>CAWGWS010000011.1:0-324123 GCA_963826425.1 uncultured Cytophagales bacterium | reverse complement strand
TGGGGCCAAATATGGCTCCCGTAACCCCCGCACCTGCGCCGACACCAAAGCTCCGGCCAGCGGGCCGATTTCGGCCCAGCAGGCCATGCAGTACTTTATCTGCGGAACCGAGGGCGAATTTATGGAGATGCTATCCTTAGTTAGCGACGTGAAACTTGAAATTGGCAAAGGCCGTCCGTTTCAGTCTGGTTCCGACAGGTTCCCCGAAGTCGACGTGACCTCACCGGTTTATCCAATCCGGGGAAGTTTTACAGGGTATTCGGTTGGCAGGCTCTCTACCGACCAGTCCAATCGGGGCAAAAACTGCTACGTAACCTTCAACCCGAATGCGACGGGTCAATGCTATCGGACTACCTTTGGCGACTGGAAATGCAACATGAATGACTGGAGCAAAAGCAGGTTCGACCAATACAACACAGCCCCGCCCCAGTGAACCGCAGAGTTGGGTTAGTCTTATTCAAATCAATAATAAGGCCGATGCTCGTACATGAGCATCGGCCCTCTTGTGGGTACCGACCTATTTACTTCCGTTCGTATAAAATCCCACCGATGAAGGCCAGGTCTTTGCCAATAGGAAAGATGATGACCCGGCTGCTACGGCCACTGCCGTCGGTCATGGTGAGGTAATAGCCACTCCACTGCCACCGGCCCTGGCTGCCGCTCGTCACGCCAATGTCGTGGTAGTTGCCCGATGCGCCCGATACCACGCCGTCGGTCGTGTAGCTGCCGTCGGGCCGGATGGTGAGTGCCCGGGAGTTGATGAGCCGGTCACCCCCGCTGCCGATGAATGACCCGCCCGAATAGCGGCCCGCCAACTGCCCGGCATTAGTGAAGGGCCGCACCGGGCTAAAAATGCCCATGTTGTAGCCGAAGCCGCCATCGGTGTAGGGTTCAACGGCCAGCGACAGCGGTTTGCTGCCATCGTCGTAGCGCAGGGTGAGGGTGCTGCCCGCCATCTGATAGCGGCCCTTTGGCCCCTTATGAGCGGCAATCTCCTGGGGTGAGAAGCCGTATTGCAGCCCTTCGCAGAAACGGCCATCCGGCCCAAAATACCAGACGCTTTGTTCCATGTTATGCGTTACGGCCCAATAGCGTGTCATATAATACAGCCCGGCCGGTGCTTTGGCCACCGTTCGGGCCAACAAGGGGCTATTCGTTGAGACAAGCAAAATGCCTGCCAATACCATGCCGACGAGAAATCGATGTCGGCCGATAGGAGGAGATGATGGGAACATACGGGTATGGGGTGAGTTGCGCCAGTAGTGGCGGAACAAAGCTATCCAACCGGTAAGTGGCCTTTATACGGCATTTGCCGTATTTTCAGGATTGGCCAACCGGTTGTCCGGTCTCCAGCGGAATCGTAATCGAAACACTCGTTCCGTGGCCCGGCGCGGTGTCGATCGAGCAGGTCCCGTGCAGGTCAGTAGCCCGGCGTTGCAGGTTGCGCAGGCCATAATGAGGAGCATCGTTGGGTTGCCGGGCCGGGTCGAAACCCACGCCGTTGTCGGTTATGTTGAGGACCAATTGCGTATTCACCATCCGGCAATCGACAACTACTACACTGGCGTGGGCGTGTTTAAAGGCGTTATGCACCGCTTCCTGCACCTGCCGAAACAAATTCAGGCCCTGAGCCGAGGTTAGTTCGGGGTTGGTAGTCACCCCGAGGTCCAGCCGATAGCTACAGGCAGGGTGCTGTTGTTGCTGGCGGTGGAGGTACTGCCGGAGTTTTACCCCAAAATCAGTTAGTGTCAATGTCGACTGGTCAATGGCCCAAACCGTGTCGCGCAGGCTCTGCATGGCTTCGCGGGCGTAATCGCCGATCAGGGTTGGCTCGTTGCCATTGGTCGTGGGCACACCGGCGTTGGCGGCAATGACCGAAAGTTGTGCCCCAACGTGGTCGTGTAGGTCGCGGGCAATGCGTTCGCGTTCCTGTTGCAGCCGTAGTTGGGCCTGAGTCGCCCGGAGTTCGCCCTGCTGCGCTTTGAGCTGGCTTTCAAGCAGTTGCTGGCGTTGCATAAAGGTTTCTTCGGCGAGTTGACGGCGCTCATCAGCCGTGCGTTTGTAGCGAAATCCCAGACCAATACTGAGCACGGCGAACTCAAACAGATACCCCAATGCAACGCCTTCGTAGCCAAACAGGACGTGGTCGGGCAGCAGGGCATGATTACGCAGGATCAGGCAAATCGAAATAAACACCAAGGGTGCCACACCTAGCAAGTACAGACGAGCGGGTGAGTACCACAGGCTGGCGCGGGCGTCCCTCCGCGTTTGACTGGCCTGATACCCGATTAGCGCGAAGATGAGCAGCACGGGTAATCCAAAAAACAAGCTCATCACCGGCCCCATCCAGCTAATCTCCCGCACGTAAAGTTGCGGGTAGTACGTGCCCATAACAACTAAGGGAACGGTGAGCAGCAGCAGGCTAACGGCGGTGTGGAACAGTACGCGAACCCAGCGTTTGGCCCAGATGGGCAGCAGCACATACTGCCGGATAAAAAAGAAGCCAGTCACCGTTGAGACGCTGGTCAGCAGCGAAAGCAGGTTACGGGCCGTTACGGGACCATACCGGCTCACGGGCAGCCACTCTAACCACAGGCCCACCGACACCGACAGGTAGGCCATCACCAGAAACATGTACAGGCTGTATTGCCCATACACCCACTCCCGCAGTAAGATAAAAAGGACCATGTTTATGAAGACAAGCCAGCTTAAGACCCCCGTCAGCCAGTACCAGAACAACCGGACCCGGCGGTCATGCTCCTCAAAATCCCGCGCCGTCCAGAGCCGGATGGGGATACGCAGGGATTGGCTAGGGTTGTTGACGCGACCGTATATCCAGACGGTCTGACGGGGGTTGAGCCGAAATCGCAGCAGCGGATTCCGGTGATTAGTCAGCCGGTGGACGGGCAGGTCGGCCCAACCCATGGGACCGGAGTCGATCAGCAGTTGTCCGCCCGCAGCAACTTCATACAGCCGGACCGCTTCCAGGTACGGGTTATCCAGTTCAACAACCCGTTCGGCTGGTCCGGCCATTGGATTGCTGACCCGAAACCGCAGCCAGAGGGGCGGGTAGCCCACCCCAAAAGCAGGCCGGTCGGTGTGGATGAGCCGAAAACGCGCCGAATCCCGCCAAACCTGGCTCAGCGTGCGTTGGCCCGACGCATCCGGCAGAAACTGAACATGCGCCTGGGCCGCAAACGAGCCATCGGCCGGTAAGGGGGATTGCCCGCTGGCGGCTATCGAAACCAGCAGACTCATCACTAAAAACATGCGCATGAGCGAAAGGGATGGCGTTGTTCCTGAATCGGCTGATAATCTACGCATTGATGAGGAAATCAGGAGCGTATTAATGTGTAAAAAATGTGTGATGTGTTGACAAATACGGCAAATGACGTAGGGAGCACGTCCGCAAAAACTGCACTTTTGTTCTTCAAATACATTAGTCCATTTCTATGCCTATCTCCGTAGCCATTGTTGATGATAACACCACCCTGCTCCACTCCCTGATCCGCAATCTGGAGCCGTTCGGCGCGATAACGGTGCTCTTTACGGCTACCGACGGGCAACAAGCGGTGGAAATGGCCCAGCAGCAACGACCCGATGTGATACTGATGGACATCGACATGCCCATTCTGGACGGCATTCAGGCCACAACGCTGCTCCATAACCTGATGCCCGAAACGAAGATTCTAATGCTGACCATCTTCGACCGGGACGATAAACTCTTCGACGCCATCAAAGCGGGTGCGTCGGGGTACTTGCTCAAGGACGAACCCCCGGCCCGGATTGTGGCCGCCGTGGAAGAGACCCTCGATGGTGGTTCGCCCATGTCGCCGGGCATTGCCAGCCGGGCGTTAGCCATGCTGCGCCGACAAACGTTTGCCGACCCCGATAAGGGCCGCAAACCCCTTCCCACGCCAGAAAGCTATTACCTGACCCCGCGCGAGATCGAGATTCTGGAACACCTTAGTCTGGGCCTGGTGACGGCGCAGATTGCCGATCAGTTATTCATCAGCGACCGAACGGTGCGCAAGCACGTCGAAAATATCTACGAAAAACTTCATGTCCACTCCAAGTACGAGGCCATTCAATTAGCGGGCAAACACAACTGGTTCACCGGAAGCGCGTAGCACTACCAGCCGAGTTATTGACACCGGTAATTTGCATGAACCTGACCAAAAATACGGCAAATGACGTAGGGACGGGGGGCAGGAGACAAACAATTTTGTATCGGCAATGGGCCATAACACAAACCACTTTTACGAATGAAAACGACCCTATCTGTGCAAATCATCTGTTTCGGGCTGTTCCTGTTGGCTACGTTGGGCATTACAACGGCTTCGGCTCAGTGCCGCGACCCGTGGATCAATCAGGCTTACCGCGAACTGACCGGCCGCGCCCCCGCCGGGCAGGGCGAGGCCGGTGTGTGCAACATCAAACTGTATAACAACGGCACCTGGGGGCCTTACTCCGACCTGAAAGGCTACGTGCAGCAGTATCTGGCGAGCGGCATCAAAGCCGGTTACTCCATGCTCGACGGGGGTAAGTCGGCAATGGCCATTCGAACACCCGACGGGTTGGTAGCCATTTCCATACTGGATAAGAGTGGCAATCTGGTTGCTTCCGGCGGGGGTAATTTAGTAGCCTCTGGCGGGGGTAATCTGGTTGCTTCCGGCGGGGGTAATCTGATCTCGCAGGACGGCGGAGGCTTCCAGGGAGCCATTAACACCAACACGCCCGGATTCAACTTTGGTAGTGGCTACACACTACAGAGCGGTGAACGAAAGCGGGTGAAAACCAGTGGCAACGGCGCAATCGTGATCCGCTAATCGGCACTGTTCGGCATACTACCCATCCGTACCATTTTACAGACAGATATCCCGGCCCATGGTTGGGGTATTTTTTTGTGGGCTACGCAAAAAATACGGCATTTGCCGTATAGACCGGCCGGGACAAAACGGGAAGTTTGTCCACTTGTTTGCCCTATCCCGATTCGCTCATGACCCCGGCACTGCCCCCCGTTGCGGAGAAAACCTATACCCTCGGCCGCCATCCCGACAATGATGTTTGTCTGGACAAATCACCCGTCAGCGGCCACCACGCCACACTGACCGTTGTATCGGCGGGTTTGATGCTGCTGGAAGACAACGGCTCCACCAACGGCACGTACGTCAACGGCTTTCAGATTCGGCGGGCACTCATTGACCCCAACGACACCATCCGGCTCGGTAACCTGCCCGTTGACCTATCTAAACTGTTTGCCCGTAACCGACCTGCTCATCCAACGCCGGAGCCGGGCAATGCCGGTCAAAGCAACGATTTTAGCGCGGGCTTTTGGCTACTAAAAGGCGTACACGAAGGCTATCAGGAAGCCCGAAAGTCGCTTCAGAACGGCGAGAAGCTAAAACTGCTGGGCCGGGCGGTGCTCTTTTTTATTCCGCATATCGGAATGCCCATCGGGATGCTGTTGTCGGGTTTCCTGACCAACACCGAAAAGCTGGAAGCCCTCGACCGGGGGTTTCAACTCAACTACATCTGCCCCAAGTGCAAACGCTACCTCGGTAACGTTTACTGGGAAACCTTGGCCAACCAGAAACGCTGCGGCTGCGGGGCCATCTGGGTGGCGGCCTGATTGGCCCGAATGACTATCAATGAGCAACAATATCTGACCACAAAACCAATCCTATGAGCACTCCCCCTGACTCCTACAAAACCTTAGCCGATGAACAGCCAGAAACGACCCCCAACGGGCCAACAGCCACGAATAGCCCGGGAACGACTGTTGAGAAAAAGCCTAATCGGGAGAATCTGAAAACCGGTGGTCTGATAGCGGCCGGTGTGGCGGCCGCAGCCGCTGTGGGACTGGCTACCTCGGCCCATGGTGCCGACGCCCTCCATGCCATCGAAAATCTCGTGGGTATTCGCCCGGCGGGACCGGACGCGCCAAAACCGGCAGAAACCGCACCGGCAGCCAATGTGACTTCACACAATTCGGTACCCCCCGATCACGTCAGTCAGCACACGCCCGTTGATAAAGCGCTCAACCCCGCACCGACCGAACAGCACCACCATCCGTCACACCACGTTATACCGGCAACCGAACCGGCTGAACATGCCGACCCATTGCCGCACAATACCGATGGCGGGCCTGTGTTGCATGTACCCCTCGTTGCCGACGCAGCACACACGCCCGCTGACGGTTCACTGCTATACGACGGACTCGGTCGAATTTACCCCCATCTGGATGGCCATACGATCGGCAATAATCCGGTAGCCGATGGTATGGCAATGCCGCCCTCACCCACTGAACCGGTATCGCCCCCGACTGGCCCGGCCCAGCAACCGATGCAACCGGTAGCCGAATCGACGCACCACGCGGGTACGCATGTCCCCGATTCGCCACACATGACTGATTCGCCGGTTAGTGTACTGGAGCATCCCGAAGCAGAGACGCATCCGGCAGAAACAGCTCCGCACCATTTTGGGGAAGTAGTCGGCGATATTCTAAGCGGTGTGATGGCCCCGTTCTCGGCCACTCCGCTGGGTGCGTTGGCGCAGGGCGTTGGTTCGTTGCTGGGTAATATCTTCAAGCCGCAGGGCCACCCTACGCCGGAGAAGCCCGCCCACGCCCCAGCCTCAGCCGACACCCACCATACGTCCCCGGTTCAGTCAGCGGTAGCGGACAATCATCCTGCCGGCACCGCGTCAACACCCCCAGCTACCCAGCCGGACACTCAACCAGCCGAGTCAACCGCCACGCCACCAGCAACGCCCGACAAACCCGCGTATGTGCCAGTGGAAGTCACCGCGCCAGCCATCGCCCAATCCACGTCCGACCACCCGGCTGATTCCGCAGTAGCAATAACAGCCGCAACAGCACTGCCCGATGCACCCGCAGCCATAACCGAGCCAACAGCTACACCAATTGCCGATGCGCAGCCGACAGCGGAACAACCTGTGGTGCCGGTTGCCCAACCACCGGTAATGGACACGGCAACGCCGGTTACCATCCCGGTTACCCCCCAAACGCCCACCGATCAGCACGGTGAACCAACAGCAGCCGCTTCCGTTGAGCCAGCAACCAACCCCACTCCGGCGGCCGTCACTGATCAGCCGACCAGCCCAGTCGTTGAGCAACCCACCGATCAGGCACCAATGACGTCAGTTACATCGCCGACCGATGTGCCAGTTGAACCTCACACCGACCCGGTTGCCACCGTACCAACGGAGTCGGCGCCTGACCCGGTAATAGTGCCGCCTGCGGATTCCGTTGCCGAGCCGCATACTGACCCAGTTGTTACACCTGCTGACCAGCCAATAGATTCCACAGCCGCCACAGACTCCACAGGTACCAATCAGACCGGGACCGATCAGCCAGTAATCACGCCGATTGAGTCGGTTGCCGCTCATGACGAGCAGCCACCGGTACTTGTCCCGGACGGGCCGGTTGATCAGCAAACCGAGTCGATGCCTGTAATGGACCAGCCCGTCATTACGCCCACTGAGCCACCCGTTGACCAGGTGGCGACGCCTGTCGATCACACAGCCGACCAGCCCGTTATGATACCGGTTGAGATGCCGACTGAGCACGCTGTAGACCAACCCGTTAGCACGGCCGTTGACCCGCCCGCAGACCAACAAACGGAGCGTATAACGGATCAGGTAATCGACCAGCCGGTCATCACCCCCGCTGAGACGCCGGTAGATCACACCGTAGACCTGCCTTCGGATCAGCCCATTATCACACCCGCCGAGCAGAGCGCGGCTCCGGTTGACCAGCCCGTTGACCACCCAACCGACCATCCGGTAGTAATGCCGGTTGAGCAGGCAGCATCCTCACCTGAGCAGTCCGTCGGCCATTCAGCCGACCAACCGGTTATAACCCCTGCCGAGCAACCCGCCGAGCACCCAATGGATCAGGTGGCCGATCTTCCCATGATTACGCCCGCCGAGATACCGCTGTATCACGCAATAGATCAGCCCGTTATCACACCCGTCGACCAGGCGGCCGACGGAAGTCACGATGCCGTTACCGAACCCGTAGTTGTGGACATTGCTCCTGACCACAGTACCGATCCGGTTCCGGCTGACGACCACTCAGTGGGCCTATCTGACCACGATAGTACGCCATTTATGGACCACACCGACCCCGCGACGGATAGTCAAGCCTCGGGCGCAGGTTATGACCACACGGCTGATACGCCCCTTTTGGCCGATGATGCTAACCACTAAGTTTGCTTTTTGAATAACCAGCTATAACCCCGCCCGATGTGACGGGGCCACTTAATCTTTCCACCATGACAGTTCAATGCATCAATGCGGCCTGTAACCACGTTTACACCCTCGATACGAGTAAACTGACGCCCGGTTCCTGGCAGGCCATGACCTGCAAATGCGGTCAGGCTACTACGTTTCAGGTGCCCGCCCAGGCTGGGAGCAGCGCGGTAGCTGCCCCTGTCACGCTACCCGCGTCCGGTCTGACCGTTTCGGATCCCAAACCCGTCCGGCAGACGAATCAAACTCTCGTACTCGATGAGCCGACGGGCAATGGTGCAGCGGAGCAAATCGGCTGGCTGGTGGTACACGACGAATGTACGCCCGCTCAAACGCTGCCCCTCACTGAAGGCCGCAACGTGATCGGCCGCAGATCGCCAGATAAACCCTGTTCCGTGATGATCGATACCACCGATCAGCGCATGAGCCGGAACCATTCCGTACTTGAGGTCAGCCGATGCACTGACGGGCATTACCAGTACCTGATTTCGGATTGTGGCAGCACCAATGGCACGTTTATCAACGGCAGCGAACACCACCGGCTCTCGCCCTACGACCAGATTTTCCTCAAAGACGGCGATACCATTCAACTCGGACGGACTAAGGTGGTGCTCAAAACCGGGCAGACCGTCCGTTCGTCCCGTCAGGCGCACGAGGTGGTCAGCAAGAAAGATTACCTGAAAACGGTGGTGCTATGATGGGGCCAACCCTGCACCCGCCCGTTGGTTTCAGTCAGCCCGGGGAACGCGACAATAATGAAGATTTCATGTATCCGCTTCTGCAGGAAGTCAGCGTAACGGATCGGCTGTTTCTGGTGTGCGACGGCGTTGGCGGGGGCGTGAAAGGCGAAGTAGCCAGCCGAATTGTGGCCGAACAGGTAGCAGCTTACGTCAGGGCACACCCCGGCCCCTCCGACGATGGAACCGTGATGGCGGCCCTGCGGTCGGCCGAAGCCGCCTTGGACGTGTACCTGACGCAGGATCCCTCGGCGGCTGGTATGGCCACTACCCTGACCCTGCTGCATCTGCATGAACTGGGCGCAACCGTTGCCCACGTGGGCGATAGCCGCGTATGTTGCTACCGAAACGGACAAATCCGCTTTGAAACTGACGATCATAAATTGGTGAACGAGTGGGTAAAGCAGGGCATCCTGACGCCTGAACAAGCCGCTGACCACCCTGAACGCAACGTGATAACGCGGGCGGTTCGGGGTACGGCCCGCCCCGCTCAGGCCGACGTGGCACTCCTGAAAGGCCTGCTGGCCGACGACTACTTTTTTCTGAGTACCGATGGCGTACTAGAAAATCTGACGGCCGCCCAGCTCAGCAATATTTTGGCTACGACCGATTTGGACGCCGACAAAATAGCCAAGATCCGACTGATCTGCGATGGCCGCACGCGGGACAACTATTCGGCCTACTTGATTCACATCCGGTCCGTTGACAGTCCGCCGTTGCCCTGTCAGGGAGCAACAACAGCCGCTCCCATGCCGATGTCGTTGGGATTTGTGGCCCATCCGTTGCCAGATGCTTTGGAATGGGTAAAGTCGTTAAAACGATTTTTTACTAAAAAAACCGGTCAGTCTCGGCCCGTTCAACCGGTTGCCAATCGTCCCTGATCCATTCACTCTTTTGCCCGAAACCGCGTCCCTGTATGCCCCAACCTACCTTTACTCAGATTACCATTCTTGACTATACCCTCCTGCGCGAGCTGGGTCAGGGTGGGCAGGGGGCGGTGTATTACGCCGAAAATTCGGCTGGTGAGTCGGCCGCCATCAAACTGGTTCACCCCGATTTTGTCCACAACAGCAGCCTGCGTGAACGCTTCAAACGCGAGGCCGACGTGATGCAGAAACTAGACCATCGCAGCATTTGCAAGGCGTACGCGTTTTACCAAGATGCGGGTCAGGTCGCGATTGTGATGGAGTATCTCACCGGCGAGAATCTTCAGCAGGTGATCGACCGGTTCGGTCCGGTGCAGCCTGCCAAAGCCATTGCGTGGTACCGGGAGTTGCTGGCTGCGTTCCAGTATGCCCACGAGCAGGGCGTTATTCATCGCGATGTGAAGCCCAGCAACGTCTTGCTGACCGGGGCGAACGAGTTAAAAGTTCTTGACTTTTCCATCGCCAAAGCCCTTACGCCCGACGACCCCCTTGCCGGTCGGCTAACGGGCACCCGCACTATGCTTGGCACCCCGCTCTACATGAGTCCCGAACAGATTCAGACGCCGAAACAGGTTGATCTCCGCACCGATATTTATTCGCTGGGGGTGCTGCTTTACACCTTACTGGCTGGTCGCGCTCCGTTCGATGCCCCCGATGATTCACTGTTTAGTCTGCATCAGCAGATCGTTAACCAGCCCGTGCCTAAGCTGCCGGGCATTCCGCCCCGGCTGAATCAGATTATCGCCAAAGCCACCGCCAAAAACCGTGACGCCCGCCATACTTCCTGCACTGAATTGCTCCAAGAGCTGGAAACGGTGTTCCCGGCAATCCCTACCCAACTACCGGACCAGTCGGTCATAACGCTTGTTGACACTCCCACGGCGCGGGTCATATCCCCATTGGCCATGCAGATTACCGCCGTTGTCGCTCCCGCCCTGAGTAGCTGGTTTATTGGTCACAATTTCCAGATACTCGGCCAAGCCCGGCAGGCCCGCTTCTGGCGGGCTGGGGCCGTGGCTGTACTGCTCATCACGACGGTGGTCTTCCGGGTACTGGTTGGAGGTGGTTTACTGGCGTACATCGGCTTCGTGGCTTTGCTTGGTTACACGATCCATAAAAAGCAGCGCGAACTGCTCGGCCAGTATAGTCAGCGGGGAGGGCAATACGTGTCCGGCTGGGCCGTGGCCAGCCTTATCGCTGGCTATTACCTTCTGATACTTATGCTCATCGGAGCTGGCTTGTAGATAAAGCCAATCTGGGTGGTTATTAACAGGTGATTTACGATTGGCAGTTAGCACTACCCATCAGAGCGGTCAGGCAGGGGCAAAGCCTCATGCATGATACCTGTAGGATGATTATATCAGCACGGGCCACTGGTTGAGTCATTTTTGTTGAGTCCGAGCAACGGCCCCTTGATTTGGACAGCTCATAGTTCCCCCAGCTGGTCTGGCTGCTTTTGCTGAGCAACAGTTTGCCCACTATCAGGCTCTAGGTTTGGCTTTACCGGCGTAATTTTTGTGCCGTGAGGATTTGCGGACGGGGTCGGGCCGACTTGACCGTCAACCTGGCAACCTATGCTATCACCCCAGGTTGCCTGATTACCCAGCCGCTATATAGGGTGAACATTCAAAGAACGTGTTGGGGAATTATATTTGGCGTTAGGACTGCCTCCTTTGTAACATGATCTGAATATTGACTAAGTAAAGCCAAATCACCGAAGAAGATACGGTGTAGGGGAGTATCTCCAATAAGGGCAACGGTTTTCATGAATCAGTCTGGCTGAGCAATAGTAATGGTTAGGCCGGTGCCGCCCCCAGGCGGTCGTTGGTCTGGATGGTAATAGCGTAGCCAAGCTGGTTGAGCACCTGGGCCCGCTGCAGCACCGGCTGCGATCCCAGCAAGCGGCACATCCGGGGCGACTATCCAGTGAGCTGGCGCCTACCCTCGCGGCCACTCCCCTCGTCTTCTACGGTACAGATAAGCGTTTCAGTAAGGCCCGTAAACCGAATCCTGCGGTTGCCGGGACCTTCTTTACGCACCAGCCCGTGTTTAGTGGCGTTTGCCACAAATAGCTGAATGAGCACGGCGGACAGTTCAACGCTGTCGGGGTCGAGTTTACCGTCGATGCTGTTCTCCCGGGTTCGTACATTTTTGAAAAAATGTACGGGATTTTACTGAACTTGACCCCCGTTTGTTTAGCCCAATTGTTTTACCCGTTTCCTTAACCGCCTTACCATCTTGGTTACTTCTCCTCAAAAGACCCAAAACTACATCGGTCCGCTGCTCATTATTGGCGCGTTATTTTTCGTCTTTGGCTTCGTTACGTGGGTTAACAGTGTGCTGATTACCTTCTTCAAGCAGGCCTTCAATCTGTCTTCCTTTCAGTCTACGCTGGTAGCCTTCGCCTTTTTCATTTCCTATACCATCATGGCCATACCGTCGTCGGCGGTGCTGAAACGGACGGGTTTCAAGAATGGGATGTCGCTGGGGCTGGTCACCATGGCCATTGGTACGCTAGTTTTCGTACCGGCGGCCAAATCGGTGTCGTACCCGCTGTTCCTGGTGGGCTTATTCATTATCGGCATCGGCCTGACGGTGCTGCAAACGGCCTCAAACCCGTATGCCACCATCCTGGGGCCGCGCGAGAGTGCCGCCCAGCGCATCAGTTTTCTGGGTATTGCCAACAAGCTGGCGGGTATTTGTAGTCAGCTTATTTTTGGCGGCCTGCTGCTCTCCGGGGCCAACGAGGTCATCAACGCGGCTTCGCTGGAGAAAGTGGTTACCCCCTACCTGATTATGACGGGTATTCTGGTGGTGCTAGCAGGACTGATTCGCTACTCGAACCTGCCCGAAGTATCCGAAGAGCAGGACGACCTGCCCGCCGATACCACGACCGCACACACCAGCATCTGGCAGTTTCCTAACCTGGTACTGGGCGTGATTGCTCTCTTCTGTTACGTGGGGGCCGAGGTAATGACCGGCGATCTGATTATCAGCTATGGTACGGCCATTGGCTTCAGCAACGATGAAGCCAAGCACTTCACGACCTATACCCTAACCGGACTTCTGGTTGGGTATCTGCTGGGGATCGTGGCCATTCCACGCTGGATATCGCAGCAGAATGCCCTGCGCTATGGCATGATCCTGGCGCTGATTCTGACGGTGGGTGCGCTGGTAACGGACGGGCTGACCTCTATCCTGTGCATTGCCCTGATGGGTTTTGCCATCTCGCCGGTATGGCCCGCCGTATGGCCACTGGCGCTGAACCGGCTGGGCAATTTCACCAAACTGGGTTCGGCCCTGCTTATTATGGGTATTTCGGGGGGGGCGTTGCTCCCGCTGCTGCATGGTTATCTCACCGATGCCGTTAGCCCTAAAATGGCCTACGCGCTGCTGCTGCCCCTGTTCAGCTTTATCCTGTATTACGCCATTTCTGGCCACAAAAAGACAAAGTGGTAAGGGCTATACCACCAGCCGGGCGGCCCGTTGCGCCGGAAACCACGACGTGAGCACCGTCATCAGCACAACCAGCACACTCGTCAGCACGACGTCGCCCGTATCGAGCCGGACGGGGTAGGCATCGACAATAGACGAGACGGTGCCCATCGAAATCAGGCCGTATTCCTGCTGCGCCAGACAGATACCAATGCCCAGTACCAGCCCCGTAACGGCTCCGGTAAGGGCAATGATGGCGCCTTCGGTCAGAAAAATCCGGCGGACGGTGCTGGCCGTTGCGCCCAATGCGTACAGGATGCGGATGTCCTCGCGTTTCTCGATGACCAGCATCGACAGCGAGAAAAAGATGTTAATGCTGGCCACCAGAATGATGAATGCCAGGATGATGGCCACGAACAGTTTCTCAACCCGGATGGCCCGGTACAGATCGCGGTTAAGATCGTCGCGGCTTTGTACGGTTAATTTGGTACCGCCCCCCGCCGACGATACGATCGCCATCAGGGCTTCTTTCGCCCGGTCTTCGGGGGTGCCGGGGTTGAGTTGAATTTCCAGGCTCGTTACCTCGCCGGGGTCATAGCCGAACAGCGAACGAGCCACCGTAATGGGGGCAAATACTACGTTGTTGTAGTTATTGGCTTCGATAAAAAACACCCCCGCTACCGTCAGCGCGTCGCTGTTAAACGCATCGGGGTTCAGGATGCTAAGGGATTGATTCCGTTTGGGATACAGAATTTCTAACGGTGTTAGAATATCAACTGTCGAGATGCTCAGGTCGCTGCGAACCCCGTTGGACACCACGGCGTAGTTGACACTATCCTGCCGAATCAGAAACCGCCCGCCAATCACGGCTGAGTCGATGCTACTGCGTTGGGTATAGGTATCGTCAACCCCTTTGAGCCGAATGACGGCCTGCCCATCCCGGTAGCGGGCCAGGGCATTATCCTGCGCCACCGCCGATACCAGCGCCACGCCGGGCAGTTGCCGAATTCTGGTCAGCAGCGCATCCGGGGCTGAAAACCGCTTGCCTTTCTGGGGCATCACGGTCATGTCGGCCTCAAAGTTTTTGAAGATTTGCCGGTTCAGTTCCTCCATGCCGTTGAAGACTGACAGCACCACAATCAGGGCCATTGTTCCCACGCCCACGCCGAGCATCGACAGAATAGACAGCCAACTGATGAAGCTGCGTTTCTTGCGTGAGAAAAAATACCGGCGGGCAATCCAGGTGGGGAGGTTCATTTTTTAGTGGCTGGGTATTTA
The DNA here is from genome assembly GCA_963826425.1 of uncultured Cytophagales bacterium. Taxonomy (GTDB): domain Bacteria; phylum Bacteroidota; class Bacteroidia; order Cytophagales; family Spirosomataceae; genus Spirosoma. The sequence continues at coordinate 309,473 of CAWGWS010000011.1, read as the reverse complement.
CAGTTCAGGGTTCAGGGTTGGCCGACGTACAAACACGGACGTCAGCCAACCCTGAACCCTGAACTATAAATCGTAGGCAATCCGTTTATTTCTGTTTGATTTCGGCGAGACTTTTTTCGTAATCCGCAGTGTCCTGACCGGCTGCTTTGAGTTTGGCAATGGCCTCCTCCTGCATTTTGATGGCTTCCTCTTTACGGCCCAGCTTACTCAGCAGATGCGCGTTCGTATCCATACCAGCCGCGCTACGGTCATATTCCAGCGATCTGGCCGACCAGTTCAGAGCCTGATTCAGGTCCTCGTTATCGGTCATGGTCTGGTGATACGCCCACGCAAGACCATTGAGTTTCATGGCCATCTGCATGGTTTCGGCGGTTTTCATCTGCTCACTGGCTTTTTTGAAATTATCGCCGTTTTTAATCGAGTCGGGCATCATGGCGGTCTGCGTCATAAATTTCCGGTACGCCATTTCGTTTTTCGCTCTGGCCGAATCGACTGACATAGCCATGAGTCTGCTCCCTTCAACCTGCGCCAGCGCGCGGTACTTATCGATGTTTTTGGTTTGCTGATAGAACCTCATCCGATAGTCACTGGCCATCTGCTTTTGCTGTTCGGGCCGGAGGGCGCTCATCATCTGCCCATTCCGTTTGATGAACTGATCGAGTTGACTTTCATCTTTCTGCTCCACGGCCTGTTTGAAATCGTTTTGCATGGCCCGCTGCAGACTCATCATTGTTTCCCGGCCGGCGGGTGTCATTCTGATAGCGGACAACCGGCTGTTCAGAAAATCAAATCCCTTCGAGCTGGCCGACGTTATATTACCAGCCATGATAGCCATATTTTTGTCTGAGCTCCACTGATCTTCCGGTACTATGTTCAGGTACGCTTCCAGGGCGGCACCGTTGGGCATGCCCACCTTGGCCCGCTTCTGCAGATAATCGGCCAAAAAGTCAACGTTGCGTTTGCCACCTTCGTACTGCTTTTCCAGCACCGAGAGCGGGTTAGGGTCGCTGGATGCGGCAACGGCTTTATCGGCTTCGTCCAGCATGCCCTTAATGCCGCCGTAGCCGATGGCCCGGTGAATTAAATCGCCGTTAGCCGACACATACAGCGACGTGGGATAGGCCGTAACGGCGTACTTTTTAGCTACGTCGATGCCTTCGCCTTTCTCGGCATCAATCTGGTAATTGATGAACCGGGCATTGAACGTCTCGCCTACTTTCGCATCCGGGAAAGCCTGTTTGGCCATTAGTTTGCAGGGGCCGCACCAGGTGGTGTAAATATCCACGAACACGGGCTTGTTCTGCCGTTTGGCTTCGGCCAGTACCTCTTTCCAGGAGCCTTTGAAAAAGGCAATCCCTACCTCAGCGGTTGGGAGCCTTGCGCTGCGGGCATTCATACCAACAATCGCGATCAGAGCCAGACAAAGGCTCAACCGAAAAACAGCCGTTCGGCGTACAGGGGTATTCATACTAAAGACGGGTTTATCAGTAGGTGAACTATGAAAGTAGACTTGTTCAGAAAGATACAAACTGCGCCAAAATCAGCACCGTAGTTTCTGAGAAAATTGGTCTTCTCCCCTCTCTTTTTAGTCAACGGTTCCTGGGGCGGGTCTGATGACGCCAGCCAGAACGCCGGGATGCATACCAAAGGGCTACTCGTCCTCCTCCTCGGCGGGGGCGGGGGGAATGTCCAGGCCCGAGAAGAGCTTGTCCATCTTGTCGGCGTATTCGACAGTGTCATCGATAAAGAAATTCAGTTCGGGCACAATGCGGAGCTGGTGCCGGACCCGGTCGCCGAGGTGCTGACGAATCACTTTCCCCTTATCGCGGATCTCATCGAGGAGTATGTCTTTGTTGTTCGTGGCCAGAAAACTCAGGTACACGCGGGCCACACTCAGATCGGGCGACACGCGGACGCTGGTTACGGTGATGAAGGCACCATTGAAGAGATGTGGCACATCCCGTTGAAAAATTCCGCTTAAATCCCGCTGCAACTGCCGGGACACTTTCTGCTGTCGTTTCGACTCCATGGTCTTCGTTTGTTCAATCTGACTGATCGCACTAACGCGGGTTCAGAAATCAATATCGGCAAATATCCGATGCATTTTCCGTTCTGCCGAAATTGCCTGTAATTTTACAGGTACCCGTTCGCAATCAGAAAGTACCAGATTGGTTGATAGTCTCTTTTCGTTGCGGGTAATGCTTACTGACACCTGTTTACTGTGCTTAGTTTTTTTCGTTCGTATTATCCGCTGCTGTACGCGGCCTTACTGGGGCTGCTGCTGCTGATCCGGCTTCCGTTGCTGCTGCACCCGTTTCCGCTGCTCATTCCTGAACTGAACTGGCTGCTGGTGGGCGAACAAATGAGCGCGGGTAAACTCCTCTACCGCGACATCTGGGACAATACCAGCCCGCTGTCGGCGGCAGTATACTGGGGGCTAAACGCGGTATTCGGTCGGTCTGCGCTGGTGCTGCACATGGCTGCTACGGCGGTATCGGTGTTCCAGATTGGCTATTTTAACTACCTGGCCAACGCCCGCTCGTTTTTCTCTGACCGCACCTTCTGGCCCGGTCTGGTGTACATGGTGTTTCTGCACCTGTCCTTCGACTGTCTGACGCTCTCGCCCGTCCTGCTGTCCACTACCTTTCTCCTGCTGGCGCTGGGCACGCTGGTGAAACAGATGGACCGGCGGGGGGCTACTGACGAAGTGTTTGAGGTGGGGTTTTACATTGGTATTGCCGCTCTGTTCTACCTGCCCTCGGCGGTGTTTGTGATCTGGGCGGCTCTGTCGCTGCTGCTGTACACGGGGGCCACATTCCGGCAGTATTCGCTGTCCTTATTCGGTTTTCTGTTTCCGGTGGCCGTAGTTGCCTTGTTTTATTACCTCAACGATAGCCTGGCCGACATTAACCGAAATCTGCTGGCGTCGGTATTTCGGGTGCGGCAGTATTCACTTTCCAACTATCAATCGCTCATTGCTTCGCTGCTGGTTCCGCTGGGGCTGGGGGTACTGGGGTTTTTGAGTCTGATCAATACGACGGGGCGATACGTCAATTTTCAGCAGCGGGTACAGCAGATCATGGTCATCTGGTTCGGCGTAGCGGTGCTTACAATTGTCTTGATGCCGTTCCTGGCGCCCATGGTGTTCCTGAGTTTTGTGCCGCCAATGGCGTATTTCACGGTCTTTTACTTTGAGAACATGCGCAAACAGTGGCTGGCCGAACTGGGCTTCACGGTTGCTTTTGCCGTTATGATGCTGCTTTTTTACCAGGGCGCAATGGGCCTGTTGCCCAACGTAGAGCTGGGGCAACTTAGTCAGTTACAGGTAAAGCCCTCGCCCCTGCCTGCCGAGATACAGAACCAGCGCGTCCTGATCATTGGCGAGGAGCTCAGCGCGTACCGAACCAACCGGCTGGCCACGCCCTACCTGAACTGGGACCTTTCCAAGTATGATCTCAACAACCTGGATAATTACGAAGCGGTCATCAACGTATTCGACCACTTTAAAAACGACCCACCCGATTACATCATCGACCGCGAAAACGTAATTCAGAAACTATTTCAACGCGCCCCTGCCCTGGCCAGCCGCTACGAAAAAACCGCTACTCCTGATGTGTATAAACGCAAATAAGTGAAGAACGTCATGCCCCTTTACTCCTTCACCAACAAAAGAACCAGCCTCTACACGCTGCTGAGTGCCGTGTTCCTGACCAATGCCCTGATTGCCGAAATCATTGGCGTTAAAATTTTCTCCGGCGAAACCCTGATTGGTGTTGAACCGGCGCAGATTAACCTGTTGGGCAATTTTATGCCGGGGGCCGCTGCGCTGGATTTTAACCTCACAGCCGGAGCCGTTATCTGGCCGTTCGTATTCATTACGTCCGACATTATCAACGAGTACTTCGGTAAGGCGGGGGTTCGGCGCATCTCGTTCCTGACGGCGGGGTTTGTGGCGTATAGCTTTGTGATTATTTACGCCGTTACGGTACTGCCCCCGGCGCAGTTCTGGCTCGACGTGAACGCCACCGATCTGGAGGGACAGCCCATCAACATTGACCACGCGTTCAAGATGATTTTTCGGCAGGGACTGGGCATTATTATTGGGTCGCTAACGGCCTTTCTGATCGGGCAGATTCTCGACGCGTCGGTGTTCCAGTACCTGCGCAGGATCACCGGCAGCCGAAAAATCTGGCTCCGCGCCACCGGCTCCACGCTGGTTTCGCAACTGGTCGATTCGTTTGTGGTGCTGAGTATTGCCTTTTATATATTCGGCAATTGGTCACTGGCTCAGGTAGTGGCGGTGGGTATTATCAACTACCTCTACAAAGCCACTACGGCCATTCTGCTGACGCCACTGCTGTACGTAGCCCACTATTTCATTGACCAGTACCTTGGCAAGGAACACGCCGAAGAACTCGCCAACGAGTCGGCTATGAGTTCATTTATGTAACCGGCGTTCAGGCATCCCCTTTCTTCGTCGCGGGCAGGACGGCCACCTCGTGCTCGCGCTCAATTTGCTCCACAAAAACGGCGTAGTCAGCGGGTTCGATGCGGACGCCGAAGCGGGTGGCGTAGGCCTGGGTGAACTCAGCCCCAAAATACAGAATAGCGGCCGTGTAGTAAATCCAGACAAGAATCACGATCAGCGAGCCAGCCGCGCCGTAGGTTGAACTGGTAGCGGTGGTTTCTATGTATAGACCGATCAGGTACCGACCCAGGGAGAACAGAACTGCCGTAAACACGGCCCCCCAGCGCACACTTTTCCAGCCAATCTTGGCATCGGGCAGGACCTTAAAAATAATGGCGAATAGAGCCGTAATGACCGCCATGCTGATTAAGAAATTAATACCGCTGATGAGCACTACCCCAATGCGTGGGATATATTGAGTCATAAAATTGCTCAGAGCCAGCACCAGGCCGTTGACCATCAGCGACACCAGCAGCAGAAACCCCAGACTAATCACCAGCGACGAAGACAGCAACCGGTCTTTAATCAGCTTAAGCCAGCCCCGTTTTGGCTTGGCCTTGACCCGCCAGATCAGATTGACCGAGTCCTGTATCTCCACAAATATGGTGGTCGAGCCGATCACCAGCGTCACAATACCCAGGGCCAGGGCGGTATTGGTTTTGCCCGATAGCTGCACGTTCTTGATCATTTCCTGAATCTGCGCAGCCGCCTGATTGCCTACCAGGCCATTGATCTGAGAGAAAATCTGACCTTGAACGGCCTCGGCCCCGAAAAAAATGCTGATGAGCGAGATAATCATTACCAGCAGTGGAGCCAGCGAAAAAACGGTGTAATACGCCAGAGCTGCGCTTAACTTCAGGCATCGGTCGTTAATGAAGCCGTTGAAGGAATCGGTCAGGAGCGTCCAGAAATCGATAAAGAATTGTTTGCCGGATTGGATTGTCATAGTCAGTGACCTGTAGGGCTAGTCAGGGTGTTGGTCATCACAGATTGCGAATATAGCGTTGCCCGCCTAATGCCCGCATCTGCCGGGAAATTTGCCGGGTTCTGCGCTGCACGTAGGCCGACGGATTACGAATAGAGAACTGGCGGGGGTTGGGCAGCACAGCCGCAATGCGGGCAGCCTCGTCGCGGCTTAGATCAGCCGCCGGATGATGGTAATACCGCTGCGATGCGGCCTCTACGCCAAAAGTCATCGGCCCGGTTTCGGCCACATTCAGGTATACTTCCAGAATGCGCTCCTTGCCCCAGATCAGTTCAATCAGCACCGTAAAATACACCTCCAGACCTTTGCGAATATAGCTGCGACCGTTCCAGAGAAACACGTTTTTGGCTACCTGCTGTGAAATGGTGCTGGCCCCGCGCGGGCGTTTGCGACGCTGATTTTCTTTGATAGCGTCCTGAATCTCGTCAAAATCGAACCCCCAGTGCCTCGGAAAAGCCTGGTCTTCGGAGGCCACCACGGCCAGCGCAGCTTCTTTGCTGATCCCCTCGTAACTCCGCCATTTTTTATACACCTGGCCCGGCTCGTCCGTACCGAATGTACCCACCCAGCGCGACACAACCAGGGGCGTGACCCAGACCGGCACGTATTTCAGGACGATGACAGAGCCAATTGATCCGATGAACAGCCCTAAAAACGCTTTCGCCACCAGCCAGTATATCCGTTCCAGCAGCGGACGCTCGCGGATAAAGCTCCGCGTCTGCTGCCAGCGGCCCCGTTTCTGGAGCCGGTCGGTGGTGGCATGGGCGGCTTTGGGGCGGGGTGATGGCGGTGCGTCGGCGCGAAAGGTATTACGACGGGGTGGGTTCATGCTTCTGTAACGTCATTTGGCGGTTATTTGCTACGCGTCGTCCGTCGGCACTGGCGGTATATCATGCAGAATCATGGATAGTCAGCCAGTAGCGAATCGGCAACAAATGACCACAAATGACTATGAATGATTACTAAATGGCAAGGATTAACTGACAAATAAATCAGCCGCCACCCGGTCGGCGAAAAGTTTACCGGCTTCAGTCAGGCGCAACTGGCGGTCGGTACAGTCCAGCCAGCCAGCGCTGCAAAGCTGGGTAAGTTCCTGCGTTTGCCGTTGGGCGAAGTCAGCCTGCAACAGGGTATCGAGTTCGGCAAGCGAGCAACCCCACTGCGTGCGTAACCCCGTGAGCAGGTATTCGTTTACCTGATCGGCCAGCGTCAGTACCTCCACCGTGGCGGGTAATTTTCCGGCCTGTATAGCCGCTACGTACCGGGCATTGTTGGCCACGTTGTACTGGCGGCTGGGGCCGTTGTACGAGTGCGCACTGGGGCCAACGCCGAGGTACGGACGCCGTTGCCAATAGGCCGTATTGTGCCGGGCGTAGTGGCCGGGCTGACCGGACGTGGCCCGACCGGACGCGGCCCGGGCAAAGTTCGAGATTTCGTAGTGTTCGTAGCCGGCATCGGTCAGGGCCCGGGTCAGCTGTTCAAACTGACCGGCGGCCAGTTCTTCGTCCATTGCCGGGAGTTTGCCGCTGCTGGTCCACCGGCCAAACGCCGTGTCAGGCTCAATGGTCAGGGCATAGGCCGACAGGTGCGGTACGTTCAGCGACAGCATAGTATCGAGATCGCGCTGCCAGATGCGCTCGCCTTCCCCCGCTGAGAGAAGGGGTTGAAAATTTGGAACCGGGATGCCGTAGATCAAATCGACGCTCAGATTATCAAAACCGGCATCCTGAGCGTATTTCACGCAGGTTTGGGCCTCGGTGGCGGTATGGGCGCGGTTCATCCAGCGCAGTGTGGCCTCATCAAACGTCTGAATGCCAATGCTCAGCCGGTTTACGTACCGGCGCAGCAGCCGGAGTTTGTCGGGCGTTAGATCGTCGGGATTGGCTTCGAGGGTAATCTCGGCGGTAGGGTCAACGAGAAACTGGCGGTGGATGGCCGCAAAAATCTGCTCCAGGTCCGCTTCGGTCAGTAAGGAGGGTGTCCCCCCGCCAAAATAAATGGTTTCGAGGGTTTTGCCGGGCAGGTAGTCTTTCTGGATAGCCATCTCCTGACAGAGTGCGTCAATCAGGGCCGGTTTCTGCTGCAGGCTCGTACTGAAATGAAAATCGCAGTAGTGGCAGGCTTGCTTGCAAAACGGGATGTGCAGGTATAGGTGCATACCAGGGTATGACACCAAAGCCGGGCGGGGGGTTCCGGATCTTTTTGTGAACCACAGCCGGGCGTTCTGATGTGGCCTATACCGGTCCGCCATTATCTTTGGCCACAAACTTACTGTTCCATGAATACTGCAGACCCGTTGCCCGAACCCGACGAATTAGCCGACAAGCGGGCCAGAATCCGCGAGTTGACCGGTCAGAGCTGGAATTTAGAGCTGGTCATTTCAGGAGCGGCCCTGTTTGCCACGCTGAGTGTAGCCAGTGGCCTTGACGATTCCCTAGGCTACTACCGCTACAATTTGATGATCGACACGGACCTCATTCATAACCTACTACCGGTTCAGATTGTGAGTTTGTGCAAAGCAGCCTCAGCAGCGCGGCCTGACGGTCCTCCTGCTGCCCGCCAATCTGGTTAAGGGGAAAAATACGCTGCGGCTCACCATACCCGACTCAGCCAGCAGGTCGAAACCATACACGGAGCTTCCGTTCTGGTACATTCCTGAGTAACACCTATCCAAATCACTCCTCACCGCTCCGGGCAACTCTTGCACCGCTTCCCCTTTTTGTACTTCTTGCAGCACTTCTTCAGGACGCACTCATGGCCTAAGGGTGGCCGGACCAGCGAGCTAATAGAAGAAATGGATTCGGTAGGGTCAGAAAAGAGCAATTCAGTGTTCATGCCGAAGTATTACGTTGTCGTCCACAAAAGTAAGGTTGTTTAGATTAAATCCAAATAAGAAACATGAAGAAATTTTTATTTATCATTGGTTTCTGCACCCTGGCGGGACTGGCGCTGGCGCATGAGTTCTGGCTGCAACCCAGTCAATACTTTGTCCGGGTTGGCGAGCGCGTCGACCTTCAGGTGATGGTGGGCGAAGGCTTTGCCGGTGACCGGTCGGAAGGTAAAACCAATCGGATTATACAGTATCGGCACCACACCACTACCGGCAGCACCGACCTGGCTCCCGCCCTGACCAACGGCACCTACGGCAACGTGACGGTACAACTCAGCACCCCCGGCACGCACCTGTTCAGTTTTGCCAACACTCCCTAAATTTCTAGCGATGCAACCCGACAGTTTTCTTCTCTATCTGGAAGAAGATGGCCTGACCGACGTTATGGCGGCCCGCAGGCAACAGAACGAGACCGCCAAACCCAGCCGCGAACTGTACCAGCGGTGCGTGAAGACGCTGGTGCAGGCCGGCGACAAACCCGACGATACCTTCGCCAGATCAACCGGGATGCCACTGGAAATTATGGCCGACAGGAATCCGTATGCGCAGCGCGTGGGTCAGCCTGTTGGCTACCAGATTCTGTTCGGCAACAAACCCGTTTCGGGCGCGCTGGTCCGGTACTGGAACCGCGATCTGACCAACAACCTGTCAGAAGAACAGCAACGCTCCGACGCCCGGGGCCGGGTTCAGTTTCGGCTCAAACCCGGCAAAAACATGGTCAGTTTGGTACACATGGTCCCGGCCAGCGACACCGCTCAGGCCCGCTACCAACCCGCCGACTGGCACAGCTACTGGGGCAGTTTAACCTTTGGCAGTAAGTAAAGCGCTGGCATTACCTACCATAAATCCATGAAAGACCGTTCCCGTTACCGCGATATTGGCGTGCTGGTGATCCGGCTGGCTTTTGGGTTTCAGTTGGTGCGGGTTTCCTACGCCAACGCCCTGTTTCCGGCTGAGAACATCCCGGCGTTTGTGGGTTATCTGACCTCACTTGGGGTTCCCTTCCCAACCCTTGGAGCCTACCTGGCCTCCTACACCGAGTTTGTAGGGGGTATTCTGTTGATGCTGGGCCTATATACGCGCTGGGCCGCGGTATTTCTGATTATCAACTTCAGCGTTGCGCTCGGCCTAGCGCACCTGTCCATCGGCGACACGTACCAGAACACCTTTCCCTCGCTCAACCTGTTGGCCGTCTCCATTTTCCTGCTGCTCAACGGCCCGGGACGTTATTCAGTGCGTGGTGAAACACCTACTGACAGGCGTATGTATAGTCGAGAGTAGTAACCGACGTAATGCTTCCCGGCGTGGGTGGCAAGGCTCCGCCGGCGGCACTGCTGTAGGTCAGCACCTCTATTCTGCGTTTAACCCGACCCTGACTATCATAAGTGTAGGCGTAGGTTGCTGTGAAGTTGGTTTTCAATATGTTCCCATTGACATTGTTTGCCGTATAGTCCTGCACTGATTTCGTCAGCAGACTACGACTCTGTTTACCTTCGAACGCCCGTATATTCGGCACATTCGCCTTTGTTAGATCGTACATGTACTCCTTCGTCAGTTGGCTGGCGGGATCGACTATTTCTTTTTTTACGAGATTTCCATCAACGATTGTATTCGTCGTTTTTGAGTTGCCAGCCGTGCCAATACCTTCGTTGGCTTCAACAAGATAGCCGTCGGCATTGTACCGGTAAGTTGCCGTGCCATTAAGGAGCGCGCCAAGCAGCCCCTGACTGTTCAACGCGTAATTAATGTCTCCTATGGGTCGGCCAGCCACTTCACCACTGATTTTGAGCGTCGATGGCGAGTACTCATACCGATTTATGGCGTTGCCTGCCGCAGGGTTCACGTTCGCAACAAACTCCTGGGTCAGCTGCCCCGTGCCGGAATACGCGTACGTACGGGTTCGTAGGGTGGTCAACGTATACGTCTGCGTAGTGGGTATGCCAAACGTAGCCGCATTAATGGTAATCGATTCGCCGACAGCCGCAGGGTCAGTAGCGTTAACCTTTTCAACCACCTGCGTAATTTGACAGTTTGCCGCGGGCGACGGGCTTAGATGGTCCTGGCAGGAAGACGTCGGTAGGAGTGCAACAATGGAACAAACGCTAAGGAGGTAGACTGTACGTTTCATAAGTATTTCCTTATCAGATGACTAAGTGGATTGAAGTAGGCTGATACAACTGATCACCAGAACGAAGGTAACTTTCTATTGATAAAAACAAACTGGATCACAGCACTCAATCTGTTGGCGTCGTCTGCTTACTCCACCTCTACCACCATCTCAATTTCAACGGCGTAGTTGCTGGGCAGCATGACCATGCCCACGGCCGAGCGGGCGTGTTTGCCCTTATCGCCGAAAACGGCCACCAGCAAATCGGAACAACCGTTAATGACTTTGGGCTGGTCGGGGAAATCAGGCGTGGAGTTTACGAAGCCCGTTACTTTCACAATGCGCCGGATACGGTCGAGATTGCCAAGTTCGGCTTTGAGCGTCGAGAGGATCGAGATGGTAGCCTGCCGGGCGGCATCGTACCCCTGTTCGATGGTCAAATCCTGCCCCAGCCGACCCGTGAATGGCGTACCGTCGGCGCGGGCCGGCACGTGACCGGCCAGAAACACCAGATTGCCCGTCCGGACGGCTTTCACGTAGTTGGCTACGGGTGTGGTGGGCGTTGCCAGCACAATACCCATTTTAGACAAGGTGGCCTCTACCGTCTGCGCCCGGGCAGCGGTGGTGAAGAGGAAAAGGAAAAAGAGTTTTTTTAACACAGTAGAACAGAGTTAATGACGGAGAAAACAGCGTAGTGCAGCCAAGGGACAAATAAAAAGCATACCTTCTTTACGTCGTATATAGCCCTGCGTCCTCTGTCGCACCGACGTACCGGCAAAAGAAATCACTTCATCCGGAAGTCCAGTTGCTGAATCAGGGCGGGGGTCTCCGGGGTGAGGGTAAAGAAAACGTCGATGGTACCCCGCTCGCCGTACAGCAGGAAATGGCCGCGCAGCTGGTTTTCGGGTAGCAGCTCCCCCACCCGGCTAATTTTTCCAGTTTTAGCATAGAGGTCATCCAGCATCTTCCGGCGCGTAGCCACGGATTTGTCGGGAAAGAAGTTTTCGGCGAAAATGCCGCTTGCTTCGGCCCCGGCCAAGTCGGGCAGTAACGGAACTAACTCCGCTTTGCGCTGCGCCAGAATCGATGAAACCGGCAGCTGACGCGGCTGTAGCTGACTGACCGACAGAATGGTGTCGATAACGGCCTGATTTACCTGGCCCATGCTGGCGTAAGTCCTATTCGCGTAGGAAATCACGCCCAAACCGTAGTCGGGCAGGATGCGCCACTGACTGCCAAAACCCGGCAATCCGCCACTGTGGCCCACCGTAATGCGCCCCGTGCAGTTCCGACCCCAGCCCAGCCCGTAGCCATACGCACTTGTAACGGGACACGCCCCCGCCGACAGATTCGAGAACATCCAGGGGTGCTGCATCTCACGCCGGGAACTACGCCTGAGAACTGGATTATCAGCGTCGCTGCGCGGGGGCCAGGCGTCCTGCTGGAAGGCGACGTACTTACTAAAATCCTCAATCGACGTAATCAACCCGCCCATGGCACCCCATGAGCCATCGGCCAGCAGCGGTTCGTCAACCCACGTATCATCCAGCCAGCGGTAGCCAAGGGCCAGTTTCCCGGCCGGGGCATCGGTGTAATTCCAGATAGTGTGGGTCATACCAAGGGGTTTCAGGATTTCGTCGGTGATATACTGCTGATATGACGTACCCGACACCACCGAGATGATACGGCCCAGCATGGCAAAGCCAAGGTTGCTGTACTCGTAGGCCTCGCCCGGTGCGCTGGCGTTCGATAGTCCTTTGGCGATGAGAGCCAGTAAATCCGCGTCGGAGTCGGCCAGTTGGCGGTCACCCCAGGGGTTATCTTCGGGGAAGCCCGCCGAGTGGGTCAGCAGATTGCGGACGGTAATCCGGGGGGCGTCGGCGGTGAGGTATTTAAGGGTTTCGAGTTCGGGAATATACTGCTCGGCAGGATCGTCGAGCCGGAGTTTACCCGCGTCGCGGAGTTTAAGAATGGCCATGGCGGTAATGCTTTTGGTCATCGACGCGATCCTGAACAGCGATTGCGTGGTGGCGGGCGTTTTTTTAGCGACATCGGTATAGCCAAACGCGCCGGAATACACCAGGTTGCCATCCAGCATAATCCCAAACGCCGTACCCGGATAGTGATTTTTTTCGGCCTGATCCCGAAACAGTTTTTCGACTATCGGAAACGTGGCTTTGAGTTTGGCCAGCCGGTCAGCGTCGGCAAACGTAGGTGGCCGATAGGAAGACATCGCCGGGACGGATAACTGCGCGTGGGTCATGAGTGGACACAGCAGGAACAGAAAAAACACATGCCTCATGGTTGTGAACTGGTTATGGGTTCCTCAAAGTGGCTTTTCCATGACAATAAACGACAGCGGCACTTTGGGTGAACCAAAGCGTGGGTCATCCATCGGGAAGGGCTCGGTTTGGCCGGTGGGCCGGTAGCCGCGCCGTTCGTAGAAGGCAATGAGTTCGGTGCGTTGGGGCAACACCGTCATGGTCATCGTCTGGCAGTGTTTATCGCGGGCTAGCTGCTCGGCGGCTACCATAAGCTGCTTGCCAATCCCGCCCGTCTGCGCATCGGGCGAAACCGTCAGCATACCGAGGTACAAACGGTCGTCTCGCTGTTCGAGGTAGACGCAGCCCAGCAACTCACCCGCCCGTTCGTATTTGAGGATCGTGGCAGCAGGCTTTTGCAGCATCTCCCGCAGCGACTCGTCGCTCGTGCGGACACCGTCGAGCAGATCAGCTTCAGTGGTCCAGCCTTTGCGCGAGCTGTCGCCCCGGTAGGCACTATTAATCAGTATGTTCAGCGCAGAAATATCCGACTCCGTCGCCGGTGTAATGGTGATATCGTTCATAGGGCGTAAAGATATAGACTGGCCCCGCTATTTTGCCTGATTGTACGGCACGTAGTTTTCCCACTGCCAGGGCGTGTACACGTCGCCGATTGCGTAGGCCAGCAGTTCTTTGAAGATACTTTCGCCGTTGTCGTTATTGGTCATGATGACGATGGCGATTTTACGGTCTGGGAAACAGATGGCGTAGTGGCCCCAGCCGTCGTCGTGCCCCTCTTTAAAAAAAGCCCGGCCATACGGCGACTGTAACACCCCAACGCCAAGCCCGTAACTCAGCGCAATGGCATCATTATCAGTGCTGTCGACCCGGGCCAGCGGACCAAACTGCCGTTGCGAGCGGATACGTACCTGCGGGCTGGTCATATCGGCGAAGCTCTTCCTGGTGAGTCCGTTTCCGTTGATCAGGGCCGTGTAAAATTTCGTAAAGTCGGCCAGTGTCGTACTCATGGAGCCGCCCGCGCTGGCTTCGTCCCATTTCATCAGCTCATACGGCCGTCCCTGCGCGCTGTGTCCATAGCAAATTGCCGTATCGAAACGAGTTTGCCAGACCTGACTGGTGTTGGTCATGGCCAGCGGACCAAAAACCCGCTCCTGCGACAGCGTTTCGTACCCTTTTCCGGTGATCTGTTCAATCACAAATTGCAGCAGGTACATCCCCTCGCCCGAATAACTATAGCGGCTACCCGGTTCAACCCTAATTTTCAGCTTCTTGTCAGCCTCAAACCAACGCCAGTTCGGAAAGCCCGTCGTATGGGTCAGGCACATGCGCCCCGTAATCGTTTCGTAACGTTTGTCTTCTCTAATATCTTTGTAGCCGCGCTTGTATCCCTTAATCTCATAATCAGGCAGGGGTTTGTCCAGATAATCGACGAGGGGTTTATCCAGATCGAGTTTCTTCTCCTGCACCAACTGCATCACAACATACGCGAATACGGTCTTGGCAAACGAGCAGGCGTACATAACCGATGTTTGCGTGAGCGGAATCGCCTTCGGTACATCGGCCAGCCCGAACGTTCGGCTAAAGACGGGCTGATTCTGATTGAATACGGATACCGCAACACCAGAAACGGTAGCGGTCTGCATCAGGTATTCAATCCGGCGTTGCAGGCTGTCGGCGGGTAGTTTTGAGCCATCGAGTCGCTCAATGGCTTGCCCGTAACTCAGCGTAGTGCTGAGCAGGAAGCACAGCAGGGCGCAGCGGACTTTGGTCAACGAGGTAACAGCAACGTTCATAGCCGTAAAGATATACGCCCCCCCAGCCATTGCACAACGGCGATTCTTTTGTTTTCACCCGCAACACAATCCGGCCCAGGCAAAAAACCGGCTCATCGATCACAAAGACAGATAAGCCGGTTTCGGTAGGGTAGTGACGGAGTCAGGCTGATGAACTCATCCTACTTTCCGCCGGGCCGCGAGGGGCGCACTTCAATCTTGCTGGGCAGGGTCCGCGGGTTCATCTTCAGCAGGTCATACACCAGTTCGCCAATGTCTTCGGGCTGGATTTTCCAGGCGTCGGCATCGGAGGGCGTGTGGTCAGCGAATTCAGTAGCCACGGAGCCGGGCATAATGGTGCTGACCCGGATGCCGTCGCTCCGCAAATCGAGCATGATGGCCTGCGTGAAGCCCACCAGCCCGAACTTACTGGCGTTATAGGCCGACCCTTTCTCGAAGAAATTTGCACCAGCCAGACTGGCAATCGAGATAAAAAAGCCGCCTGTTTTTTTGAGTTCGGCAACGCTCGCTTTGGCCGAATTGAACACGCCCGTCAGGTTAATATCAATGGTTTCCTGCCACTGCTCCGGCGTCAGGTCCTGGATGGGTGCAAAATGACCCACGCCCGCGTTGGCAATGACGTAATCGAGCCGCTCCCACTGGTCTACCATGGCCTTGATAACGGCCTGCTGCGAGGACAGATCGCGCACGTCAGCGGCCATACCCATGGCGTAGCCGGGCTTTATTTCGTTGAGTTTGGCCGCGGCCAGTTCTGCCGCCACCGACGACCGGCTGGTAATGGCCACTTTCACACCTTCGGTTACGAGTCGTTCAGCTACGCCGTAGCCAATGCCTTTCGAGCCGCCCGTGATAAGCGCGGTGCGGATGTGATTCTGGGGTTTCTCTGCTTCTGTCATGAGTTTAAACGTTACGATTTTGCACCTACCAGTTTCAGCAGGTCTTTATAGATGAGGTTATTTTTCCAGAATAGCTGCGTCACCATCGCTATGTGTTTTTTACCCGGCATACGGGTGTACGTATGCGGAATATCCAGCATGGTAAGCTTTTTGTCGAACACCCGACCGGCGTCGATGATGCTGGGATACGACCGGCCACCAATATAGATCAGCATCGTTGGGACGCTCTTCTCCAGAAAATACACCGGCGACACCGACCTCCATACCGCCGGATCTTTACCGAAGGACGTCAGGTACTGCTCATCGTTCGGGTATTTCATCTTCTGCAGGTAGTCGGCCATGTCCAGCCCGGCGGGGTCGTCCAGAATGGCTCCCTTCACGGGATTTTCCGGCAGACCGAGGTCCGCAAACAGCTTGTCTTTTACCGCCAGCAGCGCAGCCAGCCCGCCCCCCGCCGAATGGCCCATCGTATAAATACGGCTGGGGTCGCCCCCGTACTCGCCAATATGCTGCGTAGTCCATAGTACGGCGCGGGCACAGTCATCGACCATATCGGGCACCAGGACATTGGGAGACAGTCGGTAATTGATGATTACGGCCACCACACCCTGCTTGGCCAGCCGACGACCAATAAACCAGTAGATGTTTTTGCTGCCACTGTCCCAGTTGCCACCGTGAATAAACACCACAACGGGCAGGGGTACACTACCCCGCTTCTTCGGTGTATACACGTCCAGACTGTTACGCTCGGCACTGAAACCGGGGGCGTCAGCGGCTTTGTACGGAATATCTTTGATGCGTTTGCTCGGACTGGCTACGGCGCATTCGTTGACGATAAACACAAGCAGTACGGTGGTAAACAACAGGGCGGGTACTTGCCAGAGCAGGCGTAATCGGATCATCAGATCGTGGAAAGGTTTCGTAACGGGTGTATTGGTCAACACCGATGGAAGGGGTGTTGTTCATAGTAGCCCGGACGTCCCTGCCCGGTAGCCGTCAGGCTAACCCAGCAACTACATAATCAGCCTTCGGCTACCGGACCTTGAGGTCGGAATGCCGCATCACCGGGCTACATCCCCTGCAAATCGATCTCGTCCGATTCCAGTATGGTCACGCGCTTTTTCATTTTCTTCTGGATGATGTAAAAGTGGTGATCATCGTCGGGGTGATGAGCGAGATGGCCTGCCCGGCGGCCTCGGCGCGGCCTGTACGCCCAATACGGTGCACGTAGTCTTTGGGCGACCGCGGCAGTTCAAAATTGATGACGTAGGGCAGAAACTGAATGTCGATACCCCGCGCAATGAGATCGGTAGCTACCAGCACGTTGAGTCGGCCCGCTTTAAAATCGGCGAGGGCGTCGGTACGGCCACCCTGCGTTTTCTTACTGTGGATAGCCCCCGCCCGGATGCCGTTTTTGTTTAGCTTGACCACCAGATTGTCGGCCGTCCTGACCGACGATACGAACACCAGCACCTGCTTCATATGCTGACTTTTGATGATATGCCGCAGCAACGGCCCTTTGCGGTCGGCACTGACGCGGTAGGCCGTTTGGGTAATCAGATCCAGATTTTCCGGCTCTTCTTCCACTTCCACCCGCACCGGCTCGTGCAGCAAATCCTGGTCGATAATCGTTTGCACGGCGTCGCCCAGCGTGGCCGAGAACAGGATGGTCTGGCGTTTTTGGGGCAGCAGGTCGAAAATGGCATCCATCTCCTCGGCAAAGCCCAGTTCAAGCATCTTGTCAGCTTCGTCCAGCACCAGAATCTCGATACCCGACAGCCGCAGGGCGTTGGCCCGCAGCAGGTCGAGCAGCCGCCCCGGCGTGGCTACCACGATATCGGCGCCGTGAACAGCCATCATCTGCGGATTGATGGCTACCCCGCCAAACACCGCCACGGTTTTAACCGGCTCGGGCAAGTCTTTCCCAAATTCCTGGAATACAGACGCCACCTGCGCGGCCAGTTCGCGGGTGGGAACCAGCACCAGTACCGTAGCATACCGGGTTTTGGCGGCCCGGGTGCGGTGAAACAGTTCGAGGATGGGTAATACGAAACTGGCCGTTTTACCCGACCCGGTTTTGGCAATGCCCAGTACGTCGCGCCCCGCCAGCACAACCGGAATGGCCTGTTGCTGAATGGGATACGGCTTACCGTACTGCTGATCGGCCACGGCTTTCAGCAGCGGACCGGACAAACCGAGGGTTGAAAATGACATAAATACGCTGGATGGATTAACTTACGAAACGGGCGTCAGAACGGGACTGGTATTTCCCATGCTGACGCCCTGTAGAGTGATTAATTATGGCCCGGACACGCGTGTCCGGGCTACAGATCTATTCGGCAACGGGTACCGATGCGGGTTGCCGGTCGGGTTGGGTACCCTGACCATCGCCACGCGGCCCTTTACGGCGTTTTTTCCGGCGCTTGGCCTTGTCAGCAGGCTGAGCGGTACCGTTTGTGGGTTGTCCGGCCTGTAGGGTAGCCGTTTCGGAGGGCGTACCCGCAACTACGGCGTTATCGGGGCGGGGTTCGCCGTTGCGGTTGTCCGGGCGGGGTTCGCGGCTTCGTTCGCCACTGCGCTCTTTGCTGGGTCTGTCACCGTCGCGCCGGTCGCGGCCACCCGACCGGGGTCCGCCACCGCTGCGACCATCACGCCCACCGCCCGAACCGCCCGTTCGTGGGCCGCCCGAGCGCGGGCCGCCCCGATCGTCGCGCCGACGGCCAAACCGTTTGGGGTCGAACTCCGGCGATTTGCCCATGCCCAGCTCTGCGGTGATGGACTGCTTGTCGACCTCACGCTCAATGAGTTTCTCGATGCTGACAATGCGGTTCTGGTCCTGATCGCTGATGAACGTAATGGCGGTGCCGGTAGTGGCAGCCCGCGCCGTACGGCCAATGCGGTGGACGTAATCTTCGGCATCGCGTGGAGTGTCGTAGTTCACCACGTGCGTCAGGTTGTCGATGTCGATACCACGCGAGAGAACGTCGGTAGCCACCAGAATCGGGAAGGCTTTATTTTTAAAATCGCGCAGAACGACTTCGCGGTCGTCCTGTTCGAGATCGGAGCTGATGCCCCGGGCTTCCTGACCCAACTTGCTCAACGCCCGCACGATCACGTTCACTTCCGATTTTTTGGATGTAAACAAGACCATACTCAGGACGGGCTTCACGCTGGTTTCGATCAGGTGAACCAGCAGGGGTAACTTCTGCTGATCGTAGGCCAGGTAAAACTGCTGGTCGATGCCGGCGGCTGGTTTGGACACGGCCAGCCGGATTTCTTCGGGATCGGTCAGGATGCGTTTGGCGAACTCCCGGATTTTATTGGGCATCGTGGCCGAGAACAGCAGCGTTTGCCGCTTCTTCGGAATCTTGTCCACAATGTTCATAATATCGTCCGAGAAGCCCATGTCGAGCATCTTATCGGCTTCGTCCAGCACCAGCGTATCAATCTTGCCGAAGTCGACGTAGCCCAGCTGCATGTGCGCAATGAGCCGGCCGGGGGTAGCAATGATGATGTCGGCCCCGGTTTCAAGGGCTTTGCGCTGCTTGTCCCAGTCGTCGCCTTTGCCCCCGCCGTAAATGGCAATGCTGTTGGCCTGCACGAAATAGCCGAAGCCTTCTACCTGCTCATCAATCTGTTTGGCCAGTTCGCGGGTGGGCACCAGCACAAGCGTACTGGTGTGGTCGTGGTCGGCGTGGGAGATCCGGTCGAGCAGCGGAATGAGGTAGGCGGCCGTTTTGCCGGTACCGGTTTGCGCGCTGGCAATGAGGTCTTTGCCGTCGAGAATTTTGGGGATGGCCATTTCCTGAATGGGCGTGGCCTTCAGGTAGTTCATGGCATCGACGCCTGCAATCAGGTCGTCGTGGAGGTCAAACTCGGAGAATGTCAAAAGATCAGCTTGTGATGGTGAAAAAACGCTGACCTTACGTTCCCGGTCAGCAACTCGTCGCAATGGTAAATCTACTGGAATAGAACCATCTGATTTGGAATCAAATATACGAAAAAAGGGCGAAAATCGGACTTAGTCGCCACTGGCTGTATCGGCTAAAACAAGCTCCTCTGAGCAGGTCAGATCGGCTTTCAGCACCCGCGCCATGAACGCCAGAGCCTCGTCGGTGTACTGGGGTGTTGCGGCCACTACGCAGTCTGCCGGAACAAACAGCCTGAAATCACGAACGTAGGCATCGTTAGCCGTAAACAGCACACAGGAATCGGCACTGACGCCGGTCAGGATAAGGGTTTTGGATTGTAGATACGTCAGCAGTGTGTTGAGCGTAGTGGCGTGAAAGGCCGAATTTTTGGGCTTCAGCACGAAGTAGTCGTCCGGTTCAGGCAGGAGTTTTTCGACAACCGGTTGCCCCCGAACACCGTCGTGCAGACAATGGTCCAGAACACCCTGAAAGTCGGACTGCCACCGGCCAAAGTTGTCGTTGACATAAACAACCGGCCAGCCGCACGCCTTGACACGTTGTTTGAGAGCCGCAATACGGTCGGCAGCCCGCAGCGTCGGCTCCAGGAAGTCGCCCCCTTCAGGAAACTCCAGGTCGTTGATCATGTCGATAATAAGCAGCGCGACGGGTGCGTTGTCGGGCGCGTTGCCATGTAAGTCTTCATTTGGCATAATAGTACCGTTTCTGTTTGCCCCCTTCATACCAGGTGGACTGGTTTTTGATACTGCATAGAACGTGCCTGACGTCAGGGGGAGCGTTTATCGTTTATCGACCGGATCCATTCAGTCGCAGTAGCCGATAGACAGATCAGGCAACCCAAAACAGAACAGCAGCCTGCCCGCACGAACTGAGTTTGTCCTATTGACGTCGGTTCCGGTTTATCCGCTAACCATTCTGACTACAATACGGTTTTGACAAATCCGGCGAAGGTCTGTCCGTCATGCCTGACTAATTTCCCTGAACCTTCGCCATCGACAGCCGTTCTCATCGGACGAACACCAGACAGCGATCAGCGCATGAAAACGACTTTTTTCTCCTTTATTCTGCTCATGATTCCTATCATGCTAAACGCTCAGCCGTCACGCAACCCTGTGGAGACGGTGGCGGAGTTTGGCAAACACCGACCCATCGGAGTAGGCGTTTCGAGAGAAAAGCGAATTTTTGTCACCTTCCCCAAAACACCCGAAAACTACGACTACGGCTTAGCCGAGATCGTTGACGGGCAGCGACGCCCCTACCCCAGTGCCGACTGGAACCGCTGGGATTCCACCAAACCCAGCGAGCGGTTTATGAACGTACAGGCCCTGTTCGTTGACAAGAAGAACGATCTGTGGGTGCTGGACCCGGCCAATCCCAGCGAAATGGGGACCATTCCCGAAGGCATAAAACTGGTGCACATCAACCTGACGACCAATCAGATCGAGAAAATTTATCGCTTCGAGGACCTCCCCCGCCGGCAAACGGCCCTCAACGATGTGCAGGTCGATACCGACAATCAGGTAGCGTATCTGTCCGACCCCAGGCGGGCCGCTATCGTCGTGCTGGATTTGAGAACCGGCAAAAGCCGCTCTCTGCTGGAGGGCGACAAATCGACCACCGCCGACCCTGATGTTTATCCTGAAACTCGATGGAAAGGAGGTGCGCGACGGCTCCGGCAAACCGTTTAGCAGCAACGTAAACGGCATTGCCCTGACTACCGACTTTCAGTATCTCTACTACCGGCCCATCACCCAGACGAAGCTGTACCGCATCGCTACCGAGTACCTGCGCAACCCGGATGTTATCGGCGGCAGCCTGGTATCATCGAAGGTAGACGTAATGGCCGAAACAGGCGTGTCGCACGGCATGATAGCGGATAAGAACGGCAACGTATACCTGACCGATTCACCCGCCAAAGCCGTGCGCTACCTGACGCCCGGCGGGCAACTCAAAACGCTGGCACAGGACGACCGCTTTAGCTGGCCCGACAGTTTTTCTATTGGTCCCGACGGCTATCTGTACATGACCGACGCCCAGATTAACCGCGGCAAGCCGTTTAACAACGGGCAGGATAAAACCGATTATCCATTCCGGCTCTACCGCATGAAGCTGCCGGATTAGGCTGTTTTGACTGGCATTGGATAATGCACGTCTTCATACTGTTTGACCAGCAATGATAACCGGCGTAGTTCGGCTATATCCGATTCTGTCAGATTCGCAGCGCCTTTGACCAGGTAGGTTTCAATGCAGGCCAGCGTCTGATCGTAATCGGGTTGGGTTTCTATTGACAGTATCATGCTGGTTAGCGGGCTAGGGCGTAATTTTACACTCTTTTTCAACCGCAACATGCTCAAACGTTTTCTTTTTCCCTCGATTATAGTCTGCTTCTCGCTGAATTTTCTCCTTGCTCAAACGCCCGTCTCCCCTTCCCTGACCACCGACACGCTCCAACTCAACGAAGTGGTAGTGCGCGGGTACGCTACGAACCGGCGGTTGCTGGAAACGGCGGCTTCGGTGGGGTTACTGACCAGCCGGGATTTGCAGCAGCGGTTCGGTACACCCACGCCCATTCCGGCCCTGAATACGCTGCCGGGTGTGCGGGCCGACGAACGGTCGCCGGGGAGTTACCGGATCAGCATCCGGGGCAGTGCCATCCGGTCGCCGTTTGGGGTGCGCAATATCAAAGCCTACTGGAACGAACTGCCCCTGACCGACGCGGGCGGCAATACGCCCCTCAACGCGCTGGACGTCCGGACGCTGGGCCGTATCGAGGTTATTAAAGGGCCGTCGGGCAGTTTGTACGGGGCCGGTACGGGCGGCACGCTGCTATTCAGCGGCTTGTCTGTCCCCGACGGAAAAAGCCAGGTCGAACTCTCGACGCTCGGCGGCAGCTACGGGCTGTTCGGCAACGGCGTAACGGCGCAGACGGCGGAGGGGAATGCGGCCCTGTCGCTCAGCTATAACCACCTGCAAAGCAACGGCTACCGCGACCACAGCGGACTCGTGCGCGACAATCTGACGCTGAGCGGGTCGGTTTCGGTGAACGAAAAACAAACGCTGTCGGTGCTGGGGCTGTACTCCGATTTGCACTACCAGACGCCGGGCGGCCTGACCGATGCGCAGTTCCGGGCCAACCCGCAGGCGGCCCGGCCCGCCACGCGCACGCTGCCGGGTAGTGCTCAGCAACAGGCGGGTATTTACCAGAAATACGGGTATCTCGGTTTGTCGCACGAGTACCGGTGGAATGACCGCATCCAGAACACAACGGCCATTTACGGCACCACCACGGATTTTGCCAACCCGTTCATTACCAACTACCAGAAAACGGCCGATCAGGGGCTGGGCGGACGCACGGTTACGCAAATACGGCTCCCCAACGGCCCGCTGCCCACGACCTTTACCGTGGGGGCCGAACTGCTCCGTACGTTCAGTGTGATTCGAAACTTCGGCAATCGGGCGGGCGTGGCCGACACCATCCAGACCGACGAAGAACTGACTGCCCGCCAAACTACCCTCTTTGCCCAGGCCGAAACCGAACTGCCCGCCCGCTTCCGGCTCACGGCGGGACTCAGCCGCAACGATGTCCGCTACGGGTTTACGCGCTTCCCCACGCGGGCCGCCGGAGCCATACCCGCCGAGCTGCAGACCCGCCTGTTTACGCCGGTCTGGTTGCCGAGGGTAGCGCTGCTGCGCACGTTCGGAGAGCGGGTATCGGCGTTTGCGAGTATCAGCACGGGGTATTCGGCACCGTCGCGCGATGAAATCAGGCCGTCGGCGGGGGGCTTCAACGCCACGCTTAACCCCGAACGCGGCACGAGTTATGAAATTGGTTTGCGCGGGTCGGCGTGGCAGAACCGGCTGCAGGTATCGGTGTCGGCGTATCAGTTCGGGCTGAGCGAGACGATTGTGCGCCGGTCCAACGCGGCCGGGGCCGAGTTTTTCGTGAACGCGGGCCGCACCGATCAGCGGGGACTGGAAACGCAGGTGAGTTATGAAGTACGCGGTACGAATCACACGGTTCGGATATGGAATAACCTGACCCTGACGGATTTCCGGTACCGCAACTATCAGCAGGGCAGCACCGATTTGTCGAACAACCGGATTCCGGGTGTGGCGCCGGTAACGAACGTAACGGGGCTGGACCTGCGCCTAAACGCGGGTCTGTACGGCTACGTGACGTACCAGTTCCTGAACCCCTTCGCGCTCGACGACGCCAACACCGCCTTCGCCGACCCGACGCGGCTCCTTCAGGCCACATTGGGCTACCGGCACGCGCTGGGTAAAATTGTCACGCTGGATGCCTACGTGAGTGGCGATAATCTGCTGAACCAGACGTATTCGCTGGGCTACGACATCAACGCGTTTGGCGGGCGATACTACAATGCGGCTCCGGCGCGTAATTTTGTCGGGGGCATCCGGCTGGGGGTAGCGTGGTAGCCCCGCTTCACTCTTCACAGTACATTCGTTGAGCCTCACCGTTTCCAACTTCGTCAAATCCTACCATACCGACGCCGGGCCACCCGTACTGACGGTGCCGTCGCTGGCGTTTGCACCGGGATTTCCACTACTTCCGGGGCGGGAACGGGTCGGGGAAAACAACGTTCTTGCGCTGCGTGGCGGGTTTGCTACCCTTTAACTGGTGCGATGTTGCTGGATGATGCGTACGAGATTAACCGCAACCCGGTAGCGTACCGGATGCGGGTCAACTACGCCGAAGCGGAGCCCCTCTACCCTGATTTTCTGACGCCCCGCGACCTGGCCAGTTTTGTGGGGCGCGCCAAACAGGCACCCGCCGGGCAGACCGATGCAGCTCATCGACGTGCTCGGTATGCGCGATTTCTGGACGAAACCAACGGGCCGGTTTTCGAGCGGGATGCTTAAGAAAACATCGCTGATGCTGGCTCTGCTCGGGTCTCCCCGGCTGGTGCTGCTCGACGAACCCCTGACCACCCTCGACGTTGAAACGGCCCAGCGGCTGTTTGCCCATGTACGCCAACGGCGCGAACAGCACGACGTATCGTTCTGGCTCACCTCGCACCAGGACGTAAGCCTGACGGGTCTGCCGCTGACGGGCGTCTGGCAGGTGGGGCAGGGTAGTATTATTTCCGTACCCTGATTTATCTATATGCTCAGGACCCTGTACCGACTGCTGGTGCTGCCGTTTTACGTCCGTAACGCCGGTACGTTTCTGGTGGTGATATTGCTGGCCTTTGGCTTCATGCGCCCAATGGACCACGAAGCCCTGATTACGGCGGCTCTCGGCTCGCCGTTGCTGCTGGCGATAGGGATTGCTTTATGGACGCTCTACGCGTTCCGAACGCTGCGTTTCGTGCAAAGCCAGCTGGCCGCGCCGGAACATCGGTTTCTCGATACCTTCCGGCTGGTGCCCACGCCAACGCGTGGGCTGTTCTGGCTGATTCTGTTGGGACAAATGCTGCTACCGGTCATCGTTTACGCCGGCTGGATGCTGGCGCGGGCGATGCATTACGGGGCATGGGGACCATTTTTCATCATCATCCTTGCGCTGATCGGTCTGGTTACGCTGGCGGCATTGGGAGCTGACTATCGGTTGCGGCACCACCCGCCCAATGCCTACCAGCTGCCCCGGACATCGGTAAAGCTGCGCTACGAACTTTTCTTCCCCACGTTTTGGCTGCGGCACAAACCCTTATCGCTGCTGCTGACCAAGCTCATTTCGGGCGGGTTGCTGGTGGGCGTTTGCCGACTCTACCCCACCGACGATTACGACGAACGGCTTTTGCTCATCGGCCTGATGCTGAGTCTGATTACGCATTCGCGCGTGGCGCAGGAACTCAGCGATTTTGAGCATCGCTACCTGCTCTTCCTACCCAACATACCGCTATCAACGACGCAGCGCCTGGCCCGGTACGCGCTGACGTATGGGCTGCTCTGGCTACCCGAAGCACTGCTGTTAGGTCGTAACGTACCAGCCACGGTGTCGGTTGGCTACGTAAGTCTGCTCTGGCTAACCGGCTGGGGCTGGCTGCTGCTCCTGCACGGGCTGGCCTACGGGCGCAATGTCTCCCCCGAACGGTGGCAAACGGGCGTCTTTTCGGGATTCATCGGCGGCTTGCTGGCTATTATGTTCGGGGTGCCGGTTGGCGCATGGCTGCTTGTTGGGTGGGCCGGTGCCGCCGGGATAGCCTTTTCCCGGCCAGCGCAGAGACGGGGTTCGTCAACGCTGGAAACAGGCGGGCGTATCAGCGAACGCTGACGTATACTTTATTCCGTTATCCAGTCCATAATTTGGCTGGCCCGTGCGCCAGTTTCGCCCGTGCTGGCACTATGGCCTTCGCCCCTCAACTCGGCCACAATCTGTTCGATCAGGGGTTGCTGTACGTGCTCGGGAGGGGGTATGGTAAAGGTTTCGGTACCGGCAGCGGTATCGAGCCGGATGGTGGTGCCGCCGAAGAACGAGAACGTAATTGTACCGGCTGAGCCGATCAACTGCGTCTGTTCGCTGCGCTGCGCCGGGTTCACCGTAAAGCACCAGCTCCCCGTTCCCAACACGCCCGAAGCGAATGAGAAATTGGCTACCACCATATCGTCAGCGGCATACAACCCAGCCTGATTGCGGGTCATGCCAGTAGCCGTGTCGATGGGGCCGAGGGCGTATTCCAGAAAGTCGAACTGGTGCGCAGCCAGATCGTGGAAATACCCGCCACCCGACACGGTCGGCGATACGCGCCAGCCGGGCTGCCGGTCGTCGGCATCGGCCGAGGGCGGCAGCCAGTGTACCTGCACCGATACCGCCCGCAGTTTGCCAATGGCCCCGCTTTCAACCAAATCCTTTACCTTCAGAAAATACGGCATGGCCCGCCGGTAGTACGCTACAAACAGCGGTACGCCGGTTTCGCGACTAACCCGGTTCATGGCATCGCATTCGGCAAAATCCAGGGCCATTGGCTTCTCAACGTAAACCGGCTTACCCGCCCGCATGGCCCGCATGGCGTAGTCGGCATGGCTGCTGGGCGGGGTAGCCACGTAAATGGCATTTACGTTCGGGTCGTTGATCAGCGCGTCGGCGTCACTGTACCAGGTGGGTACGTGATGACGATGGGCATAATCGGCGGCTTTGGCGGCATCCCGGCGCATGACCGCTACCAGGTTTGAGTGGGCAATTTTGTTGAAAGCCGGGCCGCTCTTGACCTCGGTTACGTCGCCACAGCCGATGATACCCCACTTAATCTCCTGCATAATGTACGTAGTCCGTTGGTTCGTTCCTCGTCAGGCAAGATGGCTGGCCTGTAAGCAGCGTGTACCATAACCAATGCCTCTGGTTCAGCAAAAGCATAGAGGGCGCCAGGTTTTACCTTTAATTTCCGGGTAATTAAATCATTAGGTGGATTTATCGTGTTAACTTACCAACTACATAGTAACCCATATCCGCATGAATCACTCTCCGATACAGTTCCATCCAAGTGATCTGGGAGAGGGTAATCTCGGCTCCTTGCCAGCCTCATCGGCCAGTATGATACAACAGGCCCAGGGTGAGCAGCAATTCAGACTGATGATTGAGCAGGCCCCGGTGGCCATGGCGCTCTTCAGCGGACCCCAGTTCGTCATTACCCTGGCCAACGAGCAGGTGCTGCATTTCTGGGGCCGCAACCGCACGCAGGTGATGAATAAACCTCTTTTCGAGGCTTTGCCCGAAGCCAGCAACCAGGGGTTTGAAGACCTGCTGAGGGGTGTATATACCACCGGCGAACGCTTCGTGGCCAAGGAACTTAGTGTTACGCTGGAGCGTAACGGCAAGCTGGAGCGTCCGTACATGGACTTTGTTTACGAAGCCTTCCGCAACACCGATGGTATCATCACCGGCGTATCGGTCGTCTGCATAGAAATTACGGAATACATCCAGCAGCGGCAGGTACTTAACGAAGCCCAGACAACTTTACAGGGGGCCATTGACATGGCCGACCTCGGCACCTGGAGCATCGACCTCAACACCCGCATTCTGAGTTACTCCCAACGGGCAAGGGCCTGGTTCGGGATCGGACCTGACGAAATAGTTACTGTGGAGCGTGGCTATCGACCCATCCGTGCGGCCGACCGCCCCCGCATACGGGAGGCTATCCTGGCCGCAACGGCCTCCGGTAGTGATGGGCTGTACGATATTGAGTACAGTACCGACCCCGCCGAAACAAATCAGGAACGAATTTTACGGGCACAGGGCAGAACGTTCTTCACCCCGCAGGGCGATGCTTACAAGATCAGCGGTACGATACAGAACGTAACCGAGCAGCGGCAGAGTCAGCGGGCACTCTCCGAACTGGTCGATGAACGCACCCGGCAACTGCAGGCGTCCATGCAGGAACTCGAACGTTCCAACGAAAACCTGGAGCGGTTTGCTTACGTAGCCTCCCATGATTTGCAGGAGCCCCTGCGCAAAATACAGTCGTTCGGTAAAATCCTTACCGATCAATACAGTAACAGTCTGGGCGAGGGTGCCGACCTGATTCGGCGGATGCAGTCGGCGTCTACCCGCATGTCGACGCTGATTACTGATCTGCTGGCCCTTTCGCACGTTTCAGCACAACCGGGAACGTACCAGCCCGTTTCCCTGAATGACGTAGTGGCCGGGGTACTGACCGACCTGGAACTGCGTATACAGGAAACCGGGGTCATACTACCCATTGACCCGCTGCCTACCGTCATGGGTGATCCCAGCCAGCTGGGGCAGCTGTTCCAGAATTTATTAAGTAACGCCCTCAAATTCCGACGGCCCGACACGGCACCGGTTGTCCAGATTCGTCACTACGTGCGCAACACGACCGATTTGCCCCCGTCCGTCAATCCGGCACGCGTAATTCCAACCTACCATTGTATTGAAGTGATTGATAACGGTATTGGGTTCGATCAGCAGCAGGCCGGCAAAATTTTCCAGGTGTTTCACCGGTTGCACGGACGTAGGGAATTTTCGGGCAGTGGCGTGGGACTTGCTATCTGCGAGAAAGTGGCTGCCAACCACGGCGG
Organism: uncultured Cytophagales bacterium; assembly: GCA_963826425.1. Lineage (GTDB taxonomy): Bacteria > Bacteroidota > Bacteroidia > Cytophagales > Spirosomataceae > Spirosoma. The sequence continues at coordinate 281,126 of CAWGWS010000011.1, read as the reverse complement.
AGTCATTATCGCCACCAGCACGCCCGGCGCAGGCGCTATGTTTACGGTCTATCTACCAGCGTTTAATTGTGAATGAGCAGGCCATCATTTTCCGGTTACTGGTATCGTTTCTGAGTACGGTGTCAATACGTTAGGGGCTAGTACTACCGCTCTGTTGTATATTTCAGCCACCTTTTTTTTGCCCGGCAGATTGCCCGTTATGGCGATGTAATAGGTGCCACCCGCCACATTTTTGATCGTGGCTTTGCCTTCTGCAACCGTCATGGTGGGGCCGTACAGATATCCCTGTGCCCCGCTCGTATCCTCAACAGAATGGGCCTGTAGCTTACTGGCAAACAGATACACGTTCATGCCAACCAGGTATTCGCCGGTGGCCTGGTTCGTAACCGTCACAGCAAGCTGACTTTGGACTACGGTAGCCGCAACGGGTTTGATCACCAGCGGGGTAAACGAGCTGGGTGACTTATCGCTTTGTGTCTGGTCTTCATTGACGGTGACAGACATTGGGTCGGTGTACTGCATGACGCCGTCGGCATTAACCAACCTGCCTGCCGCGTGGTAGGTGTTGGTTTTCAGGTTATAAAAGAACGCGACTCCCTGCGCATTAGTCGTTTTCATCTCCACAACACCTACCGGCGCCGTAGCGGTCAGGCTGGTGGCCTGATCCGTATTTGTGAACAGATAAACGCTCCCGCCACCAATGGGCTGCGTATTTGAGTCGACACCAATTAGTTTCACCTTCAGAATGCCCCCCGGATAGCTGGGCGTCAGCACCAGTTCCGTCATTCCATCGACCGGGTTTTTGTGGCTTGCAATGTCAGCCAGGTTAAACGAGCCACTGAACGGTACGCTGCTGGTGCCCGAACCACTGATATACTTCGAGACAATGTAAAGCGGAATGCCTGCATCTTTAGGCTGGTACGGAAAGGTAAAGAGGCCGACTTTGTCGGTCTTTACGCGGTACAGGTATTTCTCGGCCATTGGATCGGTCGATACATACACGTCAACATCCGCGGGAGCGGCCACCTTCACGGTCTCCATGTAGTTGTCCTGAAGCCGGACGTGGCCTTTGATTTCTTTCTGTTCGTACTCAAACAGATTATCGAGCTTTCTCAGCGACAAACTGTCGTCGTGGCAACCCGTCAACAGGAGCAGTAATGCGAATCGGCTAAACCGGTATGTGTTCATGGCGCTGGATTATTTGAAGATGCTGATGAGGTTCGTGACAATACCGGGATCGATGCTCAGGCCCATGTAGAAAAATGATTGTGGACGCTCGTACTGGTTTTTGATTTTACCGTTTTCCAGTTCGTATCGTTTCTGGAAAATAAAATTGCTCCTGCGTCCAGCTCCCGGTCTTTATGTCGTCCCCTATGCCGAGGTAATAATTGCGCAGGAATTTATGCCGAATGCCCAACCCACCCGTCAGGAATAACGTATTCAGAAAATCATAGCCCCGGACACGATTATACGACGCCCCAAAGGTTTTGTAGATGAGTCTCTTGCTGGCCCGGTCGCGGGTGGGGTTGGTCTTTTTCAGGTAGTATTTTACGCCGACAAGTGCCTCGAAATTATCGAAGTCAGTACCGGATGAGAATTGCATAGTCGTGTCGTTGTACACGGCTGCCGAGCGGTTGCGAGGTATGTAGGCAATGCCCAGTGTAGGCCACCACCGAATCCGTTCAAATTTGTTGTAGCTACGTGTAACAACGGCGTCTTTTGCGGCATTGACCAGCAGGTTATACGTTACCGTTTTGGATGTTGTCGAGTCCAAGGTTTTCTCCGGGTACTCAACAATGGTCTGGTAGGCAGGGGTTTCACTCGGTTCAAGATCGAGCGACCGGACCGGAGTCGTCTGGTTACGGAACCAGTTCATCCGCTGTGTGCTGGTTGCGTACTCGATGAGCAGCTTGAAATAGTCGACCTCGTCTTTGATTTTTAAGTCCTGGTATAGAATCTGCACAAACTCGGCCCTGTTTGCCGTCTTCAACTTGGCTACCGTGATTATAAGGTTGGGGAAAATGACGCCACGATGAGCAGCAATTATATCCTCTATATCACTAATATCACCATCTCGTGAATCGTATTCAGTAGTACCGAGGATAAACTCAACATAATCAACGTATCGCCCCGCTGCCCGTAATCTTAATTTTTCAGTAAATCGTTTCAGTTGACCTTTTTCATATATATCCGAAATAGTTACGCTGTTATCGGTTGGGATAATGAAATTGGGATTACCTGCCAGTAGCGCATTCTTCTTTCGAAACGCGCTACTTAACACTCCTGTCAACCCGGCAATGTCAGCACTGCCTAAAAGGGCGATAGACAGTGCTTTGGTAATGGGTTCCAGGCCCGTCTGTAGTTTTGTCTTTGGCGTAAAAGGTTTCTCCGATGCTTTCAGGGAGATCGTATCGCCTGCTTTTACGTTGTGCACCAGCACAATGACCTGATCCAGATCGGCAACCATGTCGGGCAGATCGGTTTTCTTCGTCAGGTAGTTGAATTTGTCGGCGGCATCGTAATGGTGTTGCCAGCTAATGAGATTTGGGCCATCCGGCGTGAGTGGGTCGGTGGCCGGGATTGCCCCCTTATACAGCACCGTACTGGCAATAGAGCGGGCACTGACCCACTCGCTGAACGGCTTAACGAGGGCCGCGAGCCGCTGCTGCTCGGTAGTCAGTACATTGAGTTGCTTCATCAGTATAATGATTGCGGCAATGGTAGGCTCGTAGTCGGGCCGGTTGGTTCCGCAGCAGGTGCTGTATGTCTGAAGGAGGGCCAGCCCCTTCTCAGTCACCTGAATTTTTTCGGCCAGTTCTTTCAGCGCGGGGGCGGTGTCATACACCGGAAACGGATTGAGTTTCGGCACTCCGCCCGTGTACCAGAGCCACCGGCGAATCCACTCCCGATTGTCGCACAGCACTTTGTTATACAGCACATTAACCCGGCTAAAGGCCTTATAAAATAAAACCAGTTCATTGACCACCCCAATCTGAAACCCAAGGGTCAACTGGCAACCTGTACACACATCCTGACGGAGCGAATCCTGAAAAAAAAGCGTATTGAGCCGGGGGGCGTGGGCGTCGAAAACCTGGTTGAGCGAGTCGATCAGTTTCCCCGACGAGGGCGACCAGCCTTTGTAATGCTGAATGGAGTTGGCGAGTTGGTTCGCCAGAATCTGATTGTCGTAGTTCTCCCGGATAAGCTGATAGTCAACGGGCTTGTCACCGGTCGTGAGCGTGTAGGCCGAGTTGCCACTTGTGGTACCGACCGACACGCGCAGATTGTTGGGTGAGTCAGCTACTTTGAGCGGCAGATAAGGCCGGGTTGTATCGGAGATAAGATACAGATTGGCCGTATTACTGGTTATGGCGGTTATGATGTCCGGCGTCAAAGGCTTCAGCGATTGACAGAGACAATCGGTTACCGGGTCGGCGGTGCCTGTCTGCGACTGCATCGCTGTGGTTAATGCCGAGAGCGACGTGAAATAGGTAGAAGCCGTTTTCTTGACGTTGCCAATGTCCAGCACGATGGTTGACTGCCGGGGATGAGCGGACGCCAGACCTGCATCGGGAACAAGTTTACCGCTTTTGTCGAAGTGGATGGTGTATAATTTCCTCTTTGGGGGTTTACCCGGCCGTTTGCCGGATACGTCCGTATCACACAAACAAAGCAGTAACAGCAGTGCAAAGAATTTCATCGGGATGGGGTGGATAGGTACGGTAGTCGCCCGCAAAGCTACCCAACACACCGCTCCATGCAAATCAAGTTAGCTAACGTCGTATAAACGAAACCCTGCCCCGGCGACAGACTGTCGCAGCTACGCGCCCGCAGGCACCCTGTAGGGCGGAGGGCCACTCACACGAGTGGCCCATTCACTCATTCACTTAAACCACCGGTGGCTCCCAGCCTTTGGCGTACTCGCGGCTCCAGAGCTTCATACCCTCTTTATCCTTGATATGCCCGGTTTTAGCGTCGATATCCAGCGGCTTGTTTACGCGGGAGGCAATGTTGGCTAAATGACACATCAGCGTACTTTTCGCGCCTTCGGCGATGGGCGATGACTGTGGTTTTGAACGGTCACGGATCACGTCGAAGAAGTTGACCACGTGCAGGGTCGTCATGTCGCCCCCACCCCCGAGGGCCGTACCGGCTTCGCTACCGCCTGACTTCCGCTCTTTCACCAGTTTACCCACCCGGTCGTAGAGTCGATAGCCGTCACGGTCTACGTATACCGAACCGTTGGTACCGTAAATGATAGTACCCCGGTCGCTGCCATAGGTTTTGTAGCCGTCGCGGCTGTGGCCATCCCACTTAATGATCTTGTTGCCCGGAAACCGGAACGTAGCATCCATGGTGTCATACATTTCCCAGCCGTCGTTGGGAAAGTAACGCTTGGCAGCTTCAACCTGTACGTGCTCGGGAAAGTCGCCCTGCAGGGCCCAGCGGGCTACGTCCAGTTCGTGGGTGGCGTTATTACCCGCTTCGGCGGTGCCGTAGTCCCAGCCGTACCAGTGCCAGTTGTAGTTCCAGGTATCGGCGGTGTACTCGCGCCGGGGAGCAGGTCCCTGAAACAGGTCCCAGTCAAGGCCATCGGGCGCGGGAGCTTTTTTCTGAACGGGTACCTCGCCCCGCGCGCTGATGTAAAACGCCACCGCTTTGAACGGCGTACCGATTACTCCGTTGTGAATCTGACCGATGATGTCGATGGATTCCGGGGCCGACCGCTGCTGATTACCCATCTGGACAACCTTATCATACTTCTTCTGACAAGCCACCAGAATCTCGCCTTCGCGGGGGTTGTGGCTACACGGCTTCTCAACGTACACGTGCTTGCCCGCCTGCATAGACATCCAGGCGCCGGGCGCGTGCCAGTGATCGGGCGTGGCAATGAACATGGCATCCACATTTTTGTCGGCCATGACCTTGCGCACGTCGTTTTCGAGTTTGGGCTGGTAGTCGATGTATTTGCTCCATTTCTTCACCGACGACTCCCGCTGCGACTTCATCACGTCGCACAGATACAGCAGTTCTACGTTACTGCTTTTCAGGGAGACGGGTTCGTAATAGGCCCCCAGCCGGCGACCCAGGCCCACAATGGCTACGTTGATGCGCTCGTTGGCACCCATAATTTTGGCGTAGCTCTTCGGCGAAAAGCCCGGTGCCAGTCCGCCAATGGTCAGCCCGGCGGTTCCGAGGGCGGCATTCTTAATAAATTCTCTGCGTGTATTCATTTTGAGCTGGTGTTTTAACCGGTGTGTCGGCGCGGCAAAGAAATAAAGTTCAACCCAGCGAAAACAGCGTTTTCCTGCTGATATCCTTTTCTTTTCTCTCCGTGCCACTCTCTGTTTACGGTGTATTCAGGAAAGAATTAAACGCGTGTTGCATCGGCCACCCCCCGGAAATAGCCCACCGATTCGGCTATGCCCGCGAGGGGTTCATTCATATCTTTTTCGTACTCCAGCGCGCAGTGACCATCGTATTTTACGGTGCGGAGCATATCGATAAAGGCGGGAATATTGATAATACCCCGGCTCAGCTGCGTAGTCTTGCCTTCTTTAACGGCTGCCGTCACGTTCTTGAGGTGAATGTCGAAAATACGATCCTGGTACTTTTTAAGATCAGCTATCGGATCATCGCCATACCGCCGGTCGTGGCCCATGTCAAAGCACAGACCCATGCGGGTATCAAGATTTTTGACGGCATCATATACCGATTTGGCGTTGGGGAACAGGTCAATATCCGGCCCGTGGTTGTGGATGGCGTACCGGATGTTGGACGCCTTTACTTTTTGCTCGATGTACGGCAGATCCTCAACGTTGGGAATGCCTACAATCAGGTTAACGCCCACCCGTTTGGCGTAGTCGAAGGCACTGTCGATGGCTTCGTGGGTTTTCATGTAGATGGGTCCCACCCCGTAGCCCGTTACGTTGGCCTCCTTGAGTTGGGCATGGAAAGCCGCAATCTCGTCGGCGGTGGCGGTAAGGGGCAGATGGAAATCCTTGATGCACAGATAGTGCACATCGAGCTGTTTCATCATCTCAAGGGCCGGTGCCAGTTTAAACTTCAGGAAGCTATACCCCGCAATGCCCAGCTTAAAGCGATCATCGGCTGCGCTGGCGGCAACCGGCGCGGCTGGCTTAACCCCACCAGCGATACCCGTCAGCGGTCCCGCGCTCGTTAGAGCCGCAGCCGCCCCAGTTTTCAGTAAAAAAGAACGTCGTGTTGTCATACAGAACAGGAAAGCGGATACGTCAGATTTTCTAATCGGTATTCACTTTACCCAATCTCAAAGACAGGCGTTTCCTTGAAGCGCGAGGCAATTACCAACTGCGTATCGCCGAGGTGGGGCTGGAACAGATCGCTGGCAATTTGCGGAGAATTGTTCTGGTGCGAGAGGTGCGCCAGCAGTACGTGACTCATGAACGCGGGCCGGTGCTGCACAAACAGATCCAGCGCCTGCCGATTGGATAAGTGCCCCTGCCCCCCCCGGATGCGCTGCTTGAGAAACGCCGGGTACCGCCCCCGCTCCAGCAGGTCCTCGTCGTAGTTGGCTTCGAGGAAGGCCGCGTGGCAGCGGCCAAAATGGTCGATAAGCCGGTTGCAGGGCTGGCCGATGTCCGTAAAAATGCCCACCGTAGTTTCGCCATACGTAACGGTAAAACTGTGCGGATCAGCGGCATCATGTTCTTTCAAAAACGCCCGCACGCATAAGTTACCCACCCAGACCGGCTCGTGAGCCGATAAGGGGCGGGTTGTGTTTACATCCGTCAGGCGTGAATGGCGCAGGGTTTCGGGTGTGATAAATACCGGCAGAAAATACTTTTTGGCCAGGCCAAAGATGCCCGTGATGTGGTCGCTGTGCTCGTGCGAGACGAAAATGGCTTTGACCCGCTCCATGGACAGCCCCAGCCGGCGCATCCGGGCTTCGGTTTGGCGGCATGACAGGCCGGCGTCAATCAGCACGGCTTCGGTCTGGTTGCCAATGTAATAGCAGTTACCGTTACTGCCGGAGTTGAGCGATGTTATGAATAAAGACACAGGGAAGACGGGTAATACACCACAAATTTACCGCTTTAGCTCCGTCCATCCACACCAGCCCGCTACCTTACCGGGGGCTGAAGCTCCTTTAAAACCCGAAGGTTCAGCACCCGCGATACCCCGGCAACCGATCAAAAGAAAAGGTAAGGCAGGGAATCTCCTCTATGTAAACGTTTACAAAAAAATTTTACAATTAATACGGGTTTAATCCCACTTTTCAGCAGTAAATCCCTGTTGGCTTTTCTTTATTCCGAAGCACGCTGCTCAGGCAGATGGGTTCACCGATGGCTTTCTTTGGTTGTCAGCTGTCTCTGTCATGCCCCCTTCCGTCAAAAATCAATTCTCGTTTATATGAAACACAAACTTTACTATGTTTTTCGCGCCGGCCTGGCCTTCCTGCTCCTGCTGGTGCAAACGGCCCTGCTGGCCCAAACCGCCGATCGAACGGTATCCGGTACCATTACCGACGAGAAAAACGAAACCCTGCCGGGGGTTAGCGTGGTGGTGAAGGGCACTACGCGCGGCACTACCACCGATGCCAACGGCGCCTTTACCCTGGCAGTCCCGTCCCAGAATGCCACCCTGGTAGTCAGCTACGTGGGTTTCATCAGCCAGGAGATTCTGGTCGGTAATCAGTCTGCTGTTACGGCCGTACTGAAATCCGACGATAAATCGCTCGATGAGGTGGTAGTGGTGGGCTATGGTACCCAGAAAAAAGAAAACCTAACCGGAGCCGTAGCCGCCATCACCATCGACGAGAAGATCTCCAGCCGCGCCCTGAGCAATGTGTCGTCGGCCTTATCGGGGCTGATTCCGGGGCTGGCGGTGCAGCAGTCTACGGGGCAGGCGGGCCGCAGTGGGGCTTCGCTTATTATCCGGGGGCTGGGTACGGTAAACAACGCGGGGCCGCTGATTGTCGTGGACGGGATTGTCGACGTGGACATCAACCGGATTAACATGAACGACGTAGCCAGCATTTCGGTGCTTAAAGACGCGGCTTCAGCATCCGTCTATGGGTCGCGGGCGGCCAACGGCGTTATTCTGATCACGACCAAAAACGGCACCCAGAGCAAAAAAACGCAGATCAGCTACAACGGTACCTACGGCGTATCGCAGCCAACCAATTTCTATAATTACTTCGACGATTATTCCCGTTCGCTGACCATGCACCTGCGGGCGTCGGGGGCAGGTGGCTCCTCAACGAACTTCCGCTACGGCACGGTCGAGGACTGGCTTTCGCAGAGTTTAGTGGACCCCATCAAATATCCGAACACGAACTGGTGGAAAGTTATTTTGCGCGATCAGGGCCGGATTCAGACCCATACGCTGTCGGCATCGGGCAGCAACGATCGTTCTAACTTCTATCTCTCGGCGGGTATCTACGACGAGCTCGGCATTCTGATCAACAACAACTACAAGCGCTACAACACCCGGTTTAACCTCGATTATAAACTCAGCGATAGGGTTAAGGTCGGGATTCGGGTGGATGGGCAGTGGTCCAAACAGGAGTACGCCAACCAAGAAGGGCTAATCAGCTACCAGGGTACGGCCGGGTATGACATTCGGTACGCCATTCCGGGCGTGTTGCCACAGAACCCCGCCACAGGGCAGTACGGCGGCATTATGGCCTATGGCGAAGATGCGTTTGCCTCCAACATGCTGGCCACCCTGAGCATTAACCACAGTAAGCGCGACCGCCAGGAACTGAACGCCAACCTCTACGGCGAATGGACACCCATAAAGGGACTGACGGCCCGCGCCGACTACAGCCTTCGGTACTACAATCAGTTCACCAAAAGCTATTCTGACCCCACCGACGTATACAATTTCCAGACGGGGCAGGTGGCCCGTAATCTGATTTCGACCAGCGCCGGTATCGCCAACGCCATCAATTCGGGCTACAAAACGCTGTTGCAGGGGCGGCTTACCTATAACCGCACGCTGTTTGGCAATCATCAGCTGGGTTTGCTGGCGGCCTACACCGAAGAATACTGGTTTGACCGCGATCTGGCCGCCAGCCGTCAGAACCGGATTAACCCGCTGCTGAGCGAAATTGACGCGGCCCTCACCACCACCCAGTTTGCCAGCGGCAACTCCGACGCCGAAGGCCTACGGTCGGGCATTGGCCGGATCAACTACGCCATCAATGACCGGTACCTGTTCGAGGCCAACGCCCGCTACGACGGATCAAGCAAGTTTCTGCCCGGCTACCAGTTCGGCTTTTTCCCGTCGGCATCGGCCGCCTGGCGGCTGTCCGAAGAACCGTTTTTCAAGCCGCTGACCTCGGTGGTGTCGTCGGCTAAAATTCGGGCGTCGTACGGCAAGCTGGGCAACAACTCCGGCGTGGGCCGGTACGAGCAGCGCGATGTGTTCAACCTGACCAACTACATTCTCAACGGCAACATCGTGCAGGGATTCAGCTCCAGCAAGATCATAAACGAGAATTTTTCCTGGGAGCAGACCACCATTACCAACGTGGGCCTTGACCTGAGTTTCTTTGGCAACCGGCTGACGGCCGAGATTGACGCGTACAGCAAGCTGACGGAAGGCCTGATCCGCCCCTCGTCCCTATCGTCGTTTTTGTCGGGCTACAACGCCCCCCGCGTCAACATCGGCAAGCTGCGCAACCAGGGTATCGAGATGAACCTCACCTACCGCACTAAAATCCGGGATGCCAACGTCGGCGCCACGCTGAACATGGCCTATAACAAGAACCGGCTGCTGGAGTGGAACCAGTTTCTGACCAAAGGATTCACTTTCCTGAACCTGCCGTACCATTTTGCCTACAGCCGGGTGGCAACGGGCATTGCCCAGAGTTGGGAAGACATTGCCAGCGCTCCCTACCAGGGACAGTACGTATCGCCGGGCGACGTTCTCTACAAAGACCTCAACGGCGACGGGCAGATCAACGACGAAGACCGCAAGGCCGAACCCCGCTTTAACCGCGACCAGCCCGTGGGCACCTATGGCGTGAATCTGTTTGGTAACTGGCGCGGGTTTGACCTGAGCATGCTTTGGCAGGGGGCAACGGGCCGCAAGGATTTCTGGCTCGAACCGTTCAACAACGTCAACATCCCGGCGGCCCGCAATGCCTTCCAGGATTTTCACTGGAACGACAGCTGGAACCTCGACAACCGGCAGGCCTCGCTGCCCCGGCTCACCACCGGATCGGGCGGTAACAATCAGGCCGAGTCAACCTTCTGGCTGGACAGTTTCAGCTACCTGCGGCTCAAGAATATCCAGGCGGGCTACAACATCCCCGATAAACTCATGAGCCGGGTGGGCGTAAGCCGGTTGCGCGTGTATGCCACCGCCGAGAACCTGCTGACGTTCACAAAGTACCGGGGTGTAGACCCCGAAAAGAGCACGAGCGTATCCGGAGCCGAAAACCAGGACGACCCGTTCCCGCTGCTCAAGTCGTATTCGGTTGGTCTTAATCTTAGTTTTTAATCCCACTCATCGCCTTTTATCATGCGACGTATTCCTATCATTTTATTTATGGGCCTGCTGGTAGGTACCGCAGCCTGCACCGAAGATCTTCTCGATCAGGTACCCACGACCCAGTTATCGTCGGCCCTGTTCTGGAAAACCACGACTGATGCCGTCTATGCCGTTAATGGCGTGTATGATGCCAACCGCACCACGTTTGACCGGGATTATTACTTCGACGGGCTGGGTGAGTTTGTCAATACGCGCGGCACCAGCAACAACCAGGGCAATTACAACCCCGGCGGCATTGGCTCAGCTACCAACGGTACCACGGGCGGCAACTTCGGATTTCTGTGGGGCGACTGCTACCGGACTATTAACCGGGCCAATTACGTACTGGAGAATATCGGGCAGTTGCGGGCCATTACCAAAGCCCCCGCGGATCTGGCTCTGCTGGACCGGCTGGTGGCCGAAACCAAGTTCATGCGGGCCATCAATTATTTCCGGCTGATTGACCTCTGGGGCGACGTACCCTATTACACCAAAACCCTGAACGGCAATACCGAAGCGTACGCCCTGAGCCGCACCCCCCGGGCCGTGGTGAAAGATTCGATCCTGGCCGACCTGAAGACGGCGGCCACGACCCTGCCCGATGCCTACGCGGGCGACAATCAGGGGCGGGCTACCCGGCTGGCGGCCCTGGGTTTCCGGGGTAAAATAAACCTGTTCTGGGCCTCGTGGATGAAGAACGAAGGCAAAGGGGCCGAAGCGCAGAAACACTTTGCCGATGCAGCGGCTGATTTCAAGCAGATCATTGACAAGAACATTCCGCTCTTCCGCAACGGCGAACCCGGCCCCGCCGATAACCCCAACTACTGGCACCTGTTCCAGTATTTTAACGAGTACGACCCGGAAATTATCTTTTCGGTGCAGTTTGGTGGGCCGATCCTGGGGCAGGGTGAAGAACTCATGCGCGACTTTGGCACCCGTAACACCGGCAATGCGCAGTGCTGGGTGGCCCCCACCTACCGGCTGGTGAACCGCTACCAGCTTGCCAGCACCGGCGATTTTGCCCCGCCCCTGGTGCTGTCATCGAACAAAACCCTGCTCAACAGTGCCACCAACCCTAAAACCTACGTAGGGCGCGACTACCGGATGCGGGCTACCATACTCTGGGACGAGCAGAAAATGCTTAGGCTCACGACCGACGGCCTGGCGGTGCTCGATAGTATTCCATTCCGCTTCGGCAGCCGCGACGGGGTAACCTATATCAACTACGACGGGCAGCCATCGGGCTATATTTTCCGGAAATGGGTGCGGCAAACGGGGGGCATTGGCCGCAGCGATGGCCCGCAGGATATCTATCTCATGCGCCTGCCCGACGTGTGGCTCATGTATGCCGAGGCCGTTAACGAAGTGAACAACGGCCCTACGCCCGATCTTTTCACGCTGCTCAACCGCATTCGCCGGCGGGGTAATCTGCCCGCGCTGAACCCGGCTAAGTTTGCCACCAGAGCCGATTTTTTCAAGGCCGTTGAACAGGAGCGCATCGTTGAACTGGTGGCCGAAGGGCAGCGGTTCTTCGACATCCGTCGCTGGAAAAAAGCCGAGGAGATTTGGCCCATGCCGGGCGGTCAGGTGCTGTTAAACAGCCAGGGCGCCCGCGTGCGCGACGAGTTTGTCAACGCGGACATTCGTGCTTACCAGCGCTACTATATTTTCCAGATTCCAACCAGCGAAGTGCAGGTTAACCCCAACATCACCCAGAACGAACCCTGGCTCTAACCTTTCGAATGGCAATGAAAAAAATATTCCAACTGCTGGCCGTTGCCACGCTGATCACGGCGGGCGTAACCGGCTGCACCAATGACCCCATCGACGAAGCCGGGCTGCTGATTACCGAGCGGTCGTCCTGCTACATGACGTTTTTCGACCTGCTCGGCTCCGACCACCGCACGGTACTCGTCAGTGGCCAGACCCTGATTGATACCACCGCACTAACCGTTACCGCGGTGGCTAAGTTTGGCACCAACGTAACGCGGGTAAAGCCCTATTGCAGCCTGGTGACCGATGCCATCATTGGACCAAGTATGGGTGACTGGACCGATTTTACCCAGCCCCGACAGTACACGGTCATATCAGGCGACCGGCAGGTCAAAAAAACGTACACGATTACTGTCTCTCTCCAAAAATGATCGCCATGCCTTCCTATGCACTTCTGTTAATTCCGGCTCTGGCCGGGCTGCTGGCGGGTTGCGAAGCCCGGGTAAGCCCCGAACAGCCGTTCAAAAATGATCTGCTCAAGAAAACGACCGGCCCCGCCGTGGTGGGCGACCGGATTGAGTTTGCCTACGCTGTTGGCACCACCGAGGGCAATCTGAAAAACGTGCGCGCTGAGGCCAGCGTACCCGGCGGCAGTGGTACCGGCTTCAGTCGTTTTTCGTGGTACACCAACCGCAACACCGGCGTTGATGAACCCGCCCAAACCGCCACCGATACCGTCACGAGCGGGGCCGTATCCACCGCTACGATTATCAATGTCGAGAAGAACAAAGCCGTTACGCTGCGCTACTACTATGCGCCCACCGAAGAGGCTAAAGGAAAAGAGGTGTCGTTTCGGTTCAGCGGCACCTCGTCCTCGGGGCAGGAAGTGAGTTTCCAGTCGCCCCCTTATCGCATCAGCCGTATGGACATGAAGCGGACCATCGCCCTTACCGACGGAGCCAAAGCGTATTTCTCCATCGAAACCATGACGGCCTATACCAAAGCCGAAGTGGAGTCTGGTAATCTGGCCGGTAAGATTGACTTTATCTATATCTACAGGCCCACCATCAGCACCTTTGCCTTTGGCCACGCCCTGGTGGCCCCCTCTAACGCGGCTTACCTCACCGACGTGACGCTACCAACGGGCCTGCCAAAAACCCGCACTGCCCTTGACAAACGGATCGATGTCAAAGATGCTCAGTTGCGGGGTACGGATGGCTTTGACGTGTATATCGACGATGTTGACCTGCAGCGCACCACGTTCGTCAATGCAGCCGATTACGCCTACGGGCTGGCGAACGATCAGGGCGCATTCGTAAAAACCGCCGACGGTGCCTACGCTGCCTATGTTTACGTCAACGCCGTCAACAATACCACCAAAAGCATGACGGTGAGTATCAAACGACTGAAACTGAACTGAGTATCGGCAGACTTCCCCCAATGAAACGGCGGGGGAAGTCCCCGTCAGGCAGCCCAAACTCCTGTAATTCCCTATCCTATGAAACGTCTGCTTTTCGCGCTCCTGACGCTGGTCATCCTTAAGCCGGGTGCATTGGCGCAACCAGCTACCAAACCGGCGACGTTTCTGCTCGATGCCGACCGGCTTGCGGCCAGTAAAGCCGCCCTTAAAAACGGCGATTCAGCGTTGCAGGCCGCGTTGAAATCCCTGCTCAGTCAGGCCGACAACTTATTGAGCAAACCGGCCCATTCGGTGATGGAGAAAAGCAAAACGCCTTCCAGCGGTACCAAACACGACTACCTGAGCGTGGGACCTTATTGGTGGCCCGACCCCAACAAACCCGACGGCCTGCCCTACATCCGCAAAGACGGGCAGGTAAACCCAGAACGCCACGCCATTGAGGACGAAGGCTACCTCAAAGACCTCTGCGCCTATGTACAGACGCTGGCCGTGGCGTATTATTTTTCTGACGACGAAAAATACGCCCGCAAAGCCGCCGAACTTCTGCGCGTGTGGTTCCTGAATGCCGATACCCGGATGAATCCCAACCTGAACTTCGGCCAAGCTATCCCCGGCATCACCGAGGGGCGCGGCATCGGGCTGATCGACACCGCCGGGCTGGCCAAACTGGTAGATGCGGTGCAGTTGCTGCAGGGATCGAAAGCCTGGGCGGAAAGCGACCAGCTGGCGTTACAGGGCTGGTTCCGGCAGTTTCTGACCTGGATGAAGACGAGCCCGCTGGGCAAAGACGAAGAAAAAGCGCACAACAACCACGGCACGTATTACGACATGCAGACGGTGGCGTTCGCACTCTTTCTGGGCGATAAACCGATGGCGAAGCAAATGCTGGAGCAGCAAACCAAAGCCCGCATCCAGAGTCAGCTGAAACCAGATGGCAGCCAGCCCGACGAACTGGCTCGCACCAAATCCTGGAACTACTCGCTGATGAACCTGCGGGGCTTTATGGCCCTGGCCCGCATGGGCGAACAGGTAGGCGTAAACCTGTGGCAGTACGAAACGCCCGATGGTAAAAGCCTGAAAAAAGCGTACCAGTGGATGCAGCCCTACGCCAATGGCCAGCCCTGGACGTACCAGCAGATTGAGCCGATCCATTACGAGGACTTTACGCCGGTGCGCCTGCTGGCGCAGGAGAAATTCGGCCTGCCCAGCGTGGGTACGGGTGCGGATTCTCAGAAAATGAGCCCGCTCCTGACACTGACCCACGCCACCTATTAACCTGCATTCAGCTTATACCTCTCTATGAAAACCCTTCTTTTCTTCTTTTTCGCGCTTGCCTGCCTGACCATCCAGGCGCAGGAGGCCAATCTGCTCAGCGGCCGGTACACAGCCGAGCAGCTCGGCCAGAAACTCATTCCGCAAAGTCAGTTTACGCCTTTTCCAAAGCGTAACGACCGGGCGGGCTGGGCCCGGGCCGATCAGGCCCTGATGCAATCGTACCTCAAAAAAGCCGAAACCCTTCTCGACTATCAGTGGCCGTCCATTCCCGCTACCAAGTCGCTGCTCATTGTCCGCACCGGCGACCGCGAACAGTTCAGCCGCATTGGCAACCAGAAACGGGAGGCCTTGGGCACGCTGCTGCTGGCCGAGATTTACGAGAACAAAGGCCGGTTTGTCGATCAGATCGTTGACGGTGTCTGGTCTATCTGCGAGGAGTCGTGGTGGGGGGCGTCGGCGCATTTACCCAAGACAAAAGAGATTGCCGGACTGGTGGATGTATCTCGCCCGTTCGTTGATCTGTTCTCCGCCGAAACCGCTACCTACCTCGCCTGGATCGATTATTACCTTGGCGATAAACTGGATGCCGTATCGCCCCAGGTCAGGAAGCGCATTTACTACGAAGTAAACAACCGGGTTCTGGAACCGCTGATGACCCAGCCGCACGGCTGGATGCAGCGCAATTCGGCGGGTCGGCCACCCAACAACTGGAACCCCTGGATCGGCTCCAACTGGCTCAACAGCGTGCTGCTGCTCGAAAAAGACGAGGCCAAACGCACCGCTTCCATTGATAAACTCCTGCACATCCTCGACAACTTTTTGAACCCCTACCCGGCCGACGGCGGCTGCGACGAAGGGCCAAGCTACTGGGGGGCCGCGGCCGCGTCGCTCTTCGACAATGTGGCCCTGCTGAACGATGCCACCAACGGCGCGTTTGCCTATGTCTATGCCGACCCCAAGTTTCAGAACATGGGCAAGTTTATCTACCGCGCCCAGATCAGCCCATCGTATTTTCTCAATTTCGCCGATGCCGACCCGCAGCCCGGCATGGCCGCCCCCATGATCTACCGCTATGGCAAAGCCATCAATGACCCTGACATGATGCGGTTTGGCGCGTACTACCGCAAACCGGACGATAGCAGACCGGACGGCGGCACGTTGAGTAATTACCACTTCTTCCGAAATTTCTACGCCCTGTTCATGCAGGATGAGTTTCGGAAAGCCGAGCGGGGTCTGCCCCTGCCGGCAACCGTATGGCTACCCGATTTGCAGGTCTTTGTGGCCCGCGACAAGCCCGGCACTACCGACGGGTTTTACGTAGCTGCCAAAGGCGGGCACAACGACGAGAGCCACAACCACAATGATATTGGCAACTACGTGGTCTACTACAACGGCCAGCCCCTGCTCATTGACGTGGGGCGCGGCACGTACACGGCCAAAACGTTCAGCAATAAACGATACGACATCTGGTATAACTGCTCTGATTTTCACAACGTACCCACCATCAATGGCCAGACGCAGCCACCCGGCTCGCAGTTTAAAGCCAGCAACGTAACGTATAAAGCCGACGAAGCCACGGTACAGTTTGGTCTCGACATTGCCAAAGCCTATCCGGCCGATGCGGGCGTGCGTACATGGCAGCGGACCGTGCGGCTGAACCGGGGCAAGAACGTTCAGATTCAGGATGCCGTACAGCTCAGCAAAGTCGGCACGATTACGCAGCACCTGATGACCTGCTACCCGGCCGAGATCGGCAAACCCGGCCAGTTAGTTATTCACTACGCCCCTAAGGGCAGCCCGATCAAAGATTTTGTCGTGAACTACGATACCAAAAAGATGCAGCCGACCATCGAGAAAGTAAAGCTGGACGCGCCCGAAGACAAAGGCATCCTGACCAAATGGGGCGATACCATCTACCGCATCAATTTCCAGGTGCTGAACCCCAAAACCACCGATACATTTGATTTCTCAGTGGCCGAAAAGTAAGTGGGTAGTCTGGCCGGGTGAAGCTATCGTAGTAGCTGAGTGCCCGGCCGTAGACCTGGATTGTGTATGCCGCGTGGGGCGTATATAATCCAGGTTTACGGCCGGGCACTCAGCCGTTCGTCGATGCGCCGGACAATCTCGGCGAAGTCGGCGGGGCGGGTGGCGTAGTTGAGTTCATTCACATCGATCGTGAGGAGACGGCCTGCGGTATAGACCGATGCAAACTGATCGTAGAGCCGGTTGAGGTTAGTCAGATACTCGTCGCTGATGGTTTTCTCAAAGGAACGCCCTCGCTTCTCGATCTGGTCGCGGAGTTTGGGCAGGTCAGCGCGGAGGTAGATCATGAGATCGGGCGGCTGCACAAGACTCATCATATTCCCGAACAGGCTCAGGTACGTCTGGTAATCGCGCGGACTCATCTGCCCGCTGTCGGCGAGGTTGCGGGCAAAAATGGCTGCGTCTTCGTAGATGGTCCGGTCCTGCACCACCGTCCGGGGCGGCTGATCGGGGTGCCGGGCGTTCGCATCAGCAATGGCGCGGATCTGTTTGACCTGCGCAAAGCGGCTGTTCAGAAAATAAACCTGCAAATTGAACGCCCAGCGCGGCATATCGTCGTAAAAATCGGCGAGGTACGGGTTGTCATCCACGGCTTCGGGCAGCACGTCCCAGCCGTAGTGCCGGGCCAGCTGCTCGGCCAGGGTAGTCTTACCAGCCCCAATATTTCCTGTAATGGCAATGTGCATACTGAATAACCACGGTGAGGCTGGTCCTGTTACTTCCGGAACGTCCACTCGCGCAGGTCGACCGGAGCGTCATTGATAGCGTTGTACAGGTCAGTATCATCTTTAAACTGCAGCTGATTGACCGGATACACCTCGACATGAACGCTGAATTCGCTGGTTTCGAACGGCCACGGGCTTACACAAAGCGATTTATCATCAGCCCGCTGGTGAATAAAATGGCGGGTGCCATCGGGACCTTTACTAATTTCGAGCTGGCGGGCTTCGGGGGGCAGCTCCTGCCGGCACAGAATCAGCGAAAGGGCGTCGCACCACTGCACCAGGTCATAGGCAAACATCACCTCCCGCTGGGTTGCCCCGTATCCCTTCCGCCATTTTTTCTGGTTATCCTTCTGCTGATCCAGGAACGTATCCAGCGCTTTGTCCTGCCCCCGCATGGGTTCGTATAAAAACGTGGCGTGGTGCGACACCATGAGCGCGTTCCAGCGGCTTTTGCGCAGGGCAATATCAATCATACGGTGGCACTGATCTACCGAATATGGCTCGAACGAAAGCGGGGCCCCGGCCTCCGACAGATGGTTTCGATCTTCGAACGGCTGCTGGCCGTCGTCGTGCTCGAGCAGGGCCGTCAGGGTTTCGGTCCAGTACAGGGATTGCTGGCTGGCTTGCCAGTTGGCAGCAATCTGGTAGGCTAGCAGACCATGCGCCTGCTGGTGGATAATGTCCCAGCCCTGGCTGGCAGGATGAACAATCATAATGAAGGTATAGACTCGTGTACGCCATTTAACCGGCCGATGCGGCTTTGTGTTCAGACGCCGTTTGGGTCAGGCATTCAACCCGACAATCACGCTTTACTTGTGCCGAAACCAGCAGTCGGTACGGTGCTGCTGATAGGCCTTGAAAACCGTGTTAATTGGTTCACCATGCCGGAGGTGGTTGCCAAATTGAGTACGGGCCAGGTAGTTGAACAGGCCCATATCGCCGGTATAGGCGGTTCTGTTCCCCTGGTTATAGTGCTCGTGCAGGTCACAGAGTTGCTCCAGCAACCGTTGCATAACCGTAGTGCGCCCCCCGATAATGCCGCAATTGAGCAGGGTGTCCTGGGCAAACCGGGCTTCAAAATCAGCGTAGTCGGCCAGCTGTTCACGCAGGTGGGTGCCGTGCGCCAGCATCCAGTCGTTGCGCAGTACGGCGGGTTCGTCACCACAAAAGAGCGCATCGGGATTCTCTGTAAAAAATGGCTCTATGAATGGATTGCGACGCATAACAACGTCCGACACGTCGGTAATGAACAGGCTGTCAATAGCGTCGGCGTGGGTTCTCAGCCAGTCGCGGTACACGAAATAGCGAAACACGTTGGGGCTAAAGCGGGCGGTATAGTCTACCCGAACAAACCGGATAGAGTCGTTCTGGTGCAGGGCACAGGTAGCCTCAGACAGGCTGTTATGAAAAAGCACAGCCCTGACGTTCAGATCGCAGATTGACGCTGCCCAGTCCCGGACGAGCGAAAAATCATCGTCGGGCAGTTGCTGACTTCGGTTGACATCGTAAACGCCCGTGATGTGACAGGCCATGATGAGTGGTTGCATACGTCAGACCAACACGACGGACTGCTGCCGTTTCAGGACCGAGCAGATACTGGTCGGTCTGTTGCGGTAGTACACGTAGGTGCGCAGGTCCACTTTTTTAACGCGGTACTGCCGGGCCACCTGCTCATAAAAATAAGCGTCGGCTCCGTACCGATCCAGAAACCGGGTGCTGGTAAAGACTTCCCGACGGCCAAACAGGGTGGCAAACAGAATGCAGTCGTCCACATGAACGAGCCGGGCCGGGTCAATTTTGTCAGGAACGTAGTAATCGTCGTCCGTATCAACAATGGTTTCGGTAGTGGAGGCAATCAAATCGGCATCGGTCATCAGCTCCAGACAGGCCAGCAGATGATTGGGCTTGTACTCATCGTCGGCGTCGAGGATGGCGATATACGTACCCCTGCTGTTGAGAAGGCCCCGCCCGATGGATTTGGACTGCCCGCAGTTGGCGTGGCGCAGGTAAACAACGCGGTCCTCGTGCTGCTGTACGTACCGGAGCAACTGATTGTGCGGATCGTTCTGACTGCCATCGTCAATGACAATCAGCTCAAAATCGACCATAAACTGACTGAGAACCGAATCAATGGCCCGCTTTACCAAGACAAAATCAGTATTGTACGTGGCCATCAACACCGACACGGTGACGGAGTTTTTCATTTTGTGAGTAGCGGGTGCGGTGGTGGTGGCTACGCAGCCCGCTAATAACTTATCTGGCCGCACAACAGGGGCAGGCTCTGTTCCGTTCGGTTGGGTTGGCGAGCCTGTAGCGGTTTCCGCCGGCCAGCTGGCAAAGGTGTTCTGGTTTTGGGTTAAATTTGTGGTATGAAACCGTACCGCGTTCTCCTGTATTATGGCTACTCGCCCATCGACAACCCGGACCACTACCGCGATGAACACCACCGGCTGTGCCTGCGGCTGAACCTGCTGGGCCGCATTATTGTGTCTCCCGAAGGCATTAATGGCACGGTATCGGGCCTGACGGCCAACTGCGATGCCTACATGGCCGCCCTGCACGCCGACCCGCGTTTTGCCCATGTCGAATTTAAGGTAGATCAGTCCGACGACCATACGTTTCAGAAGCTGCATGTGCGCGTGAAGCCCGAAATTGTTCACTCCGATCTGCCCGTTGATCCGCTGCGGCAAACCGGCATTCACCTGGAGCCCGACGCCTTCCGGCAGCTCAAAAACGACCCGGATGTGGTACTGGTGGATATGCGCTCGAACTACGAACACGCCGTAGGCAAGTTCAGCGGGGCCGTGACCTTCGACATGGAAAACCTGCGCGATTTACCCGATCACGTCCACGAAATCGAACACCTCAAAGACAAGAAAATCATTACGTACTGCACCGGCGGCATCAAGTGCGAGAAAGCCTCGGCCTATCTGCTGTCGCGCGGTTTTGAGACTGTGTACCAACTGCACGGTGGCATCATTAAATACGGCCTGGAAGTCGGTGGCGAAGATTTTGAGGGCGAGTGCTACGTTTTCGATAACCGGGTTACGGTACCGGTCAACGCCGTAAACCCTACGGTAATCTCGGTTTGTTTCCGGTGTGGCACGCCCAGTACCCGGCTGATTAACTGCGCCAGCCCAACCTGCAACAACCACATTCCCCTGTGCGACGCCTGCGGCCACGAACACAGGGGCACCTGCACGGATGCCTGCAAAGCCGACCCGGACCTGCGCCCCTATACCGGCAGCGGTTATTACGGCAAACAATCCGTTGGCTATACGCCGGAACAGGGCTACGTCAGCCGAAAAGGACAGTTTATATAGGTTGCAGCATTAAAAAAAGGGAATGGGCTGATACAGGAATACTCCTGTATCAGCCCATTCCCTTTTTTTAATGCTGCACTGCGTGTTACCGCGGTCTGCGACCCCCGCCCCCGGCGGGTGCCGCGGGTTGCTGCTGACCACCACCGTTATCACCGGCATCGCCACTTTTTACGTCGTCATTGTTAACAGACTTACCTTGTTTGCGGGGCTGATCTTCGAAACTCAGTTTACCGATCTTGTAGCTGAAATTAATCCGGATGCCGGCGTTATACAGGCTGGTTTTGCTGTTCTGTGCGAAAATTGGCGACGACGACTCCGACCGGATTACGAAGGGGTGGTTGAAGAAGTTCTCGCCCGCCAGACCAATGCTGCCGCGTTTGTTGTTGAAGTCTTTCTTCACGCCCAGGCTATAGAACCCGAATCCGCCCTGATAGCCCTGCAACTGCACCTGCCGGCCCCGGGCAAATGCGAAGCCCTGCACCCCCCAGCCGTTTTTAATAGTCAGGTTCGTGAATAACCGCCCCGACGTTACCCAGCCCGAGTTGGTAGCGTTTAATGAAGGCAGCGGGCTGTTGTTGCTCAGATACGCGTAATAGGCATCAATGCCACCCCCAATCTGCCACTTGGAGAACAGTGTGGCGTTACCAAACAGATTAAACCCGTAGGCCTGCTCGCGACCGATGTTCTCGTAGGTCGTAATAATAGGCAGCGGAAGTACCGGGTTGATGATCTCACCAAAACCCGTAGTATCGGTGGTACGCACGCTGGTGATCGAGTTACTGGTGTTGCGGTAAAACAGCGATCCGTTTATGTAGATGCTCTTCACGTAGGCACTGCTGCTGAACTCAAAGTTGTCGGTCAACTCGGGCGAAAGCAACGGATTACCTTTCGAAATATTAGCGGGGTTGGCCGCGTTTACGTTCGGGTTCAGAAACTGGATACCAGGCCGCTGCAACCGGCGGTTATAGGCCAGCTTCACGGTTTTGCCACCCTTGAGGGTTTTCGAGATGTTGATGCTCGGCACCAGATTGCTGTAGTTGGGGATACCCAGGTCTTTGCCGGCACCTATGGTTCCGCCCTCAACCCGCTGCGCCTGGCTGAAGTTGGCGTTGATGGTTGTGTACTCGTAGCGGGTACCCGCTTTGATGCTGTATTTGTTTTTGGTGGTCAGCGTATAGGATATGTACCCGGCGGCAATGTTCTGGTCATAGTTCAGGGTGTTGGGGGTCCGGCTGGGGTCGCTCAGCAGGGGTCCGTTGCCCGTGGCAATGTTGTACCCGAACTGGCTCTCTACCTGCCGAAAAATACCCTTGCCACCAAATTCAATCAGCTGTCCCTTGCCAACGGGCGTCTGGTAGTCGGCCTGGAGGGTTGTTTCCTGGTTGTAGCTGTCGTTGAGGTTTTGCTGCCGTCCCAGCAACGCACCCGGGTTGCTGGCATTGAGCAGATCGGCGATGAAGTTGTTGTTGCGGTTATTGCGGCTGTACTGCGCCGAAAAGCTCATCTCTTTCTGGGCCTGATCGCCGGTGGTTTTGTACCGTTTGGTATAATCGAGATTCGCATCGACGGTACCCGACAGATCTTCGGTCTTCACGTTGCGCAGGCTGCTGGATGGGGTAGTACCGCCCAGCGTCTGCGTCAGGAAATTGTCCTGATACTGAATGTTGTTACGGGTACCGTAGCGCAGATTAGCCGATAAATTACTGGTTTCACTGAAGTCGTAATCCCAGCCGAGACGGTACTGGCCAAAAACGCCGTTGTTCCGCGTGTCGGCACTTTGCTGGGTAGTACGCCCGCCATCGCGCAGGAACTGGGTATTTTCAAACCGCCCCCGCACGTTGTAGTTGGCCCGGCCGAATCCACCCAGCGAGAAGCCCATTTTACCCGTGCGCAGGGTTCCGTTCAGGCCGAGGTTGGCCCCCCGGTTACCCACGCCCGTATCGACGTTGAGTGAGTAGCCCTGGATACTGCTTTTCTTGGTGGTGATGTTAATGATACCCGCCGATCCTTCAGCATCGTACTTGGCCGAGGGACTGGTGATCACCTCCACAGTCTTGATCTGATCGGCCGGAATCTGCTTCAGGGCGTCGGCCACGCTGCTGGCCACAATAGTACTGGGCTTGTTATTGATCAGCACCCGCACGTTGCTGTTGCCCCGCAGACTGACGTTCCCGTCGAGATCGACCGTGAGCAACGGTACTTTGCGCATCACCTCAGTAGCATCGCCCCCCTTTTGACATAATATCGCGGTCGGCGTTGTACACAATCCGGTCTACTTTTTCTTCGATCATGGCCTTCTGCCCCACCACCTCCACTTCCTTGAGAGTCCGCTCATCGGGCGACAGGATGATGGTGCCGAGGTTGACGTCATCGCGCCGGTTTATTTTGATACCCCGGATGATTTTGTTTTGGTAACCAATGAACGACACCCGCAGCCGAAACTCGCCCTCGGGCAGTTTGGTGAGCGAAAACTCACCCTTTCCGTCGGCAATGGCTCCGTCAATCGGCTTTGTCGTTTGCAGATCAATTAAGGCAACGGTAGCGTATTCAACGGGCTTTTTGGTGAGAGAATCCACGATAACACCACTCATCCTGGCATTGCCACGCGGCAGATCGCTGCCCGGCAACTGGGCAAACGCAACAGACAGTGTAGCTACAAACATGTAGCTACACAAAAATAGGGAACGAAGTACACTTGGTTTCATAACAGACAGTATGTATTCTGGAGATTGCCTTTTAAACTGTCTTATCAGGATTTGTTCCCGGAAAAAGACAACTTAATTGACCAAATTTCGCGCTAAACGTTGCATCGACGCCAGATTATACACAGACGGACTGCTTCATGGACGGACGGCCCGGGTTACTTAAGTAGAAAAACGGCCATAAACGGACGTGGATCAGGCAAACAGCTCAGAATGGGTAGCCAGTTCGGGGTAGCTGACGGGATCAAGTACAGCCGCTACGTCGGTCGGTTCGCTGCGCGAGGTAATGCGTTTGCCAATGCTGTAACTATGCATGTTGCGGGCCGGGTAGGCGTCGGTCAACAGATCCAGGGCCTGTTGTTTGGTCAGGTCTTCGTGCAGCCAGGCCTGTTCGGCATCAGGCGTCAGCAGGCAGGGCATCCGTTTTTTGCTGTTATGGATGGCAGCCAGCAACGGGTTGGCATCGGTCGTGAGCAGGGTATAGGTTTGACGCAGTTCGCCGGTATCAGGGTCAGCCCATTCGTCGTATAAGCCCGCGATGGAAGCAATTTTCTGGTCCGCGGGGCTGATGTAGAACGGGTACTTTTTGCTTTTTTCGGTATGCCACTCAAAGAAACCCGTCACCGGAATCAAGCACCGCTGCCCATTTTGGGCCGCCGTTCGGAAGGATGGCTTTTCATAGATTGTCTCGGCCCGGGCGTTGATGGTGTGGGTTCTGATCTGGTCGGCATCGGCGGGAGTCTTGACCCAGCGCGGCACCAGTCCCCACGGTAGTAGCTGCAACCTGCCGGGCTCTGCCCGCGTCACAATAGGCCAGGCCGGCAGGCTATAGGCGTTAGCGTGGTACACCGGCTGAAACCGGGCAGTGGGGGGCAGAGTGGCTTCATACCGGACTTCGAGTTCCGGCGCAGACACCGCCAGCGATTTATGGTAGCACATACAGTTGGATTTCGGACGTGGGTTTCGCTATCTATCCCGTCCCGGCCAGTCAATTCGCCGTGGCGGGTAGTAATAGCCGTAGACCCGTGTGGTTACCCTGTAAACAAAGGCCGGTTTTACTCTGTTCAATGAACAGGTATTCTACCCAATTTATCCCGTAGACTTTGACTCCTGAAACCTCCCTCGCCACGCTGGAAGCTGACTGCTGGCAACAGCTTACGGCGGCACCCGACAACGGCGAAAGTCCGTTCAAGACCATGACCCTGGCCAGCTGTACGCAAACCGGTGCTGACATACGCATGGTTGTTTTACGGCAGGCCGATGCCAACCAAAAACGGGTCTGGTTCCATACCGACGCCCGAGCCGGCAAGGTTATTCAGCTGGTTCGCAATCCCGGCGCTATGCTGCTGTTCTGGGACAGTCAGCAGCAGGTTCAGCTTCGGCTCCGCGTAGAAACCCAGCTCCACACCGACGATTTTGTGGCCGACGCGCACTGGCAGAACCTGTGGGTTGGCGGCCGCAAGCCGTATCTGGCGGAGAAACAGCCGGGTTCGGAACAACCCGAACCGTATCCTGGCTTTCCACCCCATTTTGGCGACGACCTGCCTTCCGAAGCTGAAAGCGAAGTGGGGCGACCCAACTTCGCCGTAATTGAGTGTCAGATACTCCAGCTGGATTATCTGCGTCTGGGGCGGAGCGGACAAACGCGCGCCCGGTTTCAGTACGAACCGATAGCGACGTTTACCTGGCTGGCTCCGTAGCGACAACCAATACTCACCATGCCCGACTCCAGCCGCGACTTTAATTACGACCTCGACTATCGGCACCTGGACCTGCGCGAGCAGCCCGAGTTGTACCGCGTGGGGCGGGGCGAAATGGGCGTTCTGCTGGTCAGGCCCTATAAAGACGAGATTCTGCCCCACTGGCGTTTTAAAACACCCGACATCGCCCGCGAATCGTCCGAAGCGATTTACCAGCTATTTCTGGATTACAAAGCCGCCAACGATTTCGTTGGCATGGACATGGCGCGCAAGTTTTTGCAGATGGGCTACACCCGCGCCCGCCGGTACGCCAACCACCGGGGCGGCAAGAAATACGACGGTCCCGTTCCCGACGATAAGAAAGGGCAAAGTGGCGCCCATGGCCGCGCCGAGCTACCGCGGCAGGAAGATTCCGTAAAAGCGGAGTCGGCCCGGATTTTTTATGAAAAATACCTTCAAGCCCGCGAAGATTCCGACTACAAACGGCTTAAAAAGGCCTGGCAACAGCAGTACGGTTAGCGGATGGCTGGCTTTTCCTGCCTGGCCACCCTATTTTGCGGCCTTATTCCCTGATTCAGCACCTCGCATTTCCAGACATATACCACCATGCACCCAGCCTACGATACCCTTATCATGAACTTCATCGGCCAGAACGCTACCGTCGGCAACGGCGACGTATTCCACGCTCACGCACCCGCCCACAACGAAACCCTGCCCGACGAGTTTACGAACGTGACCACCGAGCAGGCCAGCCTGGCCGTAGCCGCTGCAGCAGCCGCCTTTGGCCCCTATAGTACCGTATCTCCCCACGAGCGGGCCGAGTTTCTGGAGGCCATTGCTCAGGAAATTGACAACCTCGGCGACGCGCTTATTGAGCGGGCGGTGCTGGAGAGTGGTCTGCCCACGGGCCGGATTATGGGTGAGCGCGGTCGTACTACGGGGCAGCTTCGGCTCTTTGCCCGTCTGCTGCGCGAAGGCTCCTGGGTCGACGCCCGCATCAACCCCGCTCTCCCCGACCGTCAACCCCTGCCCCGGCCCGATTTGCGCCGGATGCTGGTACCGCTGGGTCCGGTGGTTGTGTTTGGAGCGAGTAATTTTCCACTGGCCTTTTCAGTGGCCGGGGGCGACACGGCTTCGGCACTGGCGGCAGGCTGCCCGGTCGTTTACAAAGCGCACCCCTCCCACCCCGGCACCTCGTCGCTGGTAGGGGCCGCCATTGTCAAAGCCGTTCAGAAAACGGGGATGCCCGATGGTACCTTCTCGCTGCTCCACGCCGACAATGACGTAGCCCAGGAACTGGTGGCCAATCCGGCCATCAAAGCCGTTGGCTTTACGGGATCGCGCCGGGGTGGGCTGGCGCTGCTGCGGGTAGCGCAGCAGCGAGCGGAACCGATTCCGGTCTATGCCGAGATGAGCGCCGTTAATCCGGTAGTAGTCCTGCCGGGCGCCCTGGTTGCCGATGCCGCGGGCGTTGCCGCCGGGCTGGCCGCGTCCATTACGATGGGTGTGGGTCAGTTTTGCACCAACCCAGGCCTGGTTTTTCTGCTCGACTCCCCCCAGACCGACGTGTTCCTGGATACGCTGGCCGAAAAAATCCGGGTATCGGCACCCGCTACTATGCTTAACGCGGGTATTAAACGGGCGTATCAGGACGGCATTCAGCACATTCAGGTGATGCCCGGCATCCACATCCTGGCCGAAGCCGACACCGACGCGACGGATAACCGCACCGAAGGTCGCCCAACCGTTCTGACCACCACCGCCCCCCAGTTTTTGAGCAACGCAGACCTGAGCCACGAAATTTTCGGCCCGTCGTCGCTGGTCGTTGTCTGCCATACCGAAGCTGAACTGGCCGACTGTATCGGCTCGCTGGAAGGGCAACTCACGGCTACGCTCTACGCGACTACCGGCGAACTGGCCCAGTCGGGCACCGGCTGGATTGCCCTGTTGCAGGAAAAAGCGGGGCGGCTGCTGTTTGGCGGCTTTCCAACCGGCGTTGAGGTGTCAGAAGCTATGACGCACGGCGGCCCGTTTCCAGCCACCACCGACAGCCGCAGCACCTCGGTCGGTACGGGTGCCATTCTGCGCTGGGCACGGCCTGTCAGCTACCAGAGCTTCCCGGATGCCCTATTGCCCCCCGCGTTACAGGAGGCCAACCCACTCGGCATCTGGCGAAATGTAGACGGCGAGATGATTAAATAGTGTAAGTTGCATGAAGGCAAGTTGATGCGAGCACAAAAAGACATAGCGTGGAGCAGGTGTACCTTTGCGGTGCGAAAACATTGATAACCCGCTCTGGCTATGTCTGAAAAGTGATTGCCATCTATTGCGTTCCGGATGATTTTTTCCTGGAAACCAACCACCCCGACTCCATCAAGCGACAAGCCAAACCCAAGGTCTACCATGCTATTGTGTTGACAACCGCCGTCACATCCGCCCAATTCGTTGGCGGCAATCAAGCCTCGACTATACTCTACATGGCTGATAAGCAGGGATCGTTATGCTTAAAAAGTCCGTATTCACTCACCGATTGCATCAACCAGCCCAGACACGGAGTGCGTTGTTTTACTGTTTGACCGACTTTTTAAAGCCCTCAATCTGAGCGCAGCGTACCTGATTGATTCGTTGTTAGTGGCCGTTTGCGACACTATTCGCATCCGTAAAGGAACAGTAACCGTCTTGATCCGCCCTGGGATGCGGCTTACGGGAGAGGCATTCGCCAGCGGATTGAGAACGTGTTCAGTCATACCTACGCCGAACGCCAAACCGCCGGCAAATTTCTACCCGTATATAGTACCCTGCGCAGAACTGTTTTGTAAACGGGTTTTCGCTCATGTTCAACTGCTGACTATGTGGGCAACAGTGGCTCCCGGTAAGCGAACCAGCACTGCTATGGTACGTATTGTGGGTCCACAGCAAGAGCCGACTTTTCATGACTACCCCCGCGTGTTGAGTCATGCCCGCTGGTCAGTACGCAGAGCCAGTCATATTTTACTCTGGTAACTTCTCACCAGTTCCATCGGCCAACAGCCACTGGTAGTTGGTGTTGATGCCGGCGCACTGGCGGTGCGGGCCCAAAATCATAGTCAGCAGAGTTTACCGCCAGAAGTATGGAAACCCATCAAACCGCCTTTTAAGTAACATAGTTAGTTTTATGTACTTTCACACCAAATCAAGGATAAATGCGCGTTCTGTTCCTACTGCTTTTAATGTTCCCCGCTATGGTTTCGGCTCAGCAGCAGGGCTGGCAGGAACTGACTATATCAGACGGCCTGTCGCAGGGCATGATTTTTGGTCTCAGTCAGGATAGAAACGGGTTTATCTGGGTGGCTACTAAAGACGGACTGAACCGCTATGACGGTCATAATTTCACCGTATTCACCCACGACCCCTACAATCCGTTCAGCCTCTCGGACAATTACTGCTCGGCGCTGCTCCTCGACCGGCGGGGACGGCTTTGGGTAGGAACGCTCAACAAAGGATTGAATCTATTCGACGAACGCACCCAGCGGTTTTATCACATCGATATCGTTGACCAGACAAAACCCAACAGTGGTAGTTACGAAATCAATCTGCTGAGGGAAGATCCAAACGGAAATATCTGGGTGGCGACCAATAATCACAAACTTTTCAAAATCAGCTTACCCCCTTCCTTACAAACCGGTTTCCCGACACAACCCAATAGTACAACCCAGGTGAGGATTGAGCCCTTGCTGATTCCCTCAACAATGGCCGAAGATGCAGTTCACTACGTTCGTTTTCGGTCCGACGGGCGGGCTACCCTGGGGTCTTCTTATGGCCTGTATTCATTCAACTGGCAACAACCGGCCGGAGTAACCAAAGACAGTTTGTTTTCCCGGTCGTCGCTCGACTTTCATACCCTTTATCACGACAAAAAGCAGGCTATCTGGTTTGCGGCCACCCGTGACAACATCATCGCTTCGAAACAGGGCGTGTTAAAAACCATTGCGTTACCCAAAACCAATAATTTCAGCGTCAATTTCGGCGCTATCGGCTCAGACACGATGGCCATTTCGGCTACCAATCACCTCTGGATCATGTCGCCTGCCGAACTTTTTGCTCAGGATAGTCTATCGGCCCGGAACGCGTTTGTGGCGCTGCCTCCCAATACCTATTTAGTAACCGGATTTCTAAAAGATCAAACGGGTAATTTATGGGTCGGCACAGGGGGTTATGGACTGCGCAAATTCAATACCAGAGTCAAATATTTCAAGTCCTACCTGCCCAATACCTCACTAACCGAACTCTACGTCGACCGGCAGGGACGGGTGTATACGCGTCATAAATATGCTTATCAGTTGCTGGACCGGACGACTAACCGGATGGTGCCTTTTCTGAATAAAAAACTGCCCGATGCCGACCAGCGGCAACGATTTCTAATGCAGGATAGCCAGGGAATATTCTGGGTGTCTAACGTTAATTTTGAAACCCACCAAGCTACGTTGTTCAAGTTTTCTGCCGATTGGAAACTCCTCAAAAAGTACCCGTTACCCCCAGGAATAACCTTTGGTTTTATGGGTAACAAAACCCTAGAAGGGCAGACGGGTAATCTCTGGATTGGGGCCGCCAACGGTAATCTGCTCCGGTTTAATCCGGCTACCGAGACGTTTGCCGTGTTTAGCTACCGCAATCTGATACCGGGAGGCAGTGATGGGCTGGAAACATATGCCATGTATCAGGATACAGCCGGAACACTCTGGATAGGTACCCAGAAAGGAATGATCCGAACCGATAACCTGTTGGCGACCCCCACGTTTTCGCTTTACAATAATTCACTCACCGACCGGCAGAGCCTGAGTTACGACTTTGTGTCGAGTATAGTTGACGACCCCTATCAGCCGGGGCGGTACGTGTGGGTGGGTACCAAAGGGGGAGGGCTGAACCGGCTCGACCGGCAAACGGGTCATTGTTTGCATATTACCGAAGCGCAGGGATTGCCCAACAAGGTAGTTTACGGAATCCTGACCGACCAGTCCCGGAATCTTTGGATAAGCACCAACCGAGGAATAGCTCAGTTCAACCCCCGAACGTTCAAGTTCCGAAACTTTACTAAAGTCGATGGGTTGCAGGACGATGAGTTCAATACGGGTTCCTATTTCAAGACGGCTTCGGGCGAGATGCTGTTCGGGGGGGTCAATGGGCTGAATAGCTTCCGGGCCAGCGACGTGATCAGCAAGAGCGGCCCGGCCCCGCAGGCGCATATCATTGGCCTGAAAGTAAATAATGAGCCCGTGACCGTGGGTGGTCCCGACGGGATTCTGCCCCAGAGTATCGAACAGACCCAGCGTATCGACCTCTCGCACCGGCAGAGTCTGGTTACGCTGGAGTTTGCCGTGGTTGATTACACGCATTCAGCCCAGAACCGCTATCGCTACCGGCTCGATGGTATTGACCAGGACTGGGTCGAAGCGGGTACGAACCGCTTCGCCAACTACGCCCAACTGCCAGACGGCAGCTATACGCTGACGATGATGGGATCGGCCGATGGCGAAGCGTGGAGCAAACCGGTCGAACTCCAGATTCGGGTGCATCCGCCGTTCTACCGCACCTGGTGGGCTTATTTGCTGTATGCAGGCGTACTGCTCATTTTGGGCTGGGTGCTTTACAGGTTCCAGAAACAGCGGTTCCTGCTGCAGCAGCAGGTCCGTTTCGAGCATAAAGAAGCCAGCCGGCTGGCTGAACTGGATGCGCTGAAAACGCAGTTTTTCACCAACATATCCCACGAGTTCCGCACGCCACTGACCCTGATTCTGGGACCCATTGAGCAGGCCGTTCAGGATTACGCGCAGGATGTCCGTTTTACGCTCATTCAGCGCAACGCCAACCGGTTACTGAGTTTGATTAACCAACTCCTCGACCTGAGTAAACTGGAAGCAGGTCAGCTTCGGCCTGAACCTGAACGGGGTGACATGGCCGTATTTTTCCGAATTCTGGCCAGTTCATTCGAATCGCTGGCCCAAAGCCGCCGGGTTCAGTTTTTGTTTGCCCAGAATAAATCGACCTGCCTGGCGGATTTCGACCGCGATAAGGTCGAGAAAATCATCAGTAACCTGTTGTCCAATGCGTTCAAGTTCACCCCGGCAGGAGAGCAGGTACGCATGAGCGTGCAGTTCCCGGAATCGGGATCGCCGGATACGGTGCAGGTCATCATCGAGGATACGGGCATTGGTATCGCTGCCGACACACTGCCGCGCATTTTCGAGCGGTTTTATCAGCGGTCCGCCAATGCGGTCGAAGGGCAAGCGAACCGATCCTACGGAGGCACAGGCATTGGGCTGGCGTTAGTCAATGAGTTAGTGCAGGTACTGAATGGTCATATCGGGGTTACAAGTACCGAAGGCGTTGGTACCCTGTTCACCATTACCCTGCCGATAACGGTGATTGAGACCGCCGACATTCCTGGTTTACCCGGTCTGAATCCTGCTCAGTTATCCGGTCAGCCTGCTCACACCCTTACCGTAGAAACGCCGGTTGCCACCTACGCTCCTGCGCTTACTGACCCGTTGACCGAGAACATCCTGCTCATCATTGACGACAATGCCGATGTCCGGGCCTATATCCGGAGCATATTCGAAGCCGATTATCAGATTATTGAAGCCGAAGACGGGCAGGAGGGTCTGGAACACGCCACGACTACCCTACCCAATATAGTTATCTGCGATTTGATGATGCCCCGGCTCGATGGGTTTGGTTTCTGCCGTGCCCTGAAAACGCAGGAAGCTACCAGCCACATTCCGGTGGTCATGCTGACAGCCAAAGCCACCGTCGAGGACCGCATCGAAGGCTTTGGCCTGGGGGCCGACGATTACATGACCAAGCCTTTCAACCGGGCCGAAATCCAGGCGCGGGTGCGGAACTTAGTACAACAGCGCCAACGACTCTACCAACGTTTTGTCACCAATCTGATACCGGCTGCTACTAACCATACCCCGGTGACCAACGCGGCTGAGCCAATCAGGCCGGCCCTGCTGGTGGCTGAGCAGAAATTTCTCGATCGGCTCTCGGCGGTGGTACTGCAACACCTCGACAACACAGATTTCTCGGTCGAAACGCTGGCCGAAACGGTCAACATGAGCCGCACCCAACTCCACCGTAAGCTAAAAGCAATAGCTAATACAACGGCTACCAACTTCATCCGCGACATTAGACTCAACAAAGCTGCCGACCTCCTGGCTGAGGGGGAGGAAACGGTTTCGCAGGTTGCCTATGCGGTTGGGTTCGATAGCCTGTCGTACTTCGCCAAAGTATTTCAGGAGCGGTTTGGCGTGCTGCCCTCGCAGTACAGCAAAAATTCAGCATCAACTACGGGTTAGTGGTTGGGATTAGTCGACCCCAATGCTACCTGATTTGCCGTAAAAAAGCCCGTTTATCGGGCTTTTTTACGTCCATGCAACGAGCGCGTTAAAGAATGTGACGGGAACGTTAGCGACTCGATCACAGCGAACGGTACTTGCAGAGCCGATAGCAAACAGGCCTATCTCGCAGGAACGCAGTTCAAATCAGGTTTTGAGGTTGTGCCAACCCCGTTTTCACCCAACCACTTGTTTTACCTTCATCTTTTTCAACAATCATGACTTTTTCAACGGTATCAATCAAATTGCCTTACATCAACAGGCGGCAGACAGTTCTGTTTGATCAGATCGTCCGGCTCGAAGCCGACATCAATTATACGCTGATTTATTTCTGTGATGGCTCACAGTTATTGGTGGCCCAAACCTTGAAACAGTTTTATAACCAGCTACCAGCTAACGATTTTATCCGGGCCCACCGCAAGCACGTAGTGAATCGAGCCTTTGTGGACTCGTTCTCGTCGGCAGGCTACTCCCTGCAGTTACTAACGGGCGAAAGGATTGGTATTTCGCGCCGAAAGCTGGCCAATGTCCGTCATCAGCTACGTACAGCTAATAACGGGCTGAGTGTCGCGGTGCCCCTCATGAATTAATCTACTCCTAACGGGTCGACAGCCTATCGGTAAGAAGATGCGCCTTACTGACGGCAATCCGTTCGAGACGTATATAGTCCGGCTTCGTTTCATGAAATATAATGGTGTGTCGACTGGTAAGCCTGACTGCACAATTCATTAAAACAGCCAGTAGTTAACTGAACCCATTAGCTCCCTGGCCCTACCGCTCCGGATCGGCGATGTACAGACAAGGCTATCGGGGCCACGCTCAGCACCGGGCACTACCTATCCACCGGATTCTAAATCATCAGACCACCTGCCGAACCACCGTCCGAACCCCACTGCCAGGGTACCCTTTCGGTACTCCGCGAAGAGTAAGATCGACCAATGTCACATGATTTGTTATAAAAAAGCTTATTCCCGGGCTTTTTTATATGTCTATGCAACGAGAGCGTTAAATAATGCAACGAGAGCATTAATGAATGAAACAGAATTGACAGTATTTGCCGGGGCATTAGCCAGTTAAAACGTATCAGTTAACTTACTAACAATCAACTGATACGTTTCACGCAGGCAGCGACAAATTGGTAGATCTCCCCAGCCTGTTAGTTCACGCGTTTGGTGGTAGATATTTTCTTTTTTGTCATCCTAAAACCAGTAAGATCCATGCTTGGGATTACTACAGTGCCCATGGCCCATTCGCCCCCTTGTCAGTAGCAGCATCTGTTCGTTTAATCCGGTAACGTACCCATTCACCGGTCAGTATTAATCTAGTTAATCAACTCACCTTTAGTCACTTAAAAACTAAAATGGCTAATTCCTTACAACAGATTATCGCTGTTTGGACAACACCAGCCAACATTTGTAATGTTTGATTCAGAGTACTCCTTTTTTTTGACTTAAAAACCAAACTAAGCAATGGAAACCGAAGCGATCACCTTCTCGCCAACCGTCACCCTGCCTAACAAAACAGTAGACCTGCCCGGTAATAAACAACCCCGACAACCCCAGCAGCGACGACAATGGCCGCATGAGCGCAACTTCGGGTCAGCTTGATCGGGGGGCCATCAATATCCTGGCCTTTGACGAGGACTTTGCCGACAATGCAGGCTGCTATAACGTGGGGATGATTATCATCCGAGGGGGCAACACCCCACAACGCGACGTGCTGGTCACCCAACTTCGGCAGGCCGTACCCGAAAGCATTTTTTAAACAGTTCTTTTCCTGGTTGGTGTCCCTTTTGGATGCCAACCAGGAAATCGCATCAAATCCATAACCTCACAATCATTCTTTAACTACTAATAACATGGAAGTTTATCTTGGCATGATTGGCCTTTTCGGCTTCAATTTCAACCCACGCGGCTGGATGTTCTGCAACGGTCAACTGCTGTCTATTGCCCAGAACATCGTCAGGGATTTGTAGTGTGGGCCTCTATTCCGGCCAACGATGACAAAGGAATTGTGATTGACAATGTGCAGAAAGATGATGAAATCCTGATTTATAATGCCGCTGGTATTGCCTCTTTCTCTGAGGTAAACATGGCTCTGGTGAAAGGCATTGTCGGGGTCATCAATGCCGTGGCCGACGGTGCAGTCCTGCTGGCTGCCCCCGAAATGGCACCGCTCGTAGCCGCCTTTACAGCCGGTGTCGACGCTATTATGGCGGCTGTACCCGACAAACTTGGCAATAAACGACGCGATGCCTACGGACTTGACCCCGGCACCGGCGACTATGCCAAAAACGAGGGCGGCCTGGTGGTGTGTATGCCCGAATCGCACGGAGCTATCTACGCGCTGGATAAATACCACTTCACCGGCGACACCAAGAATGACGGGCGTCTCTATAAGTACTACAGTGATGATGCCAAGAAGGTAAACGCGCTGTTCCCCTGCCCGGTAATAAACAACCCCGACAACCCCAGCAGCGACGACAATGGCCGCATGAGCGCAACTTCGGGTCAGCTTGATCGGGGGGCCATCAATATCCTGGCCTTTGACGAGGACTTTGCCGACAATGCAGGCTGCTATAACGTGGGGATGATTATCATCCGAGGGGGCAACACCCCACAACGCGACGTGCTGGTCACCCAACTTCGGCAGGCCGTACCCGAAAGCATTTTTTAAACAGTTCTTTTCCTGGTTGGTGTCCCTTTTGGATGCCAACCAGGAAATCGCATCAAATCCATAACCTCACAATCATTCTTTAACTACTAATAACATGGAAGTTTATCTTGGCATGATTGGCCTTTTCGGCTTCAATTTCAACCCACGCGGCTGGATGTTCTGCAACGGTCAACTGCTGTCTATTGCCCAGAACAGCGCCCTGTTCTCGCTCCTCGGCACCACCTACGGGGGCGATGGTGTCACCACCTTTGCCCTACCCGATTTGCGGGGCCGCGTACCCAACGGTCAGGGAAGTGGGCCGGGCCTGAGCAATTATGTGATGGGGCAGGCAGCGGGTTCGGAGCAGGTTACGCTGCTTCAGACGCAGATGCCCCAGCACAACCACCTGATGGAGGTATCGGATCAGCCAGCCAGCCAAAGTTCGCCAGCCAACCATATTCTGGCCGTACCAGGTGTTAACGGTGAGCCTCTATCTGCCTACGGAACAAGCCCGGATGCCGTAGCTGATCCGCGATCAATCGGTATGGCGGGTGGTAATCAGCCGCACCAGAATATGCAGCCATATCTGACAATGAATTACTGCATTGCCGTAGAGGGGATTTTTCCATCCCGGAATTAATCTGCTTCCTGTTAATTTTCCCGGTCTGTGCGGACACAGACCGGGCATTTTTGATTGACCCTACGCTAACCCTTCTTTCATTATGTCGAAGCACTACTTCACGTCAATAGCACTGAAACCGATTGGTTTCCTAACCCTGTTCATACTTCTGAGCGGAGGTATTTTTGCTAAAACACACGACCCGCCGAAAAAATCGGCACGAACCGGAAGTGTGCTGGCCGCCGTTTCATATAGTGTTCAGGCTGACCCATTTCCGGTGCTGACATCAGTAGCCCGGCGCATTTTCTTTGATGCCGACAACGATGGAGACATTGATATGCTCTACCAAACCTCCACCACCAACACCAACGATATTGCCCTTAAACTCAATAATGGCAGTGGTGGGTTTGCCACAACCCACTCTGCCACGAACGGTACTGGTACGTTTACATCGGGGCCGCTTACGGGTATCAGCTTTACCAGTATCCCCACTACTGGACTATATGCCCTTGATTATGACAAGGATGGCGATACTGACCTCTATGAAGGAGCAGCCGGGGCAGCAGGACGCATCATCCGCAACAATGGAGGTAACTTCAGTGTACAGGCTGACCCGTTCCCGGTGCAGACATCAGCAGCCCGGCGCATTTTCTTTGATGCCGACAACGACGGAGACATTGATATGCTCTACCAAACCACCATCACCAACACCAACGATATTGCCCTTAAACTCAACGATGGCAGTGGTGGGTTTGCCACAACCCACTCTGCCACGAACGGTACTGGTACGTTTACATCGGGGCCGCTTACAGGTATCAGCTTTACCAGTATCCCCACCGCTGGATTATATGCCCTTGATTATGACAAAGATGGCGATACTGACCTCTATGAAGGAGCAGCCGGGGCAGCAGGACGCATCATCCGCAACAATGGAGGTAGCTTCAGTGTACAGGCTGACCCGTTCCCGGTGCTGACATCAGTAGCCCGGCGCATTTTCTTTGATGCCGACAGCGATGGAGACATTGATATGCTCTACCAAACCTCCACCACCAACACCAACGATATTGCCCTTAAACTCAATAATGGCAGTGGTGGGTTTGCCACGACCCACTCCGCCACTAACGGAACAGGCACCTTCAGCACTGGGCCGCTTACGGGTATCAGCTTTACCAGTATCCCCACCGCTGGACTATATGCCCTTGATTATGACAAAGATGGCGATACTGACCTTTATGAAGGAGTAGCCGGGGCAGCAGGACGCATTATCCGGCAGGATGTACCTTGTGTCTCTGTCTATACCGTTACGACCACGGCCGATGCAGGGGCGGGCAGCCTGCGGCAGGCCATGCTCGATATTGCGGCTACCAGTTGTCCGGGTCCGTTTACCGTTACCGCCAGCGTGAGCGGTACCATCAACTTAGCCAGTGTGCTGCCCGACATCACCAAAGATATTACCTTCATTGGGCCGGGTGCCAGCATCCTCACCGTCCGCCGGAGTTCGGGCGGTAACTACCGCATTTTTACTGTTCTCAATACCAACAATACGGTTAGTTTCGATGGGTTTACTATCGCCAATGGCTCACATCCAGTTCAGGGAGGAGGTGTTTATAACAGCGGCAACCTGACGCTTACCGGATGCGTTGTTTCCGGTAATACTGCCCCTCAGGGGGGCGGTGTGCAAAACGATAATACCTTGACCATGAATCGCTGCGTGATTGTCGGCAACACGGCAAGCCCCAATTTTGGCGGTGGTTTAATTTCCTATGGAGCAATCACAATGAATAACTGTCTCATTGTTAGCAATAGATCTGATCAAGATACCGGGGGGGTCGGATTGAGCGGGGGTGGTTCGCTTACAGCTATCAACTGCACGATTGCGCGAAACACAGCCGTTACAGAAGGCGGAGGCATTGTTATATCAGGAGGCTCAGTTGGTGTAATTAGAAATTCGATTGTTGCTGAAAACTCAGCTAGTAGTTCAGCAAATATTTCTGGCAATTTAGATGCGGCCAGTTCGTACAACCTGATTGGGGCAGAAAGCGGGAATGGCGGGCTGACGAACGGCACGAATGGCAATCAGGTAGGTGTGGCTAATGCGAGGCTGGCTGCGTTGGGCAACTACGGCGGCCCCACCCAAACCATCGCCCTACTGCCGGGTAGCCCGGCCATTAACGCCGGTACGGCTTCGGGCGCACCAGCGCTGGACCAGCGGGGGGTGGCCAGGGTGGGTGCAACGGATGTAGGTTCGTTCGAGTCGCAGGGCTTCACCCTTTTACTCACCAGCGGTAACAACCAGTCGGCTACAGTCGGCACGGTATTCACCAACCCATTACGGACAACGGTGAGCAGTACAAACAGTGAACCGGTCGATGGCGGGGTAGTAACTTATACCGGGCCGGGTTCGGGCGCAGGCATTGCCCCCGCTTCGGTCACGGCCAGTATTGCCAGTGGCGTTGCCGTGGCCAGTGTTACGGCTAATGCCACAACGGGTGGCCCCTACACGGTAGCGGCTACGGCTAACGGAGCATCGCCTACGGTTAACTTCAGCCTGACCAACACGCCAAACATACCCACCATCACTGGCTTTACAGTTAATCCGCAGGTAGTTTGTGTGGGTAGCCCAATCACGTTTACAGCCACCATTGGCAATGTGCCGGATGGGTATAACTGGTCGCTGAGCAACGGTGGTCCGCCCATCGGGAGCCAGTCCAGCACCACGGTTACTGCGTTCAGTGTGACCCAGGTCGCTACTGGTTCCGGACCGCAAACCTACACTCTGACGGTGACCGGCAATGGTCAGCAGGTCACGGCCACCACCAGTCTGACGGTGAATGTGTTGCCAGTAGCTGGTTTATCCAATAACGGTCCGCTGACCTGCGCCCAGACCAGCGTCACCCTGACCGCTTCGGGAGGTACCAGCTACACCTTCACTAACGGTAGTGGAACTGTGCTGGCCGGTAGTGGCAACACTCGTGTGGTGAGTAGCCCCGGTACTTATTCAGTCACTGTGGCTAATGCCAGCGGCTGTGTGAGCAGCACCAGCACCACGGTGATCAGTAACACAACTGTGCCCACACCAACCCTGTCGGCCAGTCCGTCCACGACTTTGACCTGCGCCCAGACGAGCTTAACCTTAACAGCAGGGGGCGGCAATACTTACGCCTTCAGTGGTCCGGGAGTAGTGAGCCAGAGCGGCAACACGGCGGTGGTGAACGCAGCGGGGGTGTACTCAGTGACGGTGACCAATACGGCCACGGGTTGTGCCAGCACCACCAGCATTACCATTAGTCAGAATGCATCCACCCCGGTGGCTACGCTCTCCGCTGCTCCCTCCACGACTTTGACCTGCGCCCAGACGAGTCTGACCTTAACGGCAGGCGGTGGCAATGCCTATGCTTTCAGTGGTCCGGGAGTAGTGAGCCAGAGCGGCAACACGGCCGTGGTCAACGCAGCCGGCGTGTACTCGGTGACGGTGACCAATACGGCCACGGGTTGTGCCAGCACCACGTCAATCACGATTAGTCAGAATGCCAGCCTACCCACAGCTACGCTGTGCGCGGCTCCCTCCACGACGCTGACCTGCGCCCAGACGAGTCTGACCTTAACGGCAGGTGGAGGCAATGCCTACGCCTTCAGTGGGCCGGGGGTAGTGAGCCAGAGCGGCAACACGGCCGTGGTCAACGCAGCCGGGGTCTACTCCGTGACGGTGACCAATACGGCCACGGGTTGTGCCAGCACCACGTCAATCACGATTAGTCAGAATGCCAGCCTACCCACGGCTACTCTGTCGGCCAGCCCGTCCACGACGCTGACCTGCACCCAGACGAGTCTAACGCTGACGGCAGGTGGGGGAAATGCGTATGCCTTCAGTGGGCCGGGGGTGGTCAGCCAGAGCGGCAACACGGCGGTAGTCAACGCAGCGGGCGTGTACTCGGTCACCGTCACCAACACCGCCACGGGCTGTGCGGCCACGGCGAGTGCGACGGTGAGTAGCAATACGTCGGCTCCTTCGGCCAGCCTGACAGCCAGTAGTTTGAGTTTTTGCGCGGGCAGCATCGTGACGCTACAGGCGGGGGCCATCAGTGGAGCTACTTACGCCTTCAGTGGGCCGGGGCTGACCCAGAGTGGGGCCAGCAACACAGCCACGGCATCACAGGCGGGCAGTTACTCGGTGGTGGTGAGTGGTAGTAACGGCTGCACGGCCTCGGCGGGGGTCTCGCTGACTGTGAACCCGCTGCCATCAGCTCCCACGCTGACTACGGCGAGCCGCACCGTCACGGTCAGCAACACGCCCTTACCGTTGGGTCAGTTCGTGACTGCCACGGGCAGTAACACCCTGAGTTTCTCCGGCGTAAATGGCATGCTCAACCCGCCCAATGCTGACATCAGTGAAGCTGGTATCCAGAATTTTTCGGTGAGCCAGACCGATGGTAACGCCTGTGTGAGTAGCTCAACGCCTTTTAGTGTTACCGTCCAGCCAGCCGTAGTGCAGCCACCGGGTAGCCAGACAG
The DNA here is from genome assembly GCA_963826425.1 of uncultured Cytophagales bacterium. Classification (GTDB taxonomy): domain Bacteria; phylum Bacteroidota; class Bacteroidia; order Cytophagales; family Spirosomataceae; genus Spirosoma. The sequence continues at coordinate 240,546 of CAWGWS010000011.1, read as the reverse complement.
TATGCCGCAGCAGTGAGGTGGTGCTGAGTACAGGTTTGCCGGGTAGTCGGTATGAGTGGTACAAGAACGGACAGAGCGCACCGTTCAAACTGACGGAGATTGCCTCAATCCAGAAGGGGACGGCCACCAGCAGCCTGACGCTGGTAAGTGTGCAGACAACGGCCAGTTACTACTGTAAAATCTTCCAGTCCAATGGTTCATTCGCGTTTGTGGGGCCATTTTCGGTGGTAGTCAATTACGGCTGCATTACGCCGGGGGCAAGGCAGGCGGCTGCTGAGGTAGCTGAGGTGTCACTAAGCATCACGCTGACACCTAACCCGGTGGTTGATGGTCAGTTGAAAGCCGTGGTACATGGCGCGACAGGTCAGGCCTTGTTGGTTGAGCTACTGGACCTGAGAGGGCAGGTAGTGCGTTCGCAGCACTGGGCAGCCCCAGCCGGTGAGCAGACCATCGAGTGGAACATAGCCGCCCAGCCAGCGGGTCTGTATCTGTTGCAGGCCCAGGCAGCCGGTCAGCGTAGTACCACCAAGGTTATTCACCGCTAAATGAATTTTGAGTAGGCCTTAGTCTGATGATCTGCAATCAGAGCAGATCATCAGACTAAGGCTATTTATAGCTGTCATACCAATCACGTTACCAGAATCTACCTTCCAATGAACCATTCTCTCCTGTCCTGCTGGTAAGCTTATCGGCCCAGGCTTAGAACAACACGTCGGTGGTGAGCCAGACGGGCAACACGCAGTTGGCTACGGCAGTGAAGTCTGGTTCGTACAGTGATCAACGACCGGCAATTTACCGGTAGTAGCACCACCGTCAACGTGGGCAACGTAGCCAGTACGTCACAAACCGGCAGCGAAACCTCGCTGCCGAACCGGGTAGATATCGATCCGATTAACGGCACCATTCCTATGCTATTGTGTTGACAACCGCCGTCACATCCGCCCAATTCGTTGGCGGCAATCAAGCCTCGACTATACTCTACATGGCTGACAAGCAGGGGGGGCGTTATGCCTGAAAAGTCCGTGTTCACTCACCAATTGCATCGACCAGCCCAGACACGGAGTGCGTTGTTTTACTAGTTGACCGACTTTTTAAAGCCTTCAATCTGAGCGCAGCGTACCTGATCGATTCGTTGTTAGTGGCCGTTTGCGACACTATTCGTATCCGTCGTTCCCAACGGGTGAAGGGCGAAGAGTACCGGGGCAAAGTCGCGTCTAAACGCCGGTTCTTTTTTGGCTTCCGGGTTCAGTTGGTGGCTACCCGCAACCAACAGCTGGCGCACCTGACCTTGCCAGCGGGCAGCGAAGTCTTTGGCGATGCGGGTTGTACCAATTATGAGCAGGCAGAGTTCCAGGCTGATCGTGAGAACATTACGCTTCGTATTCAGCGAAAAAGGAACAGTAACCGTCTTGATCCGCCCTGGGATGCGGCTTACAGGAGAGGCATTCGCCAGCGGATTGAGCACGTGTTCAGTCATATCACGATGCGGTTTCCCAGGAAGATTCATGCCGTTACCGAAGCGGGCTTTCTCATCAAGATTGTCTTGTTTCTCTTGGCTTACGCTCTTAAAACAAACTTGTGACATACAACTTACTCTAAAGCATAAGCAACGGGCCGGATGTGTATCCGGCCCGTTGCTTATGCTTTAGTATTTTTTTCAATTCTTTGGAACGCCCACCGGAGTAGTAAATTCCTCGAAGCGAAACACTTCCTGACGTACCGGATCAAACAGTCGGGTTAGTTGCCGCTGCGCTTCCAGTTGCTTCGGATCGGTGATATTAGCCAGGGATTTGAGGTTCACAACGGGCCGGGCGGTGGCAAAATCATAGGTCTTTTCGCTCCCCTTCGGCACCACCAGGCCCGAGAATGCCCAGCCACGCAGCTGGTTCTGCGCCAGCTGGGCCACTGCGGCCTGCCGGAACGGAGCTATCGACCCTGGCCAGTTAGCCTGGGCATCGCGCAGTTTTAAAAAATCGACTACTACCGTCTGCCCTTTTTCGGGCCGGAACGCCGGACCAAACAGGGTCTCGATATTTTCCCAGATTTCAATCTTCACGACGGGGGCCGTCTGCCGGTCGCGGGCCTGTAAGCTGGTCATACGGGTCTGCACACTGTCTCCGTATAGTTTGGACATGGCCGCCGGCGAAGCGCCCCGAATGGCCATTTCGCGCGAGACGATGCAGGTCACATAGTCATACTCCGCGGGGTTCGGGTTCGAGGTCATCTGCTTCACCATCATGTGCCAGCCAACCAGGTTGCCTTCATCCACCGCGGCCTGGTTAATAGCCCGCCACTCGCGCTCCACGCCCAGCGCATCCTGAATGGTCAGGCCCGGCGCCAGTTTGTGAAAGATCAGGTACGTATAGGTTTTGGGGGCCGGGGCCGGTTGCGCAGAGGCAAATACAGATAAGCCGATAATCAGCAGAAACAGGTAAACAGAAAGCAGGTGTTTCACAGCAATTGGGTTAAACTCCTCATGAAATACAGGTCATTTTATTTTTCTACTCCACATCACGCCAAAATTTCTGAGCGCAGCTATCTTTCGCAAGGCAACTCATAGCGCACTCTTCACCACACGAATATAGCTTACCAACGCCTGTCTACCTCATGACAGCAATGGCATGGTGAAGAAATAGGACTTAATTTTACGCAGTAATAGATCAATGAACTCAACAGCTATGCGCATTTCACTCATCATACTCTTTATCTGTCTCGCCGGCAACGGGCGGGCCCAGACCACCAGCCGGGCCGATTCGGCAAGCGCCGAAGCCCGTGCCCGCGACGAGGCTTTTGCCAGCTGGAAAGTCCGCTATGCCGATAACCGGGCTGAGGTAGGACGCGAAATCAAAGCTGTACGGCAGGAAATCACCCAGCTCGACTCCGCCCAGACTGATTTGAAGCAGCAGCTGAGCAACCTGCTCAACGGCTCGGTTACGAACTGGAATACCTTAAAAACCGACTACGCCGACCCGCAGCAATACGCTGACTGCATGAACGTATTTGCGGTGATCCGTAAGGCCATACGGGAGGGGGCACTGCGCTTGTAGAGTACACCCGATATTCAGTATAAGGGCGAATGCGTTGATGCGGTCAGGTCGGGGAATCAATCTCCCAACCTGACCGCATCAACGCATTCGCCCATAAATAGAGTTGAGTAACCCTATTGCTTCACCTGAACGGGCAGCCCTTCCAGTTGCGCATAGGTAAGTTTCCAGGCATCATCGGTGCCCTTTTTCCAGACCAGAATATAGTTTCCTTCACCAATACCGCGTGGATCCTGCTGAGTTTCAGGCAGCACATCAACCGAGTAAGTACCGGCTTCGTAGGCCGTTTTCAGATCGGCGGCTGAACTGGCTACGCTTGTTTTCAGATCAGACAGTGTTGGCATGGTTTCGCGCACCCACTTCTGGGCTACCTCTTCCTTGCCTTTAAAATGAGAGTTACCCTGCAGGAAGTGCACATCATCGGCCAAAAAGCCAATGACCTTATCGCTGTCTTTGTTATTCCAGGCACTGATAAACTGTTGGTTCAGTTCCTGAATGCTGACCGTATCGGTCGATGAGGAGCAGCCGCTGGCCAGCAGAGCCGCTGTGATTACAATAGCTAAAGATTTCATGGTGTTGTGAATGAATGAGGTCCACCGGATAGCCAGAGCAATCCGATGGACCGTGATGAGTCAGAATGGTTACGACTTACCAGCTTTTACGCCGAACCTCAGAGGTTGGATAGGCCGACAACTGGTCACCGTAGGTGTCATTGGACAGAAACAGTGTCTTGTTTACGTACGGTTCGGCCAGGGTGTTGGAACTGAACCCCAGCGCCGTTGGTGCAGCCACAGTACCCGGAGCGGTTGTTCTCCGGACAACTGCCATGCGTTCGGCGGTTGGGCGGGTGGTACCGGCAGGCTTATTGGCCGCGTTAGCAGCTTCCTGACGGGCCAGTGCCGCTTCCTGGCGGGCATTGGCCGCGTCACGTTCGGCAGCGGCAATGCGGGCTTTCGTTTTCCGCTTGTTGTCGATGCCTTTACCTACTGCATAGCCACCGGCCGCACCAGCGGCTGCGCCAATAACCCCGCCTACCACCCGGTTGCGTTTGTTAATAATAGCCCCGGCCGCGGCACCAACGCCCGTACCAATGGCCGCTCCTTTTGCCTGCGGGCTCCAGCCCCGGCGTTCCTGTGCGTCTACAGTAGTTGTAAACAGCACGGCTGTCAGTATAGACAGGACGGTTATTACTCGATTCGTTTTCATAGCGTGTTTCGTATTTGATGTAAATCGATTCTTTGACAGAGTTACCGGGCTAATGTTTAACAGGTACCTCAACATTAGCAAACGCCATTGCCTGAATGGTTGTTCAGAATAGCGGGCCGGACCACCTCACGACAATCAGTTTGGGAAGTCTGTACCCTTGAAATGGCAAAGTAGATTTCAGTTTCGTCCTGTCTTTCCTACTTCATGAAATCAATACTGCTTTTCCTGATACTCGCCCCAGTCAGTTTAATAACCTACGGGCAGCCAGCGGCACCGCGCGTTAAAATCACCAATGGTACACTCGAAGGCGTTACTGAACCGTCGGGCATTCGGGCCTTTAAGGGCGTTCCGTTTGCGGCACCACCCGTGGGGGATCTGCGCTGGAAAGCCCCGCAGCCCGCTAAAAACTGGACGAACATCCGCCCCGCCAACCAATTTGGCCCCCGGGCCATGCAGCGGGCTATTTTCGGCGATATGAACTTCCGCTCGAACGGCATGAGCGAAGACTGCCTGTACCTCAACGTCTGGACACCCGCCAAAACTGGTACCGAGAAATTACCGGTCCTGGTATACTTCTATGGGGGCGGCTACGTAGCGGGCGATGGCTCTGAACCCCGCTACGATGGCGAAAGCATGGCAAAGCAGGGTATCGTGGCCCTGACCGTTAATTACCGGCTCGGCCCGTTTGGCTTTATGGCCCACCCCGAACTCACCGCCGAATCGCCAGAAAAGGCGTCGGGTAACTACGCACTCATGGACCAGGCAGCGGCTCTGCGGTGGGTAAAGCAGAACATCGCGGCTTTCGGGGGCGACCCCGCCCGCGTCACCATCGCGGGCGAGTCGGCGGGATCCACCTCGGTAAGTGCGCAGATGATGTCACCGTTGTCAAAAAATCTGTTTGCCGGGGCAATCGGCGAAAGTGGCTCGATGTTGGGGACACTGCCGCCTATTGCGCTGGCTGACGCCGAGCAGCTGGGGGTGAAATTTGCCGGACTCGTTGGGGCCAAATCGCTGACCGATCTGCGGGCTTTATCGGCTGAGCAGATTCTCGAAGCCACGGCTCTGCCCGCCAGCCCGCGCTTTTCGGCAACCATTGATGGGTATTTCTTTCCCAAAAATCCAGTGGCCGTTTTCACCGCTGGCGAGCAGGCGCACGTACCGCTGCTGGTGGGCTGGAATTCGGAAGAGATGAGTTACCGCGCCCTGCTCGGCAAAGACGAGCCCACGGCCGAAAACTTCCGGCAAACCGTTCAGAAACTCTACGGCAATCGCGCCGACGAAGTCTTGAAGGCCTACGCTACCCCGACCGATGCCGACGTTGTGCAGACGGCTACCGCTCTGGCCGGTGACCGGTTCATTGGCTACAGTACCTGGAAATGGGCCGATATGCAGGCCCAAACCGGCGGTGGCAAACCCGTGTACCGCTACTTTTACAGCCGCCCCCGCCCGCCCATGACAGCCGCCATGGGCGATGCCGCACCGGCCCTCGCCGGGGGGGTAGTAAAGGCCGGAGCCGCCAACGCCGTACCGCCGGCCCGGGGAGCCGCCCACTCGGCCGAGATTGAATACGCCATGGGAAACCTGCCCACCAACACCGTTTTTGCCTGGACACCCGACGATTATACGGTCTCTAAAACGATGCAGCAATATTTTGTCAACTTCATTAAAACCGGTAATCCCAACGGCGCCGGTCTGCCCACCTGGAGTCCCGTTATCCCGAATGCCCCTGCCCCTTTTATGCACATCGACGTGCAGACTCGTCCCGAAACCGAACAGCACCGCAACCGCTACCTGCTGCTCGACAAAATGGCCGCCAAGCCTTAATCATACGGGGCCATCCTTCGGGGGGGCACTACGGAAGAAACGCCTATAAAACCCCCAGCCGATCATCACCATGGCTCCGGCCACTACAATGGGCAGATACACGTTCAGCGTATCCAGGTAAGCAGCAATGATGGGCGGAAACACGAAAGCCGCCGACAGCACCGACTGGTTAATGCCCAGCGTACGGCCCTGCGTTTGTTCAGAACCACTCTGCGACACCAGGGCCGTAGAGTTGGGTGAGGTCAGGCCCTGAAACAAAGCCATGAACGGTACGACCAAATAAAGCTGCCAGCTCTCCTGGGGAAGCAAAAACAGCCAGAGTGCAATGCCCAGCCCGAATACGCTGTACCGTAGTATCTGCGCGGGCTCAAACCGGTTAGCTGCGGCCCGAACCACCGTACCCTGCATGAGGGCTACCCACAGACCTACGTAGGCAAAGTAGCGCCCAATCTGCGTCTGATCGTAGTCAAAGTTTCGGATTAGGATGACCTGGAAAAACTGGGTGTAAAAATTGAAGCCCAGCGCGTAGAAAAAGATCCCGAAAAACAGAATCCGGAGCCGGGTGTCGCCAAAGGCTTCGGCCAGGTTTTTCACGCCCGTCAGCAGGGTCACGGGCCGGTCGATGCGTTCGCGGAGCGTTTCCCGGAAGTTGAAAATGACCAGGCCAATGTTAAGGGCCGATAGCAGGGCTGCCGCCAGAAAGGGCGTTGTGAAGTTGAACCACGATACCAGCCCGGGGTTGGCCAGCTCGCCCCCCAGCGCCGGGCCAATGATGAACCCGATACCAAAAGCCACGCCAATCAGCCCAAAATTCTTGGTACGCGATTTAGCGTCGCTGATGTCGGCAATGGCCGACTGAATGACCGACAGATTCCCGCCCCCAATGCCATAAACCGCCCGGCTGGCAAACAGCAGCGGTACATTCTTCAGATAAATGCCCAGGGCAAAAATCAGGTAACCCAGCAGCGTGAGCGAGATGGAGGCCAGCAGCACGGGTTTGCGCCCGTACCGGTCCGACAACGCGCCAAGCAGCGGCCCGCTAAAGAATCCGGCAATCGAGAAAATAGCAATCAAGAGCCCCAGCAACAGCGTTCGCTGATCGTCGGTATAGCTGATGGGCAGAAAATTCGATTCGGGCCGGAGCAGTAGTGGCGCGATGATCGGATTGGCAATACCGACGCCCACCAAATCCATGAACACGGTAAAGATGATGGTGAACAGACGCCGGCGGTTCGAGGCAGGCGTGGGCAATCCAGTAGACTTCATGGGTTTCATAACCTCCGCATAGCCGGAAGGTTGCGCCCCGTATTACGGGCTGATCCGGTTCACGGTTTTTAGTCAGAATTTAATCGCACGAGTTGTTACAGTGACGCAACAAATGAATAGCTTTAAGTGCCTAACAATCAGTTAGTTAAAGTAAATAACATACACTCAACTTATAGTTGACTTTAGTTATTGAACTGTTCATTTATTAAACTATAACTAATCATGCCAGCCTGGAATGTTGACAATGCCCGGCACCTGCTCACCCGCTGTCTGTTTGGCTACACCCGCGCCGACCTCACCCGTGCCTTGTCCTTTCCGTCGGTCGATGCCTTCGTGAACAACGCCCTGCTGGCCGATCTTCCTCAGCCCGCCCCCCCCAACGTGTGGGTTAGTGAACTACCCGTATCTACTGATACCATGCAGGGTATCCGCTACGCTGAACTCACCAACTGGTGGCTGAACCGCATGCTTACCGAGGAAACGAGCATGCGGGAGAAGATGGTTTTGTTCTGGCACAATCACTTCGTCTCGGACCGGGCCAAGGTCAGTTACCCGCAGCACATGTATCAGCAGAACGCGCTGTTCCGGCAGTATGCATTCGGCGATTTCCGGCAGTTTGCCAAGGAGGTAACCATCGATCCGGCCATGCTCATCTACCTCGACGGGCGGCAGAACAACAAGAACGCACCCAACGAAAATTACGGGCGCGAACTGATGGAACTCTTTACCCTGGGTATTGGCCATTATACCGAAACCGACGTGAAACAGGCCGCACTGGCCCTGACCGGCTGGCGCGTGGATGGACTGAAGGCAACGTTCATCAAAACCAGCTTTGCCGACGTCAATAAAACATTCCTCGGCAAGACTGGTAACTTCACCTATACCGACATTGTCGATATCATCCTGAGCCAGAACGCAGCCGCTGAGTTTGTGTGCCGAAAACTCTACAAGGAGTTCGTCTATTACAAACCCAATGAGTCCTTTGTGAACCAGATGGCCGACGTATTGCGGAAAGCTAACTACGATATTCGGACGGTATTGCAGTTCATGCTCACCTCCGATGAGTTTTTCAAGGCTGACTACCGGGCCACCAAAATCAGAAACCCCGCCGAACTGGTGGTGGGCTCGCTCAAACTACTCGGCATCAGCAAACCGGACTTTGGCTACCTCGCCGATACCAGCCGAACGCTGCAACAGTATATTTTCTACCCGCCCGACGTGGCAGGCTGGCCCGGTCAGCGGGACTGGATCAGCTCCAACACCTACCCGGCGCGGGGCGGCTACACCGATTCGTTGCTGAACGGACGCAGAGCCAACGGACAAAGGCTGTTGTTCAGCGTCGATCCGCTCAGCTACGCCCGCTCGTTTACCAGTGCCGAAGATGCCCCCCGCTTCGTGAAAGAAGTTACCGCGCTTTTACTGACCGGAGCACCAACGGCGGCCCAGGAAAAACTCCTGCTCGATACCCTGCTCGACGGCACCATTGCCGCCAACTGGTCTACCAACACCCCCAACGCCGACGTTCGCATCAGCAAATTCCTCAAAGCGCTCATGCGCCTGCCGGAGTACCAACTCATCTAATTTTTACTCAGCGAATGAGTGAATAGCTGCTAACGCAGTCAAACTACCTCTGGAGCCACTGGCGTCAGCACCTATTCCCTCAGTCAATAGTCACTCATTAACATTATGAATCGCTCCGAATTTCTTCGTCAGATGGGGTTACTTACCGGGGGCGTGGCTTTCGGAATGCAGGGGATGCCGGTGCGCGCGTACGCGCATAATCCGTTTCAGGTCGATATGCCCGCCACGAACGGCACGATTCTGGTGCTGGTACAGCTTCAGGGCGGCAACGACGGGCTGAACACGGTAATTCCGTACGATAATGACATCTACTATCAGAAACGCCCCACCATTGGTATCGCCAAAGACAAGGTGCTGAAACTAAACGCGCAGATGGGCCTGAACCCGGCCATGACCGCGTTCAAAGAACTGTATGACAACGGGCAGCTAAGTCTGGTGCAGAACGTGGGCTATGCCTCGCCGAACCGCTCGCACTTCCGCGCAACGGATATCTGGCTGTCGGGGTCCGATGCCAGTGTGTATACTGACGAAGGCTGGGCCGCCCGCTATCTGGCCCATAAGTTTCCCGCCTACCCCCTTACCCTGCCCGAGCAACCCCTGGCCGTTCAGTTAGGCTCGGTGGAGTCGATGCTGTTGCAGAGTAAAGTTGGCTCGATGGGTACCGTGTTCGATAGCCCAGACGCCTTTTACCAGCTTGTACAGGGTAGCAGTGCCGCTACCGAAGCGCTGCCCAACACGCCATCGGGCGATGAACTCCGGTTTCTGAATCAGGTGGCTGCCCAGTCGATCCGGTATTCGGACGTGATCAAGAAAAAGGCCGATCTGGGCAAAACTACCGGCACCTATCCCAACACGAGTCTGGGCAGGCAGTTATCCATTGTGGCCGATTTGATTTCTGGCGGACTCACTACGCCGGTTTACCTCACTACCATTGGCGGTTTCGATACGCACGCCAACCAGGTTACGGCGGGCAACACCACCAGCGGCAACCACGCTACGTTGCTCAAAACCGTAGCCGATGCGGTGGGGGCTTTTCAGAAAGATCTCACCAAGCAGGACCTCGCCGACCGGGTCACGGTCATGACGTTTTCGGAGTTTGGGCGTCGGCTCAATCAGAACGGCACCACCGGCACCGACCACGGTACGGCGGCACCGCTGTTTGTGATCGGCAAAACGGTACGGGGCGGTATTATTGGTACGGCGCCCGATCTGAAAGACCTCGACGGTAGTGGCGACATCAAGTACAAAAATGATTTCCGGCAGGTTTACGCCAGTGTCCTCCTCGATCACCTCGGCGTTGACCCGGCCACGGCGCAGGACATTCTGGGCCGCTCATTCGAGACACTGCCCATTTTCCGGCAAACCGTCCAGCCCGAAAATCCAAACCTGACCTTTGCGCTGGCTCAGAACGCACCCAACCCGTTTGTGGACCAGACCGAGATCCAGTTTTCGCTCACCCAGGCGCAGTATGTCCGGCTTGCGGTCTATGATTTGCAGGGTCGTGAACTACAGGTTCTGCGCGAGGGCCGGCTGGATGCGGGAAGTTATTCGTTACCGCTGAGCGGGTCCGGATTTGCGGCAGGGCATTACCTGTACAGCCTGCAAACCGACGGAGGACGGGCCGTGAAGCGCATGGTGCGGGTCTGATTTCGCCGTATCTTTACCCGAAGAGAAAACACGCGCGATATGGTAGCCGTCGAGAATATAGCGGAGTATTTGCTGGCTGAGATAAAAACCCAGGATGTGGTACATGTACCAGCTTCGGAAGCGGAGTATCTGGACATTGCGCCCGGATTTCCGGGGAAGCTGGAGTACCACAACGGTGAAATCATAGCCATGAGTTTAGCCTCTATTGCTCACGAATTAGTCGTGATGGCCATTGGCCGATTATTGGGCAATTATTACTTCGATAAGGACTTCGCCGTGACGGGCAGCAACGCGGGTTTACAAATTCCCCGGGCCGACGGTAGTTATTACCAGCCCGATTTAATGGTTACGCGCGGGGCCTGGCAGTTCAAACCCGGCTCAACGGCCATCATCACCAATCCATATCTGCTGGTGGAGGTACTCTCCAAAGGAACCCAGAAGTACGACAGCGAGGACAAGCTGCCGCTCTATAAAGACGTTCCTTCGCTCCAGTACCTCGTCTATGCCGCGCAGGACCGGCCTTATCTGACCGTTTACGAACGCACCAACCGGCCCGACGTCTGGCTCAATACCGATCACAAAACCCTCGACAGCGTAGCGCAACTCGGCGACCTGCCGCTACCCCTGCGCGAGATTTATCACAAAGCGTCATTCATAAACCAGTAGCGGAACTACGGGCCTACCTCTGCCGGATGTTTCCATTTGTACCAGTCTGCCATTGAGCAGGCAAATAACTCACCTCGGATATCATCCGGGGATTTTATATGACCCAATTTCAGGAATTACCCCCCAGTCGTCAGCAACAGCTTATGGCGTTCGACCGGCTGCTGACTATTATGGACGAACTGCGCGAACAGTGTCCCTGGGATCGCAAACAGACCCTGGACAGTTTGCGCCACCTGACCATCGAAGAAACCTATGAACTCTCCGACGCCATCCTGGAGAACGACCGGGCCGAGATCCGCAAAGAACTCGGCGATATTCAGCTACACCTGATTTTTTACGCTAAAATTGCGTCGGAAGCCGGCCCTGACTCGCCCGATTATTTCGACATGGCCGACGTCCTGAATGGCATTTGCGATAAACTCATCAGCCGCCATCCGCATATTTACGCCGACGCCAGTGGGAACAAAGTTGTTGCCGACACGGAAGAAAAAGTAAAGGCCAACTGGGAGCAACTGAAGCTGAAAGAAGGCAATAAATCGGTGCTGGGTGGGGTACCGGGATCGTTGCCGGCGCTGGTCAAAGCCATGCGCATTCAGGAGAAAGCGCGGGGCGCGGGGTTCGACTGGGACGAGCGGCAGCAGGTCTGGGAAAAAGTTGAAGAAGAGCTTCAGGAATTCAAAGCTGAGTTTGACCAGGCCGACGGACCGGGTGGCACGGGTAGCGCCATCGACGCGCAGCGGGCCGAAGGTGAGTTTGGCGATCTGCTGTTCTCGCTCGTCAACTACGCCCGCTTCATTGCTATTAATCCCGAAACGGCTCTGGAGCGAACAAACAAAAAGTTTATTAACCGCTTTCAGTACCTCGAGGAACAGGCCCGCGCGGCCGGCAAATCCCTGGCCGAAATGACCCTGGCCGAAATGGACGTGTATTGGAACGAAGCAAAAACAGTGACCAGTTCGCCGTAATCGGTCTCCATTCACCTGCTGTTCACTGATAACTTTTTACTGACTATGCGTATTGCTTTTATTACCGACCCGCACGTAGGACACGCCGATGAAAAACCGATGGGGGTCGACGTGCGGCAGAACTTCCTGAATGCCCTGGCCTTCCTGTCTCAGTTGAAGCCCAGCTGTCTGGTGCTGGGGGGCGATTTATGCCACAAGTCCGGCGACGCAGCCATTTATGAGTGGATGGCCGAACAGGTAGAGCAACTCACCTACCCCTGCTACGCCATTGCGGGTAATCACGACGATTCAGCATTGCTGGCTGATGCTTTTCGGCTCAGTCATCACCTGCACGGGTCCGAACTCTACTACGCCATTCCGCTGGAAGGCCGCCCGGCTTTATTTCTCGATACATCGAAGGGTACAATGTCTTCTGCACAATGGACCTGGCTCCGCGAGTTTCTGGAAGCCCTGCGCGACAGTAACGTTTTGATTTTCATGCATCACCCGCCCCTGCCCGCCGACGTCCGGTTCATGGATACCCACTACGCCTTTAACCAGCCCGACGAATTTTTGGCTTTAGTGCGGAATCTACCCTGTCACATCACGGTAGTTTGTGGCCACTACCACGTCGAAAAAATTGTACAGCGCGGCAATCTGCTCGAACTCCTCACCCCATCGACGTTTTACCAGATGCGACCCGATACCACCGAGTTCACCGTGGACAACTACCGCGTGGGCATCCGCGAAATCAGCCTGACATCGCAGGGGATAAACAGCGAAGTGCATTACCTGTAAAACAGGTCCCTTGCCGTAGATGCACGATGCAGACATGGCCTGCGTGTAGAAACCTATAGAAACCAGCGATTACTTCAACCCGCTTATAAACGGCTCATACAGGCGCGTGTAAGCAATCTGGGCGGCTACAGCCAGAAACATAAGGCCCGTAACCCGGTTAAAAATCGTGACAACCCGGGGGGTGAAGAGTCGTTTGAGCCGGTTGGCATAGTACGCCAAGGCCGACTCGGTAGCCAGTACACCCAGCAGAGCCGCGCCCATAAATGCATACTGCTGCGCGTCTGTATAGTGCATGTGAGACCGGATATACGCCACGATGGCCACCCAGGACACGAAATTGACCGGGTTTAGCGCATTCAAAAAAAAGCCCGTTGTAAAGTAGTATACAAAATTACCGAAGCGCGTTGTGGGATACGCCAGCCGGGGGGTTCCGCGCAGGATATTGACCAGCCCCATCGCCGTCAGAAACAAAACGCCCACCACCGCCATCGCCGTCTCAAAACCGGCCACCTTTGGGATAAACGCCGTACCGAGCAAAGCTGCCAGCACGAACAGAATGTCGCCAACAATCACGCCGAAGACAATTTTCATACCCGACCGAAATCCATTATCGACACTGTTCTGAATCAGCGCGAAGAATACCGTACCAAACGTCAGGCAAAGAGCGGAGCCAAGCAAAAAACCGTAGAGAATAGGAAGCACAGGGAAGCGTTGTTGAGTTGTAACGTAATTTAGTTAATCACAGCGTTGTAGAGGTAGCTGCCATAAAAGATGCTGGCCCGAACGTGTGTTGCGGCAGCATCCACTGCGGCAGCATCCACTGTGGCAGCCAACTTTGTAAGCCTGCATCTTTATAAGTTCCTGAGACGGGCAACCATCAGCAAACCCGCCACGCTCAGGGCGTCGGTGATGCGGCTGTTCATGGCCATCGCCACGGCGTCGGTGAGGGGAAGTTTCCAGAGACGGAGCTGCTCAGTGTCTTCGGGGTCGTGCTCTCCTTCGGTCAGGTCCTCGGCAATGAACAGAAACCCTTCTTCATCAGTAGCGGAATTAGAGGTGTGAATCCGGGCAATGGGCGTCCAGGTCTGGGCAGTCAGGCCGGTTTCTTCTTTTAGTTCACGCCGGGCCGTATCCAGCGGTAGGGTGCCCAGCGGGCAGCCTCCTTCCGGAATCTCCCACGAATACTCGTTGAGCGCATACCGGTACTGACCCACCAGATAGGTGTTCCCATCGGCATCAATGGGAATGACACCAACGGCTTTATTTTTGAAGCTGACCACCCCGTAAATGCCGGGTGTACCAGCGGGCGTGATAACGTCTTCGTGACGGATGCTAAGCCAGGGGTTTTCGTATGGAACCGACGACTGGAGCGTCTGCCAGGGGTTTTCGACCTCGTTCATGCCGGCGAAAGTACGGACTTTCCGGCTCTATTTGGTTATCTTTGTAGCCACGAATCAACGTTCAGTCCAACCCCATGAGAACCAGTCAACGCCGAAAATACCGCTGGATGGGCGTCTCGCTGGGGCTGAGCATTATCCTGCTGGTCATTAAATTCACGGCGTATTTCCTGACCGATTCGGCCGCCATCCTGACCGACGCCGTCGAGTCAATTGTCAACGTACTGGCCAGTGGTTTTGCGTTTTACAGCATTTACCTGGCCGCTTTGCCCGCCGATCAGAACCACCCGTACGGTCACGGGAAAATCGAGTTTCTGTCGTCGGGATTCGAAGGGGCCATGATCCTCTCGGCGGGGCTGGTGGTGATCTGGCAGGCCATTCTGAGTTTCTTTGAACCCCGCGTTCTCACCAACTTAAACGTCGGCCTGGTACTCGTTGGCATCACTGCCGTAGCCAACGCTATAGTCGGCTACGGGCTGATTCGGACCGGGCGGCAAACCGATTCGCTGGCCCTCACCGCCGACGGGAAGCATCTGCTCACCGACGTTGTCAGCAGTATTATCGTGATGGCAGGCGTGGGACTGGTGGCCCTGACGGGGTACGGCTGGATCGACAGCGTCCTGTCGCTGGCGTTATCGGTTGTGATTATTTACAACGGCCTGCAAATCACGCGGCAGTCCGTGGCGCGGCTTATGGACGAAACCGATATCCCCACGCTGCACCGGGTCGTGACGCTGCTGAATCGTGACCGGGACCGCAACTGGATTGACGTACACAACCTGCGGGTGCAGAAATACGGGGCCGATCTGCACGTAGATTGCCACCTCACCCTGCCTTATTACTGGCCGCTGAACCAGGTTCACGACGAGGTTCACAAGTTTGAGGATACCCTGAAAGATGGCTCGGCTAACGAGGTCGAAATCTTTGTGCATACTGACCCCTGCATTCAACAATGCTGCCCCTACTGCCGCGTGGCCAACTGCCCCGTGCGGGCGTTTGCCTTTGTGCGCGATGTGGACTGGACCGCCGAAAACCTGCCCCTTAACCAGAAGCACTTTGTTCCGCTGGCTCTGTCGGACGAAACGCGCTAAGAAGCCAGCAGTCCCCGCGACGCCGTCGTATTAGCCGTAACGTCGAAGAGGGCCCGGATGGGGATGGCGAAACCGGCAATGGCGTGGCTCGTGATGGTGTCTTTGATACCCAGTGTATTCAGCAGCGCGTATTCGCCCGTGTCGGTGTCGATACCGTGCTGTTCGATGGTCCGGCGCCGGGGGTCGATGATCCAGTATTCGGAAACGCCGTGCGCGGCATAGTCGGCGAACTTAATTTCGCGGTCGTATTTCTCAGTGCTTTTTGAGAGGATTTCGGCAATAAAATCAGGAGTGGGGTAGTACAACAGATCGTCGGTAATGGTGGCGGCCTTATCGGGTCCAAAGAAACAAACGTCCGGTTCGTAGCTATTGCGCGTTAGCTCGATCAACGCTTTTTCGGCCCGGACGCAGCCCAACTGCCGGTCGTTCACGTAAACACTTAGCAGCGTGGCCAGCAACAGCATCGCCGAGTTGTGCTGGTCAAGCGCAGGTGAATGTACAACGACTTCGCCATTGATGAATTCCGCTTTCTTGTATTCACCGCGCCACTTATAGAATTTCTGTCTGGTCCGCTTCTCCCTATCCAAAATGGCCTGCGCCTGTTGCAGGATGAGCGGAGCCTGGGGCGTATCTAAAATCTGGAACAGCAGTTCGGACATGATTATTGGGCGATGCGTTTCTCAAAGATAACGATTCACCGATGAGCCATGAATAGTCAGCCTAACGTATAAAAATTCTCAGATGCGTTTAGCTATTTTTACGCCACCCTGCTCCTAACCGGTCTTTTTCATGCGTACCCTCCTATGCGTCTTTCTGCTGTGGCTCTGCGCGGGTATTGTGCTGGCCCAGACGCCCGGCAGTACGCTGAGGGGCCGCGTTCTCGACGCCAAAACCGGCGAACCGCTACCCTTTGCCTCGGTTTATATCAACAACACGTCGCGCGGCACCACTGCCGACTCCAGCGGCAACTACCGACTCGGCAACGTGCCGCCCGGCAATCAGGAACTCGTTGGTTCACTGCTGGGCTACCAGACATTCCGTCAGTCCCTGCGCCTGACCGACACCCGCCCCCGCCAAATCGATCTCAAACTCCAGCCGGGCCCAATGTTGGCGGGCGTAACCGTAACGGGTCGGCATAGTAAAGTCTGGCAACGGCAGTTTCGCGAGTTCAGCCGCGAACTGCTTGGCAGTCGTCCGCAGGCCCGCCAATGCCAGATTATGAACCCCGGCGTGCTGTCTTTTCAGTCCGAAAAAGGGCATCTGCTGGCCCAGGCTGCCGAACCGCTCGTCATCAGCAACGAAGCCCTCGGCTACCGACTCCACTACGATCTACTGCACTTTGATCTGCATCAGGGGCACATGAATTTCGCCGGCGCGTCACGTTTCGAGGAACTGGCCCCCATCACTACCAAACAGCAAATGCAGTGGCAGCGTAACCGGCAACGGGCTTATCTGGGATCGTTGCAGCACCTGCTGGTCAGTCTGCTGACCGGAAACCACGAACGGGCGGGCTATACCGTGTATCAGACGCCCCTGACCGGCAACGATACCAACGCCCAGGTACTGCCACTGGTACGCACCGCTGAACGCCTGTTCATCGGCCCCGATCAGGCCCGCGCCCTGTTTCAGCCCGGCGAATTACCCTTCGAGCGTCGGTTGGTGTCAGCCCACCCGCTGGAGGTCTACTACAACCGGGTCTATGCCACCAACTCGCCCTACCGCGATTCGCCCTACGCGTATTCCATGCTGTTGCTGCCCGGCAAGCTGCTCGAACTTACCCTGACCGGAGGCATTACGCAGGGCAATGGACTCGACGTACGCGGCTACCTCGGCAACGACCGCCTGGCCACACTTCTACCGCTGGACTGGGTTTCTGCCGAAGATGAAGCACTGACGCCCACCAACGTCGCCGAGGGCAAAGCCCAGCGGGCCGACGCCGTCCTGGACTCGCTGGTGGCCAATCGCGAATGGGCCGAAAAACGAACCGCCCCGCTGGTATTCGTGCAAACCGATAAAGGCTTTTATTGTACCGGCGATCAGCTCTGGCTTAGCGCTTATGTGCTGAATGCGGCCCGTCAGCTACCCGTAGCCGGACGCGCCGGCGCGGTGCAGGTGGAGTTGATCGCACCCGATGGCCATACCGTTCAGCACCAGTGGCTCAAACTAACCGATGGACGGGCAACCACGAGTTTTCGGTTTGCCGATACGCTGTCGGCGGGGTTATACCGGCTGCGGGCCTATACCGATCAGGATCAGGTGGCTAATGGCCCGGCGTTCGAGCGGATGCTGTCGGTCTGTACCCTGCGGCAATCCCCGCCCGGCCAATCGACGAATCAGGGGGCGGTTGGGGGTAACGCAATGGGGGGCGGCACCACGAACCGGGTAGCTGACTCGCTCGACGTGCAGGTGCTGCCCGAAGGAGGCCGGTGGCTGGCGGCTATTCCTGCCGTACTGGGTATCAAAGCCGTAACCACCAGCGGACGGGGTCGGGCCACCAGCGGGCGCATTGTGGACGGAAGCGGAGCCGAAGCAGCGCGGTTTACGACTAACGCCCTGGGCATGGGCCGGATCACGCTAACGCCCCAGGCCGGGCAGACTTACAGGGCTCTGCCCGATCCATTGGCAGGTGTTGTTATTCGGCCCGTTGCCCTACCCGCCGTAGAGATCGAAGGCTGGGCGTTGTCGGCAGATGCTGTCTCGGACAGTATGCTGCTGACGGTAATGGTACGGGCTGCGGGTCAGTATGCCGGGCAGCCGGTGTACGTGACCCTGCAAAGCCGCGAGCAGCTGGTCTACCGTCAAAAATGGTCGCTGCAACGCGGAGAGGCCGGGCTGCGTTCAGCCCGGTTTACGCTGCCCGTTGGTACGTTGCCGCCCGGCGTATGCCGCCTGACGGTCTGGGACGAAACTGGCCAGCCCCGCGCCGAGCGACTGGTGTTTATTCCTGAACGCGACGAAGGGATTCGGATGCAGGTATCGACCGGCAAACTCCGGCACGAGGCCCGGCAGACGGCGGGTATCGGTCTGCGCTTTCACGATGCTGATGGCTATCCGGTCGCGGGCAGCTGGTCGGCAGCGGTGACCGATGCCGATCAGCTACCCACCGATACGCTCCAACCCGACATGCGAACCACCCTGTTGCTGACAGCCGGCCTGCGCGGGCCGATCGAATCGCCGGACTATTACCTCCAGCCCGACCGACTACGCGATCTCGATAATTTGCTGTTGACCCAGGGCTGGCGCAGACTGCCCGCGCCCCAACCCGCCGACACAACGGGCGGCTGGGGCCTGAGCGGGCAGGTGACCGACAAGAGAGGGCAACCCGTTGCCAACGCTGCGGTTGTGGTGCAGTTGCAGCAGGGCATACAGAAAGCCATGCGCAGCCTGCGTACTGACGCCGGGGGCGTGTTCCGGCTAACGGGGTTACAAGTGGCCGATACGGTGCGGGTACTGGCCCGCGTTACCCAACCCAACGGGGCTATCCTCCGCTTCAACGCGCCGGGCCTGCCATTCCCCACGCCGGCCCTGTACTCGCCTTCGCCCCAGCCCGACCCAACTAAAACCCCGGTCTGGCTGGCCGATGCGCAACGACGGCAGAGCGCCTGGCCCGCTTTCTACCGCGACTCTACCGCCCGCCAACTGGCCGAGGTTATCGTTCGGGCACCAAAACTGTCCGTCAGTGACCGGAATGTAGAGCGGCCTGTTGAGGTGCAGCGGGCCAGTCTGCACAACGAAGCTGACCGGGTACTGATTGTGGAAGACAATAATTCAACTCTTATCGCAAATGATATCTGGGGTCTTATTGGTATGGTTCCCGGAATCCGTATGCTCCGGCGGGGCATCACCATGGGTGATGAGTCTGCACTTTATCTGATTGACGGCATGTACGCAGATTACGGTATGGTTGACGCCCTTGACCCCCGAATGGTTAGCCGAATTGAGTTGCTGAATAATCCCGCTACGGCGGGGATTTACGGAGCCAGGGCGGCCAATGGCATCATTGCTATTTTCACCCGCAAAGGCAGAGGTGTTGACCCGCTGCCCGAACGTACCAGCGTAGCCACGACAGTAGCGGGGTTTGCCGGGCCACGCGAGTTTTACGTACCGCGCTACGATCTGGCCGAACCCAACCCCCGCCCCGACCGGCGCGATGTCCTGTTCTGGCAACCGCTGGGCGAGAGCGGCCCCGACGGACTGAGCAATCTGGCTTTCCCGCTCAACGACACCGCCAAACGGCTGCGCATTGTGGTGCAGGGCGTCAGCAACGAGGGAGTCCCCATCTCGTTTACGTGGATTTTACCTGTGCGGTGATTATTTCGCTTCGTTCGCGCTGATCACGTTACTGATACCGGACACGCCATTTTCGTTAAAGGCTTCGATGGCAAAATAATACGGTACGCCCACGTTCAGCGCCCGTAACTCAAAGCGGTTGGGGTCGGTATCCCAGAACTGGTACGTCTGGTACAGTTTGTCCGGCGCAATGCCCCAGCGAATGTTGTAACCGGTGGCCTTCGCCGTTTTTGTCCAGGTCAAATCAGCATTGCGCTGGTCCGGCTGGCGTTTGGCGGTCATAGTCGGCGGGGCGGGTGGGTTTCCCAGGCCCTTGCCAAATACCCGAAAGGCGTTGATGCTGAGGTGTTTACCGGCGGTATAGACGTGTTCGTACCGCACGTACCGCGCCCGCACAGGTTTCCCACCGTCCCGCAGCGGAATCTCGACAAAGGCGCAGGCGTGGTCTTTTTTCGGCTCTTTCGTCAGATCGGCTACCGTTTCCCAGGTTTTATTATCGGAAGAAGTAAGGATCTTAAACTGCGTATAGACCGTCGAGTCCGAATTGAAAATGGCGAGCTTGTAATCGAAATAATTGACCTGCACCGCCCGGATGTCATAGTCGGCACCGAGGTCAGTCGTGAGCGTTTCCCCACGTTTGTTTTGCCCGGCCACCCAGAACGTGCGCGGATTTTCGTCAGCCACGCGGTCGGCGGTAACGGTATCGGTGGGGGCCGTGGCGAGGGTAGACGAGGCCACAACGGGCTTTTTGTAATTGAGCAGCATCCAGCCCGTAAAGAGTTCGTCGGGATTTTGCCACTTCTTCGTGGGCAGGTAGTGCGGAAAATCGCCGAAGCGGGTACTGACAAACAGCTGATTGTCTTTGTCGAAACCGGCGGGGTTCATCACAATCCGGCGTTCCATTGGCCAGTTCACGCCCACCCAGGTGGTGCCGGTATTCCAGTAGTTGCCATAACCATCCTGAAACGTGTTGCCGTGACCGCAGCCCGTAGCGTAGCCACCCGGTTTGTAGGCAATGGGATTGTAGGGCGCGTACTCGAACGGGCCAAGCGGGGTTTTGCCCACGTAGGTACCGTTGCCATAGACATTGTATTCGGTGCCGGGCGCGCCGTACTGCAGATAGTAGTTGCCGTTGTGTTTGGTCATCCAGGCCCCTTCTACAAACGGCTTAAACGGGTCGGAGTGGTTGGGACCGAAGCGTTCCCAGCCGTGCTTATAGGGGTCGAGCCAGAACATAGCTTTATAGGCTTCGGCTGGATTGAGACCCGCGTAGGTCAGGTTTCGGCTTTTGTCGAGTTCCGCGCCAAAGATGGGATAAACGTTCGAGGAGCCCCAGTACATATACCATTTGTCGGTATCCTCGTCGTGAAACAGGGCCGGGTCCCAGGGGCCAATGTCTTTGGGTAACCTTGGCAGCCAGCGGTTGTAAAACTGAAGCTTCCCTTTCTCGGGCTCGGTCGAAACGAAGATGGGCCGCTGCTCAAACGTACTCTGAAACAGATACAGCGTGTCGCGCACCGACAGGGCCGCCGGAGCGCACATATCCTCCATCGGCCACTTATCCGGCACCACATACTCCCAGTTAATCAGGTCTTTGGAGTGCCACCAGCCCCCCTGAATCGTAACAAACAGGTAGTACTCGTTCTTGTGGTTGATGATGACGGGGTCGGCCCCGGAGCGGTACGAAATACCCTCGTTCAACTGCTCGAAGTTGTACCGATAGCTGATGTCCATCGGGTTGCAGTACGTGCGTTGCTGCGCCGTGGCAGGCCGGGTAGCCCATAGCAAAAGAGAGAGAATGACAAGGCGCATGGCAATGCTGATTTTAAAGCTAAAGGTGAATAGATTTCGGCAGATACCGCGTGTATCAGGCCTTGGACGCGGGTCATCACGTTTCTGCTCTAGCCGGAATTTTATAATTTCGATCAGAAAAATTACCAGAAAAGTTGTATTTAATCTTTCTATGTATCAATTTTGACCCATTCGCGACCTGCGTTAGCAGTAATCGCCCAATTTTTCAATTCAGGTTGTATTCAAATTAGAAAAGCTGACCGTTATGCGGTCAGCTTTTTTTTGTTTTCACCGTCCGCAGATGCCCTTGTAATCGCAGTACTGGCACTCGTCGAGCTGGCGGGTTTTGCGAAATGGCTCGGCAGGGTCGAGCAGGCGATGCACAAACTGCCGTAGTAACTCCTCCGAATCCTGAATGTACTGCGCCGGGCTGTCGTCGGCTCCGAACCGAACGGGATTGGTTTTGAACCCACCGTCCAGGTCGCGGAACGAGTAGAAACCGGCTTCTACAGCCATGCCATTGGTCTCGTACACGTCGGCAATGTCGCGGTTGCGGGGCAGCCCGCCGTAATCGCGAATGTTTTTCAGAGCCAGATACCGGTACAGCCACAGCTGCCGCATCTTGTCGGATTTGGGGTTGTTCAGCAGCTTTTCGTGCAAATCGCCCGGCGTCCTGTCGTTCAGCTCGACCTTGCCGGTTTTATAATCGACAATCCTGATCTGGTTGTTATACTGTTCAATGCGGTCAATTTTCCCGGCGATGCGCACCCGCAGCGTCCGCCCGTCGAGCGGCACATCGATATAGGTATCGAGCGTCTGCTCGGAGCCGATTACGGTCAGGCCCATGAGGTTGCTTTGCCGCTGCTGGAAGTCGAGCATCAGCTTTTTGGCGATGTCGTACAGCAGCAGGTTGATACCCGATTCCATGACGCGGCCCTTCATGGTATTGGAAAACTCTTCTTCCAGCAAACTAAGAATCAATGCTTCGTCAACGGGCAGGTTGTGCAGCCGGTATTCTTTATCGAGTCGTTCCAGCACGAGGTGCATCCAGTTACCAAAATCGGCAGACCCCATTTTCTCCTCGATGTCTTCTTCCTCGCTGATCTTCACAATCCGGCTGAAGTAAAAGCGCATGGAGCAGCTCACAAACTGGTTCAGGTACGAGGGGTACAGCCCTTTTGTAGTGAGTAGCGTCAGAATATCGCCCCGGATGGCCTGGGTTTTGGGTACGCTGATATCAGTCAGATCAACTTGATCAACGCCCGCCGGGCCGAACCGCACACTGGGTTTGCTAAGCCGGATACGCCCGTTGGATTTGGGGACCAGTTCGTGCTCGATCTGCCGGATAAATCGGCTCGGCTCGCCTTTGCTGGTACCATACGCATCAGTCGACGTTGTGTAGAGCAATACCACGTCGGTGGCGCGTTGCAGCAGCCGGTAAAAATGGTAGGCCATCACGGCTTCCTGTTCGCGGTACGTAGGCAGTTTTATGTTAGGGTCATTGGCAATATCGAACGGGATCAGCGAGTTTAGCCGACGCGACTGCGGCAGCACGCCCTCGTTTACGGACAGGATAATAACCCGGTCAAAATCCAGCGCGCGGGTTTCCAGCATCCCCATAATCTGAAGCTGGCTGCGGCCCTCGCTGGTAAACGGGATGCTGGTTTGCCGAATCAGTTCGTAGAGGAATTGCCGGAAGCTTTTAAGCGTTACCGAGCTTTGCCCAAGGGTCTGTTTCTGACGTTCCAGCGTAGTTTCGAGTTGCTGTAACAGGGTGTAAAACAGGTATAGATACTCTATCTCGATAGCGTCCTGACTAACTTTATATACGTCGCGTAGCAGATCAATCAGATCGTAGAATGTTCTGATGGCCTGGGTGGGGTCGTCGGCGGGCCAGCGGGTGAATAGTTTCTGGATAAGCGGATCGTTCTGTCCCAGTTCGCCTAGGTCTTTTTCGGTCAGATAGACCCGCTGCTCTTTTACGAGCTGAGCGGCCATCCACTGAAACAGCGGCATCGGCGGTATCGGCTCGCCTTGCTGATCGAGTCCGCCGGACCATTCGAGGTGGTGGATCCGTTCGTACTGCTTCACGAACGGATGGTTCAGCACCTTGGTCACGTGGCGGTGGTGGAACTTCGGAATGCGCAGGTCGCGCCCGTCGCGGGTCCGAAACTCGTGTACCGTCCGCTGCATCTCGAACAGCGTATCGACTAGCGTAAACAACAGCGACGACCGCAGCGACAGACCCATGGTCACGTTCAGGTCGGTCACGTTCTCATCCAGCGCGTACAGCACCGGCACCAGCAGGGTCTCGTCGGCGAGCACAATGGCGGTTTTCTGCTGCGTCTTTGCGTCGCGGTACAGCTTACCCGCCACTTTGGCCTGGGTGCTGGCGTTGGGCACCCCTATTACGCGGATGGTTTTGCGGGTACCCAGCAGATGGTTGGACTCCTGCCGCAGATCGTGGCGGTTCTGGCTGGAAAACAGCCAGCCGTTGTCTTTGTACCGGCGCAGAAACTCGCCGGCTTCCTGCCGATAATCGTCGACGTAATAGCGGTCAACATCCCAGACCAGCTCGGCTTTCTGCGCATCTACCAACACCCGAACTATATGCTCCTCAGCACGGCTGAGGGCGTTGAAGCCCACGAAATACACCCGTTCGTACGCCAGGTTATCCCGAATCAGCGTATCGACCTGCTCCGCCAGTTTGCGGTACGCCATACCCCGGTACGCCAGCCCCTGCGCGGCCAGGCGGGTGTGCAGACTTTGGTAAGCCGTTTGCAGATTCTCGAACAGTTTAAAGTAGCGTGCCGTACCGGGTGTTTCCACAAGTGGTTTCGCTGACGAGGGCCGGTCAACCTCCCAGCGTTCGAGGGCTTTGGCCGCCGTGAGGTAGCTGAACAACTCCGACGGCACCACCAGGTGCTGGTCGATGCGGTCGAAGTCGGCCAGGACAATGCTGGCCCAGCCGATAAACTGCTCAAACTCAAGGTGAGGATCTATTTCCCGGAACACTTCGTAGAGTTCAAACGTCAGGCTGACCGAGTCGATAAGCTGAATCCCGGCGGCCTGGGTAATAAAATCATCGACGGCCAGGGCGTGAGGAGCCAGAAACGGCTGGTCAGACAGAGCGGCCAGTTCATCCAGAAACACGGAAACGGCCCGGCGCGTGGGCAGAATCACCCAGACATCACGCAGGCTGGGACCGTGAGTTTCAAAAATTCGCTGGGCGGTTTGTTGCAGAAAGGTCATGCAGAACGGAGACGGATCAGGCGGTGGGTTGCTCCGTAAAGATAACGCCCCCACCCCGACTATTGCCCGGTTTGCTGGACAAATCAGGCCAGCAGGTAACCCGGAAACGGATCAGTCTGACTCCGATAGACCCTTAATTTCCTGAGGACGAGACCACTGGTTTCAACGGACGAAACCCCACCGGTTAGTGCATGCGGTCGCCCCGTACGGTCAGGGTGGAAAGGAGGGCAGCTTCTTCGGCCAGAAACTCTTTCCAGCGTTGCCGCACGCGCTCGGCGGGGAGGTAGGTTTCGGCCAGGTCGATGAAGGTGCGGTAGTGGCCCGCTTCGGAAATCATCAGGTCGTGGTAAAACCCGCGCAGGCTCTCGTCGGCAATGTGCTGGGAGAGAAGTTTGAAGCGTTCGCAGCTCCGGGCTTCAATGAGGGCGTTGATTAGCAGGTTATCCAGCATCTGTTCATCCGGACTGACGGCAGTCCGGCGCAGGCGTTTCCGCAACTCGTTGACGTACTCATCTTTGCGCTGCCGACCCAGTTTGATGCCCCGCTTGCCCAGTTCGCGCAGCACCTGCCGGAAATGGCCCCATTCTTCGGCCACGATGGGCGATAGCACCTCCACCAGCCGGGCCTTGTCGGTATACATTACGATCAGCGAAATGCAGGACGAAGCGGCTTTCTGCTCGCACCAGGCGTGGTCGATAAGAATTTCGCCGATGTTCATTTGAGCAATATCGACCCAGCGCGGGTCGGTAGGGAGTTCCAGTCCGAGGGTTGTCATTTTGTTTTATTTTTAGCCACAGTCGGTCCGCCGAATCGGTTACACCAGGACGCACAGAGGTACACAGTTTCTTTCTTCCTTTTACGTTTTTCTTTGTGAATCTCTGTGCGTCTTAGTGTAACTCTGTGGCTAAAAAAGAATTCCCGGCAACCAGCCGCCCCTATTCATCGTTACGCTACTATGAAACAGACCATCGCTATTTTTCTGCTCGCGCTCACGGGGCTGGCCGGCTGCCAGACCGGAGCCACCAACGGCAATTTGGCTCAGACTGCCAAGGATACCAGTCCGGCCAAACTGCCCGAACTCAAGCCCGGCGAGGCCGTAGCCACGTTTGCCGGCGGCTGCTTCTGGTGCACCGAAGCGCAGTTCGAGTCATTGCGGGGCGTTCGGGAGGTGGTGTCGGGCTACGCCGGGGGCCAGCAAGCCAATCCGACCTACGAGCAGGTGGGCTCCGGCCAGACGGGCCACGCCGAAGCCATCCAGATTTATTACGATCCCGCCGTGATTCCCTACGATACGCTCGTGAAAGGGTTTTTTATTGGCCACGACGGCTCGTCGCTCAACCGGCAGGGCCCGGATGTAGGAACGCAGTACCGCTCCGCAGCTTTTTACCGAACACCCCAGGAAAAGGCCAGCATCGACGCGGCCATTGCGAACGAAAATAAATCAGGCAAATACAGCCGCCCCATTGTAACGCAGGTGGTGCCCTTTGAGACGTTTTACCCCGCCGAGGTGTACCACCAGGGATACTACTATACGCACGGCAACGAGATGTATGTCAGCAGCGTGTCGGAACCTAAAGTCGAGAAATTCCGCAAACGCATGAGTAGCTGGCTGAAGAAGGACTTGCAGTAGCATGATCACACGTTTAGCTCCTTCCCTCAGTAGCAGGCCCCGGTTGTCAGACCGGGGCTTTTTTCTTCGCCACTGCTACCCATTTAGGAATATCTGTTCACTGAAAAAGACCGTTCGGCTTAAATCCGTATTGCACGGTACGCCGGAACCGTGTAACATTGTTCAGTCATTCGTCGGGCAGATGTTCCCGGGAGTGGCCGACGTTATGCCAGAACCAGATCAGTCGATCGGCAAGAAAATCCTGGGGTTCTTTATTAAGGAGGCCGAAGAACCGGCCCCAACAACCGCTACCGGCTCCCCGCCTGCCCAACGTGCCGTGCCCCGCCCACCCGATACCGACGTACCCGCATCCAATACGGTCCCGTCCGCTGGTGGTCCCCGTGGCACTATTGACGATAAGTTTGCGCAGCATTTTGCCGACGTACTGGCGCAGAACAACCCGCCCGGACCCGATTATTTCGAGTTTCGCGAAACGCTGCGGAGCCTGAATAACCTTGGCCTGACCGAAGACAAGCAGTACCAGGCGGCCTGGGCCAGCTTTAAGGCACTAAGCGGCACCACGGATGTGGGGATGCTGACCGGCACGGCCAATCAGTTTATCATGGCTCTGGACAAAGACCGCAATGGCTTCGGCAAAAGCGTGGAAGCGGCCCTGGCCGAACGTGTGGGCGGCCTACAGAGCGAGCAACAGAAACTCCAGCGCGAAAACGAAGCCCTGGCCAAACAGCTACTGGAGATTCAGCAACACATTGACGCCAACAGCAACCGGCTTAGCGCCATCGGTGGAGAAATTACGGAGCAGAGCGCAAAAATTGAGCAGAACCGCCAGAACTACGACGCTACGTTCGCGCACTTCACCAGTCAGATTAAGGCGGATATGGATAAGATCAAGCAGTATTTGACATGATGTTCAGGGTTCGCATTGTCTGTTCAATGGGTTGGACAGGCACGACTCTGACACGTTGACTAACCAAACGTTAACCCCCGAACCTATTTAAAATGGCAACTCCTGACTTTTCCCAACTGGGCGGCAGTACGGACAGAGAAAAACGGTCCTTCTGGAGCCGTCCCGAAGGCATTCTGGGCATGATTACCCTGGCCGGACTGGCCGGTTTCGCGCTCGTGAACATCAACACGATCCTCGAATTTCTGATCCGGGCCACGTCCAACGTACTCGAACTGGCGTTGCTGCTGGGCGTACTGGGCGTCGTGATTTTCCTCATTACGAGCCGGGATATCCGCACCGCCGTGTTCTTCCTGTTTAAATCGCTGATGCGGTCATTGACGGGTACGGTGATTCAGCTGAACCCCATCGCGATTATGAAAATCTACGTCGACGATCTCAAAAAGAAACGTCAGCAGATGCAGGGGCAGATCGACACGCTGGCCGGGCAGCTCGTGAAACTCAACAAACGCATCGGCAGCAACAACGAAGGCATCAAGCAGAAATTTGCCGAAGCCAACAAAGCCAATACCATGACCGACCGGCCCGGCATGCGCGAACAGGCGCAGCTGGCCACCATTGAAGGCGCGGGTTTGCAGGAGATGAACGAAAAACTGCTGCCTCTCCAGCGCAATATGACTACTGTACTGGCTTTCATGGAAAAAGTCAATCAGAGTGCCGACTACATTATCAAGGAAACCGAGATTAAAGTCCGGCTCAAGGAAACTGAGTACCAGATTGTCAAGGAAAGCTCGAATGCGCTTAAAACCGCCGTCAGCATTTTCAAAGGCGACCCCGACAAGAAGTTCTACTTCGATCAGTCGATGGAATACATTCAGGACGATATGAGTCAGAAACTTGGCGAAATGAAGCGGGCCATGGACCTGTCGATGGATTTCATCAACGGCGTCGACATTCAGAACGGCCTGCTCTCCGACAAAGGCACGGCCCTGCTGGAAGCCTACAACAAAGGCGAGTTCAAATCCATACAGCCCGGTTCCGATGCGTCGCTTGATTCGTTCAATGCACCCGGAACGCTGAATCCCATTACCGCCCCCCGGCCCGGACAAACGCCCGCCAAGGACGCGGGCTACCGGAATTTACTGGACTAAAAAAAGTTATAAAGTTGCAGAGTCATACAGTTGTAAAGTTCTTTCAGAATCCAACCAACGTCCGCTCAACAACTTTATAACTGTACGACTCTACAACTTTACAACTCAAAAGCGATGCAACGTTTAACCATAGCTGGAAGGCTTATCATCACGGCCCTGATTGTGGCCGCTATCTTCTTCGCGTTTCGCTACTTCGGTGGCAGCGACGCCCTGCGCAAACTATCGCCGGAGCAGACCTCGGAATCAGCCACGATGCCTCGTACCGACGACCAGACCTCCGAGGCATCCAACCCACCCGGTGCGCCAGAATCGGTTGCGTCGGACAATGGGGCTTCGTCCGGCGATGCAGCGGCCAGCAGCGGCAGCCGGCCTGCGTTTACGTTTACGCCCCCCGCGCCCCAGAATGGCAAACTAAAGGGCGTTGTAGAACTCGGGGCCAGCGGCTTTAACTCCTTCATTGTCAAGATTGACGATCAGAAACACTGGAGTCTGGAGAAAGCCGAGTTTGGCAACAGTCTGGTCATGGAAAACATGGCAACCGATACCGACATCCGGGCGGGGCTGAAGAGCTATATTGGCAAGATGCTCGACTACGGTGTTAATGGCCGCGACATTCAGTTTGTGGTCAGTTCGGGTGCCGCCAAGGCCGAGGGAACGCAGAAGATTACCCGCGCCCTCAAATCGCTGAACTACGTAGTAAACACCGTAACACCGGAGCAGGAAGGTACTCTAGGGTTGCGGGCCGTACTACCGGCCGAGTATGCTGACAATGCCTTTGTCGTGGATATTGGCTCGGGCAATACCAAAATTTCGTGGATGGAAAACGGTCAGATCAAAGCCATTGAAACCTACGGCGCCAAATACTTCCAGAACAACACCAGCGACGCAACCGTCTACAACGAGGTAAAAGCCAAAGCCAAGCAGATCCCCGTTGACCGGCGTAAGACCTGCTTCATCATTGGCGGTGTTCCCTTCGAGATGGCGAAAGAGGTACGCAGCGGCAAGGAACGGTATACCGTGCTCAACGCGCCTTCGGGCTATAATCTGGAGAACGCCAAGTCCAAAGCGGGCCTGAACATCTACAAAGCCGTTGCCGATGCTACCGGCACCAGCCAATTTGTCTTCGATTGGGATGCTAACTTCACCATCGGCTACCTGTTGACGCTGAAGTAGATTATGCGCTTTCGCCACAGAGATGCACCAAGACGCACGGAGATACACAGAGATATATTTGCAGAAAAAACTCTGCGTATCTCTCCGTGCGTCTCTGGTGTCATCTCTGTGGCGAAACAACACTTTTCACCTCACAAATTCGTTATCTTGTCAGGTCAATTCCCCCAACAAGATGCGCCTTCGCTACCTTACGCTTTTATCCATAGTCTCGGCGGCCCTGACGCTGACCGCCTGCGAAACGGACCTCGCCCCGCAGGCCCTGCCCGAACACGACTATTTCCCGCTGCAAGCCGGTCATTTTGTAGTGTATGACGTTGAAGAAACGCGTTACGCCCTGAACGCCGAACCCGTAACGCAGCGCTACCAACTGAAAGAACTGACGGGCCCGGCTTACCTCGACGCGGCTAAACAAATGGCCCATCAACTGGTACGCTCCCGGCGCGGGGCCGACGACCAGCCCTGGCTGCCCGACTCGCTCTGGACCGCCCAACTCATCAATAACGAAGCCATCCGGGCCGAAAACGGTCAGGCGATTGTCAAGCTGATTTTTCCCGTCAATGACTTCCTGATCTGGAACGGGAACCGGCACAACACCCGCGAAGCCGACGGCTACGAACTCCATAACGCGGGCCAATCCTATCGGGTAGGAACGACCGAATTCCCCGAAACCGTGACCGTTATTGCCCAGGACGACTCGACGCTGATTGCCCTCGATAAGCGACTCGAAGTGTATGCCCGGCAGGTGGGCCTGATCTATAAAGAAACGGCCCGGCTCAGCTACTGCGCCGAATCGGCCTGCCTCGGCAAAGCGAAAATCGAGTATGGTACCCGGCAAATCTATCGCCTGCGTGAACATGGCCAGGAATAGATCGAACTGGCTGGGCGGCTGCCTGGCTCTGCTGCTGTGGCTGGGTCCACTCGGTGCGTGGGCGCAGCGACCCCAGAAGTATCTGGTGTTGCTTAAAGACAAAGCGAACTCGCCGTTCAGCGTTTCGCGTCCGCAGCAGTTTCTGTCGCAGCGATCTATACAGCGTCGGCAAAAGCAGAACATCGCCACGCTGGAACGCGATCTACCCGTCAATCCGGCCTACGTGACGCAACTTCAGCAGGCCGGGGCTAAAATCTGGTTTCCCTCGCGCTGGCTGAACGCCGTGCTGATCGAAGCAAACGATGCCGTGCTGGATGGCGTAAAAAAACTCCCGTTTGTCGCCGGTGTTGAGTTCAACAAATCTCTGGCCAATGCCCGCGTTGGGGCAACTGCCGAAACCGCGCAGGGGGTCGGCGTAAGCAAGTTTGGCGCGGCCCTGCCCCTGTACGGTAACTCGCTGGCGCAGGTGCAGCAGCTCGACGCGGACAAGATGCACGATGCGGGGTTCCATGGCGAAGGGATGCTGATTGGCGTACTGGATGCCGGCTTTCTGAATGCCAACACGGTCGGATTTCTGAAGCCGCTCTTCGACGAAAAACGGGTGCTGGCTACGTATGATTTCGTCCAGAAAGAAACCGGTGTTTACGAGGACGATGCGCACGGCATGCAGTGTCTTTCCATTATTGCCGCCACCGCCGACAATCAGCTTTACGGTACGGCTTACAAAGCCCAGTTCATTTTGCTCCGCACCGAAGACGCCCGCACCGAGCAGCGCGTGGAAGAAGCCAACTGGCTGTTTGGCGTCGAGTACGCCGACAGTGCGGGTGTCGATGTCATCAGCTCGTCGCTGGGGTACACCGTATTTGATGATCCCGCATCCAGTTACACCTACGCCGATATGAACGGTAAAACTACCCTGTCGGCGCGGGCGGCTCAGATTGCTTCCGAAACGGGTATGGTCATTGTGGTAGCGGCCGGTAACGATGGGGCTGGTGCGTGGCGGTACATCTCAACCCCGTCCGATGCCGCCGGGGCGCTGAGCATTGCCGCCGTAGATCAGACCGGAAAGCGGGCGTCGTTCAGCTCGATCGGCCCCTCATCCGATGGGCGCGTCAAACCCGACCTGGCGGCCCGTGGTCAGGGTACAATTATTGGCAATCCAAACGGTTTAATTTCATCGGGTAATGGCACCTCGTTTGCTACCCCCCTGGTGGCCGGGCTGGCGGCTGGTTTCTGGCAGGCTAACCCGCAGCTCACCGCCGTGCAGGTTACGGACGCGTTGCGCAAAACCGGCAGTCAGTACGCTACCCCCGACGCTCAGATTGGCTATGGCATTCCAAAATTCACCAGACTTCTCGTGTTGGCTAACAACGAGCCTATCAGCCCGCCGGTGGTGTTTCCCAATCCCGTCAGCGACGCGGGTCCCCTGCTTGTCCGCTGGCCCAACGCCGGACGCACCACTCCAGTCCAGGCCACCCTGACCGATCTGACCGGGCGCGTTTTCTGGCAGAAGCAGTACGCACCGGGCGGTCCCGATACGTTCGCGCTGCCCACAACGGGCTTGGCAACGGGTCTGTATTTCGTAACGCTGACAGCGGGTACTATTAGAGAAACCGTAAAGGTGATCAAGCAGTAAGACGGCAACGGTTCAGGTATAGCGGCTAATCAGTGTACAGTTCCACTACCCGTCAATGGCGGCCAGAATAACGGCGCAGGCTTCGCGGATTTGTGCTTCGGTAATGATCAGGGGCGGGGCGATGCGCATGGAGTTGTCGCAAAAGAGAAACCAGTCGGTGATAACGCCCCGCAGAATGGCCCGATCAATGACGGACTTGAGCACCTCGAACGAAGCGAACTCGACGGCCAGCAACAGGCCTTTGCCACGTATCTCGCGGATGGCAGGATGCACCAGCAACTGCCGGAACAACTGCCCTTTGGCTTCGGCCTGCGCGTAGAGCGGCTCCCCTCCGACAGCCCGGTTCTGAATAACCTGCAGCGTAGCCAGCGAAGCCGCGCAGGACACCGGATGCCCGCCAAAGGTGGTGATATGGCCCAAAATCGGGTTGTTCCGAAAAACGCTCATGATATCTGCCGAGCTGATAAACGCGCCGATGGGCATTCCGCCCCCCATGCCTTTAGCACATAACAGAATATCCGGCGTCACTACGCCATCAAACCCCTCGAACCCCCAGAATGTGCCGGTACGGCCAAAGCCGGTTTGTATCTCGTCGAAGATTAGTAACGCACCCACGTCCGTACAGCGTTCGCGCACGGCCCGCAGGTAGCCCGCGTCCGGCACCCGAACGCCCGCTTCGGCCCCTACTACTTCCATCACCACGGCCGCCGTACGGCCACTGATCAGCTCGATGTCGGCGGGGTTGTTGTAGCGAATGTGTCGCACACCGGGCAGCAGCGGACGGTAGTTACGCTTGAAGTTTTCGTCGCCGGAGAGGGATAATGCGCCCTGCGTAGCACCGTGATAGGCGTTAAAACAAGAGATGATTTCCTGCCGGCCCGTGTAGCGTTTGGCCAGTTTCATGGCGCCTTCCACGGCTTCGGTGCCGGAGTTGGTGAAATAGACCGTGTCGAGCGGGTCAGGCAGGGTTTGGGCCAGGGCGTGGGCCAGCTGCGTCTGGGGCGTCTGCACGTATTCGCCGTAGACCATCAGGTGCAGGTATTTGTCGAGTTGCGCCTGAATGGCGGCCAGTACCTGCGGATGCCGGTGGCCCACGTTACTAACACCGATACCCGAAATCAAATCCGTATAGCGTGCCTGCTTTCCATCCTCCCCTACCGTCGAATAAATATATATGCCTTCGGCCCGGTCAATTTCCAACCCCAATGGGAAATCGGAGGTCTGGGCTATGTGCTGGAAGAATAACTGCCGGTTTGTTACCGTCTGCATGATGAATCGTTCAATCGTATCTACTCAATTTTCAACACGCCCGACCGTGAAAACAGTTCTGCTTATCCTTCTTCTGCTCGGCCCGCTGCTCACCTGGGCGCAGGGGTTTCAAATCAGCCCCGACGGTACCGGGCGCAAAACCTCCTGGCTGCTCATGCGCGATGGTACGGTGCTGCGCGGGCGGGTGCTGCGGCAGGACAGTATGCTTATTACCGTTCGAAAACGCCGGGGCGAGATGTCGTTTGTAGAAGCCGATCAGGTGGTGCGGATTACGGCGGAGCGGCCAGACTTGCCCGAAGAAACTACGTCAGTCAGCAGTGACGCAACCCCGCGCGTGAACACCACAAAAACCGTTTTCGTAATGCGCGACGGGGTGCGGGTACCGGGTACGTTCGTGAAGCGCGACAGTACGATGATTACCGTGCGGAAGCCAAACGGTCAACTCTCGTTTTTTGAGCCGGAACTGCTCAGCCGCGTCGATACGATGTATAGTAACGGGGTTGTTACCAATCAGTTTTCGCCCTGGCTACTGACAGGACTTACAGCATTTAATCCTGAAAAAGGCCGGTTCTATTACCGCAATACGTGGCTGCTGCTAAACAAATTCGATTATGGTATCACGCGCTTCTGGAGCGTAGGGGCCAGTTTCGTCACGCCCTTCCCGTTTCCCGGCGACGATAACGACAACGGGTACGCCATTCGCTACCGGGCCGAGCAGGCCAGACTTTTCACGAAACTCAGCGCGACCATTACACCGGGCGTTCGGCTATCGGTAAACGGCACGTATCAACGGCAGCAGCGCAACGAATTTTTTGCGGGCACGATATGGTCTCTGGACAGTCCAGGGGCTGGCCTCGTTTGGCAGCAGCCAGCGCAACGTAACGGTTGGCTACGGCATTGCCCTGCCCAGCCGAAATGAAGTTACCTATGCTGGATACCAGCCCCTCTATTCGTCATCGCGCCCCCCTACCTTCACCTATCGTATACCAAACCGGCAGTTTCTGACGCTGGGCGTTATGCAAAAAGTGGGGCGCGACCTCACACTAATCAGCGACAACGCGATAAATCTCGGCGCTGAGTACGATAGCTTCGTGAGTCAGCGGGCTACCATCTCCGTTGCCCTCCGGCTCGACCGGCCACGCCATGCGTTCGATCTGGGTTTGTACAGCCTGATCAGTGATCGCCGGTCAGTCAGCGAGTCGGCAGTATGTTTGTACCCGTATCTGGGCTATACTTTGCTGATTGGTAACTAATGCAGACCGAACCTCGAGCCGCGCCGACATACTGGTCCGGTAGTTGCGGGGCCTGTAAAGTGCAATACATCAGTGGCTTTACGGCTACCGGACCGGGAGGCCCGGGTTATACGAAACACACGCGTATGAAATACCTTCTCCTCTTTCTATTTCTCCTGCCCGCCCTGACGCAGGCGCAGGACGATGACTACTACCGGAAGAATCCGAACCGGCAGCAGCCCAAACGGGAATACACTGTTTTATTGAAAGACGGCACGTCGCTGCGGGGCGAGGTGGTTCGTCAGGATAGCGTTGAGGCCGTTGTCCGTACCCGGAACCTGGGCGAGGTACGCGTTCCTGCCGATCAGATTATCAAAATCGAACTGCGCCCGGAGATAATTGATGGCCCGCCGGTCAGCGCTGAGCAGCAGCCCCCCGCCGATACTTACATCAACCAGTTTCCGCAGACGATGCGCCTGGCGTCAACGGCCCTGCAGGCGGAGAAAAGAAAACTGTATTTTCGAAATTACGTTCTGTACATCAGCCAGTTTGAATACGGCATCAGTGACAACTGGAGCGTATCTGCTTCCTTCTTTACCCTTCGGCCCTCGGCAGCGTTCAGCGTGAGCACTAAATTTTCGCTGCCCGTCAGCAACCGGGTACGCGTGGGCGCGTCGGTGCAGTACGCGGGGGTGCAGTCCGGTGGCATATTAAGTGGCGGTAATCAACTCTTCGAGGGCATCACCTACGTGCAGGGGCTGGTAACCACCGGCGACCGGCAGAATAATGTAACTTACGGGGCGGGCTGGACCATTTCCAATGGCGAGGTGTCGCGCAATTTTGTGGCTACGTTCGGGCTGGTGCGCAAGGTGAGCCCGAAACTGTCATTCATCACCGAAAACTTTGCGCTGCTGGGTTCGGGCGTGAACCGCAGCGTCGATTTTGCCGGTCTGCTATCGGCCGGTATCCGCTTCGACCGCCGACGTCACGCGTTCGATCTGGCTGCGTACGTCCCGCTTGTTTTTGCGCGTAACGACGCGGTCGGATTTACCCTGATCCCGTTCGGGAGCTACCACCTGCGCATCAGCAAGTAGGCATATTTCTAGGTCTCCTCCACGCTTAAACCGCTATTTTTGCCGTTAACGTACCAAGAAGTCACTTCATTTTCATGCCCGACACAACTACTGATCTCCCTCCCTTTGCCCGTTCCTGGTCGCAGCTATACGCCGTTGTTCTCGGTAGTCTTGCGATTGAAATCGTGCTGTTTTACGGGTTAATGCGCTGGTTGTCATGAGTGCATTTGACTGGGGGGTGCTGGCAGTAACGCTGACGGGTATCATTGCCTACGGTATCTGGCGCAGCCGAGGCAGCCGCAGCATGGACGATTATCTGCTGGCCGGGCAAAGTCTGCCGTGGTACCACGTGGGGCTATCGGTCATGGCGACGCAGGCGAGTGCCATCACGTTCTTATCGGCTCCGGGGCAGGGGTTTACCGACGGCATGCGGTTTGTGCAGTTCTATTTCGGGTTGCCGCTGGCCATGGTCGTGCTGTCGGTTACGTTCGTACCCATCTTTCACAGACTCCGGGTTTTTACGGCTTACGAATACCTCGAAACCCGGTTCGACGACCGGGTCCGTACCCTTACGGCGGGGCTGTTTCTCCTGCAGCGGGGACTCTCTACCGGTCTGTCTATCTATGCCCCTTCCATTATCCTGTCTACCATTCTGGGCTGGAATATATATTGGACCAATCTGCTCATGGGGGGCATCGTGCTGGCCTACACCGTAACGGGCGGCACCAAAGCCATATCGTACACCCACATTCAGCAAATGGCCGTGGTAACGCTGGCCATGGGGCTGGCCGGTTTCCTGACGGTGTCCATGCTGCCCGACGGCGTGGGCTTTGTAGATGCGCTGCACGTAGCGGGCCAGGCCGGGCGCATGAACGTGATTGACCTCAATTTCGACGCCGAAAGCCGGTACAACATTTGGTCGGGGCTGATTGGCGGGTTCTTCCTGCAACTGTCCTACTTCGGCACCGATCAGTCGCAGGTGGGGCGGTACCTGACGGGTGCGAGCGTGGGGCAGAGTCGGTTGGGGCTGCTGATGAACGGCCTGCTGAAAGTGCCGATGCAGTTTCTGATTCTGCTGGTGGGCGTGCTGGTATTCGTGTTTTACCAGTTTAACCCCGGCCCTATTTTCCACAACAAGCTGGAAACCGACAAGCTTAAAAACAGCCCCTACGCCCAACAGTACCAGCTGGCCGAAATCCGTCACCAGACCATTACTGCCCAGCGCCAGCGCGCCGTGCTGAACATGCAGGCCGCTCTGAAGTCCGATAACGAAGCCGGGCAGACCGAAGCCGCCACCCTCCTCCGCAACACCGATGCCGCCCTGAAAACCGTGCGGGCCGACGTGGTTAAGCTCATCGAGAAGAACAACCCGGCGGCCGATACCAACGACGTCAACTATATATTTCTCCGGTTCGTGCTGGATTACCTGCCCCACGGGCTGATTGGGCTGCTGATTGCCGTGATCTTTTCGGCCTCCATGGGGTCCATTGCGTCGGCGTATAACTCCCTGGCGTCCACTACGATCATCGACGTATATAAACGGCTGATCCGGCCCGAAGGCAGCGACCGGCATTTCCTGCGGGCATCGCAGTGGGCCACGGTAGGCTGGGGTGTCTTTTGTATTGTGGTGGCGCAGTTTGCCAACCGGCTCGGCAGCATGATCGAAGCCGTCAACATTCTCGGCTCTCTGTTCTACGGCGTTATCCTGGGCGTGTTTGTCGTAGCCTTTTACCTGAAATCCATTGGCGGGCGGGCCACCTTCTGGGCGGCCATCATCGGCGAGGCATTCGTGGTGCTGAGCTGGTATCTACAGCTTACGGCCTTCCTGTGGCTCAACCTCATCGGCTGTTTGCTGGTGGTTAGACTGGCGTGGGGCCTACAGCGGCTCTGGGGCGCGGAGGAAACGGAGCCCGGAAACACACCCGGTTGATTGGTACCAGAAATTCAGAACGGACAATTGCTTAACGACCCGGTAGAGCAGCCTATCCCGCGAGTAATAGCCTGAACGCTTCGCCAATGGTGATCGTAAAACTCAACCTGAACCTTTACAACCTTGCCTGCGTGGGCTGCAATGCTTTCTGAGAGAGCGAGTATCCTGTCGCAGGAAGCGTTGCAGCCCAACGCAGAGGGTACATTTATTCCTTTAGTTTTGTTGCGATACAGTTGCCAATAACTCTTCCAGGTTTTTCATTGCCATAGCAGTTCCTTCCTCGAAGCCCATTTCGATCATCTTCTCCAGGCGGGTAAGCGATTTATTATAAATACTGATATGTACTGTTGTCTTCCCGTTTTGCTCGCTGAAATTCAAATCCCACTCAGAACCGGGCAATTCTGGGTTTTCATCTTTGTCGGCAAAAGCATTCAACAGTTTGAAATTGGTTTTCGGACTAATGGACGTGTAATCCTGAATTGACCAATGCTCCTGTCCTTGAGGGCTTACCATAGCATAAAACCGTCGGCCACCCACTTCAAAATCCATAAATTTTGTTTTTGAGGTCCAGGGTTTCGGTGCCCACCATTGATCGAGAATTTCCTGCTTCGTATAAGCATCCCACACCAACGAAAGGTCGGCATCAAATTCTCTGGAGAAGGTTACTGTTTTTGTGGCTTTGTCAATGATGAAATCGTTCATTTTTACTGTTTTTTGAGGGTTGATAATACGTCGTCAAGTTGATTAAAACGAGTTTCCCAAATCTTCCTGAATTGGTTTACCCATTGATCAACCTCCTTTATTTTTTCAACTTCAAGTGAGTAGTAGATCTCTCTGCCCTGCTGTTCCTGTTTCACCAGTTCGCACTCTGTGAGTATACGAAGGTGCTTGGAAACAGATTGGCGGGTCGTGTTGAAGTTCTCAGCAATGGCGTTGGGTGTCATTGCCTGCAAGGCAATCAGGGCGATGATTGCCCGCCTTGTGGGGTCGGCTATGGCCTGAAAAATATCTCGTCTCATCGTGTTTGACTTTTACTTTGCGAAACCGAATGGTTGCAAATTTACGCGCAACCATTCGGTTTCGCAAACTTTTCGAAAGAAAATAAGCTGGAGTTGTCGGCTTGGAGGGGCCTACAAGATGGCTACTGACTCGCCGATTGCCTCACGTTCAAGGCAGCAATACAAAATGCGAACCAGGCCACCGGTGTTCGGGGCATTGACCCTGTTAAGCTACACCCGGAAATAGAATTGGACCGCATCCGCAGACGGTCGCCTATGCGGCCCAAGACTATTCCGCTAGGAACAGCCTGCCCTGCACGCAACGCCAACGGGTGTTGATAATGGACGCGAAACTCCCTTGAACGGGCGTATCTGAACCTTTACACACCCATTTGGTTGGTCTGTTGCTCGCCCCCGAAGGCGAGACAACCTGTCGCTGGGATGACCCCACGCGTAGCAAACTATAGAACCATTAGTTAATAATTTCTGCTGTTGGGTCCGCATTAATTCTCACCACGTTTTCCCGCCATGTACGCAGTTCATCCGATGTTAGTCTTATCCAATCTGTGATTTCGCCAACAATTTTCAACGGTGCTTGACTTCGATACGAGCGTGTTGGGTTACCTGGAAATTTCTTGTCTGTAACATTTGGATCATTTTCAAAACTCCCTGTCGGTTCAACAATGTAAACACGTTCGTCTCCATCACCTCTGGCTAAGGCTGCGGCAAGCCCCGCCCCGTTAGCTAAGGCTGTGAAATAAATGTGATTCATTACTACTTCGGGCTTATAGTTTGACCTGAATCCTGCTGTTAGCAAATCCCCAATCTGCAAATCCGCTTTCGTTCCGTGATAAAAGGGGCCGTTGTCTGAAATGTTAGACCCGTTAAATGCGTCACTCCCGCTTTCCATTCTTTTTAAACTTGTTTGCCTTGTCGCCCGAAACGCTGGCACTTACTCACTGCTTAGCCGGTTCACCCAACACCCCAAATGACTTATAGATGAGCGAGTTAGCTAAAGTTTTGAGGTCGTTCCGACCTTTGCGCCCTTTGTCAGTTGGGCTGAACGCCTGACTTTGGGACGTGCATCCTGTCGCCCGGCAAGCTGCCCACGCGGAGCGACACCACAACGCACTGTCCGATTTTGGGCCGATTTGCCGCAAACACCTTTAGTCTTGCTTCAAAAGTAATGGCCTTCTTTTATATTCTGTTGGTATGGACAGTATCGGCTCCTCAGATTGGATACCTTTCTGTTTACGGCCGACAACGCGAACATAGCCCAAATACCGACCACCATCTGCTTGTAAAGCCTCTATCTCCACCCTGTTATCAGGAGCAATAGCCTTATGCCACTGTTGCCATAACTGCCACCCATCAGGCAGAGTGTCAGCAACTTCAATCTCCACAATCCCAGTACGTTGCCAGTGCTGTTGCCACCAACCAGCCGAGTGCAGACACCACAAATCTTGTGTCCACCACTGTCGGAGATGATTAGGAACTGTATTTTGAAACTCCTGTATCAGTCCGGCACCGGCAATTCCAAGTTGCCCACCCGGTTTGAGAAAACGGGCCAAGGAGTTCAGATAAAGATCATCTGTGCCATAATAAAAGAATGAATCAATACTGATGATTACATCAAAAAACTCAGTAGCAAAAGGTAAGAACCGAGCATCTGCTTGAATGGGGAAAACACCATTCTCTACTCCAGCATCCTGAATTCGTTGGTAGTTCTCCGATACTGAAAATAATAAATCGACAGCCCAGACCTGCACCCCAAACTCCCGATGCAAAAAGATGGAGGACATCGCCCGTCCACAGCCGAGGTCTAGGACTCGCATATTCGGCTGTAGGTTTAAGCCTCTGGCAAGCCATTCGGTCAGCCATAACGGATTGGCTCCGCCACTTACACTTGCCATGATCCATTCAGGATGATATTTTGACGAGCGGGGAAAATCCAGTAAAGCAAAAGCGTTATTCATCACAAACGGATTTATACTTTGGACCTATCCCAATTGGAGCGTTCCTCATGTCAGTCGAAACTCGAAACTGCAAATTTCATCTGTCCTTACTGGGGCGTTCAAACTGTCACACGAAACCCGCCGAACAAACAAAAAACCTGACCGCTGCGGCCTGCATCCTGTCGCCCGAACACTGAACTTTGAAGCCAAAAGCCTGACCTCTGGAACGCGCTCCCTGTCGCCCGCAACCCAAAAATGCAGACACTTTATGAGCGACCACCCAACGCCCCAAAGGGCTGATGGTGAACGCATAACTTACTGACCTTAAACGACTTGCACCTTTTCACCCTTTACCGGTTGGGATGCCCACGTGAATGTGGAGCAATCAACCTGTCGCCGAAAAACTGCTTTTTTTAACTTATCTACTATTCAATTGGGTTGCCCACAACTCAGTCATCTCGATCCGGAATTTATAGTGGCGATAGCTTCGATGGATAGCTGAAATTCCTTTTTGGGTAAAGCTACAATCGGTGTTGAACGGGAAGGCGGGTTTGTGGGAAAGTATTCGGCATATAGCTTGTTAAGGCAGTCGAAATTAGATGCGTCCACTAACCAAATAGTTGTCTTGGCTACTTTATCTAAGCCCGAATCTGCGGCCTTAAGCACGGTAGAAAGGTTATCAAAAGCCTGTCTTGCCTGTGTTTCAAAATCAGTCGAGATAAACCCCGACTCAAAGTCAATACCTGCTTGCCCGGCGACAAATAGTAAGTTTCCCGCTCTTACGGCCTGGGAATAAGACATGGCTGGATGGGGAATATTCGGCGATTGTATAGGAATTGGCTTCATGGTTTTTTAGGGAGAATTAGCATGTATTGTCCACTGACTTAACTCTGTTGCCCTTCACGGAATACCACCGGCCTACGAGATAA
Organism: uncultured Cytophagales bacterium; assembly: GCA_963826425.1. Classification (GTDB taxonomy): domain Bacteria; phylum Bacteroidota; class Bacteroidia; order Cytophagales; family Spirosomataceae; genus Spirosoma. The sequence goes on along the minus strand of CAWGWS010000011.1, from coordinate 199,001 downwards.
AGCCTGACTTCTATGACTTGTAGCCTGTCGCTCGCGACCCGCCCCGCAAGCATTTTATGGACTTTCCACCCAACGACCCCATGTGCTGATGACGACCGTAGGGAGACATTTATACACATGGCCGGTTGGGCTGCAAGCACTGACTTTGCGGCCTGCCGCCTATCGCCGGAGACCTGCCTTATGGGTTTTGGGTTAACCCTTGTTGAATTTCAAGGACAAAATCAGAAGAGACTCCGTTGTCTTCAGCTATTTCTTCAATTGTGAGTTTTCCACGATTGAGGGCTTTTTTTACTGCTTCTGCTTTTACTGCCGCTTCTTTTCGCTGCTCGGCTTCATGAATCTTCTTATTCTCATTCTCCACCGCCAACGCATTAGCTGAAAGGGTCATTTCGTAAGCCATCCGCTTTTCGGGAGTCATAGCCCGTGTATCCAACTCTTTTATGGCGGCTTCTAACCACTCCTCATTCCAGAACTGGGGAAACTGCTTGGGTTTAGTAGCTTTATGGATAGTCTTCATCGTATAAATGAGTTTGTCCAAATCGGTTTGAACGTTAGCTAAACGCTTTTTGAATTTAGCCAATTCTACTGTGATAAACGTGGTTTGATCGTCAATCAGTTCGCCTTTTTCGTTTTTTAGAACAGCAACATTATGATAATCAGCAATGTGTGGAAATATATTGACCGCTAAAATGCCGATGCAGTAAATCTTGGGCAAGCCTTCAAATCTATATTTACCTTTCCGAATCAACGTATTCAACCGGTAAAATGAGTAGAATTTCATGCGTTGAATGAAGTCGGGATACTTGCTCAACTGCATTTCAACAATGAACTGGTTACCCTGCTCATCCACACAGGCTATATCATACACTCCACTTCGACTGTCTTTGGTCAGGCCTGGAATCTCGCTTTCAATAAACTCTACTTTGGCAATCGCTACGGGCGATTGGATAAGAGCCTGTAACGCCCTTCGCAAGAACCGCGTGTCGGATTCATTGCCAAAGGTCACTTTGAAACCGTAATCAGAAAGAATCGAAATAAACCGCTCGTTGTCATTATACAAATCCATGCGGTAAAGTTATCCCAAAAGGAGCATATCCGTCGCTTAGTAGCCGCTCAAGTGGAGCCAAACAACGGATGCTTTTACAACCTAGGTAATGGTCAAATCTTTTGTAGTCTTTTTAACTCTGGCCAATCCCGTTCGACTTGAATTACACTCTTTCCTAACTATCCGTAAGTTCGCTTTGTCCTTATGGTAATTTTTGAAGCTTTGGGTCGAATTTTCATCTTTGAAGATGATGTGGTTGTGTTGGTTTGAATCATATTCTATTAATTCCAAATCAAAGTCATTTACTTCTTTAAAACGGTCAACGATGATCGAAAAAGTGTTAGGTTGCCGGTGGTCAACAGCTAATTCTGTCCACTTCGAGAGAATACCGGTTTCTTGACATTTCACCTGTCCCTTGACAGAGTGAGCATCAAAATAGGCTTGCTTCACAGCATGTATATCAGCGTGAACTGAGTTGCGACAAGCCACGTAAAACAGTTTTTCAGGATCGTACCGTTTGTTGTTAATCAACATTATGTACGAAATATATTCACTCGTATCATCAGCGTAAAAGACCTCAAAGCACTTGGTATTAAACTGGACCTGCGCTATTTTGATACCTTTTATATAAAAATTATCTTCGCTCTCATCTGTATTACTTTCAACCTCTTCTGAATCCTCACTTTCTGGCTCTATTTCCTCATTCTCTGCCAGAGAGTTCAAATAGTCGTATTCGAGAAGGTCAGTAACCGCTTGAAAATCAGAATCGCTCAACGATTCACCGAAGTTGTAAGAGTTTAGGATTGCTTTGTAGTAAGCAAATGCATCCTTTTTAAACTTAAACTCGTTTTGTCCTATTTTAAGCGGTCTTGCCATTCTTACTGTTCACTTTGTCGGCAGTGACCCGCCGGATAAGTTTGATTTCCCAACTTAGGCGTTTGCCCTGTCAGCCACGACCCGGAAATGGAAGCCTAAATCTGCCTAACCAAGGCGATTAACCTGTCGACCAAAAGCTGGCACTGTCGGGACGGCTACACTGTCGCCGGTAGCCCGGAACTCATATCTTGGACCCGCACCCAACACCCATGATGGCTGATGGTGAACGAGCAAGATTGAAACCGATGAACCGGCTACACCTTTTCACCCTCGTTTTAGTTGGGCTGCAAACGTTGCGTACCCGGCGAGCATCCTGTCAGCGGAAACCTTGCCAACTAACAATTAACGCATGAAAGCATACAGTTTGAACTATCAAACAACTTAATCTGCCTTTTTGACTTTTAATTGTTCGCCTAAATGTAGTAAGTCTAGCAGTCGCTTATTCTCAGTAATTTTACCGCCCTTAACTGTAAAAAAAAGACTTCGGAAACGCTAATTTTATTATTTGAAGCAGGATAACCCCAGAATTCTCCTTTTTGAGTGCCGCGAACAGTGGCTTGTACAACCACTTTATCACCTTCGGCAACTATTTGGTCGATTGTATAGTGAACGTCTGGTACAGCCTTAAAGAAATATGGTAAAAAATCATATAACTGTTTGATACCCTTAGTTTCACTTCCATTTTCAAGGCTCTTAAATAGATAATCATTAGAAAAAACTTCACCAAGTAATTCTGGTTTTTGTTGATTTATGATTACGTCAAAATAGCGGCTGACCAGTTGCATATTAGCATTTTCATTTTGGCCATAAGTCTCCTGTTCGAGACTAAACAAGGCGATTAACAGTAATAGGGCAAATCCCAATTTGCTACGTTTCATATAAGATTAATTTTACACTGTGACCCATCACTGCAAGTTCAAACCTACCTAACATCAGGTCACCCTAATCAACCGGAACTGGCCGAAAGAGCAAAAAACCTGACCGCTGGGACGCGCTGCCTGTCGCCGAGACGCTGCCTTGTAGGCACTTTATGGACTTGCACCCAACGACCCTGAGTGCTGATGGCCCAGCAAGCTACTTCAAACAACGCACAGACCCGCTGCCTTTGCACACTCAGCGGGTTGGGCTGACCGCTTTCCTTAGGGACGTGCTGCCTGTCGCCCGGAACCCGACTCGACAGAAAAGCCCCACCGACAAAGTTGATAACTACGGCGAACGGGTAGACTCACTATCTTTGTTACGGGCCAAGCTAATTGTATACCGATGACGTACCTCCAACTGTATCAGAAATATCAGACTTTACCGCCTGTCTACCAAGCGGAAGTAGCCGATTTTGTTGATTTTTTGGCTACCCGAAAAGCAACGGATAAGCCCCTTGAACGAAAAATACCCGTATTCGGTAGTGCCAAAGGCCAATTTCAAATGAGTCCTGACTTTGATGCACCGCTGGACGATTTTGCGGATTATCAGTAATGAACCTACTACTCGATACCCACACGCTTATCTGGTTTTTAAACGGTAATGAAACAGACCTCTCAGCTAAGGCGAAACGACTCATCGCCGATTCGGCTAACGTCTCTTATGTGAGCATCGCTTCGCTCTGGGAGATAGCCATTAAAATCCGGCTGGGTAGCCTATCCTTCGAGCCAGGCTATGATAATTTGCTGACTTTGCTTGACCAAAATGGTTTCGAGTTGTTACCCGTTACGTTTCAACACACGCGCCAGTTGCTCACCTTACCCATGCATCATCGTGACCCATTTGACCGGCTTTTGATTGCTCAAAGCATGACAGAAAGCCTGTTATTCCTTACAGCTGATGCCCATATTCATCAGTATGAGGTTGATTGGGTTTGGTAATTAGGTCATTTTGTAGAGCGTACTAACTCACAAGTTTCTCGTGTCGACCAAAACCCGGCAGACAAGCAAAAGCCGTCCTGTCGCGGGACGGGCAACCTGTCGACCGAAGCCCGGCACTCACTCTTTTTTATGCTTATGCCTCGCACCCAACAAGTATATGTACGTAAAATCACTTAATGACATTTAGTTGATTATCAGCACTATCTAATTTTTCGCTTAACGAAACAGCGGCTATTTCGTTAGTACGTTTATAAAGAAACGAGTCGTCCACAGAAATTCCAAATTCCATCGCAGCCAAATGATTAAACGGTATGTGCAGATTTCAATAGAACGGGTGTGGGATATAGATGGCTACCCCAATTATTTCTTTGGCGCTGATAAGCAGCTGTATCGCTTCGATTCCCGCGGGCGAGTTCAACGAAATAAACGGGTTATGATCGGCTACACGCAGGGATACGTTCTGAAAAGCAAGTTTTTTAGCCTGTCAAAACTGCGCCCTCTCCTCCGGCGACACGGCACTACATATTCAGATTATCCAGTGGGCTTTTGAGGGTGCTGATTTTATCGGCCGTCACGTGTGTATAACGCATGGTGGTCATGATGCTTTCATGCCCCAGCAAGACCTGGATATTCCGGATGTCGGTACCAGATTCGAGTAGGTGGGTGGCAAAACTATGCCGCAGAGTGTGAATACCCCCCTTCTTCTTTATCCGGGCCGCATAGGTAGCCTGACTATAAACGAGTTGGATGGTTCTTTTTTGAATGGGTTCGCCCTTTTCCGTTTCTTCAAACAAATAAATCGTTGGACTATGGTCACTCAGATAGTCGTCGATATACCTCTCCAGTTTCTCGCCGAGCATCACTACCCTGTCCTTTTTGCCCTTGCCCCCTCGAACATGAACCAGCCGACGAGCGCGGTCAAGATCAATCAGCTTGAGGTGAGCGACTTCGCTTAGTCGCATACCCGTAGCGTACACGAGCCTAAACAGGGTTCGGTATTTCAGGCTGGTCGTAGCATTGAATAGGGCTTCTACTTCCGCTACACTATATACGGTGGGTAGTTTGACAGGCATTCGGGGATAGGCGATGTCGTAAAGATCCTTTTTCCGCTCAAGGATTTTTTCACAGTAGAATTTGTACCCGTTGATATGAACATTCAGGGTTGCACTGCTCAACCTTTTTTTCTCCACCAAAAACAGCAGGTATTTCTGATAGTCAGGTTTCGTGAATTGATCTAGTGGCTTGGTTCCAGCGTAGCGAATCAGCGCAATGAGTGCCTGCTTGTAATTTTTGAGCGTCTTATACGAATAGTTCTGCACCCGTAGTGCGTTGCAAACGGCCATGATGACCGGGTGTTTGTCAAACTCACGCACGGGTGGTGCGTACTGGAAGGATTTGCGGTGGGTGGCTACGCTGCATTTGGCGATTGGTGGCCAGGCTGGATTGGTGGCCTCTTCGATTTCGATAGCCGTAGCAGCCGGTTTGTAAAGCCGCACCACGGCTTCATCGAACCGGCAAGAGTCTTTGCCAAATAGTTGCCCGATTTTCACGACTGATTCCCGCGTGTTCGGTAGTACCCAGCACCGGCGGCTGTAACTCCACCGGCGACCGGGCACCTGACCAACGAGGTCATTGCCGATGGGATCATTCGGGAATTCGACCCGGAGCAGGGCGGGGTCTTTGTCGTCAATTCGGATGGTAGTCACGAAGGAAAGGCGTGGATAAGGTCAGATCAGGTGGGCTTAGGCGTCGGCGGGCTGGTCTACTGCCGGCCTGTCGGCGGGTTGGTTAGCCCGTAGCTGCCGGGTGGTCTGGCGGCTGCCGTCGTGACTCCAGCCCGGGGGGCCAAACACGTAACCCAGCGCGTTACGCACCGACCCCGCGCGGGTCACGTCGCGCCCGATGGCAGCCCATTCGTGGAAGGCGATGCGGACGGGATTGTGCGAATTGATATTGGTCGTCAGGCCGTAGGTGGGGCGGTGTTTCTCCTCGATAAACGTACCGAACAGCCGATCCCAGATGATGAGCACCCCGGCGTGGTTCTTGTCCAGATAATCCAGGTCGGAGCCGTGATGCACGCGGTGGTGCGAGGGGGTATTGAAAATAAACTCGATGGGTGCGGGTAGTTTATTGATGTATTCGGTATGAATCCAGAACTGGTACAGCAAGCTCACGGCCTGCATGGTCATGACGGCCACCGGCGAAAACCCCACGAGCGGCAGCCAGATCCAGAAGACCCACGCGCCCGTCAGGCTGCCGGTCCAGGTCTGGCGCAGGGCCGTGCCGAGATTGTATTTCTGTGACGAGTGATGCACCACGTGCGATGCCCAGAAATACCGGCTCTGGTGACTGATCCGGTGAAACCAGTAGTAGCTGAAATCGTCGGCAAAGAACAGCACAACCCAGGGCCATACCTGCGTCATATCGAGGGTAAACAGCCGGAACTGATATACCAGCGAGTAAGCCCCGAACACAATCAACTTCCCCACCACACCAACAATGACATTACCGATGCCCATGCTCAGGCTCCCGGCGGTGTCTTTTACGTCGTAATAATCCTTCTGTTGCTTTGCCGTTACGAGCACTTCGGCCACCAGTAAAATAATAAAACCCGGTATGGCGTATTGAATGAGATCGGTCATAGGTGGGAAATATACGCATAGCGTGGGCTGTCAGAACGAAAATACACAAAAACTTCTCGCCATATCAACACAACGAACCCCGGAAAGAATTTCACGAACCCGACCTTTTTGGCTTCTCGGTGTTTATACCAAAAAATACTTGCGCCATGACTTTCGATCAATTCAGCACCAGCCTGAGCCAGCCCCAGCCTCCCGCCGGTTTACCACCCGTTTTGCAGGCCCTGTGGCACGACGCCAACAACCAGTGGGAAGCCGCTCATGACCTGGCCCAAAGCCGCGAGGGTACCCCCGCCTGTGACCGGCTCCACGCGTATCTGCACCGCAAAGAAGGCGATGCGTTCAATGCGGGGTACTGGTACCGGCGGGCGGGTACGCCCGTTTTCACCCGGAGTCTCGCCGATGAGTGGCAGGTGCTGGTAGACCAGCAGCTAAGCCAGATGAAGGAGTCCACCTAAAAAAAAGGCCGCTTCCTGCTGGAAACGGCCTTTTGAGAAGTAAGTGTCTGGTTGGCGGTTACGCCGTTTCGGTTTCCTGCAATACCTCGCTGACGGGGGTAAGGGGCAGGTTCCAGGCATCGGCTACACCGGCGTATACCACTTTACCGTCTACCACGTTCAAACCCAGTTGCAGGTCCGAATTATCGCGGCAGGCCTGCTGCCAGCCTTTGTTGGCCAGTTGCAGGACGTAAGGCAGCGTCGCGTTGGTGAGGGCAAGCGTACTGGTGTAAGGCACGGCACCGGGCATATTGGCCACGCAGTAATGCACTACACCGTCAATGATATAGGTCGGGTCTTCGTGCGTGGTGGGCCGGCAGGTTTCAATGCAACCGCCCTGATCTACCGCTACGTCGACGAGGACCGTACCGGGACGCATCATCGGCAGCATGTCGCGCGTGATGAGGTGCGGAGCTTTGGCACCGGGAATCAGCACGGCCCCCACAATCAGATCGCTGGTTGGGATCAGCGCCCGGATGTTGTATTCGTTCGACATCATGGTCTGCACGTTAGGCGGCATAATGTCGGCCAGATGACGAAGCCGGGGCAGGCTTACGTCCATGATGGTCACGCTGGCACCGAGTCCGGCGGCCATCTTGGCGGCTTGCGTACCCACAATGCCTCCGCCCAAGACCAGCACGTTGGCCGGCTTGACGCCCGGTACGCCACCCAGCAGAATACCCCGGCCTTTCATTGGCTTCTCCAGGTATTTAGCGCCTTCCTGAACGGCCATCCGACCGGCCACTTCCGACATGGGCACCAGCAGCGGCAGGCTGCGGTTGCTTTGCTCTACGGTTTCGTAGGCCAGACATACCGCCTTCTGCTCAATCATGGCATGGGTCAACTCTTCCGACGAGGCAAAGTGGAAATACGTGAACAGCAGCTGGTTTTCCTTGATGAGTTTGTACTCGGCGGCAATCGGCTCTTTCACCTTGATGATCATCTCGGCAATGCCATAGACTTCCTCAATGGTTGGCAGCATAACGGCACCGGCCTGAATGTATTCTTCATCCTCAAAACCGCTGCCTTCGCCGGCGTTGACCTGCACGTATACCGTGTGGCCGAGCTTACGGAGTTCGGTTACGCCCGCGGGGGTTAAGGCCACGCGGTTTTCATTGTTTTTTATCTCTCTGGGAACGCCAATAACCATAAGTCTGGGGGGTTTATAAAAGTCTTTCGTTTGGTTAACAAAGCTAAATCGACCAACTAACTTTTCTAACTGATTCCGTTTATTTGGTAAATTGACCGTAGTATTGAGGCCAGAGTAGGAAATTTTCCTGTTAGCTCGATTTTTACGCTTCCTGATCATGAAAAAATCCGTATGACCCTGTTAGACAAAACCGACCGGCACATTCTGCGGCTCCTGCAGGCCAACGCCCACCTGACCATTCAGGAGATTGGCCAGCAGATCAACCTCTCCAAAACGCCCGTGCACGAACGCATTAAACGGCTCGAACGCGAAGGCATCATTACGCAGTACGTGACGCTCATCGACAGGAAGCGGGCAGGCAACGGGCTTACGGTCTATTGCCAGGTTACGCTCGACAAACAAACCCGCGACACCTTTGCCGACTTCGACGGGGCCGTTCGGGACCTGCCCGAAGTGCTGGAGTGCAACCGCGTATCGGGCACGTTCGATTACCTGCTCAAAATTGTCAGTCAGGATATGGAGACCTATAACCGATTCTACCAGGATACCCTGTCGGTTATACCGAGCACGCTGCACATCAGCAGTTTCTTTGTCATGGCCGAAGTCAAAAACACGACCGTGGTGCCGGTTTAATAGTTTTGACTTTCCTCCGGAAAATACCCCTTTTGGCAAAGTAGAAAACCGCCCGTCCCCGGTTTATCTGCGTATGAAAAGAAGACAATTCGTTTCCGCTTCGGTAGCCGCCACTGCCTCACTGGCTGCCACCCAATCCATGGCTGCTCCGGCCGCCCCAGCCGCCAAACAGGCGTATGAGCTGCGCACCTACGAACTTAAGTTCGGCTCGCCGGCGGGCAATATCGAAAATTACTTTAAAGAGGCCCTAATTCCGGCCCTGAACCGGCAGGGAGCTAAAACGGTGGGCGTATTTCGGGAAGTAGGCAAAAGCGATCCGGGCAAAGTCTATGTGTTGATTCCGCACGCATCCATGGACGCCTTTGCGCAGTCGGCAACGCGTCTGGCGGGTGACGCCGAGTACGGTAAGGCCAGCCAGAACTACAACGCCCTGGCCCCCGACAAACCACCTTACACCCGTTATTCTACCTCGCTCCTGTCGGCATTTGATGCCCTGCCACAGCTTGTTGTGCCAGACACCAAAGCCAGCCGGATTTTTGAGCTACGCACCTACGAAAGTTACTCGGAAGATGCCGCCCGCCGGAAGGTGCTGATGTTCAACAAAGATGAGTTACCCGTCTTTTATAAGGTAAAGCTCAACCCGGTTTTCTTTGGGCAGGTCGTAGCCGGCGAACACATGCCGTGTCTGACCTATATGCTGACGTTTAAGGACATGGCCGAGCGCGACGCCAACTGGGCCGCTTTCTCCGCCGACCCGGACTGGAAACGCATGTCGTCCTCTGCCGAATACGCCAACACCGTCTCTCACATCATCCGCGTATTTCTGGAGCCAACGGCCTATTCGCAGGTATAGTGGCTGGTGTACAGGCGATATCTACTACGGTGTCTGCCCCGTTAACCGGGCGCAGATACCGTAGCCCCCTTAACTTCTTCCGTCGTTTCGCAGGGACAGAATCAGGTTTGTTTTTAGATCGTATAGTTTGTGCTCCAGCCCCACCGGGTACGTGTGCGGGTTTACAAACCGTTTCACGCCGGGGTGCAGTCCGGCCAGCTGACTCTGTACCCGATCCCGAATGGTATCAATGTCGGGGCTGTCATACACCTGCTTTCCATCGCGAAACACCGGCACCAGCAGTTCCTCAAAAGCTACCCCGGCTTCAAACTGGCGTCGCCGGGTGAAATCGAGGGGGTCAATCATCGTGGCGGGTCCGTCGATACCCATTTCTTCGTCGTAAATCATATCGGCCAGAAACCCGCGCGCGTCCACAAATCGACGCACCTGCTGAACCCCCGGTGTGGAGGTCTTGATGGCCTGTTCGGAGAGTTTAATTTTGTAGTCCCACCGGTCCGTATCGGCATTGCGCAGGGCGGCCAGCTTATACACCCCCCCCAGGGCAGGCTGATCGTAGGCCGTTACGAGTTTGGTCCCCACCCCCCAAACGGTAATCTGCGCGCCCTGCTGCTTCAGGCTGTTGATAATCGTCTCGTCGAGGTCATTGCTGGCTACAATGGCCGTATCGGCGAATCCGGCGGCATCCAGCAGTTTACGGGCTTCAATGCTGAGATACGCCAGGTCGCCGGAGTCGAGCCGGATACCCGCCAGTTTATGACCGCGCTGCCGCAGTTTTTTGCCGGTTTCAATGGCATGCCGTACGCCCTGGAGCGTATCGTAGCTATCCACGAGCAGGGTTACGTTGTTGGGCATTACCTCGGCGTAGGTATCAAAGGCTTCCTGCTCCGTATCGAATGACATTACCCAACTATGGGCGTGAGTTCCCTTCACCGGAATACCGTACAGCTTGCCGGCCAGCACGTTGGAGGTGCCATCGCAGCCGCCAATGTAGGCCGCACGGCTGGCCGTCATCCCCCCGTCTATGCCCTGCGCCCGGCGTAACCCGAACTCCAGCAGCGAGTCCGTACCCGCCACGAGCCGGAGCCGGGCGGCTTTGGTGGTGATTAGCGACTCAAAGTTGATTAGGTTGAGCAGGGGTGTTTCCAGCAGCTGACACTGCAAAATAGGGCCGCGTACCCGCAGCAGTGGCTCGTTGGGAAACGCTGCGGTTCCTTCGGGCATGGCATCGACAGAGCCGGTAAATTTGAGTTGGGCAAGATAATTGATAAAGGCCTCTTCAAACAGCGGTTCGTCATTATTTCCGGTGAGCGTGCGCAGATAGCGGAGGTCTTTTTTAGAGAAGCCAAACTGCTGCATATACCCGATGGCATTGGCCAGGCCGCTGGCAATGGTAAAGCCCCCGCCAAAGGGATTCTTGCGGAAATACAGGTTAAAAACCGCTTCCTTCTCGGCCGTGCCGGATTTCCAGTAGCCATAGGCCATTGTGAGCTGATACAGGTCAGTAAGCAGGCTGAGAGAGGTGTCGTAGAGTTTATTGGTCATTCTTTTTCGGGATTTAAGTGCTGGCGGTCAGGATTGGGTGGTTAAAGGTCGAGGTTCAGTAGTCAACAGCCAACGGCTCCCCCCACTAACGGGCTCAACCAAAGGATCACCGCTTATTTTTTATCCGTTTGGCACTTAAAAATTGACTTGACAATCAGGTTATTAAATCCAAAATATGAACATTGAACATATTTATCAGACCTAAAAACAATATTTGATGTAATTTGGTCTGATAATTGATGAGGGGGATTTTGACGGCAACCTCTTTTCCAAGTGTTCCTATCCCCTACCTATTTGCAACACCGCTATCATGCAGAAGTTAAGTCTTTCCCAATCGCTTCAGCAGAAGCTGTCTCCGCAACAGATTCAGTTTATTAAGCTGTTACAGATTCCAACGGCCGAATTAGACACCCGGATTGAAGAAGAACTGGAAATAAATCCAGCCCTGGAAGAGGGCATGGACGACGAGCCGGAACAAAAAGAGGACGACTTTGACGACGATTTCGAGGACGAGTATAAGGACCGCTCCGACGACATCGACATTGACACGTACCTGCAGAACGAAGATTACGCGGGCTATAAAATGCAGGGCGATGGCAACTACCCCGAAGAGGAACGCGACATGCCCCTGGCAACCGGGTCGAGCCTGACCGACTCGCTCATGCAGCAGTTTGGCTACCTGGCTCTTTCCGAACAACAGCGTGTTATTGGGCTGCAGCTTATCGGCAGCATCGAAGCCGATGGCTATATCCGGCGGTCTATGCAGGCCATTGTCAACGACCTGGCGTTTTCGCAGAACGTGTTTACCGACGCCGAAGAAATTGAAGAAGTGTTGCGCAGGGTTCAGACCTTCGACCCTCCGGGAATTGCCGCCCGCACGCTCCAGGAGTGTTTGTTGCTGCAACTCCGGCGCAAGGATTCCAATGAACCATTCAACGTACTGGCCATTCGAATTATCGAGGATTTCTTCGAAGAATTCTCTAAAAAGCACTACGATAAAATTCAGCGCCGGCTCAATATCAGCGACGAGTCGCTCAAGCGGGTTATTGACATCATTATCCGGCTCAACCCCAAACCCGGCTCGGTAGAAGGCGAAACAGGCAACATCCAGTACCTCACGCCCGACTTTATCCTGACCAATAATGGTGGTAAGCTGGAACTGACGCTGAACTCGAAAAACGCGCCGGAACTGCGCATCAGCCGCTCCTTTGCCGACATGCTCGATACGTATGACAAGAGCAGCAAGCAAAACAAGAACCTCCGCGAAACGGTCTCGTTCGTGAAGCAGAAACTCGACGCGGCCAAGTGGTTTATTGACGCCATCAAGCAGCGGCAGCATACCCTGCTCCGCACCATGAATGCCATTGTACGTTTCCAGTACGATTTTTTCCTGACCGGCGATGAGTCCCGGTTGCGGCCCATGATCCTGAAAGACATTGCCACGCTGATCGAGATGGACGTTTCAACGGTATCGCGGGTGGCCAACAGCAAGGCCGTACAGACCGAGTTTGGTATCTATCCGCTCAAATATTTCTTCTCCGAAGGCATTGCCACCGATTCGGGCGAGGACGTCAGCAGCCGAGAGGTCAAGAACATCCTGCGCGATCTGATCGATAATGAACCCAAGCTACAGCCGCTTTCGGACGATAAACTCGAAAAAATCCTGAACGACCGGGGCTATAACATTGCCCGCCGTACCGTAGCCAAATACCGCGAGCAGCTAAACATCCCGGTAGCGCGACTCAGAAAAGAATTATGAGTTATGCGTGATAAATGATGGATGGCTACGGGTGGTCTACTTAAATTTGCCTGACCGCTTCCCCAACCGGAGGAGTTACTCATCGCCCGGCAGGAGCCGCCCGCCGGCGGCCCTGTCATCCTTCACAATTCATCCTTGACTACGTCTATTGCCCGTTTCCTGTCGGTTGTTCTTCACCCGTTGCTGATGCCGACGCTGCTGTTCGGTTTGCTGCTGTTTCTGGCACCCGGCGCGGTGGGTGTAGATGCCTTTCCGCCGTCGCTTCGGCTGAGCCTGCTGCTCGTTATCTTTATTGGTACGTTTGGCGTTCCGTCCCTGCTGGTTTTCTACCTTGCCCGGATGGGCTACATCGGAAGTATGCACCTTGAAAATCTGGCCGACCGTCGTCTGCCTTATTTTCTCACCGCCCTCATCTACGGTTTCCTGACTTACCTGTTTGCCTCACAAATGCAGGTAGTGTCACTGGCGGCCCCTGAAATAGCCATATTACTGGGTAGTATTGCCGTTTCCATTCTTTTGGTGGGTATCATCAGCCTGTACTGGCAAATCAGTGCTCATGGGGTAGGTATGGGTGGGGTGCTGGGCGGCACGGCCGGGCTGATGCTTGAACAGGGCATTACCGAGTTATTCTGGCCGTTGCTGCTGCTGGTTTTACTGGCCGGTTTTGTATCGAGTGCGCGGCTGCGGCTCAACGCCCACACCCCTGCCCAGATCGGAGCCGGTTTAGGGTTGGGGCTGATTGTGAGTTTGGTGGCGGTGATCGTCTTTATCTAAAGAAATTCCAGCGCAGAAAGGCCGCTGACAAAAGAGGCTTCATGGTTTTCTGTTTCACTTCCCCGGTATAAAAAAACACCTCCCATGTACGAGAACCTTACGTCCGAAACCATCAATAGCGTCTGTCGCATCACGCTAAACCGCCCGCAGGTGTATAATGCCCTCAGCCCCGGCCTGATTGCCGACATTACCAGCGCCATAGAAGCCGCGGGTGCTGATAAGGCGGTTCGGGTGGTGGTGCTGACCGGCGCGGGCGACAAAGCGTTCTGCTCCGGTGCCGATTTAAAGGCCGGCTTCGCGGGCGCGGCCGCAACGGGTGGAATGGATGGTATCAATCTCGGCGCGTCGTTACGGGCCACCTATAACCCTATGATTCTGGCCATGCGTAACCTGCCCAAGCCCATTGTAGGACGCGTAAATGGCGTTGCTGCGGGTGCGGGCTGCTCGCTCGCTCTGGCCTGTGACCTGGTTATCTGCGCCGATCAGGCGTACTTCAGTCAGATCTTTGTCAACATCGGCCTGATGCCCGACGCCGGGTCCACTTTTTTCCTGCCCCGGCTGGTGGGGCCGCAGCGGGCCTTTGAGTTGTGCAGTACCGGCCGGCGGGTCTACGGGCCCGAAGCGGCCCGGATAGGCCTGGTGAGCCGGTCGGTATCGGCCCATGAACTGGATACCGCCGTGGCCGAAGTAGTCGATTATTACGCGAGTGCACCGACGCAGGCCATTGGTGCTATGAAAAAAGTTTTGAATCAGTCGCTCTACTCAAATCTGGAACACCAGCTGGAGCAGGAAGCTGACAATCAGGACAGTTTAGGTCGTTCAGCTGATTTTGCCGAGGGCGTTGGCTCCTTTCTGATGAAACGGCCTGCAAATTTTTCGGGTCGGTAAGGTTGACAAATCTCTTTTTATACGTACTTTTGCACTCCCAATTCACAGGAAATGCATTTGTAGCTCAATTGGATAGAGCACCTCACTACGGATGAGGAGGTTTGGGGTTCGAATCCCTACAAGTGCACAAAAGCCATCTCATACCGAGGTGGCTTTTTTTTATAAGCCACCCATCAAATCACGCTATACCGCTTTACCAGCCCCCTATGAACCGGACCCTGATGAACTGGAGTGGTGGTAAAGACTCTGCCCTGGCCCTTTGGCGGTTGCAGCAAACCAGCCATTATGCCGTAGATACGCTGTTGACGACCCTGAACGCAGCCAACCACCGAATCTCGATGCACGGCGTCCGGGAGGAATTGCTCGACATGCAGGCCAGGCGGATGGGTCTGCCGCTGGTAAAGCTGTTTTTACCCGAAGACAGTTCGATGGAGGAGTACCAGCATCGTATGGGTCTGACCTTGGAGCCGCTGGTGAAAGCGGGCATTACCCACGCAGTATTCGGCGATATTTTTCTGGACGATTTGCGCCACTGGCGCGAAGAGCAACTGGCCCGCTGGTCGCTGACCGGCGTTTTTCCGCTGTGGCGCGTGCCGTCGCTTCAGTTGCTGGAAGAGTTCTGGGCGGCTGGGTTTGCTACCGTGGTGGTCAGTGTAAACAGCCAGTTTCTGGATGCGTCGTTCTGCGGGCGGCTGCTTGACCGGGCGTTTGTGGCCGACCTCCCTCCCGGCGTGGACCCCTGCGGAGAAAACGGCGAATTCCACACGTTTGTGGTGCAGGCCCCTTATTTCGACGCCCCCATTCCGGTACTAATTGGCGAAACGGTTACGAAACACTATCAGTACAAAACGGACGAAGGGCAGGAAATAACATCGGTTTACTTTTTCGCCGATCTGCTGCCGGGTACGTAGCGCACCGGAAAAAGTGGCCCAGTTCGGGAGTTTGGCATGGGCAACCCGCTAACGAATGGTTCATTCCCTGTTGGGTTGCCCAGGCGGCTCTCTCTTAGGAAACGGGTTCAGCCCGGAAGCCCGCCTGTTGAACCGCCTGCACCACTGCGCCGGACGTAACGCCATCAGTCGTAACAGTCAGAATTTTACCGGGGTCCTGCGTATCCACGCTCCAGTTTCCCTCGCCGGCGGTCTCATTCAGAAAAGGCGTTACGGTGGCTATGCAGCCGCCACATTTTATATTGGTTTTCAATTTGATCGTTTCCATACTTCAGCTTGTGGTCTTGTTTACCAAACAAATATCGCCCGTAAGCGTCCCAAACTTTCACATAATTGCCGGTCAAATTGCCAATATTGCAGCCATAAGCCAATCCGTCTCTTCCTCAGCTATCCAATGAACGCTAAAATTGCTCTCGTACTAGTGCTGTTTCCAGTATGCGCAACAATATCCTCTGCTCAACCCAAAAAGAAAGCTTCCCCGCGCAGCAGTCAGCGCGAGTGGGTCTCGCTTTTCAACGGTAACGATTTGACAGGCTGGGATATTAAAATTGCCGGGCAGCCCCTCAACGACAATTACAAAAACACGTTCCGGGTGGACAGTAACATGATCCGGATCATGTACGACCAGTATGATACATTCGACGGCAAATACGGACACCTGTATTATAACAAGCCCTACTCACACTACATACTGCGGTTCACCTATCGCTTTACGGGCCAGCAAACTAAAGGCGGGGCCTCATGGAACGTACGGAATAGTGGCGTCATGGTCCATTCGCAGTCAGCAGCCAGTCTGACCCTGGGGCAGGACTTCCCGGTATCGCTGGAAGTGCAGACGCTCGGCGGCCTGAGCGATGGGAAAACGCGTTACACGGCCAACCTATGCACACCCGGTACGCAGGTTTATCTGAAAGACGAACTCACCCCCAGTCACTGCATCGACTCCAGATCAAAAACCTACAACGGCGATCAGTGGGTAACGATCACCGCCGTTGTGCTGGGCGATTCCGTCGTGCATCATATTATGGAAGGGGATACGGTACTGACCTACCAGCGGCCTCAGATCAGCGCGTACTTCATTGCCAATGGCCGCAACGACTGGAAAGCCGCGCACGTTGGTAACGCCGATTACTGGATCAGCCGCGCCGGGCAACCCCTCGGCAGCGGCTACATTGCCCTCCAGGCCGAAAGTCATCCCATCGACTTCAAAAACATCGAACTCCTTGACCTTAAAGGCTGTACCGACCCCAAAGCCCTAAACTACAAATCGTACTACGTCAAATCTGACAATACGCAGTGCCGATACGGTAAGAAGTAGTGTAGCACATTACCGCTGACTACCCTGCCCCCTACTTCATCGTCACAATGGTCACGCCTGTACCCCCGCGGTCGGCGTTTTCGTCGCGCATCGCACCAATCTGTTTGTAGCTGCGGAGATGATTGCGGACCAGCGTACGGAGGATGCCATCTCCTTTGCCGTGGATGATGCGGAGTTCGGGGTAGCCCAGCATCAGCGCGTCGTCCAGAAAACGGTCTACTTCACCGAGGGCTTCTTCGCCCCGGCGGCCCCGTATGTCGAGGTTGAAGCTGAAGTTCTGCATCTTCTCGTTCATGTCCACGCCCTGCGTGCGCGGTCGGTCGTCGCGGGTTGAGGTGGCGGCCGTAAAGGTTTTCTTGCTTACTTTTTCGAGCCGGTTCAGTTTCACCGTCGTTTTCAAATCGCCGATGCGGACTTCGGCGTCTTTTCCGCGCAGGGCCATCACCTGCCCAATGGCATTCTGCCCCTGAATACGAACGTAGCTATCCACACCGATAGCCCCACTGTCGGCCGCAAACTCATCTTCGAGGGGCTTGGGGGTGGCCACCACAACGGGTTCGGGCTTCAGGGCTTTCTGCTCGAAGCGTTCGAGTTCCTGCCGCAACTGCTTCGTGGGTTCACGCTCGGCTTTGTGTTCCTTAATTTCCCGAATCGTGTTTTCGATGCGCTGATTGGCTTCCTGCACCAGGGCTTTGGCCTTCTGCTTGGCGTCGTTCAGCAGTTGCTTCTGCTCGTTGTCAAGCCGCGTTTTCAGGGCGGTGTACTCGGCAAGTTGCTGGGCTACTTTGCGCTGATTGATACTGACTTCGAGGTTCTTCTCCGCAAAAACGCGCTTCTCGATGTCAAGTTCTTTGAGCAGCTTCTCGAAGTTGACCTGCTGGTTGCCGAGTTTTTCTTTGGCCCGGTCAATGATCCCCTTTGGCAGGCCGATTTTCTGCGCAATCTCGAACGCAAACGATGAGCCGGGTCGCCCGATTTCCAGTTCGTAAAGCGGCTCCAGATGTTCGCCGTCGAAGCGCATGGCCCCGTTGATCAGACCCGGCATTTTATCGGCAAAGACTTTTAAATTGGTGTAGTGCGTATTGATGACGCCAAACGCGCCCGACGTGCTCAGGTCTTCCAGAATCGACTCGGCAATAGCCCCGCCCAGGCCCGGCTCGGTACCCGTGCCAAACTCGTCGATGAGAAAGAGCGTCCTTTTGTTGGCTCCTATCACGAACTGCTTCATGGCCGTCAGGTGCGACGAGTACGTACTCAAATCGTTCTCCAGCGATTGCTCGTCGCCGATATCGATGAACAGATTCTGAAATATGCCCATCTCCGAGAAATCGGCCATGGGCACCAGTAACCCGCATTGCAGCATGTACTGTACCAATCCAATGGTCTTCAGCGCCACGGATTTACCCCCTGCGTTCGGACCGGAAATAATCAGGATCCTGGCTTTCTCGTCCAGCCGAACGCCCAGCGGCACCACGCTTTTACCCTGCTTTTTGAATGACAGGTACAGCAGTGGATGGCGGGCGCTGGTCCAGTTTACAAGCGGTCGGTCGTGGAGTTTAGCGGGCAGCACGGCATCGAGCTGAAGGGCCAGTTTGGCTTTGGCGCGGATAAAATCGACCTGCGCCAGGAAGTTAACGGCCCGTTTCAGATCTTCGAGATGCGGGCGTACCTGATCGGTCAGGGCCAGCAGAATGCGGTAGACTTCGCGCCGTTCTTCGTATTCAAGTTCGCGGATTTCGTTGTTGGCGTCGAAGACCTCGGCGGGTTCGAGAAACACCGTCTGCCCCGTCTGCGACTCGTCATGAATAAACCCTTTGATCTTACGCTTGTGTTCGGCAGCAACCGGAATTACGAGCCGCCCCCCGCGAATGGTCAGGTTGAGGTCGTCAGGAATCCAGCCGTTTTGCCGGGCGTTGCGCAGAATACTGTCGAGCCGTTTGCGCAGATTGGCCTGTTCGCTGATGATGCGCCGACGAATGCCGGCCAGCTCGGGCGAGGCCGAATCGCGCACCAGCCCCCGGTCGTCAATAACCCGGTCGAGCGCGTCGGTCAGCACTTTATTAACACCAATGGGACCGGCCAGTTCGCGCAAAAAAGGAAAGGCGTTGGTTTCCTCACGTCCTGCCAGTCCGGGCCGGGCCTGCATTGGCTTGCTGAGAAAACGCAGACAATCCTGCACGGTGCGCAGGGCCAGTTTGAGGTCGTAGAGTTCCGCTTCCGTCAGGGCCAATCCTTCCACGCGGGCGCGACTGAGGTGGGGCCGCACGTCAATGTAATTACTGCTGGGAAAGTCGGGTTCGTACTGAACAATCTGCCGAAACTCGTCGGTTTGGCGCAGCAGTTTGTCGATGAGCGGAAGATTATCGGTAAAGCGGATTTTCTCAACGTAATCCTGCCCGAGTGGGCTGATACAGGCGTCTTTGAGGTGCTGCCGGATGGTGTCGAACCCTAACTTGTATTCTAGTGATTGGGGGTAAAGCATTTACGCAGGTATCAGAAAACGGGAGTCAAATAAAGTAGTAGTCCGTTGCCTGTAGATAACGTTTGGAGCGGGCCATGGGTTCGGGCAATTCGGGACTTATCAGCGCGTTTGTGGAGGCCCGTTTGAATCGGGTATGTATGTCGATACTAAAAATCGGTTACGCATCGTCGGTACATCGGCATAGAAAACTGATTCATAATTAATGGTTGCAAAAGACACGGAACAAACTATTATCTCGCAGGGCTGGATTATCTCATCGCTTTATTTGATCAGTCAATCCATAAAAAATACGCTGCTTCTGCTAACCATCACCAGTGGAGAGTGGTCTGCAAACAGCAGCGTATTTATAGGTTGATCAGAATTGATTCAGACCGACATGTAAGTTATTCTGACGTATCCTGAATTTTACGCTTGCGGCCCCTTGGCTTGCCGGTATATGGTTTTTTAGGCGCGTTGTCTTCTTTAACCAGTTTCAGCTCAATCGCGGTTGTGTCTTTATAATCGAATGGATTTACCGTAAACGAATATTTAGTCTCCTTATAATCAACGCCATTATTTTGTAGAATCACTGGCAAAAGCATTGTGTAACTCTTGGCAGCCTTCGTGAACCGAAACGTATCGGTCTGATCATCGCTTTCGGGCACCATATACAGCGACTTGGCTTTGCGCTTGCCCTGCTGCTTACCAACTCTAAAAGCAGTATTGTCGATAGTAAGACCTAACTGGGTAACGGTTCGGGCTGGCAAAACCAGTTTGCCGGAGGGAGAGATGTAGCCGGTAAGAACGGGTTTCTCGGCTTTTGCCGGCTTCTCACTCTTTTCTTTTACCAGCTTATTTTCATGAACTGAGAAGAAATCAATTTCAATATTTTTCATAGTATTGGGATTGAATGATTAATAACGCCGTAAAGCTAAGTAATTACAGACTGCATCAAAAAAATAATTCAGGGTCAGTACACATATCCATCTATTTATTTGAAACGGAAATGATTTTCAGAAGAAATGAGAAAACTATTGACGATAAAATAAAAAAAATCAGTTTTGGCTAACCCGTTTTATCTCATCCCCCACAGTTCCGGTAAGGTTTCGCATTAGCCGATTATCTACGGGGAAAACGAACTGGATACCAGCCAGACACGGGCTGAAAAGGCACAACAGCCTCAACTTTCGCTTACCCTGTTTTAGCCTATCTAACTTCTTCGGCACGTTGTATAAACCAAATCAGTGTACTCAAAAAAATAAGCGGACAGCGGAACCCAACGGGGCTAAAAGTGCGCCATCATGAA
This sequence comes from uncultured Cytophagales bacterium, assembly GCA_963826425.1. Lineage (GTDB taxonomy): Bacteria > Bacteroidota > Bacteroidia > Cytophagales > Spirosomataceae > Spirosoma. The sequence goes on along the minus strand of CAWGWS010000011.1, from coordinate 178,451 downwards.
CCAGAATCGGGTCCCTGACAAGCGTGATTTTTACGCAATCTTACCGCATAATTTGGGTCATTGGGAGACTATTGACGTATTTGTGGGCGTTTTCGGTAAACAAGTTTTTCTTACCGGCGTTAGCGCGTCGCCCCCAACCGAAAACGCGGTGTACATGGAATCAACGAATTCGCCTGACTTTCAGCATGGTTACGACAGCGGTGTGGCTGGCGTGGATCAGGGAACCTATGAAGGCTACCTGTCCAGTCAGACCCATGCTGACTGGCTGACCGACTGTATTGCGGACAAACGCGCCCGGCTTCAGCAGCTTGACCGGCAGCTGACCAGCACGACTGAGGCCAATGGAGAAGCCTTTGCTCTCCTGCAACCTTATGCGTTACGGGTGGAGCGGCTGGCCAGGCAGGTGGCTCAGTTCGAAACCAATCGTCAGGCTACCGAAGCTGAGCGCGATGCCCTGCGTCAACGGCGGGCCACTACCCGATCGGACTACTCGTTGCTGGCGGGGCTGTTCTTTCTGGTCGCGGGCCTGTCTTTCCTGGCGGGCGACCTGATTATCTCGCACGAAATTGTGGCCTATGCGCTCAACATCCGAAACAGCACCGAAGCCTGGGCGTTTGCGGTAGGACTGGCCATGGTCTCGATTCTGCTCAAACCTGCCTACGACCGGCTTATCGAAACGCCGTACCAGGAAAATCCGGTGCAAAACCGGGGACGGTATGAACGCTTTAAAATTACCCTGGCGGTATTTGCCGTGTTGACGCTGGCGGTGCTGGGTTGGTTTCGCTATGAGGCCTACCGAACCGATCAGCTCAAATCAGCCATCAACAAGTCGATTCGGCAGGTGCAGCTCAGTGCCGATCCACTGTCCGACACGCCAACCCTCGATGCGACTGCCATGGCCAAAATTGAGCGGCAGCTGGTAGAATCCAGTGAGCTGAATCTGGCGTTGGTCAACAGTCCTTGGGCCTTACTGTCGTTTGTGCTCAGTGGGGTGTTGTTTGCGCTGGCGGGAGCCGTTTGTCTGGGTATTGCGCTGCCGGTGCTCACCGTTTTCTGGTACCGCTGGCTACAGATCGATGTAAAACTGGGCAAACTAAGCCGTCGGCTGAAGCGAGTTTCCAAAGCGCTGAATCCGCTCGAAACCGAACTGGCCGAACAGCGTATTCACCAGAGCATTGCCCAGCACGCCTTCGACTTACTGCCCAGTCTGGAGGAATTGAGACAGCAGCGGCAACGGACGCTGACGGACCTGAGCGATCTGTCGGAAGAACTGAAACTGGCCCTGACCGATAGCCGGATCAGTCAATTTACCGATGGCTATGAGCAGGGCCGTGCCACCCGCACCGCCCTCAGCGACGATGAGCAGCGGCAACTGCACCGCCGAAAATTAAATGGCAACCTCCCGGCCGAATCCGCTACGGCTACAGCCATACATACGCCCATTCCCTCATAACGCCTGTCTTTTCAGAGGTTACAACGTCAGGGTGAGGTCCAGCCCTCCGAACGCCATTCCATTGGCTCATATTGGCGTCCAAGGAAACGGATCTGGCTTGTCAATCAACCCTTTTGAGCACTTAAAGTCAACCGGTACGCTCGCGAACGCGGAGAGGATTACTGACGATTTCTCTTTTTTGAAGATCAGGAAGTCAGTAGCCCCGTTGAAAAGTGGCGATACGTCCCACCAGCTTTGACCAAGCCAGCCTCCAGGGACTGGCGGCTGATCCCGTTCAGCCCTTTACGCTCCTGCTCCAACTCACTCAACTACAGCGAATTGCCCCCGATGCGTATTGTTTAATCTGGAGTCTTTATAATTGGGGCCAAACGAAATTTTAGTACCTTCAGTCTTAAACAGGCACCCAAAATTCTAATCGGAAACCAGACCTCAGTTAAAATCCGTGGCCATAAGCCGTTGGCCTGATAGTGCCATCTACGGCGGGGCATTTCCAGTTTCGTTATAGGTATAGTTCTTGCTTATCTTTCCGATGCGTCTTGCTGGCCAAAAAGTCATTACCGCTTCTATCCGATTCACCGTATGATTTACCTCTCCCACTTGTTTCGTTGCCGAACCTTCTACTCGTACGGGCGATGGCTGGTAGTATATCTCGTATTCATTCAGCAGCCTTCGGCTTTAGCGCAGCTACCGGCCGGATTTGCCCGGAGTTCGGTGCAGTCAGGCTATACCGGATCGGTGGGGTTGCGGTTTACGGACGACGGCAATCAGTTTTTTGTCTGGGAAAAAGGCGGACGACTCTACGTGTCGACGTGGAACGGATCGGCCTACGTTCGTCAGCCTACGCCGGTGCTGGACATTCACGAAGAAGTAGGCGAATGGAACGACTTCGGAATGCTCGGTTTCTGCCTCGATCCCAACTACAAAACCAACGGCCTGATCTATGTTTTTTACCAGGTCGACCTCCATCATCTGCTTTACTTCGGCACTCCGCAATACGATCCAGACGCCAACTGGTATAATAACGCCACCATCAGCCGGCTCACGCGCTACAAACTTCTGCAATCAGATGGTACGCTGACAACTGATTACGGCAGCCGGAAGATTCTCATCGGCGAAACCAAAGAAACCGGTGTACCCGTCACGATGGAAGCGCACGGCGGGGGCCGGATGATTTTCGGTACGGACGGTACGCTGCTCATCGGCACCGGCGATGGTGCTCACCACGAAGGCGTAGACGTGGGTAGCCGCCAGGACAGCTACTTTCAGGCGTCGCTGGATTACGGCATGATGCGCCCCAACGAGAATGTGGGAACGCTCCGGGCGCAGATGGTCAACTCGATGGCGGGCAAAATTCTCAGGATCGACCCCAGCACGGGCGACGGTATGCCGGGCAATCCGTTCTTCGACCCGGCCAATCCGCGCAAACCACAGTCGCGGGTCTGGACACTGGGTCTGCGCATGCCGTTTCAACTGGCCCTGAAACCAAATACCGGCAGCACTAACCCTGCCGACAACGACCCCGGAACCCTGATGGTAGGCGACATAGGCTGGTATAAAGTAGAAGACATTCACCAGATTGACAAGCCCGGTCTGAACTGCGGATGGCCTCTGTACGAGGGACTGGAACCTACCATTTCGTACTACGGCACCAACGTGGCGAACCTGGACGAACCCGGCCAGCCTACGTTTGAAAGTTTATGCCCACAACCCACCTCGTTTGTCGATAACCCCGACCCGACCCTCCGGCGGTTTACGCACTCACGGCCGGTGATCGACTACAGCCACGGTCAGGCCCGCACGCGGGTGCCGGCTTTTAGCGGTACCACCCCCATTGCCCGGCCCATTGGTAGCCCCGGCGCACCAGCCGGAACGCCATTTATGGGGAGTTGCGCCATTGGTGGCTTTTACTATACCGGCAATCAGTTTCCGGCCACGTATAAAAACACCTACTTCTTTAGTGACCACGGTGCCAACTGGATCAAAAACCTGGTGCTGAATAACGAAGGTGAACTGGTAGTAAGTCAGGTCCGGAACTTTGCGCCCGACCTGTTCGACGTCGGTATTATAGATTTGCAGACCAACCCGCGCGATGGGTCAATGTATTACGTGCGGGTACAGGGTGAGATTGCCCGTATCAGCTACGGCGTCAACCAGCCGCCCGTTGCCAGCATCGGCACGAACGAAACGTTCGGCCCGTCGCCCCTGACGGTGCAGTTTACCGGCTCAAACTCGGTCGATCCCGAAGGGGGTGCCCTGACGTACCTGTGGGATTTCGGCGATGGTACTACCGCCAGTAACGCCAACCCATCGCACACCTTCACGAGTACCGGTACCGGCAGTTTCAGCGTTATGCTGACCGTAAAAGACAACATTAATCAGGTTTCACTGCCTCATCGGGTGGTTATCTCAACCAATAATACGCCCCCTGCCGTACAAATCACCCTCCCTGCGCCGGGTACGCGCTACAGTATGAGTCAGGCTACGTCATACACCCTGGCAGCCAGCGTAACCGACACCGACCTGACCAATCTAAACTATGAATGGTTTGCTACCCTTCGGCACAACAACCACACCCACCCCGAACCGGTGCAGACCCAGGCCAGTCCAACGGTTTTGGTGTCGCCGGTGGGGTGTAGCCCCAATGAGACCTATTTTTATCAGTTTGTAGTGCGCGTAACGGACAATGGTGGTCTGACCGCCACCGACACGCTGCTGCTGTATCCCGACTGCAACACGGCCAGTTCGCTGGTTAGCAACGTCACGGCTACGCGCCAGCTGAGCGCCGTGCAGGTGGGCTGGATCAACCCTAACATTGCGTTTGACGAGATTCTGGCAGTTGCAAAAATCGGTACGGGGTTCACTACCGAGCCCAGCGGCACAACGTATACGGCTAATGCCAACTTTACGGGTAACGGAACACCTTTTGAGGGCGGCAAAGTAGTGTATCGGGGCAGCGGCACTGCCGTTATGGTAACGGGGCTTGACCCCATGGTGCAGTATTATTTTCGGGTGTATACCCGCGTGGGTCTGGTCTGGAACGGGGGCGTTGAGGTAGGAGCCATCCCAAATCTCCCGCCCGTTGCCCCCCCCGTAAATCCGCCCGCAGCCGCCACCGATCAGCCGTATACGTATACGGTCCTGACCTTTTACGACCCGGAAAACCAGACGCTTTCCTATTCGGCCACCAGCCTGCCTGCGTGGCTGAACTTCAACCCCAGCAATCGGCAGCTTACCGGAACACCCACCCAGGCCGGCAGTTACACCGTGCTCGTGGGCGCTACCGATGCAGGCAGTCTGCTAACGACGGTTCCGGTAATTATTAGGGTAGCCCCCAACCAGCCCCCCGTACCACCCACCCTATCTGAGCAGGTAGTTGAGCGAGACCAGCCCTTCAGTTATACCCTGCCTCCCTTTGTTGATCCCGAAGGAAAAACGCTATCATACGCGTCGGTTCAGTTGCCGGGCTGGCTGGGGTTCAATGCGGGGTCGCGGGTACTCAATGGCACCCCTACGCAGGCAGGCAGCTATTCGGCCGTTATAAGAGCCACCGACCCCCAGAACGCATCCTCGACCGTTACACTTCCCATCCGGGTTGTGGTGAACCAACCCCCGATACCACCCGTACTGGCGGCTCAGACGGCACCCATCGGCCAGCCTTTTTCCTTTACTGTACCCGCCTTTACCGATCCGGAAGGGCAGTACCTGAGCTACCTGGCCACCGGGCTACCCAACTGGCTCGTCTTTGACCCCGCCACCCGGCAACTGTCTGGAACGCCAACGCAGGCGGGTAGCCTTACGGTGTCTATCAAAGCCACCGACCCCGGCGGTTTAACGGCGGTAGCGCTGCTGACCATCACGAGCGGCTCGTGCGATATGATAACATTAAAGGCCGGAAACTGGTCTGACCCGACAGTATGGTCGTGCGGACGTATACCGGGCATCACCGATGTCATTACGGTCAATCATCCGGTAACGGTACCGCCCGGTTACACCGCATACGCCCAGCGTGTCACCTTCGGAAACGGGATAACATTGACCGTGGGGGCTGGTACAATCGTACGGTTTGGCCAATAAAACGCGCACCTACAGCATTACGCCGGCCAGCAGTCCAACAATAATGAGTAACCAGGCCGGCGTGCGGGTCATCAGGAGTATGGCCACGGTACCCAATACCACCACCACCGAAGGCCAGTGCAGAATCATCGGCTCAAACAAGGCAATGGCCGCTGCGGCCGTTAGCCCCGTACTGGCCGCGTTAATCCCCTCGAGCGACGCCCGCACCACCCGATAGCGTTTGAGCTGATCCCAGAAGCGATAGACAAAGAAGATCAGAAACGTACCCGGCAGAAAAATACCCGCTGTAGCCACCGCACTACCCAGAAACTGCGTATTGAACCCACCCGACCGCAGGGTAAGGGCGCCAATGTAGGAGGCAAAGGAAAATACCGGCCCCGGTACCGCCTGCACCAGTCCCAGCCCCGACAAAAATTCCTCGCGGGTCAGGTAGTGTTTGAACGCCACAAACTCGTTGTAGAGCATGGGGGTCAGTACCTGCCCCCCGCCAAAAACCAGACTGCCGTTGCGGTAAAAGTTCTCGAACAGCCGAACCGGAAGCCACTGTGTAACAGCTCCCAGCCCGGCAGCGGCAATAAACACCCCGCCCCAGAGCAAAAAATTAGCCCACTGCACCCGCAGGGGGTGTTTATCCATCCGTTCGTGCTGCTGATAGGTTAATCCGGTAGTAAGCCCACCGACAATGATTACGACGGGCGTCATAAACGGCGACCGGAACAGGTACGCCACCAGGACCGTAGCGATGGCTAAGCCCAGGCTAATTTTATTTTTAATGACTTTCTGTCCTATCCGGTATCCGGCCACCGTCATGAATCCAACGGCCATGGGCTGAATAAAGCGGGCAAACTGCATGGAGAGATTACGCTGTTCGAGGTAATAAACGCCCATGGCGGCCGCCGTCATGATGCAGACGCCGGGCAGCACCCAGATCAGCAGCGTTAGATATGCCAGGTTTGGCCCGCCAATCTTGAACCCCAGCGCCGTGATGGTTTGCGTGGAGGTTGGCCCCGGCAAGATCTGGCAGAGGGCGTTGAGTTCCAGTAGTTCAGCCTCGGTGAGGTAGCGTCGCTGCTGCACGAATCGCTCATAAAACATGGCCAGATGCACCTGCGGCCCGCCAAACGTTGTCAGAGCCAGCAAGGCTACGTCCTTCAAAAAAATGAAGTAGCGAATCTTACGGACAGGTTTAAGCGAGGAGCGGTAAGACAACATGACGCGCTGTTTGACAGATATTCCGTGCCGTTGACACGATCAGACCATGACCGCCAAAGGCACGGAATACCTGACGATCAATGACTATTTCTTCAAACCCAGTTCGCGGAGCCGTTCGTCCAGAAACTCGCCGGCGTTCATGTCCACGTATAGTTTGGGGTGTTCAGCGTCAATGCAGGAGTCTAAACTACTCAGGTTCATATCGGCACGGGGATGCATAAAAAACGGAATCGAGTAGCGCGACTGGTTCATCTTCTCACGAGACGGGTTTACCACCTGATGGATCGTCGACTTCAGTTTGTGGTTGGTCAGCCGGTCCAGCATATCGCCCACGTTCACCACCACCTGATCGGGCAGGGCCGTTATGGCAATCCACTTGCCATCGCGCCGGAGCACTTCGAGTCCATCGGCCGAAGCACCCATCAGCAGCGTAATGAGGTTGATGTCGCCGTGGGCAGCGGCCCGCACGGCTCCGTCGGGCGTAGTGTCTGGATTAAGCGGAAAATAGTGCAGCGCCCGCAGGATACTGTCGCCGTTTTTCACCTTGTCGTCGAAATACGTTTCGGGCAGGTTCAGGTAAAGCGCAATGGCCCGCAGGAGCTGCCTGCCGGCCTGTTCGAGGGTGCGGTAGGCCGTAAGCGTGGCCTCGCCAAATTCAGGAAATTCGGCGGGCAGGACATTGGCGGGCATGTCGCCCTCCGGTTCGGGCTGACCGATATGATAAAACTCCTTTAGATCGGCCACCTTAAATCCTTTGGCGGTTTCTTTTCCTTTGCCAATGTAGCCACGCTGCCCGTGCAGCTCTGGGTGTTCATATTGTTGCTTTACGGCATCGGGTGCCTGAAAAAATGACTGCGCCGAGGCATATAGTTTCTCCGTAAGGTCAGGAACGAGGCCGTGATTACGGATGGCTACAAAGCCAATCTGGTTGAAGGCCCGCCCCAGATCCTGCACAAACCGGGCCTTCTGATCGGGCGTACCGGACGTAAAATCGGCTAAATCGAGCGACGGTATCTCGTCGTATAAATCGGGTGATGACATGGTTTATGCTGTTTTCACAAAATTAAGAAAGTTTGCTGTACAGACCCCGTTACCCGGCAGGCAGACGCATCCTTTATCGGGTTGATTCTGCACACCCTCGTTTTTTTGGTAAACAACTTTCGTTTCGGCCGTGTTGAAAAGCACAAAACGCGCGCCTGAAAGTTGCTTTACTCAGTATGGGTTCATTTCTCTCCAAAGTCGATCAGACGCCGGCTTCGCTCTGGCAAAAAGCATTAGACCAGTCAGCCAGCGGTATTATGGTCTATGAGGCCGTCCGCAACAAGGACGGGACCATCGATACATTCGTGGTCCGGCTCATCAATCGCCGGGCCGAGCAGATACTGGGCCTTTCACGAGTCGACGCAATCGGCCACACCAGCAAGGATCTTTTCCCCAAAAACCAGCCTACCGCACTCTGGACCAACATTGGCCAGGTCATAGACACGGGTCAGGCCATGCAAACTGATTTTTTTTACCGGGTTAGCCGTACCGGTCTCAGTCAATGGTTTGATCTCAGTATTGAACCCCTTGGCGACGGGCAAAGCGCGGTCATCTCCTTTACCGACATTACCGCCCTGAAAACCGCCCAGCAGTCTATGCTGGGCGAGTCAATTCTGTTTAAAGCCATTTCATCGACCGTGCCGGGTATGTGCGTCGTGGTGATCGATTTTTTTCAGAAGGTTTTATTTGCCAACGGCGAATTGCCGGGCCTGTACCTCAGCCGTGACCCCGATGAGGTCTTGGGACGCCGGGTCGTTGAAACCATGCTGCCCGAATTTCAGGAAGACTGGAAACGATACGTGGGTTCGGCCCTGGCGGGCGATCAGCAGTCATTTAGTGACCACTGGGGTGGCTGGCGCTGCGAGTGCTACGTCGGCCCAGTGCATAACGACCGGGGCGACATCGTGATGGCCATTCTGGTCTACCGCGACATTTCAGAGCAGTTCCGGCAGCAGCAGACCCTCCAGCGCATGAACAACGACCTGCAACAGTCGAACCGTAGTCTGGAGCAGTTTGCCTACGTAGCCAGCCATGACCTGAAAGAACCCCTGCGCAAGATTCACTCGTTCGGCAACCTGCTCAACCAGCAGTACAGCACGCAACTTGGGCAATCGGGAGCGGATATAATCCAGCGGATGCAGTCGGCCGCAGACCGTATGAATGCGCTCATTGAGAGTTTGCTCAGCTACGCCCGTATCAGTGCACCCGCCATGATGGCCGCACGCCAGCGTCAGGATATGGTCAACACCGAGCGCATTATCAATGACATCCAGACCGATCTCGACGTAACCATTCATGAAAGAGGGGGCATTGTTACGGTTGGCCCTAATTTGCCCATAGTTCCCGGCGATGCAACCCAGCTCAGGCAGTTATTTCAGAATCTGATCATGAATGCCCTGAAATTTACCCGGCCCGGTCAACGACCCGAAGTCAATGTAACGGGACGACTGATTCGCGGAAAAATGACGCCCGATTTCCCAGGGGTGGATCACACGCTGGAATATGCGTTACTGAGCGTCAGGGATGCAGGCATCGGCATTGCACCCGAAAACTTCGAGCGCATCTTTGGGCTGTTCAGCCGGCTGCACGGCCGCAGCGAGTATGCCGGCACGGGCATTGGCCTGGCCACCTGCAAACGCATCGCCGAAAATCACGGCGGCACCATCACAGTAGACAGTCAGCTCAACCACGGCACCTACTTCCATGTGTACCTTCCTATGCACGTATCGGAACAGGAAGTAGATTGATTCGATGCAGTGTAGAATGAGAAACGGGCTGACGTAGATAACTATCTACGTCAGCCCGTTTCTCATTCTACACTGACTGCTTTAGGAGAAGTTTTTACCGATGTTGTTCCAGTCAAAGACGTTCCAGGCGGCTTTGATGTAGTCGGCACGCTTATTCTGGTATTTAAGATAGTACGCGTGTTCCCAGACGTCGAGGCCCATGATGGGCGTCCCTTTTTTCTCGGCCAGGGCCATCATCGGGTTGTCCTGATTGGGGGTGGATATAATGTCGAGACTGTCGCCATCCTTAACAAGCCACACCCAGCCCGATCCAAACCGGCCCGTAGCGGCTTTGGTGAACTCCTCTTTAAACTTATCGAACGAGCCGTACTTTTTGTTGATGGCTGCGGCCAGCGCACCCGTTGGCGCGCCACCGGCGTTTGGCCCCATGATCTTCCAGAAAAACGAGTGGTTCCAGTGCCCCCCGGCATTGTTACGCACCGCCGATGACGTCTTGTTATCAACGCTCCTGACAATATCATCGAGGTTCATTTTGGCCATCGGTGTACCATCAATGGCTTTGTTAAGATTGTCGACATAACCCTGGTGGTGCTTGTCGTGGTGAATTTCCATCGTCATCTTATCGATAGACGGCTCAAGGGCACCGTAGGCGTAGGGTAGCGGGGGTAGGGTAAACGGTCCGTCGTAAGAAGAAGCGGGGCGAAAATTGAACCCAAACGAACGGGTAGAGAACAGCGCGGCCGATGCACCAAAGGCCAGTTTCATAAATTCAGAGCGGTTCATGCGAATATAGGTTTGTTAAGAAACAAAAATGCGGGTACTGAAATCAAACCGACCGGCCAGCCAGATGTTTCGGTACCCGCAAAGAAACGGATTTTGTCAGCAAACCCGGCCACCCAGAATCAGTCGTAGGCAATACGACTCAGGATGCTGCGGCCCAGCGTCACCTCGTCGGCGTACTCCAGGTCACCGCCAATGGGAACGCCCCGCGCAATGGTAGACACTTTCAGGTTAAACTGTTTAATCTTCTTCTGCAAATAAAACGCCGTCGTGTCGCCTTCCATCGTAGGGCTGATGGCCAGAATAATCTCGCGGACCACTTCGCCTTCCTCACCGCGCAACCGTTCGATGAGGGAGTCGATTTGCAGATCGCTGGGGCCGATGCCTTCTACGGGCGAGATGATTCCCCCCAGTACGTGATACAGCCCTTTGAACTGGGCCGTGTTTTCAATGGCCAGCACGTCGCGGGTGTCTTCAACTACGCAAATCAGAGAACGGTCGCGTTTGTTGCTGGTGCAGATGCTGCACAGGTCATGGTCGGAAAGGTTGTGGCATTTCTGGCAGTACTTGACCCTTGTTCGGGCGGCTGTCAGGCTCTGGGCGAGGGCTTCGGTCTGTTCTTCGTCGCGCTTGAGCAGGTGCAGCACCAGCCGCAGGGCCGTTTTCTTGCCAATTCCCGGCAGTTTGGACACCTCATTTACCGCGTCTTCAATAAGCTTCGAGGGAAATTCCATCTATAATTAGTGAATGCGTGAATGAGCGAATTAGTGAATCATTCAGCTACCAAACATTCGCTAATTCACGCATTCGCTCATTCACTAATTAGTTGAGTACTTCAGCACTGATGCCGCGCCGGCAGATTTCGTTGCGCATGGGCACCAGATCATCCCAGGAGCCGTTTTTAACGCTGCACTTACCTTTGTAGTGAATCAGCAGTGTGCACTGCTCGGCCTGCTCGGGCGTATGGGCACACACGTCGATCAGCGTCTCAATCACGTATTCAAACGTGTTGATATCATCATTGAAGACGACCAGCGTGTGAACGGCAACATCGACTACCTCCTCCAGTACGTCAACATCGGTCGACCAGTCAGTTTCTTCAAACGGTTGCATGGGCAAAACTATAGGGTTTATTTAGCAAATTTACGGCGAAATCGGTGCGCGTCAAACCGCCCGACCCTCCCAAAAATAACCCTATTTCACCTTAAAAAGTTGCTTACTTCCCGGTTGAGAAGCGGGATCAAACAGGCTGTTCCGGCGCGTTGATTCCTTAATCCCATTCCTTAGCAACACTCACTGGCTAACCCACTCCTTTTCACGGCATGAATACCACTATTGCACTCATTATTCTGGTCGTCTATTTTGGCGTTCTGATCACCGTCTCGTTTTATTCGGCCCGCGGAGCCGACACCAATACCTTTTTCACGGCCAACCGGCAGTCTCCCTGGTGGCTGGTGGCGTTTGGCATGATTGGTACGTCCCTCTCGGGCGTTACATTCATATCGGTACCGGGGGCGGTGGGCAACATCGGCTTCTCGTATTTTCAGGTCGTACTCGGCTATATCATTGGTTATCTTATCATTGGCACGGTGCTGATGCCGCTGTATTACCGCATGAACCTGATTTCTATTTATGGCTATCTCGAAAAGCGATTTGGCTTCTGGTCCTATAAGTCGGGGGCCGGCTTCTTTATATTGGCCCGCACCATAGGCTCTGCGGTGCGACTGTACGTGGCCGTTGAGGTGCTGCAGATTGCACTGTTCAACGGGCTGGGCGTTCCGTTTGAGGTGTCGGTGCTGATTACCATCGCACTCATCTGGCTGTATACATTCAAAGGGGGGGTCAAAACCATTATCCTGACCGATTCGCTGCAAACGCTGTTTCTGATTTCGGCGGTGGTGCTGACCATCGTGCTCATTTCGCAGCAGCTGGGGCTGTCCTTCGGTGGGCTGGTGAGCAGCATACAGGGCAGTGATATGTCGCAGATTTTCTTCTGGGACGCCAACGACCCCAAGAACTTCTTTAAGCAGTTCATTGCCGGTATTTTTATTGCCATTGTGATGACCGGTCTGGATCAGGACCTGATGCAGAAAAACCTGACCTGCCGCAACATCGGCGATGCCCAGAAAAACATGTTCTGGTTCACCTGCACGCTCGTATTCGTCAATTTTATGTTTCTCTCGCTGGGCGTGCTGCTGTATATCTTCGCCAAACGCGAGGGAATCGCCATTCCCGTCCGTACCGATGATCTGTACCCGCTACTGGCGCTGAACCACCTCGGTCTGGCCGTTGGCATTACGTTTCTGCTGGGTATAACGGCGGCCACCTACGCCAGTGCCGACTCGGCCCTGACGGCCCTGACTACCTCGTTCTGCATCGACTTTATGAACGTAGAAAACCGGCCCGAAGCGCAGCGGTCGCGTATCAAGCACTTTGTTCACATTGGCTTTTCGCTCTTGTTCTTCGTGGTCATCATCGCCTTTAAGCAACTCAACAGCAAAGAGGTCATCACGGCGGTGTTCGACATTGCGGGCTATACCTACGGTCCGCTGCTGGGATTATATGCGTTCGGTATTTTCAGTAAACGTCCGGTACTGGACCGCGCCGTACCGTTCATCTGTCTGGCCGCACCGGTGCTGACGTATATCGTAAACGAGAACTCGGCGGCCTGGTTTGGCGGCTACAAATTCGGCTTTGAGCGGCTGCTGCTGAACGGCCTGATTACGCTGCTGGGACTGTGGGCCGTCTCGCGCCCGGCCAGGCAGGAAGAGCCGGTGGTAGTGTAAGACAAATACCCGTAACTTGTTTGAAAACTCAACCCGATGAAAATTCCGTTCCTGCTTCCTTGCCTTTTATTGTCTCTCACCGCAGCCGCCCAGTTCCAGTTCGCGCCCGCGTTGCCGCAGCCAGGGCAGACCGTGTCGCTGACGTACACGCCCGCCGGAACGCCATTGGCCACCGACAGCACCCTCGAAGCCCGGTTTGTGCGCTACGGTTCGCCCGACCAGATGCGGCTTAGCCAACCCACCACGCTGACCCTGGTGCGGCAGGGCAACGCGTATGCGGGCGAACTGAAACTACCCTCAAAAGACGTCGCGGGGCTGATGATGCTGTTTCGCAACCGGCAGCAACCCCGGCGCATTGATGCCAATAAGGGCCAGCTGTACGTGATTCCGCTGGCCGACAAAACCGGGCAGCCCCTCCCCCACGCCACCGGTGGGCAGGCCTCCGTTTTTACCCGGACGGGGCTGCTCTCCGAAGCCGGTGTACGGCCCAGCCCCGATTACGTGGTGACGCTCTACGAACAGGAACAGGCCCGGTACCCCGATCTCAGGCCGCAATACTGGTCGGATTACTACGCGGCTCTGATTAAGCAGCGCAAGCCCGGCTATGCTCCGAAGGTTAAGGCCAGTATCGAAGCCTACCTGGCGGCCCAAAAGCCGCCCACCACCGTCGATCTAACCCGGGCGGCCCTCCTGTACGAAAGCATGGGCGACTTCAAAAACGCCGGCGTACAGCGCGAACGCATGAAAACGGTTGATCCGGCGGGTTCGGTGGCGCAGAAAGACCGTAATATGGCCGTGCGAAACGAACCCAGCTGGATCAAGAAAAAAGCCGTGTACGAGGCCTTCATGCGCGACTTCCCGGCCTCGTCCTACGCCCCCGGCCTGACGGTACTCATGACCGATGGCTACTTTAAAGCTAACGACATTCCGGGTCTGATGGCGTTCGTTGAGACCCAGCCCGCCACCCATACCGACCCGCTAATGCTGAACACCATGGCGTTTCAGCTGGCCGACGAAAAACGATCACTGCCCGAAGCGGAGCGGCTCGTTCGGCGGGCTATGGCCCTGCAGCAGGCCGCCAAACGCCCGTACAATTTCCGGGGCGACTGGGATGCCGAACAGCGAAGCCGACAAAATCAGATGCAGAATACCCTGGCCCGGGCGCTGGAACAGCAGGAAAAGTTTGCCGACGCCTTTGCTGCCTACCAGGCCTTCATGAGCCCCGATGAGGCCGACAACAGCGACCCGAGCGTAAACGAGCGGTACTTTCTGTGCGCCCTCCGCGCCAGGCGGGCCGCCGATGCCCGTCCCATTGCCGAGGCTGTTATTGAAGCGGGCCGCGCGACACCCCGGCTCAAAACCGCCCTGCGCACCTGGTATGGCCAGCAACCCGGCCAGACACCCGCCACGGCTGTGACCTACCTCGCCAGGCTGGAAGCCGACCTGAAAGCCGAACAGCGCGACGAGCTCCGTCAGAAACTCATTGACCGACCGGCCCCCGCCTTTGCCCTGACCGATTTGCTGGGTCGTACCATTTCGTCATCGGCGTTTCGGGGTAAGGTAATTGTTCTGGACTTTTGGGCCACCTGGTGCGGGCCGTGCATAGCGTCGTTTCCGGCTATGCAGCAGGCACAGGCGCGTTTTGAAGGCGATCCCAACGTAAAATTCCTGTTCGTGAACACCCGGGAGGGCGGGCCGCTGCAGCGCGTCCACACCTTCATGGCGAAGAATCCCTATCCCTTCGTGGTGCCGCTGGATAGTCAGCAAAAAGTAGCCAATGCGTACGGGGTGCAGGGCATTCCAACCAAAATCGTGATTGGCCCCAACGGGCGCGTCCGCTACCGTTCCGTTGGTTATAGCGGCAACCCCGACGCCACCGTCGATGAACTGGCGCTGGTAGTAGAGATGCTCAAGGAGGGAATGTAGCGGGCTGTTACCGCACCGGCGGACAGGCAGAGATGCGCAGAGGAGAAAAACAGATAGAACTCTCTGCGCATCTCTGCGAAATAACCATCAAAAGTCAATATCCGTCAGTTCAAAGTTCTGGCGGAGGTTGATGAAACCCTCTTCGTCGGCGCCGGGATGGTACATAATGGCTTCGGGCTGGATGCCTTTCTCGATATTGCCCGTATCGCGCCGACGGTTGCCGTTGCGGTCAACAATGAGCCGGACACGGTACCGCCCCGGTTTGAGTCGGGCAAATTCATAGCTCCGCTTACCGTATTCTGACCGGACTACCTCGTACGTATCGTTCAGCAATTCTATGATGAAGTTCGTATCGGCTACGGCGGCCTGACTGACCTGACCCGCCAGCAGACCATAGCTATCTTCGTCGGCAATAAAGTAGCGGCTGGTGAAGCGCGGCAGCGTATCGCCCTGTACGCTGATAAACGCGCCCTTTTCTAACTGCAGGTACAGCGTGTCGCGCAGGTTTGTGGGCTTATTAAGCGTCAGTTTACTGAACGTGCTGTTCCAGGTCAGTTCATCGGGCTTCAGCGGCAATGGCTTCAGCGTATCAGGACCGATATGGATCAGGGTGGTATCGTAGCGGAGCACGGGCTTATTGAAGGTGAACGTAAAGTTCAGGTTCCGGTCAATGGGGTTGCTATTGGTGGGGGCAATCACTACGGCCAGTGGCTTCCGGTCTCTAACCCTCGTTTTCAGGGGCGAGAAATACACCCGCTCTTTCAGGTTGGTGATGTTCCCGACCGAGTCTTCGGCCGCCAGGGCGATGGTAATGGTATCGGCAGCGGCCCGGTTGGCGGGCCGAAACAGCCGGATCATCTTCGGCGATTCGAGAAACGAAATCAGCGTATCTTCTTTTTTGCCAACCGTCAGGCTGTAGCTGGCAATACCGCTGCTGAGTTCAAGGCCGAGGGTTTCGTCAGTACGTTCGCGCCGGCTGATGCGTGGCTTGGTGGTACCCCGAAACGCTACCATGTCGACACCCGTGTAGTTGCGGGTCAGGTTGATGAGACTGTCGCGAAAGGCCACGCGTTCACCAAGGGTGTTGTTCACCAGATTCAAATCCTTATCCTCAAAACCATACACTTTATAGCGGTCCGACTTGATGTTTTCGATTGTGTAGCGCCCACTGCTATCGGTACGGGCATAGTAGGAGGGTCGTTTGCGATTGATTGGCAGCGTATCGTTCGGGCCAAACAACCCCACCACAAACCCCAGAATCGGCTCCCGCGATTCGTCGTCCGTTACGGTGCCGCTGATGGCGAGCGAGTCGATGGTAGGGCCTGTGCTGAATACCACCTTGGCATCTTTGGCCACGTTGCGCTCGGTAATGTCGCGGATACCGTCGGAGAAGTTGATGGTATAGGTTGTATTCTTCTGGAGCGGCTGGTTAAACGTCAGCCGCAGGCCGTTGGGCAATTCTTTGACCAGAAACGTATTGCTGTCCTGGGGCGTGATGGTAATCTTTTGCTGGATATTCTCTGTTTTCACGTACTCGTCAAACTCCAGCACTACCGTTTGCCCGGCGTAGTTCAGGGCACGCTGTTTGGGAATGCTCGTGATGAGCTGCGGAGCAAGGGTATCTTTTTTACCACCGGGCGGCTGCGCTACCTGCGCACAGTTCTGGAGCAGGATAGGCAAAAAAAGCAAACAAAGGGCAACGTAATGACGGAGGGGCATAGTAACGCAGTAAGTCCTGCAAAGGTAAACGCAGAAAGGGGGTATTGCAGATTGTAAAAAATGTTAACGGTCCCTGAATGGTGTGCGAATGTACCGGGGATTATCGCCGGGTGTTTTATGTTTACTGACAAAAGAAAGTCAGTGTTGACCCGCAGCATCCGTTTCATCCGCGTGTCAATTCCGTAATTTTGTCAATCCGTTGCCGGATAAACACCGGCCCTGTTTTAGCCATGACGCACCAGATTTCGCTTACGCTGACGCCCGAACAGGCGTTCGACGACGCTCTTTTCCAGCAGCACGCCCGCCAGCACCTGCACCTTTCGCCCGACGTACCCGCTACGGTTCGCCGACGTCGGCAGTCCATCGACGCGCGGGGCCGGCAAATTCGGGTTCATGTCGATGCGGAGGTTTTCGTGGGCGAGTTCCCTCCCCCACTTCTCCATTACCAGAAGCCACAAACGTCACTGCCCGCCCATGCCCCGGTTGCCATTGTGGTTGGGGCGGGTCCGGCGGGGTTATTTGCGGCCCTGCGGCTGCTTGAACTGGGCATTAAACCCATTGTGCTGGAGCGCGGCAGCGACGTGCGGTCCCGGCGCCGGGATCTGGCGGCTATCAACAAAGAGCACATCGTCAACCCCGAATCCAATTACTGCTTTGGCGAGGGCGGAGCCGGGACCTATTCCGACGGGAAACTGTACACCCGCGCTACCAAACGGGGCGATGTGCGCCGGATTCTAGAGATTTTTGTGGCCCACGGCGCTACGGAGCAGATTCTGGTGGATGCCCATCCGCACATCGGCACCAACAAACTGCCCGGCGTGGTGACCGACCTGCGCGAAAGCATTAGACAGGCCGGGGGCGAGGTGCACTTCGATACCCGCGTTACCGACCTGATTCTGGAAAACAAGGTACTGCGGGGTGTTATCACCGCCGATGGGCGCGAACGGACGGGCATTGGCGTGATTCTGGCCACCGGACACTCGGCCCGCGACGTCTTTTACCTGCTGCGTGACCGTAACGTCCTCATCGAAGCCAAGCCGTTTGCCATGGGCGTTCGGGTAGAACATCAACAGTCACTCATCGATCAGTTTCAGTATCACCTGCCCACCCGCGCTGATATTGACCGGCCGTTACTGAGCAAAACGGGGCGGGGCGATTACCTGCCGGCGGCATCGTACAGTTTAGTGACACAGACAAAATTTGGTGGCGTTGAGCGGGGGGTGTTTTCGTTCTGCATGTGTCCGGGTGGGTTCATCGTTCCGTCAGCCACGGCCCCCGGCGAGCTGGTCGTGAACGGTATGTCGCCCTCGCGCCGGGATTCGCAGTATGCCAATTCGGGCGTTGTGGTAGCCATTACCGGTGCCGATCTGAAACCCTACGCCCAGGAGGGGCCGCTGGCGGGGCTGGTTATGCAGCAGGAACTGGAGCAGCGGGCCTACCGGCTGGGGGGCGGCACAGCCAACACCCCTTCGCAAACGGCACCGGCCCAGCGCGTGGCTGATTTTGTGGATGGGCGCGTGTCGGGCAGTCTGTTGCCCACCAGTTACCAGCCGGGCTTACTATCGGTGAATATGGCCGACGTTCTGCCCCTGCACATTGCCCAGCCACTGAAGCAGGGACTGCGCGATTTCGGCAAAAAAATGCGCGGATACCTCAGCAACGACGGGCAGATTATTGGCGTGGAGAGCCGCACCTCCTCACCCGTTCGCATCCCGCGCGACCGCGACACATGCGAACACCTCACTACGAAACGTTTGTTTCCGTGTGGCGAAGGGGCGGGCTACGCGGGGGGTATTGTCTCGGCCGCAATGGATGGCGAACGCTGCGCGGAGGAGCTGGTGAAGCTGTATCGGTATTGATGATTATAGGCTACGCAACATTTGTTGTCATTGCCTAGTCATTTACTTTGTCTGCTACACCGCGCAGCACCGGTCCACACGATGATACGCAGTACATGACAACAGAACGACCCGAATATGATCGACACTACGTTTCATAGCTTTACGGAAGACCTACGGCAACGCTTACGGCAACCCCTGCCGGGCGAAGCGGCCCATGCCAAAATGGCGTCGGAGGCCCGCTACCGGCTGGGTATCAAGCCCAACGGACGAACCCGGCGGAGCGCCGTGCTGATCTGTTTTTATCCGTCAAAAAACTCAATTTATCTGCCCCTGATTCTGCGCCCCCAGTACGACGGCGTTCATGCCGGGCAGATGGCGTTTCCGGGTGGCCGCGCCGAGCCGTTCGACGAAAACCTGACCCGCACCGCCCTGCGCGAAGCCCAGGAAGAAGTGGGTATCCGGGTGTCAGACGTGAACGTGCTGGGATTACTGACCGAACTGTTTATTCCGCCGAGCAATTTTTACGTGCAGCCCGTAGTAGGCATTCTGCCCTACCGCCCCGATTTTTACCCCGACCCCCGCGAGGTAGAAGCCGTAGTAGAGGTAGAACTGGACGCCCTTCTGGACGAAACCATTGTGGGCGACAGCAAGATCGAGGTGCGCGGTATCATGGTCGATGCGCCGTTTTACCAGATTGAGGGCTATCGCGTGTGGGGCGCAACCGCCATGATGATCAGCGAACTGCTGATGGTGCTGGACTCGTGAGTTACTGCGCCGTACCGGCTACGTAGTACAGCTCGGCCACGGCTTTTTTGAACTTCGTTTTCAGCTCTTCGCCTTTGATGCGCAGGTCGATGAGTTTGGTTTCGCGCGAATTGACCAGAAACAGACTGCTCTCCCCAATGTCGAACTTCTGCTGCTCGGCCCGCACTAAACGCTCCTGATTCCGGATTACCTGCTGTTGCACCGCCGACTGTTGCGCAAACGCCTGAAGCTGGTTGTAGGCTACCCGGACCGTATTGCCGATGTCGCGCCCAACCTGCTGTTGCTCCAGCACAACCTGCCGGTTTTTGATCTGCACCTCACGCAGTTTGCCCCGCTCCTTGCGCAGAAACAGCGGAAAGACGAAGTCTACGCTGATTTTATAGTTTTGCGGCCGAAAGGCGTAGTAGCTGCTCCAGTTGTAAGGTTGGTCAATGCGGGGCGTTTCGCTCAACAGCATGGCGTTCAGATTGAGTTGCGGCTGGATCAGGGCACGCCGAAACCGCTCTTCCAGCAGTAGTTGCTGATTTTTCACGTTCAGCTTCAGCAAATCCGGGTGCCGTTCTGTGGCCTGGCTCAGTAACAAGTCAAGGGCCATAGTATCGGGCGGGGTAATGGCGGGGGGCTGGGGCCGGGCCGTGGCGGGCAGTTCAACGGGCTGGCTGGCTTCGTTCCACAAAAACAGACTCACCCGCAGCCGGGCGTTCAGCTCATCCACGTCGGCCTGTTGCCGCTGCACCAGCCGGTCCTGCACCGTAATCAGCGCTTCGGTAGTGTCGATAATGGCCGCATCGCCCAGCAGCGACCGCTGGCGCAGAGCCTCAAAGCGCTGGTTAGCCAGATCGTAGCCTTCGGTGAGAAACAGACGCTGCTGCGCGGCCAGGTACCACTCCCAATACGTCTTGGCCGCGTCGAACAGAATTTTATTGACCTGCTTAAGCCGGTCTGCCCGGGCCAGATCAAGCGTTAGCCGCGCCTGCCTGACCGTATTCCGGCGGTCGTCGATGAACAGACCCTGTCCAATGGGTACGCTGATGCCCACGCCCGACAGCCCTGAATCGGGCGTTCGCTCTTCGGGGTTGATGTACTGGCCAGCGGGGTTGTTGCGGTCATAGGAGATGGTCAGGTCAATACCACCCGCCCAGATAGGTACGGCCAGTTTGTTGCGCCAGTGATCGAAGTACAGATCAGAGCCAAACTCCTTGCGGTCGTAGTACGACGTCAGTTTAGGGTCAAACGCGCCCCGTGCCTGCGTCAGCACGGCCTGCGCTTCGTCACCGAACAGATTCGCCTGTTTTACAATTGGATGGTACTGCCGGATGAGTTCGTAAAAGGTCAGGGCCGGAAACACCGCCGAGTCTGACAGCATGGTGGGCTGTGCCCGTGCCGTGGCGGCAAATCCCCCCAGCAATACTACGACTGCCAACCCCCTGAAATACTGCGTTGCGCCGTTCATTTCCTTACCCCTTTTTCTCCGGTCGGTTCTTCTATGAGGCTGGGCGGAAACCCGTTCAGCTGCCGCCAGATTTCGTACCAGACCGGCACGTCGTCCAGCATAACCCAGCCGTACACGCCCGATCCAACCCGGAGCTGCTCGGGCCAGGGCGGATCGTTCTCGTTGGGTTTGGGCTGCACCAGCAGCCGGTACTTGCCATTGACGCTGCTGATGGCGTCAATCACCATCACCTCACCCCCAAACGTACCCACGGCCACGGCGGGCCAGCCCGAGAACTGAATGGCAGGCCACCCGTCAAACTGAATCCGGACGGTACGGCCCCGCTGAATAAGCGGCACGTCCATAGCCTGCACGTACAGTTCAACCGCCAGCGCAGGATTACTGGGTTGGAGCGTAGCGATCGATTCGCCCTCTTTAATGGTCTCGCCAATACCCGTCTTGAATGACCGTACGATGTAGCCGTCCTGCGGAGCACGCACTACGTACAACCCCTGCCGCACGTCAACACTGCTGATTTTGTTGCGCAGCTTGGCCACCTCGCCCCCCGCTTCGGCCAGATAGGATACGGCTGAGCTCCGGTCAGACTCGGCTTTGGCAATTTTTTCCTGAAAATCAGCTTCGATGGTCGTCAGGTCGAGCCGGGCGTTGATGAGTTCCTGCTGTGAGACGCTGAGTTTATTGTCCTGCGATATTACTTTGGCCTGGTCCTCCTGCACCTTCAGCCGGCGTGACTCAAGATCGGTCAGCGAGAACAATCCGTTCTGGTAGCCTTTCTCGAAGCGGTCGAGCCGGTCGAGGGCAATCTGATAGTTTTTTCGCTGGGCCACCAGATCGGCCTGGTCGGCTTTAACCTTAAACTCAGCCTGTTTTACTTTATTACGGGCTGCGTTCAGTTTTACTTTTAGTCCGTCGCGCAGGGCCGCAACCTGGTCATTCAACGCCCTGATTTTGGATTGGGTAGCCGTGCGTGTTCCCTGTTTGGCATCGAGCTGTTCATCGAGCCGGTCGCCGAGGTTAGGGTCAAAATATTCGTCCTTGATATCAGAGATGATCAGCAGTGTGTCGCCCGTTTTCACGAACTGACCTTCCTGCACGTTCCACTGCTCAATACGGCCTCCAATGGCGTTCTGCACCGTCTGAGGGCGGTCTCGCGGGGTAAAAGCCGTCACACTGCCTTCGCCGGAAATGGTCTGCCGCCAGGGCAGGAACATAACGACAATACCCAGTAACAGGAAAAACACCATCCAGCGACCCAGCCTCCGCCCGGCGTCGGGCTTGGGGAGAACGTCCAGGGTTTTGAGCGGGTAGGTCTCAAACAGATTGTTGGCTACCCGGTGATTTGATAGGTTTAACATGATTCATTTTAAATCGATCCGCCAGGCGGAGTGAACGAGCGAATGCCCCCGCCGTCAGGGTAACGGCGTTTGCTGCTCATTCATTCTCAATTTATCCACTCGTTAAGGGCAAGTCTGTTACGTACCCAATTTTTTCGACGGCGGCAAGCATATCGAAGACAACGTCGATACCCGATATCAGCTTATCAACCGAACTGGTAATGAGTACAATGACCAGTTCCGACGCCACAAACTGCCCCAGCGACATTTGCCGGCCAACCAAAAGTGTTGTTCCCAGAATAAGCAGCCCCCCCGTCACTATAGTTTTAAAGGCTACTCCGCTGAAAAAAAACCGCTTTAACACTTTAAAATGGGCGTTTCGATGGTGTACGTATCCCGCTACCAGCTTGTCCATGTCATCGATGGGATCGTCTGAGCCAATATTGACCCGGTGCAGGGGCAATTCGCGGGCTATGTCTTCGAGTTGCGCCACCACCTGGTATTTGTATTTCGACTCACTCAGGCTGGTCCGTACGCCCGACGGGCCGTAAATGCGGCAGATACCAATCAGCAGAAAGGCCGTAAACAGACCAAACCCGATGAAAACCGGGTTATAGGCCGATAGCAGTAATAGCCCAAATACAATCTGAACAACGGCTGAGGTGAGGTCGATGAGCAGCTTGGGCATTCCCTTCTGAATGGTCAGCACGTCGAAAAAGCGGTTCATCAGTTCAGGCGGGTAGTGGCCCGAAAAGGCGTCGGGCTGAATGCGGGGCAGTCGGTAGGTAAACTCAAAAGCTGCCTTGGCAAAGACGCGCTGCTGCAAAATTTCGACCAGGGTCATCTGCCCAACCAGCAGCATACCCGTGGTGAGTACCCCCACAATGACCAGCCCAATCAGTAGATAAACCGAACTGAACAGCAGGCCGCCCGATACCAGATTGAATATGGCCTGAATACCCAGCGGCAACGACAGGCTGATTATCCCCGTCACCAGTGCATACAGGTACACATAGCCAATATCCCGGCGCTCGGTAGTCAGGAGTCTTATTAATCGTTGTAATGGGGTTGGTGGGAGGAGCGCTTCAGTGGATAAAGCCATATAGTAAGCTTATGTGATAGTAATTTATAGTTTTTTGATAGTTTTGCTATCCGGGCCACAAAGATAGAAAGTAACCCCGGTTTCACATTAGAGCCAAATTAGATTTGACGACCTCTCCAATGACTTCTCCACTACCCCATTCAGTGCGGGTTCGCATGAATGAGCGGCTCTTTCTGCGCGACCCCGAAAGCTCTGAACTGGGCCGACGGATTGTCAGGCAGGGCATTCTGCTGGTCAATGATATTGGCTTTGAAGACACGACGTTTCGTAAGCTGGCCGAACGAATAGGTACGAAAGAAGCCAGCATTTACCGTTACTTTGAGAATAAGCACCGCCTGCTTGTCTATGTAGTGGCGTGGTACTGGCAGTGGCTTGACTTTCAGCTGGTTTATCGTACCAACAATCTGACTGATCCACGCCAGAAACTGGACCGACTACTCCAGCTCCTATTGCTGCGCGATATTGACCAGCCCCTCGCCAGCGACATCGATATAGTGGCTCTTCACAGCATTGTAGTGCGCGAAGCCAGCAAGGCCTACCTCACCCGCCACGTGACGGAAGACAACCGACAGCAGCTCTTCAAACCGTACAAAGACCTCTGCGGGCGCATTGCCGGTATCGTTCTCGAACTCCGGCCCGATTACCCCTACGCCCACTCCCGCGCCAGCTCACTCGTTGAGACCATTCACTATCAGGCCTTCTTTATGGAACATCTGCCTTCTCTGACTGATTTTGGCAGCGGCCCCAACGGAGAACTGAAAGACGAAGGCAAATTTCTTGACTTTGTCCGGCATCTGCTGTTTTCCTCGCTCGACGTACCAGTTAAGGTTGCAGTGTAATCCTGAACGATACTTTTTACCGGTTCATCGAACAGGCACAACCACCAATAAGCCCGGCGAAACTAATTTACCGGGCTTATTGGCGGCCCAGACTGGGCTCAGCCGTGGAAAAAGTCTTTCATCTTATCGAAGAAGCCTTTTTCGTTCTTATTCGGTTTGGGCTGAAAGTTGGGCGAGTTACGCAGGGTTTCCAGCGTGGCGCGCTCGTCGGGCGAGAGCGTCTTGGGCGTCCAGACGTTCACGTGTATCAATTCGTCGCCCCGTCCGTAGCCATTCAGCTCCTTGATGCCTTTGCCTTTCAGGCGCAGAATTTTGCCGCTCTGCGTGCCGGGATCGAGCGTAATCCGGGCTTTACCGTCAATGGTTGGCACCTCCACATTGGTACCGACGGCGGCATCCACAAAGCTGACGTATAAGTCAAACACCACGTTGTTGCCGTCGCGTTTGAGATACTGATCCTCCTCTTCTTCAACCACAATGAGCAAATCGCCCGCAACACCCCCGCGTGGCGGCACGTTGCCCCGGCCACCGACTGACAGCTGAATACCCTCGGCCACGCCCGCCGGAATGTTGAGCGGAATCACATCCTCCTGCAGCACACGTCCTTCGCCGAAACACACATCGCAACGGTCAGTCACAATCTTGCCTTCGCCGTTACAGGTGGGGCAGGTACTGGTCGAAACCATTTGCCCCAGCATGGTATTGACTACTTTACGGGTTTGCCCGCTGCCACTGCAGGTAGAGCAGGTTTGCACAGCCGTACCATTTTTGGAGCCGTTGCCACCGCAGGTGTTGCAGGTAACGTGCCGTTTAACCTTAATTTTTTTCTCAATGCCATTGGCAATCTCCTGAAGGTTCAGCTTCAGCTTAATGCGCAGGTCAGACCCGCGCCGAACGCGCTGCCGCTGCCCGCCACCACCCTGCCCCCGGAAGAAGCCCCCGAAGGGCGAATCATCCCCGAAGACATCGCCAAACTGGCTGAAAATATCTTCCATGCTCGGACCGCCGGGACCGTAGCCACCGCCACCAGCCGCCCCACCCATACCGGCATGACCAAACTGGTCGTACCGCGCTTTTTTGTTGGGATCGTTCAGCACGTCGTAAGCCTCAGCGGCCTCCTTGAACTTTTCCTCGGCGGTGGGGTCGTCGGGGTTTTTATCGGGGTGGAATTTGATAGCCATCTTTCGATAAGCTTTCTTGAGATCCTCCGCCGATACATTCTTATCGACGCCTAATACTTCGTAATAATCGCGTTTGGATGCCATTCGTCTGAACCTGGATTTTCCAGGGTATAAATGATTTACAGAATTGATACGTTTTTATTAATCCTGTTTCAATCGTTGAAATCTTGGTTAAATCCTGGTTCAGGACCCTACGACTACTTTAGCGAACCGAATGACTTTGTCGTTCAGGTAATAGCCTTTTTCTGTTTCGTCAATCACCCTGCCTTTGAGGTCCGGGGAGGGAGCCGGAAACTGGGCAATGGATTCGTGCAGGTCGGCGTCGAACGGCTGCCCTACCGTTACCATCGGCTTCAGCCCCTTACCTTCCAGCGTCTTGAGTAGTCTGTTGTAAATGATGTCGATACCCTCCCGCACGGCCACAATGTCGTCGATGTTTCCCGTAGCCTGCCGGGCCCGTTCAAAGTCATCGACCACCGGCAGCATGGCTTTAATGGTGTTTTCGCCGGCGTTGTTGATAAGGTCCAGCTTCTCGCGGGCGGTGCGTCGGCGGAAGTTTTCGAAGTCAGCGTAGAGCCGCAGGTATTTTTCCTTCAGTTCGGCCACTTCGTTTAAAGGCTGGGCATCGGCGGCTGGCCCGGCTTCGTTGTCAGACAGCGTTTCGCCGGTTTCGTCGTCGGCCGGGTTGCCGCCGTTTACGTTAATGGCCTCGGCGTCGTTGAGGGGTTCATTGGTCAGGTTGTCAGGTTCGGGCGCATCAGCATACGCCCGCTGGTTCAGGTTCTCTGTATTATCCATGTCACTGTGTTGCGTTCGATTCCAGAAATGCATAGTCAATCACAGGCAAAAGAACGGCCAAATCGGTTGTAACTGACAAGTTGTCCGAAGCAAAATTTTTGCAGTATTGAAAACACCAACAGGATTTTTCAGCCTATTCGTTCTGTTCACCAGAAAGAAGTGTATAGTCAGCCTTAATTCGCCCCCGTTGTGCACCATCCTGCCGCCCTTTATTCCCAGCGTATCAAAGCCGAAGCTACCCGGCTGGGGTTTGATTTATGCGGCATAGCCAAAGCCGATTTTCTGGATGAAGAAGCCCCGCGGCTCGAAACCTGGCTCAAGAGCGGAATGCACGGACAGATGAATTACATGGCTAATCACTTCGACAAGCGGCTTGACCCGCGCCTGCTGGTGGACGGAGCCAGATCAGTGGTTACCGTCCTGCTCAACTATTACCCCGACCAGCGGCTGCCCGAAGGCGAAGACGATTATAAACTATCGAAATACGCCTACGGGGAAGATTACCACCTTGTCATTAAAGACAAACTCAAAGCCTTGCTCGATTTTATCCGGACCGAGATTGGCGACGTGGGGGGTCGGGCTTTTGTTGATTCGGCCCCGGTCATGGATAAAGCCTGGGCCAAACGCGCCGGACTGGGCTGGGTAGGCAAGCACAGCAATCTGATAAACCGGCAGATTGGCTCGTTTTTCTTTATCGGTGAGTTGATTCTGGACCTCGAACTCGAACCCGACGGACCCATTACTGACTATTGCGGCACCTGCACCCGCTGCATCGACGCCTGCCCCACCAACGCCATTGTGGATCCGTACGTGGTAGATGGCAGCAAGTGCATTTCCTATTTTACCATTGAACTCAAGGAAGCCATTCCTGATGATGTGCGGGGCAAGTTTGATAACTGGGTCTTCGGCTGCGACGTGTGCCAGGATGTTTGCCCCTGGAACCGCTTTGCCCGCCCGCATCAGACGCCCGCTTTTGCCCCCCACCCCGATCTGGCAGCATTTACCAAAACCGACTGGGAAGACATCTCCGAGGCCGTATTCGGCGAGGTATTCAGGCGGTCGGCGGTAAAGCGTACAAAAATTAGTGGTCTTCGCCGAAACATAGCTTTTTCAGCTAAAGACCCTGATTAACAGTCGGTTCATTCATTTCAACAAATGAACAGATTTACCGTTTGATAAATAGGCACCAGCGGGTCTATGCTGACATGTAACAAAGAGGTTACACCGCTCATTAAGTGGTACTTACCTTTAGTCTAGTTTATGCACCGAAGCCGTGTTGACACAGAGAATAGACTACTCGATGCCGTTAGTGAGCTGGTTGTCACAAAGGGTCTTGATCAGATCGGAATAAACCGGGTAGCGAGCCATGCAGGCATCAACAAAATTCTCATTTACCGCTACTTTGGCGGCCTCGACGGGCTCCTGAAGGCTTACTATGAGCGCACGAAACCCGTTCCCTCGGCAGCGCCCCTTGATATGGAGGCCATGAAAAACCTGCCACTGGCCGATTTCTTCGATACCTGTTACCAGTACATTATTGAGGAGTTCAGACTACTCCGGCAAAATCCGGAAGCGCAGGAATTCATGAAGGCTGACCTGATCAATGGCAATGGTTTGTCGACCGTGATGGCCAGAGAGAAAGAAGCCGCCTTGCTCAATATGGTCGATGAACTGTCCAAACTTATTGGCACGACCAAGGGACGCCCGTTCGCTACCATTGTGGTGAGCGCCATGACACTGCTGACCGTCATGAGCCAGCAGAAACGAGTCATGCTGGGCGTGGATCTCGGTACCCCGGAGGGTTGGACCGAGATCGAGTTAGCCCTGAAAAATATTTACAAAGGAGCTTATCTGTACACACGGGAACGGCTTGCCGGTGAGCAGCAATGTGCAGCCGGGCTTCCTCAAGACCCACTGTAGTGCAGGCAGTTACCCCGATTGTTCTGACCGGGACAGAAGCCCAGAACTGTGTAGTGCCTCCCCTACCCGCCATACATCCTCGAACGTATTATACAACGGGGCGGGCGTTAGCCGGATGCAGTCAGGCTCCCGCCAGTCGCCAATGATGCCAGCCCCGGTCAGGTAGCCAAACAGCGCTTTTCCGTTGGCACGAACCAGCAGCGAAAGCTGGCTGCCGCGCTGGGCAGGATCGGCGGGTGTCAGAAGCTGAATCTCGCTGAACGGCGCAATCAGGTATTCCAGAAAACCCGTCAGCCGCTCGCTTTTCTGACGCAGCGCCGACAGACCCGCTTGAGCCGTGATCGCCAGCGACGCCTGGTGCAGACTCAGGGCCAGCACGTTGGGGGTGCTCACCTGCCAGCCATCGGCCCCGGATGCGGGCACAAAGCCAGGGGTCATGGCAAACCGCTGATCTTCGCGGTAGCCCCACCAGCCCGCCAGCCGGGACAGCGACTCCTGATGGTGCTGCTCGTGCACAAATACGCCTGACACCGCACCGGGGCCACCGTTCAGATACTTGTACGAGCACCAGGTAGCAAAGTCAACGCCCCAGTCGTGCAGCTTCAGGGGGATATTGCCAATGGCATGGGCCAGATCAAACCCGATCAGGATACCGTGCTGCCGGGCCGTTTGGGCAATGGCGGCCATATCATACACCTGTCCGGTATAATAGTTTAGTCCGCTCATCCAGATAAGGGCCAGACTGTCGGCATGTTCGGCAATGGCCTGCTGAATGTCTGCCCGCTCAATCAGGCCGGTTTCAGGACGCGGAGCAATCTCGATGATGGTAGTGGCCGGGTCAAAGCCCCGACTTCTGACGTGCGTTTCGAGGGCGTACTGGTCAGAGGGGAAATCGCCTTTTATGGTCAGAATTTTCACTTTGTCCGGCGTTGACGAAGCGGGCCGGTAAAACGAGGTCAGCAGCAGGTGCAGGTTCACGGTCAGCGCGTTCATTGGGCATACCTCTGCGGGGGTAGCGCCCACAATACTGGCCAGGTCGGCTTTGCAGCGTTCGTGGTAGTTCAGCCAGGTATAGTTCACACCCGCGCCGGATTCAAACCAGCCTTCTACGCCCAGATGCTGCCACGTATCCAGTTCCTGCTCCAGCGCGGGCCGGGCTGTTCTGGGTTGCAATCCAAGCGAATTACCACATAGGTAAGTCAGCTCACGCCCGTTGCGCTGGGGAATATGGAACTGGCTCCGGAAGGACTGTAGCGGATCGGCAGCGTCGAGTTGCCGGGCAAAGTCCAGCGAGTTTTCATACATCATAGCGGCAAAATTACGCATCAATGCCGTCGTGTTGGCGATGGCAGATCGAACGATCAGGCAAACTGCACCGAATCGCTATCCGGCTGGAGCAGCACGTCGGCAATGTGGTTCAGCTGATCGTCATACTGATCAGCGGTGCGCTGGCCGAGGGCTACCAGCGCGGCAATGTTTTGATCGGTTGCATTGTCAAGGTCAGCGCTGGCCGCACCCAGGTCGCGGGGCTGAATACGGACGTACTGGTTACTGCGGTCAATCGCCAGAAAGATCTTGTTCAGGTGGTAGCTGGTAGTAGCCGACGCGCCCGACATCATGATGTCGATCACCGGCTTTATCCATTTCACTCTACCCCAGTTCTTTGCCTGCTGGTAGTCGTATTCGCGGGTAACGGCTCCCGTTCCGAGCGATACAATAAACATATCGCCGGCGCTGGGGCGACCTATTGCGTTGCTGACTTCGGAGTAGGCCCCCAGGGTTGGATTGTTCATAAAAACGCCCCCGTCAATCAGCGGATACGCTTTTCCGTCCAGCGCCGGAATCAAAGCGGTCTCAAAATACGTGGGGGCCGCCGACGTAGCCCGGCACACGTCCCTGACCAGAAAGTCGTAGCCAGCACCCCGCTGCCGGGCTTCGTGCTGGGTAAAAAAGAATTCAGACCGATCCTGAATGTCATACGCCGGAATAAAACAGGGCTTAAGCAACTGGCTGAGCCTGATATCGCCGAAGTAGCGGTGCAGCAATCGCTCCAGCTCAGCGGCATCATGTTTTTCGTCCGCTATTCCGCTCCACGACACAATCCGTTTCCAGAGCGGCACACGAAAGATACTGCCGCCATGGGCCACGTATAGATCAACGGCATCCTGCGCCGAAAACCGGGCCTGCCGGTCGTTATCGACCATGGGGCACAGGTAGAGGCAGGTTAGAATCCCACCCGTACTGGTACCGGCCATGAAGTCGAAAAAGTCGGCCAGCCGGGCGTTGGGGTTTCGGCTTCGCTGCTGGAGTTTCCGTTCCAGAGCCGCCAGCACCTGGCCGGGAACAATTCCTCTGATGCCACCGCCGTCAATGGCGAGTATCCGTTTCATAGAATGGAAGTTATCAGCCGGGCCATGGTGCCCTTCGGCGAAATATCGTCGTTTTGGTCTGTTTGTCCACTAATACACCACTGCCGTACGCTAAAAAGCGAGGGGCCTGACTGAAAATATTTTCAGTCAGGCCCCTCGCTTTTTAGCGCCTTTCTATACCAGCCGCCAATTACTGGTCGTCATGACTGGCTACATCTTTCTTGCAGCAGGCGGGTAATTTGGCGTAGCTTTTCTCATCGGCCAGAACGTCGTCAACATCATAGCCCGACTTGCTGACGTTGGCTTTTAGTTTGGCCACATCGGTTTTCGCCGGGTTGTACTTGATCGTAACAATCTTCGATTTCACATCGAGTTTGGCTTCTTTCACACCTTTCTCAAAAGCCAGATTCCGTTCGATTCGGGCCTTGCACATGCCGCAAACGGCCGACGTTTTGAATTTAACTTCTTTGTCATCGCCCGGACCGGCAGTGGCGAATGCATTTCCCAGCAGAATCAGGGAGGTCAGGGCGGTCAGAAATAGGTTACGTAGCATATTGGTCTTTGGTTTATGGTACTCTATTAACAAAAATAGCGCCGAAAAGGTGTCTGTATCACCGGCGCCGGTGGTTCATACCGGGCATACCCATGCTGCTCATCATCGAACGCATGGTCATCAGGCTGGGCGATACCCGCAGATAAATCAGACCCGACACGGGCGTATTGCCATAGAAGGTCTGCAACGCTTTTTCGGGCATGGCCGCCGTTACCTGCGCTCCCAGTACGAGGTCGGTTTGACCATGCTGGGCCAGCCGGTAGTTGGCGCCGAGGGTCAGGTTGTTGATCGTCAACACCCGGCTTTCCGGCCCAATGCGGTCGCTCAGTACCAGTTCCTCTATTGATTTACCCACGTTCTCGAACCGCCCGTACACCGCAGTGCGGTTGAGTTGCAGACTACTTTCGGCCAGAAATGAGTTCTCGCCGACCCCATCGTGGCTATTACGGCCCCAGACAAACGCCGAGGTCACGTAGCTCTGCGCACCCAGCCCTTTGCTGTGGAGTACCGATGCCGTTGTCCGGGTTGCGTCCTCCTCGGGGTGGTTTACTTCGGGGCTGTGCAGAAACCCCTGCGAGAACTGCAGTGCCAGCGAAGGCGATGGATTGACGGACAACCGGTACGAATAGCTATCGAATTTGGGGGCGTCAAAGTTGTACCGGTTCTCGTCGGGCTCCCGTCCCTTGAATGTTGATCCCTCCAGCTTTACCCATTTATACCGGAAGCCGGCGGTAGCCACGCCGAACAGAATATGCGTAGCATCCTGCCAGTGGTGACTGATGGGCGCATTGGGATCATTGAACGAAGAAATCCGGTGCATAAAGGCAGGTGGTCCAAGGGCCGGTTCGCCGGGATAGCCCACGTAGCCGTATAGATCGATGTCTTTGCTGAAGGCGTGGGCGTAACTCACGGACAGTTCGGACACCAGATCGTGCGGGTGCTGCCGGTCAATAAGGGGGCGCCCCTGATAGCTTTCGCCGGTCTGGAACAGCAGCGGGTAGCCATCATTACCCACCAGCAGCGCATCGGGCGAGAGCATAAGACGCGCCTGAAACAAACCCCGCCGGCCTACCTTACGCTGGGCCATACCCATAAACCAGCTCGGCACGCCAAACTGACTGTTGCGCCCGCGCCCGGTGGGGTTGTTGCTGTTCTGGTTGGTATACCGCAGATATATTGCATAGTGCATCATGTAACTCCAGCGGCTGTTGGCGGGCGTTTTCATGTACGCATACATGGGCGTATTGTCGGGATGCCAGGATGTACCGGAGCCGTTTCGGTTCATGGGCAGGTTACGGGACAATGAGCTGGTCATACCCATTGTTGTGTCCATCATCAGGCCGTAGTTCATGGCCCTGGCGTCGCCCATTGCCCCGCTCATGGTATGCCCGGGCTGCGCGGTATCGGCCGTCATGGTCATGCCCTGGTGGTGCTGATGCTGCGCCGATGTGAGTAGGGGCCAAAGGGCCAGTATAGAGAAAAGATATTTCATTGGTTGTTGAGCGAAGAGAAAAAGAAAGCATCGAAACAGTTCATACGCGGGCCGTTTCGATGCTTAGTACTGGATTTAGTTCATCATGGAGCGGCACTCCTCGGCGCACTTGCGGCAGGCTTCGGCGCAGGCTTTGCAATGGGCGTGGTGATCGGCGTGTTTTTCGCACTCCTCGGCACAGGCTTCGCAGGCTTCGGCGCAGACGCGCATGAACGACTGCGCAAACTGCGAACCACGGGCCGTTAGCCGGCCACACAGCATTGACAGGTCGGCGCAGTCGCGGGTGAGGGTAATGCACAGGGTCATATCGTGGCCCCTGGCGTCAGCGTCACCCATTTGAATACAGGCGGTAGCACATTCTTCGCAGGCTTTGGCGCAGTCAAAACAGGTTTGTACGTGAGCAGACATATCCATAATCAGAGTTGAGTTTCGTTTTCGACCAATAGCGGTCTGCCTAATAAACGGCCGGAACTGGATTACGTTTTTATATAATTCCGGCCCGGTTTAAACAGAATCGATACTCCGGCGACTCGTGGTGGCCACTTTTCTGAACTGGCCCGGTGTCTGCCCCATCACCTGCCGAAACTGGCTGGAGAGGTGCTGCACGCTGCTATACCCCAACCGCCAGGCCATTTCGGTCAGCGTCAGTTCGTCGTACTGCAGCCATTCTTTTACCTTCTCAATTTTCAGGGCAATGACGTATTTCTCCAGCGTTTGCCCTTCGCTGGCCGAAAACAACCCACTCAGGTACGAGTAGTCGTAGCCCAGCTTGCGCTCCAGAAAGGTCGATACATTTTCGGTAGGCTGGCGTTCGCCCTTCAGGTGCTGGATTTCGTTGATCAGCAATCGCTTCGTATGCGCTACCAGCAACTGCTTCCGGTCATCGACCAGATCAAAGCCGTTGGCCAGCAGCGTTTCCCGCAACTGATCGGTCGAAACCGACGCAGGTAGTTCATCAAGCTCTACTTCGCCGAGGTCAACCCGGTTCAGGGTCAGGCCCAGGGCTTCGAGCTCTTCGCGCACGACCCGAATGCACCGGTCGCATACCATATTTCGGACTGTCAGTATCATGGGCGTCAAAGCTGGGGTTTAAATCGAAATCCGAGATAAACCATCTGCCCCGTAATGGGGCCCCACACCCGCGCACCGGCATCGAACCCCGGCCCAAAAGGATCGTTGGGAGCCACGATTGGATTGTCCTGCCGAAATCCTGTCAGGTTTTCACCGCCCAGATAAATTTCCCACCCGCTTCTGAACGCCCGGCTCACCTGCGCATTCAGGTTAACAAAACCCGGCGCAAACTCGACGGGCATAGTGGCGTAATCGGTATGCATGTAGCCTTCGCGCAGGTACGGAATACGGCGGGGGCCATTCCATTGCAACGTAGCGTCAAACTTCCACTTGTCAAACGGCAGGGCGTAGCCCGCGTTCAGCAGCACACGGTCGCGGCTCACCATCATGCGCGGTAGCAACCGGGCTTCGCCAAATGGCCCACCCATGGTCTGCTGCACGTCGAAGAACCGGTAGGCGGCTTTGACCTCAAACCGGCGGACGGGCTGCACGTTCAGTTCAACCTGAAAACTGTTGGCAAACGATTGACCTTCCAGATTATAGAAGTGCAGTTCGCGCGGGTGTTCGGCATCCACGATCAGCTGGTTCTGGAAGTCAGTATGAAAATAGTCCAGCACGAGCGAGGCTTTTTTGCCCAGCAACTGAAAGTCCTGCGACGCACTCAGACCATAGTTCCAGGCCTGCTCGGGTTGCAGCGGACTGTCGAAAAATACCGCCCGCGACGACACCAGATAGCCAATATTTTCGGCAATGCGGTTGGGTACCCGAAAGCCCCGCCCCGCCGACGCCCGCAAACTCAGTTGCTGGTTAACGTCATATTTCAGATGCGCCCGTGGGGTCCACTGCACCCCAAACAGGTTGTGGTAGTCCACCCGTCCGCCCAGTACCAGAGTCAGTTTTTCGGGATAGGTATACGTGTATTCGCCGAAGACGCCGGGTACCGACTCGGTCCGGTTGAAGGGCAGGGTACCAAACTGCTCCCGGTAGTCGTCCAGCAGATAGCTGACGCCTGTTTTGAACGTGTGATTTGTGTTGTCGATAATGCCCTGATAAATCAGGTTGGCGTAGAGGGTCCGTTGCTGTCCTGTGTAGGGCCGGTAGCCAAAATTCATGACCTGCTCGTGATTTACTGCGTTCAGAATCAGACCCAGACCCTTGTACGGTTTATCCGGAAAGAGCCTGGCCAGTTTGGAGAACACCTCAACCCGCTTCGTGGTATTGCCGAACGTGTAGCGGTCTGCGCCGAAGCGCGCCAGCTGCCCCCCCTCGCGGGTTTCGTGCAGCACCTTCACGCCAACCTGCGCCATAAACCGTTCGCTGTTGTATTTATAGCGATTAATGGCGTTGAGCTGGGTATAAAACGGCAAATCGCGGAAGCCGTCGTTGTTCTGATCGATTTCGCGTTTGAGACTACTGACGTGACCCAGCACGGCTGTACTCCATTTTTTGCTGAGCGGCTGCGACCAGTTGACGTTGCCCTCTACCCGCCCGAAGCTGTTGACGTAGCCATTCAGAAACAGATGATCGGGCGAGTCCGGCTTTTGCAGTTCAACGTTGAGTTGCCCGCTTATCGACTCGTATCCGTTCACCACCGATCCCGCGCCTTTGCCCATGTCGATACCCGTAATCCAGGTACCGGGAATGTAGTTGAGCCCGAATGTAGTGGCCAGTCCGCGTACGCTGGGAATATTCTCTACGTTCGTTTGCACGTACTGACCACCCAGCCCCAGAAACTGAATCTGGCGCGCGCCCGTCACAGCATCGGCAAAACTCACGCTCATGGATGCATTGGTTTCAAAACTCTCGGAGAGGTTGCAACAAGCGGCTTTGGCCAGGGTACGCTGCGAGATAAACTCGGTCTGAATGGGGTTCATCCGATCCAGCTCGCCTGGCTGCGCCGATACTACCACTTCCTGCAGCGTCTGTTCGGTACGCAGGGTAATAGTCAGGTCGGACACGGGCGTCAGGACCGAAACAGTATCGGTCTGGTAACCAACGTAACTGACCAGAAGGCGGTTATTTTCTGCTTCTTTCACCAGTGAAAACCGACCTGCCGAGTCTGTAACCGTGCCGGTAGACAGCCCCAACCAGCGCACGGTAGCCCCAACCAGCGGCTGAGTTTTGTTATTCACCCGCTCTGTAACGGTGCCCTGCACCGTACGGGGTTCCGCGGCCGGTATTGATACAATAGATGAAGGTTGGGAAAACAAGGTGTCGGACTGTGCCTGTGCCGACGTAAGGCCAAGGAACAGAAGAACGCTCCAGATTGAATAGTTCATGAAATGCTGATTGATGTGACTTGAAGCAACGCAAATAGCCCGCGCCCAAAAACGGGCACCGGTAGCGATTGTTTAGTCAGCCAATCAGATAAGGAGAGACCCCACGAGGGTCAGAATGTCGCGCCCGGAGGGTGAGGGCGGAGCCGGAAACGAGGCAGCAATCTGCGTGTCAGTGTCAAACACCCAGCTAATCACCCAGGTCAGAAGTGTAGTAACACCGGCCAGAATGGTCTCGGTAATAACCTTGACGAACTTGGCCACGTGCTGCGACAGTGACGATTGGGTATCGACGTTTTCGAACGCCTGTTCGTCCTGACAGCAGGGCGTTTTTTTAACGATAGTCTGGTCGGCCGTCATGGGCAGACCGCCTTCGGTACAGCCAGCGGGTTTTACCTCACTGAACGCCGTAATGACCGTCTTTTTTTTGCCACGCATCTGACACGAGTGCTCAACCAGACCAAAGCCGGTACTGCTCATCAGCACGACAAAAGCCATTAACAGGTTGACAATCTGGGACAAAGTGCGTTTCATAGCAGGTCAAATATCCGAATCAATACACACAAGTGCAAACCACACCCTCAGGAAACGGGCAATTGTATACAGTAATTCCTATAAACTGAACAATTATAAAGCCAGTAACGTGCCGTTTGTTCAATAGAGTGCTCACTACCTCACCTTGACAACCTCGCCAAAGTAATTCATATACACGAGGTAATCCGTTCGTTTTCCGCTGGTAGGCTCTTCCAGACGGGCCGTTAGCGTAACATATTTCTGGCCGTTAAAGCTGGGCTTGTAGGTTACGTTTTGCAACACCGACTGGTCGAGGATTTCGTCAGACGGGCCGAAGTAGCGCAGGTCATCCTTGCCGAATCGGCGGATAAAGAGCTTACTACCCGATTTCTTAACCGTTTCTACTGTGGCCACGTAGTTGTGGTAACAGCCTTTCGGCGTAATGATGTTACTGGTGTCCTGATTCATGGTCAGGGTTACCCGGACGGGCTTGGCTGACTCCTGATAAACTTTGGTCTTACCCAGTTCAGGCAGGCCAGCCAGGGCCTTACAGTCTGACGTTGGCGCAGCAGCCGCAACCGTAGCAACTTCGCCGGGCACGTCTGTGGGCGATTTAATGGTTTCGGTAGCGTTCTCGGTATTATTGCAACCAGCGAGCAGGCAGGCCAGAAGAACGGGAATTACAGTAGCTTTCATTCGGTACAGGTCAGGTACATCTTATAGCGGATAACAAGGTCGATGATGATCCACTCATGCAACCTAATCAATTTTATGAGTCATCGTTTTCTCACCAGCAAAATAATACCTGCAATTGACGCAACAACGCCCAGTATGATATACGTCTGCGGACCGCTGTCTTCTGATCCGAAAATCCCTGCCAGCTGCGACTCCAGAGAGTTTTGAAGGTTTAGTCCGTAGGCAGCCAGCGCAACGCCCGCTACGAGTAGGATGATGCCGATAATCGTACTGCTTTTCATGTCGATTGTGGTTTGGATTTTTCTTCCCGGAGAATCGGCGGGGTTTATTCAGTGCGCTTCCTGTCCGCTGTCTCCGTGGGTTGCTTCCTGCCCAACGAAACAGCCTGGTCAATTTACCTGAGAAGGCACGCTGACCAGGCTGTTTTGTCTGAACCGGATTACCAGTTTAGGCTTGAATTACGCGCGGTGTTTCATCCGGATGATGTTCAGCGCTGCACCCGCCTTAAACCACTCAATCTGGCCTTCATTGTAGGTGTGATTGGCCATGAACGTATCGGTGGTGCCGTCGGCGTGGTTCAGCACAATTTCCAGCGGCTTGCCGGGTGCAAAACTCGTCAGGCCGTTGATGTCGATGCTGTCATTCTCCTGCACCTTGTCATAGTCGGCGGGGTTGGCAAAGGTGAGTCCCAGCATCCCCTGCTTCTTCAGGTTGGTTTCGTGAATCCGGGCGAAAGACCGCACCAGAATGGCCCGGACACCCAGGAAACGGGGTTCCATAGCCGCATGTTCGCGAGAGGAGCCTTCGCCGTAGTTCTCATCGCCAACGACTACCGAGCCAACACCGGCGGCTTTGTAGGCCCGCTGCACGGCTGGCACCTCACCATATTTGCCGGTAAGTTGGTTCTTTACGCTGTTGGTGTTTTCGGTGTAAAAGTTCACCGCGCCAATCAGCATGTTGTTCGAAATATTATCGAGGTGACCCCGGAACTTGAGCCACGGTCCGGCCATCGAAATATGGTCGGTGGTGCATTTTCCTTTGGCTTTGATGAGCAGTTTCAGCCCTTTCAGGTCATGACCTTCCCAGGCGGCAAACGGAGCCAGGAGTTGCAGGCGGTCTGAGGTAGGCGACACTTTCACCTGAACACCGGAGCCGTCTTCGGCCGGGGCCTGGTAGCCCGCGTCGTCAACAGCGTAGCCTTTCACGGGTTGCTCAATGCCCTGGGGCTCGTCGAGTTTCACCTGCTCACCGGCTTCATTGGTCAGCGTATCGGTCAGGGGGTTAAACGTCAGGCTACCCGCAATGGCCATGGCCGTAACTACCTCGGGCGAAGCCACGAACGCGTGGGTACTGGCGTTGCCATCGTTCCGCTTGGCGAAATTCCGGTTAAACGACGTAATGATGGAGTTAGGCCGGGTTGGATCGGCCATATGCCGCGCCCACTGCCCAATGCAGGGACCACAGGCGTTAGCCAGCACGACACCACCCATGTCCTCGAAGGTGCCCAGCAGCCCATCGCGTTCTGCCGTAAACCGCACCAGCTCCGAGCCGGGTGTCACGGTGAACTCCGACTTTACTTTCAGGTTTTTACTCACGGCCTGAGCCGCAATAGAGGCCGACCGGGTCAGGTCCTCGTAGCTGGAGTTGGTACAGGAACCAATCAGCCCTACCTCGAGCGTTTCGGGCCAGCCGTTTTCTCTTACCGCTTTAGCGAAGTTGGAAATAGGCCAGGCCAAATCGGGCGTGAAGGGACCGTTAATGTGCGGCTCCAGCGTGTTGAGATCAATTTCAATGAGCTGATCGTAGTATTTTGCCGGATCGGCATAGACTTCGGCGTCGGGCTGGAGGTGCGCTTTCACCCCGTTGGCCATGTCGGCGATATCGGCGCGGGAGGTGGCACGCAGGTAATCACCCATCTTGTCGTCGTAGGCAAAAATCGATGTCGTAGCCCCGATCTCGGCGCCCATGTTACAGATGGTGCCTTTGCCGGTAGCCGATAGACTCTCGGCTCCGTCACCAAAATACTCGACAATGCAGCCCGTACCCCCCTTAACGGTCAGGATACCGGCCACGCGCAGAATCACGTCTTTGGCCGAGGCCCAGCCGCTTAGCTTACCAGTCAGTTTCACGCCGATGAGTTTTGGCATTTTCAGCTCCCAGGCCAGACCCGCCATTACGTCGCAGGCGTCCGCACCGCCCACGCCAATGGCAATCATACCTAATCCACCCGCGTTGGGCGTGTGCGAATCGGTACCAATCATCATACCGCCCGGAAACGCGTAGTTTTCCAGCACAACCTGGTGAATGATGCCCGCACCGGGTTTCCAGAAACCCAGTCCGTATTTATCGGAAATAGACGACAGGAAGTCATAGACTTCTTTGTTCTTGTTCTTGGCAATGTCAAGATCAGCCACAGCACCCACTTCGGCCTGAATCAGGTGATCGCAGTGAACCGTTGACGGCACCGCTACCTTGGGCCGACCGGCCTGCATAAACTGCAACAGAGCCATCTGCGCCGTAGCGTCCTGCATGGCCACGCGGTCGGGTGCGAAATCGACATAGTCTTTACCACGTTCCAGTGCCTGGCTGGGTACGGCAGGTTCGGCGCCCGTTCCGGCAAAGAGATGACTGTATAGAATTTTTTCGGACAGCGTAAGGGGGTGACCCACTACCTGCCGAGCTGCTTCAACGCGTTTGCCTAAACCGGCGTATACGCGCTGAATCATGTCGATGTCAAAAGCCATAGTGTAAGGAAAGAAAAACGATTACTGAATGAGACGTCTGCTAAGACAACCACCGAACAATAGGAATAGATTTCGGTTAGCGGCTCAAAAGTAACGGTTTCCGGTTCGTTTTGGAAATAGAAGCGCACGGGCAACGGCATCTGATGCTCACTATTTGCTTCACTACTACACCTGTTCCCGGGCACGGGTACGACACAGGGGTTAAAATAAAGAAGCAGGACTTGAAAATAAAGGAGACGATGTGGTCGTGGACCTCTACCCTGATGCGGCCATTGCTTACCTACCAACGCTGGTTCCGGATGCTGGCAGTAGCAGGAGAAAAATCCTCTTGTGAATTGAGAGCCTGTTTAAAAATGGATGGGACGGATAAAAAGACGGAGTCAACCTGTCTTGTAGGTTAATCCGACCGCAACGGTAGCCCGGCAAAGATGTACCCTACTGATCTGACCGACTCCGCCCGTTTTAAAACAGGCTCTGAATCTAAGCTTGGAGTGCCTCCGTTTGCCCACTGTCTTTATGGATGGGATGGTAGTGGCCCTTTTTCTTTCGGGTAGCTGGTCGGATAATTACCGATGTATCCATCTGACGGGGGACTTCTGACTCTTCCTCAACAGTGTCGACCCAGTGTTGAACTGTCTTCCGAGTGATCTCGAACTTGGCCGCAGCCTGATCGATGTTGAGTTTACCCCGGTGGATTTCAGCTAGCATCTGCCGCACGACTTTTTCGTGCTGTATCATACGTAATTGAACGAGCAATTTCATAAAGTTAACCAATTTGTGGTCAACTTTTTTCAGGATAAGTCAGATTATTTTAACCTCGATTAACTCCCATTTTATTATAATGACATGCTGAATTTATTTCACTCAATCAAGTAAATCTATCCCCACCTCCTTCGAGTTCATGGCGTGATTTTTAGCCTGTATGGGTTGAGTATAGTCACAGCGTCGTACTTTTACCTCTGTATATAGTCGATACAAAAGCACGGCTATCGAAACCAGTCCATGAGTTGCTTTGGCCAAAGAATAGCACGCGTTCTGCTACTAACTACATTGTTGGCCACAACAGGCGTTCATGGATACTACTACGCCCGCGCCTGTTTTGCCAAATGGGCCTTTGCGCATCAAACCCACTTCGCTGATAATGAGCTGGTCCGTATTGTAGTTCATCAGAACAGCCTGACCCCACAAACTAATTTCCTGGTCAACAAAGCGGAATTTTTGTGGGGCGGAGAGATGATCGATGTGCTTTACCGGGAGGTTCATTCAGACTCGTTGTACATCGTTGGATTTCGTGATGCAGTTGAAACAGGACTGCATCAGAAAGACGCCTGGCTGTTTCCTGATACAACCCAATCAGATGAACTACCCGCTGCCAGAACAAGAAAAGAGCTTTGGGCTGCCCTCATTTTCTCTTCCTGTGCCAGTACTTTTTCAGTATTTCATATAGGTAAGATGTCTATTCCATTCGTAAAGTTTATCTATAGCATTCCTCATCAGCGACTTCCATTTCTGGAAGTTCTTTGTAGGCCCCCCATCCAATAAAGTCCGATTCGTATTTTTCGCTGGTGGTACTACCGGCGTTTTGGAAAAGTTTATCTTTTCCAGGAGATTTTTTTGTCCAAAAAATAATATTCTCGTGAAATCGAAACGTATTTACGGAACTCTTCTAAGTATTTTTCTGGCCTGCATTAGCCCCCTACTTTATGCTCAAATGACGGTAACCGGCCGAATCGTTGATCCTACAAACGCCCAGCCTATTGTTGGGGCAACGGTGCTGATTAGCGGCACAACACGGGGTACGGTGGCCGACCAGAAAGGACAGTTTAGTCTGTTGCTCAACGAAGGTGATAAGCTGCTGGTATCGGCTATTGGGTATCAGAGCCTAAGCGTAGGTATCCAATCATCCATGCGCTCCATAACCATTGAGCTGGACCCCTCCAATACCGATCTGAATGAGGTAATCGTATCGGGCTATGCCAGCCCAAAAACCATTCAGCAAACAGCAGGAGCCGTTGGACTGGTTACCAGCCGCGATATTCAGCGGACAAACGGAATTCACCTGCAAAGCTTCCTGAACCTGATTCCCGGCGTGAAGGTGGAGATGCGGACTGTGGCAGCCGGAAACCGGATTGTCATTCGTGGGTACGGTACGCAGACCAACTTCAACGGTGTGGGTTACAAAGCCTACCTGAATGATATTCCACTGACCGACGCCGATGGCACTACCTTCCTGGATGATGTGGATTTTACGACCCTTAGCCGCGTGGAAGTGCTTAAAGGGCCCGGCTCAAGTGCCTACGGCAATGCCCTGGGCGGGGTTGTTAATTTCTATACTGAACGCGCACCCATTGGCAAAACGAGCGTCGGTCAGCAGGTTATGGCTGGGTCATACGGGCTGGTTCGCACCAATACGTCGCTCAAAACCGGGGTGGATAATACCAGCCTGAACATCAACTACGGTTATCAGAAATACGACGGCTTCCGGCTGCATGGCCGCTCGCGAAAAGACTTCCTGACCATTACCAGCGATACGTACCTCAGTCAGAAACGGTCAATGTCGGTGTTTGCAGGCTATACCAATTCGTATGACCTGCTATCGGGTCAGGTCGATAGTCTGAATCTGATTGTTCACCCCGACACGGCGGAGGTAGCCTATCTGGCCAATAACGCCAATATTAAAACCGAGAGTGCGCGGGTTGGTATCAGCCACAGCTATCAGTTCACGGACCACTTTGCCAACCGAACGACTTTGTTTGTAGGCGGGCAGGTAATTGACCAGCCGTTTGCCGCCGGCGTTAACAAAACAAACAAAGTCAAATTTGGCGGGCGGTCGGTATTTACCTACGCCAACGAAGCCAGTTCGCTGCGCCCCACGGTAACTATCGGGGCTGAATTTTTAAAAAACTTCAACTTCGCCAAAGGGTATGGGCTGACTAATAATGTGCTGGGTGCCCTCCGGTCAGACCTGGAGATACAGGCGATGCAGTACAGCATTTTTGCCCAGGCAGCTCTTCAACCGCTGCCTAAGCTAACTGTATCGGCGGGGGCGGGTCTCAATTATGTCGAGTATGGTATTACCGATATGCGGGCCGGGTCTGCCACGTATGTCAACGCATCGGGATACCGGCGCTTCGAGCCTGTACTATCGCCCCGCATTGCCCTGGCCTATCAGCTCCGAAACGATGTATCGGTGTACGCCAGCATGAGCCGGGGCTACTCAGCACCCGCCACCAATCAGGTCGTTATTGCCCAAACAGGCGAAGTCAACTATACCCTGCGCCCCGAATTGGGGACGAGTTATGAAATTGGCAGCAAAGGGAGCCTACTGACCAGAGCCATCACCTACGAAATTGCGTATTTCAGCCTGGCCGTGACGGACAAACTCATTCCGCAGAACTTCCCGGCAACAGCCACCCAACCCGCGTATACCCTAACCACCAACGTGGGCACAGTGCAGCACAACGGGCTGGAAATGGCCATCCAGTACGCCTATCGCCCCCGGGCCGGTGCCGTGTTACTGGTGCGGCCTTTCGCTTCGTACACCTACAGCAATTTCTATTACAAAGCGTACAAGGGCGATAATAACAACGACCTCAAAACAGTTGATTATACCGGCAAAAAAGTGTCTGGCATTGCGCCGAATCTGCTCAACGCGGGTGTCGATGTGGAGACCAGGTCCGGGTTTTATCTCAACGGCACGCTGATGTATGTCGATCAGATGCCCATAACGCTGTCCAATAACCACATTGCCAGAGCGTACACGCTCGTCAACGGCAAGGCTGGCTACCGCGGCACGCTGGGTAACCACCTGAACATGGATGTCTATGCCGGTTCAGATAATATGCTGAGCAGCACCTACTCATCGCTGGTTTTCCTTAACCTGCCCAATCCGGCCAACAACCGCCCGATAGCGTTCAACCCGGCCCCCAAGATTACGTTCTACACGGGAGCCGCCCTGAAGTACACGTTTTAGATACGGACCCCACCGCCATCAATTTATCTCATGAAAAAATATCTCATTCTACCCCTCATTGCCCTTGCCGCCTGCACATCCAATCAACATGAGCAGACGCAGTCTTCCAACAAGCCACGCATTGTGTGCCTGGCCAAACAACTAACCGAACTGATTTACGCCCTCGGCGCGGGCGATCAGCTGGTAGGTGTTGATCTGTCGAGCACTTATCCCGCGGCAGCCGGGCAGCTTACCAAGGTAGGGTATCATCGGCTACTCAATGCCGAAGGGATCATTGCCCTTAAACCAACGGTTATGTATCATGACGGCAACATAGCCCCCGACGCGGTAATAGATCAGCTGCAGAAGGTGGGGGTGCCGATGAAGGTGTTTCCCGGTGCAACCACCATTGCCGAAACGAAAGCGTTGTTCGACTCCCTGGCTGGGCAGTTTGGTGCTCAGAAACAGGCCGATAGCCTGAAAGTCAGATTAGATACCGATCTGGCTCAGGCGGCCGAACGCGTGAAACAGTATAAAACCCGGCCCAACGTAGCCATCATCCATTTCGGACGTGTGATCAACAATTACCTAGTGATCGGCAAAGCCGGAACTGCGTCCTATATGCTTGACCTGGCAGGCGGAAAAAACGTGATGGACACGCTGGCGGGCATGAAACCGCTGAGTCCGGAAATTATCAGCAAAGCCCAGCCCGACATCATCCTGGTAACCGACTTTGGGTACGACCGACTCGGTACAGCCGATAAACTGGCGGCACTACCTGGCATTGCCCTGACTCCCGCCGGTAAAAACAAAAAGATTTACCGCATTGAAGAGCATGACCTGATTTACCTCGGACCCCGTACGGGCCAAAACGTGCTTGAGCTCATGAAACTGATTCATCAGTAATGAAACGATCGTCATTCACGGCCGGCAACTGGTACGGGTCTCTGGCGGTACTCCTGCTGCTGTCCATCCTAGCTGCCCTGCGCATTGGGGCCGTAGAGTTGTCATTCAGCGAAATCGGTCAGATTGTCGGGCACAGTCTGGGACTGTCCACAGCACCCATTGAACCGGTTTTGCAGGGGCTTTTTTT
The DNA here is from genome assembly GCA_963826425.1 of uncultured Cytophagales bacterium. Lineage (GTDB taxonomy): Bacteria > Bacteroidota > Bacteroidia > Cytophagales > Spirosomataceae > Spirosoma. Next base: position 133,720 of record CAWGWS010000011.1, on the reverse strand, counting down.
GCAGATTCGGCTGCCCCGCGTGTTGTTGTGCGCCACGGTTGGCGCGGGCTTATCCGTATCGGGGGTGCTGATGCAGGCCTTGTTTCGTAATCCCATTGTGGAGCCTGGCCTGGTAGGTACCAGTTCGGGCGCGGCTTTGGGCGCAGCCCTCGTGTTTGTGCTGGGGAAAAACATTACCTGGGCCTTCACCGACGCGCTTGGCTTATTCTTACTACCCTGTGTTGCATTTGTGTTTGGATTTATGACCACCTTGCTGGTGTACCGGATTGCGTCGGTAGGCGGCAAAATAAACGTGGCCAACATGATTCTGGCCGGTATTGCCATCAATGCCCTGGCCACGGGCGCTACTGGCTTTCTGTCCTATATTGCCCGCGATCCACAGGCCCGCTCCATCACGTTTTGGAACCTCGGCACCTTTTCAGGAGCCGACTGGACGCAGGTAGCCCTTGTTTTTCCCATTACGGCCATCGGTACGCTGCTTTCGTTGCGGTTTACGAAAGCGCTGAACATCCTGATTTTGGGAGAAGACGAAGTTCGCCATCTGGGTTACAACATTGACCGGCTCAAAATCCAGGTATTGCTGTTGAACACCCTACTGGTGGCTATAGGTACGGCTATGGTGGGTGTGATTGCGTTTGTGGGGTTAGTGGTTCCGCATTTGCTCCGGCTGCTCAAAACCTCCGACAACCGGTTTCTGGTCATTGCCTCGGCGTTGCTGGGCGGTAGTTTGCTTACCCTGGCCGATACCGTTGCCCGGCGACTGGTGGCTCCCGCCGAATTCCCAATTGGGGTTATCACCGCGTTTGTGGGTGCCCCCGTATTTATCTGGTTGCTCATTCGCAATACCCGGTCGTTTCAGAAAGGAGGGTTTTATGCTTAAGGCCGAACATCTGTCATTCCGAATTGGGGACCAGTATTTGGTAAAGGATGTCTCGTTCACTATTGAACCGGGCCAGCTCACCATGGTTTTAGGTCCCAACGGAGCCGGGAAAACCACATTGCTGAAATTACTGACCGGCACCGAAATTCCGCAGGATGGCCGCGTTCACTACGGAGACCAGCCCTTACCAACCATTCCGCTGCCGGTGCTGGCTCGCCGGAAAGCCGTTTTATCGCAACTGCTGTCCCTGCCGTTCGACCTGAACGTGATCGACGTAGTACTGATGGGCCGTTACCCATATTTCAGGCTTAGTCCAGCTTCATCCGACAAAACTATTGCCGATCACTGTCTGGCATTGGTAGGGATGCTTTCGTTTAAGAACCGGGCGTTTGTGTCGCTCTCCGGCGGAGAGAAGCAAAAAGTTCATCTGGCACGGGTACTGGCTCAGTTGTATCGCCAACCGGCCGATGAGTCCGTAAAGTACCTGTTTCTGGACGAACCCATCTCCGCACTGGATATTCACTATCAGCACCAGATTTTGAGCCTGGTCCGCGAATTATCTTCGCAGAACATGGTTGTTTTTGCCATTGTACACGACATCAATTTGGCCCTGCAATACGCTCAGCAGGTGATTTTGCTCGATCAGGGTCAGCTACACGGAATTGGCCACCCGGATCAGGTGCTCACCGACGCATCGATAGAAGTAGTTTTCAAAATCAGAACCTCGTTCATTAAGCATCCTGAAACGGGCAGGCGTGTTATGATCTACTGAATTAACGTGAACGGGGGGACTACCTGCCCAGCCATAGTCAACTAGATTCTGCCGCAACACCATTCCGTTGCTGAGGAGAAACTATGTAGTCAGCTTTGTCGAGAGTGGTCTGCCTTTCATCATCACCCGCGTACCGTTGGTGCCGGGGGAGGTATATAGTGATGCGGACGTGATAACGGGCGCTCAGCACCCGTGCTGCTTGACCCGTCTGATGCGAGCACAACATTCTCACCGTCGATGCGGGGTTGTACGATACCGCCGGCCAGGAGTGTGCCTGTTGTGATTACGCGGGTACGATAAAAGCGCAACAGCACAAACAAAAGCAGTCCGCTGGTAACGGACTGCTTTTGTTTGTAGAGGAGTTTCAACAGCTATTTTTACCCGCTCCCCCATGCGATTCTTTTTTGTAAACCAAATTGAATTCCAGCCGTAACCAAATAACGTGTCACGTTTCTCCGACAGTCACTGAACCCGCGGAGTCCGTTAATACGGGAGCAGACGTAGCAGGCACTGGAGAACGGACACTGGCGTAATGTATTGGGGCACAGGTATCGGGGCTATGTTTACTTCGGACCCGAAGCTGGATCAACTCAAAACGGGTAGAGTAATCAGGCAAACAGATGATTACTGGTGCGCTCCCGAAACATACGCTCCCCGTATCTGTTTCTATCTCAAACAGACACAGGAGTCGTTTACTCATGCTAATCACACAATTATGAAAAATTCGTTTTTATCCTTTGCCGCGCTGCTTGCTGTCAGCATATTTTTTACCGCCTGTAGTTCAGAGAAAAAAACTGAAACGACCGAAACGACGACTGAAACAACTGTGGTCGAGACGCCCGTCATGACCCGGTTTACGGCTACGCTCAACGGAAGTTCCGAAAAACCTGAACCCGTTTCCTCAACAGCCACCGGTGAGTTTGTTGGCGAACTAAACCCAACGAGTAATGTCCTGAGTTACACCGTTACCTATTCGGGCCTTACCCCCACTATGGGCCATATTCACCGCGTTGCCAAAGCCGACGGTACCGGACCGCCGGATGTTGCCTTCACTGACCTGGCTTCACCTATAACTGGCGTAACTGGCGCGCTACCACAAAGCAAAATCGATAGCATGGTGGCCGGTCAGTACTACGTTAACCTGCACACGGCCGCGCATCCAGCTGGTGAGATCCGGGGCGATGTAATGAAGCAGCCTTAATTCATGGCTCCAATTCTTAGTAGAAGGCGGTGACTCTGCGGGGTCACCGCCTTCTTTTTGGTTTACGGGATAGTCTTCTGAACGACACCGTACTGATCAATTATTTTTGGGACAGAAGCGCCGACTGGCTGATGATAAATGATTTTTTGCGGGACCGTTTGCTCTTTTACCGATGTTTCTCCCAACAAAATTGATATCCTGTTTCTTACTAGGAATGAAAGCCTACCTCATCGAATCGCTAACTTAACCAATTCAGAGGGGGGCGCGCACTAAACACAATAACGTCATGAAAAACACACGAGCTTTCCTGTCCGTGGCTGCGCTCCTGGTCACAAGTCTGGTATTCACTGCCTGCAACAAGGACGACAACCCTACTACGGTGAATCCCAGCGTTCGGTACACCGCCACGCTGAACGGAGCCAATGAGAAGCCAACCTCAACAACATCGCCGGGTACGGGCAATTTTGTGGGTGTGCTGGACCCCACTACCCGCGTAATGAGTTACACAGTTAATTACACCGGCATTACGCTGACCATGGGCCACCTGCACCGGGTAACCAAAGCCGATGGTACCGGACCGGTTGACATTGGCTTCGGCACGAATCTGGCTTCGCCCATCATTGGTGTGACCCCAGTTTTGGCGCAGTCCAAGATAGACAGTATGAACGCCGGCCAATACTACGCCAACCTGCACACGGTGGCATTCCCGGGGGGTGCTATCCGGGGTGACCTGAAGAAGCAGTAGGCCGTTGCAGTTGCTGACCAAAACGTGGCGACTCCAGTACTGGAGTCGCCATTTTTATACCGTTTCTAGTGCCACCCGATCTGTAGCCTGATTGCATTGATTATATATCCCGCTGAAAAACCGGGCAGCCCTCAAATACAAAAGAGCGGGTATAGCGTATGTATCCATTGGCTTCTGCAAGTGCCATCTACTGCCAGTGAACAAAGGCTGCGCAGCCGGGTTATCCTGTCGAACCTATTGTTTATCAATAATTTATCATTTTCAAATTATATTTCAATATCAATCAAATGAAACATTCCTGTACACTATTCTCACTGGTGGCCCTACTTGGTGTTAGCCTCCTGCTTACATCCTGCAATGATCATCAGGCCGATCCGGCTAATGCTAAAATCGAGTTCGTATCCACCCTGAGCGGGGCGGCCGAACGGCCAAATGCCGTTCCGTCGGCGGCAACGGGTAGCTTTGCCGGTACGCTCGACCGCGCCACGCGGGTGCTGAGCTACACGGTTACGTATTCAGGCCTGACACCAGTCATGGGACACCTGCACCGCACGGCACCCAACGCAACCAACGGTGTTGGACCGGTTGAGGTACCCTTTGCCAGTTTAGGTTCCCCTATTATTGGTACTACCACGCTGACTACCGTCGGGCGGGTTGATAGCCTGATTAATGGTTTCTACTATGCCAACCTGCACACCACGGCCTATCCGGGGGGTGAAATCCGGGGGAATCTACGCGTAAAAGGCCAAATTAAGCTGACTGCCACCCTGAGTGGAGCCGCTGAGAAACCAACACCCAACGCATCAACTGCTACGGGCGCGTTTGTCGGCGTTGTGGATCCCAGCACCCGTGCGTTGAGTTATACTGTAACGTATAGTGGACTTACTCCGGCCATGGGCCACCTTCACCGCATCAACGCGGCTAACGGTACCGGCCCCGTCGAAATACCCTTTGCCAGCCTGGGCTCGCCGATCACCGGTACGGCTACACTTACCACCGCTGGACGGGTTGATAGCTTGCTGAATGGCTATTACTATGCCAACCTGCACACCACGGCCTTTCCGGGAGGTGAGATACGGGGCGACATCAGACCACAGTTTTTGAAGTAGGTTTCCAGCCTTACTCATTCCAACAAAAAATCCCCGGCTGTTACGGCCGGGGATTTTTTGTTGGAATGGATTACCCTAGCCTTCCCATTGCCCACAACGCCACCGAACCAGTAGGCAGAGAATCAGCGCGACGATTACGTCCAGCGGCTCCTCTCTGTTCAGGACGTCGTCAATACGGCGGGCCTGTTTCAGAAGCCGCAGGTACGTTTCTTCGGTGGCGCGTTTACGGCGGGTGCGGGCCTCAACGTCCAGTACCGGCGCCCTGTTTCGGAGTGGTCAGGGTGTCAGTCTCGGTCGGTTACGGAGCCGATTGGCCAGCGTCAGCAACAGCCATCCAACCAGAATCAGGAGTTTATTCATTGGGTGTAGATACAATCGGAAAGCAAATTGCACATAGCCAGTTCCTACATGTAGCAGCGGCACGAACAAAGCCCTTAAACGCTGATTTATATGGGCCTTACAGAGCAAAAAACGAACGTTGGCGGGGTATATACGGTTATAAAAGCAGGTTATCCTCCGCTAATTTCCCGGCCTGTATGCGTCGTGCATTTGCATTAGTGGCTTCGTTTGCGTCTATATTTGAGCCGATGCAGGCGGTACGAAGAGGCTCTTTTTCATCGGCGAACAACCATTTCTTTCCCCTGACGGAGCCGTTGCTTCGTAGCCGTCATCAACCTGAATAAACACCATGTCCAAGAATCTAGTCATTGTTGAGTCTCCGGCCAAAGCCAAAACCATTGAAGGGTATTTGGGTAAAGACTTTACCGTAAAGTCGAGTTTCGGCCACGTCCGCGACCTGCCTAAGGATGGGCTGGCCGTTGACGTTACCAACGGCTTTAAGCCTTCCTATGAAATATCGCCCGACAAGAAGAAATTAGTCAGTGAACTCAAATCACTGGCCAAGTCAATGGACGAGGTCTGGCTGGCAACGGACGATGACCGCGAGGGCGAAGCCATTTCCTGGCACCTGAAAGAAGCCCTCGGCCTGCGCGATAATACCAAGCGCATTGTATTCCGGGAAATTACCAAAACCGCCATCCTGAACGCCATCAAATCACCCCGTACCATTGACGTTGATCTGGTAAATGCGCAGCAGGCCCGGCGCGTTCTGGACCGGCTGGTGGGCTATGAACTCTCGCCGGTGCTGTGGCGCAAAATTAAGGGCGGGCAAAGCCTGTCGGCGGGGCGGGTGCAGTCGGTGGCGTTGCGGCTCGTGGTGGAGCGGGAGCGCGAAGTGGACAGCCACGCGTCTAAATCATCGTTCAAGGTTACGGCGCAGTTTGTGGTTGATGGCAGCAAAGTCCTGAACGCCGAAGTGCCGAAGAATTTCCAGACGGCGGGCGGGGCCGAAGCGTTCCTGAACGCCTGCATCGGGGCGGCCTATTCCATCAAAAATTTAGAAACGAAGCCCGCCAAAAAATCACCCGCACCGCCCTTTACCACGTCTACCCTGCAACAGGAAGCGTCGCGCAAGCTCGGCTATTCCGTTGACCGCACCATGCGGATTGCGCAGAACCTCTACGAAGCGGGTAAGATTTCGTATATGCGGACCGACTCGATCAACCTTTCGACGGAAGCCGTTGAGAAGGCCGTGGCCGAAATCAGCAGCGAGTTTGGCGATAAATACGTGCAGACGCGGCACTTCAAGAACAAAAACGAATCGGCACAGGAAGCGCACGAGGCCATCCGGCCCACCAATTTCAACGACCGCAACGCCGGGGGCGACCGCGACCAGAAACGTCTGTACGAGCTAATCTGGAAACGCGCCATTGCCTCCCAAATGGCCGATGCCCAGCTGGAACGTACCACCGTAACCATTGGCGTTGGATTCACGCGTGAAGGCGAGACATCGGAGCGGGCCTTTATTCAGGGTAAGTCAGACGCTACAGGAACGCCTTCGGCAAGTCAGGGTTTCCCCCGCGAGCTGACCGCGCAGGGCGAGGTGATCAAGTTTGATGGCTTTTTGAAGGTCTATCTCGAATCGAAAGACGATGAGGACGACGAAGATGCCAAAGGGATGCTGCCCCCGCTAACCATTGGGCAGGGTCTGAAACTCGGCGTGATGCGCGCCACCGAGAAGTTTACCCGCCCGCAGCCGCGCTACGCCGAAGCTTCGCTGGTGAAGAAACTCGAAGAAATGGGTATTGGCCGCCCGTCTACTTATGCCCCAACAATTTCGACCATCGTCAACCGGGGTTACGTGGTGAAGCAGGACCGGCCTGGTACAGAGCGCAAATACATAGAATACACCCTGCAACGGGATACCGTCAGCGAAACGAGCGGAACCGAAACCTACGGCTCCGAGAAAGCCAAGCTGTTTCCAACCAATACGGGTATGGTCGTCAGCGATTTCCTGGTCGAGTACTTCCCCGATATTGTCGATTACAAATTCACGGCATCGGTGGAGAAGGAGTTTGACGAGATTGCCGATGGAAAGATGAACTGGCAGAATATGCTGGGCGGTTTTTACGGCGATTTTCACAAGAATATCGAGGCTATCAAGGGGGCTGATGGTGTGGCCTTTCAAACTGGCGAACGCCTGCTCGGCAGCGACCCCAAGAGCGGCAAACCCGTGTCGGCCCGGCTTGGCAAGTACGGGGCCTATGTGCAGATTGGCGACCCCAGCGAGGAGGAGAAACCCCGCTACGCCAGCCTGCGCGACGGTCAGCTGATTGAGACCATCTCGCTCGATGACGCGATGAACCTGTTCGCCCTGCCCCGCGAGGCTGGTTTCTTTGAGGACCAGGCCATGACCATTGGCATTGGCAAGTTTGGCCCCTATGTCAAACACGACAGCAAGTACGTATCGCTCACCCGTGACGATGACCCGTATACGATTACCGAAGCGCGGGCCATTGAGCTGATTCAGCAGAAGCGCGTCGAGTCCATCAGCGAATCGCTGGGCGAGTTTGAGGGCACCCCGGTCACAACGGGTAAGGGGCGATTTGGTCCGTATGTCAAGCATATGGACAAATACGTATCGCTGCCCCGCAACGAACCCATGGCGGGCATTACCCTGGACCGCGCAGTTGAACTGATTCAGGCCAAGCGGCAGGCCGAAGCCAATAAGTACATCAGAGAATTTCCCGAACGCCCCGAAATTAAAATCGTGAACGGGCAATATGGTCCGTATCTGGCCGTTGGGAAACGTAATGTCCGAATCCCGAAGGAAACCGACGCGGCTTCGCTTACGCTGGAGGACTGCCTCGCGTTAGCCGGTGGTGACGATGCAGGCAAGGCCCCGGCCAAAAAGAAAACAACGGCTAAAACAACCACGAAAGCCGCGGCCACCAAGAAGCCCGCGGCTAAGAAAACAACAGCTAAAAAGCCCACTGCCAAAGCCAAAAGCGCATAGGTTTTGCTATAGCAACCGGATCGGCAGCCTAAAAGAACATTCATGACTCGACGCATGACTTACGCCGATTACATTGCCGATATTACTTACCGTAAATTCATTGGCGAACGGCGGGAAGCCGAAGAGGGCCACTGCATGAAACTGTCGGGCGTGGCCGATGGCGTCCTGACCGGACTGCTGGGACGTTTCCGGGCCAACGTACCGGGAGTTGATACATTTCTGCTCGATGCCAGTCACAACACGGCCACCAAACTGGGGTAGTTGCGAAGTTGGGGAGAACGGCCCATTTTAGTGCTTTGCCTCTCCACCCTCCGCACGGCCGCCGAAGACCCATTTGGCGACCCACCTTATGTGAACTACCCGTTGATGACATGGAGTGCTATTATTTTTACGTCTGAGAGAATAGCTTGAGCTGATCCTGAGAGTTCCGTTTGAATTGCTGGTGGAACAGGTGGCCGCTACCTACACGCCCGGACAATTCAACACCTACCTGATTGATCTATTTCGAACCGGCAAACAGGCTAACGGCTGGTCATTGGTCTGAAGTAGTCCGGCGTGGTCCATACGCAAGCAGTGAAGCAGATTGTACCCTATAGGTACTACATAGGCACTACGTGTTTAGTGGCCTGTCCTGGAGAAACAGGTCAGAACAACGGAGAAGAAAATCAGCAGGATACCAAAGTATAGCGTTGTCGATACGCTTTGAGACCATAGAAGTAAATTCAGTGGTGGTGGAGCATCAACACAACAGGGGGCTAATACCGAGTCGGTTAGTATCACGTCAAACTCATCGATGGGCAGGTAGATTTCGGCAAACTGCTCGTTAGCCACCGCATGCGCACAGCCTGCCACTGCCGACGTGAAACGGGCAGCCGTTCGCCAGTGGTCAGCCAGGCAAACCCGCTATCTGCCCCCCCTTCCAGACGCATTATGGTTCTCATATTGACGAGGTACTGCCGATGCAGGCGCACGAACTCATCAGCGGGGATCCGGGCGACGTAAAAGCACAGCGAACGGGCCGTCAGGATTCGCTCGCCGTCGGCCCACACCAACCAGCTGTAGTTTGCCTCCGACTGCAAATAGAGCAGCTCAGTCAGGGGACGATGCTCGCGCCCACGACCCCGCCCCAAGTACAGGGGCAGGGTTGGGACGGGAGAGGCCAAAGAAATATGCGTCATTGCGTTTAGTGCAGGGCATCATTGCGTTCGCTACCGGCGCGAGCTGATTGACTCACGCCGGTAGCGAACGCGATAACGCCCTGATTTTAGTTTGACTTAATAATTTTCAGGGTCTGGCTTTGGGTTATCCCGCTGGCCGGTTGGCTTACGGCCCGTAACAGATAGACCTCCACAGGCTGCTCGGCAATGTCCCACTCAACAAGCTGCTCCGCATCGGCTACCGGCCACGTCTGCTGGCGCACCACCCGGCCGCGCAGATCCATCAGCTCCACTGTCAGTGCCTGGCCAGCCGCCCCCGTCACCACCGCCCGCAACGCACCCGATACCACCGGGTTGGGCGTGACCCGAATTGACAGCGGCACCTCGGCAACTTCTGGAACCGCAACAGCGTGAGCTGGCACACGCGCACCCGGAGCGGTACAGCCGTAGTTGACCGTCACCACAAACGGACCCTCGAAACTAAAACTGCCGTTTGCCTGGAATATCTTCACGTAATAACTCGCCGTGGTCTGGACGCTCACGATCGTCAAACTGCTGGTAGCCGTCCCGCGCTGGATACTGGCAATCTCCGTCAGCCTGAAAGGCGTACTCTGGCCATTCTTATACCACTCGTAGCGAACCCCCGTCGTGAAAGCCGTTAGTACTACCAGGCTGCTGCGGCACACCGTCTGATTGCCGGGGGTGGGCGGCAACACCGTAAGGCCGAACGGCGTGGCCCCACTGGTGCAGCCGGTAGCATCGGTCTGAGTCACGGAGAAGTTTTGCACGCCCCCCGTGCTGATGCTGGCCGTGGGCGGGTTGGCAATGGCTCCGCTCACGCCCGAGAAACTCAGCGCACCCGGCGCACTCACAAACTGACCCAGTGGCAGGGGCGTGTTGCTGGCATTGACCGTGCGGCTCACCCCCGTCAGCGTTGGGGGCGAAGGGAGCGGGTTGACCGTCAGGGTCGTTTCGCCGGATGCCGACTGGCCATTGGCACTCACCGTCAGGGTGAAGGTCTGAATACCCGTGCCGCTGGCCGTTATGGATTGGCTAAAGGCCGGGCTGGCGCTACTGCCGGTCTGGGTTGAACTGCCGTTGGTAAGCGTGTAGCTGTAGCTGGCGGTGAGGTTGCCAATGGTGGCCGTAAAGGTGACGGGACTACCCACGCACACGGCGGCCGGACTGGCCGCCAAGCCCGTGACGGTGGGCGTGGCGTTGACCACCGTCAGGACGTAGGGTATACTCACCCCTGAACAGCCGGTGGCATCGGTAGCGTTGACGGTAAGGGTAAAGCTGCCCGCCTGGCTAGGGGTTCCCGATGGCACCCCTGTGGTAGCCAGACTCAAACCGGAGGGCAGACTGCCGCTGGCCAGACTGTAGCTGTAGGGGCTGGTGCCGCCCGAAGCAGTGAAAGTCTGGCTGAAGACGGCGCCCACCGTGGCCGTGCTGACGGTTGGGTTAATGATGGTCACCGTAGCGGTGTTACTTTGCACGGTGGTGCTGGCCGTAGCCGAACAGCCATTGCTGCTCACTGCCGTTACGGAGTAGACACCCGCACTGCTTACCACAGCCTGATGGCTCGAATTGATTTGAGTAGCTCCCGCGCTGAATATATACCTCAATCCATCAGGACTGGCTGTCAGCGTCACACTGGTCACCGCGCAACTCAGCGTGCCGCTGCTCACCAGACTGGCCACCGGAGCGGTGTTGTCCTGCCCAACGCTCACATTGGCTACCGCCGAGCAACCGGCCCCATTACTAACCGTTACCGAATAGGTATCGGATGAGCTGACCGTCCGAACGGCGTTGGTTGAATTGTCATCCCAGACGTAGCTGCTGCCCCCGCTGGCCGTCAGGCTCACCGTCGGGCTGGCGCAGGTCAATGTTGGATTCGTCGGACTGATGCTGGCGGTTACGGGTGCATTCAGCGTGACGCTGACCGACACCGTTTTGGTACAGCCATTCGCGTTGTCAGTGGCCGCCACATACAGCGTCGTACCGCTGCCGGGCCCCAGATTGGTGGCCGTGAAGGTGTTACTGCCCTGGTTGTATGTACCCGCCGACTGGGTCAGCGCGGGGTCAGTATACCAGGTCGTGCCCACCGAAAACTGACTGCTGTTGCCGCCTAGTTGCAGGGCCGGGGTAATGGTGTTGCTGCAACTGCTGATGGGGGCCGCAATCACCTTGTTATTGACCACGTTGGGAATGGGATTGCCCTGGGGATAACTGATGAGGCCGTTGTTGGTCAGCGAACCGGTGTTGCTGTGGGGCCGGGTGGTGCTGACGGTGAACAGGCCCGCGTTGAGAAAGCTGTTGCCGTTGTTGATCGGGGCAGCGACCGTTAACGTGGCGCAGGCACTGTTGGAGACCGTGCCCGCATTACTGATGCCATTACCCCCAATGCTACCCGACGTGCCGATAGTGACCGTACCCAAATTGGTGAAGGTGGTCATTGCTTCATTAGTAAGGCCGTCCTGACCGGCCGCCGTCCGGTCGATTTGGATGAGACCACCGGCCTGGTTGATAAACACAGCCGCTGAGGTACCCGCCCCATTGCCATTCAGCACACCCCGTTCACTCAGGGCCACGTTGTTGCCCATCCGGATCTGACCCGCATTGGTAAAATTACGTCGGTTGGTCAGGCCGCGCCTTACCCGGTCGATCTGGATTTCGGCACCGGCGCTATTGACGAATGAGATGCCATCGATGAGAATACCCGCTGCACCTGTATTGGCAACCGTTCCGATGAAGATTTTCCCGTCATTTCGGAACGTCCCATTAGTTTCATTCCAGATGCCATTGGCAAATGCCCGGTCAGCCCTGATTTCACCGGTGGCCGTATTGGTAAACGACCCGAGATTGTTGATACAGTCCTGCGCTGAGAGGGCGATGTTGCCAACGGTCAATCTCGACGCATTTACAAAGGTGGCGAAATTTAAAAATCCCCTGGAAGTTGTCCGGTTGATGGTGATAGCTCCCCCCGGATTGTTAGCAACGCTTCCCCCCCCACTTGAAGGCCACGAATGCCCGCGTTCGCAATGCTGCCAATCGTGATAGCCCCCGTATTAGTAAACGTTCCCGACGAATTCAACAACGCAAAATCCGTAGAACGGTCGATGCTGATCTGCCCCCCGGCGTTGTTGGCTATGCCGAAGTTCCAGAAGCCGATCTGACCAATGGTGGCCGTGTTGCCCAGCACCAGCTGACCGGCGTTCTGCACCGTTCCCCGGTTGCTGAACGCCGTTGTAGTCCCATCCAGACTCTTGGAGTTATTGATGGTCAGGCTACCCGCAGCCGTGATGCTCAGCGAGGCCCCGCTCCGCACCTCGACCGATTTAGCCGTTGCCGGGGTGCTCAGCACGGGCTGATTAGCCGGTGCCGAGGGAATAACCACATCATCGGTGGCGGTGGGCACGGCGCCCGAGGCCCAGTTACCGGCCGTATTCCAGTCGGTGCTCAGGCACCCCGTCCAAGTAGGCCCTGATAAGCCTGCCCCACAGGCGGATGGGTTGACCCTCAGCGTGACGCTGGCCGTGGCCGAGCACCCCGCTGTGGTGGCAGCGGTTACCGAGTAAGGGCCGGCCACACTGACGACGATGCTGTTTGAGGTAGCCCCAGTGCTCCAGACAAAGGCATCGGCCGGTTGGCCGAACCCTGCCGACGCAATGAGAGTTGCGCTTTGGCCCAGCGTGATGGTCAATGATGGAGTAGCCGTAATAGCTACGCTAAACGAATTACCCTGTCCTTCATAAGCGCCCATGTCGATGCGGCCGCCGTTGAAGAAGCGGGCATTACCCCCCAGATCGATGGGGCCAACAGTGGCGGCTGGGGTGGCGGGGTCGCCCGCGTCGATGGCCGCTGAGCCACAGTTCAACAGGGTCGTCGTGGTACTGGCAAACGGTGAGGTGGTGGTGGTCAGGTTGCCTGTTCCGGGGCTGTAGCCTGTTACCGAAGACTCGAACAAACTGTAGCTGGTGGTGATGAAAGCCCCGGGACCGTTGAAGAAGGTGCTGGCCCCACCGTTACCCCACACCACACAGTTGGTCAGCACGGGGCGGCTGTTGCCCTGAAAAGCAACGCTACCCATCGCCCCGCCGGAGGGAGCCAAGTTGGCCTGAAACGAACAGTTGGTCAGGCTGGGATTGCTGTTGCCCCCAATACTTCCATCGTTGTAGATGGCCCCTCCCCGACTGGCGGCATTGCTCTGGAAGGCGCAGTTGATCAGGATGGGGTTACTGTTGCCGTTCGTGTACCCGGCGTTGTGGATGGCCCCACCCCCATCGGCGGCTGTGTTGCTAAGAAACAAACAATTACGAATCAGAGGGCTACAGCTGTTGTTAGCGCCACTGCCGTTGTTAATCATTCCTCCGCCTGCATCGTCGGGTGAACTGCTGCCATTGGCATTGCCGCCCATGATAAGGAAGCCATCGAGCACCGCCGAGCTGGTCAGGCCTGCGGAGTTGTTAATGACGTGGTAACTGTTGTCAGCATTGTCGCCTGCGGTGCCAATGTCGCCACTGAGGATAGTCGCTAACGGGGTACTTAACACCCGTTGGTCAAGGGCGGTTTCATTACCCGCAAAGCCCCCATAGATGGGCACCCCGTTCTTCATCGAGAAACTAAGGCTGCGGTTAGTAGTGGTGGTGGGCTTATAGGTGCCCGTGGCTACCCAGACCTGCTCCGCACCAGTGAAGTTGATCTGGCTTTGCAGATCACCACTGGCGTCGGCCCAGCTGTTGCCCGATCCCGACGCCCCCGCCCGGACGTAGCGGATGGGCGTAGCGGAAGCTACTTGCAGGACGTAGTCCGCACTCTCCCCCGAACAACCGGTGGCATTTTCGGCATAAACGGTAATCGTAAAACTGCCCGCCTGAGCAGGCGTGCCACTCACCGTGCCATTGGCGGCCAGACTCAGACCCATCGGCAAGCTGCCGGTCCACAGCCTATAGTCGTAGGGGCCTGCCCCCCCCGAAGCCACAAAAGACTGGCTGAAGGTTGTACCTTCCCTCGCCGTGCTCACGCTGGGGACGGTGATGGTGAGTCCCCTGGCGGCCTGATACTCGTAAGCACCCATGTCGATACGGCCACCATCGAAGAAGCGCGAATTACCAGCCAGATCGGTTGAGGGGCTATTCCCGCCATTGGCATTGACATAGGCTGTATTGCTACCGGTGTTGATGGCGGGTGAGCAGGCATTGAGTGCCAACGAACTGGCACTGGTGAAGGGCGAGATGGAGCTGGATAAGTTGTTACCCCGATCTACTATAGAACCACTCGGTAGTACGTCAGGCTCGAAAAACGAGTACGAGGCCTCCGGGTAGGAGGGGTCCCCAGAAGTGCCCGGCCCATTCCAAATCGACTTATCGCTCTGCCCAGTGCCAAACACCACGCAGTTGGTCAGCCTCGGACGGCCCCAGCCACCAGTAGTCCCATCACTGTATAGGGCCCCGCCGAATCGAGCCGAATTGTTTTGAAATGAGCAGTTGGTCAGCACCGGTTTACTCTTGCCATAATTAATCCCATAGCTGTACATGGCCCCGCCTTCTGAAGCCGAATTGTTTTGAAACGAACAGTTGGTCAGCACCGGATTACTAGTGCCAAAACTATCCCCATAGTTGTACATGGCCCCGCCCCTGGGAGCCGAATTGTTTTGAAACGAGCAGTTGGTCAGCATCGGATTACTAGTGGCATTAACACCAACCCCCTGGTTGTACATAGCTCCACCAGATATGGCAGCTGAATTGCCTTTAAACGAACAGTTGGTCAGGTTAGGGTCACTGTTCCCGATATTACCAGTGTTCGCTGTATTGCCAGGGTTGTACATGGCCCCGCCAAAGGAAGCCGAATTGCCCTCAAACAAGCAGTTACGTACCGTGGGACTGCACACGGTGCGATAACTAGTAGGATCGTTACACATCCCGCCCCCTATACTGTTACTAGAAGTACCATTAGCATTACCGCCTGTGATGGCAAAGCCATCCAGCACCGCGCTGGCGGTCAAGCCCGGCGGGTTGCTGATGACGTGGTAACTGTTACCGCTGTTATCAGCGGGACTGTTGTCAATGTCGCCACTGAGGATAGTATTGCTGGGCGTGGTCAGGTTCACCGCCGGACGCTGGCTCAGGCTGGTTTCGCTCCCCGCAAAGCCGCCGTAGATAATTACCCCGGCCTTCATGGAGAAACTGATGGTACGGTCGGTGCCGGTGGTGGGTTTATACGTACCGGCCGCCACCCAGACCTGATCCGTTGCCGCACTGGCATTAATCATAGCCTGCAAATTGCCGCTGGCATAGTCCCAGCTACTGCCATCACCCGTGCCGGTGGGTTTTACATACCGAATCGTTTGGCCCTGAGCCAGCAGGCTGGTACCGAGCAGCAGCAATAGCACACTGAGGACTTGCACCAGGAAACGTGTAAGAGAAGGTAAAGGAAGTGTCATAGAGAAGGTTTGTTAAATGACAGTAATGCAGAAAAGAAATTGGCATCCGTTGTACCCGTTTACCACCCGCCAGAGCAGAGGCAAACGGGTGAAGCAGGCACAACGGATACGGTGAAAAGCAGGAAGGCTCGATAGCCGTCAATCCCGGGAGATTAAAAGAAGGGATTTTGGGTCCCCAATGCGGGTGTGGTCAGTTTAGGGTAAGTATTGCTGGATGTACATTCGGCGCACTTTGTCCCGGGTACGTTTGAGTCTCATTTTCACCGCACTTTCTTTCAGGGAGAAATGGGCAGCAATGGCGCGAATATCAAAGCCCTCTTCGTACTTCATGCGCAGCATTCGGGTCTCATCGGGGGAGATTGCCTGGAGAATCAGGGCCAGCTGCTGAAATTGAATTTCCTGTAGTTCCTGCTCGGTGTTATCGCTCATGACGTGGTCATACTCTGGCCCAATCTCAGCCAGTGAGGTTCGGCTGGTCAACCGCAGTTGATCCATGCAGTAGTTGTACGATATTGAATAGAGCCAGGTTGAGAAAGTAGCCTGTTCGCGAAAATTGCTCAGGTTGCCATGTACCCGTAGAAAAATGTCATGGGTAAAATCTTCGGCTTTCGTCGAGTCTTTAATCAGCGACAGACACCGTTGATAGACTTTACTCACGTATCGATTGTAAAGTGTTCCAAAACAATGGCTTTGTTCGGTGCTCAGGTGCATACGGATTAGTTCTTCATCCTTCAGTTGATGATGGTTCATGATCGTAAAGAAATTATTGGGTATGGGCTGGTTGGTATCAAAAACAGCTATTGAGACAGTAAACCCCGGATTTTCCGCCCCAAATTGAGGGTCAAAAGGAAGGGTTTTCTGGTTCTGAATACCGATGCAAGTTTAGCCGAAGGCCAACTGACCAATGTGCACATTTCACCCAAATAGGTGCAGATTTAGCGCACAGCACAAAAAAGTGAAATGAAATAACCGTTTTGTCTGGTTTTATTGGACCATGAAAAAGTCGAAAAACGGGGAGGGTAACCCACGAAAATGGACGGAATCAAACTAACATCTTAATGAGTGTACTTATTGAAATAAGACACTACCTATATTTGACAACCCATCCCCAGAATCAGGCATTAAAAGAATCATAATTTGAAAGCGGTCAGCCTGGCCTTAGCCCTCTTCTTTTGTTACTGCTCACTGGCCGGAGCGCAGCACTTTGCGGCCTCGGTTCAGCAGTACGGACCCGAGCAGGGGCTGGCCCACCGCGAAGTGAACGCCATTTTCCAGGACCGCCGGGGCTTTATGTGGTTTGGTACCAGGCTGGGTCTTTGTCGCTTCGACGGCGCTAGATTCACGACGTATACCCGGGAAAAAAACGGGCTCGACTTCGATGACATCCATTCCATTGCCCAGGATGCCGATGGGCTGCTGTGGCTCATGGGACCCGTGGGAAAGTCAGCCATCACCCTGTTTGACCCAGTAACAGGCGTGGCCACCTCTTTCGGAAAACGCTTCCACCAATCCCGACCCAGTCACCCCCCCTCGGTAAAGCAGTTGCTGCTGGGTAGCCCCGACGGAACCATTGTCTTTGTCGATTATCAGCCGGCCAAACTGCATGTGTACCATCCCAAAACAGGGTTGCGGACGGTGGCATTACACCAGTACACGACTCTGACCCTGGCGGCTTTTACGACTCGAAACACCGTTTGGGTCATTGCTGACGAAACCAGGCTGGTCGAAGTAACGATGGAGGGGCGCGTGTTGCACACCTACGATCACCCAAAAAAACTCTATGCCTGTTTAGGCCAACAGAATGCCAGTGCGGAACTCTTTTATCGATACACGGCCTCAAACGGTCCAGCAGGAACCGTAGACAAGCTGTATAAAATTGACGGAGCGGGTAATCGTCAGGCGCAGTCCCCGGTCCTAATCGAATCGAAGAAACTACAGAATCCAGTCGCTTACGCCTTTAACCAGCTCGGGTTACTCTGGAATGGCTATCAGTTGCGTGATGCCACCGGCCGGGTCGTCCTCGATATCACAAGCCAGTTGGCCAGCGGTCTGATTGACAGCAAAAGTTTTTTTTGTGATAAAAACGGGGGTATGTGGCTGGGAACCAGCTTTGGTCTCTACCAGACCCGGGTGGGCAAAAACTACTTTCGGCGCTTATTCTATGAATCTGGTGACGGGAAACTACCTGCCGTTCGGGGTATTACCGCGCTGGGGGGGACGCTCTATACGAATCTGGAAAATATGGGCTTGTTCAGTAGTGCGTATTCGGGTGGGTTGGCCCGCAGGATACTGGCTAAACTAGATGTTTTTAACAGTTTGAGCGACACGCTGGGCGGAAAGCTGTACCTGGGCCAGAGCAATACCCTGGTGGCCTACGAGTACCAAACCACGAAAACCACCGTGATGCCTACACCCAGCCCGGGGGTGATCTGGAGCATTCATTCGTTTTCGACCAACCCCCATCGACTGCTCGCTGGTGGCGATCCCGGTTTGTGGCTGGTTGACCCGACTGCCAACCGGGTACTCCCCTTCCGGAGCTATAACCAGTTTCCCGAGTTAGCCCAGGCCCACGTCCTGCACATTGGCACCGACCGCCAGGGCACGATCTGGCTCTGCGCCACCACGGGGCTCTACACCGTCGACCCTAAAGAGGGGTTACGGCCCGCTACTGGCGGGGCGGCAGGGGGGATTTCAAGCTGCCCGCCGACAGCTACCAGCATTTTTACCAGGCTCCCAACGGACTTTTCTGGCTGGCCACGGCTAATGCCGGGCTGGTGCGCTGGGACCGCGCCCGGCGCCAGTACCGACAGTTTAAACGGGCCGACGGGTTGAATAACGACAATATCTACGCCGTGTACGCCGACCAGCGGGGCCATCTCTGGCTCAGCAGCGACTATGGCATTATGCAGTTCGATCCCCTCCGGCTCACCACCCGGGCCTACACGGTGCAGGAGGGCATCACCCACAACGAGTTTAACCGCATTGCGCATTATCAGGATGCGCAGGGGCGGTTGTATTTCGGTGGGCTGAACGGCATAACGGCCTTTGACCCGCGTGATTTTGAAGCGGAACCCCCGTTGCCCGCCCTGCCCCTGCGCGTGGTTTCCTTCCGTCAGTTCGACGCCGACCGCAACACGCTGGTCGACAAGACCGGGGACCTGCTCAGGACCAATCAGATCACGCTGCAGCCCGATGACCGGAGCAGTATCCTCGACGTTGCGCTGCTCAACTATACCGATGCCCAGAAAAACACCTATGCCTACCAGTTTAAAGGTGTAGACAACACCTGGCGGTATCAGACCGAACCTTCCCTGCGGCTGGGTAACCTGCCCTACGGCGATCATCAGTTGCTGATTCGGGGGCAGGCCGCCGACGGCCGATTGTCTTCGGATACGCTATCCATTGGGGTGCGGGTACTGCGGCCGTTCTACCTGCGTCCCTGGTTTGCCGTTGTCCTGGTGTTTTTGTTGCTGGGCGGGGTTTGGGCCTGGGGCCGGTGGCGGGGCCGGCAACACCAGCGGGCACAAATCCGGCTGCAAACCCAGATCAACGAGGCCACCCAGACCATTGCCCGGCAGGCTCAAGACCTGTTACAGCTTGACGAGACCAAATCACGCTTTTTTGCCAACATCTCCCATGAGTTTCGCACGCCCCTGACGGTGATTCTGGGCATGGCCGACAATCTCCACCGGCAGGGAGACCCCCAGGTGCGGCAGTCGGCCAACCTGATTGAGCGTAGCGGCCGCAATCTGTTGCGGCTGATTAATCAGATCCTGGACATCTCCCGGCTGGAGGCCGGCGAAATGCCGCTCGAACTGGTGCGGACCGACCTGATCCGCTTTGTCCGCTACATCGGTGAATCATTTCATTCGATAGCCGGGGCCAAGGGTATACACCTGATCGTACACACTGAGGCTGGAAGCCTGCGAGACCGACTTTAACCCGGACAAACTACAGGATATTGTGGCTAACCTGCTGGGGAATGCGCTCAAGTTTACCCCGTCGGGGGGCGAGGTACGGTGTGAGGTGGTTAGTCAACCCCGTTGGCAACCACTTACCCCGGCGGGCTATTACGAGGCTCTGACGCCGACCCGGCATCTAAATGATCCCTGGATTCAGATCACCGTCAGCGATACCGGCCCCGGCATCGATCCGGCCAGCCTGACCAGAATCTTTGACCGCTTTTACCAGGTCCCGCCTGGATTGGCGGGACCAATTCAGGCGGGACCCAACGTCTCCGAGTCGGCCAGTAGTGGTACCGGCATTGGGCTCTCGCTGGTTCGGGAATTGGTTAACCTGATGCAGGGTGGCCTGGCCGTTCGCAACCGACCCGGTCCGGAGGGTCCCAGACCGGAGGGTCCCGGCCCCTCCGGACCGGGTGCTGAATTCGTGGTTCGTCTACCCCTGACCCGGCAGGCACCCCTAGCCAATGACGTGCTCCCCGTATCTACACTGACTGCCTCTGAGATGAGCGAGTTGGGGGACAGTCTCGAAGTCGGGCCAGAGGAAGTGCCTGATGGCCCCATACTGTTGCTGGTAGAAGATAACGACGATGCCGCCACCTACATCCAGAGCTGCCTGCAGGAGGAGTACCAGGTTATACGGGCTAAAAACGGGCAAATTGGCATGGACCAGGCCTTTGCCATCATTCCGGACCTGATTGTGAGTGATGTAATGATGCCCGGCAAAGACGGATTTGAACTCTGCAACATCCTGAAGAGCGACGAACGAACCAGCCATATTCCTGTTGTACTGCTCACGGCCCGGGCTACGATGGACGACCGCCTGACCGGCTTACGGCGGGGGGGCGATGCGTACCTGGTCAAGCCTTTTCAGCGGGAAGAGTTGCTGCTCGTCCTGGGCAATCTGCTCCAGAGCCGACGGCGGCTTCAACACTATTATAGTCAGCGGGCACTGGGCATTCAGCAGTCCACTCCGGTTGCTGCCGACGGGGCCGATGCGCGGGAAGACCAGTTTGTGGTGAAACTGCGCCATACGCTGGAACGTCATCTGGAGAACGTGGCCCTTGATACCAACCTGATTTGTCAGTTAATGGGCATGAGCCGGAACTCGTTGTATCGCAAAACAATGGCCCTGACTGGTATGTCCATAATTCCTTACCTGCGGGTGCTTCGCCTGCAAAAAGCCGAAGAATTACTGTTGCATTCAACGTTGAGCGTTGCCGAAATTGCCTACGCGGTAGGCTTCGACAATCCCCGCTACTTCAGCCGGGTGTTTTCGGAAGAAAAGGGTGTTTCTCCCAGTAACTTCAGGAACCTGGATTAACCGCTACCTGACTATAATGGTGCACACACCCTACCGGTCCGATGATGCGTTGCTGAGGCTGGTTACACCGCAACTCCGGCTAGTCTGGCCGGGTGCGTTGCTGGGTGGAGGCACCGACAACTCTTTTGTTGACCTGAATCGAAACCCATTCGATTTCGCCCCGGTCGATTTCGTGGTGTATTCCATCAACCCGCAGGTTCATGCGACTGATGACCTGAGCGTGCTGGAGAGCATTGAAGGGCAGCGGGCTACGGTGCAGACGGCAATGCAGCTTACCAATGGCAAGCCTATTCATATTTCGCCCGTTACGCTGTTGCCCCGTTACCCACCCATTACCGAATCGATAGCGCAGCGTTTATCACCGCCTGCTGATGTCCGGCAGTCAACCCAATTTACGGCTGACTGGGCACGCCAGAGTATCGATGTACTGAGCAGGGAGCAGGGCCGGGGCGGGCTCGATAACCTTCTATGAAACGCACGGGCCTCGTGGTCTGATCAATTACGAACGAGTGTATCTAGGCGCTAATGAGCTATGTCCATGATTATCTTGATTGGCGTTATCCACCACATAGTCAACCATCGGCTTCTGATGCATTCATGGTTTGTGGTTGAACAAAACATTCCTGGCCGAGGCCAAACACCCGGCAGATTCTTTGAACAATTTTGAGGGGCTAAGTATTCAGAAGAATATCGTAGTACACTAAATTTTTACCCTACACATGATTATGAGTAGGACAAGATCTACAAACGGAAGCTGTTAATATGATTTCGTCGGTACACTGTGCTGCCATAAAGAGTCAACTCGGGCGCAGTTTCCTATTGTTCGTGGGTTTCTTCCCGGCAATGTACGGTGGGCGTATAAGCTACAGACTGGCTCGTAAGGTTCGGCCTACCCTTATTCATCCGCCATTACAATTCGCTTCTCATATTCGTATCGTTCATCAACATGGAAACACGCAAAAAATTAGTCGTTTTATCAGGCGCGGGCATCAGTGCGGAGAGTGGCATCCCCACTTTCCGCGCGTCGGACGGCCTGTGGGAAAACCACCGTATCGAGGACGTTGCCACGCCCGAAGCCTGGGAGCGGGACTCGGCGCTGGTACAGAATTTTTATAACGAACGGCGCAGGCAGGCCCTGGCGTAACGCCTAACGCCGGCCATTACGCGCTCGTGACCCTGGAGGAGAAGTACGACGTAACGATTATTACGCAGAACGTCGACAATCTGCACGAGAAGGCGGGCTCGACCCGGGTCATTCACCTGCACGGCGAGCTATTTAAATCCCGTTCATCGGTCGATGAGTCGTTGATTTACGACATTGAAGGCTGGGAAATTAAGGCGGGTGATCAGTGCGCGAAGGGATCACCGTTACGGCCCCACATCGTCTGGTTTGGCGAAGCCGTACCCATGATGGATGAGGCTCTGGAAATTGCCGATCAGGCCGATATTTTCATCGTTGTCGGCACGTCGCTGAACGTATATCCGGCGGCCGGCCTGGTGTACGTCGTGCCCGACGGCGTCCCGATTTACGTAGTTGACCCCCAGACGCCCGTCATGCGGCAAACGGGTAACGTAACCTTCATTCAGGAACCCGCCACGGTGGGTCTGACGCAGCTTGCCAGGCAGCTCATGAGTGAGTAAGTCAGTAAACGGCGGGTCATTTGCCTGATCAATAGTTTATAGCCGAACTGCCCGTTACCGAACATTCCGGCCTGGACCGGGTTCAGCAGGAACCGCAATGTTCCTGCTTTTTTCATGTCATCCCTTCCCGAACAGGTTGCCAAAACACGCGAGGCCCACGAGCGGCTCAATGCATTTTACGGCGTTCAGGCCATCTATGGCCGCCCCGACCCCATGCACGAACTGGTGGGCACGATTCTGTCGCACCGCACCACCCACGCCAACGAGGTAACGGCCTACCGCACCCTGCGCGAGCGATTCCCCACCTGGGAGGCCGTGCGGGACGCCCCCCTGCCCGACCTTATCGACGCCATCAAAACCGCCAATTACCCCGAGGTGAAAGCCCCTTACATTCAGAATCTGATTGCACATCTGATCCGCGAAACCGGCGCAGCCAACATCGACTTTCTGCGTAACCTCAGCACCGACGAGGCCATGACCTGGTTAACCAATCTGCCCGGTATCGGCCCAAAAACGGCCACACTCCTGCTGCTGTTCAACTTTCAAAAGCCAGTTCTGCCCGTGGATACGCACGTACACCGCGTTACGCAGCGGCTCGGCGTAATTGGTCCCAAAGTCAGTGCCGACAAAGCCCATACCATTCTGCTGAGCCGGTTACCGCCCGAGGCCGTTGTGCTGTTCAATTTCCACAAGCATTTTTACTGGCACGGGCAGCGCATCTGCTCCTGGTACAATCCAAAATGCGACGAATGCGTCCTGCGCGACATCTGCGATTATTTTTCGTCTGGCAAAACCCTGGTCCTGAGCAGCACCCCCAGACGAAAATAGCCGCTGCACAGCGGCTATTTTTTATTCGGTTACTACCTCATCGATGACCGCGTTAACTTTTATACTTCCGCTCGTAGAACGTCTGCGCCTGATCGACCCAGTTGTCGCGCTCGATGCGGCCGGGGAAGAACTCGATAATCTCGTTGACTTTATCAATGTCTTCCTTCGTGAAGTTGGATACCTGCCGAAAGTTATAGATGCCCAGACTATGCAGCTTACGTTCCAGAAAGGGCCCAATCCCTATAATATCTTTCAGATCATCGGCGTCGGCAGCGGTGGCCCGGCCAATCCTATCGAAGTTGAGTTCATTGGCACGGGCGGCAATCCGGTTCAGGACGGCGGCTTCGGAGTTGCCGGTCATCGGTGTGGCATCCGCCGAGGGGAGGGATGAAATGAACTCCGGATCAGAAGCCGCCACTGGCCCCACAACAGCGATGACCTCGGGCAGCGGCTGGGCCGGTGCGGCAGCGGGTTCGGTATCAATAAACTCCGGTGTGGCATCAAAACTCGTGGCGGGCTCGATGGGGTCGGCATGCACGAAGGCGGGTGGCTCAGCCAGGGGAGTTACCGGAGCCAAATCGATCTCGTCGGAGGTTTCTCTAACCAGCGCGTTTCTCGATGCGGTGGGGGTTGCAAATTTAACCCGGCGGCACTCGTCGAGATCGGCTTCTTTGTCGGCAATGGCCGAGCGGAGGGTGCTCACGCGCCCCGACCTGATGAGCCGCCCCAGTAGCCAGCCAATGATTGTGGCTAACGACAGCAGCAACAAAATTTCGGCAATGGCAACGGGCCGGCTAAGCGGGTCCAGGCCAAATAATGGTTCTGTTCCAAACATACTATTTTTCAGTTTTTAGGGTTACGTACAAATCAATGCCAGGCATTGACCTATCGCCGGTTTACGAATGTCTGCGCCTGCCCTACCCAGTTGTCGCGCTCGATGCGGCCGGGAAAGAACTCGATGATATCATTGACGGTGTTGACGTCTTCGGGCGTTAAGCGGGCAATCTGCGCAAAGGTATAGAGGCCAATGGCGTGCATCTTCTTTTCCAGAAACGGCCCAACGCCTGAAATTTCCTTGAGGTCATCGGCCTGGGCAAGCGACGCGACGCCGATTCTGTCGAGATCAAGTTCACCGGCGCGCGCGCGGATGCGGTTCAAAACAATATCTTCGTCAGAACCGGGTGCCGTGGCGGCAGGCATTCGCTGGCAGTCGTCAACGGCGCGGGTTATGGTGGTCAGTTCGGCTTCGAGTTGGCGGGCGGTGCGGTTGCGCTCCACGTAGCCAATGATGAAACCCAGCGTACCAGCCACAAACAGCATAATAAGTTGCTGCAACGGCGCGTCGGGCGAATTGAAGGGATTCATGTCAAACATACTAAGTGGCGTTTTAGGGTTGGGCCGCTACGGCGGCACGAATGGTTGAATTACGGAGTTGGCCGGGCTTTACTTCACCACGACGGTAACACGCCGGTTGGCTTTGCGTCCTTCGCGAGTGTCGTTAGAGGCTACGGGGTTGGCTTCTCCCCGGCCTTCGGTTACGATCTGGTCAGCCGATATACCCGAGTTGCGCATCTTCGCCTTGACGTCCGCAGCCCGTTTGCGCGACAGCGCGAGGTTGTTACCGTCGGGGCCGCTGCTGTCGGTATAACCGGTCAGGACCAGTTTCTTGCCTGTATTCGCTTTCAGATACCGGGCCGCTTCGTCGAAGAACTTGGCCGTTTCAGACGTTTTGATGTAGTCGGCTTTACTGAGTGGGAAGTACAGGTTGATGGGTTCAAAAACCGACTTGTACGTTTCCCGGGCCGCCAGTCCTTCTTCCGTGATACCGGCCGCCAGCGTCAGGGGGGCGGGCGGTGTGGCGGGCGATGCAGGCGGGGTAATTGTCAGAGTGTCAATGGCATCCAGCTTCAGCAGACCACCAAATACAAAATCAAGCCCGCCCAGGAGCGAATCGCCCCTGGTAGTCAGCGGCAGGCTACGCAGCACACCCGTTGTCATCAGCGAAGCCGGCGGAATACCCTGCTGAATCAGGTATTGTTTCATGCCTTCAGCGCGGGCCAGCCCCAGGTTGGCGAACGATGTAGTATTCGTTTCCGAGGCCATGTAGTAACCCCGAACATCGAGCGTGCGGTCGGGGTTGGCTTTCAGGTACGTAACGAGCGAATCCATCCGGCCACCCAGCCCATTCATGTTGGCGTTGGCCCCTGATTTGGCGAAGCTGAAATTACCCGGAAAATTCAGCCGAAACCGGTTTTCATCGGCAATGGAGAAGCCGTCGGCACCGGGGGGCGTGGTATAGACTTCGGCCTCATCGGGGCCCACAGCCGTTTGGGTATCGTCGGCACATAGCTGTTTAATGGTACAGATGTGCCACCAGGTTGAGCCAGCCATCCACAGAAAGAGCAGAACAACCCAGGGTGTTTTGGTCGTGAACATAAGGAGTAGAAGGGTTAGTAAAGTCTCAATTTCCGGGGGCGCTCATTGGACGCCCCCTTCCGAAAAGGTGGCCCAAAAATACAGGGACGTATCACAAATGCAAGGTTATCAGTGATTTTCAGGCAAGTAAGGCCGTTTTACGGTCTGGACCATCACCCATCCGAAAAAACCAGTGTTCATCGGCCAATCTGACCAGCCCAAAACCCGCGTAACTTTGAACACAGAAAACCCGGACTATTACAGACCATGCTGATCGATCTCCGCAGTGATACCATTACCCAGCCCACGCCCGCCATGCGGGAGGCTATGTTTACCGCTCCCCTTGGCGACGATGTGCTGGGCGACGACCCCACCGTGAACGCGCTGGAAGCCAAGGCGGCCCAGCTTTTTAACATGGAAGCCGCTTTGTTCTGCCCCAGTGGCACGATGACCAACCAGCTGGCGATCCGCACTCACTGCCGCCCCGGCGACGACGTAATCTGCGACTATCTCTCGCACGTGTACCAGTACGAAGGCGGGGGCATCATGGTCAACGCACTCTCGTCGGTGAGTCTGTGCCACGGCGAACGCGGCAAACTCACGCCCGATCTCATCCGTGACCACATCTACTCCCCCACCGATCCGCATAAACCCCTCTCCCGGCTGGTGGTGCTGGAAAACACGGTTAACAAAGGGGGCGGCTGCTACTACACCATTCCCGAAATTGCCGCCATCCGCCGGGTGTGCGACGAGTACGGGTTACTGCTTCATCTGGACGGCGCACGGCTCTTCAACGCGCTGGCCGAAACGGGTGAGCCAACGGAAGCCCACGGGCAGCTGTTCGACTCGATCAGCATCTGCCTGTCCAAAGGGCTGGGCTGCCCGGTGGGGTCGTTGCTGCTGGGAAAGGCCAGTTTTGTGGCGCAGGCACGCCGGTACCGCAAGCTGATGGGCGGGGGCTGGCGGCAGGCGGGCTTTCTGGCCGCAGCGGGCATCTTTGCGCTTGACCACCACGTACAGCGGCTCCGGCAGGATCACGCCCGCGCCCGGCGCATCGGGGCCATGCTGGCGCAACTGCCGGAGGTCGAAGAAATTTACCCCATCGATACCAACATTGTCATTTTCAGGCTCCCGCCAAACCTCTTTGCCGCCGATTACGTTGACAAATTAGCCACTCAGGGCATCCAGGGCATTACGTTCGGCAAACACCTCGTCCGCTTCGTAACCCATTTAGACTTCACAGACGCGCACCTGGCCCACATGGAAACAAGACTGACAGCCGGCAGTCTTCGGTAGGCAGGGCTTACGAAACGGGGCAGGCTACCAACTGAATACAATCTGCTAAAGATTGATGACTGACTTTTATGCATATACAAACCAGAAACTTACAGAAAGAAGACTACCGTGACCTGAAAGAGGCCATGATTGAAGTATACAGCAGCATTGGGGGCGATTACTGGTCTAAGAGTTCGATCAACAAACTGCTCACCATCTTCCCCGAGGGCCAGCTCTGCGTTGAAGTCGACGAAAAAGTGGTGGCCGTTGCGCTGGCCATCCGGGTCAAATACGGCGACTTTGGCGACAACCACACCTACGCCCAGATTACCGGAGGCTACTCGTTCAAAACCCATAACGACGAGGGCGATTACCTCTACGGGATCGAGGTATTTGTGCACCCCGACTTCCGCGATTTGCGGCTGGGTCGCCGGTTGTACGATGCCCGGAAAGAACTCTGCGAACAGCTCAACATCAAGGGAATTCTGGCTGGTGGGCGCATCCCGAACTTCAACAAATTTTCTGATCAGCTGTCGCCCCGCGAGTACATCGCCAAGGTAAAGCAGAAGGAAATTTACGACCCTACCCTTACGTTCCAGCTTTCCAATGATTTCCACGTCCGGAAGGTCCTGCGCGGGTATCTGCCCGGCGACACCGAGTCGAAAGAATACGCGACGCTGCTGGAGTGGAACAACATTTATTACGTCGACGAGAAAGACAAGAAACCGCATACCGACTCCATTATTCGCCTGGGCGTAATTCAGTG
The DNA here is from genome assembly GCA_963826425.1 of uncultured Cytophagales bacterium. Lineage (GTDB taxonomy): Bacteria > Bacteroidota > Bacteroidia > Cytophagales > Spirosomataceae > Spirosoma. Next base: position 105,848 of record CAWGWS010000011.1, on the reverse strand, counting down.
GCAGATGCGTTTCTTCAAAGACCTCGACGCGTTTTTCGATCAGGTCGAATTCTTTGTCAACGCCGTGAGCGACTACCGGGCCGATTTTATGGTGCTGCCGGAGTTTTTCAACACGCCGTTGATGGCCGACTTTAACGATTTGCCCGAACCGGTAGCCATCCGCAAACTCGCAGACTTCACCGAACCCACCCGTAAAAAACTCTGCGAACTGGCCATCTCGTACAACGTCAACATTGTGGGCGGGTCTATGCCCCTCGTGGATGAAGACGGCAAGCTATACAACGTGGCGTATCTGTGCCGGCGCGATGGCTCGTGGGAAGAGTACCGCAAAATCCATATTACCCCCAACGAGGTGCGGCACTACGGCATGGTGGGCGGCAACGAAATCCGGGCGTTCGACACGGACTGCGGCAAGATTGGCATGGTCATCTGCTACGACGTGGAGTTTCCTGAACTGGGGCGGCTGCTGTCTGAGCAGGGCGTGCAAATCCTGTTCGTGCCGTTCCTGACCGATACGCAGAACGGCTACAGCCGGGTGCGGCACTGCGCCCAGGCCCGCGCCATCGAGAACGAATGCTACGTGGCCATCGCGGGCTGCGTGGGCAACCTGCCCAAGGTGCACAACATGGACATCAACTTCGCGCAGTCGGCGGTGTTTACGCCGTCAGATTTTCAGTTTCCAACCAACGCCGTGAAGGCCGAAGCAACACCCAATACCGAGATGGTTTTGATTGCCGACGTTGATCTGAGCCTGCTGAAAGAACTGCACGAGCAGGGGTCGGTACAGGTGCTGAAAGACCGCCGGACGGACCTGTATGACGTAACGTTGAAGAAGCCCGCCCGCAAAGCTATCAAGCCCGCTCTCGATAAACTGAAAAAGGACTCGCCTGATAATGATCCCGAAGTAGTAGCTCCGCTGATTATGGTAGCGGATTAAGAACCTATTTAGTAACGCGAGACGCCCGGTATGCCTTGACTGCATACCGGGCGTCTCGCGTTGCCGAATACCGGTGTCCGGGTCGGTTTCTTTAGGGCTTAACCGCCTGCCAGACGTCCAGCGGCCGGTCGGTGCTCATGATGTCGGCCCCGTTTTCGGCAAACAGGCGGTATACCTGATCGCCTTTGGCCGCGGCCTGTCTATCCAGGTTACCCAGCGTACCCAGAATACAGGCAATACCTTTCTGATGCAGAAACGCGTATAATTCTTTCGGCGGTTCAGTTACGCCCACAAAAGCGACCATCCGGTTGTCGGGAATACTGAGGTCGTGCAGCCTGTCGTATTCGGCCCGGTTACGGATGGTAACGGAGATCATCAGGTTGGGGTCGAGGCTGTGAACGAGGGCCGCGTCTTGGGCATTGTAAGTAATCACGGCGGTGTAGGCGCCCGCGTTGTTGCGACGCACCATATCTACCACCTTCGCGAACGATACGTTGCGTTTGACATCGAGGGTATACGTAACACGACCTTTGCCCCAGCGCAGGATCTGGTCGAGCGTCGGGATTTTATAGGGCGTCAGGTTGCCCATATTGTCTTTGAGCCGGAACTGCTGCGTCTGGGCAAAGGTATGGTCAATCAGCTTTGCCGGTACCAGTGGTGGTGCGGTTCAGGGTGGCGTCGTGCATCATCACCAGCACGCTGTCTTTGGTGAGGTCAATGTCGCACTCGATCACCACGGGCCGGGCGGGCGTACCAATCTGCTTTGACAGGTATTGAAACGACTCCAGGCAGTTTTCGGGATAGCCGGCCAAATCGCCCCCACCCCGGTGGACCGAGATGTTGGCCGGCGTGCCGGGCTGGTAGCTGAAGTACGGAGCAGCGGTGCTCCCGGTGGTTTTACTGGGGGTACGGCTCGAACAGGCCACCGCAAAAGCGGCCACGAGCAGATAAAGAAAGGGGTTTTTCATCCCGCAAAAGTACCGTACTATTGTACACTATGGACCGCAGACTGCTCATCATGCTGACCCACGGGCTGGGGTGCCTGTTTTTCCTGACTCTCCCCTATCTCAGAGCGGATAACGGGCTGGCCAACGTAAGGCAACTCTCCACGAACCCGCACGAGCAACGAAATCGGCTGTCGTATGTATTCGCTATTTCCTTTTTTTACCTGAACTACTTTATTCTGATCCCCCGGTTCTTCTTCCCCAAACCGGGTGCGAAGTTTCAATTGGCGCACACTCTGAAAACGACTTTCTTCGCTGATTTACCAGCATATTCGGCCCGTTTACCGCAAAGCCGCACACGCATGCAACACGCTTGCTTTCCACCACGTAGTATCAGCAGAAGCTAATCTTTTACCACCCTACAGCATGGAACGCAGTGAATTTTTGAAACGCGGATTTATCAGTCTCCTTGGCATTACGGCCATTGCCCCGCTGGTGGGAGCCTGCACCTCGGCCAACACCATTGACCCCGTCAGCACCACCGGTACAGGAACGATCTACCAACGACGACCGGCTCAACCAATGGCAGTTCGGGTAGCAACTGCACCGTTACGCCGTCCGAAACCGAAGGCCCCTTTCCCACCAAAGTACCGGCTAATTTCGTCCGCAAAGACATCCGCGACGGGCGCACGGGCGTGCTGACCACCATGGATATTACCATCAAAAACGCGGGTGCCGGTTGTGCCGCCCTCGCCGGGGCCATTGTGGATGTCTGGCACTGTGACAAAGACGGGTATTATTCAGAATACGGCGGCAGCGGCATGCAAAGCACGAATTTTCAAAGCGTTGATTTCTACGCGGGCGGCAAACGACCGATGCCAGCGGTAACGTTTCGTTCACAACCATTTTTCCGGGCTGGTACGGTGGCCGCGCCCCGCACGTTCATGTACACGTTTACAGCGCAACGGGGAAATCGCTGCTGGTGACGCAGATTGCTTTTCCCTTCGACGTTACGAACACGGTTTATACCACTGCGCAGGCGCAGGGCTACACCAAAGGAGCGCAGGACACCAAAAACGAGCGCGACAATGTCTTTTCCGATGGATTCGCCAATGAACTGGCCACACTATCGGGTAGTGTTTCAACGGGCTACGCGATGGCCCATATCATTGTCGTGAATGGATAGTAGGCAGGCTGCTGTTATCTTGCCCGTTCATACCCAACGCCCTATGAGCAACGCAGAAAACGCCCGGATTTACCTTGCCCACCAGCGCAGCCACACCGAAACGAATCTGATTCGCCAGTACCAAACCCTCGGTCCGGACACGCAGCGCGAACCGGTTGGCCCGTTGTGGCTGCTCAGCGATGATACGTTGCGGGCGGGGGCATCGCTTAAACGGCGGGTCGAAACCAACACGGCGGTGGTGTTACTGCCGCTGATGGGCAGCGTGGAATTTGCTACCGATGAGGCAGCTCCAAACTTTCTCGAACCGGGCCAGAGCCATACGCTGTGGCTTCCCGCCGGAGGCACCTACACGGTTAGCAATCCCTACGAAACCGAAACGGTTAATGTGCTGCAACTCTGTTTGTCCAGCGATTCCGCAACGCTCATACCCGGCACAGGATTGACTCTGTTTAACCTCATCCGGAAAAATGAGCTTCAGCCCCTGTTCGCCCTGCCCGGTACACAGGCGTTCATTGGTCGCTACGACGGGCGGGCTGAAGACACGATTTCGGTTAGCCACGGTTTGTTTGTCTTCGTACTGTCGGGGGCGTTTGAGGTAGCCAACCGGCTGCTGCACGAACGCGACGGCCTGGCGTTTCCCACCCGGCAAGAGACTGTCGTTGAGTTTGAAGCCCTGTCGAACGACGCCGTGCTGATGGCGATCAGTCTATGAGCTAGCCGCGCTGGACCAGCACCGGCTCCGGGGCCAATTGCGTTTTGATGTCGTAATGTTTGGTAAAGAACTCGTCGCACCAGAGGCAGACGTTACCGAGTTCACCACAGCGTTTGTGGGCGTGTTCGGTGGTGACACCGATGGTCTCGCCCATGCCGTAGGGGTCGCCTTTGTCGAGGGCCTGGAAAATAGGCAGGTCGGCCACGCGGGTTAAGACCTCGGCAATGCGTTCGGTGCGGGCGTCGCCGAGGGGGTCTTTAGTGCCGGGGCAGCAGGGATTGATGCGCCAGAGCTGAATGGAAATTTCCTGCGGCAGGCTGTCGCCCCCGTTTAGAAACCCAACCGCCCCCGACAAAATAGCGCAGAAGTTATGGCTGGGATCGCGTTTCCAGATTTTCTGCTCCAGAGCCCGGCCCCGCGCCCAGTTGCCCCCCAGCCACATATCGTCGGTAGCGCCCCAGTATCCCCAGCTCAGGTGGCCGGGTTTCAGGTACGTCTCTTTCTCGATGAGCGGCTCCTTGTCTTCGCCATCAACACCGCGCGATTCAAATAAGTCGGCCAGGGTCATTAGCCTTGCCCCCGCACCTTTGTGAAAGCGGTCGATGCTGGCAATGTCAAAGCGGGTGATCCCTTTCTCGATGAGCGTATCCAGAATCTCGCCCGTGAGCAAATCGCCATTGGTTTGCAGCATAATCTGCGGCTGCTGTTCAGCGGGCAGATGACCGTACCGTTCGCGCAGGGTATCCAGAATCAGGTACAGTTTCTTCTTTTCGGCAATGGGTTCGCCCCCGGAAAGAATTAGCCGGTCAACGCGGTCGGGCAGGTTTTGGATAATGGCCAGGCAATCGGCTTCCGAAATACGCGCGCCCTGCGGCCCGGAGAGGTTATAGCAATGCGCGCACTGATCGTTGCAAAGCTGGGTAAAGACCCAATAAACCGATTCGATATGGTTGTAGTTTCTGGTCATTGCGGTTGCTGCTACGTTGTCTTTTCCTGCACCGACTCCCAGAACATCAGTTCGTCCTGAACACCGGTGCGGGCATCGTTTATGAATTCGTTTACTGAGTTGTAGGGCGTCAGATCACCCCGGTCCAGATACGCAAATGAGGTACCCACAGTCAGGGCCTCGCGGCTGTCGTGCGTCACAAACAGCGAGGTTATGGCATTCTGGCGGCTAATCTGCGCAAACAGCGTTTGCATGGCCGCGCGGGTTTGTCCGTCGAGGTTACCAAAGGGTTCGTCCAGCAACAGCAGCCGGGGTTTGATGATGAGCGCCCGCCCAAACGCTACGCGCTGCCGCTGCCCGCCGGAGAGCTGATGCGGCTGTTTGCAGGCCTGGTCAGCAATACCCAGATCGGCCAGCATCTGCGTTACCTGCTGCGTCACGGTGGACCCATCAACCTTGCGGATACGCAGGCCAAACGCTACATTCTCAAACACGCTCAGGTGGGGAAACAGCAGCGGCTCCTGATACAAATACACGATTTGCCGTTCGTTCGGCGGCACGTCCAGAAGACTCCGGTCGTCCATCCAGATATCGCCGGAGTCCGGGGTTTCCAGCCCGGCCAGAATCTTGAGTAGCGTGGTTTTTCCGCAGCCCGACCGACCCAGCACGGCCAGCACCTGTCCGGCTCCCAGCGTGAGCGAGAGATCGGTCAGGATGGTGGCTGGACCAAAGCGTTTAGAGATATTCGTTACTGTGAGCATAGTTTTGGCCTATACCAGCGCCCCCTCGCCGTATACACCGGCGTCGATGGTCATCCGGTCGGCAACGGGTTTTATGCCCGACAGCCATTCGGTAAGCCGGTCCACATAGTTATCCAGGTGGGAAATCTGCTGAACGCCGTGTTCCACAATCGGGTCGAGCGTGGTGGCAAACAGCGTACCGCCGTAATACCCGGTTTGCCACGAGATAATCTCGCCCGTTGGGGCGGATTGTATCACTTCAGCATGAGCGGGAATCCGGGTATACACGCCATGCGTATGCCAGCAAGCCTGCCGGGGCGTCAGCCCCTGATACACCGGGTGGCTGTAGTTGGTTTCCGACACGGGCGGATTGTTGGGGTCGGCCACCCACCAGTAGTTGTTCACGGGCCGGTCTTCCCAGCGGGCGTCGAGCCAGTCGGTAGAGGAGTCGCCTTCTACGAATACTTTTTTACCCTGCGCCAGAAAATCGTACAGCACCGCTTTCTTTTCGGTCAGTGCCAGCTGGTTCGACTGGAACGGAATGACGAGTGCGTCCAGGTCGGCCACGGCGTCATGGTCGAGGTCATAGACATAGATGAGGGTATAGATATCGCGGTATTTGGGGGCCGTAGCCATGGCATACTGCGACCATACGCCGTTGAAAATCAATCCGATCTTAGCCATTATTTTCCGTTTAAAAGGTTCTTAGTTTCCGGGTTCACTGACTCAGCACTTCGGTTCAGGCAGGGGTTTCCTGTTTGGCATCGACCACCTTTTTGAGGAATGTACGATACAATTCAATCGAGGGACTTTTCTTTTCGCCATCAAAAGTTACATCGGCCAGCGGACCGCTGGCCGTAAGCAGCATTTTGCCGCCCGTACTCACCTCATCCAGCACCACAATAGGCCTGTGCCAGGTATCTTCCACAAGTACGTCAGCCCCGTCGGCCGCCTGAATAAAGCCACAGGCCCACCAGCCACTCATGCCGTGCGAAAAGGTCAGCTCGTCGATGTTCAGGTCGTTGAACAGTCCGTAGCGATCAGTTTTTACGGCGTAGCGTATGTCGATGGTTTTCTTCGAGTTGTCCATCTGCCACTGATTGCCCGGTATCCAGTCGGTAAACCAGCCGTCGGAGCACACCAGCGCGTTACCCACGTTCAGAAACGCCCGGACTTTATCCTTTATTTTTGCCATCGCCACGTGGTCAGACCCGTTTGGTACCACCAGCAGATTGTAAGGCGACAGGTCGGGGTCAAAATCTTTTGTGATGCAACAGATGGTGTACTGCACGAGGTCGCTGGAGACGTAGTAGTTCTCCAGCCCGGCAATGTTATTGGAAATAAGAAGGGCGTTGAGCATACAATTAGGGGCGTTCTGGTTTAGTGAGCAGGGCCTGCCGATTGATAAACAGCAGCAGTGCGGGTGGAATAATGAGCAACAACGACGCAACGGAGGCCAGGCGGCTGTTGGCTTCCATCACATACATGAATACCTGAACGGTTAGCGTCCTGACCTTACCTACGCTCAGGAAGTTGGTCAGCCCGAAATCGAACCAGCTAATCAGAAACGACTGAAACAGGCATGTCAGCAGCAGCGGGCGGGCCAGCGGCAGCAGCACCCGGCGCAACGCCTGCTGGCGCGTGCAGCCCAGCGTCTGCGCCAGCTGCTCGTACTGCACCGCCTGCCGGCTCCAGAACGAGCGAAACAGGAGGGTGGCAAACGGCAGCGTTACGATCAGCAACCCCAGCATGACCCCCACCACCGAACCAGACAGCCGCAGCCCAATAATGAGTGGCTGCAACAACACCGCCAGCAGCACCGGCGGCAGGGCGTAGGGCAAATAACTGGCCGTAATCCAGCGGTTAGGGTGTTTGGACTGAGCCAGGCTGCGAGCCACCACAAACCCCAGCCCCGTGGCCACCACCGACACGCTCACCGCAATACCAACGCTAAGCAGCAGTCCAGTGAACAGGTCACCGTCCAGCACCGCCACCCGCCGGAGGGCATCGAGCGAATACGTAGGCGGCAGCGCGTCCGGAAACCGCCAGTACTGCCCCAGCGCCAGGAGCACAAACAGCACAAACGGTAACCCGAACAGCACAGTCAGGCCAATAATGAGCGGCTTAGTACGCATAGTTTCGGGTGGTTCGGACCATGAAGCCAATGATGGTGAGCAGAAAAACAGCCACCAGAAACCCGGCTCCGTAACCCATCGGCAACTCGGCCAGATCGAAACGTTGCAGCCGGGTGGTGATAAATACCGACAGCATCTGCGGATACGAGCGGCCCAGTAACAGCGGAATATCATACGCCCCCAGCACCGCCACCCCATACAGCACCAGAGTGGGTGTGGCCCGGCGCAGTAAAATCGGTACGGCCACCCGCCGTCGAAACTGCGCTTCGGTAGCCCCCAGCGTCAGCGTTGACTGGCGGTAATCGGCTAGGCGGGCGTCGGTAAAAATGCTTTGGAACAGCAGGGTAAAGAAAGGGAAGGCCATGAGCACGTGCGCCAGGACAATACCCAGGCCGGCAAAATCCTGAACCAATTCCGGAAAATCGGACGCGGTGCTGACTAAGCCCATCTGAAATAAGATTCTCGACAGCCAGCCTGCGCCACTAAGCAGTTGAAACAAATAAAATGCCATGACTAAGGCCGGAAACAGCAGCGGTACGTACAATAGCGTGGTCAACGTCTGCCGGGCTGGGTTGTACTGATTGCCCCGGCGCAGCACAATGGCCAGGGCCACCAGTACCGACAGGCCGATAGACGCCAGTGCGATGTAGAGACTGTACACCATTGAGCCAACCAAACCACTTTCCCCAATCAGTTGCTGCCAGTGTTCGCCGGTGAGGCCAGTGGCAAGGGGGCCCGTCAGCCCCACACTGTACAGCAGCGCATTGACCAGCCCCAGCAGCGGAAACCCAATCACAATCATCCCATACACAACGAGCAGGACAGCATCACTGATCCGGCGACTTTTTGGAGTCGCCGGATCAGTAACAGAATTCGGGTTTTTATTTCGCTTCGATGACATACGTTCTGAAATCTTTGAACAGCCGCGTCATGTACTCCGGTGCAGGTTCTTCAAACGCCCGGCCCTGAATACTGTCCCGGTTGGGGGCGTAACGGCGGGTGGGCAGGTTGCGAAATTTGGTTTGCCAGTCGGCGGGCAGTTTATCAATGGCCAGCACGGTATGGTCGCCCCAGACGTTGGGGTCCATTTTTTTGAGTTGCGCTTCGGGCGAGAGCAGGAAATTCGCGACCAGCAGAGCCGCTTCGGGGTGTTTGGCCTGTTTGGCGATACCCATATAATGCGAGTTTTGAATCGTTCCCGGCTCCGGCACGTAAGCCCGCGCCGTTTTCGGAAAAAAGCCGAGGTTTACTTTGTTATCGACCTCAGCGTCGTTGTTGGAAAACGTGAAGGCCACCTCACCGTTGGCAAACAGCTGGTGCAGGGCCGAGAGTTGTTCTGGAAAGGTTTGCCCCTGTTTCCAGAAACTGCCCTTCATCCCGTTGATCGTCTTCCAGAGCTCACCCGACCATTTGGTATAGGTGGCTTCGTTGAAATCGCCTTTGAACAACGCCGGATTTCCCGACAGGGCTATCATCCACGATTTCAGGATGGTCATACCCGTGAACTCATTCGGAATCGTGAACTCGCCGGGGTGCGCTTTTACGAAAGCGGGCAAATCAGCGAATGATCTGGGCGGGCTGGGCGTCGTTTTAGAATCGTAGATAAACGCCAGCTGCACATTACCCCACGGCGATTCCATACCATCGACAGGCTGCTGGAAATCCGTATTGATAAACGGGTTGCTGCTGTCAACGTAGCGTGTATTGGGCAACAAGGGCGCAATGGGTCCGAGCAGGCCATCTATTTGCCGAAGCTGGTAAAACGTCTCGCCGTTGATCCACATCAGATCCACCTCGCTGGGTTGGCCAGACTGCTTTTCGGCCAGCAGCGTCTGCACAATCTGCGCGCCCTGCCCCGCGCCCACCTGAAGATCAATACCGTACCGTTTTTTGACTTCGGGCTTCACGTACGTATTCATGTAATCGCTGATAAACGGGTCACCGAGCCACATGACGATACTAACGGGCTGATTTCTGACCCTTCGCTTCAATCTCCGGCCAGGTTTGTTTCAGTACGACTGCCGGATCGCGCTGTTCAGTGGTTGAGCAGGCCAGTAACGTGGCGAGGAGTAAGAAGAGAATGGATTTTTGCATGGAATGGGATAACCCGGACGTCCACATCCGGTAGCCGCAAGGCTAAAATACACCAGGTACATCGTTAGCCTGACGGCTACCGGACGTGGACGTCCGGGCTACTTATCTACGAACCAACGGATCATTCAGTTTTTTACAACGTACCAATCAGCCCCCGCATCAGCGCGGTAAGTTTGGGTTCGGCATGGGCGGCAGCGGCAATGATTTTCTGAATGTCGACTTTTTCGAGGGTGTCGGCGGTCCCGCGTCCGGGCAGGCACATATCCGTGATGATCGACACGCCGAATACAGCCATCCCCATCTGATTGGCCACAATCACCTCCGGCACCGTAGACATGCCCACGGCGTCGGCACCCCACTGCCGCAGCATCCGGTACTCGGCCCGCGTTTCGAGCTGCGGCCCCGTTACGCTTACGTACACGCCCCGTTTGAGGGTAATGCCCAGGTCCGGCGCCAGTGCGAACGCCCGGTCAATGAGGGCTTTGCGGTATGGTTCGCTCATGTCGGGGAAGCGGTCGCCAAATTCGGGCGGGTTAGGGCCGGTCAGAGGATTTTGGGGCAGCAACAGGCTGATATGGTCGTCAATCACCATCAAATCGCTGGTCTGAAAATCGGGGTTCATGCCCCCGGCAGCGTTAGACACGAGCAGCGTCCTGACGCCCAGTGCGTGCAGCACCCGCACCGGGAACGTAATCTGCTGCATAGTATACCCCTCGTAAAAGTGAAACCGTCCCTGCATCACCACAACGGGCCTCCCCGCCAGCGTCCCAAACAAAAGTTTGCCGGAATGAAACTCAACCGTTGCCAGCGGAAAGTGAGGAATATCGGCGTACTCAATCGTGGTTTCGACCGCTACGTCGTTGGCCAGCGCACCAAGTCCGGTGCCGAGGATAATGCCAATGGCGGGCGTAGCCGCTGTTTTTGTCTGGATAAAGCGTACAGCTTCCTGAATTTGCTCAAGCATTGAATGGGTTATTAAGGCACGTACGTCTCCAGGACCGTAAAACTCCCTTCGCGACAGGTTTCGGTATCGGGAACGAGCGTTATGTTGGTTACGCTGGCCGGAATCAGGACGCACTGGCCCGTGTTGAGCGCAACGCTGTAGCCACCCGGCGCATTGACCGTTAGGCCACCTGCTACGCAGATCAGCACGACAAACGAGTCGAGGTGGGTGTAATCATGTTCGACCGCCTGGGTGAAGTTCAGGACATTGGTCACAAAATAATCACTCGTAACAGCGTTAACGGTTTCGTTTTCGGTGCTTGTGTACTGCGTTTTGTAGTCGTCGTAATGCTGGTAGTCGATGGCGTCGACGGCGAGGTCCGTGTGGAGGTCGCGTTTTTTGCCGGTAGTCTGATCTACGCGATCGAAGTCGTAAATGCGGTAGGTGGTGTCGGAGGTTTGCTGGATTTCAGCCAGCAGCAATCCTTTTCCAATGTAATGGACCCGCCCGGCGGGCAGGAAAAAGACGTCGCCCGCGTGAGCCTCTTCTAGGTTCAGCAGGTGCTGAAGGGTACCATCGGAAACTGCCTGCGTGTATTCCTCCTTGGTCAGCTCACGGTTAAAACCCGCGTTGAGCTTCGCTCCCTCGTCGGCCTGCATGATGTACCACATCTCGGTTTTGCCGTAGCCCACGCCCCGCTGTCTGGCCAGTTCGTCGTTTGGGTGCACCTGAATGGACAGATCGTCATTGGCATCAATAAACTTGATGAGCAGCGGAAACCGGTCGCCGTACTGCGTGTATACGTGTTCACCCACGAGCTGACCCTTGTATCGCTGCACCAGATCGCGCAGCGACTCGCCTTTCAGCCCCCCTTCGGCTACCACCGATACATTACCTTCTACGTCAGACACCTCCCAGGTTTCGCCACAGTTGGGCAGGGGTTGACCGTCCGGTCCGGTGCCAATGTCTTTGCCGAGAACGGTGTGTATTTTCTGGCCACCCCAGATTTTGTCTTTGAAGATCGAATTGAACGTGAGCGGGTACAGCATAACCGGATCAATAAAGTAAAGGTGAATCAATCAGCTGGCAAATTACGGACTACCCACGCCACACAAAAATTTCACGCTCGCTTAAAATATCCCCGCCCCCTGTACGACTACCGGATCAAAGCCGGATACACCGCGCTGAACACCCAACACAAAACAAGACACTACAATGAATATCTGGCGAATTGCGGGCATTGCCCTGATGGCCGGGCTGGCTTTTTTCCTGCTCACGGTCCTGCTAAAATTACTCTTTGTTGCACTCATAGCGGCCCTGCTCATCCGGATTGTGGGTAGTAGACTGATGCACCGGTTCTGCGGGACCAATGCAAATGGGACGCGGAGCATCGAGTCACATTATTTCTATCGACAACCCGGCCTACCACTCGCCCATGTGGGCGAACAGCCGAACGGGTCATTTCTATCAACTAATCACCGATGCCTGCGGGTGTCCTAACCAACAACACAATCATGCCTAATCAACAGAAATTTCAGTCAGCACAGAATGGCCCGTGTGGGTCATGGGGTCGCGGCAACGTCGGCGGTTCCTGGGGGCGGGGTGCGTTTGCCGGATTCCGGTCGCGCTATATGGGTAATGCCCAGCCCCCCGTCAACATCGACGAAACTGACAACGCCTATACGGTCTCGCTGTTTGCGGCTGGCCTCGCCAAAGAACGGGTGAAGCTGACCGTAAAAGACGACGTACTGACGGTATCCTACCAGCCAGACACCCATGCCGGGCCAGATTCTCCGGCGGGCAGCACGTATCAGGAGTACCGGCAGGACGCGTTTGAGCGGCAGTTCCGGCTCAACGACAAGGTCCTGACCGACCAGATTTCGGCCAGCTATACCGACGGTGTTCTTCGCGTGACGCTGCCCAAAAATCCCGAAACCAATACACCTGCGCAGACCATCGCCGTAGCCTAACACAGCTAGAGATAACGAACTCAAAAAGGCCGGTTCCCATCAGGGAAACCGGCCTTTTTTTGGGTTCATGCTCAGGCTGCTACCAGTTAGTTGACTTACAACCGAACTACCTCGCCGGTACGGACGCTTTCGTCGCAGGCGAAGGCGATACGCAGGCTGTTGACGGCGTCCTGCAAGTGGTTGGTCAGGTCCAGATCTTCGTGAATGGCCCGCAGAAAGTAGCGTTGCTCCCGGTTGCAGAGTTCCTGATGGTCCGGCTCGTCGGTCATGTCGATCCAGGTATCGGGTTTAGCGAAGGCGTCGTCGGCGGTGAGGTCGGCGTGGTGAACGCGCAGGGATTCGGTCTTGGTGTGCGAATCGACATTGTCCGATTTACCCGCGGCTCCGGCGTTGCGGGCCACAATAGACACGCTGCCTTTGGGACCCATTACGTCTTTGACGAAGAACGCCGTTTCGCTCACCATCGGCCCCCAGGCCGCTTCGTACCAGCCCACCGAACCGTCTTCAAAACGAATCTGTAACTGGCCGTAGTTATAGTTATCGGCGGGAATATCGTCGGTCAGCCGCGCCCCAATGGCCGTCACCTGCGTCGGGCGCGAGCGGGTCATCTGGCACATCACGTCAATGTAATGCACGCCACAGTCCACAATGGGGCTGAGCGATTTCATCAGGTTGCGGTGCACCGTCCACATATAGCCGTGGCTCTGCTGGTTGAGGTTCATGCGCATCACCAGGGGCTTACCCAGCTGCTGCGCTTCGGCAACGAACCGCTCCCAGCTGGGGTGCACCCGCAGGATATAGCCCACCACGAGTTTGCGCCCGGCGTTCAGGGCGGCCTGCATGACGCGCTCGGCCCCGGCAACGGTATCGGCCAGGGGCTTTTCGATAAACACGTGGCATCCCTGCTCAAGGGCCATCAGCGCGAAGGCTTCGTGGGTATCGGGATACGTAGAGATGCAGACCGCGTCGGGGCGGGTTTCGCGCAGGGCGGTGGCGTAATCGTCATAGAGCGGGTAGCTGCCACCGAGTTTTTCGTTGAGCACGTGCTTGCTGTTGCCGGTCGAGACGAGGCCGCAGATTTCGAAGCCGTTGAGGGTATGATAGGACTCGGCGTGCGACGCGCCCATGTTGCCACAGCCAACAACCAGTACGCGCAGGGAGGAAGGATTAGTCATGGGTCAAAGATAGGGCGTTGTAGGGTACCCGGTCAATAGGCAATCGTGGCAATCACCAGCGTATCGGTTCCTGTACGGGTGGGTACCGTAACCAGATCGCCCACCCGCTTGCCCTGCATGGCGCGAACAATGGGAGCCGTAAAAGCAATTAGTCCCTGATTGGCATCGGCCTCATCAACGCCCACAATGGTTAGTTTTCGTTCGGGCGGGCTGGTTTTGCCGGGTCGGGGTTTCAGCGTAACGGTGGCGCCAAATCTGACTTCGTCCAGGGCCGGGTGTTCATCAACGACTTTTGCGGTGGCAATACGCTGGTTGAGCAGGCCGATGCGTCCGTTCAGTTCAGCGAGCTGTCGGCTGCGGTCCCGCTCTTCCAGCACCCCCGCCGAGACCGTTGCCCGTTCCGTTTCCAGCCCGGCCATTTCATCGCGCAGCAACACTAGGCCGTGGGGCGTCACGTAATTGGTCATGTCCGGCGGCAACGGGGCGCGGGCCGGAATAACCACCGGATCGTCGGCGGTTTCGTTCTTAAGGAAGGCACTGCTCATAGCGTTTGAGATTGAACGCCGTAAACCAGCAGAATCAAAAGATTGTTCAGGCCGTTCGCGCGGGTATCCCGGTGGGGTCACGCCGGGCAGAAACACGCACCGCCAGCACATCGACGGGAAGGGTAGTGGCGCAGCGGAAGTGCCCCAGCGGACAGGCTTTCTTACCATGCAGCCCGCACGGTTTACAGTCGAGTGGCTCGGGACTCTGCACCGTGACGGCTCCGTCGGCCAGCGGCCCGAACCCAAATTCGGGCACCGTTGAGCAAAACACCGCCGTAGTAGGCGCGTTCATGGCCGAACACAGATGCAGCGGAGCGGAGTCGTTCACATAGTTCATAGCTGCCCCCTGCAATAGCGCGGCAGACTGTAGCAGGCTGAGTTGCCCGGCCAAGGTCTGGATGTTCTCCCGCCCGCTTTCCTGAGCCATGCGCTCGCAAACGGCAGTGTCGGTCGGGGCGCCGAGCAGATAAACAGTCAGGTTGCCGGGCAGGGCGCGGATCAGTTCAATCCATTTACTGGCTGGCAGTTGCTTGGTGAACCAGACCGAGGTGGGCGCAATACACACGTAAGGCCCCTGTTGCAGCAACCTGACGCGATCATAATCAGCAGCGGACGGGTACAGTTTGGGACGGATCGTTTTTTGCGACGGCGTTATGCCCAGCGGCAACAGAATACCGACGTTGCGGTCGGTTTCGTGCAGCCCCGGCGCAAAACGGTACGGGACCTGATACGTAAAATACCGCGCAAACGGATTTGCATCGAAACCAAGGGTAATAGTCGCTTTGGAAAGAGCAGTCAGCAAACCGGTGGCGCCGTGGCGCTGCAGGTTCAGGACGGCGGTGTACCGGCTGGCGCGAACGAGTACTCAGCAGCCGACGCAGGTTGCCGTATTTGGCCAGTATCCCCCCGCCACCTTTTTTGTCCCAGATCAGCAACTCGTTCAGGAAGGGGTGCCCCGCCAGCAGACTCTCGTTACCTTTGCGCACCAGCATATCAATACGGGCGCTGGGAACGGCCTGATGAAGCTGCTCCAGCAGGGCCAGACTTAAGATTACATCACCGATAAAAGCGGTCTGGATAATCAGGAACCGGGGTTGAGAAGGAAGGGTTATCATGAGTATATTGAGCTGCGCCGGCTATACAGGCGTCAAAATCGATACATGGAGGATTACGACGTTCATACCCTGCCCAATGGCATTCGCATTGCGCACCGGCAGGTTGTCCATACACAAATTGCCCACTGCGGTATTATGCTCGACATTGGCAGCCGCGACGAACAGCCACACCAGCAGGGCCTGGCTCACTTTTGGGAACACATGGCCTTCAAAGGTACGACCCGGCGAAAATCGTACCACATAATTACGAAATTAGAAACGATTGGGGGTGAATTGAATGCGTATACCACCAAAGAAAAAGTCTGCTTCCACGCATCAGTGCTAAGCAATCACTTCGAAAAGGCCACCGACCTGCTCGCTGATATTACGTTTCAGTCGGTATTTCCTGAGAAGCAGATTGAACGCGAGCGGGGGGTTGTTCTCGAAGAGATGGCCATGTACTACGACTCGCCCGAGGACGCTATTCAGGACGATTTTGATGAGCTTATCTACCCCAATCATCCGCTGGGCGGCAACATTCTGGGTACGCCCGAAACGGTGGAGTCGTTCAACCGCGAGGATCTACAGCGGTTTATTGCCGAGAATTACGATACCCATCGCATTGTATTTGCCTCGGTTAGCAACCTGCCCTTCAAGCAGGTCGTAAAGATTGCCGAGAAGTATTTCCGCGACGTGCCCGCCCAGCACACCGACCGCAAACGCCGGATTCCTACTGACTATGTGCCCCGTCAGACCCGCGTGGAACGGCCTATTACGCAGGCTCAATGCGCGCTCGGACGTCCGGCCTATGGCCTGACGGACCCGCGCCGGCTGCCGTTTTTCATGCTCGTAAACCTGCTTGGCGGGCCGGGCATGAACTCCAGGCTGAACCTGAACCTGCGCGAGAAAAACGGGCTGGTCTATTCCATCGACGCCAGTTATACGCCGTATCTGGACACGGGCTTTCTGGGTATCTACTTCGGTACCGATCTCAAAAAAATGGACCGGGCGCAGACGCTGATCATGAAGGAGCTGAAACGCCTGCGCGATCAGCCTCTGACCACCCTGCAACTGCACCAGACCAAAGAGCAGCTGGTGGGTCAGCTGGCGATGGCCGAAGAAAGCAACAACAGCTTTATGCTGATGATGGCCAAAAGTTTGCTTGATATTGACCGGGTAGAGGCTCTGAATGACATCTTTAACGACATTAAAGCCGTTACGTCGGCGCAGTTGCAGAGCCTGGCGCAGGAGTCGTTTATCGACGATCAGTTCAGTTCGCTGACGTTTGTCCCGGAGAAAGTTTAAAAGGGCTTTTCGCCACAGAGTTACACCAAGACGCCTGGAGTTTCACAGAGAAAAGTAAGAAAACTTCTGTGTACCTCCAGGCGTCTTGGTGTAACTCTGTGGCGGAAGTAACAATCAACATCATGACTATACAACAGGCACAAACCACCGTTGATGCGTGGATAAAGACCGTTGGCGTACGGTATTTTTCGGAGCTGACCAATATGGCTCAGCTGACCGAAGAGGTGGGCGAAGTGGCCCGGATTATCGCCCGTCGCTACGGGGAGCAGTCAGAGAAGGAGTCCGACAAAGACAAGGACCTCGGCGACGAACTGGCCGATGTGCTGTGGGTTGTCATCTGCCTGGCCAACCAGACCGGCGTTGATCTGACGGACGCTTTTCAGAAAAATCTGGCCAAAAAAAATAGCCGGGATGCGACCCGGCATTTAGAAAATGAGAAATTGACATAGCACGGCTTTCAGCCTCGCTATTTACTTCTGAAATGAGCTGAAAATGTAATCCCACATGGGCGAGGAAACGCCATAGTTACTATCGGGATTTTTGTAGTGATGAACGCTGTGGTTGACCCAGAGTGCCTTCAGGAAATTCTTGGGCGGGCTGTACGCGTGCACAATGAAGTGGACCGACAGATAGCCCGTATACCCCACCAGAAAGCCCGGAAAGAACGCATAGGCGGATTCACCCATCAATAGAAAGAACAGACCGAAGAAGCCTCCCGCCATGAAAATAGCCACTAACGGAGGCATGGCCAGCCGGGTTTTGTCCTTTGGGTACTCATGGTGAACGCCGTGCAGTGTGTACTGTAACTTGGCGCGTTGTTCGGTCTTGGGGGCAATATGATACAGGTACCGGTGCAGGATATACTCGAAGAGGGTGAATGAAAATACGCCCACCATAAATAGCATACCGATGGTCGGCGTACTCATATCGGTATGCGTAAAGGCGTACCAGCCAAAGAAGATCGACAGCACGATCCACATCGTGACCGGGATCATAATGTGCGTCCGTGACAGGGCTTCCAGAATTGGGTTTTCGAACAGTTGCTTTGTGCCGGTGTGTTTGGGACGTGTTTTGCCGTGACCAGCCAGCGTATGCAACCTTTCTTTAGTCTGTTCCATAGAGTGAAGAGTCTGTGATGCTACAAAAATACAACAAATTGGGTGTTGGCGTTCCAGCCAGGGTGGATCTGTGTTACTATAATCAGGCTGGTTTACCCACTTCTACCTGATCGGCAACTTTGCGCTGCATGTCGTCAATATTACCTTTTGGAATCTTGGGGCGAATGATGAGACGAAGCGAATTATTGTAGGTCAGGTAGTTGACCATCCAGTTGATAAAAATCAGCATCCGGTTTTTAACCCCCACAATGGACATCAGGTGCACGAATAGCCACGTTAACCAGGCCAGGAATCCCTGAAATTTTATAAACGGCAAATCAACCACCGCCAGCCCGCGCCCGATGGTAGCCATGGTGCCGAGGTTTCGGTACGTAAAGGCTTCCGGCGACTTACCCGCTGCCCAGCGCGTCAGGTTATTGGCCAGCAACTTTCCCTGCTGAATGGCGGGTTGCGCAATTTGCGGGTGTCCGTCGGGGTAGTCAGGCTCTTCGCTCATCAGGGCCACATCGCCAATGGCAAAGATGTCGGTAAAGCCCTGCACCTGATTATAGCGGTTCACGATAATGCGATTACCGCGGCCAATCACGTCAGCCGGTAAACCAGCCACCGGATTCGCTTTGACGCCGGCCGCCCAGATCAGGTTATTGGTGCGCAGCGTAGAGCCATCATTCATGGTTACCAGGCGCCCGTCAAAGTCTTTGACGCGGGTATTAAGCATGATTTTTACGCCCAGCTCCTGCAAATACTCCAGCGAATGCGTTTGCGACTGCACCGACATGGGGCCCAGTAGCTCAGCCCCCGACTCAACGAGGTAGATGTCCATATTCATGAAATCGAGTTCGGGATAGTCGCGGGGCAGTACAGTGCTGCGCATTTCGGCCAGGGTGCCGCAGAGTTCAACCCCCGTTGGTCCTCCGCCTACCACGACCACGTCCATGAAGCCTTCGCGCTCGTCTTCGGTCTGTACGCTCAGGGCGTCCTCAAAGTTTTGCAGCATCCGGTTGCGCAACGCAATGGCCTCCGTCACCGACTTCATGGCCAGGGCCTTATCAATGATGTTTTGCTGCCCGAAGAAATTAGTATCGGCTCCGGTAGCAATCACGAGCGAGTCGTAGGTAATTGGCCCCAGTTCAGTGTCGACGATGTTTTCGGCGGGCCGAACGCCGGTTACGGTTGTGACGCGAATATGAACATTTTTGCAGTTGGCAAATACCGCCCGCAACGGAAACAGAATGCTGTTGGCCTCCAGGCCCGCCGTAGCCACCTGGTAATACAGCGGCTGAAACTCGTGGTAGTTATACTTGTTGAGCAGCACGACCTGAAACTCTTTTCGATTGGCCAGTCTGCGGGCCAGTTTCAGTCCGCCAAAACCTGCGCCGACAATTACGATTCGTTTCCGGTCTGTCTTGGGTATGTTTGGTTCCATAAAGGGGCGCGCGGGGGATAAGGCGCAGGGATGTTCGTTTCGTCAGCACGGCGTCCTGCCCGCTTACTTCCTGTATCGTTTGTTGAACTATTGAACGTTATTCAACGAGGCTTCCAGCACCCGCTCGTAATAGGCTTCGTACAAAGGCAGAATACGCGATAGTTCGAACTCTTCAGCTTTGGCCAGCGCGTTGGCTTTAAAGGTCGGCAAATTATCATCGCTCAGCACATGGAGGGCGTTTTTGACCATATCGTCCACGTCGCCTACGTTACTCAGATACCCCGTGACCCCCTGAATGTTGAGCTCGGGTAACCCCCCTACGTTCGACGAAATGACCGGTACCTGACAAGCCATGGCTTCCAGAGCAGCCAGTCCGAAACTTTCCTGCTCCGACGGCATCAGAAACAGATCGGCCACCGACAGAACTTCTTCTACAGCGTCTAATTTACCCAGAACCCGGACCTGGTCGTCGATGTCGAGGTCACGCACGAGCCTTTCGATGCGGGCGCGTTCGGGACCATCGCCCACCAGCAGGAGTTTGGCGGGTATGTTTTTCTGAATTTCGTAAAAAACCATCACGGCATCGTCAATCCGTTTCACACGCCGGAAGTTGGAGGTATGCACAATCAGCTTCTCGCCGTTGGGGCAAATGGCTTTCTTGAAATGCTCTTTCTGCTGCCGTTTGAAGCGGTTCAGGTCAATAAAATTGGGAATTACCTCAATCTCGCGGTGTATGTCGAAATGCTTATAGGTGTCTTTCCGTAAGTCTTCCGACACCGCCGTAACGCCGTCAGACTGGTTAATGCTGAACGTCACAACCGGTTCGTACGAGGCATCTTTGCCCACCAGCGTAATATCGGTGCCGTGCAGCGTAGTGACAACGGGTACCGTGCGCCCCCGCGACTGCAGAATCATTTTGGCCATGTAGGCCGCCGATGCGTGGGGAATGGCGTAGTGTACGTGCAGCAGATCGACGTTCTCGTTCAGCACTACGTTCACCATCTCGCTGGCCAGGGCCGACTCATAGGGTGCGTACTGAAACAGCGGGTACGACGGAATCTTAACTTCGTGATAAAAGACGTTTTCGTTAAAGAAGTCGAGCCGGGGTGGCTGCTGATAAGTAATGAAGTGAACCTGGTGGCCATTCTGGGCCAGGGCTTTACCCAGTTCGGTAGCGACTACACCGCTACCACCAAAAGTTGGGTAGCATACAATGCCAATTTTCATACGTGAGTGCCCACAGGCGGGAAACGGTTTGATTCTGAACAATAAAAACGCCTGAAAAGAATCCCGACCCCATTAAGTTCCTGCCAACAGCCGGACTATCGGGCATCGACATACCGTTTACTAACATGGCTTTTGAGCCAGTATTCCTGCGGGTATTCCGCTAAATTTGCCGGACCAACCGCCTAATCAACCCGTTCAATGGTCATGCGTCAGCCCGTTACCTTCCAGGCCTTTGCGGGCGGATTTCTGCGGTTGATTCGCGTTCAGAATCTGCTGATTGTAGTGATAACGCAGTTTCTGGCCCGCATTGCGCTGGTGGGGCCGCGTCATGAATGGCTCCGCATCCTGACCGATCCTACCATCTGGCTCCTGTCGTTCTCTACGGTATGTATTGCCGCAGCGGGCTATATTATCAATGACTACTTCGATGTCAAGATCGACCTTGTCAACAAGCCGGAGCGGGTTGTGATTGGGCGGTATCTGAAACGGCGCGTGGCCATTGGTACGCATCAGATCCTCAATGTACTGGGGTGCCTGATTGGGTTATACCTGAGTAAGTGGGTATTCGTACTCGATGTGGTATCGGTGTCGTTGCTTTGGTTTTACTCGGCCCGGCTAAAACGGGAGCCATTTGTAGGTAACGTCGTTATTGCGCTGCTAACGGCCTTTTCGCTCTTGGTGCTGGCAGTCTACTACCGGCAGAACGCCCATATCATCCTGATCTATGCTTTGTTTTCGTTCGCCATTTCGCTGGTGCGCGAGATCATTAAAGATATGCAGGACGTTCGGGGCGATGCACGCTTTGGTTGCCGCACCCTGCCCATTGTCTGGGGCCTGCGACGAACCAAATACCTGCTCTACGTGCTGATTGGGTCGTTTATCATGACCCTCTTTCTGATTGCCGACGAGCTGGGCAATCAGAACCTATCCTTTATTTTTCTTTTACTGCTCGCGCCCATTACCTGGCTGACCTACCGGCTCGTCTATGCCGACAAACGAAGTGATTTCGGCTACCTCAGTACACTGTGCAAGATGATTATGCTGATTGGTATCCTTAGTATGATCTGGGCCTGAAAAAAGTAAAGCGGGAAGAATGGGCTGACGCGGAAATTTTACGGCCGTCCGTTCTTCCCGCTTTACTTTTTTCCAATCTATTCGCAACTTTGTTGCAAAGAGTTGAGTTTTATAAACGCACGATGCCTGAACATACCGTGCGTTTACCCAGCTATGAAGACGGATTATACTACCAACAAGGCTGATTATATAGGTATTGCCGGATCGGTGCTTTGCCTGATTCACTGCGTTGCCACGCCTTTTCTGCTGGTAGGTTCGGCCCTGACGCCACACCACCATCTAACAATCGGGTTTCTGAGTCTGGACTACCTGTTCATTGCCGTCAACGTGATTGCTGTTTTCTTCGCCACCCGCCACTATGCCCCACCCGTTATTAAACGCGCGCTGTGGGGTTTTCTGTTGCTCTTTGCGGCCAGTCTGCTGCTCGAACACGTCAGTGGTGTGTTCCACTACGTTGGTTACCTGGCCTCGGCGGGTCTGGTCATTACCCATATCATCAACATCCGGCAGCACCGGCTCAATCACTCGCATTGACTGATGTAGTCTGAAGCGGCAAATCCGGGCTACGTCAATTCGGTGCGCTAAACTGGCGGTCGGCAACGTAGGCGTTATCGGTGAGGGTGTTCAGAAACGCAATAATCTGTTTCTTTTCGGGATCGGTGAGTGATACGCCGGGTTTACCATTCGGTCGCAGGGCCGGGTCGAGTTCCGGTACGTCCTGCAGGGTGGTGTAATGATTCAGCACGTCGTCAAGCGTCCCAAACCGGCCATCGTGCATGTAGGGTGGCGTGCGAACTACATTGCGCAGGCTCGGCACTTTAAATCTGAATCTATCTTCATCGCGCAGCGTGATGCCGTACCGCCCTATATCCTGATTGAGGGCGCGGCTCAGGCCATTGTTCCGAAACGACTGGTCGGTAAATAATTCGCCCGTGTGGCAACTGCTGCACTTCTGCTGGAACAGGTTCAGCCCGGCCAGTTCGTCGGTAGTCAATTCCCCCCCAGCTTCCTTCCGGACGTATTTATCGTATTTACTGGTGGCCGATACCATCGTGAGCATGAACTGCGAAAGGGCTTTTAAAAAGCGCGCCGTCGTAATTGAATCCGACCCGAACGCTGACTGGAATAAAGGCCGGTATTTGGCCGATTGTCGCACCGCATTCAGCAGGTTCGGCATGGAGTGGGCCATCTCAACCGGGTTCTCGATGGGCGCAATGGGAAGTAAATCGAGATCCGACACGCCCCCGTCCCAGAAAAAGCTTTTGTAAAACGCCAGATTCTGCAGGCCAAGGTTATTGCGGGTGCCGATCTGGTCATTTACGCCATGACTCAGCGCGTGGTCAGGGTGAGCAAAAGCGGCTGGCTGCTGATGACAAAAACCACAGCTTACTGTGCCATTGACCGAAAGCATGTCGTCGTAAAACAGCGCCCGGCCCAGCGCAACCCCCTCCAGCGTCAGGGGGTTGTTGGCGAAATTATAGATGGGCTCGGGGAAGTTGGCGGGCTTTTTCCAGGGATACGGCGTGGTCTGGTACACAACGGGTGGCTTCGTATCTGGTTTGACCGGCACGGGCGGCACCCCCTCGCTCCCACCCGACTGGCACGACACTACCGCACCGAACAAAGCGGCACTGAGCAGGAAGCCAATGAGTTGAAGCCGTTTCATACTTAATCGTTAACGACCGTTTTCATACCCCTGTACGAAAACATGCCGGCATAATTAGCGGCTACCGTGGCGGAATACGGCGATATCATTACTTCGGGATACGCCTTGATACTAATAGGCGTGGCCCCGTCGAAAACCTTCAGCACGTCGGCCTGGATCTGCACCGTGGGCTGGCGAAAGGGGTCGACCTGCGCTACCTCCGCCCCGAAGGGCACCGTGATGGTTTTCAGGTTGTTGATGGTCTTCGTATCGCGCCCGCCGAAAAAACCGACGTGATAGCGAAAGTTATTCTTACCCGTAGCATCGGCGGGTGCGCTGGGCGAGGTGCCTTCAAGTTTCATAAAAATATACCCTGAATTCCACGACCAGTACATACCATTGGCCCCCGTATGGTCAACCGCCGGGTCAAGGGCGCCCGTCCGTTTGCCGATGTCCATGGTACTCCGCAGACTATCGACCCCCAGCACAAACGACACGGCTTTGTAGCTGCCCGCCGGCACGTTGGTAAGTCTGATTTTTTGCGTGGCCGGGTTGGTCTGTCGAATCAGAAAGTAACTGCTGTCGGGCGGCACAACCCAGGCCGAACCATCGGTACGGATGAGCCGGATGTTACTCACAAAGTAATTGAAGTTTGTAGGCGTAAACGACTCTCCTGACGCATTTTTATACGCAACAGTACCCAGCTGAAGGGGCTGAGCACCGGCTGCATTGGTAAAGTCCAGTCCGAACGTGGCCGGTGGCGTTGCCGCTTCGGGGTCGTCGGTATTACAAGCCAGAAAACCCGCCGTCAGGGCAGCGGTTAGCAGAGAGAGGTACAGGAACGAACGACGCATGGATGATGTGGGTTTAAAAAAGCTAATCGAATTTACCCCGGCCATACAGGGTAATGACGGTGGCAATGCCGGCACTAATCACCATCAGAAACAGCCAGACCAGCGCATTGCTCGCGCTGAAGGGCTTCTGAAAAAACTCGTTAATCAATCCGGCAATGGTACCGAAGAAAACACCAATGACGCCAATATAAATGAACTGGACAACAGGTGGTAAGCGTCGAAACATGGGCTGAACGTTTGTAAATACTCAACGAACGACCGCCAAAAATCATTAGCCATAGCCTATCTTTTTTCCGGCAATCAAAACAGGAACGTGATGTGCGTGGTCAGTTGAGCGTTGGCTCGCAGTTCGCCTTCCGACAGGTATTGGCCCACCGGCTTCCGGTAGCTGACCCCGAACGACAGTTTACCCAGATACACTTCCGTACCCAGGTTAATATAGGCCGCGTAGCCACCGGTTTGTTTGTTAGTCACCTCTTCTTGCCTGTCGTGGGCGGCCTGCTCTACGAACACACCCACGTTGGGCATGATAGATCGTTTACTCATACCCGCCCCCGACAGCCAGAACACCGACGCCGACGCGTTGACACGGTTGCCAAAGCGGTAGCCGTTCGGGTTGGTCATGGTTATACGGTACGATACGTCGGCATTGGCTCCCCAGTTTTTATAGCGGGCCGTATAAATAACGTTCAGCAGCCAGTCGGTGCTGCCGGTTCCCAGTTGAAAATTAGGATTGGCCACGTCCAGCAGGCTATTTTCATCGTAGCGAAACCGGCCCGTGGGCAGCTTAACCCCGCCCCCTGCCAGCAGCGTATGGTTTACGGTATGCGCGGCCGAGTCGTCCATGAATGTATTGATGAGGTTGTAATGCACCAGCGCCGACACGTCACTCAGGCCGCGCAGGGGCGTAGTTTCGCCCGTTCTGAGCACGGTCTGCTGACTAAACTGATAGGGCACAAACGCCATGACCTGCACCCGTTTGGCTGGATAAAATCGTCCCCAGAGTTCAGCGGTGCGGAACTCCTCGCGGGTTTGCAGGGTGAGGCTGTTCAGGTGCGAATTATAGGACGCATACCGGTACCGAACGCCCAGGAAACCCCGGTGCCCCTGCGGCAGAATCCCGAAAAATGACCCGCCATTGCTGCATCCGCAGAGGTCGCAGGCCAGCGTGGGCAGGCTGGCCAGACAGATCAGGGCCATGATAAAATACGTTTTCATACGTGATTTGGATTAGGGTTGGGCGAAGCGTGCGTCGCGCAGAAACTGTTCGTCAGTGAGTGTTTTCAGGAAAGCGATAATCTGCCGTTTCTCGTCCGGCGACAGCGCGATACCCAACCGGCCGTTTTGCTTCAGCAGTGGGTCGAGGTTTTGGGTGGGCTGCACGTTTTCGGCGTAGTGGTCCAGCACGGCATTGAGCGAATAGAACCGGCCATCGTGCATGTAGGGCAGCGTTTTTTCGACGTTGCGCAGACTGGGTACTTTAAAGGTGTAGCGGTCTTCGGTTCGTTCCGTTACGTGGGCGCGGCCCAGATCGCCATTACCCTGAATAAACAGGCCGTTGTTGCGAAACGTATTGTCGGTAAACAGTTCGCCCGCGTGGCAGCTGCCGCACTTAGCCCGGAACAAAATCAGACCCGCTTGTTCATCGTCGGTCAGCGTGCCGCCCGGCTCTTTTCTAACCCATTTATCATAGCGGCTGTTGCCCGATACCATCGTGAGCATGAACTGCGAAAGAGCCTGTAAAAAACGCGGCCCGTTGATTTCCTCCGTGCCAAAAGCAGCTTTGAACAGGGGCGGGTACCGGCTGGAAGCGCGTAGCCGATTGATGACGTTGGTCGATGTTTCGTCCATCTCAACCGGGTTTTCGATGGGTGCAATCGGCACCAGGTCGAGGTCGTGAACGCCCCCGTCCCAAAAGAAGTCCCGTTCCCAGGCCAGGTTCTGAATAGGCATCGAGTTGCGCGTTCCGATCCGGTTATCAATTCCGTGGCTCAGATCGTGCTGGTGGTGCGTGAAGGCATAGGCCTGGCTGTGGCATTCGGCGCAGGCAATGGTGCCATCGCGTGAGAGCATCCCGTCGTAGAACAGCTCTTTGCCGAGCCGTACGCCGGCGGCCGTGGGCCGGTTTTTATCGAGGGCGTAAACGGGTTCCGGAAAGTTGGCCGGCTGCTGAAACAGAACCTCCGGCGGGGCATCCTGACCCGGCGTCTGGCAGCCCATTAGCCACGCGCAACCCAGCCCTACCCAGTTGATTATTCGCATAATGAGAGGAAGGTTAGTACCGCCGAACGGTTCTCCGTTCGGCGGCAGGGGTAGGTTTACTGCTTGTCGTTGTGTACGTGATCGACAAAGAACATACCCGCAAAATTGTCGGCGATGGGCGTGGCCACGGCGGGACTATGAACGCTGTTAGTTGTGGCCAGGCTAATCTTGTTCGGCCCGTCAAAAAGTTTTTTCGCGTCCACAATCAGGTGAATCGTCGGCGAGATGCTACTACGTACGGTGGCCGTGGTGGTTGTGGGCAGAGTCATGGTGCGCAGGTTGTTGGGCAGCTTGGCTCCTCCGTTAAAGCCCCCCCCGTAGCCACCCACGTGCATCTGAAATGACCGCTCACCGCTGGCCCGGACGGGCACTACCGACGAAGTACCCTCGATTTTCAGGAAAATATAACCGGAGTTCCACGACCAGTACATACCATCGTCGCCGTAGCTCGTTACGTCCAGCACACCCGTTCGTTCAGCTACCGGCGAGACACTCTTGCTGCTATCGACCCCAATCGAGAACGTAATTGCGTTGTAATCGCCCGATGGTACGTCCTTTAGCTGAATGGCTTGCGACTTCGGGTCAGCCTGTCGAATCAGAAAGTACTGGTCGGGAAATTTCAGCACGCTGCCATCGGCCTTCTTCAGCGCGATGTTGCTCACGAAATAGTTAAAGGTAGTCAGGGTGAAATCTTCGCCCGCTGCGGTTTTATAGGGCGTACTGCCCAGCGCAAGTTTCTGGTCGTCAACGCGGTTATCAAATTCGACTAGAACGGTATTTTTCGTGTTGACATCAATGGCCTCGACCTCGTTTTTAGTGCAGGAAGCCAGTGACAGAACAGATACGCCGATACACAGCGCAGCAATGAGTGTATGAGTACCCATGAGATTTTGAGATAAGAAATAATGGACTGAACAGCGCTGCCTCCCGCCTGGTCATACGCGCAGCGGCACGAGCATTGACCGGCGCAGTAGCAGACCTGGAAATACAGGGAAACAACAGGCAATCGCCAGCGGAACGCCGGGTTGCATCAGGCGAGCCGGAAAGGGCTCGTAGAAAGGATCAGCAGGTAAGACCCGGCGGATGAAAAACGGGCGTGAGCGGGGCCGAATAGGCCGGGCGCCAATACGCAAAAACAGGCGTGGACTGCGCAGCCGGAACTACGGGTGAAAAACTAAACTGCGTCAGGTCATTGCAGAACAGCGACAGTGTGGGCAGATTCTGAACCCGTTCGGTGGTCTCTTTATCCTGTTTGTCCTGCGTGGCTTTCAGCTTCTGGGCCAGGTAGCATTTGCCATCGCAGTTGAGCTGGGGTTTGTCACGGTTTACGCACAGGACACGAGCAATGTACTCTTTGTTGGCATGGTAGTACGCGATGGTCCCCCACTGACTGACCGCAGGCAGCAGCGTGGCTACAAAAAGCAGATAGACCAGCGCGTTTTTCATTCCGGCGTAAAGATAGGGTGGGATTTGTTCGTTTTGTGGCCGGCTACCCGTCTCAAATTTTGAACTGGAGCGTTACGTAGTAGTTGCGGATGTCGGCGGGGAGGATGCCGGGGCCGGGGTAGCCATCGGCCCGGCGGGTAAAGTATTTGGCGTTGGCCAGATTGTTGACGCCCGCATACAGTGTGAATAACCGCCAGTTATAGCTGGTACTCAAATCCATAACCGCAAACGCCGGGATGGCCCCATCAACAGCGGTGGGCGTTTGTTCGGTATTGGTTGCGTCGGAGTACTGTTTGGTCTGGTAAGCAAACTGATAGGTTATATTGAACCGCTGGCTACCCGTACTCAGGCCGGTGCGCAGCAAAACAGGCGGTACGTTCTCAACCAGTTTGTTGGCAATGGCCGTATTCTGCGTGTTGACGTACCGGGCATTGATCAGCGACAGACTTGTGTAGAGGTTCAGTTTATAGGGCGATTTACCATGGGTGATGGCCCGTAAAATATCGCCGTCGAGCAGAAACTCCAGGCCGAGGTTGCGGCTGTCCGACACGTTGGTGCGCAGCCGGTAGGTCATGAAGCTACTATCGGTCGTAAAAATAGAGCCAATCCTGTCGTTGTATTTGAGATAGAACAGGCTCACGTCGGCGTAGAGCCAGTTTTTGTACGTACCCCGTACCCCCAGATCAATATTAAAGCCCGTTTCGTCTTTCAGATTCGGGTCCACCCGCGCATTGGTGTTGGCCACCCGGATGTCGTTAAAATTGATGGACCGGTAGTTCTGCGAGATATTGGCGTAGAACTCGGCCCCCTGCCCAAATTTCCGGCTGGCGCCAATACCCAGCAGCATAAACGTGCGGGGGTTGGCGCGGGTCTCGAAAATCTGCTCGTTGGCAATGAATTTGTTTTCCTTGAAATAATACCCGTCTGCTTTGGTGTTGATAAACTCGAACCGCGCGCCCGGTGTGATGCTCCAGTTGTGGCCCAGCCGAAAGATATTCTCGGCAAAAACGGCTACGTTGTTGCCCGGAAACCGAAAGCTGGATTTATTGGGCTGTTCGTTAAGAAACGCGAAGTCCGGGCCATCGCCGTTGTTGCCGTCGCCCTGTTTCCGGATGGTCAGGCCCCTGTACACTCGGGTTCCAACTAGAAAGGTATTGTCAGCCTGACCGAACAGCCTGTACTGGTGAATGAACCGGAACTCGCTACCAAAATTATTGTAACGGTCGGCCATATAGTCGCGGTTTACGCCAAAGTCGGGCCGGTTGATGTACGTCAGCGCGCCAATGGCTTCCCGCCCGCCCTGCAGGGTATAGGTGCGCCAGTTGACGCGGGTATTCTTGGCAAAGACGTAATCCAGATTAAAACTAATCAGGTTCCAGTCTACTTTGAACCAGTTGCGGGCTCGCACCGATACCGATGCGTCTTCGGCAAACTGCGCGTCGGTCAGGCCGCCGGGCTGCTGGGCCAGATAGGTCATCCGGGTGTATTCGCCGGTCAGTTTGAGTTTCGGACTCACGTCATAGGCCAGGTGGACATAGCTGTTCTGCTGGTCAAACTGGCTGTTGGGTCGCCAGCTGTCGCCCCGCTTATACTGAAAAAAGGCGTAATAGTTGAGTTTGCCCTTCGCCACGGTTCCGCCTACGCTGTTGAACGAGTTGAGCAGACCGAACGAGCCACCGGTTTGCCGCAGGGTCAGTTCGATGGGTTTGTTGCGGGGGCCTTCGCGCATCACAAAATTGACCAGCCCGCCAAACTGCGGACCGTACTGCAGGCTGGCCGCGCCCCGCACAATCTCGATTTTGCTTAGGGCCTCCGCCGAGGGCGTGTAGTAGCTTTCGGGATACCCCAGGGCGTCGGCACTGATGTCGTAACCGTTTTGCCGGATATTGAAATTAGACGAGCGGTTGGGACTCAGCCCCCGCCCGCCAATGCCAAGCTGCAGCCCCCCCCGGTCGTATTCCCAGATGTTCAGACCGGGAATGCGGGCATAAATCTGGCGGCTGTTGTTGGTGGCCAGGTTGGCATTCAGATTTTTGACATTGATGAGTTCGGTTTTTTTGCTGGCATAGATCGACGTACCCAACACATCGCTGAGTTTGCCGGAAACATTGGTATTCTGCCCAACCACCGTCACCTCATTGATGAGAACCCCACCCGCTTCTTTTAGCAGGATGTCGAGTTTTGCGCCTTCGCCGGTGATGGTAACGGTATCAACGCGGGATTGATACCCCATCGAACTCACTTCGAGCCGGTACTGCCCCGGCGTGATTTTACCGAACCGAAAAAAACCGTTGTCGTTGCTGATCTCCACCGCGTCTGCGGGGAACAGCCGCACCACGGCCCCCGGAATGGCTTCGGTACCCTCGCGGACGGTGCCCTCAACAAACAGCGTCTGAGCAACCGCCAGCGACGTGGACAAACAGAAAAGAAGCAGGTAAAAAATTCGCCGGATCATGGTTGGTTGGTATCAAAAGGCAGTACCCAGTCATAGGGTCGCCAGCTTAGTTTTTTAGCCGCCAGATTCACCGTCGAATCGACGAACAGCCGCGACGGTTCGCCGTTGAGGGTCACATAGACTTCGGCATAGACCTTCGGCTCAGTCACACCCCTGGCTTTGAACTGGTCAGCTACGTAGTGGGCGTATTTCAGAATTAAATCGGGCTGGCTGCTCATCATTTTCTCCTGCAATGGTGTCAGGTATTGCCCGTTATCGACCGTCCAGGATTTCTTGCCGGTATCATCTTTCACCGTGAAATAAGCTACCCCCGCTTTTTCCATGAGCATCACGCGCCACGAGAACCGGTACCCCTGTTCGGTCCAGAACAGCTTGCCCGGATACAGCAGAAAGCGCATGGGCACCAGAAGCTGTACGCAGACATACACCGCCACCAGCCCGGCAACGACGTTCCTATACCAAAACTGATATGACTCATTGGGCAACGCCATTCTCCGGAAGGGCAGGAACGACAGCAGTTTCTGATGGAATTTGCCCGAGAAGAAAATCAGGCTACTGGCAATCATGACGTACGGAAACATGCCGATGGCCGGGAAAAACAGGGCCGTGGCGGCATGGAACAGCAGGACAAACCCGTAGGCAACGGGGCGGGTTCGGCGATTCAGCAGAAAAAAGACGATGAACAAATCGTAGCCCGCCCCGAACCACGAGAACAGATACGCCACCCAGTCATCGTACATAAACGGCCCTACCAGGGGCAAATGACTTTTGGACGGCAGCCAGGTTTTCATCGGTTCGGCCCGCAGCAGCCAGTCGGCGTCGAGCTTGGCCAGTCCGGCAAACACGTAGACCAGGGCCATCTGAAACCGCAGCAGGCCAATGGTCCAGCGCGGTACCCGCAGCCGGGGTTTGGTCAGCCCGAAATACGCGTCGAGCGAGTAGTACCGGTTGGCGGGTAGCCAGACCAGCAGAAACGCCACCAGGCTGATGAAGTAGTAATGGTTGAGGTAGGTTGTGACGTCGATGAGCTCCACGTAGGTGAAGCCGAGGAAGAAAACGATACTGGCCGGGCGGTAGAATAACCCCAGCGCTATCAGCAGTGCGGAACCAATCAGCGCGAAAATCAGCAGGTGCATTCCGGTACCGCCCAGCGGTTGCACCCACTCAAAACCCCAGTAGGTGAAATGAAAGGGGGGCGTAACGTACAACGCCGTAATCCAGCCCCGCCACCAGAACCGCCCCAGGCTGAACAGCATCAGCAGCCCAAACGTAATCCGGAACGTGGCCAGCGGAGCAATGGAAACCGGTCGATTACCACCGAATCCCTTAATCACCATCGTTATCCATGTACGTAATCTGCACCGACGTGGCCGATGCAACGTCGGTCTTTATCAGCGTCAGCAATTTCTGCACCTGCCGGTAGGCTTCCTCTACCTGCGCCGGGTTTTTAGAAAACGACTCGGACATGGGTTGCGGGATGGCGTTGAGGGCCGCGATGGCAATATCAAACTGCGCAGTAATCTGACTGGCCAACGCTTCTTTTTTCAGCAGCACCAGATAATCCGCGATGCCGTTGCCGGAGCCGCCCACGTAATAATTCTTTAGATTGGTCAGGTTGGCCACGGCCAGTTCTTTGGTCAGCCCCGAGTAATAGCCCTCGCATTTGTCGGCGAAGACAATGCCGTTGGAGCGTTTGCCGAAGGGCCAGCCAATGCGCGGGCCTTTCATAGCGTCCAGTTCGTAGGCAAACTGATTGATCAGAAACGCGGTAGAGCTACCCACATCGGTTTTGAGTGAAGTCTCGAACGACGTACGGTACGGGCCGTTCCACTGCGTAGCCGTGCTGGCCACCAGCGTCTTCATCCGCGCCATAACATCCCGAACGTATTTTTTCCGGGCCGGGGCGCTGGCCCCCGTAAACTGACTAACGGCGTTAGGCGCGAACAGCAGATAGTCCAGGGCTGGAAATCCCTGAATGCTGTCGCTGACAACGGGTAAATCCAGCTTATAGCTGCCCGACGCAATGGCTTTCTCAATGGGCCCCGTAGCGGGTGGAAAGGTGTTGATGTAATTGTTCAGCAGCAGCGCGGAGGACGGTCCAAAATACGCAGCCGACGTAGCCTGGTAGCTCAGGTAAGCCGCTTTGTAGGCTGGCTTCGTTGCGTCCAGAGTAGCGGCAGACGGATTGTCCAGAAAGCCGTTTACCTGCGTT
Organism: uncultured Cytophagales bacterium; assembly: GCA_963826425.1. Lineage (GTDB taxonomy): Bacteria > Bacteroidota > Bacteroidia > Cytophagales > Spirosomataceae > Spirosoma. The sequence continues at coordinate 73,403 of CAWGWS010000011.1, read as the reverse complement.
TCCAGCGTGGTCAGTTTGGTAGACAGGTCGGCGTAGGCCGGAATAATGAGGTTGCCCGCGTAGTTGGTGAGCATACCGGTTTTAAAGGCATCGCTACCCGACGGGGCGGGGTCGGTCGGGCCGTTGCTTTCGGTACAGGCGTAAAAAACGACGCCGGTCAGAATAACGGCTACGGTCAGCGTAATACGGGAAAGTTTCATGCGGCTAAGTAAGATGAGTGCACTACTATAGAGGTCAAAATAACCGGGTAAGGTTCCGAGTCAGACGCCGAAACCCTACCCGGACGGGCCCGCCGAAGCGGATGTATTACGGTTGCAACTGCCCGTACGCGCCGGTCAGAATAGCCTGGGCCTGCTTCAGTTTGGCGTTGGTGGCGTCTTCGGCCAGCGTATAGAAACTGGTGTTCATAATCGAGACCAGCGTCTGGTAGTTAGCAGCGGTTAGTTTGCTGTTGGCGGGTCGGTATTTCAGAGCCGCCACAAACCCGGCCCCTTCCGACAGCCCGTGGAACTTAGCATCCAGCGCCGTTTGGGTTTGGGGCGTCGTCACGTATGTGTAGGCAGATGCGGCCAGGGTCTTTTCGAGATACTCTTTGATGATGCTAATGGCGGCATCGCGGGCTGGGTAGTCTTTGGCCGTAATGGCGGCCCGGCCGGTGCGGAATGCCTGAAACACCCGGCCACCGGCCTGAATGTAGTTACCCCGTTCGGCAAAATAGCCACCAATAGCCAGCGGACGGTTTGCTTTTACGGGTGTAGTGCCGTAGTTAAACGCCGTATCGTAGTCCATCGGCAGGCCAGCGTAACCAAATGCCAGATCCCAGGTATGTTCCATTTCGGTGCCTTTGCCCGCCACAACCGTCGTATTGTTACTGGCGGGAATTTTATCGAGGAGGGCGTTCACGTTGGCCAGCACCAGTGCCCCCATCAGTCCTTTGGCTACTACCTGATTGGGTTCAACGCCGTTCGCATTGAAAAGGCGGCTGCCAATTTTGCCCGGCACCCCTTTCGAAGCCGCCGTCTTATTGAACTTACTGACATACACCGTAGAATCGGCAATCGTTTTGAAGGCACCGGCGTCGGTCACTTTGCCGGAGAGGTTGTAGCCCAGGCCGTTCAGATCCGATGCTGGATACGGGATATTGCTGGCCAGCTCAGGGGTAAAGGCGTTGTTGGTATTGTTCCAGAGAGCGTTGACCGTATCGGCGCTCAGCACCCGCGTATTGCCTTTCCCCAAATAAGACTGAAACCCCTGCCACATGCTGATGCGCGCGGCCGACTCCTTATACTCTACGTTATCAAAGGCGTATGTAGCCGGTACGGTGTAAGGCTTGACAGGGTCGGGCTCAACAACGGTACTGTCGGTGCAGGACGTGAACAGGGCAGCGAATGAAAGAGCTACGTAGTAAGAAAACTTCATAGTAAATGAGTATCAGGTTGTATCTGCTGCAAAGCTACGACAGTCTTCTTTATTTAGAACAATTAAAAACAATTTTTTCGACGTTAGTCAGCCGGTCCAGGTCATTTGGCGGTTGCGGCCTGAAACCCAAGTCTTAAAAAAAGCCCTCTGTCGAATCGGAGAGCCTTTTTATCATCCGGGGCTCTTGCTCCAGCGGGTTTGACAGTCTATAGCAGGCATGTGCAGCGCCTTACCTAACAGCCGTTTCTGGAGTTGACCCGGTGCAGTATGGACATGGTAAACTGGGTGAAAAAGCAGCAGTATAGTCTCACCAGAGCAACCCGGCTGCTACTGGAGACTCCTGGTTGAGGTTTATTTTGGCCGAATCAATCGTTTTTCGGTGGGGTACGTTTATTAGGCGTTGATTCTATTCAGTTCACCAAAACGTATCGCAGAATGATTACCAAAGGATTGTTAGTACGGCTCGAAGCCAAACCCGGTAAAGAGCAGGCCGTTGCCGATTTTTTAAAGAGTGGTCTGCCCATGGCACAAAACGAGTCCGCTACGATTACGTGGTACGGCATTCAGCTGGGGCCATCGACGTTCGGCATTTTCGATACCTTTCCCGATGAGGCTGGTCGGCAGGCGCACCTCAGTGGCCCCATTGCAGCGGCTTTGATGGCGAATGCCGCCGACTTGCTGGTGTCTGATCCCGTCATTGAACTGACCGATATCCTGGCTGCCAAGGGCGTTTAACCCCCTGCCCGACGCTCATACGAAAGCCGGACCACCAGCGGACAGCCCTCTGACAGTCCGGCTTTCGTGCCCGTATCAACCAGCCCGATTCAGCCTGGTCTGACGCAATCCTTAAGGGCCCCACGCAGGCAATGCCCTCAGGGAATCAGTAACAATTTGCCGGTTGTTTTACGACTTTCCAGATCGCGGTGGGCCTGGGCAGCATCGGCCAGTTTGTAGGGCGGTTGTATATGAACGTTCAGTTGGCCCGCTGCCACCATAGTAAATACCATACCGGCGCGTTCGAGCAGGGCGGCCCGCGTGAGGGTGTAGTGGCCCAGGCTGGGACGGGTAAACATCAGGGACCCTTTCTGAGCCAGCAGAGCCGGGGCAAATGGCTCGACTGGACCGCTGGCGTTGCCGAACGACACCATTGTACCCAACGGACGCAGGCTGTTCAGGCTGCCCTCAAACGTAGTTTTACCCACCGAATCATACACGGCGTGAACGCCCTGACCACCCGTCAGCCGTTTCACCTCAGGGGCAAAGTCGGTCTGCGTGTACAGAATCACCTCGTCGGCCCCGTTCTGGCGGGACAGTTCGGCTTTTTCTTCCGTCGAAACCGTCGTAATAACCCGTGCCCCCCGCATGCGGGCTATCTGGGTCAGCAACAACCCGACGCCCCCGGCTCCGGCATGAATCAGGACCGTATCGCCGGGCCGGATTGGGTACGTTGTGTAAGCCAGATACTGAGCCGTCATACCCTGCAGCAGCACCGCAGCCGCCTGCTCATCCGTAACTCCATCGGGAATAAGAATAAGTGTATCGGCAGGCACCACGGCATATTCAGCGTATGAACCGGGTTGCATGGTATAGTAGGCAACCCGCTGCCCCACGGCCACATCCAATACGCCCGCCCCAACCTGTTCAACCACACCCGCTCCTTCAGTGCCGGGCGTAAACGGCATCGGTATCGGGTATAGTCCCGTGCGGTGATAGGTGTCGATAAAGTTAACCCCGATAGCCGTGAGTCGGATCAGGACTTCACCGGCTTTAGGCGTAGGTACGGAGCCCTCGGTCAGGGTCAATACATCAGGGCCGCCGGTTTTCTGAATTTGAATGCTGTACATAAATGCGGTTGGTAATGAAAAGATAGTGTACGCAGAACGGTCTTATTCCGTTAATGGGTTCATGGGCGTTATAAAAACGGATAGACCTGGTAGCGGAATAATTCGAGACTCTGCCGACTTGTGGTGCCTGATTTTACGTACGTGGAAATCGTTGAGCATCTTTCTAACGTATATGCATCTCCGGCATTTGCACTTATCCCCTTCCCGGCCAATTTAGCCTTACTTTACATTTACTTATGCTTCTGGTTGGCCAGCGTAGTTTTTTTGAGTTAATGATTCTCGACTATGAGAACGCACCGGACAGCCCATCGTCGGCTGACCGGAATTTATTGTGGCTGGCCATTCGGTCGGGCTGGCAACACCATCAGTCCGCATCAACATCGGCCATTTTACACACCTACGAGGTTGCCAAGCTGCTTGGCTGGCTGCGTTCGCTGTATACTACCGGGCGTCCGCCGGGACGGCTGGTCTTTACCGAGCCCTGTCTGAGTATTGAGTGTATCTCGGCAGAGGCCGATGAATTTATACTTCAGGTCAAATTAGCCTTTGAGATCGCCCCCAACTGGCACAGTGACCCCTTCTCCCCGTTCTGGCTGCCGGTTGTTGTTACGAGGCACAAATTAGCCGACGCCATTAGCCAGTTAGCAGACCAGTCAGTTAATTTTCCGGTACGCCACTAACGTTACCAGTTGGTAACATGGCTATATTTGCCCATCTTTGTACCCAGACTACTGTTTCGGTAGAGTTATTTTCATGGCTCAGCCGACCATTATCCTTATTATACCTCACAACTAACAAACACTGTAATGAAAGTCGTCAAACGCAGAAACCGCCAGATGACCATGGAACGTATTTTACGGGCTATGGGCGACACAATGGCTGAACGGGGCACCGAAAAAGCCGGCATCAATGCCGTAGCCGAGCGGGCCGGCGTTAATAAAGTGCTGATTTATCGTTATTTCGGCGGCTGGAACGGCCTGCTGGAAGCGTATGTACAGCGTGGATTCTTCCTGTCGATGTTCAACGAGAAGTTTCTCGAATCGGTCCCCGAAAACCTGCCTGTCGAAAGTCGCAGCAAAGTCTGGTCGGAGTACACCATCCAGTTTCTGCGCGAGTTCCGCACCCGCAAGCCATCACAGGAGCTAATCCGCTGGGAGATGACCCACGGCGAAACCGAACTGGCCCGTCGGCTGGCCGATTTCCGCGATAAATCCTACAAGGAACTCATTGGGAAGCTGGCCCCCTACGACGAATTCGACCCGGTTGCCATCATGAGCCTGATGATTTCCGGGGTTACCTATCTCGTTCTGACCAGTGCCCAGCGGGACACCCTCATTGACATTAACCTCCACTCCGACGAAGGCTGGGAACGCATTGAAAAGGCAATCCGCCGTATTTACACGGGTCTCAATATCGCCCTCGAGCGCGAAACAGCCAAGAGTAAGTAACGTGTGAACCAGGAAGCGGGGGCTGACGCGCAACGTGCATGCGTCAGCCCCCGCTTCCTGGTTCACGCGTTACCTGTTCATTAACTCCTCAATCTCTCCTGCTTCCAGCGGAATAGCAGCCATCAGGTCTGTATTACCGGTTTCGGTAATCAGCACGTTGTTTTCAAGCCGGATACCAAGCCCTTCCTCCGGAATATAAATGCCCGGCTCAACGGTAAAGACCATACCCGGCTCCATACGCCGGTATTTGCTGCCCACATCGTGCACGTCGAGCCCCAGAAAGTGCGAGGTACCGTGCATGAAGTATTTCTTGTACAATGGCGCTTCGGGGTCTTGATGGGCTACGTCGTGCCGGTCCAGCAGCCCCAGCCCAATCAGTTCAGACTCCATAATTTTGGTTACTTCACGGTGGTGATCGTCCCAAAGATTACCGGGGCGAAGCAACTGGGTAGCTTCTTTCATGACGCGCAGTACCGCATCGTACACCGCCCGCTGCCGGGCGGTAAACCGCCCGTTTACCGGCACACTCCGGGTCATATCGGCGTTATAGTTGGCGTATTCGGCTCCCAGATCGAGCAGAATTACGTCGCCGTCCTGGCACTGCGCACTATTGTCGATGTAATGCAGCACGCAGGCATTAGCTCCCGAGGCAATAATGGGTGAATAAGCGGGGCCGCGCGAGCGGTGACGCAAAAATTCGTGCATCATCTCCGCTTCAATTTCGTATTCCCACACCCCCGGTTTAATAAAGCCCAGCAGCCGACGGAGCATTTTTTCGGTAATATCAACGGCGGTCTGAATAAGAGCGACCTCCTGCGGCTGCTTGATGGCCCGCAACTGATGCATAAGCGGGGCCAGCCGTTCCAGCGCGTGCAGTGGGTACTGCTGCCGGAACTGCCCGATAAAGCGGGCGTCGCGGGTTTGCACGTCTACGTTGGCGCGGGTGTGTTCGTTGGTGTTCAGGTAAACGCGCTCAGCTTCGAAGACCATCTGCCCAAAAATCAGCTCATACTGGGTGGTCCAGTAAATTTGGTGCTGCGGAATACCGGTTACGACTTCGGCCTCAGCTTTAGTGAGTTTGTGACCCTCCCACACCTCGATCAGTTCAGAGGTTTCGCGCAGGAACAGGGCCAGCCGGTATTTAGGGTCCGGATGGTCGGGAAACAGCACCAGCCGCGTTTCTTCCTGATCAACGCCGGATAGGTAAAACAGATCGTTGTTCTGCCGAAACGCCACGGTACCGTCGGCGTTGGTGGGCAGTATATCATTAGCGTTGACAATAACCAGCGACTGCGGTTTCAATAAGGCCGTAAGCCGCTGCCGGTTGGCAACGAACAAAGCCGGGTCAATGGGTAAATAGCGCATGAATCAGCGAAAACGTAAAAAAAATAAAGGGATTACTACTTCAGTTTGACCAGGTCGGCGTTGATCTGATTGTCGTCCATAAGGTCTTTGGCAAACTGGTAACTACCGCGCGGGGCCATCAGATACAGCTTACCTCCCCGCCGACCGGCCAATACACTCATCAACTTAAGCTTGGAGATAAGCCGCCGGGTTTCGTCGGTCTTTGCAACAACTTCAAAGTACGATTTGCCCGTCAGCGACTTACCCGTCACATCGGGAATAAAGGCTTCGTCGTCGGCCTGCCGCTCGTAGCTGATGGGAGCGTCGAAGTCATCATCATCGGGCAGGTTGGCTTTTATTTCGTCATAGCCCTGGCTTTCGGCCCAGGCAATGACCGTGGCTATGTGATCTTGCTTAGTCATGGTTGTAAGGGTTTAGATAATCAATCGTACCCCACCGAGTTCTTCAATACGATACTGAAACTTCTGACTCGGCGAGCCGATAAACATAAAGTTGGTGGGAATATTCCACTGCTCCGACAGTTCCTGGATGAGTTCGGGGCCAAAATGGCCCTGAATCCGCTCGTACTTCACATCAATGTCGGGATAGGCGCGATCGAGCGTTTCAATATCGCGACTCAGATTTTCGGGGGCGGCAAATTCCTCGTTCTCGATCGTCACAATCCGCAGGCGATTTGTTTCTTCGTTGTTCTGAATATAAATCATCACCCGGTTGAGAGACGCGATGTCGTCGCCTTTCGAGAAAAAGACAAACTCCTGGTCGTTAATTTCCTTGATGGTTCTATTAGTCCACCTGGTAAACCCGCTGATGATCCGCGTAATGGGCCGGAACAGGTAAAGAATTGTGGACAGCATCCCGCGCAGAATCAGCGTCCGGTCCATCATCATCAGCGCCACCAGGAAGGTTGGGATAAAATACTGAAAGAACACCCAGACGTATTCGGGGTTGAGTCGGACGTTACCCACCAAGGCGATACCTACGGCGGTCAGGGCAATGAACACCGACATCACCGTGGCCCGTTCGGGCCGGGGCAGCCGTCTCCGGCGCAGTTTGAGCAGCAGATTGCCGATGCCAAACAGCCCCATTACGGCCAGGAACGAAAGTGTGTAGACACCCGCCAGGGCCTGCAACTCGCCCCCGGTGCTGAGCAAAATGGCAACGCAGAGACCAAAGAAAATAGTCAGGATGTAATACGGAGCCTGCCGGTTGTTTTCTTTGAGCAAAAACTGCGGAAAAATCCGGTCCAGCGTCATCCGCTTCACCAGGCCACTTACCCCCACAAACGAGGTCAGGACGGCTCCGCTCAGCACCAGCGTGGCATCAATAGACACCAGCCAGGCCAGCCACTGGCCGCCTGACTGCTCGCCCATGAACGCCAGCAGCGACTGCTGGTGCTTCTGCACCTCGCCAATGGGCATAACGCCAAGGGCCAGCAGCGCAATGAGTGGGTTAAACACCGTAACAATGATCCACATGTTGCGCAGCGTCTTGGGAAAAACGCCATCGGCCTGCTCTTCCACGTAATTGGCCGAACTCTCGAAGCCCGAGATACCCAGCATAGCCGCCGAAAAACCGGCCAGCAGCTGAAATGTCAGGCTATGTTCCGATTTAGCGGCAAAATTAACTTCGAAGTTTCCGGTCCCGTTCTGCAGCAGATACCAGCCGCAGGCCAGACACAGAATTACGAGTGTGCTGACGTGGATGATAAAAATAATCACAGCGGCTTTCGATGATTCTTTCAGCCCCAGCAGGTTGAGCAGCAGAAACAACATCAGCAACCCAATGGTCCCGGCAATAATGGGCAGCGACTCGCTGAACGAAGCCGCATAGTGAATGGCTTCATTGGCCGAAATGACCCCCGTAGCTACGTACGACAGGATGGTAAGACAGGCCGCCAGCGAGGCTATCGACTTATTGGCCGAGTTGAGCAGCACATTGTACGCCCCGCCGTTGAGCGGTATAGCACCCACTACCTCGCCGTATATTTTACGGAACAGAAACAGGGTACCGCCCACCAGCAGCAGCGAGATCCAGGCGTATTGCCCCGCGTACATGATACTAATGGCCGATACATACAGGCAGGATGAACTAATGTCGTTGCCGCAGATGGCCGATGCGGGCAGTTCACTTAATTTGGTTTGCGCACTCATTCAATAAAAGTCCGATAGTAAAGCAATACTACGCATTTACACCTTGTTTTGATACCGACGTGAGGAGTTGGTTTCTGAACCATACCTCCTGTTGAGGAAACGGAATAGTGATTGCATGCTCCCGAAAGAGTGCGTCGATCCGGAAGCGCAGGTCGCTCCTGACCGCTTCGATGCGCAAAAATTCATAGCTGTAAAAAAAGAGCTTGAAATCAAGCGACGACGCTCCAAATTCGCGAAACTGCACCGACGTATCGGGGTGACCCAGCACTTTATCGTGTTCGCGGGCCGCCTGCAGGAGCAGCTCCCGCACCAGGGTCAGGTCACTCCCATACGCCACGCCCACATCGACATTGAACCGGGTGGGCCGGTTATTATGCGACCAGTTGGTTACCGTGTCCTCAACCAGTTTGGAGTTCGGAACAATATTCACCGTTTCGTCGCGGGTTTCAATTTTTGACGTTCGCAACCCTATTTCTTTCACAATACCGATTGTATCCCCAATAACCAGCATATCATTCACCTTCACGGTGCCTTCAATCAGCAGAATAATGCCCGAAAACAGATCTTTGAATGTTTGCTGCAAACCTAGTCCGATACCAACCAGCAAAGCAGCGGCTCCGGCCAGAAATACCGACAGCTGGATACCAATGGCCTGAAACGTTAACAGAAACGCCACCGGATAGACGATGTATCTGATGAGCTGATTAATGGCAAACTGCTGACCCGGAGCGACCTGCTTACGCCTGAAAAAGAGCCGCAGCACGTACCGTTTCATGACGTATAAAAATGCCCAGGCCAGGAAAATAATGAACAGGGCCGATAATATGTCAGCTACCGTGAGTGTGTATGATTTAAGGTGGATCAGCTCAAAGTTCAGAAACCGGCGCAGGGACGTTAAAAACTCCTGTAATGCTTTCATATAAGACTAGAAGTGACAACCGGGGTAGCCGGTATAGACGGGTGAAGGCAGGATAAAAGCGGTCGGTACGGGCACACAGAAGAGACAGGACTAGGGCGCAGGAACCGGAAAAACAGGACCATACACACGCCAGAGGCTGATGGCTCGGTCAGCGTGATTTATAAATATGATCGTTACTGCTTAACCTGCACTTAAAGCTAACTTAGAATCTGATTAGAACCGTTTTCCCGAATGCATTTGTCGGTAACCGAGCCAATAATCAAGGTGGCCGCAACTGATCAAGGGCAGAATGGTTTTTTTGGTACGTTAAATAATTTTGAGCACTTCGGTGGCGTTAATAACATAAATCTCCTCTACGTTTGTGACCGGTAGGAGGGGCAAAAAGTAACCTGTTTTTTTGAACAGAAAAGATATTTGCTTGTTTTGAGCATAACAATCCTTTACAAAGGGAAGGTTGAACATCAGGATGAATTGGCCAACCGGCCATGAGTCCTGAAATGGTGTGGATAGAAGCGGAAAGCCGCTCCGATTTTCGGGGCGGCTTTTTTGTTTTTAGTTTATCTTGCAGCCACCTGAGTCGATTTACCGACCAGGCATCCCGTTGAGGTCTCCGTTAATAAAATAGCCAAGAACGCTGCCAATATGAAAATTCTACTAGTCGAAGACGAACCGAAACTGGCCTCGTTCGTAAAGAAAGGACTTGAGGAGCAATCGTGCGAGGTCGATGTGGCTTTTGATGGTCAGATGGGCCATCGAATGGCCTTGAGCACTGGCTACGACGTAATCGTGATGGATGTGAATTTGCCCAGGATGAATGGCTACGAGGTGGTGAGGATCCTGCGGGAGGCCCACAACCGCACGCCCGTGCTGATGCTGACGGCTATGGGATCAATGGATGATAAGCTGACCGGTTTTGAATCAGGCGCCGACGACTACCTCGTAAAGCCCTTCGAGTTTCGGGAATTGATGGCGCGGCTGCGGGCACTGGCCAAGCGCGGGCTGGAGACCGGTACGCAGGCTAACGTGATCAGACTGGCTGATCTGGAACTGGACCTTAACGAGAAAATAGCCCGCCGGGGTACCAGACGAATTGAGTTGACGGCCAAAGAATTTGGTCTGCTCGAATTTCTGATGCGCAACCAGGGCCGGGTCGTTTCCCGCGTCGACATTGCCGAAAAGGTCTGGGACATTCATTTCGACACCGGCACCAACGTCATTGATGTGTACGTGAATTTCCTGCGCAAAAAGATCGACAAAGACTTTCCGCAAAAACTCATCCATACGGTTATTGGCATGGGATACATTCTGAAAGAGGAATGAACATCCGCACCCGGCTCACGCTGCTCTTCGTTACACTGGTGGCCCTGATCATGCTGCTCTTTACGGTGGTCATCTATTTTTTCTACAAGCAGTTCAGGGAGCAGGAATTTAAACAGCGACTCGAAGAAAAAGCCTTTACTACCATTCGGCTACGTGAAGATGTGGGCGAGGTTCCCGCCAACGACCTGCCCGTTATGACCAGCGAGCGGGTAACGATTTACGACCACCGGGGCCGCGTCCTTTATAGCCGTGGAAACCGGCAGTCGCGCATTCCGGTAACGCCTGATCTTATCCGGCGCACCACCCGCCAGCAGCCCTACTACCTGCACCTGGGCGATATTGAAGCGGTAGGCGTTCGATACCAGAATAAGCGGGGTGAGTCCTACATCGTTATAGCCTCGGCCAATGACCGCTATGGACTGAGCAAGCTGGACCGGCTGCGTGAGCTGCTGATTTATGGCTGGCTCATGAGCCTGAGCATTACCGCACTGGCCGGGTACCTGTTTGCCACCGATGCCCTGCGCCCGGTGGCCGAACTGATTGGGCAGGTCAACGCCATGTCGGCCGTTAACATGCACAAGCGGCTGCAGGTAGGCCGGCAACGCGACGAACTGGCCGATCTGTCCCGTACCTTTAACGATTTGCTGGGCCGGCTTGAGGAGGCCTTTGTTTCGCAGAAGAGTTTTGTTTCGCACGCGTCGCACGAGTTACGGACCCCCCTTACCGTAATGATGGGTCAAATTGAGGTAACGCGACTCCGCCAGCGCTCCGGCTCCGAATACGAAGCCGCCTTTGATAGTCTGCTCGACGAAGTACAGGGTATGAACCGGCTGGTAAACGGCCTGCTCGAACTGGCGCAGGCCAGTGCCGATGTGACTACCCTCAACCACCAGCCCCTGCGTATCGACGAGCTACTGTGGCAGGTACAGAGCCACTTCGCGCAAAAAAAAGCCGATGCCCAGATAAACATCGACTTTGTTAATTTCCCCGATCAGGAAGAAGACCTGGTTATTGTGGGGGATGAATCACTGTTGCACACGGCCCTGATGAACCTGGTTGAAAACGGCTGTAAGTATTCGTCCGACCAGCGCGTTTCGGTCAGTATTGCGTTTGAACCAGGGCAGGTGCTGCTTACCATCAGCGACAACGGGCAGGGCATTCCGCCCGACGACCTGCCTCATATTTTCGAACCGTTTTTTCGGTCCGAGAACGCGTTGTCCATTCAGGGCCATGGCATTGGTCTGGCTCTGACCCGGCGCATCGTTGATATGCACCGGGGGCGGCTTGAGCTCGAATCTGTACTGGGCCGGGGCACGTCTGTCCTGCTTGCCTTACCCACGCAGTCGAACCAAAAAACACCCCAGCACGCCAGTTGAGCGACCCCCGGGCCCACGCCCCCTTACCCAGATCCCACGCCCGCCCCGTATTCATGGGGAGCCCGTTACAGGGCAGGGCTTTTAGCTGACCTTGACACCTATCGTCTTCAGACTCATCGACGCGTAGCATCGTGGCTCGACACCCAGTCCAGCGAAGAGATGGCGGCTGCGAGGGATAACTCCCCGGCCACCACCACACCGGCCATAATTTCGGCCAGTTTATTGGCCTTACCCTCCCCATAGCAGTCCATCAGCGCCAGGCATTCGCGCTGGGTGGGCAAACCGGTACCCCCGCCTACGGTGCCAACAATGAGCGAAGGCAGCGTAACCGAGCCGTATAAATCGCCGTTGGGCAAAATCTCCGAATAGGTGATAGCCGCCGAGGATTCGGCCAGACAGGCCACGTCCTGACCGGTGGCAATGAACAGCGCGGCCAGCCCGTTGACCGAGTGCAGCCCGTTGTTGTTGGTTCCGGCCAGTTGCGCCCCTACGTCGCCAATGCGGGCGTGGCGCACGAGTTGCTCGGGCTCTACCTGCAGCTCCCGAATCAGCAACTCGCGCGGAATTGTGACCTCGGCCGTTACGCGCTTGCCCCGCGTGTTCAGTACGTTAATCTGCGACGGTTTCTTATCCGTCGCCATATTTGATTCCAGAAAAAAATGCTCGATCTGGCCGTTTGTCTCTGTCGGAAATACGTCCAAGATATAGTTACAGGCCGCCAGCGTGGCTTTGCTGACCATATTCTGCCCGGCGGCATCGCCCGTGTAGTAGCCAAAGCGCAGGAACGCAAACCGCCCGTTCAGGTAGGCATCCACGTACCGGAGTTTGGCAAAGCGTGAGGTGCTTTCGGCTTCGGCGGCCAGTTCGGGCTGATGACCCTTAACCCAGCGCACGAAATCGCGGGCCTGGCGGGCATCGGCAAATTGAAACACCGGCGCGCGCTGCATGGCCTCATCCTGCACGGTACACAATACGCCCCCGCTGCGGTTGATGAGCTTCATACCCCGGTTGTAACTCGCCACGAGCGTACCTTCGGTGGTAGCCATTGGAATCAGGAAATCACCCTGGGCGTGCTCGCCATTAATGCGCAGTGGGCCAGCCAGACCAATGGGCACCTGCGCCACCCCCACAAAGTTTTCGCAGTTGCCCTGCATCACGGCGGGGTTAAACGAGTACTGGGTCAGGTGGTGGGGCTGGGTCTGAGTAAAGTCGCGCAGAAACTGCTGGCGGCTGCCAATAGCTTCGGAACTATAATCATTCAACATTATCGCGCGGAATAGCGGGCTGCTCGGAAGGTTGCGGGGTAGGCTCATCGGGCTGGAGTTCATCCTCAACGGTTACCGTAATGGTCCCGAACGGGTGGGTATTCAGCGTAACTTCGAGCGTGTGCCGGCCCGGAAGCAGCGGTGGGGCCGTGGTCCGCACCCGTACCGACCGGCGCAGAGGAAATGGCAACGGCTGGTGCAGGGAAATGTCGGCCACGGCTACCACCTCACCGGCATCGGTTTCCAGTACAAACGCATCGGCGGGATATTCGTGCCCGTCAACGCGGGCGCGCTCCAGACCCGTAAAGCGGGCGTCGGACAGCCGGTTTTTGAGCGAGAAGGTAAACCCGCCGGGTATATTGCGCAGGCTGTTGCGCGTGTATAATTGTTTGAGTAGAACGTTGGGCAGAAATCTAAACACGGTATGGGGGTTGATGCGTTTACCTGTCGGCAAATCTCCCCATAATACGCCGAGTATTGGCCAACTTGCCAACAAATTACCCACCTTATAACCGACACCGTCGGGTCAATTCATCCACTGCCGCATGCCGAGCGTGTCTATTATCATTCCAACGCTGAACGAAGCAAAGGACTTACCCCGAACGTTACGGCTGCTACAGCGGCTGTATCCCGAACCTCTCGAAATCATTATTGCCGACGGCGGCAGCACCGATCAGACCCTCCTGCTGGCCGAAGCGATGCGTCCGTGCCTCCGCTCCCTAAAAATTGTACGATGCCCACAGGCGGGCCGCGCCTGTCAGATGAACGCCGGGGCCACCGAAGCCACCGGGGACATTCTTTGCTTTCTCCACGCGGACACCGCCCTGCCCGATGACGCTCTACTCGTAATCCGCCGGACGCTGGCCGACCCCGGTACCGTGGCGGGTGGGTTTGTGTCGCTCATGCGCGGCCCCCACAGAACGCAGTGGTTTACTTCATTGCACAATTACATCAAGACCTACTACGCTCCGCTGCTCTTTCGGCCCCACCTGTTTTTCCGGGGAGCGCGGCTGTTGTTTGGGGATCAGGCCATTTTTTGCCGCCGGGCTCAGTTTCTGGCCGTGGGGGGCTACAACGATGAAATGCCGATCATGGAAGAAGCGGATCTGATGATTCGGCTGGTACGATTTGGGCGTATCCGGCAGGTAAACCGCGTGGTTGAATCGTCGGACCGGCGCGTAGCAAAGTGGGGCTTCTGGAAGGCAAACGGCATTTTCCTGGCCATCGGCTTTCTATGGGGCGTAGGCTACCCCCCGGCTAAATTGAAACAGTGGTTTACCGATATTCGATAGAATCCGGTGGTTTATAGACGCCTGATTTCGTTACCTTTCTGCATTCCTGATCTATTGTATGAAACGCTTTCTCCTACCCCTTGCTGTCCTTGTCGCGCTCACCGTTGGCTGGTCGCAGCTGGCGCAGAACCCGACCGATACCAATGCCAACGACTACACCAACTGGGGCGAATACCTCGGCGGACCGGACCGCAGCCATTACTCGGCCCTGACGCAGCTTACGGCCCAAAACGTGACGCAGCTTCGGGTAGCCTGGACCTACCACACCGGCAGCAGCGGACAGTTGCAGACCAACCCGATTATTGTGGATGGGGTGCTGTACGGCGTTACCCCCACCGTGCAGGCCTTCGCCCTCGATGCGGCTACGGGCCGTGAAATCTGGAAGTATGGGGATTCGCTTAAAGCGTGGCACAGCACGAGTCGGGGCGTAGCGTACTGGCAGAGTAAAGACGGCACCGACAAACGAATTCTGTACACGGTTGGCGCCAAACTCCTCGCGCTCGATGCTACAACGGGACAGCCCATTACGAGTTTTGGGCAAAATGGCACCGCCGATCTGCACGACGGGCTGGGTGAGCAGGCCCAGGACAAGTTCGTTATCTCCAATACGCCCGGCACGATTTTCGACGATCTGATTGTGATGCCCGTGCGGGTATCCGAAGGAGCCGATGCCGCCCCCGGCTACGTACGGGCCTTTAACGTGCGCACCGGCAAACTGACCTGGACGTTCCGAACCATTCCTAAACCCGGCGACTACGGCTATACCACCTGGCCCAAAGACGCGCATAAAAACACCGACGTGGGGGCGGCCAATAACTGGGCAGGCATGGCCATTGACCGGCCCCGTGGCATTCTATACGTGCCCACCGGCTCAGCCGCCTATGATTTTTACGGGGGTAACCGCGCGGGGCAGAACCTGTTTGCCAACTGCCTGCTGGCGCTCGACGCCCGCACCGGCAAGCGACTCTGGCACTTTCAGGCCGTTCATCACGACATCTGGGACCGTGATTTTCCGGCTCCGCCCAACCTGCTGACGATACGGCAAAACGGCAAAAAAATCGATGCCGTGGCGCAGGTCACCAAAACGGGTCACGTCTTTGTCTTTGACCGCGTAACGGGCAAGCCACTCTTCCCCATCGTTGAAACACCCGTACCCAAATCCGACATCCCCGGCGAGGTAAGCTGGCCCACGCAGCCCCTTCCAGAGAAACCGGCGGCTTTTGCCCGCCAGCAAATGACCGAAGCTGATATTAACCCCTACTCCACAGACCGCGACTCACTTCTGGCCGTGTTTCGGGGTGTGGGCACCCGGCTGTACGAACCCATCAGCAAGCGCGGCAGTCTGCTGTTTCCCGGCTGCGACGGCGGGGCCGAATGGGGCGGGGCCGCCACCGATCCCGACGGTATTATGTACGTGAATGCCAACGATGTGCCCTGGATTTTTACGATGGTCGACGCCCCCCGGACCGACGAACTGGCCGGTTTATCGCCCGGTCGGCGGATATACACGCAAAACTGCCAGAGCTGCCACGGTCCCGAACGCAAGGGCAACGCCCGCAGTGGCTACCCGTCGTTGGTGGACATTGGCCAACGGCGCGACCGCCCCTACGTGAGTACTATTGTGCAGCATGGCAAGGGTATGATGCCCGGTTTTACGGCTCTTTCGGCCACCGACCGGCAGGCGCTGATTGCCTTTTTGTTTAACGATGAGAAACAGGAAGTGGCGGGCACGCCGTATCCGGCCAAAGCGAAGGAGCCTTATCTACCCTACAAAATAACGGGCTATACCAAGTTTCAGGATAGCCGGGGCCTGCCCGCCGTAGCCCCGCCCTGGGGAACGCTCAACGCCATCGATCTCAACACCGGCGAGTACCGCTGGAAAATCCCGCTCGGCCACGAGCCGCTGCTGGCCGGCAAAGACATTGATAACACGGGGTCCATCCAGACCGGTACCGAGAACTACGGCGGACCGGTAGTAACGGCCGGTGGGCTGCTGTTTATTGCCGCTACCAAAGACGGGAAGTTCCGGGCATTCGACAAGAAATCAGGGAAATTACTGTGGGAAACGCAGCTCCCGGCGGCTGGCTTTGCCACGCCCGCTACCTATCAGGTGGGGGAGAAGCAGTTTGTGGTCATTGCCTGTGGCGGAGGTAAACTGGGCGCAACGCTGGGGAATCAGTACGTAGCGTTTGCGTTGCCCTGACGGGAAAGTGATAAGTTTGCCTCAAAATCCTACCCCCTAAAAAATGCGCGTTCGCCTGGTCACTTTTCTGCTTTTTACCAGCACCGCACTGCTGGCTCAGCCGCTAAGGCTGCTTCCTAAAAATCCGCACTATTTCGAGTATAACGGCCGGCAAACGCTCCTCGTGGGTTCGGGTGAGCACTATGGAGCGGTTATTAATCAGGATTTTGATTACCGAACGTACCTCGCTACGCTGGCCGCCGACGGGCTGAACAATACCCGGCTCTTTACCGGTGCCTACGTTGAAAAACCGGGCGATTTTGGTATTCAGAAAAATACCCTCGCCCCCCGCGAAAACCGGCTGCTGCTGCCCTGGGCGCGGAGTGAACAGCCCGGATACGCTCTCGGCGGCAACCGCTTCGACCTCGACCGCTGGGACGAAGCGTATTTTGAGCGACTGCGTAGCTTTATGGCCCGGGCACAGGAACTGGGCATTATTGTGGAGGTTACGCTCTTTTCGGCCTATTACGGCACGGGCTGGCCGTATAGCCCGTTTAACCCGGTCAACAATGTAAACCAGACCGATAACATCCCGCCCCTACAGGTTAATACCCTGCAAAACGGCAATATGCTGGCGTTTCAGGAGCGGTACGTGCGCAGACTGGTACGCGAGCTGGGTAGCTTTCAGAATCTATATTACGAAATCCAGAACGAACCCTGGGCCGACCAGAAAGATACCATCCTGACCCGCAACGAATACCACACCACGGCCACGGGCAAACCCGATTTTCGGGCCACAATCGAACTCACCAGCGAAGCCTCGCTGGACTGGCAACGGCGGGTGGCCTCCTGGATTACAGACGAAGAGCGCAACCGGCTACAGAAGCACCTCATCTCACAGAATATCAGCAACTTCCGCTACCCCGTCCTCGACCTCGACCCCAACATCTCGATCTATACCTTTCACTACGCCCTGCCCGAAGCTGTAGCCGATAACTATGCCCTGAACCGCGTCATCGGCTTTAACGAGACAGGCTTTGCGGGGCAGGATGACCAGACCTACCGGCGGCAGGCGTGGCGGTTTATCATGGCGGGGGGCGGCCTGTTTAATCAGCTCGATTATTCCTTTGCCGTGGGGGCCGAAAATGGGCAGGATATGGCCTACCGAAAAGGTACGACGCCCGGGGGCGGCAGTCCGGCCCTGCGCAAACAGCTGGGGATACTGAAACGCTATGTTGACCGACTCGATCTTGCCCAGCTCGTGCCGGACGAGTCATTTGTACGGGCGTCGCCGGGGGCCATTACGCAGACCCTCCGCCACGGCAAAAACGGCTGGCTTGTTTACGCCGAACCGCTGTCAAAGAAGTCGTTTCTGCTCCGCGTGAACTTACCCGCCGGCGATTATCACGCCGAATGGACCGACGTCGAAACGGGTGACGTGATCAAAAGCGGCTCCGCCGAGCCGAACGGGGTACTGGCCCCCCCGCCCGTCATGCGCGACATGGTGCTGCGGATTATCAAATTTTAGCGCTACGCCTTTACAGGCTTCGCAGCAGCTTCGCCATTTGGTCAGCCACAAACTGGTTGCCCGCTTCGTTGAGGTGAACGCGGTCGGAGGTCAGGATGCCCCGGTCTTTGTTGTCGGTGTTGGCCTTCATATTATGGGCCAGAAATTCCTTGCGCAGGTCAACTACGGGCAGGTTGTATTTGACGGCCAGATCGCGGATGAGCTGGCTGTACAGGTTAAGATCGCCATCCTGCTGATTGCTGTAATCGGTTTTCTCACCGATGGTGGCGGGGGTTACCAGTATTACACGGGCATTGGCCGCCTGGATTTTTTTGATAACCGCTTCGTAAAACTTCCCGAATTTGTCGGGATCGGTGCCGGTACCCGACGTGCTTTTATGCCAGACGTCGTTCACCCCCACCCAAATTACTACTACGTCGGGCTTTTTGGCGAGCACATCCTCATCCATGCGCAGGTAAAGGTCGTAGATCTTGTTGCCGCTAATGCCCGCCCCCACCAGCTCGAAGGCATCGGCAGGCAGCATGGTTCGGAGCCGGGCAATATAACCGCCGGGCTGCACCCCCGCCTGGGTAATGGAGTCGCCGAAGAACACCACGCGGGCAGGTTTGGCCGTGGTGAGGGCCAGCATCACGAGAGCCAGCAGTAGTAGTAAAGGCGTTTTAATCATCGTCATGGTTGTAAAAGCAGGCAGGCGAACGTTGATACCCGTCAAAGTAAAACAGGCTTGCCTGCTCATCCTGTTTATCCCTCTACGTTAATGCCCCGGTACCAGCTATGCCCAGACTGGACAAACCGCTTTTGTGGCTGGTCGTACAAGGGTTTTCCCCGTCAGGAACGCTAAAATTCGTTCAACGGTAATCGGGTCGGTTAAGGGAAGCCGGTCTCCGGCATTTACCCTGGGTAAGTAAATGGCCCAATAGCCCGCAGAGCCATTGAGCGTAACCAACCGGCAAGACCACCGCCCACCTCAGCTGCCTAAAGCCGGTCGGTTTTGTTGATCGGTTGATGGGCATTCTGGGACTACGCCGTTTTTCGGTACCGCCAGGAGGCCAGCCCAATGAGCGCGATGGCCATAAGCAGTAGCGATAAAAACTGCGTTTGCATATCCCGTAGCGTGCTGCCTTTGAGCATGACATTCCGGCCCACCTCAATGATGTAGCGGAGTGGATTGAAGAGGTTGAGATACTGCGCCCACCGAGGCATGTCGTCCGCAGAAGAAAACAAGCCACTCAACAGGATAAATAACACCAGGCAAAAAAATACGGCGAACATGGCCTGTTGCTGGGTTTCCGAGATCGCCGAAATCAGCAGACCCAGCCCAACGCAGAGTAATAAAAAGAGAAAGGCAAAGCTGTAGATGAGCAGCAGGCTTCCGGCTACGGGTACCTGAAACAGAAACACCCCGACCCCCAGCCCCATGGTAAACTGCACCATTCCGATCAGGACAAAAGGAGTTAGTTTACCAAGAATGAATTCGTACTTTTTGATGGGCGTTACGTTCAACTGCTCCTGGGTACCAATCTCTTTTTCCCGAACGATGTTGAGGGCCGCAATCATGCCACCAATCAGCAACATCAACTCAAACAGAATGCCGGGCACCATAAAGGTCTTGTACTCCAGGCGGGGGTTGTACCAGTATTGGTTTTCAATGACTAATTGAGGAGTCTGATCGTCCGCTACGGCTCCTGTTTCCAGCCGAATGGCCTGGTTAAAGTCGCGGATGATAGCCTGTGCATAGCCAGAGCCAATACCCGCTTTTGTGCCGTCGATGGCGCTCACCAGCAATTGTACCGACGCCTGACCTGCTTTGCCTAAATCACGTTCGAAATGCGGGGGAATGACCAGAACCAAATCAGCCTGTCCCCCAAGCAGGGCGCGGTAGGCCGATTTGTACGCAGGCAGGTAGCCTTGAAAATGGAAGTTGTCGATGTACCGAAACTTGCCCACCAGCCGCTGGGCATAGGTGGTATGGTCCTGATCAACGACGGCGATTCGGAGGCTCTTCACCTCAAAATTGGCCGCATAGGCCAGTAAAATTAATTGCAGGACGGGAGCTACCAGCATCATCCGAAGCAACACGGTGTTGCGGAAAAGCTGTTTGAACTCCTTCTCAATCATATACAGGGTGCGATTCATACCTTTTGGGCTTGATTGTCAGAACACGATCATCCGTATCAGGATCCGTTGATGAACGACGGGATATCATTCCAGACGGGGTTTCAAATTACGCAGGCTCACCGCCATCAATACCGTTGCCATGCCCAGCAGAACCAGCGTCGGCTGCCAGAGATCGGTCAGGCCAACGCCTTTGATCATGATGCCTTTAACGATGGCAATAAAGTAGGTGGCCGGAATAACGTTCGACACGAATTGCAGGAACGGGGGCATGCTTTCGATGGGAAAAATAAAGCCCGATAAAAAAATGGTTGGCATGAGCATCAATAGCAGCGAGACGAACATGGCGACGAGTTGGGTGTCGGCAATCGTTGAAATGAGCAGCCCAATGGCCAATGATAGAAAGATAAACAGCAGCGTTTCGGTCAGCAGCAACAACAGGCTCCCATGCAGGGGAATACCAAGCAGAAACACGCCCAGCGCAATGATAACGCAACCGTTTACGAACGATAGCAGCAGATACGGCAGCACTTTGCCGAACAGAATCTGAAGCTGGGACAGGGGCGATACCATGAGAACTTCCATGGTGCCGGTCTCCTTCTCGCGGGCAATGGTCACCGAGGTCATCAACGCCGATACCAGCAGCAAGACCAACGCCATAACGCCCGGTACAAACACAAAAGCCCCTTTTAGTTCGGGATTGAATACCATCCGGGGTGCTACGTTGATTTGCAGCGGCTGGACCGTCCCAACCGGGTTCTGCTCGTTCTGGTATCCCTGGATAATACTCGTTGCATAATTAGTGAGACTGATGGCCGTGTTCTGCTCGGAGGCATCGGCCAGCAATTGCGCCTGTGCCTTCCGGCCATGCGTGTAGTCGTTGGTAAAGTTGGCCGGAAACACCACCACGAGCTTCACCTTTCCCTGCCGAAACGTCGCTTCAATATCCCGGTAATGGCTCAGGTTGTTCCGCAGTTGAAAATAGCCCGACGACAGTAACCGGTCCGTGATTTGCCGACTATGCTGACTATGATCGAAGTCCAGCACGGCAATGTTGGCATTTTTGATCTCATTGGTCAAGGCAAAGCCGAACAGGAGTACCATAGCCAGCGGCATCCCGAACAGAATTAACAGGGTCCGTCGGTCGCGCAGAATGTGAAAAAATTCCTTTTCGACGAAAGCAAAGAAGCGGTTCATATCCGTTGGTGCAGCAGAAAGGGCTGCGGCTATTTTGTGGATGTTCCTCGGGCCAGAATTTGAAAGACGCCGTCCATAGAGTCTACGCCGAACGAGCGTTTCAAAGCACTGGGGGTGTCTAAGGCTTTAATCTGCCCATCCACCATGATGGAGACGCGGTTGCAGTACTCGGCCTCGTCCATGTAATGCGTCGTCACGAAAATGGTCGTACCCTGGTGAGCCGCTTCGTAGATCATATCCCAGAACTGTCGGCGGGTGATCGGGTCTACCCCACCGGTTGGCTCATCCAGAAATACGACTTTGGGATTATGAATCAACGCCACCGAAAAAGCCAGTCGCTGTTTCCAGCCCAACGGCAGTGACACCACGAGTTTATCGGCTACCGTACCCAGATCCAACTGCCGGATAATCTCATCCGACTTGGCACGCAGGTCGGCGCGGCTCAAGCCGTAGACCCCCCCGTAGAAGCGGATATTCTCGCGCACGGTCAGGTCTTCATAGAGAGAGAACTTCTGGCTCATGTAGCCAATCACCTGCTTGATCTGTTCTGATTGCCGGTATACATCGAAGCCCGCGATCCGGGCCTCGCCCGATGTCGGTTTCAGGAGGCCGCAGAGCATCCGCATGGCCGTTGTTTTTCCGGCACCGTTGGCGCCCAGAAAACCAAAAATTTCGCCCTGAGCCACGTCGAATGTGATTTCGTTGGTGGCGATGAAGTCACCGAATTTTTTGGTGAGCCTGTTGGTTACGACGGCTTTATCCATGGTTCATAAGGGCCATAAAACTATCCTCTACACCAGCCTGAATTGGTTTGATAACCACGTGCTCATGCTGGTGCTGGTCGAGGTAGCGGTGAATAGTCTCCAGCCTTGTTTGGTCGTGGGTAGTCAGATGCAGGTACTCGCCAAACGCGTAGCACGTCTCCGTAAACGTTGCTTGCCGCAGGTCCTGAATCAGTCGAAACGTATCGTTTGCCCGTACGGCAAAGAGGGGTTTGGTAAAAAGCCCGGCCACCCCGGTGGGGGTATCGACCGCCAGCACGCGGCCCGTTTGCATAAGCGCGATACGGTCGCACTGACCCGCTTCGTCCATATAGGGCGTTGACACCAGAATCGTTAGCCCGCGCTTTTTCAACCGTTGCAGCATCTCCCAAAACTCCTTGCGGGAAACGGCATCGACGCCTGTGGTTGGCTCATCCAGAAACAAGATCTCAGGCTTATGGATGAGCGCGCAGCATAAAGCCAGTTTCTGTTTCATCCCTCCGGACAAGGCTCCGGCACGGCGGTCTTTAAATGGCTCCAGCTGATCGTAAATGTCCCGGATGAGGTCGTAATTAGCCGCGATGCTGGTACCGAATATCGTGGCAAAGAAGCGCAGGTTTTCTTCGACGCTCAGATCAGGGTATAACGAAAACCGGCCCGGCATGTAGCCAATCAGTGACCGTAGCGTCCGGTATTCCCTGACAACATCGCGCCCCACGACGGTAGCCCGACCCTGGTCCGGTCGAAGCAGCGTGACCAATATTTTGAACAGCGTCGTCTTCCCGGCGCCATCCGGCCCGATCAGCCCAAACAACTCGCCCGGCCTGACCGCGAACGAAACGGCCCGCACGGCTTTGGTATCGCCGTAGGCTTTCGACAGATTCTCAAGGAGGATGGCTTCCATCGTTGTCCGTTGCTAAAATCGTACTTCGCCCGGCATACCGATTTTCAGCGCACCGTCATTTCGAACCCGTACTTTCAGGGCATACACCAGATTTACCCGTTCGTCTTTGGTTTGAATAACCTTAGGCGTAAACTCAGCCTTGCTGGAAATCCAGGTCACCGTGCCGTCGTATCGTTTCAGTTTATCGTTGGGTGCGTCTACAAAAACGTTGACGTTCTGGCCAGGCTTCACGCTGACCAACTGATCGCCCCCCACGTAGGCCCGGAGCGTGATGTCGGATAAGGCCGCTATTTTATAGAGCGGTTTACCATAACTGACTACCTCACCCGGCTCGGCGTACCTGATCGTGACCGTGCCGCCCACCGGATTTACGATCGACGCTTTACGGATCTGGTCATCAATTTGTTTTACCTGCTCGGCCAGTGGCGCGGCTTCGGCCATGGTGCCGCCCCGCTGCGTGCTCAAAGCCGAAGCCTGAGCGGTTCGCTGCTGCCGGACCAGGGCCATCTGCCGATCAATGGCCTCCATCTGAGCCACAATATCATCGAGTTGCCTGGTGGGAGCGGCTCCGGCGGCAATTAGATTCTGGCTGCGTTCCTTCTCGCGACGGAGCGTTTTCTGCTGCTGTTGCAGGACGGCAATCTGCTGTTCGTAGGCCGACAACTGAGCGGACACGTTGGGCGTCCGGCTTCGAACAGCCTGTTCACTGGCCAGCAACTGCGCTTTGCGAAGCTGAAGTTGTTTGGTCTCAATCTGACCAACCACCTGATCTACCCTAAGTTCCTGGCCTTCCTCGGCGGTGAATTGCTGGAGTACGCCGGTAGCTTCGGCCGATACGGTCGTTTCAACGGCCTCAAAGTTGCCGTAGGCATCGGCCGTATCGCTGTCGTTCTGGCACGCCCAAAGCAGCATAAGCAGGCCGTAAAGCAAAGATGTCTGTGCTGTTTTCATAAAATTAATTTCCGGTTAAGGTTCGATACTGAATCATAGCCAGCACGAGTTGCAGCTCATGCAGCTTTTGGCCTAGTAAGGCCTGGTTTTCGTTCGTCAGTTCGGTGGTGTAGTCGCGGGCGGCAATCACCCCATTGTCAAGCTGGACCGCTGCGGCCTCCCGCACCCTGGCCCGGAGGGCTACTTGTTCAGCATCCTGACTGAGTTGGGCCTGGAGTCGCTCGATTTCGGTTTGTTGCTGACGGAGTTGCAGGGCCAGACTCTTCTCGAACGTTTCCTGCTGGACGCCTACCAATTGCTGGTCAAGGGCCAATGTCTGGCGGTCATTACGGAGGGTATAGGCGGCCGACAGATTCCAGTTCAGCCGTAACCCGCCCAGAAAAAAGCCCCGAAAGTCATTGTTCAGCACGTTAAGCGCCGGTCGGCCGGCACCGCCCTGGGCAAACAGACTCACGCGGGGCTTGATGCGGTTGTCGACCAGGTGCGTTTGCGCTTCGTACAACGAACGTTGGCTCTTATACAATAGAAATTCCGGCCGGTTCAGCGGCAGATTCGGCAGGGTTGATGGCTGAACATCAATGGACAGCCGGGTACTGTCAGAAATGACCAGATCAGTTAACAGGCGAAGGGCCTCGCGGAGACCGTGGCGGGTGGCCTTGAGTTCCGCAAGGCGTTGTTCAGAACGGAGCCGTTCGGCCTGTAGGACATCAACGTTCATCCGGGCGGCTGTACCAAAGCGAACACTAGCCGACAGTTTTCCAATACGATTCCTCAGGTCGGTTAGCAGCGTTTGGGTCAGGCGCAGGTTTTCGTCGGTGAGCAGGGCATTCATGAAAAATGTATTCACCTGATCGTTCAGCCGGCGTAGTTCCACCTCGACCTGTTGCTGGGCCGTAGCGGTAGTGGCCCGTTGCAGATCGGTTTGCAGACGGGTCAGATGGCCATCGTACAGCGAATAACTGGCGTCGAGCGTGAGTTTGTATTGGTCTTTGCTCAGCCTGGGTATCATTACGCTGGGCAACTCGATGGGCAGGGTTGTTACCTCCGACTGCCATGAAGCCTGCCCGTTGACAGCCAGTTGGGGCAGCCGTCGACTGGTGATCAGGGAAGCCATGACCAGATCGCCCCTTTGTTGTAAAATACCCTGCTGCTTCAGTAGCGGGTGGGCGGTTCGGGCGGCTGCGTAACATTGCTCAAGCGTTACTTCCGGCAGCGGACTGCCCGACTGTGCCCGCAACGAGGACCAAAGGAGCCAGATGAACCCTGTAAGATAGGTCTTCATAATTTCCAAACGTCTGTTCTAAACACTTGTTTAATTTACGGATAAAAAAAAGGTCAAACCTGGCGCAGATACGTCATGATCATCTCCGGGACGATCTGTTTCCGTGACTCCATAAACTGCCGGAAATCAGCTTCATTCAGCGTTCCCACATATGAAATGATGGGTTGGGCTATAACGGGAAAAACGATACTGCTCAGGATCGTCACAATGACCTGCAAGGGGTCAATGGAGCGAATATGACCTTTCTGAGCTTCTTCCAGTAACTGTCTACGGAAGTACGAGTTTTCAATGATGCCCTTGACATTCATCTCTTTAAAGAATGAAATACTCCCCTGACGCTGTTCAGCGATGACGAACATGGGCAACAATGGGTTTTCAAGTATGAAATCTGTGTACCGATCAACAATCTTCCAGATCTTTACTTCCAGTGGCGTTTCTTCATTAAGCATCATCACCATCCGGCTCATAAATTCCCGGAACGAATCCAGGTATATACTCTTGAACAACAGGTCTTTACTGCGAAAGTAGTAATTAACCATGGCCAGGTTAACGCCCGCTTCGATGGCAATCTGACGAATTTTAGCCCCCTCGTACCCTTGCTCCAAAAATACTTTCCGGGCAGCATTCTTGATTTTTAATTCCGTGTCCTGTTCTTCTTCGGCCATAGCATAATCACCCTGACAAAGGTAGTGGAGAAAAATCAAACTAAACAAGTGTTTAGTTTATATTTTCTCCACTGACAGAATAGTTAAGTGAAAATACATCAGCTGCTGCAGCACCCGACAGGTATCCGGCAACGGTTGTGGCCTTGCACAGCTTCAGTAAGAGCGTTGAGAATTTAGCTCTGTTATCCCTCCGCTCGACGCGCAAGTCGACGGTTTCGAAGGGCACGGAGCGTGTCGTATCGGATCGACACATGAACTTACGAAATAATCAGATCCAGCGCCAGCACCCCCAGCAGACCGATGATGGACACCAGCGACTCCATGACTGTCCAGGTGCGCAGCGTATCGGCAATGCTCAGGTTAAAATACTCTTTGTACAGCCAGAATCCGGCATCGTTCACGTGCGACAGCATCAGGCTGCCCGCACCAATGGCCAGCACCATCAGCTCCGGACTGACCGTCTGGGCCTGAATCAAGGGCAGGATAATACCCACCGTGGTGAGTCCCGCAATGGTGGCCGAGCCCACGCACACCCGAATCAGGGCGGCCATGCCCCAGCCCAGCACCAGGGGCGAAATGTTAACACCCGCCAGCTGCGCCCCAATGTACAGGCCCGTGCCCGAGTCGTTAAAAATCTGCTTTAGTGCGCCCGCTCCCGCAATAACCAGCAGAATGGGCGAGGCCGCTTTGATAGCTTCCTCAATGTCTTTCATCACCATTTTCATAGTCTGCCCCTCCCCCGCCGAATTCTTACGCAGGCCCAGCGCGTAAATTGCGACCAATACTGATATAAGCATACCCACGTACGGCTCGGCCAGAAACGTGAAGACCGGGCGCAGGGCCGACCCCTCGGGCAGTAATCCTTTGAGCGGACCAAACAGGGTGAGCATCACCACCGGCAGCAGGGCCACAAAAAAGCTGATGCCCACGCCGGGTAAATCAGTAACGGGGGCTTCGCGCAGGTTGAACAACTTGGGGTCAGGTTTGGGGTTGTACTTGCCGAGCGTTTTACCAAAAATCGGCCCAGCTACGATGATGGCGGGGGTGGCTACTATGATGCCGTACAGCAGCGTTTTACCAATATCGGCGTTGAGCTGCCCGGCAATGGCTGCGGGCGACGGATGCGGGGGCAGATAGCCATGCGCCACCGACAAGGCCGACAGCATGGGAATGGCGATGGTCAGCATGGGCAGGCCCGACGAGGCCGCTAGGGTAAAAATCAGGGGTACCACAATGATGAACCCGGCATTGTAAAAAAGCGGAATACCGATGATAAACCCCGCCAGAGCCACCCCCCAGCGAATATTTTTAATTCCGAACCAGCTAATCAGGACGTTGGTAATCTGCCGGGCGGCTCCGCTCTCGGCCACAATCCGGCCCAGCATGGCCCCAAAGCCGATGATCAGTACCAGATCGCCCAGTGTACCGCCAATGCCCGTCTGAATGGCCTTGCCCACGGCCGTTACCTCCATCCCCGATGCCAGCCCGATACCAATGGAAACCAGAATAAAAGAAATGAAGGCGTCTAACTTGACATAAACAATCAGGAAAATCAGGGTCAGAATCCCGGCAACGGTGAGCAGTAGAGGCATGCGGTGGGGGTGTTTACCCTTCCAAAGCGTAGCGCGCCAGCTTTTCTACTTCGTGAGCCAGCGGCCGGGTGCAGTCAAAGGGCACCACGTGCAGGCGGGTAGTAGCGTCGTAGCCGAAGACCGACAACGGCGTTTGAAAGTAGTCATTGGCCGGGTAAATAAGAAACAGATCGGTGGCCGCGTACTTCTTACCGTACGCGTAGAGCTGGTATAAATCACGCTGCTCAATGCCGTAGTTATCGCCTGCGCTCCGGCCATCAATCTGTTTCCATTTGGTATCCAACACCAGCGTTCGGTTGGCCTGCCGGATAATCAGGTCGGGGCGGAGTTTGAACCGGGGACTACCCACGTGTTCATCCACCAGATGCGCCGATGATTCCTGCACGCTTACCGCTCCGCCGTCGGGCCAGTACCGACGCACGCCCTGCGCCACAAACTCCTCAAACACCCGCTCCATCGGAAACAGCAGAGACTGCCCCCTTACGCCCCCCGCCCAAACGCCCGGCAACTGCCGGTTCAGCAGGGCCACGGCCCAGCCCAGAGCTGGTTCGTAGCGACGAAACAGGCGGCTCATGCGCCGGGTGGCGTTCATATCGGCCGCTACAGACAAGGACTCCGGAACACCGGACAGGGCTACCAGCGCCCGCCGGATGCGCTGCTGACTCAGCGCCTGATCCGTCCGGGTGCTCAGGTACACCAGAGCCGATTTCAGTATGCGGTTAGGCGGCACATCGGCCGTGAGGATATCGTACCGCACGGCCAGCCGTTCGGCGTGGTGCTGATTCTCGCGTTGCTGGCGGGCTGGCTGAAACTGCCCTTTCCAGACACCTTCGGTCTGCTCCGTGGCTACGTAAGCCCGCTGCACACCCTGCTGCAACAACGGTTCCAGCCCATCAAGAAAGGCCGTTATAAACACTTCCCACAGCGGCAGGCGGGCGGTACCGGTGCGGGCGCCGAGCGTTCGAAACGGGCTGTTGCTTAGCGCCCGCAACATGGTCAGCAGCGTTTGCCGGGCGCTGGCTACTTCGCCAATTTTGGGCAGAATCTCAATCTGCGTTCCGTCGGTTAGTTGCAGCAGGCCCACAAAGGTGCGGAAGCGCACCAGCTCCTGCCCTTTCCGCACCGTCAGCGTCAGCAGGGCGTCCGTATCGTCGGTGCTGAGGGCGAGCTGCCGCAGGGCCGCAAACGTCGCGTCCGGCACCAGCGTTACAGGAGCGACTGTTGCAGCCGGGTCTGCCCCCCCGTTTGGCGAGCTGGCCACCATACCATTCTCAATAACAGTAATCCGCAAGGCTGACTTACTTCCCAAATTCAATCCAGTCGAGCGAAAGAAGATGATCCGCGGGGGTATCGTCTTTATGAACTACAAAATACAGATCGTGCAGCCCGGTGGTGGGCTTGACCGGAGCGGATTCTTTCGAGAATAGATCCCACTTACCCGTGGCATTATACGCCAGACTGCTCACTACCGGTCCCGTCGGCGAGTCGAGGTGCAGATCAATAACCGCTGCGTGATCTTTGGAGGAGAGCCGATACGTGATTTGCTGGATGCCCGCCAGATCAATGCCTTTGAAGACGAAATGCGAGCTATTCATGACCGCACCCAGCCGCTTACCCTGCCTGGTAATTTTATGGAGTTCACCCGCACTGCCCGCTTCCATTCGCGCCGGTCGCAGCACCAGGACGTCGGTTTGGGTAAGCTTTCCGTTAGGTCGAGCAGCAATGGCCCCGCCCCCGTCGGTGTATGATGCCGTCAGCACGTACCGCCCCGATTCAGGCTTGCTCAGGTGTTCCGTCAACTCGCGGCTTCCCTGCTGGGGTAGCCGCACGGCGGCCTGTTCATTCCCCAGCGACAGCACGTACTTGACAATTTCGGTGGCTTCTTCACGCGCCAGTTGCGGGTGGGCATTCATAGCGTGTTCGCCCCAGACGCCCCCGCCCCCGGTGATAACCTTGTTGGCCAGCCGGGTCACGGCTCCGTCGTCGCCCCGGTAGCGTTTGGCCACCTCCACAAAGGCAGGGCCTACCGATTTGGCGTTGAGCTGATGACAGGCCTTACAATCACTGGCCGCCATCAGGTTTTTGCCGAGGTTGTATGACCCCGTTACCATCTGATGCCCAATTTCCTGATCGGAACCGCTTACTTTGGGCAGGTAGTTGAGGGCCACCCGTACCCGGTTTTTGTCGATAACCTTATCTTCTTTGTCTGTCACCGAAACAGTGTAATTCAGCGGAGTCTTTTCCGGAAAAAAGAACGTCCGGTTCGAGGTAGTCTGGATGGTCACCTTTGGCATAGTATTACCCACCCGCACCAGCAGCGTGTCAATATGGCGCAGCCCGGCGGGATCAATAACCGTCAGCGTGGTGGTGTACACGCCGTTTTTGCGGAATATGTGGGTTGGGTTCGGATCGGTCGAGGTTATGGTATTGTTCTCGAACCGCCATTCGTACCGCAGCGCATCGGTGTCAAAATCATAGCTTTTCAGTACTACTGAACGCCACTTTCAACGGAGCAATTCCGATGCTGTCGGGCGTGGTGATTCGGGCTACGGGAGCGCGGTTGCCCCGGTTGAAGTTAATGCGTACCAGCCGGGCATCTCTGTTATCAATGCCATAAACCGATCCGTATTCCAGCATATACAACACACCGTCGGCACTGATCTCAATATCGACCGGACGCCGGAAATCGCCGAAGGTGGGCATGAACTGATCCATGCTTTTATAGTTCTGCTGATCGTCGAGCCGCATGGCAAACACCCAGTTGCGCATCCAGTCGCCCCCCAGTACGGCCTTGTCGTAGTAATCGGGCAGGCGGTTGGGGTTGGTACCGTTGGGGTCGTAGTGGTAAACGGGACCACCAATGGCGCAGCGGCCTCCCTTACCCAGTACCGGAAACTCGGCCGATTCGTTGTACGGATACCAGACCATGGCTTTCTGCACCGGCGGCAGGGTTCTGGCTCCCGTGTTGTTGGGCGAGGCATTGGTTGGTCCGGCTTCTCTAAACAGGGGTCCGGCTGTTTTAGTAGCGAAATCGTACTGGTGGTAGGCTTTATTATCACCTACGAAGTAAGGCCAGCCGAAGTTACCCGCCTGTTTCGCCTGATTAAATTCGTCGTAACCACGCGGCCCCTGCGGTCCGTCGGTGCC
Source organism: uncultured Cytophagales bacterium (assembly GCA_963826425.1). Classification (GTDB taxonomy): domain Bacteria; phylum Bacteroidota; class Bacteroidia; order Cytophagales; family Spirosomataceae; genus Spirosoma. The sequence goes on along the minus strand of CAWGWS010000011.1, from coordinate 42,681 downwards.
GGAGTCCGGCCCAATTTCACCCCAGTACAGGATATCCGTAAGCGGGTCTACGGCGATGCGGTACGGATTGCGGCATCCCATCACATAAATTTCCGGGCGGGTTCCGGGCGTTCCGGCCGGAAAGAGGTTACCGGCCGGAATGGTGTAGGCCGGACCCGTAGCGGGAATAGTCTTCTTCCACGCGAATGCGCAGAATCTTGCCGCGCAGATCATTCGGGTTACCCGCCGACCGCTCCGCATCGAACGTCAGCCGGTTGGGTCGCTCATCAATCGGCGCAAACCCGTTCGATTCGAAGGGTACGGTGTTATCGCCCGTGGAGATGAACAGATTCCGGTGCGTATCCCAGGCCAGCGAGCCGCCCGTATGCGCGCTCACTTCCAGATCAATGGGAACCTCAATAATTACCTTCTCCGACGCCAGATCGAGCGAGCCATCCTCGGCAACGGTAAAGCGGGCTATCCGTTGTTTATGCTGCTGCCCTTCGGCACCGGTATAGAAAAAATATAGGAACTGATTTTTGGCGAAGTTCGGGTCAATGGTCATGCCCAAAAGCCCGTTCAGGTACTTATCGACGGCTTTGACCGGAAAATCGTGCAGGAGCCGGGTCTTTTTAGTAGCGGGCTCATAGACGTAAAACTTACCCGCCCGCTCCGTGAAAAACACCCGGCCATCAGGCGCAATGGCCAGCTCCATCGGCTCGTTGAGGTCGTTGCTGAGTACGGTTTTGGTAAACCGGTTTTCTTCGGGGGCTTTCGACTGGCCAAAGGCTGCCGTGGCCAGACTGAAGGCCATCAGGAAAAGAAAGGGTTTCATGGACGGGTTTTGCTTAAGGAATGGACTACCGTTTTAACGAATACGCACGAACGGGCTGCTGATTGATACCGAAGAGAAGAAGATCACCGACGGGCACTACGGAGCGCACATCGCCGGCCAGCCGGAACCCCGACTGCTCCTGCGGTACGGTCACGAAATTGCCCCGGCCATCGTTCCGCAGCAAAACTCCGAAACTGGCATCTGACCGACCAAAGCGCAATCGGGCCTGCCGGGCGTTGCCGCAGAGCAGTAAGTCTTTGTGGCCATCGCGGTTATAGTCCAGAGCCGTCAGGGTGAACACCGGCGCCACCTGGGCCGCCATAGGCAGTTTGTTTTCCACGAGCGTACCGGCGGGAGTACTGGCCAGGTACAGCGTTTTCAGCTCGGTAGCCGTTAACCGCTTCGCATCGCTCAGCTCGTCGGCCGTAAACAGGTCATTGAGCGTGGCAGTGGCGTAGGCATCATAAGTCGTAAAGCGTTTTTTAAGCATCGGCACCTGATCAAACAGTTCATCGCGGCTGGCGTGGGGCCATGCCTTATCCTGTACATACAGCGTCAACACCGGGTCAATCTGCCCGTTGTTGTCGAAATCTTTATAGACCAGTTCTGCGGGGTGAGACCCGGAAGCGCGGCACTGGGTGTTTAGTCCCTGATTACCGATGACCAGATCGGGCCGGCCGTCGCCGTTGAGGTCATCCACCAGCAGAGTATTCCACCAGCCCCGGTAATAATCGGGCTGTGTTTTGCCCAGAAAGGCCGCGGTTTCGTCCCGCAGTGTTCCATTATCCAGCGTCAGAATGGTTACGGGCATCCACTCACCCACCACCACCAGCTCGGGTTTTCGGTCGCGGTTGAGGTCAGTCCAGGCGGCATCCGTGACCATACCGATGGTGGTAAGCATGGGCGCAAGCTGAGCCGTTTTGTCGATAAAGGCGCCACTTTTATCATTCACGAGCAGATACGAGCGGGGCGCTTCGGGGTAGCGGCCCGGCACCACGCGCCCGCCCACAAACAGATCAGGCCGGCCATCGCCGTTTACGTCGGCCGCGCGTACGCAGGCGGTGCTGGTCAGCATGGCCGGCAGCAGCCCGGTGGTTTTCCTGAAGTTTCCTTTTCCGTCGTTCAGATACAGCCGGTCCTGCAAAGCAGGCGATCCACCGGGCTGGTTTCCGGGCTGAAGATCGCCGTAGCCACCGCTGCACACGTATAGATCGGGAAACGTATCGCCGTCGGCGTCAAAAAATACGGCATCGGCATCGGCACATGCTTTGTCCAGATCAAAAGCGGACTGGGGTTTTCGGCTGAATCCGCCTGCTTTCTGCCCCAGAAACAAGGCTGCGGCCTGCCCGGTGCCCCCCCCACAAACAGGTCGTCTATCCCATCGCCATTCACGTCGGCTTTGGTCATGCACGGCCCCCCAAACGACTGGGCATTAACCATGAGTGGCTGCCGCTTGAAATCGTTGGTTGTTACGGTCGGGTCCGTAAACGCAATCGGTGATTTTGTTTCGCGGAACAGAGCGGATACCGGAGTGGGCTGGCGGTAGGTCTGGCGGGCATCGGCTTCGCGCAGGGTCAGCAGCTGATCGGCCGGGATACGGGTCAGCAACTGCGTTTTTCCGGTGGGCCAGACAATGCGCAGTGAGTCGATGCGGGCGTTCGGACCCAGACCAAAATGCAGCCGGGGCGATACGCTCGACTGAAATCCGCGCGTGGGCATCTGCTCCAGATACTGCTGATTGCCGTTCTGGTACAGCGTCAGCTTTGCCCCCAGCCCCTGGGTGTTGGCCCCGGCTCCGGCTAACTTAACCGCCAGAAAATGGTTCTTCACGGTCGCTACCGTTGGGTCGCTGGCATCGTTGCGGTAGACAAACGCGGGCTGGTTGGTATTATTTACAATCAGATCGAGGTCGCCGTCATTGTCCAGATCGGCGTAGGCGGCCCCGGTACTGTTCGACGTTTCGCGCAGGCCCCAGGCCGGCCCGACGGCGGTGAATTGGGGAGCAACCGCGCGCGACGCTACCCCACCCTGATTCCGGAACATATAGTTGGCTACGTTGGACGACGGCATTTTGCGCACCAGCTCCAGTACATCTTCGCGGCTGGGGTTGGTGGGGCGGTTCTGCATGAAGTCGCTCATGTATTTCAAAAAATCCATGTTCGTATAATCCCGCACGTAGCCGTTGGTAATGTAAAGATCTTTCCAGCCGTCGTTGTCATAATCGGCCAGCAGCGGGGCCCAGCTCCAGTCGGTATTCGACACCCCGGCCAGCTGCCCCATTTCGGCAAACTGCCCGTCGCCGGTGTTGATCTGCAGCATATTACGCATGGTCTGGTGGTGAAACCCCGATGCTACGCTGAGGGCATACTTGTCGTAGTTGTCCGGCGCAAGCAGCAGTTTTTGCCGCCGGTTGTCTTCGGGCAGCATATCGAGCGTCATAATGTCGGGGCGACCGTCGTTGTTGACGTCGGCAATGTCGTTACCCATCGAGAAGTTGGACGTGTGGCCCACGCTGGTCTTCATCGCATCGCGAAAGGTACCGTTGCGGTTGTTCAGGTACAGGTAATCCGGTACGCCGTAGTCGTTGGATACGTAGAGGTCGGGCCAGCCGTCGGCGTTCAGGTCCGATACGCCCACGCCCAGCCCGTAGCTGAGTACCGAGCTGCTCAGTCCCGCCTTTTCGGTCACGTCCGTAAAGCGATTGGCGGTGTTGCGGTACAGCCGAACGCCAATTTCGGGGTCAGACTTTTTCAGCAGGGATGCCGTAGCCGCCGGGTCCAGAACGGGCAGCAGCCGGGGGTTGTGGTTGAGCTGAAACAAATCAAGGTCACCGTCGCGGTCATAATCAAAAAAAACGCCCTGCGTGCTCTGCGTCGGGTGCGCCAGCCCGTACTCGGCCGTCCGGTTGGTAAAGTGCGGAATGCCCCCGGCGTCGTTTCCGTCGTTGATAAACAGCTCAGGCAACCGGTTTTCGGGCCGGATACTACCCGAATAGCAGACATACAGGTCAAGCCGGCCGTCGCCGTTCACGTCGGCCATCGTAACGCCGGTTGTCCAGGGCCCTTCGCGCCCGGCTACCCCCGCCGGGGCGGTGGCATCGGTAAATTTCAGGTTGCCTTTGTTGATGTACAAACGGTTGGGCACCATGTTGCCGGTGAAATAGATATCGTCCAGCCCGTCGCCATTCAGATCACCCACCGCCACGCCCCCGCCGTTGTAGAAGTATTCATACATCATCACGTTGGTATTCGGCCCCTCGTCGAGGTTGTTGGCAAAGGTCACCCCGGTGTCGTCGGGCGAGAGCAGGGTAAACAGCGCGGGGCCGGCGGGTTCGGCCTCGGTTGACGGTTCCTGGGATGATGTTCCACACGACAGCGTGAGAAACGAACTGATGAACAACAGAAGGTAGCGCACAGAAAAAGTAAAAGTTACAGAATTAGAAATATACGAAAATCCCCGTTGCACCTTTCGAAGCAACGGGGATTTTCTGACTACCGGTCCGCCGGGGGCGGGTATCGGCATAGCGGTTCAAACCAATTAGTACCCGGGGTTCTGTACCAGTTTGGCGTTCCGGTTCATCTCATCACGGTTGATGGGCAGGTAGTACATCTTATCAAGCCAGGCCCGGTTTTCCTTACCGGGGTCTGCGTCAACTACCTTGTAGGTATAGTCGTAGCTGGTTGGATCGTACTTGTACAACGTCACCGTTTTGCCCGGCTTAAGCGTACCCGTGATATTGATGTAGTTGGCTTTGCGCCCCAGTGTGGTGGGGGCAATCATCCACCGGCGGGCGTCGTGGTAGCGTTGTTCTTCAAACACCATCTCCACGCGTCGTTCGTTGCGGTACCGGGCGCGCAGGGCTGCGCCAGACTCCGTCACGGCGGGCATACCGGCGCGGAACCGGATTTTGTTCAGCCAGGTACGGGCTTCGGCATCCTGTCCCAGTTCAATGGCGGCTTCGGCGTAGTTGAAGGCGGCTTCGGTATAGCGGAAAAACGGCCAAGGAACCTCCTGGAACGTATTCTGATCCACAATGGCCGGGTTCGGATCAACAAACTTCCGCATGTAATAACCCGTATAGCTGCCGTTCCAGTCTTCAACGCTGCTCTTGCGGGTATCCAAACCGGGCTTGTTTACCTTCACACCGTTCTCGATCACCTCATACTGACCCGTCTGAATCTGGTTCACGGGGTCTTTGGCGGCTACGTCGGCCGTGCGGGGCTTCCAGGTAGCCCCGTCATATAGGATAGAGCTATAGAAACGGGGGTCGCGGTCGGCATACGGCATGGTTGCTTTGGCAGGATCGGTCCAGCTGAATTTAGAACCGTCCATCATCTCATAGTCGTCAACCAGCAACGACACCGGCGTGTTGCCCGCCCAGTTGTGGTAGCCATTGGGTCCGTTAAACAAACCCTGCTGCCCACCGGCCTCCTGCTTGCCATTGATAAACGAGCGCGAAAACAGCACATCTCTCTCACCCCCGTTTCTCGACAAGGCGATGTTCATGTAGTTGGCCATGCCATCTTCCTTTTTGGCCGGTGCGCTCAGATTGAGCTGCGACCCGTAGCCGGGCAGGTCAAGTACTGCTTTGGCCGCATCTTTGGCCCGCTGCCAGCGTGCCGCCCGGTCGCCACCCACGTAGCCGAGAAGTTCAGGCTTGGCAAACGCTGCGTGAACGGTAGATTTCTGTTTAGCCGTATTGGCATCGTACAGATCACTGGCGGCATAGATCAGGATGCGGGACTTGAGCGCCAGCGCTGCGGCTTCGCTGGCCCGGCCCTTTGCCATCGACATACCCTTCAGGAGGGTAGCGGCATCGTCGCAGTCTTTCACGATGAAGTTGATACACTCTTCCATCGTGTTGCGGGGCACGGTATAATCCGGTGCGCCCAGCTCGTACGCTTTGTCAACGATGGGAACGCCCCCGTAGTAGCGCACCAGCTGGTGGTAGTAGTAGGCCCGCATGAATTTGGCCTCCCCCGTCAGCCGCTCCACAATTTTACCGTTGTTAGGGAAGCCCGGCTTGGCCAGATTCTCCAGCGCGAGGTTGCTGGCCCGGATGCGCAGGTACATGTTGTTCCAGTCGATGGTACCATTGATCCAGCCCGCATCCGCCGGGTTGGAGCGTGACTCCGTGATGGTGGTAATGCCCCGGCCCGGGTGGGTAAACATAGTCTCATCGGTCAGCGAGGCCAGTTGCTGCTCGTTGAAGCCACCCTGCCCCAAGCCGCCGTAGATACCGGTCACAAACGCTTCGGCGAGGGCCGCATCGGTCCAGACTGCCGAACCCGCCACCTGATCGAGTGGCTGCGTGTTCACAAAATTATCATTGCAGCCCGTCACAACGGCCGAAGCCAGTAGCAGAGACAGCGATATAGTTTTAACGTTTCGTATCATGGTAGTTGTCAGATTAGAAGCGGAGGGATAAACCGGCGTTAACAATGCGCGACTGCGGGTAGTACTGCCCGGTGGCATTGTCTGCTTCGGGATCGAAGGAGCCGAGTTTGTTTACCACGGTGAGCAGGTTCAACGCGTTGGCATACACCCGCAGATTGCTCAGACCGATTTTTTTGCCAATGGCTTCGGGGATGGTGTAGCCCAGCTCGATGTTCTTCAGACGGATATAGTCAGCCGAACGCAGCCAGTAGGTATTGCCGCCCGAATAGTACTGATCGCTCCGGTTGGCAATGCGCGGGTGTACGCTGCTGGGGTTGTCAACCGTCCAGCGGTCGGTATAAATCTCCTGCAGGTAGTTGCCAATGTTGCCCGACTCACCAAGGCTGATGTACTGCTGCGCCCCGGCCGATCCCTGAAACAGGATGGTCAGGTCAAACTTGTCGTACGAAGCGGTGATGTTCATGCCACCCTGAAACAGGGGTAGGTTGGTGCGGTTGTTCCGAACGCGGTCGTCAGGCGTGATCTTGCCATCTCCATTATAATCTTTGTACTTCATGTCGCCGGGGCGGATGTCTTTAACAATGGCCGAGTAGTCGAGCTGTCTGGCGTCGATATCAGCCTGGTCTTTGAATACACCGTCATACTGGTAGGCCATGTACGAGTTGATGGGCCGGCCGGTAGTGCGCTGCCACTCAGGGGCACCGGGGGCCTCATCCCAGAAAATAATCTTGTTCTGAGCGTAGCCACCGTTTACGCCTACGCTGTACCGGAGTTTCCCCGCCTGGCCGTTGTAGCTGATCTGCCCGTCGAAGCCGCTGTTGCGCACCTTACCGATGTTTTCGGGGGGTAGAATCAAACCCGTTGTGCGCGGAACCGACGCGTTACGAGGATACAGAATCGAGGTGCGCAGGTTGTTGAAGTAATCGAACTCAAAGCTGATTTTTCCATTGAACAACTGCCCTTCCAGACCTACGTCGGCATTGTTAGCTACTTCCCAGGTAATGTCCGTGTTGGGAATCCGGCTTTCCAGCAGCGTTTTCTGCTGGGCGTTGTTAATGATATACGTATCGAAGCCGTAGGTAGCCAGGTACTGGTACGTAGCCAGCGTGGAGGTACCGGGGTAGTAAATCTGGTCGTTTCCTAACTGACCCCACGAACCGCGCAGTTTCAGATAGTTAACGGCGGGCACGGAATTCTTCCAGAAACCCTCTTCCGAAACAACCCAGCCGCCCATTACGCCGGGGAAGAAGCCGTAGCGCTTGGCTTCGGGAAACATATCCGACCCGTCGTAACGACCCAGAAATTCGAGCAGGTACTTATCCTTATAGTTATAGGCAATCCGCCCGAAGTAGTTCAAACGCGCCCGGTTATACGCTCCTCCACTGTTATCTTTGCTCAGGTCACCCCCGGCAAAAATCTGGTCAATGGCGGGCGAGAGAAAATACCGACGGAACGCACCGAAGCTTTCGTTCGAGATGGTTTCGCGGTTTACACCCGCCAGCAGTGTCAGGCCATGATCCCCAATCTTACGCTCGTAAGTAGCAATAGCCCCCAGCAGGATGTTTAACTGGTTTTCGTTGTAGAGATTCAGGCGTGGTTCGGCCGGACCGCGTACACTCGCCGTCAGGTTCGGGTTGCCGTTAGCATCGACACCGGTACCCCGTTCGTAGAGCGTCCAGGGCGTTTCCCACGTCTTGTTGTTCTGAATTTTCTTGTCGAGAGCCGCCGTACCACTAATTTTTAGACCCTCTACGCCCGGCACCTTGAAGTCCAGTTGCCCGTTGGTCTGGATATAATCGCGCTTGTCGCGGTTATAGCCGGTGGCATTGGTCGTGATGACGACCGGGTTTTCGCCGTTCTCAATGTCCGGTCCGGGACGTCCGTCGGGCCAGAATGCGGGCTGATTGGGCTTGCCCCGCATCTGCATTCTGAAAATGGCTCCGGCACCCCGGGTGGGGTAAAAACGAAACTCTTCGCGCCCCAGCACACCCAGCGACAGGTGCAGGTATTTATTGATATTGGCATCGATGTTGACCCGCAGATCGTACTGCTTATACCCCGTAGCCGAGTTTTTATAGTACGCATCCTGGTTCTGATAGCCCAGTGAAGCCAGGTATTTAAAATCTTCGGTGCCACCCGTTAGCTGCACATTGTGCCGCGCCAGGGGCGACCAGGTCTTTAGGGTTGCCCCGTACCAGTCGGTGTTGGGGTGCCCCCAGGGGTCCGAGCCGTCGTTGTACTTGGTGATGTCGTCCGGGGAGTAGGGTGCCTTCCGAACGGTACCGTCGGGGCGGGTATAGCTACCGGCGGTCTGGTAGGCTTTCGTAGCGGCCGACCACTCGCCCACGGGCAGTTCATACACGCTCAGGTCGTTGAGCATGGTGGCGTACTGGGCGGCATTAGCCAGCTTAGGCACCACCGTTGGCTGCGCAAATCCCTGGTTAAAGGTATAAGACAGTTGGGGTTTGCCCGTTTTGCCCCGCTTGGTGGTAATCAGGATAACGCCGTTGGCCGCCCGCGAACCATAAATAGCCGCCGATGCGTCTTTCAGGACCGAGATGGTTTCAATATCGGCGGGGTTGATCCGGTCCAAACCACCGGCCCGGTCGGGAATACCGTCTACCACCACCAGTGCGCTGTTGTTTCCCAGTGTGTTGGTACCACGAATCCGGATGGCAGAGCCGTCATAACCGGGTTCGCCACTGCGGTTTACGGCCGTAACACCCGGCAGGCGGCCCGCCAGCGAGTTCGACAGGTTGGCCGTTGGCGATTTGACGAGGTCGGCTCCTTTTACCGCCACAACAGAACCCGTAACGGTTTCTTTGCGCTGCGTGCCATAACCCACCACAATTACCTCGTTGAGGGATTTCATGTCGGTAGCCATCGTCAGGTTAATGGTTGATTTGTTGTTGATGGGAACCTCCTGCGAGACGAAGCCGATGTAAGAGAACACCAGCGAACCCGTTGGGCTGGGTGCTGACACCGAAAACTTACCGTCAATGTCGGTTACTGACCCGACCGTAGTGCCTTTAATCACAACGCTCACGCCGGGCAGAGCCTGCTGCTGATCGTCCACGACGCGTCCTGTAACCTTCGTTTGTGCCCATGCGCTCGCCGAACAGAGCAATAGGCATACGAATAGACCGAAGCGACAATTCCGTATGAACCAACGGATTGATAAAGTATCCCTGTTGTCGTGCCGGGGAGACTTTCTGGTATAGCTTGTTTGCATAATTGGGCCATTAAATTGTGGTTAATTAATGGGCAAAAGAATGCGATATGGGCCATCTACTCAAGTTAATCAGGGGATAAGGATAATATTCTACGGAAAAATGAGACTACAGTATTACTAAGTATGGACCAATCAGCCTGTAACCGCTACCCACCAGGAAGTTTTGTATCGTATTTGACTGACAGGAATAGGTAGTTTTGCCAACACTCTGATGGTCAATAAATTAGAATAAGGCTGGTTTTTTCTCGCTCCGTCTGCATCTAACTGATTCGGCTCCAGTTATTATCGGTCTTTCTGACGCTGTCTACCTGATTGCGGATGATGGTGTTCTGGGGCAGCAAGAGTTCCGGGTCTCCCTGTAAAATAGCCTCTGCCGACTCGCGGGCGGCCAGCAGCACGGCCCCGTCTTTGGCCAGATCGGCCAGCATCAAATCCATTACGCCACTCTGCTGCGTACCGGCCAGATCGCCGTGCCCGCGCAGCTGCAAATCCACGTCGGCAATCTCGAATCCGTTGTTAGTCCGCACCATCGTTTCGAGTTTAGTGCGGGTGTCGCTGCTCAGTTTATAGCCCGTCATCATGACGCAGTACGATTGCTCGGCCCCGCGCCCCACGCGCCCCCGCAACTGGTGCAGCTGCGACAGCCCAAACCGCTCGGCGCTCTCAATGACCATTACGCTGGCGTTGGGCACATTTACGCCTACTTCAATAACGGTTGTGGCTACCAGAATCTGGGTTTCGCGGTTCACAAACCGCTTCATCTCATCGTCTTTCTCGTAGGCCAGCATCTTGCCGTGCAGAATTCCGATCTCGTAGGTAGGTCTCGGAAATGCCCGCTGCATACTCTCGTGGCCATCCATCAGATCTTTATAATCCAGCTTCTCAGACTCTTCAATGAGCGGATACACCACGTACACCTGCCGGCCCAGTTCGAGCTGCTGCCGCATAAAGCCGAACACTTCGGAGCGGTGCTTGTCGTATTTGTGAACGGTCTTAATGGGTTTACGCCCTTTGGGCAGCTCGTCAATGATCGACACGTCGAGATTACCGTACAGCGTCATGGCCAGCGTGCGCGGAATGGGCGTGGCCGTCATGACCAGGATATGGGGCGGTACGGTTTCGTTTTTGTTCCAGAGTTTGGCCCGCTGCGCCACACCAAACCGGTGCTGCTCGTCAATGATACAGAGGCCGAGGTTTTTGTACTGCACCACGTCTTCGAGCAGGGCATGCGTTCCCACCAGAATATGCATGGTACCTGATCGGAGCTCGTCGTGCAGCACCACGCGCCGTTTTTTATTGGTCGAGCCGGTCAGGATACCGAGGTTCAGGCCCATAGCGTCGGCAAAGGGTTTCAGGCCGTTGTAATGCTGATCGGCCAGGATTTCGGTGGGGGCCATGATGCAGGCCTGCGCGCCGTTGCCGATGGCCATCAGGCAGGCAATGAACGCCACAATGGTTTTGCCGCTGCCTACGTCGCCCTGCAGCAGCCGATTCATCTGCTTGCCGGTCAGGAAATCGGCGTAGATTTCTTTGATCACGCGCTGCTGCGCATTGGTCAGCTCAAACGGCAGCAGCTCGTTATAAAAGTGCTTCATCAGGCTCGTATCACGGAATACCTGACCTGGAAATTCTTCTTTCTGAAGCAGTTTATTCTTAATAAGCCGAAGCTGGTTGTAGAATAGCTCCTCAAACTTAAGCCGGCGCTGGGCCTGTTTAAGCCACGCCTGGTTTTGCGGCAAATGAATGTTCCAGATGGCTTCGCGTTTGCCAATGAGCCGATACTTCTGGATCAGCTCGTCGGGCAGGGTTTCGCGGATGTGCGGCCAGGCCGTTTCGAGCAGGTTACGCACGGCCTTGGCAATGATCTTGCTGTCCAGATGCCGCCGACGAAGTTTTTCGGTGAGGTTATAAACCGGTTGAAAACTGGCTTCGTGCTCCCCCCCCGTGGCCAGATTGTCCATTTCGGGGTGTATGATGCTGAACTGCCCGTTAAAGGTCTGCGGCTTACCATAGACGATGTACTCGCCTTCGCGCCGGAGCATTTTTTCGATGGTCGTAATGCTCTGAAACCACACCAGACTCAGCGTGCCCGTATCATCGGTAAACTTCGCGACCAGTCGCTTTTTATGGCCGTCGCCCTCCACGTACCAGTCGCGAAGCCGCCCGCGGATCTGTGCCGAGGGCATGGATTCCATCAGTTCCGAAATGGTATAGTAGCGCGACCGGTCGTCGTATCGGAACGGGTAATACTGGATCAGATCCCCAAAGCTGAACAGGTTCAGCTCCTTGCCGAGCATGTCGGCCCGAACCTGTCCCAGGCCTTTTAGGTAAAGAAGTGACGTGTCGAAAAAAGTGGCTCGTTCGGTCATACGGGGCCTGATTATTCCCGGAAAAGCGGTACTGAATGACCAAATTTACGCATTTATGCGAACATGTTACGGCAGGTCATTCATTGGCATTGATGAGTCATTACCCGTATCGGGGCGGCAACCTGCCTGACCAACAACGCGCAGTCAATCACAGTAACCCCCTAGTCGTTACGTCCGCTGAAGCCAAATCCAATACCGCCGTACACATCCAGCCCGCGCGGGCGGATGCCGTTGCCGGTGTTACCAATCAGCCCCAGAAAATTGTCGGTACCGAGCCAGACCGGACCCAGTTGTACCGATGCGCCCACCGCAACGCCCCGGTTCAGATACGCAATGGGCAGGGCCAGACTCAGCCACTGCTTGTGATAGCGGGGCGTTATGGCCACCAGCGACGGCTGATGCGTGGCCGTGGCCTGACCCGTCCGGGCGTTCTGCAATACCGTTACGTTGATACCCGCTCCGCTTGGAAGCTGGTAGTCGAGCGAGAGGTTGATGGACGTGGGCAGGCCTGCCCGGAAGCTGGTTTTATCGGGACTGCGGCCCGTAGTAAACTTGTCCTGCACCACCTGAATGGTTTGCAGACTTCCTTTCTTCCCATCAAAATCGCGGCTGCTGAACACCACCGGCTGATCGCGCACATCGGCGTAGGTGTACTGCTGGCCTTTGTAGCGCAATCCACCAATATCAGTCACAGCCAGGCCCACCTGCAGGGCGGGACTGTCTTCGTCATACTGGCTGACATAGGTAAAGCCGATGTCGGCCCCGACACCAAAACCGGGTGCCGACGGGCTGGCGAGTGTGCTGAGACCAAGCGAACGATTTCGCAGGAAGGTAGTGTAACTCAGCGTTGCATCGAGTCGTTTTACTTCGAGCAACGCCCGGTTTGGATTATTTGCGTCGGCAACGATACCGAAGTCCAGGCCCCGGTTTACCAGAAACTGGGCATTGTAGCCCAGCATCGCTTTACCCGTCACGCCGAGGAGTAGTTTGCGGCCATCCGTTTCCCAAATTGTGGTAGCGTAGGTCAGGCCGAGTTCAGAGAACGTGTTGGTACCGGCACTGAACTGGTTGTTGCTGCTTGGAATGCCGTACAGAGCCCCATCATCCAGTCCTGCCCGGAGTGCCGACAGCAACCCCTGCGAGGCATCCGTAAGCTGGCCCACCGCCCGGAACCGGGTCGTAACGGCAAACGCACCGCGCTCACCCACGCGGGTCAGGAACGACGGGCCGCGCACCTCGCCCTGAATGGTACCGTCCTTGGTGCGTCCGTCCAGATTCTCTTCGGTGTATTCAGTCGTGAACCGGACCGAGCCATCGGCGTTTTTGTACTGTTGCGGCACACTGCCCGTCAGGTAACTCAGCAGCGAAAAGGGTGCCTGATACCGAACGTAGTTGTTATTGACGTGAAGATTCCCCGTGGCAATGTTGACATAAAATCGATCCGGCGAGTCAGCAGCCAGGGCAGGGTTGATATAAATCCGGTTGGTGCCAGCGTATTTACTGGTTGCGATCCCCAGTAGATTCTGGGCGAACCCGTTGGTAGATACGAACAGGGCGACCAGCAAAGTCATCCTTTTTACAAAAGAGCAGGTTGAGTAAATAATCATCCTGCAAAGTAAGGGGCAAAATAAACGTGCCGTTCTGTAAGGAAGTGATTTAAATCACTTCCTTACAGAACGGCACACAGCCTGCGTATCTATTCGGCCTGACTAAGCGTTCTCGGCCTCTACCAGTTTCACCTCCGGCACGAGCCGCGTGAGCAGGTTCTCAATACCGGCTTTGAGCGTCAGCGTTGACGAGGGGCAACCACTGCACGAACCCTGTAGCAGCACCTTCACCGTACCACTCGGCTCATCGAACGAGTAAAAATTAATCGCTCCTCCATCCGACTCAACCGCCGGTTTGATGTATTGATCCAGCACGGCTTTGATCTTCTGCACCGTTTCGGAATCCATGTCGAGTTTAGCCGAGTTGGTATCCATGGTGCGCTGCACAAAAACGGGCTTCTGATCGGTAAAGTAATCTTTCAGAAAGAACTTTGTCTCCAGCATTACCTCGTCCCAGTCGGTCTCTTCATCTTTGGTAATGGTAATGAAGTTCCCCACAATAAACACCCGACGTACAAAGTCAAACCCAAACAGTGCGACTGCCAGGGGTGAGTGCTTACCCTCCACAATGGCTTCGGCGGGCGAATCGTAGTCGAACGAAAGCCCCGCGGGTACAAGTTCAAAATTGACCACGAACTTCATCGAGTTCGGGTTGGGACTCCCTTCGGTGAATATAGAGACAGGGCGGGTCAGGGCGGGGTTGGCGGTATTCATAGCGTATATCGTTTTCGATTGGTCAATGTTGTCAAACAGCTGGCTAAGAAACAGCCCGGACGTTTTTTTAGTTTTGCGCAAAAAAACCCGCCCAACAATCTGTCGGGCGGGTTCTGCACATGTGGATTCTATTCAACGAAGGCGATTACGCCTTAGCCGCAGAATCCTCATCTGTTTTTTCTTCCTTGGATCCTGTCACGCTACCAACCACATCTGATACGGCACTGGCCGCTACCGATGCAACACCGGCCATAATGCCAGCGGCTGCGCCCAGCGTTTCAACCACGGTATCAACAGCCGTATGCTCTTCGGCTACCTTAGCAGGGGTCGCAGCAGCTACGGGAGTTTCCTCTTTGGCAGGAGCTGGAGCAGCGGCTACAGGCGTCTCTTCTTTGGCAGGGGCCGGAGCGGCTTTCTTCGTCGTTGTCGTAGTCAGGGGAGCTACGTCTACCGCCGACGGGCCGTTTGGAATAATATCGATATAGGACCGGCTGTTGCGACCCGGACGGAACTTAACCGTGCCATCGATCAGCGCGAAGATGGTGTAATCTTTACCCAGCCCTACATTTTTGCCGGGGTGGTGCTTGGTGCCGCGCTGACGGATGATGATGTTGCCAGCAATGGCCGACTCACCCCCGAACAGTTTCACGCCCAGACGCTTGCTGTGCGAATCACGACCGTTCTTAGAACTACCTACGCCTTTCTTGTGTGCCATTTCTTTTAAAGAAGTTTAAAGTTGTAGTGTTATTGAGTTACAACGTTGCTGAAGCACGGCGGTCCTCGCGGACCAATGCTCTACAACTGGATAACCATATAACCAGATAACTTTTTTTAGAGAGTAATATCGTTGATCATCACCTTCGTCAGGTACTGACGGTGGCCGTTTTTCTTCTTGTAGCCTTTCCGGCGCTTCTTCTTGAAGACGAGAACTTTCTCGCCCTTCAGATGCTCGATGATAGTGGCTGACACCGTTACACCGGCCACGGTTGGGGCGCCGATGCTGATACTTCCTTCGTTATCGACAAGTAAAACTTTTACCCTGTCGGCCCCAAGTGCAGCGTCCACATCGCCCTCTAACCGGTGGGTATAGATGGAACGACCCTTCTGGATCTTGAATTGCTGCCCTGCGATCTCTACGATTGCGTACATGATTTTAATAGGATATTGAAAATGAGGGGCAAAGGTAGGGTTTTTCGCCTACAGACGCAACCCCCGGCTGTTAACTCGCCTTAGTAAATTTCTCAAACCGGTAATTTCACCGACGTTTGAATCAGGTTGGTAGCGGCTTTGGCGATGATTTTGCCGTCAGTGGCGGTAATGGTGCCAATGCAGTGAATAATGTTCCGCCCCGCCCGCACCACTTCAGCCGTTGCCGTTACGGTATCGCCCTGCCGGGCTGCGTGCAGAAAATCGACGTTTAGATTGACCGACGTAAAGGCAAATTCGCGGTTGAGGGTGAATACCATCGCCCCGATCAGATCGTCCAGAATACCCGATGCGGCCCCGCCGTGCAGGACACCCGCCGGGTTGGTCATATCGGCGCGCACTCTATAATCAGCCACTAGTTTGCCTTCTTCGGCCACCCGGATTGTACCATTGAGCCACCGCCCGAATGCTGAAATACTACCGCTCATATCCTGACCAATCATGGACCTGAAGAAGTCGAGACGCTGATTTTTTGTGTCGTTCATTGTCGACAAAAATAGCACAAAACCAAGCAAAATTGCCGTATCGCGCCTTTTCTTGTGTACTATCCTGTGAGGATTCTCCGCAGTTGTCTTACTTTTGGGCCATCGTTTACTACTGTCCTCAAACCGACACTATGAATTACACGCTTACGCAGCTTCCCGAACGTACCAGTAAACCCCGCAACAGTGGCGTTACCATGGTTATGGATAAGGGACTTAGCCTGCGCGAAGTAGAAGACTTTATCTCTACTTCTGCCGACCACGCCGACATTATTAAACTGGGCTGGGCCACTTCGTTCGTTACGCCCAGGCTGGACGAGAAACTGGCCATCTACCGCGACGCCGGTCTGCCCGTTTATTTCGGTGGCACCCTCTTTGAAGCCTTTGTGGTGCGTGGGCAGTTTGACGATTACCGCAAACTGCTGGATCGCTACAACATGCAATATGCCGAAGTATCGGACGGTTCGCTCGAAATGGAGCAGGATCAAAAATGCGAGTACATCCGGCAGCTGGCCACACAGGTAACGGTACTATCGGAGGTAGGGTCGAAAGATGAAGCCAAGATCATTCCGCCTTACAAGTGGATTCAGTTGATGAAGGCCGAGCTGGAGGCTGGTGCCTGGAAGGTTATTGGCGAAGCCCGCGAGGGCGGTACGGTAGGCCTGTTCCGGTCAAGTGGCGAGGTACGGCAGGGACTGGTCGAAGAGATTCTGACGCAGATTCCATCCGAGAGTATTTTGTGGGAAGCCCCGCAAAAGGAGCAGCAGGTGTGGTTTGTGAAGCTGCTCGGCGCCAATGTGAACCTCGGCAATATTGCTCCCGCTGAAGTTATTCCGCTGGAAACCATTCGGCTCGGCCTGCGGGGCGACACCTTTTCTCATTTTCTTGACAAATAAATGGAAATTATCAAGTCATTATTCGATTTTCTGCTCCACCTCGACAAGTATCTCGATCTGTGGGCTAATGAATACGGGGTGCTGCTTTACGCCATCCTGTTCCTTATCGTATTTACAGAAACCGGCCTGATTGTGATGCCGCTGTTACCCGGCGATTCGCTGCTGTTTGCGGCCGGTGCGCTGGCCGCCCGCGACACCAATGACCTCAGTGTGTGGGTTATCATTCCGCTTTTGATTGTGGCGGCCCTGATGGGCGACAACGTCAACTATTTCGTCGGGAAATTTCTGGGAACGAAGATCAAATCGCGCGAACGGATTCTGTTTTTCAAGCGCGAATACATTACCGAAACCGAGAAATTTTACGCCAAACACGGCGGCCGTACGGTCATCATTGCCCGGTTTATTCCTATTGTGCGCACCATTGCGCCGTTTGTGGCGGGGGCCGGCAGCATGAACTACGGCACGTATATCCGATTCAGCATTATCGGTGCCATGCTCTGGGTTATCGGCATTACGATGCTTGGCTATCTGCTGGGCAACATCGAAGTTGTGCAGAAGAATTTCGAACTGGTTGTTTTCGGCATTGTAGGCCTGTCCATCATTCCTATCATTTTCGGCGCGGTTCGCAAACGGATGGAAGCGAAGGTGTAATTTTTTAGATCACCACTCGGGGGGTCGGGGTAAGCTACCCCGACCCCCCGAGTGGTAAATGACCAGACAATATGGATCGGTACGGCCTAATTGGGTTCCCGTTGATGCACTCGTTCTCGCAACGGTACTTCACCGATAAATTTGCGCGGGAAGGCACTGTTGATTGTCGGTACGATCTGTATGAGTTGCCCGAAATCGATGCATTACCGGCCCTCCTGCAAACGCCGGGACTGCGCGGGCTGAACGTTACCATTCCGCACAAGCAGGCCGTGTTGCCATTTATGGATCGACTCGATGCGTCGGCCCAAAAGGTGGGCGCGGTAAACGTCATCAAACTCGAAGCCGACGGCTCCCGCACCGGCTACAACTCCGATTATTACGGTTTTCGGCAGTCGCTCCAGACCTGGTTTGGCACGCTGGGCCTTGCCCCTTTCGCAGGCAGGGCTCTTGTGCTCGGCACGGGCGGGGCCTCCAAAGCCGTAGTGGTTACCCTTGCCGACCTGGGCATTCCGTACCGGCTCGTGTCACGCCAGGCGTCGGCCGATACGCTGTCGTACGCTGACCTGCCGCCGGTTATTGACCAGTATAAGCTTATCATCAATTGTTCGCCGGTGGGTACGTTCCCGCACGAGAACGAAGCGCCGGACCTCCCTTATCCTCAGCTTACCCCTCAGCATCTGCTCTATGACCTGGTCTACAATCCGGCCAGAACCCGCTTTATGCAACGTGGTCAGGAGCGCGGGGCCGCGGTTATGAATGGCCACGATATGCTGGTGTTGCAGGCCGAAAAGTCGTGGGAGATCTGGCAGCGTTAAACAGCCTACAGACAGATCTCCTTCAGCCGGTTCTCGTCCAGCACAAAGACGTTGAAATCAACTTTGCCGCGGATTCCCTGTACCCAGCCCGCCTGGCTGTGCTGCCAGAAGTATAGCTGATCGTGGTTGTACTGACGCAGGTCTTTGGTCGAGTAGTCGGCAATCCAAAGCGGATAATCGGTAAAGTTTTCTCGAATGTATCGGCGGTATAAGTTGCCGTTTGTATAGATAATGGGGCGTACCCGGTAGTGGGTTTCAACCGTCTCGAGCCACTGCCGCAACCCCTCCACAATGGTCGTTTCGGACTGCCCGTTGGTCACTTCAAAATCGACGACGGGCGCGAAATCGCCGGGTTTGAGGGTGACGTTTCGGATAAAATTATTGGCCTGTTTCAGCGGATCTCGGGTGGGATGATAAAAATGGTAAGCACCCCGGCGCAGGCTTGATTTCCTGGCTTCGCGCCAGTTTTTGTCAAACTGGACGTCGCTCATAGTCGCGCCTTCGGTGGCTTTGATAAACACGAACTGCAGCCGCACCCCGTCGGCTTCCATCAATCGCACGCGTGGCCAGTCAATGCGGCTGTTGTGTTTTGATACGTCGATACCATGCATTTCGTAGCGCATAGGAAGCCGGATGCCAAACGCCTGCACAAACCGCCAGTCCATGTTCACCGGCCGCCCGGTGCGACTTACCCAAAACAGCGCGATGAGGGCAAACAAGCCGACAATCAAATAAATCCCATACCGCCGAAGCACCAGTTCAGCCAGAACCCGAAATTTCATCTGCTACCGTAAAAAATTAGTCCGAAAGTACACCTTTCTGGTACGCCTTTCCCACAAAAAAAGCCCTCAGAAGTTCTCCGGGGGCTTTTTTTGTGGGAAAGGCCTGCTAATCACTCCCTTCCAGTTTTACCAGCTTATTGTAAAGGCCGAGCAAGAGAAAGGGGGCGGCCCACTGGCCAACAAACAGGCTGCGATCACGCTCGCCCTGAGCCTGCAGGTACAGCGAGATGCCCATTGAACCAAAAGCGGCCCACAGGAATAAGTCTGAGGGAAGCTTGGCGGTTTGCTGTTCAATGGCCTTGGCCACTGGCCCTTCTTTGTGTTCGGGATTATCGTTTTTCTGCTTTGCCATGACGTTGAACGGGTTAGTTTACCTGATAGAAACGTAACGGTTTGTCAGGATGATTGTTTTCAAGCCCCACAGTCAGGGAGCGAGGGTTACCAGTTTAGCGCAGCTGGCTCCAGGCTCAACGTCGGCTAATACGCGAACAGGGAACCAGATACGCAGGATGGCTTACTTATTCGGCTGTGGGGTAGTGCGCAGGTAGGGCTTCACGAACGTAACGCCCTTTGGAAATTTAGCGTCCAGCTGGTCATTCGATACGGCGGGGGTTACAATCACGTCATCGCCATCCTGCCAGTCGGCGGGCGTGGCAACCTGGTAATCGGCGGTGAGTTGCAGCGAGTCGATCACGCGGATCAGTTCGTTGAAATTTCGACCCGTCGATGCCGGATAGGTCAGCGTTAGCTTAATTTTCTTGTCGGGGCCGATTACAAATACCGAGCGCACCGTGGCTTTTTCACTGGCATTGGGATGAATCATATCGTACAGCGTCGCTACGTTCCGCTCGGCATCGGCAATGATCGGGAAGTTCACTTCTGTGCCGGTCACATCCTTGATGTCGGGCGTCCAGCGGTTGTGCGACTCCAGGTCATCGACCGATACGGCAATGACCTTTACGTTACGCTTGCCAAACTCATCCTTCAGTAGGGCCGTCCGACCCAGTTCGGTGGTGCAGACGGGGGTAAAATCGGCGGGGTGGGAGAACAGCATCCCCCACGATGTACCGAGCCATTCGTGAAAATTGATTGGTCCCTGCGTGGTATCGGCTGAAAAATCGGGGGCAATGTCTCCTAAGCGAAGTGACATAATTAGGGTTGGTTAGTGAGTAAACTCTGTCTATTGACTGTACTGATCTGAAACGTTGAGACCGGCTTTGTGGCCGGTCTCTCAAAAACAACAAGCGCACGAAGACCGAAGTTCACAGGAGCTTCTCTTCAATGGCCATTCTCACCAGTTCGGCCGCGTTGCGTACCTGCAACCGACGCATCATATTGGCCCGGTGATTATCGACCGTACGAACGCTGAGCTCTAGTTTTCCGGCAATTTCGCGGCTGCTCATTCCATCGACCAGATAGCCTAGGATCTCTTTTTCCTTGTTCGACAGCCTGGATGTTCGGTTGGGTCGGTTGTTTTTGGGGCCTTTCTTCAGCTGCTGCATGTAGCCGCTCAAAATAATCGAGGCTATGGGCGAACTATAGTATTTTTCGCCCGAAGCAATGACCCGAATGGCTTTGATCATCTCATCCGACGACGAATCTTTCAGGATATAGCCGTACGCGCCGGCTTCTACCGATCGCAGAATATAATCTTCGTTGTTATGCATGGAAAGCATCAGTACCCGCACCGACTTGTATTGTTTGCTGACGAGCTGCGTAGTCTGAATACCCGACATACCAGGCAATGAAATGTCCATCAACACTACGTCGGGCAGACTTTCCTTACCTTCAGCCAGCAGATTCTTGAGTTTTTCCAAGGCTTCCTCGCCATCGTTGGCCTCGTCAACAATCTGGAGTCCATCGGCCTGTTCGAGCAGAAGCCGTATTCCATCGCGAACAATCGAATGATCGTCCACCAGCAAGAGCCGGGTTGGTGTCATAGTTGTGTATTAACTTTTTTCTGGAATGCTGACCTGTACGGTTGTTCCCCCTCCCGGCACCGAATGCATCCGAAAGTTACCGTTGAGCAGCCGCACACGCTGCCGCATGTTGTGAATACCCTGCGAAGGGGCGTGTTGTTTGGTTCGGACCTGCATTCGTGCGCCGTCACTGGCCGGATACTCCTGCCCGTCATCGTTTTGTTTATAGAGACTAAAGCCGCATCCGTCGTCGGTAACGGTCAGGTAAAGCATATCGTTTCGGGTGTTGAGTTCAATATGCACGTGTGAGGGGTGGCCGTGTCGGACTGCATTGCTGACGGCTTCCTGCGTAACCCGGTAGATCATAATTTCCGTATTTCGATTCAGCCGCTTCGGATTGGCAATCATGTTGGTAGAGAACGTTACGTCAACAGCCTCGGTACGGTCGGTCTCGGCCACCATTTTCAGGGCGGGTACAATGCCAAAATCGCTCAATACGCTCGGCATCAGATTATTGGAGATGGTACGGGTTTCCTGAATGGTCTGCGTTATCAACGTTTTGAGGGTGCGCAGGTTTTTGGCGTAGGCAGGGCCGTCGGGCGGGCTGGCGGGCTGCGTACGGTTCAGGATGGTTTCCAGCCCCTCCAGTTGCAATTTGATAGCCGTCAGCATTTGCCCCAGCCCATCGTGCAGGTCGCGGGAGAGCCGCTTGCGTTCTTCTTCCTGCCCCGCAATCAGGGCCGACGTACGGATTTGCTGCTCATCAATTTGCTGCTGGTACTGTTGTCGGGTGGCTTCGGCGAGTTTCTGGCGCGTTTCCTTCAATGATTTGTTGGCCCCGAGCAGCTTCTGGTTGGCCGCCGTTGTCTGGTTACGGGCTTCAACCAACTGAGCAAACGTTTTTTTGATTCGCCGGGCGGCCGGCCGCAGAATAAGCAGGCCAATACTGGCTAATACCAGCATGGTGAAGCCATATAAAGACAACTCAATATCCCGGAGCAGATTGAGCTTGGCCCGCAACTCCGACGTATACTCCCGAACAATGGCATCCGTTTTTTCCAGAAACGGCTTTTCATTCGCCAAGAGCAGGGTAATAGCCGCCTGTACATTAGGCCGGGCCACATCGGCCGGTGTTTGTATGGTCATCAACTGGCGCACACTGCGCTGATAGGCTCTGAACTCGGGCCGAATATTGGTATACATTTGCTGCACCGTATCCGAGTTAGGAATATGAATGGCATAGTCGGTAACACGCCCCGTGCGGCCTTCCAGATGATACCGTTCAAACTGGCCAAATACCTGCCGCAAAGCCCGGCGGTTTCGCTCGAAATCAGCCAGCGACTTGGCATCCGTCAGCTGGAGCGAGTGATTTACGATTTGCTGACCCTGATGCCGTTGCAGGGCCGCGTACCGAATAATCCAGAGTTCGTCCTGCAAGGCCCGCATCCGCCATTGCGTAAGGCCCTGCGCCATCGTCAGCAGTAACGCCACCAGGATAAGCATGGTGGTGTAGAGCCGGGTAAAGCGCGCGGGAATTGCAGCGGTATTTTCAGCGTTGTTGGTATGGTGGAGCGACACGTCTGCCTGTTTATGAGTGAATCGAATTAGTAAAAATAGGGTTTTTCGTAATTTTACCAGCAATAGTCTTTCCCGATAACTACCTGACCTATGCGTCGTACCCTGATTACCCTCTGCATTCTTTCATTTGTAGCTACGGCCTTTCGGCCCGCACTACCCGTATCCACGAAATCCATTTCGGTTGCCGAGCCGGTCAAACTATCCTGGGAAACGCTGCGCGATGTCACGTTCAAGAAGAAGTGGTATGCCGCCGAGTCGATCTATATGCTGTATCCCACGTTTGGGCCGGGCATTCAGAAGCTCAGCGGCAAAACGATCGAAATAACGGGCTATGTCTTGCCCGTTGACCTGGAAGCGAATACGTATGTGTTGTCGGCGTTTCCCTTCAGTGCCTGTTTTTTCTGTGGTGGCGCGGGGCCGGAGTCCGTTGCCGCCCTTAAATTCAAGAAGAACGGCAAAAAATTCAAGACCGACGAGCGACGCACCTTTCGGGGAACGCTTAAACTCAACGCCGACGATATCTACGAGATGAACTACATTGTGGCTGATGCCGAAATGATAGACTAGTGGACCCGGCGGTGTGTGAGCCGGAAAACCACCCGGCATACGATAAACACTCTGGTGGCCGGCACAACCCACGGTGCAGGGTTACCAGAGATACTGCTCAAATGTGTTTAACCGTTTCCCGCCGTTCAGCGTACGTGGTTGCTCAACAGAAAAGTAGCCCGTATGCATCCGGCCTTTAGGTATGATTTTCGGCAAATGCCTGCTCTCTATTCTGACATTATTGTGCCTGGCCACGTTTCCCTTGCAGGGACAACCAGTAGAGAACCACTCAATCCGGCTGAATCAGCTTGGTTTCTATCCCAAGGCGCCCAAGGCAGCCATTGTGCTTACCGATGCGGGCGGGCCGTTTCAGGTCACTACGGCCGATGGTAAAAAGGTTCTGTTCTCCGGCACGCTCAGCGAAGCCCGCCAGAACAGTATATCGGGGAAGACCGCCCGCACCGCTGATTTTTCGGCCTTCCAGACCACAGGTCTGTACGTTGTCAAGGTGCCGGGAGTAGGGCAATCTTACCCATTTACCATAAAACCGAACGTGCATCGGGACTTGGCCATTGGTGCGCTGAAAGGTTTCTACTACCAGCGGGCATCCACCGATTTGCCCGAAAAATTTGCCCAAAAGTGGCACCGCCCGGCGGGTCATCCCGACAGTCAGGTGCTTATTCATCCATCGGCGGCTTCGGCAACGCGCCCGACGGGGAGTACCATTGCATCGCCCGGCGGCTGGTACGATGCGGGGGACTACAACAAGTATATCGTTAATTCAGGTATTACGACGGGCACGCTGCTGTCGCTCTACGAAGATTTTCCCGATTTCTGCCAGACCGTAACCGCCAACATTCCGGAGAGCGATAACCGGCTACCCGATTTACTCGATGAATCACTCTGGAACCTGCGCTGGATGCTGACCATGCAGGACCCCGCCGACGGGGGTGTGTACCACAAACTGACCAATCCCAAATTCGATGGTATGGTGATGCCCGTCAAGGCCAATCCTGGTACCAACCGCTACGTGGTCCAGAAAAGCGTGACGGCGGCCCTTGATTTTGCCGCCGTCATGGCGCAGGCCAGCCGAATTTTTACCGCCTACAACCGTGAACTCCCCGGCCTGTCGGACTCCTGCCGCCTGGCCGCCCTGAAGGCCTGGCAGTGGGCCAAACAGAACCCGAATGCCCTGTATGACCAGGACGCGATGAACAAAACGTTCGACCCGGATGTCGTCACCGGCACCTACGGCGACCGCGACGCCAGCGACGAATGGATCTGGGCGGCTGCCGAACTATACCTGACGACCAAAGACGATAGCTATTACACGGCCGTTAACCTGTTTCCCGACGATAAGACGCCCCTGCCCGCCTGGCCCCAGGTGCGTACGCTGGCGTACTACTCACTGGCTCGTATGCAGAGTCAGTTGACGCCACGCGGTCAGCAGGATTTACCCAAAATCAAAGCTCATATCATCCAGCAGGCCGATCAGCTTCGGCAGGATGTGAACAGGCAGGCCTTCCAGACCCCAATGGGAAAATTGGTCAGTGACTATATCTGGGGGAGTAGTGCCGTAGCCGCCAATCAGGGCATCGCCCTCATTCAGGCGTACCGGCTCACGGGTGAACCCTCGTATCTGGATGCGGCCCTGGCCAATATGGATTATCTCGTGGGCCGTAACGCCGTTGGGTACTCCTTTGTAACGGGCTTCGGTCATAAAACGCCCCTGCACCCCCACCACCGCCCGTCCGTTGCCGATGGTATCGACGCGCCGGTTCCCGGCCTGTTGTCGGGGGGCACTAATGCCAACGCGGCCCGGCAGGACAAGTGCGCCGGGTACACCACAACGATAGCTGACGAAGTGTTTGTGGACAGCGACTGCTCCTATGCCTCCAACGAAATCGCCATCAACTGGAACGCCCCGCTGGTGTATCTGGCCACCGCGCTGGAAGCCTTACAAGGGAAACTGCCCACCGGTAACACCCGGAAATAACAGCAATCTCCCCAAACCTCAGCTCACACCTCGAATACCATGAAAATCCGTTTCACCATTGTTACCCTGTTGCTGGTCAGCGCAACCGCTTTTGGTCAGGTTCGTCTGGCCCGGCTCTTCTCCGACCATGTTGTGTTGCAACGACAAAAGCCGATTCCGGTTTGGGGCTGGGCCAACCCGCGCGAGACGGTAAAAGCTACCCTGGCCGGACAAACCCAGCAGGCTAAAGCCGATGCCAGCGGCAAGTGGATGGTCACCTTTACGGCTCTCGAAGCCGGTGGTCCGCACACGCTGTCGGTCGCGGCCAAATCGGGTAACGCCCAGGTTAGCGACGTGCTCATTGGTGAAGTGTGGTTGTGTTCGGGTCAGTCGAATATGGAGTTTGCGGTGAGGCAGGCCGATAATTTTGCGGCAGAAAAGAAGAACGCTAATTTCCCCCAGATTCGTCATTTCAAAGTTGAGCACGAACTGGCCCTGACCCCGCAAACGGAACTGAAAGCGGGTGAGTGGGAAGTCGCTTCGGCTGAAACGGTGGGCGATTTCACCGCCGTTGGGTTTTTCTTCGCCCGTGAGTTATACCAGAAACTAAACATCCCGATCGGGCTGGTTCACTCGTCCTGGGGCGGCTCGCAGATTGAGGGCTGGATCAGCAAAGAAGGCATGATGAGCAATGACGAGTTGCGGCCCACCGTCCAGAACCTCCCCACCACTTGGCAGGCCGCCGACAGCCTGATTGACCTCAGGCTGCGGAAGCAGCTGAAGGTTTCGCCCAGCCTGACCGCAGCCGACGAGAAAAAGTACCTCGACCCAACCTATGATTTTGCGGGCTGGATAAAATCCGACCCCCTTGGACAGTGGGAATGGAAAGGGATGCGGGGCTTCATGGGGCCGGGTTACATGGCCCGGACTGTCATGATTCCCGACGAGATGGTAACCGAAGAAACCACGCTGGCATTGGCCGAGAACGACAGCCCGAACCAGATTTACATCAACGGCAAACTCGTTTCCGAAGGGATTTTGACGGGTGTTCGGAAAATCACCATTCCGGCTAACACCTGGCAAGCGGGGACGAACCACCTCGTTGTGAAACTGGGGAACATGGTCAACCCATCCTGGTATGGTCCGGGGCTGAAGGGGTCGGCGGATGACCTCTACGTAGCCGGTAAGCTGCAGCGCATCAGCCTGGCCCAGGACTGGCGCCTGCTGCCCGCCTTTGCCGAAAAACATGAATACAAGCGATTTATGAATAACGTGGCGGTCAGCATCTATAACGCCATGATTGCTCCTCTGGAACCCTTCGCCCTGCGGGGGGTGCTCTGGTACCAGGGAGAGTCCAACGCTGGGCGGGCCTATCAGTACCGGCAGGCCATGCCCCTGCTCATTACCGACTGGCGGCAGAAGTTCGGACAGGATCTGTCGTTTTATTTCGTGCAGCTGTCCAGCTATGGCCCAAACCAGAACAGCAACAAAGGCAGCGGCTGGGCCGAACTCCGCGAAGCCCAGACCATGACCCTTAGCCTGCCCAAAACCGGCATGGCCGTCACGACCGACGTAGGGAATCCCACTGATATACACCCGACCAACAAGCAGGGCGTTGGCCACCGGCTGGCCCTGAACGCGCTGAAACTCGATTACGGGCAGGCCATCAACTATAGCTCGCCCATGATGGACAAGGTCAACTTCGAGGGTGGCAAAGCTACCGTGACGTTCAACCATGTGGCCGACGGCTTAAGTGCAAAGGACGCTTACGGGTATCTGAAAGGGTTTGAAATGGCGGGGGCCGATAAGATTTTTCATTATGCCAAAGCCGAAATCAGTGGTAAAAACACCGTTGTGGTGTCCAGTCCCGCCGTACCCAACCCCGTTGCCGTCCGCTACGGCTGGGCCGATTCGCCGGTCGATGCCAACCTGTTCAGTTCGGATGGGTTACCCGCCAACTCGTTCCGCACCGATAGCTGGCCGGGTGTAACGGCCAACGCGAAGTTTGACTTCTAATGTTTCTCTCCTCAACGTTTCCACGGATTGTATTCCCTCATTTCTGCTGACGCCAAATTCTTTACGGTCACTTCCGGCATTCAGGCGGCACCCCGCCCCGAACTAACGGCCCCCAACGCAATTCCTGAAAACGGTTAGTAATCCCGACCCTCATTTTATTTTCATACCAATTCCTGCACGTTGTTTCATACCGATTTGCCCCGTCTATCTCGCCGGAAAAGGTTATTTTTTCTCCAGGCTATCAGGCGCGAATGGGTCTAGGTATACCTGGTAAAGAAATTGATCAGCTTTTTAACCCGGTTGGTATAGGGGGGGTAAATGAACTTCATAGTGCCAAAGTCGCGCTGCATGACGCCCCGCTGGTTGGAAAACTCCACGAAGCTGAAAAATCCATTTGACTTACCAATGCCGCTGTTGTTAACGCCCCCAAACGGCAGTTCAACGTTCCCGAACTGGAGCAGCGTATCATTCACGACGGTATCGCCCGCCGTGCTGCGGTCCAGGATATACTGCGTGTTTTTGCGGTTGCGACTGTGGATATACAGGGCCAGTGGCTTCTCGCGGCTGTTCACGATCCGGAGGGCCTCGTCCAGCGTCTTGTAAGTCAGTACGGGCAGCACCGGGCCAAAAATCTCGTCCTGCATCACCCGCATGTCGTCCGTTACGTTTTCGAGGATGGTGGGTTCGATAAAGTTGTCGGCTTCGTTCATGCGCCCGCCCAGCGTTACGGTCGCGCCCTTACCGACGGCATCCTCCACGAGCGACCGTATCCGCTCAAAATGCTTCCGGTTTACAATCCGGGCGTAACTGTCCGACGCTTCGACGGCCTGCCCGTCGGCCCCGTACATGCCCGTCAGAGTGTTGCGCATGGCGTCCATAAACGGCTGTTTGATGGATTCATGGACGAGGAGGTAGTCGGGCGCGATGCAGGTTTGGCCATTGTTGAGGCACTTACCCCAGGCCAGTTGCTCTGCCGCCTGTTTCACACGCGCCGACTCATCGACAATGGCGGGCGATTTACCCCCGAGTTCGAGCGTAACCGATGCCAGGTGTTTGGCGGCAGCTGTCATCACCACGCGCCCTACGGCGGGGCTTCCGGTAAAGAAGATGTGGTTAAACGGCAGTTCGAGCAGCGCCTGCGACACGCCGGCGTCGCCCTCAAAAATGCTTACTTCTTCGGGCGGAAACAGGTCGCCTACCATCCGGGTCAGCAGCGCGGCTGTGTGGGGCGTCATCTCCGACGGTTTCAGGATACACACATTCCCGGCGCCAATGGCTGACACCAGCGGTTTGATAATCAGCGAAAAAGGATAATTCCAGGGCGCAATAATCAGCACGTTACCCTTCGGCTCGTGGCGAACGTGGCTTTTGGTACCAATCAGGCTTAGGGATGTGGGTACGCGCTGCGGGCGCATCCACCGCTTCAGGTTTTTGACAGTATGCTTAATTTCTCCATTCACGGTCATCAGTTCGGCCAGCCCAACCTCGGCACTCGGCTTGCGGAAGTCCTCGTACATCGCCTTTTCCAGCTCGGACTGATGGGCAAACATCCATTGCTGAATGCGTTTGATGCGTTCGATACGTTCGGCAGCGGTAGTCAGGGACATCTGCGGGGCAAACCGGCGTTGCCGGTCAAAAGCCGCCCGCAGCGTATCGCGCAGGTCAGTTTGGGGGAGAGTTGCGTTCATTATAGTTGTTTTACAGAAGACTCAGTTGACAAGGCAACGAATTCAGTCAAAAAAATACGCCAAAAAGTACAAAAAATTAAGCAAACAACCCGCTTTAGCAAATCGATCCGGAAACCCGCTATATTAGCAAAATCGTTAGCAAACCCGAACCGATGTCACTCGTCAGCGAAAATATCCGGTACCTGCGCAAACTGAATGGTCTGACGCAGGAGCAGTTTTCCCGAAAAATAAACATTAAACGCTCGTTGCTTGGCGCGTATGAAGAGGGCCGCGCCAACCCTAATCAGCAGAATATCCAGGCCATGGCCAAGGCCTTCAATACTACGGTTGAATTGCTGACGCGGCAGGACCTGCGCAAACTCCGCCAAACGCCCAGCCTGACCATACCGCTTGGCCAGGACAGCCGCTCCGAGTCGCTCCGCCCCCGTACCGAACCCATCCGCTCCGACGGTAAAATTAACGCCACCGCCGACGATCCGTTCGCCCATCCCGACTTTCCCGACATCTTCAGCGATACCGTTCCCAAAACGCCCGAGCCAAAGCCGCTGTCAGAAGTACTCAATAAATACTACCGCCCCAGCGAGACGCACGAACCGGTGCGGTCTGCCCCGGCCCCGCCCGTTATTACCCCGCCCGTGCGACCCAGCGCACCCGTACCGGTACCCACGTACCAGGCGACCCCCGCCCCCGTCGAGCCGCTCTTTAACCGGGGCGTTTCCATGCAGGCTAATCCGGCAGAGGTGCTGGCGTTCAACAATGTCTATGACGGTCCGGGCGGTACTAACCGGCCCAGCGTACCGGCCCAGCCGATAGCGCCCATGATTGGCGTGGTGATGCAGCGTCAGTTTGGTGAGTACGCCCAGCGGTATCAGCAGCCTGATTTTGTGCGCCACCTGCCCGCCATGCACCTGCCCACCCTGCCCGAAGGCCACTACCGCGCCTTTGAAGCGGGCGACGATTTCGTATTTCCCGGTGCATTACTCGTGGGGCAGTTTATCCGCAACTGGTTCGATATTGTGGATGGCAAATTCTACGCTATCCTTTCCCGGCCTGACCGGAACACCGGACCCGTCATTGGCTGCCGGCGCGTTTACAATCAGGTAAAGGCCAAAGGTACCCTGCTGCTCACCGCCGACCGTGCCGACATATCCAATCGCGAGGTAGCTCTCAACGATGTGCTGGAGGTTTGGGAAATCCGGGCGTTTGTCAGCCAGCAGCTGCCCCCGCCCCGCCCCGACACCACCCGCCTGCGCCAGCTAGCCGACGAACTCCGCTTTGAGGTAGACCGGCTCTGATTCTTTTTCCATGACCTATTATTTGATAGCGGGCGAACGCTCCGGCGATTTGCACGGGGCCAACCTGATTCGGGGCATCCGGGCGCATGATGCCGATGCGCATTGCCGGGCCTACGGGGGCGAGCAGATGGCAGCCGCCGGAGCCATTATTGTTCGGCACTACCGCGAGATGGCGTTTATGGGTTTTGTGGAGGTGGCCAAAAACCTCGGCACTATTCGCCGGATTATGCGCGAATGCCAGGCCGATTTACTGGCCCACCGCCCCGACGTGCTGATTCTGATCGACTACGCCGGTTTCAACCTGCGGATGGCCCGTTTTGCCAAAAAGCACGGCATCCGGGTGTTCTATTACATCTCGCCGAAAGTGTGGGCCTGGAATCCGGGCCGGGCGCGGAACATCAAGGCCGCCGTTGATACGCTGTTTACGATTTTTCCCTTCGAGACCGAATTTTTCGCGCAGTACGATTACACCGTCGAGTACGTAGGCAATCCACTGCTGGACGCCCTCGCCGGGTTTCAACCCGACCCGGACTTCCGGCAAAACTACCTGGCGGATGAGCGGCCCGTGGTGGCCCTGCTGCCGGGCAGCCGACAGCAGGAGATTGCCGGTAACCTGCCTGTTATGCTGGAGACGACCCGGCAGTTTCCGGCGTATCAGTTCGTAGTCAGTGCCGTCAGCAACCTGCCCGGCGCGTTGTATGACCGGTATATGGCCGACTACCCCGGGGTCCGGCGCGTAACCGATGCGGCCTATGATCTACTGCACGTGTCAGAAGCCGCGCTCGTTACCTCCGGCACCGCCACCCTCGAAACAGCCCTGCTCAACATTCCCGAGGTCGTTCTCTACAAAACGTCGCGGGCGTTTTATGAACTGGGCCGGCGGATTATGACCGTGCCATTTATTTCGCTCGTGAACCTGATTGCGAACCGCGAACTGGTGCGTGAACTCACCCACGACTGCACCCCGGCCCGAACGGCGGACGAACTGCGGCTGATTTTACCCGGCGGATCGCGCCGGAAAGAGGTGCTGGCGGGCTACGCCGACGTGCAGCAGCAGATGGGTGAACCGGGCGCGTCGGAGCGGGCAGGCAAGCGAATGGTTGAACTCCTGCGGGCCGCTACAGCGTGAGCAGCAATCCGATGGACAGGGCCTGACTGTACTGGACTTTAAAATCCTGATCCTGGTCGTAGAGAATAACACCGCTCAGGTTGGCGTTTAGAAACTCGTTGATTTTACCCGTCAGCGTAAGGTCAAGCCGGTGATCGGTAGCGGCCACGTTAGTATAGTCGGCAAAGAGCTGGTACCGGAAGTTCAGGTTTATATTTTTGGCAATATCGCGGTCGTAACTGGCTACGGCCTGAAATGCGAGTTCGTTGCGCACGGTACGGTCCAGGGGAACGCCGTAGTTCATGGGTACGTACAGCCGCACAGTGGGGTCAGTCACGAACGTTTGCCGCAGCGTTAAGACACCCAGCCGCAGGTCAAACGAATCATTGGGTTCATACACCAGTCCCAGCGATTCGGTTAGGTAGGCCGGGGCAAAGAAATTGGAAATCTGATCGGCCCGTTCCTCACCGGAGGGCAGCGTGACGTAGTTGTAGCCGGTGGCAAACTGCGAGAGCAAATTCAGTGATCCGAACCACTGCCATCGTTTACTAATGCGAAGTCCCGCTTTAAAATCCACGAAGAGCCGGTCGGTACTTTTGCGCAGACTCTGCTGGGCGTTTTTCACAATACCGTACTGGAACTGGGCGCGGGCAATCCAGTTGAAGCGGTTCCGGCGGTAGCTGAGCCGCCCGTTGAAGTTCAGCCCCAGGGCAATAGAATTGACGCCACCGCCTTTCCAGTTGCCACTAAACGACCCCTGGTTTACGTTCAGCCCCGTTTCGACTTTATGCCGCCAGTACGTGGAGTCAGGCTGGTAAGCTGCACTGTCAACGGTATTGCCCTGCTCAAGAATCTTACGCAGGGCCGGCGCTTTGGGCAGATTCTCAAGGTTGATCGTAATCGGAATAATCGTATCCCGACGGACGACCTGCATCGCATCGTTGCGGATACGGATCGTGTCGATTTGGGCAGTTACCAGTCCCGCCCGAATCAGCAGCATGGCCAGCATGAACAGGCAAAGTGGAAGGCGCACCGGTCTGTTGATCAGCATGTGAAGGCAGCGCTACGGCTGGGTAATGACGCCGGTTTCTTCCCAGGTTTTAAGCCAGTCTTTTTTGATACCGTGCACCTGCGAAAAAAAAGCGTAGAATGGCTCCATATCACGAATATAGTCGCCGGTAATGTAAAGCGGTTCGCTCAGCAACACCAGTTTACGGGGCCAGTCGAAGCCGGTCAGGATGAGCGGAACCCCCGATTTAAGCGCAATGTAATAGAATCCGGTTTTGAGGTTGGCTACGTTGGCCCGGGTGCCTTCGGGAGCGATAGAGACGTGCAGCGTGTCACTCCTGTTGAAAATATCGACCGTAGCATCAACCAGATTGCGCGATTTGTCGCGATAAACGGGTTTGCCGCCCAACGCCCGAAACAGCCAGCCGGCGTACCAGGTAAACAGCGAACTCTTGGCCAGAAACTGAATCCAGATGTGAATGGTAGGCCGGATACCCAGACCAATTGGAAAATCCCAGTTGGTGGTGTGCGGAGCTACTACCCAGATGGCTTTCGGCACCGTAGGTACGGGCCCGGCAATGCGCCAGCCCCATAGTTTGAACAGCCAGCGCGTTAGTGCAGATAACATACAGTGAAGCGGGATGGGTGATGAGCGGAGAACGAAGCGTCAAGAGCGTCTTACTCTTCATTCTCTGCTCATTCCGCTTCACTGAAAACTAGTATTTCCGGTCTTTACGCTCCAGCCATTTACCCGTCATAAAAGCAGCACCAAGCAGAACAGCGTAAAACAGAAGCGTCAATATAGTCGATAAATCCATGATAGTAGTCGATTGAATTCAAATGCAAAACTAAGCCCTGAGGCCATTTAAACCTAAACTGTTTACAAGGGGTATAGGTTGAATCGGTGCGCCAAAGCGACTCCTGTCTGACCTACAGCACGCCTTTGGTACTCGGCAGGTTGTCCAGTTCCTGAATGTTGCGCCGGACGGCCATTTTAATGGCTTTGGCGAAAGCTTTGAAAATGGCTTCTATTTTGTGGTGTTCATTATCACCGTCTACCTTGATATTCAGATTGCACAGGGCCGTATCGGCAAAGGATTTGAAGAAGTGGAAAAACATCTCGGTAGGCATATCACCGACTTTCTCGCGCCGGAATTCGGCCTCCCACACCAGCCAGGGCCGTCCCGAAAAATCAATGGCCACCTGCGCCAGAGCCTCATCCATCGGCAGCAGAAAGCCGTAGCGCGAAATACCCCGCTTTTGACCGAGGGCCTGCCGGAAAGCCTCGCCGAGCGCCAGCCCCGTGTCTTCAATGGTGTGGTGCTCGTCGATGTGCAGATCGCCTTTTACGTGAATGCTGAGGTCGGCCCCGGAGTGCTTGGCTACCTGATCGAGCATATGATCGAAGAAGCCCAGCCCGGTGTGCATATCAGCCTGACCGGTACCGTCGAGGTTTAGCACCACCCGAATCTGGGTTTCCCGGGTATTACGCTCTACCTCGGCGGTGCGGGCGGGCAGGCGCAGAAACTCGTAAATAGCATCCCAGTTGCCGGTTGTCAGCGAGGTGGCGTCGCGCTGGGCGTCGGTCATACCCGGCTGTTCTGCCGGGGCGACAGATTCACCAGCTCCGTCGGTGGTTTGCCCGGGTAACGCAGCCTCATCGGGTAGAAATAGAATGGCCTTCGCGCCGAGATTGACGGCCAGTTGCACATCGGTAAGCCGGTCGCCAATGACGTAGCTGTTTTTCAGATCGTACCCCCCAGAGAAGTATTCCGTCAGCATTCCCGTACCGGGTTTGCGGGTAAGCGCATTATCGGCGGCAAAATGACGGTCGATGTGCACGGCGGCAAAGCGGATCGTCTCACCGGCGAAGGTGTCCATCATCTTGGTATGGGCGGGCCAGAAGGTATCTTCGGGAAACGAATCCGTACCCAGGCCATCCTGATTGGTAACCATGACCAGTTCGTAGTCGGTTTCTTCGGCAATCCGGCGCAGGGCCGAGAAGACTCTTGGGATATACTCGAGTTTGGCCAGCGAATCGACCTGCTGATCGGATTTTGGCTCGCGGATGAGCGTACCGTCCCGGTCGATAAACAGAATTTTTTGCATGAGAATAGGGCTGCGAAAGCCGCAAAGATACCCCGGCACAGAGTACAACGGCTGATTGAATCTAAAAAAAGCGTATTTTTGCCGACGAGTTCGTTTCTATGTTTTATAGCGCATTTTATTAGTATAGTGATCGAAAAGATAGTCAGTCATACTTCCTGAATATACGAACTCATACCCTGCATTTTCATACAATTCATAACGTTTCTAACGATCAGTTTACATGCCAGCACAATCCGGCCTGACCCGCATCGGGGTTTTTTATGACGGCAATTATTTTTTACACGTAAGCAATTATTACAATTACTCACACGAACGGCGCAGCCGCATCAGCATTTCAGGTTTACACTCCTTCATTCGGCGGCAGGTAGCCAAAGAAGAAGGCGTTAATGAGCGGCTTTGCCAGATCGTGGATGCCCATTATTTCCGCGGTCGGCTCAACGCCCACGAAGCCAACCAGCGCGGCAATCAACTATTTTACGACCGGCTGTTCGACGATATTCTGATGTCTGAAGGGGTGGTGACGCACTACCTGCCCGTCAAAACGTATCAGGGCTACCGCCAGGAAAAAGGCATCGACGTGTGGCTCGCCCTGGAAGCGTTTGAACTGGCGCAGTACAAGAAATTCGACGTCGTAGTGCTGATTACGTCCGATGGCGATTACGTTCCGCTGATTCGGAAACTCAATACGCTCGGTTCCCGGATTATGGTGCTGAGCTGGGATTTCGAATTTCTGAACGAGCAGGGCGAAAAGCAGGTAACGCGTACCTCGCAGGATTTACTCGAAGAGGTCTCTTACCCCGTAGCCATGCACGCCCTGATTGACGACCGCAGCAACCGCAACGACCTGGTCATTCAGAATCTGTTTGTGAAACAGCAGCCCCGGCCCGTTTTTGTGCCCGCCACGACCAGTGTAAACAGCAACGGGAACGGTAACTACGGCAACGGTAACGCGTATAATGATAGTTATAACAACTACGGCGATGAGTCTGACGATGAGCCCAACTACAATGTAGCCGAGGTGGACGACGATCCGGACGGGCGCAAAATCAGTACCATCCGCAGCCTGAAAACCGGGTACGGATTTGTCAATTACCCGCCCAATAACCTGTTTTTTCACTATACGAGCCTGGTCGACACCGATTTCAACGAGATACAGGTAGACGATGAGGTCGAGTTTACGGTGGGCCAGAACGCCGAGGGCAAAGACATCGCCATCGACGTGCGGCTGTTACGGCCGTAGAGACTGGCGCAGAATTTTTTCTCCTTGTAACCCGCTTCCGGCTAATGCCGGAAGCGGGTTTTTGTTTGGCAGATCCCCAATGACATGACGTTTTAAACATTCGGAGGGTCTTTGGCATTATCTGAAAATGGACTGCATTGCTACCCCGCCCGCTCAAACGCCAGCAACCCAACCCGCCGATGATCCGGCGCGGCTAAAACCGCTGCTAAGCCGTATTGCCCAAGCCGCCCCCGATACCGATTATGAAGGAGCCTTTCCCGAAGATGCGTTTGCGTGGCTGGCCGATGCCGGTTTGCTGGCCATCACCCTGCCCGGTCACGAGCTTGACTTTTTGCACGGGCAAACGGCGCGGCTGCTGCGGTTGCTGAAACACATTGGCGCGGCTAACCTGGCCGTGGGGCGGGTGTACGAAGGTCATATCAACGCACTGTACCTGATTCATCTGTTTGCCAGCCCCGCCCAGCGTGACCGCTGGTACGCCGATGTGCGCGAGCGTAACTATCTGTTCAGCGTCTGGAATACGCAGGCGGGCGACGGTATCCACATCCACGAAACCGCTACGGCCCATGGCCCGTCGTTTCGGCTGAGCGGCTGCAAAACGTTCTGCTCCGGTGCGGGCTGGGTGCAGCGGCCGCTCATTACGGGCGCGTTGCACGCCACCAACCGGCAGGGCTGGCAAATGGCCGTTGTTCCTACCGAGCGGGTGTCGCCCATTGCGGAGGATAATCGGTTCTGGCAACCGCTGGGGATGCGGGCCTCGGCCAGTTTCAAACTCGACTTTACGGGCGTTGAGCTAACCGAAGCCGATTTGCTGGGGCAACCCGATCTGTATTTTCGGCAGCCGTATTTCAGCGGGGGAGCCATCCGGTTTGCCGCCGTACAACTGGGTGGAGCCGAAGCCATTGTGCAGGAAACCCACCGGTTTTTGCGGGGTATGAACCGTACCGACGATCTGCTGCAACAGACCCGCCTGGCCGAAATGGCCTACCTGCTCGAATCCGGAAACCAGTGGCTGCGGGCCGCTGGCGAGCATACCGACCAATGGCTGGCCGACGGTACCGACCCGCAGACGATTGTCCACTACGCCAATATGACCCGCACGGCTATCGAAGAAATTTGTTTGCGGATTATGCCCCTGGCCGAACGCTGCGTGGGGGCGCGCGGGCTGCTGCGGCCCGAACCCTTCGAGCGGATTCACCGCGATCTGACCCTCTACCTCCGCCAGCCCGCCCCCGATGCCACGCTGGTCGATATTGGCAAATTCATACTCAATCACCCCAATCCGTTCGATGAATCTGGCCACTAATTCCGTTCAGGCGCTGGAAAACCGCGCCCGGCCACTGGACGTGCGGCAGCTTGGCCCCGCACTGGTCATGGCCCCGCATCCCGACGACGAATCGCTGGGCTGTGGCGGCACAATTGCGCAATTGCGGCAGCTTGGCTATCCGGTCCATGTGCTGTTCGTGAGCGACGGCACCCTGTCGCACCCCAATTCAGCGCGGTACCCTGCCCAAAAACTGCGCGATCTGCGCGAGGCCGAAGCGCGGGAAGCCGTTCAGATTCTGGGGGTAGAACCCGACGCCTGCTCGTTTATGCGGCTGCCCGACCGGCGGGTACCCACGGTAAACGAGCCGGGTTTTGCCGATGCGGTGGCGACCGTGACTGCGCTACTGAACCGGCTGAAGCCTACGGTACTGTTTATGCCCTGGCAGCGCGACCCCCACCCGGACCACCGGGCCTGCTGGCAAATTGGCCAACGGGCCGCTCAGGAAGCCCTTTTGCAACCCCGCCTTTTAGAATACCTGATCTGGCTTTGGGAACTGGGCACCCCCGACGACTGGCCCCAACCCGACACGACTCAAATCTGGCGCGTTGACATCACCGACGTACTGCCGCAGCGCGACCGGGCCATTGCCGCCCACCGCTCGCAGGTGACGCGGCTGATTGACGACGACCCAACCGCTTTTTTTCTTTCTCCCGAACTCCTGACGCACTTTGCCCCGCCCCGGGAGTTGTTTGTTGAGCAAAACCCCGACCTATGAGCCTCCCGCTTTCCTCCCTCGATCCGGCTTACTTCGACCGGGTTTATCAGGCCAACGATGATCCGTGGTCGTTTGAAACCAGCCCCTACGAGCGCGATAAATATAGGGCCACAATGGCTGCGTTGCCCCGTGAACGATATCAGTCGGCGTTTGAGATTGGCTGTTCCATTGGTGTCCTGACGGAACTGCTGGCGCAGCGCTGCGATCAGCTGCTGTCCGTCGATGCCAGCGAGATGCCTCTGCAAAAAGCCCGCGCCCGCCTGGCCGATGCGCCCAACGTAACGCTTCGGCAGATGAACGTACCCGCCGAGTTTCCCGACGGCTCGTTCGACCTCATTATGCTTTCGGAAGTGGGGTATTACTGGGCCATGCCTGATCTGACCCGCGCCCGCCAGCTCATAGTTGACCGGCTGGCACCGGGGGGCCATCTGCTGCTGGTACACTGGACCCCGCCCGTGCACGACTACCCCCTCACCGGCGACCAGGTACACGACTTTTTCATGGAGCAGACGCAGCCGGACGGCCCGTTGCAGCACTTGCTCAACCAGCGGCAGGAAACGTACCGGCTGGATTTGTTCGTAAAGAAGTAAGGAGTCAAATAATTCTGATTAGCGGCTCTACCGGTTACGAACAACCGTAATGGGCAGGCAAATCAGGTTTGGGCAGGACACGACATACGCGTTCACATCGACCCTGCCTGTACCCAACGACCGCAGGTGCTGATGGTGAGGAACGAACCTTTACACACCTGCCCGGATGTACACATGCTATATAAACTGCTGATAATCAGACAGACTGAATAGCACTCGCCAAGACCAATTCAGGTCCGGTAATGCCAAATTTAGCCAGCTTTTTCTTAATCTGGCGAATCTGCACTTGCTTTACTTGGGCTATGTCTCGCACCAACTTCGTCGGCTCATAAGCGTCTCCTGTCGTCAACATCTTGTAGACAACCACCGCCAGTTTTCGCGCCGTCGCCGTAATGGCTTTGATCCGACCAGCCTTGTATGCAATCCGCTGAAAGAAAGCCATCATCGGATTGGGCTTCTTCATGTTGCCCAGCGAGTTGGCAACCATCCGATCGGATCGCCGAAGCGAACGTGTTGGGCAACGTGGACTTGTTCTTCAACGTCTTGCGTGACAATACCTTACCACCTGACGCTTTGTTATTCGGTGTGAAGCCCAGCCACTTGGCAAAGGCTTTTGCTGAGTGAAACTTGCTGATCGACTCGCCCACTTCAGCCATGAATGTCAGCAACGCATCGCGGCCAAAGCCGGGTATGTTGCTCAGGTCAACCCTTAACAGTTTGTGAGCGTACTGCTCAATCGGGAGCTGGGGTGTGTTACGCGATTGACGCAGTTTCTGACGGCCTACCGTCGGGTCAGCAACAGTGGCAGGCTGCTCCAGCCCCTTGGTATGATCCGTAAAATGCGGATCGAGTTCCTTGTCTAATTCGGTAATTTCAGTCTGTAGATTGAGGTAGAGCCGATAGTTACTGCGCACCTCAAACCGCATGGCTCTGTTCCACCGGGCCGCCGGAGCGGTTGCCCCGTAGTAACTCAATGATTTCGGCGGGCTTTGTCTTACAACCACTGTCGACCAGTGCAGCCAGTTCCACCGGATCTTCCTACCCCTGACAGATAGCGGCTATAACGTGCAAACCCGATATGGAATTAGTGTCGGTTAGCACCGCGTCCAGCCGGACATTACCCGCCCGCAGAGCCTTCTGGATACGGCGAATGTAATCGGCCGCATCTTCGACCAAACTCCGGCGCAACCGAACCAAAGGCCGGATGAGGGTGGAAAACTCATCCGGCAGAAAGATCGGTGGCAACAAGCCCAAAGTGTGCAGGGTACGGATGTGGATGGCATCCGACGTGTCAGATTTGAACCGGCGGTAGTTTTGGTATTGGCTCCTGAGGTTGCCAGTACGTCAAATCCAGTCTCCTGGAGCACATTGACCAAGGCGCGTTCGTAGCCACCCGTGGCTTCCAGAGCTACATGTTTGACCTGGTTATCAGTCAGCCAATGGGCCAACCGAAACAGTTCTTTAGTGGACACCCCAAACTGCTGGACGTACTGCTGGGCCGGGCCGACGATTCGGTCGTCGCCCATGGCCACGACGTGAAACTGAGAGCCAATGTCGATGCCCGCCACCTGCTGGTGGACGATAGGCATGGCCAGATAGTTTTCCTGCTTTTTCATGATTAGAAGGGAGTAAGCAGTTGAAATGAAAGGCTATCAGCGGGCTATTTTAGAAAGACGATAATCGGGATGTACGGTGTAAAAGCGGAGGCTGCTCTACCAATTGGGTTCTCAACGCATGAAGTGAAAAACCACTTCATGACGAATAGCCAAATCGGGACGGTCCGTCGTTACGGGGTTGGACGGGTTGATAGGCACCAACAAACAAGGACGATCTTCCCACAAGGGGCTACTGACAGCCAGGTAAAGATAAGGTCGAAAAGGTGGTCTGTTGTTCTCATGCGTTCTTCTGGGTTCGTTCGCCCGCGAACTCGGTGGCGGTTGGGTTGACTACGGAAATAAAGACCGGAGCGGCTGGCACGGGGAAACTGAAGGTCGTATTACGGCATCAGCCGGGGTCAAAAAATGGAACACCTACGCCCGGTACCTCCGACCTGGATACCGATTTTACGGTGGTAGTGCAGTAGATTAATAAGGCTACTTTTAACAGAAAAGCCCTGATTCACTTTGAATCAGGGCTTTTCTGTTATCTGCGACGTGTTGAACCTTGCCCGGAAGGTAGTTTACTGCCGGACCTTTTTGTAGCCGGAGACCCGGAGTGAGTGGGTTGTTTGCCATCCCGGGTGCTTTATCTCCAGGTAATTTACCCACCGCATATTCCGGATTGTGAACTGGATGTTGGGCAGCCGCTGTAGACTGGGAGTAACAACAATAACTGTAGCAGACACATCTTTGGCGATTATTCTGCGTATATAGCACGATGTGCTTTCATCAACGTACCTCCTCTCACCTCTTCATGAGAAAATCACTACGCATTTTCGGTCTGCTTCTTCTGTTGACGGGTGCGGCCCGGGCGCAGGATGCCGAAACCCGCGCCATCCAGGCCCGCATCGACAACCACCCCCAGCCAGACACCTTCCGCGTCAACCGCCTGAATGAGCTGGCGGGGGCTTTCGGCTATCTTCCCAAACTAAGAGAAGCCACCGCCACCCAGGCCCTGACGCTAGCCCGCCAGCTGAACTATACCCAGGGTACGGGCTACGCCCTGGTGAATCTGGCCTATGCCAACACAATGATGGGGAAGAAACCCCAGGCCGCTGCCCTGTTAAAGCAGGCGGATGCCATCGCCAAAAACACCGATGATCCGGACCTGGCCGGGTATGTACTGATTAGACTGGCGCGTAATAGTCGAGGCACAGATAACCAGGCAGCCCTGGCTATGTTCTTGCAAGCCGAACGGATTGCCCGGCAGCGGGGCAACAAAGATCTGTTGTTTGAAGCTCAGAATCTGTTAGGTATTTTGTATTCTACCTCATTCAGTGATTTCCCCAATGCCATCAACTATTATCTGGCCGCCAGCACCACCGCCGGGCAGCTCAACAGCGCCAGCAGACTGGCTGGTAGCTGGCATGGTTTGGGGGCTACGTATGGCATAATGGGTGACCAGCCCAAAGCACTGGGCTACT
This sequence comes from uncultured Cytophagales bacterium, assembly GCA_963826425.1. Lineage (GTDB taxonomy): Bacteria > Bacteroidota > Bacteroidia > Cytophagales > Spirosomataceae > Spirosoma. The sequence goes on along the minus strand of CAWGWS010000011.1, from coordinate 1,520 downwards.
ACCAGAAAGCGCTGGCCGGCAACAAGACACTGCAAAGCAAGAGCCTGGAGGGTATTCTGCTCATTGGCATTGGTGAGACATACAGGCTGCTTGGCAACTACCCCAAGGCCATCGAGAACTACACAGTGGCCCTGAAAACAGAGAAAAATCCGGTAAGCATAGCTATTACCGAAAGCAACCTGGCCGATGTCTACACCCGCCTGGGCCAGCTGCCCCTGGCCCTGCGCTACGGCTTCCACGCCCGTGCCCTGTCCGTCGAACTAGACGACGTTGAAGGACTGGCCTGGGTCGATGGCGTTCTCTCGCGGGCCTACCTCAAAAAGGCCATGCCCGACTCCGCCCTGTACTTCGCCCGGCGGGGCTACGGCGCGGCCCAGCGGACGGGCACCATCGAGTACCTGCGCGATAACACCCTGGCCCTGGCCAACGCCCATGCCGCCAAAAACGACTTCGCCAGCGCCTACCCCGCCCACCTGCGCTACATCACCTACCGCGACAGCATGGTCAGCAATGAGGTCAAAAACAAGGCCAACCTGGCGCAGTTCAACTACGACCTCGACAAGAAACAGGCCCAGATCACCCTGCTCAACCAGGAGAAACAAGCCCAGCAAACCATCCTCATCAGCGCCCTGGTGGTGCTGGCCCTGATCGGCCTGTCGGCTTTTGCCCTCTTGCGCAGCAACCGCATCAAGCAGCGGGCCAACGCCCTGCTCCAGAACCCAGAAACTGGAAATTGAAAGTCAGCGCGACCAGACCAACCAGGCCCTGGCCGAGCTGCAGCGCACCCAGGTCCAGCTGGTGCAGGCCGAGAAGATGGCCTCGCTGGGGGAGCTCACGGCGGGCATCGCCCACGAGATCCAGAACCCGCTGAACTTCGTCAACAACTTTGCCGAGGTGTCGGCCGAACTGGTCCAGGAGCTGGAAGAAGAAGCCCAGCGGCCCACCCGCGATGCCGGGCTGGAAAGCGAGCTGCTGGCCGATGTGCGGCAGAACCTGCAAAAGATTACTCACCACGGTGGGCGGGCCAGTAGCATTGTACGGGCCATGCTCGAGCACAGCCGTACCATCACCGGCCAGCAGGAGCCCACCGACCTGAACGCCCTGGCCGAGGAGTACCTCAAACTGGCGTATCAGGGCTTAAGGGCTAAAGACAGACACTTTAATGCCGAACTGATCACCGAGTTTGACCCGCAGCTGGGGCGGGTGAGTGTGGTGCCCCAGGAGATGGGGCGGGTGCTATTGAATCTCTACAACAACGCTTTCTACGCGGTGGGCCAGCGCCAGAAGGTCGGCACGGTTCCGATTATCACCCCATCGTGGGTGTGCACACCGAGCGCACCGAGGGGGGTGTTCAGATTCGGGTGAGCGACAACGGGGTTGGCATGGGGGAATCGGTGCAGGCCAAGGTGTTCCAGCCCTTTTTCACGACCAAGCCCAGCGGAGAGGGTACGGGGCTGGGCCTGTCCTTGAGCTACGACATCATCACCAAGGGGCACGGGGGCACCCTGGCCTGGAGTCGG
>CAWGWS010000010.1:0-302082 GCA_963826425.1 uncultured Cytophagales bacterium | reverse complement strand
TTGTTTGACCCTAAACTACAATGAGTATTAGTTTCTGGGCCGACGTTCTGTCCTACATCTTTCTGGTTTATACGTTGCTACTGATGCTGATCTATATCGTATCGGCACTGGCATCATACCGCGTCATCAGGAAGCACGTTGCCGAAACGTCGTTTGTTGATTTTCGCCAGATTCTAACCTCCCCCCTCTCCCCCAAAATATCCATTATCGCCCCCGCCTATAACGAAGCCCTGAATATTGTCGACAATGCCAAATCGCTGCTGGCGCTGGAATACCCGAATTTCGAAGTAGTCATCGTGAACGATGGCAGTAAAGATGAAACCCTACAGCGCCTGATTGATGCGTACAAGCTGGAGAAAACAGCCTTTATGGTGCAGCAGCAGGTGGAATGCAAGGAAATTATTGGGGTTTATAAGGCCCGGGATGAGGCCGTTTCGCACCTGACGGTGGTGGACAAACGCAATGGCGGCAAGTCCGATGCCCTCAACGCGGGTATCAACGTTTGTGCCGGGGAGTTGTTTGCCTGTATTGACGTGGACTGTATTCTGGAACGCGATGCGCTGCTGCGGATGATTAAACCGTTTCTGGAAGAAACCGATCAGAAGGTGATTGCCACCGGAGGGGTTATCCGGCTGGCCAACGACTGTGTCATTAGTGATGGACGGCTCATTGAGATCAACGTACCCCGCAACCTCATTGCCCGGGCGCAGGTGCTGGAGTACATGCGCGCTTTCCTGCTGAGCCGGGTGGCCTGGGCCAACATCAACGGACTGCTGCTCATTTCGGGCGCACTTGGGCCTGTTCGATAAACAAACCGTGGTAGAAGCCGGTGGCTACTCGCACAAAACCGTGGGCGAAGACATGGAACTCGTGATGCGGATGCGACGCATGATGGAGGAACGCAAGCAACCCTACGCGGTACGGTACATTCCCGATCCGCTGTGCTGGACCGAAGGGCCTACCAGCTGGGCTATTCTGGGGCGGCAGCGAAACCGCTGGACCCGGGGCCTGATGGACTGCCTGAAGTTTCACCGAAAAGTATTTTTCAACCCGGATTACCGCGTCATGGGTATGATCAGCTATCCCTTCTGGTTTCTGTATGAGTGGCTGGCCCCCATCATTGAATCGCTGGGATTGATTTTCAGCATCGTTTTATGGATACTGGGCATTATCAACGGGTCCAGTTTCTGGCTGCTGTTAGCCACGGTGTACAGCTATGCCGTTTGCCTGTCCTGTCTGGCCATCTGGGTAGATCAGAAAACGTACCTGCAATACCGGAGCAGGCGTGACCTGGGCCGGTTGCTCCTCATTGCGTTGATAGAACCGTTTTTCTACCATCCGTTCACGGTGTACAGTAGCATTCGGGGCAATATAGACTACCTGCGCGGCAAAAAAGGCTGGGGCAGCATGACCCGCCAGGGCCTTAGTAAACCCGCCACGCCTACTCCATCCAGTTAACAAATATCATCACTTAATCAACCGTACTGTGAAAATCATTTACCTGCTGTTTGTAACCTGTTTCTTTTGCCAGTTTCCCGTCTGGGCGCAGTCGGAACCGGGCGCCGATGAGTTATTTAAACAGGCCCGGCAAGCCGCCTTCGACGACAAAGATTATCCCCGCGCCATTGCCCTCAGTCAGCAGGCATTGACAAAAAGCCCCGACTACGCGGAGATACGGACGTTTATGGGGCGGCTTTACACCTGGAGTGGTAAACTCCCGGAAGCCCGGCAACAGTTCTCACTGGTGCTGGCAAAAGATTCAACCAATAAAGATGCGCTGAGTGCCGCAACAGACCTGGAGTTCTGGAACGACAGGCCCGAGCAGGCGCTGGTCTATTGCAACACAGCCCTGCGCCATCACCCGGCGGATATTGACCTCCAGCTCAAAAAAGCCCGGGTGCTGAACGACCTCAAGCGAACGGCAGAAGCGTACACGATTGCCGCCCAGGTAGTGCAGACAAACCCGGACAATTCCGACGCCAGAGCCCTGGCGGACCGGCTCAAATGGGCAGCCAGCAAAAATATGCTCACTGTGGGGTACGACTACCTGTATTTTGACAGGAACTATAACGATGCGCTGCACACAAGTCCGTGGCAGCTGGCGAGTGTTTCGTATAGCCGCTCCACGCCAATCGGCTCCGTTAGCGGTCAGCTTAACTACGCTAACCGCTTTGGCGCCAATGGCTTTCAAACCGAAATTGACGCCTACCCCCACATCAGTAAAACCTTTTACAGCTACCTGAACGTGGGTTTCTCGGGGAGCGAGCCCGTTTTTCCGCGTTTCAGGGCCGGCTTTTCCCTGTATGCCAATTTACCCAAGAGCTTTGAAGCAGAAGCGGGGTTCCGGTACCTGAAATTTTCTGACGCTACGTGGATCTACACCCTGTCGGCCAGCAAATATGCCGGTAGTTTCTGGTTCAACCTGCGCACGTACCTCGTTCCCGGCAACAGCGATATCTCGCAGACGTACATCGGCACGGTCCGGTACTACTTTGGTGCGGCCGATGACTTCATTGCCCTGGCAGGGGGTACCGGTATCTCACCAGACGAAGCCCGGAACGCCCTGCTGGGGCAGGATATCCGAAAACTGGGTTCGCAGCGGGCCAGTATCGAGTTCCGAAAGAGTTTCAACCGGCGCTGGGTTCCGTCGGTAGTAGCCTCCTGGTACGGTGAGGAACAGAGCAACCGGCCACGGGGCAACCAGTGGGGCATCAATTTCGTGCTCCGCCAGCGATTTTAGCGTAACCTACCGGCTTTATGCGTAAAAGAAACCTGTTCTACCTCATTCCGGCGTTTATCCTGCTGATTCCCTTCGGGATGTGGCTGGCCTGGTGGCTAACCCCCAAACGGCCGCTGGTGGCTGCCATTGTCGACAAAACCGTGCTTCGCCCCGATGGGCAGGAACACATATCCCTGACCTGGGTGTTGAACCACCAGCGTTTTACCAAAACGAAACAGCGTAGCTACCGCATCGACCAGGACTATTTCGGCTTCTTCCCGCTGGAAAATCAGCAATACCGGCTCAAAGGACTCGAGCGATTTACCGACCAGCAACTGGCTCAGCTAAGCCGCGACAGCGACCTGGCCTACTACACCGATACGTACGGCATATACCGGCAGGAGTGGTTTCAAAGCGATAAACCCTCCGAACGCTCCGGTATTATTTACGGGGGTATGAGTCGGAAAGATGTCGATTTTCTGTCGCTGATGAAACAGAAGCACAAACTGGTTATCGCGGAGTTCAACGCGATCAACTCCCCCACCGACCCGGCCGTCCGGAATCAGTTCGAATCGACATTTGGTGTGCGCTGGACGGGCTGGATTGGTCGCTTTTTCGATTCGATGGACACCACCGTAAACCGGGAAATACCCCCGTGGCTGGTTCGGAACTTTAAACGGCAGCACAAAGGGCAGTGGCCCTTCACGAAATCCGGTGTGGCGTATGTGTCGGAAAAGGACGAGGTTGTGGTGCTGGAAGAAGATACCCACCTGGTCCGGAATGTACCGCAGATGCTGGCTTCGGACGTTGGCCAGTCGACGTTTGGGCTTCCCAGCCGGATTCGGTATACCTACTGGTTTGATATACTCACCTATGACCCCCGGATCAATCAGGAAATTGCCCGCTACGAGATCTACCCCAACGAAGCGGGAAAACGGGAGCTGGCCCGCTACGCCCTGCCCACCCGATTTCCGGCCATACTCAGGCACGACGCGCCGGATTATGCCTTCTATTACTTCGCGGGCGACTTCTGCGATAATCCCCTCAGCATGCCATCGGCCTATTTCCGGGGTATCGAGTGGCTGGCACCGTTTGCCTACATGACCGAGGGACTTACCGAGCGCAAAGGGTTTTTCTGGCGTGCCTACCGGCCAATGCTCACCCGCATTCTGGAAGATGCCTACGCCCGCAAACAGGCCCGAACTACTCGCTCCACCCCGTAAACAACGCCTGGATTCGCCCTGCCAGGACGATACGAACGCATTAATTGTAGGTTTTCAGCAGCGAATCTGGCAGCAGGTTGCGGTTTTGGATGCGGTCGTTTTTTCGCTTAAACTGATCGAAGGTGGCAGTCAGTCGGCTTAGCTGGCCGGGGTCATTCAGGGGTTCGAGGTTCATAGTATTGGTGATCTGGTACAGCGTATTCTGGCTCAGCATATACGGTCCCATCACGAAATCGACCGTTTCGGCCTTCGTCATTTTGAGTGGGTAGGCGTGAACGTTCTGGAACTGGCGGGTGGTATCAATGCCAGTTCCCAGCCAGCTTACTACCGGGGGTGTTTTCAGATTGTAGTTAGTCCGAAGGAAGGCCAGAAGCGTGGGGGCAATGTCGAAATGAGTGGAAATGGACCGGAACGTAGCCCGGCGTTTCAGCAGGGGTGAGTACACAATCAGCGGCACATGATACCGGTCCAGTTTGGTAGTCATGGGAATTTCGGGCATGCGGTGATCACCGGTAATCAGGAAAATAGTCCGGTTGAAATCCGGCCGTTTGCGGTAGGCCGCAAAAAAAGCCCGGAGTGCATCATCGGTGTACAGAATGGACGCAAACTGATAGCGGTAGTTCTGCCGGCCCCGTTGTTGATCAGCCGTCAGGTTCAAGGCGGTAAATCGTTGCTCCGCTTTCGCTAAATAACGCTCCTGCTCATTGATCCGGAATGGATCGTGGGTAGACACCGTCAGCAGCACCTGGAGCTTCGGCTTCGTATCGGTGGGGGAATTTACGGCGAGGTAGTGCCGGAACAGATCTTTGTCACCATACCCCCAGGTAAACCCATTGACACCGGGCATCTTCTGGTAACCGGCACCAAACGTCGGCTCATCCACGATTCGGGCTACGCCTTCCCTACGAAGAAACGCACTCATGTTGTCAAACTGAGCACTGCCCCCGTAGTAAAAAGCCGACTCGTACCCGTTTTTCCTGAGAATACCCGGCAATGAAAGATGGGCGGGCATCTGGGTCCCCAAATCCGCAAAACCCTGCTGCCCAAATGGCAGCGACCCCAGGATGGAAGGCAACACCGCGAACGTCCGTCCACCTTCACTGAGAAAATTCTCCCAGTACAGACTCTGCTGCGCCAGCGAATCGACAAAGGGTGTGAAGCTACCCAGGTACGCATCAGTGCCGGTAAAGGCCCGTCCCAGACCTTCCACCAGGATGATGACTACGTTGGGCGGGGTGGGCGCGGTATTGAAAAAGGGACTCAGCACGTCCGGCGTTTCATCGGTGTGCAGGAACGGGTACTGATTTTCGGCCAGGTAATTAACGGGGGTGATACCAATGGCACCGGGCGTTTCTCCATAATCGCCGATGTAGGCATCGGCGTAAATATCTACGCTGTCGTCGGTAGTTCCACTAAATCGGGTCAGCGTTGCCCGGGCCAGATAAGCGGGTTTGTTAATGACCAGATTGTTGGCATAATCCGTTTTCAGTACGGGCATAGCCTTCCCCTCCCCCACATCAAACACCAGGGCCAGTGCGCCCAGTCCGGCCAGCCCATACGACCAGCCCGGTCTCAGCTGAACACGATTGACCAGGAGCCGAAAAATAAGAATGACCAGCCCAATTACCCCGACCAAGGCCGCCAGCAAGCCAACAGTCAGCCCCCCGGCTGCGCCAACTGTCTGACTGATTTCATCGGATGAATAGCTGTACAGGTCTGCACCCAGCAGTACGGACGTTTTTCCGAAATAAATCGTTAGCCCTACCTGTACCAGAATCAGCAACAAACAGAGGACACTGTAAACCACCCGCGCCAGCCTGACGGACAGGAAAGTCAGCACTAGGTAGATGACGAACAGCAGGCTTGAACTCTGCAGGAAGTAAATCAGATCGGCCAGAAAGGCAACGGCTACCGTTTTTAGCAAAGTGCTGGGTACACCGTGCGCTATACTATTGTAAACCAACTCACCAATGCGACAGATCATAATACTGATTAACCAGGCTAGTGACAGTCCGGCAAACGAGGCAATACGGGTCGGGTGATTTTGCGTATCTAGTATGGAAGGCATTGATGTCACTGTAAGCTATTATAAGTGCGTAAAATATTACTCTAAGTTTACTTTTTATTTGTAATGACAAAACAAAGCATCACCTTTAGACAAATAAAGTTCATAATTCAGCCATAATCTTTGTTTCTTTAAGCCTTAGTAACGGTTGAATAACAGCGTAGGCGCTCACAATTTACGGTACAGGCCTTTTTTCTGGTAACTGATAACCTAAAAAACTTGTCATTAACGAATGAATTTCTCTTTACCCAATCGTTTATATATAGGCTTTTCCATTGCTATTCTGCTAGTCTTTCTGAGCAGTCTGCTTTCCTACCAGACGTTTCAGCGGCAACTGGCAGCGGGCAGTTGGGTAGAGCATACGTATCAGGTGCTCAACCGGACCAGAATCATTGAAAAACTGATTGCCGACATGGAAACCGGTCGCATAGGTTACCGTAGCACGGGTATTGAGCAGTTTCTGAATGCATATAACGATGCCTTGCGGAGCATAAACCCGACCATCAACGAACTAAAGGCACTTACGGTCGACAACCCGATCCAGGCTAATCGGGTTAGACGGATTAATGCCAATGTCGAAACGTTGTTAGTATTCTGGAATAAACAGAACTACAACAAGCTCAGCCAGTACAATCAGGCGGAGTTTGTTGATTTGATAATCCGGCAAAAGGCGTTTAGTGATAAAATTAAAAGTGAGTTGGCAGAGGTTATTCGAACGGAGCGGTTGCTCCTGACCCAGCGGGAAAATAACAACAAGGCATCGGTAAAGCAGGCCACCTACGAACTCATCCTGAGTAGTTTGCTAACCCTGCTGATTGTGCTGTCGCTTATTTACTTCACCATCAAGGAGTTTAGCGGCAACCGGAGGGCTCAGGCGGCCTTACAGGAGAACAATAAGCAACTTGAACACCTTAATCAGCTTAGTACCGAAAAAAACTGGCTGCTCACGGGTATATCGGTTATTAATGACAGCCTGCAACAGGTGAGCGATGTCACGTCGCTATCTCAATCCATTCTAACCATCATAACCTCTTACCTGGATTTACCAGCCAGTGGTTTCTACTGTTACAGCGAGAAAAACCAGAACCTCCAGTTAAATGCGTCCGTAGCGCTCCCGGGTCATATTCAGAAAACCTATGAACTGGGCGAGGGGCTGGTCGGTCAGGCCGCCAGAGAACGAAAAATAACCCTTGTCAACGACATACCCCTTACCTTCTGGCGTGTTCAGGCCGGTAGTGTCCAGGCCCAGCCGGGGCAGGTTGTGCTGTTGCCGCTCTGGTACAACAAAGAGATAAAAGGCGTTATGGAACTGGCTACGTTCAGGCCACTTGATGAACAGGCGCTGTTACTGCTTGACTCCGTAGCCAATAACATTGCTGTGGCAATCAACGCGGCTGATGACCACGCAAAAGTCATGAACTTATTAGAGCAGGTTCAGGAGCAAAAGGAAGAACTTGAAAGTCAGCAGGAGGTGCTTCAGCAATCAAACGGCGAACTACAGCGACAGGCCGAAGTCCTGCAGGTGTCGGAGCGGGAACTACTTGTTCAGGAAGATGAACTCAGACAGATCAACAGTGAATTGCGGGAGCGCAACATAGCCGTTGAGAGCGCGCAGCAGGAACTCACAGACAAAGCCCGGGAACTGGAAGTAAGCAGTAAGTTCAAGTCGGAGTTCCTGGCCAATATGTCGCACGAGCTCCGCACCCCGCTGAACAGTGTGTTAATTCTGGCCCGGCTCCTGGCCGAAAACAAACAGCAGAATTTAGTTGACAAGCAGATTGAATACGCCAATATCATTCACAAATCCGGCTCCGACCTGCTCGAACTCATCAACGACATTCTGGATCTGTCCAAGATTGAAGCCGGCAAAATAGAACTCCTGTTCGAGCAGACCACCGTTGCTGATATTACCGAAGACATGAACCAGCTGTTTGGTGTTGTAGCCAATGAAAAGGGAATACAGCTATCAACAACCATTAGCAGCGAGGTGCCCGCCACGATCTGGACGGACAAACAGCGGCTGGAACAAATCATCAAAAACCTGATTTCCAACGCGGTGAAGTTCACCCCCAAAGGCGGGTCAGTTAGTCTGACGCTGAGCGTAGTCAACCAGCGCACCGGGCATCTAGCCAACACGTCGTCGGTTGCCTACCCCCTGCTAGCCATTTCCGTTACGGATACAGGCATTGGCATCTCGCCCGAGAAACAACAGATCATCTTCGAAGCCTTCCAGCAGGTTGATGGCTCCATTAGTCGCAAATTTGGGGGTACGGGCCTCGGCTTGTCCATCAGCAAAGAACTTGTTCGCAGGCTGGGTGGCGAACTAAGCTTACAGAGTGAGGTGGGCGCAGGCAGTACCTTCTCGATATATCTACCAATGGGTGAACCGCCACTTGCCGATCAGGCCCCGGTCGATACCTCATTATCAGGCACCATCACCTCATCCGCGGGCTCACCCCAAACACCCGCTGCCGCTGATGATCGGTTTACTCTGGAGCCGACTGACAATGTCATTCTCATTATTGAAGATGATGCGGCTTTTGCCGGTATCCTTCAGGAGTTTGCCCGGGATAAAAAATTTAAAACGATTGTTGCGTTACGGGGAGACGAGGGCCTGCAATACGCACGGCAATACAAACCCTCGGCCATTATTCTGGACATGGGTCTTCCCGTTATGAATGGCTGGGATTTACTTAAAATGCTCCAGAGCGATGACACCCTGAGCCATATACCCGTTTATATTATCTCGGCAACAGATGAACCGGCAACGGCTGGAGATGATATACTCTCCTACACTACCAAACCTGTTGAGAAAAAGGAACTGGAGAACCTGTTGTCCACCATCAAAAGTTACCTGAGCAACGGGCGTGCAACCGCATTGGCACCAGCAAACAATCTGCTGACCAGCAGAATGGATAGTGTACCCGTCCGTACCCCGCTGCCCCAGGCGGGCCCACCGGCCCCAGCCGCTGTAACCCCGCCGGCCCTGGACCAGGCTGTGTTTCAGGGCCGGAAAGTATTACTCGTTGATGACGACATGCGGAACGTATTTGCCCTGAGCACGCTGCTGGATGCGAATCAGATGATGGTGATTACAGCGGGCGATGGACGGGAAGCCCTAACGCAGCTCGATAAGCATCCAGACACGGCCATTGTCCTGATGGATATTATGATGCCCGAAATGGACGGCTACGAAGCAACCCGACACATTCGGGCCAACCCCCGGTTTTCCTCTCTGCCGGTGATAGCCCTGACGGCCAAAGCAATGACCGGCGACCGGGAAAAATGCCTTGAGGCAGGCGCTTCCGATTATATTACCAAACCCGTTGACAGCACCCAGCTGTTTGCGCTTATGCAAGTGTGGCTATCCAGGTAAAAGGCCATTTTGTTTGATTAACATTGCTTTATGAACACACCTGACCACCGAAACGAATTTACAATCCTGCTGGTAGACGATAGGCCCGAGAACCTGATCGCGCTCGAAGAGATGCTGGCTCAGGAGGGACGAGCCTTTATCAAAGCATCATCCGGCAATGAAGCCCTGCGGCAAGTACTCAAAAACGACCGGATTGGCCTGATTATGCTGGATGTACAAATGCCGGATATGGATGGGTTTGAGGTAGCCCAGCTGCTGAAATCAAATCCTAAAACAAGAAACATTTCCATCATTTTCGTTACGGCGCTCAGCAAGGAAGATCAGTACGTACTGAAAGGATTTCAGGAAGGAGCCGTCGATTACCTGCCCAAACCCCTGGACATCAGCGTAACAAAGGCCAAAGTAACCGTATTCGAAAAACTCTTTTTTTACCAGCAAACCCTGAAAAATACCGCTACGGAATTAGAGCGGATCAATAAGCAGCTAGAGCGGTTTGTTTACACCGTCTCCCACGACCTCAAGTCGCCCCTGACCGGCCTGATTGCTATCCTGTCCTTATTGGAAATGCGTCAGGAAGAAGAGGTATTCCTGCAGAATGAAGCGGTTGAATATACAGGGCTGGCCAAGTCAGCCGCTCATTATATGTCCACCATGATTGATGATCTTCTGGACTATTCGCAAAAAAGCGCCGATCAGCAAACGGTTGAATGGGTTGATACAAAAGAGCTGACCCAGCAAATTACCCGGTTGTTATTTCCCCCTCCGCATATTCAAATTCAGATCAGCGCGTCAATGCCGACCGTACAAACCAGGCGGTTGAAACTTCAGCAGGTGTTCCAGAACCTGATCAGCAACGCGGTCAAATACAACGATAAACCCAATGGCCTCATTGACATTGGTTACGCGGATAAAGGAGAGTTGATAGAGTTTTTTGTAAGGGACAACGGGCCGGGCATTTCTGATGACGATCAGGCCGTTATCTTCAACCTGTTCCGGCGGGGCGGGGCTGAATCAACCCTGCCGGAAAGCAGCACCGGCGTTGGGTTGAACATCCTGAAAATGCTCGTTGAAGAGCAGGGAGGAACCCTGCGGATAGACTCCAGACTTGGGCAGGGAAGTACCTTTTATTTTGAGTGGATGAAGTGAGTAGCACAGGCCACCCTTATTCACGGGCTCTTCTCCTCTGTTATCCAGCGATTCAGCGTGTTGTAACGCCCCTCCAGCACAATCTTGTAAAAACTGGCGGGTAATCCCGCTACATCGAGCCGTGCTTGTCCGGCCTTTACGGGTACTTCGTCCATCAGCAGGTAGCGATCCTGCCCGCCTTCTTTGAAACGATTAGTCGTCGTCAGCCATATCCTGACGGTCCCGTCTGTTGCCATTGGTGTCCAGCTCAGCGCAATCCGGTTTCCGTCTTTTCTGACCACCGGCCGGGTAATGGACAGCTTACCCGTTAGCGGGACACCATCCAGTTCAAAGGCCTGCGCTTTAGGAATCGAAATCTGGAGATGCCGGGCCAGGGTGGGCATAATGTCGACAATACCCGGAACGCCCGTACGGAAATAGCTATTCAGCCCACGCGCGTTGGTGACCAGCCAGGTGGTGCGTTCCCGGTCTGACTGCCCCCCGTGGTTTTTACCCGTGTCGGCCGTCCGGCCGTGGTCCGTGGTGATAAACACCTGCCAGTCTTCGCCAAACGCCTTTTGCCGGTACTGAACGGCCTTCCAGATCCGTCCCATCTGATCGTCCATCAGCCGCACGGCCCGGTAAAACGGTTCGCTGTCGCCGTAGCGGTGGCCCATATCATCGGTGTATTCCAGATATACCCAGGACAAATCGGGCCCTTCCTGCCGGATGTAGTCAACGGCCCCGCGGGTTACAGTTTCGTCAATCTGATGAATGTAATTCGCGTCTGTATCGTGGGGAAAGTGCAGCGTATCCAACTCAAAGCCGTCCAGCGAATAGCCCAGCCGCAGCGACTTCGTAGCGGTCAGCCCCTCGCCAACGAGCTTGGTTCGATTATCCTCCCAGGTCGAAAAGACGGCAGTTTTCTTCTGAGGGTACTGGTCAGCAAGAGAAGCGAAACAGGGTCCAGTAGTGATAATTAGGGGCTTTGATCGTGTTGTCCCAGACGTTGTGTTTATTTACCCAGGTACCAGTCAGCAGACTATTGTAGCCAACGGCTGAAATAGTAGGCGTTTGCGAATAAGTCTGTTTCTGGCCGCCTACGTAGGCGCGGGTGTATCCGCCTGCGCTGGCAATTGCATCGAGGTGGGGGGTGGCTATTTTTTCGATTACATCGGCCGGGATACCATCAACGATGATAAACAGCGCCTTTTTCATACCCGCCTGCGCCCACCCGGACGTCACATTGACGAAGAGGATACCTAGCAAAAGAAGGGTTTTAGTCAGCGGCATAGCGCGGGTGAAAACGGCAACATAAAACGATAGCGACACGAAGGACAGGCGGTTATCGGGCTACTCTTCGTGGGGCTATGGAATCGCGTTCGTCTTCTTTAGGAAGTTTTCCCAGTCAGTAATCAGCCCCTTTTTCAGCACGCGGGGAAATTTATTCTGCCCACCGAGTTTACCCCGTACTTTCATCCAGTCGTAGAACGTGGCCACGGGCAGCACCGTTACGGTAATCTCCTTCAGGGCATGTTGCCGTTCAACGGCGTAGTCGTCGTTCAGTTCTTTTAGTTTGGCGTCAATGCGATTACGCAGGTCGTCAGCATCGGCGGCATCATCGGTGCCGATAAACCAGTGGTGCGCGAAGAGCGTGTCGTGAGCAACGCCCGCCACGGTAAACTCACGGACAGAAATACCCAGTTCATCGGCCACGGTTTCTACCGCCTTGTTCATGTTATCGACGCTCAGATGCTCGCCACACAGACTCAGGAAGTGCTTCGTACGACCCGTAATAACAATTTCGGATTCGGCTTTGTCGACAAACCGAATCGTATCGCCAATCAGATACCGCCACGCTCCGGAGCAGGTAGACAGCAGCAGGGCGTATTCTTTACCTTCCTCTACTTCATCGATCATCACCGCTTCCGGATTGTCGACCAGGTCACCGTCGGGCGTGAAGTTGCGTTCGTTAAAGGGGATAAACTCAAAAAACAGGCCGTTGTTAAGCACCAGTTTCATGCCGGGCGCACCAGGCTGGGTCTGGTAGGCAATGAAGCCCTCCGATGCCAGATACGTTTCGATATAGATCAGCGGACGGGCCAGCAGTTTCTCGAATCCCGCCCGGTACGGCTCAAACGATACGCCCCCGTGGCAGAATACCCGCAGGTTGGGCCAGATGTCGTGAATGGTTTTAACGTTATAGCGGGCAATGATTTTTTCCATCAGCAGCTGAATCCAGGCGGGTACGCCAACCACGTAGCCAATGTCCCAGTCGGCGGCTTTTTCGGTAATTTCATCGAGTTTCAGCGCCCAGTCCCGTTCCTGCGCAATCTGCCGTCCCGGTTTGTAAAACCGCTCGAACCAAACCGGCATTTTGCTGGCCGTAATGCCACTCAGGTCCCCTTCGAGGTGGCTGCCGCTCCGGTTCAGGTTGGTGCTGCCGCCCAGCATCAGGCATCCTTTTTCGTAGAGCGTAGGAGGCAGGTCACGGTATTTGCCGAGGGTCAGAATCTGCCGGACGCCAGTGCGCTGAATAGCCCTGCGCATAGCTTTCGTGACCGGTATGTATTTGGAAGCCGCTTCGGATGTACCGGAACTGAGCGCGAAGTACTTTACCTTGCCGGGCCAGGTCACGTCCTTCTCGCCCGCCAGCGACCGGTACCACCAGCTCTCAAACATCTTGTTGTAGTCGTGGATGGGTACACGCTGCCGGTAGGTTTCATAGAAAGAACGGTCCTTACCAAACTCGGCTTCGCTGAGCAGTTCATCGAAGCCGTATGTGCGTCCAAAGTCGGTATGCCGCGCCCTACCCACGAGTTTTCGGAACGTTTTGCGCTGCTGCCTGGCGGGGGTACCTTCCCGTCGCTGTACGGCATTCGTCAGACGAATACCGGTTTTTAACATTCTCCCGAGAAGTGCCATGTTTTTAGTGAATTATAAATGATGGATGATGAATGGGCTGACGCATGAGCGCTGTGCATCGGCCCATTCATCATCCATCATTCATCATTTACAACGCCCACTCCCGCATCTCATCCATCATTCCGTACGAGGTCATGTCGTACTGGCAGGGAACTATCGAGGTGTAATTCTGGGAAAGGGCATACTCATCGGTGTCCTCAGCGTGGGTATCAAAGTTTACGAAGTCACCCTCGAGCCAGAAGTACCGGCGTCCGTGCGGGTCACGCCGTTCGTCGAAGCGTTCCTGGTACTTGGCGTTGGCCTGCCGACAGATGCGAATTCCTTTCAGCGGCTCAACGGAGTGGGCCGGAAAGTTGACGTTCAGGGCCGTGCCACGTTTCATACCGCGCGCGAGTACGCTTCGGGTGATGGCCAGAATGTGGGCGTGGGCGTGCGAAAAGTCAGGGTTACTGGTGTAGTCGCAGAGCGAAAAGCCGATGGCCGGGATGCCTTCAATAGCCGCTTCAATGGCCGCCGACATCGTGCCGGAATACAGCACACTGATGGCCGAGTTGCTGCCGTGGTTAATGCCACTCACCACCAAATCGGGCAGCCGGTCTTTCAGCACGTAATGCTTGGCGAGTTTAACGCAGTCGGCGGGTGTGCCGGAGCACTCGTAGGCGGGAACCCCTTCAAAAATATCGGACGAG
The DNA here is from genome assembly GCA_963826425.1 of uncultured Cytophagales bacterium. Taxonomy (GTDB): domain Bacteria; phylum Bacteroidota; class Bacteroidia; order Cytophagales; family Spirosomataceae; genus Spirosoma. The sequence continues at coordinate 287,960 of CAWGWS010000010.1, read as the reverse complement.
TAGAGTCGGAGCGGATTGGCAATCGTAATGGCGTGCCCCATACCCGACTGGGGGCTGTTGGGGGCTACAACAATGACATCGCCGAGTTGCTGCATCAGTTCCACGAGCGTTCGAATGCCCTTGGCGGTAATACCGTCGTCATTAGAGACAACGATCAGGGGGGTATGGTCAGCCATAAAATCAGGTTCTTGGGTACTGGAGTAGCTGTAAAACTACGCAAATGCGCCCGGTTACGGCTTATTGAAGTCTTACCGGTATGTTATGCTTTTTCGGCCAGGAGCCAGACGCCCTGATCGCCAAGCTGATACCCGTCACCATCGGCGGTACCGTAACAGGCCACAACTGACAAACCAGCCCCGGCCAACAACCGGTTCAGTTCGGCTAGCGTATAGACGTAGTGCTGCGCCGTGCGCGTCTGCTTCTGTCCGTTATAGACGTACGTCAGATGCGAGTCGATGCGACTTTCAAGGGGGTCGTACTCGTTCTCAGCCAGAAACAGAATTGGGTCGGCAGAGTCGCCAATGGGCTGCCAGTTGCGGGCCTGATAATCGGGCAAAACCGACTCCGCCACCATTTCGGTATGGGCCAGAAACCGCCCGCCCGGCCTAAGCAATCCGGCAATCCGGCTCAGAAATGCCTGCATGGGCCCGTGGGCAAAGAAACTGAAGCTGTTACCCAGACAATACGCAGCATCAAACGAGCCGGCGGTTCCCAAATCGGTCTCGGGCAGGGTCAGAAAATCACCTTCAACGGCCGTAACGGGCAGTTTTTCGGCTCTGGCCTCACGCTGCAACTCGGCAATGTATGCCGCCGAAATGTCAACGCCCGTTACCCGCGCGCCCATCCGGGCCAGTGGTATCGCGTGGCGTCCGTAGCCGCAAAAGACATCCAGGAGCCGGTCATCAGGGCCAAACTCCAGCGTTTCTACCAGCAGTTCAAGATCAAGCTGTGTCTGCTCATCAGTCTGGGCCGCCTTCCAGGCCACCTGCGGCAGGCCATTAAAAAAATCGTGGTACCACATTTTAATGAGTGAATAGTGAATGAGTGAATAGTTGCTGACGCATAGATTGTCTTGCGTCAGCAACTATTCGCTCATTCACCCATTCACGATTGGCTCAGTGTTTCCTGAATGGCCTGAAAATTGGGGACTTCACCGGCGTTGTCGAGGACTTCGGCGTATTGGATGATACCGGATCCATCAATTACGAAGGCGGAGCGTTTGCTAACGCCTTTCATGTTCATCATAAACGTATCGTACAGACTGCCATAGGCTGTTGACACCTCTTTGTTGAAGTCGGACAGCAGATCAAACGGCAGGCCCTGCTCTTCTTTATATTTCCCGAGCGTAAACGGCGAATCGACCGAGATGCCGACTACCTCGGCGTTCAGGTTCGCGTAGGTAGCCATGGTGTCGCGGACTTCGCAGAGTTCGGCGGTGCAGACGCTGGTAAATGCCAGTGGAAAGAACAGCATAATCAGGTTTTTACCCTGGAAGCTGGCAAGAGACACTTCAGTTTTCTCGCTATTAAAAAGTGTAAAATCAGGTGCTTTTTGTCCGGTAGTGAGCATACAAAATCTTAAATTGGAGTGATTATTTTTTGCCGAAAATCCAGCGTTGGTTCAGTAGGCGCGGGCAAAGACGACCCGGCCCTGAGAAGGATTCCCGGAGAACGGGTCGGTACCGGCTTCGGGTTCCTGATCGAATGGGATGCAGCGAATCGTGGCTTTGGTGGCTTCCTTGATGGCCTCTTCGGTTTCGGAGGTACCGTCCCAGTGGGCCAGCAGAAATCCACCTTTCTCGATCTGCTCCTCAAACTCGGCCCGCGTGTCGACCCGGAAGGTATTCTCAGCCCGGAACGCTTTTGCTTTTTCGTAAATATTCTGCTGGATATCGTCCAGCAGGGTTTTGATGCGCTCCGTCAGGCCATCGAAGGGAACGGTTTCTTTGGTTTTAAGGTCACGCCGGGCCAGTTCGATAGTGCCGTTTTCCAGGTCGCGCCCACCCATCGCCAGCCGCACCGGAACGCCCCGCAGCTCGTACTCGGCAAACTTCCAGCCGGGCTTATTGGCATCCGAATCGTCGTACTTGACCGAAACCCCGGCTTTGCGCAGTTCGGCCACCAGTGGCTTCAGCTTCTCGGAGAGGGCATCCAGTTGCTCGTCGGTGCGGTAGATCGGTACAATCACCACCTGAATGGGCGCGAGTTTGGGCGGTAACACCAGCCCGGCGTCGTCGGAGTGGGCCATAATAAGCGCGCCCATCAGGCGGGTCGAAACGCCCCACGACGTACCCCAGACATAATCCAGCTTGTTTTCTTTGCTGAGAAACTGCACATCAAAGGCCTTGGCAAAGTTCTGTCCCAGAAAGTGCGACGTACCGGCCTGCAGTGCCTTTCCGTCCTGCATCAGGGCCTCAATGCATTGGGTGTCAACGGCACCGGCGAAGCGTTCGTTGGCCGTTTTGTGGCCCCGCAAAACTGGCAGGGCCATCCATTCTTCGGCAAATTGGGCGTAGACATCCAGCATCTGCCGGGTCTCGGCTTCGGCTTCGGCTTCGGTGGCGTGGGCGGTGTGGCCCTCCTGCCAGAGAAATTCGGTGGTGCGCAGAAAGATCCGGGTCCGCATTTCCCAGCGCACCACATTGGCCCACTGGTTGATGAGCAGCGGCAGATCGCGGTAACTCTGAATCCAGTTCTTATAGGTGCTCCAGATAACGGTTTCGGAGGTAGGCCGCACAATGAGTTCCTCTTCAAGTTTAGCATCGGGATCAACGATGACGCCGGAGCCGTCTTCGGCGTTTTTAAGGCGATAGTGCGTCACTACGGCGCATTCTTTGGCAAACCCTTCTACGTGGCTCGCTTCTTTGCTGAGGTAGGATTTGGGGATGAAAAGCGGGAAATAAGCATTCTCGTGGCCGGTCTCCTTAAACATATCGTCCAGGGCCCGCTGCATCTTCTCCCAGATGGCAAAGCCATAGGGCTTGATGACCATGCAGCCCCGTACGGCGGAGTTTTCGGCCAGGTTGGCCTTTTTAATCAGTTCGTTATACCACTCAGAATAGTTCTCACTGCGGGAGGGAATTGCTTTGGCCATTTTTGAGGTGGTCATTCAGTTTTGTAGGCCGATGCCGGCCATGAATGACAATTTTTAAAATTGGATTAAACCTTGTGATTCTAATCAGAATCTAATGAATGAAAAGTTGCAAAGATAGCTTTTTCCGGTATTTTTGTAATCAAACGCCCCTGCCGTATGTTATATCCATACAGTAGTTTGACAGACTCAATTTTCGACCTATATATCATTTTCACATGAACGCACAACCCTTATATCGCTACCTGACGATGGCCGCGCTCCTCGGTATCTGGAGCTGCTCTTCCAGTCGGCAGACCGCCCAGAACGCGGGTGAAGTGGATGACCTGTACGGGAATTCATCCAACGCAGCCGTGTACGCGGGTAACTCTTCCGACGTATCGACCGTAGCACAACGGCCAGCGCAGCGGTACGGCAACCGCCAGCAGCAGCCGTTTAACCGCAACACCAATCCTGACTACGCGAACAACGAGGAGCAGGGTTATAACGCCAATTCTGACGAGTACTACACCGAGCTAAGTGCCCGCAAACTGAACCGGGGGCTCTCGCCCGATCCGGGCTGGAGCGACGACGGTACCAATGCGTACAACTCGGGCTTCGTAAACGGCTACAACTCGGCGCAGACATCGGCCCTTAGCTGGAACCGCTGGGGCTTCAACAACACCGGCTTTTACAACGGGCTGGGTCTTGGTTTGGGACTCGGCATGTTTGGGGGTTACGGTGGCTACAATAGCTTTGGCTTTGGCAATCCGTTCTTCGGGTCCCGCTACGCCTACTCGCCATTTGGTTACGGCGGTGGCTTTGGGGGCGGTTTTTACGATCCATTTTACAGTCCGTTCGGATACGGCGGCTACAACAGCTTTGGGTATGGAGGCTTCAATAGCTTCGGTTACGGAGGCTTTAACAATTTCTACAGTCCGTACGGCGGGTACTACGGCGGCAACGTCATCGTCAATAACGTGAACGTAATAGGTGCTGACCCATACCGCAGCAACCGCAGTTATGGTCCGCGGGGAACGGCTTCAACCAACACGTATAATAACGGCTTTGTGAACTCAGCCCGGACGGGTAACAGTGGTGGCCGCACCGGTACGTACTCGGGCGATGCTCCCGCTTACACCAATAGCCGGGGCGGTTCGTCATCCGGGACCTACGCGGCTCCACGGGCCAACAGCCGGGGGGCGTACTACTACGACAACAGTGGCAGCACGGCGGGTAGTGGCCGTTCGTCAGGAAACTCAGCGCCGGCCAACAGCAGTCCGGCCCCATCGTACAACAGCGGCCGCTCCAACAGCGACTATTATGCTGCACCACGTCAGAACAGCCGGGGTAGTTACACGCCACCAGCCAGCAGCTACGGCACCAACAATAGTGGCCGGAGCGGCTACAGCCAGCCGAGCTACCAGTCGCAACAGCCTACGTACAGCGCACCACAGCGTAGTTACAGCCAGCCCAGCACACCAAGTTATTCTGCTCCCGCGCCCAGCAGTGGCGGGGGTGGTGGCGGCTACTCGGGTGGTGGCGGGGGCGGAGGTTCGCGCGGTCCACGTTAAAATCAACTAAAACAAGGTTAAAAATCCCGCCGTTTGCGACAAACGGCGGGATTTTTCGTTATAAATACCAAGACCGTTAAACGGCGGGCCGTGGCCATACTCTAATAAACAAACGACCACCACGACAATTCTTTCCCATGACGACTCGACACCTAGTACTGGCCGGACTCTGCCTCAGCGCGGGAGCGGCCACTGCCCAAACCGGCGACATTTACGCGGGCGAAGCCTTTCGCTTCTCCGAAATTCAGCAGACGGGTACGGCCCGTTTCAAGGGCCTTGGGGGTAATCAGGCGGCCCTCGGTGGCGATGCCAGCAACCTCTTTGGTAACCCCGCTGGCCTGGCTTTCTACAACCGTTCGGAACTGAGCATCAGTCCGTCGGTTAATATTCTTAGCAACGACGCTACGTATCTGAGTAACAACTCGCTCAGTAACGGCACGAAATTCTCGGTGGGGCAGTTGGGGCTGGTTTTTGCCGGTGGCGACAACAACGGCAGCCGCTGGCGCAGAACGACCTTCGGCATTGGCTATAACCAAAACATTAACTACTTCAATAATTTCTCGTTTCAGGGCCGCAATAATCGCTCGTCGTTTGTCGATCCGATTTTGCAGGATGCCAACCGGCGTAACGTCCTGGGTAGTCAGATTGACGCCGAGTATGAACCGAATACGAATCAGGCTACGGACCTGCTGGCGGCAGCTTACCAGCTTTTTCTGGTCAATGGTGCGCCGGTCGGTACAACCGATAGTGGTGCGCCGTTTACCCGCTTTGATGCCACCCGCCCCCGAGACCAGCGTAATACCTTCTCATCGACCGGATCACAGTCGCAGTGGACATTTGCCTACGCGGGCAACCTGGATGACAAGCTGTACTTAGGTGCTAACCTGGGTTTAGCGACGGTACGCTACAACACAGACAACGTCTTGACCGAAACTATAGTAAACGGACAGGTCTTCGATACCAACGCACAGCGTGACCGCCTGACGGTTCGGGGCAACGGCTTTAACCTGAAGCTGGGCGCTATTTATAAACTAACACCCGACATTCAGATCGGCGCAACGGTGGCTACGCCAACGTTCATGAGCATTCGCGAGACGTTTAACCAGACGTTAAGTGTGGTAGCCCGCGACCCAAACTTACCGCTGAATAATAACAGCGTTGACGTGCAGCCCAGTGACTTTAACTACAGCATCACCACGCCGTTTCGGGCATCGGGTGGTACTACGGTATTTTTGGGGAAGGGCAAAATTGGCTTCCTGACCGCTTCGGCAGAATACGTCGGGTATGGTGGCTTAGGCGCCAGCACCACTGACAATGGCAACTCGCAAAGTAATACAGACTTTAAAAGTAGCGTTCGCAACTCCGTACAGAACACCTACCAAAGCGTCGTGAACGTGCGGGGCGGAGCCGAAGTACGGGCAGGACTATTCCGCCTGCGGGCGGGCGTTGCTTATCTACCCGATCCCTACGTAAAAAAGCTCGACAATATTGACCGGAGCCGGCTCTTGCTGTCGGGTGGGGCAGGTATTCGTAACGAGCGGTTCTTTGCCGACGTGTCGGGCACGTATAATACGTTCAAATCGGCCTTTACCCCGTACACGCTGCCCAATGCGGCAGATTATGGCTCTGCGCAGATCAATAACAACAATACCAACGTGACGCTCTCGGTCGGTACGTTCTTTTAACCTGTACCCATGAGAAGCCCCGGCTATTTGGCCGGGGCTTCTCATGGGTACAGTAAGTCGGGTGGTTGGCCGATGGGATACGATCTGTTCGTCGGGAATTTATTCAGAGCCACGTCCCTACCCGTTGCAATACGGTTTCGGTATCGGCCTCACCGGCTACGATGATGTCCGCCTGCTGGTAAAACGGCAGGCGGACATTGTATTTGTGGTGCAGTGCACTGGCTAGCTCGGGGTCGTTGGGCTGGTACAGGGGCCGATCGTAGGCGTTATGAGCCAGCATCCGCTGTAGGAGAATCGGTATGGGTACATCGAGGAAAATGGATACACCCGTCGCGTTGATATACACCATATTATCGTGGTAGCACGGCATGCCCCCCCCCGTCGATATGACCAGATTTTGCCCCGGCCTGATGGTCCGCAGCACACGCCGTTCCGCTTCGCGGAAGTAGTCTTCGCCGTCCTGCGCAAAAATATCAGCTATAGAGCGGCCCTCCCCCCGCACAATCATTCGGTCTGTATCCAGAAAGTGATAGTGCAGCGCGTCGGCCATACGTTTGCCAATCGTACTCTTACCCGACGAGGGCATGCCAATCAGGAAGATGTTCTTCATTCGCAATGAGTGAATTGTGGATGCGTGAATGCGGGTATACCGCCGGCACAAGTGAACTGGCACCAGAAGTATACCCGCATTTACTCATTCACTTATTCACAATTAACGTTACCTCTGCCGCCGTTGGCGTAGTGTTGTAGTGCCATTTGCCACGCACCGTACCGTTCTCCAGCAGCCACGTACCGGGGTTTGACCGCATGATGGTCTTTAGCACCGTAGCATCGACTTTGTAGTACGGCACATCGCCCAACTGAAATTCGGTACGGAAGGCGCGAATTTCATCATCGCTGACGGAGGTCAGAATCGCCGGAATTACGTCGGAGCCCTTCAGCCCCTCAACCAGCGACCGGATGGCCGGAATACTACCGGCGTCGATCCCTTTCGTGCTTTTCACGATTACGAATAGTTTCTTTCCCGCAAAAGTCTCCTGCGTAAAGTCAGCTTCATCGGTCCAGACGCGGTAGTCGGTAATTTTGGGTTTGGCCTTTTCGTTGACCAGTACCATTTCTTTGAATTTGTAGGTCGTATCGGTTGGATACTGCTCAAAAGTGCTGGATTTACCGTCTTTCTCCATGATATACTGATACCGGAGCGGCTCTGATGGCTTCATCTGGGTTGGGATATTCTTGCCCACAGCATAGGGCAGCAGATCGAGCGGGGGCAGAAACTGAATGGCGTAGATACCCAGGCCGAGGGTCAGCAAGGTAGTCAGGCCCACTACCCAGCCCGTGTTGCGTGGCTTGATGCGGTTGCGGTGGCCAATCACGAACAGAATCAGTACCATCAGCACCACATCTTTTGTGAATGACGTCCAGGGTTTGAGTTTAATGGCATCCCCGAAGCAGCCGCAGTCCGTTACCCGATCAAAATAAGCCGAGTAGAACGTCAGAAAGGTGAAGAACGTAATCAGCAGCAGCAGCAGCCAGGTGGTTAATTTGGGCTTGTATGACACCAGCAGCGCTACACCTAGAATAATCTCGGCGGCACAGAATACCACCGACATAACCAGCGTAAAGGGCACCAGAGCCATAAAAAAGTTGTGCAGAAGCGGTATATCCTGCGCAAAGACTTCAAAATACTCTTCAAACTTTATCTGGGTACCAACGGGGTCATTGAGTTTAATGAGTCCCGAGAAAATAAAAACACTGCCCACCAGAAAGCGGGCAATCCGGGCGGCCCACAACATGGCTGGGGTACCGGTTTTTAGTTTGGGTTGAGAGACGGTTGTGTTCACGCTTCACTAAGTTTAATCAGGCAGAAAACGGCGTAGTTGATCATATCCATATAATTGGCATCAACGCCTTCCGACACCAGCGTATTACCCTGATGGTCTTCAATCTGTTTGGTACGCAGGAGTTTCATCAGAATAATGTCGGTCATTGAACTCACGCGCATCTCGCGCCAGGCTTCGCCGTAGTCGTGATTCTTGGCGAACAGCAGTTCAGTAACCCGATTGATCTGTTCGTCGTACAGTTGCTCAAGTTCGTGGGTTGGTATATCGAGCGGACTGTCCGGGCGCTGGGCCAAATCCAGCTGAATCAGCGCCATGACGCAGTAGTTGATGATACCAACAAACTCCGGCTCAATGCCCTCCCCTACTTTACTGACGCCCGTTTCCTGCAGCGTTCGGATGCGCTGGGCTTTGATGTAAATCTGGTCGGTTATGCTCGGCAGCCGCAAAATGCGCCAGGCGGTACCATAGTCACGATTCTTTTTGAGAAACAAATCCTTACAGCGCAGAATAACCTGCCGATAGGCAATTTCGGTCTTATTTGTTGTCATTGTTGGTCATTTTATCGTCATTACGGGTCATTCGTCGCCATCATCGGCAGTTTCGCCACGAATGACCATCCCTGACAACCAATGACGATAAATGACCGCATCGGCGGACCGGCACAGCCAATGGTCAAAAGTACGAAGAAAACCCTGAACTGCCGGGGAAGGCTCGTTGACCTGACTACGCCCGCTGTTATGGGCATCCTCAACCTCACCCCCGATTCGTTCTACGCCGGTAGCCGCCTGCTCACCGGCCCGGTTGTGGCTACCGCCGAAAAAATGCTGGCTGACGGCGCTACGTTCCTCGACGTTGGCGGGTACTCAACCCGCCCCGGTGCCGCCGACATCAGCCCCGCCGAAGAAGCCGACCGGGTGCTGCCCGCCATTGACGCCATACTAGCTGATTTCCCTGACGCCTTTATTTCGGTTGATACGTTCCGGGCATCGGTGGCGCGGCAGGCGGTTGAAGCCGGAGCCTGCCTGATCAACGACGTATCGGGCGGTACGCTGGACAAGGCTATGTTCAGTACCATTGCCCGCTTACACCGGGCCGGACTGGCCGTGCCGTATGTGCTGATGCACCTGCGTGGAACGCCCCAGACGATGCCGACCATGACTACCTACACCGATCTGGTGACGGACGTACTGGACGAACTGGCTGTTCAGGTGGCTCAGTTGCAGGAACAGGGCGTAGCCGACATCATTCTGGACCCCGGATTTGGCTTCGCAAAGACAGTTGAGCAAAATTTTTTACTGCTCAACTATCTGCCGGCATTTGGAGTATTCGACGCGCCGATTCTGGTGGGTTTATCCCGCAAGAAGACCATCTGGAAAACCCTGAAAATCACCGCTACTGAGGCTCTGAATGGCACTACCGTTTTGAACACAATTGCTTTGGCTAAAGGGGCGTCCATACTGCGGGTTCACGACGTTCGGGAGGGGGTTGACTGCGTGAAATTGACGCAGTCCGTAACTTTTTTTTGAGTCAACTATTGCGTTTACAAAGCTGAAACCCTACTTTTGCATTCCCAAACGACAACGAACTGGTTGTTGTGACGGAAACGATCTGGTAGCTCAGCTGGTAGAGCAATACACTTTTAATGTATGGGTCCTGGGTTCGAATCCCAGCCGGATCACTTTTTACACGTTCAGCATCAACAAAAACGCCCCTATCATCATGATAGGGGCGTTTTTGTTGATTATACTTTATCAGGAATGAGTGAAATTTCGGAGCGGACTATTCCTGCGGAAATTAGTTATACGCTGCCACGCCGTTGGTTCAGAGTGGTTTAGGTCGTTGAGAAAGGAGCGATTGATACTACTCAAGCCGATGCCAATAGGGAGCAGGTGCGCATTGGCCCTCCAGCCTGTCGGGGCCTGTCAGCAAAGTACCCGCCGTACTTGCTCTGAGTAGGTCAGAGCAAATACGACGGGTAGCGGTATTATTCGGTGCGGCCGCTCTTACGGGATAATGGCCGGAATGTGCTGTTCGGTTACCAGGCGGTTAAACTCCGGTACATCCCGATTGATCACTTCCTTCAGTTCGCCGATTGCCGTGTTAACCTGCTTTTCCAGGGTTTCGAAAACGACGTAGGACGACTTCGTTGGCTTGGTATCGGCCGACGATACCACCGAGCTAACCCCCGACATTTTATCGTTCAGCCGGATTGGATAGGCGAGCGCATCCTGACCTGCCTTCGACTTAGGCTGCATCATGGTCGATTCCAGCTTGTCCAGTTTGTTCATGATGGGCTGGGTTACCTTCTTGAACCGGGCAATGGTGGCCGTGTCCTTCACTTCTTTCATGTAGCTGCTGATCTGATTCCGGATCTGGCGAAGCTGGTTGATTGACTTGTGCGTTTCCGACATTTTGTTGTTGATCTTCATCAACAGATCAAACTGCTCTTTGTAGTCAGCGTCGGACAGTTTCAGCCGTGGATCCTTCAGAATCTCAACGGGCTGTTCGGCAACTAGTGAATCGCCCAGCAGCATACGGACTTTATAGGTTCCGGGTACCGCTTTGGCGCCAACACCCCGACCTGTCCACATCACGTTGGTGCCTTCAACGGCCGTTACATCCGGGTAGCGCATATCCCACACAAAGGTATTCATACCCGCCAGCGCCGGTGCCGTTCCGGGGCGCATCATGTCCGGATCCGTATAGAAATCCTTCTCTGCTTTGATGGGCTGGCCTTTCTTATCTTTCTTGCTGGAATACGTCGTAATCGTGTCGTTGGTACTGGTCATGAAAATCAGCCGGACTTCTTTTGCCGGAACATTCTTCAGGTAGTACCGGACCAGAACGCCATTGGGCGCATTTTCTCCCTCGTCCAGAACCGGGCCTCCCCGACCACCGCCGGCACCCCCTTCCATGCGATACGCCGGACGTGGTTTGTAGAGATGCGCTGACTTATTGATCAGGTCGGACTGCTGCTCTTTAATCTGGTGCAACGGCGTTACGTCGTCCATAATCCAGAATGACCGGCCGTGCGTAGCAATGGCCAGGTCTTTATCGCGCTTATGAATCTGCAGATCGCGAACCGAAGTAATCGGCAAATTCATGCTCAGCTTTTGCCACGATACGCCATCATTGAAGGAAACATAAACGCTGCTTTCCGTGCCGGCATACAACAGCCCGGCTACGTTTGGGTCTTCCCGTACCACGTGGCAGTAATCGTCGGCCGGGATACCGGTTGAAATGTCGGTCCAGGTTTTGCCGTAGTCGGTGGTTTTGAACATATAGGGTTTGCGATCGCCCGACATATACCGTTTGGCCGCCACGTAGGCCTTTCCCTTGGTGTGGTCAGACGCGTGAACCATGCTGATGATGGCCCAGTCTGGCAGCATAGACGCGGGGGGCGTTATTTTTTGCCAGCTTTTGGCTCCGTCGCGGCTAATGTGCATGATTCCATCGTCAGAGCCGGTCCAGAACACGTCTTTCTCCACGGGCGACTCGGCAAAGGTGAATATGGTTGGAAACGTTTCGGCTCCCGTATTGTCTTTGGTGATCGGGCCACCCGTGTCGCCCTGGGTTTTGGGGTCGTTCCGGGTTAAATCCGGGCTGAGGGTTTCCCACGAATGACCGTAGTCCATGCTGCGGTGCAGGTACTGCGACGTAACGTACAACGCCTTGCTGTCGTGCGGAGAGAATACAATGGGAAAGGTCCACTGAAAGCGATACTTCCGATCAGCCGACGGTGCGCCCATGCTGTAGTCAGGGTACACGTTGATGCGCTGGTTCTGATCCGTGCCTTTATCGTACCGGGTAATCAGTCCGTCGTAGCTACCACCAAACGTAATGTTTGAGTTGTTGGGGTCAGCCGCAATATAACCCGACTCACCACCGGCTACGGTATACCACGCGCCCGGCCCGATCGAGTAATCGGTGGTGCGGCTGGCAATCCGGATGGCCGAATTGTCCTGCTGGGCACCGTACAGATTGTACGGGAAATCATTGTCGAGCGAAACGTGGTAGAACTGCGCCGTAGGGATGTCGATATCCGAGAATGTAGCCCCGCCGTTGTAGGTCACTTCGGCACCACCGTCGTCGGCGATGATAAAGTTCTGGGAGTTTTTGGGATTCCACCAGATATCGTGCGTATCGCCGTGGTGAACGCCGATGGTCTTGAAGGTCTTGCCCCCGTCGTAGGATTTCTGCGCGTTCACGTTCAGTACAATCAGGCCGTTTTCGTTCTGCGGATCAGCGGCCAGCATCATATAGTACCAGGGACGCTGCCACAGGTTTTTGTCTTCGTTGATCAGCTGCCAGCTTTCACCGGCATCGTCAGAGCGGTACAAACCACCCTTGGCATTCTCGATCATGGCGTACAGTCGGTTTGAGTTGACCGGCGAAACCGTGATGCCAATCTTACCCAGAATGCCTTTGGGCATACCCGGCTTTTCGTGCAGGCTGGTCCAGGTATCACCGCCATCGACCGATTTATACAAACCACCGCCCGTGCCCCCGCTGCTCATCATGTAGCTGTTGCGGTAGGCTTTCCACATCGACGCGTATAGAATCGACGGATTGTTGGGATCCATCTCCACGCAGGCCGAGCCGATGCTGTCACCTTTGGCCAGAATATGCTTCCAGGTTTTGCCGCCATCCATGGTTCTGAATACACCCCGCTCTTTGTTGGGCGCAAATGGATTGCCCAGTGCACCGACGTAAGCAATATCCGGGTTCTTGGGGTGAATCTTGATGTTGCTCACAGCATCCGCCAGCTTCAGCCCCGCGTGTTTCCAGGTTTTACCCGCATCCGTCGACTTGTAAATACCGTCGCCGTTGGCAATGTTGCTGCGGATATCCGGCTCGCCCATGCCCACATAAACGATATTGGGGTCAGACTCTGCCACGGCAATAGCCCCTACCGAACTGGATTTAAACGTACTATCCGAGATGCTGGTCCAGTTGGCTCCGCCATCGGTAGTTTTCCAGACGCCACCGCCGGTAGCTCCCGAATAATACGTGAGTGGCTGGTCCGTGTGGCCCGCTACTCCCAGCGACCGCCCGCCCCTGAACGGACCAATGTTGCGCCATTTCAGGCCATTAAACAGGGCGTCGGAGGATTGCCGGACAGCTGCGGCAGTTGACTTGGGTTTTCGTTGAGCCGGTGCCGAATGAGTCAGCAGCAACGCGGCCATCATGGTTCCGACCAGGGAAGTAATGCAATGCGACATAGAGATTGGGTTAAGTGAAGCACCGTCTTGACAACGGCGCTGTTATCAGCAACGGAGTGCGCTGATACGTGACAGAATTGAGATTTTCTGAGGAATATAGTCCGGGCTTGTTTAGTCAATTATTAAACGTGGCACCTCCCAACCGAATGAATCGTGACCGGCGGGGTGGACACGGTAGCTAATAAAAAGAGTTTTATACCTATACGTCATACATCCTCTTTTAAACCCGATTCAACTACTTATTACTATTCTCGTGAAAGACGATTTTAATATTTCTTTAATGTATAGCCTCCTATCAATATTATAAAGGTTATATATAATATATAAAATATTATGCGAACTCGCAGATAACCATTAATAAACATGTCCAATACCATTCATACTTTGAGTGTTATTTGCGCCAAAACCCAGTACCTCATTTTAGAGAAGATACCGATATCCTGCGGCAGTAGCTTGTATCCCCTACGGTCTACCCATACATTAGCAACCGAAAATCTGCCCAAATGCCTTGCTCTTCAACATAGTACTCTAATTTTTTTCAGAATACTATCACCTGATTACGAGACGATACGGACATCAAACTACGTCGTTGTGGGATTATACTGTCGTTGGCCCCAAGTAGTAAAAGCACATATCCTCTTTTTCCAGATAAATTCCAAGTTTTCCGTCACGATACCTGACGACAGCCTGGTGATTCCGTTTATTTTAATCAAATTTTAATCAAAGAACGCCGTATTGAGGCTGTACCCACTATGAGGCAAACATCTCTACTTTTTTTCCTGCTGTGTTTATCAACGCTGTCTTTGTTTGGCCAGAGCCGCCTGCTTACCGGTAGCGTAACGAACGGCGAAGACGGTACCAGCCTGCCGGGGGTAAATGTTCTGTTGAAGGGAACAACCACGGGGGTAACGACAGACGCTAGTGGCAGTTTTAAACTGTCTGTGCCTAATCAGGGCGGAGCGTTACTCTTTTCGTCCATTGGCTTTCAGGCGCAGGAACTGGCAATCGGCAACCTGAGCAATGTCACCGTAAAGCTCCTGCCCGATACGAAGCAACTGTCGGAGATTGTTATTACCGGATACGGCACCCAGGCGCAGAAAACCCTGACGGGGGCCATCGCGTCGGTTAGTGGCAAGTCCATCGAAAATATTCCAGCTCCCAGCAGCGACCAGCTCCTGCAGGGACGCGCGGCCGGTGTGCAGGTGAGCGCCAATTCGGGCACACCCGGTGGGGGTATGCAGGTACGCATCCGCGGCACAACGTCCATCAACGGTTCCAGCGACCCCCTATACGTAGTAGATGGCATTCCCATTCAGTCCGGCAACCTGTCGGGTATTGGGCTGGGTGGTAGCAGTACCAACCCGATTGCGGATATAAACCCGGCCGATATTGCGTCCATGGAAATTCTTAAGGATGCCTCGGCAACGGCTATCTACGGAGCCCGGGCCGCCAATGGTGTTGTTCTGATCACGACCAAACGGGGAGCCAACAAAAAAGCAAAAATCAGTTTTGGTACCTACCAGGGTACGCAGCAGCTATGGCGCAAACCAAACGTTGTTGGTGGGTCCCTTTTTGAGACGCTCATTAACGAAGCAAATACAAACAATGGTCAGAAAACCACGTATGCCAATCCGGCCGGTACAACCAACACAAACTGGAGCGAGCGCATCTTTCAGGACGGCGCACTCCGCAACTACGACCTGTCGATAGCCGGGGGTAGTGAAAAAGTGCAGTACCTGGTATCGGCCAATAACTTCCTCCAGGAAGCGGTTATAAAAGGATCAAACTTTAAGCGGACCAGCGGGCGGGTGAACCTTGATTTTACGCCTATTGATAAGGTTAAAGTAGGCACCAGTATCCTGTATGCCCGGAGTGACCGCGCCCTGATTCGGAGTGATGACAATATATCGGGGGCGCTGGCCGGCTCATTCTTTCTGCCGCCGAACCTGCCGGTCTATCAGCCAGACGGAGCGTACACGAAGTTCGGCACTTTCGAGAACCCGGTCGCTGCGGTTGAGCATAACAACATAAAAATGCGGACCAACCGGTTCCTGGCCAATGTATACGCCCAGTATGACTTCCTGCCCGGCCTGAACCTGCGCAGCACCTTTAGCCTCGATAATTCAAACATTCAGGAAGACTTATTCGACAACACATTTCTGAACAACGGCGCATCCCGCAATGGCTTTGGTCAATCGATCAACTCCCGCGATAACAACTGGATTCAGGAGAACGTACTGACCTATCAGCAATCCTTCGGCGACCATTCCATCAATGCGCTCGTTGGTACATCCGTTCAGGAATCAACCTTCGAGCGTACCTCCGCCACTGGCGAGCAGTTTCCCAGCAACGATTTTACCCGTATTATTTCTGCCGCCGTGCAGCGGGGTACCTCCGAAGGCACCAGCTGGGGTATTGCGTCGCTGTTCGGGCGCGTGGTCTACGATTACAAGGGCCGCTATCTGGCAACGGTCAACGTCCGGCGCGATGGTTCGTCGCGTTTCGGCCGCGACAACCGCTGGGGTACGTTTCCATCCGTGGCTATCGGCTGGCTACTCTCCGAGGAGTCGTTCCTAAAGGATGTGTCGTTCCTGAATATCCTTAAAGTGCGGGCTAGTTACGGGCTCACGGGCAACCAGAGTGGTATCGCCAACTTCCAGTCCATTGGCTTGTGGGGTGGTAATCTGGACGATCTGGGTTCTCCGGCCGGCTCATCGGCCTATGCCGATTTGCCGGGTACGGCTCCTATCCAGCTGGCCAACCAGGACCTGAAATGGGAAACGACTGCCCAAACCAACGTTGGGGTAGACATAGGCATCATGCGGAACCGGATAAAAATCACGGCTGATTATTACGTTAAAAACACGACCGATCTGCTGCTGGCCGTTCCCGTTCCCCGCACGTCGGGATTCAATACGCTGGTGCAGAACTACGGCGCCGTTCAAAACAAAGGGTTTGAACTGGGCATCAACGCCGATATTTTGAAAGGGGATGCCAGAAAAATTGACTGGAACATCAATTTCAACATAGCCACCAATGAGAATAAGATAACCAAGCTGGCAGCCCCCTTCACGGTCTACAACCGGGATATTTACCGCTACGAGGAAGGCTATCCGATGTACTCGTTCTATTTACATGAGCAAACGGGTGTAAATCCGGAAACGGGTGCACCGACCTGGACCGACGTGAACGGCGACGGAAAGTTTGACCCAAACGTGG
Organism: uncultured Cytophagales bacterium; assembly: GCA_963826425.1. Taxonomy (GTDB): domain Bacteria; phylum Bacteroidota; class Bacteroidia; order Cytophagales; family Spirosomataceae; genus Spirosoma. Next base: position 271,347 of record CAWGWS010000010.1, on the reverse strand, counting down.
ACCGGAAAATCGTAGGCAACGCCAACCCCAACTTTTTTGGGGGCATCACCAATACGCTGAATTTTAAAGGGTTCGATCTGATGTTCTTCTTCCAGTACTCGTCGGGAAACCGGCAGCTGAACTGGAACCGATTCTTCGGTGAGCACGGCGGAACCCGGAACACAAACTTCATGACCAGCCAGCTGGACCGGTGGCAGCAGGCAGGTGATCAGACAATGATCCCCAAAATGACCGCCGGAAACTACGCCGGTAACCTTCGCCCGTCGCGATTCCTGGAAGACGGGTCATACATGCGGCTGAAAAACATCTCGTTTGGGTACACGTTTCCAAAACCGGTGCTGGACAAGCTCCGCCTGTCGAACCTGCGGCTTTATGTGTCGGGCCAGAACGTGCTCACGTTTACCAAATACAGCGGACTGGACCCCGAGCTGACCGGTACCGGAACGACCAACCTGACCCAGGGTATCGAGTTTTTTACAATGCCACAGCCTAAGGTGTTCATGGCTGGCCTAAACGTCAGTTTCTAACACCAGCGGACCTAATTTTTCATAAATGGCTCTTTTACCGGGTCGTTTACTAACCGAATGTATCGCATGAAATCGATTAATACACTTGTTCTGGTAGGGCTGGTCGGTCTGTTAACGGCCTGCGAGGTGCTGGATCAGTTGCCCCAGGCCGAAGTAGCCGAGGCTATTGCCGTAACCAACAAAAAAGGAGCCAACGCGGCTCTGGCAGGCTTGTACAATCAGCTGCAGGACAACAACTATTATGGTCGTAATTTTCAGCTGATTGGCGACGTAGCCTCCGATATTTCGCAGAGTGTGGGCACCTGGGATTTCTACCGGGAAATGGATACCTACGTAACCGCCCCGGCCAACCGCGAAAATGCGGCACTTTGGACACGCGGCTACCGGGCCATCAACATTGCCAATACGCTAATTGCCAACGTACCAACACTGGCCGACCTGACCACTGCCGAAAAGAATGCAATACTGGGGCAGGCGCATTTCCTGAGAGGTCTGGTTTATTTTGACCTTACCCGGGTGTACGGGGGGGTGCCCGACGTGGTTGGTACATTGGGCGTCCCTATCGTCCTGACCCCGTCAAAAAGTGTGGATGAGTCTTTATTCCCGAGTCGTCCGACCTTAAAAGCCTCCTACGATCAGGTAGAGAGCGATCTTCTAAAATCGCTCGAACTCCTACCGGAAGCCTATGCGTCGGATATTACTACCCGCTCGCAGGCAGTAAAGGGAACGACCCGGGCGCTCCTATCGAGGCTGTATCTGTACCTGAAACAGCCCGCGCAGGTTCTGAAATATGCGAATGACGTAATTGCCGACCCGAAATACGTATTGCAGCCCTCCTACGAAAATATCTTCTCAGGGAAGTTCACGGCGGAGTCTATTTTCGAATTGAACTTTGGCAGCACTGACCAGAGTGGCATGCGTACCTGGTATTTTCCGTCGAGTCTGGGTGGCCGGGGTGACATTGCCATTCATGAGAGTTTTTACCAGGAACTGATCGCTAACCCCAAAGATGCCCGGGGTAAGATGGTAGCCCGCGACAACACGGTGAACGTCTTCTACTCGACCAAGTACCAGAAGGCCGGCAACGTCGACAATGCGCACATCATCCGCATCGGCGAAATTTATCTGAACCGGGCCGAAGCACGGGCGCAGCTGGGCGATTTGCCGGGGGCACTGGCCGATCTGAACAGAATCAGAAACCGGGCCGGTGTAGAAAGCGTGGCCCCTACCGGTGTACAGCCCACATTAGAAGCCATCTGGCAGGAGCGTAAACTGGAGCTGGCATTTGAAGGGCATCGCTTCTTCGACCTCGTTCGTACCAATCAGGCTTTGACGAAACTGGTGCAGGTAAGCCGGAAAAACGGGCCACCCGTTACGCTGGCGAATGCCGGTCGGCAAATCTTCCCAATTCCCCTAGCCGACATTGACTCCAACAAGAAACTGGTTCAAAACGACGGGTATAAATAGCCCGTCGGGTTGAAGGAATACCTGACAACGATTGTCTATAATCAATTGAGTCATCCGGATTTGCAATCCAGATGACTCAATTGTTGTTTTCTTACCCGCAATTTATTTTTGAGGAACGTATGGGCTGCTGAAACCTCGACAGGAAGTTACCAGGCAACTCCGCAGGAATCCCGATCCCAACAAAACCCTGCTACCTCCCACCACCCTATTCCCATTCTTCCTCGCTTCTGAAAGGAAATCCAATGCACTGGGCTGATAAGGGCCACCTCACCTTTTGAGGCAACTTAAATCTCGGTCTATCTGTGTGGTATGGAATTAATTAAAGACAAATGATAAACCGCGTAATTCTTGCCTTGTGGCTGAGCACTTGTACCCTGAGTTACGCCCAGGACATATTTGTAAAAGACCAGGAAGATTACAGGCCACTGGAGCGGACAACGCTTTCGAGCGAGAATCCTAAAGCATCAGCCAGTACGGATGCTACCGGAAAAGTGAACATTTCGGCCTTTAAAGGCGCTACTCAGATTCAGATCAGGACAGCTGGCTATGAAACCCAAGTGCTGACGTATGATGAATTAGCCAGGGCCGATGGATCGTTCTATTTTAGGCCAACGCCTGTTTCGCTGGATCAGGTAGTGGTAACGGCCAATCGGTGGAATCAATCCAGCCGTGATATTCCCGCCAGAATCACCATTATTTCGGCCAAAGACGCAGCTTTTCAGAATCCGCAAACGGCGGCTGATCTGCTGGGGGTATCGGGCGAGGTGTTTATCCAGAAAAGCCAGCAAGGCGGTGGCAGCCCCATCATTCGGGGGTTTTCTACCAACCGGCTGTTGATCACCGTTGATGGTGTACGCATGAACACGGCTATTTTTCGCAGTGGCAACCTGCAAAACGTAATCTCCCTCGATCCCTTTGCGATCAGCAACACCGAAGTATTGTTTGGGCCGGGGTCGGTCATGTACGGGAGCGATGCCATTGGGGGTGTCATGAGCTTTTACACACTGACCCCTAAACTGGCAACGGGGGCAAAGACGTTGGTGTCAGGCTCGGCGGTGGGCCGTTATTCATCGGCCAACCGCGAACGTACTGGTCACGTTGATGTGACTGTTGGCTGGCAGAAGTGGGCCATGGCCACCAGTGTATCCCGAAATCACTTTGGCGATTTGCGCATGGGTACGAACGGCCCGGATGAATACCTGCGGAGGGAATACGTAGAACGGATTGATCAGACCGATGTGGTGATTACGAACCCGGATCCTCAGATTCAACGGCCAAGCGGTTATTCGCAGCTCAATCTAACGCAGAAAGTACGATTCAAGCCGAACGAAACGTGGACGTTCGATTACGGATTTCATTACTCAAGCACCTCCGACTATTCACGCTACGATCGGTTACTGCGCTACCGGCGTGGGCTGCCCCGCAGTGCCGAATGGAAATACGGTCCTCAGAAATGGATATTGAATAACCTGACGATAGCGCACGGCAAATCAAGGGGCATTTACGACCAAATGACGATTCGGCTGGCTCATCAATTCTTTGAAGAAAGCCGAATTGACCGCGATTTAAACACCCCTCAACAACGAACTACCCTTGAGAAGGTCAATGCGTTTTCGGCCAGCGTTGATTTCAACAAGCAGGTTGATCTGAAGCAGCGCGTGTTTTACGGTCTCGAAACAATCTATAATGACATTGTTTCCCTGGCTTCCAATCTGGATATAGTTAACATGATCACGTTACCCGGTCCCCCCCGCTATCCTAAATCGAACTGGGCCTCTTACGCGGCTTACCTGACGTATCAGCTAAAAGCCAGTGATCAGCTGACGTTTCAGGCGGGTGCCCGGTATAATCATTTTGTCCTGAACTCTGTATTCGACACTACCTTTTATCCCTTCCCGTTTACCTCTGCGAAACTCAATAACGGAGCCGTTACGGGTAGCGCCGGACTTACTTACAGTCCGGCTGGTTCCTGGATACTCAGTGCCAATCTGGCAACGGGTTTCCGCTCTCCCAATGTGGATGATATTGGTAAAGTGTTCGATTCGGCACCCGGGGCAGTCGTGGTTCCCAATCCGTCATTAAAAGCGGAGTACGCGTACAACGCGGAAATCGGCATCGCCAAAGCAATCGGAAATTCGGTAAAAGTGGATGTGACAGGCTATTACACCCGGCTCAACAACGCCCTGGTACGTCGCAACTTTACGCTGAATGGTCGCGACAGCATCGTGTACAACGGCGAACTAAGTCAGGTGCAGGCCATTCAGAACGCGGCACAAGCCAGGGTATACGGATTACAGGCAGGCTTTGCTATCAACTTACTGAAGGGATTCAGCTTATCGTCGCAATTTACCTACCAGAAAGGCGACGAAGAATTGGATAATGGTACTACGAGCCCCCTTCGGCACGCGGCCCCTTTCTTTGGCGTTTCCCGACTCAGCTACACAACAAAACGTTTTCGGGCTGAACTGTATGGCATTTACAACGGCGAAGTACGTAACAAAGAATTGGCCCAGGAAGAGCAGGGAAAGGAGTATATGTATGCTGTCGATACCGACGGAAAACCGTATTCACCAGGTTGGTACACCCTGAATGCAAAGGCCCAGTACCAGCTTCTGGATTATTTGTCCATTAACGCCGGACTCGAAAATCTAACCGATCAGCGGTATCGTCCTTACAGCTCAGGACTTGTAGCACCGGGCCGAAACCTGATTCTTTCGGTACGGGCAAGGTTCTGATGTTGACGGCCAAAAAAGCGTTGTGTGTGGTGTGGTGATTCCGTTCCGGGCGCAAGTGGGCATAACTACCGCATCTCAACTAAATCAGGCGCGCGTTGATGACGGCACAGCACAGTCCTGAAGACATACGATTTTTCACCGTCCAAACGGCTACTACAGTCTCCACGCGGGTAATTCGACATATGGCAGAAAAAAGTCAAAAAAATATTGAAATAGCGCAAGGGTAATTAAGTCCGAAAACACTCTATTGGATAATGAAGGCATCCTAATACCCGAGCGGTATGGCTAATACCCAGTCTGAGTTTGTACCCGACAGCCCCCCAAGGCCTCTGTATCCCCATTCAGAGCCGAATATCCCGGGGCCAGTAATTACCGATTCGGAGCTATTGATCCGGCAGGCCTTCGCGCAAAGCCCCATCAAAGGCTACGAACTGCTTTTCAGCCGCTACTACAAACCCCTGTGCAGCCATGCCGCCCGGTTTGTTTATGATCGGCAGCTAGCCGAGGATATTGTTGTTGACACCTTCGCCCAGTTCTGGCAAAAGCGGTTTGACCTGACTGTGACCAGCTCGTTTCGGGCGTACCTGTTTGCCAGCGTCCGGCACCGGACATTTGCCCAGCTACGGAAGGAGTTTGGCCATGAGTCAATTCCTGACCAATTACCTGACGCCAACCCGGCAGCCGACATCCCTACCCCGCTTCAGGTACTTCAGTTTAACGAACTGCAACTCAAAATTGATGAGACCATTCGGTCAGCGTCGACTCATAGCCAAAAGGTATTCGTCATGAGTCGGTTTGAGGGTAAAAAGAACGGGCAAATTGCCGATGAACTGGGCCTGTCAGTCAAGACTGTTGAAGGACACATCACCAAGATGCTGGCCCTGTTGCGACAGGTACTGCGCCAGAACGATTTGCTGACAATAACCTTCTGGCTCGGTCTGGGCGCCATGGCGCAAGGGGCAACCCTGCTTTTTCGACTCATTGGTGCAGTAACTCAACAAACTATCTGATGCCGATGGTAACGAAAGACATCATTCTTAAATCGTTCGAGGGACGTACCACCCCCCTACAGCAGGCGTTACTCATCGACTGGCTCGAAGACCCGGCTCATATCGAGCAGTATTACGAGTGGCTCGAAGAATGGGAACGGGTTAACCCTCAGTTTCTGCCCGATACGGATCCGGCTTTCAGGCGGTCACTCCAGCAACCCTTCCTGGCGGAGGAGCCAGTTTTTCTGCCGGCGTCCCGGCTCACGTGGGGCCGATGGCTACTGGCCGCTTCCATTACGCTGGCTCTTTTGCTGGGCGGTGGCTATCTGCTGCGCGAACCGTTGCTTTACATTCGGCACCAGACCGCATTTGGCGAGCTACGTACCCTGACCCTGCCCGACGGAAGCCGGGTGACGCTTAACGCCAATACCCAGCTCCGGTTGTCCCGCTGGAGCTTTGGTAACGGCACGCGGGAGGTGTGGCTCCGGGGGGAGGCCGAGTTTTCGGTACGTCACCTGCTCAGTAACCAGCCCTTTCGGGTTCACACGCCCGACGGCCTGACCGTGCGGGTGCTGGGTACCGAGTTTGTGGTCTATAGCCGGGCGCGGGGCAGTAAGGTAGCCCTGACCAACGGCAGCATTCAGCTTCAGGCCAACCGGCCCGGCCTGACCCGGCCCCTAACCATCAAACCCGGCGACGTAGTCACGCTCTCCAGACAGGGGCCGTTTCGGCTACAACGCCAGCAACAGATATCCCCGCTTACCGCCTGGAAAGACCACCGGTTCGTTTTTGACAACACCCCCCTGAGCGACATCGCGAGCCAGGTAGCCGAGCAGTTTGGTGTGATCGTCGATATTCCTGATACAACCCTGGCTCAGCGCCGACTGGGCGGCACATTCCGGGCGCAGTCGGCTCCTGAACTGCTCGACGTAGTGGCCCAGATGCTGAATGCGCGTGTCAATAAAACCGGTCGGCAACGGTATGAACTGTCCGTAAACCTTTGATTTAACCCTGTACCAATATGCAAAAACTAATAGGTGTCATTTTGCTGATAGCGGGTACGCAACTGAGTATGCTTCCCCTTCAGGCTCAGTTGATTGCCCGGAATGAATCGCTCCCTCAGCGTGCTGCTGCGCAGGAGAGAGTTCACCCGGCAGGTAGTCTATCCATGCGGGAAGCCCTGACGCAGCTTGGCCGGCAGTACCACGTGGATATTCTGTTCGAAGAAAAACTGCTCGACGGCTTATCGGTTTCGGCCAGCCAGGTCAAAACAAACCTACGTATCGACCGGGCACTCAGCATTTTGCTCAACTCGTCGCCCCTGCGCTACCAGCGGGTCAGTGAGGGAGCCTACGTAATCCTTTCTGCCAGACGCACTGTCAGTTTCAATGCTCCTGCTACGCTGCCTCTGATTAACGGTCCGGAACCCATCAGCCGCATGGCATTGGTCGATACCGACCCGCTGCTGTCGCGTTCCGTGAGTACGCTGGCGCAGGAGCGCACGGTTTCAGGCCGGGTAACGGGCGAGACCAACGAGGGGTTACCCGGGGTGAGTGTTGTGCTAAAAGGTACCCAGCGGGGCACCACTACCGATACCGACGGTCGCTACCGCCTGGTCATTCCGAACGAAAATGACAGGCTGGTTATCAGCTTTGTTGGATTCCTGACGCAGGAGATTACAGTTGGCAATCGCTCGATCGTAGACATTCAACTGGCGCCCGATACAAAGGCCCTGGACGAAGTAGTTGTGGTTGGATACGGCACCCAGCGCAAAATTGAAACAACGGGTGCCATTGCTTCCGTCAAAGCCGCCGATCTGTTGCAGACTCCCGTTGCCAACGTAGCGCAGGGCTTACAGGCGCGGGTGGCCGGGGTGCAGATTACCCAGAATTCAGGGGCTCCGGGTGGTAATGTCAGCGTTCGAATTCGGGGTACAAACTCAATTAACGGCACCTCTGAACCACTTTACGTAGTTGATGGCATTCAGATATCCAATACCGGGGGAATTACCGACGTGAGTCCGCTCTCGCAGATTAACCCCAATGACATTGAGTCGGTCGACGTACTGAAAGATGCTGCCTCGACCGCTATTTATGGAGCACGGGCGGCAAATGGTGTTGTTCTGATTACAACGAAGCGAGGAAAAGACGGCGCTACCCGGGTTAGTTACGATGGCTACGCCGGGGTTCAGGAAGTTAATAAGACGCTGGATGTGCTGAACGGAAGTCAGTTTGCTCAGCTTGAGAATGATGTTTACAAACGTAGTATTTATGCCAACCCGGCCAGCTTGAGTGAAGGCACCAACTGGCAGCAGCTTATTTTCCGGAAAGCACCCATCCAGAGCCACCAGCTTTCGGTGACGGGCGGCAATCAAAAAACGCAGCTGGCCCTTTCCCTGAATTACTTCAATCAGGACGGAATCATTAGAAATTCGAGTTTCAGCCGCTACTCGTTCCGCTCGAATATTGACCACCGGCTGAATGACCGGATAAAGATTGGCACCAGTTTGTACTACGCCTACTCCATCAACAATGGCGTAAACGTAGGCGGTACGGGGTCAGACGTGACCAGTAGCAGGGCGGGCGTACTCGGCGCGGCTGTGGCAGCCCCCCCCACGCTCACCCCGTACCGGGAAGATGGTAGTGTGTTTCCATTTCAGGACCAGATGAACGGCCAATACCAGGAGGTAACGAACCCGCTGAACTTCATCACGCCCCTGAACAGGCAGACAAGTCAGCGGATTCTGACCAATCTGTACGTCGACTTTTCGCTATTCAAAGGCTTTACCTACCGACCCAGTTTCAACGTCGATCTGGGAAATACGCTGTCGGAATATTACTCGCCATTGTCGCTGTTGAGTCGGTCTCAACTGGCATCAGGGGGAGGAAGCGCCAGCAATAACAGCGCCTACAGCCGCACGCTGCTGCACGAGAGCATTTTTACGTATCGCACCACCGTAGCAAAAGACCATACCGTGACCGTTACGGCTGTTTTGGCCTCGCAGGCAAACGTGAACCAGGGCTATACGCAGACCGCATCTAACTTCCCCAATGATATAACCCAGAATAATTCCGTTGGCCTGGCCGTGAACCAGCGCATCAGCAGCGACAAAAATAAATCCCGGCTGGACTCGTACCTGGGCCGGGTCAATTACGGATACAAGGACAAATATTTTCTGGACCTGACGGCCCGCGCCGACGGCTCCAGCAAATTTGGGGAGAATAATAAATACGGGTTCTTCCCCGCGGTTGCCGGTGCCTGGCGGCTCGTTGAAGAACCGTTTATGAAGTCGGTTTCTGTTATATCTGATTTGAAACTGCGGGCGAGTTGGGGCATTACGGGCAACGCGGGTGCCATTGACCCGTACCAATCCCTGGCCACGGTTGGCGCGTCGGGCCTGAACTACAACTACAACCACAATCCGGTTACGGGTATTAACCCCACGGCCATCCCGAATCCCGATCTGAAATGGGAGCGTTCAACCCAGACCAATATCGGCCTGGATGTGAGCCTGTTCAACAACCGTCTGTCGCTGGTGGCCGACTATTATAAAAAGCGGACGGATAATCTGCTGTTTCAGAAAGTGTTGCCGCTGTCGTCCGGGTATACGGCCCTGACCGGCAATTTTGGCTCGATTCAAAACAGCGGGGTAGAACTGGCCATCAACGGGCGGATTTTACCCGGCGGTGGGCGGTCACTTCAGTGGGATGCATCGGCCAACGTAACGTTCAACAAAAACGAGGTGCTATCCCTCGATGGAATTCTGGATGAACTACCCCGTTCGGCATTTGCCCTGCTGAAAATTGGGTATCCCATGGGCCTTTACCGCACCTATATATTCGATGGCATCAGCCAGACCGGCGAAGCCATTCTACCCGGTTATGACGGTCGGATTGGGGGTCAGAAAGTGAAAGACATCAACGGAGATGGCACGATTTCGGCTGCGGACCAACTGATTGTGGGAAATTCACAGCCAAAATTCAACTTCGGTTTCTCGTCATCTCTCCGGTACCGGGGCTTTGACCTGAGCCTGTTTGTTCAGGGAGTGCAGGGCAACAAACTCATGAACCTGTTTCGCTACACCTTTGAGACCGCCCTGGGTCAGCAGAATGTACTGGCGGGTCTGGCCAACCGCTGGTCGGCAACGAACGCCAGCAATGAGTATGCCAGTGGTTTTCAGGGCGGACGACTACCCATTTCGGATCGATACGTGGAGGATGCGTCCTTTGTTCGGCTAAAAAATATTTCACTGGGATACACGCTCCCTCGTATAAAAGGCATCAATCAGATTCGCGTCTACGCCAGTGCCAATAATGCGTTCACCCTCACCAACTACACCGGTTTCGATCCGGAAGTCAACAATTTTGGCAATTCCAATACGCAGTTTGTCGACAATGGCACCTATCCAATTGCCCGCTCGTATCTGGGTGGTTTACAACTAACGTTCTAACGCTACCGCCCTCTTCATATGAAAACGATCATACAAAAAACCCTGCTAATCAGCCTTTTGTCAACATTGATAATGGCGTGCAGCAAACTGGAAGAGTCGGTGTATTCGTCCATTTTCACGACCAATTTCTATAAAACAGCGTCCGATGCCGAAGCGGGCATTGCGGCTGCGGCTGGTTCACTCATTAATCTGTACGGCTTCCCGCTTGTTGCCGCGTCTGATTTCGCGGCTGACCAAGCTTACCCCCGGGCGGTAGTGGGTCGCAACACCATTACGTTGTTTACGTACGATCCCTATTTCACGGCTCAGCGCAATTCAGGACGTCACGAAACAGAGGGGCCGCAGGGGGTCTGGCGATTTAGCTACAAAGGCATTGAGAATGCCAACTGGATCATTGAGAAGGTTCCCGCTATACAGATGGATGCGCTACGCCGGGCAGAAATTGTGTCAGAAGCCTACGCCCTGCGCGGACTCTATCACTGGATGCTGACCAAAACGTTTAACGAAATCCCCGTCAAGACGCGAGCCAGCACCAGTGAAACCGAAGCACTGGTTGCCAAAAACTCACGCGCCGAGGTTTACACCCAGATATACAGCGATCTGGAGCAGGCCATTGCCGGTTTGCCGTCGTACTCGGCAAGTCTGGTCAAAGGCCGCCCGTCAAGAGAAGCTATACAGGGGCTTTATGCCAAGGTGGCTTTGTATAACGAAGACTGGCCAAAGGCATTGCAAATGGCCCAGTCAACCATTAATTCCGGCAAGTACTCGCTCATGCCCAACGTACTGGATGTGTTTGATGTGGACAAAGAAGATGCGGCCCGCGCAGAAAATATGTGGGCCGTTGAAGCCGACCGGGTAACACCCAGCCGCTGGCTAACGGTCATGGGCATTGCGGGGCCACGCAACAGTTCGGGCGTTGAGTATGCCAAGGTGTCATTTGGCTCCTGGTTTGCCTATCAGACCTTCTTCGACTCGTTTTCGCCCACCGACAAAAGGCGTCAATTGCTGGACACAACCTATCGGGATGTTTCGGGCAAGATGGTTCCTCAGAAAGACATTACCCCCGTTACACCCAAAGGGGTTCTGATTCGTAAGTACCGGGATCCGAATTCCATCGGCGAAGCCAACAACTGTAATTTCCCAATCATCCGGCTGGCCGATGTGTATCTGGTAGCGGCCGAAGCTGAAGCCCGCCAGAACGGGCCTACCGCACTAGCCTATGGCTACATTAATACGGTTCGGAAACGGGCCGGCCTGGGTGATCTGACACCGGGCCTGAGCAAAGATGCCTTTATTGCCGCCGTTTTGCAGGAACGTTCCTGGGAGCTGTTTGCCGAAGCCGACCGCTGGTTTGATCTTACCCGCACCAACACCTTCCTGACCGTGATTCCCAAAGCAGTCAACGATGTATATCCAGCGCGTACGCCACAGGCCAAACATCGGTATTACCCGATTCCACTGGAAGAAATTCAGGCCAATCCCAGGCTAACTCAAAATGCGGGCTGGTGATAAACCTAAACGGGTATTTGCCCAGCTCCTAATTTCCTTATAACTCAATGAAAAATTTTCTTCTTTCGGCCTGCCTGACTGGCGGGCTCATGGCAGCCGGACCTCTATCCGTTGCCCAGTCAGGAAAGCAGCCATCGTACAGCGGCATTTATCCGCAACTGGCTATGTATAATAACGAAGGCGAATGTGGCACAGGGGCTGTTGTACCCTGGGGCGGAAGCCTGTGGGTAGTTACATATGGCCCGCATTTGCCCTTTGGTTCATCGGACAAATTATATCAGATAACCGCTGACCTGAAGCAGATTGTCCGGGCTGAGAGCATCGGCGGTACGCCCGCCAATCGGATGATTCACCCCGAAAGTAACCAGCTGTTTGTTGGCCCCTACGTCATCGACAGCAAGGCGCATGTTCGGGCCATTCCGTACGGCACCATGCCCGGCCGGCTCACCGGAAATGCCCGCCATCTGACGGATCCCGGCAAAAAGATTTACTATGCAACGATGGAAGAAGGATTTTACGAAGTGGACGTGAATACCCTAACCTCCAAGATGTTGTACCAGGACGGTAACGTTAACCGCCGGAAAGAAAGTGACGAGTCGAATAACCTGCAAAACGACCTGCTACCGGGCGTGCATGGTAAAGGCGCCTATTCCGGGCAGGGGGTCATGGTTTACTCCAATAATGGCGAGCCGGGCCAGAAAGCCCTGGAGCAGTTTGATGTGGATGCCGGTTCGCTGTCGGAATGGGACGGTAAAGACTGGAAAGTAGTCCGGCGGAATCAGTTTGTGGAAGTAACCGGTCCGGGTGGTATCTATGGCAATAAAAACCCGGCAACGGACCCCATCTGGGCAACGGGATGGGATAATAAATCGGTCATAATGGGAGTCCGTGATAAAAGCACTGGCTGGCACTTTTTTCGCCTGCCCAAAGCCAGCCATTCCTATGATGGTGCGCACGGATGGAATACCGAGTGGCCCCGGATTCGGGATGTGGGTACACCTCAACAGCCTGACTACCTGATGACCATGCATGGACTGTTCTGGCGATTCCCCGGCAGCTTTACGGCTGCAAATACGGCGGGTATCCGCCCCCGGTCTGCGTATCTGAAGGTCATTGGCGATTATACCCGCTGGAATGATCAACTGGTTTTTGGCTGCGACGATTCGGCGCAAAAGGAGTTTCTGAACAAACGTTCGGTGAAGGGGAACATTGAAGGGCCAGGTCAGTCAAATTCGAACCTGTGGTTTACCACCCCTGCCCTACCCGATCAGCTGGGGCCAAACACGGCAGAAGGGGCCGTATGGCTGAACGAAGGCGTGAAAGCCGGCGAAGTTTCTGAACCCTTTCTATTTGCGGGCTGGGCCAATCGTTCGGCCTGGGTTCAGAATAACAGTGATGATGAAGTACGCATCACCTTCGAGGTCGATAAAACCGGAAATGGGAACTGGGTTTCCCTGCAAACTGCCCCTGTTGGTGCACATAAGGCCGCTCAGGTAGCGTTTAGTACGAACGCACCCGGCGAATGGATTCGCGTCAAATCAGACAGAGCCGCTAACCTGACGGTTCATTTCTCGTATTCAGCCAATGACACCCGTAGCGCAAACGCCAGCGAAATATTTGGCGGTCTCAGTCCGCTAACTTCGGCAGCCAACTCGGGTGGGTTACTGTACGGACTGGGCAACAACCGCCGGGCGCTGGGCATGGCCGCGCTGACGTACAAAGGCGGTCAGCCCTCTGACGTTGGATACTATGAACTGGATGGAAACATGAAGCTGGTTCGAAAGGAGGACGCGGCAACGCTGGAGGTTATCAAAAGCAAATTTGCCATTCCAGACAAAGTCGTGACAATTGACGCATCGAGCGTTTTGATTGTGGATGATAAAGGCAGGCGCTGGCGGTTACCCCTGGGCGATAAGGCCTATACAGACTTGACCAATCAGGCCGCGTTACGCATCTGTCGGGAAGTGGCTACGGAGCGTGATCTGCTCAACTGCCATGGAACCTTCTATGAACTACCCGCCGAGAATGCCGACGGCTACGCCAAAATACGACCCGTTTCGTCCCACAATCTACGCGTCAACGATTATGCTTCCTACCGTGGACTACTCCTGATGACGGGTATTGACCTGAATGCAGCGAAAGGCAATGAGCATATCATTGTCTCTGACGATAAACGGGCCGCCGTTTGGGCAGGTACCATCGACGACCTCTGGAAATTGGGTAAGCCCACCGGACAGGGTGGCCCCTGGAAGGACGCATCCGTGAAGGCCGATGAAGCATCTGACCCCTACCTGATCGGGTTTTATGATAAAAGGAGCGTGAAACTCTCGCACAAATCCAGCCAGCCCGTAACATTCACTGTGGAAGCTGATCCAGTAGGTACAGGGGTTTGGATGGCTTACAAGTCGTTTACGGTTGCTCCGGGGGAAACGGTAGATTTTGACTTTCCGCAGGATTTTCAGGCCAGATGGATACGCTTTAAAGCGAATAAGAGCTGTGAAGCAACGACGTTGTTAACGTACAGGTAGTTTGTGCTGATTCGCCAAATCGGTTGGGTGGGGCACCCTGAGTTTCTACCGTCTGATTTCCGAAAGGGTCTGTGCCCTGGCTCAGTAGCAACCCCAAAACCCGGCTCTTCCATACGTCCCTGCCTCGTTTACGAACCTGCCCATCAAACTTCGGTAGTTTCCTGACTATCAGAGACTTGGGTTGCTTTACGGGCCCCAGCCAGCACGGGTGGCCTGCCAGAAAATTTCTGGTGGAATACGGCTGTCTTCCGCCAGGAAGCAGCTTTAAAAACTGGCCTCTAACCCCAGGTTTCCACTGGTAGTAACGCCAAGGTTCAGGGTTTGTAGCGTCGAAACCGACCGGCGGGGCGTGACCTGAGCGTTGTATAGATTGATCGATTTGGCCGTCATCCCATTGGCTGCTTCAACCAGACACAAACCGCCGACCAGCAGGCCCAGGCTACCTATCAACACGGGTAAACTCCGGCTGGTGTACTCGACCAGTACATCGGGCGGGGCGGGGTTAGCCGGCGTACCGATCCCTCTGGCAAACGCCGACTTTTGCGTGCCTTTAATGGCCAGGTAGCCAACAACCAGGCCCGATGCGATTAGTAATGGCCCTACCGGCTTTAGTAGTTGCCCCCGGAGGTAGCGTGTCCGGGCCTGAGGCATGTCCTCCATTAACTCAAGGAGGGAGCGTTGGCTTACCCGTTTGCCCTGCTGACTAACCGTAGTGGAGAAGAGATTTCGGTTAACCACCAGCGAATCGGATTCTTCGGCCGTAGCTACAGTCAGAAGGATCGGCGTCAGCGTTTCCGATGAAACCGGGGGGTATGAACGAACAGTTTTTGGGGCCGGGGCACGACCCGGATCAGTTTGTCCGGTAGCCGCCGTTTGCAGACTAATCGATGCAATCAGACTGAGAGCCAGCAGGCGGGTGGATGGAATGAAAAACACGGGTCTGAATAGTGATTTGTTAGAAACTCCGACTGGCCAGCAGGCTGACACCCACATTCTGTTTGAGTACGCCGGCACCATCGTAGCCAACGTTTGCCGTTAGCTGATAGTCATTCATGGTGACCATAATTTGCTGTTGAACAGAAAGCTGCGTGTACGCAAGTGGCGTAGTGTAATTACCCAGGTTATTGCTTACCGACAGCCGCGTTACCAGATCAAGCGGTCCATACCGGCTTTTCACCCCCAGCGTAAGGGCGTTTACCCGGTTGTTGACAATGTAGTAAGGGTTTTTTGCCAGATTCTGGGGTAAGCCGGTCGTGTACGCGAGCGGCATGATAAAGGGGGTACCAATGGTCTGATGGTTGTACACCCAGCCGTCAATATAGCGGCCATTGTTGAAGTAGTCTTCGTACCCCCGCAGCTGAGGAATTGTTCCCGCCCGACTGGATGACAGTGGCCCGCCCTGACTTGACGTATGCAGGTATTCCAGCACAACCCGCTGAATACCCTGCTTCACGTGTTTACGATTCAGCGATAGACCGGTCAGCCCATCCGCGATGTTATTCAGGCGGAACAATGCCCCCGCTTCGTAAATGGACTGCCGGTAAAAGAACCACCGGTTGTGCTCATCCTCATACTCAACCCCGAAATCGACCGTCCCCAGGTGATTCCCTACCCGGTTTCCTCCCTCGGCCGACGCGGCATTGTTGGTGATCGTGAGTGTGTCGAGCGCAAACAGGGACTTGTCCGCATAGAGCGACTTGCCCGTGACGACGAACAGGTATGATTGCCAGTCAGTACCAAACTGCGTAATCCGGACACCACTATCAAAACGGGGATACAAAACGGTTCCGCCCCACTGCACCTGATGATTAAAACCGGCATGAATTTTGAAACGCCAGTCAGGCTTGCCAAGCCGAACAGAGAAACTTTTCTGATGCAGGTAGTAGTTGGCCACTGAATCGCCCGTACCAAACCAGCCGTGGGCATAATTACCCTTAATGGCAATCAGGCCATTTTTCAGGACCGGTGTGTACTCAGGTATGGAGAGTTGAATCTTCGGCATGGGCAGGGCATTGCCAGACCATACATACGACCCGGAACTCAGCACCGAATCTACCAGCCCCATCACTTCGCGCCGACGACCGGCAGACAACTCAAAGGCCCCGAAGCGAATCTTACCATAGGCCTCCGAGAGCAAAAACTGATTTGTTTTGCCGGCGTTGACCACGCCCCGCACGCCATACCCGTACGAGAACTTCGTATCGGCCCGGGGCGCATAATCTCTTTGCAGCGCAGCCCGAACCGTGAAGCCTGATGACTCCAGGGGTACCTCGCCATTCTGATTGGAGCGCACCCAAAACGGATTCGTACCTGCTGTGGCTGAAAACAGGCCTGCTTCTACCCTGTACTCTGTTTTTTTGCCAGTGGTTTGGGCCTCCCCATCCAGCCAGCCCACCGTCAGGCTACTGAAAACGAAGACAAACAAGTAACGGATTCCCATGCAATTGCAGTGGTTAAGTAATGAGCAGGTGTATAAAGAGACAAACCGATCGTTGCAGAGGTGAGCCGGATCAGCGTACGTAGCGCAGAAAGCGGCCAGCATCGTATTCAGACTCCATTGCGGTTGAGCGTAAACGCTTCAGGTCTTACTCCGGCGGAGCCTCACTCAGCTTATCAACAAGCGTCCTGCCGGTATCGACAGAAATACTGATGCCCAGTGATTCCAGACACAGCACCAGCTTTTTGCCCTGCTGTGCTACAACGTGCCCTTCCTGTTCCATAAATATCCCGGAACCGATCCGTACCTTATCCGAAACGTGATACTGCTGAACCTGAATGGCAGCATGGTCAAAATCGTTGAGCAGTTTTTTGATGATCTCAATTTCCTCATCCCGAACAACGGCGGGCTTCTTGAGCCAGTGCAGATAACCCACTACGCCCGACACCCCAAATACCAGATTGCGCTCCTTTTCAGCAACATGCACAAAGCAGTACGATCGAAACAGGGGACTCTCCACTATTTTTATGCGGTCCGACCAAATTCGTTTCTCCTTGATGAGTGGACAATAGACCGTGATATTCCGTTTCCGAAGATCATTGGCAACGCGTTTTTCTGTGTTTGACTTTGTGTAAATAACGAACCAGGGCATGGTACTATCAATTTGTACCTTCAGTGTATCAAAAAGCACACCAGTTTTGCCAAATTTAAATAGATACGCACCAGACGTCGTCAATCCTGCAGCTGGAATGGCTTCATGAGCACCTCAATAATAGACTGTGCGGCCTGTCCGTTGCCGTACAAACGGGGAAATACGCCTTTCTTAACCTGGTCGTAGGCGATAAAGCCATTCACAATCCGTTCGGTATCCGCATCGCACAGCTGGGCGGCTCCGGCGGCAATCAGTTCGACCCATTCGGTTTCGGCTCGCAGCACCAGGCAATTTTTCTGGAAAAAATAAGCTTCCTTCTGCACTCCTCCCGAATCGGTTATTACCAGTTTGGCGTGTTGCTCCAGCCGAATCATATCCAGAAACGGCACCGGGGGCAGGCAGATAATGGCTGGATTGGCCAGAATTGCCTGATACAGGGTAGGCTCAAGCAGGGTAGCCATCTGCTTCACAGTGCGCGGATGGAGCGGCATGACCAGTTTGGCAGCATGCGTAGTGGCCAGCGTTTGCAGAGCGGTAAAAATGGCATTCAGCCGGCTGGCATCATCTGTATTCGTACTTCGATGCAGCGTTACCAGCACGTACGCGTCCGGTTCGAGTTGCTCCCGCTCCAGAATGGTAGATCGTTCAGTAGCCAGGGCCGAGAAATGCAGACTATTGTCATACATCACATCACCAGCCATAAAGATTCCGGGGTTGTCAATGGTGTAGGGCGGCAGCGTATCGGGACGAAAACCTTCGTTGAGGAGATTGGCGTAGCCCGTTAGAGTGGGGGGAAACAAATAGGTGGACACGTGATCGCTCAGGATCCGGTTTATCTCCTCCGGCATCCGCTTGTTGAACGAACGCAACCCCGCTTCAATATGCACGATGGGTACAGGTACTTTAGCGGCTGCAACAGCACCCGCCAGGGTCGAGTTGGTATCGCCGTAGATGACCAGGTAATCGGGCTTTTCAGCTTCGATAACCGCTTCGATACCCACAATCATGCTGGCCGTTTGAGCACCGTGTTTGCCGGAACCAACCTGTAAATTATAGTCGGGCTGTGGCAGGTCTAGTTCCTCAAAAAACACCGCCGACATCGCCCGGTCGTAATGCTGACCCGTGTGCACGATTACCTCTTTAACCTGACTGGCATACTTGTTTTTTATGGCCCGGCTAATAGCGCCCGACTTGATAATCTGGGGCCGGGCACCGATGATAGTAACTAGTTTGATCACGAAGGCAGGGGTTGATTACAAGCGTTGGTTCCTCGTTTTCGCGTCTGTTCTCGATCCATGCAAAAACGGATCCAGTAGCCCGATCGTCCGGGTATTTATTCGCAGAAAGCATCAGGGATAGACTTTTCTGAATTTCAGTTCCAGTGACTCGAAAAGTTGAAAAGGTAGTAAGATAAACTGGTAGCCATATAAACGCTTTATAAAACAGACGATGCACTAGTTTCTCAACCTGCTCGTCGTGCTATAAATCCATAAGAAAGGAGCCGCTACGTAATTCAACACAAAAAACTTGTCGCTGAATGAATACGTATTCCAGTAAGCAGGATTGATAAAGGACCTTTTCACCGCTGAAATAACTGCCCGGTAACCACCTAAAAAGAAGGTCGATTGATAAAAAAATAGTAGGTTTCTCGCGCTTAATCGCAGGGCTTGAAACGATGCTAATGGATTCTGATAGGGCGTGGCAGTCTGATTCATCAGAAACAGAAAATTAGTTGATAGTTCGGCAATTCTCGAGTCTGCGCCAACGGCCCGGCGTATATGGGGGGGAGGGGCGTGTTAAACAAGATAGCAGCCATGTGGCAACCGGCCAATACATACCGTTCTACTCGTTGATCAACAGCCCGCTGGTAGGCATCAATCAAAAAATCCGGCCCTTCTTTCCCGATGATCTGTGCAATATCAAAGGCCCAAAAAAGCCGTTTCCAGTCATGCGTACATCCGTGAATGCACAGGTAAATAAAATTGTCGATACCGGCCAATACAGGAATAGGAGTGCCTCCAATCTGGCTAACTGTCAGGTTTGCCCAGGCTGCATCTTCCGTCTTTTTGGCATCAACAACCGACGTGAATAATTTCCAGTGTAGCTCTATCTGAATATCAGTCGCTTCATTATATAAATTATAGTGATGGAATGTTTTTTGGTAGAGTGCTTTTTGCCTCGGGCTGTTCCACAGTGGCTCAGAAAGCCTATAACCCAGGCCCAAAAGCAATTGATAAGCTGTATCTACATCACCCAGCTTAACTACTATGTCTAAGTCATTACAAGCTCTTTCGGTGTAATCACGGTAATAAAGTTGACCAAGTACGGGGCCTTTCAGCGATATTGTTTTCAGGTTGTTTGCCTGGAATAGTCGTACAACCCGGCACAATTCAGCCATGTAAGACAACATTCTGAGTTTATGGGCTGCATACCTATCTTTCAACTTATTAGTGACAGTCGGAGGAAAGGCCGTGTTATTTATTCTGTTATAGAAGGCAACGGACAAACGATGGCATTCCAGAACATAAATGAGCCTATCTATGTCCAGATGAGCGTACTTGTCCCATGACAATTCTTCGGTAGCAGCTATAGTTTGAAGAATGAATTGGGTCTCCAGAGTCAGGTGAGAGACAGGTTCCGTTTGGGCAGGATATCGCACGGATGTTTGGTCAGGTAAAAACAGCAATCTCCTTAAACTGGTCGGCTCCATTGGCTCCCGTTACTACCACCGACCCGCATTTGAGCCAGGCGTGCGCCAATAACGCGACATCTGCATCGTAAGTCACCCCGAATACCAAGGTGCTTTTTATGCCAACGAGCTGAAGAAGAAACTTAGCCGTTAGTCCCTGTTCAAAGCATTTGCAGCGCCAGGGGGTGAATTTAGCGATTCGCTGCACTGCCAGACTGATATGAGCAATATAGTGCAGTTGGCGCGTAGTAGGTTCGACTGTTGTGCGAATCGACCGATCGCCCAGGAATGGTGATAACCACTTGAATGGTAAACCGTTGACTAGTAAACTTGCCAGGCTGGTAATTAAAAAAGTGACGATGTACAGGGGGTACTGCCTGACTCCGAGTATCGTCATTTTATGCAGAAACGTCATTGGCTACCCTTACGCAACGGACAGTTGCTGTACTAACCCCTGTTCTACAAGGTGTTGCAAAAAAATGGAGGCATCCGTTTGGCAAGTGGCTTCATCAACATCAAATTCGATGAGCAAGGCCCTGCATAGGGACACCAGGGTCATGGGGGTTGCCGTCAGCATCTCCCATATTCTCGATCCAATTTCATCTAGACCGTAATACTCCCCAGTGCTGATATTCATCAACACGATTTCATCGTCAATTTTACTTTCCAGCACGTCCTGCGAACAGGAATAAGGCAGATTGCTTGGCATAAGGATGTATAACAGTGTCGTTCATTATATCCGACGGGAAGACCAACTCTGTTTTGTCGGCTGAGCCTAATAAACGAAATGCAGAAAAATCGTACGAGGGCGTAACAAGTGTGCAAGGAAAGCTATGACATCCTGTTGTTACCATTGTCACTAATAACACTTGATTTATTGCCACTGGTAGCCTGAATAGTTAAACGACTTTTGACTTTCGGCGCTTTCCACGGTCTTTTTGGTGTCGATTTTTCGTTGTTCATAGCCTGTTTTGTTCGATTTATAGCCAAAGTAAGTAATTTAACGCCAAGTATGAGACTCATATACTGATAAACAGCTATTTAAAGGGCATATGAGCCGAAAAAGGTAGTTTTAGGTGCTAACCAATCAAAACATACCAAATCTCGAAATCATATGCTGACCGCCTGCGGCCCGGCGAAATATACGTCGATGTCGATGACTTTTGCAAAGCCACTACTGACTATAATCGATTGAGAAGGCAACAGAGAAAGTGAGGTTGTCGCTGTATCGAACCGGTAAGAGCACGCTGTTTTTCGTAGTAATTTGTAATACAGTGATTGCCTATCAATGAGTTCGCTCCGGTATACAACCCTGTTAAGCCGTTACCAGTCTTATTTTCCGTTAATAGTAAGCCATGACAAGAAAGCCATTGCCTGAAAGCCCCGATTGACGACGCCCGATTCGTAATCGTCGAAAGAGTATCTACCCGTTAAAGCCTGCATTGAATCAAGCTTCTCCAGAATATAGTCGAGGTTTAAGTAATGAGCTTGGGGGCCGCCCAATTCTTTACGAATGGCCGTTGCTAACGTCGCTTTTTCGTTGAACATTCGATCCCTAAAATCTGGTGTGTAAGGCGTTTTGGTCGTTCTCCACAAAATTTCACTGGGCAGAATACCTTCCATAGCCCTTCTAATGTAGCCGCGTTTGTGGCCCTTATACAAAAAGTTTACCGGGGGAGATGCCCACAGAAATTCAATGATTCGTTTATCTAATAGTGGATAGGTGTGTTCCTGATTGTAGTACGAGGGTAAGCAGTAGTCGCCACTAAACCACATCATTTCTTGGTCCCAGATATTGTTATAATGATCATTTCTATCCCACATTTGCTGGTATTGATTTTCGTGCCACTTAGTAGCCTGTTTCCTGGAAATAAATTGTTCACTTGCCGGGCAGTCGTCAAACCTAAAGTTTTTTGTTTTAGAATTTCCTTTAACCCTTCTTAGGATAGTAAGAAGTTTAGCCGGCAGTAGATGCGCAATAATACTGTTCTGGATGACAGTACGGTATGAGCTTCGTTCAATCTTTTTCACTTCTCTAAGTAAACCCAGACTTTTTCTTATCCTTAATCTTCGTGTATAATCCCAGAGTACTAAATTGCCGTGGTTTGACACCGTGCTATCACCCCCGTAACCGCTCAGAATAACTCTGGAATGCGGTGACAGCGCACTGTATAGAGCGTCATCCATGTAGTAGAATGAATTCACGGGCTCGTACGTTTTGTCGAATACCGACTGGATGTTATTGAATACTCCCGTTTTTTCGGCCGAGACGTACTGTGGAATGATGTTTTTCTCCTGAGCCACTACCAACTCGATATAGTTTCGCTCATCTACTTCAACGCCCTTATACTTAGGTGATAAAACTGATGATGCGCTGTATAGATTCTTCCCAGACTGGGCCAATTTACGAGCGGCTAAACAGGCAATTGATGATGAGTCCAGTCCGCCACTCAAGGTGATACCCACCGGGAAATTTGTGTTCAGTCTATCGTCAATTGCCTGCTGAAGCAAGGTCCTGAGGGCAAGTCCGTATTCCCGTTCATCCGCAAATTCTACGGCTTTTCTGCTGTCTCGTTTCCAGTAACATTGGGTGGCAATTTTGTGGTTTTCATAGTAAAGCCAGGTTGCGGGTAATAACCGTTTAACGCCGGCAACAAAGGTGCTGGCAGCGTCTTCGCCCTCAATGTCAAGATTGACCACAAACTTTTTGAAAACGCTTTCGTCGAGCTTGTTTCCAATAAAGTCTAATCGCGCTAAGGCACGTATTTCAGTAGAGAAAACAAAAAAATCGGTCGTATCCGCAAAAAACACTTGTCGAACGCCAACATGATCTCTTGCGCAGAATACGCTTTGCTCCACTTTATCCCATACGGCAAAGGCAAAGTCGCCTACCAAATAAGTTGGGCACTGTTTACCCCACTTCTCGTACGCTTTGGCGAGTAGCAGGCTATCGCAGGTCATTGAGTACGCCGAAGGCGGTATGTCCAATAAAGCACATAACTCCTTTCGATTATCTAGCCTTACGTCGGCTGTAATGACCCAGTGTTGATATTCCAGAGGCTGCTTCTCGAGGCACGATTCCGGCGTATAGTGCAATGATAAGTGGCCCAGCGCAGCTCCATCGGTTTGTAGTACACGCGCTCCATCAGGGCCCCTATGCCTGAGCGACTCAAGCATGGAGTTGGTCCAGCGTTGTAATACAGGCTGTTGGTTTTTACTGATAATACCAAAAATACCGCTCATGCTGCTGTCATTGACGGAAGGGATGCCAGGAGCATACCTTTCCGGTAGAGTTCATTGATGGGTACTTCCAGATTTAATACGACTTCGTAAGCATGATCAATGATCGATTTTGTCGTTTGAGTCCCGTCAAACTTTGCCAGAAACGAATAGGTAATCGGGCTTGTCGTTATCTGCTGATTCCCGAGTGTGAGTACACACTCAGAAACACTACGTTGATCAACCTGTAAGTCAGAATGCAGGCGTAGATAGTCCGGAATGAGTGTTTGCCTGAAGACGGCTAACAACTCCTTTATGCCACAGGAGAGTATTACCTGATTATGCCCGCAGAGCGCAGCGTATTGTTGCGCATCCAGCGAGGCCACGATGTCATAACTTTGGATGTACAACGCTTCCTCATCCCCATCCCATCCTTGCCATAGTTCAGTGTACGCTTCCTGATTTACCTGTTGGTCATCCGTTTCAATCTCGAAATTAATTGACTTCACCCGTCCCGTTTTAAGGGTTCTGGCCGGGATGTCCAGTTGGAAGAGTGCATAATTTGAAAGCACATTTTCCGCCATTTTAAGGTACTCATTTGTCGCCTTCCAGAAGTCTTTGCCATTGCGGCCACCGACAGAAAAACAGAAGTGTGTCGAACACAGATTCTCACGATAATCCCAAATAGTACAGTTTCCCTTGTCCAAATAGGGACATTTCATCAGATTAGAATAGCTGCGTTTGGCTCCACTATCCTGCTTATCGGACGGTAGTTTGTCCTGATCTTTGTACCATTGTGGTGGTACTATGCCATACGGAGTTACGCCTTGTCTGTTTTGAATCAACTGTCTGATCCGCTTTTTACCTTCTGCCATCTCGGGGCGACTATCCCGTAAAATCCCCCCCACCAAATAATTGGCCAGATGTGGGTAATAGTTACAGCACTTGGTGTTGAGATAAGGACTTTTGGGAGACCGGCAAATAGTACAGGTAGCACAGGTTGCCCACTTCTCTTCGGGAAATTCTTCCTGGATAAAATCTGGAAAAAACTTATGGTATAGTGGAGGAATTTTTGATTTCAGTTGCGGCATAATGTGGGCGTAAAGTATTTCAGAATGAACGACTTTGCATAGACTGTTATCAAGCCATAGAAAAGAGAAGTTGAAAACCAGGATTCAGTTTAATTTTGACTGACTTAGTCGATTTTTAAGGTGTTTGAAATTAATTCGCGCAATAAAGATTATCGAATTTTTTACGTAAAAGACTATAATTCCTATTGATAAATAAATGTTGCTTTTCGTTTTACCAACTACAAATTCTTAAGGGAATCATACGTTGTTTTATTAAAGAAAGCAACGCTTTGTTTCTGGTCATATTACACTGTTGTCAGCTTAGTACGGGTAGCTCTTCCAGGCTGAATCTCATTTCTGTATAGTGGTGAGATATAATTGGTTTTTAAATCATCCATAACAAGTTCGTACAGATCATCAATAGCAAAAAAGGAGGTTGGTCTTCGAAGACGCACCACGGGAACAGACTGAGCAACAGCGCTGCAAAATAGGAACTGTTCCTTCCGTAGACTGAAGATATCAACCCCCTCCAGACGAAATGTGTTATTGATTAGAGTCATTAATTTTTCATGACTTTTCAGAGGCTCCAGCCTGAGAACATCTTCATCATCCGGCCAAAGTGCATAAATGGCCGTTAAAGGGTGAGGACCAGTCGAAAACTTATGACGGGCATACACTTGTTTCTTGTCCCAATCGGGCAATATAGTTGAGTAGTCAGCAGGTTGGTACCTTAATACTTCTATACTATTATCCCAAAGTTTTATGCGATGGCTCGACGGATAAGCAAATGGTTCGCCGTT
This sequence comes from uncultured Cytophagales bacterium, assembly GCA_963826425.1. Taxonomy (GTDB): domain Bacteria; phylum Bacteroidota; class Bacteroidia; order Cytophagales; family Spirosomataceae; genus Spirosoma. The sequence continues at coordinate 246,275 of CAWGWS010000010.1, read as the reverse complement.
CTCTAATAGAAGCACAACACAAACATCATCCGTTAGTAAAGTGTGACCCTCCTGTATGAATTTAGCCGCCGTTGTTGATTTGCCCCATCCTGACGGGCCAACGAACATAACCGTACCGTACTGCGTGTGAATTGCGCTGCCATGAAACGGGAAAATAGCCAGCCTTAGTAATAAAAATCCGAAGCAAGTACCTAAGATATAGTGCCTGATTGATACATAATCAGCAGCTGTATGTTTGTCGACGACTATCGAATTGTCATGTTTCAATAATATTCTGCCTACACTATTTATGGTCAGCAGAATATCCTCTTTGTCTACTTCATATAGTACTTCATCTTCCCACAATGATCCTTTTTTACTCGCATTAGATAAGTGCACGGGTACGTTTCCTTCAGTCAGAACAACATCCGCTCGCTGAACCGCCGTTCTGACTAATTCAGGAAAATCCAGTGCGGACGCCATCGTTAAATGATTGAGTTTGTAGTAGTTCATTCGATTTGAATCGTTCTCGTTTATGAATAGTCCTATACGAGGGGCTATTGAACTGCCTGCCTTTTTCATTACACGCAGGCAGGCTAAAGTAGGGCATTCAGATGATTTTCTGGTGATTTAATAACTAGATAATTACTCGTAGAAATAGCTGGATTCACTGAAGCGCAACCTGTATTCACCCGTCTTCAAGCTAACAGAGGATCGTTGGGACTATGATATACCGAAAGGTGGGAGTAGTGTACAACAACATAAATTGGTGAAAACTCTTCCATCGAAATGTATACTTTGGGCATCACATATGAGGTGAGGCTAAACTGTTCGTTGCCATTTTAAGCTTCGAATTGACCGTGCATGAACGTGACAGCCCCGGCAACGAACCAGCGTCGCTAACGCCTGACGAAAAAATACTTCTTCACAACATTCTTTGTACCCTGAGTAACGGCCTCCTTCATCCATAAAAAGGAACTATCACTCCATCGCTGCGGATGAAACGTAAACATAATCTGATTGGGTAACGCCCCTGTCCGGGCTGCCCGAATTATATCATCCGTCTGGCGAAAAATAAGGTTAAATCCTGAATTTACCTTATCCCGAACGCTAACGGCTCCGCCATCCCACCGCCGTCCGGTATCGGTCAGGTACAGTACGCGTGTGAAATCGATATCGAAATAAGGCTCACCAATTATGCCAAAGTCGCGGTAGTGGTGCATTTTCCAGATATCCCTGGAATCGAACCGGGACAGGGGGCTACCGTGCATACAGATGGTCGACACCGGAGCCAGGCGACGCAGGGCGGTCAGGTTTTTTTCGAAGTCCTGAATAGCCAGGTCCATATTGCCTTTGCAGGTGGTCAGGCATTCGTAGTGGTACCCAATCTCATGGCCCAATGCCGCGACTTTTCGGATAATAGGTTCGTCCCAACTCTGCGGTACAGCTCTGAAGTAATAGACGCCTGCCACCCCCAGAGCCGCCTGTACTTCCGCGAACCGGAGAGCGTGCCGGGGTAGCCGGTCCACGTCGTGCCGCAGGACAATGGTCTTTGGATGAGCCTTGTTCAGGAAACCGTCGAAGGTCTGAAACCGGTAGCCCGCTTCGTGCAGGCTGGTCAGCAATTCCTGGTATTTAGTCAGGGAGAAATCCATTGACGGGTGCGGGTCAGGCGGGTAAGTGCCGGGGTATCGGTTGATTAACCCGCCCGGACCGTTCGGGGTAATTGTGGACAAAATCGACCAGAAAGGAGGTCAGGTCAATCTTGTCGGCCAGCATACGCGCCTGCCGGCGACGCCATTCGGCCTTCAGGTCCGGCATTTCCAGCAGTTCGTTTATCCGCAGCAGCATACTGTCAAAATCGGCGGGCAGAAACGAGTAACAGAGTCCGTAGCGTTGTTCGATCTCGTTCGGGATGGATAGCCGACCGGCAAATGAGTTCAGCTTGATGGCGGGCGTCCCCAGTAAAGCCGCTTCCGAAATCATGGTCTGACTGTCGCCGATGAACAGGGTGGCGTAAGACATGAGCGAGTGGATCTTCTCGGGCGAAACCGGCACCTGGTACTGCTTCAGTTCCGGGTCAATGTCCCGTTCGGTGGTGATGAATAGCTTGCCGTGCGGTTCCAGCAGCGCGACCAGCGCCCGCTTCTGCGCGGATGACAGACCCAGTGCGCCCCCGTCGTGGTGGGCCTTGAAGGCGTTGAAGCGCATCACGAAAAAGGGTTCATCCGGCAAAACGCCTACCTCATCCAGAATGGCCGGGTTGGGCCTGAACCGGTCTGGATGCAGGTACGCCAGTTCGTGGTACCCCGCATGACTGATGTGGTTGGCCCCCCTGTTCTCATAGGCGAGCGCGTCGGGCGTCAGAATAACGTTGGCCCGGGAAACGAATTTTCCGAATACAGGGGTCACCGCTACGTCGTCGTCGTCTAAGCAAATGGATGTCATCCCGGTCAGGGTCGATACCACCGGCAGCACCATAGATACGCCAATGCCGTAGTCGATGCGCTTTGTAACGACCAGCCATAGCACCTGCATGACGTGAAAAAACTCGAAAAGAACTTTCCAGCCTATCCCATCTTTTTTACGGCCCGTCGTGATAAACGGAATCTGGTAGCGGGTGAGCAGATTCGTGATGGATGCTACATTCTTAGCCGTAACAACCACCTCGTGGCCAGCCGCCTTCATCTCGCCCATGAAATGCCGGAACAGGTGAACATGCGCCGGGTGATTGATGTCAACGAGTAATTTCTTTTTCATATAAAGGCGGGGCGTCGTTCGCTATGTGCCGCCCGTTTTTCGTATCGGGCCAATGCCTGATTGATAATCGACAGATCCGTTGGGGTAAGTGCCTCGTGGCAGGGAATCGTGATAATCTGTCCGACCAACCGGTCGAACGTGGGGCAGGTGCCCCGCTGGTAGTCAAACGCCGAGGCCCACACGGGCGCATGCTGAAAATGCTTACCAGCCCCAATGCCGCTCTGGATGAGGTGATTGAACAAGTCGTCCCGGTGTTCGTGCAGGCAAACCAGCGCGAAGCACGTACTGGCCGGGTCGGGATTATAGACAAACTGGAACGCATCATTGTGGGCATGGATGATCGTGAGGGCGTTCTGCCGCTGCCGGACGGAGGCAGCCCCTGTTTTCGCGACATTGGTCCGAAGCCGCTGCCATATGGTCCGGTACACCTGATTTTCCGGCCCCGAACGGATATCAATCTGCCGGCCCCTCCTGGCTAATTTTGCGCTGAAAAACCGGTACAGTATCTGATACCCTACCCGTGAATAGAGGAGCGAGTAGAGCAGCTGCCGACCAATAAAAGACAACTCACCAGGCAGGGTATTGGGCTTCAACTGACCTACCCGCTCGCTGACGGCCTGAGCGTACCGCTGAGTATTAACGACCAGCAAACCCCCACCGCCGAGGTTAGGAAACTTGCCATTCCCGAAGGAAAAAACGGCCATGTCGAAGAAGTTTCCGACCTGAGTGCCCTCGTACCGGCAACCAAACGCGTGCGCACAGTCTTCAATAACGGGCCGGTTACCTACTATTTCCTTAATCCGGCTGATGTTGGCCGGTATACCAAACGTATGCGTGACGATAAGGGCATCCAGACGGGTGATTTTAGCAGCTAGATCGCTGACATCGAGCGTGAGCGTTTCATCAATATCAATAAAGACCGGAATAAAGCCGGCCCGTTGAATAGCCACCAGCACCGAGGAGCAGGTGTAAGGCTGCACGCCGATCCGGGCATTGTTGCGGAGTTGGAGCGCGGCCAGTGCGTAGACGATACCAGCCCTGGCACTGCTAATGTCATGGACCGTTGCCGCGGGAAAAAGCCCGGCGTAAACCGGAGTGCCAGGCCGCTCGTTCGCGAATAAAGCGGTCAGCGCGTTCCAGGCTTCCCGCACCGAAAATGAGTAGTTGAACCGGGGAATCATGCCGTAAACCGTTGCCAGACCGTGAAGGCTTTCTTGATTAGGGCGAACATACGCGGGTGTTGCGTGCGTTCGTACCGCCCGTAATTGACGAGTTGACCGCCAAACTGTTTCTTGTAGTCCCGCACGCCGTACGGAATGTGGGGTTTGCCCGCTCCCCCAAAATCAAAGTGCGTGAAGCCGTTTTCTTTGGCCCACATCAATACCCGCCACGGCAGAACATCGTTGGGAAACTTTTTGTAGTGCCGACGGTAAGCCCCGGCGTAGTAGTCGAACAACCAGTTGCCGTGGGCCAGGCAAAGCATACAGCCAATAATTTCGCCCTGCCAACTCACCGTGAATACCCGAAGCCCCGACCGGGCATCGGCCTGCTGGTGCAGCGACTCGAAGTGGCTGAAGTCCGGCAGAGGTAGCCGGGCGCGCTGGTACACGTCCTGCAGTATGGCATAACTGGCCCGCAGTGCCGATAAAGTCTCTTGTTTTTCGACCACACACCCTTCTTTTTCGGCCCGCCGGATCTGGTTGCGCCGTTTAGTCGATACGTCCTGCCAAAGCCTTGTTTCTGAGCGGGTCAGGTCGATGATTATGGTCAGGTGTTCGTCGTACTGGAAACCGTGCCGGGTAAAGTGTTCTTTGGAACTGGACGTATCGACCAGGTTTCGGACCTGGGTGTACAGCGTTGGCGGTCCAGTATCCGGGTAAGAGCGAAGCAGGGTGTCAACAACTTCCGGTGTATTGCTGCGCACCACCGGCCCACCCCAGATGACGGTTCGGCTCGTTAGAAACGACGCAATCGGCAGGGTAATCTGTACCTGTTGGTAGTACAATAGAATCCCTGCCAGGGTCATATCCTGCCGGGCGATGATATAATAAGGCGTGAGTTTCCTGGACGAGCAGCACACGTTAAAAAAACGGGGTGACTGGAAATAGTGAAAGCCGGGGCACGTGTCCAGAAACGCCGAAATCTCCCGGTCCAGCTCCGGCGTTAGCTGCGTTACCGTGCTGAACTGGTACGGTCCGCTTATCGCGTTGCGCTCAGGCAATTTAATCGGCTCTTCAACCGTCATAGCTCATTATGGTCAGTTTTTCGCACCAATAATGTCGTTGGCCGAAACCGACATGGGAGTAAAGGCATAGAATTTTTTGAGCAGGGGTCGGAACCGGCTGACCAGCCCGAACGTCAGGGCGTAATCGGACGGATAATCGAACGGCTGCCGGGCCGGGGCCGACCATATGCGGTAAAATTCGTCGTCGGAAAGGGCTAATTTTTTGGCCACGTACGCCCGGGTTTGCTCCAGTTCATCGTCCGTGGCAAACGGCTGTTCTAACTGTCGCAGTGCCTCATCACGCGTCAGGACTCCGCTAAGTACCTGCGCCGACAGGGTAATTTTTCGCTTGTCGATCCCGAACTTTCTGGGTAACCAGTAGGCCATGGCAAACTTGGTAAACAGGTTCTCGTGGTGGTGGCCGCCGTAGTCTTTCCACCCGTAGGTTTCCGTCAATAGTCGTTTGGCTTCCTGCTTGGTATAGTCGAGGTAATAGTACGGGCGAACATCTTTGATACCGCTCACCAGACCCGAATAAATCAGCCGCGGCAGGGTCAACATTGGGTACGTTTTCAGGGCAACGGATGTACCGAACTTCCGGTGGATAAACCGCAGTTGTTTACTATCCGCGTACGTCCATTCTTTGGGCTGCTTGCCCTCCGACCGAAAGTCGTTCCCCCGCAGAATGTACCGAATCCCTTCGGCACGGGCCACTTTGTACATGGTTGCTTTAATGGCCAGATCCGTCGGTGCGTCAATCCAGGGCATACCGGCTTTCATATACGCCCGGAGTAACTCCTTGATTTCTTCGTAGTCGATTACGTAGGTTTCCAGGTCAATGCCCAGCGCCGACGTTACGTTGAAGATGTTCTGAACGGCAATGTCGCTACTAAACCCATTATCGAGATTGACGGCTAAGGGGCGCAGACCGTACTGCGTTGCCAGGTGCAGGAGAAACGAACTATCAACGCCCCCGCTAACGCCCAGTACGCAATCGTACCGCTTGCCCTTACCCGCCGTTTTCATGTCCGAAACCAACCTGGCCCAGTCGGTCTGCCCCTGCTCTCCCCGCGGATAATCGGCCATGAGCTTCTCCTGCAACACACAGAAGTTCGATACGCCGTTTTCATTGAAGGTGATACCGGGAATGGTTTCATCCCAAATGCCTTTTGTGCAAATTTTCATGATGGGTTGAAAAGCGTTCGCAACGCGTTGGGCGTGGGGTAATTGATTAGAACGGCCCGGCGCGGACCGTGGTAAACAAAGAGTGAACCGGCGGCTACGGCCGAGGCATGGGCCGCCTGGGTGGCCGCTTTCAGATCGGCCAGACAACCGGCACCACCAGCCGCAATAACCGGTATCCCGACGGCAGCTGCCAACCTGCCAATCAGCGGCAAATCATAGCCCTGCATCAGTCCATCGTGGTTTATTGACGTCACCAGCAGTTCACCCGCCCCATTGGCTTCCAGTTGCTGCGCCCATTGAACGGGGTCAAGGTTCGTTGACCGGCTGCCGCCATCAGTGTGCACGCGCTGTTTTCCCCAGAGGTTCTTTTTTACATCCATCGCCACCACAATCGTTGAGTGGCCAAATTCGGCCGATGCCGCGTTGATAAAGTCGGGCGTCTGGATGGCGGCCGCGTTGATAATCACCTTTTCGGCGCCGGCATTGATACAATCCTTGATCTGCTGAATGGTTTGGATGCCTCCGCCCACGGCAACGGGCATGTTTGCTTCGTCGCCAATCTGGCGCACTACATCAGGGTCAATGCATCGGTTTTGGCGCGTGGCCAGAATGTCGAGAAATACCAGTTCGTCGGCTTTCAGGTCATTGAAGATCCGGACGGCGTTGATTGGGTCGCCGATGTAGGTGTAGTTACCAAACTTAACCGACTTGACCAGTCCTTTATCCCTGAGCAGCAAAAGCGGAATGACGCGGGGTCTGAACATAAAGATTTGCCGTCGGACCGAAACGATGTTCGGGATTCTACCGGTTCACCGGCCTATAGAGCGATAAAGTTTTTAATCAGTTGTTCCCCCGCGTCGTGGCTTTTTTCGGGGTGAAACTGGGTGCCGTAGATGTTGCCTTTCTGAATGGCCGACGTGAACGGAACCTCGTAGGTGGTGCGCGTTACTATATCCTGTGGATTATGGCAAACGATGTGGTACGCGTGTACAAAGTAAAACATAGCTGTGTCGGGAATATGGGTGAACAGCGGAGACGGTGTTGCGCACTCCGCCGTATTCCAGCCAATGTGGGGCACCTTGTAAACCAGTTTATCACGCACGCTGAACCGAACGACCCCGGCATCGAACCAGCCCAGCCCTTCCACATCGCCCTCTTCACTGTGCCGTGCCATCAGTTGCATGCCCAGACAAATGCCGAGAACAGGCGTTTTATTCAGCAGAACCGCGGTATTCAGTACGTCCCAGACGCCGGACTCTTTTAGCTTCCTGACCCCACTGGCAAAATGCCCCACACCGGGCAGGACCAGTTTTGCTGCCTTTGCAATGACCTGAGGATCCGCCGAAATACGCACATCCTGATGCAGCCGGTTAAACTTTTTCTCTACCGAGCGCAGGTTCCCCGCGCCGTAGTCGACAATGACCAGGGTAGAGGACACGGGTTCAGCACTGGTGGTAGACATACCTGATCTGGCTAGCAATCAACTGACTATCGAACCGGGCTACATGGTCGCGCGATTGCACAGGATTCTGATGCCTCAGAGCGTTCCGTATGCCAACAGCCACGTCTTGCGGCTCGTGCGACGTAACAGAGCAACCCGCAATACCCTGCATTACCAGCCGCGCATCCCCAACATCCGTGGAGACCACCGGGCAATTGCAGGCTAAGGCTTCTTTCAAAAACTGCGAAGATCCTTCCGAAAAAGACGTGATCAGCGCCAGATCGACCGCCGTAAGCAGAAGGGCCACCTGGTGCCGCGTGTAGTTCTTCAGTTCGATTACCTCAATTGCCGGATCATTCAGCCGGGCAACGGCCTGTCTGGCCAACCCGTAATTTTTCACTGGATTACTGAAGGCCGATGAAAACAGGATATAGGTTTTGTCCGGCAAAAGGCCCAGTTGCTGACGGCTTTGAGACTTACATCCTGGTACAAACAGCGCCAAATTGACGCCACAGGGAATGACAACACTCGTTTTGGGTGGGGCATATAGGGCTTTGTCCCGTAATGACTGGCTGACGTAAATGGCTTTTCGACTCATTACGCTGGCCAGCAGCGAAAGGAGTCTCAACCGGGAGTCGTTGATGTCTGACCCATGAAAGGTGGTAATGACCGGCACGCGCCGTTGCATATTCGCCAGTAATGACGACAGCACGAAGTGCGCATGAACAAGGTGATAGCGTCCGCGCTTGAGTTGCTGAATGAACCGGGGAAAACACGACAGGTACCCCCGTATTCCGCGGCCGGTAATGAAGAAGTAATCAAACTCCAGAGTAGCATCCAGCTCTTTCAATGACTCAACCTGCTCGTAAATAAAGGCCTGATGCATCTGCAGATCAAAATGGGGGGCATTGCCGCTACAAACGAGTAAGACGCGCATCAGAGAATCAGGCCCGTCCCGCCAGTTTAAACCAGTTCCAGCCAATAATAAACAAGCCGAGCAGCACCAGATAGGGAACGTAGTAGCGGGTATTTTTTCGGTTCATCTGCGATATGCCATAAGCCGCCAGGATAAGCAGGAACGGGACCAAAGGCAGGTGAAACCGCTCTGACAGGGCAAAACCGCTGGAGGCTAGCACAAAGATGTACGAAAAGATGACCGACAGCAGTAAGACGTGTTTCTGCAGTTGTTTTTGCCGGTACAGTACGAACAAGGCCACAAAAACAAAGAATGCGTATACGTTTCGGGTAAAATAAGCGCCCCCCAGCATCATGGCATTAGGCTGGTCATAAATATACACCAGCGTTGGAAACGGGGCAATGAGCATGACGGGGAGGAACATACCCCGCGAGCCGTAATTCGCCAGTTTATTCCCGCCTTCGCGCATGGAAAAACTCCGCATCTGCCTGCTTTGACTTTGGTCGCTGGCTTTCAGGTACTCCGTAATGTTATCACCGACGGGGGTAACAATAATCAGCAGCGAGGCCAGTACCAACACCGAAACAAGACCAACTCGCCGGCTGATCACGGATGCCTGTTTTGCCGTGAAGAACGTAGCCAGACCGATTGAGCCAATCAAACAGGCCGCCAGCACGGTGCGGAACAGGAACAACAGCGCGCCGATAATAAAGAGCCAGCTCAGATCGGAAAGCTTGATAGCACGCTTCCGGATCAGCTTATCGCCCAGATAAACAAAACATACCATCAGGAAAACCATTTCTGTTTCTTTAACGTGCAGGCCGCAGTAGTAGATCAGATTAGGCACCAGCATGGCCATAATTCCCGCCATCCGACCTGTTTTTTCCCCGAAGTTATTGCGGGCAATTTTATAGACAAACAGGCAGGTTACGCTGCCCAGAAGCACTTTGATCAGGCGGGGCAGCAGGACAGAATCGCCAAACAGGTAATAGAGAATGCCCAGATACGTGGGATAGCCCAGATCAGAGTAGTTTTTCCCGATATAGGCGGTGTACACCGGCCATTTATCGTCTTTCAGCAAACCCGCCAGCCAGATAGCCTCATTATGGTAACCCAGTGAGTCAGCACTCTGAAATTCAAAGGGTTGGCCCGTCATCCACTGGTAATATATATAACTAAATATGACCCATATAAACCGAATAAGAAAGGCCGTTTTTGTGAGTTGCTTGGTAAAGGTGAGGGTTGGCAGGTTAGCCCAGCGTACCGACAGAGTGGACGACAACCGAAAGAAAAAGAAAACCTCCAGCAGGTTGAATACAAACGACTGCACGGGAATGATTCGGTGTAAGAACAGCAGGATGCTCAGGAACATGACCGCCACAAACGCTATAATGCCCTTGCGCGTAAAGTAGCGCGGAATGTGGCTTACGAGCGCATCCGCCCTGTAATTTACTTCGGTATTCATCAGACGTATCGTAGTAACCGGCGCTTAGCCCTAACCAGCAGTTTGGTGATTGAAACGCCCAGCACCCGGTGGAATATGAATTTCTTGAGCTTATACCGAGCCGGTTGCCAGGAGCCCTCAAAATGATGGATGCAATAGGTGTGCCGGGTCAGCATGATTTCTCCCGCCCGGGTTTTGGGACAGAAATAATCTTTCGGGAAAATATGCATGCAGTTTTTGTAAACCTGGTACGTATTGTTCAAAACGAATCCATTGGCCTGCATGGATCGGGAGATGATTTCAACGTTGGTGGTGTAGTCGAATGCGTTGTCGTCTTTCAGAAACGGGCGGTCTGCGTAGTAGTCGAGTTGTTCCTTTGCCCACGGGTTATGCTGCTCAGTGGCCATAATCCCCGTCGGAATTTCGGTATCGCTTTCAAAGCCCGAAAAACCGGGCAACGGCAACAGCGGATCAAGGCTTTTCAGCACTTCAACGTCCGTGTCCATGTATACACCACCCACGTGATACAACGCGTGCAGCCGGACGTAATCCGTGACAAATGCGAATTTTCCGGCTTCGTATGCCTGCTTCACGTACCGGATCTGGCTAATGTCGAACGTGTCTTCATTCCAGCGTTGCAGGGTATAATCGGGCAGATGGTTCGTCCAGGATTCAAGGCAACGTGTTGCCTTGGCGGGCATTTTACCCCGTCCAAACCAGCAATAGTGAATTATTTTAGGGATCATACGGGCTGCTCACTCTCCTTGATGCTGTCTGAAATAAGCCACTATTTTCGCCGAGGCCGTTCCGTCGCCGAAGGGGTTTTGCGCCTGGGCCATTTTCCCGTACGCCAGCGCATCGCTAAGCAGCAAACTGGTGGCTTCTATAAGTTGACCGGGTTCCGTTCCCACCAGTTTTACGGTTCCTGCCTCAACCGCTTCGGGTCGTTCGGTTGCTTCGCGCATGACCAGAACCGGCTTGCCCAAACTCGGTGCCTCTTCCTGAATGCCTCCGCTATCGGTCAGGATTAAATAGGCCGCTTTCATCAGGTAAACAAACGACAGATAATCCAGGGGGCTGATCAGGAAAATATTGTCAATCGGCTCAGAGCCGAGGGCTTGCCATACCGGCTCCTGAATGGCCGGATTCAGGTGAACGGGATACACAAAATCATGGTCGGGATATCGTACCGACAGGATTTTGAGCGCAGCGCATATATTCAGGATGCCCTGTCCAAAATTTTCGCGCCGGTGTCCGGTAACGAGTACCAGCCGTTTTCCCTGGTCAAGCCGATGCACATCGTAGCCAGCTACACCGATTGTAGTAATCAGTTCGGCCTGAACAGCGCTATCCGTCTCCATACGCCTGACAATGGTTTGCAGGGCGTCGATAACCGTATTTCCGGTAACGATAATCTGCTGGTGCGGGATACCCTCGGCCAGTAAATTTTCCCGGGCGCGGGCGGTCGGTGCAAAATGAAATGCAGCCAGCCGCCCCGTTACCTGCCGGTACATTTCCTCAGGCCAGGGGCTGTACCGGTTGCCGGTCCGCAGTCCTGCCTCGACGTGTGCTACGTCTATTTTCTGATAAAAAGCCGCCAGCGCTGCGGTGGTAGACGTTACGGTATCGCCGTGCACGACCACTACGGTTGGCTGGCTATGGGTCAGCACATCGCGCAGGCGTACCAGAATGAGGGCCGTCAGGTCGTATAAATCCTGCCCTTCTTTCATAACGGCAAGGTCGTAGTCAGGCTTGATCGCGAATAACGCCAACACCGGCTCCAGCATCTCTTTGTGCTGCCCCGTCACACAGACGAGTAGCTCAAACAGCGCCGGATACTTCCGAAACTCCTGAATAAGCGGGCCCAGTTTGATGCCTTCGGGCCGCGTTCCAAACACAAATAGCAAGCGGGTTTTCATGATCCGGAAACCGGGCCTGATTGACGAAAAGTAACCACTGCCCGTTTGACCACAGCGCCCGCCCGCTTAGCCAGAAAATAGATGTGCACAAGCAGAATGGGGGTGCGGTACAAAAACCGATAGCGCAGGGGCTGGCGGGTAAAGTCTACCTCAGCAAGCACCCGATTTACGGCCTCCGGATATTGACCTGCCAGGTAGTAGGGAAGCAGGGAACGAACGCGCAACCCGTCGGTTAGTTTTTTCAGCACAGGCGACTTTTCTTCGGCCGATTTGAGAAACGCCAGATTGAACGTAACGTGGGTAGGTGGTGCATAGAGGTTGCTATTGCCGATAGCCCGATTGGTAACGTCAACGTCCTGATTGGAATATGCTACTGGTTTGTTTACGTAGGCAACCAATCCAGACAGAGCCAGCCGGATCCACAAATCAACATCCTCCCCCATTCGTAATGTAGGTTTAAAGCCGCCAACAGCAGTGAAAGCTGTTTTACGAACCACGGCGAAAGAACAGTTTATGGGTACGCAAAAGCGCGACGCGTAGACCGCCACATAATCAATGTAACCAGCCACAAAGTCAGGTGCCAGGCCCTTATCTTCTACCCGGTTGCGTCCGTGCTTGACGTAGAAATAATTGCTGCCGTACAGCACGGCATTGGGATAGTGGGTAATCAACGTGGCGAGTTCGGTCAGAAAATTCGGGTGCCACCAGTCATCCGCATCTAAAAACGCAATCCACGGCTGGCTTGCCTGCTCAACACCCCGATTTCGGGCGGTAGATACCCCTAAATTAGGTTGGTCAATGATCGTCAGTCGGGGGTCATCAATCGATTCCAGGCAGTGTCGGCTTTGATCCGTTGACCCATCGTTGACTATGATAAGCTCAAATTGCCCGAAAGTCTGCTGCAATACAGAATACACCGCTTTCGCGACATGGCGTTCTTTATTATAGAGCGGGATAACAACCGAAAACATCTGAATAGTCGAGAACCGTACCTATAGGTGCGCCTGGATATGTCCAAAAAAATGCGCTAGTACGGCCCGTGGTTGTACATACTGCTCGTAATAAAGTCTGCTTTGTTCCTGCAGGCTTGCCCGATACGCAGAATCCATTATTATTTTTTGAATAGCCTCCCGAATATCGTCAATTGACCCCTGCACCATGTGAATATGCTTTCCATGCGCTAAAGGAAAGGGCAGTTCATTATGAAACGGTGTCGATATAATTGCTTTACCCAGGGCCAGATACTCGGCTAGTTTCCAGCCATGACACAAATCCCAGGCGGGGGTGTTAAATACCACAACTGATTGCTGTGTTTTTGACAAATACTTTTTTTTGGGAATCCATTGGTCCGTAACGTATTCCTGAAAATCCTGATTTTCGTTTTTCTTCTGACTATACACAAATCCGATTTCCGCCCGAATAGTCGTAAGCGCTGAAACGGCCTTGTAGAAATTCAAACGCATCCAATTAACGGTCTTATCAGTATTAATCCATTCGTTACTGAACCAGAGCGTATTGATTGAAAAAATATAGTTCGGTACGGTAGGGGCTGGCTGATAAAATTCCAGTGGGAGGTGTCTGATTTGTTTGACGTAGCCTGATAGGAATTTTTTTATTGAGCGTGGCCGCGGTACGATTTGACAGTAGTTACGAATGGCTATAAAGGCTGTTTCTACGGGATTCCATAGGCGAATGCCAAAGCCCGGAGAAATATTAATAATCTTTTGAGTGGTTTCAGCCGATAGGAAGGATTCTCTCATATTTATTTTTCCATAGTATGAACACCAGGCATACGCTACTTTGCTAATGTATGGACTGTCATTATAATCAATCGTACACTTAATCAGTTTATCATGTATTCTTAAAACGATATTGAGATTATCGACATCTATTAAATCAGAGAAGTAGTGTATATCAAACGACGTGTTCTTTTCACCAAAAATGTCATATAATCCTTTTATATAGAAAGCGCTATACTCAATATTGCAACGGGGGTCAATAAATACTTTTGTCATACTGTATCAAAAAAATCAGCGGATCCTCGTGTCAAGCCCTTGATAACTGATTCAGCATACCTATCATTTCCTGCTCGAACGTAGCATGGCAAAATAAATAGTCGTTGAGCGCGTAGCTTTCAGTTGACCACATTCGTATCAGTATTGAGTCGACCCGCTCAAACGAATCAATTCGTCTTTTATCCTGATGCAACCGAAAGATAACATAGTCATGAGTGCGCAGAAGGCCACACAACGAGTCAGCCCGCTGCTGGGTAAACTCAAGAACCTCAGTGCAGTAACAGTCCAGCACTTCACATATAATGAGCGGCTGGAAAGTATTGATGGCCTTTTTCATACCCATTAACACCTCTGACTCGGCACCCTCGACATCAATTTTCAGTAGGGCTATCTTATCGGTTATCCCTGACTCATCAAAGGCGACACAATTTATGTGAACGCTATCCTTAAAATAGCCTGGTCTTAAGTTCTCCACCATTGATGCGGAGGCATCGGTGACTTCGTTCAGGGCCAGCTTAACTACGTCGTTTTTATCAGAAAGCGCATACTCCCTGACTTCGCAATTGGTATACCCATTCAGACGGATTAACTCTTTTGCATAATCAACACAAACCGCGTTAGGCTCAAAACCGATGTATGGCCGGTCTGTATCAACAGTTTTAACCTTTAGTAATGTCTGCCCAATGTTTACACCTACATCCAGAAAGACACCCGATCGGAGGGGCAGAAAAAGACTCAGCAATTCCAGTATGAAATCTTCCTTAATAAATAAGTTAGGATAGCCAATTCCTTTACGAAGTAAAATAAATGTCTTTTTATTATTGAATGCAATTGGGACAACTATCGTAAGATGCTTTAACACAGTTACTTTTTTAAGTATCCTGGAAACGAAAATAATGAAACTCGAAAACATCAGGCAAGCTGGGCAATTACACAAACGTCTTCATTGGGCCGATTATGGGTAAATGGAATATTGGCCAATGCATCAGTTAAGGTGATTTCCTTAATATTTTTAAATCGCTTAGTCCGTTCAATCTGATACATCAGTCCTTCTGCATCGTAGCACCATTCATGTCGTTCGTGTTGAACACTATGCGTAAATACAGAAAAATAAAAGCTATTCGGACTTTCTTTTTTAATTCTGTTTAGTGCCCAATCGTAGTTATTTCGGATTTGATCGGTTAAATAAAAGCCGATGTATTTCTTTAAATCCGGCGTAGAAATCAGCAAATAGCCATTTGGATTTAACAGGCTGGCGCAATTATTCAGAACGACTAAGCCGTCTTCCGGCGAGAAATGTTCAAATACGTGCTGCATACGGATTAAGTCAAACGTCCCCAGCTTGGCGAATTCTTCTTCGGTAGCATGTACAATATCCAGGCGATGATAAGCCCCCTGTTTATTGACTAGTGTGTTGGGAAATAAATCAACGTAAACAAAATTTTCTTCAAATGTTCCTCCACATCCAATTTCGAGCCACTTTGTCTTTTTTTCCTGAATCAGTTTTTCACGAAGTCCTTTGTTGGCTTTCGCCCGCAAGAAGTCCGTCTTGTCCTGAATAATTGGGTACGTTTGTTCTAACCGAGCCGTTTGATACGTATTCAGTTTTTTCTTGGATATCAGCACAAAACCCAGCCGGTCAATGCAGGCTGTAATAAACTTTTTCATGGTAGAAGATGATTCATTTACCGTTTCCGGGCTGTACAGCGGTCGAACCGAGTGACGATTCGATACAAATTCACTATCAAAAACCAGAAGCCAGGCAGTTTCTTTACCCGTCGAACAATGGCCAGCTCACGGGCAAACTCCTGGTAATCGGCCCGGATAGACTCAGGCAGGACCGATGCCAGCACCTGCTCCCGCTCCTGCTGATCCAGCGCCTTGTTGGTACTACTAATACCTTGACTATCAAACCAGACCACATCAACATCCCGATACACGACGGACTCGTTGTGAAGCCCGACGGCAATCAGATAGAACTTCCAGTCTGATACAATTTTCAACGTTTCGTCGTAGAAGCCGTAGCGGTCAAAGAGTGACTTTCTTATGTAGGCTGGCGCGTGAAACAGCGTTGACACGTACATATCGAATAACGTAACACGCCGGCCGGCGTAGCTCTTTTCTACCCGGTCAATTCCGTTGTATCGCCTTACCTTATTTCCGTACAAGATGCTACAGGTCAGTGGTATATCAGCCAGCATTCGCCCGGTAACCTCCTTATCTATCAGGTAGTCGCCGGAGTTGAGAAACTGGCAGTACTCGCCTTTGGCCTGCCTGATGCCTTTGTTCATGGCCTGGTAGATGCCATTATCGGGTTCGCTGATCCAGTAGGCCAGTTTGTGGTCGAATTGCCTGATCACCTCAACGCTACCATCGGTTGAGCCGCCATCAATAATGATGTATTCAAAATCGTCGGACTGCTGGCTAATGACGCTGTCGATGGTTTTCGCCAGCCCCGGCGCGTTGTTATAATTGACCGTGATAATCGACAGTCTCATTGGCTAACTGGCTGGAATACAGGTTACTGATCAGGCTAACGATTCGATCTATTTCGGCAAACGATAACTCATAGAACAGGGGCAACCGGACCAGACACTCAGCGTAGGTATCGGAAAACGGCAAGAGTCTGCCGTCGTGTCTGGACTGGTAATAGCGGCTTCGGTGCAGACTCAGGTAGTGAAATACGGCCAGAATACCTTCTTCTTTTAACGCATCAATGAGCCGGGAGCGCTCCGTTTCGTTCTGACATACCAGATAAAACAGGTGCGCATTGTTGCTGGCGTATCTGGGTAGAACAGGCAGGCCAAACGCACCGGCGCTGGCCAGGGGTTTCAGCGCCTGGTAGTAGTAATTCCACAGCGCAATTCGTCGTTGCTGAATGTCATCCAGATTTTCGAGCTGGGCGTAGAGGTACGCGGAGACAATCTCTGATGGTAGAAACGAAGAACCGATATCAACCCAGCCATATTTGTCGACTTCGCCCCTGAAAAATTCGTTTCGGTTGGTGCCTTTTTCCCAGATAATTTCGGCCCGTTTGGCAAATCGTTCGTCGTTGATAACCAGCATTCCCCCTTCTCCGGCAATGATATTCTTGGTTTCGTGGAAGGAAAAAGCAGCCAGATGGCCGATGGAACCGAGCGGCCTCCCGTTGTAATACCCGTCAATGGCCTGCGCGGCATCTTCAACAATCAGCAGGTTGTATTTAGTGGCCAAGGCCAGTAATGGGTCCATGTCGCAGGCTACGCCGGCGTAATGAACCGGTACAATGACTTTGGTTCGGGGGGTAATCAGGGCTTCGAGCTGGCGAATATCCAGATTCGGATTTTCGGGACTACTGTCGGCAAAAACGATGGAAGCACCCTGACGCACAAAGGCGAGCGCGGTGGACACGAACGTGTAGGAAGGAACGATCACCTCATCGCCCGGCTGAATATCGGCCAGTATGGCCGCCATTTCCAGCGCATCCGTGCAGGATGTGGTCAACAAGACTTTAGGGAACCCGTATCTGGTCTGGAAGAATTCGTGGCACCGCTGGGTAAAGATGCCATTCCCTGAAATTTTGCCGGACTTCACCGCGTCTACGATGTATCTGGTCTCATTACCAGATAAATACGGCTTGTTAAAGGGGATGGTGAAGGACGTCATAGCCAGAGGTGGTACACGTTCACCTCTTTGCCGAGGACAAATCCATTCCGTTCGTAGAATCGACACGCGGTCGTGTTCTTTTTCTGCGTCGCTACCTCCAGCCGAATGGCCGGAGTCAGGCGCAGGTCCTGCTTGACGTAGTTCAGCATCGCACTCCCAATGCCCCGACCCCGTACTGCTTTATCCGTTGCCATGAGCCCAATCGTGGCCACCGTCTCTTTTTTCTGCACGGTTATGAACCCGCCTATCGACTCATCCGCTACGTAGACAAAGACGGCATCAGCCGCTTTTCCTGACAGGCTATTGTCGACCCATTGCCGGTAGAGCCGCTTAAAGTTTTCGTCTCCAATGGCGGCATCCCTCTTAAAGCGGGACTGTTCGCCACTCTGGTAAGCCAGCTCATAAAGTTGTGCTACGGGCTGTTCAGGAGAGAATTCCTGTATGGACTCAAACCCGCTACTAGGTTCGGCCTGCTCTAACGCGCACCAATACGTTCGTTTCGTGTCCACTAAGCAACCGGAGTATATATTGATTAGTTTCTGGCTTAAGTCGGCGCTACTGTCGTCGAAAACGTAGAGCAGTCTGACCCCCAGTTGCCGGGCTTTCTGCACGATTGCTTTCAGGGCGATCTCGTCACAAACAGGCACGTGAACTCTGCCCACACTAAAGCCGAAAAAACGGGTATCCCAGGGGAGCAACTCTACATCGGGCGCCAAGTTTGCGGACAAATCAGGTTTAGAAAAGCGTCATGAACTGGTCCATAAAAACGCCTTTGCTGAAGGTTTTTTCCGCCAACGTTCGGCAATTGGTCGCCATCTGGACGTACTGCTCTTCTGGCAGATTGAGTAAGTAGGTGATGCCCTGCGCCAGATCGTCTACGTCGCCTAACCTGGCTTTGTAGCCGGTCTCTCCGGTTATCACCAGATCCTGAGCCACTCCCGTATTGAAGGCTACGACCGGTGTGCCGCACATCAGCGCCTGATTGATCATCATGGGTCCGGAATCCTCCAGAGAAGGGCAGATAAACACATCGGCTGCCTGGTAGGCGGTAATTAGCTCGTCCTCTGATAGATACCCCATCTGTTTCGCCGAAATTCCCGCCAGTGGCAATGTGCTTTCACCGGCGATCAGCAAACAAATCGCATCCATGGGTAGACTTGAAAGAGCTTGAAGCAACAGCGCCATCCCTTTCCGTCTTTCCTTCAGGGACGACGCCCCGAAGAAAATAATCTGTTTATCGGCAGGCAGCGAAAAATAAGCGCGTGCCAGTAGGCGGTTACCCGTCGTGAATTTCGTTTCGTCCACAAAACCGATCAGCTTTAGCACCTGGCTGTCCCTGAAGAGCGCCGATTGACAGGCCCGGTCATAATCACTAGTCGAAAACGCCACCGCTTTGGTTGATTCGGGCAGATGCTTTTTTTTGAAGGCCAGATTCTGTGAGGCAATCGGCTTGTCTTTCGCCGTCAGAATAGCCGGGCAATTCAAACAATCGTGCTTGAAGCCGGAGCAGTCCCACGGGTAATGACAGCCGCCCGTCAGTGGAGCATTGTCAACCAGAAAACAATAAATCTGGGCCTGGGTTAGCTTGTACAACTCACTCAGGGTCTGCGCGTTGATAAAGTCGGTAACCCAGTACGTAATGATAATATCCGGCTTATCAGGAAGCAGCTGCAGTATCTTTTTTGCGGATACAGTTGTGTAGCGTTCATGTTTGTTGTAGAAATAGTAGTCGTACCCAAACGCATGGTCCGTGAGGTGTTGCTTGGCAAACCTGCGCATCAGCTTACCCATCGGCTTATGGTGGCGGGAGTCCGTATAGACAATGGCCTGGCTATTCTCGTTTTTTGACTCTTTAACCAGCAAATAGGAGGTCATACCGCTCTCCTGGAAGAGTTTATTAAAATCCACCGCAAATACGCCTGCCCCCCCAAAGTCGCCGGCGGATAGATTTAGAATCGTCTTGTTACCGGATGTCATGGCAACGGGTTAGGTGGCTATCAGGCGAATACTTTTCAAGAGGATTTTCTTCCAGAACGCTCTTTTTTCAGGGTTGACGAACCGCTCAAAAACAACCCAGTCAAATATCCGGTCAATCTTTAATTGGGCGGGCTTCACCGGGAGCGGGATGGGGTAAACGGGCAAGTTAGCCAACAGGTCATCTTCGTAAAACGAATGAGTTGCTTCGGCATTGAATCCAATATTAGAGACAAGATTAACAGCGGGCACAATCGTACAGCCGCCGTTACTCCATCTTGCAAACAGCCACTGAAAATCCCACACGTCAGCGGGGCGCGTTTGCTGGTACGCTGTAAACTGGGCTAAGTAATGGTCGGCGTGGCGGTTACTGCCCAACGTGGCATGCAACTGCTTTCTGGTCTCTTCCGAATGAACTCCGGTCAGGTCGTAATCAAAAGTTTGCCAGGCCCTTCGCCATGAAGCCCATCCCAGACTGTGACCCATGTAGGAGAAAAAGTAGTCCTGCCTGAATCGAAACCATTTTTTCAGCGCGTTGGTACCCGTGATCATGTACACGCGCTTATCGGTCTTGTACTGCTCCAATAGCTGTTGGCAAAACGAAAAAAAGTGTAGCGCAGGCAAACAGTCATCTTCCAGGATAATGCCGGCTTCTACGTGTTCAAAAAACCAACTGATCGCTTCGGCGGGCCCGTGACCACACCCCCGGTTTTCTGTCTTGAACAGCGTGTGGAGGGAGCAGTCCCAGTCAAGTTGCGTTTCGATTATGGCCCGTACCGCCCGGCACCGTTCTGGATCACTGGGTACGTTATGCCTGGGCCCATCAGCGGCCACAAAAAGATAAGCGGGCTTTAGTTGTTTAAGCCGGTTGAACGTTTGCTGCGTCGTACCGGGCCGGTTGAAAAGAATCAGTAAGACAGGCGTCGTGAACATTATGGACGGGCTGCCAGGCCGTTGCACTGATCTACGAGCGAATCAATATGGGTGAGTGTGTCGCCATATAATTCATAGACCCGTTTCACGTTTACTTCATCCTGCCGTTGATGTAATGCGTTGTTCCACAACTGCATACCGCCCGTACCTAATCCCCCTGTTTTAAAATGTGCGGCATAATGCCCAACGCGCAGGCCACAAAGCCAGGCTCGTAAACATACTTCGGCATCATCCCACTGGAATGGGGCAAACTTGACATCAAAATCGTGCAGCACATTCATGAATACCTCCCGTCTGATCCACATGGGCGCCCGGTCCACATACTGAACATACGTAAGTCCCGGATCCGATTCCGTACTTTTAGAGAGTTCAGTGGCAAATGAGTTGGCCCTGAAGGCAAACGTGCCAGCCAAAACGAAAGGGCCCCTCCTACCGGTGTTGTCGTAGCCAATAGGTAGCAATCTAGCCCCGTCTCTACCCCCTAAAATGACCAGTAAATCGTCATGATCAAGGTGATTTAACCCTTCGTTTACCCAATCAATCGCTTCAAAATCATCATCATCCTGTAACAAAACGACGTACTTTCCCCGGGCAAAATGCAACGCTCTGCTGTACGTCAGAACTTCATATAAATCATTACACCGGAGCAAAAACTCATTGGCATTGATCAGAAACTTGGTGAGTCGTATGGTGTGCTCCATGGCCGATCCATCATCGATGACCAGTATCTCAGCGTTCGGAATAGTTCTTAATTTCTTGACCAGGAAAAGTACGTCGGTCGATCTATTATGAGACTGAATAATAAAACTCACCCCTGGCGACGAATTATAGTTTTTCGCCGTCCATCCAGCGTAGGTTTTCTGCTCAATCTGCTTGACAGATATAATCTTTTCCCTAAGAAAAAAAATGAGTTTACGCAGCGTTCTCATTCGGCAGGATAGCCCTTTTGATTTTTATTCTCCCTGACGTAGGCAAAAACTTTGGTTAGCCGTCTTGACAATTTGTAAGCAAATTTTACCGCTCCAAATCTATAGTAACTCGATTTTACCCAGTCGATGTAGGCGGTGTCCTGGTTCTGCCTTTCGGTAAACCAGGCTTGGTAGTCAAGAAGAACGCGCTCCGGGAAATGCTCACTCAAAATGAGCGGTATTTCTTTGTGAATATCCGGATTTTGCTGGGTAGTACTTGAGATACCGTCTAGATTATAGTCTGAAACGATTATGTCGAGCAGGGCCGTTGAACAGTTACCGAAGATGAGCGCGCGAATCCAAAAGGCAAAGTCTGCATTGATTCTGTATTTTTCTTCGTAGGGGCCAAATTGGTCAAATAAAGCTGTTTTAATAAACGTTGCCTGATGAGGCAGGGTGCTTCCAATAAAGGATTTTAAGGTCAGATTGACTGGTAAATTCGTAATATAAATAAGCTTTCCTTTCTGAGAAATCCGGCAACGGCCAATCAGCATGTCGGCCGCTGGTTTTTCTGCAAACACCTTTTCTAAAACGTTGTTACTCACTAACCAGTCACCCGAGTTTAGAAACAGGCAGTATGTACCTTTTGACTGCTGTATACCTTTGTTCATGGCCTGATAAATGCCTTCATCTTCCTCAGAGACCCAGTAGGCCAGATTATCCTTAAACTTACCAATGAGGTCAGCACTCCCATCCGTTGATCCGCCATCGATAATCAGAAGTTCGTAATCTTTATAAGACTGGTCCAGTACACTTTTAATAGTAGTTTCTAAACCTATTTTATTATTCAGATTAACGGTAATAATAGATAGAGATACACTACTCATTTAAAAAAATAACCTTCGAGTTGTAGTAGTTCGCCTGTTTCGTAATTACGATGGCCGCTTTCGATAAGTTTAAGTTTATAGCCCGCCTGCCGCAACAGGTCTATCATTTCCGGCATTAATGTTTCCTGTTCATACAGCAGCTGAAGCGAGAGCTCCAGTTGAAACCCGTTGATTCGGTCAATTGATTGTTGACACCCCTCAAATACCTGCCTTTCAAATCCCTGCGTGTCAATTTTTACGTAAACGGCCTGGTCGGGCCGGCAGTACTGATCAATTACGGAGTCGATCTTTTGCATCGGAATCGTTTCCTGGCGGATATAAACCGAATCCGCTTCACTCTCCACGTGCCGGGGAAGAATGGCCAGCAACGAGCTACTGTATGAATTCCTGGATACATTTATTTCGGCCGTACCATCATAATTGCCGATTCCAGTCCTGACCGCCTGCCAGGGTTGATACTCCAGCGCCGTGCGTTGCAGTTGCGGATAAGCATCGGACAAGGGTTCAAAGGACACAATAGGCCCTGCATAGCCCAGGCTGCGAATCTTTTTGCCAAACTGCCCCGTGTTAGCCCCCACATCGAATACCACATCAATGTCGTTTGATCGCATTAAATCCATCCACTGACGGGCGATTGGATCAGACGGCAAATGAACAATATCATGCCCGAAATACCGGGCCATTTTTTTTATAAATCCTTTCACCACAGCCGGGCTAACGTTCTCCGAATAACCCGTTTCATTCGCCCTAAGAAAACGCCTGATTTAATAATTCCGTAACGCTTCAGACGCAGGTAAACAGCGTATTCGCGGCTGGAATGCCACTTCTGTTGCTCTCTGGCGTACCCCTCCAACTCATCGTAATCAGCCAGGAAGAGCGGATAACGTTCCTGTAAACTAACTCGCTGCTCTTGCCTGGGTAATCCATTTGTGGCTGGATCGCAACTGATACCGTCCATGTTAAAGTAGGCGATGGTTCCCGGAAAGTGCTCGTAGGAACAGCGATGAACCAGCAGGGCGTCGACAAAAAACAACCAGTCTGAGGCAATTTTGAGTTGTTCGCTATAGAGCCCTACGCGCTCAAACAAGCTCCTGCGAATCAATGTAGCCTGGTGCGGCAAGGTGCCGAGAAAGAGCGTTTTGGCCGTTATTTTCTCCGGCGACCTAACGTGCCATCTGACTTCCTGCTGCTGAGTATCAAAAAAGAAAATGTCACCGGCCACCACATCAGCTTTTGGTTTTTTTTCGAATATCTCCGTCAGTATAGTAGGGGTGGCAAGCCAGTCGCCGGAATTCAGAAATAAACAATACTGACCCTGCGCTTGCTGGATACCCTTGTTCATGGCGTGGTAGATGCCCCGGTCATGCTCAGATACTGCATACGTAATCCGGTCCGAAAACCTGTCAATTACCTGTGCGCTCGTGTCGGTTGAGCCACCGTCAATGAGTATATATTCAAAGTTTGAAAACGTTTGGTCAACCACGCTTTGAGCCGTTCTCGCCAGACCCGCTCCGTTGTTTAGATTTATCGTAATAATTGAGAGGGGTATCACCGGGGACTATAGCGAATAACTTTCTTAATCAAGCGTTTGATTTTTTTATACTGATTAGCGACGTCTGCCCGCCCAAAAAGCATGCGCTGAATAAACAAATCAGCGTCATAATTTCGGTCTATACCGTTAGGATGCCTGAGTGGAATAATAAGCTCATGGGTGGGAACATTGGCAAAGTAACTATCTGGATTCTGGGAATGAGTAGCATCAGGACCGTAGCCAATGTTTGTTACCAGATTAACCTTGGGAATTATAGCCAGCTGATTACGCACCATGCAGAGATTGTGAAATTGAAAATCCCACATATCGTCGGGCTTATTTTTATGTAACCAGTCAAAATGGTTCAACCACCACTGTGAATACTCATTTTCCCGAAACATAAAGGCTTTCAGTTTGGCTCTGTTTGTATTCGGCCAGTTCGATAGGTGATAATCGAATCCTTCCCACGAGCGTTTCCAGGTAGCCCACCCGTTCGAGCTTGGAAAGATAGAAAAGTAGTAATCTGCTTCCAGAGGCATTGGCTGAATCTCCTGAAAGTTATTACCGGAGATAATTGATATGGTCTGATTATGTCTGTACGTAGTAAGCAGGTGCGAACAAAACAGAAAAAAAGTCTCGTTTGGCAGGCAATCATCCTCCAGAATAATTCCTTCATCCACGTGACTAAAGAACCAAGTTATTGCCTCCGATGGCCCCCGTCCACACCCCACATTTTTCTCTCTGAATAAAAGTTTCGTATCACATTCCCAGTCTATATGATCCAACACCCATTGCCTGACCTGTTGGCATCGCTCATGTTCACCTTCCCTGTCCGCTCTGGGACCATCGGCCGCTATGAATAAGCGGGCTGGTTGTTGATTACGGATGGCATTGAAAACTTTTTTAGTTTCCTCTACTTTGTTGAAAATTATGAATAATATATCCAATGCCATTGAAAGGGTCTACAGGAAATTACTTTTGGTATCCGTATAGTATAAATTATTAACTGTGTTTGCTATCAATTTATAATCGACCTGACGCAGATATTCGTCCAATACAGACTTACTTTTTAATTGAAGTGACTCAACAACTATTATTCTGGGTCTGTATTTGATCCAGTCATTTGAATTAAGCACGTTCAACTCAAAACCTTCTACGTCCAGAGATAAGAAGTCGATAGTCTGATTTGGGGGAAGGTGTTCTTCTAAAATTGCCCGCATGGTACGGGTCTTTATAGATTTTTTTTCGATAACTGTATATCCATTGCCTTGCATTTGTAAGGCAAATTTCTCTGAGAATGTGTTTACCCCTGTTTGGTCAAATACGTAATAAGGCAAATCACTTTCATTCTCAGCCACTCCAGTTTCCAGATTAATATCGTCCGGACGGATTTCGTTGAACGGTATCATACTGCCCGGCATGGCATCTATGTTAATGCCCCGCCAGCCTTGCAAATAGAACTTATATGTATTTGAGTATTTGATAGGATGATACGCTCCAATATCCAAAAAGAAACCGACATCTACCCCATATAAGTATTGCGAAAGGATCTGATCTTCACCCTCCTGCGAAAAGCAGCTGTTTAAATACTTGAAATGGGTATGTTCATTTAGAATTTCCTGTCTGAGAAAATCTTTATAACTCGCGGGGATGCGGGTATAAATGATTCGTTTCACTGCTGATGTAAAACTTCCCATATCAGCCTACCTGGTAGCTTAGATTAATCAGGCCACCGTCCCGGAACGAATAATTGTACCCGCTGTCATTGACAAAACCCTCACAATCAACGGTCAGGCCTCTCGGTATGGCCATAAAAAGCTGCTTTAGGGGTTCGACAAAAAGAAAATTTATATAGAACCGTCCTTTGTTCATCCGGGCAGGCAGGTGTATAGTTTTACAGATCTCGAAATTACCAGCGGGAGCAGTCGTAAGCGTTCCAAACGTGAAATCAGGGTTGTAGATCGCAAAAGGAATATCGTTTTCCTCAACCAATACGGCTTCAAAACAAAGGGGCAAGGGCGCGGCAAGAAACCCTTTAATGCTGATATTCAGCAAACTACCTTTTCCCGAAATACTGATACAGTTGGAAGGAGAACCATTCACCAGCAGTTCAGTAATCGATAGATGAGGGTGAAGGGTCGAAATTTTCTCTACAATCGCCGAACCTTTCGAATCGTTTATGGCGAAATAATGGTCTATAGCGCTACCCGTTACCCCGTCAAAAGAAACCCCGCCGTTTTTGAGCACAATTCCTCTGGTGCACAGATTTTTCACAGTGGCCATATTGTGACTAACAAACAGAACCGTTCTTCCATCGTTCCGGCTCACATCCTGCATCTTGCCGATGGCCTTCTTTTGAAACTCGGCATCCCCAACGGCCAGCACTTCATCGACGATCAAGATTTCAGGATCGAGGTGAGCAGCTACTGCAAAACCCAACCGCACCGTCATACCACTTGAATACCGTTTTACAGGCGTATCGATATAACGTTCACAGCCGGAGAATTCAACTATCTGGTCGAGTTTGGCGTGAATTTCGCGCTTTCTCATACCCAGTATAGCGCCGTTCAGGAATATATTCTCCCGGCCGGTTAGCTCGGGATGAAAGCCCGTTCCCACTTCAAGCAGGCTGCCAATACGGCCATTGAAGTCAATTCGGCCGGTAGTAGGACCGGTTACCTTGGACAGGATTTTCAGCAGTGTCGACTTACCCGCCCCGTTTTGTCCAATTATGCCTAATACCTCCCCGGGCATCACCTCAAAGTTGATGTCTTTGAGGGCCCAGACGTACTCGCTTTTTCCTTTTGACGCCCGATCATTGAATTCACCAACTTTCAGAAATGGGTCTTCTTTGCCCTGGAGTCTGTGTAGCCATCGTTGCACATCATCCCGGATTGTGCCGGTACCGATGGTACCCAACCGGTATTGTTTCGAGAGGTTTTCTACGTTAACAACTGGCTTCACCGGGCGTCTCTGTAAAATCCCTGTTCAATAGTATTTCCGCGTAAGTGCAAGCCGTCAATTTTCCGGCTGGCGCACGGTAACGACTGCTCGAAACACTGGTCTGATGCCACCGGATAATAGCATTTTACTTCTTTGTCGACGAAGAAGTAAGCAAACTCTGTTTTCTCCGTCAGCACCAGTGGATATGGCAACAGAAACCGACTGGCTATATGCTTGGCAAAGTGCCAGGGGTGAAACCAATTATCTTTCAGGAAGGTAAACGCAACGATCACACCAACTACGTAAAAACCGTATTTACTGATAGTGCTTTTGTAGTTAAATGAGTTAATGGATACAACTATCGGCACTAAAAAAAAAGCGGACCCGTATCTAAGACTGGGTGAATTCAGATAGATGAAGGCTATGCCAAACACACACGTACCAATGGTAACTGCGTAATCGTTCGATAATGAAATCTTTTTAGTTACCAACCCGAAAAGCGATAAGGCAAGAGCGATAGTACCGAGTATAATAACCGATAAATCAATAGCGGATTGATTTGACAACCACGAATAGACTACGCTGGAATCTGATTTTTGCCCGGGAATATAATAGCTTCGAATAGCTTCTTTGAGCGCACTAACATCCTGTAGCGGTAGCTCCCAGTCGAATGAAAATAAATCGATTGTCGGTAAGGGAAAAAGCAGCCATCCCGTGAGCAGAACGTTTTTCGCCAGCCACGGAATCAAGATAAAGCCAGAAAGCAGCGCTGTACTGAGAGCCTGCTTTTGTCGTCTCCAGTAGTACCTGGTCGAAAGCATATAAAGTGCCAGCAGCAGAACAGGCACTGCTGATAATTTTAGGGTGACTACGTATACGGATAAAATGATGATTGAGAACGTTGCATCTTTATTGCTTTCTACATCGGTTGCGGACAGCAGAATCAGGCTACTCAGTACAAAAATAAGCGTATCGGTGGAGGGCGTCGATATGTGAGGCCAGAAGCTCTGAATCAAATAATATAAAATCAGTAAGTAAGCCGCCGAC
Source organism: uncultured Cytophagales bacterium (assembly GCA_963826425.1). Lineage (GTDB taxonomy): Bacteria > Bacteroidota > Bacteroidia > Cytophagales > Spirosomataceae > Spirosoma. The sequence goes on along the minus strand of CAWGWS010000010.1, from coordinate 218,524 downwards.
AACATATACTGATTCAGATTAATCGCGTTACTTATTTTGGTAGCGATCCATATTGAAAAAAAACAGGTAATTGTAAAATTAATTGGGTAGACAGGCTGCTGAAATAAGCTATAGAAGGCAGCATCTAAGGAAAATATATTAAAGTTGTAGCCAAAAAAGTTATTTAGATGAACCAAACCACGAATTGCTTTATACTCGGCCGTCCATTTAATAACAGGCACATGGTACAAGCCTGAATCGTAGTGTAGGGATGGCGAATACAGAGATTGAAAAAACGACAGCAGGATAAATACTAACAGTAAGAAAAAAAGCACCGGGTTTGCCTGGGCACACCCTACAAGACGATTAAGTAATTGGCGGAAATACTCTTTTTCGTAGTCAAAATTCATAAAAAGAAACGCGGTCACTAAGGTTACGAATAAAAAGGCAACGGTATTATTTATAGGATGGCTTAAGGAAACCAGCGTAAAGAAAGCATTGGATACCGCTAACCCTATCAGGAAATCATGAAAATAGGATACAGTCCAGTTAGAAAGCTTTTTTACCAGCGACCCAACTATAATGAAGCAGTAACTACAAAGTATGAATCCAACTAACTGCGCAATCATTTGGCCGGTCTTCCCACGAAATTAGACGGTATCCATGAAATTTTTTTCTGTTCGGTTAAAAACGGCCAGACCCAGGATAAACACAACCACGGTGAAACCGGCGGAGTACACGACCAGCAATCCCGAAAATGCGCCGGTTCCCAGAAAGCCATGCTTAAAAGCTTCAATAACGCCCGTCATGGGGTTTAGTGTCATAATAAGCCTGTACTTTTCGGGCACTGCCGACAGCGGCAGAATCACTGGAGTGGCGTACATCAGTAGCTGCACACCAAACTCGACCAGGTACTGCAAATCCCGGTAGCGAGTGGTCATGGCCGATACCAGCATGCCCAGACCCAGGCCCATAAATCCCATAATGATAATCAGGACTGGAGTCAGCAACAGGGTTTCAGTTGGATGCAGATTATCATTGCCCAGGGAGTAGTAGGCATAAATGAGCAAAAAAAGCAGCATGCCAATGCCGAACTGAATCAAGTTGCTGATGATGACAGACAGCGGCATCACGGCCCTTGGAAAATAGACTTTACCAAACAAGGCCGCGTTGGCCGTGAACGTAGTAGAGGTAGCCCGCAGGCAATTGGCAAAATAATTCCAGGCCGTTACACCCGCCAGATAAAACAGGATTGGCGGAGTTCCGTCTGTCGATAAACCTGCCATACCGCTAAAGACAATGGCCAGGACGGCGGTCTGAAAAAGGGGCTGAATAAAAAACCAGATCGGCCCCAGAATGGTCTGTTTGTACTTCGCTACAAAGTCACGGCGAACAAACAGGATTAATAGATCCCGGTACTGCCAGATTTCGCCCAACCGCAGATCGAACAGATCAGTCTGTGGCGTTATGGAATGGGCGTAGGCAGCCCTTTCGTCAGACACGGACTTTGGTGATAAAATGCTCAGTAGCCCTGCCATTCAGCATGGGATGGTAGTCGCCGGTCAACGGGCTAAGTGGGGCGTTCCGAATCTGGTGCACGACCTCGATGGACGGGTACGCTTCGGCCAGGCCGAAACCCTGCCCCGCCAGGATGCCCTCGTAGCTCTGCGTATGCAGGTCTGTGAACCCATCGCTAAACTCGATCTCTTCGCCCTCAATGCGTAAGGATCGGTAGGTCTGCCTGTTCTTTAGCCTGACAACTTCGGGAAGCGTTGTATAATCCGTGCTTAAAAACCAGCGGACGCGGGCTCGTTCAAGATCCAGGTAACCAGCCGCTTTATTGGGCTCATGCGCATGTACTATATTTTGCTTCACGGCACCGAACAGCCAGATCAGCATATCGAAGAAGTGTACGCCAATATTGGTAGCGATGCCCCCCGATTTGGCAACGTCGCCTTTCCAGCTCGTCCCATACCAACTACCACGGGAAGTAATGTACACTAAGTCAATATCGTATACTTTATCCGGGTGGTTACTGATCCGTTTCTTCAGGGCCACCAGACTTGGATGCAGCCGGAGTTGCAGGATGTTGTGAACCGTCTTGCCGGTTTCCTGTTCTATTTCGCGCAGGCCGTCAATGTTCCAGGGATTGAGCACCAGCGGTTTCTCGCAGATTACATCGGCTCCGTTGCGAAGCCCAAACCGAATGTGGGCGTCATGGAGGTAGTTTGGGCTACAGATACTGACGAAATCCACCCCCTGCTTCTGCCGCCGGAGTTTGTCGAGGTGCCGGTCGAACCGTTCGTATTCGATAAAAAAATCGGCTTCGGGAAAGTAGCTATCCATGATACCTACCGAATCAAATTTGTCGAACGCCGTGACCAGCGTATGACCGGTGTCCCGAATAGCCCTCAGATGCCGTGGTGCCACGTAGCCAGCTACCCCAATTATAGCGAATCGTTTCATACGCGAGTAAATACGTCCAGTCAAAATCGTTGGTGGGCTAACCCGCCGGGTAGAGGTGATTAGTGGAGACGTGTAATTTCGTTATCAGCCAACTGATATTGCTGGCCGCTCTCAGGGCAAATGGCCATTCCACCGGCGTCAAAGGACAGTTTATGCCCGTATTCGCTCACCCAGCCCCGCTGCCGGGCCGGATTTCCAATGACCAGCGCGTAGGGCGGCACGGCCTTCGTTACCACCGAGCCAGCCCCCACAAAGGCATAGGCGCCAATGTTGTTGCCACAAACAAGGGTGGCATTCGCACCAATGGTAGCTCCTTTCCCTACGTGCGTTTTCTGATACTGATTCGTGCGGACTATGGCACTTCGGGGGTTTATAACATTGGTAAAAACCACGGAAGGGCCCAGAAAAACGTCGTCGTCGCAGGTAACGCCGGTGTAGATAGATACGTTGTTCTGCACTTTGACATTGCTCCCCAGGATGACCTCGGGTGAGATCACCACGTTTTGACCAATGTTGCAGCGTTCTCCAATACGGCAATTCGGCATTATATGCGAGAAGTGCCAGATTCGGGTGCCTTCGCCAATCTGACTGCCGTCGTCAACGACAGCCGTCGGGTGAATAAAAACAGAGTCTATCAAATCAGTTAAAGTAACTGGTAATCGTTTCGGCAATGTAATTAATCTGCCCCTCCGACAGCTCGGTGTGCATGGGTAACGAAAGTACCCGCTGACATAGCTCGTGGGTAACAGCCAGATTGCCCACTACCCTGCCCAGGGTCTGGTAAGCCTTTTGGGCCGGTACGGGTATTGGGTAATAGACCATGCTTGGAATTCCTTTCCGGTAGAGGTGATCCCGTAAGCCATCCCGCTGGCCCGCCGGCACTTTCAGCGTGTACTGGTGAAATACGTGCGTTGAATAGCTTTCCCGGGAAGGGATTTCAATAGCGTCAACCGTCTTCAGCCGTTCATCATAGCACGCGGCTGCCCGCTGCCGGGCCTGCGTATAAGCAGGTAGGTACGGCAATTTTTGGGATAAAATGGCCGCCTGCAACGTGTCAAGGCGCGAGTTGATACCCACTAACTCGTGGTGGTATTTCTGCGACTGTCCATGGCTGGTGAGCATTTTTACCCGCTGCGCCCGCTCGCTGTTTCGGGTGAGCACGGCACCACCATCGCCGAAGCAGCCCAGGTTTTTAGTGGGAAAAAATGAGGTTGTGCCAAAATCGCCCATCGCACCTGCCGGCGCCACTGTGCCATCCTTGAAAGCAACCACCGCGCCAATGGCCTGCGCAGCATCTTCAATGACATGAATGTGATGGGACTCGCAAATCGACAGAATACGCTCCATGTCCGCACATTGCCCGAACAGATGCACCGGTACCACCAGCTTTGTCCGGGGCGTAATGGCCGACTCGATTTCGTCGGGGCTAATGTTGAACGTTTGCGCGTCTACATCTACAAGAACGGGGGTCAGCCCAAGCAGCGCAACCACCTCCGCAACCGCGATGTAGGTGAACGCGGGCATTATAACTTCATCGCCGGGCTTCAGGTTGAGCGCCATCATGGCCACCTGCAGCGCATCCGTTCCGTTGGCGCAGGAAACAACGTGCTCTACCTCCAGGAAGTCGGCCAGTTGGCGTTCAAAATCACGTACCTGCGGCCCCCTTATAAAAGCCGTGGAGTCGATACAGTTCTGAATGGCGCGGTCGATAGCCGGTTTTATTTTTAGGTACTGCCCCTGCAAATCAACCATCTGAATGGTCGACAGGTCATATTCCTGAATGGTACTGGCCAGCATCTACTTACTACGAGCTTTATTGACAAAAATGTTCATCAGAATCCGCCCAAAATAACGCAGGTCGGTAGCGAGCGGAGCGGCTTCATAAGCGGCCAGATACGTTAGTTCGGATTGAACAATTTCGTCGAATGTTTGCGGAAGGTCGGCGTAGAACGGGGGTAGCAAGCCCGGCTTATGTCTGGTTCGTATGGCCTGCGCTGACGCGGGATACAAACTAAAATAATGCCCGCTGATGGGCCGTATGCCAACCAGTTTCAGATCGCCACGCAGTAGATTGTACAGCATGGGAATCTCGTCGAGCCAGTACTTTCGAATCAGACACCCGCCCTCTATGATTCTGAAATCGTCCTTGAACTTGCCGCCCCGGTCCAGTCCGTTCTGTACGTGCAGATACGCCTGCACGTACTCAGCATAGGGGTGCATGGTGCGAAATTTATAGACCTGAATGGGTTTGCCATACTGACCGAGACGCTGCATTTTCATAATAAACCCCTGACTGGGAACGGGCTTGGTCTGGCTGGGATTACTGGCTGCGTCGCGTTTAACGACAAGGGTTGTTTCGCAATCATCCTCTATGACATCGACCACCGAAAAGCCTTTGTAAATGAGTCGTCCCAACACTTCGGCCTTAGACATAGGGGGCACAAGTCCCAATATCCTAAAGATGTTCTGTAAGCCGTTCAGTTTGGGCATCACCCGGCTTACCAGTAGATAAAGCGGGTAATACAGCCTATAAATCAACGTATTGAACTTACGGCTAAGGCTAAGCTTTACGTTCTCCGCCGTAACAAGACTAAACGTAAAATAACAGTCCTGCGGCAACCGGCTGTGAATTTGGCCGAACACAAGGTTGGGGTTTTGCATTCGTATGATGGTGCCGTTGAGGTAGCTGTTTTTTGCCGGTAAAGCGCCTTTATCCTGAAGAATATCGTCCAGACAAGCCGCTTCCCAGCTGCTCGCCGGTGCGTAATGTGTCAGGTAGACAGGAATCTCCTCTGCACAAGGTTTGGGGCTGAGGGCAACCGCTGGCCATGTACCGACAAGTGCACCATTGGCTGGTTGATTGGTTAGCAGTAATCTGCAGTGAGCCATAGACCGTCAGCGCTACTCAAAGCCGGATATCAACCTGCTCCTTGTCATAGATTGATTTAACATCGAAAACAATCGAGTTTTCGCAACGCTTCAATGCCCCAATATCCAGTGTCAGAAATTGCTTATGGGCAACCGAGATGATAATTCCGTCGTAGTGATGCGGCAAAATAGCTTCCTGCAGGACAATGCCATATTCATGCTCAACTTCCTGAGCCGAAGCCCAGGGATCATGCACGTCAACCGTCAGGCCAAAGTCTTTTAACTCATGATATACATCAATTACTTTCGTATTACGGATGTCCGGGCAGTTCTCTTTAAACGTTAGTCCCAGAATTAATATCCGGCACTGCTGCATGTTCAGCCCATTCGCAATTAGTCGCTTAAGAATTTTCTTGGCGATAAACTGCCCCATACCATCGTTGATTGTGCGACCCGACAAAATCACCTGTGCATGATAACCCAGGCTTTGTGCCTTATGAACCAGGTAGTACGGATCAACGCCAATGCAGTGCCCACCCACCAGGCCCGGCTTGAATTTCAGAAAATTCCATTTGGTACCGGCCGCATCGAGTACGTCGTTTGTATCAATGCCCATCCGGTCGAAGATGAGGGCCAGCTCATTAACGAATGATATATTAATGTCGCGCTGGGCGTTTTCGATGGCTTTGGCGGCTTCGGCAACTTTAATAGAAGGCGCCAGATGCGTGCCGGCTTCAATAATTGATTGATACAACTGATCAACAAACAAGGCCGCTGCGGGCGTAGAGCCGGAGGTTACTTTCACAATTTTGGTCAGGGTACGCTCTTTATCCCCCGGATTTATTCGTTCCGGCGAGTAGCCACAGAAGAAATCCCTGTTATAAATCAGATGGCTGTGCTTTTCAAGAACAGGAACGCAGTCTTCTTCCGTGCAGCCCGGATATACGGTTGATTCATAGATAACCGTATCGCCTTTTTTCAGCAGTTTCCCCACCGCTGCCGACGCATTGATCAGGTAACTCAGGTCGGGCTTTTTGAATGAATCGATGGGCGTTGGAACCGCGATGATAAACGTAGTACAGTCTTTCAGGTCACCAATTGCGTTTGTAAACGACAGATGCCGGGCTGACGAAATCAATTCGCTCGACAGTTCGCAGGTTTTATCGACAAAATCCAGGAGTTGCCCGACGCGAACCTTGTCAACATCAAATCCAATAACGGGAAACTTCCGGCCAAACTCCACAGCCAGCGGAAGACCAACGTAGCCAAGGCCAATAATACCAATCCGAATAGCCGATGGAGCAGGGTGAAGCATCTTGTTTTCAGGCATGTTTACTACCGAAAATTCGCCTGAGGAATCCTTTCTTGCCCGAGCTTACGCCGTAGTACCCTTCTTTCCCGTAGCCATACACATACCCGTAGCCATAGTCGGGAGAGTTCTTGTAATTAACGGCGTTGAATATAATGTTGACCGATTTAAATATCTTTTGATTACTTAACTCGGCAATGTGATCCAGGTAAATTTTAGGCGTTTTTTCGTGCCTTACCAGATAAAAACACACGTCGCTGTAAGGGGCCAGTAAGGACGCATCCGTAACAAGGCTATAGGGCGGTGTGTCGAGCAGGATAAAATCGTAACTGCGTCTGAACTGGTCAATGATATTGCGGGTACGAACGCTGTCCAGCAATTCGGACGGGTTGGGCGGAATTGGCCCACTGGGTGCAATAAAAACATTGTCAATGGAGGTAGACTGAATGATATCCTCCGCGTCAACATTGCCGATCAGATAATCCGAAATGCCTACACTGTTACTGATGTTCAGGTACTGATTTATTTTCGGCTTTCGTAAGTCCATGCCCAGAATAAGCACCTGTTTGTTAAGGGCGGCCAGCGATATCGCAATGTTTAGGGTCAGAAAGCTTTTTCCTTCGCTCCCGGTAGAGGAAGTAATCAGGATTGTACGGCCTCCTGAGTGGGAATTGGTACTGGTCAGATATTGCAGGTTGGACCGAATGGACCGAATCTGCTCGCTCACGAAACTCTTGCTGCTTGTATCAATAATAAACCCTTCCTGCCTGGGATTTATGCCCACCTCCCCGAAAACCTTCAGGCCGCTCTTTCGTTCAATCTCCCTTTTTGACTGTACCGTCGTGGTTACAATGTTTTTCCCCATGATAAAGCCGATAGGAATAAACAAGCCAACCAGCAGGGCGATCAGAAACGTATTCTGTCGATTGGGGCTTATCTGACCACCTGACGCGAAAGGAACATCAACCACCCGGCTGTCCGTCACGGTAGACGCGTAGGAAAGTGCCGTTTCTTCCCGCTTCTGCAACAGCATCAGGTACAAGTTTTCTTTGATGCCCGCCTGCCGTTTTATGCCGACCAGCTCGCGCTCTTTTCGGGGTACCGACAGGATGGTCTCGTCAATGCGACTCTTGCTGGCGAGCAGGCTATTCTTGGTGACCAGAAGGTTATTTTTCTGATTGTTCAGGTTTTCTTTGATAGCCTCCTTCACATTGTTCATTTGTGACTTAACCGTTTCCAGATACGTATTGCCCGGTTGAACACTCTGGGCCAGTTTACTGCGTTCCACTTCGAGGTCCATCAGTTGCGCCATGTAGGCGTTAAGTATTGGATCGTTTACCGTCATGGTGGCGGGCGCTACCGTGCTGACCTTGGCACTGTTGACGTAGCGTTCAATACCGTCCAATACGTTGAGCTGAATATCAACGTCGTTGAGCTTGGAGTCATTTTCCTGGGCTTTCTGCAGGAAGAGGGTTGTCTCAGAGCTTAATTCAGTGATCCCTTTGGTTCGGCGATATACTTCAACGGCTTCCTCTACGCTGCCTAGCTCAACGGTTACCAGCTTCAGGCGTTCTTCAATAAACCGAAGCGTATTGGTGGCTTCGCGGTTTTTGTCGGCCAGCGACGTAAACGAGTAGGCTTCGAGCAGCTTGGATAATATGGCTTTGCCTTTATCAATCAGGGCAGTTTCTATGGTCAGCGAAAGAAACGAACTGTACTCGTTATACTGGCTGATGGCGATGCTGCCAATCAGCGCTTCAACCATCCCATCGTGGCTGGCAAATAATACCTTGATGGGCCTGTTGGCCGACACTGGCTTCTTGCCTTTCCGGAAGATCCGGAATCGGCCATACGGCGAAACCGCCGGTACCCCATAGTCAAACAAACCAATACTTTTTTTCTCAGCGTTCAGGAGCTGGTACTGGTTCCCGGGCAGACACACCACAAACAGGGGGCTTCCGTAGGCATAGCCCGATACCTCCGTTGCGTTCAGCGTTATGGGCGATTCATCGTAGAGTTCGGTATCGCGGCTGCGGCCTTCCGTCCAGTAAGAAATGGTCAGATTCAGGTCTTCAACTACTTTGCCAATCAGAGCCCTCGACTTCAGCAGGACAATCTCATTCTCGATACGTTTGTAGGCCGTGGCGGTGAAATCTTCAATCACATCGTTGGCTTTTCGGGGCGACTGTTCGTCCTTAATCAGCAAGGTGGCGTATACTTTGTAGATGGGCGTAATCCGTTTCAGGTAGAAATAGGCTGCGGTAAGGCAGAGCCCAATGGTCAGTAAAAACCAGTACCAATAGCGCAGGTACCCAAGTATATAACTGAGAAAGTCAAAGTCATGATCCTGATCTTCAGCCAAAAAACTGTCGTTATTATTGTTCATTACTCAACGGCTATTCAGAGCCTGGTACCCAGAAAAATGAGCGATACCAGAGATGTTGCCAGGCCTATGTAGATGGCAACTTTCTGAAGCCCGGTATTAAGCGGACGGGGGGTGATTGTTTTATCCTGAGTTGGCTCCACATACACGACATCCCCATTCCTGATGTAAAAATAGGGCGATGTGAATACGGACAGATTACGCAGGTTTAGTTTACCGATTTCGCGCATTCCATTTTTGGTCCTGATGACGGTAATGCTATCCCGTTTTGCGTACTCGGTCAGATCGCCACAAGCGGCCAAAACGTCCAGAATCGTGGTTTGATCATCCAGCAGGTTAAAGGTACCTACCTGCTTTACCTCGCCCAGCACCGAAAACTTGTGGTTCATAAACCGCACGTTTACGGAAGGCTCCTTGAGCGTTTTATTCAGGTCGGCCCGCAGTTTAAGCTCTGCCAGTTCAAGTGTAAGGCCTTCTACTTTCTGACGGCCAATGATGGGCATGGAAATAGACCCGGACGAGTCGACGAGAAACCCCAATGGCTGACTGTTCCCCCCCACGCTTCCTCCCGAGAACGTAGCCACTGGCAGTGAGTTGACGTTCGTGAAATTTAGAATCTCGTTTGATTCCCGGTTGAGACTGCTCACAATGACCCCCAAAATATCACCCTGTTGAATGGTGGAAACCTGGGGAACTGCGGTCGCGACCATTTTGGGATACGAGGAGTCTTTGGTACGGAAATACTCAAACCTGGATGGTTTTACCGTTGAGCAGGAAGCCAGGTGGATAACGGCCAAAAGGGCAACGATGATTATACCCGATTGCCGACGCCAGCGCAAACTACGGAAAACCTCTTTTGCGTTGGGAACAAGGATCCTGAGTAACCAATGGCAGTAAACCCAGGTAACGCGGGTTACTACTACTCCAGGCATAGGGGCTAAAGTCATTGTATTGTATACTAAAAAATTGCTACTTTCCTGCCACGGCTCCGCCCCTTCTGTCCCATAAGTCAGACGTCCAGCAGAAAAAAAACATGGAGCGGGTTGGGAACCGGATGCAGACTCGTATCAAACTGATCGTGTGCGCTATTCCGGTAAAGCTCTTGTTTAACGAGTGTGTTTAAAGCAGGTGCTAAACCTGTGTTGTCCGGAGAACAGACTGTTTGCTGAGGATGCGGAATTGTCTGTGCTTAGATCACAGTCCAAAGGGATAGGTAACCAAATCCACGTTCGGTGATACAGCTGTTTAAAACACCGGTTATCATATGCATTGATGTGCAAATATGATACCAAAGGGGGTGAAAAGTCTAAAACTTACCTAGATACCAAAATAGTAAAATTAGGCGTTACACCAGGTAGATTTAATATACTTGACCAGGAATACAAGCTAATTAAAGCACGCGCTATGAGGCATATTCAAGTCCTTTTTTCCATAAGGTGACTAAAAATCGTATTAGTGGTACACTATGCAGACAAAGTATTGCCTATCTTACCATTGTGCTTCTTACGTATCGTACATAATGATACGCAGACCTGAGACGTTTGGATTCCTCCTTTCACTGATATAGCGACCGACAAGTAGTGTACGGCGTGTTCAACTCAGGGACGCGTGCCGATGAGACGCCCTACAAGGAGCGGTTTCTTTGTTTTAAACTTGCGGTACTGAAAAACAAACGAGCCCGCCAATATGGAACCGCCCCTCGGCCAATGCAGAACGCGGTCGTTCATTGCCTGATTAGGACCCGGCCGAATCATACCACCCTGGTCAGGCACTGCAATGGTAGCGTCATTCCGCGCGGTCACTATACAGAATACCCCTGTAAGTCACTGTATATCAGCCGACTGGTGTTTCAGGACAGGATTCTGGCCCGATTACCAGTAAAATTAATCCTGTGCAATAGACTGATTCGATTTTGTCGTGCCCACACGGACTATTTTTCATCACCTATCCATTTGTCCTGTATTCATTTTTCAAGAAATAGCATAATCGAAATCATAATTCAGCTTATTCCGTATTAAATTCTGTCGAAACTCACTTTTGCCAACTATTTTATGTATTATATTGCATGACTTTGTCGCAAACATTCTGAAACCGGACTGGCATCTCTTTACATAGTTTTGCGCCGGATCGGTAATACACTTTCAGTTTTTGTATCTTTTTGTACCATTCATTGCATTTATCGTAATGAAGTGTCCGAAGCGACGCCCCACTTTAACGCCGTATGATTATGCCTGATCAACCTGATCAACTCCTCAACGCGCCCAATACCGGCCTGTATCGTCCCGAATTTGAACATGATAACTGTGGTATCGGCTTCGTAGCGCATATTAAAGGGCGTAAGTCTCACCAGATCGTCTCTGATGCACTCCAGATGCTCCGGCGCATGGAGCACCGGGGCGCCGTTGGGTCAGAACCTAATTCAGGAGACGGGGCGGGGGTATTGATACAGATTCCGCACGAGTTTTTTGTGGATGAGACCCGCAAGCTCGGCGTTCACCTGCCCCCGGCTTTTGAATACGGCGTGGGCATGGTGTATTTCCCGAAAGACGTGTGGCTCCGCGAAGAATGCCGCGCTGTGCTGAACCGAAAAATGAAAAAACTCGGTCTGGAGCTGCTCTGCTATCGCATAGTACCCGTCAACAATACGGATCTGGGCGAAGGGTCCCGTTCTCACGAGCCGCAGATGGAGCAGGTGTTTATCAAACGCCCGGCTGAAATCAGCAATCCCGACGATTTTGAGCGTAAGCTTTATATCCTGCGCAACTCCAGCACCCGCATCATCAACGAGACGGTAGTCGGTGTCGATACGTTTTATTTCTCGTCGCTGTCGTGCCGCACCATTACCTATAAGGGGCAACTGACCACCATTCAGCTGGAGCCGTACTTTCCCGATCTGCAAAACGAAGATGTGGTATCGGCGCTGGGCGTGGTGCACTCGCGGTTTTCAACGAATACGTTTCCGTCCTGGAAGCTGGCGCAGCCGTTCCGCTACATTGCCCACAACGGCGAGATCAATACCGTACGCGGTAACGTGAACTGGATGAAAGCGGCCGAAGGTCTGCTCAAGTCGAGCAAATTCACACAGGATGAGATGGATATGCTGCTGCCCATCTGCGATCCCAAACAGTCCGACTCGGCCAACCTCGATAATGCCATTGAACTGCTCGTGATGAGTGGCCGCTCGCTGCCCCACGTGATGATGATGCTCATTCCCGAAGCCTGGGATGGCAACGAACACATGGACCCGGCCCGCAAGGCCTTTTACGAGTTTCACGCGGCCCTGATCGAACCCTGGGATGGCCCGGCATCCATTTCGTTTACCGACGGCCGCATGGTTGGCGCTACGCTGGACCGCAATGGGCTGCGCCCCTCCCGCTTCTGGGTCACCAACGAAGACATTGTCATTATGGCATCGGAAGTAGGCGTGCTGGACATTGACCCGGCCAAAATCGTGTCGAAAGGCCGGTTACAGCCGGGCAAGATGTTCCTCGTTGATATGGAGCAGGGCCGTATTGTGGCCGACGAAGAAATTAAGGCACAGATGAGCTCGCGGCAGCCGTACCAGACATGGCTCGACGAGAACAAGATTAAGATCTCCGACCTTGAAGCCCCTATCCGGTCGTACAACCCCTATGATCCGGTCAAGCTGCTTAGAATGCAGCAGGCTTTCGGCTTTACCTCGGAAGATTTACGCATGATTCTGGCCCCGATGGTCGAAACGGGCAAGGAGGCCCTCGGCTCGATGGGGACCGACGTACCGCTGGCCATTCTGTCGGAGCAGAGCCAGCATTTGAGTCACTACTTCAAGCAGTTGTTTGCGCAGGTTACCAACCCGCCCATCGACTCAATTCGGGAGCGGGCCATTATGTCGCTGATCTCGTTCGTAGGCGCAACCTATAACCTCCTCAGCGAATCGCCCGAACACTGCCGGCAGGTAGAGCTGGACCAGCCCGTGCTGACCACGCCGGAGTTTGACAAGCTGCGGTTCATTGACCGGCCTAAATTTCAGGCCAAGACCATCAACTGCCTCTTCACGGCGGATGGCAAAGGAAAATCGCTGGAGCGCGCCCTGGAGCGAATCTGCCGATACGCCGAAGACGCCATTCTGGACGGCTATTCAATTCTGGTGCTGTCCGACCGGGCCATTGACTCCAGCCACGCGCCCATTCCGTCGCTGCTGGCCACGTCGGCCATTCACCACTACCTGATCCGGCAGGGGCTGCGCGGCAAAGTCGGCATTCTGGTCGAAGCAGGCGACGTCTGGGAAACGCACCATGTAGCCACGCTGATCGGCTACGGCGCGTCGGCGGTGAACCCGTACATGGCGTTTGAGACCATCGCCAGTATGAAAAGCAAGGGTCTGTTACAGGTTGAGTACGACCTCGACAAGCTTTACGTAAATTACATAAAGGCCGTTAATGGCGAGTTGCTGAAGATCTTCTCGAAGATGGGCATCTCCACCCTGCAATCGTATCAGGGCGCCATGATTTTTGAGTGCCTCGGCTTCAACAGTGACGTGGTGAATCGCTATTTTACCGGCACCGTTTCGCGCATTGGCGGCATGGGGCTCGACGAGATCGCCCGCGAAATTCTGGTGCGGCATGGCATCGCGTTTCCACCCGCCCCGGTGGCTAACCCGCGGCTCGAAGTGGGCGGTATTTACCAGTGGAAGCAGCGGGGCGAGAAGCACATCTTCAACCCCGACACCATCCACCTGCTCCAGCAATCGACGCAGCGTAACGACTACGCCCTCTTTAAAAAGTACTCAAAACTCATCAACGATCAAACGCAGAAGGCCATCACCCTGCGCGGTCTGATGAAATTCAGGAAAGGAACTCCCGTTCCCATTGCCGAGGTCGAATCCATCGAAAGCATTTTTAAACGCTTTGCTACGGGTGCCATGTCGTTCGGGTCTATTTCGTGGGAAGCCCATACCACGCTGGCTATTGCCATGAACCGCATTGGCGGCAAGAGCAACTCCGGCGAGGGTGGCGAAGATGAACTGCGTTACACCCCCGCGGCTAATGGTGACAGCATGAACTCGGCCATCAAACAGGTGGCGTCGGGTCGGTTTGGCGTAACGAGCTACTACCTGACCAACGCCCGCGAGCTGCAGATAAAAATGGCGCAGGGAGCCAAACCCGGCGAGGGTGGTCAGCTACCCGGCTTCAAAGTCGACGACTGGATTGGCCGCACCCGCCACAGCACCCCCGGCGTTGGGCTGATTTCGCCCCCGCCCCACCACGACATCTACTCCATCGAGGATTTGGCGCAGCTGATTTCCGACCTCAAAAACGCCAACCGGGCCGCCCGCATCAGCGTGAAACTGGTTTCGGAAGCAGGCGTGGGCACCATTGCCACGGGCGTGGCCAAAGCCCACGCCGACCATATTCTGATTTCGGGCCACGACGGCGGCACGGGTGCCTCGCCCCTGTCGAGCATCCGGCACGCCGGTCTGCCGTGGGAGCTGGGCCTGGCCGAAGCGCACCAGACGCTGGTACGTAATAAACTGCGCGGACGGGTGGTGCTCCAGACCGACGGACAGATGCGCACGGGTCGGGATCTGGCCATTGCCGCCCTGCTGGGTGCCGAAGAGTTCGGCGTAGCCACGGCGGCACTCGTGGCTACCGGCTGTATTATGATGCGAAAGTGTCACCTCAATACCTGTCCGGTAGGCGTAGCCACGCAGAATAAAGAGCTCCGTGCCCTGTTCACCGGCAAGCCCGAACACGTGGTAAACATGTTTACCTTCCTGGCCATGGAACTGCGTGAGATCATGGCCGACCTCGGCTTCCGCACCATCAACGAAATGGTGGGGCAGGCGCAGATGCTGGAACTCCGCCCTGAGCTACCCCACTGGAAGTTCAAAAACGTCAACCTCGACGCGCTGCTATATAAAGAGCCAACCAACCTCGACGTAGCCCTGTTCCAGCAGGAAGAACAGGATCACGGCCTCAGCGAAGTCATGGACCGTCAGCTCATCGAAGCCGCACTGCCCGCCCTCGAATCTACCGAGCCGGTGTACATTGAACTCCCCGTGCAGAACACCGATCGCAGCATCGGCACTATGCTCTCGAACGAAGTCTCGAAACGCTACGGTGGCCCCGGCCTGCCCAATGGCACCATCCACGTGAAGCTGCGCGGGTCGGCGGGGCAGAGTTTCGGCGCGTTTGCCACGTCGGGTCTCAAACTGGAGCTCGAAGGCGACGCCAACGATTATTTTGGCAAGGGCCTGTGCGGGGCGCAGCTGATTGTTTATCCAGACCGGGCTGCTCAGTTCAAACCCGAAGAAAACAGCATCGTGGGCAACGTGTCGTTCTACGGCGCAACCTCCGGCGAAGCCTTTATCCGGGGCATGGCGGGCGAGCGGTTCGGCGTCCGCAACTCCGGCGCGAAGGTCGTAGTAGAAGGCGTGGGTGATCATGGTCTCGAATACATGACCGGGGGTCTGGCCATTATTCTGGGGCAGACGGGCTATAACTTCGCGGCAGGGATGTCGGGGGGCGTGGCTTACGTGTGGGATCGAGACGACAGTTTCCGGAGCCGCGTTAACCCCGATATGGTGAGCGTAGAAGACCTGACCGACGAAGACCGGGGTATTTTGCGCGAATACGTGGAGAAGCATTTTCAGCACACCACCAGCAACGTAGCCCTGGCTCTGATTCAGAATTGGGACGCACAGGTGGGGCAGTTTGCGAAGGTGATGCCAAACGATTTCCGGACGGCGCTGGCCGGACGGGGCATCTCGCTGGCGCAGCAGATTCAAAACAAAAACGTCGTGTATCAGGACATCACCGTTGACGTGACGCAGAGCTGATAAAGCTACCCAACGGCGAACAGGCTGAAATTTCTAACCGAAAACCAACTGTCTATTTGCTGGATGCAAATCATCCTCAGAGTAAAGGCAAAGCAGCTTTTTACGAAATCGTTGGATACACAAGGCAAAATGCCAACGCGCTGAAAACCGCTTTGCTGAAGCTTGTTACGCTGGCTGATGTTACGAAAGTTATCGAAACTGAATTGGGGAATCGGTACGTTGTTGAAGGCTGGCTACCCTGCCCAAACGGAAAATCATATCCGTTACGAACGGTCTGGTTTATATCAAATGGCGAAACAATCCCTAAATTAGTAACGGCATATCCAAACTGATACGACAATGATTGATGAGTGTGATTTGGTCGCTTTACTGATTGACCTACCCGATCTCGGTCTGGTGCGGGGCGACGTTGGTACAGTGGCGATGGTACACGGTCGCGGAGAAGGCTTCGAAGTAGAGTTCGTAAACGCTGGTGGCCGAACGATTGGCGTTGAAACGCTGATGGCCGATCAGGTGAAAAAAATCACAGAAAGCAAAGCTATTCTCCATGTCTCGGGAAATATCGATATGACTGTTCCGTCCCTGTTCGTATGGGACCGGAGCACCGATACAGCGAACCGGGGCCGTTTGGTACCGGGGGATGAGATAGTAGTCGATTGGCAGGAAACTCCTGCCCCATCAACCCCACGAATTAACCATTGGAGCGAACTACTGAATGACTTGCCCGTTGATTTGTTAGACCAGAAGGCTGTTACTCCTGAAGATGTCAGATTACAACTAGCTGTGATTTTGTTTCAGAAGAATATTTTCTCCCTCGGAAAAGCCAGCGAGTTTACTGGGCTACATCCGGCTCAGTTTCAGAAAGAACTGGCAAATCAGCACATTCCGGTTCATTATGATTCTGACGATTACAGGGAAGATATCAACGTACTTAGCACTGACACCGTTTCTTCGGACGTTTCATGACGAAGGCAGTTATTGTTGTCAGTGATACATCAGCAATTAGTAATCTGATTAAGATTGATCAATTGTCCATTCTAACGCGGTTATTTCCCAGAGTGATCATTCCTCCCGCTGTTTTTGGCGAGATAATGCAACTCAAACATTTTGACATTCCTCTTCAGAGTTTCCTGGAAGCTTACAGTCGAGATCAAATACAGATGCAAACCGCCACTGATTCTGACGAGGAATTAATTAGTTTGAGAAAAACCTTAGACAAAGGAGAATCGGAGGCTATTATTCTCGCGGGAGAAATCCACGCCGACCTGTTGCTGATGGATGAACGGCTGGGTAGAAAAGTTGCCAAAGAGCGGGGACTTAACGTGATTGGTTTGCTGGGCGTACTTAGTCTGGCCAAACGAGAAAAAATAGTTGTGTCAGTAAAGCCATTGCTCGACAAGCTACGGCATGAAGCAGGATTTTGGTTTAGCGACGGGCTATACCACGACGTGTTGAAAAGTATTGACGAATAAACATCAAGCATGGGAAAACCAACCGGATTTTTAGAGTTTACACGTGAACTGCCCAAAAAGCGCGACCCACAGGAGCGTATTCACGACTATAAGGAAATTGAAGTAGCCTTCTCCGCCGATGATTCGCAGCGGCAGGCGGCTCGCTGTATGGACTGCGGCACGCCGTTCTGCCACAGTGGCTGTCCGCTGGGCAACATCATTCCGGAGTTCAACGATGCCGTGTATGAGCAGAACTGGGGCTACGCCTACGAGATTCTGGCTACTACCAACAACTTCCCGGAGTTTACGGGCCGCATTTGCCCCGCTCCCTGTGAGGCCTCATGCGTACTGGGCATCAACAAGCCACCCGTGGCCATTGAGTTTATCGAAAAATCCATTGCCGAAATTGCCTTTGAACGCGGGTACGTAACCCCCAAACCACCAACGGTGCGTACCGGTAAAAACATTGCGGTTGTTGGCTCTGGTCCGGCGGGACTGGCGGCTGCGGCCCAGCTCAACCGCGCCGGCCACACCGTAACGGTATTTGAGCGGGCCGATCAGATTGGCGGGCTGCTGCGTTACGGCATCCCTGATTTCAAACTCGAAAAGTGGACCATCGACCGGCGGCTGGCCGTCATGGAAGCCGAAGGCATCACGTTCAAAACCGGCGTGAACGTGGGTACCGACCTGCGCACCGACGATCTGCTGAGCGATTTTGACCTCGTGATGCTCACCGGCGGCTCGACCGTTCCGCGCGATCTGCCCATTCCCGGCCGTGATTTGAACGGTGTCTACCCCGCCATGGAATTTCTGAGTCAGCAAAACAAACGCAATGCCAGCCTCCCCGTATCGGTCGACCATCAGGGGCAGCCCTACGGCCATGGCGAGTTACTGGCTACGGATAAACACGTAGTCGTGATTGGCGGGGGCGACACCGGCTCCGATTGCGTAGGCACCTCCAACCGGCACGGGGCCGCGAGCGTAACGCAGATCGAGCTGATGCCGATGCCACCCGCCGAGCGGGCCACCAACACGCCCTGGCCCAACTGGCCTATGATGCTGCGTACCAGCACCAGCCACGAAGAAGGCTGCGAACGCCATTGGTCCATCAACACCAAAGCGTTCATTGGCGACGAAGCCGGTAATCTGAAAGCCCTTCGCCTGGTTGACCTGACGTGGGAGAACAAAGACGGGCGAATGCAGATGGTAGAACTCCCCGGCTCCGAGCGCGATGTGCCCTGCGAACTGGCCCTACTGGCTGCCGGTTTCCTGCACCCGCAGCACAACGGCCTGCTTGATGATCTCGGGCTGGAATACGACGAGCGCGGCAACGTAAAAGCCGTGGATTACCAGAGCACGAGTAACCCCAAAATCTTTGTGGCGGGCGACATGCGCCGGGGGCAGTCGCTGGTAGTGTGGGCCATATCGGAAGGCCGCGAAGCCGCCCGGGCCGCCGACTGCTATCTCATGGGCGAAACCCAGCTCGAAGCCAAAGCCGTTTCCCTGATTGAAGTAGCGTAGGTTCTTACGGGATACATAGTAACCGCCCGGTAGCTGGACTATAAATCAGCTACCGGGCGATTTTGCTTCCGGGCCATTAAGCAGTGCCTATGCGTGTACCTTGTTAGGCGTGACTCATCCTGTACCTTTAAAATCTGAACCATGACCGACCCTAGAGCAAAATCAACCGAAACCACCTTCCGAATGGAAACGGCCATCTCCATGAACATCAACGCATCGGCAGACACCATAATGTCGTTGCTGACAAACGCAGCTGAATTTACGAACTGGAATTCAACCGTTCTTTCACTAAGCGGGCAAATCAGGCAGGGCGAAACGATAAAGCTTGTCTCAACGCTTGACCCAAAACGAACATTCAACCTCAAAGTATCTGAACTCACTCCTGCCAGAATGGTCTGGCAGGATGGGTTTGCGCCTGTCTTTTCAGGAGTCAGAACATTTTCAGTAACGCCTGGACCAGATAAAACAACAGACTTTTTCATGAACGAAATCTTTACAGGCCTTATGCTCCCGCTCATCAAAGGCTCGTTACCCGATTTTAAGTCTAATTTTGAGCAGTATGTTTTGGACTTGAAGTTGGCAGCTGAAGAGAAGTAACTCCAGACTTTTTATGGGCATGACTCCAGACATAGTTTTGCTACGCACCTTCTCAAAGCGGGTATCAACATCGGATTCATTCAGGAGTTACTGGGGCACAATGATCTGAAAACAACCCTGCGCTATACGCACGTAAGCGAAAAGAGCATCAAAAACTTTAAAAGTCCGTTAGGCAGGCTTTAGTCAATACGCGCATTTTGCATTGTTAATATACCATCACAACACAAGATACGCATACACGCATTTTGTGTTGTTCACATCCGTATCAAGCTGTTTTGACTCGCTAACCAGCTGTTGTACAGACAGAAATATAATTTTCCGGTAAGAAGTATATTTACGTAAGGTAGATTCTCTCTTACATTTGCTTGGATGCCAAAAAGTACGTCTATTTATGAGTTGCCTGCCATTTCATCGAATACTTCACAAAATTGAAACAGATGAAAGACTTTCCCTCCTTAGTATCTTTCCTAATATGCTTAACGCTCTTTTGTGCTTCACCTAGACATAGTATGTCGCAAAAGAATTTACCTAGTAATGACATAGAAAAACTTAAGAAACTAGAATACGATTGGTTAATAGCAGAATTTAAGATGGATACGGCAACTATATCTACTATGATGGACGAAAAGTTTATGGCTATCGGATTAACTAGCATATCAAACAAGCAGCAAGAGCTCGACGGAATGTATGAAAACATTAGTCAACGTTTAAAAAATGGACATGTAGTTGACTCACTTTACCTGGACGATATTCATATTCAAGTTTATGATAAGACTGCAATTGTAACTTATATCTCAGTTACGAAAGGTAGAGTCAAGGAAGTGCCTTTTGAAAATCGTAGGACAAGAATGTACGATGTTTGGGTTAAACGTAATGGACAATGGAAAGCAATATCCTCCCAAGTATCACCAATTCGGTAAGCCATCCAAAAAAACGGCAGGCAACATAGGGTTTGGCTAAATGGGGACATACGGAAGCCGTGTTTCAGCAGTTGTAACGCTGCTGTGCTTCATATCCGGCGGACGGAATTCTGCCGGGCATTCGTTCAAAATTTCAACATTTAATTATAAGTTGGGCTTCGGTTTGCCGGGGCGGACGGAACAACAATACCCCACTTCGCCAAGCCCCGCTCGTCGTACGCGATATACCACCAACCCGATAATCTTCGTAGCGGGCGACATGCGCCGGGGGCAGTCGCTGGTGGTGTGGGCCATATCAGAAGGCCGCGAAGCCGCCCGGGCCGCCGACTGCTATCTGATGGGCGAAACCCAGCTCGAAGCCAAAGCCGTTTCCCTGATCGAAGTCGCGTAATTCCATTCCCTGTACCGCTTGTACACCGCCCGGTAGCTGGTCTTTCGACTGACTACCGGGCGGTTTTGTTTCCAGCCGAATAATCCGCACAGCAATCAGGGCCGGATACTAAAGGGGCTGGTTCAGGTCTCAGAATTGCTGAACAAACCGTAGATTACCATTGACTATCTATACGTACAGCTTACCCGCTATTCAGTCTCCTTCTTTCCTTTTACAGAACCCCTATGAAAATCTCCCCGGCCCTTTTCCTTTTACTCATTTCCTGCGCGGTACACGCGCAATCGACAAATCTGGTTTCGTACCAGGAATTACCCGATCCGAAACCGGCGAATAAAAGCAGTTGGTCGGCTGTACAGGCAGGGCCTCACTTCAGCTTCACGACGGCGGATGTACGGCACGAAAAACACGCGGCTCCCGATCCGGCACTGGTGCAGACCGGCTGGAATGCCATCGCCTGGAAAGGCGAAAAGGTGCATACGCAGGCCGCACTCTGGAGCCTGTCTGCCATGCCCAATGTGAAGCTGAGCTGGTCGGGCCTGAACGACACAAAAGGCAATACCATTCCGGCAAGCCAGGTTTCGGCCCGTTTTGTCCGGTATGTCATGACGGATGGGTTAAGCCCGCAGGGCAACGGCTGCGACGAGCGCCCCGTCGGCAAGTATGATTCGTCGCTGGTGGCAGACCCCATTGATCTGGTTCAGGTGCGGGACGTGCCCCGGCAAACCACGCAACCGGTCTGGCTCAGTGTTACGGTACCGCCCACTACCACGGCCGGCCATTACGTGGGTACACTGACCGCCACGAGTCCGTCCATGGGTAAACCTATTGTTTTGTCGTACAGCGTCGATGTGCAGAACCGGCTCCTGCCCGCTCCGAAAGACTGGACATTCCACCTGGATTTATGGCAGAATCCGTATTCGGTGGCGCGGGTACACGGCGTGAAGGTGTGGTCGAAAGAGCACATGGACCTCATGCGCCCTTACATGCAAATGCTGGCCAATGCCGGGCAAAAGTCGATTACGGCCACCATCATCAATGATCCCTGGCGCAGTCAGACGGAGGATGTGTACGGGTCGATGGTGAGCTGGACGAAGAAGAAAGACGGCAGCTGGGCGTACGACTACACGATTTTTGACCAGTGGGTGAGCTATATGATGGCGCTGGGCATTGACAAGTTCATCAACTGCTACAGCATGATTCCCTGGAATCTAAAATTCAGTTATTACGATGAGGCTACGCAGAAAGATACCTTCCTGATTGCCCAGACGGGTACGCCCGAATACGAAGCCCACTGGCGACCCATGCTGACCGACTTCGCCAGACACCTGAAAGAGAAAGGCTGGTTTAACAAAACGACCATCGCCATGGACGAACGGCCCATGAAAGCCATGCAGCAGGCGTTGACCCTCATTAAAGCGGTTGACAAGAATTTCCGGGTATCGCTGGCGGGCAACTACCACCCTGAACTTCAGCAGGATCTGGTTGACTATAGCCTGGCCACGAACCAGACGATCGATGCGGCTACCATAGAGCGCCGTCGGCAGGCGGGTTTCAACACTACCTATTATACCTGCTGCGTTGAACGACATCCAAATACGTTTACCTTCTCTCCCCCCGCCGAATCGACGTTTATCAGCTGGTACGCGGCCCACAAAGGGTACGACGGCTACCTGCGCTGGGCGTATAACTGCTGGGTGAAAGACCCGTTGCGCGACTCGCGCTTTCGGACCTGGGCCGCTGGTGATACGTACCTTGTTTATCCCGGTCCGCGCACGTCCATCCGCTTCGAACGGCTTATCGAGGGCATTCAGGACTACGAGAAGATCCGCATCCTGCGCAATGAATTTGCCAGGAACGGTCAGACGGCTCAGGCGCAACAACTCGAAAAAGCCCTGAGTCAATTCGATGTATCGGTCTTATCCAGCACACCGGCGGCTGAGGTGTTGAAGTCCGCTAAAGTGCTGCTTAACGCTTTATAACACTCCTCTATACGTTGCCCTATGCGGAGACTTCTTCGCGTTTCATGGTGGTAGTACCGGTACCGATCGAGACGATATGGGCGCGACCGCCTTCGCGTTCAATGGCTTCGGCCACGGCTTCGGGCTGGTTAGGGGCGTAGGCAAACATGCAGCCGCCCCCGCCCGAGCCGTTTATCTTGCCACCCAGTGCACCAGCCGCCAGGGCCGCGCTGAGCATGCGGTCAATTTTAGGGGTCGAAATTCGCTGGGCGTCGCGCAGGTGGGCGTGGTGCCGGGTTAGTAACCGTCCAAAACAGGTGTCGTCCATTACTGAACCGTTGGTAGCCCGCAGCAGCGTCAGGGCCTCCCGCAGCAGATCGCGGTTGGCCAGTGTCCCGCTCAACAGGATGTAGTCGTCTTTCGGTAGTAGGTCTTTGTATTCGGCAATGGCCGTGCTGGAGGTAGTATGCAGAGAGAACGACGGGTCCAGTTTTGCCAGCTGATCGATGATGCGCAGCATACCGTATTTTACCCGCCCCAGAATGCCGATGGTGTCTTTCGGCTCCTGCGAGTCTCCCAATACAAATGTACCGAGGGTCGGGTGAAAGGTTTCCAGCCGGATGGCCGGCTGCGACTCCAGGTAAATAACCCCACCCACGGCGGTTGAGTAATGGTCCATCATGCCGCCCGGCTCACCAAACTCAAGCACCTCGGCTGCGTACGCCAGTTCGGCCAGTTGGGCGGGGGCCAATACCTGAGGATTGTCGGCCAGCTGGCTCAGCACACTCAGCCAGCTAATGAGCATTGCCGACGAGCTGGATGTACCGGCGTTGATGGGAATAGTACCCCGCACTTCGCCAGCAATACCTCCGCTGAACTGAAAGCCCCGGCGCAGCATGATGTTGACGGCACTACGAAAATAATCGCGGTCGTGCTGGTAGGTCAGGGGCAAGTCGGTCAGGCCAAACCGCTCGTATCCGTCAACATCGGGCAGGCTGAGCTGCACCTGCTGGTCGGTCGTGCGTTCGGCGGCAATCTGGATTCGGCAGGATATGGCGGCCGCAATAACGGGAAGTCCGAGGTAATCCTGATGTTCGCCAAACAGGCAGATGCGGCCGGGGGTAGAAACGGTGAGGGGTTGGTAGGTCATAAATCAGGGAAGCGTAGAGACGTCAATACCCGGAGCCTGGTGGCGGGCCGGTCGCGTAAACGAGGTATTCATCGGCGTAAACGTATCGAAAAAGCCACAGTTGCGGAGCACAAACTGCTGCGTATCATTCAGGCCACCGGCGTAGTCCATCCGGTAGGCTTTTCGGGCGGTGTTGTCGGCGGTGAACTGCGCTGTTGTTAACTCCCGCCACCGGCTGTCCGTTCCCCGAATCCATTGGTTGGAGAAACTTGCCTGACGAGGTACGTTACCTGTTTCGGGTACAAAGTTTTCCAGAAATGAATACAGCGATGTCAGGTAGGTGGTTGTTCGGGGCCGTTTAAAACTGGCAATCAGCTGCCACTCCGGCTGGTCGGGAGCCCTGAAGTAGGCGGTGTAGGTTGTGTAGCCGCCGGGGTCAGGGTGGCCGTTGAGCAGAAACTTATAAGTCTGACCCGCTACCCAGTTGTAGCGTTTGTAACTCTGCCCACCCGACCCTTCATTGCCGAACTCGTTGGTAATGACATCCGGTCCTTTCCGCACCAGCCGAATCTTCTGATCGTCGGGAATTTTGTCGGGGTCGTCGGTCCTGAACGGACTCCAGACCGAAAAAAGTACCCGGCGCTCGGTGGCCGAGTTGACCTGCATACCAAAATACCCTTCGCCGAAGCCGTTGGCCATGTAGTATGACCCCACGATGTCACTCCCCTCGGGCACGGTTATTTCGTTGTAAAACCAGTCGGCCTCAATACTATCGGGCATGGCGTAACGCAGGTGTACCGACGGCCCGCGCCGACCCCAGTGAAAAAAGTTACCGGCATTAGTGGGTACAAAGGTTGTATGCTGGTTAACAGCGTCGCCACGCAGGCCTATATCCGTAATATCGGCGAACGTCGCTCCTGTTTTGCGGACACCCTGCAACACAATGGCCTGATACCCCGCTTTGCTGATTGTCCACTCCCCCACCGGGTACGCCTGTTGGGTGCCGCCCTGCAGATCAAATTCTTTGGACTGACCGGCCAGCGTAATGCGGATTCGGCTTGTACCGGTGGGCACCCGTCCGTTCAGGGTCAGGCGCACCAGACCCGTTTTCTCAAACCGAACATAGGTGGCAATCGTCGTGGCCGGATGGCTCCAGCTGGTCAGTCCGTCGTCCGCGATGCGGGCGGTACCATCGGCCGTTTTCGTAACCCAGCTGTTACCACCCAGCGGAACCCGTACCGGGTCTGCGGGGGGGGTAGCCGTTTGCAGATCGGGCAGAACAAACCCCGTGCAGGCTGCCAGCAGCAGGCAGGCCAGTTGGTGCCAATACGAAAGCAAACGCGTCATGGTAGTCACTGTAAATGGTCCGTAGCCCGGCCTGGTCACGGCTGATGAGGCCGGGCTACGAACGTGGTCTTCGTTAAAGCGGGTTTTGCTGTAAGTTGCTGTTCAGCACAATCTCGGCCTGTGGAATCAGCGTAATCACCTGCTTATCGTCGGGTGTCACCGTTTGCTGACCGGTCTGAATATTATGGAAGCCCGGGTACTCGCGAACGAGGCTCCGGTTATTGCGGAACAAATCGTAGGGGCGGTGTCCTTCAAAAGCCAGCTCCAGCCGACGCTCCTGCAACACAACGTCCAGCACCGTTGGCATTCCTTTCAGGTCGGTTATTGCGTACAGCTCCGAACCCGTCAGTCCGGCCCGCTTCCGAACCTGGTTAACGTCGTCAAGGGCCTGGGCCGCCTGACCGGTTTTGGCGTAGGCTTCAGCCCGGTTCAGGTACAGCTCAGCCAGGCGAAGTACCACGGGCGAGCTGAGGGTAGGAATGCCGCCCTGGTTAGAGAACTTGGTCACGTACACCTTATCGATGCCGTTGCGCTTCTCCTGCGCGCCCTGCGCGGTCATCTTCCTGACCAGGAAAGACCGGCGCTTATCGTTGGGATACCGGTTCACCAGGTCCTGATACGCCTGCGAAGCATATACCTCCCCCCAGCCAATGCCACCCGGTGAGGTATAGTACATAGAGCCAATGGCACTGAATCCGCGGTCATCTTTCAGCGTATGCTTAATGGCGAAGATAATTTCCCGGTTCGGCTCGTTGTCTACCGCATAAAAATCGGGTACCTGCGCAGGCGTCGCCAGGGCAAACCGCCCGTCGGCAATGACCAGGTCGGCATACTTAATCACATTGGCATTGTCGTTCATGTACAGATACACCCTCGAGAGCAGCGCATTGGCAGCCGCCGGACTGGCGTAGCTGTTGGTCCGGAAACTGGTCATGAGAGCCGCAGCCTGCTGGAGTTCACTAATCACGAACGAGTACACCGCCTTTACGGTGGCCCGGCTGGCGTTGTCATCTACCTTAGTGTCGGTTTTGATGACGATGCCGAGGTTGGTTTCCGGACTTTGGGTATAGGGGCGGCCAAACAGGCGCACCAGGTCGAAGTGTACCATAGCCCGCAGAAACAGATTTTCGCCCAGGATCTGATCCAGTTCTTTGGAGGTGCCGGGCTTGATAGCCCCAATCACCTTATTACAGCCCACAATAACCTGGTAGCCTTTCCGGTAAATCTGGAGCGCATTGCCCTGATCGGTTGTATGGCGGTAGGTATAGGTCAGAAACAGCGGATCGGTCGTTGTACCGCTCAGCGTCAGGTTGTCGCCGGGGTACTCATTCATAATAAACAGATTTCGGGTGTAATCCGACTCTTTGAGCACGGTATAGTTGCCATCCGTGGCGGCCCGCAATCCCTGCGGGTTTTGCAGAATAGCTTCTTCAGGCAGCCCGTTATACGGTTTCTTGTCAATGCTGCAGGCGCCCGTCAGCAGCAGCACGCCCAGCAGGGCAAAGCGGGAAAATAAAGATTTCATAGCCTGGTATCGATTAAAAGCTCAGTTGAATGCCAAAGACAATTTTCTTGCTGAACGGGTATTTCGTTCCGACATCGCCCGTCTCCGTCACGTCCGGGTCAATACCCGAAAACTTCGTGATGGTAAACAGATTGTCTGCCGAGGCCGTTAGCCGGACCCCACCGAGCCGGGCCTTACTAATGAGGGCTTTGGGCAGATCGTAGTTCAGGCTGATGTTGCGCAGGCGCAGGTAATTACCCTTTTCCAGAAAGCGCGACGAGGGGCGCTGGGCGTTTTTATTGCCGCCAATCACGTATTTGGGGTGCGTGGCCACATCGCCGGGTTTTTCCCACCGGCTCCAGCCCTCCTGCAGCGCCATCAGACTATACCGGTCATACGCCCCGTCATTATCAAACAGGTTACGGTCGCCGTTATAAATAGTGGCCCCGCCCGAGTACGTGAAAAAGGCATTCAGCTCCAGATTCTTCCAGCCAAACACCTGCCGCAGACCGCCAAACAGCGTTGGGTTGGCATTGCTGCCGGCAAACTGAAGCGTGGCCAGGTTGTAGTTGTTGGTCGGGTTGGTAGTACCGTCCGCGTTGACCTGCTCCCAGAGCGGATCGCCCGTTTGTGGGTCTACGCCCAGCCACCGGCGCAAATACCAGCTGTTCAGCGGCTGATCCAGGGCAAAGGGCCGCTGCCCGTTCGCCACAAAGGTGCGGTCGCCGTACAGCGCCGTCAGGGTGTTGCGGTTCATGCCGAGGTTCAGGTCCGTCCGCCAGGTGAAAGCCGTGTTTTGCAGAATATCCGCCGACAACACGACTTCAAGCCCTTGGTTACGCACCGCCCCGATGTTCTCGGTGATGAACGAATACCCACTCGTTCCCTGCAAAGGGCGGTCAAAGAGCAGGTTGTTGGTCAGGCGGTTGTATAGGTCTACCGTTACGTTTACCCGGTTCCACAGGGCTGCGTCGATACCAAAGTTGGCATTGTTGGACACCTCCCAGGAAAGATTCGGGTTTTCGATGCGGGTTGGCGTAGCCGACGGTACGCCCGCGTACTGCCCCGTGAGGCTGTAGATACCCTGCGATGCGTAGTCGCTGATGCCATCGGCGTTGCCGGTGGTGCCGTAGCTAAGCCGGAATTTAAGGTTGGTCAGCAAGGCATTATTAGCCAGAAACGCTTCGTTCGAGGCAATCCAGGTCAGACCCACGGCATAGAAGTTACCGTATTTGCGGTCACGCCCAAACTTGGAGGACCCGTCGCGCCGGAACGACGTAGACACCAGGTACTTCTCGTTATAGGCGTAATTGGCCTGAAAGAGGTACGATGAAAAGGCATTGTCCGTCTTGGTGCCGCGAATGCTTTCGGGCTGCGAGGTAGCGTCAAGAATATTCAGGCCCGAGAAAATACCTTTCCCGGTGGCACCCATCGATTCAAAATAGTTGGTCTGGTACTCGTAGCCTGCCAGCCCGTCCAGGCTATGGCCACCCGTGAAGCTGTGTTTGAATCGAAACAGGTTGGACGTGAGCAGGTTGTAGCTGCGGCTGGTGTTGTCGATGAGCCGCCCCTGTACGTCGGCGGCTGCGTTACCCCGCAAATCCTGAACACTTTCATTGCCGTAGTACGTAGTCTGCGCCCGGTTGGTTGTCGATAGGGTCAGCCAGGGCAGCACATCATATTCCGCCTTGAAGAGCACGTCGCCCGCCAGGGTATTTTCCCGAAAGGTGTTGAACGGCTGGTTGTAAATGAAGTTGGCATTGTCGCGGCCGTACCATTTCTTGGCTCCGGTCACCGGATTATAGGGTTTGCCGTCGAGGTAAGGGTCATCGTAGGGCAGGTAGGTGTACGCGCCGTAGAGCGACCCGTTGCTGTCGTCGTACCCCCGCGTGTAGGTACCCGCGCTGTTGAGGCTGACCCGAAACTTGCTGCTCAGCTCATGGCTGAAATTGAGCCGCATACCAAAGCGATCCAGCCCCGTTTTTTTCAGAATGCCGGCTTCCTGGTAGTAGTTACTGCTCAGGTAAAAGCGGGTTTTCTCGCTACCCCCGGACGCGCTCAGTTCGGCCAGGGTGTTGGCCGCGGGCTGAAACGCCTGGTCAAACCAGTTCGTGTTGGCGTTGGCTTCGGGCGTGGGCAGGTAGTCATTCACGTTGGTGGTGGGCCGGTCGCGCAGGGAAACCGCTTTCTGCAGGGTGTATAGCGCCGGACCATCCAGCAGCCGGAAGTTACCCGGGCTCAGGTAGCCCATGCCCTTATTCAGACGCACCGATATCCGGGCTTTGCCGGCGGCACCCCGGCGGGTGGTAACCACAATAACCCCGTTGGAAGCCCGCGCGCCGTACAAAGCCGTTGACGCGGCATCTTTCAGCACCGTAATACTTTCAATGTCGCTGGGGTTAGGAATACCGCCAATTACGCCGTCTACCACGTACAGCGGGTTGGAGCTGGCCGTCAGCGTACCAATGCCCCGTATCAGCACTTTAGGCGGCACGCGGGGGTCGCCCGAGCTATTGCCCACAAATACACCGGCGGCCTTACCCTGCAGCAACTGACCCAGGTTGTTAGCCGTTACGTCTTTCAGTTCTTTTGCTGATACGGCCTGCGCCGATCCCGTCAGGGTTTTCTGGCGGGTAGTGGTATAGCCCAGCACCACAACCTCGTTCAGGCTTTTACTGTCACTCACCAGCTGCACGTCAATTTTGGTCTGATTACCCACCGTAACGTCCTGCGAGCTGTAGCCCACGGAGCTAAACACCAGAACGGTACCCGCGTCAACATTAGCCAGCTGGTAGCGGCCATTACCGTCGGTGGTGGACCCGCGCGTGGACCCTTTGGCTACCACGTTGATTCCCGGCAGTCCCTCTCCGGTTTCTGAATCGGTAACGATACCGCCCACGGTACCCGCCGTTTGCGCGTGGGCCGCCATACCCAGCAGCAGCAGCCCCATACCCAGCAGCCCGCAACAGGACCGGCCGGTAACTAACTGAAAAAACATAAAGATCTTTTCCATACAACGAAGCAGTTTAAGCGTGAATAAATCGGGGGTGAACTGGCTGATCAATACAGATTGTCCAGCGCGAATATGGGCTTATTGGTCTTCCACTTCCCCCGCGTGAAATCCGGAATATCCATGGGCTTGCTGCCTTTAGCAATACTCTGCTCTGAGAGGGGGCTGATGGCACTCCAGGCGGCAGCATCATAGACGTCCATGGGCGGGGCCACCTGATTTTTGATGGCTTCAATAAAGCCCCGGAGCACGAAATAGTCGATACCGCCATGCCCGGCATTCTGCGCCGTCTGGGCGTGTTCTTTCCACAGGGGGTGGTCGTATTTTTCCAGGTAGGCTGCGGCAGGCTCCCAGGTGTGCGGCTTGGGACTGGCCGGCTTCCCGTTGGCATCTTCCAGATAAATCATGTCGTTATCGTCCATCCAGATGCCCTGCGTACCCTGCGCCCGGAACCCCAGCGAATAGGGCCGGGGCGAGTTGGTATCGTGCATAAGAACGATATTTTCGCCGTTGGCACACTCAATCATCGTCGTGACCACGTCGCCCAGTTTAAAGTTAACGTTAGCGTTGGGATGGTCTTTGCCGCCGTGATCGACTACATACTTGTGCAGCCCCCGGCTTTTGGTGGCCATGCTCGTGAGCCGCACAAACTGATTACCCCGGTTTATGTTGAGCCAGTGCGCCACCGGTCCCAGCCCGTGGGTAGGATACAGATCACCGTTCCGGTCAACGGAGTGCTGCGTACGCCAGCTGGCTTCGGAGTAGGCGTTTTTACCAAATTCGGCACCCGCGCCGTGCCCCTTCCCATTGTTAAATTTGATGTTTCGCAGGTCGTGTTCGTAGCCGCAGTGTGCGTACGTCATCTCGCCAAACATACCCTGACGTACCATGTTCAGAATAGCCATTACGTCGCGCCGGTAGCAGACGTTTTCCAGAATCATACAGTGCGCTTTGGTCTTCTCGTAGGCATTGACCAGATCCCATGATTCCTGCAGGGTAACCGTGGCCGATACCTCCACTCCGGCGTATTTTCCCGCTTTCATGGTCGCTACGGCCATGGGCACGTGCCACTCCCAGGGGGTGGCAATCACTACCCCGTCGATATCGTCACGTTTGAGCATCTCCAGGAACGCTTCGTCGCCTTTAGTGTAGGCGGGCGGGGCTTTCCGGCCTGCTTTTTCGATCATGGCGTTCGAGCGGGCAATAGCATCGGCAGAGATATCGCTAAGGGCGGCAATCTCTACGTCGGACCGGTACAGGGCCTGTTGCAGGTGGCTACGGCCCCGTAATCCAAGGCCGATAAAGCCCAGCCGAACTTTAGCCAGGGCCGGAGGACGATTGGCCGCCAGGGCGGCACCGTACAGAGAAGGAATCAGAGATGCAGCCGCACCACCCAGAGCGGCAGTGCGAACAAAGGAACGGCGGGTCGTAGTAGTCATACGCAGGAAGATTTGGGAAGGTAAACGCTTGATATAATTGACATTACACCACTGAAAATCTATCAAAACTACCCAGTCCCCGCGTGTTCGGCAACCTGACCGTATACTACTAGTCGATAAATAAATAGGACAATACAAAGACAATCGATTGCACAGCGCATGACAATCGATTGTCTAAATCAGAAAAAATGTTGTCGCGAAAGATTTCCGCATCCTGTGTCATTGCGTTCGGGCGGAGAAACCACGGCCACCAGCGCGCCGGCTACTCTTTATAAGATAACCTCCACAGCCGAGCTATCCCCAAATACCTGCTGCACATCGCGGGTAGTAATGCCCGTTTGCCAGGCATAAATTTTCTCCAGCCGTTTCATGTTTCTGAGGGTGGGTAAGCCAGCCGACGTGATGCGGGTACCGTATACATTAAGGGTCTGAAGGTGCGCGAGTCCGGTAATAGTGCGGAGAAATTCGTTGCCGATGGGATTCTTCTCCACGCGCAGTTTTTCGAGGTTACTGTACTGCACAACCGCCTTTAACGCCCGGTCGGTCAGGTTCAAATCAGACAAATTAAGCCAGATAATGTGTTTGGCCAGGGGCGTCAGCACCGCCAGATCGGCCATTGGCTGGTCCGCTTTTTTTGACCACGTCACGTCCAGCATCAGCGGTTTGTGGTTCATAATCCGGATCACGAAGCCCTGGCTGCGGGCTGCGGTAATCCGGGCCGTGTCGCCCGTCATCGGAATAGCGGGATTAGACGGGTGGGCGTCGTTTTTAGTTTCCTGCGCTACGGCATCAGCACCACCGCTTAAACCAAGTAACCCCGCTACCATCGGCTGCACGGCTTCGCTGCCTTTTATAGCGGTAAGTTTGGTATTGTTGGCGGCAGCGGCTTTTTCAATCCACCATGTCAGCAGAGCCACCTCGTTTTTGGTGAGGGGTGTTTTACCGTCGGTAGGCATAAACTCCTCGTGGGCCGGGTCGAGGGTAACGCGTCGGTAGAGTTCACTTTTGGTCAGGTTGCCCGCCACTATGGCCGGACCGTGCTTACCACCCTTCAGCAAATCGGCATGGGTGTTCATGCGAAGCCGGCCCTTCAGCTTACCATCCTGATGGCACTGGCCGCACCGTCTGGTCAGCATCGGCTGCACCACGTCTTCAAAGACAAATACCTGCTCCAGGGAGGTAGGTTTTGGCCGCTGGGTTTCGGTGAGGACCGATAAAGAAAGGTAGTCGCTGCCATGCGTGAGGGTACCGCCCTGGTGCCCGGCATAACTCATCAGCCCCAGAACGCCCACAAATGCCCCCGAAAAAACCTTCTTCGGCAAACTCACGTACGCCCGAACAGCGGGCAGGGTCAGGGCAAACAGCAGCAACGTTACCCCCGCCAGGGCCAGACCTGAATACTTGTGCTTGTCCAGCAGAGCCGGAGCATAATCGCCGGTAGTGGCGAGTAGCCAGCCCAGCCCGCAGGCCACCACTGCCGATGCCGCCCCGGCCCCCAGGGCCAGCGGCACCGCAGCCCGAACGCTTTTGTACGTCGGCCAGTACGAAGCCCAGTCGAGCAGGGCCGCCAGCACCAGAAAGCCGATGGGCAGATGCACCACCAGCGGGTGCAGCCGTCCAAAAAACGTTGGTATATCGAGGAGTATCATTCAGCGGCCAGCAGCGCGGGTTCAGGAAAGAATATCGTGGATTACCTGGCCGTGAACGTCGGTCAGGCGGAAGCGTCGGCCCTGGCTTTTAAAAGTAAGCCGCTCGTGGTCAATGCCCAGCAGGTGCAGCATGGTAGCCTGAAAATCGTGGACGTGAACCGGATTTTTAATGATGTTGTAGCTGAAATCGTCCGTTTCGCCGTGGGTGATGCCTGCTTTTACGCCCGCGCCCGCCATCCACATCGTAAAGCAGCGCGGGTGGTGGTCGCGTCCGTAGTTTTCTTTGGTGAGCTTACCCTGCGAATAGACCGTCCGGCCAAACTCGCCCCCCCAGATCACCAGCGTATCGTCCAGGAGGCCCGTTCGTTTCAGGTCCGTAACGAGAGCTGCGGTGGCCTGGTCTATGTTTTTGCACTGATTTTTTATCCCGCCCGGCAGCCCCCCGTGCTGATCCCAGCCCTGGTGATAGAGCTGCACGAACTTAACGTCTTTCTGGAGCAGTTTTCGGGCCAGCAGGCAATTGGCCGCGTAGGTGCCGGGGTCCCGACTGTCGGGGCCGTAGAGATCGAACACCTCATCGGGTTCGCCCGCTACGCTCATTACGTCCGGCACGGAAGTCTGCATCCGGCACGCCATTTCGTACTGCGCCATGCGGTTCTCTATCCCGGGATCGCCAAAGCCGCTTTGCTGCATCTCGTTGAGCTGCTTGAGGTACGTCAGCATTTCCTGCCGGTCGGCCCCGTCGTAGCCTTCGGGGTTATTGAGAAACAGCACCGGATCTTTACCCGACCGAAACTGAACGCCCTCATGGCGAGTGGGCAGGAAACCACTCCCCCACAGCCGGGAGTACAGCGGCTGGCCGTTGCCATTCTTGGAAATCATAGAGATAAACGTGGGCAGGTTTTCGTTGTCGGAACCCAGCCCGTAACTTACCCATGAGCCAATGGACGGACGGCCCGGCAGCTGATTACCGGTCTGAAAAAACGTAATGGCCGGGTCGTGGTTAATCTGCTCGGTGTACAGTGATTTGATGATGCACAAGTCATCAACTACCCCCGCCGTGTGCGGCAGTAGCTCGCTCACCCACGTATTGGATTTACCGTGCTGACTGAAATTATAGACCGAAGGCGCAATGGGCAGGCTGCTCTGGTTGGCACTCATGCCCGTGAGCCGCTGCCCTTTTCTGACCGAATCGGGCAGGGACTGACCGAACATAGTGGCCAGTTTGGGTTTGTAATCAAAGGTTTCGAACTGCGACGGCCCGCCACTCATAAACAGGTACACCACCCGTTTAGCTTTGGGCGCAAAGTGCGGCAGCGCCTTCAGAATGGCATCCTGCGTGTCTTCGGTGAGTTCGTTGGGCGCGTTGGCCACGCCCCCGAATAACTGTCGGCCACCCCACAGCGACCCCACGGCCAGCGCACCCAGTCCCAGCGTGGTCTTGGTCAGGAACCGCCGACGGTCCAGCTTTTCGTTGAGCATGACCAACTCCGGCGTGTGGAGTCCGGCGTGGACCGGCCTGAACTCGTTATCGTGATGGTGGTGTGACATAGCGTTTACCGTTTGGTGAGCGTGGCGTCGGAGTTCATAATCGTACTGGCTACCACCGCGTTGGCCGCTACCTGAGCGAGCATTCAGCGTGTTATCTATTTTGTACTGCCCGGCCCGCAGCCAGCCGATTGCTTTGCCGGACGTTTTACTGAACCGGGCCAATTGGGCGGCCTGTAGTTTGGCCAGCAGATCTACTTCCGGGCGGGTGGGCCGGCGCCCCGTCAACTTACGATAGGTCAGGGTAATGGCCTTTTTTTCATCGTTCTGCCGCGTCATCTGTTCGCCCAGTACGTTGGCAGCCTCCACAAAAGTGGGATCATTGAGCGTAACGAGGGCCTGTAGGGGCGTATTGGTCTTTTGCCGCCGAACCGTACAGAAACTCCGGGAGGGGGCATCGAACGTACCCAGCGTGGGGTTCGGCACTGAGCGTTTTACCAGCACATACACACTTCGTTTATACACGATGGCTCCGCTGTCTGGTTCGTACGTGGCGGAGTTGATGCGCCACAGGCCGTCGGGCTGGTAGGGTTTGATGCTGCGCCCCCCTACCTCGTAGTTTATGAGTCCACTGGCGGCCAGCGCATTGTCGCGCATCATTTCTGCCGATAACCGCCGGGCGGGGCCGCGGGCCAGCAACCGGTTTTGTGGGTCTTTGTCGAGCAGATCGCGGCTGGCGCGGGAGTCCTGCCGGTAAGTGGCCGACATGACCATTTGTTTCACCAGTTGCTTTACGTTCCACCCAGACTGCCGGAATGTAACGGCCAGATAGTCGAGAAGTTTGGGGTGCGAGGGCAGTTCTCCCTGGTTGCCAAAGTCTTCGGTTGTTTTCACAATGCCGGTGCCAAAAAACAACTGCCAGTAGCGGTTTACGGCCACCCGTGCGGTGAGGGGATTGTCCGGATGGGTGAGCCACTGCGCCAGCCCGTAGCGATTTTTGGGAAGACTTTTGGGGAAGGCAAAAATAGCGTCCGGCGTGTTCGGATACACTTTTTCGCCCGGTGCGTCGTACACGCCCCGCTCCAGCCGGTAGGTTTGTTTGGGCGTGGCCGACTCCCGCATCACCATCAGTTCCTGTACTTTATCCGTGCTGTCGGCCAGTGTTTGGCGGGTCTGCATCAGGATTTTCCGGGCCAGTAGTGTGGGGGCGTGAACGGCGGAAAAATAGTAACTGCTCAGCGCCTGCCGGTCATTGGGGGTTAGCTGTGCGGGTTGTTTGGTGGCCATGGCCGACCAGCGGGCGCGTTCGGCCAAGATCTTTATTTCGAAGGGTGTAAGGAGACGGTTATACACCATAATGTCGTCAATCAACCCGTCTTTAAAGCCCGTACCCCGGTACCAGCCCCCAATTTGCAAACCCGGCTGGGGCTTTACCTTTTTCTCGTCGAAGAGAATATCTTTGGTAAGCTGATCCATTTTCGTAAACATGGGCTGGTCCACGCCATTTACGTACAGCCGCAGCCCGGCAGCCCGGCCTGAGCCGTCGGAGGTGATGGTCAGTTGCAGCCACCGGTCGCGGGGAACGAGTCTGGTGGTGATTTTGGTAATGGCATTGGAGGGGGCTACGTGCGCCATACTCAGTTCGAGTTTGCCGTTACGGAGGTAGACGTGGTAGCCCCGGAAGTTATAAAGCCGTTCGGCCTGCCCTTTGTGGAAGATGACGCCCTCTGTCATGTCTTTTGGAATACTGAGCCAAAGCCCCACGCTGAACGGCTCCGACTTGCTGAAGATACCCACCTTGCCGAGGTCAAGCCAGGCGTCGCCGTTGAGTTTCAGCCCCGGTCCGTGGTGGCCGGTGGCCCACTGTTCGGGTTCCGGGCCGGTTTCTCGTTTGAGCTGGGCCGTATCTCGGCGGGTCACCTCATTGTGCAGTTTTTTCCCGTCGAAGCTGTACCGCGCCATCAGCCCGTTTTTGGGGTACTTCTCCTGTTGTAGCGACGCGTAGCCGCCCTGACTAATCCACTGATTGAAATCTGCCGTACCCTGCTTCTGAACAACCGCCACCTGCGCGCGCTGCTGACCGATTTTGGTTTGGATGAAGTGCATCAGCTGCTCCTGCTTTTTGGTAGGCAGCAGCAGGGTAGGCGACGGCATGGCATCGTCCCATGAGATTTGACCGGCTTCTTCGATGTTGTTGAAAAAGCTGGATAACTCGTAGTAATTTTTCTGCGAAACAGGATCGTATTTGTGGTCGTGGCAACGGGCGCAGCCCACCGAAAGCCCCAGAAACGCATCGCCCAGGGTGTTGGTGCGGTCCAGCACGTACTCCCGCTGAAACTCTTCCTCCACGATGCCGCCCTCTAGGTTCTGCTGGTGATTGCGGTTAAAGGCCGTAGCAATTTGCATGGCCTTTGTGGGTTTGGAGCCGTTGGGGCCAGGCATCAGATCACCCGCCAGCTGCTGCTGAATAAACTGGTCGTACGGCTGGTTTTTGTTAAAGGCGTTGATGACCCAGTCACGGTAAGGCGACATATCGCGCAGCCGGTCAACGGTGTAGCCGTGCGAATCGGCAAAGCGGGCCAGGTCGAGCCAGTCGGCAGCCAGGCGTTCGCCGTAGTGGGGCGATTTAAGAAGCCTGTCTACCACCTTCTCGTAGGCATTTTCGCGTTTGTCAGCCAGAAATAGGTCAATTTCAGCCAGTGTAGGGGGTAGTCCGGTCAAGTCGAGGGTAACGCGCCGGATCAGCAACTCACGGCTGGCTTCGGACCCCGGCGTTAATTTGTCAGCGGCCAGTCTGGCGGCCACGAAATTGTCGATGGGGTTTTTGGCCCAGTCGTCATCGTCGATGGACGGGATGTCGGGCATTTCAGGCTTTGTGAACGCCCAGTGGGGCTTGTACTCGGCCCCCTCCTGGATCCAGCGTACCAGCACGGCTTTTTCAAAGGCGGTCAGGCTCAGGTGCGACTCGGGCGTGGGCATCACCACGTCGGGATCGTCAGACAGGATACGCCGGAAGACCTCACTGTTTTTCAGACTGCCGGGGTCAATGGCCACTTTACCGGGGCTTTCGGGCAGGTCACCGTAGGCGTTACTGGCGATATCCAGCCGCAAACCCGCCTTCTGTTTGGCCTGATCGGGCCCATGGCAGGCAAAGCACTTGTCGGACAGAATGGGCTTTACGTGCTGGTTATAATCCAGTTGGGCGGGCAGCAGCGTCATAGCGCTGTTCACCTCGGTGGGCAGGTCGGGCTGGCAACCGAGTATACTTACGCTTACAAATCCTATCAGAAGATCCCGGTACCGCATAATTGAGCCGTTTTCAGGAACCACCACGGTCTGCAACGTACCGAATCTCATGCTCCGGCCTTTGCCTTAAAGTACCGAAGTCCCCTTTCGCGGTCTGATGGCTCTCCGTCCTAATAAGTCACAAGTACCTGTTTATTACCTTATTCTTCGGCAAAGCTTTCCTAGTCAGACCGTATGCAGTCCTGTCAGCGCGGGTGGTCACGGCCGGTATCATTCCCAGCCGCCACCCAGCGCCCGGTACAGATCGGTCAGGGCCAGAAATTGCGACTGCTTCGTATTAATCAGAGACAATTCGGCTTCCAGTACGCTGCGCTGCGCCGTAATTACTTCCAGATATGATGCGTAGCCACCAGCCAGCAAATCGTTTGAGGTCAAAACGGCCTTGCGCAGTACAGCCACTTCCTGAGCCTGAAAATCGGCGGCATTCCGGTAGTTTTCAATCCCCCGCACACTCGTCACAACCTCGCTAAAACCGGTCTGCACGGCTTGCCGGTAGCGATAAAACGCTTCGCGGCTCACGGCAGTCGACTGGCGCAGATCGGCTTTCAGAAACCGGCGGTTAAACACCGGAGCCGTTAGGCTACCCAGCACCCCGGCGGCCACCGAAGCCGGGTTGAACAGCACTCCCAGCCGATACGCGTTGAAGCCAACATACGCATTCAGGTTCAGGCTGGGCAGAAACGCGGCCCGCGTTACGTCGATGTCAATGTTGGCCGCCTGTAGTTCGAGTTCAGCCTGGCGGATATCGGGCCGGCGGCTAATCATCTGGCGGGGCAGTCCGGCCAGGGCCTGACCGGGCAGCTCGCGGTTCAGTAGCGATGTGCCCCGCGCAATGGGCTGCGGAAACCGCCCCAGCAGGCGATTGATGGCATTCTCGGCCGCAGCGATTTGCTGCTGAATCAAACTTTTGCGTCCCTGCGTATTCAGTAGCTGCGCCGTAAACTGTTGCACGGCCAGCTCCGTAACGCGGCCGGCCTGTTTCTGCACCTCCACCAGTTCAACGGCCCGTTGCTGAAGGTCAATGTTTTTTTGCAGGATTTCCTCTTCGGCATCCAGCGCAAGCAGATCGTAATAATACCGGGCGACGTCAGACACCAGCGACGTGATAATCAGCCGCCGACCTTCTTCCGAGGCCAGGAAGCGCGTGTAGGCGGCTTTGCGCCGGTTGCGGAGCTTACCCCAAAGGTCAATTTCCCAGGTACTTCGGGCCCCCAGAAAATAGTCGGGTGTGGGATTGGGAATGGTCAGGTTGCCGTTGACGTTGGGCGAGAGGTTGGTGTCGAAATTACCCACGCCGTTCAGCGTGTTTCGCCCGTACCGGTCCACGCCCGCCGATGCGGCCAGGTTTATCTGGGGAAACAGATATCCCTCGCTGTACTGAAAAGCGGCCCGCGCCTGGTCAATGCGCTGCGTAGCAATTTGCAGGTCGAGGTTACTGGCCAGCGCGGTATCGATCAACTGCACCAGGTCTGATTCAGCGAAGAAGGCCCGCCAGTTCTGGTCGGCCACACTGCCCTGACTGCTGTCCCCATCGAATGAGACGGGTGTAGGGCGGGCATCGGGCCGTTCGAGTGGCTGAAACTGGCGCTGACAACTGGTGATGAGGAGGAGAAAAACAACTGCCCCACCCCAACCGCAACGGCGGACCGCCCGTAGGGAGGGGCTTTTTGACTCAGAGGGCTTAGCCCCTCCCCCGAAGGGAGGGGTTGGAGTAGGGTACTTACGCTTGAATAACTGCACCATTGGCGGGGGTTTCGTGGGTTACGGAGTAGGGATTACGGTCAATGCCGTTGGTGGTTTCGATAGACGCGCCGTTGTCATCATTTTTATTCCGGTTGAATCGTTCGCCAATTTTGGCAAAGAACACGTACAGACCCGGAATCACGAACAGACCAAAAAGGGTACCGGTGAGCATTCCGCCCGCGGCTGCCGTTCCGATGGAGCGGTTGCCCACGGCCCCGGCCCCCGTAGCCAGCATGAGCGGTACCAGGCCGGCAATGAACGCAAAGGAAGTCATCAGGATAGGCCGCAGACGCGATACCGCCCCGTCAATAGCCGCCTTCACGATGGGTACCCCCTCCTTTTGGCGCTGATTGGCGAATTCCACGATTAAAATGGCGTTTTTACCCAGCAAACCGATGAGCATAACCAAGGCCACCTGGGCGTAAATATTATTCTGTAGCCCCAGTACCTGCAACAGCAGGAATGAGCCGAAAATACCCGTTGGCAGTGACAGGATGACCGGCAGTGGCAGTAGCACACTCTCGTACTGAGCTACCAGCAGCAGATATACGAACACCAGACAGATGGCGAAAATATACAGCGCCTGATCGCCCGATAAAACTTCCTCGCGGGTCATGCCCGACCATTCAAAACTAAAGCCTTTGGGCAACGTTTCCTCCGCTACCTCTTCAATAGCCGTAATGGCATCGCCACTGCTGTAGCCCGGTGCGGCCTCGCCGTTGATCATGGCAGATGTGTACATGTTGTATCGGGTCAGCTGCTCCGGTCCATACACCCGTTCGAGCCGGATAAAGTTGGAATACGGCACCATTTCGCCCTGGTCATTTTTCACCCGCATGGTCAGCACATCTTCGGGTTTGGTACGGTAGCTGGGGTCGGCCTGCACATACACCTTGTACATCTGTCCGAACCGGATAAAGTTGGATGCGTAGTAACTACCCATCAGCGTTTGCAGCGTACCCATGGCATTCTCGATGGATACTCCTTTCTGAGCCGCCTTTTCCTGATCGACGTGGATCATGTACTGCGGGAAGTTAGGATCGAAACTCGTGAATGCGTTGCGCACTTCAGGGCGTTTTCCCAGAGCCTCAATAAAGGCTTTGTTTACATCGGTCATCTTCTGCAGGTCACCACTCCGGCCCACGTCGAGCAGCCGCAGCTCAAATCCGCTGGCGTTACCAAAACCGGGTACCGTAGGCGGAGGGAAAAACTGGATACTGGCGTCCGAAATGGTTTTAGCCTTTTCCTCCAGTTTAGCAATCATATCCTGCATCGACTCTTTGCGCTGATCCCAGGCCTTGAGGTTAATCATCCCCATACCGTACGAAGCACCGGCTCCATCAGTTAGCAGGCTGTAGCCCGCCAGGGTCGATACGTTCTCCACAGATTCTTCTTTGCGGGCGATGGCCTCAATTTCGTCCAGAACCTTCTCGGTTCGGGAAACGGTAGCGCCGGCCGGGGTGGTCACGTTGGCGTAAATCATACCCTGATCCTCAGTAGGAATAAAGCCGCTGGGCAGAATCGTGCTGACTCCCCACGTACCAACTATGAACGCAACCAGAATAGCCCAGGTAAGCACGCTGCGGCTAAGCAGAGGGCGTAGCAAACCACCGTACCAGCTGGCCAGCTTCTCGTACCCCGCGTTAAACCAAGCAAAGAATCGACCCAGCCATCCTTTTTTACCGCCTTCCTCGTGCGGACGCAGCAAAATGGCGCACAGGGCAGGGGTCAGCGTAAGAGCATTGACGCCCGAAATAACAATGGAAATAGCCAGCGTAAGCGAGAACTGCCGGTAAAAGACACCGACTGGTCCACTCATGAAGGCTACCGGCACAAATACCGCCGACATAACCAGCGTAATGGCAACGATAGCGCCGGAAATCTCGCCCATGGCCCCAAACGTAGCCTGTCGCGCGCCAATGTGGTCATTCTCCATCTTGGCGTGTACGGCCTCTACCACCACAATGGCGTTGTCAACCACAATACCAATGGCCAGCACCAGCGCAAAAAGCGTGAGCAGGTTTACGGAGAATCCAATAACGCTCATGAAGGCAAACGTACCGATCAGGGCTACCGGCACCGCCAGCGCACAGATAAGCGTAGCCCGCCAGTCCTGCAAGAACAGAAACACAATGATGAATACCAGAATGAAGGCTTCAACCAGGGTATGCAGTACGTTGTCGATGGATGCGTCCAGAAAGCGCGATACGTCGTAGGCGTAGTTATACGTCATACCCGCTGGAAACGACCGCTCTTTGAGTTCGGCCATGCGCGTTTTTACGTTATCAATTACTTCGCTGGCGTTGGAGCCGGGCCGCTGCTTAAGCATGATGGCCGCCGAAGGCTTTCCATCGGTTTTGGACAGAACACCGTAATCGGCCGAGCCAAACTCTACGTCGGCCACGTCTTTGAGCCGCAGCAGCGATCCGTCGTCATTGGTACGCAGGATCAGGTTTTCGTACTGTTCGGGTTGGAAAAACTTACCCGTGTAGCGCAAGACGTACTGAAGCGTCTGCGGATCCCGGTCAGCACTTTCTCCGGCCTTACCCGGCGCGGCTTCTACGTTCTGCTTCCGGATACCGGTAATCACCTCGTCGGCCGACACGCCGTATACCGTCATCCGGTCGGGCTTAAGCCACACGCGCATCGAGTAATCGCGGCTACCCATGATGGCCGCAAATCCTACCCCTTCAATCCGCTTGAGTTCGGCCAGGATGTTGATGTCGGCGAAATTATAGATGAATTTTTCGTCAACGGATGGGTCGTCGCTCACCACGTTCAGGTACAGCAGCATACTGTTTACCTCTTTCTCCGTTACGACCCCCGCCTTGATTACTTCCTCGGGCAGTTCGTCCAGTACGGTGGTTACGCGGTTCTGCACGTTTACCGACGCCAGATCAGGGTCAGTACCTACGTTGAAGAACACGGTTATGATCGACGTACCATCGTTGCCCGATACCGACGTCATATAGGTCATGCCGGGTACACCGTTGATGGCCCGTTCCAGCGGAGTTACCACCGCCTTAACGCATACATCGGCACTGGCACCGGTATAGTTGGTAGTTACCGTAACAGAAGGCGGTACGATGTCTGGAAATTGCGTGACCGGCAAACCAAACAAAGCCAGCAATCCAAGCAGCAGAATCATTACCGAAATTACGGTCGACAGCAGTGGACGTTTAATGAATGTATTGAACATTGAGTATTGAGATTTTAGGTAACCAGTTGCTGCAACTCATTTTACGGCAGAGGCCCCACCAGCAAATCCATTCAGGAAAAGCGGATTATGAAAAGAACCAAAGGTCTGCAATATGAGCGTTGATGATCCCTGATAAAAGACCAGTTATTGGGCGGCTGCGTACATAATGCGAAGACTATCGGCAGAAACCGGTTTCGGAACAATCTTCATACCGTCTTTGATACTCTGCGTTCCTTCGTAAACAATGCGCTCGCCCGGCTTCAGCCCCGACTGTACAATGTAAAATTGATTGATGCGGCTGCGGGGAATAAACGACCGGGCTTTTACCTGATTATTTTTATCCACGACATACACATAGTTCTTATCCTGTACCTCAAACACGGCTTTTTGCGGTACCAGCAACGCGTCGTTCACGTCAGTATCTATTGTGATTTTACCGGTAGCACCGTGCCGGAGCAGTTGCTTGGGGTTGGGGAATTTGGCCCGGAATGCAATGGTGCCGGAGTTGCCCTCAAACACGGTTTCGGTTGTTTCTATCTTACCCGGATACGGGTAGTGCGTATCATCGGCTAGAATCAGGTCTACCTCACGGGGGGCCGTCTGGTTCGGGTCACGTCGTTTCTTGATAAACGTCAGGTATTCTTTCTCGGATACGTTAAAATAAGCGTAAATCTCGCTAATGTCCGACACGGTAGTCAGCAGAGTTCCTTCTTCAATCAGGCTCCCGGCTTTATAGGGAATCCGGTTGATGACGCCATTGAACGGTGCTTTTATGCTGGTCATGGATACCCGCAGCCGGGCGTTAGCCAATGAGGCTCTGGCCTGATCAATACTGGCCTGGGCCGATTCAATCTTGGCATTGGCCAGTTTCAGCTCCGACTTCGAGATGATGTCCTTATCTACCAGCAGTTTGGTCCGGCCCATCTCGACCCGGGCCGACTGCGCCTGCGCCTGCGCGCTTTCCAGACTGGCTTTAGCCTGAGCAATCTCTACCTGATATTCGGCATCGCTGAGTTTGAACATCGTCTGCCCCTTACGGACTACCTTTCCTTCGTCAACCAGAATTTTGTCCAGATATCCTGATATCCGCGCCCGCACCTCTACGTTCTGTACCGCTTCGAGGTGACCAGCGTAGTCATGTTCCAGCGTGGTAGGCCGGGTCGTCAGTTGCATAACCGGAATTACCTGATCGGCAACCAGCTCGGCCTCCTGTTTCTTACTATCGGCCGCTGTTTGACAGCCGGCTGTTGCCAGGCCTAAAAACAAGACAGACACACTAAGGGAATATTTCATAAAGAAGAGAATGCGCTAAAGAAGAATGAGCACCAACTGGCTGGCAAACAACCGGTCAGAATACCGGACGATACTTACAGCAGCAAATTTCTGAATTCGTGTGAGTACTGCCTTAGAAAAATATTAGAATGTGATTAGAATAGACAACTGAGAACTTATTCATACAAGAAAAATGCAATAATATGATCGCTTTATACCGGTATAGAAATTCTCAATCCGTTTAATCTACGCTGTATTGGTAAGAGCGGTCTACAGAACATCTACCGTTTTTCAGTCAGCATCTTTAGCCGACCTCATAACATAGTCCTGTATTTCAATAGAATAAATTCAATTGTCCAGTCGGGTTCTGCCGATACGGCTTTAATTAACACCCTTCAGTACGGGTGTGGAATTATAAGAAGTCATAGATTCGTTATAAAGAGGTAAATTGCCTCTTCATTCAACCCGCATCCGCTGAAATCAATCGTTGCAACCGGCCTTTTGCTTATTCTGCTCTACCAGCTGGTTGGGTTGCCGTTGGCTGTGCTGACGTTTGAGCGCTCATTTAAATCAGCTACGCTCGCTTCCGATGCCGACGAGTATAAGGTAGTCAAGTTGCCAATTTCCCTACCCTATACCAGCTCGTGGGAAAACTCCGATGGGCAGGATGGCCTGATCCGCGATGGCGATTCGTTCTATAATGTCGTTCATCAAAGATACGCAAACGATACCCTTTACACCGTACTCAAAACCAACCAGAACGCCCGCGATCAGTTCTTTGCCCTGGCTGATCAGATGCAGCAGCTCGACGCGGAGCAGAGTGCCCCCAAATCACCGCTGGGTTATTTACTTAAACTGCTTCAGGAGCGACTGACTACGTATCTGCTGCCTGCCAGTTGGCAGTTGTCGCAACCGCTGTCTTCCCTGACAACGTCCCGCACGGGCTACACCGATCCGCTGCTGGCCTATGGAAGTACCGACCTGACTTGCCCCTCTCCCCCACCCAAACGATAGCTGGTTTTCGCTTTTTGGCCGACGCACCGGTCTGATTCATCACGAGTCAGCCGCTGCCCGACCCTGTGTATTATGGGCCGTATCATTCTGCCCCCAACCAGACTAAGTTCGTATCTCCATGAAATTTTCTCTTCTGATCAGTGCGCTGGCCCTCCTTATTCTGGGTGGCTGCCAGCCTAAAGCTACGCCGGAGCAGTACAATGCCGCAGCGG
Source organism: uncultured Cytophagales bacterium (assembly GCA_963826425.1). Taxonomy (GTDB): domain Bacteria; phylum Bacteroidota; class Bacteroidia; order Cytophagales; family Spirosomataceae; genus Spirosoma. The sequence continues at coordinate 173,552 of CAWGWS010000010.1, read as the reverse complement.
GCAACCCACAGTTGCTTTACGACTGCCACAAAACGCTGACAAGTATCATCATTCACGATATTTTCAAGCCTCCCGTGGCCAGTCGTATCTATGCCTATACCAACATGGCCAGTTACGAGGCCCTCCGGCCCGGTCATCCCGACTACCCCGTCATGATGGGCAAACTCAATGGCTCTACGCCCGCCCCGGCCCCCGAAGCGGGTCAGGCATACTGCTTTCCGCTGGCCAGTCTGACGGCCTTTCTAACGGTCTCCCGCGAGCTGACATTCTCTGCCGATCTGTGGGATAAGTTCGACGCTGATTTCACGCCCCGGCTGGCGGCCATCAACATTCCGAATGATGTATATGAGCGGTCGGTGGCCTACGGTCAGGCGGTGGCCAAACACGTTCTGGCCTATGCCAGTAAGGACCACTACAAGGAAACGCGCGGGTTTCGCTACACCGTTACCAACAAGCCCGGCACCTGGGTCCCTACCCCCCCCGCCTACGCCGACGCCTGCGAACCGCAGTGGAACACAGTCCGCACCTTTGCGCTCGATTCGGTGCGGCAGTTTGTGTGCCCGCCCCCGGCCAAATACGATCTCAACCGCAGCAGCCCGTTCTGGAAGCTGACGCAGGAAGTCTATGATATGAGTAAGCGGGCCGACAAAGAAGAACAGGCCATTGCTTATTTCTGGGACGATAACGCCTTCGTTACCAATATATCGGGTCACGTCATGTTCGCCAGCAAAAAAATGACGCCCCCCGGCCACTGGCTGGCCATTGCGTCCAATCTGGCGCGGCAGCGGAAATTCAGTATGATTCAGTCCAGCCAGTTATACGCCCTGTCGTCGGTAGCCATGTTCGATGCGTTCATAGCCTGCTGGGATGAGAAGTACAAAACCGTGAGAATCCGGCCCGAAACGGTTATCAACAACACCATTGACCCCAACTGGCGGCCGTACCTGGAAACCCCGGCTTTCCCCGAATACGTAAGTGGGCACAGCGACATCTCGGCGGCTGCGGGGCAGATCATCACGCACCTTGCCGGCGACAATCTGGCGTTTACCGATTCGACGGAGTATGTTTATGGCCATGGTGTACGGAGTTTCCCATCGGTGAAAGCGGCTTACCTGGAAGCGTCCATCAGCCGGGTGTACGGCGGCATTCATTACCGCGACGGTGTGGAAGAAGGCACCAAACAGGGCGAACACGTGGGCCAATGGGTACTAACCAAACTGCTGGGCGGGCGGCAGATGGCGTTAAAGTGAGGATGGTCAGGTAAAAAAGGGGGAGGGCAAGGAATTTTGGGTCAGAATCCGTAAATTTGTCCTTTCAGACGGCAAACTGCATCAGCAACACCCAAGCCGTACAGCACCCGTTTTAGCGTTCAACACCATCGCCCCAATCGGTTGCAGACTGACTAATTTTAATCATGGCCAAAGTAGCGAAGAGTAAAGAGGTAAATAAAGAAGCGCATATTCAGCGGGTAGCCGACTGGGCAAAAGCGCGCGGCTTCAGCGATATCAAAGCCAACCTGGAAGGCTACGAGAAGCCCATTACCTTTGGGCGGCAGCAGGACGGAGAGTCCTTCATTCCAGATGTGACGGGCAAGCAGTTCGAACAGAAATCGTACTTTGAAGTCATCCTGAAAACCGATGATCTCGACAAGCTCACTTCCAAACTCAAACTGCTGGGTCAGCTGGCCGCGGTACGTGGCGGCAGTCTATACCTAATGATTCCGAAAGGAAACCTGCCCTTTGCCAAAACGCTCATGACCAATACCCGCATTACCGCCGAGATGATCAATTTGCTCTAACTGACTCCAGGTATATTTAAAAACTCCGGCAGAACGCAATGTTCTGCCGGAGTTTTTTTATGGGCAACCGAGCCACTTCGTTCAGTACGGGCGTAAACTTATAGACACACGATTGGTTGATGAACTCGGTACATCAATTATATTTTTGTAAACACTCAACAGACATGATCAAGAAATCTCTGTCCGGTGCGCTGCTCCTGCTGGCGCTGAATAGTTTAACGGCCTGCGAAGACCACCGCAACAGCCCCAACGCTGCCTTTCCTGAACGTATTAATTTTACCGCTCAACAGCAGTATCCGGAAGGTATCGCCTATTCGTCAACACTGAACGGATTTGTGATTACCTCCCTGACTCAGGGTAAACTCGGCGTAGTACAGACCGACGGGCAGTATACTGACCTGGTCTCCCCTCCCGAACTGGTCAGCGGTGTAGGCGTGAAAGTGGCCGACGGCCGCATTCTGGTCTGCAACAGCGATAATGGCGTTTCCACCAAGAGCAGCCCGGCAACGGTCAGAAAGCTTGCCCAGTTACTCGTCTTCAACGCCACAACCCGACAGCTTGAGCGCCAGACCGACCTCGGCGGCTTACTACCCAATGCCAGTCACTTTGTCAATGACCTGGCCATCGCTCCGGACGGTACGGTGTATGTTACAGACTCGGCCTCGCCGGTTATCTACCGGATTACACCCGCTGGGCAGGCCAGCATCCTGGTGCGTGATGACATACGATTTTTCAGCCCGGCGTTTGGCTTGAACGGGATCGTTTACCATCCCGATGGGTTTCTGATCGTGGCCAACACGGGGCAGGGCAAGCTTTATAAAGTTGATCTGAACAATGGTAACTCCATCTCCGAAGTTGGGGGCATCAGCAACCTGCCCGGCGACGGCCTTACGCTGGTCAACAATACCGATTTGTACGTTGTAACGGGCAGCGGTACCCGGGTAGCACAGGTTCGTAGCACAGACGGCTTTATGATGGCTTCTATCGTCAAAACCGACGGCAGCGGTTACGCAGGGGCGACTACCAGTACATTCGCCAATGGCCAGATTTATACCCTCAACGCCCGTATCAATGAGATCGGTGCGGCCATGGGCGACCGTACCAAACTCCAGTCCAACGAGTATAGCATACAGCGGTTCCGGTAAGCTGGCTCTTCGATTAAGCCGGCTCGATTGAAGAGCACCTGTTACCCAATAGCAACGTAAGCGCACGAGTGTTCCTGACAAGAGCGGATTGACAGGTCATAATAAAAGCCGCTGGAACGTATCCGGCGGCTTTTATTATGATCCTTACTGTTCCTATTGAGCGTCAGAACCATCATCCTCTCCCGCCGATATTTTGGCCAGGTCTTTGTTGCCGGGCAATAGCGCAAGGCCCTTTTTGAGCCACTCTTCGCGGGCAACTTTGTCTTTGGTCACGAGTTCATTATACGCAATCATGTACTTGAACGCCGTAGCAAGGTCCTTCTTATAACGGGTTACTTCCTCGGGCTTATCGCTGACCATCGCGATGAACTTTTCGTAGGATTCCTTCGCCTGTCCGTTTCGTACAGCTTCTTCTGGTGCGTAGGCGTAGTATTTAGCTTTTGCCCGGTAGAGCACCGTTGGCACATAGTCAGGTGCTTTTTCCTGCGCCAGCGCCAGCGCCGAGTCGGCTTTAGCAAAACGCGCTGTGTTACGAATAAGTCGGTTGGCCGAATCCCGCTCAAAACCAAGTACATAGTTGCTCAAGCCATATCGGAACAGGTCCTGTACATCGGCTTTATAACCGTGCTTGCCAGCTGAGTCCAGAGCCGCCAGTGCCTGTTCGTGCTTCTTGGTACGGTAGTAATACTTGGCAATATCGCTGTACAGATTGTCGGTTGTGTCATCCGGTGCGGCAATGGCCAGGTAGCCGACACCCACCGAGTCATTAGCCGATTTAGCCAGTGCTTTCAGCGAGTCATTGTCGCCAGTGGCTTCCATACCCATATAGGCCCGGCCCAGGTATTTATAGTCGTCCGACATTTTCTTCTCGGGGGCTTTCTCCAAAAAGGTCTGAATGTTCTCAATGGCCTTTTGTGGCTGATTGAGCGACGAATACGACCATCCCTTAATACGGTACAGAATAGGGTTGGTGCCCAGGGTTGTGGCATTGCTGTCGATCAGATCGACAGCTCGCTGGTAGTCTTTACCCAGGAAGTGAAACTGGGCCTGCCGCAACAGCATGTCCTGCCGACGGTCGCCCGACACGTTCACGTACTGGTCCTGGTAACTGGCCGCTTCTTTGTACCGATTGACCAGAAAATACAACTCAGCAAGTTGACCGTAAGCGGGTGCATACTGCGGGTTGGCTTCAATGGCCTTCTTGTAGTTCTCGACCGCTAAGTTCAGATTGCGGCCCTGCCAGTAAATGTCGCCAATGCGCTGATACACCCGCGACGGGTTCATGCCAAACTCGATGGCGCTCTCGTACCGCGATACCGCCGTACCGGCATCCTTATTCAGGTAATGGGCGTCGCCCAAAGCCAGCTGAATATCGGCGCTCTTTTTGTCCCGTTCGGTGGCCCGATTCAGGTAATCAAGGGCTTTGGCAGCATCAACGGCTTTAGGGTAAACGGGCTTGATGGAGCCATCGCCAGGTTGCAGGTAGCCGGTATACGCTTCCCCAAGCCGGTAAAGAATACTGGCCTGTTTGCCCTTACTTTTCTTCATCACCTCGTCAATCATCGGACTTCCCTGGGTCATGTTGTTTTGAACCAGGTACGTAATGGCCACGCCCGTCTCGTTGAGCGGCTCACGCTTTTCGTCCATCGCCAACCCTTTCTGGAACCAGACCCGGGCTGAGTCTGGCTGACCGGCGCGGAGGTAAGCGTAGCCAGCGTCGAAAGTAGATTGCATGGTTGGGGTTTGCTGAGCCATGCGGGTGAGCATTTGCTTGGCCTCGCCAAAACGGCCCATATTCATCAGGGAGGTCGCGTCAGGAGCCGGTGTCTGAGCCACAGCGGTACCGGCTAGTCCCGCGAGCAACAGTGCGGTTAGTTTCGTTTTCATGTGTTGTGTTAGGATTTTGGTTCATGTAAGCCTTGTGCAGTTCCTGAACCGTGGGCAAATTGCAAGTACAGATTAAGAACAGCCTTAAAGAGTGCTTAGAATTAGCTTAGAGACCAAGGGCTGGAATATTTCTATAATAAACTACTATTTTCATAGTCTGTTTATTTAAAAGCTTAGATTGCTTCTATAGGCAGCGACCCCCGTTGCATTCTCAGTAGAAAACGCAACGGGGGTCGCTTGATTTGCTCCGCTGGGGGTTACTTCGCCCCGGCCAATTTCAGAATTTTACCCGAGCCCAGATCGCACAGGTACATTTCGCCCTGCCGATCCTCGCCGAAGGCCGAGATGGCACCGGCACCAGACAGCAGTTCCTGGTTGGTAGCCGTGTTAGGGCCGGTTGGTGTAAGGGCCCACAGGCGGCCGCTGGCGTAATCGGCGTACACATACTTGTCGCGCAGGGCGGGAACGGCCTGTCCCCGGTACACAACTCCACCCGTTACTGAGACATTGCCGTTGTCGTGTCCATATTGCCAGATAGGGGCAATGAAGTCGGCAGCGGTGTTGTCTTTGTCATTGTAGTCAGCGTTACCCTCCTTAACGCGCCAGCCGTAGTTACCTCCTTTTTTAACGATATCGATCTCTTCGATCTTATTCTGGCCTACATCACCCGCCCACAGCTGGCCTTTGGGATCGAAACTGATGCGCCAGGGATTACGCAGGCCGTAGGCGTATATTTCTTCCAGGTAACCGTTGCTGTTGCCTTTGTAAGGATTATCAGCGGGGATACCGTAGTTGCCCTTGCCGGTCTCATTGACATCGATACGCAGGATTTTGCCGAGCCAGGCCGTGCGGTTCTGACCGTTATTTTGGGGGTCGCCCCCGCTGCCGCCGTCGCCGGTAGCAATGTATAGATAGCCGTCGGGACCAAACAAAACCTTGCCACCATTGTGATTGGAGTAAGGCTGACTGAATTTGAGCAGTATTGTCTCCGAACCCGGCTCAACTGACATAGCACTGGCTGAACTGGCTTTAAAACGACTGACGACCGTTTCGCGGGGGCTATTCTTGGTGTAGTTGACGTAGAAATAACCGTTCTGCGCAAACTTTGGGTCGAAGGTCAACCCCAGCAGGCCCATCTCACCGCCGTAGCCTACTTTGCTGCGTATGTCCAGATACGTGTCGGCCGATGACACGTCGCTTTTGTTGTCAAACACCCGAATACGTCCAGCCTGCTCTACCACAAAAACGCGGTTGGTACCGTCGTTGGCGAATGTATATTCGACCGGCGCGTCGAACTTCAAATTAGGGTACGCGTTTACCACCCGCAGTCCGGCCAGCCCGGCCGGCACCGTCCTGACTGAATCTGGAGTAGTGGCCGCATCGGCGGTGTTGCGTTCGCAGGCCTTTGTCAGAAACAATGAGAATCCCGTTGTGGCAGCCAGCGAGACAAGAAATGAAATAAGGGCTTTATTAAACATGATGAGTGCAGGCATAATTATATCTATCTAAAAGGCAAAAACTAATCCAAAAGCCGGTATCGAACTTTGTGGCCCGTGTTTTGTTTGAAAAGCAATCACGGAGGCACTTTTCAGGACCTTCCCTTTTATTAAAACGGCGGATTCTCCTGTGTAGTGTCTCCCCAAATCAGGGTATAAATTCCCCCATCCCTATCGTATGACCACCGCCACCAACGCTTTTCTTGACCACCTGCTCAGCCAGCGGCAACGCTACCGTCATAAGCTTCCGTCGCGCCCTGACGCCGGCCGATTTATTGACCAGTTGATGCGGCTGCTCTTCCCCGTCACGCAGGATTGCCAGTCGGCCTCGCACGACGTTGAAGAAACCTACCGGCGTCTAAATGAGCAGCTCCTGTGCCTGTTTGCCCCACTGGCCAGCAACCTGCCCGAGCCGGCCGATGTTGTGGCGGAACGCTTTTTCGACGCGCTGCCCGCCATCTACGACCGGCTGTTGCTCGACGCCCACGCTATTACAGACAACGATCCCGCAGCTGTTGGACTGGAAGAGGTCATTGCGGTCTACCCAGGCTTTTATGCCATTGCCGTGTATAGGATTGCCCACCAGCTGCTGGCGCAGAACGTACCACTGCTGCCCCGGATGCTGACCGAATACGCCCACGGCCAAACCGGCATTGACATCCATCCCGGTGCAGAAATAGGCAACTCGTTTTTCATCGACCACGGTACGGGTGTTGTCATTGGCGAAACCTGCGTCATTGGTACTAACGTCAAGGTTTACCAGGGCGTCACGCTCGGTGCAACCTACGTAGCCAAGTCGATGGCGCAGAAGAAACGCCACCCAACCATCGAAAACAATGTGGTTATATACGCCAACGCCACCATTCTGGGCGGCAGTACCCTGGTAGGTCACGACTCGGTCATTGGCGGCAACGTATGGCTCACGGGCAGCGTTGAACCACATTCTCTCGTTTATCATCAGCACCAGACCGAAGTCCGCATCAAATCGCTGGAGAGTGAGCCAATCAATTTTGTGATCTAACAACGTGAGTAACCGGCGTGAGGTTTAGAGGATACGCGTTTAGTAGCCTTCCCTCCTTATTCCGTTTTGCTTTATATCCCCCAACCTCTTCCCCATGAAAGCCCTTTCCATTCTCGACACCATTGGCCATACGCCTACTGTACGCATCAACCGACTGTTTCCGGGCTATGAGGTCTGGACGAAACTGGAACGGGCTAATCCCGGTGGCAGTATTAAAGACCGGATCGCACTGGCCATGATCGAAGCCGCCGAAGCGGATGGTTTACTCACGGCCGATAGCGTCATTATTGAACCGACATCGGGCAACACGGGTATTGGTCTGGCGATGGTAGCCGCCGTAAAAGGCTACCGGATTATTCTGGTTATGCCGGAATCAATGAGTATTGAACGGCGAAAAATTATGGCTGCCTACGGGGCCGAATTCGACCTCACCCCGCGAGAAGGGGGTATGAACGGAGCCATTGCCCGCGCAGCAGAGCTTGTGGCCCGGACGCCCGGTGCCTGGATGCCGCAGCAATTCGAGAACCCCGCTAACATCGACGTTCATATTCAAACCACCGCCCAGGAAATTCTGACTGACTTCCCCGACGGTTTCGATGCCATGATTACCGGCGTAGGTACGGGCGGTCACCTAACGGGTGTTGGCGAGGTCTTGAAGCAGTATTTCCCTAATCTAAACGTATTCGCCGTTGAGCCGGAACTGTCGCCCGTCATCGGCGGTGGTGCGCCCGGTCCCCACCCCATCCAGGGCATTGGCGCGGGCTTTATCCCCAAAAATCTACACACAAACGTATTGGATGGCACTATTGCGGTTAGCAAAGAGGAAGCATTCGAGATGGCTCGGCGGTCGGCTCGGGAAGAGGGAACGTTTATCGGCATCTCGTCGGGGGCGTCGCTGGCGGCTGTAGCCAAAAAACTGCCGGATTTACCAGTGGGCAGTCGGATTCTGACTTTCTGCTACGACACCGGCGAACGGTATTTATCTATCGACGGGCTGTATTGAGCAGTACTCCCATTTAGTAGCCCTGACCGAAGTACGCAGCCATCAGCCATGAGCGTTTCCGGGAGGTTAAGTGGTACAATCACCATTCGCCTGTAGACTGAATCTTTCCAGGATACCCCACCAGCCCCTGTTAGAGATGGCAGGCCGTGTGGTCATCAAAGACGTACCGGCTTATCCGGTGGTGGCGGGCAACCCGGCCCGACTCTCCATGCTGACCATTACCGGTTCTGACAGCGGACAATGGTGTGATGAGAGCAGACATCGATACAGGCCACACCGGCCCGGAAAAGAGACGGGTGAACTGAACAGGTCAGACAGGATAAATTAATTGTCTGTGTACGCCAGCCGCGTAGCCAGATCAGTAGGCGCGGCATTGTACTCATCTATACCCGATGACGCGCCTGCGGCATCTCTACTGCTATTATCACTGCCCTTTCATTTCAGCCCCCTGATAAACCGACGCATAGTGTCCCGGTAAATTTGCTCGGACTGTTCAGGCGACTGATCGTCTTCGAGCAGCATACTCAGCGAAATCATGCCGTGAGAAAGAGACCACCACTCAAAGTATAATCGTCTTATGCTTTCTTTAGCTTTGGGAATGAACGAGAAAATAATGGCTGATACAGTATCGCTCACGTTTCGAAGCGCGTCGGACTGGTAGACGGGTATCGAGCAAAGAGCCCCCTCCAGATTATACATTACCCGGTACATTTCGGGCTGCCGCCGGGCAAAATCCCACTGAATGAGTGATACTTCATAGAGCCGCTTCTCAGGGTCGCGATATAGCTTTAAAATTCGGTTGTACTCATCGTGCAGGAAAGTAAAGCCTTCATTTCTGATTTCGCTTAGCAAGACGTCTTTGCTGTCGAAATACTCGTAGACGATCGGGGCACTGTACTCGATAGCATCCGCGATTTTACGAATCGAAACAGCCTGCCAGCCCTCACGCCGGGCAATGCTTTTAGCCGTCTGCATAATCCCGGATCGGGTATGCTCACGGGAGCGCAATTTACGGTCAAGGATTTCCATAGAGATTGGGTATATGTAGCTAGTTAACGGTGTTAAATCGACTGAAAACTACGTATTTATTTTGTATTATACCAGCCTGCCAGCCTATACTCTTTGAATAGTACCAATTTCCTATTATAGAACAAAAAGTGTCCCTCAGTACCAGGTGGATAGATGACAAACAGGCGGGTATACACAGCAAATTCGCAGACGTCGGCGAGTAGCCGTTTACCATTGACTTCAACTGGTGAATAAACTGCTGGTGAAGGTCGTATCTGATATAAACCCCTGCCCTCTATGGACGGAAACCACCCACCTGTCTGGCAAGACAATTCTCCCCTGGCCAGGAATAGTACCAAATCAACAACATCCTTTCTCTATACGTGTCTTTTTAGTAGAGCGGCTGTTCGCTGACTACTAACACCCGATTCGCTGGAGTTAGGGTGCGTTTGTCAGCAAATCTGATCTTGCTGTGATGGCGCAAAGCTTAGTCTACAAACCAGATGATTTATTGGATACTTGGGATCTTCCGAATCATTCGCATTACAGACTCCGAATCAGCGTACTGCACGGCGGCAGCGAGTGTAAACCAGCGCATGTCGGTTGTCTCGTGGTTGCGCCGAAAGAGCTCAGTCGGGTCAGCTTCGATCAGATACCGAATGTCGTAGTGCAGATGCATCGGCACACCAGCACGGGCGGGGATGGTGTGCACGTCGACGTCGAAAATGACAGGCAGCGGACTGGATTCATGAACAAGATGCAGGCTGGTGAGGCCAGTCTCCTCCTGCGCTTCCTGCGTGGCAACGGCCGCTACGTCGGGATTACCGTCGGCGTGACCACCGGGCTGCAACCAGCGGTTTAACTTTCGATGGTGAATGAGTACCACCCGCTGCCGGTCAGGCGACACGATCAGTGCTGAGGCTGTAATGTGTCCGACGAGCAGGGACCGTTCGAAACAGTCTGCATGTTGTTCTACGAAGCCGATAGTGGCTTCGGTCATGGTACGCTCATGGGCATCAGCTGGCTGGTGCTGGCGGAGCAGACTAAGGAGTGATTGACGGTGCATGGACCGGGTATTTGGGATTGTTGCGGTAAAGGGGCAATTTTGCCTGGTTTTCAAAAGAAAACTATAGTGTCAATCAAAATAAAAATCATGCGTAAATGTATTCTGAGTGGCGTGACGCTGAGCTTAGCGGCTCAACTAGCCACCGCCCAAATTAAGCTACCCAGCCCCAGTCCCGGAGCCATGCTCACGCAGACCGTTGGCACCACCGATTTTACCGTTAAATATTCGCGGCCCAGTTTGAAAGGCCGTACGCCGTTCACCGATGCGTTTGTACCCACCGGCAAAGTCTGGCGTACCGGAGCCAACCAGGCAACCGCGTTCACGACCTCGACCGATGTGATGGTAAACGGCAAGAATCTACCCGCCGGAACCTACGCTGTTCTGTCAATGCCAGCCATGGACAACTGGACGCTGATTTTCAGCAAAAATCTGACCGTTACGGAGCAGAGTTACAAGGAAGCGGATGATGTATTACGGGTAAGTCTGAAACCAGAAATGCTGGCCCAACCCGTAGAAACGTTTACGATCAATTTCGGCGACCTGACCGACAGTACAGCTTCTCTTAATATCATGCTGGGTAAGGTAAACGCCAAAGCTGACCTGATGGTGAACACCAGTCAGTACGCCGGGGCCAACGTAGACAAGGCAGCGGCCGACAAGCCCGATGATCCAGCCGTTTTACAGGCCGCAGCCAGCTATAACCTTAGCAAAGGCCGTAATCTGGATCAGGCTATGGAGTGGATCAACAAATCAGTAGCGGGTAAGGAAACTTTTCGTAACCTGTACGTGAAATCACAGATTTTGGCCAAAATGGGCAAAGTAAGCGAAGCGCTGCCGGTGGCAAAACAGGCCCTGGCCCTGGGTCAGTCCTCAAACGATGCGGCTTTCCCATTCTTTAAGGACGGCATCGAGAAAAGCATTACCGACTACGCAGCCATGGTGCCTGCCATGCCCGCTGTGAAAGGCAAGAAAAAAGCGAGACAGTAGGTCTGGATTTCCCTTTACCGGCTACTGAATGTATCAGAACGACAGGGACAGAAACAAAGAATCCCCGGCTTAGTCAGCCGGGGATTCTTTGTTTCTATAGTCAGCTGAGCAGGACGTAGTCTATCCCAGATACGTCTTCAACGCTTTTGAGCGCGAGGTGTGGCGTAACCGGCGAATCGCTTTCTCCTTAATCTGCCGAACCCGCTCGCGGGTAAGATTAAACTTCTCACCGATCTCTTCCAGCGTCATAGCATGTTCACCGTTCAGGCCGAAGTACAGCGTAATGACGTCGGCTTCGCGCTGGGTGAGTGTTGAGAGAGCACGTTGCACTTCCTTACGGAGCGAGTCGTTAATCAGACCCGAATCAGGCTTGTCTTCGCCGTCGTTTTCGAGTACGTCGAGCAGGCTGTTTTCTTCACCCTGCACAAACGGAGCGTCCATCGACACGTGCCGACCCGAAATCTTGAGTGTATCAACGACTTCGGCAGCCGAAATCTCCAGCACAGCAGCCAGCTCTTCGGGCGAAGGCTCACGCTCAAACTTCTGCTCCAGATCCGAGAACGTCTTGGATATTTTGTTGAGCGACCCTACCCGGTTTAATGGCAACCGCACAATCCGGGATTGCTCGGCCAGCGCCTGCAAAATAGACTGGCGAATCCACCAAACGGCGTAAGAAATGAATTTGAATCCACGCGTCTCATCAAACCGCTGAGCTGCTTTGATTAACCCTAAATTACCTTCATTAATCAGATCACCCAGCGAGAGACCCTGATTCTGGTACTGCTTGGCAACTGATACCACAAAGCGAAGGTTCGCTTTGGTAAGCCGTTCAAGCGAAAGCTGATCGCCTTCCCTGATTTTTTGCGCCAGCGTTACCTCTTCGTCGGGCGTTAGCAGATCTACCTTACCAATTTCCTGCAAGTACTTGTCTAACGACTGGCTCTCGCGGTTGGTAATCTGTTTCGATATTTTTAACTGTCTCATTGTATTTTTGCCCGGTGGTGACTTTCTGTTATAACGTCTTGTTAAGACCTTTTAATGCATAAAAAAGTAACACACCCCTATACGTTTTTGTTCTCTGGCTTGGGTAACAGAGCTTTACGTGACAGCCGATATTTGCCGGTTTTTTTGTCAACATCAACCAACTTTACGGTAATCTCCTCGCCTACCTGTAACACGCCATCCATCGTCTCCAGACGTTCCCACTTTACTTCGGAAATGTGCAGCAGACCGTCCTTACCCGGCATAAACTCAACAAAGGCACCGAACGGCTGAATGGTTTTGACTTTTCCGACGTAGGTTTCTCCTACTTCCGGCAAGGCCACAATACCCTTCACACGCGACACAGCCCGGTCCATGCTTTCTTTGCTGGTAGCAAAAATACTGACCCAACCGGCGTTGTCGTGCTCGTCGATGTTGACAACGGCACCCGAATCCTTCTGAATGTCCTGTACCACTTTACCACCTGGCCCGATTACCGCACCAATCTGGTTGGTATCGATCTTGATGACCATGGCGCGGGGCGCGTGGGGTTTCAGATCCGAACGAACTTCGGCAATACCCTTAGCCATTTCGCCCAGGATATGCAGCCGACCCGCGCGGGCCTGCTCCAGTGCCTGCGCCAGCACATCGTACGATAACCCTTCTACTTTCAGGTCCATCTGGCAGGCTACAATTCCTTTCTCGGTACCCGTTACCTTGAAATCCATATCACCGAGGTGATCTTCGTCGCCAAGAATATCGGACAGAACAGCGTGTTTCTCACCGTCGGATATTAGTCCCATGGCGATACCTGCTACGGGCGCTTTGATTTTGATACCAGCATCCATTAAAGCCATAGTACCCGCACAAACCGTTGCCATCGACGATGAACCGTTCGACTCCAGAATATCCGACACGATCCGGATCGTGTATGGGTTATCCTCACCGGAAGGAAGCACTTTCTTCAGCGAACGGTGCGCCAGGTTACCATGGCCCACTTCGCGCCGGCCTACGCCCCGGTTCGGCTTCACCTCACCCGTTGAGAAACCAGGGAAGTTGTAGTGCAGCAGGAATTTGTTGTATCCCTCATACATGGCCTGATCCACAATCTGCTCATCGGTTTTAGTACCGAGGGTTACAGTCGTGAGCGACTGCGTTTCACCCCGGGTAAAGAGAGCGGATCCGTGCGGACCGGGCAGATAGCCAGCCTCCGCCATGATGGGCCGAATCTGATCGAGTTTCCGACCGTCGAGACGGGCTCGCTCGTCCAGCACCAGCCGACGCGACGCTTCTGACTCCAGATCGTGGAAATACGTTTTTACCAACCCAATGTTGGCTCCTTCGGGCAGGGTAGCAATATATTCATCGCGCACGCCCTTGAACGCTTCCGAACGACCCTTTTTGCTGGGATTTTGCCGGGCGGCCACTTCATAGATTTTGTCGTACGTACCGGTCCGAACGGCGGCACGAAGGTCTTCGTCGTGCGTTTCGTGGCTATACTGACGCTTATCGGTCTTGCCGACTTTAGCTTCCAGTTCTTTCTGCGCCCGGCACTGAATCTTGATGGCTTCGTGGGCTACTTTCATAGCCTCGAGCATTTCTGACTCCTGGCACTCATCCATCTCACCTTCCACCATGCAGATATCTTTCTCGGTAGCGGCCACGATCAGATCCATCGTAGCGCGGCCGAGGTCGGCGGTTTTGGGGTTAATATGGTACTGCCCATCAATCTTGGCCACACGCACTTCCGAAATTGGCCCGTTGAACGGGATATTCGATACGGCCAGGGCCGACGAAGCAGCCAGGGCAGCCAGGGCGTCGGGCTGTACTTCGGGATCCGATGAGATGAGCGTAATCATCACCTGCGTATCGGCGTGGTAATCATCGGGAAAAATAGGGCGCAGAGCGCGGTCAACCAGGCGGCTGATCAGAATTTCATGATCGCCCAAACGGCCTTCACGACGCTGGAAGCTACCAGGAATACGCCCTGCCGACGCAAATTTCTCTTGATAATCAACGGAAAGAGGCAGGAAATCGACACCTTCCTTGGCGTCTTTGCTGGAGACAACAGTGGCCAGCAGCATGGCGTCTCCTAAGCGAACAACAACGGCTCCATCGGCCTGGCGGGCCAGATGCCCGGTTTCAATAGTAATCTCCCGCCCATCGGGCAGCGCAACGGATTGCGTGGTGATTTCAAACATACATTGGATTTTAAGACTCGTTCAGACAGCGTAACAGCAACTTATTTTCTCACCGCAGCAACCGCTCATCAGCAAGTAAACGAACTTGCGGGTAAATGGCAAAAATGAGGGAATCTACTGTCAGGCAGATTCCCTTTTTTGGTAACGGTGGTCTGGTTATTTCCGCAGACCCAGTTCGGCAATGATGGCCCGGTACCGGCTAATGTCTTTGTTGGTTAAATAGGTTAGCAGCCGCCGACGCTTACCAACCAGTTTCAACAAGCCCAATTGGGTGCTATAATCGTGCTTGTGAACCTTGAGGTGGGCGGTCAGGTGACTGATCCGGTAGGTAAACAGCGCGATCTGGGATTCGGCCGAGCCGGTGTCGGTGGCACTCCGGGTGCGGCCCGACGTGGAGAAAATCTCCTGCTTTTTTTCGGTCGTTAGATACATCTTCAGACAGCTAAAATTTAGTGAAAATTTGAATTTGGGTGCAAAGATAAGAAAAAAAGTGGTTAATTATATCCGGCGCGTTGCCAGAGACCCAGTTCCTTTATTTCACAAATTCCTCCTCAATAGCCATGAAATGCGTACACTCAGCCTGCTTATTATACAGCGGATCAATACTGATTCGGCACCAGTAGGGCGTTTGATCTTTTCGATAGTTCTGAATTGTGGTCGTAACGGCTTCGCAGCGGGCCAGCCGCTGACGAACGAACGCCCGCGTAGTCAGGCTGGTGAGCGGCCCCTGTAGCAGAGCCGGAGTTTTGCCCAGCATCTCATTGGGTTGGTACCCCGTCATCCGGCTGAAACCACGACTCACCCACACAACCCGGCTCGATCGGTCCGTTACCACAACGGCTTGCCCGCTGTTCAGCGGATGGCGAAGTTCCGGCATCGTCTGCCAGTCCAGATTTGTTGCCAGCTGCGCGAAAGAGTCCAGGTCATGGGCCAGTTCCAGGCGTTTGCCTAACTGGGGATGGGCAATGTCCCAGCAAAGCAGTGGTACTCGAACAATCGGGCCGGATTTTTCGTGATCAGACAGGGCGCGAACAGGGCGGGACTTCGTAATGAGGGGCATAAAAGCGGCTTTATATCTTTTCTACGGGGTTAATTAAAGGGTGCAGTGGTTGTTTTTTAGACGGGACAGGTTACAGTACCTGAACTTTTCTTTGAGACCCGGGCACTCTGCGGCTGACACAACCACCACCTCATTCGTCATTGGTGAAGCTAACCAAATTGGCGCCGGTATCGTTACAGCCGTTGTTCTCCGGCGGCTTTCAAATGGTCAGATTCAACTCAGAGCAACACCCACCGGGTGGGTCAGTTCCTGCCGAACCTGCTCGTCCAGCATTGACGCCGGTGCCGGACCTCCCAGGGCAGCCTTTTTTAAATGAGCGGATCTGGTGTAGTTCATAGAAGAACGGAAATGGGGTTCCGTTGTTCAGTCAGTGCTACGACTGTCACCGATCGATGAATAGCCTGGTCCCTCTCCGGCGTCTCTGTATCCTCCACAAAAAAATCCCGACGCCGATCCGCTGGCTGATTTACCCACCTAGTCAACGCTTCCCACCGTTTTGATTCACGTACCCCCTGGAATGGGTTGGGTACCAGTAATTTCATCTGAACAGGCCGACGCTATGCGTCTGTGGGCTCGTCGCATCAGAGGATACCCCTTTGGGGAGGTGCGTTTCAGCATCGACTATATAACACGCGGGTAAACCGGTAGGGTAGTTCGTTTCCATGAAGCAATCAGGAGATAGCCCGATCATCGTTTAGCCGATTGTAAGCGGTGCGCAGGGCCAGCAGGCAATTGGTGCATAAACAACCGGTAAACTGTTCGTCGATGTACTGTCGCTGGGCTTCGCTAAGCACCACTGTCTGGCAGGAACACAGATTGATGCTGCCCACACGGCATTCAAAGAGGTGCTGGCAGCGCGGGCAACTAACCTGCCCGTGCGGCCGAACGGGGTCTGGGCCGGGGTTGGCATTCATGACTTTCTGGTTTAGGGTAAATAACGCAAAGGATTTGTTGACCAGCGCGGTTAAAAAACCTGCCGCGCGGTACCCCCTGGTAAACATGGAGCAGGCACACCGCTTTCGTCGGTCCAACGATCTACCGCCGGGCCTTCTACTGGGCAGTCAGTCAACCTGTCGTATGGTGCGGACCGTATCATCGCCTTCCTCATCCATTCAGGCCATTAGCCTCTACTGGGGCAGCGACTTAATTCACGGACGAAGCGCACATGTATAGGGCAGGTTTACCCGTGACGTTCGCGCGATTTCTTTTTCAAGCCTGTAGCCCCGTGCGAAAAGAAACGACCACGGAAACCGCTCACATAATTGACGGGCGCGGCAAAGAACGGGGCGGAGTTAGCGACGAATTATCGGTGCGTTAGCGGAAGTCGCCATACCGGATGAAGGGTACAATACGACTCGCTCGTCAGGCGTCAGCTACTACCGACCGGCGACGAACGATCGATAAATCGTCTCTTGAATTTCCCCCAGGCAATGATATACACGTCTTTGTCGAACAGCCTCGAATCGTGCCGGGCACGTTGCAACAGGAACAAACCAAAGGGAAGTAACACGATATTGGCCATCCACGCTCCCAGCCACACCGGAATGATGCCGTCTTTGGCAAACTTATCGCCCACAATGGTCAGCACGTACAGAAAAATAAAGAACACGATGGCAATCAGCACCGGCAGCCCAAATCCGCCTTTTTTGATGATAGCCCCCATAGACGCGCCAATCAGGAACATGATAAAAATAGAGACGGACTGGGTGAATTTGTGGTGGCTTTCGAGCTGGTATCGCCATACCATTTTTTCTTTCTCTTCGAGGTACGTCACGTTCGAACTGGCGTAGTTCAGGATATTCTGCGCCTGACTCAATGCCGACTGTATGAGCTCGGGCCGCGCAACTTTCTGCTTTCTGAGCAGACTGTCGATCCATTGGCCATCCGCAAGTTTCTTTTCTTTCAGAGCCATATTATCCTTAAACTGGTAGGAGTAATACTGCCTTGATGTGCTGGCTACGTTCAGGCTGGTGGTTTTAAAGTCCTTACGCAGCGAATCGGTCAGCGTGGCCAGTTCGTCCAAGTCTTTCATATACTCATGGTACTGAAACTGGTTCTCGTCTGTACGCTTAATACCAAATGATTCCAGACTGATGACGAGCCGGTAGTCTTTAAAGCCGTTGCGCATAAACTGACCGCCCTGCTTGGCTCCGCTACTGGTATACGTTACGGTGCTGTTGTCCGTATATTCCTGGTAGTCGTTGCCGTTGTGAAGTTCAAAAACCAGATAGGAGCGATCGGGGCTGGTATACATTCGTCCCGAATCGGCCAGAATAACCTCGCGGTTGCCGCTTTCCATACCACCCGATGCATGCTTGTAAATAACCAGTCCTTTCAGCAGATCGCCGTTGGTACCCTGCTTATTACCCCTCTTTATTTTCTCGTCAACCTTAATACTATAGCCGGGCAGGTCATTGTAAAAAATGCCTTCTTTAAGGTTCAGAGATGCCTTTGCCGTTTTAATATCGTATAACAGACTATATCCTTTCAGGTTGGCCCAGGGAGACACTATGTTATTGTACCAGAATGAGAAGCCAATCATCAGCACGGCCACCACGAGCAGCGGGCGCATGGCGCGGGTGAGCGAGATACCAGCACTCTTAAGCGCCGTGAGTTCAAAAAACTCGCCTAGATTACCAAACGTCATCAGCGACGACAGTAGCGACGCCAGCGGCAGGGCGGTTGGTACGGTCAGCAGGGCGAAGTAAAAGAGAAGGCGGCCAAACGTGGCCATATCGAGGTCCTTGGATACAAACTCCTCAATGTAGAACATGAGCAGCCGCATCAGGAAGATAAAAATGACCACAACGAGGGTCAGCGCAAAAGGACCCACAAAGGAGCCAAGTACCAATTTATCTATTTTCTTCATGCTAATGACCAATGAATCGTGTACAGCACCGGGTACTATGTCTTTATAACGACGGCCCCCTCATACATTCCCCACTGTACATTGTTCATTAACAAAATTTAACCGCCAACAATTTCCTTGAGTTTGTCAATAAGTCCGTCCCAGAGGTCCTGCAGGTCATCCTCGTCAGGATTGGTGGAGAAGTCGGTCACGCGCAGAAACGTGGCCTGGGTTAGTTCAGACTGATCAATGCGGAAATCGACATAGTTATTTTCGGAGCCGTTCTCAGCGGTGTCTGTAAACTCGAACCGGACGCCCTTATTCTGCCGCATAGACGACTGGCGGGCAATGTGGCTCTCGTTATCCCACTGAAAGTCGAGCCGCTGTTCGGGCATGGTATTGACTTTAGCCGCAAACCACTGCGAAAGACCTGACGCGGTGCTTAAGTAGGGAAAGAGCATTTTAGGCGATGCCCGAAGCTCGTATTCCGCTATAAATTTTGTTTTTTCCATAATCTGACGTGGTAAGGGGGTATAGGCAAAGGTAAACGATTTTTTTTGCCAATGTCAATCAGCATCTTTTGCGAAAAGTCGATTTTTTACCTACTTTTGTGGCACAATTCCGGCGGGGTAGCTCAGATGGTTAGAGCGTAGGATTCATAACCCTAAGGTCGGCAGTTCGATCCTGCTCCCCGCTACGATATAAATGCCCAAGTAACTCATTTTTGAGTTGCCTGGGCATTTTCTTTTTCAGGAACACCCTACTATCTCCGGTGGCGGTCAGTTTTAGCCCGGCCTATTGTGGCACCAATTCATACCTCCCCGTTGAGCCGCAATCAGCTTTTCCGTTCCCGGTAATCGGGCAGCATTGGGTCGGCCTCCTTCCAGATAGCGTTGGCGTGATTATCAAACTTCAGGCGGGCCATCTCATGAACAATTATGCAATCCAGAATGCCTGAGGGAGCCACCAGACAGTTTAAGTAAAGGTCAGGACGCGTCGCTGGAATGCCAGGCCGAGTGTACTGCCCGCGTTTTTACAGACCAGGCTTCCCTGTACTGTGCAATAGGTCGAGGCATAGCCCGCGTAAACTCACAACCCACACAAGGGAAAATCTCAGACTACTCAAAACGGTCGCGGTGGAGAGCAGAGATTAGTTCATGGTGGCGTATGAACACGTAGTACACAGCCAACCAATCGTAGCCTCTGTAGTTGTTATTCGACAACTCCTCTCTTAGTGATTATTACTTACACACGCAGTAAAGCGGGCCTGGTACACCGACCATTGAGAGTGTACGAACTCCCCTATTTTAGCACACTACCACTATACAACCAGAACACTGTATCACTTTTCTAATAAACTGTAAATATATGTCGTGGGCATAAATCTAAAGTTAAACTGTAATCGTACTTTCAGAGCGGTAGGTGATCCATCTCATTGTAAAGCAACTAATTAATCCTTCTTTAATGCAGGCTAATTTTTCTTTTAGCCTGCATTAAAGATAGGTTGGTTACTGAGTATTTTTCCCTAAGACAGGAAAGCTGCATCGTATAATTTCTGATCAGAGCCATTCCTATGCTGTTGAACTGCCAGGAACAGCTGAAACAACTGAACTAAAACCTGCGGCAATTAGCCATGGGATACTATCAAAAACAGGTCCCATACATAGTGCATTCTTTGGCCCACGAGCCGACTCTACCAACATATTCGCCGTTCGTAATGACCAGGCGTATTTCTGCCTTACCCAGTTCAGTTTTCAATCAATTAAATCCAATTCAATCATGCACACATTTAGCTTGCTTTTCCAGAATCTCAGGACGAAAGTGCTCAGTGGCGCTTTCGTCCTGCTGGCTTTAGGCAGTTATGCCTCCAGCCACCGCGAAGCCCCGCTGATCTCCACTGATCCGCTGGCCGACAATACTGATGTATATGCCTTCAAAAGTCCTGATGACCCGAACACTATCACCATAATTGCCAACTACATTCCGTTCGAGTCGCCGGACGGCGGGCCGAATTACTATAGTTTCGGGGAGAAGATTCGCTACGAAATTCACATCAAAAACCAGGCGGGCACGCCCGGCGATGATATTACGTACCGGTTTACTTTCACAAACCTTAATGAAGATCCTACCACGTTCTTCAACATCCGGTTGGGTAAGCAAAACCTGAAAACGATGTACACCTGCGAGCGGAGCACCGATGGCGGTAAGACGTTCATGACCATTGTTACCAATGGCACTGTACCACCCAATAACATCGGCCCGCGTTCTATCAATAACGCTACGCTGGGTCTGGGCAGTGACTACAACAGCCTGATCGAGAAGGCCATTGCTACGACGACAGCCGGCGAGAAAATCTTTTGCGGCCCCGCCGACGACCCGTTCTTCGTTGATCTGTCGGGCGTGTTCGACGTGGGTAACTTCCGGCCCGATGGCAACATGGTTAACCCCCCTAAAGATGCCGTAGCGCGCTACAACTGCCACACGATTGCGCTGAAGATTCCAGTGCAGATGTTACAGAAAGATGGCAAGACGGTAGCACAGGCCGCTAACATCCTCGACCCCGATTACGTGATTGGCGTGTGGGCCTCGGCCAGCCGCCAGCGCATCAAGACGTTGCTCGACGAAGGCGAGACAATCAATCAGGGTCCCTACGTGCAGGTATCGCGGCTGGGGATGCCCCTGACCAACGAGGCTATCATTCCCATTGGCATGAAAGACAAGTGGAACACGGTAGAACCCTATGCCGGACAGGATTTGCAGTTTGCCAAGTATTTTACCAACCCTGAACTGGCTCTCTACATGGACGATTCGCAGTTTGGCAAGGCCGTACCTTCGCTTCGTAATGTGCGGATTCAGACTAAGTCGCTGGGTAGTTTCGACTTCCGCAACGGCAAGCCCGGCCTGGCCGTCCTCAAAGGAAATGCCGCCCTCGATGGCACCGCCCTCTCCGAGAAAGCATTCGGCGCCATTCTGCTGCCCGATCAGGCCAGCCCCCGCGCTGTTGACCTGCTGCCCATATTCTATACCGGTGTGCCTAACATGCGCCCCTACCAACTGGCCACCGGCAAAGCGGGTAACCCACTGGCCGCCGGCAAGCCGTTTATTCATAACTTTCTGCCTACGCTCGGCGACATGCTGCGGCTGAACATGGCCGTGCCGGCCACCCCCCGCAACAGCCCCGACTTCTCGTCGCTGGGACTGGTGCAGGCCGCCGTGCTGGGTCTGACCGACGCGCGCTTCACCAACCCCAATCTGCAGTTCATCCCCAACATGGACGGTTTTCCTAACGGACGCCGGCTGGAAGATGACGTGACCACGATTGAGTTGCAGGCCGTGGGTGGCGTTGTTCTGGCGGCCGTGGGCCTGTGGTACGACGATTTTGTTCCGGCCAGCAGCGTTAGCCCCGTTACGCCGAATCTGGTTCAGGTGCTGACCTTTAACGCGGGTGTCACCAAGAACGACACCACGCTGAAAGCGTCGTTCCCCTACGTGCAGACGCCGTGGAGAGGGTACGATTACACGCTGAAAGCCCGCAACTAACCCTTTCACCTTCTTACCGAATCATCCAATGAAAAAATATCTCATTCTCTCGCTGATGGCCATGCTGACGTATGTGCCCTACAGCCAGGTAACGGCGTCGTCGCACCGCGAGGCTCCGTTGATTTCCAATGACCCACTGGCTGACAATACGGACGTGTACGCTTTCAAAAGCCCAACCGACGCCGAGAAGATCGTCCTGATTGCCAACTACATTCCGTTCGAAGACTCGAACGGAGGCCCCAACTGGTACACGTTTGGGGAGCGGATCCAGTACGAGATTCACGTTAAGAACAAGGCAACAACCGCTGGTGACGACATTATCTACCGGTTCATGTTCACAACCAAAAATGAAGACCCAACCACATTCTTCAACATTCGGCTGGGCAAGCAGAATCAGAAATCGACCTACAGCTGCTGGCGCAGTACGGATGGAGGTAAATCCTACGCCATTATCATCACCGATGGTGTAGTGCCACCGGCCAACATCGGCCCGCGTTCTATTGAAGACAATACCGTTGGATTGGGTGCCAAATCGTACAACGAACTGGCCACCAAAGCCATCACGACGGCGTCGACAGGTGAGCGCGTTTTCTGCGGCCCGGTCGACGATCCATTCTTTGTGGACCTCGGCGGCATTTTCGACGTGGGTAATTTCCGCAAAAGCGGTCGTGATGCCGTGAAGCGGTACAACTGCCATACCATTGCCATTGAAGTACCCGTCAGTACGCTCCAGAAGAGTGGCAAGACGGTGGCGCAGGCAACTAACATCCTTGATGGTGACTATGTGATTGGCGTATGGGCATCGGCCAGCCGCCCAAAAATCAGAACGATTTACAGCGACGGCTTTGGTTTCGATGGTGAGTACGTGCAGGTATCACGGCTGGGAATGCCCCTGACCAACGAAGCCATCATTCCCATTGGCATGAAAGACAAGTGGAACTCATACCGGCCCGACAGTACCCAGGACGTTCGGTTTGTGACGTATTTCACCAACCCCGAACTGGCTCTCTACATGGACGATTCGCAGTTTGGCAAGGCCGTACCAGGTCTGGCTGATCTTCGCATCCAGTCCAAGTCGCTGGGTAGTTTCGACTTCCGCAACGGCAAGCCCGGCCTGGCCGTCCTCAAAGGAAATGCCGCCCTCGATGGCACCGCCCTCTCCGAGAAAGCATTCGGCGCCATTCTGCTGCCCGATCAGGCCAGCCCACGCGCCGTTGACCTGCTGCCCATATTCTACCTCGGTGTGCCTAACATGCGCCCCTATCAGCTGGCCACCGGCAAAGCGGGCAACCCACTGGCCGCCGGCAAGCCGTTTATTAACAACTTCCTGCCCACCTGGGGCGACATGCTGCGGCTGAACATGGCCGTGCCGGCCACCCCCCGCAACAGCCCCGACTTCTCGTCGCTGGGACTGGTGCAGGCCGCCGTGCTGGGTCTGACCGATGCGCGCTTCACCAACCCCAATCTGCAGTTCATCCCCAACATGGATGGTTTTCCTAACGGACGCCGGCTGGAAGATGACGTGACCACGATTGAGTTGCAGGCCGTGGGTGGCGTTGTTCTGGCGGCTATTGGGCTGTGGTACGACGACTTCGTAGCAGGCCAGTCGCCGGTGACGCCGAGCCTGCTGAAAGTGCTGACGTTCAATGCCGGTGTCACCAAAAACGACACCACTATGAAGGCGCAGTTTCCGTTCGTACAGGACCCATGGCGTGGGTTTATCGGCAAGAGCTACGAAGCTCCGCTGGCCGATGGTACCAAGCCGCTTTCGGCCACGGTGCTGAGTTTCAACTGCGCCACGGGCGACATCGTGCTGGGCCGCGTAGGTGGCGATCCAAACCGGGCCGTTGAGTACCTGGTACCGGGTGTTTTGCCGGCGGGCAACTTTGGTCCTACCACCAATCGGCGGGTGCAGGAAGGTCTGTTGAAGGACGTAAAGAGCGAGCGTTTCCTGACCATTACGGTTCGGTACGTGAACGATGCGGCCTCAGCGGCAGTATTCAAGTATGACTTCCGCACTCCCTGTGGTCTGGGTGGTGGTCGTTTAGCGGCCGAAACCGAGGTGCCTCTGTCGATCAAAGCCATTGGCAACCCAACCAACGGTGACAACGTAACCGTTGAAGTGCGGGGAGCCGCCGGTCAGTCGTTGCAACTGATCCTGACCAACAGCAGCGGTCGGCGTATCAATCAGCAAACGATCCCATCGGCAGGTGACGTAGAACGCCGGACAATACGTCTGGGCGATCAGACAGACGTCTACTTCATCCAGGCCATCACGCCAACCGACCGCATGACAATCAAGGTAATCCGTAACTAAATTATAAGGGATGAATTATGAGGGATGAATTATGTTTGGCGTAAGCAACACCTGCGCTGGCTGATTCATCACTCATAATTCATCCTTTTTCTAAGACCTCTATGAAATTCTCTCTCCTACTCCGATCGTTTGCTCTGTCTGGCATTGCGGCTTCGTTAATGCTGGTACCGGCTGGCTGCGCCAAAAAATCAGACGACACCACCAGCAGCACCGTATCTTCTACGATGGCCATACCGCCCCTGTTTAACCGACAGGGCGAACTGGCCGCGGCTACTGAATGGCCCAAGACCAAAGAAAAGGTTACTGAACTGACCGATCAAATCAAGAAAGACCCCAGCGATATTAAAGCCCGGTTACAGGTGGCGGTCATCTATCTGTCCGAAGCCCGCATCACCGGCGAACACCCCTACTATTACCCGGCTATCCTAAAAATTCTGGACGGCGTACTGGCCATGGACCCGAAGAATTTTGAGGCTACCACCTTCAAAGCATCGGTAAAAATGTCGCAGCACCAGTTTGCCGAAGCCCGCGAGATTGCCGAACGGGCCCGACAAATCAACCCCAATAATGCTTACGTATACGGCGTACTGGTCGATGCCAACGTAGAACTGGGCAACTACGAAGAAGCGGTTACCATGTCGGATAAGATGCAGGGCCTGAAACCCTCGCTGGAGTCCTATTCGCGGGCATCGTATTTACGCGAGATTTACGGTAGCTATCCCGGAGCCATCGACGCCATGAAACTGGCCGTACAGGCGGGCTTACCAGGTTCTGAACCCTATTGCTGGAGTAAGAATATTCTGGGTCAGCTCTACGAAACAACTGGCCAGCTGGACGAAGCCGAAAAACAATACGCCGGCATTCTGGCGATACGCCCCAGCTATGCTTTCGCCATAGCCGGTCAGGCCCGCGTACTGAAAGCCCGTAAGGAGTATGATAAAGCACTGGTAACGCTTAATAAGGCCGCTGCCATCATGCCTGAGTTTTCGTTTCACGAAGAAATGGCCGACATCTATGCGTTGCAGGGTAACAAAGAGAAGGCAGCCCAAAAGTATAAGGAGGTAGTGGCCATGCTGCAGGAAGATGCCAGCTCTGGCCACGCCGTTGATCTCGAACTCTGCAAGCTCTACACTCTGTCGGGACAACTGGATTTGGCGAAGGTACATGGCCTGATCGAGTACAAAAAGAGGCCCAAAAACATCGATGTAAATCACGCGCTGGCCTGGGTTGCCTTCAATCAGAACGATTATCCCAAAGCACAGCAGTACATGCAGGTAGCGCTACGGACGGGCAGCAAAAACCCGGAGTTATTACAGGAAGCAGCCGCCATCGAGTTGGCAGCCGGTAATAAAGCAGCCAGCAACAAACTCGTGGCCGACGCCCGCAAAACGAACCCGACGTTTACGCTCGTAAACTAACCCGCTTAGCTTTTAGCCGCCCGCGCTCATGCTACGTTCCCTGATGGCCGTTGTGCTGCTTGCCGGCTACCTGTTGGTAGCGGGGGTTGGCGGCATGAACCGTCCGGAAGATCAGCGCGAGCGGGTTTTGGTACAGACCAGCACGAACGATCAGTACGTGGCCAACTGCCGGTACCTGCGCATGGATGGTTTGGAAGCGTTTCTGAACGAAGCCCTGGCTACCCGGTACCAACAGGCTGATGATACAGCTCCACACCAATCAATTTCTGTAGTATTTGGCATTGATGCGCACTGCCTGCCCCCTGTCATTTCCTTCCTGTTTATCCCTTCCGGTCAGTCTCCCCGCCTGACCACCCGGTACCGAAAGCTGGCGCTGACTGTTGCGCACCGGCTCATTGACGCGCCCCCCTGGAGAGCATAGGACCCATTGGTACGCGGGCTTTACACCCTATAGCCCGCATCATCTGTCTTATTTTTCCATTGCGCGCATACGGGCTGCCCAGGCCAGTACGTGATGCTTTTCTACGCATCTGTCAATGAAATCAATCTTACTTTTTCTCTTTGTCAGCCTTGGCCTACCCGCCTTTGCCCACCTTGGTACGCTGTCGGGTGTGGTATATGACCAGACTACCCGACTACCGGTTACGGGCGTAACCGTCCAGTTGGCCAGCGTTGGCCGCACCACCCAAACCAACGAACTGGGTCAGTATCGCTTCGATAATTTAGTGGCGGCTTCGTATACCATCAGCCTGTCGCACGTGGGGTTCAGCTCCCAGACGCTGGTGGCCGCCGTAGAAAACGACCGCACAACGTCCGTAAAAACGATCCTGACTGTGGCACCCATTGAGCTGAGCGAAGTCAGGATTTCGTCGCAGCGGGCGCACGACCAGTCGTTGATCAGCAGCTTAGACATTAAACTACGACCCATCGTCAATTCGCAGGAGATTTTGCGGATAGTGCCGGGGCTGTTCATTGGACAGCACGCGGGGGGCGGCAAGGCCGAGCAGATTTTCCTGCGCGGCTTCGACCTCGACCACGGCACTGACATTCGCCTGACGGTTGATGGTATGCCGGTTAATATGGTGTCGCACGCGCACGGGCAGGGGTATGCCGACCTGCACTTCGTTATTCCGGAACTGATTGAGGGCGTCGATTTCAAGAAAGGACCGTACCACACCGATAAAGGTAATTTTGCGACGGCAGGCTGGGTTGATTTCCGTACCAAAACGGCTCTCGACCGCTCTTTCGCCAAACTTGAAGCCGGGCAGTATGGCACTATCCGGGCGGTGGCCGGGCTGGATCTGCTGCCCCTTAACGAGGCCCGAAAGGCCGATGAGCGCGACCGGTCGGCCTACATTGCTTCGGAGTATTCCTATACCAATTCGTATTTCGACAATCCGCAGCGGTTCAAACGGCTGAACGTAATTGGCAAATACCACAGCCACATTGCGCCAAACACCCACCTCACCCTGACCGGAACCACGTTCTGGAGCCGGTGGAACCATTCGGGCCAGATTCCCGACCGGGCCGTTGAGTCGGGGCTAACCGGCTTCTTCGGCTCCGTCGATCCAACCGAAGGGGGAGAAACCAGCCGTACCAATGCCAACCTCCAGCTCGTGACGGTAACGCCCCGTAATCACACCATCAAAAACCAGCTCTTTTACGGCAATTACAACTTTGAACTGTATTCTAACTTCACCTTTTTTCTGAGAGACAGCGTCAACGGCGATCAGATCCGGCAGAAAGAAAACCGGCATCTGTTTGGCTACACCGGCAGCTACGCCACGCAGAACAACGTGGGCCGCAGCCGCTGGACCACTACGCTGGGTGCTCAGTACCGGCAGGATCTGACCAGCGGCACCGAGCTGTCGCACACGCTGAACCGCACCACTACGCTGCAACGCGACAAATTTGGTGATGTCAACGAACGCAACGCCAGTCTGTACGCCGACGAACTGATTCAGGTTTCTGACAAATTCACGGTCAACGCGGGCGTCCGGTACGATTTCTTTCGCAGTCAGTACACCGACCGACTCCAGCAGCCCGCCGATACCCGGCACGCTACGCAGGGCATTGTCTCGCCCAAGCTGAATGTTTACTACACCGCCAATCCGCGTTTGCAGGTGTATCTGAACACGGGTAAAGGATTTCACTCCAACGATGCGCGGGTGGTAGTCCCACAGGGAGGGCGGCAGATTTTACCGGCCGGCTACGGCTCTGACCTCGGCATGATTATAAAACCCACGCCAAAACTGCTCATCAATGTAGCGGCCTGGTATTTGTGGTTGGAGCAGGAGTTTGTGTACGTCGGCGACGAAGGTGTTATTGAGCCGAGCGGACGGTCACGTCGGCAGGGTATTGACCTGTCAGTACGCTATCAGATCACCAAGTCGCTATACGCCGATCTGGACCTGAACACCGCCAAACCCCGCGCCCTCGACGCCGAAGCCGGTCAGAATTACCTGCCCCTGGCTCCGACGTTTACCTCGACGGGTGGTTTATCGTTGCAGTCGCCGTCGGGGTTCAGCGGTTCGCTACGGTACCGCTACATGGCTGATCGGCCCGCCAACGAAGATAATTCGATAGTGGCAACCGGTTATTTCGTGAACGACCTGCAGCTCAACTACGGCAAGCGGGCCTACACCCTCGGCTTATCGGTGCAGAACCTGTTCAACGTGCGCTGGAAAGAAACCCAGTTTGCCACCGAAAGCCGTTTAAAAGGCGAAGAAAAATCCGCCGGGGAGATTCACTTTACCCCCGGCACGCCGTTTTTCGCCCGGCTCAGCCTGACGTATTTTTGGTAACGTTAGTCAGGAAGTGACGGACCGATCGCGCAGGGCCTGACGTTTGCTGAGCTTCACGTCCCGGAGTTCGTAGTCGATGTGCTGGGTACGGGCCGTTTCCTTGAAGTCGCGCAGCATGTTATACACATCGTGGTCAATGAAATGCGCTTTCCGCCCGTCGATCAGCACCGAATCGCCCGGCTTAAGGGCGGCCAACGCTTCCTTGATCTGGGGTTTGCTGAGGAAATACAGGTCTTTGTCGAAGATAATCAACACCCGGTTATCATCGCGAATGACGCGAAAGGTTGATTGAAAATTGGTGTACAGCACAATGATGATGCCTACCGCCGTTCCCAGCGCGATACCCACCAGCAAGTCGGTGAAGATAATGCCCAGCACAGTAACGATGAACGGCACAAACTGGCTCCAGCCATCGGCGTAAGCCGAACGAAAAATGGTGGGTTTGGCCAGTTTGTAGCCTACCATGATCAGCAGCGCGGCCAGACATGACAGCGGAATCAGGTTTAGCAGCGAACCGCCCGCAAATACTGCCACCACCAGAAGACCACCGTGCAAAATGGCCGATACCCGCGACCGCGACCCGCTATACACGTTAGCCGATGACCGGACCACAACCGACGTAACGGGCAGCCCCCCAATCAGTCCCGACAGCATATTACCCACGCCCTGCGCCATCAACTCCCGATTGGTAGAGGAAACACGCCGGTAGGGATCGAGCCGGTCTGAGGCTTCGAGGTTGAGAAGCGTCTCCAGGCTGGCCACAACGGCAATGGTAGCGGCCATGATGTATACCTGCGGGTTGGTCAGAATGCTGAAATCGGGAAAATCGAAGATGCTGTACCAGCTGCTGCCCGGCTTAATAGTGGGTACCTGCACCATGTGCTGGTGTACCGTGTCGCCCACGTACCAGGCGGGTATCATAACCCGGAACAGCTCATTCATGCCCACCCCCAGCAACACCACCACCAAAGCCGATGGAAAACTTTTGAAAAGTGTACGCTTACTCCGGCTGGCAATGCGCTCCCAGCCAATAAGAAACAGCAGCGACGCAAGGCTGATGGCTACTGCCCCGGGACTGGCCGTAACAACAGCCCGATAAATCTCGGACAGGGTATTTTCACCGTCGGCCAGTTGCTGAAACTCGTACTCGCCTTCGTAGTCCGTATCCCGGCCGAGGGCGTGTGGAATCTGTTTAAGGATGATAACCAGGCCAATGGCAACCAGCATGCCTTTAATAACGGCGTCGGGGAAGAAACTGCTGAACCGGCCTGCTTTAACCAGCCCCAGCACCAGTTGCATCAGCCCCGCCAGCACTACAGCGACCAGAAACGCTTCGAACGAACCTATCGTTACAATGGCGTCGGCCACAATGACGGCCAGACCAGCGGCAGGGCCGCTCACGCTCACCTCTGACCCCGACAACGTACCCACCACGATGCCACCAATCATACCGGCTACCAAACCGGAAAACAAGGGTGCCCCCGATGCCAGGGCAATGCCAAGGCAGAGCGGCAAGGCTATCAGAAATACGGATAAGGCAGCCGGAACGTCTTGCCGAAGCCAGGCCGTTTTGTACTCAGAAAACGTGCGGAAAGGATGGCTTGATTGCATAACTGAGGGATAATCTGTTGCGTTTTTTAGTGAACGCTGACCTTTGGGGCAACGTTACACGAGGTTAAAAAGACATTAAATTTTTCATAAAAGTACGCTTGATTCCATTCTCCACCACCGAAATAAAGTTTATTCAGGAGCACCTCAGTGCTGATGTGCAATTACTGCTCCTGCGCCCCCACCCGGCTGGACTGGACATTAAAAATTTGGCGGCCCAGATTACAGCCCGCCAAAAGGCGCGGCATAAACTCTCCGCCTGGTATGCCAATACCAGCCTGATCTTTCCGCCCGCTCTTTCTGTCGAGCAGGCATCGTCGGAGGCAGCGGCCCATTACAAGGCGTCGCTGGTGGGCGGGGCGGTCCTGCTGGACCTGACCGGTGGCATGGGCGTTGATACCTGGGCCTTTGCCAAACGGATGGACCAGGTCATATACGCTGAACAACGGCCAGAACTTGCTCAGCTGGCGGCCCATAACTTGCCCTTGCTGGGAGTCGAAAATATAGATATTCATACCGGCGATGGGCTGGCCATGGCTGAAGAACGTCTGGAAACCGCCGACTGGCTGTACCTGGACCCCCATCGGCGCAATGAACAGGGTGGCAAGGTCGTTCGACTCGATCAGTGCGAACCCGACGTGTCGCGGCCCGGTATGCTGAAAAATCTGCTGACAAAGACCCGAAATATCCTGTTGAAAGCATCCCCCCTGATCGACCTGGATGCCACAATCCGGCACTTGTCCGGACCCGGCTACGGGGTTGAATCGGTGCACGTGGTCGCCGTTTCAGGCGAGGTAAAAGAAGTGTTGTTTATCATCAGCAACCGGCAGGGAGACGCCTTAACGATACCCGCTTACGCGGTTAACCTGCTGCCAGACCAGACCCTGGTGTTTTCGCATACCCGCGGTGATGAACGTACCGCCGACGTCTCGTTCGGCGATCCGCAGACCTACCTGTACGAACCCAATGCTGCGGTGCTGAAAGCCGGGGCATTCCGGTCTGTGGCCAGTTGCTTCGGGCTCACCAAACTTGCCCCTAACACGCACCTGTACACGAGCCACGAATTGGTAAACGGCTTTCCGGGCCGGACCTTCCTGATCGAACAGACGCTTAAGCCCGACCGGAAAGCCGTGCAGCTGCTGCTGCCCGACCGGAAAGCCAACCTGACTGTGCGTAACTTCCCGCAGACGGTGGCCGATCTACGCAAAAAACTGGCTCTGCGCGAAGGTGGTGACGCGTATCTCTTTGCCGCTACGCTGCTCAACGGCGACAGACGGCTGATTCTCTGCCGAAAAAGCGACGCCTAACAACCTGGCTAATCCTGGTGTATGTTTGCCTTCAATCAATCATTAAACCCGTAATCCATGAAATTTACAGGCCACTTATTCGTGATCCTCCTCTGCCTGTTACCCGCCGTCCTGCAGGCGCAGACCATTTACGCCGGCGAATCTACCGTCGATAAGGTTAAGCTATCGGGTTTGTACCTGACCGTTCAGGGCGACGGGCGGCAGATTGAGAAAGACTGGGAAGAACACCTCAAAACCTACGGGCGACTCAGCGTGTCTCGTGGTACGTACCGCGTTTCCAGCGCCGATATCGGCGCGGTTTCGCCGGAACCCATTAACCTGGTCAGCACCGTAAAATCGTCTAAATCGGCGGCTACCATTTTCGCATCGTTCGATCTGGGCAGTGGCAACTTCGTTAAACCCGGGGATACGGGTTATAATGCCGCCGAATCACTGCTGAGGACGTTCAGCACCAGCACGCAGCGCAGCCAGGAAGTCAGACTGGCCGAGGGAGGATTTGACGAAGCGCAGAAAGCGCACCAGAAAGCGGTTCGTACCGGCGAGCGACTCCAGCGCGAACTGGAAAACAACGCCAGGGAAAAAGAAAAGCTCCTCAAGCGCATCGATGACAACGCCAGGGAACTTGAGAAGCTTCAGCAGGATATTGAAACTAACAAGACGGAGCAGGCCACCGCCCTGACCGAACTTGAAAACCAGAAGAACAACGTCGAAGCCGTAAAAAAGAAATGAGCCGTCGGTACGCCAGACTGCCCTGAAAGCGGGTTGACTGAGTCGCTTCTATATCCAGCCGCGCCGTCGAAAATACAGCAGCATGGCAAAGGCCATGGTAAACATAACGCCCATCACCCAGAAATAGCCGTTACGCGTGCGGAGTTCGGGCATATTGTCGAAGTTCATGCCGTAAACTCCCACGATAAAGGTCAGGGGCATGAAAATGGCCGAGAACACCGTCAGTGTCTTCATCACCGAGTTCATCCGGTTGTTCACGATGGAGTAATAAACGTCCATAAGCCCGCCAATCTGTTCGCGGTATGAATCCAGCATGTCCGTAATCTGATTAACGTGATCGGCCAGGTCTCGCAAAAACGGCATGGTACCGGGCTGAATCAGATCAGAGTCGCCCCGCAGCAACAGCCCGATCACGTCGCGCAGCGGGTTGACCGCCCGCCGGATGTTGACCAGCTCGCGTTTGAGGGCATACAAAGAATTCAGCGTTTGCTGGTTGGCCCGCTGGTGTACGATGTAATCCTCCAGCTCGTCCATCTTATCACCAATCCGCTCTGTAATAACAAAATAGTGATCAACCACCAGGTCCATCAGCGAGTACAGCAGGTAATCGGCCCCGTTATGGCGCGTCTTGCCGGCCGATGCCTTGATCCGCTCTACTACGGGCTCAAACGTGTCTCGGGTACGCTCTTCCTGGAACGAAATCAAAAAGTTTTTGCCCAGGACCAGGCTCAGGTGTTCGGGTTCAATTTCCTGCCGGCCGCGGTTGTGATGCAGCATTTTCAACGTCACGTAAACAATTTGACCCACCACCGGATTGTCGTCATACAGATCAATCTTGGGTTTCTGATCGGTGTTCATCACGTCTTCGAGCAGCAGTGGATGCAGCTGATAGTACTGCCCCAAGGCCGCAATTACCTTGGGCTCGTGAATCCCATCCACGTCAATCCAGTTCACAAATGGCGAGTTGCCGGCCGGTGGCTGGCAGTGGCTCAGCCGATTGCTGTCGTCGATCTGATAGTGGGCGGCATTGTAGTCAATCCGTCTGATTTTGGTAGCGTGGTCAATATCTTCGCCTACGTAGGTAAGCGTTCCCGGCGAGGTGCCGAGCGTTTTCTCGGCGGAGGTATACCGTCGGCGTTTCGACATCGGTTTGGTTGGTCAATGATCTTGGGGGTCAAAGTTCAGTCTTTCAACCGCATATACCAACGTAAGAACCTTATCCGACCCAACATTATCCGTTAACGAAAACCCATCCTGACCGGTACCGTATGACAAACCCTGCCCTCGCTCACCTCAGCCATGATCCCGTTATGGCGCGGATCATGGCTGAAACACCCATGCCAGCAATTTTCGACGACCATCCCGATACGGTATACGTAGCCCTGCTGGAAAGCATCGTCTCGCAGCAGATTTCGGTTAAAGCCGCCGACGCTATTTTTGGGCGGCTTTGCGGGCTGTTTCCCCACCGGGTTCCTACCCCCGATGGCTTACTGGCCCTGCACTACGATGACCTGCGCGGAGTGGGTCTGTCGGGGCAAAAGGTGAAGTACGTGCAGAGCGTGGCGGATTTTGCACGAACCAACCGGCTCGACCGTCCTTTCTTCGAGGCCCTCACGGACGAAGAAATCATACAGTACCTGCTCCCCATCAAAGGCGTGGGCCGCTGGACGGCAGAAATGCTGTTGATGTTTGTGCTGGATCGACCCGACGTATTTCCAATTGATGATCTCGTAATCCGGCAGCGCATTATCCGGGCTTATCCACAGCAAACCGACGGACTGACGGGGCGGGTACTGTACAAGAAAATTCAGGAAATTGCCAGTGCCTGGCAACCGTATCGAACAACGGCCTGCCGGTACCTGTGGCGGTGGTCATAACTTTTTTATCACCACGTCTATTTCCGACTGGGCGTGGATCAGAACCTGAACGCCATCGGGACGAACCACAATGCGCTGCGGCACCATTCTAAATTTATCTATATCCAGTCCGGTTTTCTGGGCCGTCTTTCCCCGGGCAAAGGCTGTTTCTATTTTTTCCGGCACCTTGCTAATCGGCTTATTCAGCGGAATCACCAGAGCCGCCTGGAGGGTATCGCGCAGGTTATCGTGTAACAGCCAGTTGGCCGTAGCAAGCAACTTGTCTTTCGTAGCTACATCAAAATCAACATTCTTCACAATCAGCGTATTGGTCAGGGTATCATAGTCAGGCTGCCCCCGTAGGAACAGGGTTCCGTTTACCGTGCCCCGCACATCGACTTTTAGAATCAGCGACTTACCGTTGCCGTATACCGATGCTTTTTTTATAGTAAGGTGCCCCCCCGCCAGTTCAATTTTTTCGGTCGACAACTGGCTGGCAAGGGCCCGGTTCAAATCAGTAAAGGGCACAAAGGCCAGCACCTGCAACCGCGATATCTCGGGCAGTTTGTTCCGGCGCAGAAGCCTGGGCAAGGCTTCTTCCGGCCGGCCGGTGGGCTCGGGACCCACGTGCGTGTCAACCCGAAAAGCAATCTGCAAGGGCACGGTCAGGCGTTTGGCATTGCCATAAACGGGGGCAGCGGCTACGCTGAATGGACGCGGAATCAGCCAGATCTCTTCGGGCTTCCTGGTGATACGCAGCGGCTTTTGCAGGTCGTGCCAGACCTTGCGGACGTTGCGGTCGAGTCGGAGTTCCTTATGAACGGCCTTGTCGATGGCAGCTTCAATGTCGGCCCGGCGTTTATCAAGAATTGACTCGGCCAGATTGGTAATGTTGATGTTGATACCGAGCAGTCTGACTTTGGGCTTTTCAATCCACGTGTAATCCCGAAACTGCGAACGTGTGTTCAGCCGCCAGTTTGACCCAATATCCAGGGGCGACATCAGGTTGACCGAGAGGGCACAGAGTTTCCGCTTTTTTTTCTCTTTTCGAAGCCCGATTGGATTGCTGTACCAAACCTGCAACGGAGCCGAGATGGATACTTTCTGATCGGCATATTTAATCCGGACCGGACCGGTGCGCACTACGCGCAGGTTCCAGGCTTCTCCTTTCTTACCCCGGAAGGTTTCCTCATTGACGAGTACCGGATTCAGCGATTCATTGATCTTCGCTTCCAGTTCATCAATGGGAAATGTGATCTCGCCCGCTACGTAGGAAATAGGATCGGGTATGGCCGGTTCAAACGCCTGTTGCACGGGCGCATCGGGCCGCACACGATTACAACCCGCCGTAACGGCCAGGAGGGTAACAAAAAACAGAATTCCGGTGATTCGTTGAGCAGCCATTTGCTCCAACAAACTATCTTATTAAAGAAATGTTAGTCCACTAAAATTATGGTCTTTCCACTTTTTGTACCACAACTGACCGCTCGCCCGGTGGGCAGCCGCAGTTTTTACCACAACCAGCCTGCTTCCGAACCACCGACCGATACGCCCGCTGACCCAGATAAGCCAGTGCCAGCGCAAAAATCAGAAAAATGACGAGTTGCTGCATTAGAGTAATGCGGGGAAAAACCCGCAGGCTTTAAGTCTTAAACGCGGCTCCCTGCAAAGCCGGTTCCCGGTGGGGATTCTGACGCAAACATTATCTAAGCTACAGCCACCCATTCCGCCGGGCCAGTTGACTGGCGTGTTGGTAGTGGTGTTCGCCATGCCAGGCGTAGTTGGCAGCCTGCT
Organism: uncultured Cytophagales bacterium; assembly: GCA_963826425.1. GTDB lineage: Bacteria > Bacteroidota > Bacteroidia > Cytophagales > Spirosomataceae > Spirosoma. The sequence goes on along the minus strand of CAWGWS010000010.1, from coordinate 137,678 downwards.
GGGCGAGGGTGAACGTTTTGTCGCTGCCGGAATGGTAAAATGTACGTTGCAGCCCGGCTTCGCTAAGTGCCTCAAAAGTGGTTGCCCAGCGCCGGTGTACACCGTTCAGCAAAACCAGCGAGGGCGCAATATCAAGGCCGGAATCGGGCAGCCTGGCCCATTCACCCTCGTGGTAGGGCCGAACAGTGGGGTTGGTCTCGGTCAGGGCGAGTTTGGTGCGAATGTAGCCGTTGATGTGACTGTCGGCAATATGATGCACCAGTTGCCGCACCGTCCAGCCGCCGGGCCGGTAGGGTGTGTCGAGCCGGTCGTCGGGCCAGTTACCCACGAGAGCAGTGAGTTTGGCGGGCAGGTGGGCAATAGCCATAATGTGCTGTTTCGTCTCATCGGACGAGTACAGGGGCTGGGCGACAAATTCGCCAATGGGGTAGCGCAGATCGGGTTGCATAGCGGATGAATAGCCCATCGGGACAGTTCCAAATGGGTAGTAGGGTGGTAGTCCAGACTTATTTCGGGGGCACTAGGGGCGGCAAAGCCGGGATTCTGGTTGTCGTTTCGGGCTGGAACAGAAATGTCTTTTTCAGTACAGTTAGTTGTTCGGCCTGTTTTCTAATAACGGCCTCCCCCACCGAATCATCGCGGTACCGGTCGCGCCAGATGCACTCGTCGAGGGGCGTATCAATAAGGTGGTACTGAATATCGACGGCATCAAAATGGGTGGCCAGCAGCCTTCTGAATTCGTCAATGTAGCTGAGCCGCAGGTTGGTATTGTCGATCAGCATGTGCCACCCACGCGACAGCCCGGCAACAATAGCCGTTCTCTGCAACTCGTTCACTACGTTTTCAAGCCGGTCTTTGTCGGCCTCCGGCCAGGTTTGCCAGTATTCGGGCAGCGAAACAGACAGCAGGCTCCGGCGCAGGTCATCGCGATTGATGCGCAGAAAATTGGGATGTTCGGCGCAGAACTGCCGGGAAAACGTGGATTTGCCGCTACCACTCAGGCCACTCAAAATCAGCACTTTCTTCATCGACCGACGGGGTTACGCCCTGTTTCACAAAATCGTATGATACCAAACTTTTGCCGTTGGGCATTCGAAAGGTCTGACTGCCTTCGAAACGAAAATCGGGCCGGGCGTGCTGCCGCAGGGTTTCGTCGGGCACTTCGAGAGCAATGGCCGCAACGGGCCGGAGCGTTGTTACCCCCGTATTACTCACCCAGCCGGTGTCATTACTGCGCTGAAGCACCACGTTCAGCAAACCACCGGGCCGCAGCACCTGCCGGAAACTGGCAAAAGCCAGATTCAGATCGACGTATTCCAGAAACAGATGGCAGACAATCAGATCGACCGAGTCGGGTGGAACAAGTACCGCGTCGTGGTTGATATCGGCCGGTACCAGCACCAGTTCATTAAGAATGGGATCGTAGCGCTCCTGACAAATCGAGAGGTAGGTTGGGTTCAGATCAACGGCATACACCGTACGGGCTTCGGTAAAGTGCGCGAAGCCATTACCGGTGCAGGCACCATATACGGCCACCGTTTGCGGGGATCGCTGTTGGACCTTTTCGTGCGTGATGTCGCTCAGCGACGCCAGCTGACCCACGGTTTCGTGGCTCATGTGCCGCTCGTAATCGGCGTGGGGTACGCTTTTCCAGGGGTTCATAACGGTTGGGCAGAAAAATTATTCGCTGTCAACGCTACATAATCAAACGGCAATGGGTTCAGTAACCCGGGTCCGAAACCGCGCCCGGAAGTACACAAACGAACCTACCACCAACCCACTGTACAGCACGGCCAGGACATACGCCCCGTTCACGAAAAAGTCGTGGTAGCTAAGGCTTCCCTGCCCAAAATTCTTGTACAGCAAGACGCTTACGCTGCCCAGATAGGCGTACCAGTCGGCCAGGGTCACAATGAATCCTACTGTGCTGACGTACCGAAAACTCGCAATCAGCCGCTCAAAATACAAACCATTGCAGGGTACGTAGCCCATATACAGCCCCATTCCCGTGAGCATGAACCACACCCCCGGCGGCAGCATTCCCGCCGAGTAGGCCCAGGTACTCAGCCCCACCAGCGCCCCCCCCAGCAGCATAATGCCGTTGAGCAGCGCAAACGCCCGGAAATTGTCGGTAACGCGCTGCAACAGAGCCATCACAATAAGGATACCAACGGCCACCAGCGTTTCGGTCTGGGCAAAAATGCCGAAGTTGTCAACGCCCGCGTCGCGCAGGATTTCGGGGCCAAAGTTGTCGCGGAAGTCCCGGAAGGCCGATAGCAGCACATAGCTCGCAATGAGCAGCACCAGCCCTGGCAGAAAGCTTTTTACAAACGACCGGCGCTCATCGGCGTGCATGGGTTTGCGTTCGGTACGCAGGGCGTGGTCTTCGGGCGTGGGCGGGGGCAGCAGCGTAAGGGCGTATACCGATACCAGCAACGGCGCAGCGAACAACGCCCCCGTTACAAACGGCAGCCAGAACTCCGACACGCCCCAGTTGGCCCGCAACATGAGCGCAACGGTCTTGACAAAGCCCGACGCAAAAATGAACGATGCCGTCAGCCCCGCTACCAGCGCGTCGGTTTGTTTTCGACCTTCCAGAAAACCGAGCATGATGCCGTATAGCAACCCCAGCGGCAGACCATTCAGAAACAGGAATACGATGTTATACGGGGCCGGGACCAACGCAAATCCCAGCAGAGCCAGCCACGCCATGCCCACAAACAAAAGCATATTTAACGCCCGGCGGCCCGGCGACATCTCCGAAACAACCTTAATACCAATGCGTTTGGAAGCCGCGTAACCCAGTACCTGCGCTGTAATGAGCCAGATCTTATAGCTGACCCCGGCAAATACCATACCCTCAAACGTGGCGGCCGTAATGCCCTTGCGAAAAGCAAACATACAGGCATAGGCGCAAAACGAAGCCACGGCTCCAAAGAGCGTGAACAGAGCAGGGTTGCGCAGAAAAGCAGGCGAATTAGTAGTCACGTTGCAAACTACGCAACTTTTGTCAGCTCCCTGCCAGCCCCCCCGGGGTCGACCCGCGTTGCTTTTCTAGGCTGCCTGGTACAGCTGATTAACTACAGCCCTAAGTTCAGCGCGTGTAGCGGGCCGTTTTTGCCCGGCTTTTTGCAACCCGGCAACATAGACGACCGGTACGGGGTTATTCGTTGGAATCTTACCGGTGTTTCCCGTTCTTTCAGCCTTCAAACCCCGTTTGTCACATGGAACCCCAATCGTTTTCCCAACAACCCCGGTCGCTGAGCAGCGATCAGACCAAAGCTGAACTGAGTGCCTTCATGACGCAGGTATACGGCTGGATGACCATCGCCATGCTCGTCACGGCAGTCGTGTCGCTGTTTACGGCCGGTTCGCCCGCCATGCTCGACCTGATATTCGGCAACAAACTTGTTTTTTACGGCTTGCTCATTGCCGAGGTAGCCCTGGTCTGGTACGTCTCGGCCTCCATTCAGAAACTGGCTCCCGGCACCGCAACGGCCCTGTTTATCCTGTATTCGGCGCTGAATGGTCTGGTGCTGGCGTTTATTTTTCTGGTCTACACGGGCGGCTCCATTGCCTCCACGTTCTTCGTAACGGCCGGTACGTTCGGCGCCATGAGTTTGTACGGCTACACCACCAAGCGCGATCTGACGTCGTGGGGCGGCTTTCTGATGATGGCCGTCATCGGGCTGATCATTGCCTCGGTCGTGAATATATTCTGGCAGAACGAACTGCTGTACTGGATCGTCACCTACGCCGGGGTGCTGATTTTTGTGGGATTAACCGCCTACGACACTCAGAAAATAAAGGAAATGGCTCTGGCCGGACACACCAGCCGCAACATGGCGGTGATGGGCGCCCTGCGGCTGTATCTGGATTTCATAAACCTGTTTCTGTTCATGCTGCGTTTGCTCGGTGGCCGTCGTAGCTAAGCCGCAGCGCTTTACCAGCGGCTCTACAGAATAGCGTCTTCTTCAAGAATATTTACTTCGATCAGGCTGCGGGCTCTGTTCAGCAGCTGCCGGCTGTCGGGGCTGAGGTGCTTCAGATGAACGGTTTTACCCTGCTGCTGGTAGCTTTGGGTCAGTTTGCTCAGGGCTTCAATGCCCGACATGTCGGCCACGCGGCAGTCCTGAAAGTCAATGACAATTTCGGCGGGATCATTCACTACGTCAAACTTCTCGCGAAAGGTCATCACCGAGCCGAAAAATAACGGGCCGTATAACTCGTAATGCTTCACCCCGTGGGCATCTACCGACTTGCGGGCGCGAATCCGGCGGGCGTTTTCCCAGGCGAAAACCAGGGCCGAGATAATAACCCCCACCAGCACGGCCAGCGCCAGATTGTGAACCAGCACCGTAATGCCCGCCACCAGCACCATGACTAGCACGTCATGCCACGGCATTTTGCCGAACGTTTTCAGGCTCGCCCACTCAAACGTGCCAATGGCCACCATAATCATAACCCCGGTCAGGGCCGCCATGGGCAGTTGCTCAATGATGGAGGCACCGAACATGATAAAGACCAGCAGCATTACCGACGCCACAATACCCGACAGCCGGGCCCGCGCGCCCGATGAGATGTTGATCAGACTCTGCCCAATCATGGCGCAGCCACCCATGCCCGATAAAAAGCCCGTTGTGATGTTGGCCATGCCCTGCGCCACGCATTCTTTGTTGCCCCGGCCCCGCGTACCCGTTATCTCGTCGATCAGGTTCAGCGTCAGCAGGCTTTCAATCAGCCCCACCCCGGCAATAATCAGGGCGTAAGGGAAAATAATGGCCAGCGTATTCAGCGAAAACGGCAGGTCGGGAATGTGAAACGGCGGAAACCCACCCTGAATGGACGCAATATCGCCCACGGTACGGGTATCGATGTTCAGCCCAACGGCCAGCAATGACACGACAACAATAGCCACCAGCGAGGCCGGAACGGCTTTCGACAGCCGGGGCAGTCCCCAGATAATGAACATAGTCAGCGCCACCAGTCCCCCCATAATCAGTAGCGGTGTACCCGTAAGCCACTGCGCCACGCCCAGCGCATCGACGGTCTGAAACTGCGCCATCTGCGAAAGAAAAATCACGATGGCCAGCCCGTTCACAAAGCCGAACATGACCGGGTGCGGCACCAGCCGGATAAATTTACCCAGCCGCAACACCCCCGCCAGCACCTGAATCAGGCCCGCCAGCACCACAGCCGCAAACACGTACTCTACGCCGTGGTCTTTCACCAGCGTAACAATCACCACCGCCACCGCCCCCGTAGCGCCGGAAATCATGCCGGGACGGCCACCCAGAATAGACGTAATCAGGCCCATTGTAAAGGCCGCGTACAAACCTGTTAAAGGCGACAGACCGGCAATGAGTGCGAACGCAACGGCTTCGGGAATGAGGGCCAGGGCTACGGTGAGCCCCGATAACACTTCGGTGCGGTAATTGACGCGCTGCCGGAAATCAAATAAATGCAGATACTGCTTCATACTCAGGGAATGCAACCGCTAAAACGCACCCGGGCTTATCAACGTCCGCCTGACGATTAACCAAAGAAAAGAGCGGACAATACACGCGAACGAACGCGCCGGGATGGGATGCGATGCTATTGCAACGGCAAAGATAGTACTTTTTAAAGATAAATTCCACATAAAAGCCAAAATAGGCCTCATTTTATGACTTTTCCGGGAAAGCGCCTTCTATACATCGCTTTGATCGCCGGAGGAGTTAACCGTGACTGCCGTAAACTATCCGGTATAATGCAGGTTATAAACAGACAAATTCAATGGCAATGATCATGCGCGGCATCCTGTTTTCGTTTCTGCTTTTCGGAGTTTCATCGGTTTGCCTGGCGCAGGTTGACACAACTGGTTTTCGCCAGAGCCGCGCCAGAAAGGCTCCGCAGCGCGAGGTGCTGATTCCCGGCGTCAATTCGCCGACCTCATCGCCGGGTACGCTTATGCAGTCGTCACCCGATCCTAATGTCCTGCCCGCCGATCAGCAGACGAAGCGCCGAACCAGCCCCCCCTCCGACCCGCGTGCCTTTGGCGTAGCCATCCCCCTGGGCAAGCCGAAAAAAGATACGCTGAATAAGAACTAACAGGCTTATTGTCAGAGCACGACATCCTCTTCCTTTTCATCGAAGAACACGTAGTTCAGGAAATCGCAGTAGGGTTTTACGATACGGCTGCCGCGGATTATTTCGTCGGCGAAACCGGCGCTCGTTACTTCCTTATCGGTGTAGCGGTGGATAAAGAACAGCTCTTTCCGGCGGAGTAACTCAATCTCCGGGTGGTCAATGGAGTATCCTTTGGGGCTGGTTTTCATCACCTCGCCCGCCCGTTCGGGGAAATAAGCCCGGAACTCGTCAGCGTCGATGATCTGCTTCAGTTCGTGCGCATTGTAATCGACCTCCTGCCGAAACTTGGCCAGGTTGGCGGGTGTTGGCTGCCACATGCCCGCGCCCAGAAACGACAGGTTGCCCGGCTGAATCTGCACGTAATAATCAATCCGGCCCGAATGCCGCCCGCCGGGCCCAATGGCAAACGACATGTTGTTTTTGTAGGGTCGCTTGTCTTTGGCGAAGCGAATATCCCGGTTAATACGGAAGATACAGTCTTTCACCTGGGTGTTGGCCAGCGGTTCAAACGTGCTCATACCCGTCAGAACCCGCTCCACTACCCCGCCCAGTTCGGTTTTGGCCGCGTCGTAACGGGAACGGTTTTCCTGAAACCACTCGCGGTTGTTGTTTTTAACAAGGTCGCGCAGGAACGTCAGTGTAGGCCGGGTCAGGCCCGCTTTCGAGTTAGTTTTCGTGTTCATAGCTGATCATACAACTATACAAGTGGGGGTTGGTTTGTGGGTAGGGCTGGCCAGGGGGTCTGCCCAGGTTGATGAATCTGTATTCAGCTAATTGTCGGTGATGAATCCGGATTTCTTTTGCTATTACCATATCTTTTAGTATTATTTGTATTCATTCAACGATAACCCCAATTATACTTCATGGAAACGCTTGAACTTGTAGAAACCCACGTAAACCGGCCTAAATTCCGGTCTCATTATGACAATTACATTGGCGGAAAATGGGTGCCACCCGTCGGGGGCGAGTACTTCGACAATGAATCGCCGGTGGATGGTAGTCTGATTGCCAAGATGCCCCGTTCCAAAGCCGCCGACGTTGACCTGGCCGTTGAGGCCGCTCAGGAAGCGTTTAAAACCTGGGGGAAAACCTCAGCCACCGAACGGAGCAACATCCTCCTGAAAATTGCCGACGTTGTCGAGAAAAACCTGGAATTCCTGGCTCGTGTCGAAACGGTTGAAAACGGTAAAGCCCTCCGCGAAACGATGGCCGCCGACCTGCCGCTGGTAGTCGATCACTTCCGGTATTTCGCCGGGGTTATCCGGGCCGAAGAAGGCTCGGCTACCGAACTGAACGCGACCACCCTGTCGCTCATCATCAAAGAGCCGGTTGGCGTGGTCGCTCAGATCATTCCCTGGAATTTTCCGTTGCTGATGGCCACCTGGAAACTGGCTCCGGCCCTGGCTGCCGGTTGCTGCGTCGTTATCAAGCCCGCCGAACAAACGCCTACCTCCCTCGCCATTCTGTTCGAGCTTCTCGAAGGCATTGTGCCGCCGGGCGTGGTCAATATCATTCAGGGCTTTGGACCGGAAGCCGGCAAACCACTGGCGCAGCACAAAGGCATAAACAAGGTAGCCTTTACGGGCGAGACCACTACCGGGCGGCTCATTATGCAGTACGCATCGGAAAACCTGATTCCCGTTACGATGGAACTGGGCGGTAAATCGCCGAACGTATTCATGAAATCCATTGCCGACCACGACGATGCGTTCTTCGACAAGTGCGTGGAAGGGGCCGTGATGTTCGCGCTTAATCAGGGCGAAATCTGCACCTGCCCCTCCCGGCTGCTGGTGGACGAATCGATCTACGACAAGTTTATGGAGCGCGTCATCCAACGGACCGAAGCCATCAAACTTGGCCACCCGCTCGATGCTGATACCATGATGGGGGCGCAGGCCAGCAACGACCAATACGAAAAAGTGCTGTCGTACATCGACATTGGCAAGCAGGAAGGGGCCGAAGTCCTGACCGGGGGTGGTGCCGCCGATACCGTAGAAGGCGGCTACTACATTCAGCCAACTATTTTCCGGGGCCACAACAAGATGCGGATTTTCCAGGAAGAAATCTTCGGTCCGGTGTTGTCGGTCACCACCTTTAAAACGCCGGAAGAAGCCGTAGCCATCGCCAATGACACGCTCTATGGACTGGGCGCGGGCTTCTGGAGCCGGGATGCGCATGAACTCTACACCATTCCGCGCCAGATTCAGGCCGGGCGCGTGTGGGTCAACTGCTACCACGACTACCCGGCCCACGCGCCGTTTGGCGGCTACAAGAAATCGGGCTTTGGCCGGGAGAATCATTTGATGATGCTCAACCACTACCGGCAGGTAAAAAATATGCTCATTTCCTACAGCCCGGATAAGCTGGGATTTTTCTGATTTTGAATGATGTGAATGAGTGAATGGCTTCACAGTGGCAACCTACGCCGCATCAGCATTCACTCATTCGCTCATTTCACTCACTAAAATTAAATCATGCGCATCGACATTACGCCCTCGGCGGCTGACATTATCGACACCCTGCGGGCTGAACACGGACCGCTGATGTTTCACCAGAGCGGGGGCTGCTGCGACGGCTCGTCACCGATGTGCTACGCGCAGGGCGAATTCATCATCGGCTCGTCGGACGTGTTATTGGGGCAGATCGACGGCTGCGACTTCTGGATGTCGTCAGACCAGTTTGCCTACTGGAAACACACGCACCTGACCATCGACGTAACGCGGGGCCGGGGGGCGTCATTCTCGCTCGAAATTCCGCTGGGCGTTCGGTTTTTGATTCGCTCGCGGCTGTTTGAACCCGATGAGTACCAGCGTCTGCCGCCCGTTCACGTTGGCCCGCTGGAGGAAGTTTAACCGATAGCCGCTGATTGTCAGCGGCTATTTTTCTGGCAACCCATCAGTCAGTAGCTTGCGTAACCCATCTACACCGGTTCGCTGGTCTTGTGATTTCCGGTCCGCTCGCTAACGTATGGTTAAATGATGGTTAAAACAGTTTTGTAAATTCGTTAGTCTACTATCTTTGTTCCAGATGGAATATTGCATTGTGTATCTCAGTACGTCGGCAGGCGCGTTTGGAGAAGAGGAACTCAACACTATCCTGCAACAGAGCCGCCAGTATAACCCCGCGCAGGGCATTACGGGTGTAATGCTATACGTACGGGGCAGTGTTATTCAGGTGCTGGAAGGCGACCAGGACGTGCTGGAAGCCCTCTACAGCAAGATTGAGCAGGACCCGCGCCATACTAACATCTCAAAAATCTTTAGCCGCCCAATCACGAAACGACTTTTTGCCGACTGGGACATGGGCTACGAAACAATTACAGTGCAGCAGCTGGAGAATATCAAGGACATTGTGAAACTCGACGGCAGCGGCAAACCCATGCTGAATGACGATGATCACATCATTCTCAAAACCATCAAGGTCTTTTACGACAGCAATCGGTACAACTGATTTTAGTCGGTATCGTTGGCAGCTTTACTGTACCGTAGAGTATACAATCGCAGATTTGATCCTATTCATAAGCTTGACACTAATCGTGTAAAGTTATGACAGTGAACAAGCTACACACCAGCTCCAAAAAGTACAAAACCGCCCTCTTCCGAAGACGAGTCATCGAACGACTAAGACTGGAGATGCTTTCCGAGCAGCAGGTGCTGACTCAATTCGCCATTTCTCGTACTTTACTCAACCAATGGAATCGGACCTATCAACGCTACCAGCGCGCGTGGTGGTTTAAGCCCGCCCGCTTCCCCTGTTTTACCATGAAGCAGCCAGACCTCAATGACATCCAGGTTGTCAGGCAACAGTTGGCCGATGCCGAAGCCGCTCTTCAAAAGGAACGATTGAAGAATGAAGCCTTAGAGACGGTAATCCGCCTGGCCGAGCAGGAGTTCAAAATTCCGATTCGAAAAAAGTCTGGTTACCAGACGGTAAGGTATCTGCATCTACACCATCCGTTGGTGAGTATGCAGACGCTCTGCGGACTGTTTGGAAAGAGCCGCCAGGCTTGGTATGATGAGCAGAAACGGGAGGATAGTGCCAGTTTACAAGCTGGGCTATTACTGGATGAAGTCAGGCGATTACGTCTGGACCTGCCGTCAGTTGGCGTCGATGTACTTCACTATCAACTCACCGATTTTCGACAACAGCATGAGATCAAAGTTGGCCGGGATAAGTTAGCTAACTTGCTAAGGGATAGTGGTTTGCTGATTAGAAGACGTAGTAGAAAGGTGAAGACCACCTGGTCTCATCACCACTATTTTAAATACTCAAATCTGACGATTGGCCTCCGTGTATTGGCCCCTAATCGGCTGTGGGTTAGCGACATCACGTATGTCTTAGTAGGTCGGGGATTTGGCTATCTCAGCTTGATCACGGACGCTTTCTCCCGGAAGATTGTGGGCTGGTCGCTTCACAAGACAATGCACGCAAAAGGAGCCTTATACGCGTTGAACAGGGCATTAATAGCACAGGAAGGATATTAGCCAGCCCTTGATCCACTATTCTGATCGGGGGGTACAATATTGCTCCTGGGCTATTACAGCCTTACGACAAGTCAACGCTACCATCAGTATGACTGAAGAGTGATCCGACCGGGTCGCCGGTACGAGAATGCGATGGCCGAGCGGGTTCTTCGTTCTCTGAAAGATGATTGTAAATTAGCCCGTGGATTCACTTCCTTCTCCTCAGCAGAGGAAGCTGTGACTAAGGCGATCAATGCCTACAATACAGTCCGCCCCATGCATCGTTGAACTACTTGACCCCTCATCAGATGCACCAACGTAAGCGAGGAGTTAAACTTCGGTGGTACCCGTACAAGAAGGTGCGGTATGGAAATGCACAATAGGAGGTCGCATTTCGGTGACTTTAATAGCTGTCCAACTCAATCAGTAGCATACGCTTTCTCACTGTCCTTGAGTAACTCTACTTTAATGCGGAAACAGGCATAAGGGCAATTCGATATCGTACTGCACCCGTTACATCCTTAACATGCATAGCACCAAATAAATAGGCTACTCTACCATCGGTATAACCCGCTGAATAAGCTTTAGACTGGCCTTTCAATGAAGACAATCTCCGGCATGTGGATCGAGCACGGGCTCTAATACCCAGATAGGTAATGCGGTCATAAGTGGCAAACCAAATAGTTCGACTGCTATTGCCATCATTGATCAGCTCGGGCATTGAGACCTCTTGTGCTTCACCAACATGACCAATTGATTTTCTGCATCGGAGGTATGCAACTGAATTATCAGACTTAGCCATGGGCAGGGAAAAGCCTTCTGCTAAAATACGATCAGGACGATCAGAGGCTCTATAAACTTGTTTAAGGATGGCTAACGTCACTGGCTGGCAATCTTGGGCGAAGCTCCCCAAGCGATCATCAAAGCGATTTGAAATAGAACGGCGCGTATCATAATAAAGTCCGTTGGAGGATTTTTGCTGGCTAAACCAGATTCATTGATTTATACCAAATCTTAAACAACTTACTAATTCTGAATGACTTATCAAGCTAATCAGCTTTTTTACACGTTACCTCCGGTTAAAAAGATTCCCTAGTTAGTTGTATTTTTATAGTACAGTATCTTCTACTGACAATGTATGTAATCTAGTTTTCTTCCCTTTATATAATTGTAGTTAAGAAACTTGGCAGGAAAAAGTGCACTAACTGGATTTCCGGTATGGAAATCCGGTTAGGGCACTTTTTCATTCTAACGGTATTTCTGGCCAATCACTTATCCACCAGTTGTGGCTCTTCTGCTGGCCGCGTAACTGACTTTTCTTCCCCGTCTTTCTTCGCGTTCTTTTTCAGTTCTGCCAGTCCTTTTTTGCCGTAAGCCAGTCGGGTAATGGCTACGTAGAGTACGGGAACTACAAAAATGGCGAGTGAGGTAGCGGCCAGCATACCGCCCAGCACGGTGCGGCCAATAGTAGCCCGGGCCACACCCCCGGCTCCCGTAGCAATAGCCAGCGGTACCACGCCCAGAATAAACGCCAGCGACGTCATCAGGATAGGTCGCAGCCGCAGTCGCACGGCTTCAATGGTCGAGTCGAACAGGTCTTCGCCCCTATCCACGCGTTCTTTGGCGAATTCCACAATCAGAATGGCGTTTTTGGCCGCCAGACCAATCAGCGTGATCAGACCAATCTGCGCGTACACATTGTTAGTCAGGTACGGGAACAGGGTCAGAGCCAGAATAGCCCCCAGCGCGCCGATGGGTACCGACAGCAGCACCGAGAACGGCACCGACCAGCTTTCGTAAAGAGCCGCCAGAAACAGGAACACGAAGCCGATACTCAGCGCAAAAATGTAAATAGACGTGTTTCCCGCGCTGATTTCCTCGCGGCTCAGCCCCGAAAAGTCATAGGCGTACCCGGCGGGCAGTACCTTTTCGGCTACTTCGATCAGGGCGTCATTGGCCTGACTGCTGCTGAAACCGGGTTTGGCACTGCCGTTGATTTCGACCGACCGGAACAGGTTATAGTGCGAGATAAGCGGGGCGTTTTCAATGACCTTAACGGTTACCACGTTACTCAGCGGTATCAGCTGCCCGCCCGTGTTCCGCACGTAAAACTGGTTCAGGGCTTTGATATCGTTGCGGTACATGGTGTCGGCCTGCGCCACCACGCGGAATTTGCGGCCATAGATAATGAAGTCGTTCACATAGCGGCTGCCCAGAAACGTTTGCATGGTCTGGTACACGTTGGCAATGTTCAGACCAAGCTTTCTTGGCTTTTTCGCGGTCCAGATCAACCCGGTAGGCGGGCGATTTGGCGGTGAAGTACGAATACGCCCGGCCAATTTCGGGTCGTTTGTTCAGCTCAGCCAGGAAGTTGGTTACCACGCCCTCAAAGGCCTGCACATCGTCCTGACTTTCGCGCTGCTGAATCTCGAACGTAAAGCCCGACGACTGCCCAAGTCCCGGAATGGCGGGGGGCAGAATGGCCTGTACTTTGGCGTCGTTCAGGCCCGCAAACGCCCGTTGTAATTTCGGCACGAGCGAGTCAGCCTGCATGCCTTCGCCGGTGCGTTCATCCCAGGGTTTGAGCTGAATAAACACCGTACCGCTGTTGGATTTGGACGCGAAGGTGATGGCGTTCAAACCGCCGAGGGCCGTAAAGTGGGCCACGTAAGGCTGTTTCTTCAGAATAGCCATCATCTCCTGTAAAACTTCCAGACTACGGGCGGTAGAGGCCGCTTCGGGAATTTCGTAGGTTACAAAAATCCGGCCTTCGTCTTCGGTCGGGATAAAGCCGGTGGGCTTGGCTTTAAACAGCAGCCCGGTACCGATATACACCACCACCAGCCCGATCAGCACCAGGGGCGTAGCTTTGATGAGCCGCTGCACCCCGCGCGAATACGCGTTGGTAACCCGGTCGAACCGCTGGTTGAACCAAAAGAAAAACTTGTTTAAGCCGGTCGATTTTTCGTCGATATGCATCGGGCGGAGCAGCAGCGTACACAAGGCGGGCGTAAGCGACAGCGCGACAAACGCCGAAATCAGCACCGATACGGCAATGGTAATGGCAAACTGCTGGTACAGCCGCCCCACAATGCCGGGAATAAAGCCCACCGGGACGAATACGGCCGCCAGAATCAGAGCAATGGCAATAACCGGAGCCGAAATCTCGCGCATGGCCTCCAGCGTGGCTTCGCGGGGCGACATACCCTTATCAATATTAACCTGCACGGCCTCTACCACCACAATGGCATCATCGACCACGATACCAATGGCCAGCACAAAGGCAAAGAGGGTCAGCGTATTGATGGTAAACCCGAGCGGAATAAACAGGATAAACGTACCGATGATGGACACCGGAATGGCCAGCAGCGTGATGAGCGTAGCCCGCCAGCTCTGCAGAAACAGAAACACCACCAGAATCACCAGCACCAGCGCTTCGGCTAGCGTTTTAACCACCTCTTCGATAGACACCTGGATCACCGATACGGACTCGAACGGCACCAGATAATCGACGTCGGGCGGAAAGGTTTTCTTGAGCCGATCCATCGTTTCATACACGCCCTTTGCCGTTTCCAGCGCGTTGCTGCCCGGCAGCTGATACACCAGCAGGTACGAGGCCCGGTTGCCATCCACAAACGAGTTGCTGGCATACGAGAATTTCCCCAACTCCACCCGCGCCACGTCGTCGAGCTTCACCAGCGCACCCAGCGCCGGATCGGCCCGGACCACAATCTCCCTGAAATCTTCTTCTTTGCTGAGCTGACTGTTTGTGAAGACGCTGTATTCGAACGCCTGCGAACTGGGCTGGGGTGGCCCTCCTACCGAGCCACCGGCAATCTGCAGGTTTTGTTCCTGTAGGGCTGCCAGCACATCGTCGGCGGTGAGGTTGAGCTGGGCCAGACGGTCGGGCTTGAGCCAGATCCGCATCGAAAAGTCGTCGGCCCGGCTAAAAATATCGCCTACACCCGGCACCCGCAGCAGCGCGTCGCGCACATAGATGTTGGTATAGTTGTCCGTGAATGACACATTATGCGTTCCTTTCGGCGAGTACATGGCCACCAGCATAAACAGCGACGGATTGCGCTTGCGCACCGTTACGCCCAGCCGGGTAACGGCTTCGGGCAACTGCGGCTCGGCAATGCCCACTCGGTTCTGAACATCAAGGGCGGCAATGTTAATGTCGGTGCCCACCTTGAAATTGACGTTCATGCTCATGCGCCCGTCGTTGGTGGCGTTGGTCTGGATATAGTCCAGACCGGGCGTACCGTTCACCTGCGTTTCAATGGGCGTGGCCACCGTCTGCTCTACGGTCTGGGCATCGGCCCCGGTGTAGTTGGCCGTTACCTGCACCACCGGGGGCGTAATGGCCGGGTACTGGCTTACGGGCAGGCTGAGCAACGACAGGATACCCAGCGCCACAATGACGACCGAGATTACAATGGCCGTTACAGGCCGGTTAATGAATAGTTCTGCAAACATAGTTCAATGAGTGAGTGAGTGCATGATCGAATGAGTGAATAGTTGCTGACGCATGAATCACTGACGCCGGAGGTTAATCACTCATTCGCTCGTTCGCTCATTCTAAATTGATTTTAACCTTTGTACCATCCTTGATCTTCTGCGTGCCTTCGATAACGACCTTGTCGCCTTCCTTCAGGCCCTGCTGCACCACTACGTTGCCGCTCGATGCGGGGACCGAGGGTTAGTTTGCGCTGCGTAACCTTGCTGCTATCGCCCACGACGTAAGCGAAGTACTCGCTCATCTGCTCCGTCACGGCTTTGTACGGGATAATGATTTCGGGCTTATCGGTGCTGTTTTTTACCCGGATATTGGCGTTCATACCTACTTTCAGGGTCTTGCCCGGATTCGGAAACGCAATACGAACGCGCAGGGTACCCGTCTGCGGGTCAACGGCCCGGTCGGTAATGCGCACCTGACCGGGATACGCGTATCGCTCACCACCGGGCAGCACCAGCATCAGCGTTGAGTCGCGGGGGCCGGGCTTCTGATTCTGCAACCGGGTAAACCGCGTAATCTGCGCTTCGTCGGCCTGCACATCGGCCGCAATAGGACTATCGGACGAGATGGTGTTGAGCGGCATGGAACCGGGGGCCACGGCCGCGCCCATCCTGACCTGCGAAATACCGATGGTCCCGTCCATGGGGGCATAAATGGTGGTGTATTTCAGGTTGGTCTGCACGGCGCGGGCGTTGGCTTCGGCGGCCGCTACCTGCATCTGCGCGGCCTGCAGCGTGGCATTGGCATTGTCAACCAGCTGCGTGGCCACGGCATCCTGACTGGCCAGCGTATTATAGCGGCTGGCGTCTTTCTGGGCGCGGTTCAGGTTGGCTTTCTGCACATTCACGTTGGCAACGGCCTGGTTGTAGTTGGCCTGGTACTGCTGGGCATCAATGGTGTACAGCTTCTGGCCTTTACGAACGCGCTGCCCATCCTGAAAGAAAATACCCGTAATGTTGCCCGCCACCTGCGGCTGAATGTCAACGGCTACCAGCGCCGTGAGCGTGGCCGGGTATTCGTCGTAAAACGTAGCATCGCCCCTGGTAACCGTCGTTACCGTCACGGACGTGGCGGGGGGTGGCCCCTGCGGCTTTTCGTCTTTCGTTCCCCCACAGGCCGCCACAAAAGCAGCGGCAACCGTGAGCGACATTATAGTAGGCAATTTTATTCATCTCTATAAATACCATTGTGAACGATATGCTTTTTATAATACGGGATGTGTCGTTGCATAGGGGCTGCTGACTTAAACGTCGATCAGTCCCAGCGCCCGCTCTACGTCCAGTTTAGAGGTAATAACCTGATAGAGCGCGTTGAAAACATTAATCCGGGCGGTGCGCAGATCGGCTTCGGCCACTGTTACGTCCAGATACGTCTTGATGCCGGAGCGGTACTGCAGGTTAATGACCCGGTACACCTCCTGCGCCAGCTCCTCGTTTTCGCGCAGGGCCAGGTAGTTGATCAGGTTGCCTTTATAGGCCGACAGGGCCTGCGTGTATTCGGCATCCACGGCACTGTTCAGGGCGGCCACGTCCCACTCCAGCCGCCGAACCTGTAGCTCGGCAATGCGGGTTTGCTGAATGCGCCGGCCACCCTGAAAAATAGGCAGGAATACCGACAGCCCGAGTAATGAATTCGGGAAGTTCTGGCTGTACAGCTGCCCAAACGAGTTGTTCTGATACAGCAGGTTGTAGTTGGCATTGGCGTTCACCGTGGGCAGATACGCCCAGCGATTGTAGCGCACGTTGGCCGCCAGAAGCTGCCCCTGCGTTTGCAGCAGCCGGTATTCAATCCGGTTCTGCGGGCGGACCAGCCGGGTGGTATCCAGCGAAATTTCCTGCACCAGCTGCAGCGTATCATACACCAGAGTTAAGCCGGGCATCGGGCGGGTAGCCCATCAGTTCTTTGAGCCGCTGCTGCCGCGCCACTACCTGATCCTGAAACTGTTTGCGCTGCGCCAGCGTGTTGTTCAGCGCAATGCGCGCCCGCTGCCCGTCAGTTTTGTCAACAATACCACTCTGGTACTGCGCCGTGGCGTCCTGCAAACTGCGCTGAAGCCGCGTAATGTCTTCGGCCAGAATATCAACCTGCCGCTGCGTCAGAATTACGTCGTAAAAGGCTTTGCTAACGTTCACCACCACGTCAATTTTGTTGAGCGTTGTCGTCTGGGAGGCCTGCGCCCGGTAGGTGTCGGCGGTCTGGTTGGCCAGCAGCAAATCGCGGTTAAACAGGCTCTGCGTCAGGGATAGCGAGGCTACCGATGTGTTTTTGGTGCCAATGATAACGGGTCGTCGCTCGCCGGTGGCCGGGTCGGGAAAGATGCTGACCGGCTGTTTGAGGTAGTGCGTAACGTTAAAGCCCGCCCCAATCTGCGGGTACCAGGCCGACAGGGCCGACCGCACCGTTCGATCCGCAATTTCCTGGTCAATCAGGGCCTGCCGGATCAGGGGCCGATTTTCGAGGGCGTATCGAATGCAGCCATTCAGGGAAGCCTGCTCAGAAAGGTCGGTTGTTTTTTGCGCGGTGGCCCCAGTGCCGTAAAGTGCCAGCAAAGCAAGCAGCGTAACCCAATGTTTCATAGTAGAATTGAACCAACTTTGCCAGTCTGACAGACGATAGTCAACAAAGTGTACTATCCTCAAACCCTCAACCCCGTCCGTTTTGTTTCATCCCAAACCAATTTTACCCGGAAAGCCCGGTGGCAGGTGCGGAGTCTCTATTTGTCAAACCCGCGCTACCGCCGTAATTTCGGAACTTTTACCAGTCGCCCCCACTCATGACCGAAGTATCCAACGATTCCTCAACGGAAAAGTCTCTGAATTTTATCGAGCAGATTGTCGAAGACGACATGGCCTCCGGTCTTCACGGCGGACGCGTGCATACGCGCTTTCCGCCCGAGCCCAACGGCTATCTGCACATCGGTCACGCCAAATCCATCTGTCTGAACTTCGGCCTGGCCGATAAATACGGCGGGCAGACCAACCTGCGCTTCGACGATACCAATCCGGTTACCGAAGATACTGAATACGTCGACTCCATCAAGAACGACCTGCGCTGGCTGGGCTTTGAGTGGGAAAACGAGTTATACGCGTCCGATTACTTTGAGCAGCTGTACCAGTTTGCCGAAACGCTGATTGAAAAAGGACTGGCCTACGTAGACGACTCGACCGCCGAGGAAATTGCCGAGCAGAAAGGCAACCCCGCCGAGCCCGGTACGCCCAGCCCCCACCGCGACCGGCCCGTAGCCGAAAATCTCGACCAGTTCCGGAAAATGCGCGCGGGCGATTTTCCCGACGGGGCCAAAGTCCTGCGGGCTAAAGTCGATATGACCTCGCCCAACATGCAGCTGCGCGACCCGATCATCTACCGCATCAAACACGCGCATCACCACCGCACGGGCAATGCCTGGTGCATTTACCCCATGTACGATTTCGCCCACGGGCAGTCGGACAGTATTGAGCACATTACCCACTCCCTCTGTACGCTGGAGTTTATCCCCCACCGCCCGCTCTACGACTGGTTCATCGAAAAACTAGATATCTTTCCTTCGCACCAGTACGAGTTCTCGCGGCTCAACCTGACGTATACCGTCATGAGCAAGCGGAAGCTAAAAACGCTGGTCGAAGACGGACACGTAACGGGCTGGGACGACCCCCGCATGCCGACCATTGCGGGCCTGCGCCGGCGCGGCTACACGCCCGCCAGCATCCGCGAATTCTGCGACCGCATCGGCGTAGCCAAACGCGACAACCTCATCGACGTGGGTCTGCTGGAATTCTGCGTTCGCGAAGAGCTGAACCGCACCACCCACCGCATCATGGCCGTGCTGACGGATGGCCACCCCGACGCGCAGCCGCTTAAACTCGTGATTACGAACTACGAGGAAGGCCGGGAAGAGATCATGCGCATAGAGAACAACCCCGAAGATCCCGCATCGGGCGAGCGCGACGTGCCGTTCAGCCGCGAGGTACTTATCGAGCGCGACGACTTCATGGAGAATCCACCCAAGAAGTTTTTCCGGCTGTTTCCGGGCGGCATGGTCCGGCTCAAGGGGGCCTATATTGTCAAATGCGACGAGGTAGTGAAAGACGACGCGGGCACGATTACCGAACTTCGCTGCACCTATATTCCCGAAAGCCGCAGCGGCTCCGATACGTCGGGCCTGACCGTTAAAGGCACCATTCACTGGGTATCGGCCGCCCACGCCGTAGAAGCCGAAGTGCGCCTGTACGACCGGCTCTTTCAGGTCGAGAATCCGGCTGCCGACGAGCGGGGCTTCAAAGACCTGCTGAATCCCAACTCGCTGCAAACGGTGCGGGCGTTCGTTGAACCAGCCCTGATCGAAGCCACCCGCAGCGGCTCGCTGACCAATGTTCAGTTCATGCGCAAAGGCTATTTCATTCTGGACCCCGCTTCTACTCCCGACCGCCCCGTCTTCAACCGCACTGTCACGCTCAAAGACGCCTGGGCCAAAGAGCAGAAGAAGGGATGAGGTTTGGCAGGGGTACCGTTTGACTCAATAACATCTTTAAAACAGCTAAACTAACCCGCTAAACCTGCTGTTTTATCACCATGGAAGCACCTGTTCTGCAAAAGACTGAAACCACCCCAAAGCCGCTTGGCAAAACGGGCGTACTACTTGTTAACCTGGGCACTCCCGACAGCCCCTCCGTACCCGACGTCCGCAAATACCTGCGCGAATTTCTGATGGATGGCCGCGTCATCGACGTGCCTGCACCGGTTCGGTTCGCGCTCGTTCAGGGCATTATTGCGCCGTTTCGCGCACCTAAGTCGGCTAAAGTGTATAAGGAGTTGTGGGACGAAAAGACCGGTTCGCCCCTTAAGTACTATGGAATGCGCAACGAGAAACAGCTCCAGGAAGCCCTCGGTGACGAGTATGTAGTACGGCTGGCCATGCGTTACCAAAGTCCCAGTATCAAAGCCGCCCTGGACGAATTTCAGTTGCTGGGTCTGCGCGATATCGTCGTTCTGCCCCTGTTCCCGCAGTACGCATCGGCCTCCACGGGATCGGTCTATGAGAAAGTCATGGACATCCTGAAAATGTGGCAGGTGATGCCGCAGCTCAAGTTCGTGAACCGGTTTAGCGACCATCCGGGGTTTATTCAGGGGTTTGTGGAACGGGGCCGGACGCATATGGACACGCGCGAATACGACCATTATCTTTTCAGCTACCATGGCCTGCCCGAACGGCACATGCGCAAAGGAGACCCCACCGGTAAGGTTTGCCAACTCAACGACTGCTCCCTGACGCTCCACCCGCTCAATCAGCACTGCTACCGGGCGCAATGCTTTGATACCACCCGCCGACTGGTAGCCGAACTGGGCATTCCCGAAGGTAAATACACCACCTCGTTCCAGTCAAGGCTGGGCAATGATCCCTGGATCAAGCCCTACACCGACGACAAAATCAAGGAACTGGCCAAAAGCGGCATAAAAAGCGTCCTGGCTTTCTCGCCCGCCTTCGTGGCTGATTGCCTGGAAACGACGATTGAGGTCGGCGAAGAATACAAAGAACTGTTCGAAGAACACGGCGGTGAGCACTGGCAGCTGGTCGAGAGCCTGAACGATAGCCCCATCTGGATTGAAACGCTCGTTGACCTGGTGCAAACCGCTTGATTTACTTGGTTCGTACCTGGCTAAACAGGCCCGTTGTAGCTGGCTACCGCGGGCCTTTTCCATTCCCTGCGCAACACTATGAAAAATACCCTGCTTCCCTTACTGCTTATTGCAACGATACTGACGGGCTGCGGCACAGAAAAAACGACCGCCACCGAGTCGGCTACCGCCACAGAAATTACAACTGGATCAGCACCCCCAGTAACCACCGGTGCATCGGGGTGTTACGCCCTGATAGCAGCGGGCGATACGGTCCGGCTTAATCTGAGCCAACAGGACAGCGTGGTGACGGGTACGTTGTTGTACCAGCTTGCCGGCAAGGACCGCAACACGGGTACCCTGCGCGGCCAGATGAGGGGCGACACCCTGCTGGCCCGCTACACCTTCCAGTCCGAAGGGCAGGAGTCGGTGCGCGAGGTGGCTTTTCTGGCCAAAGATGGAGGGTTCGCAGAAGGCTACGGCGACGTTCAGGAGCAAAACGGCGCCATGGTCTTCACGCCCGGCGCTTTTCTTACCTTCGAAACCGACCGCGTGCTGACCAAAGAAGCCTGCCCGAATCAGTAACCCTAACCCTCTTTTGATCAGGGTTGGGTCGAGGCCACCAGATTCGTTTTGGCCCTGAATGGTTTTGAGCGGTTTTCAATGGGCGTTACCGTACGCAGATAGTCATAGATAGCGCTTAGGTCCTGCTCACTCATGTGGGCGTACATGGTCCAGGGCATGATGGAGTTTTTTTCTCCGGCGCCTACTGCCGGTTGTGGCGTATCTCCGGCATACAGTTTAAAGCGGCTCACGAATGCATCGCGGGTCCAGGCGCCAATACCGGTTTGGGCCGGGGTAATATTGGCCGAGTATACGGTTCCCGTTGGCAGCGAAAATTCGCGCCCACCGGCAAAGTCCATTCCCGGCAGGGGCTGTGCTTTATCATCAACCGGAGTGTGGCACTCGGCGCAGGAGGCAAACGTTACCAGGTATTTTCCATAGGCCACACGATCGGTCGCGGCCGGCCGCTGACCGGGTTTAGCTTCGGTCGGAATGGTGTTGAGAATAAAATTCATCGGAAAATCCGGTTCTGACGCGGGAATGGTGTTCTGGATGGGTTTCAGGCTCCGCAGATAAGCAATGATATCATGAACGTCGCGGGGATCCATCCGGGCAAAGTTCTGGTAGGGCATCAGTGGAAACAGCGCGTGACCGTCGCGGCTGACGCCGGTGGTGATGGCCCGATAAATTTCGCCGTCGGTCCAGGCACCGAGGTGAGCAGGTGTCAGATTAGGCGCGTAGAAATTTCCCGGAAAACCCGCTTCGCGCAGAAACCCTTCTCCGCCCTTCCCCTCGGTTCCCGCCACCATAGGCCCGGTCAACTTCGAGAAGTCGCGGGCAGAGTGACAGTCTATGCAAACCGCTACGTGATTGGCCAGATAGCGGCCGTGCTCGATACGGGCAGTATCCGTGCGGATGGTTAGCCGGGGAGCCGGGCCTACGTTGGGCAGGGCCAGTTTGACGTAGGCGAGGGCAATACCAACGAGCAGCACCAGGCCCGCCACGCTACCAACAACAACTCGGATGATTCGCCTTTTCATGTGCCGGAACGGTTTTATTGATTCGTTAAAGCTACCTAAACCATAAAAAAAAGACCGCTTACGATTTCGTAAGCGGTCTCTATATTTATTATAAGGTGCTGACTACTAAGCGGCCATACGAAACGGACGGTTGTCGTTGGGCAGTTCACGCTCCGGGGCGGGCTCAAGCATGGGCGCTATGATGGTGTTCATCCGTTCGCGCACAAAACTCTCCTGCAGGTACGAGGGCAGTTTAGCTACCAGCTGCCGGTAAGCGTCGGCCCCGAGGGCGTGGGCAATATAGGCCTCGTGCACGGCATTGACGTGGCTCACAATGTTGACCAGACTCTGATGGAAGAGCTTCACGTCAATGTCCGAATCGACAAACCGTTCAATCTCGCGATTGGTGGAGGAGATACGCAGGCGGCTCAGCATGTCGAAATACGTGGTGTAACCAATCTTTCTGGCTAACTGCTTGTACTGCTCCACGCTGAACTTTTGCAGGATCTCACCCGTCTTCGGGCTGCGGAGGGCCGTCTTGGGGTTATTCTGAATGGCACTACGCAGGGCTTTCACGCGCTGGTCGCGGGTGGTTTTCAGAAACTGCGCCAGTTCGGCCTGTGCCGACCCGGCCCGCGAAGGCAGCAACAAATCCGTTTTACCCGGCACGCTGAACCGTTTGGTCATGGGCAGCCGCTGAATGCGGTAGTTATTGATCGGTCCCAGGGCGTAATACCCCACAGAAGCGGGATAGTAACCGCGCACCACGGCATTGCCAATGCGTTTGCGGATCAGTTCTTCGTTGCTTACGTTCACGCCCTGAATGGCCAGGAAAGCCCGGGCGCTGAACAGCACACTGTAGTAGGCCTGCGGAAACGTCCAGTGCAGCGAGCTTTGGAGATATTGCTCATCATTAACAACCGGCGTAATGCGCAGGGCGTATTCGGCACTCCAGCTGTTGAGGAGCAGCTTCTCAAGGGCTTTGGTGGTCGCTTCGTTTTTCAGCCCGTAAAATTGCTGAAAGACCGGAAATCTGGTCAAATCGAACAGGTCGTTCTGGTGCTGGATGTGGTAATCCATCGCAAAAAAATGGTTCAGAAACACCTGCGCCGGAATAGACTTCCGCCAGGTCTCGTCCATCGCCTGATCGCCCGTCGGGGCTCCTGTCTGAGGAGCCTGGGCGGTCGTAGATTGCATCATCACGTTGGTTGTCTGTGTCATAATTTACTAACGAAAAACCGCCTTGCGCCGTTCATTTTTCACCTTTATTTTACAGACTTATATAGCCTATAAATCAGGGTGTTAAGACATTTTTTTTAGCCAGAAAAAAGCGCGCCAACGAAGGCCGTAATCTGGCCGGCACAGCGCGGCCTTTCGGTCATTCCAATGTACTTTTGCCCCACGTTCAACGTTGCCTGTTACATGATGAAGTGGATACCGTATGTAATACTTTGGGGTGGGTTCTGCCTGACCAGCCTGACTCCAATTGATGCCTTTGCCCAGACACCGCGCTCTTCGTCCCTGCCAGACGGTACGGCCTCAATGGAGGGAAGCGTTCAGGATGCCACCACAAAAAAAGCAATTGCCGGAGTCACAGTCAGTACCCGGAGTACGTCAGGTACGCTGCGCGCGCAGGAAGTCGTTACGGCTGTCAATGGCTCATTCCGGCTTGTGCTGGATCCGAAGCAGACATACCTTATTTCCGTACGGGCCGATGGCTACGAACCCTATGAGAAATCGTTCGCGTTCACCTCCGCCAAGGCCAATTCAGTAAAAATGCTGCCCTTCCCGCTGTACCGCACCGGCACCCAGCCTGTTGGCCCCGCAACAACCGGCGCTGCGTCGCTCCCGGAGGTTACCGCAACGGCTCCGGCCAGTTCTTCGTCCGGTGCGCGGCTGACCCCGCCCAAAACCCTCGACGCCAAGGTGATGTATACCCCCCCGCCCCTGGTGGCCGCCGTGGGTAAAATTACCCGGCTCCCGGCCATCCAGTTCGTGCAGAGCAAAGCCGACCTCCTGCCCGATGCCCAGCCTGCCATGCAGCAACTGCTGACGTTCATGCAGACACACCCCACCACCGAAATCCTGCTGGCGGGCCATACCGACAATCAGGGCGATTTCGACGCGAATGTGAAACTCTCGCAGGACCGCGTTGATGTGGTAAAGCAGTTTTTGGTGAGCAGTGGCATTGCCGCCAGCCGAATTACGGCCAAAGGCTACGGCCCTACCCGCCCCGTAGCCAGTAACAACCGCGAAAGCAGCCGCCAGCAGAACCGACGCGTTGAAATGACGGTGGTGAAAGAGTGATTGGCAGCAACAATGGAATAAACTGCGGGTTAATAGGATGTATCAACTTTACCTGCCATGAGCGACAAGCATCCTGCCCCCCCATCCGACGATATCAAGGCCCTCGATCCCAACACTACGTTCGATATTGTGGCCAATTACAACGGCTCTGTCACCGAATTCTCTGATACCGTCGATGCCATGGATGGCGCCGAAACCGAGGTAATCGAGATTATCAATAAGAGTGACGGTACCGATATTGAGGTGACTGTTATCGGAGAACCGACCGATCGGCCTGGCGTTGATAGTGTAGATCGGTTTGTCCGCATCGAGGGTATTGGGCCGCAGGTGGCAGGTTTACTGGCGCGGGCGGGGATCAAAAAATTCTCGCAGCTGGCTGAAACGCCCGCGGAGAAAATTCTGGAGATTCTGTCCGAAGCGGGCAACCATTACCGCATCCATGACGCTACCCTCTGGCAGCGCCAGGCCAAAGAATTGTGCGCGGACTCCTGAGCCCTGGTAAAAGCTATTTTCTGCCCAGCCACAGTCCGCCAATCACCAGCGCCGTTCCGGCAACGGTCCAGGCTGTAATGGGCTCACTGAGCAATATATTGGCGTACAGAAAGCCGAATATGGGGCAGAGAAACAGCCATAGCGACGCCCGCACCGGGTCCTGCCGCACCAGAAAGAACCAAAGCTGCAGCGCCACCACCGATACGGGTATGATGAGCCAGAACACCGACGCCCAGAACCGCCCGTCGTAGTAAGCCGCGCCAAAATCAGCGAAGATCAGCGTAAAGGGCAACAGCAACAGTCCACCAATCAGCACCTGCCAGCCGTTAAAAATCAGCGTGGGTAGTCGCCAGTCAAACCGGGCGTAGTAAACCGTGGCGGCCGATACGGCAATCATACCACCCAGCAGAATCAGTAATCCCTGCACCGTGGCGTGGGCCTCCTTTAGCAGCGGATACGTAGCCATACAAACACCGGTCAGTCCCAGCAGGAGTCCGCTGAGTTCGGTTCGTCTGGGCATCCGGCGGAGCCACAGGGCCGATAACAGCGTAATGAACAAAGGGTTGGTAGCCGTTGACAAACTACCGATACCGGCCGACACGTCTTTCAGAGCCAGCACAAAGGCCCCGAGGTAGATGGTGGTATTCAGCAGGGCGAATAAAGTAATTCGTTTGAACTCGGTGCGCGTAGGCCAGGCATGACCGGATTTTGCCTTTCGCAGCCGGGGAACCGCATAGGCCACCAGCAACATACCGGCACCCGCGATAAAGAACCGGGCATTGGCCAGAATAAGTGGATGCACCGACTGTATACCAAACTTGGTAGCCGCCGAGGCAGAAGCCCAGAGCGCGGCAAAAAAAAGACCGGGAAGAAGTTTACGCACGGTTTCTGGGTAGGCGGGCAACAGGAAAAAAAGAGTTGATCCAATGAGTCAGGCCGGCGTGCCAAACGCCGGTTGGCACAGGGTTCTTTGCCCGCTAAACAACCGCAAAAGTAGACAACCAATTTTCTTTCGCCAGTACGATTCTCTAAAAACCAGCTCGGTGGCCTGCGGGCTGAATGGCCTATACCGGTCAGGAGCGGTGCGGCTCCGATGGGTGGTATCAACCTTTTCACCCCCCGCTTGTTAGGTTATTCGTACCGCATAACTCAACAACAATGGATAGATTAAAAGGAGTAAAAATAGCCGCGCTGATGACCGAAGGTTTTGAGCAGGTAGAATATACCAAGCCCAAACAGGCGTTAGAAGAGGCCGGGGCTACCGTTCATCTGATTGCACCCAAAACCGGAACGGTAAAAGGATGGGACAGCACCGAATGGGGCGATTCGTTTTCGGTTGACCTGGCCGTGGCCGACGCCAAACCCGGTGATTACGACGCCCTGCTGTTGCCCGGTGGTGTGATGAATCCCGACAAATTACGGACGGAGGAAAAAGCCATTGAATTCATTCAGACGTTTTTCGACGCTCAGAAGCCGGTAGCCGCCATTTGCCATGCCCCTACCGTGCTTATCGAAGCCAACGTAGTGCAGGGCAAACAGATGACTTCATACCCCTCTATCCAGACCGACCTGCGCAATGCGGGTGCCAACTGGGTTGATCAGGAATCAGTTACGGATGGCAACCTGGTCACCAGCCGCAACCCCGACGACATTCCGGCTTTCAACAAAGCATTTATCGAACTTATCAGCTCGGGTGCGGCAGTTAAAGCCTAATCAACAGCACCCTTATAGTCACAAAAAAACGCGATGTTTCCATCGCGTTTTTTTGTGACTGGTTGGTTTATCATCAGAATACCGCCCGCGCAATTTGCATAACGTTATCGGCTTTAC
Source organism: uncultured Cytophagales bacterium (assembly GCA_963826425.1). GTDB lineage: Bacteria > Bacteroidota > Bacteroidia > Cytophagales > Spirosomataceae > Spirosoma. The sequence continues at coordinate 110,742 of CAWGWS010000010.1, read as the reverse complement.
CCATCGTGTAATAGTGCAGCACCGGGGCCCCGGCCGCCATCAGTTCGCGGCTCTGCTGAATACCCCACTCAATGCCTACCTGACGGGCCTGCTGATCGGTCTCGCAGCCCTCCACAGCCCGCACCAGATCGGCGGGCATCTCGAGGTGAAATAGCCGGGGTAAAATCTCGAGCTGTTTGCGGGTACTGATGGGCTTCAATCCCGGAATAATGGGAATGGTGATGCCATGCTGACGACAGCGCGCCACAAAATCGAAGTACTTCTGATTGTCGAAAAACATCTGCGTCACGATGTAATCGGCCCCCTTGTCAATTTTCTGCTTGAGGTACTCAAAGTCGATGTCATGATCCTCAGCTTCGAAGTGCTTCTCGGGATAGGCTGCCACGCCAATGCAGAAATTACTGGGCGCCAGGGCGCCGTCTTCTTCGTGCAGGTAGGCCCCCCGGTTCATGTTGGCTACCTGTTCAACCAGATCGCTGGCGTAGGCATAGCCATTGTCTTTGGCTTTAAACGTCTTGAATGGCTTGGCCGGATCGCCCCGGAGCACCAGCGCGTTGTCGATACCGAGGTAATGCAGGTCAATAAGAAAATCTTCGGTTTCCTCGCGCGTGAATCCACCACACAGCACATGCGGCACGGGATCAACCCCGAAGCGGTGCATAATGGCCGAGCAGATACCTACCGTACCGGGCCGTTTGCGGGTCACAATCTTCTGAATGGTGCCATCGGGCAGGGGTCGTTCGATGTATTCTTCGCGGTGGTAGGTCACGTCCACAAACGGCGGCTTAAACTCCATCAGCGGCTCAATATTATCGAGCAGGTTTTTGAGGGTATCACCTTTGAGGGGGGGGATGACCTCAATCGAGAAAATTGGTTTGCCGTTCGCGGCCCTTATATGTTCGGTAATCTTAGTCATTGGCGTAGTAAAGTTACCGGGAAAACACGGCTACAGACAGGTAAATTCCAGTGGCCTGCCCATTACTCCAGGGTTGTAGATCGAGTCGCTGACCCAGTTCACTGCGGTTTTTGACCTCGTGGAGTTTCGGAATCCCCCATCCGATCAGCGTACCAAACGCGGCCCCGGCCACCAGATCGCTCGGATAATGCAGCCCGCCTTCGTAGCGCAGTACCGCCGTAGCCGTAGCCAGCCCCAGCGAACCGATCCAGACCACGGGTTTAAGTTTTGAGTTGGGAAAATAATGCCGGAATACCTCGCCCGTAAATACCGCAGTAGCAAATGCATTGGTAGCATGGCCCGAAAAAAACGATCGGCGGGCGTCTTTCTCCAGCTTATCATCCAGCGGGGCGTCGGGATTATACACGAACGGGCGGGTGCGCTGCACGAGGTTCTTTACCGACCGCTGTATGCCATTGGCCAGCAGCAGCGTTTCGAAATACATGACGCCCACCGTTACCACGTCCTGCCGCATGGGTTTGGCCAGCAGCGTCACTCCACCCAATACCGCCCAGTTACCCGCCAGGGTTACATCGCTGGCCTGGTCGGCAGCAAGGCTGAAGTTAAACGTAGCCCCCCGGTCATAGGCCGGCACATCGGACCGGTTCAGGCCGACAATCTCCGCCCTGGTAAGGGGTTCAAGCCGGCTACCCAGCACCAGCGATGTAACGCCGGTTGCCGCGCCAATGCCCAGCAACGCAATTTCCCGCCGGGCTTTCAGCTGATACGGCGACTGGGCAGGGCTAACCGTGAAGAGTGAAAAATTAAGAATGATAAACAGGCTGACACGGTGCCCATACATTCTGCGGAGTTGTTTTCTCATGGTTGGTCTCAATCAGTGGATTACGCTAAACCGTGACGACTTCCAGCTCGTCACTCAGGTAGACGAGTCGGCCCGTTACTTCCGAAAAGCCCATGTCGCGGTACAAATTCGTGAAATAAACCAGACTGCCCAGTGGGTCTGTATCGGTTGCCCCCGGCTCTGCCGTACCGGACTGATACTGCACCAGTACAACCTGCCCCGTTGGCAAGTGCACCACCCGGTGGGGCGCGCCATGCAGCCGTTTACGGCTCAAAATACTCCGGTCCGTGTCGATGCGCAGGCTGGCGTCAAAAAGCGGGGCCAGTTCCGGGTGGGTTACAAGGCGGGTGAGTCGCGCCCGCAGGTCGGTGCACTCGAACTGCCGGATCAGCCCTTCGCTCACGAGCCGACGCAGCGTTTTGTCAATGCAGCCCGGTCCTTTTATCAGGCTCAGGGCCGCGCCGAGTTTCCGGTCGCGATCGCGGGTGCGGGCAAAGGTAGCTACGTCAAACACCCGGTTGGCCTGCCGGCGCAGGTTGAGTTCCTGCTTGCGATGGCCGCTGATAATGTCGTCAACAACAATTTCTTCATCGGCTTTCTCCACGGAGCGGTGCGTGTGCGCATCGGTACACAGGTTTAGTTCGTAGCAGGTCCGGCCCTCCTCCCAGCCGCAGCCGCAGGTTTGGGCGGTGGCACTTTCGCGCAGAAAATCATACAGCCAGTAACTAACGCTTTTCCGGCTGTTTTTCTCGGCAAAATCTTTCCGTTCGGCCAGTACGTAGAGCCGGTCAGCAGGTCGGGTAAAGGCCACGTAGAGCAGATTCATGTTTTCAAGAAATGTGCGCGTCACTTCCTCTTGGTACTGATCCCGAATAGGGGCGGGCGTTTTATCTAAATTCCCGTTGGTGTTGGCCGGCGCGCTCATCAGCCGGGCCGACTCGCCGGTTTCGGTCTGGTGCGTCAACCGGTCGGTATCCACCTCGCTCAGGTCGAGCCAGATTGTACCCTGAGCCATAGGCACTACCTCCCAGTTGGCAAACGGGATAATGACGACGGGAAACTCCAGCCCTTTGGCCTTGTGAATGGTCTGGATGCTCACGGCATTTTGGGCGTTTCCCTCAACCGATATCTTCTGCCGGACGCTGTCCCAGTAGAGCACAAAATCGGCCAGGTGACCGCTCCGCTTCTGGTTGAAAGTCAGCACCTCGTCCAGAAACCGGAACAGAAATGGGTTGCTTTCGGCCTGCTCAAACAAACCAAACTGTGCGGTCAGCCGCTCGGCCAGTTCATAGGGGTTGAGTTGCCCCAGCGCGTAGGGATCGAGCGGGAAGCCTTCGCCGGTCAGGTAGTTGTACACGGCGTCGGGCCCCGCTTCGGCCACGGCGCGGAGTTGTCCGGTCAGGTCGTCGTCGGGAAAAACACCCCGCACTACGCGCTGAAACAGGTACAGCAGTTCATACCGCAGGAGTTTGTTGTCGGGTCTGAGCAACAGGCGCATCAGGGCCACGATCCACTTCACAGGGTCCGAAAACTCCAGCGAGAGCGAATCAGCGGAGGTGAGCGGAATCCGGCGGGCGTTAAGTGCGTTGGCAATGACCCGCGCCTGTCCCCGTTTGCGGCATAGAATAGCTATGTCGCCGTACCGATAGCCGTCGGCCAAAGCTTTTTGAAGCAGCGCAACGGTTTTATCGACCATGACAGCCGTTAAATCCTGGCCGGTTTGTTCGTCTTTGGCTAAAAAGTCGATCTGCACATGGCCCGTTTCGTTGGCGCGGGGTGCCACCTGCTGATGAAATAACTGCTGCGCATCGAAGACGTCGGCTATTCTGGCGTGATCGCTTTCGTATCGCCGGGCCGTATGGTCAAAAAACTGATTGTTGAACCGCACAATGGGGGCCGCGCTCCGCCAGTTCGTACCCAAAATTTCGCCGGTGAGGTGACCCGCCAGCATCCCGATGCGGTCGGCGGTAAAGGTGTCAGGGCCATGCGCCAGTTTCAGGCTGTCGAGGTCATTACTGTGCAGGGCCACAATCTGGTCCATGTCGCCCCCCCGAAACCGGTAGATGGCCTGCTTGCCATCGCCCACGGCCAGGTTGAGATGCTGCGCTCCCAGCGCGTTCTCGATCAGCGGCAGCAGGTTGGCAAACTGAAGCCGCGATGTATCCTGAAATTCGTCGATCAGGATATGGTTGTATTTCTCGCCGAGCTTCTCGTATAGAAACGGCACCGGCTCAGAAGCGACAATGCCCAGAATCTTCTTGTTGAACTCCGATATATGTACCCGTCCGTCTTTGCGCAGCAGTTCATCGAACTCAACCCGCAGTTGCTTGAGCAACGCTAATTTTTGCAGGTGTGGCAACAGGCAGTTGAACAGCGCAGCCTGCTGACCCCGGTCGGTGCGGATGGTAATGATCTGCTCAAAGCAATCGCACAGTTCATCGGCCATCGACTCAATAGCGCCTGCGATGTCCAGGGGTGTTTTTGTCAGGTACCAATCCCGATTTGCTATTTGTTTTGCATGGGTATCGGTAGGCGTCTTCGAAACGTCTTTTTCAATGATTGTCCTGAAATAGGCGGCCACACTGTTCTTCTTGCCTTTGAAATTTTCTTCGCTCAATCCGGCGTCGTTAATGCGCTGCCAGGCGCGCTGGGCATGGGCAGTCACATCCGTTTCGAGGGACGTATTGAAGGCCTGCACCTGCTGGCGAATCGCGCGCAGGGCCGCGGGCGAGAGTTCCTGGGCGGCATTGACGGCTTCGTAAAACTGATCGGAGGTCAGGTTTCTGCCAAATTCCCGGAGCGTTTCGGGCAGTTGATTCCAGCTTTTGCCGGCGGCAGCTGTATCGGAGAAGTAGTCGCTCAGGATGGTCGTGATCTCGTCCATCTCCTCCCCGCCTGCCTTCTCAATCATACTGTCTACGGCCAGTTCGAGTGTCTCGTCGGTATCCATCTCCACCTCGAACGAATACGGCAATCCCAGTTCATCGGTAAACGCCATGACCACCCGCTGCGTGAACGAGTCGATGGTCGTCACCGAAAAGTCGGCGTACTGGTGCAGTATAGTTTTGAATACCTGATCGGCCCGCTGGCAGAGTTCGGTGCGGGCCATGGCAAAGGCGTCCGTACCCGGCACACAGTCGTAGAGTTCGGTAACGAGATCGGTCAGCAGGGGCGATTCTTCCCCGGCAGCAATAGCGCGGAGCCGGTCCAGAATCCGGCTTTTCATCTCGTTGGCCGCTGCGTTGGTGAACGTTACGGCCAGAATATGCCGAAAATAGTCTTCTTTCCTACCCGGCCTAAGGGCCAGTTTCAGATACTCTTTGGTCAGCGTATACGTCTTGCCCGACCCCGCCGATGAACTATAGATTTTGAACATGGGGTTGGGAAAGGCTCTTTTCAGAAATTATACCGCACGCCAAGGCCGCTGTTCAGATTCACGAAGAAAGGGGCCTGGAGCAGTTCAACATAGAGGCCACCTTCCAGAAAGAACGAATACGGTTTGTTGGCCGGAAAAAACTCCAGCCCGCCAACACCTGACGCACCGATAGACAGCGCATTTTCGTAATCACCACTGAGCCGGGGCGGGTAATACCGGCGCGTGTTAACCTGCCCGCCAAAACCGTAGTAGCCGCGCAGACTTTCGCTGCTGGTCAGGGCTTTGTGCCACAGATAATGGCCCTGCACAGACAGCCCCACGCTGCGGTACTCACCGTTGCGGTAGCTGCGTTTGTTGCCGTACAGCCCGCCATACGTGCCGACGTTGAGGTCGAAGGCATGGTTGCTGCCAAAATACTTTCGAATGTTAATGCCGGCGGGTTCACCAATCCGAAAACCCACCGACCAGTTGTTATACTGCGCCCGTGCCTGCCGGGGGGTGGCCAGTCCGGCCATGAATATCAACGCCAGGATGTACCCTGTCTTTCTCATAGGAGTCGTCTTGTCAAAGAGTTAAGCATTCGAGACTAATTCGGGCCGGGTTATGGCTTCGCCCGTACCAAGTGGTAACTCAGCGCGGTCGATGGGCCGGTGCCGGTGGTGCAGCACCGTCAGCAACCGGTCGTTTTCGGCCCGGGTACCCACGGTGATGCGCAGACAGCCCTCGCACAGAATCACCCGCGAGCGGTCACGAACAATAACCTGCTCGTCAATCAGTCCGGCAAATGTACCGGCGGCATCGGTAAACCGGACGAGCAGGAAGTTGGCGTCTGACGGATAAATTTTTTCTACCGAAGGCACCGCCGTCAGCGCATCGGCCAGCCACTGCCGCTCGGTCAGAATTTGCCGGACAAATTTATTCTTGTCCGCTTCGTGATCGAGGGCTTCCAGCGCGAGGGTTTGCGTGGGGGCCGAGATGTTGTAGGGTGGCTTGATCCGGTTCAGAACGGCAATCAGATCCGGGTGGGCGAAGCCCATGCCCAGCCGCAGCCCCGCCAGTCCCCAGGCTTTGGAGAATGTCTGCAGCACCATAAGATTTGGATACTGATCGAGTTGCGTGGTCCAGGACGGGCCGTCAGCAAAATCAATGTAGGCTTCGTCCACAATAACCAGCGACCGTTGGGCGGCCCGTAGAATAGTATGAATAGCCTGTTCCTGAAGCCGGTTGCCCGACGGGTTGTTGGGCGAACAGAGCCAGATCAGTTTCGTGGTGTCGGTAATGGCGGCCAGAACCGCATCGGTATCAACCTGAAAATCAGCGGTGAGTGGCACCTTGGTTACGGCCACATCATTGATGCTTGCCGACACTTCGTACATGCCGTAGGTAGGCGGCATGATCAGGATACTATCGGTGCCGGGGATGCAGGTAGCGCGGATGAGCAGGTCAATGGGCTCATCGGAACCGTTGCCCAAAAAAATCTGATCGGGCCGAACGCCTTTAATGGAAGACAGCCGTTGCTTGATGGCGTGCTGATGGGGGTCGGGATAGCGGTTGAAATTGCCCGTACCGGAAGCTGAGCCGTAGGGGTTCTCATTGGCATCCAGAAAAACACCTTCTGTGCCGGTATATTCGTCGCGGGCCGACGAGTAAGGCGTCAGCGAGCGGATGTGTGAACGAAGAAGCTGGTCTAAAGCGAACATGGAGGCAAGTTACGACCAGACGCCCAAACCCTGTTTACGCGACCTCAACATTCTTCTTCGGCCCGGATGCGGTCATACACATCGCGGGCACGGTCGCGGGCGCGTTTGATGCGCATTTTCACTGCACTCGATGTCAGGTCTTTAATCGGCAAACCATCTTTGTATTTGGCAAGGAGCAGGTCACGCCGATGCGCTGGCAGTTGCCGCAACACCCGCTCAAACACCCGGAAATGCGATTCGTCGACCCTGATACATATATTGATCTTCGTATTGGGCATCCAGCATATATAACTGCCACCGTACCTGTTACTGCTGCTGCCTTCGCAGGTAATCGACACACTAGCTGGCCGTCACGGCAGGCAACCAGGTTGTAAACTCAGCCCATATTGGGGAATTTTGCCTGGCGGGACAGTCGCACACCTATCTCCGGCTCAAAATCATCCGAATCTGCCACGTTCCCGGTATAAAACGATCTGTAAACCCAATGAACATACCCATCTCTACATGCCGACCGTACTTATCCACAGATCAGACACTGAACGGAATTAGGTGGGTTGGGCTAAATAAGACTTATCGGCTCGGCCAGTTGTCAGTTTTGGGCTGGGGACGCAGCAGAAACACATCCAGTACGGCGTAGGGCCGGGCGAGGTATTCGCGCACGAGTGTGCGGAGTGAGTAGCCGTCAGGAACGTCCTGAGCGGCAAAGGCCACCGCCTGTATGGCTTCGTGATTACTGATAAACAGAGCGCGGGTGTTGTGGAAATTCTGGGAAATAATCGTAATCTTTTCCTGATTAAACACCTCCTTGCACCGCACTACCGAATCGAAGGTCCGGTACCCTGCATAGTCGAGGGTCATCACTGCGTCCGGTACGCCCAGTTTGATGAGTGCCTGCCGCATGTCGGCGGGCTCGTTGTAGTACTCTGAATCGTTATTGCCACTCAGGATCAGATACTTGACCTTGCCGGCCTTCCACAGACGGGCGGAGGCTTCCATACGGTACCGGAAAAACAGGTTTTCTTTACCCGACGCCACAAATTTACTCGTGCCCAGCACCAGACCAACCTCATTGACCGGCAGCTTTTCCATATTGAAATAGGACTGATCGCGGGTGTCATACACGACCCACCAGTTGCAAATCAGCGTGATCAGGGCCACGCAGAAAACCACGGCCACGCTGATTTTGACAACCCACTTCAGCACACGAACGCCCGTCGCTTCCCGGGGCGAGTCATCGGCGTAGTCGTGCGTTAACAGTGAGTTCATCGGGTGTCATTAAAATATGCCCAGCTGAGCGGGTTCCTTTTCTTTTGCGGCCGCCGGTTTATGATCAGAAATTGCGATCGTCTTCACGGGTATCCCAGCCTCTTTCGGAACCCGGGGTGCCAGTCGTTTCACTTCCTTTACCTTCGCAAAGGGTAGTTTATTTCCCAGTGCCTTCCAGCCACGTACTTCAATGAAGCCTTCCGGTTCAAGAACCATTTTCTCGACCGGGCCCCGCTCTTTGACCTGATGCAGGATCTCGATGCGCGGAAACTCGTCGGCCGTAACCACCAGACTTCGGGATCCTTTCGTGTCGCCGATGAAACTGAATTTCTTGTCGAGCGACAGCGTCTCAACCTTGAACCGTTTCACGTACCAGCTCTTCTGGTTAGCTTCGTAATACACCGCCGAGAGCACCATCTCTGGGTTAAACTTCATCAGCAAAGCCACGTCGGTCGGTTCGTAGCGGTTGGTCAGGTCGAAACTCGTCAACTCATACTGCCCATCTGTATAAACGACCAGAATGCTGTCTTTGGCATCGAAATTACCCAGTAAATTACCCCGCTCGTCGCGGTTGAGCCGTCCCAGGTGGTTGTCGTACCAGATATCAACTCCGCCCAGGGTTGAGGTTCCGGCCGTTTTCTGGGTAATTTTCCTGACCGGATATTTAGTCAGGATATTGCCCTGAGCCGCCCGCCCTTTAATGCCCACCTCAGCAAAGTCGTAATCAAACTGCTTGTTCTTGGCCGAACTCTGCGCCGTCAGATTTACCGTAATCACCTCGGCTTCGCCGTTATCGTTGGCACTAAAATACAGAATTTTTGACTTTGGACTACCCATCGTCAGATCATACTCGCGGTCACGCGTTACGGCGGTGACCGGAAAGCGCTTGGCCATCGAAATACCCGATTTCGCGTCCAAGTACACCAGATTGTAAACCTTGCGCTCGTCGCCTTTTTTGAATACCGAGACATAGACAATATCCTTGCCAACGAAGTTTTTCTCTTGAATTTTCGTGACCACACATTTGCCGTCGCGCCGGAACACAATGATATCATCGATGTCGGAACAGTCGCTGACGAACTCGTCTTTTTTCAGGCCGTACCCAATAAAGCCGCCCTCGCGGTCTACGTATAGTTTCTGGTTGGCCGCGGCTACTACGCTGGCCGCGATGGTGTTGAAGGCCCGGATTTCTGTTTTGCGCTCCCGGCCCTTACCGTACTTTTTTTGCAGGTCTTTGTAGTAGGCAATGGCGTAGCGGGTAATGTTGGCCAGATTGTCATCCGTTTCGGTCAGTTCCTGCTCCAGTCGGCGCATCAGTTCGTCGGCTTTAAACCCGTCGAACTTCGAGATTCGTTTGATCTTGATTTCGGTCAGCCGTGCCAGATCGTCTTCTACAATTTGCCGGTAGAAATCCTTTTTGTAGGGTTTCAGACCCTTATCAATCGTGGCCAGAACGGCTTCAAACGTTTCGCACTCCTCAATTTTCCGGTAGATGCGGTTCTCGATGAATATCTTCTCCAGCGAACTGTACAGCAGCCGTTCCAGCAACTCACCGCGTCGAATTTCCAGCTCGCGCTGCAACAGATTTACCGTTTGGTGGGTGTTGACACGCAGAATGTCGGTTACACTCACGAAATGCGGTTTGTCGCCAATGATAACGCAGGCGTTGGGCGAGATACTGACTTCGCAATCGGTGAACGCGTAGAGCGCGTCGATGGTGACGTCGGGCGAAACGCCGGGCTGGAGATGCACCAGAATTTCGACATCTTTGGCCGTATTGTCAACCACGGCCGCCGTGTTGCGGTTAGGGGCTTTAATCCGGATTTTGCCCACCTCAGCCGCCTTCACAATAGAGTCGATGAGCTGCGAGGTCGTGATGCCGTAGGGCACGTCGCGGATAGCCAGAATCTTCTTGTCGACTTCTTCAATCTTGGCCCGTACCCGCACTTTGCCCCCCCGGTGCCCGTCGTTGTAGTTACCAACGTCAATCAGCCCACCGGTCTGAAAATCGGGATAAAGCTGAACGGGCTTGTCCTTCAGAATAGCGATGGATGCGTCGATCAGTTCGTTGAAGTTGTGCGGCAGGATCTTGGTGCTCAGCCCCACGGCAATTCCTTCTACCCCCTGCGCCAGCAGCAGCGGAAACTTGACGGGCAGCGTAACGGGTTCTTTTTTACGCCCGTCGTAGCTCAGCTGCCACTCGGTCGTTTTATCATTATAGATGGCATCGCCCGCAAATTTGGACAGCCGCACTTCAATGTAACGGGGTGCAGCCGCCCCATCGCCGGTACGTACGTCGCCCCAGCTCCCCTGCGTGTCGAAGAGCAGTTCTTTCTGCCCGATGTTCACCAAAGCATCGCCAATGGAGGCATCACCGTGCGGGTGAAACTGCATGGTCTGCCCAATTACGTTGGCTACCTTGTTAAAGCGGCCATCGTCCATTTCCTTGAGGGCGTGCAGAATCCGGCGCTGCACGGGTTTCAGCCCGTCTTCAACGGCGGGTACGGCCCGTTCGAGAATAACGTAGGATGCGTAATCGAGAAAGTAATTCTGATAAAGACCCGACACCACAATCTGATTGTTCAATCCATTGGTAGCCGCGTCGGTACTGCCGGCTGGCAGATTGGTATCCAGAGCAATCTCGTCGGCAATCTGGTCGATAGGATCAGCTTCGTCGGCTGAGAGATCGTCGGTAGCGGAGTCGGGGTCGGCGGGCAGTTGCGAATCGTCGATGGGTTCCAGATTCTCTTCGTTTGTCATGTAAATCGGCTCAGAAATTTTTCGGCACTATACGATAGATATACGACGCATAATTGACTTTAAAGATACAAAGAAAGGCTGACAGCAGCACGTTTCCAGGCATATTAAACGAATTAACGCCAATTTTCCCGTTTATCCGCGAACATACAACGAAGCCGTTTATGATTTTGTCCCGCCATTGGCTTTCCCGCCAGCCAGACGAATATTTCCCCCTTACCGGCTGCCCTGCCCCGGTCGAACGCCCTTGAACTGCTCCAGCAGCCAGTCATTCATCCGATCCCGTTCTTCGGCATACTGCCAGTGGCCCGTATCCAGATATAGTCTCAGCGATTTTGGACTGTTCAACGTATTGTAAGCCGCGTACATAGACGTAGGCGGGCAGGTTTCGTCGTTGAAACCCCAGGCATACATGCCGGGCACCCGTACCAGTCGGGCAAAGTTGGCAACGTCGTAATAACCCACCGTGTTGATCTTTGCCGGGGTGTTGTTAAACGCCAGGTTGCTACCAGCGAACAGGTGTGGCCAGCCCCCGGCGCGACCGTTGAGGTAGCCGGTCATGTCGCTCAGGGCCGGATAAAACGCGCCTAGCCACTTGATGCGGTTGTCCAGGGCCGCCGTCACCACCGACAGGGCTCCCCCCTGACTACCACCCGTCACGGCAAGGGTCTTGCCGTCGTACTGCGGCAGTGACGTCAGAAAATCAACCGCCCGAACGCAGCCCAGATACACCCGTTTGTAATAGTAACGATCGCGGTCGTCGAGGTTTGCGCTCTGATAATTCAGCAGGCCCCCGCTGCGCAGGTTGTCATACACGGCGGGGTCGAGGGTAACAGGAATGCCGTGTATGCCGATTTCCAGCGTGATAACCCCTTTTTCAGCCGTCGCTACGTCGCCGTAGTAGGGACGGACACCCGCGCCGGGTACCCGCAGCAGCGCGGGGTATTTACCCTCCGCCTTGGGCATGCACACAATCCCATAGAGTCGCGAGGGACCGTAGTTCTGCATATTCACTTCGTAGACATTCACCGTAGCCGTACAGCGCTCGGGCAACAGCCGCAGCCGGGCATCAACAGGAAGTTTGGCCAGTTCGGCTTTGGCGTCGTTCCAGAACTGCTCAAAATCGGCGGGATTGGGCACGGTGGGTTTGATGGTGAGCGGCTCAAAACCCGCCGTACACATACCCCGGTAGGCTTCGCCATCGATTTCGGCCGTGGCCGTGCAGCGCAGGAAGCCCGGCTGTTTCATCGTTCCCCCGTCAATCGTCAGCGTACCGGCAGGCAGGGTGCGGGTCTGGGTTTGCGTCGGTGCCATCTTTTCAGGACCGATCTCATAGCGAAGTTTTACGTCCTTCACCGGCACGTTATAGCGATAAACCGTTACACTGAATTTGGCTGGTTCGCCCAGTTTATACTGCCAGTCGGCGTGGTCGGGCGTAACAACTACTTTTACGGGCTGAACGACAGGCTGAGCAACAAGGTCGACCACGCAAAACAGGCAGACAATAAGGAGCAGGTGCTTCATAGGGGAAGAACGGGATTAGGTATCTGCTGACAAGAAGAAGAATCCGACAGGAAATTACCTGAATCCCACCGACGTTTCGTTTAGTAGAGCAGGCAGCTACGCATCTTTATAGGTAAAATTGCTGGTACCGTACCAAAATCACCTGATCATGAACGTTCATTTCCTCACCATACTTGCTGTCTGGCTGGTTAATCTGACAGCCCCATTCGGACCCGGCCAGTCACCATTGCTCAATGGAACCTGGCGGCTACACAACGCACCGGGCACGATGGTAGTCCTTACCATCGCCGACGGTTATCTGATACAGACCACGTACGAAACCACCCGGTTCAGGGCTACCCGGGGCGGCCCGTTCCAGCGGGCTGGCAACACGATAAACCTGCTGGTTGAGTTCGATACGGCAGACAGTAGCCGGGTGGGGCAGACCGAAGCGCAGCCCATAATGCTTGGCAACAATACATTGACCATCAGCGGCTCTACCCCAACCCAAACCTTTGACCGGGTTGACGAAACACCGACGCCCCTGACCGGCCTGTGGCGCATTACGGGCCGGGCGAATGAGGCCGGACAATTGACCGATATGCAGCGTGGCCCACGCAAAACAATCAAACTCCTAACCGGCAGCCGGTTCCAGTGGGTGGCCATTAATCCGCAGACCCGGCAGTTTTTTGGCACGGGGGGCGGCACCTACACCCTGGCCAATGGCCAGTACACCGAAACTATTGATTTTTTCCCGCGCGACAATAGCCGGGTGGGTCGCTCACTTACCTTCGAGGCAACGGTCAGTCAGGACGAGTGGCTCCACCGTGGTAAAAGTTCGACGGGTAACCCCATCAGTGAACGCTGGAGCCGGGACAAATAAGGTCTCCTGTTAACCCGTTTCTCACCAAGAAGTCTTCACACAGCGCGCTTCGCCAATGCCCGGTTGCGCACGGGTTGCAGATTCACAACGCAGCGCACCAGCAGGGTCAGCGGGAACAGCGCATCAACGCCCCCCGGCACGGTCGAGAGGAATATGCCGGTGATAATCAGTACGGCGGTGGTACCGAAATATACGTTGCGACGGCGGGCGGTGGTGGTGGGGCCGGTGGCCCAGTAGATCAGCGGTACATGCAGCGGCATCAGGTACAGCAGGGTGGGATTCCAGGCCGTGACACCGTGGTCGGTGCCAACCCAGAGCAGGAACAGAAGCCAGCCCCATGAACCCGAAAAGGCAAACAATAGCCGGTCCACCCAGCGGTCAATTTTGCCGCGCTGGTAGCGCCGGATGGTGAAGACGGTCACGATGACACCAAGGAGGGCAAAGACAAAATCAGGATTAAAAATAAAAGGAATCTGCTGCCGAAACGTCTGGTTGGCCCTGTGCAGGGTCTGACTGTCGGCCACCAGCGGTACCACCTGCCCACTACCCTGCCGGACATTGGCCGACGCCAGCTGGTCAAACACATTATCAGGTAAATACATCGCTTCCCGGCCGGTAGTCTTATGATCGGCGGGGCGACCAATGGCGAGATTCATACCGAGTTTGGCCCACGGTTTTTCGCCGAGGTAATCATTCATCCAGTCGCGGTACGATTTACCCGTTGGGGCGGCTGCCGAGGGCATGACCAGACTATCGCCAAGGGTAGCGGCAATGACATCGCGGGGGCGACTGGCGCAGTTGTCGTAGAAGAATTTGTACTGGTACGTCCGGTTCTCGGGCCGCATGTTGGTTTCCAGCACCTGCAGCAGCCGTTGCGTCTGCGCGGGCGAGAGATTCAGCACCTGCTCGCGGATACTGCGGTTTTCCTGCTGGTAGGCGTACACCATCCTGTTCATATCGTAGGCGTCGATGTAGTAGGGCAGCGTGCCACGCAGGAATTTGACGTAGAAATTATTTTCTGCAAACCGGAACCCGCCCCAGCCATACGTCACATCCTGCCCCCGCGCCGGGTCATATACCCGAATGGCCGTATGGCCAAATACCGAGTAGAGTTCCTCGCCCGGCCCGAAAGTCAGCAAACTGATGCGCGGTTGCGCAGGCTGTGCCAGTGAGGAGTGAAGCGTAACGAGCAACGAACTCAGCACTAAAAGCCAGCGTAGAAGTGGTTGGCAGACAGTTTTCCGGCTACTCCTCTTCATTGGCTTCATCATCGTCGTCATCATCATCGCGGCTGTATTTTCGTTTTTTCTCGCGGGTTTGCTCTTTGCCCTGAACGCAGATAACCAGTTCACCTTTTATCGTTTTTTCAGTAAAATACGTGATAAGTTCGGACAATGAGCCCCGCGGATTCTCCTCAAATAGCTTGGTCAGTTCGCGCGATACACTGGCGGGACGGTCGGGGCCGAAGCTCTCGGCAAACTGACCCAGCGTTTTCAGCAGGCGATGGGGCGATTCGTAGAAGACCATCGTGCGGCTTTCATCGGCCAGTTCGGCCAGGCGCGTCTGGCGGCCTTTTTTGTGCGGCAGAAACCCCTCGAACGTAAATCGGTCGGTAGGCAAACCGGAGTTGACCAGCGCGGGCACGAACGCCGTGGGTCCGGGCAGACACTCCACCGCAATATCAGCCGCAATGCACGCCCGCACCAGCAAAAATCCGGGATCCGAGATGCCCGGCGTCCCCGCATCCGACACCAGGGCCAGCGTTTTGCCGCCCCGAATCTGATCAATTACGCGCTGTACGGTCTGGTGCTCGTTAAAGATATGGTAGCTATGCAGCGGTTTGCTGATGCCGAGGTGCTTCAGCAGGATACCCGACGTGCGCGTATCTTCGGCCAGAATAGCATCCACGCTTTGCAGAACCTTGATAGCCCGCAGCGTAATATCGTCGAGATTGCCGATGGGTGTCGGCACGAGAAAAAGTTTCATAACGCATCAATCGCCTTCGCTAACGCCCGGTCTTTATCGGTAATGGTATTGCCCGAATCGTGGGTAGTGAGTTTGATCGTGACTTTGTTATAGACATTGGACCACCACGGGTGATGATCAGCTTTTTCGGCCAGCAACGCTACGCGGGTCATGAACGCAAAGGCTTCAGAAAAGTCGGCGAATTTGAATTCGCGAACGAGTTGGTTATCGGTTTCAGTCCACATAGAGCGGGGATTTGGTTTATGCAGGGGTAGAGGTAATTGGCAGTCTCACTTCCTGTCAAGCAACTGCTTTACTAATTGTTTGAGTTCGGATATGTCGGCCTGTTGCTGCTCAATCACGGTATGTTGCTGAATACTATACAGCGTTAGCTCCTCAATCTTTTCCAACAACGTAGCGCTTAGCTTGCCCATATCAATCCCATCCCGAACCACCTGCTCTGCTGAAGGAACACCCGGTAAATGCCCATACTGGCGGGTATAATCAGCAACCGACCGGAGTGGGCGAAGTACGTAACTGGACGCAAACACCTTATCGCTCCAGTCATTTATCTGATTGATTTTGAGCTGGTAACGCGCCTTTACCACGTCACCCCGGTCATTGACAGTCAGAAACTGATCGGCCAATTGGGTGGGCTGGCTGTTGGCTGTTAACCGCGTCAGGCGGAGCCCGCTAACGTCCGCCGTTTCGCCAACCACTTCGAGACGAGCGGTTGGGGCCGATGTACCAATGCCCACGTTGGCCCCGTTGCCCAGCACAACCGCGTTGCTTATGGCTACGGCCGCATTGGCTCCGATGGCGGTGGCATTAGTAAGCGGCTCGGCACCATCAGCCAAAACAACGTTAGCCTCATAGCCCAGAAACGTATTACGTGACCCTCTGTCGTGTTGCCCCGTATTGTAGCCGATATACACATTGTCGTCGGAGTTGGTGGCCGCTGGCCCGGCTCCGTTGCCTACGATAGTGTTGTGCGAACCGGTAGAAATACCCCGCCCGGCACTAACGCCAAAGAACGTATTACCCTGCCCTGACGTGTTTTCATAACCTGCCTGATACCCCACGAACGTGTTGGAATCGGCCACGGCCTTGTATCCTGATTGATAGCCTAAGTACGTATTCTTTTGACCCGTTTGATTAGCGAAGCCAGCGGCATTACCCACAAAGGTGTTGTTGTTGGCTGTCGTGTTATTCTTACCGGCAAAACTACCTACGAAGGCGTTGGCCATACCCGTGGTATTGGCAGATCCTGCCTGCGAACCGATAAAGGCGTTGGCGTATCCTGTTGTATTGGCGTATCCTGCGTAAAAACCCAGGAAGGCATTGCTTCCCCCCGTCGTATTGTTATACCCTGACTCATCGCCAATGAATGTATTAAATCCAGCCGTTGTGTTTTTGATGCCAGCAAGCGTCCCTACGAATGTATTAAACCCACCAGTGGTGTTATCCCGCCCTGTGAAGGCACCAACGAAAGCATTTTGAATACCCGTCGTATTGGATCTTCCCGCCGTGTTTCCCACAAAAGAATTATTCGAACCCGTCGTATTGGCGTTACCAGCGTAAGCTCCTACAAAAGCGTTATTTGACCCCGTCGTGTTGCTGAAACCCGCGTTTTTTCCTAAGAAAGCATTGTCGGTTCCCGTTGAGTTATTGACGCCCGACTGACTTCCAATGAATACATTGCGCGAAGCGGTGTTATTGTATCCGGTCGAATCGCCAATCATGATGTTAAAGCTGCCGCTCTGGCTACCCGAAGCCCGTACCCCTATCGCTACGTTCTTTGTACCGGTAGAATTGCTTTCGCCCGCGCCAAACCCCAAAAAGGTATTACTACCGCCCGTGCTGTTTTGCGACCCGGCCCAACTGCCTACGAACGTGTTTCTATAGCCGACCGTACTGTTAACACCTGCGTAAATGCCTAGATAGACGTTGTAATCACCTACTTGTTGCGCCTTTCCGGCTCTGCCACCCAAAAACGTGTTGTAGCTGCCTGTTGTGTTCATCTGCCCCGCGCCAACACCAACCATCGTATTGAGTGTGCCTGTTGTATGGCCGCTTCCTGCTTCATACCCTACGAAGGTGTGACCACCACCCGTTAATGCGGAATTGCCAGCCATGGGGCCAATCAGGGTATTCTCGAAGCCGGGCGTAGTTGAATTCGGCGTATTCACTACGTAGTTTGTCTGAGCAAATACGCTGCTGCTCAGCAATACAGCAAGCAGGTAAAGGTTTTTCTTCATAGGTCGGGGCTACAGTCAACCGGTTTGTGGGGCAATTATCTTCCGTGTCAGACGACGTAGGAAACAGGTTAACGCACAGCCACAATGATACACAAAAAAAGGGTCAGCAAACCAGTTGCTGACCCTCGAAGCAGAGAGGAAGAGATTCGAACTCTCGATACAGTTACCCGCATACACACTTTCCAGGCGTGCTCCTTAAACCACTCGGACACCTCTCTGTGTCTCTTTCAATGATGTTTCAACACGTGTCAGAACACCCTCCTAAATACAAAAAACAGCAGATAACATTGCTGTTTTTCGAAGTCATTGGCAGAGAGCGAGGGATTCGAACCCCCGGTACCCTTGCGAGTACTTCTGATTTCGAATCAGACCCGTTCGACCACTCCGGCAGCTCTCTGTGTCAATTTGGGAGTGCAAAGATGCAGGTTTAGGCGAGATGAAGCAATATTCAGGGCCGAAAAATTTTACGCGTATACCCCTTCGTCGCTACTCACCTCACCGGCCATCGGCTGCGCAAGTCTGGTTCTCAGCCGTATCGTGGCGGCTTGGTCACGGCCCGGCTCCTGCCCAAGCACCACCATTAGTTTAACAATGGCAGCTTCGAGGGTGATGTCGGCCCCGCTTACCATGCCGATTCGAGCCAGTTGCTCGCTGGTCTGGTAATGGCCCTGCACCACCCGTCCGCCCGCGCACTGCGAGACGTTCATCAGCAGCAACCCACGTTCGGCAGCCTTTGTCAGCGCAGCCAGAAACCAGTAGTCGGTGGGGGCATTGCCCGCGCCGAACGTTTCCAGCACCACGCCCCGCAAACCAGGTATAGACAGAATGGCATCGACCACGGCGGGCGTAATCCCCGGAAACAGCATCAGCACCGCCACGTTCGGGTCAAGCTCAGTCTGCACCGTCAGCAACTGTCCGGCACGGTACGGTTGAATAAACGGGCTGTTGTAGTCGATGCTGACGCCCGCCGTAGCCAGAGTCGGGTAATTTTCGGAGACAAAGGCGTTGAATTGTACGCTCTCCCGCTTGGTACTGCGATTCCCCCGCAACAATACCGAATTAAAATACACGCATACTTCGGGAACAATGGGCTGCCCTAACTCATCGACGGCAGTCGCTATTTCCAGCGCGGTCAGAAAATTCTCGCGGGCGTCGGAGCGGGCCACGCCGATGGGTAGCTGCGCACCGGTCAGAATAACGGGTTTGCTCAGGCCCGTGAGCATAAAGCTCAGGGCCGACGCGGTATAGGCCATTGTGTCGGTACCGTGCAGAATGACGAAACTGTCGTATTGCGCGTAATTGATTTCGATGAGCTGCGCCAGTTCAACCCACACCGCCGGTGTCATGTTGGCCGAGTCGATAATCCGGGACGTAGCAACGATGGTGATGTTGAAGCTGAGCCGGTTCAGCTCGGGCAAAAAATCGAGCACCTGTCCAAAATCGAATGGTACGAGCTGCCCGGTTTTCAACTCGTACACCATACCGAACGTACCGCCCGTATAAATGACCAGTACGGATCGCGGGGCTTTATCTGATGGGGAACCACCCCGGGTAGTCAGGTGAGTAAGAGGCTGTGTGTTCACAACTGGGGCAATAAGTTGGTATACAGCGCGGGCAGCAGAGCCCGGGCATTGGCGGTGGTGTGGCGGGCTACGTCGGTTTCGCTGACCTGCATCAAATCGGCCACGCGCCGGGCAATCAGTCGCAGATAAGCCGGTTCGTTGCGCTTGCCCCGGTGCGGCACGGGTGCAAGGTAGGGCGCGTCGGTTTCCAGCACGATATGGTCAAGGCCGATGTAAGGTAGTACGTTGTCCAGTCCCCCGTTTTTGAACGTCGATACGCCCCCAATGCCGAGTTTGAAGCCCATACCGATGGCCCGATTTGCCTCGTCGAGGGTACCGACGAAGCAGTGAAAAATACCCGTCAGGTTGGGCAGGGCGAGCGTTTCGATGAGATCAGCGGCTTCCCTGAAGGCGTTTCGGTCGTGGCCGGAGCGCGTATGCATGGACACCGGTAGCCCCTGCACCGATGCCCACCGAAGCTGCGTTTCAAAGGCCACGAACTGCTGTGGGACAAACGTCATATCCCAATAGAAATCCAGCCCAATTTCACCCACGGCCATGAATGCGTGGCGATTCAGCAGGTCTTCTACGGCGGCTAACTCCTGGTCAACCGTTTCGCTCACGTAAGACGGGTGAAGCCCCATCATGGGCAAGCAGCGGCTGGGATACTGTTCGGCAAGGGCCATCAGACCGGGTACGGTTTCGCGGGCGCAGTTGGGCATCCATATTTGCGTAACCTGCTGCGCGGTGGCGTGGTCAAGCATTGCCTCGCGGTTTTCGTCAAACTGCGCATCGTAAATATGGGCGTGGGTGTCTATTAATTGCATAGTTGTAAAGTCGTAGAGTTGTAAAGTTGGCTGGCGCGAAAGCAGCTAACGCGTCAGCCAACTCTACAACTTCATAACTCAAAAAAACCGTCTTCCCTTCCAGACCACCGGGCCGGAGAGCCAGTACCAGGCAACAGCCACTGGGCCAATCAGCAGTTGATACGGTTCGAAAAGCAACGCATACGGCCACAGCGAGGTTCGACGCAGCCGCGCCAGCCCGAAGGAAAGTACCGTAGTTTGTACGAACAGCCGACCGATATATAAGCCGACAGCCAAAGCAGGCAAAAACCAACCCAGCAACAACAGCAGCGGTGCCGTCAGATACTGTCCGTAAAGCAGCGTAACCAGCCAGACGGGCAGTTCAGACGCTCCCCGCATCCAGCGTTTGCGCTGCTCGAGCCAGTCACGCAGGGTTTCGGTGGGGCGAGTTTTGGCCAGAACGCCTGCATCCAGCCGATTACGGAAACCGTATCCATTGCGGATTACGGCCCGAAACAGCGCGTAATCTTCCGTGACGGAGAAGGGTACATTTTCGTAACCGCCAACAGTTTCGTAAGCTACCCGGCTCACAGCCATGTTGTTACCCATAGCGGTTACCGGAACTCCAAGCGCACTGAGCCAGTGCGTCAGCGTCAGGCTGTATAGCCAGTCAATAGTCTGGAGTTTGTGGAAAACGTTTCCCCCTTCCAACGAATCCACGCCCGGCAACGTAACGCCGGTAATGATTCCTGCTTTGGTTGCTGAAGTAGGATAGTGCCCGGCCAGCATTTCCGATACCCAGTCGGGCGGCACCTGGGTATCGGCATCGGTAAAGAACAGCCACTCGCCCCGGGCCTGTCTCGCCAGTTGCGCCAATACGTTCGCCTTGCCCCGCAAACCGGTTACCGATTCAATGATATCCATCGACTGAAAACGGGGTTTGTCGGCAATGAAAGCCGTTACAATCGATCCAGTCTGATCGGTGGAGCCATCATTGCCAATCAACACCTCGACGGCATCGGCGGGGTAGTTTAGCCGGGCAACGGCCTGCAAACAGGGCAGGATGCTGGCTTCTTCATTGCGGGCGGCAATCAGGATACTGACAGCTGGCGTAGTCAAGGTGTTTGCCGGTGCGTTTGCCGACTCAGAAACCGGCATACGCAGGCTGCGGGATGGCACGAAACGAATAGCCGCGTTCGGCGAAATGGGCCAGAAAGCGGGGCAGCACGTAACTCATAACGGGCCAGGCTTTCAGGCTGTCGTGAAACAGAATGATGGAGCCGGGTTCGGTGTACTGAATGCTTTTGCGCAGGCAGACATCGGCGGGCTGGCTACGGTCAAAATCGCCGGTGAGTACGTCCCACATGATAATCGAGTGGCTTTCCATGACCAGCGGCACCTGCGATTTTTTGATGCGTCCGTAAGGCGGGCGAAACAGGGCCGTATCGAAGTTCAGTTCCTGCTGACATTGCCGGATATTCTCTACGTACGGGGCATCGTCGGTTTGCCAGCCGTTGAGGTGATTAAAGGTATGGTTACCAATCATGTGCCCGGCTTCAAGTACCTTCAGCAGAATATCGCGGTGCCTGCGCACGTTATCGCCGATGCAGAAAAAGGTGGCCTGGGCGGCAAATTTATCCAGCTGCTCCAGCACAAACTCCGTCACATCAGGAATTGGCCCGTCGTCGAAGGTCAGATAAATGGTTGGCTCGGCAGCCTCGTTGATTCTCCACCAGAATTCGGGGTAAATCGTTCGAAAGAGAAAGTTCGATTTATGTAGAAAAGGAGGCATATCGGTAAAAAGAACAAAGGATGCAGGGCAACGGGTACGATGGCAGCCCGAACCCATGCCCGGTGCCTTCCTGCTGGGTTAGGTAAGGTTTCGATCTTTCCAGTAGTAGCCTTTTGTCTGGGCGGCTATCCCAAAGAAAATTACGTAAAACGGGTAAAGAATCTGGGTGAGCGGTATGAACGATAGGGCCGGTTGTTTTCGCAGAAAATGGAGAACCTGCCGCAAAAACAACCACTCCGGCACCAGCTTTAGTCCTACAACGAGCAAAGCAGTGTTTCCGTTTATTCCGTCCAGCAACCAGCTCAGCACCGCAACAACCGGCGTCATATTCCAGCAAAATACCAGTACAGCCAGCACCGACGGCAAGAGGCTGTTGTACGCCCGCCACTTACTGGCCCACCGTTTGCGCTGGTTGTAAAATACCCGCCAGGACCGGTGTGGTGCGGTGGTTACAATGGCCGCCGGGCTTTTCAGAAACTGCACCCTGCCCGGATAGGCCGTGGCAATTTTGTGCATCAGAAACTCGTCATCGCCGGAGGCCAGCTGGTCGAATCCAGAAAAGCCCCCCACCGTACCAAACACCGATTTTTCGTAGCACAGGTTAGCCCCGTTACACATGGTTGGTTTACCCCATGCCAGCGTACAGGCCCCTGACCCAATCAGGCTCGCAAATTCTACCGTTTGCAGCGCGTCAAAAACAGTGCTGTGGGTGGTAAACGTGACCGGGCCGAACATAAGCTTTGCGTGCGTTTCCTCATAGAAAGCGGCATACGTAGCCAGCCAGCCGGGTTCCACGCGGCAGTCGCCGTCGGTTGTTACAATCAGATGGCCGGTAGCCTGTTCGATGCTCTGGCTGATGGCGCGTTTTTTAGGCGAGGCCACGCCTGCCTCGGCCAATGACAGCAACTGGAGCGGAAACGAAGCCGTCGGAGCGTACTGCCGGACCAGATGTGCCGTCTCGTCGGTGGAGGCATCATCGGCTACGATTACCTCGAAATTGCGGTAAGTCTGCTGGCTGAGGTCATGGAGCAATGCCTCGATGCTGGCCGCTTCGTTGCGCACCGGTACGATAACCGTTAGGCGGGTAGTGGGGGGTGGCGCTGGGACAGCAGATCGTGAGAAAACTGGTAACCGAAGCCAGGTAAGCCAGAGGGCAAGCGTGAAAACGGCGTAGGAACCGGCAAAAATGAACAGCAAAATCACAAATTAAGGGCCCTGAGCCGATATTTCGCGGCAAGTTAAGCGACAAAACAAGCCGGAAGGCGTTACTTTGTGAAAAGCCCTACCGACCCACTATGCTTATCACGCCAAAATCGACCGTTGATTCCCCGGAAAAAATTATTCTCGGTGTCGATCCCGGCACCCAGATTGCGGGTTACGGCATCATTTCGGTGCGGGCGGGTGTGATGAGGATGATTGAGCATGGCGTAGTCAAGCTAACGAGTTACGCCACTTACCAGCTTAAACTCCAGAAACTCTACGACACCATCCTGCGGCTTATTGACGAGCATCATCCCGACGAGATGGCCATCGAAGACCCATTTTTTGGCAAGAACGTACAGGCTATGCTCAAGCTGGGCCGGGCGCAGGGCGTGGTGATGGCGGCTGCCCTCTCGCGCAATATCCCCATTGTAGAGTATGCCCCCCGGCGCATCAAGCAGTCGGTAACGGGCAATGGCAACGCCAGTAAAGACCAGGTCTCACAAATGGTGGGTCAT
Organism: uncultured Cytophagales bacterium; assembly: GCA_963826425.1. Classification (GTDB taxonomy): domain Bacteria; phylum Bacteroidota; class Bacteroidia; order Cytophagales; family Spirosomataceae; genus Spirosoma. Next base: position 87,399 of record CAWGWS010000010.1, on the reverse strand, counting down.
CTGCTGAACGAGCCCCTGGATCCTAAATACTTCGACGCTACCGACGCGCTGGCCATTGCCGTGTGTCATCATTTCCACGAAAACGCCATGCCGGTAGCCCCCGGCAAGAAAAACCGCAAAGGAGCCTGGGGCGCGTTTGTCAGCGAAAACTCCGGGCGGGTCAGCGGCTAAACTCAGTAGGTTTCGTACGTAAAATTGAGCGTCTGCCTCACACTGCCATCCACGGTTGTTATCCGACGGGTTGGTAGGTTAGCCCCGTTGTACTGGTATTGGTAAACGGTTGTGCTGTTGTTGGTCGTGACCTGGGTCAGGACGTTGTTCGGACTTAGCGTCAACACATTATCCGTGCCGCCATAGTACGTGTTGGTAAACGCATTAGCACCACCTGATAACGCACCACCAGGGTCAACACCAGGGGCGGGAATGATGAAAACTCCGTAGAACGGGTTAATCCTGTCATCGTGGGTAAACGTTCTCTGGAATGAATAGCCAAAATCAGGCGAACTCGGGGAGTCGCCACTTCGGCGAATGGAAAGCCTGTCAGACTGCATGGTCAGGTTACTTCCCGTAAAGGTAAAGCTCCCTCCGCCCGACGTTATAAGCCCGCTAAGCTGAAATGGCCGGCTGTATGAACTTGGCTTGCCATCTGCCGAATAGCTGCTGAATGAGAGTTGGGTGGCCGAGGGGGCCTGAATCAGGGAGGCAACCTGCCCGATACTGTTGTACGTGTACGTGTAGGTTTCCTCGCTGAGAGGGCTAGCGGGCAGGCGGGTCACGATCCGGCGCTGGGCCTGCGTGAGCAGGTTGTTCCCGTCGTACTGGTAGGTGGTTCGCTCGACGCGGGCCACCGTACTGTCGGGCGTCTGGAAGGCCAGGATAGACGCCAGCCGATTTTGCCCGTCGTAGCTGAACTGGCTGATCCAGCTTTTGTTGTCCGGCAGTTCCTCAGTGATGGTTTTGACCCGCAGCCGGACGTCAGTGGCTCCAGGCGTGATGGACGGATTGCGGTGATCGGTGCAGGCAAATAACAATCCGGTGAAAACCACCAGAGCAAGCTGGATGCGGAGACGGTAAATATTCATAGCTGTACTGAAATAAATTGAGGATAGATGGACTTGATAGGTGTGCTGCAAACGTAGTATCAAATAGTTTTAGTTATACAAATTATTTATTTAATGACACATATCAATCCATCAACGTATATACATAACGTTACTCATTGCGTTTGAGTCAGGTGCCAAAAAGAGTGCCGCCGGGTTCCCGGCGGCACTCCAACCCGATGTTAGTTTATAAATCAGCTTGTGAGAAGCTGCCAGGCTTCGGCTACGCTCGTTACGGGTAGCTGACACGCCCGGTTATAGCAGACATAGATCGTTGTTTTGCCATCGACCATACCCCGCTGGCTCAGCAAAGGCAACTCGCTTTGGCCAGCAGCATCAATCTGACCACAGATAACTTTATTGGGATAAAACGAAGCATCGAGTTCAGCCCGAAACACGTCTGCCTCGGGGCCGACAATAGCAATCTCGGCGGTTGGCCGGGTACGGAGGGCGTACAAACCAGCCCAATTAGCGAGGTAGTCGGCGTTTTGCTGAACCAGCGGCTGCATACGGCCCATCATCCGGTCGGCCCGCTCAGCGTAGTCAGTCATACCATTGCCACTGCCACGGCGATTGAGCAGCATACTGAGGGTGAACAGGTTCTCAGCCATTATGGAGTTGGAGGCCGGAATGACGTTATCGAACAGTTCCTTGCGTCGGGCAATGAGGTCTTCGCTGTTTTTGTCCGTAAAGAAAAGCAGTTCATCGGTGTCGTCTGAAAAGTTGGCCAGCACGTATTGCGTCAGCTGGTCGGCTTCGGTGAGCCAGCTCTCGGTAAAGGTGGCCTGATACAACGCCAGGAGTCCGTCGATTACGGCGGCATAATCGTCCAGAAAACCGATTTGCTTGGCCCGGCCGCGTTTATAGGTATGCCAGAGCCGACCGCCGTTGCGGCTGTCGCGCATGTTTTTGAGCAGGAAAAACGCCAGCCGCAGGGCTAGGGTCAGAAACTCGGGCTCGCCAAATGTGCGGTAGGCGGTAACCAATCCTTTCAGCATCAGGCCGTTCCAGGAGCACAGGATTTTATCGTCCAGACCGGGCCGTACGCGTTCATCGCGCAGCCGCATCAGCCGGATGTGAGCCGCGTCGAGCCGTACGTTCAGGTCGGCCACGGTCCAGCCCTGGTGTTCGGCAAAGGCTTCGTCGGTCAGGATGCGGTGCAGAATATTACGGCTGTGTTCCCAGTTGCCTTCATCGCGGATGGTGTACAGATCGGCAAACCAGCCGAAGTCATCGCCAAGAGCTTCCCTTAATTCGGGGGTGGTGAAGGTATAAAACAAACCCTCTACGCCCTCGCTGTCGGCGTCTAAGGCCGAGTAAAACCCGCCGTCGGGGCTGAGCAGTTCGCGCTGGGCAAAGGCAATGGTCTGATACACCACGTGTTTATACAAGGGCTTTTTGGTCAGGGCGAAGGCCTCGGCGTAGAGCGTCAGGAGTTGACCGTTGTCGTACAGCATCTTCTCGAAGTGGGGCGCAAACCAGTCGGCATCGGTTGAGTAGCGGGCAAAGCCACCCCCCAGCTGATCGTAAATACCACCGAGGGCCATGCGGTCCAGCGTGAGCGTTACCTGTTGCAGCGCGCGTTCGGTCGTGACCAGGTTCCGGTCGGAGACGGCATAATACCGAAGCAGGAACCGCCAGAGAACGGGCATCGGAAACTTGGGTGCGCGGTTTGTCCCTCCTTTCTCGTCGTCGGCTTTGACCATGACTTTCCGGTGCAGAGCGTCGAGCGTATCGGTCGAGAACAGGGTTTCGGTATTTGCCAGACCGTAGCGTTCCACGTCTGAGAGGTTGAGTTCCGTGGCAAACCCCTCGGCAGACTGCGCCAGATCAGCCCGGTTTTCGTCGAAGGCGTCGCGAATGTTACCCAGCAGGTTTACCCAGTTTTGGGGCGGCAGGTACGTAACGCCATAGAACGGCTTGGCATCGGGCATCAGAAAGACATTCAGCGGCCAGCCGCCCTGCACCCCCATAGCCTGCACGGCATCCATATAAATGGCATCGACGTCGGGCCGTTCTTCGCGGTCCACTTTAATACAAACAAAGTTCTCGTTCATTACCCGCGCCACGGTTTCTTTCTCGAACGACTCACGCTCCATGACGTGGCACCAGTGACAGGCCGAATAGCCAATGCTGACCAGAATCGGTTTGTCTTCGTCGCGGGCACGGCTGAGGGCTTCATCACCCCAGGGAAACCAGTCAACGGGGTTGTTAACGTGCTGAAGCAGGTAGGGGCTGGTTTCGTATTCGAGATGATTCATGGATAACGTTGTTCAGATAACACATTGATTGATGGGGATGCCGCTCCGTACGGTATTCAGTACAGTATATCGAACGTCATGATCTGCAGGCCCTTGTCATAACGCTCACTCTCGACTAGCTGGAGTGTATACTCTTTTTTAGAATCGCCGAACAGCTTCACCCCAGCTCCGAGTAACAGGGGATTTAGTTTTAATTTCAGGGTGTTGATCTGCTGATGATCCAGAAGCCAGCCCGCAAACTGCCCCCCGCCACAGAGGTAGATATCAGTACCGGCCATCGCCCGGATTGTCTCGATTTCTGCCAGCTGGACTTTCTTTACCTGAACCTGTTCGCTACTCGTATCAAAAGCCAGACTGTCTGAAAAAATGTAGTGAGCCATATGGGCATACACGGGCGATGGCTGCCCGGGCTGAACTCCGAACTTGTAGCCAAATTCATAGGTGCTCCTGCCCATTATAACCGTATCGAAAGCCTTCAGATCGTTCAGGTAGGTATCTACGCCGTTTCCTTCGTGAACGAAGCCGCTTACGGCATCATCAACACCCGAAATAAAGCCGTCTACTGAACTGGCAACGTAATAGATTATCTTTCTCATGGGTCTGTACGGGTAAGTGTGAGAGCTATTTCAACCCGATTCTTCTCGTACCGTTTCGAGAGGTTACGGGCGGATAACAACCGCTTTGGTCTGAGTACCGCTGGGCGTCGTGATGCGCAACTGATACAGGCCGGCGGGCAAACCCGCCACGTTCAGCGTTGTCTGGGCGACTTTTGCGGGCTGGCGCCAAACAACCCGGCCAGCCGTATCATACAGGGTCAACTCCGTAGCGGCAGCGGGTGTTTGGCCCAGCGATACGATTAACTGACCGGAGGCCGGATTCGGATATATCTGCACCAGCGGAGCAACGGGTTCGGCAGCGGTAACGGTGCCCATATCAAACCGGCACAGAAACACCTCGCGCCCGGTCAGCTGGATGGTGCGTTGCCAGTTGGTTTTGTAGCGTACCACCAGGTCCGTTTTCGCGCCCTCGTCGGCGTACGGGTTCTGGGCCGCAATCAGGATGGTGTTGTTTTTGACTACCCCTCGCCACACGGGCATCTGCTTGTCCATGAGGTCGCGGGCGGGGGTTTCGATCACCAGCTCGTGGGGCCCCTGAAACTGATCGGCAACTTTGGAGAGCCGGTACAGGCCGTGTATAAAGTGTTCGTAAGCAGCCAGATTATCCGCGCGGGTCGTGGTCAGAAACGGGTTGTCCCAGAGCCACAGCCCGGCAGCGCCCGAAAAGAACGGGAAAATGGCGGTGGCTTCGGCCATAAACGATTGAACCGGTACGTAGGGCGTGTTGGAGCTATCGTGGTAGCGCAGCCACACCCACGGAATAACGGGCTTGCTGCTCCAGGCCCGGTTGGCTTCTATCTGAAACAACAGGTACGCCAAATAATCTTTAGCCAGCGGATTGGGGTAATCGTAATAGTAATACGCCGAGGGCGACAGCCCATCGAGCTGGTCGTAATAGGGTCCGCCCACCCGGCTTTCGGTCGAGTCCTTGACCAGATAATTTACCCGGCTCAGGTTGGTTGTCCAGTCCGCCCAGCTAAACGTCGGTACGTTCAGGTAGGTATTCAGAACAGGCGTATCGGCGTAGCTGCTTAAGACCACACTGGTCAGGTCGGTATGCTGCCGAATGTAGCCGGCGGCTTCGGCATAGAGGGCTCGGATGGCGCGTTTATAGGCAGTTATGAACGCAGCGTCGGACAGATTACGGTACTGGGCCGGTACGCTGTTCTCCGTCTTGAGCCGTAAAATCCGGGTGTCCGTTTCAGCAATACGCTCAATGTCGAGGGTAATCCGGCTGACCGGCACCACGTATTTACCCGCGGCATTACGCTGGCCGCCGGCCAGATCCGAGAGCCAGCGGTCCCATTTGGCCCGGTAGGCAGTGAGGTCGTTAGCCCACGGGCTTTCAAGGAGTTCCCAGGGCTGGTTAAGGCCATACGCTACGCCGTAATACGTAACGGTGCGTTGCGCGGGCGGCACAGACTCACCGTTGGTCACGGTTTCGAGGTGGCTGAACCCGTGGCGCAAAGGCTGCCCGCTAACATCTCCAAGGCGTGGTCCTGCGTAAATAACCGGGAATGGCAAAGCAAAGTCAGGAAATTTGTTCCACTCAATACGGTTGGGCTGCGACACGGGCGTAAACGGCAATCGGTCAGCGCAGGTTTGCTGGGCCAGGACGGGTTGAGTCAGCACCACAACGAAGAAAAGTACCAGCAGGGCCGGATGGTCAGATTGACGACGCATTGGTTGAGTTTTGGGCGAAATTACGGAATTTTGGGGCCGTGATGCGCAGATGGACCAGGGAGTGTTGATCTACACAAACGGTTTGCGCGGGGAAGTTTCCGGTACTACAACGACTCAGTTAACTAAAAAGCACAATCTCTCAGGGTATGACAGTCTCCTTTTTTCGCCTTCCACTGGCCTTCTTTTTCATAATAACGGTTCTGGCATCCTGCAAAAAAGACGATCCCAACGCCCCGGCTCCTACCACCGTTAGCCAGACCGATTTGCTGGTGGCGAACAACTGGATCGTGACGCGCGTAACCACGCCCGAGGGGCAGGACATTAACCGCACCCGGCTAAATGTGACTACGCAACTGCTGTTTTCGCTGAATATGCAGTTTCGCGCCAACGGTACCGTTCGCGCTCTGGACCCCAATGCATCGAATACCGTAGTAAACGGCGGGACCTGGGTACTAACGCCCGACAATAAGTCTATTGATGTGGTTGTGACGGGCTTGTCGGGCAATTTTCCTGTCGTTCAGCTCGACCGCAGCCAGCTCATCCTGCGCCAGACAGCCCCCGTAGACGGCAAAAATGCGGCCATCAATCTGGTGTTTGCGCCCTCGCTTTGAAGAAGCCGGCGCGTGCCGCCCGTTTGTGCCGGGTGTATATTGATCCATTTCAGAAAAATGCGAACCGTCTGGCCGGGCCCGAGAAAGACGGCGTACTTCGGCAAGAATACATTAATTACCCCTCCAACTAACCTGCGCCGTTGGAAACCCACCAATATTTACAGGTAAGTAACTGACAGATCAAAAAAAATGCTTGGCTCAGAAAATTAATTTACAAATTAATGTGACGTGGCCCATATTATTCCGTCTTAAGTGTAAATGGTAACACATGTGTCTGGTTTATTTTCTTATTCAGGCTCTTTCTAACTGACTTCTGCTACTGAGTCGCCCGTCAAATTTTCCGCCAGCATCTACCATTGCCCCCCTCCTGCCTTCGTGGCACCAGCGCACAGCGATTTGGTCCCGTTTTACCAGACGGACTGTTGAAAACATTCTGAAGTGAGACCGGCACAGGCCAGCCCCGCTAACCCGATAGGTGAGTTTGGCCACTAGTACCGCACGGTGGGGCTCATGCTGCATCCACTACGCCCGGTGCTCAGCGTGAGCAAACCAGCAAGGACCGCCAATAATCAGTTGAGATGAACGTAACCGATTGGTTGTCTCGGCCGGGTTTTCTTGGCGAGCAGTTGCTGAATAACGAGACCAACAATAATAGCCAGCCCAACCAGTAACATGGCGTTGATGGCTCCGCCGGCTGCCTGCCGGTGCGCGTCCTCTACAGCCTGATGCCCGGTTTCGTGCTGGATCGTGGCCAGCTCATGGATAAGTTGGGTATTCTGCTGAAAGAGTCGGTATCCCCGCTGCTCAAATACACCAACCGCCTGGTTGTACTGCCCGCTCTCAATTAGTTGTAAAATGCTGCGCTCCAAATTAGCGTAAGCAACCAGGTTCGTTTTGAACAGACGCAGTTGCTGCGCTTCCTGGCCGGTAAGCTCCGTTTTTTCAAATTCGCTGATTCGCTGGTAACTATCCTGGGTGGTGTGCCTTATTTGCGCCTGTAGCGCGGTCATTGACAGGACAGAATGATTGGACAGGTAGGTTTCCAGCAACAGCCGGTTGGCATACAGGTTCTCGTTCAGGTAAACCAGTTCGACGGCAGGGCGTAGACGGTCTTTGTATACCGAAGCCAGTGTCTGATCCATACTACGTAGAGCGTACCGCATACTCATGGCCGTAAATACGATAAGCGCCATCAACACAACCAGTAACGCGGCCGTTTTTATTTTTTGCGGAAGCAGAGCGAGCGTTTTCATAGATCCCATAGTTTAACCTGCTGTGTGAAGCGGTGTAGATTGACAGTACGCAGAGAAAAGCCGTGCGCTCCGCTGCATGCATCGTACAGTTGTTCAGCCCATGGGTTGAATCTAAACGTAGTAATCGGCTGAACGACGTGCGGTTTTGCCGGACGTGTTCTTCTTCAGTCAGTAGTCACACCGCGTATGACAATGATCGGGACAAGGTACACCATTGGAACGTCTATCTCAACACGGCACTCATTGACAATGAAGCGAAGCCTGAACTTCTGATATACCAAACCAGCTTACACTCAACTAATTCATCAGCTGATTTTGTAGCTGTAAATTTACAATTGTAAAAAACAAGATGCAACTCCCAAGCTTATATTGGTCCCCGATCGGAGGTTGTCAGACGGTCTGACAACATGAGAATTGGGGCGATAACCTTATACACAGCCTACGACAGTCTCCTTTTATTTCGGCGTACTCCTGCCTAACCGAGGTACAGACGGCTCTCCTATCTGGCTACGGATTAATCTGAGCAGGACCAGAAAAAAAGGTTTTTCCCGACGATTTGCAGTAGTAATCTTCCTCGTTTCTAATTTCGTTTTAATCCTACCCTAACACCAGTCTAACTCCGGCAGATGATTTTTGTAAAATGAGCAAATCCCTTAAAGCGCGTTCGTTAGTAATCGGGTCAACCGTTATCAATACACAAGGCTACCAACCCTGGTATTTAATAGGCCTATTGGGGTATAAACCTTGACCTGCTCCCACCCTGGCGAAATCAGACCAGGTTCAGGTTTTCTCCGTAAAGTGATCCGATGCACCCATCGTCTATCTGTAAATACCCTGTCAACGTAATGGCAAGCCTTACCCGCACCGTTAAACGGGGCATGCATCTACGTAAGCCCGATAATGCTTTGCCGTAGCCGGTTTACTGTAGCTATTTCAAATCGGGAGGTTTTTCTCGCCGGAGTATTACCGTACCGACTGGCCGGAGTATTGTACCGATCAGCAGTCAGCACATCGGTACAATACTCCGGCCAGTCGGATGCAGAGCTCGTCAGCAGTCGTCAACTTTAATCAATGTCAAGTAAAAGCCGTTAAAGCACTAAATCTTTCCAATCACAATCAGCTAACAAACCACATGATTTCATCGTATCAGGACCTGTTTATCAATAACAAAAAGTGGGTGCAGGAGACAAACCGGCAAAATCCCGATTTTTTCAGCAGTCTGGCAAGCGGCCAAAAGCCCAAATTTCTTTGGATTGGCTGCTCCGATAGCCGCGTGTCCGACAACGCTATTACCGGCACGGCTCCCGGCGATATATTCGTGCACCGAAACATTGCCAATATGGTGATTCATAGTGACATGAATGTACTGAGTGTACTCGATTACGCGGTCAATGTGCTGGCGGTAGAACACATCATTGTGTGTGGTCATTATGGCTGTGGCGGAGTAGCCACGGCCATGAGCAACAAGCAGGTGGGGCTGGTTGATAACTGGCTGCGCTACATCAAGGACGTGTACCGGCGTCACCAGGACGAACTCAACGCCATTGACGATGAAGCCCGCCGACTCGACCGCTTCGTAGAGTTGAATGTGCAGGAACAGGTACATGACCTGTCAACCACCACTATTGTGCAGAATGCCTGGGCCAATGGTCAGTCACTCCAGGTTCATGGGTTGGTTTATGACCTGAAAACCGGTCTGCTGAGGGATCTGGAAATTTCCAGTGAAAGTACGGATTTCCTCACCCCTGTTTACCAGCTCACTCCGCGCACTAGTGCGTAATCCCACCGTTATCCTGTGCCCACTTATTTTCGTGTATGTCAACCAAAACGAGTTCTTTATTTAGTAGTCTGAAACAGGATTTCCCGGCGGGGCTGGTTGTTTCGCTGGTAGCTTTACCACTTTGTCTGGGCGTGGCCTTAGCCTCCACGGGCCGGGCCGACCTGTTGTTTTCGGGTATTATTGCAGGGGTAGTTGGTGGCATCGTTGTTGGTTCGCTGAGTGGCTCTGCATTAGGCGTATCCGGCCCCGCTGCGGGTTTGGTCGTCATTGTACTGACGGCTCTCGAAACGCTGGGCAACTTCGAGGTTTTTCTGCTGGCCGTCGTGCTGGCGGGGGCGCTGCAGGTGCTGGCGGGTTTCATGAAGGCCGGAGTGATTGGTTACTATTTTCCCTCGTCGGTTATCAAGGGAATGCTGGCTGCTATTGGTATCACGCTTATTCTAAAGGAAATCCCTCACGCCCTGGGCTACGATGCCGATTTTATGGGGGATGAGGTCTTGCAGCAGCCGGGAAGGCCGGGCATACTGACCGAACTGATGAATGCAGTGCAGTACAGCAGCACCGGCGCCATCGTAATTGCGCTTGTTTCGATCGCGCTGTTGGTGCTGTTCGAACAACCGTTTTTAAAGCGGATTCAGTTGTTCCGTTTTTTACCCGGCGCGTTGTTTGTTGTCCTGCTCGGCATTGGGCTCAATATAGCTTTCGCTCAGTTTTATCCCGCCTGGACACTGGCCGGCAAACACCTGGTGCAGTTGCCTGTAGCCGCTTCGTTACCGGAGTTTTGGGGGTTCTTTAAAACACCGGACTTTAGTGCATTCACGAATATCAACGTATATACCGTTGCGCTGACCATAGCGGTGGTAGCAAGCCTGGAATCACTGCTTTCGGTAGAAGCAACCGATAAACTCGATCCGCACAAACGGGTAACACCAACCAACCGGGAGTTAAAAGCCCAGGGTGTGGGTAACATGCTGTCGGGACTGTTGGGTGGCTTACCCGTAACGCAGGTTATTGTGCGTAGTTCGGCCAACATCGCTTCGGGTGGTCAAACCCGAATGGCTACCATTATTCACGGCCTTATCCTCCTGGTGTCTGCACTGCTTATTCCTGCTTTCCTGAATTACATCCCGTTGGCTTCGCTGGCGGCTATTCTGCTGCTGGTCGGCTATAAACTGACCAAGTTCTCGCTGTATCAGGGTATGTATAATCTGGGTAAGGATCAGTTCATTCCATTTGTGGTGACGGTAATGGCTATTCTGGCCACAGACCTGCTTAAAGGCATTGCTATTGGTATGGTTGCCGCTGTGTACTTCATCCTGCGGAAAAACTACAAACATCCGTACCATTACCAGAAAGAAACACACCGCGACGGCGAGGTGATTACTCTGCAACTCTCGGAGGAAGTAACCTTTCTCAACAAGAGTAGTATTGGCCTAACGCTGGACGACCTGCCAGTCGGGTGCCAAGTTATCATTGATGGCAGCAAATCGATACACATCGACTACGACGTTCTGGAAATTATCCAGGACTTCAGGCAACATGTCGCGCCGATGAAGAACATCAGTGTGGTAACCAAAGGAATTAAAGCGGTCAGTGCTGTAGGAGCGCACTAAGCCTGGACTAATTCATGCGCTCGACCCACCGGATGGGCAACAACCCGGTTCATGTGGTATGGCCAGCACCATAACTGACTGATGGGTTGCCAAAAACAACCTGTTCCTCACGGCGCTGCGTTCGCCAACCCCCCACCGCCCACGGGGGCTGCCGGGTTCTCCAAAAATCTGAACAGGTTTCGGGGAACCCGGTAGCCCCCGTGGGCGATGTGCTTGCAATCTACAAGTCGAAACTGGCTATGTATCGGAAGGCACGCCCTGGTCCGGTTACATGAACGATGTAAATACTACGAAGACGATAGAATAGCTGAGATTAACGTTGATTAAGCGGTAGAAAAGGATCGGGATAATCAGTCTGACCCGACTTTAAGCTGTATCTTTACCAATTGGTCATGGGCTTACCCGCGTCCTGCTCTTCTTTCGATGAATACCCCGCTTACGTTATTGAATCGATTTCGCGCCTACTGGAGCAGCAACCGGTTGGTATCACCGGAGCAAAACCCGTGTTACTGGCATACCGATCTGCATTCGCACCTGATACCGGGCATTGACGATGGCGTTCCGACCAATGACGACGCCCTGCTCTGCCTGCGCCAGCTGGCCGACTGGGGTATCAGCCATGTCGTGACCACCCCGCACGTCAGTCAGGACTGGTTTCCCAACACCCACGAAACGCTCCTCGCCGGGCAGGAAACCCTGCGCAACTTAATTGCCGAACACCAGCTTCCGCTCACGCTTGAGGTAGCCGCCGAGTACCTCATCGACGATCTGTTCATGGATCGGCTTCGGGCCGACGATTTGCTGAGCTTTGGCCAGCCCCGCTACGTTCTTTTTGAAACAGGCTGGGCGTCGGCTCCGCATTTTTTAAGCGAGATTGTCTTTCAGCTCCAGACTCACCGGTACCAGCCCGTACTAGCCCACCCCGAACGGTATGTCTATTACCACAATGATTTGACGCCCCTGACTAATCTGCGAAAGGCGGGCTGTCTGTTTCAGCTCAATTGGGGGTCACTAACGGGTCGGTACGGCAAACGGGTGGAGAAGCAGGCGCAAAAACTATTGAAAAACAACTGGGTCGATTTCATTGGTTCTGACCTGCACCGCCCCGCCGACCTGCCCTCGCTGGAAAAACTGTTTACCAGTCCGGCCTATGCGCAGCTTGGCCAGCAACCCCTGCGCAACCAGACTATAGTGCCGGAGCCAATCATTGGCCCATAAACCGAATGGTATGACTGTCCTGCGTTTCGAAACTGAGCCCGATTTTTTTGTTGAAGCCGATGCCTACGGTGATCCTACCAACCCGCCCGTGCTGTTGCTGCACGGCGGTGGACAAACGCGCCACTCGTGGGGTGATGCCGCCCGGCACCTGGCCAAGGCGGGCTGGTACGCGCTGGCCCTCGACGCCCGCGGCCACGGCGACAGCGACTGGTCAGCCGCGCAGCACTATGACATTGACCATTTAGCGGCCGATCTTCGGACCGTGACCGGGCAACTCGCCCGGAAACCAGCCCTGGTGGGTGCGTCGATGGGCGGCATGACGGCCCTGGTTGCCGAGGGCGAGCGTCCCGACGGTACACCGTCTATCTGCACCGCCATTGTGCTGGTTGATATTGCACCCCGCACCGAGCAGAAAGGGATCGAACGGATTTTTGCGTTTATGAGCCGTAATCAGGACGGTTTTGCCAGTCTGGACGAAGCGGCCGAGGCCGTGGCAGCTTATTTGCCCCACCGCCCGCGCCCCCAGGATACCAGCCGACTGGAAAAAAACCTGCGGCTGCGGTCCCACGCGACCCCCGCCCACCCGGCGGGTAACCCGCGCTACTACTGGCACTGGGACCCCGCCATGCTGGCCCGCTGGCAGCAAAGCACCGCCCCCGACCGAACTACCGCCAACGAAGAGCGGCTTTACCGGGCCGCCCAATCCCTCACCGTACCCACGCTCATTGTTCGCGGGGGCATCAGCGACGTGGTGAGCGAGAAAGTCATGGCCGAGTTTCTGGATGCCGTGCCGCACGTGCAGAGCATCAGTGTGGCCAACGCCGGGCACATGGTAGTTGGCGACTCGAACCACGCCTTTACGCGGGCGGTGATTGATTTTTTAAAGAGCGAAAGAGACAATGAGTGAAAGAGTGAAAGTTGCTGACGCTGCCGTCTGGATGCGTCAGAAACCCGTATCGGCGTACCGATTCCCTCATTAAATCAGTCACTCAGTCAAAAGTAACGCATGAACGACCCCCGCACCCTGACCGCCTGGACCTACTATGACTGGGCTAATTCGGCCCACGCGCTCGTGATTGTGTCGAGCATATTCCCGGTTTACTTTTCGGCGGTGGCTCTCAACGATGCGGGGGGGCCGGTGATTGACTTCCTGGGCATTTCGATCAAAAACTCGGTGCTGTTTTCGTACACCATTTCGGCGGCCTTTTTATTCACAGCCCTGCTCTCTCCCCTCTGCACCGCCATTGCCGATTATAGCGGGCGCAGGAAAGCGTTCATGAAGGCATTTTGTTACCTGGGGGCCATCAGTTGCAGTTTACTGTATTTCTTCACGCGGGAGACCACCACGTTTGCCGTTATCTGCTTCTGGCTGAGCCTGATTGGCTGGGGTGGAAGCATTGTGTTCTATAACGCCTACCTGCCCGACATTGCCACCGAAGACCAGTACGACCGGGTCAGCGCGCGCGGCTTTTCGATGGGCTACGCAGGGAGTGTATTGCTGATGCTTCTGAACCTGCTCGTCATCCTCAAACGCGATTGGTTCGGCAACATCTCTGAGGGGCTGGCCTCGCGCATTGCTTTTTTGACGGTGGGCCTCTGGTGGATCGGTTTTGCGCAGATTCCGTTCAGCCGCCTGCCCGATGGCCTCAGAAAAATCAACGCAGAAAATGCGGAAAATAAGGACCGCGCACCAGGCAGGTACATATTCAACGGTTTCCGGGAGTTGCGAAAGGTATTCGGTGAGCTGCGGACCCAACCGCTGGCGCAGCGATTTCTGCTGGCTTTCTTTGTGTACAATATGGGCGTTCAAACCGTGATGTACGTGGCTGCGCTGTTTGGGTCGGTTGAGTTGAAGATGGCTGGAGACAGCCTGATTGTTCTGATTTTACTGCTGCAACTGGTGGCTATTCCGGGGGCCTACGGTTTCTCTTGGCTATCGGGTCGAATCGGAAACATCTATGCCCTGATGGGAGCCATTTTCATCTGGATTGGCATTTGCGCGGGGGCGTACGTAGTACAGACCGAAACGCAGTTCTTCGTACTGGCATCGGTAGTGGGGCTGGTCATGGGGGGCATTCAGTCTCTCTCGCGATCAACCTACGCCAAACTTATTCCGGCCCGCACCTCCGGTACCGCTTCGTACTTCAGCTTCTACGACGTAATGGACAAATTCTCTATTGTGTTGGGTACCCTGCTGTATGGCCTGATTGAGCAACTGACGGGCAGCATGCGCAACTCAGTGCTGGCGTTGCTCGTGCTGTTTGTGGCCGGACTGGCACTGCTAAGCCGCATTCCGTCGCAAAAAATCTACGCCACACCGTTAGCCGAAGCAGAACTTTCGTAGTTTTGTGTCTCAATCAAGTCTAAAGGAGGTTAGCTCAGTTGGTTCAGAGCGCTGCTTTGACAGAGCAGAGGTCAGCGGTTCGAGCCCGCTACTTCCTACTAAAGTAACAAGAACTCCGTTTCCAGGCTGGAAACGGAGTTCTTTCTTTTCTGGATTAGCCACTAGGGCTTAACCACCTTTATAACCTGGCTACGCCCGTTGGCCACCACCCGCAACAGGTACACCCCCGACGCACGCGCCCGGACGTCCCACTCCACCACCTGATCAGCCCCGGCCTCCGCCCAGTGTTGCGATACCATCACCTCCCCCCGCCCGTTCACCAGCGTTACCCACAGTTCCTCACCAGCCGCTCCGCCAATCACGGCCCGCAGCTGACCATCGGCCAGCGGATTCGGCGCCAGCACCACCCGCAACGGCCTCTCCTCGGCGGGTACGGCCGCCAGGCGACCACCCGCAGCAATGCAGTCGTAGTTGACCACCACCTGAAAAGGACCCACAAAACCAAAACTGCCGTTGGCCTGGAAGATCTTGCAGTAGTAGCTGGCCGTAGTCTGCACACTCACCAGCGTCAGGCTGCTGGTGGTGGTCCCTTTCTGAATACTGGCAATTTCGGTGAGTTTGTAGGGGGCGCTCTGCCCGTTTTTATACCATTCGTAGCGGCTACCGGGCAAGCCTACCGTCAGCACCACCGCGCTGCTACGGCAAACCGTCTGGCTGGCGGGGGGCTGGGCCACTGGCTTAGGAGCCTCCCCAACCGTGAGGCTCACTGTGGCCGCAGCCGTGCAGCTACCCCCGTTGCTGACAATGACCGTGAGGGTTTTGACCCCCGGGCTGGTAGCCGTGGCCGAGATAACGCTGCCGGTGGTGCTGCTCAGGGTCAGTCCCTCGGGGGCCTGCCAGGTGTAGCTGCTGCCGCCCGTGGCCGTCAGGCTGCTGGTCTGGCCCACATTCAGGGTGGTAGGGCTAGCCGTGGCCCCGGCCGTAAAGGCATCACTGCCCGCCCCCATGGCGCAGAAAGCCGCGAAGTCACCCCCACCCGGCAAACCGGGGTTATTAGAGAAGCGGATGTCACGCCCACCCCCACACAGGGACGAGAGCGAGGACGGAAAGCAACCACTCAACTGATTATTGTCCAGGAACAGAAATTGCAGGTTAGTGAGCGCACTCAGGCTGGACGGAATGGAGCCACTCAACTGATTATTGCCCAGAAACAGCCTTTGTAGGTTGGCCAGCGCACTCAGACTGGACGGAATTGAGCCACTTAACTGATTATTGTTCAGAAACAGCCTTTGTAAGTTGGTAAGCGTACTTAGACTGGACGGAATGGAGCCAATTAACTGGTTGTTGTTCAGACGCAAGTCCCTCAAGTTGATAAGCGGATCCAGGTTGGACGGAATTGAGCCGCTGAGCTGATTATTATTCAGAATCAGATTTTGCAGGTTGGTCAGCGCACTCAGACTGGACGGAATAGAGCCACTTAGCTGGTTGTTAATCAGGAACAGCTGTGTGAGGTTGGTAAGCGCGCTGAGGCTGCTGGGCAGGGTGCCACTCAAGTTGTTGGTGGGCAGGTCAAGCCTTGTCACCCGCCCGTTGGCGCAGGTAACCCCAAACCAGGGATTGCCCCCGTTGCCCGTACAAGGGTCGCAGCCACTCAGCCAGCCCGTGTTGTTGGTCCAGCCCGGGCCGTTGGTGGCGTTGTACAGATCCGCCAGGGGCTGGTAGTCCGGGCTGAGCGCACTCACCGTTAGGCTGGTGGTGGCCGAGACACCTTGCCCGTTGCTGCTCACCGTGAGCGTGTAACTCTGGGGGCCCGTGCCACTGGCTGTCAGACTCTGGCTGAAGGCCATGTTGCTGCTACTGCCCGTGATCGGATTGTTGCCGTTGGTCAGCGTGTAGCTGTAACTGCCGCTTACGTTGCCCACCGTAGCGGTG
Organism: uncultured Cytophagales bacterium; assembly: GCA_963826425.1. Taxonomy (GTDB): domain Bacteria; phylum Bacteroidota; class Bacteroidia; order Cytophagales; family Spirosomataceae; genus Spirosoma. Next base: position 70,987 of record CAWGWS010000010.1, on the reverse strand, counting down.
AACGTCACCGGACTGCCCACGCAGGCCGTGGCCGGACTGGCCGCAAAGCCCGAAAGCGTGGGAATCAGGGGGGCCGCCCCGACCGTGAGGCTCACCGTGGCCGCAGCCGTGCAGCTACCCCCGTTGCTGACAATGACCGTCAGGGTTTTGACCCCCGGGCTGGTAGCCGTGGCCGAGATAACGCTGCCGGTGCTGCTGCTCAGGGTCAGTCCCTCGGGGGCCTGCCAGGTGTAGGCGGTGCCGCCCGTGGCGGTCAGGCTGCTGGTCTGGCCCACATTCAGGGTGGTAGGGCTAGCCGTGGCCCCGGCCGTAAAGGCATCACTGCCCGCCCCCGTGGCACAGAAAGCCGCGAAGTCACCCCCACCCGGCAAACCGGGGTTATTAGAGAAACGGATGTCACGCCCACCCCCACACAGGGACGAGAGCGAGGCCGGAAAGCAACCACTCAACTGATTATTGTTCAGGAACAGAAATTGCAAATTAGTGAGCGCACTCAGGCTGGAAGGAATAAAGCCACTAAACTGATTGTCGCTCAGGACCAAACTTAGTCAGGTTGGTGAGCGCACTCAGACTGGACGGAATGGAGCCACTCAACTGATTATTGTCCAGGAACAGAGTTTGCAGGTTAGTGAGCGCACTCAGGCTGGACGGAATGGAGCCACTCAACTGATTGTTGCCCAGGAACAGAGCTTGCAGGTTGGTGAGCGCACTCAGGCTGGACGGAATGGAGCCACTTAATTGATTACTATTCAGCAACAGAACGACCAGCTTAGTGAGTGACCCAAAACTGGCAGGAATTTCACCAGTCAACTGGTTTCGCTCGAACCTAATGTCCGTCAGGTTAACAAGCGACCCAAAACTGGGGGGAATAATTCCGGTCAACTGGTTATTAGACGCGTACAAAGCTATCAGATTAGGGAGCCCACTGAGGCTGGCAGGAATCTCACCCGTTAACTGATTATTATCTAGGAATATAAATCGCAGGTTGGTCAGCGAGCTCAGGCTGGCAGGAATTGAACCCGTCAACTGGTTGTCATTTAGAAGCAGCTGTGTCAGGTTGGTCAGCGCTCCCAGACTGGGAGGAATAATTCCGGTCAGCTGATTATTGCGCAACTGCAGACTTTGTCAGGTTGGTCAGCGCACTCAGACTGGACGGAATTGAGCCACTTAACTGGTTATTATTCAGGAACAGCTCTTGGAGGTTGGTGAGCGCGCTGAGGCTGCTGGGCAGGGTGCCACTCAAGTTGTTGGTGGGCAGGTCAAGCCTTGTCACCCGCCCGTTGGTGCAGGTAACCCCAAACCAGGGATTGCCCCCGTTGCCCGTACAAGGGTCGCAGCCACTCAGCCAGCCCGTGTTGTTGGTCCAGCCCGGGCCGTTGGTGGCTGTTGTACAGATCCACCAGGGGCTGGTAGTCCGGGCTGAGCCCACTCACCGTCAGGCTAAAGGGCGTAGAGGTAAGGCTGGCGCTACCCGTTACCACTACCACATAACTCCCCGCACTGGCGGTGGTGACGTTGGGCAGGGTTAAGGTAGCCGAGGTCTGCCCACTCACCGCCGTGTTGTTCCGATACCACTGGTAGCTGGTCACGGTACCCGTTGTAGAAACCGAAGCCGTAACGGCGGCCCCTGCACATACGGCCGATCCACTGGGTGGCTGTTGGGTAATAGCCGTAGGGCTACTACAGCCGTCCAGCACTTCCTGCCGCGAGGCACAGCCAGGGGCATTATTATAAATATTCACTTGATTTGCTGGCTTACTGGCTACCAGCTGGCAAATAGATGGAGTAGTACAAACGGACAACTGGGAATTATTGTGAATTGATAATGTACTACCCACCGAGCTTAAGCTGCTCAGCCCCGTTAGACTGGTCAATGTATTGTTATTAGCGATTCCTAAATCAGCCCCAACGCTAGGTCAGAGCCGTCAAGGCCGAGATACTGGTTAGTTGAGGATTATTGTGAATCGATAAACTACTACCCACCGAGCTTAAGCTACTCAGCCCTGTCAGATTGGTCAGGGGCATTATAGAGTTGTAGATCACGCCCCACCGTGGTCAGAGCCGTCAAGGCCGAGATACTGGTTAGTTGAGGATTGTCGTGAAACGATAAAGCACTTCCCACCGAGGTTAAGCTGCTCAGTCCTGACAGATTGGTCAGGGCATCGTTATTAAAGATTGTTAGATCATTATCTACTGTTCTTAAAGCCGTTAAGGCCGAGATACTGGTTAGTTGAGGATTGAAGGAAACTGCACACTCCCCGCCGAGGTAAGCTGCTGAGTCCCGCCAGGTTGGGCAAAAGGTTATTTCTCTGGAAAAATAAGCCATCGGAGACACGGGTTAGAGCCGTTAAAGCCGCAACACTGGTTAGGTCAGGGTTATTGAAAATCAGTAACTTCCTACTGAACTTAGGCTGCTGAGTCCTGTCAGATTAGCCAGTACAGTAGTATTGATGTCCAATCTGTCTCCCACTCTTGTCAGGGCCGTCAAGGAAGCTATGCTAGTTAATTGAGGATTTTCGTAAATCGAAAACGTACTTCCCACCGAGGTTAAGCTGCTCAGACCCGTCAGACTGGGCAGTAAGTTATTTGTATGGATTAACACATTACCAGCAACGCGGTTAAAGCCGTTCAGGCCGCTCTGCTGGTTAGTTGGGGATTGCTGCAAATCGTTAATCCACCGTGTTCGTCCTTAAACCACCTAACCCACTCAGATTCGTAATATCAGACCCGGAGATACCCAGATCTCCAGAAAAGTTGACGCAACCCGCCGGAAAGGCATCCACCTGCGCCTGACTCGTTAGGGTCACGTTACCCGATGGGCACTGGGCATGGGCCACGCAGGCGGGCAGGAGCAGCAGCCACAAACAAAACAGTCGGAGTACATAGTGATTTTTCATACGATAAGTGGTTAGTGATTCGTGATGAGTGCAGAAAATCAGCACCGGACTGATACTCCCAACGGGAGGCTGACCCGCCCGGCAACCGATGGCTAAATCCCCGGCAGCCAATGGGCTGATTTTACTCCACAAAGGAGGCTGGTTTGAGCCAACCAGCGTTAGTCCATTTCGGACATTCTTTTCCTCATTTCAGCCATTTTGCCTTTTTCGGACAAAAAAAAGCCCCTTGCGGGGCGGGTAATCTCGAAATCAGACACGAATCAAACGCGTTACTCCGCACCCGGAGATTGGCCGTAGGCCGAGGGCAGTACACCGTATTGCTCCTGAAAGACCCGCGTAAAATAAGGCAGACTTTCGAAGCCCACCGCGTAGGCAACCTCCGAAACACTGCCCTCCCGCTGCTCCAGCCGTTGGGCAGCCCGCGCCAGCCGCAGACCCCGAATAAACTCCACGGCGGTCTGGCTGGTGAGGGCTTTAAGCTTGCGCACCAGCTGCCGGGGACTCAGATTAAGCACCTGACCTAATTCCTCCACCCCAAAGCCACTATCGCCCAGGTGCTCATTTACCACGGCCCGGACCTTTTGCAGAAATGCATCTTCCCGAACCAGCAGCGGCTCGTCGGCCACTGGGGCCGGGGTAAGTAATGAACCCGATACCGCTGATGAGGCAAAGTACTGCCGTAGCCGCTGCCGCTGGGCAATCAGGTTACGCACCCGGGCCCGGATTTCGGCCTGGTTGAAGGGCTTGGTCAGGTACTCATCGGCCCCCAGCCCGAAGCCTTCAATCCGGTCCTCCATGGTGGCCCGGGCGGTGAGCATCACCACCGGCACGTGGCTGGCGGCTTCGCTGGTTTTCAGCGCCCGGCAAAAGCCGAAGCCATCCAGCCGGGGCATCATCAAATCACAGATCACGATGTCGGGTATGGTTTCGAGGGCTTTTTCCAGCCCTTCCTGCCCATCGCGGGCTTCCAGAACGTGGTAGTCGGGCTCAAAAACACTCCGCACGTACTGCCGGATGTCGGCATTATCATCCACCACAAGCAGCACAGCCCGCTCCGCGTCTGGCAGCCCCGTCGGCTCGTCAACCAACCCGGCCACGGTTAGCGGGTCGGGACACTGGACCCGCTCAGCCGCTGTTCGTCCCGCATTATCCTCGCCCGCAGCCAGCGCCGACGGTTCAAGCCCTACCACGGGCAGGGTAACGGTAAACGTGGTACCCACACCCTCGGTACTGACTACGCTGATCGTTCCTTCCAGCACCTGCACCAGCTCCTGCACCAGCGATAGCCCAATGCCGGTACCTTCGTAGGCGCCGTACCGGGCACTGTCCGGATCGTGGGTATCGCCCTGGTAAAACCGCTCAAAAATATGGGGTAGTTTCTCAGTCGCAATGCCAATACCAGTGTCGGCTACAGTCAGTTGCAGCGGGCCAGCCTGGGCCACCGCCGGATACTGTACCCGTACCGATACCTCCCGGCCAGGCGGGGTAAACTTGAAGGCATTGGCCAGCAAATTGCTCACAATTTTCTCCACCTTGTCGGCATCGAAACGGGCGGGGTATATCGACTCATTCTGGGAGACCCTAAACCCGATGCCCCGGCTCTCGGCCAGCGACGTAAAGGAACTCGTCAGCACCCGCAGAAAAGCGGCCAGGTCGCCCGGCTTCGGCTCCGGCTTCACTTGCCCCGCTTCCAGCTTGCTCAGGTCCAGGAGTTGGTTGATCAGGCCCAGCAGCCGTTGAGCGTGGCGCTGAATAAGCGGAAAACGGGTATCGCTGTTTTTTTCGGCCACCGCCTGCTCCACCGGCCCCAGAATCAGGGTCAGCGGGGTGCGAAACTCGTGGGAGATGTTGGCAAAAAAGCGGGTTTTGAGCGCGTCCAGCTCCGCCAGTCGGCTCGCTTCCTGATGCTCGAAGCGTAGCTGTTGTTCCAGCAGCAGCCGCTGCGTCTGAAAGCGGTACACCTGCCAGGCCGCCACCGCCAGGGCCAGGGCGTAGAGCAGGTAGGCCCACCAGGTCCGGTACAGGGGCGGCAGCACCCGGATGGCCAGTTCGACGGGTTTGCTCCAAATCTCGCCATCGGCCGACCCTTCCATCTGAAAGGTATAACTTCCGTCGGGTAGCTGGGCGTAATTGGCAAAGCGGTTAGTACCCGCTTCTACCCACTGCTCATCAATACCCGCCAGCCGGTAGCGGTAGCGGTTCTGGCCGGGGTTGGTAAAGTCCATTACCCCAAACTCCAGCGTGAAGCCATTCTGGGTGTGGGTCAGCTCGATGCGGTCGGTGTTTTCGATACTGCTGGACAGTACCCCGTCGGGACCACCCACCGCCACTAGCTCGTTGTTGACTTTTAGCCCGATGATGTGGGCCGGTGGGGCCGGACTGGTGGGCCCCACAACATCGCCCGCCCGGAAGGCCGTCAGCCCGTTTATGCCCCCAAACAGCAGCTCGCCCGAGGGCGTTTTGAAAAAAGACCCGGTGTTGAACTCATTGTCCTGCAAACCATCCGCTTCGGTGTACCGGCGAACCCTAAAGGTGCCGGGGTTAAACTGGGCTAACCCCCGGTTGGTACTCAGCCACAGATTTTTACGCTCGTCGGCCAGGATGCCGTACACTACGTTGTTGGGCAGCCCCTGGGCGTCGGTAAAGTGCCGGAACTGATGCGTTTGTTTGTCCAGCCGCTCCAGCCCCCCGCCCTTAGTACTCACCCACAGGTAGCGGTCAGGTTGATTAGGGTCGTCGAGCAGGCAGGACACAAAATCGTTGCTCAGGCTCCGGCGGTTGGTCCTGTCTGTTTTATACAGCGTGAAGGCGGGGTTCGTCAGGGGGTGGTCGGCCCGGACTAGGCCTTTCTGGGTGCCAACCCAGAGCGTACCGGCCCCGTCGAAATACAGGGCGTAGGTTTCAATGTCGGCCCGGCTGCGGGGCAGCAGGTGCTGGTACGAGTACTGCCGGAAGGTTTGGGCTGCGGGGTCGAACCTCAGCAGCTGCCCGTTAATGCCCCCCAGCCAAAGATGCCCGGCCTTATCTTCCCGAATCTGGTTGCCGAACAGGCCAAACGCCGTCTGAACGGGCAGGGGGTATTGGTTGAGCAGGGTCCAGTCGACCGAGAATTTGAGCAGGACATTTTCGTTGAGCCCGTTGGTACTGGCTATCCAGAAATAACCCTGGCGGTCCTGCATCAGATACCTGTGCCGCCGGTTAACCGGGTCAGTCAACAGCGGCCGCAGCTGATTGGTCGCTTTATCCAGCCGCCAGTATTGCTCCTGGTTATTTACGTAATACCGCCCCTGCCGGTCCTGATACAGGTAGGAGAGCGAACGCTGGGGTAAATACCCATTAAATTGCCTGATCCTGGGATTGAACACCCGCAGGCCATACCCGCCCGTGCCAATCCAGATGTTACCCGTCTGATCGCGCAGCAGGTTCCGGAACGCAACGGCCGTAGGGGGCATGGCCGACACGGCATTCCGCGCCGTGAGGCTATCCTGCGCCATCAGTTCGGCGGGGGTCATCAGCCACAGATAGTCCGTAGTGGCCACCGCCACGGTGCCGGAATCCACCATCTGTAGTACGATCTGCTGTTTGGCCCGCTTCGGCAGACGAATGGTCTTGTGCGCTCCCCGTTGCCAGCCCTGAATCTGGTTATCCGACGCTAAAAACCAGTAGCCTGAACTGGTTTCCTGATTCGTCAGCACGGTATCTGTCCAGCCGTTGCCTGACTGGTCAACTGCCCGGCCATTGGTAGCGGTCCGCCAGTTAAATAAAAACTGCTCGTGGATAGTTTGCAGGAGTGCGTTGCCGTTGGTGTTGAACCGGAACCGGGTCCCGGCCCCGTTTACCTGCCGGGCAGGCAGAAGCAGTCGGGTCAGGCGGGTTTGCGCGGTGAAGTTCTCCGTGGTGGGAAAGCCCGTTTTAAGCGATTCGGGCAGCGTAATCTTAAATAGTTTAGCCTGGTTGGTGCTCACCCAGATGTCTCCCCCCGGGTCTTCGGCCAGGCTCCACACCTCGTAGTTTCCGGATTTGGCTACGCCCTGATCGCTGATGTCGATATGGTAAAACCGCTGGGTTCGCTCATCAAACAAATTCAACCCCTGATTGAGCGTACCCACCCAGAGCCGCCCCCGCCCATCAACCAGCAGAGCCGAGCAGACATTGTCAGAAATACTGAACGGGTTGTAGGGGTCGTGGGTGAAGGCCGTGAAGTTGTGCCCGTCGTAGCGGTTCAGCCCATCTTTGGTAGCCACCCACACAAACCCCTTCTGGTCCTGCTTCAGATCGAAAATCATCCCCTGCGACAGCCCATCAGCAATGGTCAGCTCCTGCCAGCCTTTGGCGACCCGACTAGTCGGTTGAGCCAGCAGGGTCAGAGGCAGCAGAAAAAGCATCCAAAACAACCGCATAGAGGAGAAGTCTTATTGCAGAATTACGAATAATTCGGCCTGCTTGGTTTTGACATGCCCCGAATCGGGCAGAATCGTTGATGCCGCTAGCCGACGATCCTTAAAAACAACACCGGATTAACGGGTAAGTATGGGGGGGGGCAATACCGCAATACGGCCTCCGGTCAATGGCCTGCCTGCCCGCAACCGGATGGCAGTTGCGTGGCAGCTGGCGTTGATCCAGCACCTGAAAATTGCGACTGGCGTTATCCCGTAATTGCCCATACCGTCTGCTTTTACGCAAGATATTATCGGCGGTCCGTGGGCATGGCCGCTCAGCAGCGCCTTGAGTATGCTTGCCCCCCGCTTCTGATATCTAAGCGGGGGCGTTCTTCAGGCTGCTACGGCTTTTAAAACTGCTTCGGCAGGTAGCTTCTGCTGTTCGCCGGTAATCATGTTTTTAAGCGAGAGCAGGCCCGTCTGCACTTCTTCAGACCCGATCAGGATCACAAATGGGATGCTTTTGGCGTTTGCGTAATCGAGCATCTTCTTCACTTTGGTCAGGTCAGGGTACATCTCGGCGGCTACATCAGCCTCGCGGAACCGGCGCAGCAGCGGCAGGGCAACCGCACGGGCGGGTTCATCGAAGGGAACGATCAGGACCCGCGTGGCCTGCCCCGCCCCCGCCGGAAACAGGTTCAGCTCATCCATGACGTCATAGATACGGTCTACACCAAACGAGATACCTACGCCCGACAGCCCCGGCATGCCAAATGCACCTGTGAGGTTGTCGTACCGCCCGCCCCCGCTCACACTGCCAATGCTTACCGGTACGCCGTCGTGACTGTTAGCTTTTACCTCAAAAATGGCACCGGTATAATAGGACAGTCCCCGCGCCAGTGTCGGGTCGATCTCTACCTTTAAAGCCTCATCAGACAGGCCGTACTGCTGCACTAACGTGAGTGTCTGTTGCAGTTCGGCAAGGCCAGCCAGCGCTGTTTCGGACGCAGCCAGCCAGTGCCGTAGCTGCTCTAAGGTGGCTACCACACCGCTGTCCGGTTGGTGGGCAAAGAGGGGTTGGAGCCGGGTAAGGGCATCGGCCGGGAAACCGCGTTCACGGAGTTCATCCATTACTTTTTCCTGCCCAATCTTATCGAGTTTGTCGATGGCTACGCTCAGGGCAGCCTCCTGCCCCGGCATGCCAATGGCCTCGGCAATGCCGGCCAGAATTTTGCGGTTGTTGATCTTGAGCGTGAAACTGGTGATGCCCAGGTTCTGAAACACCTCGTGAATCATCAGCACAATTTCGGCTTCGCACAGCAGCGAATCGGTTCCCACCACGTCGGCATCGCACTGGTAAAACTCGCGGTAGCGGCCCCGCTGGGGGCGGTCGGCCCGCCATACGGGCTGCATCTGGTAGCGTTTAAAGGGCAGTGTGAGCGCGTTGCGGTTCATCACCACATAGCGGGCAAAGGGTACGGTAAGGTCGTAGCGCAGACCCTTTTCGGCAAGCTTAGGGATCAGTTTTTTAGAGCCGCCGGGTTGCTGCGCCGTTTGCAGGTCGGTATCAGTAAGGTCAGTAGCGAACTCGCCGGAGTTCAGGATTTTGAACAGAAGCTGGTCGCCCTCATCGCCGTATTTACCGGTCAGCGTGGTCAGGTTTTCCATGGAGGGCGTTTCGAGGGGCTGGAAGCCAAATCGCCGGAAGGTGCTACGGATAGTATCGAAAATAAAGTGCCGTTTGCGCATTTGCTCCGGCCCAAAATCGCGGGTTCCTTTAACAAGGGATGGTTTCATGCCGCAAAAATACGCAAATAGGACTGAGCGACTAATACCCCAATTTTGTAGAGTTTATTGCCCGACGGGTCAAAAGCGGCATCTGGCAAAACCACGTGCTAAACTGGTATAATACAAGTCTGTACACCCTTAGAAGCCCTGAAACGTAAGTCTGGCACGAAATTGACATATCCCCACAGCAAGACGATACTGTCCCTACACATAAACCAACTATCGAAATGATCAAGTCAATGAAACTCGCGCTGGCAACGGCAACCCTAACGGCTGGTATGCTGGCCACAACCGTGTCTGACTCGCTGGCCCAGGGAACCCCGCGGGTGGGCATCAAAGGCGGCTTGAACGCAAGTTCACTGTTCTACAATACAGACGGTGCCAGCAATAAGAAGGAGCGTATCGGCTTCCATGCCGGTCTGTTTGCTCAGATTCCGGCGGGCGAGTTTTTCGCCATCCAGCCGGAGTTACTGTATATGACCAAAGGCGCTTCGGCCGATTACAAGCTCCTGGGCTACAATGGCAATGGTGCCTTCAACCTCAATTATGTGGAATTACCCGTACTGGCCACCTTCAAACTGGGTCAGACCGTTGAGTTACAGGCAGGACCGTATGTTTCCTACCTGCTGAACTCGAGCGTAAGCTCAACCGGTGATTTTGGGGTTGGTGCTGCGGCCATCAACAGCGATAATTTTAATAAAATTGATTACGGCCTGGCCGGCGGCATCAACATCTATTTCGGCAAGGCGTTTGTGGGTGCCCGTTACGAGCAGGGACTGCAAAAAATTGCCGACAGCGGATCCGCCAGAGCGTTATTAGGAAATGCCCGGAACGGGGTTGGCCTGATCTCGGTTGGATTCAGCTTGAACTAAGAAAATCCGGTATAAAGCAAACGGGGAGGACGGTGCTACCGTCCTCCCCGTTTGCTTTATACCGACCTAATTACAGATGAATATCGTAGGCTTTTAACTTATTATACAGCGTCTTGCGGTCAATGTTAAGGACCTCAGCCGCTTTGGTTTTGTTATATCCCGTCTTTTCCAGCACTTTCAGAATGGCCACCCGTTCAGCATTCTCGGATACGGATTTCAGGTTAGCTGCCGATTGACTGATAACCGGAATTCCGGGGCGGGACGGGTCATACGATACCTGTACGTTGGCGAGTGCGTCGTCAGGCATCAGATATTGAGGGTTAATGATTTCCTGTGGCAGCACGTCGGCCTCAATGTATTCGCCCGATGTCAGCAGTACCGCCCGCTTCACCACGTTTTGCAGTTCACGCAGGTTGCCATGCCAGTAGTATTCTTTCAGCCTGTCGCGGCTTTCGTCATTAAACCCGGCAATGTCTTTTTCCAGCTGGGCGTTGGCCAGATCAAGAAAATGATCGGCGAAGATCATAATATCGGCCTTGCGCTCCCGCAGGGGCGACAGATGGATTTCAAATTCATTAATCCGGTGGTAGATATCCTCCCGGAAACGACTTTGCCGGACGGCTTCGCGCAGGTCTTCATTGGTGGCCACAATGATTCGAACATCAACCGGCACGTCCTGATTGCTGCCGATACGCCGAATTTTCCGCTCCTGCAGTACCCGTAACAGCTTAATCTGATTGTCGTACGACAGGTTACCAATTTCATCGAGGAAGAGCGTACCTCCGTTGGCAAATTCAAAACTGCCGGCCTTATCGGCCATGGCTCCGGTAAACGCGCCCTTTACGTGTCCGAATAATTCGCTGCCCGCCAGGTCTTTGCTGAGTGCGCCACAGTCGATGGCGACAAACGGCTTGTCGGCGCGTTTGCTTTTCAGGTGGATGGCGTTGGCCACAAACTCTTTGCCCGTACCCGTCTCGCCGGTGATAATGACCGACATATCCGTGGGGGCAATCAAATCGACATGCTTCTGAAGCTGCTCGGCAAACCGGCTTTTGCCGAAAATGAATCGTTTACCGTCAATTGAGTAGCCCGCTTTTGCGCGCGAGGTACTTACCTTGGGCAGACTGGCTGCGGCCGGCGTTTGCGAAGGCGCACTAACAGCCTGGTTCCGGCGTTCGATGGCGTTCTTAACGGTGTGTAGAATCTCTTCGGGGTAGAGCGGCTTGGTCACGTAATCGTAGGCCCCGTGCTTAACTGTCTGCACGGCCATCCGAACGTCTGAATAGCCGGTGATGATGATAACCGCCGTTGCGGGGTGCATGATCTTGATTCGACGCAACATCTCAAGTCCGTCCAGATCAGGCAGTTTGAAATCACAGATAACTAACTCGAATGCTTCTTTTCTTAACAAAACCAGGCCATCCTCACCGCGCTGCACCGACGCAGTATGATATCCCTGCTTACTGAGAAACCGCTCGAGCAGCAGACATATATCATTGTTATCGTCAATAATTAATATTTTCTCCATGAATGTGTTTGGCCAGTAGAGGGAGTTAGCCACGTTAACTGAGCAAAAAAGGGAACGGCTCGGTGGCTAATGGCGGCACAAACAAAGTTACCTAAACCTGAATGGTTTGCAAAGCTGTTTCAACGGATAAGCGGGTAAAGGGCTTGCCAATGAAGTAGTCGGCCCCCTGCTCAGTGGCCCGGCGCCGTTCAGCCTGTCCATCAAAGGCACTGATCATAATAATTTTAGTCTTGGTCTGTTGCTGCCGGATTAGCGTGAGCAGATCGAACCCCAGGCCGTCGGGCAGGTTGAGGTCAAGAAATACAGCGTCGAACTGCTGCGATGACAGAATTTGCCGACCTTCTTCGATGAGATGCGCACAAGTTGGCTGGTATCCCAGCCGACGCAGTAAACCGGATAGAAGCAAACAGATGTCAGCTTCGTCATCGACGATCAAGACTCGTCTGGCATTACTAATAGTATTCATCACGGCTGGTATATATGTCCGCCCGGCAGTATTACCCAAGGCTGCGCTTGCTACGGATGGCATCATGGTCGTTTGTATCCTTTGTTTCCTGTACACCTACAAAAAATAGTGCCGAAAATGCCACTTAGCACTTATTTTGTTGGTAAACAGGCGGTAAACCCCAACCAGTTAGTCAGTTGCCACTCGTATAGTTAACTACACAGCGCAGGTACCCCCCGCGGCATGCCAGAATGTTGGCAGGGACAATGGGTTGTTTTTCCCCGACTATTCTACATTCGGGGAAACATTTCTACATTCTAGGAGCGCCCCCTGTCCCCAGTAAAAAAAGCCGCTCTCAGGCGCTAAAAGCCTATATTGTCTCATTTTCAAGTGGGTAGAGCGTTTCGTTACGGTTTGCACAGGCCCCAGGTTGAGTTGGCACAGTATTTTCTAATGAGAATGTCAATTGCGAGACAACGGACTCTGATTTACTCACGAAATAAGCTTTTCATTTTCTTTCACTTTCACTAAACGTTCAACCTAATCTCCTTTTCACTATGGGCAATCTCCTTTATACCATCGCAGTAGTTTTGGTCATCATCTGGCTACTTGGTTTCTTAGGATTCAACAGTTTCGGTATGGGTAGCCTCATCCACGTTCTGCTAGTTATTGCCGTCATTGCTGTTGTATTGCGGCTTATTCAGGGGCGCGGTATCTGACCGACTGGCATACCATTATCATTTTAGGTTAAGTACAAGTTACGGTGGGTATAGAATCCCTGCGCCAGTTTGAGCGCAGGGATTTTTTGTTTTACGGCTATTCGCTTGCTCTATTAATGATCTCGCTGGTTTCTTTAAGATCGTCATGTTCAGGATGAGGCTTCTCTACAGCGGTAGATTCCCGTTCTTCACACTCGAGAACGACCATAATGGGGAAGTGATCTGAGCCAAAACCGGGCAGCCTTTTCAGGGTTTGCAACTGAAAGTGGGTCGACGCAAAAACATGATCGAGGGGCCAGCGCAGGAACGGATATTGAGCGTGAAATGTACTGAACAGCCCCCGCCCAATGCGGGGATCGAGCAGTCCGCTCACCCGCTGAAACAGGCGCGTTGTGTGTGACCACGCCACGTCGTTCAAATCGCCCGCCACCACCGTAGGGCATGTCTGTAACCGGCATTCCTTGCCCACAACCAGCAGTTCGGCATCGCGTTCGGTAGAGCGGTAGTGTTCGGTGGGGCTGGGGGGCATTGGATGAACGCCGTAAAACTGAATCCACTGATTACCCGGCAACTGGAGCTGTACGCTAATGGATGGGATATCCTCTTCAATCAGAAACCGAATCATTTCTTTCCGCATCGGCAACCGGCAATACATCAGCATACCATAGGTATTTTCCAGCGGGCAGGCAATCTGGTAGGGATAGTCCGCTTCCAGGGGCTTCATGGCTTTGTGCCAGAATTCATTAGCCTCCAGCAACAGCACCACATCAGGGCCATTTTCTTTGACCAGAGCAAGCAGATCGCCGGTGCGGGTGTTTTCCATGTAAACATTAGCGGTCATCAGCCGAAACTGATGCGTGTCGCCGTTGCCTGTCTGGGCGGATTTGGCCGATTGCATCTGTCGGGCGTGCATGGATGTGTATGGGAAAATGAGCCAACTCTGATAGACCGACGCTGCCAGTAATCCAACCGGTACCAATACCAGTGGCCAGGAGAGTGGTATGCCCAGCACAAACCAGGCAGCCAGGCAAATCAGGGTCAGCACCCCCAGCTGTAAATGAGGGAAGTCCCATATACGTACCCACCAATAATCAATACGCAGCAGGTGGATGAACGAGGCTGTAATCAGGAAGAGAGAAAAGCCGGTTAATACAATGAATGATGGAGCCATACCTGTAAATTCCAAACAAGGCTGGGTTGTTTGTCAATCGCGTAAATACTGGACGCGGTTGTAGAGAAACCTCCTCAATACCACCCCGCTACAAACTTGGCAGATTAGAGTATAAGCTATTGATTATAAGATAATTGTGATTTTTTCTGAAACATGGTACAGATTTTTCTTCTTTAGTAGGTATTCAGTTCATTCACTAACTCAAACGAATCAATGAAATCATTACCCGGAATTGTGGTGGGACTGGCAATTGGTGCCCTTGTTGGTATTATGCTGGCCCCGGAGAGTGGTAGGAAAACCCGCAGAAAGGTCTCGAAGAAGCTGTCGTCCGAATCAGATTCTTTCTTCAGCGATCTCCAGAATCAGCTTCAGTCCGGTCTGGACGCCATAAAGGAGCAATACAACGACTACGTAGATACTGCCTCTTCCAAAACGGATGACGTAGTTGGTCAAGCCAAGCGGAAGCTAAAATAACCCACGTTTACACATTTAATTAAATCGAATTACCCCAAACAAGCAACTGACATGAGAAGCACGAGAGATTTTTTGACGGGCATTCTGGCTGGTGTAGCCATCGGCATTTTAACCGCCCCCCGCAGTGGCAAAGAAACACGCGACAAACTGACCGAAGAAGCCAATAAGCGCACCGAAGACCTGAAAGGACAGTGGGAGAAAGGCGTTGCGCAGGCCAAAGAAGGCTTTGAGCAAGCTAAATCGCAGGTCAGCCAGTACGCCGACAAAGCCAAAGATCAGTACGAGCAATATGCTGATAAGGCTAAAGACCAGTATAATCAATACAAAGGTGATGCCCAGAATACGGGTTCACAGGCAAAACAGGATTACAACAGGAAGGTTGACGAACTGGCTGATAATGCGGCCAATACCATCGAAGACAACAAGGACGCCGTCAAAATGAGCTAATGCTGATGGTACGGCTTAGTTGTTGAACGGCTAAGCACCACTATACGCAGAAAACCCTGATCAGACTCTGGTCGGGGTTTTCTGCGTATAAGTACGTTCGTGTAATTTCTTTCTTTGTTGGTTAACTCCATGACTGAACGATACCTATGAACCGACGCCATGTTCTGCATACCCTTGCCGTTCTGGGCAGTACACCGCTTTTAACGGATTCCCACTTGTCTCTGGCGCACCCGTCGGCAGCCCGGCCCCAGTTGCTTTCCTGCAATGCCTATAGCTGGTATACATTTTACAACCGGGCCAACAAGCAGTGGATGGCCGACCCGGACGCTTCGCTGAGTGAATACGCAGCCAGTGGCCTGACGCAGTACGAACCCAGCCTGACCAGCGCTGACGAGGTGCGAACGCTGGCTCCGTACCTGACGAAGTATAAACTGGCCATGCCGTCGGTGTACGTAAACAGTTCACTGCACCGGGCCGATGAAGCTCCGCAGTCAATAACCACCGTACTGGCTGTTGCCGATGCGGTGAAACCCCTCGGTACCCGCATCATTGTCACTAATCCCAACCCCATTAAATGGGGCAGCAACGACGACAAAACCGATGGCGAATTAACTGAACAGGCCCGAAATCTCGACCGGCTGGGCAGTGAACTTCGTAAGCGCGGCCTGGTACTGGCTTACCATACCCACGCGCCCGAACACCGGCAGGCCGCCCGCGAATTTCACCACATGATGCTGGCATCAGACCCGAAAAACGTATCGCTTTGTCTGGATGCTCATTGGGTATACCGGGGGTCGGGCAACTCGCAGGTGGCCCTGTTCGACGTGGTAAAGCTGTACGGCACCCGCATCGCCGAGGTGCACATCCGGCAGTCGAGGAACGGCGTGTGGCAGGAGGTTTTATCGGACGGCGACATTGACTACCAGCGGTTGGCCCGCGACCTGAAAGCGTGTAACGCCCAGCCGCTGCTGGTGCTGGAGCAGTGTCTCGAAAAAGGCTCGCCCAACACCTTAGGCCCGGTAGACGCCCACCGGCAGGATATAGCCTACGCCAAAGCTGTTTTTGCTGACTGGCTGGGCTGATCATCTGGCCAGCGGCACCTAACAATTTTCCGCCGGCGGGGTTTAGTCACTATCACTTACATACTCATGTTATGGCAACCGATTTGAACAAACCAGAGACGCAGCAGAAAGCCGTTAAAAACATTCAGCCGAACATTGGCCTGGAGCAGGATTCCATGAAGAAAGCCAATGAGTTACTCAATGCTTATCTGGCTGACCTGCACGTACTGTATATCAAAACCCGTAAATACCATTGGAATGTGGCGGGTCCGAGTTTTAAAGAATACCACGAGTTTTTTGAGGAGCAGTACAAGCAACTCGAAGAAATGATTGACGTTGTTGCCGAACGTATTCGCACCCTCGGCGGGCGCCCCATGGCAACGATGGCTGATTTTATCAAGGGAACCAGTCTGGAAGAAGATCACAGTGGCGAGGTTAAAACGTTCGATATGTTTGAGCGTCTCCTGGCCGACCACGAGCAGGTAACGCGTGAACTGCGCGGAGATGTTTCTACCTGCGACGACGAACTGGACGACGCCGGTACGGCAGACTTCCTGACCGGCCTGATGGAAGAACACGAAAAAATGGCCTGGATGCTGCGCAAGTACCTGTCGTAGTACAGGCCTTTCCTAAACAAAGTCGCCCTGCACAGACAGTATGTGCAGGGCGACTTTGTTTATTAATTGATTCAACTGCTACGCTGTTATTCTTTGCAGGCGGCTGCATAAAAGGCACATGGGCACAATGGCGATAGGCTATTTATCATGCCGGGTTAGTAAAGTCAGCTTGCTTAGGGGCTCAGACGGCGTGGCCAGTACCAATCATTTTTTCGGCTGTGGAAAAGCCAATGCCAGGTGCGGAAACATGAGAATGGTTGACGCGGATAGGATTGGTTTAACCCGGCCTGGATTAAAGTAACTGACTGATTTGCATCAGCGGTTGCACATCGGTGAAGTTTGGGATGTCGCCGGTTAGTTCGGGTCCGTGGGCGTTTAGCGCAGTTTGCAGTTCGTCGGGGCTGCTGAAATTGAGTCGGCATATCATTACGTAGGCCGGTGGGCTATCCGGGGCGGCTCCGGCCATGCCCGATTCGAGGTCGACACCGGTGAGACCGAGGGGCGTAAGCCGCTCGCGCACCAGGGGGGTGTGGGTGTTCAGATAGTAGTCCATATCGAACTGGCTATCGGCCGTTTTGGGGTACAGGACGGTTAGGCAAATCATTATTCTTCCGGGTTTGGTCAGCTGCAATGTAGATGTAATTGCCCGTTAAATAATAACCTGTCCTCACCGCCCCGCCATCATTACAAAGGCAGCACAAGCCGTTGATTGGAAAACTCAGAAACCCATGTTGACCCCTGGTAGCCTGTGCCTGCATCAGCGCAATGGACCTATTTTTTCGGTAGTCTCGTCATGCTGACAATTTTCTACTCATTGCTGACCCGTTCCGGATAACGTTCTTCGGTACTGTCGCGGCTGGTACCGTCGGGATAGTGGTTGTGCTGATCGAATACGACAAAAGTCGACGTGGTTTGAGCAAAGGCGCCCATGTCCTATAGCAACAGGGCCAGAGTAAGGAGTTCGATTTTCACTGGCCTAGTGGTTTGGTGTACTATTGATTTAGTAGTGGATAGATTATTATGGCATTTTCTGACCTTCATAAAGCTGGGCTCGACAATACGGCAACAAGTTTCCACACACCGTCAGCTTTTTCCAGGTAACGGGCATCGTACGTCTGCGTTGTTTTCGCGCGCTCCGCCCTGTCAGTGATAAATGTGGCCCAGGCCGAACTGCCGTTGATCCGGATCAGGTAATCGTGGTTTTTATAAACGGCCTTGTCCACCTCAGGGTTTCGGCTGAGAACCATCCGC
Organism: uncultured Cytophagales bacterium; assembly: GCA_963826425.1. Lineage (GTDB taxonomy): Bacteria > Bacteroidota > Bacteroidia > Cytophagales > Spirosomataceae > Spirosoma. The sequence continues at coordinate 53,338 of CAWGWS010000010.1, read as the reverse complement.
ATACCGTTGTTAATGGCTTCGTAGCCCCGCACATACCCCGTTCCTTTCTCGTTATAATAATGTGAAACGTAGGGCGCATTGAGCCAGTAAAACATGACCTTGTCGGGTTCACGTTGGTGAAAAGCCGCTGATTCGCCTTCGATGGTAGCTTTAATAGCCGCTTCGTCGGCGGATTGAGCAAACGCGCCCGCGCTCATCAGCAGCAGGGCAAGGAGGGTAAAGGAGTTGGTTTTCATAGGATTCTGATTGGTTTTAAAAAATAAATGACTGGGTACAGAGTTTATTTTCAAGCAACGGGTGTCAGATAAGGGCGCACATCCACGCCCAACTGCCCCATGCCTGCAATCCAGGTTTCCTCATCCAGCCCTGCCGAGGCAATCCAGTCTTCGTCAGAAAGCGAGCCCCGCCAACCCAGCAGTGGCCCAGCATCAAAACCTATCGGGTTGCGGAACGTGGTTTGCTGGCCCGATGCAATGGCCAATACCACCTCGGCTACCATCGAAGCGGGAGCATGATTATCCCGCGAGGCAGCCAGATACGCCCGTAACCGAATCTCATCGGGATACTTCGTATCGGCAGACATTGGCTCGTTTTTGTCGATAATCGGCGTATCGATCACGCCCGGCTGGATAAGAGACACCCGAATACCCAATGGCCCAACCTCACCGGCCAAACTCTCGCAAAGGGCTTCAACGGCGGCTTTTGAGGCACAGTACGCCGAATGATACGGACTGTACAGCTTACCGGCCACCGACGAAATTGTGATGATACAACCCGCGCCCCGCTCACGCATTCCGGGCAAGGTGGCCCGAATGCAGCGCAACACCCCAAAATAATTGGTTTCCATAATAGCCTGAAAATCACGGAACGGAGCCTCTTCAACCGGACCAAGCGGACCAATCCCCGCGTTATTCACCAACACGTCGATTTGCCCGGCCTGGGCCAGCACCTCGGCCACTGCCGCGCTCACAGATTCGTCGATATCGACATCCATTGGCAGAATCGTAATGGGGAGGTTATCGCGCCCGGCGAGTTGGCCAAGTTCGGGAGCGCGCTGGGGATTACGCATCGTGGCGTAAACCTGGTGGCCGGCACGGGCCATCCCTTCGGCGGTGGCAAAGCCAAGGCCAGTACTGCAACCGGTGATGAGAACGACAGACATAGGAGCATTGATCTAGGAGGTGATTACACAGACTTTTTTCGCAGGTAGCTGAACGGGTGGGTATAGCCAGAAATGCTACATCATCAGACCTCAGCCTATGCCCCGCCGGGGAATCAACGTTGTCAGGTAAGGCTGTTTTACTGACGTAAACGAGTTAAACGTTAGTGAATCAATCCCTGCCGCATGGCCTCCTTCACCAGACCGGCCATGCTTCGTACCCCCGCTTTGCGAAACAGGTGCCGCCGGTGCGACTCAACGGTAGCCACCGCAATGCCAAGTTGACCAGCGATTTGGGCGGTCGTCAGTTCGTCGGCAATCAGGTGCAAAACAGCCATTTCGCGGGGGGTTGGAGTCATGGCGAAGTACGTTTATGCCGCCCGCGCCAGTTGGCGTTCGCGGTTGTAGCAGTAGAGCAAGGCCAGGCCCAGTAACAGTCGAAATACCGTGTCGCCAAGCAGAAGGCCACTCATGGGCGGGTGCAGAACCAACATGTCGTACAGCCCTTTCAGGAACGAACCCAGGATCGCTCCGGTCAGAACTAACAGGGAGATTCGCAAAGCCGCTGAATTAGGCGTATTGCGATTCAGGAAAGCCAGTAACGCAAAAGCAAGCGTATCCACACCGAGGTACTGGAGCGTTGCTATTTCGGTTAGATTAACCGTAGCCGAGCCGTAATTTTTCAGGGAGTCTTCGGGCATAAACAGCATCGAAAGACCAACAACGGACGAATACAGGCCGGAAATCAGAAGAATAATGGAACGACTCATACAGTAGGGTTTGGTTTAGGGGTACGAACGGGATAGCCGTGCGTCGTCTTTCGATAGCAAAGGTGTGTGTTACCTGTCGGAGCCGTACTCATGGTTTACCATGATATTGGGTAATGGTAAACCATGATTCTTGAGAAAAATGTAGCTTGCCATGCTTGCTTCCATCCCGCCATGTCCATTATCTGTATGCTCTTCCTGCTGGTACAGCCCGACACCAGCCGGTTTGGCCAATCCATTGAGCAACTCACAGTAAGACGGTACGCACTGGAACAACAACGTACCGGGCTCAAACGGGATACGTCGCTGATTCGGGTGCTGGACAGTTGCGCCCGGTACTGGATTTTAAACGGGCAGCCAGGCCGGGCAGCCGAATCGCTTCGCCGGGGTGAGTTTATCTGTCAGCAGCGAAACTGGCCTTTGGGACAAGCGCTGCTGCTTTATCGAAAAGGTCATTACCAAACTCTGCTTCGCAACGCAACCCAGGCGAAGCAATATTTTCTGGCGGCCATTCCCCGTCTCAGACAACTGAAGCAGACTCACTTCCTGCTGCTGGCGTATGTACAGATGGGAGCCAGTGAAATTGACCGCGACGGCACCGACACAACCGGCATCAGCACGACGATCCGTTATTTGCTGGAGGGGCTGGCTATTTCGGAGCAGTCGCCTGGCTGCGAGTCCTATGCTTCGGTGTGTTTTCGGCTGAGCCGGGCCTATTTACTGGTACAGGACTATACCAAAGCCTTATTTTTTGTAAATGCATCCTGGCAGGAGAGCCAGCGCATGGGCTATAAGACCATGCCCTTTTATGATGCCTTGGTGTATTCCATTTGTTATACCCATCTGAACGACGAAGGTCATTTTCGGCCCGCCTGGGAGCAATGCCGGTCTTTTGTACCGGAACTGAATACGCTGGACACCTATGAGTTTTATCTGGCCAGTGCCGACATTCACCAGTATCATGAAGAATACAAACAGACGCTGACCGATGGTAAGCAGGCTCTTGGCTACGCCGGCTTGCTGCAATCGCCCGTCAGGCGGCTTCAGATCCACCGGATTTTGGTGAATGCCTATAAAAAACTAAACCAGCCTCTCCTGGCTCTTTACGAGCTGGAAGCCGTTAAGCAACTGGAAGACAGCACCCAGGGGCAACGCTCAAGCGTAGCCCTGGCCGAACTCCAGATTCGGTATGATACCCGATTAAAACAGGAAGAAATTGATCGGCTGACCATCCAGCAGCAACGTGCTCAGGCAGGGTTTCTGGCTGTTGGCCTGCTGATTTTATTGCTGGCATTAGGCCATATCATTTCCAGCAACCGCCAGCTCCGTCAGAAGAACCGTGCTATCGTTGCGGCTCTCCTTCAGGGCCAGACCCTCGAACGCCAGCGCGTTGCCGCCGACCTGCACGATACCCTCGGCACTACCCTTTCGGCCCTGCACTGGAATCTCGAAACCCTCGACAAAACCCACCTCACTCCGGCAGAACAGGCCGTTTATGCCAACATCAGCCAGCAGGTCGGTCAGGCGTATGACGATGTGCGGTTACTGGCCCACAACCTGCTGCCCGACCAACTCGCCAAACAGGGCCTGGGCGTAGCCCTGTACCATCTGGTCGATAAACTTAACCGGGGTGCGCTGATAAAATTCCAGCTTACCGGGGCCGACGCGTTGCCCCGGCTGGGTCAGCAAACCGAGTTTGAATTGTATAGTATCTGTCTGGAGTTACTTCACAACATCCTTAAACACGCCGACGCCACCGAAAGTCAGCTTTGTTTTTCGCTCAAGAAAGATCATCTCTGCCTGACCGTGAGCGACAATGGCCGGGGGATTGATGGGTTGGGGAAAGAACGGCCGGGGACTGCAAAACGTAGCGGCCCGCGTTAAGGCGCTGAATGGACAGTGGGCCGTTGAATCAAACGCGGATACCGGCGTAAAACACAGCATCTCAATCCCGGTCAATGCCACGAACCAGTTGGGATGACGGGAGGGGCCGAACTCAGGAAACCAGCCCGTACTTCATGGCAAACTTGACCATACCTACTACGCTTTTCACCCCGAGTTTCTGCATTAGATGTCGACGGTGGGTTTCTACGGTGGGGACGCTGATGAATAGTTTTTCGGCTATCCGATGCGTCGGATTTTCGTCGGCAATGAGCCGTAGTACGTCCACCTCGCGGTCGGTGAGACAGGTTAAGGGATCGTGTTCGGTTTGGCTGGTTTCTTCGAGTTGCGAGAGCTGGTCGAGCACATCGGGGCTGAAATAGCGGTTGCCCTGCATGAGTACCGTAATAGCGATTTCGAGTTCGCTGCGGCCCGCCCGCTTCAGCACGTAGCCGCACACTCCGGCCCGCACAGCCTCCCGAATGGTCTGGGCATCGTCGGCCATGGTCAGCAACAAAGCTTTTACCGCTGGATGGGTCCGTTTCAACTGCAGCGTCAGGTCGATACCCGACAGGTGCGGCATGTGCAGATCGCAGACGAGTACATCGACGGGGGTATTCAGCAACGTTTCACTCACCCGACGACTGTCGTTCAGCATACCGACTACCGCTACGCCCGGGATAGACGCGAAGAGCGTTTGCAGGCTATCCAGAATCAGTTGATGGTCGTCAACCAGCAACAGGCGGGTGGTATCCATGGAAGCGGTTGATTGTCAGCCTGAAAGCTAAAGAAAAGTAACCACCAATTCGTCACTGATTTAGTATCCGGTGCAAACAGCCCAACGCAGAAGCTGGTGGAGTGGCAACATCAACTACCCCATCAGCTTCAAAACGAACCTATTTCTACCCTAACTGCCCAACTGCTTTACCAAACCGGCATGGTTCCAGTTGATCGTGAGGTGCTGAATCTGGTCGGCTTCGTTGAAGCGGAATACAAAAATATGGTCGGAGTCGAAGCGGCAACCTTTGCTCATGATCCCCATAAAGTCATTAGCCTGGGTACCACCGATGGTTACGTTTGCCGTAATCGTATCATCGCTGGTAGTTAGTTTATCGACGGTGTTACTTAGGTCGGGAAAACAGTCGATCAGCAAATCCCAGACGGCTTTACCAAATTCCCAGAAGCTACCCTTTCCATCGTCGCCGAGGGGCATAAAATGCACGGTGGCGTCAGGGGCGGCCAGCCCAATCATGCGGGCGGTGTCGAGGTCGTCGTAAGCGGTGAAAAAGGCCAGGCAGGCGCCCTGACGGCTTAGTTCAGAAACTGATTCATTCGTGACGGTTTGCATGATCTTGGGGTTTATTTGGTGGATAGCGCAGCCACTGGATACCCTGAATGCTGCTTGATTTTTCGGATCTGGCGCAGGTGCCGGTCCACGTGGCCCCACTGAAAAATATACACCTGGTGCATATTGCGCGGGAAATCGGTGGCAGTCAGTTCAAAATGTGCCCGCATGTCGGCGTCGGTTTTTTGCACGAATTCGATAGTCTGACTGCGCCGGTTTAAAAAGAAGGTTAGATTGTTTTTTCCGTCGATGAAGCCGGTTGGGCGCGAATAGTCGGGCGACTGGTGCGGATCTGGCTCCATAATCCATTCGACATAGTGGCTGTCCGGCTTGCTGGTCCGGTTCAGTTCGGGCTGGGGGTTGTTGCGGCTGCCCATACTGACCTCACGCGCCCAGATAATTTCCCAGAGGGCCAAATGCTCAATCACCTCGCCAATGCTCCAGCGGGTGGGCGATTCGCGGAATGCCCACTGCGCCGGGGTCAGGGTTTCGGTTTCGCGCATGAGTTCGTCGCGGGTGCGCCGGAGGTTGTCGAGCGTATATTGACGGTCGGCTTCGGTCCAGAGTTTGGCGGAGGTCTGGGCCAGCGCGGGGCTGGCAAACAGCAGGATGAGGAAAAGGATTTTCATTGTCGCCTTGTTAAAAATGATGTGGATAGTACGACAAAGCTACGGGCTGTTCAGGACCGGAAATTGTATAAATGCGACATTGTGCATACCCACCGCCTACGCGTCCAGATGGCGCGTCAGCTCCTGATTGTCTTTCGCGTACAGCGTAGGCCGTTTGCCCGTGAAGGCCGTAAACTCCCGAATAAAGTGCGACTGGTCGTAGTAGCCGCACTGGTAAATCAACTCGTGCCAGTCGGCTACCTGCCAGCGCTGGGTCGCCATTTGGGCGCACAAATAACCGATGCGCCGGATGCGGGCGTAATACTTGGGGCTTACCCCTACTTTCTGCAAAAACTGCCGCTCAAACTGCCGCCGACACACGTATAACTCGTCCATCAGTTCACCCACGTTAACTACCCCTTTGCGATCAACAATGAGGTTAGCGGCATAATCGGTGCGGTCAAAGGAAGGGGCCTTTTTTGAGCAGTTGCCGGGCTAAAAACTGCTCCAGCACCTGAACACGGGCAGCGGGGCTTTTGGCTTCCAGCACCTGCTCGTGCAGATACGCTAGGGGTTGCCCCAGCGCGTCGGTCAGGCTTACGCGTTCGTCGGTCAGTTCAGACATCGGCAACCCGAATAATGACGATAGCCCCGCCGGTTTGAACACCACGCCCACCATACCAATACGGCCCGCCAAATTCAGGGTATAGTTTTGAGTAGCCTGGCCCGTCAGAAATGAATCGGGCGCCTGAAACAAGTCATGTCTTCCATTACTGACCCGGTAGGTATCGCCGTAGTTGAACACCATGGAAGTAAATCCGGTGGGGGGCGATTCAATGCAGAGGGGCGTGGTCATCACCGTCTGGTTCTCCCACACAAAATAGCACTCTACATAAGGCGCCAGCTGAGCAGATGGTATGAACTTGCGGTAAACCATGGGTAGAAGGTAGCGAAATACATTGAGCTATCGATTTACCACCTATTCTGACAATCCATATGTTTAGTTTAGCATTCGGTAGTAATGAGGCCGGTACTGGCTGCAAAGTGATTCCCGACCAGCACTTTCACGGGCGGGCCAGAATCCGGTCGGTCAGCTTGCTGGCTACGGCTTCGAGATCGGTGCCGAGCCGTTCTTTATTGACGGCCAGGATTTTGGCGACCATGTGTTTCGGGAGTTTATCCGCGCCCCAGTACGCACCCAGGATGGCTCCCGTTACGGCCCCGGTCGTGTCGTTATCACGGCCGTAATTGATAACGAACGTCATGGCTTTCTCGAAATCGAAATTGCTGAACAGTAAAGCCGTCAGGTTCACCAGATGGATTTCGGCGGCATGGAAAGGCAAATCTTCGTTCTGGGCTTCGAGCAACGTATACGCCCGCTGCATCCGGGCCAGCATCAGCGTATCGACCGGTCCGCGCCGGGGCATTGGCAGGGTCAGAACCAGCCCCTTTGTCGACTGAATCCGGTTAGCATCGGCCACAATGGTGCGGGCCTGCCGATAGATCCGGTACGACGAACGCCCCACCAGCCGACTCTCGAAAAACCGCTCCGGGTCTACATCCCGCAGCACGTTCAGGATTGACTCGGGCGTGGCATTACCCGCCATGGCTGCCGATACCAGCGCGGCTGTCAGCCCCGCAATGTCGCGGGCGTAACCCTGATCGAAAATGCTGATGGCGTAGGTCTGGGCATAGGCGTCGGTGGGGTTACCGGGATAGAAACCCCCGACAGACGGAGCGTAGAGCATCCCGGCGCAGACGTTTTCACCCCCGTAAAACCGGCTCAAGGCGTTGGCGTAGCCCGTCAGATCGTTTTTGAGGTAGGGCCTTGCCACCTGCGCCCACTCCTGAAGCCAGGCCATTTCGCGGCTGCGCTGTTCATAGGGTGCGGGGTCAAGCCCTTCGGTTTTTTTGAGTTTCTGAATGCTGGTCTGATACTCGTTCAGAATGGTCTGCGCAAAGGCTTTGGGGTCCAGTGCCCGCGGCTGGGTCAGCAGATAGCGGCTGGCCAGCATCTTCCAGCGCGTATCGTCGGTGGTGCCCCCGGCGGGCAGGTTGTGCGCCCAGGTTCCCTCCGGCGAGGGTTCGCGCACCATGGTATCCAGGCGATTGACGAGGCCGTATTCCAGCGCGATGGCGTCGCGGGTCCACATCTCGGTGGGGGCACCCATCGCGTCGCCAATGGCCGAGCCGAGCAGCATACCCAGCACTTTATTGTAAAGAACGGTACGGGCGGGCGCTTTCTGGGCGATAGCCGGACGGAGGGTGGCCATGAGCAGGCCAAGCAGGAGGCAGCGAATTACGGAACGCATAGATGGGAGACAGGGGGAATCTGTCCGGTAAAGTACGTGACAACAGCCCAGAATCCGTAGTTTGCGCTCTGTCTTCCCTGTAGTTACTATATGGCTAAATCAATCTCGTTCCGTTCCGGCCTGGGCAGCGTACTGCTGTGGTCGGTTATTTCGGCGGCCTTCATCGGTCCCGGCACCGTAACGACCTGTACGCTGGCGGGTTCGCGCTTCGGGCTGGATCTGCTCTGGGCATTGACGTTCTCGACCGGGGCTACCATTCTTTTGCAGGAAGCAGCCGCCCGCATCACCCTGGCGTCGGGGCTCAGCATGGGGCAGGTACTGACCCAAACCTACGGCCCGCGCATCCGGTGGCTGATGGTGGGGTTGTTTGGTGCCGTGGCGCTGGGCTGCGCGGCCTACGAAGCGGGTAACATTCTGGGGGCCGTATCGGGGTTGTCGCTGCTGCTGTATGCCGAAGCCGCTGCGCCCGCGGTGCCGCTGCTGACGGGGCTGGTGGGGCTGGGCTGCGGGCTGTTGCTCTGGCAGGGGTCTACCCAGCGGCTGGCCCAGCTGCTGGGGCTGATTGTGTTCGGCATGGGCGTTGCCTTTGCGTGGGTAGCCATAAGCACCGCACCCAACCTGGGGCAGCTGGCCCAATCGCTGGTGGTTCCGTCCCTCCCACCCGACTCGACCATTCTGGTCATTGGCCTGATTGGCACCACCATCGTACCCTACAATCTGTTCATGGGATCGGGTATGGGGCAGGCCAGTCAGCGGCAATCCCTGTCCGAAATGCGCTGGGGCCTCAGCGTGGCGGTACTATTGGGCGGGCTGGTGTCAATGGCCATTCTGGTGTCGGGAACGCTCATTACGGGCGAGTTCACCCTGGCGGGGGTAGCCGAAACCTTTACGAATCGACTGGGCAGCTGGGCGGGCGCGCTGTTCGGGTTTGGGCTGGCGGCTGCCGGTTTCACCTCCGCCCTGACGGCTCCGCTGGCGGCCGCCATTACGGGTCAGAGCCTGCTGGGCTGGACTGGCCAATCGGGTGCGTACCGGCTGACGTGGCTTGGGGTGCTGGGCGTTGGTCTGGTGTTCGGCCTGCTGAACGTGAAGCCCGTGCCGGTCATTGTGCTGGCGCAGGCCGTAAACGGATTATTGCTGCCGGTCGTGACCGTATTTCTGCTGGTGGCGGTCAACAACAGAACCCTGCTGCCCGCGCCGTACCGCAACAACCGCTGGCAAAACGCGGCCCTGGTGCTGGTAGTGGCCGTTACCCTTTTTCTGGGCCTGCGAAACCTGTACCTGGCCCTGCATTGATGCACCCGCCAACGGAACAGACCGGCTGTGTTTCTATGTTTCCATTCAACATTTTCCGGCGCAGGACCCGGATAGTCCGGGCGTAATTTTGGTTAGTACCAATAGCCAATCACCTAATTCGATTCTTTATTCATGCGTCAATTCCTTAAATACGTTCTGGCCACCATCGTTGGGCTGCTGTTGTTTTCATTCGTCAGCTTTTTACTGCTGGTCGGTGTCGGAGCGGCCATCTCGGCGACGGACGGCAAAGTCAGCGTAGCCAAAAACTCAGTACTTAAAGTTGACCTCAATCAGCCCATTCAGGAGCGCAGCGTTGACAATCCCTTCAGCGACCTCGGCTTTAGCGGCAGCGATGGCAATGCCCTCGGCCTGATCGATCTCAAAGAAGCCCTGACAGCCGCCAAAACCGACGACAACATTAAGGGCATCTATCTGCAAAGCGAAAACCCACAGGCGGGCTGGGCCTCCATCGAAGAAGTGCGCGACGCGCTGATCGACTTCAAAAAATCAAAGAAATTCGTATATGCCTACGCCGAAACCATGAGCGAGAAGGGCTATTACGTAGCGTCGGTGGCCGATAAGATTTACCTCAATCCGGTAGGCGGCATGGAGTGGAATGGCCTGAACGCCGAACTGACGTTTTTTAAAGGCACCCTGGATAAACTCGGCCTGAAACCCGAAATCTTCCGCGTGGGGCAGTTCAAGAGTGCCATCGAGCCGTTTATCCGCGAGGACATGAGTGAACCCAACAAACTCCAGGTCAGCTCATTTCTGAACTCCATCAACGACCATATGCTGGTCAACATCGCCAAAAGCCGGGGCCTGCGCGTCGACTCGCTCAGCCATTACGCCGACAAGCTGACCATTCAGGAACCGGAAGATGCCCTGCGTACCAAACTAGTAACCAACATTGGCTATCAGGACGAACTTGAAACCCTGATGAAACGGCAACTCAAGGTTGACGCCGACAAGAAGATTGAGTACATCACCCTCAACAAATACCAGGATGCCGACCGGAAAGACGATACCGGCTCATCGAAAAACCGGATTGCGGTCATCATTGCCTCCGGCGATATCAACTCCGGCACGGGCGACGATAACAGCATCGGCTCGGAAACCATTGTGAAAGAACTCCGTAAGGCGCGGCTGGACGACAAAGTAAAAGCCATTGTGCTGCGGGTCAACTCGGGCGGGGGCAGTGCGCTGGCGTCTGATGTGATGTACCGCGAAGTGGAGCTGGCCAAAAAGGTGAAGCCCGTCATTGGCTCCATGTCCGACTACGCGGCATCGGGCGGCTATTATATGCTCATGAGCTGCAACAAGATCGTGGCCCAGCCCAACACCATCACGGGGTCCATCGGTGTGTTTGCGCTGCTGTTCAACACCAACAACTTTTTCAAAGACAAACTCGGCGTGACGTTTGACCGGGTGATGACCAACGAAAACGCCGATTTTCCGGCCCTCACCCACGAGATGTCGCCCCTGCAGAAGCAGGTACTTCAGAAAGGTGTTGACCGGATTTACGGCGACTTCACCAGCAAGGCGGCCGCCGGGCGTAAGCTACCCGTAGATAGCCTGCGGGCCATTGCAGGCGGGCGCGTCTGGACGGGTACGCAGGGCAAAGCCATTGGGCTGGTCGATCAGCTGGGCGGCCTGGACGACGCCATCAAGCTGGCGGCTCAGTCGGCCAAACTAAAAGACGGCGATTACAAGCTAAAGTACCAGCCGCGCAAAAAACCGTTCTTCGAGAAGCTGATGAGCTCCTTCGGCGGTGACGAAGACGCTCGCATTACAGCCCAGCTCGGCGAACTGGCCCCGTACGTAAACTACGTAAAGAAGCTGAAAACGCTGGATGGCGTACAGGCCCGGCTCCCCTTCGAGATGACAATTCGGTAACGGGTTTTCGCCACAGAGTTACACAAAGACGCACGGCGTTTCACCGAGAAAAGTTAGAAAATCTCCGTGGAACTCTGTGCGTCTTTGTGTAACTCTGTGGCGAAAATTCTCAGAAGACCATGCAACCGCTGCCCCTCACGCTCGACCTGTTCGCTTTAATTATTCTGCTGGGCGTAGCGCAGGGTTTGTTGCTGGGGGTGTTTTTCCTGACCGGCAGGCGCAGGGCCGACAGGGCCAGCCGGTGCATGGGGTTGCTGATGCTGTCCCTGTCGGCGGTAATTGGGGAGATATTTTTGTGTTACAGCAACTTTATTGTCCGGTGTCTGGCCCTCGTCGATTTTTCGGAGCCGCTCAATTTTGCGATGGGGCCGCTGTTTTTCCTGTTCGTCTTCGCCCGCATTCACCGGAAACTCCCCCGCGCGTGGGCGCTGCATTTCGTGCCGTTTGGTTTGTGGACCATCAATGCCGTTTCGTGGCTGTATCAGCCAGCCGCGCTCAAATACAACAACTTCCTTGATGCCTGGCACCCCGAACTGACTCCCATTCCCGAACCACCCCGCTACCTGCCCGAAGATTTTTTTGGTATCCGGGACGCCATCAACGAGCTGACGCTGCTGAGCTGTCTGGCGTATAATGTGCTGGCGCTGGTTATTATCTACCGGGCCTACCGGCAGGCCGACCAGCCGTTCTGGCAAAACGCACCTATAAAGCTGGCGCAACTGCGCAATCATACGCTTCTCTATCTATTGTTGCCGGTATTGATCATCTTTATCAAGCCGCAGTTTTACCGGGACCTCGGCGATTACCTGCTGGCTAGTTACCTGACCGGTATCATCTATTTTACCAGCCTGCGGGTGATGTCCGGCTCCACGTATTTCACAGACGAACCCGAACCAGTGGCCGTTGAACTGGCTGACGAACCGAAAAGGAAGTATGAGAAGTCGGCGCTGTCGCCAGAGGTTGAAGAGGCCGTATTGGTCAGGCTGAGCCACCTGATCACTACGCAAAAACCGTATCTGGACAAAACGTTGTCGCTGCCTAAACTGGCCGGGCAACTCGGCACCAGTCCGCACCATCTTTCTCAACTGCTGAACGACCGGCTGGGCCTGACCTTCTTCGACTGGCTGGCCACCCAGCGCATTGCCGAAGCCCGCCAACTGCTGAGCGACCCCGCCACCACGCACTTTAAAATCGACGAAATTGCCGAACGCGTGGGCTACAACTCTACCTCCGCGTTCCATACCGCCTTCAAACGGCTGACCAGCCAAACCCCAGCGCAGTTTCGGGGTGAGCGGGTGAAGTAAAAGGAGTTTCGCCACGGAGATGCACGAAGACGCACGGAGAGACACAGAGAAAAGTTAGAAAAACTCCGTGAATCTCCGTGCGTCTTTGTGCATCTCTGTGTCTAGAAGAACTCCGTGCCGATAGGCACACACTTCGTCGTTATCGGCAAACAGAACGTACTGGCCAGAATTTCAGCACCTTTGGCCAATCAAACAACTCGTTCTGTTCATGAGAGACATCAACAATCGCTGGCGGGCTACGGGCCTGCTGAATGGCCGGATAACCCTGCTGGTTATGCTGCTGCTTTCCCAACTTAGCCTACAGGCCCAGACCAGCCAGCCGGTTGAGTGGCCCGCGTATGGCAACGATGCGGGCGGCATGCGCTTCTCACCCCTGACCCAGATCAACCCCCAAAACGTAACCAAGCTGACCGTTGCCTGGACGTTCCGAACCGGCGAACTGGAGCAGTACAAAGGCACCGATGCCGCCGAGAAAGCCGCCTTTGAGGCTACGCCCCTGATGGTTGACGGCACGCTGTTCTTCAGTACACCCACCTCGCGGGTGTTTGCCGTTGATGCCGCCACGGGTCAGAAAAAATGGGACTACAACCCGGAGGTTTATCTGCGGCAGGATTTATCCGAAATAACATCACGCGGGGTATCCATCTGGCCCGCACCGAATGATAAAGCCGCCACCGCAGGCGCGTCGAAACGGGTTTTTGTCGCTACGCTCGATGGGCGGCTCATTGCGCTGGACGCCCGTACGGGCCAGCCTGTTGTCACCTTCGGCAAAGCGGGCAGCGTGGATTTGCGGGCGGGCGTGGGCAACATCAGCGTTACCTCGCCCCCGGCGGTTATTGGCAATACGATTGTGGTTGGCTCGTCCATGGGCGACAATCAGCGGTTCAATTATGAGCGGGGCGTAGTGCGGGCCTACGATGCCATAACGGGTGCCCGGCGCTGGAGCTGGGACCCTATTCCGCGCACCAAAACCGATGCCGGTGCCGATACCTGGACGGGCCCGAACGTAAGCCAGACGGGAGCCGCCAATGCCTGGTCGCTGATATCGGCCGATGCCGAACGCGATCTGATCTTCATCCCCACCACCAGCCCCAGCCCCGACTACTACGGCGGTGAGCGGATAGGCAAAAACCGCTTTGCCAGCTCTATTGTGGCCATCCGGGCCTCTACGGGTAAGGTGGTTTGGGATTTCCAGACCGTTCACCATGACATCTGGGATTACGACAATGCCTCGCAGCCGGTGCTGATCCCGTTTGTGCAAAACGGCAAAACAGTCCCTGCCGTGGCCGTTGGCACCAAAATGGGTCACGTCTTTATTCTGAATCGCGAAACGGGAGTACCACTCCTGCCCGTTGAGGAACGGCCCGTACCCCGGTCAACCGTGCCGGGCGAAGAAGCCTGGCCCACGCAGCCATTTCCCGCCACGTTGCCCGTGCTGGGCCTGCAAACCCCGGAACCCTGGGGCCTGACACCCGTCGACAAGGTAGCCGCCGAACAACGAATCAGGGGGCTCCGGTACGAGGGCATTTTTACGCCCCCGTCTCTGGAAGGCAGCCTGATGGCACCCGGCAATGTGGGCGGCATTCACTGGGGAGGTATGTGCTACGATCCAGCATCGGGCCTGCTGATTACGAATGTGAACCGGATAGCGGCCCAGATTCGGTTGCTGCCCCGCGAAACATTATCAGCTTCCGTGAAAGACAACCAGGAGCTGCTCCGGGCCGAAACCGGTATGCAGGCCGGCACGCCCTACGTCATGAAACGCAGCTATCTGTTCACCAAAAACGAACGCGGTCGGTTATGCAAACCGCCCCGCCCTGGGGTACGCTGGTTGCGCTGGATCTTAAAAACAGCAAGCTGGCCTGGGAGGTACCCTTAGGCTTTATGGTGGACCCGACAAAGTACCCGGATGCCAAAAAATGGGGGTCGCTGAATTTTGGCGGGGCCACCGTTACGGCGGGTGGCCTGGTGTTTGTGGCCGCCAGTTTAGACGGGCACCTGCGGGCGTTCAACACAAAGGATGGTCAGCTACTTTGGGAAGTTCCCCTCCCCGCCGGTGGGCAGGCTACACCCATGACCTACCAGTTGAACGGCCAGCAATACGTAGTCATTGCCGCCGGTGGGCACGGCAAGATGGGCACGAAATTAGGCGATTACGTAGTGGCTTATAAACTACCATAGCCAGGTCAGAACCTGAATCTGAGCAAATTGGGACGGTGTCGATACGGGAGGAAAAGCCTCCCCGCCAGGATGCATACGCCGGCAGGAGAGCCCGTGAAGCGCGTTGGCAACCCGCCGAAACAGTCTGTTCCGGACGGGATAAAATTTGCATTCCTGACCTGAACAGACTATGTTTGAAAGCAAGGCCCCGGGTTGACAACCAACTCAGTACGACTTCCCTAAAACCCTGCCTTTTTAGGGCAGGGTTTTAGGCTTCAGCACCCGCTGCCGGGCCGCGCAGCAAACCCCTGACAGGCAGGGTACCTTACCGGGTTGCCAATACTGGCAACGCCTGAAACAGACTTTCAAAAAGAATAATACGTGAGTAAGCATCTAATAGTGGTAGCCGGTGGAACAGGCAATCTGGGCGGCAGTATCGTGAAGGCATTGCTGGATAACGGGGCTGAAGTTCGGGTTCTGGTCCGGTCAACCAGCGACGCAGCGAAACGAAAACTTCTTGAAACGAGTGGCGCACAAGTCATGGTGGTTGACATGACCAGCGAGCAGGCCATAGCAACGGCCTGCATGGGTGCCACTTGCGTAGTTTCTGCCCTGGCCGGCTTGCAGGATACCATCATTGACACCCAAAAGACACTGCTCAACGGGGCTGTTCGGGCAGGAGTACCCAGGTTTATCCCGTCCGATTATTCGCTGGATTTCACGAAATTCACGGACGGAGAAAACCGAAATCTCGACATACGAAGAAAATTCCATACGTATCTGGATGCGGCCCCCATAGCGGCCACATCTATTTTCAACGGTGCCTTCATGGATATGCTCACCAACGAAATCCCGATGATTCTTTTCGATAGAAAACTGGTGCTTTACTGGGGGGATGCCGACCATAAAATGGGTTTTACCACCGTTCAGGATACCGCCCTGTTTACCGCCCATGCTGCTATGGATGCTTCCACACCCCGCTATCTGAGCATTTCCGGCGATCAGATCAGTCCCAGAGAAATAAGAGACATCATGAAGACGGTATCAGGCCAAAAATTTCGTCTGCTGAGGGCGGGCGGCCTTGGATTGCTGAGTATCCTGATAAAAATAGCCAAACTGTTTTCTTCCGGGAACGATGAGCTCTATCCTGCCTGGCAGGGTATGCAGTACATGCGCAATATGATGGACGACCGGGCCAACTTGAAGACTATTGATAACGGGCGTTACCCGGCTATAAAATGGACGACGGTGAAAGACCTGCTTTCGAATCATACACCTGGCTGATTAGTTTACGGCTGGCAACCAGCTCGTTGTCCCCCCCTTAACCCGGGCATGGCCGATGAACGAATCAAAAGTATGCCAGTCATTTTCTTTTCCCCCGCCGGGATCATGTCATACATCACGGGCATTTTTTAACAAGACTAACCTCTCTGAGCCAATGCGTTATAAAGACTCTATACGTCTCTGGGCAACGGTTACCTGCCTGGCGACAGGTGCCCTGGGCTGTTCATCTGCATCGGAGACATCGGTTCTCAAAAACCCCGATTTCACGTACGAGTCGTACAAGCCCGACAACACCGAACAGATCATTGACCGGGCCGAATACTATAAAAAGCTCCAGGGTTTCTGGCTGGGTACCTGCATTGCCAACTGGACCGGTCTGGTCACGGAAATGGATAAGATTGGCAACATTGGCGAACTGAAAACCGGCGATTTCTACACCCGTACCGACTGGGGAAAGGCCGATGAACCCAGCATCTGGGGGCAGGGCATCCCCAGCAACCTCTCCCCCACTATCGACTTCGTAGTGGCCGATGTTGACACCGTTTGGGGGTCTGACGACGATACAGACATTGAATACATCTACCAGGAACTCCTGCTGAAGAACAAAACGTCTATGCTAACAGGCGAACAGATTCGGGCGGGCTGGCTGAAGCACATCAGGCACGGAGAAGAAAATTACCTGTGGGTATCCAACCAGAAGGCGTTCGATTTGATGGAAAAGGGCCTGGTTCCCCCCGCTACGGGCGATCCAAAAAACAACCCCGAATACGAGATGATCGATGCGCAGCTAACCACCGAACTCTTCGGTCTGTTTGCCCCCGCCCGACCGGATATTGCCCTGAAGATGGCAAAACTGCCCATCCAGAATACGGCCCGCAACAACAGCGAATGGATATCGAACTTCTATGTTTCCATGTTTTCCCTCGCATCCGTGGTCGATAAATCGTTGCCGATGAAAGAGCAGATGTACTGGATGGCAGAAGAGTCAAAAAAGCAGCTGCCCCCGACATCGTATGCCTACAAGATGTATGATTTCGTAAAAGCGAAGCATGACGCCGGCCTGCCGTGGGAGCAGACGAGAGATTCTGTTTACTACCGCTATCAGGTCAACCAGCTGGATGGCTATGATTTGACCGCCCGTAAATTGTACTGCAATGGTTGTTTTGCCGCCGGAATAAACTTTGCCGCCAGTATCATCAGCCTTTTTTACGGGGAAGGAAAGTTGAAAGAGACCATAAAAATAGGCGCTTTGGCCGGCTGGGACTCCGACAACCCAACCGCTACGTGGGGCGGCCTGATTGGCTTCATGATGGGCAAGGAAGGCGTCGAAAACGCCTTCGGCAGAAAGTTCTCGGATAAATTCAATATCCACCGAACCAGAATCGGTTTCGATAACAACGGCATCGACACCTTTCAGACTATGGCGCAGAAAGGCATCTGGATCATCGACCGGGCTGTGCAGGAGGAAATGAAAGGCGGTATTGATCTAAAAAAGAACGTCTGGATCATACCGAAGGCAATTAATCCAGACAGTCAGGCACTACAAACCCGTAGATGATTGGTGTCTAAGTAACAGCAACTAGCGCTTAAGATCAGCTACAAACAGTACGCGGTGGTGCAACTACGAAGTGACCTATGATGTACCCTGAACTGGCTGACTAACCTGATAAAGTAGCGCTGCCCAGTGAGACGGAACAGGTTCATGCGGGGAATACGTTGACTATTCTCCGCATATTTACGGCGAATAGTCAACGTATTCCCCGCACTACGGAGATTCTCATGCCCAGGTACACCTTAACAAATTAATACTATTGATCCGTGAGAAAGCCTGTAAAGTTTGTAACTGATTGTTATGGCTACTGCTAGAGTTATGTCACTTCTGTTAGCTAACGACTTTACAGAGTAATTCACGGATCAACAATAATTTCTACCGGACAGTTGGCAGCAGTTAAACATTGGCAATTATATTGAAGAATTATCTTGAAACTTCTGCCTTCGGCAATAGCTATTCTATTAAACGATACGCCAACAATATGGTAAACTAGGCCCATAATGGAACAAATATCCTGATCGTATGTGCTGACCTGCTTGGCTTTTTGCCCCTGGCTGTCTTTGGCTACGAAAAGAAATTAGCCAACCGGATATTGACTACTGGCCGTCCTGTCAGTGCAAGGGTTTCTCGAATCACCACTAATAGAAAAGCGAACTATACTGTAGTGTATTATCATTTTATTGCTTCGAACGGAAGACAGTACACGGGCAACCTTACCACTAGGCCGGGTCAGTATAGAATAAACGGGGTAATTGAGGTTTTCTATTTGCCAGATAATCTACATGACAATACTGTTAAAGGTACCTGGAACGACAACTGGTTCTTGCTTTTTGTAATTGCTATAGCCCTTGTCGTTTTATATGGGATGTATCAACTTTATGGAACGGTGAAGAGGGAGATTTTATGAGTAACAGCGTAAAACCGAGAGCACTTCACTAGGCTATTGATCGTTGTAAATCATTCGTCCAATGGCCCCAAATGCCAACATCAGCGTTATGCCACTATGTTTCGGCTGAGTTATTGATCCGTGAATTAGTCCGTAAAGCGCTTTACTTCCCTGTTGCCGTTAGAACGAATGAGAGGCAAAGCCACTTCGGTTGACTTTACAGACTTGCTCACGGAACAATAAGTTGCTAACAGCGGTCTTGCAAAAGTGGCGTTTCAGCGCTACGAAGACACATTTTTGGTAAAAATCGCCACCAAGCGTCAAACCGTTGGCAATAGAAACCTGCCCATCAATTGCCTAACCGCCGTACAGATTCTTCGCCAGAAAATCGTTGCGGAATTTGCCTTTCGGGTCGAACTCGTTCACTAATTTTTTGAAGTCGTCCAGCCGTTCGTAGCGGGATTGCAGGACCGAGGGCGCGAGGGTGAAGAGCTTGCCCCAGTGCGGGCGGACGCCGTAGGGAGCCAGTTCCTTTTCAATAACCGGTAATACGGTTTGCACCGACGGCCAGTCGGGTTTCCAGGTAAAGTGGATGGC
Organism: uncultured Cytophagales bacterium; assembly: GCA_963826425.1. Lineage (GTDB taxonomy): Bacteria > Bacteroidota > Bacteroidia > Cytophagales > Spirosomataceae > Spirosoma. Next base: position 34,291 of record CAWGWS010000010.1, on the reverse strand, counting down.
GATACTCGGCTGTTTGTAGCAGGGACTCATCCACAGGTCGTCGGCGTCGATGGCGCGGATTTCGGAGATGAGCAGGTGCGGGCTGATTTGATCGCGCAGCCGCTCCACGGCCAGAATGGCATCCACGGCGTTTTTGCGCGGCACGAAGTATTCCGACTGTAGTTCCTTACCGCTGCTCGGCGTAAAGCCCATTCTGAAGTGCGGCAGCCTATCGTACCAGGGTCCGGCCACGCCCAGCTGCGCGGTGCAGTTGATAGCCGACAGCTCGGCAATGGGATGCAGGTCTTTGGTGGCGGCTTTGGCCCCGTAGAACTCCGCATCGGGCTGGAACCCGTCGTCTCCCACGCGGCTCTTGACCCACACCTCGTTCAGGCGTTTCTCCTGCCAGTCGGTAAACAGGCTTACGCTGTACGCGCTACCCATGATGGCGTCGAAGTGGGCGACAAGCTGACTCAGGGGCAAGTTTTCAAAGACGTATTGCTTTACCTGAAACGTCGGAATCACGTCGAGGGTAACGCTGGTAATGGCGCCCAGCGCGCCCAGGCCAACGACAGCCCCCCGGAATTTGTCGCCATCTTTCGCCCGTGTCAATCGCCGGACGTCGCCCCCGGCGGTCACAATTTCCAGCCCCGACACAGCGGTGGCCAGGTTTCCGTTTTTCATACCGGAGCCGTGCGTAGCCGTGGTAGCCGCACCCGCCACTGAAATGTGCGGCAGCGAGGCCAGGTTGTGCAGCGCCCTACCCCGTTTTTCGAGGTAGGGCGCCAGTTGCCCGTAGCTCATGCCCCCGCCTACCGTAACGGTTTTTGCCTTCGGGTCAAACGCCAGCACCTGATCCATATCCCGCACCGAAATCAGGTTGTGCTGACTGTCGGCAATGGTATTGAAGCAGTGGCGCGTACCCAGCACCTTTACCTTGTCATGCTGCGTTACCAGCTTCTGCGCGGCCTTCACCGACGGGGCTTTATACAGCCGTTCGGTGCTGTATTCGATATTACCGGCCCAGTTCTGGAGCTTTTCGGCGGGCATCAGGTCCGTCAGGGGCGACAGTAATGGGGTAGCCAGCATGGTTGAGGAGAGTTTCAGGAACGTGCGCTTCTGCATCGGGCTAAGGAATTTGGACCAAGTTACATTTTTGGCCATTGATAACCAGTCTGTCCGGCGGTTCAGACTTGATTTCGTTGCATCCGGCAACCGTTTGATGTACCCTACGGCTTGATTCGCGCCCGTCAATTCACGACTTTTGGCCAGTCAACCAAGTCGTGAGTTAAATAGACTGAACAGGTTTGTAGCCCGGACCTGATCACTACCTAACAGCGACATCAACAAATCGTACATCGTAATTCGTAACTCAATGCGTACCGACTGGACCCGCGCCGAAATCGCCGATATTTTCAACTCCCCCGTCCTGGACCTTGTGTACCGGGCCGCTACCGTGCACCGGCAGCACCACGACCCGCAGGAAGTGCAGGTCTGTACGCTGTTGTCGGTCAAGACCGGCGGCTGCCCCGAAGACTGCGCCTACTGCCCGCAGGCCGCCCGCTACCATACCGACGTGAAGGTGCATAAACTCATGGAGGTAGATGAAGTCCTGACCGCGGCCCAACAGGCCAAAGACACCGGCAGCACCCGCTTTTGCATGGGCGCAGCCTGGCGTGAAGTGCGCGACAACCGCGACTTCGATAAGGTACTCGACATGGTGCAGGGCGTCAACGAAATGGGCCTCGAAGTGTGCTGTACGCTCGGCATGCTCACCGAAACGCAGGCGCAGAAACTCAAAGACGCCGGGCTGTACGCCTATAACCACAACCTCGACACCAGCGAAGAATTTTACGGCGACATCATCAGCACCCGCACCTACGACGACCGACTGGACACCCTGGGCCACGCCCGCAAAGCCGGCATCTCGGTCTGCTCGGGGGGCATCATTGGCATGGGCGAAACCGATACCGACCGTATCGGCATGCTGCACACCCTGGCTACGCTGCCGCAGCACCCGGAGTCAGTACCGGTCAACGCGCTGGTGCCGGTAGAAGGCACGCCCCTGGAAGACCAGCCGCGCGTATCGGTCTGGGAAATGATCCGGATGATTGCCACGGCCCGCATTATCATGCCCAATGCGATGGTACGGCTCTCGGCAGGGCGCGTGAGGATGACGACCGAAGAGCAGGCGCTGTGTTTCCTGGCCGGGGCCAACTCCATCTTCGCGGGCGACAAACTCCTGACCACGCCCAACCCCGATACCGACGCTGACATGCAGTTGTTCCAGACGCTTAACATCCGCCCCCGTAAAGCCTTCAAAGACGCCGAAAAACCATCGGTCGTGTTTGAGCAAATCCCTATGGCTGTTTAACACTTGCACCCCACCCCAACCCCTCCCCCGAAGGGAGGGACTAAACCATCCGGGTCCGAAAGTCCCTCCCTCCGGGGGAGGGCGGTCCGACGAATCGGTTGGGGTGGGGTATCAACAACAAAAAAAACTGATCCAAATGCATAAATACCCCCGTTTCCTGACCGCCTGTCTGTTGACGGCTGCGGTAGTTATTGCTCGTCCCGGTCAGGCGCAGGACGACAAGAAAGCCGCCAATGACCCGCTGCTGAAAATCTACCGTGCCACGCCCCCGCGCGTCAACAATCTGGTGCATACCAAACTCGACGTGCGCTTCGACTACAAAAAGCGGTACCTGTACGGTAAAGAATGGGTCACGCTCCGGCCCCACGCCTACCCCACCGATTCGCTGCGGCTCGACGCCAAGGGCATGAACATCAACATGGTGGCCGTGGTCATTAACGGCAAAAACAGTCCGCTCAAGTTCACCTACGACAGTCTGACGCTCAACATCAAACTCGACAAAGCATACACCAGCACCGATACGTACACGGTGTATATCGATTACACGGCCAAACCTGACGAGCTGAAGGTGCAGGGCAGCGCGGCCATCAGCGACGCTAAAGGGCTGTACTTTGTCAACCCTGACAGTACCGAAGCGGGCAAACCGGTGCAGATCTGGACGCAGGGCGAGACCGAAGGCTCTTCGGCCTGGTTTCCCACCATCGACAAGCCTAACCAGAAAACAACCCAGGAAATCAGCATGACGGTCCCGGGCAAGTACGTAACCCTGTCGAACGGGAAGCTCGTAAACCAGCGTAAAAACGCCGACGCCACCCGCACCGATACCTGGAAGATGGACATGCCCCACGCGCCCTACCTGTTCATGATGGCCGTCGGCGATTTCAGAATTACCCGCGACACGTGGCGCGGGAAAGACGTCAGCTACTTCCTCGAACCGGCCTACGCGCCCTACGCCAAAGACATTTTCGGCTTCACGCCGGAGGTAATGGACTTCTACTCGAAAACGCTCGGCGTTGAGTATCCCTGGAATAAGTATGCCCAGATTGTGGTGCGCGACTACGTGAGCGGGGCCATGGAAAACACCACCGCCACCCTCCACGGCGAATACGTCCAGAAAACCGCCCGCGAGCTCCTCGACGCTCCTTACGACGCGGGGCAGAGCACCATTGTCCACGAACTGTTTCACCAGTGGTTTGGCGACTACGTGACCGCCGAAAGCTGGAGCAACCTGACCGTCAACGAGTCGTTCGCCAATTTCAGCGAGGTGCTTTGGGCCGAACACAAATACGGCAAAGACGCGGGCGACGCCCACAACTACAAGGACATGCAGGCGTATCTGGGTTCGCCCGACGCGGCTGCCAAAAATCTGGTGCGGTTTTATTACCACGACAAAGAAGACATGTTTGACGTAGTATCGTATCAGAAAGGCGGGCGGATTCTGAACATGCTGCGCAACTACCTCGGCAACGACGTTTTTTACAAAGGCCTGAACACCTACCTAAAAACCAACGCCCTAAAAACCGGCGAAGCCCAGCAACTCCGGCTGGCCCTCGAAGACGCCAGCGGAAAGGATTTGAACTGGTTCTTTAACCAGTGGTACTACGGTGCCGGGCACCCGCTGCTAACCATTGACTACAACTGGAACGACGCCACCAAAACGCAGTCGGTGTACCTCCAGCAAACCCAGCCCGGCGATGCGTTTATCCTGCCTATGGCCATTGATTTGTACGCGGGCGGCAAAAAGGAACGCCATCAGGTATGGATGCGCACCAAAGCCGATACCCTGACCTTTACGTCGGCCACCAAACCCGATCTGGTGAATGTAGATGCCGATAAGGTGCTGCTGACGCGCAAAACCGACAACAAACCCTTCGCGGATTACGCGTTTCAGTTCACCCACGCGCCCCTGTACCTCGACCGGTTCGAGGCCATCACGGCGGCAACAACGCAGCAGGGCGGGCAGCCGGGCCGGGATGTGTTGCTGACCGCCCTGAAAGACCCCTACTACGGCCTGCGGCTACGCGCCATTAGTGCCATGAATCTGAAAAACGACGACCTGCGTAAAGCCGCCCAGCCCGTGCTGGAGTCTTTGGCGCAGTCGGATAAGAACACGCTGGTGCGGGCGGCTGCACTGAATGCGCTGGCCAAACTGCCGGGGGCAGGCAACAAAGCGCTGTTTACGCAGGGGCTGAGCAGTCAGTCCTACGCCGTGCAGGGGGCCGCGCTGAACGGGCTGGCTACCACGGATTCTCTCCTGGCCATGAGTAAAGCCAAAGCCCTGGAGAAAGACAGCAAAGGCGCCCTGACGCAGGCCCTCATCAGCCTCTACGCGCAACAGGGTACTGACGCCAACTGGCCCTATGTCTACGAGAACTTTAAAGCAATGGGGGCGCAGAACCAGTTCGACATCCTGCCGAAGGTTGCGGGTATGGTGGGTCGCCTGAATACTGGCGGCACCGTCCGGCAGGGTATCGATCTGCTGAAAGATCTGGGCGAGCGGTACAAAAAATATGGTGTTGGTCCCTATGTGGTATCCATGCTGAACGCCATCAAAGGCCAGCGCAGCAAGCAGAATGATGCGGCATCGGTCCAGCTGGCCGAGCAGGCTATTGCCGCCATTAACGCCCGTTAAGAAAATTTCGTAGCCCGGACTACGAATTATGCACGCAAAAAGCCCGGTACGTACCGGGCTTTTTGCGTGGTTTGAAAAGCGTTTGCTTACAGCGTGGCTTCGCCGTGCGCTACTTTTTCGAGCATGAGTTCGGCCAGGGCTTCGGCGTGTTTCCTGCGGGTCTCAGCGTTCTCTTTACTGCTGACCTTTACGCTGATGATGTGGTTGTTTTGCAGTACGTACAAGCCACCGGTCGCGGAGTTCCAGACGGCTTTGTCGCCCAGGCCAGCAACGGGCTCAAATGTACCGATGCCCGTTGCCGGAGCAGCCGGAGCCGCGGCCTGGTGGGTAGCCATCGCTGCGTGTTCAGCAACCGGTTCGGCCGATGCGGTATCCGCGGGCGTGGCTTCAGCGGGCGCTACCGCAATGGGAGTTTCGGCAACCGCAGCCACCGTTTTAAACTGTTTATCGAATGAATACTCAGCCTGGTAGACCGATCCAAACGGACGACTGCCGCCAAAGGTGAGCTCGACCCGGTTGCCAGCCCATTCAAAGGCGCAGCCATTGGCCAGGTCATGCTCACTCATCTCAGCTTCGCCGATATTGATTGCTTTACGAACGATTTCCTCCCCCAAAAAATGGCAGGGTTTATCGTAGGCGGCATCCGTAGTGAACGAGCGGGAACCGGCTACGCTTTTGGCTAAACTGGCGTTGGCAGCTTCGTTGCTGACATTCTCGGAGGTAGGACTGGAGCAGGCAGACAGGCCAAGCAGGGCAATGGCCAGAAAAGACAGGTTGGTTTTCATTAAAATACGGTTTTTACGGCGCAAAAGTAACACACCAGCCGCTTAGTTAGTCGTCGACTGACGCCCGATTACAGGTGGGTATGCGGCCGGTTACGTACTTTTGTGGTCGAACCGCCCGCGTTGCATGCCTGACCTGATTACCATTCCCCTGCCGCCCGGCCAACGGGTTTATTTTGCTTCCGACTTTCATCTTGGCACACCCACGCCCGAAAAAAGCCGCGACCGCGAACGGGCCATCGTGGCCTGGCTCGACCATGTCCGGCCCCACGCCGAAGTTATTTTTCTGGTTGGCGATGTGTTCGATTTTTGGTTCGAGTACAAGCGCAGCATTCCGAAGGGCTTCATCCGGCTGCAGGGTAAACTGGCCGAACTCGCCGACGCCGGTACGCGCCTTGTCCTGTTCACGGGCAACCATGACCTCTGGATTAAAGATTACTTTACGGAGGAGATGGGCATTCCGGTTTATCGCAAACCGCAGCCGTTTCAGCTGGGTAGCAAGCGGTTCCTGATCGGTCATGGTGACGGTCTCGGGCCCGGCGACTACACCTATAAGCGCCTGAAGGTATTGTTTGAAAGTGGTCTGGCGCAGCGGCTGTTTCGATACCTGCACCCCGACGTAGGCATTGGCCTGGCGCAGGCGTGGTCTCGCCGGAGCCGGCTGAGTAACGAAGAGAAAGGCGAAGAATTCCTGGGCGAAGACCGCGAATGGCTCCTGCACTACTGCCGTGAAGTAGAAGCGGTTGACCATCACGATTTTTACGTCTTCGGCCACCGTCACGTACCGCTCGATTTAGCCGTCAGTGACCACGCCCGCTACGTGAACATCGGCGAATGGGTATCCGCCCGCACCTACGGCGTCTTTGATGGGGATACGTTAACGCTGGAAACCTGGGCGGGTTAAAAAACAGAATTCCGCCAGTACGCTGACGGAATGGACAACTGATTCATCCTTTAAAAACCTCAGTTCTCTTTCAGGATGTCCTTGCGGGTAAAGCTCTCCCGGGGAGCTTTATTGACTTCACTGCGCCACTCTTTGGTCTTGAAATCACCCTGCTTAACGGACCGGATAAAGTTAGCCCAGGCAAAGGGATTGGTAAAGGAGAACGTTGTTACGCCACTGCGCCCCGTAATGGACTCGCGGCCATAAAACTGATTGTTGATAAAATTCCGCGAGTTGACGGCGGCTCCCATCGGCATGGTAGCGGCCTGCCGCATAATAGCCGCCGGGTCCATGTTGCGGGCCAGGTTGTCGCGCTCCATCTGATCGGGCATCTTCAGATTCACGAAGGCTTCCTTGAATAACTCTTCGGTTGCGTAGGGATAGACCTTTACTTCGGCCAGGGTAGTCACGTCTTCCTGCAGGGCCACCACCGCCGAAAAAGTCAGGTCGGTAAGCCGGCGCGGAATGACGTAGTACTGGGTTTTAAAACCTACGTAGCTAAAGATAATGCTGTCGCCGGGAAAGACGGATACGGCAAAATAGCCATTGGTGGCCGAGAGCGTGCCGCGCCCCGCCTTTGGAATAAAAATATACGCGCCGGGCAGCGGTTCGCTCATTTTACCCCCCGTAATAAAGCCCGTAAACGTAATCTGCCGGTCCTGCCCCTGCGCACGGGTATCTGAAAATACCCCTGATAAAAGCAGCAACAAGGCACCAGACAACAGGAAGACGATTAACTTATTCATAGGCAAACGGGCAATCATACAAAGTAAACGATTGACAGGCGGTATATGGTTTCGGCGGGGTGTTTTTTAAGGTTTTTTAGGCGAACAGTTTCAGAAACGTGATGATGAACGGCGCGGCCAGCAACAGGCCGTCGAAGCGGTCCAGAAAACCGCCGTGCCCCGGAATGCTGGTGCCAGAGTCTTTGATAGCAATGCTGCGCTTAAACAGCGACTCTACCAGATCGCCGTAAGTGCCGGTTACCACAATGATACCGCCTACGCAGTACCACTGCCAGGGTCGTAGTTCGGGCGCGTAATAGGCCAGACCAGCCGCCACTATGCTGGCCGCAATGGCCCCGCCGATGGCGCCCTCCCACGATTTTTTGGGGGATATGCGTTCAAATAATTTGCGCCGGCCAAAGCGCGTACCGGCAAAATACGCCCCCACATCCGACGCCCACAGCAGCAGCAGACACCCCACGATAATGGCCGGATGGTAGGCATTACCACGCAGGGCCAGCACAATGAGCAGCGCAAAGGGCATGGCCACGTAAATAATACCGAGAAACGTAAAGCCAATGTTGGTAAAGGGCTTACGGTCGCGCTTTTTGTAAAGCTTGATGAGGAATACCATCGACGAGGCCGGGCAGATCAGGAAGTAACTGTCGGTGTGCAGCACACCCGTTTCGATCAGGTAAGCCAGCACGCAGATCAGGCAGCCCACCACCGTACCGTAGGCCGTGAGCGGCTCGAAACCGTCCAGCCCCAGCAGCCTGTAAAACTCCCGCTGGGTTAGTGCGCTGACGATGGTGAACAGTAGTGCGAATGTCCAGGCATCGTACAGAATCATACCGATAATGATCGGAACCCCCACGGCAGCCGCAATGATGCGCTGCTGCAGGTTGGTCATGCTAGCTAAACGTTGCTTCATTCTCGATGATTACTTTAGCCAGTACGGCGTGCTGAATTGGAACGTGTACTTCACTTTTGCCCAGCCCCACGCCAGGGTATGAACTGCTTTGCCGGTTTACCACCACCGCCGGAATCTCGTGTTCAGCCAGCAGGGCTTTGGCCAGCTCAGCCCGGTGTGGCAGGGGTGTTGTATAGATGGTTTCCCAGGTTTCGTTCATGTGTATAGCGCGGAAAGGGCCGCAGCGGTAAGGTCGCCGTTGTACAGGTATTGACCCGCTAACCGGCTACTTTGTTTGTATTCTGTTTCCTGAAATAAGCCAGCATTGCCCCCGTCAGCACCAGCGACACGACCGCTACCAGGATGGGGACGGACTCGGTGCTTTCAATATCGACGGTTGTGACCCGACGCTGGTAAAGGTAAACCATCAGCACCGTAAAGCCATTATTGACGAAGTGGGCCAGAATGGGCACCCAGATGTTACCGGACCATAGATACAAATACCCAAACAGCGCGCCGAGCAGCATACGGGGCACAAACCCCAGAAACTGTACGTGAATGGCACTGAACAACGCAGCCGCCAGCCAGACCCCCACGTGCGGGTTGCGGGTCCAGATAATCAGGTTGCGCTGCAAAATACCCCGGAACAAGACCTCCTCGCCAATGGCCGGGATCACGCCAATGACCAGAATCGCCAGCATGAGCCGAACGGGCGTGTTGAACGTGGTCAGAAATTTGGTGACGCCGGTTGCCCGATCTTCCATGTCGCGCATCCACTCCTCCAGTGGGGCCAGCATCTGGGGCAGGTGCATGTTTTGGTTCCACTCGATAACCAGTCCGTCGAAGGGCATGAACGCCACCACCACGAAGGCGGCAATGCTCAGCCCGGCCACCGCATCCAGCGGGCGGGCGCTGAACTGCGACCATGAGCGACGTTCAATAACAGACCAGTACAGCAGGGCGGGCAGCAGAAACATACTGAGGTGGTTGACTGCCTGCAAACCTATCAATTCGTACCATCCGTCAGAATAGGATGCCGGGTCCTTTGCCAGGCCGGTAATGTAGGCCTGCGCATCGGGCCAGTTAATTCCTTTAACAGCCATCACTACCCCCGTCAGGATCAACACACCAATAACGCCCCCCATGAGCACAAAGCCAGTCAGCATACTCAGGCCGCCGAGGGTAGGCGGGCGTGATGAGGGCGAATCAGAAAAAAGCGTTGGTTGCATAATTCAGGTAAATTTACGGACACAGCACAGACTTACGGCATTTCCGGCCCGAATTACCCGGAATGGGCCGACTACCAGGCGGAACCAAAGATTGCCCGAAATCGTAAATTACAGGAGATAACAGACCGATTACCCGGTCCTAAACGCTGTTTGCTTTGGTTAAGATTGGCCCTATTGAACTCCCCGATTTTCCGTTGTTGCTGGCTCCCATGGAAGATGTCAGCGATCCGCCGTTTCGTGCCGTTTGCAAAGCGAATGGCGCTGATCTGATGTATACCGAGTTCATCTCGTCGGAAGGGTTGATTCGCGATGCGGCCAAGAGCCGGCAGAAGCTCGATATTTTCGAGTACGAACGGCCCATCGGCATTCAGCTCTTTGGCTCCGACGTGCAGACGATGGGCGAGTGCGCCCGCATTGCCACCGACGCCAGCCCCGATCTGATCGACATCAACTATGGCTGTCCGGTCAAGAACGTAGCCTGCCGGGGGGCGGGGGCCGCTTTGTTGCAGGACATTCCCAAGATGGTGCGCATGACCGAAGCCGTGGTGAAGTCCACGCACCTGCCCGTGACCGTAAAAACCCGGCTCGGCTGGGACGACAGCACTAAAAACGTAGAAGACGTAGCCGAGCGACTGCAGGATATCGGCATCAAGGCCCTGACGGTACACGGCCGAACGCGGGTTCAGATGTATAAAGGCGACGCCGACTGGACACTCATCGGGCGGATCCGCAACAACCCGCGCATCCAGATTCCGATCTTCGGCAACGGTGACATCGACAGCCCCGAAAAAGCGATTGAGTACCAGAATCGCTACGGCGTGGATGGGGTCATGATTGGCCGGGCCAGCATTGGGCATCCGTGGATATTCAATGAGATCAAGCATTTTGTCAGGACCGGCCAGCACCTCGCCCCGCCCACTATTTCTGACCGCGTATCGGTATGCCGCCAGCACCTCGATTTTTCCATCCGCTGGAAGGGCGAAATCGTGGGGCTCTTTGAAATGCGCCGGCACTACGCCAACTATTTTAAGGGTCTCCCCGATTTCAAGCCTTATCGCCTGCAACTCGTCACGACCGATACCTACGCGGGCGTTAGTGCCCTGCTCGACGAGATTGCGGAGCAGTACGTAGTGGAGTTCGCCTAGTACAGAGTAGCCCGAACCGGAAGGTCCAGGCTACTTACTATCTCACTCTCTCCTCTACGCATTGCCGCCGTTTACGTCCAGCAGGCTGCCCGTAATGTACGAACCGTCGGTAGAGGCCAGCAGGACGTAGGCCGGGGCCAGCTCTTCGGGCTGACCGGGGCGTTGCAGAATGGTTTTCTGAGCGGCCTTATCAACGCCATCCGGCCCCATACCGGCACCGGGTAAAAACGGCGTGTAAATCGGGCCGGGCAGCACGGCGTTGACCCGGATTTTTTGCTCGCCCAGCTGAGCCGCCAATGACATGGTAAAGGCGTGAATAGCTCCCTTCGTGGATGCATAATCCACCAGTTGTGGCTGTCCCTGCTTGCCCACAATACTGCCTGTGTTAATGATGACATCGCCTTCGGTCATGTGCGGCAGGGCGGTCTGAACCATAAAGAAATAGCCCAGGATATTGGTATCGAATGTCCGGCGTAGCTGCTCCTCGCTGATGTCGGTAATCTTCTCAACCATGTGCTGATAAGCCGCGTTGTTCACCAAGATGTTCAGCTTACCAAACTCCTTAACGGTTTGCTCAACCGCCTGCTGGCACTTCGCTTTGTCGCGTACGTCGGTGGCGATGGTCAGGCAGCGGGTGCCGAATTGCTCGGCCATCTGCTTGGTTTTCTGGGCGTCCTCTTCTTCTGCTTCCAGATAAATAATGGCTACGTCGGCGCCTTCCTTGGCGTAGGCGATGGCCACAGCCCGACCAATGCCCGAATCGCCCCCGGTAATCAGGGCCACTTTACCGGTTAGTTTCCCGGCAGCTTTGTAGTTGGACAGGTCGCTGTTTGGTTCGGGGGTCATTTTAGCCTGAATGGCCGGAAATTCCTGCACCTCGCTGTGTAGTTCGTCGGCTTTGGGGTACGTTTCTTGCTGAGACATGTACGTTGAGTTAGTTGATCAGTGGGGTATATCTGACCGGCCCGTCCGGTCTAATCCCATAAAGTATAGTGTTTGGATAGCCTTTATGTTTACGCAGGAGGCAAAAAAAGATCCCGCTCATTTCCTGAACAGATTAGGTATCTGTTCAGGAAATGAGCGGGATCTTTTCTTGTAGCCCGGTAATGGTGTAGCCCGGACCTCCCGGTCCGGTAGCTGAAGGCTTGCACGGTACCCTCGTTCTCTTCGGCTACCGGACCGGGAGGTCCGGGTTACCGTTTGGCGGCATTAAACAACGACGTTTACGATTCGCTTCGGCACGACTACAATTTTCTTCGGGGTCTTGCCTTCCAGCCACTTCTGTACAACTTCATCGGCCAGCACTTCCCGCTCGATCTCGGCCGGGGCGCGGTCGGTGGCGAATCGGATGGTAGTGCGAACTTTGCCGTTGATCTGAATGGGATACTCGAACGCGTCTTCGATCAGGTAGCTGGGATTGAACATCGGAAACTTCGCCTGTGAGATGGTACCCGGTTCGTTACCCAAAGCCGCCCAGAGTTCCTCGGCGACGTGGGGCGCATAGGGCGAGACCAGCAACACCAGATCCTGCAAAATGCTGTGCTTATGGCAATCCAGCACGGCCAGCTCGTTCACGCAGATCATAAATGAGCTGACCGACGTGTTGAACGAGTACGTTTCAATATCATTCTCAGTCTTCTGGATGGTCCGGTGCAGCACCTTTAATTCGGCGGGCGTGGGGGCCTCGTCCGTCACCAGCCACTGCGACTCACCGGTGGCGGTGTCTTTGTAAAACAGCCGCCAGAATTTACGAATGAAGCGGTACACGCCGTCGATGCCGTTGGTATTCCAGGGCTTGGCCTGTTCCAGCGGTCCCAGAAACATCTCGTACAGGCGCAGCACGTCGGCTCCGTAGCGTTCCACGATGTCGTCGGGATTCACCACGTTAAACTTCGACTTCGACATTTTCTCCACTTCCACACCAACAATGTATCGGCCGTCGGGTTCGAGGATGAACTCGGCCGTTAACCCATCCGGACTTTGGGCAAAATCGGATCGGGACTGCCTGAAAGAAGCTATATCCAGCACGTCATTGTCTACGATGTTTACGTCCACATGCAGGGGTGTCACGCTCCGGCCATCAAGCTGATTGAGCGACACAAAAACGGGGGCTACCCCTTCCCGACCAGTGCCGTTCAGCCGGTACACAAAATTACTGCGGCCCTGAATCATGCCCTGGTTGATGAGTTTTTTGAACGGCTCGTCCTGCGGCACACAGCCCCGGTCATACAGGAATTTGTTCCAGAAGCGGCTGTACAGCAGGTGACCCGTCGCGTGTTCGGTGCCGCCGATGTAAAGGTCCACGTCCTGCCAGTAATTAATGGTTTCGGGTGAGGCAAACGCCTTGTCGTTCTGTGGGTCCATGTAGCGGTACCAGTAAAACGACGACCCCGCCCAGCCCGGCATAGTGCTGAGTTCGTAGTCATACCGGCTACCATCGCTTCGGGAGTTGTTGCTCCCGCCGGCGTATTGCCATCCCTCGGCGCGCCCCAGCGGGGGTTCGCCGGTTTCGGTAGGCAGGTATTTATCGATGGCGGGCAACTCCAGCGGCAAATCGGCTTCGTCGATCAGGTACGGCAATGGCTGACCATCCCGGTCCGGTTTGAAATAGACCGGTACGGGTTCGCCCCAGTAGCGCTGGCGGCTGAACACGGCGTCGCGCAGGCGGAAGTTGACTTTGCCACGGCCCACGCCGTTTTTCTCCATCCAGGTAATCAGCGTTGACGTAGCTTCGGCGTAGGTCATGCCGTTGATGAGACCGGAGTTGATGTACTTCCCCTCTTTCGTATTATCGGCCTGCTGGTCGAGGTCTTTTTGTCCGTCGAGAATCGGGATGATGGGCAGATCGAAGTGCCTTGCGAACAGGTAATCACGCTGATCGCCGGAGGGTACGGCCATCACCGCGCCGGTGCCATAGCCCGCCAGCACGTAATCGGCCAGAAAAATCGGAACGGGCTCGTTATTGACCGGATTGATGCAGTAACTACCCGTAAACACCCCCGACACCGCTTTGGTATCGGCCATACGGTCGCGCTCGGAGCGTAGTTTGGCCGCCTGAACGTACGCAGCAACCGCGTCGCGCTGTTCGGGTGTGGTCAGGCTTGCCACCCGTTCGTGTTCGGGCGCCAGTACCATGAACGATACGCCGTAGATGGTATCGACGCGGGTGGTGAATACCTCGATAAAGCCCGTTGGCTGAGATTGTATCGGAAACTTAACGGAGGCCCCAACGCTTTTCCCGATCCAGTTACGTTGCTGCTCCTTGATGGATTCGGTCCAGTCAATGGTGTTCAGACCGGTCAGGAGCCGGTCGGCATAGGCGGTGATGCGCATCATCCACTGCCGCATCAGCTTCTGCTCCACCGGATAGCCGCCCCGCTCCGATACCCCGTCTTTCACCTCGTCGTTGGCCAGGACTGTGCCGAGGGCCGGGCACCAGTTCACGACCGCATTGGCCAGAAACGTCAGCCGGTATTTGAGTGTAATGGCGTGCGCCTGCTCCTTCGACAGAGCGTTCCACTCAGCCGCCGTGAACACAGGCGCGTCCTCGTCGCAAACGGCGTTGACGTCGGTGGTGCCGTTGGTAGCAAATTTGTTCAGCAGCGTCTCAATAGGTTCGGCCCGGTCGGTATCGCGGTTGTACCACGAGTTGAACAGCTGCATAAAAATCCACTGCGTCCATTTGTAGTACGACGGGTCGGACGTGCGGATTTCGCGGCTCCAGTCGTAGCTGAAGCCCATATTTTTGAGTTGCTCGATGTAGCGGGTCAGGTTGGCTTCGGTCGTAACGGCGGGGTGCTGTCCGGTCTGAATGGCGTACTGTTCGGCAGGTAGTCCAAAGCTGTCAAATCCCATCGGATGCAACACATTATACCCTTTGAGCCGTTTGTACCGCGCCACAATATCCGACGCGATGTAGCCCAGCGGATGCCCTACGTGCAGCCCCGCCCCCGACGGGTAGGGAAACATATCGAGCACGTAATACTTGGGTTTATTCGGGCGATCCGTCGTTACGGTTGATGTCGGTGTGGTACGTCTGGTGTTCGTCCCAGAACTGCTGCCATTTTTGTTCGGTTGCGCGGTGGTTGTAATCGGCCATTGGTAGCGCGGCTGGAGAAGCCGCTGGAAGTCTAATTGGTTGCTGCGGCTTTTCAGCCGCATTACTATTTGCAAAAATAGCCGTTTACGGAGACTTTTGCCCGGCAACCCTTCACAATCGTTTCAGCCCACCGCATGGTCAAACCCCGTTCGTCCTTCATCTATCGTCCAAAGTTTATGGTCATGGGCGGGCAGTGGGTCCTCGTACTGGGATTGGTGGTAACCCTGCTGGGCGTCTGGATTGTGGGTAACTTCAGCGGTCCCATGTCTGACGGGAACGACACCGATCAGTACGAGTACGTGGGTTATTTCTTTGCCAAAAACGTGTCGCTCTGGCCCTGGCCACACCTCAATCTGACCAACAACCAGTCGTTTTATCCCTACGGCCTGAATCAGGTTTTTCTGGACTGGGGCTTCGAGCGCGATTACTGGTACGCGCTCTGCTATTGGCTCAACGGGCCGTCGGGACCGTACCTGCAGCTGTACTATGTTTATTCGCTGGTGGTGGCGGCTGTGGGCACGTATCGGCTGCTGCGGCCCCGATTTGGCGTGGGGAGAGCGTTTTGGGCCGGGTTGGTGGTATCGGTGTTCAACGCGTATGCCGTGTTCAAGTTTCCGGTGCACATGAACATCGGCGTACTGCACTGGACTACCGTCTGCATCGTGGCTACGTACCGGTTGCTCAATGATCTTGCGGATAAAAAACCCGTCTCGCTGGCGTATGTGCTGGGATGGATGGGACTGCACGTGCTGGTGCTGGGGCAGGAACTGGGCTACGTAGCGGGGTACGCGCTGACATTCACCACGCTGACCCTGCCCGTTATGGCGTATCTGCTATACCGCCAGTACCCCAACGTCTGGCATTGGTTTGGCCGGCTTCAATCGTTCATCCGGAAAGAATGGACGCGGCAACGGAGCCTGATCCTGGTAATGCTGGGTCTGTTGGGGCTGAGCAGCTGGCTGTATCTGCCGCTGACGCTACAGGTAGCCCTAACGGCCTGGTCGTTCGACTTTACGGTTGTGCCGCTGTCTCCGTTGTGGTCGCATCCGGCCCGGCTGCTGCTGCCGCATCTGCCGGGTCTCGATGGATTTGCGGTGCCGTATCAGCACTGGCTGCACGATAGTTTTGAGAGCTATGGGCAGGGTAGTCCGGGTCTGTACCTGACGGTGCTGGCGGGTGTGGGCTGGTGGCAAACGCGTCGTCGGGTGGCCCTATGGGTGCCTATTGTGGTCATGCTGATGCTGTGTCTGCTGTACCATCCGGTACTGGTGCCCACGTTGCGGGTGTTTCCGTGGTTCAGCTTTAACCGGCACGGCGGGCGGTCCAGTATGATCTACCCGGTGCTGTTTGTGCTGCTGGCCCTGCCCCTTCGCTGGCCTAGAAACCGGGCTGGCTGGCTGGCCCTGGGTATGCTTGGCCTGCTGATGCTTTCAGAATGGACGCACCAGATCCGGCTCCGGACGGCTATTCCCACGCTCGTAGCCTCGCCCGATGTGCTGCGGTATTGTGCGGTGGTCAGGCAACAGCCCGGCGTGGCCGTTCTTGACTTTCCGTTCTGCACCGTTGGGGCCGATGGTACCGGCGACGCCGACGGCCTTTGCCCCTACTATAGTCAGCAAAACGCGGTATTCACCTTCCGCCGGTTTTACGATAAGAAAGCAGTGGGCCAGTATTTTGGGCGGCTGCATCCCCATCAGATTGCACCGTTTCTGCGCGATGGCTGGCCCCGGCTTCTTAAGCCCGGTCACGTTTTTACGGAGACAGACTGGCAGTTTCTGAACCAGTTTCTCCGAAAGAACAACTTCGCCGGCATCAATCTGTATCCCGATTTACTCACCCCCGCGCAGGTGGCAGACTTTCAGACGCGCTACGGTCCTTCAACGGCCCAGACGCGTTTTCCGGCAGCGGGCCGGGTGATGTTTCTGCCGCTGCGTAAGTGACAGAAATAGGCTGATTTTTAAACACGTTTAACGCCTGTTTCCTCGTTTTTAATGGGTAATCAATTACCCCCCTGCTGCGTATGATTTGATGGTGTACGGTTCTGTTTTTTTCAGGAATACCGCTTTTTCTCATCACAATCATGCGCTCTTTATTTTCTGCGGCCACGCTTACCCACCTGGCCCTGCTTGGATTTGTTCTTGGCTGCCGCGCTGACCGCGATCCTGAACCCGCCTTCCAGGCCGACTGTCTCGTCAAAGCCACGGCCAACTCCGGCCAGCCCATTGCCGGTTCATACATCGTTACCGTCGATTTGCCCATCGGCACCCTGCCTGCTGCCCCAAACGCCCGCGTCAATGCGGCCCAGGCGGGCGCGGAACGGCTACTATCACGCTACCAGATGGACAACACCGACACCGAAATCCTCGCTGCCGATGCCCAGACCACGTTTCTGGCGCACCTCTCCCCCACCGAAGCTGCCCAACTCCGGACTGACCCGGCCGTTGAACTCGTGGAACCTGATAGAATTATGGGCATCTGCAACTGCGTTGATGTAGCCACGCCAACTACACTGTCGTGGAATATCAGACAAACCGGTTTCGGCCGGGGCGATGTGCAAACGGGTAAAACGGCCTGGGTCATTGACACCGGCATTGACCTGACCCACCCCGACCTGAACGTGGATGCGCAGCGCAGCCGCTCCTTTGTGAATGGGGTGACCTCGGCCAACGACGAAAATGGCCACGGTACGCACGTGGCCGGTATTATTGGAGCCAGAAACAACGGAGTCGGCGTTACCGGCATTGCCTCCGGTGCTACGCTGGTGGCGCTGAAAGTGCTGAACCAACTGGGCGAAGGGCGGCTGTCGGGCATTATTCAGGCGGTCAATCACGTCAGGCAAAATGGGCGCGGGGGCGACGTAGTAAACCTGAGTCTGGGAGGTGAAGGCGTTTCTGTTACGCTCGATAACGCTATTCGGCAGGCAGCCAACGCCGGTATTCTGTTCGCCATTGCAGCTGGTAACGACGGCAAAGATGCCGACGATTTCTCGCCCGCGCGGGTCAACTACCAGAATGTCTTTACGGTATCGGCTATAGATCGTGATAACCGGTTCGCCAGTTTCTCCAACTTCGGCTGCCAGTGTAGACGTCAGTGCCTACGGCGTCCGGATTATCTCGACCTACAAAGATGGGCGGTACGCCACGCTCAGCGGTACCAGCATGGCCGCCCCGCACGTAGCCGGCCTGCTGCTGATTCGGGGCAGCAAATTGCCCACGCGCGGCTTTGCAGCGGGCGATCCCGATGGAAAGCCCGACCCGGTAGCGGGGGAGTAAGATTTTTCGCTAAAAAAAAACGGGAACGGAAGCTGACGCAGAGGTCAGCTTCCGTTCCCGTTTTGGTTAGCCTTGATTGATTGCTGGCCTATGGGTTGAACACATCCCAGTTCACTTCCTGCACCGGGCGTTCCAGCCGCTCCAGCACTTTCATGTTGGCAACGGGCAGAATGATCTCGTTCAGCTTGTTGTACCGGCGCATATCTACCCAGCGGTGGCCTTCGTAGAACAGCGAGTACTGCCGTTCTCTCAAAATAGCGTTGATCAGGGCATCTTTCGTGGTAGCACCCGTGTAGTTGGGTATTCCTGCCGCCGTCCGCACAATATTGATGTTACGCGTAGCCTCGGCAACGTTACCCTGCTGAGCGGCCACTTCGGCAGCAATCAGTACCAGTTCCTCATTTCTGATGATCGGAAACGGATCAGAGGCTGACTTATAGATGTTGGTCAGGTACGGCGTGCTATACGTAATACCCGACGAATAGTTAAGCGGTGTGGCCTGCTTGGTCACTTTACTCAGGCGCTTGTCGCCCGGTGTGGCAGCGTCGAATACTTCCTTTACACCCACAATCTGACTCGATGAGGTGTTCAGGAACGGATTGCCGAAATCGGGGGGGGTAGCGCTGTACGTATTGACCGGGCCGGCGTTCAGATCACCCGTGGCACTGTAGAACGTCTGGGGCAGTAACGCAGCGGCTTTGGCCCAATCCGCCTGGTATATGGCGACGCGCAGGGCAATGGCGCGGTTAAACTGCTTGAACTTGGCGGGCGTGTTGAAATTGGCGAAACCAGCCGGTATCGCCGTCGGAAACGTAGCACCGGCCTGATCAAGCTGAGTAGCCCCCTCGTCCAGATACTTGGCGATGCCCACCAGCGATTCGGCATAACTGGCCGCTTTGCTGGGCTTGAAAGGATCTTCCACGTTCAGCCGGACGCCGTTGGTTCCCTGTGCATTCAGCATGTAGAGATACGACAGTCCTTTGAACGTGTTGGCAATACCGCGGTAGCCATTTTTCTGCGCGTCCGTTACGGAGTTGGTGTTGTTCAGCGCGGCCAGGGTGGTATTAGCCTGCCGCACCGGCAAGCCCCAGCCCGTGGTGGCCGTGTTGTAAAACGCCGAATTGTCGATGGGCCGGGCACCGTTCAGCTCGGTCATCCAGCGCGACTCGGTACCGTTGAAGTTGAACAGTTCTTTACCAATGGTACCCAGCACCAGAATATAGGTTGACCAGCCGTTGCGGGCCAGCGAGAACTGCCCGATGCTCAGGGCATCCAATTGGGCTTTGGAGGCATTGTTGGTGACGGCCCCCACGCTGGGGAAGTTGGGGTCTATGACCTCCTCCGTCTTTAGCGGATTACAGGCCAGAAAGCTGCCGGTCAATACCGTTGCCAGTAGCAGTGATGTATGTTTTCTCATTTGGCTTAATGAATGAAAGAATGAATCTACAACGTACTCGGTCATATAAGAACGAATACGTTGTAAAGAAATGATTGGGGTCAACGATTAAAAATCAACGGCAATGTGGAACATCATCCGGCGCACGGCAGGCGACGAACCCAGGTCAACGCCACCACCCAGGGCGAGCGAACCAAAGTTTGAGTTTTCGGGATCGTAGCCAGCCGTGTAGTCGGTCCAGCGCAGTAGGTTATTGCCCGATACGCCCACCCGGATATTGCTCACTACGTTACGGAACGCACTCTTTACCAGCGGAGTCGGAACTTTGTAGTAAAGCGACACCTCGCGCAGCTTCAGGAAGCTATAGATATTGGGGTTATAGCCGGGCTTGGGTACACCGTTCTCGTCGAGACCGTTTACGTTCTGCCGGTAGATACCGTTGGGCGTAGTGCCGTCATTGCCTTTGTCGTCGGTTTCATTCCAGTTGTAGGTGTTACCGCCCTCGTCCCACAGTACCCGCGTCAGCGAAACCACGGTGAACTTGTGCCGGTAGGCCAACAGGGCCGAAAACTCGAAGTTTTTCAGGAACGTGATGCGGTTGTTGAGCGAGAGTTCGTACTTCGGCTGCGCATCGCCGTAGGATGTAAAGGAGTTGGCATAACCCACATCGCCCACTTTCAGGGTCCGCGGCTGCCCCACAATCTGCGTGGGCGAATAGGTGGTCCCATCGGGGTCCGGGCCCTTCACGCGCCACTGGCCAAACGTGGCGCCGAAGCCCCCGCGCAGACTTTCCGGCACAATAAGCCGGGTCACTTTCGACCGGTTGAACCAGAAAATAGGCTGGATAAACCAGCTGAAATTCTTATTCCGCACGATGTCGGCCCCGAGGGTAAATTCGAGTCCCCGGTTGGTCAGATCAGCCGCGTTAATTTGGGTAGAGGTAACCCCCGTAGTGGGGGCCGTATTCAAGGGCAGAATCAGGTCAAATACCTTCTTGTTGTACAAGGTCAGCTCGCCCGTTACGCGTCCGTTAAACAGACCAAAGTCCACGCCGTATTCCAGTTCGGTAGCCCGCTCCGGTCCGATGTTGGTGTTGCCGACGATAGTCGATGGCACCAGCCCGCCCAAACCACCCACGCCCACAACGCCCAGTTGCGAATAGGTGGTGCCAAAAATGGGCAGGCCCGCCGTTTGGCCGTAGGCTACCCGGAATTTCAGCTGGCTCAGGGATGTACCGCCCCAGCTGCCGAACTTGGTAGCATTGACGGCCAGCGATGCGCGCGGGAAGGCATAAAACTTGTCGAACTGCGCGTTCAGCGTCGATTTGTCGAAGCGAATACCAACCGAGCCGATAACTTTGTCTTCGTAGTTGGCATCCTGCTGGGCAAACAGACCAACGTCGGTATTTTCCTGGTATTCAGCAAACCCATCAATAACCTTACCCCGCGCCGGGTTCGAAACACCGGCGGGCAGTCCTGATCCGCGCACGTAACTGGTGCGCAGGTACTTGTGAAGCCGTACTGCGCCCGCCGAGGTAGTTAGGTTAAGGCGACCACCCAGGGCAGCCTGGGTGTAGATGGCCGACAGCTGCACGTTGGAGTTAAAGACCTCGTTGCGGGTATCCTGGGCAAAACCGGGGTTCGGCTCGGCCTTCTGCGATTGCAGATCGGAAGGCAGCCAGATGCTGGCGTACCCATTCTGATAGTCAACGCCCCCGTTGACCCGGAACGTCAGCGACGATGTGTTGGTGTTCAGCGCACGGGCATTCACCGTGAACCCCTGCAGAATGCGGTTGACTTTCTGGTTGTTGATAGCCCGGTCGCGGATGGCCAGCGGATTTTCGCCAACACCGTTCTTGTTGTTGGGATACTGCCCGTTAGCGTCAGGGTACAGGTTCACGTAGGGCCGTGAGTACGCCAGCGAATAGCCGTAGTTCACGTACGAGTTGTCATTACCCGTCCAGCCCCGGTCGTTGTTGCTCACGATGTAGTTGGAGCTGATGCCGAAGTCGAGCCAGTTGGTGAGCTTATGGTCAATGTTGGCCCGGATCGAGTACCGCTGAAACCCCGTGTTTTTGATAATCCCGGTCTCGTCCGACATACTACCATTGACGTAGAACTTCGTTTTCTCGTTGCCGCCCGTAATGCCAAGCCGCGTGTTTTTGATGGCTCCGGTGCCACCGTACACTACGCGCTCCCAGTCGGTATAGGTGCCGTTGGCTTTGGCCGCGTTGAGGGCTGGAATGTCATCGGCCGAGAAATATTTGGTTAGTTTTTCCGCCGTCCAGTCGGCCCCACCGTAGAAGCTGAGGGGCTTGCTGAAGCCAATATCCTGCCCGAATGAAACCGTTGTTTTACCCCCCTTGCCGCGCTTGGTCGTGATGATAACCACCCCGGCATTGGCACGGGTACCATAGATGGCCGCGGCCGATGAGCCTTTCAGAATTTCGATGTTCTCGATATCATCGGGGTTAATATCAGCCAGACGGTTGGCGTTGTTATCCTGCGTACTGGCCGACGAACCGGCAGCCGCCTTGTTGGCGGCCGACCGCCCGTTGGAGTACTGCCCGTTGTCGATATACACACCATCGACAATAAACAGCGGCTGCGACGAAGACGCTCCCAGGGTGGATACGCCCCGAAACTGGAGGTTGAAGCCCCCGCCCGGCACCGCCGTATTGGCCACTATGTTGGCTCCGGCAATTTTCCCCTGCAGGGCACCGTCCGTCGTTACGGGCGTAGTAGACCCGGTCAGGTCCTTACTGTTGAGCAGCGTCACGGCATTGGCTAAGTTAGACCGCTTTACGGTTGTGGCCAGACCCGATACAACCACTTCCTCCAGCTGGCGGGTGTCTTCGCGCAGCGTTACATTCAGCGTAGTCTGGTTGCCTACCGCAATTTCCTGGCTTAGAAACCCGATGTAGCTGAACCCTACGCGGGCGTTGCTGCCCGGTACGGCAAGCTGGTAATTGCCACTGGCGTCGGTTGTTGCTCCCTGCGTGGTGCCGCGTACCACCACCGATACGCCGGGCAGGGCATTACCATTTATGTCGGTAACCTTACCCGCAAGTGACTGATTTTGTGCCTTCGTTATGCCGAACGCAGTAAATATCAGCCCCAAAATCAAGAGTAGTTTTTTTGTCATTTTGTCTGGTTTATTGACCATTTAGTAGTGAAACATGATACAAATATCACACTTGTTTGGTAAACTAACTTTTTTGGTGCTGCATATTTTACAAATGTCTTAATTTTCCGAATGTTCTTTGGCGTCAAAAGCAGCCCTTCCGCGCAAACGGCGTAGTTTTGGCTGATTGCAAATTTGTAACCTACCGTATCGTTACCGCTATCGTGACTGACTCACTCTTCATCCTGTTTGTACTGGCCGCAAACGTTGTTTTTTGCGAATGGCTCTGCCGCAGACCCGGATTCCGGCACATTGGCACCGCCCTGCTCGTTATTGTAGTCACGGCCATTGAAGCCAATCTGGGTCTGATACCTACTACGGCAACACCGGCCTACGATACTATTTTCAGCTACGTGGCTCCGTTTGCGCTGTTCCTGTTGCTGCTGGGTGTGAATCTCAAAGACCTTAAACAGGCCGGTTTGCCCATGCTGACGATGTATCTGCTTGGCGCAGCCGGCACGGTGATCGGAGCGTTTGTAAGCGTGTGGATTTTTGCCGCTCCCGACACCATCGGTCCGCTGTACTACGCACTGGCCGGTATGTTTACCGGTACGTATACGGGGGGCAGCGTAAATTTCCACGCCGTAGCGCTGCATTACAACGTCTCCAAAGCGGGTAACCTATTCATTGCCGCTACCGCTGCCGACAACATCATTACAACGCTCTGGATGATGGTAACCCTTTCGGCACCCCGTCTGCTGCAACGCTGGTTCCCACGCCATCGCACCGCCGATCAGGTTTCAGAAACGACGCCAAGCGCCACCCCGGCCCCAAATAGCCCAGTAGACGCCTATTCCGATTCGGAGACGATGACGCCGTATGATATGGGTTTACTGCTTAGTCTGGGATTGGGAGCCATCTGGCTGTCGCAGCAACTGGCCACGGTAGTACCGGTACCTTTTGTCCTGATCCTGACAACCATCGCGCTGGTACTGGCGCAGTTTCGGGTGGTAAACAAACTGCGCGGAAGCCGGCTGCTGGGGCTGTTCGGTATCTATATCTTTCTGGCCGTGATTGGTGCCTACTGCGACGTAGCGGCTTTGTTGTCGGACGGGAAACTGGCGGGTATCCTGTTTGGGATGATTGTGGTGCTGGTTTTAATTCACGCCGGCATAGTGTTCGGGATCGGGGCGCTGCTTCGGCAGGACTGGGATGTATTGGGCGTGGCGTCGCAGGCCAACGTGGGCGGCAGTACGTCGGCCCTGGCGCTGGCCAAGAGTCTGGGCCGACCCGATTTACAGCTGCCCGCCGTGCTGGTTGGTACGCTGGGCAACGCACTAGGTTCGTACCTGGGCATTTTCGTAGCCGAGCTGTTGCGGGCCTAGGCCGGTCAAAACTCATTGTCGGCTCGTGTTCTATTACCCGCGCCGATGAGCCAGACCAGGTAAACGCCTGGGTGGTAGAGTAAACCCGCGGCCTGTTTCGCCGTGACACCACGCTCACCACCCGGTGTCACGGCGAAACAGGCCGCGAATTTAACCGGTACTCATTGACTCAATGGCGACTAATGAACCGTAAAAGATCGGATGACCAGCCTAAAACCGAATTAACGGCCACGGTAAGGGCGAGTCTGCTGCGGTTTGCTTTTAGGGGTGGGACCAGCGTGTGATGTTGAAGTCAATCCTTTCTGAACAGGAACTATATCACGGCTGACTTGCGTCTTTACCAAAAGCAAACTTACCTTTGCATCGCGTCTGCTTAGGCAGATTCCATTGTCAATCGCAGCGGCACAACTCAGTGCCGTTTTTCGTAAACACAATAATCTATTTACTCGATAGGCTTTGAGCAGTATGAAAACCAACGATACCCCGTCGATCCAGCTGCCCCCCGTATCAGCAACCGCTGGTGACCTGCCTTTCGACCTCACCGGCCTGACCATTACGCTCGAAGGGCAGACTGCCCACCAGCAGATTGACGGGTTTCGGTCAACGTATCCAGGCGTGAACGTCCAGCTGCGGGAGGCCTCCGGCTCGTCGTTCACCGCTCTGCTGCGCCGACGAACCCGTACCGAAATTGGGGTGTATGTTTTTGCAGCGCTCGCGCTGATGGTCGTGGGTCACCTGCTGTTCAGCTATTTCACGCTCGATCAGATTACCCTGCTGGCCACTTCGGTTCATCTGACGCCCGACATTTTTTACTTTATCCTGGCGGGCTTTACCGCGCAGATGATTGACGGAGCTCTCGGCATGGCTTACGGGGTTACGGCCACCACGTTTCTGACCAGCGTGGGCATCAATCCGGTGTTTGCCACGGCCAGCGTGCACAGTTCCGAGATTTTTACGTCGGGCGTATCGGGCTATATGCACCTGAAGTTCGGTAACGTCAACAGCCGCCTGTTCAAAGTGGTGCTGATTCCGGGGGTAGTTGGGGCTGCGCTGGGTGCCTTTCTGCTCACGCAGGTGGCCGAACTCGATATTGTGGCAAAATACCTGGTGCCGGGTATCTCAGTTTATACCGCAATTCTGGGAATTTTAATTCTGCGAAAAGCCCTTACTAAACGAACAAAGAAGAAACCCGTCAGGCGCATTGGGCTGCTGGCCTGGTTTGGCGGCTTCATTGATGCTATTGGCGGGGGCGGCTGGGGCCCCATTGTTAACTCAACGCTCATTGCCGCCGGTCGGCACCCGCGCTATACCATTGGTTCGGTGAATCTGGCCGAGTTTTTTGTTTCGTTTGCGTCATCGGTCGTGTTCGCGCTGGTAATCGGGCTGGGCAATTATGGCATGGTCATTCTGGGTTTGATTCTGGGCGGTATGATTGCCGCGCCCATTGCCGCCCGGCTGGCGCAGAAATTACCCGTCAAGTCAATGATGGTTCTGGTCGGTATCGTCGTCATCCTCGTAAGTTTGCGCAAAATTCTTCTTTTCTTCTGATGCAGAAACAAACCAAAGCCATTCGCACCCAGGCCCCGAAATCGCAGAATCGCGAGCATTCGGTACCGCTTTATCTCACGTCGAGTTTCGCCTTCGAAAGTGCCGAACAGGGCGAAGCCTTATTCAACGAATCAGAACCGGGCAACATTTATAGCCGCTTTTCCAACCCCAACGTGTCGGAATTTGTGGACAAGGTCTGCATGCTCGAAAACGCGGAAGACGGCATTGCCACCGGTACGGGCATGGCTGCGGTGTTTGCCAGCATGGCCGGACTACTTAAATCGGGCGATCATATTGTGGCCTGCCGGGCGTTGTTTGGCTCGGCCCACCAGATTATTACGCAGGTGCTGAGCAAGTGGGGTATTACCCATACCTACGTGGATGCCACCGCTACCGAAGCCGAGTGGGACGCAGCCATACGGCCCAACAACGATACACCAGCCGCCCGCATGGTGTATCTGGAAACGCCTTCCAACCCAGGTCTTGAGCTGGTGGATCTGGCTATGCTGGCGCGGCTGAAAGAAAAACACGGCTTTATCCTGAACGTCGACAATTGCTTTGCCACGCCGATTCTGCAAACGCCCCTCGATTTCGGGGCCGATTTATCGGTGCACTCAGCCACCAAATTCATGGACGGGCAGGGCCGCGTACTGGGTGGTGTCGTGGTAGGCCGGGCTGACCTGATTGCGTCAATCCGGTTCTTTGCGCGGCATACCGGCCCGTCGCTGTCGCCGTTCAACGCCTGGGTACTATCCAAAAGTCTGGAAACGCTTGATCTGCGCATGGAACGCCACTGCCGCAACGCCATGGCGCTGGCAGAAGCGCTGGAAAAGCACCCCGACGTAGAACGGGTTCTGTACCCCTTCCTGCCGTCGCACCCGCAGTACGATCTGGCCAAAGCACAGATGAGCGCGGGCGGTGCCATTATCACCATTGAGCTGGAAGGTGGTTTTGAACGAGTCAGTGCGTTTTTCAAGGCGCTGCAAATCCCAACCCTCTCGTCCAACCTCGGCGACACCCGCACCATTGTCACCAATCCGAACACGACAACCCACGCCAAACTCAAACCCGACGAAAAAGCCGCTCTGGGCATCACCCCCGGCCTGATCCGGATTTCGGTCGGGCTGGAAGCTGTTGAGGACTTAATTCAGGACTTCTCGCAGGCGGCAAGCGTCAGCGCGGGCGTTTTGAGCGAAAACGCGATTTGACCTTAACCTATTCCTAAACCTACCAATCCTTTTCATTCCATGATCAAGCCCTTTATCCTGTTTGCCTTCCTGCTTATGGCCCATCTTACCATGGCCCAGACTGCCGCCAAAAAACCATTACGAATTGGCATCGTGGGCATGGAGCATTCGCACGTGTACGGCATTCTGAACAAAGGATTCCGGGAGCCTAACCAGACCGATGTTGTCATTGTGGGCATCACCGAGCCGAACCGTGAACTGGCCGAGAAATTCTCAAAGCAGTTCGGTTTCCCGATGAGTATGGTTTACGCCACTATTGAGGAAATGCTCGACAAAACAAAGCCCGAAGCGGTAACGGACTTCCGCCGGATTATTAATCACCGGAAAACGGTTGACGCCTGCGCCCCGCGCAAAATCCACGTGATGGTAGAGAAACCGCTGGCAACGACCTACGCCGACGCGAAGGCCATGGCCGCACTGGCCCGCCAGCATGGCATTCAGCTCCTCACCAACTACGAAACCACCTGGTACGGCAGCAACCACAAAGCGTATGCCCTCTCGGAAGCCAACGCCCTCGGCGACCTGCGCAAGATTGTGGTTCATGACGGACACGAAGGCCCGAAAGAGATTGGCGTTATGCCCGAATTTCTGGTCTGGCTTACCGATCCCGTTGAGAACGGAGCCGGGGCGCTGTTCGATTTTGGCTGCTACGGCGCTAACCTCAGCACCTGGCTTCTGCATAACCAGCGCCCTACGTCGGTTCTGGCCGTGACGCAGCAAATTAAACCCGACATCTACCCGAAGGTGGATGACGAAGCCACCATTGTGCTGACGTATCCTAAAACGCAGACCATCATTCAGGGGTCGTGGAACTGGCCGTTTGCCCGCAAGGACATGGAAGTATATGGTCAAACCGGTTTGGTAAAAACCATAGACGGCACGCGGATGACCGTCCGGCTCAAGGGCGAGAAATCCGAACGCGCCGACAACGCTACCCAGGCCGATGCGCCCGCCAAAGACCCGTTCGCTTATTTCGCGCAACTCGTACACGGCGAAACCAAACCCGACGAGCTGACCTCGCTGGAAAACAACCTGATTGTTGTCGAAATTCTGGATGCCGCCCGGCAATCGGCAAAGACAGGAAAAGCGGTAAAACTGAACTGACCAAACCTAAAAGGTTTCCCAAAAAACCTTCTAGGTTTAAATACTACCACGCATGATAGCCGAACGTACCCACCCTACCCTGGCCGACCTGACCGAACAACTCGCGGGCCTGACCGAAATAGAAGCCCTGCAAACCCTGGCCGGCTTATTTCCCGGTCAGGTCATTTTCTCGACCTCGCTGGGATACGAAGATCAGGTCATCACCGATATGATTCTGGCCAACAACATCCCGATTCGGATTTTTACGCTCGACACGGGCCGGATGTTTTCAGAGACCTATTCGGTCTGGCAAAAGACCAACGCCCGCTACAGCACGACCATCGACGCGTATTTTCCGGAGCAGACTGCCGTCGAAAAACTCATGACGAATAAGGGGCCCTACAGCATGTACGACTCGGTCGAGAACCGTAAAGAATGCTGCGGCATCCGCAAAATCGAACCGCTGAACCGGGCATTGGCCGGGCAAAAAATCTGGATCACGGGCATTCGTGCCGAGCAGTCGGCCAACCGGCAAACCATGACCCAACTCGAACCCGACCCGGCCCACGACCTCGTTAAGTTTCATCCGCTCATGGACTGGAGTTTTGAGCAGGTAAAGCAGTACGTTCATAACCACAACGTGCCGTACAACCCGCTGCACGACCGGGGGTTTGTCAGCATTGGCTGCCAGCCCTGCACCCGCGCCATTCAACCCGGCGAAGACTTCCGCGCGGGCCGCTGGTGGTGGGAAGACAACGCAAAGAAAGAGTGTGGTTTACACACGCACGAAGAAGCATTCAAGCCTTAATCACGGCAAACCAACATGACCATGGACTACCTCGATCAACTCGAATCGGAAGCAATTCATATTATGCGCGAAGTGGCGGGGCAGTTTGAGCGGCCCGCGCTGCTGTTTTCGGGTGGTAAAGACTCGATCACGCTGGTGCATCTGGCTCTGAAAGCGTTCCGGCCCGGCAAGCTTCCGTTTCCACTCGTTCACGTCGATACGGGGCATAATTTTCAGGAAGCGCTGGACTACCGCGATGCCCTGGCCGAACGCCTTGGCGAGCAGCTTGTGGTGCGGTACGTGGAAGATACGATTGAGCGGCAGGGCCTGAAAGAGCCCACGGGCCGCAACGCCACCCGCAACGGACTCCAGACGTTTACCCTGCTGGAGACCATTGAGGAATTTGAATTTGATGCCTGCATTGGCGGGGCCCGACGCGACGAAGAAAAGGCACGGGCCAAAGAACGGGTATTCTCCGTGCGCGACGAGTTCGGCTCGTGGGACCCCAAACGGCAGCGTCCCGAACTCTGGAACCTGTACAATGGCCGGATTCACAAAGGCGAAAACGTACGGGTATTTCCCATCTCGAACTGGACCGAACTCGACGTCTGGAACTACATCCGGCGCGAGAAAATCGAACTGCCCCCCATCTATTTTGCCCACCAACGCGAACTCCTCGTGCGCGACGGGAAGCTGATGGCCACCGCCGGCGGGGTTATCAAACCCGAGCCCGGCGATGAGATTGTGAACCGCACGGTCCGGTTCCGCACCGTGGGCGATATCTCCTGCACGGCGGCTTCGGAGTCGCAGGCGTTTACGCTCGACGCGGTCATTGCCGAAATTCAGGCTACCCGCATTTCTGAACGGGGCGAAACCCGCATGGATGATCAGCTCAGCGAAGCCGCCATGGAAGACCGCAAAAAAGGCGGGTATTTTTGAGTAAATTTGTTTCTAACCCCGAAAGGTATGAACGTAATACGCCGTCAGAATGAGCTCGTTGTTCAAATCCCGAACGATATACCGGTCGCCTATCTGGACGAACTTATCAGCTATCTCAACATCAAGTCGATTCTGGCGAAGAGCCAGGCAACGGACGAAGATGTTGAAACACTTGCCAACGAGATAACCACCAACTGGTGGGTTAATAACAAAGACCGTTTGTTGAATGGAGATCGTCATTGATAGCAATATTCTGTTCAGCGCACTGCTAAAAGCCGACGGTCGATTGGCAGAGATTATTTTGAACCCCGCTTTTCAGCTTACCAATCACACCTGCTACTTTCTTTACATCGAAATCTTCAAGTATAAAGAGCGAATACTCAAGTTTTCTAAACTGGAAGAAGCCGACTTATTGGAAGTATTGTACCGAATGGTGAAGCGAATCAATTTTATTAATGAAGATTCTATTGATGCCCAGGTCTGGCAGCAGGCCCGGCAACTCACAGACTCAATAGATACAAAAGACACACCATTCGTGGCACTCACCCTGAGTCTGAACGCTACGCTTTGGACAGGTGACCGCAAACTACTGGAGGGGTTACAGGCAAAGGGATTTACTGATGTGATAGATACGGCAACCCTGGTATCCCGCCTGAAAGCCAATTGATTTACACGAAATATGGACCTTCTTAGATTTATAACCGCCGGATCGGTTGACGATGGCAAGAGTACGCTGATTGGGCGATTGCTCTATGATTCCAAATCCATTCTGACCGATCAGCTCGAAGCGATTGAGCGGGCCAGCAAAAGCAACGGCAATGGAAACGCCCCCATCGACCTGGCGCTGCTGACCGACGGCCTGCGCTCCGAGCGCGAGCAGGGCATCACCATCGACGTGGCCTACCGGTATTTTCAGACCCCAAAGCGGAAGTTCATTATTGTTGATGCGCCGGGCCACATCCAGTACACCCGCAACATGGTGACGGGTGCCAGCAACTGCCAGCTGGCCATTGTGCTGGTGGATGCGCGGCATGGCGTGGCCGAGCAGACCCGCCGGCATTCGCTCATTGCCAGCCTGCTGGGGATTCCGCACCTGGTGGTGGCGGTCAACAAAATGGATTTGATGGGGTATTCGGAAGATGTGTTTTCCGACATCTGCATCCACTACGCCGAACTGGCCGGCAAACTGAATGTAAAGCAGGTGACGTTTATCCCGATGAGCGCGCTCAATGGCGATAACATTGTAGACCGCTCCGAATTCATGCCCTGGTACGACGGCCCCACGCTGCTCGAACACCTCGAAACCATTGACGTGAGCGACACCATCAACATGGCGGAGAGCCGGTTTCCGGTGCAGTACGTTATCCGGCCGCAAACCGCCGAACTGCCTGATTACCGGGGATACGCGGGTAAAGTAGCCAGCGGCTCATTCCGCCCCGGCGACGCCGTTACCGTGCTGCCTTCCGGGGAAACGTCAACGATTGAGACCATCGAATTTGCCGGCAATTCCCTGACCGAAGCCAAAGCTTCGCAGTCAGTAATCCTGCACCTGGCTAACGACGTAGACATCAGCCGGGGCGATTTGCTGGTACGCTCCGATCGGCAGCCCATTACCACGCAAACCATAGACGCTATGCTGTGCTGGATGGACACCAAAGAACTCAGGGCCGGCAACAAATACGTGCTGCAGGTGGGCACGGCCCGCACCCGCTGCTCCGTACGCGCTATTTCGTACCAGCTCAATGTAAACACCTATGCCCAGAACGACGACGCGGAGGTACTGCGCCTGAACGACATGGGCAAAATCGTTTTGCGGACGGCCCAGCCCATCAGTTTTGATCCGTACGCCAACAACCGGGCCACGGGTGGAGCCATCCTGATCGACGAAACCAGCAACGTAACGGTGGGGGCGCTTATGCTCACCGGCGACGCCAGCTAAGCGCCCGATCGCGCCCCCCGGCTCAACTTTCTCCCGGCCCACGGGTTTATAGGCTATCAACGATAGCAAAACCAATGGGTATTCTCACAAAAACAATGGGCTGGACGCTGGCAGGCGTTGGCGCGTGGGCCGCGACGAAAGTAGTGCTGGCCCAGCAGCGAAAAATTAATTTCTTCGGCAAAACCGTGCTGGTTACGGGTGGATCTCGGGGGCTGGGACTGGAAATTTGCCGGGTACTGGCGCAGGAGGGCGCCCATATTGCCCTGTGCGCCCGCGACGCCGGTGAACTGGACCGCGCCCAGGCCGAACTGGACCGGTATGACGTAAACACCTATGCCGCCGTTTGCGACGTAACCGACAAAGGACAGATTGAGCGGTTTGTGGAAAATGTCCGTCAGGAACTGGGCCCGGTTGATGTGCTGATCAATGTGGCGGGAATCATTATTGTTACGCCCTACGAACACGCCACCGAAACCGACTTCCGGCAGGCTATGGATACCAACTTCTGGGGAGCGTTTCACTTCGTCAATGCCGTGTTGCCCCATTTCATGGCCCGGCCCGCCACCAGCCGCACCCGCGGGCGGATTGTAAACATCACCTCGATTGGCGGCAAAATTGCCGTGCCGCACCTATCTCCCTACTCGACCAGCAAATTTGCGCTTGTGGGCTACTCAGAAGGGTTGCGGGCCGAACTGCTCAAGGATAACATTCAGGTGACGACCGTTGTGCCCGGACTGATTCGGACCGGGTAGTCCGCGCCATGCGATTTTTAAAGGGCAGAACGAGAAGGAATACACCGTCTTCAACATCAGTGATTCGCTACCCTTTTTCACCATTAACTCCACCGACTGCGCCCGTCAGGTTGTTGATGCCTGCCGCTACGGAGAAGCCGTTCGAACCATTTCGTTGCCGGCCAAAATCGGTGCGGCTCTGGAAGGAATCGCGCCCAACCTGCTGGCCGAAACCATGGCCCTGGTAAACCGGCGGCTCCCGGCACCGGGGGGCATTGGCGAAGGGCGGGCTTTGGGATTCGAAAGCGAAACAGCCTTGTCGGAGTCCTTTATCACCCAGCTCAGTCAGGATGCCGCTGAGCGCAATAATGAGCTTGACTCGTAACCATATCCTGCCACCAACACTAGTTGACCCGCCAGCCGCTGGCCTGTTATCGATACAGGCCGGCGGCTGGCTGTGCGTCATGACCGATCATACCCGTACCTGACAGACCCGAAGTAAGTACCAAATACGAGGGCACGGGGCTGGGCCTCTCGCTGAGTTATGGCATCGTGACCCAAGCCCACGGCGGTGAGCTGAGCGTAGCTTCCACCGAGGGCGAAGGCACCGTTTTACCATCACCCTACCAGCCTGAGCGGGTTGAGCAGCTCACCGACCGGAGCTACCCACATCGGGAACGTTTACGGAGCCATCCCCGCTTTTTGGTGCAGACTCCTATCGGGTTTTGGCCAGCCGTATCAGGGCACATAAATGCAACTGGCATCCGCTACAGGGGCACTAAATGCAATCTGCCCGAGCAGGGGTTTGGTGGCATCAATTGCCTTGTCCTGCCGACTTATTTCCGTGATCTTTCCATTCACCAGCTGCAAACCGGCCAGGGCAGCGTAATCGTTAGTAGCCAGATACAGCGTTTTCAAGGGCGTGGTAGCTGTCAGGACCGACAGGCACAGATTCCGCTGGCCAATCCGGTGGTTGCTGTAGCCGCTTTTCTGATCGATCACCTCCAGCCGATCCTTCACCAGATGGGCCACCCGCAGGATACCGCCAATATGGGGCGTTTGCACCCAGGCAATTTCCAGCGTCCCATCGTTGTCCAGATCGGCAATGGCGGCAATATTCAGCCACCGGTTGGGCGTCCCCACAAAGTCACTGGCGGCCAGGAGCACGAGCTTATCCTTTACCAGTTTAAAAATCGCCACGCCTGCGCCCTGTGTTTTGCTGCTCCGTATGGTAACAAATTCGGGTTGACCATCCCCATCCACATCGGCCAGCCGGGGCTGCAGATCTTCAAACACGTACTGCTCATCCAGTGGATAGTAGTACCGTTGGCCGGCCTTTTCTACCAGCAACCCACCCGCTTCGATCCTATCGCCCAGGATTCCGTGTGCGTAGCGCGTGGTTGGATCGGTGTACCGGGCCGTCAGGCCCGAGGCCGCATGGCGGGCAATCAGATTCTCGGGCAGGAATGTGGTGCCCGGCTCCGCGCTGGTGGCGGTGGTCATGGCCGCTGGCGCAGTAACGGCGACGGAGGGCGTTGAACTGGGCACCACTTTCTGCCCACAGCAAACAAGTAAGCCTCCAAAAGCCATCCAGGTCCCGGACAGGCTTAGTAATCTGATAAAACGAATCGTCATTGTGTAAAGGGTTGGTTAACGATTGCCCAAATTAGGCAATCGTCGGGATATTGGTGGCATGCTGCCGAGCCATGGCCGGGCTGGTTTAATCCAGCTTCAGGCCCATTTTTTCGCGTAATATGGTACTGATGAGCTTGTAATAACGCAGCTGCTACTCATCGTGTTTTAGCTCCAGCGCGTCAAAACGGGCTGGCCAATCTGTATCCTCTTTTATGGGCTTCTGCGGGGGCGGGCTGGCCTGGGGTGTCAGCATCGGCAGGCCTGAAGGCCCGGCACAGTCCGTTTCTCCCGCGGCCCGGATCGAACCGTTTTCACAAACGTACCCCGGCTGAATGAGCACATTGCTCACTCAGCCGGGGTACTGACAACGAATTCACAGCCTGTCTTG
>CAWGWS010000009.1:0-474517 GCA_963826425.1 uncultured Cytophagales bacterium | reverse complement strand
ACAGAAGCCCGCCCTGCTTTAGGGGCTGACAATCACTTTTACGGTCTGGCTCTGAGTAGGCGTGCTGACCCGCAACAGCAAAAGACCCCCCGGCACCGACCCCAGATTCATACTCAACGGCTGATCGGCCGAGGCTTCGTCAAGGGTCTGCTGACCAATTAGCCTGCCCCGGCTGTCGGTGAGCAAGACCTGCAACGGCCCACCAGACGCCCCCTGAACCACCGCCCGAAGTACGCCGTCTGTCACCGGGTTGCCCAGCACCACCACACCCAGCGGCACCTCCACCGCCGGCGCCCCTACCCGAGCACCCCCGCCCACGCAGTTGTAGTTCACCGTCACCACAAACGGTCCCTCGAAGATAGAGCTGCCGTTGGCCTGGAACACCTTGACGTAATAGCTGGCTGTGGTCTGCACACTCACCAGCGTCAGGCTACTGGTGGTCGTCCCTCGCTGAATAGAGGCAATCTCGGTGAGTTTGAAAGGCGCCGTCTGCCCGTTCTTATACCACTCGTAGCGTACCCCCGTCGTGGAGGCCTTCAGCACTACCTGGCTGCTACGGCATACCGTCTGGTTGGCGGGGGTGATGGGCACGACCGTGAGGCTGAAAGGCGTAGCCGCACTCACACAACCGTTGGCATCGGTCTGGCTGACCGAAAAGCTCTGCACGCCCACCGGGCTGATGTCGGCCGTTGGCGGGTTGGGTATCGCCCCCTTGACGCTGGAGAAACTCAGCCCGTTGCCGCCCGTGGCCTGCACAAACTGACCCAGGGGCAGGGGCGTGTTGCTTTGGGTTAGCGTGCGGCTCACGCCCGTCAGGGTGGGGGCCGATGGGGGCTGGCTGATGGTGACCGAGACACTGGCCGTGGCCGTCTGCCCCCCGCTGCTCACCGTGAGGGTAAAGTTCTGGGTGCCCGAACCGCTGGCGACCACACCCTGGCTGAAGGCGGTGGTGCTGGCGGTGCCCGTAGTGGTGTTGCTGCCGTTGGTGAGCGTAAAGCTGTAGGGCGTGGCGGCATTGGTGGCCGTGGCGGTGAACGTGATGGGGCTACCCACACACACAGCATCCGGACTAGCGGAAAAGCCGTTGATGGTCATCGGGTTACAGTTGGCCTGCACTTCGGCTACCGACGCACAACCCGTTGCGTTGCCCGAGATGGTGACTCCACCCGGAGGAGGGGTGGCGATGAACCGACAGACGCTGGCAATGGCACAGGTACTCAGCTGCGCGTTGCTGAAGATTGTCAATCGTCCCCCAATACTGGTGAGCTTCTCCAGGCCAGTCAGACTCGTCAGTGCGCTGTTGCCCTGAATCACCACATCTCTTCGTACTGAGACCAAACTGCTCAACCCGGCCAGGCTAGCCAGCCTGGCATTACCACTGATTTCCAGGTCATAGTCCCCTCGGTCTCCAATCCTGGTTATCCTCTCCAAACCGTTCAGGGTCGTCAGCTCACCATTGCTTCTAATCAACACCTGGCCCCCTATTACACCTACCCTGCTCAAGGCAGCTATACTAGTGAGGTTGGGGTTCTCGGTAATAAGCATGCCCGCATTAGTTTCCACGTTTCCAATCTCGGACAGGTTATCTATACCCGTCAGACTCGTCAGATCACGATTACTGGAAATTAACAGACGACCTCCAATCACACGTAACCCGCTCAATCCGACGAGATTGATTAGTTTAGGATTGTTGCGGATAAACAAGTCTCCGTTTCTGATTTCTCCCACCCTCCCCAGACCGGTCAGACTGGTTAGTTCGGGATTGCTTGCAATCTCCACGCCAAAACCTATTGAATTTACACTGCTCAGGGCGGCTATACTGGTAATCTTAGCATTATTTATGACAAACAATTCCCCAATACGGGTGAGTTTCTCCAGACCGGTCAGACTCGTCAGCTCAGGATTACCCTGAATTCGCACGTCTCCTCTTGCTACTGCAGTCAAACTGCCCAATCCGGTAAGACTGGTGAGTTGGGGGTTATTCTGAATAATTAAATCATCATCAGTAATACGCTGCACATTTGCCAGCGGGCTCAAATCCGTGATGTCAGGCCCCGAAATAAGTAAGGTACCCGGTATGGTTGGGCAGCCCGCCGGGAACGCGTTGACCTCGGCCTGGCTGCTCAGGGTTACATTGCCCGTTGGGCAGTTATCTGTTCACCGTCAGGGTGTAGGTGCCGCCCACGCCTGCGCAACCATTGGCATCGGTAGCCTGCACACTCAGGCTGAAACTACCCGTTTGCGTGGGCGTGCCACTCAATACCCCACCCATCGTCAGGCTCAGGCCAGCGGGCAAGGTGCCGCTGGCCAGGCTGTAGCTGTAGGAACCACTGCCGTCCGATGCGGTAAAGGGCTGACTGAAGGGCTGGCCCTGGGTAGCCGTGGTGACCGATGGGTTGTTGACCACCGGAGCTGGGTTCACCGTGACACTGACGGTGGTGCTCACCGGCGAATTTTCCACGCCAGCCACCGTGACGGTGAAGGTCTTTACGCCCGAGGTAGACACCGTTGCCGACACAGCGCTGGTGCTGGTGGCCGACAGCGTACTGCCCGCCGGGGCCGCCCACGTGTAACTGTAGGGTGCCATGCCACCCGTGGCCGTCACTGACAGGGCCACCGAACTGCCTGCACAAACCGTAGTAGGCGTAGCAGAAGCAGTCAGGGTGACAGGAAGGATGGGCACAATAACGACTTGGCCATTACCCGACTGCGCACCTTGGGTATGGATTACGTTGGTAACGTAGGTTGGATCGGTGTACGAACTACCACCCCCCCCAGAACCTGTTATGCCAGTCCCATAATTATTAGCATTCTCTCCCCCGCTACCACCGCCATAGTAACCACCCCCACCTCCTCCAGTTGAACCTCCACTTCCCCGAACTCCATTTCCACCAATGGCCAGGGAGCCCGGTTGCCCATTTGTAACCGTTCCTAGTCCGCCTGCGCCACCAGCAGATTGGGTTCCACCGCCCCCTGGCGCAGGTCCAAGAGCCGCTCCACCCGTAAGGCCACCCCCCACTCCACTACGTGGGTCTTCTGCTCGGGTGATGGAACCACCCCCACCACCCCCAGCGACAATGACCCGATTGGTCAGGTCGTTTCCATTCAGACGAATATCTGTAGCTCCTCCTCCTGCTCCGCTACTAAAAGCGGTAGAACCTATGCCACTTCCACCCCCGTTGTATCCGCCTGATGGGGTTTGGGACGTCCCGCCTATCGTGATCGTCAGTATCTGGCCAGGAGTCACCGTCAAAAGTGCTTCTACCTTGCCCCCCAGGCCCCCTAAGGCTGAGAAGCCATCCCGCCCCTTTGCGCCAAAGGCTACTACGGAGAGACTAAAGACACCGGAGGGGACCGTGTAGGTCTGGGCTGAACCATCCGAACCATTTGTGCCATTGTAAGAAAATGTAACGGGGGCAGGAGACTGGGCCATCCCGGAGATATTAACCAACACCAGCAAGGCAAACAGCGCTATCCACCAGGACTGGGACGAAGACTGGTAACCGCCAGAGAAAGGGGTTTTGTGAATGCGTCGACCGTCGGGAGTTATTGTAGAACTGGGGGAGAACCCGGAGGTTCGTTGATTGGCATTGAGAGAGATAAAGGGTAGTCTCATACCAGATACGCTGAGTGGGTTAGTGGCTACAAAACAGCAGCACAAGACTACGGCTACCCCCGCCAAAAAGGGTGCACTATTGTTCCGAAAAGGTGCACTATTGTTCAGCCTGGGCCGATTGGCGAAAATTGCCGGGCGAAACGCCAAATTCTTCGGAAAATAACCGGCTGAAATACTTGGGATTGTCGAAGCCCACGGCATAGGCTACCTCCGACACGTTGAGGGCCGAGGTGGTCAATAACTCCTGCGCCTTCCGCAAACGCAGGGCGCGCACGTACCGACTGATCGACATACCCGTCAGGGCCGTCAGCTTCAGGTGCAGCGTAGTCCGGCTCATACCCAGCAGCTGGCAGATGGTGTCTACCGAAAGCTCCGTGTTATCCAGTTGTGCTTCCACTGTGGTTCGGAGCTTGGTCAGAAACCCATCTTCCAGGGTGTCCACGGCCTCAGCCGGTACATTGTCGGCCAGAAGGGTATTTGGCCCGGCGGGGGTCGACGGGGTGCCGCCCAGCGGGGCCAATCCAGGCCGGGCCAGTCCAGGCCGGGCCTGGACTGGCGGGTGCCGCCCAGTGCCAGTTGACTGTAGTAGGCCTGCAACTGCCGACGGGTCTGGAGCAGGTTACTCAGCACAATCAGGAGTTCTTCCCGCAGAAAGGGTTTCACCAGGTAGGCATCGGCCCCGCGCCTTAATCCGGCAATACGGTCAGCGACGGCGGCCCGGGCGGTGAGCAGTACGATGGGAATATGGCTGGTTCGTTCGTCGTTTTTCAAGGTATCGCACAGCTCAAACCCGTCTTTGAGGGGCATCATCACATCGCTCAGAATCAGGTCGGGTACGTTCTCCAGCGCCCGGTCAAT
Source organism: uncultured Cytophagales bacterium (assembly GCA_963826425.1). Taxonomy (GTDB): domain Bacteria; phylum Bacteroidota; class Bacteroidia; order Cytophagales; family Spirosomataceae; genus Spirosoma. The sequence goes on along the minus strand of CAWGWS010000009.1, from coordinate 470,043 downwards.
ACCCACCTGCCCGTTTTCGGCCCGAATCACCCGGTAATCGCCCCCAAGGCAGGTTTGAATGTAGGCGGCCACATCGTCGTTATCCTCCACCAGCAACAGCACGGGGCCGTCGCTGGAAGGTACGGGTTCAGGCTCGCTCCACGCTGTAGGCTTCTGGCTAACCAGCACCGGAGTAAGTACCACGTCAGGCCGGGCCCATCCAGGCCGGGCCACGTCTGGCCCAGCCTGGATGGGCCGTGCGTTACGGGTAAGCGGTAAGCTAACCACAAACTCGGCCCCGCCTGGATTGGCCCCGGCTGGATGGCCCCCGCCCGAGTCGTGTCTATCCAGCCACGTCCAGGTCGGCCCGGTTCCGAACGGCCAGTCCGCCCTGCATGAGTAGCACCAGTTCCCGCACCAGCGACAGCCCAATGCCGGTACCGCTAACCGGCGGATCGGCCTGATTATTTACCTGGTAAAAGCGGCCAAAGATTTTTGGCAGACTGGCAGGTTCAATTCCGGGTCCGGTATCACTGACGCTGAACTGAATCCAGGGGCCATCCAGCCCGGGGCCATCCAGTCCGGGACCCTCCAGTCGAGGAGTCGGGGTGAGTTCCTCGTAGAATCCCTGTGCGGCCAGGGGCTGCCAGCTATCCAGCCGTTTGAGCTGGTAATAAATGTGCCCGCCTTCGGGTGTAAACTTCAGGGCATTGGTCAGCAGGTTAGACAGAATATCGCCCAGCTTATCCCGATCAAAATCAACTTCGCCCGTTTCTTCCTCCAGAAGTATATGCAGTTGAATACCCTGCACGTTGGCCAGCGACTGGAACGATTCACCAACGTACCGGGCAAAGCCCGCCAGATCGGCCCGCACCGGGCGCAGCTGCATCTCGCCGGCTTCGAGTTTAGAAAGGTCCAGTATCTGGTTGATCAGCCGCAGCAGACTCTTTCCGTTGCGTTCGATCAGATCCGTGGCCCGGCCAAATTTTCGGTTCCATTCAGGCGCGTTGGCCCGTTGCAGTTCGGTGGCCATGCCCAGAATGACCGTAAGGGGTGTCCGGAACTCGTGGGATATGTTGGCGAAAAAGTGCGAGCGGGTCTCGATGAGCCGGAGCAGGTCCCGGGCCTGCTGCTCAATGATTTCTTTATCCTGCCTCAATGCGGGCCGTGGCCTGATGAATCTCCCGCTGCAACCTGATCTGTTCGTTCCGGTGTTGCCAGATCCGCCACCGCAGCCACGCCCAGATTCCGGCTCCCGCCAGCAGAACCAGGCCTATCAGAAACCAGGGACGCAGATAAAGGGGCCGTACCACCCTCAGGTTTATTGCCAGCGTGTTGCCCGACCACTGCCCGTTGGCCGCCTGTGCTTTGATCAACAACCGATGGTCGCCGTAGGGCAGATTGCTCAGCCGCAGCGTGGGTTCCGTCTGGTAGGTCCAGTCGGTATCGATGCCGGTAAACTGATAGGCATACACGTTCCTGTCGGCGTTGGTGTAATTGAGCAGGGCAAAATCCAGCACACTCGAGCGGTCATTGGGCGGTATGGTGATGGTATTGGTCCGGGTTACTTCATCCGTTTTATCGATGAGCTTGTTCGTGGCATTGTCATACTGGTGAAACGACGTGATGCGCAGGGGCAGGCCGGCGGCCGGTTTTCCGGTCTGGAACTCGCGCGGGTCAAAAGCAGTAATGCCGTTTAGTCCCCCAAAATAGATGCGCCCGGCCTTATCCTGGTGATGCGCAATCCGGTTGAACTCGTTGTTGGTAATGCCATCCTCCACAAAATACGATCGGGTGGTCAACCGGACGGGGTCGAACTGCATGATGCCGTAGTCGCTGCTTAGCCAGAGGTGACCCCGCTCGTCGGGATATACGGCGTAGATATTATCGTTGGACAAGCCCTCGCTGCGCCGGAACTGCCGGTGCTGACCTTGCCGACGGTCCCACCGGATGAGGCCTTCGTTGGCCGTGGCCAGCCAGTAGATACCTTTCGGGTCCTGGTAAAAATGCTGGTAACTCTCGGCGGGCAGATAAAAACCGCGCTTTCCTCCGCTCCAGTACCGGCCTGTTACGCCTTTTTGAGGGTCCAGGGTATATAAGCCCGTATTGGCGCAAACCCAGAGCAGCCCCCGCCGGTCGGGGGCGATATGAAGGATATGAGCCTGGGCCAACTCGGTAAACCCATTGTACTGCGTAAAGGGGGTTTGCTGTCCCAGCTTCGGTTTAAACAATAAAAGGCCAGGCTGCCCTCCCAGTACCCACTGCTCAGGGCCAAACGGGTGCATGGTCCAAGGGATATACCCCTGGGGAAGGGGTACAGGTGAACGGGCACCGGTAGCGGGTGTGTAACGCACGAACTGACTCACGAGACCGACATAGAGCAGACCCTGTTTATCCTGGGTTAGCCCATAGGCGCGGGGAAAAGGCTCACCGCCCTTCAGAACAGACAATTTCTTTGGTGAGCCGCCCGGCCACTGGGACGTATACAGGCCCTGGCTCTCCAGGTTGGCAAAGACCTGATTGCCCAGAACGGTAATACCCCGGATGGGGGTTAAACCTGCTCCCTGGTCGGTTTCCTGGTAGAACAGTCGGTGGAAGTTATTTTCGGCCAGCTTGACCTGATACACCCCAAAACTGGTTCCCAGCCAGAACAGCCCGCTGCGGTCCCGGAAAAAACTCCGGTTGGTAACGGGCCCATTTGGTGTTGGCAGAGCAATGGTCAGGAGGGCCCGGCTGGTTGAATCCCGCAAACTTATCCCATCCCAGATCAGGCCGGAACGGTCGAAAGCGTAACAAACCGGATAAATGGGCCGGTTCAACGAGTTTAACAGGGATGGCGGCCACGCCCGCCGATTTCCCGACGCGTCTACGCTGAAAAACGCATCTTCTCCCGTTACCGGGCTGGTGATAAAATAGAAAAATTCAATGCCCGCGTTTCGCTGCCCAAAACAGATCGTAACCAGACCCTGCCGATGGGAATACTGATGCAGGATGCGGCCATCGGGAGTCAACTCAAGCAAAAACCTATCATCGGCCACGGCCCATACGGTGTTGCGGGCGGTGACCTGAAAAGCAGCCAGTTTTTTAAAGGGCAGAGACACAGACCGCAGCCCGGTTTTTGGGTGGTACGATAGCAATCGGGCGGGCTGTTGGTCGGCAAAAAAGAGGGTGCCATCAGCACTACCGAGCACGTGCTGATGAATATCCAGCAAACTGGCGGGGGGATCTTTCCCAAACTTTTCTTCAAAGGAAACCGCCCGATTGGTCAGGGGATTGAACAGGGTAATCCGCGACTGACCAAAAGGCCCCATGAGCCATAAAATCCCGTCGGCATCCTGGGCAATGGACTCTATATCGTCGAAACCGAGTCCGTTACGCTCTTTGGTATAGGTGGTAAATTTCCGACCGTCGAAGCGGCTAAGGCCTAATTTGGTACCAAACCACATAAAGCCCTGCTTATCCTGAAATATGGCGTTTACCTCCCGGTGCGCCAGGCCCTGTTCGGGTCCGTAGTGTTTTACCGATGCCGTGTAAGGCTGGGCCGCACCCGGCTGGGCCGCACTCGGCTGGGCATGCGCAATGATAATCACCCAAGCAGCAGGGCTATTACGAAGGCTAACCCTTTACCAACCAAATTGAATTGGTTACAGCCGGGCCTTGAGCGTATGTCAGCCTTCGACATAGTAAGATAGCAGGTCAGTTGATGAAGATTGTATACGTCCTTTTCGAATGACTGGTTTGCTCATATACCAGTACTCTTAACGGCTAAGAACAATAACCCTGTTGATTCTACCCATTAAGGTTACAGAGTCCTGCTACGCTTTCGATTGAACTGGCAGATCGGAGCCGTTCACCGCCTAAGTCAGGCTGCGGCCGCAACCACCATCCCGTGTAGGTTGCCCCCTTTAGCCTTACGCTCACTGGCCTATAAACAAACCTGACGAGCCAATTCCGCTAAACGGCCATTTTACCAGGGTATAGCCCCATGCCTTGTCCGGGCTGTAAGCGGCACACTACTTATCCCACTCACCGATAGGTATGATCCTGAACGAATAGATTGGCCTGAAAAACGTCACCCCACCGTAACCGCCTATTGGGAGGGGCTACGGTGGGGTGCCTGATGGGGACGGCTAACCGAAAACCTTCCGGTCAGTCGTCAGCATTAGTTCATTCCGACAACTTTCAGTTCGTCAATCAGTTTGGCAAAACGTGGAGTTGCCTACGTGCTTCAGGAGTCGTTATTTTCCCGACCATTCGGGAGCGGTCTTTTTATACTGTTTCTAATTATTTGTTAGTTTTCTTTTCCAATTGCTGATCAAAGCGGCCCCATTGGGTGCTCATGATCGGATCACGTCGCAGCTGCTTGACGGAAGCAATAGGATCGCTGAAAAACTTAACCATTTCCGCATTTGCATTAACATCAATTCCTTTGGCTATCAACTGTTCTTTTGCCACACCAAAGTACTTGATCACTTGCGCAGCTTTTTGGTCAACGGTGCGGTCAAAATCAACATCCGAAACCGTTTTAGTCAGGGTGGTCTCTGTCCGAGCGGAGGTGGTCATCGTACTCGGATTAACCGTCGTCTGAGCAACCGCTATATCCATTTGCAAGGGACCTTTTCCTTGCAGGTAAGCCAGCATGTTGTCTGTCTTCCGGCTGAGCGATTCAAGTTGCTGGCTCATGGCTACCATCTTGGTAGTCAGGTCATTGGTATTGATACCCACGGCTACGTTGACAACGTTTAACGAGGCATCTTTGGCAGCCTGCCAGGCGACGCCCACGATGCGGGAATAATCGCCCAGTTTCATGTCGGCCGGGTGAACGGCAATGCCCATCCCATCATGATTGCCCGAGGGGATGATGTAGTCTCCAATAGCGACCTGGCCCACTACCCGTACCGGCACCTGACCCATAAAGGCCACTTTTTCGTAGTCTTTCTCCCGGTTAGCGTCTGGCATATTACCCAGTACAATGGGCCTCTTTGAAACTACCATGTAGTGATCGGCCTGGTCAGTACGCAGCGAAAGTTTGCCGCCGGAAACACCAACAATCTGGCCAAAAACCATATCGGCTTCACCCTTACCCCGTTCCAGCCATTCAGCATAGTCACCGTTGCCTGATTCATACGCTACGCCCGCATTAGTTTCGACGTCGCTTTTCCACTTATCTATTTCAAGTCCCAAAGAAATTCCTTTAGCCACTAAAGCGGCTGCCTGCGTAGCAACGCCTGCGGCCGCAGGGGCGGTAATAACCGCTGCGGCAAGGGCAGCTCCTTCGGCAACCAATCCTATCCCATCGGCAGTTAGGGCGGTAACCTCTAATGCAAACAAGGCTGTCTGAATTTTATATTCCGTACTATTCTGAAGTTCACTAAGTGTTTGTCCTTCAATGCGGCCCTTAATACCGCTGGCATCCATGAACGTAACGAAGTTGTTACTCGTGCTACGCGTGCCGATCACCTTGATGGCAATCCCCTGATTACTCCCCTGTACCCGTAACGGGTAGGCGTTGTAATCGCTATCGAGCCCTGTTCCAGTTTTTTCGATTGTTACCTGACCGTTGGCATTCAAAGCGTTGTTCAGTGTTGTTACGCCAACAACATTCAAGGTACTTTTCAAAGTAGTAGCTCCATCCGTATTCAGCGTACTGTTAAACTGCGCGGCTCCGCCTACATTGATGCGCTTGCCAATGCCAACCCCACCGGTCACTACCAACGCTCCCGTAGTTGTATTTGTTGATTCCGTTGCATCGGTGATGTTAACGATGCCGCCGAAGGTCGAGCTCCCTCCCACATTCAGATTCTTTCCAATGCCTACACCACCGGCTACCGTGAGCGCTCCATTAGTTGTGTTGGTGGACTGAGTTGTATTAGTGCTATTGGTGAGGCCGTTTAGCGTCGTGTTTCCATTTACGTTCAAGGTACCCGTCAGGATTGTAGGCTTGGCGTTGGCCACCGTCAGCGGCCCGTTGTTTATAGTAGCTCCACCCGTGGTATTTAGAAACACGTCATTTTTGACGGTCAGATTATTCCCCACTTCCACATCTTTTCCCACTTTCAGACTATTGGCGATGTTGATATCACCATCTTTTGTGATCCGAAGGCGCTCCGTTTTGTTGGTTACGAAGATCAGATCCACATAATCCATGGTTCCCATCCGGTCGGTGGAGGGATCGGTTTTGGTATTGCCGAAGGTTGACCACACGTTACTGGGAACGCCATCAGTGGGCCCGCCCGCAGCCGCCCGGGCCTTGGGGTTACTCGCCAACTCGTTGGCCGTCATGGCATGGAAGGCGTAGGGTACGGCCAGTAGCCGACTACTGCTAACGGTTGAGAAGCCGCTTTTGGCGCCATCCTGAATGGCAATTTCCATCCAGATGTCTTCACTGCTCCACGGTACGTTTTTGAACGTGCCTGCGCCCACGGTACCCGCCCCAATGGTCAGATCGAACAGACCCAGGCTGTTGGTCGTAACGGTGTGCGTTTCGCTGTAATGAATTTTAGTAGAGCCTAACAGCTTGCTATTCAGGTTGATTTTAAGGGTGACGGGCTGGTTGGCCATAACCTGCCCCGATAAACTGCGGGCAACAGCCTGGTATTTCATGCCCTGAGGCACCTGCTGGGCCTGCGAGAGGGTGACGACTGTACAAAAAAGTAAGAGAAACAGAAGTAAAGGCTTTTTCATGTTTTTTATGGGTATGTTAGTTAGTGATCAGATCAGGGTTACTGAACTTTGATAAGCTTGTAGGACTTCAGCAACCGCCCGTCCACGCCGTTGATATGCAACAGATAGATGCCTGCCGGATACGGGGTCATGTCCACCTGCGTCGAGCGAGTGGTAGCGGGCAGGGTGGGTAAGGTGTACTGTCGTCCGTTGAGATCAGTCAGCCATAGTTGCAGCGGGTCTTCCTGGGGTGCGGTAACACCAACGGTCAGGTAGGAGGTCACTGGATTAGGGGCCACCGTAATAGTGAAGCCCGCGTCAGGATTAATCAGATTCTGGAGTTCGCTGACCTGCAGCAGGGGCTGGTGAAAGCCCTGGGTGTAAAGTCGCTCAGGCGTGTACCCCGTTTCAGCGAAGGTTTCGCCGAGGGTCCAGTCCAGGGTCATGGTCTTTGTCGTGGCCGTTCCTCCGCTCACGGCCAGCACGCTCGGGCTTAAGCGCTGGGCAACCCCTGTGAGGGATAGGCCCAGGCCGCCCAGTAGAAGTAAATACTTTTTTCTCATATGTATATTGGGTTAGCATTAAAAGCAATTTTCTGCGGTCAGGGGCAAGGCCTGCTACCGTATGATAAAAAGCAGTAAACCTAAAAACTCGCCGACTACACGGGCACTGATGAGAATGAAGCCTGACATCTCACACCCGGGTTACCCTGCTCCACAAAAAGCCGGAACAGGATAACCGGGGGAGAAAAGGAAGGTCAAACCGCTTTGGTAGGATAGAGTGCAGAGTCAGTCGAAAATCAGTATCCGCTGGCCTTGTTCAGCCGGTACAAAAGTGGTGGTTGTAGCGCCAACCGACTATCGCAGCTTTCCCAAATCCTGTTCTGTGCGTACCAAAACAGGATTCACTCCCTGTTTCAGGTAAAAGATCCATTGTCGGGAAGAGAATTGAATGCGGGGGGGTCAGGCAGTCCCTTGTTGGCGGGCAAACTGACCGGGGGTCATCTGGTACTGATCGCGAAAGACTTTACCAAAGTGCGAGGCTGTTTCGAAGCCTACCTTGTAGGCCGTTTCTGCCACGCCCAGTCCCCCCTGCAACAACTCGGTTGCCCGTTTGAGCCGGTACAGCCGGATCACCTCGGCGGGCGTCAGGCCGGTGAGCACCTTTAGCTTGCGGTACAGACTCATACGGCTCATACCCAGCTGTAGCACCAGCTGTTCGGGACCGAACGACGAGTCCTCCAGGTGCTCCTCCAGCACCCGATAAAGCTGCTGTAACACGGGATCGACCGTATCATGGGGCGACTGAGTGGTGGGCCCCGTGGCGGGCTCGTTCAGTTCAGCCCGCACCCGGTCGCGGAATCGACGGCGGGTATCGAGCTGGTTACGTACCCGCAGTTGCAGTTCGGCCACCTGAAAAGGCTTGGTGAGGTAGTCGTCGGCGCCCAGTTCCAGCCCTTCCAGCCGGTTTTCCTGGGTGGCTTTGGCCGTCAACAGAATAACCGGTATATAATTGGTCTGCGGATTATTTTTTAATTCCCGGCACAGCGTGTAGCCGTCCATAACCGGCATCAGCACGTCGGAGAGCACCAGATCGGGTTGCCGGGCCAGAGCCAGTTCCAGGCCTTCCCGTCCGTTGGCGGCCCGCAGAATCTGGCAGGTGGTGGGCAGGCTGTCGGCGATAAAGCGGGCCAGCTCGTCGTTGTCTTCCACCAGCAGGATTAGGGGCCGCTCGTCGGGTATCGTTTCTCCGTCGTTATTCATCCCCGCGCCGGTCTGGTCGGCGGATTGGGAGGGACTTGTTTCGGGAGTCGACACCACGGCCTGATAGGGTAGCTCAACGGTAAAGCAGGTGCCCTCCCCTGGCGCACTCTGCACCCGAATGTTGCCCCCCTGCAAGGTAACCAGTTCCCGCACCAGCGACAGCCCGATCCCCGTACCCGGCGAAACCGACGCCGATGAGTCAGCTTGGAAGAAACGATCGAAGATATGGGGCAGGGCCTGGACGGCAATCCCCCTACCGGTATCGGATACACGCAGGATAATCCCCTCCCCGGCGGGGGTTAGCTGTACCCTGACCCAGCCCGCATCGGTGAACTTGAACGCGTTGGCGAGCAGATTAGACAGAATGCGCGCAACTTTATCGGCATCGAACCAGTAGGTAGCCGCCAGCCCATCGGCAGAACAGGTCAGTTTTATACCCTTATGCTGGCCAGTGACCGGAACGAGTCGACGGTCTGGGCTACCACCGCTACCAAATCGCCCCGCACGTTGACCACCGGCAAGGCCCCCGCTTCCAGCCGGGAAAGGTCCAAGAGTTGATTGACCAGGCCCAGCAACTGGTTGGCGTTGCGGTCGATGGTGGTCAGCTGATGTTGCACGTCAGGGTCGGGCAGTTGCTGACTGAGGTGCTGGATGGGACCCAGAATCAGCGTTAGTGGCGTGCGGAACTCGTGGGTGATGTTGGCAAAAAAGTGAGACTTCAGTTCATCAACGGCCCTGAGCTGCTCGGTTTCCTGTCGCTCAAGGGCCGTTTCGCGCCGTTGCAGCGCCAGTGACTGCCGGAGTCGATTGCTGCTGGCCCGCACACCAGTCACGATCACCCCACCCAGTGCCAGCCCGTAGAGCAGGTAGGCCCACCAGGTAGCCCACAGGGGCGGTTGGATGGTGATGGCTAACCGACGTTGCCACCGGCTCCACTGCCCCGACGTGTTGGACGCATTCAGCACCAGCACGTAGCTACCGGGCAGCAGGTTGGTGTAGGTAGCCACCGGCTGGTCGGTTTGCGTCCAGTCAGTTTCGGCGCCCTCCAGCCGGTAGCGGTAGCGGTTCTTATCCGGCCGGTTAAACTGCAGAGCCGCGAATTTGGCCGTAATGAAATTTAGGTTGTAGGGTAGCGTCAGGTGATCGACGGCCTGAATGGGCAGCGAATCCAGCGGGGCCGGCGAAACGGGCTGGTTGTTCACCTGTAGCTCGGTGAGTTCAACCGGCGGCTGAAACGTGTCTTCCCGCACCTGTCGGGGGTAAAAGGCGGTAATGCCCGTCAGCCCACCCATGATGATACGTTCTTCCGGATCCGCCCGTTGGCCTGGCGTGGACTGGGGCAGGTGCAGCCAGTGAAAGCGGTTGAACTCGTCGGCCAGCAGCCCGTCGGCGTGGGTAAACGTTCGGGTGGAAAAGGTTCGGCGGTTCAGGCGGCAGATGCCTTTGTTAGTACCCATCCACAGATAGCCCTGCTGGTCGGGGATGACCGAGTAGATCACGTTATTAGGCAGCCCATCGGCCTGCGTGATCCGGCGGCTGGTTCCCGTTCGCTTATCGAAGGCGCACAAGCCCCCTCCAAACGTACCGATCCACAACCGGTTGGGGTTGGTGGGGTCTTTGCTGATACAAAAAAGGGAATTGCTGGATAGTGACTGGTGGTCCCGGGGTCGGTTGACGTACTGCCGCCACTGGCCCGTTGCCCGGTCGAGCCGCCATAGACCCTTGCTCTCCGTAGCGAACCAGAGGGCCTGCTCATCCACCACAAAGGTGAGTGCGCCGAAGGTCTGCGGCCGGGGGATGCGGTAAGGCTGTTTAACCCATTGCCGGGTTGCGTCGTCATAGCACCAGACCGCTGCTCCGTACACAGCCCACACCCGCTGTTGGGGGTCCGTAGCCAGCAGGCTCACATACCCCTGGTGCGAACGAACCGGCAGCGGCAGCGCTTCACTGCGTTTGGCCTGCAGGTCGGTTCGATAGACGGCGGAGCCACCTATGTTATGCCACAAATACCGGTTCTGGCTGATGGTGTAGCGAAAATCGTAGCTGTGCCCGTGGGCGAAAGCCGCCGGGGGAGGCAGGCTGGCAGCTGGCACCCCCAGCCACTGGGAACTCAGCACGTCCTGATAAAAATTCCTCCGGTAAGGCACCTGTTGAAAATCACCGCCCCGCAGGTCGTATTTGCGAATGCCGGCCCCCCGGGTACCAACCCACAGCACCTGCGACCGGTCGACGAACAGGCTGACACACTCGTCAATTGATTGGTTCGATTGCTCCACTTCTACAAGTCCCTGCTGGCTGGAGAACCGGTAGATGCTGCTGTTGTGCTGAAAATAGAGCCGACCCAGGCTGTCCAGCGTAGGGTAGCCCTTCAAATCATGCCGGGAGGAATTGTAGGCCGGTAAAGGACACGCGCCAAACAGCCCCGTAGCCGGGTTGAGCCAACTCACAAACCGTTGTGAGATGGTCAGCACCTCACCGGTGGCCCTGATTTGCAGGCCGCGCAACTGGTTGTCGGGCAGGGAGCCGGTCTGGCCAGGCTGGTGCTGGTAGTGCGTGAACTGACGGGTGGTTTCGTCAAAGCGTTCCAATCCGTTTCGGGTGGCAATCCAGATGGTACCATCGGGGGCCTGGCTGACCTGCATGACGCTGTCACTGCCCAACGAGCGGGGTTGGCCGGGCTGGTGACGAAAGTGCCACACCCGGTTAGCGGCCCGGTCGATACAAAGCAGGCCCTTTGCCCACAGCGGCACCCAGAGCCGGTCGGCCCGGTCAACGTAAAGCTGGTAGGGTTGTTCGTTTCCTGCCGCCCGCCGATAGAGGGCGCGTCGGGAGATATTCGTAAATGTTTCGGTTCGGGGGTCAAAGACGTCGATATCACCCAGCTCGGAAGTAATCCAGATTTGCCCGTGGTGATCGGTAAACAGCCTGTCCAGCCCGGTGAACGAGAGCGAGGGTTTCCCGTTAGGGTCGGGCTGGAAGACTTTGAAGTGGTGCCCATCGTAGCGGCCCAGGCCGTCGCGGGTGGCCACCCAGATGAACCCCTGCCGATCCTGCGTAATGGCGGGTACAGACGCCTGGGGCAGCCCCTGGCGGTCGGTAATACGCTCGGGGGGGGGCAGGTTGGGCTGGGCAACGAGTACCGTCGTCAGCAGACTCAGCCCGCCCCCAACGCCAAGCAGCGTAGCGATAAAGCGGGACCACTGACCAAAAAACGACGGGTGTCTCATGGGTAGTAAGGTATGCCAGCGGCACGACAAATGCCAAACGGTGATGGCTTGGCTGCTTGGCTCCTTCAGGGCGCCAGACAACGCCAGCCATTTGTTTGCTGCGACAGGATCGCGGGGTCAACGGATTTGATAAGGACCGGGGTGATCGCATGACGGGCGGGCGGGTACAGCACGTGCAATCGTTCGCAAGATTATCATATTGCACTAATAAATGCTCATTTATAATTTTTATTAGCCCTACAGAGGCAGGCGACAATGAGGTTGCGAGACGCTGCCGATCATAGCAGGGTTGGGCGGAGACGCCTGACGCATCCTATTCGCGCCCGGTTTTCACGGGGGGCGGTGACCCCCTGTTATCCGCGCAGGTTGGCGCGCTGTTTTACCTCATTTTCCTGACAGCCCTGACTATTTCTGCATTGCCTTCGTAGCCTTCCCTTAACAAAATCACCCCGAATTCTCTTCTTCTACCAAACAGGAGTCAGACAGCATGGAGTACAGAACAATAGGCGATTCAGATTTGCGGGTATCGGCCATCGCGTTTGGGGCCTGGGCGGCCGGGGGCTGGATGTGGGGCGGTACCGAACGAACCGGAGCCGTAGAAGCGATCAGAGCCTCGTATGAGCTGGGCGTAACGTCCATTGATACCGCCCCCATCTACGGGCAGGGCGAAAGCGAAGAGATTGTGGGCGAAGCCATCCGCGATATTCCACGGGACAAAGTCCAGATTCTCACCAAATACGGCATGCGCTGGGACCTGAAACAAGGCGATTTTGGCTTCAAAAGCCAGGATAACGACGGCCATCCAATTGATGTCTATAAATACGGTGGCCGCGACAGTATCATTACGGAATGCGAAAACAGTCTGCGTCGGCTCGGCACCGATTACATTGACCTGTATCAGATGCACTGGCCCGACAAGACCACGCCCATCGACGAAAGTATGGAAGCCGTGCTGCGGCTCATTGAGCAGGGAAAAGTGCGTCAGGCGGGCGTGAGCAATTACAGCCTCGATCAGCTGAAACAGGCCGGAACCACCCTTAGCATCGTATCTAATCAGGTGCCGTACAGCCTGCTGAACCGGGGTATTGAGGATGAACTTGTTCCTTACTGTCGCCAGCACAACACCGCCATTCTGGCCTATAGCCCCCTGGAACGGGGTTTGCTGACCGGAAAGATCAAACCCGGCCACGAGTTTGCCGAGGGAGACCACCGGTCGGGCTACCGGTTTTTCAAAGACGAAAACATTCGTCAGACGGATGCGCTGCTGGCGGCCCTCAAACCAATGGCCGACGATAAAGGGGCTACCCTGAGTCAGCTGGTGCTGCGCTGGACGGTTCAGCAGCCCGGCATCACGGTTGCGCTGGCTGGCGCACGAAATGCCGAACAGGCCACCCAAAACGCCCACTCTATGGACGTGCCGTTAACCGATGAAGACATCAAATTCATTAATCAGCAGATACAAACCTTAACGCTGGTATAAGGACCCGTTCTGACCGGTGTTGTACTATTGCCCTGTATGCCGTTCGAAATAAATTAACCATCACAGGCCGGGTCAACCGGTCGTAAACATCAAACTCATATGCGCTGGATTGGAGGCCGAGAAAGTGGAAACGTAGATGACCGCCGGAGTAGCGGGGGCCGGGGCCTGGCCATTGGCGGTGGTATTGGCAGCATTGTTATTGCCATTATCGTTACGCTGTTGGGCGGAGACCCGTCCGACATCCTGAATGGGTCGGGGCAGTCAACCCAGAGCCCAACCATGCCCCGCGCCGGGCAGTCGGCGGGTCCGCAGGCCGACGATGCAGCGGCTCAGTTTACGCGCCGGGTTCTGGCCAGTACGGAGGATACCTGGAGCCGCGTTTTTGCCGATGATGGTACGCAGTACCGGCCGCCCACGCTGGTGATGTTTCGCGACCGTACCCAGTCGGGTTGCGGGGTTGCCTCGGCGGCATCGGGACCCTTCTACTGCCCGGGTGATGGTAAACTGTATATCGATCTGTCGTTTTACGATGACCTGGCCCGGCGGTTCAACGCCCCCGGCGATTTTGCCATGGCATACGTAGTGGCGCACGAGGTGGGGCATTACATTCAGGATCAGATGGGCATCATGGACAAAGTGCAGGCGGCTCAGCAACGCATGGGCAAAGCCGAAGCCAACCAGCTGTCGGTCCGGCTCGAGCTACAGGCCGATTTTCTGGCGGGTGTCTGGGCGCACAACGCGCAGGGTACCGACTTTAATTTTGAACCCGGCGATGTAGAGGAGGCTCTGCGGGCAGCCAACTCCATTGGCGATGACCGCATTCAGGAGCAAACGCAGGGGTATGTAAGGCCCGAATCCTTTACCCACGGCTCGGCAGCGCAGCGGGCGTACTGGTTCTCAAAGGGTCTGAAAACCGGCGATATCAACCAGGGCGACACCTTTAACAGCCGCGAAGACGCGAACCTGTGAGCCCCCTATTCTTTAAGAGTCAGAACTGTCCCTACAACCTGGGCTAATCCTGACTCTACGGTGTATTCCCCGACGGTCTCCCTTCATAGCTTTAGCGTCATACCGACTCTCAGGCTGTGAAGGGAGATTTTTTTTTCTACCGCGTCGGTTGACTGAAGCCGCAGCTACGGGTCAGGGTGTCTAATCCATGTACTGCGGCTCGGTCAGCAGGCAGACCGATGGGGTGTCCGATAACAGACAACCGGTGTCCGAATATGGACACACATCTAAAAATCAATTAGAGTAAATACCTGATTTTCAGTATATTTCTTTCCCGGCACGGCATTTGGTACACCGTATCAGTATCTCCCTACCGGCCTGATCATGCTGAGAAATTATTTCAAAATCGCCTGGCGGAATCTGATCCGCAACAAGACCTTTTCGGCCATCAACATTCTGGGACTGGCGATTGGGGTGGCGGCCTGCGTACTCATTTTGCAATACGTAGCGGTTGAACTGAGTTACGACAACTTTCACACGAAGGGCGACCGGATTTACCGCGTCCGGCAGGATCGCTACAACGAAGGCAAACTGAGTACCCAGTGGGCGGCCGGGGCGCAGGCGGCCGGCTACGCATTCAAGGGAGCGTTCAATGAGGTTGAGGACTATGTAAACGTGTTGCGTCGCGGCCCGATGGTTGTCGATTATCAGGAAAAAAGCCTGAAAGTTGAGAAGGTGTACTATGCCAGTCAGTCTTTTTTTAGCCTTTTCTCCTACCCCTTGGTGGCGGGAAATCCGGCTACCGCGCTGGCCGAACCGAACACCGTAGTTCTCTCAGAAACCGTAGCCCGACGGCTGTTCGGCAGCGAGAACCCGCTTGGAAAAATCATTCAGCAGAACCGCAAAGAAGCGGTGAAGGTGACGGGTGTTTTCAGGGATTTTCCAACCAATACGCATTTACAACCCGATTACATCATTCCACACGCCACGTTTGTCAGCCAGGCCGGTGCCGATAACAATCCGAATACGGCCTGGCAGTGGGATGGCGCCCTGTCTTACCTGTTGCTTCGACCCGGCGTTAACCCACAGGCGCTCGAAGCCAAATTTCCGGCCTTAGTTGATAAACTGGCGGGCGCCGAACACCGACAATACGGGTCGGCTGCGGTGTATCTGCTCCAGCCGTTGAGAGATATCCACCTGTACTCCCATTTCCTGATGGAAGCCGAGCCGAACGGCGACGGCAAGACGGTTTACCTGCTGCTGGCGATTGCTTTTTTCATTGTCGTCATTGCCTGGGTCAATTACATTAATCTGGCTACGGCACGGGCCACCAATCGGGCCAAAGAAGTAGGCGTCCGCAAAGCAGTCGGTTCGTTGCGGGGTCAGCTTATCGGGCAGTTCATGACCGAGTCGGTGCTGCTCAATGGGATGGCCGTTGTGCTGGCCCTGCTTTTGGTGGCATTTTCGTTACCAGCCTTCAATGAACTGTCGGGGCAGCAATTAGGCGTTGCGCTGCTGAAGAGCCGGTTGTTCTGGCTGCCCCTGGCCGGACTGTTTGTTATCGGGAGTTTTCTATCGGGACTGTACCCGGCCTTCGTTCTGTCGGGGTTTAAACCCGTATCGGTATTGAAAGGAAAAGTCAGCGCATCCCGGCAGGGTATCAACCTGCGCAAGTCGCTGGTGGTGTTTCAGTTTGCGGCCTCGTTGTTTCTGTTGGTCGGTACGCTGGCGGTGTTTCAGCAAATCAGTTTCATGCGCCAACAAGGTCTGGGCATCAGCATCGACCAGACGTTGGTGCTTAATCCGCCCATTATGGCCAATGACTCAACCTTTATGCGGCAGATGGCGGCCTTTAAAGACGAGTTGCTGCGTCAGCCAACGATTCGGTACGTAACCGCTTCATCCATTGTTCCGGGGCAGGGATCGGACTTTAACGCGGGTGGCATCCGGTTGAAAGGAGTCGACGAAAGCAAGGGGAAACAGTATCGGGTCATTGGCATTGATCACGATTTCATTGAGGCCTATGCGTTGAAGCTCCTGGCCGGGCGTAATTTTTCGAAAGAATTTGGTAGTGATCCTAAAGCGGTGGTATTCAACAAAATGGCCATTGAGCAACTGGGCTTCACGAATCCCGCCCAGGCTATTGGCAAGCAGATCGACTTCTGGGGCGAGATTTTCACCATTGTCGGCGTAACAGACAATTTTCATCAGCAGTCGTTGCGCGATGCCTATGAACCGCTGATTCTTCGCCTGAGTCCGGACAGGGCCGGTTTCTTTTCCATTAAAATGGCCACTACTGATTTAACCAGTCAGATTACGGCCATCCAGGCCGAGTGGAACCGATTCTTCCCCGGCAACCCGTTTGAATACTCGTTTCTGGATGAACGCTTCAACGAGCAGTACCGGGCCGATCAGCGGTTTGGTCAGGTGTTTGGTCTCTTCACGGGGCTGGCCATCCTGGTGGCGTGTTTGGGTTTGTTCGGGCTGGCCTCATTCACGACCGCGCAGCGCACCAAAGAAATTGGCATCCGGAAGGCGCTGGGGGCTTCGGTTGGCGAAATCGTGCAGATGCTGTACCGGGAGTTTGCCGTCTTGATCCTGATCGCGTTTGCCATTGCCACGCCGTTGGCCTGGTATGCCGTAACGCAATGGCTGCAGGGGTATGCCTTCCGCATGGATCTCCCCTGGTGGCTGTTTGTTCTGCCGTTTTTAGCCGTTCTGCTGGTGTCGCTGCTAACGGTGAGCTATCAGTCGATGAAAGCCGCCCTGATGAACCCCGTCAAATCACTACGCTCCGAATAAATGCCCTAGTTATGCTCAGAAACTACCTCAAAATTGCCTGGCGGAACCTGCGTAAACAACGCGGGCTATCGTTTATCAACATCTCAGGACTGGCCACGGGGCTGGCTTGCTGCCTGCTCATCACGCTCTACGTCTTAGACGAGTTGAGCTATGATCGGTACCATGCCAAAGCGAACCGCATCTACCGCATTCATTCCGACGTTAAGTTCGGCGGTAACGACATGCGGATGGCCGTGTCACCCGATCCGGTCGGGCCGACGCTGAAACAGGATTACCCACAGGTGGAGCAGTTTGTGCGGCTCCATCAGCGCGGTACGTGGCTCGTTAAGCGGGCCGGGTCAACGAATAGCCTGCGCGAAGAGAACATCACGTTTGCCGACTCGACGCTGTTCGACGTGTTTACGCTGCCACTCGTAGCCGGGGACTCCAGAACCGCACTGGCTTTACCCAACACGGTTGTTATCAGCGAATCGGCGGCTAAACGGCACTTTGGCAACCAGGACCCCATGGGGCAGACACTGACCTTTGACAATGACCCAGAACTTCAACGTGACGGGCGTCATCCGCGATATGCCCGTTAATTCGCACTTCCGCAGCGACTTCTTCCCGACCATGCTCAGCGACGATTACCAGTGGGGACAGTGGCTGAGCAATAATCACCATACCTACATTGTGCTGCGCGAAGGCACCGACTACCGGCAGTTCGGGAAAAATCTCGACGCCGTCATCGAAAAATACGTTGGCCCTCAGGCCCTACAGTTTATCGGTACTACACTGGCGCAGTTTCGGCAGGCAGGCAACCGCTTTCGCTTATCGCTGATGCCGCTCACCGATATTCACCTGTACTCGAAACAAACCATCGAACTCGCGCCCAACGGCGACATCCAGTACGTGTACATTTTCTCGGCGGTGGCGTTGTTTATTCTGCTCATTGCGGGCATCAACTTCATGAACTTAGCCACCGCCCGCTCGGCCAACCGCGCCAAAGAAGTGGGTGTCCGCAAAGTGCTGGGATCAGAACGTCCCCAACTCATTGGGCAGTTTATGACCGAATCCGTGCTGATGACAGCATTGGCGATGGGATTGGCCTTACTTATGGTTACGGTATCCATACCTTTTTTCAATGATATTGCCGCTAAGCAATTAAGCATCAGAAGCCTGCTGTCCCTCTATTGGCTACCGGTACTCGTCCTGGTCCCGATTGTGGTCGGTTTGCTGGCGGGCAGCTATCCAGCCTTTTTTCTGTCCTCGTTCAAGCCCATCAGCGTTTTAAAAGGTGGCAAGTAAATGTCATTTCAAAGGAGTTGGGCTACGGAGCGGATTGGTCGTGTTTCAGTTCATGATGTCGGTGGTACTCATCGTCGGCACTATCATTGTGTACCGGCAAATCACGTACATTCAAAGCAAAAATCTGGGGTTCAACCGCGATCAGGTGCTGACGATCAACGACGTGTATGCCATTGGTAAACAGGCGGAGACGTTCAAGCAGGAGGTGCTCCGGTTGCCCGGCGTGGTCAGCGGTTCCATCTCCGGCTACCTACCCACGCCCTCCAATCGAAGTGATAATTCATTCTTCCCGGAAGGGAAAATCGACCAGAAAAACGCCGTAAATATGCAGGCCTGGGGTGTTGATCATGACTACGTGAAAACGCTGGGAATGCAGCTTGTTCAGGGGCGGGATTTCTCGCGGGAATTCGGCTCTGACTCGTCCGGCATTATCCTGAACGAAACGGCAGCTAAGCTCTTCGGCGGCCAAAACATCATCGGGAAGCGCGTCCTGCAGTTTGTTGACTCACAGTCAAAAACCACCAGGACCTATACGGTGATTGGTGTCGTCAAAAACTTCCACTTCGAATCACTCCGGCGGAATATCAGTGCGCTGGCCATGGTGCTGGATGCCAACTCCGGGGCCGCGTCATTTCGGTTGGGCGGCACAAACATACCGGCCCTAATTAGTCAGATCGAGACGAAGTGGAAGCAGGTCGCCCCCGGTCAACCGTTCAGTTACGCCTTTCTGGAAGACAGCTTCGATGCCATGTACCGCGCCGAACAGCGCATCGGCACCATTGCGCTGACGTTCGCCGTACTGGCCATCCTGATTGCCTGTTTGGGATTATTTGGCCTGGCTGCGTTTATGGCTGAGCAGCGCACCAAAGAAATTGGCGTCCGAAAAGTGCTTGGGGCGTCCGTGTTCAGCATCGTCGGGCTACTTTCCAAAGATTTCCTCCGGCTGGTGCTGATTGCCATCGTCATTGCCAGCCCAATTGCCTGGTACGCCATGAGTCAATGGTTGAAGGACTTTGCTTACAGGATCGACATTGAGTGGTGGTACTTCGCGCTGGCGGGTTTGCTGGCGGTGGGGATTGCCCTGCTGACGGTGAGTTTCCAAAGCGTGAAAGCCGCCCTGATGAACCCGGTGAAATCGTTGCGGTCAGAATAGATGCCTAACGTTATGCTCCGAAACTACCTCAAAATCGCCTGGCGGAATCTGCGTACGCACCGAACGTACACGCTGCTCAACATCATTGGTCTTTCGGTCGGCATGGCGGGTGGATTATTGGTTTTCCTGTTTCTGCGCCATCACCTCAGCACCGACCGGCACCACGCCAACTTCGACAATATCGTTCGCATCAGCACCGACCTGCACCTTGACGACGGATCTATCGAATACAATGCCGAAGCACCGCCACCCATGGCAGCGACCCTGCGTGCCCTGTACCCGCAGGTAGCCCAGGCCGCCTTCATGCTTGGTTGGGGGGATATTACGATTAGTACTCATCGAACTGCCCAGGCGGTGCCGGTACGCTTTCTGGAACACGAGGGCATTGGCTTCGTGGAACCGGAGTGGTTCGATGTGTTAACCTATCACTGGCTACGGGGTAGTGCGGGCACGGCTCTAAATGCTCCCAACCACGCTGTGCTGACCGAATCGTGGGCCAGACGCTATTTTGGGACAATCAACGCCCTCGGTCAACGATTAACCCTCGACAACGAAACCACGGTGACCATTGCAGGCATCGTGGCCGATCCACCCGGTCCGACTGATATCAGACTGGGCCTGATGGTGTCGCTGTCGACGCTGCGTCAGATCATACCCGTTGATCTTACCGACTGGAGCATGCTCAATAGCCAGAATAGACTTTATGCCCGCCTGAAGAGCCCGGAAGCACTGACCAGTCTTCAGCGGGCTTTGCCCGCTCTATCAAAACAGCAGTATGGCAAATCGGCTCGTATTTACCGCTTTGTAGTCCAGCCCCTGGCCGATCTGCACTTCGATGTGGCCCGCGATCCCGCCCATGCCAGTCGGCCTGCGCTACTGTGGTCGCTGGGGATAATTGGGGTGGTGTTGATTGTGGCGGCCTGTATCAACTTCATTAACCTGGCTACGGCACAGGCCATACGCAGGAGTAAGGAGGTGGGTATTCGCAAAACGCTGGGTAGTAATCGGAAGCAGTTGATTGGTCAGGTCCTGCTCGAAACCAGCTTGATTACGGTGGTTGCCATCAGCCTGGCCCTGTTGCTGGTCACGGCCCTACTGCCTGTTTTCAACGATTGGGTTCGGGTAACGCTATCCCTCCAGCCTGACTGGCTAATGGTGGGCTTTATTGGTTGGCTGCTCATCGGCACCATTATACTGGCGGGTGGCTATCCGGCGGCCGTGTTGTCGGGTTATTCGCCTATACTAGCCCTGCGCGGAACGATAGCTCGCAGCCCGGCCAGTCGTGGCTTCACCGTCACCGTCAGGAAAGTGCTCATCGTGGTGCAGTTCGTCGTTTGCCAGGTGCTGATTATTGGGGCGTTGGTTGTGTCAAACCAGGGCCAGTACATGCGGCAAGCCGACCTGGGATTCAACCAGGCCAACGTGGTCATGGTTACGTTGCCCTACGGCCAGAAAGCAAAGCATGATGCGTTTAAACAGCAGCTTTTGACTTATGCTGGCATCCAGTCGGTTAGTCTGTCGGTATTGCCGCCTTCCAGTGCCCAAGGCTATGGCGGCTCATTCAAATTTGATGATCGTGCTGACTGGGAAAAATTTCCGGTTATGGATCGGCTGGCCGATGCTGATTACTTGAAGACTTACAGCCTGAAATTACTGGCAGGCCGCAACCTTACGCCCGGCGATACCATTCGCGATTATGTGATCAACGAAAAAATGCTACACAAACTCGGCTTTTCCGATCCGCAGCAGGCTCTGGGCAAAAAACTACAGTATTACCTTTCGCCCATTCCTCTGCCCATTGTGGGTGTCGTAACGGATTTTCACCAGAAATCACTGCGCGACGAGATTGGCCCCTGCATCATGGCCAGTTATGCGGCCTGGTACCGACAGGCAGGTATACGGATATCGGGCAATAATTTAGCGCAAACTATACAGCAAATCCGGCAGGTAGGGCAGCAAGTTTTCCCCAATGAGGCCTTCGAGTATCAATTTCTGGATGAGCAAGTGGCCCGGTTATACGAAACCGAAACCCTGACCGCCCGGCTTATCAACGTCTTTACCGCTATCGCCATCCTGATTTGCTGCTTAGGGTTATATGGCCTGGTTACGTTTACGGTTAGTCAGCGCACCAAAGAAATCGGGGTTCGCAAAGTGCTGGGGGCTTCGGTTGGCAGCATCGTCACCCTATTGTCGAAAGATTTCCTGAAACTGGTCGGGATGGCCATTGTCATTGCCTCTCCGCTGGCCTGGTACGCCATGAATCGTTGGTTGCAGGACTTTGCCTACAAAATCGATATCGAGTGGTGGATGTTTGCCCTGGCGGGTTTGCTGGCGGTGGGCATCGCCTTGCTGACGGTGAGTTTCCAGAGTGTGAAAGCCGCCCTGATGAACCCGGTCAACTCATTACGAAGTGAATAAACCCTGACAACTATGCTACGGAACTATATCAAAATCGCCTTTCGTAATCTGTGGCGACAGCGGCTGTTTTCATTCGTTAATGTTGTTGGGTTAGCCTCTGGTATGACCGTATGCCTGTTGGCCCTGATTCAGGTCAAAGGCGCCTTTGACTACGATACATTTCACCCCAATGCCGATAGAACGTATCGTGTCCTGACAGATATGACCCGACATCAGGGAGAGGTCATGCCATTGGCCAGTACACCCTTGCCCTTAGCGGATTTGTTAACTCGTGACTACCCCCTTGCCGATCAAATCACCCGAGTTTGCTATGGGTTGCCCGATAAAGCAATTGCCAACGATAAGACGCTGCCCGTGAACGGTGCGTTCGTCGATCCGGGCTTTTACACCATGTTTGGCTTTCGGCTGGCCGCGGGCTATCCGGCAACGGAAGCCGGCACCGTGGTTCTGACACAAGCAACCGCAGACCGGTTCTTCCACCAACAAAATCCAATTGGCAAAACCCTGACCGTAGGTCAATATGGTCAGCTCACCGTGACCGGTGTCATGGCGAAACCGCCTTACCCCTCGCATTTACGGTTCGATATGCTTGTCTCAATGGCCACCCTGAGCCTGTCGATGAAAAAGCATCAGCTAATGAACTGGCGGGATGAAACGGCGGGCTACACCTATATACAACTCAGAAAAGGGGTTTCATCCGCTGCTTTACAAACTGCCTTAAACGCAGCCGCCAAACGGATCAATGGCGGTTATCTGGCCACAGCCAACAGGCAATATGGATTTCGCTGGCAATCGTTAACCCGTATTTCTCCGGGTCGCGAACGACTGTACAACATTACATCTGAACCTATCATGCCTAATCTGCTGTCAATGGGCGTACTGGCCCTGGTAGTGTTGCTGCTGGCCGGGTTCAACTATGTTAACCTGACCCTGATTCGATCCCTGGGCCGCGCTCGGGAGGTGGGGGTTCGGAAAGCAGTTGGGGCGGTACGAAGCCAACTGATCGGCCAGTTTTTGACGGAGTCAACCCTGGTGGCCTTGCTCGCTTTTGGGCTGGCTTACGGCCAACTCAAACTCATTTCCCGATTGCCAACGGTACAACGCCTGATTGACGATGTGCGGCAGGACGGGTTTCAGTGGTTGTATTTTCTCGTTTTTGTGCTGCTCACCGGCCTGGTTGCTGGCTGGGTCCCGGCCCAAACCCTGGCCAGCTATCAACCCGCCCAGGTGTTGCGGGGCTTTCTCAAAACCCAGCTCTTTCGGGGATTGGGACTACGGCGGGCCTTGATTGTTTCGCAGTTTGCCGCCACCCTGATAGCCCTCATTTTCCTGGCCGTTTTCTACCGTCAGTCCTCGTTTATGGCTACGGCTGATTATGGGTTTGACCATCGGCAGATTCTCACCGTTCCCCTGAACAAGCCATCAGATCTGGCAATGGCAACGGAATTAAGCAAACTGGCTGGGGTGGAGCACGTGGCCGCTACGTCGGCCGAGTTTGGCTTTTCGGGCGGTCAGGTTCGCTTCATTCGTTCGCGTCGGAGTGGTGATTCTGTTCAGGCGACCACATTTTCAGTTACCCCTACGTTGGTTCAGACGGTAGGCTTACACGTGATAGCCGGACAGAATTTACCCCGCAGCACCAACGACTCGGTTAGTCATTTTGTGCTGGTCAACGAGGAAGCCGTTCGGACGCTGAAACTCGGTACGCCAGCCGACGCCGTTGGAAAAACCGTGTGGTTAAATGATAGCACGGAGCGACAGGTAGCGGGGGTAGTCCGTGATTTCCACCATTCCACCCTCCTTCGCCGTATTAACTCCTTAGTGCTATACAATCAGCCCCAGGAGTTTCGTGCGCTTTTACTCAAAGTTGCCTCTGGTGCCGATGAGGCTGTGTTGGCGGGCCTGACGAGCCATTGGAAACGGCATAATCCGTATCAGCCAATTGAGACCCGCTGGTTTGAGGAGCATCTGAACGAGCAGCACTTCCACCGGGACGATCAGGCGTTCATCGGCTTGTTAACAGGCATGGCTTTATTAATTGCCGGTCTTGGCCTGTTGGGCCTGGTTACCTACACCACCGAAACCC
Source organism: uncultured Cytophagales bacterium (assembly GCA_963826425.1). GTDB lineage: Bacteria > Bacteroidota > Bacteroidia > Cytophagales > Spirosomataceae > Spirosoma. The sequence goes on along the minus strand of CAWGWS010000009.1, from coordinate 446,237 downwards.
GCATTAAAGAGGTTGGTATCCGTAAAGTGATGGGCGCCACATTCTGGCAGATTATGCGGGTTCTTTCCAACGAATTTGTGTGGTTACTACTGCTTGCCGTTTTAGTTGGCTTGCCCCTGGGATTTGGGGCCGGGCAAGCCTTTTTGCAACAATATGCCTACCACACGTCGGTGGGGCCAGGGCTTTTACTGGCCTGTTCGCTGTTACTTTTTAGTGTGGGCGGGCTGATTATTGGCTGGCGAACTTATCGGGCTGCGCTGATGAACCCGGTAAAGAGTTTGCGAAGTGAATAGATGAACCCTATGGCCGTTGCTCCGCTACTCATACGCTGTCTGTTTCTGCTGTTGGTCGGGGCCATTGCCTGCCGGTCAACAGCGGAGGAAACGCCAGTGAGCCTACCGGTTTCAGGCTTACGGGCGGACTTTCGGATTCTACGCAAAACCCTGGAAGAAGCCCACCCCGGCCTTTACTGGTATTCGAGTAAACCCGCTATGAATGCTTACTTCGACAGCACATACAGCCTCATCAAACACGATATGAATAGGGTCGCGTATTTTAAACTGTTGTTGCCGCTGATTGCCCGAATACGATGCCTGCATACCAACCTGACGTTTTCAAAACCGATTCATGCACAGGCGCTTAGCCTACAGAAGGGTTTACCTTTTCGTGTACTGGTTGGTCAGAACAAGGTCTATATCCAGGAATATGTCGCTGATTCGAACCGGGAAGGGTACGAGATTAAGGCCATCAATCACCAGCCGGTTCAGAAGCTCGTGGCTCAATTTTTACGTTACCTGCCCGCCGATGGGTATAATGTAACCTATCCCTATGATGTGCTGTCTCACGGGGGCTTTGGCGAAGCGTACGCCCTGTTGATCGGGCAACCGGAGCAGTTTGTGATCGATGCCGTTGATCCGATCCTGAAAAAACCAATCCAATTCACCGTAAAAGCTTCCTCACAGCGGCAAATAGAGCGACTGGCCCTTGCCAGACGCCAGCCTCAGCCTGTTCACAACATGGCTCTGTCGTTCAGCCATTCTTCACGAACGGCCGTGCTTACTATCAACACCTTCGAGATCAACAATCACCCCTTTACTGATTCGATTCAGGCAATTTTTAAAACCATCCGGCAAGCCCGGTCTAAGCATCTCATTATTGATGTCCGGAGAAACGGGGGCGGCAACAACAGCAACGTGACGAGGTTGTTTTCCTATTTGGCTCAAACGCCTTTTACTCATTTGCAAAGGGCCGAAATGATTACCCAGCGGTTCACGTACCTGAACTACGTAGCTAATCTATCGGATTTTAGGTCGCTGCGCGGGACACCAACTGCCGATGGTACGTACTTGATGAGTTACCTGTATCTGGGCAGCTCGCCCATGAATCCGGTAGACGAGCCACTGCGTTTTAACGGCAAATTGATTGTGCTGGCCAGCGGAGCAACGGTTTCGGCTGCGTCAGAATTTGTGGCGCTGGTTCATGCCACCAAACGGGGGGTGGTCGTTGGCGAAGAAACCGGTGGGGGGTATTACGGAGCCACTGGTGGACGCTATCTGAAACTGATTTTACCCCACAGCCAGCTACAAGCCGTGATTCCTACCATCCGAATTCTTTTGACTGTGCCTGACCATGCACCGAAGCAACCGCCGGGCCGGGGAGTCATTCCGGATTATGAAATAAGGCCCACCATCAGCGACGTGCTGGCTCACAACGATGTTCAGTTAGAAGCAGCCAAGCGATTGATTGGTAAAAATTGAAGCGTTCAAAAACATAACCAGACGCGTTTTAGCCGACTGGCAGCCGGGTGGGCACGGTTAAGGTTTCAGGGCTGGTTTGGCAACGACGCGAGCGAAGAGAAACGTAAAAAAATAGGCCATACAGGCAGTAGTCAGCACATCGCTGAGGTAATGGTCGTTGGCCACTATCCGCACCTATTGCCTTACAGCGGCTGAAAGATAAGAGCTATCAAACGTCCGAACCGGGCGGTGCCATAGACGAGTAGCCCGTGCCTTCAAATCACCGCCGATTTGGGGTCCAGGGCTTCATACACGAATCAACTACAGGCGTATCTAACCCCAGCGTTAACGGCTATGCTTCGCAACTATCTTAAAATCGCCTTCCGCAATCTCTGGCGAAACCGGCTCTACACCCTGCTCAATATGGGTGGGCTGGCACTGGGCATGGGGGCTTTTCTGCTGATCATGCAATACGTATGGTTTGAGCACAGCTACGACCGTCAATTCCCGCAGGCGTCGAGAATCTGGCGGGTGTATCTCGAAAACTACGTAAATGGCGCGCTGGAGACCCGGGATGCTAATTCGCACAGTGCTATTGGTCCGGCTCTCCGGGCCGAACTGCCCGAAGTGGTAGACTATACCCGCATTTACAGCGCCCGTGACCTGGCTGCTTTCCGGGGCGCTACGCCTTACCTGCAGCAGGGCGCCTACGCCGTCGATGAGGGGTTTCTGCGCATGTTTCCTTATCAGGCACTTTACGGCAGCCTGAAAGATGCGCTGAATCGCCCCAATACTGTTGTGCTGACAGCGGCCACCGCCCGGCGCTATTTTGGCTCCCAGAATCCCGTCGGTAAAACCCTGCGGCTGGCGGGAGGCTGGTTCACCGGCCAGCATCTGGTCACGGCGGTGGTTGAGGACTCCCCGCCCAATACCCACTTCCGGTTTACGATGTTACTGGCTTACAAAACACTGTATAGCCACGGGCATACCGACAACTGGGACAACTACTGGGATTATAACTACGTGCAGCTCCGCCCGGATGCTAACCCTGCACTGGTGCAGGCTAAACTTACGCAGTTGGGGAACCGGCACCTCGACAAAAAAAGCCTTCGCCTGCAGATGCAGCCCCTCACCGACATTCATCTGCATTCGAACCTCACCTACGAGCACGAGCCGAATGGCAGTGCCCGGGTGGTGTCTTTTCTGTTCGTTATCGGCCTGCTTGTGCTGGCTATTGCCTGGGTCAATTACAGCAACCTGACTACGGCCCAATCGCTCACGCGGGCCAAAGAGGTGGGTCTTCGCAAAACGATTGGTGCCGGTCGCGGTCAGCTTGTTGCCCAGTTTATGGGTGAGTCGTTGCTGGTAAACGGCCTGTCCATTGCACTTGCCCTGGTACTGATGCAGGTTTCGGGCCCCTTTCTTTGATACCCTGACGGGGCGACCACTTAGTGAGGGCGGATTTACCAGTAACCCCACGTTTTACGGATTGGTGGCAGCTCTATTGCTGGGAAGTGTGCTCGGGTCGGGTTTGTACCCATCGGTGGTTTTATCGGGCTACTCACCCGTAGGCATGCTCCGGCAAGGGGTCGGAAAGTCGGTTGGGGGCTGGGGACTGCGCCGAACCCTGGTCATCGGACAGTTCGTGGGTACGGTGGTTATGCTGGTGGCTATCATTACTGTATACCGGCAACTTCAGTTTCTGCAATACCACGACCTGGGCCTGTCGATTAACCAGATGCTGGTGGTAAAAGCCCCCCTGCACGACTTCAACCAGGACTCTATTTACCAGACGCGGTTCCGCGTTTTTCAGGCTGGTGCCACGCAACTGCCAGGGGTGCAACGGATGACGACTTCTTCTGTGGTACCGGGCGATGGCCTGAACACCATTGGGGGAACCAGCAACGGGGTATACTGGAAAAAGCAAGTGACCGCTGAGAAACAAACGTTTTATTTCGTCAATGTCGATGAGAAATTCTTCGACACGTACGGCGTCCGTCAACTGGCCGGGCCAGGATTTCGAGCCAGCGAATCCAGCTGGCGTTCCCAGTACGTGATCAACCGGTCGGCGCTGAAAGCCCTGGGGTTTCCTTCGCCCGAAGCCGCCGTCGATGAGTTACTGGTATTCGGCGGTACTGAGGGGCCCCGGGCTATCGACTCGCGGGTGGTAGGCGTCATCGACGATTTTCACATCGAGTCGCTGAAACTACCTACGCGGCCTACGCTATATCTCTGCGCGCCAACCAACCGGATGGGTTACTATTCGTTTCGGCTGGATGGGCAGCGCATTCCGGGTACGGTGGCCCAGCTTGGTCAGTTATGGAACCGGCTATACCCCGAGAGTCCGTTCGACTATTTCTTTCTGGATCAGAAATTTACCGAGCAGTACCGGGCCGAACAACAGTTTAGTCAGTTGTTCGGCCTCTTTACGGGTCTGGCTATTTTTATCGCCTGCCTGGGCTTGTTTGGGCTGGCAACATTCACCGCCGAGCAACGCACCAAAGAAATTGGCGTGCGCAAAGTGCTGGGAGCTCAGCATTGGTAGTATTGTAGCGCTGCTCTCGAAAGATTTCCTGAAACTGGTGCTCATTGCCATCGTGGTAGCCCTGCCTATTGCCTGGTACGCCATGAACCGCTGGTTGCAGGACTTCGCCTACCGGATTGACCTGTCGTGGTGGACCTTTGCGCTGGCGGGATTGGTAGCCGTAAGTATTGCCTTGCTGACCGTAAGCTTTCAGAGTGTAAAAGCTGCGTTGATGAACCCAGTGAAGAGTCTTCGGAGTGAATAACCCAATACAGATATGCTCAGAAACTACATGCTGATTGCGGTGCGCAATCTGGTGAAACACAAGCTGTTTTCATTCATCAATATAGTCGGTCTGGCAACGGGCATGACGGTATGTTTGCTGGCGCTTATTCAGGTAAAAGATGCGCTGGAATACGATACCTTTCATCCATACGCTAACCGGACGTATCGTATCATCACAGACGTAACCACTCCGCAGGGCGACGTAACGGCGGTGGCCACTTCGCCCCTACCGCTTGCCGGTGCGCTGCAGAAGAACTTCGGCTTTATTGAAAAAACCGCCCGCGTCTATTATACCCTTAGCGGTGAGGTGACAGCAGGTCAGAAGGTTCTGCCCGCCGATGGCGCCTTTGCCGATCCAGACTTCTATACCCTGTTTGGCTTTCGGCTGCTCCTGGGCCGACCCGCCATTGAGCCGCGCACCGTAGTTCTGTCGCAGCAACTGGCCGAACGCTTCTTTGGTACAACCAATCCAATTGGCAGGACACTGGCCGTGAAAGACCGGGGTTCGTTCACCATTACGGGCGTATTGGCCACGGATAAGCTAAAGTCGCACCTGCATTTCGACCTGCTGGCGTCCATGGCGTCGGTGCCTTTGCTGGAAAAAAGCCATCAGCTTGACCCGCACCTGACCGACTGGAAAAGCCACTGGACTACGTCGGCTTATACCTACGTCCTGCTCAGCGAAGGAACAACGCGCCAGGCGTTCGAGAGAGCGCTGTTGGCCGTTTCTGCGCAGGGCGTACAGGCCATGGGTCCGAACGCCGGGCAGTCCTACGCGTTGCGGTCGCAGGTGCTGTCGGGTATTTCGCCGGCGCGCGAAGAATTGCGTAACGGCACCTGGGAGCCAACGCTGGGCGGTCTGCTGGCCATTGGGGGGCTGGCGCTGGTGATTCTGTTGTTAGCTGGCTTCAACTACGTAAACCTGACACTGGCCCGGTCACTGAGCCGCGCCCGTGAGGTGGGCGTCCGGAAAGTCGCCGGCGCTTTGCGCTCCCAAATCGTGGGGCAGTTCATGGCCGAATCGGTCCTGCTGTCTCTGTTGGCGTTGGGCTGCGCTTATGTCTTTTTAACGGCCATGGAGTTGCTTCCATCGGTGCTGCGCAGCACGCAGACCGTACAGCGTGACGGCACGTTATGGCTGTTTTTCCTCGGCTTTGCCTTGCTGACGGGCCTCGTAGCGGGTCTGGTGCCCGCCCGCGTGTTGTCGGGGTACCAGCCCGTTCAGGTGTTGCGCGGCCAGGTTGGGCCGAGGTTGTTTCGGGGTATGGGGCTGCGGAAGGGCCTGATGGTTACGCAGTTCGTGGTGTCGCTGGTGTTTATGGTATTTGTTGCGGTCATGTACCGGCAATTCCAGTACATGGCTACGGCCTCGTATGGCTTTGACCGGGAAAACAGCCTGTCAATCGCCATCGCACCAACCGACTATCGGCGACTGGCCCATACGATAGCGCAGCTGCCGGGTGTGGAGCGCGTGGCCGCTACCTCCAGTCCGCTGGGCTTCCGCAGCAGTTACACGCGGCTTTCGCCGGATCGCAATCGAAATTACATTCCGTCCAACGTGTATTCGATCGACCGCAATTTTGTCGAGAACATGGGGTTGACCTTCCTGGCCGGTCAAAACTTACCCGTGTCCGCATCGGATTCTGCCGGGTATTTCGTGCTGCTCAACGAGAAAGCGGCTACGGCGCTGACGTTCAAAAGTGCCCGGGCGGCCGTGGGGCAGCTGCTCTGGCTGGAGGATAGCACCGAAGTACAGGTAGTGGGCGTGCTCAACAACTTCAACTACCAGAATCTTTCCCAACCGCTCCGTCCGCTGATGCTGCGCTACCAGCCCGACGAGTTTCGGTACCTCAATGTCAAGGTAGAGCCGGGTGCGCGGACTCGTGTTATTCCGGCGCTGGAACAGGCCTGGAAGCAGCTCAATCCGCAGGAGCCGTTCGTCTGGCAGTGGGTAGACGAAGAACTGTATAACCACCACCTGCACCTCGACGACCTGTCGGTATCTGGTCTGCTGGTGTTCATGGCCCTGTCGATTGCCTGCCTGGGTCTGCTGGGAATGGTTACGTACACCACGACAACCCGAATCAAGGAAATCGGCATCCGAAAAATAATGGGAGCCAATGCCACCCAGATCGTTACGCTGCTATCGCGGGATTTCGTGCGGCTACTGCTGCTGGCGGGCGTTATTGCCCTGCCGCTGGGTTACGCGGCCGGGCGGTTGTTTCTCCATGAATTTGCGCACCATATCGACATCGGCGTCGGGCTGCTCGGCACCTGTCTGGGCGTCATGCTGCTGGTAGGTGGTCTGACCATCGGGTGGCAAACGTACCGGGCAGCGCTGACAGACCCAGCCCGGAGTTTACGGAGTGAATAAAGTGCTGTACATCACCACGCGTTACCGGACACGTAACGAACGGACGTGAGCCCGCTAAAACCCAATCTTGTTTTTTCTTCCGTTTGGCCTCTGTTCGGCGGCCCACTCGCGCATTTCGGCCAGTTCTTTCTCGAAACCGCCCGACAAAATCGGGAAACGCAGCCACGAACGGGGGTCCAGGTTATGGTCGTCGAGGTGAAAGCTGGGGGCATAGCGTTCGCGTTTCCACTGGTTGCGGCTCCAGAGTTTAAAGAACCGCTCTACCCAGATCACCAGTTTTTCACGCGTGTACTGCGGCCCGCCGGTGTGACCCGCAAACTCAACCTGCATCCGTTTCAGCACCTCTACCGGGGCCTGTTTGTCGCGAATGGCCGCGAGTTCAATGGCGTTCAGCACTTCGTACGGCATTAGGTCATCTTCGTCGGTCTGTTTTTTGTCCAGCGGGCGCAGTTCGGCGGTAGGCTGCAGGTTGTTTACGGCGTGTAAGCCTTTGACTTTGATCAGCTCGTCGGGGGCCGGTGGTGCGGCATTCCGACCGGTGGCCAGACTGGTGCGGTCGGTGGGTTCGGGGGCGTTTTTCACGTTCAGTCCCACGGTTTCGAGCCACCGCAGCCAGCCGCGCAGAAAATGCTTGTCAATGCCCGTAATGGGCGAAATGCTGCCCGCCGTATCTCCGTCCATCGTGGCGTAGCCCACGGCGGCTTCGGAGCGGTTGGAGGTACTGAGCAGCAGGGCGTTGTTCAGGTTGGCCAGCATCCAGATACCCGGCGCGCGCACCCGCGCCTGAATGTTCTGCAACGCGATGTCGTCGGTTTCCCACGACAGCTGGCGGCCCAGCTGCTCCTCAATCAGCCCCCGGTAGGTTTCCACCAGCCCGTTGATGTTGATGTTCATGAACGTTGCTCCAATGTCGTCGGCCAGTTCCTTTGCCGAGTTGAACGTAGCGTCCGACGAGTTTTCGGTGCCCTGGTACATGACCGTGAGAAGCTTACTAAGCATAGCTTCGGGCGTATCGCAGTCCTGAATCGCGCGGATATAGCCCAGCTTCTTTTTTACCCCGTCAATGCCAATGTTCTCGACCGCCATCCGAATCATCAGATAAACCAGCGCGGCAATGGACGCAGAGTCGGCCCCACCACTCAAACTCAGGACATAGCCCTGCGAGCGACTTTTGCGCAGGTAATCAAACAGGCCAAGGGCCACAGCGCGCGCAAACTCTTCTTCTTTCAGGTAGCCCCCCCGCTCCCAGGCTTCGAGTTCGGCCCGCTGAACCACCGGGGCAATCTCGGGCCAGTCGAACCGCTCCACAACGCGCAGGGCAGGCAGAGCCAGAGCCAGATTACCCCGGTTCTGCACCTGATTAAGCCGCGTGGCTTCTACGTCAATCACGGCGGGAACAATCACGAACTCCTCGTAACTAAGCCGCGCCCCCGACACCAGTAGCTCACCATTGGCCGCCACCATCGCGTCGCCGTCGAAGATGACCCGGCCCGACTCATTACCCAGCAGATTGGCATAGATATAACTCACCCCGAACGATCGGCTGGCATCGACCACAAACCGTTCGCGCGTCTGCGACTTATGAAAGGCAAAGTGACTGGCCGACGGGTTCATGATAATATCGACGCCCCGTTCGTACAACGCCCGGCCGGGCCGGTTGGCAATCCAGGCATCTTCGCAGATCTCGAACCCGACGCGGATGCCGGACAGATCGAACACCAGATCACCGAAGGGATAGCTGAAGTCGCCAACTTTGGTTTCGTCGCGCAGACCGAGCTGCCAGGGCTGGAACCAGCGCGTTTCGTAATGAAGTCCGTTATTGGCGAGATATTGCTTGGCCACGAACCCCAGAATCCGCTTGTTGGCCATCATACACACCACATCGTAAATCCGGTTGTTATGCCGCATCGGCAAGCCCACCGCCACGGCAATATCGTTGGTATAGGGCACAATCTCCAGCAGCGACGCGATGGACTGGTCAATGGTGTTCTGGGCAAAGAACGCATCTTCGCAGCCGTAGCCGGAAATGGCCAGTTCGGGCAAACACAGCAGACTGATTTGCTGCCGCTGGGCCTCTTCAATGGCGTTGATGATGTTGCGGGTATTGTGTTCCCACGCAAGCGGGGTCTGGTTGAGCACACCAGCGGCAACGTTGAGCAATTTCATTTTCGGATTGTAAGTTCGTGAAGGAGCAACCGGCCTCGTTCGCTCCTGGGCGTCTTTCTGATTAACAACAACGCGGTAAAAATAGATTTTCCAAACAACAAAAAGCCCCGTCAGTATTGACGGGGCTTTCGCTTATCAAAACAGAAGGGCGTTTACCGGCTCTCGGCGATGGCCTTGAACTCGTCGAGGCTAACCTCCTGCGAAACGATGGTCATGTGCGTTTTGGCATTTTCCATCACCTTGTCATCCAGCACCCGGTTAAAGGTAGCGGTGTAGTTCTGGCCGTTGTTTTTCTCATCAACGAGGTAGTTGCGGGCAATGCGGTCGATGGTCGCGTTCATTTCCTCATTCTCACCGCCCATGAAGCCGAATTGCTCGCGTACCATCTGCCGCGTAGCCTCCAGTACCTCTTCGTCGCCTACTTTCAGGTCGGCTTTTTCGGCCACTTTATTCTTGATGAGCTGGAGTTTCACCGACTTCGTAAAGTCACCATACTGCTCATCAATCTGCTCGGGCGTGAATTTCCCTTCGTTCATGTCCAGCAACCAGGCTTTCAGAAACTCGTCGGGCAGCATAATCGGCGTATTATCGATCAGCGTTTTTTCAATGTCGAGCCGCAGCATCTGGTCGGCTTCGCGGGTATAGTTACCCCGAATAATTTCGGCTACTTTCTCGCGGAACTGGGCTTCATCTTCCACGGCTCCCACGCCCAGTACCTTGTCAAAAAACTCCTGGTTGAGTTCAGCCGGTTCGTTACGGGTAATGTCGTCAATGGTAAAGGTGAACTCACCGTTCAGTTCAGCGGCTTCTTCCTTTTTCACACCGGTGGCGTTGGCGCGGGCTTTCTCATCGGGGAAAGCGTTCTCCAGCACGAACGTTACGGTCTCGTCTTTTTTCTTGCCAATGAACTGTCCTTTGGCATCGTCGGCCATTTTATCCATCGGGAAGGCCGTCTTGGCCGAAAACGGCTCAGCACCGTCCGGCGTGTTGATCTGCTTCAGTTCGCCGTAAATCGTATCCGCTTCGCCTACTTCCTCGCCGTGTGCATGACCGTGGAACCGCTGCTGCAAATCACCAATGGTGCTGGTCACTTCGGCATCGCCCGCCTGAATCTCGTACTGCGTGACACTCGGCAGATCGGCAAAGTCAACGTCAAACTCCGACGCCAGGCCCAGCGTGTAGCTGAAGGCGAAGTCGGTCTGATTGTCCCAGTCGATGGCGTCGGCTTTCTGGCGGTCGGGAACGGGATCACCCACCACGGGTAGTTTATGTTCGCGGATGTATTGGCTCACCGATCGGCTCAGCAGGTTGTTGATCTCATCGACCAGAATGCTTTTGCCGTACATTTTCTGGACGAGCGAAGCCGGTACGTGGCCGGGGCGAAAGCCCTTCATCTGCACCGTGCGGCTGTATTCTTTGAGTTTTTTGTCGATGGCCGGCTTGTAATCGTCCGGACTGAGGGTGATGTTGAGCGACGCGTTGGTATCGCTGGCTTTGTCGAGCGTAATATTCACGAGTTTCCTGTTTTAAAATGATGAATGAGCAACGGTCCGGCGTTCCGGTGAGTGAATGGGTACCCGGAGGTTATTCACTCACCGGAACGCCGGACCGTTGCTCATTTGTAACTAAGTACGGGCGGAGGGACTCGAACCCCCATGCCTTGCGGCACCAGATCCTAAGTCTGGCACGTCTACCAATTTCGCCACGCCCGCATGGTCGTCAATAGCGTCAGCAGCCAGTGCTGATTACTAGTTTTTCGGCCCGCAAAAGTACGCAAAAACATCGAATCAGCAAGCGAAGATCCTCAAGGATTTATTTTTGATGGTGTACCTGCCGTTTTTCGGCTATTAGTTTGTTATCTTGGTAGTACGAGTACAACCTAAATGAGTTTGCCCCGGTGCAGACACCAACCTGAATGACGACACTGGAATCCCGGACCGAGCAGCCACCCACACCTGCCGCGCCCAGAATTGACCTTGAACAGGAGCGGCAGGAAATCCTGAAACGATACCGGCGGCTGCTCCGGTCGGCCAAGCCGATGCTGAAGGACAATGACGCCAAACTCATTAAAAAAGCGTTCAATACCTCCGCCGAAGCGCACAAAGAGATGCGCCGGCGGTCGGGCGAGCCGTATATCTATCATCCGCTGGCGGTGGCGCAGATTGCGGTCGATGAAATTGGTCTGGGCCCCACGAGTCTGGTAGCCGCGCTGCTGCACGACGTGGTAGAAGATACCGACACGACCATCGACGATATTGACCGGGCGTTTGGCCCGAAAGTGGCCCGGATCATCGACGGGCTGACCAAGATTTCGGGTATTTTCGAGTACGGTACGTCGCAGCAGGCCGAAAATTTCCGGAAGATGCTGCTTACCCTGTCGGACGATGTGCGGGTAATCCTGATCAAACTCGCCGACCGGCTGCACAATATGCGGACGCTGGAGTCGATGCCACGCGACAAGCAGCTGAAGATTGCCGCCGAGACCATCTATATCTACGCGCCCCTCGCCCACCGGCTGGGTTTGTATGCCATCAAGTCGGAGCTGGAGGATCTGTATCTGAAGCACGTAGAACCGGAAGCCTTCAAAGACATTGCCCGCAAGCTGCGCGAAACCCGGCTCTCGCGGGATCGGTTCATTGGCAAGTTCATCGAACCGATTGAAAAAGACCTGCGCGAAACCGGCATTTCGTACGTGGTGAAAGGGCGGCCCAAGTCCATTTACTCCATCTGGACCAAGCTCAACAAATCCAAGAAGCCATTCGAGGAGATTTATGATCTGTTTGCCGTGCGGATTATTCTGGACGTCTCTCCCGATCAGGAAAAAGCGGCCTGCTGGCGGGCCTATTCCATCGTGACGGATCATTACAAGCCTAACCCCGACCGGCTCAAAGACTGGATCAGCACCCCCCGCACCAACGGGTATGAGTCCTTGCACACCACCGTCATGAGCAAACTGGGGCAATGGGTAGAGGTGCAGATCCGTACCGAGCGCATGAACGAGATTGCCGAGAAAGGCTACGCAGCCCACTGGAAATACAAAGGCAACGACACCAAAACCGGCGAAGGTATCGAAGCCTGGATCAGTCAGGTGCGCGACATGATCGAGTCGGCCGGAACGGGCGAGAAACGGGCAGCCATCGAGTTTGTCGATGATTTCCGCAGCAACCTGTACAGCGAAGAAGTATTTGTCTTTACGCCCAAAGGCGATCTTAAAGTGCTGCAGCGGGGCGCAACGGCCCTGGATTTTGCCTTCGACATTCACACGCAGATTGGCGCCAAGTGCATGGCCGCCAAGGTCAACAACACGCTGGTACCGCTGAGCCACGTCCTGCAAAACGGCGATCAGGTAGAGGTCATCACCTCAAACCGGCAGAAGCCCAACGAAGACTGGCTGCGGTTTGTGGTTACCTCGAAGGCCAAGACCAAGATCAAAGACCTCATTAAAGAGGACAACAAACGGTTTGTGACGGACGGGCGCGATCTGGTGCAGAAGAAGCTGAAGACGCTGCGGCTGGAGATGACCAACGAAACCATTAACCAGCTCCGGGCGTATTTCGGCTCTAAAACCACCGACGACTTTTATTACCGCGTAGGCAAAGGCCATATCGATGTGGCTGAACTAAAGAAGTTCAAGACCGAGAAAGACGCCCGGGAAAACCGCGCCAACAAGCTAAACATGGACGGCGCCACCGACGCCAAAGCGGTCGTTAAAGAGTTAAAGAAGATTCATGGCGAACGCACCGACGCCGATATGCTGCTGATTGGCGAGGACATGGACCGGGTGGATTATACGCTCTCCAAGTGCTGCAACCCTATCTCGGGCGACGATGTGTTCGGCTTCGTGACCATCAACGACGGCATCAAGATTCACCGCGTTACCTGCCCTAACGCCGTAGAACTGATGTCGAACCACGGCAACCGGATTTTGAAGGCGAAGTGGACCAGCCAAAAGGAATCGGCCTTTTTGTGCGGCCTGCGCATTACCGGCACCGACCGTATGGGGCTGGTCAACGATGTGACGCGGGTTATCAGCAACGAACTGAATATCAACATGCGGTCGGTCACGATTGACTCGATCGACGGGGTTTTCGAGGGCAACATTCGCCTGTACGTGCAGGACACGAGCCACCTCGAAATCCTTGTTCGTAAACTCGAACGCGTACCGGGCGTGTTTGACGTGATCCGGTTCGATTAAGTGTCACCTGCTCAGGGGTCAGTGTTCGGGGTTCAAAGGTGGGTAACGCTGAGTCATTCGCGTATTACCCAACTTTGAACCCCGAACATTGAACAATCAGGCAACAACCACTTACTTTTGCTCTATGCAACAGGCACCTGCTCAAACGAACTTAGAATCGGCACGGATGATTTTCATGGCTTACCTCGAACGGAAAGGCCTGCGGAAAACGCCCGAACGCTTTGCCATACTTGAGGAGATCTACCACCGGGCCGACCATTTCGATGTCGATGAACTGTACGTCTCGATGAAAAACAAGAATTACCAGGTTAGCCGCGCCACGGTGTACAATACCCTCGATGTGCTGGTGGACTGCGACCTGGTGACGAAGCATCAGTTCGGGAAGAATCTGGCGCAGTATGAGAAATCGTACGGCTACCGGCAGCACGATCATCTGATCTGTACCGACTGCCACAAGGTAATGGAGTTCTGCGACCCGCGCGTGCAGAACATCCAGAACATGGTGGGCGACATGCTCAAGTTCAACGTTATGCACCACTCACTGATTTTTTACGGCGCCTGCGCCCGCGATAACTGCGAAAATCGCCAGACCACGCCAAAAGACGCGCAGGGTGTGCAAAATCCGGTGGGGTAATTACTGCATCCTGACCGCACCAACAAATCCGTACAGCAGGCCGTTCAGGGTAGACGGCGGGTTAATCCTGCACCGCACCCGGTACAGTAACCGGGGCTTTTTTCAGGTTCATGCCCCAATAAGAACGCCCGATACAGGCTCTTTTTTAATTTTTGACAAATGGTAGATGTTTTATTAGGCCTCCAGTGGGGCGACGAGGGAAAAGGTAAGATTGTGGATGTTCTGGCTCCGCAGTATCAGGTGGTGGCCCGCTTTCAGGGGGGGCCCAACGCGGGCCATACGCTCGAGTTCGACGGGTTTAAGCACGTGCTGCACCAGATACCGTCCGGTATTTTCCGGACCGACATTCTCAACATCATCGGTAACGGCGTGGTGCTGGACCCCATCGTGTTCAAACGCGAGATTGACGCGCTGGCTAAGTTCAACCTGCCCCTGACCGAAAATCTGGTCATTTCGCGCAAGGCGTCCATCATTATCCCGACGCATCGGCTGCTGGATGCGGCCTACGAACGGGCCAAAGGCGAAGCCAAAATTGGTTCGACGCTGCGCGGCATCGGCCCGACGTATCAGGACAAAGTGGCCCGTCAGGGATTGCGCGTCGGGGATATGGTTTCGCCCAACTTTGCCGGGAAATACCGGAAGCTGGTTGAGATTCATAAGGTGGTTCTGGCGCAGAACAACTATGCGTTTGCCGACGAGCTGCCCCAGGCCGAAGCTGAGTTCTTTGCGGCTGTCGAGTTCATGAAGCAGTTCAAACTGACCGACAGCGAATACGCCGTAAACGAGGCCCTGCAAACAGGGAAAAGCGTGCTGGCCGAAGGGGCGCAGGGGTCGTTGCTGGATATCGATTTTGGGTCATACCCGTTCGTAACATCGTCCAGCACGATGGCCGCCGGCGCCTGCACGGGACTGGGCGTGGCACCGGGCCGCATCGGCGAGGTATTCGGTATTTTTAAAGCGTACTGTACCCGCGTCGGCAGCGGGCCGTTCCCCACGGAATTGTCGGACGAAATCGGCGAGACGATGCGTAAGGAAGGCAACGAGTTTGGCGCCACCACCGGCCGCCCGCGCCGGTGCGGCTGGCTCGATCTGCCCGCGCTCAAATATGCCATCATGATCAACGGGGTAACGCAGCTGGTTATGATGAAGGTTGACGTGCTGAACATCTTCGACCAGATCAATATCTGCACGCACTACCAGCTACCGAACGGTGATATAACCGAGCAAATGCCTTATGACCTGCTG
This sequence comes from uncultured Cytophagales bacterium, assembly GCA_963826425.1. GTDB lineage: Bacteria > Bacteroidota > Bacteroidia > Cytophagales > Spirosomataceae > Spirosoma. Next base: position 431,078 of record CAWGWS010000009.1, on the reverse strand, counting down.
GACACGCCGGTGACGCCGATTTACAAAACGTTTAAAGGCTGGCAGACTGACCTGGTCAACATTCATACGTTTGAGGATATGCCCGGCCCGCTGGCCGACTACGTTACGTATCTGGAAGAAACGCTCGGCCTGCCCATCAGCTTTATCTCCACCAGTCCTGATCGCGAAGCCATCATTCACCGCAACGTTGCGGTGTAGAGCGGAGCCCGGACCGGTATGAATCAATACGAAACGCTTTACCAGCACGAACAGCTTTACCGAATCCCGAACGAACGGTGGGATTCGGTAACGCTGCCCGATACGCCCGCTGCTGACGCTGCGCCGGAGGGGGTTGACACAGCCGCGCTGCTGAATGAACTGGACGAACTGCTGGCCAAAGCCACGGCTGTTGAACCGGAACCGATGGACACGCCGGAGCCGGTCAGGCCCGAGCCGGAGCAAGTCGTTGCTGCGGTCGTACCGGAGCCGGAACCGCTGCCCAAAGCCCCCCCCCGGCCGGCCGTACCTCCCGGTATCAGCCCACAACCGCAGCTACCAAAACCGAAACTGAACCACAAGGTACTGCTGCTGGCCGACGAAGAACTGGACCCCAGCAATCTGCTTTTTCTGGAGAAGATTCTCAACGCCGTTAACCTCAATATTGACGGGGTTGATCTGCTGAACCTGAACGGCGTGCGCGACGTGGACTTTGCCGAGCTGGTGCAGGGCAAGCTGATTCACCACTTCATTACGTTTGGGGTACCGTTCAACCGCGTTCATCTGGATATTCAGATGGACCGCTACCAGCCGGTGCGGTTCTTCGGCATTAATTTTCTGATGGCCGACTCCCTGCCAACCATCGAAGCCGACGTTACCCTCAAAAAACGCCTGTGGGCCGCGCTCCAGCAGGTTTTTGCTCCCCAGTAACGCAATGACCGAACTGCCCGAAGCGGCCACCGCCCCGGCTCCCGCCCTTCGCAAAGTAATTTCAACTACCCAGCTCTGGGCCATTGCCGTGGGCATGGTGATCTCGGGTCAGTACTTTGGCTGGAACTATGGCTGGGCCGTGGCCGGCACCGTCGGCTTTCTCATGGCTACGGGTATTGTGACGGTGCTGTACCTGGCTTTCATCTTCAGCTTCACCGAACTGACCACCGCCATTCCCGACGCGGGCGGGCCGTTTGCGTACGCTTTTCGGGCGTTTGGTCCAACGGGCGGATTTATTGCCGGCTTTGCCACGCTGGTCGATTTTCTGATGGGTCCACCCGCCATTGCCGCTGCGCTGGGTGCCTACGCGCACTTCCTGAACCCGGCCCTGCCGGTGCTGGCCGTGGCCGCAGCGTCGTACGTTGTGTTTGTTGGCGTTAATATTCTGGGCGTTCGGGAGTCGGCCAACCTGTCGGTAATCGTCACGGTGTTATCGGTAGTGGAGTTGGTGGTGTTCATGGTACTGGTGGCTCCGGCTTACGAAACCAGCAACGTGCTGGCCCATAATGAGGGGTTCAGCGCAGGAAGCTTAGTGGCTTCGCTGCCCTTTGCCATTTGGTTCTACTTGGCCATTGAGGGGGTGGCTATGCTGGCCGAAGAAGTTAGACAGCCCGCCAAAACCATTCCGCGGGCCTATCTGCTCAGCATCGGCACACTGGTGCTGCTGACGCTCGGGGTTATGATTCTGACTGCCGGAGCGGGCGACTGGCGACAGCTAAGTCGCATTGATCACCCGCTGCCCGAGACCCTGGCCATGGTACTGGGTCAGCAGAGTGCCTGGGCTAAACTCTTTGCCGGGCTGGGCCTGTTCGGGCTGATTGCTTCTTTTCACGCCAATACCCTCGGCTATTCGCGGCAGTTGTTTGCCCTGGCGCGGGCGGGCTACCTGCCCCGGTTCCTGGCCCGCGTAAACGGGCGGTTCCGAACACCCCACTGGGCTCTGATCTGCGGTGGGTTTGTGGGTTTGGCGGCCCTGTTTTCCGGCACCACCGATCAGATCATTATCCTCTCGGTGGTGGGTGCGCTGGTCATGTATATCAGCAGCCTGCTGAGTCTGTTTCGCCTGCGCCGAATTGAGCCGGGGTTACGTCGTCCGTTCAAGACACCGTTCTATCCCGCCGTGCCGCTGGTAGCCCTGGTGCTGTCGGGAGGTTGCCTGGGGGCCATTTTCTGGTACAATACCGGGCTGAGTCTGCTTTTCCTGGGGTTGATGGCCGGTTCGTACGGTCTGTTTCGCTGGCTGGTTCTTCCGCGTTTTGGCACGAACTGAACGGCGGTACTGCGCCACCGACGTATTAGATACCAAAAATCAGTTGCCCGTTATGGTTCGTACTTTTTGTTGATCAGAGCCGCCACCAGGCTGGTCCATCCGGTCTGGTGGCTGGCTCCCACGCCCCGGCCGGTATCACCGTCGAAATATTCGTAGAACAGGACATAGTCGCGAAAATGCGGATCCTGGTATTTGGGGTGCTGACCCAACACGGGTCGTTTGCCGTCCGAATCGGGCGTAAAAAGGCTGATGAGTCGGTTACTCAGCTCACGGGCTACGGCTCTGAGCGTAATCTGCCGCCCGGAGCTAACGGGGTACTCAACCGTGAAACCGTCGCCAAAGTAATCATAGAACCGGTTGATGCTTTCGATAATCAGGTAGTTGACCGGCATCCAGACCGGCCCGCGCCAGTTGCTGTTGCCGCCAAACATATCGCTGGTGCTTTCGGCAGGCGTGTAGGTCAGGGTAAAGGGGGTATGATTGAGGGTAAACGTGTAGGGATGGTCCCGGTAGATCTGCGAGACGGCCCGAACACCGTGCGGACTCAGAAATTCACGCTCGTCCAGTATCCGCGTCAGCAGCGCTTTAAGCCGGTAGCCGCGCAGCAAACTCAGCAGTCGTTTTTCGTTGGTACCCGTCTCGGTGTAGCGCGACACCTGATTATACAGATCGGGTCGATGCTCCCGAAACCATTCCATCCGTTTCAGGAAAGCCGGGCGTTCGTGCAGCAGTTCATCGTCCAGTATTTCAATGGCGAAGAGCGGAATTAATCCTACCATAGTCCGAACACGCAGCCGCTCGGCCTGTCCGTCCGCCATCCGAAGCTGATCGTAGAAGAAGGCATCCTGCTCATCCCAGAGGCCGATATTTTGTTCGCCCAGGCTGGTCATAGCCCCGGCGATGTACAGAAAATGGTCGAAGAATTTGGTCGCCATCTCATCATAAACGTCATCGTGGCGGGCCAGTTCGAGGGCTATCCGCATCATATTAAGCGCGTACATGGCCATCCAGCTCGTGCCGTCGGCCTGTTCGAGGTGGCTGCCATCGGGTAAAACAGTGTTGCGGTCAAACACGCCAATGTTATCCAGCCCCAGAAAACCACCCTCAAAGATGTTGTTACCCGACTCGTCTTTCCGGTTCACCCACCAGGTGAAGTTAATCATCAGCTTGTGAAATATACCCCGCAGAAACGTCAGGTCTTCCCCACCGGGCCGTCCAGCCTGGGGCCGTCCAGCCCGGGGCGCATCCACGCCGGGCGTGGACTCGCGGGACGCTTTACGGTCCAGTTCACAGTGGTACAGTTGCCAGGCGGCCCAGGCATGAACGGGCGGGTTCACATCGGAGAAATTCCACTCGTAGGCGGGTAATTGCCCGTTAGGGTGCATGTACCACTCGTTGGTGAGCAGCATGAGCTGTTGCTTGGCAAAGCCGGGGTCAATCAGGGAGAAGCTGACGCAGTGAAAGGCCCAGTCCCAGGCAGCATACCACGGATACTCCCAGGTATCGGGCATTGCAATAACGCCCGCATTAATCAGGTGGGGCCAGGTATGGTTGCGCCCCCGCCAGCGTTCGGGGGGTGGGGGCGGTTGCGCCGGATCGCCGGTGAGCCAGCGCGTTACGTCGTAATAGTAGTATTGCTTGCTCCAGAGCAGGCCGGCAAAGGCCTGCCGCTGCACCTGCTTCTCGTCGGCGGGAGCTTCACGGGGCTGGATGGCCGCGTAAAATTCATCGGCTTCGGCCTTTCGGCGGGCCAGTACAGCCTCGAAATCAGCGAATGGGTCGGGTCGGTCAGTAGCTGCGGAGTCAGACGCTTCGAGCCGGAGCCGCACCGTAACGGAGCCACCCGCCGGAACGCTGTGCTGATACTGCGCGGCTGCTTTGGTACCGAACTGCGCCGGATTAACGGTGTCGGCCCCGTGCAGCACGTGGTCGTTAATACCATCTTTGGGATAAGCCGTGCCCGACTGAGTATGGTAGAGCCGGGCTACGTTGGTTTCATTTTCGCAGAAAAGCCAGTTGGGCTGCCCTTCGGCGTAGAAAACGTACCGACCCAGCAACACCTGTTCCGCTACGGCGGTCCCGTTGGCACAGAGTCGGATTTCGGGTCGTACGTCCGGTACCCCGTCTGAGTCATTTCCCCAAATCCAGGTATTGCGAAACCAGAGCGTGGGCAGCAGGTGCAGGTCGGCAGGGTCGGGACCACGGTTGTGCGCCGTAATCTGCACCAGAATGTTCCGCGCACCTTCCTTGATGTACTCCACAAACACGTCGAAGTAGCGATCCTCATCGAAAATGCCGGTGTCGATCAGTTCGTATTCGGGGTCGAGCCGGGTGCGCCGACGGTTTTCGGCCAGCAAATCGTTGTAGGGATAGGCCGTCTGCGGGTATTTGTAAAGCATTCGCTGGTACGAATGCGTGGGGGTATTGTCGAGAAAATAATACAGCTCTTTCACATCTTCGCCGTGATTACCTTCCTGGTTACTCAGCCCGAAATACCGCTCTTTCAGAATCGGGTCCTGCCCGTTCCAGAGTGCCAGCGCAAAACAGAGCTGCTGCTTGTCATCGCAGAAACCGGCCATGCCTTCTTCACCCCACCGGTACGTGTAGCTGCGGGCCATGTCATGCGTTACGGCGTTCCAGGCATCGCCGGTAGCGCTGTAATCTTCGCGCACGGTTCCCCACTGCCGGTCTGATAGGTACGGACCCCACTGCCGCCAGGCCGGGTCTTGCAGTCGCTGCTGTTCAGTTGTCATTGCCGGTCATTCATAAGAAAGCCTAATCTGGCCACGAATGACCAGCCCTACCGACACGATTATCCCCCCGTAGCGAAGCTCTCGAAAACAGTCATGCCGCCGTCGATAAAGATACTGGCCCCGGTAATGTAATCCGACAGGTCGGAAGCCAGAAAAACGGCGAGGTTGCCAACGTCTTCGGGCTGGCCAATGCGGTTGTAGGGAATCAGGGTCATCAGGCTGTTGAGCGCCTTTGGGGTATTCCAGGCGTCGGTATTGATAGGCGTTTGAATAGCACCGGGGCAGATGCTGTTGACCCGAATCTGACGGTCGCCATACTCCTGCGCCAGCGACTGCATAAACATCCTGATGGCCCCCTTGGACGATGCGTAGTTGATGTGGCCCGCCCAGGGAATAATCTCGTGCACCGAACTCATGCAGATGATCTTACCCGTGGCTCTGGATACCTCCGGGCGTGGGCCCCGGCGCAAAAACTCGCGGATGGCGGCACGGGCGCACAAAAACTGCCCCGTCAGGTTTACGTCGATTACGGTTTGCCACTGCTTGAGGGTCATGTCCTCGAATTTGGCGTCGCGCTGCAAACCGGCGTTGTTGATCAGGATATCGACGGTGCCGTATTTGTCGATGGCGTCGGCAAACATCGTCTCGACTTCTTCTTCATTCGTCACGTCGCACTGGGCCGTCATGCCCGTGCCCCCGGCGTCGGTAATGGTTTTGAGTACCGCCTGCGCACTGCTGAGCGACGAGGCCGACGAGTGATTGACGACCACCGTGGCTCCGGCGGCTGCCAGCGAAATGGCAACGCCCGTACCGATGCCGCTGCTGGCTCCCGTAACGATGGCAATTTGATTGGTGAGTGTTTGTTGCATAGTAAGATGTCGTTTATGAATAAAGACCTCAGCCCCCGATTTGTTCGGCGAAGCGGTTGTTCGACCGGCTCAAATTGCGTAGCATAGTACCCAAACAACTCCTTCCTGCTATGTTCACTACCAAGCGTGTTCCGTTTGCCGTTGTCTTTCCGTTTGCCTGGCGGTCTGGCCTGCTCTTTCTGGCCTACTCCATCGGGATCTGTTCGCTTTATACGTTTGCGGGCTGGACGTTTCTGGCCATTCCGTTCGTACCCATCGCCACAATTGGTACGGCGGTGGCTTTTTACGTAGGCTTCAAAAGTAACTCCTCCTACGACCGGCTCTGGGAAGCCCGCCGAGTCTGGGGGAGTCTGGTCAATGCCAGCCGTTCGTGGAGTATCATGGTTCTGGATTATATCACCAACCGCGACGCCCCCGACCCGCTGCCCGCCAATGAGCTGCATCAGATTCATCACGAACTGATCTATCGCCACCTGGCCTTTATGACGGCTCTGCGGGTGCAGCTGCGACAAAAACCCGTCTGGACGCAGCATCGTGACCCGGCCCACGACATGATTGAGCGCATCGCCGAATTCAGACAGTGCAGCCTGGATAAAGAACTGAGCCGGTTCATGTCCAAAGCCGAGGTCGAAGCCCTTATTAAACACCCCAATCCGGCCACGATCCTGCTCCGGCAACAGTCAGCCCAGTTAGCCAACCTCCGCGCACTGGGCCACCTCAGCGATTTTCACCACATTGACCTGACCCGGATGCTAACGGAGTTTTACAATCAGCAGGGCGCGTCGGAGCGGATCAAGTCGTTCCCGTTTCCACGCCAGTACGCTTTTTTCAGTTTTGTATTCGTGTGGCTGTTCATCTTCGTGCTACCCTACGGACTCTTGACTGAGATGGCTAAAATCAGCGGCTGGCACATCTGGCTGACGGTACCGTTCTTCACCATCATTGCCTGGGTATTCAACACCATGGAAGTGGTGGGCGACACCAGCGAAAATCCGTTCGAGAACAGCATCAACGACGTACCGCTGACGGCCATCTGCCGCGTCATTGAAATTGACCTGCGCGACATGCTTGGCGAAACCAACCTGCCCCAGCGCGTCCAGCCCGTAAACAGCATACTGATGTAACGTACGTTTAGCTGGTTTGGGAAGGCAAAAACGCCGGGTCGTGATGACCCGGCGTTTTTGCGTAAGGCTACGAATAGCACAATATCAATGACGAACCTACCAGACAAATTGTATAATCCTACTCTTTCAGACTATTAGAAAAATACAAACCATACGTTCTTTAGAGGGACTTGTTGTACTTTTCTCACAAATGCCCTATTCTACCCATAACTAATTGACTTATAGTATGAATATTGGATCTAAACGCCCATAACGGCGGCTAATCGCTTGCACTAAACCGGGAAAGGCACCCACCTTTGCAGCGGTTCAAACTAAAAGTCAAACCAATGAAACAAATCCGTTTATCAATGGCCGCCCTCCTCATATCGATGAGTATGGCAGGCAGTGCAGCGGTAGCTCAGGGAGTTACCAATGCCAACGATGGTTCGGGCGTGAGTGCAGTAAAAGTCGTGAAGTCCGAAAACAAGAAAGTACGCATATATACACAGGCTGGCTCATCCGTTGATGTCTCGATCATCGACACCGATGGTACCGTCCTGTACCGGGGAGCCGTGGCGGGTAAAGACGGAAAAGTTACGGCGTTTAACCTCAAAAACCTGCCAGACGGCCAGTACTTCATTACGGCCGATACCGATACGTGGTGGATGTCGCAGGGCATGACCGTGCGGGGCAACACCGTTAACATTGACGCCCAAAAGGTACAGCAGGTAACCCGGCCTACGCTCACCGCCTACGAGAAGAACAAGATTGAGATGACGCTGCCCACGACGAACGTGGCGCAAACCAACGTCACGATCTACGACGCTCAGAGTCAGGCGGTGTATCAGGACACGTTCAAAGGAGCCGTGCGCCGGTTCGACCTGTCGTCGCTGCCCCAGGGTGCGTACACGTTTGTGGTTGGTCCCAACCAGAAGCAGTTCAGTTCCCGCATCAACGTTCGGTAGTACCTTCCCGGTACTAACCGGCTGGTTGACCGTCTTCTAATCACACCCATGTCCGGCCCGCTGCCTTTCTGAAAAGTAGCGGGCTTTTTTAGTACCGGAATGAACGGGGCAGACAAGTTTCTATTTTCCCAGCCATTCTTTAAAAGGCGTAATGCGGTCGCCACTGACGAAGAGTTCAAGCCGGGGTTTAGGCTGCAGGTCGAGTTTCAGTTTACCGCCCGAAAACGCGTGGATGGTTTGAATGGAATCCAGTGATACCAGAAATGCCCGGCTAACCCGAAAGAAACGCGCCGGATCGAGCAGCGTGGTCAGTTTGTCGAGACTGTACTCAATCGATAGGTTTAGCCCTTCGCGCGTGGTAAGCCAGGTGGCCTTGTCCTGAAAGAAGAAATAAGCAATGTCGGCGGTCTCGATGCTGCGAATTTTAGTCCCGATGGTTACCATAAACCGCTCTTTATACGCTACCGGTGCCGACGCTGCCAGGCCGTACTGCCCCAGCAAGCCGCGCAGTACGGTGATATCGGGGGTGGCACTGGCCTGGACGGAGCGGGTTTTGAATTTGTTGAGAGCCGCAGCGAGTTCGTCGGGGTCGATGGGTTTGAGCAGGTAGTCGACGCTGTTGGTCTTAAACGCCTGCAGGGTGTATTCGTCGAAGGCAGTCGTGAAAATAATGGGCAGCGTCAATCCCGCCTGTTCAATAAGCTGAAAGCCCGACCCGTCTTCGAGGTGAATATCCAGAAATAATAAATCCGGGCGGACATGGGCGGAGTCGGCAAACCAGGCTACCGCTTTGGCCACACCCGGCAGCTGGTCCAGCACCCGAATGCCGGGGTCATACTGCTGCAACAGAGCCGCCAGCCGCTGCGCCGTTCGTTTCTCGTCTTCAACAATCAGAACATTCATGGCTCACAGGGGTAGCAGGGGCAATTTAACGACAAACGCTCCAGTCTCTTCGCCGATTATGACAGGCTTATCCGTGAGCAGCCGGTAGCGGTTGGTAATATTCTGCAGTCCGATGCCCGTCGAGGCTTCGGGGTCAGGTCGGGGCTGGAGTAGATTGGCTACCCGCAGATAATCGCCATCGAGGACAATGCTGACCCGCAGTGGCTCCTCTTCCGACAGCCGGTTGTGTTTCACGGCGTTTTCAACCAGCAGCTGCAGCGTCAGGGGCGCAATGGCATAGTGCCTGCGGGCTTCGAGCGGCACCTCAACGTCAACAAAAAGCTTGTCTTCAAAACGAATCATGAGCAGAAACGTATAGGCCGTAATGAAGTCGAGTTCGGTTTGCAGGCTGACGCGCTCCTTGTCGCGCTGCTCCAGAATGTAGCGATAGGCTTTGGACAGCCGGTTGATAAACTGCCCCGCCAGCCTGGTATCGGTATCGACCAGCGACGACAGAATACTCAGGCTGTTGAACAGAAAATGGGGGTTGATCTGATTCTTGAGCGCGTCGAACTGCGCCTGCACCGCTTCCTTTTCCATGCGGTCGGCATCGACCTGCATCTGCTCAATACGCCGGATTGACCGGCGATTGGTAGTCAGGTAAAAGGCCGACAGCAAAGCCATAAATACCAGCCCGTTGTCCATGCGCATGCGCAACCCGAAATCAGCTCCGGGGGTGCGGTGGGGGCGTTCCGAAACCTGACTCAGGGTAGCGAACTTCCGGGCCAGGTTAGGGTCCATTCGCGTGTAACCCGAGTAGAAGCCAATGTTGAACAGCACGGCCATGCCGCTGGCAACCACCAGCAGAAGCAGCTGGGCTGGCAGGCGGAGCTGGCCGGTTTCTGCGCGCCCAGACCAGTGCACAAGCCGGTGCTGCAACCAGTCGATGAGGTACACCCAGCCCAGCAGAAAGCTGAACGAGAAAAGCCCTTCAGCCATCAGGAACAAAAACTTATCGGCCAGAACGGCCGGGTTCCAGCCCAGATGCTGGTAAATACGGACAGGCCAGTAAATACTCAGCACACTGAGCGCGAGCCGGATTTTCTGTCCAGCCGTGAGGAGCTGCGGAACGAACATAGGCATACTGAACAAAGCTAGGAGATTACAGCCCAAATCCGGCAACCGGGGTTAGAACCGACTGGCCGGATTTTGAGAGGTATCACACCACAGACCGTCAGTCTGTTAGAAGCCTGTTTAGGCCTGCTGCATTACGAAGGTTTGGTTAGGTACGGGCTGGATCACAAACGTTTTGGTAACGGTTTCATTCCCGAGTTTCATCAGCAGCCGGTACGTACCCACCGGCAGGCCACTGATGTCGAACTGTTGCCCGATGCCTTTCTGAAGCGACATGTTGGCTCCGTATAGTACGTGGCTCTGCGCGTCGAGAAGGGTGAGGGTGCCCAGGCCGGGCGTGGGCTGCACGAAGAACTTGATCTTCTGGTCGGGCGTAATGACCAGATGGGTTTGGGGAGTGTTCGTGGCAGGCGTCTGCGAGGGGGTCTGTTGAGCGAACGATGCGGTACCGGCTACCAGTCCCAGCATCAAAGCAATAGTCTTTTTCATCTTGTGTATCAGTTAATTGGTTTGTTTTTCCGTTTGACTGATACAAAATTGGTGGGTGGCGGCTACGTCCGAAACTAAACCGGATTGAATGCCGGGTTTAGCTGGTCAGGCGGGGCGTTTGCCGGAACAAACGGCCGCCCAACCACTCACCCGGCCGGTACCACCGGCGGATTTTCTTCGGGGTTTTGCTTTTTTTGCTGGTTCATCAGCTTAGCCAGCTGGGGCGTAATTTCCGGCTCCTCGCCCCGCAGGCGCAGAATAGACAGTTCCTTCATCTTCGACTCGAAGACGATATCGACGGGTTTACCGTAGGTGTTGGCGGGGGTATAGAGCCAGTCGGCGTGGGCTTCGGCGCGGGCGCGGGGGTCTTCGTAATCCCGGCGCGAGTTGGAATAGTGAAACACCGGGCGCACATCCCAGGTATTGTAGGCCATCCTGAACGCTTCTTCTTCCGTAAGGCCGTCGGGGTGCAGGCTGTAATGGAAGTAGTCGAAAACGATGGGCGTGCCAATGGTTTCGTGGACCGGCACCAGATCACGCACCGAGTACAGGCTGGGGCGGTCGTCGTTCTCTACCGTCAGGCGGGCGCGGAGGTTTTCGGACAGTTTTCCGAAATTCTGACAGAACCGGGCAATGGTAGCGGGTTTATCGCCGTAGGTACCGCCGAGGTGAATGTTGATCTTGTTCCAGTGCGAGGGTTTCAGCCCCATCAGATCGAACAGATCAGCGTGGTATTCCAGGTCTTTAACGGTATTATCCAGCACCTTGCCCTGCCCGGCGAGATGATTGAACGGACCGGGGTGCACCGTGAGCCGGATGGGACGACTGCCAATCGCTTCGAGCGTAGCGCGGATATCCGGGAAGTCGGGTAATTCGGAAATACGGTATTCCGACGCCCACGGGAACAGATCGGACGAGATGCGGAACAGTCCGAAGCCGTGTTCCAGGTTCCAGTCTACGATGCGCAGCAGGTCCTGCACGTTTTTCAGGGCCAGCTCCGAGGCATAGGCTTTGCCCCGCTCCATGAACGTTTTTTTGATCATGCCCCGGTTGGTCATGATCTTACTGGCCTGCAAATTCAGGTTAATACAGGCGTAGCCTGCGTGGCCGGTTGTGGTATCCATACCGCACAAACTCACGGGCCGGGGCCGGTGTTTTGTTACCGCTTAGTCAAAACCCGACTATTTATGCTGTATACCGTTGCGTACCGCTTATTTTTCTGACAAATGTCTTTCCCCAACTCCCAACTGATACGCAATACCCGTTTTACCGGGTCCGATGAACAGCAATGCCGCTACCGTCCAGCCCGTACGGACCCGCCTGCGCCAATCCCAACCCCGTTTATGGAAGACTTTTCCTCCGATCAGATTAGTAGCATTGCCACGGGCTACCGCAGTCTGGCCCGTGCCCTGAACGAGTTTCAGATGAGGCAATGGCCCAACTTCTCGGTAGAGCAGCATCTGGACCTGAACGCCTATCAGAGCAGCCTGCTGAACCGGGCTCAGGACCTGCAGGCCATGGCCGTGCGCCCCCCCTTTACCAACGCCCGTGATATGGCCGTCCGGATCAGGCAGGCAGCAGAACTGGCTACAAGCAGCCTGAATGAAATCAGAAACCTCAGCCTTGCCCTGAACATCGGGGCCATTGCCGTTGCGTTGACCTCCTACGTAGCCCGCGCGGATTCGCGCGGCATCCAGATCGCCATTCAGGAACTTGGCGAGCTGATAAAGCTGGAAGAAACGGAGTAAACGAGACAGGGGAGAACCGGAACGAAAGGAGCCTGCACGCGATTGGCTTCGCGTCATTTTCCTTTCGTTCCGGTTCTCCCCCGTCTGTCTCGGTACCGCTTTTTATCAGGCTTCCTGCACGTCAACCAGTTCGATATCAAACGTCAGGGCCTGCCCGGCGAGAGGGTGGTTGGCGTCGAGTGTAACACTGGTGTCGGAGAGCTGGCGCACAATGACCGGAATAGGCCGCGGACTGCCGTCCTCGTGCATGTTCAGGGTCATGCCTTCCTCAAGCGGAATATCGTCGGGGATATCGGTGCGGTTCAGCGTAAATATCATTTCTTCGTTGGCGGGGCCGTAGGCATCCTCAACCGGAATATTGATGGTTTTTTTGTCGCCGGGGTTCATACCCGACACACCATCGTCGAAGCCTTTGATAACCTGGCCGCTGCCGACCGTAAACTCAAGGGGGGTACGGCCCGCCGACGAATCGAAAACGGTGCCATCGTTGAGAGTGCCGGTGTAGTGCACCTGTACGGTGTCGCCGGATTTTGCTTGTGCCATAATGCGTTTAGTTTTGTGGGTAGTCGTAAGCCGGCGGCTGGTTAAGGCCGGTTTGGGACTACACAGTAATCTTTGACCAACTCGCAACGGCGGCCAAAAGTTCAGCCTGCGTTGACTCCGTCCGGTCAGTATTATACCACCGCTGCGCCCGTTCAACGGCTTCGGAGAGCGGCAGGTTTTCGGTGCGCCACTCCCCCATCAGGCCCTGCAGTTCTGCCGGGCGCGGCCCCCAGGAACCCAGTTCGCGGTATATTCCGTCAATTTCCTGCACGCAGATCAGTTTGGGAATGGCCTGCCCGCCATTGGTCAGAAAGGCATTCATCAGCACCGGGTTTTTGTCGCGCAGCAAAAACTTCAGCGTCACCTGAGCCGACTCGTCGGCAATACGATCCAGTACCGGTATGATCTGGGCCGCATCGCCACACCACGACTCGGTCAGGACGAGCCACAGCCAGGGCTTTGGCACGGCCTCCATAGCCTGTTTCAGTTCGGGCATGACGGGCGTGAACTTATGCAGTCGGCTCATGCGGTGCAGATTCAGTTTGGTATAGCCCAGGATTTCGGTCGTGTTGTAGTGCGGATCATCGGCGGTGCTGAGGTTTTGGGCCAGGCGATCTTCGGCCAGCTGGATGTACTCGTCGTAGGTATAGGCCGACGCTACCAGTTCGGGCGTAATGAGGGGTGTTGTCATAAGGTTGGTTTTCGTGCGTATACCGGCTATTGTGTTTCGTAAACTATCTGGCCACGCTGGATGCGGGTATACAGAAACAAACCAATTGCGTAGTTTGCGGTTCAAAACGGCCTCGAATAAGCCGGTAATCTTATGCAAACATACTGGGGAGTTGATCTGGGCGGTACCAAGATCGAAGGAGTTATTTTACAGGTGGCCAACGGCGCGGTCTTTTCGCCCGATGCCGTTCTGATTCGCAAGCGCATCGACACCGAAGCGCAGCACGGCTACGATCACATTATGGGGCAGATTGAGAAACTCATCAACCAGCTCAAAACCGAAACCGGCCTCCAGCCCGGCCGCATTGGCTTCAGCACGCCCGGCACCCTCGAACCCGCCACGCAGACCATGAAAAACTGCAACACCACCGCCCTCAACGGCCAGCCCATGCAGGAAGACCTGGCCCGGCTCCTGGGCGTACCCGTGGTGGTGGCCAATGACGCCAACTGCTTTGCCCTGGCCGAGGCTACTCTGGGCATTGTACCGGATCAGGCTCCTGACTATCAGCTCATTTTTGGCGTGATCATGGGTACCGGCGTGGGTGGGGGCGTGGTGGTACGGGGGCATGACAGCCAGGGAAAGCCGGGCCGAGCGTTCGTCATCAACGGCCTGCAGGGCATTGGGGGCGAGTGGGGCCATAATATTCTGGAAGAGAACGGCTACCCGTGTTACTGCGGCAAGCGGGGCTGCACCGAGCAGGTCATTTCGGGTCCGGCGCTTGCAGCACTATTACCGGGACATCAGCGGAGAAGAGCGCACCATGAAAGACATCATGCAGCGGCACCACGCCGGCACCGACCCCTTTGCCAGCCAGACCGTTGACCGGATGCTGGAGTATTTCGGGCGGGGTATGTCCACGCTTATCAACGTGCTGGACCCCGACGCCATCGTACTGGGCGGGGGCGTGGGCAACGTCGATTTGCTATACACGGAGGGTGTGGAGCGGGTCAAAAAATACATCTTCAACTCCGGCGTGGTACGCACCAAATTCCTGAAGCCCAAACTCGGCGACAGCGCGGGCGTCTTCGGCGCGGCCATGCTGTAAACGGAAGACGACTACAACGGCGCCACTAACCCCCTGGTTTCGCTGATGGTGTCGGTATCCTCCAGCCGACTGGTCTCGCCTACCATAAAGTGCCTGTACTGTCGACCAGGCTGCCCGGCCTACTTCCGGCCCGGTCGGTTTTTGGCCGCGCCGGCCAAATTATCGCGGTCGTCGCCTTTGGTTTCCAGCCCGGTCAGCGTCCCGTTTTGGGTAGAGATGACAAAATCAGGGTAGTGGCTGGACTTGAAACTGCAGAGACCGCGTCGCCGGTGCGGTTTCTGCACGAACAGGGGCCATCAGGTAGTTTACCCATGACGCTGGCTTTGTACCTTAAATTAAATACTCCATGCAGGCAATTACCGAGACTGGCCAACCAAAGCCAGCTACTTTTACCGATAGTCAGTACCTGGTTACCCTCGTTTTTGTCACCTCCCTGTTCATGTTCTGGGGCATTGCCATCACCATGGGCGATGTCCTGAACAAGCACTTTCAGCACGTACTGAGCCTGACCAAAACGCAGTCGGCCTTTGTGCAGTTTGCCATTTTCGGGGCCTATTTTGTGATGGGTATTCCGGCGGGTCTGTTCATGAAGCGATTTGGCTACAAGAATGGCGTGTTGCTGGGGCTTTCGCTGTTTGCTGCGGGCGCGTTTTTGTTTGTACCAGCCGCTGCGGCCGCTTCCTTCACCTATTTTGGTATTGCGCTGTTTATTCTGGGTTGCGGCCTGTCTACCCTCGAAACGGTAGCGCACCCCTTTGTCGCTTCCCTCGGCGACCAGCGTACCAGCGACCAGCGCATCAACTTTGCCCAGGCTTTCAACGCCCTGGGGGCTATTATCGGCCCCGCTATCGGCTCTTATTTTCTGCTGCGTAACAACACCGAAGGCAGTACGGATTTGACCTCCGTCAAGACCCTCTACATAGCCATCGGTGGTGTTATCGCCACCATTGCTATTCTGTTCTCCTTCGTAAAAGTACCCGCCCTGACGGACCCCCACGCCGTTGTAGCTAACCCCGATGCGGCCAATGTGGATGTGGAACCCGGCAAAACGCTATTTCAGCACAAACATTTCGTGTGGGCCGTTATCGCGCAGTTTTTCAACGTAGCCGCGCAGGGAGGCACCTGGGCCTTTTTCATCAACTACGGCCACGAAAAAATGGGGTTTTCCGACGCTACGGCGGGTAACTACCTGGTTCTGTTTATGAGTCTCATGCTGGCGGGTCGGTTTGCGGGTACGTTCCTGATGCGGGTGATTGCGCCCCATACGCTGCTGGCTATTTTTGCCGCCTGCAACGTGGTGATGTGCCTGATCATTGCTCAGAGCTTCGGCTGGCCGTCATTTATTGCGCTGCTAATGCTTAATTTCTTCTTCAGCATCATGTTCCCGACCATCTTTAGCCTGGGGCTTAAAAACCTGGGGTCGCATACCCAGCAGGCTTCGTCGTTTATTTCGATGGGCGTGGTCGGTGGAGCGCTTTTCCCATTTTTGATGGGTATGGTCGCCGAGAGCGATGTGGCCCATGCGTATTACCTGCCCATTATCTGCTACGCGGTTATTTTCCTGTTCGGAGCGAAGTTTTATAAGGTGAGGTAGTGCTTTTTGCCCGCCCGATTGGCGGAGTTAAGCGTTCAATAAAGCAGCCTGTTTCATTACGGGCGTTGTGCGGGTCGGCGGGGGAGTCGCAGCTATAATCGCCTTCAAATGCGCAGCTGGCCCCATTGCTTCCTACACTATGGCTCCCTGATCTGCTGCTCAAAGAATGACAGCGCTTCCAGATGCGGGTCCAGATCGCGGGGGTACTCGTGTTTACCCCCGTTTACTTTCAGCAGGATAACATCGGGTTTACCCGCAGCGCGGTAGGTAGAGCGTTCGATGGTTTGATCGTCGGTCAGGGTGATGTCGGGGATTTTCTCTTCGGTGGGTGGTCCGGTGTGGCCCGCCAGACTGGCCCAGTAGGCAACCGTGCGGTCGGTGGAGCGAACGGCACCCATGCTTTTGCCGGGGCCGAGGTTCACCATGCCCCCGTTGTAGGGATTTACGGGATCGGCGGTGCCGTTGATAATCAGCATCGGAATGGCCTTACCGGCCGGTACACAGTCCAGATTGGTGCTGTCGGGCAGGTTAGCGATGATGGCCGTAGCCGCCCGGAACGCGTCGGGCATGGTCATGGCCAGTTTATACGCCATATGCCCCCCACCCGACGTACCGACCACAAACACGCGGTTGCGGTCCACGCCGTAGCGTTTGTGGAAATAGGCAATCATGCCGGCAAAAAACGCCTGCTCGTTCACGTCCTCGGTGTTGGCTTCGGCAAACGACGCTTTGCGGCACTCGTTCCAGTAGCGTTTGTAGCCGCTGGGATAGACCACCAGGGTATTTTCGTTTCTGGCCCGTTGGTCCATGTTCGTCGCGCCCTGCATCATGTCGCGCCCGTTACCCCCGGAGCCGTGCAGCACAAACACCAGGCTGGGATTTTTGAATGATTCCGGAGGTTTATTGAAGAAGAACGTCCGGCGGTTGCCATCAATAGTCAGCGAATCGCCGAGGACCTGCGCGTGGGCGGCACGCAGGCTAAGCAGCAGAAACAGAAACGTAATAAGCTGGGGTATAAGGCGCATAGAAATCCTGTTTGACACAAGGGTTTACCGGGTTTTATCCGTCGAAAACGAGTACGGAAAATCGGCGGGCTGAGTGCCGCGCTGTTTATTAGGGGTAGTAACCATGTCCGCGTCAATGACTGCGCCCTGCTGAAGTTCGCGGTGGCTGAGCCAGTTTTTGCCGTAGGTTTTTCCGTTCAGGCGCATGCCATTCAGGTAGCGGTTCCGGGGGCTGTTAGCGGGGGCATTGATAACGATTTTCTTCCCGTTTTCCAGGGTTACCGTCGCTTTTTTGAACAGCGGGGCACCCAGTACGTACTGATCGGTGGCGGGGCAGACGGGGTAAAAACCAAGGGCCGAAAACACGTACCAGGCCGACGTCTGTCCGTTGTCTTCGTCGCCACAGTAGCCGTCGGACGTGGGCAGGTACATGCGGTCCATCACCTCCCGCAGCCAGTACTGCGCTTTCCACGGCTCTCCGGCGTAGTTGTAGAGATAAATCATGTGCTGGATGGGCTGGTTGCCGTGGGCGTACTGACCCATGTCGGCAATCTGCATTTCCCTGATTTCATGGATAACACTTCCGTAATAGCTCGCGTCAAATACGGGCGGGATGGTAAAGACCGAGTCCAGTTTGGCAACGAATTTCTGCCGCCCGCCCATCAGCTCAACCAGCCCCTGCACATCGTGAAATACCGACCAGGTGTAGTGCCAGCTGTTTCCCTCCGTAAAGGCATCGCCCCACTTAAACGGGTTAAAGGGCTTCTGGAACGTGCCGTCCTGATTTTTGCCGCGCATCAGCCCGGTTTCTTTGTCGAACAGGTTGCGGTAGTTCTGAGACCGTTTGGCAAACCGGTCAATCTCGGTCTGCGGCCGTTTCAGGGCTTTGGCGAGCTGATAAATGGCGAAGTCGTCGTAGGCGTATTCAAGCGTACGGGCTGCGTTCTCGTTGATTTTCACGTCGTACGGCACGTAGCCCAGCCGGTTGTAGTAGGCCACGCCCCGCCGGCCCACGGCATCCAGCGGTCCTTCGTTCTCCGAGTTTTTCAGCACCGCTTCGTACAGGGTGTTGATGTCGTAGCCGCGCCCGCCTTTCAGGTACGCATCGGCAATGACCGAGGCCGAGTTTGAGCCGACCATCACGCTGCGCAATCCCGGACTGGCCCACTCGGGCAGCCAGCCGCCTTCTTTATAGGCGTTGGCCAACCCCTCCTGCATCTGCGCATTCAGCGACGGGTACATCAGGTTCAGGAACGGGAACAGGGCCCGGAAGGTATCCCAGAAACCCGTGTCGGTAAACATATAGCCGGGCAGTACCTCGCCGTTGTACGGGCTATAGTGCACGACCTTACCACCGGCATCCAGCTCAAAAAATTTGCGCGGAAACAGCAGTGACCGGTACAGACACGAATAAAATGTGGTCATCTGCCCCGGCGTGCCGCCTTCCACCGCAATCCGGCCCAGCTCTTTGTTCCAGGCCAGCCGGCCTTTCTCCTTAGTGGTCTCGAAGGAATCATTCCCGATCTCGTTCAGGTTGCGGTCGGCCTGCTCGTAGCTGATGAACGACGACGCCACGCGGGCATTCACAACCTCCCCTTTTTTGGTTTTGAACCCCACCACGGCCCCGGCATGGTCGGCCTGCACGGCCAGCGTATCGGCACCGGCGAGGGTTTTACCGTGCCAGGTGCGGGCCATGGCAAAGGGTTTGTCGAACACGATGACGAAATAGTTCTTGAAGTTCTTCGGCACCCCGCCACTGTTGCGGGTGGTGTAGCCCATGATTTTGCGCTCGCCGGGCATAATTTTTATATACGACCCTTTATCGAAGGCATCCACGACGACCGAGGCACTGTCGGTTTCGGGGAAGGTAAACCGGAAGCTGGCGGCCCGTTCGGTGGGGGCAATTTCGGTGGTTACGTCATGGTCGGCCAGGTAGACGCGGTAGTAGTGAGGCTGCACCACCTCGGCCTTGTGCGAGAACCAGCTGGCGCGTTCGTCCTCGCCAATGCGCAGTTTGCCGGTAACGGGCATCAGGGAAAACTGGCCGTAGTCATTCATCCAGGGCGAGGGCTGGTGCGTTTGCTTAAACCCCCTGATTTTGTCGGCCCCGTAGGTATAGGCCCAGCCACTGCCCATTTTGCCGGTTTGCGGCAGCCAGAAATTCATGCCCCAGGGCAGGGCAATGGCGGGATAGGTATTGCCGTTGGAGAGGCTGGGCTTGGAGTCGCTGCCAATCAGCGGATTGACCCACTGCACCGGGTTAGCGGCCGAAGCCGTGGGCTGGGCATACGTACCCGTAGCGGCAGCAAGCAGGCAGCATGATAAACAGAAAACGAGATTCTCATCAGGTCGAAACGCAGGTTGAACGAATACAGGTAAGACACAAAATAACGCAAATCTACCTGAATTGCCCTATTTTGCTTATGCGCCGGATGCATCGGTGCTTCGGTATTCCTCCCTATTTTTTCACAGCATTGCACTGCTCGTTTCGGCTCGCGTAAACCATGACCGCCAATAGCAGCCCGGCGGAAACGAGAGCGGCCAGGCCCCGGCCAAAATCCAGCCCGCCTTTAGCCAGCGGCTTGGTCAGTAAATCGCCGAAGGTGGCTCCAAACGGACGGGTAAAGATGAAGGCGACCCAGAATATCAGCATCCGGTTGATGGATGTGTAATAGTGCAGTACTATCACAAGAATGATGATAGCCCCCGTTACAACGGCCCCCATGCCGTAACTCAGCCCGATGTTGTCGCTCAGATAATCGCCGAAGGCGGTACCCAGGCTGTTGGAGAACAGAATGGCCACCCAGTAGAACCCTTCGACACCCGGATCGGTAATGGGATACACCCGGATTTCGCCTTCCTTTCTGCGCCACCAAAACAGGGTCAGCAGTAAGCCCGTAAACAGAATCAGTGAACCCAGCGCGTAGCCGAGTCCCAGCGTTCGGTCCATCAAATCGGAAATTTCGGTGCCAACGGTAGTGGTGCCAATAATGACCAGCCAGTATAGCAGGACATGATACCTATTGGCCCGCAACTGAAAAGCCAGCAGAATCAGAAACAGCAGAATTGTAATGCCGAGACTGATGACGTAACCCAGATTGAGCGTCATCGAAAAGAAGTCGCCCAGCACCTCACCCAGCGTGGTGGCCAGTACTTTCATTACCCAGAAATAGATGGTAATCCGGGCTACTTTATTCAGAGTGTGCTGATTGACGGTCATACCTGTTGCGCTGGTAAAAGCTGAAAGGAACGGCCTAATCCTGGAGACAATCTGACGCCGGGCAACCTACGGCATGAAGGGATGCGGCCCATCGGCACAGGAACAGGGGGGCGAATAGCCGCGGGGATCGGCAATTTTCCGGCCCAGACCCACCCCACCGGTCTGACCTTGGCCTTTCGCAAAGCAGGCGGAGAGTTGAGTTTGTCCGTTCAGATGGCTGACCGGCCACGAGCACCTGCCGGGCATCGGGCTGTCTGGCAACTCCACGCACCTGAATTCAGGCGGGAGCAGAGTTGACTCGTTTTCTGCTGACTATACTTCCTGCTCCAGACCATCTCCATAATTACCCGGTAGATTTGGGCAGTTAAACAGTCAGCTAAATCATATTGATCATGAAAAAGTATTTGTTGAGTTCAGCAATAGGCCTGTTCGGTTTGGTTGGTATTGCCCAGGCCCAGTCGGCCCCGGCCAAATCAGCCTTTGCCAAATTGCACCCGCAGGCCACGGGCGTTAAATGGGAGAAAGAAGACGGCGGCTACGAAGCGAGTTTCAAAGAAAACGGCAAATCCATGTCGGTAGTCATGGATGGTCAGGGTAAGCTAAAAGAAACGGAAACCGACATTGCCGTGTCAGAACTGCCCGCTGCCGTCCGCGACTACGTAGCGAAGCAAATGCCGGGCAAGAAGATCAAGGAAGCGGCCCTTATTACAGATGCCGCCGGTATGAAAAAATACGAAGCCGAAGTGGGTGGCAAAGATTTGCTGTTCGACATGGCGGGCAAACCGTTGAAATAAGCGTAGTTGTAGGGGTCGGAGCCGATACTTCGACCCCTACAATTAGTTGATCCTTCAGTTGACCCGTCTGTTGATGACCAATGCGTTTAGGTAGGGTGCGCGGCTGTGTATACTTTTGACGTATCGTTATTACGCCATGCACCCACCTACCAACATCCCGGCGCGGCTGACCAGCCTGTTGCTTCTGCTGACCCTAAACGTACTGGCTCAGCAACCGAAAACACCAGCCTTCACCACCGTTACACTCAAACCGCCCCGCTATCTGATTTCGGCACCGGCGGGCCGCGAACCGGCGCGTATTGACCGAACCGGCAAAACGGTGCTGCCCAATGGCCGGTATATCACCCCGCGCGGACGGCAGATCGAGACCGCTCCGCATCCCTATGGTCTGGTTATCAGCCCCGACGGGAAAACCGTTATTACGGCCAATTCGGGCATCAATCCGTTTTCTATTTCGATTATTGGTAATGCCCTGAGCGTGTCGCCAACGGTGCGGCAGGTGCCCGACGGACCCAAAACCGATGACGGTATCCTGGAAGCCTGCTTCATGGGGCTGGCCGTTTCGCCGGACCGCGACGGCGGACCGAACAAAACGGTCTATGTGGCTGGGGGCGAGACCAACAAAATCTTCCTGTTTGATCTGACTACAGGTAAAAAAACGGGTACGATCAACTGCTCGGCGAAGTCCGTCACGGCTGATTACCGCCACGGCTACATTGGCGATATGGCCCTGAGCCGCGATGGCAAAACGCTCTACGCTCTCGATCAGATTGGCTTCCGTCTGCTCATCATCGACGTACCGACGCAGAAAATCCAGCACAACGTCCCCACCGGGCCGTACCCGTTCGGAATCGCGCTCTCGCCCGACGAACAGACCGCTTACGTAGCCAACGTGGGTGTGTTTGAGTACAAGCCGTTTTCGGATCTGGATAAGACCGATCTCAAAAAAACCGCCCACAACTTGCCGGCGTCGCGCTACGGCTCTGAAATTGGGCGTAATGGCGACGCCAAAGCGGGTATCCCGGCCCTCGGCGACCCCAACGCACCCGAAGCTTTCTCGGTCTGGCGCATCGACCTGAAAACGCCCATCCCCGTGACGAAGGCTAAAATCAAAACCGGCTTTTTGGTGGGGGAAATGGTCGAGGATTTCCCGGCCGTGGGCGGGAGCAGTCCCAACTCCGTGGTGGCTACCGACCGCTATGTATTTGTGAGCAACGGCAACAACGACTGCGTGTCGGTCATTGACGTGAACACCAGCGCGGTCCTCAATAACATCTACCTGTCTCCCGACCCTCGCCTGGGTAAACTGCGGGGCGTTATCCCGTTTGGCGTGGCCCTTTCGCCCGACCATAAGCGGCTGTACGTGGCCGAAGCAGGCATCAATGCCGTGGCCGTCATCGACGTGCCGACGCTGACCGTGCTGGGGCATATTCCCACGGGCTGGTTTCCGTCCAAACTGAAAGTAAGTCCTGATGGCCGGAGCAACGCTTATTGTGGCCAATGCCAAAGGCTTTGGCAGCGGGCCCAACGGCGGGCGGGCCTTTACGCTTGGCCCGGAGGGTAGCTACATCGGTAACCTGATGAACGGCACGGTATCGGTTATCGACTATCCGCTACAGAACGAGTTGACCGCCGTGACGCAAAAAGTGATCGACAATAACTTCCAGTTTACCCCGGTCGGCGGTGAGGCCAACAGCTAATCCGATTCCGGCCTTTCCGGGGCAGAAAGAAAGTCGCCCATCAAGCACATCGTGTTCATTGCCAAAGAAAACCGTACCTATGACGAGGTATACGGGCAATTAAAAGCCGGGAACGGCGACTCCACCATTGCCCGCTACGGCCTGCGGGCGTAAGTCGGACAAAAAGCGGTAGCCCCGCCGTGACCAACGGCGATGTGATGCCCAACCATCTCGCCATGTCCCGCCAGTTTGCCATGTCGGACAACTACTACTGCGACTCCGACGTATCGGCCGACGGCCACCGCTGGCTGGTGGATACCTACCCCAACGAGTGGGTAGAAACCAGCACCGCTGCGGCCTACGGCGGAAAACGCAACCTCCGCGACACCTCGAACGCGCCCGGCAACCTGTCCTTTTACGGCTCGGCGGGGTCCATCTATCCCGAAGACTACAACGAAGGCGGCTCCATGTGGGAACACCTCGAACGCTACAGAAAGGACTTTTTCAACTTGGGCTTTGGCGTTGAAATGGCGGCCGCGTACAGCGACAGCACGATGAAGTACATTGGCGAGAAATACACCATCAACTACCCCCTGCCCGCCCCGCTCTTCGACCAATCTTCGCGCATCTTTCCGACCTACAACATGGCCATCCCCGACCAGTTTCGGGCTGATGTGTTCATGAAGGAATTCAACGAGAAGTGGAATCCCTCCCCAGCCCTCCCAGTAGGGAAAAACTTGGGTTGCCAGACGTGATTACGCTGATGCTGCCCAACGACCACGGCACGCGGCCCCGCCCC
Source organism: uncultured Cytophagales bacterium (assembly GCA_963826425.1). GTDB lineage: Bacteria > Bacteroidota > Bacteroidia > Cytophagales > Spirosomataceae > Spirosoma. The sequence continues at coordinate 407,491 of CAWGWS010000009.1, read as the reverse complement.
AAAGCGGGCTACCCCTTCACCGAAAGCTACATGGCCGACAATGACCTGGCCCTGGGCCGCACGGTGGAGTTTCTGTCCAAAACGCCGTACTGGAAAAACATGCTGATTGTGGTGCCGGAAGATGATGCGCAGGGGGGTATCGACCATGTGGATGCCCACCGCAGTCCGCTGCTGGTTATTTCGCCCTGGACCAAACGCAACTACGTGGGCCACGAGCATTACAGTTTCGGCAGCGTATTTAAAACGTTCTGGAATATCCTGGACATGCCGTACCTGAATCAATATGACGCCGGCGCCACCGACCTGAGCGACCTGTTCACCAGCACGCCCGACTTTACGCCCCTACAACGCCCTACCCGTTGACAAACGCATCTTCGACCCGCAAAAAGCCCTGACCCCGTTCGACGAGAAATTCGACTGGAAAGCCTTCTCCGAATCCGAAGAACTCGACCGCACCGAAACCATGCAGGAACGCCGTGCCGAAGAGGATAAGCTCTTGCGTCAGAAAAAATCGGGCAAGAAGAAGCCGTAGATGACAAGGTGAATAGAACCAGCACCTCAATCGGTAACGAGTGCCAGCGGTACAGAGCTTTTTATATCCCTCGCAACATTTTTTGAACTCGCTCTGCCTGCTTACTTCCCCATCCCTCGGCACCGTCTACATTTTCCTTCTTTTCAATATTTAGTAAACTGTTAAGATCCTTGATTGAGGTGAACCGTTTATTATAATCAGATTGAGAAAATGCCCCACCTACATCAGTGAATCTTATAGTGTACTTGCTAAGTTTAGTTGCTGAGTTGGTTCCTCCAAAACCTAACATAATATGATCAGCTTGATCTTCGGATCGGTAAATAGCTTCAGCACTAACCTCGTACAATAATGTACGCTTGACGGGCATAGAGAAGGATACGATTGGAGCAATATTCTCAAAATTTATCACGTGGCCATCAGGATCTCTAGAAATTTCTCCTAAGCTAGAAAGAAAAGTCCCATGCTTGCCCATGAGGTAAAAATAGACACTAGTGTCATTTACTGTAGGACTCGTGTTCACAATTAATATCTCTATTTGCAGCTGGTAATTGTTGGGTTGTTGCCCAAGGCCAATTTCGAACTTCCAAGACATTATACGCATGTATCCTTCCAGTTCAGGCCTTTTTACCTGCTTGAACATAGCATCCACCAAGTAGTGAGGGGCAGGCTTAGTCTGTCCATCCAAGCGGATGTAGTAGATGTTGTCGAACTGATGAGGCTTGGTAGTACTCTCTGGTACGTCGATCAGGTAAACAAATTTACCGTCTTCCACCTCAACAGAGTGAAATTGCAGGCCAGCGGCTAAGAGGATAATTCGGTTCGAAACCTTACTGATGAAGTCATCTTTAGAATAGAGTTTTTCTACAGGTGAAAGCTGGCCGGTAAATACTTTCTGCCCTTCGGGGTTTTTACTTCCGATGGGTGCCCCCCAGATTACCAGCCCGCCAGTGGCGTTTAGGAAACCACAAATGGTGCGCAGGACGCCATTCTCTTTATGTTTTACATCATTCTCTCTCTGATAAAACGATTTGAACTCCAGCGTGAGCGACTCGTCACGTTCGGTAGAAAAGTAAGTACGTAGGTCATCGGCAGTAATCTGGTCGAGGAGTTTACCAAACTGAGCCTGAGCGAATAAAGCTGTCATAGTGATCGGTTAAGTTCATGCGCCAGACCCATCGGACAGACTACGTTGTAAGGGAGTGACGCTCAATTATACACAGACCAAAACGAAAAAAGAGCCTGCTTTTAGGGAGCAGGCTCAGTTAATGTCAAATAATTCGGCAGAGGGAGAGGGATTCGAACCCCCGGACCTGTTACAGTCAGTAGTTTTCAAGACTACCGCAATCGACCACTCTGCCATCCCTCTTCGTGGGGCAAATATACGCACGTTCGCCTATTTGTCAATATATTCCTGCTTGACTGATCCGCTAAAGTCGGATGAGTTTCTTGCCCACCACCTGCCCGCTTACCTCCAGTTGTAGAAAATACGCCCCCGGTGCCGTCGGCAACGAGCGGTCAGGCAGCGTTTGGGTATGCTTGCCCGGTGGCCTGATTGGGCAACAGGACGGTTTGTAACGTGCGGCCCGCCCCATCGAGCAGCCGCAACCGCACGTCGGCTTTCCTGTCCAGTTGGTACTTCACCGTGACGTCATCCACCGAGGGGTTGGGGCTGATCGTCAGGCTGAACGCGTCGGTGGGTTCAACGGCCAGCACCTCGGCCCCAAACGGCTGAATGGCCGCATCGAGCCACCCCAGGCGGTTGCTGATCCAGTTTTTCAGGTAATCAATCTCCTGCTGGTAGCTTTGCCCCACGTAGCCATTGGGCCAGACGTACTGCCCAATAACGGGCCAGCGCTGAAAATTACGGGTGCGGGCTTCGGTCAATTCAGTGGCTACCGAGTCGACATACGCCTGAATACGGCCGGTCCCCAGGACGTTTTTACGCAGATTTTGGTATTTGACGCGCACATTATTGGCAAACTGGCGGTCGGTCAGCAAACGATCCCACCAGAACGGCAGGGAAAAGTTATCGTTGGGGCAGATGCGGTTGTAGTCGTACGCCCAGCCCCGGTAGTCGTTTCCCTGGCAGTAATTGGCGTTGCCGTAGGTAAGGTTGTAATCCCAGATTGGCCCCATCACGAGTTTACCGCCCTTCGAGTCTCTGTCCTTGTAGAAATACGCACTCAGCCGGTAGCCGTCCACGTTCTTGCAGACCTCGGTCAGCAGCAGGTAATCCACGAACGAGTTCTCGTTGGCGTACCGCCGAAAGCCCACTGCCGAATCCTGGTACTGCGGACTCTGGAGGGCAGTTTCAAAGTCGGTAACGTATTTTTTGGCGTACTGAAACTGTTCTTCGGCCAGGTCTTCGGGCTTGGGCCGGTCAATCTGAACCGGAATGGTTTTACCACCCGAACCCCGGTAGGGCGACAGCCAGGAGCGCGACGTGGAGCCGGTTAACTTATCGATTTTGAAGATGTAGCCGCCCGTCAGCGCGTCGCCCGATACGTCGGTTTTCTTGATGTTGGCCATATCGATGCGGTTTTTATCGCGCTTGATCTTCTCGAACAGGATATACAGTCCGTTGTAGTTGCCATTCAGCACCACCTCGCAATACCGGTAGCGGGGCGTATACAGCGGGCTGATCTGCCGGTTGAGATCGTAGGTCAGGGCTTCCCGAATCAGCGTTTTGTCGTTATACGTGGCGTTCAGCACCCAGTCCGACTCCGACGGCATGCCCAGCAATGGCGCGTTGACCGACGCTACGCCCGACGTGTCGCGCAGTTCGATGCCATACGGTTTTTTGGGAAACTGCTGCGACGACGACCCCCGCAGTTCGATGCCTATCCGGCTGCTGAACGTTGGTGTATCGGTCAGGGTATTGCGGGTACCGGGGCCATTATCAATAATCTGAAGGCTGGCCACAATCTTCGGTTCGTCGGAAATGGCCCGCCCGTCGGTGTTGATGATCACAATGGGCAGGTTCGAGGACGTAAACGTCTGGGCACGGGCCGGTGGCATCGAAAAACCAACGGCAGCCAGCAGCAAAACAAGACAAGGGCGCATAATAGAACGGGATAAAGCGCTGATCATCGAACCGACACGCTCTGCCCCAAAGATAATGAACGGGCACCGTCTGATTACTGCGCAGGTCTGGCACGATACAAGGTCGGCATTTCCACCCCGGCCGGGTGAAATCGGTTCAGGAAAATCCGGTTTCTAACCTCATCTTAGCCCGAAACCCGTAGTTTTGCGCCGTAATCAATGAGTGAATTGTGAATGAGTGCGGGCCGCGTTCGGTAATGAGCGAATAGCCGATGCGTCAGCTATCCAGTGTCAGCAACTATTCACTCATTCACTCATTCGCTCATTCATACTTATGACTGCTCCCGAAACGCTTCCTACTGTTGAAACCGCCCGCAAACTGGGTCTGCTGCCCGACGAATACGACCGTATCGTCCAGATTTTAGGTCGCCAGCCCAACTTCACCGAACTGAGTATCTTCTCAGTCATGTGGTCGGAACACTGCTCGTATAAAAACTCGATCCTCTGGCTCAAAACCCTGCCCCGCGACGGCGATAAAATACTGGCTAAAGCGGGCGAAGAAAACGCCGGGCTGGTGGACATTGGGGATGGACTGGCCTGCTCGTTCAAGATCGAATCGCACAACCACCCGTCGGCGCTCGAACCCTACCAGGGTGCGGCAACGGGCGTGGGCGGTATCAACCGGGATATTTTCACGATGGGGGCGCGGCCCATTGCCCAGCTGAACTCGCTGCGTTTTGGGGATCTGAGTCTGCCTAAAACCAAGCGACTGCTGCGGGGCGTTGTGAAAGGCATTGGCGACTACGGCAACGCTTTCGGCATTCCAACGGTGGGCGGGGAGCTGTTTTTTGATGAATCCTACAACACCAACCCCCTCGTCAATGCCTTCTCGGCGGGTATCGTGCCGGTTGGGAAAGTAGCCAAAGCCACCAGCTACGGGGTGGGCAACCCGGTATTTATTGTGGGTTCGGCCACGGGTAAAGACGGGATTCACGGAGCCACGTTTGCGTCGGAAGACATCTCGGCGGCTTCGACCGACAAGCTGCCCGCCGTGCAGGTGGGCGATCCGTTCATGGAGAAACTGCTGCTCGAAGCCACGCTCGAAATCATCGACACGGGCTACGTCATCGGTATTCAGGATATGGGTGCGGCTGGCATCATCTGCTCCACGTCCGAGATGAGCGCGAAGGGTGAACACGGCATGATCATCGACCTCGACAAGGTACCGACCCGCCAGAACGACATGGCCCCGTTTGAGATTCTGCTGTCCGAATCGCAGGAGCGGATGCTGGTCGTGATCGAAAAAGGCAAGGAACACATCATTCAGGGCATTTTTGACAAGTGGGATTTGAACTGCGCCCAGATTGGCGAAGTCATTGCCAAAGGCGAGAACGACCTCGGACGGCTCTACTTCCACCAGCACGGCCAGCTCGTGGCCGACGTACCGGCATTTGATCTGGTTCTGGGCGGTGGTGCTCCGCAGTACGAACGCGAATACCGCGAACCGGCCTATATCAAGGAGTACGCCAAGTTTGATGCCGATGATGTGGACGACGTGGATACCGAGGAGATCCCCAAAGTAGCCCGGCACCTGCTGGCTCACCCCAATATCTGTTCGCGCCGGTGGGTGTATGAGCAGTATGATTCGATGGTCGGCACGGGCAACCGCAGCACCAACGCCCCGTCTGATGCCGCCGTGGTACGCATTAAAACGCCGGAAACGGGCCTGAGCAACAAGTCGATTGTCATTACGGTGGACTGCAACAGCCGCTACGTCAACGCCGACCCGCGCCGGGGAGCCATGATTGCCGTGGCCGAAGCCGCCCGCAACATTGTCTGCTCCGGGGGCGAGCCGCTGGCCGTAACCAACAACCTGAACTTTGGCAATCCCTACGTGCCGGAGGTGTACTGGCAGTTTGTGGAGTCTGTGCAGGGTATGGGCGAAGCCTGCCGCCGGTTCAGCACTCCCGTTACGGGCGGCAACGTGAGTTTCTATAACCAGTCGTCGGACGACGGACCGGTGTTCCCAACGCCCACCATTGGCATGCTGGGCCTGATGGACGACCCAACGCACCAGATGACGCTCAACTTCAAAAACGAAGGCGACATCATTTTCCTGGTCGGCCCATCCACGAGCGACATTGCTTCGTCGGAGTATCTGTATTCGTACCGGGGCATCAAGGCATCGCCCGCGCCGTATTTTGACTTTGAAACCGAGTGGCGCATTCAGGAGTCCATAAAAACCATGATCCGGCGGGGCTGGCTGCAATCGGCACACGACGTCTCGGACGGTGGCCTCTTCGTAACGCTGGCCGAATCGGCGATGGCGGGCGGAAAAGGCTTCTTCATGGGCACCGACGACCGGCACCGCAGAGATGCGTTTCTGTTCGGCGAAAGTCAGAGCCGCGTGGTCATATCGGTTACCCCAGACTTTCGCGATGAGGTTGAGAAATACTTCATGGATTCAGTATTGCCCTACATGAAACTCGGCACCGTAACGGCGCAGGATATGGTCGTGGACGAACACACCGTCCTGACCACCGCCGACGCGAAGAACTTGTACGATACCGCACTGGGGACTATCATGGCGTAAACCGTTCTAAACCAATTCGATTATGCTGGCCGAACAATCGAATCTCCGTAAGATCACCCTGGAGGAATACCTGCAGCAGGAAGAGAAAAGCGAGGTACGACGCGAGTTTTTCGATGGCGAAACCTACGCAATGACGGGCGGCACTGTCAACCACAACACGCTGGTCGATACGGTAAAGGACATCCTGAAAATTCAGGTTAAAGCACGAGGCTGCCGGGTTTTCTCCGAGAACATGAAAGTAGATGTTCAGGCGGGGCTATACATGCCCTACCCGGACGTTGTCCTGACCTATCATCCGTTCGATCTCCGAGGCCGTAATCTGGTGATTCGTCAGCCGCGTCTGCTGGTTGAGGTGCTGTCAAAATCAACGGCCCACATTGACCGGGGGTTTAAATGGCTCCATTACCGCAAAATGCCGTCGCTCTGGTATTACATGCTGGTCGATCAGTACAGTATGACGGTGGAGCTGTTCAGCCGCATCAACGAAACCAACGAGTGGATCAACACGCTTTACGAAGACGCCGACGATCAGATTACCCTACCCCGCATTGACTGTACGCTCCGGGTGGGCGATATATATGCCGACATCGACCTAACACTGCCGAATGATGATGATCCCTTCAGCGAAGAAAACTTAACCGAATGACTCCTTCCAGTTTAGCCACCATTACCACCCAGCTTTGTACCATTGCCCGCGAGGCCGGGGCATTTCTAATGCAGGAACGCGCCAAATTTCAGCGCGATGCCATCGAGTACAAAGGACTGAACAACCTCGTTTCGTACGTCGATAAAGAGACCGAAAAACTTCTGGTGGCGCGGCTGCGCGATCTACTGCCCGAAGCCGGTTTCATCACCGAAGAAGGCACGACCGGTACCGAAGCCGACCCCACGGCCCTGAACTGGATCATCGACCCCCTCGATGGTACGGCCAATTTCATCCACAACCTGCCCGTTTTCTCAGTCAGCATTGGCCTGGCCGAAGGTAAAATGCCCATTGCCGGGGTAGTCTACGATCCTAACCGCGACGAGTGTTTCTCGGCCTGGCAGGGCGGGGGTGCGTACTGCAACGATCAGAAAATCAGCGTGTCTCCCGCGCAGACGCTGGGCGAAAGTTTGATTGCTACCGGCTTTCCTTACTATACCTTCGAGCAGATGCAGCCGTACCTGCATATTCTGGAATCGCTCATGCAACAGACGCACGGGCTGCGCCGGATGGGATCAGCCGCTATCGACCTGGCCTACGTAGCGGCTGGTCGGTTCGATGGGTTTTACGAGTATAACCTTAACTCGTGGGACATGGCCGCGGGGGTATTGCTCGTGCGCGAAGCGGGGGGTACCGTAACCGATTTTGACAACGGCAACGAGTTTTTATTCCGGGGTGACGTAGTGGCCGGTTGTGGCGTTCACGGCGAGCTTCTGCGGGTTATTCAGGGTTTCTGGGTGTAATAGCATCATTCATCAACAGGCTCTGGTCTAGAGGCGTTGGTAACGCCCCTAGACCAGAGCCTGTTGATTTCCGGTACGACTGCGGTACCAATCTAAACCCGCCACCAGCAGAAGGTACGCCACACCTGCGGGTTTCAGCCAACTCGCAAACGCCCAGTTGGTCTGATAGTGCAACACGGCGCTACCCAGAAAAAAGAAGAGACCAACGGCGTACAGCCCGTCGAACGTGTAGCTTCGGCGAACAATTGGCAGAGCCTTCAGCGGGCTGGTATCTTCCGAAACCAGGAACTTCAATTTATGAAAATCATAGGCCAGCAGGTAGATATTCATGGACAGAAAAATGGCTACGACATAGGGCGTTCCCGGCCAGCGTAGGGTAATCACAATCACCAAGATATTCAGCAAAATCGGAAACAGCATCAACGCGCCCAGCGTGGCAAACCGGCGCACCAGCAATAGGTACCCGATAACCAACTGGCTGGTGGCGATAAACACACCGTAGGGTTCAAGGCCATACGGGCGAAGCCGTTCGAAGAGCCAGCCCGGCCCCATCAGCCCGCTGCTACCGTAAAACTTCCCGAGACCCGACGTCAGGAAGACCAGCCCCAGCATGAGTCGGCAACCGGTGTAAACAATCCATGACAGGCGCATAGGTCAACGCGCTACGGATTTAACCAACGTACCGCCTGCCCCCGCAACTGCACCTCGGCACGGGGCGACAGTTCCGGCGTGAAGACATTGGTCTGCGTATTGTTTAATTGAATGCCGCTCGAATCCCGAACCACTGCCCGCAATGATTCGTAGCGGTCAGCTCCCAGCACGGCCACGCTGTTCTGGCTTCCAGTCAGCGTTACCGGACCGTTTACAGTCATGCTATCGGTGCGTAACCGGGAGTTTTTCAGGCTGATAGTCAGCGCGTTGGTAGTTCGTCTGCGCAGGGTAACGCGCCCATCGGTTACGCGCAGGCTTTGTAGGTCAGGCATCTGTAGTATCAGGCTTATGCTGAGCTCAACATGGGCGTCATTATAGGCGTTGTTGAGCGTTTCGCGGACACCTTCATAGTCCGGCGAGAAGGACACGTAGGCCGTATCGTTTTGCTGGCGGATCCGTAAAAACCGCGTGTGTTCCGGTTCAACCCACGCCTGCGCCGTATTGCTTTGTTCGATCACGATCTCATTAACCGGTGCCCCTTCGATAACCAGATTTTTAACGGATGGCAGGTCGCGCCGGTCAAAGTTGTGGTACGGATTGTTCCAGTCTATCTTCTGGTACTGCTGTTTCAGCAGCACGTCGGTAGCCACCATACCCGTGAGCGTAACGAGGATAAGGACGGTGAGAAGGATATAGCTCGTTTTCATTGGGCTGCGTTGGTTTCGTGGATGTACTGGTCGTAGCGCGTTTCAATCTCGGCCAGGTCGATGTTGAGCAGCGTCAGATTCTTAAAAAATTGCGGCAAATCATTCGCTAAAAACTGTTCGCGCCGAAACGCCCGGATGGTATCGGTAGCGTCGTCGGCGGGAAAGTAGCCAATGCCGCGTTTGTTGGTAATTACGTTTTGCTGACTCAGGAATTCATAGGTACGCATAACCGTATTGGGGTTTACTTCCAGCTCTGCCGCCAGTTCGCGCACCGACGGAATCCGCTCGCCGGGTGTCCAGCGGCCCAGCAGAATCTGCTCGCTGACATGGTCGGCAATTTGCAGGTAGATGGCTTGTTTATCTCTGAAATCCATGATTACACCTCCCGTTCTTTAAGGCTGTAAAAGGCGATGATGTAGAGTAGCACTATACCCGTTATGCCCGTTGTATAGCGGATAATGTCGCCTAGGGGTTGCGGTAGATCCAGTTTCCGAACTGCCATTCCTTTCGGTGATTCGACGATGGCCCGCTCGAAGGGCAACGTACTCAACGGTTCGGCTGTATTCAGGAACCAGGTAAGCACGTACGAGTTGATAAAATAGCCAACAGCCAGCATAACCAGAATCAGCACGCCCACAACAGAAAACGAATAGTGTTTGATGAACATAAAAGCCGCGAGGCAGAACGGATGCAACAGCGCTGTGAGTACCAATATCTGGGCTGGCGGCACAATGTAGTCCGACTGGTAAAAAGGTTTGATTGACAGGCTACCCCCCGTTTCCCGCATCCATCCCAAATCCTCAGGGCTCCAGCTTCTTCCATTTACATAGGCCACACCAACGGCGTCAGTAATTGTAAACAGACCAAAAAACACGATCAGGAACCCCAGGCTAGACACCAGCCAGATAACCAGGAATTTTTCGAGTTGTGACGCGGGCTGGAGAAGATAACCTATTGCCTGTTCACGGTTGTTTAACACCTCTACCTGCTGCCACGTAAATACGTACCAGAGTGGCCAGCCGAACAGGAAGAGCGAAAGTGTCCGATTCCGGTCGGTCTGAACAGGGAAGCCTCTATAGAACAGGAGGATGCCGATCAGGAGAATGCCGGTCAATAACGCCACGTTGAGTAACAATTGCGTCCGATTATCGGAAATGTATTTGGCGAGCAGCCGACCGAAACGGCTGGACGAAAAGGTCTGGTTCATGCGTTAGTCCCGGTTAAGGTGGTCGAAAATAACTGCGCAATACGGGCTGGCTCGGCCTGTACGGTGTTGAAGAGCCGCTCCAGATCAAGCCGGCTCGGTTCGCCATGCCGATTTTCTGCGACGAGGGCGTAGCCACCCACGGCCCGTTCAGAGTATAAAATCGGGCGGCTCGCGTCCAGTTCGGCGGTCATACCAAACCACAGCCGGTCGGTAATTTCCTCGACTGTAGCGTTCAGGCCAATGCGCATCCGGCCGCCCGGCTCGCCGGTCAGAATTACGATGGGATCAATGAGCGTCTCCAGATCACGGACCTGGTGGGTCGAAATCACCACTGTCCGCCGGTCGTCCACGGCACCGGCAACGAGCCGCCGAAACTGGCTTTTCGAGGGAATGTCCAGCCCGTTGGTTGGCTCATCCATGAGCAGGAGAGCCGTGTTGGTAGCCAGCCCGAAGCCAATCAAAACCTTCTTTTTCTGACCGTACGACAGTTCGTTGAGATTCTGTCCGTTAGTCAGGCCAAACTCGCGGAGGTAAAGGGCCATCTGTGCCGTATCAAAGCGCGGGTAGAACGGGGCGTTGCTCGTCACAAACTCCCCGATGCGCACGGGTGGCAGGTAAAACGCTTCCGGCACCAGAAACAGATCCTCCAGAAACCCCGGTTTGCGGTCGCCGGGACGCCACTCCCCTACCCGAATGCTCCCTGACTTTGGGTATAGTAACCCCGACAGTAACCGCAGCATAGCGTCGATTTCCCGGCTCCGTTCGGTCCCAGCAACCCGTAAATCGACCCCGGCCTGAGCGTCAGATTCAGGTGATTGTACAGCAGCCGGTTGCGCCGGTAGCTGAACGATACGTCGTGCAAATCAATCATAAACCAACGCGCTACAGTGTATTAGATAAATAGTACACTGCAATAGTAGCACATTTTTCAAGTCGTGGTTCCCGTTCGGCAGGAATTATTAGTAAGCGGCAAAAAAAATGCCCCGGCACGTGTTGCCGGGGCACTTCGGACAGATCGGGGTTTACAGCCCGGACTGAACTACTGCTTCTTAGGATCGTTCGGCTTGAGATTGACCAGCCGGTCGCGGGTTTTACGGGCTTTCACGCCTTTGCCGGTAGTTGTGGTGCTACTGGTGGCGTCCGTTTTGGCGGGCATAGTGCCAGACGGGGCATTGGCCGCACTGTTCTGCTCCAGCGTGGCATTGGGGGCCGAGTTGGCTTTGGTCCCGTTAGCGTTGACAGTCCCCGATGCGCTGGACCGGGCGGCCCTGGTGGCGCGGTTGCTGGACGACGGGCTCGCTGCGCCCGACGCGCTGTTCTGTTCGAGGGTGTTGCCCGTACCCGCCGTAGCGGTGGTTTTGGGGCGCGTTGCGGGTTTGGTCTGCTGGGCGGCCAGCGGTCCGGCCATGAGCAGGACGGCGGCCAAAGTAACGAGGGTAGTGGTCATAGCGTTGCGTTTTTTATGCTACCACCATAACCACTACCAGCCGTAAGGGTTTATGCGGGTGCACCTCAGGCCGCTACTTTAAACTCCGACGTGAGGTGGAACTGAATACCGGGGTTGTTCTGCTCATTCATCCGCAACATCCAGTCCGATTCAGCCAGAAATACCGGGTTTTGGTCTTTGTCATACCCAATCTGGTTGCCCTTGAGCCGGATAAACTCGTTGAGTTTCTTTTCGTCGTCCGAGGTAATCCAGCAAGCTTTGGTATAGTTCAGCGCCACCCAGCGGCACTTGGCCCCGTATTCGTTTTCCAGGCGGTACTGAATAACCTCAAACTGAAGTTCACCCACCGTACCCACAATTTTTCGATTCCCCAGTTCCAGCGTGAATAACTGCGCCACACCTTCGTCCGTCAGCTGCTGAATGCCTTTTTCCAGCTGCTTCGACTTCATCGGATCGAGATTGACAAGTTCTTTAAAAATCTCGGGCGAGAAGCTCGGAATACCCTGAAACTGGAGGTTCTCCCCTTCGGTCAGCGTATCGCCAATCTTGAACGTACCGGTATCGTACAGGCCTACTACGTCGCCGGGGAAACCTTCCTCTACCACGCTCTTGCTGTCGGCCATGAACGAGAATGGACTGGCAAACCGCACGTTTTTATCCAGCCGGGTATGGTGGTAAAACTTACCCCGCTCAAACACGCCGGAGCAGATGCGCAGAAACGCAATACGGTCGCGGTGACGGGGGTCGAGGTTGGCGTGAATTTTAAAAACGAAGCCGCTGAAGTTTTTCTCATTGGGCAGCACCTCACGGGTTGCCGTAGGCCGCGCAATGGGTTCGGGCGAAATAGCGTTGAAGCCTTCCAGCAGCTCTTTCACACCAAAGTTATTGACCGCCGAGCCGAAGAAGACCGGGGCCAGCTTGCCATCCAGATACGCCTGCCGGTCGAACCGGTCATAGACGCCATCTATCAGTTCGACGTCGTCTCGAAGCTGAGCCGCGTCGCGTTCGCCTACTTTCTCGTCCAGCATGGAATCAGCCAGATCAATGGGCAAGACGTCGGCCTCGACTTTGGTTTTGTTGGCTTTAAAGAAGTAGAGTTTCTTCTCGATCAGGCTATAGACACCCTTGAAATCCGAGCCCATGTTCACGGGCCAGGTCATGGGCCGCACCCGAATATTCAGCTTCTCCTCAAGTTCGTCAAGCAGATCGAACGGGTCACGGCCTTCTCGGTCGAGTTTATTAATAAAGATAATGACCGGCGTGTCGCGCATGCGGCACACTTCCATGAGTCGTTCGGTCTGTTCCTCCACTCCTTTCACGCAGTCGATGACCAGAATCACGCTGTCAACGGCGGTGAGGGTACGGTAGGTATCCTCGGCAAAATCTTTGTGACCAGGCGTATCGAGGATATTGATTTTGAGATTATCATACTCAAACGTCATAACCGACGTGGCGACCGAAATACCGCGCTGTTTCTCGATCTCCATAAAGTCGGAGGTGGCGGTTTTCTTGATCTTGTTCGATTTAACGGCTCCGGCGGTTTGAATGGCTCCGCCAAAAAGCAGCAGTTTCTCGGTCAGGGTAGTTTTCCCGGCGTCGGGGTGGCTGATGATGGCGAAGGTGCGCCGACGGGCGGTCTCGTCTTGTCTGTTCGTTTGCATTAATCAGATAACAAAAAGACAAAGCTACAAATTCACCGCCGTTACGCGGCTACCAGATCGGCTTGTCAGCTCCAGACAGCCGTTCTCCCCATTGGCTACTTTTCCATCGGGTGCTGTTTAATCAGTTGTTCCGGAGTATAAAATCCGGTTTGCTTTACGGTGGCGGCCCGTACCTGCTTCACTTTGGCGGGCAGCACGGCCGGGGCCTCGTTGCCAAACGATTTGCGCACGTACGTCAGCACAGCGGCTACTTCGTCGTCGTTGAGCAAGCCGCCAAAGGGAGTCATCGGTGCCTGACCGGAATAGGTCTTATCCTGAATGGTCATGGGTCCCATCATCCCTTTCAACACGACTTTAATGAGCCGGTCTTCGCTGCCTGTTACCCATGACGTACCGGCCAGGGGCGGAAACTGTGAGGCCGACAGGCCCTTGCCGTCGGGCTGGTGGCAGGTAGCGCAATAGCCGTCCCGGCTGTAGATTTCCTTTCCCTTTGTAAATAAGGCCAGTTCCTCTCCCTTCAGGCCCGTTGCCACCACCTTTTCCTTCTTCTTGCGAACTAATTCGCCCTTTAGGTGCGCTTCGGCCGTTTCAAAAGCGGGTAGCATCCACTTGTCAAGCGGCTTTTCTTTGGCTACGGCCAGCACCGGCAGGCCTTTCTCTTTACCAATCCACGACGCGGCCACAATGGCCTCCAGCCGCACCCGTCCGTTTTCGTCGCGGGCGGCCTGCATAAGCAGATCGGACTGATTCTGACCGGACTGGCGCCCCAACTGATGGCCCGTGTAGCGCACCACCCGCACGGCAGCGGCCCTCGCCCGGAAATCTTTGGCGTTCAGCAAATCGCGCAGCAACATCTGGTCCACCCGGTTCAGACCCCAGCTGGCCCACAGCGCTTCGAGCTTGTGGTGTTCGTAGCGCGGATCCGTCTTGTCCAGTTGGGCCACCCATTTCGTGATGGCGGGCAATACCTCACTGGGTTTGCGGCCCCGCAATTCGCGCTGGGTGCGGTAGCGGGTGCGGTATTCGGGTAGTTTGAGGTTGTCCAGCAGCTGCGCCACGCTGGCGCCGGCCACCTTTGCGGGCGTTACCAGCGGCCGCGACGGGTACGTGACCCGGTACACCCGCCCGTGCACATGGTCGCGCAGAGGGTCGCGGGCGTTGTGCTGCATATGCCCGATCAGGATGTTGTGCCAGTCAATGAAATACAGCGAACCGTCGGGCGCAAACTCCATATCGACGGGTCGGAAGTTACGGTCATCGCCTTGTACCAGATCCATCACGAACTTGCTTTTAAAGCCCGTGCCGTCATCGTCCAGCGTGTGCATCTTCGTACCCAGAAAGCCGATGGTATTGTTGATCAGGAAGGTTCCCTGCACGTTGTCAGGAAAGTGGCGACTGGCCACGAACTCCAGCCCCGACGTAGGGCGTACCCGCTGGCTTTCTTCGATGAGCTGAAAGGATTTGTCGCTCGATTCGCCGTAGCGGGGCAGTACCGTGCCGGGCATCATCCAGCGTACATCGGGGCTGCTGGTTTCGGCAAAGATGGGCTGTCCCCATTCGTCGAAGGCAATACCCCAGGGGTTGGGAATCCCCAGCTGGGCGGTGCGTTCGAGCTTACGCAACTGGGGGGCGTAGCGATAAAACCCGCCGTTGGTGGCCCGGACAGTACCGTAAGCCGTCTCGACATTGGTATGTAGAAACACGCCCTCGCCCATGTAAATAGCTCCCGACGGGTCGGCCACGTAAGCACTGATTTCGTGGTGGGTGTCGTGGTCGTCAAAGCCGCTCAGGATAATCTCGACCTCGATCAGCCTGATCATCGCCGTTGGTATCGGTAAAGAGTTTGAGGTTGGTACCCTGCGAAATATAAACGCCCTCGGGTGTAATCTCAAACCCTACCGGTACGTGCAGCCCCCGCGCAAAAATGGTTTGCTTATCGGCCTTCCCGTCGTTGTTGGTGTCTTCCAGGATGAGTAGTTTATCATCAGGTCTGGTATCGCCGGGTTTATAGTGGGGGTAAGACGGCATGGTGATGACCCACAAACGGCCTTTGTTATCAAAGGTCATCTGGGTGGGATTTGCCAGGTCAGGGAAGGTTTCTTCCGACGCAAACAGTTCGATTTTATAGCCCGGTGCAGTGTGTAGTTTGCTCAGGGCTTCGTTGCCGTAGAGGTAGGTCAGCGCCCCGTTTTCTTTAGGGTTGAAATTAGTGGTAACGGGTGGTAACGACCGGGTGCTTTTGTCGGCGGTGGCCACGTCCATTTTTTTTCCTGCTGAAGCCGCCAGCCAGATAGCGGAATCGCGGATGGCGGTCATCTGCCGGATTTTCTCGATTTCGGCGGGGTAGTTTGCCGGTCCGAAGGGATCAAACCGGCGTCCATAGACGTGTACGCCGTTAGGAATCTTGTAGTCGTTGAGCCACATCCAGTTCTTTTCCGAAACGGCGGCCTGCACCAGAGCGCGGTTGGCTTCGGCTTTGGCGGGGGCTTTACCGAAAATTTCGTTGGTCAGCAGGCCGGCCAGTTCCCGGTAGCCCGCGTCGGTGAGCTGTACGCCATCAATGGTCAGGGGGGCGCTGCTTTCGGTATACCACTTCTGCGACGGCGCGAAGGCGTCTACAAATAAAACATCGTGCTGTCTGGCCACCTCACGGATGGCGTTGGTATAAAGCAGCAGGTTTTTGTTGTGATCTTTACCATCGGGTACGTCCAGATTATCCGTCAGATCCTCTGCGGCCACCGGAGAGACCAGTACCAGCCGGGGGGCGTTTTTGCCGTTGTATTTCTGGGCTTTCGTATGCTGGATAAATGCAGCGAGTTCAGCTTTAAAATTAGCCAGCCCGGCCTCACCCTGCTCTGATTCGCTATAGCCGAAGAAGCCCAGTACTACATCGGCCTTGAGATTGGTCAGCCATTCGTCGTCGGACGGAAAAAAGCCCTGCGAATCAGACGGGTTGGCGTACTCGTCCTGAAACTGCTGCGCGCCGGGAAACGCCCAGGGCGAGTTACGGGCCGAACGGGGCCGGAAACCGGGCGTATCGCCGGGGTCGCACATATTGCGGATAAGCAGTTTATAATCCGGGTAGCGCACCTGCATTTCGGTTTCAAAGTGGCCATAGTTGCTCATGCGAGAACCGAGGTTGCCCCCCACCAGCACGATATGGTCGCCCGGCTGCACCGTCAGAGCTGCGGGCTGACTACGCTGGAACGCAATAAAGATGAGGGTAACAAGGCCCGCGCTGAGTAGCAGACCGATGGCTTTTTTCTTCGTGGGATACGTCATGCGCTTCATACTGTTTCTAATGACTGCTTACTGATGGCTGCTTTCTTATTCAGGGATGGCCGTAGGGTACGCTGACGTCAATTTTTCCTTTCCACCGCTTCGGAACGGGCAGGTCCAGCGCCCAGTGAATGGCGTTGATAACCAGCCGCTGCATAGCCTCGACGCGAAAATCGTCGGGGTGGCCCAGCGTAGTAAAAAAGGCTTTGCCGCCCCACTCGTTTTGCCAGGTCCAGGCCACGGGGTTATCAATGGCCGCCTTATTTTCGGGATTTACGGCGTGGCCCATCAACAGCGGTACCGATCCGCTGACGGGGTAGCCGGGCAGGACGTGATACAGCCAGGAAGCCGCGTGAAAATCAGGCGCAACACCGGTCAGAATGGAATTTTTGGCCTGAGCGGGAATAATACGCACGTCCGTCGTACTGGTATGGCCGTAGTGCGTGTGTTTGTGCGGGCCGCCCCAGCCCGGCGGCCCGCCAAAGGCAAACTCGCCGAAACTATTCCAGCGAACGCGCGGATCATCTTTGGGGTAGTTGAATGCGTGGGTGGTGGTCCGAAAACCCATGACGGGTTTACCTGATTTGAGGTACGCGTCGATGTGATCGAGCTGGTCCTGGGGCAGCAATCGCCAGCGCAGGAAAAACACGGCCAAATCGGCCTCTTTCAGCACTTCCAGTCCGGGAATGTCTTTTTCGCTGTTATGGTCAGGATACGCCTTCAGAACTTTAGTCCGGATGTTATAATTGGTTTCGAGTTCGGCAGCTATCAGGGGCAGCGTCAGTTCACCGCTGTACTCATGATCGCCCGTGACAAAGACAACGAGTGGTTTTTTAGCCCGGCTGGCCAATGAGTCAAGCGGATTAAGCAGGGCCGCTGTAGCCGAGAGGACGGCGGCCTGCTTGAGAAATTTTCGGCGTTGGGGCACCATAAGGAGTCGATTTTATGAACAGCTTAGTTAGATCAGGCCAGGGAAAAAGCCTGCTGTTGTAAGGTCTGCCTATAAAAGGAATAATGGAGCCAAGCTACTCCCAACGAAACCCACAACCGGGTATCTCGCCGGCATACAGGAAGGTGTCTGCATAAAAAACGCCCTCATCCTTAAAAAAGACGAAGGCGTTTTTCTAATTCTCCGGTTATAAGGTCAGTTCCGCCTGCGTTTCATACGGAATAGGCGGGGGTCTCTTGCCAGCGTCCAGATCAGGTACGTGCCGGTAGTAAGCAGTAAGACCGGCAGAAGGCTGGCCATGAGTTAGTTGGTGGGGACATCCATTGAAACAGCGTACGGGTTCACTACCTTAAGAAACCCAACTGTCCAGCTCGTACCACGAGTCGTTCCCGTTTTCATCGAAAAGCATAGGCCAGCAGCGCCCAGCCTGCAATCATCAGTACACCGCCCAGGGGCGTGATGGCGCCCAGCCACGTTATGCCAGTGGCACAGAGGATGTACAGCGAACCGGAAAAGATCAGCACCCCGCCCAGCATGGCATTACCCGACCAGCTGAGAAGCCTGGCCGCGGCTGGATTATCGCCAGACTGTTGCAGTAAAACCCCCACCAGCACCAGCGCAAGCGCATGATAAAACTGGTATTTAACGGCGGTCTCGAAGGTATCGAGCCGCCCGGATGCGGTGAGCGCTGCCCGCAGCGCGTGTGCTCCAAACGCACCGATTGCCACACCCAGAAGCCCCAAAACAGCACCCGAGAGAATAAAGAATTTCATAGTTGTTTTTTTGTTAGGCTGATCACTAGCGCGCCCCAAAAATAGCACTGCCCACCCGGATTAATGTACTCCCTTCGTCGACGGCCAGTCCGTAATCGCCACTCATACCCATCGACAGTTCAGCAAACAGGACATTAGGGCGTTGC
This sequence comes from uncultured Cytophagales bacterium, assembly GCA_963826425.1. Lineage (GTDB taxonomy): Bacteria > Bacteroidota > Bacteroidia > Cytophagales > Spirosomataceae > Spirosoma. The sequence goes on along the minus strand of CAWGWS010000009.1, from coordinate 389,058 downwards.
ACCGTAGCCAGCCGGTCGTATAGCGTCTTCAACCCCCGAAACTCCCGGCGAATCTGCGCCTGGTCATCGGTGTTGGTGGCCAGGCCCATGAGTCCGGTAATACGAACATGGTTCAGAGCGTCGAGGGCCGGGTCGCTGAGCAGACTCTCAGCTTCATCGGCAGAGAGACCAAATTTAGTCTCTTCGTCGGCAATGTGAATTTGCAGCAGACAGTCAATGACCCGGTTGTTCTTTGCAGCCTGCTTATTGATTTCCTGCAACAGCTTCAGCCCATCGACCGAGTGGATCAGGCTTACAAAGGGGGCAATGTATTTGACTTTGTTGGACTGCAAATGACCAATCTGATGCCACTGCACATCGGGGGGAAGCTGCGGCTGCTTGTCGGCCATCTCCTGCACCTTATTCTCGCCGAACAGCCGGCAACCCGCGTCATAAGCCTCCTGAAGCATAGCAACGGGTTTGGTTTTGGTAACGGCAATCAGGCGGGTCTGCGCAGGGAGTTCAGACTCGATCTGGTGGATGGCTTCGGCAATCATAAAGAAGGATGGGCTGGTTTAGTGCCAATCATTTGGTAAGATTGCACAAATATACGCCCCTGACGCGCGCCCGCTGGCATGGGTTTTCGGGCGTGAGCGCGCTAAACAGGCAATAAACCCGTAAACGGGGCAGTTTTCCATTGAGTTTACCGCCCAGCAACCTAACCAACCCCTTATTCTGACAATGACACCGAATGAACCCCGCCCGCAGGCCAGCAACAGTGGCCGCACGTTTCTGCTGATTGCCCTGCTCATTCTGGCCGCCCTCAATGTGTTGCTGCTGTATTTCTGGTATCAGGAGCGGCAGGACAACAAAAGCAAAGACGCCATTGTAGCGGCCCGCACCGAAGAAGTGCTGGTTTACAAGACCCGGCTCGACTCAGTATCAGCGCAGTTAGACGCTAAGATTGCCGAAATTCAGCAACTCGGCGGCAGCGTCGATTCACTGCTGAAAGTGCGCGAACGGCTGGAAATTGACAAGCGCGAACTGCGTAATGTCAATACCTTCGACAGTAAAAAGTACGATCAGAAGATCAGAAACTACCAGGCATTACTAGCCCAGAAAGATCAGGAAATTGTCCGCCTGAAAGAAGAAAACGGCATTCTGGTCGAAAAGAACGAAACCCTCGCTCAGGAAAATACCGGGTTACGCACCGAACGGCAGACACTGAGTGACTCGGTGGTATCGGTCGTTTCACAAAATCGGGAACTCAGCGAGAAGGTCACCATTGCGGCTGCCCTCCGGGCCGAAGCCATTGGCGTCAATGCCATTAATTCACGCGGTAAAGAACGCGACGGCGACAACTACAAAGCCAGGCGCATCGACAAGATCCGGGTATCGGTAAAGATAGCCCCGAACGGTCTGGCCAAGCAAGGCGAAAAAGAACTGTATATGCGAATTCTGGATCCCAGCGGAGCCGTTATTTCTGATATGGCTACCGGATCGGGCGAATTTATGTACAGCGGTCAGCCCATGATTTACACCGCCAGACAACCGTTCAACTTCGATAACAGTCGGCAAACCGTCGATTTCATATTTGGCCGCGGTAGTCAGCGGTTTAACAAAGGCAAACACATCATTGAGATCTACGCCGAAGGGTTCCGCATCGGTGAGGGGGAGTTCACGGTAAAATAGGTTTGGAGTCATGCAGTTGTAAAATCACCTTGTTATAAAGTTGGCCGACGCGTCCGTCCTTGTGTCTGCGTCAGCCAACTTTTATAACGGGGTGACCTTACAACTGTATGACTTTTTTCTTACCTTTGCGCCCTCATTTCAAAACGATTAAGTCAAATGTTTCCTAACAACTACGAGACGGTGTTCATTCTCACTCCCGTTTTGTCTGATCTTCAGATGAAGGACGCCGTCGATAAATTCCGCGAGGTACTGACCAGCAATGGTGCGGAGTTGGTTCACGAAGAGAACCTGGGCCTGCGCAAGCTGGCCTATCCAATACAGCACAAGAACACGGGTTACTATCAGCTTTTCGAGTTCAAAGCCCCGGGTACGATCATTGAGAGACTCAACACCGAGTATCTCCGCGACGAGCGCGTCATCCGTCACCTGACGGTTTCTCTCGACAAACACGCGCAGGATTACAATGAGCGCAAGCGTAAGGGATTAGTGGGCAAGAAAAAACAAACCGAAAATGCAGAAAGCAAGTAACGCCATGAGCCTCCAGAACGAATCGATCTCGAATACCGAGAATCGTAAAAAGTACGACCGCTTCAAAAAAGCCGGTATCAAGTACATCGACTACAAAGACGGCAACTTCCTGCTGAAACTGCTCAACGAACAGGGTAAAATTTTGCCCCGTCGCCTGACTGGCACCGGCCTGAAGAACCAGCGCAAAGTAGCCCAGGCCGTCAAACGCGCCCGTCATTTAGCCATCCTGCCGTACGTCGGCGATTCACTCAAATAGTACACGGTTTGCCGGTTCCGGTTTGTAGTTGACTGATGCTGAAAAAGTAGTAGTGCGTCAGCCCGCCGAAAACTGAAAATCGAAAGCCGAAAACTCCTTTAAAAATGGATATTATTCTCAAAACCGATATCGCCGGCCTGGGCTATAAGAACGACACCGTTGCGGTGAAGCCCGGGTATGGTCGCAACTTCCTCATTCCGCAGGGGTACGCGATGATGGCCACTGGCTCGAACAAGAAAATAGTTGCTGAAAACATCCGTCAGGCGTCTCACAAAGCCGAGAAAATCAAAAATGACGCGCTCGAAATAGCTGCCGCCATTGGCGATATGGTCCTGATTATCCCGGCCAAAGCCGGCGACAGCGGCAAGATTTTTGGCCGGGTCACTAACACGCAGGTGGCCGATGCCCTTCGTGAGAAAGGCTTTGACATTGACCGGAAGAAAATTGCCGTTGATGACGTCAAAACCCTTGGTAGCTATCAGGCTACGCTTGATTTGCACAAGGAGGTAAAGCACAAAGTATCGTTTGAAGTTGTTGCCGACGAGTAGGCCAACCGCTTCTGCTTACCAAAACCGACCGGCCCGTTGCAAGACGAAGCCGGTCGGTTTTTTGTTATCTTTGGGTAAAACCACGCTCCAATGCCCACGCTCGATTTAGACCAACTGCTGGAAGCTCCCAACCTGCCGCAGCTGTTGCAGCAGGCAAATCGGGTATTGAAGGAAGAGTCCCGGAAACGCGATGAATTCTATGCCTGGCTGAAAGAGGATGTAAAAGCGGAATTCATCAATGGGCAAGTCATTGTGCACTCCCCCGTGAAAGAGCGACACTGGGCAGCAGTTGGCAATATGTACCGGCTCATGAGTACATATGCCATCAAAAATAAGTTGGGCCGGGTGGCGTCGGAGAAAGCCCTGATTGCCCTGATTCGTAATGATTACGAACCCGACGTTTGTTTCTGGAAATCGGAAAAGGCGGATCAGTTCACCGCCGATCAGATGAAATTTCCAGCCCCCGATCTGGTGGTTGAAGTACTCTCAAAAGGAACAGCTAAACGCGACCGGGAAACCAAGTTTATTGACTACGCGGCCAACGGCGTCGGCGAATACTGGATCGTAAATCCCGGCAAACAAACCATTGAACAGTATTTACTTGATCCTGAACTTGAAGAATATGAGCTGGCCGGGAAGCTTTCTGAAGCCGACGAAATTACGTCGCAACAGGTAACGGGGTTTCGGGTTCCGGTATCTTCTTTTTTTAGCGAACAGGCCAATGTCAGTGCCCTGAATTTACTTTTATCCTCCTGATTACCAATGGATACACTGTCAAAAACCTCGCGAACAAAACGGACCTAAACGGGTCCGTTTTTTGTTGACATAGTATGCTGTTTCATACCGAAATTTCGCCCGAACCGCTCCCCTGCCGCATCGGTTCACAAAGCCGCCTTGTAGCGCTAGGCTCCTGCTTTGCCGAGGTAATGGGCCAACGTCTGGCTGATCACAAACTCGACGTACTCATCAACCCGTTTGGAACCATCTTCAACCCTGTCTCGCTGGCTAAGTTGCTGACAATGGCCCTTAATGGCACCGTCCCTGACGAGAACCGATACGTTGAACGCGACGGCGTCTGGTTTCACTACGATTTTCACTCGTCCCTCTATGCTCATAGCCGCGCCGACCTGCGCAACCGGCTTGCTCAAACGCTGGCTCAGACTGCTGGTGCTGTTCGTCAGGCTGATTTTTTACTGCTCACGCTCGGCACAGCGATGGTGTACCGGCACATGGAAACGGGTAAGGTTGTGGCCAACTGTCACAAGATGCCGGGGTCTCTATTCGAGAAATACCTGTACAGCTATGACTATCTGCTCGACGATATGAAGCGGCTACTGAAAACGCTGCACCGGGCTAACCCCAAACTAAACGTTGTGACAACGGTGAGCCCCGTGCGCCATACCCGCGATACACTACCAATAAATTCGGTCAGCAAAGCCACGCTGCGGACCGTAGCGCACGAGATGACCCTCTGGCATAAACGGGTCCACTACTTCCCGGCTTTTGAACTCATGACCGATGACCTGCGCGATTATCGCTTTTACGAAGCCGATATGATTCATCCTAATGCGCAGGCGCACGATTATATATTCGGAAAGTTTGCCCGGAGCGCATTTGACAGCGACCTTTGCCACTTCGTGACCGAGTGGTCGCAGATCAGCAGATCGCTGGCGCACCGACCCTTGTATGGCACTAGCCCCGCTCACGAGCAATTCCTGACTACACTTCTGACGCAGTTGGAAAGCCTGTCGGCCCGCATCAATGTGTCGGCGGAACTGGCTGATGTTAGGGGTCGTTTGAACGTGTACAGCGCGCAGAGCGGGTCTACGGAAGAGCGAAGATCGTCGTCACTGCACTGAATTTTGGAAGCGCTCTTCACGTTTCACCCATTACCGAATTATGTCTGATTATCGTCTGAATAAAGAAGCGGTCCTACGCGCCCTCGCCACCGTTGAAGAACCTGACCTCAAGCGCGACCTGGTGTCGCTGAATATGGTCAAAGACATCACGCTGGGGATCGGATCGGTCCGGTTTACCGTAGTGCTGACCACGCCCGCCTGCCCGCTTAAGGAAGTGATTCGCAAACGCTGCGAAGATGCCATCCACCAGCACATTGGCCCTGACATTACGGTAACCATCGACATGACGTCGGACGTGACCTCTACGCGCTCCAACGCGCCAACGCTGCCGGGCGTGAAAAACATCATCGCCGTGTCCTCCGGTAAGGGGGGCGTGGGTAAATCGACCGTAACGGCCAATCTGGCCATTGCGCTGCACAAAACGGGGGCAAAAGTGGGTATCATCGACGCCGATATTTACGGCCCGTCGATGCCGACGATGTTTGGGGCGGAAGACATGCAGCCACGCATTTTTCAAACCGCCGACGGGCAGACGCGCATGGAGCCGGTGCAGCAGTTTGGCATCAAATTTCTGTCGATGGGTCTGCTGGTTGCCCCCGGCCAGGCTGTGATCTGGCGGGGCACGATGGCCGGACGGGCGCTGCAGCAGTTCTTTTCCGACGCCGACTGGGGGGAGCTGGATTACCTGCTCATTGACTTGCCACCGGGCACGGGCGACATTCACCTGACGCTGGTGCAAACCGTTCCCGTTACCGGAGCCATTATCGTAACCACGCCCCAGAAAGTAGCCCTGGCCGATGCCACGAAAGGGTTGTCTATGTTCCGGCAGCCGCAAATCAACGTACCGGTGCTGGGCGTGATCGAGAACATGTCGTTCTTTACCCCGGCCGAATTACCCGATCATAAGTATTTTATCTTTGGCAAAGGCGGTGGAAAGTTGCTGGCCGATCAGTTCGATGTACCGTTGCTGGGCCAGATTCCGCTGGTGCAGAGCATCCGCGAAGCGGGTGATGAAGGCCGACCCGCCATCAGCGTGGGCGAGCCGGTAGCATCGGCAGCGTTTCAGCAGGTAGCCGAAGCCCTGGCGCAGCAGGTAGCCATCCGTAACGCCACGGTAGAGCAAACCCAGCGCGTGACGGTTGCATAATACCCCGAAACCGTGTAATTTTACTTTAAATGAACGAGACAATGGAAACGGCAGTCACCAACGATCAGCTGATCGAGAAAATAGAACGCTCCTTAGACAGCATGCGCCCGTATCTGGCCGCTGACGGCGGTAATGTGCGGGTGCTGGACATTAGTGACGACAGAGTAGTGCGGCTCGAATTGCTGGGGTCGTGCGGTAGCTGCCCCATGTCAGCCATGACGTTTAAGGGGGGGCTGGAAGAAGCAGTCATGCGCGCCGTACCCGAAATCAGTCGTGTTGAAGCCGTTAACATCACGCCGGCGTTTTAATTCAGGACCGGGATCATTGCTTTAGTAGCCATCTATACGGTAAAACGCCCCACTCAGGGCGTTTTTTTGTTTATTTGCACTTCAGATTTCCCTCATCATAGTGAAAATAGGCATATTTTTTGGTGGTCCGGCGCGGGAGCGCGAGGTGTCATTTGCGGGTGGCCGCACGGCGTTAGCTAATTTGGATAAAGGCCTGTTTGAGCCCGTGCTGGTATTTGTTGACGGCCGTGGCCGGTTCCGGCTCGTGCAGCCCGACTTCCTGCAACACGATTCGCTGGTGGATGCGCTGCCCGGCGATGGATCAGGGTTTTCGGTCTATGACGAATCGCTGCCCATTAGTCTGCTCGACGCGGTCCTGCCCCAACTCCGGCCCGACCAGTTTCGGGAGCATTTCGATCTGGCGTTTCTGGCCATGCACGGCCCCAACTGCGAAGACGGTGCCATTCAGGGGCTGCTGGAATGGTACAATATGCCCTACACCGGGCCCGGCCTGGTAGGTTCGGCAGTGGGCATCAACAAGATCTTGCAGAACGATCTGATTGCGCTGGCCATCGGCCAGCAGAAAAAGACCGCTACCATTAGCCGCGATACGTTTGAACGGGCTGATAAAGCTGAGTTTTTCCGTTCCCTGACCGGGCACCTCGGCCTGCCCATTGTGGTGAAAGCCCCGCACCAGGGCTCCAGCATTGGCGTGGTGATTGTGCGCGAAAATGGATTTGACCACCTTTTGCCGGGCCGTAGAGCAATGCTTTTTTACGACGACCATACAGCCCGATGGCTGGAGCAAACTCAGTGAATGGGGCAACCTGACGACCAGCGAAAAATATGAACTGGCACAAAGTATGGTTAGCCTCGACTCCGGCATCAGCTTTCCGGTTGTGGTTGAGCAAACCGGCGAAGTCATTACGCACCCGGCGCAGTTTGTAGCGATGCTCGACAGCAAACCGGATGGCGCCCTCTCGCTGGCGTCGGTCAATGCCGAAGATGAGGTGCTGTTCGAGGAGTTTATCAGCGGGCAGGAGTTTTCGTGCGGAGTTATTCAGGACGACGATCAGGTAGCCATTGCGTTGCCTCCCACGGAGATTTACAATGCCCAGGCGTTTGATTTCCAGACGAAGTACAAAACCAACGTGGCCAAAAAACGGATTCCGGTTGGCACGAGCCTGGAGAATAACCGCAAGATTCAGCTGGCGGTAGCCGAAACCTTCACTAAGCTCGGCATCAACGTATACGCCCGCATCGACGGCTTTCTGACGCCCGATGGTGAGGTTTTACTGCACGATCCCAATACCATTCCCGGTATGTCGCCGTCGTCGCTGATATTTAAGCAGATGGCCGAAATTGGCATGAACCTGGCCAATTCGCTGACGTATCTGATCCGGCAGTCGCTGCGCGAGCGTATCCGTACGGGCAAAGACACGCACCACCTCAAAACGCTGCTCGCTAACCTCGACGTCCAGTTGGCCAGCCGCAAAGCCAATCCTCTGCCGGAGCGGGTGGTGTCGTTCGGAAGCAGTGACGAAGGCTTTACCGCGGCCAAACAGGAGTACCATAAGCTGGCGGCTTCGGGTACGGTGCGGCCCGCGTTGCAGTACATCAAAAGCAAAGCCGAGACCTACGAAGTCCCGGTCTACTACCTCTTCAAAGACACCGTAGCCGAACTGGAAGCCGCCCTGACGGAACCCCGCCACCCGCTGATTCTTGAAACGGTTGAACGGAGTGCTCACATTACCGGACGGTATTTATAAGGCTGAATAAATGGCCTGCTTCAGGGTGACGATCACTCCGGAACAGGCCAACATCCGCGGTTGTTTTTATCAACCGGAAATTTATGGTGCACACGCGTTGACAATCGATGCATATGCAACGCAATACGAAATTACCAGGGCGCATACTCTATAATCTGTGCATTCCATTTGGCCGGTAGTTGGGTAATCGTAATTTTGGCAGGACGATTACGTATAGAGCACTGCTCCCAAAACCCTTTTACACCTATGACCACCCAATCTCTGGACGCTACAACGCAGCAGACTGTTGACCATTGGCTCAGCGGCCCCTACGATGCCGATACCAAAGCCACCATCCAAAAACTGATTGATGACGGCAACACCACCGAACTGACCGATTCGTTCTACCGCGATCTTGAATTCGGTACCGGCGGTCTGCGCGGGGTACTCGGCGTGGGCAGCAACCGCATGAACCGCTACACCGTTGGAGCCGCTACGCAGGGCCTTTCCAACTATATTCTGGCCGCTTTTCCGGAGCAGGATATCAGCGTAGCCATTGCGCACGACAGCCGCCGGATGAGCCCCGAATTTGCCCGGCTCGTGGCCGACATTTTCTCGGCCAACGGCATCAAGGTGTATCTGTTCAGCGATTTACGGCCTACGCCCGAACTGTCTTTTGCCATCCGACAACTGGGCTGCCAGAGCGGTATTGTGGTAACGGCCTCGCACAACCCGCCCGAGTACAACGGGTATAAGGTGTACTGGAACGACGGTGCGCAGGTAGTATCCCCCCACGACAAAGCCATCATTGCCGAAGTGGCCAAGATCACCTCGGTCGATCAGATCAAGTTTGACGGCGTGCCGGAGCGGATTCAGCTCATTGACGAGGAAATTGACGCGCCGTACATCGAACGCATCCGGGAAAATGCCGTGAACCCCGACGTCATTGCGCGGCAGGCCGACCTGAACATTGTTTACACGCCTATTCACGGCACCGGCATTACGCTCGTTCCCCGCGCGCTGGATGCGCTGGGCTTTAAAAACGTACACGTGGTACCGGAACAGGCCGAGCCGGACGGAAACTTCCCGACGGTAAAATCGCCGAACCCCGAAGAGCGCGCGGCCATGCAGCTCGCCCTGGATCTGGCCCTGAAGATGGATGCCGACCTCATCATTGCCACCGACCCTGATGCCGACCGCGTGGGTGCGGGTGCCCGCAATCACCACGGCGAGTTTGAGTTGCTGAATGGCAACCAGATGGGCAGTCTGATTATTTATTATTTGCTCAATGCCTGGAAAGATGCCGGGAAGCTGACGGGCAAGGAGTTTGTGGCCAAAACGATTGTTACCACCGACCTCATCGACCGCATCTGCGAGCGGTATAATGTCCATTGCTACAATACGCTGACGGGCTTTAAATACATTGCCGAAGTGATTCGCGAACTGGAAGGCAGCCAGCAGTTCATTGCCGGGGGCGAAGAAAGTTACGGCTACCTCATCGGCGATTTTGTGCGTGACAAAGACGCGGTGGCCAGTTGCGCTATGATCGCCGAACTAACCGCCTACGCAAAAGATAAAGGCCAGAGTCTGTTCGATCTGCTGATGGCGATGTACGTCGAGAACGGCTTCTTTTACGAGTCGATGGCGTCAATTACCAAAAAAGGTAAGAGCGGAGCCGAAGAAATTCAGCAGATGATGGCCGATTTCCGGGCCAATCCGCCTAAAGAAATCGCCGGGTCGGCGGTGGTACGGATTGACGATTACCAATCGCTCGAACGGACGAACGCTACGTCGGGGCAGAAGACAACAATCAAGGCGGGCAGCATGGGCATTGAGTCATCAAACGTACTGCAGTTCTTTACCGAAGATGGCACTAAAGTATCAGCCCGCCCGTCGGGAACGGAGCCCAAGATCAAGTTCTATGTTTCGGTCAACGAACCCCTCGCCAGCCAGGAAGCCTTTGACGACACCTACGCGCAGCTGAAGGCCAAAGCCCAGCGCGCCATTGATGATTTGAACCTGGCGTAGCTCCTATTTTTGCCTCGCCTAAAAGCGGCCTGGTAACCCAGTACAACGGGTTTATCAGGCCGCTTTTCCTGTTTCCCGTTTCTTTGGGGGGCGAGGGTAGGTTAGATTCAGGATCTACTTAACTTTAACGGAAAGTACTCAGTCCATTCTTCAAACATTCTCACTCAGTCAAATCCCTTTTACCATGAAAAACGTGTACAGAAAGATGTACCGGGCCGTACCCCTGCTGCTGCTTGGCTGGCTGCTGAGCCTGGGAGCTATGGCGCAGGACCGGCGAATTACCGGACGAATTACCGACGGCACGGACAGTAACCCGCTGCCGGGTTCTAACGTCGTTGTGAAAGGCACCCAAACGGGCGTTGTGACCGACGCCGACGGACGGTTTTCGCTGGCGGTACCCAACGGGCGCAACCTGTTGACGGTCTCGGCCATTGGCTTTGCCAGTCAGGAAATAACGATTGGCAACCGTACCGAAATTAACGTGACGATGGCCACCGACACCAAGACGCTGAACGAAGTAGTCGTAACGGGTTACGGTGCCCAGGCCAAACGCGACATCACGGGGGCCGTAGCCACGGTTGATACCAAACAACTGCTGTCAGTACCGGCCACCAACGTAGGGCAGGCCCTGCAGGGACGCGTAGCCGGTGTGACGGTAGGCAACGAAAACGCACCGGGCGGGGGGGTTATGGTACGTATTCGGGGCTTTGGTACCATTAACGATAACTCGCCCCTGTACGTAATTGACGGCGTACCCACCAAAGGCAACCTGAACACGCTGAACCTAGGCGATATTGAGAGCCTGCAGGTGCTGAAAGACGCGTCGGCCGCTTCGATTTATGGGTCGCGGGCCGGCAATGGCGTCGTGATTATCACCACCAAAAAAGGCAAGGCAGGCAAGCCCAAATTTACCTATGACATGTATTACGGCACGCAGCAGCGCGGCAAACTGCTGGATCTGCTCAACACCGACGAGTACGCCCGCCTGACTTGGGAGTCGCGCATCAATTCGAAAACGGTTGGGGCCAATGGAAACCCGGCGCACTCGCAGTTTGGCAACGGCCCTACGCCGGTTATTCCTGACTTTGTCTTGCCCAGCGGAGCCTCTGAGAGCGATCCGCGCGTAGCCCGCAATGCCGACGGTACCTATATCCGGTATAACAACGATATCAACTCGCCTAATTTCCTGCTCATTACCAAGGCCAACAAGGAAGGAACTAACTGGATGGATGAGATATTCAACACCGCTCCCATTCAGAACCACCAGATTGGCGTATCGGGCGGTAGTGAAAACGGTCGGTATGCCATGTCGCTCAACTATTTCAATCAGGAGGGCATCATGAAATACACCGGCTACAAACGGTATTCGCTGCGGTCGAACACGGAGTTTAACGTTACGAAGCGGGTTCGGGTCGGGCAGAATTTTCAGGTGGCCTACGGCGAGCGCATCGGCCAGCCCAATGGCAACAACGCCGAGAGTAACCCTATTTCGTTTGCCTACCGTATTCAGCCCATTATTCCGGTGTATGACGTAGCGGGGAACTTTGCCGGCACGCGCGGGGGCGATCTCGACAATGCCAACTCGCCGGTGGCTTCGCTGTTCCGCAACAAAGACAACGTGCAAAAAGAAGTCAGGCTGTTTGGCAATGCCTACGCCGAAGCCGACATTCTGCCTAACCTGACGGCCCGCACAAGTTTCGGCGTTGACTACAACCTGTTCAACTACCGCAACTACACCATCCGCGACATTGAATCGGCCGAAGCCCGGGGCTCCAACCAGTTGCAGACCAATAACAACTATGAATACACCTGGACCTGGTACAACACCCTGACGTATACCCTGAACCTGGGCACCCGCCACCGGTTCAACGTCATTGCCGGTACCGAGTCGATCAAAAGTTATTCCGAATTCTTTGATGCCAGCCGGACCAACTTCGCGGTGGATGACATCGAAAACCGGTACCTGAGTGCCGGTACGGGCGTACAGACCAACAACGGCGGAGCCTCGAACTGGCGGCTGGCGTCAGAATTCGCCAAAATCAACTATGGCCTGGATGACAAGTATCTGCTCGATCTGACCGTTCGCCGGGACCGCTCGTCGCGGTTTGCGCCGGAGTTTCGCTCGGCCATTTTTCCAGCAGCTTCGGCGGGCTGGCGTGTGTCAAAAGAAGCGTTCATGCGGTCGCTTACGTTTATCGACGACCTGAAGCTCCGCGTGGGCTATGGCCAGACCGGCAACCAGGAAATTGGTAATTACAACTCCTACACGCAGTTCAGTACCAATCCGGCCACGTCGTTCTACGACATCAACGGCACCCGCACCTCGGCGGTACCGGGCTATGAGCTGACGCAGTTTGGGAATGCTAAAGCCAAGTGGGAAACCACTACCAGCCTCAACATTGGCCTGGACGCTTCGATGCTGAAAAACCGGATGAGCGTTGCCTTTGACTGGTATACCCGCACTACCTCCGATATGCTTTTCCCGGTATCGGCTCCGTTAACGCAGGGTGTGGCTGCCAACCCGTTTCAGAACATTGGCGCCATGCGCAACCGGGGTGTTGACCTGATGATTGGCTACGGCGACAAGATTGGCAGCCGGGGCCTGAGCTACAACGTCAGTGCCAACATTGGTACGTACCGCAACGTCGTAACCAAAACCACCGGCGACCCCAATACCCAGTACTTTGGTATTAACGACGAGCGGATTCAAAACTTCGTCGTTACGCAGCAGGGCTTTCCCATCTCGTCATTCTTCGGCTATACCATCGACGGTATTTTCCAGACTAACGAAGAAGCCAAAGCGCATCCGGTACAGTTTGGCAATGCCGCCAGCGAGAACGTGGCCGGCCGGTTCAAATTCCGAGATGTAAACGGCGACGGGGTTATCAACTCTAAAGACCTGTCGATCATTGGGAACCCCCACCCGGCGTTCAACTATGGTCTGAACGTGAACCTGAACTATAAGAACTTCGGCCTTACGCTGTTTGGGCAGGGTGTGCAGGGCAATCAGATCTTCAACTACGTGAAGTACTGGACCGATTTCCCCACGTTTGCCGGGAACCGCAGCACCCGCATGCTGTACCAGTCGTGGCGTCCCGGCTCGACCGATGCCGTTCTGCCCCAGCTCCGGTCAAGCGATCAGGTTAGTATTCAGCCGTCAACGTATTACCTGGAAAGCGGCTCTTACTTCCGGCTCAAAAACGTACAGCTAACCTATCAGCTTCCCCAGGCGCTGCTTTCCAAACTCCGGCTGGGCAACACCTCGGTGTATGTGCAGGGTCAGAACCTACTCACCGCCACGAAGTATTCCGGCATGGACCCCGAAATCAACCTGCGTGGCTACTCGGCGGGCAACGACCGCCAGATTGGTGTGGACGGTGGTTCGTACCCAGTGGCAAAAACGGTTCTTGTTGGCTTAAATCTTAGCTTTTAATCGTCATGAAAAAGATAACCATTAGTACCCTTGCGCTGTGCGTGGCTCTGGCATCGGCCTGCTCAGACAAATTTCTCGATGTGCAACCCAAAGCGGCCCTCGCCGTTAGTACCCTGCAGAACAAAGTAGGTATCAACTCGCTGCTTATTGGTGCTTACGCCCTGTTAGACGGCTGGTCTACCAACGAAGGCGCCTACCGGTCGTACCAGGCCAGTGCCGACAACTGGGTGTATGGCAGTGTAGCGTCTGACGATGCCTATAAAGGCACCATTGCCGGCGACCAGCCCCCTATTTCGCTTATTGAGCAGGGCAACATTCAGTCCGACAACATCTATTTCCGGGGCAAGTGGCGGGGCATGTACGATGGTATTGCCCGCACCAACGACGTTTTGCAGGCGCTGGCCGTTGCCAAAGACCTGACCGACGCCGAGCGGCAGCAGGTTGTAGCCGAATCCCGGTTTTTGCGGGGACATTACCACTTTGAACTCAAAAAGATGTTCAACATGGTGCCCTACATCGACGAGAAGATTTATAATCCGAACGATCTGGAAAGCACCAAAGTCCCTAACAATGAGGATATCTGGCCCAAGATTGTGGCTGACCTGAAAGCGGCCTATGACGTACTGCCCACCAAACAGACGCAGGTAGGTCGGCCTACCAAATGGGCCGCCGGGGCTATGCTGGCCAAAGCGTATTTGTTCCAGAAGAAATTTTCCGATGCCAAACCTCTGCTCGACGCCATCGTTGCCAGCGGCCAGTACAAGCTGATGGACCGTTTTCACGATAACTTCCGGGCGGTGACGAACAACAACGGCGAGTCAGTTTTTGAGGTCCAGAATTCTGTGAACGACGGTGCACCGGCCGGCGACAACGGCAACATCGGCGCTACGCTGAACTACCCCTACGGCGGAGGTGGCGTAACCACCTGCTGCGGCTTTTTTCAGCCTTCGCAGAATCTGGTCAATGCCTTCAAGACCGATGCTTCGGGCTTGCCACTCATGGATACCTTTAACGCAACGGATCTAACCAGCGATCAGGGCGTCGAATCAACGCAGGCCTTTACTCCATATGCCGGCCCCGTTGACCCGCGTCTCGACTGGACCGTGGGTCGGCGGGGGGTTCAGTTTCTCGACTGGGGGGTACATCCCGGCAAAGCCTATGTACGCGATCAGGCGTATGGCGGCCCGTACTCGCCCAAGAAACACGTTATGTACCGCTCGGACGTGGGCACCAACACCTTTGCGGGCAACCCCCGTCTTAACGCCAACAACTACCGCCTAATCCGCTACGATCACGTGCTATTGTGGCTGGCCGAAGTAGAAGCCGAAATAGGGGATTTGGAGAAAGCACGGGGCTACGTGAATCAGGTCAGAAGACGGGCCGCCAACCCCGACGGATTCGTAAGGAACCCAGATGGTAAAGCCGCTGCCAACTACACCATCAGCGAGTACACAGCCCCCTGGACCGACCGGGCTACGGCTTTGAAAGCGGTTCGGTTTGAGCAGCGGCTGGAGTTTGCCATGGAGGGCCACCGCCGGTTTGACCTCGTAC
The DNA here is from genome assembly GCA_963826425.1 of uncultured Cytophagales bacterium. GTDB lineage: Bacteria > Bacteroidota > Bacteroidia > Cytophagales > Spirosomataceae > Spirosoma. The sequence goes on along the minus strand of CAWGWS010000009.1, from coordinate 374,002 downwards.
GCTGGAATACCGCCGACCAAACCCTGAACGGCTACTACACCGCCGAAGCCAAAAAGCGGCAGTATCTGACGGGGGTGCAATTCACGAAAGGCAAGCATGAGTATTTCCCAATCCCGCTTCAGGAGATCCTAAACAGCAAAAAAGGCAGTACCGAGACCCTCGTTCAGAACCCGGGGTACTAATTTCAGGTCTACTCTTACCAAAAGCCGCGCTGGGTTCTTCCAGGTGCGGCTTTTGTTTTGGCTACGCCGACCAAAGTCGATAGGCTCCAGCCGGTGCCAAAGCAGAAGCTGAATAACATACTGGGCTCACTGACGCCGTGATCGGCAGTTAGGAATTTCCTGCGTCCGGACACTAGCCCGGCTGGCATCGTGCCGAATAAAATCAAAACAAGATTAATTAGAATAGTCTGGCCAGCTGCTTTAACAGGCAGTGCTCTCCAGAACACGTAAATTCATCTTACCTAATTATTATTCTCATGAAAAACACGTTACATCGAATGTACCGCACCGCACCGCTGCTCCTGTTGAGCTGGCTGCTGTGCGCAGGGGCCTTTGCCCAGGACCGGCGCGTAACCGGTACCATAAAAGACGAAACCGGCACGGGCTTGCCGGGGGTCAGCGTCGTACAGAAAGGTACGACGCAGGGTACAACTACCGACGCCGACGGTAAATACAGCGTTTCGGTATCACCAAATACAACGCTGGTTTTCTCGTATGTGGGTTACGAGCCCCAGGAAGTGAAGGTAGGCAGCCAGAGCACGATCAACCTTAGTCTGGCTACCGATAACAAAAACCTGAACGAAGTGGTCGTCATTGGTTACGGTACCGTTCGTAAATCGGACCTGACGGGTGCCGTATCGGGCGTTAAAGAAGCTGAACTGGAAGAGCGTCCCGCGCCCTCGCTCAATCAGCAGTTGTCGGGCCGGTTGCCGGGGGTTCAGGTAAACACCAACTCCGGGCGGCCCGGTGGCCGCACCACGGTCCGTATTCGGGGATTTAGCTCGATAAACTCGTCTAACAATCCACTTTATGTGGTGGATGGTGTAATGCTGCCCCAGAGTACGGGCGATCAGTTCAGCAACCCAATTGACTTCATCAACCCGAACGATATTGTCAATGTGGAGGTGCTGAAAGATGCCTCATCAACGGCCATCTACGGGGCGCGGGGCGCCAACGGGGTTATCCTGATCTCGACCCGCAAGGGTAAAGCTGGCGAGAGCCGGGTTACGTATGACACCCAGTTCAGCGTAAATACAATTGGCCCCAACAAGCCGCAGGTACTCAACGCTCAGCAGTACCTGGACACCGAAGACCTGGCCTATGCTAACATCCAGAAGTACGACCCCGCCGGCTGGGCGTCGGGCAAGTACGCCAACTTGAACCCATTGGTTCGGCGGGCAACATTCAACGCGGCTCACCCCGGCGTATTTCGGCTGGAGGGTGGTAAGTACCTGCCTAACTACGACACCGACTGGTTTAGGGAATCGGCTCAGAACAAACTCTCGCAAAACCATCAACTGGGCTTTAGCGGGGGTAGCGAACGTACTCAGTACTCGCTCTCGCTGAACTACCGCGACGATCAGGGGCTGATCAAAACCTCGTACATGAAGCGGTATTCGGGCCGGTTCTCTATTGACGATCAGGTAAAGAGCTGGTTAAAAATTGGCGGTACGCTGAGCTATAATAACCAGTCAGAAAACCTTGTGGACGTGAACGACGCCGTGGCCCGCCAGATTGTAGAAGATTTCCCATTCCTGCCCGTGCGCTATCCTGACACCGGCGTCCTGGCTGAGAACCGCGACTATCCGCTGGCCGAAGGAACGATGAGTTCGGTACACCGGCTGTTGGATCGAAAATATATTCAAGACACGCAGACCACGCTGGGTAGCCTGTACACCAACATTACCTTTGCCAAAGGCCTGGAAATGCGTACTACCTTGGGTACCAACGTACAGACCCAGGAGATTAACCAGTCGCAAACCCGCACGCTGAACATCGGCAACAACGGCAATGCATCGCGCAACAACAACAAGACCACGTTCTGGTCGTTGGAAAACTACCTGACCTACAACAAGCAGATTGGCCGGGATCACTCGTTTACGGGTCTGCTGGGTATCTCGTGGCAGGAAACTAACGAGAACGGCTTCAATTCCTCGGTCAGCGGATTCGCCACGGATTACTTTGGTTTTAATAACCTCGGTGCCGGTGCCATCAACCCCACCGTGGGGTCTTACGCAAGGCGGTTTTCGTTTAATTCGTACTTCGGTCGGATCAACTACGGCTTCAAAAACAAGTACCTGTTCACGGCAACGGGCCGGGCTGATGGGTCGAGTAAATTCGGTGAAAACAACAAGTTTGCCTTTTTCCCCTCAGCTGCATTGGCTTGGCGGGTGTCGGAAGAAGACTTCCTAAAAGGCAACCAGATCATCTCGAACCTGAAACTGCGCAGCAGCTACGGTCTGACGGGTAACTCCGAAATTCCGCCTTACACGTCGCTGCCACTGCTGAACTCTAACTACTCGACCATTTATAACGATACCAAAGTGAGCGGGACGGGTATTGACCGCCTGGCTAACCCGGATCTGCGCTGGGAGAAAACGGCGCAGACTGATGTGGGGATGGAGATTGGTTTGTTCAAAGGGCGGGTGTCGCTCGAAGCCGACTACTACTACCGCCTAACGACCGACATGCTGCTCGACGCTCCCGTACCCCGCACGAGCGGCTACGGCACCATCCGGCGCAACGTAGGGTCGATGGAGAACACGGGCTTTGAGTTTGGGCTGAACACGGTGAACGTACGGCAGAACAACTTTACTTGGAACACCACGTTCAACATCTCGTTCAACCGCAACAAGGTGCTGTCGCTGGCTACTCCATCGGATATTTTCAACGTGGGTGGTCCCAACTTCACCAACCCCACCAACATCATCCGGGTAGGTGAGCCGGTAGGTGCGTTCTGGGGGCTGACCCGCGTGGGTACCTGGAACGAGTCGGAGCGCGAAGAAGCCGCCAAATTTACCTCCTACCGCAACGGCCTGACCATTCTGCCCGGCGACATCAAGTACCTGGACGTAAACGGCGACAAGGCCATTAACGACGCTGACCGCAGCATCATCGGCAATGGTAGCCCAAAAGGCTGGGGGGCTCTGATCAACAACTTCCGGTTCGGCAATTTCGACGCTACATTTGAGATGCAGTTCATGTTTGGCAATGACGTCATGCTGATGAACCTGCACCCCAGCGAAGATCGGCAGGCCCTGGCCAACAGCTACACCTCGGTCTTGAACGCTTGGACGCCTACCAACCAGAATACGCCTATTGCCGAAATCCGGGATACGCGCGCGGGCTACGTGACCAACGTGGACAGCCAGTGGATCAAGGACGGCTCGTTCCTGCGGGGCAAAAACCTGCTGCTCGGCTATACCTTGCCGGTTGCCCTTACCAACCGCTTGAAACTGAACCGGTTTCGTATCTACGCATCGGCGCAGAACTTCTTTCTGCTCCTGAAAGATCCCATCGTCGGCGATCCGGAAGTAACGCCAACCAACCAAGGTACGGGCAACAGTGCCTTCTCGCAGGGCATGATCTGGCACAACTACCCGAAGCCGACTACGTTCCTGGTTGGCATTCAGCTGGGCTTGTAAACACAGGTAGTTGACGTCGGTCGGACCGGCGCACCAGTCCGACCGACGTCAACTACTCGAAACAAAACAAACTCCTTGTAACTTCACAGCTATTTAGTATGAGACATACACTCGTAAAAAACATAAGCAAGGCCCTATTGTGCGGCCTTGCTCTAACCGGAGCATCCTGCTCCGACTTTCTGGACGAACAGGCTCCCTCCAACCTTACGCCGAGCAGTTTTTACACCATTCCCGACCATGCCGAAGCCGCGCTGGCTGCGGTGTACGATAACCTGCGCTACTATGGTGGAGATGCCGGTATCTTCTCGTCAAGCTGGCAAATGCTCGAAGCTCCTACTGGCACGTCCACTACGGAAACCGCTCAGAACTCCGACTTGAACAACCTGTACGGGCTGGTTTATGACGGCAACACAGGCCACATCGTGAACTGGTGGAACGGTACGTACCGCATGATTGCGCAGGCCAATCAGTTGCTCGACAGGGTGCCCGACATTACTCCAATGAATGAAGCTCAAAAGACTAAGGTCTTGGGTGAAGCCCGGTTCCTGCGAGCGTGGGCCTACTTCCAGGCGGTGCAGCTCTGGGGCGATGTACCGCTGATTACCAGCCCGCAAACGGCTTCTACGGATCAGTTCATGCCCGCCCGAGCATCCCAGGATGAGGTTTATAAATTAATTGTAGATGATTTGACCGCTGCCGAAAAGGCTGGTTTGCCCTGGATGGACGTAAGCGGACGGGCGAATCTGGCGGCCACTAAAGCGATGCTGACGCGGGTATACCTGACGATGGCAGGTTTCCCCCTGAACAAAGGAGCATCGCACTACAAATTAGCAGCCGATAAGGCCAAAGAGATTATTGACTATGCCAACGCCAACCCGGCTACAATCAATCTTTTTCCAACCTACTACGGCGTACACAGCGAGAGCACTGAGAACCGGCTAGAACATCTGTTCATGATCCAGTACAACACATTGGTAGCGGGTAATCCGATGAATAACTTCTACCCGAACTTTAAGCCGGTCACGTTTGCGGGACCCGGCGGAACGGGTAGCTCAGTACCCACGCCTACGTTCTATAACTCCTACGAAAAAGGAGATCTGCGGGCCAAGAATCAGGATGGGTATTTCTATACCTCCTATTTTACCGACGGCAGCAAGGCCCCCTTCGAACTCGGTGCGCCGTATGTATTCAAACACTTTAACCAGACGGCGAATGGGGCAGCTGGGGTACCCGGAACACGGCAGAACAACCTGAACGTGCCACTCATTCGCTACGCCGATGTGCTGCTGATGTATGCCGAAGCTCAAAACGAAGTGGGTGGCCCCTCACAAGCCGCTTACGACGCACTGAAGCGCATTCGGGACCGGGCCACGCTGGCGACGCCCGCCCTGGGGACGTTTAACCAGGCCAGCTTCCGAGAGGCTGTCTGGCGCGAACGGTGGCACGAGCTGGCCTACGAGCAAATCACCTGGTTTGATATGGTGCGGCTGCGCAAGGTATATAACGGCAAAACCAACGGCTTCGACAACTTCGTGGGTCACGTAAACCCCAGTTCCAACCAAGCGTTGCAGGAGAAACACCTGCTGTTTCCCATCCCCCGGCAGGAACTGCTGAACAACCCCAACCTGAAAACGCAGAACAAGGGTTATCCGGGCGTGTAATTCACTGCGCAATGGCTTTGTGAACCCGTGGGCAACGGACAGGTATATCCTGCTCGTTGCCCACTTTTTGTTTCTAAATCGACGCAACCAATGAACAACCCAAACGCACAAGCTAACCGCCGGACATTCCTGAAACAGGCCGCCGGTCTTGCCGTATTTTCCATCGTACCCCGCCACGTGCTAGGTCGTGGGTTTCTCTCCCCTTCCGATCAGATTACCATGGGGTTCATAGGCCTTGGCAAGCAAAGCAATGGCCTGCGCACCAACTTCCTGAAAAATGGAGCCAGAATCCTGGGCGCCTGCGATGTTGACGCGTCGAAGGTAACGGCCTTTGCCGATGCGGTAAACGCCTACGTAACCAGCCAGAGTACGGGATCGGCCAACGCCAAAAATGAGTGCCTGCGCTATGACGATTACCGGAATCTTATCACCAACAAAGACATTGACGCCGTCCTGATTGCTACGCCCGACCATTGGCACAGTGTTATCGCTGTTCAGGCCGCCAAAGCCGGCAAAGATATTTACTGCGAAAAACCCCTGTCGCTCACCGTGCAGGAAGGGCGCGACATGGTAAACGCCACCCGGCAGTACAAGCGGGTTTTCCAGACGGGCAGTATGCAGCGGTCCTGGAAAGAATTCCGGCAGGCGGTCGAGCTGGTACGCAGCGGAGCCATTGGCGAGGTAAAGCGCGTCAATGTGAATGTGGGCGGGCCACCGCGCCCGTGGGATCTGGAGGCCCAGCCCCTCCCCGCCGGCGTGAACTGGGATGCCTGGCTGGGACCCAACGTCATTACCCGCCCCTACAACAGTGACCTGCTACCGGCTCCTACTGATAAATTCTGGGGCAAGTGGCGCGACATTGACGAGTTTGGCGGGGGCGGCATGACCGACTGGGGCGCGCACATGTTCGACATTGCGCAGTGGGGTCTGGACATGGACAGCAGCGGCCCCACCCAACTGACGCCCCCCGCTGACGGCAGCGGCAACGGTCTGGTCTACCGCTACGCCAATGGCGTTGAGATGCACCACGCACCCATGCCGGGCAAACAGTTCTGTCAGTTCATCGGTACCGAAGGCGAGGTGAAAGTGGCGCGGGGTGAGCTGGTTACAACCCCCATCTCCCTGAAAGACAAATCCATTGCCCGCACGGACAAAGGGGCCGTATATCTCAGTGATAACCACTACAAAGACTTTCTGGATGCCATCCGCAGCCGCAAAGCGCCCATCTGCGACGTTGAAACCGGCCACCGTACGGCTACGGTTTGTACCATCGGCAACATTGCCTACCGGCTCAAACGGCCCCTCCGCTGGAACCCAATCACCGAGACCTTTAACAACGATGCCGAAGCCAATGCGCTACTGAGCCGCCCGATGCGCAAAGCCTGGAAGGTGTGAAAATCTGTATCTTTGCGGGCTAATCAGTCAACACGTGGCTATGACGTTACACTTTCAGCAGCTCAACGAGCTTGACGCCGTTGCTCACCGGCTTCTGGGCGAAGGGCGGCAGCACTCGGTGTGGCTGTTCGAAGGCGATATGGGAGCGGGCAAAACCACGCTTATCAAAGCGCTGTGCCGGGCGCTGGGTGTAGTCAGTATGGTACAGAGTCCAACGTTTTCGATCGTGAACGAATACACCACGCACGAAGGTCATTCGGTGTATCATTTCGACTGCTACCGGCTCCGCAACGAAGCGGAAGCGCTGGATATTGGTATCGAAGAATATTTTGACTCCGGTAAGTACTGCTTCGTAGAATGGCCCGAACGCATTACGGCGCTCTGGCCCGCCACCTACTACCAGGTCAGCATTACCGTCGATGGCCGGGGTGAACGAACGGTTAAAACAAAGATGATTTAGACAGGTCAGGGTTCAATGTTAAGAGGTCAACACTGCCCCGCATCTTAACTGGTAGACCCGCGTTGACTATCGAACCCAACACGTTGACTAACGAAAAAAAAAGAATGACTGGATTTGAGACGCTGGCCAGGCAATCGGCCCTCTACCCGAAAGAATCGCCACTGGCTGCGAAGACCAGTCAGCATAGTCTGTTGATTGGTTTGCCGAAGGAGGTGTCTCTTCAGGAAAACCGCATTGCGCTCACGCCCGAAGCGGTTATGATTCTGGTGCGCAACGGCCACAACGTCATAGTGGAGCAGGGCGCGGGCGAGAAAGCCAAATTTACCGACCAGGAATACTCCGAAGCGGGTGCGCAGATTGCTCACTCGCCCCAGGAAGTTTACGAAGCCAACCTGATTTTAAAGATCGAGCCGCTGGTCGATGCTGAGTTTGAGTACATTAAATCGGGCAGTACGGTTATTTCGACGCTCAATCTACCCACGCACGACCGGAAATATTTCGAGAAAATCAACGAGAAAAACCTGTCGGCCATTGCCTACGAATACATTGAAGACCAGGCGGGCAACATGCCTATCATCCGCTCCATGAGCGAAATTGCGGGCAGCACGGTTATGCTCATCGCGGGCGAGTACCTGAGCAATGCTGATAACGGGCGCGGTATTGTGCTGGGCGGCATTACGGGCGTGCCCCCCACCAAAGTCGTATTTCTGGGCGCGGGTACCGTGACGGAGTACGCCCTGCGTACCGCCCTCGGCATGGGTGCCGACGTAAAGGTATTTGACAAGCATCTATACAAACTACAACGGCTCAAGTACGCCATTGGGCAGCACATCTACACCTCCATCATCGACACCGACACCATGGCCGAGGCCATTGAACGGGCCGATGTGGTCGTGGGTGCCATGCGGGCCGAAGACGGGCTGAGCCCCATTGTCGTGACGGAAGAGATGGTAGGCCGTATGAAGCCCGATTCGGTCATTGTAGACGTCAGCATTGATCAGGGGGGCAACTTCGAGACCTCGCGTATGACTGACCACAAACAACCGGCGTTTCGGCACATGGGCGTTATCCACTACTGCGTCCCCAACATTGCCGCCCGCGTGGCCTATACCGCGAGTATGGCTCTGAGCAACATCTTCCTGCCCTTTCTGCTCGAAACCGGTACCGCCGGTGGCATTGAGCAGATGATGTACGCGAACCGCTGGTTTATGAAAGGTGTTTATGCTCACAAAGGCTCGCTCACCAACCTGTACATCGCCCGCAAATTCAACATGCGGTTTAAAGATTTACAGTTACTGCTGGCCGCACGGTTTTAAACTTGTTTCAGGTTCAATGATCAATCACAGCAACGAAAATACCCTGCTCGATGACGCCAACTCGTACGACGTTAACAAGCAGCTGATGGGGGCTATCTCATCGGACTTTGTGAAGGTGGCCGATACCCTAAAAGAAGCCTCGTACCAGATTCGGCAGCGCGGCTTCTCCGAATATCCCGTATTTGTTGCGTCGCGTCGTGAGGTACCCATAGGGCAACTGCTTATCAATCACGACGAGATGGGCAACGTATGGTCGTACAAAGCCAGTTTTATGGACGAGTTTATCCAGCGCGAGTTGATCGGCGAGGACTCGATCGATCTCTGGAAAGAAAACTTTAAAAAGCCTGACGAGTACTGCTGCCTGTTTGTGGTGCAGGCCGACTTTGCCGGATTCGTTTACATCCCCTTTCCCGAAGACTGACAAAATTCTCAGCGCGTTTCACGGAAGCCGGACCTCTATACGTCCGGCTTTTTCCGTGTTCTGTACCCGCGCGGATCCGGCGGTGTGGTCAATAATACTTTTTTAAGAATACCCCGGCTGACTGGCCATTCCCGTATCCAGTTGTTTTCGCTGGTAAAGCGTGGGCAAAGCGTCCCGGTATACGCGGAAAATAACCCGGCTAATCACGGTCCAGCACCTTGAGAAAGGCGTTTTGCCCGGGGTATATAAGGGTTTACGTATATTGACCTAATCTTACCCTACAGGCTTGGAGAAGACCTGTTTTTTTTGTATTTTTACAATCTGTAACGCCCGACTGTTCAACTCCTTTTCTGAACGCAAACGCGCTTATTCTGACACTATACTATTTTACTATGACGACCGATTTGATCGAAGAAGAAGTTTCTGTTCCTAAAGCTTCCCGAAGCGACTACGGAGCTGAAAATATAACTGCGCTGGAAGGACTCGAAGCCGTTCGCATGCGTCCGTCCATGTACATTGGCGACGTAGGTATGCGCGGCCTGCACCACCTGATCTGGGAGGTTGTCGATAACTCAATCGACGAAGCCCTGGCCGGCTACTGCGACCGAATTACGGTCACGATCAACACCGATAACTCAATCACCGTACAGGACAACGGCCGCGGCATTCCAACGGGCATCAACAGCAAATCCGGCATTTCGGCCCTGCAAATGGCCATGACCATGCTGCACGCCGGGGGTAAATTCGATAAAGACACCTACAAAGTTTCGGGCGGTCTGCACGGCGTGGGCGTATCCTGCGTCAACGCTCTCTCGACGGACCTGCGCGTGGAAGTGCACCGTGAAGGCAAAATTTTTGAGCAGGAATACAAAATCGGTATTCCTCAGTACGACGTGCGGGTTATTGGCGAGTCCGACACTACCGGCACCCAGACGCACTTCAAGCCCGATAACAGCATCTTCGTTGAAACCACGTTCAAGTATGACACCGTAGCCGGTCGTCTGCGCGAGCTGGCATTTCTGAACAAAGGCATTCACATTTTCCTGAACGACCTGCGCGAACTCGACGAAACGGGTCAGCCCATCCGGCAGGATGATTTCTTTTCGGAAGGGGGGCTGGTGGAGTTCGTCAAGTACCTCGATCAGACGCGCGAATCGCTGGCGGGTATGGAGCCCATGTACATGGAAAGCGAAAAAGGCGTGATTCCGGTGCAGGTGGCCATGGTCTACAACAAAGAAGGCAGCGAAAATATCTCCTCCTACGTCAACAACATCAATACCCACGAGGGTGGCACGCACGTGCAGGGCTTCCGTTCGGCTATTTCGCGGGTGCTGAAGAAATACGCCGAAGACAACAACCTGCTCGGCAAAAAAGTCGGCAAAATTGAGTTCAGTGGCGAAGACTTCCGCAAGGGACTAACCGGCGTTATCTCGGTAAAGGTGCAGGAACCCCAGTTTGAAGGGCAGACGAAAACCAAACTGGGCAACCAGGAAGCCGTAAGCGCCGTCAGTGGCGTGGTGGCCGACATCCTGAAAACCTGGCTCGAAGAGCACCCGAAAGAAGCCCGGCAGATTGTCGATAAAGTGCTGCTGTCGGCACAGGCCCGGATTGCTGCGGCCAGCATCTACGAGAAAATGATCTCGGGTCGTAAAGACTTCATGAGTGGTATGGGTCTGCCCGGTAAACTGGCCGACTGTTCCGACACCGATCCTAAGAAATGTGAAATCTACCTTGTGGAGGGCGACTCAGCGGGTGGTACTGCCAAGCAGGGCCGTAACCGGGCGTTTCAGGCCATTTTGCCCCTGCGCGGTAAGATCCTGAATGTCGAGAAAGCCCTCGAACACAAGATTTACGAGAACGAAGAGATTAAGAACATCTGGACGGCGCTGGGCATACGGCTCGAAAAAAATAAGGAAACCGGCGAGACGGAGATGAATCTCGACAAGCTGCGGTATCATAAAGTCATCATCATGACCGACGCCGACGTGGACGGTAGCCACATCAGAACCCTGATTTTGACGCTGTTTTACCGCAACATGAAGGCTCTTATCGACAACGGATATATTTACATTGCCCAGCCACCCTTTTACCTCGTAAAAAAAGGCAAGGAAGAGCGCTATTGCTGGACCGAAGCCGACCGCGAAGCGGCCGTGAAAGAACTGGCGGGTGGCGGTCGCGAAGAGAACGTTCACGTGCAGCGCTACAAGGGTCTGGGCGAAATGAACGCCGAACAGCTCTGGAGCACGACAATGGACCCCGAACGCCGAAGCCTGAAACAGGTAACGGTGGAATCAGCCGCCGACGCCGACCACGTTTTTTCGACCCTGATGGGCGATGAAGTAGCCCCCCGGCGCGAGTTTATCGAGAAAAACGCTAAGTATGCCCGCGTGGATGTTTAACGAAACGATACCAGTAAGGCGGGCCGGAAGGCCCGCTTTTTTGTTGTATGTTTATTAGTTTCCAATACAGGTATGAATAATTCCCTTGACCCTAACCGCACGATACTGGGCAATCTGGTATCCCGATTTACGCACCTCATTCCAACACCCAATACGACCGCCCCGGCCGACGAGAAACTGGCGAAAGTGAGCGAAAAAGTAATCAGCGTTATTGACCAGAGTAATTACCTGAGCCGCGACCTGAGCTGGCTTAAGTTCAACGAACGCGTACTGGATCAGGCCCATGAGCAAAACCGACCGTTGCTGGAACGGCTTAAGTTTCTGGCGATTTCGGCCTCTAATCTCGATGAGTTTTTTATGATTCGGGTGGGAAGTCTTTATAACTACCTCGACTATCACAAGCAACGGGTTGATTATTCCGGTCTGCGCGAAATTCCATTTCGAAAAACGCTGCTGACTACGGCGCAGCAGTTCTGCCATGAGCAGCACCGGATATTCGCCGACGAACTACTGCCCCTGTTTGCGGAGAATGAGATGCTGCTGGCCCGCTTCGATGACCTCTCGACCGATGAGCAGGCGCAGGCCGATAGCTACTTTGACCGGACCATCTTTCCGACGCTGACGCCCATGCTCTACGACTATACGCACACATTTCCGGTGCTGCTGGCCAAAGTACTGATCTTCGGCGTTGTGACCCAGAACTCCGATGAGGCTGATCTGCAAAGTCTGCGTTCCGAAGATCAGGAAGACCGGCAGCGGCTGTCGTTCGTGCAGATTCCGGCTAACCTGCCCCGCTTTATGTCGTTTGAGCGTGATACGGAGACCGACCGGCGCGTGGTGTTTTTGCCCATCGAAGAGATTGTGCGGCATAACATCAAAAAACTCTACCGCAACGTAGAGTTGCTGTCGGTCAATCTGTTCCGGATTACGCGCAACGGTGATTTCACGCTCGATGAGAACGATGACGATGAGATGGATTTCATCGACGAAGTGCGCCAGAAGATCAAAAACCGGCGACTGGGTCGTGTGACCCGCGTGGAGGTTGAAGCGGGCGTTCTGACGGAAAGCGGTTCGCCCTGGATGGTGAACTTGCTCAAAAAACGCTGGGAAATCGACGAGCTCAACCTCTTCGTTTCGCCCACGTTGCTCGATTACTCAGTCTTCTGGCAGATTATCGGCCATCCCGAGTTTAAAAATGAGATGCCCCGCCCCCACCCGCCCGTGCCCCCCCTTGGCATTAGCCGCGATAAGGCCGATGATATTTTCGAATTGATTAAACAGCGCGATATTCTATTACACCACCCATACAATAATTTTGAGCCGGTACTGCAACTGCTCGAGCAGGCCGCCGAAGACCCGCATGTGCTGGCCATTAAGATTACTGTTTATCGGCTGGCCAAACGCTCACGGGTGACGGAAGCGTTGCTGAAAGCCGCCGAAAATGGCAAACACGTGTCGGTGCTGTTCGAGGTAAAAGCCCGGTTCGATGAAGAAAATAACATCCGGGAAGCGCAGCGGCTGCAAAAAGCGGGTTGCTTCGTTATTTATGGCATAAGCCGGTATAAAACTCATACCAAGCTGCTGCTGGTGGTGCGCAACGAAGGCAATCGGGTGGTGCGCTACGCCCACATGGCCACGGGTAATTACAACGAAGATACGTCCCGGCTCTACACCGATATTGGCCTGCTGACGACAAACGAGATCTATACGCACGACATCTCGGAGTTTTTCAACGTCATTACCGGTCACTCGCTACCCAACGAGTACCAGTATCTGATTACCGCCCCGCGCGATATGCGCGACCAGCTTATTCGGCTCATCCGGCTCGAAGCCAGCAATGCGCAGCGTGGTCTGCCGAGTGGGGTGTGCATAAAAGCCAACTCCCTGGAGGATAAGGAAGTGATCGATGAACTCTACAAGGCATCACAGGCAGGTGTATCTGTTCAGCTCATTATCAGAAGTATTTGCTGCCTGCGTCCCAAGCGCGCGGGCCTGAGCGAGAACATTGCGGTTCGGTCTGTGGTTGGCGACTTTTTGGAGCACACCCGTATCTTTTATTTCCACAACAACGGTGATCCAAAGATTTACGGCGGCAGTGCCGACGTGATGGTGCGCAGTTTTGACCGCCGTATCGAGTCCTTGTTTTTCTTCGCCGACCCCCGCGTGAAACAGCTGGCTACCCTTATTCTGGCGTATAACCTGCGCGACAACGTAAACGCGTATGAACTCAATGAAGATGGCAGTTTCACCAAATGTGAGGTTTCGGAGGGGGGCGAGCCGTTTAATATTCACGAACGTTTTTTCTCGGTAACAGAAAAGGAAGCGGCTGGCATTCGGCTGTTCGATGCCGAAATCAAAGCCGCCGACAGAGCGCAAATCGAAGAAGAGTACCAGGAGGGGGCTGAACGCGCCATCGCCGATATTTAGGCTGTGTTTGCCTATCTTCGCCCAAATAACCGTAGCGGCAGCCGACACCGGCTGTTCTTCTCCTGAATGGATCGTTTTACCGGCCTGATTGGCATCGTTTTAATCCTGGGTATTGCCTATGCCCTTTCTGATAATCGCAAAGCTATTAACTACCGCACCGTTGGCGTTGGACTGGGTCTCCAGTTTGGGCTAGCGGTGTTTGTCTTAAAAACCGACCTGGGGCAGCGGGTGTTCAACTACCTTGGCTTTCTGGTTAATAAGACCCTGCAAAATGCCGATAAGGGAGCTGAATTTGTGTTTGGCTCGCTGGTCAAGACCGATCTGATGTCGCGGGCATTTGGGCCGGGCAATGACTTTGTGTTCTTCTTCAAAGTTATTCCCACCATCATTTTCGTGGCCGTATTAGTCAACATCTTCTATCACCTCGGCATCATGCAGCGCATTGTGGCGGTCATGGCGCGGGCCATGAAGTGGCTGATGGGCGTGAGCGGGGCCGAGGCCCTCTCTAACGTGGCGAGTACGTTTGTGGGGCAGGTAGAAGCGCAGATTATGATTAAGCCCTACCTCAGCGGAATGACCAAATCGGAGCTACTAGCCAGCATGACGGGTAGCTTCGCCTGTATTGCGGGGGGCGTTCTGGCAGTCTATATCGCGTTGGGCGTTCCGGCTCCGTACCTGCTGGCGGCCAGTATCATGGCGGCACCCGGCGCTCTGGTTATCAGTAAGATTGTGATGCCCGAGACAGAGGTTTCCGAAACGCGCGGTACCGTAAAAGTCGATATTAAAAAGACGCACGCCAATCTCATCGATGCTATTGCCAGCGGTGCGTCGGAAGGGCTTAAAGTAGGGCTGAACGTAGTGGCCATGCTCATTGGCTTCATTGCCCTCATCGCCCTCATTGATTTGATTCTGGGCAAGGTGGGCAGTCTGGCCGATTTTCCGCAGTTGAGCCTGAACTTCCTGCTGGGTAAGGTATTTTCAGTTTTCGCCTGGGCCATGGGCGTACCGGGTAAAGACGTTGAAGCCGCCGGTGCGCTGATGGGTACCAAAATGGTGGTAAACGAGTTTGTGGCCTATATTGAGCTCGTCAAAATCAAACCCACCCTCGACCCAAAAACCATCGCCATTACCAGCTTTGCCCTTTGCGGCTTCGCCAATTTCTCGTCCATCGCCATTCAGATTGGCGGCATTGGCGAGCTGGCCCCCAACCGCCGTCGCGATCTGGCCCGGCTGGGTTTCAAAGCCCTGATCTGCGGTACGCTGGCCAGCTACATGTCAGCCACGCTGGCAGGGTTATTATTATAAGGTGACAGCTAGTTTATTAATCAACTTTTAGAGGAGGCCCCGCCACCTTCATATCGTGGCTGGCAAAAATCCTGGCAATTTCTTCCTGATCCGGCACTTTATCCAAAGCAGCCATTGCCACAAAAAACTCTTCCATTTTGCCGGCTGGCTGAAAAATCACCGTCATTCGCCCCCGTTCACTAATTTGTGTCCAGGCGTGGCCTACGTTGCGGGGCAGGAAAATAGTATCGCCAGCCTTTAATGTATATCTATCCTCGCCCACCAGAAAAGCATACTCGCCTTCCTGAACGTGAAATACCTCGTCCTGATTGAAGTGAATATGCAGAGGAGTGCCTCGTTTGGGCGATACAGACGTTTGTTCAAAGATGGCCATATCCCCGTTCGTATCCTTGCCGGAAACTTTTACATCAAGGATATTATCGTTTACTCCTTTTAGCTGAATGTGGCCACGGTATTTACTTTCATTCTTTCTGGTGACAAAGCCTTTGGGGCTACGATCAGTTGAGGCTGGCCGCTGAGCAGCGGTGGCTACAGGTGTTGCCATCAGGCTGGCCTTTATAAACGTTCTACGTTTCATAGCGGTTAAATTTAAACTGTCCTCATCCAACAAGTTGCTGGCTAGCATGGCATTAGTCGGCCATTGCAGCGTGTCGGGTAACTGATATCCCAGTTAATTTACGAAGACATCCTCTAAACCCACGTCCCAATCCTGCTGAATTTCAAACCACTCAGCCCCAACGTGCCCCTTTTCTCCGTACCTTTGCGGGAAATTTGTTTAGCATCAATGGCTTCGTTCAATCCGGTAAAGATTTTTTCAGGCAGTCAATCCAGGTATCTGGCCGAAGCAATTGCGCATTACTACGGCAAAGACCTCGGTGGCTACACCTGCCGCCGGTTCAGCGACGGGGAAATGTCGCCCAGTTTTGAAGAATCAGTGCGGGGCTGTGATGTCTTTCTAATTCAGTCGACGCCCCCGCCAAGCGACAATCTGATGGAACTGCTGCTGATGGTTGATGCGGCCCGGCGGGCATCGGCCCACTACGTCACGGTCGTAATTCCGTACTTTGGCTACGCCCGGCAGGACCGCAAAGACCGGCCCCGCGTGGCCATTGCCGCTAAGTTAATGGCCAACATGCTGGCAGCATCCGGTGCCGACCGACTAATGACTATTGATCTGCACGCCGGGCAAATCCAGGGCTTCTTCGACTTTCCGGTCGACCATCTGGAAGGTACCTCAGTGTTTGTGCCGTATATCAAAAGCCTGAACCTCGACAATCTGGTCGTGGCCTCGCCCGACGTGGGTGGTGCCAACCGCGCCCGCACCTTTGCCAAGCACTTTAACGCGGACATTGTGCTGTGCGACAAACACCGCAAACGCGCCAATGAAATTGCCTCAATGCAGGTTATTGGCGATGTAGAAGGGGCCAACGTGGTACTGGTCGATGATCTGATCGACACGGGCGGTACGATGGCCAAAGCGGCCCAGATTATTCTGGACAAGGGGGCCAAGTCCGTGCGGGCGGTGTGCACACACCCCGTCATGTCGGGCAGGGCGCACGAAAACATTGCCGGTTCGGTGCTGGAGGAGCTGGTGGTATCAGACACCCTGCCCATGCACCAGTCCAACGAGAAAATTAAAGTGCTGTCGGTGGCTGAGCTATTTGCCAAAGCCATTGGCCGCATCCGCGATCACGAATCTATTAGTTCTTTGTTTATACGTTATTGAATGAGTGAATTACGAATGAGCGAATGAGTGAATATCAAAATTCACCCTTCCACACATTCACTAATTCACTCATTCGCTCATTCACAATTAAAAAAATCATGAAACAAATCGAGATTGTAGGGTATCAACGAGCGAATCTCGGCCGCGCAGAATCACAGGCGATTCGGGCCGAGGGCAATACACCAGGCGTATTATACGGCGGTGACGAGCAAGTCCATTTTTACGCCCCCACCATCCTGTTCCGCGACCTGCTGTACACGCCTAACGTGTACGAAGTATTGCTGAACATTGAAGGTGCAGAATATCGTGCCGTGTTACAGGAAGCGCAGTTTCACCCCGTGAGCGACGCGCTGCTGCACGTCGATTTTCTGCTGGTGACACCGGGCAAACCCCTTAAAATGGCCATTCCGGTTAAGTTAATGGGTACGGCTCCGGGCGTACAGAAAGGTGGTAAGCTGGTAACGCGCATTCGCAAACTGCGCGTGAAGGGTACTATCGAAAACATGCCTGACTTCATTGACGTCGATGTAACAGGTCTGGATTTGGGTAAGTCGATACGGGTTGGGCAGATTAAGGTCGAGAACCTCGACATGCTCGAACAGGCGTCGAACCCGGTAGCAAGCATTGAAATCCCACGTGCCCTTCGCGGAACACTGGGTAAGTAAGATTTTTGTCAGTACGGCTGATAGATTCGTGGAAGCCCGCTCTGTTGAGCGGGCTTTTTGCGTTCTTTGCCATCAGCAAATTTTTTTACATGAAAAATATCCTCGTAGTAGGTCTGGGCAAGGTTGGCTCGTTGGTGGGTACGCTGCTTAATCATCGGTTTTCCGTTACGGGTTTTGACCGGCAAAATCCCGCCGAAGCGGTATCATTTCCCGTTATCACTGGCGATGTGACCGACGAAGCCGCTGTGGGCGATGCCGTTGGCCGGTTCGACGCCGTGGTGTCGTGCTTGCCTTACAACCTCAATTTACCTATTGCCAAAGCGGCCTATGCGGCTGGTATTCACTATTTTGACCTGACCGAAGACGTTCCGACCACAACGGCCATCCGCGAAATGGCCAAAACGGCGCGGGGCGTAATGGCTCCGCAGTGCGGCCTGGCCCCCGGGCTGATCGGTATCGTTGGGGCCAACCTGGCCAACCGCTTCGACAAATTACGCGATATCGAGCTACGCGTGGGTGCGCTGCCCCGTTACCCGAATGGATTGCTCGGCTACTCCTTTACATGGTCTCCGGCGGGGGTCATTAACGAATACCTCAATGATTGTGAGGTCATTGCCAACGGAACAATTAAGATGGTACCCGCGCTGGATGGCATCGAAGTGATCAACATAGAAGGGCAGGAGTTTGAAGCCTTCAGCACCTCGGGCGGGCTGGGAACCATGTGCGAAACCTACGCCGGGCGGGTTGATACGCTGAACTACAAGACCATCCGCTACCCCGGCCACTGCCGCCTGATGCGGTTTATGCTCTACGAGCTGATCCTGAAAAACAAGCGCGAACTGGTGGAGCAAATTCTGACCGAAGCAAAGCCCCCCGTACAGGCCGACGTCGTCTATGTCTATGCCGTAGTAGAAGGCTGGAAAGGCGGCAAACTGGCTCGTGAGGAATTTTACCGCGCCTACCACCCCCGCGAGATCGACGGTAAGCCGTGGCGGGCCATTTCCTGGACCACTGCCGGGTCGGTAGCTGCCGTTGTCGAACTAGTAGCCGACGGCAAACTACCGCAACAGGGCTTCATCAAGCAGGAAGACATTCCGTTTAGTGATTATTTACAAACTGAAAATGGCTCATTTTTCCGGGATTGAAGTGTTCGTACGTCATCTGAGAAGACAACTCAGCCGCGTTCTTGTTATCTTGTTCATACCACTTAACACTTTGACTATGAGCGCGCGATACTGTTTTCTACTTGGTCTGTTGCTCGCAGCATCAGCCCCGATCGTGGCACAAAATCGCTTCTCATTTGGCGTAACGGCCGCCCCGGTGCTGAACCACGTCAGTTCACGGTTTTCGGTTCCCTTACCTGACCAGAACGGGCAGTTATATCGAGAGGTATTCGACAATCGGTCAACCACTGGTGGCTATTTCGTTGGGGTACCTATCCGATATAATCTGACGCCCAAGTGGTCAGTGTCGAGTGGCTTCTGGTTCAATCAATTCCGCTCAACAGGAATATATCCATTCAGTATATCTGGCCCATCAGCCCGGATCATTTCCTCATCATACCAAGTACCGCTCACGGTAGATTATCGCCCGTCAACTCGTCGACTATCAGCTTATTTTTCCGTTGGGGCGGTGGGGAGCTATGCTTTGTCGACCGTTTACAAACCGGAAGACGGAACGGGCCTGGAAGAAATTAAAGTGAATTTTGTTCGTCAGAAGGTCATGGTTCAGGCTTTACTTGGTGCGGGGGTAGCCTACCGCATTAACCAACAGTGGTCATTGACAGCGCAGCCACAACTGATCTGGTATTTCAAGCCAAGAGGCAATTTTGAACGGTATGTATCGTACCGGCTAAACGGACAGGTACAACTGCTTTACTCGTTCTGACATGCACGCTCAAACCAGCCGGATGCCACCTGCTTCAATCATGATTTTGCGGTCTTTGTAGAGCGTCCCAATGGCCTTCTTAAAGGTTTTCTTGCTCATTTCGAGCGATTTATAAATTTCTTCGGGCGGACTGCTGTCAGTCAGGGGCAGGAATCCACCCTCGGCGCGGAGTTCAGCCAGGATGCGCCGGGCGTTGGGCTCTACATTCTCGAAGCCAGCCCGCTGCAAACTCACGTCCACGCGGTTGTCGTCGCGGATTTGTTTAACGTAGCCAATGAGCGAATCGCCGGGGCGGACGGTGCGGAAGATTTCGTTGTGATAGACCAGTCCCTTGTACCGATTGTTGACAACCACGTTCATACCGAGGTCCGTGCTTTCGTAGGCCAGGAGCTGCACCTCTTCTCCGACCTCTAAATCGCTGGCGTTGTTCTGCAAATAGCGGTTTACCCGACTCGATGCCACCAGGCGATTTGTCTCGTCATCTAAATACACGAACACCACGTACCAGCGGCCTTCCTGCATGGGTCGCACCTGCTCCCGGAAGGGTACGAACAAATCTTTCTCCAGACCCCAGTCCAGAAACGCACCCGCGTCCGAAACAGCAACGGCCTGCAATAGCGCAAACTCGTCGCGCTGCACGGCGGGCCGGAGCGTAGTAGCCACGGGTCGTTCGTGCGAGTCGTTATAGACGAACACGTCAATTTCGTCGCCCACCGCCAAATCGTGCGGCACGTATTTGTTGGGCAGCAGAATATCATCGGCGGGGTCGCCATGGGGGGATTCGTTGAGAAAAAACCCGACGCTGGTTTCGCGCAGGGTCGTCATAGTAGTGGTGCGTCCGAGATGAATCATGGGTTTGCTATACTAGCGGCTAAGTGAGGCAAAGGTCGTTTTTTTTCCGTTGCCCCGTGCTGACTCTGCGTCACTGACGATGAACGAGTTAGCCCAGAACCGGGTTTTGTGCAACTCTACATATTAAGAAACGCTTGTGCAACTAATTCACTATCAACAAACTA
Organism: uncultured Cytophagales bacterium; assembly: GCA_963826425.1. Taxonomy (GTDB): domain Bacteria; phylum Bacteroidota; class Bacteroidia; order Cytophagales; family Spirosomataceae; genus Spirosoma. The sequence goes on along the minus strand of CAWGWS010000009.1, from coordinate 353,678 downwards.
ATCAATAGTCTATCTGCGTTAAAGACTCATAATCATCCAAAATCGAGTTTTGTTCATACGCATTGGATTACCGCTGCTCCTGGTCGGCACTTGTCAGACTTTTGCAGCAAACACCCCGTCATCGGCCGCTCCGGCCCTTTGTTTTCAGGTCGACAGGCCCCTTGTTTCTATCCGTCCCGACGCTACCCGCGCCTATCTACCCGGTAGCCTGTCCGTAGCCCACCTGCTGGTTGCGCCCGCTCCCCTACCGCTGCTCGACGTCAATTTCTGTGGTGAGTGTCTGCCCTTCGATCAGGGATCTGTAGTTGACCGCTGGAAGCACGTCTTTACGCTCTTTCGCAACAGCACCAATAATGCCGATCTGGGCAAACTGCGCGACAAGGCGGACGCTTTTTTCCCGATTATCGCGCCGATTATGGCCAAGTATGATATCCCGGAAGATTTTCGATACGTCCCCATGGCCGAAAGCGGCCTGAATCCTAAGGCCGTATCGCCGGCGGGTGCTGCTGGCTACTGGCAGCTTATGCCTGGCACGGCCCGCGCGCTGGGTTTGCGGGTGGGTAAAGGGGTTGATGAACGTTTCGACGTAAAGAAGTCTACCGAGGCCGCGTGTAAGTATCTGCGCCGTTTGTACGATAAACTGGGCTCATGGTCGCTGGTGGCGGCTGCCTACAATGCCGGGCCGGGCTACCTGAGCAACCAGCTCAGGCGGAGCGCTCACAATGATTATTTCCGATTGAACCTTCACCGCGAAACGCGCTACTATCTATTTAGAATTTTGGTGTATAAGGAGGTCCTGTCCCGTCCGGACGATTACTCGACGTTCCTGTCTTAGTTTCCATTTTGAATGAATAAATGGCGGAATGACCGAATAGGCTGACGTGTGATTATTGGTGCGTCAGCCTGTTCGGTCATTCACTCGTTCAAGATTCGCAACTGACACCTTAAACCTACTTTGCAAAAACCGAGTTATGCACCTACATTCGACCGCGCCGACCTCAGGCTGTCGGATATATGTAGCGTTACATGCAGACCGAAACCGAACCACGCACCGATTCACCCACCAAAGCCCCTGCTGAGCCGGGTGTCTTCGCACGACTTTTCATAAACCTTGCCGACGTGGCGACCTTTATAGGTCGCTTTTTTCGGGAGTTATTTCTGCCGCCTTACGAGTTTAAGGAGATCATTCGTCAGTGTTACGAAGTGGGCTACCGCTCGTTGCTGCTGATCTCGATCACGGGCTTTATTACCGGCATTGTCTTTACCAACCAGTCGCGCCCGTCGCTGACTGAGTTTGGGGCTACTTCATGGCTACCGTCGTTGGTGGCCATTGCGGTCGTGCGGGCGGTGGGGCCCCTGGTTACGGCCCTGATTGCGGCTGGTAAAATTGGATCAAGCATCGGGGCTGAACTGGGGTCAATGAACGTGACGGAGCAGATTGATGCCATGGAGGTATCGGGCACCAACCCGTTCAAATTCCTGGTCGTGAGCCGGGTTATTGCCACCACCATTACGATTCCGATGCTGACCATGTACACCATTTTTGTGGCGTTTATCGGGGCGTTCATCAACGTTAATCAAAACGAAGAAACCAGTCTGACGTCGTTCATACAGGAGATTTTCGGTACCATTACATACCTGGATATATTTACCGCGCTGCTTAAATCAGCCGTCTTTGGCTTTACCATTGGCATAGTGGGTTGCTACAAAGGGTATCATTCTTCGCGTGGGACCGAAGGGGTGGGCAAAGCAGCCAACTCGTCGGTTGTGACGGCTATGTTTCTGGTTTTTGTCGAAGAACTGTTCTCCCTTCAAATTCTCAATGCCATCCGGGGTAGTTAGACAGGAGGGATCCAGTTACAAGGTCATATTGCTGACTGATGATGATATGGATACCCAGCAGCAGCCTTCCTGAGGCCGCCAACTCTACCACTACCCAACCTCGTGACTACATAATTTTTGAAAATGTCTGAATCTGTCATATCCATCCGGGAGCTACGAAAGTCGTTTGGCGACCTGCACGTGTTGCGGGGTGTTGATCTTGAATTGAGTCGGGGTGAGAACGTTGCTGTACTGGGCCGATCCGGTACCGGAAAATCGGTACTGATCAAAATCATTGCGGGTCTGCTGAAACCAGATTCAGGACAGGTATCTGTACTGGGACAGGAAGTGGAGCACTTACGGGGAAAAGAGCTGGATGCCTTCCGGCAGAAAATCGGGTTCTCGTTTCAGAACAGTGCGCTGTACGATAGTATGAGCATCCGTGAGAATCTGGAATTTCCGCTCGTGCGCAACGTCAGAAACCTGAGCCGGGCCGACATCAACCACGCCGTGGAAGAAGGACTTGACGACGTAGGCCTGCTGCAAACCATTGATCAGATGCCGTCCGAACTATCGGGCGGGCAGCGAAAGCGAATTGGCATTGCCCGTACGCTTATGCTCAAGCCCGAGATCATGCTGTACGATGAACCAACGTCCGGCCTTGATCCCATAACAAGCGTGGAAATCAACAAGTTAATCAATGAGGTTCGCGAACGGACCCGTTCCTCATCGATCATCATCACCCACGATTTGACCTGCGCCAAAACCACGGCCGATCGTGTAGCGATGCTTCTAGACGGTACATTTGAGCGTATTGGCACGTTTGAGGAGGTATTCACCGATCCCGACGAGCGCGTGCAGCAATTTTATAATTACAAATTCGTAGAATAACGGTTTATTAACTTGTTCAAGGTTTGACGTTCCGGCTTCGAGGTCAGGACCCGGCAACAGACACCCTTGAACAGTGACCCCTGGACCTTAAATTTTGAACTGATAAGATGTCAACCGAGTCTAACAAACGCTCTATTACCGTCGGCATATTCGTTGCCATCGGCCTGTTGATTTTTGTGGCTGGTATTTTCGTGCTGGGTGGTCAGCAGAAACGATTCACCAAAAGCATTAAAATCATTGCCATCTTTGATGATGTCAGCGGACTTAAGGTGGGAAACAATGTCTGGTTTTCGGGCGTCAAGATTGGCACCGTGAAACGGGTTGCGTTCTATGGCACCTCGCAGGTAGAAGTCGACATGAACATCGAGGAGTCATCGCGCGAGTTTGTTCGTACCGACGCGGGGGCCACGATCAGTACAGATGGTCTGATCGGCAACAAAATCATCCAGATTGTGGGCGGCTCTCAAAAGGCCGAAGCCATTTCTGACGGCGACCGGCTGCGTACCGTGGCTGCCGTCAGTACGGATGCTATGCTGGAAACCCTTCAGGAGAACAACCAGAATCTGCTCAAAGTCACCAATGACGTGCGCGATCTGGTCGGTAATATCAAGCGTGGCCGGGGAACCGTGGGGGCCATTTTGACTGACTCAACGCTGGCCGACCGCTTTCGCTCTACCATGAACAACCTGAACCAGGCATCGGCGCAGGCGGTACGCGTAGCCAGCGAAGCCAACCGAGTCGCCAGTTCGGCCTCTACCTTCGCCAGCAAACTTAACCAGCCCGGTGGCTTAGCCAATGATCTGGTAACTGATACAACCATTTTCCGGCGACTAAGCCGATCGGCCACCCGGCTCGAAAACGCGGCTGGTTCTGCCGATCAGACGGTGGCTAACCTGAACAAAGCATCGCAGAAACTCAACAATACTAACAGCCCACTCGGCGTGCTGCTGACCGACGAGGAAACGGCCCGCAACCTGCGGGCTACCATCAGCAACCTGAACCGGGGCACGGTTCTGCTCAACGAAGATCTGAAAGCGGCTCAAAGCAACTTTCTGCTGCGGGGCTTCTTTAAAAAGCGTAAAAAGGCCGACGAAAAGCGGGCCGCCGATAGTACGGCTGCCGCCCAGCAGGCCGTTTCAACGCAGTAACCAGCTTACTGGCTACCGGTAAATTCTTTGGGTGAGAGACCGGTAAATTTTTTGAACGCCCGGTTAAACGTAGCTTTTGAATTAAAGCCGCAGTCCAGCGCAAGCCCCAGAAAACTCAGGTGCGCATTGGCGGGATTGCGCACCTGTTGTTTGAATTCTTCAATCCGGTAGCTGTTCACGAAATCATTGAAGTTCTGCCCCGTTCCGATATTGATAATCTGCGACAGCACGACCGGATTGCTGTGCAGGCGCCGGGCCAGGTTAGTCAGCGACAGGTCAGCATCGAGGTGTGGTTTTTCATTGGCCATGTAGGTCAGGAGATGGGCCAGGCGTTCGGGCAGATCGGGCAGCCGGGGTTTGGCCAGATTACTCGCGGAGACGACAACGGGCTCAACGCTGTCGGTGCCGATTACAATGGGCGTTTGCACTTCTTCTTCAATTGATCCGGTAATAAGGTCTTTCTCGGGATTGAAATATAGTTTATTGGCTATTTGTGGCTGAGCGTATCCCTGAATACTGACGTAGTAAATAAGCAACACCCCCACTAAATTTCCCCACCAGTCGTGCCAGAAGTCAAGATCAAACCAGAGGTCGACGAGCGTTACCGTCAGGTTGATGACCATCGTCACGGCCAGGGCCACCAGGAAGTTTCGGAACCAGCGAAAACTAACCGGCTCGGTATCAGAGAACTGCGTTTTAGTCCAGTCACGGTAGGCACGGTACAATTGAAATGACCAATAGAGGTACAGAAAATGCTGGACGTTGCCGCCAATAAACTCCAGATCGTCGATGCCGTTGTTATGGATATTCATTTCCCAATCCTGCACAAACGTTCGCCCCTGCGCAAACACGGCTACGCGATATAGTGTATCAACTACAAAGGGCAGGGCATGCCAGGCGTCGCGGGGGCGAAACCGAAACCCGGCGTCGAACTGAGCCCGGAGATAGAAATAAAACAGCGGTGGCAGCAGAAAACTCAGCGTTCTCGGAAAGAAGTTAAGCCGTTGCCAGAAAATTTCGATGCCGCCGAAACCCAGCATATAGATCCAAACCTCGAACGCCAGGGCCACCAGCACCCAGCCCAGCAGCGTATCCGATAATCGTTCTTCGCGCCGACCCCGTACCCACAGTAGCAGGGCATAGATCCACGCCTGCAAAAAGCCGAACAGGAGCGGTGTTGAGTAAGCCGAAAAATAGAAATTCATATACTGAACGGAGCGCTAGGGAAGGGTAAAGGTTTTACCCGCATCACTGACCTGTACGGTTAAAAAAGGCTTGCTGTTATCAATGCGTTTACCACTCATCACCACATTGACCTGCTTGTCGTCAGCAATATACAATTTGGTACCCACCGGGTATCGAACCGTTTTGATACCTACCAGCGGAGCCATCGTGAAAATATTGGTGCTGTTACCCGGTTCGCCGGGTTCGTAGCTGATTAGAGCCACCTTCCGGGGCGATACCCCCGCATTACGGAGCCGGACAATGATGCCTGCTGTCTTGACCGTTGACCGATCAACCCGCTGTTCTGCTTTGGTTTCGGATACCCCCGTGTCGGTTTCAAGTGTTTTACCAGCATCTGCTGCCGTTACAGTCAGGATAAGGCCTGTTGTGGTTTCGCCATCGCGACTGAAGTAGAGCCGGGAGCCAACGGGCCAATGGCACGGTACCGTTTCGCGTTTACTCATCGTGAAGCCGTACGCAATGCCCGGCCCCTCCACCCGAAACATACGGTGATAGCCCAGCGTATTTTTGAGCATGAACGTGATTCGGGGAGCATCCGTGTTTTGCTGCGCAAAGGCGGACGAACACAGGCTTATCAGGATCAGAAAAATGATTGGTTTGGTTTTCATTGTGCAGGTCTTTTTAGATGATTCGCTTATAAATTTCCTTTGGTTGTGATGCGGCCGGCATCGGTGCCGGTTTCGCGGTGGCGGGCGGCTCTTACCTCCCGGTTGCCGAAGCGGTACGCAAACCGCAGACTAACCCGGCGGCTCTCCCATTTGCGGTAAATGGCAAACGCCTGAAGGCCGGCGTTTCCCGACTGTTGCCAGCGCATCGTGTTCAGAAGATCGTCAACGGCCAGCGTAATTTTACCACGCTCCTGACCCACCGTTTTCTGAACACTCAGATTTAGCGCGCCCAGCCCGCCAATACGATAGACGGTCTGCGTGGTAGGTGCGTTCCAGAAGCCCGACATCTGCGCCGACCAGCGTTTCCCCAGCGTAAACGACTGCTGCATATATCCCTCGAAGGCAAACGCCCGCTGATTAAAGGGTTGGCGCTGTGCCGTACCCACGGGGGCCAGATCGCCCACGAACCGATTCCAAGTGGCCCCGGCATACAGATAGATAGTCCACCATCTCGTGACTTGATACGGCGTACTCAACGACAGGTTCAGCGCGTCGGCCCGGCCCACGTTAGCACTGGTCTGGTAAGCCGCCAAACCGTTCTGCCGCACTACATCAGTCGAGAAGTCATGCGTGCGATTGACGGCCAGTTTCAGCGTCGTAGCGTATTTGTAGGTATAGCTCAGTTCGGCATTCTGCGTATAGGTGGGCCGGAGAAGTGGGTTGCCCCGTTCGCTCGTGTACGGATCAATCTGGTAAATGAACGGGTTCAGACTCTGGTAGTTGGGCCGCCCAATACGCCGTCCGTAGTTCAGGGTAAACTGGCTTTTCTCCGTGGCTTTATACTGCACAAACGCCGTGGGGAACAGGTTAAGATAATGCGTATCGGGCCGGTCAATGGAGCGGTTCAGCAAATCCATTGAGCGGCCCCGAACAGACGAGTACTCGGCCCGCAGCCCACCCTGTACATTCCATTTTCCCGCTGACCGGCTCAGCGATGCATAGCCCGCGCTGACCCGTTCGCGATAGACAAAGCGGTTAGTCCGGTTCACATCCGGCTGTTCGGTTAGTCCGGCAAAAGCCAGCAGATTGTTGTTAGTCCGTACGTCAGTGCATTTCAGACCCGTTTCCAGTTTCACCGAAGCGTTGGGCCGGCTGCCTGATTTCCATTCCTTCACCAAATCACTCGTCAAGGTTGAAATCATAATATCGGTAGTGGTCTCAAAGCGGTTCAGGCGGGTAAACAGCGGCTGTTCGTTCGTGCTGAGGTAGTCGCTTACAGTCAGATTTCGAGCGGTATTACCAAAGTAGGTCCTATCAGCATCGAGGCTTAACTCCAACCCGGTCGTGTCAGCGTATCGATAGGTAAGAGCCGCATTCGTGCGGCTGTTCCAGCTTGGATTGTCGACCCGGTTCACCAGATTCGTATCAGGCCGGGTCTGAGTACCGTTAGTAAAAATGCCGGTATATGTCTGCGTACCGAATCGGTTTTGCCCGCCATTACCCGATACAATCAGACCAATGGTATGACGCGGGCCGACAACATAATCGGCCCCGGCTTTGTACACTACCGCCCGCGTTCCGTCGGTGTCGTAGCCGCGCTGCAAAAATGCTTTCTGACCCAGAAAACGAGCAATACCTCCGTTGGTAATCTGAAAATTGTCGCTCATGGCCACGTTGCCAGCTAGATTCAGGCGTTTGTCGCGGTAATTCAGATCGGAGGCCAGGGTAGCGCGGTAGTGATCACTCTGGCTATAGCTGCCCGATGTGTTACCGGTCAGTCCCAGGGACTTGTCGCGCCGGAGCCTGAGATTAATGATGCCCGCTCCGCCCTGCGCATCGAACCGCGCCGAGGGGTTTGTTATGAGTTCGACCTTGTCAATACTGGCCGCTGGCGTGGCCCGAAGCAGATTGGCCAGGTCAGCCGCCGAGAGATTGGTAGGTTTCCCGTCTATGAACACCAGCACACCCGGCTTGCCGGCCATACGGATATTCTCGTTTGGGTCAATGGCTACGCCGGGAGCCTGTTGCAGCAGTTCGTAGGCGGTTTTTCCCTGCGCCGTAGCGTCGTCGGCCACGTTCAGCACCGTCTTGTCAGCATCGGTTCGTATCAGGATTTTCTGCGTCCGTACCGTTACGGCATTTAGTTGCTGATCGGGTAACGTATCGGTCACGACCGGCTGTTGGGCCAGGGCCAATGCGGGCAGCATTGCCAGTATATGTAGGGTGAGAAACCAGAAGCGATCCATACCGTCGGGGGTTGAAGTATGACCCAAAGGTGGCGGTCCTCGCCCCTGTCAATCGCCCCAAAAGAATTTGAGACGGCTCAACATCACGATTTGAACCGTTCTTCAGGTACGTACTGCTCCAATCAGGTCGTATTCGCGATCGGCTACAACGTCTTGACAATCTTTGCCGGAACACCCGCCACCACGGTGTTGGGGGGCACATCCCGGCTTACCACCGCACCGGCGGCCACTATGGCATTTTCGCCGATGGTCACGCCCGGCAGAATGGTAGCGGCCGCGCCAATCCAGGCGTTGCGTCTCAAAACAATCGGCTTGAGCAGGACGGTTTTCCGGTCACTGGGGTCAGTAGGGTGGTTTTCGGTGACTAAGCTGACGTTGGGGCCGATCAAAACGTCATCCTCGATGGTGATGCCGCCAATGTCCAGGAAAGAGCAGGCATGGTTGATGAATATATTCTTACCCAGGCGGATGAACCGGCCAAAGTTGGTATGGAAGGGTGGGAAAATTGCCGTCGACGGGTCGATCTCGGTCCCGATAATGTCGCTTAGCTGGGTGCGTACCTGATCGACGTCGGTGGCCGTAGCGTTCATCTCAACGCATAACCGGATGGTCCGCGCCACGACGTCGCCAAACCGGCCGTATTCCGGGTCATCCTTGCGGAGCGGCTCGCCAGCCTGCATCCGCTGGAAAATATCGGGAGAAACGAATGGGTTGCTCATGGATTTGGCGCATCAAAGCACACGTCGGTCCCTGTTATAGTGTACTATATAGTTCATCGTCAACAGGTTCCAGCCATTCGGGGATACCCGCCGTGATGGCGATGTGTTCAAACCAGCTATCTTTTGCGGCACCGTGCCAGTGTTTTACACTGTCGTGGACAACAACAACATCGCCCGCTTTCAGGAATTGAGCGGGTTCGCCCTCTTCCTGGTACCAGCCTTCGCCCCGGTCACCAGAAGAATCTGAAATCCATCGCGGTGGATATGCCAGTTGTTTCGGCACCCCGGCTCAAACGTTACGTTCCCAACCCAAGCGTTCAGGGCCGGGTCGGCAACCAGTGACTGGAGATAACTCTGCCCCCAAAGTACCGGGCGTGCTCGTCGTTTTTCTCACCTACCGGGAAAATAACGCCATTTTTAACGGCCTCGTGATTTGCCATCGTCCTGCTATTTATTGTTCTGCTCTCTTCAATACAATCCCTACCCGCTCCGCTACACGCCAACTCATTCACAAACTAAGTTTGCCCGTTAGTTTGCGTTGGTGTATTCTTCATCTGAAACGGGTTGCTGCCAGTTCACGATTCCTTTTTCGGTATTGGTTACGATATACAGTTGCTCCATGCCACTTTCCGGGCTTGCTCCGTGCCAGTGCAGCACGTTAGGCGGACATTTCACTACGTCACCCTTCTTAAGGGTTTGTCGGGGCTGGCCTTTGATCTGGTGGTAGCCGGTCCCGTCCGTGATAACCAGGATTTGACCGCCCGGGTGTGAGTGCCAGTTGCTTCGGGCGGCCGGTTCAAAATAGACGTTGCCGACAACCGTGTTGAAAACGGTATCCGTGGCCACCAGGCCAATGTGCCAGGCCTTTCCCGTGAAGTTCTCAGCCGGTCCTACTTCGCCTTTTGGAAAGATGGCCTGTACTTCATCCCTTTCCAGTTTCGTCGGATTTTGTTTCCCACAACCGCTTAACAGCAATGCCAGAAAAGCAATGGTTGCACTGACGCGTATTTTTATCCTGTTGATTTTCATCATCCGTCTGATTAATGATAGGTAGAACTAATGCTATGCTACTGACTAAACCGACTGCACATCGATGACGTACCGATAGCGTGCTTTTTTGGCGACAACCTGTCGCCAGGCCGTATCAATGCCGCTCATCGGGATCTTGACAATCTCCGGTTTGATGGTATGCAGGGCGCAGAAATTAATCATATCCTGCGTTTCCCGAATCCCGCCCGTATTCGAGCCGGCAATAGCATTCCGGAACAGAACCAGACTCATCTGACCGGTTTCAATATCCTCTGCCACCCTACCTACGCCAACCCGGCAGAAAACGGCGTCGCGTTTGAGAAGCGGAATAAACGGTCTGATGTCATGTTTGTAGGGAATGGTGTCTAAGGCGAAATCGAACTGGTGCTGGTAACTGGAATAATCAGCGCCTTCCTGATTGATGACCACGGCTGTAGCACCGAACCGCCTGGCGTCCGCCACCTTATCGGGCGAGGTCGTAAAGACGGTCACTTGGGCACCGAATGCGCTGGCCAGTTTCACCGCGATGTGTCCCAGGCCGCCCATGCCGAGTATGGCCACCTTCATGCCGGTCGTTACGCCCCACCGGAGCGGAGAATACACCGTGATACCCGCGCACAAAAGCGGCCCGGCGGCTGCGAGGTCCATGGCCGCCGGAATGTTGATGACGAAATCTTCGTTCACTACGACAAACGTGGAATAGCCCCCCTGCGTGATTGAGCCATCCCGGTCTTTCGACCCGTAGGTCTGGGTGTTTCCGTTCAGGCAATAGTTCTCGTGGCCGGCCTGACACTCCGGGCAGTGCTTACAGGAGTTGACCATCGTACCGACGCCAACCCGCGCGCCAACCCTGAATTTGCTGACGCTTGAGCCGATGCTGACCACCTCACCGGCCAGTTCGTGACCGACAATCTGCGGGAACTTGACCTTCCCCCAGTCTTCATGGATGGTATGAATATCGGAGTGACAGACCCCGCAGTAGTGTAGTTTAATCGCTACGTCGTTCGGACCTAACGGCCTGCGGTCAAAATCCATGCGTTTCAACGGGCCATCGGGCGAGTACGCGGCCATACCCTGAGTAGGGAACGGACCTCGTCCTGATTGATCGGTCATAGTGGCCGTGTTTTGGGTAGTTGACTGCGTCATGGCCAGCGGAGAGAAGAGGGTACTTCCAGCCATTAAACCAACCGTGGACCGTGCGGAAGCCGTAAGAAAACATCGTCGGTTTACCCCATTACCGGGTGTTTTCACTACGTTCGTTGTCGTTCATGACGGATAAAGTTGCTGGTTTCTTTTTCACTGACCTTCAACCGTTACGGTCACGTTTCCAGCACCGACTGCAGCTGCAAGCCCCGACGGGTCATTCAGGCTTCCAAGCTTTGTGTAGCGGTACGATGTGGCTATCGGCGCGTAGAAAAGTACCAGCGTGTTCGACCCGTATAGCATCAACTCCCCCGATTGAATGGCTCAAAGCTCCGGTCGGCGTAATGAATGATACTGTTTCCAGTGGTCAGGCAAATTTTATAGAAATCCTTCCGGCTGTATGTACGCGTGGCACCGCTGTCGTCTTCTATTTGAAAGGCATTGAATCCGCGTAACTTGAGTTCGGTATTAAACTCGGAAATCGAACGGTTGGGGTTTGTATCCATAGCGCAAAAGTAAGAAAATCAAGCTGGCCAGCTTTATCCCGTAGTCTGCCTTATGACCAACACGAGTGCACGACATATGGATAAATGGCTGGAAAAACCAGCGACAATCAGTACCGCAGACAGAATCTGTTCAGGCTAAAACCGTAACACGAAATCCTGCTTCGGCTGCTCCTGACGGATAAATACCAGACCAACCCAGAACAAGTCAATGGTGACGCGCACGGCGGGGTGGGCTTTGATGTCAGCCCAGGCCTGCTCCATTTCGCCAGACCAGTGGATGTCGTCAAATACAAACACCGTGTCGTTGTGGGCCCGGCTCAGGCAACTATTAAAATACCGCATGGTAGGCTCGTAGCGGTGGTTAGCGTCGAAAAAAATGAGATCAACGGGTGGCAGCGGAGCCAGCGCCGGGGCGAGGGTATGATCGATGTTGCCGGTCACAATGGTTACGTTGTTCTGGTACAGCGCGTCGAACGTCTGCCGGGCCACGGCAGCGGTTTGCGGGCAGCCTTCGAACGTCCATACGTGTCCGTTTGTGGCGCGGGTAGCCTCGGCCATATAGGCGGTGGTCAAGCCGAGAGACGTACCTAAATCGACAACAGTCTTTGCGTTGAACCGCTGAATAAGTCGAAACAGTAACCGGCCAAAGCGACCCTGTTTCTGCGAGTTTCGGGCCACATCGCTAATCTTCCGCTGGTTCGACGCATTGATGCGGGACCCGGCGCCATAATCCGTAATCTGAATGAGGTTACGATTCCGGCGAAGCTGCTTTCCAACCGTTCGAATGGATCGGAAAGCCGGGTGTTGCCAACGGTCGGCCTGGACAACGGTGGTATAGAGCGAGAAGACAAACGGAGAGTGCAGCGAGTGCTCGTCGCGGGCACGGGCTAAGTAACGGAGGTAAGGAAGCAGCAAACTAATTCAGTCGGAAGGGCGCGATCAGCGAAAATTCAGGGATGATAATCTGCAACTGCTTCCCATCCATAATTCGTTCCACGAGGTAGGTGCCGGTCATTTTGCCCATGCTCGACCGCAGATTACAGCCCGACACGTACTCGTGCATTTCGCCCGGTTCAAGTACGGGTTGCAGACCCAGCACGCCCTCACCTTCTACCTCGCGGATGGTGCCGTCCGTATCGTAAATAAGCCAGTGCCGCCGGAGCAGTTGCACGGTGTGATCACTGGCGTTTTCGATAGTGATGCGGTATGTAAACACATAATGGGACTGAAGCGGGCTGGAGTAGCCGGCCTGGTATTCGGTCTTTACGCTGACTTTTACCCCCTGTGTGACTGACGATACCATAAATGTGGGTGGGTTGGTAACCTTACTCTCAAAATAAGGTTGATTATTCAAGCAACGCAACAATCCACCCAATTATTTTTTAAGTTAAAATATCCCTATTTATTCATGAATGTATCCATCGCCGAGTCGTGGCAGGCGCGATTACAGCCTGAATTCGACAAACCTTACTTCCGGCAACTGGCTGAATTTCTGCGGCAGGAGTACAGCACGCAACGCGTATTTCCACCCGGTAAGCTTATGTTTAACGCCTTCGACAAGTGTAGTTTCGACGATACCCGCGTGGTCATTCTGGGGCAGGACCCGTATCATGGCGAAGGCCAGGCCAATGGGTTGTCATTTTCCGTAGCCGACGGCATTACCAAACCGCCGTCGCTGATTAATATCTTCAAAGAAATTCAGGATGATCTGGGCAAGCCGGTGCCTAAATCGGGGAATCTGGAACGCTGGGCCAGTCAGGGCGTCATGTTGCTGAACGCTACGCTAACCGTGCGGGCGGGGCAGGCCGGCTCGCACCAGGGTCACGGCTGGGAAACGTTCACCGACGCTGTGATCAAGCTGATCTCCGACCAAAAGGAGCATGTTGTGTTTATGCTCTGGGGGGCCTATGCTCAGAAAAAAGGAACTGTCATCGACAGTAAGAAACACCTCGTGCTCAAATCCAAGCACCCCTCTCCCCTGGCCGCCCAGTGGGGTGGCTGGTTTGGCAACAAACACTTCAGCCAGGCTAACGAGTACCTGGAAAGTAATGGCCTGAAGCCGATTGAGTGGTAGAAGTCAAAACAACGGGATTGTAAAGTCATAAAGCTGACTAACGCAGGGGTTAACACGCGTTAGTCAGCTTTATGACTTTACAATCCTATAACTTTATATCTCCTTATCAGTCAATTGTTCTGAATACGCGGTTCCAGCGAATTTTGTTGTACCAAGTATCGGGATTGGGGTCCAGTGACATCCAGACAAATACGGCTTTACCCACAATATGATCGGCGGGTACAAAGCCCCAAAACCGCGAGTCGAGCGAATTGTCCCGGTTATCGCCCATCATAAAGTAATAGCCCTGTTTGAACGTGTACGACGATATGGACTGACCCCCAATTTTAATACTGGTTGAATCAACTACCACGTCCTTATTGCCTTCGTATTTCTCGATAACCGGACCGTAAATGGCGATGGTTTCTTTGTTGATGGGCACCGTAACCCCTTCCTTCGGCAAGGTAATAGGCCCAAAATTGTCGTGATTCCACTTAAAGGTGGGTGCCCCGTAAATCGTTGGGTTCGCCACGCCAGCCTCTTCAGTCATCGGATCAACCCCCTTCACCCAGTCAAAGGTCTTGAGGGTGGCTACCACGTCCGGCGTTGTGTTGATGGTATACCCAACCAGTGCGTTGGTTCGGGTCGAGTCGTTGTACTGCTCCAGCGGTTTCCAGTTTTCAGTGGGCTGGCTGGGGTCGCGGTAATCGTTCACCATGTCGTACTTGCGGAAGAAGTTCGCGTCCAGCACTTCGGTGGTTTTCAGGAAATAGCGCTGCTCGGAACGGGGTGGCGTCGGAAAAGGCTTCCCATTGAGAATTACCTGCCGTTGCCGTACCTCCAGCACATCGCCCGGAATACCGATACACCGTTTGATGTAGTTGGTCTTCAGATCAACGGGGTAATCAATATTATCATTGAGGTATCTGGGTGGCACGTTAAACACCACGATATCGCCATTTTTAACGTGCGTAAAGCCCGGCAACCGGTACGATGGCAACTGGATGGCTGTGCTGTACGAGGGAATATTGGTACCCCAGATTTTCTGGTGCGTTAGCGGCACCTGCAGGGGCGTAGTGGTGGTGCGGGTGCCGTAATGAAGTTTACTCACGAACAAAAAATCGCCCACCATCAGGGTGTTTTCCATTGACGGTGTCGGAATGGTGAAGGCTTCCATGAACAACCACCGGATCAGGGTAGCCGCCACAACGGCAAACAGGACTGAGTCAAACCACTCGCGGATGGGTGATTTCTTTGCTTTGGCGGACGAACGCTCGGTGCGTTCATCGCGGGTTCTGATGATTTCTGCCACGTAAACTAAATATGAATGATGGATGATGGATTACAATTGAGTTGCTGACAAACGGAGCAGCTAGCGGAAAATGGTTTACGAAATTACGAACAGGCAACGGACTTTCCTGACCATTTGTACTTCATCATTCAGAAAGCAGGTCGTCCATGCCAAATACACCTTTACGGCCAATGAGCCACTCGGCGGCCGTGAGCGCGCCGAGGGCAAACCCGTCGCGGCTGTGGGCTGTGTGCGTTATCTCGATCTGGTCAACCGCTGAATCGTACCGGATAACATGCGTGCCCGGTACGGTACCTTCCCGTAATGACTCAATGTCGATAGCATCGGCCGGAGTTACGTCTGAATTGGGAGCACCGGCTTCCTGACTAATCCAGCGGCTTTTGTGGGGTAGCTCGTCCAGGATGCCCTCGGCCAGCGTAATAGCGGTGCCGCTGGGGGCGTCTTTTTTTTCGGTATGATGAATCTCCGTCATCGACACCTGGTACGATGGCTCGTTCCGCATGAGCCGGGCCAGCACGCTGTTCAGCCGAAAAAACAGGTTAACACCAATGCTATAGTTGGATGCGTAAAAAAACGCGCCTTTAGTTTCGTGACAAAGCTGCTCAATAGCGTCGCGCTGTTCGAGCCAGCCCGTAGTGCCGCACACCACCGGCCAGCCCCGCTCCAGACAGTGTTGGATATTGATCACTGCCGACTCCGGGCTGCTGAACTCAATCACTACGTCAACGTCAGTATCGTTCAGGACGGTGAGGTCGGCCTGGTTATCGATGTTAATCCGGCCCGCAATCTGGTGGCCGCGTTCCAGAGCCAGGTGTTCAATAGCCCGGCCCATTTTGCCGTAGCCAAGAAGAAGAATAGTCATAAAGTGGGGGTATTGAATTCAGGGGAGGTCCGTCACGCGGATATTTTTCTGTTCAACCCGCGAGAGTTCAGCGAATTGCCCGGCGGCATATTTCATATCGTAATTGACAACGGCGGTGGTGTCGGGGTCGGCAGCGTAGTTGATGTAGTCCTGAAACCGGGTGCCGCCCACCACCTGCGCATTGATAGCCTTCCGGAACCGCGGTCCGCCCGAGCTATAGGCCAGGTAGTCCATAGTATGGGTTTCCTGATTAAACCAGTAGCAATACACGTCCTCATGGTCATATCCCCCACCCTGGGCCCGAAAACTCACGCGCACTTTGTCGTACAGCTTACCATCAACAGTAGCTTCGCCCGCGTATTCCGACAACACGGCGGGGTCGTTGAGTTTGAACGGAAGCAGCAAAAAATACGCCACTGAGTTTACGGCGCGGCTGTACTTGCCTACCTGTGCGGTATCAAGTTGCTGCGGCTGTCCATTCGCAAAACGTGAGAAATTGGTGTTGGTCATCACTTCCCGAATAGGCGTTCCGGTCGAGTCCTGGTACGTCCGCTCGTAGCGGTAGCTGTCGCCCTGCGTCTCGAGTACCAGATGAAATTTCCGAAAGTCGAACTCAATGCGTTTGTTACGGTAAGCATCGCCCCCGTGGGCAGCTGTGGCCTCGTCAATGAGTCGTTTCGCCTTATCCTGCGGTTGTTTACAGGCGGCAGTGACTAGGGTGAGCAGTAGTAGAGCAATGGGTAAGCGGAGCATGCTTTGCTGGTTGGTCAGTACGATTCCAACCCAAACCTACGCAAAAAAGTCCCGGACAAGGCGTCCGGGACTTTTTTGCGTAGTACCAAACCGGGCAAAACCTGGGTTCGGTACGTTATTTATACTACATACCCGAGGCCGTGAACTGCACCTTGTCGAGGCCGAAGAGCGGTTTCTGCCCAGCCGTTGGGTTCACAAACACCAGATACAGTTTGTGCTGCCCCATAACGGGTTGGCTGAATGGCAATTTCACCTGCCCCATCGATCCCTGTTTTACGTTGGCTTCGCCAATGAGTTTACCCGTTGGCGAGCCGATTCGGGCTTCAAGTTTACCACCGGCCGTGCGTTCGTCCGTGGCAAAAGCCATAACTGAAATACCGCCAATATCGGTCAGGTCGATGTCATCGAAGGCCACGAAACTACCGGATTTCAGTCCGACCGCGGTTGGTCCAAGTTTTGGCACGTCAACCTCAAAGATATCCTGCTTCTGATCGGCTGAAACAGCTTTCATCATGGGCGAGCGCAGCGCCACAGTCGATGACCCTGTGAGTGGACCAATAACCGTATTGCCTTTATCGGTATAGCTGGCCGACAGTACGTACGAACCTTCCTTGGCGTTCTGTTTCGCTACGTAGCTTCCCTTAACCGGCTGTTTGTCAATCTTTTTCTTATCACCCAGCGACATGATATAGCCAACCATTTCTTTGGCGTCGTCTTCCTTCAGTTGCGGGTGTGCGCTCATAGCCTGCTCGCCCCACACGCCACCGCCACCGGCAATAACTTTCTTGGCCAGCTGATTGACAATCGCAGCCCGCCGTTCTTTCCCATACTTCTCAGCCACCGCCATGTAAGCGGGTCCAATTGATTTCTGGTCAACACTGTGGCAGGATTTACAGTCGCTCAGTTCAATCAGCCGCTTACCCGTCGAAAAGCCCGTATTGACCTGGTGTCCCTGCGTCAGCATAGCCTTGTCAAAGCCTTCCATGTAATTCATCGTCACCGTAACGTCTTCCGAGTTGATTTTACCACCCGCCAGCGTTCCGTCCTCTTTGTCAGCAACTTTCACTTCGTAATCAATGGGCTTGTTGTCAAAGTAGAAAGTCTTGTTACCCTTAACCGCTACATCCACCTTAGGCATTTCATTGCCCACTTTAATTTCTGTAGTGCGCGTGGCTACACTTCCTTTCGCGTCGGTCACCTTCATTGTAGCCTGGTAAACACCTGGTTTGGAGAAGGTAACGGTTGGGTTAGGCTGCGTGCTTTTAGGAATACCTTTACCAAAGTCCCACTCATATTTCAGCGGGTCGTTGTCGTAATCGAGGGTACCCTTGCTATCGAACTTAACCGTCATTGGCGCGGCACCAGCCCCTTTACTGGTGCTAATGACCGCTACGGGCGGGCGGTTGCCGGCGTTGTAGGTAATGTGTACCAGCCGGGCGTCATCGTTTTGGGCGAACCAGTTGCTCCCGTATTCCAGCATATACAGCGACCCGTCTTTGGCGAACTGCATATCCATCGGGTGACTGAAGGTGGCGGTGGGCATGAACTTCTCCATCTTCACAAAATCGCCATTCGCGTTCATCGTTACGGGATTAATCCAGCCACGCATCCATTCGTAGGCAAATAGCTTACCGTCGTAATAGCGGGGAAATTTGACCGGACTATCCTGATAATCGTCGTAATAATAAACCTGACCGGCCATTGCGTTTCGGCCACCTTTACCCACGATATCACCAAACTCCGGCGACTCGGCGTAGGGATAGTAGATGAACGCCTTCTGAGCCGGGGGTAGTTGTTTCAAACCAGTGATGTGCGCCGAATAGTTAATTGGCTTTTCCGGGTCGTTCAGCGCGCCGGACGTACTATCGGCAAAATTATACTGCCGGTACGGGCGGTTGTCGGCCACAAAAAGCGGCCACCCAAAATACCCTGCTTTGCGGGCCTGATTGATTTCGTCGTGGCCACGCGGCCCAAGTTTCTCGCTGTTCTCGCCCGCATCCGGTCCTACCTCACCCCAGTACAGATAGCCGTTGCGCTGGTCTACCGAAATCCGGTACGGGTTCCGGTTACCCATCACATAAATTTCCGGGCGCGTACCCGCCGTTCCTTTCGGAAACAAATTGCCTTCGGGAATGTCATAGCCACCCTCGGCACGGGGTTTGATGCGCAGAATTTTACCCCGCAGATCATTAGTGTTACTGGCGGACGTCAACGCGTTATACTTGGTTCGGTCAGCGCGGTCATCGCTCGGCGAGAACCCTTTTGAATAAAATGGATTGGTATTGTCACCGGTTGACAGATAGAGATTCCCCTGCCGGTCCCACGCAATAGAGCCACCGGTGTGGCAGCAATCGTCTTTGTCGTAGGTACGGTGTTCCGTTACGGTCAACAGCACCTGCTCCGTATTCAGCAGGAGTTCATCTTTAGAGTCGTCCCACTTCATGCGCACCAGCCGGTTATTAGAATCGGGCTTTTCGGCTGAATAGTACAGATACACCCATTTGTTTTCGCTAAACTTCGGGTCAACGTTCAGTCCCATCAGTCCATACTCCCGGGTAAAGTAAACGGGGAGGTTCGTGACGAGCTTACTGGTCTTTTTGTTGGTATCGTACAGTTTCACCCCGCCTTTGCGCTCCGTGAAAAGTATCTTGCCATTATCCAGAACAACGAGTTCGGTCGGCTCATCCAGCTTTTCCATTAAAACGGCCTTCGTGAACCGATTTTCTTCCGGGAAGGACTGCGTCTTTACCTGGCTGTATTTCAGGTCTTTGGCCATGACCGATTTCAGACCGGCCAACAGATGCTGTACAAACAGCGGCTCACTATAACTCTCGTCGGTATGGCCGCCCCCGGTATAAAAGGCTTTGCCGCCGTCGAAATCGTGGTACCAGATAAACGGGTGATCTTTGCCGTTGGCACCCCCTTCGTACGTGCTTTCGTCCAGCCGGGCCAAGACCTTAATGTCTTTTGCCAGATTCTTGTAGTTGTAGAGTTCATCAAAACGCTTCCAGACATCGGGCAGCATTTTGGTGGATGGATGGCTCTTGTCGCTTACCAGAATGTCAACGTTCTGTTGCTTGGGATGGCTCAGAAACTGCGCCCCCGCCAGCTGATTGTACCAAGGCCAGTCATACTCGGTATCGGCCGCTGCGTGAATACCCATGTAGCCTCCCCCTGCCTGAATGTACCGCTCAAAGGCCGTTTGCTGGGCATCGTCCAGCACATTGCCGGTAGTACTGAGCCAGACAACAGCCGCGTACTGTTTCAGGTTGGCATCGGTGAATTTAGTGGCGTCTTCGGTGGTATCAACGGCAAAGCCGTTTTCCTGACCGAGTTTCATAAGCAGCCGCTGACCAGCCGGAATCGACTTGTGCCGAAATCCTTTTGTTCTCGAGAATATAAGCACCCGGTTCAAGGCCATTGAGCTACTGGCAGTCATGGCCGGTTTGGCTTTGGTCTGTTTAGTACCAGACTGGGCCTGAGCAGACAGATAGGAACCCGTGCATAGACTCAGCAATACGCCTGCCAGCAACCAGATGCGGCAGGGTAGCGTTTCGGTTTTCATAGAGTTGGTTTGGTTGGGGTAAGCCCGGCACAGGTGTACGCCGGATTGTCTTTTGTCAAGAAACAAATGTACCGATTATGAGCCGTTTACGCAACGAAAATTTGGCTACTCCGTCTTTCTAAACGTCATTACAGCCTTATTATCATGCAGCAGAGTCAGCGTACCATTGGCCACGCGATAGGTCAGGGTTTGGTTGAGCGCTTCAAGAAAATCGCCTTCCAGCCGGGCCACTTCGCCCGGGCAGGCCCTCCGGGTGACGGCCAGACTGCCAAATTTGATATGGCGCGAGTCGGCCTGTGCCGGTCCCATCAGGCGATTACAGCCGGTAGTACCCGTGACGCGGCCTTCGGTCAGCTGAATGTCCAGCCGGGGCGGTTCGCCCCCTCCTGACGCTGCTGATAGGGCCTTCCCGCGCAGCGTTTGTAATACCCAGCTGTCATTGAGCAAACTCAGTTCCCGCAGCGATGTCCCACAGCCGACATAAGTCTTCCCGTCATACGTTACATCGACCTGATAATCGAATGGCTGGCCTGACATAGTATCCACGCAGCTGTCGGGCCGGAATAGGGCGATTAAGACTCCCCGGCTGGTTTCGGCACTGAACCGGACGCGCCCGTTACTATCTACACTGCGCTGCGGCATTGGCACGCTAATGCTGTCGGCACCGGGGGTTTTAAACTGCAGGTAGTTTTTGGACGAGTTAATAGTCAGTGCCCAGGACGGCTCATTGCCAATGGCCATAAACTCATCACCCGCCTTGAGGTAACGGCTGTAGTTGGCTAGTTCGGGCAGTATAGTTTTCGACACGGCTTTAGCGGAGTCGGCGGCTGACGGGGTAAGCGTTGCGCTGATTTGCGCCGATGGTCGGCGGCAGGCCGTAGCCAGCAACAAGAGCATAGCAGCAAGTTTCATGGTCATCATGCGCGTTTGTTATGGGCTATGGGCTGAACTTATCGGCCTCGCGTGTAGGTCTGAAAACCCACCCAAGGTTTAAGCCGATAAACAGTCGGTTGTTCCCCGATGTTACAGGAGTTCATTCACTACGCGAATACTAAAATGAAGAAAGGATGGATTATCGCGCTGGGCCTGTTGCTTGTAGGTATCATTGGCGCGTTTGTCTGGTATAACAACCTGAAGAAAGAAGCCGCGTCAGAACCCGGTGCGTATGACAATACACTGAAGCCCCGGCTGGAACTGAGTCGCTTTGATTTTACCGATATCAGCGACGATACAATCAAGCTGAATATGTACCTGCTCATCGATAACCCGCTGCCTGTAGAGCTAAAAGCCAGTAAAATCAACTATGTCATCTCCATCGCCGATACGCCCATTATTGAAGATGAATACAGAAAAGGCATTACCATCAAATCCGGCGATAGTTCGATGGTGGAGTTGCCCGTCATGATCCTGAGTAAGAAATTCAAGGGGGTGCTGGCCAGGCTCGAACGAGATGGCGTTGACAGCACGAACTACCGCATTAAGACTAGTTTTGACCTCGATGTGCCAATTCTCGGCGAAAAAACCTTTACTGTTATTGCTAACCGATACCTGCCAACGTACCACATCCCTACCATCAAGGTAGAAGACATTGACTTCGGAAAGCTCAACTTAAAAGAGCAGGATATTGCCGCGAAAGTAAGCGTAGACAACCGCAACAAATTTCCCTACAAGATCACCGATACGCACTATACCGTTACCATCAACGGCAAGCAGATTGCCGAAGGCTATCAGCCGGAACCCATTATAATCCCCGCCGAAGCCATCACGCCCGTTGTCTTTCCCGTTACGGGCAACGTGGGCAAGGCGCTAAGCGTCCTGCCAAAGATTATTTTCGACAAGAAGAATACGCCCTACGCCATTGATTTCCGCTGCAAAATCATTGATAAGAACAAAAGCATGTCGTTCCAGAACAGCAAATTCGTGGCTACTATTCGGGGCACGATGGACGACTTCAAAAAGAAAAAATGAAGCCAGACTACGATTTAATCGCCATTGGAGCCGGTTCTGCGGGCTTAGGCATGACCATTGCCATGAAACGGCTCGGCTTTAACGTCCTGCTCATTGACCGCGACGAGGCCCGCATTGGGGGCGACTGTCTGAACGACGGCTGCGTACCGAGCAAGGCCCTGATTCATATCAGCCGGATGATTCACGAAGCCCGCAAAACGCAGCCTTACGGCTGGAAAACGGAAGGCAGTACCGACCTGGCCGCCGTAATGCAGTACGTTCGGGAGCGACAGGACATTATCCGGGAGCACGAAAATGCCCAGTACCTGCGCGACAAGGAAGGAATGGATGTGGAAATCGGTACGGCCCGATTCGTGGGGAAACAGACTATTGAGGTCACGCATCACGACGGCACAACGGCCCGGACCTCGGCCAAAAACATCGTGCTGTGTACGGGGTCCATCCCGCAGCCGCTCAAAGCCGAGGGCCTGGACAAGGTTCAACTTTATACCAACCAGAACATTTTCTCACTGGAGAAACTGCCGGAGAAATTGCTCATTGTGGGGGCCGGCCCCATCGGGATGGAACTGGGCCAGGCGTTTGCCCGATTTGGCAGCACCGTAACGGTTGTTGACCCCGGCGATCGGATTCTGAGCAAAGAACTACCGGAGGTATCGGCCCTGTTGCAGGAGCGGCTCGAAGGCGAGGGCATGACGTTTGCCTTTGGTCAGAAGATTACCGCCTTTAAAGATGCCTGCACCGCCGTGGCCGAAACGAACGATGGCAGTAAAACGGATATCCCATTCGATGTAGTGCTGGTGGCCATTGGCCGGACGTTCAACTTCGACGACCTGGACTTACCCGCGGCCAGTATCGAACTCAATGACGAGGGTCAGCTAAAACTCAACGAGTATCTGCAAACCACCAATGAGCACGTCTTTGTAGCAGGCGACGCGGCTGCCGGTGCGCCCGCCGGCACGCGCTACTTCTCGCACGGGGCCGAACTGCACGTGTCTACCATTGTAGCGAATCTGATCACGCCGGGTCAACTTCTGGATAAGAAACTCAGCTACGACCATTTCTCGTGGGTTACGTTCACTGATCCCGAAGTGGCCACATTTGGGCTGCTGGAGGGTGAACTCAAAGAGCGAAAAATCAAGTATGAACGAGTGGAGTATAGTTTCGCCGACGATGACCGTGCCGTCATTGGCAATTACCAATACGCCAGAATGATCATCTTCACCGAGCCACCCGGCCTTAATCCGTTCGGCACAAAACTGCTGGGTGGTACCATCATTGCGCCTGGCGCGGGTGAGCTCGTGCAGGAGTTAATCATGGCCCTCGAAAAAGGACTGACCGTCGGCGATTTCTTCAATAAGATTTACCCCTACCCCACCGCCAGCCGCGTCAACAAATCCATCTGGCTCGACTTCGTGCTAAACAACCTGCCGGGGGTAGCCAAGCGGGCCGTGAAGTGGCTGTATTGACCGTGTACAACCCAACACCGAACAACGTAAAAAAGCCCCGCTACCAAACTGGTGACGGGGCTTTTTGGCCTATAGACACTTACTGCATCATAGAATGGGCTGCTGCGCTACGGCGGCCTCAGTTGCGGTTGATGGTCGGCGGTTGCGCATGACTACGTACAGGATGGTAAACGCCACCACCAGAATCAGGGGAAAGGTGGTCATCTTCATCAGCGTAGCCTGCCCGGCGGCCAGTTCGAGGCTATCGCCGGTCAGTCCGGTTGCCGCTTTCTCTACCCGCTCCGCATCAATCCAGCCACCGATGATAGGCTGAAAAATGGCCGTCGAGAACATACCGACGCCACCCACAATAGACATGCCCAGCGCGCCACTCAGCGGCACCCGCTCAGCAATGAAGCCGAGCATGGTTGGCCAGAAATAGCACACGCCAATGGCAAAGAAAACAGCCGCTACATAGGCCATTGCTCCCGTTTGAGTGCTGAACAGATAAATACCAATGCTGGCAAATACAGCCCCGCCCAGCAACACGCCAGTCTGATCGAATCGTTTAATGACCGGTCCGCCAAAATAGCGACCTATTGCCATCAGACCCGTTACAAGGGCCAGAATCAGCAGTGGCTCGGCACCACTCTTGCTCAAAATCAGGGCCGTCCATTGCTGCGGACCAAACTCCGAAATTGCCGTTAGGGCCATCAGAAAGAAAATGGTCAGGTATAGCGGAGTCAGCATAGCCTGAAAGTTTTTGCCTAACGACGTAACGCCTTCCACTTTGGGCTGTGGAAACGCCTGCCCCCAGAACAGGAACGCGTACGTAATGGTCGGCACCAGAATAATCCATATCTGTGCCTGCCAGCCGAGGTTCATGGTGGTCATAGCCAGCGAAAGCAGACTTCCTACCACAATACCACCGGGAAACCACATATGGAAGCGGTTCAGCTTTGCATTCATGGTACTGCCCGAATACATGTCGGCAATCATGGGGTTACAGGCAGCTTCGGTGCAGCCGTTGCCAATACCGATGAACAGGGTTGAAATCAGCAGCGTTGAGTAGCCTCCCGCGTAGATGGTGAGCAGAATGCCCAGTGTATGGCAAACGAACGCTACGTTCATGATGATTTTTGGGCCAACCGTATTGTATACCAGACCACCCACGATCATGGCGATGGGGAAACCCAGAAACCACATAGAGTTGATGAAGCCTAACTGCTCGGCGCTCAGACCAAACTCGGTGCCCAACTGGGGCAAAATACCCGCCCGGATACTGAACGAGAAGGCAGTAGTGATCAGCGCGAGACAACTGGCCAGAAACAGGCGGGAAGGGTTGACAGCTTGGTTCATTTGCAAAAAATTTTAAAGGTTTAGATAAGAACGGCTATGTGCATCAAAGAAAGATACCCGGGCAGGCCAGTTACCCATTCGGGCGTCTTCATTTGATGCAAAATTTCCGAAAAATAAGTTAATGCGCTAATTTCCGCCACAAATTTGTTTGGGCCAGCCAACGGGTAAACCATACTCACAGGCCCCTTTATTCAAAAAAACCACGTTATGCACCGTAAACTCCGTATGGGCCAGGTCGGTGGCTCGCTCGACGCCTTCATTGGAGCCGTTCACCGCCGGGCCGCCATCTTCGACCACGAAATTGAACTCGTGGCGGGCTGCTTCAGCCAGTCGCCCGAAAAATCAAAAGCTACCGGCCAATCACTTTACCTGGATCCCGACCGCGTCTATGATTCGTTCGAGCAGATGATTAGGCAGGAGAACGAGCGGCCTGACGGCGACCGTATCGACTTTGTAAGTATTTGCACACCCAACTACCTGCACTTCGCCCCCGCCAAAATGGCCCTCGAAAACGGTTTCCACGTTATCTGCGACAAACCGATGACGCTGAACCTCCAGGAAGCCAAAGACCTGGCGGCTGTGGTCGAACAAACCGGTCTGGTCTTCGGCCTGACCCATAATTACACCGGCTATCCCATGGTGAAGCAGGCCCGAGACATGGTAAAGAATGGCGTCCTCGGTAAAATCCGCAAGATCGTCGTCGAATACCCGCAGGGCTGGCTCTCGCGGGCCGAAGAAAACAACGACTACAAGCAGGCCATCTGGCGCACCGACCCGGCCAAATCGGGCGCGGCTGGCGCCATGGGCGACATTGGCACCCACGCCGAGAACCTCGCCGAGTACGTCACGGGCCTGCGCATCAGCGAACTCTGCGCTGACCTCACTGCCTTTGTACCGGGCCGCCCGCTTGACGACGATGGCAACGTTCTGTTGCGGTTTGAGGGTGGGGCCAAGGGCGTTTTGCAAGTCAGTCAAGTTGCCAACGGCGAGGAAAATCCGCTCAAAATCTTTGTATACGGCGAACTGGGCGGGCTGGAGTGGCATCAGATGGAGCCGAATACGCTGTACTACAAAACCCAGACGAGCCAACAACTCATTCGGCCCAACGTGGGCGAGATGTCAGCGTCGGCCAAAGCACACATCCGGCTTCCGGCGGGCCATCCCGAAGGCTTCTTTGAAGCGTTTGCCAATATTTACCGCAACTTTGCCTACGCGGTTCGGGCGCACATGGCCGGAAAACCGGCCGACCCGCTTTATGATTTCCCCGGCGTTCAGGATGGCGTACGCGGCCTGGCGTTTATCGACACCGTTATTGCCTCGGACCAGAGCGAGATGAAGTGGACGAAGTTTGTTTCTTAAAAATTATTACGCTGAGATTCACAGAGAAAAAAGGAGATTCGCGGAGAGTTTTCTTTTTCTCTATGAATCTCAGCTAACTCTGCGCATCTCTGCGTAACAACTCCCCCCCCCATGCAAAAGATCAACATCGGTGTCGTTGGCACTGGATTCATCGGGCCGGCCCACATCGAAGCCCTGCGCCGGTTGCCCAACACAAATGTGCTCGCCCTCTGCGAAGTAACCCCCGAAATGGCCCGCCAAAAGGCCGATCAGCTCGGTATCGAACGCGCCTGCACGTTTGAGGAACTGCTGAAAATGGACGATATCCAGTCGGTGCACATTTGTACGCCCAATTTCCTGCACTACGCGCAGTCGAAGGCGGCTTTGCTGGCAGGTAAGCACGTAGTGTGCGAAAAACCCTTAGCCAAAGACCTGCACGAAGCCGAAGAGCTGGTGCAGATCGCCAAAGAAACGGGCCTGGTCAACGCCGTGCATTTCAACCTGCGCTATTATCCGCTGGTACGGCAAATGAGGGCTATGCGTGAAAATGGCGACCTCGGCGATGTATACAGCGTCATCGGCTCCTATCTGCAGGACTGGCTTTTCTACGACACCGATTACAACTGGCGGCTGGAACCCGACAAATCCGGCGACAGCCGCGCCATCGCCGACATTGGCTCGCACCTGATGGACGCGCTGGAGTACATTACCGGTCTGAAAACCACGGCGGTCATGGCCGATTTCAATACCATCCACAAAACCCGCAAGAAGCCGCTGAAACCCGTGGAGACGTATTCGGGCAAAATGCTGCAACCCGAAGACTACGCCGACGTACCCATTACTACCGAAGACCATGCCAACGTACTGCTACGGTTCGACAATGGCAACCGGGGCGTTATCACGGTATCGCAGGTATCGGCGGGACGTAAGAACCAGATGAAGCTGGAGATTGCTGGTTCAAAGAAAACCTTTGCCTTCGATTCAGAATCACCCAACCAGCTGTGGCTTGGCAACCGCGACGGCTACAACCAAACCATGACCGACGACCCCTCCCTGGCCCTTCCCGATGCCCGGGCGGTCATCAGCTTTCCGGGTGGTCACAACGAAG
Source organism: uncultured Cytophagales bacterium (assembly GCA_963826425.1). GTDB lineage: Bacteria > Bacteroidota > Bacteroidia > Cytophagales > Spirosomataceae > Spirosoma. The sequence continues at coordinate 326,559 of CAWGWS010000009.1, read as the reverse complement.
GATTCCCCGATACGTCGAAGCAAATGTTTAAGGAAGTTTACGCGGCTATTGAGGCTGGCAAGCAGCCAGACAAGCCCACCTATCCAACCTTTGCCGATGGCTACCGCGAGTTGCTCATCTGCGAGAAAATCCTCGCCAGCAACCGGGCGCAGGCATGGGTTGAGGTATGAGGATTTGTTAACTTTGGAGAAGCTACAAACCTTGATCTACTGACTATGAACTATCGCGAGATCATTTCCATAAACCCTGCCATTCGGTTTGGGAGACCCTGCATAACAGGTACGCGCATCAGCGTTTATGACGTGCTGGGGTGGCTGTCTCGGGGTATGTCGCACGAAGAGATCATCGAGGACTTCCCGGAACTGACTAACGAGCAAATTCTGGCTTGTCTGGCGTTCGCTGCGGACCGGGAACGTAACATCAAAGTGGTGGTTTAAGCATGATAGAATCATCCTTCTCGCTGTTATTCGATGAGAATATTTCGTATCGGGTCGTAAAATGCATACTGCATCTCTTTCCGGGTAGCGAAGCAGCTAAACGATTACAATTAACCGCTAAAGAAGATCTTATAGTTTGGGAGAAAGCAAAGGCAAATGGCTTTACAATCGTCACCTACGACGAAGACTATGAAGTCCTTAATCATCTGCGTGGCTGGCCTCCCAAAGTGATTTTGATTCGATCAGGCAATTTGAGTAATGATGAGGTGGTAGGCCTGCTGAAATCGAAGTTCAGTGACATCTGTGATTTCCTGCTTGACAGGGAAGTCAATGCTCGCGGTGTCCTCGAACTCTATCACGTTCAAACCCCCTGAACATAAACGAACTAACACATGAAAACCATGAAAGGGCCGGGTATATTTCTGGCGCAATTTCTGGGCGATGAAGCCCCGTTTAACTCCCTCGATTCCATTGCCCGCTACATGGCCGACCTCGGCTACAAGGGTGTGCAGATTCCAACCTGGGACCCGCGCCTGATCGACCTCAAACAGGCATCGGAAAGCGTGACGTACTGCGACGAGCTGAAAGGAAAACTCGCTGATATTGGCGTTGAAATCACGGAGTTAGCCACGCACCTGCAGGGGCAGCTGGTAGCGGTACACCCCGCCTACGGTTCCATGTTCGATGGCTTTGGTCCGGCCGAGCTGGCGGGAAAACCCAAAGATCAGCAGGCCTGGGCAACGGACCAGCTGCTGATGACGGCCAAAGCCAGCAAAAACCTCGGCCTTAAAGTTAGTCCTACGTTTTCGGGGGCGTTGCTGTGGCCGTTCGTGTATCCGTGGCCACAACGGCCTGCCGGTCTGGTCGAGACCGGCTTTACCGAACTGGCCAACCGCTGGCTACCCATCCTGAATGCCTACGAAGAAGCGGGCGTTGATGTGGCTTACGAACTGCACCCCGGCGAAGACCTCCACGATGGCATTACGTTCGAGATGTTTCTGGAGAAGGTAGATAACCACCCCCGCGCGGGCATCAACTACGACCCCAGCCACTTTGTGCTGCAACAGCTGGACTACCTCCAGTTTATCGACTTCTACCACGACCGCATTTACGCCTACCACGTGAAAGACGCCGAGTTCAACCCGACGGGCAAGCAGGGTGTGTACGGTGGTTATCAGGGCTGGGTAGAACGGGCCGGACGGTTCCGCTCACTGGGCGACGGACAGGTTGATTTTTCGGGCATTTTCTCCAAGCTGGCGCAGTACGACTATGACCGCTGGGCCGTGCTGGAGTGGGAGTGCGCCATCAAACACCCCGAACAGGGAGCCGCCGAAGGGGCACCCTTCATTGCCGATCACATCATCCGCGTTACCGAACGGGCCTTCGACGACTTCGCCGGAACGGGCAGCGATGAGAACTTCAATAAGAAAGTACTGGGGCTGTAACGTTAGCAATTATTCAGAATCAAAAGAGGTGCCGGATCTTACCCGGCACCTCTTTTGATTCTACTTTTTCGCTCAGGAAGCCCGCCTTCGTTTCAGCAGACGCCGGATTACGAAGATGAGCACCAGCGCAATCAGAATGACGGTGATAATGGGAAGCAGCATAGCGAGCAGCGAGAATCCAAATGAGGCTACGTTCTCGCCAGTGGCTACTACCGGGTTAGCCAGTCCGCCCGTTGTGGCCGTAGAACCCAGTCTGAGCAGACTCGTGCCGGCCTGAATAATACCCGCACTGCCCCCGCCCAGCATTAGCCCCAGCCCCCACTGCAACAGCGGATTGTCGATATGCAGAAATGACGCGCTTAGCAGCGTTCCGGCCAGGATAGACGCCGGACCGGCCACGGTATCGAGCAGATTGTCGAGCCAGGGAATGTAGTACGCCCCAACCTCGAAGACTGTAGCCACCGCCAGGCCCAACAGAGCGGGCCAGTCGCCGAGCCAGTCGAAACCGGCCACGGTGCCGATGATGCCGAGTTTGGTAGCCACGCTCGCCATGAGCAGAGGTATAAACACCCGGAAGCCGCAACAGGCCGCCAGCCCCACACCAATACAGGCACTCACAATCCAGTCGAAGTCCATGGCAAAAAGGCGTTAGTCAGGGCAATGATGGCCTACGGGAACGGAAATTCAAAACCGGAACACCTTACTTGCTGCGATCGATGGTGTACTGTACCAACTGATGCAGCGACTGGCGGTAGTCCGAATCAGGAAAGGCATTAAGCAGGGTCTGGGCTTCGGCTACGTACTTGTTCATGGCCTCGGTAGCGTAGGCAATGCCCCCGGACTGCTTCACAAAATCAATGACCTCCGCCACTTTTTTCGGATTATCGCTTTCATTTTTCACGATGTTGATAATCCTTCTTTTCTCGAAAAAGCCGGCGTTGTTCAGGGCATAGATCAACGGTAGGGTCATCTTCTTCTCCTTGATGTCGATGCCCAGCGGCTTGCCTACTTCGGCGGTTCCATAGTCGAAAAGATCGTCTTTAATCTGAAAGGCAATACCCACCTTCTCGCCAAAGGTGCGCGCCTGTTCAACAATGGCTTTATCGGCGTTGACCGAGCGGGCACCCACCGCGCAGCAGGCGGCAATGAGCGATGCCGTTTTTTGGCGGATGATCTCGTAATAGACCGGCTCGTCAATATCCAGCCGCCGGGCTTTCTGAATCTGGAGTAACTCGCCTTCGCTCAGTTCACGCACCGCCGTTGAAACAATCTGGAGCAGTTCAAAATCACCGTTATCGACCGAAAGTAACAAGCCGCGAGAGAGCAGATAATCGCCTACCAATATGGCTACTTTGTTTTTCCAAAGGGCGTTGATCGAGAAAAAACCGCGTCGGTAGTTGGATTCGTCCACCACGTCGTCATGCACCAAAGTGGCCGTATGGAGCAGTTCGATGAGCGACGCCCCGCGGTAGGTAGCCTCGGTAATTTGCCCGCAGACGCCGGCCGTCAGAAACACGAACATGGGCCGCAGCTGCTTGCCTTTTCGTTTCACGATGTAGTTCATGATCTGATCGAGCAGCATAACGTCGCTTTTCATCATGTCCCGAAACTTTTGCTCGAATAAGTTCATTTCGGCAGCAATCGGGATCTGAATGTCAGCGACGGTGAGGGGCATTTCTCTGGAAATCGTGGACTGCAAAAGTCGGGATGAAACCACTACCAACAAAATCGTTTGGGAAACCTGTTCGTTTTGATTGCCCACGAAAAAACGGCAAATTTCCGCGCCATTTACCCGCCCACTTTCATGATCAGTAATCCAACGCCCCCGGCTCCCAACCCGCAGCCCGCCATAAACCAGCCTACCGACTCCCAACCTAACCCAACTCACAAGGCCCTGGTCCTGGGCGGTGGCTCGCTGAAAGGCGCGTTTCAGGCGGGGGCGGTTATGGCCCTGTTCGAAACGGGCTTCGTTCCCAAACACCTGTATGGCATTTCGGTGGGGAGTCTCAACGCCACCTTCATTGCTTCCGAGGCCGCCCGTCAGCAAACCCGTGCCGGACAGATTAACTGGCCCGGCGTAGGCAAAGCCCTGATTGAGTTCTGGATTCGAAATATCACCAAGCCGGAAGATGTAGCCGTAATCCGGTCGCGGTTTCGCATGGGTGTCAATACGATACTGAGCCGGTTTGATGGTCTGCTCGATAATACGCCTATACAGAAAATTATTCGGGATAACGTTAATATTGATGCCATCAGGACGGGTCCGGTAACCGTGAAAGTAGGCGCAGTCGATATTATTGGGGGCGATATGGTCTATGCCGACGCCCACGATCCTGATTTTCTGGATTACCTGTTTGCCAGCAGCTCCATTCCATTCCTGATGCCCGCCATGCAGGTGGCGGGCGATCACCGGCGGGCCTTTCTGGACGGTGGCCTGCGCGAGGTTGCTCCGTTGCGCGTGGCCATTGAAGACGGAGCAGACGAAATTGCCTGCGTTGCCTGCCACTCCAGAAAGATCTACAATGAGAAATTCAACTACCGCAACCTGCTCAATCTCATGGACCGCGTGAAAGACATCACAGTCAATCAGCTGGTCAACAATGATATTGCCTGGGCCGAGCGCTACGCCGAACGGGAGCACTTCCACGGGCGTAGCCTCCCCCTGACCATCATCCGCCCCACCGAGCCGCTGCACCTCGATTTGATGCAGTTCACCTCCGACGACATCGGGCGGCTTATTGTTATGGGGTATCAGGCCGGCGTTGATCTGCTTTACCCGAAATTAAGTGATGGGGTGTCTCTCAGACCGTGAAGTCCCTGCAAATTCGTAATTCTGTCGCCATGACCGGCAACAAAAAATCCCCCGTCACGAAAGTCGTGCGGGGGATTTTTTGTTGTTACGTCTGTCTTAGTTGAAGATATAGCGCAGACCAATTTGGGCCTGATATACGTCACCCGCATTAAACGAGGCACTTTTCACGAACGAATCTTTGAGTAGTACCACCTGCTTATCTATTGTCTGAGTAGCCAGCCGGTAGGTAGGTACGCCCGTGGCCGTGGTTACACCGGCCACAACCAAAGGATTAAACGTTGTTTGCAGGTTGCCTACGCCCCACTTGTTATTGATCAGGTTACCCACGTTCAGGATGTCGATACGGAACTGAATGGTGTTGCGTTTGCCTTTCTGGCCCACCGCTACGTAGAATTCCTGAATAGCCGTGAAGTCAAAACGAGCCAGCCAGGGGTAGGCCCCACCGTTACGCTCAGCATACTGCCCCCGGCGCGAACTCAGGTAGTCATTACCATTGATGTAGCTATCGAACGCTGTTTGTTGCTGCTCCGGCGAGTACACTACAGCACTGGTGCCCGTACCAACGGTGAGGGGCAAAAACGTTAGTTCAGACGCGCTTCTGGGTACGAAGATAAGGTCGTTGGCCGTTTGGCCGTCCGAGTTAATGTCCTGATTGTAGGTGTATGAAATCTTACCACCACTGGCGTAGGTGCCGCCCAGCGTGAAGGCCGTAGAACCGCCAAAATTGCCGCCGTAGTTCAAACGATAATTTACATAGCCGTTGAAACGGTGACGCAGGTCACTATCGGCAAACGACGTATTGAGGTAGTTCTGACCAAGCGTGGTCGGTACGTTGGCCTGAACCGTGCTGCCTACAAAGGCCAAATCACGCGCCTGACCATACGTGTAGGACACTACCCCGCCAAAGCCCCGCGTAACGGGTTTTTCAATCTTGGCCGTGATGATGTACGAATCACCCAATTTCGTGTTTTTCAGCACGAAGGCGTTAGCAATCTGCGGATTGACATAACGGGCTACGTTTTGCGGATTGGTGGCCGTATTACCACCTGTACTCGCTACCCCAAAGGCGGGGAACAGCGAACGAGTATCGGCACCGCTCAGCGTTCTGGTCGGTGCCTTCAGGTTGGCGTCGATGTAGCGCAGGGCCTGAATGTTCTTGTTGTAAATAAACTCAACCGTTCCGATCAGACCAAACGGCAGCCGCTGATCGATGGCGATGTCAGACTTCCAAATCTGGGGGTATTTCAGATTCGGGTCCGATGCGTTGATCGTGTACGGAGGCAGCGTGTTTACATTTACCTTGGTAGGGTCCAGTCGGACAGCATCGGGTAACAGGCTCGGATCGGTTCTGAACGGAATAGCCGTTGTATTGGTCACGGTGGTCAGGATAGTGTTGACACCGTTATTACCCAGTTGGTTAGAAATCAACACTTCAGGAATACGTGATACGAAGATACCCGTACCACCCCGAATCTGAGTTTTCTTATCTCCTTTCACGTCAATGTTAAAGCCAAGCCGGGGCGACAGCAACAGTTTTGGCTTTGGGAAAGCACCCGTAGTGATTTTGTAATCAGCTCCGTTTTCGTCTTTGAAAGTTAGTGCCGCCACCACCGGGTTGTTGAAGGCGGAAGCCGTACTGTTGTCGTAGTCGAACAGATCGCCCCGTAAACCGATCGTTACTTTAACATTCGGATTAACAAAGTACTCATCCTGCACATAGGCACTGTATAGGTTTCGCTTCAGCTGTTGCAATGGCTCAACACCACCGGGCAGCAGCGAATAACGCAGGTTATAGCGGGCCACCGTAACCGGCGACGACGTAGCGGTAGGATTGTTGATCGAGGCTAGCGCAGCCGTTTTGAAGTCAGCAATCGAGTTGTACACATACGCGCCGTTCGACGACGGGAAGAAGACGTTGTTCGACTGGTATTTCTCGAACACAACACCCGCTGTGATGGTATGCTTACCGGCAAAGTAGCTGAGATTGTCCGTGATGTTAAGCGTCGAATAGTTCAGCTTATTGTTGGGTGTGAAGGGGTCGAAGCCAACCGAGGTGTATGTCGTTCCGCCGGGAGCAATATCTATAGTCGGGAACAACTGCGTCCGGTACGTCCGGTCTTCGATCTGCTTGTTATAGGTACCAATCAGGTTATTGGAAAACTTGTTACTGAAGTTCGACGTCAATTCTACTGATAACGACCGGGTATTGTCGGCAATGGTATAACCCGTGTTCTGTGCCGACAGTGAGTTTGGAAAAACGTTCCGGTTACCATTACCAGCCGTATTACTACTGTTACTGTTGCTGATTACGGAACCCGACGACGAGTTGTGGTGCGAATACCGAACCGACAGTTTGTTTCTGTCATTGACGTTATAATCAAGACGAACCAACCCTTTGGTACTCTTCACCTCGTTGTTATAGCCGTCAAGGGCCCCAAGATCAAACCCAAAGTTCGTTTGCATGAAGCTCTTCAGATCGACTAAGTCCGAGTACAGTACGTTCGATGGGTTGGCGGCACCATCGTTGCGGTTAGCGAAGAAACTCAGCGCGGGGTTGCTGCTGTTGAACTGTTCGCCGTTGATAAAGAAAAACAGCTTGTTTTTGATAATGGGACCGCCTAACCGGAAACCGTATGTTTTTTCATCCACGTTAACGTTACCGATCGAGTTGCCGGCGGCTGATCCACCCACTAACCGTCCATTGAGGGCATTGGTGTTGCGGAACAGGTGATACACCGAACCCGAAAAATCATTGGTACCCGACCGCGTAACCGCGTTGATACCTGCGCCCGTGAAACCCGACTGCCGGATGTCGAACGGAGCCACGTTCACCTGAATCTGGTCGATGGCATCGAGCGACACGGCGGTAGTACCCGTCCGGCCACCCGCCAGGGCCGAGCCGCCCAGACCAAACCCGTTGTTAAACGTAGCTCCGTCAATAGTAAAATTGTTAAACCGCGCATCCTGACCCGCAAACGACTGGCCGTTGCCGTACGGATTGTACTTGGTAATGTCGGTTAGGGTACGGCCAATGGTCGGGATGTTGTTGACGGCTTCCCGGTTGAAGGCCGAAGCGGCACCGGTGCGGTCAGAACTGAACGTTTCACTCCGATTTCCACTTACTACCACTTCGTTGAGATTGGTACCCTCATCGGCCAGTTTGAAATTGATGTTGGCCGTTGTACCCAAAGCGGCAAAGACGTCCTGTTTAGCCTGCTCCCTGAAGCCCACGTATGACACCGTAATGGTATACGGGCCACCCACCCGAACGTTGGGCATGTTATACACACCCGACGAGTTGGTGACGGCACCGTAGCGCGTACCAGACGGCTGGTGAACGGCCACGACCGTAGCACCGGGTAGCCCTTCACCTTTTGCGTCGGTCACGAAGCCATTAATGGCCGATGACGTAACCTGCGCCATCGCTCCGCGTCCGCCAAGAATAGCCAGCAGCATGATACCGAGCAAGACGTGAATTACTCTGATAGTCAGTAGTTGTTTAGACATATATGTATTTAGTTGATTGATTTACCGAGTTGGCAACATACACTCAGCAGGTCGCCACTCTGACTGTAAAGGTGGAGTTTTTTTTCCCCCCGTAAAATTGAGCCTCTTCAAAAAGTACCGGATTTTTGGCCTGTTCCACCCTTAATCTGGCAATAGTCTTATTTCACGTCGATTGCATTCTATAAAAGGCGCATTACTAAATTGTTAAGTCCGGCGCATTACTCCGATCATGATCCGCCCTTTAGGGAGCCTTCATGGCGATTGGCATCTCCCGCCCCGTTTTTAAGTTGACTCTCCGGATAAACCGTGTATGGGGCGCCAAAAAAAAGCCCCGACCAGATCTGGCCGGGGCTTTTGCATTCGATTACTCTACTAATCAAAAATGTAACGCAGACCTACCTGAGCATACCAGGTGTTGGAGGCAATTACATTGTTAACAAACGTACTGGTGGGCAGCTGACCACCCGTCTCAACCAGGCGGTAGGTTGGCCTGGCCGCCGTAAGGGGGGTTGATGTTACGGCTGTTAGCAGGGCTGAGTTGCTAATCGTGGTGCGGCTTCTCACACCCCAATCCGAATTGAGCAGGTTACCAACGTTGAAAACGTCAATGCTGGCCTGTAACTTATGCACGCGGTTGCCTACTTTAACGCCGAAATCCTGAAGAATCTTCATGTCCACCTGGTTCAGCCAGGGCAACAATGCGCCATTTCGTTCGGCATACTGACCTTTGCGGCTACTCAGGTAGGTATCCTGATTCACATAGTTCATAAAGGCGGCTGCCTGCTGCTCCGGCGTGTACTTTACCGTAGCCGTGGCACCTGTACCCGTTGTAATGGGGCTAAACGTAATCTCCGACGCATCGCGGGGAACGTACAGCAGATCGGCAGTGACGCCGTCGCCGTTCAGATCGTTGGCATACCGGTACGAGAAACGGCCCTGATGCTGACCCTGATAAAAGAGAGAGATGGTAGTTGCCAACGTCTTCAGGTACGAAACCTTGTACGAAACCGAACCGATTACGCGGTGTGGAACGGCGTAGTTCGAAGGGCTAAGTGGCAAATTGTTCAAATCGCCAACCGCTACGTTTCCTGACCAAGCCGAAGCCGCCTGCGAACCCGGATTGCCCGTAACGTCTTTCGTATCGTTAAACGTGTACGAAGCCGAGGCATAGAAGCCGTTGTTAAAAGCTTTTGATACCTGAGCCGTCAGGAACAGGCTGCTTCCCTGATTCGTATTGCCTAGTACCATCGCTTCCGAGATGGCCGGATTAACGCGCCGGGTAGTGTTGCTGCCGCTCCACACGGGCCGGTTGTCTGGGCCGGTCAGCGTACCAACGGGAGCCGCCTGGTTGATATTCCGCTGGTAAACCGTAGTCATTTCTTTGGTGTAGATACCTTCGACACCAACTGTGAGTCTGCCCGGCAGTTTTTTCTCGACGGCGAAGTTGGTTCGCCATACCTGCGGCATTTTAAACTCCGGGTCAACCACGGCCAAACTACTTGGCGACGTCTGCCCGGCTATCTGGGGCAGGGTACTCAGGTAAGCCGTTGGGTCTGGGTTGAACTTAAGTTTAGCCAGATCGGCTGCCGTAGTGGTTTCGTAGGTGAACTGACTCATACCCGCGTTGGTAGGCTGGTTGGTGAACCACACGAATGGAATACGTCCGTTGAAGATACCCGTTCCACCCCGAATCTGGAGCGTGTTGCCTTTGTTCCAGTTGAAGCCAATGCGGGGCGAAACACCCGGCTTTGTGTTAGGCCACAGGCCCGTGTTGATTTTTTCGCCGTTGGCAAACGTAAGAGCCGATACGGCTGGGTTTGTGAGTGGCGGCTTCCCGTAAATCGGTGCATCAATCCGTACGCCAAGCGTTACCTTAAAATCCTTGGTCACGTTAAACTCATCCTGCGCGTAGACCGAAGCCTGACCGAAGTTAAGTTGCGCGTAGGTGTCATTACCAGCCAGCGGATACGTGTAAGCAAAGGCAGTTGGGTTACCCCCGCCGATGAAACTCTCAATGGACGAGAAACGGTAGTAGCTGGTTCCGTACCGGATAAAGCTATTGCCGAAATCCATGTTTTCGTACGATACACCCGCCGTTAAAACGTGCTTGCCGGCGTAGTAGGTCAGGTTGTCGATGATATTGAAGGTATTGTTCTTCACGTCGTTTTTAAACGTGAATAACTCATACCCTAAGCTGATGTACGAATCGCCCCCTTTCAGAATATCCACGAAGGGAAAGGGCGAACTGGGAGAAGTCCGCTGGTCGCGGATGTTGGTAAACGTACCCAGAAGCTGGTTAGACAGTTTGCCACCAAACGTGCTGTTCAACTCCAGCGCCAGCGACTGAACCGTGTTTTTGAAGCCATACTGTGAGTTGGCGTAGGAGTATGAGTTCTGGCTGATTCGGTTAGATGAAAACCGGGGGTTTGGCGCACTTGTACCGTTGATGATCTGATCGTCCGTATTGTTCAGGTTCGTGTACCGCAGCGAAAGCTTGTTCCGGTCGTTAATGTTCCAGTCGATACGGGCCAGAATCTTCGTATTCTGTAGGGTAAAGTTATTGGCGAAGTTCTCATACGCACCCGTTTCGTAGCCGTATCGGTCACGAACGAAATTAGATACCAGCTGCAGGTCAGCCACCGTTGTGCGGGAGGTATTTGACGGGTCCGTGGCGGTTGACGAGCCGGTAGGCGCAAAGGCGGTACCAGGCCGGACGTTCTTCTCATACTCCCCATTGACAAAGAAAAACAGCTTGTTTTTGATGATTGGCCCACCCAGCGAACCGCCGATGATCTGGTTGGTCACTTTCTGGATGTTGGCAACTTCTACATCGCCCACCTTCGTGCCGCTAAACGACTGATCACGGTAGAATGTGTAGGCAGTACCCTTGAACTGGTTGCCGCCACTGCGGGTAATGGCGTTGATGCCAGCGCCCGTAAAGTTGGCCTGACGAACGTCATACGGCGCAATATTTACCTGAACTTCTTCAATAGCATCCAGCGAAATAGGCTGCGCGCCACCGCCGGGCAGGTTTTCAGCGCTCAGACCAAAGTTATTGTTGAAGTTGGAGCCGTCTACCGTTACGTTGTTGTAGCGCCCATCCCGACCGGCAAAGTTGCCGTTACCATTAGATTGGGGGGTTAACCGTGTGAAATCGTTCAGGCTACGGCTAATGCTGGGCAGCGACCGTAACTGCTGCGAGCTGATGTTAGTAGCCGCACCCGTCTTTTCCGAGTTGAATGTGTCATTCCGCTGCGAGGTGACCACCACTTCTGAAAGTTGGGTGCCTTCATCCAGCAACACAAAGTTGATTACCGCGCTCACGCCCAGTGCTGTACTGAAACCGGCTTCTACCCGGTCTTTGAAGCCAACGTAACTGGACGTTACCTGGTAAGGACCCCCGGTCCGGACGGCGGGCAGCGAATACCGGCCTTCGGCGTTCGTAGTCGTACCGTAGCGCGTGCCGGAAGGCTCATGGACCGCTACCACGGTAGCACCCGGCAGCGGTGCCCCTTTCTGGTCCGTTACAACGCCATTAATGGCAGCGGACGTAACCTGCGCCATCGCTCCGCGTCCGCCGAGCACAGCTAACAACATACTACCCAGTAACACGAGGGTTACTCTGACATTCAGTAGTTTTTTAAACATGGTTGTATTTAGTTGATTTCTATTTGTTGCGAAGTGTACACACTGGGGGCACTCTTCAATTTAGCCGCAAAGATGGGCTTTTATCGGCTGACCACAAGACGTACATTCTTAAAAAAGTACCAGCCCGTAAAAGAAAGCGGTCATATATCACGGAATAGGCCAAAAATGGACATTTAAGAGGCCATTCTATTAGATTATGTTTTTGTTATGTGCAATATGACATTTCAGCCGGTGTATCACTGAGATCGAACCTTCCAAAGCGAGTGGGCGTATTATACCGGACGAAGCACATCCCGAAGACGTTGTTTACCTATGATACAATCCGAATTAACCCCTGTAAAACTCACTCAGTATAGCCACGGTGCGGGCTGCGGCTGTAAAATATCGCCCAAGATTTTAGACAAAATACTGCATAGTAACGCTACGGCTTCCCAGCCCCACTATGAAAGTTTGCTGGTGGGCAACGACTCGCGCGATGATGCCGCCGTAATGGACCTCGGCAACGGGGAAGCCATTATCAGCACCACCGATTTTTTTATGCCCATCGTTGACGATGCCTTTGACTTTGGGCGCATTGCCTCGGCCAATGCTATCAGCGACGTATACGCTATGGGGGGCGAACCCATTATGGCCATTGCCATCCTGGGCTGGCCGCTGGATAAACTGCCGCCCGAAGTGGCCGGGCAGGTGATGGAGGGCGCGCGGAGCATCTGTCAGGAAGCGGGCATTCCGCTGGCGGGCGGGCACAGCATCGATTCGCCGGAGCCTATCTTTGGGCTGGCCGTAACGGGCAGGGTACGCATTGACCACCTTAAGCAGAACAACACGGCTACGGCAGGCTGCAAACTCTACCTGACTAAGCCACTCGGCGTTGGCATTCTGACCACCGCCCAGAAAAAAGGCATTCTGCAGCCCGAACACGCCGATATGGCCCCGGCGCAGATGGCGCAGCTCAATAAGTTTGGGACCGTACTGGGCAAACTACCCTATGTTAAGGCATTGACCGACGTAACGGGATTTGGCCTGCTGGGTCACCTCACCGAAATGGCCGAAGGGTCCGGCCTGAGCGCGGTTATTGACTACGCCGACGTACCGAAATTATCGGTTGTTGACGAGTATCTGGCCCAGAAAAGCTTTCCGGGCGGCACCGTGCGCAACTGGGACAGCTACGGCCACAAAATCAGCGACCTCACCGAAACCCAGCGCTACGTGCTGGCCGATCCGCAAACGTCGGGCGGGCTGCTCATCGCTATTGAGCCCCACAGCACCGAAGAGTTTGAACGCGTTGCTACCGAAAACGGCCTGACGCTGCATGCCTTCGGCGAACTGGTGGCAAAGCGGGATAATGTAGTGTACGTCCGTTAAATTCTGACTGAGTGAATATGCTTGAGGCAGGCACCAGGCTGCCTGAGCTAGTCACTCAGTCACTCATTCATACCATGAAACTATACTTCAGAGAAGTTGGCAGCCCCGCCGATCCAGCTATTGTGTTGATACACGGCGTTTTTGGGTCGTCAGACAACTGGTTTACGGTTAGCAAAACCATTGCCGAACAGGGCTACCGTGTCCTGTCGGTAGATCAGCGAAATCATGGGCAGTCGCCCCGCTCAGATACGCATGACTACACGGGTATGGCGGCTGATCTGCGCGGGTTTCTGCTCGATCAGCAACTCGAAAAACCCGTATTGCTGGGGCACTCCATGGGCGGCAAGACCGTAATGCAGTACGCCATGGACTTCCCCAACACGGGCAAACCCGTCGACTACAGCAAACTGGTCGTGGTTGACATTGCGCCGAAGGCTTACCCGGTTCATCATACTGATATCATTCGCGGATTGAGTGCCATTGACCTGGCCAGTCTTAAAACCCGCAGCGAAGCCGATACGGTACTGAGTCAGTACGAGTCAATACTGCCGGTGCGGCAGTTTCTACTCAAAAACCTGTACCGCACCGAAGAAGGCCAGTTTGCCTGGCGGCTCAACCTGCCCGTTATTGAGCGCGAAGTGCACGGTATTGGCGATGAACTGACCAATACCCGCCCCGTAACCGAGCCAACCCTGTTCATACGCGGCAGCGAATCGCGGTATATCCTGGACGACGATATTCCCGCCATCAAACGCATCTTTCCCAGCGCCATCATTGAAACCATTCAGGGAGCCAGTCACTGGGTACACGCCGAAAAGCCAGCCGAGTTCGTTTCAAGTTTAGTAGCTTTCTTAAACACGCAGATACACAGCTGATTACCTAGAGATAACGAACGCTGCTGGTACAAGTCCCCTCCCCTTTCTCTGTGTAGATCTCATTACGCTGTGTCAAGATAAAATCCTATGCCAACGCTTTACCTGATTCCTACCCCCCTCGCCGACGATACAGCCGAGCTGGTTCTGCCCCCTCACATCCGGGACGTAATCGAGAAAACCGACGCGTATTTCGTGGAAAATGTACGCACCGCCCGCCGGTTCATTACCGCCCTGAAATCCAGTCGTGTCATTGACGAAACCACGTTCTTCGAACTTAGCAAAGACACCCCCCCCGCCGATACGCGCCGGCAGATTCAGGAACTCATGGAGCGCAAACGCAACGCGGGTGTCCTCTCCGAAGCCGGTTGCCCCGGCGTGGCCGACCCCGGCGCCGTGGTTGTGGGTATGGCGCACACGCTGGGCTGGCGGGTAGAACCGCTGGTGGGTCCATCCAGTATTATGCTGGCCCTGATGGCGTCAGGACTAAACGGGCAATCATTCGTGTTCCACGGCTATCTGCCCATCGAAAAGGCAGACCGCTCCAGCGCCATCCGGTTTCTGGACAAAGAAGCGCAGGCACGGCAGCAGACGCAGATTTTTATGGAAACCCCCTACCGCAACGACGCGCTTTTTGCCGACATCCTACTCAACGCGCAGGGTAACACCCGCCTATGTGTAGCCTGCAACCTGACCGCCCCCGATGCGTTTGTCAAAACCCTGACCATCCGGGAATGGAAAACGCAGGTACCCGACCTGCGCAAAAAACCAACGGTGTTTCTACTTTTGTAACCCGGACGTTCACGTCCGGATTATTACTATGATCCAATCCTTCACCTTCTCGCCTTTTCAGGAAAATACCTACGTTGTTATTGACGAGGCCACAAACGAGGCCGTTGTCATTGACCCCGGCATGTATGACCAGGTGGAAAAAGAAACGCTGAGCCGATTTATTGACGAGCGCAGCCTGAAACTGAAAGCCATTCTGCTTACGCACGCCCATCTCGACCATGTATTTGGTGTAGCCTACCTGAAGCGGAAATATGACGTCAATGTATTTCTACATCCGAAAGACGAGGTGATTTTCAACGACGTTCCTCTCCGCGCCACGACGTACGGACTGCGTGGCTACGAGCACGGCGAAATAAACGAATGGCTGACCGAAGGCAATCGCATCCGGTTTGGTAATACCGCCCTGGACGTGGTGTTTACGCCCGGCCACGCCCCCGGCCATGTTGCGTTTGTGAACCACGTGGACCGGTATGTTGTGGGGGGCGATGTCCTGTTCCGGGGCAGCGTGGGTCGCACTGATTTTCCGTACTGCAACCACGCCGACCTGCTCAACAGCATCGAAACCCAGTTTATGATTCTTCCTGATGATTACGTGGTGTACCCCGGCCATAACGAACCAACAACGATTGGGCAGGAGCGGGAAACGAACCCATTTCTTTAATTTCAGTTCATTTGTCATACAACGGTCAGGTCCGGCACACCGCATTGCTAAGCCCGGAACTGTAAACGTCGACTACTCTATAAACCTGGCAATATGCTGAAGCACCTCCCCAACGCTATGACCTGCGGCAATCTGCTGTGCGGGTGCATCGGCCTCGTAATGACTCTGCGTGGCGAATTGGTTGTGGCTTCGTGGCTCATTGGGCTGGCTCTGGTGCTGGACTTCGGCGACGGCTTTGTGGCCCGGCTGGTGAACGTATCGGGACCGTTCGGCCGGGAGCTTGACTCGCTGGCCGATATGGTTACGTTTGGCGCGTTGCCCGCTACCATGATGTTTCAGCTGGGCTGGTTTCAGGGGCTGGGCAGCATTTCCTATATCGCGTTTCTGATTGCGGTGCTGTCAGCCCTGCGGCTGGCAAAATTCAACCTCGATACCCGGCAGTCCGAGTCGTTCATTGGATTACCTACGCCTGCCAATACCATGATTATTGCGGCTTTGCCCCTCATGGAACGGTATCAGCCGCAATTTGACTGGCTCTGGAAAAACGATACCGTCTGGGGTATACTCATTGCGTTTTCGTTTATGCTGGTGGCTGAGCTGCCCCTCTTCGCGCTCAAGTTCAAATCGTTTGGCTGGGCCGAGAACAAGACAAAATTTCTGTTTCTGATGGCTTCCGTGTTGCTCCTGTTATTTTTGCAGTTTGCAGCCGTACCGATAATTATCGGGCTGTATATTCTTATTTCACTTATTTCGAAGAGTGGACCCGTGAACAAAGAAATCGGAAGCTGACTGCCCCGGCAAACCGTCATTACTATCCGGCGTCAGCCACCTGTTTACCTGTTCACTTGTTTACTCGCTCACAACATGACCTATATCGCCGAAATCGACATTATGACACGGGCCGAAATTCTGGACCCGCAGGGCAAAGCCGTTAAACTCGGTCTGCATAATCTCAACATGGATACCATTGACAATGTGCGGATTGGCAAGCATGTTCGGCTCCATGTTGAAGCCGATTCTGAAGCGCAGGCCCGCGAAACTGTCGATGCCGCCTGCCGTAAACTGCTGGCTAATCTGATTATGGAAGACTACACGTTTACCCTCCACGAGCTTGCGCCGGTCAGTGCGTAAGCATCAATGAATAGCAGGTGCAATGAATGCCTTCTTGATAACCGTCTAAATAACAGACAGTTACGAGAATTTACTGCACATTTTTTTACCGTACATTCCGTACCTTTACCGTTGGTTTTAACATCAACAAATGGATACAGTATATTCTAAAATTACCGGCCTGGGCTACTACGTTCCCGAGACAGTCGTGAAGAACGACGATCTGAAGCAGTACATGGATACCTCAGACGAGTGGATTCAGGAACGGACCGGCATCAGGGAACGGCGTTGGTTTACGCATGGTAAAGACACCAACGCGAGCATGGCCACCGCAGCAGCCCGCATGGCTCTCAGCCGCGCCAACCTCGACGCATCGGCCGTTGACCTGATCGTGTATGCCACGCTCTCGCCCGATTATTATTTTCCGGGGTCGGCCTTTTTGATGCAGCGCGAGCTGGGCCTGGAAGGTATTCCGGTTATTGATATCCGGCAGCAGTGTTCGGGCTTTGTCTACGCCTTATCCATCGCCGATCAGTTTATCAAGACGGGAATGGCTAAAACAGCGCTCGTGATTGGCTCCGAAATTCAGTCAACACTGATGGATAAAACGACCGAAGGACGTGGCGTAGCCGTAATCTTCGGCGACGGAGCCGGAGCCGCCGTTGTACAGGCCACCGCCGACCCGGAACACCGGATTCTGTCAACCCATCTCCACGCCGACGGTCGCTACGCAGAGGAATTATACCTGAAAGACCCCGGTAGCAGCCGCCCCGACCATTTTATTACCCCTCAAACGGCTACCGACGGCGGGGCGAGCGTGGTAATGAACGGCAACACGGTATTTAAACACGCCGTTGTCCGGTTTATGGAGGTCATTAACGAGAGCCTGACCGCCAACGGTTTCGGAGCCAGTGACCTGTCGCTGCTGGTACCGCACCAGGCCAACATCCGTATATCCAACTACGTGCAGCAACAGATGGGCCTGCCCAGCCACAAAGTGTTCAATAATATTCAGCACTACGGCAACACCACAGCAGCATCTATCCCCATTGCTCTTACTGAAGCCTTTGATCAGGGTCGCGTGCAATCCGGCGATCTCATCTGCTTGGCGGCCTTCGGAAGTGGTTTCACCTGGGCGTCGGCTCTGATTAGATGGTAATTCTCAGTTGCTCAAATTCCGCCGTTGAACGGCGGAATTTGAGCAACTAATACGTCCCCACCGATAGCATGACCAGGGTGCAGGCATTGACGGGTTCGATACCGTTGCTGAGCAACTGCCGGGCAAAATCCGGGTTCTCAGCGCCGGGGTTAAAAATTACCCGTTTGGGCCTGAGCCCCTTTATGTAGTCGTAATAGCCCGGCTGATTCTGCGGACCGACGTACATGGTCACCGTATCGATATCGGCGAGGTGGGGAGTCCCCGTCTGAATCAACTCGTCTCCTATCCGGCCCTCGCGCAAACCAACCAGTTCTATGGGGTGCCCCTGCTGAAGCAGCATCTTGGCAGCCCTGTTGGCATAACGGGTGGTATTTTCGCTGGCCCCTATCACTAATGTTTTCTTTCTGCTCATGAGTACGTGTTTTGCGTGCTCTACCTAAACAATCTCCAGCTCGTGAGGTTTGCCGGTCTGCCATCGGGAAGTAATTTTGTTTAACTTACCCTGACATTAGTTGACATAACAGACGGACTTGCCTCAGCGGCTTGTTAGCAAATTGTAGAGCCAGACCAGTAAATTTTCTTCATTGGCCTGAAAATCAATCTACTTGAAGGGGATGACCGGCAACTTTTTTGTTTTATTTTTGTTGACCTATTGTTAAACAAGAATGCGTATTACTTTAAGGTCTCGATTTAGAATCTACCTGCCATGAACGAGTCAAAGCCGCAACATTACTGGAACGAAAAGTGGACTACAATCCCGTTCGAAGATCTGGAAAACCCGCCCCGGTATGACGTATCCAACTACGGCCGACTCCGTAGTTTTCAGTCAGTGTCCCGGGAGGAACGGGATTCTCCGCGATTAGTTAGCGGGGGAAAATTAATCAAAGGTTCGGTTATTCAGGGGTATCGCTCGCTGAATATTCGGGCTGAGGGCAAAACCATAAACCGGTACGTTCATAAGCTTGTAGCCGAGTACTACGTGGTCCGCAAACGGGCTGATCAGATCTTTGTCATTCACCTGGACCATGATAAGCAGAACAACTTTGTTGACAATCTGCTGTGGGTTACCAAGGACGAAATGGTAGCGCACAACCGCGAGAACCCGAATGTAAAAAATCGACCCACTATTCGTGGCACCAGCAATTATAAACTGACCGAGACCAAGGTCAGAATTATTAAGAAGTTGCTGCTTAATGATAAGAATCGGCTGAAAATGATAGCCAAGCAGTTTGGTATTACCCATACTCAGCTCAACCGCATCCGGTCGGGCGAAAACTGGCGGCACGTTACGCTGTAAGAAATTGAGGGCCAGGGCACATCGTTGATTCTGTTCTTGTGTCTCCTCATTGAGTGATGTTTGAGACAATGTGTTTCAGCCGGTCGGGTTTCCTGACCGGCTGATTTTTTTGCACCAAGGCTTTAGTTTAGTGCCGCTACCGCTACGGGTACCTGAACACTAGCCAACGGAAGCGAGACAAAAAACGACGTGCCCACGCCTTCAACGGTCTCGAACCAAACGTTTCCTCCGGCATGTTCAACACCCCGTTTAGCAATGGCCAACCCAAGACCTGTGCCGCCCCGTTTGGTACTGAAATTGGGCAGAAACACTTTGGAGTGGATTGCTTCGGGGATGCCCGCGCCATTATCGCGCACTTCAATCTGCACGTTGTCGTCGCTGGTATATAACTGGAGGTTTATCACCGCCCGTCGGTCGGGTGGTACCGACTGGATGGCGTTGATAATTAAATTCGTCAGGATACGGCCAATCAGCTGCCGGTCGCCAATGACCATAATCGGGCCGGGCGCAATTTGGCGGTATAGCGTAGTCCGTTCGGCGTAAAGGTCAGCGGCTTTGTTGAGCATGACCGTTATCTCAAACGTTTCGTTCTTGGGCAGGGGCATTTTGGCAAATTCTGAGAACGAAGTTGCAATGTCGCTCAGGTTGTCGATCTGATCGAGAAGCGAATCGAAGGTGCGCTGAATAACGCGGCTACCCACGCCGTTCAGCGTACCTTCTGCTTCGGCCGTTTTAGGAAATGTCCGCTGCAGATGCTGGAGGGTCAGCTTCATGGGCGTCAGCGGATTCTTGATCTCGTGGGCTACCTGCTTGGCCATCTCACGCCAGGCCGACTGTTTTTCATTCTGAGCCAGTTCCTGTTTACTCTCTTCCAGCTTAACCAGCATCCGGTTGTACTCCCGGATCAGCAAACCGATTTCATCGTCTGACCGCCACGGCAGGGGATCGTTGGGGTGATCGAGATTGGTTTTACGAATTTTCTGAGTCAGCAGCTGCAACGGCCGGGTTAAGACGTGGGAGGCAAAATAGGATACGACCAGAAAAAACAGAAACAGGCCCGTGAAAATGCTCAGGGCCATAGCAATGACTTCAATAATCTGCCGGTCCAGTTCGGTACTGGCGTAGAAATACGGCACGCTGAGCACCCCCAGCAACCGACCGTCATACGACTTGATACCCGCGTAGGCTGTTCGATACGTTTTGTTGCCCAGCGACTCATTCAACAAAATCTGATTTTCTTTCTCTTCAATAATGCGGATATAAGCGGCCGGGTTGATTCGTTTAGACAAATAGCCACTCTCGTACATCAGGGGGCGGGTTGAGGTGTACAGCTTGCCCTGCCTGTCGAAGAGGTTAATGTCGATGCCAGCATCGCGGGCAATCCTTCCTAACTCTTCTTCCATCGACGCCTTGCTGCGCTTTTGAGCCACCAGATGCTCATCTGCGTAGGCCAGGAAGTTGGCGGCAATGTTGCGGGTATTGCTAACGTACGAGTTCTCCTGATTAGTGGTATAGTTAGAACTGATGACACTCAGGATCAAAATAATAACGGAGATGAGCGGCAGAAAAAAGGCTACGTTCAGCAGGATCTGAATACGGGTAGAGTAATTGATTCTGAACTGAGTAAACTGGTACTTGATCGCGTAGGAGATGATGATCAAAATAACGGTGAAGACCAGTAGCAGATACAGAAAAGAGAAGTTGGAGAAGATATTCGCCACCGGGTACTCATCAGCCGACACCACCACCAGCCGCCCACCCTGCCCCTGCTGCGCCACGTGCCGATACCCGTTGGCCGATACCCCACTCTCTGGCAAGGCCGGGTCATGGAGGAGTTCGGCGGGCATTTTCCGGTCATAATTATACGGTCCCGAACTGTACAGGATCTGAGGTAACTTCGCAGGGGCACCTACCCGCTGGTACATGGCATAGCTGTACTCAGGTTCGTCAGGACTTTTGCTGAAGCGGGCATCGGCCAGCAGTTCGGGATAAACACCACGGGGGCGCTGGCTGCGCAGGCGCATGTCCAGCATGATGTGGCCAGCGGGCATGCTGCCCGCCAAACTCTTCGGGGCCGGAATCGTAACGAACCCCACGTATTGCTTCACAAACTTATTGTCGGCTTCGCTAACGAAGTAAATACCCGGGTAGTTGGTTTTATAAGCTGGCTTCCGGTATTTCACCTGCAACCGATCCAGCGCCAGGGCGCCCTGGCTCATGTCGAGCGGTTGACCATTCGCCCCAAAAGACGACACCTGTACATCGTACTTGTCGAAGTATTTGTCCAGGTGCAGCGCTTTGATTCGTTGCTGAATCCGCTCCCGAACCAGCAGCGTATCCTGCCGCAGCGAACGGCCAATTTCAGGGTCCCTTACAATAGACTCCTGGGCTTTGTTGAGCATGAACTCGCCATAATCATCATTTTCGGTCAGCAATTGGTTCGCAAAAGTCCGTTCGTGCACCAGCTGCTTCTGCACTTCCTGCTCATACACTACGTAAGCCGTGGTGAGGGCGCAGAAAAAAGCCGCCATGAACAGGTAGATCGATGTTTTGTACCGAAACGTGTAGAGTGTTCTGGAAAAACTGGCCACGTAGATTAACAGAAAATACAATCCGTTAACGGCGTAAATGATGGGTATAGGCCAATCAAGCAGCCAGCTTATGAGCATCGTTACCAGCGTTCCGCCCAGCAAAATCCCCCCCCCCCGCACCCACGATACGGGCCGGTTGAACCGCAAAAAAACCGATGCCAGCAGGTGGGTGAGCAAAAAGTACAATACCGATATGCCGATGAAAATCAGCAGACAGATTACCTTCAGGAAAGAGAAATGAATGCTTAGGGTAATGTCAAGGGTGAACTGCGATTTCTCGTAGATATTGGTTAGCTCGGTATAACAAAAGGCAAAGACCACATAGCTCAACACCACGCAGCCAATAGAGGTAACCACTTTCGCCCAGGACGGCAATTTGAGCAGGTAAGTGTAAAAGGACGATTTATAATAGTAGTTGACTCCGTACAGAGCCAGCGCAATTAGCACCAGCAGATTTAGCAGCAGATCGCCCAGCGAAGGCGTCAACGCCGACGAGTTATAAAACTGGGAGTTGAACAGGTCCGATTCGATAAACAGAAACGGCACGCCAACGTAAAGCATGAGCCCCCGCAACACAATCAGGTACAGGGCCAGCAGCGAGAAGGCCATTACGTGCCGTCGGCGACGCCCGAGCCGAGCCAGTTGCTGCCCTACGTACAGACCGAGAAATAAAAATCCGATAGCGGCCAGCGTGACGGTGTTAACGGGCGTACTATGATTTCGATACGCGTTGACCTGGGGCGGCTCAACCGAAAAGAGAAACACCGAATCATTGTCGTATATAGCCTGATAAGGCTGCTGCCGCCGGTGACTGACCCCGGCCGGATCGAGAGCGAAGAGCGAGGAGTTATACCCCGACTTTAAATACGTGTTGTTGCTGAGATAATGCCGGTACACATTGATCAGCGAAAAAACATCGACCGTATCGGTGCCTTTGCGCATACGCTTGTGACTAACCAGGTACCGGCTATGATCAAACTCAATCAGCCTGGGTTGTACTACCTCCCTGATCTGGTCGAAATCAGGAATAAAGCGATAATCCGACCAAACGGTTAGTGTACCATTCCTGAAAATATAATACGGATACTTCGTGTCGGTGCTAAGGGCAGAAAAATCGAGCGTTTTCTGATTAGCCACCAGCTGGCTCACCTGTTCCAGCTCCGCCGAACTGACCAGCATCTCTTCTTTTACCCGTTGCTGTACGGCACTCAGGTACTGCTCATCGGTAGCACCGGGCGCGTCGCGCTCAAGGAGCCAGTAGCAGCCCACCGATAATACGGCCGCCAGGATGGCCAGAATAAGGAAGATGTGTCGTTCAAGGCGCTTCACGATTTTGGGTCAGTTATTGCTGTCTCAGCACTAAAATCATGCCAGATTTTTTGATGACCGGGGCAGAGTAAAGTACGAATTACTGTTTCTCGACCGTAAAGCCACCGGGTTCATAGCCTATTTCAGCACCGAGGACATAGAGTAAATGTTTCCGGTCGATAATGACCCGTACCCCTTCTACGTTATAAATCTCGTCGGTCGGTCCGGGCAGGTCAAATCCCAGCAGCCACGACGCCCCGCAGCCCCCCCCCCGAATACCGACGCGCAGGCCATACTCGGCGGGAATTTTGTTGGTGAGCAGGGTGTCGATAATTTGCTGACGGGCTTCGGTCCGCACCCGCACGGGCCGGTCAATTTCTGGCGTTGTATTCATCCGAAAGGCATGGACAGTTTGTCTCGCCCATACCAGTCAAATTTACCCATTTTACCCCAAACCACGTTGATTCATTCATGGACATTGTAAGTGATTTAGTGAAACTACTGATTCCGGCCGGGCTGGTACTCTACGGTATGTACCTGACTGTTAAGCTATTATTGGAGCGCGAAGCCGACCGTCATCGCCACGATACCATAAACCGCTACACCGAAGCCGTTGTACCGGTTCGGTTGCAGGCCTACGAGCGAATGACGCTGTTTCTGGAACGAATCAGTCCCAATAATATGCTGCTGAGACTGGGAGGCAGCTCCAGTACCGTACTGGAACTGCAACAGCGGCTGTTGCAGGAAATCCGCGACGAGTACAACCACAACCTGTCGCAACAGGTATACATGAGCCAGCACGTGTGGGATCAGGTTCAGGGCGCCATGAACGATGTGACGGTACTGATCAATCAGGCCTCCGGCGACACCCGCCCCGACGCCCCCGCCATTGAACTGTCCAAACGCATTTTCGAGCGCATTATCCAGAAAGACCGCCAGCCCACTGCCGACGCGCTAAAGTCGCTCAAGGAGGAAATTCAGACCATGTTCATGTAAACGTCTGTTGAGATACGAAGCGGTGAACCGTTTGACTATGACTATTTTGCCAGTTAGCTTGCAACCTAATCATCCTAAACTGTAACACCCTTCATGTTCAATCGCCTGCAGACGCTGGTTCGCGATTATTTCGGCTTCTCGCAGCGGGAGAGCCGGGGGTTTCTGGTGCTGCTTTTCCTGACGCTGCTGTGTCTGTTTATCCCGTTTCTTTACCGGTTTATAGCGGACCAGACCCGCGTTGATACGTCGGTAGCTGACCAGCGAAAACTGGACAGTCTGGTAACGCTTATGCAGGCCGAAGAAGCCAGACAGCCGCGCTTTGGCAACAGCCGTTCCGGTACCCGCCCAGAACGGGACAAAACCACCGCCGATCACTTTGGCGAACCCAAGAAGCTGTTCAATTTTGACCCCAATACCGTGAGCGTATCGGGCTGGCAACAGCTGGGGCTGCCCAAATTTATGGCCGACCGTATCGAGAAGTACCGCAGCAAGGGCGGGCAGTTTCGTCGGAAAGAAGACCTGCTTCGCATCTACGACTTCCCGCCCGACCTCTACGATCAGCTCGAGCCTTACATTGCGCTGGCGAAACCCGTTGGCAACCGTCCCGCCACTACCAGCTCTAACAACGTCCCGGGCGAGTCTGTACGCCAGCCCTACGCCGGTACCCCCAACCGGCCCGCTTACCCGGAACGACCGGCCAAACCCGTCCTGCAACCGTTTGATATCAACACGGCCGACACGGCGCAACTCATTGCCCTGCGGGGTATTGGCGCTACGCTGGCCGGGCGCATCGTCAAGTACCGCGATGCACTGGGCGGGTTCGTTTCGCAGGAGCAGTTTCGGGAAATATACGGACTGGACTCGCTGGTTATTGATGAACTGAACAAATACGGGCAGATTCGGTCGGCCCCGCGCCGGATTCCGGTCAACACCGCTACCGCCGAGCAGTTGGACCGGCTACCGTTTTTATCGCGCCGGCAGGCGCAGGTCATTGTCAGTTACCGCGAACAGCACGGCGCGTACACCTCGGCCGAATCGCTCCGGCCCATCCGCATCCTGGACGAGAAGACCATCGCCAGAATCGTACCCTATCTGGATTTTTAGCGGGCATTTAACGGCCCGAACCGGTTACTCCAGCCCGGCGCAGGGCGTGGGCAAAGCCGGCTTGCAACAGGCCCGCGCTCAGGAGTCTGTTCCGCTTCAGACTGGCCTGCCGCCCCAACCGTTTCGGCATTTCGGCAGCGTCCCCCAAAACCTTTTCGTACTTTTGCCCAACAACTCAACCCACACACGTATGCCCATCAAGGCGTTTCTATTCGATCTCGACGGTGTTATTGTTGATACCGCCATTCACCATTACCACGCCTGGAAACGACTGGCCAATGAACTGGGTTTTGACATTTCGGAAGAATTCAACGAACAGCTCAAGGGCGTCAGCCGCGTTGATTCGCTCAACATCATCCTTGAACACGGTGGCCTGACCCTGCCCGACGAAGAAAAGCACGATCTGGCCATTCGCAAAAATGAGTGGTACCTGGAACTGGTCAGCCGCATGACACCCGACGACATTCTGCCCGGCGTGGCCACGTTTTTTTCTGAGGTACGAAAAGCGGGTTTGCTGACGGCCCTCGGCTCAGCGTCTAAAAACGCCCCCCTCATCCTGGAACGGGTTGGTATGAACCAGGTGTTCGATGCGGTGATTGACGGTACGAAAGTCGCTAGAAGCAAACCCGACCCCGAAGTGTTCACCAGGGGAGCCGACGAACTGGAAGTCCGTTACAAGGAGTGTGTTGTTTTTGAAGACGCCGTAGCGGGCGTGGAAGCGGGTGTTCGGGCGGGTATGTTTACCGTTGGCATCGGCTCGCCCGATGTCCTGACGAAGGCCAGTATGGTTGCTCCCTCGCTCGATGAACTAACCGTTGATGCCGTGCTGAAACGGGCAGACAACCCCCAATAGATCAATCACAAAATCAATAAAAAACCATGCGTTTCGAAACCCTCCAACTGCACGCCGGACAACAGCCCGACCCCACGACCAACTCCCGCGCCGTACCCATCTACGCCACGACGTCGTATGTTTTTAACGACAGTGCGCACGGAGCTAACCTGTTTGCCCTGAAAGAGTTCGGGAATATCTATACCCGAATTATGAACCCCACCAACGATGTATTCGAGAAGCGGATAGCGGCCCTGGAAGGGGGCGTAGCAGCTTTGGCCGTGGCATCGGGACACGCGGCTCAGTTCGTGGCCATCAATAACATCACGACCGTCGGCGACAATTTCGTGACCTCGTCCAACCTCTACGGCGGTTCGTTCAACCAGTTCAAGAACTCGTTTAAAAACATTGGTGTCGAAGCCCGCTTTGCCAACGGCGACAAAGCCGACAGTTTCGAGCCGCTCATCGACGAAAAAACCAAGTGTCTGTATTTCGAGACCATTGGCAACCCGGCCTACAGCGTCCCCGATTTTGACGCCTTCGCTAAACTGGCCGAGAAGTATGACCTGCCGATTTTTGTGGATAACACCTTCGGCGCGGGTGGAGCCATCTGCCGCCCGTTCGATCACGGCGCGCACATCATCGTGGAGTCGGCGACGAAGTGGATTGGTGGCCACGGCACGGCCCTCGGCGGGGTTATTGTCGATAGCGGGAAGTTCAACTGGGGCAACGGGAAGTACCCGCAGTTTACCGAACCCTCGCCAAGTTATCACGGGCTGGTGATGAACGACGTCTTTGGCATGAGCGGACCATTCGGCAATATCCAGTTCATTATCCGCGCCCGCGTAGAAGGGCTGCGCGACTGGGGGCCATCGCAGTCGCCGTTCAACTCGTTTTTGCTGTTGCAGGGTATGGAAACGCTGACGCTTCGGGTGGAACGCACTGGAGAGAATGCCCTGGCGCTGGCGCACTGGCTTCAGCAACACCCCGATATTCAGCACGTAAATTACCCCGGTCTGGAAAGCAGCCCGTATCACGAACTGGCCAAAAAATACCTGCACCGGGGCTTCGGGGGTGTATTATCGTTCGAGTTGAAGGGCGACAAAGCCCGCGCCGAGAAATTCGTGAACAGTCTGAAAATGATCAGCCACCTGGCCAATGTTGGTGACGCCAAGACGCTGATTATCCACCCGGCCAGTACCACCCACTCGCAGCTTTCGGAAGCTGAGCAGCAAACAGCGGGCGTGAATCCGACGGCTTTGCGCGTATCGGTCGGTATCGAACACATCGAAGACATCAAAGACGATATCATCCAGGCCATTCAGGCCGCATCATGAGCCGTCCCCACCAGCACCTTCACCCCAGCTACGATGCCGTTGTAGTTGGTTCAGGCCCGAACGGGCTGAGCGCGGCCATTGTACTGGCCCGGTCGGGGCTGAAGGTGCTGGTGCTGGAGAAAGACGATACCATTGGGGGCGGCACGCGCACGGCAGAGCTGACGCTACCCGGTTTCAAACACGACATCGGTTCGGCCATTCATCCACTGGGTATCGGTTCACCGTTTTTCCGAACGCTGCCACTGGCTGAACACGGGCTGGAATTTATTCAGCCACCCATAGCAGCCGCTCACCCGCTTGATGGCGGGCGGGCGGCTGTTTTTACGGGTTCGGTCGACGATACGGCGCAGGGGCTGGGTCAGGACGCCGAAAGGTACCGTACGCTGTTGGGGCCACTTGTCAGGCACTGGCCTACGTTGGCCATCGATGCACTGGGGCCGCTGCGATTTCCGAAACATCCCCTTGATTTAGCTGCGTTTGGTTTGAATGCCGTGCTGCCCGTGTCGGTACTGGCCAACCGATTTCAGACCGACGAAGCGCGGGCCTTGCTGGCCGGTATGGCTGCCCATGCGATTCAGCCACTAACCAACATCACTACGTCAGCCATTGCACTGGTGCTGATGGCCGCCGGGCACCAGTACGGCTGGCCCATGCCCAAAGGGGGCTCGCAGCAGATAGCCAACGCACTGGCGTCGTACTTTAAAACGCTGGGTGGCGAAATCGAGACGGGACGGATGGTGCGGTCCATGAACGATATTCCCCCGGCGCGGGCAATACTGTTCGATCTGACGCCAAAACAACTGCTCACCATCGTTGGCGATCGGTTCCCGCCGTCGTACCGCCATCAGCTTCAGAAGTATCGCTACGGGCCGGGTGTTTTCAAGGTCGATTGGGCGCTTAACGGCCCAATTTCCTTTACCAATCCCGACTGCAATCGGGCCGGCACGCTGCATATTGGCGGTACTTTTGAAGAAGTTGCCCAGTCAGAACGCGATGCGGTAGCCGGTAAACTCTCCGAAAAGCCGTTTGTCTTACTGGCCCAGCAGAGCCGGTTCGATCCTACCCGCGCGCCCGCCGGAAAGCATACCGCCTGGGCATACTGTCACGTACCCAACGGCTCGACGGTTGATATGACCGACCGTATCGAACGGCAAATTGAACGGTTTGCGCCCGGCTTTCGGGATCTGGTGCTGGCCCGTGCTACCCTGAACACGGCGCAGCTGGAAGCCTGGAATCCCAACTACGTGGGGGGCGACATTGGGGGGGGCAGCGCCGACTGGCAGCAACTGTTCACCCGACCTACCCTACGACTGACGCCCTACCGAACGGCAGACCCCACCCTGTTCATCTGCTCATCGGCCACGCCCCCCGGCGCCGGGGTTCATGGCCTGAGCGGCTTCTACGCGGCCAAAACCGCCTTACAGGATCGGTTTGGCAGGAGTATAGCGGATTTATAGGCGGGCCAGGTGATGCGCGGGCTACAGCCGCTATTCGTCCTCAGTACCGGGCGGGTTTAAGGTAATTACTTCTTTGAGCAGGCCCGTCCGTAAATCCAGCACCCAGCCATGCAGGCTTGGCATCTGTTGGCCTGACCACATTCGGCGCACACTGTCGGTTGCGGCCAGGTTCATGATCTGCTCCTGTACGTTTAGTTCTACCATACGGTCAAAGCGGGCGTGTTCATCCGTAATCTCATCCAGCTCATGATGATACTTGGTTTCTACAACGCGGATGTGGTCCAGCCATTGGTCAATTAGGCCTAGTTTTTTACCGGCCATGGCCGCTCTGATGCCCCCACATTCGTAGTGGCCACATACAATCACGTGCCGCACTTTCAGCACCTCTACGGCGTACTGCACCACGCTCAGCACATTAAGATCGTCCGCAATAACCATATTGGCAATATTCCGGTGCACAAACATTTCGCCCGCGTCGGTGCCGGTTATTTCGTTGGCTGGTACCCGGCTGTCAGAGCAGCCAATCCAAAGAAAATCGGGGTTTTGGGCGGCAGAGAGCGCTTCAAAGTAGGTGCTATCGAGTTCCAGTTTATCCTGAACCCAGGCTTTGTTATACAGTAATAGTTTTTCGGACGGCTTCATGATTAGGGTAGGTAATAGTTTCTTTGACGCTCGGTTTCGTCGCGAAGTTCGTAGCGACGGCCTGAGTTCCGGGCAGTCAGGCTAAAATTAGTGCTGGATTGATTGAGGTCAGAGAGTTGATAAACATCAATCAGCCTTTTATTTTCGGGCTCAGAGCGTCAACGCAGGTACTACCCGGCAGAGTGCTTACCAACCCGCCATTTCTTGGTAGAGAGTCCAGAAGCCTTCAGCCGCTTTAGCCCAGGTAAACTCACCGGCCCGCCGGAGTTGTCGCTCCTGCCGCAAGGTATTCCGGCCAAAATCGTGCAGACCATCATGCAGCGTTTCAGCCATGTTTGCTGGCTGAAAATCCTGAAAATAATACGCTTCCTTACCCCCTATTTCGGGCAGACTGGTTAGGGTAGACAGAAACACCGGCTTACCAAACCGCATGGCTTCCACCGCGGGCAGACCGAAGCCCTCAGACAGAGAAGGCAACAAAAAAGCCTCGCAATGGGCGTAAAGCCACAACTTATCGTTTTCGGAAACCGCACCGGGCATTACCAGCCTATCGAGAATACCAAGACCTTCGGCCTGCTCGTAGACGTGACGGGCGTAGGGATGATCGTCGGGGCCGGCCAGTACAAGCCGGTAGTCCGGGAAGGCTTCGAGTAACGGCAGGAGCGTATGGACGTTTTTTCTCGGATGAATAACCCCAACGAACAGGAAGTAAGGCTGCTGAGCCAATGGCTTCAGGTCCTCAGCATCAGGGTCGGGCGGGGTCTGAGCGGGGTCGGCAGCGACGCCGTTATAGATGACCGTCAGCGGTTTGTTATTAACGCCCAGGGTAGCCCGAACCTCATCGGCGGTGGCGTTCGAGATCGTGGTCAGCGCAGCCGCCCTGTTTACCCGGCGTTGCAGCGCCTGTTGCTTACGGGCTTTTTTGGGGTCCGAGTAATCAGGACGATTCAAAAAATTCAGGTCGTGAATGGTGAGCAACAGCTTCCCCTGACCGGCGCGGGGCAGATAAACCGAATCCTGATGCAGACAGTGCCAGACGTCGTACCGGCCCGGTACGTACAGCTTCCGTAGCCAAGACGCTTCAATGTAGCTGACCGGAACGCCGGAACGCGCATCGCCAAAGATACCCGCCTGTCCGGTCGGCACCAGAAACGTCAGTTCCCAGTCAGTGTGGTGGCTGGTACACTGCCGCACCAGTTCATGGCCGAGGTTTAGGCACACCTGCCCTAACCCACTGTTGAGCTCACGCAGTCGTTCGGCATCGATAAAGATTTTTGGCATCTTTTGGGTTCATTCACTGGGTATGATTCGCTTAGTCTCATCCGTTGTCGTTGGCCTTGGTCAGAATACGGGCGTGACCCTGCAATGACGCGCACCAAATGACTATGAATGACACAGGGCCAATAGCTTACGAGTCCAGCAGATCAGGGCGTCGGGTACGGGTGCGCTCCAGCGCCTGTTCATAACGCCACTCGTCAATGTTAGCTTCATGACCGCTCAGCAGGATATCCGGCACCCGGTGCCCCTCAAATTCCGCCGGTCGGCTGTATACCGGCGGGGCCAGCAGGTTATCCTGAAACGAATCGGTAAGGGCCGATGTTTCGTCGTTCAGCACACCGGGCAGGAGTCGGATAATGGCATCGGCCAGGACGCAGGCCGCCAGTTCACCCCCACTCAGTACGTAGTCACCAATGCTGATTTCACGAGTCACGAATAATTCCCGCACCCGTTCATCAACGCCCTTGTAGTGGCCGCACAGCATAATCAGGTTCTGCCGCAACGACAGCGCGTTAGTAGTTTGCTGATTCAGCCGTTCGCCGTCGGGGGTCATGTAAATCACCTCGTCGTAGGCCCGTTCGGCCTGCAGCGACCGGATGCAGCGGGCAATCGGTTCAATCTGCATGACCATGCCCGCCCCCCCGCCAAAGGCGTAATCATCCACGCGCCGGTGCTTGTCGGCGGTGTAATCGCGCAGATCGTGTACCACCACCTCCACGTAGCCGCCCGTTTGTGCCCGCTGTAGAATGGAGTGGGCAAAAAAGCTATCCAAAAGCCGGGGCAGGCAGGTAATAATATCAATCCTCATCGGTGTTGGTCTCATCAGCGTCGCCGTCAGTTTCGGGCGTTCCTTTGCCGTCGTCCTCCATATAGATGGCCAGCAGACCATCGGGCAATACAACATTGAGTTTCTGGCTGGCCCGGTCCACGGTACGCACAATATCGCTGTTGATCGGAATCAGCACTTCTTTATCCTGATAGTCCATCGCAATCAGGTCCTGCGCGTTCATGGCATAGACACCCCGCACGGTTCCCAGCTCGCCCGCTTCAGCATCAACTACCCGGTAGCCCACAATTTCGTGGAAGTAAAACCGGGTAACGTCGGTGATGGGTTCGAGGTTATCCAGGGGCAGAAACGCCCCGCAGCCAATAAGCCGTTCGGCCTGTTCGATGGTGTCAACTTCCTCAAAGGCCACTATGGCGCGACTGGCTTTTACGATGGCGATTGATTCGATAAAGTACGGCACCAACTGCCCTTTCACCTCCAGCAGAACTGACTCCAGGTCAGCATATTCGGCGGCATCGTCAACGTCTAAATACAGGACCAGCTCACCGCTGACGGCGTGCGTTTTGGTGATATGGCCAAGCTGGTAACAATCGTCTTTTGTCATTTGATAGAAAATAAAAATGAGTCTGTTCGTAGGAACAGACTCATAAATAACCGTTTTCCAGTCAGAAATCTATTCCGCAGCGGGCGTATCTTTCTTTTCTGTTTCTTCGGCGGGAGCGTCTTCTGCAGTTGGTGTCTCAGCACCAGCCACCTCTGTTGCAGGCGCTTCTTCCGATGCCGGAGCAGGCGTTGCGTCAGCTTCCGGAGCCGTCTCAGCCACAGGAGTTTCTTCAGCAGGGGCCGGCGCTTCTTCGGTTGCGGCAGGTGCTTCTTCCGATACTGTCGCTTCAACAGCGGCTACTTCGTCAGCAGGCACGATGTCGGCGATGGGTACTTCAACGGCGGGCGTTACCTCAGTAGCGGCAGCCTCGGTTGGAGCAACTACATCGGCAGTCAGTTCTACCGGTGTTTCACCAGCCTGGGCTTCTTCAACAGCAGCAACAGGCAGCGCATTGACTACCTCGCGCTCTTGGGTAGCTTCAGCAGCAGGCGCGTCTTCTACTACCTCGGCAACCGGCTCTTCAACACGGTTCTTCTTAACGATAGCCTCGGCGCGAGTTTCACTTACCTTACGCTCCGCTTCGAGACGGGCGGCACGCGACTGCTCTTTGGTCTGCGTCTTGGTATCGGCAGCGCCGGCAATGCGGTTCTGCTTATCTTCCTTCCAGGTCGTGTATTTTTCATCGGCCTGCTCCTGCGAGATGGCTCCTTTGTTGACGCCAACCTGCAGATGTTTCCGATACATAACGCCTTCGTGCGACAATACCGAACGCGCGGTATCGGTCGGCTGGGCACCTACCATGAGCCAATATACGGCCCGGTCCGACTTGAGAACGACCGTCGACGGGTCGGTGTTGGGGTTGTACGTGCCGATTTTCTCGACAAACTTACCATCGCGGGGTGAAGTAGATTCAGCCACTACGATGTCGTACATCGCCATTTTTTTGCGTCCACGACGCGCTAAACGAATTTTAACAGCCATTTGTGCTTGTTTGGTTTTGGTGGAGGAACGAGCCCCCAGGTAAAACGTGGCCGCAAAGGTACGGAAAAAGTCTGTTTCTGGTCATACTACCTGTAAAAGAAAGGCGCATGGACAGGCGGAAAGTCCCGTTGTCCATGCGCCTTGCAGACCAAAAAAAATCCCTTCCAATCCACACCTGTAAGCCGGGTTCTGTCTTGCTGCCGATTGGCCTGAGCCACCCGGCAGCATGGCCTATCATTTATCTGGGATGCCGGTCACCCGAACACCTCCTTCGACCTACCCGCGTCGGTGTTGTTCCTCTCGGAACGCTGGCGACGAGCAGCCGCGCGTCCGACGCTTATTTGGTCTTTCAGCCCCTAAGGGTTGCCGTGCCCCACTGGTCGCCCACTGGGCGGTAGGCTCTTACCCCACCGGTTCGCCCTTACCTTTATTTAATGAGTGAATTAGCGAATGAGTGAATGGTTGCTGACGCAGGAATACTGCCGCCGGAGGTTATTCACTCATTCATTCCGCTTCGGCGTACCGATTCGCCCATTCACCATTAAATATTGGCGGTATATTTTCTGTTGCCCTGTCTGTCAACCAGCCGTTCCCAGCTGGTTGCCTTCCCGTTAGGAAGTAGGGTGCTCTCTGCTGCCCGGACTTTCCTCACCCCGCCGTTGACGGGGCGCGATAAGCCAGTCTGAATTGGTTGGGGATACAAAGGTACGCATTTACTCTGCGTCATTGCCGGTCACTCACCATTGTTCGTCGTCGTTTAGTAAAGGCTTACTTACCGCTGGCGGTTGTGCTGTTTGTCTGCTGCATATAGTTCACGGTCAGCTGGCAAAGCGATTTCATGCCCAGCACGAAGCAGCTTTCGTCGATCTGAAAATCGGGCGTGTGGTGCGGGGCGGCATCATCCCGTTTTTTGCCTTTGGCCATGCCACCGAGGAAATAAAAAAAGCCCGGCACTTTCTGCTGGTAGAACGAGAAATCTTCTGCACCGGTCTGGGCGGGTATCAGCTTAACGTTATCGTTGCCGGCCACTGTTTCGAGCGTACCCAGCATCTGCGCGGTTAGTTTAGGGTCATTGTAGGTGACGGGATACATGATCTCAATCTCCACGTCTGCTTTGGCACCCGCGCTGGCGGCAATGTTGGTGGTCACCTCTTTGATCCGGCGGTGCATGGTTTTCTGCATGTCGGCATCGAGCGAACGGATGGTGCCGATCATATTCACCTCTTCAGGAATGATATTCTGCCGGATGCCGCCGTGAATGGCTCCTACCGTTATTACAGCCGCGTTCTCGGTCAGAGGCAGGTTCCGGCTCACAATTGTCTGCAAGCCCATAATCACCTGCGCAGCCGTTACGATGGGATCCACACCCGACCAGGGCGACGCCCCGTGCGTTTGCTTGCCGTGCAGCTTTATGGCAAACTGATCAACGGCGGCCATGGTCCCGCCGGGCCGGTAACCTATCTTGCCTACCTCGGTCTGCGAGTTGATGTGCAGCCCAAAAATGGCATCGACTTTAGGATTCTCCAGCACACCTTCTTTCACCATCAGCTGGGCACCGCCCTCTTCGCCAACCGGAGCACCTTCTTCAGCGGGCTGGAAGATAAACTTTACCGTACCGGGCAGGTCGGCTTTCAGGGAAGCCAGCACTTCGGCCGCGCCCATCAGCATGGCCACGTGGGTATCGTGGCCGCAGGCGTGCATAACGCCGGTTTTCTGGCCGTTGTATTCGGTTTGCACGGTTGATTTAAAGGGCAGATTCACTCGCTCCGTTACGGGCAGGCCGTCCATGTCGGCGCGGAGAGCCACTACCGGGCCGGGTCTACCTCCTTTAAGCAAACCTACCACGCCTGTTTTACCGACGCCCGTCTTTACCTCAATACCGAGCGACTGGAGGTGAGCTGCAATTTTGGCAGCGGTTTGAAATTCGCGGTTGCCCAGTTCGGGATGCTCGTGAATGTCGCGACGCCAGGCCACCACTTTCTTTTCGAGACTCTCCGCTTTTTTGTCGATCTGCGCCGACATGTTTTGGGCCGCTGCCCCCTGCACCGTGATGTAACCCAGGGCTAACATAGCCAGATGTTTTGTAACGTGTTTCATAGAAATGTTCAAATTCGTGATTTTAAGAAAGTTGATTGGTAAACTTAGAATAGAGCCAAACAAAAACTCTATTAAATGCGCCATTACAGCAGAATAGGCAAACTTCAATCAAATATACCATATAATAGGCAAGTCGGCCTGTTCAGACCATCAGCCTGTCAGCTCACGACACTATTATCTTGGTATAGTGAAAAAAAGTTTGTACCCGAGTTCATTCGATAAATTATCGTTCTGTTATCTTTGCTCTTTATTTCAAGGGTGCATGTCGATTCATTTTAATCTCTCATTACCAATGCGCAAAATTTTATTTGGAAGCTTCCTGCTTACACTTCTGTTCTGTCTGCCTGGTTTGGCGCAGGATATGACCGTGAGCGGACGCGTCACTTCATCAGATGACGGCTCGGGCCTACCGGGCGTAACGGTTCAGGTAAAAGGTACTGGCAGAGGTACCACCACCGATGTACAGGGCAATTACACCCTCAGTGCATCGCCCAGCAATACGCTGGTATTCAGTTTTATTGGCTACACGACTCAGGAGGTTGCCGTTGGCAATAAATCAACCATTAACTTGTCGCTGGCGGGCGATTCCAAGCAGCTCAGTGAAGTAGTCGTCATTGGCTATGGCACGCAGCAGCGGCAGCGGGTAACCTCCTCCATCTCTACGGTAGATGGTGGTGCCATTGCCAACTTGGCTACGCCAAGCTTTGATCAGCAGTTGGGCGGCCGGGCGGCCGGTGTGCAGGTGACGGTACCATCGGGTTTGCTGGGCACCCCCCCGCGGATCCGGATCCGGGGTACCAACTCGATCTCGTCGGGTGCCGATCCACTCATCGTTGTTGATGGCGTACCCGTTGTTACCGGGAATCAGAGCGCCCAGGGTACCACATCGGTACAGACCAATCCACTGGGTGACATCAACCCACAGGACATTGAGTCGTATGAAGTGTTGAAGGACGGAGCCGCTACCGCTATCTACGGATCGCGGGCGGCCAATGGCGTCATTCTGGTGACGACCAAGAAAGGGCGTAAAAACGGGGGCGTGAAGGTTAACTTCGACGTGCAGGGTGGTGTTACCAACGCGATCTCACGCTTTGACCTCCTGGACGCGAATCAGTTTGTGCAGGTTGCCAACGAAAAAATCACCAACGCTGGTGGACAGCCCCAGGCCGTTGCCAGCCCTACCGGCGTAAATACCAACTGGCAGGATCAGATTTTCCGGCAGGGTACCTCCCAAAACTACAACCTGAGTGTGGCGGGTGGCAGTGAGAAGACCAACTACTATTACTCGGCAGGCTACAACAAGCAGGTGGGCGCTATCCGGCCCAACGACCAGACGCGTTTTTCGTTCCTGACTAACGTTGACCATTCTGTCAACAAGTTTATCTCGGTTGGTATGAAGCTGCAGGCCGCCCGTACGCAGAACAACGGTCTGAACTCCGGCACCAATGCCCTGTCAGGCAACCTGACGTCAGCAGCCCGTTTGTTTCCGAACGTTCCGGTCTATGATGCCGCCAACCCAACGGGTTACAATATCTCGCCCGATGGCGCGGTACTCGGCAGTGGTCCTAACCTGCGTAACATCGACAATAACTACACGAACTCCCGGTTTACGCTCGACAACAACCTGTTCCGGGCCAACTCAAGCCGGATTCTGTCCAATGGCTACATCTCCATCACCCCACTCGATGGCTTGAGCATCCGGTCGCAGGTAGCCGCCGATTACACGTCGGTGCGGGACCTTCAGTCACTGGATCCCCGGCACGGCGATGGACGGGGTTCAAATGGCTACGTCTTTCAGAGTTCGCGGGAGGTAATCCGGTGGAACATTCAGAACGTGCTGAACTACGACCGTACGTTTGCCGAAGCGCACACCGTTAACCTGACGCTGGGTGCGGAGTACCAGAAAACGACAAACTCTGTTTTCACGGGGCAGGGTCAAAACTTTTCGGATCGGTTCTTCCTGCAGAATGGTCTGATTTCCGGCACGTTTGCTACGCAGTTGTCGAGTGGGTCATTTACGCCCACGGGTTTCGACTCGTACTTTGGCCGGTTGCAGTATAGTTACCGCGATAAGTACCTGGCCAGCTTCAGCGCCAGGAATGACGGCATCTCATCGCTGCCCGAAGCCAACCGGCGCGGAACGTTCTTCGGTGGTTCGGTAGGGTATCGCGTGTCGCAGGAGGATTTCTATAAAAACTCCAGCGTTGGCCGGGTTATGAACGACCTGAAGATCCGGGTTAGCTACGCCCAGGTGGGTAACGTGGACATTGGCGCGTTTCCCTACGTCGGTACGTTTGGGTCGGCGCAGTACGCGTCGCAGAACGGTATTGCGTTTGCCCAGGCCGGCAATCCTGATCTGCGCTGGGAAACGTCGAACAAAGAAAACTATGGTGTGGATTTCGGCTTTTTCGCCAACCGCCTGACGGGTAGCGTTGACTACTTCCGAAATACCATCAACGGCCTGATTCTGGACGCCCCAACGCCTAGTTCGGTGGGTATCCCAAACAACTCGATCAGCCGGAACGTGGGTTCGATGACTAACCAGGGTCTGGAACTGGCCCTGAACTTCGATGTCATCAATAAAGGGGACTTCCGCTGGGCTACCAGCTTCAACTACACGACGCTGACCAACAACATCACCGCTCTTAATAAAGGGGCCGATGGTGTAGATCAGGACATTCTGTTTACGTACAACATCAACCGCGTGGGTAATCCGGTCAGCGCCATTTACGGCTACAAGTCGGCCGGTGTTAACCCGGCCAACGGTAACGTTCTGATGTTTAAAGCCGACGGTAAGATTGTGCAACGCGACGGCAGCACGGGCAGCTACTCGTTCTACGATCCGGCGTCGCCCAATAGCTTCAGTGCCGTAACGGCAGCCGCGCTCAGTGCCGCCAGCGACCGGCAGATTCTGGGCAACACCAATCCTACATTTTACGGAGGTATGTCGAACACGTTCCGTTACAAAGGGTTTGACCTCGACGTTTTCCTGCGGTATTCGGGTGGCAACAAGATTCTGAACGTAACGCGCCAGGAAACGCTGCTCAACCAGGATTTCAACAACAACGGCACCGAGATTCTGAGCCGCTGGCAAAAGGAGGGTGACATTACCACCGTACCGAAGATGTACCTGAACGCCGGTAACGCCATCAATTTCAACGGTCTGGCCGTAAGCCGGTTTGTGGAGAACGGCGACTTCCTGCGTATTCAGAATATCTCGCTGGGCTACACACTACCCAAGACGCTGCTCAGCACGGGCCGATTCCCCATCAGCAGTGTCCGGTTGTTTGCGCAGGTGCAGAACGCCTTTACGTTCACCAAATACACGGGTCTTGACCCCGAACTGAACGCCAATACCAATACCAACAGCCAGTTCGGTGTTGATTACAATACCAACCCGCAACTGCGTGTTACTACGTTTGGTCTGAACATTGGTTTTTAATCTATGACATCCATGAAATTCATAAAAACATCTCAAGTATTGGTGCTGGGCGCAGGGCTGTTGCTCGCTTCCTGTGACGTGAACGACCTGCAGCCGCAAACGGCCCTGTCGGAGACGACGGCGTTTCAGACCCCGGAGCGGATTGAACTGGCCGTGGCCGGTGTCTATGACGGCGGGCAGTCGGGCTTCTACGCGGGCGGTGCCGTTCGGGGTTACACCTTTGGCGCGGCTCATCTGGAGCAGGGCGATATGCGGGGCGAAGATATGGTGAGCGTACAGGCCTTTTACGCGATTACCTACCGGCAAACCTACGACGCCACGTCGCCGAACAACGCCTTTTACTGGGCCAGCGCGTATTCCATGATTAACCGGGCTAACGTGGTCATTGCCGGTCTGAAAACCGCCACCCCAACGACTACGTTTACGCAGGCTCAGATTGACGCCTACGAAGCAGAGTGCCGTTTCCTGCGGGCTATGGGTCACCACTACCTGCTGGTGAACATTGCCCGGCCCTTTGGCGACAACCCAACGGCACCCAACAGTGGCATTCCTTACCGCACAACACCGGTAACGGGCGGTTCGAGTGTAACGGATGCCATTCAGCAGCCCCGTAATACGATAGCGGAGACCTACGACAAGATCATTGAAGATCTGAACTACGCCGAAGAAAAGCTGCCCGCTACCCGCGCCAACAAGATTACCCGGGCCACCAAAGGAGCCGCCATTGCGCTGAAAACCCGCGTTCGGCTGCACCAAAACAACTGGGCCGAGGTAATCAAGGAAGGTAACAAGCTTGTATCGACAGCCGCTCCGTTCACCAGCCCTATTGGCAGCTACGCCCTGACGGCGTCGCCCCTGGGCGCATTTGGTGCCGGTAACAAAAACAACTCCGAGTCGATCTTTTCGATGGAGAATAACGATGTCGACAACGCCGGCGTAAACGGCGCACCCGGCTCAATGTACGGCGCTGCCGGAACAGGTGCCCGTGGCATTATCGCTATCAGCCCGGTTCTCTGGAACCAGCCGTTCTTCCCGGCCGGTGATCTGCGCAAGTCAGAAACGGCCGTGGCGGCCGATTTACCGTCGTCACCGGGCCGGGGTGCTTATTTTACCCGCAAATATCCCGACGCCGTGACCCGGACCGACAACGCACCCATTATCCGGTACGCTGAGGTGCTGCTGAATTTAGCGGAGGCCATTGCCCGCACCGGTACGGGTGTTGACGCCCGTGCGGTAGCCCTGCTGGGTGCTGTTCGGAACCGGGCGGTAACAGCTCCTGCCAACCAGTATACGGTTGCCAACCTGGCCAATCAGCAAGCGCTGGTAAATGCCATTATCAACGAGCGCCGGCCCGAGTTCCTGGCCGAAGGTATTCGCTGGTTAGATATTCATCGGTTATCGACGGATGCCACTTACAGACAGTCGGTTGGTATTCCGGCCAAGGCCAGCAACACGATCACGAACTTTGCTCCTCTGTACACGAACAACCCCCAGACGCCCATTACGCTGCTGCCCGCCGTTCCGTACAGCGATTACCGTTTCCTGTGGCCTATTCCGGCTGAAGAAGTGGTAAATAATCCAACGCTGAAAGCCCAGCAGAACCCGGGTTATTAAACAGGATTGGTCTGTTAAGCACAAAAAAGGCTCTCCGATACCGGAGGGCCTTTTTTGTGCCGCTCATGAAATCCATCAGGTACTAGCCGACGTATAATCTACCTAGTGCCTAGTGAACATAGTTCTTACAAGTACACAGGAAAAATACTCCTGAAATTTGATGATAATTATTCTCGTATAGGCCCAATTCAATTACTTTTGTTGGTTTGTTTCACTTTTTCATCCGCAAATAAGTTTATGCGCAAAATTTTATTTGGAAGTCTTCTGCTTTTACTCGCACTCTGTGTACCATCACTGGCGCAGGATGTGAACGTGAGCGGTCGCGTCACTTCATCAGACGATGGCTCGGGCCTCCCCGGCGTGAGCGTACAGGTAAAAGGTACCACCAAAGGCACAACAACTGATGGTGAGGGTAACTTCCGTATCAGCACCCCCCCCAATAGCCGACTGGTATTCAGTTTCATCGGGTTTCTGCCTCAGGAAGTCAGTGTGGGCAATCGCACCAATCTGAACGTCCGCCTGGACAACAACGCTCAGGACCTAAGCGAAGTAGTGGTAACGGGCTACGGCGGCACTGTGAACCGGCGCGAGTTCACCGGGGCCAGTTCAAAAGTATCGGGTGATGCCATCAAGAACCTACCTGTGGGTAGTTTTGACAAGGCTCTGGCGGGCCGGGCAGCCGGTGTACAGATTACATCGGCCAACGGCGTACCGGGTGGATCAATTCAGGTCCGTATTCGTGGTATTGGTTCGATCTCGGCCGGTAGCGATCCGCTCTACGTGGTGGATGGCATCCAGATCAACAGCACCAACAACTCGTCGTTTACCTCTTCAAATCCGCTGGCTTTTCTGAATCCCAACGATATTGAAAGTATCGAAATTCTGAAAGATGCCGCTGCAGCTTCCATCTACGGCTCGCAGGCAGCAAACGGCGTAGTCCTGGTAACAACCAAACGGGGTAAGGCCGGCCAGACGAAGGTTAGTCTGAATTACTACACGGGTATTGCCGATCCTATTAAGAAACTGGACGTACTCAACACCCAGGAGTGGATTGGATTGCGCACCGAAGCGCTGGTGAACGCTGGTACCGCGGCCGATGCGGCCCGTACCAACGTCCTGCAGACCCTGCGGCTACCTACAACCCTGAGCGATGCGGAGATTGCCGCCCTGCCCACCTACGACTGGCAGGATGCCGTGTACAAAAAAGGCATTACCAATAACTATGAACTGAGCCTGAACGGCGGTAATGATAAAACGCGCT
This sequence comes from uncultured Cytophagales bacterium, assembly GCA_963826425.1. Taxonomy (GTDB): domain Bacteria; phylum Bacteroidota; class Bacteroidia; order Cytophagales; family Spirosomataceae; genus Spirosoma. Next base: position 285,123 of record CAWGWS010000009.1, on the reverse strand, counting down.
TCTTCATATCGGGTTCGTACTACACGCAGAGTGCCAACGTCATCAACGTGAATTTCGCCCGCGGCACGCTGAATACGACGCTGACGCATACGCTCAATCCAAAGCTGACGATTGAAGAGAACATCAAACTCAGCACCATCACCTCAAACGGTCAGTTTGGCGGTCCGAATGGAGGTTCTTTCCTGGGAGCGGGCGCGTTTTCGTCGCCGTTGATCTTGCCGAGTGCTGCGATCTTCAATGCCGATGGCACCTATAATGGTACGCCGGCACTAGGTGGCTTACCGGGCATTCTGAACCAGAATGTGGTGCAGGTTAGTGAGCTGAACACCATCAAGGCAACCATTAATCAGCTGAACGCCAGCATTGCGCTGAACTACAAACCCGTTACGGGCCTCACAATCCGGCCGTTTCTGAGTCTGGACTACCGGTCTATTACGGGTGCCAACTTCTCCGATCCGCGTACAGCCGATGGCTTTAACGTGCGGGGCCGGATTCAGAACCAGCTGAACACCAACACCAACGTACTGACCAACCTGACGGTAAACTACGGCAAAACCGTTGGTCGGAGCGATTTCAGCACCCTGTTGGGTATTGAGTACCGGTCAGACTCGAACGAAAACCTGTCGACCAACATCACCAACGTTCCAACGCCTGACTTTAAGTATGCCAGTGCGGCTGCCCTGCCCCAGAACATATTTGGTTCGTGGACGGGCTACCGGAAGGCATCGGCTTTTGGTAACCTGAAATACAACTTCAATAAGAAGTATGACCTGAGCCTGATTGCGCGTCTGGACGGTTCGAGCCGTTTTGGTGCCAACAACCGGGTGGGTTTCTTCCCGTCTATCTCGGGTGCATGGCTTATCTCGGAAGAAGACTTCCTGAAGGGCGGCACCGTGCTGAACGAATTGAAGCTGCGGGCCTCGTATGGTACCACGGGTAACGACCAGCTGGGATCGCTGTTTGGCGCGTCGAACTTCCCGGGTCTGGGTCTGGTAACGCCGGGCTTCGACTATAACGGTTCGGCGGGCTTCGCACCTACGCAACTGGGGAACCCTGACCTGAAGTGGGAAACCAACGTGACCACCAATCTCGGCCTTGACTTCGGGTTCTTCAACAACCGTATCACCGGTTCGGTAGACGTGTTTGACCGGACCAGCCGTGACCTGCTACTTCCCTTCAACCTGCCGTTCACCAGTGGCTACAGCACCATTTCGCGCAACGCCGGCGTAGTACAGAACCGGGGCCTCGAGGTAGAGCTGAACACCGTAAACGTTCAGTCAGGTGATCTGAAATGGAAATCGTCGTTCAACATCACCTTTATCCAGAATAAGGTGAAAGAACTCTACCCGGGTATTGTACCGCTCAATAACCCCGACAGTGCCATCACGGTAAGCTACACCGACTTCTACGGCGTTGGCCGGACGGCCATCGTGGGTCGTCCCCTGCAACCCCAGTACACTACGGAGTATGCGGGTGTTAACCCGGCAACGGGCCGACCTATGTTCTACGACTTTGCCGGGAACATTACCTATACGCCCCTGAACCCCCGTGACCTGAGGTACCTCGGTACGGAGCAGCCGAAGTTCTACGGTGGATTCAACAACACCATTAACTACAAGGGACTGACGCTCGACCTGCTGTTCCAGTACGATTACGGCCGGCGGTCGTTCAACAGCCAGACGTCCTTCCTGGCTGAACTGGCGGGCCGTAATTTTAACGCCCTGCGCGACCCCTATGAGCGTCGGTGGCTGAAAGCCGGTGACATCACGGATGTTCCCCGCACCATCAATGGCAACGTAGAAACGCGGGGCGTCAGCAGCCTGAGTGGTTCACGGACACTCGAAGACGCATCGTACCTGCGTCTGAAGCAGCTGACACTGGGCTATGACATTCCAGGATCGCTGGCCAAGCGCATCAGAGCCAGCAACGCCCGTGTGTATGTTCAGGCGCAGAACCTGCTGACCTTTACCAACTGGAGCAGCTATGATCCCGAATTCCTGAACTTTGGTTCGGGCAACAGCGGCCTGGTTCCTAACTCGGTTACGTACACGGCTGGTGTTAATCTCACTTTCTAACAAACTATCGATTTAACTCATCATGCGAATTTTCCATAAAATCTGGTCGGCAGGACTCATTACGGGTGTCCTGCTCACCGCTGCTTCCTGTAGCAGCCTGCTCGATGTGGAACCCCGCTCGCAGGCCGACTCGCAGACGGCTCTGAATACGCCCGAAGGCCTGGACGCGGCTCTGAACGGCGTTTATGACCGCCTGCAGAACACAGCTCTATACGGTCGGGATTTCCTCGCCCTGTCCGAAGCCCTCTCGGACAATGCTCAGGCCACTAACAAGTCCGGGCGTTTAAACAACGAGAGCCGCAACGTTCAGGGAGCCACCTTTGGCAGCTGGGCTACCGCCTATTTTGCCATTAACCAGGCCAACCTGATTCTGGATGCGCTGCCCAGCGTAACGGCCCTGACCGACACCAACCGACGCAACTTTATTGAAGGACAGGCGCTGTTTCTGCGTGGTTTGCTGTACCATGATCTCATGCGGGTATACGCGTACGATCCGGGCGTTGAGATTGCCCAGAACAGCCGGGGTGGCGTACCCCTAATCACGAAAGGGGTTATTAATCAGGCAGACATTACGTTTCCCTCCCGCCCCCCCATTGCCGATGTGTATAAGCAGATTTACACAGACCTGCAGGGCGCGATCAACGTTCTGGGACGGACCAGCCTGAACAATGGCAACACCCCTACCTATGCCAACCGGCAGGCCGCTCAGATCCTCCTCTCGCGGGTGGCTCTGTACAACAAGGACTATGCAACAACGGTAGCTAACGCTACAGCAGCCATTGCCGGGTCTATCAAGCTAACCGACGCGGCCAACTACGTAGCAGGATGGCGGGCACCCCGTCAACCCGAATCCGTGTTTGAGCTGGTGTTTACCACGCCCGAAAACATCGGCGTAAACACCTCACTGCAAACAACCTATACCACCCTGGTTCGGGTAGGTGATCGGGGCGCAACGGGGGGCTTTGGGGATCTGGTTCCTTCGCCGGCATTTATCAATCTGCTGGAGTCGGAGAAGAGCACTACGGGACAGGTTCTCGATGTGCGACGCCAGTTGTACGAGCTTGGCACCACCGGGCGCGGCACGGCATTTATAGAGAACACCAAGTTTCTGGGCAAAAACGGCACCATCAACCTGGACAACATACCGGTTATCCGCATTGCCGAAGCCTACCTGAACCGGGCCGAAGCCAATGCCCAGTTGGGCAATACAGCCGCGGCCCTGGCCGACCTGAATACCATGCGCACCAACCGGGGCCTGCCCGCCCTGGCTACCTCGCCAGGAACAGACCTGTTGGTAGCGGCCATTCTGCAGCAGCGTCGACTGGAGTATGGCTTTGAAGGGCAGCGGTGGTTTGACTTGAAGCGTACTGGGCAGGATATTGTTAAGTTTCAGGGCAATGTACCCTACAACGATCCCCGTCTCTTGGCGCCTATTCCGGTCAACGAATTGTCAACCAACAAGAATCTAAAGCAAAACTTCGGCTATTGATTCATCCGGTCCGGCAGGGCCTGTAAGCTCTGCCGGACCGCTAACCTTTACTACCATCGATGAAAAAACTTAGATATATACTGCCTGCCCTGGCGCTTTCTCTCGGCCTGGTAGCCTGCAACAACGACCTTGACAAGGTGTTTGACTCCCAGACGCTGGTTGAGTTCAACGAAGCCATTTTACGCACCAATGCCACGGGCCGTACTTACTCCATTACGAGTATTGCCAACACCCCAACGGCCCCGGGAGTATCTACCGCGCAGCTTAATCTGGTCGGTCGGCAACGGAGCAGCGATCTGACGGTTCGGGTATTGGTCGATCCGGTTAGTACCGCATCGGCCTCCAGCTACACGCTCAGCAACGGTGGCAACGTCACCATTCCACTCAATTCAAGTTTCGGTTCGCTAACCATAACAACCGGCAGAGCCGCCAGTACTACCGCACCGATCGGTAATGTTGTGCTGGTCATTGACAGCACCAGTACGGATTTCAAACCCAGCCAGAATTACAAACGGCTTGGTTTCTCATTCCGACAGTAAACACCCTCTGATACGGCAAAAACAGGAAGGACTCACCAAGTTGGTGAGTCCTTCCTGTTTTTGCCGTATCAGAGGGTGTCCGTTTAATCATTTTTCCGAAACAATTATCCATATAAGCAAAGTACAATTGCCTATTCCTGATGGTACCCCTTTCCTTCAGATGCCATATCTCCGTATAGCCGTGAATCCTACTGCCCACCACCGGTTGAATCCAGTGACAGACCTGTTTCCCCATTCTTTCAACGGCTATTCGACCAAATCACAAAACTTTGTACCAATCAATGATATGTACTATTTCAATAGATGGTATATTGCAACAGTTTTAATTCAAATTTAATAATCATGCAGAAAAATTTACGAATCTTTTATCTTCTGCTTTTCTGTTTCACTACGCAGTTTGCGTTGGCTCAGAGCCGGTTAGTGAGTGGAAAAGTGACTGCCGACGACGGGTCTGATTTACCCGGCGTTAGTGTGGTGGTTAAAGGAACTACCGTTGGTACTACAACCGATGCGGGTGGTAACTACCGGATCGACGTTCCGGCCAACGCCCGGCTGGTGTACAGCTTCGTTGGGTATTCGTCTAAAGAAGTTGCCGTCGGTAATCAATCGACTATTGCCGTGCGGCTCGATGCGTCGGCGTCTAATCTGGATGAGGTAGTCGTTACGTCGTTCGGTACGGCCAAACGGTCGTCGTTTACAGGATCGGCCGGAACTATTTCGACGGACAACATCAAGGATCGGCCCGTTACCAACGTGGTTAACGCCATTTCGGGTGCCGTATCGGGTGTGCAGACAACGGCAGGCAGTGGCCAGCCAGGTGCCGCACCCGACATCCGTATCCGGGGATTTGGCTCGATTTCGTCGGGCAACAGCCCGCTTTACGTAGTAGACGGTATTCCGTACACCGCCAGCATTGCCAACCTGAACCCCAACGACATTGAAAGCATTTCGGTCCTGAAAGACGCGTCGTCAACGGCGCTGTACGGTGCCCGGGCTGCCAATGGCGTGGTCGTAGTAACGACCAAGAAGGGAGCGCAGAACCGCAGCAGCATCAACATCCGCTATACCAAAGGATTCAGCTCACGGGGTTTACCGGAGTACGATCGTGTGGGTCCGGCCGAGTACTACCCGCTGATGTGGGAGGCCTACCGCAACAGTGTTGCCTACCGGGCCTCTAACCCCCTCACGCTGGCAGCCGCCAGCACCGACGCCAGCAGCCGGCTGGTTAGTCTGGTAGGTTACAACGTCTACAACGTTCCCAATGGTGAACTGGTTAATACCAGCGGTCAGCTGAACCCGAACGCGAAGTTACTGTATTCGCCCGATGACCTGAACTGGGAAACGCCGATTACCCGGCAGGGCAACCGCGACGAGATGAACGCCAGCTTTTCGGGTGGTAAAGACAAAACCGATTACTTTTTGTCTATGTCGTATCTGAGCGACAAAGGCTTTCTGATCCGGTCTGATTACGAGCGCTACACGGGTCGTCTGAACGTCAATAGCCAGATGAAGCCCTGGTTCCGGACGGGAGCCAACCTGTCGGCAACGGTTATCAAATCCAGACAGGCTGATGCCGACGGAAACACGTCGTTTGTAAACCCGTTCTTTTTCTCGCGGAACATGGGGCCAATCTACCCGGTATACGCGCTTGACCCGGCCAATCCAGGTCAGTTTCTGCTCGACGCCAATGGCAACCGCCGGTATGACTTTGGTAACCTGAACGCGCTGGGCCTGCCCACCCGTCCGCAATACGGCGGCCGGCACGCTGCCGCCGAAACGGAGCTGAACCAGAACTTCTTCCGCCGGAATGTACTGAGCGGCCGGGTATTTGGTGAAGTTACGTTCCTGAAGGATTTTAAGTTTACTGCCAACTTCGGCACCGACATCACTAACGTTAACAACGTTACCTTCGGCAACCCAATCATTGGCGACGGGGCACCGGCGGGGCGGTCCACGCACAGTTTCCAGAACATCACGGGTTACAACGTGAACCAGTTGCTGAACTACAACAAATCGTTCGGTCCCCACACCATTGATGTCCTGGCCGGTCACGAGAATTTCCAAACGGCCGACAACTTTCTGGAGGGATCGCGTTCGCAGCAGATTCTGGATGGCAACATTGAGCTGATTAACTTTACCACTACCACTAACCTGAACTCCGAGTATAACATTCGCCGAGTTGAAGGCTATCTGTCACGGGTTAACTACGATTATAATCAGAAATACTTCCTGTCGGGATCGATTCGCCGGGATGGTACCAGCAAGTTCTTCAAAGATTCGCGCTGGGGTACATTCTATTCCGTGAGTGGCGCCTGGCGTCTTGATCAGGAAGATTTCATCAAGAATATGCCTAACGTAAGCCTGCTCAAGCTGCGGGCCTCGTACGGACAAACGGGTAATGACGGGGGCGGCACCACCGCTGCCGGTGCTGACATCAGCTACTATGCCTGGCAGCCACTGTATAACCTGGGCTGGAATAACTCCTCGGAAGCCGGTGTGCTGCAGTCGAGCCTGGGCAACCGAGACCTGGAGTGGGAGTCGAGCAATTCGTATGACCTGGCTCTGGAGTTTGGCCTGTTCAAGAATCGGCTGACGGGTACGGTTGAGTACTTCAACCGGCAATCGTCTAACCTGATTTTTGCCGTTCCCCTGCCCCTGTCAGCCGGTATCACCACCGTTACCCGCAACATTGGCACCATGTACAACCGGGGTGTTGAACTTGAACTGGGTCTGGATCTCGTTCGCTCAGAAGGCTTCAACTGGCGCCTGGACATGAACGCTACCCACCTGAAAAATAAAATCACGAAAATGCCGGACGAGAACCCGGAGATTATCGATGGCACCAAGAAGCTGAAAGTTGGCTCGTCTATTTATGATTTCTGGCTGCGTGAGTATCAGGGCATCAACCCGGCTACGGGCGAAGTAGAGTACCGGGCCGATAAGTTTCGTAGCGACCAACTCGCGCATTACGGAGATGGGCGATACCCTCACCAACAGTGTCAACAATGCCCGCTACCGGTACAACGGAACAGCTATCCCTACCGTTACGGGTGGCTTCACCAATACCTTCCGCTACAAAGGCCTGTCGCTGTCGGCTCTGTTCGTCTATCAGATCGGGGGCAAAGTCTATGACGGGTCCTATGCCGCGCTGATGGCTACGAGTGGGTACGGTAGTGCCAAGCACGTAGATATTCTGAACCGCTGGCAAAAGCCGGGCGACATCACTGACGTTCCCCGCATGGATGAAGGGCGCGGTACTGACTTCAATGCGGCCTCGGATCGCTGGCTTATCGACGCCAGTTTCCTGAACATGCGTAACGTTACGCTTTCTTACACCGTGCCTAGTCTGGTAGCCAAAAAAGCGTTTTTGAGCAATGCGCAGGTATATGTTAGTGCTGAAAACTTCTTTATCCTCAGCCGTCGGAAAGGCATGAACGTGCAGCAGAATTTCGCCGGTACAACCGGTAACGTATTCAGCGTGGCTAAAACCGTAGTGCTGGGCGTTTCTTTTACACTCTAACAGTCAACACAACCATGAAAAAAGGAATTTTTCCCGCGTTGATCGTCCTCGGCCTGATGGCGTCTTCGTGCAAACCTGAATATTTAGAGACATCGCCCACGGGCAGCATCGATGCAAGTGCGGCCTACGCAACCACCAAGAACGCATCGGCTGCCATCAACGGCATTTACCGGTCCATGGTCGTGCGTTACCAGGACTCGCAGGGGCACTTTGGTCACCCCGCCATGATGATCATTCTGGACGTAATGGGTGAAGACCTCGTCTTTTCCAACACCTCCAGCAACTGGCATTTTGGCGAGCAGCGCTGGCAGAGTCACCGCTCCGAAACGGGCACCATGTCTGAATTTCCGTATCGGCTGTACTACCGCCTGATCGGTAATGCCAACATCGGCATTACCAGCATTGACCAGGCCACGGGTACGCAGGCCGAGCGGGATCAGATCAAGGGCGAAGCCCTGGCCATCCGGGCGTTCTCGTACTTCAATCTGGTGCAGTTATACGGCAAGCGTTATAACAATGCAGCCAGGCCTAACGCGCAACTGGCCGTTCCACTGGTGTTGGCGCCAACCACTGCCGGACTGCCCCGTAATACGGTTGAAGAGGTCTACACGCAGATCAACAAAGATCTGACCGATGCCGCTACGCTGCTAACGTCCACCCGTACCTTTAAATCGCATATAAACTTCAACGTTGTACGGGGTTTACAGGCCCGCGTAGCGCTGGTGCAGCAGAACTGGACGGCTGCCGCGGCTTTTGCCGCTGAAGCCCGCAAAGGCTACGTGCCCATGACCGAAGCACAGTACCAGGACGGATTTGCCGATCTTACCAATCCCGAATGGATGTGGGGCTTTGACCACGTGGAAGATCAGTCGGAGTTTTTCGGATCGTATCACTCATACATCTCGGATAACTTCAACTCGTCCAACATCCGACTGACGCCGAAGCTGATTAACAACCTGACATACAACCAGATTCCAGCTACGGACATTCGTTCCAAGATGTGGGTAAGAACCCCAACGACCGCCAATGCCATTGCTCCTCCGGGGGGCGTTCGGGCCGCGTTTATGAACCAGAAGTTCCGGCTGCCGGGTACGCCTTCAACCAGCACCATGGGTGATGTTCCTTACATGCGGGCGGCTGAAATGTACCTTATCGAAGCCGAAGCCCTGGCCCGGTCAGGTAAAGATGCCGACGCAGCCAAAGCCCTGTTTGATCTGAACAGCAAGCGTGATGTGGCTTATAAGCTCTCGACCAGCACGGGCACAAAGCTGATTGACGAAATTATGCTGTACCGGCGTGTTGAACTCTGGGGCGAAGGCCACCGCTTCCTTGACCTGAAGCGGCTAAACCTGCCATTGGACCGTAAGGGAGCCAACCACAACCCAGCCGTAGCCGTCTTATTTGACGTGCCAGCGGGCGACCCTCAGTGGGAGTTTCTGATTCCCCGCCGGGAAATCAACTCTAACGCAGCCATTGTACAGAATCCCTTATAGGTTTACTGAAGGGCGTTTGACAAACGCGCCTTGATACGCAAAAACCGAAGCAGTCCGGCCATTGGCCGGACTGCTTCGGTTTTTTATTGCCCTTGCTTACCGGACAAACAGACCCCAAAAGCGTTATCTATGCAGTTGGCACAAACAGCCTGATTATCATTACACCCTATACATGCTGAATTCCCAAATTGCCGGCGTGGGCCACTACCTGCCTGATCGTGTCGTCACCAACGACGAACTGGCTCCTGGTATGGACATTACCTCTGCCTGGATTGACGAACGAACCGGTATTCTTGAACGGCGCTACGCCCAACCGGGCGAGGAAACGGCCACGACAATGGGAGCGGCTGCCGCCCGTATTGCCATCGACCGGGCGGGCATTACCCCCAACGATGTCGATTTCATTGTGTTTGCCACCATGAGTGCCGATTACTTTATTCCCGGCTGTGGCGTCCTGCTCCAGCGCGAACTGGGTATTACGGGTGGTGAGATCGGTGCGCTCGACGTCAGAAACCAGTGTTCCGGTTTTTTGTACGCCCTGTCGGTAGCCGATAAGTTCATCAAAACCGGTACGTACAAAAACATTCTTGGTGGTGGGGGCCGAGCGGCAGTCGTGCAATCTCGACTTCAGCCCGCGTGGGCGCGACGTGGCCGTACTCTTCGCCGATGGGGCCGGGGCGGTGGTCCTGCAACCCACCGACGAACCGGGGCGGGGCATTCTCTCCACCCACCTCCACGCCGACGGTACCCACGCCGAAGAACTGAGCATCATTAACCCCGGCAGCCACGGCAACTATCATTTCAAAAAATATAAACCGGACTATCTCAACGGTACGTATGCCCATCCGAATCCCGGCCCGTTTGAGCCGCCCTATCTGTTTACGGGTATATTCAAAGGATTTCTGGTCATTAAAAAAGCCTTCGAGAAATTCCCCGCTGTAATGCAGGAAGCCGCGGCTACCAACGGCCTGACCCTGGCCGATATAGATGTGTTTGTACTGCACCAGGCTAACCTGCGCATTCTGGAGTACGTGCAGCGCCGGATGAAGATTCCCGACGAGAAGCTTTGGAATAACATCCAGCACTATGGCAACACCACCTCGGCATCCATACCCATTGCCCTGAGTGAACGCTGGGAAGCCGGAAAAATCCAGCCGGATAACGTAATTTGCATGGCCGCATTCGGTAGCGGCTTCACCTGGGCATCTGCCCTCATTAAATGGTAAATTGGTGAATGAGTCAGTGTGTACCTGTTATTGACTCATTCTGGTCTCCGCCGGAGGGTATTCACTCATTGACTTTTTCACTCATTCACAATTAACTCCATGACCGTCGGCGACACCTTTACCTACCGCTATCATTTCTCGCAGGATGATGTTCAAAAATTTGCCGAACTGACCGGCGACGATAACCCGTTGCACCTTGATGCGGACTACGCGGCTACCACCCCCTTTAAACGACCCATTATGCACGGCATGCTCAGCGCCAGCGTTTTTGCGCGGGTATTTGGCCGAAACTTTGGCGGTACGGGGGGCGTTCACCTCTCCCAAATGCTGGAGTTTGTCCGGCCGATGTTTCCCAGCGTTGAGTACGAGGCCCACTTTGAATGCCGTAGTATTGACACCCGCAAACACATTGCTGAGATTGGCTGCGTCGTGATTGATCCGGCCACCAACAAACCGACACTGCGCGGGCTGGGGGTAGTCTATCACAAAGAGATGTTTACGTAAAAATCAGCTTCACGCAGGCTACCCCTACGCCGGCCGCCAGCAGATACCGCAGTGTGGGCACGTTGAACCGGTGGCTGCCAAAATAGCCACCCAGAATACCCCCCGCAAAGGCGGCCCCAATCCAGCCGTAGAGCGAGGGCTCCGGCGTAAAGCCCCGGCTCAACAGCCCAAACAGCCCCGACAGTGAATTCACGAAGATGAACAGGGCCGAGGTTGCCGCTACCTCTTTGAGCCGCGCCCACTTAAAAATCAGCATGATCGGGCTGAGGATGATGCCTCCGCCAATGCCAATCATCCCTGACAACAGCCCAATTACGCCCCCCGTTAGCAAACCCGCCCCCAGCGGAACAGGCCGCGACTCTTCCTGCCGCCCGCGTATGGTCCAGAGCATCCTGACAATGACGAGCAGCAGACAGACGGCCAGCAGTTTACGGTAAAACAGGTCACTGAGCGGAATCAGGGCACCTACGAACGCCAGCGGAATACTAGCCCCCGCAAAGGGCCAGAACTTGTCCCACCGGAAATAGCCCGCCCGGTAAAACTGAATGAATGACACCGACGATACGAACAGGTTGAGCATCAGGGCCGACGGCTTCATCAGCAGGGGCGACACGCCGAACAAGGCCATCATGGCCAGATAGCCACTGGCCCCGCCGTGGCCCACGGAGGCATAGACGAAACCAACCAGAAACAGACAGGCCAGAAAAGCAATCTCAGATTCTATCACAAATTCCATCGTGGATTCTATTCGGGATGCGCGTTGACGGCGGTAATTTTTGGGCGAAAGATAGCGTTGAATAACTATGTTTTCACGTCTCGCTTTTCTGATTTTTGCCGGCTGGTTACTCCTCCTGACGAATGCGTATGCGCAGTCTGCCGCTAATCCACCCCGCCAGTGGTCTTATCTCGATCCGACTACCGACTCCGTAGCGGGTATTAGTCTCGACAAAGCCTACGCGCTGCTAAAAAGTCGCCCCTCGGTACCGGTCATTGTGGGGATACTGGATTCGGGGGTGGATGACAAACACGAAGACCTGCGCGATGTTATCTGGATTAACCCCGGCGAGCAGCCTGATAACCTGACCGACGATGATAAAAACGGCTACGTAGACGACCGGCACGGCTGGAATTTCCTGGGCGCCCCCGACGGTACTACGTCAGAATACGGCCAGCCCGAAATCACGCATACCTATTTGCTCTTTCGCGGGAAATATGAACAGGCTGACCGGACTAAACTCAGCCCCACCGAAAAACGGCAGTACGACACCTATCAGGCCGCCAAGCGAGTGTATCTGCCCCGCTACGCGGCTAACCGGCTCAAGCTCGCGGCTTTTTCCGACACCAGGCTATTTTGGCAGACGGCCCGGCAACTAACCGAACAACTCTCCGATACAATCACATCAGCAGCCGAAATCAGATCTGCTACAGTTGGTCAGGACTCCATCGCGCTAACACTACAAAATGTACTGGCTGATGCTTATAACACTCAATACGGCTCATTTAATCAGTATCTGGCTTTGATACGAGCGAACTGGGAGCAGTTTAGGCAGATGACGGTAGGCGAAGCACTCATTGCCTACAATCCTGATTACAGCACCAGCCTGACCGTGGGCGATGATCCGGCCAATACCGACGAACGGCAGTACGGCAGCCCCGGTATGCGACTCGACAATGCCCCCCAACTGGCCGTTCACGGCACGCACGTAGCGGGCATTGTCGGCGCGAAGCGCGGCAATGGACTGGGTATGGATGGGGTGGCCGATAATGTCCGCATTATGACGGTATCGGTGGTGCCGTCCAACGGCGATGAGCGCGACAAAGACATCGCCAATGGCATTCGGTATGCGGTAGAGAACGGCGCCAAAGTGATTAATATGAGTTTTGGCAAGCGGCTCTCGCCCCACAAGGAAGCGGTAGATGCCGCCATTCGTTTTGCCGAAGAACGCGACGTGCTGATTGTACACGCGGCCGGTAACAACGGTGAAAATTACGACTCGCTCCCCGCCTTTCCTTCTGCGCAGTTTACCGACGGCTCCGTAGCCCGCAACGTTATCACGGTTGGCAACAGCACGCAAAAACTAGACAAAAACCTCCCCGCTCAAAGCTCAAACTACGGGGCACAAACGGTCGATTTGTTCGCGCCGGGTACGGATATTCTTTCCACGCTTCCCAACGGACGATACGCCAGCTTTTCAGGAACGAGTATGGCAGCCCCCTGCGTGGCGGGGGTAGCAGCTCTGCTCCGCTCCTATTTCCCAACCCTAACAGCGGTACAGGTCAAGGAGATTCTAATGAAAAGCGCCTATAAGCCTAACATAATGGTACGGCAACCGGGCCGCTCGGCCGCGCTGGTGCCGTTCAGCAGCCTGAGCCGGTCGGGTGGTATCCTAAACGCGGAACAGGCTGTAAAACTGGCGGGGCAATAAGGCTTCCCTGCTACCACGCCACTTCCTGCTTGTCATGCCAGAACTTGCCCGTTTCGGTCTGGGAGGCATCGGCGGCAAGCCAGACAATGGTTTCAGCTCCTTTCTCAACGGCGCGGGTGGCGTTGGGGCCACCCATATCGGTACGCACATACCCCGGATCAACGCAGTTGACAGCCACGTTTTTATCCTGCAAAGCCGCCGAAAACTGACGGGTAACGGCGTTCAGAGCGGTTTTCGAGATGCTGTAGGCAGGGGCATACGTCTGCATATCGTTCAGCGCGCCCGCCCCGCTCGACACGTTGATTATGCGGGCACCATTGGGGGCTTTGAGCAGATACGGCAACGCATCCTGCGTAACCAGAATGGGCCCGGCTACGTTGGCGGCAAACGTCCGTTCCAGCATCTCGACATTTAGCTTGACGATGTCCTCGCCGTGATCTTCCAGCACCGCTGCATTATTTACCAGCACGTTTAAATGGCTGGCTTTCTGCGAGAGGGTTCCAAAGGCGTTTTTGATGCTAACGGGGTCGGTTACGTCGAGCTGAATGCAGGTGGCTTCGTAGCCCTCGCGGCAAAGCTCTTCCGATGTTTCGCGGCCCCGGGCCATATCGCGCGAGCCAATAAAGACTGCAAAGCCTTTCTGAGCCAGTTGCCGGGCAATTTCCTTACCAATGCCTTTGTTGGCTCCCGTAATCAGAGCTGTCTTCTGGTGTTCTGTATCCATACCTATTTGACACGGACCAGGTCGAAATTGTTTTTGAGGATACACCGTAAACTCAAGCAACTGACCGTTTACTCGGTCGTGTTACGGAAAAACATACCTTAGCGACTAATCTTACGTCTATAAACTGATTTCGTCTCATCAATGAAACGTCTCCCGCTTCTGCTCGCCGTAGCCGCCCTTAGTCCTTTGCTGAGTCCCGCCCAAAACCAGACGGGGTCCAAAACCAGTCCGGGCCTTACGGTAACGCCCACCACCAGCAGTACATATACGAACCCAAACCGGCAGCAGGAACTCTACGATCAGTACCACGGTGTGACCAGAAAACCAGGCGCCGAACCCGTCCCTTCTCCGTCAGGAACTATGAGCCGGACCCGACCCGACCGGGCAGAACGGCCTGCCAGACCCGCCGTTGCGGTCAGCAAACCCCAACAGGATGCACCAGCCAGCGCCGACGTCAGCACGTCAGGCGTACGCATTGGTCTACGGGGTGGGGTAACCTATCCTGTCTTCCTGGAGACCATAGCGGGTCTGGATCCAGGTGTCGGCTTTACGGGCGGCTTGGTGTTCCAGTTTGGCAGCGGTACGCTATCCTTCCAGCCTGAGCTGAACTATACGCGCAATGCATTGAAGTTGCGGTTTATGGGTGGCTCGGGAAATGAAAGCATTGTTACGGGGGCTACCGATCAGCTTGAAATCCCCCTGCTTCTGAAACTGGCGTCGGGCGATGCCACCAGCAACCGGTTTTTCGTCAACCTTGGCCCCTATGTATCCTACGCGCTGAACGTAAGCGCAAACGGCAAAACCCAGTCGCTCGACGGAGCCGACGGGCGACTGGGTTTTGGCGCGGCAGCCGGCATTGGTGCAGCGCTGAAAACCGGCCCCGGTCACCTCACGATCGAACTGCGCGGCCTGTATTCGCTCGGTGATATTGACACCGGCTTCAATACCGAATCAAGAGTCATCAACACGCAGGCTACCCTCGGCTATATCATACCCCTGGGCGGGCGTTGATCGTCAACCATTATTTCTCATAGAGTGGGTTTCGGAATGGCGGTCGCTTTTAGCAACCGCCATTTTTGTTTGCCAGCCAGCCTATACAAACGGCATGGTCTTTTCCCAGAGGCTGGCGGCCTTTTCGTCAGTTATATCGCGGTTGTGGGTATTTTTTGGCGCGCAGTCCGCAAAGTACGCGCCGTTGTTCCGCTCGCCAATGGCTTTAAGGGGGGCGGCTGCCAGAAACACACTCGTTTGCGCGCCCTTCTCCGGCGAACGCATCAGCGGACCAGCCAGCGAAAACACTTTACCCAGAAAACCCGGCGTGTCCAACCCAAAGTTGGTCTTCACCGCGCCCGGATGTACTGAATAGGCCGTAATGCCCGTGCCCGCCGTTTGTCGGGCCAGTTCTTTGGCAAACAGCAGGTTGGCCAGCTTATCGTCGCAATAGGCGAACAGGGGCGACAGATCATCAATGCGCCGGAAAAAGCGTGATGCATTACCACCCAGATAAGCCGCCGACGACAGGTTTACCACCCGTACGTCGCTGGTTTCGGCAGCGGTTTTCTTCAACACATCAAGCAGATGATGCGTCAGCACGAAATGCCCGATGTGACTCGCGAAAAACGATTTTTCAATGGCATCGACAAACTCAATTTTGGAGGGGGTATAGCCCGCGTTGTTAACGAGTACATCGAGCCGGTCGTATGTAGCCGTAACGTCTTTAGCTACCCGGCGCACGGCGTCGAGATCGATCAGATCGGCCAGTACCACATCAACGCGCACGGCGGGATTAGCCTGCTGCACGGCAAGCTGAGCCTCCCGGCCCTTCTTTTCGTCGCGGCACAGCAAAATAAGATTGAACGAGCGTTGGGCCAGGGCGCGGGCCGTAGCCAGCCCCAGGCCTGAATTGGCTCCCGTGATGAGTGCAGTTTTCAATTGAATACGAGTTAAGACTTACGACGCATGGCCGACGCACAACCTGTAGGCGTCAGGAATCCGTTAAAGTCGTAACCCGCAAATTGTCATTCGGTTCAGCCCTCCTTCTGAATCTTCGACAAACCCGTAATCTGCTGGGTCGTAATTGTGGGGTTGCCCCGGTAGCGGATGGTGCTGATGCCGTCGGCAGTTGCCGACAGGGTTTTTGTCACGTGCAGACTGGCGTTGCTGGCACCGTCGAGCCGGACGGTAGCGCGGCTGATGGTTAATTTGTCGGCATCCAGTTTCCCCGCCCCCGACAGCCGGATATCCGCTTCGGTGGCCGACCCATCGAGCTGGGCCTGTGACCCCTGCCGCACGGTCAGGTTCAGGGTTTTAGCGTCGATAGGTGCGGTCAGTCTGCTGCCCGTCTCAACGGTGGCCGTCAGGTTCCGGGCGCGAATGGCCAGGTCAGACTCCACGGTGCAGCCCGTACTAATCAGTAGCTGGTCGAGGTCGCGGACGTGCAGCGTGACGGTGACGCCCTTTTTCTGGTTGTAACTCTGGTTTGGTTTCAGCATCACAGTCAGTTCGCCGTTGCTGATATCGGTTTGCACGTGGTCAAGGATATTACTGTCGCCTTCGAGGGTAGCCAGGGCTTCGTTTCCTTTGGTGATGATGACGTGCATACCCACGCGTACGGTAAGCTTATGAAAGGGGGTAAGCGGACGTTGCCGGGTCACCACATCGCCGTTGCCAACAATCTGCGGCTGGGTCTGGGCCAGGGTTCCGGTCAGCGTCAGTAATGACGCACAAACAGCGAAAAAGACGTTCATGGGAGTTCTCTGTTTAGTTTCTGCCAGAAAGACGCAGCCCAGGCGGTAAACGTTGCGTGGGTATGCTTAGCTCAGGGGCAAATGTACCTCGGCCATCATGCAGCGGGCCGAGCCGCCCCCGTTCGATTCAATCATCGACAGGTCGAACGGCATTAGCGTGGCGTAGTCGTCCAGCTGGTCAATCTGGAGGGATGTCAGCGATGCATGAGCCTGCTTCGACATGACCAGTACGCGCTGGCTATTGCGGGCCAGCACCATCAGCATATTGCCCGCAAAACAGGTCATCTGCGCCAGCGAAATATCAAAAATCCGCTTGCCCATACCTTCCAGTTCCTGCCGTACCATCAGCCGTTCGTCGGGGTTGGCAATAGCGGCCAGACACACGATGGCGAAGGTTGTGGCCAGGCACATCAACACGTTGGTATGGTACACCGGCTCACCGGTGGCATCGGCGGTGTGAAACGATATGACGCGGTAGCCGGTCTGTTTGCTGAACTCGGCCAGCACGTCGGGGTGGGTGCGGGACGATATGCCGGCAAACGCCACGCGGTGCATCCGGTCCAGTACAAGACTACCCGTACCCTCGAGGAATTTACCCTCCTGCTCAAAATGGGTCAGATCGATGATGCGCGAAACGTGGAAGCTTTTGGCGAAGTCATCAACAATATCCATCCGGCGTTCTACCCGGCGGTTCTCGGCCATCATCGGGTACAGCACCACCGTACCGCTGGCGTGGAACGACACCCAGTTGTTGGGAAAGATGGAATCAGGCGTATGCGGCTGGGTGGTATCTTCATACACAATCACTTCCACGCCCATTGCCTGGAGCTGGCGTACCATTTCATCGAACTCGCGCTGGGCTTCATCCTGGGCAACGTCTTTGGTTTCAACGGCCTGTTCGGCATCCTGAAACGCATTGGATTCGGCGGTTTGCTTATTGAAGGCGAACCGGACGGGGCGGATCATCAGAATACGGTTGGTCGATTGCGATTGCATACGGAGTGAGGGGGTACATGGGCGAAAAACTGCCTAAAAATAGTAAAAAACGCGATAGGCGCGTGACATAATCCCCTGAAGCGGCCCGAATCAGGGCCTGTTCAGGGGATTGATGGTCGGTATGTCTATCAGGATAACAAGGCGCAATATGGTCATTGCCGAACGCGTTCTGCCCACGAATGATGCCCTGGCCGGTGCTGACGGGTCCTACCGATACAAATCCTCCTGTTTATCGGGCAGGACATCACTGGCCCAATGATCACAGAACGGCAGGCTCCTGACTCATGGACTCCAACCACCTGCCTACAGGGGGTATCGTCCTTCAGTTCAACGGCGCATCCATGAAACGGGAGTTGCTATACCAGGGGCAGCCTAGATCCCTATACCGTATCGCGCAACAGCGGCAGGCTCATGCAGTGACTACCGCCCCGCGCCCGGCTCAGCTCGGCAGAGGGCAGCATGATAAACGTATTCTCGATGGTTTCGGGGGAGCTTTCGCCCTGCTCAAAGCGATCCAGCAGTTTGGCCACCGAAATAACCTCGAAACCGGCGGTCCGAAAAGCGTCGGCGGTTTTTGGATTACGGTCATAGCCAACCACCACGCCATCTTTCAGGGCCAGCAAATTACACGAGTCCGTCCACTGCTCGCGCGCGCCAAACGGAAATTCATTGTTGCCCGAATAAATAAACGTTACGGGCCCGGTAACGCCAAGGTCATTCTGACTGATGCCGGTGAACAGATCTTCGAGGTTATTGATTTCTACGGGCTTGTCGGGGTGCTCCCGGCTGAATTGCATGATTTTAAGCTCTTCGGAGAGGTCTTTCGGCGCAAAAAAGTGCAGCACGTCGCGCTGTTGGGCTTCGTCGCCGGTACGGGCCAGGGAGCCGAGCAGGACCCACATATCGCGTCTGACCTGCGTGAACACCGTATCGATGTGCATGTAATCGCGCTTTTTGGGGATCTTGACAATGGTCACCGTATCGACCAGATTCTTCTCAAATACCAGCCGCGTAACCTGCTGGGCTGCGTACAGGGTAGTTCGTTCGCTTACGCCAACAATCAGGTGCCGGCTGGAAATCATCATTACGTCGCCCCCTTCCAGTGTTGAGCGGGTTACGTCGCTCTTGGCATCGGCCTCGGGCAGTAGAAACGCGTGTTCGTTATCAGGAATCTCAATGATTTTATCCTGATAAGCCGCGAAAATCGGGTGGTTGAAAAAGATGTACTGCGCCAGCAGAGCCTCGCGGGTGCGGGCCATTTTGGCGGGTTTGTTGAGCAGAATATGGTCGTTGATGACAATACCAATGTCGCGGGTAAAGATGAAATTGGGCAGGGGTGCAAACAGCATCGTCTGGTCGGCCAGCGTACCGGAAATCATGATCTTGGCCAGTTCAACGGGGTCGTACTGATTGAGTTGCTGCTGCGTCCGGAATGCCGTTCGCTCAATGCCGCAAATGGCCGAAATTAGCCGCGTACGAATACCGTCGTCGGTAAGGATATCAGACAGCAGACACTGAACATCAATGACCTTATCGGAGCTAAAGTACTCGCTGTTGTCGGGCTTGTAAAAGTCCCGGCTGGAGTCGGGTCCGAGGCTGGCAATGCGGCCCCGCACCTTGTCAGGGTCCAGGAAATACAGCAGGATCTTGACGTAATAGTCGTATTCGTCCCGGCGCATCATGTCGAGGTGAACGATGTCTTCAAAGAGCCAGTCCTGCGCTTTGGAGGGGATGACCTTGCCCAGTCCCCGGTCCGGACTGTGAATGAGCAGCCGCCGAAGCCGGCCAATTTCAGAGGATACGTTGATGGTATTGGTTGTGTTCTGTTGGGGGTTGTTCATAAAAAAATCGGCAGACCGGCTTTGGTGCGGTCTGCCGATTGGCAAGATACAGAATTGGTCTTACTTACTCACAGTGCCTTTTTTATCCGCCACAACCGTCATAGTGCCGTTCATGATGCGCCAGTGACCGGGAAACGTGCAGACAAACGGGTAGTTGCCGGGCTGCGCGGGTGCCATGAATGTAAGCCGGTACGTCTGGTCGGGGTTAATCAGGGGGGTGGCGGCAATGACCTGCGGTATATCGGGCACGTAGTTCTTTTCGGCTCCGTTTTTGGCCGTAATCATCTTATCGGCAGCCGCCCCAATAATGTCCATGCTTTTTTGCTTGCCCACCACGAGGTTGTGCTGCATGGCATCGGGATTCTCGAGGATAATTTCAACGGGTTTGCCTGCCACTACGGTAAACGTTTTCTGGTCGTACCGCATTTCTTCGCGCACTGTTTTCAGCTTTATCACCGTCACATCGGCATCAGCGGGCGCGGCAGAATGGATACCCCAGGCTTCGTAGAGCCGGCTGAGCCGTTCGCGGTTGTCGGGCGTAACGCTGTTGCGCAGACTGGCCAGAAACTCCTGATCGGTCTGCGGCACAGTAGCTTTCTGCTTTGGGTTCCAGCCGTCGGCCACGCCTTTCACAATAGCCTCGCCCCCCGGGCCGGCTTTTTGCGCCGTTCTCAGCAGCGCAATTACCGAATCGATTGGCGCAACACTGGCGTAGCTGCGGCTGGCGCGTTCCAGCACATAGCTACTCATGTTGGTTGGGGCGCGGAAGGTGATCGTTTTGGTAGCGGTGTTGTTCTGCTCATTACCCTCGGCAATGACGTTGTCCCGGTCCAGCGTGGCCGTGATGATGAACGCCCCCGCCCGGTCCGATCCAAGCCAGAAATCGGTATCCCACGGGCCGTTGTTGCCTTTGCTGATGGTCACGGTTTCGCCGGGTCTGATCCCCGTTTTATGCGCTACGCTCACGTAATCGACCCGGGCCGGATCGCTGGCGCCGGTTGGCCCTACCGTGCGAATAGACAAAGGAATGGGCGTGCCGGCCGGGATGGCCACGTCGCCTGCGTTTTTCACATCCACCTCAATGCGCGTTGACTGCCGCATTTCGGGCGACTCAGTAGTAGCCCGGATAGTCGCTATCATCAGGTCGGGTTTGTTGGCTTCGGCCTGCCGATCGGGGCTGGTGGCATTCGGGCTCGTGGACGGTGTACCCACTAACGGTTCGGGCGCGTTGGGACCACCGCTGGTCTTTGCGGGCGTCATGTGGTGCTGATGGTCGGCCGGTGACGGGCTGGCCGGTGTGTTCATACCCACCTGCTTTAGGTAGTTTCTCAGCAGCTGGCCGTTATTGCGGTTCAGAACCAGCGCAAAGGCGTCGGGCAGCCAGCGGTCGGTCACTTCGGTGGCCGCGTTAAGCCGGTTTAGAATAGCCTGCTCCACGGCCGGGCTTTCGGGCATTTTCGAGAAAGCCAGTAATGTATTCAGCACCACCAGTGGCTCGCTGTCGTTCAGTAGCTTATTCTGTAACAGTTCGCTGGCGGCCTCTTTGGTGTAGGGCAACAGCTGCACCGCCGTTTTACGAACGCCCGCCGACGGATGCTTTAACGCGGCCATACTGCTGCGTTCCGACGTGGCCGGGTCCAGCCCGTGCAGCGTCCAGAGCGCATGAATAACCCCCGTATTATTGCCGGATTCATCTACCGAGTTGTCGCTCAGCAGCGCCAGCAGCTGCGGCACTACGTCTTTGTTGTTGCGTTCTATCAGCAGCCGCTGCGCCGTTATCCGCCAAAACATGTTGTCGTTCTTCAGGGCGGCCACCAGCTCTGTCGGGCGGTCTTTGCTAAGCGACAGAGGAGTATAGGGTGTGGCGCTTTTGTTGCCCACGCGGTAGATCCGGCCGTGCGTGAAATCGCGCAGGTCCGTCTGGTAGGCGTTGCCTTTGCCATTTTGGGCACCCTTTGGCGTGGGGTTGTGCTGAATGATGTAGCTGTACCAGTCTACCACCCACACGGCCCCATCCGGACCCGTTTCAGCGAAGACCGGCGAAAACCACTCATCGGCTCCGGCCATCAGGTTGAAGCCCACCCCATCGGCTTCGGCGTCTTCATAATTTGTACCAACTTTCTGCATCACGTTCTGGTGGACGATGTGGCCGGTTGGTTCGCAGACAAAGGCTACCCGGTTCCAGTAGGGCTTCGGAAAGGCGCGGGCGGTGTAAAAGTTGTGCCCCGCGGCCGCCGTAAAGCCACCAAACACATCTACCTGCCGCACTTTCTCCGTAATGGGCTTCATGTCTTTGTGGGTATCCGTGTTGCGGCTACCGGTTTCGCGCAGGTGCGGCCCGGCGCTGAAATACCGGTTCGGAATGGGCGCGTACCAGCCGTGCGCGTTATTGGCCGTGGAGCCGAACAAGTCTCCCGACTCGTTGAAACTTTGCCCCCAGGTGTTGTTTGACGTGCTGGTGACGTACTCCAGCTCCGAGCCGTCTGGTCTAAAGCGATAGAACCCCTGCGCAAACCGGGTGGTGTCTTTACTGGTTCCAACCAGCCCCTTGAACCCGGCGTAGCCCACACTGCCCCAGATCCAGTTGTCAAATCCGTAGTGCAGGTTGCTCGGGCCGGCATGGGTATCGAAGGTGCCAAAGCCGGTCAGCACTGTCTTGCGCACGTCGGCCTTATCGTCCCCATCGGTATCTTTAAAAAACAGCATATCGGGCGCCTGCGCCACGTACAGCCCGCCGTTGCCGAAGGTCATGCCGGTGGGTATGTTCAGCCCGTCGGCAAACCGGGTAAACTTGTCGGCCTTGCCGTCATTGTTGGTGTCTTCGCAGATCACGATGTAATCGTCGCCCTGCCCGTTGGGTTTACGCTCGTTGGGATAATCTTTGGTGATAAGCGCAAAGAGCCGTCCGCGTTCGTCCCAGGCCAGGGCAATGGGGTGCATGACGTTGGGCTCGTGGGCAAACAAATCGAGCGAGAAACCCACCGGCACCTGAATGTGCTTCATCGATTCTTCGGGCGAAAGAGCCAGTTGCTGCATCTGCGCACCGGACCGCTTTTCGTAATTGGGCAGTTGGGGGGCTGCGCGGTACGCAAAGGGCTGCGGGTTCAGGTTGTCATGCAGCTTTTTAACCCGGTCGCCCACGGCCCACAGGATACCCCGCTCCAGCAGCTCTTGAAATTCCGGATTAGTCCAGGTACGGGCGTCATGGCCGTAGGCGGTATAGAACATCCGCCCTTTGCCGTAGTTTCGGGTCCAGGTATAAGGTTCCTCCAACGCATCGGGGCGGCCCGCTGCGGCCACGTTGGCCGCGTCGTTGCCGGGCTTGATGTCGCGCGCACTCAGGATGTTGTTGTCGGCCCGCAGATGACTATGGACGTAAGTTTCGTCGTACACCTTAAACGGTGCTACCCCGTTCAAAATCGAGGACGGCTTTTCAATCAGCCGCGACTGGATGGTGTCCATGCCATGCCGGAAAAACTGACCTCCTACCAGTGTATCGACGTAGGCGGGCGAGTTGCGGAAACACCACGACGCGCAGTGCACCGGAACCAGCCCGTGGCCCGAGGCTACGTAATCCAGCAACGCCCGTTCCTGCGGTTTGGGCAGGCTGTCCCAGTTGGCGAAGATGAGCAGGGCGTCATACTGGTTCAGATTAGCCGTGTTGATGTCTTCGAGCCGGTCGGTATAAGTGAAGTTGATACCTTTTTTACCGAGCGCGGCCATGGCTTCCGCCACCCGTTCGCGGGGCTGATGGTGGCTGTTATCGCCCAGAAACAGGATTTCGGTTCGGCGTGGCCGGTCGTCACCGGGTTTACCGCTCTGCGCCGATACCTCCCGCGACGTCTGACTGGGCTGCCGGGTGCACTGGGCGAGCAGGGCCGTGAGGGCAAGCAGGAATAAGGTCTTTTTCATGGTAGTTTTTTGTTCAGTGCATTAGAGGTAACAAAGTATACAAAACCCTGACTGGCAACGGCCGGGAGTGCTGTACTCAGGTAATCGTCTGTTTTTATAATCCATATTCAAAGCAAGGGACTGACTCGTTCTAACGCGTGGCTAATCTGATTCCAATGGCATCTTACCCAAGACCGCCTATTCACGGGTAGGGCAGCGCGATTACGATACCCATTCGTTGAAAACACCGGTTAGAACAAGCCTGTATCTATCCCGCATTTTAGTGGGTCGGCACAAGGTCAGACCGGCCCGCACCATACCGGATGCCCGGTACAAAGCAATGACTCCGGTGGCCATTAACGCTACCTGCGGACGAGCCCGTCACAACAGTGCTGACCGACATCCGGAGTGCAGACAATCTGCCCTGTCCCGGCAACATGTCGGAACACTTACTACATTTTAATGTTGCCACTCTATGCGTTATCTATCGTCTAAACCGGCCCGTCAACGGTCGGCCCGTATTCTACTGGCGGTTTGCTGGCTGGGTTTTGCTCAGCTGGCAACGGCCCAACAACCCCGCTTGAGCGACCACAACACCATTGGCTGGCTGGCCAACTTCACCACCCTGCGCTTCGCCAAAAGCTGGAGCGGCCACCTGGAATATCAGCTCCGGCGCAGCGAATTCATAGCCACCGGGCAGCAGAATCTGTTGAGGGTGGGTATCAACTATACCGTCAACGACCAACTCACCCTACGGGCGGGCTACGCCTGGGCCGAAACCTATCCGTATGGCGATTACCCGATTCAGGGTAGTGGCCGGGAGTTCCCCGAACATCGAACGTATCAGATGGCCACGCTCAGCAATCCGATAGGGCGCGCAGGCATTACGCACCGGTTCATACTGGAGCAACGCTGGGTAGGAGCCTACTCACAGCCAACCCTACCGGATCCCGACCGGATTAACTACCTCAACCGGGCCCGGTATATGCTACGGGTGCAGATACCGGTGCCAATTGGCAAACCGGCCATGGGCGACAAAACGGCTTACCTGGCTGCTTATGACGAAGTTTTCATTGGTTTTGGGCGAAACGTGGGGGCTAATGTGTTTGATCAGAATCGGCTTGGGCTCCTGGTGGGCTACCGCTTTAGTCCGGTGTTTCGGATAGAGGGCGGGTTTCTCCAGCAACTCTCGCAGCTGGGTCGTTTGGTAGATAACCGGACCGTGTTTCAATACAACAACGGCCTGATTATCAACACGTATATTGATCTGGATCTTAGAAAGAACTAAGCCATTCATTCGGCATTGACCGGGCAGACCGCGCGGTTATGAGGCCCGGTCAAAAGTCAGGCAGTTTCATAATCTCCCCGCCCCGCATGGCCGACTCGTGCGCCAGAATGCCGACGCTTGTCCAGTTGGCCGACTGGGCCGCGTTGGGAAACGGGTCGCGGTCGTCGCGGATGGCCGAGATAAACTCGTGCACCATGTGGGGGTGCGAGCCGCCGTGCCCGCCACCCTGCGTAAAGGACAGGTGCTGCGTATCGTCGGCGTCGTACACGCCCTTCGTTGTGAAGCGTTGAATCTCGGCAGGCAGCCGGTGGGCATAGTCCGGCACGGCTACTTTTTGCGGAATTTCCGGTTCGGGCTTTTTAGCGGTGTGAATAACCGGCTGCTCATCCTCGATTAGCTGCCACTCAAACGACTTCTTATCGCCATATACCTCAAAACTCTCGCGGTACTGCCGCGCTACGTCGAACAGCGACCGGTAAACATAGGCCGACAAATCGCTGTCTTTGAACTTGATATGCGCCGACTCAACCGCAAACGGCGAGTTATGAATCCTGGCCAGTTCGGGCCGGATGGTACCGGAACCGAAGCAGGAGACATAATCGGCCTGGAGCCGCAGCAGTCCCGCCACCGGGCCCACGCAGTGCGTGGCATAGTGCATGGGCGGCAACCCGGGCCAATAGTCGGGCCAGCCGTCCATGTCCTGCTGATGGCTGGCTTTCAGGAACTGCACTTTGCCCAGCTGCCCGGTTTCATGCAGTTCTTTCACAAACAGAAATTCGCGGCTGTACACCACCGTCTCCATCATCATATACTTCTTGCCCGATTCCTGGCAGGCGCGCACAATCTCGGCGCAGTCGTCTACGCTCGTGGCCATGGGTACGGTGCAGGCCACGTGCTTACCCGCCCGCAGTGCTTTCAGCGTCTGCTCAGCGTGGTTTGGGATGGGCGAGTTGATGTGTACCGCATCCACCGCAGGGTCGGCCAGCAGCTCGTCGTAGCTGGTGTACCGCTTCTCAATACCAAAAGCATCGCCTATTTTGTTGAGACTCTCGACGTTGCGCTGGCAAATGGCGTACATGGTGGCATCGGGGTGCCGCTGATAAATTGGAATAAATTCGGCCCCAAATCCAAGGCCTACAATAGCGATATTCATACTTTTTTACTTACGAATTTTAAACTACTCATGGTAGCATGGGCTTTCGCCCACCTACCTGCATCACACTACGCCGGAGATTGTTCACGCACCGGAACGCCGGACCGTTTCAATTCACCCGTTAAAAATTGCAGCCCCTCCTGCGCCAATTGCTCCGGCGAGGCAAACATTTTGCGGACGATATTGGCCGCGGCTGCCAGATCGGGTGGCGTTAGCCCAAAGGCTTCGATGGCAATGGGCCCGTTGAAAGCCAATTTCATCGAGTGTTGCGAATACCTCGCTGAAATTGATGTGGCCTTTGCCGGGCGTGGAGCGGTCGTTTTCCGAAATCTGTACCTGTACCAGATACGGCGCCAGGGTACGGATGGCATCGGCCATGCTCTTTTCTTCGATGTTGGCGTGGAAAGTATCGAACGAGGCCCGGCAGTTGGGGTGATTCACGGCTTCTACGTACCGCCGGACATCATCGGCGCAGGTGAGCAGGTAAATTTCAAACCGGTTCAGGTATTCAATGGCCAGCGTTACGTGCTGCGTCTGGGCGTGTTCGGCCACCTCGCGCATGCCCGCTACCGACCAGTCCCATTCCTGCTGCGTGGCGGGTTTGCCCGTAAATGTTTTGAAGCCCGCATACAGGGGCCCCATCAGCATCTGCGACCCCACCGCGGCCGACGCGTCAACTACCTGTTTGAGATAGGCCACCGCACCGGCACGAACGGCGGCATCGGGGCTAATCAGACTCCTGTCAGGTGGGCAGATGGTACAGGTTTGCACGCCCAGACCCAGGTCGGCACATTGCTGGCCAATACGCTGCCATTTGCTGGCGTCGGTAGGATCATTGACTGGTATTTCGACAAAATCAAAGCCGGTGTTTTTCAGGAATGACAGCGTGGCAGACAGGTCTCCGTCCATCGTTGTTGTCCAGGTAAACAGGTTCATTCCCAGCTTATTCATATCGAGTCTCTAAAATGTTATCAAAATTAACAACTATACAGACTCCGTATGCGGCTTCTGTTACCGAAAGTTGACTGTATTTTAACCAACATCATCGTACTTTACGCTTCAACGCATCAATTCAAGACCATTCCGATGAAAAACCCCGTCCGAAAAGATCTGGAACCTGTATCTGCTTCCCTGTCGGTAAAGCGGCTGGCGGAGCCCCATTTTGACCCCAACTGGCATTTTCATCCGCACTATCAGCTATTTCTGGTGGAAGAGGGGGTAGGTACCCGGTTCATTGGCGATTCGATACGGCCGTTCGGGGCGGGTGACCTGGTATTTCTGGGGCCGAATCTACCGCACCTGTGGCGGAGTGACCAGCCGTATTTTGACCGGGACAGCCCGTTGATGACCAGGGGAGTGGTAGTCTACTTTACGGAAGATTTTCTGGGCCATGACTTTCTGAACCGCCCTGAAATGACCCTGCTCCGGCAGTTGTTTGGGCAGGCGCACCGGGGTCTGGAGTGGACCGGCCCCACCCGCCCCCGCGCCGAAGCGGCCTTGCACACGTTGAGCCATCAGCCGCCCGGATTTGGGCAGGTACTAACCCTGCTGACACTGCTCCACGACCTGACCCAGGCTACGGATTACCGCTTCCTGACCAGTCTGGGCTACACCAATCCGGTAAAAGCCCACGCCGTTGACGGACCGGCGTACCGCCGGATGCAGCTTGTTCACGACTACGTGCTGGATCACTTCTCCGGCGGGTTATCGCTGGTGGCCGTTGCCGATCTGGCGGGCATGACGCCCCCGGCTTTCTGCCGGTATTTCAAGACCCACGCCAACAAAACATTTTCAGACTTTGTGGCCGAAATCAGAATTGGCCACGCCCGAAAATTACTGATGAATGATGCAATGAGCGTTGCGCAGATCAGCGACGAGAGTGGTTTTCGAACCCTGTCCAACTTTAACCGGCAGTTCCGGCGCGTGACCGGGCAGACCCCGTCGGCCTACGCCCGAACCTACCGGCAACTCGACTGATTACGGCAAACGCCACTTGCCTACAAGTCGCCTTTTACCTGATACACCAGCAGGGGTACGTCGGAGCGTAGGATCATCTTACCCGTCAGACTCGGGTTGAGCAGGCCGGTGAGAAATCCGCGTTCGCGGGTAGCCATCACCAGCAGATCGACTGTATTCACGGCTAGATAATCGTTGATACCACCCGTTACGGTGTTAGACTCTACCCGATCTACCACCAGCGACTCGGCTCCGTAAATTGCCTGCAGGGGAGCCAGTACAACAGCATCTTTGTTGATGTTAGGCTGGTTTTCAGACTCTACCCGCAACAGCCGAAGCGATGCCCCGAACGTCTGCGCCAGTTCAGTTACGTGTTCAAAAATTTCGGCTTCGTCAAATTCCAGGGGAGTCGAAAAAACAATTGTTTTCAGCGAAACGTCCGGCGTCGGCCCGTCCTGGTCTTCGGGTCGGCTGATAGCCGGGATGACCAAAACGGGGCGACGGGCACTGGTGGCTATATCGGCCGCAACACTCCCCCCCAGCCAGTCGAAAAAATTATCGATGTGGCTGCGGCCCGTAATAATCAGATCGACCCGGTATTCCTTTGCGGCATCCAGAATGGCCCCGTCAATACCTCCCCGGCGCAGGTCGGTTCGGCAGGCAATACCTTCAGCCTGGAGCTGCTGGCCAAGTGCCGTAAGCTGGTCCTCAAAAACCGGTTCAGCAGTAAGCGGCATAGTCTCGCCCATGGCCATACCCATGCCAAGACCCGCTCCGCCAATGGTCGGAATAGACGAACTGGGCATGGGCGTGGATGCTACGTGTACCAGAATCAGTTCGGCGTTGTAGTGCCGGGCAAACAGTTTGGCCCAGGCCATAGCCGACTGCGAAGCGGGCGTAAAATCAACGGCTAACAGAATCGTTTTCATAGTCATGGCAGGAGGTTGTTTTTCACCGGAAAGCAGGATCGACTGACCCGCTTACCCGATCAGTTGATTATCGTTGTGTTAAGAAGCAGTTTGAGTGAATCGAGTTAACGCTTTCGGGCCAAATTAACTCACGCAAACCGCCTTCAGGCGCTATTCCGGTTTATGATACACCAGCACCGGCACATCTGATTTTTCGATCAGGGCTGTCGTATGGTTGGGATGGAGCAGGTTGTCCAGAAAGCCTGCCTGCGGGTACAACTGCATCACAATCAGATCAACGGGCGGATTGTCGAGCTGATCTTCGGTCAGAATTTTCAGTTCGGCGTCGAACGATTCAACAAGCGAGTCGGTCTGGGCCGATACGTCGGCCTGGGTGGTGCGCTGCTGCATGGCATAGGCAATGGTACGTACCTGCGCGGGCTGGATTGCGTGTCCGTCGTCGGTAGATGGCACGATCAGCACCGGGCAAATGGCGTGTTCGGTCACGTCGCTGACGGCGCTACCCGCCAGGCGGTCGAAGAACGTGTTGAGATCATGGCGGCCCATCACAATCAGATCGGCAGAAAACTCGGCAGCCGCGGCCAGAATCTCGTCTTCTACGGACCCGATGCGCCAGTTGGACTGCACCGAAAATCGCTCGTCCTGGAGTTGATCGGCCAGTTGATCCAGTCGCTGTCGGCTAATCTCTTCCAGTTCCTGCGAGGCTAATACGCCCACGCCCACATCGCCAATAGTAGGCAGGGTGGTATCAACCACCATGGGCTGGTACACATGGAGGAGCGTGATGGTAGCCCCGGTTTTGCGGGCAAAGAGCCGGACCCAGTTAAGCGCGGCTGTATTGTTGGTCGAGAAATCGGTTGGAAAGAGTAGGTTCGTCATTGCGGTGAACGGTTATTTGGTAATCAATTATCAGCTGGCCCGGAAATGCGAAACCCGGGAACCTGTCTACTGATAACTGCGAACGGTTCACTGTGTTTGCCGCTTGCTGGCACCGGCCGTGTTCATCTGCTCAACGGCCAGGAGTTGCTGCATGGTTTTTTCCATCCCCCCGGTCGAGCCATCGAGAAAAATAGTGTTGCCCTTACCGTTCTCGGCAAAGTGTTTGATGGCTTCGGTCCAGATCGAGAATAGAATCAGCGACGCATCGAGGTCGGCGGCTGTCATGACCTTGGCCGACTCGGCCATGCCTTTGGCTACCTCTTCGCGGAACAGCGCCACGCCCTGGCCCCGCAACTGGGCGGCTGTCTTTTCGGCCTGGGCGGAAATTTTGATGGCGTTACCATCGGCTTCGGCGGCTTTGGTTTTGGTGATGAGCAGGGCCTGACCTTCGTTTTCGGCGGCTGCTTTCAGGTTGGACGAGGCCACAACCTGCGCCATTGACCGCATAATGACCTCATCGAAGGCAATGTCGTTAAGTTGCAGATCGGTGAGGTGGTAGCCCCAGCTTTCCAGCAGCGTATCGAGCTGGGCTTTCACGTGTTCGATAATTTCGGACCGCAGCGACAGGATTTCGGCCTGCCGTTTGGTAGCCACGAAACTACGGATAGACCCTTCGATGGTACGGATCAGCGCCTGCATAAACGAGGCTTCGTCGATAAACTTGAACGCTACGTTCTTAATCGTTTCTTCGGCCTGGTTCAGCACCGAATACACCAGCATGGCTTTGAAATTAACGTTGGCCTGATCGGCGGTGATGGCCTGAAACGCCAGTTCAACGGAGCGGTTCTGGATGGAAATACGCCGGTAAATCACTTCGATGAAGGGAATCTTAAAATTCAGGCCGGGTGTCAGAACGCGGGTGTACTTCCCGAAAATGGTAATAACCGCTACCGTACCCTGCTGTACGATAACGATGGACAAAAAAGCGACGATAGCCACCAGGAGGAATACAATCAACAGAAACGGCATGGGTACGGTAGTTAAGGCGTGAAATCTGGCCTAAAGTACTGATTCTTTTGCATTGGCGATGCCAACATACCGTTCGCTCAAAACAATGGGTACGCACGTTTCCCCCGGCCGGGCAATTTTCGACCAAGGCGTTAGCAGGCAACCAAATGCCTGTCCAAACTATCTATTCCACGCTTCCGATGAAGAACCGCCGAATTTCCGCCCACGAGATGCGCTACGCAGCCGCCGACGTAGCCTACAACCGCCCCCACTCCTACCAGCGCAGCAACGGCGAAGAAAACCGCTATCGACTCATGCCCAACAACGTGCCGTCGTATATCGGTACGTTCACCAAAGGGTTTTTACATGACAACGCCGGGTTTCTGGCTGACCCCAACGCCGACGTGTACGCCGACTTTATCCGCGCCTGTGATATGGGCGACCTGGCCTCTATCGACGCCCTGAAATTGAACCCGGGTACGACGCCCTGGCTATCGCAGATCGCGCAGACCGCTATGGCTAAAGTGCGCGGCTGGGAGAGCATGGGCGCGGGCCTGACCTACGACCTCGAAGGCCCAGACGCACAGTCGCTCGCCATTCCGCCCGCCCCCATCCTCGACAGCGAAGAACTCATTGCCGAGATGGCCGAACTCTACTGGATGGCCCTCCTGCGCGACGTACCGTTTACCAAATTCGATACCAACGCCGACGTTAAGAAAGCGGTGATGGACCTCAACGGCCTGAACTGGTTTAAAAATAAGAGTAACTACGGGCTGCATCCCTACCAGGCCGCCCGCAAACGCGGGTACTTCTCGGCGAGCGACATTTGAGGCTTATGCACCGCCGAAATATCTTCCGGGGTAACGTAATCGGCGACGACGTAGGGCCATTCATTTCGCAGTTTCTCTACGTCGGCAACCGCGTCGCTGGGGAAAACAGGGGTTCGATTTGGGGACGATCAGGGGCTGATTGCCTACGGTGCCGCCACCATCGACCAGCGGGTGCGGATCGTCCACAAAAAAGTCGACTACATGACCACCTGGGCGCAATGGCTCGACGTGCAGAACGGAGCCAACCTGCGCGAACTCGAAGACATACGAAGACCCGGACAACGACAACAACATCAACCGCGAGAAAGGCTACCGCTTCATCACCACCCCGCGCGACCTCTGCACCTATGTTCACTACGACGCCCTCCACCAGGCGTACTTCAACGCCTGTCTGATCCTGCTCGGCATTGGTGCGCCCGTTGATCCGGGCATGCCCTTCCGGTTGCCCGACAGCGTGGACAAACAAACGGGTTTTGCGCAGTTTGGCGGGCCGCACATCCTCAACTTAGTATCAGAAGTGGCCACCCGTGCCCTGAAAGCCGTTCGGTTCCAGAAGTACAACGTACATCGCCGGGCCAGGCCCGAAGTGGTAGCGGGCTGGCTGCACCGCTATGCCACGGGCGATACTGCCAACCTCGACATCATGAAAAATCCGGTAGCTATTTTATCGAGTCTCAAACTCTGGCCGTTATTGAAGGCACACAACGCCACCCAAAACGCCAACGCCGACCGTTCCGGCGATCCCTCGGCCACTACTGACTCGTTCCTGCTGCCGATGCCCTACGTGGAAGGCTCGCCCATGCACCCGTCCTACGGTTCCGGCCACGCCACCGTAGCGGGCGCGTGCGTCACGATTTTGAAAGCGTTCTTCGACGAGGGGTTCATCCTGCCGTTTGCTTACGTGCCCAACGCCAACGGCAAGAATCTGGTGGTCGATGCGTCTTCGGTCGGTAAGCTGACGGTAGAGAATGAACTGAACAAGCTGGCGGCCAACATCGCCTTCGGACGCGACTGGGCGGGTGTGCATTACTGGTCTGACCAAATCGAGTCGTTGCGGCTGGGCGAGCAGATTGCGCTGGGCATTCTGGAAGAGCAGAAACTGCAATACGGCGAAAATTTCTCTATGACCGTCCCCCTCTTCGACGGCACCAGTGTCAGAATCTGAACCAGTACTGTCCATGCCTGAGAAGGCAAAAACGGCGCGGAAAGCTATTTCCACGCCGTTTTTTTGCGGGCAGTACTCACCCGGTTCCAACCTACTCGTTTACAGTTACCGGACGGGATCGCCGATGCGCACCGGCCGTTTGGTTTGCGTGAGTACAAAGGGAGCACAAACAGGAGCCGGGCAGGTACATACGGTAGGCGCTACGGTTACGGTCTTATCTACGTAGCAACCCGACGAGTTGTAGACCCGCACCGTATATGACTGACTAACCGACGAGTTGGGTAAGGTAGTGGATAGTACCCCATTAGCCGGAATTGGCCGGGGTACACCCGATAACGAACCCGACTCGTTGAACACCACCCCAAGCGAATATTGATAGGTGAGTTCAGGTCTGAAATTACTCAGCACCAGCTGACCGTTGTTCTGGGGATCACTGCCCACGCAGGTAGCCGCGGTGGCAACCGCCTGATAAGCAGGCAGCGCGTCCTCTTCAACGATAAAGGGACAGCACGAAAAATCCGGGCATAAGCCGTTGGCATTGTCGATACCGAGGCTGTAGCTGCCGGGCTGGCTTACCACCAGCACATTGGTAGTCTGATCCGCAAGGAGCAGTCCATTCCTGTACCATCGATAATTGGCCCGACCGGCCGGTACACTCAGCGTGTATTCATCGCCAGGGCACAGCTTAACGGGTATTGATGTGCAGATGCTGGCCGTATTGCCCGGCACCGTAACCACATTATAAAGAATACCGGTCGCGTTAACAAGCGCCTGAAAGGTCAGCGTCAGGCTCTGCCCGGCGGCAATAACGGGCACATACCACAAGCTGATGGGTGCCCCGGCGGTAAACGACGTACCCGCCGGAGGAGTCGCTGAGTTTGCCACGTACGTCCCGCCGGCACTTAGTGAATCCCGGACAATGGTCGTTGCCGTTGTTGATCCTGAGTTAGTCAGCACCACGCGGTACGTCAGCACGGCGCCCGGCGCAGCTACCGACGCAGAAACAAACGCTTGCACCGACAGCGCCGGATTGACTGGAACAACGTTGTCGGGTGCCCTATAGGTCGTGGTGGCGGACGGGTAACCCGCCCCACTCACCGTAACCGTGCGTAATCCGGTGCCGGATGCCAGACCCGTCAGGCTGAACGAAGCCGTGGTCTGACCCGCCGTTACCGATACAATCGTCGATGTGGTGCCATCGGTAATGGTGAGTGAACCCGCCGGGGCCGCCGTCAGCGCAATGACCCCCGTCAGGGTATATTGATTGGTAGCGGTTTGAGAAGCTCCCGGCGTAACACTCACCGATAAGGCTGGTGTGGTGGAGCCCGACACAAGTTGAAAACCAGCGGATGCACTGGTGTTTACTTCGCCGGAAGCCAGCGTTATCGGTCCGGTTGTGGAAGGTGTTGTGGCCGAATAACCGGCGGGTGTTGTGAAGCTCAGTGAGTACGGTACGCCCGGTGTTAAACCGGAAAAACTATAGAGACCCGACGCATTGGTAATGGTCGAGACAATGGGGGCGTTCACATTATTGAGCAGGGTGACTGTCACCCCCGACAGTGGTGTATCGCTCCCGTCAGACAGGCCATTCCCGTTGTTATCCGCGTAAATCGTCCCACCCAGACTGGCCGAAGACGCCGTACAGGAAGCGGGTGCCGCGTAGGTAGCGCTGGCCATACTGCCGGCGCAGCTTACCGTTACGGTATGACTCCCCGTACCGGACATTAGCCCCGTCAGGCTATACGGCGTTGAGGTGACGCCGGCCCCGAGTGCCACCGTCATTGATACAAGGCCATCGGTAAGGGTAACGATTGCTGGCGAAGCGCTGGTCGATGAGATGGTACCCGAAACTGAATATTGGTTGGTAGCGGGCGCGCAGGCACTGGCCACGGCGTTGATCGACAGCACGGAGTTCGTGACCGTTACTACGTTGTTGTTGAGCGCAATGGCGCCCCCGGTTGACAGGCCCCTGCCTTCCAGTGACGCCCCCGTGGCCAGGGCAATAGCGCCCGTAGCCAGTATGGTTCCCTTAAATGCCGAACCCGTTCCCAGACTAATCGCTCCGTTTACCTGAAAAAATACGTTACAGGCCAGGGCACCGTTGGTCAATGAAATCGTTGAGTTCGTTGCGGTTGTTAATGCGCTGCTCAGTTTAATGATGAATACGCCCGCTCCGCTCAGGGTCAGCGTTCCATTCAGCGATGTAGGATCAGCGGTGGGCTGACAGTAAACGCCCGGCGTAAGCGTTTGCCCCCCCAACTCAGCCAGCACAGTCGTTGCACAGGTAAGCGAACTGAGCGAGTTATACGCGGCTGCCACATCCGCAGCCGCCTGGCTGGCCTCGGCACTGCCCTGTAGTCGAGTCTGGCCAATGACCGTACCCGGCGGAAATCCGCTGAACGCGCCTACGTTCGTGCCCACATCGCCCGTTACCGTACTCGCGCCCGTGTTGGTAAAGGCGCCATTGACCGTGAATAAAGCAAACCGGGATGCGGTTCCCAAATCGGGACTCTGGGCCAGGCTACTACGCACAGAAATCAGGAAAACAAGCAGGCAGGTTAGTAATAATTTAGTTTTCATAATTTCCGTAGTAGAAAATACATACCGGCGATTTGATGTAACAATTGTCGCCAATCAGGAACATGCAACAATTACGCCAGAGATGATTGAATACTACCGGAGCGAACGGGATTGCCAGACCAGGGACTGGGCTGTTTTCCCGGAAGAAACGCGGTGGTTCAGGTAACGTCAGGCAAAAAAAGCGCATCAAAGCCGCCACCAAACGTGGTCAGGTGGCAGCCAATGGCCTCACAGTTACCATTATTCGACCTGATTACCAGAAAATTACTGGAGCCAGCGGACCGGAGTAGTTCGCTGGGATGGGGTGATTATACAGATTCAGGGTAGCCCGCCGGGCCTGCCTTGTCCTGGGTAGTATCTGCTGTCCCTGGCGGAATGGAAAGAATATAATCATGCCAACCGTACATCTTCTCCAACACCTCTCTTCCGATGATCTAACCCGGGGCCATTAAGGCATCAAATCAATAATTTAGCTACTTATTGCTGTGATATGCCAGCAATACGGACCATCTGGTGCGAAGCAATTTATGAATTTATAAGAATAGGTGACATCCATCTATCCTGCTTCGGTCGTTACTGTCGGCAAAGCTTTGCCGACAGTAACGACCGAAGCAGGATAGATGGATGTCACGTAGATACGGATGAGCTGCCACCGATCAGCGCGTAAATTCATCCAGAACCGATTGCGCGTATAGCCGACCCACGGGGACAACATGGCCCGGCACCCTGACCGCCCGGCGCGACACCGACTGAATATGCTGGCGGGCCACCAGATACGATTTGTGAACGCGCACGAATACCCCATCCGGCAACTGAGTGACCACTGTACCAATGGAACCCTTGAGTACAAACGTCTCCTCCTGCGTAAACAACCTCGTGTAATCTTTGAGGCCCTGGGCGTACAGCACCTTATTCACCGGCAGCCGCACCCACTGCGTACCGGTCTTGACGGCTATTGTCTGCCCGTCCGTTTTCAGCGCCGGCTCGGTTATCCGTGAAGGCAGCGAGACCGGATCAATGGCGCGCTTTACCAGATACGTCAGCAACAGGTACCAAATTGTGGTCAGGGTGTTGTACGGCAGATTCTGGCCCAGCCCGGCCCGCTCCTGATCGCCGATGACGAAGCCAAACAAATAGTGATCGTACCCTCCCTGAAGGAGCAGGTAACTGCCAACGGCTATACCCGTAAACAGCGCGTACGGCCCGTACTTCCGGGCGGTAAGCAGTGGGGTAAGCCTATAGTTATGCACGTGGCAGAGCAGCAGCAGCAAAACCACCCGTACCAGTACGCAACCCAGCATATGCGGCAGGCCCGCCTTCTGAATCAGGTAGGTTCGCTCAAATAGAAATACAACCGTGATGGCTGTCCAGAGCAGGACCGAGGGTCGGTTGATGGCTATCGGGTAGCGCGCAGGAGTAAGCAGCATACGGGAGCGAAACGGAAGGTAATGCCAACAAATGTACTGGTTTGCGTCAGGAATCAATCCCGGTCGTAACGGGCTGTGGATCGGTTCATCTACTAGTTAGGTCGTTGGTCTATTTTAAAGCTGGTGGGTGCCCGGGGCGCGTTTCTTTGCTGAAAACAAACCCGCTATGCCTGTTTATCGTCTTATCGCCATCCTTTGTTTCTCGCTGGCTACGGCCTGCCAGTCCCGCTCCCAGACACCCGCATCCGGCACGTCCCCGTCGCCCAATCCACCCGACTGCGATTGCTGCGTGTTCGACCAGCAGCACGCCCATGACTATCGGGCCCGACTTGCGCCCGACACGGCCGCCGGGACACCGCTGGTGATTAGCGGAACGGTATACGAATCGGACGGCAAAACACCCGCTCCCAACGTGTTAATGTATTTCTACCACACCAACGCCCGGGGTCGTTACGCCAAACTCGGCACCGAGGACCGCAGCACCCATGCCTGGTGGCACGGCTACTGCCGGGGCTGGCTGAAAACAGACGCCCGGGGCCAGTACCAGATCATGACCATCCGCCCCGGTCCCTATCCGGGAAAAGAGATACCGGCTCACATTCATTTCTATGTGCAGGCCCCCACCCAGCGCAGCTGTTACTACCTGAGTGATTTTGTCTTTACCGACGACCCCCTGGTAACGGATTCGTACTGGTACAAAACCGAGACACAGGAAGGCTTCTTACGCTATGGCGGGGTGGCACTTATGAGCCGGAACGATACGCTGGTGGGCCACCGCGACATTCAGCTACTGCCGCAGTACGATCGGGCGGGGATGGAATCCGGTCTGTCCGTTGGGGCTGAGTGTCCCGCTTTTGACCCGGTGCACGTGTGGGGGCCGGACCGGGGCAAACAAACCTGCCCCATGTGCCGCTATGGCCGGGGGCGGGGCGTCATGATCTGGACACGCTCAATCACCTCCGATACGCTTCGTCAAATGGCTCGGTTCTGGGAAACTCAGTTGCAGAAGTCAGCGTCTGGGCCAGCCGAATCGTCAGCCAGCGACCCATTGAAAGCGTTTATCATTTATACGAATCCCGAAAAAAGGCCCGTGGCTGAGGTTCAGCAACTGCTCGAAAAATTCGCCACAGCAAGCGGCTTACAGAACGTGTCCGTGCTGTACGTACCGTCTCCGGATGACCGCAGTACGGCGTTTTTGTATGCCGTTAATCCGGCAGTAACCACCACGGTTTTAGGGTATAACAAACGCAGGGTTGTCAGCCGGTTCATTGACCCGGCCGCTACGCCCGAAGCCCTGCGCCAACAGCGACTGTCAATAGAGTAACCTATGAATTCAAGGCTCAGGCGGGCCGGAAATCGCAGCTATGCCTGGAAAACCTCAGGCATAGCTGCGTCGTCGGTAGTCCGGACGGGATCGCTTCATTTTTCATGGACTAAACGGCTCTGAATGGCTCCCCGCCCGCGTTAATTCCCGGTTATTCCTCGCCTTTTTTCATACCCGTCGGAGCAGTAGACTCGGCAGTGGCGGGGCGGGCGGGCGTTTCGAGGTGGTTCCAGTTAATGAGGGCGTTCCAGACCAGGGGCGCATCGTGGTGGTTGAGATAGCGGTGCAGCGGATCGAAGGTAAACGCAATAACCCGGCCCGCGCCCACCGGCACGTTAAAGATACCGCCGTGCCCGATAATGGTCTGTTCGTTGCGCACCATGCCGGAGAGCACGTAGGGGTCTTCCTTTTTGGGCGGGGTGGCTTTGGCAGCATCGGTGGCGGACCGTTTGGCGGGGACACCCATCTCGGGCATGCCCAGAATGGCTCCCTTGTATTCCTCCTCGTCCTTGAGCGGCTTGGTGCCGTACTGCATCAGCATCATGTCGCGGTTGTACAGCTTCGTCTGCAGCAGGGGTGCAATGCCCCGGAAAATAGAGAACGTTTCAGGAAAGCCATACATGATCGGGTTGTTGGGCTGCCGGTTTTTCACCTGGACAATAGAGCCCGGATGGAACAGGGTGGGCGCGGGCGCTTCTTCAAGATCACGGGCAATACCCGTCTGGGCCAGCATCAGCGACGAGTTGTCGAGCGTAATCAGCACCCCGCCGGTTTCCACGAATTTTTTCAGATTCTCCACGCCGTCAAATCCCGGTCCACCGGTCATATCGGCCGTAGCATCGGGAAAACCATGCGCCGGAAAGTCGGCCGTTTTGGTGTACGGCATCGGGCCGTATTTGGCATCAATGCCGTGCATGAAGTTCGTACCGGTGCCGCGCATGCGGGGTACCACAATCACATCGAACTTCTTCCGCAAATCGCCCGCTTTGAGCTGGTCTTTGTTGATGGACGTGTAGGGAATGCCGCGCTGCTCAAAGGTGTAGCGCGCCCAGCCTTCGTCCTGCGTGTTAAACCAGCTGTGGTAAATGGCCACGCGGGGCAAACTTACCTCGTGCGAGCGCAGGTCTGTTCCTAGGCCCGTGGGGGTTGCTTTGGTGGCGTGAACGTCCAGTCCAAACCGGGTCGTCATGGTTTTGACCTGACTGGCAGTCAGTCCGCTGAACACGACCGCACCAGCCGCCAGGGTGTCTTTCATTCCGGTCAGCGTCGCTCTGGTATCCAGCACGGTTGCTTTGGCGGCTTTGCCTTGTCCTTTCAGCCAGAGTAGCGCGGGCAGCAGCGTATTCTGACCTTTGTAATTGAGCACGTAGCTGGTACCGTCGCCGTCGATGGTTCCGGCGTACTGCACGTCCTGACTGATCATGTTCAGATCGGCGGCAGTGTGGGTCAGGCTGTCTTCGGCTTTTACGTCCACCCCGTACAGGTAGCCAAATGTCCAGGCAATATCGTCGTAGGGCGGAAACTTGGCTTCTTTAGGGTAGTTCTGCTTCGTGAGCAACGACACGGCGAGGTTGCGGTACGGCTGGTTGAGCAGCACCACGTAATCGCCCGCGTTCTTACCCGATTCGGCCCGGTGTACCTCAATGGCCTGCGCCCGCAACTGATTAACCAGGTAAGCCGCCATGGCCGGATCGCGCTGACTTTTGGGGATGACGAAAGCGCGGGGTTTGTCTTCGGTTCCTTTGCGGATGTTGTTCAGCCCTTTCTGGTAGAAGTTCTTGAGCAGCATCCGGCTGTTGGTAGCCCCGTACGACAGCGATGCCAGCACCCCGGCCTGCATATAGTTGATGTTGTTGCGGTACGACCAGTTTACCCGTTCGGTAGCCGGATCGGGGCGGTACCATTCTTTCGAGGTCACGGCATCGCCCGCGTATTTCTGATCGGCCAGGTTGCGCATGTACGTATTCGCACCCGCATTGCCGAAGGTTTCGTAAAACCGGCCGGCGGAGTTGTGGTTGTTGGCAATCCAGAGCGCGTAACCGGGGTACCAGCCGTCGTAAAACGCCCACGTAAACACGCCGGGAAGCCCCTGCGCGGCCAGCGATGCCATGTCGTGGTTGGCCATGGTCTGCCACTCACCAATGGTAATCGGATCGATGGTTTCGTTGTAGGGGCCCGTGCCGGTCGAGATATACAGCAGGGGCACCGATTCGTGCAGATCCAGACTGGCGGTAAAATGCCAGTCGTAAAACACGTTGAAAATCGCTTTGGTCAGGGCCTGCGACACCTGTAACCCGTCGCGGTTGTTGTCGTGGTACACATATTTACCCCAGTACGGGGGCGACTTTGGGAAACCATCGTCGTAGGATTTACGGGCTTTGGTGTAGCGGTAATACCAGTCTACCTGCTTGTCCCAGCCGTCGGGTTCGGCAACGGGATTGATCAGGATGATGATGTTGTCGCGGACGGTTTTGATTTCCGGCGACTGGCTGGTGATGAGCCGGTAGGCCAGTTCCATCAGCATTTCCGGCGGCCCCATTTCGGGGGAGTGCAGCCCGCCACTCAGGTAATACACCAGCTTGCTGTCGGCCAGAATGGGCTCCACACTACCCGTCCCTATTTTGCGCGGGTCGGCCAGCAGAGCGAGCTGTTTCTTGTAATGGTCGAGCCGCTTCATGGTTTCCTCACTGGCAATGGCAATCAGCTGAAGCGGTCGCCCCTCTTCCGTAGTGCCAATCTGCGTCATGGTAATATTGGGCGAGGTTTGGGCCAGCTTCTGGTAATACGCATAAATCTCGGGGGTGCGGTGAATAACGCCCGGTGTGCCCGTAATCTGACCAAAGTGCTTACGGGGTGACGGTATAGTGGGGTGATCAACCAGATTCAGGACGGATTCGGGCAGAAACCGTTTGTCGGTCGTGTACTCCCGGATTTTCTGGTTGTAGGTTTCGTCGATCCCCTGCGCCCGGACTGGCGCGGTACCGAGCAGGAGTCCGGCCGCTGCCAGAGCGCAGAGTCGGGTAAGGTGTTTGGTAGTGCTTTTCATAGAGTTTGGTTTGGGAATTGTAATGGTGGACCGGTGCGCCGGTCCGGGCTACGCTTGTCGGCGAATGTCATCAGGGTTTTCTGGGCATTAGTTTACGTCTGAAAAAATCGGCGGTGGCGTTACCGGCCCTCAGGGCATTGGTGTGCAGCATCCAGTGGTGCGTATCGTCTACAATCACCATCGTTTCCAGGGAGACGCCCTGCTTTTCAAGACGCTGCACCAGATCAGTGGTCTGGCTGAAGCGCACATTGCGGTCGTCGTCGCCGTGAATGAGCAGCACGGGCGATGTCCAGTTTTTCACCGACGAGATGGGCGACGATTCGTAAATGACCTGCATGGCTCTGGTAAAGTCAGGCACCTTCTCAAACCGTCCTGTTTGCTGGTTGTCATAGTCATCACGGTTCCAGTCGTGCACCCCGTGCGTATCGACCCCGGCCGCAAAGAGTTTCGAGTCGCGGGCCAGGGCCAGCGCAGTGAGGTAGCCGCCGTACGAGCCGCCAAAAATACCAATCCGGTTTGCGTCAACCTGTGGCTGCTGCGTCAGCCAGACCGCCCCCGCCTTTACATCCTGATATTCTGACGCACCCATGGCACCGCCCCCCACCGGGTTTTGAAAACTAAAGCCATAGCCAATGCCCAGCCGGTAATTAATGGACAGCACCACAAACCCCTGACTGGCCAGCCACTGGTTCATGGCGTAGGCATTGGCGTAGTAGTCGGAATAGTGCCAGCCCAGCAGCATCTGCCGTGAGGGGCCACCATGCACATAAATGAGAGCCGGTTTCCGGACCGGGTTACCCGCCGGTTCAAAGAGCTGTCCGGCCACGGTGGTTCCGTCGGGTGCCTTAAACAGCACCTGCCGGGGGGTTACCAGCTGTCGCTGCGGATAACCGGCGGGGATCATGGTTTCGCCCAGCAGCCGGGGCGTTCCGGTACCCTGGGGGATCACAGCAGGCAGGGGCGGACGTTGGGCCGTGGCACTCAGCAGGGCCACCGTTTTGTTGTCGCCCAGCACTACGGGGGTCCACTCCAGCCCCGCGCCGGGGGTCAAAACTTCCATCGCGGCCCGGTCTACTGGTACCCGCGCAATGTGCCGCCGGTCCAGATCAAGCTGATCGGGGCCGGTATTGGCCGAAAAAACCAGCCATAGCCGGTCGGGGCTGAGCGACACGTGCTCGACCA
The DNA here is from genome assembly GCA_963826425.1 of uncultured Cytophagales bacterium. Lineage (GTDB taxonomy): Bacteria > Bacteroidota > Bacteroidia > Cytophagales > Spirosomataceae > Spirosoma. Next base: position 242,885 of record CAWGWS010000009.1, on the reverse strand, counting down.
TGAATGAACCGGGCGTGAGCAGCAACGGCGTGCCACCCGATGCAGCCATGCGATACAGGTGCGGCCACCCATCCTGATACGACACAAACACGATCCGATCATTGGCGGCCCAGTGCAGGTTGGTCCCGCCCTCCGTAGCCGGCAACGACCCCGCCAGTGTTTTAGGCGACTGCCACCGCTCACGGGCCACACCGGTAGCCACGTCGGCCATCCAGATGCTCCAGGGGCGGGGCCGGCGACTCAGGATGGAATCGGGCTCGGTACCCCGACCGGCGGTTCGGACAAAAACGAGCTGCTGCCCGTCCGGCGACCAGCGGGGCGACGCATCCCGGCTGAATGAGGGGGCCATCCAGCGGATGGGTACGGTTTCGTCGGTGAAAACGCCCACAAAGGCGTGGTCTTTCCGGTTGGAGACAAACGCCAGTTTAGACCCGTCTGGCGACCATTGCAGCGACCCACTCGTGCCGCGGGCAGTAAACAGCAGTCTGGCTGGCGAAGCGCCGTCGAGCGGGGCACTCCAGACCTGTCCGCCTTTGATAAAGGCCATTCGCTTGTTATCGGGCGAAATGCTCGGTTGATCGCCCTCGGCCACGGCTGCGGGCTCGCCCCCGGCGAAGGGAACGCGCCAGATCTGGACTTTAGGTGGGGTTGGCAAAGAAAGCGCGTTTACCGGCAGTTCATCGTCCCAGTTGGCCCCGTGTTCGCCCCCGCGCACGTATACCACCCAGCGGCCATCGTCGGAGATGGATAAGCTGCTTATTTCCTGCCCGTCGTCCTGCGTGTAATTCGTGAGTTTGCGGGGCACAAACGCCGGCTCTTCGGCCACGTACACGTTTCGTTTCCCCTGTTCATTTACCGCCCAGGCCATGCGACCGCCCCGCGCCGAACGGGTCAGATCGGACGGGAACGGGTAGCTCCGCACGGCATCCAGCGAAAACGTCTGTGCCTGCAATAAGGACACCTGAATCAAAAAAATACACAGAACAAAAAAAGGCTGAAATCGTCTTTGCATCGTTGGTACGGGGAGACAGAAAGGAGTGGGCAAGATAGCCGAATGCACGTAAACTGCCTATGAGAAGGCATTACACCCGCGGATACTACCCACAATATCCAGCCCGTCCTGATAACTTTGTGCCATAAACGCTCTACCGCATGGCCCGCCTTGACGCCCACACTGAATACATTGTTACCCAACCCGATTACCAGCGGATGCTTGCCAGCCTGCCCGCTACGGGTACCGAGAAAGAAACCGTTCGGTCGGCCCCGGTCAAAGCGTTTCAGTATCGCCAGAACGTAAACGCAGGCGACACCATCAACGCCGGGAAGTGGCGGATGTGGGGCATTGCTCCCGAAACGTTTGAATTTACGTGGCAAAACGGAACCTGGCACCCCCCCGCCAATCTGGTTGTCCGGGAGGGGTAGGGTTTCCCAAAAAGCGCCATTTCCTGATGTGAAAGGTGGCGTGACACGCTTACAACGATACGCCCCGCTTCCAGGGAATGAAATCGTCCTGACTGTTCAGCACGGCTTTTACCGTGGTATCGCCACTGGCTACGCTCACCACAAAATCGAGTAATCGGTGGGCGGCCTGTTCAATGGTTTCGGTGCCTGCAATGATGCCGCCGGTGTCGAAATCCATGATGTCGTTCATTTTCTGATACAGCTTCGTATTGCTGGCTACCTTCACCACCGGCGCAATGGGGTTGCCGGTGGGCGTACCAAGGCCGGTGGTAAACAGCACCACCGTAGCCCCGGCTGCCACCTCAGCCGTGGTCGATTCCACGTCGTTGCCGGGTGTGCAAAGCAGCGTCAGGCCGGGTTTACGGGCTTTTTCGGGATAATCAATTACGTCCACTACGGGCGAGGTACCGCCTTTTTTAGCCGCCCCCGCCGATTTGATGGCATCGGTGATCAAACCGTCCTTGATGTTGCCCGGCGACGGGTTCATGTCGAACCCCGACCCAGCTTCGTTGGCCCGCTGGCTATAGGTGGCCATCAGATGGGCGAAGCGGTCGGCGGTGGGTCGGTCTACGCAGCGATCGGCCAGGTTTTGCTCCACGCCACAGAGTTCGGGAAACTCGGACAGAATCACCTGCCCGCCGAGGGCCACCAGCATATCCGAAAAATAGCCCAGCGTCGGGTTGGCTGAAATACCCGAAAACCCGTCAGAACCGCCACACTCCAGCCCTACGCAGAGTTTAGCCAGCGGAGCCGGGGTGCGCCGTTCGGTATTGGCCTGCTGCATACCCAGCAGCGTTTGTTTGAGGGCCCAATCAATAACCGCTTCTTCGGAGCCGATGGTCTGGTGATTGAGCACATGAACGGGTCGGTCGAAACCGGGGGCGCGTTTCTGAATTTCTTCGGCCAGCAGGCTCTCCTCGGCGTTCTGGCAACCCAGACTCAGCACTGTAGCCCCGGCCACGTTGGGATGGGTAATATAGCCCGCCAGCAGGCCACACAGCGCCTGCGCATCCTGTCGGGTACCGCCACAACCCATCTGGTGGGTGATGAACTTGATCCCGTCAACCTGAGGAAACACGGGCGATACAGGCTTCACTTTGGGCACCGTGGGCAGGTCGGCCTGCAAAATCTCCCCAGCCTGACCATTGTCCAGCATCGCCAGCAGTTTGGCTACTTTTCCTTCGTAGGGCGTGGCCGTTTCGTAACCGAGGGCGTTGGTCAGCGCGTCTTTCAGCACCTCTACGTTTCTGTTTTCGCAGAATACCAGCGGCACCACCAGCCAGTAATTGGCCGTACCCACGCTGCCGTCACTCCGCCGGAAGCCCTGGAAGGTGGCCTCGCGGTATGCTGCTACGTCGGGGGCCATCCAGTCGTACCGGCTGTCGCGCACGGCAAGCGGACTGGCCGCGTGTTTGGTGTTGAAGGTAGTGAGCCAGCTGCCTTTCGGGATGGCGGTCTGCGCCTTGCCCACCAGTACGCCGTACATAGTAATGGCATCGCCGGGGGCAAAGTCACGGGCAGCAAATTTATGTTTGGCCGGGATGGCCTCGGTCACCGTATAGGCTTCGCCATCGAGCAGGTAGGTATCGCCTTTATCGAGATCAGCGAGGGCAACAACCACCGTGTCGGCGGGATGTACTTTGAGGAGTTTCATTTGATGCGTTATTTTTCGCCACAGAGACGCACCGAGAGACACAAAGAAAACAGCTTATTAATTCTCTTTTTTCTCGGTGCGTCTTGGTGCATCTCTGTGGCGAAAATCCTTTACTTTTCTCCGCTGCCCAATTTGCCGGCTTTGGCTCCTTCGGTAGCTGCGGGTTTAGGATTCTTGACATAGTTATCCAGCCAGCCGTTCATCTCCCAGAGCATGTGCAGCAGGCTTTCTTTAGCCGTGTAGCCATGACTTTCGTAGGGCAGCAAGACCAGTTTACTCGTCACGCCGTAACTCTTCAGGGCCGAGTAGTACCGCTCGGACTGAATCGGGAATGTACCGGTGTTGTTATCGGCCTCGCCATGTACCAGCAAAATAGGCGTCTTCACCTTATCGGCATTCATGAACGGCGACATCTGGTTGTAGATTTCGGGAGCCTGCCAATAGGTACGCTGTTCGTTTTGAAAGCCAAACGGCGTCAGGGTCCGGTTGTAGGCTCCGCTGCGGGCAATACCGGCTTTGAACAGGTTACTGTGCGTGAGCAGGTTGGCGGTCATGAAGGCACCGTACGAGTGGCCGCCCACCCCTACCCGGCCGGCATCAACAACACCCAGCCTAACGCCTTCGTCAATGGCGGCTTTGGCACTACTTACCAGCTGCTCAACATAGCTATCATTCGGCTCTTTGGTGCCCTCGCCCACAATCGGGATGCTGGCGTTGTCCAGAATGGCGTAACCCATAGTCACAAATGCAGCCGCGCCCCAGTAGCTGATGCGGTTGAACTGGTACGGCGAACCCGATACCTGCCCGGCGGCTTCTTTGCTCTTGAACTCAGCCGGATACGCCCATAAGAACGTAGGCAGCGGGCCGTCCGATTTCTTGTATCCGGCGGGCAGATACAGCGTGGCGGTTAGCTCTACCCCATCGGCCCGCTTGTACCGGAGCTGCTGCTTCTGCACGCCTTTCAGCTGCGGGTATGGGTGAGGAAACTGCGTGATCTGCACAGGCGCAATGCGCGCTTTCAGGTTGCGGATAAAATAGTTCGGGTTCTCGTCGGGCGTTTCGCGGGTGGTCAGAATTACCTGCCGCTGCGCGTCAATGACGGCTACGGGACGCTCGAAGTACGGAGCCGCCGACCGCCATAGCTCGCGGGTCTGGCCAGTTTTCAGGTTCAGCACGCTCACAAACGGACGGTCGCCCTGGGCCGAGGCCCCCTGGCCGTTGATCAGCATAAGCTCGTTGTTGGGCAGCAGGTTCAGCACCTCACGGCCGTACTGGTTGTGGCGCGTATCGGGCTGGCCGGGGTAGCCGTAACGGTCTTCGTACGAGCGGTCGAACAGGATTTTGGTTTGCCAGTTAGCCGGGTTCACGGTTTTGGTGAGCTGTTTACGCGTCTGCCACCAGCGCTCGGTAGCCAGGGCAGTGTTTTCGTTGCCCCACTCAAAGCCTTCGAAGCGAAACTGAGCCGCGTAAATCTCCTTGGGCTGATCGGCAAACGGCGCATCGGTCATGAAAACCTTGTCGCGGATGTCGGCCTGTACTTTGGGGTTGCCTTTGTCCTGCGCCACGGTATAGTAAACCGAGGCTGGCGCGTCGGCCCGCCAGCCAAAATCGCGGGGGCCGCTGGGTGCACCGTCGGGGCTGTACGGCACGTTCTCCTGCAGCGGTCCGTCATTAAGCGTCTTCACCAGACGGCCATCCATCGCAAAAATATCGGTACGGAGCGGAAAGCGGTACACCGGCACCAGATACGAAAACGGGGCGTGTACGGTCTCGATCATCACGTACTTCCCGTCTGGCGAGGGGTCGGCCGAGGTAATAATACCGGGCTGGCCAATAGGCGTCATGTTGCCGTCCAGATTGATTTTCACGACCTGCGCCGTGGTGTAGTAGGCAAACAGCCGCTCGTCGGACGGGTTCTTGAGCAAATCCTGGTAGGTAGGGGCCTGCCCGCGCTGTCCGCCCGTATTGGCCTGCGTGGTTGGCCCGGTGGGTACGCGGCTAATGTCCGGCACGTTGCCGATACCCGCCGGTACAATTTTGGCGATCAGGCTGCGGCTGTCGGGCAGCCACCGGAACGGCGACCGCATGGTGGCATTCAGGGCCATACTACCCACGCGCTGCGCTTTGGCGGTGGCTACATCGGCCACGTACAGATCAATGTGGCTGTCGGTGCTGTTGGCAAAGGCTATTTTCTGATTATCGGGCGACCACTGCACGTTACTGACGAGCGGCTCCGGTGGCAGGCCCGTAATCGTTTTTTCTGCCTGACTCGCCACATTTCTGAGTTTCAGCCCGGTAATGTAGCGCGAGCGACTGGGGCCGTTATTGGCGGGGTTGAGCCGTAGTCCACCCAGTTTCAGTTCGGGCTGGGCCAGTTCGGCAATACCGGGGGCCGACGCCTGTTCCAGAATCAGCATCACATCGCCTTTGTCGGACAAACTCACGCCCGGCGTGGGGGGTATCGTCACCAGGTCGGCCAGCGCTTTGGGCGGAGTCTGGTAGGTGGGGGCATCCTGAGCCTGGGCAGCGTAGTGTATAAAGAGCGAAAAATGAAGAACAAACACCAGACACAGGAGTCGGGCAAAGCGAAGCGGTTGTTGCATGAGCAGGTTGGTTCGGTTAGTTGACCCCCTAAATACGTCAAAAAAACGATAACTTGCCTTTTCGCTCTGGCTCAACATAATTCCTCATTCTGCCGTTACGTTGTTTATGCCCCCTAATTTTACCCATCCTTCTTCTACGCCGAACCTACTCGAGGGCATCCTCAACGCATCGTTTCATGGCATTATCGCCTACGAGGCTGTGCGCGATCAGTCTGGCACCATCATTGATTTTCGGGCTGTAACGATCAACCGGATGGCGCAGCAGATTTTGCAGCTGCCCGATACTGAACCCGGCTGGCAACTGCTGATTCAGTTTCCGGGTACCATCATGAATGACACGTTCGCGCGGTACGTCCGGGTTACGGAAACAGGCAAACCGGACCGGTTTGAAATTATTCCGTTGCCGGGAGAAGATAGTATCTGGTATGACGTATCGGTCGTAAAAATGGGCGATGGCTTCGTAGCTACGTTCAATAATATAAGCGTGCAGCGTAACTCGGCTCAGATGATCAATGAGCAGAACGAGATGATGCGGAGCATCCTGAATACGTCACTCAGCAGCGTGATTATTCACGAAGCCATCCGCGACGACTCCGGGCAGATTCAGGATTTCCGGCTGCTCTTGCTCAATCCTAAAGCCGAGTCGGAGATCCGGCAAATGTTTCCTCACACAGCCGACAACCGGACCCTGCTGGGCATTAATCCCAGGGCCCGGGAAGAAGGTCATTTCGATCGCTATAAGCAGGTCATCGAAACCGGTCAGTCCACGCAGCAGGAAGATTTTTACCCTGATTCTGTTATTTGGTACGACACCACCATCGCTAAACTCGGCGACGGCGTCGTGATCACGGCTACCAACATTACTACCCAGAAAGAAATCCAGCAACAGCTCGAACAGCAGGCCGCCCTGACCCAGGCCATGATTGACGGCTCACTCAACGGGCTGCTGCTGCTTGAACCCATAGTTGATGCTCACCAGACGATTGTCGATTTCGCCATCCTGGCCGCCAACCAGTCGGTTGAACAGCTGACGGGTGTTAGCCCCAGCGTAGCCGTTGGCAATCGAATGCGAACCATTTATCCCGGCTTTGAGGAGGCCGGGTATTTTGGCATGTATGTTCGGGTGCTGCAAACAGGAAAAGCGGAGCGGATAGAAACCTACTACCACGATGAAAAGGGACTGACGGGCTGGTTTGAACTATCGGCTGTCCGGCAGGCCCAGACGGTTGTAGTCACCTTTACCAACACTACTAAATTCCGGCTGGCCGAGCAGCAGCTCAAGCGGGCCGCTGATAATTTACAGGCCGTTATTGACAATTCGCAGACGGGTATTTTTGTGTTCAGCCCCGTTCACGACCAGGCAGGCGAGGTAATCGATTTTCGGTTCAAAACCATCAATAAAACGGTGGCGGCCCTTATTGGCCAGACTCCCGACGCCATCCGGGGCGACCTGGCCTCCAACTGGTTCATCAGCTACCGCGATACCGAAACGTATACCCGTTACAAAACCACGCTCGCCACCGGCGAAGATCAACGGTTTGATACCAATTATAAGGTCGATGGCCTGGATGTCTGGTTCGACGTACACTCGGTCAAACTCGGGGACGATGTGCTGGTTACGTTCACTGACTATTCCGGGCTGAAGCGGGCGCAGCTGGCCGCCGAGAAGTTAGCTCTCGAAACCGCCCAGACAGCCAGTCTGCTGGATAGTGTGCTGAATAATTCCATCAATGGCATTATGTCTTTCGAGTCGATTCGCAGCAAGGACGGCACGATTACTGACTTTCGGTTTAAAACCATCAACGAAGCCAGCGAGCGGATTATAGGCATTCCTGTTCAGACAATGATGGCGGGCGAAACGTTGATCCATGTTTTTCCGGGCAATATCGACTCCGGTTTGTTTGCGAAATACGTTCATACTACCGAAACCGGTGAGCCAACCCGGGCAGAAGTCGAATACCAGGCCGACGGGCTGGATTTCTGGCTTGATGTTTCGGCCCAGAGACTGGGAGATGGATTCGTGGTTACGTTCACGGACACGTCGCTTATCAAACGGGCATCGCGGGTTATAGAGCAGTCGGCTGCCGAGTTACAGACCGTTATTGACAACACCAACGCGGGTATATTTCTGATTGTACCGGTCTGGGACGATACCGGCGGGCTTATCGATTTCAGACTTCGGGTAGCCAACCGCGTAGTGGCCGCCTTTGCCGGTCAGACGCCCGAGGCCCTCATTGGCGGGCTGGGCAGTGTGTGGTTTCCCGATTACATGACCAATGGCCTGTTTGATCGGTACAAACACACCTACCTGACCGGCGAGACACAGCAGTTTGAGTCCTACTACGAGAGCGATACGCTGAGCGCGTGGACTAATGTACTGGCCACCAAAATGGGGGATCAGGTACTGGTTACGTTCAGCGATTTTACGGAACTCAAAAAACTACAGCAACAGCTCGAATCGTCGGTTATCGATCTCCAGCGCAGCAATAAAAATCTGGAGCAGTTTGCCTACGTGGCCAGCCACGACTTACAGGAGCCCCTGCGCAAGATTCAGCAGTTCGGCGATATTCTCCAGACTAGTTACGGGCCTGTTTTGGGGGAGTCGGGCCAGGACATGCTGAGCCGGATGCAACTGGCAGCCGAACGGATGCGCATACTCATCAAAGACGTGCTGGCCTATTCGCGCATTGCCATCAAACGCGAAAGCGCCAAAGCCATTGATCTCAATCAGCTCCTCCGCGACGTCACCGGCGACCTGGAAACCGCAATTCTGGAGAAGAATGCCTTGATTCAGATTGACACCCTACCCACTATTACGGGCGACTCGGCCCAGCTTCGGCAGCTGTTTCAGAATCTGATCAGTAATTCGCTCAAATTTACCAAACCCGGACGTCGGCCCGAACTTCAGCTTCGCTACACCGTGCAGCGGGGGCGCGACACGGATCTGCCGGTTTCGCCCGGCGACAACATGACCCAGTTTTACCGGTTCGAACTAAGCGACAATGGCATTGGCTTCGATGCGCATCAGGCCGAGAAGATCTTCCAAGTATTTCAGCGGCTGCACAGCCGCAGCGAGTATCAGGGAACGGGCATCGGCCTGGCCATTGTGCAAAAAGTGGTTGAAAACCACCGCGGCTACATCCGCGCCGAAGGTCAACCGGGCCAGGGAGCCACCTTCACGGTTCTGTTGCCAACCTGATTGTGCCGGCCAATATCTCCCGTGAACGCGGATGTCGATCGGCTCAATCAGCTGCGTTTACCCATTCCAAAGACGGCAATTAACCCGGACCGGGGCGTTGTCGGTGTTGATCACTCAGACTGGCAATGGGGCGCTGTGGTGCGGATTCGAGCTGGCGTGTGCCGGCCTAAAAACCGGTCGTTTGATAGCTTCCGGGCCCTTATCACTAATTTATCGGTCCGGGCTTCGTTACTTTGAGTACTTATACAACCTCAATCGATATCAAATGCGTATCCTTATTTTCGGGCTTTTCTTATTCACAGCGTCAGCCTGCAAACTCACGTTGCCCGGCGTAGATCAGGCTGAGTTCGTCGATCCCGTCATTACATCCATAACTCCCGGCCTGATCGATGAAGTGTCGGGCATGGTAGACAGCCGCAGCCAGCCCGGAAACCTCTGGGTCCAGGAGGACAGCGGCAACCCGGCAGAACTAACCCTGCTGGGTCATGATGGCAACCTGAAAGGGCGAATAGCCGTACCGCGCTTTTCTAATACGGACTGGGAAGAACTGGCCAGCGGTCCCGGCCCGCAGGATGGCGTCAATTACCTGTACATCGGCGATATTGGCGACAATGACGGGAACCGGGGTCTGGTGCAGATCTACCGCCTGCCCGAACCGGCCAGCCTGCAAACGCCCATCACCCAGATCGATCGGTTCAACTTTCGCTACCCCGACGGCCCCCGCGATGCCGAGGCCATGTTTGTTGACCCCGGCACGAAAGATATTTACATCATTACCAAGCGCGAACCCAACAACACGCGCCTATACCGGCTGCCCTACCCGCAAAACCGCGATGAGGTAAGCGTAGCGGAATTCCTCGGCGAGATGCCCACGTTTGGCCAGGGCCTCCCCGCCTACGTAACCGGAGCCGCCATCTCGTCCGACGGTCAGGAACTGATTGTCCGCACTTACTCCAACCTGTTTTACTGGAAGCGCAAGGACGGTCAGAGCATTGCCGATGCGCTCCAGAAGGGCACAAAACGGGCTATCCCCTATCGGCTGGAGCCCCAGGGCGAAGCCGTATGTTTCAGCAAAGACGGGCGGGGTTATTTTAGCCTTAGCGAACGCGCCACGGCCGCATCCGTGAACCTGTATTATTACGCAAAAAAATAATTGCGAATGATAGAGTTTTGAATGATAGAATTGTTGCTAACGCAGTAGGGCTAACGCCGAAGGCATCCTATCATTCAAAACTCTATCATTTGATCATTAAAATGAGGACCGCCATTGTCATTGGGGCCGGGGTTGCCGGCCTGGCATCAGCCATTCGGCTGGCGGTGCAGGGCTACGCCGTAGAGGTGCTGGAAGCCAACGCGTATCCAGGCGGTAAGCTTTCTCAATTCGAGCTGACGGGTGCCAGCGGATCGTACCGGTTTGATGCGGGTCCGTCGCTGTTTACCATGCCGCATCTGGTCGACGAGCTGTTTACGCTGGCCGGTAAAAAACCGGCGGATTATTTTGAATACACCCGCCTGGACGAAACCTGCCGCTATTTCTGGGATGACGCCACCCGCCTGACCGCCTGGGCCGACCACAACCGCTTTGCGCAGGAAACGCAGGCAGTCTTTGATGAACCCGCCGAGCACCTTTTGGCTCACCTGCGCGACTCGGCCCTTAAGTACGACGTCACGGAGAAGCTGTTTCTGCACCGTTCGCTGCATAAGCTCAGTACCTGGCTTAACCGCGACGCCCTGCGGGGTTACCTCAACCTGCCCAGGCTGGGCGTATTCGGTACGATGAACGGCGCCAACGAGCAGCGGTTCCGGCACCCAAAACTGGTGCAGTTGTTTAACCGGTACGCCACCTACAACGGCTCAGACCCCTACCAGACCCCCGCCACGCTGAACATTATTCCGCATCTGGAGTACAACATCGGTGCGTTTTTTCCGGTCAGGGGCATGGTTAGCATCACCAATAGTCTGGTAAAACTGGCCGAAGACCTTGGCGTCCGGTTCCACTACAATACCCGCGTCAGCGAAATCGTGACCGCAGGGAAACGGGTTGTTGGGGTGATGCAGGGCGAGCCCGCTTTCCTAAAAGAGGCAGACCTGATCATTACCAACATGGACGTGGTGAGTACGTTCCGCAAACTCCTGCCCTACGCCCGGCAGCCGGAGCGGATTTTGCGGCAGCCCAAGTCGAGTTCGGGCCTGATTTTTTACTGGGGTATCAACCGCAAATTTACCGAGCTGGGACTGCACAACATTTTCTTCAGCAACGACTACCGCGCCGAGTTCACGAGTCTCTTTCAGCAAAACGAGCTGCACGACGACCCGACCGTTTACCTCAACATTACCTCGAAGCAAAAGCCCGACGATGCCCCGCCCGGCGGTGAAAACTGGTTTATTCTCCTCAACGCGCCCAACAATACCGGGCAGGACTGGGACACCATTATTGCCCGGGCCCGGCAAAATGTGGTCCGGAAGCTAAGCCACAACCTGGGTGTGGACATCGGTCCCATGATCGAGACCGAAGCGATTCTGGACCCGCGCAGTATTGAAAGCCGTACGTCGTCCAGTCAGGGAGCGTTGTACGGCAATAGCAGCAACAACCGGTTTGCCGCGTTTCTGCGCCACGCCAATTTCTCGCGCGAGTTCAGCAATTTATACTTTGTGGGGGGCAGCGTTCATCCCGGCGGGGGCATTCCCCTGTGTCTGCTGTCGGCAAAAATTGCGACTCAGTTGTCCAGTTCTCGCTAGGCAGTGAGCCGGTTCCGGGCAGGAGTCTATCTTTGCAACCGGCCTGGCTAGAGCCGGGCCGGGAGGTCCGGGCTCCAGCCAGGCCGGTCAATAGACCCCTTGTTCACTAAAAAATGGATTCGTCGATTTTAATTATTGTCCTGAGCCTGGCCGTCCTGGTTTCGTACGGTTTCGATCTGTTCAGCAGCAGATTCCAGATCCCGTCAGTACTGCTGCTGCTGGGGCTGGGTATGCTGATCCGGGTAGCTACCACGTACTTCAGTGTGCAGGTACCTTACCTGGATACCATTTTACCCACGCTGGGTACGCTGGGGCTGATCTTGCTGGTGCTGGAGGGGGGCCTGGATCTGGAACTGGACAGCACCCGGCTCAGTGTTCTGAGCCGTACGTTGCTGGCCTCGCTCCTGTCCATTGTGGGCTGCACGCTGCTCATTGCCACCATGCTCTACCTGTTGCTCAACGACAGTTTTTATCACTGCCTGGTTACAGCCCTGCCGTTCTCCATTATCAGCAGTGCCGCGTCTAACTCAATCATTACGAGCCTAACGGGCTGGCAGCAGGAATTTGTCGTGTATGAGTCGGCCTTCAGCAGCATTCTGGGCATTATGGCGTATAATTTCCTGTTGCTGCTCAGCAATAACTCCGCCTTAGGAGCGGTCTGGTCTTTCACGCGCGACACGGCGGTCATGGCGGTTGTGTCGGTCGGGTGCTGTTTTCTGCTGCTGTATCTGATTGGTCGCATCAATCACCGCATCAAGTTTCTGCCTATTATTTCGGTGCTCTTTCTGGTATACGCCCTGGCCGAAATCAACCGCCTGTCGTCGCTGCTGCTGATTTTGATTTTCGGGCTGTTTCTCAACAACACCGAGTTGTTTATCCGGGGGCGGCTGAGTCTGATTTTGAAAAACGATCTGTTCGAGAAAGAGCTGGAACAACTCAAGAACCTAACGGCTGAGGGGGCTTTTGTGGTCCGCACGTTTTTCTTCCTGATTTTCGGCTACATCGCCATTCCTACTGAACTGGTTGATACGGATGCCCTGATTGTCAGTGCGCTGTTTGTTTTTGTCATTATCGGCTGGCGCTGGGTTACGTTACGCCTGACCTACCGGGGCCGCCTGACCCCCCTGCTCTGGATGGCGCCACGCGGTCTGATTTCCTTACTGCTTTATCTCAACATTCCCGAAAGCCTGAGGCTGCTGGGGTTCAGGAATGGCATTCCGATGCTGGTAGTCGTGCTATCGTCGCTGGTGATGATGGCCGGCTCGCGGGGAAGGAAATCAATGAGTGAATGAGTGAATTGTGAATGAGCGAATAACTTCCGCCATCAGTATTCGCGCGTCAGCCCTATTCACTCATTCACAATTCACTCATTCACGATTGAAAAACGTACCGCCAGAACGACCACAGCCGCCTTGTTTTCAGGTAGCTGAGGTTGGTTTCGTTGGCGTAGGCTTCGCGCTCGAAGCTGATGGCGCGGTAGGCCTGGTCATGGGTTTTTTCCTGCATTCGGCGGATGACGTATTCCATACCGTACCAGACGTAAAAAGGCAAAATACCCAGTTCGGCCTGTTGCCGCAGATGGATACGCTCGTGGTTAATGAGTACCGGGCCGGGCTGGCGCTGACGCACCAGAATGAACGGAAACAACGCCATACCATCGGCATTGAGACGCGAAAACCGAACGACAAACAACTTTTTCATCTTCTATCAGGAGACAAATCTGATTGAATTCCAGTTGCAATCTATATGATCCTCACGCTTATCCTGATTTTTGCCGTCGGCTACCTGCTGATTACGCTCGAACATCCTATCAAAATCAACAAGACCGCCACGGCGCTTATCACGGGGGTTGTCTGCTGGGCCGTGTATGCGCTGGCTTCTCCCGACCGCGAACCCGTTGTGGAAGAATTGGGCCATCACCTCAGCGAAATTGCCGAAATCCTGTTCTTCCTGCTGGGTGCCATGACAGTAGTCGAGCTCATCGATGTGCACGACGGCTTTACGCTCATTACGGACCGCATTGCCAGCCGCAGTACCCGCACCCTGCTCTGGACCATCAGCCTGCTAACGTTTTTCATGTCGGCCCTGCTGGATAACCTGACCTCTACCATTGTCATGATTTCGGTGGCCCGCAAGTTGGTTACCGACCCTGATCAGCGAAAAGTGGTGGCGGGTATGATTGTGCTGTCGGCCAACGCCGGTGGCGCCTGGTCACCCATCGGCGACGTCACCACGACCATGCTCTGGATTGGCGGTCAGGTTACTACACTCAATATTATCCGGCAGTTGCTGCTGCCCAGTCTGGTATCGCTGCTGGTGCCGCTGCTGGTGGTTACCTCACTCTACAAGGCAGACTCCCAGGCCATGCTGGGCACGGCAGGGCGTGGAATCAGCCGTCCTTACGTAACCAAACAGCACCGCTACGAGCGCCGGCTGATGCTGGGCGTAGGACTGGGTGGGATGCTGTTTGTACCTGTTTTCAAAACCGTAACCCACCTGCCGCCCTACATGGGCATGATGCTGGTACTGGGTGTAGTCTGGGTCGTGTCCGAACTGCTGCACAGCGAAAAAGACGATGCCGAGCGGCAGAAGTATACCCCGGCCTACGCCCTGAGCCGGATCGATACGCCCAGCGTGATGTTCTTCCTCGGCATTTTGCTGGCGGTGGGCGCGCTGGAGGCCACCGGTCTGCTGCGTACCATGGCCGAATCACTAACCCGCTCGGTGGGTAACCTGGATGTGATCATTATGCTCATCGGCATAGCGTCGGCGGTGGTAGATAACGTGCCAATTGTGGCCGCAGCTATGGGCATGTATGATTTGCAGACGTACCCGCCCGACTCCAAGCTATGGGAGTTTCTGGCCTACTGCGCCGGTACGGGCGGCAGTCTGCTGCTGATTGGCTCGGCTGCGGGCGTGGCCGTTATGGGTATGGAGCGCCTGTCGTTTGGCTGGTATCTGCGCCGGATCAGCTGGCTGGCCCTGATTGGCTACGTAGCTGGTGCACTGGCCTACCTGGCGCAGTACGAACTATTTGGGTAAATAGCTTAGACTGGCTGGCCAACGATGTAAACGGTTTTGACGTTATTCCTTTATCTTGGTACAACAAACGCTTTATCTGATGAAGATGAAGACGAAGACTATCAAAACAAACGAACCCGGTAAGGAGACACCCCGGCCCAAGTCGCGACTAAAGGCCGCGCTCGGCAAGTACAAAGGAATTATCCGCGAAAAGGAAGGATGTTGGGATGAAGATCTCAAGCAGACTATTCCGGCCTGATACGGTATTTGCTGGATACCCATATTCTAATCTGGGCGCTTACTGGCAGTCCAAAACTCGACATTGCAGTCAGGAATATACTCACTGACGAGACAAACGAGTTTTTTCTGAGTACCGAAAGCATTCGGGAAATGATTGTAAAGGCAAAGTCGGGCAAATTGACGCTTCCCACTGACATAGACAGCCTGTTCAGCGAACTTCAGAACGAGTACGGCATCCAATTGCTAACGCTCAGGCCTATCCATTTGAAGCAACTGTATTTGTTACAGACCCCTTCGATGCACAAAGACCCGTTCGACCATTTACTGATTTGTCAGGCTATATCCGAAGAATTAATCTTGATTAGCGCGGATAGAAACTTTCCGTACTACGAAGCGCAGGGTCTCCAACTGTTGGTGAACCACCTATAGCCGCTCTGTCGGATTATCTGGCTGGCCCTCACTGGCTACGTAGCGGACGCGCTGACCTGCCTGGCTCAGTACGCCTTGTTGGGGCAGTAGCTTAGACTGGCCGGCCCCCGAATAACCCGTTTCTGGCGCGGTTTGCTCACGTTAATCACTTCTCTTTGCGTTCTGGTTATGGCTGTGTAGTTTTACATAACATCACTTATACAACAGGTCCGATTAGTGAGTAGCCCTATATGTGAAAATATATTCAAGAGCTACACAAGTAGCTAAGATTACCCCTATTATGACTATTGTGCTTCTAATTACCCATAATTGAGTTGGCTTTAGCCATTCCCTTCCATACCAGTAATTAAATTTATTGATCAGCCATAGTAGTCCAAATAGCTCGACATAACTGATAACACAGGAGAGCACATACCAAACAACAATGAGGTCGCTTTCGGCTCCATTATACCGCCTTAGCCGATCAGGAATCAGTAAACTATTTAGGCCCGTTCCGTGAAAGAAGAACAATATCCAAAGTGAGATAAGCGAAAGAATCAGCAGTACAAAGAGATGTAAAAGGCCTTTGGTGATAATGCTGGACATCAATTAGAAATTTAACTATTCCACTTTCAAGCTAACTGCTAATCTTACTCAAGATGTTTGAATAGTCTCTTAACATAACATCAGTTGCAACCCATTTCTCAAAATAAGCCAACGCCTGAACTTTCTATTGAAGGTTCAGGCGTTGGCTTATTTTGAGATTGGTCCAGTTAGTTTACCACCCAGCAAGCTTATTAAAAATTCGTGTCGGCTTTGGCCAGTTCCAGCGGTTTGATCCAGACATTACGGAAAAGGACGTTGTGCCCTTCGGCCTGCAGTTTCAGCCCGCCGGGGGTATCGGTAATGCCCTTGCCCCCATCATTTCCCCCATCCGTGCCGGAGTTGGGTCCGCCCCATACCTGACTGATTTTCTGGTTGTCGTGTACTTTTTTACCGTTGAAGTACATCGTCACCATAGCCGGCTCGGTGCGCTGGCCGTCCTTGAAACGGGCCGCGCGGAACTGAATGTCGTAGGCATTCCATTTGCCAACGCCCGCGTAGGCGTAATACGGCGACGGCGACTCGTTGATGACCGCACCCATACCATGCGAGGTGGTATCACCATCCACGATCTGAATTTCATAGCGGTTTTGCAGATAAACGCCACTGTTGCCGCCCGGCTCGGTAATCATAAATTCGACGTGAATACGGGCATCGCCGTACTCTTTTTTGGTGACGATGTCAGCCGCCCCGTACTTCCCCCCTGCTCCCGCCGGGTCGTTGGTGTTGAGCACCATACCCGAGCCGGCCGGGTCTTTCACCAGAAACCATTTGATGGGCAGCGTAGCCGACAAACGCGGCCCCTTCCAGTACGTCCAGTTCTGGTCCAGCATTTGCCGGGTACCATCAAACAGCATGTCGGCTCCTTTGGGTGGTTTGGTCCCTACGCCAACGGGGCCCTCTGCGGCAGGTAGCATGGCCATGCCCACGGCACATACCGACAGGGTTGCGATGAAGAAGATTGATTTGCGCATAGTATTAAACAGATGTTTGTTTTATTGATTGGTTTCAGTGGAAAGAGTTTAATCAGCTTAGTTTACTGGCTATGGTCACTTCGGCCAGTTTCGTAGCGACGGTACGGGCTCAGCAGTCGGTATACGGTCTCCGGCGGGTATCAGCCGCACGGACAGGGTTCCCGACGTGCTGGCGGGTAGCCCCACCTCAAACCCCACCAGCGTTGTTCCGGGGTTGGGTGCGTCGTAGTCATGGGGCGGCCTGGTCGACCAGGTTCTCAGCGTCACGCCCGCTGGTTCGGTCACGTCCAGAATCAGTTTCTTCCCGTTTTTAGTCAGTTCGGCGCGGTTTCCACCCGTTAGTTTCACATCGGCCGCCGTCAGCATGGTCCAGCGGATGGTGGCGGGTTTGTCTTTAGTTCTGAGTTCGTCGCGTATGACCACGTAGGCTGTGTCAACGATAGCCACACCCCGTCTCGCATCGCTTAATTCATGGTACAGACTGCTCAGGTCGGTTTGCGCGTTCCTGAACAACGGGCTGTCTGATGAGCCGGTTATCGTTGCGTAGCCGTTCACCCGCTGCAGGCTGTCGTTCACGGTCAGGGTATTATGCACTTGGTTGCCGTATCGAAACACCTGCCACCGCTGCGCGTTCTGCGCTTTACCCCAGATGTTTATTCCCTTCGACTCCAGCGAGTTGTAGTCCTGCGCCCCGAAATCCATAGCCCACCGAACGCCCCCGGCTTCCATCACGAACGAGCCTACATCCATGTGCCCGTGATTAACCGACGGCGACCCGGCCTTCAGGCCCACAAAAATGGCGTTAGAATCGGTCCAGGAGGTGCGGAGCAGAGCCACCGGATTTTTACCCCCGCCCGTCCAGATGGTTGCCCTGGGCGGCTGGGCCTGCGCTACCGGCATTGCCTGCCCCCACAGCAACAGGGCGGGCAGGATGCGGTCTTTCCTGTTGCGGGTGGCCTCGCCGTTCAGCAGCCGTTGCCGCTCCACCCACAGCAATAACGGATTACTGGTTTTTTGTGCGAACCAGAACAGGGCCGGTTGCAGGCTGCCGCCCTCGCCCGCGTCGGAGTAGTTGAACGAGTGGCCGGTTGGGCCAGTCATGTTTTCCAGGTACGAAGCCGTTTCGAGAAAGCCCGGTTGCCGGGCAAGGCCAAAATCAGCGCCGAATGCCTTTTCCAGGGCGCTGATGAACAGCACGTTAAAACTGGTACCATAGCCCCAGTAGCCGTAGCCTTCGGGATAGGCACCGTCGGGCGCGTAGTCGTGCATGGGCAATCGGATGGTCTCCACGGCGCGGTTCAGTACGGTTTGAGCCACAGCAGGCTGATCTTCGTAGAGGGCCAGCGCTCCATAGCTCACGCCCGCATTGCAAACCTGATTCCAGTTGTGAGTGGCTTTGAGCCAGCCGTTGTATTTGGCGTCGAACGACGGTTCAATACCTTTCTTCAGGATGGCTTCGCGGATCATTGCCCGGTCGGCCTCCGACAACTCATTGTAAAGCCAGTCATAGCCAATAGACACCGCCATGGTCATCTCGGCCACATCGAGAAAGTGGGATGGATTCCAGTCCGAAAAAGCCGCCACCGCCAGCAGTTCTTTCCTGGCCCGGTCGAGGTAGTTCCGGTTCTGGGTCACGCGCCAGGCATAGGCCAGGAAAAACACCCGGCGCAGAGCCTCGCGCGATTTATCGAGCAGCCGGCGCCCAACCTGAATCCGCTCCACGGGGGGCTCGGGCAGCAGTTTATCGCACTCGTCAAGTATAACCCGGTGCACATCGGTCAGCGCTTTGTCGGCTCGTATGGCCTTCATCAAGGCAATTTCTTCGCCCTTCAGCAGCAGAATACGCGGGTGCGGGGGCAGGCGGGTATCCGGGCCGATAACCGATGGCTGCGCGGCAGCCAGCAGACCGCAGCCAACCAGCAGCAGCGCAGACAAAGCAAATTTCACGTTCATGGCCGAAAAATGATTGGCTGAAAAAAGCGGCTGGCCCAGGCATTATACTGAAACAGAAAGCCTATTCGCATCGCTTATCCTGCATAACGCATGGTAATGCGAACTGCCCGTTTGGTCAGGCTACCTTTGCCTGAGAATCATTCAATCCTAGTCAACGTTCTTCTGAGAGTGGCAACGGGTATCAACGTCCCGGGTCTGTCAACCAAAAATCATGATTACAACCGATATATGCCTGATTGGCGCGGGTCCGGTGGGCCTGTTCGCCGTTTTTGAAGCCGGACTCCTTAAAATGCGCTGCCATCTTATTGACGCCCTGCCGCAGGTAGGCGGGCAGCTGTCCGAAATTTATCCACAGAAACCCATCTACGACATTCCCGGCTATCCGGCCATCAACGCCCAGCAACTGGTCGACAATTTGATGGAACAGGCCGCGCCGTTCAAACCAACGTTCTCGCTCGGCGAGCGGGTGGAAACCCTGACCCGGCAGCCCGATGACTCCTTTATCATCACCACCAGCGATAATACGGCGGTCCATTGCCAGGTGGTCGTGATTGCGGGGGGACTGGGCTCGTTTGAACCCCGCAAGCCCGACATCGAAAACCTCGAACGCTTTGAGGGCAAAGGCGTGGCCTATATGGTCAAAAATCCGGAGAGCCTGCGCGACCGGCGCGTGGTACTGGCCGGCGGGGGCGACTCCGCCCTGGACTGGACCATTTTCCTGGCTAACGTGGCCAAAGAAGTGACGCTGGTTCATCGCAGCGATACGTTTCGGGGGGCACCTGACTCGGCAGAAAAAGTATTTGATCTGGCCAGTCAGGGCAAGATCAACCTTGTGCTGCAGTCCAACATCACGAGCATCAACGGAAACGGGAAACTGGCCGAAGTGAACATCACCGCCAAAGATAAAACCGTAACTACCCTGCCCGCCGACAATCTGATTCCGCTCTTCGGCCTGACGCCCAAGCTCGGTCCCATTGCCGACTGGGGGTTAAACATCGACAAGTCGGCCATTAGTGTTAACACAACGGATTACTCGACGGGCGTAGAACGCATCTACGCCATTGGCGATATCAACACGTATCCGGGCAAGTTGAAGCTGATTCTGTGCGGGTTTCACGAGGCCGCGCTCATGTGCCAGAGCGCCTTTAAGTACGTGTATCCCAGCCAGAAGCTAAGCTTTAAATACACGACGGTAAACGGCGTACCCACGTTTTGATTCATTACCGGGCCGGGTAAAACGGAGAGCCAGAGTGGATTCTATACTCTGTTTCTGCTCTGCCGGGCTCATTTCCGCTTCATCCATGATTGACTTCACCATAGAAGACCGCGATGGTACGCGGCAAACGCTGGAAATACCCGAAGGCATCACGCTGAGCCTGATGGAAGTTTTGAAAGCGTCGGAGTATACGATTCTGGCTACCTGTGGCGGCATGGCGCTCTGCGCTACCTGCCACGTTCAGGTGCTGGAAGGGCTGGATAACCTGCCCCCCGCCCAGGACGCCGAACTCGACATGCTCGACACCCTGCCCGACGCCGATTCAGACAGTCGGCTGGCCTGCCAGCTTCGGGTCGATGAATCGCTGCAGGGGGGCGTATTCAGAATTCGGGGCGAAGCGCAGTAAGGATTGGGGCGGCAACAGATTGCCGCCCCGATCCTTATACCGAAATTTCTGCCGTCAGGTACAGTTGCACCTGCCCGGCGATGTCAACGCGGTCGCCGTGAAGTTTGCAGCGGAGATAGCCGCCCCGTTTCGAGAGTTGCCGGGCCGTGAGTTCGGTCTTGCCGAGCTGTTTGGCCCAGTAGGGTACCAGCGTAGTGTGGGCCGAACCCGTCACGGGGTCTTCGTCAACACCCGACTGCGGCCCGAAGAAGCGCGATACAAAATCGACGCCACTGTCGGCATCGCCGGGGGCCGTTACAATGACACCCCGCGCCGGTACCGTCGCCATTTCGCGAAAATCAGGATCGAGGCTTTCGATCTGGGCCTGACTCTCAAACACCAGCATGTAATCCGTTTTTCCCTTGAATACCTCCAGCGGTTTTTCGCCGAGGCTGGTGGCTAATGCGGGCGGCTGTACGTTGGCCTTGGTGGCTACGTCGGCCGGGAAATCAAGTGTGAGCCAACCCTTTTCGCCTTTGCAGACCTTCAGCGAACCCGACCGCGACTCAAAGGCTAATCTCATCGGCATCGACTTTCTCTTCCAGATAAAATACGACGTGACCCGTTGCCAGTGTGGCGTGACCACATAAATCAACTTCGACGGTGGGCGTAAACCAGCGAATGTGAAAATGGGCGTCGCCATCCATTTTGACGTAGAAAGCGGTTTCGGCGAGGTTATTTTCGGCGGCAATCTGCTGCATCCGCTCGTCCGGTAACCACTCGGTTAGGGGAACTACAGCGGCTGGATTACCCGCGAAGAGACGGTCGGTAAAGGCATCGAGTTGATACAGTTTCATAGAAGGGGGTCTGCTATTTTGGATGAGTGTACGAACGGGAAAATTAAGGCATAGTCGTCAGTTGCTCAAACACCGACACAGAAAAATCCTGCAGGGACGCCAACACCAGGCTGGCTCCCGAAAATTTGGGGTCGGTACGCTCAAACGCGGCGGGCACCGCCACGGTTCGCATACCCGCGGCCCGTGCCGAGGTCAGTCCCGTACCCGAATCTTCGAACGCCAGGCAGTTTTCTGGGTTCGATACCCAGCTTGCGGGCCGTACCGAGATACACGTCCGGGGCGGGTTTGTTGCGGGGCTCCAGCGTAGCCGAGTGCCATACGGTCAGCTGGCTGCGAATGCCCATCCGGTCAATGACCAGCTCAATCAAACTCATGGGCGACGCCGATGCGATGGCCGTGGGAATGGCCCGTTCAGCAAAAAAATCCAGAATGGCCAGCGCACCCGGCATTGGCTCGGCCAGCGCCCCGATGCGCTCGTGCGCACCCTTCAGTAATCGCTGCGCCAATTTCGGCGCGGGTCTTTCCCGGTGGCTCATTCCACGGCGAGCGGGCAAACCAGTACTCTATCACCGCTGGAATGGGCAGGCCGGTTGTTTGTTTGCACTCGTCGTCGGTCAGAATCAGGCCCACCGTGGCGAATATTCCCGTTCGGCGGCCCGCCAGTGTGGCTCAGAATCAATGAGCAGGCCGTCCATATCAAATATTGCTGCTTGTATCATAGTCTACATCGGGGGTGTTTGCATAGCCCCCTTAGCCTTTATACCGCGGCCTGCCGGAATGGTTTAACGTCAATTTTTTCCCACACGCTCTGTATAATATACGGGTCGGTGCGGAGGTAGGCCTGCAATTGGTCGTCGGTCTCGAACGTAAGCATCAGCATTGAGCCCATCATCTGCCCGGCCTCGTCGAGCAGGGCCCCGCCAAGAATGAACTGGTTGCTGGCTTTCAGTTTCTGGACGTAATCGAGGTGAGCGGGCCGGATGGCCATACGCCTGTCAAGGCTATCGGGATAATCGTACGCGTGAATAACGTAGGTCATTGGGAGTGGTTTTGGAGAGTTAAAGAACTGGATTACGCCGGAAATAATCGACAGTCATGGCGTAAAATGTACGGGCGTCGTTTAACAGAACCTGAGCCTGGTCGTCGGCAATGAAGGTGTCCATATCATAATCGGCAGATTGTCGCGCTTCAAATATTTCGCTCTAAAATTTGCCCGGCTTCCTTTGTCAAACCGTCCTGTCTTGACAAACAATTCATGAAATTTCACCCTCGTGCCTTCGTGCTTTTTTGTCACTACACCCTCGGTAAGTAGTAAAGCGCAGGCACAGTAGAAAATGGCGTAATACGCCCGGTTAGCCAACGCCAGTAGTTGGTCAGCTTTGAGAAGCGAGTCGGCAGCATTCAGGGCAAACTCGGCCCGCTCCATGTATTTATCGATCAGCTCCTTCATACGGGTATGCCTTCCCGGCGAGCATTTTGATAGACGGGCATAAACGAGTTCTGCGTATTGGCAGGCGGCAACCGGCAATGGAGAAATTGCTTTACCATGATTTCAGCATAGGATCGGCTTCTAAGGTGAGGTTACACAACCTGAATACCTCGTGTATGGTATCCACTTGTTCATCGTTCAGTATCACCATCAGATCAATGTCGGATTCGTCGTCGTAGTCGCCACGGGCGTAGGAACCGTAGAGTACCACATCGCGTAGCCGGTCGCCGTACAGCTGTTGCAGCGATGCTTTGAACTCCCGAACAAGGGGGGCAATGATTGGATTGATGGGCGTTTCCACACGGCAAGGTACGTTTTTATCTGCTTTGCCCGTTTCTTTGCAGCACCATGAGATACCTCCGTTACCTGCTGCTGCTGACCACCGTCACCACCTTCGCGCAAAAACCCCGGCTCACCGTCGAAACCATCATGCAGGACCCCAAAAACTGGGTAGGCACCGCACCCAGTAGCCCCTTCTGGTCCGACGATTCAAAGACGCTGTACTTTAGCTGGAACCCCGACAAAGCCACCAGTGATTCGCTCTACAAAGTCACGTTTACAGCCGGCAAAACGCCCACGCCGGCCAAACCGGTAAAGGTCTCCCCCACCGAGCGACGTGCCCTGGCTACGCCCCCCAACTTCGGCTTCAACCGGGCCAAAACCAAACGACTGTTTGAGCGGCAGGACGATTTATTTCTGATCGATACCAAAACCAACGCCGTCCGGCAGCTGACCAACACCGCCGAAGCCGAAAGCAGCCCGGTATTTTCCGGCGATGAGCAACAGGTCATTTTCCGGCGGGGCAGTAACCTGTTCAGTCTTGACCTGAGCAGTGGGTTGCTCAGCCAGCTGACCGATTTCAAACCCGGCAAGAAAAAAGACGACCCCAAACTGACCGACAACGAGAAATACCTGAAGGCCGATCAGCCACGGCTATCGACCGTACTGACCGAGCGCAAAGCCAAAAAAGAAGAAGGGGAACGCATTGAAAAGGCCGACAAGCCCCGGCGCCCGAAAGAAGTTTACCTGGACGACCGCACCCTGCAAAACCCGCAGCGCAGCCCCGACGGGCGGTTTATCACGTACCGGCTCAGTAAAAATCCCACCAACGCCAAAAGCACCATTGTACCCAGTTACGTTACCGAGTCGGGCTATACCGAACCGATTTCGGGCCGGACCAAAGTAGGCAGTCCGGTGGCCGCGTCGGAGTTTTTCGTGTATGATATCAAACGCGATACCGTACGGAGCATTACGCTCAAAACCGTTCCCGGCATCTACGACAAACCGGCGTTTCTGACTGACTATCAGAAGAAAGCGAAAGTCGATACGGATAAACCGGTAAAGGCCGATTCGGCCAAAACGAAAGCCACGGCAAAGGCCGACACGGCAAAGAAAACCCGCCCGGTCGTTATCAACGGACCCATTTGGTCAGACAACGGCAAATTCTGCGTGGTGGTGCTGCGATCGCAGGATAACAAAGACCGCTGGATTATGCAGCTCGACCTGGATTCGCTGAGCCTGACCCTGCTGGACCGGCAGCACGACGACGCCTGGATTGGCGGGCCCGGCATTGGGTCGGCCAACAGCGTCGGCAACCTCGGCTTCCTGGCCGACGATCATACCATCTGGTTCCAGTCCGAAGCAGACGGCTATTCGCATATCTATACCCTCGACCTGCTGACCAAACAGCGCAAACAACTTACGTCGGGCTCGTTTGAGGTGCAGCAGGCTTTTCTGTCGAAAGACAAAACCCTGTTCTTTCTGCAAACCAACGAAGTGCATCCCGGCGAGCAGCATTTTTACCGCATGGCGGCCACCGGTGGGGCCCGCACCCGTCTGACTACCCAGACCGGCGCCAATGACGTAACGCTCTCACCCGACGAAACCCGCATGGCCGTTCGGTACTCCAGCACTAACCAGCCCTGGGAGTTGTATTACGCGCCGGTACCGGTGGGAACAAAGCCGGTGACTGAAGCCATTAAACTGACGGATTCACCGACGGATGCGTTCAAAAAATACCCCTGGCGCGAGCCGCAGGTGGTAACCATTCCGGCCCGCGACAAAGAAGCCATCTACGCCCGCCTGTACAAGCCCGATCCGGCCACCCGCAACGGGAAGAGTGTGGTATTCGTCCACGGCGCGGGCTACCTGCAAAACGCCCATAAGTGGTGGAGTCAGTACTTCCGCGAATACATGTTTCATAACCTGCTGACCGACGCGGGTTATACCGTCCTGGATATTGACTACCGCGGATCGGCGGGGTACGGGCGCGACTGGCGTACGGGTATTTACCGGTTTATGGGTGGCAAAGACCTGACCGACCATGTAGACGCGGCCCGGTGGCTGGTACAGACGCAGGGGGTAGATTCGAGCCGGATTGGTGTGTATGGCGGGTCGTATGGTGGATTTATTACCCTCATGGCCATGTTCACCGCGCCCGGCGTATTCAAAGCCGGTGCCGCGCTGCGCCCCGTTACCGACTGGGCCGCCTATAACCACCCGTACTCGGCCAACATCCTCAACGACCCCCAGGCCGACTCGCTGGCGTACCGGCGCTCATCGCCCATTTACTTTGCCGAAGGCCTGCGCGATCACCTGCTCATCTGCCACGGGCTGATCGACGTGAACGTGCACGCGCAGGACGCCCTTCGGCTGTCGCAGCGACTCATCGAACTCAAAAAAGAGAACTGGGAGCTGGCGCTGTACCCCCTCGAAGACCATGGTTTTGTGGAACCAACGAGCTGGATGGACGAGTACAAACGCATTCTGAAGTTGTTCAACGAGCGGTTATAAGCGCGGGGTCGTGTTGCGCCAATTCGTTATATTTGTTTGTAAACCACTGAAATCATGGAAACTACGCAACAACAAACGCTTACCCCGGAGGAACGGCAGGCTAACGTATCGAAGCTGATTTCTGACTGGAAGGCCCGGAAGAAGTTATCGGAAGAGGAAACGAAGGCAAGAGTCAAAACACCTGAATACCAGGCTATTTTGAAAGACTTGCGCGAACGAAATAGGGCAAAAGGAATTATTTTCCCCCCAGAAAATGAGTTATGACTTTGCCATCGTTGGTGTGGCTTTCAATAGCTACACGTTCCAAACAGCCAATCTGATTGTCTATGAGGTAAAATTTAAGCCGACGCCCTACCTCTTTGGGGAGAGCAGTTCGTTTGCTCCGCACGTTTACGAGTTCTCGATTATCGTGGCTGACAATCCAACGGCAGCCAATCCTGCTTTCGATGACCGTACGTCGCACACCATCGCGGCAATTTTCACCAGCTTCTACAACCAAAGCGACGAACTGATTATCATCTACATCTGCGATTCTTCCGATGGCCGGCAGTTGACCCGGCAGCGCAAGTTTAATTCCTGGTTTTATTCGTTTGTCGAAGAAGACTTTGTCAAGTACGATGACATCGTTCGGGACGTAGATGGCGAAGCGTATCCGGTGGCGTTGATTCTGAAAGAGAAGAATCCGTACAAGAGTAAATCGTCAGCGAATTTATCGCGCTCATTAACGGCTACAATACCGGCAAGGAATCGCTTCCATAAGTTGGATGGATGAGTACAAACGCACTCTGAAGCTGTTCAATGAACGGCTGTAAACGGGTGGTAAACAGCACGAAACCCGTTTACTTTTCCGGAAGCAATCTATCAACCAAATGAACAGGTTTGCATACTTTTGGCGGTAAGTTCCACCCACCATCCATGCGCCTTCTTTACGTCCTGTTTGCCGTTCTCATCCCGGCGGTTTCGCTCCGCGCCCAGTCGTACCAGCCGAATCTTACGCTTTCCAGCAACAGCCCCGCCTGCGACGGACAATCGTTCCAGATTAACGCGGGCCGCTCCATACCACCCGGCGGCACTACAACGAGTTTCTTCTGGTCGGGGCCGAACAGTTTCACCAGCAACTCGTTCGCTTCACTTACCGTACCCGCATCGACAGCATCGGCAGGCGTGTATTCCGTCACAATGACGTTCAGCGGTGCGAACAACGGTACCGCAACGGCATCGACAACAGTAGCCCTCGGGACACCCAAACCGGAAGCGCTGGCCAAATATGGTGGCTTTTATAGTACGTACGGCACGGCTATCTGCGCTCCGGCCAGCCTCTCGCTGTTAGCTTATCCGGATGCGGGGCACAGCAGCAATGCCGCCACCTTCCGCTGGACCGGGCCGAATGGCTACAGCAGTACCGAACAGAGTCCGGTGGTAGCGCAGGCGATAGCGGGAAACTATGTGGTCGAAGCTACCTACCCAAACGGCTGCGGCACCGGTAAAGACACCATTGCCGTTAGAGACTACGCACCCGTCATCAGCATAAACAGCTATCTGACCGGCACAGGCCGACAGTCTACCACGAACTTCTGTACGGGCAGTACAGCGGAGCTGCAGACATCAACAGAAATTCCACCGGCGGGTACAAGCCTCGCTTACCGCTGGAGTGGACCGAACGGATTTACCAGTACGGCCCAGAACTTTACCCTGACGAACCTGACAACGGCGATGACCGGATTATACAGCGTCACCGTTACGTTTTCGGGAGCCTGCTCTATTACGGCCACTGCCGCCAGAAGTCTGCAGGTTGGCCCACCATCGGTCAGCGCGTATAGTGAAGTCATTGGCGGCACCGGCGGGTATCAATACAATACCGCCTGCCCCGGCAGCACCATTGGGGTGTATGCTTCCCCGGCCAACGCGTTTGCCTACCAGTGGACGGGGCCAAACGGGTTTACCAGTACGGCGCAGAGTTTCACGCTCCCCAATGCCACAGCAGCCATGAGTGGCCTCTACAGCGTGACCGTGACGGTATCGGAAGGGTGTTCAAACGTGGCGGTGGCCGACCTGACTGTCGGAACACCCGGTTTATTCATCAATGTATCTACCCCCGGGCCTACCCCATCCTATACGTCATCGTTCTGTCCGGGGGCGTCGGCCCGGTTATTTGTATCAGTCAATAATGGCACTACCGCTACCTATCGGTGGAGTGGGCCAAATGGCTTTACCAGCACCGCTTCCAGCCTGACACTCACCAACCTGACAACGGCCATGGCCGGCACATACAGTGTAACGGCCACGTTTACGGGAGCCTGCGCGGGAGTTATACTAACCAAAACGCAAACCATCCAGGTCGGTTCGCCGGTGGTTTATGCCGGAAGTGGCAACCTGGGCAGCAATACCACTCAGGGGAGCAATACGTTCTGTCCGGGTAGTGCGTTTCGGGTAGAAGCGTTTCCTACGGGCACAGGCATAAGCTATCGGTGGAGCGGACCAAACAGTTTCACCAGCACCGCGCAGAGCTTCACGCTCACCAATGCCCTGCCCGCCATGAGTGGTGCCTATAGCCTGACCGTTACGTTTCCCGAGGGCTGCACCAGTGCCGCCGTTGCCAACGTAACCATCGGCACGCCCACCGTCTATGCCACGAGCCGAACGGCTGGCCCCAATCCCATCAATACGTCGACATTCTGTCTGGGATCGGCGTTTGAGGTATCGGCAGCTACCTCAGCCAGTGCAACGGTGGCCTACCGCTGGAGTGGACCAAATGGGTTTACCAGCACGGCTCAGACCTTTACGCTGACCAGTGCTACGGCGGCCATGACCGGTATGTACAGCGTTACGGCAACGTTTTCGGGCGCGTGTTCAGGCCAGACAATGGCGTCAATCTATATTCGGGTTGGGGTCAATACGGCGGTTGTGACTACGCCCAGAACACTGGTTAATCCCAATGACCCGGTACTCTTGACCGCTTCGGGCTGCGACTCCTATACCGAACGGGTGATCTGGTCGACAGGATCAGACGGCCGCACGCTTCTGGTAACCCCTTCCCAAAGCACAACGTACAGCGCGGTATGCCGGCTCATTTACGGCGGGTGCGATGGCCCAGCGTCCAATGGTATTGCCATAACCGTTACCAATGCACCACCCGTCAATTTACGGCTGTCCATGCAGCTCAGCACCCGGACGCCCGAAATCAACAAGCCTGTCGGGGTAACGGTGCTGATCGAAAACCAAAGCAATCAGGACGCTACCGGTGTTCAGTGGCGATGCCGCTTGCCGGGGGCGCTGCTATTTGTTGAGCAGGAAGCGGGCATCGTATACTCGGATGGTGTGGTTAATGGCGGCCCGGTCCTGGTTTCCGCTAACAGCACGCTGGCCTTCTCATTTACCGTTGCGCCAACCGCCAACGCCACGTACCGGCTGGCGAGCCAGATTACCGTGGCCGACAACCCCGACCCCGAAGCAACACCCGATTTCGGTACTAACAGCGGTCAGAAGTACGTGGCCTGGGCTGACTTTCGAACTACAGGGGCTACTGCAAACGTCGTTTTCTCGTCGCCCGAACCAAACCCGGCCATCCTTCCGCCCGTAGCTTCAAATCAACCCGTGGTAGCGGCCGGGTTCAGTGATCTGTCGCTTGGTATTCAGACCAGTACGCTGACGCCCGTTCTCAACGGTGAGGTTACGGTAACGGTCAGGATTGCGTCGCGGGGTTATTATTTTGACGAACAGGCGCAGGTTCGCTGTCAGCTACCGCCGGGAATATCGTTCGTGAGCAGCAGCGACTTTACCGCATCGGGTGCTATACTCACCTCGGTAACCCGGAGCGTATACACCTACGAGCCCACCGCGCTGACATTCCGGGCGCGGGTAAACCAGCCGGGGCAGACTACCCTACAGGCCGAAATCGTTAGCGCGGGCCGTCCTGATCCCGACTCAACCCCCAACAACGGCTACGATACCGGCGAAGACGACACGGCGCAGATCAGTTTACGAACAATAATGCAGTAGGTTGCACCGGTACACAAAGCTGATCTTCTCTTATTCCAGCTACTCCACCACAACCCGCACCACGGCACGGCGCGCATCGGCATCGGCATGGAGCAGGTAGCTTCCGGCAGGGATACCCGCCAGGGGCCACTCCGCCTGTTTTTTGCCGGTAAACGCCGGGAGTTGCTGCTGCCACACGGCCCGGCCCGCGGCATCCAGTAGCCGGAACCCCACTGCCGAACGGTTGGCCTGTTCGAGGTCAACGCGCAGCTGACCGCGTACCGGATTCGGTGCCACCCGCACCAAAAAATCGGCGTTCGGTTCGGGCGTAGCCGTCAGCGCAAAATCAATGACATTAGACGGGGGCGATGCGCAGCCGCTGGTGGTGATAACGGCGTAGTACTGTCCGCTCTCGAAGGGGGTCAAGATAGGGCGCGTGGCGTTGGGAACGGCTCGGGCGGGATCGGTACCCTGGCGCACAAACCACTGAATGCCCACCGTATGATCGACCAGCAAGGCCCCGCCCGACTGCTGAATAATGGGCTTATCGGGCAGGGGAGCCGTGGCCCGGATGGTTACGAATACGGTACTGGTGGTACACCGGTTGCTGTCGGCAACGCTAACGGTATAGGTACCCTCAGCCAGGGCAGTCTGGGTAGCGGTACGGGTACGAAGGGTGTCTTTGGCTTCGGTAACCCAGTAGTAGGTAAATGGTCCGGCACCGCCCGCTACCTGAACGGTGGCTTCGCCGGCATTCCCACCCGCGCAGGGCGTATTTTTAATGGTTCCGGCTGTGAGGGTAAGCGCATTGGCGTTGGTTACAACGGTACTGACCGTATCGGCGCAGCCCACTTCGTCAACAACGCGTAGCCGGTACGTATTGGGGCGCAGATTCGCAATGCGGGGAGCAGGCTGGAGTGGTTGCCCCAGTGCCTGGTACTGACGCGCGGTACCACTACCACCCGTACTGGTCAGGGAAACAGCGCCCGTGGGACACACACAGCACGACGCCGGGGTAGGCACCGCCTGAGCCTTCAACGCAATGGCCTGCCCTACCGTTACGGAGGTAACTTCGGTACAGCCGTTGGCATCCGTGCCTACAATCGAGTAGCCACCCACCCCAACGCCCAGAAAGATGTTGCTGGCCTGGGTCGTTTGCATGGTCGTAAGTCGGTAGGCTGGTACGCCCGTACCACCCGTGGCCGACACCGTAATGGTGCCACTGCTGGGGCCGAAGCAGTTGACCGGCTTTGATACAGCGCTGAGCTGAAACGGCGCGGGTTGGGTAACAGCCGCCGTTTTTTTGGACAGGCATCCGTTGGCGTCGCGCACGGTGATATCATACGTGTTGGCCGACAGGCCCGTAAACCGCGACCCGGTCTGAAAGGCGCTGGTCCCGACCTGATACTGATACCCCCCCGCCCCGCCCAGCGCGGCCACCGTAATGCTACCGTCTACCGATCCGGCACAGCGCGTGGGCTGGGGTGTCAGCGTTACCTGAAAGGCCGGCGGCTGGGTAACCGTTACCGACTCAAAGTAGACACAGTTGAGCCGGTCTGCCACGCCAATGGTGTAGGTGGAGTCGCCTTTGAGGTCAAAAAATGTTCCGTTATCACGCGGGACGCTGTTCAGGAAGAATCGATACGTACCATTTCCTCCCGATGGTACGGCAATAATCCCGCCGTCGGTCCCACCCGTACATTTGGCACCGGCGGCCGTGATGCTGAGGGTCAGGGCGTCGGGCTGTTTTACCAGTGCCGTATACGGCGCCGTGCAGCCGCGCGCATCGCGAACCGTTACGGGATACGAGCCCGCCGTTAGCCCTGCGTAGGTACTGGCGGCCTGAAAGGCGGTGGTGTTGAACTGATACTGAAAGGGCCCAGTGCCGCCCGTAACGGTAACGGTCACCCGCCCGTCTGTCCCCCGGTTGCAGGAGACCGGCCCGATCAGGGCTGAGACCGAAATGGGTGGGTTAACCTGAATGGCCGTTGTGGCCGAGGTACTGACGGTGTTGGTAACCAGGGCGGTTGTACTTACAATGGCCGTACCACTCGTAGCGGTGCCACTCACGGCCGTTCCACTTGTCGCCGTACCACTCACGGCCGTTGTGGTGACGACTGAGCTGCTGGTGACCCGGCACTCCACCTGATAAGCTCTCGTCTGCGTGGGCGCCACCACCACCACCGCACCGGTTTGGGCCGTTGACCACAGCAACGCTCCTCCGGCGGGGCAGCCCGAGGCCGTAAGCGTAACGCTGGCTCCCGAGCAGGCGGTTACGGCACTGGGCGCAATGGTTAGTGCTGGGGTCGTCTGGGCGGCCACGGGGCGGGCCATCAGCAGGAGCATGCCTACCAGTAGGGTACCAATATGTTTTGCAAAGATTAACCGGGAGTTGCGGTAATAAGCAATCAGAGACAGGTAAACGTGATTGGCCATAGGTTGAGCGGATTGGAGCGGCAAAAATAGCGGACTAATTTAGGAACGCATCGATTAAGTTCATTCCACTATTTAGGTAGCGGAGATATTCTTAAGACCCCCGGCTCTCGTTTTCGTCAACGTATTGACCCAATAGTACGCCCGGCTACTGCGAAAGAACAAAAGCGGCCAACGGAAAATGCCGGTTATCGCGGATTTTTGTCGGCACCCTAAACAGTCAACCCACTCCAGCTGCTTTGATTTATTCTCCTGGCTAATAGTCACCGAGTAAAGAAACAGGCCCTAACCCCGTCCCCGCCCCTGGTAATGCCGGGGTTGCGTTTCCTGGTAGCCCGCCCAAATAATCATTGGCACACTGACGGCATCTCCGCTCCGTTCATCACAATTCAGCTGGTTCACCATAGCCTATTCGCCGTTTTTAACCATATTCGCAGTTTATGACGCCGTTAACACAGACGGGTCTGCTCATCAACGGGACTCTTCCCTGAATCACATTTTATGAATAGACGAGATTTTATGCAGCTGTCCGGCATGGGCGTTGGCGGGCTGATGGTTGGCTCAATCCCTGTACTGGGCCATGCCGTGTCGCCGGACTATCTGCTTGATCGGTCCGCAGCAGGATCGGCTGCGGATGTGGCTATGAAGAAACGTATGGCCGACATTGCCCTCAATGCTGCAAAAAGCAAAGGTGCGAGCTATACCGATGTTAGGATTGGGCGCTATCTGCAACAGTATTTGTTTACCCGTGAGCAGAAAGTACAGAATGTAGTCAGTGCCGAAAGCTACGGCGTTGGCATCCGCGTCATTGCCAACGGCACCTGGGGCTTTGCCGCCACCAGCAACGTAACCCCGGATGGGATTGCCCGCTGCGCCGAAACGGCCGTGGCCATTGCCAAAGCCAACGCCAAACTTCAGAAAGAACCGGTTGTCCTGGCCCCCCAGAAAGGCGTTGGCGAAGTAGCCTGGAAAACTCCCCTGACCAAAAACGCGTTTGAAGTACCCGTCGGTGAGAAAGTTGACCTGCTGATGAAGGTCAACAGCGAAGCGGTGAAAAACGGCGCGGCCTTCGTTACCTCGAACCTGTTTTTCGTGAACGAGCAAAAATACTTTGCATCTACCGACGGCTCGTACATCGACCAGGACATTCATCGCATCTGGCCTACGTTTACCGTATCGGCCATTGACCGGGCCACCGGCAAGTTCAAAACCCGCGATGCCCTCTCCTCACCGATGGGTATGGGCTACGAATACCTGGACGGGCTGGAATCTGAAAAAATCAAGGCCCCCTACAACCTCGTTGGCTACCGGAACTCGTACGACATGGTGGAAGATGCCACGCTGGGAGCCCGGCAGGTGAAAGAAAAAATCGGCGCCAAGAGTGTGCAGGCCGGCAAGTATGACCTTGTTCTGGACCCGAATCACCTCGGCCTGACCATCCACGAATCAGTGGGTCACCCGCTGGAACTGGACCGCGTGCTGGGCTACGAAGCCAACTACGCCGGTACCAGCTTTGCCACCCTCGACAAGTGGAAAACCGGCTCGTTCAATTACGGCAGCAAACTGGTTAACATCGTGGCTGACAAAACCCAGCCCCACACGCTTGGTAAAGTGGGTTACGACGATGAAGGCGTTCCCGCCAAGCAGTGGCCACTCATCAAAGACGGTATTCTGGTTGATTACCAGGCCATCCGCGACCAGGCGGCTATTCTGGGCCAGACCGAATCGGACGGCTGCTGCTACGCCGACAACTGGGACTCGGTACAGTTTCAGCGCATGCCGAACGTATCGCTCCAGGCAGGTACGGAAAAGCGGTCGGTGTTCGACATGATCAAGGGTGTCGAGAAAGGCATTTACATCATCGGACGGGGCTCGTATTCCATTGATCAGCAGCGCTACAACTTCCAGTTTGGCGGGCAGCTGTTCTATGAAATCAAGAACGGCGAAATCGTGGGTATGCTCGACGACGTAGCCTACCAGAGCAACACCCAGGAGTTCTGGAACTCCTGCGCCCAGCTTTGCGATCAGGATGACTACCGCACCTTCGGTAGTTTCTTCGACGGCAAAGGGCAGCCCAGCCAGGTTAGTGCCGTCTCGCACGGATCGGCCACCACCCGTTTCAACGGCGTGAACGTGATTAATACCGGACGGAAAATCTAATTAAATTTTTCGCCACAGAGATGCACCAAGACGCACAGAGAGACACAGAGGATTTTTACAGAAAAACGAAACCAATCTACGCTGTGAATCTTCGCGCGTCTCTGGTACCTCTCCTCGGCCCAATCTTCATAAATTAAACAGATGCTCACACAAGCAGAAGCCAAACGAATCATCGACAAAGTGCTTTCCTATGCGAAAGCCGACGAAACCGCCGTCAGTATATCAGGCAACCGCACGGGTAACATCCGGTACGCCCGTAACTCGGTATCCACATCGGGCGAGTCCGACAACATGAGCCTGGCCGTAACATCGGTCTTTGGCAAGAAGTCCGGCTCGGCCACCATCAACGAGTTCGACGATGCATCGCTCGAGAAGACCGTGCAGAGAGCTGAAGAGATTGCCCGGCTCGCACCCGAAAACTCGGAGTATATGCCCATGCTGGGGCCGCAGACGTATCTCAAATCGGATACCTACTCGGAGAACACGGCAAAGATCGACCCAGAATTCCGCGCCAAAGCCGCCTTTGACAGCATCATGCCCTGCCGCGAGAAAAACCTGACGGCAGCGGGCTACATGGAAGACACCAGCGGTTTTTCGGCCATCGGCAATAGCAAAGGTCTCTTCGGCTTTAACCAGGGAACGGGCGTCGATTTCTCGATTACGGTTCGTACCGACGACGGCAAAGGCTCCGGCTATGCCGCCCGCGACGTAAACGACGTCAGCAAACTCAGCACCAAAGCCGCTACCGAGGTAGCCATGCAAAAGGCAATGGCCTCCTCAACGGCCCGCGCCCTGGAGCCGGGCAAGTACACCGTTATTCTGGAGCCAACGGCCTCGGTCGAGCTGCTGCAGAACATGATGGGCAACATGGACGCCCGCAACGCCGACGAAGGCCGCTCGTTCCTGAGCAAAAAAGGCGGTGGTACCCGACTGGGCGAAAAGCTCTTTGATGAGCGCGTCACGATTATCACCGATCCTACCAATCCTGAACTACCCCTGTCGCCGTTTGGTGGCGGAGGGGGCCGCTTTGGCGGTGGCGGCAGCGACGGTCGCCCGCAGGAGAAGATTGCCTGGATTGAAAAGGGTGTAGTCAAGAACATGTATTACTCGCGGTTCTGGGCCGATAAAAAAGGGGTGAAAGCCATACCCTCGCCGGGTGGTATCATTATGCTGGGCGGCACCGAATCTCTGGCCGATCTGATCAAGGGTACCGACAAGGGGATTCTGGTCACGCGCCTGTGGTATATCCGCGCCGTGGATCCGCAAACGCTGCTCTACACCGGCCTGACCCGCGACGGTACGTTTTACATCGAGAACGGCAAGATCAAGTTTCCGGTCAAGAACTTCCGCTTCAACGAGAGCCCGGTCATCATGCTCAACAACCTCGAAGCGCTGGGTAAGCCCGTGCGGGCCGGTGGCCACCTGATTCCGCCCATGAAGATTCGCGACTTCACCTTCACCTCGTTGTCGGACGCTGTATAGTTTTTCTTCTTGACACAGTAGTTACGCGGAGATGCACGGAGGACCACAGAGTTTTTCGGTGAATGAGCTGGCTACGCTTACAATAGGCAAAGCGATTGAGGTGCATAAAGCGTTGGGGCCAGGTTTACTGGAATCGGCTTATCAGGAATGTTTATTCTACGAACTTCAGGAAGCTGGTCTCTACGTTGAGCGTGAAAAGACGATGTCTATTGTTTACAAATCAATTGTTCTGGAGCAGGGGTACCGAATGGACCTGCTCATAGAAAACAAACTGGTTGTTGAGTTAAAGACGGTCGACGTATTGAACAGCCTCCATCTGGCCCAGATACTCACCTATTTGAAGTTTGGCAACTATAAACTAGGGTTGCTCATCAATTTCCGGGTGCCGGTCTTAGTATGAAGGCACCAAGCGCTTCTCAAATTTCTCCAGAGTAAGTCTCTGTGTAACTCTGCGCATCTCTGCGTAACATCCTGTGATCTAAAAAATAATCATGAATCGAAGAGACTTCAACCACTACCTGTCCCTTGGGGCAGCCGGTATATTACTGCCTACGCTACCCGCGTTTTCGCGCAACATTGCCCCCGAGGCACTGCTCGAAACGGGTATGGACGTAGCCGCCAAGAAACGCCTGGCCGATGCTGCTCTCAACGCGGCCAAAAGCAAAGGCGCGACCTACACCGACGTCCGCATCGGGCGTTACCTGAACCAGTTTGTCGTTACCCGCGAAGACAAAGTTCAGAACATCGTCAACACCGAAAGCTACGGGGTGGGTGTCCGCGTCATTGCCGACGGCTGCTGGGGGTTTGCCGCCGTGGCCGATGCCCGCAACGAAGCCGACATGGCCAAAGCCGCCGATAAAGCTGTGGCCATTGCCAAAGCCAACGCCAAACTGATGAAAGAGCCGGTACAACTGGCTCCGCAGAAAGGGTACGGCGAGGTGAGCTGGAAAGCCCCCATCAAACGAAACGCCTTTGAAGTGCCGATCAAAGAAAAGGTCGACCTGCTGATGGACGTAAACAGCGCGGCCCTCAAAAACGGCGCGAACTACGTCAACTCGGTCTTGTTCATGGTGAACGAGCAGAAATACATCGCCACCACCGACGGTACCTACGCCGATCAGGACATTCACCGCATCTGGCCCACCTTTGGCGTAACCGCCATTGACGCCAAGACCGGAAAGTTTGAAACCCGGCAATCGCTCAGTTCGCCGGTGGGCATGGGCTACGAGTATCTGCAGGCCAACCCCTCCGACAAGGTAACGGGCATTACAACCCGCTACGGTATGGGCTACGATATGCTCGAAGACGTAACGTCGGCCGCCAAGCAGGCCCGCGCCAAACACGCGGCCAAGTCGGTCGAGGCCGGTAAATACGACCTCGTGCTGGACCCCAGCCACCTGTGGCTCACCATCCACGAATCAGTGGGTCACCCGCTGGAACTGGACCGCGTACTGGGCTACGAAGCCAACTACGCCGGTACCAGCTTTGCTACCCTCGACAAGTGGAAGACGAAAGATTTCAAATACGGCAGCCCGCAGGTAACCCTCGTGGCCGACAAAACGCAGGTCGGTTCGCTGGGTGCGGTGGGCTATGACGACGAAGGCGTAAAAACCGGCAAGTGGGATCTGGTGAAAGACGGCGTTCTGGTCAATTACCAGGCCATCCGGGATCAGGTACACATCATCGACGAAGCGCATTCGCAGGGATGCTGTTACGCCGACAGCTGGAGTTCGGTGCAGTTTCAGCGGATGGCCAACGTATCGCTGGAGCCGGGCAAAACCCCGCTGTCGGTACAGGACATGATTAAAGATGTGAAGAAAG
Organism: uncultured Cytophagales bacterium; assembly: GCA_963826425.1. Classification (GTDB taxonomy): domain Bacteria; phylum Bacteroidota; class Bacteroidia; order Cytophagales; family Spirosomataceae; genus Spirosoma. Next base: position 205,416 of record CAWGWS010000009.1, on the reverse strand, counting down.
GCATCTATATCATCGGCGACGGTTCGTTCAGCATCGATCAGCAGCGGTACAACTTCCAGTTTGGCGGACAGCTCTACTACGAAATCAAAGACGGCCAGATTGCCGGTATGCTCAAAGACGTGGCTTACCAGAGCAACACCCAGGAATTCTGGAACTCCTGCGCGGCCGTTTGCGACCAGAGCGATTACCGGCTCGGGGGTAGCTTCTTCGACGGCAAGGGTCAGCCCAGCCAGAGCAGCGCCGTCTCGCACGGCAGCAGCACCACCCGCTTCAACGGCGTCAACGTAATCAATACGGGTAGGAAGATTTAAAAAAAGAGCTATTACACGGAGGCTCGCAGCGTTTAAAAGAGATTCACAGAGACTATTCTTTTATCGGCAAATCTCCTTTTGTCTCTGCGAATCTCCGCGTAACAACTCCCTAAAAACTCATGGCAGTTATACTCACCGAAGCAGAAGCCAAAGCGCTTCTTCAAAAAGTTCTCGCCCTCTCCAAAGCGGATGAGTGCGAAGCGAACGTATCGGGCAACGAAAGCGGCAACGTACGCTACGCCCGCAACGAGGTTAGCACCAGCGGAGCCATTACCAGACAGACGCTCGTTGTGCAATCGTCATTCGGCAAGAAAATCGGCACGGCCACGATCGACGAGTTCGATGATGCCTCGCTCGAAAAGGTCGTCCGCCGATCCGAGGAGCTGGCTCAGCTCGCGCCCGAGAACCCCGAAAACATGGGCCTTCTCGGTCCGCAGACCTACCTCAAAGCGAACGGCTCGTTCGATTCAACGACCCGCGTAACGCCCGATACCCGCGCCAGTGTCGTAGCTAAAAGTTTGCAGCTGACCCGCGATGCCAACCTGACCGGAGCCGGATTCCTCAACGATCAGCACGGCTACGAGGCCATGATGAACTCGAAAGGTTTGTTTGCGTACTACCCCAGCTCGAACGTCAACTTTTCGCTCACCGTCCGTACCAACGACGGCAAAGGATCGGGGTATGTTGCGCGCGGCTACAGCGATTTCGACAAACTTGATGTGGCGGCTGCCACCAGCACAGCCATTCAGAAAGCCCGTGACTCGGCGGCCGCACGGGCGCTGGAACCCGGCAAGTACACCGTCATTCTGGAACCGACAGCCGCGGCCGTTCTGCTCGAAAACATCTTTTTCGACATGGACGCCCGCTCTGCCGACGAAGGCCGGTCCTACTTTAGCAAGCAGGGTGGCAAGAGCCGGATGGGCGACAAAATCGTGGATGAGCGCGTTACGATCTACTCCGACCCCACCAATGCCGAACTGCCCGCGTCGCCCTGGTCGGGCGACGGGCGCCCGCAGGAAAAAACGATGTGGATTGAGAAAGGCGTAGTCAAAAATCTGGCCTATTCGCGGTATTGGGCGCAGAAGCAGGGCCAAAAAGCCACGCCATTCCCCAACAACGTGATGATGCTGGGCGGCAATACCTCGCTCGATGCCATGATTAAAAGTACGCAGCGTGGTATTCTGGTCACGAAACTCTGGTACATCCGCACCGTTGACCCGCAAACGATCCTGCTCACCGGCCTGACCCGCGACGGTACGTTTTACATCGAGAACGGTAAGATCAAGTTTCCGGTCAAGAACTTCCGTTTCAACGAGAGCCCGATTATCATGCTCAACAACCTCGAAGCACTGGGCAAACCGGAGCGCGTCGTCAGCACCGAATCGGACCAGAACTATTTGATTCCGCCGATGAAGATTCGGGAGTTTACGTTCACGAGTTTGTCGGATGCTGTGTGAGGTTTTAGAGGTTGTTACGCAGAGTTGCCTGGTCATGCTGAGGAACGAATCGGACCGCCTAAGCAGCACCCTCAGTACAAACCAATACTGGTATCCCAAGATGTTTCGTACCTCATTATAACAAATATATGCTTGGAATCAGACTCGCCAACCGGCAGGAAGACGCGGATGGCGTTGCGCAGCTGCACCGGCGTGTAGCGCGAATCAGCCGGGGTATTGCCCGGACGGAAGCGGAACTGACAGACGCTTATTTCGCCGGGTTGTTCGATACCGTTGAACGGCGCGGGCTGATGCTGGTGGCTGTTGATGAAGCCGAGCAAGTCATGGCCGAGATTCACGCATCGAAAAGCAGCATCCATATTTTTGAGCATAATCTGGTGGATCTGACGATTGTAGTCGATCCAGACTGGCAGGAAAAAGGCATTGGCAAAGGGTTACTTTGGGCGTTTCTATCGGGGGTGCAACGCCTGTTTCCCGAAGTCAGGCGCGTGGAGTTGGAGTCCCGCTCATCCAATCAGGCGTCGATTGGGTTGTATAAAAGCGTGGGGTTTGTGGAAGAAGGCAGGATGCGCAACAAAACCCGCAACGCCGACGGCTCGTTTGAAGACAGTTTGCTCATGGCGTTGTACAGACCATAAACGGAAACAGGACAGCAGACGTTGGCTACTATAGAAACCAAAAAATACGATGAACGAACTGACAATTGATCAAATCAAAGCTAACCACCCCGATGAGTGGGTATTGGTTGGCAACCCTAATTTGTCAGGGGCCACAGTAGTAAGTGGAATCGTGATTGACCATAGTAAAGACAAACGGGAGATTGCCCATCGTCAACCAAACTGGCGGGCACGTTTCCAGACAGCTATAACGGTATTCACGGGAGAAAAACCCAAAAACCGTAAGTTCTGGCTTTGACTATTTACCCGTTTGAATTAACTGAGGAGGTAAACCTGATTATCGTTATTGCGTCGATAGACGGATACGAACTTCGGCTTGCACTTGACACGGGCGCGTCAGATACAGTCATCGATCTAACCGCTTTACTCATCGCGGGTTATCGTACCACCGATGCTCAGCGGATGGTTGAGATTGAGACCGGAAAAGGAATCATTGAGGCTGAGGTCTATGAAATCACAGATTTTCATGTGTTAGGCATACGAAAAAGTCCATTCGTTATCTGTTCGTATGATTTTTTGGCTAATAGTATTCTGACTGATATTGACGGCGTTTTAGGACTTGACTTTTTCAGGGACAAAAAACTATGCATCGACTTTAACGAGTCAATAATTACGGTCCAATAGTTTTCTATAGTCGTCTCGAAACTCCTGTAAACAATCTACCCGAAGCTATCGGTGCCAAACTGGTATTGAACAATCGCAGGATCCATTGACCGACAAAGCTCAACATGCTATTGATCGGGCTAACAAGGTCTGGGACGAAAAAGGCTGGGCAGAAGCTGATGTTGACCGGACACTCAACACTAAAATGCGGTCGTCACGGGTTAGTAAAGCATAGATTAACCACTTCCATCAACTCAACCGATTCGTCGGACCACGACAACTCTTGAAACCATTCGTTTTTACCCGCATTCAATACAACTCCGGCGACTGGGATACCGATCAGCGGATGCCGAGCAACCTGCTGCATTCGCTGGTGGAGTACACCACGATTCCCGTCGATCAGAAAGAACGGGTGGTGCAGCTGGGTAGCCCCGATTTGTTTAAAAGCCCGTTCTGCTACCTCAGCGGGCACAAACTGGTGGAGTTTTCGCAGCATGAGCGCGATCAGTTTAAACGCTACGTACAAAACGGCGGGTTTGTGTTCGTGGATGATTGCAACCACGACATCGACGGGTTGTTTGCCAAATCGTTTGAGCAGGAGATGGACCGTACGTTCGGGCCGAAAGCGTTGCAGAAAATCTCGAACAACCACCCCATTTATACCACCTTTTTCAAGTTTCCCGACGGCCCGCCAACCACCACGTTTGAGCTAAACGGCTGGGGCGATGACCTAGTGCATGACTATCTGAAAGCCATTACGGTGAACGGCCGGATTGGCGTGCTGTACAGCAATAAAGATTACGGCTGCGAGTGGGATTACGACTTCCGCAACAAACGCTTTCTGGCCGAAGACAACACCAAATTCGGCGTCAACATCATTACCTACGCGCTTACGGTCTGAGTGAACGAAATCAACAAAAAAGGCCGATTCCTGCGCAGGAATCGGCCTTTTTTCGTAGTCCGGACCTCCCGGTCCAGGCTATAGTTACTGCTTACTTCTTCGTCACCCGTATTGAGATCCGGCGATTCTGGGCGCGGCCTTCCTCGGCATCGTTGCTGGCAACGGGGTACGCCTGTCCGTACCCTTCGGCATCCAGACGGCCCGCGTCGATACCCATCTTTACCAGTTCGGCTTTGACGGACTGCGCCCGGTCGTTGGAAAGCTTCAGGTTGGTATCAGCGTTGCCGGTATTGTCGGTATAGCCGCCAATTTTCACGTTTACATTCGGGTAAGCCTTCAGGACCTCCGCTACGTTTTTCAACTGCTCCTGCGAGTTGGCTGCGAGCGTTGCGCTGCCGGTTTCAAAGGTGAGCCGGTCAAAATCGAACCAGGTTTCCTTATCAACAGCCTGATCGGATTTGATGAAGTTTACCAGATTGGCCTCTACACCGTCATCGTCCACACCGCGTAGTGAAATACCGTCGATCACGTCCAGGTTGATAGGCGTGAATACCCGATTGGGGGTATAGACCTGATTGTTGTCGGCGGCCGTCGATTTTTCGAGGGGGACTTCGGTACCGGCGGCTATCTTGCCTTCGGTTCTGTACCCCGCCTGCTCCGACGATTTGATGGCGATGTACGGCGCGATAACCAGCGACACAATCGACATCAGCTTGATCAGAATGTTCATGGATGGGCCCGATGTGTCTTTGAATGGATCGCCAACAGTATCACCCGTCACGGAGGCTGTGTGCGGGTCCGACTTCTTATAATACATCTGGCCGTTAATCAGCACACCCTTCTCGAACGACTTCTTGGCGTTGTCCCACGCGCCCCCGGCGTTGTTCATGAAAATACCCATTAACACGCCCGACACGGTAACGCCCGCCAGCAGACCACCCAGCACTTCGGGGCCGAAAATGAACCCAACGATGACCGGTACACTCAGGGCAATGGCCCCTGGCATGACCATCTCACGGATGGACGCCTGCGTTGAAATAGCTACACATTTATCGTATTCGGGCTTGCCTGTGCCTTCCATAATACCTGGAATCTCGCGGAACTGACGCCGAACTTCTTCTACCATGCTCATGGCCGCCCGACCCACCGCAGCAATAACCAGCGACGAGAAAATGAACGGAATCATAGCCCCCACAAACAGACCCGACAGGACGTCGGCTTTGTAAATGTCGATGGCCGAAATACCCGAAATACCCACGAAGGCGGCAAACAAGGCGAGGGCCGTCAGAGCCGCCGAAGCAATGGCAAAGCCTTTTCCGGTGGCGGCAGTGGTATTACCCACGGCGTCGAGGATGTCGGTACGTCCGCGTACTTCTTCGGGCAGGTAGCTCATTTCAGCAATACCACCGGCGTTGTCGGCAATGGGACCGAAGGCGTCGATGGCTAATTGCATCGCGGTTGTGGCCATCATGCCAGCCGCCGAAATAGCCACGCCGTACAGACCGGCAAAATGATACGAGGTATAGATACCAGCCGCCAGCACCAGCGTTGGCAACACCGTCGACTCCATACCGACCGCCAGACCACCGATGATGTTGGTGGCCGCGCCCGTGGCCGACTGCCGGATGATGCTCATGACGGGCCGTTTACCCATCGCCGTATAATATTCGGTAATGCTCGACATCAGCGCACCGACTACCAGACCCGTTACGATGGCGTAAAACACGTCCATACGCGTAAATTCAACACCCCGAATCTGCATCGTAATATCGGGCAGGACGGCGATAACGAGGAAGTACGATGCCACCAGCGTGAGCAGAATGGACCCCCAGTTGCCCAGGTTCAGCGCGTTCTGTACGTTGCCATTGTCGTCTTTGACGCGGACCAGATAGCAGGCCAGAATCGAGAAAATCAGGCCCATTCCGCCAATCAAAATCGGCAGCACGATAGGTGCGTGGCCCACAATTACATCGTTCGGAATCACAATCTCACGGCCCAGCACCATCGTAGCGAGGATAGTAGCCACGTATGAACCAAACAAGTCGGCACCCATACCGGCCACATCGCCCACGTTATCGCCCACGTTGTCGGCAATGGTGGCGGGGTTGCGGGGATCATCTTCGGGAATACCGGCTTCTACTTTACCCACGAGGTCAGCGCCTACGTCGGCAGCTTTGGTGTAGATACCACCGGCCACGCGGGCAAACAGGGCAATACTTTCGGCACCGAGCGAGAAACCGGCCAGTACTTCCAGCGTCCGCTCCATCGGGATACCGTTTACCGCCAGTTCACCATCGGGCCCAACGGGCTGACCGCTCACGAAGTAATTATACAGAAGAATAAACAGGACGCTGAGCCCCAGTACAGCCAGACCAGCCACGCCAATACCCATTACCGAACCACCCGTAAACGATACGTCGAGGGCGCGGGTCAGGCTCGTGCGGGCTGCGTGCGCCGTGCGAACGTTGGCTTTGGTGGCTACTTTCATGCCGATGTACCCGGCAAAAGCCGACGTAAAAGCGCCGATGGCAAAGGCTACGCCGATGAACCAGTGCGAGTTTTCGACCTGCGTGCCGGCGAAGGCCAGAATGGCGGCCACAACCACCCCGAATATAATAAGTACCCGCCATTCGGCTTTCAAAAAGGCGATGGCTCCGTCGGCAATATAGCCGGCTATTTCCTGCATCCGGGCGTCGCCGGCGTCCTGCCGGTTTACCCAACTAAACTTAGCGATCATTACCGCCAGGCCCACCAAACCCAGAAAAGGGACGATGTAGAGACTATTGTTCATGCGACTTAATTAACTGGTTGAAATAGGTAAATTGCGCGCAAAGATAGAATCTGACCCTGCATAACCCAATGCCACGAGTCTGACTTTATCCTTTTTTTGAGGAATTTTGCGTTTTTTCTAATCTGCGTACCACTCAATCACCATGCGTTTTCTTGTCGCTCTGCTGCTGCTTGGCACCAGCCTGTCTGCCCAGGTTCCTTACGGCCCCATCAAGCCCACCCCCGCCGGAGAGATCCTGTCTAACCTCAAAAAACTCAACGTACTCGGCTCTGTCCTGTACGTAGCAGCCCACCCCGACGATGAGAATACGCTGATGCTTACCTACTTGTCCAAGGAGCGGCTCGTGCGCACGGCCTACCTCTCGCTGACGCGGGGCGATGGCGGGCAGAACCTGATTGGTGCCGAACAGGGCGAGAACATTGGCCTGATTCGGACGCAGGAGCTGCTGGCGGCCCGGCGCGTAGATGGTCCCGACCAGTTCTTCAGCCGTGCTTACGACTTTGGCTTCTCTAAATCGACCGACGAAGCGCTGAAAACCTGGGGGGGCGATAAAATCCTGAGCGACGTGGTCTGGGTCATCCGTAAGTACCAGCCCGACGTCATCATCACCCGCTTTCCACCCGACGCCCGCGCCGGTCACGGCCACCACAGCGCATCGGGATTCCTGGCCGAGGAAGCGTTCAAAATCTCCGGCGATCCCACCAAATTCCCGCAGCAACTCACATCTGTAAAAACTTGGCAGGCCAAACGTATCCTGTGGAACGCCTATAACCCCGGTAACTTTTCGAGCAACAACGCCCCCGGCGAATCGGGGAATCTGATTGGTATTGAAACGGGCCTATACAACCCGCTGCTGGGCCGGTCATACGGTGAGATTGCCGCCGAAAGCCGCAGTCAGCACCGCAGTCAGGGTTTCGGCGTGTCGGCCAACCGCGACAAGAAAGTTGATTACCTGCTGCTGAAAAATGGCGATCCGGTGCAGAAGAATCTGTTCGATGGCATTGATATCAGCTGGGGTCGTGTAAAAGGCAGCGGAGCCGTGCAGAAGCAGGTCGACCAGCTCATTGCCAGTTTCAAGCCCGACCAGCCCGCGGCTTCGGTACCGGCCCTGGTAGCCCTCTACACCAGCCTGGGCAAGCTGGACACCACCAATATCTACGTGCGGGCCAAGCGGCAGGACGTGCAGACGCTGCTTCAGCAAACGCTTGGGCTGTATGTCGAGACCAACCCCACCACCTATGCCGCCACACCCGGCGAGACGATCCTCATCAAAACCAGCGTGGTTAGCCGCGCCGTGAATTCGGGCGACGCTTCGCCGGTAACGCTGACCGCTATACGATACGCAAGCGGCCCGTTGGCGGGTAATGCGCTGCCCGGCAAAGACACGACGATGACGAAGCCGTTGACACCCAACGAAGTCGTGCAGTTTACCACGACGCTGACCATTCCGAAAACGGCGAAAATAGCCCAGCCCTACTGGCTCGAAAAGCCCATCGACAAAGGCACGTTCCAGGTCGATGATCAGCAGCTGATCGGGTTGCCCGAGAATCCGCCCGCGTTTACGGCCGCCTACACCGTCGAGATTGGCGGTCAGCCGTTTACGTTTACCCGCCCCCTCGTGTACAAATCCACCGACCCCGTAGAAGGCGAAACGTACCGGCCCTTCATCATCCAGCCCGATGTGATGGCCAACCTCACCGAACAGGTGTTCACGTTTGCCGACGACAAACCCAAAACCGCCGAAGTCGTGGTACAGGCGGGCCGCGCCGGTGTATCGGGCACGCTGCAGCTGGCCGTACCGGCGGGCTGGAACGTCAGCCCCGCATCCGTGCCGTTTACCCTCAAAAACAAAGGCGACGACCAGCGGGTGTCGTTCACCATTACGCCGATGGCCAACGCCGTTGATGGCAAACTGCGGGCCGTGATGAAAACCGCCGACGGCACCTTCACGACCGGCATCCGCACCATTGCCTATAGCCACATTCCGACGCAGACCCTGTTTCCGTCTGCCGAGGCTAAACTGGTGAAACTGGACGTGAAGGTGACGGCCAAAAACATCGGCTACATTGTGGGCGCGGGCGACGACATCCCGGCGGCCCTGCGGCAGATGGGTTGCCGCGTCACCTTCCTCGGCCCCAACGAACTGGCGGGCAACCTGAGCGGCTACGACGCCATTGTCACGGGCGTTCGGGCCTACAACACCAACGACTGGCTGGCCCGCCTACAGCCCAAACTGCTGGCGTACGTCAAAGACGGCGGCAACCTGATTGTGCAGTACGTAACCCCACCGAGTTCGTTTCTGCGCAGCGAGCCGCCCCTGCCCCAGCTCGGCCCCTACCCGTTCAAGATTGGCCGCGACCGCATTACCGACGAAGACGCCACCATCACGTTTGTTGACCCGGCTCACCCGCTGCTGAACACGCCCAACCAGATCACCCAGGCCGATTTCAGCGGCTGGATTCAGGAGCGCGGCATCTATTTCGCCCAGGAATGGAGCAAAGACTACCAGCCCATTTTCTCGGCCCACGACCCCAGCGAAGCCCCCAAGGAAGGCAGCCTGCTATACGCCAAATACGGCAAGGGCCACTTCATGTACACGGGACTCGTCTTCTTCCGCGAACTCCCCGCGGGCGTACCCGGCGCGTACAGATTATTCGCCAACATGATTTCGGCGGGGAAGTGAGTGGATGCGGCTTACTGGCATAACTAAACGTATGCACAAACTACCGTTTAGTTAATATGTCATCACCTAATTGGAATAGCTACGGTCGCCATACTAATTTGCATGGCGACCATGGTCTAGAACCAGGAAGGAATCTGTACGCTAAATTATTTGTCACTGATAATCAACCGATTGACAGCCGTTAGTTCCGCAAAATCGCGTACTATGTTATGTTGGGTGATCCGGCCAGAGCATTAAAAAAAGCCCGGGTGCAGTCGTCTGTGCGACAACTTGTACGTCTCGCGACAGGGCAGTTTACGCTTATTAGGCAACTCCCGTTGACAGGCTAAACGCTTGAGCAAGTTACCCTACTTGTCAGGCTAACTTGCGGCTGACAGGGCAAGCACTAAATTAGTTTGACGAGACGAAATTATAAATGGAAAAAGAGGAAATTTTAGCGACTTGGGATTTAGAGAAATCGTTCAATAATCTTAATGTTGCGTTTGATGAAAATTCGGAATTGAAACTTTTAGCAACATTGAAGAACAATTCCTTCATGTTTTATGAGCTGTATAGCCGTAAATACGGTATTCAGCCAGTATTTCATGAAGTTAATTTTGGTGGTGGGCTTCGATGTGATTTTGCTTGGTTAAACGATAATTCTGACGGCCCTGAATGGGTGTTAGTCGAGATAGAAAAACCAAATATTGAACTCTTCACCAGAGATTATGAACCGACGCAGAAACTCAATCATGCATTTGAGCAAGTAAAATCTTGGCGTAGATATTTCGATGAGAATCCTGCTGAAAAAAGAAGGACTTTTGGCGCGGTTGGTCGATTTAGATTTATTATAGTAGCAGGCCATGCTGACATATGGAACTCAGATAAAGCTTCCAAATGGCGCATTGATAATAACAAAGAGACAGGAATCGAAATCAGGAGCTCAGATATTTTTTATCGAGCATTAAAGATTTTAGAAGATCATCCTGAAGAGCTATGGAGCTTTGCTGAAAACCCAACAACGTTATCGCCTTCCACTTTACAAGATTACTGGTCGAACTACGACTATATGAACAAATGGAGACGACTTATAAATTAATTGTCCGCTCCGCGTGGATTCGTTTCCCGTCGACAAGAAGCGCGTCTCAGAAGTTAGTTTTTTTTGTTCGTTCAGTAGGTTTCATGTGACAATACAAACGCCCTGTGAGGTAAACAAATGCAAAACAACGAATCAAACTCAGGCAATCAAGGTCAACAGCAAGCCCCACCACCGACACCACAAACCATTCAATCGCAACCGACAGGCAACGGGTTCGTGTTGATACAAGTCAACACGAACAGAAAAGCGAGAAGTCTACGCAGACAGAGCGGAGATAACACCGTAAAGCAATAGTCCCAATAAAGGGAATCCGGCAAAAAGCCAAATTGCTAAACCAATACGCTTTAAACGAGGTGCATTGATAGAAAAGTTATGCTTAATTCTGAAGTCGTAGTTTAGCAGTTCAGAGTAGTAAACGTCTTTTAAATGTAATTCTTCGTTTTCCTTAGTTTGCTCATCAAAGGGGCTTTTAGTCAAAAGTAAGCTAGGCAAACTGCCACTGGGCTGGTAATTATGCGGCAAAATATTTCTAATCAGTACCGCCAGAATGTAATAGGTATAGGCGCATAGAATTAGCACTGTCCCCAATTTTGGACTGAACGAGCCAGAAAAATCATTGTTGGCAAAAAAATAGGCTGCCATTCCTGACAACAAGGCAACTGCCAATGTGATGAGCGTAATAGTTTTTGTGGTGGTCGCATCAAACGTTTTATGGCTATCATCCAATCGTTTGTCAGCTTGGTTGAACACAAATTTTAAGTGGTCAATTGAGTGAAAGTCGGCGTGTTCAACGCTAAAATGAGTGCTATCGGTTGCTGGCGACATGGAAAGCAAAGTTTTGGTTAACAGGGTGATTTTCACAACAGAACATTTGTCAAAATGGATAAGTGCGTTGTTGTCCACTCTGCGTGGGCAGGTCACGGGCGACAGAAAGCAGGCCGCGAGGTCAGCGTTTTCAGCCCAACCGGCCATGTGTGTAGAGGCTCCTACGTCGCCATCACCATATGGGGGCGTTGGGGGTGGTACCAAAAAAGTGTAAAAAAGGCGTGAGTGCCATCACTCCGGCGATAGGTTGCACGGCTAGACAGGTAGGCTTTTGGGCTCGTTGGGCGGCTTCCGTTGACAAGTCAAACTCCCCGCACTTCGGGCTTGGACAGGTTAGGTAGCTTCCTAGCGACACCAGAAACGCCCCGGTCCTTGCGGCTTAACAAATCAGAAGTGCGTTGTTGATTCGCTCCACGCGGGTTGGCTCCAGTGACAGGCGCTCATTCTGTAAGAACGTAAGTAGCCAGATTATTGAAGGGGATTAAGATTAGTGTTCTGTTCTTCGTTTTAAGTAGGTCACTGAGCGTTAATACTTTAAGAAGTTAATAATTGGTACCAGTATCCAAGCCACACTCAAGATTAATAAATATGGGAGATATATTAATTGCAGTAGCATTGATAATATGCGCATTAGTCGCTCTAATTTTAGGCTTAATTTATCGTAAAGCATTGATCAGTCTAATAGGTCGCATTAAAAAAGGCAGAGTATCAAATGTTGATATAGTGTTTGAAGCACAAGATTCATTAGGCAAAATAGCACAGAAAGGGGAAATAGTTGCCGAAACACTAGTAGTTTTCGCTGAACAAGCAAAAAATATTTTTCATCAAGGAAAACCGTATGAAGATTATACAATTGCTTTTAGTGATGTAGAAAAGAAAATTAGAGATATTTTAACTGAAAAATTAAATAATAAGGATGATAGACCTGTAGTAAAGTTAAAGCTTATCTCAGTGGCGATGACATTTTCTTGGAATTTTGTAATAAGTCAAGTACCTAAAATATTGTTACAATATTCAACTGCTACTATAGAGTTGGAATTACTATTTATTGCAAGTGAATTTTTGGAGCTTCAATCATTGGCAACACATGAGATTAATTGGGTTCAAGTTAGTAAACAAAGAGTCATTGATGTTCAACATTTTATAAGTGATATGGACTCTACTTTTCACGGTAGAATGGTTATTAATGCAAGAACTTATAAAAACTTACCTCACTGGCATGGTTGGATTGTAGATAATAGATATTTGTTTTTAGGACGGACAAACTGGTATTTTAAATCAGAAAAACCAAAACTTTTGGTGGGTCAAAATAAATATAGATATTTTGATACAAGCACACAGGAGGGAGATGAAAAAGTTCAACTCTTTTTGAACTGGCAAAACTATTATTTTAATTTTGCATCGAAAAAAATATGAGTGACTGATTTTTGATGAAAAATTATGATAGCATAGTTTCGATAAATTGGAAGTGCGTTGTTGATTTGCTCCGAGTGGGCCAGATCACCGTTGATAGTGTCTTCGCTAGGTGTTTGATGTTGGTAGCCCGACCTAAAAGATGTGTAAAGGTTCAAGTACAGCAGTTCAGTAGTGTAACTCACCAACAACACCCGTTGGCATTGGGGGGTTATTCACCCTTCGAGTTGCTGTAGCCTCAGATATTGCAGGAGCATGATCGTTTTGCCATCCTGGATTTCGCCGGTCTTCATCATGGCTATGGCCTCGACTCAGGGAGAGTTCGAGGATGTCGATGTCTTCTTCGTCGATGCCCCCGCCGGTGTTGCGTTCGGTGTCGGCGGTGTATTCGGCGAGATAGAAGAACAGCTTCTCCGTCACCGAGCCCGGACTCATATACGCTTCCATTACTTTTTGCACGTGCTGGAGCCGAAAGCCGGTTTCCTCTTCGGTTTCGCGGATAATGGCCGTTTCGGGGTCGTCGTTGTCCAGCAGGCCGGCGCAGGCTTCGATGAGCATACCCGATGTGGGTCCGTCGTTGCGGTTGCCGTTGACGAAGGTGGGCAGGCGGAACTGCCGGGTCAGGATCACCGTATCGGTTTGGGGGTTGTGCAGCAAAATGGTTGCCCCGTTGCCGCGGTCATAGGCTTCGCGCTGTTGGGTGGTCCATTGCCCGTCTTTACCCCGGTAGTCGAAGGTGTATCGTTTCAGGATGTACCAGTTATCAGACAGGATTTTCTCTTCGGTGATGCGTACCCGTTCGTCAGCCATTTGTTCGTTATTGTTTGAAATTGTTTATTTTTGAACAAAAGAAACGATTCGCCATGAATTTCCAGGTACGTAAGCAGCAGATTCTACAAATACTTACCGAACGTGGGGCCGCTGACGTCTCGGAGTTAGCTGCGTTACTCAACACATCGGCCATGACCGTCCGGCGCGACCTGGTGCAGCTGGCCGCGCAGGGGCTGCTTTACCGCACGCGGGGCGGGGCCATGAAGATTGGTGGCGAAACCGATTTTCGCTTCGCCAACAAAGCCGCCGTCAATGCCGAGCGCAAAGATTATATCTGCCAGCTGGCCGCGCAGGAGATTCAGGAGGGCGACGTCATTTTCATGGACTGCGGCAGTACGGTGTTTCGGCTGTGTCCGTTCATCCGGGGCAGGCGCATTACCGTCGTGACCAACTCGCTGCCCGTTGTGGCCGAATTGATGAACAGCGACGTAACGCTCAATCTGGTCGGGGGCGAAGTAGATAAAGACCGGCTGGCCATTCACGGGCTGATGGCCGAAGAACACCTGACCCGGTACCAGGCCAACCGGGCGTTCATTGGCGTCGACGGCATTTCGCTGGCAACGGGGCTGAGTGCCCACAGCGAACGCGAAGCCAGCACGGCTCTGACCATGGCCCGGCAAGCCGACAAAACTTACCTCCTCTGCGACTCCTCAAAATTAGAAACGGGCAAATACCTGTATTTTGCGCCCCTGACCCTCTTCGACGTGCTGATTACGGACAATCATGCCGACCTGGAAACCATAGAAAAGTACCGGCAGGCGGGGGTTAACGTCAGGAATTAGCGTATGTGGCAAATCTGGATTGATACGGGCGGCACGTTCACCGACGGCATAGCCCTTGACCCGAACGGGCAGCTTCACCGCACCAAAGTACTCAGCAGCAGCAGGCTGCGCGGTCAGCTCATCGACGGGCAGCTGGTGGCCCCGTGGCATACCGCACCTATTTTTGATGGGTATCAACAGCGTATTGTCGATGCCGAAACGAATACCGTTGAGCTGTTTACCGGCGAGGAAGCCCCGGTGCTGGCGGCCCGGCTGCTGACTCAAACGCCGTTGGGCCAGCCGTTTCCTCCGCTGGAAATGCGCCTGGGTACCACCAAAGGCACCAACGCCCTGCTCGAACGCAAAGGCGGGCGCGTGGCCCTGCTCGTAACGGAGGGGTTCAGTGACCTGCTCACCATTGGTACGCAGCAACGGCCCAACCTTTTCCAGCTGGCCATCCCCCCCGCCGAAACCCTGTATGATACCGTATTCGACGTAACCGAACGCATAACTGCCAACGGCGAAATTCTAACGCCATTATCGGACGAGACGATAACCGAACTTGTTGACCGGCTCCGGATTATGCAGCCCGACGCGGTAGCCATTTCGCTGCTGAACGCCTACCGGAATCCGGCCCACGAACACCAGCTTCGCGACGCCCTGCTGGCTGCCGGTTTCCCGCTCATCACCTGCTCTGCCGACGTCTCGACCGCGCCGGGCTATGTTTCGCGCACCCAGACCGCCGTGGTCGATGCGTATCTGACGCCGGTGTTGCAGACCTACCTGAGCAACGTACAGCGTCAGCTGGGCAACCAGTCTCTGCGCATCATGACCAGCGCGGGCGGGCTGGTACGGGCCGATCTGTTCCGCCCCAAAGACAGCCTGCTCAGCGGCCCGGCGGGGGGCATTATCGGGTCGGCTGCGGTTGCCAGACAGACTGGTTTCGCCAATTCATCGACCGAAAACGGTGGGCGCGAGTCCACGCGGGGCGAATCCACGCCGGGCGTCTTAACGCTCGACATGGGCGGCACCAGCACCGACGTGGCCCGCATCACCAGCGTACCGGATTACCGGACCCAGACCCGCATTGGACCGTTCGATCTGCAGCTGCCGTCGCTTGCCATCGAGACGGTAGCGGCCGGGGGCGGGTCGGTTTGCTGGTTCGATACGCTTACGGGCGGGCAGCTGCGCGTGGGGCCACAAAGCGCGGGAGCCAGCCCCGGCCCGGCCTGCTATGGAGCCACGCCCGCCGGTCAGACGCCCCTGCTCACCCTTACCGACGTGAATCTGTTACTGGGCAAGCTCCACCCGCAACAGTTCGGCATTCCGGTCTTTCCCGACCGGGCCGAAGCAGCCCTGCAACCCATTCTCGACAAGATTGCCGCTACCACCGGCACCCGCCCTGACGCCCTGACCATCCTGCGCGGCTACGAACGCATTGCCAACGAAATCATGGCGGGGGCTATCCGCAACATATCCGTTGCGCGCGGCTTTGACCCTGCCGACTATGCCCTGCTGGTGTTTGGCGGGGCGGGTGGGCTGCACGGCTGTGCCATTGCGCAGTTGCTGGGTATGGAGCAGATTATCCTGCCCTTCGACGGGGGATTGCTGAGCGCGTTTGGTATGGGTCAGGCCCAGATTGAGCGGGTAGCCTCGCAATCGGTGCTGCAACCGCTGGCCGATATGGATACCCGGCTCGATGCTGTTGTGGATGCGTTAGCCGACGAAGCAACACAGGCCCTGTACCGGGATATTTTGCCGGGTACGCCCATCGAAATCAAATCAGCGACGGTTTTTCTGCGGCTTCAGGGTCAGGAATCGACCATCGGTGTTCCGGCCCATACAGACGTGGCCACGGCGTTTCGGGCGGAGTATCAGCATTTATACGGTCATTATCCCGAAAATCGACCCGTTGAGGTAGAGCGCGTGCGGGTAATGGTGGGCACGGTGGCGCGGGAATTACCGGTGAGTGGTTCGCCCGTCAGTCACCGGCATGCCGTAGCGGCTTTTCACACCGACCAGCACCCGGTGTACGACTGGACACAGCTCGCTGAAGGCGATACCTTTCGAGGTCCGGCGCTGCTGCTCAACACCACGTCTTCGGCGTTTATCGAACCGGGCTGGCGGGTGGTCGTGCAGAACAACCGGGATGTAATTATTCAGTACATCGAAGACATAGAAACGGGTACGGAAACGGCTCAGAACGAGATTATCCAGCTCGAACTGTTCACCCAGCGATTCCGGGCCATTGCCGACGAGATGGGTGCGCAACTGCAGCGAACGGCTTTCTCGACCAACGTAAAGGAACGGCTCGATTTCTCCTGCGCCCTGCTGGATGCCAACGCCGAACTGGTGGTAAACGCACCCCACATACCCGTACACCTGGGCAGTCTGGGCGTGTGCGCGCGGCTGTGTCTGGCTCAGCTCCCGCTCGGCCCCGGCGATGTCATCATTACCAACCACCCCAAATTTGGCGGGTCGCACCTGCCCGACGTAACGCTGATGCAGGGTGTTTTCTCAGACGCCCGCCCCGGCCGGCCGCAAACGCTGATTGGCTACGTCATTAACCGGGCGCACCACGCCGAAATTGGCGGCAAAGTGCCGGGCTCCATGCCGCCCGATGCCACCTCGCTCGTGGAGGAAGGCGTAGTACTAGAACCGCAGTATCTGGTTAAAGCCGGGCGTTTTTTGTGGGACGACGACCCCGAAACGGGCCAGCCCGGACTGTCGCACCGCTTTACCAACGCCCCCTACCCCACCCGCGCCATAGCCGAAAACCAGGCCGATATTGAAGCCGCCCTGGCGTCGCTCCGAACCGGCGAAACGGCCCTGCAAACGCTGGCCCGGCAGCATGGCACGGATACCGTTCGGCAGTACATGGCGCGACTGAAATCGTCGGCCACGAATGCCATTACAACACTGTTACGACAGCACGACGGGAAAGAATTTGCCGCCGAAGAATCGCTTGACGATGGGCACACGATCCGGGTCAGCATGACCGTAAACGATGGGCGTATTTCGTTCGACTTTACAGGTACATCGGGCGTACATCCGCATAATCTGAACGCCAACGTTTCTATTCTGCACAGTGCCATTCTGTACGTGCTGCGGCTGTGGGTAGCGCAGGACATTCCGCTCAACGAAGGGCTGATGGCACCGGTCGACCTGATTTTGCCGGAATCATCCTTCCTGAACCCGGTTTTCCCCGACGATGCGATCAACTGCCCCGCCGTAGTGGGCGGCAATACCGAAGTGAGTCAGCGGCTGGTGGATACGCTCCTGAAAGCGCTGCAACTGGCCGGGTGCAGCTACGGCTCGATGAATAACTTCCTGTTTGGCGGGGCCAGCTTCGGCTACTACGAAACCATTGGCGGAGGTGCGGGCGCGACGGCCGGGGCCGATGGCCGGTCGGCGGTGCATCAGCACATGACCAACACCAAACTCACCGACCCCGAAGAACTGGAACGACGCTACCCCGTACGGCTGCGCCGATTCAGCATCCGACCAGAATCCGGGGGCGCGGGCGTCTGGCGCGGGGGCGATGGTATTATCCGCGAAATTGAGTTTCTGGAACCCGTGCAGGCTACGCTGCTGAGTCAGCACCGTCATATCGCGCCCTATGGCCTGAACGGCGGGCAACCCGGCGCGGTGGGTCAAGCAAACCCTGATTCATGCCGACGGACGTGAAGAGCCGCTGCCGGGCATTTTCACCCGCGCCATGCAGCCGGGCGAACGCATCCGCCTTGAAACGCCGGGGGGCGGGGGTGTTGGCAACCCTCCGGAAACGGAGTAGTGGCTTTTCCTGTTCCTGTTGCGCAACGCTGATTCTATGCTACCCCAAAACCGAGTATTATCGTGGCTGATTGCGTTGGCCTTCGGGACCGTTTGGCTGGTTTCCTTCCGGGCGGGCGGGCCGGAACCGGACAACGGGGCGCAGCTGGCAAAGCAATATTGCGGCACCTGCCATCTGGTGCCGGATCCGAAAAGTCTGCCGAAACCCATCTGGCAACTGAGCGTACTGCCGGTCATGGGGGCGTATCTGGGTATTCGCTACCTCGGCCACGATCCCTACCGCAATCTGAAACCCGAGGAGGTGGCGTTGCTCAAACAGCAGCATCTGTTTCCCGATGAGCCGGTCATTGACAACGAAAGCTGGCAGACGATTGTGGCCTACTACGTCGACAATGCCCCCGAACAAATCCCGCCCGACACTGCCCGGCAATCGCGAAACCAACCACTCGACCTGTTCAAACCCAGACTCATTCCGCTGGGTAAACCAACGGGGTCGATGGTCACGGCGGTTTGTTTTGATACGCTGCGCCATGAACTGTGGGTGGCCGAGCCGGATAAACTCTTTCGCTGGAACGCCACGCGGGGCCTTACCCACAATTACGACCTGCCCGGCACGGTGGTTAACGTGGCGTTTGGCCCGGCACAAACACTCCTGACCGAGATTGGAACGCTGCTGCCCTCCGAACTGGCCAAAGGCACGCTGTTTGCCTTTACCGGCGACAGCCTGAGGACCCTCCTGACCGACCGGCACCGCCCCGTCTTTTCGCTCCTGGCCGACCTGAACAACGACGGCACGGACGAGATCATCTCGGCAAATTACGGCCACCGGACGGGGTCACTCTCGGTATATACGAAGCAGGCGGGCCCGGATGGCGGGTATGACGAAACCGTTTTGCTACCGCAGCCGGGAGCCGTTAAATGCGTGGTGCGCGACATGAACGGCGACGGGCGGAAGGACATCGTGGCCCTGTTTGCCCAGAGCGACGAAGCCCTCTTTATTTTTTACCAGACCGGTAACCTTCAGTTTCGGGCCGAGAAGGTATTGCAGTTTGAGCCCCAGTTCGGCACCAGCGATTTCGTTTTGCTCGATTACAACCACGATGGCATCGACGACCTCGCCGTGGTGCATGGCGACAATGCCGATTACTCGTACTGCCTGAAGCCGTTTCATGGCCTGCGAATCTTTTTGGGACAGAAAAATGGCACCTACACCGAAGCCTTCTTTTACCCTATTTACGGAGCCACCCGCCTGCAGGCCCACGATTTCGATCAGGATGGTGACATTGACTTTGCGGTGTCGGCGTTTTTTCCCGAGCTCACGCGGCTGGCATCAGAGGGTTTTGTGTATCTGGAAAACACCGATAGCCGCCGGTTTCGGTTTACAGCCCGCACCCTCGATCTGCCCACGCCGGTCAAATCGCTGACGCTCGAAAAAGCCGATGTTGATCAGGATGGGGATATGGATCTGGTGCTGGGCCAGTTTTCGTACTCACCCGTAGCGGTCCCCCCGGCGTTGCAGCGGCAGTGGAATACGGTACCGTACAAACTGGTACTTCTGGTCAATCAGCGTACGGGTTCGCTCCGTTAGCGGCTGCTTCCACGCAGGCCCTGATCAACTTTATTGAGTAGTTTATCCTCTTTCAGGTCGTAGGTGTATTCCCAGAACATGACCCCGGCCAGTTTCTTTGCTTTTACGTAAGCCAGTTTAAGGGTCAGCGACTCCTCGTCTTCGTAGGTTATGAACGTGCGCGTGTCGGCATTCCAGAGATAGGGGGCTTTGGCGTCGGCGTCCCAGTAGCGGACAAACCCGTTTTTACCGATATAGTCGGCGGCCAATTTATCGTGGCTGATAAACGAATGCTTGCCGGCAGCGGGTTGGTAGAGCCCCCGGTCCTTGTCGGTTACGCCCGCCCAGCCGCGCCCGTAGAACGGCAGTCCCAGCACAATTTTACGGGCTGGCACCCCCGCCCGGATGTGGCCGTCCACAGCGCTGGCACTGCTGTTGCGCGACTGATTTCCCTGCTTCGACTGGTACAGCGGACTGTGGTGACCCGTTACGGTGTCGTTGCCATGATACAGATCGTAGGTCATGATGTTGACGTAATCCAGGTACTGCTGCGCTTTGCCCAGGTCCGTATGGCTCACGAAAGCCGTATCGCCCCCGGTGGCGGCCGTGAGCAGGTAATGGTTTTTGCCGGTTCGGTTATCTTTCTGGCCCTGCTCGTCCAGACGGTCGCGGATGGCTTTCAGAAACAGGGTAAAGTTTTCTTTATCGGCGGGGCGAAAGATGTTGCCCGCCCCTACCTGCGCCGGGTATTCCCAGTCAATATCAATACCATCGAGTTTGTGCCTTATCAGAGCCTCTGCCGCGCTGTTCGCAAACGCTTTGCGGGATGCCTCGGTCAGGGCCGCGTCGGAGAAGTATTTACAGCCGCCCCAGCCACCCACCGACAGAAGCACTTTCAGCTCTTTATTTTTCGCTTTGAGTGCTACCAGTGCGGCCATGTTGGCGGCATCTTTAGCTGACATCGGAGCCAGTTTTCCGGTTGAATCAGGTACGGCAAACGCGTAATTGATGTGGGTCAGTTTATTAGGGTCGATCTGGTCTTTGGTCCAGCCATTACCCGTTACATACCCAATAATAACGTGCGTTGGAGACTGGCCACTGACAGAAGCCACTGGACAATTGATTAACCAACTCAGCAACAGTCCGGTACAGAGGGAAATTTTGGCAAAAAAATGATTCTTCATCAGCGTTTCGATTGACTAATTCTACCTGCCATAAAGACTATTGCAGATGCATGTTGAACGTTAAAAGCTTATTAAAAATAGTAAATTTACTCTCATACTTCCATCAAATTTAGAATACATTTGCCCAACTACGGCGGCCTAACAGGCAACGTATGAACCAATTAGTATTGGTGTATTATTTTTTCAATAATTAGTGTCAACCATTTTATTAATTACTGATCAATATGAGACAAAAACTACTTACCACCTTCAGGGGATTACTTCTCTTCTGGGGGGCGTGGGTGCTGCTGGCGGCTGCACCTGCTACCGCACTCGACGTGGCGGTGACCGGTCGGGTGACCGATGAAAAAGGCGAGAACGTGGTGGGAGCCAGCGTTAGCATTAAAGGAACGGCACGCGGCACCAACACCGACTCTGAGGGTCGGTACAGCCTTGTGGCACCCGATGCGAACAGCGTACTCGTGTTCTCGTTTATTGGCTACGAAAAGCAGGAAATCGCGGTAGGCAACAGAACGGTTATCGACGTTAAACTCCTGCCGGGCAGTTCGGTGCTGGATGAGGTTGTGGTAACGGCGCTGGGCGTAACCAAAGACACCCGTAAGATCGGCTACGCCGTTACAACCGTGAACAGCGACGTGCTGACCAAAGCGCGGGAAACCAACATCGGCAACTCGCTGGCCGGCCGGGTGGCGGGTCTGAACGTGAAGGGAACCAGTGGCGGGCCGGGTGGTACGGCCAAAATTCTGTTGCGGGGCGTACCCAGCATCAACTCGCCGGGTTCACCGCTGATTATCATCAACGGCGTACCGATGGACAACACCCAGCGCGGCAGTGCCGGCGAGTGGGGCGGTTCGGACGGGGGCGACGGGCTGGGGAACATCAACCCCGACGACGTGGAAACCATGACCGTGCTGAAAGGCCAGTCGGCATCGGCCCTGTATGGGGCGCGGGCCTCCAACGGTGTCATCCTGATTACGACCAAAAAAGGTAAACGGGGCGATTTTTCGGTTGATTATAACGCCAACATCGTGGCCGAACAGGCCATCAACTTCACTGATTTTCAGTACGAATACGGGCAGGGCATTGGGGGTCAGAAACCCGTAACGGCGGCAGCCTCCCAACAAACGGCCCGCTTTAGCTGGGGTTCCAAACTGGACGGTTCGCCGGTGATCGGAGCCGACGGCCAGCAATACACGTACTCGGCCCAGAAAGACAACATCAAGAACTTTTACCGGACCGGCTCAACCTTTACCAATACGGTATCGGTAACGAAAGGGGGCGAGAATGGCTCGTTCCGGCTGTCGGCGTCGAACCTGGCCAACAGCTCGATTCTGCCCAACAGCGGACTGGACCGTAAAACGTTTGCGCTGACCATTGATCAGAACATCACGCCCAAACTCAGCGTAAGCGTCCTGGCCAACTACATCAGTGAAGCGGTGAAAAATAAGCCGGTCCTGAGCGATGGGCCGCTGAACGCCAACAACGGACAACTGCTGGCCACCAACATTGACCAGCGCAGACTGGCACCGGGCTTCGATCCCGTAACGGGCCGCGAGATTATCTTCAGCGACGACGAGTACGTGAGTAATCCTTACTTTGTCACGAACCAGTTCGTAAACAACGTGGGCCGGAAACGGCTGATCTCCATGGTGTCGACCCGCTACCAGTTTACGGACTGGATTTACGCGCAGGCCCGCCTGGGCTACGACAACTCCAGCGACCGTATTTTCAAGGTAACACCCTTTGGCACGGCTTACTCGCAGGGTACCAAGGGCGGACTGGACGAACTCTCGAACGCACAGCGCAGTGAGTTAAACGCGGACGCGCTGCTGGGCGTCAACCGGTCGGTTGGAGCCAACTTTACGGTGGATGCCCTGCTGGGTGGCAATCTTCGCCGGAATAACTACGAGAAAATCAGCATTGGCGGTGGTCCGTTCGTGCTGCCGTATCTCTATAGTTTCAACAACGTGGTAAACTTCAGCCGGGGCTATGACGTAGCCAACACCGAAGTCCAGTCGGGCTACTACAGCGTTGATCTGGGCTACAAGAATTTCCTGAACGTGACCACCACGGGCCGCTACGATGCCTATTCAACCCTGCCTTCGGCCAACCGCAGCATCTTTACCCCCTCGGTCAACGCGGCTTTCGTCTTCAACGATTTCCTGAAAATACCGAGCCTGAGTTTCGGTAAACTCCGGGCGGGCTACGCCGTGACCAGTGGCGAACCAACCACGCCCTATGGCACCAGTGTTTACTACGGGGTAGGCAATGCCATTAACGGTATTGCAACCGGCAATTTCAGCTCAAACCTGCCCAACCTGTTTCTGAAGCCATTTACCAAGACGGAACTGGAAGTGGGGCTGGAGCTTAAGTTTTTCGGCAACCGGCTGGGGCTGGACCTGTCCGTATACGATCAGAAAACGAGCAACGAAATTCTGCCCGCCCAGTACAGTGCCGCCACCGGTTTTACCAGTGGTGTAGTGGGTACGGGTTCCATTCAGAACCGCGGCATCGAAATGCTGATTACCGGCAATCCGGTTAAAACGGCCACCCTGAACTGGAACGTGTCGCTCAACCTGACGTCGGTACAGAACAAAGTGTTGCAGACCGACGCCAACAACAATCCTATTGGCCTGGGGTCTAACCGGGCCACGCTTGGCAACGCAACCACCGCGTTTGTCGTGGGCGAGTCCGGTCCGCAGATTCGGGCTTACGATTATAAGTACAGCACCAACGGCCAGATTATTGTTGATGCATCGGGCCTGCCGGTGCGGGGCAACCTGGTGAACCTCGGCACGGTGTTACCCACGCTGTACGGCGGTCTGAACAACGATTTCAGCTACCAGGGTTTTAATCTGTCTTTCCTGATCGATTACAACTACGGGAACAAAATCCTGTCGGCCACCGAGAACTACGCGTACCGGCGGGGACTGGCCAAAGAAACCCTGGTGGGTCGGGAAGGGGGCATCACCACCGGCGTGACGGAAACCGGGGCAGCCAATACCGTAACGGCTACGGCGCAGAACTACTATACCGCGCTGGCCAACAACATCACCAAAGTAAGTGTCGTTGACGGTGATTTTATCAAGTTCCGGCAGTTTACGCTGGGCTACAGCCTGCCCGCCAGACTGCTGACGGGCGTTCCGCTGATTCGGGCACTGAGCATCTCGCTGGTGGGCCGGAACCTGTTTTACATCACCAAAAAAGCCACCAACATTGACCCGGAGGCTACGTTTGGTGCCAACCTGCAATACGCGGGGATCGAGGGGGCCAGCCTGCCCGCATCGCGCACCTACGGCGTTAACCTGAACATCAAGTTTAAATGAAACCGACCATGAAAAAAATAGGTATAGCGTGCGCCTTCCTGACGGGTTTCCTTCAGGTGTCGTGCACGGATAATTTCGACGCTCTCAACACGAACCCCACCCAGTCGTCGGCGGCCAATTACGACCCGAATCTGCTGTTACCCAGCATCGAGTTCAATAGTGCCAACGCAACGGCGGGTTATAGTGGGGCCATTCTGTTCCAGAGCATGTGGGTGCAGATTTTGTCATCGACCAGTTCCGGCGCGGCTACGTACTACTCCAATGCCGATAAATACGTCATATCGAGCAATACCAACGCCTATATCCAGACCCTCTGGAACAGCGAGTACAATGCCGCCAGCTACGCCTTCCAGATGGAACAGCTCACCGCCGGCAAACCCGCCCTGGCCAATCTGAACGCCATCGCCCAGCTTATGCAGGTGCAGTGTATTGCACTCACGACAGATACCTACGGTGATGTGCCCTACACGCAGGCGTTACAGGCTAAGAGCGGGACTACGCTGCCGGCTTACGATGCGCAGCAGGACATCTACAAAGCGATGCTGGCCAAACTCGAAACGGCCACGGCGGCCCTGAGCCCCACCAGTCCGCTGCCGACCAACGATGCCTACGCCTACAAGGGCGACGTGACCAAGTGGAAAAAGTTTGGCTATTCGCTGATGCTCAAGCTGGCCATGCGCCTGACAAAGGTGGATCCCGCCATGGCTAAAACATACGCCGAAAAAGCAGCCGCCGGGGGAGTATTTGCCAGTGTCGATGACGACGCCTACATCATGGCCGATAACTCGAAAGGCTTCGGCAACAACAACGCAGCCGCCCTGAGTACGCTGGCCGACATCTATTCGGTACGCTGGAGCAAAGTCATGATCGACTACCTGAAAGCAACCAACGATCCGCGTCTGTCCATCGTGGCCGAGGTACCACCCGCCGGGCTGGTTGCCAACCAGAGCATGACTACCGGTGGCAACACCACACCCGCCGTACAGATTGGCCAGCCCAACGGCTACGACCTGAACGGGGGCGCAACCGACATCAGCAAAGCCCCCGGCTACCCCGGGGGTACGGGCACCGGAGCCGACGTGACGCCCATTGGCCGGTACTCGCGGCCTACTGCCATGTACCGCGACCGCAACGCCCCGCTGTTTGTACTGACCTACGCCGAAACCGAACTGCTGCTGGCCGAAGCCGTCCAGCGCGGCTTTACCGTGCCGGGTACGGCGGCTGGCCACTACAAAAATGCCGTTATAGCCGGCATTGCGTCGCTGTCCCGCTACGGCGGGGTGGTTAGCCCCACGGCAGCTACGGCCTACGCCGATGCCAACCCGCTGGTAGCGGCCAACGCCCTGAAGCAGATTAACGAGCAGTACTGGGCCACCACGGGTTTGCAGATGAATTTCGTAGCCGCCTGGAACAACTGGAAACGCTCCGGCTTCCCGGTGCTGACCCCCGTAAACTACACAGGTAACTTCGCCAACGGTATGATTCCGCGCCGACAGCCGTATCCAAACGGCGAGGCTACGCTGAACACGGCCAACTACAACAGTGCCCTCGGTAAAGTGGCCGGTCCAAACGACTGGCTAACCCGGATGTATTGGGACAAATAGGCGGTGAATGGTAAAAAAGCAGGGGGTCAGTCACGACTCCCTGCTTTTTTGTTTTTTTGCGATCACCACTCAACTCCGGCGACTCTTCCTGCGTTAGTTAATAAAGTTACCTATGGATATACGGTTACCCAGCTACTTAGTACTCAGCCGGTATTGCGCCGGGGCCTGCAGTGCGTTCCTTCTCCTGCTTCTCATGCCGGCACGCGCCCAGTCGCCCCTGTTCCAACTGCTGCCATCCGCACAAACGGGCGTTGATTTCGTCAATCAGATCGACGAGAACGAAAGTCTGAATGTGCTCTCCTACGAGTATTTCTATAACGGCGGGGGGGTGGCCGTGGGCGATGTGAACAATGACGGCCTGCCCGACCTCTTCTTTACGGCCAACCTGAAACCCAGCAAACTATACCTGAATCTGGGCAACCTCAAATTCAAAGACATCACCGCCGATGCCGGGACCGATCTGGGTGGGCGGGCAGGAGGCTGGAAAACCGGCGTCAGCCTGGCCGACGTCAATGGCGACGGACTGCTGGATATTTACGTGTGCTATTCGGGTAAAACCGACGACGACAAACGTCGGAATCAGCTGTTCATCAATCAGGGCAAGGGGGGCAGCACGGCGGTACGTTTCGTGGATCAGGCGGCCCAGTACGGGCTGGACGATCCGGGCTACAGCACCCAGGCTACCTTTTTCGACTACGACCGCGACGGTGATCTGGATATGTTTCTGCTGAGCCATAACGTCAAAAAATACGACAATATGGAACTGGCGCGGCTGCATGACCAGACCGACGAACGGGCAGGCAACAAGCTGTTCGAAAATCAGAAAGGCCGCTTTGTCGATGTATCAAAGAAAGAAGGCATTTTCCAGTACCCGCTCACCTTCGGGCTAGGCATGGCCGTAGCCGATGTTAATCAGGATGGCTGGCCCGACGTGTACGTCACCAACGACTATAACGAGCCGGATTACCTGTACATCAACCAGCGCGGGGGGCAGTCTGGCGGTCCGGCGTTCAGGGATGAAACCGAAGCCCGGTTCAGGCACCTCGCCCAGTTTTCGATGGGCGTCGATATTGCCGATTTTAATAACGACGGTCTGCCCGATATCATGACCCTCGATATGCTGCCCGAAGACAACCGGCGGCAGAAGCTCCTCCAGCTTCAGGAAAACTACGAGTCGTTTGAGCTGATGGTCCGGCAGAACCTGAACCGGCAGTACATGCGCAACATGCTGCAGCTTAACAACGGCGACGGTACGTTCAGCGAGATAGCCCAAACAGCCGGGGTCTCCAATACGGACTGGAGCTGGTCGCCATTGCTGGCCGACTTTGACAACGACGGCTACAAGGACCTGTTCGTAACCAATGGCTACCTGCGTGACTATACCAACAAAGACTTTCTGAAATACTGGGGCGACTACAAGATCAGGAAAGCCATTGACCGCGAACCCGTGCAGCTGATGGATCTGGTGCGGGCCATGCCCGCCACGCGCCTGCCCAATTACATTTACCGCAACAACCACGACCTGACCTTTGCCAACGCGCAACAGGCGTGGGGCCTGCAAACACCCGCCATCTCGAACGGTGCGGCCTATGCCGACCTTGACAACGACGGCGACCTCGAACTAATCGTCAACAACATCAACGAACCGGCGTTTATCTATCAGAATAAAAGCCGCGAGCAGTACAAAACGGGGTATCTCCAGTTCAGCCTGACGGCAACCGGCAGCAACCGAAACGCGGTGGGCGCGCGGGTAACAATCTTTAATGGTGGCAACCGGCAGGATCAGGAACTGAATCCGGTGCGGGGGTATCTGTCGAGCCAGTCCACAACGCTGCATTTTGGGATGGGTGCGGCCACCATGGCCGATTCGGTCCGGATTATCTGGCCCGACCAGTCGCGGCAGACGCTTACCCGCGTACCGGTCAATCAGCGGGTAGCCGTTCAGCAGGAGCCGCCGGCAAAAAACCGGCTGAGCAAGCCGGTACCCGCGCCCGGAACTGCGCCCGTCCTGTTCACCCGCGTAGCGCCGGCCCTCTCCTACACGCACGAGGGCTACGTAGAGAACGATTTCAAGCGTCAGCCGCTCATGCTCTGGATGTATTCGCACACGGGGCCGGTACTGGCCACAGGTGACGTAAATAAGGACGGACTGGATGATTTGTTTATCAGTGGCGATCAGCAGAAAACCGGGGGCATCTGGTTTCAGCAGCCGGGCGGCACCTTTCAAAAAGATACGACCCTGGCCATTGGCGACGAAGCCGTGTCGGCCATTGCTGCGGCTGTTTTCTTCGACGCCAACGGCGACGGATTTGACGACCTGTACGTGGCCAAAGGAGGCTATTCGCTCTTTGAGGCCAACACCGCTTCCCTCCAGGATGAGCTGTTCCTGAACGACGGACGCGGCCATCTGCGCCCCGCGCCGGGGAGTTTGCCGGTGCTCAATGCCAGCAGCAAAGCCTGCGTCCGGCCGGCCGATTACGACGGCGACGGCGACCTCGATCTGTTTGTGGGCGGGCGGGTAGTACCGGGCCGCTATCCGGAAACACCCCGGTCGTATCTGCTCGAAAACAAGGGTAATGGTCAGTTCACGGTGGTAACAACGCCTTTTGCCTCGGCAGGCATGGTAACAGACGCGCAGTGGGCCGACCTGAACGGCGATGGCCGCACCGACCTCGTTTTATGTGGCGAGTTTATGCCGGTGACAATCTTTATCAATACCAAGAGCGGCTTTGTGGATGAAACCGGGCGGTACTTTACCGAACCGGCCACCGGTTTCTGGCAGTCGCTTGCCGTTGCTGATTTGAACGGCGATGGCAAACCGGATATCGTGGCGGGCAACCTCGGCACCAACACACAAATCAAAACCTCGGCGCAGCAACCCGCCGAACTGCTCTACGCCGACTTTGACAGCAACGGCTCCATCGACCCGTTCTTCTGCTTCTCTGTGCAGGGCAAAACGTATCCCTTCGTAAGCCGCGACGAACTGACCGATCAGCTCTTCAGCATGCGCCGGAAGTTTCCCTACTATAAAGACTACGCCGATGCCACCGCCACCGATATTTTCTCGCCCGATGAAGTGTCCGGCGCCAGCAAACTAACCGCTGCCGAGCAACACTCGGTCTGCTTTCTTAGCACCGGCACCGGCCCCTTCAGCAAACTGGTCTTACCGATTCAGGCACAATTCGCACCCGTTACCCACATCCTGACGCAGGACGCTGACCACGACGGCCATACCGACCTGCTGCTGCTGGGCAACAAATCGGACAACCGGCTGAAACTGGGCAGTATGGACGCTAACTACGGCTGTCTGCTGCGGGGCAACGGCAAAGGAGAATTCTCGTACGTTAGCCAGCCCGCATCCGGCTTATCGGTGCGGGGCGACGTAAAATCAGTGGTTGAGATGACCATTAACCAGACGAAACAGCTCGTCATCGGCGCGTTTAACCAGCCCATTCAAGTGTACCAGCCTGTTCAGCCATGATACGACTGCTGCTGCTCATAGTGACCCTTGCCACCGTAGTGCAGACCAAAGCCGCTCCCCGCCCGGTAGAGGCCTACCTGCAGCCTACGGTTTTTGCCTTGACCATGGTGATGATTCACGACGTAGCCAGCCCGCCCGCAGCCAGCCGATTTTACGCCTACTGCCTGCTGGGGGCGCACGACCTGGTGGCGCAAAACGCAAAAAACATCATTCCACCCTCCCGCTTTGTACGCGATTTTGCGCCGGCTCCGCCGGATAAAGCCGGGCGTTACGATTACCGGATAGCGGCTTTGTACAGTATTCTCGAAACGGGTCGTCTCTTGTTACCCTCGGGCTATCGGCTGGAAGACGATCAGAAAAAGCTGCTGGCGCAGCTAAGAGAGGATGGATTCAGTCAGGCTATTCTCGACGCGTCGGTGCGGGTAGCGCAGGCCGAAGCCAGCCGGGTACTGGCCTACGCGGCTGCGGACAACTACCGGCTGCTGAGTGCCCGGACCCGCTACCGCCCAGCCCGGGGTGATGCGTACTGGTATCCCACGCCCCCCGGCTACATTGAGGCCATTGAACCGCACTGGCGCACCATCCGGCCTATGCTGATCGACTCCGGCGGTCAGTTTAAACCGCTGCCACCGGTGGCGTTCAGCAAAGATACGAGCAGCGCGTTTTTTGCCCTGACCCGCGAGGTATACACCACAGGAAATACCCTCACTGACACGCAACGGGCCATTGCCGCCTACTGGGATTGTAATCCGTTTGCCATCAACACGTCGGGGCACATGACGATCGGCTTCAAGAAAATAAGCCCCGGCGGTCACTGGATGAACATAGCGGCCATTGCGTGCCAGAAAGCCAGCCTGAGTTTTGACCGGTCGGTGCTGGTGCAGTCGGTATCGGCCATGACACTCATGGACGCGTTTATCAGTTGCTGGGACGAGAAATACCGCAGCAACCGTATTCGCCCCGAAACCGTCATCAGCCGCCACATCAATCCGCGCTGGCAACCGCTGCTGCAAACGCCCCCCTTCCCGGAATACACCAGTGGCCACAGCGTAATCTCGACCGCCGTAGCCGAGGTCTTGACGTATCTGATTGGTCCTGACTTCGCGTTTACCGACAATACCGAGCTTATTTTCGACCTGCCCGAACGTCCGTTTACGTCCTTTCGGCAAGCGGCTCAGGAAGCGGCTATTTCACGACTGTACGGCGGCATTCATTACCGCGACGCCATCGAAAACGGGCAAACGCAGGGGAAGGCCATTGGTAGTTTTGTGGTACAGAAACTCAAAAAGGCGGGCATAACGCCCGCCCCTTAGTTTACTACCCCGCCGGTTCATTACGGGTGAATAACGGCCCAGCCTTCCTGCTGCCGGATCACGAGTTCACCGTTGCCACTGGGTACGTAGGACAGAAACGGAAACAGCTCGTCGCGGCTGATTTTGCGCTCGCGCATGGTATTCTCGCACATGGCCAGAATCACGCCCTGCTTTTGAAGGTTACGCAGGGCTTCTTCTGTCACGCTGCCCTTTTTATAGGCTGCTACGCCCACCCCCATGCACCACCAGTTCAACGGCGACCTTACCTTTCAAACGTGGGTCGTCGAGCAGGTTCTGAATGTTGCGCAGCGTTCCTTTTATTCGGGCTTCATCGTCGGTATTGAGCTGGTAAACAGCCTGGTAGTTCGATTTTGTCGCTTTGGCCCCGTGGAAATCGGCGGGGTTCATCGTGGTCTGCGCCCTACCTACCGTAGTCAGGCCGATAAAGACCACAAGGAGAATATACTGAACTTGTTTCATTGGTTTCGCCCGGAAGGCGGTTAGTTGAACAGATACACACCGATAGCCTACCGATGAAGGTTAATAATACGGGGGCAGGCAACTGTGGCCCGCGCCAATAATCTGGCGTTGTGCCGCGGCAATGTAGTAACGATTAAGAGTGCACGCTCCATCTAAAAGCCGATCAGCGTAAAAACTCATCGGCGGTGGCCAGGGGTTTCTCCCTGGGATGCAAATGATCCGGCAACGCGCGCAGCTTACTCAGGTTATAGAACGCAAATCCGGCTTTGGAGACAATGGGCAGCAGAATCAGCAAGAAGGTAGTCAGCAGCGACCCAAACACTCCCAGACCGGGCGTACCCAATGCCCAAACGGTGGGATACAGCAGCCACTGGACCGTCAAAAAAACCGCCGACCCCCGGTATACCCGCTCAATTTCGGGGTGTTGCCCGGCGGCTTTGGCGTACAGCGGACCCCAGAACAGGCGCAGCACCACTGCCAGAGCCACGCAGCCGGCAATGTACCAGAACCAGCGGGCAGTATCGGTTGAACTGAGGTCGGCAAACAAACCGGTGAGAATCATAATGACCTGACTCCCCATCAATCCAGCCGTAATAGGACCCCGTACGCTGATGGTGTATTTGCCGGTCAGGATCAGCGACAGCAGCAGTAACGGGGTTGACACGACCCAGTCCAGGTAACGGGCGTAGTAGACAGTATGCCCCTGCACGTCCGTCTGGCCCTGCCCCAGCGCGATTGAGGAATACGCCAGCCCCGACCATACCAGCACGAACGTATGAATCAGGTATTTGTACTGTGGCACCCCTTTGGGGTTCCGGCTCATTAGCAGAATAGCGATGGCGCTGATGGCCATTACGGCGACGTACGCCCAGTACAGTAGAGTTTCGGTGTCGGTCATGGTGCTGGGGGGTTAAGATGATTACAGCTTACAACAGAAAGAATGAAACAAGGTTTTCGAGTTCATCACTGATCGGCCCGTAGAATTCTAAGGTATTTCTAAGGCTACTCGGCGCACTTCCTACCGTTTTTTAGGGGAAACTTGTAGCCGTTTTACATCATCCCCTTCATGAGGTTCAGTTTCATTTGGTTCATTGTTTTCGGTTCTATACACGCATCCGCTCAGCCAACGCCTGGCCCGCTCCTAACCGATTCGCTCCGACTGACGCGCCGACAGGCCGACAGTCTGTTTCTGAGCAACAATCTGCTTTTGCTCGCCGAACGCTTCCGCGTAGAAGCGGCCCAGGCCCAGATTGCCCAGGCCAAACTGTTCGACAATCCGAGCGTGAGCGTTGAACTGAGTACCTACAACAGCCAGACACATCGGGTGTTTGACGTGGGGGGTGAAGGGCAAAAAATTGTTACGGTCTCGCAGTTGCTGTATACGGCGGGCAAACGCAATAAACGAATTGCCTTGGCTTCCGAAGTCGCCCGCCTGACCCAGTTCGAGCTACTCGACCTGTTGCGCGGGCTGCGTTTCGAACTGCGAAGCCGGTTTTACGCCATCTATTTTCAGCAGCGCACCCTCGCCCGCTTCGATCAGCAGCTCAGTATTCTGCAAACAACGGTCGATGCCTACGAAAAGGAATACGCCCGCAACAACGTGTCGCTACGGGAGCTGGTCCGGCTCAAGGCCCTGCTGTTCGAGATTGGCAACGATCGCACCGAGATTCTGCTGCAACTGGCCGACGACCAGCGCACCCTCAGAACCCTGCTGGGTGTTGAGCAACCCATCCAGCCCCTGGTTTTCGAGGAAACGCTGGGCCGCTACCAACTGCCCAACATACCGGACGACAGCCTGCGTACCCTGGCCCTGCGCAACCGGCCTGACTTGCTGGCTACCGAGTCGCTCACGCAGCAGGCAAAGCTGAACCTGGATTTACAGCGCGCCCTGACCCGGCCCGACCTGCGGCTGGGGGGCACCTACGATCAGGCGGGCAGCTACGTACCCAACTACCTGGGGGTGAGCGTAACGGCCGACATTCCGCTGACCAACCGAAACCAGGGTGGCGTTGCCGCGGCCCGCGCGCAAATTAGTTATCAGCAGCGCATTCAGCAGCAGAAAGTAGTGCAGGTCAGCAATGACGTGGCCACCTCGCTCCAGAAAGTACGCGAAGTGGACGGGCGGCTGCGATCAATCGAGAGCGGCTTTACGGGGCAGTTCGATCTGCTCAACCAGGGTGTCATCACCAGTTTTCGCCAGGGAAACATCACCCTGCTTGAGTTTGTCGATTTGATTGAAAGCTACAACCAGAGCGTCCGCGAACTGAACCGGCTCAAAGCCGACCGCGTGGGGGCTTACGAAGAACTGAACTACCTGACGGGCGAAAATTTATTTCAATAACGAAAAACATGAAAACGATATCGAGTTACCCCACCCCAACCCCTCCCCTTAGAAGAAGGAGAGGGGCTTTTAGACCCGGATGGTTTAGCCCCGCCCCTTATGTCAAGGGGCGGGGTTGGGGTAGGGTATTCCTCCTTCTCGCCCTCCCCTGCTTTACCGCCTGCACGCCTAAACCTGCGCCGGAGGCAGCCACAGCCTTTATACTCTCCGACACGATGATGAACCGCATCAGCCTCGACACCGTAACCAACCAGCCGGTACGCAGCGAGATTACCCTGGTGGGCAAGGTTGTAGCCGACGAAAACCGGGTTATCAAGGTGTTTCCACTGGTAGGCGGCAATGTGGAAGATGTAAAAGTTGAACTCGGCGATTATGTCCGGAAAGGGCAGACGCTGGCCACGATCCGGTCGGGTGAGGTAGCCGATTTTGAGCGCCAGAACTCACAGGCGCAGGCCGATCTGCTGCTGGCCGAAAAAAACCTTCGGGTGGCGCAGGACCTTTTCGAAACCAAACTCAATTCGCAGCGCGAGGTGACGGCGGCCCAGAAAGACGTTGAACAGGCCCGCGCCGAGGTAAACCGCATTCGGGAAGTTTACCGCATCTACGGCGTCGGCAAGTCCTCAACCTATACCGTGAAAGCGCCTATCGAAGGTTATGTTCTGGAGAAAAACGTGAACCGCGATATGCAGCTCCGCTCCGACAACGCCAGCAACCTGTTCACCGTTGGGCAGATCAGCGAAGTGTGGGTGCTGGCCAACGTGAACGAAAGCGACATTGGCCGGGTGAAAACGGGCATGGCCGCGAGCGTACAGACGCTGAGCTACCCCGACGAGCAGTTTCGGGGCCGCGTTGACAAAATCTATACCGTGCTGGACCCTAATACCAAAGCCCTGACCGTGCGCATCCGGCTTAGCAACACGGCCATGAAACTCAAACCGGAAATGCACGCTACCGTCACGCTTCGCTACGAAGACGGCGGTCAGATGGCGACCGTACCCGCCGGCTCGGTCATTTTCGACAAGTCGAGGCACTACGTTATGATTTTCAAGTCGCGCTCCGACATCGAAACCCGCGAGGTGAACGTGCTGAAATCCATCGGCGAGGTGGCGTACATAAAATCGGGCGTAAAACTTGGCGAACACGTCATTTCCAAAAACCAGCTGCTCGTTTACGATGCGCTTAATGATTAATTCTCAATGAGTGAATGAATGAATATTGCTTACGCAAGCAGGCTCTGCCGGAGGTATTCACTCCGCTTCGGCAGACCGATTCTATCATTCACTCATTGAAAATTAATACCTCCCATGAACAAATTCATCCGTGACATTGTCGGATTCTCGCTGAAGAACCGATTTTTTATCTTCTTCATGACGGGCGTGCTGGTCATGGGTGGCGTGTACAGCTATTTGCATACGCCACTGGAAGCGTTTCCCGACGTGACCAACACTCAGATTATTGTGGTGACGCAGTGGAATGGCCGCTCGGCCGAGGAGGTTGAACGCTTCGTGACGGTCCCCATCGAGGTGGCTATGAACTCGGTGCAACGCAAGACCAACGTGCGTTCTACCACCATGTTCGGGCTGTCAGTGATGAAGATCATCTTCGAGGATGACGTCGATGATTTCTTCGCTCGCCAGCAGGTCAATAACCTGCTGCGTAACGTAACCCTGCCCGACGGGGCCGAGCCGGAAGTACAGCCGCCCTACGGCCCCACGGGCGAGATTTTCCGCTATACCCTGCAAAGCGACACTCGCGACAGCCGGGAGCTGACCACCATTCAGAACTGGGTTATTGACCGGCAGCTCCGCAGTGTAGCGGGCGTAGCCGACGTGGTGGCGTTTGGCGGCCGCGACAAAATCTAC
Source organism: uncultured Cytophagales bacterium (assembly GCA_963826425.1). Classification (GTDB taxonomy): domain Bacteria; phylum Bacteroidota; class Bacteroidia; order Cytophagales; family Spirosomataceae; genus Spirosoma. The sequence continues at coordinate 170,135 of CAWGWS010000009.1, read as the reverse complement.
GAACTGCGGGTCAATCCTACCCAGCTCGTCAAATACGACATTACTCCGCTGGAAGTGTACCAGGCCGTAACCCGCTCCAACATCAACGTGGGGGGCGACGTTATTGAGCGCAATGGGCAGGCGTATGTGGTGCGCGGTATTGGACTGCTGACCAGTATTGCCGATATCGAAAACATCCTGATTGAAGAAGCCGGTGACAATCCCGTCCTCGTCCGCGATGTGGCGCAGGTGGTGGAGTCCGAACAGCCGCGCGTGGGACAGGTGGGGCTGGACGACAACGACGACGTGGTGGAAGGCATTGTGGTGCAGCGCAAGGGCGAAAACCCAAGCGAGGTACTGGCGCGGGTAAAAGCCAAAATTGAGGAACTCAACACCCGCGTGCTGCCCTCCGACGTGAAAATGGTAACGTTCTATGACCGCGACAACCTGATTGCCTTCTGTACCCGCACCGTATTGCACAACCTTACCGAAGGTATTATTCTGGTCACGGTCATTGTCTTTCTGTTTATGGCCGACTGGCGGACAACCGTGACGGTGGCCATCATTATTCCGCTGGCTTTACTGTTTGCCTTTATCTGTTTGCGGCTGCGGGGCATGTCGGCCAACCTGCTGTCCATGGGAGCCATTGACTTCGGCATTATCATCGACGGCGCCGTAGTGATGGTTGAGGGGATCTTCGTCACGCTCGATCACCTGTCGCACAAAGTGGGTCGGGAGAAGTTCAACCGCATGGCCAAGATGGGGCTGATTCGCAAAACCGGGGGCGAACTGGGCAAGGCCATTTTCTTCTCCAAGCTCATCATCATTACGGCCCTGCTCCCCATTTTCTCGTTCCAGAAGGTTGAAGGCAAGATGTTTTCTCCGCTGGCCTGGACACTCGGTTTCGCCCTGCTGGGTGCCCTGCTGTTCACGCTCACGCTGGTACCAGTACTGTGCTCGATGTTGCTGAACAAGAACGTGCGGGAGAAGAAAAATCCCATTGTCAACTTCTTCGACCGGATTGTGATGCGGGGCTTCGGCTGGTGCTATGCACACCGGCGCGTGAGCCTGGGAGCCGCTCTGGTATTTATGGTGGTGTCGTTCGGATCGGCGTCGCTGCTGGGCACCGAGTTTCTGCCGCAACTGAACGAGGGGGCATTGTGGGTTGAGGCTAAGCTGCCCATGAGTACGTCGCTCAACGAAACCGTGAAAATGGTGAAGGTTCTGCGGGGCAAACTACGTGAGTTTCCCGAAGTAAACGGTGTGCTCTCGCAAACGGGCCGCTCCAACGACGGTACCGATCCGTCGGGGTTTTACTACGTGCAGATGCAGGTAAACCTGAAGCCGAAAGAGGAGTGGACGCGCAGGATAAGTACCGACGAGCTCATTGAAGAGATGGATGCCAAACTCCGGCAGTTTCAGGGCATCAACTACAACTATTCGCAACCCATTATCGACAACGTGGCCGAAGCCGTGGCGGGTATGAACGCCAGCAACGCCGTAAAAATCTTTGGCGACGACCTCAACACCCTCGATGAACAGGCCAACACCGTTCTGAACGCCATTCAGGACGTACCGGGGGTGAAAGATGCGGGGATTCTGCGCAACATCGGCCAGCCCGAAATCAGTGTCGTATTCTCTGATCACAAAATGGCCCTCTACGGTGTCTCGACCGCCGATGCCCAAGCCGTAATTGAGATGGCAATTGGTGGCAAAACGGCCTCTACCCTATATGAAGGCGAACGCCGGTTCATTATCCGGGTGCGCTACGCCGAAGCCTACCGAAAAACCGAAGATGACATCATGCGGCTGATGGTACCGACCCTGCGCGGCAACAAAATACCCCTGCGCGAGATTGCCCAAATCCGCGAGATCACCGGCCCGGCCTTCGTGTATCGCGACAACAACAAGCGGTTCATTGGCGTCAAATTCTCGGTGCGCGAGCGTGACCTCGGCAGTACCATTGCCGATGCCCAGCAGCGGGTAGCCAAAAAGCTTGACGATTTACCAAAGGGATATTCTATCAACTGGACCGGCGAGTTTGAGAATCAGGTACGGGCCACCAGGCAGCTGGGGCAGGTGGTACCCATCAGCCTGGCCGCCATTTTCGTGATTCTATTCATTATGTTCGGCAACGCCAAAGATGCCGGGCTGGTGCTGCTCAACGTACCGTTCGCCCTGATTGGCGGGATACTGGCCCTGCACATAACGGGCATGAACTTCGGCATTTCGGCGGGGGTAGGTTTCATTGCGCTCTTCGGCATCTGCGTACAGAACGGCGTGATCCTGATCTCGGTCTTCAACCAGAACCGCAAGGACCGGATGCCCCTCGATACCGCCCTGCGCGAAGGCGTCCGGTCACGCATTCGCCCCGTAGTCATGACCGCACTCATGGCCGCCATTGGTCTGTTACCGGCGGCAGTCAGCACCGGTATCGGCTCCGAAACGCAGAAACCACTGGCCATCGTAGTTATTGGCGGTCTCATCACGGCCACCGTCCTGACGCTACTGATATTCCCCATAATCTACCGGCTCTTCAACAGCCGGGCCGCCAAACCCATCAGCCATGCAGACAGGGGGACACTGGTAGCGGGCTAAAATCCCTTCGTCGAAGAAGTCAGCTGGTTAGGGAAGCCAGTTGATTTCTCGTTTCTAAACTTTAACTGAGCCACGATTTACTCAGTCCCAGCACTCCATGATAAGTAAATCGCCGGATTGGGCTTTGACGCTGACGAAACCATCCTGAGCGGCTTCGTTGCTGCTGCCGGTACGGTAGCCGAGGGTCAGCGTTTCGTGGTGCAGATTATAGGTCAGGCCGCTGGTTTCAACCCCCGTGACGGTGCCAACCGGAATAAGCGACAAGGGCGTATGCGCTTCATACCACTTCTCGAAGCGGCCCACGAGCGGAAAAATTTTAGAGTAATCGTCCAGGATTACGATTTTGAATCCGGTCCTTATAGCGAACAATGCTGGTCATGTTCGTAATGCTATGATCGGCCCGGCGGCCGGTAGCCCAGACGATGTTTACCGCCGGAATACCGCGCTCAATGAGGTATTCAAGGCCTTTTTCGAGGTCGGTTTTGTTCTGGTCAGGCGCATGAATAATCTCCAGCGGGTACTGCCGCGCCCGGACCGCGTCCAGATCCAGCCCCCGGTCAAAGTCGCCCAGCAATACGTCGATGTTAATGCCGAGGTCCAGCACCCGCCAGACGGCACTGTCCAGCACCACAACAATAGGGCTCCACTCCAGCAATTGCCCAAGCAGCTCATACTGACAGGCTTCGCCGTTAGCAATCAGCAGCGCGGGTTCCTGCTCGTCGCGGACAATGTGGTGTGATGACATACGTTCACAAATACCCCGCGCTTTTCAGCGCCAGCTGTACGTCGGCGGGGTCATCAACGGGCTGGCTCTGAAAGGTTGTTTCGATGAGTTTGATGCGACAGCCTGCTTCGAGCCATCGCAGTTGTTCCAGCCCTTCGGCCTGTTCGAGGGCAGACGGGGGCAACGCGGTGATGCGGGCCAGCACGTCGGCGCGGTAGGCGTAAAGCCCCACGTGCCGGTGGTAGGCGTGGTGTTCGTGCCAGTATTCGGGGGCCACATTACGCAGAAACGGGATAGGCTGGCGGCTGAAATACAAGGCTTCGTGCTGCCCGTTGATGATGATCTTGGCCTCCCCCACACTGTGCAGCACCTCCGCTGAATCGACGGATGCCATCTGCGTAGCCAACTCAACGGTACCATCAAGGATACTGGCGAGTTCGTCAATCTGTGCGGGGTCAATGAAGGGTTCATCGCCCTGCACATTTACGATATAGTTGGTCGCGAATCGTCGGTAACCAGACCGTCTTCTACCAGCCGCTGGTAGGCTTCAAAGCAGCGGTCGGTGCCGCTGGGGTGGTCAGAACGTGTCATGATAGCCGCGCCCCCGGCTTGCCGTACCACCTCGGCAATCCGGTCATCGTCGGTAGCCACAACCACCCGTTCCAGCGTGCTACGCTGCGCCTGTTCCAGCACGCGCACAATCATGGGTGTGCCGCCAATGTCGATAAGTGGTTTGCCCGGAAAGCGCGTTGATCCGTAGCGGGCGGGGATAATACCAATAATCATAGCCGCCGGAATAAATCTTTGAGCAAATCAAGCGTGATGACGTCTTTCCAGTTGTCGCCAATGGCGTGGAGCCACATGTGGGGCAGGTTGTACGACACCTCGGCCATCTTTGTCAGCGTAGCATCGTCCCAATCGGCTGACAAACCCTGCGGCAGGTCAATGTTGTGGTACGCTACCATGGCTTTGAACTCAGCCACCCCTTCGGGATAGTAGTCGTCAAGATGGTTCATAATCAGGCAGTTGGCGTAGCAATGACGGGTCCCCAGAATCTTCGACAGGCCATAGCTCAGCGCGTGGCAAACGCCTACTTCGGAGTAGGTCAGGCTCAGGCCGCCCATCAGTGAGGCTACCATCAGCTTATCGTCGTTTTCCGGCGTCTGCCCCGACTGATCACCCAGGTATACCTCGCGGCACAGCTTCATAGCCTGCTCGGCAAACGCGTGCGAATAAGCGTTGTTCATCCGCCCGTTCTCCGACTCCACGCAGTGAATATACGTATCCATGCCCGTATAGAACCACCAGTTGCGGGGGACCGTAGCAATCAAATCGGGGTCAAGCACAATCTGGTTAAAGACGGTCCATTCGCATTTCAGGCCTAACTTTTTCACCGGCCCCGTCAGCACGGCGGTCATGGACACCTCGGCGCCGGTGCCGGAGATGGTGGGTACCCCCACGTGGTAGACACCCGGCTTTTTGATGAGGTTTAGCCCCTGGTACAGCGTCGAGGAGCCTTCGTTGGTGAGCATCAGCGAAAGCGCTTTGGCAATATCCATGATGCTGCCCCCCCCAATACCGACAACCCCCGACGGCAGGCCTTTTTTAGCCAGAATCTCGTCGCGCAGCGTATCGATCTGCTCAGTTGTTGGCTCGTGTTCTTCAACGCTGATATAGTACGTCAAATCGTTGTCTTCTGCCGGAACACGGCTTTCGAGGGGTTGGCCTTTGAAATAGTTGTCGACCAGAAACACGAAATAGCCGTTGTTTTCGGTACGGTGGGGGGCCAGAATATCGGCCAGCTGACCGAAACTACCGCGTCCGTACACGGTTTTCTCGATGCCTTTAAAGTTTTTATGCGTTGTCATCTGGTTCGTTTGGGCCACAGAGGATAAGAGGAATTCAAACCGTTTTTATCAGGCTGACGGATGCGTGACCCGTTGGCCTGATAAAAAAATTTACACGTCTACGCTGATTGCTTTCGTAACAGCATCACTGATTTTTCCGGCCAGCGCATCGGCTTCCTCATCGCTCCAGGTAGCACGCACCCCGAACGAAATCAACCGGCCGATTACGTCTTGCGCGTGGGGGATATCGAGGTTGCTGTAATCCTGCGGAACGCCGAATTTCTCGATGGGCAGGGCCGACGCCGTGTGCATCTGCTTGATGTGGTCCCACTGGTTAATGAAGTGGTACATATTCGTGAACCAGTAGTTGAAGCCACCCACACCAGCCGCGTTCAGTTCAGCTACGGTGCGCTGGGCCGCGTCGGTATCGGGCAGCAGCAGGTTCAGGAACGTGGCCGAATCGCCGTCGGGGTCGGGCAGCTGAGCAAACGACAGGCCGGGAATCTCACCCAGCGCAGCCATGAGCCGCTTTTTGAGGACGTTGTTGCGTTCGACAATGGCGGGCACCCGGCGCGTCTGCACCAGTCCGACAGCCGCGTGGAGTTCGCTGATGCGGTAGTTGAAGCCCAGAATCGGGTGTTTTTCCATACCCCGGTTGCTGCCAATGTGGTCGTGGCCGTGGTCCGAATATGAATCGGCGTATGTATAGGCCTGCTCGTCGTTGGTGACCATTACGCCCCCTTCTCCGGCGGTGGCAATCTTGAAAAAATCAAACGAGTACGCGCCGGTTTTACCCCACAACCCCGTTGATACGCCTTTGTAGCTTGCGCCCATTGCCTGACCCGCGTCTTCGACCAGCACCAGATTGTGCTCGTTGATGACGGCCATAATCCCGTCCATATCGGCCATCTGACCGCACATATGCACCAGACAAACGCCTTTGGTGCGGGGCGTAATGGCCTTACGGATGCCCTCAGCACTTAAACAAAGGGTCTCGTCAATATCTGCAAAGACGGGCAGGGCACCCACCATCAGCACAGCTTCGATGGTGGCTATATAGGTGAACGGGGGCACAATCACTTCGTCGCCCGCGCCAACACCGGCGGCAATCATGGCACAAAGGGCCGCCGTTGACCCGCTCGACACGGCATGGGCGTAGCGGGCGCCAACCAGTTTGGCCACTTCGGCTTCAAACTCCCGGGCTTTGAAGATACCGTTCCGCTGCTCGTCGTGATTGTAGCGAAAAAGGATACCGGTATCGAGTACGTCGTTGATTTCGGAGCGTTCGGCTTCTCCGAAGAATTCCATTCCAGGCATAAGTCTTTTTTTTAGGGGTTGTTACGCTGAGACCCGCTGAGACAAAGTGAGATTCGCGGAGATATCATTCAAAATAGACTCTGCGAATCTCTTTTTCCGCTCTGTGCATCTCTGTGTAACAACTCTTTTGTGACGCACAAAAGTAACGCATTTCGCCTAATACGGCGTTCGGCGTTCCATCGCTACCCATCCCTGAAACACCACATCGGCTTCGTGACGCAGGCAGTTCTGCATCAGAATACACCGTTGATCGCGGGGTTTTCGATTTCCTCGTAAATAACCTGATCGGCAGAACCGGCTTCGGCAGCGTCCGGATGAACTGCACCGTACTCGATCTGACCAAGCCGCGCTCAGAATATAAAGTCGTTCATCCCGCCTGAGGTCCACAACCTGCCAACCACCCGGTCAATGATGTTGGCGCAGGAGCATCTGAATACTATGGCCAGCAAATTGCTCTGAAAACAGGCGTACCAACCCGGGTAGCTACTAGCGGTCAGGTGAGGGAAGGGGCGTGTGGGTATGGTACAGGACCTGTAGCACTACCGTATTCTGGTGGTTTATTGCTATGGAACTGATTAATTAGGCATAGCCAATTAAACCATGCCGGCAAAAAGTCATCTCTGATATTGGCTGTACCCCCTTACTGAAGTTAACCGGAAAAAAACTTGATTTGCCGTGCGTCGAAGTGTATCAGTTGCTGTAGTTCTGCTGAGTAGCCTTTTTGTGTGGGCCGGATACTACCTCATGACACGGGACTGGCCGTTGCTGGTTCATGGGGGCGACTTTGGCCGTCTGGACGTATTGCTGAAGGCAGTAGTCCTGATGCTGTACGGGTACGCCGGAATCCAATTTTTAGGCCGCAAAATCAATCAGCAATGAGCGACGCGATTAGGGCTGGTGCCTCCCCAACCCGCCCGGATACTCTGGTGAGACCGCTGTCCATTCCGGGCTACCCACACCTCCGGGATGCGCAGGCATTAACTCGTTTAACGGGGACCTGCAATTATACCTGGATCGAATTAGCCGGTCATAAGCAACCCATCCTGGTCTGTCATACCCTGAAATACTTTGAGCGCCAGCTGCCGGATTTTATCCGCGTCAGCAGATCACTCCTGATTAATCCACGCCTGATTACGGGCATGACCCAACAGAACGTGAAGACGCTGCACCTGCAACTGGCGGATGGCAGTCATCTGCCGGTTCCCCAGCGACGTATTCAGACCATCATTGACAAACTCAGTCACCTCTCAGCAAGCTAATCCATACATGAACCCTCCTGACCCTCGTTTAGATCAGATTGCCCGTATCATCATACTCATCAAATCCTACCGCCAGACCCGGAAAGTGCCGAACGCTGACCACCGGTGCAGCCAGGAAAGGTATCTCCGCCAACACCTGTCTATGGAAGAATACACCCTGTGGCGATCGCTCCAGAGTGCACCAGCCCCGGACTATCCGTGACGTGGCGAGATGAAACTGGCTGAAAACAGGATGTCTGTACCGGATCACTGGAAAGTGGACATCCCGCTGGTACGTACCGTCTGCCGGGTCGTATTGATTCCCGGTCAGGCTCTATGTGAGCCACTTGGCCTACCTGAACAGAGGCTAACCGAATCGTAAGCTGGCTATGGTCGTTTGAATTTTCTCCGTCTTCAGGTCTTTACGCAGCACAACGGGGTCAGCCGCCCGCACGTCGCAGTCCAGTATAGGGCAACGCTCGCAGGTCTCTCCCACAATCGTTTCCTCAATGGCCGGATCGTCAATGAAGCGAAACACTTTACGAAGCTCACGAGTCAGCGGAAACCCAATGTTAATACTGCTATTAACAGGAGTGGGTGGGGAGGACTTAGCAATCGAAAACACGAAATACGAGGTTCCACTCGACGGAAAGCTGATGCGTTGCGCCCGGCAAATAGGTCTGCCATCCCATTGTCCGGTCTCCTGACGTTGCCGCAGTTCGTTCAGGATAGTCACGGATACCTGTCTTCGGCAATAGTGTTCATTCCGGGCAATACCGTGGGGGGTGTGCAGCCGGCTTAAGTGTAGCTCTTTGGTGAGATGAAACCGCCTGTCAATGCCCTGGTTGAAACGGATAAAATAAAGTTCTTTTAAGCCAAACTGACTCGTTAACAAATTAGTCATTCGCAACAGAAACATCTCCGGCGTTACCGCAAAGGATTCCATCATCCGAATCAGCCGATCATTTTGCCAGGTAGCCAGCTGAGCCAGTGTTGTTAGCCCGTCCAGCAGCCGTTGGCGCGGAATGAGCACAGCCCTGGCAAAATAGGAAGCCCGAAAGTTATTCAGCACTTCATCAAACGAGCCGGCCGCCAGCACAGAGGATTCCAGCGGACGTATCAGCAGGTTCAGCTGGTGATAGCCCACCTCCCGGGCCAGCGTAAACGCTTTCTGCTCGTTTGAGAGCCGCTTATTGAGCAGCAATTTATTTTTTTCAGGTAGATAGACCGAACGCAGGGACGAGAGTTCGGGTCGGGTCGTTTCATCGAAAGGCTCAACCACGCAGCCATACTTGTTCAGCAGTACATCCGCCAGCCAGTCGGGACCATTCAGGGAGGAATCGGGCAACTGATGAGCGGCTAAAAACGTATCGGCCTGCGATTCGAGGTCGTCAAAATAATTATCGTGCAGGGCCTGGTACGTTCTAAGTACCGAGATATAAAACTGCTCTACCCGCAAATCGTAGTTACGCCCGATCTCAATCAGGGTGCTGATGAAAGCACTCAATTTGGCAGGGGCACTGGCCATTACCTCCAGAAAGTATCCGGGCTCAATCCCGAACAGTTCGAAGGGCAATTCACTCAGAATATTTGATTCGAGCAGCTCCACCACCGGTTCGAGTTGCTTACTGACTTTCAGGGAAACGAGTGTGTCATAGGTTGTATCCAGGGCCTTTGCCAAAGCAAATACTTTTTCGCTTTTAGGATACTTTTTACCCTTCTCGATCTCATTCAGATACGAGGGTGATAAGCCGGTGCGGGTGGCTAGTTCGTAGGTCGACAGGCCCAACTCATTTCGTAGCTGCTTGAGTTTAAGCCCAAAAATTAGCCGCACCTTTTCCCGGTCTGTTGTCATGACGCAAAAATAACGATTCCCGGACAGGAATTTACCGGATAAACTATTTTCAGCCGTTCACTGTAAATTAGCGAACGTTCGCTAATTTTGCAAAGTCGCAACTATATAGGCAGACTACAAAACTCATCAATTGACTAAACTATGGTAGCTGAACGAGTGAACCCGGCATTGTCCCGTCCCGAATTACCCGGCGAGCGAGCCTTGAAGTTCCTTAAGATCAACGACGTGGATGAGCTGTATTTTCAGCTTTCGCCAGCCGAACTCATTGAACACGCTCTCAAAAAAGGGGAAGGGCAACTGACCGACACCGGAGCACTTATGTGCGCAACCGGGCAGTTTACCGGGCGCTCGCCAAAAGACCGGTATCTGGTTGAAGACGAGTTGACGTCTTCCCGGGTAGACTGGGGCTCTGTAAACAAGCCATTCGGAGAGCCTCAGTTTGACCGGCTCCACCGAAAAATGTGCCATTTTGTTGAATACAAAAAGGTGTATGTTCGCTACGCAGTGGCGGGGGCCGATCCGGACTATCAGCTTAAGCTATGCATTCTAACCACCGCTGCCTGGCAGAATCTGTTCTGCGCCAATATGTTTCTACGACCGTCGGAGGAAGACGTGACGAATTTCACCCCTGACTTCACGATCCTGGCCATTCCCGAGTTTCAGGCTGTTCCCGCCGAAGATGGCACCCGGGGGCCGAATTTCACCATCCTCAACCTCGCCAAACGAATTATTCTTATTGGGGGTACCGGCTACGCCGGTGAGATTAAAAAGGGCGTCTTCTCCGCGCTCAATTTTCTGTTGCCTGCGCAAAACGTCCTGCCCATGCACTGCTCGGCTAATGTGGCCATCAGCGCTAACCCCGGGGAGGCAGATGTGGCCCTGTTCTTTGGCTTGTCCGGAACCGGAAAAACAACCCTCTCCGCCGACCCGGAACGGGGACTGATTGGGGATGATGAGCATGGGTGGAGCCGGCAGGGGGTATTTAATTTTGAAGGCGGCTGTTACGCAAAAGTAGTCAACCTGACGAGAGAGCAGGAGCGGCAGATTTTCGAGGCTATTCGCTACGGGTCCATTGTTGAAAACACCGGCTTCGTTCGCAATACCCGGACCGTTGACTATGCAGACACTAGCCGGACAGAAAATACCCGTACCTCGTATCCCATTGAGTGTATCGACAATGCGGTTGTTCCTTCCGTTGGCGGCCACCCCCGGAATATTTTCTTTCTCACCTGTGATGCCTTCGGGGTATTGCCGCCGATTTCCCGGCTCACCACTGAGCAGGCAATGGATTATTTCCTGATGGGCTACACGGCGAAGGTAGCCGGTACTGAAATGGGAGTTACTGAACCGCAGGTAACGTTTTCGGCCTGCTTCGGGGCCGCTTTCATGCCCCTGGCCCCAACCGTATACGCCCGGATGCTGGGAGACAACATTCGTCGGCATAGGGTGCAGGTCTGGTTAGTAAACACCGGCTGGACGGGTGGAGGTTATGGAGTTGGCCAGCGGATGAAACTAGCCTACACGCGGGCTATGATCAGGGCCGCTTTGCGGGGCGATTTGGCAGAAGTAGCCTATAGAGAGCATCCCGTTTTCGGCTCTGTCCATGCCAACGGCCTGTGCCGGCGTACCGGCGTCCATCCTTGATCCACGCCAGACCTGGACCGATCAGGCTGCGTACGATGAAAAGGCAAACCAATTGAACGATCTGTTTAACCATAAGCGGCCGGTCAGTACCGGAACCTGACCGGTGTATGGAGTGGCTTCGATTTTCAACTACATGCCAACTCTTCGAAACCAGTAACTCAGTCCATGGGAAACAGACACGCCATTGATCCGGGACAGCTGGACAATAACCTTTTCTACCAATGACAACACTATTAGAAACGCCCATAGATACGCGGAAGCCACCGGTACCCACCGACCTGGCGCTACCCGTCGGTACCACCCTGGACCGCTACATTCAGCGGGGGCAAACGGCATTTCCGGCCGCAACGGGCGAGCTGTCGCAGCTATTGCGGGATATTGCGCTGGCCAGCAAGATCATTCACCGGGAAATTAACCGGGCGGGCCTGATGGATATTACGGGTTCGGCAGGATCCGGTAATGTACAGGGCGAAACGCAGCAGAAACTCGATGTCATCGCCAACATCCGATTTATCCGGGCGCTCAAAAACGGGGGCGAGGTCTGCGCCATTATTTCGGAAGAGGACGAGGATATCATCCACACGGGCAACGTAAACGGCAAATACATCGTCGCTATCGACCCGCTGGACGGCTCCTCCAACATTGACGTCAACGTGTCTATTGGCACCATTTTCTCTATTTACAGGCGGGTGTCACCCATAGGGGGTGAGGCCTCTATCGATGATTTTTTGCAGGGTGGCCGGCAGCAGATTGCCGCGGGCTACATTCTGTACGGTTCATCTACCCTGCTGGTTCTGACAACGGGAATGGGGGTAAGCGGATTTACCTACGACAATTCACTGGGTGAATATATTCTTTCGCACACCGACTTACGCCAACCCCAAACCGGCGCTATTTTTTCGTGTAACGAAGGGAATTTTGATGATTATCCGGTTTCCGTGCAGCTCTATCTGCAGGGCTGCCGAAAACAAAGACTGACAGCCCGCTACATTGGATCGCTGGTGGCCGATTTTCACCGGAACCTGATCAAAGGGGGCATCTACCTCTACCCCTCCACGGCCCGATCACCGCAGGGTAAACTGCGCCTGCTGTACGAATGCTTTCCGATGGCTTTCATCGTTGAGCAGGCCGGTGGCCGGGCTACCGATGGGCAGCAGGACGTTCTGGATATACCGCCGGTATCCCTGCACCAACGATCCGTTTTGTACATCGGATCGACGGATATGGTGGCTATGCTGTAGCTGTTTGCTCCCAGGCATAAGACCATCCGTTACGGAAGAAGGCGGCAGGGTTAGCGCTGGATAGGGTGAAAAAACCGGCTCGTTTTGGGAGCGCCCACGCGTAAAAAACAAACCGGCCCCTGGTTAAAATGCCTGCGTATCCGGCATTTTAACCAGGGGCCAACCCTCCTCTGGCGTACCGGTTGAGACCGGTCATCGAACAGGCAGCACCACCCCTACCCCATTGGGTGTGGCGGAGAGTAGAAACTTCTCTTGTTTATCACCCCGGTTTTTGAAGATGAAGTAATTGACCAGATCGAACGCCAGCAGAAAACCGCCCTGCACCATCACCGACGAGCCGTAGCCGCGCAGTTGATCGGCGTTGTCAGGATGCGTGTCGGCGCGCTGGCGCAGGTAGGCCCCACCCAGTACATAAGCCACGTCGAGACCGGTGTTAAGGAGCAGAATCTGCTTCATGTTCTCGTGTTGCCGCACGGCATCGGCCAGCGTTTCGCCGTCGGCAGTACGGTTGCGCGAACCGAGCAGCCCCGCCCCCGCAATACCGAGGTTGAAGAGGTTCCAGTACACGTTCATCTTGTGAAAATACGTTGCTTCGCCCGACGTTTGCCCGGCGGCAATGCTTCCCACGGCAATATTGGCCAGCGCGTAGCCGCCCAGGGTCAGTCCCAGCGTTTTCTGGTGCCGGATGCGCTGCTCGCTAAACTGCCGCAGCGTGGCAGACGCATCGCTGCGCTGGGCTGTGGCCGACGTACCCAGCAACACCGAACCGGCAGCAACAAGCATTTTCTGGATGAGATTCATGACGGGACGTTTGCCGTATCAACCCCGGACTGACAACCGTTGTTTACGGGCGCAGCTTTGCCCGCATAGCCGGGTCATTGACATTGGTCAGTTCGCGGAGGTCGGGGGCGGTGAGGAGTTGAACCGGGTTGTGCAGCAGAATTTGCCGGGGCGAGACTTCGCCGTGGCGCATGGCCTCCTGCGCCACAGAGTCGAATGCGGGTTCGTAGATACCGAGTAGGGGTTCGGGCAATGTACCATCAGAATCATAAAATACCGTTGCCAGTTTATCGGGGTCGCGACCAGCCATGAGCGCATCGAGAGAGCGGGCAGTCAGCAACGGCATATCGCAGGCCACAACGAGCCACGCACGGGTGGGGTTGCAAAGAAACGCCGACAGTATACCATCGAGCGGGCTGTTGATATTGTAAGCATCCACAATGCTCATAGTCTGCTCAGCCTCGGTCAGGCTAACCCACTGCGGGGCATTGACCGACCAGTAAATCTGGTTGCAGTACGGCTCAAGCAGGTCGGCCAGGTAGTTGCGCTGGGGTTTACCGTGGTAATCAATCCGGGATTTATCTTCGCCCATACGCGTACTGAGCCCCCCCAGCAAAACCAGCCCGTTTGGCTGATTCAGGCTACCCATCGCGTTTAAAATCCCGTTTGCCACCCGTTTTCTCGATTAATCTGGTTTCGCGAATACTAATATCGTGCGACATCGCCTTGCACATATCATAAACGGTTAAAGCGGCCACTGTAGCGCCCACCAGAGCCTCCATTTCTACACCGGTTCGGCCCTCGGTCGACACGAAGCAGTCAATAATAGCGTCGGTATCGGTTGTTTTTATGGTAATCTGGCAATTGTCCAGCCCCAGCGAGTGACACAGCGGAATCAACTCGTCGGTCCGTTTGGCGGCCATAGTACCGGCAATGATGGCGGTTTGAAAGACGGGGCCTTTTTTGGTCTGAATGTCGGTACCTGCTTCGTTCAGGTGCTGCATAATGGCAGTGCCCAGCGTAACCAGACTTTGGGCGCGGGCGGTCCGGCGTGTAACGGCTTTGGCCCCCACGTCGACCATGGCGGGGTTATTGGTATCGGGATTAATATGAGAGAGCATCTTTTTAAATTATGAATTATGAGTCATCAATTATGAGTTATGCTGACGCGAATGTCCGTACACCGGAGTAATTCACAACTCATAATTCATAATTTATCATTCAACGCCATGCTCTCCGTTTCCGACGCTTCCGCTATCGTACTACAAAGCAAACTGACACTGCCCGCCGAAACCGTTTCGCTTACCGACGCTACCGAGCGCGTACTGCGCGAAGCCGTCCGGGCCGACCGCGATTTTCCACCGTTTGACCGGGTGGCAATGGATGGCATCGCCATTCGCTTCGCCGATTACGAGGCCGGGCAGCGAACCTTTCCAGTTGCCGGGATGCAGCGCGCCGGGCAGGAACAGCAGCCGCTGTCCAACGCCGGAACCTGCCTGGAGGCCATGACCGGGGCCATGCTGCCCATCGGTGCCGATGCCATTATCCGCTACGAAGACGTCAGCATTGCCGATGGTCAGGCAACGGTGTTGATTGACGACCTTCGGGCCGGTCAAAGCATCCATTTCCAGGCTACCGACCGGCGCGCGGGCGACGAACTGCTATCGGTCGGTACCCGCCTTGGCCCCACCGACGTTGCCGTAGCCGCATCGGTAGGCAGGGCCATGCTGCAGGTTACGGCCCTGCCCCGCGTGGCGTTAATTTCTACGGGCGACGAGCTGGTCGACGTGGCCGCTGCGCCCCTGCCCTGGCAAATCCGGCGGTCCAATACGTATATGCTCCGGGCGGCTCTGACCGCACTGGGCATTGGGGCCACGCTGCACCATATCGCTGACGACGAAGCCCTGCTGGAAAGGGAACTGACGACATTGCTGGCCACTTACGATGTGCTGATTCTAAGCGGGGGCGTATCGGCGGGTAAGGCTGATTTTGTGCCGGACGTGCTGACCAGGCTGGGTGTGCAAAAACAGTTTCACAAAGTAGCGCAGCGGCCCGGCAAGCCACTCTGGTTCGGTACGGTGACCGGGTCGGAGCCCCGAACGGTGTTTGCGCTGCCGGGCAATCCGGTTTCTACGGTGCTGTGCGCGTATCGGTACGTACTCCCGTATCTGCGGGCATCGCTGGGCCTGGAACCGGAACCGGAGCGCTACGCCCAACTGGCCGCGCCCGTAACGTTTCCGGCTGAGCTGACCTATTTTCTGCCCGTCCGGCTCACTCACCACCCCGACGGGCAAACGCTGGCCCATCCGGTGCCCGGCTCCGGCTCGGCAGACTTCGCGAACCTCCTCGACGCCGACGCCTTCCTGGAACTGCCTCCCGGCCCGCGTCAGTTCAGCGTGGGCGACGCGTTCCGGGTGTGGGCCACGCGCTGAGAATACCGTATCTTTGCGGTCCATTTTCAGCCTATGAACGCGACTCTCGCCAACGACATTTTCCGGCAAAGCATCCACGATTATCACCAGACCGATTCCGTCGATGCCCCCCTGCAAAACCCGTATCCGGCCACTGACCTGAGCAGCCTGCTGTACCACAAAAACTGGATTGACACCGTACAGTGGCACCTCGAAGACATAATTCGCAGCCCCACCATCCGCCCCGACGAACTCGTTGCCATCAAACGGCGCATCGACCAGTCGAATCAGGACCGGACGGATACCGTTGAGCTGATTGACGCGGAGTTGTACGGGCAGTTCAGGTCTGTTACGCCCCGCCCGGAAGCCCGGATGAACTCCGAAACGCCCGCCTGGCTGCTGGACCGCATGTCAATTCTGCAACTCAAGCTGTACCATTTTCGCGAGCAAATCACCCGCCCCGACGTCACGCCCGAACACCGGCAGCGGGCCACCCAGAAACTTGCGGTGCTGACCGAACAGGAAGAAGACCTGGCCCGCTGCTTTGACGAACTCCTCGACGACATTCAGCAGGGTCATCGCTACGTGAAGGTCTATCGGCAGATGAAAATGTACAACGACCCCACCCTCAATCCGGTGCTGTATCAATCGCGAATCGGTCCGCCGAAGCGGAGTAAATGAGCGAATGAGTGAATACCTCCGGCCTCAGTTTGCCAGCGCCAGCAACCCGCATCGGCGTACCAATTCACTCATTCGCTCACTCGCTCATTCACTCATTATATGAACCTCCTCCTTTTCCGTTTCTCGGCGATGGGCGACGTGGCGTTGGTGGCTCCGGTAATCCAGGCCATTACGGCGCGCTATCCCCACGCCCGGCTGACGCTGGTGACGCGGCCGAAATTCGCGGTCTTTTTTGGGCAGTTCAAGAACGTGGAGGTAGTGGGGGTCGATTTCGATGGAGCCTATTCCGGTCTGGCGGGACTGTACCGGCTGTTTGGCGAGTTACGCCAGCGGCAGGCGTTCGATAGGGTGGTTGACCTGCACCAGAATCTGCGGTCGGCGGTGCTGAAAAATCTGTTTCGGCTAGCGGGCATTCCGTCGGTGACGATTCATAAGGGGCGGGCAGAAAAGAAAGCCCTGACCCGGAAGCATAACAAAATCCGGCGGGTGCTGCCGCATAGCGTGGAGCGGTACGCGCAAACGGCTAACCGGGCAAAGCTGGCGGTGCAGCCCTCCCCCAACTTTCGGTTTCAGGTTCCGGAGGAAGCCCTACGCGAGCTATCCGGCTTTCTGGCTGCGCAGCCCATACGGCCAAACGTACCCTGGCTGGGCGTGGCTCCGTTTGCGCAGCATCCACAAAAAATGTGGCCTTTTGAGCGGTTCGGCCCGTTGCTCACCCACGTACTGGATCAGCACCCCACGCAGGTTTTTCTGTTTGGTGGGGGGGCGGCAGAAACGGCTCAGTTAGTGGCATTGCAACAACAAATACCCCCGGCTATTGTGGTGGCGGGAAAACTGTCAATGGCGGCAGAGCTAGCCTTGATACAGCGACTAACGGGTATGGTTTGTATGGATTCGGGGAATATGCACCTGGCCGCGCTGAGTGGCGTGCCGGTCGTTTCCATCTGGGGAGCCACCCACCCCGACGCCGGTTTTGGTCCGTGGGGGCAGGGCCGCGAGGCCATTGTGCAGGTTCCCGTCGATCAGCTCCCGTGCCGACCCTGCTCGGTCTTTGGCAATAAACCCTGCTGGCGGGGCGATCTGGCCTGTCTGAATGACATTTCGATAGATACCGTGGCGGAACAAATTGTCGCGTTGCTCAGTCGGTGATGGGATTCGGTCCGCTCAGCTATCCCAGCTTGTGTTTCTTGGCGTGGAGGTCTCGGATGGCGAATTCGAACGAAATTTCGTTCATGCAGTTGAAGTGTTTATGGGGGCATTTGCCTTTGCCGGAAACGGTGCAGGGGCGGCAGGGCAACCCCAGTTTCTCGACCCGCACGTACGATGTGCCGTAGGGATACCAGCCCAGGTTGGGAGAGTTACCCCCCCAAATCGAATAGACGCGCTTGCCGAACGCAGCCGCAATCTGCATCAGTCCGTTATCGTGCGCAAATACGGCCCGCGAGTTCTCGATAATTGATGCCGACTGATTCAGGTTAAACAGCCCGCACCCGTTAAATACCAACTTACTACCCACCGCTTTGACCACCGCATCGCCCGTGGCCCGGTCAGCTTTATTACCCAGGAGCACCACCGGAAAATCGAGTTGCCCGCACAGCTCAATCATCTTGCTGACGGGTAGCCGGCTGGTAAAATTTCGACCGCCAATGGCGAAGGCTACGTAATCGCCCTGGTGGGTAACGGGTAACCAGTCCGCTTCGACCTGATCTTTGTAGGGAACAAAATAGTCAGCTCCCATCTCATCGTCCTCAATACCCAGCGGTTCGATAGCGGCAAAATACCGGTCTACCACGTGGCCGGGCGGCAGGGTATTGATCTTGGATCTCAGATACACCAGATGCCGGAATACATACGTCTCCACGCTATATGACCGCACGGCAAGGGAGGCCTTCAGCAGCCCGGTCAGCACGTTGTTCTGAAGGTCAACAATCAGATCGAAGCGTTCGGCCCGCAGCTGCCGAATCAGCGTGACCGGATTTTCACTGCCCACGTGACACTTGGTAACGTGTGGGTTGTGTTCAACCAGGCAGGCGTAGGCCGGGCGGGTGCAGAAGTGAATATCAGCCTGGTCGATCTGTTCCTTCAGGCAGCGTATCACCGGCGACGCCAGTACGACCTCACCGATGGAAGCAAATTGAAGAATCAGGATCTTAACCGGAGATTTCATACGGGTAACATTTCTACAAAACTATTGCATTTAGGGCGTCGCGCCAAACCATTTGATAAGGGGTTTAGTAGACCCACCAGCGCGGCTGAACGGGCGTGCGGTACAGGCTATTCTCGCAGACGGCGCAGGCCGACGGAACGGGTATATTAACGGGTAAATCGGCGGTGGGTTGCCCCTGCCCTTTGCTTCGATCCACGTAGATATACTGTTCTGACAGACCCGTTGCGCCAAAGTAGCCGTACACCTGCCGTTGCGGATCACTCAGGCAGCGAAGGTTACCCTGCACGCTGGCGGGTGCCGGGTCAAACAGGCCGCCCGTGTTGCTGACCAGGCCCCGCACGCTTTTCCAGAAGGCATACGCTCCCTTACTGATGGCCTGCTGCTGCACCTCCATGTAATAGGGTGCCAGAGACGTGTAGGGAGCCGTCATGATGTACTGGCGGCTAATATTCTGCCCGTTAATATTGGCGTCGGAGTTGACACTGATGCAGTCATAGCAGCGTGTGACATCCCAGCAAGGCGTACAGCAACCCAAACCCGTATACGACATGCCACTCGGCAAGAGTCGTTTCTGGCAGGCATACACGAATTCGTAGTGCGTCCATTCCCAGCGGTAATAGTTGCCCGTTTCGGCCGGGTCTTTAGTATCCAGATACACGTCCCAGCCCTGCTTTCGGGTGGCGGTACCCGGTACCGGATCGTTGCGGTATTCCGTGTAGAGTTTCAGAATGGGCGGGGCTGCCGTCAGTCGTTCGGGTTCCGACTGGTACCTGACTCCGTCTTTGGTCTGAATGGTGAGTGTATAGCTGCGCCCCGCCACTCCCCGGATACCGTTGGCACGGGTTACGTAGACGCCACCCGATTGCTCGAGCAGGGTTTCGGTCTGCCCCGCATCATCCCGAATGCTAAGGACAGCACCGGTTTCGAGCAGATTCAGGGCTTTAAAGCTGTAATCGGCGGTGCGCGTGAGCCGGATGGTGTACGGACCGGGCGCATCGGTAATCTGACCCTCCACCACCAGAGCCGGCGGCAGACTGAGTGGGTCGGGCTGAAACTCGGTCACGCACGAGACCGTCAGGCCCGCCACCAGCAGCAGCGTGAGTACGGCCAAAAGAAAAGTTTTCATCAGAACTTGAAGTTATAGGTCAGCGACGGAAACGCCGTGGCAAAAATTGACAGTTTATAGGCGTCGGCCAGCGAACGCGGGGTAAGCCGGTAGAATACCGAATACGCATTTTTGTGCGCGTACACATTATAGACCGAGAAAACCCAGCTGCTCTCGTTCTTCCGCTTTTTAGTCACGGTATTCTGCTCGAACGTCATCGAAAAATCGAGCCGGTGGTAGTCGGGAATGCGCTGCTGATTCCGGTCGATGTAAATTGGAATTACCACGCCGTTGATCCGGGCGCGGGCGTAGGGCTGGGTAATGGGCCGACCGGTGCTGTACGTAAAATTGAGCGACAGACTGAACCAGGCCGTTGGGCGATACACGGCCAGCGCGTTCAGGATGTGGGGCTTGTCATAGTTAGCCGGATAGGCCTGTCCATTGTTAACCCGCTCGGCGGCAAAGGGGCTGTCGATGGTCAGGAATGTGCGCGAGTAGGTATAGGCAACAAAACCCGTCCATCGCCCTTTATTTTTACGGGCCAGCGTTTCCAGTCCGTAGGCGCGGCCTTTCCCCTGCACCAGCTGGGTTTCTACGGCGGGGGCCAGTTGCAGTTCGGCCCCGTCGCGGTAATCGGTAGCGTTGGCAATGGTTTTGTAGTACACCTCCGCCGAGAGTTCAACGGCATTATCCTTTGTATTACGGAAGTACCCCAGCGACAGCTGATCGGCCACGGTAGGTTTGGTATAGGCATCGGTCAGGTGCCAGCGCGACGTGGGCAGGGCCGCCGTAGTGTTGGTAACCTGCTGAATATACTGCCGCAGCCGGCTGTAGCCCAGCTTCACGGACTGCCCCGTTCCCACCGACCAGCGTACCGCCAGCCGGGGTTCAAACCCGCCTGCCCGGTTGTAAACCGCTCCGGCACCGTATGCCTTTGTAGACACAACCGACTCTTCTTCCACAGGTCCGTTTTCGGAATAAGTCCGAACCAGAGCGGGACCCTGGTTCAGCAGCGCCGAGTAGCGCAGCCCTGCCAGCACCGACACGGCCGGCGAGACCGTCCATTCGTCCTGTATATAGGCGGCCAGTTCAAGAGCCTGCTCGCGGGCCAGATCAACGGGCAGCACATTGGAGAGCGGGCCGGGCGTTCGGGTATTGGGCTGCACCCGGTAGTCGATTACACTCAGACCCGTTTGCCAGAGGTGTTTATCGGAATACGTGTACGTCAGGTCGGACTTGACCTGACGGTGCAGTACGCCCGACTGCAAATCGAACGCGTTGGCCGAATCAGGCGTCGTCAGGTTGGCCCGGTAGCGGCTCAGAATCACCGATGTAGCCACGTTAATTTGCTTATTGATGAAGTAGTTCCAGCGCAGCACCCCGTTGGCCGTCTGGTACCCGAACTGGGTGGACGAGGCATTAATTTCCTGCCCCGACAGGGAGTCAGACGCCAGTTTAAACACGTCTTTACTGAGGTAGCCCGTCAGGGTAAACGTGTTTTTCTCGGAAAGCTGGTATTTGAGCTTGGCAGTCAGGTCATAAAAATTGGCGCGGGTACCCCGCAGGGCAGGCGGGCCCACTTTGAACAGGAAATCGTTGAACGAGCCTCGGGCGGCCGCCAGAAATGACAGTTTATTTTTGATGATTGGCCCCTCCACGCCCAGCCGGTTAGAAATTAGCCCGATGCCACCGTTGAAGCCCCATTTTTCGGCGTCCGGCTCTTTAATTTTTACGTCCAGAACTGACGATGCCCGCCCGCCCAAAGCCGCCGGAACGCCCCCCCGGTTCAGCGTTACGTCGCGCACCACGTCGGGGT
Organism: uncultured Cytophagales bacterium; assembly: GCA_963826425.1. Classification (GTDB taxonomy): domain Bacteria; phylum Bacteroidota; class Bacteroidia; order Cytophagales; family Spirosomataceae; genus Spirosoma. The sequence continues at coordinate 148,732 of CAWGWS010000009.1, read as the reverse complement.
TAAAGACCGAGAAAAAGCCGAGCAGGTGGCTGGCGTTGAACACCGGTGCCTCATCGAAAAGCACGAGGTTCTGGTCGGCACTACCCCCGCGCACGTTGAACCCGGGTGCCCCCTCGCCCACGGTTGTAACACCGGGCAGCAGCAGCAGACTCCGCACCACATCAACCTCACCGAGCAGGGGCGGAATGCGCCGGATGCTGCGGATGCTCAGTTGAGACACGCCAATCTCGACCTTGCGCACGTTGCGGTCGGGGGCTTCGCTGGTCACCAGTACTTCGTCGAGGTCTTTGGTGTCATCTTCCATCAACACCTCCCGAAACAGGGTTTTCTGGAGCGAGATGGTATCGAATTTAGGCCGGTAGCCCACGTGGGTGAATTTGAGAACGTAGTTTCCGGGGGGCAGGCTAATGACGTAATAGCCGTCTTTGGCCGTCACGTATCCTTTGGAAACGTTCATCACCACGACATTAGCCCCCTGAATGGATTTGCCGGTGGCCGCATCGCGCACGTAGCCCGTAGCCGGGTAGATGGTTGGTATAGGTTGCTGGGCAAGCGCTGCGCTGACTGGAAAAAAAATAGTAAACAGGACGTAAAGAAGGCGCATAAGCGGGGCAGGAACGAGCAACGGCAGACGTCTGCGTCTGCCATTTGCTAATATAGGGCCGAAAGAAAGTAAAGCCGTTTTTGACGCTCAAAAAGAGGTTGAAACACAGCCGTATAGCCAGTGGCGCCGTACACCACCCGCGTCCAAAACCAGCCGCCTACAGCCTTCATACCGGCCGCTTCAGCCGCTTTTGCTCGAAATGCCGCTGAACCTCGTCTGCCGACAGGGCATTGAAGGTCATGGCTTTGGTCAGACCACCCTTGCGGCCAACCGCCACGCCATAGTGCATATCCAGCAACCCGGCAAAGTCGTGGGCGTCGGGGTTGATACTCAGTTTAACGCCCCGCTCCATAGCGTAGTCGATCCACCGCCAGTCAATATCCAGCCGGTAGGGGCTGGCGTTGATCTCCAGCACGACGTTGTGTTCGGCGCAGGCGTCAATCACGGCGCGGTGGTCAATGGGATAGCCTTCGCGGGCCAGCAGCAAACGGCCCGTAGGATGGCCCAGAATGGTGGTGAATGGGTTTTCAATAGCCCGAATCAGCCGCGTGGTCGCTTTTTCGAGCGTCATGGTCAGCGTCTGGTGCACGCTGGCCACCACGTAATCGAAACGGGCGAGCGTCTCCTCATCATAGTCCAGCGAGCCATCGCTCAGAATATCAGACTCGATGCCTTTAAAGATGCGAAAGCCGTCGGTATAGCCCGCGTTCAGCGCATCAATTTCGGCCTGCTGCGCCCGCACCCGCTCCGGGTCAAGGCCATTGGCATAGGTAGCGGTTTGCGAATGGTCGGCAATGCCAAAATAGGTAAGCCCCAGCTCACGGCAATAAGCGGCCATGTCGGCTACGGACTGTTTGCCGTCCGACCAGGTGCTGTGGTTGTGGAGGGTACCGCGCAGGTCGTCCCAGGTCACGAGTTCATCAGGCTGGTGGCGGGCGGCCCAGCGAAAGGCAAACTCATCTTCGCGCATTTCCGGAACGATATACGGCAAACCGGCCTGGGCATAAATAAGCGTTTCAGTTTCCGGTCCAGCATTAGCCGAAGTCTGGTAAGCCGTTTGCAACAGCGACGCCCCGCCCGCCCCTACCTGCTGTAAATGGGCATCGGCAGCGGTCTGGATAAACAGTTGCCGGTCCATCTGCTCCGCCGGAAACAAGAGCAGTTCCACCCGCACGTCGAAGCCCGTCAGCTGCCCCCGCCACGCAAACGGCGACGACTCCCGCTCGTTCTGTTCCAGATCCGGCAGGTTTTGCAGCGTCAGCATGGCCGAAAGGGGGTCGTTGGTTTGCAGCAACAGCTGCACGGTATCAACCTCCGTGGCGCGTCGGCGCACCTGCCCGCTAATGGCTATCCGGTCGAAATGGGCCGTGAGTTGCTCCTGGAGCAGATTGGCCAGGGTGTCGGCTTTGTTCATGCGCACCTTGCCTTTCTGCTCCTGCAAAAAAGCCAGCGACGCCAGAATTTTATCCTGCGTGGCTTTGCCAAACCCTTTGATGCCGGCTACGCGCCCTTCGTCGCAGGCCTGCTGGAGATCGGCAAGGGTTTCTACGCCCAGTTCCCGCCAGAGGGTGCCCACTTTTTTCACGCCCAGCCCTTTGATGCGAAACATGTCCAGCACGCCGGCGGGCGTTTTGGCCAGCAACTCATCAAGGTCCGTCAGGCGACCCGTATCAACCATCTCGCGGATTTTATGGGCCACGGATTTACCAACACCGGGTAGTGTAGTCAGTTCATCAGCCGAAAGGTCGGCTAGGTTTTCAGGGGTTTTGTCGAGGGTAAAGGCTGCCGAGGAGAAAGCGCGGGTTTTGAAGGTATCATACTCGTGGAGTTCCATCAGCCGCGCGGTTTGTTCGAGCAGGGCAACGATATCGGAATTGGTCATAACAGACGGGGGGTTTACGCCGAAAAGCAGGCAATTGGTCGGATTTGTCGGGTGCCGGCCAGCCCGTCGGCGTAGGTTTGTCTCAACAGAACGGCCCGAACTGCCGACGGTTCAAATCAACTCTATTTTTCATCATGACAACACCCTCAACCACCCCCCAACGCGACGAATTTCTTTGGAAACAGGCCAAAAAGCGCGTCGGTTTCAAGCTGCATCTGCGCGCGTTCATCATCGTCAACGCGGGTCTATGGCTTATTTACCTGGTATCGAATGCCGGTTCGATCGGCAACCTGAATTTCACCGGGCGCCATTTCCCCTGGCCCCTGTTCGGCATGATTGGCTGGGGCATTGGTCTGGCTTCGCATTACTTCAGCGTATATACTCAATCTGGCGAACGCGGCATGGCCGAACGCGAGTATCAGAAGTTGCTGGATCAACAGCGATGAGTAACCCGAACCTCCCGGTCCGGTAGCCATCGGGCTAAAAACAGCTCATGTGCAGGCGTGGCTACTACCGGGCCGGGACGTCCGGGTTATAGGCGGTCCACAAAAACGGGCAGGAAACCTACTGGTTTCCTGCCCGTTTTTGTGGACCGCTACGTCTGGTTTTAGAAGAACCAGAAGCTGTCGCGGAGTTTGAATTCAGTGGCTCCCAGGTAGCGGTCTTTCGTATAGACCGATGCCCGGTAAACGCCCGGCTTTACCTTGTTATCGGGCGAAATCGTGAATGAAATGCGCTGTGGGTTCTGGCCGAAGTTCACGGCTTTGCTGGCATGGACCGGAACCGATTCACTGGCTCCGCCTACCATTACGGTGTTGGTGCTGAGGGCAGGCATCATAGCGTTGTTTTGCTCGTCGGTAAGGCTCAGGTATACCTCTTCGGTACCAGTCAGCCCCAACTCGGCAGGAACGCTGAGCGAAATAGTTACCTGATCTACTTTCTTGGCTTTGGCCGTTTCCTTCGAGTTTCCCTTCTGCGTTTCTACCCGGAACGCATCACCGGTGAGGGCCGAGCGCGGCACCTTTGTTTTGAGCTCTTCCGACATAGCAGCCAGTTGCTGGCGCAGGGGAGCAATTTCGCCGTTTTGCGTACTCAACTGGTCGTTTTGCTCAGTAAGCAGGTCGATCTTCTGGGCCACGGCGTCCATCTGACTGGTCAGGCTATCGCGGGAGCGGGTCAGGCTGGCCATGTCGCCGTTGAGCCGACGGATGGTCCGCTGCTCACCGGCGTTGTTCCGGCGCAACTGCCCCAGTGTCCGCTCGCGGGTGGCCAGCAGGCCGTTCACATCTGCCAGTTGCCGGGACAGGTCGGTTTGTTGAGTGGTAGCAGCTTCGAGTTGATTTTCGAGTTTCTGCACGTCGCCTTCAAGCCGGATTTTAACGGACATCAGCGAATCGGCGCGCTGCTCCATCCGATCATTTTGGGTGGTCAGGCCACGGCTCTGATTCCAGTAGTATAGGCCGCCAATCAGGAAGAGGACCATGAGTCCCGCCAGTACGGCCGTTATTGTTTTTGCGTTGTTATTTTCCATGATGTGTGTTCGATTGGTTGATACAAATAAAGGGGCCGGCTGTTACAGGGGGCTTAACAAAAACTTAAAATCTACTTAGAATTGGACTGTTAATCAATCAGATACTTTCTTTTGGCGTTACTTGAGTAGCCTCCCTTTCGGCATTCTCCTCTTCATGGCTGTTTTTCCTTCCCGATACGCGCGTATTCTTTCCTGGCTTGACCGCCGACTTATTCAGCCTCTGTACTCCGACCGTGTCCGGCGTACTATTCTCCAGAGCCTGCCCTTTTGGGTGGCCTCAATCCTGACGGGCGTGGTGGCCGTGGGCTACGAGCAACTATTTACCCTGGCCGAAGAAATCAGTTTCGAGTGGCTGGCGCACAATCGCTGGCTGGCCTTTATTGTTACGCCCGGCGCGTTTCTGCTGGCGTGGGGACTGGTCGACAAACTGGCCCCGGCAGCGCGGGGCAGCGGCATTCCGCAGGTGATGGCGGGCATTGATCTGTCGCACCCTACCACGCACGGCTACACGGCCTATCTGCTTAGCGTTCGGGTTGCTATCGTAAAAATACTGAGTAGTCTGGTGCTGCTGGTGGGCGGGGGTGTTATTGGGCGCGAAGGGCCAACCATTCAGATATCAGCGGCTATTTTTCGGGCCATTAACCGGCTGCAACCGGCGGGGTGGCCGCAGTTGTCCAGGCAGATTGCGCTCGTTACAGGCGGGGCCGCCGGGCTGGCGGCTGCGTTCAACACGCCCCTGGGTGGTATTGTTTTTGTGGTGGAAGAGCTGACCCAGACTCACCTTACCCGCTTCAGAACCGCCGTGTTTACGGCGGTTATTATTGCCGGTATGACGGCGCAGGCGGTACTGGGACCGTATCTATACCTTGGCTTTCCAAAAGTAAAGCCTTCTACCGGCTGGTTTCTGGGGGTGGTGGTGCTGGCGGCTATGATTAGCGGGCTGGCGGGTGCGTTCTTTTCCCGACTGCTGCTCTGGGTCAATGCTTATCGTCGGCGGTTTGACACCCCTATGGAGCAGGCGGGCTGGGTAGTGGTATGCGGACTAACCCTGGCCGGGCTGGCGTTCTGGGTAGGTACCGATGCCATGGGTACGGGCAAATCCATTATTAACCGGCTGCTGTTTCAGAACGACAACCTGACACCCTGGTACCTGTTTCCGGTGCGGTTTGCGGGCATGGCGCTCAGTTACAGCAGTGGAGCCGCCGGGGGCGTCTTTGCCACCTCCTTAAGCGCAGGTGCCATTCTGGGCGATGGGCTGTGCCGCCTGGCCCGCATCCGGCCCGAAGACACCAACCTCATTATCCTGGTCAGCATGGTTGGCTTTTTGACCGGCGTGGTTCGTTCGCCGTTTACGGCGGCCATCCTGGTGCTGGAAATGACCGACCGGCATTCGGCCATTTTTCAGCTTCTGTTGGGTGCCCTCATGGCGCAGGGTGCGGCCTCGCTGGTCGATCCGGTTTCATTCTATGAACACCTCAAAGAAGGATTCGTACGGGAAGCCCGGGCCATGTCGAAAAAAGGACGCGTCACGCCGGAGCAGACTGCTGAGAATTTGGACTGATACAAGGCCTGCCCACCCGCGTCCGGTTAAAAAGCTGATTCTCCCGCCTTTCCTGACCACGATGCAGACAACTCGATACAATACGCTGTTTTTCTTAATGTTTCTGGCGGTACTGGCCACAGCCCGGCCCGGCGCGGCCCAGTCCGGGCAACCGAAAACCACCTATAAAAACCCGGTTATTGCGGGCGACTTTGCCGACCCATCCGTGATTCGGGTGGGCGATACGTACTATGCCGCGGGTACGTCATCGGAGTGGGGACCGGCGTTCCCGATCTATACCTCCACCGATCTAATCAACTGGCAGTATGTGGGGCCGGTATTTGCCAACCTGCCCGACTGGATTGAGGGGAGTTACTGGGCACCGGAGCTGTTTCACCGCAACGGCCTGTTCTATGTCTATTACACCGCCCGCCGAAAGTCCGACGGCCACTCGCATATCGGCGTAGCTACCACCCGCGACCTGCGGCAGGGTTTTACCGACCGGGGTCTGCTGCTCGAATGGACGTCGGAAGCCATCGACGCGTTTGTAATCGAGGACGACGGCAGGCTGTACCTGACCTGGAAAGCCTACGGTCTCGACAAAGGCAAGGCCATTGAACTCCTCGGGGCGGAGCTATCGCCCGACGGGTTGCGGGTAACGGGTCAGGCGTTTACGTTGCTCCGGGCCGATGCCAGCACCTGGGAAGGTGGTGGAGTCGAGGGGCAGGCCCTGTTTAAACGCGGGCGGTATTACTACATGACCTACTCGGGCAATGCCTGCTGCGGGGCCAATTGCAACTATCAGGTGGGTCTGGCGAGGGCCAGGTCGTTGCGGGGGCCGTGGGAGCGGTTCAGCGGCAACCCCGTGCTGACCAGCCACGACGACTGGAAATGCCCCGGCCACGGCACCGTGGTTACCACGCCCGACAACCGCTATTTCTACCTCCACCACGCCTACAAAAGCGATGGCTTTCATCTTCACGGGTCGCCAGGGAGTCCTCACCGAACTGGTCTGGAACGACCAGACGGGCTGGCCCGCGTTTCGCTACGGCACGGCTACGCCCGCTGAGGCCCTGGCCCCTACCACTCATCCACAACAGTCAGTCAACGGCATAGCGGTCAACTTTGGCCAAACGCCAGCCACCGTTCCGTGGGTGTGGGATGTGCACAAACCCGTTCCCCTATTCGCCGTGGCCAATGGACAGTTGCGTTTGACCAACGTACCCGGCGATCCGGCAGGGTCTTTTCTGGGGCTGGTTGTAAAAGAAAGTTCATACACGCTGTCGGTTAAGGTGCATCCGCAGGAAGATTTGTGGCAGAGTATCGGTCTGTACGGCGACGCCAGCAACGCGCTGGGCGTGGGCATCCGGGGCGACTCGCTGGAACTGTGGCAGGTAAAAGACGGGGTGAGAAGCCAGCTGCAGACGCAGCGCCTGCCCAGCCGGTCGGCACCGCTCACCCTGCGCCTGACCAGTAGACAGGGGCAGTTCTTTACGTTTGGCTGGCTGACCGATGGCGGAGCGTTTCAGACCCTGAACCCGGTGGAGATAGACGGTCGCTTTCTGCCCCGCTGGGATCGCGCGCCCCGGCTGGGCGTCAGCGTACGGGGGCCACGGGCAGGCAGCAGCCGTATCAACTCGCTGGTGTTGGTGTACGAGTAAGGTTCAGCATCATGAACGCAGTCAGCGACATAGCCCGGACCTCCCGGTCCGGTAGCCGTAGGATAACACCGTAGTGCGTTTTCTTATCCTTGCAGCTACCGGACCGGGAGGTCCGGGCTACGTCATCGTCAACTAACTGCAAAACTCAATTCTCAGGATAGAGCCGGCGAATGAGCCGTTCCATAGTGAGCCCCTGCCCGATCACGGAGAACAGCACCACGGCGTAGGTAATGGTTACGAGCAAATCTTTATGAGGCATGTCGTTCGGAATTGACAGCGCCATGGCGATGGACAGACCACCCCGCAAACCACCCCAGGTCAGCATAAACGGGGCTTTCTTGTCGAGACCAATCCAGCGCTGGGCCATCTGAAAGGGAATCCAGATAGCCAGAAACCGAGACCCCAGCACCAGCACTACCGACGCCAGGCAGATAAGCAGATAACTCGACTGGAGATCAACAATGAGCAGTTCAAACCCAATCAGGACAAAGAGCAGCGAGTTCAGAATGCTGTCGACGAGTTCCCAGAATTTATCGACGTATTCTTCGGTAGTATGACTCATGGCCTGGTTCAGCCGGGTACGGTCACCTACGAACAGACCCGCCACCACCATGGCCAGTGGCCCCGATACGTGCAGTTTCTGCGCCAGCAGATAGCCACCCATCACGCCCGCAACGGTAATAATAACTTCGGTCTGGTAGTGGTTAATGGAGCGTAGCAGCCAGAACATGAGGTAGCCGAGTGCCAGCCCAAACACGATACCGCCCCCGGCTTCTTCCAGAAATAACAAGCCAATATCGGCCGCATTGAACGTCTCGACGCCGTTGACCGCAATCCGGTAAATTGACGCGAATATAACCACACCGACGCCATCGTTGAAGAGCGACTCCCCCACGATGTTGAGCTTAACGCTTTCGGGCAGTTTGAACTTGGCCAGAATACCCAGCACGGCAATGGGGTCGGTGGGTGAAATCAGCGCACCAAACAGCAGGCAGAGTACGTAGGGCAGCACAAAACCGAACAGACCGGCCAGGTAATACAGCCCCGTACCAACCAGAAATGTGCTGATCAGAACGCCTACAAAGGCAAACAGCATAATGGACCGGCGTTCCATTCGAAGCAGTTCCGTATCGGTATGAAAAGCACCCGCAAAAAGCAGAAAGCTAAGCATGACATCGAACAGCACCCGGTTGAAGTCGATGGCAGTAATGGCATTGCGAACCGTCTCGAACCACTCCGGACGAATCTGGTTGAGCCCGATTACAACCAGTGAGAAAGCCACCGAGAGCACCATAATACCGATGGCATCGGGCAGTTTGAGCAGGCGGGTATTAATATAGGCGAATGAAGCCGCCCCAACAATAAGCAGGGTAATGAGGGTAAATACGTCCATCGAAACAGTTAATTATACAAGAATGCCTTATTTTTCGGTTAGAAAAAACACGCCCGCAGTTCAGCAGCCGCATTTTTGATTCTTTATGATTGTCGAAGAGCAAAAACAGCCCCCCGCCAGACGCCGTGACCCCATGGCCCGCTTCGGCGAGTTTTTAGAGGATCGGTTCAGTCTGGCCGAAGACAAAGAAGACGAAGCCGGGGTAATCGAGACCATCAGCCGGGGTATTAAGTTCAAAGGTATCAACCTCTGGACCCTCATCTTTGCCATTTTCATTGCCTCCATTGGCCTGAACGTCAATTCAACGGCGGTCGTTATCGGGGCCATGCTCATCTCACCCCTGATGGGGCCAATCATGGGCATTGGCATGGGCGTGGGCATCAACGATTTGTCTATGATCAAGCGGGCGTTGAGCAATCTCGGTCTGGCCGTGTTCATCAGTCTCCTCACCTCAACGGCCTATTTCTTCATTAGTCCGCTGCACATTGCCCAGTCTGAGTTATTGGCCCGTACGTCGCCCTCGGTCTGGGATGCCTTTATTGCGTTCTTTGGCGGGCTGGCGGGCATTGTGGCGGGTTCGAGCCGCGACAAAATTACGAACGTTATTCCGGGTGTAGCCATTGCTACGGCTCTTATGCCCCCCCTTTGCACGGCGGGCTACGGCCTGGCGTCGGGTAACCTGTATTATTTTGCCGGTGCCTTTTACCTGTTTATCATCAACAGCGTCTGCATTAGTCTGGCCACGCTGCTCATCGTCCGGTTTCTCGGCTACCACCAGAAAGAGTATCCCACACCCGAAATTGAACGGCGGGTACGTCATACTATCTGGATCGCCGTTTTTCTGGTAGTCGTACCCAGCAGCTACCTCGGTTATCAGATCGTACGCAAAACCATTTTTGAGCAGAATACCAAAGAATTCATAACCAACGAGACCAATTTTGCCTATCGGCAGGTCATCAGCTACAGCGCCAACTTCAACCGGAAACAGAGTATACTCACCCTGACGCTCGTGGGTGAGCCCATGCCGCAGGATTCCATTAATCTGCTAAAATCCAAGATGGTCCCTTACGGGCTGGGCGACACCAAACTGATGATTAAGCAGGGGAATTTTAAGGATGCGGTCGTGGATGTTGATGCGATCAAAAGCACCGTTACTGACCAGGTTATCAAGTACAGCCAAGCCAGCATTGCCCGGAAAGACCGGACCATCGACTCACTCACCCGCTACATTGAACTAACTCAGACCTCGCGGCTACCCGTGGCCGACCTGCGTAACGAGCTCAAAACGCTCATGCCCGACGTGCAGACGTTTACGGCCGCCCCTTCATTGATTATGACCGGCAACAAGTCCGCCCCCGACACGGTCCTGCTGGTGTACGCCAAGTTTGCCCGTCGGCACTCCAACGCCGAGAAATACCGTATTCAGAAGTGGCTCCAGAGCCGGACCAAGAGCCGGAAAATTAAGCTGATTGTGGAGTAAACCGCTCTGGGCCTCGTTAAAAACGGTCGTTGTTGAGAAACAGGATGATGAGCAGGGTAAGCAGAACAAACACGCCCATCAGAATCAGGAGCCAGTCAGGTTTACGCGGGGGCTTATCGGTAGAATTATGCGCCGGGCGGACGCCCTGACTCACAAAACCGGGCGATTCAGAGGTAGTGTACAGATACGGTGTGTTTTCATAGAGCATAACTCGGCTAGGTTTGCAGCATGGGCAGATTTTTCACGTAAACAAAAATCTTTCACGCGACTTAACGCCACCTGATAAACTGCTTAGAATCTGCTTAGAACAGCCTCATCACCCGCGCGGCAACTCAACCGAGAACACCGTTTCGCCCGCTGCCGAGCTAACCGACAGTTGCCCCCCGTGCAGCCGGATAATCCGCTCTACCAAGGACAGACCAATGCCGTAGCCCCGAACATCGGCGGTTTGGCGGCTACGGTAAAACGGCTCGAAGATATATGGCAGGTCGGCCGCCGGAATGGGGTCGCCCTCGTTCTGTACCCGGATAATGACCCGGTCTGACCCGAGGCTTGCGTCTACCCGCGCCAGTCCACTGGGGGCAAACTTGCAGGCGTTTTCGGTCAGGTTTTTCAGGGCCGTAGCCAGCAGCGTCCGGTTGCCGCGCAGCGTCAGTTCGTCCGATTCGTCGGGCAGGGCGCCGAGGGCTACAATAACCTGATAGCGCGGATTGATGGCCATCACCTCGTCGCGGACGTCCCAGATCAGCTCGTCGGCCCGTACCACGTCGGTCAGCAGGTGCGTGGTATCGTCCTGACTAACCTGCGAGAGCTGGAGCAGTTCGCGGGTCAGGTCAGACAGCTTACCCACGTCTTCGAGTACCGACCGGATGGTTTGCCGGTAGGCCTCGGGGTCGCGCTGGTTGAGCAGGCTCACCTCCAGCTGCGAGCTGATCTGGGTAAGTGGATTTTTCAGTTCGTGCGAGACGTTGGCCACAAACATTCGCTGCAGCCGGAATGACTCGGCTACCCGGTCAAGCATTCGGTTAATGGTACTAGAAAGGCGGCTGATCTCGTCGTTTTCCTGGCGCACCCGCAGCCGCTCATCGCGGTTGCTCGGGAAGATGGCCTTCACCACCCGGTCAATCTGCTGCATGGGCCGGAGGGCTTCGCCGGCAAAAACCCAGCCCGAAAAGGCTGTAACGCCCGCAATTAAACAGAACAGCCCCGCCAGTGCCCACTGAAGCTGCTGCAGAAAAGCGTCGCCGTACGTATTCTCGGCGCTAACCACCACCACAAACGTTCCTGACGCCGTACTGTACCGCGACGCTGACACGTAGTAATTTTTCTCCTCAAAATCGCGCCGTTTGTTTTTGCGGACGCTGGCCAGCAGGTCCGGTGCCACCCGCAGCGATACCTGATTATTGGTGGCAAAGACCACCGAGTCGCGCTCATCAAAGACAAGGGTTTTCTGATTGGGCAACTGGTCTTTACGAGGCTGGCTCAACTGCCGCATCAGATCCGTACCGAACCGGTGCCGGACGAGCAGATCGCCCGTGGTACTGACCCGCCGGTCGAGCCGCCGAAAGAAATCCTGCGAGATATAGTACCAGCAAAACGCGTAGATACTCACGAACGTCAGCAGCAGAATGCTGGCTACGAGCCCGGTAAAGCGCAGCGTCAGGCGGTTGCGGATGGTCATTCTTCCCGGAACATATAGCCCATACCAAACTGCGTATGGATGAGTTTAGTGGGGAAATCGCGGTCAATTTTCTTACGCAGGTAGTTGATATACACCTCCACCACGTTAGTACCCGTGTCGAAATTGATATCCCAGACCTGCTCGGCAATGGTAGGTTTGGAGAGCGTACGGCCCTGGTTGCGCATCAGGAATTCGAGCAGGGCAAACTCGCGGGCGGTAAGCTCAATGGGTTTCTCGTCGCGCATGACACTTTTCGTGTCGAGATTCATCTCCACCCCCCCGTAGCGCAGCATCTGGGCGGTCATGGACACCTGCGTGCCGCGCTTGGTGAGCGAACGCACCCGCGCCAGGAGTTCGGTAAACTGAAATGGCTTGGTCAGAAACTGATCGGCCCCGGCGTCGAATCCCATGATTTTATCGTCGGTTTCGCCCAGGGCCGTCAGCATCAGAATGGGCGTGGTCAGGCCCTCAGCCCGCAGTTGCCGACAGAGTTCGTATCCGTTCAGACCGGGCAGAATCAAATCGGTGATGATGGCCGCGTAGTTGTTTTTCAGGGCGAGTCGCTTGGCAATCAGCCCATCATAGGCAATATCGACCTCAAACTGACTTTCTTCAAGCCCCTGCTGAATAGCCTGGAGCGTTTTCGGCTCATCTTCAACAACCAGTAGTTTCATGGGGGCAAGATACGCCATTACGCCACCGGTACCAACGCTTCGCTCATGCGCCGGAGCAGCAGCTCCACGTCTTTCTGACGGGCTACCCGGTAGCGGGCCGCCGTGACGCCCGCGCCTACTTTGAGCGTATAGGCCCAGTTGGGCATCTGTTTAAACATGTCCTCGTCGGTGGTGTCGTCGCCAATGCTGACAATAAAATCAAAGGGCGTTTGCTCGTAGATACGCAGGGCCACGGTGCCTTTGCTGTGCTGGGCGGGCTTTACCTCCACCACTTTGTTGCCCTGAATAACGGCCAGCGGCACGGTTGATTCGGCCCGGCGCAACTGGTTGGCCAGATCAACGGCGTTGGTTTCAATGTCGTCGGTATTGGCGTCGGCCATGCGGTAGTGCCAGGCCACGGCAGTTTCTTTCTCCTCCAGGGCCGAGCCGGGGAATCGTTCCACAAACTGGTTGATAATGGCCCGCACCGGATCGACCCAATCGCCCGCCGACAAATCCAGCCGTTCCCAGTCCTGGCCGGGGTCTTTCATAAACGCGCCGTGTTCGGCCACCAGCCGGATCGGAATCCCCGAAAAGGTCTTTTCCAGAAACGCCCGGCTCCGCCCGCTGATGATAACCAGATCACTACCCCCGGCCAAGTGGCGCAGGGCCGCCAGCAGATCGTCAGTGGGTCTGGCATCGGAGGGGTTGTTCACAATGGGCGCCAGCGTACCGTCAAAGTCAAAGAGCAGCAGCCGGTGCTGGGCTTCGCCAAAAGCAGTGATAAAAGCGGGAACGGGTAAGTCGGTTTCTAAATCGGGCTGGGTCGTCATGGTTTCTGAGAATGCGGTTAAAAAGTCGTTGCTCCAGCGGAATACGTTGTGGTTCTGGAGGTGCTGACGCATGTACTTCATGCGCCGTTCCTGCTGATCCGCCGGCATCTCCAGCCCCTTTTTAATGGCGCTGGCTACCTCCTGCGTATCCGTCGGGTTAATGATGAGGGCATCGGTCAGTTCAAGGGCGGCACCGGCCAGTTCGCTCAGGATCAGCACCCCGCGTTCGTCCTGCCGACTGGCCACAAATTCTTTGGCCACCAGATTCATGCCATCCCGAACGGGCGTAATCAAGGCGACATCGCAGCCGGTGTAGAGGGCCACAAGTTCGGCAAAGCTGAGCGAGGTATAGGAATAGATGATGGGTCGCCAGCCAATGGTGCCGTACAGACCGTTTATGCGCCCAACGGTCTCTTCAATCTCGCGTTTGAGTTCCTGATACTGCGGAATCTGGTCGCGGCTGGGCACTACGGTAATGACGAACGTGACCTTGTCGTGCCAGTCGGGGTATTGTTCCAGAAAGCGTTCGTAGCCCTGCAACCGGTATGGAATCCCTTTCGTATAATCGAGCCGGTCGACCGAAAAAATGAGCTTGTGCTGCCGCAGCAGTTCGGCGTTCCGTTCGCGGGTGATGGTCACATCGGTAGCCGTCGCGCTGTTGCTGAACTTGGTGAAGTCGATGCTGATCGGAAAATCGCGTACGGTCACGGAGCGGTCGGGCAGGATGATGCGCTGATCGATAATGGGCAGATTCAGCACCTCGGTCACGCTCTGCAAAAAGTGCTGGGCATAATCGGCCGTGTGGAAGCCTACCACGTCGGCACCGAGCAGCCCCCCCAGCAGCATACGGCGCCAGGTGCGGGGCAGCAGCTTGACAATTTCGAAGGTGGGAAACGGGATGTGAAAAAAATAGCCGATGGTAGCGTCAGGATGCGCCTGACGGACCTGTTCGGGGAGCAGCATGAGCTGAAAATCGTGAATCCAGACCAGATCGCCGGGCTGAATGAACCCGTTGAGTTCTTCCAGAAAGCGAGTATTAGCCTGCTGGTAATGTTGAAAATCAGTCTCGCGGAACTGGGCGTAGGTTGGAAAATAGTGAAACAGCGGCCAGATCAGATCATTGCTGAACCCCTCATAGAATCCGGCGTGCACGTCGTCATCCATAAACACCGGGTGGGCCACGAACGAGTCGTTTTCCAGCGTTGATGGATCAATGGCTTTCAGCGATGAGTCGGCATGTCCCAGCCAGTGGATTTTTGAAGCGGGGCCATCGCCATTGCTTCCCAGCTGCTCGGCCATCGACAGCACGGCAGACACGAGCCCGCCCGAGTTCTGCACAATCTCGGTACCGGCGTCGGACTGCTGAATTCTGAATGGCAGCCGGTACGATACAATGATGAGCCGGTTAAACGCTAGGGGAGTAGTAGTCATGTCATTTCTACGTAAGGAAGGTAGCATGGGGCCAAGAAACCAAACCGGTATTGGCAACTGCTTAAGACGATATTATAAACTCCTTAGAGGAAGCAAGGGTTATCTCTTCTAAGCAGTTTCTAAGCGCGGTGTAAGCCGACTCTTATACGCAGAAGCCAATTTGCCGCCAGACAACTTCCCCCAATCCGTTTCATCAATACCCATCAGTATGCTCGACGAAATCAACAACACCGATATACATAACAACCTGCGCTGGTATAAAGACGCCATTATCTACGAACTCCACATCAAAGCCTTCCGCGACAGCAATGGCGATGGAATCGGTGATTTTGAAGGCCTGCTGGAAAAGCTGGATTACCTCCAGGAACTCGGTGTAACGGCTATCTGGCTGCTGCCGTTTTATCCGTCCCCACTGCGCGACGACGGCTATGATATTGCGGATTACTATACTATCAACCCGTCGTACGGCAATATCGAGCAGCTTAAAACCCTGTTGACCGAAGCCCACAAACGCGACCTGAAAGTCATTACCGAGCTGGTTATCAACCACTCGTCCGATCAGCACCCGTGGTTTCAGCGGGCCCGCCGGGCACCCAAAGGCTCACCCGAACGCGATTACTACGTCTGGACCGACGACCCGACGCAGTGGAAGGACGTGCGCATTATTTTTCAGGATTTCGAAACCTCCAACTGGACCTGGGATCCTGTGGCGCAGCAGTACTACTGGCACCGCTTTTTCCACCACCAGCCCGACCTTAATTTTGACAGTGAACTGATACAGGCCGAGATTTTCAAACTCATCGACTACTGGTCCGAACTGGGTGTGGATGGGTTTCGGCTCGATGCGATCCCGTACCTGTTTGAGCGTGAGGGTACCAACGGCGAGAACCTGCCCGAAACCCACGTCTTCCTTAAAAAACTCCGCAAGCACGTTGATGACCACCATCCCGGTGTCGTCTTTCTGGCCGAGGCCAACATGTGGCCGGAAGATTCAGCGTCCTATTTCGGCGACGGCGACGAGTGCCACATGAACTACCATTTTCCGGTCATGCCGCGGATGTTCATGGCCCTGCAGATGGAAGACCGCTACCCCATTACCGACATCTTTGCGCAGACCCCCGACATCCCGGAATCGTGCCAGTGGGCCATTTTCCTCAGAAATCACGACGAGCTGACCCTTGAAATGGTGACGGACGAGGAGCGGGATTACATGTACAAGACCTACGCCAAAGACGCCCGGGCCCGCATTAACCTCGGTATCCGGCACCGGCTGGCTCCCCTGCTCAATAACAGCCGTAAGAAAATAGAACTGCTCAACAGTCTGCTCTTTTCGCTGCCCGGCACGCCCGTTATTTACTACGGCGACGAAATCGGAATGGGCGATAATGTGTACCTCGGCGACCGCGACGGTGTCCGGACGCCCATGCAGTGGTCGCCCGACCGGAACGCGGGCTTTTCCAGTGCCAATCCGCAGAAGCTGTATCTGCCCACCATTCTGGATTCCGAATACCATTACGAGTCGGTGAACGTGGAGACGCAGCGCCGGAATACGTCGTCGCTGTTCTGGTTCATGAAGCGGATGATCAACCTCCGCAAAAAGCACCCCGCCTTTGGCCGGGGCAACATGACGTTTCTGGAGGTAGAAAACCCTAAAGTACTGGCCTTTACGCGCAGTTACGAAGAGGAAACGCTGCTGATTGTGGTGAACCTGTCCAAGTACTCGCAGCCCGCCCTGATTGACCTGCCCGGCTTTACAGGGTACGTACCAATCGAAGCATTCAGCAAGAACCGGTTTCCGGCCATTTCTGATTCTGAGAACTATTTCTTCACCCTGGCCCCGCACGATTATCAGTGGTTTGTGCTGGAGAAGGTCAATCCCGACATGGTTATTCAGTCCGAACTACCCACCGTACGGGTGGCCGACTGGGACAACCTGCTGGCCAACGGCAGCCGCGCCGAACTGGAGAGCAATGTGCTGCCCGCTTACCTGCGCAAAGTAGAATGGTTCGACCACCGGAAGCAGACCATGCGTGAGATTACGGTGCTGAACTACGCGCCCCTCACCCTGCCTACCGGTACGGCCCACGTCCTGCTGGTAGAGGTGGCCTACGAGCGCGGCTTACCCGAAACATTCCAGCTGGTGCTGGCCTTCGCGCCCGAGTCCCAGGCCGATAAGCTGAAGCGTACCTGCCCGCAGGCCATTATTGCCACGGCTACGGTGAACGGCGAAACGGGTGCCCTCTGCGACGGCCTGTACCTGACTGAGGTCCAGCTGGCCCTGCTTACCCAGATGACCGAAGCCCCTGAACGGCCCGCCAAAGCAGATCTCATCAGTAACGCGAATAGTCGGCTGGTCTTCAGCAGTAAAACCAACCTCAGCGACTTTGTACGCGATACCACCGACATCCGGCCCAAACTGATTTCGACCGGCCAAGACTACGTATCCATCGGTTATGACAGCCGTTTCCTGCTGAAACTATACCGGAAGGTCGATCTGAACATCAACCCCGACGCCGAGATCACGTATTTCCTTTCCGACGTGGCAAAGTATCCCTGCGTGCCGGCCCTGGCGGGCTCAGTAGCCATACTGGCCCAGGGTGAGCCGATTATGCTGGGCAACATGGAGAACATGGTGGCGCGGCACGGCAACGGCCGGGACTATGTGCTGGAGCGGGTAAGCAACTATATCGAGCGGATTCTGGCCCATGACAAACAGCAGCTCGACGAAGCCACCCGCGTGGAACACAACAGCCTGATAAACCCCGTTGCCTTTGCTGACCTGCCCGACCAGACGCAGGAACTGCTGGGTCGGCGGGGGGCTGAGCAGGCGCGGCAGCTGGGCGTCCGCATCGGCGAGATGCACCTGGCCCTGGCCTCCGATGCGGCTAACGCCAACTTCGCACCCGAGCCGTTTTCCCTGCACTACCAGCGATCGTTATTTTCGGGTATGCAAACCCTGGTGCGCGAGAGTTACCAGAGTCATCAGCGAAACCTGAACCAGCTGGCGCCTGATGTTCAGGAAAACGTAACCCAGTTGTTCAGCCGGAAAGAAGCCGTGCTGAATGCCCTGCGCCGGATTTATGCCAAAAAGCTGGACTCGACCAAGATTCGCATCCACGGCGATTTGCAGCTGGAGAAAATCCTGCTGACGGGCCGCGACATCGCTATCCAGGATTTCGGGGGTGACCCCAATCGCAGCTACAGTGAACGGCGGCTGAAACGCTCGCCCCTGCGCGACGTAGCGTCCATGATCCGGTCGTTTTACTACACGGCCTACGAAGGATTCCTGCGCAACAGTCAGGTATCGCCCGACGAAACAATCCGGCTCCTGCCCTACGCCGATTTCTGGGCGCATCACCTGAGCAGCTTCTTCGTCAAAGCCTACCTGGACACCGTGCAGAACAGCCCGATCATCCCGACCGATCCTGTGGAGCGGCAGATGATGCTCGACACCTACCTGCTCGAAAAAGCCATCTCTGATCTGAGTTACGAGCTTACCTACCGCCCTGATCTGGTACGGGTGCCGGTGCGGCTCATCAAATCGGTCATGGATGACCTGGTTACCGTTAAAGAAGAACCAGCAGTGGCTTAATAAGCGCCCCGGCGCAGCAGAACGGGGATTTTATGGAACGGTTGTGTGAGTTTGGGCCATGTATATCATATTTATGGCCTAAACAAACTAACCCTATGACCCTTCTTTCCGTCCGTTTTCTGCCTTTGGGCCTCATGCTGGCTTTGCTGACCCATGCCCCCGTCCGGGCGCAACAATCGTTTGACGTTGTACCCGGGACCCCTGCCGTTCAGAACGGCATTGAATACGGGATTGAAGTCCTGAACGAACAAACAAAAGGCAGTAAAGAGGATGAATACAGCCGCTACGAACTAGGCTTGTTTGTGGTTAACAAAAGCGGCTGCGCCAAACTGATTATGCCGCGACAGACCCTGTTCGGTACCGAGTCCAACCCGGCTCTGCTGGCTGCCTTCGACTGCCTGAACGCTACCGGCAGGCGCATGACCAGCAAAAGTGGCAGTCTGTCAGCCCGGCCGTTTGTGGTTCCTTACCGGCAAACGGTCAAGAACGCTGAGGGTAAAGACGTGACTACAACTACCAATGTGCCGGCGGGATTCATGCTGCGCAACGGCGAGAGTGTCACCAGTCGTATTATCGTGATTGTGCCAACGGCCGAACAACCCCGGATGCGGGTGCGCATTCAGGAGATCATCGACAATTTCTAAGCAAATCTGGCGCATGGGCCGTATTTTAGCCGGATGAAGATGCAATTAGTCGCCTGTCTGTTGCTGATAGGGCTGGCGTGCGGGAATCAACCCGTACAGGGCCAAACCACCAGCACCGAGGCTACGTACTGGATACTACTCAACAAGAAAGATTCGGCTACGGCCCCCGCCCTGTCGCCCGCGGCCCTGGCCCGGCGACAACAGCAACACCTGACCCTGGACGATACCGACCAACCCGTATCGGCAGCGTACGTACGGATTCTGCATCAGCTTGGCGTTCAGACCCGGCAACGGTCGCGCTGGCTCAACGCCGTGTCGGCCCGGCTCACCACCGCGCAGGTTGGGCAGGTACGGGCGCTGCCGTTTGTGACGGATGTGCAACCCATTGACCCGGCACTTGTCATTACATCGCTTGCGGCCGGGCCGGTGGCTCCGCTGCAGCTGGCTCCGGTAATGACACAGATTCAGGCTCCCGATTTTGTGCAGGCCGGGCTGACCGGTCGCTTCGTAACCATCGGCGTAATTGACGCGGGCTTCTTCGGGGCCGATTCGACCAACGCGCTCAAACACGTTTTTGCCCGCGGTGGTGTCCGGCAAATCCGCGATTACGTGCACCACAAAAAGCCCGTTGGCAACCTGCTGCGCACCCTGGAAACCATGTCGGACATGCACGGCACCGAAGTGCTGGCGGCCATTGCGGGCAGCGACCCCGCCGAAAACATTCAGTACGGCCTGGCTACCGATGCCACCTTTTACCTGGCCCGCTCGGACCAGGGCAACCGCGAGTACCGGGGCGAAGAAGACAACTGGATTGCGGCTATGGAGTGGATGGACAGTGTGGGCGTCCGGCTCATCAATACGTCGCTGGGCTACGCCAAAGGCATGAGTAACCCCAACGAAAACTACGAGCCCAGCCAGATGAACGGCCACACGAGCCTGATCAGCCGGGCCGCGCAACTGGCCGCCGACAAAAAAGGCATCCTGATCGTGGTGTCGGCGGGTAACGAAGGCAATGACCGGTCGTGGCGCATCATCAGCACCCCCGCCGACGCCGAGGGCGTTCTGGCCATTGGCGCCACCAATTCACGGCTCTGGAACCGCATCGGCTACAGCAGCATCGGGCCGGAAAGTCTGCCGTATCTGAAGCCCAACGTAGCGTGTTTTTCGCTCTACGGCACCTCACTGTCGGCCCCGGTCATCACGGGTTTTGCGGCCTGTATCATGCAGGCAAACCCGAAACTGACCAATAAGGAAGTCATCGCCATCATCGAGAAATCGTCGCACCTGTATCCCTACGGCAACAACTATATTGGCTACGGCGTCCCGCAGGCGTCGCGGGCCCTGGCGTTACTTAGAAATGAGCCCCTGCCCCCCACCGCCCGTCAACTCACAGCGAAAGGAAAGACGCTGACGGTATCGGTAAAAACCGCCGAGCCTACGGTATCGGCATTTCGGAAGAAAGACGCTACCCACGTGCTGCAACAGGAAACCGTAAAAGTGAACAAGGGCAAAATCACCCTAAAACGCGGCCCCGGCGAACAGCGAACTACTATTGATTTAAAACAGGAAGTGATTGAAGTTATCTGGAACTGACTACTGGTATTTCCCTGCCTTCAGGTAGTTGCCCGACGTAATCAGCGATGCCTTCTTCAAGCGAGGTGAACGGGCGGTCGTAGCCAATGGAGCGGAGTTTAGCCATGTTGGCCTGGGTGTAGTACTGGTATTTATCGCGGATATCGGCGGGAGTGTCGATGAAGCCAATGGTGGGTTCGAGGTCCATCGCCCGGAAGGTATTCGTGACCAGATCGAGAAAGGTGCGGGCCTTGCCGCTGCCGAGGTTGTAGATGCCCGAATGCCGCCGGGAGTGCATCAGAAACGAACACACCTCTACCACGTCTTTCACATACACAAAGTCGCGCATCTGCTCACCATCGGCAAAGTCGGGGTTGTGCGAGCGGAACAGGTTCATCTTACCCGTTTTCTGGATTTGGTTGTAGGCGTGGTAAATCACCGACGCCATGCGGTCTTTGTGATACTCGTTGGGGCCGTAGACGTTGAAGAACTTGAGCCCCGCCCAGAAAAACGGCTTGCGCTCCTGTTCCAGCACCCATTTGTCGAACTCGTTCTTGGAATCGCCGTAGGGATTGAGCGGCTGGAGTTGCGGAATCAGCGACTCGTTATCGTCGTAGCCCAGCTCGCCAAGCCCGTAGGTAGCGGCCGAGGAAGCATAGACAAGGGGAATCTGGTAGTCGATGCAGCGGTGCCAGATCTGTTTGGAGTAGTCGAGGTTCAGGTGTTCAAAAATCTGCCAGTCGAACTCGGTCGTGTCGGTGCGGGCACCGATGTGAAAAATGAACTCAACTTCCTGATAATTCTGGTCGAGCCAGTCGAAAAACACCTCGCGGTCCACCCGTTCCTGAATGCGTTTACCGGTCAGGTTAGCTTCTTTGCGGGGATTGGAAAAGTCATCGACAGCGATGATAAAATTGAAGTTTTCCTGATTCAACTTGCTGATTAAACAGCTTCCAATAAAGCCGGCGGCCCCCGTAACAATAATCATAGAAGAGAGGAAGTAAACGTATTTCGGTCGGTAAATGGATAACAGTCAGTCAATAGGCTATAAAGCAGGACGTAAAGGTACGGATTAAGCGGGCAGGAAAGGAATAGCGTATGGAAGGATAAAATTGCATTATACCAGGCTGCCGGTTCCGGCTCAGGTTAACACCGCACAACGAACTTAACCGGGTTTGTTTCTTCGCGACCCGGTTCTTCGTATTTTTGCCCACTTTTCACCGGCGTTTCTGGCAACCGCCTTTATAAACCAGAAAGATGGTTTACGTAAATAGAATTGAACATTTCAATGCGGCCCACCGGCTTTATAATCCGGCCTGGTCCGATGAGCAGAATCAGGCTGTCTTTGGTCCGTGCGCCAACGTCAACTGGCACGGGCATAACTTCGAACTGATTGTAACGGTCAAGGGTGAACCGGACCCCGACACGGGCTTCGTAATTGACCTGAAGTTGCTGGGCGACATTATCAAACGTGAAATTATCGAGAAAGTCGACCACAAAAACCTGAATCTCGACGTAGACTTTATGCAGGGTAAAATGGCGAGCTGTGAGGTGTTTATCATGGAAATCTGGAAACTCCTCGACAATGCCCTCCAGCCCGTTACCGAAGCCCGGCTCCACCAGCTCCGGCTCTACGAAACCCAGAAGAATTTCGTGGATTACTTCGGCGAATAACCAGTAAAAGATTCTATGCGTTATTTCCTCGAACTAGCCTATCGCGGCACCAACTACCACGGCTGGCAGCGGCAGACCAACGGTCTGAGCGTTCAGGAAGTGCTGGAAACGGCCCTGACTACCATTCTGCGGCAACCCACTACTATTCTGGGCAGTGGCCGTACCGACGCGGGCGTTCATGCGGCCCGGCAGTTTGCTCACTTTGAAGTCGACACACCCCTCCCCCCCACCTGCTGCGGTCGCTCAACAAGCTGATTCCTCTTGATGTGGTTGTGTATGACTGTTTCGCCGTCGATGACCGCGACCACGCCCGGTTTTCGGCTACGTTCCGCTATTATCAATACAGCATTATCCGTCGGCGCGACCCGTTCCGCAACGGGCTGGCGTGCGTGTTTTTTCTGCCGCTGGACATCGACCGGATGAACGAGGCCGCCGGTCTGCTGCTGCGCTATTCGGATTTCGAGAGCTTCAGCAAGATAAAAACCGACGTGAAAACCTTTATCTGCCGCATTGACTTTGCCTACTGGAAAGCCGAGAAAAATGACGAGCTGACGTTCCATATCCGGTCCGACCGGTTTCTGCGCGGTATGGTCCGGGCCATTGTCGGCACGCTGCTGCTGGTGGGTCAGGGCCGGATGAGCGTGGCCGACTTTGAGCGGGTTATCCTGGCCCGCAACCGGCAGGCCGCGGGCCGGGCGGCACCCGCCGAAGGGTTATCGCTGGTAGAGGTGGGCTATCCCGACGCGGTCTTTACCCACCGGCAGAACCCACCCGAGCCACCGGCTGTTTATTAGACAGCCCGGACGTGGACATCCGGACTCTAAATTCCAACAACGTTTTGACAATAGGAACCATTATCTTAGCCGCCGGCGATTCGTCGCGGATGGGTCGACAACCCAAGCAGTTACTGATGTACAAAGGGCAGACGCTCATCCGGCGAATGACCGAAAGTGCGCTGGCGCTGCAACGCGGCCCCGTTGTGGTGGTGCTGGGTGCCAACCGCGACCAGATTGCCCCTGAACTGACCGATCTGCCCATTACGCTGGTCGACAATGCGGCCTGGGAAACGGGGCAGGCGTCATCGCTCAAAACGGGTCTGGCGGCCCTCTACATCACCAAAAAGGATATTGAAGCCGTTTTGATTCTGCACGTCGACCAGCCGCTGGTATCGGTAGGCTTATTGCAGCACCTGTTGCTGGTACGCCGGGAAACCGGTAAGGGTATTGTAGCCTGCCGCTACGACACGCAGTTGAGCGTGCCCGCCCTGTTCAGCCGCGACTATATCCCCGAACTACTGACCATGACCGGCGACCGCAGTGTGAAATGGCTCATTGCCCAGCACCGGGCCGACTGCGTTCCCGTTCCGTTCGAAGCCGGATCCATTGACCTCGATTCCAAACGCGACGTGGAAGAATTCTTAAGCGTCGTTTAAATTAGTCTTAACACAGAGGAAAGGAGTCTTATGGAGAAACTCGCTACTGCCCACGACCTGCAATCCCGCCTGACTATTGTCCTTGACACCGTGACGCGGGAGTTTGGCCACCTTTCCGACGCGCAGCTACGCACCCGCCCCGCCCCCGGCCAGTGGAGCATTGTAGAATGCCTGCAGCACCTTAACCTGGCCGAACGCTACTACGTGCGGCAGCTGCAACACAAAACTGACCGCCTGGGTCTGGTACAGCACAACCCCACCGACCAGACCCTCGAGTCAGACTGGGCAGGGCGGCTGATGCTGAAATTTCTCGACCCCAAAAGCACGACCAAAATTCCCGCGCCGGGTCTGATAAAACCCCGGTCGGCGTCGGACCTGAACCCGGCGGAGGTAACGAGCCAGTTTCTGGAGTTGCAGACGCTGCAACGCGACGTACTCAACAAACTAACGTACCTGGACTGGAACAGCGAAAAGGTCCCGACCCTCTTTGGCAACTGGCTCAAGATGCGGCTCGGCGATGTGGTGCGTATGCTGGTGGTGCACACCGAACGGCATTTGCAGCAGGCACTGCGGGCAAAAGCCGAAATTGCTACTTTTGCCCCCGATACAAAGTCAATTTAACAGGTGCTGGAGCCCGGCCCGGCACGACGCCCCCTCACCATTCGCCCGTTCACCCGTTACCCCTTTCAATGAAACAGTATATATCTGAAGATGCCTGGTCTATTATCGAGACCGATTTTCACCGCGATTACAACGAGATTACCGAAAGCCTGATGAGCCTGGGCAACGGCCGGTTTGGCCAGCGGGGTAATTTTGAAGAGCAGTTCACCGGTAAAACCATGCCCGGCAACTATGTAGCGGGTGTGTATTACCCCGACAAAACACGCGTGGGCTGGTGGAAAAACGGGTACCCCGAATACTTCGCCAAAGTTCTCAATGCCGCCAACTGGATTGGCATAGACGTGGAGATCGGCCCCGAAACGCTTGACCTCAATACCTGCGGGGTGCGGGAGTTTCGGCGGGAGCTGAACATGCGCGAGGGCTACCTGGAGCGGTCATTTGTGGCCACGCTGCCGAGCAAAAAAGAAGTCCGGATCAACGCCAAACGTTTCTGCTCGCTGGCCGACGACGACGCCGGAGCCATCCGATACAGTATTACCCCGCTCAACTTCGACGGGCCGATCACCGTAACGCCTTCCATTGACGGCACCATCCGCAACCGCGACGCCAACTACGACGAAACCTTCTGGGATGAAGGCCGCAAGGAAACTGGCTACGGAGAAGCGTATCTCGAGCTACGCACCCGCAAAACAGACTACCACGTCCTGACGGGCATGAGCATTGCATTGGAGCAGGACGGCGCCAAAGTCGACTTTCAGAGCCAGCCCGTCAAGCGCGAAAAATACGTGGCCAACCGCATCACGCTCGACTGCCGGCTGGGTCAGGAAACGGTTGTCAACAAATACGCCGTGGTGCTGTCGTCACTGAACGTGGCCGTCGATGAGTTGATGCAGATCGCGCACGAGACCATCGGGCGGCTATCGCAAAAAGGCTTCGCCCAGCTCCTGGAAGAGCAAAAGCAGGCCTGGGCCGCCAAGTGGCAGATGAACGACATCATCATCGAAGGCGATGTGGCCGCGCAGCAGGGTATTCGGTTCAATATCTTTCAGCTCAACCAGACCTACACGGGCGAAGACGAACGACTCAACATTGGCCCCAAGGGGTTCACGGGCGAGAAGTACGGCGGTAGCACCTATTGGGATACCGAAGCGTATTGCCTGCCCTTTTACCTCGCCACGGCCCATCAGAACGTAGCGCGTAATCTGCTCGTGTATCGCTACAAACAGCTCGGCAAAGCCATTGAGAACGGCGAAAAACTCGGCTTTACGGGTGGAGCCGCCCTTTACCCGATGGTGACCATGACCGGCGAGGAA
Organism: uncultured Cytophagales bacterium; assembly: GCA_963826425.1. Classification (GTDB taxonomy): domain Bacteria; phylum Bacteroidota; class Bacteroidia; order Cytophagales; family Spirosomataceae; genus Spirosoma. The sequence continues at coordinate 123,195 of CAWGWS010000009.1, read as the reverse complement.
TGCCATAACGAGTGGGAAATCACGTTTGAGGAAATTCACCGCAACGGAGCCATCGCCTACGCCATCTTTGACTATGTCCGGTACACGGGCGATACGGCCTACCTGAGCGAGTATGGCCTTGAAGTACTCATGGCCATCAGCCGGTTCTGGATACAGCGCGTAAACTGGTCGGCGCAGAAGGAGCAGTACGTCATGCTGGGCGTTACGGGGCCAAACGAGTACGAAAACAACGTCAACAACAACTGGTATACCAACTTTATTGCCGCCTGGACCCTGCGCTACACGCTCGAAGCTGTCGAAACGGTAAAGCAAACCACGCCCGAAGCCTATGCCAGCCTGATTGAGCGCACCGGATTCAGCGAAGCCGACGAAACCGAAAAGGCCCGGCACATCATCGAGAACATGCATTACCCCTTCGACGAGGAACGGCAGGTGTTTTTGCAGCAGAGCGATTTTCTGGATAAGGCCCTGATGCCCGCGTCGGCCATTCCGGACGAGCAGCGGCCCATTAACCAGCATTGGTCGTGGGACCGGATTCTGCGGTCATGCTTCATCAAACAGGCCGACGTATTGCAGGGGTTGTACTTCTTTGAAGACGAGTTCGATCAGGAAACGCTGCGCCGGAATTTTGATTTCTACGAGCCTATGACCGTGCATGAATCGTCGCTTTCGCCCTGCGTGCACAGCATTCAGGCGTCGAAACTGGGCAGGGCCGATAAAGCGTACGAGATGTACCTGCGCACCGCCCGGCTCGACCTGGACGATTACAACAACGACACCGAAGACGGCCTGCACATTACGAGCATGGCCGGTACGTGGCTCGCCGTAGTAAAAGGCTTTGGCGGCATGCGGGTCAGCAAAACGGGTCAGCTCTCGTTTGCCCCGTATTGCCCGGCGGGCTGGCAGTCCATGTCGTTCAAGATTCGTTTCCAGGGGGCGTTGCTACAAATTACGGTCGGGCAGCAGGCCATAACTGTAACGAACTTCTCGGAGCGCCCCATTACATTAACGCTTCTGGACCAACTTGTTACAGTTCCGGCGGGCAGCCGCGAAACCGTAACAACTACGGCAACCGCAGCAACGGCATAAGGCCATCTCCTCGTGCTGATTTTTGACTCTGGACTGCTGCTGACGGCGGCCGCGATAGTGCGCCGGGTCCGTGGCGGGTTGATACCGTGTGCGTCGTGGCTCTGTCTGTGGGCCATTGACCCACCCCGTTACTGCCCAACCTTCAGCTGGGCGTTGACACTGTACAGCAGTTGCTGACCGCTATCGAAGCGGATTTGCCGGGCAAAAGCAATCAGATTGGCCGGAATCGTTACCACGTGCTTAATCTGCACCACATCGCTGCCAGTTGGTGCCCGGTTGCAGGACCACACGGCCGGGTCGTTCCAGAGACCCGATTTAATCGTCGCCATCGTCAGACAGGTAGTCCGGAACGTGGCCGATGCAGAAAACGATGAGCTCTCGGTGGGTGAGCAGAGCGTTTTGATCTGCCATTCGTAAAGCGTGCCGGGAGTCAGGTTCGTCAGGTCGAACGAACCCTGCCCGTCGGTGCTGTTCAGGTTGGGCAGGCCGGTCCAGTCGTCAGCGCCCACAATCCGGTAGCGCCCTTCGTAGTGGGTCTGGGTATCGGCCAGGTAAAAACTCCAGTTTATTCGGGCCGCGGTGGCAGTCAGAAAACTGGCCGACAGGTTGTAGGGAGCCGAGCAGGGCAAGGTAATAAAGCTGCTAATCCCCGAAAAGTCGGCCAGCACCCCGTCGGCACAGCGGGTTCTGACCTGCCATTCGTAGCCCGTATTACCCATCAGGCCCGGCAGCGCAGCACTGGTGCTCAGGATGTTGCTCAGGGTAGTCCAGGTCGTTGTACCACTTTGCCGGTAGTTCACATCGTACTGCACATTGAACCCCGCTTGAGTCCAGTTGACCACGGCCGATGTCGTTTTAAGCTGGGCAAACAGACTGGTAGGCGTGCTGCACCCGGTGCTGAACAACGGGCCCGTTACAAAGTCAGAGGACTCGGTAGCTGAGCAACGGGTTTTGATCTGCCATTCATAGGTCGTATTGGGTTGTAAGCCCGTCAGCTCGGCCGTGCCAACGGTATTGGTACTGCTCAGGTCGCCAACAACCGTCCAGGAATCCGTACCGGGTACCCGGTACCGGGCTTCATAGCGCGTGGCGGCATCGGCATAGTAAAAATTCCATCGCAACTGGGCGGCACGGGTGTTGGTGGCTACGGCCAACCCGTACGGAGTGGTGCAGGAGCTGGTCCGAAACGTGTAGAGGGATGAAAAATCGGAATAGGAGCCATCCGTACAGCGGGTTCTGAGCTGCCATTCGTAGGAGGTGTTAGTTTTTAATCCGCTCAGGATCAGCGTTTGGCTGGTCAGATTGGTAACGATTGTCCAGTTAGGAGTTCCTGTTTCCCGGTACTGCACATCATAGCTGCTGACGGGCTCCTGGGTTGTCCAGTTCAGCGTGGCCGAGGTAACAAAGACAACGGCGCTGAGCGTGCCTAAAAACAAACACCGGGTGGTGAACGAAGGGCCATACGAAAAATCAGAACTCGACGTGGGGGAACAGACGCTCCTTACCCGCCACTCATACTGGGTATTATTTGTCAGACCCGTCAGCGAGTAGGCACCAACCGTAAGACTGGTGGCAGCCGTTGTCCAGTCGGGGGCTCCCGCTGTCCGGTAACTCAGTTCAAACCGGGTATCGGCATCTATATACTGGCTCCAGAACAACCGCACAGTCGTTGACTGAGCGTTTTCGGCCCGCATATACGCCTGGTCGGGGGCGTAGCAGCCCGTTGTGAACTGCGTAGTCCTGTAATCGGTCGTGGCATCGGGCCCGCAACGGCTCCGGACCCGGGCCTCGTAGGTAGTGGCGGGCAACAGGCCGGTGAGGAGCCGGCCGTTGTTGGAGCCGGTATTGGGGCCCGTCAGGGTCATCCAGTTGGGGCTGCCGACGGGTCGGTACTGAAGCTCAAACGTACTTCCTGGCTCCGAAATACCGTTGAACCCCCAGGTCAGGTTGGCAGCCGTAGCGGCCGGAGTACTGTTAAGCCCGGCCACACTCAGGCAAAATGTAGTAAACGTAAACGAGGGCGAGTACTCGGACGATACGGTTGGGGTACACACGCTGCTGACCTGCCATTCGTACTGGGTGTTGTTAGCCAATCCCGTCATCGAATACGATGTGGTTGTCACGCTGCTGACGGTGGTCCAGTCGGGGGTATTGAGGGGCCGGTAGCGCAGCGCATACGTCCGGCCGGGGTCGTAGCCAGCCCCTGATGACCAGAATACGCTGGCAGACTGCGCTCTGACAAAGGAACTACCCAGTCCGGTAGGTATTGAGCAGGGGGCGGTGGTGAATGTTTGCGCGTTGGTAAACAGCGAACAGTCCGAGCCGGAGCAAATGCCCTGTACCCGCCACTCATAGACCGTGTTGGGCGTCAGCCCCGTCAGCGAATGGGTGGTCGCCGTCCCCGTACTGACCGTGTTCCAGGCAGTAACGCCGGCGGGGCGCCATTGCAAATTGTACTGTAGTGAAGCATTTACACTATTCCATCCCAGTACCACCTGAGTCGTTGAGGTACTGCTGACAGCCAGGTTATAAACCGCCGTGGCTCCGCCGGCCATTGGGCTCAAACTGCCGGTTGTGGTATTGGAGGGGCGAATCCGGTAGTAATAAATAGTCTGGGGGGCTACAGTACCATCAGAAAATTCGACGGTGTTGGGGGCCACCCCACCAATTGGTGAAAACCCGGCGGTGGGCGAGGTGGATCGTTCAATGAAATAGCCCATTTCACTGCTGGCATTATCCCGCCAGCGCAGTTGCATCGACTGACCCGAGAAGGTAGCCACCAGGCCATCGGGCGGTGTGACGGTGGCAGGCGGGGCATCCAGGGTATAGCTCGTGTGGGTCTGGCGCAGAGCCAGCGCAGCCTGCATATTTGTGTGCTGGCCCGGCGTTAAATCATGCGTACAGCTGGACCAGTACGACATAATGTTGCTAAAAGAAGGGGTGTAGGCATCGCCGTTGCTGTCGCGGGCCGGGCTGCTGGGGTCATACGCGCAACAGGTATTGACGCAGGTGTAGGTGGCACCCGGAATGCCCAAGGGGTCGGCGGGGGTATCGCAGATGAAGTCGCCCTCTTCCAGGCAATTGGCCCCGGCTCCCCGCGTCACCAGTTCTTTGGTGGGTATCTCTCCCGACCCGTAGCCAAAGGTATGATAGAGGTTAAAGTTGTGGCCCAGCTCATGAGGGAGTAAGTAGTTCCCCCTATTATCCAGATTCACGCCTGATCGGGCAATGACGTAGGAATGCGTTGAGTTTGGATAATCGGCTGGAAACTGGGCCAACCCGCTATACCCCGCCCACCCACCCGAAAACGTATGGGCATAGTACTGGTTCATGGCGTTGTTGTCGCTGTGATTGGGTGGCAGATTCCCCTGGAACCCGTTGTACAGTTCGTCGTCGTCGATGTAGTCGGGCGTGGTACCGGAAAAGTAAAACTGAATGCCCGACCCGTTCAGCAGAAATTGGTTATTATTGGCGGCCATTACCTGATTCAGACTGGCCAGATCGAAGCCCCCGGTGCCATCGGTCCGCCTAAAAATATGGGGTCGGAGGGGGACATAACTTATACCGGCCGATGGCGGGTTAGACGCCTTTTTTTTCTGAAGAGCAATGGCAGCGTCCCGGACCAGCGCACGGGACTCGGCGGGCGGGGGCGCCAGGGTGCCGCAGGCAATCGACCCGCTGGTGGGTACAACCTGGGCAGTTGCCACCTTCACCAGCACGCAGAACAGCCATACCGGCCCCAGTGTACGAACAGATTGATGAAGGCTCATGATTTTGGTGGGATATAAACAGAGTCAAATATCAGTTTTTAGCGCGCATTACACACAATTAATTATACTATTTTTTTCCAATAACAGGTTAAACGCCAATAACTTACACAGAAAGCAACGCCTAACCCAACTGTATATACGTAATCCACGCAGGCAGGGCCGTATCGTAGCCGTTTCAACAAGCTGTACGTGGGCCCGCTCAGGCTGCCAGTGGTAGGCAACCAACCTGGCTGTTCCCTAAAATCAGCGCTCTTATTTGTAGGCAATGCAACGTCTTTTTTCTCCGTAACTACCCCCATTACAGTCTGCTGGTGTTCGATCTGGGCGAAAAAAATTGAGATGTACAGGCAGATTTCGGCTTTACAGCAAGTTCTGTTCGTGAGTCAGCATAAATCTTGAGTCCTTACCTATCAGCGAACGGACACGCCCAAGCTGCGGCTCAACACCAGCGTGAATGACAGGGGCGAAACCATTATCGTACCAGGCAGTATCGGTAAACTGAGCGACATATCCCGGAAATTCGCCTTCGTAAACGGAGCGCATCCCCTGTACAACGCCAACCAGGACCTGGCCGGTAAATAGCAATTGGGAACCAGTTCGTCCATTCAGAAGTAGACTATGGGTTGCCCGGCAACGGGTGGCCTTTTCTCATTTAGCAACGACCGTATGCATACTATATCCTCTTTTCATGAATCAGCCAATCCATTTCAATCGTTCTGGTGGGCGGGATTTGAGTGCACCGACCAGCTCAATTGCTTTGGCAACCGGGTTGATTTTTTGCCGCTGACGGGTCATTTACAGCTCCTGCGCGAAGATTACGAACAACTGGACCGGTTTAACCTGCGCACCGTGCGTGAGGGCATCCGCTGGAGCCAGGTGGAACGTGTTCCCTATCAATATGACTGGAGCACCGTAGAAATTATGCTGGCCGAAGGGCATCGGCAGGGTATTCAGCAGGTCTGGGATTTGTGCCATTTCGGTTATCCCGACGATTTGACGCCCCTGCACCCGATGTTTGCCCGCCGGTTTACGCAGCCTCTGCCGGGCGTTTGTCCGGTTCTTTCGCGACCGCTATCCCGATGATACGCTGGTGGTGACGCCCATCAACGAAGTTAGTTTCATATCCTGGCTCGGGGGCGACGCACGGGGTACCTCGCCCTATTGTACCGGACAGGGTTGGGAGGTAAAAATTGGGCTGATGCGGGCGTATATCGAAGGCGTAGCGGCCCTGCGCGAAGTAGACCCCGGCATTCGCATTCTCACTACCGAACCGCTTGTCCACATCGTACCACCACTCCAGGCCACCCCAAACCAAATCCGCGACGCGGCCATTGCCGACAGAAACCAGTTTCAGGCCACCGACATTCTGGCCGGGCGGCTCATGCCCGAACTAGGCGGCCAGCCTGCTTATCTGGATATCGTTGGTCTTAACTATTACTACAACAACCAGTGGGTTTTGGGCTCTGGTAACTTTCTGGGCTGGGCCGACGCCGTGCCGGACCCGCGCTGGACCCCCCTCCAAAATCTGCTGAAGAAAGCCTGGAAACGCTACAACCGCCCCATTGCCCTAACCGAAACCAGCCATCCCGGCCTTGACCGGCCCGGCTGGATCAGCATGATTGGCCGCGAGTGCCGCGCGGTGCTGAACGCGGGCGTCCCGTTGTGGGGGGTGTGCCTTTACCCGATTATTGACCGCCCCGACTGGGATCACCTGGACCAGTGGCACCGCGCCGGCCTGTGGGATGCTGACCTGAGCCAAAATCCGCCGGGCCGGGTGCTCTCTGAACCATATGCCGACGCGCTGCGGTGGGCACAGCAGACAACAATGCCGACGGGCAAATGGCTGGCAGGCTAGCTGGCGTCGGCTTCGTTTCCGTATCAGATGCCGGTGATTTACTTACTCTCTTCCCAGGTTCGGATGAGGGCGGTTAACGGGCGCAGCTCAATCAGAAAACCGTCGTGACCGTAGAGCGAGTCGATTTCCTGGTAGCGGGCACCGGGAATATGACGGGCCAGAAACTGCTGCTCTGTGGGTGGAAACAAAAGATCGGACTGGATACCAACCACCAGTGTCCTGGCCCGGATTTGCCCCAGTGCATTGGGAATACTGCCCCGGTTGCGCCCTACGTTGTGGGAGTCCATCGCTTTGGAGAGAATCCGGTACGTAAAGGCATTGAACCGCTCCGCAATTTTCTCGCCCTGGTACCGCTGGTAGCCAGCCGCTTTGTAGCCATCCATCTGCTCGTTGTTGTCCAGCGCCTGCGTGAAGCCGTAGGTATCATAATTCCGGTACGAGATCAGGGCCATGGCGCGGGCGGCTTTCATACCCGCTACTCCCGCATTGGCACGGGCTTCGGGCCAGGTAGGGTCCGCTTCAATGGCCATCCGCTGCGCTTCATTAAAGGCAATGACCCAGGGCGATGCCACCGCCGAGGCAGCAATGACAATCAGGTTTTCAATGAGGTCAGGCTGTAAAACGGCCCACTCCAGCCCCTGCTCCCCCCCTACCGACCCCCCGAGGCAGGTTTTTATGCGGGTAATACCCAGCTCCTGACGCAGCAGATCAATAGCGCCCACCATATCGCGAATTGTCACGACGGGAAAATCATGGTAGTACGGCCGTCCGGTAGGCGGATTTACGGACAGCGGACCGGTGGAGCCATAGCACGACCCCAGCACATTGGCACAGACGATAAAATCGCGGGCGGGGTCGGCGTATTTGCCCGGTCCGGCCATACCACTCCACCAGTCGGTAGGGTCAGCATTACCCGTCAGGGCGTGGCAAATCCAAACCACGTTGGAACCATCGGCATTGAGGCTACCATGCGTAGTATAGGCCAGCCGGAAGCCGGGCAGTGCAGCACCCGATTCAAGCGGGTACGAGTATTTGTAATCGAAGAAATGCTCCAAAATAGCAACGATTTATAGCCCCTAACAAAGCCGCCGGTGCGGAGAGTTTAGGCAGGAGTTAGCACCTTGCCAAGGGGTAGGTTGCCAGCGGTTCAAAGAGCCTGATCTCTCCCCGCTTCTTTATAAATCAACCTGCGCCGGTCAGAAAACCAGGCGCGAACGAATTGACTTGATACCGCAAGTTTACGCGTCAAACAAGCATAAACCAAACCCTCTACACGATTTATAGCCGTTCCCTCTTTTTTTTGTCCGGAGATTAACCGGTCCTTTTAGCCGCCGTTTTTCCGGGTTACCTTTGCCGTTAAACACCCGCCTTATGGAACCGTCTCAGCCCTACAAGTACAATCGCGACAATGCCAAACGCACGGCTGGGACAACCACCCTCAAAGATGCTATTGGTCAGCTGCTCAGACACTACCAGTTACAGACGCGCTTCAACGAAACCTACCTCGAAGCCTTCTGGGGGCGTATGATGGGGCAGGCTATTGCCTCCCGCACCAGCCGCATCTACGTGCGCGACCGCAAGCTGCACATCGAAATATCGTCGGCTCCCATGCGGCAGGAACTGGTCAACGCCCGGCAAAAACTAATTCAGGTGATCAATAAAGACATGGGCAGCGACGTCATTGATGATGTCATCTTTATTTGAGCGTTGCGGCAAAATCCTGCATGGTGCTGAACTCGCCCCGTAGCTTGAGGTAGCGCAGCAGATTCTCCACCCGGTCCAGCAGCCTATCGCGCGAGTAGCGCCGTACGTAGGCCGGGATCTTATCGTAGGCCGACAAATCAGTGAACTCCCACGGATGAACATATAGATTCAGAAACCCATCGGCCTGCAGGGTTTGGTGGCATAGCTGTTTGTAGAGGGCGAAGGGAAAGTTTTTCAGGCTCAGCCAGAACAGCGGCAACCGCAGGGTAGGCGTCACCGACGCCGGAATCTGCCACACGCCCTGCTCCCGAAACGGATGACGCGGCTCTCCCCAGTGATTATACCGACCCGGCAGCCAGGTAGGGTGCAGCGACGAGTTATACACATACCCCGCCTGCTGCACATCGGTTGGGTTCACATAGCCCATCCGCGCTCGCCGGAATCCCGTCACGGGCTTGCCAAGCAGGTCTTCGAGGGCCAGCCGTGATTTGAGCAGGTCGGCGGGTTCAAACGTGGTGTGGTAATAGCCGTGCGAGGCAATCTCGTGCTGAGTAGCCAGTTTTCGTATCAGTTCCGGCTCGTGCAGGGCGTAGTTTGCGGTCGTAAAGAGTGTGGTGGTGGCTCCCACGGCGGCAAAGCGTTCGGTAAGCGGAAGCAGCCCGCGCGTTGATACGGCAATCTGCTCGGTAAGCGAAATGTCATGACCAAACTCCAGTGCCGTATCAAACTCTTCTACATCGACCGTGAATAGAATTGATCGGTTTCGGTGGGTACCTGCCATGTTGTTACGGTCTCCTCAATCTCGCTCGTATCGCCAATGATGTAGGCCGGGCGTTGTTTAACTTCCACAAATGTTTTGCCCAAATATACGCCCATGATGCCGATCATGATGAACTGCACGCCACCAATAAGGGCCATCAGCACCACCAGCGTAGCCCAGCCTGACACAGTGGCATCGGTAAAAAAATACTCGTACGTCACCTCAGCGCCCATGAGCAGGGCAAAGAGCGACATGGTAAAACCAAGCCCAACCGACAGGTACAGCGGACGCGTCGAGAACGAGGTGATGCCCATAGCCGCCAGTTTCAGCATTTTCCGAAACGAGTATTTGGACCGGCCGGCGTAGCGGGCAGCGGGTTCGTATAGCACCCGGCACTGCCGGAAGCCAACCCACGAAATAGCCCCGCGCAGAAACAGATCGTTTTCCTTAAACTGCTTCAGCGTATTGACCACCTTCCGGTCGAGCAGCCGGAAATCAGCCGCGCCGTCTTCAATATCAAGGTCAGATATTTTGCGCAGCATTTTATAAAAATGGGCGGACGTAGTACGTTTAAACCACGAGAGTTTTGGGTCGGATTTCCGGACGGTATACACTACTTCGTAGCCTTCCCGCCACTTGTCAATCAGAGTGGGAATCAGCTCTGGCGGATGTTGCAGGTCAGCATCGAGACAGATAACGGCATGGCCCTGCGCGTGGTCATAGCCCGCCCGCAGCGCCATTTGGTGGCCGAAATTGCGGGAGAACGAAATGAATCGCACGACCGGGTAGGTCAGACTCAGCTGCCGCAGCACATGGCGGGTCTGGTCAGTGCTGCCATCGTCAATAATCAGGATTTCGTAGGCGTCGTACGGTTTCATAACGGCCATGAGCCGGTGGACCAGTACAGGCAGGTTTTCGTCTTCGTTAAAGGCTGGAACGATCAAACTGATCATGCCGATAGACTTACTCATATTCGATAACCCGGGTGTACGGATCATTACGATGAAGTGGTTTTAAATCAGTTGACAAAATTAAGTAATTATACTCAATCCTGTCAACTGATTTAAAATGTAAAAATATTAATTTATTCAACTGCCCGATTCGGCCCCGGAGAAAAGTAACTTTGAATCAAAGCGCCCGATAACGGGTTTTCTGGCATACACCAACAATTTCATGCGCACGCCAAATGACATCGCATCCCAACAGGAAGGCTACTAATCAGCAACTTCGCGGTTCCAATAGTGAGCTGGTTGAACAGGAAGAGAAGCGGCAGGACCTCGGCTTCGGCACTAAGCTTAATGACAGTTATTCCCGCCTGATCAACAAGGACGGCAGCTTCAACATTAACCGCGTTCACGAGTCATTCTGGGACCGGGTCAATTTGTATAACCGCCTGATTACAATGTCCTGGAGGCAATTTCTGGGTTTGGTTCTACTGGTCTATTTCGCGGAGAACCTGGTTTTTGCCAGCTTTTATATGCTGGCCGGACCCGAGAATCTGATCGGGGTGGGCAACGTAACCGGCTCGTCGCTCCTGGGGCAGTTTTGGGGCTGCTTCTTCTTCAGCGCCCAAACGCTGACGACCGTTGGGTACGGCCACATCAGCCCCGTTGGGTATCTGAGCAGTTCCATTGCCGCCCTGGAGTCTATGATTGGGTTACTGGCGTTTGCCCTCATCACGGGTTTGCTATATGGGCGTTTCTCCAGACCCGTGGCGCACATTCGTTTTTCCAGACACGCGGTTTTTGCCCCCTATCTGGACGTGAACGCCTGGATGTTTCGCATCATCCACCGCCGGTCCAACCAGCTCATTGATGTGCAGATCGAGGTATCATTGTCGCGACTGGAAGTGAAGCCCGATGGTACCCGGTACCGCCGGTATCATTTGCTGGAGCTGGAGCGCAGCAAGGTAAATTTTTTACCCACCAACTGGACGCTTGTGCATCCGATCACGACCGAAAGTCCCTTGCATGACATGACGCCGGAAGGCCTTGAAGCGTCAGACGCAGAGTTTATGATTCTTGTGCGGGCCACAGACGACACGTTTTCGCAGATGGTCCACACCCGTTACTCCTACCGCTATGATGAGGTGTTATGGGGTCATAAATTCCGGCCTATGTTCAATGGTGAACAGGCGGGCAGTGTAATGTTTGATCTACATAAACTCGATGACACCGACGAGGTAACCTTGAATTAATCCGATTGCATGCAAATTCCTCCTTTCCTTAAACCCGGCGATACGGTAGGCGTAGTGGCGCCGGCCAGCTGGTTTCCGTACAGTGAACTCGCCGATGGCCTCCGCGTTCTGCGCGACGACTGGAAACTCAACGTCATTGAGGGCCGGAGTCTACAGGCACAGGACGGCCCCTTTGCCGGATCTGACGCATTGCGCCGGGCCGATCTGCAACAGTTGGTTGACGACCCTGCTGTGCGGGCCATTTTTGCCGCGCGCGGGGGCTACGGCTGCTACCGCCTGGCCGACGAGCTGGATTTGACCAGGTTGCAGCAAGACCCGAAATGGCTGGTGGGATTCAGCGACGTGACGGTGCTGCTAAGTCTGTTTTACAATGCGGATATAGTGAGCCTGCACGGGCTGATGCCCCGCCAGTTTGGCCAGCCCGAACGGACCGACGCCCTCGAATCGGTGCGGCAGTGGCTCTTTGGCGAGATCCCCGCCCGCTACACGGTGCCCGCCCATCCGCTCAATCGGGCGGGTCAGGCTACGGGTCCGCTCGTGGGTGGCAATCTGACGCTCCTGGTCAACAGCATAGGAACACCTACCGATATTGATGTGGCCGGAACGGTACTGTTCATCGAGGATATTGACGAAACGCTTTTTTCGGTGGACCGGATGATGAGTCAGCTGCGTCGGGCCGGGCGGCTTAGAAACCTGGCGGGTTTGCTGGTGGGTCAGTTTACCGATATGCGCGACAGCGCGTCGTTACCGTTTGGACGCGACGCCAGTCAAATCATAGCCGACGCGGTGTCGGACTATGATTATCCCGTGTTGTTCAACGTTCCGGCGGGTCATGTTGATTATAATCTGGCGCTGCCGATTGGATGGCCGATGAGTCTGCGGGTTGGTGAGACTGGCGAAGTAATTTTTGACTAACGCGACTGGTTTACCGGTGGCGGTAGGCGTTCTGCGAATTGTCGAACCGACGTTCCAGCTGTACTTTCAGTTTGTCGGTCACGTTGTGGAGCAGCTTATCCCAGTTATCACCAGTATCGTCGGCCACTACGTCGTTACCGGGAACGCCAAACTTAATCCGTAAGGACCGGAAGTCCGGTCCGCTGTGCGATGCCTTCTCCATATACACCTCAGCGGTGATAACGTCTCCACTGTAATACCGGCGCAGTTTGGTGAGGGCCATCAGGATTCGGTCGCGGAAGTCGGGGTCGATGGTTATGTCAACGGCCTGAATATCGAGCCGAACGTCATCTAATTTTGCCTGGTTTTCCATAGTTGTTATTGGTTTACTACCTGAATAACCCGGAAAAGAGTCGGTATGTTAGGTTCAACGCGATAGTCTACCTCTCCGACACCGGTCACCTAACGGCCCACAAACAAAAACGGGTCAGGCAGTTTACCGCCCGACCCATTTTTGTTAGGAGTGTGCGTGTTAGCGCCCCTGCTCAGATTTCCAAAGCTGACCTGACCCATTTTGACGAGTATTCAGGAAGGCGCTGCCATTTGTTGGCCCACTAGCGGTTGAAGACGGCTTGGGGTATAAAAAGAGACCCGGTACCGCAGTAATTCACAGTGCCAGCCGTATTCCACGCTAATTTCACAGGCTGGGTTACATCAGTTACTTTAATCGTCCATAGTTCTTGCGGGCGATTCGTTCCCATCGCACCGAGTGGCTTGCATGTTTCACAGGTCCCGTTGGTAATGGCTAAGTTCTGTGGCATAAATGTTGACCCTCCGTTCTTACCCTCCCAATTTACCATCAATTTCAGCATACCCTTCTCGCTACGTTGTGTAACTATGTTGTTGGTAGCCTTCTTCGCTGGGTTCTTGTCACACCAGAGCGTTCCGTGATTTTGCGCAGATACATAATGTCCAATGAACAAAGTCATTGAAAGTATCAGAAATAATTTTTTCATTATAAGAAGTAATTTTGGTTAACCTTGGCCTACTCTGATCCGGGATTTTCGACGTCCTCCCGCCATTATCGGTGTTTTACTTCGAAAACGACACCACAAACTTCGGACAGTCAATGGAACATTTTCCGTCAATTAAGGGGCCGAATTCGTCAATTATAGTCCAAAATGACCTGACAGGTAGAATTTGGAAGCGGGCAGCCTCCAAACTGCCCGCATTCGCTATGGTTTCACCACCTTCACCGTCTGGCTCTGACCGCTGGTGATTACCCGCAGCAGATACACGCCCGAGGACGATCCGTCAGGTCCCAGTCAATGCGCTGATCAGCATCGGCCACTGCCCAGGTCTGCGAACGCACTGAGCGGCCCCGCAAATCCACCAACTCGACTGACAGCGATTGACCTCCCGCACCCTGCACCACCGCCCGCAGCTGACCATTGGCCAGCGGGTTAGGTGCCAGCGTGATGCTCAGCGGAACCTCGACAACTTCGGCCACGTCAGCAGCGGCCATCCGCGCCACACAGCTGTAATCGACCGTTACCACAAACGGGCCATCGAAGGTAAACGAACCGTTGGCCTGAAACACTTTGCAGTAGTAACTCGCCGTGGTCTGGATGCTCACCAGCGTCAGGCTGCTGGTGGCCGTCCCTTTCTGGATGGAGGCAATCTCCGTCAGCCGGAAGGGAACGCTCTGCCCGTTTTTGTACCACTCGTAGCGAACCCCTACGGTGGTGGCCGTCAGCACCACCCGACTGCTGCGGCAAACCGTCTGGCTGCCCGGCGTGGCGGTAGTCATGCTTTGCTGTACCGTAATGGTGAACGGCGTAGGCGGGCTCACGCACCCGCTGCCGTCGGTCTGGGTTACCGAGAAGCTCTGTTGGCCCGGCTGTCTGATGTCAGCATTGGGTGGGTCGAGCGCACCGTTCACCCCCGAAAAGCTCAGCGTGTTGCCATTGGTGGCCTGCACAAACTGACCCAGGGGCAACGGCGTGTTACTCTGCGTTACCGTCCGGCTTGCGCCCGTCAGCGCCGGAGCCGCCGGGGGCGTATTGACCGTTACCGAGACGCTGGCGGTGGCCGTGCAGCCGCTGGCGTTGCTCACCGTCACGGTATAGCTCCCGCTCTGGGTGACGATGGCCTGATTGGAGGTGCCGATCTGCGTTGCCCCCGCTGAGAAGGTATAACTGCTACCCCCACCGGCGGTGAGGGTGATGCTTGCCGGGGCGCAGGCACTCGTGCTGCTGGCCGTGAGCGTGGCCGTGGGGGCAGTGGTGTTACTGCTCACCGTTGACGTGGCCGTGGCCGTACAGCCGCTGGCATTACTCACCGTAACGGTGTAGCTGCCCGCCCTGCTGACTACAAATTCTCCCGTTTCGTTGGTCTGACCATCGCTCAGGCTGTAGCTGGTACCGCCCGAAGCCGTCAGGGTGACGCTGGTCTGCGAACAGGTGAGCGTGGACGACGAAGGGCTGAGCGTAGCGGTGGGCGGGGCATTGACCGTCAGGCTCACCAGACTCGTACTGGTGGGCGAACTGCCCGAAGACGATACCGTGATGGTGACCGTTTGCACGCCACTCACCCCTGCGCCTACGCTGGCCGAAACCGCGCTGGTGCTGGTGGCCGACAGCGTGATGCCCGCCGGTGCCGCCCAGGTGTAGCTGTACGGCGACGTGCCGCCCGATGCGTTTACCGACAGGCCCACCGTACTGCCCGCGCAAACCGGGTTAGGACTGGCCTGAACCGCCAGGGTCAGGCTCGAAACGCTTCCAAACTCGTAGGCTCCCATATCGATAGTGCCGTTGGCCGGGTAAATGCGGGGGTTACCGGCTAAATCGGTGGCGGGGCCATTGGCCGTAGTGTACGCCGTATTACTGCCCGCGTCGATGGCGGGCGCACCGGGTGCCAACTGCGTACCGGCGGTACTGGCAAAGGGCGTGACGGTGGTGGTCAGGTTGGTAGTACTGCTGCTATAGCCCGTTACGGTGTTATCGAACAGGCTATAGCTGGCCGTAATGTTGCTACCGGCATTGGCAAATGTACCGCTGCCACCGTTGCTAAATACCACACAGTTGGTCAGCACCGGGTTGCTTTGAAGGAAGTTGTAGATCGCCCCGCCCGAGGTAGCCGAATTACCTTGAAACGAGCAGTTGGTTAATACAGGACTGCTCTGACTTCTATCGTGTATGGCCCCGCCTTGTGAGCTGGCCGAGTTGGACTGAAATGAGCAGTTGATCAGCCGGGGATTGCTGCTATTAATGTTGTAGATAGCCCCGCCTGAGCTGGCCGAGTTGGACTCAAACGAGCAGTTGGTTAGCACCGGACTACTGAATACGTTGTAGATAGCCCCGCCGGTGGTAGCCAAATTAGTCTCGAACGAACAGTTACGCATCGTCGGGCTGCTCCCATTACCATTAGTACCCCTATTGTACATTCCTCCCCCTACGTTGTCAGGACTTGTCCCATTGGCATTGCCGCCCGTGATGACAAAGCCGTCCAGCACCGCTGTGTTGTTCAGCCCCGCCGGGTTGCTGATAACATGGTAGCTGTTGTCGGTATTGTTGCCCGCCGTGCCAATATCGCCACTGAGCGTGGTGCTGCCGGGGAAACTGACGGGCCGCTGGCTCAGGTTGGTTTCATTGCCTGTAAACCCGCCGTAGATCGCAATCCCGTTTTTCATCGCGAAGCTGATGGTGCGTGCCGTGGTGCTGGTAGGCTTGTAGGTGCCCCCCGCTACCCAGATTTCGGTCAGGCTCTGGCTACAGCTATAGTTCAGCGCCTGTTGCAGATCGGGAAAAGCGTTATCCCAGTCCAGGCCGGTATTGCCCCCCCCCGCTTTGCGGACATCCACGTACAGCCGGGTGGCACCGGTAGCGACGGTCTGGCTGATTACAGTAGCCGTTGCGCTTGCCGGGCAGCCATTGGCGCTTCTGGCGGTCACGGTGTAGGTACCCGGCGTGGAAACGACAAACTCACCGGTGGTGTTACTCTGACCATCGCTGAGCGCGTAACTCGTTCCACCCGTTGACGATGCAATCAGCCGGACACTGGAGTTAGCGCAGGTGAGCGTGCCACTGGTCAGGCTCACGTTGGTCGGTGGGGCCGTGTCAGTCGCTACATTACTGGTAGCCGTGGCCGTACAGCCACCGGCGTTGCTGATCGTCACGGTATAATTGCCCGGGGTGGAAACCGTAAACCGGCCTGTACTATTTGCCTGTCCATCGCTCAGGGTGTAAGACGTACTGCCTGTGGCCGAAGCCGTTAATTGGATGCTGGGGTTGGCGCAGGTGAGCGTACCACTGGTCAGGCTGGCGTTGGCCGGAGTCGTGGTATTGCTCGCCACGCTACCGGTGGCCGTGGCCGTGCAGCCAGTGGTGTTGCTGACTGTAACGGTATAATCGCCCGGCGTGGAGACCACGAAACGGCCCGTACTATTTGTCTGTCCATCGCTGAGCGTATAGCTGTTGCCCCCGCCGGCAGTCAGCGTAACGCTGGTCTGGGCGCAGGTTAGCGTGGCCGAACTGAGCGTAGCGGGGGGCGTATTGACGCTTAAACTAAAGGCCGTGCTCGTTACCGCGTTGCAGAAGCCCGTTACCACCACCGAATAACTACCCGCGTCGCTGGTCTGGACATTGGTCAGCGTCAGCGTGGCCGAGGTCTGGTTCGAGACGGGGCTGTTAAGGTTATCTTTATACCATTGATAGGTAAACGGTCCGGTGCCCGATGCGCTCACGAACGCCGTTACCGTACTCTCCGGACATACCGCCGACCCTGCTGCGGGCTGGGCAGCAATGCCGGTTGGCGGTGAGGGCAGCTCCTGAAACTCATAGGCCCCCATGTCAATGATACCGTTGCTGGGGAAAATGCGGGGGTTGCCCGCCAGGTCGGTCGTGGGTCCGGTGGCGGTGGTATACGCCGAATTGCTACCCGCATTAATGGCCCAAGCGCAGGGTTTAAGCGCCGTACCGGTGGTGCTGGCAAACGGCGAGATACTGGTAGTTCGGTTATTCCCCCCGTTGTAGCCCGTTACGCTGGCATCGAGGAGGCTGTAGCTGGCCGTAACGCGGGCATTATTGACAATGAAAAATGTGTTGCTCCCGCCATTGTCAAACAGAACGCAGTTGGTCAACGTCAGCGTACTACTACCCGCCGACTGTTCCTGGTTGTAGGCGACCCCACCCGACGTAGCCGAATTGGATTGAAACGAGCAGTTCGTCAGCCGGGGGTTACTGTTGCCGGAGGAGCCCTGGTTGAACATGGCCCCGCCAATATTAGAGGCCGAATTGGACTGGAACGAACAGTTAATCATCACCGGACTACTGTTGCCGGAGAACCCCACGTTAATCATGGCCCCGCCGTTCGAAGCCGAATTGGACTGGAACAGAGAGTTAGTTATCCGGGGGATGCTGATGCCAGAAGTTCCACCATTATACATAGCCCCGCCGGTGAATTGAGCCGAGTTGGACAAAAATGAGCAGTTCACCACCGTAGGGCTGCTGACACCGCCATCTCCCTCGTTATGCATAGCCCCGCCGGAGCCGCGAGTAGCTGAATTGGACTGAAACAAGCAGTTGGTCACTATCGGGCTGCTGACACCGCCACGACTCCCATTGTTGACCATAGCCCCGCCATCGCCGTTGGTAGTCGAATTGAATTGAAATGAGCAGTTCGTTACCACCGGACTACTCGCACCGGACGTATATCCGGCGTTATACATGGCCCCGCCAGCAGCAGCCACGTTGGATTCAAACAGGCAGTTACGCACTGTTGGGCTGCATCTGTTGCCGCTGCCATTGCCAGCGTTGAGCATGCCCCCGCCAAGGTTGAGGAGCGTAGCCCCGTCCCCATTGGCATTGCCACCCGTGATGATGAAGCCATCCAGTACAGCACTCGTAGTCAGGCTCAGACTGGCCGGGTTATTGACGACGTGATTGCTGTTGTCAGTCGTGCTGCCTACCGTGCCAATATCGCCACTGAGCGTGCTGCTGCTGGGGTTCCCCCCAACCGGATTGGTTACCGGCCGCTGGCTTAGGTCGGTTTCGGTACCCAGGAAGCCACCGTAGATGGCCACGCCGTTCTTCATCGAGAAACTGATGGTGCGGTTGGTAGTCGTGGTGGGTTTGTATGTTCCCCCCGCTACCCACACCTGGTCACCCGCCACACTGGCGTTGATAGCCCCCTGCAGGTTGGTCGTGCTGGTCGCCCAGCTGGTTGCCGTGGCCAGATTATTGTTCGTACCCGTGGTGGAGACGTACCGGGTAATCTGGCCCTGAGTCAGACCCAGACTCGCAAAATACAGCAGGAAGGCAAAAAGGGAAGTGGTAAGGATACGTGTCATCATAGAAGATCGAGAGAGGGTTAGCAACCAGCCTACAAGCACGGCGGCAACAAGATAATACCACAAAACTACCAGCACACGGGTGACTTTTTTCGTCAATCAGGTGGTAAAATCCGTCAACTTACGGGAACAAGCAGTATAAATCCCAGATAATCAGACCTCCAGTAAAGAAGAAGGAGATTTACCGAATCGGCTCTTGAAGATTCGGGAGAACGAGCGGGCGTCCCGGTAGCCTACCTGAGCGGCCACCGTAGCCACCGGCAGATGCGGGTCATGCTCGAGCAGTAACCGCGCTTTGGTCAGACGTATTTCCTGAAGGTACTGCACCGGCGTCAGGCCCGTAAGCCGCCTGACCTGCCGCAGCAGCGTGGACTCACTCATGGCAAAGGCGTCGCTCAGCGAAGGAATCGTCAGTACGCTACTATTCAGGTTATTGCTGATATAGGCCTCGAACGTTTCGAGCCAGACGTGATCCGTGGCTGAGCCCGGTTCGGGTTCCGTATCAGCAGGGGTTGTCAACGCTTCCTGCCGGCGCACGGATTGATTGGCCAGCAGATTGGCTATGCGAACCAGCAGTTCGTTCTCGTCGAAGGGTTTGGTCAGGTAATCATCCACGCCAATGCGCAGGGCGTGGAGCCGGTCGGCAGGTTCGGCGCGGGCTGTGAGCATGATAACGGGAATATGCCGGGTTGTGTCGCTGGCTTTCAGCCGTTCGAGCAGCGTGTACCCATCCATAACCGGCATCATCAGATCGCTCAGGATCAAATCAACGGGCTGGTCGGCAGTGGCTATGCACTGCAAAGCCTCGGCTCCGTTTCCGGCACTGACAATTCGGTAACGCTCCTCCAGCAGCAGCCCGATGTAATCCCGCAGGCCGGGGTTATCTTCTACAATCAAAATGGTTGGTGCCGATACAGAAACGCCGGCCGCTGCGCCTGCGGGGGCATTCATGGCGCCAGAGACCCCGACTCCGTACAGCTCGCGCAGCTCATTAACCAGTAGCGGGGCTACCGGAGCGGCCTCCTGCCCGGATGGGGTAACCGGCCATGATGCGTGAAAAAGACTGCCTTCGCCGGGTTGGCTTTCAACTGATATGGTGCCCTGCATCAGCTGAACATACTCATGGCAAATGGTCAGGCCAATACCCGTTCCTCCGGTGGGCGGGTGCCCGGCCCGACTGGTCTGAAAAAACGGCCTGAACACCAGCGCCACGTCATCGGGGTGAATACCGGCACCGGTATCGGCTACCTCTATTCCCAACTGACCCGCCTGTAGCCGTACCGCTACCCGAACCTGACCGCCCGCCGGGGTAAACTTAAAGGCGTTGGACAACAGATTGTAAAGAATTTGCCGGCACTTCTCCCGGTCGAGGTCCACAACAAGCGACGCATCAATGCTGATAGCGTGCTGGTACTGAATCTGCCTGTACGAAGCCAGCGACTCAAACTGATTGATATGCAGCTGAAAAAATGAGAACAGTTGGGTTGGCTCGGGATAGGTAATCATTTCGCCCACTTCCATTTTTCGCAGATCAAGAATATCGTTTACCATCAGCTCCAGCTGCCGGGCACTGTACCGAACCATGTTCAGCAGGGCCGTTTGGCGGGGGTGCTGCTGGCTCTCGGTCAGGAGCGTAGAAATGGGGCCGGTAATGAGCGAAAGGGGCGTACGCAGTTCATGGCTTACGTTGGCAAAAAAGCGGGACTTGGCCGCATCAAGGCTTTTGAGCTGATCGGTCTGGCGCAGGATCAGCGCGTTTCGTTCAATCAGCATTTGCCTGGCTTCCCGCTGTCGGCGGTAACTCAGCCACAAACCACCCGCCAGCAGAAGGATTAAAACGACAATAACGGCCGACAGGCGAAGCTGGTTGTTTTTCAGGCGCAGGGCCCGTTGCTGTTCGTCAATCTGCTCCTGTTTCAGTTTATTCTGGTACCGGGCATCTACAGCAATCACTTTATCCCGGACGTCTTTTTCCATCAGGGCCAGTTCCAGTTGATAGCCTTTTTTTGTGTTCACCAGCGCCGAGTCCAGCTGCCCCAGTTGTTCATAAATCTCTCCCCGGAGCCGGTAATAGTTACCAATGCCCTCGTTTCGCTCAATGCCCTCGGCCGTGGCCTGGTTCGCCATCAGAATGGTTGAGTCCATATACGTCAGCGCCTGGCGAAACTGCTGCCCCTGGTAATAAATCCGGGCTATGGCGTGAAACATCATACCACGCCCCGTATAATCATCCAGTTGCTGATAGAGCTGGGCCGCCCGCAGGCAGTGCGCCATCCGGGCAGCGGTAGCAGCAGGCGGCAACAGCAAATTGAGGAGCATGTGGCTGATGGCTTCTTCAAGTACCAGTCCGTGCTGGGGTGCCGCTGCGAGGGCTTCCCGGGCAAAAAACAGTGCGCGGCCCCGATCACCGAACTGACGCTCCCAGGATGCCATCCGAATGGCGTAGTACGGGTACAGTGAGCGCAGGCCGTATTGATCAATTTCGGCTTTGGCCCGCGCCAGCTCCTGCCGGCTACTGGCCGACCGGCCAACCTTTTCGTAAAGGAGCGCCATGACTAAGCTGGCCCGGACGTGCGTATTCCATTGTTTGCTTTGCTGGCTTAGCTCGCTCACCCGCAACAGCTTCTGCATGGCTACGCTGCTTTGCTGATCCTGCTCAAAGGCCGTTGCCTGAACCAGTTGCGTGCGCAAACCAAACGGCGTGTTCATCTGACCGCTGGTTTTTAACCGGTTCAGCAACTGACTGGTGAGCGCAATGGCACTGTCGTTTTTAAATGAAATCAGACAGGCTTCGGCCCGGGCCAGTTGCCGCTCCCCGGCAGTACCGGAATCTGGCCGCAGGAGTTGCCCGGACCGGGCATTGGTCTGCAACCGGGAGAACGAGTCAGCGTAGGGTAAAGACCTGTTCTGGCCAAGAACGGTACCGTAAGCGCAGATCAGGAAACAACAGACTAGTCTGGTCAACCTCCGAAGCGGTTTAACAGCTATACTCATTGAAAATATGGAGCGATGTACGATAGAAACATCACAATATAAGGATTAGACAGACTAATACCAATATAGTCCAATGTGTCACTATGGGAAAGACGCTCACAGCAACCCATCGATCTTTACATCTACCCGGCCTTTGGCATTCACAACCGCAATCAAGCCCGTAGGCGTCAAATACACCTGATCCGGCACGATCTGATCAATGCGGCCATTGACGACGATACCCTTGGCGACGCGGTTATTTTTGAGCTGGCTCTGGATTTGCTGCTGGGCATCGGCGAGGTACGGCCCGACAGGAATGGTCAGTTGTTTTTCGAGCGTCCGCGCAAACGTATCCTGCAACAGCCAGCCCGCCGACTTGAACAGGACGTTGCGGGTATCGAGGTCATATTTAAGGTCTTTCAGCGAAATAGTCTTCGTTCGCGGATCGTAGTAGGGACGGCCCCGCAGATAAATGGTTCCGTTGATGGTGCCTTTCAGCCCGGCTTTTACAATCAGGTTATCATCTTGCCCGAACAGGTCGATGTCCGTCAGCGTAATGGCGTATCGGTCGTTGCTGAATTTAAACGTCTGCCCCACAAACGCCTGCGATACCAGCCGGGCCGCTTCGGGGTAACTCACTTCGCTCAGCAGACCAATCTGGAAATCGTCTTTTATCTGCGGCACCACCGTTAAATCAGGCAGCGACACGGCAGGCTGTACGCCGGGCCGGGCTCCGGTTGTAGTCAGCGTATGCCCCTCAATACCGATGGTAGCCCGAATCACACGCCCCTCAAAACGCAGGGGCGTAATCAGCACCCGACTGGGCACGACCTGCAGGTAGGTACGGTACGCTTCGGACAGCAGATACGGCTCGCGCAGCAGATTCCAGGCCTGCAACACGGGTGTGCGCAAATCAACGTTCCGGCGCACCTGCTGATCGAGGGTTTTGGTGATACCGTCGAGATTTTTGTCGATCATCCGGCTCACCAGACTCGTAATGGGAATATTCAGCCCAATAATGCTGACCGTAGGCCGGCGTACCCAGCTGTAGCCATCGGGCGTGGTACGGGTGTTCACCGACCAATCAGGATCAAGGTCGAATTTGGTTTTAAAGCGCAGGTCAATCTCAAACTCGGTGTCGGTATATTTCGTGAACCCCAGTACCGACACGCCTGCTTTGACCCAGATTCTGAGGGGTACCGTAAAATGAAACAGGCTGTCGCGTGCATCAACGAGAATGGTGCTCCGTTTCCAGACCCTGGTCATGAACTGATCATTTCCGTTGTCAGTCAGGCTATTGTCTTCGTAGATCAGCCCGGTCACCTGCGCGTTGATTTGCCGCTCTACCTCGGCAAGGGCAATGGACACCGGTACGTGGGCGGTGGAGCGATACCGCTCATTACGGACATCTTCGGCAGTCATGGTATAGCTTTCTTTGGGGCGGTTGGGGTTGAGGGTGTCGCTGTCGCTCCGGCAGGAGTTATTACACAGAGATACGCAGAGAAAAAGGAGAGATGCACAGAGGACTTTGAGAGAAGTAGTCTCTGCGAATCTCCCATTCCCTCTGCGAATCTCTGCGGAATAACCCTCTAAACCCTTAAAAAACTTACTTAATCGTAACCTTCGTGGCACCATAGCCGAATTTCTCTTTTTGGGCATCTTCAAAATAGCGCGTGTTGGGGTGCTGCCCCAGCCGCCGGTGAATTTCGCTCTTGAGCGACCCGCTGCCCACGCCGTGAATGAACGTGATATCGCTCATGCCGCTGGCAATGGCGTTTTCCAGATTCCGCTCAAACGCATGCAGCTGCACGGTCAGCAGGTCAGACGGCGTACGGTTGCCGGGGCCGTTGGGAAACAACGCTTCGATGTGCAGATCAACCACCGACGAAGGCCGCTGAACGGATACACTCTCTACGTCAGATTTGGCCCGGAGCATTTCGGCTTTCAGGTCTTCGGCATTGATAGTTCTGGGTTTTGCCACCGGCTGGGCATCGCGCACGGTGCGGTTGCTGGTGGGGGGCGACGGCATAAGCGTACCCGGTGCGGCATCGTCAGCGTCGAGCTGGGTCTGAAAACCAGACTGGTTCACAATTGGCACCGTAACCTTATTCTTGAAAAACGTGTTGGCCCGCGCCTTGAACCGTTTGATAAACGGCGGACGCAACGACGATTTTCCGGCCCGAAACCACAGCCCCTGCACCACGAACGTCGGCCAGTTTTCGAACTGATCCTGCCGGTAGAGGTCGTTCATCTTCTGCTGCGACTTCGGCTTCAGCAGCCCCGAAAATACCCCCCGAAACTGAACGCCCCCCGCCGGTGCGGCCGACTCCTCACCCAGCGTGTACGGAAACTCCCAGTCGGTGTTGTTCACCAAATGCAGGGAATACTCCCGGTCGTTGAGCGGCACAAACGCCAGATAAATACCCTGGTTGGCCAGAATTGCCGATGGCGACGGGGCCGACGGAGCTGCGGGCTTCTGCGGGGCGTAGCTGGTGGTTTTGAGCAGCCGCTCCGCTTCCAGGGGCGACACGGCCACCAGTTCTGACCGCATCACCGGAATACGGAAACCGTCTTCAATTTCAATCTCAATCATGTCGCCGGGCAAAAACCGCGACACCACGCCTTGTTCTTTCGCCCGTAACAGCCGGACTTTATCGCCAATATTCATGTTGGTGTACTTTTAAGGGGTTGTTACGCAGAGATGCGCGGAGCCGAAAAGGAGATTCGCAGCGTTGTTCGTTTAGATTTTGCTCTGCGAATCTCTATTTTTCTCCGTGCATCTCTGCGTAACAACTCTTACAACGTTTAGCTTTGTCAGGTTCATCAATGTCCGTATCAATGCCCACGCCCGTCAATGAAAAGCTTGAATTAGCGCATCAGTTTGTGCTGCATACCAACCGCAATGTGTTTCTGACGGGCAAAGCCGGGACGGGTAAAACTACGTTTCTCTACCAGATTAAACAACTTAGTGCCAAGCGGCTGGTGGTGGTAGCCCCCACGGGCGTGGCGGCCATCAATGCGGGGGGCGTTACCATCCACTCCTTGTTTCAGCTGCCGTTTGGCCCACTCGCACCGGGTGTGGTGCAGCGCGAAGGCCGCCATTTCAACCGCGACAAAATCAAACTGATCCGTACCCTCGACCTGCTCGTCATTGACGAGATCAGTATGGTCCGCGCCGATGTGCTGGATGGTATTGACACGGTGCTGCGCCAGTACCGCAATCCCGACAAACCCTTCGGGGGCGTACAGCTTTTGCTCATTGGCGACATGCAGCAGCTCCCGCCCGTGATCCGCGACGACGAATGGACGCTGCTCAGTCCGCACTACAACACGGGTTACTTTTTCGGGAGCCGGGCCCTGAGTCAGACCCCCTACGTGTCCATTGAACTGATGCACATTTACCGGCAGTCCGATCAGCGGTTTATCACGTTACTGAACGGCATCCGGGAAAAAACCATTACGGCCGCGCAACTCGCCGACCTCAATCAGCGGTACATTCCCGATTTCAACCCCGCCGACGACGAAGGCTATATTACGCTTTCGACCCACAACCATACCGCGCTGGCTACCAACGCGCAGAAGCTGGCCGCGCTCAAACGCAAATCATACCGCTTTGCCGCCACCCTCACGGGCGAGTTTCCCGCCCACGCCTACCCTACCGAAGCCGATCTGGAGCTCAAAGTGGGGGCGCAGGTGATGTTCATCAAGAATGACATTTCGCGCGAAAAACTCTTTTTCAACGGTAAAATCGGGCGCATTACCGACATTGATGAGCAGGGCATTACGGTCCTGAGCGATGGCGAGGAAATCGAAGTCGGGATGGCCACCTGGGACAATATCCGCTACACCCTCGACGCAGCCACGAAAGAAATCAAGGGCGAAATAATCGGCCAGTTTGCGCAGTTTCCGCTCAAGCTAGCCTGGGCCATTACCATTCATAAAAGCCAGGGCCTGACCTTCGAAAAAGCCATTATCGACGCGTCGTCGGCGTTTGCGCACGGGCAGGTGTACGTGGCCCTGAGCCGCTGCAAAACGCTGGGCGGGCTGGTGCTGAAAACGCCCATACCGTCGCACAGCATCAAAACCGAACCGACGCTGGAAGATTTTCACGAGCAGGTACAGCAACAGATACCCTCGGAGCAACACCTGCACGAGGCCAAACGACACAGTCAGGCGTTGCTGGTGCAGGAACTGTTCTCGTTTGAGGAAGCGCACTCATTTGCGTACCGCTGCCGACGGGTGGTGAACGAGCACGCCGGCAGTCTAGCCGCTGACCTGATGCCAACACTCACCCAACTGTCTGACCTGCTGACCGAGAAAGCCCGCGACGTATCGCGCCGGTTTGTGGCGCAACTGCCGCACTATGTTCAGCACGAGCAACTGCCAGAAGCCAATGCGCCGTTGCAGGAGCGCGTTAAAAAGGCGGGAAGTTATTTCCAGAAACTGATTGGCGACGAACTCTTGCCGCTGCTGCACCGCTGCCCCATTGATACCGATAACAAGCAGGTACGCGAGGTGCTGCACGAGGCCATCGACGACCTCGACCGCGAGTTGTTTGGCAAGCTGCGGGCGTTTGAGGTGGTGCAGGAAGGCTTCGATGCGCTGACGTACCTGCAGGCCCGCAATCGCGCCGAACTCGACTTCAAGCCCGCCCGCAAACAAATTGAAAAGTCCAGCAAAAGCGACGAAGACAAAGGAGGGCTGTACGGCGTGCTGGTGAAGTGGCGCAACGACCTGGCGGGCGAAAACAACGTGGACGGCTTCCGGGTGCTGCCCCAGAAAACGCTGTTCGAGATTGCCAAACTCCGCCCCCGTACCATAGACGAACTGCTGGCTATCAACGGCTTCGGGCGCGCGAAAGTCAAGCAGATTGGCAAGGAGCTACTGTCCCTCATCAACGATTACGAGGAGCGCAGCCGCGATTCGTGGAAGACCAAAAAGGAAAAAAAGCCCAAGAAAGAAAAGGAAGTAAAAACCCCCTCGGCCACCGTTACCCTGCTGCTGTTTCAGGCCGGGAAATCCATTGAGGCCATTGCCACCGAACGCGGTTTAGCCCCCTCTACTATTGAAAGCCACCTCGCCGAATGCATCCGCTCCGGTCACCTGCCCGTAGAAACTGTCTTGCCCCCCGCTAAGCTTAACGCCATTCAAACCTATCTGGAAAGCAATCCCGGCAAAACCCTCGGCGAGTCACGGCACGGCCTGGGTGAGGGCGTGACGTACAGCGAAATTCGGTTTGTCTATAACGCCATGCGGGCCGCATCGGGCGCGATAGAGGAATGATCCACCTGCTGCCGGTTTGTTTCATAATCGATATTCTTACAGCCGTATCAGCCCCGCCTATCTGGATTAGGGCTAATGCAGCTATCTATCTTCCAGACCACTTTATCGACACAGCCGGCAGGCTATAGGGGTGCAGTTACAGCGGCCGGCAACAAAAAAAGGGAGCTACATCGCTGTAGCTCCCTTACACTCAAGTGGAGAATATCGGAGTCGAACCGATGACCTCTTGCATGCCATGCAAGCGCTCTAGCCAGCTGAGCTAATCCCCCGTTTGCTGATTTGAGAGTGCAAATATGAGGATAAAAAAAGAGCCTGCCAATCCCTGCGTGTTTTTTTTATCTGAAGTGGCCAGATCGACCTTTAAATCGGGTTATGTTTGTTTTCGATGAACATCTCCGTAGTTTTGATACGAGTCCAGCTACCGTATCTAATGCATACCGTCTATATCCTTTACAGTCCCTCCACTGACCGCTACTTCATTGGCCAGGCCAAAGATATGCGCATCAGCCTGTGGCAGCACAACGCCAAGACCAATCCGGCCACCGCCGACGGCAAACCCTGGGAGGTGAAGTTTACGCAGGCGTTTGATACCCGCAACGAAGCGCTGAGTCTGGAGATGCGACTCAAAAACAAAAACCGCGCTACCCTCGAAGAAATCATAACCAGTGCCGAGCCGGTACTCTGACCGTTCGGTTTTCATGCCCACCAAACAGCCCCACCTTTCGTGAAAAGTGGGGCTGTTTGGTGGGTGTCAGGGCACAGGCACGACTCCACTGCGGGCCCGGTGGTCAGAAGGGGCGCAGCGCCTTCACAAACCGGCCTTTAAAGTAATCGGTATACAGGTTATCTTCCCGCACCCCCCGCGATGACGACGCGTGGATGAACCGGATGTTGCCGGGGCCGTTTACTTCCGTTACGATACCCGTGTGCGAAACGTATCCTGCCTGCCCCTTATCCGGCACAAAAAAGACCAGATCACCCGGCTTGATTTCGGCTACCTCCACCTCATGACCAACCTCTGACTGTTGCCAGGAGATTCGCGGCATCCGCAATCCCACCTCGTTGAATACGACCTGCACCAGGCCTGAACAGTCGATACCGTTGGTAGTGTTGCCGCCGGTTCGGTAGGGCGTTCCGGTATAGGTACGGGCTACTTTGACCACCTCCGGCACATACCGGTTTACATACGTCCGGCTATCCACAACCCGCCCTTCCGACCGGGACGGAGTGGCCGGTTTTCGGGAGGAGGCCGTGCGTGAAACAGACCGGCGGGCGGTAGATTTGGCAACCGATTCGCGCCGACTGACCGAAGGGCCGGATGAGCGAAGGGCTGAACACGAATTAAGCGAAGTGAGCAACGAAAGACCAAGCAAAGCAGGCCAGCCAACGACCCGGAACCAGCAGAAAGGCATATGAGTTGGGTTATGTTTTTTAAACTTAACTATCTTTCATAGATAACGCAATGCGTTTGCGGGTCGTATCTACCTCCAGCACCCGAACTTTTACTTTCTGGTATACCTGCACCACCGTTTTTGGATCCGAAACAAATGTATTGGCCAGTTGCGAGATGTGTACCAGTCCGTCCTGCTTCACGCCAATATCCACAAAGGCCCCAAAGGCCGTCACGTTTGTAACGACCCCGTTCAGGACCATACCCTCGTGCAAATCGCTTACAGATTGAACGCGGGTGTCGTACTCAAATACGGCCAGCTTCTCGCGGGTATCGCGGCCCGGTTTATCAAGTTCAGCCAGGATGTCGCGCAGGGTGGGCAGGCCAATATCAGCCGAAACGTACTGGTCGGGTTTGATTTGTTTCCGCAGCTCAGGGCGGGTAATTAATTCCGGAACGGTACTGTTCAGATCGGCGGCCATTTTTGTCACCACAGCGTATCGTTCGGGATGAACCGCGCTGTTATCGAGCGGGTTCTTTGCCTTGTCGATCCGCAGAAAGCCGGCACACTGCTCAAAGGCTTTGGGTCCCAGACGCGGTACCTTACGGAGTTGCTCGCGCGAAACGAACGCGCCGTTTTGCGCCCGGTAGGTCACGATGTTCTCGGCCAGTTGCGGCCCCAGCCCCGATACGTACCGCAACAGATACGCACTGGCGGTGTTGAGCGATACCCCTACCTGATTCACGCAGCTTTCTACCACATTGTCCAGACTTTGCTTCAGATCATTCTGGTCAACGTCGTGCTGGTACTGCCCTACGCCAATGGATTTGGGGTCAATTTTAACCAGTTCGGCTAAGGGGTCCATTAGTCGGCGGCCAATGCTGATAGCTCCGCGCACCGTAACGTCCTTGTCGGGAAACTCGGCCCGCGCAACATCTGACGCGGAATAGATGGAAGCGCCCTGCTCGCTAACCATGAATATGGGTTTGTTGAGGTTCAGGGTCTGCACAAACGTTTCGGTTTCGCGACCCGCCGTACCGTTGCCAACGGCAATAGCCTCAATGCTGTACTGACTCACCAGCTTTTGCACCGTTTGGGCAGCCTGATTTTTCTGACTGTCGGACTGCGACAGATACAGCACCGTATCGGCCAGCAGATTTCCCTGGGCATCCAGCACAACCGTTTTACAGCCGGTGCGGTAGCCGGGGTCAATGGCCAGCACCCGTTGCTGACCCAAGGGTGGGCTCAGCAACAGCTGGCGCAGGTTATTGGTAAAGATCTGAATGGCTTCGGCGTCGGCTTTGGCTTTCGACAGGCCGGAAAATTCGGTCTCAATGGCGGGTTTCAGCAGCCGTTTGTAGCCGTCGCGCAGGGCCATAGCAACCTGCTCGCGGCTGGCTGCCGTTCCGTTGGGGTAAAGAAATTGCCGCTCCAGCCGCTCCAGTGCCGCGTCTTCAGTCGGGCCGATGCTCACGTTCAGAAACCCTTCGGCTTCGCCCCGGCGCAGGGCCAGCAGCCGGTGCGACGGCACCCGCCGGAGCGGCTCGGCATACTCAAAATAATCTTTAAACTTGATACCCTCCGCTTCCTTCCCTTTCTTAACCACCGCCCTCACGATAGCCTCCCGGTCAAACAGGCTGCGGATACGCTGGCGGGCATCAAGGTCTTCGGCCATTCGTTCGGCCAGAATGTCGCGGGCACCCTGTAGGGCGTCGCTGGTTGTCAATACGGCATCGGTGAGAAAGCGCTGAGCGGCCCGGTCCGGGTTGGATTCGCGCTGGGTTATGAGCAGATTAGCCAAAGGCTCCAGCCCACGCTCAATGGCCAGCATAGCGCGGGTTTTGCGCTTTTGCTTATAGGGCAGGTATAAATCTTCGAGGTCGGTGAGGGAATCGGCACCTTCTATTTTTCGGCAGAGATCGCCGGTTAGTTTTCCCTGCCCGTCAATAGCTTTCAGGATGGCATCGCGCCGTTTGTCGAGATCGCCGAGTTTCTGCTGGGCCTCTTTGATCTGGCCAATCTGAATCTCATCGAGCTGGCCCGTTACTTCCTTTCGGTAGCGGGCAATGAAGGGGACGGTAGCACCGTCGTTGAGTAATTGAAGGGTGGCGGCAACGGAGCGAACGTTGAATTGCAGGAGCCGGGCAATGCGCTGGTCAATGGAATCAGGATTCATACGGGCAAAAATGGCGGTACGAACCGAGAGGGCAAAAAAAAACATGCCGTGAAGCATGTTTTTACAACGGGTGTCGGGATCTATATCTTACGATTAAGCCATTTCGACGTTCACGGCATTCAAGCCTTTCTTACCGCGTTCGACATTGAACTTAACCTTGTCGTTCTCGCGAATTTGGTCGATGAGACCGGAAGCGTGTACAAAGATGTCTTCACCGCCTTCATCGGGTTTAATGAATCCAAATCCTTTGGTTTCATTAAAGAATTTAACTGTTCCTGTTTGCATTGCTTGTTAAAATTTAAGCGAAGGACGATACAATAAAATTAGTTTCCAAATAAATCTGAAAAATTTTATGGACACGTCCTTTTTTCAGAGGGGTAACCCGCCGATTCATGGTTTGCGTTCCCACCGGGGCGATTTATATCAAAATAAATTGACGGCGGCCCCTAACCGGCAATCGGTCATTTATTCCGTTGGCCACAGTTCACTGCGGGAAAGACTCGGTGTCTGTTAGCTTTGTTGTTTATCTACAACTATATGGCCCCTTCTTTACGCTTGCCTTCTTTTCTGCTTGCCCTTTTTCTTTTCTTTTACAGGCCAATCACTGCCCAGTCACTGCTGGTGTTGCCGACCGATTCGCTGGTTCAGGTGGATGGTGACCTGAGTGAGGCCGTCTGGCAACGGGCCACCGTAGTAGGTGATTTCATTCAGAACTTTCCGAACGACACGCTGCCCGCCTACAACCGCACCGACGTTCGGATGACTTATGATCAGCACAACCTGTACGTGGCGGTGATTTGCTACGACAAAGACCGGCGTAAACCGTTCATTGCCTCGTCGTTGAAGCGTGATTTTGAGTGGGACCTGAACGACAATTTCACGGTCTACATGGACCCCTTTGGCGACCGCATCAATGGCTTCACCTTTAACGTAACCCCGTTTGGTGTGGAGCGCGAAGGACAGATGTTTAACGGCGAACGGGTGGCCGCCCAGTGGGATAACAAGTGGCGCTCAGCGGTGCAGGTGTTCGAGGACCGCTGGCAGGCCGAGCTGATGATCCCGCTCAAGACTATCCGATACCGGAAAAACACGTCGTTCTTTCTGATGAATTTTGCCCGGCACGACCTCAAAAACAACCAGCGAACGAGCTGGAAACGGGTACCGGTGGCCATGCGCATTTCGGCAATGGCCTTTGCCGATACGGTCCGGTTTAGTACTCCCCTCCCCAACCCCGGCCCCAATATCTCGCTGATTCCATACGTGAGCGGCCGTTACATTGACGGACGCAACGAGGGTGGCACAAGCGAATTCAAACCCGGCGTTGGGTTCGATGCCAAGATTGGCATTACACCCTCGCTGAATCTGGACCTAACCGTAAACCCCGATTTTTCGCAGGTAGAAGCTGATCAGCAGGTGACGAACCTGAGCCGCTTCGAGATTTTTTATCCCGAACGGCGGCAGTTCTTTATCGAGAACCAGGATCTCTTCGCCAATTTTGGTTCAGAGCAGATTCGTCCGTTTTTCAGTCGGCGGATTGGCATTGCGCGGGATACCAGTACGGGCGTTATTGTGCAGAATCCTTTGCTGTACGGGGCGCGACTGAGTGGTAAGGTAGGCCGGGACTGGCGCGTGGGGCTGTTGAACACCCAAACGGCAAGCCGGGCCACTGAAGGGATTGATGGACAAAATTACACCGTGGCGGTGGTGCAGCGGCAGGTGTTTGGCCGGTCGAACATCGGCGCAATTCTGGTGAACCGGCAGCGGGTGGGCGGCCCGGCAGACAGCAGCCAGTTTACGCGCATTGGCGGGCTGGAATACAACCTGCAAACCGCCGACAACCACTGGAGTGGCAAGGTCTTTTTTCAGAAGGCCATCAAACCCTACGCGCTTAACGGTGCCCTAACGCACGGAGCCAATCTATTTTATACCAGCCGCAACGTATCCTTATCGGGCCTGTACGAATACGTAGGCCAGAACTACCGCGTCAACGACGTGGGCTACGTACCGCGTCTGGGTTTCTGGCGTTTTTATACCGAAAACACGACGACGTTTTATGTAAAGGGCAACCGGGCGGTTATTTCGCACGGGGCGTATCTGGGGGCCGGACTGATCCGTAATATTGGCGGCTTAGTAACCGACCGCTCGGCAGACTATGGGTACTCGGTACAGTTCAGAAATACGGCCAAGGGTTACGCCGGATACTCCCGTCAGTACACCTACCTGTTTTTCCCCTTCGACCCCACCAACTCAAACGGGCGGGAACTGGCTCAAAATACATCTTACAAAACAGGGGGCTTTTTCGCCAATTTAGCTACGGACAAGCGCCGGCGGCTCAACGCGGAGTTCGACGTGTATTCGGGGGGGTATTTTAACGGTAAAAACACGAACGTGGCTGTTACGGCGCAGTACCGGTTTCAACCTTATGGTGCCCTCAGCGTCGTGGCCGACTATAACAACATTCGCCTGCCGGAGCCCTACAAGTCGGCCAGGTATCTGCTGGTGGGTCCACGCGTGGACGTAACGTTTTCGCGTAGTATTTTCCTGACGACGTTTATGCAGTTTAATAACCAGACCAACAACGTAAATCTGAACGCCCGGCTACAGTGGCGGTACGCGCCCGTATCGGATCTGTTCGTGGTGTATCAGGAGAACTATTTGCCCGGCACCTTCGGCAGCAAAAACCGCGCGCTCATTCTGAAACTATCGTACTGGCTAAACGTCTGACCCTACGCGAGGTAAGGCAGGTAGGGCTCCAGCCGATCCGTATCGCGGAAAGCCGCTACGTGTTGAAGCTGACTGCGGTAGGCGTCGTAGCGGAGTTCAACGTAGAAATCGCGGAGGTTGTAAAGCAGAAAGATGGCGTCGTCCTCATAGCGGTTTGCCAGAATATCGCCCGAAAAATAAAGCGTGTCGAGCTGCTGTTGGGCAGGAAGTTGCGTAAAATCGGCAGGTTGCATACGAGTACGGGATTGACGGGCGAAATTCGTTAGAATTCATTGGCGGCACAACGAGTGTATAGCATGCAGTTGTCGGAGTCGTATCATACAAGTAAAACAGCCCAACCCTAATCAACTGATTTTCACTTCGCGGCCCGTGCGGGCAGCCTCATAAATGGCTTCCACAATTTTGATATCGCGCAGGCCTTCTTCACCGGGTACAAGGACGGGCTTACTTTGCATAATCGCCAGGGCATCGTCATCCATCTGCCGGGTTTGCTGGTAGGGCACGGCATAGGCGTGTTCAATGATCCCGCTGTTGCCCTGGCCGTTCCAGTTTCCTTTCAGGCCGTTGTAAGCGGAGTAGGGCTCCATACGCAGCTTACCTTTCGAGCCGGTCACGTCCAGGAAGTTCATGTTCATGCCGTAACTCGACTGCACAGCCGCCCGCGCCCCGCCGGGAAAAATCAACTGCGCCATGCTGGTTTCGTCCAGCCCGTTTTTATAAACAGCCGGGCGGGTGGTGTATTGTTGCGCCGTTACGGCAATAGGCTCCTCGCCGGTGGCCAGCCGGGCGCCCTGCAATACGTACACACCCATATCGTACATGACGCCCCCGCCCATTTCCTTTTTTTGTTTCCAGTGGTCGGTGCGCCCGTCGTAGTAGCCCGCCGAGCAGGTTACCAGTTGAACGTCGCCGATTTTACCACTGCGCAGCGTTTTCACGTATTCCTGCGTGTTGGGTTCGTGGTGCAGCCGGTACCCCACAGTCAGCACCCGCTTATTTTTCTTGCAGGTGTCAATCATGTTCTGACACTCTTTAGCCGTCACGGCCATCGGCTTTTCTACCCACACATGCTTGCCCGCCCTAGCCGCCCGCACTACGTATTCTTCGTGCATGGACGGTGGCACCACCACATATACCACATCGATGTCGGGGTTGTTGGCAATCTGGTCGAAGGTTTGGTACGAGTAGATGTTTTTGTCGGGAATACTGTACTGCTGCTTCCATTTCTCGGCTTTGGCGGGCGTACCGGTCACAATCCCGGCCAGGTAACAGTGTTTAGTGTTTTGCAAAGCCGGAGCCAGCAGGTCGGTACTGTAATAACCCAGTCCGACGAGCGCTACCCCCAGTTTGTCTTTTTTGGGTGCCGTGGCCGATAGCAAAACATAGGGCGAAAAAGCGGCTGCGGCCGTCGTAAGCGCAGTAGTCTGAAGAAAATCCCGGCGAGTTGGCATAGTTCGTTTCTAATCAGCGTTTAGATAATAGAGAAAGGTAGTTACCGCCCAGGCTTACCTTCGGCAGTGTACGCAATCGGTAGAAGGGGCGGGCCTTCCATCTTTGATTACTGTGCCACAACGGCTAACTTTCCAGTTCTAACGTATCCAGTACTTTATCTTTCTGACCGATGCAAAGACGTTCTGCTCTTAAACACGTAGCTGTAGCCCTTGGTGGGCTGGTCAGCCTGCCCGCCTGGGCGTCGGGCTGGACTGCCGACTCGCTTGGTTCCGTGGCCACCCTGTCCCTCGACCAGGAGAGTCTGCTGGCCGAAATTGTCGAGACGTTCATTCCCGAAACCGATACGCCGGGGGCCAAAGCCACGAACGTCCACAAGTACGCCATGCGCATAATCCGGGACTGTTACGGGCCAGCCGCGCAGCAAACGCTGGAACAGGGACTTCTCCTGACCGACGCTGCGGCACAGCAACTGCATGGCAAAGCCTTTGCCGATGGCGACGCTACCCAGCGTATGGCCGTGCTGACCAGCCTGACAACCTCTACAGATCCGGCAGGAAAAGCTTTTGTTGAGTTAATCAAGCCATTGACCATTCGGGGTTACACCAGTTCAGAGTACTACCTGGTGAACGTGAAGAAATACGTGATGGCACCGGGCTTTTACCACGGCTGCGTTTCCGTTTCGGCTTAACTCAAGCCTGTTCATCTGATTTCAACGCATTCTATCGCTGCATTCCATGTCTTTTCTAAACATTGATTCTGTTAAAGACCGCACCTATGACGCCATTGTCATTGGCTCCGGCATATCGGGTGGCTGGGCCGCCAAAGAGTTAACCGGTAAGGGCCTGCGCACGCTGGTGCTGGAGCGGGGCCGCGAGGTCAAGCACATTGTGGATTACCCTACCACCATGATGGAACCCTGGCAGTTTGACCACCTCGGCTCGCTCAACAAGGACTACATCGACGCCAACCCCGTGGCCAGCCGTTGCTACGCCAATCGCGAGGACGCCAACCACTTTTTCGTTAAAGATGCCGAGCATCCCTACGTGCAGGAAAAACCCTTCGACTGGATTCGCGGCTACCAGACGGGCGGTAAATCGCTGATGTGGGCGCGGGGTACGCAGCGGTGGTCGCAGTACGATTTTGACGGACCCGCCCGCGATGGGTTTGCCGTGGAGTGGCCTATGAGCTACGCCGAGCTTGCTCCATGGTATAGCTACGTGGAGAAGTTTGCCGGCATTTCGGGTAACAAAGACGGCATTGATACCCTGCCCGACGGTGAGTTCATGAAACCTCACGAGCAGTCGTGCGTAGAGAAGCACTTCAGTACCGAAATGGCGAAGCATTACAACGGTGCCCGGCCCGTGATTATTGGCCGCTGTGCGCACCTGACCGAGCCCAAAGCCATTCACTACCAGCAGGGCCGGGCGCAGTGCCAGAACCGGTCGCTCTGCCAGCGGGGCTGCCCCTACGGCGGGTATTTCAGCAGCAATGCCAGCACCCTGCCCTGGGCTGCCAAAACTGGGAAGATGACCCTCCGCCCCGACTCGGTGGTTCATTCCATTATTTTCGACGAGGCAAAAGGCAAAGCGTCCGGGGTGCGGGTGATCGACGCCAACACCAAGCAAATGACCGAGTATTACGCCCGGATTATCTTTGTCAATGCCGCTACGCTGAACTCTAACCTGATTCTGCTCAACTCCACCTCCAAGCGATTCCCGAACGGGCTGGGCAACGACAACGGCCTGCTGGGCAAGTACGTGGCGTTCCACAATTTTCGCACGACCATCTCTGGCGAGCACGAAGGGTTTCAGGACACGGCTACGGAAGGCATCCGACCCAATGGCAGCTACATTCCGCGTTTTCGTAACGTAAAAAAGCAGGAGACTGACTTTTTGCGCGGCTACGCAGCCGGGTTCAGTGCCTACCGCGGCACCAACGCCGACACCGCCGGCATGGGCGAAGATCTGAAAGCCAGCCTGATGAAACCCAAATATGACAACTGGCGGGCCGGTTCGCACATGATGGGCGAAACCATCCCGAAAGAATCCAACTTTGTCCGGCTCGATTCTAACCTAACTGATCCCTGGGGCATTCCGCAGCTCAATATCTCGGTAGCGTATGATGATAACGATGAGAAGATGATCCGGGATTTTCACGAGCAGATGACCGAGATGATGACCCTGGCGGGCTTTATCAACATCAGGACGCACGACAAACCTGACAAAGCACCGGGGCTGGACATTCACGAGATGGGGGGCGTCCGGATGGGAAAAGACCCCAAAACGTCGCTGCTCAACAAGTGGAATCAGCTACACAGCTGCAAAAACGTCTTCGTTACCGATGGGGCCTGCATGACCTCGACCTCCACGCAAAACCCGTCACTCACATTCATGGCCATCACGGCCCGGGCGGCTGACTTTGCCGGCAAGGAGATGAAACGGGGTATGTTGTAGTCCAGATTGGGTCATACGGTTGGGTCCGGCAAATCAGACTTTTACTATGAAAGGGCGTTCTCAACCGGGAACGCCTTATTTTTGCCTTATGTCTAAGAACGTCAATATCGGGCTAGTGCAGATGAGCTGCGTGGCCGATAAAGAAACCAATATCCAGAAAGCCATAACCGGCATTCGCGAAGCGGCTCAGCAAGGCGCGCAGATAGTCTGTTTGCAGGAGTTATTCACCTCGCTTTACTTCTGCGACGTGGAGGATCATCACAATTTCAGCCTAGCCGAGGCTATTCCCGGCCCTACTACCGATCGGCTGGCTACCGTGGCGGGTGAGCTGGGCGTCGTCATTGTGGCGTCGCTGTTCGAGAAGCGGGCGCAGGGGCTGTACCACAATACGACCGCCGTGCTGGATGCCGACGGCAGCTACCTCGGCATGTACCGCAAGATGCATATCCCCGACGATCCGGGGTATTACGAGAAGTTTTATTTCACCCCTGGTGATTTGGGTTACAAAGTCTTCGACACGAAGTTTGCGAAAATCGGCGTCCTGATTTGCTGGGACCAATGGTATCCCGAAGCGGCCCGGATTACGGCCCTGATGGGTGCCGAACTGCTGGTTTATCCCACGGCCATAGGCTGGGACACCAGCGAGCCGGACCCCGCCCAGAACACTGAGCAATACAACGCCTGGCAAACCATTCAGCGCAGCCATGCCATTGCCAATGGCGTGCACGTGGTGGCCGTAAATCGCGTGGGCCGCGAAGCCGATCAGCAGTTCTGGGGGGGGTCGTTTGTATCCAACCCGTTTGGTTCGCTGCTGTACCTGGCTCCGCACACCGAAGAAACGGTACATGTGCAGACTGTTGACCTGGCCCTGACCGACAAGTACCGCACCACCTGGCCGTACTTCCGCGACCGGCGTATCGACTCGTATCAGCCCATTACAAAACGGTACATCGACGAGTAGGGAAATCTTTTACATACATCTGCCTGTCTGTTTCGGGCGTTACACTCGCAACTCACTCCTGTCTTGACACGTTCGATGAAATTTTTGCTGTTAGGTACCGCTGTTGTCTTTGCCGGGGCGGGCGTCTGGCTGAGCCGGTCGGCTGCTCTGCCCGGCCCCACTGCCGTTTACCGGCAGGAGCCGTTGCCTGCTCAGACATCACTTACGCCCACGCCCCGCGCCCGCTTCACACCCACGCCACCCACGCGCCGGGGTTACTACAACCTCGACGTGGTGGGTGATTTTACGCTGCCCGCTACCAAGACGCTCACATTCTGCGGGGCCGGACGGAACCTGCACGTGCAGCAGGACTG
Source organism: uncultured Cytophagales bacterium (assembly GCA_963826425.1). Classification (GTDB taxonomy): domain Bacteria; phylum Bacteroidota; class Bacteroidia; order Cytophagales; family Spirosomataceae; genus Spirosoma. Next base: position 84,811 of record CAWGWS010000009.1, on the reverse strand, counting down.
GAGCAAGCTGTTTCGGCGGGGTTTTTCGGCGGTAGAACAGGGGCGGATGGTCCGTAACGAAGAGATATGGGTCGACGGCACGCCACCCAAAGGATGGCGCAGTCGGTTGGCACCGCGTCAGCGGGCGGTCGTTATTTATGGCGACTATTTTGTTCAGAATTTCGGGCTGGACTGGGCCCGGGAAAGCACCCATGCCTCAAACACAACGTACCGCGTTCTGCCTTCGCCCAACGCCCGCCCCAGCCGTAATACCGTTTACCAGTCGGCCATGGAGTTGCAGGGCGGTTGCGTGGGCTTCGGCGACTGCCCGCCCGGCGGCATGAAAAGTACGTACGGCATGATGTTCGTGGATATTGAGAACGATATGGGCGACGTTGGCAGCCGGCAGGAACAGGCGAATTTGTTTGCGTATTTGTTCAAAACCATGAAGGAGAACGTAAGCAGTCAGACTGAAATTGGTGCCGTCAGCCCGATTCCGCATTACAGCATGGGGTATTCGAGAGCAGAGGATTATAAAGCTACTGCTGACTGGCTCTGGACCGCCAAAGCCCGGCAAACGAATACCAGCCGACAGCGCGGTATGCCTAATGATCTGGTAGACAAATCCTTTGCCGACTACGCCGATTTCTATATGCCGGGCAGCTACTATGTCTATCCCGATTTTGATTATACGATCGATCACTCGGCCGACAATGCTCGTCACTGGCTGGCGTCTATGCTGGGTGAGCAGGAAGTAAACAGCAAATTATCCCTTAAAAAGCGTGTGGCCTGGCAGTGGCTGTTCAACACCCAGAGTAGTGCTTTTGAGCGGAGCGGTCAGGCCGAGAACGCGGCTCCACCCGCTATTGCCGAAGGCATGGGCGTATTTTACTGGTTCACGGGGGCGTACGGAGCTGTTTTCTGGGACGATCACTGGGCGCTCACACCCAACACGCGCGCGCCCAACGACCTGGCGCGGGGCGGCATTGGTAACGACCGGCACTACGCCTGTTACGAGCATTACGTTCACGGCCTGTGGCGGCTCTTCAAACACCACGGCGATCTGTTCAATGGCCGCGAGACGTACCTGAACGAGAATACGGAATGCTCCTACGATGGCGGACAAACCTGGAATACCTACAACGCCAACCAGCTCAAGACTCGTAAGCTGCCGTTTGTGCGGGCTATTATTAATGGCGATCAGATTCTGGTGGCCGCCACGCAACCCTACGCCCAACCCACGCAAACGGGCAGCGTGTTGCTGCGTTACGTACAGAACGGCTACCAGTTTTATACCACCGTTCCACTCAAAGGCGATGAAATCTATGTAGGTCGCGCTACCATGCGTCGACAGTAAACGTGCATCTTTGCCGGAAACCTCTGAGGCTAACCGGGTAGGTGAGCCTCACCGTCTATCCGCATATGCTCTTTATTGTATTACCCGTCATCGCCTTTGTGATGCTGCTGCTCAGTCTGTCTCTGAATGAACAGACTCCCCGTGGACTTTACACCACTTTTCGGATAGCGTTTGTGCAGGCGCTCATCAGTCTCAGTTCCCTCGTCTTTGCGTATAACGAGACGGCTTCGGCTCTCGACCTGCTAACTCCGACCTCGGCCCGCCTTTTCTGGCTCCTGGCAGTTCTTGGTTCAGCAGGGTGGTTGGGGCGTTCAGTCAAACGGAATCGGCGGAGTAATCCTGGTAGTCAGGTAAATCATGTATTCCGGCTTAGAGGCATTGACCAGCAACCACGCATCCTGATCTACGCGGGCGTTGCCCTGATCGTACTGCCTTTGTTGGCACTGGCGGTTTACGTGCCCCCCAACAACTATGACTCACACCAGTATCATCTGAGCCGTATTTTGTACTGGCTGGCTAACCAGAATCTGGGTCATTATCCAACCATGCACGTTCAGCAGTTGTACCACAATGTGTTTGCTGAGTACCTGGTCTTACATACGTTTTTACTGACGGGTTCTGATCTGTTTGCCAATCTGGTGCAGTTTACGGCCATGCTGGGGTCGGTACTGGCGGTGAGTTTGCTGGCCCGCTCGTTTGGCATGCGCTATCGGGGGCAGCTGCTGGCCGGGGTACTCATGCTAACTCTGCCCATTGGTTTATTTGAAAGCACGACTACTCAAAACGATTACGTGGCCTGTTTTTTCTTTGTGGCATTTATTCTGTTCGGCTATCGTTTTTTGCAGCAGCATAACCGTCAGGAGTTAGTCTGGTGTTTACTGGCGCTGGTACTGGGCTGTTTTACCAAGTACACCGTCATGTTTTTTGCCCTGCCGTTCGTTGTTTATTTCGGCATACGTATACTCAGTCAGTATGGGCGGTGGTCTGGAGTGGCCGCTGCGGGCGGGGCGGCTGGTTTGTTCGGGTTGGTATTTGGCCCCTTCTTCGCCCGAAATCATTCATTTTTCGGCTCCATCCTGGGTCCACTGCCGGGATCGCGTTTTTACACCGAGAAAATACCGGTCGACGGGTTTTCACTCGCCTATTCTGTCTCAAACACAATTAAAAACGCAGGGCTTCACGTGGGGCTTCCTTACCTGCCTTACAACCATTGGATTGACTCGATCATAAAGGGTATTCACCACCTCATTGGCGTATCCGTAACTGACCCGGCCCTTAGCTTGAATGACTACCACACGCGTTTTTCGATGCAGGAAGATATGGCTCCCAATACGCTGCATCTGGCCCTGCTGGTTCTGGCAGGGCTGCTTCTACTTTTTCAGCGGGGACACAAGCCTGTCAAACTTCTGTTGTTGCTGATGGGGATCGGGTTTGTTATGTTCAGCAGTATGTTCAAGTTTCAATTCTACAGCAGCCGAACCCAAATGCCGTTTTTTGCGCTGGGCTGCGTGGTCATCGCCTACGTAGTTATTCAGACGCTACGCTGGTCGGGGCGCTGGCTTATCGCTGTTTTATATGGCCTTTCCCTGCCGGTTGTGCTGGGCAACCCGGCCAAGATGATAGTACCCGCACGTTATCTGAGCAAACGTTTGCTGGCTCACGTGCCAGGCAACATCTGTCCGGCAGATACCAGCCAACAGCGGCAGTTCAGGCAGACCGTGTCTGATTATTACCGCATCGACGCGACAGCCGCCTGTTACCCCATCCGACAAGCCTACAGCTATGCCGACCGTCGGGTAATTTTTAACAAGCTCGACGCCATTGGCTACTTCCAGACCGACAAATTACAGAGCGTCCTGACGCAGAATCGGGCGCAGACTTATTTTACCAATCATCCCGGCCACTATATTGACTACGCTCCGTTACTGGCCCACATTGGCCCCGACGTCCAGAATATAGGCATCCTGTTCACCAACGACTGGGGCATCTATCATTTCTGGAGCACACTGGCCAGCGTCAGGCAGCAGCCCGTTGAGATGCGGTACATTCAATATTATCGGGAATACAACAGGTTGGTCAACGCACATCACCCTTTTCGCTACAATTACGTACTGGCCAATCATCCTGATCCGATGAAACAAATCGATCCCGGCACCATTGCTGCGGTGTACACCTCAGGGCCGTTTACACTGGTTCGGCTGAAACAACCGGTCGCCACAACCTATCCATATTGATTTTAGTAACTACCGTTGCCTAAGTACTCACCTTTCCGATAGCCGTCCTATTAAGCTGCACAGATCCTGTACTTACATTTATGTAGTATTCTATCCTCTTTCAGCTATGTACACTATCCACACATCGGTTGTCATTCCCTGTTTTAACGAACAGGAAGTCTTGCCAGAATCATACACCCAGCTGTCGAGGGTCATGCAGACCTACTTTAAGCAGTACGAGCTGGTGTTCGTCAACGATGGTAGTACCGACGCCACACAGACCATTTTGCAGGCACTGGCCCAGGCAGACGTTCATGTGAAGGTGTTGTCGTTCTCGCGAAATTTCGGCCATCAGGCGGGCGTGTCGGCGGGGCTGGCGTATTGTTCGGGGACGCTGGCTATCATCATCGACGCCGACCTACAGGACCCTCCCGAACTGATTCCCGATATGGTTGAACTTTATCTGAGTCAGCCCTGCGAAGTTGTTTACGCCGTTCGCCGAAGCCGACAGGGAGAGTCTTTCTTTAAAAAGTTCACGGCCAAACTCTTTTACCGCACCATCAACTATTTATCAGAGGTATCGCTCCCGCTTGACACCGGCGATTTCCGGCTGATTGACCGTAAGGTAATCGACGCCTTCAACCGCATGCCCGAACGCAACAAATACATTCGCGGGCTGATTAGCTGGGTTGGGTTTCGGCAGGTTCCGATCTATTACGAACGCTCAGGACGGTTTGCGGGCGAAACCAAGTATTCACTCCGCAAAATGCTGCGCTTTGCCCGCACCAGTCTGCTTTATTTCAGCAACAAGCCCCTGCGCATTGCTTCGTCGGCCGGACTCATCGCGGTATTCGTCAGCCTGTTGCTGACGATTTGGGTAGTTTACACCTTGATTTTCGAGCCTGACCGGCTTGCGCAGGGCTGGGCCTCCATCATTATTATTGTCCTGTTTTTTGGCGGGGTACAAATGCTGACCATTGGTATTCTCGGCGAATACCTGAGCAGCATCTTCAACGAAATTAAAGGCCGCCCCGAATACATCGTAGAAAACGCCCTGAATTTTGAGCGGGGTACACTAGTGACACACCTGGCCCATGAACCCCTGCCTGACTATCTTTCGGTGGTAGTGTAGTCCCTATATTTGTGGACATCATTTCGCATCGCATGAATCTGGGCATTGAAATTGGCGGCACAAAACTACAACTCGTAACCAGCGATCTGACCGGGCACATTAACCAGCGGTTTCGTTACACCGTTGACCCTGAACAGGGTGCCGATGGCATTTTGCAGCGCATAGCCCGTACCATCGCCCAACTCACCGAACCTCCGCAAACTATTGGTGTGGGTTTTGGCGGACCCCTCGACTGGCAGACCGGACGCATTGCCAACTCGCACCAGGTGGGCGGCTGGACGGGTTTTCAGCTGGCCGACTGGCTGAAAGAGCAGGTACCCGGAGCACACGTACGAATTGAGAACGACGCCAATGTAGCCGCGCTGGCCGAAGCCCGGCGGGGAGTGGCCACGGGCTTCCGAACGGTTTTTTACGCAACACTCGGCAGTGGCGTCGGCGGTGGGCTGGTGGTAGATGGCCAGCTGTACCACGGTGCCACGCCGGGCGAAGCCGAAATTGGCCACCTCTGGCTCGTGCCGCCCGGCGAATCCACGCCGGGACAAACACTCGAACAAACGGTATCAGGCTGGGCCGTTGACCGACAAATCCGGGATCTGATGCCGCAACTTCCCGATGATTCTTCGCTGAAGCAACTGGTACTGGACGCACAGCAGGCAAACGATAACCCCGACCGGCTGGCGCGGTTTCTGCACCCGGCTTACGAGAAGAGCGATCCCGTAGCGCGGATGCTGATCGAACAGATTGGTTCGGTGCTGGCCCTGGGCCTGTCGCATGTGGTGCATCTGTTTCACCCCGACGCCCTTGTGCTGGGCGGTGGTCTCTCCGGCATTGGCGAACCTCTGCGGGCGGCTGTCCGGCAGGCGTTACCACGCTTCGTGATGCCATCATTTCAGCCTCCCCCGGTGGTCTTACTGGCCAAACTCGGCGAAGATGCCGTACCGATTGGTGCGCTGGAGTTAGGTATGACCGGCTTGCCGGTACAATGATTGATGATAAGCAGGAATACCTCCTTTCATAATTTATGCCCCCATGACCCTCCCCTACTTTCAGAACTATATAAGGCGGCAGCAGGCCGTGTACGAAGCCATTCCGCTGGAGCAGGTGGAACGGATCATCAACCTCATTAAAAAATGTCGTACCGAGGACCGGCAGCTGTTTGCGTTTGGTAATGGCGGCAGCGCGTCCAACGTCTCGCACTTCATTACCGACCTTGGCAAAAGCGCGTCGGATAAACTGGAGGGCCAGGATAACGGCACCCGATTCCGGTGTATGTCCCTGAACGAGAACCTATCGTGGATTACCGCCATTGGCAACGACTACGCCTACGAAGACGTTTATCTGCGGCAACTCCAAAACTTTGCCCGGCCCGGCGATCTGGTTCTGACCCTCGGCGTCAGCGGCAACTCGCCCAACGTGGTTAAAGCGGTTGAGTGGGCCAACGCCAACGGCCTGACCACCATTGGCCTGGTGGGTGGTAAACGGGGGCGCATTGCCGATCTTGCCCACGAAGTCATCGTCATTGACGACACCCATTACGGCCGGGTTGAGGACGCCCAGATGACCATCTGCCACCTGATTTGCTATGGATTTATAGAAGGGTAGTCAGGAGTATCGATCATTGCGCCACGGGTAGGCCGTATCAGAATAGCCGCGCTCTTCCCAGAAGCCGTGCTTATTTTTGGTCAGAAACTCAATGCGCTTGATCCATTTTGATCCTTTCCAGGCGTAAAGCTGGGGCGTAATCATACGGAGCGGGCCACCGTGTTCGCGGGTCAGGGGCTGGCCGTCGGCGGTGTGAACCAGCAAAACGTCGGGTTTGAGAGCTTCTTCGAGCGACACATTGGTCGAGTATCCATCATACCCGTAGCACATTACGTGCGTGGCTGACCCCTTCGGGTCAACCAGCGCGGCCAGGTCCATAAACCGAACCCCTACCCAGGGTACGTCCAGCCGCGACCAGGTCGTGACGCAGTGAAAATCGCTGGTATCCTCAACCTGCGGCAGGGCCATCAGATCATCCCATTTGAGCCGCGTGGGGTGGTTTACTTCCCCATCGATATTGAGCTGCCACTTGTCGAGCGGAATTGCTGGCTGGTAGCCAAGGTCCAGCACGGGCCACTTCGCTGTGACGGTTTGCCCCACCGGAACCGCTGGCATCCCGTGGCGATTGACTGGGCCGGAACCGCGTGGTTTCGGGTCGGTAACAGACGGCGTTTGGGCCATCTTCTCCTCGAACCGACGCTTTAGCTTCATGCGGGCGTCGATAATCCGGTCCTGTTTTTCGTTTGCTTCCATACCGCTTTTGGGGTTTTCTTTATGACTAACACGGTATTGACAGGCGTGGTTTTGTGAACCTACAATAACGCCTTTGCCACATCCTGCCACGATTTTACACGCCGGAATTGGGTATCGTCGCGATTGTGGAGCGCGTCGAAGAGCAGGCCCTCACCCTGAAACGTACGCAGGTTACGGGGCATATCGTCAATAAGGTAGGCAGTATTCAGAATACTTTTGTCGCCCATGAATACATAGTTACGCCACGAAATAGCCGGGAAATACTCGTGCAGCCAGTCCCACTTTTCGCGCAGTGAGTTGGGAAACTCCTGAGCCGCCGTAGCAATAAAGATATCGTACCGCTCCATCAGATCAGCCACCACGTCCTGGGCGCCTTCCATTACCGGAATGTCACGGAAGAAGCCCGGCTCATACACCCGTTGCGAAATGGTCCGGTATTCATCTTCGTCGAACAGTTCGTGAAAAGATTTCTCCCGGAGTTCTTCGAGCGTGTAGCGGGGCATTTCTCCCTCCAGATACAGGCGGATGAATTTGGCGTGGGTGTCGGCCATTACGTCATCCATATCAATGGCAATGCGTTGTTTCATCGGGGTTGTATTAGAACGTAGATTCGGAAAACTGCTCCAGATAGTCGGCCACACGCCGAACAAACTGCCCGCCCAAAGCGCCATCGACCACGCGGTGATCATACGAGTGGGAGAGGAACATAAGCTGCCGGATTCCGATAAAATCACCCTGCGGAGTTTCAACCACGGCGGGCTTCTTGACAATGGCTCCGAACGCCATAATGGCCACCTGCGGCTGCATGATGATGGGCGTACCCATGATATTACCAAACGTACCGATGTTGGAGATGGTGTAGGTACCACCGGCCAGATCATCGGCGGTGAGTTTGCTTTCGCGGGCGCGTTTGGTCAGGTCATTTACGCGCTTGGCCAGCCCCGCCAGGTTGTACTGGTCGGCGTTGTGAATGACCGGCACAATCAGGTTACCGCTGGGCAACGCCACCGCCATGCCAACATTAACCGCCTTTTTTACCACAATCGAGTCACCCTCGACCGAGACGTTAATCATAGGAAAGTCTCTGATGGCTTTCACAATCGCCTGCACCAGAATGGGCGTGTAGGTCAGGTTCTCGCCGGTCTTCTGCTTAAACGTTTCTTTTTCGCGCGCCCGCCACTCCACGACGCTGGTCATATCGGCTTCGACAAACGAACTGACGTGGGGAGAAATCTGCTTCGACTCTACCATCCGCTGCGCAATCAGTTTCCTCATCCGGTCCATCTGCACAATGTCGTTATGGCCATTCAGCGACGGTACGGGCTTGCTTTGTGCAACGTTCTTTGGTTGAAGGGTCGGTGCGGCCACATTACCCGCCGGAGCACCGGTCGTTGCCGGCTGACCACTGTCTGCCGTTGCCGACTGCTCCCGGCTTTTGAGGTAGTCGAGCAGATCTTTTTTGGTGACGCGATTCTCGCTGCCGGAGCCAGGAACGCGGTCAAGTTCGGCGCGGTTGATGCCTTCTTCTTTAGCGATGTTCAGCACTAAGGGCGAGTAAAACCGGTCGGCAAACACTGGCGCGTCGCCCGCCAGCGTAGTGGGCGAGGTGGCTACAGCCTTGGCAGGGCTACTACTCATAGCCGAAATGCCTGTTTCGAGCTCACGGGCCGCCGTAGAGTCAGCCGACTCCGATGCGGCATATTCCGGAGCGTCTGGTTGCGGCACGTTCGCCACATCGCCAACGCCAACGGGTGTTTGGTCTGGATCTACCTGTTTCTCCGCCGAATCGGATGCCGCCGGCGGAGGGGTCTGAGCCGGTGCCGGATCGTTGCCAACGGTCTCCTCGGTTTCGAGCCGGGCAATGGGCGCGCCAACCGCCACTACGTCGCCGTCGTTGACCAGCAGTTCTTTCAGGATACCGCTCTGCGGAGCCGGCACTTCCGTATCGACCTTATCCGTCGCTACTTCCAGCACCGATTCGTCGGCTTCCACGCGGTCGCCGGGCTGTTTTAACCACGCAATGACCGTGCATTCCATTATACTTTCGCCCATTTTGGGCATTACCATGTCGATGAGCATCTTTTTGAATTATAAATGATGAGGTGTAAATAATGGATTGAGAATCATTCCTGGAGGGGTGTAAGCCCATTCACAATTCCTCAATCATTACTGGTCTGCAACTTCTTCGCGTAGCAAATTTAAGAGATACGTAGTCGTTAACTGGATGTTCTGGTCACGATAAGGGCCGAGTTTAAGCAGACGGGTCACGGTACGACGGTTCGTTGAGACGGCAATCCAGATGGTGCCGACGGGTTTATCGGGTGTGCCGCCGTCGGGACCGGCAATGCCGCTGGTAGCGATACCAATGTCGGCCTTCAGGATTTCCCGGACGCCTTCGGCCATTTGTATACTAACCGCTTCGCTCACGGCGCCCACCTGCTGAATTGTCTCCGCCGAGACCCTCAGCTGGTTAACTTTCACCTCGTTACTATAACTGACAACACTCCCCAGAAAATAGGCCGACGAGCCGGGAATGCTCGTGATGCGCGAGGCTACGTAGCCGCCGGTGCAGCTTTCGGCGGTGGCCAGCGTCAGCTTTTTCTCCGTCAGCAACCGACCAATAACCGCTTCAAGTTCGTCAGCATCGTAGCCAAAAACGTGCTTGCTGATAAGCGGCATCACCTTCGCTACCTCGCCGGCCAGTTCGCGGTCCAGCGTGAGCTCGTCGGTGCCGGTAGCCGTAAGCCGAAGCCGCACCTGACCAAAATGGGGCAGGTAGGCCAGTTTGATATGGGACGGCAGGCTGTCTTCCCAGTCGGCAATACGCTCGGCCAGAAACGACTCGCCAATGCCGACGGTCCGAATCATTTTATGCTTGATGATGGGCGGATCAAAGCGGTCTGCCAGCTTCGGTAACACCCGGTTAGTCATCAGGTGTTTCATTTCAAACGGCACCCCAGGCAGGGACACGTACACAGTATTCTCCTGCTCGAACCACATGCCCGGTGCGGTTCCCCAGTCGTTTTGCAGATACACCGCGTTGGCGGGCAAATCGGCCTGACCACGGTTAATCTCGGTGATTTCGCGGCCCCGCTTCTCAAAAAAATCCGTCACCAGGGCCAGCGCATCGGGGTTACGCACCATGTCCACGCTAAAGTATTCGCACAGGGTTTTTTTGGTGATATCATCTTTAGTCGGACCCAGGCCGCCCGTGATAATGATAACGTCAGCGCGTGGGTGGGCTTCCCTGAGAATTTGCAGAATGGCCTCACGCTGATCGCCAATGGACGTTTTCCGCATTACGCGGATACCAATATTGGTCAGCTCGGTACCGATCCAGGCGGTGTTGGTATCGGTTATCTGTCCGAACAGAATTTCGTCGCCGATGGTAATAACTTCGGCACGGATGGTGTTGGTCATAAGTAATGCGGAGGTTCGCTCCGCGGATTTGGCCGGGCAAGTTCGTTAAACTATTGACACTGGCGGCCATCAAAACGATATGAAACGGATGCAAAACAGGAACACGATACTTGGGCTGGCGGTTTGTCTGGCGACTATGTTTATCCAGCCTACCCTGGCGCAGGACACTACAAAAACCAGCACCGGTACGGAGCAGACCCAACCCCCAGCGCCCAAACGCAGCATCTTTGGCCAGATACTCGACCAGGTCATCACCACCGGCACGTCGGGCGGGGGGCTGAGCAGCGGTGATATTGCGTCGGGCCTACGGGAGGCCCTATCCAAAGGCATCAGCAAAGGGTCTGACCAGGCGTCGGCCCTGAATGGCTATTACAAAAATCCGTTGTTACGCATTGCGTTCCCACCCGAAGCCCAGAATGTAGCCGATAGACTCCGGCAACTGGGTTTTAGCAAACAGGTCGATAAGTTTGAGCTGTCGCTGAACCGGGCCGCCGAAGATGCCGCAAAAAAGGCCAAACCCGTGTTTATAAAGGCTATTACGTCCATGAGCATCGGCGATGCGGTGGGTATTCTGCGCGGGCAGAATGACGCAGCTACCCAGTATTTGCGCCGGACGTCGGGCCAGGAACTGGTGCGCGAATTCTCGCCAATTATCGACAGCACGCTTGCCAAAAATAACGCCACCCGCTATTACACCGATCTGGTCACGATTTACAACCGCCTGCCGTTTGTACAGCGTGTAAACCCTAACCTGACCGAATACGCCACCAACCGCGCCGTTGATGGTTTATTCTTACTGGTAGCCCAGGAAGAACAGAAAATCCGCGAGAACCCACTGGAGCGCACCAGCGAATTGCTGAAGCGGGTCTTTGGCAGTAAGTAGGGTTGTCACGCGGAGATTCGCAGAGAAAAAAAAGAGGTACGCAGCGCTATATTTCTCTCCGCGAATCTCCTTTTCGCTCGGCGAATCTCCGCGTAACAACTCCCCCTCCTTACCTTTGCCCAATGAAAAAGTCTGACATTAACTTCTCGGTCGAACTCGACAATGAAAACGTACCCGAAAAAATATATTGGGACGCCACCGACAATCCCAACGAGGGCCTGAGCGATACGCGGGCCATTGCCATTTCGCTCTGGGACCATTACCATAACAGCACGCTCAAAATTGACCTCTGGACCAAGGACATGGAGGTAGTTGATATGAAGCGGTTTTTAATCGAGATTATGAGTGGGCTGGCCGATACTGCCCTTAGCGCCACCAACGATCAGAATATGGCCAACGACATTGAAAACACCTGCCGCATCCTCAGCAAACGGCTTGACGAAGAAATTAAAGCTCAGAAAAAGTAGCCGACGTACATCCGGATAATCTGGTCGTTTTTTTGCTGTATATCATCCCATACGTGACGTTGTTATCCATGAAATATATTGTTCTTCTCCTGCTGTTTGCCCAGCTTACCCATGCTCAGAAACCAGGCGGCATTGCGTTTAAAAACAGTCCGTTAGCTGCCGTTTTCCAGGAAGCCCGCCGAACCGGCAAACCCGTATTTGTGGAAGTGTACTCGCCAACCTGTCATGTGTGCGAAAGTTTCATTCCAACGCTGAATGATGCGCGGGTCGGCAAATTCTACAACAGTAAGTTCATTAGCACCAAGGCCGACGTGAATCTGCCCTCAACGCGGGCGTTTCTGGACAGCCGGCAGTTATTCGTACCGTCGCTGCCGCTGTTTCTGTATTTCGATCCCCAGCAGAATCTGGTGCATTTTGCCATGAGCAATAACTCGACCGACGAGGTGATCCGGCATGGCACCAACGCGCTGAATCCGCAAACGCGCAGCCAGAACATGAAATCGCGGTATCAGCAGGGTGAGCGGTCTGGTAATTTTTTGATCGACTACGCCATGTTTGGGCGGGTTACGAAAGACACCGTTGCCAACATGGCTGCCATGAACGACTACGCCAGGCAGCAGTCGGCCGCTACGTTTGCAAATCAGACCAATTGGCTGGCCCTGCAAAAACTCGTGCTTGACTACGAAAATCCGATGTTTCAGTACATGCTTGGCCATCTGGACCAGTACCGCAAAGCATACGGAGCCGAGCCGGTAAAGAACGTGGCCGAGAACATCCTGATGTCATCGCTGTACAGCGGTCGTGGGGCAAAGTACCCGATCAATAAGATTCTTGACATCCGGCAGGGGTTGGTCAGACTTGGTATTGACCCGAAAGTTGCCGCCAACCGAACGTTGCTACCCGAAGTGAACGCGTATTTCCGGGCCGGGCAAACTGCCAAAGCCGTTGAGCGAATGGACGGTCAGGTTAACTCAAACCAGCTCAGTGTGCCCGAGTACCTATACATTTCACGGCTTTTCAACCGCAACAGTCCCGACGCTTCCGACGTGCCGACCGTAACAAAGTGGATCAACAAAGGGCTGGCCCTGAACCCGAGTCCGAAAGAACAGGCCGACCTCCGCGCCGAACTGGCTGCGGCCAACAAGCGTAAATAGCGGTTATTCTGGTCGTTTCGCTTATTTTTGTCTCATTAATTCCGTTCCGCCCCTTGCCGGTCTGCCTTGTCAGCCTGTAACGGGCGGAACGTGCCGTTTTGGCCCATTGGCTAACCAGATTTTATCTAATTTTATCATCTTTGTATGCAGTCGTTCTTTGAACCAACCCAACTCGAATTAATGGCCAAGACACCGTCCAAAGCCCACCCCTGGCACGGCATATCGCCCGGCGAAAATGCCCCCAATGTCATTACGGCCTTCATTGAAATTGTACCGACTGATACCGTCAAGTACGAAATCGATAAAGAGTCGGGCTACCTGAAAATAGACCGGCCCCAGCAGTACTCCAACATCATCCCGGCGCTGTACGGCTTCGTGCCGCGTACGTTCTGTGGTGAGCGCATTGCCCGGCTGGCGTCCGAGCGGTCGGGTATGACCATTCGCGAAGGCGATGGCGACCCGCTCGACATCTGCGTACTGACCGAACGCGAGATCACCCACGGCGACATTCTGCTCCAGGCCATTCCCATTGGTGGTTTCCGGCTTATTGACAAGGGCGAAGCCGATGACAAGATCATTGCGGTTCTGAAAGGCGATTCTATGTATGGCCAGTACAACGACCTGAGCGAACTGCCCGAAGCGGTGGTGAAGCGGCTCCGGCATTACTTCCTGACCTATAAGAACCTACCCGACGAGCCTGCCCTTATGGAACTGGCCAACGTCTATGGCCGCGACGAGGCCCGCGAGGTAATCCAAACCTCAATGGATGACTACGCCGATATGATTTAGTAGTAGCTGATTACGAAAAAAGCCGCACTGATTGATTTCAATGCGGCTTTTTTCTGTAATCAGGTATGGCTTATCAGTTAAACTGCCGGTGGTTTGCGCCGGTATAAAGTTCGTCTTCGGGCAGTTTTTTGAAGTATTCGTACGTGATGCGGAGCCCTTCTTCGCGCGATACTTTTGGCTCCCAACCCAGTATTTCGCGGGCTTTGGTAATGTCGGGCTGCCGCTGCTTGGGGTCATCCACGGGCAGGTCTTTGTAAACGACCTTCTGGCTGGTACCCGTCAGTTTAATGATCTCTTCGGCAAACTGACCAATCGTAATCTCCGACGGGTTACCGATGTTGACCGGGTAGGGGTAATCGCTGAGCAGCAGCCGGTAAATTCCTTCTACCAGATCGTCGACGTAGCAGAATGAACGCGTTTGGCTACCATCGCCAAAAACGGTCAGGTCTTCGCCCCTCAGTGCCTGCCCAATAAAGGCGGGCAGCACCCGGCCGTCGTTCAGGCGCATTCGGGGTCCGTACGTATTGAAAATACGAATAATACGCGTTTCTACACCGTGATACGTATGGTAGGCCATCGTCATGGCTTCCTGAAACCGCTTGGCTTCGTCATACACCCCGCGCGGCCCAACCGGGTTCACATTACCCCAGTAGTCTTCGTTTTGGGGGTGTACCGTTGGGTCGCCATACACTTCAGACGTCGACGCAATCAGCACCCGCGCGCCTTTCACCCGGGCCAGACCAAGGCAGTTATGAATACCCAGCGAACCCACCTTCAGCGTCTGAATGGGAATCTTCAGGTAGTCAATCGGGCTGGCGGGTGAGGCAAAATGCAGGATATAATCGAGTTCGCCCGGCACGTGGATGTAATTCGACACATCGTGGTGGTAGAAATCGAAATTGGGCAGGTGAAACAGGTGTTCAATGTTACGGATATCGCCGGTAATCAGGTTATCCATCGCCATCACGTGATAGCCTTCTTTGATAAACCGATCGCACAGGTGCGACCCTAAGAATCCGGCCCCGCCGGTAATGAGAATACGTTTCATAGCTTATACTTTCTGTTCAACTGGAGCCAGGACTGCCTCACGACCAACGCTGTAGTAGGTGTACCCCTGCTCGCGCATGGTGTCAAGTTCATAGACGTTACGGCCATCAAAAATCACTTTGCCTTTCATCAGCAGATTCATTTTTTCGAAGTCAGGCGTGCGGAACAGCGGCCACTCCGTCACGATCATCAGGGCATCCGCGTCGTCTAAGGCCGCGTACTGCGTGTGGGCATAATTTATAGCAGTACCCATCTGATTGCGGACGTTTTCCATGGCTTCAGGGTCATACACCGTCACTTTCGCCCCTGCGTCCAGCAAGGCCCGGATATTGTCCAGCGCTGGCGCTTCGCGAATATCGTCGGTATAGGGTTTA
Source organism: uncultured Cytophagales bacterium (assembly GCA_963826425.1). Classification (GTDB taxonomy): domain Bacteria; phylum Bacteroidota; class Bacteroidia; order Cytophagales; family Spirosomataceae; genus Spirosoma. Next base: position 69,701 of record CAWGWS010000009.1, on the reverse strand, counting down.
AACGCCAGGCCCCAGATGGCAACGGTTTTACCCTTAAGGTCCCCCCCAAAGTGCTGCGTAATCTGCGGAATCATGCGGGTTTTCTGCTCCTCATTTACGGCCATGACCGATTTCAACACTTTAAAGTCGTAGTCGAAATCTTTGGCGGTTTTGGCCAGAGCCTGCACATCTTTCGGAAAGCAGCTTCCGCCGTAGCCAATGCCGGCAAACAGAAAGCGCTTGCCAATCCGACTATCAGTGCCAATACCACGCCGAATATCGTCGACGTTGGCGCCGGCGCGTTCGCACAGGTTGGCAATCTCGTTCATGAACGTAATTTTAGTGGCCAGAAACGCATTGGCCGCATATTTGGTCATCTCGGCCGAACGCTCGTCCATGAAAATGACGGGATTGCCCTGCCGTACCAACGGTGCGTAGAGTTTGCTCATTACTCCTTTTGCCCGGTCTGACTGCGTTCCAATCACTACCCGGTCAGGTTTCATGAAGTCTTCAACCGCCACGCCCTCGCGCAGAAATTCGGGGTTCGAGACTACATCGAAATCCACGGTAGCGCTATCGGCAATGTGAGCGTGCACTTTCTCAGCGGTGCCAACGGGTACGGTGCTCTTGTCCACAATAACCGCGTACTGACTTAGAATCGGCCCTAAATCGCTGGCCACTTTCAGGATGTATTTCAGATCTGCCGAGCCGTCTTCGCCGGGGGGCGTTGGCAGGGCTAGAAAAATGACTTCGGCTCCTTTGATGCCCTCTTCCAGATTGGTCGTGAACAAGAGCCGCCCTTCTTCCACGTTACGGTGAAAAAGCGTCTCCAGCCCCGGCTCGTAAATAGGCACGATGCCGTTGTTGAGCTTTTCTACCTTCCGCTCGTCAATATCGACGCACGTTACCTGATTGCCGGTTTCGGCAAAGCACGTACCCGTAACAAGGCCCACATAACCGGTACCAACGACTGCCAGTTTCATATACTGATTGTTAATTTATTTAAACTCTTAATTATCTGATCGAGAATTTCGTACCAGTCGAATGGCACAAAAATAAGTGTTTTACCCAGACTCACGACGCCTGTTTGCATAATACTGCCCGGTTTTGCTCAGAACCATTCAGGAGTGCGCATGCCTATAAGACGCTGGTTCTCCCGCTTCGGGTCACTCCCCAACAAACATCTGACTATCAGGCGGTGTCCTTTCCTAAAAATATCCATATTGGTATCTATTTTGCCCTATTCAGAGTTACGTAAGAAGAAACCGGTTTCAAGCGTTATCTATGCAGCAGCATCAACACAACAAAAAGATTATTTATGATTAGCGAGTACACAGACAATCAGACCGATACGAACGAACGCGCAGCCCTCTCGGAACTCATTATTCAGTCGGTACGCGATATTGCCGAGCGACACATCCGACCCAACAGCCGCGAGTGGGATGAAACGCAGCATTTTCCGGCTGATTTATTTCGGCTCCTTGGCGAACAGGGTCTGATGGGTATGCTTGTACCCGTCGAATACGGTGGGGCCGGTCTGGGCTACCGCGAATACGTAGCTGCCATTGTCGAACTATCGCGCGTGGACGGGTCCATTGGCCTGTCAATGGCTGCGCACAATTCGCTCTGCACCAATCACATTCTGATGTTTGGTAATGAAGAGCAGAAACAGGCGTACCTGCCCCGGTTAGCCACCGGCGAGTGGATTGGCGCGTGGGGCCTGACCGAACCCAATACGGGATCGGATGCGGGCAATATGCGCACCGTTGCCGTGCGGGACGGAGACCATTGGGTACTGAACGGCGCGAAAAACTTTATTACACACGGAAAAAGTGGTAACGTGGCGGTGGTAGTGGCCCGAACCGGCGAGCCAAATACCTCGCGAAATGCTACGGCTTTCGTCGTAGAACGCGGCACAGCGGGTTTTACGGGTGGTCGTAAGGAAGATAAGCTCGGTATGCGGGCGTCGGAAACCGCCGAGATGCTGTTTCAGGACTGCCGCATCTCTGACAGTCAGCGGCTCGGCGAAGTAGGCGAAGGTTTTGTGCAGTCGCTGAAGATTCTGGACGGGGGCCGTATTTCCATTGCCGCGCTAAGTCTGGGTATTGCGCAGGGTGCCTACGATGCGGCTTTGGCCTATGCGCAGGAGCGCGAGCAGTTTGGTCAGGCCATTGCCCGTTTTCAGGGCATCAGCTTTAAACTCGCCGATATGGCCACCGAGATTGAAGCCTCCAGGCTCCTCACCTACCAGGCGGCCGACCTGAAAGACGCGGGCAAACCCGTCACCAAAGAATCGGCGATGGCGAAGTTGTTTGCGTCTGAAACGGCGGTACGCGTAGCCAACGAAGGGGTTCAGATTTTTGGCGGCTACGGCTATACGAAGGATTTCCCCGCCGAACGCTTCTACCGCGACGCCAAGCTGTGTACCATTGGCGAAGGCACGAGCGAAATTCAGAAACTTGTTATCTCCCGGCAGATTCTGGATTAGGGGTTTGGCAGCAACACCAGTCCTGGCCAAATGAAGGAAACGGGCGGATGCAAGAAGAGCGCCATCGGAATCACCCTTCTCATACCAGGGAAATTTGGGGTAAACTCCCCTCCCTATGTGATGGAAATAAAAAACACCGGGCCTTGCCTGGTGTTTTTTATTGGCGCAAAAACGCCACCACCGCCTGCGCAAACTCCGGCGTCCGCATGGCTCCGCCGTGATCGCCCGGCACTAGTATCAGTCTGGCGCCCGGCACGGCGTTGGCCAGCTCCTGGGGGTTACCGTTGTCAAGGTCTTTATCGCCATTAACAACCAGCAGCGGTATTTTTATAGTGGCCAGTTCAGCTTTGGTGGTTGTGGGTTGAAACTCCTGCATCCGGGCGAGGGCAACGGTGTCGGCTCCGCTTTTTTTGGCGTAGTCAACGGCGGATTGCAGGTCGGGGTGGCTGCCGGGTTTGGTCAGGGCTTCAAAAAAATTCCGGCGTCGGTCCCAGTTCGGGTCGGTAAAATCGGCACTCATGCCACCCATGACCGCCCGCCGGATTTGTTTGTCCATCGTCATCAACTTGGCCACCAGAATAGCCCCGCGCGAATAGCCCACGACATCGTAGGTTGTAAGGCCGAGGTGTTGCATCAGCGCCATGACGTCGCGCAGTTCGGCGTTGTTTTCGTAGGCTTTGGCGGTATGTGGTTTATCGGAGCGTCCGTTTCCGCGCAAGTCGAGCGATATAACCCTGAACCCGGCATCGGCGAGGGCCTGCCGGACAGGCGCTCGTTTCCAGCTTTCGCCGTTGGTAATGAAGCCGTGCAGTAACACCACCGGCTTGCCTTCGCCCAAAACATCATAATGAATTTTTGTCCCATCGAACGATGTAAACAGCGGCTCACGATCGGTTTGGGCAAACGAGCAGATGGGCAGCACCAACAGCAATAAAAAGCGGCAGAGTTTCATACAGGCGTGGTGTCGGAAATGAATGTATGCGATGGAGAAGTCTAACCTTTCCCCGTTCTACCGGGTTTATAAAGCCATACCAGACAACCCAACAGCCATGAACCCAGCCAGCAATACCTATGATCCCGCTACTGACGAAAACCAGGGCATAATGACTACCATGATTCAGGCCGACGAGGCCAGCGAGGGCGTATCGCAGGTAGCCCGCATGAGTCCCGTCGAAAACCAGGGTCCGGAACCCGTCAAGGAAGAAGTCAACGAGTCGGACACCGACGCCAACGGCGTAAATAACGCCGTGCTCGCCGAAGAAGACGTAGAAGCGGGCAACGCCACTGTGGACGTTGATTACGAAGACGGCGATAATTGATGGGGCGTTTTACGAACAACCAACTGGCTCAACTTGTCATGCGACTTGGGCTGGGCATCAATATGCTCATGCATGGGCTGGTACGGGTTCCTAAACTCAGTGCGTTTGTGGCGAAAACCGGAGCCGGTTTTACGGATACGATACTGCCACCCGCGCTCACGAACGCCTTTTTGTACACGCTACCCTTCGTAGAGCTGGCCAGCGGCCTGCTAATTCTGGCGGGTAGCCGATTCATCAAATGGGGCTATTTCGTAGGTGGGCTGACCATTGTATCTCTTTTATTTGGTACCACATTGAAGGAAGACTGGGCCACCGCCGGGTCGCAGGTGGTGTATATCGTTGCGTTCTATCTCGCCCTGCGCGGGCTGGATGAGCAAACGGTCAGGCGCTTGTAGGAAAATCTGTATGGATGAGTTGAGCCGGTAAATACGGGCAAGTTTCCGATATTTGCCCAATCTGCCCGGAACGTAGCCCCCCGGCAACTTGTTAAAAATACAGCGCATCGGCCTAATGACCACGCGCCAACCTACGCTATGACCAAAGACGAAGCGATCTTAGAAAGCATTACTACTTCCGAATATAAATACGGTTTTGAGACCATTATCGAAGCTGACGAAGCTCCCATGGGTCTCGATGAGAGCACCATTCGGTTTATATCCGCCAAGAAAAATGAACCCGACTGGCTGCTCGAAAGTCGGCTACGGGCGTTCCGGATGTGGCAGGAGATGATTGAGCCGCATTGGCCCAACGTCAAATATCCCAAGATTGACTATCAGGCCATCAAATACTACTCGGCGCCCAAGCAAAAGAAAACCGTTGGCAGTCTGGATGAAATTGACCCCGAGCTGATTGCTACGTTCAATAAGCTGGGCATCTCGCTGAGCGAACAGAAACGCCTGGCCGGTGTCGTTGACGAAACCATTGGCGACAGCACCGCATCGGCGCCGGGCGAACGGCCGCAGGTGGCTGTTGATGTTGTGATGGATTCAATTTCGGTAGCCACAACGTTTAAGAAAGACCTGGCCCAGCGGGGCATTATCTTCTGCTCCATTTCGGAAGCGGTACAGGAGCACCCCGAACTGGTGAAGAAGTACATGGGTTCGGTGGTACCCGCCAAAGACAACTATTTCGCGGCCCTGAACGCAGCGGTCTTTACCGACGGTTCGTTCTGCTATATTCCTAAGGGTGTTCGCTGCCCTATGGAACTGAGCACGTATTTCCGCATCAACGCGGCCGGTACAGGCCAGTTTGAGCGGACGCTGATTATTGCCGATGAAGGCTCTTACGTGAGTTACCTGGAGGGCTGCACGGCCCCCATGCGCGACGAAAACCAGCTCCACGCGGCCGTAGTTGAGCTGATTGCGAAAGGCAACGCCGAAATCAAATATTCGACGGTACAAAACTGGTATCCGGGCGATAAAAATGGCTTAGGCGGTATCTACAACTTCGTAACCAAGCGTGGCATCTGCGACGGACCGAATTCCAAAATCTCGTGGACGCAGGTGGAAACCGGTTCCAGCATTACCTGGAAGTATCCGTCAGTCATCCTGAAGGGCGACAATTCCATCGGTGAGTTTTATTCGGTGGCCGTTACCAACAACATGCAGCAGGCCGACACGGGTACCAAGATGGTGCACATCGGCAAAAACACGAAGAGCCGGATTGTATCCAAAGGTATATCGGCGGGCAAGAGCCAGAACTCGTACCGGGGTCTGGTGCAGGTGCTGAAACGCGCCGAAAACGCCCGCAACCACTCGCAGTGCGACTCGTTGCTGCTCGGCGATAAATGCGGAGCGCACACGTTTCCCTACCTCGAAGTAAACAATGCGTCGGCCACGGTTGAACACGAAGCTACGACGTCTAAGATCGGCGAAGATCAGCTGTTCTACTGCAACCAGCGTGGTATCCCGTCGGAGCAGGCTGTGGCTCTTATCATTAATGGCTACGCTAAAGAGGTGCTGAACCAGCTGCCCATGGAATTTGCCGTAGAAGCGCAAAAACTTTTGGCCATCAGCCTTGAAGGGTCGGTAGGTTAATCGCGCGTTGACATGTTGATTATCTTAAAGCCCCTGCGGAAACGTGGGGGCTTTTTTTATTGAGAATTACCACCTTTACAATACGCTCATGAAACGATTTGAATACATGACTTTCAACAGTGCCGCCGGATCATGGAACGGAAAAATTGACGAGAAGGAACTGACTGATACACTCAACGGACTCGGTCGTGAGGGTTGGGAACTGGTATCGACCGCCAGTTTGACAGCCACCAATGGACTGATACTAATCTTGAAGCGGGAGTTGCAACATGGATAGACTGGCGCTGGCTTGTTTGCTTTATCTGCGTCCCGTTTTTCAGGCTCCAGGCAAACTGTAGAAACCAAAACTCCGTTGTCGTTCTGGCGGTTTATGCGTAAATTAGCCAGATTCCAAACGGCACGAATGAACTTCAAACTAACCTCCGAATTTGAGCCTACCGGTGACCAGCCCGCGGCCATCGATAAATTAGTTAAGGGTACCAATGAAGGCGAACCGTCGCAGGTTTTGCTCGGTGTGACGGGTTCTGGCAAAACCTTTTCCATTGCTAACCTCATTGCCAGGACAAATCGCCCAACGCTCGTTTTGAGCCATAACAAGACGCTGGCAGCCCAGCTTTACGGCGAATTCAAGCAGTTTTTCCCGAACAATGCCGTCGAGTATTTCATCTCGTATTACGACTACTACCAGCCCGAAGCCTACATTGCTACGACCGGCACCTATATTGAGAAAGACCTGGCTATCAACGAAGAAATTGACAAGCTCAGGCTGGCCGCTACGTCGGCTCTGATGAGCGGTCGGCGCGATGTCATTGTGGTGGCGTCGGTGTCGTGTATCTACGGCATGGGCAACCCCGAGGAGTTCAGGAAAAACGTGGTGCGCATTGGGGTGGGTGAGCGCATGAGCCGCAACCAATTCCTGCACCAGCTCGTATCAGTCCTGTACAGCCGTACCGAAGGTGATTTTCAGCGGGGTAATTTCCGCGTAAAGGGCGATACGGTTGATCTGTTCGTGGCCTATGCGGACTTTGCGTACCGGGTCATCTTCTTCGGCGACGAGATCGAAACCATCCAGCGTATCGACCCCGCTACGGGCAAGAAACTCTCCGATGAGAACATGGTCACCATCTTCCCGGCCAACCTGTTCGTGACGGGCCGCGACACGCTCAACAACGCCATTCACCAGATTCAGGACGATATGGTCTCGCAGGTGCGGTATTTTGAGTCGGAGTTTCGGGAGCAGGAAGCCACGCGCATCAAGGAACGGACCGAGTTCGACCTTGAAATGATGCGCGAACTGGGCTACTGCTCCGGCATTGAAAACTACTCGCGCTATTTCGACCAGCGGCTGCCCGGTCAGCGCCCCTTCTGCCTGCTCGATTATTTTCCCGACGATTTTCTGATGGTGGTGGACGAGAGTCACGTAACCATTCCGCAGATTCGGGCCATGTGGGGGGGCGACCGGTCGCGTAAAACCGCGCTGGTCGACTACGGCTTCCGGCTACCCAGCGCGATGGATAACCGCCCGCTGACCTTTCAGGAGTTTGAAGATCTGACGGGCCAGACCATCTATGTATCGGCTACGCCGTCAGACTACGAACTGCGCCGGAGCGAGGGGGTCGTCATTGAGCAGATTATTCGCCCAACGGGTTTACTGGACCCTGAAATTGACGTGCGTCCCAGCCTGAATCAGATTGACGATCTGCTCGAAAGCATCGACGCCCGCATTAAAGTTGGGGAGCGCGTGCTGGTGACGACGCTGACCAAGCGCATGGCCGAAGAACTGACCAAGTATCTGGAACGGGTAGGCGTGAAAACCCGCTATATCCACTCGGAAGTAAAAACGCTGGACCGGGTTGAGATTCTGCGCGATCTGCGGCTCGGCAACTTCGACGTCCTGGTGGGTGTGAACCTGCTTCGCGAAGGACTTGACTTACCTGAGGTGAGTCTGGTAGCGATCATGGACGCCGATAAGGAAGGGTTCCTGCGCGACATCCGCTCCTTGATCCAGACCATTGGCCGCGCAGCTCGGAACGCCAACGGCAAGGTAATTATGTACGCCGACCGCATTACCGGTTCGATGCAAAAAGCCATCGACGAAACCAACCGACGCCGGGCCATTCAGATGGAGTACAATGCTGACAACGGCATTACGCCTACAACGGTCCTGAAATCGCGCGAGTCCATCATGGGGCAGACCAAAATAGCCGACTCGAAGGCAAAGCATTTTTACGTGGAGCCCGACGAGATTCGCATTGCCGCCGACCCAATCGTGCAGTACATGGGCCGTACCGATCTGGAAAAGGTCATTGTCGAAACGCAGTCAAAGATGGAGCGGGCCGCCAAAGACCTCGACTTCCTGGAAGCCGCCCGCCTGCGCGACGAGCTCTTTCAACTGCGGGATAAGCTGAAGACCGAAGCGTTGGTGTAGTTTTTTTGTCATTTGCCGGACGTCATTGGTAGCCCGGACCTCCCGGTCCGGGCTACTGACTAGTCCACTTCAATCGCTTCCAGTATATCCATCAGTGCGCCGAAGTCCTTGTTGCCGGGCCGTTCTTCGTTGCCCCCGCGCAAAGCCAGGCCACGCACGGGTAAGTCAGTCAATAACTGCTGCACGTTTCGGACAGTAACACCCGCCCCAAGTAGTACAGAGTGACGGCTGGCGATTTGCCGGATGGCGTCTTTCAGGTCATCGTCGAGGTGCATGGGGCCGGCGTGATCGAGCAGGACATAGTCCGCTCCGGCTATTCCGGTATGGCCCAGGGTTTCGAGCTTATCGAGGGTGAGCAACGCAAGGTCAATGCGGAGGATGATGAGCTTATCGAACGTACTGAGATAGGGCAGCATGGCCGCGTCATTTACCTGCAACAGATCGGGCTGGTAGGTTTCCAGCATCTGCTCAATTTGTTCGGGTTCGATGCTGCCGGTTTCGCCCACGATCTGCACGCCCGTGACCCAGCCGCGTATCTCGCTGAACGTTCGGGAATCGACGTAATCGGGAGCGTCGGCGTCCATCGAAAAGCCGAGCATGTCAACACCCATTCCGGCGCAGTAGCGGGCATCGCTGAGATTGGTAACGTTAGAGATTTTGACGAGGGTTTGAAGAGCCATAGTATCGGTATCCGGTTTTCCGGTTTCGGTTGCTGCGAAGGTACGGGACAGTCGCTAAAATCTGGATTCGGCCGTTGTCTACGCTGTACGTTTCCGGACAGTTGTCTGTCCGGAAACGTACAGCTGCCGTCGACAAACCGGCCCTTGCCGGCAGGAAAAGAGCTTTTTAACGTCTGGCACGGGTGTTGAGTTCTAGACAAAACAAACGCTTCTCTCTGGTACCTCATGCTTCGCAACTATCTCAAAATCGCGCTCAGAAACCTCGTCCGTAACAAAGCGTATTCAGCGATTAATATCGGTGGTTTGGCAATAGGCATGGCCGTGGCCCTGCTCATTGGTCTCTGGCTGCAGGATGAACTGTCGTATAACAAAACGGTCGGTAATTATGACCGCATTGCGCAGGTCTGGCAAAATCAGACCTTCAACGGGCGTATCGGTACGCAGGAAGAAGTGCCGCCCCCGCTCGGACAATCTCTGCGAACTATTTACGGCACCGATTTTAAACGAGTAGTGATGTCGACCTCGGACTTTACGTCCATCCTGACCGTCGGCGATAAGAAACTCACGAAAACAGGCCGGGCGTCCGAAGCGGCCATTGCCGACATGCTGACCCTACCGATGCTGTACGGAACGCGGGCGGGTTTAAATGATCCCAAAGCCATACTACTCTCAAAATCGGTAGCCAATGCGTTTTTTGGCAATGCGAATCCGGTCGGGAAAATCATGAAGGTCAACGATAGTAACGTACTCCGGGTGGCGGGCGTGTACAACGACTTTTCGGCTCTGTCGCAGTTCGATGGTCTGGAATTTATCGTGGCCTGGAATGATAATGACGACTACGTCAGCAACTACAAAGACGACTGGGATTACAACTCCTTCCTAACCTATGTTCAACTGGCCGACAACGCTGATCTGGACAAGGTTTCGGCAAAAATTAAAGACCTCAAATTTCGTAATGGGTCCGATGATAGCCGGGCCTACCACTCCGAACTGTTTCTGCACCCGATGTCGAAATGGCATCTGTATTCCGAATTCAAGGACGGAATCAATACGGGCGGTCGCATTCAGTTTGTGTGGTTATTTGGCATTATTGGCGCCTTTGTACTCTTGCTGGCCTGCATCAACTTCATGAACCTCAGTACCGCCCGCTCTGAAAAACGAGCCAAAGAAGTGGGCATCCGCAAAGCCGTAGGGTCAGTACGCGGGCAGTTGGTGAGTCAGTTTTTCAGTGAGTCGTTCCTGGTAGTAGGGCTGGCCTTTGTGCTGGCTATGGGTATCGTACTGGTATCGCTGGGATGGTTCAACCAGGTAGCCGACAAGCAAATGACCCTGCCGTGGGGTAGTCTGGCCTTTTGGCTGGCGAGCCTTGGCTTCATTGGACTGACGGGCTTGCTGGCGGGTAGTTATCCGGCTCTGTATCTGTCGGGGTTCCAGCCGGTAAAAACACTTAAGGGAACGTTTCGGGTGGGGCGGTTTGCGGCCCTGCCCCGCAAGGTGCTGGTGGTTGTACAGTTCACGGTATCGGTTGCGCTCATCATCGGCACACTCGTTGTGTACAGCCAGATTCAGTACGCCAAAAATCGCCCGGTGGGCTACGGTCGTACCGGGCTGATCAGTATAGCAACACCTACCGCCGACATCCACGACCACTTTAACGCCATTCGGGACGATTTGAAAAAATCGGGCGCCATTGTCGAGATGACCGAGTCGCACAGCCCGCTGACCGATCTGTTTCTGGCCCTGGCCGGCTACGACTGGCGCGGCAAAGACCCCAACCAGAACGTATCGCTCGGCACCATCCGCGTATCGCCCGAATTTGGCAAAACAGTGGGCTGGAAACTGGCCGACGGGCGTGACTTCTCCCGGGCATTCACCACCGATTCGTCGGCCATGATTCTGAACGAAGCGGCCGTGAAACTGATGGGCTTTAACGGGGCAGTGGGCCAAATTGTCAAGCTCGAAGGGATTCCGTATACGGTTATCGGTGTCGTTGAAGATGTACTGATGGAATCGCCGTACACCCCCGTTCGTCCGTCGGTGTATATGCTGAGTCCGCGAAAGGGCAACTTTAGTTTTATGAAGCTAAACCCGGCCATGGGGCCTCAGCAATCCCTGCGCCAAATCGAATCGGTGCTGAAAACGTACAATCCGGCGGCTCCCTTCGATTACCAGTTTGCCGAACAGGACTACGCTAAAAAATTCGCGGCAGAAGAGCGCGTCGGCAACCTGGCCTCGGTGTTTGCGGTGCTGGCTATTTTCATTTCCTGCCTGGGTCTGTTTGGGCTGGCGTCCTTCGTGGCTGAGCAGCGGACCAAAGAAATTGGCATTCGTAAAGTGCTGGGCGCCAGCGTAGGTAGTTTGTGGGGGCTGCTTTCCAAAGACTTCGTGGGGCTGGTCGTCATTGCCTGCCTGATTGCCACGCCCCTGGCCTGGTATTTTCTGAATAGCTGGCTGCAACAGTACCAATACCGCACCGAACTAAGCTGGTGGATGTTTCGCCCTATCTGGTACGGGCGCGCTGGTGATTACTTTGCTGACGGTAAGCTACCAAAGCGTAAAGGCTGCCCTGATGAATCCGATTAAATCACTTCGTTCCGAATAAGGCGTAAGTGCGGGGATAAGTACGCTACCCTAACCCCCGTAGCAGTCGACCCACTTCCCTACCTGCTTACAATCATAATCATGCTGACGAACTACGTCAAGATTACGTTCCGAAACCTTATTCGTAACAAAGTCTATTCTGCGGTTAACATTGGCGGTCTGGCCATTGGCATGGCCGTGACCATACTCATTGGACTCTGGCTGCACGACGAACTGACGTTCAACCGTGCGTTTCCGAAACACGCCCGACTGGCGCAGGTGATGGCCACCCAAACCGTCAATGGCGAAACAAATACAGCCGACGCCATTCCTATCCCGCTGGCCGACGCGCTGCGTATTAACCACGGCGATGCCCTGAAACGGGTGGCTCTTGTTTTCCCCCCCTTCCCGCACATCCTGTCCGTTGGCGAGAAACAGGTTTCGCAGTCCGGCATCTGGGCGCAGGCTGACCTGCCCGATATGCTCGACTTCACTATGCTGCGTGGCCGGCGCGATGCGCTGACCGATCCGTCGTCGGTATTGCTGGCACAGTCGCTGGCTACCTCCTTGTTTGGTAGTGCCGAACCAATGGGCAAATTGATTAAACTCGATAACCGGACGTACGTGACGGTAGCAGGCGTGTTTCAGGATTTCCCCCGGAACACTTTCTTTCACGAAACCAAACTCGTTCTATCCTGGAAAAAGGTCGTTAGTGACCTGAACTGGGTAAACGAAGCCAGAGACCAGTGGAATACGCCCTTCTGGCACCTGTTTGTCGAATTGAATGAACAGGCTGACATCAACAAACTGAATGCGCAAGTCAAGAGCATCATCAAAGAACACAACCCCAACAGCCAAACGACTATCCAGCTTTTTCCGATGGACAGGTGGCATTTATACCGTCAATTCACCAACGGGCAGGCTACTGGCGGGCGCATTCAGATTATCTGGCTATTCGGCATTATCGGCACGTTCGTGCTCTTGCTGGCGTGTATCAACTTCATGAACCTCAGCACCGCCCGCTCCGAAAAGCGGGCGCAGGAAGTAGGCGTTCGCAAAGCCGTTGGATCGGGGCGCGGGCAGTTGATCGGACTATTTCTGGGGGAGTCCATTTCGGTGGCGGTGCTGGGGCTGGGGCTGGCCTTATTGCTTGTGCAGGTATCGCTGCCTTTTTTTAACGAACTGACCGGCAAGGCCATTCGCCTGCCTGCCGATACGCCCGTTTTCTGGCTGGTAATAGTCGGATTTACCATAGTTACCGGGTTGGTGGCGGGCAGTTACCCAGCGTTGTACCTGTCGGGGTTCGCACCGGGCAACGTGCTGGCAGGCCGGGTGGCGCCGGGTCGCTTTGCCACCCGGCCGCGTCAGGTGCTGGTTGTAATACAATTCACGGTGTCCATTGCGCTGATATCGGGGACCATTGTGGTATTCCGACAAATCCAGTACGCCAAAGACCGACCCGTGGGCTATACCCGCGATGGTCTGCTCACTATTCAGAAAAACACCCCGGCCTTGTTTGCAATGCCTTACAATGCCGTGCGCAATGAACTGCTCAAAACCGGCGCCGTGGCCGATATAGCGGGCTCGTCTCAACCGGCAACGGATGCCCCCGCCGGCCAGTCGGAGTATAGCTGGCGCGGAAAAAACCCCGCCCTAAAGGTGACCCTCCAACGGGTGAGCGTTACGCATGACTTTGGCAAAACGCTGGGGTGGATAATTCTGCAGGGCCGGGATTTCTCGCGAAATTTCCCAACCGACTCCGGTGCGCTGGTTATCAACGAGACGGCGGCTAAAACACTTGGTTTCGCTAATCCGATAGGGGAAACGATTCGGTGGGAAGGTCTCCCGCATACAATTGTAGGCGTCGTAAAGGATATGGTGATGGAGTCGCCCTACAAACCCATTCAATCCGCCATTTTCCTGCTCGACTATGGGTCCGACAATTTCATTACTATCCGCATTAGCCCGTCCGTATCCATGCGAACGGCCCTTGCCAGGGTGGCTGCGGTCTTCAAAAAATACAACCCGGACAGTCCCTTCACGTATGCATTCATCGACGATACCTACGCCAAAAAGTTTTCGGATGAAGAGCGCGTCGGCAACCTGGCCTCGGTGTTTGCGGTGCTGGCCATTTTCATCTCCTGCCTGGGTTTATTTGGCCTGGCGTCCTTCGTGGCTGAGCAGCGGACCAAAGAAATTGGCATTCGTAAAGTGCTGGGTGCCAGCGTAGGTAGTTTGTGGGGGCTGCTTTCCAAAGACTTCGTGGGGCTGGTCGTCATTGCCTGCCTGATTGCCACGCCCCTGGCCTGGTATTTTCTCAATGGCTGGCTGCAACAGTACCAATACCGCACCGAGCTAAGCTGGTGGATGTTTGCCGCATCGGGAGCGGGCGCCTTAATCATTACCCTGCTGACGGTGAGTATTCAAAGCATCCGGGCCGCGCTGCAAAATCCGGTCAAGAGTTTGCGGAACGAATAGAGGTCTGCAAAACTGGTTTGAGCCCGTTCCGGCACCCCGGAAACCAAACCCGGCTTGCTGATTGTTGACCCTGAAGTCGGCACGGTGCCGACTTATAAAATCGCAGGGCTTTGACCCCTGGCAGATACCAGAAATGAGTAAACACGGACGCATTCTCGTCGCCATGAGTGGCGGTATTGACTCGTCTTTGGCCGCTGTAATGCTGCACGAAGAGGGGTACGAAGTAATTGGCATGACCATGAAAACGTGGGACTATGCCTCCTCCGGCGGGACTAAAAAAGAAACGGGCTGCTGCTCTCTCGACAGCATCAACGACGCCCGCAACATTGCCGTCAACCTCGGCTTTCCACACTACATCCTGGACATCCGCGAAGAGTTCGGCGACGCCGTCATTGACCACTTCACGGGCGAATACCTGGAAGGCCGCACGCCCAACCCCTGCGTCATGTGCAACACCCACATCAAGTGGGACGCCCTGCTCAAACGCGCCGACCGGCTCGACTGCGAGTCAATCGCTACGGGACACTACGCCCACATCCGACAGGATGCCGACAATGGGCGGTATGTGATCTCGAAAGGCGTCGATACGCTCAAAGATCAGTCATATGTCCTGTGGGGCGTGTCGCAGGAAAGCCTGAGCCGGACCAAGTTGCCCTTGGGGCACCTGCGCAAGAGCGAAATCCGGGATATGGCTACGGAGCGGGGGTTTATGGAACTCGTTACCAAATCAGAATCCTATGAAATATGCTTCGTGCCGGATAATGATTACCGGGGCTTCCTGAAGCGCCGGATACCGGGTCTGGAAGCCGAGGTGGCGGGTGGCAATTTCGTGGAAGAAGGCACGGGACGCGTCATGGGGCAGCATCAGGGCTATCCATTCTATACCATCGGGCAGCGCAAAGGACTGGGTATGGCGTTTGGGCAGCCGATGTTCGTGACTGAAATCCGCAAAGACACCAACGAGGTGGTGTTGGGTCTGGACCATCATTTGTACCGCGATGGTATGGTGGTGAGCAAACTGAATCTGCAGAAGTACGACCGCCTGAACGCCCCGCTGGAAACCAACACCAAGGTGCGCTACAAACACGACGGTACCCCAGCCACTGTTACCCAAATGGCCGATGACCGTATTGAGGTAAACTTTCACGAAGGCGTATCAGCCATTGCGCCCGGTCAGGCAGCCGTCTTTTACGAAGGTGACGACGTGATTGGGGGCGGCTGGATTATGAAGAGTTTTAACCAGAACGGTTTTTTCTAAATCGCGCCAGCGCATCGACAGCGATACGTAAAGAAGCACCGGGTTCCACAGAGAAAGTTTAGGAGAAACTCTGTAAAACTCTGTGCTTCTTTGTGTATCCGCTTCGGCGGCCCGACTGTATTCCCAAAAGAAAACCATGCAAAAAATCACCCTTACCTTCTTTATCCTCCTTTGCTCAGTTATGCTGTTTGCCCAGGCTCCCAAGGGTCACCCCAACTCAGTTGGGGCAGGCTGGCAGCCGTTATTTGAGTACGATCTTTCCAATGCGAATTATCCGAAAGGCGTGTGGGCGTACGACGAAGGCGTTCTGACCGCCACGGCCGATCAGGCCATCTGGACCAAAATTCCCTACGATGATTTTGTACTGGATTTGTTCTTCAAAACTGCCGACGGCACCAATAGTGGCGTGGTGGTGCACTGTTCAGATACGACGAACTGGATCCCCAACTCGGTAGAAATTCAGATTGCCGATGACTACGCAAAAAAATGGGCTGACTCACCGACCAACTGGCAGTGCGGAGCCGTATTCGGGCATCAGGCCGCTACCAAGCAGCAGGTTGTCAAACGCCCCGGCGAGTGGAACCGGTACACCATTACCGCGCAGGGCAAGCTCTTGTACATCGTACTGAACAACCAGTTGGTGAACACCGTTGACCTATCCAAATTTACCTCTGCCAAAAGCAATCCCGACGGTTCGCCCGTACCCGAATGGCTCAGCAAACCACCCGCCGAGTTACCCATGCGCGGATTTATCGGTTTACAGGGCAAGCACGCGGGTGCGCCGATCTTTTTCCGCAACATGAAAATCAAAGCGTTATGATGCCCGCAGAACCGCAAACCCGCCACAGTGCCGCCCTGCCCGAACTACGCTTCTCGCTTGGCCTGCTGTACGTGGGCCGGTTACTGATGGGCATGCACCCGACCGTTCAGGATGATCGGCTGGATGATGTAGACGAACATATCGAGGCCGTAACTGACGAGCTGATTGCGACCGAATTACTGCACGAAGCGGCTGTACTGGCGGGTGATGTAGCGCCTTGTAACCCGGACGTACCGGCCCGGTAGCCGAAGGCTAATAATGATATAGTGCGTTCTAAGCCTTTGGCTACCGGACCAGTACGTCCAGGCTACAATGCGCCGACCGAACTGCTTCGCCGTAAAACACGGTCGCTTTTCGGTCGAAGTCCTCGGGTGAGTCGGTCGTTAAAAACTGGCGTTTACCGGTCTTGCTGCACTGCGCTTCCAGGTCGGGATGGCGGTGCAGGTAATCGGCCAGGCCATCCGCTACAATACGGCCCTGGCTTAGAATGGTGATGCCAGCGGGCACGTACTGTTTGATTTTATCGATCAGCAGCGGATAATGCGTGCAGGCCAGCAGCAGCGTGTCGATACCGGGCGATTGGGCCATGAGTTGCGTCAGGTGCTGTTGCACGAAATAATCCGCGCCGGGACTGTCATACTCGCCATTTTCGATAAGTGGCACCCACATCGGGCACGCTTCCTGATAGACCCGCACATCCGGAAAAAACTTCTCGATCTCTACCAGGTACGATTCTGACGACACCGTACCGCGCGTAGCCAGAATGCCCACCTCGCCCGTTTCCGAGTAGTTACCAATTACCTCCGTCGTGGGTCGAATAACGCCCAAAACCCGTCGGTCGGGAGCCAGAGCGGGCAAATCGAGTTGCTGAATATTGCGCAGGGCTTTAGCCGAGGCCGTGTTGCAGGCCACAATCACGAGCCGACAGCCCCGGTCGAACAGCAGCCGCACGCACTCCAGCGTGTACTGGTACACCGTCTCGAACGAGCGCGTACCGTAAGGCGTCCGGGCATTATCGCCGAGGTACACGTAGTCGTACTGCGGTAGCTTTTGCACAATTTCGCGCAGAATAGTCAGCCCGCCGTACCCGGAATCAAAAACACCAATTGGCTGATTGTCAATAGATTTTTCCATATGCAGTACGTAGCGAACCGGCTATCGCGTCAGGCGGTACAGCAGTACGGCGGTACGCTGGATCAACTTTGGATACTCCTTCAGGTTCATGGTTTCTTCAATGCTGTGTGCCCCCTTACCCGACGCGCCCAGACCATCCAGACAGGGCAGGTATGCCGCCACGAACGACACGTCGCCCGCGCCCCGAGAGCCGGGATCACCCGCCTTAACCGGACCAAAACCCAAATCCCGGCTCACGTTATCAACGGCTTCGCGGAGTTTGTCGTTGGCAGCCGAAGGCTCCATGGACGGGATACCGTCGGAGAACGTGATTTTCGAGCCGGTCAGGGGCAGGCTTTTCTGAACAATCTCACGCATCCGGACGCGGGCGCTTTCTTTCTGGGCTTCGCCTAAAAAACGCAGGTCTCCCTTCACCAGCGTTTCGCCCGCTACAATGTTTGTTTTGCCCATGGCGTCAGCCTTCGCCGTTTTATCGTCATAATGCACCGCTGAGCCGCCCACAATCAGCCCCGGATTGAAGGTAAGGAATTGCTCCTGCCCCAGCGTTCGCCGAAACTCGGTCAGGACGCGGGCCGCTTCATAAATGGCTCCGTAGCCCAGATCGCTGAAGATACGCGATGAGTGGCCGGTGCGGGCTTTCACAGTCAGCGTCCAGCTACTGCTCCCCCGTCTGACCCGTTGTGACGTTATTCAATCCCTGAGCCGTTTCAAAGGCCAGAGCCGCATCGGCCTGTTTGGCACGTTCAATAAAATCCCGCCGACTTTCGGAACCGCCCGAACTCTCCTCGTCGCCGGTGAAGTAAACGGTAATACGGGTATCGTCCAGCAGTTTCTGGGTATGCAACGCCTTCAGGGCGGCAATAATCAACACATCGCCCCCTTTCATATCGTTCACGCCCTGTCCGGATGCGGTTGAATCGTTCAGGCGGGTAAACGGCTCCATGGGTAAACTCTTCTCAAAAACCGTATCCAGATGACCGATCAGGAACAGCTTTTTACCTTTTTTGCCCTGTCGCGTAGCCACCAGATGCCCGGCCCGGTTGAGTGAATCGGGCAGCGAAACCCATTCAATAGCGAAACCAAGCCGGGCCAGTTCTGCCCCCATCAGATCGCCCACCTGCCGAACACCCGATTTGTTGAGGGTACCGCTGTTAATGTTAACGACTTTTTCCAGAAAAGCCTCGGTATCAGGCATTTGCTGCGTCACGGTGGCTACGAGGGCGGTTTCGGGTTTGGATAGTGACTGACCGGCCGCACAACCGGCACCGAGACTAAGCAGCAGAATGAGTTTTTTCATGTTGTTTTCAGGCGTCAGGAGTGACGAATTGATATGATACGACAGGTTTACCGGCCAAATTTCAGCGTGGTACCAATCCGGAAGCCCAGACCCTGATAGCGGGCATTCTGCCATTGTGAGATGACTTCTACCCGGAAAAATGGCAGCACCTGCGGAATCAGGCCATCCAGCCCGTAGCCAACTTCCGTATAATTCTGCGAGGCAGGCGTGGCCAGGTAATGCACAAACACGTTTTCTTTCAGCCCCGCCAGCCGCAGCAGTGTAAGCTGGGTAAGCAGCAGTTGCCGAAACTCGGCCAGGGCGTGACCTTCCAGAAACCGTTTGCCAGTGCTGTACTGATAATAGGGCAACAACCGAAAACTCGACAAAACATCGCCCTGCTGCAGAAAAAACTGGTTGCCGGAGAAGTGCTTGAAATCAGGAAAATACAGCTTGCTATCGTTCAAAAACGCGCCCGCCCGGAGTTCATAACTCAACCGGCTCCGGATACCCGTCTCGAATGAGTGCGTCAGACTGGCCTGCAAAAAGTCATAATCAACCTGACCCATGCCTTTCCGATAGTTAATCCAGAGCCGCGGGGCGTCGTCGTTACGCCGGGCGATGCGTCTGCCGTTACGAATCACGTATTGCTTGGCTCCCAGCCGCGTAGAGAGTTTCAGGTCCAGGATAGTGGCTACATGCGTGGGCATGAATGCCGTGGCAGGATCGTTACTCAGTTCCTCGTTTTCGGGACGGTTAGGCGTAAACTGGCGGTTTTTCCAGTTAATCCAGGGCTTGATATCTTCTTTGAAGTTAACCAGTTCGGATCGTCTGGCCCGTTCGATACTGCCCGTCAGCGTGATGCGTTCGCCAAAGGGCGACGCCGTCACTATCAGGTTGGCAAAGTCTTTCTGATACAGCTTCATAAAATTCTGCTCGAACAGCAGCGTCGTGATGCTGTTCAGCAGCGGACTAATGGGGTTGTTGGGGTTGAACTGGTACACATACCGCCCGCCGGCTGCACTGATTTTGGTGGCTTTGTGCTGGTAACTCGCCAGGCCGTAGCCAACCACCTGTTGCCGCCCAAACTGGTATCGACCCGTGCCGCCGAGGTTCCAGACGCCCAGCGGAATCTTCGTAAACCGGCTTACTGAGTCTTCTCGGGCGCGGTAAATCAGGTTCAGCGCCCCCTCGGCCGCGTAGCCCTCCACGGTATTGTACTCAATGCGTGAGAGGGGGCTGGCGTAATCGAGCGAAAGCCGCCGGTTCAGCTTCCAGACGTAGCCACTCAGTAGTTGCCCCGGCGCAAATTTATTCCGGTTCTTCTTCGTGGTGCTGTCGTTGAGAGCACGGCCCAGCTGCGACGTATCGCCGGGGGTTCGGATGACTTTTATCAGCCCCAGGCTATCGGCCTTGCGGTAACTTTTGACCTCGGCGGTGGTAAGGGGTATGGACCGCAGCGAATCCCAGAAGGTGGTGGACCGGCGTTTGGCCAGCGAATCGACCACCACCGAATCGTTACGGATCACGGTTACGTCTTCTTTCCGGTTTTTGCGGGCTTCTTTTTCCTGCTTTTCGTATTCCTTGACCATCTGCCGCAGGTTTTTGGTCGAGAATTCCTTCTGCTTCTTCACCAGATCCTCGAACTTGCTGTCCTTGATTTCGCCCCTGGTCAGCGTCTGATCGGGTTTGTATTTCTTTTCATCGGCCACCTGAATGTCTTCCACAAACGCCGGGTTGACCACAAACTCGCTGAAGTTCATCGTGCGCACGTATTGCCCGTTCGCTTTCACACCCAGATACGCCCCCTGCCCGTTGTACCGCTGATTGGCCGGCATCCAGACGCCTTTTACGGGACTGCACACGTGCCGGACGCTGAACGAAATCCCCATGTTGTTCACCGTTTCGAGTTGCAGGCTGTGAATGGCCCAGGTATCCTCGATAATGAAAACCGTACCCCGAAAAACACCCTCCCCGTATTGACGCGGAATGACCTGAATCTTGCTCACCTCAATGGATGTGCCATTTGGCCCCGGCTCCCGAAACGTGCCTTTGTATTCAAACCGGTAATACGCAAAGGCTTTGGGCGAAAGGGGCGACACCGCATCGGCCACGGTGGGCGCGTAGAAACTGGCGTTGAAATACCGGCCCGGACTTAAAAAGTCGCCCTGCGAATTGCGGTTGGCAATCACCCGCTCGCGAAACGTATTGGGCTGGCTGAAGGCTACCTCCGATACGGTTTCGTTCAGGATAGGCACGCCTACTTTAAAATTAACTTCTTTCTCGGCCTCTTTCAACTGCTTCCGGAATACCGATTCGGCCAGTCTAGGCAAGTCAGTCACGGTAAAGCTCGACTTGGTGTAGACCCGCGCTTTGAACCGCGACACCTGCAATTGATGAAACCGGCTTTTGGCAATGGCCCGGCGCATGATGGTATAAGCGGGATCTTCGTTACCCGCTTTGGTCTGCACCTCGGCCAGCCGGTACGCCTGCTCCTGTAACGCAACGTCGAGGGTCTGGTAGTCGCTGATGGTTACGGCTTTCTGCACGGCCTGAAACCCCAGAAACTGGAACGTAACGGTGTAGTTACCCGGCGGCAGCGCTATGTCGTAGCGACCTTCGGCGTTGGTGATGGTTCCCTGCGGGCGGGTATCGGGTTCGGTAGTTTTCACCACAACGGCTGCGTAGGGCAGTGGCTCGCCGGCGTTTGTTTTTATGGTGCCCCGTAGCCCGGTCTGTGCCTGAGCGGTCAGGGTAAATAAACAGGTAGCAAAGAACAGTAAAACGAGTTTCATGCAACAACGGATAGTGCGGGGTTTATGGCCCCAAGGTACATCAGAAACGAAAAGACAACGGACTTTATCCACAAGCGGCCGATAATTGACGGGTGGCGGGCGGTAGCCGTTCAGCAGACACCCATTAGCGGGTACATTTCCGCTGAGTAGCTCAACCTGATGAACGATGCGGTTACCCCCAAAATGGTTGCCTGCGCCAGTTAGTATTTGTTTCGTGTCCTGAGCTTAGCGCGTTCGGATTACCGATAGTTTCTTGAGCAGAGCAGCCCGGCTCCCGTCGGGAATGGCAACCGCCACCTGATTCAGAAAGACCTGCCCCTGTTCGAGCCGGGATACGTGATTCAGATTAAGAACCAGCGACCGAGACAGCCGGTGAAAGGCGGCATCCGGAAAATACTGAGCCAATGCCCCGAGGTTAAGCGTGAATAGCCGTGCTTTCTCGTCGCCAGTCATCAGAATCTGTGTGTATGAGCCGGCGGCCCGCATGTACAGGACGTCCTGCTTTACAAGCCGCTCGTACCCTTTGTTGAAGGGCAAAAACACGCTGTCGGTCAGGAATGGATTGGCTGGCAGCCCGGTACTACCCAAAAAGTTATGGTAGGCCAGTTCAACCTGAATAACCAGTTCGCCGGGCCGGAAGGGTTTAAGCAGATAGGCCGCTGGTGCGGTGGCTCTGGCCCGCTCAACCATTGCCAGTTCAGAATTGGCGGTCAGGTAGACTATGGGCATCCAGTGCTGCTCCAGTAGCGCACGGGCAGTAGCAATACCATCGACCGAATCGCCTTCCAGCTGAATGTCAATCAGGGCCAGGTCGGGCGGCTGGTGCCGGGCAGCAGCCAGGGCTTCGTGGTACGTGCGGGCAATGCCGGAAACGCGGTGGCCGGCCCGCTCCAGTGTTTCTTGAATGTTGGCCGCCGTTACCGTTTCATCCTCGACGATCAGGATAGTGAGTGGATCCATCTTGTTTTCTGCGTGTAAATGTCAGGGTAAATCGCGTACCGTCTGCCACCGTAAACTGGTGAGAACCCCGCAGCTGATCGGCTTCCAGCTGAATGAGCCGCATACCAAACGAATCCGCATTTTTCAGGCGCGGTTCAGCAGTACCCTCCAGTCCGGGCGAATCCACGCCGGGACCATCCAGTCCGGGACCCTCCAGTCCGGGACCATTATCGGCTACTTCGAGTTGTATCTGATTAATATGTTGCTGGCAGGACACCCGAAAAACAGGGGCGGGATGATCGGGAAAAGCGTATTTACAGGCGTTGGTGGTCAGCTCATTCAGAATCAGGCCCAGCGGCAGGGCCTCATCGGCCGAGAGTGTTATCGGGGCGATGTCCAGTTCGGGCTGTAGATGCGGGTAGCCAAACGCCACCAGCACATCCTCGACCAGTTCGGTCAGATAATCGGGCAGGTAGACGCTGGTCAGGTGCTCGCCGTCGTAGAGCCGCCGGTGCAGGGTGGCCATTGCCTGCACCCGTAGCTGACTTTCTTCTACGGCCTGCTGCGCGGTGTTGTCGGTGAGCCGGTTGGCCTGTAAACTCAGCAGACTCGCCACTACCTGCAAATTGTTCTTGACCCGGTGGTTCTGCTCCCGTACCAGTTCGGCATTTCGGCGGCTGATCCGCTGATTCTTTCGGTAGAGACGAAAAAACACCAGGCTCATACCCACCGTACCGGCCAGCAACGCCAGTATAGCCCACAAAAACCGCTGCTGAATTCGCTGATTGGCCGATTGCAGCACCAGTTCTTCCTGCTGTCTTTTCAGTCGGGCTTCTTTCTTTTCCGTCTCATATTCTACGCTTAGCCGGGAGATAGCGCCATTACGGTCGGCTATCAGGTCGCGTTTTTCCCACTGCCGCAGTGTATCGGTCAGCGCGAGTGCGTGTTGCCACTGGCCGGTAGCGCGGTAGTAGTTGGCCAGATGATACGTAACGGCGTATTGAATATTGTATACGTTGGCATACGCACTGTCGGCAATGACTTTGGCCCGGCTGATGTGGCTAAACGCCGGGCGGGGCTGGCCGAACACCAGATACGCCGAGGCCAGATTGAGCATCATCCCCACTCGGTCGCCACTGTTCTGGCGGGTGGCAATGGCCACGGCCTCGGTCAGGTACGCAATGGCCCGCCGGTCATGACGGGCGGCTAGCCGGCCACCCAGTTGCTGCTTTATCTGAGCCACTTCCATGGGGTCGTTGAGCCGGTAGGCCAGCCGTTCTACCTGCCGCAGGTAATACAGCCCGCTGTCGGGCCGGGCAGTGGGCCATGATGCGCTGGCCGGTGCTTCGGCATGCCAGTCCCGTTCGTGCAGCCGGGTGAGCACGGCGCAGGCCCGGATCATACCCCGCTCCGAGCGGCACCGCCGGGCAATGGCCAGGGCGCGGTGGGCATGATCTCGGCTGGGGATGTACTGCGTCTGTAGCGCGGCCAGGTCGGCCAGGCGCACATGAAGCCGGGCCAACTCGTAGGAATCACCCCGCTTTTCAACAATCCGCATCGACTTTATAAACCAGTGGGTAGCCGTATGGTAGTCGGTGGCGGCCGCGTAGAGTTTGCCGTATTCGTAAAACGCTTCGGCAATGCGCATCGAATCATGATTCGCCACGCCTTCGCGGTAGTACGTCTGGGCTATTTTAATCTTCTGCGGTTGCAGCGGCAGCGGTTGTTGGGCCTGAACGCAGCGGATCAGGCCCGTCCCGCATACCAGTAGCCCCAGTAAGCACAGATTATAACAGGTCATTGGTGGACAGAATCGAGGGTAATCACCGGCAAACTACGCAAAAATCAGCGTCGCGGGTTCAGGTCAGCCACTCAATGTGCCAACTGCCCGGTTCGTCAAGCAAATCCCCGGTTTGGTGCATTTTCGGCCGGGCACGTTGCCCGGTGGGGCATATTTGCAGGAACAGGTGGTGGTCACTTATCGGAGTGCCCCAGCCTAATTCTATCCACACCATTTTTTTGCTGCATGCGCCGTTCTATTCTCTCCCTGAGTCTGGCCGTTTACCTGCTTTCGGCCTGTACCCGTACCATTCCCGTTGCCAACAGCATCCGTAAAACCCACCACGAAGCCGTTTGGGTAAATCCAACCTGGACCGTGAAACGCACAGTCTGGGGTGCGGTATGGCCTTTTGCCGTGGGAGCAGGCCTGGGCGCCGTCTACTTCTCAGGCGTGTTTGGCAACGAGCGGATGGGCAATTCCAGAACGGGCGAAATTTACTCGCCGGGTGCTTCGGCCGGAGCGGGTGCGTTGCTGGGTACGTTCATTCCCGGTGCCATTCCGCTCTCTTATTTTCGAAAGAAGAAAATGGGCAGCAAGCGATATGATTCTTCCCAGAAAGAAGACTGGGTCAAAGCGTACCCGGGCAACTGGGTTTTACTGGACGAGCAGAATGGCAGCGTACAGATGGTGCCACGCAGCATGCTTGCCGCCTACCAGAACGAAGAAAAAGCCATTGCCGACCGGGCTGAACGCGCCCGCCTTGAAGCCGCCGAACGGGCCGAACAGACGGCTTACGACAACGTCCTGAACGGCGTTGTGGGGGCCGGCGATGCTTACCTCAATACCCACCCCACCGGCAAACACAGCAGTGAGGTTACCGCTATGCAACCGGTTTACCGCGCCTATGACCGGGCTATGCGCGGAACCACCAGCGATACCGAGGATTTTCTCGCCAGCTGGCCCAACGCCCGCGCTACTTTTCGCAACGCTATACTGGCCCGAAAAGAGAATTTGATTGAGGAACAGCGCGAAATCATCCGCAAAGCCGAACTGGCCCGCACCCGTGTGGCCCGGCGGCTGAGCGAAGCTAAAAACTGGGTGCAGGGCGACAATATCTGCATGCAAACCGACGGCACCAGTACCAGCAGTGACTCGTTCCTGTTCTGGAAATTTGAGAATGAGAAAAAAGCCCGCTACACCTTCCGGGCGTTTGTGGAAGGGTATAACGAAGACCGCAGCCGGTTCAAAATCCGCATTGCCGACATGTTTCGGGATGGCAGCACCGAAATTGGCAAGTTCGAGTTCAGCGGCACTACCATCTGGCGAACCAACGACACCGTCTGGATCGATCCCCGCGAGTGGGATTTTTCCAAATGCCCGTAGTGCGCATCACCTTCCTGTCACCGAATTAACCAAACCGATCTGTACACATGAAAACAACGTACCTGTTCATGGCCCTGCTTCTACTGGCCAGCGCAAGCGCCCTGGCCCAGACCGATGAAGAGGAGATGGCGGCCCGTGTCAAAGCCAAAGTTGGCGAGATGGGTCTGAAGTTTACAACTACCGAAAGTGGTAATTATAAATTCACGATGGGCACGGACCAGGAACGCACCCAACTGGTTTTTGTGGGTAAAAACCCTTCTACGTACCTCAACGCAGGCTACATGCGGGTTTATACGCCCGTGATGAAGTTTGCCAGCCCGGAGCAGATTCCAAAAAAGACAGTCATTGACCTGATGAATAAAAACGGCAATTATAAGCTCGGCTGGTTTGAGCTGGTAACGTCCGACGACGGAACCAGTGTAGTTTATTTTTCACACAAAATCCCGCTCTCGGCCACAGCAGTCAACCTGTACGCACTGCTCACGGAGGCTGCTAAAATTGCCGATAAAGTCGAGCAGACCTACACCGAAAAGGACGAGTATTGAGCAATAACGGCTCAACTCTGGTTGTTCGACGCAATTTATCAGCCGGGCCCGCACTACTTGTGCGGGTCTTTTTTATGAGGGTTGCGTATCTTGCCCAAAACTACCCGCTCATCCATGCACTATCTTCTTTACGCCTTACTCCTTGCCCTTTCACTACCCACACTGGCCCAGACGCCCGCCCCTACGGCTATCCTGTCCGAACGCGACCGGGCCCGGGTGATTGACGATATGCTCGACGACCGCTTTACCAACCTGCTGCCCCAGCTGATGCGTAAAAACGGGCTGGATATGTGGGTCATTATCTCGCGCGAGTACAACGAAGATCCGGTGCTGAAAACCATGCTGCCCAGCACCTGGCTCTCGGCCCGCCGACGCACTATCATCGTGTTTTACGACAACGGCAAAGAGCTGGAGAAACTGGCCATTGCCCGCTATGACGTGGGTAAGCTGCTCAAAGGCGCCTGGGACATTGACGTGCGGCCCAACCAGTGGGAAGCCCTTGCCAAGATCATTGAAGACCGTAAACCGAAAAAAATTGGGTTGAACTACTCAACTAACTACGCTCATGCCGATGGTCTCTCGGCCACCGAGCAGAAAGAGTTTGTGGAGAAACTGCCCGCCGACTACCGCAATCGGGTCGTATCGGCCGAGAATGTGGCCGTGGGCTGGCTCGAAACGCGTACCGAGAAAGAGATGGCGCTCTATCCCATGATCTGCCGGTTGTCGCACGAGATTATTCAGGAAGGGTTTTCGGAAGCGGTTATCCAGCCCGGCGTGACCACCACCGACGATGTGGTGTGGTGGTTCCGGCAGCGCATTACCAACCTGGGCCTGGACACCTGGTTTCACCCAACGGTTGATGTGCAGCGGGCAGATGAGAACGACTTCGAGCACCTGCGTACGTTCTCAAAACGCCCCGAGCAGCAGGTAATCATGCCCGGCGATTTGATCCACGTCGATTTCGGCATTACGTACCTGCGGCTCAATACCGATCAGCAGCAACACGCCTATATCCTGCGCCCCGGCGAAACCGACGTACCCGACGTCATCAAAGCGGCCTTTAAACAGGGGAACCGACTACAGGAAATCCTGACGGAGCAGTTTGTGGCCGGGAAAACGGGCAACCAAATTTTGCGGGCGGCCCTGCAGCAGGCCGAGGTAGAAGGCATCAAAGGCACCATTTACACGCACCCTATTGGTGTTCACGGCCATGCCGCCGGACCAACCATTGGCCTCTGGGACCAGCAGAAAGGCGTGGCCGGTTCGGGCGATTATCCGCTGATGGCCAACACGGCTTACTCCATTGAACTTAACGCAGCGGTCGACATTCCCGACTGGAAAAAAACCATCCGCATCATGCTGGAAGAAGACGGCTTTTTCGACGGAAAGACGTTCCGCTACATCGACGGCCGCCAGACCGAGATCTATACCATACCGCGCCAGTTACCCTACGTCCGGTAGTGCGTCTAGCCATGCCGACGCCAGTTATCGAGCAGCACGGCGGTGGCAATCCCGACGTTGAGCGATTCGGCCTCGCCGTAGCGGGGAATGGTAACGCGCTGCGTGACGAAGGGCGTTACGGCCGGGCCGATGCCGTTCGATTCGTTGCCCATCACCAAATAGCCGCCCGGTGCAAAGGGCAACGTGTGGGCATCGGCCCCGCCCAGAAACGCACCATAGACCGGCATTGCATCGGTTGTCGTGCTGCCGGCTTCGCGCAGAAATTCGGCCACGTCGCCGTACCACCATTGCACCCGCGTGAACGAGCCTTTGCTGGCCGAAATCACCTTGGGGTTATAGACATCGGCCGTGGTATCGGAGCAGAGAATCTTACGGACGCCGTACCAGTCGGCAATGCGCAGGATAGTACCGAGGTTACCGGGATCGCGCACGTCGTCAAGAATCAGCGCGATTTCGCCGGGATTGGCCACTAATGAACGGTTTTCTTTCGTTTTCACCACAGCCAGGGCCGCGTTGTTGCTGTCGAGCGTACCCAGGCGGGTAAGGTCGGTTGCTGAAACGATTTCGACGGGCGTTCGTTGGTGGTCTGTCAGGTGGGCGTTTTCTTTGTAGAATACTTCGGTAGCTACGATTAACTCGACGGCAAAATCGGATTGCAGCACCTCCTGTACGCTCTTGGCGCCTTCAACCAAAAACGCCTGGTGCTGCTGCCGGTATTTCTTTTGATGCAGCGACCGGATAAAGCTGGCCTGATTTTTTGAGAACATGCGAAACGGAATAAAGAATGAAGCGTGTAGAATGAAAAACACTGCTTATGGCAGAAGACGGATACATTACTGTTTATTCATAATTCTTCATTCATCATTCATAATTTCTTTTACTTCCTGCCTGAGTACCAAACAGCTGGAGGGCGACAAATACCTGTTGACGGCGCAGAGCGTGCGGGGCAGCCGAAGCATTCCCGCCGACGAAATTGAAGGCCTGCTTCCTCAGAACCCAAATCGCCGGGTGCTGGGGCTACCCCTTACGCCCGCCCTCTGGTTTTACCGGCTGGGGCAGCAAAGCTATAACCGCGAGGCCGCCATTCGGAATTTAGCCGAAAAAACTGCCGAATTTGACCGGCTCAGTGAACAACTTACCGATTCGGCCAGTGTCAGCCGAGACGCCGACGCCCGGCTCCGCCAACTAAACCGGCGGTATGCCCGCCAGCTAAACCGGCTGCGGCTGCGGGCCGAACAGGGCAACTGGCTCATGCGCAGCCTGGGCGAGCCACCCAGCTATTTTTCTGAAGCTGATGCCCGCGCCAACGTCGTTAAGATACGGGAGTATGTGGCTAACAAAGGGTTTCTGAACGCGCAGACCACCTACCGGCTCGATACGCTGCTCCGGCGGCAAATTCGGGTCAACTACGTTATTACCGAAAACGAACCGTTCTATATCCGTGCCGTTGACTACGAAGTTGCCGATCCACGCGTTGATTCCATTGTGCGGCAGTCGCTCGCTAATTCGGTGCTGCAGGCCGGTACCCGCTTCGACATCGATAACTTGTCTGCCGAACGGGTTCGTATTGAATCGCTGCTGCGCGACCGGGGTTACTACGGCTTTTCGCGGCAATTTATCCGGGCTACCGACGTAGACACCACGCGCCGGTTTGTCAGGGTGCCGGGGCAGGACTCACTGCAGCGTAGTCTCGACCTGTACGTGCAGGTTATGAACCCACCCGGCAGGACAGCGCACCCGGTCTACACCTTTGGGGATGTTACGGTTCGCATCGACGGCAGTCAGGAAGCGGGCGTGGGCCTTGCGGTTCCCGCAACCGGTAGCCTGACCGACACCACCCGCCAGAAAGGGATTGCCTACCTGCTTAACGGGCGTGATATCTCGACCCGCCTGCTGGACAGTAAAATAAAAATCCGGCCCGGTACGCTTTACAGTCAGTTTGATTACCGCAATACCCAGCGGCAGTTGTTTCTGCTGAATCAGTTCAAATTCGTAAACGTCAACTTTACCGATACCACCAACCGGCGGCTCCAAACACTCATTACAGCCTCGCCCCTGGACAAGTATGAGTACACCTTTGAGGGCGGCCTGTTTGTGCTGTACCAGCAACAGAGCAGCTACCCCGGCCCGTTTGCCAACCTGACATTTCGGGTGCGTAACCTGTTTGGGGGGCTGGAAACGCTCGAAACCAGCGTTCGGTACGGCTTTGAGTTTCAGACCGGCTTTAACGATGCCACCACCGCGGGTACCCTACGGGCGTACCGGGCCACGGAAATTGGCGTGACTACCTCGCTGATCTTCCCGCAGATTCTGTTTCCGAGCCGACTGCGCTTTCTTTTCAGTCCGTATAATCCACGCACGCAGATTGGCCTGGGCTTTACCAACACCCGCCGACCCGATTTTCAGCGGTCGCTGCTGCGGGCTACGATGGCCTACAACTGGCAGACAACCCCGGCCAAACAATTCAGTTTTCTGATTGCCGACATCAACCTCATCAATGCCGGCCGGGGGGCGAACGACACCATCAGCAACCAGTTTCAGACACTGCTCGACCGCGATCAGGCCCTGGGCGGTACGCTGTTCCGGAGTTTCCGGCGGTCGTTTGCGTCGAGCGTTAGCCTGGCTTACACGCACAATACCAACGTAATTGGGCAAAACCGGCGCGCCAACTTTTTGCGGGCGGTAGTAGAATCGGGCGGTACTACGCTGAACCTGTTTTCTAACCGGCAGCTGCAACAGTTTTTCAACCCGCAGGGTACCGACAGCACGGGCCTGCAGTACTACAAATACCTGCGGTTCAGCGTTGACTACCGGCATTATGTTCCGCTGCGGCCCCGCACTACGCTCGCGTTCCGCATCAATACGGGTCTGGTTTATGGGTACGGTCCAAACGGCGGCCCGGCGCCCTACGAAAAGTTATTTTTTGCCGGGGGCAGCAACAGCATTCGGGCGTGGCTGCCGCGCCGGTTGGGCCCCGGTTCCCAGTCCCCTCCCCTCACCACCGACCCTGATCGGGTGGGGCAGTTTCTATACACCTTCGAGAAACCGGGCGACATTCTCATTGAAGGCTCGGCCGAACTGCGCGGGCGGCTCTTTAAGCTGGTAGCCGATGTGGACGGGGCCCTTTTCATCGACGCGGGTAACGTCTGGCAGTTGCCCGGCAAAGGGGCCACGCCCGAAAGTGAGTTCCGGTTCAGTTCATTCATACCGCAGCTGGCGGTGGGGACGGGCGTGGGGCTGCGGCTCAACTTTTCGTTCTTCATCATCCGGTTCGACGGGGGCATAAAAGTATGGGACCCCGCCCGGCAGTATATCGATAGAGAAGGGATGGCCGTTGACGACCGCTTCATCCTGCCTCAGTTCTCGCTCCGTAGGCTCTCCAAAGGCCCCAATCCACTGGTCGTGAATTTTGGTATTGGGTACCCGTTCTGAGGACCGTTAACCAATTTTAACGCGGTTTTCTGCCAAAATGACAGCATAGCGCGTCGTTTCTTCGTAAATTTGACGTCCCATTGGTCAATCTGTTAACCGACCATCTGTTATGACGCGCATTCCCGAATTGACAATCCTGCAACCGGCTGATAAAGAAGACCTCGATCTGCCCCGTACCCTGGAAGACGAACGGACCACCGGTAAAAAACGGCTCTACATCGAAAGCTACGGTTGTCAGATGAACTTTGCCGACAGCGAAATTGTGGCCGCCGTGATGCGCAACGCGGGGTTTGCCACGACATCTGCCGCCGAGGATGCCGACGTGATTTTCCTCAACACCTGCGCCATCCGTGAGAACGCCGAGCAGAAAGTACGCAACCGGCTCAAGCACCTCACCGGCCTGAAACGCAACAAACCGGCATTGCTCGTGGGGTTGCTCGGCTGCATGGCCGAACGGCTCAAAACCAAACTCCTCGAAGAAGAAAAAGTAGTCGACATTGTGGCCGGTCCCGATGCCTACCGCGATATTCCGAAACTGGTAGAAGAAGCTGAATCGGGGCAGAAAGCGGTAAACGTGTTTCTCTCCCGCGAGGAAACCTACGCCGACATTGCGCCCATCCGGCTCAACTCCAACGGCGTAACCGCTTTTGTATCCATCATGCGCGGCTGCGACAATATGTGCAGTTTCTGCGTGGTGCCCTTCACGCGGGGCCGCGAACGCTCCCGTGACCCGCACAGCATTTTGCGCGAGTGCGAGCAGCTTTTTGCCGACGGCTACCGCGAGGTAACCCTGCTGGGGCAGAACGTGGATTCGTATAAGTGGCAGGAAGAAGAGAATGGACAACCGTCGCTCTCCGCCTTGCCTGCTTCTGTCAACTTTGCCGGCCTTCTCGAACTGGTGGCGCAGATTCATCCCGACTTGCGGGTTCGGTTCAGTACGTCGCACCCCAAAGACATTACTGACGATGTGCTGTACGCGATAAAACGGCACGACAACGTCTGCAACTACATTCACCTGCCCGCCCAAAGCGGCAACAGCCGGGTGCTGAAACTAATGAACCGGACCTACGACCGGGCCTGGTACATCGGCAGGATTGACCGCATCCGCGAAATTCTGGGTGAGGACTGTGGCCTATCGACCGATATGATTTCGGGCTTCTGCACCGAGACAGAAGACGAGCACCAGGAATCGCTGTCGCTGATGGACTACGTGAGGTATGACTACGCTTACATGTTTGCCTACTCAGAGCGGCCCGGCACGCTGGCGGCAAAAAAATACGCCGACGATATCCCGGAAGACACAAAGAAACGGCGGCTGAACGAAATCATCGGTCGGCAGTTAGAACACTCGTCGGCCCGCAACAAACGCCACATCGGTCAGGTGCAGCGGGTGCTGATTGAAGGATCGTCCAAACGCTCCGACGCCGATTTGAGTGGGCGCAGTGACCAGAACAAAATAGTGGTTTTTCCGGCGGGAAACCACCAGAAAGGCCAGTACGTCAATGTGCTGATTACCGAATGCAGTTCGGCCACACTGCGGGGGATAGTTAGTGAACAGTAATCGGTTATCAGTTATCAGTAGGTACTGTTAACTGATAAACACATTGATAACTGGTTACTGTTAACTGATAACTAAACATGAATAATCAGGAGATACAATCTATAAAGCAGCGGTTCGGGATTATTGGCAGTTCGCCGGGGCTGAACTACGCCATTAACGTGGCCATGCAGGTAGCGGCAACCGACCTGACGGTGCTGATAACGGGCGAGAGTGGCAGCGGTAAAGAGTCGTTCTCCAAAATTATCCATAGCCTGAGTATTCGTAAACATGGGCAGTTTATTGCCATTAACTGCGGAGCCATTCCCGAAGGCACCATAGATTCCGAATTGTTTGGCCACGAGAAAGGCTCGTTCACCGGCGCCCTCGACGCCCGGAAAGGTTATTTTGAAACCACGAACGGCGGCACCATTTTTCTGGACGAAATCGGCGAAATGCCCATTGGTACGCAGGCACGGCTACTGCGGGTGCTGGAAAACGGCGAGTTTATTCGCGTGGGTTCGTCCAAAACCCAGAAGACCGACGTGCGTGTGGTGGCCGCTACCAACGTCAACCTGATGGATGCCGTGGACAAAGGCAAATTTCGCGAGGACCTCTACTACCGGCTCAATACCGTACCTATCTACGTACCACCCCTGCGCGAACGCGGCACTGACATTGAACTGCTGTTCAGAAAGTTTACCACCGATTTTGCCGAGCGGTACCGCATCGAACCGCTCCAGCTGACCGATGCCGCTAAGCGGCTGCTGATGGGCTATCCATTTCCGGGCAATATCCGGCAGCTTAAAAACATGGCCGAGCAGATTTCGATCCTTGAATCGGAGCGGAACGAACCCATCGAAGCCGATGTGCTGGCCAAATACCTCCCGCAGAATCAGCGGCAGCCGGGCAAAAGCCTGTCATTGCTGGGCGGAGGGCAGGCGGGGGAAAGCTTTTCGGAGCGCGACCTGTTGTACAAGGTGCTGTTTGACATGCGCCGGGACATGAATGATTTGAAACGGCTGGTGCGCGATGTACTCGGCAACGGGCACGACGGGCGGCAGATTCTGCACAACAACCGCGATTTGTTTGACTCTATCCAGCCCGGCGTGGATTCGCCCCCGGCTGGATGGCCCGAGGCCGACCACGCTGCCGAGGCCGCCCGCTACCTGCCCGCGCCAGTCAGCCCACCCCGGCCCGACTGGGATCGGGCCGACTACAACGGGGCCGACCGCAGTGTGCCCCCCGTAGAAAGCTACAACAGCCACCCACCGGTGCAGTATTTTGATGACACCGACGGCGACATAAACGACGTTACGGTAGAGGACGTAGCCCACGAAACCGAAGACGATGAATCGCTCTCGCTGGAGCGGCAGGAAAAAGAAATGATTCAGCGGGCCCTCCGGCGCAATAACAACAAACGCAAATACGCAGCCCAGGCTCTCGGCATCTCGGAACGAACGCTTTACCGCAAAATCAAACAGTATGAACTCGATGAAGAGTAAAAAAAATGATGAATCAGTAAAGAGATGGCTGACGCGCGTTTTGTTGTCATTCATGGTTCTTATTTCATCATTCATCATTCAATCCTGCGGCATCTATTCCTTTACCGGCACAACGCTCTCGCCGGACATCAAAACCGTAACGGTCAATAACTTTACGCTGGCTACGGCGGGCGGACCGGCCAACCTGCCGCTGACGTTCAACGAGAAACTAAAGGAATATTACCAGCGATACACCAACCTGAAAGTGATACCCAACAACGGCGACATGCTGCTGGAAGGTAACATTACGGGCTACGACCTGCTGGCTATTGCGCCCACCGCTTCCGACCAGGCGGGCGTGAACCGGCTGCAAATCACCGTGCTGGTGCGCTTTTACAACAACAAAGACGAGACCAAGAATTTTGAGCAGTCGTTCTCATTTTATCAGGATTTTCCGCAGAGCCAGACGCTGAGCCAGAACGAAGCGCGGCTGGTGCCTAAAATTCTGGACCAGATTGTTCTGGACATTTTCAACAAAACTGCTGCCGACTGGTAATCATGACCATTGCTATCATGCAACCCTATTTTCTGCCCTACATCGGGTATTTACAACTGATGGACACGGTAGACACCTTTGTTCTATACGACGACGTTGCGTTCATAAACCGGGGCTGGATTAACCGGAACCGCCTGCTGATTAACGGGCAGGAACACCTGTTTACCGTTCCCCTGCGCGACGCCAGCCAGAACAAACGCATTAACGAAGTGCACCTGGCCGACGACCCCAAATGGCGCGGCAAGCTGTTGAAAACCATTGAGCAGGGCTACCGAAAGGCCCCCAATTACGCCACAGTCATGCCCCTGACTGAAAAAATAATCAATTTTGCCACCGATTCAATCGCTGATCTGTGCTGTCATAGTCTCGTTGAACTGAACCAGTATCTGGGGATCAATACCCGCCTTGTTCCTTCCTCAGCGGTTTATGCTAACGGTCATCTGAAAGCGCAGGAACGGATTATCGACATCTGTCGGCAGGAAAACGCCACGCGGTATATCAATCCCATTGGCGGGCAGGAACTCTATGACAAAGCGGCCTTTTCTGAACAGGGAATAAACCTGAATTTTATGCAGTCCAACGCCCGGCCCTATCCACAACTGAAGCAACCTGATTTTATTCCCTGGCTCTCCGTCCTTGATGTGTTGATGAACAACGATGCATCGGCTACACGGGTTATGCTAGGAGATTTTGAACTCACTTAATTGTGAAGGAGCGCATGAGTGAATGAGTGAATAACCTCCGGCGTCGATCCATCCGCGTCAGCGACTATTCACTCATTCACTCATTGACTCATTCACTCATTGACACATGGCAAAAGTTGTAATATTCGGGGTGATGGACACGGCTGAACTGGCCCATTTCTATCTTACCCACGATTCCGAACATGACGTGGTGGCCTTTACCGTCAGCCGCGATTACCTGGAGAACGCCGAATTCCACGGCCTTCCCGTAGTGGCGTTTGAGGACGTCGAGACGGTTTATCCTCCGCAGGAGTACCACTTCTTCGCGCCGATGACGGGCCGGGGCATGAATAAGAACCGCGAACGGATTTATCTCGAGGCCAAGGCAAAAGGCTATTCGTTCATCTCTTATGTCAGCTCCAGGGCCACAACTTTCGGCAACGAGATTGGCGAGAACTGCTTTATCCTGGAAGACAATACCATCCAGCCCTTTACTACCATTGGCAACAACGTAGTACTCTGGAGCGGCAACCACATTGGCCACCACGGGCAGATTAAAGACCACGTATTTTTCACCTCGCACGTGGTCATGTCGGGTCATTGCATTATTGAACCGTACTGCTTTTTTGGCGTCAACAGTACCATCCGCGATTTTCTGCACATCGCCACCGGCACCCTGGTGGGTATGGCGTCGGCCATCTATAAAGACACCGATGAGTGGGGCCTGTACATCGGCAACCCCGCCAAAAAACTCCCCAAACCCAGTTACGAAGCCTATTAAACGGAGTTGTAAGGGTACAGGGTTGACGAGCGGACTGGTGCTTTGGTAACTATGACGTCAGCCAGCTTTAAACCCTTTTAACGCTATAACTCCACCACTTCTCTTTGAAGACGATTCTTTTCATTGGCCATGATGCCAACCGGGCAGGGGCGCAGCTCGTTCTGCTGAACCTGATGCGGCTGCTCAAAGCGGAGGGCTACCAGATGCGGCTGCTGCTGGGCGAGGGTGGACCACTGCTGGACGAATACCGGGCGGTTTGTCCCGTTATGCTCTGGCCGACGGCCGGACCCTACGTGGTTAACGCCGGGGCTGACAAGGTGCTGTGGAAACTCGGGCTCTGGCAACCCATGCACGACCGCCAGACTGCCAGACACCGGCAGCAGATGCAAACCGAACTGGGCCTGGATACCGTTGACCTGGTATTTGTCAACACCGTAACGAGCAGCCGCTGGTTTGGTCAGCTTGATATCCCCGCCAAAACACCCGTCGTTACGTTCGTGCATGAACTGGCCATGTCGGTCGCGCTATACACCCAGCCTAACGAACTGGCCCAGCTGCTGGCGCGAACCAACCGGTTGCTGGCCGTGTCGGCGTTTACGGCCCGGTATTACGAAACCGTACACGGGGTCGATCCGGCACTGATTACGCAGTTTACGCTTATCGACGTGCCTGCACTCGATGAAACCATTGCCCGGGCCCAGGCTTCCAAGGAAACACTGGCCATTGATTTACCCGTCGATGCGCAGATTGTGGGCGGCTGTGGCAATGCCGAATGGCGCAAGGGAACTGATCTGTTTGTGACGATGGCCCGGCAGGTTATTGGTTCGGCTGGCCCCAACGGTCTGTTTGCTAACCCCATTCATTTCGTGTGGGTCGGTATTCCACCGGGACCACTGCGCGACGATCTGCTGCTCGACATTGACAAGGCGGGGCTGACGGGACGCATTCATTTGATTGCGCCCACGCCCAACGTGCTGCAGTACATGCGCCGGTTCAACGTATTTATGCTCTGCTCGCGCGAGGACCCGTACCCGCTGGTCGTATTTGAAGCGGGCTTGTGCGGAGTACCGGTGGTTGCCTTTGAAGGGGCTGGCGGTTCGCCCGAACTCATCGGTACCGACGGCGGGGTGGTAGTGCCGTACCTGGCAACAGATGCCATGTGCCGGGCAACACTTGACCTGCTCGACCAGCCCGAAAAGGCCCGGAAGATGGGTCAGCGGCTGGGCCAAAAAATTCGGCAGCAGCACCCTGCTCAGCAAAGTGTCCAGAACCTCGTAGCATTGTTCGATCAATTGAAGAAACCCGTATAATACGTAGCCCGTGCGTTAGGAGATGATTCGTTGCAGTCACTCTTACGTCATGATTCATCCTTCCATACATGACCCTTGCCTTCACCATTTGTTCGGTTAACTACCTGGCGCAGGCCCGCACCCTTGGCAATTCACTTCGGCAAACGAACCCTGATTTTCGCTACGTCATCGGGCTGGTTGACAAGCTGAGCGAGGCAAACCTGCCGTCTGATTTAGTGCCATCCTACGATCTGCTCGAGGTCGATCGGATTGGCATTCCTGACTTCGAAGCCATGTGCGACCGCTACGATATCACCGAACTGAATACGGCGGTTAAGCCCTTTTATATCGACTTTCTGTACAATCAGTATCCGGACGCTACCGAGGTTATTTACTTCGATCCAGACATCATTATCTTCCAGCCGCTAACGAAGTTAATAGCCGACCTGCAAACGTACAGTATCGTCCTGACGCCCCACACCTGCTCGCCTACACCCGACTGGGAACGCCCCAACGAACAGCACCACCTGAACACCGGCATCTTTAACCTCGGCTTCATCGGGCTGCGTCGCGACCCTACCGCCCGGCAGTTTGTAAACTGGTGGAAAGACCGGCTCGTGTATGAATGCCGCATTGACCTGTGCGCCGGTTTATTCGTTGATCAGCAATGGGTCAATTTTGCACCCGTCTACCATGATAACGTCCTGATCGAACACCACCCCGGCTATAACGTAGCCTACTGGAACCTGCACGAACGCGTAGCCACTACCGATAGCTGCTGGTCATTGGCTGATTACAAACCCGTCAGTAGAGCGTACGGAAACGCTACAGTTTTTCCATTATAGTGGCTACAGCCCGTACCAACCAGGTGAGATCTCTAAATACCAGACCCGGTTTGCCTTTGCCGCCGACACGGAGACCGGAGAGACCGAAACGCGAATGGCCCGCCCTGATATGCTGCCCCTTTTTAGATTGTACCATGAGCAGCTACTGCTGAACCACAACGACCGGTATCGGCAGTACCCCTGCGCGTATATCAAACCACCCGTAATAGTCCGTTACCAGCGTGTACGAAAGCTCCTGAATGCTCCGCTACACCGGCTCATTGCCTTACTCGAATCGTGAGAATTGTATGACCTTACTCTCCGCTCAACGCAGCCACACAGCCCGAGCACTCTGGACGTACCGATACCACAAATACCAGCACATTTTGGGCAAGGGCTGGTCATACCGACGTAAATACTGGACGCTTCGTCTGATAAAGGCAAAAATTGGTAACCGCCCGCTCATTGCCATTATTCTATCCGAGCAAATGGGCGACATCATTGCCTGCGAACCCGTAGCCCGCGAGGTACGCCGGCGCCATCCCAACGGCTACATTGTCTGGGTTGTGCGTGAAGCCTATGTCGATCTGGTACGGCACCACCCCGACCTGGACGGGTACGTGATCGAGAAATGCCCCGGCGAACGGACCCGTCTGCTCGAATCGGGTATTTACGACGTAGTGTACAATCTTCACATCTCACACCGCAAGTGCAAATACTGCACCGAGGATCCCGTTAACCCCACCGCCGACCAGATTGGGCTAACCTTCGACAACTATTACGACCGGGGAGATTTGCTTTATATTTTTTCCCAGGCGGCTGGGCTACCCGCCCTCACCGACGAACCAAAGATGCACATTCCGGTTGAGGTAAAGCAACGGGTAGCGGCCCTGAATCTGCCGCCCCGCTCCATTGTGATCCACTGCCAGTCGAGCCACGTCATGCGCGACTGGCCCGCCGATCACTGGAACCGGCTCGTGCGGTGGTTACTCGACACCTATCCCTACGCGGTTGTTGAGATCGGACTCGACCCGGTCGTGACCAGTAAAGACCGCCGGTTCCATAATCTGTGCGGGCAGCTAAGTCTGCTGGAAACTGCCGAAGTAATTGGTCAGGCGGGGTTGTTTGTGGGTATTGACAGCGGACCGGCGCACATGGCCAATGCAACGGGTACGGAGGGCGTAATTCTGTTGGGGAAATTATTCGATTTTACGGACTATCTACCCTATTCAGGCCGCTATAAACGGGGCGAAGGCGTTACCATTCTAAACGATTTTGGTAAACCCTGTGCTGAATTACCGTTTGACTGGGTTCAAACAGCCGTTGCAGAGCGGCTCGATCAACCAAAACTTGTATGAAAGAAGCTGAAGCTATTCGTGTGGTAGTCGTCATTCCGGTTTATAAACCTACTCTCACCGATCACGAACGAATCTCCCTGACCCAGTGCCTGAACGTCCTGGGTCGATACCCCATTGTGCTGGTTGCTCCCCATTCGCTCAACACGTCAGAATACCGCAACCAACACGCACCGGTACACGAGCATCGTTTTGATGATAGCTATTTCTCTGATATACAGGGCTATAACAGACTAATGTTATCAGAAGAATTCTACGAAGCCTTTACCGACTACGAGTACATGCTGATTCACCAGCTGGATGCTTTTGTGTTCAGCGACCAGCTGGAAACCTGGTGCGGACAGGGCTACGATTACGTGGGCGCCCCCTGGCTGCGCGACCGGGATTTTACCAGCTGGCGTGATAAGGCCTGGTTCAGTATCAAGCAACGGGTTGCCACCTGGCTCGATCTAAAAAAAGCCGACGGGGTAACCCCGCGCGAAATTGTCAATCTCAACGGGGTGGGCAATGGCGGGCTATCGCTCCGGCGCATACCGTCTCTGTTGCGGGCCTTGCAGAAGAACCGCGCCAAACTTAGCCGTTACACCAGAGCCAGTCGGCATGAATATAACGAAGACGTTTTTTGGGGTATCGAGGTAAATCGGCATTGGCCTGTTCTACGTATCCCATCATACCGCAAAGCATTGCATTTTGCCGTCGAGTTTTTTCCGGCCTGGGCTGTAACGCACTACAACCAGGGCGAACTGCCGTTTGGCTGTCATGCCTGGGATATTCATGGCACTGACTTCTGGCGACCCATTTTTGCCCGACACGGCCACCGCATTTAATTTCACGACTCACTACTATGAACCACTCTACCTACTCAACTACCTCCATTGCTCTATGCACCTTTAACGGAGTCGATCATCTGGCCACGCAGTGGGCTAGTTTGCTGGCGCAGGACCAACTGCCCAACGAAATTGTCGTTTGCGACGATCAATCGACCGACGACACCGTGGCCCTGCTACACCGTTTAGCCGCAGAGAGTCCCTTTCCGGTGCGTATTCTGGAAAATTCCGTTCGGTTGGGATATAATAAAAACTTTGAAAAAGCGCTGTCGGAATGTACCGGCGATTTGATTTTCATTTGTGATCAGGACGACGCCTGGTTCCCCGAAAAAATCAGTACAATGGCTCGCTTCATGGGAGAGCGTCCTGACGTCGAAGCCGCCTTTTGCGACGCCTGGGTTACCGATGAACAGCTACTGGAACGTCAAAGCCGATTCTGGGAATGGGTCCGGTTCGACGCCGTGGCCCGTGCGCGCTGGCAGTCGGGCGAAATGATGGAGGTCATGCTGGATGGTAATCGGGTTATGGGCTGTGCCACGGTACTTAGGCGTTCGTTTTTGGCCAACGCCCTGCCCGTACCTGACTCCGTACCCGGCTATATTTACGACGGCTGGCTCGGCCTGGTGGGGGCAGCCCGGCAATCAGTAGCGTTTATTGACGAGCCCTTACAGCTTTACCGCACGCACCCCCAGCAGCAGGTTGGCGTACGTGAGAGCGATGAGGTGGTGGAACGCGTTCGGCTTCGGGATAGATTTGCCCGCCAGCGGGAGAAAAAGCTGGCCCCCCTGCGGGAGAAGCAAAGCCAGCTGGCTGTTATCAACCAGTTATTACGAAACCGACTCAGCAACAATGCCCCCGGTCTGGCTTCGCTACGACGACGTTTATCCCACTTCACCACGCGTAGTTGTCTGCCCCATGAGCGATTCCGGCGCATTGGTCCGGTACTGGCCAATCTGCGCGAAGGTAATTACCAACGCTACGCCGACGCGTCGGCCAACTGGTACGCGCCCTACCTGGCCGCGCTGGGTGATATTTTCGAATAAAAAAAACCGCTTGTGCTTCTTACCCTCTGTACCATACGTCAGCTACCGCAGGCATTTGCCCTTGCCAACAGTTTCTGCCAAACTAACCCGGCCTCCTCTGCGCCAGCCCCTGACGTCCTGATTGGCCTTGCCGACAATCCTGATCGGTTACCCAGCGGTTTTGTGTCGCCTTATCCGCTGCTTTTTCTGCGCGATATTCTCCCGGCCGACCAGTTGTCTGCTCTTTCCGGTCAGTACACACCAGTTGAGTTCGTTGCCGCCTGCAAACCCCTGTTTATCGCGGAAGCCCTCCGCCAACATCCGCTGGTCAATCAGTTCGTGTATGCCGATCCGGCCATTCTCTTTTGTGCCGATCCGGGTCCTGTTTACTCGGCCTTATCCTCGGCCAATATCCTGCTGACGCCCCACCTCACCCGCTCGCCCACGCCGGGGCCAACCGCCGTCAAGACAGGAGACCCGACCTCAAGGTCCGACCGAACGCGGCCCGACCGTACGCGGCCCGACCGAACGCGGCCCGACCAGAAGCATTTGCAGAATGTGGGGCTGTACAGCAGTGATTTCATGGCTTTTCAGCGTTCGGATGAAACCCATCGGATGCTGGCCTGGTGGCAGGATCGCGTTACAGAACGGGCTTTCATTGACTTCTGCGCAGGTCTGTGTCTGGATCAGATCTGGCTTATGCACGTACCCGTCTTTTTTCGGGAGGTGGTTGTCGTCGGGAATCCGGGCTGGCACGTAGCGCTCTGGAATCTCATTGAGCGGCCGTTGCAGCAAACCAAAACCGGTTGGCACGTACACGACCCGGACGGAGCCATTCAGCCCTTATTATTCATCAATACCAAAGGTATTCTTAACCCAGACGAGGGCCTTTTCACCCAACTTGGTCAGCCTGCCATCCGGCAGCACTCCGGGGTTAATTCGCTGATACAGTCGTACCAAGGCCTGCTCACCGGCGGGCAGACGAACCAGCTGACTACGGTAACTCCGGCCTATGGAAACCAGCCCATGCCGGTAGTTTTGCGGGGCTGGAGGCAGCAGCTTGTGCACTCGCTCCGTGCCGCCACGAACTTTATTAAACAGGTACCATTACCAGCTGTTCGGTAAGTCAGGGGGCCTGACCAGCGAATCATATCGCGGATTTGTTAAAAAAAATGACGACTTTTGCGGCTCAAATTCTGAGAAAAATCCAAACCCGTGGGTCGGGGATTATTCAGTTATGAACGTGCTTTTCGATCATCAGGCCTTTACCGGCACGACCTACGGTGGTGTATCGCGCTACTTTTTCGACCTCATGCAATCGTTTGTCGGCATGCCCGGTATTACGTTCGATTTGTCGCTTAAGCTATCCAACAACGAATACCTCAGTCAGTCGTCGTTCAGCAAGCCGATACGCTATCCTGCCTTTGCCGCTTCGGCCCACGTGAACCGGGCTGCTTCGCTGCTGAACCGGCTGAGCAGTCTTCAGAAAGTCAGGGCGGGCCGGTATGACGTATTTCACCCGACTTATTATCACCGGTATTTTCTGGATGCCCTCGGTACAAAACCATTTGTACTCACCTTTCACGACGCGACCAGCGAACGGTACCAGAAAGAGTATTCGGCCGTTTATCAGGGGCTTCAGGACGTAAAAAAACTCTTGATTCAGCGCGCCACGCGCGTTATATCGGTATCGGAATTTTCGAAGCAGGAGCTGCTGCACTACTTTCCGGTCGATCCCGATAAGGTTGAGGTAATTCACCTCAGCACTTCGTTAGGCGAGCTGACCCCCCTGGCAGCGGCTATGGCCGCGCCCCTGGCCGCACCTTACCTCCTTTACGTGGGTAAGCGCGATTTTTACAAGAATTTCGAAGGGTTTCTGCGAGCCATCCAGCCCGTATTGCACCGGCACCCCGATCTGCACCTGGTTTGCGCGGGCGGGGGCGCGTTCAGTACCGACGAGCAGGCGTTATTCTACACATTAGGTTTGCATGAACGCGTTCAGTACCGGTCCATTACCGACGTCAGCCTGCTGAATCTGTATCAGCACGCCCAGGCCTTTGTATTTCCGTCGCTAAACGAGGGGTTTGGCATTCCTGTTCTGGAAGCCTTTGCGGGTGGGTGTCCGGCTGTGCTCAGCAACCGCAGTTCACTGCCCGAGGTAGGTGCCGATGCCGCCGTTTATTTCGATCCCGAAGACAATGAGTCAATGACCGGTGCCGTAGAGCGGGTCCTGAGCGACAACAATTTACGTGCTGACTTACGCCGGAAAGGCACCGAACGCCTTCTCCACTTCTCGCGCGAAAAAACTGCACAAAAAACCCTGACCCTTTACCAATCTGTCTGCTAACGGCATGCTAAAAGCCAGTCAGTTGCTCCGCTCGTTTGTTACCCGGCCCTACCAGCCGGCAGTGGCAACAACTACCAATCAACGTTATCCGAAACTAACCGTTGTTACGCCTTCGTTCAACCAGGTCGAGTACCTGGAACGAACCATTTTGAGCGTACTCAACCAGCAATATCCAAACCTTGAGTACTTCATTATCGACGGCGGCTCAACCGACGGCAGCGTTGAGCTGATTAAACAATACGAGCCGTATCTGGCCGGCTGGGTGAGTGAGAAGGATAAGGGGCAAACCGATGCCATCAACAAAGGATTTCAGCGGGCTACCGGCGACTATGTGGCGTTTCAAAACTCGGACGATGTCTTTGCGCCCGATGCCTTTGCCAAAGTGGCCGCGGCCTGGCGCAAACACCCCGATACCGACGTTTTTTTCGGCGATATGTACATCATTGACGAACAGGACGTTATTTTGGAGGAGTTGCGTACACTGCCTTTCTGCGCCGAGTGTCAAATTTATGAGGGCATGCAGGTGTTTAACCAGTCGTTGTTCATTCGGCGAAGCCTGCTGCAGGAAACAGGCCTGCTCGACGAGTCGCTGCGATTCGTGATTGACTACGAGATTATTGCCCGGCTGGGCGTGCAGGCAGGCGTAACATTCCGGCGGGTCGCTGACTTTTGGGGCGGCTTTCGGTTGCAGCCCGATGCCAAATCGTCAACGATTCAGGACGTAGGCGTGTCGGAGCACAACCAGATTATGGCCAAGTATAGTCCCCTGCTAACCAGCCGGTGGGGTGAACGCTCCTGGAAAACCTATTGCCGGGTGCGCAAATTAGTTGCCTTTGCGTTCATGGGAGAATGGGGGTACATACGTCACCGGCTTCAGCTAAGCCGATCACGGAAATAAGGCAATTTTACTGTATGAAAACGTTTTTCCGATTTCTAGAGGATATCAACTACATGCGGATGGTCGTGGGTATCTGCATTCTGGTTGATGGCTACCCGCTCATATTCTTTTTCCGGGAAACGCTTGGGCTCGCTCCGGGCAGCACGGTATTTACGGCCGTCACCTTTGCGGGCGGGCTGTTGCTGATGGTACCGTTCACGGTACTGCGTAAGCTGTATCGTCCTAATATGACTATGTTCTGGATTGGGGTGGGCTTCATAAGTCTCTGTCTCTTTTACATGTATTTTTACAACGGTGTATCAGGCTTTGCGGACTATAATCGTGACCTTATCTACTATGTTTATATACTTATATTCCTGTTCTTACTAATCAACGTCCCCAACGAGATTAT
This sequence comes from uncultured Cytophagales bacterium, assembly GCA_963826425.1. GTDB lineage: Bacteria > Bacteroidota > Bacteroidia > Cytophagales > Spirosomataceae > Spirosoma. Next base: position 24,896 of record CAWGWS010000009.1, on the reverse strand, counting down.
TCGGGTGTTCATCCCCGCTGTTATCCTGTTTACGCTGGTATCAAACCTGGGCCTGATCTATTCGCTGATTACAAACCCAACCTGGGCAGTAGGCCAGCGGGCGGTCATTACAGTAGGCGACACTGACGATGGGGCCGGTAATCCGCACGTATTCGCCCGTAACGCGGTCATGGGGTTGGTTGCCTGCTCAGTATGGCTGGTCCGTCCTCAAACAGGTACGCTGTTCAGACTGTTCTGTTTTTTCTCTGCAGTAGTGAGTCTCGCTATATTGATATTGACCCAAACCCGGTCGGCTATTCTTGCCATGTTGATTGCAGCCAGCCTTTTCGTGTATTACAACGTCCGCCCAACCCAAATTAAATTAGCCGCCAAGAGTCTCATTAAGCCGACTACGATACTGGTTGTATTTGTTGGTATTGTTGTGATCAACTTATTCATTCAGCGGTACTACGATGCCTATGCTATTATATACGGCTACGTGCTGGGTTTCGCCGAACGAAACCTGGAAAATATATACGCTTTTCTGGGCTTTAAGGTGGCTGGAGCTGACTACAAGGCTGTTTTAGACGATTCGGTAGCCAACCGTACCCTGAGCGGTGCTTTCTTCCTCAACGCCGTGGCTTATCAGCCGCACATGATGATTTTTGGCTTTGGCTACAAATATGCCTATCTCGACGTGCCTATTCTGGAAGCAGCCACCAGCATGGGCGTGCTTGGCTTTCTTCTGTTCGGAGCGATTCTTGTCATGTCGCTGTACTATTCGTTGCAGGCCATGCGTCGTAATCCCAACCCGTTGAATACATTCCTGGCTTATTTCTACATTTATATTCTGATAAGTGCTATATCGGGGGGGCGGCCTTACGACATAACCTTCTGGTTTCCTCTCTCGCTCATGATTCGGTTTATGGGTATTGACTATCTATTCGCGGCTCACTTACAAAACCAGCCCGTGCTGATGTCTAAATCAGGCATTGACCTGACCCCGCAATTAGTCGGCCACCAACCCGCTTGATACTGACGGCTGATTAATTAATAGCTTACACATCCACGCGGGCTACGCAGGTTTATTCCCTTAAAAAGCAGCTACATTGTTCACTTCATGCGTATCCTGAATATTTGTGCGTACACCTGGCAAACGGGTGGTCCCCCCAAAGTTATTTTTGATCATACCCAGATCGCGTTACAACAGGGTCATCAGGTTGACATTCTTAGTCCTATCTCTCCTGATGAACGACCTTATACCCTGCCAGAGGGCGCCAGACTGATTCTCTGCCGCCGAACGCCAGGTATCAGCCGTTTTTTCAGGGAATTTTCAATTGAACTCTATCAGTACCTGCACCGGCACATCCGCGATTACGACGTTATCCATTGCCACGGCCTGTGGCACTTTGGCACACTGACCCCTTTTTTGCTCGACAAAACGGTAGCAAAGGTTGTATCGATACACGGTGCGCTCAACCCTAAAGTTTATGTCCATAACAGGTGGAAGAAGCGACTGATGGACGTTTTGGCTCAGCAGGCATTCCTGCGCCGGGCCGACCTGATCCACATTTACAGTGCCGACGAACGCACTGACCTGTTGCGTTATCTTGGTCAGCCACACCCCAATATAGTGATCATCCCCAATGGAGTAAAAACAAGCGATTTCGATCAGCTGCCCCCGAAAGGTTCATTCCGACAAAAATTTGGAATACCCACTAATAAGAAACTGATCCTGTTCATGAGTCGGCTGGACCCGATAAAGGGACTTGATCTGTTGTTGCCAGGTTTTCGGGATTACCTGCGTCAATATCCTCAAACCATACTGGTGTTGGCCGGGCCAGATGGCGGCTACGAAACTGCTGCCCGCCAATTCGTTGATCAACACCAGCTCGGTGACTCGATCCGGCTGGTTGGTATGCTGACCGGCGACGATAAGAAGGCCGCCCTTGCCGATGCTGACCTGTTTACGCTCCCCTCCTATTCGGAAGGATTCTCGATGGCCGTGCTTGAAGCCATGGCTGCCGGAACTCCCGCCTTGGTTTCAGATCGGGTTGGCTTTGGCGAAGCCATTCGTCAACACGATGCCGCTGGTCTCGTTGAGCTATCGGCAGAGGGCATTCGGGCTGGCCTTGAAGAGATGCTTGGCCATGAGCAGGTGGCGAAGCGACGAAGTCAGAACGCAACCCGGCTTGTACGGGAAGAGTATGATATTGACATTGTGGCTAAAACTCTGCTCAATGAATACGAAAAGATAAGCCCTACCAGACACGCCGACTAATTTACCAGTACCAGCCTACCCCTACTCCAGTTTATGCAGTTACCTCAGCTTACCTTTACTCGTTTTGTGGCTGCTTTGATCGTGCTTGTCTTTCACGGAGCGCGGGGTTCGTACCCATTCACGGTATATCCGGGCCGCTACCTGACTGAGTACGGCAGTGTAGCTGTTATCTATTTCTTCATCCTGTCGGGATTTATTCTGACCATTACTTATCAAGCCGCCCTCGAACGAGCCGGTACCATAAACAAGCGTAACTTCTGGGTTGCCCGCCTGGCCCGCATCTACCCTCTGTACGTCTTCGCCCTTCTGATAACCATACTAGTTAAGGTAATCGTGTATGACGTTTCGACAACACCACTTGAGGTACTGGCCAGCGGTTTATTGGTGCAAAGCTGGTTCCCCACGCTGGCTACCACGCTCAACGGGCCGGGCTGGTCCCTGTCGGTTGAAGCCCTGTTTTACGCCCTGTTCCCTTTTCTGTTGCTACGGCTCACTACCCAATCCACCCAAAGGCTACTAGGGTGGCTGTTGGTTGTATGGCTGGGCGGAATAGGATTGTTTTATGGAGTGACAAACGGGGTGGATGCCGGCACCGCAGCGACTGAAACATACCACAACTTCATCAACTATTCGCCCTGGATGCACGTACCCACCTTCGTGAATGGCTGTATCTGCGGCCTGATTTTTTGGCGTTATATGAAGCGGCCAATCCCGACCGCAACCCGCAATCGGCTTGGCTGGGTTATGTTGTGCGTCGGGGTGGCAGGTCTGATCGCAACTGTGCAGAGCCCTCAGCTTATGGCCTACGCCCAGGGCGGAATACTCGCGCCGATTTTCGCACTTTTCATTCTCGGTTTAGCCGTGCAGACGAATACGGTCCTAACCCGCCTAGTCTCGTGGCAACCGCTGGTTTATCTGGGAGAAATCAGTTACGGTCTTTATATCTTACAAATGCCGGTTGTCCAATTGTTGAAAAAAGTTGACCTACTGGCTCTGGGCAATTCCATATGGCGCGATCTGTTCACCTTTGCTGCTTTGCTCATTATAACCATTCTCTGTTACCACATAATTGAGCGGCCGGCGCAGGCATTCATTCGTCAGAGGTGGTCCGTTCGCCCTGTTGGGTCACGATCGAAACACACCGCCTGAACTCCGCCTGCCTCATCTGATTGCCCGCCCATTACACTAACCAGAATGCCGCCAGTGCCGCGCCATGAACGTTCTCATTTTACACAACACCTACTGGACGCATTATAAGGCGGCTATCCACTCCGAAATGTATCGGCAGATTCAGGCGCGTAAACTGCCTGTAAACCTGTTGGTAGCTCACTTAGCCGAGACCGAACGCTCACGCGCTAAGCTGGGACTGCCCGATGCAAGGCTGCATCAGTATCCGCACGAGGTACTGCACAAAGGTTTTGTGGAAGATATCGGCCTGAACGATCGTGTTAGAGCCTTGTTCAGCCTGGTGCGCCGGTTCCGGCCTGATGTGATCGTAACGCCCGGTTATTTTGATCCGGCTGTTATTCTGCTGGCAGCCTGGTGCCGATTGCGGGGTGTACGGCTTATCATGGCTATCGACTCTACCGAGGGCGACCACCAGCGGCAGGGCTGGCGCGAAACGCTCAAACGTCGGATTATTAGCCTGGCCAACGGTTTTTTCTGCTACGGCAGCCTGTCGGCTAACTATATGCTCCGGCTTGGTGCCCATGAGAGCCAGATTCTGCTCCGGCGCAACGCCATCGATAACACAACCGTTCGCCGGCTGTGGGAGCATGCCCTCCCCAATCGGGCGGCTATGCTGACTGAGTTGCAACTACCTGCCCACAATCTGATTTACGTGGGTCGCCTTATTGACCGGCTCAAAAATATCACAACCCTTATTAAAGCATTTGAGTCCGTTAAAAAACAGCTACCCGAAGCTGCGGACTGGGGCTTGCTTCTGGTGGGCGATGGGGAGGATGCGGAGCAGATTATCGCCATGAGTCAGGATATACCCCACATACGTATCATCACGGGCAAATCGTGGCAGGATGTTCCGGCTTACCTGGCCCTGAGCGATGCCCTGATCCTACCCAGCTACTCGGAACCGTGGGGATTAGTGGTAAACGAAGCCATGGTTTGCGGGCTTCCCGTCCTGGTGTCGGATCGTTGCGGCTGCGCGCCCGATCTGGTTAATCCGGGTGTCAACGGCTTTATATTCGATCCCTATCAGCCTGAACAGCTGGCTCATAGCATCACCAGCCTCATTCATTGTTCCTCAACTGAACGGACACGTATGGGCGCAGTCTCGATGGAGACAATAGCGGCCTATAGTCCCCAGGCTGTAGCCAGTGAGATGCTGACGGCGTTTCTAACGATAGGGCCGAGCGCTTAATGAAACCAGGTAGGTGGTTAACTCGTTTATCCCGTTCAACGCTGAAAGTCTCCTGGTCGGCTTTCTATCATATTAAAAAAATCATATTTTTGCATTCTAGGCAGGCAGCATCAGGGTACCAAAGTTGAGCCTCAACGAACAATACGGCTGTCAGGTGATATCAGTGCATTGGCAAAACACAAAAACGAATGACCGACGTATCTGTCATTATTCTGACTTTCAACGAAGAAAAACACATTAGCCGGTGTTTACAAAGTCTGTTGGCGTTCACGGATAAGGTGTTCATCGTCGATTCGTTTTCGACCGATCGCACTGTCGAAATTGCCCGGTCTATGGGCGCCGTAGTGGTGCAGAATGTTTGGGTTAACTACGCCACTCAGTTTAATTATGGCATTACCAATAACCCGTTCACGACCGACTGGGTCATGCGGATGGACGCTGATGAGTATGTTTTGCCCGAACTGGCTGCCGAAATCAATCAGCGGTTGTCAGGTTTGCCAGCTCAGACGGGGGGCGTGTATGTGAAAAGGCGGGTATTTTTCCTGAATCGCTGGATCAGATACGGCGGCTTTTACCCAATCTGGCTGCTTAGACTCTGGCGACGGGGCGACGGCTTTTGTGAGCAGGTCTGGCACGACGAACACATCAAGCTCACCAAAGGCGAGACTGTTCAGTTTGAACACGACCTGGTAGATCATAATCTGAATAATTTGACCTGGTGGACGCAGAAGCATAATCATTACACCATTCTGGAGATGATTAATCTGCTTAATTACCGGTATCAGTTCGATCAGAATGAGAAAGTGCAGCCCCGGCTGTTTGGCACGCAGGAGCAACGGGTTCGGTATTTAAAGGAACGATATGCCGCTATGCCGCTGTTTACCCGACCCATTCTTTATTTTCTGTATCGGTATTTTCTGCGGCTAGGTTTTCTAGACGGGAAACCCGGTTTTGTCTGGTGCTGTCTGCAGGCACTGTGGTACCGCTTTCTGGTTGACGCTAAACTGCTGGAAGTCCGGACCCGGGTAGGTCAGGATCGCGACGCCATCATAACGTACTTTAAAACCGAGTACGGCAAAGACCTGCTCCCTGCCCAGCCTGAACCCGTTCAACAGCCCTGAGTCATGAACGCGAATCAACCCATAATGCAACCCAATCCGGCGAGTGGCCAAACGGACCTGGCACGCTTCAACAACGACTGGTATCAGCCCGGTCCGCGCTGGAAAGTAGTGGTATGGTTCATGGTCAACGCCTTATTTATCAAGTCGTACCTCCCTATACCCTCATCCGTCAAGGTAAGGCTGCTACGCTGGTTTGGTGCCCGCATCGGTACCGGTTGCGTGGTTAAGCCCGGCGTAAATATTAAGTATCCGTGGTTACTAACGGTCGGTAATCAAGTCTGGATAGGTGAGCAGGTCTGGATAGACAATCTGAGCGCGGTGGTTATTGGCAATAACGTCTGCTTATCGCAGGGAGCGATGCTGCTGACTGGTAATCATGATTACCGGCGCAGTACGTTCGATCTGACTACGCAGCCTATTACCTTGCAGGATGGCGTATGGATTGGGGCTAAAGCCGTTGTGTGCGCGGGTGTTACGTGTGAATCGCACGCGGTGCTGGCGGTTGGTTCAGTAGCTACCCGATCAGTGAACGGCTACGGTATTTATCAGGGAAATCCGGCTGTTTTTGTCCGGCAACGAATCATCAGCGCGTGAAAGTATCTATCATAACGGTTGTTTATAATGGGGTCGATTACATCCGGGACTGTATTGACTCAGTGCTGAATCAGACGTATGCCGATGTCGAGTATATCCTCATCGACGGGCAATCGACAGACGGAACCGTTGACATCATTCGTTCGTACGGCACAAAAATTGCTCGTTTTATTACTGAACCGGATAAGGGCCTGTATGATGCCATGAATAAAGGCATTGGCCTGGCTACGGGTGAGGTAATTGGCCTGTTGAACGCCGACGATTTTTACCGGCATGAGCGGGTTATCGAACATATGGTTCACACGTTTAAACGAACCGGCAGCGATATGGTCTATGGAGATCTGGTTTACGTTGACAGAAACGACCCAAAACGTCTAAAACGGTATTGGCATGCCGGGCCATACCGTACAAACGCCTTCCGATGGGGTTGGATGCCGGGCCATCCGTCAGTTTTTGTCCGGCGCACCCTGTACGACAGGTTTGGCGGCTTTCGAACCGATATGAAGAGTGCTGCGGATTATGAACTGCTGTTACGGCTCATCCACAAAAATAAAGCCAGATTGGCGTACATGAACGAAGTTACGATTGTTATGCGGGCGGGCGGAGTCAGCAACAGCAGTCTCGTTAATCGGCTCCAGGCCAACCGCGACGACCGGGCGGCCTGGAAACTGAATGGGTTAACACCCTACTTTTTCACGATGTGGCTTAAACCGCTGCGTAAAATTGGGCAGTATGTCAGCCGCCCTCCTAAGATCTCCTAACACGCTGTTAATTAGCCCAAAATGCCGTTTAATAGAATTTGCCTTGCCGACTTAATTTAAGCTCTGATTTTTGCAACCCCCATCCGCAGGTAAGAGACGAGATAGTCCTTAAATCTTCCTGATCAGTTCGTGCTGGCAAACGTATACGCGTTTACAGTCAGTGCAAAAACGCCATTCATCGGCTACCCTTATGAACATCGATCTTTTCATAGCCTTTTTACAGCATAAACTTGCCGACGACCTCTTTACGCTGGGCCTGTACCAGTGTATTCTGTCGTTCCTGGTGGCTTGTTTCGTGGCTGTTATTTCAATTCCGGTTGTCATCAAAATATCAGAGCTGAAATCGCTGATGGAGAAGCCCGGTGAACGGCGCTCCCACACCACCCCTACGCCTACATTTGGGGGTATTGCCATCTACGCGGCCATTCTGATTGCCTACTTCCTGTGGCCCAGTATTGACCAGACCGACATCTACCGCACCAATCTCTCGGTGGCAGGTATGACTATTCTGTTTTTCATTGGCATAAAAGACGATCTGGTGGGAATTGACCCAACCAAAAAGATCCTGTTCCAGATATTGGCGGCTATCATCCTGATTTTCTTCGGGGAGCTGCGGGTCGATTACTTATACGGCATATTTGGCATTCATCACCTCAACCCGGCCGTTAGCATTGTGCTGACCTGCTTTATTTTCATCGCCCTCACCAATGCCATTAACCTCATTGATGGTATCGACGGGCTGGCGGGGGGCATTGCCACCATTGCCAGCGTTGTCTTTGGCGGTTGGTTCCTGCTAACCAACCATTTCACAATGGCCTGCCTGGCCTTTACCCTGGCTGGTGCGCTGATCGGGTTTTTGCGGTTCAACTTTTCGAAGACAAGCAAAATCTTCATGGGTAACACCGGCTCGCTCATCATTGGATTCATGCTGGCTTTTTTTGCCGTTCGGTTCGTGAATCTCAACACGTCGTTTCGTTATGAGCCAACGGCTTTTTTCAACGCGCCCATTATTGCCATCGTCATTCTGATTATACCCATCTTCGACACGCTCCGAGTTTTTCTGGTCAGGATTCTGGCGGGCCGTTCCCCCTTCTCCGCCGATCGAAACCACATGCACCACATTCTGCTCGATAATGGCCTGACGCATATCAAGACTACACTGGTATTGTGTGGCATCTCGCTACTAAATACCATACTGTTTTTGCTTCTTCATCGAAATATCAGTAATACGCTGTCGCTGGCTATCCTTATCGCCTTATTTGGTGTGTATATGCTGGTTAGTTTCATGCTGAAAATGCGCATTAAGTTCCTGTCTACTCATCCGCATCGTCGCAAGGCTGTCATTCGCCGGGAGCTACAGCGAGGCATTGCCGGAAAAGGCTTAGCAGATTACTTATAACACACGAGTCAACAAAAACGCCCTCACTAGCTAGTGAGGGCGTTTTTGTTGACTCGTGACCCCGAAGCGATTCGAACGCTTGACCGTCTGCTTAGAAGGCAGATGCTCTATCCAACTGAGCTACGGGACCAATTGAAACAAGTAAGCAGTTATCAGCGTCCTGATAACTGCTTACTTGTTTTCGTCGGGGTGGCAGGATTCGAACCTACGACCTCCTGCTCCCAAAGCAGGCGCGATACCGGGCTACGCTACACCCCGAGGTGTTCTTGCATTCAGCGGAGAGAGAGGGATTCGAACCCTCGGTACCCTTGCGAGTACGACAGTTTAGCAAACTGTTCCTTTCGGCCACTCAGGCATCTCTCCGAAGACCAACTAACCCGTTTTGCTTAATTGGCCTGCAAAGATAAAGCCATTTTAGGCTTTCAGCAATAGATACGCCTTAAAATCTTTTTCAAATACCTAAATTTGGTTCCGCCAACCAGGTACTCCCCTTCCTCTGAATGAATTGGCTTTATACGCTCTCCTCGATAGACTACCTCCTCATTGCTCTTTTTGTTGGTCTGTATCTGCTGTACATAGGTAGAACCGTCTGGCTGGCCCGCAAGTTAGGAACTACAGCGTGGGGGGTGGCGCCCAAATTATTCCTGCGTGGCCTGTACGTTGCTCTCCTGTTTATTGCGCTGATGGGGCCCTCCTTTGGCAAAGCAGACAGCAATGCAGCAGCGACCGATACCCGGCGCGATCTGTTTATCATTATCGATGTATCGCGTTCAATGGACGCTACCGACGTGGTACCTACCCGACTGGAGCGGGCTAAGTATGCCGTTCAGCAACTCATCGACACGCTCGCTACAGACCGGTTCGGGTTAATTCTGGCAGGGTCAGCGCCGTTTGTCTTATCGCCCCTGACCGCCGACCACGACGCGCTACGCCAATCTGCGCGCGATGTTCGGACGGGTGTATCAACCAGTGGCAGTACCAATCTCTGCGAGGCAGTTGAATTGGCCCGCCAAAAATTCCTGACCGATTCGTCGACCCGGCATGCAGTTCGAGGAATTATATTGCTCTCCGACGGCGAGAACTTTACACCCTGCGATCGGTCTGCCCTGGTTAGATTGCGGGCAGGTCAGCTGCCACTTCTGACGGTGGGTGTAGGTACGGAAGAGGGATCAACAATTCGAAAAGAGCGCGACGTTATCCGGGATGATAACGGACAGCCGGTTACAACCCGGCTCAACCGGGATTTTTTATCTCAGCTATCCCAGACCACCGGTGGCTTCTACGCTGAAACAGGTAATCCGCAGTATGCCAGCGAACTGGTTGGCTTTATTCGTTCGTTACAGGGCGGGAGCAGCAACGGGCAGCAGATAGCCCTGTCTACTAATAAGTATTATTATTTTTTACTGGCCGCACTCATATTCCTGCTCCTCGATCTCGTTTTAACTGTACGAACGTTTTCGGTATAGGCTGGTTTCGGCCTTTCGCCTTATTTTTGCCAGCATAACATCTGCTCTATGATTGCATGGCAACTTATAACCTGGCTTTGGTGGGTGGGGGCTTTCCCCAGCCAACCAAAGCCAATCAATCAGGTTTCGCAGACAAACCAGGCCCGGCAGGAGGCTGGTTTTGCTTACAGGGCAGGGCACTACCAACGGGCATTATCGCTGTACACCTACGTTAGCGAGGTGAGCAACTCTCCTGATCCCGTGGTTCAGCTGAACCTTGGTCATACGTATTTCCAGCTACGTCAGTACAGTAAAGCCTCTCAGCAATATACGAGACTGAAACAGGCAGACCTGCCTGTACTACGCACAGTAGCCGTTACACAATTGGGTGTTATTGCCTGCATAAGACGAGACAGCGGCACGGCCCTTGATCTTTTCAAACAGGCACTACTTATTGACTTTACGAATGAACCTGCCCGACGCAACTTTGAGTTAGTTAAGCGACGCTATACGCCAAAACCGGAAAAAGTCCGGCAGATGGCCGCCCAACAGGCGGCCACCCAGTCTGCCCCCGCAGCCGGGCGGGTAGAACGATCAACCCGGCAGGATGAACTACTGCGCCGGTTCCGGCAATTGAACATGACCGAAGAGCAGGCTCTGCAACTGCTTAACGCTATGCAGCACGATGATTTGCCCTATGCCCTGACGCGTTCAGCCCGGCAACCATCGGCGAAGCAGAAGAGTGAACGGCAGCACCAGAACAGATGGTAACGACAGAGCGTCAGGTTTTCGGCATGCCGTTATCGTTCGCTTAATTTCACTGCCGAAAGAGAAGTACAGCAAACTGAAAGAATTTATGAACGAAGTAGTAATTGTGTCCGCCGTCAGAACGCCTATCGGTGGTTTTGGGGGCGTCCTGTCGAGCCTGTCTGCTACAGACCTGGGCGCGGCAGCTATTCAGGGTGCGCTAAGCCGAGCGGGTATTCAGCCCGATCAGGTGCAGGAAGTTATTATGGGCAATGTAGTTTCGGCCAACGTGGGGCAGGCTCCCGCCCGGCAGGCCTCACTTAAAGCCGGCATTCCGGCCAATGTTCCCTGCACAACGATCAACAAGGTGTGCGCATCGGGCGCGAAAGCCATTATGCTGGCCGCTCAGGCCATTCAGCTGGGGCAGGCAGATGTGGTTGTGGCAGGGGGTATGGAAAGTATGTCCAATGTGCCCTATTACGTCCCTAAAGCCCGCTTTGGGTATAAGTACGGCAACGCCGAACTGGTTGACGGACTGGCCCGCGATGGGCTGGTAGATGTATATGACCAGTGTGCCATGGGCGTTTTTGCCGATACTACCGCTGAGAAATATGGTATCAGTCGCGAAGCACAGGATGCCTACACCATTCAATCGTACCGACGCTCTGAAGCGAGTACTGAAGGCGGGCAGTTTGCGGCCGAGATTGTACCGGTAGAGGTGGCAGGTCGTAAAAGCACCGTGACGGTCAGCGAAGATGAGGAGTATAAAAACGTGATTTACGACAAGATTCCCACGCTCAAAGCCGCTTTCACGCCCAACGGCACGGTAACGCCCGCCAGTTCATCGCCCATTAGCGATGGAGCCTCCGCTCTGGTCCTGATGAGCCAGCGGAAGGCTGATGAACTGGGCCTGACGCCCCTCGCCAGAATTCTGGGCTATGCTGACGCCGAACAGGAACCGCAGTGGTTTACAACGGCACCCACCAAAGCCGTGCCGCTGGCTCTCGGGCGAGCCGGCCTGACCGTGGCCGATGTCGATTACTTTGAAGTCAATGAAGCGTTCTCCGTTGTGCCGCTGGCCTTTGGCGAGGTGCTTTCGGTACCACAGGAGAAAATGAACGTACTGGGCGGAGCGGTATCTATTGGTCACCCGCTGGGCGCGTCAGGGGCGCGGATCGTAACCACGCTTGTTAACGTCCTGAACCAGAAAGGTGGTACCATTGGCGCGGCTGGTATCTGCAACGGGGGCGGGGGCGCATCGGCCATTATTCTCGAAAAGTTATAGAGTTGTACAACGTTCAGGATTCAGGGTTTCCCCTCGGCAGGCGTACCCTTGAGTCCTGAACAAACAGGAGAAATGATTAGCGAAACCAACTTCACCTTTCCCGGACAGACGGGGTTTTATCGCGGTAAGGTGCGCGATGTCTACTCGTTTCCTGACCGGTTGGTCATGGTAGCCTCAGACCGCATTTCGGCGTTTGACGTGGTGCTTCCCCGCTCTATTCCATTCAAAGGGCAGGTTTTGAACCAAACCGCCGAATACTTTCTGCGAGCCACCGCCGATCTGGTACCCAACTGGCTGCTGAGCGTGCCGGATCCGAATGTAAGCGTCGGCCTGCGCTGCACCCCCTATCCGGTAGAGATGGTAGTACGGGGTTACCTGGTAGGTCACGCCTGGCGGCAGTACCGCGATGGCCACCGGACGTTGTGCGGTGTTGCGCTGCCCAACGGTCTGCGCGAAAATGACCGCCTGCCCGCCCCTATCATCACCCCGACCACCAAAGCCCACGAAGGCCACGACGAAGACATCAGTCGCGACGAAATTCTGCGGCAAAGCCTCGTTAGTGAAGCTGAGTACAGCCAGTTGGAGGCCCACTCCCTGAATCTGTTTGAGCGGGGTACGCAGATGGCCGCCGAACGGGGCCTGATCCTGGTCGATACCAAATACGAGTTTGGACAGATCGACGGAAAAATCTACCTGATTGACGAGGTCCACACGCCCGATTCGTCGCGGTACTTCTACGCGGATACCTATCAGGCACAGTTGCAGGCCGGCGAACCGCAGAAACAATTGTCGAAAGAATTCGTTAGAGAATGGCTTATAGCGAACGGATTTCAGGGTAAAACCGGTCAGACCGTTCCGGCTATGTCTGACGAATGGATCAGCCAGATTTCAGCGCGGTACATCGAGTTGTTTGAAACCGTAACGGGTCAGTCTTTTCAGCGGGCCGACATTACCGATCCGCTGACCCGCCTTGAAACCAGTATCCTCCGCAGCCTTTCATCCGACCTATCTGTATGAACTTCACCATTGAAAAAACCGAGCGGTACGCGCTGCTTCGCCTGAACGAAGCCAGCCTCGACGACGATATGTCTACTACGCTCGAAACCCTGAGCCGAAATCTGTTTCGGGAGGGGTACAGCAACATCATTATTGATATGGAACCGGTACAGGCTGTCGATACGGCGGCTGTAACGGCCATTCGAAAAATAAACCGGCAGTGCACCAATGAAGCAGGCTTGCTGATTCTGATCACCGATAACGATGACCTGATTGAATTTCTGGACAAGGCAGGCGGTAGCGACCTTACTTTTTTACCCACGGTTGAAGAAGCCATCGACGCCGTATTTATGAACGAGTTGGAGAACGATTTCCGCAGCGAAGACGACGACGAATACAACGCCGGTATGGACCGCGATTAAGCCTGCTCTTCTATGCCCGATGCCCTTCCAGACGCTACCCGCCTGGCCCACCTGCCCTTTTCGCTTACCATTCTGGGTGCCGGTTCGGCCACGCCCACCCTACGCTATCACCCTACCGCCCAGCTATTAACGGTAGGCAGCGACCTGATGCTTATAGACTGTGGTGAGGGTACGCAGCTGCGGCTTATTGAGCAGCGTGTTCGCTCCGGTCGGCTTCGGTACATCTTTATCAGCCACCTCCACGGCGATCACTATTTCGGACTGCCTCCGCTGCTCTCGTCACTGAATTTAAGTGGCCGGACTGAAGATCTGTACCTATTCGGGCCGCATGGTCTTGACGATGTGCTGACCACTATATTCCGGGTGTCGGGGTCGAGGCTGGGATATAAACTCATTTTTCAGGCTGTTGAGCCAGATCAGGTGAATTTCCTGCTCGACCACCCGCAATGTACTGTAGAGTCCATTCCGTTGCAGCACCGGGTAGCCTGCAGTGGGTACTTGTTTCGCGAAAAGCCGCATAAGCCGCACCTGCTTCGCCATAAGCTCCCCGCTAACGTGTCCATTGAAGTTCTGAAGCAGCTAAAAGATGGGCACGACGTACTGGACGAAGCGGGGATGGTGCAGTACGCTGCCGGGGATTACACAGAACCCGGTCCGGATACCCGGTCCTATGCTTTTTGCTCTGACACGCGCTACGTAGAGGAGTTGGTGCCGCTGGTACAGGGCGTTAACCTGCTTTATCACGAAGCCACGTTTCTGGAAGATAACGCCCAGCGGGCTGCTGAAGTCTATCATTCCACGGCCCGACAGGCCGCTACCATTGCCCGGGAAGCGGGGGTGGGTCAATTACTTATCGGTCATTTTTCGTCCAGGTATAAGGAGTCGGGTCCGTTTCTGGACGAAGCGCGGGCTGTTTTTCCCAATACCTACTTAGCTGTTGAAGGCGAAACAATATCCCTCTGATTTTTTGAGTTAGTATCAAAACGTAGCTGATTTAGTTCGGTACGTTGCTTAACCCGATCTCTATGCTGGCCTTTCAAATAGGCTTTCTGGACATTACCTGGCTTGACCTGCTCGATATTGGGCTGGTAGCCGTGGTGATTTACCAGATTTATAACCTGGTTAAAGGCAGTGTGGCCAGCCGCGTATTTGTGGGCTACCTGCTGGTTTATCTCGTTTATCTGCTGGTAAAAGCCCTTGGTCTACCCCTGATGACCACCCTGCTCGAGTATTTTATCAGCGTGGGTGCGCTGGCTCTTATCATTATCTTCCAGCAGGAAATCAGGCGTTTTCTCCTGCTCATCGGCAAATCAACCAACCTCAGTAACAATCGAATCTTTCAGCGGTGGATCTACCGACAGACCAATCCGACCGATGACAGATCCGTACTGCGACCGATCCTGGAAACCTGCAAGACCCTGAGCAGTGAGTTTTCGGGCGGGTTGCTGGTTCTTCAAAAAAACGACGATCTGGGCCGCTTTATCCAGTCGGGCGAGTTGCTCAATGCCGATGTGTCGAAACAACTTCTGCTGTCCATTTTCAGCCAGTACAGTCCGTTGCACGACGGTGCCGTAATTATTGGCGACGGGAAAATCAGAGCGGCCCGCTGCATTCTGCCCATCTCCAACGACGAAGAGTTACCACCCGCGCTGGGATTCCGGCACCGGGCCGCCCTGGGCATGAGCGAAGTTACCGACGCAGCGGTCATTGCCGTATCAGAAGAAAGCGGCCGGCTTACGCTGGCTCTCGATGGGGAGTTGTTTACCCACCTCTCGCTCTCGGACTTAGGAGTCCGGCTGGAAAAATACCTCTTCACGCCCCGCAACGGGCATTGAACGCGGACTCAACCAGTTGGCCATGCGTGGGTTTATCTGCAATACTCCAACCCATCTGCATGACTCGCCTAACGCGCTGCTTGTGGCCGCGCTGTTTTTCGTCTTTTTCCCCTCAACTACGCAGGCTCCGTTCCGGCTCGATCTGGAGTCGGGCGCAATACCGGGTAGCCTCTAACAGCGTTTTACCAGTTTAACTCATACCGCTACCGGCTGATAAATAAAACACGCTGGCACACCGGGCTGGGCCTGACCGCCAACATCCGCGATGCCAACATCCGGCTCAAAAGTGAGCCGCCTGGTCGTGATACTAATTTTGATGATAGGAACTTTGTACCCCTAATCCATTTTTACGTAGCCTGGCGTCCGGGCAAACCTCTGGGTCTGCTGCTGGAAGGCGACGCGCCGGGTGTCAAGCAGGGACGGGCTGAAGATATTTTTGCGGGATTGACCTATACGCTCAACCAGAGAATTACCGCAAAAGCGGGCTATCGGGTTATTGAAGGCGGGGGCCATAAAGAAAGCATCTATACCTTTACAGGGATCGACCAGGCATCGGCGGGGCTTATTGATACGCCTTTAAACACCTGGGTATCATAGCCAGGCCCTGTCATCTACGGCCCCTGTTCGTGACTAACCGTAGGTAACAGGGCCTGACCCAAATAACCCAATGGATCAATACTCCAGCATGGCCGGCAGCTTCTTGGCCTGCTCGACGAAATCGCTGATTTGATCTACGGAAGGGGGGCGTTGGGTAAACTGCCGGACTTTGTTGATTTCGATAAGTTTGGCGTGCAGATTGCCGGGTACGCGGTGAGCCAGTTCTTTTACCGTATCAACACCGGCAACCTCCATTAAATCGCTGTACACCCGGCCAATACCTTTCACACGGGCCAGGTCGGCGCGGTTAGCCAGTTCCAGAATAATTGACGCGTCAACACTGATGGCAGAAGCCAGTGCTTTGCGTTCGGCAGGCGTTTTGGTAGCTTCCAGAAGCGCGTCGCTGTCCGACAGGCCCTGCCCTTTCAGGGCGTTTGCTACGGCATCGGTGATGCCACGAATTTCTCCTAATGTGATACTCATTGAAAAAGAGGGATATAGTTGGTAGACTGGCGAGCTGTTCGTTGAATCGGTTGCTCACCGATTCAACGAACAAGGTACTTTCTTCGGGTATCGTTCAGAAGAAATTTCTTCTGAACGGTAAAACTATCCGGGTGCATCTGATCAAACTCCCGCGCCCATTCGGCATAACGGGCAGGCTCAGTCTGTTGGAACAGAGTAGCATCGATGCGTTTTCCCAGTAGATAATCAGCAAATAAAAGCATACGTATGTAATTCGTCTGGATAAACACGGCTCCCCTCAACCCACAGTATCACTGACACTGTTAATGACCGATAAATAAAATACCCGCCGAATTAGTTTGTACCGCTGCCTGTTGACCAAACGTAAATAGTTGATGGTCAACTGTATACATAGTCGTATAGTTTCTACCCATAAAGGTAAGACATTGTCCATCTACAGCTGACAGTTATGTTTACGGGATCACCATTATTCATTCACACATTGTCTGATATAGTCCATGAAAAAAGTATGTGTTGCCTTATGTATGTTTATTGCCGTTTCGGCGTCAGCTCAGGAGTTTAAACCGTTCAAAGTTAACCTATCACTAGGCGTTGCCAAGCCACTGGGCGTTGGCGCATCAGGGGGGGGTATTGTTTGGAATTGAACCCAAATACGGACTCAACGATAAGATTGATCTGGGCGTTCGGCTGGAGTCCGCTCTGGTGGCCCGGGGCGTTACAATCATGGGCGAATCCGCGACCGGCGACGTAGCGGGCATCAGTTCGGCCGTACTGACCGGCAACTACCTACTATCGACGGGCAATTTTCGGCCCTTTATTGGCCTGGGGCTGGGCGTGTTCAACGTGGCATCAGCAGGCGTAATTACTGTTGATAACGGGCAAACAGACGAAGACGTTAGTTTCTCCGCAGCTACCAAATTCGGCGGCATGGTGCGGGCGGGCTTCAAAACTGGCCATTTTGTATTGGGGGTTGAATACAATGCCATTTCCGCATCTGACGGGCTGCGTCTTTCCTCCTCGGCCAATGTGACTACCATCAGCATTAAAAACTCGTACCTCGGCGTTAAGCTTGGCTTCGACATCGGCGGAGGACGAAACTAAAGCTGGTCGAAGGAATGAGAAAGCCCGTCTCCGATCCAGGAAGCGGGCTTTCTCATTCCTTTGGCAGAATCAGCGGATGAAACCGCAGCCCTTTTACGCGATTGTACTCCAGCGAGGGAGCCGGGATTTTGAAGAACTGCGCCGTACCCATGAACCGTTGCAACGAGGGTGAAAATGTGCTAACCCGCGACAGATCCGCATTAGGCGAGATAAAGAACTGACGGTAGCGCGTAAACGTCACGTTCTTACCATCCGTGTCAAACACGGGCGGGTTGTTGTGGCCGCCAACCATACCACTCCCGCTATAGCCAATGTCCATATTCAGCCATTTGGGAAACCCCTCACCCACCGGCAGCACCGACGCCAGGTTGACCGACAGCCAGTACTGCTGTCCATTGTAATCTTTGAGCATCTGCTGTCCGGTTGTTTTACCGAGCAGACCGGGACGAAACGGCGGAAAAATCGTTTTCCGAAAGCCGTATTTCAGGCTGAACACCTGCTGCCCGGAACCGTACTGCTGCCCCATGAACAGGGCTGTACCCGCCACGTTGGCCAGCATGTCACCTTTAGAGAACCCCCAGCCTTCTGCGTAGCCGTCATAGACTTCAAGGGTACTCTGGAACAGCAACGCCAGCAGCCCGCCGGTCAGAATGCTGGCCCGCTCGTCAACGCCACTCCAGCGCATGAGTTCGTAACCGCCCCGGCTCATGCAGTATGACGTGGTAGCATGACCAACCTTATCCATCTGCAGCCATTCGCGGTTGTCGTTAAAGCCATGGAAAGGCACCCGCTTTTTGTACCACTGTTTGCGCAGCATCAGCAGCGTAAGGGTGTAAAAGGCCGCTGTTCCTAACACAACACCTATAAAACGCCCCTGTCGGATACCCCCCGCATCGGGAACAACGGGAGCCACCGGCAACGGCTGCGCCCGCACCGACTGGGTGAGCAGCAGCGCGGTCAGGATAAGCAGGGCAACCGTTTGGCGGATGTTCATAGCCCAAAAGTACTCTGAATGATTGGGTACGAGTACCCCGGCCGCCAATTTCCCGAAACAACCGACCCATCTATTTGGTAAGAAGGGAGAGCAATCCGCTTACTTCCCGATATGGCAAAACACGCAAATACAACCCAAAAAGGCCCCGACGTTATCTTGATCGGCGCGGGCATTATGAGCGCGACCCTTGGCGTGATGCTCAAGGAGCTTCAGCCTGACCTTACCATCGACATCTACGAACGGCTCGACCGGGCAGCAGCCGAGAGTTCCGACGCCTGGAATAACGCCGGTACGGGCCACTCGGCCTTCTGCGAACTCAACTACACGCCCGAACGTGAAGACGGTACTATCGACATCGACAAGGCTATCAAAATTGCCGAATCGTTCGAGCAGTCCAAGCAATTCTGGTCGCATCTGGTGCAGGAAGGGTTCCTGAGCGACGCGCCCAACTTCATTCGCTCTATTCCGCATATGAGTTTCGTGTGGGGATCAGACAACGTCGATTTCCTGCGCAAGCGTTACGAGGCCCTCCAGCAGAATTACCTTTTCCACGGAATGCACTATTCCGAAGATCCGGCTCAACTGGCCGACTGGATGCCGCTGGTCATGCACGATCGCGATCCCGATCAGCTGGTGGCCGCTACAAAAATGAACATCGGTACCGACGTGAACTTTGGCGCGCTGACCCGCTGTATGTTTGCCCAATTGCAGAAAATGGAGGGTGTTACCATGCATTTCGGTTACGACGTTCGTGATCTGTGGCGATCCAAAACGCTGGGTGGCTGGAAGGTAAAAGTCGAGAATCTAAGCGATGGCCACACGGGTGAGGTACAAACTGATTTCGTGTTCATTGGCGCGGGTGGCGGTTCGCTGCGGCTTCTCGAAAAGTCCGACATTCCCGAAAGTCGGGGGTTTGGGGGCTTTCCGGTCAGCGGGCAGTGGCTCAAATGCCTGAACCGCGACGTCATTGAACAGCACGCGGCCAAAGTATATGGCAAGGCATCGGTGGGCGCGCCCCCTATGTCAGTGCCCCACCTGGACACGCGCATGATTGATGGCAAGAAAGAGCTGCTCTTTGGGCCCTACGCCGGTTTCTCAACCAAATTCCTGAAAAGCGGTTCCTACCTCGATTTGCCGAAGTCCATTCAGCTGAGCAACATGGCGCCCATGCTGATGGCCGGTTTGCATAATATTTCGCTCACCAAATACCTGATTCAGCAGGTCCTGCAATCGCCCGACGACCGGTTGGCGGCTCTGCGTGAGTATTATCCCGATGCGAAACTCGAAGACTGGGAGCTGGAAATTGCCGGGCAGCGGGTGCAGGTTATCAAAAAAGACGAACACGAGGGCGGGGTACTGGAATTCGGCACCGAAGTGGTAAGTGCGGCCGATGGCAGCATTGCTGCGTTGCTGGGTGCATCGCCCGGCGCGTCCACGGCCGTATCGATTATGCTAACCCTGCTCAACACCTGCTTCGCTGATAAAGTGGCCACCGACGAATGGCAGCAGAAGTTGAAAGAGATGATACCGAGTTATAGCCAGATACTGGCCAACAATCCCGCACTGGGTCACCAGCTCCGTCGCCAGACCAGCGAAGTACTGGGATTAACGCTGGAGGAGCAAACTTCCGAAGTAACGCGGTAGATCGGTTATCTCTGTGTCAAAATGTATGCTCATGGATGATGAACGCCAAAGCTTAAAGCCGATTCAGGGGGCCACCCGAACAGGGCGGGCGCGGCTGCCGCTGCGTGCCGAATTACTACTGGCTGTTGCGCCGACCGTAACGGTACTAATCGTTTTCGCGCTAGTAGAGGTTCTGAGCAATCAGCGGTTACTGTTCGCGTCGCTGGCGTCGAGCGCGTTTCTGATTTATCTGGACCCGCAGCACGGCACCAATGCGGTAAAAACGCTGGTTCTGTCGCAGGTTATGGCTGCGGGCATCGGGCTGATCACGTTTCTGTTGCTGGGGCCTGGTTACGCATCAGGCGGACTGGCCATGATCTCCACCATAGTTTTGATGATCGTCTTCGATGCAGTACATCCACCCGCCGTAGCCACGTCGCTGAGTTTTGCGTTTCGGGCGGGCGACGAGAGTAATCTGCTCTTGTTTGTGCTGGCCCTGAGCATCATTGTAGTACTGGTACTATTGCAGCGCGGTCTGACCTGGTTGCTGGTTCGCCTGACACCCCGGTTATAATGGTTCCGGGTCTTTCGTTATCTTGTGCCACGATGTCATCCATTGTGGCATTTTTTGATCCTTTCCAGTTCATCTTCATGAAAAAATCTATACCCGCCCTTTGCGTACTACTTTGGTTAACGTTACCCGCCCCTGCTCAGGACCGGCTTACGGGTAAAACATTTGCCACCCGTGCCGTAGTTATGGCTCAGCACGGCATGGCCTGCACCTCGCACCCGCTCTCTACACAGGCCGCCATCGCCGTATTGCGGTCGGGCGGTAACGCGATTGATGCGGCCATTGCCGCCAACGCCATGGAGGGACTGGTTGAGCCCGACATGAACGGCATTGGGGGCGACCTGTTTGCCATTGTCTGGGAGGCCAAAACCAAGAAACTATACGGCCTGAATGGGTCAGGTCGGTCGCCGTATTCGCTCACGCTGGCCGAGTTTCAGAAAGCGCGGGCTAACGCATATTCCGAGCGACGGACCCCTGCCGGTGTCTACGCCGGGCTGCGTGGATGGCTGGTTTACGCTGCACAAACGGTTTGGCAAAAAGCCCAT
This sequence comes from uncultured Cytophagales bacterium, assembly GCA_963826425.1. Lineage (GTDB taxonomy): Bacteria > Bacteroidota > Bacteroidia > Cytophagales > Spirosomataceae > Spirosoma. The sequence continues at coordinate 3,740 of CAWGWS010000009.1, read as the reverse complement.
GACCGAAATTTTGAGCCACGCCATCCGGTACGCCCGCGAGGGATTTCCGGTGCATGATGAAGCTGCGTTCTACTGGTCGTCGATGATTGCGCGGTTTAACAAGTACCCAAACGTTATGGATACCTATGCCCCCACCGGAGCCGCTCCCAAACGGGGCGAACTCTTTAAAAATCCGGCCCTCGCCAATACGCTGGAGAAAATTGCGACGGGTGGCCGCGATGCGTTTTACAAAGGTGACATTGCCCGTACCATCGACGCGTTCATGAAGAAAAACGGCGGCTTCCTGAGCGCCAAAGACCTTGCCGACCATACCTCCGACTGGGTAGAACCCGTCTCAACCAACTACCGGGGCTACGACGTGTGGGAGTTGCCACCCAACAGCCAAGGTATTGCGGCTCTGCAAATGCTGAACCTGCTGGAAGGCTACGACTTCTCGAAGATTCCCTGGGGCAGCGCCGAGCATATTCACACGTTTGTAGAAGCTAAAAAACTGGCTTTCGAAGACCGGGCCAAATACTATGCCGATCCGGCCTTCGCCAAGCTGCCCGTGGCCGAACTCATCAGCAAACCCTACGCCAACGAACGGCGGAAACTCATCAATAACAACCAGGCTGCCAGTCGCGTAGAAGCAGGTAACCCGGCTCTGAAAGATGGTGATACCATTTACCTGACCGTTGCCGACGATGAGGGCAACATGGTTTCGCTTATTCAAAGCAACTACCGGGGTTTTGGCTCCGGCATGGTGCCAGACGGGCTGGGATTCATGCTTCAGGACCGGGGGGAGTTATACAGCCTGACCGATGGGCAAAACAACACATTTGCCCCCCACAAACGCCCGTTCCAGACCATCATTCCGGCGTTTATCACCAAAGATGGGCAACCGTTCATGACCCTCGGCGTTATGGGTGGAGCGTTTCAGCCAATGGGTCATGTTCAGATTATCATGAACATGATCGACTACGGCATGAATCCGCAGGAAGCCGGTGACGCCCCCCGCATTGACCACGAAGGCTCCTCCGAGCCTACCGGCGAGCGTATGATCGACTCCGGCCAGATCAAATTGGAATCGGGCTACTCCTACGAAACCATCCGCGACCTCATGCGCATGGGTCACCGCGTGGGGTACGGACTCGGCGGTTATGGCGGCTATCAGGCCATTATGTACGATGCCAAAAATAAGGTCTATCACGGGGCTACCGAGTCCCGAAAAGACGGGCAGGCGGCTGGATTTTGAGGGATTTACCGGAGGAAACGGGCATGGACTACACCATTAAAGACAAACGTCACCTCAAGAATATCCTGCGGGCTGACTTTATATTGGGTGGGTTGACTGCTTTTACTGGCCTTGCATTTTTTCGTCCGTTAGCAGAGATATTGGGCTTGTCACAGCTGTTCATTATTCTTGTTTCGCTTGCCAATATCCTTTACGCAACGGTTGCGTTTACACTGGCTATTACTCAGCAAAACCCGTCTGTCTCTTTACTTCGATTATTAATTGGAGCGAACTGGTTTTGGACACTGCTTAGTGTTGCTTTACTGTATATCCACTATACCGACGTAACAGCGTTTGGTCTTACTACACTGCTTTTTCAGGTAGGCATTGTTGGTACACTTGCCTGTCTGGAAGAAAATCAGCTTAAGAAAATAACGTAACAAAGTCGCCTTGTCAAGCCTGTAAAAGCTAGCCGAAAAGAAGATCGAGTAGACTATAGCTCAGATCCGGACCATGAAACGGCAACGATACACGCGTTAGTGCTCCTTCCTGTACGTCATCTCACCCGCGTTGATGGCCACCGGTAGCCGATTACCCGCCGGTGGAACGGGGCAGGAATACCCGTCGCTGTACGCGCAGTACGGGTTATAGGCTTTGTTAAAATCAATCAGTAGCTTACCATCCCGAATGTTGCCCAGCCGGAAATCGAGGTAACGCCCTCCGCCGTAGGTTGCCCCGCCCGACGTAGCATCTTTGAACGGCAGAAACAGATAGTCCCGGTACAGTGGGTTAGTAGCCAGTTGCAGACTGCGGAATACGGTTAGCTGACACGGCTGCCCGTTGAGCAGAAACGACAACACCGCATACGACACATACGGACTGGTTTTGCCGCTGTACGTCGGCATATCAAACGGCTCGGCGTTAAGAGTCCGCTGCACCGTAGCCGTAACGCGGTAAGTGGAGTCGGGCGCAAAAAACCGCAAAGCCGCCACATCAGCTTCGTTCTTTAGCGGGCCATTACCCGGCTTCAGAAAATCAGCCCTATACGCATCCCGGTGCTGATTAATCGAATCGGTATAGGCCATCTGCCCAAACGCCGTGGTAGCGAGTAGCAGGAAAAGAGTTAGGAGACGCATGGCAACAACCGAGTACCCATTCATTAATACATAACGTATCTGGCAGCGATGTAATGCAATAATAAAATCCCGGAAGTCTGGATTGAAAATATTAGCCATTTTTATCAGCATGTTGGCGGGCAGAAAAAACGGTACGGTCCAGGCGGGGCGGATTGTTCAAATCGTAATTGAACGCGCCACTATTCAGGTACGCAGCCGCCCAAAGACGCGCGGCCATTGTTTCAGGCTGGTGCTGAGCATGATACCGCTCCGTTTCTTCGTGCGTCCCAGCATGAAAGGCGGTACGGTCTAATCGAAATTCCATGATCTTCAGTTATTTTCAGGACTTTCAGTATAAAGCTCGATTACTTCTTTAGCGTTGGCTATTTACTCGTCAATAGTGTTACTCCCGGCCAGATACTCCAGTGACGACTCGACCAGATACCGCTTGTTCCGAATAATCGGCTTGCCATACATAACGTTCGGATTGACTGTGACACGGATTAATAATGTGCTTTCCATACTGATTCATAACGCGCTTTCTGGCAAGTTGCATTTATTGGCGGTTCGGGATAAATTGCGACATGCTCTTACCGTTCGCTGAACGGGCCTACGCAGACGAGGCCAAGTTTCTGGATTACTGTCTCAATATGGACCATCCATACGGGAAGCATAAAGCTCTTGTATTTCGTTCGGCACTGGGAATAACGGCGGCTAATTGGGACGTTTTACGCGATTCCGTTTTAACAGCCGTTCTGCTAAACCCAGCCTTGTACGAGGGACGAAACAGCTACGGTGAGTTGTACGTTGTCTATTACGAAATGACACGAAATACCAAAACTGCGACGATACGCACCAGTTGGATTATACACGACAACGAAGACTTTCCGCGTTTGACAAGTTGTTACATCACTAGCTAACCGCCTGTTCTATGGAATCCCTACATCTGCATGACGTTGTGGCTCTTATCCAGCCTTTGCCCGACCATAACCTCCGCCGGGGTGACGTAGGCACCGTTATCGACATCGGCCCGAACGATCAATACCTGCTGGAATTTACCGACCGCAACGGCATTCCTTTCGCTACGCCTACGGTCAATGCCGACGGGCTGATGCGGGTGTACTTGAACGCCGATATGGTGGGGTAATTATTAGCGTTGGTCCTTTCTACTTGAAAGAGCAATCTTCTCAATCAACTCACTCTTGAGCCGATTAACTTCATGGCGTAGTGTTGCTGTTTTGATAAGCAAGCGGTCTGCTTTTACCAGCGCGTCTGAGCCAATCGCTTCGGCTTTCCTGGCTGCTTCCTCTACTTTTTCGAGGTTGCCCATTATATCCTTCTTTCAGTTAGAATCGGTGTCCAAGCTTTCAATGTACAGTTCAATGGCTTCTTTCGCATTGACTATACACTCG
>CAWGWS010000008.1:0-1276849 GCA_963826425.1 uncultured Cytophagales bacterium | reverse complement strand
CTGTACATACATGTGACTACAGAAATCCCAATCAACTTCCTGACGGCAACGTACTTGTAGTTGGCAGTGCACAATCAGGAACACAAGTTGCCGATGATTTGGTAAGAGCAAACAGAACCGTTTTTCTCTCTACGGGAAAGGCGGGACGGTTTCCCAGACGATACCGAGGCAAAGATATTTTTGACTGGCTGTTTGGCATGGGATTTTATGATGTCTTGACCGATGACATAACGGACCCTGCTCTCCTGACTATGAAGCCTCCCCAGGTATCGGGAGCCGGGGAACGAGGAAAAACTACGAGCTTACAATCATTGGCCAGGCAGGGAGTCAAAATACTGGGAAGAGCAACCGACGCTACTATGGAAACGGTATTTTTTCAGCCTGATGCAGCATCGCACGTTCAGTATGCTGATGAGTTTTCCCGGACAGTTAAACGGCTAATCGACGATTACATTGAACAAAATAATTTATCAGATCCTTTACCGGAACTGGACCCGGATGATGTTCCAGATGAGCATGCAGCTTGCGCATCTGACACGACTCAGCTTAATTTAAAGGATAGCAACATTCAATCCATCATCTGGACCACAGGTTTCAGCGGTGACTTCGACTACATAAAACTTCCCGTTCTCAGTGAAGAAAAAATACCAAACCACCGCAATGGCATTTCAGCCGTTAAAGGACTTTACTTTATCGGGTTACCCTGGTTGCGAAAAAGAAAATCGGCGGTAATTCCAGGAATAAGTGATGATGCCGAATTTATTGTCAATCAAATTGTCCTGAATACGTATTCATAAATCAGAATTTATTTTTTATCACTCGCTAGATTATTCTTGCATCGTTCGTTCAGGATAGGACTAAAAACAGGAAAATGGATGGGATACTCTTGATTTGAGCGGGCTACTTGAGGTAGTATTTGCCTGCTGCTCAGGAAAAGCCAAAGAAGCAGCCAGAAACGATGCGTATTCAGGGCACGTGGGTTTTTCCGCTGCCGTGGGTACCATCGTGACACGATATACCCGAAGCAACCCAGACATTGCCCATCGGAACAGCCTGCCTTTAGCCGGCAGGAGCTTCGGCGGCCTTCGCAATAAGCTGCCCGCAGCCAGGCCACTTATTCCCGGCATTCCCTGATGAGCTAATTGCCAGATTTATTTTCGGTGTTCAAAAAACTGTCCGGCACGTTCGTTACTGCGGCCGGTGTGGTAGTCGGCCTCCGCGTGTTGGGGTGTATGCTGGCGTAGCACAGTGAGTTTCCCGCGCGGCCGTTTCAGTGGCGGGGTACCAATAGCAGCCCTGCGAATACCGGGTTCCAGGGTTCAGACAGGATAAAGCGGAGTGCAGCAGCTTTATCAGTCAGGATACGTTTCCACGTTATAGATTAGACCATGACTCTGCGCCTGACTACCCTCCTGCTTGCTACTCTGCTGCTCTCGGCGGGCCTGATCCCCACCCCCAATCAGCAATCCGACCGGCCTAATATTCTTTGGATCGTGAGCGAAGACAACAGCCCACTGATCGGTTGCTACGGCGACACCTTTGCTACGACGCCCAACATTGACCGGATGGCGACCCAGGGTCTGCTGTATACCAACGCTTTCTCATCCGCTCCGGTCTGCGCCCCCTCGCGCTCAACGCTCATCACGGGGGTGTACCCGCCTGGTACGGGGACCGAGAATATGCGGAGTGTGTATCCCGTGCCGGCCTTCGTGAAATTCTTCCCGCGTTACCTGCGCGACGCGGGCTACTACACGACCAACAACGCCAAGAAGGATTACAATATGCCCGATCAGCCGGAGGCCTGGAACGAGTCGGGCGGTTCGGCTACGTACCGGAACCGGAACAACAAACAACCGTTTTTTGCGGTGTTCAACCTGGGCGTGTCGCACGAGAGTTCGCTCCATGAGTCGATCCCGACTGAAAAACTACGCCATAACCCCGCCAACGTAACGCTGCCGCCTTACCACCCCGACACCCCGGAGATGCGGCACGACTGGGCGCAGTATTACGACAAAATCGAAGACATGGATACGCAGGTTGGCAAACTGCTGGCCGATCTGGACGCATCCGGCGAGGCCGACAATACCATTGTCTTTTACTACAGCGATCACGGCGGGGTGCTGGGCCGCAGCAAACGGTTCGTGTACGAGTCGGGGCTGCACATTCCGATGGTCATTCGGTTTCCGAAGAAATACGCGCACCTCGCACCCGGCCGGGCAGGTACAAAAACCGACCGGCTCGTTACCTTTCTCGACTTCGCTCCCACCCTGTTGAGTCTGGCGGGCGTTCCGGTACCGGCCTATATGCAGGGGCACGCCTTTCTGGGTAAACAGCAGACGCCCGCGCCCGCCTATGCCTATGGATTTCGGGGGCGTATGGACGAGCGCATCGATCTCTGCCGGACCGTGCGAGACAAGCAGTACCGCTACATTCGCAACTACATGCCTCACAAAATTTACGGGCAGTACATCGACTATCTCTGGAAGGCTCCCTCCATGCGCTCGTGGGAGGCAGCCCACCAGGCCGGTACGCTAACCGACATACAGCGGAAATTCTGGGAGACCAAACCCGCCGAAGAACTCTTCGACGCGGTAGCCGATCCGCACAACATCAACAATTTAGCGGCTGACCCGCGTTATAAATCGGTACTGGCGACGCTGCGCCGGGCCAACCATGACTGGGTGCTGCAATCGAAGGACGTGGGGTTTCTGCCCGAAGCCATGATGCAGGACATTGCCCGAACAACCCCGCTTTACACCTTTGCCCGCAGCGGGCGGTATAATCTGCCCCGCGTGCTCGAAACGGCAGATCTGGCCTCGATGGGCAGTGAAGGGAGTCTGCCTCAACTGATTGTCCGGTTAAACGACGCCGATCCGGTGGTGCGTTACTGGGCGGCTACGGGCTGCATCATTCTCGGCAAAAAAGCCCGGCCGGCCATGAGTCAGCTGACCGCTCTGCTGACCGATCCTGAACTCAGCGTGCGCATTGCCGCTGCCGAAGCGGTATCGGGTCTGGGCGAACGAAACAAATCCATACAAACCCTGACCGACGCCCTGCACAGTGATAATCAAATGGCCCGCGTACAGGCACTGAGCGCACTGGACAAACTCGGTTCGGCAGCAAAACCGGCGTATCCAATGGTAAAGGAAATTGCCCGGGGTACGATGAAAGGAGCCGATTACGACGTCCGGGCTGCTGAACGGTTACTGGCGAAGGCAGGAGAATAGAGGGTATGAAAAAAATCCTGATTGTTGAAGATGACCGGCGGATTGCGCAGAATGTGGGGCGCAGCCTAGCCGATGAGAATTACGCAACAAACGTGGCCTACGACGGCCCGACGGGACTGGAGATGGCCCGCACCGGCGCGTTCGATCTGATTGTGCTGGATGTAAACCTACCCGGCCTGAATGGGTTTGACCTTTGCCAAACACTGCGTACCGAAAAGCCGCTGCTGCCCATCATCATGCTCACGGCAATGGGCGAGATAGAAGACAAACTGATGGGGCTGGGCCTCGGCGCCGACGATTACGTAGTAAAACCGTTCGACATTCGCGAACTCGTGGCCCGCGTTCACACCTGCCTGCGCCGGGCCGACCTGGTGGCCAACCCCACCCCGGACGACGTTTTGCAGATTGCCGACCTAACCCTGAACCGGGAAACAAAAATTGTCATGCGCCACAGCACAGTCATTGATCTGACCGCCAAAGAGTTTGCGCTCCTGGAATACCTGCTGAACCATCAGGAACAGACGATCTCTAAAATGGATCTGACCACGCATGTCTGGCATTTTACCTTCGACCCCGGTACCAACGTTGTGGAAGTTTACATCAATTACCTGCGCCGGAAAATTGACCGCGACTTTTTCCCGAAACTTATTCACACCAAACCCGGCTTTGGCTACGTACTGCGCGACGAAACAAAATGACGATACAAAACCGAATTGCCGGCCAGTTCTCGCTCATCGTAGCCACGATTCTTATCGTCTTTTCCGTCGTGGTGTATTTGACATCGGCCACCTACCGACAGGAAGAATTTTATGAGCGGCTGAAGCAAAAAGCCCGGACCACGGTGCGGCTGCTGACGGAGGTTAAGGAAATTGACCGGAATCTGCTTAAAATCATCGACCGCAATACCATCACGGAACTGCTCGATGAGAAAGTACTGGTTTTCGATAGCCAAAATCGGCTGATCTACGCAAGCGTTGATGATGAGGTGATTCATTACCATCCCGATCTGCTGCGTCAGGTGCGGACGAAACAGGAACTCGAAATTCATGATGGCGACAATGAGCTGGTTGGGCTGCGGGTTGACGAGCGCGGAGAATCGCTGGTGGTACTGGCATCGGCCTACGACGAATTTGGCCGGAGCAAGCTGACCAATCTGCGCCAGACGCTGATCTGGGGCTTACTGGGGGGCATTGGTCTGACCGTAGGGCTGGGGCTGTTCTTTGCCGGGCAGTCGCTGCGCCCCATCAGCCGCATCAATCAGCAGGTACAGACAATTACCTCTACCAACCTGCGGCAACGGCTCGACGAGGGCAAGCGGCAGGACGAGATCGATCAGTTGGCCGTTAATTTCAATACTGTGCTGGGACAACTTGAACGGGCCTTTGAGCAGCAAAGAACCTTTGTTTCCCACGCATCGCACGAACTTCGGACGCCCCTGACCGCCCTGAAATCGGAAATTCAACTGGGCATGAACCGACCCCGGTCGGTAGATGAACACGCGTTTATTCTTCAAAACCTGCTCGGCGATACGAACCGGCTTATTGGCCTCTCCAATAGCCTGCTGATGCTGGCCCGTCCGCTCACCGACACGGGCGCGGTAACAATGGCTTCGCTGCGGGTAGATGATGTCCTGTTTGACGCGAAGCAGGAACTTCTCAATGCGTATCCTTCCAATCACGTCCGTGTTGACTATGCTCTCCTGCCCGACCCCGACGATACGCTGATACGCGGCAACGCTACCCTGCTCCGGCAAGTGTTCCTGAACTTGATGGACAACGCCTGCAAATACGCGCCGGATGAGACGGTAAACGTCATGATCAGCACCAGCGGCTCGTTTTGTCAGGTGGCCTTCACCGATACAGGTATAGGGATTGGGGCTGACGATTTATCAGCTATTTTCGATCCCTTTTTTCGGGCCTCCGGCGCGCTGGCCTATCCTGGCGCTGGGTTGGGATTATCCATCTGCCGCCAGATTGTGGCAGTACACAGCGGGCAGCTCCTGGTCAAGAGTGCAGTGGGTACGGGCAGTACGTTTACGGTGCTATTACCCAATGAGCCGGGCCGCTGGTGACGGGCGATGAATAGTGTACTTTTTTACTTACCTTTTGGTGAAGTACTTCTATTCGCAATTTGACTTACTGGTATGCAAAAATTAATCTGGCCTGCGCTGGGCGTGCTTATTATTGCAGCGTATTACGCACTTGTTGTGCTGAAAAGTCAGAATATTCCCTTCACCGATGATCTGAGTATTCTGGCTTCACTTTATGACATCCGCACCGCCCCGACCAGCCGGGCAATGCTGACTGTTCTTCTCTCGTTTCATAACGAACACCGGTTGCTGCTGCCCAGGCTTGTGGCCCTGGTACTGACCAAATTAAACGGGGGCCTCATCGACTTCCGCTGGTGGGTATGGGCCGGAAACGGTTTCCTGCTCGTCATTTTGGGCGTGTTTTACAGGGCTTTCAGAACGTATCAGAAGCCATTCGTTTTGTTTATTCCGGTTGTACTCCTGCTGTTTCAGCCCGTCTTTACCGAACTAACGTACTGGGGCATGGCAGCCCTGCAAAATATTGGTGTGCTGGCCCTGGCGGCTGTGGTCCTGTATCTGGCGAGCCAGCCAGGTCAGTCACCGGCTCGTTTTGGACTGGTGATCGTTCTGACGGGGACTGCGATACTGACGGGTGTTAACGGGCTACTACTGCTGGTGTCTGTGGGGATTGTGCTGGTAATCCAGCGTCAGTACCGGCGGGTAGCTATCTGGCTGGCAGTGGGGGGCCTGACCACTGTGCTTTACTGGACGGGCTTTTCATGGGGCGTCAATTCAGAGACCCATGTTCCGGATTCATTCAGCCTGCCAACCAGTACCCTGTCGTTTCTGGGACTAATGGGGGCATTTATCGACTCCCAGCGGTATGCCTCCGCATCAGTGGTGATTGGGATTATAGTTGCGGGTTTACTCGGGCACGTTGCGGTTCGGCGTGTCTGGCCAGTTGCGAAGTACACGCGTAGCCATGCCGTTCTGTTCCTGCTGGCGTTCAGCAGTTTCATTCTACTGACTCTGGCGGTCATTGCGGTTAGCAGGCCTTTTGAGGCAGCCCTGCATGTGAGCCGATACAAAATTTATCCGGTGCTGCTGCTTATCAGTCTGTATTTACTCTGGCTGTATCACTACCGCTCATCATACCAGCCGTTTTTCCGGGCCATTATGGGCCTGTGCCTGCTCTTCAGCGTAGCAGCGTATGAACGGGCTTTACCCGTATTAAAGGCGCACCAGGTATATCAACAGGAACAACTCGCTAACTGGCTTAAGGGTGGCCCCCCTGATGTACCCACAGCCTTCATGCAGCAATACTATGGCCAACGATGGGTTGCTCTGTACAAACTGGGTTTGTATAAGCCGCCCACCAGGCGCTAGCCAGGGCTGCCGGGCCCTTGTCGTCACCATTTCGGTGCTGACTTTATTCCCATGATTTTTTTGTTATATTCAAGGAAATAGTTTCCTTACCACCATGATTGACACGAAACTCATTCCCCGCACGGCGGAAGCTCACGAGCCGCCAATGCTCCTGAAAACGATATTGGCGCAATCGCTCAAATACGAGCCGAACCGCGAGATCATCTACCGCGATTTATTCCGTATGAACTACGTGCAGTTCAATCAGCGCGTCAGGAAACTGGCCAATGTCCTGACTGGTCTGGGTATAAAGCCGGGCGACACCGTAGCCGTACTCGATTGGGACAGCCACCGCTACCTGGAGTGTTTCTTTGCCGTACCGGCCATTGGGGCCATTCTGCACACGATTAACGTCCGGTTGTCGCCCGCGCAGATTTTATACACTATGAACCACGCCCAGGATAAAGTGGTCCTGGTTCACGAGGATTTTCTACCCATCCTGAACGCCGTAAAGGACCAGATTGAAACGGTGGATACGTATGTACTGATCAGCGATAAAGTGTATGGCGATCTGAACGCCGTGACCCCTCCCGATACCTTCGCGGGTGAGTACGAGGGGCTGCTCAGTAACGCGCCGGACGAGTATGACTTTCCCGATTTTGACGAAAACACCTGGGCCACCACGTTTTACACGACAGGGACAACCGGTAATCCAAAGGGCGTTTATTTCTCACACCGGCAGTTGTTTATGCACACCATGGGGCTGCTGACCTTTGTCTGTGGCTACCAGGCCGTACCGTTTTCGTCGACGGTTGATGTGTATATGCCCATCACACCGATGTTTCACGTCCACGCCTGGGGCTTTCCATTTCTGGCCACCATGCTGTCGGCCAAACAGGTGTATCCGGGCCGGTATGAACCCGAGGTGCTCCTGAAACTACTGCTCAGCGAAGGCGTTACGCTGTCTCACTGCGTACCTACCATTCTGAATATGCTGGTGAATAGTCCCGTGGCCCAACAGGTTGATCTGAGCCGCTGGAAGGTGATTATTGGTGGCTCTGCCCTGACGAAGGGTCTGGCTAAAGCCGCGCTCGACCTCGGCATTCAGGTTTATCAGGGCTACGGCATGTCTGAAACGGCTCCGGTCATGTCCATTACCCAGCTTAACGATCACGAGCGCGACCTGCCCATGGCCGAGCAAATTTCTCTCCGTACCCGTGCGGGCCGTATTGCCCCGTTTATTGAGATGAGACTCATGGACGACGAAGGTCATTTTGTCTCGCACGACGGGCACTCAGTAGGTGAGGTTGTGGCGCGGGGACCATGGCTCACGCAGGGCTACTACGACGATCCCGAACGCAGTACTGAACTCTGGCAGGGCGGATGGCTCCACACCGGCGACGTGGCCAGTATCACCCCCGACAACTGGGTACTTATTTCGGACCGTACCAAAGACGTTATCAAGACGGGGGGCGAGTGGGTCTCATCGCTCGATATTGAAGATCAGCTTTCCCAGATTGAGGGCGTGGCCGAAGCCGCCGTTGTGGGTTTCCCCGACGAACGCTGGGGTGAGCGACCCTACGCGCTGGTGGTCAGGAAAGCCGGTGCCCTGCTTACCGCCGACGACATAGAGCAGGCATTACAGCAAAAGGTAGCGCAGGGCGAACTTAACAAATGGTATATTCCCAATCGTATTGTCCTGGTGCCGGAAATCCCGAAAACCAGCGTTGGCAAACTCGATAAGAAAAAGATTCGCAACGACATGCGGGCGTTATTTTTCTAAACCCCTTTAACCGCACCGGCAGACCAACGCAGGAAGTGAGCGTATCACCGCGTAAAGAGAGAGGCAACCCCTATTCTCCAGGTGACATTTGCCCTTCCTCGGTGTTAAATGAACTATGACACGAATTGGCCTTATCTCCGACACTCACTCCTTCCTAGATCCGCAGGTATTTACCTATTTTGCCGATTGCGACGAAATCTGGCACGCGGGTGATGTGGGTTTACTAATCGTGGCACAGGAATTAAGGGCGTTCCGGCCGCTGCGCATTGTGAGCGGCAACATCGACCGTGAAGCATCCGACCTACCCGCCAGCCTGCGCTTCACCCTCGACGGCGTCGACGTCTGGATCACGCACATTGGCGGTACCCCCCCAAAGTATAACCCCACCGTTCGGCCCCTGCTGCAACAGAACCCGCCTGATCTGTTCATTTGCGGACATTCGCACATTCTGAAAGTAACCCGCGATCCGGGCCTGAACAATATGCTGTTCGTGAATCCAGGTGCGGCTGGCAAAACGGGGTTTCATCAGATGCGTACGCTCCTGCGTTTCTCGCTCGGCAACGGTAAAGTGATGGCTATGGAAGCCATTGAACTGGGCAAAAAATAGCCTGGAACACTGCACCGGTGCGGGCTATTTTTCCCCTCAAAAAAAAATAAGCCCTTCCTGACAGTCAGGAAGGGCTTTTCTATAGAAAGAAGTAAGAATTAGATGGGCAGCGTCAAAGGGTCCAGCGCTTCGGGTCTTGACTCAGGCCCCACTTCTTCTTTTACCTCTTCGGCAACGCCTTTGTTCTTGTATTCCTGATATACCGTTTCGCGGTCAAAAGGACGCTTGCCAATCAGCCTTACCAGATCATTCTGATACAAAATCTCTTTCGACAGCAACTCTTTCGCGATAATCACGAGAGCGTCGCGGTGGTCGGCCAGCATATCTTTGGTACGGTCATACGCCAGCGCCACGATTTTGCGAACCTCTTCGTCGATGTTTTTAGCCGTTTCTTCAGAATACGGCTTGTTGAAATTGTAGTCTGACTGTTTGGAATCGTAGAACGATACGTTACCGATTTTATCGTTCATGCCGTACATAGTCACCATACTGTAAGCCAACTTGGTGATACGCTCCAGATCACTAAGGGCACCGGTCGAAATTTTGCCGAAGATCAAATCTTCAGCCGCCCGGCCACCGAGGGCCATGCACATCTCGTCCATAAGCTGCTCAGTACGATACAGATACTGCTCACGCGGCAGGTACTGCGCGTATCCCAATGCAGCCACACCACGCGGTACGATAGACACCTTCACGAGCGGATCGGCGAATTCGAGGTACCAGCCCGCAACAGCGTGACCGGCTTCATGATAGGCCACGATCTCTTTCTCCTCGGGCGAGATAATCTTATTCTTCTTCTCAAGACCGCCAATTACCCGGTCCATTGCGTTCTGGAAGTCATCCATGTGCACGGCTTCTTTGTCGCTACGGGCAGCAATCAGGGCAGCTTCGTTACAGACGTTGGCAATCTCGGCACCGGCAAAACCGGGAGTCTGAGCAGCCAGTTCTTTTGGATCAACGTCGGCAGCCAGCTTGATAGGCTTCAGGTGAACCTTAAAAATAGCTTCGCGGCCTACAATGTCCGGCTTGTCAATGCTAATCTGACGATCGAAGCGGCCGGGGCGTTGCAGAGCGGGGTCCAGCACGTCGGGGCGGTTGGTAGCGGCCAGAATAATGATACCAGAATCCGTGGCGAAACCATCCATCTCAACCAACAGCGAGTTCAGGGTATTTTCGCGCTCGTCGTTGGCACCCGGCATTGAGCCACGACCCCGCGAACGACCTACAGCGTCGATCTCATCGATGAAGATGATACAGGGCGCCTTTTCCTTGGCCTGCTTAAACAGGTCACGCACCCGGGCGGCACCTACACCCACAAACATCTCGACAAAGTCAGAACCCGACAGCGAGAAGAACGGCACTCCGGCTTCACCCGCTACGGCTTTGGCCAGCAATGTTTTACCCGTTCCCGGAGGGCCGATCAGCAGGGCACCTTTTGGAATCTTGGCCCCAAGCTTGGTGAACTTGGTGGGATTCTTGAGATAGTCGACAATTTCCTTGATTTCTTCCTTGGCTTCGTCCAGCCCGGCCACGTCGTTAAACGTGATCTTGACCTTGTTGTCAGCGTCGAAAAGGGCAGCCTTGGATTTGCCGATGTTGAATATCTGACCACCCGGACCACCCGCGCCCGACATCCGGCCCAGCAGGAAGTACATGGCCAGGATCATCACGATCAGGAATCCCCACGTGCTGATAATACTGCCAATATCGCTCCGTTGCTCGAACTTATACTCGATTTTCTCGTTGTCGGGCACCCCTTCCTGCATAGCGGCCAAATCCTTCTTGAAGGTCTCTGCCGATGCCACACGAAACTGATACTGCGACTCCTGGCTATTTCCAAAATAAGGCTTATCGGCCGACTGGCTCTTATATTTCGGACTCTGGAGTGCCTGTTGGGTAAGGGTCACTTCAGCAATCTGGTCATTAACAACCGTTACCTCAGCCACCTCCTTATCTTTTACCATGCGCTCAAACCGCTTCTGGGATATTTCACGCGTTGCCGAACTACGGTTAAAGAACGTGATGCCCAGGATAGCGGCAATCAACAGGGCTACAATCCACCCCTGAAAGTTGGGTTTTCGTGGCCCGCCCCGGGGTACTAACGGATTTTTATTGTTGTTTTCTGCCATTTTCTCAGGTTGTACAAACGGATTTCAAATGGGGTAACATCGTTTTTCAGACTAATGTTTCTGCCCGAAAACGGATGGGACAAGCGGTCTGTCTGCCCCACAGACGGCCCTAAAAACCTTGCTTCAGCGGATTCTCGGCCCTGCAACGCTTACTAACCGGCTACAGAAAACGTGGCCTCGTCAATAAGCTGGATCTCGGCATCGCCCCAGAGCTGTTCCAGATCATAGAACGCCCGGCGGTCCTTTTTAAATACATGCGCTACTACATCAACGTAGTCCAGCAGTATCCATTCACGATTTGTTTTTCCTTCACGATGCCACGGGTCCTGCCGGGTAGATTTGTAAACCTCTTCTTCTACCGACTGCGATATGGCGTCGATCTGCGTATCGGAGGTGCCGGAACAGATGACGAAGTAGTCACAGATGGCATTTTTGACATTACGCAGGTCCATGACGGCGATATCCTGTCCTTTCTTTTCCAGCATTCCCTGAACGACAAAGTCACGGAATTGCTCGGCGGTGAATTCTTCAGTTTGTTTCTTTCTCATGCTTTCAGTTTAACATTGCACGACAGCCAGTCAGCGGGTATGTGTCTGTCTCCTTAACAAATAAAACAGCAATACCATTCGCGGGCTCCTTCTTACTAAATTGAACAAAGTTTTGTACAAAATTCAGCCCAAAACAGCTTTCATCGGGCAAATCTACAAATACCTGCCAAGCTGTCAGTCAACGAACGACGAAGCGTCTGCTTTGATAGCTTCAGCCAATCCAATAGAGGGTACTCTTGTCACAACCGATCATCAGGTAGCGGGGCGGGGTCAGCGCGGCAACACGTGGGAGAGCCACCGGGCCGAAAACCTGACGTTCTCTATTCTGCTGAAACCGGATTTCCTGGCCCCGGGCGAACAGTTCTGGCTTACCATTGCCATATCGCTGGGTGTTTACGACACGCTCCGCCCCCTTTTGGGTGAATCGGTGCGGATTAAGTGGCCCAATGATATTTACGTCAACGATCAGAAACTTGGCGGGATACTGATTGAGAATACCATACAGCGCACGCAGCTTACCTGGTCGGTAGTGGGTATTGGCTTAAACATAAACCAGACAGAATTCAGGTATCCAGCGGCTACCTCACTGCAACAGCAGTCTCCCCTTCCCGGTGGCTACGACCGCCCCGGTATGCTCGCCCTCTTCTGCGAAACTATTGAAAAACGCTACCTCCAGCTCCGCACCGGCCAGCGCGACACCCTTAAAGCTGACTACCTGCGCGTACTCTATCGCTATCAACAGGAACACAATTTCAGTACCAATGGGCAGCCGTTCTGCGGTACTATTGCCGGTATTGACCCGGTGGGTCGTCTGGGTATCGAAACGGGAGAAACCGTACGGTACTTCGATTTTAAAGAAGTAGCGTTCCTTTAATCATGACTTACCGGTGGACTGACGCGGCTAGATTAGCGGGTGCGTCAGTCCACCGGTAACTCATAACTTATTTTAGGGCCTCTTCCACCGGGTCGCCAATACTGCCGCTGGGTTCGAGGAGGTGGAGCAGAGCCGTAATGGTTGGGGCAATGTCGGAGATATGCGTCCGGCGGAGGGTTTCGCCAGGCTTTACACCCCAGCCGTATAGTAAAAACGGCACGTGCGTGTCGTAGGCATAGGCCGTGCCGTGCGTGGTTCCCCTGCTGCGCCCCTCAAACCAGCCTGGCTGCTGCATCACGTAGATATCCCCGCTACGGTTTGGAAAATACACATTCCGAATCAGGTTGGCCTGCAGTACGGGCATGGCCTGGGCATCGACGTTGTGCAGGTTAACAAGCCGGGTAATACCACGCTGTTTCAGCAAAGCAGCATTTACCACTTCATAGACCTCGCCCATGGCAATTTTTTTCTCGGTCATCAGGTCGTGGTTGAGGTAAATCTGCTGGTTGATGTACGTCAGTATCCATTTATCCGGTCCATAGGCTTTTTCGAGAGCAGCTTTGGCGGCCTCGCCCACTTCGCCGTATGATTTTACGCCCGATGGGATGCGGTACGTCTGCGAAAGCCCTGCCGCATCAGCCACGCCGTGGTCAGCAGACAGGAATGCCACCCATTCGCCTTTACCCACCGTAGCGTCAAGCTGATTCAGTAGTTCAGCCAGTTGCTTATCCAGCTGCAGGTATTGGTCCTCCGTCTCCACAGCATGCGTGCCAAAGGCATGGCCCACATAATCAGGCGAGGAGAAGCTGACGCAGAGCATATCGGTAACGCCCCGCTGACCCAGTTTCTCGCCCTGCAAAGCCGCCAGTGCAAACTCTTTGGTGAGTTCATCGCCAAAGGGACTCGTGCGCAGGCCTTCGTATTTGAGACCACCGGCCCGCATTACGAAGCCATGGGGAAATACGGCTTTGTCCTCGCCTTCCATCCGGTTCTCGTATTCCTGATCGTCGGTAGTGCTTTCGGTATACTGATTCATAGGCAGCGACGGCTCCCACTTGCGGGCCAGGTACCCGTCGGGCAGTTTTCGGGCGTTGAACGCCTGTGCCCACTGCGGCAGCTCGGTACCGTAGTAGCTACTGCTTATAAAATTACCGTCTTTTGAATCAAACCAGTAGGCACCATCGGCAGCGTGACCCGCGGGCAGAATGGCTCCCCGGTCTTTCAGCGCAATACCAATAACCTTGGCCCGGCCATTGGTACCCAGCTTGAGCTGATCGCCAATGGTGGTTACGAGCATGTTGCGGGGCGACATTTTACCCGCCGAGCCGCTATTACCCAGCGTGCTAACAGTCGAATCTCCGGCGCAGTAATTCATCCGGCCCAGCGTACGATCGTAAAAGTCGTTGCCCACAATACCATTCACCGCCGGGGCCGAGCCGGTATATATAGCCGCGTGGCCGGGGCCAGTATACGTAGCCGCGTAGTGATAATGATTATTGCGGGCGTTGAACCCGCTCATCAGCCGCCGAAATCCCCCCGTTGTGTATTTATCGTAATACCGATACAAATAATCGTACCGCATCTGGTCCACCACGATACCGACTACAAGTTTGGGCCTGTCCAGCGTCTGGCTGGCAGTATTCGCGGCCGGGCTGGCTGGTGTTTTTCGGGCCTTCTGTGCGAAGGTGAAAGTTGTAGTGAACAGTAGACAAAACAGGATAAGGGAACGCATAGAGTCGTTAAATTTATGAGACATACCTAGGAAGCAAAAGTAAGCACAAAACTGTCGGGTTGTCGGGCGGGCGTGGCAAAGTCATTTAGCCAGTCTGCTTTGCTAACATTATTCATCCCTGTAGCGTTGATGAGCCATAACCTGACGGACTTACAACAGACCGGCTGGTTGGTAACTGTTTTTTAGTGGCGGCTCAGCCGCGTACCAGTATGATTCAACTCGATAACCCAGCGGCCTTTTTCCTGACGGCTCTGCTGCTGTTTCTGGCCATTTTTGGACGATATGTGCTGTTCGCGCTGGGCTTCTGGTGGCTGTTTCGGGTGTCGATGAGCGAGCAGTTTGCGCACCGGGCCGTGCAGACCCGCCCCCGCAAACCCGGTCAGGACTGGCGCGAAATTGGCTGGTCGATGCTGACGTCGCTGATTTTCACGGCTATTGGAGTGGGCATATTGCTGGCGTTTCAGCATGGTCATACCCAGGTATATCTGAACCTGACCGACTACCCAATAGTGTGGTACCCGGCCAGTATTGCGCTGGTGATGTTCATCCACGAAACGTACTACTATTGGTTGCACCGCTGGATGCACCGGCCCGGCGTGTACCAGCGGGTTCACAAAACGCACCACGACAGCATCACTACCTCACCCTGGACGGCCTTCTCGTTTCATCCGATTGAGAGTACGCTACAGGCCGTCGTCATTCCGGCCCTGACGTTCGTGTTACCGTTGCACTACTCCGCCGTTGGGCTACTACTTTTAATCATGACTCTGTCGAGTGCCGTTAACCACCTCAACACGGAGATTTACCCGCGCGATTTTAACCGGCACTGGCTGGGCCGCTGGCTCATTGGAGCCACGCACCACGGACTGCACCATTCCCAGTTCCGGTTCAACTACGGCCTGTACTTCACCTTTTGGGACAAGTGGATGCGCACCGAGAGCCCCGACTATCACCGGCTCTTCGGCGAGAAGGCGGGCAGCAAGCCGGTCGCCGAAACTAATTTCAGCGCAAAAAACGTAAAAGTATACACAGAATAAATTTGCGTTCAAGCCGACACCTAGCCAGTGCGTGTGGTTAGCTATCTATTCCAAAACAAAATAGAAAGTAATAAACAAAAGCATCACTCATCATGGTAATAGCATTAGTGAAAAAGTGCAATTTTTTCACTTGAAAATTTTCATCACTTTTGAAGCCAACTCCCCGAATGAACAATTTAAAGGTATCGACAGCTCAGTTCGAGCACAAAAGTGGCAACAAACAATACAATCTCTCTGTTATTGAAAAGCTATCTGAAAAAGCATCCGAAAAAGGTTCTGACGTAATTACATTTCACGAATGTTCTATTACGGGATACACATTTGCCAGGAAACTCACGAAAGAGCAACTGCTGGATTTAGCCGAATACATTCCGGATGGTGAAAGTATCTCAAAACTCAAAGAAATTGCAGATAAATTCAATATTGTCATATTAGCAGGACTATTTGAAAAGGATGAGAATGATAATCTTTTCAAAGCTTATGTCTGCGTTGATAAAAACGGGCTTGTTGCAAAACACAGAAAACTACATCCTTTCATCAGCCCTTTTCTGACACCGGGACAGGAGTACAGTATTTTTGAAATTAAAGGTTGGACCTGTGGCATACTTATCTGTTATGATAATAATATAGTTGAAAACGTTAGAGCGACAACGTTATTAGGAGCTGATATAATTTTCATGCCGCACGTTACTATGTGTACCCCCTCTACCCGACCAGGCGCAGGATTCGTTGATCCCGAACTATGGAAGAACCGAGAAAATGATCCTACATCATTACGACTGGAGTTTGACGGAATGAAAGGACGGGGCTGGCTGATGAAATGGCTACCAGCAAGAGCTTACGACAATGGAATATATGCCGTATTCTCAAATCCAATCGGTATGGACGATGATCAATTAAAAAATGGTTGTTCCATGATTATTGACCCTTTCGGAGATATTATTGCCGAGTGCCGTTCTTTCGACGATTCCATTGTAACGGCTACATTCACGCCTGAAAAACTTACCCAGGCCGGTGGCCATAGATATATAAACGCAAGGCGACCAGAGCTATATGCAGACATCATCGGTCAGGATCACCAATCTGAGCAAACAGTTGTGTGGCTAAACAGAGAGTAAAATATTACCAGTAAAAACCAGTATCGGAAGCTGGGTTCCGCATTATAATAACCAGCAACGCCACTCTGCTACGAGTGATGCTGTCGAAAGAAATATCTGTTTGTATTTTACCTTTATTAATCAACTAAGTTTTTTGTCAGGCTTTGGTTTCGGGCTTTAAAAAAATAGAATACACGGCCCATACTGCTTACTCGACCGACAGAGATAGTTCCAATGCAATAAACGTTATAAATACCGTGATTATAAGGAAAGCAAAACTTAGTGACTCGAAAGTCATTGCCGAATACCTGTTTTTAGCAATGGAAGATCATTGTGTATAAGAGTGGACATCTAGCTTGAAAAAGAGGTCGGTTAATTAGCAGGCCAATCACCGTATCATGCATCAGAATAGACTTTGTAGAAGCAGATCGTCCACCGAGCCAATCGTACTATGATTGCTGAGTGCGTAAGTCCAAGTGTTGTGACGCAATCAATGACTCCTGCGTCCTGATACTTTGCCTACCTGATGAATTCGACGCCGCTACTGTGGCAATCAAGATAAACGCACGTCGGACAGTACTCAGTACAAACGGGCATCAGCTGACTTCAAGTGCCAAGCCTGAGTCAGCAAAGCCATTAACTCGCCTAAAACTCGCATTCGTCCGTCGACCAAACAGAAAAGCCACTACTTCGCCCGTCATCGATGATCCTCTACTTAACGGTAGCGGTCGACCGCAGAGCCAGCGCGGATTACGCTTTTTCTGGACATAAGACCACGGTGCTCAGTCACGCTTCCAAACGAAGCGGCCGAAGTGTGGCCGTCAAATCCGAACGTACGGTCGGATCTACGGCCACGACTTTGGCCGCTTTTTTTGAATCGTACTCATCACCAGTGGTTCATGTCCATTTTCAGCGTAACCCACGCCGTCATCTGACGGTCAGCCGCTACCGTGGGTAGAGTGATCATCATACGGGCGAAGTAGTGCGCGTTTGCTGTTTGGCTCGTACGCACGAATGCGAGTTTTAGGCTAGTTAATAGCTTCGGCCGACTCAGGCTTCACACTTGTAGTCAGCCGCATGCCCGTTTACTGACTACTGAGTGCGGCTTCGCCGTACGTACTTTATCATGATGATTACCTCAATTCATCAGGTACGACAACAGTGATCATGACCAATGTATTCAGCGACGAGAACGTCCATGGACTTACGTCACTCGAATCCAGCGATTGGCTCAGCAGATATTTGCTGTATAAATTCATTGGTGAAGCAGATTCGGGAAAGGGCAAAAAATTCCTCTTAAACTTTGTAGAAAAAGAAAACAACCAATATTCTTACCAAAATTGCTGGGTACTGGAAGAGGCTACACAGGTTATGGCGGCCGTCAACGTGTATGACGGAGCGCAGTTGGTGGAATTAAGGCAACCGGTAGTTGATCGTATAAGACGCTACATCAACAGCAATTTTGACCCTGAAGACGAAACACAGGCGGGAGAATACTATATTGATTCGATCGGGGTGAATTTAAAGCAACAGGGAAAAGGAACGGGTCTAAAGCTTCTGGAATTTATAATCGACGAATACGTATATACCCGTAAGCAGAATTTAGGCTTGCTAGTAGACGAGGAAAACCCAAAGGCAAAGAGTTTGTATATAAAGCTGGGCTTTGAACGTGTGGGTGAGCAAGTTCTTTTGGGCAAGCGGATGGAACACCTTCAAATCAAAGCCCGGCCGTTTGGCTGCATTCTCTAAGACAACCTTCCTGCGGGGTTTCTATAGGCTGCCAGCAAGCCCAAACATCTGCCCCAAATGCGCTGTTTTTTACCCGTCTGACTATGATCATCCAAAAAACTGCGGGCTGAAATTCATCAGAAAAGCCTCGTCAGTGGCGCGTGTGAGGGCGGTATAAAGCCAGCGTACGAACTCCTGATTGACCTGCCCTTCGGGTAAATAGCCCTGATCAATAAATACCGCGCTCCACTGTCCGCCCTGCGCTTTGTGGCAGGTTAGGGCATAGGCAAACTTTACTTGCAGCGCGTTCAGATACGGGTCTCGCCGGACGGCTTCGGCCCGCTCTTTCTTGTTTTTGATGTAGAGGTAATCCTTCAATACGCTCTCGTACAGGGCCCGGTGCTGCTCACTGGACAGCGAAGGCGTGGGCGAATGCAGCGTATCGAGCATGATTTTGGCGTCGAAGTCGGGTTGCTCGTCGTAGTCCACCAGCCGGAGCGTGACGGTGGCGTACCGGAAGCCGTGCATCTCTTCGTGGTTGCGCACCTTCTGCACCTCGGCAAACTCGCCGTTGGCCAGAAACCCGGCGGGGGCGTCTTCTTCCAGTATAGTGTAGTTGTTGCGGGCAATCATCAGCACATCGCCCGCGTCGAGTTCGTTCTCGCTCTGGTCAATCATGCGCCGGATAAACTGATTGTACTGCACCGCCGACTTATTGGACCGGCACAGAATCACGGTATTCTCCCGGCCGTATTTGGTATAGGCGTACTGAATACCGTCTTCGAGTTTGTTGGCGGGCATCCTGAAAATATCATTGAACGAGCGAACATCGAGCCGGATGTCGGGCGTATCGGTCAGGTCGGCGTCGGGTTTATCGCTGAGCAGAGCCTCAAACCCGTTCGTTTTGGGACGCCGTTCATTGATAGGATCGTAGAGCAGGGTGCGCAGGCCGGTGGCGTTGTGCAGAATACCCGACTCCTCGTCCTGCCGCATCACTTCGGTGAGCTCCTGCTCGCGCACGGTCATGTCGAACTGAGCGGCCAGGAAGCCCCGGTCCAGCGCCGGGCTAAGGTCGCGGCCTACGGGCGGCAGCTGCGCCGTATCGCCCACGAGCAGTAATTTGTTGCCGTCGTTCTCAAACACGAAATCAATCAGGTCAGTGAGCAACCCTTTACCGCCAAAATCGGCCTCGTCAGAAATCATCGACGCTTCATCGACAATAAACAGGGTGTTTTCGTGGTAGTTTTTCTGCCGCTGAAACGCCAGACTGCCGGAGCCGGGGTCGGCCACCTGCCGGTAAATTTTACGGTGAATGGTCTGCGCCGATTTCTTGGCGTAGCCCGACATCACTTTGGCTGCGCGCCCCGTAGGCGCCAGCAGCACGGATTTCAGGCCAAATTTGGGCAGGACTTTAATGAGCGTACCCACGAGGGTGGTCTTGCCGGTTCCGGCGTATCCGCGCAGTAGAAAGCAATCGCGGTAATGTTCAACGTCTTCGGGGGTGATGAACGCACCAATCTGCTCAAAGAACTGGACCTGACCGGGCGTGGGTCTAAAGGGGAAACGTTTGGCCAGCAACTGCGCAGCCGTTTGGGTTTCGTTCATGCTACTAATTTACGAAATTTCTGTTTACCTTCACCCTCCGGCCAGGAAGCGATTTGAGTCAATCGCTCTGGTTCCAAAGCGATAACTCAAACCGCTTCTAAACCCTCATTACCGATGAATATCAGACAAGTTTTACAAGGCAAAACCGTCAACGCACTCTATTCCGTTTCGTCGGGACAAACGGTACTGGAGGCCCTCAAACTCATGGCCGAGAAAAACATCGGTGCCGTGATGGTCGTTGACGACGGCAAGCTGACGGGTATCTTCTCCGAGCGTGACTACGCCCGAAAAATCATTCTTCAGGACCGCCACTCCGACGATACGCCAGTCTCAGACGTAATGACGCCCAACGTTATCACTATCGAACCTGAGCAACGGCTTGAGGAGTGCATGGTTATTATGTCGGACCGGCACATCCGGCACCTGCCTGTTATGGAAGACGGAAAGCTTATCGGTATTATCTCTATCAATGATGTGGTAGCCGCCATCATCCGCGATCAAAAAACCCGCATTGCCTCGCTGGAAAGCTATATTTCCGGAAGCCCGTATTGACTAACAACCGGGCAGCCGGTGTCCTGACGAGCCAGCTTGCGTCAGTTCATTTGCATCGGCCAATTCATTATCTACCGTCCAGAATTCATCGGCCAGAAAACTACCTTTGTGTCCCCAAATCAATTTAGGTGTGACACAGGTTTTAGATACGGTTTCGAGACAGAAAGTGGTGAACTTATACGGCAACCGGCTGCGACTGCGCGTTTGTGGACTGTATCAGGAAGACAATCGGCTGCTGATGGTGCGGCACCGGGGCATTGGCCCCACCGACACATTCTGGTGTCCGCCCGGGGGTGGGGCGGAATTTGGCGAAGCTGCCCCCGATGCGCTGGTGCGGGAATTCGCCGAAGAAACCGGCCTGATTGTTGTAACGGACGAGTTGCTGTTCGTCAATGAGTTTATGAAACCACCGCTGCACGCACTCGAGCTGTTTTTTAAGGTGCGGGGCGTGGGCGGCAGTCTCGGGCGTGGTTTTGATCCTGAACTGGCTGCCGATCAGCAGATTATTGACGAGGTGCGGCTCATGACGTTCGACGAGATAAAGGCGTTCCCTCCCTACGAATGTCACACACTTTTTTCGTCATGCCACTCGCTCGATGATGTGTTTAACCTTCGTGGGTACCTGCCCCGTTCCTGATTATACTCTTCCTGCCTTAATCCGATGTTCTGAACCGTGGAAACTGCCGTCTCGCCCCTACCTACCGTAGCTGTCCGCTCCAGCAACTTCGATCCTTCGCAAACCAACAGATCGGTTTTGTGCGTGGAGTTGGGACGCGATCGATTTCGGTTTTTAGTGCAGAACGGTCGGCGTCAGGCCTGCGTGCTGGAAGACTATACGTTTCCATCCCTCCTCCATGACCACCCGCTCACCGGGCTGCTGGCCGCTCTCATTCGTGATCACCCGATTCTATCAGCGGGTCCGTGGCAGGGCATCCGTGTGTCGGTGAGTTCATCGGCATTTACACTCGTACCAGCGCCGTTGTTTCGGAAAGAATACGCGGGTAGTTACCTGAGATTAATGCGCGGGGGCGACCTCCTGGCCCATGAGTTTGCGCACCTCCGCGCCCACAATGACGAAGGATTCCTGTCAGTTTTTAGTCTGGAACATCCCGTTGCCAATTTCTTTGCCGAAATATACCCGCTGCAACCCATCGCGTTCGTCCATCAAACAGACGGTTTACTGGGCGCTACGGCCAGCCTGGCCCGATCTACCCTCACGCCCGATCAGGTGTGGCTGTATTTTGACGATGAGTTTGTAACGATTATTTACCGCCATCAGCAGACGCTGCGCTACTGCAACCGCTTCGGGTATCGAAACACCCAGGACCTGACCTATTACGTGCTGTACGTGCTGGACGAACTGAAGCTGTTACCCAAAACAACCGCCGTGAACCTCTACGGCGAAATAACGCCCTTCGCCGATGCGTACGCAGGGCTGGGTCGTTTCCTGCCTAATCTTACCTTTGGCTCCTTACCGGCCAGCCTGACTACCACCGCCGATTTTTCGGAATTACCCGATCATCGGTATCTAGCCCTGTATGGACTTTCTCTCCTGAGCGACTAACTGATTATGCGCATTGCTTTATTTCCAGGGTCGTTCGATCCGTTTACCAAAGGCCACGAAGATATTGTTCGGCGAGGGCTGCGGCTATTCGATGAGATCATCATTGGTATTGGCCGCAATGCCCGCAAAGAGCGGTATTTTCCGCTCGAGCAAATGATGGGGTTGATTGAAGAAGCGTTTGCCGACGAACCTGCTGTGCGTATTATCAGTTACGACGACCTAACGGCCAGTGTGGCCCGTCAGCACGGCGCGCGCTTTTTATTACGGGGTCTGCGCAATACCACCGATTTCGAATACGAAAACGGGATATCGCAGGTAAACCGGTTTGTGTACGAGGAGGTGGAAACGATTTTTCTGATTACCTCGCCCAGTCTTGCCCCTATCAGTTCAAGCATCATCCGCGATCTCCATCGCTACGGACAGAATGTAGATGAATTTCTGCCGTACAAGGTCAAAGCAGGTATAACGTCATAACGTTGGCTAACGCCGGTTTTTTCCGGGGTAGCCAACTTTTCGACGTTATAATCCTACGACTTCACAACTCTCTGGTTGGCCGTTTCAATTACGTAACGGATGGAACTGAACGAGTTGGTGAGAGCCAGCAGGGTATCCCGTCGGTTGAGCCATTCTACTTTTTCAATGTCTTCTTCTGCCTGCGGTGCCATACGCCGGTCGTTAATGACGCTCATCTGATACCATTTGGTGCGCTTCAGAATTCGGTTACCATCGAGGGCATACACGTGCCAGGTAGTGCAGATACGCTCGCCCACCAGCACCTGAACACCTGTTTCTTCGGCCACTTCGCGGGCGGCCGCCTTCCGCGAGGATTCGCCCTCGTCCAGTTTGCCCTTGGGCAGGTCCCACTTACCACGTCGAAAAATCAACAAATTCTTCCCGTCTTTCACCACAACGCCCCCGGCGGCTTTGCTGATTCGAAAAGGCTTTTTAATGGCGTCTTCGCAGTCTTCCTTATCCAGGCAGCCCAGTGTAACGGAAAGCAGTCGGTTGGCATCGGCTTTTTGCAGCAATAGCAGCAGTTTCCCCACCGTGGCGGGCGTGGCATTCAGCACCAGTAGGTGTCCGTGCAGGGCGTCTTCTTTAAGACTTTCGAGCCGAGCGTCCAGAATCTGGTCGTAATCGGGTATCGGATTCTTAACAGACGGGTCGGATTGCCCCGCACGGTGGGCGGCTACTTTCGTACCAACCAGCCGGATAGGGCGGTCATTGATGAAGACAATCATTTTCAGTGGGGGGGCAGTATAAGCCGTAAAAGTAACGAAAGCCGGTTGCATATTGCAGGCCGGTACCCGGTTGGCAGGTCCATTGGCGTTGCAGTACCGCCACTGATGCCCCTGCCGACGACGGCGTAACCGATACCGGTGTAGCTGATTACGGCGCGGTTTCGTTATTTTTGCAACCAGTCAATTCATTCCTCTGTGGAAATCCTTGTTATTCTGCTGCTGACCATCCTGAACGGCGTATTCTCGATGTCAGAAATTGCGTTGGTTTCTTCGCGCAAGTCCCGGCTCGAAGCCGCTGCCAAAAATGGCGACCGTCGGGCCCAGGTGGCCCTTGATCTGGCCAGTTCGCCCAACCGTTTCCTCTCAACGGTGCAGATCGGCATCACGCTGATTGGCATTTTACTCGGTATTTTCTCGGGCGACAAACTCACTACCGATGCTCAGAACCTCGTGCAGCAGGTGACTTTTTTACAGCCTTACGCTCATTCTATTGCCGTGGTACTGGTACTGCTGCTGCTTACGTACCTGTCTTTGGTACTGGGCGAACTGGTTCCCAAACGCATCGGCCTCTCCAACCCCGAAGGCATTGCCAAAACGATGGCCGCGCCCATGATTATGCTGTCCAGGGTTACGTCGCCGTTCATTGCACTGCTAACCGTATCGAGTGATTTACTCATCAAAATTCTGGGCATAAAACCCGACGAAAGCATTGTTACCGAAGACGAGATCAAGAGTTTGGTGCAGGAGGGCACATCGGGCGGGTCAATCGAGGAGATCGAGCAGGAGATTGTTCAGAACGTGTTTCTGCTTGGCGACCGGCGTATTACCTCGCTGATGACCAACCGGCAGGAGATTGTTTATCTCGACTTGCAGGACGAACCCGCCGGAAACCGCGCTAAAATTCTGGAACACCGGCATTCTGTATTTCCGCTCTGTAATGGTGGGGTCGACGAGGTAGTAGGTTTGATTTACACCAAATACCTGCTCGGTACCGACCTCGACAGGGAACTGACGCGCCTGGCTGATATGAAGCGCGATGTGCTCTTTATTCCCGAAAATAACCGCGCCTATCAGGTTCTGGAGCGCTTTCGCGAACGCAAACAGTACGTGGGTATCATTGTAGACGAGTATGGTGGTGTGCTGGGCTTCGTGACCCTGAACGATATCCTGGATGCACTCGTGGGCGATATCAACGACGAAGATGAGTCTGATTATGAGATTCAGCCGCGCGAAGACGGTAGCTTCCTGATTGATGCGCAACTGCCGTTCGAAGATTTCCTGTCGCACTTCAACATCTCTCTCTCGACGCATGACCGGCGCGACCTGACCGGTTTCGATACGCTCGGTGGCTTTGCCCTTCATATCATCAAAGATATCCCCAAAACCGGCGAGGTATTTATCTGGCACCACTACCGCTTCGAAATCGTAGATATGGACAAGAGCCGTATCGACAAGATTATGATGAGCATCGGAGAGCCGGAATAAGTATGGAGCGCTGACAAAACAGCCAGTCCGCTTTGGTGGTTATCATCCAAACCAATCCCAGGCCGCCATGCGTTTCCTCAGCCCCGATACCAACACGTCCGGCACGACTCCGGCACCAATGCCCGATTCCAGCCAGGTACCCACCGACATGGAGACTGATCCTACCAACGACCGGGAGATTATTGACCAGCAGACCGGCGAAACCTACCCGAAAGAAGCAGACCAGTCAGCGCAACCCGACGTGCTTCAGGCCAACAACCTGCGTGAAGCCATTGCGTACGCTCTCGACGGTAGCGGCCCCGGCCCGATGCACAGTTCCCCAGACGTACCGGCAGGTCATCAGGTCATTACTGAAGGCACAACGAACGAGGTAGGCGATATAGACGGCGAAGAGTAGAGTAATGATCGTGGGATAAAAAACCCGATGATTCATACGTCAAGCCATCTCCTTGTACTGCATCTGGTACAGGTTGGCGTAAGCTCCTTCCTTCCGGAGCAGTTCATCGTGGGTGCCCTGTTCCACAATGCGTCCCTTATCAACCACAATGATGTTGTCAGCTTTCTGAATAGTGCTGAGCCGGTGCGCAATAACAATGGCCGTTCGGCCCTTCATCAGCTTATCGATGGCAGCCTGAATCATTTCCTCCGTCTCGGTATCGACCGATGAGGTAGCCTCGTCCAGTACAATAATTTTGGGGTCCTGAACCATGGCCCGTACAAAGGAAATCAATTGCCGCTGGCCCACCGACAGCGTAGCCCCCCGCTCCTGCACATTATAGTCGTAGCCGCCCGGTAGCCGCTCAATGAAGTCGTGGACGCCGACAAGTTTGGCCGCTTCAACCATTTTTTCGCGGCTGATGCGCTCGTCGCCGAGGGTAATGTTGTTGGCGATGGTATCAGAAAATAAAAATACATCCTGCAATACCACGCCAATATGCCGACGGAGTGCGCCCAGTTCGTACTGATGCACATCAACCCCATCGATCGTGATACTGCCTTTGTTGATGTCGTAAAACCGGCTAAGTAGATTGATGATGGACGACTTGCCGGCTCCGGTGGCGCCCACAAACGCGACAGTTTCGCCCGCGCTGACCCGAAACGAGATGTCGCGCAGGACCCAGTCCTCGTCGTTGTAGGCGAACCAGACCTTATCAAACGTCACATCACCCCCCAACGTTTCAGGCACGTGGGTTCCCTCATTAACGGTAAACTCGTCACTGTCCAGGAGTTTAATGATCCGGTCGGTGCTCACAATACCCATTTGCAGCGTGTTGAAACGATCGGCGAGTTGACGAATGGGCCGAAAGAACAGGTTGATGAACATGATGAAAGCCGTAATGGTCCCGAACGATACGTCGGTCAGCAATACTTGCCGCGCGCCATACCAGACCACCATACCCACCGCCACCGCCGATATGATATCGGCCACGGGGAAGTAAATGGAATAGTACCAGATGGAGCGGATGTTGGCGTCGCGGTGTTCTTTGTTGATTTCCCTGAATTTTTCGGCTTCAATTCGCTCACTGCCGAATATCTGCACGATGTTCATACCCGTGATGTGTTCCTGCACGAACGAATTCAGGTTGGCCACGGCGGTCCGAACCTGATTGAACGACACCTTGATTTTCTCTTTGAACACATACGTGCTAATGAGCATAACCGGAATCGTGGACAGGCTGATGAGGGCCAGCCGCCAGTCGGTGTAGAGCATGACAGCAATAACCAGCACGAGTTGCAGAATGTCGCCCGCAATGGCGGCCATACCCTGACTGAACACATCGGCCAGGGTTTCAATGTCGGAGATGGCGCGGGTCACGAGCCGACCAATGGGGGTATTATCGAAGAATTTGAGCCGGAGCTGTAAGATTTTCCGGTATAACTGCACCCGCACATCGCGGATAACGTACTGGCCCAGCCAGCCCGACAGGTAGGTATTGGAAAACTGCACGAGGGCCTGCACCAGCAACACGCCAATCATAATCATAAGCATGGTGATCAGCTGGTCGCCCTTCCCGCTGGCAATGACATTATCAATGGTATAGCGAATGAGGAGGGGCGTCACGGGGGCCAGACAGGCCGACAGCATAATGATACCCACCAGCAAATAGAACCGGCCCTGGTACGGCCCAATGAAGCTATACAGCCGCCGAAGAATAGCCCAGTCAAGAATCTTTCCGGTCGGCGCTCCGACGGTCGGCGCCCCGACGGTGGCCGGCACTTCAGTGGCCGCTGGCGCTGGCGCAACGGCTTCGGTGGCTGCCCCGGTCGTTGATGATACAGGATTGGGCGACCCGGCAACCGGCACACTGCCCGCTGACAGTTTATTGGCTGCTGGCTGGGCGGCTGAGGGTTCGGGCCTGGGTGGTTGCTGATTCACGGAAGCGTATTGAGATTGGGGCGTTCAGAAACGGTAACAGCGTTCGCGCCCGGAACGGTTCAGAATGAGTATTTAACCGCCATCAACAAAAATAAGCGGTACCGGGGGCTATCCCAATACCGCTTACGGATGAATAATCTCGGCAACTCTGGCTGATCAGGGCATCATACCCGTCTGGGTGATAGTCGTTACGTTGCCCGCGCCGGTCTGACCCACAAACGCGTTATTGGCCACCCCACCGCCGGCCTGCTGGCTTACAGTAAGCACATTGGGGTCGCCTGCGGTGCTCATCTGCGTGGCAAACGTGCCCACACCACCCAACCCATATACGCCGTTGCCCATGCCTGTCTGGCTGATGCTGGCCTGGTTGGTGCCCACACCCCGCTGGTCGAGTTTAGTGGTGTTGCTGCCCCCTTCCTGAGAAACAAGCGCTGTGTTAGTGCCCGTGCCAAAGCCCTGCACGACCGTGGCCGAGTTGCCGCTGCCGGTGCTGCTCAGGTTCTGATTGATGGTCGCCGAATTGACTCCGCTCAGCGTGTTAAAGAGCTACCTGTTCCCTCCTGCGTGATTACAGCCACGTTACCCGTACCCCCCGTACCCTGATTGATAAAGGCTTTGGCACCAGTCAGGAAGTTACGCTGGGTGATGGTGGCCATGCCTGACGTACCGGCCTGGGTGATGAAGGCTTCGCTGGTTTCGGTGCTGAACTCCTGGGTAATCCGGCCCGTGTTGGTGTTGCCACTTTGCGTGAGTTGAGCTGTATTGGTGAAGCTGTTGCTCTGCTGGGCAATGCTCCCTGTGTTGTTGGCACCGCTTTGGGTCAGCGTAGCCTTGTTGGCCCGCGATTGATTTTGCTGTATGATGGTACCGGTATTGGCCGTGTTGCTTTGGGTAAGGGTAGCCAGGTTGAGATCGCTGCTGTTCTGCTGGGTGATACTACCGGTGTTGGCCGTACCGCTCTGCCCGATGGTGGCGGTATTGCTACTGGCTACCAAACTGTTGCGCCACAGTGGCGGTGTTGCTATTGTTGCTCTGGGTGATGCCCGCCGTGTTGGTGAAGCTACTGCTCTTCTGAACGATGTCGGCCTTGTTTGAATTTCCCGTCTGCCCAATGGTGGCCGTGTTGCTGACTGATGTAAACTGCTGGCTAACGGTGGCCGTGTTGCTGTTACCACTCTGGGTAACGCCCGCCAGATTGAAGAGGCCCGTGCTCCCCTGGCTAATGGCAACATAGTTGATATCACCGGTCTGGGCCACCGTCGCCGTATTGCTGACTGGCTCCGACCTGCTGATCAATGTTGCCGATGTTGCCATTACCGGTCTGGGTAACGCTCGCCGTGTTGGTTTGGCTGTTGCTTTTTTGAATGATAGCCGCCTGGTTTCCATTACCCCCTCCCTGCCCAATGGTGGCCGTGTTGCTGATTGATGCAAACTGCTGGCTAACGGTGGCCGTGTTGCTGTTACCACTCTGGGTAACGCCCGCCAGATTGGAGAGGCCCGTGCTCCCCTGGCTAATGGCAACATAGTTGATATCACCGGTCTGGGCCACTGTCGCCGTGTTGCTGATGGCTACGAAACTGCTGATCAATGTTGCCGATGTTGCCATTACCGGTCTGGGTAACGCTCGCCGTGTTGGTGAGGCTGCTGCTTTTTTGAATGATAGCCGCCTGGTTTCCATCCCCCTCCTGCCCAATGGCAGCGGTGTTGCTAAATGTGTTTAATGTATGAACGACGTCGGCCTTGTTTGAATTTCCCGTCTGCCCAATGGTGGCCGTGTTGCTGATTGATCCAAACTGCTGGCTAACGGTGGCCGTGTTGCTATTACCACTCTGGGTAACGCCCGCCAGATTGGAGAGGCCCGTGCTCCCCTGGCTAATGGCAACATAGTTGATATCACCGGTCTGGGCCACCGTTGCCGTATTGCTGGTGGCACCAAACTGCTGATCAATATTGCCGATGTTGCCATTACCGGTCTGGGTAACGCCCGCTACGTGTTGGTGGAACTGCTGCTTTCCTGAATGATAGCCGCTTTGTTGCCACTACCTCCCTGACCCACCGTCGCCGTGTTGCTAACGGCTCCGTTCTGCTGACTGACGGTGGCCGTGTTGGCCGTACCACTTTGCACGACCGTGGCCTGATTACCCGTCGCGCTGTTGGCCTGGGTGATGGTGGACGTATTACTCTGAACCGACTGGGATACGGCGGCCGTCTGGCTGTCGCCAATTTGGGTAATGGTCGACAGCTGACCGGTTCCCCCCTGCGCCACACTAACAGACTGCGCATTGCCCGTCTGCGTGAGGGATTGAGGTGTTGGTCTGGGCCTGCACGACGGCAAAGCAGCAGCAAAGCAAGAATACAATTGGGAGCGAACGCATAATTGAGAGAGGGTTGGAAATAAGTTTACAGTTTACAAGGTAGGTCTCTGTCGTTCATCATCCAAACCTAATTTACTGTACGGTAGACACTATCTTACCATTCAAGAAAGGCCAATATGTAACGTCAACAAGTAATGAGTCGGCAAGCGTGTATACACAAGATTACGCCAAAAAATAGTTGTCGATGCACTGGTAAAAATTAAACCATAGAGCGCTTGTAATCAGCTTATTAACTAAAAAAACCGACTCCGCCGAGAGGCAGAGCCGGTTTTAGAGGGCTGGGATGGGCAGAATCTCAGCAGATAAGTACCCAGAAACAGTTTATGGCATCATACCCGTCTGGGTGATAGTCGTTACGTTGCCCGCACCGGTCTGACCCACAAATGCGTTATTGGCCACCCCACCGCCGGCCTGCTGGCTTACAGTAAGCACATTGGGGTCGCCTGCCGTGCTCATCTGCGTGGCAAACGTGCCCACACCACCTAACCCATATACGCCGTTGCCCACCCCCGTCTGGCTGATGCTGGCCTGGTTGGTGCCCACACCCCGCTGGTCGAGTTTAGTGGTGTTCTGGCTGTCTTCCTGAGAAACAAGCGCCGTGTTAGTGCCCGTGCCATAGCCCTGCACCACCGTGGCCGAGTTGCCGCTGCCGGTGCTGCTCAGATTCTGATTGATGGTGGCCGAGTTGACTCCGCTCAGCGTGCCGAAGCTACCGCTACCTTCCTGAGTGATTACGGCCACGTTGCCCGTACCCCCTGTACCCTGATTGATAAAGGCTTGGGCGCCGGTCAGAAAGTTACTCTGGTTGATGGTTGCCGTACCCGACGTACCGGCCTGGGTGATGAAGGCCTGGCTGGTTTCGGTGTTGAACTGCTGGGTAATGCCGCCCGTGTTGGTGTTGCCACTCTGGGTTATGCCGGCCACGTTGCTGGTGCTGTTGTTGGCCTGATTAACAATTGCTATGTTGTCCTGGCCTGACTGCCCCACCGTCGCCGAGTTAGATTGGGACGCATCGGTCTGGTTAATGGTTCCGGTGTTACGCAGGTCGCGCTGGGTAATGACGGCATTATTGAAGTCGCTGCTGTTCTGCTGGAGGGTGGTGGCCCGGTTCTGGTTGTTGCGCTGGGTGATGCTGGTTGTGTTGTTGCTGGCTCCCTGCCGCTGGGTGGCGGTGGCGGTATTGCTCTGGCCGTTCTGACTGATGCCGACGGTGTTGGTCGAGCTGGTGCTTTGCTGAGCCACGGTGGCCAGGTTCAGGTCGCCCGTCTGGCCCACGATAGCCGTATTGCTGATGGCACCCGACTGCTGGGTCACGGTGGCCGTGTTGCTATTGCCAGCCTGGGTGATACCTGCCGTATTGGTGATAGGGCCAAACTGCTGGGAGATCGTGCCCATAGTTCAGATTACCCGTCTGGCCCACGATAGCCGTATTGCTGATGGCACCCGACTGCTGGGTCACGGTGGCCGTGTTGCTGTTCCCCGCCTGGGTGATACCCGCCGTATTGGTGAAGCTGGAGAACTGCTGGGAGATCGTTCCAACGTTGAGATTACCCGTCTGGCCCACCGTCGCCGTGTTGCTGATAGCACCTGCTTCCTGCATCACGGTGGCCGTGTTGCTGTTTCCAGCCTGGGTGACACCCGCCGTATTGGTGATGCTGGAGAACTGCTGGGAGATCGTGCCCGTATTCAGATTGCCCGTCTGGCCCACGATAGCCGTATTGCTGATGGCACCCGACTGCTGGGTCACGGTGGCCGTGTTGCTGTTTCCAGCCTGGGTGATACCCGACAGGTTATTGACTGGACCGTTTTGCTGGAGGATCGTGCCCGTATTCAGATTGCCCGTCTGGCCCACGATAGCCGTATTGCTGTTGACACCCGACTGCTGGGTCACGGTCACCGTGTTGCTGTTTCCAGCCTGGGTAATACCCGCCGTATTACTGATGGCTCCGAACTGCTGGGAGATCGTTCCTACGTTGAGATTACCCGTCTGGCCCACGATAGCCGTATTGCTGCTACCCGACTGCTGGGTCACGGTGGCCGTGTTGCTATTGCCAGCCTGGGTGATACCCGCCGTATTGGTGATAGGGCCAAACTGCTGGGAGATCGTTCCAACGTTGAGATTACCCGTCTGGCCCACGATAGCCGTATTGCTGGTGGCTCCGAACTGCTGGGTCACGGTAGCAGTATTACTGTTACCATTCTGGGTAATGCCCGCCGTATTGGTAAAACTATCAGACCCTTGCGTAACAGTAGCCAGGTTTGTATTACCTGTCTGTCCAATGGTCGCTGTGTTACTGGTGGCCCTCTGTTGCTGGCTAACGGTAGCTATGTTTGCCGTGCCACTTTGCACGACCGTGGCCTGATTACCCGTCGCGCTGTTGGCCTGGGTGATGGTGGACGTATTGCTCTGAACCGACTGGGATACGGCGGCCGTCTGGCTGTCGCCAATTTGGGTAATGGTCGACAGCTGACCGGTTCCCCCCTGCGCCACACTAACAGACTGCGCATTGCCCGTCTGCGAAACGATTGAGGTGTTGGTCTGCGCCCAAACTGCGGTCAGGCAGCAGGAAAGCATGAATAAGGTCAGTAGAAAACGCATAAGCACGAGAGGATATATTGGTTACTTTGCAAAGTAATATTACCGCTCAATACCAACTAATGAAATTTACTATGCGGTAGATAGTGTAGAGTAAAGCAAAACCGGCCGCACGCAGGGTGCAACCGGTTTTTTATAATAAAAGCTAAGAATGAGCTTATTATACCACCAGGATATCTTTCTCTTTCATCTCATAGATCTCATCAACGCGGGCCACGAACGAGTCGGTTAGTTTCTGAACACGTTCTTCACCTATCTTGACGGCATCTTCCGAAACACCTTCCTTGGTCAGTTTACGGATGCTGTCATTGGTGTCTTTACGGATGTTGCGCACGTTCACTTTGGCCGTTTCTACCTCCTGCTTTACTTTCTTGAGCAGATCGCGCCGGCGCTCTTCGGTCAGGGGTGGTACGCTGAGCCGGATCTGCTCACCATCATTGTTCGGGTTCAGACCAATGTTCGAGTTACGAATGGCTTTCTCGACCTCCCCAATAAGTTTCTTCTCAAACGGCTTCACCACAATGGTGCGGGCATCGGGCGTGTTCACGGCAGCTACCTGATTGAGGGGCGTCATGGTACCGTAGTATTCAACCTGAATGCCGTCGAGCATCTGGGTGGTGGCTTTACCGGCGCGGATTTTAGTCAGTTCGATAGACAGGTGCTTGAGCGCCTTCTCCATCGTATCCTGTGCATCATCAAGAAATAACTCAATCTCTTCCATTCTTCAAAAAAGTTATAGGTGATCCGCCACTGTGGCTACAGAGTTGTGTAGTTCCGGGGTTGCCGTTGCCACTGAAGTGCCGTGCTGTAAACGATACGGCTCAATAACCTTACCCTTTATTTAATCAGCGTTCCGGCGTCTGAGTCGCCCAGTACTACGCGCATCAGGCTACCCGACTGGTTCATATTAAACACAATAATAGGCAGGTTATTTTCCTGGCAAAGCGTAAAGGCCGTCAGATCCATTACGTTCAATTTCTTCTCGTAGACGTCGCTGAACGAAATTTCAGCATAGCGCGTGGCGGTCGGATCTTTCACCGGATCAGCACTGTAGACACCGTCGACCTTGGTCCCTTTCAGAACAACGTCGGCTTCAATCTCGATGGCCCGCAGACTGGCCGTGGTATCGGTAGTAAAGTAAGGACTGCCCGTACCGGCCCCGAAGATAACGACGCGACCCTTTTCGAGGTGACGTACCGCTCGCCGACGAACGTAGGGTTCGCAAACCTGCTCCATCTTGATGGCTGACATGACGCGGGTGTGCAGCCCCTGTTTCTCCAGAGAACTCTGGATGGCCATGGCATTGATGACGGTAGCAAGCATACCCATGTAGTCGCCCTGTACCCGATCAATACCCGACCGCTCGCCCGATACGCCCCGGAAAATATTGCCGCCCCCAATCACAACGGCCACTTCTACGCCCAGTTCAGTAACCTGTTTAATTTCCTGGCTGTACTTTTCCAGCACGGCGGGGTCGATGTTGTAGCCACTGGGTCCGGCCAAAGCCTCCCCGCTCAGCTTGAGCAGGATTCGTTTGTATTTTGCTGATGTCATGGGGGAACGTTTTTGCGGGGGCAAAGATAACAGTTCTTTGTTGTCTGGCAGGTTTGGTGTCAAAGTTCGCGGGTCAAAGTAGGTACCCCCGCCTTAGCCAGCTTTAACCCGCGAACCTTGACGCGCAGCAATCATTGAAACTCAATTAAAATCTGCCCTTTCTCAACCCGGTCGCCGGTTTGGCTGCGAATGGTTTTGATGGTGGCATCGGTGGGGGCTTTCAGCATATTTTCCATCTTCATCGCTTCCAGAATCAGCAGACTGTCGCCCTTTTGCACTACGTCGCCGGGCTGCACGTTTATGCCCACCACCAGACCGGGCATTGGTGCTTTAAGATTACTTACTTTAGCCGTTTCAGCATTGGCGATGCCCATTTTTTCGAGCAGCAAGTCAAACCGGTCTTTCAGTTTGATCTCATGGATACGCCCGTTCACGCTGAGTCGAACGGTTTTTTCAGTCGCGTTCAGATCCAGGACTTCAGCCGTAAACGATTGATCGTTGCGGATGATGTGAAACGTTCGATCCGTGAGCTTTACCAGATCCCAGGCAAACGGCTCGCCGTTCAGCGTCGGGCCCTGGAGAGTGAAGTCGATGGTCTGGTTATGGGTAGTCTGGTACATATTTCTCTCTGTGAAACTCTGCGCTACTTTGCGTATCTCTGTGTCTGAAATCCTCCCGGCAACGTTAGTTGCCTCCCCAAATCTACTTTATCTGAAACATGAATCTAAAATTACAGGATAAAATCATCATCGTTACGGGCGGAGCGCGGGGTATTGGCGCGGGCATCAGCACCCTGTTGGCCGCCGAAGGGGCCATTCCCGTCATTGTTGGCCGCAACGAAGCCGACAATAACCGCATGGTCGAAACGATTACTGCTATCGGGAGTCTGACGCACCAGATTGTGGCCGAGCTGACCCGCCCGGACGACTGCGAACGGGCCGTGGCGGAGACTCTGGCGAGGTTTGGGCGCATTGACGGGCTGGTGAACAACGCGGGCGAAAACGACAGCGTAGGGCTGGAAACCGGCAACTACGAGCGGTTTATGGCGTCGCTGCACAAGAACGTAGTGCATTACTATCTGATGGCCCACTACGCCCTGCCCGCCCTGAAAGCCGCACGCGGGGCCATTGTCAACATCGGCTCCAAGGTGGCAGAAACGGGTCAGGGCGGCACCTCGGCCTACGCAGCCGCCAATGGGGGCCGTAACGCCCTCACCCGCGAATGGGCCGTTGAGCTTCTCCCCTACGGCATCCGGGTCAACGCCGTTATCGTGGCCGAATGCTGGACACCCCTGTACGAAAGCTGGCTTAAAACCCTGCCTAATCCCGACGAAAAACTCCGGCAGATAACCGATAAGATTCCGCTTGGGCAGCGGATGACCACGCCCGACGAAATTGCCAATACGGTTGCGTTTTTACTTTCCAGCCGCTCCAGCCATACCACCGGGCAGTTGATTCACGTCGACGGCGGCTATACGCATCTTGACCGGGCCGTTGCCGGGTAGGCGTACCACATTGATACCTTTACCGATATTGACCTCCTTATTTATTGTCCCCTTCTCTATGGCCCTCGGACCGTCTCTTTCTTCCGCAAAAATCAAACCCGCTCAGGCTACCGGTAATTACGGCATTGCCTTCGCCCTGGTCACGAGCCTGTTTTTCCTGTGGGGGCTGGCTAACAGTCTCAACGGTTCGCTGATCAAGCAGTTTCAGATTGCCCTCGACCTCAACCGCTTTCAGGCTGGTATCGTCGATTTTGCGTTTTACCTCGGCTACTTTTTCATGGCCCTGCCTGCGGGCTACGTCATGCGTCGCTTCGGCTACAAGCGCGGCATTTTATTAGGACTGCTGCTCTACGGGGGTGGCGCGTTTCTGTTCTATCCCGCTGCCGATGCCCGGGTCTATAGTTTTTTCCTGTTTGCCCTCTTCACGATGGCCTGCGGCATTGCCTTTCTGGAAACAGCCGCCAACCTATACGTAACGGTACTCGGCGATCCCGAAAAATCGGAGTGGCGGCTGAATTTCTCGCAGTCGTTCAATGGCATCAGCATCATTCTGGGGCCAATCATCGGCGCGTTGTTCATCTTCTCCGATACCGAATACACGCCTGAAATGCTCACGACCATGCCCGCTGCCCAGGCCGAAGCCATTCGGGTGCAGGAAGCCCTCTCGGTGCAGACGCCGTATCTGGTTATTGGATTGATCATTGCGTTTGTAACGATCCTGTTTGCCGTTACCAAAATGCCGGAAGTAGGCGCCGAAGAAGAGCAGGCTGCGGGTAAAATGTCAATTCTGGGAGTGTTGAGACACCGGCATCTGGCCCTTGGCACCATTGCGCAGTTTGTGAACGTAGGGGCGCAGGCCACGCTCTGGGGCTACTTTGTAGACCTTAAGCTGGACTTTTCGCGCAATGACCACTGGGCTATTGCCACCTGGTATATGAACGCCATCAACACCCTGACGGGGGGTGGTTCGGGCAATTTATCGCCCACGCAGATTGCGGGTTTTCACGCGTCGTTTGCGCTGGTGCTGCTTATGCTGGGCCGTTTTGTGGGTACCGCGCTGATGACCCGGATGAAACCCAACCGGGTGCTGGCCCTATTCTCGGTGGGTGCCGTAGCTATGGTAGCCCTGGCCATGCTGACGGGTGGTTTAACGGCAGTCATTGCACTCAGCTTCACGTATTTCTTCCAGAGTATCATGTTCCCTACCATTTTTGCGCTGGCCACCAAGAACCTCGGCGCAGAATCCAAGATTGCGTCGTCGCTGGTGATTATGAGTATTGTGGGTGGGGCTCTGATGCCGCTGGTAGCCGGTGCGCTGTTTGCCTATGGCCCCATTTACGCGCTCATCGTGCCGCTGGTGTGTTTTGCCTACATCGTTTATTACGCCCTGCAGGGTTTCCGCATTCGGGTGGCTGATTTAGGGAGCCCCAGCGTACGGCCAGAGATTGTCCCCTGAGAACGAGTTGTACAGTTGTAAAGTCACAGGGTTGTAAAGTTCCTCCGGCAGACCCTACGGCGTAAGCCAGCTTTGTAACCCTGTGACGTTACAACTTTGTGACTATTGGGTAAGTGAGGGTAAGCCCGTTCACATTTTTCTGCTTCATTTATGCGGTATTTCCTGGCTCTCGATCTGAAAGACGACCCGGCCCTGATTGCGGAGTACGACCGGCTGCACCAACAGCTCCGGCCCGAAATTGAACAGAGTATTCGGGAAGCCGGGGTACTGAACATGGAAATTTACCGGGTGGGTAACCGCCTGTTTATGGTCATGGAAACCGACGATCTGTTTTCGTTCGCGGCCAAAGCAGCCGCCGATGCCGCCAATCCCGCCGTTCAGGAGTGGGAAACGTTCGTCTGGCAATACCAGCAGGCCCTGCCCTTTGCCAAACCCGGCGAGAAGTGGGTTCTGATGCATCAGATTTTCGCCTTAAATCGATGAATAAGCGAATGGCGAATGAGTGAATAGTGCTGGCGTGAGCCGCCTGACGCCGGAGGTTATTCACTCATTCGCCATTCGCTCATTCACTCATTAAACTTATGAACGTCGCCTTATTTATTCCCTGTTACGTTGACCAGTTTTACCCGCAGGTAGGCGTGGCTACCATGCAGTTGCTCGAACGGGCGGGCGTGACGGTGTCGTTCCCGATGACGCAGACCTGCTGCGGACAGCCGATGGCCAACGCCGGCTGCGAATCGGACTCTATTCCGGTTTACGAAAATTACGTCCGCACCTTTGCCGACTACGACTACATCGTGGCTCCGTCGGGTAGCTGCGTCTACCACGTACGCAAGCACTTCAACATTATTGAGCAGACGCCCGCCGTGCAGCATGTGCGCGAACG
Organism: uncultured Cytophagales bacterium; assembly: GCA_963826425.1. GTDB lineage: Bacteria > Bacteroidota > Bacteroidia > Cytophagales > Spirosomataceae > Spirosoma. The sequence goes on along the minus strand of CAWGWS010000008.1, from coordinate 1,239,498 downwards.
AACCTATGAACTCGTGCAGTTCCTGACCGACGTCCTGGGCATTACCTCCTTCGATGCCGAGTTTCCGTACCGGGTGGGTATCCACCAGAGTTGCCACGGGCAGCGCGGGTTGCGGCTCGGCACCGACTCCGAACAGTCACCGAACCGGGAAAGTCAACTAAGCAAATTACTGACCCAGGTGCGCGGGCTGGAGCTCGTCACGCTGGATCGCTACGACGAATGCTGCGGGTTTGGCGGGGCCTTCTGCGTGTCGGAAGCCGCCGTATCGGCCCGGATGGGGCAGGATCGCGTGGCCGATCACCTCAAAAACGGAGCTCAGGTCATTACCGGAGGAGACGTTTCGTGCCTGATGCACATGGAAGGCATTGTCCGGCGTAAAAAGCTCCCCCTGCGCGTCATGCACATAGCGGAAATTCTGGCGGGCAGTACGCTGTAAACATGCCAAATCTTTACATCATTGCCGGACCCAACGGAGCCGGGAAAACAACCGCTGCCTACACGCTGCTGCCGGAAGTTACGAAGACGAAAGAATTCGTGAATGCTGATGAGATTGCACGGGGTCTGTCGCCGTTCAATGTTGAGTCGGTAGCCTTTGAAGCGGGTCGGCTGATGCTTCGGCGCGTTGCTTATTTGCTGGAACACGAAGTAGACTTCGCGCTCGAAACAACGCTATCGACCCGCTCATACGTCTCACTGATTCGTCGGGCGCAACAAGCCGGATATACAGTCAGTTTGTATTATTTTTGGATACCGTCGGCAGAAATGTCAAAGGCACGGGTAGCACAGCGGGTTTCGCGGGGTGGCCACAACATACCGCCCGACGTCATTGAACGGCGATACGATCGGAGCGTGTGGAACCTGACTAATTTGTACACGCCCATTTGCGATTACTTTACGGTATTCAATAACGCGCAGATAGAAACAAAGCTCGTAGCAGCGGGCGGGACATATCAGCCAACCGATGTGTTAGAAGAACAAACCTGGTTAACCATTCTGAGCCATGAACACCGCTGAAGAAGCAACGATTCCGAATAGAAAAGCTGTATTAGACGGTGTACACCGTGCTGTACAGAAAATCGTTGAGCAGGCCAAACGTGATGATGCCGAACTGGTCATTGCAGACAAAAATGGTAAGCCTGTTCGTGTTAAAGCCCGTGAATTATGAGCCACTCCAAAGCCGCCGATAAATTTACCGCCGACGTTGACCGCACCACCTGGCACGACGGTGCCCTCTGGTTCGTGCGTCAGAAGCGCGACCGCATGGCTTATGCCCTGCCCGAGTGGGAAGACCTGCGCGAACTGGCCTCGCAAATCAAGAACCACGCCCTTAGCCGGCTGGACGAGTACCTGACCGAGTTTGAGCGCAACGCCATCGCCAATGGCGTTCACGTACACTGGGCCGCCAACGCGCAGGAACACAACGAAATTGTGTTGCAGATTGCCCGGCAGCGGTATCCCAACCTCGACCGGCCCATTCGGCTGGTCAAGAGCAAGTCGATGCTTACGGAAGAATGCCATTTGAACCCGTATCTGATTAAAAATGGCGTTGAAGTGGTCGATACGGATTTGGGCGAGCGAATTATTCAGTTCAATGACGAGCCGCCGAGCCATATTGTGCTACCCGCCATCCACCTCAAAAAAGAGGATGTCGGCCGCATCTTCCACAAGCACCTCGGCACACCCGAAGGCGAAAGCGACCCCCAGTTTCTGACCGAAACCGCCCGCCAGCACCTGCGCGGCCATTTTGTGGCGGCCGACGTGGCCCTGTCGGGTGTTAACTTCGCCATTGCCGAAACGGGCGGGTTTGTGGTCTGCACCAACGAAGGCAACGCCGACCTGGGTATCACGCTGGCCCCGATACACATTGCCAGTATGGGCATCGAAAAGGTTATTCCCAAACTTGAGCACCTCGGCGTCTATACCCGTCTGCTGGCCCGCTCGGCCACGGGACAGTTCTCAACCACCTACACCAGCCATTTTCACAAAGCAAGGGTGGGTCAGGAACTGCACGTCATTATCGTGGACAACGGGCGGGTAGAGCAACTGGGGCGTCCTGACTTCCGGGCGTCGCTGAAGTGCATCCGCTGCGGGGCCTGCATGAACACCTGCCCGGTGTACCGGCGCAGTGGGGGCCATAGTTACGACTACACCGTGCCGGGGCCCATTGGCTCGATTCTGTCGCCCAACGTCGATCTTAAAAAGCACAGTACCCTCCCCTTTGCCAGTACGCTCTGCGGCTCCTGTTCGGACGTTTGCCCGGTCAAGATCGACATTCACGTGCAGCTGTACAAATGGCGGCAGATTGTGGGTCAGGAAAAGGTGATGCCCGCGGGCAAGCGCGTGGGTATGCGGGCCCTGGCGCAGGTGCTGGCCCGGCCCAAACTCTACGCCCGGCTGGGTAAAGTGGCCCGGCGGGTGCTGGCCAGTACGCCCTATGCCCTAAGCCACAACGGCACCATTAACCCCTGGGCCATTGCCCGCGAACTGCCCACCCCGCCCAAACAGAGTTTTAGGGAGTGGTATGCCGCCAACCAGAAATGAGCCCCTACATTTGCTTTCGGTAAAAACAACTTCTATTCACGTTTTAAAAATTACCGTTATGCAATCCTTTAGATTACTGACTGATGTTCAGTCTGGCTACGCCGGCAGGTTTGTTCGCTACGCCGGGGCCTTTCCGCTTAAGCTGACCAACAACGCAACGGGAAGCGATTTCGTGGTGCAGCCCGGTGCGGTGGGTATTTGCCATACCGTGCGCGGCATTACGATGTTTGTGGCCTTTGAAGACAACAAGGCGGGCGCGTTACCCAGGAAAAACTCGCCAGTTTGTGTAACATGGCCTTACCAGGCGCAGGTGTATCCGTATGATCAGAGTGGCTGGGAAGTAGAAGGCTAACCCAATCGGGTTTATCAGTTACCCGGTTTATGGTTGTGCCATGAACCGGGTATTTTTTTATCCGTGTGTTCTGCCGGGTAAGCCTGCCCTCAAGTGCACTCGCTTGCTTTGCTATCTTTACGGCGTATCAACAAAAAAACCTTTACAGCATGAAAAAATGGCTTTATAGTCTCCTGCTCGTAGCTGCCTCGGTAGCCGTTCGGGCGCAGACCAGCAGTTTCGTCCGCGACAATTATCAGAAGTTCGAGTACAAAATTCCGATGCGCGACGGCACCAAGCTGCACACCAACGTCTATGTTCCCAAAGATGCCTCGGCCACGAATCAGTACCCGTTTCTGATGCAGCGGACGTGCTACAGTGTTGCCCCCTACGGAGCAGACGCCTACCCCAATGCACTCGGCCCATCCGGTACGCTCATGCGCGACAAGTTCATTTTCGTGTATCAGGACGTGCGGGGCCGCTGGGCGTCGGAAGGCACCTGGACCAACATGACCCCGAACCTGCCCGACCCGGCGGTAGCCGCTAAAAAAGGCAAAAAAGGCGCGGCAACGGTGTCCATGGCGGGTGCGCCCGATGAGAGTTCGGACACCTACGATACCATCGAGTGGCTGCTCAAAAACGTACCCAACAACAACGGACGTGCGGGCCAGTGGGGCATCAGCTACCCCGGTTTTTACACGGCGGCTTCGCTGCCCGATGCGCACCCGGCCCTTAAAGCGGCTTCGCCCCAGGCTCCCATCGCCGACTTTTTCTTCGACGATTTTCACCACAACGGCGCGTTCATTCAGGCTTACCTCTTTACCTACCCCGTTTTTGGCGTTCAGCATGCCGAGCCCACCACCAAAGCCTGGTATAACGACCAGCTCATCAAAACCGGCTCGAAAGACGGATACCAGTGGCAGCTGGACCTGGGCCCGCTCAAAAACGCCAACCAGTATTACAAAGACAATTTCTACTGGCAGGAAACCATCAACCACCCCAATTACGACGAATTCTGGCAGAAGCGCAGTCTGTTGCCGCACCTGAAAAACGTTCGCCCGGCCGTGATGACCGTGGGCGGCTGGTTCGATGCCGAAGACTTGTACGGCCCGCTCAACATCTATAAAACCATCGAAAAAACCACCCCCGGCGCCTATAATACGCTGGTGATGGGACCCTTCGGACACGGGCGCTGGAGCCGCGAAACAGGCCACACGCTGCACAGCAACGTGTATTTTGGCGACAGCATCGCGACGTTTTATCAGCGCAATATCGAAGCCAAGTTCTTTGGTCACTTCCTGAAAGGCGCGGGCGACGGCAAAACCGGACTACCCGAAGCGTACCTGTTCAACACGGGCCGCAACGAGTGGCGCACGTTTGACAAGTGGCCCACCACCGAAGGTCAGATGAAATCATTTCATCTGAGCAGCAACGGGAAGCTGAACGAGCAGGGTACGGGCAGCGGTTTCTCGGAATTTGTATCCGACCCCATGAAGCCCGTGCCGTATACGGAAGACAACACAACCACCATGGGCTTCACGCCGCACAACTATATGTCGGAAGATCAGCGGTTTGCCAGCCGGCGGCCCGGACGTTCTGACCTTCCAGACCGATGTGCTGACCGAAGACCTGACGCTGGGGGGCGAAATCATGGCCAAACTCAAGGTCAGCACCACCGGTACCGACGCCGACTGGATTGTCAAGCTCATTGATGTATACCCGGCCGACGAACCAAACCACCCGTATATGCCCAACAAAAACGTTGTGTTGGGCAACTACCAGCAGATGGTACGCTCGGAAGTGATGCGCGGCCGGTTTCGCAACAGTTTCGAGAAACCCGAAGCCTTTAAAGCCAACGAGGTAACGGACGTGAATTTCCGATTGCAGGACGTGCTGCACACCTTCAAAAAAGGTCACCGCATGATGATTCAGGTGCAGAGTACGTGGTTCCCGCTTATTGACCGCAACCCGCAAACGTTTGTCGATAACATCTATAAAGCCGACGAGAAAGACTTCAAAAAGCAAACGCACCGGGTCTATGACAACTCGACCATCGACGTGCAGATACTGAAGTAATACCCCACTCAAAACGCCGAAGAGCCCGCTACATAGCGGGCTCTTCGGCGTTTTGAGTGGGGTCAATCCGGTCAGTTCACAACCTCACCTTTCAAATACCGGTTCAGGTAATCGGTGTACTGACGGTATAGCAGCTGGTAACTCGGCTGGTTGTATGATACGCCGTGCGCACCGGGCGGGTAAATGCGCAGGTCGGCGTCTTTGCCCGCGTCTTCCAGGGCCGTCATCAATTGAAACGTGTTGCGGACGTGCACGTTCTCGTCCATGGTGGAGTGAGCCACAAACATTTTCCCGGCCAGGTTTTTAGCGTAGGTCGTTACGGCACTGGCCTGGTATTTGGCGTCGTTTTCGGGCAGGAGCCCCATGTAGCGTTCGGTGTAGATGCTATCGTAGAGCCGCCAGTCTGTTACGGGTGCGCCCACGAGCGAAACCCTGAATACGCCGGGGTGGGTCAGCATGGTGTAGCTGCTCATGTAGCCGCCGTAGCTGTGGCCCCGGATGGCCATCCGGTCACCATCGACGTACGGCAGGGATGCCATGTATTTGGCCGCTTCCACAAAGTCAAGACTCTCGTATTTGCCGAGCTGCTCGTACACGATCTTCTCAAAATCACGTCCGTAGCCTCCGCTGCCCCGATTGTTAACGCCCACCACGATATAGCCTTCCTGCGCCAGCCACTGATGCCAGCCGCCCGACGCCCACTCGTTGTACACCGACTGCGCCCCCGGACCACCGTAGATATCCACTACCACCGGGTATTTTTTGGTTGGGTCGAAGTTGAGCGGTTTGATAATGGAAATGTCAAGGCGCTGCCCGTCTGACGTGGTCAGGCTCGACAGTTCTTTGGGTGCGTACGCGTGGCTGGCCACGTAGTTCGTGACGGCTTCGTTGGCTTCGAGCGATTTCAGCAGCTTACCCGCCGTATTGCGCAGTTCAATCTGCGGGGGCGTCTGCACGTTAGAGTAGCGGTCAATGAAGTATTGCCCGTTCGGCGACATATTCACCGTGTGCCGGCCCGGTGCGGTGGTAATGCGCTGCTTGTTTTTTCCATCGGTACCAATGACGTACAGCTGCCGCTCGGTGGGGGCCGCTTCGGTAGAGGTAAAATACACCTTGCGGGTTTTCGGGTCGATGTGGTGCACATAGGTCACTTCCCATTTCCCCTGCGTAACCTGGCCCAGCAGTTTTCCACTGTAATCATAGCGGTACAGGTGCGCAAAACCGTCGCGGTCCGAGAGCCAGTAAAACTCGTTCAGCCCGGCGGGAAAGTACAGCAGGTGATCGATACCGGCGAAGAAATCAAAGATGTCGACCCACGTTTTCGACGTTTCCTGCATCACCTGCCGGGCGGTGCCGGTGCGGGCATCGGCCATGAACAGACGCATATCGTTCTGCTTGCGGTTCAGGTGCATAATGGCCAGTTGCCCCGGCTGCGACGTCCAATAAATGCGCGGGATATAGCCACCTTCGGTCGCCACGTTCATCCAGGTGTTTTTCTGCGTAGTCAAATCAATAACGCCGATGCGAACGTCTGGATTTTTGTCGCCCACGCGCGGATACGGCAGCGAGTCGAATTTTTCGTCGAAGCCCCGGTAGTCGGTCAGTTTATACATTGGCACCTGCCGCTCATCTGACTGCCAAAACGCAATCATTTTACTGTCCGGCGACCAGTCCCAGGCCTGCGCCAGCCCAAACTCTTCTTCGTACGCCCAGCCAAAGCGGCCGTTGTAGAAGGCCGGTTTGGCATCGTTGGTCAGCTGCGTCTCGGTTTGCGTAGCGAAGTCGAACACGAACAGATTACCGCCCCGTTCGTAACCAACTTTCTGGCCGTCGGGCGCGAGTTCGGCCGTCTGGGCATCGCGGGCTACGAGTTTCAGGCTTTTGTCAGCCAGCGAATACACGTAATAATCTGATATGCCCGACCGCCGGTACACAGCGCGGAAATTAGCCTGAAATACAATGTTTTTTGCGTCTTTCGACCACCGGAACGCGTCGTACCGGAACGGCTTGTCGGTGCCCGGAAATTTGAGCGGGCCCGTGGTAAAGGCCACCGTTTCGGCCAGGGTTTTGGGGTCAAGTGTCTTAATGGTATCGCTTCCAGCCAGGAACGAGAAGCGCTGGCCACCGTCAATCCAGTTTATGGAACGGGGTCCGCTGGAGCCGCTGAGTGACCGGCCGGCATTGAGGGCCTCCTGCAGACTGGCGTATGGCGTTGGCGATGTTGCCGTGGTGGACTGCGAAACGGCAGCCTGCGAAACAAGTAGAGCCACCACAAAGACGGCCCGCAGCAAGTGAGAGAGCATAGACAAGAGAAATGATTACAACAGAAATTGAAAAACGAAGGGGGATGATTTACGAAACCGGGTTTGTGATGAACGGTAAAAATAGTACCTAATCGTGTTAATCCAGTCTGTAAATTGCGCCCTTCCAAAATTCAGGAAAATTATATATCTACCAAACTAACTTGTTTATGAAACATAAGTACTTACCTGACCTTCAGGCTATTCTGACAAGCTGTCTGCTCTGGCTGACGCTATTGCCGGGCGGCAGCGCCATGGCCCAGGGTAACCGCTACACCCTCAAAGGTCGCGTAACCGATGGGGTCGGCTCCGGCATTCCCGGCGTAACGGTTGTGCTGCGGGGCAGTTCGCAGGGTACAACGACCATTGCCGACGGTTCGTACACGGTTGGTACAACGGCGGCCCCCGGCTCGTATTCGCTCACGTTCTCGTCCATCGGCTACACCGGCGAAACCCGCATCGTGACCCTGGGCAATCAGGAAACCATCACGACCGACGTAACGCTGGCCGAGGAAAACCAGACGCTCGACGAAGTCATTGTGGCCGCCACTACCCTGTCGGGTCCACGCCGTCAGTTTGGTAACGCCATCAGCACCATCAAAGGAAACGAACTGGCCAAAAGCGGTACGGGTGGGTTACTCAATGCCTTGCAGGGCCGGGTGCCGGGCGCGCAGATTACCCAGAACTCCGGCGATCCGGCGGGGGGCATCACCATCCGGCTGCGGGGCGTAAAGTCCCTCTCTGGCTCGTCGGATCCGCTTTACGTCATTGACGGGGTCATTGTTTCCAACTCCAGCGACAACGTCTCGCAATTGGCGGCCGGTAGTCAGATTGGCGGGGCCAACGCCGGTCAGAATCGTCTGGCCGACCTCAACCCGAACGATATTGCCACCATCAACGTGGTAAACGGGGCCGCAGCGGCTGCTCAGTACGGCTCGCGGGCGGCCAATGGCGTGGTGCTCATTACCACCAAGCGCGGCACCACCGGTACCCCCCGTGTATCGTTCTCCACCAGTTTCAACGTCAACGAACTGCGCCAGAACGCACCGCTGGGTACGCTGAACAAACAGTTTGGCTTTGCCGGTCTGCGGCTACACCCCATTGGGGGCATATCGGCCGCTGTAGCGGCTGCCAACCCCGGCGTAACCACGATCCCCGTTATCCGGGATGGCGTAACCACCCAGCTGGCCACCAACCTCGTTGACGTGACGCGGTACAATTATTTCGATGAAATTTTCCGGACCGGGACCGGCACGGACAATAGCCTGTCGGTGGCGGGGGGAACGGCCAATACCAATTATTACGTATCGTTTGGCTACCTGAAAAATCGAGGGGATCATCAAAGGCACCGATTTTACGCGGTACAACTTCCGCGCCCGGCTCGAACAGCGACTGACCGACTGGGCCAAGTTTTCGGCGGGCCTGAGCTATTCCAACAGCTTTGCCAACGAAAAAGCCAACGGCAACGTGTTCTACAGCCCCATCAACTCGGTTAACATCACCAACAACATCTACGACATCACCCAGCGCGACGCAGCCGGAAACTTACAGGCCGTTGAACCCACCCGCGTAAATCCGCTCTCGACCATTGAGGACATGAGCTTTACGCAGGCCGTAAACCGTACCATCAGCGATCTGCAACTGAACCTGACACCGTTCAAAGGATTTAGCTTCGACTGGATTCTGGGCGTGGATACGTACAGCCAGTTTGGCAAAAACTATATCCGGCCCTACCCCTACCAGGCGCAGTCGGGTCTGCCGCTGGAACGTTATCCGTTTGGCTATGCGGCTACGGCTACCAACCAGGTGCTGCTGTTCAACTCCGACGTAACGGCGGGCTATGAGCGCAATTTGACCAACAACCTGCGGCTGAATCTGATTGCGGGTTTCAACTACCAGTTTAGCCAGCAGGACTTCAGCCGTAACGAAGGACAGAACCTCGCGCCGTTTATCGAGACCGTCAGCGGAGCCTCCAGCACTACCTTTCAGCTGGGCTACGGGCTGGACCGGTTCAACCTGAGTGGCTATTTTGGACAGGCTACGGTGTCCTATAAAAACCTCGCCTTCCTGACCGGTGCACTCCGGCGCGATGCGTCGTCTAAATTCTCAGCCACCGAAACCAACCAGATTTACCCTAAACTGAGCGGATCGCTGGTGGTATCGGACCTGGATTTCTGGAAATCGGCGGGTATTGGCGGAGCCGTCAACAGCCTGAAATTGCGGGCCAGCTACGGCGAATCGGGTAACCTGTCGGGTATTGGTTCGTACAGTCGGTTCTGGCAGTTTCAGCCCATTCCGTTCCTGGGTCGCAACACCATCATCCCGTCGTCAACGCTGGCCAACCCGGCTGTACGGCCCGAGCGCATGGCCGAACTGGAGTTTGGGGCCGATATGTCGTTCCTCAATGACCGGCTGACGCTGACCGCTACGGCCTATAACCAGCAAATCAAAGACCTCGTGGTAAACCGGACGCTGGCTCCCTCCACGGGCGGCACCGGCATTGTGAACAACGTAGGCACGATGGAGAACAAAGGCATTGAACTCATGCTGGGGGCCACACCCATCAAGACCAAAGACTTTAGCTGGGATGTTACGGCCATTTTCAACCGCAACCGCAACAAAATCCTGAGCCTCGGCAGTCCCCGCATCGAGATTTCGACGGTGTCGGGTGCGCCGGTGTTTTTGATTGAAGGACAGCCCGCCAGTGTCTTCTTCGAATTCCCGTACGCCCGCAATGCCGATGGTTCGCTGCTGCTTACAGGCCAGGGCTTTCCGCAGCGCGAGCGCGGCACCCAGGGTACCGGCGCCGATCTTACGTACACCAATACCCGGGGCGCCGACGGGCAGCCATCGGGCGCGTTTATCCGCAGCATCATTGGCGATCCAAACCCTAAATGGACGGGTTCGTTCTCGTCCAGTCTGACCTACAAGCGGGCGTCACTGCGGTTTCTGCTCGACGCCGTGCAGGGTAATCAGGTGTTTAACGCCGACAAACGTACCCGCGAAAACGTGGGCATTGGCCCGCTGACGGAACAGGAAATGAATGGTACGCTGCAACGGGGCTATATCTTCGCTATCGGCCCCATTGGGGAGTTCCGGGTAGACGACGGTTCGTATGTCAAACTGCGTGAACTGGCCCTGACCTACCAGCTGCCCACCTTCGTGAAGGGCCTCAGCAGCCTGAATCTCAGCCTGATTGGCCGCAACCTGATTTCGTGGGACAACTACAACGGCTTCGACCCCGAAACCAACTCCGGCGGCAACTCCGACATTGTGCGGGGCGTCGATTTCGGCAACGTACCCATCCCCCGCACCTACCAGCTTCAGCTAACGGCCTCGTTTTAAGCGGGCGGCTTATTCTCATTCATAGATCGTTCAAGACCATGAAAAAACTTCATATAGCTTTTCTTTTGAGTGGCCTGTTCCTGACGCAGTCGGGTTGCCAGCAGGAATACCTCAACCCCAGTGCGGCCAGTGAGCAGCAGGTAATCAACTCGCCCGACGGGCTGGTTACGCTCGTAAACGGCATGCAGTATCGCTACACCTTTGGCCGGACCGGCGTAGTCTACAACGCGGTAGCCGCCAGCGGGCTGGCCACGCGCGAACTGCGCGTGCTGAACGCGGGCAATACCGACGAACTGTTTCTGGAACAGGGCTTTGCCTCGGTGCAGGGATCAAATGCGGTGGTACGTAACCTGTGGGCCAGTTTGCTGCTGACCCGCAACACCGCCGATATTGTGCTGGCCAACGCCGACCGCGTCATTACAGATCCGGCTCTGCGGTCGGGTGTGGTGGGTTACGCGGCTATTTTCCGCGCGCTCTCGCTGGGTACGCAGGCGCAGTTTTTTGAGCAGGCTCCGCTCGTTACCGGCACCAACGCACCGTTTGTGCCGCGTCTGCAATTGCTTCAGGCGGCTATTACGCAGCTGGAGTCCGCGGCTACGCTTGTTGCCGCCACCCCGCCGTCGGCTTCGTTTCTGAGCCGGGTACCCAGTGGGATCAACATTCCCAATACCCTTCAGGCCCTCATTGCCCGTTACGCGCTGTTTGCCGGCGACTATGACAAGGCGATTGCCGCGGCCGGGCGCGTTGATCTGAGTGTACGCTCGTCGTTTGCCTTCGATGACAATTCCCGTAATCCGGTTTTCGAAACAGCCTTCAGCAACGTGAATGTATTTGCGCCCCAGAACGCAGCGCTGGGCCTACCTGCTGGCTTCGCGCCCGATGCGGCTGACCGGCGGCTGGGATTTTACCTGCGGGCCAATCCAACGGCAACCCAAAACCTTGGCTCCGGTTTCTACACCGCGAATACGGCCCCGGTTCCGGTGTATCTCTCCGGCGAAATGCTCTTGATTCGGGCCGAAGCGTACGCCCGCAAAAACGACCTGGCCAACGCCACGGCGGAACTGAATAGGGTGTTGACCAAGACCCCGGCCAACGATGCCTGGGGCATTGGGGCTGCCTTGCCCGCGTACAGCGGTGCGCAAACCAGCACAGCCATCCTGAACGAGATTTACCGTAACCGGCAAATCGAACTGGCCTTTATGGGATTCCGGCTCGAGGACAGCCGCCGGTTTGGGCGACCCGGCCCGGGGACTACGCCCCCCGCCAATGCCGAACGAACGCGCAACTTTCTGCCTTACCCGTTCAACGAGCGCGACAACAACTCCGCCACCCCCCAGGACCCGGCCAACTAAGCCTGCTCCCGAGGACCACAAACAAAATGCCCGTCTGTCACGATGGGCATTTTGTTTGTGGTGCCTCAATACGTTTTTCGGATACCCGTTATTATCTTCCGGCTTCACCCCCCTTACACGAACTACCATCTTCATGCGTCGATCACTACACAAGCTATTCCTGCCCGCCTTACTGCTGCTGACCCTGGCCGCGTCGGCGCAAACGCCGTATTTCTTCCCTAAAAACACGGGATCGCTCAACCCGGCCATTCCTACGCCGGAGCAATTTCTGGGCTACCCCATCGGTACGCAGATTACGCGCTACGACCGCATGGTGGCTTACTTCCAGGAACTGGCCCGGCTCTCCAACCGGGTTCACGTCGACATCATCGGCCAGACTTACGAACACCGCCCCCTGGTGATGGCTTCGTTTACCAGCCCGGCCAACTGGGCCAACCGCGAAACCATTCGGCAGAGTAATCTCAAACGCGCCACCGCCACCGGGGGCGATGAGGTGCCGCTCGTTATTCAGATTGGGGCCAACGTACACGGCAACGAAGCCTCCGGGGGCGAATCGACCCTGCTGACGGCCTATTATTTAGCGGCTTCGGAGAGCGACGAGACAACGAAATGGCTGAACGATATGCTCATTTTCATAGAACCCGTGCTGAACCCCGATGGCCGCGACCGCTTTGCCAACTGGGCCAACATGCACAAAAGCGACGTGGGCATTGCCGACCCCGCCGACCGCGAGCATAACGAAATATGGCCCGGTGGCCGGATGAATCACTACTGGTTTGACCCCAACCGCGACTGGTTTCTGTGCGCCCACCCCGAAGCACAGGCCCACGTAGCGTGGTTTCATCAGTGGATGCCCTACGTCGTGGTAGATCATCACGAAATGGGCACCAATTCCACGTTTTACTTTGACCCCGGCAAGTACAGCAGCAACAATCCGGTGGTACCGGCTTACCTCTACGACACGATTTATCCGGCTTTCGGCGCCTATTTCTCCAAAGCCATGAACGGCATCGGGTCCCTGTATTTCACCAAAGAGACCTTCGACAAGCTGTATCCCGGCTATGGGTCGAGCTACGTTAATTTCTACGGCGGAGCGGGTTTTCTGTTCGAACAGGCCAGTTCGCGCGGGTTTGTGCAGGAGACGACCACCATCCCCATCACCTACGCGTTCACCGTCCGCAATCAGGTAACGGCGGCCCTGACCACCATCCGGGCCTCGCTGACCGAAAAACCCCTGCTGCTGAAACTACGCCGGGATTTTTTCCAGTCGGCGGCAGCTCAGGCCCGGCAGAGTGCCACCAAAGCCTATGTTTTTGGCGACCCCGCCGACCAGACCCGCACCAACGCCTTCGTCAATCTGCTGCGCCGGCACAAGATCGACACCTATGAACTCGACCGCGACCTGACCATCGGCAACCAGACCTTTCGGAAGGGCGGGGCGTTTGTGGTGCCCACCGAACAGCCCAATTACCTGATGGTTCGCTCGGCTTTTGAGGACCAGATTGCGTATTCCGATAGTTTGTTTTACGATGCCTCGACCTGGTCGCTGATGCAGTCGTTTGGCCTGCCATCTGCCGAACTGACCGCCCAAACCGGCAAAGGAAAAACCACGCTGACCATCCCCCTCGGCAAGCCCGTAACCGCTCCGCTCGTAACCACCGCACCGGCTGTTGAGCGCAGCAGTTACGCTTACCTGCTGACCGCCACCGACTACAATACCTACCAGGCACTATACGCCCTGCAAAGCGGGGGGGCCTTCGTGAAAACGTCGTTTAAGCCCTTTACGGCTCCTGTTGGCACTGCCAGCCGAACGTTTGGCTATGGAACGCTGGTAGTGCCGGTGCAACAGCAAACGCTCACGCCCGACTCGCTGTTTCGGCTCGTGAGCCGGGTTAGCGCCCAGGCGGGCGTGGCGGTGCAGGGGGTAGAAACGGGGTTCAGCACGCAGGGAGTTGACCTCGGCAGCGGCTCGGTGCGGACGCTGCGCCGACCCGAAGCCGCCCTGGTAGTTGGGCCCGGTATCAGTCCCTACGAAGCCGGCGAAGTCTGGCATTTGCTGGACCGGCGCGTGCAGATGCCCATTACCAAACTGGAGTTGGGCAGTCTGCTCCGTACCAACCTCAACCGGTACAACACTCTCATTATGGTGTCGGGCGTTTACCCCGCCGACAAAGCGCTGGTTGACAAAATCAAGGCGTGGGTGCAGGGGGGCGGTACGTTGATTACGCTCAAAACCGCCAGCGAATGGGTGATCAAACAGGGCTTATCGAAAGAGAAACTTGTTTTGGCCGATACCACCCGCCCGGCCACCCGCTACAACTACGACGAAGCTACCAGCTACGAAGGAGCCAAAGCCCTGGGTGGCAGCATTTTCCGGGCCGATCTCGACCTGAGCAATCCCATCGGCTTCGGGTTCACCAACCGGCGCATATCCCTGTTCAAGAATAGCCAGACCATTCTGATGCCCGGCAAAAGTCCGTACAGTACCGTAGCGCAGTATGCCGAAAAACCACTCATTGGCGGCTACGTTCACCCGTCCGTACTGAAGCGCGTGGCTAAATCGGCGGCTATCCTGACCACCGGCGACGGGGCCGGGCGCATCATTCTCTTTGCCGATAACCCCAACTTCCGGGCTAGTTGGTACGGCACCAACAAACTGTTCCTGAACGCGCTGTTTTTTGGCGGAGTACTGACCGTGCCGAGTGTAGACGGAGACGAGTAACAGGTGTTCGACCGACTTTCTGAGTTATCTGCGCTGTTGAGCCTTTTTGTCCTCAACAGCGCAGCCAACTACCTGATATACCGGCGGCCCAACCCCAAGCGGGCCGATACGTACCAGCCCGACAGGTTAATGGCTGGATTGTCGCTGCTGGTCATGGCCTGATCGCCCATCGGCTGGCTGAAGCGGGCGTTGGGACTCAGACGATAACCCGCGTCGAAACCAATGACGAGCGCACGCTGCCGGGTTTCACGAACGGTTCCGCAGTCGGTATCGATCTGTTTCGTGGTGGACCCGTACACGAATTTGTATTGCCCGCTGAGACCCAGATCGCCGGTGATGGTGCCGCTGGTAAACGTGGCGGTTTGCTGACTACCGGGATTAACCAGGGCCGCCGTCAATGACGAAGCCGGGGCATCATTCCGGGTTACCCGCAGCGTAAAAAAAGCCGGCGATACCATCAGTTTGGGCGTCAGGGTAAACTTATTCGTCTGGACAATGTGGTAACCGGCCCCAACCCCGTATTGCCAGAGCGATGTTTTGACCGTATTGGTACCGTTCGTTACGCCCTGTCTGGAGTTGTTGACACCGAAGTCGAACTGGCTCATCATAGTCCAGCGAGAATCCTTATGGTTGGCCTGCGTAACGACCCCAAACACGGTTAACTGACCGGGTAAAGCACGGTATCCCGTTTGTTCGAGGGCGCTGTTCAGCCTATCCAGCGAAACCCCCTGCCGCCCCAGCCGCCAGGTAGTAGTCGACTCGAAAGATCGCGACTTTTTCGTGATGGGCAAGTCGGACGTGATGCCCTGTGCCTGTACGGAGGAAGCCAGCATCGCCAGCCCCAATCCTGCTAAAATGAAGTGCTTTTTCATACGTAACCTTTCTGTTTCAGTTTGGACAGAAAGTTACGTATTTCCTACATCTGCACTACCTGCCCCGTGCGCGTTGATTCGTAGATGGCCTGAAACAACGCTACCACATTACGGCCATCCTGGCCCGTCACCATCGGCGGGCGACCGTCGGCGAGGGCGTCGCGGAAATCGGCAATCTGCTCGGCGAAGTAATAAGTCAGGGCGTCGATTTGGTTGAAAAATGCGGTGTCTTCAGCCACGAACTCCGGCAGTTTATTTTCCTCGCCGGGAACACTCCAGATGTCATTGACGGGCGGATCGGTGATGCCGGTCATGCCCGCCACGAACATCGACCCACCGTCGGTCTGCACGCCCACCGATGCACCGTTCTCTCCGTGAATATGCACCTTGCCGTACAGACCCGGCTGCTGGCTGTTGCTGACAACGATGTTACCCAGCCCGCCATTTTTGAACTGCACAATGGCCACGGCCGTATCGTCGACTTCGATGTAGGGGTGATTCAGATTTTTCCAGACGCCGTATACGCGTTCGGGTTCGCCCATGTACCAGAGCAGCAAATCGAGCTGGTGCGGAGCCTGGTTAACCAGCACGCCCCCACCCTCGCCCGCCCAGGTGCCGCGCCAGGGATCACTCTGGTAATAGCCTTCGCCCCGCCAGCCCAGCATTTGCACCATACCCAGCACGGGACGACCAATCTGCCCGGCGTCGATGGCCCGGCGGATGCGCAGGCAGGGTTCGTAAAACCGCCGTTGGCTGATGGTACCCAGCTGGCGGTTATTCCGGCGGGCAGCCTCCAGCATCGCATCGCAGTCCTGTAGTGACGATGCCAGTGGTTTCTCCACCAGCACGTGCGCCCCCGCATCGAGGGCGGCAACGGTTGGGTCGGCGTGGGCGGGGTGGGGCGTGGTAACAAGACAGAGGTCGATACGCTCGCGGCTAACCATGTCTGCTACGTCGGAATAGGCCGGGATGTTGTAGTGCCGGGCAAAGTCCTGAGCCTTGTCGGGGGTGCGGCCATACACGGCGGTGAGTTCAGTGCCGGATGTTTGCAAAACAGCTTTAGCGTGCAGGTGGGCCACTTTACCGGGGCCGATGATGGCAATACGAAGGGGAGTAGGCATCGATTCAGAGTCGTTTTTAGTCAGCCAAGAGCGGGAATCCGTTCGGCCTTTGGGGCAGCAATATAACGATGCCCGGCCAACGTTTGTCAGCCGGGCATCGTCTTCATTACGGTAGGATACTTTACTTGCCAGCGGGCATCAGCACGGTATCAATGGAGTGAATAACGCCATTGGTAGCCTGAATGTCGGCCTGGTTGATGGTGGCGGTGGTGCCCCGCCCGTCGGTAATGGTGACAGCATCGCCCTGTTTGCTGACCGTCAGCGTACCGCCCGTTACAGTTTTGAGCTTTTGCCCGTCCTGGAGCGCATCGGCAGTGTAGCTTCCTTTCACGACGTGGTAGGCCAGCAACTTCGCTAATTTCTGCTTGTTAGTGGGCTTCAGCAAATCAGTCAACGCTCCGTCGGGAAGCTGGCCAAAGGCGTCGTTGGTAGGCGCAAACACGGTGTACGGACCTTTGCCACTGCCCTGCTCAGTTAGTCCCGACGCCCGCAGAGCTCGAAACAAAACGGTATGATTGGCCGACTTGGCCGCGCTGATGGTCAGATCACGCCCTGTACTACCGCCCGGTTTCATAGTCGTTGCCGATGGCGTCATCGCCGTCGTTGACGAGTCGGTCATGGTACGCGCGTTTTGCTGGGCCATGAGGACGTTGCTGGCGTCGAAACTGGTACCGAGATAAACGAGCAGCATGGCCGCTCCGCTGAGAATTTTTTTCCTGTTCATACCGAATAAAGTTGGGGGTAAGTAAACAAAGCGGGGCTTTTTCACCAGAACATATTGAACAGTTGAATAAAGCATAGCAAACGGCAGACCGGATCGGATCAAAAGCCCCGTTTGTTGATTAAACGGCAGTTTATTGTGTAAACATATCTTACAATCCGAAAATTTAGGAAGTGGGATTATCGGGCAAACGGAAGCCAACCAGCCTGATCATCAGTTGTTTTCGGGGGCAAACCGCTCAGAACCGTTCATGGCCGCTCCCAGGCCACCATATTTCCGGCCGTACGGCTCATGGCAATAGGGTGAGTGCCCCCCGGAAGGTGGTGGAGAAAGGGCCCTCGCCGGTCCGGATTTGATAGGTATACAGACCTACGCCGGCCTTGTTTTGCCCGTAAGACCCGTTCCAGGGCTGGGTATAGCCGCGCGAGTGAAAGACCAGTTCGCCCCACCGATTAAAAACCGACACATCACAGTCGGGAAATTTTTCGATGTTAGCAATCGTCCAGACGTCATTCAGACCGTCATTGTTAGGCGAGAACGCCGAGGGTATGTACACCGGCTCGACCACCTCTACCAGCACCGAGAAACTGACCGGGCAACCCGCCACGCTCAGGGCCGTAAGCTGATACGGTGTGGTTACCAGCGGACTGGCCACCGGATTGGGCACGTCTGCCCGGCTCAGGAAATCGGGTGGACTCCAGCCGTATCGCAAAACGGGTTCGCTGGCCTCCACCTGTATCCCGATCTGACTGCCCCGAAACAGTGTATAGGCGTTCGGTCCGGTTAGCTGCGGTCCCGGGGCTACCGTAGCCGTAGTGCTTTGTACAGCGCGGCACCCGTTTACCGACGTAATGGTGTACGTAAGCGTATGCCGCCCCACGCCCGCCACAGCCGGATCGAATCGATTGCCCCTGACACCTGGTCCGGCATAAACACCTCCACCCGGCTGGCCATTAAGTGCCTGGGCGGTACCCCCGGTGCCACAGAACGGCGCGAGGGAGTCGAGCCGGACGTCAGGACGCGGGTACTGCGTGAGTGCCAGCGGCCCCGATAGAGCCGTACACCCCGTGGAGGCCGTAACGGCAACCCGGTACAGGCCAGCCTCCCGCGTCTGCACGCGGGCGATGGCCGCACCAAACCGACCACCATCGCGCTGCCACTGGTAAAGATTACCCGGCTGACTAACCGCCGTAAGTACCACGCTGTCGCCGGGGCAAAAAACAGGTCGGGTTGCGCTGATCTGCACCGTAGGCCGGGGGTTTATAGTGATCTGAATGGAGTCCATACCCTCGCAGTTGGCCGCCAGCGGGCGGGCCAGTACCCTGTAGCGACCTGATTGATTCACGCGCAGCACATCTCCCTGCTGGCCGGTCAGGTTAACTCCATCGCGTTGCCAGCGGTACGTATAATCGGGATTACTGGTGGCCTGAAGCTGAATGGTATCGCCGGTACAGAGTGGTTTTGGACTAACCAGCGATACACTCACGGGGGGAGCCGTCACATAATTGACCGTTATCTTTTCTGAGGTGGTATCGCCGGCACAGCTCAGGGCCAGACTCTTCACAACGGTATACACGCCCGCCGTAGTGACCTGCAGCGAGTCCGTTGTGGCTCCGGGCAGATTTGATCCGTCCTGCTGCCACTGGTACTGAAACGTGGCGCTTTTCTCGGCCCGCAGCGTCAGGGGCTGGCTGGCGCACCACGGCAGGTTGCTCGATACAACGCGGCTGTTCACCGTAATGATAGCCGGGGGCGTACTGGTTTGCCCGCAGTTGACCACGGGCATTTGAAAATCCCGTCGTACCACGCCAATCCGTTCGCCGTTCCGGTATTCTTCGCACTGCACCGAGAACAGGTATAACCCTTCTTTGGTGGCCCGGACGCTCAGTTGCCCCGTAGCGGCATCAACGCTCAGGGCCGGATTGCCCGGAATAACGTTAGTCAGTCCGTAGCCAGCCGCCCAGCCAACGGGCGGATAGCTGGCGCGTGGGGTGGCGGGGGCGGTTAGTAATACGTTGGTTGTATAGCCGTTGAGGGGGGTTACAAGCGAGTAAACAAGGACGTCACCGTCGGCATCGGTCGCACTGATATCGAAGGTAAACGGCTTGTCCAGGCAGATATAATCGCCGTTGGGTATTTTGAACTGGGGTGAGGAGTTCACAAAGGGGATACTGTTACGCGTCATGGCCGGAAACTCCATGTAGAACACCATGCCCAGCCCACTGCTGGTTCTGGCCACATTGGTAAGGGCGTCGCTTCGGCAACAGCGCTCCCAAACCATGTAATAACCCGCCGGATCCGTGTATTTGGCGGGGTCGAGCTGAACCAGGGTGCAGTAACGGGCCTCAATGAAGTTTAGCTTATTCTGGCGGGCACAGGCTTCATTGTTAAAGCGCAGCGGCAAACTCTCGCATAATTTGAGGTCAATGCGCTCAATGAGTTTTGGATCTTTTTTACTGAACACCAGCACCGTAACCACCGGATCCTGGTTACCGGCCGAACTTTGGGTGGCGTCCCAGAACTGGGTAAGCTGAATCTGAAACTGGCCGGGGGTTGACCCTATGGCCCGCATGCTGATGTTACCGCCAATGATGTGGTTTGCCGAAGCCCAGGCGGGCAGCATACAAAGCAGCACCCCCCTGACCAACCAGGAAAGCCAGCCAGATCGGCTCGTCAGGATTGATTGCATGAATGAAAGGGTATATTCATCGTCAACGCGTTGCCAAAACAACCACCAATATAACTACCTTCAGCACAGGAAGCACAGACCTGCCCTGAGACTTATCCACCGGCTTACTATGCTTTACCTGTTCTGCTGGCTCAGGTGGACAGCAAACCTTTTGCAATCAGGTACGGGATGATGAGCCACAGCAGGCCTTTGATGAGAAAGAACAAAAATCCTGCCCACCCCAGCCGCTTAAACCACTTTCCGAATCGCTCGTTCATGCTGTAAAAATAAGGGTAAAGTTACAGAGTCGTAAAGTTGGGGTAGCTGATACTTCTGACCATGACTTTACCCTTATTTTTGCAGCATGGTACAGATTGGGCAGGATATCAGCCGTGCGAGAGAATGGCTGGAAGCGGGTAACCTGGTAGGAATACCAACCGAAACAGTTTACGGCCTGGCCGCCAACGCGCTGAACACCGACGCCGTGCTGGCTATTTTCCGGGTCAAAAAACGCCCCACGTTCGATCCGCTCATTGTTCACACCGATACTCCCGCCAAACTAAGCCGGTTCGTAACCGCGATCCCCCCCGCTGCCCGGCAACTGGCCGATGCGTTCTGGCCCGGTCCGCTCACGCTGTTGCTGCCCAAACGAGACAGCATTCCCGACCTGGTTACGGCGGGCCTGCCTACAGTGGCGGTACGCATCCCCAATCATCCGCTTACGCGGCAACTGCTGGCCGAACTCGATTTTCCGCTGGCCGCTCCCAGTGCCAACCCATTCGGCTACATCAGCCCAACCACCGCCCGGCACGTGGCCGATCAGTTGGGCAGCCAGATTCCATACATCCTTGATGGTGGCCCGGCGCAGATCGGGCTGGAGTCGACCATTGTTGGTTTTGAAGGAGAAACACCTTGCATCTTCCGGCTGGGCGGGCTAACCCAGGCGCAGATCGAAGCCGTGGTGGGGCCGGTAACCAGGCAAACTCACTCAACGGATAATCCCACGGCACCCGGTATGCTCAGCAGCCACTACGCCCCGCGTAAACCGCTCATTCTGTTAAAGACCGGTCAGTCTCCGCCAGTTGCTGGCCACGCCCGCCCTGATCGGGTAGGTGCGCTGGTATTTCGTGAGCCGGTTGGCCATATTCCCGATGGGCAACAGCGTGTGCTGTCGGCCACGGGTGATCTGGACGAAGCCGCTAAAAACCTGTTTGCTCACCTGCGCTGGCTCGACGCACTGGATCTGGACCTGATCTACGCCGAGACGCTGCCCGGCATTGGTCTGGGGGCGGCCATCAACGACCGGCTTCGGCGGGCTTCCGTCCAGAAATAGGTCATTTTTTCTGCCTCCCCCCGCTGCGTGTCTTCCCCAACTAAAGGCAATTTGTATCTTTGATCTTCAGTCGGCTGCTCCCTTACTCACCATCCCGTTGCCGTTTATGAATGCCAACCTTGTTGACGAATACCCTTTTCTGAACGATGGCGGACGGATGGGCGAACGGACCCGGGCATTGGACTGGTCGGCAACGGCCATTGGCTCGCCCGGCACCTGGCCACAGAGCTTGCGCACTATTGTCAGCGTAGTGCTGACGTCCAGGTTTCCCATGCTGCTCTGGTGGGGACCTGATATGATTCAGATCTATAATGACGCCTACCGTCCCGCCTTCGGACTTGGCGAGGAAGGGAAGCATCCCGCTGCGCTGGGTCAGCGGGCCGAAGACTGCTGGCCCGAGACATGGAGTGTCATAGAACCGCTCATCAACCAGGTCTGGACTACGGGCGAGGCCACCTGGAACGAAGACCAGCTTATCCCGATTAATCGAAATGGCCACCTTGAGGATACGTACTGGACATTTAGCTATAGCCCTGTACGTGACGAATCCGGGCAAATAGGGGGCATTCTGGTGGTTTGTAGCGAAATAACCGGCCAGCTAAAGATGCTGCGCCAGCTAAAAGAAAGCGAAGAACAGTTCCGGTTTGCCATCGACGCCACGGACCTGGCCACCTGGGATGTAGACCCCACAACCAATCGCTTATCGGGCAATGAACGGCTAAAAGAATGGTTCGGCTTGCCCGCTCAGGCTGACATATCCCTGCAAACCGCCCTGGACGTCATTGCCGACGCAGACCGGAACCGTATTGTGCAGGCCATAAATGTAGCTATGCAGCCGCAGGCCGGTGGGCAGTATGAGGAAGCCTACACCATTATACACCCAACGTCGGGCAATCGGCGGGTTGTTCGTGCCAAAGGTCAGACGCATTTCGGTTCCGACGGGACAGCCTATCGATTCAGTGGCACCCTGCAGGATATTACCGCCGAAGTAACCACACAGCAGCAGCTTGAGAAGACCAACGAAGACCTGCTCGACAGCATCCGGCAGTTTACGTTCCTGACCGATTTCATACCGCAGGTCGTTTGGACCGCTGATGAGCACGGGAAAGTTGATTTTTTTAACCGCCGATGGTATGAGTTCACGGGCCTGTCCGTAGCGCAGTCGCTGGGTGGAGGGTGGGCTCAGGTAGTGCATCCCGACGATATTGAGCGGACCCAGGAAATCTGGGCAACCTGCCTGGCAACGGGGCAATTCTATGAGATCGAATACCGGCTCCGACAGCATGACGGGCAGTACCGGTGGTGGTTGGGGCTGGGTCTGCCGCTGAGCAACGACCCGGGCACGAGTGGCAAACCGGGCGAAGTTGTGCGCTGGTTTGGTACCTGTACCGATATTCACGACCAGAAGGCTTTCACCGCCGATCTGGAGAAACAGGTGGCTCAGCGCACCCAGGCCCTCCAGATGGCCAACTTCGACCTCCAGCGATCCAACGAAAACCTGGAACGGTTTGCCTACGTAGCCAGCCACGATTTGCAGGAGCCCCTGCGCAAAATCCGCTCGTTCGGCGACATTCTCCAGTCCAATTACGGTAAGCAGTTGGGCGAGGGGGCCGACTTTCTGGAGCGCATGCAGTCGGCAGCGGACCGGATGTCGGTGCTGATCAAAGATCTGCTTACGTTCTCGCGCATCCGCACCCAGCGCGAAACCTTCGTACCCGTCGTGCTCACCAGCGTGGTAGCGGGCGTGTTGAATGACCTGGAACTGACCATTCAGGAAACCAGCGCGGTGGTTGAGGTTGGTGAGTTGCCCACCGTACCCGGAGACGCCCCTCAGCTTCGGCAGTTATTTCAAAACCTGATTGCCAACGCCCTCAAGTTTCAACAGTCCGACCTTCCGCCCCGCATCAGCCTGACAAGCCAGCTGGTAGCCACCTCAGCCCTGCCCGAACCGATAAAGCCCAACAGTGCGGCCCGTCATTTCTATGAAATCAGCGTAACGGACAATGGCATTGGCTTCGATGAAAAATACACGGACCGGATTTTTCAGGTCTTTCAGCGGCTGCACGGCCGCAGCCGCTATACCGGCACGGGCATTGGGCTGGCCATTGTGCAGAAAGTAGCCGATACCCACAATGGCGCAGTCAGGGCGACCAGCAAACCCGGCCAGGGCGCTACGTTCACGGTGTATCTGCCTGCGGAATAGGCTCGATCAAGTCCCACAGATTGCCGTACAGGTCTTTGAACACGGCAACGGTGCCATAGGCTTCTTGGGCGGGCGGGCGCACAAACTCGATGCCCTTTGCTGTCATGGCGTGGTAATCGCGCCAGAAATCGTCGGTGTGTAGAAACAAAAACACCCGCCCGCCGGTCTGATTACCCACGCAGCTGCGTTGCAGATCATCGTCGGCTCTGGCCAACAATAACGCACACGCATCGCTGTCCGGGGGAGCCACCCGCACCCAGCGCTTGGTATCGCTCAGGCGGGTATCTTCCAGCAAAACAAAATTCAGCATTTCGGTGTAAAACCGGATCGCGTCGTCGTAATCATCGACTACGAGGGCGATACAGGCCAGATGTTGGCGCATAATCCTGTCTATCTGTTAACTTTCTCCAGCAGCCCTTTCATCATTTCCTTGAAGTAGCTGCCGTTGTAGGGGCCAAACCAGTTCATGTCGCGGGTTTCGTAGGTAGCGCGGTTATAGTAGCGGTCAGGGGTGATGTAGCCAACGTAGCCACCGTTGAAGCTGGTCACCATCAGGTTTAGACTATCACGCCGGGCCACGGGCTGTAGTTCGGCGGAAAGCTCGCCGGAAAAATCGCAGGGGGTGCCGAGCAGAGCGGTTTGCCCGATCCGCAACGCTTTCAGGTCGGATGGGTAGTCACCGTAAAGCAGATGGAACAGGTAAGGCCGTACGCGCCAGCGGCCAATAAGGCGGGGGTGCGGCTCGCGCAGACCCAGCGGCAGCGTCAGCAGCATGAGTGTGCTGTCCAGACGGGGCTGAATTGTGGGTACCGTTTGCTCAATGCGCAGCGCCAGCGCCCCGGCGTAGTTTCTGATCTCCTGAAAATCGGTTTTGCCGGTGGCTACGGGTGCGGTGCTGCCCACCGGCCCGGCCAGAAACAGCGCGAACGTGGCGGCTTTTTTTTCTAACCGATCTACCAGCGATCCCGGATAGTCACGGCTGAGGTAATCGCCGTTATTCCCCTCAAACAAGGTGGCATGACCCGAAAATGACGTAATAAGGGCTGATGTCTGGTCATTTTTTACCAGTTTCAGCAACCGGATAGCCCCGTCGAGGGGCCCGGTAGGGCCGGAAGAAGCGATGCGGTTTTTGATCAGGTCGGTAGCGTCGGCTTGTCCGTACCCAACTCGTACCGGGGCCATAGTGGCCTGTGCATCACGAATTGCCCGCAGAATACCCTCGGTAATTTGGGTCACGATTCCTGCTTCGTACTCGCCCGCAATGAGCGTACCCACCAGCCCCGGTGCCCAGCCGCCCGCGCTGTTGTGCGAGTGGATAGCTCCCATATACAGGTTTTCCCAGCGCAAGCCTACTTCGGGCAGTCGTTTCTTGAGTTGCTCCGTAACGGTGGGGGGTGTAATCAACAGATCGAGCGCCACAACGGCCACGCGGGTGCTGCCATTGTCCAGCATGACTACCCGGGCGTAGAGCGAATCGCTGACCACGCGCCACGTTTTGCCGCGTCGTTCGCCGTAGCCACCCGTGGCCGTGGGGTGGTCGGGCGTGATGTTGGCTTTGGCCCAGCTCGCCCGCAGAGGGGCCGTGGCTGGTTGGGGCGGGGGTAATTCCGTCAGCCGCTGGTTGGTTTGCCGGTAGTAATCCATTTGCTGGTAGGGCGTATCATCGCCCGGTGCCAGACCAAGGGCCAAAATCAACACCACCAGCCCCAGCAAGCCAGCCAGTATATACAACAAGACACGCAGGAACTTCATAGGGATTGAATACAAATCGGAATGCAAAGAACGAAAAACCCGGTGTCAATGCACCCAAAAAAAGGCACGGGAGAAACTCCAGTGCCTTTTTGATGTTCTGCCGGTTACCCGGCTCCTCAAACTAACTTCCCTATTACTGTTATTAATGGGAACAGGGATAAAAGGGGAGGGTGCCTGCCGCTATTCTTCGTGCATCCTGCTCCGCTCAGCCTTTATCACCTTTTATGCAATGTATGTACCGGCAATGGCCAGTACCTGCGCTTTGGTCAGTGGCTCGTCAAAAGCCTCAGCTACGGCCGCAGCCGACAGCTTCGTCAGGGCTACCAGATCAACAGTGGCCTGCGAGGTAACTTCTTCGCCTGCATATACTGCAGCCGGGCTATTACCTGCCGTACCTACCCAGCCTTTAGCGCCGTTCATACGCCGAACCTGAGCTGCGTGACGGGCCTCTACCGAGTGAATTTGCAGAGCTATCTGCAGAATGGCTTTGTCGTTGATCAAGGCGCCGGCCTGTCCTTTGTAGGCCCGTACACCCGTATCTTCAAGGGCCTGTGCCAGTCCCATAAATTTTTGATAGGTGCTAAACGAATCACCGAATTTAAAAGTCGGCTTAGCTACCGCTGCGGCTCCAAGAGCGCCTTTGAGCAGGGCTACGTGGGCCACTTCGTGCTTGCTGATCTGCGCAAACACAGTCCGGTCAGCCGCCGGAATCAGGTTAGCCGTATTCAGGGCCAGCCGGTAGTATTCGTCTTCGAGGTACTCAAGCGTGAGCGCAAAGTTCAAGACGTCAACGGCGGCCTGCGATGGGCCAGCCTGGGCAAACGCCTGATTGGTTGTGGCCGCAAACAGGGCGGGTGCAGCCGCTGCAGTCAGGGCCTTCTGGCCAAACTTAAGCAGGTTACGACGCGAATAGAAGTTGTATTTATCTGCCGCTTCGGCATCTACTTCTTCAATCTGTGATATTATATTCAGGATATTCATCGTGTTGAGTCAGTTTATACGGTAGGCAGGTTAGCTCCGCTGATGGGGTTCTTGACAAAAGGCTGGGCGGCTGGCAATACCTGGGTAGGCTT
This sequence comes from uncultured Cytophagales bacterium, assembly GCA_963826425.1. GTDB lineage: Bacteria > Bacteroidota > Bacteroidia > Cytophagales > Spirosomataceae > Spirosoma. The sequence continues at coordinate 1,213,088 of CAWGWS010000008.1, read as the reverse complement.
AAGCGCACCATCCAGTCCATTGGCGGGCGTTACTACGTCGTCGCCGGCAAAGCTGGCTGACTTTGGGCTGAGCAGATCACGAATGGTGGCTGCGTGACGGGCCTCTACCGAGACAATCTTGCCGGCCAGCAGCAGATAGTTTACATCTTTGATCAGATTACCCGCGCCGTTATAGGCGGCTACGCCGAGGTCTTCGAACGTTTTGGCCGTGTTGAGTACGCTATTGCGGTCAGTAAAGTTGATACCAGCGAAGTTAGGCGTCAAATCAGCGATCCGGTTAGCACCCGGAATAGCGGCTCTGAAAAACTCGCGGTGAATGATCTCGTGATCGCGGATGTCCGTCAGGATAGTACGCTCGGCGTCTGACATACCGCTGTAGGGCGTGGCCATTACCTGTGTGTAAAACGCAGCTTCGAGTTGCTCGAGTGCATAAGCGTAGTTGAGGATACCAATGTCGCCGGAACCCAAATCGACCATGGTCGGTGCGGGCGAAACGGTGGTTGGATTTTCTTCGTTTTTACAGGCAGCAAGGAGTGCGGTGCCAGCTACAAATGCGCCGGAGTAGCGCAGAAAGAGCCGTCGGCCAACGGCAACGGGTTCAAATCCGCCCGGCAACACTGGCAGTCCGGATTGGTTTTCCTGGTTATTCATAATGAGTAGGAGAATATTGTGTCGTGAAGCAGGCTTTTGTTGCCTGTCTTCCTCATTATCTACGAACGGGGCGGCTGTCTGGATTTATAGTTTCTGATTTTAGACCCGGTACCGCCGGATAATGATCAGACAACTCCAGCCCATACGCGTCCGGAGCCGGGCCATTTACCCCGTGCCCTATCCTTTCGGCAACGGCGTGACACGCGGCCTGTACCCCAGCTTTCAAGGCCGGCCGGCGACCAGCACAGCCTGAGCCATACAGACCAAAGCGCCCGGCAAAACGGCTATGGTTTGGGTTTGGCCTTATCTTTGTCCGCAACTCGTATTCATCAACCGCCCCGGTAGACGTGAAGACTGGCTCCTGCCTGGCTGCTCATTCACCAGTTAATATTCATCTTTTACAAGTCTCTTCAATGCAGGTTTTAAAATTCGGTGGTACGTCGGTTGGCTCGGTTGAGAGCATCCGGCAGGTTATTCAGATTATTGAGCAGCATCGGCGCGACGGCAACTCCATTGCCGTGGTTTTTTCGGCCATGGGGGGCGTAACCAACCAGCTTATCGAAATCGGGCGAATGGCCACCAGTGGCGAAACCGATTATATGGAACTGGTCCGGCGCATTGAAGACCGGCATTTTGCGGTGGTAAAAGCGCTGCTGCCCGTGAAAGAGCAAAGCAAGGTGTTTGCCCACGTGCGGGGTATCATCAATGAACTCGAGGATTTGCTGCGGGGCGTATCGCTCATCCGCGAACTCACCCCACGCACGCATGACCTGATTACCAGTTTTGGCGAACGGCTGTCTACCGCCGTCATTACCGAGTGTGTGCGCAGTACCGGTATTCCGGCGCAATTTCTCGACGCCCGCACCGTCATTAAAACGGACGCGCAGTTTGGGCAGGCCGAGGTTAACTACACGCTGACCAATCAGCTTGTTCAAGAGCATTTCGCCAGGAATACAGACATTCAGCTGATTACCGGCTTCATTGGATCGACGGAGAAAAATGAAACCACTACGCTGGGCCGGGGCGGGTCTGATTATACGGCGAGCATCATTGGCGCGGCCCTCAACGCCACCATCATTGATATCTGGACCGACGTAGACGGGATGATGACCGCCGACCCGCGCAAGGTGCCCAACGCCTTCAACATCCCGACCATTACGTATGCCGAAGCCATGGAACTCAGCCACTTCGGTGCCAAGGTAATTTACCCGCCGAGCCTGCAACCCGCGTTTGCCCGCAACATTCCGGTTCGGGTACTCAATACGTTCAACACCGGCCATGAAGGCACTCTGGTGAGCCGCTCCGCCGACCGTCGGCAGTACACCATTACGGGTATTTCGAGCATCGACGATATTGCGCTGGTTAACGTGCAGGGATCGGGAATGATTGGTGTGGCGGGCGTATCGGCCAAGCTGTTCGGGATTCTGGCGGCCCATAAAATCAGCGTGGTGCTCATCTCGCAGGCTTCGTCAGAACACTCCATCTGCTTCGCCCTCGACCCTCGCGGGGCCGAGAACGTAAAAACGATTCTGGACGCCGAGTTCGCTCAGGAAATTGAACACGGCCACATTGACAACATCGCCATCGAGCGCGATCTGTCGGTCATTGCCACGGTGGGCGAAGGCATGCGAAAATCGTCGGGTATTGCGGGCAAGCTGTTTTCGGTGCTGGGCAAAAACGGGGTTAACATTGTGGCCGTGGCACAGGGATCGTCGGAGATCAACATCTCGGTGGTCATCAACAAAAACAACCTTTCCAAAGCCCTCAATGCCCTGCACAACTCGTTTTTCCAGTCCGAAGCCCGGATGCTGAACCTGTATATGGTGGGCACGGGTCTGATTGGCAAAGCGTTGCTGGCGCAGATTCACGCGCAGACCAACTTCCTTCGGCAGGAAAAGCTGCTCAAGATTTGCGTAGTGGGTGTGGCCAACACCCGAAAAATGCGGCTCGACGGCAAGGGACTGGACCTCACCAACTGGCACGAGCAGCTGATTGCGGAGGGCGTAACCACTTCGCTACCCGCTTTCATCGAAAAAATAAAGGATTACAACCTGCCCAACTCGGTGTTCATCGACTGTACGTCCGACAAAGAGATTGTGCAGTTCTACGAGTCGCTGCTTGATGCCAACATCTCGGTGGTGACGCCTAACAAAGTAGCCAACTCCGGCCCCTACAGCGAGTATCGGCGGTTACAGCGCACGGCCCTGAACCGGGGCGTCAAGTTTTTATACGAGACCAACGTGGGTGCGGGCTTGCCCATTATCAACACCGTGCAGGGCCTGATGACAGCGGGCGACCGCTTCCTGAAAATCGAAGCTATCCTGTCCGGTACGCTGTCGTTTATCTTCAACACCTTTGGGACGCCGGGCTGGAATTCCTTTGCCGACGTTGTGCGCGAAGCCAAAGCCAAGGGCTATACCGAACCCGACCCGCGCGATGACCTGAGCGGGCAGGATGTAGCCCGAAAAATCCTGATTCTGGCCCGCGAAGCCGGTTTTCCGCTCGAACCGGAGGATGTTACGATCAACAACCCGCTGCCCAAAGCCTGCCTGGATGCACCCACCATCCCGGATTTTTTCGATCAGCTCGACGCGCACAATGACTACTTTAAAACCCTGCTGAGCGACGCCAGTACGCCAGGGAGAGAAATTGCGATTTGTGGCTGTGTTCGAAAATGATAAAGCCGTTATTGAGCTACGGTCGGTGGGCCCCGACCATCCCTTCTACCAGCTCACGGGGGCCGATAACATTGTCTCGTTTACCACCGAGCGGTATAAAGAGCGGCCTCTGGTGGTGAAAGGGCCCGGCGCAGGAGCCGAAGTAACGGCCTCCGGCGTCTTCGCCGACGTAGTCAGCATTGGCAGTTATCTGGCGTAACTCACTTATCTTCACCACTACATTGTAAATAGATAGACGTGATATGAGCCGCCTTCAATTGGTACAGCAAGCTATTCAGACAATCAATCAATTACCCGATGAAAAGGTGGTTGAGGTAGTTGATTTTGCGTCGTATGTGTTGAAAAAACATGAGGAAGCCGTTCTGCAAAAAGGCATTCAGCAGTTGATCGAAACGTCTGATACGTTCGCCTTCCTGCACGACGAGGAAGATTTGTATAGTCTGGACGATTTGAAAGAAAGGTACTGATGCAACCGGGCGACATAATTCTGATCCCCTTTCCATTCACAGATCTATCGGGCAATAAGGTACGTCCGGCACTTGTACTAGTTGTTACGGCACTTGACATAACACTATCTTTCGTGACAACGCAGCTGCAATGGCAGGAGCCCACCGACGTTCTGATGAATCCATCCCCCCTAAATGGTCTAAAAAAGCCTTCACTCATCCGACTCAGCAAACTGGCTACTATTGACAAAAAGCTGGCAAATGGAAAGTTAGGGGAGTTAAGTGCTTTAGATTTATCGGCGGTCAAAGGAAATCTACGTTTACTGTTTCAACTGTAAACATCTGCGACGTCTTCACTGACGAGGTCAGTATTGGCAGTTAGTTGGCGTATACTCTGCTCAGTTGATGACCAGCTTCAGCCGCTTCCAGATTTCGTTCTGGTAGACAGGAACAATCTCTGCGTTATCGGGCGATTCGCCCAGGCGGACCATAACGATATTTTTGGAGCGCATCACGTTCAGGAACTGACCATCTCTACCCATGGCCGCTACCATATCGGCGGGGGCATCGGGGGCGAGTGAGCCGGGCAAAAGGGTCTGCGTGCCAGGCAACCGGTACGACGCTTTGCCGTTCAGCCACCACAGATACCCGTAGCTCAGGTTCAGGTTTTGCGAGGTATTGACGCTGGCGGTATAATAGGCGGCATCGGTCAGAACGGGGCGGCCATCCCACTGCGCGTCGCTGGCCATGAGCAGCCCAAAGCGGGCCATACTGCGGGCGGTCGAGAAAAATACGTTGTTATCGTCGATCCGTCTCCACTGTCCGTCCATCCCGATTTTACTGGCCAACTTGTCTGCGAAATACTGATTGAAGGGCTGCTTTACCGCTTTACTGACCACGTCCTGCAACAGCGTGTAGGGTGCATTGTGGTACGCCCAGCGGGTACCGGCGTCGGCTTTGTAGGTCAGGCTAGCCGGGCTGGTGTTATCCTTATTAACGACGCCATCGTCCAGTCCGGTGGTCATGGTAAGCTGGTTTTTTACCGTAATCAGCTTCTCTCTGGCCGGGGGTAGAGCCGTCCAGCCCGCGCCGAGGTAGGTGGCTGTTTGCTGATCAATTGACAAAAACTTTTCTTCCTGCGCCTTGCCAACCATGAAAGCCGGTCAGGGTTTTGCCCGCCGAGGCCCAGTACCATTGGCTGCTTTGGGTGAACGGGGCGGTGTTGGCGAGGTTGTTTCCGAAGTACTTCTCCAGCACGATACGCCCGTTTTGCGTCACGATAAAGGCGCGGGTTTGCGTGGATTCGAGGTAATCGAACAGGGGTTGGATAGGGCCGGTTTTCCAGCCCAGAGATTCGGGCCGGACCGTTTCCCAGTTGCTGTTGCCAACGGGCGGAAAGTAGACGGAAGTGGTGGGAGTCAGGCTGTTGTCGTTCACCTTTGAGCAGGAAACGGACAGGAGCAGAACAAGCAAAAGAAGCGGGGCGGGGGGCATGGTGGGGGCCGGCAGTTTAGCGGGGTGGGGCCGACTGTTCGAGCCACAGTCTGCCCAATGGTTTAGCCGGGATCGGAAAAATACAAAAAAGCAGACCGATAAGATCAGCCTGCTTTCTACTTCTATCCACACCATTAGGAAACCTTGCGGCTCCCCATGATGGTACAAATATAGGCACAGAAGCTATTTACCCAGTATATATGATGCGTTATAAATTGATTAAATGGTATATATTCACCCGTCTGTAGTCACTGATACCAATTAACATGCGGGTATAGAACCCCGAAAAGTTGTAGTTTCGTCCATATCGCCTTTTTCATGCGTACTCAAGCTCAGCCACAACCTCTTATTGACCGCATCCGCGATATTGGCCACCCCGAGGCCATCCGCCGTTTCTTCGGGCTGCTCAAAGAATTAATTGACATCGTAAACTTACCCAACGGCGACACGCGTCTGTCGTTTACGTGCGTAAAGACCAGAGAAGCTCACCGCCAACGTCAATTATTTTACCGGCCCTACGCTGTTCTAGACCTACCCGCAGGCGAAATAGAGTACTGGCTCACCATCAAGAAAAGCTGCCGGGAGCAGCTTGACCGTATTCTGGACGAAGTGATTCTGTTCCGCTCAGCGAAAAATCAGACGTATGTATCAGTAATAATCGGGCAGGTCAAGTGCGCACTTGTTGCACCATCCGGTCATGCACAGATGCTGGGACGACTGCCTGCCTGAACTGGCCGAAACGCTCAAACGGGGTCCGCACCTGCTCCACCACAACCGTGACATTTACAAAGCGGCTGAAGATGATGCATTCCTGAGTGAATTACTCCGCCTGGTTGATGACCCTACACTCGGCGATCGTCAGTCAACTGGCCAAACGGTTGAAGAACCCGAATCCGATTATACCACGCAACCTGACCGGCCCAATCAACCCCCTAACCTGATTTTGTTTGGGCCGCCCGGTACCGGCAAAACCTTCGCCCTCCAGCCCTACCTGACCACTGACAATGCCACGCTGATTACGTTTCACCCCTCGTACAGTTACGAAGAGTTTGTGGAAGGAATCCGTCCCGAGGTTATGGGCGGGCAGATCGGCTACCGCGTTCGGAAAGGGGTATTTCACAAAGCCTGCTTGTCGGCCATTCAGCGGGCGGGTTATGCTACTCTGGCCGATTGCCTGAACGATACCGCCGATAGCCGCGCCCGCAAAATCAGTACCGCCCCGCCGTATTTTCTGCTCATCGACGAGATAAACCGCGCCAACGTGTCGAGCGTATTGGGGGAGTTGATTACGCTGCTTGAAACCGACAAACGACTGGGCAGCGATCATGAACTCTGGACTACCCTCCCCTACTCGCAGGACAGGTTTGGGGTACCGCTGAACCTGTATATAGTGGGTACCATGAATACCACCGACCGATCTATTGCCCTGCTCGATCTGGCCCTGCGCCGACGCTTTGCCTTTCGCGATATGCAACCCGACCCGTCGGTACTGTCCGTACTGGATAACGGCGTTGACCTGCCGCAGCTGTTGCGCGTCCTGAACGAACGCGTTGAATACCTGCTGGACCGCGACCACCAACTCGGTCACGCGTACCTGACCGGTGTGCAAACCCATGACGACCTTTGCAGTGCGTTTCGGGATAAGATTATTCCGCTATTGCAGGAATATTTCTTCAATGACTGGGCCAAGATCAGTCTGGTGCTGGGCGACAATCCGGCCTGGGGCAAAACACCCGAACAGCGGCTGGTTCAGGTCAAAAAGCGATATACCACCGCTATGGCCACCAACCTGTTTGGTGAGCTGCCCGATCTGGCGGATGAGCTCATAACCTACGCCATAAACCCCCACCTGACCGCGGGCGACTTCGATCAGATACCGGCCGACGCGTTTATTCGGCTATACCAACGGTGAGTTTACCCCGCTTTACTGCCTTATCTCAGTTCAATTAATCTCCAGACCGGACCGTTGATCACCGGCCCCCTAAATCCATAATCCTCATGAAAGCACTCGTTTTAACCGAATACAATCACTTTGCGCTACAGGACGTAGCCAAACCAACGCCCGGCCCCAACGATGTGCTGGTGCGGGTGCAGGCCGTGGGCATCTGCGGCTCCGATGTTCACGGGATGGACGGCAGCAGCGGCCGGCGCGTGCCGCCCCTGATTATGGGCCACGAAGCCAGCGGTATCATTGCCGAAGTGGGCAGCGACGTACAGAGACTGGGCCACCGGCGACCGCGTTACGTTCGACTCGACGGTCTATGCGCTGGACGACTGGTATAGCCGACGCGGACAGTACAACCTCAGCGACGGGCGCGAAGTGGTGGGCGTATCTACCGGCACGCCAGACCGACCCGGTTTCAAGCGAAACGGCGCCTTTGCCGAGTTCGTGGTGGTGCCGCAGCACATTCTCTACGCCATTCCCGAGGGAGTTAGTTTCACCCAGGCCGCATTGGTTGAGCCGGTAGCGGTGGCCCTGCACGCGGTGAGTCTAACGCCCATACAGGTCAACGACTCGGCGGTGGTAGTGGGATCGGGTATGATTGGGCTGTTCGTGATTCAGGTGCTGAAGCTGGCGGGCTGCTTTCCCATCATCGCCATTGACCTCGACGACGACCGGCTCGCCCTGGCCCAAAAGCTCGGCGCCACGCATACCATCAACGCGCGTAGCGAAAACGTCCCGGCGCAGGTACGGGCCCTGACGCACGAGCGCGGAGCCGATGTATCGTTTGAAGTGGTTGGGGCGGGCCCCACGGTAAAAACCGCCATCGACTGCGTTCGCAAGGGCGCAACGGTAACACTGGTGGGTAATCTGGCTCCGATGGTTGAGGTACCGTTGCAGGCCATTGTTACGCAGCAGCTGCGGTTGCAGGGATCGTGCTCCATCAACGGCGAATACGAAGCCTCGCTGGATTTGATTGCCTCGGGCCGGATCGACGTGCTGGCCATCCTGAGCGCCGAAGTCCCCCTGACCGAAGGGGCAAACTGGTTCAAACGGCTCTACGACAAAGAAAAGGGCTTGATCAAAGTGGTGTTAAAGCCGTGATACTGTTGGTTTCATGGCTATAGGCTTCTATCAACTATATACCCTTTATTCAATGATAGGTGGCCTTTCACTATATTGTCTAAAAAAAGCTATGGACGCGATTCAGATTCAAAATCAGCCGGGTCGGTACGTTATCAGTATCGACAAAGAAGAAGTTAGTCAGGAGTTTATGCTTGGTTTGCTGGAGCGTATTCAGTTAGAGCGATTGGCCCGTAATGTCGATTTTAACGAGTCTATCCTGGCTCTTGGTGAGGAATTGAACGCGGGTTGGTGGCAGCAGAACAAGCACCGTTTCATCAAGGAATGAGCCGTGCAGAAAGTAATCATCGATCACAATATTCTCTTTTCTGCCATATACACCGGCGAGTCCCGCACCCGGCAACGGCTCCTCGATAGCCCCTTTTCTTTCTACACGCCCAACTATTTGATTGTAGAGTTATTCAGGCATCGGCAGCGTATTGTCGAGAAGTCAAAAGCATCAGAAGCCGACGTTCTTAGTTATCTGAGTCAGGTTCTCGGCAAGGTTCACTTCTTCAATGAAGAGCTGATAAGCCTGGAGCACTTTTTTACTGCCTATCATTTATGCCGGGAAACGGACGAAAATGACACGACCTACGTCGCATTGACGCTTGAACTGGACGGCGTTTTCTGGACACGTGACGAAGTACTGAAAATCGGATTGCGTCAGCGCGGATTCGACCGCTTTTTCGACGAAACGTTGTAAGAAACCAACACTATCCTGGGTGGCAAAAAAGTCATGCCGTCTACAGTCAAAACGGCTCTACGACAAAGAGAAGGGGTTGATAAAAGTGGTGTTAAAGCCGTGATCATACACGAGTCAAGGCTTTCTCTCGAACGTCAGTTTATTTTTGCCCGCGGTAAGCACCAGTGATGTTTCGGTTAAGGTGGTGATTTGCCAGATGGTCTCCGCACTTAGCGGAGAACTGATGCAATTGATTTTGGCGCAACCGGGTCCTGACTGAAACCAGATAAACTTGATTACGCTGTTTTTTAGCTCGAAAGCCACGGGTTCGCAACAGCCATAGCCTACGGCACCCGGCTGGGCATCGCCAAAAGTCCCATCACTGCGAAAGGTTGCCGTACCGACGTATCCCTGGGGTGAGAGGGTCTGCCCATCAGTAACAACCTGCGTCAGTTGCCAGGAACGGTACAGCCATTCGGGATTCGTTAACGTGGGGGCCACCGTCATAGCTGGATCATCTTTAGAACAACCCGTGATCGAGAAGAGCAGCAATAACCAGGCAAGTCGTTTCATCAGGTTAGTTTATTTTGAGTAAAAGACCCCCTCTGGGTCGGTTTGGTTGAAACGGATACGCAACATGTAAAGGCATCTTCAATTTAACAATCGCGTAACGCCGGAGTCTGTACCTTGCTAACGACGTCAACCCTATTTCCTGATGAAACTTACCGCCCTTCTCTTATTTTCGCTGGTTGCCGCCTTCAGTACCGTTCCCGATCTCGACGGGCTGAAGCTCAATCAGGTGCAGGTTATTGGCTCGCACAACAGCTATAAACAGGCCATTGACCCGGCGCTGCTCACGATGCTGACCCGCACCGATTCCAGCCGCTTCAAACCCATCGAGTATAGTCATATTTCGCTAACCAGCCAGCTCGATCTGGGCCTGCGTGGACTGGAGATCGACGTATATGCCGATGAGAAAGGCGGCAAATACGCCCAGCCGATGGGCCTGAAACTGGCCCCCGGTCAGGCCCCGTACAACGTCAACGGCGAGATGAATGCGCCGGGCTTTAAGGTGCTGCACATTCAGGACATCGACTTCCGCAGCAACTGCCCCACGTTTGCCGGCTGTCTGGCCGAACTGAAACGCTGGTCTGACGCCCACCCCGGCCATTTTCCGGTCTATGTTACGATGAACGCCAAAGACGACGTGCATCGGCCGCCCCGGCTTCGTTAAACCCGATCCCTTCACGGCCGACGTGCTGAACCAGCTCGACAAAGCCGTACAGACCGGCATGGGACGAAGCAAACTTATCACGCCCGACGATGTACGCGGTACCCGCGAAACGCTCGAAGCGGCTGTACTGGCGGGCAACTGGCCCACGGTGCAATCGGCGAAGGGCAAATTCCTGTTCGTGCTGGACGAAACAGGGCGGAAACGGGCGGATTACATAACGGGACATCCATCGCTGCGGGGCCGGACGCTGTTTACCAACTCAGAACCCGGCACACCCGAAGCCGCCTTCGTCATTCTCAACAATCCCACTACCGATCAGGCCCGGATTCGGGAACTTGTCAAAAAGGGCTATCTCGTCCGTACCCGCGCCGATGCCGACACGAAGCAGGCCCGCCAGAACGACTACCGCGATTTTGAACTGGCCCAGCAAACGGGTGCGCAAATCATCACGACGGATTACTACCATCCCAGTACTTTTTTCTCCTCCTCCTACGTCATCAAGTTCGCCGACGGCACGTATGTTCGGCCCACAAAGTAACAGAGCGTCGCCTTGTCCCTATGAAATACCTCGTCCTTCCCCTCCTCCTGCTCGTTGCACTGACCGCCTGCCAGAAAAGCGGCTACCGCTCTGCCGACAACCAGCAAACCCTGGCCGACTCGTCGATCATGCCCTATAACCGGCTCATCAAATCGGCGGGTACGGTACTGAGTTACGGCAATCCCAAACTCGAAAACCATACCCTCGACCTGACGCCGTTGCCGGGCCTGCAGCAGCTGGTGGTAGAAGATCGCTACGGCATTGCGGTGCTGGACCGGGCCACGCAGAAGCTGGTATACCGCTGGAGTATGGCCGACGAACCGGCCTATAAAGGCATGATGAGCGTGTACTCGGGCATTGAAGCGTTCCGGTACCAGAACAAAACCTATATCGTCTGGGGCGTATCGCAGGGCGGGCGGGGCAAATCGGGCGTGATGATTGCCACCTGGAACGGGCAGAAAATTACCGATACCGAACTCCTGCCGTTTGCGGCTATTGCTCCTGCGCCCCTCTCGCTGCCCAACGATGTGGCGGTGCAGCTGGAAAACAACGAGCCTTTTCTGTACGTGGTGCTGAATGGCAATAACCAGTTTGTTAAAGTGCGCTTTGCCGACCGCAGCACCGTCTGGACCCTGCCCGTTGGCGTGGCTCCGTTTGGCGTGGCCCTGGCCGGGAACCGCGCATTCGTAACCAACTGGGGTGGCCCGATACCCGCCGATTCGGTGAGCAGACAGGAAACGGCGGGGGTTCCGTGGGGCAGTGCCTACGTCGATCCTAAAACCGGGGCTATGGCGCGGGGAACGGTATCGGTCATTGACCTGAAAACCGGGCGAATTGAACCCGAAATACCGGTTGGCCTGCATCCCAACGCCATCATCAGCAGCCGCGACGCAAAAACCCTGTACGTAGCCAATGGCAACAGCGACTACGTTTCGGTGATCGACGCCACCACCCGGCAGGTGACGGACTCCATTGCCGTCGGGCTGTTCGGCAAGCCGGATACGTATGTCGGCAGCACGCCCAACGCCCTCGCGCTGGACTCCGCCAACACCACGCTGTACGTTGCCAACGGGCTGGACAATGCCCTGGCGGTGGTATCGCTGGCCAACAAACAGGCTCCGGCATCGGCCAGCCACGCCGTTGTGGGCTATATTCCTACGCAGGCCTACCCCAGTGGCATTGTGCGGCTGGGCAACACCCTGTACGTAACCAACCTGGAAGGCAGCGGGGCGCGCGTAGCCACCGAGGTGGAGATGAAACCAAACCCGAAACCCGGTCAGCAGGCCTATACCGCGCACCGTCAACTCGCTACCCTGTCGGTTATTCCGGTGCCGGACGCGGCCCGGCTGACAACGCAGACCCGGCAGGTTCGGGAGCTGGCGCAGGAGTTTCGGCTGTCGCTGACCGAGCAGTTGCCCCGGCCCAACGTGAAACCCCGCCCCGTGCCCGAACGCATCGGCGAGCCGTCGGTATTCAAACACGTGCTGTATATCATCAAGGAAAACCGCACCTACGATCAGGTTCTGGGCGATATGCCCGAAGGGCGCGGCATGCCCTCGCTCTGCGTCTTTGGCGACAGCGTAACGCCCAATCAGCACCAGCTGGCGCGGGAGTTTCATTTGCTGGACAACTACTACGTATCCGGAAAATCGTCGGCCGAGGGGCACTACTGGGCCGACGCGGCCATGACAACAGACTATACGGAGCGGAACGTGCGGGCGTGGTTCCGGTCGTACCCGCACGTGCTCTATGATGCGATGGTGTACGACAAGAAAGGCATGATCTGGAATAACGCCCTGGACCACGGCAAAACCGTGCGCATTTACGGCGAAGCCTGCACCTGCCAGTACGACCGCAAGCAATACAACTGGAAAAAGCTCTACGAAATGCGCGAAGCCGGGCAACCGTTCTCGTACACCAACACCACGACCATTTCAAGGGTGCGGCCCATTCTGGCGCCCGACTTCCCCGGTTGCAACGACGAGACAATCAGCGATCAGATGCGGGCCGACGCCTTCATCCGTGACCTCGAAGCCGCGGCCGCCCGCCCCGGCGACGACTTACCCAACCTGATGGTCATGGCCCTGCCCAACGACCACACCGCCGGACTGAGCCCGGCTTTCCCAACGCCCCGCGCCATGGTGGCCGACAATGACCTGGCCGTGGGTCGTATTGTGGAAGCCGTCCAGAAAAGCCGGTTTGCCGCCAATACGGTCATTTTCATCACCGAAGACGACTCGCAGGCGGGCTGGGATCATGTTTCGGCCTACCGCACCACCGGCTTCGTGATCAGCCCCTACTCCCGCCTGCGCAAGACCGTCAGCACCAACTACAACCAGACCTCGATGGTGCGCACCATTGAGCAGATTCTGGGTCTGCCCCCCATGAACGTCATTGACGCTACCGCCCTGCCCATGTTCGACTGCTTTGCCGATACCCCCGACGCTACGCCCTTTACCGCCCGGCCCAACCGGATTAAGCTGGATGAAATGAACCGCCCCTTGCAAAGCCTGCGGGGCCGCGCCCTGCACCTGGCCCGCGAGTCGATGGAGCAGGCCGACGAAGGCATCGACACCGGCGAAGACGAACTGATGAACGAAATTCTGTGGTTCGCCACCAAAGGCAACGTCCCCTATCCACGCTTCGGCAAACGGGGAGAGTAAGTCAACAAAAAATTTCCGCCACCCAGCTTGCCAAAGCGCGTCTACCCATTATCATTGCATTGTAGTCAGGTCGTTTCTGACACCAACGAGGAACGACTTCTTACTGATTATCAAAGAGATGTAGTTCTGCAACTTGGCGTACAATACTATGTTGGGTGCAGTTTTAAACTGTTCTGGAGCGCAACGTACCGGCGACAGTTGGTACGTCTCGCAAGGTAGGTCTGCAAAACCGGCATTTCCGGGTCGTGTGCGATAAGTAGTAGGCCGCAGAGTAGTAAGGTAAATCAGTAAAGCCAGCATCCGGCGACAAAGGAAGCAGTTTGACAAGAACGAAAAGGATTGATGAGAATCTACGTCCCTAAGTTTTACAGGATTCAAACAAAAAATACTCATTAGGTCATGGGATCATCATAATGGCAAAGATGGAAAGAGTGATGCCCATCAATCGAGGAGCTAATTTCGTTGACAAAAACGAACGAGGTAGATGTATTGAGGGCAGTTAACGCCCTTTCGGATAAAGAACTTGTCGTCCACAACCAACAACAAGGAAAAGTCTATTGCAAGCCAAAAGGTAAGGTAGCCTTACTCAAAGAAGACGTACTTGAGCAAGGCTGGGAAAAGTTTAAAGTTGACCTGTTGAGATGGACGCAATCGTCGGTATTGCATCGGCTACAACCATTGGCGTTGCCACTTTCATACTAAGTGTAGCAACCACCAATAGAAACAAAATAGAGATAGAAGCGCTGAAACGAGAAGTGCAAGCCCTAAGACAAAAGCAAGTATCCGCCCCGCGTTTACAAGCACGTCCAAAAAGTTATCTACCTCGTCAGGACTCTTTAAAAAAGAAATGATATTTTTCATTTTCAAGCTGTTTGCTACAGATGGTAGCCGGTCAATTTTTAGGTCTTTTTGCAGCGTAGCCATTCAGCATCCGGTGATAGGGAGTACGTCTTGAGGGGCGGGATTTAATCAACAAAACACAAGAAAATACAACTACCGTACGGAATGGCAAAGCATCTTATAATTTTCAATAATGGTGGAGTTGTAAGTGCCACCACACCAAAAGATTGGGAAGAGCACATCAAGACAATTTTCCAAACCATGCCTTCGATAATGCTGCCACGACACCTACTACAAATGCCATTGAGGCACACATGACGAATAATCTTGGATAGATGGAAGAATTAGGAAACGACGATATAGTCAATAGTTTTATATCGTCTTAGAGACCTTTAATATTCCTGCACCGCGCTGTGAAGTATTGGCGACGATTGGCGCGTTCCCGGTGTTCAGTGGTTGAAAAAGTGGAAGTTGCGTTTTTGAGCTTCGCGCTTTGGAGTAGGAAAATGGACGCTGCATTTGTGTCCGCTCCGCGTCTGTCACCGTTCCGGCGACAGGGGGGTCGCCCCTAAAGGCGGGCTTCAGCCCAACCGGGCAGGTGTGTAAAGGCTCGTTCTTCGCCATCAACCCCTGCGGTCATTGGGTGCAGTGGCCAAGCTATTATTCGCGAGGCAGCGTCTCGGCGGCAATCGGTGCGTCTCGTAAGGTAGGTTTTTTGATAGCCTTTTCAGCATCCGGCGACACGGGAAACGACCTAATCAAGTAACTCTGTTTTTTACTCTAAATTAGCGGTATGGAAAATAAAGAAGTTCAGGAAATGAGCAAAGAATCTTTGCTCAAACGAAAAGTGACAACACAGGCCGTGACAGGTGCGCTGGCCGGGTTGTTGACGTTGCTATTGATTGTCGCGCTATACTTGTGGTATGTCCAGGGACCTTCCGTTGCACTTCCCTTACTTGTGGTCCCGCTCGCCTTGTCTCCCATTTTGTTCATCAACATAAAGAGCATACGAGATACTAAGAAGAAGTTACAGGATCGAAACGAGGTACTTTAGACTTGCATTCTTAGGCCCCCTGCGACAAGGGAAACGCCCCGGTCAGCGAGGTTTGAAAACGGGTAGTCTCGCTTTTAGTATCCAATTAGGTTTAAGGAATTTATTGCTGACCTTTAGGTCACGACCATACGTCGTGACCTATTAATAAAAGAGTCCTCTTTTCTAAACCTCAAACACCAGCGTGATGGCAACCGACTACAACGCAATTGCAAAAGAGTATCAGGCATCGAAATTGTTACCCTGGCGAAACTACGTTGAGTCGCATACATTCTTTGAGCTGGCAGGAGACCTTTCTGACCTGGATGTCCTTGATTTAGCTTGCGGAGAGGGTTTCTATACCCGGCAAATCAAGTTTAGAGGGGCTGCTCAGGTCACAGGCGTTGATATTTCTGATGGTATGGTCCGGCTCGCGCAGGAGGCCGAAACTACTTCGCAACTCGGACTCAAGTATTATTGCCAGGATGTTATGTTGCTCGATCTCGATAAGAAATTCGACCTTATCTGTGCCAGCTACCTCCTTAACTACGCCCGAACCTCTGACGAACTTTGTCAGATGAGCCGGGTTATTGTCAACCATTTGAAACCCGGCGGTCGTTTCATTACCATCAACAGCAATCCCGATTACCGAGGTACTGTTGAGAGTATGTTTCCATATGGCTTCACCCGCGAAAACAATAGTTACGAGGAAGGGGCCGCCATTACGTATCGCTTTTATCAGTCTGATGTATCACACATTGCCGTTACCAATTACCACCTCGAAAAATCTACCCACGAAACGGCTTTACAATTGGCGGGTCTTTCCCAGATTCAGTGGCATTCGGTAACGGTTTCTCCCGAAGGAATGGAGACACACGGAAGGGACTATTGGTCAGCCATTTTAAGTTGGCAACCTATTATCGGGCTTTCGTGTGTTCGGGCAAAGGCTTAAGAAATGCGCGACTCGGCTATCTCCTTTTGTGGGTGTTCTGCTCATCCGTTTTGATTCCGCAGGTTCTGTTCGACATAACAATTGCCTTGACAATCAGCCCTTCATGTCAATTTGCCAGCTCTCGGCGACGGACTGCGCGCCCCTTTCAGACTAACCAGGGCGAGGGTGTACAGGTCGAACGTACGTGTCTTCTTTACGTAGGCGAATTCCGGTCAACAGGCATGCATTGAGCGCCAGGAACGTAGCTACAGCAATTTTCTTAACCTGATCATCCTTATGTTTTCAACGAAAGACTACTCGAAAATGACACTTGACGAATTAGTGTCTGAAGAGAAAAGAATGAAATCACGAAAAATTCTGGTTGCGCTGATCGTCGGTTTTATAGTTGGCATTGCTGTCTGGTCTGCTACCCACCAGTGGGGGGCTTTCTTTACGTTTGGGTTGCTGATTCTTCCGCTTCTCATTGGTTCCAGCTATTCGAAAGCCTTGAAGCGCATCGAAGCGGAACTAAGCAACAGGAACACTGCCGGCTGATTCCTTTGAGGTGGGCCGGTTTCGGTCAATGGGTATGACCTGTTGCCTACTACGCTGGATAGCGCAGCACGAATGAGTTTAGAGAGCAGTTGCCCGCGTCCGCTGTTCAACAACGATCAGCCACTAGCCCTCGGCAGGCGTTGGGTAATCCTGCCAGGCTGTTACTCGCGGGGCAGATTTGGGGTTGTATACCAGGCAGGTTATTCGCCCTTAACCATAGTGATTTGAGTCGCGTTTTTGGGCCTTGTGCGACAGAAAAACCGATTCGGACAGCTTAGCTATGAATACCAGACTGATCGTTTTAATACTCGGCTTGTTCTTTCTGGTGGCCTCGTTTTTGGTTGATGGAGCTGCGTTTGACATCCAACTCTACGACACGTACTACGTCATTGGGTGGGGGATTCTACTAAGGGGCCTGGGTGTATTAAGTTGTTTGACAGCAGGAATTTACTTCCTGCTTGACCGTCGAATCAATCGGTTTTGACAAGTTGAGCAGGTCGTTGGCGACACAGGTACCTCCTGCATCCGGCTTGCGGGAGGCATGGCCGGGTGGATATGCGCACACCTATTGCCTCAATCAATGGAGGAATAGTCAAAATCTACTACGAACAATCGGTAACGGACGGGGTTCTACAGAGAGGGATAACCTA
This sequence comes from uncultured Cytophagales bacterium, assembly GCA_963826425.1. Classification (GTDB taxonomy): domain Bacteria; phylum Bacteroidota; class Bacteroidia; order Cytophagales; family Spirosomataceae; genus Spirosoma. The sequence goes on along the minus strand of CAWGWS010000008.1, from coordinate 1,195,629 downwards.
TATAAACCTAACCAATCACCGTTATGAAAACCGAAGGAAAAGACCAGATCAATATGGACGAAAGCAACCGGGAAGACATCATTCGTGCCAAGCAGGCTATCTCGCCCGATGGGCTCGAAGATCAGTCGGCAGAGGGCGGACAGTGGCGTTGGTGCCGAAATTGATGCCAAACTCCCTGCCCGACAATGCGCTGGAAGATACGTATATGGACGGCGATGAACCCGCTGAGAATCTGCGGATGATGAACCCCAACCGCAATACCGACAAGCCTGATATTGACAAGCCCGCGTATAACTAATGATAGAATTTTGGATGACAGAATGAGTGAATAGTTGCTGACGCGCCGGTGTGCTGGCGCAAGCCTATTTACTCATTCTAGCATCCACTCATTCACAATTGACTAAACCCGGACGTAAATTCTTCGCCGGTCAAGCCACCAGCCGGCGGCCCAGCACAGCAGCATGAATGCCATGGCGAAAAGCAATGACCCGAACGCACCGGGAATGATGGGTTGAAACACATGAATGCCAATCCAGTCGAACGCGCTTTGTCCCCCACTCACCGGAATCATATAGAGTGTAATAGCCAGCAGTTCGGATAAGAGATAGATGAACAGCGGGTTTTTGCCGGGAATCACGAAAAAGCGGGGCCAGTTGCCCCGGGTCCAGTTTCGGATTTCGATAGCATAGATCAGACCGGCCAGAATAGCCAGATCGAGGCCTGTTGTGAGCAGCACGAATGAACTGGTCCAGAGCTTTTTGTTAATGGGAAACCCGGTGTCCCAGGCCAGGGCCAGCAGAATCAGCGCGCCCCCGGCCAGCAGGAGTTTGGCAATGCTTTCGTAGTTTTTACCCGCCCGCTGCACGTATTGCCCCGCGTAGTAGCCAATAATAATGTTGACAATAGCAGGCAGCGTGCTAAGCAACCCTTCGGGATCGAACGGAATGCCGCCGTTGCCTTTGTAGAGGTGCGCCGGTCCCAGCAGGAACAGATCGAGCTGGCGCACGGCATTTCCCGTCAAACTCAGCGGATCGGCAGGATCGCCCCAGCCCAGCAAAATAAGCCAGTAGCCCACCAGAAACAGGATACTGAGCCAGATGACCGTTCGCGTAGAAAAGAAATACACCAGTAGCGACGCAATACCATAGCACACCCCAATCCGCTGCAACACGCCCCAGACGCGCGTTTCACTGATGGGGAAGCCCGTAATGTCGCCCAGCTCGCTCAGCCGGAAAAACGGAAACCAGTACATCAGGTAACCCAGCAGAAAGATCAGGGCGGTGCGTTTGGCAATCTTCGCCAGTACCGCGCCCGTTGCCATTCCATCGTATTTCCGCATGGCAAAACTCATGGCGTTGCCTACGGCAAACATAAACGATGGAAACACCAGATCGGTAGGCGTAAAACCGTGCCAGTCTGCGTGGAGCAACGGCGCAAACGGCGTGGCGCCACTACCGGGCGTATTGACAATAATCATAAAACAGACCGTCAACCCGCGAAATACATCGAGCGATAGAAAACGGGTGCCGGTATCGGCCAGCATAGGACGGGTAGAGGTTGTCATTAGGGTGATACGGGGAGGAATGAGGCAAACATTTGGGGCTTACCGGTGTGGCAGCCCCAGGACAATCGCTCAAAGTAAACCTTTGTCAGCCAATACAACTAATTGGCAATTGTTACCGTATCGCTGCTGCGCCCCGCGGGCGTAAATACCTTGAGTTTGATCGTGCCACCGGCGTCAATCGGGCCGGTATACACCGGGCTGCTGGCGGTGGGTTCGGTGCCGTTGGTGGTGTAGCGGATGGTCATGCCGGGAAACTGCGTGTTGGCCATGAGCTTGCCGTTCACAACTTTGGCCCCTGCCGTGGGCACGCGATAGGCAAACCCGCCCGCGTAGGTATCCAGCCGCGGCAGTTCGCGCTGACTTACTACGTTGATAAACTGCGACCACGCTTTGCCGTAGAGTTCCTCACTTCTGGCGTCGTTGGGTTCGGTAGCCCAGGCGGGGTCTTTGGCCCAGGCGCGTTCGGCCACACCCAAAAACTTGGGAAACAGCTTATACTCCAGCTGATCGGTACTCAGGATTTTCTCGGACCAGAGCGGAGATTCCATCCCCACAATGTTGGCCCGGCCCGTAGCGGTCAGCGGCTCGCGGCCTTTAATCATGGCCGGGTTTATCGGCTTGCCGGTTCTGTCATCTTTCAGGTTACGCAGGTAGTTGTACGGAATGAAATAAAACGGCTTGTCAACATCGACGTAGCCACCCCAGTACTGCCCGGCTTCGTCCGACGACCGGGTGTAGGCCAGGTCCAGATACAGGTGCGTAACCGGCGTCAGAATTATCTTGTAGCCTGCATTGGCCAGCCGGTAGGCCAGGTCTTCGGCGCCGGAGCCGGGGCTGTTCTGCCATACGTTGAGGTGAAAATTCTGACCCGCCAGGGCCGGGTTAGGCACCCAGCGCATTCGCCCGTTCTGCATGACTCGCGTCATGCCTGCTTCTTCCCAGCCCGACACGTACAGGCCCCGGCTCTTCACAAGCTGATTTACTTCGCCGAAATAGTATTGCCACAAATCATCCGCCGATTTTACGGCGGCATTCTGCGCAATGAGCCGCTGCACCGACGGCGATTTCTGCCAGACGCCCGCCGGAACCTCGTCGCCCCCGAAGTGAATGGTTTGCAGCGGGGCATTAGCTTCCTTGTACATGGCCCGCAAATCATCCACTACCCGCTCCATGAAGGTATACACCGACGGCAGCGATACGTCAATTACGTTGTCGGTAAAGTTTTGCACGGACTCATATTTCGACTTATCGGCGAGGTCGCGCAGCAGATAGCGTTCAGCTTCGGCTTTGTTGCCCGCCTGAATGAGCCGCTCGTAACGGGCGTCCATGGCCCGCAGAGCCGCCCGCGCGTGGCCCGGCGATTCAATTTCGGGGATCACCGTGATGTGCCGATCGTTGGCGTAGCGCAGAATTTCGACAAAATCGGCTTTACTGTAATAGCCCGTGCCCGACGCATTGGTGGCATCAGGACCGGAGCCGTACGAGGGAAGAATGCTTTGCTTCTGACCGGGCGCGTAGGAGCGGGTGCCGCCCACGGTAGTCAGTTCGGGCAGTGACGGCATCTCCACCCGCCAGCCCTCATCGTCGCTGAAGTGCAGATGCAGCGTATTCATCTTGTACAACCCCATCACATCCAGCACTTTCAGCACTTCGGCTTTGGGCTGGAAATTCCGGGCAACGTCCATCATAAACGCCCGGTATGGAAACCGGGGAGCATCCTGCACCATCATACCCGGCAAAGTAACCGGACCCGACGCGGCCAATGCACCCGTCGGCAGCAGCGTTTGCAGCGACTGCACGGCGTAGAACATTCCTGCCCGCGTGGTAGCTGACAACGTTACGCCGTTCGCGTCGATCTGCAATTCGTAGCCTTCGGCCGCCAGACCAGCTTTTTTGCGAAGCGTAACAGACGGACCTGCGGCCTGGTTTTTTATTGGAATCCTGCTCCCCAGCACCGGCGTGAGCGCGTTGGCCAGCACAGCGGCTTCGGAAACAAATTCTTTATCAGCCACAATACTGGCTTGCTTCGTCAGCGCGAAGGGTTGGCCCGTTTCACGATACGACACGGGCGTTGGGAATACCTTCGTGAGCTGATCGGCGGGCAGGGTCTGGATGGCTTCGTTCTGCGCATAAATCTGTTCGGCCAGCTGCTGATCAGATCTGGCGAACACGTCTCGCTTGTCAACGGTCAGCGTAACCGGGATAGAGGTGGCGGGTTTGTTGTCGAACACCAGATAGAAGCCAAGCGGAAAATCGGTTCGGTTGCGCACGCGCCGGTACCCAATCTCTACCGTAGCCGAATCGCCGGGGGCAATGGCTTTGAACGCGGTACCCGGCTGTATGTACTGCAAATCACCATTAACGTGTCCGCCCTTTAGACTGGCATTGGGAAAGCTGGGGGCGAAGCCGTTAAAGAACAATTTCCAGCCGGTGGCGGGCAGCGGTTCCGGTCCGGTGTTGACCAGCGTCAAAGCCATCTTCGCCTTGTCGCCAAAATTATTATCGACCAGCGCGATATGAAGTTTGAGGGGTTTGGGAGACTCCGCGCCAGCCGTTGTGGCGATCTCAGTGGTAGCCGATGCGCTGGTTGTGTTGTCGGCGCAACGGCCAAACAGCGATAGATAAATGAGCAGGGTAAGCGAAGGAATTTTCATTTAGTTGGTTTTCAGTGGAACCGCACCCTCCTGACTGAGCCGGGACACAGGCGGCAGGATGGGCGATTCGTTATAGCCTTATGTTGGTAAGACTGCAACTTAGCAACTTTTCCGTCAGCGGCCATTACGCGTTCTGTTCTCTCCCCCACCTACCTATTGACAACGACTTGATAACGACGCAGTCAATACTAGCCTGCATCGCCCCGAAGCGATCGACTACGATGTACGGCACCGTAGTCGATCGCAAACGCCTGCTCATCTATCCCGGCCGGGCTTTAATCGAAATAGCCTGGTTCGATTGCCCGCTTTTCCCGTCTTTTGCTTAAAGCAGGCATAACCGGGCCGATTGAGTGTCAGTTTCAACCGGTTCGCGTTTACACGCAGCGAGAGTACCTATTACAACCAACAACCAATACGAATTCGCGCTACAGGGCAGCCCTTTTAACCAAGCTAATGAATCTATGGGCGATAATCTGGACCACAATCCCTTTTTTCATCTCCTGACCAATTCAGCCCTCCGGTACCGGCTGATACGCCACGGGCTGCTGTGGTCAACGGCGTTATGGGCTATTTATGCGGGGTTCAAATACATTGGCCGGACCATTCCCGATCCATTGGCTCAACAAAACTACGCGGTGTTAAGTACCCTCATCTTCGGCGGGTTAACCATCACTGGCTACTGGATTATTACCCGGCTAACCCGTCAGTTTATCCTGCGACGATTTAGGATCGGTCTGTTTCTAGTTAGTGTTCTGGCCGTACATGTGGCTACCTCAATGCTGGTCTGGTGGCATTTTGGCTGGTTCACCCGGCACCTCGGATTAGCCAACTCGCCCCAATTGTACCGGACTTACGATGCGCATGTGGCTCAGCTTTCGTTCTGGCAAGTACCTTTCGATAACATCATCGTGACCCTGTTCTCTTTCTCGCTGTTCTACAATTACGTCGTTTACGCGGTTGGTTTGAAGGTGTTCAAAGACCTCTTTACGATGAAGCTTAGACAAACCCAGTTAGAGACCGACAACGTGCAACTGGAGTTTAATTTTCTCAAAGCGCAGATCAACCCCCATTTTCTGTTCAATACCCTGAACAATATTTACTCTTTCTCCATCAAGTCGCCTGACAAAGTACCGGATGCAGTCCTGAAGCTGGCAGATTTGATGCGGTATGCGCTCTACGAGACTGAACCGGAGTTTGTTCCGCTGGAAAAAGAAATTTCTTTTCTGGAAAGCTATGTTCAGTTGCAGCGTATTCGCCACGAAGCTGATGCGGATCTGACGTTTGTGGTCACCGGCCGGCCCGACAACTGGCTAATTCCTCCGTTGTTGCTGATGGTGTTCGTTGAGAATGCGTTCAAGCATGGTTTTCAGGCCAGTACGCAGGCGGGCTGGATCCATATTAGCCTGGTCATTGAACCGAAGCGGCTCACGTTTTCGGTAAAAAACAGTATCCCGGCAGCTTCGTCAGGCATGCCGGGAGGAATTGGCTTGAGCAACGTCCGTCGGCGTTTAATCTTGTTTTACGAGAACCGTCATCAGTTGACCGCTGGCGCTCAGGTCGATGAATTTCAGGTTCATTTAGTTATCAACCCTCATGGAACAACCCTACCGAGTCGTTATCGTTGACGACGAACCCCCCGCCCGAGACTTGATCGAGGTCTTTGTTCATCGGGTGCCTGACTTGCAGGTAGTCGCCATCTGTGCCAATGCCATCTTGGCCCTGGCTGCCATTCAGCGACTGAAGCCCGACCTGGTTTTTCTCGACATTCAGATGCCCGAGATGACCGGTATTGATCTGATGAATCTGCACCTGCCCAATCGACCCGACATTATTCTGACAACGGCCTTTCCCCAGTATGCCCTCCAGAGTTATGACTATGCAGTGCTGGATTACCTCGTCAAACCTATTGCCTTCGAGCGGTTTATGCAGGCCGTGATCAAGTTTAAGGGCAAACGAAACCGCGAAGACGGTCCAGACGGGAACCTGATCGATTCCCACACGGGCAGGTCCAATCCAAACATGCCATTAGCCGATGACGGGTCAGTTTGGTTACGGGAAGAGAAGCGTCTGCTACAGATTCCTCACGATGACATTCTGTATGTTGAAGGCATGAAGGATTATATCAAAGTCTTTTTGAAAGACCAGATGATTATGACGCACCTCACAATTGGCAAAGCCGAAGAGCTGTTCCGTCCCCCCGTATTTGTTCGGATACACCGGTCTCACATTGTGCGCCGGTCGGCCATTCGCCTGATTGACGGAAATAGTATTCGGCTCACCAACGGGACCGAACTCCAGATTGGCCCGCTGTACCGCAATGAGTTGAAGAAGTTTATAGCGGCCCTGCGGTAGGCTTTGTCTATGCAAAAGCCACGCTGGTCTATTAAGTGCGGATTACTGCAATCCGACGCGTTGATTTGATTCGTTAATCAATCACGAATCACCTCTATCATATTTCGTCATGAAAAAGCCCCTTGTTTTTCTTGCCCTGTTGTCTACCCTGACGGCCTGCCAGGATGACACGAAACAACTGCTTAACACCATTGATGGTAGTTGGCGCGTAAACGCCGTTTCCTTCGGCCGGATTGCCGGACCTGATTCAGTAGCTATGGACCAGTCTGCCCTGCTTACGTTTGATCGCTGTGCCAAGTCGACCAACCAGAACAGTCCCGGTAGTTGCCCGGTGATCTATACGGTGGACAACAAACCGTTCCGGTTTACGTACCAGGCCACGAACGGAATGGAGTCGCTTTACATCACCCCAACCAATTCTGCCGGTGATCCCCAATACGCGGCCGTGTCGCGCCAGCTTGCTGGCAGCTACGATGTCATTTCTTTGACCGGGACCGAATTGATTATCCGCCGGTCACTCCAGGGCAACCTGCCCGGTTACGCCACCATTCAGTTTTCGGCTACGAAATAATTCCCCACGCGTATGCCTGCCCTCCCGGCCACGTCCCGTTACGGATGAACTTTATCTGACGTGTTTTTACGGTGGTCGGCCTGGTGGGTCTACCATTGCCAATGAAGGCAACGTCCATCATATGGCCGAAGCCCACGGTATTTTCGTGGGCTTTTTTATGTGACATTAGTTGAAGCGGAGCGGTTCAACCTAACCAATCTGGTCACGATGGCGTTATACAGAAGCAAAATCACTACTCAACCGATGAACATAGATGACATTGACAAGCGAAAAGCCGGTCTTATTGCCGCTGGCCTGACCGCGTTTGTGGCACTGCTGGTGGGAGTCTGGTACTTCACCAGCCGACCGGATGGTACCCGGCCCGGCCAGTCGGACCAGTCGTCCAATGCCGTTGCTCAAACCAATCTGGCCACCTTGAAAACCATGCATCAGGTGGCTTCATTCGCCGATTCAATCGGGATTGATACCACCCGGTTTTCTGCTACTGCCGAGGAGTCAGACGCGGCTATCCGGGCGAAACTGACGAAGCTGTTGCTGCTGGTGCGCTACGGTGAGACGCCCGACCGCATTACGTTCAATGGTTTGAAACCCGACATTGACTCGGCCTGGGCTACCCAGTCCGATGCTGAATTTACCAATGCGATGCGAACCGATGTCATGCCCGTTGTGGCTTACCGACAGTTGATTGGCCATTACAACCGGCTCCGCCACCAACGGGCCGGAGCCGACTCGCTGCGGCAGATCCGGCAAACAATGAATTACCACCGCTACATGAATCGCTTTGCGGGCGACCGTATCGCGCTGGTCAACATTCCGGCGGCTGAGTTGACGGTATTTGACCGGGCCGGGGGAAGACTGCTTTCTACGCCCGTTATCGTGGGTCGGTCGGATCGAAAAACGCCTATGATGACTACGGCCGTGAAGACGGTGGTAGCTTACCCGTACTGGAACGTGCCGGAGAGTATAACGCTCGATGAGATGCTGCCCCGGATGAAGCGCGACCCTATGTATCTCTACAACCAGAATCTGCACGTGCTGGACTGGGACGGCAATGAGATTGACCCGGAAGACATTGACTGGGATACCCTCTCGACCAGCAACTTTCCCTACCGCATTCGGCAGGGAACGGGCGACGACAATGCGCTGGGGCTGGTAAAATTCGTGCTGAACAATCCCCTGGCCATCTACCTGCACGATACTAACCGGCGCGACCTGTTCACGACCTCGTCTGACCGCTGGCGGAGTCACGGGTGTGTGCGCGTAAAGAAGCCGGTTGAGCTGGCCAACGTAGTGATGCGACGCGAGGCCCTCCCCCCCGACTTTCTGACCGACCACCGCACCGACCAGCGGCCACAGCCCATGAACCTGTCAGAGCCATTTCCGGTGTTCATTGCCTACAACAGGGCCGATGTCGATTCGGAAGGGAAACTGCGGTTCTATAAAGACGTATATGGGTTCGACAGGAAGGCCGAACCGGCAATGTAAGCGGGGTTGGGAGCATACACAAACATACACGTCCCGCCCTTCACCAGCGGAATGATCTGTTTGGAATCGGCGTAGGGAACGGCGGGACATCCCTGACTACGGCCCAGACGACCTGTTTTGCGAATGAATGCTTCACTGGCGTAGTCGGCCCCGTGCAAAACAATATTGCGGTTCTGCACCTGATCGTTGATTCCTTTTTCCAGTCCTTTGAGTTGCAGCGACAAACCGTGCTTACCCATATAGGTGCTTAGGGTTTTGTAAAAGCCAAGACTGGTCTGGAACGATGCGTTGACGTTCGAGAATTTATTGGCCATCAGGCCCCCGGAATTCTGACCGTGGGCTACGTAGGTATTAAACAAAAGCTGTTTTTTCTCAAGGTTGATGATGTACAGCCGCTTATGGGTAGAAGGCTGACTCATATCAACGATTGACAGAACGGGACTAGTTTCCCCCATCTTCTGCCAGCCGCGCAGGGCGTACTCGAACACGTCTTTTTTGAGACCAGCTCGCTCTAGCTGCAGAAATTCATATACGGCCAGGTACCCCAATGATCGGGCCGGGGCGAGTGTTTCTCTGGATGGAGCAGCGGTGGGGTGAGTGGCCACGGGGCCTGAACTGGCAACGTTAAAAAAAGTAATACAAGCCAGCAACAAAACGACTTTCTTCATAAAGGCAACGGGCAGGTACAGGGTACAGTCAACGCAAATATGCAACTAAAAAACGCGCGGCCCCGCGTAAAAATTCGTTATACAACAGATTCTTTTGGTATCGGCTGTCATTGATAGTCCTCGGTAATGGTTGTCAGCGCAGGTGCTAAACGGGCTGCCGAAGGCCCTAAATGACGCCAGATACTGCCAATGGCCTTTTTTCAACTACCTCATCATGACCTCTTACGAAGCTACCGTCATCACCGAAATAAATCGCTGGCAGCGGGCCATGCAGCAGCCGCTGTCTGGCCTGGGCCGGATTTCTACGCGCCTGCAGCGGGGCATGAACCGGTTCATTCCGCAACGGGTGCACAACGTAGTTACGGCGGCCATTAAACAGATGACGCGGGCGGTTCTGTTCGGGGCCGAGTTCCTGACCCGAAACCCTACCGAGGGTCTAAACATGACCGAGCGCGACGCGCTGGTGAGCCGCCGAATCGACTTTTACCGCAAGGCCAGTGCCGCCGAGGGGGGCGTAACGGGTGCGGGCGGGTTTGTCCTGGCCATGGTCGATTTTCCGTTGTTGCTGACCCTGAAGATGAAACTCCTCTTCGAGATTGCCGCCCTCTACGGCTACCGTACCGCCGACTACCGCGAACGCATTTTTATGCTCTACGTTTTCCAGCTGGCCTTCTCAAGTCAGGACCGCCGGCAGGAAGTGTACCAGCATGTGGCCAACTGGCCGGCCCATAGCCAGCAGCTCCCAGATGATATCAACGCCTTTGACTGGCAGACTTTTCAGCAGGAATACCGCGACTACATTGACCTGGCCAAGCTGGCGCAGCTGATTCCCGGCATTGGCGCGGCCGTGGGCGTAGTGGTCAACTACCGGCTCGTAACGCAGCTGGGCCGGACCGCCATGAACGCCTATCGAATGCGGCTGCTGAACGAACGGCAACTGACCAACGGTCAACCAAAAGGAATATCGTCAACGGATTAAAACGAATATGAAACCTCTGCCTGTACCCCCACCTCAACCGCCGGATTGTGCGAACGACTGGCACCAAACCGGCCGATTTTGTAAGTCAGCACCGGCTGCACCACCAGCGCAGAGTGGTCGCTGAGCTGGTACCGCCCGCCCGCGCCCGCCGTCAGGTAAACCACCGGACCGCCTTCCGTGCCCAGCGTAAGCTGCTGAACAGGCTGGTCAGTTCGCCGAACCGTAACGCGTGACGACAGGGGAAAATCGAGCAGCGTACCCGCCGAAAAATAAGGTGATAATCGGTTAGTGGTGGACTGGAAATTAAGCAGCACCGGTACCCGAACGGCGCGGCTGTTGAGTACGGTCGTACCGTCGTTGCTGAACCGGGTCTGCCGCGTGCTGAACTGCCGGTAACCCACCCCCGCACCAACCGACCAGCCTGGCGCAAACCCATACTGCGCCACCAGGCCAACCTGAACACCCGGCGCCCAGTGGCTGCCGTTCAGATAAATCGGTTCAACAACCTGCCCGTTGCTGTCGGGGTAGAAAACGCGCCGGGGGTAGTTGGTCTGCTCGGCCAGGGGTGTAGCCTGCACCACCACCGACCAGCCGCGCTGTGCCATACTGACCAGCGGCATCCCCAGCAGAAAACCGATCAATAGCCATAGTCGCCTACCTTCGCCCGTACATTCTGATCGTTTTCTGTTCATGTCGTTTCTATTCGCCAGTATTCTGCTCTCGGTGGGGTTGTTGCTCAACTTCCGGTTGTTTCCGCGCTTTGGCGTCAACACCTTCCAGGCCATTGTGTTTAATTACCCCATCTGCTTCCTGACGGGCTACGCACTCCTGCCAGCGGGCCAGTCATTCACCGTTGATTTTGGCCAGACCTGGACCTGGCTGGCCCTGGGGCTGGGCGTGGGATTCATCCTTACGTTTCTGCTGTCGGGAGCCAGCACACAGCGTATGGGCATTACGGCTACGTCGCTGGCCAACAACCTCTCGCTCGTCATCCCGGTCTGTTTCAGCCTGTTTATCTTTGGCACCAGTGGCCGCCCATTCGATGCCCTGAACTACGCTGGTATTGCGCTGGCAGTGGTGGCCGTTGGGCTGAGCGCCTACAAAGAAAAGCAAGAACCGGCAGAAGCTACGCTGGATAATGAAGCGAAAAAAGCACCCGGGCCGGGCCGGGCCGCCCTATTGCCGCTGGCCGTTTTTCTGTTTTACGGGGCTACCAACACCATGATTAATTTTATGAACCTACGCTATATTCCCACGACTGATAAAACGCTGCAGGTTACGCTGACGATGGTTCTGGGGGCTATAGGTGCGGGTTTACTGATGCTGGCAGTACGACTGGCGCAGGGCAAAGAAACGTTCCAGTCGAAGAGTCTGGTGGGGGCCGTAACGCTGGGCATTCCTAACTTTCTAAGCTTCTACACCCTGCTGCTGGCCCTGTCGGCCTTTGGGGGCAATGGCGCGTTTGTTTATCCGCTCTACAACATCGGCGTTATTCTGGTGGCGGCACTGCTGGCTGGCCTTTTTTTCCGGGAACGGCTGTCGGTGGCCAATAAAATCGGGCTGGCGGTGGCCATCCTAGCCATTGGGCTTATTTCGTGGCAGGAACTGGCGAGGGCCTTATCTTTGTGAAGCCTGAATCAAGACAAAAAATGGCGAAAAAGAAACCGAAATTCTACGTAGTCTGGCAGGGGCGAAAACCCGGCGTGTATGACAGCTGGGACGACGCCAAACTACAAACCGACGGCTTTGCCAAGCCCCTCTTCAAGTCGTTCGACACCAAACCGGCTGCGCTGAAAGCCTTCGGCGAACGCCCGCATCTGCACGTAGGTCAGGGTACCAAACCGGTGGCTAAACAAGGTAAAATTGATGGGCTGGTGGGGCTACCCATTCAGGATAGCCTGGTGGTCGATGCGGCCTGGAACACCGCCACCGGCGACATGGAATATCAGGGCATTTACTTAGCCTCCAGGCAGAAACTGTTTCTGAAAGGGCCGTATAGCGACGGAACCAATAACATTGGTGAGTTTCTGGCCATTGTGCACGCGCTGGCGCTGCTGCACCAGAAAAACAGCAACATTCCCGTTTACTCCGATTCGCGCACGGCTATTGGGTGGGTAAAGAAGAAAAAAGCCAATACCAAACTGCAAGAAACCCCGCGCAATGCCGAACTCTTCGAGCTGCTGGCCCGCGCTGAAAGCTGGCTGACCAGCCACCGCTACGCCAACCCGATTCTGAAATGGGAGACAACGGTCTGGGGCGAAAACCCGGCAGACTTCGGCCGGAAATAAGCATGTTCACCTTTAAACAGTTCGCCATCAGACAGGATCGGGTAGCCATGAAGGTTTGCACCGATGCCTGCGTGCTGGGTGCGTTTGCCGACGTGGGCGCTACAGACGATACCACTCAAACGCGCCTTCTCGACATTGGCACCGGAACGGGCCTGCTGGCGCTGATGGCCGCGCAGCGAAACCCGACTGCCCGTATTGATGCGATAGACATTGACGGGAGGGCCGTTGAGCAGGCCCGCGAGAACGCAGCCAACAGCCCGTTTGCCAGCCAGATACGGATTTGGCCCGGTCGCATTCAGGAGTTCATGCCCGGTACTGTCTACGACCGCATCCTGACCAACCCGCCGTTTTACACCAACCACCTGCAACCACCCGACCCGGCTGCGGCCCGCGCCGGGCACACCGACGAGCTGCCGGTTAACGACCTGCTCGCGGCAGTACATCGTCTGCTCAAGTCCGACGGGCAATGGTGGGTGTTGCTGCCCCCTTACCAAACCGACCAGCTCATTAAACGGGCGCAGACCTTCAACCTGCACCCATTCCGGCAACTCCAGCTGCACCACCATATTAACAAACCGGCTTTTCGGATCGTGACGGGTTTTGCGCCGGCCGGTACGCCAGGCCCTCCCCACGGCGTTTCGTCGGCCCGGGCAACATCCCCGGGGGCAACGAACGCAGCGCCGGAAACGTTAGTTATTCGGGAGATGGACAACCAGACGTATACCGCTGCCTACCGGTCGTTACTACGCGACTTTTACCTTATATTCTGAAATTCTGCGCTTCTTTGCTTTTCCCTATCGTATCTGCTCCGAGTTCTCTCGCTTTTATAAATAACCATGAATAAGCCTCAGATTATACAGACCATCCGGGACTACCTATCCGATAAGCCGGTAGAGAAGGCCTGGCTGTTTGGCTCGTTTGCGCGTAACGAGCAGGAGAACGATAGCGACGTCGATGTTCTGCTTGAATTAGACCTCTCGCAACCTATTGGTCTGGAGTACGTTCACTGGTGGATGGATCTGGAAGGCAAACTAGATCGCAAGGTTGATCTGGTCTGCGAAGGAACGCTCTCTAAATACGTTGCCCCTTTCGTAGAAAAAGAAAAACAACTGATCTATGAAAGGTAGACTTCCTGATAAAGCTCGCCTTGAACATATTCGGGATGCTCTCGACATGATTGACCTTTTTATTGACGGACAAACATTCGATGAATTTGTCGTTGACACTAAAACCATATTTGCTGTAGTCAAAGCGTTGGAAATTATCGGCGAAGCGGCTCACCACGTTTCAGGCGACGTCCAGGAGCTAGATGATACAGTCGACTGGAAAGCTATCGTAGCCCTTCGGCACATTCTCGTTCATGAGTACTATGGCATTCGCCCCGAGATTCTCTGGCGAATTATAACCGTACACACGGTCGATCTAAAACCTAAATTACACGTGTTAATCGACCAGATAACGGAAGATTTGTAATGACCAACCAACCTCAACTGACCGTTCTCATTCCGCTCTATAACGAAGATGAGTCGCTGCCCGAGCTGCACGACTGGATTGTTCGGGTTATGGCGGAGCATAATTTTTCGTACGAAATCCTGTTTGTCGATGATGGCAGTACCGACCGGTCATGGGCTGTTGTGCAGCGGCTGGCCGAACAGAATCCGCACGTGCGGGGCATTCGGTTTGGCCGCAACTATGGCAAAACGATGGCCCTGCAGGCGGGTTTTCAGGAGGTGAGGGGGCAGGTTATCGTCACAATGGACGCCGATTTACAAGACAGCCCCGACGAAATTCCGGAACTCTATCGGATGATTACTCAGGACGGGTACGACCTGGTATCGGGCTGGAAACAGAAACGCTACGATCCCATTACCAAAACGCTGCCTACTAAGCTTTTCAACGCCGTATCGCGCTGGGTATCGGGCGTGCAGCTTCACGATTTCAACTGCGGTCTTAAGGCCTATCGAAATACCGTTGTGAAAGTCATTGCGCCCACGCTCTACGGGGATATGCACCGGAATTTGCCCATCGTAGCCAACTGGAACGGCTTTCGAAAAATTGGCGAGAAGGTAGTACAGCACCGCGCCCGCAAATACGGCACCACAAAATTCGGGCTAGAGCGCTTCGTCAATGGGTTTCTCGACGTACTGGTCATCGGCTTCGTACACCGGTTCAGCAAGCGGCCCATGCACATCTTCGGGCTGCTCGGCACACTATCGTTTTTTATCGGTACGGTGCTGGCCATCTGGATCATTGCTGAAAAACTCATCAACATTGCCCAGGGCATCAAGTTTCGCAACGCTACCGACAACCCGCTGTTTTACTTTGGTTTGGTAGCCATTATTCTGGGGGTGCAGTTGTTCCTGGCTGGTTTTATCGGCGAGATGCTGGTACGGCAGAATCAGCATAAAGCAACAGACTCGGTCATTGCCGAACGGGTTGGCCCCAGTCAGCAGTCAGCACCGGCTGGCCGGCAACCGCTTACAGCCTGATCAGGAGCGGCAGTTTACCGGCGCTGGTAAACGGGGCGGGTAAAAGGCGGCTGCATGAGGATATGGAAGGAATTCTCGTCGCCGAGGGCTACGGCCCGGCGGAGGTCATTCTCAGCCTGGGGTAATTGCTTCAGCTGAATTCGGGCCAGGGCCCGCCAGCGATAGGCATCGGGTTTCTCGTCACGAAAAAACCAGACGGCCTTATCAAACTCCCGGAACGCTTCCGTAAACTGCTCAGTCTGGTGGTACGCAATCCCGCGGTCCAGGTAACAATCAGCCAGGGTGTTGTCGCGGCTTAGCGCCTGCGTCAAATCGTAGATGGCAGAAAAGTGATTTTGCTGAGTCAGGTGACACTTACCCCGGCAGGCGTAGGCCAGAGCTGAGTTGGGATGCTGCCGAACGGCCTCGTCAAAATACCGGTGGGCCTCGTCCATGTGCCGCTGTTTAATCAGGTCGATTCCCTTTTGAAATCGTTTCCGGTCTTTATCAGCGGGTGTGTCATGATCGACGACGTAAAATCGAATGGTCAGATACAGGATAAAGAGCACACCCAGCAACGCGACTTCCATAACACAATCTTTTTTTCGCCCAGCGAATTTACATAATTCAGATTTGTACTGGCAATCAATACCTTCACATTAACGACTCCCGCACGGACCCCGGCAACCCTTTTCTGACCAGCTCGTATGAATGGTCAATCCAGGCCTGCAGGTCGCTAGTCCGAATAGTACCGTCCAGCGTGATTGTGTTCCAGTGCTTCTTGTTGAGATGATAGCCCGGTACCACGGCCCTGTATTCTTCCCGCAACTGCACCGCGCGCTCAGGATCACATTTGAGTGCGAGCGTGGTTGGACGGCTCTCCGTATCGGCCAGGGCGAATATCTTGCTGCCGACTTTAAAGACCAGCGTCACCGCATCGAAGGGGAATGACTCGGTGGCGCCGGGCCGGGCTAGGCAGTACTCACGCAGGCTCTCGATATTCATTTGACGCAGTGACGCACCGTGTACACGATCACGGCAAACAGAAACATGACAATCGAGATCCGGTTAATGCCGTGCATCATCCGCAGGTTTACGCTGGTGGGGTGACTGGGGTCAGGCTTGCGGAAAACGCGCAGAAAGTACGAGAAAACGGGGCCTATCCGAAGATAATCTATGATACGATTCATTAGCAAAGACGTTGTTTTTTTACGCAAACTATCCTATAAAGAAAACAGGTGTTTAGGGCGAAAGTTCATTCAGAATAGGTTTATCGAATCCAAATCTACCGTTAAATAAGGTCGGGATTAATCAGACGTTCAGGCGGTCTGTAATCCTGGCTTCCGTGCTATGTTTACAGCGGTGCGCCCGGTACTACTACGCGTTGTTCGGCTCCCTGGTTTTCCATTTCCACACCATATTCAATGAAAAAACAACTACAGCTCCTGCTGCTGTGCCTCCTTGTTTCGGCATCGGTTGCCACTGCCCAAGCCCTGCGCCCCGCTATTCTGCACAAAATAGACCGCACCCGCCTGTCGGTCAAGATTCAGTTGGTCGGGCAAAACAGTATTGTTTTCTTCGAGAAATCGGCCCCGACGACAAAGCGGGTTCTTAGCCGGGCCATTGTCTGGAAAATAGTTTATACCAACGGCACCACTCAGGTCATTACGCCAATTCCCGACGCGGCCCCAACACCGGCACTTGTCCTGGATGAGATTATTCTGCGCGACAGCACCAGACGATCCGGCAGTATTCTCCGGCGCACCAGCGATTCACTATACTACGCAGTTCCCAACTCCGGCACGGCGGCTTCTACGGCGGTATTGCTCAGTGAGGTAGACCGGCTAAAATACGCCGATGGCCGGCAGGAAGTCATTGCTCCCGGCACCCGTTGTCGAAGCAGCCCCGGCACCCGCACCCATCAGTAGCTACCAGGCCATTCCGCAGGTAGTCGGCAAACCGGCCCGATCAACAGATGCTTTCAACCGGCTTCAGGTAAGTATTGGACCGGAGGTGTCATTTTTCCCGGCCTTTCTAAACAAAGATCATCTCTGGATCAGCGATACCGTGGGCTTTGGTATGACGCAGAACGTGGGCGCGGGCTTGCGCATAGATTACCGGATCGTGCGGCCCGTTGCCATATCGGTTTCGGTAGGTTATGCGGGCTGGGAGTTGGTCCGAAATTTTAGCCGCGAGCAAAAACCCGTGGGGGCCGAAACCGTGAAACTAACCCGAATTCCGGTGCAGATCGGTCTTAAAATCTATCCCGACAAGGGTGGGCTGTACCTCCTGCCCGAAGCCGGGATAACCCTGTTGCAATCCAGCCTGACCGCCAACGCCGGCACGCCCGATTCCCAATCTGAATCGGTCAACAAAATAATGGTTAGTTACGGAGGTGGGGTTGGCTACGAAATCAGGAAAGGAGCCATTCTGCTTGATCTTGGCCTGCGCTATACCCTTACCAGCGTCAGCGGGTTGACGTATACCCTCAATAGCACCACCATTCAGGAATCGGTCCATTCGCTCAGCGTACGACTGGGGTTTGGCTTCGGTACCATGAAAAAATAACAATCCACGCTACCATGAAAAACCTCTCTCCTGCCCGGCTGCTGGCTCTGCTTGTTCTCGGTCTGTTCCTGACACTGCCCGGTTGCCGGCGCGAGGTCGATATTGCGCTGCCCAAGCTGGCGGGCAATCCCGGCAACCCGCGCTTCAATCTAATTTTCACCAACGAAACCAACGTCGATCTTGATCTGTACGTGACCGACCCTAACGTTGAAACGCTGTATTACCGCCGTAAAAAGGCTGCCCGGAGTGGCGGGCAGCTGGACGTGGATTGCCGGTGCGGTTCGTGCCCGCAGGGACCAAACGAGAACATTTTCTGGCCCCTAACTTTGGCTTCACCCCGTGGCAAGTACGAAGTGTGGGTCAACTATTACGACAACTGTACCAGCCCGCTGCAACCGGCTTCATACACGCTGCGTATTATCGACGACTCCCGGCGCAGCCCCATTGTGGCCACTTTCACCGGCTCGCTCACCTCCGGCGATTCACCCCACTGGATTTTCGACACGGCTACGGGGAAAGTGACCCTGAAATAAGGATTTAATCAGTTAGTTGAGAGGGCTCTACCCACCGGCTGTCTTCGCGGATAAGGTTAATAAGTTCATCAACGGCGCGGTCGGCAGGGACCGATTTTTTGATAACCTCCTGCCCCCGGTACAGCGCAATCTTGTCGCGGCCGATGCCTACGTAGCCGTAATCCGCGTCGGCCATCTCACCGGGACCATTCACGATGCAGCCCATAATGCCGATTTTCACGCCCTTGAGGTGGTCGGTGCGCTGCCGGATCAGGGCGGTGGTCTCCTGCAAATCGAAGAGCGTTCGTCCGCACGATGGGCACGAGATGTATTCGGTCTTGGTAATGCGGGTCCGGGCCGCCTGTAAAATACCAAAGGCCAACCCGTTAATCCGTTTCAGGTCGTCGGGGGCGGGCTGGTCGGGGGCTACCAGCAACACGCCGTCGCCCAGCCCGTCAATGAGCAGTCCACCCACATCGGTAGCCGCGTAGAGCGGTACGTCCTCATCCGGTACGCTACTGTAGCCCCGCTCAATAACGACGGGCAGGGTCAGCTTCCGGTTCATGAGTTCAACCACCAGTCGGCGCAGTTCGGGCAGGGCATGGGTATTTTCGGTCGATATCAGCAAGACCACGGTTTCGTCATCGCGCAGTTGAGCGAGCAATTCATCCGACAAACCAGCCAGCGTTACCCGCACAAGATTGAGTTTGGCGTGTAGAATTGCTCCGTTGGTGCGGGCCGTCAGATAATCACGGGCCGTCAGCAGCGGAAAACTGCCGGCCGGGTTCGGCATGGTTTGCCAGACGCCGTAATCCTGAATTTCTTTCAGGCCGTTGGGAAGCATGAACTGCGCGGGCTGCGAACCTGTATAGACGTAATCGGCTCCCAGATCGTTCATACGCCATTTATCCGGCACGGGCAGAAAGAAATAACCCACCGAGTGCAGCACGTCATAATCAGCAACGGGCACCTGGCTAAAATCGGCGATGACGCGCGGCACGTTCGCGCCACCAAAATTGGCCACTTGGTGGGTGGTTCGGCGGCTGTACTGAAACGGGTCGATGGGGTATTGCGTCAGAGCCGGGATTGGCTGCTGGGTGGCGGCCCGGTTTGTATAGCGGTCAATGAGCGCAGCGGCTACGGGAGCTTCGCGCTCCGGCTCTTCGGTAAGGGAAACCCGCACCGTATCGCCAATGCCATCTTCGAGCAGTGTGCCAATACCAAGGGCCGATTTGATACGTCCATCCTCGGCTTCGCCCGCTTCCGTCACGCCCAGGTGCAGGGGGTAGGGTTTCAGCCCTTCCTGATCCAGCCGCTGCACCAGCAGCCGGTATGCCTGCACCATCACCTGCGGGTTGCTCGACTTCATGGACAGCACGATGTTGTAATAATTTTCGTCTTCGCAGATGCGCAGAAACTCCAGAGCCGACTCTACCATACCGACGGGCGTATCACCATAGCGGCTTAGAATCCGGTCGGACAGTGAGCCGTGATTGGTGCCAATGCGCATGGCCGTTCCGTATTCTTTGCAGATCCGCACCAGTGGCAAAAACTTAGCCCGAATCCGCTCCAGTTCGGCCGCGTAGGCCGCTTCGGAATAGTCGATAAACTCGAATCGTTTGCGGTCGGCGTAGTTGCCGGGGTTAATACGCACTTTTTCCACGACGCGGGCAGCTAGTTCAGCGGCATTGGGTGTGAAGTGGATATCGGCTACCAGGGGCGTGGTATAACCCCGCGCCCGCAGTGCTTTGCGGATGTTGTCCAGGTTCTGCGCTTCTTTTACGCTGGGTGCCGTAATGCGGATATACTCGCAGCCGGCTTCGATCATGCGGATGCTCTGCGCCACCGACCCCGCCGTGTCCATCGTATCGATGGTGGTCATAGACTGCACCCGAATCGGATAGTCGGACCCCATCGGCACATCCCCAATGGTAACGGTAACGGTTTTTCGGCGGATGTATTCGGTCAGCGAGGGCGTGTATTGCACGGGTGTGTTGCGTACCGGTGTGGTCAGGTCAGGCGGGAGAATCAGCGTATCGGGCATGGGGAGAAAACGTCAGTACTTTTGGAAATGTTCGGCAAAGCAAACCGGATTGTACAGGTCTCTTAACGGCTCACCGAATCGGTTTTCGGTTGGTATCGAAACAGCAGGGCGTAAAAATTAACAACAAGAGAAAGCCGTAGCGCGTTGATTAGATTGAACAAGGTACGAACGAAACCGACATGGCGTCGACGAAATAAGGAAGATGAGAAAGAACGTAATGGTAATGGTTGCCTTTGTTTTTATGGCGGGCAGTGCCTTCGCCCAGACCAGTACAGGTAACGACCGGGAGCGGGCCGAGAGAAAAGAGCGGGTCAAACAAAACCTGAAAGAAGCGGGCCAGTCGATTGGCGAAGCCGCCACGGATGTAGGACAGAGCGCTAAAGAAGTGGCCAAAAAAGCGGGAACTGCCATTGGCAAAGGCGCCGACAAGGCCGCGGCTGCCATTGAAACCGAAGCCGACAAAATCAAAGCCCGGCAACGCGAGCGGAAAGCCGAAGGCGAGGTCAAACGCGATACGCTGTAGCCCGGTAATACGGCATTCCGGTTCGGTAGCCGTCAGGCTAAAGGATTTAGCGGCTTTAACGCCTGATGGCCATCGGTCCGGCAGCTCCAGGCTGCTGCCCGGTCGGGCCCTATTCGGCCAGCAGATACCGGATGGCCAGTTCGTATCCCGTCAGGCCCAGCCCCACAATTACTCCCCTGCACACCGCCGAGAGGTAACTGTGGTGCCGAAACGTTTCGCGGGCGTGTACGTTGGAAATATGCACCTCCACCGCCGGAGCCGTAACGGCCGACAGGGCGTCGGCCAGGGCAATACTGGTGTGGGTCAGGGCACCGGCGTTAATCACGATACCATCGACGGTAAAGCCCAGTTCGTGAATCTTATCGAGCAGTTCGCCTTCGTGGTTCGACTGAAAATACCGAAGTTGCACGTCGGGAAACTGAGTTTCTATGGTTTGGAGGTAGTCCACGAACGTGCGGCTACCATAAATGTGCGGCTCGCGCTTACCCAGCAAATTCAGGTTCGGGCCGTTGACAATGAGGATAGTCTTCATGTGGCAAAGCTATATAAACTCGTTTAAGAACTTTCTAAAACTGGAGCGCTCCCTGGCCGAAAACTCGGTGGAAGCCTACCTGCACGACGCCGAAAAACTCTACCAGTTCATTTTGCTTACCGACCCGGCCCTGACACCTATGCAGGTGTCGGAGAAGGAGTTGATGAATTTCCTGAAATACCTGGGCGAGTTGGGACTGACGGCCAATAGTCAGGCACGTATTTTGTCGGGGCTGAAATCTTTCTTCAAGTACCTGCTCTTCGAAGACCTCATTCAGCACGACCCCACGCAGCTGCTCGAAGCGCCCAAACTGGGCCGCAAACTGCCCGATACGCTAAGCTTTCCCGAAATTGAGGCCATCCTCGACAGTATTGACCTCTCTACCCCCGGCGGCACCCGTGACCGCGCCATTGTTGAAGTACTCTATAGTTCGGGCCTGCGCGTATCAGAACTGCTGAACCTGCGGCTGACCAACTGCTTTTTCACTGAAGGCTTTATCCGGGTGCTGGGTAAGGGCGACAAAGTCAGGTTGGTACCCATTGGTCACGACGCCATGCACTATACCCGCATTTACGTTGATCACGTCCGGAGTCAGTTGCCGGTGCAGAAAGGCGACGAAGACACCATTTTCCTGAACCTGCGGGGCAAACAGCTCTCGCGCATCTCGGTGTTTACGACCATCAAAAAATTGGCCGTCGACGCGGGCATCCAGAAAACTATTAGCCCGCACACCTTTCGGCACTCGTTTGCCACGCACCTCATTGAAGGTGGGGCCGATTTGCGGGCCATCCAGCAGATGCTCGGCCACGAGTCCATTACCACCACCGAAATCTATACCCACCTCGACCGCGACTATTTGCAGCAGACCCTGCGGGATTTTCACCCCCGCAGCAAAAAAATGGCCAGGTCGTAAGCCTGATACTGGTCAGAGCGGCTGACACGGGAATAGACACTGGCGCAACGCTACTAGTCCATAGCTTCTAAAAAAAAGTCCCCGCCGTTGACTCAACGGCGGGGAGCTTCCACTCTAACTAACCCAAAACTACATGAAATACACTCTCTATTGTCATTGATAATCTATGCGTCAACCAATGATTTTTCGCCCACAAACTGCTGATGCTGGTGTTTAAAGAGCAGATTGAACGAGGTTAGGCTGCCGTATATTTTCGTGATGTACTGTTGAATACCTATCTTCTCTTCGTCATCCATACCGCTGGCGTTCACGCGTTGTTCGAGTACCCTGAGCCGGTCACGCACCATCACAATCTTGTGAAAAAATCCGTCGATCGGCATTTCCTTCGGTGCCAGATCAGGGCGGGCAGGCTTTAAAATCAGCTTCCCTCCTTTCCATTTATCGCCCAGCGGAACTACCTCCGTTTGGTCACCCCAGCGCTGCAGCACCCGCGTCAGGGCCCGTTCTACGTCAAGCAGGCTAACGGCGTCTTCGTCGGGGTCAATGGCTTCGATCACCGTCAGGGGCGTGTCAAGTTTGAGCACCTTCACGCCGTGCTGCACGAACGTGACGATGTAGCCTGTTGGTTTGACGTTTATAATGACACCGTCGCCCAGTTCGTCATGCCTGACGCGTGAACCAATACCCAGTAAAGTTAACATACAAGTTACGGCGTTCTGAAGTTCGGTAAACATAAAACAAACCTCGTGCCAAATCGCATTAGAGCGAATATTCTTTTTTTATTTTTATACTGATTACAGCATTTAAAGCCAATCCCACAAAAACAGCCCATGCCGGGGTATCGGTGCGGGTGTCACAACAAGTTCATGAGAATCCGTTACGCCTGGTACAGCTCAAGCGGCAGGCCGTCAGGATCGGCGAAGAACGTGAAGCGTTTGCCGGTATGCTGATCGGTTCGGATGGGTTCGGTCATGACGCCATGGGCGGCCAGATAGGCAACGGCTGCGTCGAGGTCGGGGAGGGAAAACGCAAGGTGACGCAGACCGAGGGCTTCGGGGCGCGAGGGCCGTGGGCCGGGATCGGGAAATGAAAACAGTTCAATTACGTACTGCCCGTTCAGGGCCAGATCCAGTTTGTACGACTGCCGTTCGGCCCGATAGACTTCATTCAATACGGTCAGGCCAAGCAGATCAACATAGAACTGCTTTGACCGCTGGTAATCGGCACAGATAATGGCAATGTGGTGAATAGCCTGAAGATTCAGCATAGCTATTTGGGCAAAAGCAACGTATCGGCAGCCAGTGAGTCAACGGGGGTACCATCCGGTCTGAAGGCCCGCACGGCTTGTTTCTTTTTGTTCCAGGGGGCTGTTGTCCGGCTGGCCATGTCGATGGCCAGAAAAGCGACGAGGGCTGTGAAGACGATAAATACGACAATAAAAATGCGTCGGTTCCGATTCATGGTGAACTAGTGAGTAAGGTCTCTGGGCGAGACGTTCAGGACAACCTGCCCCATTCGGCCCGACACCTCGTCCCAGGCAATATTCTCGAAGGCAATACCCACTACGGCTCCTTTACGCAGGGTACCAATCTGCTCATGCGTCAGGTATTCGGAGAAATACGATACGTCAGGATTATGCCCCACAATCATGGCTGCATCTACCGAATTGGGCAACGAGTTTACCACCGCCAGGTAGGCTTTGGTACCGCCTTGAAAGAGTTCGCTGTCATACTCAATGGCATCGAGGTCAAAACTCAGTTGCTCAGCCATCGTTCTGGCCGTGTCGCGGGCGCGGTTGGCCGTGCTGCTGATTAGCAGCCCGGGGGTTATGTGGAGGCTCTGCAGATGACGACCCATGCGGGCGGCTGCCATGATACCGTCGGGAAGCAGGTTGCGGTCGTGATCAGCCATGGACAAGGCCCGGTCTTCAGCTTTGGCGTGCCGAACAATATAAAGAATACGTGTCATTGGATGTTGATGCGTGTAATTGGGTGGACCCTGCAAAGCTACTTTCACGACAAGCCTTAGCCAAATACTCACCAAAAAAACCAGCCCGAACCCATTTGATTTAAACCCTAACGGGTACAAACGGTTCTGGTCATAACCGTAGGAACAGGAATACAACCGCACCCGGTTTAATGGGCTTCAAAGAGGGGCCGGATCTTTCGATCCTAAAGTCAGCAAAATAGTCAGAGCGAACCCATTCTATGTATTTTCAGGGCGAAAAGTGTACCCTGTCGTTCGGGATGAACTTCACCAACGGGCAGATGCTGCTAACGGGGTCAATCTGGTTTCGCCGGGATGCAGTGGCTCAGTCCGGCGATCCCGTGCCGAGCCGCATTCCGTTTAGGCTGATACTCACTGAAGCCGAGTTTAACGAATTAAGCCGCTGGATTTCGTCAGGCATTTCCCTTCCGTTTCAACTCCCTGCCCCCCTGCGGCACCTGAGCCGCACCAGCCCGTCCGCTTCCGGCGCCACTACCTTCGAGCTGGAGTTAAGCCATGAGCAAATTCCGCCCTGGTGGAACTGGGACGTTGTTTTTCCACTAACGGTCCGGCTCAACATTCCTCCCCATGAGTACACCTATCTGGCCAACGCCGTCAGCCGCGAATACTGGTCGTCCGATTTGAGTTGGTAGGCGCAGGCGGGACGTATGGTATAGTTGTGCTGTTCACGCCAGCCTTCAACAGGAAACGGCGTAATGACAGGCTGATTAGTAAAAATGACTATCACCAAAAACACCGATGGGCAGTTCGGGCGGCAATCCGTATTTTTGCGGTATTATTTCCAATCCGATTGTCGCCATCCATGAGTTACCTTCCTGTTCAGCAGTTATTGAAATCCGGTTCTGTTGGAACCGACGTTACCGTTAAAGGCTGGGTTCGCACCAAGCGCGAAAGCAAGAACGCTATCTTCGTTGCCCTCAACGATGGCTCTACCATCAACAACATACAGGCCGTGGCCGAGGCTGGTCAGCTCCCCGACGATGTCCTTAAGCTTATTACAACCGGGGCCTGCGTAGCCATTACCGGGCAGTTGGTCGAATCGCAGGGGGCCGGGCAATCGGTCGAGATCAAAATCAGCAACGTACACATTTACGGCCCCGCCGACCCCGACAAGTATCCTTTGCAGCCCAAACGGCACTCGCTGGAGTTTCTGCGCGAGATAGCTCACCTGCGCCCCCGCACCAATACCTTCAGTGCTATTTTACGGGTGCGCCACGCGCTGGCCTTTGCCGTGCATAAGTATTTCAACGACAACGGCTTTTTCTATCTCAACACGCCCATCATCACAGCGTCGGACGCCGAGGGGGCGGGCGAGATGTTTCGCGTCACCACCCTCGACGCCATTAAACCACCGCTCACCGAAGAGGGGAACGTTGATTTTAGTCAGGACTTCTTCGGGCGCGAAACCAACCTGACCGTATCGGGTCAGCTGGAGGGCGAACTGGGTGCGCTGGCGCTGGGCAAAATATATACCTTCGGACCCACCTTCCGGGCCGAGAACTCGAACACGACCCGCCACCTCGCCGAATTCTGGATGATTGAGCCGGAGACGGCGTTTTACGAGTTGCTGGATAACATGAACCTGGCCGAAGACTTCGTAAAAACCGTAATTCGGTACGCCCTGCAACACTGCCAGGATGACCTCGCCTTTCTGGACACCCGCCTGAAAGACGAGGAGAAAACTAAAAAGAAGGACGAGCAGAGCGAAATGGGTTTGCTCGAAAAGCTCCAGTTCGTGATCAGCAACGAGTTTGAGCGACTGACCTACACCGAAGCCGTCGAGATTTTAATCGACTCGAAGCCCGCCAAAAAAGGGCAGTTCCAGTACGAAGTAAGCTGGGGCGTTGATCTGCAGTCCGAACACGAGCGGTATCTGGTGGAGAAGCACTTCAAAAAACCCGTTATCCTGACCAACTACCCCCGCGATATCAAAGCGTTTTATATGAAGCAGGACGATGCTCCGGCTACCAACGCACGGGGGCAGGTTTTTGGCGAAACCGTGCGGGCCATGGACGTCTTGTTTCCCGGTATTGGTGAGATCATTGGCGGCTCGCAGCGCGAAGATGACCTCGACAAGCTGACCGCCCGTATGCAGGAAGTCGGCATCGAACCCGACGCCATCTGGTGGTATCTGGACACGCGCCGGTTTGGTTCGGCCCCGCACGCCGGTTTTGGGCTGGGTTTTGAGCGGCTGGTGCAGTTCGTAACCGGCATGGGCAACATCCGCGATGTCATTCCGTTTCCCCGGGCTCCCAAACAGGCCGAATTTTAAGCGGATGATGAACGACGAATGAGTAAGGGTCACGTCGGCTGTCATTCATCGTTCATCATTCCTCATTCCTCATTCACAACGTGCTCGCTCTCCCCCTTTTCCTGCTTATCGCGTCCGGCTTTGTCGTTGTTGGTGTTTACACCGAACGCAAGGTATCAGCGTTTATGCAGGACCGGCTGGGGCCAATGGAAACGGGTAAGTGGGGGCTGCTCCAGCTATTTGCCGATTTGCTGAAGCTGCTTCAGAAAGAAGACATTGTACCGACCGCTGCCGACCGGCAATTATTTCTGCTGGCCCCGGCGGTCATCTTCGCGTCGGTCTTTGCGGGCTTTGCCGTGTTGCCGCTCACGCCCGACATTCAGGGGTCCGGCGCGGAAGTAGGTGTGTTTTATCTAATGGCCATCGTCTCGTTCGACGTGGTCGGCATTCTGATGGCGGGTTGGGGCAGCAACAACAAATACTCGCTGTTTGGGGCCATGCGGTCGGTGGCGCAGATTATTTCCTACGAGATTCCGCTGGGGCTGACCATTCTGTGCGTGGTCATGATCGGGCAGTCGCTAAATCTGCAAACGCTTAGCTTTCAGCAGGGTATTTATACCGAGGAAACCAATTATTTGTTCGGCCTGAAAGCCCTGGGCATCGACGTAACGGGCTGGGGCGGTATCTTTTCCTGGAATATCCTGCGCAACCCCTTGCTGCTCATTGCCTACGTCATTTTCTTTATCTGTACCCTTGCCGAAAGCAACCGCGCCCCGTTCGACCTGCCCGAAGGGGAGTCGGAAATTGTGGGCGGTTTCCACACCGAATATTCCGGCATGCGGTTCGCCTTGATTTACCTGTCGGAGTATGCCATGATGCTGCTGGTGTCGTTTCTGGGGGCCGTTCTGTTTCTGGGCAGCTGGAACACGCCCCTGCCCAACATCGGGCCGCTCCTCCTCGCCGAATGGACAAGTGGGGCACCCGGCACCGTATGGGGCACCGTAACGGGCGCATTCTGGCTGCTGAGCAAGGTTTTTCTGGCCGTGTTGGGGCAAATGTGGGTTCGCTGGACGTTTCCCCGCATCCGGGTCGATCAGATGATGTATCTGTGCTGGAAGGTTTTGACCCCCGCCGGTTTGCTCTTACTGTTGCTGTCGGGCGTGTGGCGGCTGCTGATGGTATGAACAGCGAAAATTCCTTATCTTTAGCCATGTCACCAACCAACACGTCCATGAACGCGCTACGTCAAATTTTAACTACGCCCGTTACCGATGTGCTGGAAATTCAGCTCCCGAAAGCGTATCAACAGCGTCGGGTTGAGGTTATTGTCATTGACCTTGACGACGAACCGGTGTTCAGCTTACCACCCGCTCTCGACACGGCTGAAAACCGGCTCAGGGTTCGTGAAAGAAGACAACGCTCCGAGGCACTCAGGCTAGCAATGAATGCCGTGGCTGAGGAAGCTGAGGCTAATGGAATGACCGAAGATATCCTGAACGACATTCTGAATGACCCCGATTGATATTTTTGTGATCGACACAAGTACTCTATTGAGTGCGTTGATTCTGCCAAATTTCGTTCCGGCACGGGCTTTTCAGAAGGCAGATGATACCGGACGACTGGCCTTCTCTACTGCAACTCTGGATGAATTTCAGGATGTTATCATTCAGCCTAAGTTTGACCGATACGTTCTGCTACCTAATCGACTGGAATTTTTAGAGAAGCTCACACCGGCCGGTCTCCACGTTCCTATTACACATACTATTACGGCCTGCCGCGATTCTAAGGACAACAAATTCCTCGGACTGGCCTTGTCTGCTTCGGCTTCGTTCATCATCTCCGGCGACATCGACCTACTGATTCTGCACCCTTTTCAGGGCGTAACCATTTTATCGCCCGCCGATTATCTGCTGAATTGATTTCTAGACTATAAAGATTCAGCTGAGAGCTTTAGGGCTGATAGTTAATAGCGAGATAAAGAAGAGCATTCACGCAAAGGGCAGTTACTGGACATTAACCCCTTATGGGGACACTGTAATGATGAGACTCAGAGCAATCAAAAAGCCTAAATAATCCTCGTTTAAAATGCTCCCAAAATAGTAGCGTTGGAAGTTATGCGCATGGTTACCGAGCTACGTTGAGACAGATACTGCAAGTCACGTTGCGGCTTGATAATGACGTCCGTATCTTTGCGGCCTTTTTCAACGTGTATGGGCATACTTACTCCTGACCCCACTGGGGACCTGGCCTGGCGGGCAGCCTGGCAGCATCCGGCTTTTCGGCGGAAACTCATCTTTGGCGTTATTGCCTTGCTGTTACTGCTGCTGACATTCCCTTATTTCTTCCAGACTATTGAGCAGAAAAGCGGGCCTGTGCTGAACGACTGGGTACTGAATCAGCTACCGGCAACGGACGTATCCATCGCTATCTTCCTGATTATCTGGGCCACGGCTATGCTGCTGCTCATCCGCGCCCGGCGTAGTCCGGCCGTTTTTATGCTGTTCGTGTATGGCTACGTCATTGTAAGCCTGTCACGCATGATCAGCATAACGCTGGTACCGCTCGACCCTCCCGTGGGCCTGATTCCGCTTATCGACCCCATCAGCAACGCCTTCTACGGCGAGTCGTACATCACCAAAGACCTGTTTTACTCGGGTCATACGTCCACAATTTTTCTGATGTTCCTGTGCTTCCGCGAGCGAATTTCCCGGATGATGGCCCTGATCGGCTCGCTGGTCGTTGGTGGGTTACTGCTGGTACAGCACGTGCACTATACGGTCGATGTACTGGGCGCATTCGTATTCACCTACCCACTTTACTGGCTCGGCAAGAAGCTGGCGCTGGGCAGCTGGAATGGGTAGTTTACCTGCCTACCGGGTAAACACCATCACTTTAGCGTGCTGGTCTGATTCGATTTTGCCTAGCTCTAAACGTGTCAGAAAAATAGTCGTACAAGGGTGGACTTTGGGCCTGAATTGCTCGCCTGAAAAACGAGTTGCCCCATTAACCATCTGAACAAATCAGCTGCGCAGATACTACAGAACCAGCATTGGCGCACCGAAGGGGCGAATCAGGATATCAGCCGGAAATGTGGACGAACCCGTTCTACCTGGTAGTCACTTGGTTCGGGCAGAAGGGGTGATGATGGGTAGAATTAGAACATTCCGCGTTTTAGAAATCATTGGGCTGATAGATTTTTAGCCCGTCATCAGGCCGTCGGGCTAGCCTGTCAAATGATCCAAAAAGCCCGATAACAGCCCTGTAGGTACCGTGAAGGAATATTTTTCGGTTCAACACCAGTCAGCTTTCGATGCCAACACCGGGGGAGGCCGAATTAATTATGTGGCCGTAAAGTAAATCGAAAATTGTAAATTTAGTAGATTTGCCGTTGAGAGTACGTTACGGTTGTACATTGGTCAACGGCAGGTTGTGTATCCTGCCCCCGGCTGGTCCAACTGATTGGATAAAACATCGATATGAGCAAAATAGACTTGCCTCCTTTCACATTAGGCGAAACCATTACCCCGGAGCAACGCCAGTTTTTTACGAAGAATGGCGTTATCGTTTTTCGCAATTTTATCCGGCCCGAGACAGTTAAGCTATTCATCAGCGAAACTCAGCGTATCGAAAAGCAGTGGCTCGACGAAAAGCGGGACAAAGTGAATGGTATTCCATTGAAGTTTGGCCAGGACGAAGCGGGTAACCAGATGATTCAGCGCATGTGCTTCCTGTCGCAGCACAGTGCCGCTCTGCACGAGTTCCTCAACGATCCCCGTTTACAGGCCGTTGTGGACCTGCTCCAGCCCTACGAAGGCCGTATTGCTGAAATTGAGAAAGACGGGCTGATCATGAACCATTACGTTCGGACGCCTAACAGCAAATTCTCGCAAATGGGCTGGCATACCGACAGCCCGCGCGATATTTTTCTGGGACAACGCATTATGCCGATGCTCAACGTAGGGATTCACCTTAACGATACTCCCTACGAAAACGGTGGGCTGCGCGTTATTCCCGGTACGCACAAGCAGGGGATCATCAAAATGCTGTTCCGCAAGAAATACTTCGTGGATAACGACCCCGACAAGTCTGAGATCGGCTTCGACATCAGCGCCGGAGACCTGTCGGTGCACGATGGCCGTCTGTGGCACCGGGCGCAGCAGTCGCCCTACGTGGGCGAAGCCAGTCGTCGGCGCGTTATGTACGTACCAATCGTGACGGGTAAGTACATGCCCAAGAACGAGAACAGCAAAACCCCGTTTTACCACCGGTTCATCTCAAAGGTCAATATTTAAGGAGAGTCATACAGTCGCAACCGGACAAAGTTGGCTGGCGCACGAATAAAACCGGCGTTAGCCAACTTTGTCTGGTTACGACTGTCCGGCTCTGTAACTTTTCACTATGCCCTACGCCCTCATTACCGGTGCCAGCCGGGGAATTGGTCTGGCCATTGCCGACGAACTGGCCCGCCGAAAGTTTGATTTGCTGCTGGTAGCCCGCTCCGAAGCTGTGCTGGCGCAGGAAAGCCAGCGGCTGGCGGCTGCGTACGGCGTTCAGGTCCATTTTCTGGCGGTCGATCTGGCCGAATCAGGGGCGGCCCGGCAGGTACTGGACTGGTGTAACGAGGAACAATACACGGTACAAATGCTCGTCAATAACGCCGGTTATGGGCTGAGCGGGCCATTTGAGAGTCAGGACCTGTCCAGGCATTTGAACATGCTGGCCGTAAACAATACCGCACTGGTTGAACTCTGTTACCTGTTTCTGCCCCAGCTTCGACAACAGTCCCGTGCCTATATCCTGAACATTGGCAGTTCGGCAGCCTACCAGGCCATCCCGCTTTTGAGTTTGTACGCAGCCTCTAAATCACTCGTATTGCAGTTTAGCCGGGGCCTGGCTCAGGAGTTGAAACGTTCATCCGTTACCGTTACCTGCGTATGCCCCGGTGCTACTGACACGGGCTTTGTGGACCGGGCGCAGATTGGCGAGAAAGGCCGTAAAGCCGCCGAACGCGTGAATATGACACCCGCTGCCGTAGCTCAACAGGCCGTTGATGCCACGCTGGCCGGCCAGACCGAGGTGGTTACGGGTCTGCTCAATAAGGCAGGAAAGCTCATGGCGTGGCTACTTCCAAAGGGTATCGTTGAGAAAACAGCGGGGAGTATCTACGAATAGTATCATCAGTGCGGGCGGGAGCCTCCGGCCTGCTGGCGCGGGCTACACGGCGTAATTGTGGCACTTTATTTGTAACGGGTGGGTTAGTACCGTATAACTTCATTTTTTCGACGTTGGATACCGGATTCATAAACGACCCAATTCCCCGCCTGCCGACGTCCACTTTTACATGCAATTTTCCGATTTATTACTGATTGAACCCATCCAGAAGGCACTTGCCGAAGAAGGATACACTACCCCCACCCCCATCCAACAGGAAGCCATCCCGATTCTCTTAGCCCGGCGCGATCTGCTCGGCTGCGCCCAGACCGGAACCGGCAAAACGGCTGCCTTCGCCATCCCGATCCTGCAACTGCTGAACGAAGAACGCGCGAAAAATCCGGGGGGTCCCCGTCGTATAAAAACTCTGATTCTGACACCCACGCGCGAACTGGCCATCCAGATTGATGAGAGTTTTGCCGCCTACGGTCGTCACCTCAACCTGCGCCACGCCGTAATTTTCGGTGGTGTTTCGCAGCACAGCCAGGTCAACACACTTCGGGCTGGTCTCGACGTTTTGATTGCCACGCCGGGTCGTTTGCTCGATCTGATGCAGCAGGGCCACGTTAACCTGCGCGACATCCAGTTTTTTGTCCTGGACGAAGCCGACCGCATGCTCGACATGGGCTTTATTCATGACGTCAGGAAAGTTATTACCAAGCTGCCCGAACACCGGCAGTCGCTGTTCTTCTCGGCTACGATGCCGCCCGACGTAGCTAAACTGGCCGACACCATTCTGCGTAACCCGGCCAAAGTAGAGGTAACCCCCGTTTCTTCGACTGCCGACACCATTGACCAGGCCCTGTATTTCGTAGGCAAGGATGATAAGCGGGAACTGCTCGCGCACATTCTGAACGACAAGACGGTGAAATCAGCCCTTGTGTTTGCCCGCACCAAGCACGGAGCTGACAAGGTTGTGAAAGATTTGGTCAAAGGCGGTTTCAAGGCTGAAGCCATCCACGGCAACAAGTCGCAGAATGCCCGGCAGCGCGCCCTCTCCAACTTTAAAAGTGGTGAAACGCGGGTGCTGGTAGCCACCGACATTGCCGCGCGGGGTATCGACGTCGAAGAACTTTCGCACGTTATTAATTATGAACTGCCCAATATCCCCGAAACCTATGTGCACCGCATTGGTCGCACAGGTCGGGCCGGTCACGACGGCATCGCGCTGTCGTTCTGTGAGCAGGAAGAAACCGAGTACCTGCGCGACATTCAGAAGTTGATTGGCAAGAAAGTACCGGTTATAACTGACCATCCATTCCTGCCCGATTTCGACACCACCAAGGTGACACCCGCTCCCCCGCAACGGCAGGGCCGCAGCGGAGGAGGTGGCAACCGCGAGGGTCGTCGCCCGCAGGGAAACGGCGGTCGTACCAACAGTGCACCAGCCGGCAATGACCGCAACCGCGGCAGCGAACGCCGGCCAAGTCCTGCCAGCAGCTCACCCCGTCGCGACGATACCCGCAGCCAGCCCCGCAGTGGCGGTAGCAGCAGTCAGCCGTCTCAGCAGGGAGGTGCCCGGCCCGCCGACACCCGGAGTGCGGATACCCGACGGAGCGAAGGTAGCGCACCGCGCACCGATCGTCCTGAACGACAGCCGCGCGGCACGGGCAACAGCCGCTA
This sequence comes from uncultured Cytophagales bacterium, assembly GCA_963826425.1. Classification (GTDB taxonomy): domain Bacteria; phylum Bacteroidota; class Bacteroidia; order Cytophagales; family Spirosomataceae; genus Spirosoma. The sequence goes on along the minus strand of CAWGWS010000008.1, from coordinate 1,162,416 downwards.
CCTGGACTTCGGGTCTGAAAAGAACTACTAACCAAAAAAAGCCCCGGTCACGACCGGGGCTTTTTTTATGGGCGTTCGACGGGTGTTCCCTGAACAATTGAAACATCTTATTCCATTACACTCTTCAGAAACGTCAGACTCTGCGGCACCTGCGTGGCAAACGAGGAGCTTTCGTCTTCAATATAGTAGTGCTTGATCCCCGCTTTTTTGGCCGCTTTCAACACCGCCACCATGTCAATGGCCCCCGTACCCAGCACTACGTCGTTCTCGATCGAGGTGCCACCCGACAGATTAGGCGGCACCCCTTTACGCAGGTCTTTGAGGTGCATTAGCTTGAAGCGGTTGCCGTAGCGGGTGAGTAGCTGTTCGGGCTTCTGACCGGGGAAAGCCGCCCACAATAAATCCAGTTCGAAACTGACGTAGCGCGGATCGGTATTCTGGACGATATAGTCGAACAGCGTCCCGTCTTTGTATTCGGCAAACTCATAGCCGTGGTTATGGTAGCAGAACGTCAGCCCGAACTCATCCTTAAGCTGCTTCCCGATGCGGTTAAAGTTGGCAACAGCTGCCTGCGCATCGTCAAGCGTGAAGGGCGGTTTTTTCATGATCCACGCCACCATAATGTACTCGGCACCCATAATTTTAGCGTTGCGGCCTACCTCGCGCAGCTTCTCGGGATCGAGCAGGTTTTCGTAGCTGGAGCCGAAACTGGAGCAGTGCATGCCCCGCTCATCGAGCATTTTACGGGTTTCGGCGGCTGTTCCGGCAAAGGCTCCGCATTCTACATCGGTAATACCCATGGCCCGGATGCTGTCGAGCGACGCGCCCGGATTGGTTTTCATACCCCGCCGGAAGGTGTAAAGCTGCATACCCGGATTTTGGGGGAACAACGCTTCAGCCTGTTGAGCGTACAGATCTTCGCCAACAAACAGAGCGACGAGGAGGGTAAGGATTGTTAGTTTCATAGGAAGAAAAATAGAGTTTTACCACAGCGTTATGTGGAGACGATAAAAAGAAGAAAACCGTCAGACTTTACTCACAAAACCTGCTCCAGCATCTGGATGTAGCCGGTAATGCCTTCATCAATTTCACGCCGATAAATAAACTCGTCGGCGGAGTGCGAGCGGCCCGAATGGCCGGGGCCACACTTGAGCGAGGGGCAGTTGAGCACGGCCTGATCGGAGGTGGTGGGTGAACCGTAGGTGTGTTTGCCCAGCGCGAGACCAGCCTGCACAATGGGATGATCGGCAGGAATGCTGCTGGGCTTAAGCCGCACGGAACGCGGCTGTACGGCAGATTTGATATTGGTTCGGATAATACCGATGACTTCCTCAAGCGTGTACTGCTCCGTTACGCGTACGTCGACAGTAAACGTACAGGTATCCGGCACGACATTATGCTGCGACCCGGCATTGATGATCGTAACCGAAAGCTTGACCGACCCCAGCACTGTCGACTGTTTAGGAAACTGGTAGCTGGTGAGCCAGTTTATGTCCTGCATGGCCACATAGATAGCATTTTCGCCTTCGTCGCGGGCGGCATGTCCGCTTTTACCATGCGCTGTGCAGTCCAGCACGAGCAGCCCTTTCTCGGCGATAGCAAGCTGCATTTCGGTGGGTTCGCCCACCACGGCGAAGCTAATGGGCGGCAGATGTGGCAACAGCAGTTCCAGTCCATTCCGACCCGATATCTCTTCTTCGGCACTCGCGGCCATCACGAGATTGTGGCTCATACCGGGCCGGTCGTACAAGTGAACGAACGCAGCCAGCAACGAAACCAGACAGCCACCCGCATCGTTGCTGCCCAGTCCGAAGAGTTTACCGTCGGCTTCAATCGACGTAAACGGATCAAGCGTCCAGGACGGATTGGGCCTGACCGTGTCGTGGTGCGAGTTGAGCAGAATAGTGGGCTTCGCGGAATCAAAGTGCCGGTTTTTGGCCCAGACGTTGTTGAGCAGCCGCTCACAGGGAATTTGGTTTTGCCGAAAGAAGTCCTCGATCAGTCCGGCCGTCTGGTCTTCTTCCCGACTGAACGACGGCTGCGCAATCAACCGTTTGAGCAGATTGAGCGCGTTGGTGGTGAGCGGGTGTGGCGGGCTGGTTTCCGGAGTGGGCGCAGGCATTCGGGACGAGGTTGGTTTAGGTAAAGATACGGTGATTTGGCGGCAGCGGGGAGCGCAGACAGCTTCTCATTACCGCATTCGGAGCAGCAGGTCGGCGGTGGTCAGGTCCAGGATACGACCAATGGGTTTGCCGTTTCTGTAGGCAATAACCTTCAGACGGTCGGCACCGGCGGGCATCAGAAAGGATTTGGTGTAGAGCAGGGCGCGGTTGTCGGGCAGCGTATTGTCGGTGGTGTAATACAGGAATATGCCGGGCAATTCGTGGCTTAAAGAGACCGCTACTGCACCCAGGGGCGGTCTCTTCGTCGTTACGATGGGATCATACAGGCTGCGGGCGTAGTTTATCCCGAGTGCGTCGTAGCGCGTAAAGTGGCTCTCCACGCGGGCCAGGAAATCGGGCCAGTTGCGGGGCTTCTTCGGAGTCCACAACACTTCGGCCAGGGCAAAAGCCCGCGGCCAGGTCATGTACTCGGCATGGCGCGGGGTTGGTACCGACTCGGTCCAGAGGTTACCCTGCCCGCCCAGGATCAATTCTGCCCGCACGCTATCCGGTACCGGCTCAAAAGCGTACGCATCGCGTAGCCGAACCATACCAAACGTGCTGGGCTCCAGCGAGGGATCGCCCTGGTAGCGGTCCAGGTAAGTCGGATTCTCGGGCGACATGATGACCGGATGGTTTTGCCGGGCGGCTTCAATACCGCCTTTCATGCCGCGCCAGCTCATTACAGTGGCGTTGGGGGCCAGACCACCCTCCAGAATTTCGTCCCAGCCAATGAGTTTTTTACCCTTCGATTCCACGATTTTCTCGACGCGCCGGATAAAATAGCTTTGCAGCTCGTCCGTATTCCTCAGGCCGTTGGCAGCCATGATTGGTTTGCAGGCCGCGCAGGTTTCCCAAAACCCCTTGTACGTCTCATCGCCCCCGACATGAATGTAGGGCCCTGGAAACAGCGCGGCCACTTCGGTCAACACCTTGTCGACAAACAGAAACGTACTGTCTTCGCAGGGATTGAGGTTGTTATCTTCGATTCGGTAGAATTTTCCGTTGGGTGATACGGGCTGGGGTTTGTTGCTGCAGGTCAGGTTGGGGTAGGCCGCAATGGCCGCCATCATGTGCCCCGGCATATCAATTTCCGGTACGACTACGATACTGCGTTCTGCCGCGTACTGTACTACCTCGCGGATGTCGTCCTGCGTGTAATAGCCGCCATACGTAGGGTTTTCGCCGGGCAGTGGGTTGGCAATATCGCGCCAGACGCCCGTTCTTGGTACCCGGTATGCACCCACCTGCGTAAGTCGGGGCAGGCTCTTGATCTCGATGCGCCAGCCCTGATCATCGGTCAGGTGCCAGTGAAAGACATTGAATTTATACTGCGCCATCTGATCAATGTAACGCAGTACAAACGCTTTATCGAAGAAATGGCGGCTCACGTCGAGCATCAGTCCCCGCCAGCCAAAGCGGGGCTGATCGCGGATGTGCAGGGCGGGCACCGTACCCGTGACCACTCGTTTTGCCGGGGTGGATGTTACCAAGTATGCGTTCACGGGCAGCAACTGCCGCAGGGTCTGCAGGCCGTAAAACAGCCCGGCTTCGCGGGGGGCGGTCAGCAGAATACCCGTTGAAGAAACGGTCAGGTCATAGCCTTCGGGTCCTACACCCGGCACCGACGCCAGCCGAACGGTGATGGCCCGCGTGGGTCGCGGCTGATCGGTAAGCCGTAAGCCGGGCAGATTACGCTGCACCATTCGGCGTACCGATGTTATTGGGGTCAGGATATTGAGCCGGGTCTGGGCGGTAATGGCAAAGCGGCCCGTTCGGGTTTCGAGCGTTTGTGGACTGGGAATCAGGGCAGGAACAGCCGGTTGCGCCAGCGAAACCGTTGTACACAGTAGGGCTAAAAATAATTTAGGCATAAACAGGGATTGAAACTGCGTTAAAGATAGGGGGGTAAGTCAGACTAATATATCTGAGTCGTTGGGTAAAACCGCGTCCTGTTTTTCTTTCTCTCCCGTGAATCAACTTAGCTTTACTATAACATGAACCAATCCGAAAAATCAACCGGCAACGCTACCGGCCGACGCCAGTTTATTCAGGCCAGCGCGCTGGCTGCTACCAGTTTCTTTATTGTACCACGCCACGTGTTAGGCGGACGGGGCTTTACTGCTCCCAGCGACAAGCTCAACATTGCCGGTGTGGGTATAGCAGGCAAAGGCTTTTCGGACACGAACAACGCCTTCAACAAAGGAGCCAACAACATCGTAGCCCTTTGCGACGTAGACTGGAGCCGCGATCAGGTGCAGAAGAATTTCGAGATGCACCCCACCGCCAAACGGTACAAGGATTTCCGGGAGATGCTCGATAAAGAAGGCAAAAACATTGATGCCGTAACGGTATCTACGGCCGACCACACCCACGCCATTGTGGCCATGAACGCCATGCAGCGGGGCAAGCACGTGTATGTGCAGAAGCCGCTGACCCACAACATCCGCGAAGCCCGGATGCTGACCGAAGCCGCCCGTAAATACAAAGTCGTGACCCAAATGGGTAACCAGGGCGGTTCCAATCCGCAGCAGCTGCAGATGATCGAGTTGTTTGACAAAGGGCTGATTGGCACCGTTGATACCATTCATCTCTGGACCAACCGCCCCGTGTGGCCGCAGGGCATTCCGGTGCCGCAGCCGGTGGCTACCGTTCCCGATGGACTGGACTGGGATCTGTGGCTCGGACCGGCGCAGAAAGTAGGCTACACCCCGGCTTACCATCCCTTCAAATGGCGGGGCTGGTGGAACTTCGGAGCCGGTGCCCTCGGCGATATTGGCTGCCACATCATGGACGTACCCTTCCGGGTGCTGGGACTGGGTTCGCCTACCGAAGTGGAAACCAGTATTGGCTCGGTGTTTCTAAAAGATTGGACGCCGGAGTACATTCCCGAAGGCTGCCCCCCTTCGTCGCACGTGGAAATGAAGTTTCCGGCCACGGCAAAAAACAAGAAAGAGGTAACCATGACCTGGTCGGACGGGGGTATCCGCCCGTTCCGCAGTGATTTGCTGCCCGAAGGCGAGTCCTTGCCCGAGAACGGTGAGAACGGTATGATGATGATTGGCGACAAGGGGATGATGATCTGCGGACTGTACGGCAACGATCCGAAGGTTTACACCAAAAAGGGCGAAAAAATCGAGCCGCCAAAACCCGAAATGAATCCCCTTGTAAAAGGTCTGCCCGAGAATGGTCACCAGATCTTGTGGGCAAACGCCTGCAAAGAAGGTTTCAACAGCAAGGAACACAAAGGGCTGTACTCCTCCTTCGATTTTGCCGGCCCCCTCACCGAGTCAGTGCTGATGGGTAACCTGGCCATTCGGAGCTATACCCTCCGCATGGCCAATGCCAACGGACGTGGTTTCAACTACCCCGGTCGCAAGCGGCTAATGTGGGACGGCAAAAATATGAAGATCACCAACTTCGACGAAGCCAACCAGTTTGTTGGCCGTGAGTATCGCGAAGGCTGGTCGCTGCCCGCCTAAGCACTTCCTGCGGATTCGTTAACACGCTAAAAGCCACTCGATCGAGTGGCTTTTAGCGTGTTAACGAATCCGCTCTGTCCCGACCCGAACCCATTACGCCCGACTAACTCTCCTGACGACTGGCCTCCTCCGGCTCAGGCACGGGTGTGTCAACAGCCGGCTTTTTATCAAACAGCAACCCGACCATCATGATCAGCGCGGTGAGAACAATGACCTGTATCGTCAATGATTTGCTGGCGACTCCAATGCGTTGCACCAGCGGAATAGTCAGAAACAGCAAAATAGTAATAAGACCTCTGGGCGCAACAAACAAGAGGGGTTGCAGAGGAAGCTCAAAGAATTTGAGAAAAATGATTCGCAGACTATAAATAAACAGTACGATGGCCATTGCCCAGACAATAGTTTCTGCGTTAAGCAAGTCTTTCGTATCAATCAGATAGCCAAATACCAGAAAAAACAAAGCCCGGATTAAAAAGGAAATTTCACCGGTTAGTTCTTTCAGTTTGTGAACTTCTTTATCCAGAATCTCGGGTTGTAACCTTCGTATAATTTTATTCGTTTTAATTTCATCGAGATTGCCGAGGGCCAGCCCAAAGAGCAGGATAAAAATTAAAGCGGGAAGATTATATAGCTTTGATAGCTCGTAAATAAATACAACGATCAGAATAATAGGTACGAACTTTACAGGATGCTTTGTTGTCCTCATCAGGAAGGCCAGTCCGATCGTCATTACGAAGGTAATCAGCAGAATAATAAATAGATCAAGAAAAAACTTGCCAAAAGACTGGGTGTTTATAGTACTGTTCAGCGTGATAAAATTGAAAATTATAACACCAAAAATATCAGACAGACTACTCTCGTAGGTTACAAATTCCTTGTTCTTATTGATAAGATTCTGCGCACTGGGTATGGCAATGGCGCTGCTTATTACGGCAAAAGGAAGCGCGTTGATAAGACCAATGCGCAGGGTTGTTTCAGCAAAGTATTGAAAAGCAAAGGCCATACCGAAGCTAAAAATCAGCATCGGCACCAATGAAATCAAAGCCATTTTTCCGACATACGGAAACTTACTTCGGTTGAGCTCAAGTTCCAACGATCCTTCCAGAACGATAAGAATCAAACCCACCGTCCCTAAAGCGGGAAGGATTCTATTTAAGTCTGGAATTGGTATGTTGAAAAATTCTGTACTCTGACGAACAAGCCAGCCCAGCGCAAAGAGTAGTATGACGGAGGGGATTTTGGTTTTTGATGACGTTATATCGAAGATATAAGCCAGAATGAGCAACAGACAAACAATTATTATTGGTACCGTCATTTACGTTCAGTTTAGAGTAGTCACCGGGCCAACTCCTGTCCATAGGTAAGGGCGGGCGATTTTTAACCTCATCCAGGCATTACGCGGACTTTGTCAATACAGCGGGATACGGGTATTTGTTCAGTATCCCCTATACTATCGATGACGTCCTGGGGCAGTAAAAAAAGGGTATCGATGAGCAGGCAGGGTGAAAAGCAACAGTTGGTGATGTGGTATCCGAAACGGCTGGGTTACCCGCGCTATTCGGTATACTACATCACCAAATGAAATTAGTTAACGATCAATGACGCCAACGATCCCGAAAAAGCCTTATATAGCCCCTTTCCTGATCTCGTCCACGACAGCCGGGTCAAGCAGGGTGCTGGTGTCGCCGAGGTTCGCCGTGTCGCCCTCGGCAATTTTACGCAGGATACGTCGCATGATTTTGCCGGAACGCGTTTTGGGCAGGCCCGCGACGAACTGGATTTTGTCAGGCTTGGCAATGGGACCAATAACCCGGCTGACGGTAGCCAGAATGTCGCGTTTAGTCAGCTCGGCATCGTGCCCGCTGGGTTGCTGATCGTCGGTGATAACGTAGGCGTAGATGCCCTGCCCCTTAATGTCGTGTGGGTAGCCGACTACGGCGCTCTCGACTACACCAGTATGCATATTGATGGCGTTTTCGACCTCTGCCGTGCCAATACGATGCCCCGACACGTTCAGCACGTCGTCTACGCGGCCCGTGATGCGGTAGTAGCCGTCCTCATCGCGCAGGCAGCCGTCGCCGGTGAAGTATAAGCCGGGGTAGGTGGTAAAATACGTTTGGCGGCAGCGTTCGTGGTCGCCCCATGTAGTGCGCAGGATGCCGGGCCAGGGAAATTTGATGCAGAGGTTACCCGACACGCCATTACCGTCAATTTCGACCCCATTTTCGTCAACCAGTATCGGCTGAATCCCCGGCAGCGGCAGGGTAGCAAAGGTGGGTTTGGTTTCGGTGACGTTCGCAATCGGCGAGATAAGGATGCCGCCGGTTTCGGTCTGCCACCACGTATCAACAACGGGGCAGCGGTTTTTGCCGATGTTATCATCATACCAGTGCCAGGCTTCGGCGTTGATGGGCTCCCCTACCGACCCCAGAATTTGCAGGCTGCTCAGGTCATGGCCCTTTACGTGCTCCAGCCCCGCGCCCATGAGCGAACGAATGGCCGTGGGAGCCGTGTACAGAATATTTACCTGATGCTTATCCACGATGTCCCAGAACCGCCCGGCGTCGGGAAAGGTAGGCACCCCTTCGAACAGCAGCGACGTACCGCCCGTGGCCAGCGGGCCGTAGACAATATAGCTGTGGCCCGTAATCCAGCCAATGTCGGCCGTGCAGAAAAACAGCGGGGGTGGCCCATCGCCGGCGGTATCGTACTGGAACACGGTCTGGAACGTATAGGCCGCATAGACCATGTAGCCCCCGCAGGTGTGCACCACACCTTTCGGCTTGCCCGTACTGCCGGAGGTGTAGAGAATGAACAGCACGTCTTCGGCGTCCATTTCTTCGGCTTCGCAATCGGCGGTAACGTGTTTGAGTTCCTGCTCCAGCCACACATCGCGGCCTTTGAGCATAGCCACCGGCGTGCGGGTGCGGGTCATGACAATCACTCTTTCGATAGTGGGACAGCCAATGAGCGCGTCATCGACGGTGTCTTTCATCGGAATTTCCTTATTGCCCCGGTAAGCCCCGTCGGACGTGACGACCACCTTACACTGCGCGTCGTTAATGCGGTCGGCAATGCTCTGGGCCGAAAAACCACCGAACACGACCGAATGGATGGCCCCGATGCGGGCGCAGGCCAGCACGGTAATGGCCAGTTCGGGCACCATCGGCATATAAACGCAGACGCGGTCGCCTTTCACAACGCCATTACGCTTCAGCACGTTGGCCATGCGGCAGACCTGGTCGTGTAGCATCCGGTAGGTAAGCGTCACGCCTGCTTCGGCGGGGTCATTGGGCTCCCAGACAATGGCGGGCTGGTCGGCGCGGAGGGCGAGGTGCCGGTCCAGGCAGTTTTCGGTAATGTTGAGCTTACCGCCCTGAAACCACTTCATCTCGGGGTCGGTGAAGTTCCATTGCAGGGTTTTGGTCCAGGGTTTGCGCCACTGAAACTCCTGGGCTATTTCGGCCCAGAAGGCTTCGGGGTCGTCAACGCTTTTCTGGTAAGCGGTCTGATACTGATCGAAGGTTTTAATAAGCGACATAAGTCAGTGGGTAAGGAGGTACTAAGAGTTACGGGCAAAAATACAGACAAAACCGTCGGGCTGTTGGGTGGCGTGTTCGGAGCGAGCAGTTAAAACGTCTGTGTATGTGGCATTCCCTGGCTACGCACCTACTCAAGGACGGCACCGACCTGCGCTAAATACACTCCTACTGGGCCACGAGAGCAGCAAAACGACCGGCACTTATACGCATCTGACCATCAAAGGATTGGACCAGATAAAAAGGCCGTTGGGCGGGTTGGATATCCAGCAAAAAGGCATTTACTTGCCACGGCAATGCTCAGTCACCAGCCTTGTAAGCTAACCAGTCTCAATCAAAGCCCAATTGCAGACAAAGCAGATATTTACGAAAGTTTGCCTGAAAAAGGCAGGTACTTACGTAGATACAGATGTTAGCAGTAATTTTAGTACGACATACAGTAAATTAAATGACAGACAGAGAAACTATATATGCCGATCTGAAATCTAAAATGGAAGAAGCTGGATTTCTATTTGAACGAGAGCAACGACCTCATCGACAAAAGAGGAAAGAATCTGAGTCGGTTTTTGTTCATCCAAGACTTAACAAATCATTTGAAGACGCAGGATATAAAGTAAATACTTATAAGTTTTATATAAAACCACTGACTGACGAAGAGAATTGTGAAATCGGACTTGTAACAGGCGTCACTTCACCATTACATAAGCTGACAGAATTTATTAAACCTAATACATTAGACTCCAACCGTGAAACTCCTGGATGGACTAATAAGAAAGATGATTTTACCTTAGACAAACTTTTATCTCAAATCAAAACTCATTTAACTTTAACGCCTAATATCGCTGACAAAAATATAAACACCTTTCTTTTTGTATGGAATCCTCAACGATGGGATTGGACAGACTTACAGGAAACTATTGAGCATCTTGAGACAGTTGGATATGTTGTAAAAAGATGGAGTTGTGGCAATTCAAAAAACATAAAAAAGGGAGATAGGGTTTTCCTCATCAGACTTGGCGAAGAGCCTAAAGGAATTATAGGGAGTGGTTATGCTAAGTCTTCTTATTATACTGCCCCACATTGGGATGGAACGGAAGGAAAAACAACCAATTATATTGATATTGAATTTGACATCTTAATCAACCCATCTAAAAATATTCTTTTTGACAAAGAATTACTCGACAAAACAGACCCGGATAAAATTCAGCAGTGGTTTCCACAACAAAGTGGTATATCTATAAAACCAAAAATCATTTCATTGTTAGAAACAAATTGGTTTGATTTCATTCAAGAAAATAAATATATTGGTAATGGTTTCGTTTCAAATGACGTTGTATCAGACGAGACAGAGTCATACTTAGAAGGGAAATCAAAAGAGGTTACTCAGACACGATATGAAAGAAATCCACAAGCAAGAAAAACGTGTTTGAAACACCACGGATATTCTTGTCAAATATGTAATTTTAATTTTGAAAAAACATTTGGCGAAATCGGCAAAGGCTTTATTCATGTTCATCATGTTAATGCAATAGCGGGCATTGGAAAAGAATATGAAATAGATTCAAAAAACGACTTGATCCCAGTATGTCCAAATTGCCATGCTATGATTCATTCAAAAAGACCTGCATTTACGATAGCCGAAATAAAAGAAATAATAAAAACTACTGCTAACACGAATTTTGCGTTAGTGAGCTGAAAGTGCGAATAGAAACATTTGATCAATGAATAAACTTTGGTACTAACAGACAGTTTACGGCTTCAAAAGTCCGCCAACGCAAAGCCCAAAACCATTAGCGGAAATATTAAAAGTTAAACTATAATTATTGTAAGGAAGAAATGCAAACTCTAAAAATTTCTGCCACAGTATATTTTTATACCTCTCTTTTACTTTTAGCGAGTACAAGTATTTTCTCACAAAGGGCGGTTGTAGATGGAAAACTAGATAGAAGCGATTTTAACCTTCATTATAAAATATTTGGAAAACAAGGTTCATATGCCATTATTTTAGGTGGCGGGCCGGGATCAACAGTCGATTATATGCAGCCAATTGCTGATTCCCTGTCTCAATATTATCAATGTGCCATGCTCGAACAAAGGGGTACAGGCCGTTCAGTACTTAAAAAGTATGACACAACAACAATTCACATGAATTCTTATGTTGAAGACATTGAGGCTTTGCGTAAGCATTTAAATGCCAGCACAATAATCTTAGTCGGAAACTCCTGGGGTTCCTTGTTGGCTTTGTTATATGGGATGAAGTATCCGCAAAACACAAAAGCAATTATAAGCTTAGGTTCTCCTCCAATTTCAAGTGAATATGCAAAAATATTTGATGATAATTTTAGAGTGAGGTTATTACCTGAGGAAAAGGCCGTTCGTGATCAATGGAAGGATAAACTGAAAGATTCATCAACTTTTATTCAGGCAAATTATCAAAGAGATAAAGCCGGAATGCCTGCATATTATTATGACAGAAATATCGGCCTAAAGGCAGCTATTTCTTTGAAAGAAAATGATTTTAATTATTATGTTCTCCCAGCTTTTGATTTAGCGCACCCTCATTTTGATTTAAGGACAACGTTATATAAAATACAATCGCAAGTTCTACTGGTTCAAGGGCGGCAAGACTTAGCGGGTGAAGCCAATATCATCGAAATTAATCAGTTGATAAAAAGATCCCAGCTAAAGTTTATAGAAAGGTGTGGGCACCTTCCCTGGGAAGAAAAGCCAGCACAAACTTGGAAAATTGTAAACGCATTCTTAGAACAAAATAAATACTTCCGCTAACGTCGGGTTTGCCAAAATATGGGCTTGACAAGTTTATCTTCAGCAGCAGTAATTCTACTGTACTTCATATCGGGGCTGGACGAATAACTATTTGGCTTATTGTTGTTAACTTCAACTTTGTATTTTCAATCATCAGCGGTTGTGGGCGGACGGAATACTAATTCCCGTACTTCGGCAAGCCCCGCTCGTTAGCAACAATACCGATTCGCTCACTCCTCATCAGCATACTCTCCCCGCAGGGCGTAGATGCCGAAAGTCAGTAGCCCGCCCACGATGAGGGGCATCAGCACGAAGACGATGATAATTCCGAAAACGAGGTCTTCGGTTTTGCCCGATACCAGTTTCGGCAAACCGAGAGCGGCCAGGCCGTAATAGCCGCTGAGACCGGCCAGGCCAATCCAGATGATGCCGAGGTATTTTTTAAGTAGGTTCATTTATTTACGAGTTGATTAATTGGTGTGCTTCATTCACAACTTCAACGATGTGCACTTTGTCATACAGCATGCATTACACCATCCTATTATTTTTATAGTGATGTTCCCTATGATACTTTAGAAACTCTTTCCCGATCTTGTGCTCGGGATGCACAGTCAGCGAAATGTCAACTAAGCCTAAAACAGAGAAATCATCATCAATTGCGATTACGCCTAAATCAAACATGGCGTGGTGGTTAGGACACAAGCACAAAATATTTTCTTCGACATCTGGTCCATCATGTGGTTTCCCTAACCCCTTTATATGAGCGGCTTCGGCGTAATAAGCCACTGGAGTTCTAATTTGTAGTCCGCAAACCTGGCAGCGGCTATCGTACAAGTCTTTGACATACTGCGCTATTCTCGTTTCCCTTACTATTCGATTAATCACGTACTCCTTTCTACTCGATTCACCGTATTCAGGATCAGCCTCTTGAGCCATTATGCCATCAGAGTTAACATCATCACTCGTGTCCTTTTTGATTTTCTCTAATCTGAATCGCCAAACGATGAAACCGCTTTTCCCTATATCATGCCAGTAGTCTGATACGGAGTACAAACCAGCGTATATATATTGCTTTTTGGGAGATAGTACTGATTCTCCACTAAATCCTCTGACTACCCGAACGGGAAGCTGCTTCTCGCAGGATACTGCTAACCCCTTGTTTCCTCTAGTTAAGGTTTGGTCCGCAACCTGAGATTTAGAATCATTACTTCTTCCACCTTGACCTGTGTAGATGATTACGTCGTCCAGGTCTTCATCATCTTCATATCCACCCGAAACTACGATTGAGTCTGCGCCTTCATTTTCTGACCCACTGATTCCTGCTTGTATTGGCTTATGTACTCTGTATTCGGATAGCTCAACTCTATTCCTAAATATATCACCTTCAACGACGCCTTCTATATCACCAAATAATCGCCTGCTTTTCATAGCTCAATGCCGAAGATTAATCTACAATCACAGGGCGATTACTGATATACACCATGCCAATGACGAAACTGACGCCAGCCACGATGATCGGGTACCACAGCCCTTCGAGATAGGGCGCGGCAAAGGGCAGGGCGGCCCCGGCCGTTTCGGCAGCAGCGTTGGCCCCTTTGGCCTGTGTAGCCAGATACGTAGCCACAGCGGGCAGCAGACCGCCGAATACACCGTTGCCAATGTGGTACGGCAGCGACATGGACGTGTAGCGGATGTTGACGGGAAACATCTCGACCAGAAAAGCCGCAATGGGTCCGTAGACCAGCGTTACAAAAATGACCTGGATAAACACCAGCCAGATCAACGTCCAGCGGTCAGCGTCGTTGAGTTTTACAGTTTTCTTCACCGTTGGCGCAAGCGTTTCGGCAGATGAGCCGGGGCCGGTTTTCTCCCTGATTACCTCGGCCAGCTGGGTGCCGTCGGCGTAGTGGTGCGTGGTGGTTTTGGTCGTAATTGAGCTCCCCTCCTTATCCGGGTCAGCTACGATGACAGACTGCACCGTCAGGTTGGCGGGTACCTCCTGTTTGTTGGCGAGGCTGGTGGTCTGGTACATCTGCTCGTAGATGGGCCGGTACGAGAGAATAGCCACCAGCATCCCGAACATCATAATATACTTACGTCCGATTTTGTCCGACAGCCAGCCGAAGACCACAAAAAACGGCGTTCCCATCAGCAGGGCCACGCTCATCAGCTGATCGGACTGGAGGGCATCAACGTTGCAGACGGTCTTGATAAAACTCATGGCGTAAAACTGCCCCGTGTACCAGACTACCCCCTGCCCCATTGTAGCCCCAAACAACGCCAGCAGGACAAATTTGAAGTTGTATTTATTACCCAGGCTGTCTTTAAGCGGATTTTTCGACGTCTTACCCTCGGCCTTTGCCTTCGCAAACAGGGGCGACTCGTGCATGTTACGCCGAATCAGGTACGACACAAATACCATCACGATAGATAGCCAGAACGGCACCCGCCAGCCCCAGTCGTCAAAGGCTTCGGGCGTCATAACCGTGCGGGTAATCAGGATCACAATCAGCGAAATGAACAGGCCTGCCGTAGCCGTAATCTGAATCCAGGAGGTCCAGAAACCACGCCGGTTGGCGGGGGCGTGTTCGGCCACGTAGGTAGCCGCCCCCCCGTATTCGCCACCGAGGGCCAGCCCCTGTAGCAACCGCAGTACCAGCACCAGCAGCGGAGCCAGGAAGCCGATGGTGGCGTAGCTGGGAATCAGACCAATGGCAAACGTGGCCCCGCCCATCAGCAGCAGCGTGACCATGAAGGTATACTTCCGTCCAATCATGTCACCCAGCCGCCCGAAGAACAACGCCCCAAAGGGCCGCACCACAAAGCCAGCCGCAAACGTGGCCAGCGTACTCAGAAAAGCTGCCGTGGGATTGGTTTCGGGAAAAAACTTGGTGGCCAGCACCGTAGCCAGCGAGCCAAAAATGTAAAAATCGTACCACTCAATGAGTGTGCCGAGCGACGACGCGCCAATGATACTGATGAGCGAGCGGGTACTGGTAGCAGGAATAACCGGCGGTTTAGGAGCCATTGACGGAGTATGCAGAGCGATGGTGGGCGTAGGACTGCCTTACATAAGCAGTCGGGCCGGTAAATCTAAGGATCAGATGCCAACTTATTCCAATCAATTCCGTTCTGGAATCCAGGTGGCTTCGTTTGCCTTTTCAGTTATCAAGAAACGATACGTATGCGTCTAATCCGTTGTTCATTCTTCATTACGCTGTCAATCTGGGCGGCAGTTTCCTGCAAACAGTCAGCACCTGATGTCGCACCAACGGCCCTTGACTCCGTGGGCGTAGTCAGTACGTTCGTGTCGGCGAAGGCCATGCTGGTTAATGGCAAACAGGCCCGCATTACAGGCCTGGCCGTTGACTCAGCCGGGAATGTATATGCTGCCGATCAGGCGAATTATGTGGTACGTAAAATCAGCCCGGCGGGTGTGGTTACGACGCTGGCCGGGTCGGGGCAGGCAGGCTACCAGAACGGCCCGGCGGCAACGGCGAAGTTTGGTCAGATAACCAGCCTGGCCATTGACCGGCGGGGTAATCTATTCGTGGGTGAGGCCTCTGATAACTCCTGCATTCGAAAAATTAGTCCTGAGGGGCAGGTATCCACATTGGCGGGAAAGCCGTTTAACGTCTTTGCTTACCCTTTCTATCCCGAAACGTCGGCTGACGGACGCGACACGTCGGCGCGGTTCATAACGGTTACGACGCTCACGTTCGATGCGTCGGGTAATTTGTACGCGGGCGACGGTGGCAGCGTGAACAATTATTCGCACAATGCCATCCGCAAAATTACGCCCGATGGCCTTGTGAAAACCCTGGTGGGTACGGTCAGCGGACTGCCGTTTCAGGGCCGTATCGTTGGCAACACGTCTTACCCGCGTTACTACGCGGGATTAGCCGCAAATCGCGCCGGGGGCCTGGCAGCCGTGGATCTGGGTAGCCGGGCCGTTTTTCAGATCACGCCCACCGGCGACATCAGTGAACTGTTTCCGTACGTGGACGCCAATACGCCCCGCATCCTTCTTTACGAGCCGGACGGCAGCCTGCTCATGGCCAATACCAGTAAGATATGGCGGGTTACACCGGGTGGCGCACCCCGGGTGCTGGCAGGGTCTGACGACGCTGGTTTCGCCAATGATTCCCTGCGGCTCGCCCGGTTCAGCAGCATTGCGGCCCTGGCCACCGATGTCAAACGCCTGCTGTACATTGCCGATCAGAACAACGGCAGCATCCGCCGGGTGCGGCTCAACTAAGCGCTGTCACCGTAAACGTCCAGCCCTGGTCCGGCATCAAACCGCTACCGGGGCCTTGATGGCGGGCCAGGGATCGTAGTTTTCGAGCGAAAAGTCGTCGTACGAAAAGTCGAAAACGGACGTCACAGCCGGGTTCAGCCGCATAGTGGGCAGCGGTCGGAACTCGCGCGACAGCTGCGTTTCGACCTGCTCTAAGTGATTTAGGTACAAGTGCGTATCACCCCCGGTCCAGACAAATTCGTGCGCTTCGTACCCGCATTCCTGGGCGATCATCATGGTCAACAGGGCATAGCTGGCAATGTTGAACGGCACACCCAGAAACACGTCGGCACTGCGCTGGTAGAGCTGACAGGAAAGTTTGTTATCCGCAACAAAAAACTGCATCAGCAAATGGCACGGTGGTAAGGCCATATTCGGTACGTCGGCGGGGTTCCAGGCCGAGATAATCATCCGGCGCGAATCAGGCGTATTTTTGAGTTGGCGCAACACGTCGCTCAGCTGATCGATAACCAGACCATCCGGGGCCGCCCAGCTACGCCACTGTTTGCCGTAGACGGGTCCGAGGTCGCCGTTCTCGTCGGCCCATTCGTTCCAAATTTTGACGCCATTGTCGGTCAGATATTTGATATTGGTGTCGCCTTTAATGAACCACAGCAGCTCGTGAATGATCGACTTCGTATGGACTTTTTTAGTAGTCAGCAACGGGAATCCCTCCTGTAGATTAAACCGCATCTGGTAGCCAAACACGCTGATGGTGCCGGTGCCGGTGCGGTCAGTTTTGCGGGTGCCGTTGGTAAGAATGTGCCGGAGCAGGTCGTGATATTGTTGCATTATTTTTCTAACCCAGAGGAAATAAAGACAAAAAAGTACAGAGAAGACAAAGGGATGCATCGTTCCGATGTAGCCACTCTGCTTCTCTGTGCAAATCTCTGTTTTCTCGGTGTTAAACCCTACACCGCTTCGGCCATTACTTCACTCATGGGCCGCAGGTTGCGCTGTTCGTCCTCGCTATAGGGGAAAATATCCAGAATCTTTGTGGTGTTGACGTCCGTAATCTCGAACGGGTCGAGGGCCGTACGGAGGCTGTGTTCCACGCGCTCGTAGGCCTGCCTGGGCGTTTCGGCGTTCACCAGCATCAGGCTTGGTGTTTTCTTCTGCTTACCGGTTTTCTCGTCGTCGGTAATGAACATGGCCTTCACCTTAAACCACACGTCGCCCCCGTCTTCGCTGAAGAATACATCGGCGAGTTTCATGCGCGATATATCGGTGATCTCGAACTCGGGGTGGTTGGCGGCAATCTCCTGATAAAGACGACCTTCGGCATCGGTATAACTCACGGCGTCGACCAGATAGGCCTCCGTGACCGTTTTCTGCTTAATAAATTCTTCGTTGCGGGTCCCGACGGTGGCATCGTCGATGGGTTGCTGAAATCGGATTTTTCCGAGAAACCAATTAGGCATTTTTACGTGATTTAGTCCAGTTAATTAACAAAGATAGCCCGGTAAACGTGCCTGAAAACAAGCCGATCAGAAGCGTCCTGTTTCTGTATGCAGCCTAAAAGAAATCGGAACACTGTGAACCTTTTCCCTAAATTACATGTATATACATCAAATGTCTTAACTCAATAACTTTTAATCCTATGGAAACCCAAACCACTACTACCGCCTGGGCAATTGATCCTACGCATTCTGAAATCCAGTTTAAGGTAAAACACCTGATGGTATCGACGGTGACAGGTAGTTTCAGCCAGTTTGATGGCGTACTTGACATGAATGGCGATGATTTTGAAGACGCTGCCATCAGCTTCTCGGCTTATATTGCCAGTATCAGCACCGGCAACGAGCAGCGGGACACCCACCTGAAATCAGCCGAATTTTTCGACGCCGATCAGTACCCGAAACTAACGTTCAGTTCAACCGGCATGAAAGCAACCGGCAACGACACCTATGCCCTCACCGGCGATCTGACGATGCATGGCGTAACCCGGCCTGTAACGCTGAAGGCCGAATACGGTGGACAGATGCAGGATTTTTACGGCCAGACCAAAGCCGGTTTTGAATTGACTGGCACCCTGAAGCGCAAGGAGTTTGGCCTCACCTGGGATGGCGTAACCGAAGCCGGTGGCGTAGTTGTCAGCGACGATGTGCGGCTGGTGATGAACGTTCAGGTGACGAAGCAGTAATCAGGCTATACACTTAAGAAAAGGGCGGGCATCTGTAGTTCAGATGCCCGCCCCTTTTTAGGTTTGCTCTGGTCAGGTTAGCAATCCGCTTCTTCGCAGCATGGCCGTGGGTGATGGCTCGCGGCCCCGAAATCGTTTATAGAGTTCCATCGGTTTTTCGCTGCCCCCGCGTTCCAGCACATGCTGCCGGAAGCCGTTAGCCGCCGATTTGTTGGTCAGACCGCCGTTCTCTAAAAAGAACTCAAACGCATCGGCATCCAAAACCTCGCTCCATTTGTAGCTGTAATACCCTGCCGAGTAGCCACCAGAAAAGATGTGCGAAAAGGCCGGGCTGAAAGCCGTACCCGGCACGGGTGGAAACAGGTTGGCCACCGCGTCAATGCGGCTTTCTATATCCGGGATGCTCTCGCCGGTGGGTACCTGCCCGTGGTACGCCATATCGACCAGTCCAAAGCGCAGCTGCCGCAGCGTACCCAGCCCGGCCAGAAAATTCTGACTGGCCCGAATCTTTTCAATCAGTTCGTTGGGTATAACTTCATCGGTCTGATAGTGCCGGGCAAAGAGTTTCAGCGATTCGGGATCGTAGCACCAGTTTTCCATCACCTGCGAGGGCAATTCCACGAAGTCGCGGGGCACGTTGGTACCGGTCAGACTTTCGTATTGCCCGTTGGCCAGCATGCCGTGCAGCGCGTGGCCAAACTCGTGAAACAGCGTGGTAACCTCGTTGAACGTGAGCAGGGATGGTTTTCCACCCGTAGCGGCATCCGCAACGGGCCGCGTGAAGTTGCAGACGTTCACAATATGCGGCCGTATGTTTTCGCCGTTCACTACGCGCTGCGCCAGAACGTCGTTCATCCAGGCGCCGGCGCGTTTACCGGGCCGCGGAAAATAGTCGCCATAGAACACGGCCAGAAATGAACCATCTTCGTTCAGGACGTCATAGGTTTTCACCTCGGGGTTATACACCGGAATATCGGTGCGCTCCACGAACGTGATGCCGTAGAGTTTGTTGGCTACCGTGAACGCACCATCCAGCACATTTTCGAGCTTGAAGTATGGCTTCAGCGTTTCATCGTCGAGGTCGTACTTTTCCTTTTTCAGCTTCTCGGCGTAGTAGCTGCTATCCCAGGGTTGCAGCACATCGCCCGTAAACCCGTTTGCCTGGGCGTACTGAGTCAGCTCGGCGAGGTCGCGCCCGGCAGCGGGGCGAGCCGCGGCTACAAGCTCGTCCAGAAATGCCTGCACCTTCGTGCGCGAGCCGGCCATACTGTCTTCCAGCACAAAATCGGCGTGGGTATCGTAGCCCAGCAGGGTGGCCCGCTCATAGCGAAAATCAACGATCTTCCGTACAATGGCCTGGTTATCGGTAGCATCTCCCCGGAAACTACGTCCATTATAGGCCCGGTAAAGTTCTTCGCGAAGGGCCCGGTTGTCGGCGTACTGCATAAACGGTCCGTAGCTCGGTGCCTGGAGGGTAAACACATACCCATCAATTCCTTTCTCGCTGGCGGTGGCTCTGGCCTGGTCACGCACAAAATCAGGCAGCCCGGCCAGGTCAGCTTCGTCGGTCACCACCCGGAAATAAGCGTTGGTTTCGGCCAGGACATTTTCGCCAAAATCCAGACTTAGCCGGGCCAGCTCTTTATCGATTTCGCGCAGCCGCTCCTTGCCTTTTTCGTCCAGACTGGCCCCGTTGCGGGCAAAGCGTTTATAGGTCTTTTCCAGCAACATCGCACTCTCGGGATCGAGCGTGAGGGTATCGCGATTGTCGTACACGGCTTTGATGCGGGCAAACAGCGGCTCATTCAGCTTGATGTCGTTGTTGTACTCGCTCAGCAACGGCGACGCTTCTTTAACGATTTCCTGCAGTTCCGGACTGGTTTCGGCGTAGTTCAGGTTAAACATCACCGACGTTACCTTATCCAGCAGCCCACCTGCCTGTTCGAGCGCCACGATGGTGTTGTCAAAGGTGGGTTCGGCGGGGTTATTAATGATGGCGGCCACCTCGGCGCGGCCCTGCGCCAGTCCTTCGTGCAGGGCGGGGCCGTAGTGTTCGTTCGTAATGCTATCGAACGGAGCCGTGTGGTGGGGGGTATTGTAAGGTTCTAAAAAGGGATTCTCCATAGTTATTGTAACACAGTAGAAACAAAGATTGGCACACAGAGAACCGGGTTTTTTCTGTCTCCGTCTTCAGTCCTGCGTGTCAACCTCTATTTTTCTATCGATCTGCCGATGCGGTTAAATACTTAACAATGACCTCAACCACTTTCTCTCCCTCCACCCCGATCCCAACTTTAACGCGGGGGCGGTTTTGCCAGGGTTGCAGGGCGGGATTATCTTCGGCATCCGGTTCGGTCAGTAACGGCCAGGTTTTACCCCGCCCGATGCCGTTCGACACATCGACCCGCATGGGGTAATGACCAAACAGGAACAGGTCCGGCGCCAGCAGGTACACAACCACCGTAGAGTCATGGACGAAAATACCGTCGATGCCATTCCG
Source organism: uncultured Cytophagales bacterium (assembly GCA_963826425.1). Lineage (GTDB taxonomy): Bacteria > Bacteroidota > Bacteroidia > Cytophagales > Spirosomataceae > Spirosoma. The sequence continues at coordinate 1,141,527 of CAWGWS010000008.1, read as the reverse complement.
CTGCTCGTAGAACGCCCGATAAAACGGCACGGCCGCCGATACAAACTCGTTGAGCGGGCCGGGCAGGGTAGCGAGCCGGTCGATGGTTTTGCCGGTCAGGTTCACGCGGTGCGTTACGTCGAGGCCAATCATGGTAACGGGCCAGCCCGCCCCAAAAACCAGGTCGGCAGCATCGGGATCATTATAGATGTTGGCTTCTCCGGCGGGCGTAGCGTTACCGGCGCAGAGGGCATTGCCCCCCATTACCACCACTTCCACTACTTTGTCAGTGATAGTGGGATCGAGTTGCAGCGCGAGGGCAAGGTTGGTCAGTGGCCCCACGGCTACCAGGGTAATCTCGCCGGGCTGGCTGTTCACCTGTTGCACAATAAACTCGGCGGCTGACAGATCAATGGGCTGCCCGGTGCTGGCGGGCCGGAACGTATTACCCTGACCATCGTCGCCGTGCACAAAGGCCACCGCCCCCAGATAAGCACCCTTCAGCGGATTGGCTACCCCTTTGGCCACCGGCACGTCGGGACGGCCGCCCAGATCAAGCAGTCGCAGGGCATTGGTGGTGGCCAGGTCAACGTCGGCATTGCCGAAGATGGTGGTCAGGCCCAGCAGGTCCAGCTCCGGTGCGGCCAGAATGAGTTGTATTGCCTGCGCATCATCCACGCCGGGGTCGGTATCAAATATAATTTTTCGGTTCATGGGGTAAAAATAGGTCGGAAGGTAGTGGCGCACCAGCCCACGCAAAAACAGCCGCTCCAGGGGGGCGGCTGTTTGCGTACTACAGGCTTTCTCCAACTCAGTATAAACAGGGCAACTGCCGCCCGGAATACCGTTGTTTAACTGTTAGAGTAAATTACTAGACTAAGGTTTAATTTCCCCCAGGGCCAGCGCCTGGTCTACGCCATAAGGGTCAACCCTATTTTTTTGTCTTGGTGGTTAGCCGTTTCAGCGTAAACGGTTCGCCGGGTGCCAGGACGTGAATCCGTCCGGGATTGGTCACGAGTTTGGCCAGCTGCGCAGGGTCGCCGTTAAACGGAGCAAAATCGGGCGCGTCGACTGACCCCCAGTGGTTGAGCAGCAGGGGCGTGTTTGGATACGAATTGGCGAGTTTTACCGCCCCGGCCAGGGTGAAATGCCAGTCACTATCCGAAAAATCAAACAAAATGGCATCGGGAGGAATCATGGTCAGGTGTTCGGGCAGCAATCGCGAATCGCCGGGTGCCCAGATGGTGCCATCAGGCGTGGTTATGAGGAAACCGCAGGCGTCTTCGTTTTTAAAAACCCGCTTGCTCATGCCGGGATACGCATTCTGGTATGCATGGTCGGCGGGTGTCAGCTTAACCCGAACGGGGCCAACGCTGAACGAGTCGCCAGGGTCATGCCCCACCGCGGGCAGGCCGAGATTCTGCATGAGCGAATCCACGTAAACGGTCGAATGGAAGACGTGGGTTGCGGGTTTGAGGTCCAGAACGGTAGGTACGCTGAAATGGTCGTTGTCGGCGTGCGTCACCAGAACGGCATCCAGACGGGGAACGGCGCCGGGGGCAATCGGAAAGTCAATCATAACAGGCATGTCGAAGCCTTTCAGGAGCGGGTCAACCATAAGCGTAGTGCCCCGACTGTTGATAAAAAACCCGGCCATTCCCAACCACCGCAGGGTTGTCTGGTCCGACGGCCCGAAGGCTTTAGCGTCAAACGGCTGCGTTTCAGGCGCTTTGGCCTGGTATTTCTTTTCCGTCAGTTTCGGCCCCTTTTGCGTACTGTCTGCCGACGTCTGGGCCTGTAGGGTACTCGTCATTGACAGAATCGTTACGACCACTGAAATCCACCGTTCTATTTTCATGGTTAGTTCAATCTATTGAGCAACAAAGGTCAGGCCATCTGTTCAGCAGGCTGTTATACAGATTACCGAATTGCTTACCCGTATTACGGTTTAAGAACGCAGGGTGGTAAACGGGCAAAACGCATCAGCTACTTTTGGGTCGTAGACCAACAAAGACCATGGACAAAATCGCGAGTCTGGAAAGCGTTTCACAGTTTAACACCGAGCGCGGACAGGAAACCCTGCACCCCTTGGTGAGTGTACTGGATCAGGCTAATTCCTTGCCTGTGCAGGCCGCGCGGTTCAGGTCTGATCTATACATCATCTTTTTAAAAGAGGTGAAATGCGGAGAACTGCGGTATGGCCGCAATCACTACGACTACCAGGAAGGAACGCTTCTTTTTGTGGCACCGGGCCAGGTGATGGGATTTGATGAGGGCAGAGAACGTATACAGCCCGAGGGCTGGGTGCTCGTATTTCATCCCGATCTGATTCGGAACACGTCGCTGGGTAGACACATCAAAAACTACGGTTTTTTCGGATATGATGCTCACGAAGCCCTGCACCTGTCAGAGCGCGAACGGCAGATTGTACTGGAGTGCTTCAGAAAAATTCAGTACGAACTGCAACAGGCCATTGACAAACACAGTAAAACGCTGATTGTGAGCAACATTGAGTTGTTTCTGAACTACTGCGTCCGCTTTTATGACCGGCAGTTTATTACCCGCGACAACACGCAGAAGGATATACTTAGCCGCTTTGAGACGTTGATAGACGATTATTTTCAATCGGGCCAGTCATACCATTCAGGGTTGCCATCGGTACGCTACTGCGCGGAACAGCTGAATTTGTCGGCCAACTATTTCGGTGATCTGGTGAAAAAGGAAACGGGAAAATCGGCGCAGGACTACATTCAGTTTAAAGTAATTGACCTGGCCAAAGAAAAGATATTTGATACCCGGAAGTCAATCAGCGAAATTGCTTACGAACTGGGTTTCAAACATCCGCCCCATTTTACCCGGCTGTTCAAGCAACGGGTTGGTCAGTCGCCGAACGACTATCGAACGCTCCATTAATTCAACGGACAGACACCATGAATTTGAAATCCTTATCGCTCATCCTGATTATGCTGACAGTGGGTAGCCTGGGCAACGTTTCGGCGCAGGAAAAAAAACAGATTGTTCGGCTGGCCAAACTCGTCATTGACCCGGCGCAGCTGGAACCCTACAAAGCCGCGCTGAAAGAAGGGGCCGAAACGGCGGTGCGCGTTGAGCCGGGTGTGCTGACGCTGTACGCCGTTTCGGAAAAAGACAACCCCACGCATTTCACTATTCTGGAAATTTATGCCGACTCGGCCGCGTACCGGGCCCATCTGCAAACCCCGCATTTTATTAAATACAAAATCGGCACCGAGGCCATGGTCAAGTCGCTCGAACTGGTCGAAACCGTGCCGCTGGTACCGGGCATGAAAATCAAGTAGCTGGTGCCTACCAGAGTTAACGTCCGGGAGGCATAAAAACGGCGTTCGGCAGCCGGAAGCGCGTTTCACTTCCCGTTACAATTCTCCCTTTATCTCCCGAATCCGGTCATTGAAATTCAGGCTGGCAAAGTCGATGTTAGGCTCGAGCGTAGCCTGCAGGTAACCCATGACCCGGTCGTCGTGCGGGATGCGTTTTCCGGTGGCCACGCTGATGTATTTGGAGGTGACCCACAACACGTTTTTAAGCTGCGTTTTGGCATCGTCGGTCATGTAGTATTCCGTTACGGTCGTGTCTTCGCCCACGTAAATCAGTCGCGACATGATCCGGATCCATTCGCTCACCTGCGCAGGCCGGACATAGGCAATCTGGTGCTGATACACCACCCAACTCGTTTTCAGCTCGTGAAACAGCTGGCCGGGGTCGAAGCCGTAAAGTTTGGCTACCTGGTCTTCGCGGGCGTTGAAATAGTAATCGAAATACTTGGCGTTGTTGAGGTGCTGAAGCGGGTCGCAATCCTGAAACCGGATAATCGTCCGCGATTCGGTTTCGGTAGGATAATGGCGATTGGGGTCGATATGAAACATGCTGAACGAAGGTAGTCTGAACCAAAATGTTTGCAAGATTACGAAGATTTTCAAGACCCCCCCGGTATCAGTTCATCCTGAAATCTTTACAATTCGACAAAAATCCTGGTTCAAAATTTTCGTTAGTACTCTACAATCATTAACTACCTGTATTATGAACGTCACACGCATTATACTTCCTCTCCTGTTCATTGCCCTGTCGTTAACCGCCTTTGCCCCCGCCACTGACGCCAGTGCTGTAGTGGGCGTCTGGGAAACCGCCGGAGAAAAAAAAGGCCACGTTCAGATTTATGAAAAAGGAAACACCTTCTTCGGTAAACTCATTAAGCTGGGCGAACCGCTGGACCCCGCCACCGGCAAACCTAAGCTGGACCGGAAAAACCCCGACGTATCGCGCCAGTCGCGCCCCCTGCTGAATCTGCCCCTGCTGTATAACTTCAAATACGACGGTGGCTCGGTCTGGAGCGACGGCAAGATTTACGATCCCGAGAGCGGCAAGGAATACAACTGCAAGATGACGCTCAAAGACGCCAACACCCTCGAGGTACGCGGCTACCTCGGCATTTCGCTCCTCGGCAGAACGCAGGTCTGGACGCGGGTGAAATAATTTTTGTTCGCTGGTTACAGGTTGACGCCATAACCGGTGAATAGCCAAACAACATGAATAACCAAACCATAATCATTGGAGCCGGTCCGGCGGGGCTGGCGGTGGCGGGCCAACTGGCCCACCGGGGCCTCCCGTTTACCGTGCTGGAAGCAAGCGAGTACATTGGATACAGCTGGCGCAACCATTACGACCGGCTGCACCTGCACACGGTAAAGCAGTACTCGGCCCTCCCCCACCGGCCCTATCCCGCCGATTACCCCACCTACCCCTCGCGGCTGCAGGTTGTGGAATACCTCGAACAGTACGCCGACCATTTCGGGATCAAACCCCTTTTCAACCAGTCCGTTACGGGCATCCGGCGCGGAGCCGATGGGTCGTGGCAGGTACAGACCGAAACCGATGTATTTACGGCGGATACCGTGGTGGTCAGCACGGGGTATAACCGCATCCCCAACCAGCCCGACCTGACCGGCCTGCGCGATTTTCGGGGCATTGTCTGGCACAGCCACGAGTACCGCAACGGCGCGGCCTTTCGGGATGAAGATGTGCTGGTGGTAGGCATGGGCAATACCGGTGCCGAGCTGGCCCTCGATCTGCTGGAGCATGGGGCCCGGCCCGTTATTTCGGTGCGCGGCCCGGTCAATATCGTGAAACGCGACATGTTTGGGCGCCCAACCCAGCCGACGGCCATTTTCCTGAACAAGTTTCCCAACTGGTTTTACGACGCCGTAACGGGTCTTTCGCAGAAACTGACCGTGGGCGATTTGTCTTCGTACGGGCTGGGTAAACCCGCGCGGCCGGCTTCGTTCGATACGCGCCGGGGTAAAATCCCGGTAATTGACCTGGGTACGCTGGATGAGATCAAGGCGGGCCGCATTGCGGTAGCCCCCGGTATTGAACGGATCAATGCCAAAACCGTAACGTTTACCGATGGCAGCGAGCGCCCGTTTCAGGCGATTGTGCTGGCCACCGGCTACCGGCCCGGCCTGACGCCGGTGCTGGGCGAGACCCTGGCCGAACGCGTCCTGAACGAACGGGGCTATCCCAAAAGCCTGTGCTCCAGCGAACCTGATCTGCGCGGCCTGTTTTTTCTGGGCTTCACTACCCCCCTGACGGGTATTATCCACAACCTGACGATTGATTCGAATCGAATTGCGCAGACCATCGAAAAAAACAAATCGGTCTTTCTATAGTTTCATTCACGCAACCAGGGTGGTTGCTTCAATTTACCGACGTTAATCACTACAATCATGAACGAGACAACCATAGAAGGAGGCTGGAACGAGATGAAAGGTAAAATCAAGCAAGCCTACGGAGACCTGACCGACGACGACCTGACCTACGCCGAAGGCAAAGAAGACGAGATGTGGGGTAAAGTCCAGCAGAAGACCGGTAAGACCAAAGACGAAATTCATAAGGCCGTTGCCGATTTGTAAAGTCATAATGAACGAATACCAAAGCCGGAGCCGAAACGCTCCGGCTTTTTTTGTGGCTTACCGTTCATCCCGGCTTTTGTTAGAAATACCCAAAATGCGTTGACATCAGCCCGGCTTTTCCGTAACTATACGGGTAGTTTTACCATATCCAAAACACTCTCTTCTTTATGCGTATGCTTACGCTCAACAAACTAATTCCGGCGGGTTTGCTGGCGGCCTCGCTGCTGACTATCCCGCTGCGGGCGCAGGATAAACCCGCTGCCGTCTCCCTGCCCGACGGCGTCACGCGCGGGGCCTCCGTAGAAGGCATCACGGAATACAACCTCAAAAACGGGCTCAAGGTCCTGCTCTTTCCTGATCCGTCGAAGCCCACCGTTACCGTTAACATTACGTATCTGGTAGGCTCCCGGCACGAGGGACTGGGCGAAACGGGCATGGCTCACCTGCTGGAGCACCTGGTGTTCAAAGGCTCGCCTAAACACCCCAACATTCCGGAAGAACTAACCAGCCACGGCGCCCGGCCCAACGGCACAACCTGGCTGGACCGGACCAACTACTTCGAGACGTTTGCCGCCACGGATGAGAACCTGAAATGGGCGCTCGATCTGGAAAGCGACCGGATGGTGAACAGCTTCATCAAAAACGAGGACCTGCAGAGCGAATTCTCGGTCGTACGCAACGAATTTGAGAGTGGCGAAAATAATCCGGGGCGGGTGCTGAATCAGCGCGTAGTGTCGTCGGCGTATGTCTGGCACAATTACGGCAACTCAACCATCGGCAACCGCTCCGACATCGAAAAAGTCCCGATTGCTAACCTGCAGGCATTTTACAAGAAGTTTTACCAGCCCGACAATGCCGTGCTGGTAGTGGCCGGTAAAATTGATGAAGCCAAAACGCTGGCCATGGTCAATGAGTATTTCGGCAAAATTGCCCGCCCCACGCGGGTGCTGCAACCCACGTACAGCATTGAACCCACGCAGGATGGCGAACGCAACGTAACGCTTCGGCGCGTGGGCGATACCAAAGTCGTATCGGCCCTGTACCACATCATGCCCGGTTCGCACCCCGACTACCCCACGATGGACGTGATTACCGAGCTGCTGACCAACGAGCCCAGCGGGCGGTTGTACAAGGCGCTGGTGGAGACGAAGAAAGCCGCCAATCAGTACGGCTATTCGTTCACTACCAAAGACCCCGGCTACGTGTATTTTGCCACCGAGCTGCTGAAAGACAAGTCGATTGATGAAGCGAAAAAGGCCATGCTCAACACGCTGGATTCGGTGGCGATTATGGCCCCCACGAAGGCAGAAATCGATAGAGCGAAAGCTTCTCTGCTCAAAGACGTAGAGCTGAGCTTCAAAAGTGCCGAGCGCGTGGGTTTGGCCATGAGCGAACACATTGCCACCGGCGACTGGCGGCTGGGTTTCCTTTACCGCGATGCGCTGGAGAAAGTAACCCCCGCCGATGTACAGCGCGTGGCTTCATACTATTTCAAACCCTCCAACCGGACGGTTGGCGTATTTGAGCCCGACCCCACCCCCGACCGCGTTGACGTGCCCAACCCACCCGACATTGCCGCCATGGTGAAGGATTACAAGGGCCGGGCACTGGTGGCCCAGGGCGAAGCCTTCGATCCCTCGCCCGCCAACATCGACAGCCGCACCCGCCGTACCGAACAGCCCGGCACTATTGAGCTGGCTCTGCTGCCCAAAACCACGCGCGGCAACGAGGTGAACGCGCGCATGACCCTGCGCTACGGCGACGTGAAAAGCCTGATGAACAAAAGCACCATTGCCGACCTTACCGCCAGCATGCTCGACAAAGGCACCACCACCCGCACCCGGCAGCAACTTAAAGATGAGTTTGACCGGCTCAAGGCGCAGGTAAACGTTTTTGGTGGGGGTAATTCGGTGGGTGCCGTAATCAAAACCACGAACGAAAATCTGCCCGCCGTTATCAAAATTGTGGCCGATATGCTGAAGAATCCAGCCTTCGACGCTAATGAATTCGACAAGCTGAAGCAGGAGCAACTGGCGCAGATCGAGTCGCAGCGGTCGGAGCCACAGGCCATTGCCGGTATGATGTTCCAGCGGACCATGAACCCGTATCCCAAAGAAGATGTGCGGTACGTACAAACGCCCGATGAGCAGGTAGCCGCTATCAACGCCACGAAACTGGACGACCTGAAGCAGTTTTACAAAGACTTCTACGGGGCTCAGAACGCTACGTTTGCCGCCGTGGGTGATTTCGACGAGGCTGCGGTAAAGAAGGAAGTAACGGCCAATTTTGGCAGCTGGAAAGCCAAAAAACCTTTCAGCCGTCTGGTATCGGTCTATACCGATGTGAAGCCCAGCCCGCAGGCCGTTGAAACCCCCGACAAAGCTAACGCGCTCATGCTGGCGGGCGTAAACATCCCCATGCGCGACGACGACCCCGATTATCCGGCGCTGGTGCTGGGCAACTACATGCTGGGTGGTGGCTTCCTGAACTCGCGGCTGGCCACGCGCATCCGGCAGAAAGAAGGTATCAGCTACGGCGTTGGCTCCAATGTATCCGCCAATTCACTCGACAAAACGGGTATGTTCATGACCTATGCCATCTACAACCCCGCCAACGCCGAACGGCTCGAAAAAGCGTTCCGCGAAGAAATGGACCGGGCCGTGAAAGACGGCTTCACCGCCGAGGAAATCAACGCGGCCCGGTCGGGTCTGTTACAGTCGCGGATGGTGAGCCGGGCGCAGGACCCTTCGCTGTCGGGTACGCTGAACAATAATCTGTACCTGAACCGGACCATGAACTGGGACGCTGACTTCGAGAAGAAGATGGAAAGTCTGACCCCCGAGCAGGTGAACGCAGCCATGAAACGCCACATCGACCCCAGCAAAATCTCGATCATTAAAGCCGGTGATTTTGCTAAAGCCGCCAAAGCAGCCGCCGACAAGCAGGGCGCTTCGTCGGTAGGTAGCGGTACCAAAAAGGAGTAAAGCAGGCTCCTTGAAAAAAGACCGTTGTTGCGTGACTCTAAGAGTCACGCAACAACGGTCTTTTTTCATCCCATGCATCGTTCTTAACCCGAACGACTCGTTTTGGGATGAAAAGCTGTCTGATTATCCTGCGCGACATAACCCGATTAAATATGTTCATGGCGGATACTGACCGGAAATACCCGCCCGCGCTGACGCGTAAGCCGGGCGAAAAAGGGCTGTTTCACCAACCCGGTCAGACCGCAGCCCCAGCACCGATACTACTCAGGAGTTGCCCCCTTTTCTATCCGACATGTCTAATGGTAAGAAGCTGTTTCTGTGCGCTGGTCCCCTCATCCAAGTCGATGCCATTACCGGTCCGTATGCACTCATCATCAAACGAATGGAGACGAATAGAACTGAGTTTTTCTATTGACTAGCTCTAATTTTATCTGATTCAGGCCCAAGCGATTTTATTGGAAAAGTAGCTCTGAACAACCATCCAGTCCTAGCCGTCTTTAGTCTGAGTTGTCAGTCGGGCAGGCTGTAAGCCCGTTTGACGGCGGCATAGTCTTTGTAATCGACCGCTACGGCCCGGCCACCGGGGATGCTGCCGTTGACAATTACAACGCGATACTGCGGCAGGTCTTTAAACAGGGTGCGGAAGTACGCCAAATCCTTACCAACAAATTCAGGCGTAGCTTTTTCGGTGCCATCTACGTTGCTGGCTGTCCGCATGTAAAGCGCAAAACTTACGTAGTTGACACCGAGTGACTGACTATACACGCTGTAGTAGATATAGTCTTCAAAACGATTCAAGGTATGTCCCGGAAGCCTGATTGATCCATTGGCATTATCGGCCCGAATGCGCTCATTTAACCTGTAGTCCGATGTAGCATTATTATAACTAAGCTCGTTGTACTTGAAATAAATATAGATCAGCGACTTGTCAATGACCTCTTTGGTAAACAAGGGGTAGCTGGTGGTATTATCATTGCCCAGAAAGAAACTCTTGTCGTCCTCAAACCGATACCCGCTGCTGCTCAGGTCTACTGGCTTCCAGGTGGTATATATCACATTGGCATTGCCCGGTGCCCCCTGCGCCCCGGCCACACCACTGACTCCCTGCGGGCCTGTCGCCCCAACTGTACCGCTGACTCCCTGCGGGCCGGTTGTTCCTGCCGGACCCGTTGGCCCTTCAGGCCCTTTGCATGAACTGACAAACACAAGCAACGCGGCAACCAGGCCGATGCTCGACCGAACAAGGGATATGAAATTTGTTTGCATTGGTTTTTAGTTTGAACAGGTGTGGATAGAAAATCGCCCGGGAGCAAACACTCACTTAGGCCACTACCACCCTCTGGTATACATGAGAATGGTTACGCACGTAGCAACCTGGTTGGCCGGTAAACGTATACCTCAGGAAACCGGTGAATCCATCGGCTACTAACAGGACTGGTTAAACTCCATCAAGGCTTGGACTGTGTAACGACCAAGGTATTACTCACGACTTCAGACTGAGCCGTAGCCTGGGCCATTCGATTATGAAAAGACGAGAGCCACCGTCCCAGGGACTTGGGATCGGCAGGATGCGGGTGTTCGGCGGCCCAACGCTGTACGGCCCGGGGGGTGGTAGCCACCAGATTATTGAGTTCGTCGCTTACAAACGCATCCGGGTCCAGCAGTCGCCCGTGCAGCCACACGAACCGTGTATTTGGCGTTTGCCAGTGGGCCCTTCGGGTGTAGGGTAACCATCGTCTGAGTTCGTGCTGCATGCCGTACTGCGGAGGCAATTCAAGCAATTGCACGTCTACTCCGGGCAACAGTTCTTCAAAAAGTATGAATTGCCCCTCGCCCGTGGCCCGAGTTATTTCATACGGAGCAAACGTATGAAATTCATTGGTTACCGGGTCAGTGTACCGGAACCGAAGTAACTGCTCTATCTGATACGTGCGCCATTTGTTGGCCTGCCGAAAAAGCAGTGTGTTCGTTTTGTACTGGTAAGAGAGTTCGCCGGTAAGCCGGAAGCCGGTCACGAGTGAAACCTCTCCTTTATGCCAGTTGATTTGTGCATGGGCGGTATAAGCACACAGAATCATGCCCAGCAGGGCCGCCTGAATGAATTTTTTCATGGTGTGGAGGGGAATAGACATACGTATGAGCCTGAAACCATCAACGAATAGTTCCTATCGGTTTCAGGCTCATACGTACTACATTAGTCAGGCAGGTTATACGCCTTCTTCACAGCCGCATAGTTCCCAAAGTCAACCGAACCCATACGCCCGCCGGGCGTACTGCCGTAAGCCACAATGATTCGGTATTGGGGCATATCCTTGAGCATATCGCGGTAGAACTGTGCACTTTTGGCTGCGATATCGGGCGTTACTACGTCGTTTCTGTTCGTGTAAACAAACCCACTGAACTTCAAGTAGTTGACGCCAAAGATCTCATTACCGATATAGTAATTTGTAAAATCCTCATCGCGGTTGGTAGTCCGACCCGGTATCTTGACCCAGCCGGTTCCGTTGGTTGTCAAGATCCGCTCGACCAGTTTGGTTTCGTTGTTCGCCGAATCAAACTCTTTCTGTCTGGTCTTATAGTAGATGTAAATCAGTCCTTTATCGATAGCGTCCTGAGTCAAAACAGCATTTGCTGTTTTTAAGTCATTTCCCAGGTACACAACTTTGTTTTCGGGGTAAGCATAAAAGTTTGTGCTCAAATCCACTGGTTTCCAGGCCGTGTACACTACGTTGGCGTTGCCCATGGGTCCCTGTGCCCCGGTTGTTCCCGCCACGCCCTGCGGACCCGCTGGGCCGGCCACGCCACTGGTTCCCTGGGGGCCAGTGGCGCCGGTGGTGCCGCTAACGCCCTGCGGCCCCGTTGGACCACCTGTGCCAGTCGGCCCGGTAGTTCCCTGCGGTCCGGTTGGTCCTTCGGGACCTTTGCAGGAAATGATGATGATCATCAGTAGCGCCATCAGACCGGTGCTGACGCGAACAAGTGGTGCGAAAGTGATTTTCATGGTCTTAATTAAAAAATGATGTGGATAGAAATAAATTTTAAGAAAATAGGATGTGGATAGAAGCCCGCCGTAACGACCAGTCTCAACTAACTCCGGTACGCGTCCCGGAGGATTGATGACCAGCGAGTTACAGCGCTTTTCTGAAGCAAAATTGGGAAGATGGAAGACGCCCGTCAATCGCATGATTGGGTGACGGCGCTGGAAGAAAAACCCTTAGCGGGTCAGAAATTTGGCAACGGCTTCGGTGACGGAGTGAACGTGGAGTTTTTCGTAAATCCGTTTGATGTGCGTCCGGACCGTGTCGATGCTGATACCGGCTTCGGCAGCTACCATCTTGTAGCTGTTGCCAGCCGCCAGCAGCGAGAGAATGGTTGTTTCTCGGGGGGTAAGCTGGTCCAGATCGTGGGGGGCCGTAGAGCGATGCATCGACTGCATTACGCGCCGGGCAATACCGGGCGACATGGGTGCCCCCCCCTCATACACCTCCTGAATGGCCGCCAGGATGCGGGCGGGCGAGGTTTTCTTCAATAAGTACCCGGTAGCTCCCGCCTGAATGGCTTCAAAAACGCGGGCGTCTTCATCAAAAACGGTTAGAATCAGGACGTCAACTTCGGGAAATTTCCGGTGTAGCCGCAGCGTAGCTTCAATGCCCGACATACCAGGCAAATCAATATCCATCAGGACCACGTGGGGGCGGTCGGCGGTGATTTGCGATTCCAGACTCAGGCAATCGCCATAAGCCCCGATCAGTTCAAAATTGTCGGTAGTCTGTACCAGCAACGAGAGCGCGTCGCGCAGGTCCTGATTATCTTCGTATATACTGATCCGAATGGCCATTTTTTGCAAAGGCTGCTCATAAAGGTAAGCAAATGGAATACCCGGTGCATCCCCTAATCATGTGGTACGGCGAGGATCAGGACAGCAAGATTTTCACCTGTATGGTCGTGCCAGAGCCGGGCTCGGTGGTTAACAGAAATGTACCGCCCAGTTTTTCGGTCCGTACCTGCATATTTTTCAGACCATTGCCCTTCAGCGGGCTTTTGCCGGAGGGTGGTTTAGGATCAAAGCCAGCGCCATTGTCCTGGATCGTGAGAATTAGGGCACTGTCTTCCCGCCGGAGTCGTACCCAAACGTGCGTGGCGCAGGCGTATTTGGCGCAGTTGGTGAGGGCTTCCTTGTAAATGAGAAAAAAGTCCCGCCGTTGTTCGAGGGGCAGATGAGCCGATAGCAGCGTTTCGTCGAGGTCGAGACTAAACAGGACATTCTGTTCTTCCAGCAGGTCGGCCCCTACATCGCGCATCCTTGTCACAACCTGACTCATCGAATCGTTGTCGGGGTTAACGCTCCAGATAATATCGCCCATCGAATCCATGACGTGCCGGGCCGTTTCACCAATTTTCTGTACCAGTTCATGCGCTTTTACCGGATCTTTCTGCGCCAGATTAACTACACTCTGGCTCAGGATGCTGATTGAACTCAGGTAGCTGCCCATGTCGTCGTGCAGGTCGCGGGCAATGTTCTCGCGTACGGTGTGCACCCGCATGAATTGGAGTAACCGGTAACGATACAGGAAGTAAAATCCGATCCCAACCAGCAGCATTCCGTACGTAAATACTACAGGGCAAAAACCACCAGCTGCAACCAGATGGGCGATTCGATGCGAACCTGAACTGGGCCGGCGGCAAATCGGGCCGGCTACAGGGCGCGCATTGACAAATCATATTCACCGCTGGGCAATTTAGTAAACAGCACATATGAGTCATCGATCTGTATCTCCCGCCCAGATAATCGTAATCCGAATGGCGTAGGGTGGGGAAATGCCAGGCGCCTGGAAATAAATCGAGGAAATTATTCTGCTGGTACTCCAGAACTATTTCTTGCTGCCCGCCCGCCCCGGAGAGACGAATCGTGTCTGGAGCCAGTGTTGTGTTGCGATTAGGAACCGTGATAAGATGAGTGATTACTATGGATTGGGCAATCAGAGGAATGGAGAACATATGCCCGGCCAGAAATATAAACCAGTGCTTACCCATTGCCGTAGAGAATGGTAGTTATACGGCTGTAATTTACCCGCCGAAACACCAAATTGAATAAACCAAACGCGAGGACTATCATCAGGGTTGATACGCTTTAAAACAGAAAACAAGCCCATGAATGCTTCTGTGAAATACTAGTTGCCAGCCTGTCAATGCCTAAAACGGACAACACTTCATCGAGTGACAAAGATGCTTCTACCGGGGTGAAACTGTAGTTTGAGACAATTTGATCTGTAGCAAACCTAGGCTGAATAAACCGAAGGCAACCGCACTCATCATGGCCGAGATGTTATTGGACAGATAGTAAAGGTCAAGTGACGTTTCAATGAAATAACTCTTGAAGCAAGCGTTCAGGGCCGTGAAAGCGCCCATTATAGCAAAACCAACGTGAGTGTATAGCGTTGGCCTGGGTGTTCTCCTACCAGAATCCGTCGTTGAAACCAATCGATATAGATAAGTACAGGCATATAGAGCGGGCAGAAGTCGCGAAATCGCCAATGTAGCCGAGTTTATGTGGTTGAACCCCACCCAGAAACCAACTTCGAGGACCATCAATACACTTACGGTAATAGCCACGCGCCACAGGAGTTGGGGTGTACCAACTATTCCGCTGTATACTCCCGCTATGCTAAAAAGTACCAGCACCGTCTGAATGTAGTACAGGAAGTGGTTCCGGGTATGAATGGTGATGCACAGGATGGACAGGAGTTCGTGAGCCAGCAGCGAAATCAGGAAACCAATCATCCACCGTTCCGAACGGGTCAGAACAGACCACCGGGCCAGGCCCAGCAGAACAGGAATCACTACAGTGAAGGTGAATAGATTATACAGGAAGTCATACCAATTATAGATCATACCATTTGGCTGCTGGTCGTTTCGCTATAAATTCAGGTCTATCTTGATTCTATTTAGATCTGGTTAGGTTTCACTAACCAGATCTAAGCACAACCGCGGTTGGGTGGGCAGTCGTTATCTACACCTTCATCACCGCTTATTCCGATTTTTTTTATGAATTCAATAGTGGGGCTTGTTAGCAAGTCGTCCGTACCGATGACAAGGGTAAAATTACCGAGATCGCTACAGTCCCCACCGGAACGTTAGCAGATCGGTACGCCCTAATGGATGATTACGATCCGTGAATATTTTTTTCAATGCCCTAACGGGAAGCTTATAGCCCAGAATATGGTCGTTAGTGGTAAACATATCCCGGAAATTCTGCTGATAAAAAGCAGCTTCGTCCTCCGCTACTGGCTTAGTGATATCAATATTTCGAAAGAGTTCGCGGTTCCCGGCAGCATTCCGAAACACGGTATCCTGCTTAAAGAAGTCGCCATCAGCTACTGTTAGCAAGCTGGTGGAAATTGCCCTTATTCAGCAGCAATACCCGGCCCACTTCATCAAGCCGGGGCTTTGTATCATCTACAGAATCAGTTGCCTGATACACCGGGGGCCTGTTGAAGCCAAAGCAACACTGAAGAATTAGGCACTTCCGATTCTCGGCATACTGGAGCAGAGTAAGAAAATCTTCGCGGGCTATGGTCAAATATAGATCGTCCGGCTGCGGGTGCGGGTGACCATTCGTTTGCAGGAAGTCTCTGAAACAGATAAAACTCTCCTGAGCATCTGCCGTAAGCTGGTCTTCAATTTTGAGCCATGATGTTGCTACGTCGCCGGCACGAAGGCCGTCCAGATGTTTCCGTTGTTGGGGGGTAAGCGTGTCTTCCATATTGTGGATAGTAATAAGATATGAGAGTACAAGGGTAAAAACTTTTATTGACAATACCAGCGCTAAAGCCAGAAATATAGGCGCCTTAAATTGTCTGTTAACCAATCAGTTATGAACCGACGCACTCCTTTTGTCAGTGGATGAATACCGATCAGGTCCAGTGCAGTAGCCAATGGTTTTCATGGCCTCTGATAAACGGTCTTCCCTGCCCAACCGGCTGGCGGAGACCCTTTCCTACGCCCACCGGTTATTGTCGCTCGATCCGTGGATGCAGACACCCTATCGGGTTCGTCCAACCGCAAACCGCACCACAATATAGAGAGGCAATACTGGATAGTAAACCGAATCCCAATGCAATCGGGATTCGGTTTGTTCCAGCGGGAAGTAGGTGTGGATAGAATAAACAGTCGTAAAAGTATGCGTTGCCGGATATGGACGCAATCGCATGATAATGTGATGTTGACCGGGACATTTCCTGGCCCATCCGATAAGAACAACCTAGGCAATAATCCCAGTAGGGTTTTCCGCCCGACTACATCGCCCCCATTTTACGGAAGTATCATTCTTAAATACGAAATGCATCAGGCAGTAATTCATCTGTTATCACGGCGGAGTAATCTTCCCCTGACCAGATGGCCTATAACATAACTGACCAGATTGGGTTCTTCTAAGGCGTTCGAACGGCACGGTTAAAAAGTCGTTAGTATTGCTAAACCAGCGGCTTCCGGACTGCTTTACCTGAACACTATGCTTACTCATCTGTTAATGACGCTACTGGCACTTCTACTGGTGCTGACACTACGCATGGAAAGTATAGCAGATCAACGTAAATCGCTCAAGGCAATATTGGCCGACAAAAAAGACCACCGGCGCGTACTCCTCATGTATGGCCGTGACGCCAGTACGGGCGGGGGCGGACAGCAGATGCTCATTGAGCAGCAGGAAAACCTTACGGAACAGGAAGCGGGTCTCGAAGAGCGCGACATGGATGTGATTGTCCTGGCCGCATCGGAAGTACCCGAACCGGACCGCCAGTTTCTGATGGCCGCGCCCTTTAAACTTGTGCCCAGTTCTGATTACATGGCCTGGCTCATCGGCAAAGACGGTGGCATCAAAAAGGTGTACACTAAACCTGCCCCCGTCAAACAGATCTTCGCCCTTATTGATGGGATGCCCATGCGGCAGCAGGAGGCAAAAAAACAGTAGCGATACCCGGAATCACGTCTCCACTCAGAAACGATTCCCGTTTGTAACGACTTTCCATGACCCCCAGCAGCCTGGAAGCCTTCACGGTTACAAAGGTTCGCGTCGGCGTTCTCCCCGTTGCTCCCATCACCGACGTAGGGAAATGCAATACCGAATGGTGCGGAAAATATCCCCCTACTACAGCCGATGATGGATGGTCGGTGAGATGGGGACTGACGGCTCCCACGCCCGGCATCGTATGCGCCAGCGATAAATTCATGAGTTGGTTCAGGTCAAATCATCTGTCCCTGAACTGACGGACTGGAACCGGCAGTACGCCCACCCCTATTCCGACTGAAACCATAAGCAGCCACTGGCAGGCAAAAGCTGGCTTTATTGCCCCATTATGGGGTAAGCAGCCTGGCTTAATCGGTGGCCCTGCTGATTAAAGTCGGTGGCAACGTAATCAGTGGATTCTTCCCGGCGGCTGGCGGGAAGCGGGGCCTAGGGTGCCGGTATTGTATTTTTTATGGACTGTCTGCCAATGGGGCTACTCTGGTTACAGAAAACGTTGTTGGGTCAAACTTTTCATTCGTTTCGGGCTTAATAGCAGAGAAACTATTCGTACGCTGCTGTAAAAAGCGGGAAATATAATTTCCCTGTCCCGCGGGGCGTATCCTACCGAAACAAATGGCTGAACCTGTAGCATCGCTGGCAACAGAACGTATTCTGATTACCGGGGCAACGGGTAACGTAGGCCTGGAGACACTGCGCGAACTCATGAAACGGGCCGACACCGGTGACCGAACCGTCCTGGCCGGCGTACGGGACATAGCCAAAGCAAAACAGACCATTGCGGTGCAGCCCGACGCGTTCGTTTACCTGGATTTTGCCTTTCCCGGCTCGTTCGATACCGCCCTGGCTGGGGTCAGTCGGGTGCTGCTCATACGCCCACCCGAACTCACCGATGCGGATTTGTATTTCAGACCGTTCGTGGAAGCCATGAAGCGGGCGGAGGTAAAGCAGGTAGCGTTTCTGTCATTGCAGGGCGTAGAGAACAACCCGGTAACGCCCCACCACAAAATTGAGAAGCTGATTGTGGAAGCCGGCCTACCCTTTACGTTCCTGCGCCCCGGTTTTTTTATGCAGAATCTCAGCACTGTACACCGCGATGAGATTCGGGAGCGCAACGAAATCTTCGTCCCGGCCGGACATGGTAAAACCAGCTTTGTCGATATCCGCGACGTGGGTGCGGTGGCGGCTCTGGTACTAAGCCATTCCGGCTCCGAACACCTGAACCGGGGCTATGAACTCACCGGCTCCGAAGCCCTCGGGTACGGCGAGGTGGCGGATGTTCTCACGAGCGTACTGGGCCGGAAAATCACGTATCGCAACCCATCCGTGCCGCGGTTTATCTGGCGGAAGTGGCAGAAAGAAAATACGCCCCTCGGCTTCACGCTGATTATGGTGGCTCTGTACACGATTTCGAAACTGGGCAAAGCCGCCGGGCTGTCCGACGAACTGGAACGACTGCTCAGCCGACGGCCCGGTAGTTTCTGGCAATTTGCCAAAGACTACCGGGCCGTCTGGATGCCATAGGCCTGATGGGCTTTATCGAAGGCGGGGTTTACCCGTTACGTTGAGTACGTCGGGCAGGCTGCGCCGAATGGCAAGGGTATACCGCAGGGTAACGCCATACGTCATGCCAGAGCCGTTGCTGGTTAACTGAGCCTGCTGGGCCGGATATTGGTTTACAGTGTACCGAACGTTGGTTGTTAAAACGTCGCTCAGACCCAGGCGTTTACGCACCTGAAACCCCAGATCAAAATTGTTGCTGAGCCGGACATTGTATTCGGCACCGAGTTCGGCAATGGCCGTAGCCCGGCTGGCGGCCACGGTGTTGCTAACCAGACGGAGCGTATCAGCGGCTTCGCCCCCACCCCGGTAACGATATCCGTACAAGCTGAACCGGCCCTCCTGCTGGCCACTATTGGGAATAACCCAGGCCCCGGCGGTAAGCCAGAATCCAGACCGGAGCCATGGACCACTGGTCGAAAAGATCCGGCGTTTGCCCCGTAATACGAAACCGTCGCCAATGCCCTGGTACCGATATACGAGCGGATACCCCCCGTTTTGCACCGACACCCTGGTCTGGATAGGTAACCGCGCGTAGCCCGCTTCAACAGCCCACCGCTCCCGGTATGACCACCCCAGAGAGATACCCGCACCGAGCCGCGTAGAGCGGTCGCTGTTGATTAAGCCATTGATTGAATTATCGATATGAGCGCGTCCGGTATTAACAAATCCATCAAGAGCTATATACCAGCGATCACGAATAGCAGGCCCCCCGTAGCGGAACTGTACCTGCTCGTAGTGATGGTTGCGGTTAGGCAACCGATAATAGTCGGTTTGGATTTGCGCCAGAGCAGGTAGCCTGATAAAACCGAGCAATACAACGATAAGGAAAGTTTTCATCATGGGCAGTTGGCTGGCGTTTTCGCAAATAACGCGATAAATCGTTCTTCGTAAGCGATTTACGTTAAAATCAACAGGAATGTTTTATTTGAGGCCAATTTTTATTTGTCGGGAGCGTTACGGGCCGGATTAAGCAAAAAAATCCCGGCTACACGAGGACGTGTAGCCGGGATTTTTTTGCTTTCAGAAATGAGTAATCACCAGCTGCCTTCTATACCAGGCAATCGTTACTACATGACCGGCACTGATACCGTCATGTTGTCCCAGGCAATAACAAGGCTGTTGTTGGAAGGTGTTATGGTTAGCTTCTCGATTGGGGTTGAATTTTTCGACACCGGCACCGTCACCATCGCCACGTCTTTGCCTTTAATTTTCTCGTAATCATAGGCACCCCACTGACCCAGGGTGCTGTTGAGCAGCACCTTCCACTGGCTCTCTCCCGGTATGGTAAACAGCGTATACGTACCGGCTTTTACGGATTTACCGCCAAACATTACGTCCTTGGCAAACGTCACCTCGGTAGCTTCGTTAGCACCCGTGCGCCACACTTTTCCGTATTTTTCCATACTGCCCGATTTTTCATCCCCGAAAACAGTACGTCCTTTTTTGGAAGGCTGACCATACACAACCTTGATATCCTTGTTAGGGCTCTCGGCAGTCACTTTTGGGCTGGCCGGGGCTTTCTTTTCCTGGGCGCTGGTTTGGAATACAACGGCAAACAAAAGGGCAAATACAATAATGAGATTTTTCATGCGTGATATATTGGTTTTGACGTGATATGTGGTTTGATGTAAAACCTGTCTTTTGGTTTAACACCACAATCGAAACGATAGTTTTTGCCGCACGGTATCACAATTCCATCGAAATCGGGTATTTTTACCCAACGAACCGTATGCACGCATACTAATTCCAAACCAAAGATCACGACATGGCAACTCAGTATTTCAGCAAACGCAACCTTCAGTTTCTGCTTCACGAAGTCTTTAACGCCGAAGACCTGACGAAGTATGATTATTTTAAAGACCACGATCGCGAAACCTTCAATCTCGTGCTGGATTCGGCTGCCTACATTGCCGATACGCTTATGCACCCGTACCTGAAGGAGGTTGATAGAAACCAGCCCGAACTTAAAGACGGAAAAGTAACGGTACACCCGCAGCTGAAGCCGTACCTCAAGGCAATGGGTGAAGCCGGGCTGATTGGCGCGGGGTTTTCCTACGATCACGGTGGGCAGCAGCTTCCCGAAATGATTAGCTCGGTAGTCGGGTTTATTCTGATGGCGGCCAACAACGGCATGATGTTTACCGGCCTGTCGTCCGGATCAGCCCATCTGATTACGTCCTTTGGCTCGCCCGAACTCGCCGGATTTTACGTGCCCAGTATGCTCAACGGCACCTGGCAGGGTACCATGGCCCTGACCGAACCCCAGGCCGGCTCGTCGCTGTCGGACATCACCACAACGGCCACCCCGCAACCCGACGGAAGCTATAAAATCAAGGGTCAAAAAGTGTTTATCTCGGCGGGCGACCATGATGCAGTCGAGAATATCATACACCTGATGCTGGCCCGCATAGACGGAGCTCCGAAGGGAACAAAAGGCATTTCGCTGTTTGTGGTACCGAAATACCGGCAGGACGAACAGGGAAATCCCGTCGACAACGACGTGCAGTCAACGGGACTGTATCACAAGATGGGCCAGAAAGGCACACCCGCCATGCACCTCACGATGGGATCGAACGACGATACGGTGGGGTACATTGTCGGGCAACCGCACCAGGGATTACCCTATATGTTCCAGATGATGAACGAAGCCCGCATTGGCGTGGGCATGACGGCGGCAGGCATTGCCACAGCGGCCTACTACGCGGCTCTCGAATACGCCAAAGAACGCCCGCAAAGCCGCCGACTCAACGATAAAGGTCTTTTAGACGCCCCCCAGACGCCCATTATCAACCACCCCGATGTACGCCGGATGCTGCTGTTTCAAAAATCGGTAGTGGAAGGGTCCCTGTCACTGCTCATCGAAGCCGCCCGGTTGTACGACATCAGCCGCGTGGCCGAAGGGGAAGAAAAAGAAAACGCGTTTCTGCTGGTCGACATTCTGATGCCGGTGGCCAAAACCTACCCGTCCGAGATGGGTGTGCAGTCGGTCAGTCAGAGCCTGCAGACGTTTGGTGGGTACGGCTTTACCGAAGATTTTCCGGTAGAGCAGTTGTACCGAGATATTCGTATTACGCCGATCTACGAAGGAACCACGGGCATTCAGGCGCAGGATTTGCTGGGCCGGAAAATGACCATGAAAAACGGAAAGGCCGCCCAGCTGCTCTTCGCCGAAATCAGCCGCGCCATTACCGAAGCCCACACCTACGATGACCTCAAGCCCTATGCCGACCAGCTTACCAACGAACTGAAGCGTACGCAGGAGGTATTCGGGGCCCTGATGCCCCACGCGCTCAGCGGCAATACCGAACGTTACCTGGCCGACGCTACACTGTTTCTGGAGATGTTCGGGATTGTGGTCATCGCCTGGCAGTGGCTCAAGCAGGCCACCGTGGCCACGCAGACCATGCTGACCCAGAATCCGCAGGGCGACGATCTGGTGTTTTACGAAGGCAAGGTGCACACCATGAAGTTTTTCTTTCACTACGAAGTCCCCAAAACACTGGGGCTGGCGCAGCGGCTCAAAGACACCGAAGTGCTGACCATAGTGACGGAGAAAGAACTGGCGTTGTAAGGTGACCGTCATGGGTGGTCTGGCGGTCACGAATGACTGAATGTAAAGGGCGATGAACTTTCAGTTCATCGCCCTTTGCCCGTTTAACAGCCATCAGGAAGCTGACAATCCCACCATCAGGCCGCGCAATTCGGCCAGGCCGCGCAACCGGCCAATGGCGGTATAACCGGGGTTTATCGTCTTGCCCGACCGCAGATCGTCCAGCATCCGGTGGCCATGATCGGGCCGGAAAGGCATCCGGGTGTCTAACTGGCCCGCGTCGAGCCGTCGTTTCTGCTCGGCTAACAACGCCCGCATGACACCCACCATCGGTACGTTGCCTTCGAGGTGATTCGCTTCGTAAAACGAACCGTCGGGGTCGCGCTGTGTGCTGCGCAGGTGAATAAACTGAATGTGCGGCCCCAGCCGGTCAATCATACCTACCAGATCATTGTCAGACCGGACACCGTAGCTGCCCGTGCAGAAACACAGGCCATTGGCGGGCGAGTTGGCCGCAGCCAGCAGGGCGCGGGCATCGGCTTCGGTGCTGACCACGCGCGGCAATCCCAGGATTGGAAACGGTGGATCGTCGGGGTGAATGGCCAGCCGCACCCCCACCGACTCCGCTACGGGGACA
Organism: uncultured Cytophagales bacterium; assembly: GCA_963826425.1. Lineage (GTDB taxonomy): Bacteria > Bacteroidota > Bacteroidia > Cytophagales > Spirosomataceae > Spirosoma. The sequence continues at coordinate 1,118,846 of CAWGWS010000008.1, read as the reverse complement.
ATCTCGCGCAGGAACGCGTATAGATTTTGCCGTAACTCCCGGTCGCCCACGTCGGCATAGGTGGCCAGAGCATCGCGAAACTGATCCAGCGTATAGCTTTCTTCGGAGCCGGGCAGCCCCGCAATGATGGTACGGGTCAGGCGTTTGACCTGGGCTTCGGTCATGGCGTCGAGCCGGGCGCGGGCACGTTGCTTCTGGGCCTCGGTGTAGCCGTACTCGGCACCGGGGCGCTGCAGAATAAACAACTCAAACGCGGCAAACTCAGTGGCGTCGAACCGAAGACCGGTTGAGCCGTCGGGCATGGGCGCGTCGAGGTCGGTACGGGTCCAGTCCAGTACGGGCATAAAGTTGTAACACACCGTGTCGATACCCACCTGGGCCAGATTGACAATCGACTCTTTGTAGTTCTCAATGTAAGCCCGGTAATTGCCCGTTCGGGTTTTAATGGCTTCGTGTACCGGAATACTTTCTACCACCGACCAGCTCAGGCCAGCCTGTGAAAGCTGCCCGTTGCGGGTGTTGATGTCGGCAACGGTCCAGACGTCTCCGTTTTTAATCTGGTGCAGAGCCGTTACGACACCGGTGGCCCCGGCCTGCCGGATATCGGGGAGTGATACGGAGTCGGCGGGGCCAAACCACCGCCATGTTTGTTCGAGCATAAAAGAAGGGAATACGGTAAAAAAGCAAGTCGACCCGCTTTTCTCCCCAACTATTCTTCCCCCTCTTGCAAACATCCACTACTCCCGGCCGCTTTCGGTGGCGAATTGTTGCGCTGCTCTTCTTAGCTACGACTATTAATTATGTTGACCGGCAGGTGCTATCGTTCACCATGACCGACGAGATTTTTCGCAAAGAAATGCTTGATCTGGCTCCCGGCGCAGAAATGACCAAAGAGGCTACTGACCGGTTCAAAGTGCTGTATGGCGACGTTGACGCGGCCTTTAAGTTTGCGTATGCCATTGGTTTTCTGATTATTGGCTGGCTCATTGACCGCATTGGCACTAAACGGGGCTTTGCCATTGGCATCACGGTCTGGAGCATTGCTGGTGTCTTAACGGCTTTTGTGAGCAACATGGCCGGCCTGCGCTGGGCGCGGGCTTTGCTGGGGCTGGGCGAATCGGCCAACTTCCCCTCGTCCATCAAAACCGTGGCCGAGTGGTTTCCCCGACGCGAACGATCGTTTGCCAATGGCTTATTCAACGCCGGAGCCAACGTAGGCATTATTCTAACCGCGCTGGCCGTGCCGTACATGATTCTGCACTACGGCTGGCGATCATCCTTCCTGATTACGGGTCTGCTTGGCTTTGGGCTGCTTATTTTCTGGTGGTTTACCTACAGCAAACCCGAAGAAAATCCCCGACTGTCGGCCAGTGAGCTGGCGTATATTCAGAGCGACGACGAGAAAATTATTCCCGTAAAGGTATCGTGGGGTCGGCTGCTGGGCTACAAACAAACCTGGGCCTTTGCCGTGGGTAAGTTTATGGCCGATCCAATCTGGTGGTTTTTCATGGCCTGGTTACCCGACTTCTTCAACTCCAACGACGCCCTCGACCAGAAGCTGGATTTGAGCAGCTTCGGTATTCCCTTCCTCATCATCTATATTGTTTCGGACGCAGGGAGTATCTTTTTTGGCTGGCTCACCACGCAGTTTATGAACCTCGGCTGGACCGCCAACCGCGCCCGCAAAACTACCATGCTCATCTGTGCCCTTTGCGTGGTACCCATCTTTTTTGCCGCCCAGACCAGCAGCCTGACCGTGGCCATTGCCCTCATTGCCCTGGCCACGGCAGCCCACCAGGGCTGGTCGGCCAATATGTATACCTTTGCGTCGGACTTATTTCCCAAAAACGTAGTGGCGTCGGTAACGGGTATTGGCGGTATGTTTGGCGCCCTGGGTGGCATTCTGCTGGCCCTGCTGGCCGGCCGGATCATCACGGCCTTTGGGTACCTGCCCATGTTCATTATTGCCAGTTGTGCTTACCTGACCGCCCTGGCTATCATCCATCTGATCCTGCCCAACATGGAGCCGGTGAAAGCCGAAGAACTTACCCAGAAGATAACGGCATAGGGATATTCCCTTCAGGTAAACCGGTCAAAGACGCGGTCGGGTACATCGGCTGACGTAGCAACCTTTCCAGTTACCGTTGGCCAGCCAACTTTGAACAGCATAAAAAATGAAGGTTATTACATTTGGTGAGGTTATGTTGCGGCTAAGTCCGCCGGGGCTGGAGCGGTTTACGCAGGCCAATGCCCTTACCATGCACTTTGGCGGCACCGAAGCCAACGTGGCGATCTCACTGGCGCAGCTGGGCCTCGATGCCGCTCACGTAACCCGCTTTCCCGACAATGCGCTCGGCCAGTCGGCGGCAGGTTATCTTCGCCGGCATGGTGTCGATACGCGGCACATCAGCTACGGTGCCGAACGGATGGGCCTGTATTTTCTGGAAACCGGGGCCGGTAGCCGGGCCAGTCAGATCATTTACGACCGGGCCGGGTCGGCGTTCGCCCATATTCAGGCTGACTCGGTTGACTGGGAAACCGTCCTGACGGGCACCCCCGATAATCCCGTGCGCTGGTTTCACTGGACCGGCATTACCCCCGCTCTTTCGCAGGGCGCTGCCGACTGTCTGCTGGCGGGTATCCAGACCGCCAACCGGCTCGGCATTCCCGTTTCGGGCGATATTGTGTATCGTTCCAATCTCTGGCAATACGGCAAAACCCCCGCCGATATTATGCCGGCCCTGACCGAAGGCTGTACGCTGGTCCTGGGCAGCAAATCGTTGTTTGCCGATTTGTACGGTGTTGAAGGCGGTAGTTTCCAGGCAGCCTCCAAGGCATTGATGACGAACTTCCCGCGCATCAAATACGTAACCGACACCAAACGAACCTCCCTCAGCGCGTCGCATAACCGGCTGGCGGCCAAGCTGTTCGATGGCGAAACAATGCACAAGTCCCGCTCCTACACCATGAATCCCATTGTAGACCGGATTGGCACCGGCGATGCGTATCTGGCCGGCTTGATTTACGGCCTGCTCACGTTCAGCGATCCGCAGCGGGCCGTGGAGTTTGGCGCGGCCGCTTCGGCCCTGAAACATACCATCGCCGGCGATGCCAACCTGGCCACCGTGGCCGAAATAGAAACCCTCGAACGGGGAGATATGTCGGGAAAACTAAAGAGGTAGCCTGTTCTTCAGTGCAAAGTCAACGGTCTAATCCAGCCTATTGGCGGCCCCGGCTTTGAATCACTGAACATGGAACGTTAAACAATTAGTTGATAGCAAGAAAATGAACCGTCTTTCCGTATACCAGACCATTCAGAACGTACCGCTGGTACCTGTCTTTTACCATGCCGATCCGGACGTTTGTGCGGGTGTCCTAGCGGCCTGTTACCGGGCCGGTATTCGGGCTTTTGAGTTTACCAACCGGGGCAACTTCGCCCACGAACGATTTGCTGAACTCAGCAAACGCTGCGCCAACGATTTCCCGGATATGGCCCTCGGCGCGGGTACCATACTTGACGCACCCACGGCCGCCCTATATATGCAGCTGGGGGCTGACTTTGTGGTGGCTCCCAGTTTCAGCGAAGACGTAGCCCGCATCTGTAACCGCCGGAAAGTGGCCTATATGCCCGGCTGTGCTACCCTGACCGAAGTAACCACCGCGCTGGAATGGGGCGTTGAGTTTGTAAAGGTTTTTCCCGGCGACGTACTGGGGCCGGGCTTCGTGAAGAGTATGCGCGGACCGATGCCCTGGGCCAGCGCCATGGTTACGGGAGGTGTCGAACCCACCCGCGAAAGCCTGACTACCTGGTTTGGGGCCGGGGCCGTAGCCGTGGGTATGGGATCGCAGCTTTTCCCAAAGGATCTGCTCCAGAACCGTGACTTCGATGCACTCGAAACGACCATTCGTGACCTTCTTCGTATACTTGCAGAAATCAGCCAGTAAAATGCCTCAACTCAATCGTACCAACAACCCCGCTCCACAACGGCCCGAACGTATTTTACAATTCGGCACCGGCGTGCTGCTCCGTGGCCTGACCGACTACATCATCCAGAAAGCCAACGATGAAGGCCGTTTCGACGGTTCTATCGTTATCATAAAATCGACGGGCAGCGATACCGACGAATTCACAAAGCAGGACAACCTGTTTACGGTATCGGTCCGGGGGGTGCAAAAGGGCGAGACCATCAACGAAAGCACCGTCGTATCGGCGGTGAGTCGGGTCATGGCCGCCCCAACGCAGTGGGAGGAGATTCTGCGGCTGTCCCGTAATCCGGATATCGACATTATCATCTCCAATACCACCGAGGTAGGGCTGGATTACGAGGAAGAAAACATTTTCAAGCGCCCGCCCCAGTCGTTCCCGGCCAAACTGACTTCGTTTCTGTACGAGCGGTTCCGCAGCGTGGGTGGCTCCAAAGCCAAAGGCATGATTGTGATCCCTACTGAACTCGTGACAGACAATGGCCTTAAACTCCGCGAAGCCGTGGAGCAGCTGGCGAAGTACAACGAACTGGGCAAGCTGTTCATGAAGTGGCTTAAGTTTCACGTCCGCTTCTGCAACTCGCTGGTCGATCGGATTGTCTCGCGCCCTACCAACGAGACGCAGCAGGAGTTGCAACGTGAATACGGCTACGAAGACGATCTGCTGACCACGACCGAGCCCTACTACCTCTGGGCCATTGAGGGCGACGACCGGGTGCGCGACATGCTGACGTTTGCCGGTGTTGATACGCCCCAGATTATTATTGAGGAAGACATCAACTTTTACCGCGAACGCAAACTACGTGTGCTGAATGGTACCCACACCTTCACCGTGCCGATGGGGTACCTGCTGGGGCTGGAGACCGTAGCGGATGAAATGAACCATCCGCTCATGAGCCGGTTCATCGAATCGCTGATGCTGAACGAAATTGTGCCCACGGTACCGCATTACGATACACCCGGCATGGATCGGGCGGCCATCGACCAGTTTGCCAACGATGTGCTGGACCGGTTCCGCAACCCCTTTCTGGACCACCTGCTGCTGAACATTTCGCTCCACGAAACCGCCAAGATGCAGGCCCGGAACGTGGCCACGCTGCAACGGCACTATGAGCAGCACAACGCCGTGCCGCAACACATGGCCCTCGGCTTTGCGGCTTACCTGCTGTTCATGCGGGCCACCGAAGAAAGATCCGGTGAGTTTTTTGGTGAGGTCACGACTGGTGCGGGTACCATCACGTATCCCATCCGCGACAATCAGGCGGCTTATTTTTACGGCGACTGGAAAACCGTAAACCCCGATGATACCACCGCCATCCGCACGTTTGTGCAGTCGGTCTGCGCCGATAAAGACCTTTGGCAGGCTGACCTCAGCTTTCTGCCCGGTTTTGTTGATGCCGTTGCCGGTTATCTCAATGCCCTGCTCGCCGACGGTCCCGCCAAAACCCTGGAGAAAGCGCTGTCGTAACTAAGCCACCAGATCCATCAAAAAAAAAGCCGTTACGCACTTCGCATGACGGCTTTTTTTTTGATGGATTTTCTAAACGTCCGCGTCGTTAACTGGCAACGCTGACTTCCTGATGAGCGGGCAAATCGGCGGGGGGCAGTGTACCGGCGAAGGCCCGCGTCATCTGCTCCCGATCAAAGGCTTTTTCGTTGTTGGCCAAAAAAATGGTAGCCACGCCGTTGCCGATAAAGTTGGTAATGCTGCGGGCTTCGGACATGAACCGATCAACGCCGAGCAGCAGGGCCAGCCCTTCCAGTGGAATCACGTGCACGGCGGTCAGGGTACTGGCCAGCACCACAAAACCACTACCCGTAACGCCGGCCGCTCCTTTTGAGGTTACCATTAGAATACCAATGATGGTTAGCACCTGCGCTCCGGTCAGGTCAATGCCATAGACCTGCGCCAGAAACAGCGTGGCCAGCGACAGGTAAATGGTGGTACCATCGAGGTTAAACGAGTAGCCCGCTGGTACCACCAGCCCCACCACGGGCTTGGCGCAGCCCATACGTTCGAGTTTCTCCATCAGAGCCGGCAGAGCCGCTTCGGACGATGAGGTGCCGAGTACAATCAGCAGTTCTTCTTTGATGTATTTGAGAAACGACCACAAACTTACCTTGTAATAGCGCAGAATGGCGTTCAGGACCACAAACACGAATAGAAACATGGTGGCATACACGGTAGTCATCAGTTTGGCCAGGGGCACCAGCGTGGCAATACCGTATTTACCAATGGTGTAGGCCATACCGCCGAACGCCCCAATGGGAGCAAACTGCATCACGATGTGCAGGGCTTTAAACACCCATTTGGAGGCAACCGAAAACCAGCTTAGCACGCGCTCGCGCCCTTCGTACCGGCTCAGCAGCATACCCACCACAATAGACACCAGCAACACCTGCAACGTCAGGTTATCGGCCAGAAAGCCCAGCCAGGAAAATTCCTGCGCCCGTTCCGTGTACTGCCCAATGGCGGCATTGTTCAGGTTGCCAGTGGCTACCCCCTCCCCCGGCTGAATCAGGTGGGCCACAACAATGCCAATCAGCAGAGCCGCCGTTGTCACAACCTCGAAGTACAGCAGGGCTTTTCCGCCTACCCGACCCACTTTCTTCAAATCGCCCATGCTGCTGATGCCCAGCGTAATGGTCAGGAAAATAATGGGATTGATAAACACCTTGACAATATTGATAAACCACTTTCCCAGAAACTCCATCTGCACGGCGGTCTCGGGCGAGAAATGCCCCAGCAACGCCCCCGACACGATGGCGGTCAGTACCCAAAAGGTGAGGTTTGTAACAATTTTTTTCATAGTCAGGCTACATAAGAAAGTGGTAAATCAACAATAACACTGGCAGGGAAAGCGGTATACCGATGCCCACCATCTGCGACGCCAGCGCGGTGTCAAGCCCGTACCGACTCGACAGCACAACGGTCATATTCATGGGGCCAATGGCAGCTCCCAGAATGCACAAGTCAGTAACGTAATCGTGCCGCCCCAGCCAGCCCCGAAATAACCCAAAAATAAGCAGTGGTGCCAGCACTAATTTATAAAACAGCCCAATGGCCAGCTTATACCGCTGTCCGGGCCGGACAACGACGTCGAGTTGCAGCCCCACCGCCAGCAGGGCCAGCACTGAAAACGGGCTACTGAGTTTTTCGAGCAGTTCGCGCATTAAGGCTGGATGATGATACCCGGCCACGTTGGCCAGCAGAGCCACCCCAAACACGGGGAAGGGCGGAAAGCGAAGCATGGCTCCCAACAAACTCCGTACCGACGGTTGCTTTGCCGTGTGCCAGCTTGCCACCACCACACCCAGCGTAGTAGCGATCAGAAACGTGCCGGCCTGACTCATCATAATACCAATGGCCAGCCCCGCCTTGCCGTACAGCAACTCAAAAAGAGGAAACCCCACGAACGAAATGCTGCTGATGCCACCCGTCAGTTGCAGCGTTCCCACCGTTTTACGATCGAGTCCCAGCCCTGGCGTAACCAGCCGGCTCAGCAGCCAGAAGAACGCCAGCCCCGCCAGAAACACCAGCCAGGGAGCCAGCACGGGCAGCCAGAACTGGGGTGTCAGGTGAAGTTCGGGAATGTAAAGCAACGTCAGCACGGGCATGAACACCGTGACCAGGAGCTGGTTGATGGTCACGTGCGCATCGGCCGGCACCACTTGCCACCGGCGCAGAGCCATGCCCCCCAACAGGCAAACCAGCAACAGAATCCCATTCGCCATATCGGTGCCCGGTCAGCCCCCACTACCGATGCGCGGCTCTAAAAAGCACAGCGCACTGGCAATGGGGGGTCGATTTAGAAATTCAGTCGCAGGTTGGTGTAATAATACGTGCCGTTGAAACCGAACTGGTTGGCGTTTCGGGTGTACGGCACCTGCCCGTTGCTGTACGATGCGTACGTATCGAACACTTTATCAGGATACACGTTCGTGATGTTATTGCCACCCACCGTCAGCCCCAGTTGCTTACTGAGGGCATAGACCAGCGAGATGTCGAAAAGGTTTTTGCCGCCAAACGTTTGCGAGCGGTGCGAGCGGCCCGCCGGTTTCTCCCAGGTTGTTACCTCGCCGAAATACGTGGAGCGCAGGTTTACGGTTAACTTACCAACCTGATACCCCACCGATACCAGCACTTTGGTACGTGGCTGACTGGTCTCGATCAGGGCGCGGCTTACCGTATCGATCAGCAGGATGGAGGCAGTAGTACCGGCCTGAAGCTGGGCGGGCGTGCCCTGCGTCCCCACAATGGTAGTCTTGTTGACCGTCAGGGCCACACTCGCCGTGAATACGTCGGTTTTGCGCAGGTTCTGCCGGAATGACGCCACGAAGTCAACGCCCCGCGTCTGGGTATTGACCTGATTGGTGAAAAACGTAATTTCCTGTAAACCCGTGAACAGCGGTTTCAGCGCGGCAATGTTAGCCACCCGCAGGTTCTCGGTAATGATAATCCTGTCGCGAATATCAATCTGATACCCGTCGAGGGTAAACAGCAGCCGGTTGCCGGCGGCTTTGGCGGTCAGGCCAATGTTGTAGTTCCACGAGGTTTCGGCTTTGGGGCTTTCAATACCAATCTGTGCCAGGCGCGGGTCGCTGTTGGGAATTTCTTTGGTCGATGATACCACCCCGTTCTGTACCGTCGACGTCGTTACGGCGTTGGCAACCTGTTGCAGCAGCGGTGCCCGAAACCCCCGGTTGATAGACCCACGGACCGAAAAATTGTCGCTTAGTTTGTAGCGCGTGGCCAGCTTACCCGACAGATTACTACCGAAGTCGCTGTAGTTTTCGTAGCGCAGGGCTCCGGTCAGCAGCAGCCGCTCGGTCAGGTCGCTCTCCAGGTCAATATAAACGCCAATGTTGGAGCGGGTACGGTTGGTTTCGTCGTCCAGCCCAATGCCCACACGACCCTGCGAGCCGGGAATTTTATTTCGGGTAGCCGCCAGCGGTCCGATCTGGTAACTGCCGGGGTCGCCCGCCGTCAAAACAAACTGGTCAACGCGGTACTGACTGCCCAGCGCCAAACTCAGCGTTTTGGTACCCAGCGCCCCAAACAGGGTTCGGTTAATGTTTACCTCGCTCACACTCTGCCCGAAGGCGATACGCCCTACGTAAAATTCGCGGGGCGAGGCTTCTCCCAGCGAGGCATTGGTGGAGTTGGCAACGTTCTGATCGAGGTAGTTATGGCCGTAGCTGGTACTGAGGTCGAGATTCCAGCCGGTCAGCACTTTTTTGCGCACGCCCAGCACCGCCGAATAATCTTCGACGGTACCCGGTAGCTGGGGCGTGAAACCGTCGGGGTAGAGGGCCGGGTTGGTGGTGCCTACCGTTGGGATGGCCGTTCGGAAAAAGCCCTGAGCCGCCACGCGCTTCCGCGAGTAGCCACCAAATGAATAGAGCGTCCAGTTTTTGCTGAGGGGGATGCCGGCGTTGTAAAAAATCTGCCCTGATGTCATGGCGTTGCTGCCGTATTCCGTTACCCGGAAGGTACCATACTGCCCGTAAACACCCCGCGTTTCCCGCGCTGACTCGTCCGTAGCTTTAACGGTCGTGTAAATACCGGTGTAAGCACCGCCCGCCACCGGCTGCGGATTGTACGGGTCCGACCGGTCGGTGCCGCCCACATCCTGATAGCTGCCGGTCAGGTTCAGATAACCCGTTTTGGCCAGTTTAAAGCCGTAGTTAACTCCGGCCGTGTAGCCTGCTCCGTCGCCCTGGCTCGTAAGGCCGTATTGTACCAGCGCACTGCCCGTACCGACCGATTTTTTCAGATTCAGGTTTACAATACCGGCAATGGCGTCGGAGCCGTACTGCGCGGCTGCCCCGTCGCGCAGGATTTCCAGCCGCTCTACCGCCAGCGTCGGCACCGCGTTCATGTCGGTCACGACCGTGCCTTTGCCTACCGTTACGTTCAAATTTACGGCGGCAAACTGATGCCGCCGTTTCCCGTCTACCAGCACCAGCATCTGATCGGGCGAGAGGCCTTTGAGCGAAGCCGGGTCGGCATAACTGGCCACGCCGTTGATACCGTTTTTAGCCGAGTTAAACGAGGGCGACGTAAACTGTACCTGCTGGCTCAACTCAACCTGCCCCGTTGACTGGAGTTCTTTAGCGGTCAGCACATCAACTGGAACGGCCCGCTCTACGTCGGTACGGGCCACCGTGGAGCGCGAACCAATAACCGCTACCTCTTCCAGCGTGGCTTCGCTCTCCTGTAACACGACGTTCAGGACCGTCTGTCCCGTCAGGGCAATGTCCTGATTTTTATAGCCGATAAACGAAAACACAAGGGTTTCGCCCGCGCTGGCTTCGAGGTTAAACTGCCCCGATCCGTCCGTTGTGGCTCCGCGCGTCGTTCCTTTTACGGTTATGTTGACGCCGGGCAGGGCTTCTCCACTTTTGGCTTTCACGCTGCCCGTCAGGGGAGGGAGTGCGGGCGTCGTTTCCGGGCGGGAAGCATCGGTATCCGCGCTGAGCAGGATCTGCTGCCCCACCACCCGATAACCGATGTGCAGGGGCTGAAACACCTGATTCAGCACCTGATCCAGCCGCTGGTCCTGAGCCGAAACAGACACCAGCCGGTCGGCCTGAATAACTTCCGTGCTATACATAAACCGGACGTCGGCCTGCTGTTCGAGCTGAACTAACAGCTTGCGGGCGGGCTGGCCAACGGCGGTGATTGATACTTTCCGGCTGAGCACTTCCTGTGCCCGCCCATCGTGCGCCATCACCATGCTGAAGCAAAGCAGGGCGAGACTTAGCTGGCATACTACCATAGTAAGGAGCGTCCTGAACGACGCCGATTGTAAACGAGCAAACATAGGTATTAACGGGTTAAACGGACATAGAAAAAAGAGAGAGCTAAAGTCAGGATGGCTTTCATCGGGTCGATGCGTCGGGCGCGGGCAGACAGCCTTTGCTGTCAATAACAACCTGACCGTCAATAACTTCGTAGCGAACGCGGGTCACTTCACCAATGAGCGCCAGGCTCTCATAGAGCGACTCAGCATTGAGCCGGGCTGTTAAGGTGCAGGAAGCAAGGGTTTGGGCGTCGAACACAAAGTCGACCCCGTAGGCCAGCTCCAGCCGCCGGAATACGTCGGGCAGGGGCGTGTCGGCAAACACAAAACTGGGTTTCTGGCCGGGGGGCGTTAGCAGCACCGGTTTTTCGGCGAGGGTCTTCACCAGGCGGGCAGCGCCGGGATAGTAAACGGCCCGCTGATTGGGTACCAGCACCACGGCACTGACCAGCTCCTGCGCCGACTTGCTGGCCTCTGACCGACTAAATACTGACACCTTTCCTGTCCGGACCGTTACCGACGCATTGGCTGTACCGCCCGGAGCCTGCACCCGGAAACTCGTTCCCAGCACCTTCGTAACCAGATGCTCCGTTACGACCAGAAAAGGCCGCTCGGGTTGGCGGGTAACGCTGAAGAAAGCGTCGCCGGTGAGGAATACCTCGCGCTTCTCGTCTGAAAATTGTCGGGGAAACCGCAGAAAACTACCCGGTTCGAGCGTGACCCGGCTGCCATCGGCCAGCACCAGTTGCCTGGGCTGCTGCGTACTGTTTGTGCGGACGCTCATCAACTCAACCGCCCCCGCCGACCATGGCCAGAACCGATAACCCAGGAACCCCAGCACGAGCAATACCGCTGCCGCCACCCGAAACCAGTTCTGTCGGTAAACGGGTAGGGGCCTGACTACCGTTCGGGTTTCGGCATCAATGTGCTGCCACATCCGCAGCCGAACCTCTTCTTCGGCAGTACCGTCCGTTGCCTCTTCCTCACCCGCACCAAGCGAATCATACCAGGCGTCGAGTTGCCGTGTTTCGTCGGGTCGGGTTGTGCCAGTCCGGTATCGGCGGAGCAACTGTCGGAATTCTGCCAGGTTCATAGCGTACCAAACAGCCGCGTTAGCCGGGCCGTTTGAGTATAGGTCAGCTAAAGGCAGTATACACCCTAAACGGATCTATATATTATTGTAAAAATTATACTAAAACGGAGTAAGGTGAATTTTTTCTTTAAATAATTATACAAAATCAGGCGTCCTCATCCGATCTATTACCTCTGACTACGTATCACTATCCGCAACAAACTATTGGTGTGTTTACTGTTTACAAACAGCACCGGAGCAAGTGCCCTTAACGGCTGTACATCAGGTACCAGACTAGGATAAGTCCCGACTGATGCAGCCCATCGCGAACCGTTTTCAGGGCTTTGGACAAGTGATATTCGATTGCCTTTTCAGACAAACCGAGGTGTTGGGCAATTTCGGGAATGGTCTGCTGTTCGAAACGGCTGAGCCGGAACACCTGCTGCGTTTTTTCTGGCAGGTTGCGCAGGCTCGTTTCAATGGCCTGAGTCAGGTCTTCCAGTTCAAGCGTATTGACTGAAGCGGTGCTGGGCTGGCGGAGAAACGACTCATAATACGCTACGAAGCGTTCGTGTACCAGTCGCGACTCAATGTGGTTGATAATGGAAAACCGGAGGGCGGTGAACAGGTACGGTTTCAGATCGCGGATGCTGGCCGTCCGTCGTTTGGTCCACAGGCTGATAAACAGTTCCTGAACCACTTCTTCGGCCATTTCTTTGTCCCGTAGTTTCTGGCAGGCCGACTGGTATAATACGTGCCAGTAGCGATTATAAAGTTCAGTAAATGCACCGCGGTCATCGGCGGCAAGCGCAGCAACCAGTTGGTCGTCGGAATACGGCTCATAGCCATTCGACGATGTAGACGCCATAGACGTATCTATTTGCCCTAACGGGAATTCAATCAAACGTAAAGATAAGTTTAACTATTCATAGAATTAATAGTGCATACGAGCGTGTTACGGTTTGGCCTGCCCGACCCTGGAGACGCAATCAAACAGGTGAATGACAGACAACCTCAGCCCACCGATCAATACGCTCCTGACCGGATTCAGGCAAACCCGACTAAACGGGTCTACAATGAGTTGAGTTACGCTATTGACCAGCCCCGCTCCCGAAACGCAGCCACGACACCGAGCAGGAAAATCAGCGTCCAACCCACCGTGCGTATCCAGTTGACGCGCACCAGCCGAGCCAGCGTTTCGGGCAGGGCATCGCCGGCGGCAATGGCGTTGTGAATCGGCACGGCCTGAAACGCGGTCGATGCCCACATAACCCCAACCAGCACTGCCGACGCCACGGCAAAGCTCGACCGGTTGAGTACCGACCAGCCGACCAGCCCTACCTGTGCCAGCATCAGCGGACCCACTACTACCGTAATCAGGTTTGCGTATTTGGGGTGCCACACGGCGAGTTCGGCGGGGCTATAATATTGAAAGCTGGGGTAGATTATCAGCTGCACAAGCCAGATCAGCACGACCAGCCCAAAATCAACAGCGATGCGAAACAGCCAGATCATTCGTTTCTATCCGCGTTTTTCTACGTGATGATGTCTTGGTAACGGCTTCGGTTTAGTGAATTTCCCCCCGTCCGTTAAAGGTCGTGATGGAGGTGGGTGCGGCCGGGGCGGGTTCGCCAGAAGTTGGGGCGGGTTGCAGCCCGGGCCGGGGAGGTTTCTGGCTAAAGAATCGATTAAACGAACGGGTATACAGCAAACTGAGTCCACCGCCGGTTGTAATTGTACTGTTGAGTGTATTCTGTCCCAGGATATTTTGCTGATTCCGGTTGTACATCTTGGCCCGCAGTCGTCCATCCGGCGTAATCACGTATTCTACCGTCCATTCACCCAGCAAACTGGCCGCGTTGTATTGACTCTGCCCATACGTAAACCCACCGTCCCGGCTAACACGCAGTCGGTCGTTCAGGAACCGGTAGGAGAATCGGAGCTGCAGGTTATTGAGCAGATTGTCGTTCTGCTGCGTGCCAAAAGCACCCAACCCGCCAACCGACACCCCCACGTCCAGGTTCTCATCCAGATTTGAAACGATGCGGCTGAGCTGGTTCGAGAGTAGTTCGCTCACGCTGTTGGCCAGCCCCGCACCCACCTGTCCCTGATCAAACAGGCCCGTGCCTTCGGGCAGCAACTGGTTGAACAGCAGCACACTGCTTACCTGCCGGGTCAGCTCCTGCTCATTGCTTTGCAGCCGCGACTCAAAACTGGTAACCGCCTGCCGGAAGTCGGACGAAGCCGGGTACTGCTTCACATCGAGATCGTAGCTGATGGCGGGTGAGGCCAGATCGCCGGTGAGTTTAATAATCAGATCAACCGGGTACCGGCGCGTCTGATCGGCGGTGGGTCGTGCAGTGGCGGCACTTGCCGTGGCCAGCAGCGGAGCCAGCGAGGTGTACTGCGTGTAGGCGGCCGTCACGTCGAGCAGGGCACCGTAGGGGTCACCGGTCCAGGTTATGCGGCTGTTGGGCTGAATCTGAAACCGCTTGTTAATCACGTTCTGGAACGTAAACGTATAGTCGCCTTTCTGAATCTCGTAGCTGCCCGTCATCGAAAAATCGCCGTCGGTATCAACCTTCATACCCAGCCGCCCCTGCCCGTAGGCTTTAATGATATCGCCCGTCTGGCGGTCCAGCTGAATTTCGCAGTAAGCATCGGGGGTAATGTCGAAGTTGAAATCCATTTGCATCCGGGACAGATCAACCTCCCCCGCCGGGGTTGTATGATCGTTTGATTTAGCAGGCTGGCCCGATATGGTGCGGCCACTACGGTTCACGAATCGGATGCGGTCGTCAGACGCTACGGATGTAGCCCCATCGAGGGGAATAGAAATGCGGGTTCCTTTGTTGGTGCTGGCATTGGCCCGGAGCTGTAGATTATTGAGCGGCCCGTAGAGTTCGGCTTTCCCCGTCACCACGGCCTGCCCGTAAAACAGATCGTTGTCTTTGGCCGCCGTATTCATAATCTGGAAATTCTTAAAATCGGCATCGAACCCCAGGGTGAAGTACCGGAATCGATCATGGTAAACGCCCCCCCGCACCAGAGCCGTGTTGCCGTTGGGATCGCGCAGGGTAAGCTGACGGGCAATGATATCGTTTTCGCCGAAATAGATTTTGTCGTCAAAGGTAAAGTCAGTGTTCAGGTAATCGAACCGGCCCCGCCCGCCCTTAACGGCCAGTTCGCCTTTCAGCACCGGCGCCGATGGCTGCCCCGTGATGGCAATCTGTCCCACTAGCCAGCCCGGCTATGTTGGAGAACAACCCCTCCGTAAACGTCTCCAGAATGCGCAGGTTGGCATCAACCAGGCTGGCGTTCAGAGCCAGCGGACTTTGCGTCTGCGCGGGTATGTAGTTGCCCGTCAGCTTAAGCACATCGGCTCCGTTGCGTACTACGTTCGCATCAACGTTGAGCCGCTCGGTGGTCTGATCCCAGGCCAGTTGCCCGCGCAAATCGCCGATAAGCGCCTTGTTGTAGGTAAGCGTATCGACGGTCAGCCGGCTTTCTACAATGGGCTGCTGGTACAGATTGCGCACTGACACCTGCCCGTTGAGCCGACCACCCAGATCGGTCTGCAACACGGAATTGAGCGAGGCCAGCCGAAAATCGTGCGCATCTACGGCCAGTACGTGAGCCGTATCAGCCGAAATCCGGCCCGACGCGCGAATAAACTGGTCCTGATTCTGCACCGACAGATTGCGAATAGTATAGGCATCGCCCACTTTCCGAATCAGGCTTTGCGGGTTCAGTCCCCAGTCGGCATCCAGCACCCGCACCCGCGACGGGCGGAAGGTCAGGTCAATAGCATCGCCTTTGAACAGAATATCGCCGTTCAGGTCGGCCTGGTTCGAGCCGTCGGCCTGTTCAATGCGGCTGGTAAACCCAATGTGGTCCACATCCCAGGAGGCCTCGGCCACCAGATTGCGGGTGGGCAGCAGCGAAGTAAAGGTCTGCCGGTCGGATGTCAGCACCGCCGAAGCCAGCACATCGGGCGCGTGGGTATATTTGGAACTGGTCAGATCGAGGGTGCTGCGCCCAAATCCCAGCCCGTTCAGGTTCAGCGAATCGGTGGTAAGCGTCGCCGTCAGAAAAGCCAGCCTGTCGAGGGTAAAGCGGCCTTCGACTACCGTGGCCGGGGCTACATGGACCGACGGGGCAAAAAACGCCAGCAACGGGTTTGCTTCTTTGGCAATAAACTGAAAATCGACGCCGTAGCGGTCCGTTGGCAGCGAGTCACCCTGTTGGCGTCGCCGGTTGTAGTACGCCTTCATCCCGCTGTAATCGCCCGCAAAGTACAGCTGGTATTCCCGAGCCAGCCGGTTCAGATCAGTCAGGAGTTGCTGGGGCCGAAACGTGCCCTGCATCCGGGCAGTCAGGAACCTGGAATCCAGATCGAAGTATCGCTGGGCGGCACTCCGCTGGGCGGCACTCCGCTGCATCCCGGTCGAGTCGCGAAATTTCGTCTCTATTGTCGATTGCAATGTAAGCGCCCCGATGGGCAGACTGCGGGTATTGAGTTTCAGGCGGGCGTTTTCCAGGGCCACGCTTCCCGTCAGTTCATCAATGGTATTGCCGGTTAACTGCACATCAATGTCCGCGCCTACCACGAGCGAATCGGTCAGGTAGCCCAACGCCCGCAAATCGGCCCGCTGCACGGTGCCGCGCAGGTCGAAGCGATTGCGGGGCTGGCTCAGATCAAAATCACCGTCTATGACCAGGCTGGCGTTCGGGTCGCGCAGCCCAAGTTGTCCGTGAAAAAGGGCCTGCTGCAGGTTGCCGCGCACCGTCACATTCCGGTACTCGTAGCCCTGCCAGCCAAACCGGTCCAGCTTGGCATCCACGTCAATATTCGCCCGCATCGGGTCGATACCCCGGCCCGTAATGCGCCCGGCCCCGTCTACCCAGCCAAATTCGGCGGGCCGTTTCATAAGCTGGCCCAGATTCAGGTTTCGGGTAGTAATATCGGCCCGGTAGATGATTGGCTTCGTATTGGTAGCCAGCGTCAGGTCCAGATTGCCGGATACGTCGCCGAGGGCCGTGCGTACGGTGCCGCTGGTTTTGAAATCATCAAAGGCCCCCGCAAATTTCAGATCGAAGTTTACCAGACCGAACGGCTGAATAACCGCGTTGAAATCCGGGTCGGGATAGTACTGCCGAATATCAGCCGCGTGAACAGCCGAGGGCGCGAAGGCAAAACTAACCCGCGTTTTGTCCATGTCGGGCAGGCCGGCCCAGGCCATGTTTCCCACCAGCCGGCTGCGCCCACCGGGGCCAAAGCGCAGATCGGTTCTCGCGAGGGTAAAGTCATTGACTGTTCCGTAAAAGTTGCCGGTCAGCAGCCAGGTTTCGTTCAGCCCTCCCAGGTATTCCGAAAAAAAGCCGAGGTCTTTAGCCTGTATAATACTGTTGCGAAAGTCGGCCCGCATCCTGACCTGACTGTTGAAATTCCCGAACGCCGACGGCTTGTTGTACAGAAAGGTAATGGAATTGCGGATAATGGAATTGCCGATGTGGGCGTAGAGTCCGGCCAGTTCGAGTTTGGTATTGCAGTACAGCAGTTGGGTATCCAATTTCCGGATGTGCAGCCGCGAATCGCGGTCAATTCCTGATAGCCCTTTAATATTCAGCGCAACGGTATCGCCCAGCACCAGCAGATTGGTAGCGTCGGCATTAATGTGCTGAATAGTAAAATGGTCGTAATCGAAGCGTTTGGAATCGTTCAGCAGCGGTTCCCGGGGGTCGAAGAGCGTGTAGGAACCGTCGGCCAGGGTCACGCGCCCCACGGTAAAGGGCACATTCTGATCGGGGATGCCGGGGTTGTCAGGATCGGCCGTCAGCGCTTCGATGCGGGCAATAAACTCGTCGAGGTTGGTATCGCCGTTGAGCGGATTCTTGACCATCTGCACGTCGGGGCGATACAGTACCACCTCATCAATATGCAGATTATGGGCCGACGAGTCGATCAGATTGCGGAGGCTGTAGTTAGCGTCGAGCCGTCCCACGGTGATCATTGGGCGATTTTGCCGGTCCAGAATGCGGATGCCTTCCAGGGTGAGTGAGTCGAACCACTTGATGGACACCCCCGCAATGGTGACGGGAAAAAGAAGTTTTTTGGACAGGTACGTTGCGCCTTCCTGCGCCAGCCGCGTTTGTACGGCCGGTATCTGCACCGCCAGCATAGCTCCCACCAACAGGCCCACTCCCGTCAGGAACAGGAACAGCAGCGTTTTAAGCAATATGGTGAAAAACGAACGCAATGTAGGGTAGCAGGAGGACAGTGGCCGACGGTCAGCAACACAGACCAATCAATGGTTGAACGGTTTAGGCGTAACTTTCCTTATTTAAGCGCTAAAAAACCTGTTTTATTGAGTATATGGCAACAATCCTGGCCATCGAATCCTCCTGCGACGAAACGTCGGCGGCTGTACTGGCCCACGGACAACTCCTTTCCAACATCATTGCCACCCAGTTGATTCACGAGCAATACGGGGGGGTGGTGCCGGAATTGGCTTCACGAGCGCACCAGCAGCACATAGTACCCGTTGTTGACCGCGCACTACGCGACGCTAAGATACAAAAAAGTGACCTTTCGGCGGTGGCCTTTACGCGGGGCCCCGGCCTGCTCGGTTCGCTGTTGGTGGGGGCCTCTTTTGCTAAAGCGTTCGCGCTGGGAATGAACATCCCGCTTATTGAAGTCAACCACATGCAGGCGCACGTACTGGCTCATTTTCTGGAAGACCCCAGGCCGCCCTTTCCGTTCCTGTGCCTGACCGTCAGCGGGGGACACACGCAACTGGTGCGCGTGGACGGTCCGCTCGACATGACTGTAATTGGCCAGACGCAGGACGACGCCGTGGGCGAAGCCTTCGACAAGTCGGCCAAGCTGCTCGGTCTCCCCTACCCCGGCGGGCCACTCATTGACCGCTACGCCAAAACCGGCAATCCGCTGGCGTTTCGCTTCCCGGCTACCGACATGCCCGGTCTGGATTATTCGTTCAGCGGTATCAAAACGGCTATCCTGTATTTTCTGCGGAGTCATACTACGGATAACCCTGCTTTTGTTCAGGAAAATCTGGCCGATATTTGCGCCAGTATTCAGCATACGCTGGTGCAGATGCTGCTGACCAAACTAAAGAAAGCCGTGCAGGAAACGGGTATTCGCCACATTGCCATTGCGGGGGGGGTATCGGCCAACAGCGGCCTGCGAACAACCCTGACGCAGTTGGGGGAACAACAGGGCTGGACGGTGTATATTCCACGCTTTGAGTTCTGTACCGACAATGCCGCTATGATTGCCGTGGCGGCTCAGTTCAAGTACGATGTCGCCGACTTTGCCGACCAGACCATCAGCCCGCTCCCCCGACTTTCTTTCTGATTATGACGATCTCCGCCCTGTACATCTATCCCATCAAATCGCTTGGTGGCATCGCCGTATCCAACGTAGTTGTGGAACCGAAAGGCTTCCGATACGATCGGCGATTTATGCTCGTCAGTCCAACGCACGAGGGCGGAGGCATTTTTATTACGCAGCGTACCAACCACCAGATGGCCCTCATCGACGTAGCCATTGACGCGGGTAGCGGGCAGCTGCACGTCTGGCATCGCAATGATTCTGCCAACGTTCTGGTGCTACCGCTCACGCCCGAGGCCGATACGCTCATACCGATACCCGTTTCTATCTGGGACAGCGAGAACGTTTCTGCCGTGCGGGTCAGTGACGAAGCCGACCGCTGGTTTTCCAATGCGCTGGGAAAGCCCTGCTGGCTGGTGTATATGCCCGAGACCACCCACCGCGCCGTTGACCCCGTCTATGGCCGCCCCACCGACGCCGTAAGCTTTGCCGATGGCTATCCCTACCTGCTCATTGGTCAGGCATCGCTGGATGACCTCAACCGGCGGCTCCCAGAGCCAGTCACGATGCAGCGGTTTCGGCCCAGCGTGGTGGTGAGCGGGAGTTTGCCCTACGAAGAAGACACCTGGCAGCAATTCAGCATGGGGGCGCTGACCTTTTCCGGCGTTAAACCCTGCGCCCGCTGCGTACTGACCACCATTGACCCCGCCACCGGCGAGCGCGGCTCCGAACCCCTGCGAACCCTGACCACGTACCGCCAGTACAACCACAAAATTCTGTTCGGACAAAACGTCCTGCTGACGGATATAAACACGGCGGGTACCCTGCGGGTTGGTGATGAAGTGGCGGTACTCAACCGAGTTGAGCCGTGGCTGGCGGCCACAACGCTGACCTGATGGCAACGTTCTCTGCCCGTTGCCGCTATACCGCTTCCTGATCACTGCTTACTATTCACTGAATTGCTGACTCCCGTTCGCAACGCTTACTTTCTGAGTTTCCCCGTCGTACTCGGTGCCGTGCTGTCTAATCGTATGGCCGCGCGGCTGTCCGACGTTACCCCAATTCACTGGGCCACTCCTGTTGTGCTGGCCCTTTCGGTCTTTATCATTTACACAGTGGATCGGCTTCTGGACGTCAATAAACCCGAGCAGCCGCTCACCCCCCGGCACCAGTTTCACCGCCACCATGCGACCCTGCTGTGGCGGGTAGTGGCGGGGGCGGCTTTGCTGGCCATCATGCTGGTATTTTTTTTACCGGCCTCTGTGGTGAAGTTCGGGATTGTCCTGGCGGGGGTTTGTGTGGCGTACGTGCTGGCCGTATATCGCCTGCCAGCCGGCCATCAGTTACTGCGACTGAAAGAGCCGATGATTGCCCTGCTGTATTCGGTGGGGGTCTGGGGCAGCGTATGGGTGCAGCGGCCCATAGTACGGGGTATTGAGATAGCAGAGTTTCTGATGTTTCTCGGCATTGCATCGCAGAACCTGATTCTGTTCGACGTGATGGAACACCTCGAAAATACTGCCCGGCCCGAATCGTCGGTGGTTGCGGTCTGGGGTACGGACCGCGCTGATACAATCCTGCGCTGGCTCACGTTTGGCATTACTGGTACGGGTATTATACTCTGCTTCGTGACCGCCGACCGCTTTGCCGAACGCTCGGCTATCATGCTGGGGCTGATGAGTCTGGTACTCTACGCCATTCAGCGCTATCCGGCGTACTTTAAGAAGAACGAACGCTATCGCTGGCTCGGCGACGCCGTATTCTGGTTGCCTGCGCTGGTGCTGTAAGGGCTTTTTTTACGCAGAACGAACCGGAATTTTCACAGGGAGACGAGAAGCCAGACTTACGAACTGGCCCTTCGTGCTTTCCATAAAAACCCCGGTTCCCGGTGTATTAAACAGCGTATTTTTCCTTGCATCGATTTAATGAACGTAAGGCCGTTTTCAGCGATGTCCCAGGGGTCGTTGTATTCGCGCCAGACGCCGATGGAATTGGCAAAATCGACGTCGTTGCGCGTAAAGGCTTCAATGGTCATCCAGCCCCGGTAGTCCAACTCAGCCAGGGTTTTAAACGTATCATCCCACGGAATATGACCGCTGCCGGGCGTTCCGCGGTCGTTTTCGCTGATGTGAACGTGGGCCAGCACCGGCGCAATGGTTCGGATGGCGTCGGGAAACTGCTTTTCTTCGATATTGGCGTGGTGCGTGTCGAACATAGCCCGGATGTTGGGGTGGTCGGTCAGGCGAATCAGGTGCGACAACTGCGTCATGGTATTGCACAGATAGCACTCGAATCGGTTCAGGGCTTCCACGGCAAAAACAATCCCGGCCTGTTTGGCATAGTCGCCCACGGCGTTCAGCACCTCGGCGCTGTGCTGGTATTCGTGAGGCTGCGGAGCCTGTTTGCTGAACTGCGCAAAGGCCGAATGGGTAGGGCCGCAGATGACGGTTGCCCCCATGCCGTGCGCCCGATCAACGGCTTCCCGCAGAAAATCGACCGCCCGCGCCCGCACCGTCGGCGACTCACTGGCCGGGTTCTGGTCGGGACCCATAACCATAACGGTTGTGCGTTTCAGACCAAGCTGATCCAGATGCTGCCCAAACCGCTGATAATTGGCTACGGGCTGGTCGTCAATAAAGCATTCGATTCCATCGTATCCAATCTGTTTGAGCCGCTCAGCAATGGGGTGCATCGCATCCGAAATAGACGCCGACCACGCCAGCAGATTGAAGCCAATGGGCGGGGTTTGCGGGATGGATGCGTCTTCAGCAATAGCCATATTTTCCTTTTTTAACCCAGAGATACGGAGGATTCGCCAAGTAAACAGAGTCTTCGAACTGAAACCAGTCTCTGTTTTCCCTGTGAAGCCTCCGCATCTGTTTATTGAAATTAGTTATTTCTCAAAGCTTTCAACGCCCGTGTCCTTCCAGCTTCGTGAGTTGGCGGAGTCGATAACGGCTTCGCATACTTTCTGGGTTTCCAGCGCATCCTGGAACGTAGGATGGCAGGGCTTGTTTTCGTCCAGACTCTTCAGAAAATCGGCCACCTGATGCACAAAGCTGTGTTCGTAACCAATCCCCAGCCCCGGCACCCACCACTTATCCATGTACGGCTGGTCGCCATCCGTCACGTGGATGGACCGCCAGCCGCGCACGATGCTCTCGTCGCGATGATCGAAATACTCAAGCCGGTTCAGGTCGTGCAGATCCCACCGGATTGACGCGTGTTCGCCGTTTATTTCAAAGGTATAGAATGCTTTGTGCCCCCGCGCGTACCGCGTGGACTCGAACAGCCCGAGCGAGCCGTTGGCGAAGTGACAATGAAAGATACAGGCATCGTCTATTTTCACCGGCTCTACTTTTCCGGTTAGCTGGTGCATCCGTTCCTTTACAAACGTCTCGGTCATGGCCGACACATCGACAATGGCCCCGTTTAACCACATGGCCGTGTCGATACAGTGGGCCAGCAAATCGCCGGTTACGCCCGACCCGGCGGCTTCGGCGTCCATACGCCACAAGCCCGTACCGCCCTGGGGTACGTCGGCACTGATGGTCCAGTCCTGCAAAAAGTTGGCGCGGTAGTGAAAGATCCGGCCCAGCTTTCCCGACTCAATCAGCTCTTTAGCCAGCGTCACAGCGGGCAACCGGCGGTAGTTGTAATAGACCGTATTAGCCACACCCGCTTTCCCGACCGCATCAACCATCCGCTGCGCTTCGGCCACGGTGCGGGCCAGGGGTTTCTCGCACAGAATCATCTTACCGGCTTCGGCAGCGGCAATGGCAATTTCGGCGTGCGAATCGTTGGGTGTACAGATGTCGATGGCGTCAATATCGTCACGGGCAATGATCGCCCGCCAGTCGGTTTCGCTGGAGGCATAGCCCCACTGTTCGGCAAACGCCCGCACGCTGTCGGCATTGCGCGAGCAAACCGCCTGCAGCACAGGGGTATGCTGAATGTCAGGAAAAAAATGCGGTACCTGGCTGTATCCGTTAGAGTGGGTGCGTCCCATGAAGCCCGTACCAATCAAACCAATTCTTACTTGTTTTTTCATGTGTAGCTAGTTGTTGTAGGTCGGACAAGCGTATTCTTACTCCGTCCACCCGTGCTTTTCCCGCACCTGCATCATGGTGGCGAGGATGTCGTTCCAGGTTTGGGGGTTGTTCATCACGTCGTTGGGAAACATGCAGCCGTCCCAGCAGATATGGCGGAACGCTTTGGTAAGGGCACCGTTTTCGTCGCGAAGCCAGAAACCGGCGTCGGTAGCCACGTCGAGTTTACCGTTGGGGTCGAGGGCCTGGCAGTGCCGCCCGGTTTTATCGTGCGAGCCGGAACCGAAGACCGTACCGTCGTTCTGAGCAACGTGAAAATCAATGGTCCAGGGGCGCAGGGCTGCGGTCAGTTGCTTGAGGGCATCGGTCAGAACGCTGCGATCCTGCCAGTCGTAGTTGGCGGGTAAAATGCGGTCCTGCTCGCGGTTGTAGCCCATTGTGTAGAGCAGGGTATGACTCATATCGGCCTGAAACCCCATGTTGGGCCGATCAACGGCTTCGAGCGTATCGACCATAGTGCGCCAGCTGTGCATACCACCCCAGCAGATTTCGCCTTCGGCAGCCAGTTTCTCGCCGTACTCAGCCGCTACGTCGCAGGCTTCGCGGAAGGTCTTTGCAATCAGCTGGGTGCTGCCCGCCGGATCGGCATCCCACTGGCCGGGCGAACTGGCCGAGTCAATGCGAACAACCCCGCTGGGCCGGATGCCGAGTTCAGTTAGTTTCTGACCGATGCGGCAGGATTTACGCACCATCTCGATAAATGTTTTCCGGTCATCGGCCGAGCCCAGCACCGGCCCACCCCAGATGGGCGCAACAAGCGACCCGATCTTCAGGTTGTAGCCGCCTACTTTGTCGGCCAATTTTTTGATCTCATCATCGGACATATCAATGTCCAGATGTTCGAAAAGGGCCAAATCAACGCCATCGAATTTCACACCATCCACCTCCGCATCGGCGGTCAGTTTGAGCATGGTATCGAACCCAATGACCGGCTCGGAGTCGGGGCCTTTGCCGACCACACCGGGCCACATGGCATTGTGGAGTTTAGGGAAATTATTCATAATGTTAAATCCGGGTTATTAGGGCCGAAGTGTTTGAGCATGACGATGGAATCGGTGGTAGACGGGTTTTTGATGGTGACGCCCGCCATAGCTGCTTTTTCGCTGACGAAGAATTCGTCGTTGGTCAGCTGGCCGTAGCGAATCATAGCCGGGGTTTCGATGGTCCAGTCGTTCATGGTGCCGTGCCCCTGCATCATAATCAGTCCGTAAGCTGCGCTGTCTTTGATGGTTACGGTCTGGCCGGGCATCACGGTCAGTTCCTTGGCACTGTAGGCTTCTGATTTATAGCACACCCACACCTCCCGATAGCCCGCACTGGCCATTTCGGCCTCGTCATGCACGGGTTTGGGCCGCATGAAGTGGTTTTCCATCATGTGCGTATCGGTGTTGAGGTCCCAGTCGATGGCGTCCATCAGCAGATCGTAATCACCGATGCGGTCTTTGGGCGTACCATTCCACAGCAGTTCTTCGGGAATGATCGCTTCGTTAACCAGCGACTGGTACATCGCAAAAATATCCGACGCTTTCTGGGGCTCGTAGGTACACAGGCTGCCGGGCGCGTGGAGCAGGCCGGGCGGCACGTCCCAGCCGGTGCCGGGCTCGAGCCGGTACGCGGCCGAGAAGTTCGTGATTTTGTTGTCGCCCTTGGTAAAATTCATCAGGCATTCTTTAATCTGCTCTTTGGTAGTACCGGGTGCAATGCCGAAGAACGTATACGGAAAATCGCCCCCGTGGTTATTGACCTGCGGAGGAAAATAATACGCTTCGGGTTTGCCGAGTTGCCCCGTCAAAGCTGCCTGTTCGTCATTGTGGTGCAGGTGGTGGGGCAGCGGCCCCATGTTGTCGAAAAACTTGGAGTACATGGGCCAGTTCTGGTATTCGTTCCAGAGCCGGTCGCCAATCAGATCCCCCTGAAGTTCGGCCACCGCATCGGTAAGCAGAAACTGGGTCTCCTGCCCGTCGTCGTCAAAGACGATGTGGCTGAGTCCTTCGTTTTCGCCGGTAAGTGGTCCGTTTTTAGCGGGCGTAGTGCTGGAAAACCAGCGTTCATCAATGCCGCCCCGCTCGCCACCCAGCACGTAGTAATCATCGGGATGGAGTTTGATACGGCGGCCCGGTACGCAGAACGAGCGGGGTACCCAGGTAGGTGTCAGTCGAAGAATGCCTCCGCCCTGTTCGAGGGCCTTGCGGGCGAGGGTTTGAGTGTCTGTTTGCATTACTTAAGGGTTTTTTTTCGCCACAGAGATTCACCAGGGCGCACAGAGAGACACAGAGGTTTTTTAGAAACTGACAAAGTTTTTTCTCTGTGGATCTCCGGGCGTCTTAGTGCATCTCTGTGGCGACACTATTTTTTACAGTTAATTCCAAATCAAAGATCCGCCGTTCGCCGGGCTGGAGAAACAGCAGGGTGCTGTTGGCCCGGGCGGCAGCCTGACCAATGGGCGGGTGCGTTGCCGGTTCTATACCGGTTACGTACTCACCCCGGCCCCAGTGCTGCCAGTTGATGAGCCAGGGTAGTTGCTTTTTTTGCCAGCTCATTCGTACCGACAAACCCAGTTTTTCGTTGTGGACTCCGGCTTCGCACAGGCCGGCATCGTCGGCAACGGGGTCGATGAACGCAACGGCTTCGCCTGTACCGCTGTGGCTATCCAGCGGAGCGGGGCAGGTTTTAAAATCGGTTTTGTCATTGAACAGGTCGGCGTTGATCCCCCCCGGCTTGGCCTGCGTGTTGCCCTGCCAAAGCAGTTTCGTGCCTTCATCAATTAAGGGCCAGCCAAAGTTGACGTGGTATAAAAGCATTAATGGCGCGGGGGTGTTGGCCCGGTTGGTTATTTCATCGTGAATTCGAATGGCAGCCTGACCGAGTCGTGCCGGAAATGGTTCGTCTCAGTTCCAGACTCGGCCCGAACACGGTGGTTTCGCGCATGAGTCCGGTCATGCTGAACGTCCAGCTTACCCGCTACCGGATCAGGCTGACTGATGGATTCGAGTTCGGCAACGGTATTGCCAATACGGCCATGAATACCCCGTCTCCCCGTACGCGTCCGTTTCGGGGCCGCCCACGTGGGTCAGGCCGCAGGTGGTCAGCAGGCCGCCCCCAAACGTGCGGAGCCAGTCTACGCCCCGGTCCGAAAGCGGCTGGGGGGCCGTAAAGCCGCCGTGGCTGAGCCAGGCCAGATTGTGTTCGTTGAAAAACGCGTCGGCAATATCCATACCCCGGTCCAGCACCACCTTATAGCGCAGGCCCGTGCCGGTATTAATCCAGGCAATGCGCATACCACGCCCCGCGCCGTTGTCCAGCACGGCGGTTTCAATGCCGCCCAGCTGCGTCCGATTACCAATTTTGTTGTGCCAGGGAGTTTGAGTCATCTGTAATTATTGATCGTCGGCGGGCGTCAGGCACCAACCAATAGCGGCCCATTTCACATCTCTTTCAGCATCAGCTTCCGGTACTGCACCTTCATGGGCGGGCCAACGTGAACCTGAACGCCGAGTAATCCTTTTGCCCTGCCATTTACGGTGTCGTTATCGGTTACGTCGCTCATCAGCACATCGTTGATGTAGTGCTGAAGGTGATTACCGCGAATAACCAGTCGGAAGGTATTCCAGTCTTCGGGCTTAATGAGCGTTTTGAGCGAATCGGAACTACCCAGCGACCCCACCACCTCCATAGCACTCCAGGCATTCTTCTTCACATTGGCCCGAACGGCTTCGGGCGTGTTGGCCCCCGTGTAGGGTGGAATAACTGTCTTTTGCCCGCGATACGCCAGCGTCGTGCGCTTGCGTTCCTCGTAATTCTGCCCGGTGTAGGTACGCTTGCCGTCAATATCGGCCTGGTAGCCGCGCAGGGCAAAGGGAACTTCGGACGGGGGTAGTTCGATCGCTGCGGTAGTTGATACCCGAGTTGCCCGCTTCGGTAATCTGAAACTCGCCGGTCAGCTCGAAGTCGGCGGGCTGCCCACCCTGCCAGACAATAAACGAGTTGGTTTTGAGCAATGTAGCGGGGGTGATCTCGCCGACCAGGCTCCCATTTTCCACCCGCCAGTACGTTGGGTCGCCCTTCCAGCCGGTGAGTGTTTTTCCGTCGAAGATGGATTTGAATCCGTCTTTATTTTTTTTCTGGGCGATGCAGGACTGCGTGGAGCAGGCAGCAAGCAGCAGGACTGCGGCTAGAATAGACTGCGTTCTTTTTCTGTTCATGAGGGAGGGCATTTGGCATTCTGCAGTACCGGCAATCTCAGGCTACGAACCCATGAGACTCCCGGCACCGCAGACTGGCAGAAACGCAAGAGGGCAAGCCCATTATTTTCCTTTCGCGCCTTTGTCGGTTCCTTTATACACCGGATTTTCGGCATTGCCACCCGCCTTGAGATACGCTACCAGATCTCTTAACTCGCCTGGGATTCAGGCTATTGATCAGGCCGGGCAACATGATTGATACGGACGAGAGTTTGCTCGACACCACATCTTTCTTCGGGATTTTACGCAACTCATCGGCAGCAAATGGGTTCTGCGACACCGAGTAACTGGTTTTATCCTCACTCACCAGCCGGCCCAATACCGACTGCCCATTTTTCAGGGTGAAAATCGTTGAGGCATACTGGTCAGAAATAGCCTTGTTGGGGTGAATGATTGCTTCGAGCATGTCCTTGTTCGAGAAGCGGGTACCCAATTGCGACAGGTTCGGGCCGATGTCGCCCCCCTGCCCACCCATGGCATGGCAACGGCTGCACAGCACGGCTGCGTAAATTTTCTGCCCCGTATCAAAACTTGGATTGGCCATACCGCTGTCCAGCACAGCCAGCGCGGTTTCTACTTTCCAGGCCCGCCCCGGTCCCTTCGGCGCATAATCCGACACGAATGAGTTACCCGACTCACTAAGCCGGTCGGCTCCCGACAGTTTATTGTATTTGGCTACCTGCTCTTTGGGTACGTTGGCCAGGGCCAGCTTCCGCGCCCGGTCAATGAAGCCAATGTAGCTTAGGCCTCCCTGATAGTTAAGCGCGGTACCGAACCAGCCAAAATACTGATCGCGCAGGGCGGGTGTCCACCCGGTTGTGGCCTGACTGAGCATAGTGGCGTAAAACGTTTGCTGAAGGGGCGGTACGTTGGCCAGCATCCGGGCAATGTCCAGTCCATACTGCGGGTTACGCAGAATCAAATCCGACGATGCCGTGGTGGTGGTAAGACCCAGGTCGTTACTGCCGGGTTCGTCTTTCATGGCCATCAGCGTAAGCGTTTTTTCGATAACACCGGGGGCATTCAGCGTAATCAGCACCCGGCTCAGCTCCCGGTTCAGCCCGGCGGTTTTGGCCGGATAGTGCGGACTCAGGTAAGCAATCATTTTCTGCTTATCGGGGCCTTCGGGCGTGCCGGTACGCGTCAGAATCAGCTCAAACGCTCTGGCAATATCAAACTGCTGCGCTTCGGGAAGTTGGGCGTAGTTGACTTTGGTGAGCGCGTCAATCATCCGGCCCCGCAGGGCTGCGTCGTCTTTTTTCACGTCGCTGCTCCGGACCAGGGCAATGATGGCCTGGGTAGCACGCTGCGGATTCGTTTCGGTCAGGGCGCGTTCCTGCCAGCCGCTCACGGGCTGATGCTCCACGGCAATCCGGGCGGCATAGCGCACAAACCGGTCGGGGTGATTCAAGTTAGGCCACGCCAGCGCCAGCGCTCCCGGATTAGAGCCGGTGTGGAATGTCTCCAGCTGACGGCGGAGCTGGTTTTCCTTCGTCAGGGCGGGCACCGCAGCCGGTGCAGTCGATTCGGGTCCGGCGTAATACACCCGGTACAGATCAGACTCCAGTTTGCGGCCACCCGTCATGAAATACATAGCGCCGTCGGGGCCAATGACCCCGTCGGTCAGGGCCAGCGGTGAGCCCGACAAAAACTCTTCGCGCACGGCATCATACGACGCTCCTTTTGGTTTGAGCTGAATGGAGTAGATAATTCCGAAACTCCAGTCAAATGCATACAGCGACTGGCGGTATTTGGCCGGAAACTTCGCATTCTGTCCGTACATCACGTTCGTGGGCGACCCCTGCCCAATGTTCAGCACGGGGGGCAGGTTATCCGGGTTGGCGGGCAGCCACTTGCCGTTACCGGTCCGCCAGCCAAACTCACTGCCGCTGGTGGCGTGACAAATGCGCGTAGGCCGGTACCAGGGTGTACCAAAGTCCCACTCCATATCAGAGTCGTAGGTAAACATATCCCCGTTTTCATTAAAGGCAATATCAAACGGGTTGCGGAATCCCGCACTGACCAGCTCCCAGCGTTTGCCATCGGGGTCAATGTGGGCAATCCAGCCGCCGGGTACACCCCGGGTGGCCGCATGGCCGCGGGGGTCGGTAATCTTGGGGTAGAGGTTGTCGTCCTGATACGTTTTGGGTAGTCGGTAGGCGTCCATCTCCGGCAGATCGGTATGGTTCCCCGCAATCACGTAGAGCGATTGTTTATCAGGGGCCATTACAATGCTGTGCGGACCGTGTTCGCCTTCGCCTTTCAGGGACTTCAGCAGGGTTATCTTGTCGAATTCATCATCGCCGTTGGTGTCCTGCAACCGGTACAGACCACTGCCTTTCTGAAAGTCCTTGTTCTCGCGGTTGTTCACCATCACGTACAGGCTGTTGAAGGCGTAGAGCAGTCCCTGCGCGTAGCCCATACCCACCTTGGTGGGATCTGAGGTCTGGCCGCTGACCATGGGCACGTTGAGCTTTTCGACCTTCGGCGTTTGCGAACCGGCCCCCACGGGCGGCAGCGTCAGCCGGTACAGAAACCCGTACTGATCCGACACAATCATGCGTCCTTTGCCATCAAACGTCATTGACACCCACGAGCCCTGATCGTGTTCGGTAGGGGTGTACAGATGCTCGGCCTTGAAGCCCGGCAGCAACTTGAGTTTATCGATTTTGGGATTACCGTCGGCGGCTGGACCCGTCTGCTGCATACTGATCCAGGCGGAGCCAACGAGGGCAATGCCGGCAACAGCCAGCAGCAGCGACATTCCTTTTCTTTGAAAATTCATACCTATTTTGAGCTAAGCAATCAATGATACCAAGAGGACATTCAGGGTCCTATTCTACTGATTTGTCTGGTGTAGATCGACAAACCAATCTCGCTATTTCCGTCAGAAGAACGGCGTTAGGGCGGCCTCAACGGCGGGCAGCGGATACGTTTCCTCCAGATTGGTGAAGGCGTTTGGTGGCGGCACGGCCCCCGGGGGGAAATAATAATTCAGCGGATTGGCCTTTATCCGTGCGCCGTAGGCCGTAATGACGTCTTTAACCCGGCCGGTGCGTACCAGATCAAACCAGCGTTTGGCTTCGAACGCCAGTTCTACGCGCCGTTCCTGATACACAGCCGTACGCATATCGGCCTGCGAAACGGCTTTGGTTGCCGCCAGACCCGCCCGCGCCCGTACCTGATTCAGGTACGTGGCGGCATCGGCAGTCTTACCCTGCTCGGTGAGAGCCTCGGCCATGAACAGCAATACCTCGGCGTAACGATACACCGCCCAGTTGGTACCGGTGTTGTTATGCAGCGCGTGGGGACGGGCAAATTTCTTTACGTACGGGTAGACTTTGTTGGTCCGCAAACTCTGGCTCAGTGTTACGGTGCCGATGGAAATGTCTTTACGCTTGTCGCCCGGTTCGTAAGCCGCAATAATATCAGGCGTAGGAATAAGGTTGTTCTCGCCCGAAAGACCCTGTGGGTTTGAGGTACCCGTAATGGGCTGCAACTCGGCGGGGGTGATCGGCGTGGGAACAATCCGGTAAATCAGATTACCGTTGTACCCCGCAGAGCCTTCCAGGTACTGCACTTCAAACACCGACTCCGCGTTGTTCTTGTTGCTGGTTGAGAATGAGAAAGCCATATTATAGTCCGGCATCAGCGAGTAGCCATCATTCGTGATTACCTCACGCAGTAAGGCTTCAGCCTCGGCCCATTTTTTCTGCACCATATAGACGTTGGCCAGGAGGGTTTTGGCCGCGCCTGACGTGGCCCGTCCCGCTTCCTGAGTGGCTTTGTTGGGCAGCGATTTAGACGCATCGGTGGCGTCTTTAATGATCTGCGCGTAAATCGCATCCGTGGTTGCCAGGTCCAGAGCGGCATCATCGCGTCCGGTAACAGGCTTCAGGTGCAGCGGTACTTTTCCGTAAAAGCGAACCAGCTGGAAGTAGGCAAAGGCCCGCAGAAACTGGGCCTGTCCCTTGAGGTTCGATTTCAGCGTGGCATCAAAATCGACCCCGTCAATCAGAGCCAGTACCTGATTGGTTCGGGCGATGATCTGATAGTCGTACCGAAATTGCTGAAGCACGTTGTCATTGGCCGTAACACCACCCGCTGACGGTACCGCAAAATCAGCAATGTTCTCGGTAGGGTCAACCGCGCCGAACAACACATTCCGGGCATAATAGGCATTATCGGAATGCAGTTCGCCCAGTATCCATGCCCGCTCGTTAAAAATAGGCCGCAGGGGTACGTAGGCGCCGTTAACCGCCTGCTGAAAGTCGGCAGCCGTTTTAAAGAACGTGGCCGAACTCAGGGCCGTTTGGGGTATGGCGGTCAAAAAATCTTTTTCGCAGCCAGCCAGGCTAAGACCCAGCAGGCAGGTCAGGATAAGTTTATGTTTCATAGTCAGTTTTGCGACAGGCGCATTAAAAACAGGCTTGAGGAAAGTTAGAAATTCAGGTTTACGCCCAGTGTGAAGGTGCGGGGTACGGGGTAGTTGGAGAGGTCGGTGCCCTGATTCAGGTTATCGCCGGGGCCGGTGCCGGCCGTGTTGCCACTGGTTTCCGGATTAGGACCACCCGAGTACTTGGTAAAAATATACACCTGCTGTGCCGAAGCATAGATCCGGGCCGACTTGAAATACTTGTTCATGGCCCCGATGGTATAACCAAGGGTAATGTTCTTAATGGTGAAGTACGACGCATCGGCCAGAAACTGCGAGCTGTGCCAGTCGCGCTCAACCCCCGTAAAGTTGCCCCCGCCATTGCTGGCTCCGAAAAATCCCGCGCCCGGTGTGATCACGGTACCGTCCTTACTAACCCGAAAGCGGTCTTTTACGCCCTCAACCATATTGAATACGGCATCCAGGTTGGCGGTGCTGTACAGGTGGCGCACCCACAGCTGATTGCCAAACGAACCGGAACCTGTAATAGACGCGTCGAAATTACCGTAGCGGAAGTTGTTGATAATACCGTACGTGAACTTGGGAAATGGATTACCAATAACGGCCCGGTCATCTTTATCGCCCCCGTAGGTAATGACCCCGTCGCCGTTGATGTCCCTGAACTTGATGGTACCCACCGCCGACCGGCCCGGAATACTGGGCGAGTTTTTGAGTTCGTCAGCGCTCTGGTAGTATCCTTCTTTAATCAGGCCATAAAACTGACCAAACGGCTGGCCCACCTGCGCAATGTTGTAACCCGTAGGGCCATACACCCGGTCAATACCAGGCGCCAGTTCAAGGACCCGGTTGCGGTTAAAGGACATGTTGGCGTTGGTGGTCCACTGGAATTTGCCGGTTGTGTTGCGGCTGTTCACAGAAAACTCATGGCCCCAGAACTTGATCTCACCAATGTTATCGGTGAAAAAGCCAAAGCCGGCTTCCTGCGGAATCTGTACGTTGTAAAGCAGGTTAGTAGTCCGCTTCGTATAAAAGTCATACGTAAACTGAATGCGGTCGTTGAGCAGTCCTAAATCCAGACCAATGTCAAACTGCTTGGTGGTTTCCCAGCCGAGGTTAGGATTCGACAGCGACGTAACCACCGCACCCGTGGCCACTGTATTACCAAAAACAGCATTGGTTGTGTTGTTCACCAGCGCGTACTGGGTGTAGTTACCAATGTTGTTGTTGCCAATGAGACCGTAGCTGGCCCGGATTTTTGCAAACGAAACCTGCTGCAACGGCTTCATAAAACTCTCGTCCGTCAGAATCCAGCCTGCCGACGCCGAGGGGAACGTACCATACTGGTTGTTGGCCCCGAAGCGCGACGATCCGTCGCTGCGGATGGCCGCCGTAAACAGGTATTTACCCTTGAAATTATACGTCAGTCTCGACAGGTACGACGTCAAAGCCCACTCCTGCACATCATTTCTCGTATTGGGACCGCCCGCCCGGTCAATGTTCAGGGCGCCCTGAATGGTGGGCAGCCGGTCGTCGGCATAGGTGTTGGCCTGAATCTGATTAAAATCCTGCTGGAAATGCTGATTGGTAAAACCGGCCAGCACCTCAAAATTGTGATCGCCGGCGCTCCGCGTGTAGGTGGCCAGGTTTTCGTTCAGCCACGATATATTTTCCGTATTCTGCCGGATCGTCACGGCCGTGGTCGGAATTGGCACGTTGATGGCAGAGGTGGCCGTTGACGGGTTAAAGAAGAAAAACTTCGAGTTCAGGTATTCTACGTTGATCGTTGACCGCAGCGACAGACCCTTGATGGGCTGGTATTGAATATACGCGTTGCTGAGCAGGTTGACGTTCTTGGTTTCGTTAACCAGTTCCTGAGCGGCCCGCACCCAGTTGGGATAGGCAAAAATGTTTCCGGTGTTGCCC
The DNA here is from genome assembly GCA_963826425.1 of uncultured Cytophagales bacterium. Lineage (GTDB taxonomy): Bacteria > Bacteroidota > Bacteroidia > Cytophagales > Spirosomataceae > Spirosoma. The sequence goes on along the minus strand of CAWGWS010000008.1, from coordinate 1,084,961 downwards.
GGCAGCTGATTGAATTTGGTCAGCTCGCCGTTCTGGTCGCGAATCGGCATAACGGGCCAGGTGTGCAGGGCGTTGAACAGAATACCCGTACCCCGGTCGCCGTCAGTCCTGGGGGTGTTGTCGAATACGTAGGATGGTGCCACGTTGAAGCCGACATTCACTTTCTTTGACACATTGAAATTTGTATTCAGGCGCAGCGAGTAGCGGTTGTATTTATTATTCAGCACCACCCCCTGCTGGTTAAATACGCCGGCGGTTAAAGCGGTGCTGGATTTCTCGGTGTTTGAGGATACGCTCAGGTTATAGCTCTGAATGGGGGCCACCCGCAGCAGGGCATCGTACCAGTCGTTGTTTTTTCCTTCGTACTGGGCGGGGTTCTGAAAGATTTCCGGCACAGCCTGCCCCTGGTCTTCGTAGTATTCTTTCTTGAACTGCGCAAACTCAACGGCGTTCAGCATTTTCACCCGGCCTTTCTGGGGTACCTGCTGCAGGCCCGCAAAGGCATTGAAGCTAACGTTAGTCTGGCCGGGTTTGCCTTTCTTGGTTGTAATCAGCACTACGCCGTTGGCCGCCCGCGAGCCGTAGAGCGACGTAGACGCGGCATCTTTCAGTACCGAAATATCGGCGATTTCATCGGGGTTAAGCTGGTTGATGCCACCGGTAATAGGAAAGCCGTCGATGACGTACAGGGGATCGCTACCCGCCGAGACCGACTGCTGCCCCCGGATACGAATCGAAATGCCCTGCCCTGGCTTACCCGTTGTCTGGTTGATCTGTACGCCCGCCAGCCGGCCCTGCAGTTTCTGCCCGATCTGCGAAACGGGCAGGTCCTTGATTTCCTGGGCACTCACCGTCTGCACGGCCCCTGTCACGTCCTTCTTTAACTGCGTACCGTAGCCCACCACGACCACTTCGTTCAAAGACTGGTCGTCGGGCGAGAGCGCAACGGTCAAGTTAGTCTGGCTCCCTACTACTATTTCCCGGCTGGCGTACCCAACAAAACTGAATACCAGGGTAGAAGTAGCCGTGGGCACTTTGATTGTGAAGCTTCCCGTACCATCGGTCGTAGTACCCTGATTGGTTCCTTTTATTACCACGCTCACGCCGGGCAGGCCACTCTTGTTCTCGTCAACGACCCGGCCCGATACGGTTACGTCAGCCAGTATGCCAGGAAAAGAAACGGTTCGGGGGGTGGCCCCTGTCTCCTGAATCGGAGTAATCAGGCAAATGGCGGTAGCACTCAGCCATAGCAGTCGAATATAATTTTTCATACCAGTAGGAGGGTTTAAGATGGCAGGAGTCTGTTATCCCTGCTCTCTGTCAAATCTGGCAAAACCTGCTACCGTCACTTTCTCACACTTACCTATTTTGTTCTAAAAAAGAGGTGAATTGTTCTAAAATCAGCCAAATTGAAATAGACTGACCTAGCCAGTCACTGCTCAGAGCGATTGCCGGACAACAAGTCTGAAGGGGTTCTCGGCCTGTTCCTGGCTCCCGGAGCGAACCAGCTGCGCAGCCGTACGACCCATCTGCGCAAAATCCGTTGACATCACGGTGATGCCATCCAGCAGAAATTCTTTGAACGGCGTATCATTATAGGACAGGATGCCTACTTCCCGGCCCAGCTGGTACGGCGTGGCTTTTATCTTGCGAATCAGCTCGATCAGGTCATCTTCCATCAGGTTGATGTAGGCATTGCCCGGCTGGATTACTTCCCGCTCAAATTCCTGAATAACATTGGCCGCAAACTGGTGCTCGTGACAAAACTTATAAAACCCGTTCAGGATATCTTTTGGATGGTAGGTGTACGACGGGAAAAGAATATTGAGAGCCCTGTATTTACGGAGTTGCGGCAGGGCATCGGTCAGGGCCTGGTAAATGTCTTTCTCAAAGTTCTGAAAAACGGCCGCGTAGTTGCCGGTAACTCCTTCGATCTGCTTGTCGAGCAGTACTAATTTGTGTTTGGGAAGACTATTGATGAGGTCAGCGGCCCGGTCGTCGCCCTCGAAAAAATGGGCGATAACGACAAAATGAGTATGGTTGCGGGCCTGTTTCTGGATCAGATCGCGAAACAGCCGAAAGTCGTTATTGTACACAAAGAAATCGATGGCCACCCCCGGCCCCAGTCCATCAACGAATGAGTCATAGATGATTTTCTTATGCGCACTCAATTTGTTGAACAGCAGGAAAACCTTCAGATTGTTGCCGGTTGGGGTGTAGTTGATGTAAAAGCCTTTGCCTTTCACAGCCCCGATAATTTCTTTTTCTTTCAGCAGTTCATACGCCCGTTCCACTGTTCCCTTGGCCACGTCGAGTTCGGCACAGATCTCGTGGATGGACGGCAGTTTGTCGCCCGGCAGGATATCGCGGTTTTCGACGCCCTCCACTACCGCATTATAAATCTGCTGGTACTTAGGCGTGTTAGAGTAATCGTTAATCTTAATATGGTACAGCATTGAGACCGTCAGTTTCATAAAATAGACGCCCGGTGCTGCTATTTACTCATGACAACCCGGGCCGGACCCGAATCGTCTACCCGGCGCCGGTTCAGAATGTCGAGCAGGATATCGGTCATGTATTGCCGTTTGTTGAAGACAATGTCATGCCGGTTTTCGGGTAGCAGAAACTGTTTCACGTTGGCGTTTACCAAATGTTCCTTTGCAAAGCCGACGTTAGTTGGGTACACCAGTTCATCGCGCTGCCCGTGCAGCATGGTGATATTGGCCCGAATGGTTGACCAGTCGGGCAGAATAGCTTCGAGAGCCTCGCGGTGGGCCAGCTTCTCATCGTTGGCCAGCAGCAGAATGGGCGATACCATCCAGCGAATCAGTGGACTGTCGGCCAGATAGCTGACGGGAAATGTGCGCTCCAGCCCCGGCCCCAGCGCCGACGATACGAATACCACGTGGTTGACCCGGCCGGGATTGACCATGGCCAGACGTGCCGATACGGACCCGCCGTACGACGAGCCAACCACCATCAGATAAGGCGCATTACGGTACCGGTCAATGAGCGGCTGTAGCAACGTAGCTTGGTTGATAATTGATGTCTCGACCCGTCCGAAGTCCGAAAAGCCGTAGCCGGGCCGGTCAACGGCCACGAGCTGCGCCTGGTTGAGCAGGGCCGTATCCTTAAAAAACGCGCTAAAAAAGGAGAGTGAACTGGGCGCGCCGTGCACAAACAGTACCACAGGCAGGGCCGAGTCACCAGACGTTTGGGGCGTTTCAATGAAGCGGATAGTCCGGGCCGGGCCACCTGCCGGATCAGCTACCCGATAGCGGTGTACGGTGGGCTGGATGCGCTGCCCCCGAAACTCGACAGCCAGTTCCCGATCAGTCTGACGCATGTCTACGAACCAGGCCGTAATCAGCGTACCGATAACAGCGACCAGAATCACGAATAGAGCCCAGCGCAGGGCGCGTAAAAAATCATTCATAGAAATAAAGTGTCCTGATACAACCACAAATCACCGGCCAAAGGTTTAGAATTCGCCTGTAACACGAGCTCATGTATGAACAGGGCGTTTCTGCACGAATACGAAACAAATACTCCACATGAGGGAACCAGTCGACGCCCCCAAAATCAGCCGCAGGGATCCGGAGCACTCAAACCCCAACGCCCCCGCCCCTAAGACCCTCGATTCGTCGGCTACGCTTCCCGAAACGCAGGAGGCCCGGCAGGCCAATGATGCCGAGCGGATGACGCCCGACGAAGTCAACAATTAGCAAATGGAACAGAAGACCTGTATAGGCCTGCCGTTTCCTTATCGAATAGACATAAATCTGCTGGCTACCGCGATACCTCCCATTCGACGGCCAGAAAGTGAGTCAGGTCCTGACGAGTGTTGTACAGCGGTTTTATGTGTACCCGGCATACATACATGTCGCCATTTTTGCGATAGTTCATCAGATCTGCCCCGACCGGCTGAGCCATTGCCAGGGACTCTCCAAGGCGCAGCACATCGGCAGGGCTGGTAGATGACCCTTGAAACATGTCAGGCATTTTGCCGAGAACCTCGTACGGACGATATCCGGTCATGGCCCGGAAGCAATCACTAACCCAGAGAATTGTCTTCGCAGCATCCGTCAGAACCAGCGTATAGCCTATCTGTAGCTTGTGGATACAGGCATTACGCTGCTGGATGGTGAACTGCCCCTCAAAAGTATCGGCAAGTTTACAGAACACGTTTCCTTCCCGGCGTTTGGCCCGCTGCCGGGCCTGATCGAGCAGACATACGTCGTAGCTCACCGCTGGCTACGACCGCTTCCCTTCTTCCTGAGATCGGGCACGCACCTGGTTTACAAACTCACCGTGCGAATCCAGGGCCGACATAAGGGTGGGGATTTAGAGATTGCTGCTACACCGTGTGTAGTATTCGGTTTGACTATAAAAGCTGCTTTATACAGTTCCAAACGGCAGCGGTAAGGCCATGGGTTTGATTTTTACTATACTTTTTTTCAAAGAAAATCGCCTGACTGTCAATGACTAATTACCCATTTGCCGGGTACGCGCTAATTTTTTTCGAAACTGCTGTTGTGCTGAATAGCGAAACCGCCTACTTTTGTGCCACGATAAAGGAAGACGGCAGCGTCTGACAGAATCAAATGGTTCGGTAGTTCAGTTGGTTAGAATACCTGCCTGTCACGCAGGGGGTCGCGGGTTCGAGTCCCGTCCGGACCGCCAACAAAATCAAAAAAGTCGCTCAGTGTACACTGAGCGACTTTTTTGATTTCTGAATACCATAGATCATTCCGCTCCACCTGATCAGTCACGTACTCAAGGATGTGGATAGCCTCTTTACGTTGCACATCCGAACGCCGTACAGGAAATGACGGCTCTCGCCACGATGGATACCAACATTTTACTGGCATCAGTCCTCCCTCTCCTCCCTACCATTATGTTTACAGGCTCTGCGTGATAAACAATACGGTTTAATTATCTCGACCGATATTCTGGACGAATACGAAGAAAAGTTAACCGAATTTTACGGCGTTACTTTCGCCAACGCCGTGCTGGCCGAGTTGCTTAATCTCGACAACGTCCGGCGCGTGTCACCCACCTTCTTCTGGCGAATGATTCACCGGGATCACGATGATGACAAGTTCATTGACGCCTACTTAGCCGGCGACGCATTTTACCTTATCCCAGATGATAGGGGTAATAATGTCTGACACATTAGGCGTGATGAGCAGCTGCCTTTGAGATGCCAGTTAGGCATGGAAAATTTACCCTTTTTCTACTTAGGAATACACGTTTGGGAGCGCCAAAATCCCCTTATATTTATCCCAATCTGTTGCCATTTCAAATTCTTCCCATGAAAAAACTTCTTGCAGTCATCGCCCTTTTTCTGGCAGGAGCACCCGTGCTAGCCCAGAATAACTACGTAGCCACTTCGCCAACGTCCGCTACGCCCGGCGGGAACAACACCCTTGTAGGCATTAATGCAGGCAGGAGCGTAACCGATGCTCAGCGGAATACAATGATTGGTAACGAAGCCGGTTTTATCAGCAAATCTTCCTGGGACAACGTCTATATTGGTCACGCATCGGCACCTAAGGATACCAGCAAAGGGATTGGCGAAAGCGTTTACATAGGTGCCGAGGTTGCCTTTGCCATGAGCAAGGGAACGCGTAATGTTCTAGTCGGTTTCCGGGCTGGAAAAGACCTCAATTCAATCGACGAATCAATCATCATGGGCTACAATGCAGCTGGTGGTCTGAAAGGAGGTTTCGCTAATACGCTGATCGGCACGAATGTCGGTACCGGCTATACAGGAGTGCTTCGTACCGTTTGTCTAGGGCAATCGGCCGGAACGGGGCGGGTTGTCCCTACTCCTAAAACAGGCGATAGAGGCACCTACATCGGGTTTGAAGCCGCCGGGGCAGACGGTCTAGACAACGCGACGGCTATTGGAGCGGATGCCTTTGTGGCCCAGAGCAATTCACTGATTTTAGGGAGCAGAGGCATTCTGGTGGGTATTGGCAATTCGGCCCCGCGTAATAAGTTAGAAATCACCACCACCAGTGCCAACCAGAGTGGTCTGCGGTTTACCAATCTGACCGCCAGTTCAACTGCTGCGCCCACCAATGGCAGGATGCTTTCTGTCAGTAAAGAAGGCGATGTTATCCTGACCTCCGCTCCCGATCTAACCACCGTAATGAGCCGCTTAACAACGCTGGAAAAAGCCAACGGCGACCAGACAAAGCAAATTATGGCCTTACAACTGGCAAATGAAGCCCTGACAAAACGGGTGGCTGATCTGGAATCGCAGAAACCTGGTAAAAAGTGAGCTTCCAATCCAGGGTACAGTTCAATGGCTAATCCATCGGCAGCGTATATGTCCCTATACCGGAATAAATGCCAATAACTGTCCAGCTACATCATTTACACAAACTGACTCTACCTACCAGCCTGCAGCATTAGCTTATCGTTTAGTGCCGCGCCGGCCGTTTTTTTGCTCGGGTCTGCCTTTTGAAGTAGGGGTACGGCTGTCGGGTTTGTTGCGGGCAGGGCGGCCTGAGCGGGACTGGGCAGATGGGCCTGACGACAACTTTTGGGCATTAGTCGCTCTGGGTGGACCGGCCGGCTTTTTTTTGCTGGACACCTGATCGCCGTTCGGCTTTCTCTCGGCCAGACCGGAGGACCCCTCCAGCATTTTATAGATGATTTCTTTTTCGCTTTCGGTCAGATCCCGCCAGTCGCCAACGGGCAGGCCCTTCAGGTTGATGTTCATGATACGAACCCGCTCCAGCTTGGTTACCTCGTAGCCAAAGTGTTCGCACATCCGGCGAATCTGCCGATTCAATCCCTGAACAAGCGTAATCCGAAATGTGGTGGCTCCTTCCTGCACCACTTTACATTTCTTGGTGATGACACCCAGCATCGGCACCCCACCGGCTATACCGGAGATCACCGCTTCGGTAAGTGGCTTGTTTACCGTAACCACGTATTCTTTTTCGTGCTTGTTGCCGGCCCGCAGGATTTTGTTGACCAGATCGCCGTTGTTGGTCAGAAATATGAGCCCCTGTGAATCTTTGTCCAGCCGGCCAATCGGAAAGAGCCGTTCGCTGTGGTTTACAAACTGCACAATGTTATTGCGGACGTTTTCTTCAGTGGTAGAGGTTACGCCCACCGGCTTGTTCAGCGCAATAAAAAAGACGTTATCGCTCTGGCGGGGTTCCAGTGTGTTGCCGTTCACGCGCACGCGGTCGTTTGGCTTCACCTGATCGCCAACAACTGCTTTGCGGCCGTTTATAAACACAACCCCCTGCGCAATAAAGCGATCTGCTTCGCGCCGGGAGCATAAACCACTCTCGCTGATGAATTTATTCAGTCGTTTTGAGCTTTGCTCCATTTGACGTCGTCGTTTTTACGGGCTGAAGCGCATAGGAGTACGCTCATTTCTCAGGCGTAAAAGTACAGCAAAACAGGTTGGGGCGATTATCAAGGTTTTCTGCAGCACAGAATAACTACCGGTCCGTCAACGATTCAGGGGTGGACCTGACCAGGTATTTTCATCACCACAATCCCCCAAGACCTATCCCCCCATCGTTAGCAGGGCGGTGCCAACAAGGGGGGGATGGGGTCTATTTCGTCGGGTCGGTTTTCAGCGTGGCCAGGAAACTGACTACATCCCGAATCTCCCGTTTGGTGAGCAAGTACTTCATATCCGGCATACTCGACGCAACGTAGGTGGTTTTGGTGATCTGGTCCTTACGGATCTTCATGTCCGACTCGTCGCCACTTTTCAGCACCAGTTCTGAGTCGGTTTCCTGCTGTACAATCCCGCTGAGCGTTTTACCTCCTTTCAGTTCGATCGTTGCCGTTCCGAAGCCGGGCGCCAGTCGGGCACTGGGATTAATGACCGCTTCCAGCAACTGCTCCCGCGTCAGTCGGTTGGCAACTCCATTGAGACGGGGACCGGCATTACCCCCCAGATCATCATAGGAATGGCAGCGAATGCACTGAGCCGTCTGGTGGCGGAAAAAGATACGCCGGCCTGCGTCGGCCTCTCCCCCAAACAAACTCGCCTGATACGACGCCAGCATCGCATCCGGCGACTGTTTGGCCAGAATACCTTTGTGTTTTACCAGGAGCTGGGGAGACCGCGTTTCAGCAATGGCTTCCTCCAGTTCCAAGCTGATATCCACGGGTACCTTGCCCGCTTCCAGGTCGGTCAGTAACTGGTCAAAAACGGCCTGGGTGTTTGCTACCGGCAGTTTACCGAGGGTCAGCAGGGCGGCCTGTTTCTCTTCTTTGGAGTGGGTTTTCAGTACGTCGGTCAGCAGGGTAACCATCTGCCCTTTCGGCATGCTGGTTTTCCCGATCAGATCCAGCGCGGCTACCCGCACCCGCTTGTCATCGTCGGCCAGAGCAGCCTCAATAGCGTTGCCAATTTGTTTGTCGTTGATGGCAGCCAGTGCCCGCAAGGCTTCCACCCGAATTTCGGCATCGCGGTCGTTCTTCAGACGATCCAGCAGTACCGACCCCGCCGTAGTCAGGGACAGTTTGTTGATGGCCCGGATAGCACTCCGCCGAATGGGCAGTTCTGAACTGGTGGCCAACGACGTGTACAAGGCGGAAGAATGTTTTTTGACCAGGGCCAGATCGCGCGTTACGGGTCCCCGGTACCGCCCATCTACCCGGTCCAACAAGGAGGGTTTGGCCCAGGTGCTCAACGCATCCAGGGCTTCGGCCCGCATGGCAGCCGGATGGCCATCTGCTTTGGCGTACTGCATCAGCGTCTGCATAGCCTCCGGCGTACCCACGCGCAGATTGGCGTTGATGGCCCGGCGGATGAGGGGCTCGTTGGTGAATTTAGTCGTGGCCAGTACCTTACCCAGGGCGGGCAGAGCCTGCGGGATCGATAGGTCATCATTGATACCCCGCGCGGCTTCAGTTACTACAAATTCGTCGCTATCGGTCAAAAAGCGCGCAATGCCGGGATTGCTCATCCGGCGCAGCGCCACAACGGCCCCGATACGGACCGCCCGCGAGGCATGACTGGCCAGGGCCATGAGTGGTTCGGGTTTGCCAAGCCGGGACAGGGCAATGCTTCCGGCCTGACGCAGATAGGTATCCTCGTCGTTGTTGGCTTCGAGCATGGCCACCAGCGGCTGCAGGGCGGGCGCATAGGCCATCCGTCCTAAGGCTTCGGCCGCGAAGAAACGGGTGCGGCTGTTGTCGTCTTTCAGCATCGGCACCAGCGCCGGGCCAGCCGCGGCATACCGCATATCGCCCAGCCAACGGGCCGCCTGCGCCTGAATTTCAGGATCTTTATCGCTCAGCAAAGGCATCAGGCGCTGAGCGTATTTTTTGTCTCTACGGGCCAGCTGACTCAGGCCCCAGATACTATGGACCCGCGCCAGCTGGTGTTCGGTTTGCTGAAGCATCTGCTCAAAAGCGGTTGCGCCCGCCCCACCCCGTTTCACCAGTTCGAACTGCGCTTTCTGCCGTACGCGCATGTCCTCATTTTTGAGGTAGCTACTCAGGTCACTCACTGACGACTTACTGAAATTCTGGGCCAGCAGCTTTTTGGTTAATGCCCGCTCAGCCCAGCCCGCGCCGTCTTTATCGTCAAGCTTCCAGACCCGGCCGTAATCTTTCGTATCCCAGCCATTGATCCAGTCGGCTACGTACATGGCCCCGTCGGGGCCAAAATCAAGGCCGGTGGCGAGTACGTTACTCACGATTTTCTTCGACTTGTCGAGTTGAAACGAGGCTCCGTTGGGCTTCAGCGTGAAGGCATGAATACCCGACTGCGCCGGACTGCCTACGAATTCGGCCACAAAAAAAGTATTTTTATACTTCGGACTCAGGGCCGTGCCGGGGTTATACAGCATACCGGTGGGGCCGCTGACAAAGTTGGCCAGCGGGGGCAGAAAATAAGCCGCCTGCCCCTCAAAGCGGGGCTTAAACATCTGCTCGTCCATCCAGACTTTATAGGTGTTGTTCAGCGGATCGCGGTATTTGCCGTACTGCCAGTTACTGCGCCAGCCTGTATCAGACCCGTTGATGATGTACACCAGCCGTTCTTTTTCGCCGGGATGATCGCCGTCGTTGTCTTCGCTGATGAGGTTGCCGTACTCATCGAATACGAACTCGTGGGTATTCCGGACACCGTAGGCAAATACTTCAAAATCGCTGCCATCGGGGTTGGAACGAACCACAACGCCACTATTCGGGTGTACCCACTTTTTGCCATCGGGCCCAACGCCATTGAAGCCAATGTCGCCAATCTGCCAGTAAATCCGTCCGTCGGGACCCATCTCTACGCCCGAGAGGCCGTGGCCACTAAAACCGATGTGTACACCATAGCCGTGGGAGAGCGACTTCTTCTCATCGGCAATCCCGTCGCCGTTGGTATCGCGCAGGCGCCAGAGATCCGGCGCAACGGTCACGTACAGGTCGTTGCCATCGGAGAGTACCCCGCCCATTACGTCGGTGGTTTCGTCGTGAAAATCGTCGACCACCAGTTTTGAGAGATCGGCCACGCCGTCATTATTCGTGTCTTCCAGCCGAAAAACCTGTTCTTTTTCCACGGTCATGTCGCGCCAGTCGTGCGAGCCGTCGCCGTTGACGTCTTTGAGCCACTCGTTCTTTTTGCTGTTAGCGGGCGACAGCACCCGACGCAGAAACGCCCGTTTATCTTCTACCGTCTGGAGCCGGTTTGACTCGATTTCCCAATCCTGGTGCCCGCGAATGTCGAACTCCGAATTTTTCTGGCGGTTGGTACGGGTGTAGTACAGGCGTCCGAAATCGTCGATGTCAATGCCAATCGGATCGGACACCAGCGAATCAACACCCCACACGTTCAGGGAGAGTCCTTCGGCCAGTTGCGGTTTGACCAGGGCTTCAACCGCTTTAGCCATCTCGACGGCTTTCTCGGGGGCCAGCCTTTTGATGCGCTTGCTGATTGGGTCATCCATAAAACCAGTCAGGCCCATCCAGGTAATCAGACCAAGGGCGGCCAGCGGGAGCATTGCGTATCGAAGCGAAAATCGGATTGTCTTTCTCATAGGAAGGAGCCGTTGCCGGGCAGAAGGAGACATTTTGGTTTCGGAGCGTCATTCCTGGCAACCTGTTTATAAAGTGGCTTCAAAAGCCCATTTACTGCCAGTCCGGCAAATGAAACATAGAGGATGAATCAACGCACCATTTATCCGCCCGTATTAACCTTAGTAGAACAACTTGTTCAGGTAGGCAATCATTTTGTCCAGTGCCGGGGGCGCATCTTTCTGGAAGCTTGTGCTCAAAAACGCGTTTGAACCGGAATCCAGGAACGCGTGAGGACGTCCGTCGTGTACCCAGTACTCGATGTTGGTATGGCCAGCCTCTTTTAGTTTAGCCATGAAGGCCTCAATGGAGGCAGGCGTTGTCAGGTTGTCTTTGGAGCCGACTGTAAACAGCATGGGGGGTAGTTTGCGGTCACTCGCCTTTGGTACGTTGTAAATCGGCGACACTTCTTTGTAAGGAGCCGGATTGGCCGCCACATTGATACCCTCGCCAAACAGGCCACGGGCTTTCGCTTTGGCCAGACCCCAGAACATATTGCTGGCAGTCTCGAACCCACCCAGGCTGCTGCCGTACAAATCAAACGCGCCGTAGCTGATGAGGGCCGCCTGCACGGACAGTCCGTTTTCGCGGGCTACCTGCTCGGCGGTTTTTCCTTTGGGCAGGTAAGTAGGGTTGAACCCCAGAGAGTTCCCCGAAAACCCATCGGACTCCAGATTTTGCCCCTCCACAACCACCATGGTAGCCAGGTGACCACCGGCGCTGTCGCCCGTTACGATGATCTGACCCGGGTTGCCTTTGTAGCGGGCAACGTTGTCTTTTACCCATAACACCGCCCCAAAAACGTCCTCCACAATCTGGTTCATCGTCACGGTATTGTTCTGATCGGGCAGCACCCGGTAGTTGACGTTGCAGACAATGTAGTCCGAGTGGCTGGCGAGGTAGGCAGCGGACTCGTCCATGATGCTCTTGTCGTTGATGAGCCACCCTCCGCCGTGAAACATGACAATGACCGGGTAACTGGCCTTACCGGTAGTGGGTGTATAAATGTCCATAGTCAGGTCAAAGCCCCCGGGCGATGCCCAGACCACATCACTGACTTTAGTAAAGCGTTCCTGAGCAACCGGCTGAGCCGTGGCAGCAACAGGGGCCGCATGAACCGGTACTGACCCGGAGCCGGTTAGCGAAAGAAACGTAAGAAGGGTTAGCAGCTGATTCATACCTGAACGATCTGGTAAGTTGTTAAGCAAAGGGGACCGTTTTGGCGGTCCCCTTCTTTTATTTTATTTATCGATTGGCGGCAGTCAGGGATTTACCCGTTGCCACCTCAATCAGCTCTTTGTCGTGGTGGTTTTTCACCTGACTTGCGTTGTCAAAAATCATGGTAGCCCCATTGTCGGCGGTGTACTGCGGCCAGGTGGGTAGCCCCTTTACGTTCGGGTTGCCGGTTTGAGCGAAGGCAATCCAGGACCGGCTCATTTTGTCGGCCAGTGCCTGGGCCTCTTTGCCGCCCCCCGTCATTTCCTCGCAGCGGCTGATGTTGTCGAACACGAACGGGATTTCCATGCAGTGCATCGACTTGTATATGCCGTCATTGACGGGAGAAGCCCAGGTAAACTCGTAGGCATACACGGGGGCGGCTCCCGCAACGCCTGACTTCTGATTGGCCTGCCGGATGGTGTTCTCGCGGAAGTTGATATCCACGTTCACGTAGTCGGCGGGTTGTGTTGTTTCGGGATACGCTTTTTTGAGGGCGGCCAGGTAAGCATCCGTTTTGCCGGGGTATCGCTTCTCTAAAGCGGCTTTAGCGGCTTCCATATCCGCCGGGCGGTTGGCCGGGTTGAACGGCCCGAACTCCGTTTTGGTCGAACCGACCAGCAGGGGAATATCTTTCGACAGCGCCATTGCGGCAGCGTCTTTGGGTTGGTTGGGCAGGAAATTACCATCGAGGATAGCGCCCCAGCCCAGCCCGGTCATGGGCTTTCCTTCCGCTTTCAGGCTTCTCGCCTACTTTGCGCATGGCCTTCTTACCAGCCGCGTTCAGCCGTTCGTACGCTATTTTCTGCAACGAATCGACCTGATTAGGCTGTAGGTTCAGTTCTGTCCAGCAGAGCCGCACTCACCTGCTGAGCCAGTTCACTTTCCGTAAAACTGGTGATGTAACTGCCACTCTGCACGATGGCTTTCTGAAACAATCCTTTGGCCGATGGCGCGTTCATCAGGCTGGTCACTTTACCACCCCCACCCGACTGCCCGAAGATGGTGACGTTGTTGGGGTCGCCCCCGAACTGCGCAATGTTCTGCTTCACCCATTGCAGGGAAGCCACCAGATCCATCAGACCCGCGTTTGGTGAGTTTTTGTATTTATCCCCGTAAGCGCCCAAATCCAGAAAGCCCAGGATGTTCAGGCGGTGGTTTACCGTTACGACCACTACGTCACCCTTTTTGGTCAGGCTTTCGCCATCGTACGACGGCAACTCTACTGACGAACCCGCCGTAAAGCCGCCCCCGTGAAACCACACCATGACAGGCCGTTTTTTGGCCGCCGTGAGCTGCGGTGTCCATACGTTCAGGCTCAGGCAATTTTCGTTGGTGTAGCCCCAGTTGTGCTGAAACGGAAACTCAATCTCATCATTGGTCGAAGTGGTCTCATCCATCGGGCATACCGGGCCGTAGGTCATTGAACTCCGCACGTTCGTCCACGAATCGGGTTTGGTGGGGGCCATAAACCGGTCGGCTTTGGCGTAGGGAATACCCTTGAACGTGTAGGTGCCGTTGTGAATATAGCCGCGCACCTTGCCCGACTCCGTCGGAACGACCGCGATATCTTTACCCGCCACAAGGGGCGATGTCGTCGTTTTAGTCGTTTGGGCGGGTGCCAGCAGCGGCAGCATCAGCACAGGTAGTGCCAGTAATAGCGAGTTGATTTTCATTGAATTTGGTATTGGTTAGTACTCTTTAGTTGGTTCGGGCGGGTTGGTTTTTGCTCATCTGCCCATACAGGAAATCCAGCGAAGCGGCATCGGGCAAGGGTTTAGCCTGTACATCGTCGCCCAGCATCATCACCCGTTTGTCTTTGGTGGAGTAAGCGGGCCACGCGGGCAAGCCTTTACTATTGGGGTTGCCGGTCTTCATGAAATTGACCCAGTACGTCGACATGGTTTTCGCCAGTTTGTCATCGCTTGGTTCCAGTGGCCGGAGGGTGCGGTCCATAAATTTCAGGTTGTCGTAGGCGTAGGCCACCTCGCCCGTGTGGAATGCCCCGTAGCGGGCGTACTCGCCGGTGGCGGGTAGCTTCCGGGTAAAACGGTACACGTACACCGGCTTGCCCTGCTTACTCTGGACGTTGGCCCAGGCGTAGTTTTGCGCCCCAAAAATCATGTCCCGCGACAGGTTTAGCTGCGACCGGGCCGCTTCCTGGTCCGTAGTGCCGGGGTAGTGTTTCAGCAAATCCGGTGCATCGGTCCCGTACTGCTGCTCAATCTGTTTGCGGTATTCATCGGCCGTTTTCGCCGGACCAAACGCCATACCTTCGTCCTCATTCCAGCCGGTCAGCAACGCCACGTCGTTCTGTTTGTCTGCCGCAAAAATGGCCGCTATGGACTGCGGCAGCACGTAACCGTCAATGACGGGGCCCCGCCCCCCCTGCCCTTTCTTCAGAATTTCGTTGGCGGGCAGGGCGCGTAAACCCGCCAGCGACGAAGCACCTATTGCCTGCATGGTTTTCAGGCCGGCTTCCTCGGCCTGCTGTAAGGTCGGGTACGGACGGGCAAAACCGGCTCCGCTTTCGGCAATGGCTTTATTGAACAGGTTCGTAGCCAGGGGCGACGCCACCAGGCAGTTCACGGCCATCGACCCCGCCGACTGACCGGCAATGGTTACGTTGTTGGGATCACCCCCGAACTGCGCAATATTCTGCTTCACCCATTTCAGCGCGGCTATCTGGTCCATCAGCCCGTAGTTCCCCGATGCGTTGTGGCCCGACTCTTTCGTTAGTTCCGGAAGCGCCAGGAAGCCGAACGGTCCCACGCGGTAATTGGCACTGACAAACACAACGCCTTTTCTGGCCGTGGCTTCGCCGTCGTAAATTGGCACGCCACTACCCCCGCTGTTGAAACCGCCCCCGTATATCCAGACAAGTACCGGCAGGCGCTCCTGCGGCAGGCGTCCCTGCGGCAGGCGTCCCTGCGGTAATTTGGCCCCCGTCTGGCTTGACTTCGTCCATACGTTCAGGTACAGGCAGTCTTCGCTAATCGGGGCCTTCGGAATCAGGTATTCGGCACTCCACGGCCCGAACGGAGCCGGTGCGCCCTGCATGGGGCTTGGCCCAAACTGGTCAGCTTTCCGAACGCCGGTCCAGGGATTGACCGGCTGCGGTGCTTTCCAGCGCAAGTCGCCAACGGGCGGGGCCGCAAACGGAATGCCTTTGAAACTCAGCACATCACCGTCTTTGCTGACGGTACCCGCAATTTGTCCGCCGGTTACGGTAACCACCGTTGGCTCGTCGCTAACGGGGACAAGGGCCGTAAAGCCGGTCAACCCAATGGCCGCGAGGGCCGCGAATACGCTTGATTTTTTCATCGGTTTAAGGAATGGTTACGCCGTTTGCTTTCAGGATTTTGCTGAAAAACAGGAGCTGATACGGTAAGGAATTTTGCCAGTAGTCCCAGGTATGGCCACCGGGCCGTTCGGTGTAGTCGTGCGGGGTTTTATTTTCCAGCAGTTGGCGATGCAAATCCCGATTTCCTTCGATCAGGAAGTCATCCACGCCGATGTCAAAAATCAGCGGCAGACCGTTGGCGTTGAGTCGCTCGGCCAGTGTAACCATCGTGTATCCCGGATAAGGCGCATTGCCGGGGGCGGCAGGGCCCAGCAGTTTGGCAAAATTCTCCGCGCGTGACGCGGCAAAGTCGGCGGGGACTTTCCAGGTGGCGGTGTTAATGTTCATGACCCCGCTCATACTCCCGGCAGCTGCGTATAGGTCGGGGTGGCGACTGGCAATGAACATAGCCCCGTGCCCCCCCATGCTCAGCCCTGCAATGACGCGCCCTTTTTTCTCCCGAACGGTGCGGTAGGCGTTGTCAATTTTGGCGATGAGTTCGCTCGAAACAAACGTTTCAAACTGGCTGCTTTTAAGCTGGGGGCTGTCGAAATAGTAGCTGGTCGGGATCGCCGTCGGGCGTAACAATAATCAGGTTGTACTGATCGGCCATGCGATGCAGCAGGGTTTTGTCGGGCGTTTTGGTGAGCCAGTCCCGGAAACCGCCGGAGCCGCCGTGCAGTAAATAGAGTACCGGAAAAGCCTGGCTGGGAGAACTATACCGCTCCGGCAGCACCACAGCCGCCCGGAGCGTGCGGTTCATGCTGGCACTTGAAATGGTCAGTGTATCAACTTTTGCGGCTACTGACTGAAAGGATACCAGGCAGCAAAGCACAAAAAGCAGGGTTTTGGCAGGAGATTTTACCATGAGTTATTGGGCAAGGGCGCCGTTCGCTTTCAGTACGTTAGTAAAGAACAATAAGTGGTTCGGCAGCGAATTTTGCCAATAGTCCCAGGTGTGGCCACCGGGTCGTTCGGTGTAGTCATGGGGTGTTTTGTTGTACACCAGCCGACGATGCACTTCCCGGTTGGGCTCGATCAGAAAATCGTCTACGCCACAGTCGATGATTAATTTCACATCGTTGACCTTCATTTTCTCGGTCATGTACACGACGGAGTTGGCCGCGTAATGGTCAGGAGTTGACCCCATCGGTCCCAGAATCCGGGTAAAGCCGGGTTCAATCTGTTTGGCAAATTCGGGCGTGATGCGCCAGTTGGCCGAGTTCAAATCCAGGGCTCCGCTCATGCTGCCCGCAGCACAGTATAACTCCGGGTGGCGCGTGGCCAGATAGAGGGCGCCATGACCACCCATGCTCAACCCCGTAATAAGCCGCCCCTTTCGGTCGCGGATGGTGCGGTACGTATTGTCTATCTTGTCAATGACCTCTTTGGCAATGTAGGTTTCAAACTGGTTATCCTTCTGCAAGGGGCTGTCCAGATACCCCCCCAGCCGTTCGCCCTCGGGCATCACAATGATGAGATTGTACTGGTCGGCCAGTTTATGCACCAGCATCCGATCGGGAGTTTGTTTCAGCCAGTCGCTGAAGGTACCCCCACCCCCGTGCAGCAGATACAGAACAGGGTAATTCGTTTTGTTCGTTTGGTACGAGGCTGGCAGTACAACGGCCGCGCGCATGGACCGATTCATAGCGGCACTCGGAATAGCCAGGGTATCGACACGGGCACCAATAGCCACCGATAGCGGCAGGACGAGCAGAATACAGCCCAAAAGCAGACGAGAAAAATGCATACGTTTAGCGTTCGGTTGGGGAAGTTACCTGATGATTTACCGATATGATTCGGGTGCACAATCCAGATCGGGGTATCTTTACGTCAAAAATACGTAAAGCTAATTTTACCGGCATCATTAGGGGTGATCTTTATTGTAACATTTTATGAATGAGTATAATGACCCGGCTGTTCGGTATTATCAGGAAGTGTTTGAACAGTGCATCCATTACCTGTCCATTGATGGCGTTATCTTCGGCTTCCACGAGAATCAGCTAAAGGTGTTGTTGCTGCGCTGGAAGGGCACTGATGAGTGGAGTCTACCGGGGGGCTTCATCCGAAAGGCGGAGTCTGTTGACAGGGCGGCTCAACGGATTGTACAGGAACGAACGGGCCTGGATGACCTTTACCTGCAGCAGTTCCACATCTTTGGTGATGCCGTTCGCTACGACCAGGAGGACACCTGGCGGAAAATCAACCTGCCCGTCGACGGTTCCCAATGGTCGGAACGGACCATCTCGCTGGGCTATTACGCGCTAGTGGAACACTCCAAGGTAGTTCCCACACCCGATTTCCTGACCGAGGTATGCGCCTGGTGGAGCCTGGATGACGTACCAACGCTGCTTTTTGACCATAACCACATCATTGCCGTTGCGCTACTGTCGCTGCGAAAAGACCTCAACGACCAACCCCTGAACCACTTACTGCCCAATACCTTTACGATTCCGGAACTACAGCGCCTGCACGAAACCATTCTGGGGCAGCCCCTTGATGCCCGCAATTTTTACAAGAAAGTTATGGCGTCGGGCCTGTTGGAACGACTGTCCGAACGCCGGGCGGGCACCCCCCACAAAGCACCGTATCTGTACCAGTTCAAGCCCGGCGAGCCAGTCACGGCCCCAATGGAATAGCCTATAAAATCAAAAAGCCGCTCAGCATTATACTGAGCGGCTTTTTGATGTCTCACTTACTAAATATTCTTTCGTTTCACCTGATCAATTACGTACTCGCTGGTGCGCATGGAACCGGCCAGGATTGTCCACGTTACGTTTTTGTCGCCCTGCGAGGGGAAGGCAGCGGCATCGACCACGAACAGATTCTTTACATCGTGGGCTTGTTGAAACCCGTTCAGGGCCGACGTACCGGGGTCGCTGCCCATGCGTACGGTACCTACTTCATGAATGATGCGGCCCGGGGCTGCCAGTCCGTAGCCGTGTCCGGTATTGGGACCGGGTTTGGGTCCGAGGGCCATGCCGCCCATGGCGTGGATAATCTCCTCGAAGGTATCCTGCATGTGTTTGGCCTGTTTTACTTCGTAATCAGACCATTTGTAGTTGAACCGCAGCGTTGGAATGCCGTATTTATCCACGGCGTTGGGGTCAATCTCGCAGTAGTTGCTCGCTACGGGTACCGGCTCCCCCCGGCCCGACATGCTGATGTAAGCACCGTAAAACCGCCGGTAATCGTCTTTCAAAGCGGCCCCGTAACCACCGCCCGGCTTCAGGCTGCCATTGCGAGCGGGTATGATGCTGTTCAACCCTTCGATGCCGCCACCGAAGCCACTGCCGGGCATGCCCATGCCGCCCCCGTATTCGATGTGGTATCCCCGGGGGAAATCCAGCTTCCGGTTGTCCAGCCACCAGGGCGTAAATACGTGCATGCCGCCCACCCCGTCTTCGTTGTAGCGTTTGCGGTCCATCAGGGCCGGGACAAAGGCCGATCGGCTGGCTCCGGTCGAATCGTTCAGGTATTTGCCAATGACACCGCTCCCGTTGGCCAGACCGTCCGGAAACCGGCTCGATTTGGAGTTGAGCAGCAGCCGCGCCGTTTCGCAGGTGCTGGCACCCACCATCACCACCTTGGCCCGAACGGTCAGTTCGTTCAGGGTGGCTTTGTCAACGTAACTCACGCCCGTTGCCAGACCGGTAGCCGCATCGGTCAGGATTTCGCGGGCCATCGCGCCGTTGATGAGCGTGACGTTTCCGGTTTTAACCGCCGGAATGCACAGTACCGACGAGGCCGAAAAATCGGCGTAGGCCATGCAGCCCCGGTTGCACTGCCGGCAGTAAAAACAACTGCCGCGCTCTTTGTTGATGGGTTTGGTCAGGATACTGAGCCGCGACGGGATAACGGGAATACCAATGCTTCGCGCTCCTTTCCGAATCATCAGCTCGTGCAGACGCGGTTTAGGCGGGGGCAGAAAAATACCGTCGGGTTCGTTCGGAAAGTTTTCGGTCGAACCGAAGAGACCAATGAGTTTATCGACCCGATCATAGTACGGCTTAAGGTCATCGTAGCCAATGGGCCAGTCTTCGCCCACACCGGTCATGCTCCGGCGCCGGAAATCGTCGGGGCCGAAGCGCAGCGATATGCGCCCCCAGTGGTTAGTGCGCCCGCCCAGCATCCGGGACCGGAACCAGTGAAACTCACCGCCCGGTTTGGACGTATAGGGTTCGCCCTCAATGTCCCAGCCGCCCCAGGCCGCATCAAAATCACCCCCCGACCGCGATTCTGTAGCCGCACCGCGCCGGGGCGACTCATACGGCCATTTGAGTTGGGTAATGTATTTAGGGTCAGCAGGGTCATAGTAGCCACCGGCTTCGAGCAGAACGACTTTGGCACCGGCTTTGGCCAGTGTGTACGCGGCCATGCCGCCCCCCGCGCCAGAGCCGATAATGGCAACGTCGTACGTAAGCGGGGCTTTCTTGATTTGTGGGATGTCCATCAGGCAGGGGAGTGAGCAAACAACCCTGAGAAGCTGAAACCTGCTGTTTTTACCTGTCTACCACCCCCAACCCCCTCCTGTTTTAGGAGGGGCGGTCAGACGGGTCGGCCGGGGGGGTAACAAGCTACTTCAGTACTTCGGTAGCTTCGGCTACTTTATCGGTATTAATAATATCGACGCCAATTTTCTTCAGCTTCTTCCAGGCATCGGGTACGTCGGGAATCGCCCAGAGCCGGATGGGCTTACCGTCTTTGTGGGCGCGTTTGATAACCCGCTTCAGCTTGTCTTCGTCCTGCTCTGACAGCTCGCCGGTACCATCCCAGCGCGAATACGACCGGAAACTGTCACTCACCAGCGCCACGCGCCGAAGGGTTTCTTCCCCGTAAAGTTCGCTGGGCCGGCCATCGAACTGAATCAGCAGCGGGTAATCCAGGAACGTATCGGGGCGGGGGCGGTTGCCGCTGATGATAACCTGTACCGCCAGTGGGTTGGCCGACCGGTTGAACGCCGTTACGTTGGTTTGCAGCAGTTCGAGCAGCTTGGGCAAGACCTCTTCGTAGCTGTCTTTTATGTCAACTACCAACCCAAACGTGTACTTTCGGTCGGCGCTCACCTTACCGTCATTGGCGGCAAAGAGCCGCGCAATGGGCCGGATGTACAGCGAATCGAGCAGGGGCGCGGGAGTGGTTGGTTTGTTGTGCGCTACGACCAGTCGCCCGTTCTGCAGCCATACGTCGGCTTCGATAAAGTCGGCGCGGTGTTTGTAGGCGTTCAGAAACGGCTCCGGTTTTTCGTAATCATTGTGGGCATGAATCTGCTGGGCAACCGTAATTGTCGCTGGCATCGTCAGCCAAAAGGCGAGAAGAAGTCGGTGTAACATGATCTGAATTATTTTCCAACAAAGTAACGCAGCCCGCCGGGGAAAGCAAACAGCCTGCCGACCTTGCCGTTCAACCCTAATCCGCTATTTTTGACCCTTCACGAATAGATCAGAAATGAGTTTGTTAACCGAAAAAGTTGCTTTGATTACCGGTGCCTCACGCGGCATTGGACGGGCTATGGCCCTGAAATTTGCGCAGGAAGGAGCCAATGTTGCCTTTACCTACCTGTCGAGCGTTGAAAAAGGACAGGCCCTCGAAGCCGAACTCCAGGCGTTTGGCGTTCAGGCCAAAGGTTACCGCTCCGATGCCTCGGACTACAAAGCCGCCGAAGACCTGGTTAATCAGGTGATTGCTGACTTTGGTAAACTCGACGTGCTGGTCAATAATGCGGGGATAACCAAAGACGGTCTGTTGATGCGGATGTCGGAAGAACAATGGGACACCGTTATTACCGTTAACCTGAAGTCGGTCTTCAACCTGACCAAAGCCGCTACCAAACCCATGATGAAGGCCCGCGCCGGTTCCATCATTAACCTGACGTCGGTAGTCGGTATCCGGGGTAATGCGGGGCAGTCCAACTACGCGGCTTCCAAGGCGGGTATCATTGGCTTTACCAAGTCAATCGCGCTTGAACTCGGCTCGCGCAATATCCGCTCCAACGCCATTGCACCGGGCTTTATCGAAACCGAAATGACCGGCGAAATCAACGAAAAAGCCGTGGAGGAATGGAAACAGCAGATTCCGATGAAACGCGGGGGCCAACCCGACGAAGTAGCCGACTGCGCGGTTTTCCTGGCTTCCGATCGCTCCCGCTACATCACCGGACAAGTGCTCCAGGTTGATGGAGGGATGCTCACTTAATTGCGAATGTGCGAATGAGTGGATGAGTGAATAAACTCCGGCGGCAGATTACTATGCGCCGGCACTGTTCACTCATTGGCTTGTTCGCTTGTTTACTCATTGACAAAGATGAACGTCGTTTTTCAATCGTCTCCCTGGTGGATTCTGGTTTGTCTGCTCGTGGGAGCAGCGTATGCCTTTGCTATGTACCAGCCCGTATTCAGGCGGGGTACGGTGAGCGTATCGGGCGGTGGTACGGTGGGTGGGTTTGACCGAAATCTGACGTATGGCCTGGCGGCCCTGCGGTTTGTGGTGGTCAGCGTGCTGTGTTTTCTATTGCTGAATCCCCTCATCCGCAGCCTGACGACCATTACCGAAAAGCCGAAGGTCGTCCTGGCCATTGACAACTCAGAATCCGTGGTCACGGCCGGTCGGCCGGCGCTGAACAAACCCCTTCAGCAGCTCCAGCAGCTACGCGATGCCCTGACTGAAAAAGGCCTCGACGTAGCGGTACGTACCTTCGGCGATTCAAGCGAAGCCACTACCGATCTGACGCAGATTCCGTTTACGCAGCGGACTACCAATCTATCTTCCCTGCTGTCGGGCATTCGCTCCGATTATGAGGGGCGCAACCTGACCGACGTGGTCCTGGTATCGGACGGCATTATCAATCAGGGATTGTCACCTACGTTCGGGCAGTATCCGTTTGCGGTGCAGACCATTGGGCTGGGCGATACCATTCCCAAGCGCGATGTGCAGCTCAAGGGGATTGTGGCCAA
This sequence comes from uncultured Cytophagales bacterium, assembly GCA_963826425.1. Classification (GTDB taxonomy): domain Bacteria; phylum Bacteroidota; class Bacteroidia; order Cytophagales; family Spirosomataceae; genus Spirosoma. The sequence goes on along the minus strand of CAWGWS010000008.1, from coordinate 1,062,395 downwards.
CCGCATTGCGTACCTCGGCAACCAGTTTCCTATCCAGGCCGAGATTGTAAGCAACGGCTTTGCGGGCCGGAGCGCAACGGTAGTGCTGCGGCAGAACGGGCGCGAGTTGGGTCGGCAGTCGGTGGGGTTCAAAAGCAACACAGACGGGTTTAGTCAGCTTACGTTTCAGACCACGGCCACGCAGAAAGGTGTACAGCATTACGACGTTGAGGTGCTGCCCCTCCCCGGCGAGTTCAGCACCCGCAACAACCGGCAGGATGTGTATATCGACGTGATCGACGGCAAAGAGAAGGTGTTGCTGCTGGCCCTGGCCCCCCACCCCGATATCAAAGCCCTGCGCAGCATCTTCGAAAAAAATCAGAACTACGAAATTGACGTCCGCATCCTGACGGCCTCGGCAGACCCCGTGCCCCCGGCAGACAAGGTGTATGATCTGGTAATTCTGCACCAGATTCCCGATAATACCGGTTCCGGCATGGCTCTGTTACAGAGATATCTGGCCAAAAATACGCCGATGTTATTTGTGCTGGGGAATCAGTCGGCCATTGGGCCGTTCAACACCTCGAACCCGGTCATGCAGATTACGCCCAACCCCGGCCAGAGCGACCGCGTGACGGGTACGTTCAACGCCACTTTCAAGCAGCTCAACCTCGACCCCGACCGGCTCGATCTTTTAGCCAAGCTGCCGCCCCTGCTGGCTCCCTACGGCGAGTTCAAGCTGCAGCCCGGCTCCGAAGTTGTGCTGTACCAGCAGGTAGGCAGCGTTAAAACAACCAAACCGTTGCTGGCCTTCAACCTGACCGGCCCGCGTAAAACGGCTGTACTGGCGGGCGAAGGCATTTGGCAGTGGCGGCTCGAAGAATACGCCCTGACCGACAAACAGGATGTGGTGGATGAGCTGATTCAGAAAGTAGTACAGCTCATTTCGGTGAAGGAAGACCGGCGAAAGCTTCGCGTTTATCCCATTCGTAATGAGTTTGTGGCGGGCGAAAAAGTCATTTTCGAGACCGAACTCTATAACGATATCTATGAGCGCGTCTATGACCGACCCGTTCGGCTCGATATTGTGGACGAAAAAGGCATTACCCGGTCGTTTACCTTCACCCCTACGGCCGCCAACAGCCGGTTTGAGATTAGCCGGTTGCCGCAGGGAGCGTACCGGTTCAAGGCAACAGTAAACGTAAATAACCGCGCTGAGCAGACAACGGGGCAGTTTGTGGTGCGCGACCTGCAACTCGAAGCCCTCAACACCACCGCCGATCATGGGCTGCTGCGACAACTTTCGCAGCAGACCGGCGGGCAGTTTTACAGCCCGGCCCGCGTTGATGCGCTGGTGAAAAAACTGGTAGAGCAGCCCCGCCCCGCCCGCCTGAGCAGCACCGAAGAGATGGACGAGATCATCAACTGGAAATGGCTGTTCTTCGTCGTTCTTGTACTGGCGTCTGTTGAGTGGGGTTTGCGGAAGTATTTTGGCGGGTATTGAGTAGAATCTGATTCCCGGCAGACTATTTCGTCATGGATCCATTATCTGCCGATGAGCAGGCTGGTAAACTGAAGCGATGAAGACTCTGCCCGTTATTGACCTGCTGGTAATTGTCGGCTACCTGGTAGCCATGATTGCCGTTGGCGTTTATTTCTCCCGCAAAACCAGCAACGCGGCTCAGTTCACCACCGCATCGGGCCGGATTCCGGGCTGGGCCATTGGTATGTCGCTCTACGCTACGTTTCTGAGCAGCAACACCTTTCTGGGCGTGCCGGGCAAAGCCTTTGGCACCAACTGGAACTCGTTCGTCTTTAGCCTGTCTATGCCGTTGGCGGCCTGGGTGGCCACCCGCTATTTTGTGCCGTTCTACCGCCACACCGGCGAAGTTTCGGCCTATACGCATCTGGAACACCGCTTTGGCCCCTGGGCCAGAACCTACGCCGTTAGTTGCTTTCTGCTCACCCAGCTGGCCCGCATGGGGTCTATTTTCTTTGGCATCGCCCTGAGTTTACAGGCCCTGACCGGCTACGACATGTCGACTATTATGCTGGTGGTGGGCAGCTGCATCATTATCTATACCGTCCTGGGCGGCATGGAAGCGGTCATCTGGACAGAGGTAGTGCAGGGCGTGGTTAAAACGGCGGGGGCCCTTATCATTCTGGTGTTGGTGGTGCGGGGTATGTCTGGTGGTATGGGCCACGTTCTGGCCATCGGGCAGGCCGATCATAAATTCAGCCTTGGTAGCTTCTCGCCGGATTTTACACAGCCTACGTTCTGGGTAGTACTGCTGTACGGCTTCTTTATAAACCTCAACAACTTCGGCATGGACCAGAACTATGTGCAGCGATACCACACCACGACGTCCGTGCGCGAAGCGGCCCGGTCGGTATGGCTGTGTGTGTACCTGTACGTTCCTATCTCGCTGCTGTTCTTTTTCATCGGCTCAGCCCTGTACGCCTATTACCAGACCAATCCCGATTTGCTAAATGCCGTCCGGTTTCAGGTTGCGGCTGAGCGGTTGCCCAACGGAACTCAGGCGGCTATCCGGCAGCTGGCCGGTACGCTCAGCGCAGCAGACATTGGCGACAAAGTTATGCCCCATTTTATGGTCAACAAAGTACCGGCGGGTCTGCTGGGCCTGATTGTGGCGGCCATTATGTCGGCCGCCATGAGCACCATCAGTTCGGGCATGAACGCATCGGCTACGGTGTTTTCGGTAGACATCTACCAGCGATACATCAACCCTGCGCTGACCCCAAAAAGCTCGCTTCGGCTGCTGTACATAGCCACAACAGTCTTCGGCGTGCTGGGTATGCTGACGGGCATGGCCATGATTGGTGTCAAAAGCGTGCTGGATGTCTGGTGGCTCCTGTCGGGCATCTTTGCCGGGGGTATGCTGGGTCTGTTTCTGCTGGGCATTATATCCCGCCAAACCCGCAACGCCGAAGCCATCACCGCCACGACCATTGGCGTACTGGTCATTGTCTGGCTCACCTTTTCAGTACAGTTGCCCGACGCGTACAGCGGGTTGCGCAATCCGCTCAACCAGAACATGACGATCGTAGTGGGTACGCTCACCATTTTCCTGACCGGGCTGCTGCTCACCCGATTACGGACGCGCAACGGCACACCAGCCTCGGCAGAACCGCCTGCCCAAAGCGTCACCCATTAATTTTCAACGCCCATCATCCCTGCCTGAACCTCATCCCATGACCTCCTCCACTCCCCAGCCCAGCCCGCTACCCAACGGATTTATTCCCGTCATGCTCACGCCCTTTCTGGAATCGGGGGCCGTAGATAAACCGGGTCTGGACCTCCTGACAGACTACTACCTCGCATCGGGCGCGGCCGGTTTGTTTGCCAACTGCCTGTCGAGCGAGATGTATGAACTGACCGAAGCCGAACGGTTGTCGGTCACGAAACAGGTCGTGGTACGGGCCAATGGGCGGGTACCGGTGGTATCGACGGGCACCTTTGGCGGACCCATTGCGCAGCAGGCCGATTTCGTCAGGCAGGTATACGATACCGGGGTGCAGGCGGTTATTGTCATTACCAGTCAGCTGGTGAGCGAGGACGAAAGCGACGCAATTCTGCTGGACCGAATGCACCAGCTGATGGACCTTACTGACGGTGTTCCGCTGGGTATGTATGAATGCCCGGTTCCTTATAAACGACTAATCAGCAGTGATATGCTGGCCGACCTGCTCCCCACCGGGCGGCTGATTTACCACAAAGACACCAGCCTAGATGCCAATGAAATAAGCCGTCGGCTGGCGGTGGCGCAGGGATACACGTTTGGCCTGTACGACGCGTATATGGTCAACGCCGTATCGTCCCTGCGGGCGGGGGCAGCCGGGTTGTGCTGCATCCAGGGCAACATCTTCCCGGAACTCATTACCTGGTTGTGCGCAACGGTCAATGACCCCAACCGGCAGGCCGACGTAGACCGGGTTCAGCAGTTTCTGACCGGATGCATGGATTTGGTGCATTCAGCCTATCCAACCATCGCCAAATACAGCCTGCAACAGCAGGGGTTACCCATCTCCCTCTCCACCCGACGGGATGTGGAACCGCTTACGCAGGCACTGCGGGACGAGATGGATGCGCTGCTGAAAACAGTGGACCAGCTCCGGCAGGAACTCGGCATTCAATCGGCTCTATCTGTTACCCAACCGAATTAGCCCATAGGAGACACAAACACATGCCTGATCCGGGCATTCAGGCGGGCAGCGCGCTGAGTTGATGAGCAAGCTCCGGCAGCGTTTTGCCGGTCAGGTCAGGCGGAGACGCCAGCGGATAAAGTGCCTGCCCATTACGCTGGATAAACGCGGTTTTCATGCCCGCGTGGGCGGCCCCGGCAATATCCCAGCCGTGGGCGGCAATCAGCATCGTCTGGTCGGGCGGCAGATCCAACCGGCTTATAGCCATTGCGTAGGTGTCGGGGTGGGGTTTATAGCGTTTTACGGCGTTCACGGTCCAGGTCGCTTCAAAAAAATGACTCAGTCCGGTTGTTTCCAGCTGCTGACGAAGGGTTTCGTCTGGCGAGTTGGTCAGGGTGAACAAGCGAAATTCGGCATCTTTCAGCAGTGACAGCCCCTGTTCAACATCCGGGTGGGGTTCAACCTGCAACATAGTCTGCAAAAGTGCCTGCTTCTGTTCATCCGGTATCGGCTGGTCAAAAAACGCTTCCGTCATGGATAAAACGGCCTGACCAATCTGCTTGAAATCGTGAAACTGATCAGTCAGGGTATCCACCAGCGAATGGTGCAACAAAAGCTGAAACCAGTGCTTGAACGCATAGTCATTCTGAAACGCCCGGTTGAACGCGTTCTTCACGTTGCTCAGATCCAGCAGTGTTTCGTTCACGTCAAAAATGATGGCTTTGGGGCGGGTTGTCAGGGTCATGGGCCAATGAGTTAGGGAGTCAAATAGTTGAACGCGGGTCAGGCTGCTCAGGGCTGAACAGCTTCCGGTTATCCCGTACCGTCGGGCTACCAGCCCTAAACATCAACCGGGCAATTGGTCATTTGTTCGCGGGTTATCAACCAGACAGCCCCGTATCTTTAGCTTCTGATTTAACCGATCAATTGCCGTGAAACTACGGATTCACCAACGTTTGCCCCTCCTGGTCTGCCTACTGGCGTGAGCGTACGCATCAACGCTGATTTTTGATTCCCACCCCATTACACTTCACTCCGCAGGACCTCCATCGGGGGGCGCGTCAGCACGTCGCGACTGTTGAAAACGCCAATCAGGACAGTGGAATAACCCGAATCAATCCCTCGTATCGGGGTAAAAAATCGACAACGTTATTCGTCAGTAGCGTGAACACATCGTAGTGTATCATAGTAGCTACAATACTACAGTCATAGACAGATTTCCCCTTTACGCGATGTTTCTCCACGAGTGTACCAAATTCAGCGATAGTACCCGATGTCTCCGGTAGAAACGTTGTTGTATCGCGAATGAATTCTGCTTTCTGCCTGATTTCTGAGTAGGAAAACATACCTTCTGACGTTAACACCCGCGTGTATTCCTTGATGATTTGGGGGCAGGAGCAAAGTTCGTAATTGCGTTCCTGAAAGTCGGCCAGATGACGCTGGACCGCTTCATAGAAAGGGCTGTCTGAGTTTGTCGCATATACCCAGCAATTAGTATCAATGAAAATAACGTCCATATTCAGTCGTACAACTCCTCACGGCTGTATGTGTGCTGCTTTTCCGGCCAGCCTTTTGTGGCCAGTTGCCGGAAGTCAACCCGTTCTTCTGAACGACTCCCGGCACGGACAATCCGCTTCTTAAGATCATTCTGCACCTCGTTGGGCATAGTCTGGTACAGTGTCCAAAAAGCTTCGGCGGTTTGTTCTGATGAAACAGTCATGGTCGTCTTCTTTTTATCAAAACTACGTTGAAATTCAACTAAGGGCAAGTCATCAGGACCGTTACACTTCACTCCGCAACACCTCCAGCGGGGGGCGCGTCAGCACGTCGCGGCTGTTGAAAACGCCGATCAGAACGGTCAGGCCCGTTACCACGCCGGCCACGATTAGCAGTGGTATCGCGTCGGGGCGGTACGGTACCTCGAAGACGTAATAAGCCAGCGCCCAGGTACCAATGAGCGACAGGATTATGCCTGACAGGGCCGACAGCAACCCCAGCAACCCGTATTCCAGCGCGGTGATGCGCAGAATCTGACTGCGGCTTGCGCCCAGGGTTCTGAGCAGTACGCTCTCGCGCAGCCGCTGAAACTTACTGATAACGACCGAACTTGCCAGCACCAGCAACCCCGTCAGGATGCTGAACAGCGCCATAAACCGGATTACGAACGAAATCTGCCCCAAGATCTCATCAATGGTTTTCAGAATCAGCCCGAGGTCAATGGCCGATACGTTTGAGAAATTGGCTACCAGAGCCCGCTGCAACACCGCCGACGCCTGATTGTCGGCTACGCGGGTCATCAGCACGTGAAACTGCGGAGCCTGCTCCAGCACGCCCGACGGGAAAATAACCAGAAAGTTCGGCTGCACGCGGTTCCATTCAATCTCGCGGGTACCCCCCACTACCGTCTGGATGGGTGCACCCTGTACATTAAAGGTCAGCGTGTCGCCAAGTTTCAGGTGCATCCGGTCCAGATACGCTTGCTCAATGGAAATATACGACAGCCCACCAGCCGAATACGGCACTTTGCCCGCCGTTAGTTTTTCGGAGCCGATCAGGGTATCGCGGTAGGTAACGCGGTACTCGCGGGTCATGGCCCAGTCGGGAATTTTCAGCGTCGTATCTTTTTTGATCGCCGTCATCGACCGGCCGTTTATCTCCGTCAGCCGCATCGTCACCACCGGCACCTGTTCCAGAATGGGTAGTTGCTGCTGTTTAACAAGCGCCCGCACACCGGCCAGTTGCTCGTTCTGGATGTCGAACAGCACCATATTGGGCTGGTTGCCGCTCGCCGACAGTTCAACCCGGTTCAGCAACAAACCCTGCATCAGCGTGAGCGTGGCAATCAGAAACGCCCCCAGACCAATGGACGTAACCAGAATAAGCGTCTGGTTATTGGGCCGGTACAGGTTGGCCAGACTCTGCCGCCACACGTAACTCCAGGAACTGGGAAAGAACCGCCGTACCAGCCAAATCAGCCCCAGACCCAGCAGGGTCAGCGCACCGAATGCAACGGCCAGCCCCCCCGCAAATCCCAGCGACGACCGCCAGCTTTGCGTTTGCCAGTACGAAAACCCGATGATGAACCCAATGACGAGCAGATACACCAGCCACCGCAGCGGATCACGACCCGACAAGTCCGCTTCGTAACTGCTCCGCAGCGTGCGCAGGGGCGATACATTCCGAATGGCCAGCAACGGCAGCAGCGAAAACAGAACCGAGATCAGCAACCCCGTACCAATTCCACTCAGGATGGCCGGCCCCGACAGCGCCGTGGTTACGGCAACGGGCAAAAAGTCGCTGAACACGCGCGGCAGCAGCAGTTGTACCGCCGATCCCAGTACCGCCCCAATAGTGGCACCAATCAGGCCCATGAGCGCGGTCTGAATCAGGTAGATCAGCAACGCCTGTTTACCGCTGGCCCCCAGCGTTCGCAGAATGGCCACCGACCCAATTTTCTCTTTCACGTATAGCTGCACCGAGCTGGCTACGCCCACGCAGCCCAGCAGCAGGGCCACAAACGCCACCAGACTCAGGTAATTGGTCAGATCGGCAAAGGAGCGCCCCGTTTGCTGCTTGCGGTCAGATACGGTGTCGGTATTTACGCCCTCGCGATCGAGCTGGGGCGAAATCGTTTTCAGGTAAGCAGCAACGTCGGTACCGGGGGCAAACTGGTAGTAATATTTATACGCCACCCGACTGCCGCGTTCCAGCAAACCAGTGTTTTTAAGGTATCCCTTCGGTACAAAAACCGTGGGGGCAACCGTACTGGCAATGGCCGCCTGACCGGGGGTTTTCATGACCCGGCCCGCAATCAGAAACGACAGATTACCCACTTTCACCGAATCGCCTACCTGCGCGCCCAGTTGCACCAGCAAGGCATCGTCAACGAGCGACACCCGGCTGGTGGCCTGCCGGAACCGGGCAACGGCCGACGCGGGCTGCACCTCCCAGTCGCCGTAGTACGGAAACCGGCCTTCCAGCCCTTTCACCTGCGCCAGCCGAACGCCCCCCGTGCGCGGAATGCTCACGAGCGACGCAAATGACACTTCAGACGCCCGGTCCTGCCCGATACGCTGCGCCAGTTGCTGCGTTTTCTGCGACGGTGGGCGGTTCCACGACAGGGTCAGATCGGCCCCGAGTAGTTCGCGGGCCTGACCGTCTATGCTTTGGGCCAGGTTATCGCCGAATGAGTTGATTGCCACCAACGCGGCAATGCCCAGCACAATGGCCGACATAAACAGCAGGAGTCGCTGGCGGCTCCGGCGGCTGTCGCGCCAGGCCATATTAAAAAGCCACGTCATTTTTAAGGATAGAATTTTGATTGGTAGAAGAATAAACCAGTTGCGGACGCGATTGAGATGAATTCACTCATTACCGAACGCGGCCCGCATTCATTCGCTCATTCACGATTAGGTTCGTATCCTCTACCACCGTACCGCCTTTAATGCGGATCATGCGCTGGGTGCGGGCGGCCAGATCGAGGTCGTGCGTAACCAGAACGAGAGTGGTGCCAGCTTCGCGGTTGAGTTCAAAGAGCAGATCCACCACGGTATCGCTCGTATCGGTATCGAGGTTGCCAGTGGGTTCGTCGGCAAAGAGTAATTTGGGCCGATTGGCAAATGCCCGCGCCAGCGACACGCGCTGCTGCTCGCCCCCCGATAGCTGGGTTGGATAGTGGTGGCCCCGGCTGCCCAGGCCAACGCGATCGAGCAGCGCCTGCGCCGTTTCTTTTGCTCCTCTCTCGCCCCGCAGTTCCAGCGGAATCATTACGTTTTCGAGGGCCGTGAGCGTGGGGAGCAGCTGAAAATTCTGGAAAATAAAGCCAACGTACTGGTTGCGGATGGCCGCCCGCTGGTCTTCGCTGAGCGTATCGAGCCGGATGTCATTGAGGTACACGCTCCCCGACGAAGCCCGGTCCAGTCCGGCGCACAACCCCAGCAGAGTGGTTTTGCCGCTGCCACTCGGCCCGACAATGGCAAACGTATCGCCCGGTTCGAGGGTAAAGTTTACGCCCTGCAATACGGTTAGTTCGCGGCCTCCACTTTGGTACGATTTGGTCAGATTTTCAACTTTAAGAATGCTCATGGATTTCTTTTTAGCGCAGCGAGTCAGGTGTCATACAGAGAAAAAAGAGAAAAACTTTGCTTTCCCTGTGAACAACCTTGCTCCTCTGTGTTAGAAACCAAACGAACACCCAAACCATGAAGTTTCTGAACATCACCCGAATACCGGTTTCTTTGATAAGCGGTCTGCTGCTATTGACAACGGTCTGGAGCTGCAGTTCTGACAAGAAGACAGAAAACGAACGGGCCACCACAACCAGTCAGTCACTAACCACGACCACCGCAACGCAGACCCCTGCTGGCAAAAAAGTGATTCTGTTCTACGGCAACAGCCTTACGGCGGGCTACGGCGTAGAGCAATCGGAAGCCTTTCCGGCGTTGATCGGCGAAAAAATTGATTCGGCGGGTCTGGATTATACGGTGGTAAATGCCGGGCTGAGTGGCGAAACCACTGCCGGGGGCAAAAGCCGGATCGGCTGGGTGATGCGGCAACCCGTATCGGTATTCGTACTAGAGCTGGGTGGTAACGACGGCCTGCGCGGCCTTCCCCTCGCCCAGACCCGGCAAAACCTGCAGGCCATCATCGACACGGTGCGCCTGAAAAGCCCGGATGCCCGAATTGTGCTGGCGGGCATGCAGATACCGCCCAACCTCGGCACTGACTACACCCGTGAGTTTCGGGAACTGTTCAAGGAAGTGGCCGACAAAAACAACGCCGTTCTGATTCCTTTTCTGCTCGACAAGGTAGGTGGAGTGGCGACCCTCAATCAGTCTGACGGAATTCACCCAACCCCGGCAGGCCATAAAATTGTGGCCAATACGGTATGGGCGATACTGAAACCCATTCTATGACGGGAAAATAAATCAGGTTTTACTGTTATATCCTGATAAAAACATCGGGGCGGTACAGATATGTTTCAGCCTGCGATACATAGCCCAGCTGGTTGGTAATCAACTGCGTTTTTCCTACCGTAATCGGCGGCATGTTGGCGTGACTGTGCCCATAAATCCAATAGTCGGGCTGCCACCGCTCAATACCAGCGTCCAGGTTGGTGGCAAACGCGGGGCCTAGTGCGCTGCCCCGGTGCCGGGGGTGTATGCACTGCAACGACGGCAGATGATGCGACACTACCACCGTTGGGACCGGGGCAGGCTGCGCAAACTGAGCGTTTAAAAACGCGACCGAAGGGTTGTGCAGCCGGTTGGTGTACATGCCCGTGGTGAGGGTTCGTCCCCGGTAGCGAATCAGTTGAAAATCCGACATGTTAGACTGAATCGGCATCCCGTCCAGCTCACCGATTTCCGACCAGAGCGTGGTAAAGATGAAGCGAACACCCCCGTACTCCAGCGCCGTATTGTTGAGCAGAAACACGTTTGGCAGAATAGCCTGACACAACGGCTTGTCCAATACCGACGCATCCCAGGACTGGTAAAACTCATGATTCCCGCTAATCCAGAAAACCCGCTTAAACTGCTTGGAGAGCCCTTTGAAAACCGGCGGCATCGCCCGGCGCGTGTCCAGCACCGACAGCGTAGTGATATCGCCCGCCAGAATCAGCACCTCGCCCACAGGTTCAATGGGGTGTTGCGCCAGATAGCGGGCATTATCGGCCAATTCGAGGTGCAGGTCAGAGCTGTATTGAATCACCATGAAACAACAACTAAACTACTGATTTTCAGACAAAATTCTTTTTTCACTACACCCGTTCAAAATTCCTTCTCCCCTTCGGCATTAGGCAGTTTGGCCTGCTTACTCAACTGGCGGAAGGTGTAACTCATGTTAATCAGGAAAATGTCTTTCTCCTGAATGTAGTTGGTAGTCGTGAAAAAACTGCGGCCCATTATGGACGTACCCGGCATGGAGTTGCCCGGCATGGAGTTGCCCCGCGTGGTAATGCGCTGCTCGTTAGTGGGTAGCCACCCTAACCCGATATTCTGCCACTGCGCCATAACAGTGAGCCGGTTGTTCAGCCAGCTTTTCTTCACCGACAGATTCGGCGTTAGAAACCGGGAGTCTTCACCCTGAGCCGTAATCCGGCGTGACAGATAGTTAACATTGGCCTGAACAGTCAGCGAGGGCGTGGCCTGCACCGTAGTGTTCACCGTAACCGAATATACCCACGCCCCCCGGTCAAAGACAACCTCATTCTCAAACAGCTGCCCCTGCTGCGTGTAGCGGTACACGGTTCCCCCGGCATAGAGTTTCCAGGCCCGGGTCAGTTTCAGATCGGCAGCTGTTTCTATGCCCAGCCGTTGCGCCAGACCGGCGTTGGTAAAAATCCGGCTCAGAATGGTATCGGCATATACCCGGTTTACGCGGTTAATTACGTTTTGAATGCCCTGATAATAGCCCGTAACAATCAGCGTACTGCGGCCCAGTTCTTTGGAAATGCCAATTTCGGCCAGATTTACGAATTCGGGAAGCAGGTTGGGGTCGCCCTGCTCGAGGGTTTCGGAGTGCTCGCGTTCGGGAAGAGGGTTCAGGGCAAAGTTGCTGGTCCGCTGCACCCGGCGGCTGAAGCCCGCCCGCCAGCTCAGGCCCGGCTTCGGCGTATACAGCACATTCATCGACGGAAACAGGTTGTTCAGGGCCAGGGTACGCGTCTGGTTTTGTGGCAGCGACCGCACATCGCGCCGGGCGTATTCGTACCGCAGACCCAGCGTGTAATCAAGTTTCTTACGCACCCGGCCAAACTGCGCGTACAGGCTGTGGATGTGACTCGTAATGTTGGTTTGCCCCGTAAATCCGGGTACAATCAGCAGCGGCAGGCCGTTCCCATCCTGCTGTCGGTACCGGTAATCGCCCTCATCGCCCTGATAGCGGTATTGATACCCCGTTTCGAACTTACCACCTAAAACCGGAACCGCGGCATCAAGATTCGTGCGGACATTATGAATGGGCCGGTCGGTGGTCGAGCGCGTGTATTGTAACGTATCGCGGTAGTCGGTGCGGTTCAGGTTACGGTTGCTGGTAAACCCATCAATGCGATCATACTCATACAAGGCCCCCGCGTTCAGGGTAGCCTTGCTCAGAAACGTATGGGCATAGTCGAGATTGGCGGTATAGAATGTTCCCCCCTTGCGCACCAGATTGCTGTTAAAATAGGCAATTCGGCCAATGGTTTGTCCGGTGTTGAGATCCGTTTTGGTATTGTCATAGAAGATATCGGCCAGCCGCTCTTCAATCCGCCGACTTTGGTAAAGGCCCAGATTCCAGATATTCGCTTTGTTGGGTACGTATGCCAGCGCCAGCCGATTGGTAAACGTGTACCGGTCGAAACTGCGCTCGCCCACCGACGGAAACCGCGTAAACCGGTTGCCGATGGTGGTGCTGGCATCCCCATCCCGCCGACCGGCAATATCGTTGCGGATATAAGCCGACCCAAGCGTTACGTCCCAGCGGTTGGCGCGGTAGTTCAGCGTCAGATCGCTACTGTACCGGCGCGGGGCGCGGGCGTTGTCAAAATCGTTTACGCTGGGCAGGCCCGCCATACCGTTGACCTGCGCCGACCAGCCGGCGTCGGCACTGGTTTTAGTCACGATGGCAATGATTCCGGCTTTCCCGTCGGGATCGTAGCGGGCATTGGGCGTCGTAATGATTTCAATGGACTCGATGCTGTTGGCGGGCAGCTGGTTGAGCAGCGTACCCAGATTGGCCTGTATGGGTTTACCGTTCAGCAACACCAGAAAGCCGTTACTCCCCCGCAAACTGACGTCGCCTTCGGCATTGACCGTCAAGCCCGGCAGGTTCCGCAGAACATCGGTAGCCGTCCCACCCACTGCCGACTGGAACTGGGCCGCCCGAAACGTTTGCCGGTCAGCCTGCACAATCACATCTGTACGCTGCCCCGATACCCGCACCTCATCGAGCCGTGTAGCATCCATTTCCAGCCGGATCGTGCCGACATCGGTAGCCTGTCCCCGCACCACCGTGAGGGACTGACGCGTGGGCCGGTAGCCCACAAAAAAGGTTTTCAGATTAAACAGACCGGGTTTCACACCGGCAATGCTAAAGTATCCTGCCGAGTCGGCCACGGCACCCCCCACGGCCAGAGTAGTATCTGGCTGACCATAGAGCGCAACGCTGACGTACGGAACGGGCTGACGGGTCGCTTTATCGAGGATACGGCCACTCACCTGCGCATGCATCGTAGTAGACACGAAGAGTATCCAGAACGGGAGTAGTCGCAGACAATTTATCATATATGCACGCGGGTTCATACCGGAAAGATACGGGCGGGTCCCTTATACCCCATGACCCCACGCCTGAAGTCCGTATCTTTGCGGTCATACTAAATCTGATACGTTATGGCAAACGTGCTCATTATTGGAGCCGGTGGCGTGGGTAGCGTGGTGGTACACAAGTGCGCCATGAACAGCCCTGTTTTTACGAATATTATGCTGGCCAGCCGCACCAAAAGCAAGTGCGACCGCATTGCCGACGAGGTTCAGCAGATGCACGGCGTTACGATACAAACGGCGCAGATTGATGCCGACGTGGTTCCTGATCTCGTGGCACTCATCCGGTCGTTTCAGCCTAAGCTGGTTATCAATGTGGCCCTCCCCTACCAGGATCTGCCCATTATGGATGCCTGTCTGGAAGCCGGTGTGCACTACATGGACACGGCCAACTACGAACCCAAAGACGTAGCCAAGTTCGAGTACAGCTGGCAGTGGGCGTATAAGGAGCGCTTTGAACAGGCCGGGCTGATGGCGCTGCTGGGTTGCGGTTTCGACCCCGGTGCGACGCAGGTCTTTACAGCCTATGCCAACAAGCACCACTTTGACCGGATGGATTATCTCGACATCGTTGACTGCAATGGGGGCGATCATGGCAAGGCTTTCGCCACCAACTTCAACCCCGAAATCAACATCCGCGAAATTACGCAGCCCGGCCGCTACTGGGAAAACGGCGAGTGGATCGAGATTCCGGCTATGAGCATCCACAAGCCGATTGAGTATCCTGAAATCGGTACGCGCGAGTCGTATGTGCTGTACCACGAAGAGCTCGAATCGCTGGTTAAAAACTTCCCGACGCTGAAGCGGGCGCGGTTCTGGATGACCTTCGGGCAGGCGTATATCACCCACCTGGACGTATTGCAGAATGTGGGCATGACCCGCATTGACCCGGTGAAGTTTCAGGGCATGGACATCGTACCGCTCGAATTCCTGAAAGCGGTACTGCCCGCCCCCGACTCGCTTGGTGAGAATTATACGGGCCAGACCAGTATTGGTTGCCAGATCAAAGGCGTGAAAGACGGGCAGGATAAAACATACTACATCTGGAACAACTGCGATCACGCCGAAACCTATAAAGAAGTACGCGGGCAGGCGGTTAGTTATACCACGGGCGTTCCGGCCATGATTGGTGCCATGCTCATGCTCACCGGCGTCTGGATGAAGCCCGGCGTCTGGAACTGCGAAGAACTGGATCCAGATCCGTTCATCGAGCAGATGAACAGGCAGGGGCTGCCCGTGCAGGAGCGCGTGGATGTTCCGCTACCGCACGAGTATTAATTTTTGTCCACTGTTTAGTGTTTAAGGTTCGATGGCTGACGTTGAACCTTAAACAAAACGAACTATGCTCCGCCCCGTCCTGATCCTTTTGCTCACTCTGCCCCTGCTGAATGCAATGGCGCAGACCACCGATACGACTCGTCGACGCGCCATTGAAAGCCCCGAAGCCAATCTGCGGGCCAGTTCGCTGCAGGTGCTTAATCCCTACTCGTTCATTATGACCATCGACAACCGGTACGAGGGCCTGGTGGGTTCACCGTATTTCTCGTCGGAATGGTCGAACGGGCAGATCATGATGCTGGGCGGCAAGACCTATACCAACGTACCCGTCAAGTTCGATGCGCACCGGCAGGCTCTGATTTTGCTACGGCCCAAACAGGGCAACGACTCCATTATCATCGACCGACCGACGGTGCTGGGGTTTCAACTCGAAAACAGCCAGGGTGAGTCGTATCTGTTCCGGCGCTATCCGGGGGTGAAGTTTACCGACAAAGACGTGGCAGATGGGTATTTTCTGGTGCTATACGAAGGAAAAACGGCCCTGCTCAAGCGGGTTGTCAAAACGGTGCAGGAGGCTAACTATAAAGGCGGATACTCCAACGGCAACCGGTTCGATAGTTTTGATAACGTGTATTCCTACTACCTGCTCAAGCCCGACCAGACGCTGACGCGGGTAAAACTCACCAAAAAGGCCCTGCTGGATGCCCTCGCCGACAAACGCGACGCGCTGAAGCCCATAGCCGACACCCTCGATTTACGGTCCGAAGCCGACGCGGCCGCCCTTGTGAAGCAGTACGATAGTTTATAAATCCGTTGGTAATTACTCACTCATAAGTTCGGTCAGAACTCGCTGAAGCAAAACAAGGCCTGGTGCTTTTTTGTCGAACAATTCGGCGAGTAATTCTTGGTAATCAGGATCGGTTTCTATTGCCGGTGTCTTGAGTTGGTTGCCAAGTCTCTTCACGTCTGTAGAAAAGCCGAATAAAGCAACATTGAGACCCGTTTGGGTAGCGTTCCACAGCAGAAATGTTTCAATCGCTTTGTCAATAACGATAATATGCTGTGCCGTCGTGGGATTTTTTCTGATCGATAACTTATCCCGCTCCTCAATTACAGTGAAGTGACTAAAAAATCCTTTGCAGTGAACCATCAATTTTTTGTCATTGTCCACAATGCCAATTAGCCGGTAGTCATCAGCACGGGGCGACTTCATGGTACGGGCAACATCCGGGCAGCCGGTTGTGTGAATGGTTAGCAGTGGGTCAGGAAATAGAAAACGGATGAGCGCAGTGTCAGCGTGGCATTCGGGCAAGAACAAGGTAGGGCGATCAGGCATTGGGTTCGTATCGACTAAGGTTATAAAATAGATCGATACCTAAATCCTGTGCTTCTTGCAATTCCTCTGCGGTGAGTTGATGGACGTGCGTCTGATAATCACGATAATACGTGATATACACCGCCAGTTCCGATTCGTCCAGTTCACTAATCAGCGTCTGCAACAAGTACGGGCTGTGCGTCGAGACAAAAAACTGGTTCGTCTCACTACTTACCATCCGATGCGCCATTGCTTTCACGTACGGCGGAAACGAATGTACTTCCGGCTCTTCAAAGATTATGACTGAGTTTTTGTTCGACTCGATGGCCGTTATATAGAACATGTATCGCCGGAAAGTATCAGCAATGGAAAAGAACGGATATTGTACTACGAAAGGACCATCTTTCTTTTGGAGTATAAATTCTTGCTTTTCATCATATAGAACAAACTCCAGTTTCTGTTCAACAAACAGTTTGGCAAATTCGGCCCACAGCACCCTATCCTGACGGATAATCGAATATAGGTTTGACCCATTAGGCGGTAATAGAAAGTCTTGTAGTGAATTATTAAAGGTTGTCAAATCAAAATAATCATACTTTTTAGCAAGTTTTAAATCGGAATTGAACTCGTTTAATCTTCTTTGTAAATTGACAGGTTCGTTCTTCTCTCCGTCTGCATAATTTATTTTGACAGAAAAGCCTGTCGAGTTAATAGCTTTTGAGCGTTCAATGCCAGTTGTAACTGAGTAGTTAGTTGGAGCTTCTGATATTTGTCCGTTTCCCATATCTACCTTCAGAGAGGGTAAGCGAGAGACTTTTACGTCCAGATTATCTGTAACTATCTGAATATGACTACTTGTGTCACTATCCCAGAAAAGGTTTTTTATGTCATTGTATCTAACTGCACCTCTTAAAAACTTCCCTTCGTCGTACCCTGCCCCCAACAAACCTAGCCCCTCCAAAATATTCGACTTGCCGACGTTGGGTTTGCCGATGAAGACGTTCACGCGTTTACAGTCGAGCCGTAGAGCCTTGATTGATTTGAAGTTTTTAATCTCAACCCAATTTAGGAAATTATTCGTCTCAGGCGCGTTGTTCTTCATGTCAGTCCGGCTGTGCTGTTTGCGCAAACATAACGACGTTCGGCCCTGATTGGCTAATTTTGCAGGAGATTTTGGATCGCATCGGCGCACCGACAGGGAGACAACATGGGTACACACCAACTCACAACGTGTTCTCTTTTTCCTCTGTGAGTCTCTGTTCTCCTCTGTGCATCTCTGTGTCCAACCCCTTTTTAACCCCACTAATGCTCGAAAATCCTCAGCGATATACCGTTACGGCGGCCCTGATTTACGCCAATGGCCCTATCCACATCGGCCACCTCGCCGGTTGCTACCTGCCCGCCGATATCTATGTGCGCTACCTCCGCTCAACTGGTAAGGACGTGGCCTTCATCAGCGGTACCGATGAGCACGGCGTCCCGATTACCATCAAAGCCAAAAAAGAAGGCATTACCCCCCAACAGGTCGTCGATAAATACTACGGGCAGATCAAACAGGCGTTCAGCGACTTCGGCATCTCGTTCGATATGTATTCGCGCACATCCAGCCCGGTTCACTTCGAAACGTCGCAGGACTTCTTTACCAACTTACACGAAAAGGGGGATTTCGATGAAGAGGTAACCGAGCAGTACTTTGACGAGGTAGCCCAGCAGTTTCTGGCCGACCGGTACATTGTAGGTACCTGCCCGGTTTGCAGCAACCCCAACGCCTATGGCGACCAGTGCGAACGCTGCGGCACGGCCCTCAGCCCCACCGAACTCGTCGACCCGCACTCTACCCTCTCCGGGGCCAAACCCGTGATGCGCTCAACTAAAAACTGGTTTCTGCCGCTGGACCGGATGCAACCTGCCATTCAGCAGTACGTTGACAGTCATCCCGAATGGAAAACCAACGTGCTGGGCCAGTGCCGGTCGTGGCTGCAGGAAGGGCTGAAGCCCCGCGCCATGACCCGCGATCTGGACTGGGGCATTCCCGTACCCCTGCCCGACGCCGACGGTAAGGTTTTATACGTCTGGTTCGACGCCCCCATCGGCTATATCTCCATGACCAAAGAGTGGGCGGCTGAGCAGGGCCGTGACTGGGAGCTGTACTGGCGCGACGACAAGACCAAACTCGTGCATTTCATCGGGAAGGACAATATCGTGTTCCATTGCATCATTTTCCCGGCGATGCTGATGGCCGAAGGCAGCTTTATCCTGGCCGACAACGTACCCGCCAACGAGTTTATGAACCTCGAGGGAGATAAAATCAGCACCTCGCGCAACTGGGCCGTGTGGTTGCACGAGTACCTCGCCGAGATGCCCGGCAAACAGGATGTGCTGCGTTACGTGCTGGCAGCCAACGCCCCCGAAACCAAAGACAGCGAGTTTACCTGGAAAGATTTTCAGACCCGCAACAACGCCGAACTGGTTGGCATTTTCGGCAACTTCGTGAACCGGGCGGTGGTGCTGACCCAGAAATTCTGCGACAACCGCGTACCGGTCCGGGATACCCTGACCGACTACGACAAACAGGTTCTGGACGAACTTGCCCTGTTTCCGGACCGCATTGCGCAGTCGATCGAGACGTACCGGTTTCGGGAGGCCCTGGCGCACCTGATAGACCTGGCGCGGCTGGGCAACAAGTATCTGGCCGAAACCGAACCCTGGAAAGCCGTTAAAACCGATCCGGCGCGGGCCAACACCATTCTGAACATTGCCCTGCAGATCTCCGCGAACCTCGCCATTGTCTGTGAGCCGTTCC
Organism: uncultured Cytophagales bacterium; assembly: GCA_963826425.1. Taxonomy (GTDB): domain Bacteria; phylum Bacteroidota; class Bacteroidia; order Cytophagales; family Spirosomataceae; genus Spirosoma. The sequence goes on along the minus strand of CAWGWS010000008.1, from coordinate 1,043,554 downwards.
TGCCCTTTACCGCCCGCAAACTCTGCGACCAGTTGCAGATTGCCGACCGGCTCGACTGGCAGAACGCGGGCCGCGCCGATTTGCTGGTAACGGGCCACGAACTGGGCGAAGGCGCCTTGCTTTTCGCCAAAATTGAAGACGACGAAATCAACACCCAAATTCAGAAATTACTGGACGCCAAACGAATGAACGAACTGGAAACAAAGACGGTACCACCCCTGCGCGACGAAATCACCTACGACGATTTTGCCAAAATGGACATGCGTATCGGTACCATTACCGAAGCCGAACGGGTTCCCAAAAGCGATAAACTACTGAAGCTACGCGTGGATGACGGACTGGGCGGACGGCAGATTCTGAGCGGTATTGCCAAACACTTCACCCCCGAAGAACTGATCGGAAAGCAGGTTACCTTCCTGGCCAACCTCGCCCCGCGTAAGATGATGGGTCACGAGTCGCAGGGCATGATCCTGATGGCCGAAGACCGCGATGGCAAACTCGCGCTGCTGCAACCCGGCGACGGCGTCTGGAACGGCGGCACGGTGAGCTAAGGAGTAGTGCGTCTGGCAGATTCCTGTTGCTTTTGCCGTCCTCTTTTAGTGCGTGATTTGGTAAGGCGAAAGGTCAGGATGGGGAACAGGTTGCTGGTCTTACCCAGCTCCCCCCTTCCGGGCTAATCACTTCCACCCGGTTCAGTGTCAACGCATCCAGTTTAGCCACACCTATCCGGGCGGCATCCCAGGTCGCGGTCAGTGCCCGGATACCCACCTCGTTCATGTCGGCAACAATGACGACATCGCCCCGTTCGTGAAAACGTTGTGGCCAGGTGACGGCCAATACCATCGGCGCATCCCGTGATGAACACAACGTTCGTAGGCGTAAGGGTCTGCTTAAAAAATTAACGATACCCGATTTAGTTGACTATTTTTAGGGCCAATCCAGATTTCGCTGATGAACACTATTGCCAACACCCTCAAGTGGTTAAGCGGTGCTGCCCTGCTCGGTCTCAGCCTGTACCTGCGTCCGGTGGTGCTCTTCGACGGAAAAACGTTCAGGGGCTGGCAGGGTGACACAACCCAAACGTGGCGCATTGAGAACGGGGCGCTGGTGGGTGGCTCAACCCAACGGCTGGTGCCACATAATGAGTTTTTGACTACAACCAAAGCTTACGCCAATTTTGACCTACGACTCCAGTTCAAACTCATCGGTACGGGCTTTGTCAATGCGGGGGTGCAGTTTCGGAGCCAGCGGGCTACCCAGCCTGATTACGAAATGAGTGGCTATCAGGCCGATCTGGGTAAAGGCTACTGGGCCAGTTTATATGACGAGTCGCGCCGAAATAAAGTACTTGTCCTGGCCGATTCAGCGCTGACTGCGCAAATCCTGAAACCTAATACCTGGAACGACTACCGCATCCGCTGCGAGGGGCGCCGAATCAGGCTTTACCTCAACGGCAGGCAGACGGTAGACTACACCGAATCCAACCCCACCATCCCACAAACGGGCCTCATTGGCTTGCAAATTCACGGGGGCGGCAAGGCCGAAGCGTCGTATAGAGCGATAGAACTAACCGAACTCCCCTGATCGCCAGTCTATGAACCCATCTGTTTGTATCATCGGCGCGGGTGCGTCGGGCATTGCGGTGGCCAAAACCCTGCACCAGAACGGCATTGCGTTCGATTGCTTTGAGCGCGGATCAGGCATTGGTGGCAACTGGCGGTACAACAATGACAACGGTATGTCGTCGGCATACCGCTCGCTGCACATCAACACCAACCGAATGGTGATGGCATACAGCGATTACCCCATGCCTGAGGATTACGCGATGTTTCCGCACCACAGCCAGATTATCCGGTACTTCGACAGCTACGTGGATCATTTCGGGTTTCGCGAAGCCATCTCGTTTCAAACCGAGGTAACGGATGTTCGTCGGGACGATGAGACTACCGGTGGGCCCACGTATCGGGTCCGGATACGCTCCCTCACCACGGGCGAAGCGAAAGAGCGTACGTACACGCACCTGATTGTGGCCAATGGACACCACTGGAACCCGCGCCTGCCCGAGCCACCATTTCCGGGTCTCTTTATGGGCGAAACCATTCACTCGCACGAGTACAAAGAACCGGAACAGGTTTGGGGAAAACGACTGCTAGTGGTCGGTATGGGCAACTCGGCGGTTGACATTGCCTGCGAAGCTGCCCGGCAGCATTCGGGAGCCGTTACCATCTCTTCCCGCAGTGGGGCGTACATTATTCCCAACTGGCTCATGGGTATGCCCTTCGATTCGCTAGCCAATCCGCTGACCGCCCGACTCCCCATGCGGCTGCAGCGGCTGTTGTTGAACGTTTCGTTGCGGCTGGCCCACGGTAATCAGGAAAACTACGGCGTGCCGCGTCCCAACCGCCCCTTACTGACGGAACATCCCACCATTTCGCAGGATTTACTGGCCATGGCCGGGCGGGGCCTGATCGGCTTCAAACCCGACATCGAGTGTTTTGATGGTCACGACGTAGTATTCACCGATGGTACCCGCGACCGCTTCGACATGATTGTGTATGCTACCGGCTACAAGGTCACGTTCCCGTTTTTCAGGGAGGGCTTCTTCAACGTGGAGCAGACGAACGATTTGCAGTTGTACCGACGCGTGGTACACCCGGATTTTGCCGGCCTCTATTTCGTCGGTCTGGTGCAACCGCTGGGCGCCATTATGCCCCTCGCCGAAACGCAGGCGATCTGGCTGGCCAAACTCATTAAAAACGAAGTCCGGCTGCCTGACCGGGCCACCATGCTGCGGTCTATTGAAGCCGAGATGGCCAGGGTACGCCGACGCTACCATCCGTCGGCCCGACACACCCTACAGGTTGACTTTCATCAATACCGCCAAAGTATCGAGCAGGAGATAAAAACCATGCGCGCGTAGAACCACCGGGGGGCGGGTGAAAATGAAAAAACCGGCGCAGGGAGGCCGGTTCTACGGGATATTTTTAAGATTAGAAAAGTATGGCGCACAAAAAAGCCAAGCGAGACACTCCCCTGGCTTTCTGATTTACTCAACGTTATGAAAAACTTTTCTTTTCGACACAATAATAGAACAAAAATAAGGAAAATTGATTCTTTAACCTAAAAAAAATCTAATCCTGAAATTAAATTATTGATTTACAAACACTTGACAACCACTCCACTAAGAAATAGGATAGATATATAGGTACAAATACTCAACGTACCACCCCATCACGAATGGTCACGGTCCGGTCGGCCAGGGCGGCCAGGGCTTCGTTATGCGTTACGATGATAAAGGTCTGCCCAAACTCATCGCGAAGCCGGAAGAACAGCTGGTGAAGCTCTTCGGCGTTGCGGGAGTCGAGATTACCGCTTGGTTCGTCGGCAAAAACAATGGCCGGTTCATTGATTAATGCCCGTGCAACCGCCACCCGCTGCTGCTCGCCCCCCGAGAGCTGTGACGGAAAATGATCCTGCCGCTCTGATAATCGCAGGGTATCAAGCAGCGACGCGGCTCTTTCCCGCACGGTACGCTCCGGCTTGCCGGCGATGAACCCCGGCAAACAAACGTTTTCGAGCGCCGTAAACTCCGGCAGTAGATTGTTGAACTGAAATACGAAGCCAATCTGCTCATTACGAAACCGCGCCAGTTCCCGGTCGTTGAGGGCAAAAACGCTCTGCCCGGCAATATGTAACGTACCGGTATCGGGGCGGTCGAGCGTACCCAGAATCTGAAGCAACGTGGTTTTCCCCGCGCCGGACGCCCCTACGATAGACACCACCTCGCCCGGGTTTATGCTTAGATTGATGCCTTTCAGAACGGGCAATTCGCCGTAGTTTCGGCGCAGGTCAGCGGCTTGTAGTAACATTCTTCTGAATAACAAACTCAGAATTGTGAATCACCCGACGAGTGCCCATGCTGGTGCAATTCATCGTTTATAATTCATAACTCCTAATTCCCTTTAGTATCTTGCCGTCAAAACTACGATTTTAAACGCTTTTGCGCAGGTTGTATGAATATTCACGAATATCAGGGTAAGGAAATTCTCAAGAAATACGGCGTTCGTATTCAGGAAGGTATCGTGGCCGAATCGCCCGAAAAAGCCGTAGAAGCTGCCAAACAGATCATGGCGCAGACAGGCTCCAAGTATGTGGTTGTCAAGTCGCAGATTCACGCGGGTGGACGGGGTAAGGGCAAAGTAGTTGGCGGTGAACAGCGTGGTGTAGCCCTGGCTAAATCAGTTGAGGAAGTGCGCGAGATTGCCAAAAATCTCATTGGCAATGTGCTCGTTACCCACCAGACCGGCCCCGAAGGTAAAAAAGTAAACAAGGTGCTGGTCGCACAGGATGTTTTCTATCCGGGTGCGTCAGAGCCAAAGGAAATGTATATCGGTATCCTGCTCGACCGCAATAAAGGCTGTAACGTCATTATGGCCAGTACCGAAGGGGGTATGGATATTGAAGAAGTGGCCGAACACACGCCCGAGAAAATTGTAAAGGAGTGGATTGACCCCGCTGTTGGCCTGCGCCCGTTTCAGGCGCGCAAGGTAGCGTTCGGCCTCGGTTTGGAGGGAGAGGCCTTTAAGGAAATGGTAAAGTTTGTCACGGCGCTGTATAAGGCGTATGTAGACACCGACGCATCCATGTTCGAAATCAATCCGGTGCTGAAAACGTCGGATAACAAAATCCTGGCGGTTGATGCCAAAGTAGACCTGGACGATAACGCCCTGTACCGGCATCCCGATCTGGCCAATCTGCGCGACATTTCGGAAGAGGATCCGCTGGAAGTTGAAGCCTCGGCCAACGACCTTAACTACGTAAAGCTCGACGGCAACGTGGGCTGTATGGTGAACGGCGCGGGTCTGGCCATGGCCACGATGGACATCATCAAGCTGTCGGGTGGTGAACCCGCCAACTTCCTCGACGTAGGGGGTGGAGCCAATGCCAAAACGGTAGAAGCCGGATTCCGGATTATTCTGAAAGATCCGAACGTAAAAGCCATCCTGATCAACATCTTTGGGGGTATTGTTCGCTGCGACCGCGTGGCAACCGGTGTGGTAGAAGCTTATAAAGCCATTGGCGACATTCCCGTTCCCATTATCGTACGTCTGCAGGGCACCAATGCCGAAGAAGGCGCCCGCATCATCGACGAGTCGGGCCTGAAAGTGCAGTCGGCCGTGCTGCTGAAAGAAGCGGCTGAAAAAGTACGGCAGGTGGTCGAAGCGTTATAACGTTACTGAGTGGCGGGGCAAATCCCTTGTTACCCCCTTCAAACAGCGAAAGCCGGAGCAGATGCTCCGGCTTTCGCTGTTTGAAGGGGGTTGACTAGTCAGCCTCACCCTTTCGACTTGTTGTAATACGTCATGGCTTCGGGCATCAACTTTTTCAGATCGTTGATCCGTCGTTGGTCAGACGGGTGACTCGACAAAAATTCGGGCTGCGACTTACCCCCACTGGCTTTGGCCATCCGCTGCCAGAAATCGGTGGACTCCTGCGGGTTGTAGCCGGCAATAGCCATAAAAATAAGGCCCAGATGGTCGGCTTCCGACTCCTGTGCCCGTCCGTGGGGCAATGCCCGCCCCACCTGATACGCGATTGGCAACGTAGCCCCAACCGCCTGCATCAGCAGGGCACCGGAGGTTGATCGTTCGCTTTGGGCCCGTGAACCTGTGTAGGCCTGCCCTGCCGAGATGAGGCCACTGGCCAATAGCCCTTCGCTCATGCGCTCGCGACCGTGCTCCGCAATGGCGTGGGCCACCTCATGGCCGATTACCGTGGCCAGGCCGGCTTCGTTCTGGGTGATAGGCAGAATGCCGGAATACACGACTATTTTGCCCCCCGGCATGCACCAGGCGTTTACCTGGGGGCTCTGTACAAGGTTATACTCCCAGTTAAAGCCCTCCAGCCGACTGTTCAGGCCATTGGCGCCCATATACTGTTGCACAGCCTGCTTGATACGTACCCCCACCCGATCAACCTGATTGGCTGCGGCACTGCTGTTAATGACGCGGCTGGTATCAAGAAACTGCCGGTACTGCTGGCTGCTTAAGGCCAGAACTTCGCTGTTGGGTACTAACAGAAGCTGGCTACGGCCCGATATAGGGACCCGCGAGCAGGACGTGATCAGGCCCACCGCTACCAGCATGCCCAGGATTGTCTTTTTCATAACGTTTTTTCGTTTGTACGTTGGTAAGATTCTAACGGTGTATGACTGCTAAAAGCCCGCCTTTGTTCAGATTTTAGGCCGCTGGCGTGGTCAGCCCCGCTTTAAGGGTTAGATTTGCATTTGTTCAGTCCGTTTAACGCGACGGGATAGAAAATCCAAACCAACACGATTAACCGACGGGTTTTGCCCGTGTTACACCATGAAAATTATCTGCGTTGGCCGCAATTATGTTGATCATATTCACGAACTCAACAACGAGCAACCCGACGATCCGGTCATTTTTCTGAAGCCCGAGACGGCCGTCCCCCTTAAAAACGAACCGTTTTTCTATCCCGACTTTTCGCAGGATGTGCATCACGAGGTCGAGGTTCTGGTAAAAATCAACCGGGTGGGCAAGAACATCGAGGAGACGTTCGCCCATAAATACTACGATGAAATTGGCATTGGTCTCGACTTTACGGCCCGCGACCTGCAGAGCAAACTCAAAGCCAAGGGCCTGCCCTGGGAACTGGCCAAAGCCTTTAACGGGTCGGCACCTATGTCTGGGTTTATCTCCAAAAGTGAATTTGCTGATTTGCAGAACCTGAATTTTCGGCTTGAGGTAAACGGTGAAACCCGGCAGCAGGGCAACACCAGCCTGATGCTGTTCAAAATCGACTACCTGATTTCGTTCGTGTCCCGGTATTTCATGCTGCAACAGGGCGATGTCATCTTTACCGGTACGCCCAAGGGCGTTGGTCCCGTGCAGGTTGGTGATACGCTCACGGCCTATCTGGAAGACCGGCAGATGCTGGATATTGCCGTAAAATAATACGTCGTGCCGGCTCCAATCCGGCACGACCCAACAGCGGATTCTATCCGCCTTACCAGTTTAGACCAGATTGATTTGTAAGCTCATACCTCTGGGCGTTGCGGGCCTGCTCGGCATTGCTACGGCACTGAGTCAACCTGTTTCTGCCGAAACCGCTGCCGTCGGCTACTCAAAACCCGGCCTGGCTTCGCCCGGCACGGTGCAGCCCGGTTATTTTTTATTCCCCATTCAGCCGGGGCAGCAAAATTCACTCTCGGGTGGCATGGGCGATTTGCGGGGCAACCATTTTCACGCGGGGCTGGACATCCGCACGGGTGGACGCGAAGGACTCCCGGTTCATGCCGCTGCCGATGGCTACGTTTCGCGCATTGCGGTGTCTGCCGGCGGCTACGGGAATGTCCTGTTTGTGAAGCACCCCAATGGCATGACCACCGTGTACGGCCACCTGCGCAACCTCAATGACACGCTCGGCACGTACCTGAAAGCGCAGCAGTACACCCGAAAAACGTTCGAGATTGATCTGCGGCCCGCGCCAGACCAGTTTCCGGTGCGCAAGGGCGACGTTATGGCCGCTTCGGGCAATACGGGTGGATCGGGTGGACCGCATCTGCACTTCGAAATCCGGGACGCCCGGGACAATATCATCAATCCGCTGCTGTATACCTTTTCGGAAATCCGCGACGATGTACCGCCCTATTTTGAGCGGATTGCGCTCAAGACCATGACGCCAACCTCGCGCATCAACGGCGAATACCAGCGGATCAGTTACACGCCCGTGCGCCGGTCTGACGGTACCTATGTCATCACCAAACCGGTCACGGCGTCGGGGTTGATTGGGGTAGAAGTGCTGGCCCACGATAAAACCAGCGGCTCGCCCTATAAAAATGGGATTAGCTGCCTGGAAATACGGCTCGACGGGCGCGAGGTGTTTGCGTACAATATGAGCAGTTACCCGCACGCGCAGGCCCGCTACATGAACGTCCACGAAAACTACGAGGTTGAGCAGGTCAGCGGGCAACGCTTCCACCGGGGCTACGTTGCAGATGGTAACATCCTGAATCTGTACACCCTGGCCACCAACGCGCACTACCGGGGCCGTTTACCCCTGCTGGACGGGCAGCCGCACGAAGTCAGGGTAACAATCTACGACGTGGCCAACCACGCCACGCACCTGACGTTCACTATCCAGCCCGAATCCAGCCCTGACCGCCCCAACGCTTCGGACTCGACGGGAGTTGACGCAGGTGAAGACGGAACCGCTACAGGGGCAGGGCCGGCCGCCGACGCGCCCGTTTCCGGCTCGCCGGTTGCTACCATCGTAACCGACGAAAACGTTTTGAAGCTGACCGTTCGCAACGTATCGCTCACCAGCCCCCCACCAGCCAGACTCATCACGGGCCGTTCCGTTATAGAGCAATCTGTCAGCTACATACAGGGCAATACGGCTGTTTATATCATAGATTTGCGGCAGTCAATGCCCAGTCAGATACAGATCGGCGGCAGTTCGATCCAGACCAACTTTGTAAAACGTATGGTGCCGGGGCAAGCCGAAACCATACGGGCTGGTGCCGCGCGGCTGGATTTTGGCCCTAAAACGCTGTTTGACACCTTACACCTGGCCGTGCGCCCGCTGGCAGGCGGTGGGCTGGAGATAAATCAGTCGATCATTCCGATCAACGAATCCATGACCGTACAGTACGCGCCCAATTACCCCATTGCCATCGACACAGCCCGCACCAAAGCGTACTGGATGAGTGGACAGCGTAGTAGTTTTCTGGGTGGCACGTGGCAGAACGGACGGATCACATTCAAGACCCGGCAGTTGGGACAGTACAAGCTCCTGACCGATGCGTTGCCTCCCACCGTGCAGATTCTGAGCGCAACGCCTACAGGAGTCACGGCCAAAATCAGGGATGACCTCTCGGGTATTGCCGAGTTTCGGGCGCTGGTCAACGGCGAGTGGGTGCTTATGCAGTACGATTACAAACGGGCCCTGCTCTGGTCCGATAAACTTGACCCGGATGCCCCTTTCGAAACCGGTTCGGAAGTGATTGTGCAGGTGAAAGACAATGTCGGCAATATTGGCTCCGACAGTACGACTATTGAAGCACCACGCGCTCCGGTTCGGCGGAAAGCCACTCCGGTAAAACGGCGGAGACGCTAGCTTTTTACGTAACATTGCGTATTCAACCCAAAACCTATGACGTTGAAAATTGGTGACCCCGCCCCCGACTTCACCAGCACGGACCAGTTTGGCAACCCCATTAACCTGTTGGACTACCGGGGCAAAAAGGTGGTGCTGTATTTTTATCCGAAAGATGACACGTCGGGCTGTACGGCGCAGGCGTGTAGCCTGCGCGATAACCACGCTGCCCTTCGCACGGCCGGCTACGAGGTGCTGGGCGTGAGCGTGGATAACCAAACGTCACACCAGACGTTTATCAATAAGTATGAACTGCCGTTCACGCTCGTGGCTGACACGGACAAAAGCGTGGTAGAAGCCTACGGCGTATGGCAGGAGAAGTCGATGTATGGCCGTAAATACATGGGTACGGTTCGTACCACTTTTTTAATCGACGAAAGCGGTACTATTACCAGCATTATCGGCAAGGTCGATACTAAAAAACACGCCGAACAAATTTTAACCTAGAGACGTAACCCTTTGCGTATCAATCGCGCCAGTCACACCAGTAGTGGTAAACGCGGTCATAAAAGTCATCCGGTCAGAAGGCGCAAAGGGTTGCGTCTCTGCATGAAACCAAGTGTATGGAACAGGAAAAACTCGAACACATTGCTACCGCCGTCCGGCGTGACATTCTTCGCATGGTTGCCGCCGTCAACTCCGGCCACCCCGGTGGCTCGCTGGGCTGCACCGACTTTTTTGTAGCCCTCTATTTTGAGATTATGGACCGCAGGAAAGACGCGCAGGGCAACCCGATCTTCGACATGAATGGCACCGACGAGGATATTTTCTTTCTGTCCAACGGCCACATCTCGCCGGTCTGGTATTCGGTGCTGGCACGGGCGGGTTATTTCCCGATTGATGAACTCGCTACCTTCCGCAAGCTGGACAGCCGACTGCAGGGCCACCCCGCCACCGCCGAGCACATTCCGGGCGTCCGCATTGCGTCGGGTTCGCTGGGGCAGGGCCTGTCCGTTGCGGCTGGCGCGGCCTACGCCAAAAAACTCAACGGCGACACCAAACATGTGTATGTGCTGATGGGCGACGGTGAGCAGCAGGAAGGACAGGTTTGGGAAGCGGCTCAGTTTGCACCCAACAAAAAGCTTGGCAACCTCACGGCCATAATCGACCTCAACCACGCTCAAATCGACGGCACCACCGACAATGTGAACGATAACCGGAGTCTGGCCGATAAGTACCGCGCCTTTGGCTGGTTTGTGGAAGAGATGGAAGGCAACGACATGGCCAATGTCATTCAAACGCTGAAAAAGGCGCAGGAAAACCCCGACGTACCCACCATGATTCTGATGCACACCGAAATGGGCTTTGGCGTCGAGTACATGGTAGGCAATTACAAGTGGCATGGCACGGCTCCCAACGCCGATCAGCTGCAGCAGGCCCTGAACGGACTGCCCCTGTCCGTTGGCTACTCGGATTATTGATTTACGGTTTCCATCAGCGAAAGCATCAAACCCACCGCTGATGAAGCAAAGCCCTTCGAATGAAGATCAACCGCCTGGTTATCGAAAATTTCAAGTCCATTGAACGGATTGAGTTGATAGAACCCAATCCGTTCACGGTCTTTGTCGGCCCCAACGGGTCGGGCAAATCAACTATTTTCGAGGGGTTGGAGTTTATGAACCTGATAGACCGGCTTGAGAACCCGATTAGTTTATTCGGAGGGCAGGGTACCATTCGGAGAAGACAGAATTCATCCGCCGATTTTCGCGCTTCAGTTCTTACCGCAGCCCTTGATCTTGAATTCACAGGTGAAAACCGGACCAGATCAGAGCCGGTACCCGGTGCTTCTGATGATGCATTTAGACAGGAATCTCATCAGTTTTCGCGAAATTTCAGCAGACTTTTCGTCGGAAATGATTCTTTAGTCAAACTTCGTATTAACGACGATCAACGTCTTTCGCTTTCGGCTAACAATCTGGAGAAAGTTTTAAAGCGCGTATTAACCGAATCAGTACTGAGAAACGAAATCTTCGAATGGCTGGAGTTATTTGTTCCTGAGTTCAAAGGAGTTGAGGTTGTGCAAAGCCCATTCAGTGGCGAAGATACCCTTTTGTGGTATGAACGATACGCTGAAAAGCCGTTTACAAAAGACCTCATCTCTGATGGTACGTACAACATACTGGCTTTGTTGATAGCCATTTATCAGAGTGATGACAAACCCCAGTTCTTGTGTATTGAAGAGCCGGAGAATGGCCTGCATCCGCAAGTGGCCGGAGAGTTGGTTGACTTTTTTAGAATAATGTGTGAACAGCGGGGGCACTACATTTGGCTCAACACGCACTCACAATCCATGATGTCGCGGCTGAAAGCTGATGAGATGGTTGTCGTTGAAAAAAGAAAGGGGATAACCACAATCAATCAGTACCAGAATCGGGACGTCCGCGGTTTGCGCATGGATGAAGCCTTGTTAACTAATTTTCTTGGAGCCGGGCTACCATGGTAAGACTTGGATTCATTGTTGAAGGCAAAACAGAGCAAATACTGCTGGAGTCAGCCCTGTTTCAACAATGGCTTCGTCAACATGAATTAGAGCGTGTAGGAACGGTTATCGATGCTGGTGGTGCCGGTAATTTGTTGCCTGATAATATTGGTATATACAGGGAAGAATTGACTGAACTGCAAGCTACGGTAGTTATAATCTTGACAGACCTGGACAACAACGAATCGGTAGATTCGGTAAAGAAGCAAATTGGTGAACACAACGGGCAAATCGTGATTGTTGCCGTCAGAAGTATTGAAGCATGGTTTCTGGCTGACTCAACTCTGTTAACCCAATTGATAGGCGCATATACATACTTTGAGAACCCGGAGAGTCATGAGCAGCCTTTTGATTGCATTCAGCAATTGTTTGTGAGTCAGACTGGTCGGGGGGTTGGCACAAAACCGATGTTAGCCCGACGAATGCTCAAATATGGTTTCACTGTCGAGAACGCGGCTAACCATCCAAATTGCCCATCGGCACGGTATTTTTTAGATACACTCAAAACCCTCGCTTCGGCGGGTTGATCACAACATGAAAAAATACGAATACACTGAGAAGAAAGACACGCGCTCTGGCTTTGGCAAAGGCATTGCCGAACTGGGCCGCACCAACCCCAACGTCGTTGCGCTCACCGCCGATCTGGCCGGGTCGCTTAAGCTGGACGAGTTCATCAAGGAAAACCCCGATCAGTTCATTCAGTGCGGTATTGCCGAAGCCAACATGATCGGCGTATCGGCGGGCCTGACCATTGGCGGTAAGATTCCGTTTGCCACCACCTTTGCCAACTTCGCGACGGGGCGGGTTTATGACCAGATCCGGCAGTCGGTGGCGTATTCAAAGAAAAACGTGAAAATATGCGCCAGCCACGCCGGTCTGACGCTAGGCGAAGACGGGGCCACGCACCAGATTCTGGAAGATCTGGGTATGATGAAGACCCTGCCCAACATGACCGTCATCAACCCCTGCGACTTTAACCAGACCAAAGCCGCTACCCTGGCCATCGCCGAACTCGACGGCCCCGTTTATCTGCGCTTTGGTCGGCCCGTAATCCCGGTCTTTACACCCGCCGATCAGAAATTTGAAATTGGTAAAGCGTGGCACGTGAACGAAGGCGACGCGGTATCGATCTTCTGCACGGGCCACCTGGTCTGGGAAGCCATCAAAGCAGGCGAGATCCTGAGCGAGCAGGGCATTGAAGCCGACATCATTAATATTCACACCATCAAGCCGCTGGACGAAGCCGCCATTCTGGCATCGGTGAAGAAAACGGGCTGCGTGGTAACGGCCGAAGAACACATGCTTAACAGCGGCCTCGGCGACAGCGTAGCCGGTGTTCTGGCCCGCAATTATCCCGCCCCTATGGAATACGTGGGTGTGCACGACACGTTCGGTGAGAGCGGTACTCCCGACGAGCTGATGCAGAAATATGGCCTTACTGCCGACAACATCGTGGCGCAGGTAAAGAAAGTAATGGCCCGAAAATAGCAGACAGCCATGGGTCGATAGTCGTTAGCCCAAATCGCTCTCAAGCAGCGCTGATATCTGTTGACCCATGACGAATGACTTTCTGATGACTGACGAAGAACTCCTCGCCAAATTTAAAGACCCGTCGAGCCGGAACTATGCCTTTAATCTGCTGGTACGCAAGTATCAGCAGAAAATTTATTGGCATGTCCGCAAGATGGTTATCGACCACGACGACACCGATGATCTGGTGCAGGAAACATTCATCAAAGTATGGAACAGTCTGGAAAACTTCCGGGGCGACAGTCAACTGTACACCTGGATTTACCGGATATCAACCAACGAGTGTCTGAACTTCCTGAACAAGAAACGGCGCCGGTTTTTCCTGCCCATCGGCGACGTAGAGGGCGAGTTGATGGAGAAACTGGAAAGTAATTCGGACTATGTGACGACGGGGGGTGAACTGACAGGCGATGAAATTCAGTTGAAACTACAGAAGGCCCTGCTTAAACTCCCCGATAAACAGCGGCTGGTGTTCAACATGAAATACTTTGACGACATGAAGTACGAAGAGATTTCGGAGATTACCGGAACCTCGGTTGGTGCCCTGAAAGCATCGTACCACCTGGCCGTTAAGAAAATCGAGAATTATATCACGAAAACAGACACGACCGATTAAACCCGCCCCCTCTGTTCTTGTCCTACTTCCGATACACCCTGAACAGAATATAACTGGCAGAATCTGCTCTGCACCCATGCAATGAACGACAACAATCAATTCCGGCTCGACGAGCTGCCACCTGAACATCCGCTTCGGCAACAACCCTTCACGGCTCCCGATGGCTATTTTGACAGCCTGCCGTCGAGAGTGCAGGCACGGGTGGCGCAGCGTAGCAGACCGGCCTTCAGCATCAGCTGGTCGTGGCAGCGTACGGCGGCATCGCTGGCCGGGGCCAGTCTGATTGCCGTGCTGATCTGGCAAACGCTGCCCCAGCGGCAGGAAGCGCTGCCCAACGATGCCCTTGCCGGGTTGAGTAACGAGACGATTCTGGCCTACCTGGACGATCAGGGCGTTGACCCCTACGAACTGGCCGACAGTCAACAGATTCATGACGCGCTGGGAAGCGATACTACGGCTATCCAATATCTGAACGTATACCCCGCAGACATAAAACAACAAGTGGAGGAACGGAACCTTACGGAGACAGTGGACATTGGCTCCTGATTGACAACAAGCTCTTTACATACTATGAAATCGACATGGATTACCTGGCTGATTGCCCTCGTACTGACCGCGCCAGTGGCCTGGGCGCAGGACGGCGGACGGCAGAAAATTGAATCGGCTAAGATTGGTATGATTACCAATCGGCTTAACCTGACCCCTGAGCAGGCCGCCCAGTTCTGGCCCGTCTACAATGAATACAACGGCAAAAAGCAGGAACTGAACCGGCGGGTCCGCCAGCTCCGCGATGAGCCCACACGCAATAGCCTCAACGACGACCAGCTTAAAAATGGTCTGCGCGAAGCCAACGCTACCAAACAGAAAATTGCCGATCTCGATAATGAATACATGGATCGATTCTTAAAGGTAGTTACTCCCAAACAGTTAAATGAACTCTACCAGACGGAGCGGGATTTTAACAAGATCTTACTGAATCAGCTAAATCAGAACTAGCGTTGTAAACACAGAAAAACGGGCTGTAATTGGTAGTTATCCAATTACAGCCCGTTTTTCTGTGTGCTGTGATACGGTTCCGTTGAGACAGTTAGTAGCGCACTACTTTAAAGCGCGATACGCCCCCTTCGAAGCGGATCATCATTTTCTTTTTGGCCGCATCGTAGCCGGGGCTGACAAACTCGCCCCCTCCCATATCGGTAAAGTCGTCCAGCTGTTCGATGTTCAGGGCGCCGTCTTTCTTAATGCGTACGCCTACCTCCTTGGGCACCCGTACGGTTACCGAGGCCGCCCCTACTTCGAGCTTAACGTCGCTCTGATCCGCTTTGGCTCCGAGTTTAACGTCCAGGTCGGCGGCACCGGCCGCAATTTTCAGGTCCCGCACGGCATAGCTGCTCAGGTCCAGATCGCCCTGCCCGGCACCGAGGGCCACGTCCATTGTCCAGACGGGGGTGGCGTTTAGATGCACCTCCACGCGATTCTCGAACTTGCCGTTTTTGAAGTCAAACTTTTGATTTTCTTCGGTTGGTTTGAGTTCAATGGTCGGGATGCGGGTGGTGGCGTCACGGTCTACCGACATGGAATAGCTGCCAATGTTCTGCTTCGTCTCCGCCCGGATGAGTTCGGTAGTGGGATCGCTGATGCTAAACCGACCGGCCCCACCCGATAGCTTCAGCACGGCCTCGCGCGTGTCGGGATTCATCGACTCCACAAACGAACTCTGCTGCACCGCACCGGGGTTACCAGCGCGTTTTTCCTGTTCTGACTGGTAGGCATCTTCGTTGTCTTCGGGTTCGTCATTGTTGCCGGAATCAGAGTCATCGCCTTCGTTCATCTCCTCATCGTCAGCATCGTTGTTCCACCGCCATTGATTATTGAAATCATCACGATTTCGGTTGTGGCTGAAGAATCCGAAGAGCACAGTTGGTACGGCCACGGCGAGCATGACCGTTGTCACAAAAGCGGCCGGGCTGCCCCGCCGTTCCAGAATCAGGTTGACGCCCGCCAGGATCAGCAGTACCGGCCATAGGTTGGTCAGCGAATGCCAGTCAATATCCAGCCCGCCCGCCCGCCGGACCAGGAACAGCACACCCAAAGTGAGCAGAACTATGCCCCAGAATAATCCATTTTGGCGTTTCATAGCTTATAAAGGGGTGTTGGGATTATACGGATCGTTCGGATTCGTGTAGTCGGCGGGTTTGTTCGGGTTGGTATAGTCAGTAGGCTTATTCATGTCATCAAACGAATCGGTACGGTCAAAGGGGGGTTTGATCCGATCCCGGAAGATCAGCCACAGCCCGATGGCGATAAGGATGAATGGCCACAGATCGCCTAAGTCAATGTCGAAATAACGGTTAATCAGGAACAGGACACCGAGTCCAATCAGGATACTGCCGCCGACAAGGCCACGATCGGGCGACGAGGGTTTATTGGGATTGTAGGGATTCATGGTAAAAACGGGATTAGTGTACAGGTTTGATTGAACAACGGACAGACCGGCAGCCTGCTTAGGCATGGCGACCCACAAGATTACGTAAATCAGCAGGGCCGGGAAAGCGGGCCACGGGATACCGATTAAAAAAAGGAGCCGCACCGCCGTGCGATTAATACCAAAATACCGGGCTATACCCGCGCATACACCGCCAACTACGGCCTCGTCGGCAATGCGTTCCAGTCGATGTGTCATGGCTTTTTGTGTTTAGAACCAGGACAAATCTACCAGTCTGCCTGCGCTCCCGAAAGCAAAACCGGACGGGTGGACGCGGGATATGATGGATGTATGTTTTGGATGATAGCAGGCTATACACAGTAGCACCTTTCGCTCACGTCACCGCCGGTTCCAGCAACCGGATGGTCCCTTTATCCGCATCGATTTCGGCGTTGATGCCGATGGGAATGGTGAACTTGTTGGCGATGTGGCCAATCATGGCTCCCGCATAGACGGGTACGCTGAGCGAACCGAGGTGTTCCGTCAACACGTCTTCGAGGGTCAGCGAGCCGTAGCTGTCGCTGCTGGGGTGGCATTTGGTGCATTTGCCAAACACAACACCCGCCACCTGATCCAGAATACCGGCCAGTTTCAGATGTGTCAGCATGCGGTCGATGCTGTAGATAGCTTCGTGCACATCTTCGATGAACAGAATTTTGCCACGCCAGTCGGGCAGGTAGGCCGAGCCAATCAGGTGCGTAAGAACCGTGAGGTTGCCGCCCGCCAGTTGCCCGCGCGCCAGGCCGGGGCGGATGGTAAAAATACGATCGTCGGTTTGGGCGAGGGTGTTGCCCTTGTCGGTCGGGTTTTCGTAGGTCAGGGCCTCCCCTTCCATGAGCAACCGCCGGAAACGTTCGGTAGTAAACGTATTCCAGGTGGCCGCGCCCTCCGGACCGTGCATGGTTACGAGACCCGTTTTGGCGTGAATGCCGAGCAGCAGGGCGGTAATGTCGCTATAGCCAACCAGGAGTTTCGGATTCTGGCGAATCACGTCATAGTTCAGCAGGGGCAGAATCCGGGCGCAGCCCCAGCCGCCGTGCATGGCCATCACCAGTTGCACATCGGGGTCGGCAAACAGGGCGTTGACATCGGCGGCCCGGTTGGCATCGGTGCCGCCGAGGTAGCCGTAGCGGTCATAGAAATGGGGCGACAGCTTCGTTTTCAGACCCATTGATGCTAGTGACTCAATGGTGATCTGCACCTGTTCGCGACTGTAGGCGGGGGCCGCCGGGCAAACCAGTCCAACCGTATCGCCGGCCCGGAGCCGGGGCGGTTTCACGGGAACGGCCGGGGCGGTGATCACCGGAATAAACGGGGCAAGCGCGGCAGTTTTGAGTGCAGAACGGCGGGAGATCATGGGCAGAAAACCGGTTTACGCAATCCGGTTCTCAATGATACGCAACAAACCAATCCGGGCGCGTTCCAATTTTTCTCAATGCCTGAAATTCCTGTCAAGTACGGTAAAACAATCGTATAGTATTCGTGGTTTTATAATACAAACAAAACATACCAACGTTATGAAAATTGCCGTAGAAAAAGGACAGGATAAGCCCTTACTGGCCGATGGCCCCCACACCGTTACGATTACCAGTGTTGACGAAGGCACGAGCGAGAACAAAGGGATTCCGTTCTTTGCCGCTCATTTTGAGAACGAGGATGGCTACGTCTCGCACCGGTTTTACCAGTCGCCCGCCGGTATGCCTGCCATTATTGGCCTGTTTGAGCAGGCGGGTATCGACGCCAAAGCAGGTAAGGAATTGGATACGCAACAGTTGATTGGCAAACAGATTGACATTGAAGTAGGCGAACGCTCCTATACCGACCCTGAAACGGGTAACGAACGGACGCTGAAACAGGCTATGAATTTTCTGGTAAGCTAACTCTGTAGGTAAACAAAACAGAAGCGGGGCTGGATATGATATCCAGCCCCGCTTCTGTTTTGTTGTGTTCGTTACCGAATTACGGCATGGAAACTGGCGCAACCTGCGAGATATTGCTCACGTTGCCGTTACCAATCTGCGTAACGTTGCCAATGTTTTGATTAGCCATCGAACCGGTCTGCGTTACGTTCAGCGTGTTCATGTTGCCGAACTGACCCGCCGTTGGATTTGACATTCATGCCATCAACACCTTTCAGCGTACTGTGTCCATTCTGGATTACACCCGCCGTATTGCCCGTACCAACCTGAAGCAAATCTGTGGAGTTCATATCGTTCTCCTGCGCAACACTGGCCTTGTTGCCCGTCGAGACAACTGCCCCGGCTGGCGATGTCGAGATCAAAGTACCCTGCTGGATCGTAGCGATGTTACCCATACCACTGGTGATCTGGTTCTGGTGATGGTAGCGGAGTTAGCCGCGCCCAGAACGGTGCTGGCTCCGGCGCTGGCTCCGTCGTAAGCATTAGTCTGGGTAATGTGCTGCTAAGTTATTTGTACCGCCCTAGCCCCTGCGTAATCAGCGCATTGTTGTTAGCCGACTGCGTAGCTCTGAGTGATAATGCAGCATGCTCCAGTACCAGCCTGCTCAATCATAGCCCGGTTGAAGTAACTCTGACTGGCTTGAAACAATAGTTCCAAAACTGCCGTACTCGCATGTTGCTGTTTATGCCAAGTAGCCTGATTATTACCTGACTGGCAGCCTGATTATGGTGGCATTACCTGTCGTACCAAGTTGCCTGATAATAGCATCGTTGTCACTACTTGCGATCGTCTGGGTTATGCTGCCGTATTACCTGATTTCGCCTGCGTCACGCTGGCGTTGTTGCCGGCTGGATTATACTTTGCAGGACAGTATTGCTCGGTAGGCCCAGCCGAACCGCTATACGTCTGGCTAACCGTGGCAGTGTTGCTAAATGCGCCGTTGCTCTGGTCAATAACTGCACGGTTTGTCAGGGATGAACCACTGCCGGTTTGTGAGGTGCTGGCCACGTTACCCACGTTGGCAGTGGTGCTGGTGCCGGTGACTTGCCGGATCGTTGATTCGTTGTACGAACCAGCCTGCACCGCCGTAGCTGACTGCATGTTGCCGGTTTGGCTTACTACCGAGGTATTGGTCTGAGCCTGTGTGACTAGTGCTGCCAGGAGGGCTAGACTGGTCAGGATAAAATGCTTCATTCGTGGAAAAGTTTAAGTATAAATGACAGGATGCACAATGATACTAATTTTCGCCTGATGATTGCTTATCAAGGCCACTCATCAGGCGAAAATTTACACAAAATTTACTCAGCGGTGGATTACTTTGACGGTCTTCGTACGGCCATTGGCTTCGGCCCGCAATACATACATACCCGCTGGGCATTGGCTGATGTCCCACTCAACGAGCTGACCATCCTCCCCTACCGCCCACTGCTGCTGACGAATCGGCTGACCGTTCAGATCGACCAGCTCCACCGACAGGGCCATACCGGCCGCTCCGCGTACCACCGCCCGCAGCTGGCCGTCAACCACCGGGTTGGGCGTCAGCACCACACTCAGCGGCACCTCCGCTACCTCGGCAGCCGCTACCCGCGCACCGGGGGCCACACAACCGTAGTTTACAACGACCTGAAACGGCCCCTCGAAGCTGAAGCTGCCGTTGGCCTGGAACACCTTGACGTAGTATTTGGCCGTCGTCTGGCTGCTCACCAGCGTCAGGCTGCTGGTGGTGGTGCCCTTTTGGATCGAGGCAATCTCCGTCAACTTGAAGGGCGCACTCGTGCCGTTCTTGTACCATTCATAGCGGACACCCGTAGTCATAGCCGTCAGTACCACTTGGCTGCTGCGGCATACCGTCTGGCTAGCCGGCGTAGTGGGGGTGGCTGGCTGAACGGTGATAGTGAACGGCGTGACCGGACTCACACAGCCCCCGGCATCGGTCTGCGTTACCGAGAAACTCTGCACACCCGCCTGACTGATATCAGCATTGGGTGGGTTGAGCGAACCATTCACGCCCGAAAAACTCAGCGTGTTACTGCCCGTGGCCTGCACAAACTGGCTCAGCGGCAACGGCGTAGTACTGGCGGTAACCGTGCGGCTCACGCCCGTCAGGGTTGGGGCCGCCGGGGGCGTGTTGACCGTGACCGAGACGCTGGCCGTGGCCGTGCAACCGTTGGCATTGCTCACCGTGACCGAATACGTGCCGCTTTGGGTGACGATAGCCTGGTTGCTGGTGCCAAGCTGGGTGGCGCCTGCCGAGAAGGTATAGCTCGTACCCCCGCCCGCCGTCAGGGTGATATTGGCCGGCGTTCCGGTGGCTGGGGCGCAGGCCGTCAGGCTACTGGCCGTCAGTGTAGCCATTGGCGCAACGGTGTTGCTCTCTACCGTGCTGGTGGCGCTTGGCCGTACAGCCGTTGGTGCCACTGATGACCACCGTATAGCCCCCCGGTGTGTTCACCACAAACACACCGCTGCTGTTGCTCTGACCATCGCTCAGCGTGTATGAGGTGCCCCCCGCTGCCGAGGCCGTCAGGGTGACGCTGGTCTGGGAACAGGTCAGCGTACCACTGCTCAGACTCGCCTTGGCCGGAGCCGTTGTGTTGCTTTGTACCGTCGTCGTAGCCGTAGCGCTACAGCCGTTGGCGTTGCTCACGGTTACCGTATAACCACCCGCCCTGCTGACCACGAATTGCCCCGTGCTGTTAGTTTGCCCGTCGCTCAGGGTGTAGGAAGTGCCGCCCGTTGCGCTGGCCGTGAGCGTTACTGATGTGATAGCGCACGTTAGGGTACCACTCGTCAGGCTGGCATTGGCCGGGGCAGTGGTGTTGGAGAAGACCTCGGTAGTGGCCGTAGCGGTGCAGCCGTTGGCACCACTCACCGTGACGGTATAAGTGCCCGCCGTCGAGACTGTGAACTGACCCGTTGTGCTGGTCTGCCCGTTGCTGAGCGTGTAGGACGTACCCCCCATGGCCGTCAGGGTGACGCTGGTGGTGGTGCAACTCAGGGGTCCATTGTTAGTCAAGCTGGCGGTGGGGGCGGTGATGTCTTGGGTGACGGTGGTAGAGGCCACCGAAGAACAGCCGTTGGCGCTAACCACTGTCACCGAGTAGATGCCCGGTGTACTGACACTAGCCCTATTGCCTCCATTGATCTGGGTAGCTTCCGGGCTGAACTGGTAGGACTGCCCCTTGGGACCGGCCGTCAGCGTCACGCTGGTGGTGGCGCAGGAAAGCGGCCCATTGTTAGTCAAGCTGGCGGTGGGGACGGTGATGTCCTGAACGACGGTGGTGGAGGCCACACGGCTACAGCCATTGGCGCTAACCACCGTCACCGAGTAGGTGCCCGAGCTGTTCACCGTGGCCTGGTTAGAGGAGCCCATCTGAGTAGCTCCCGGGCTGAACTGGTAGCTCAGGCCCGTGCCGGCATTGGCCGTCAGCGTCACGCTGGTATTGGTGCAGGTCAAGGTGCCACTGCTGGCTAGCGAGGCCGCAGGGGCCGCCTTGTCCTGGTCAATGGTGATGCTGGTGGTACTGGTGCAGCCGTTAATGGCTGTAACGGTTACCGAGTAAGTACCACTGGCGTTCACTACAGCCTGGTTGCCGCTCTGGCTTACCACACCCGGACCCGAGAAGGCATAGCTGCTGCCCCCACCCGCCGTCAGCGTTACGCTGGTTTGCGAACAGGTGAGTGTACCACTGCTGGCCAGAGAGGCCGTGGGTGGGGTCGTATTCTGCTCGATGACCACACTGCTGGTGGCCGTGCAGCCATTGGGAGCCGTGTAGGTTACCGAGTAGGTGCCCGCGGTAGTCACCGAAATGCTGTTAGTAGTGGCCCCCGTGTTCCAGCGTAGATCAGAAACAGCCGCCGGGGCCGCCAGCCGACCCATCGGGCTGGCATTGGGATTGGCCGTCAGCGTCAGGCTGGGGTTGTTGCAGGTCAACGTGCCACTGTTGGGGCTGATGCTCACCGAAGGCGTCGTGGTGTCCTGGTCCACCATCACGCTGGTGGTGCTGGAGCAACCGTTACTGGCTGTCACCGTCACCGAATAGAGCCCACCGGTATTCACCACGGCCTGGTTGCCATTCTGACTCACCACGCCCGGCCCCGAGAAGGCGTAGCTGCTGCCCCCACCGGCCGTCAGCGTTATGCTAGTGACCTTACAGTTCAAAGTGCCACTGCTAACCAGTGAGGCTGAAGGGGGTATGTTGTCCTGACTGATGGTAATGCTGGTGGTGCTGAAACAGCCGTTAGTGGCTGTAACGGTCACCGAGTAGGTACCACTGGCATTGACCACGGCCTGGTTGCCACTCTGACTTACCACCCCTGGCCCCGAGAAGGCATAGCTGCTACCCCCGCCTGCCGTCAGGGTCAGGCTGGTCTGGCTGCAACTCAGGGTGGTAGAGGGGCTGGCGCTGATAGTGGCTACTGGCGGGGTGTTGTTCTGGCTCACGCTCACGCTGGCCACGCCCGTACAACCGTTGCTGGCTGTCACTGTCACCGAGTAGGTACCCGAGCTGCTGACCGTGGCCTGGTTAGAGGAGCCGATCTGAGTGGCCCCCGCACTGAAACGATAGCTTTGCCCGGCCGGGCTGGCCGTCAGCGTCACGCTGGTAGTGGCGCAGGTTAATGTACTCGAACTGGCCAGACTCGCCGGGGGCGGGATGGTGTTGCTCTCGACGGTGGCCGTGGCGGTAGCCGTACAGCCGCTGGCGTTACTCACCGTGACGGTGTAATTGCCTCCTGTGCTGACCACGAACTCACCCGTAGTGTTGGTTTGACTGCCCGAGCCACCTGTGAGCGAGTAGCTTACTCCCCCCGCGGCCGCGGCTCTCAGCGTGACGCTGGTGTTGGCGCAGGTGATCGTGCCGCTGCTCACCAGGGTGGGGTTGGTCGGTGGGGCGTTGACCGTCACGCTGACCAGACTGGTGCTGGATGGGGCACCGCCCGAAGGAGTAACCGTAATGGTGAAGGTCTGCAATCCACTCACGTCGGCTCCCACGCTGGCCGAGACCGCACTGGTGCTGGTGGCCGATAGGGTGATGCCTGCCGGAGCCGCCCAACTATAGCTGTAAGGAGCACCGCTACCAGTGGCCGTTACCGACAGGGCAACTGTACGGCCCGCGCAAACCGGGTTGGGGCTAGCCGATGCCGACAGAACAGTCGATGCTGTACAATTATACAGTACCGAAATGTCGTTACCATTAAAATTAGCTGTGGCTAGGTCGGGGTTGCCATCCTCGTTAAAGTCCCCCATCGCTATTGAAAAGGGTTTAGCACCTACCGGAAAGTTTGATCTGGGACTAAAGTTCCCTAGGCCATCCCCCCGTAGCACTGAGACGTTGTTATTATCATAATTAGCCGTAGCCAGGTCAAGTTTGCTATCCCCGTTAAAGTCCCCCACTACTATTGATCTGGGACTAACGCCTACCACGTAGTCGGTCCTAGGGCCAAAGCCACCTAAACCATCCCCTAACAGTACCGAGACTGTATTATTGTTATAATTAGCCACTGCCATGTCGGTGCGGCTATCTCCATTGAGGTCCTTTAGCGCTAACGATTGGGGGGCACTGCCAATGCCCATATCAAAGTCAGTTTTGGTTCCAAAGCCACCTATTCCATCCCCCAATAATACCGATACGCTATTGTTGTCTTCATTAGCCGCGGCCAAGTCGAGCCGACCATCACTATTGACGTCTCCCACCACTACTAAATAGGGTTTAGCACCCACTGGAAAGTCAGTTTTGGTTCCAAAGCCACCTATTCCATCCCCCAACAGTACCGATACGCTGTTACTGAATTGATTGGCCGTGACTAGGTCAGGTTTATTATCCTTATTAAAGTCTCCCACAGCTACTGAGTAAGGAGCACCACTCACCGGAAAGTTTGATTTGGGACTAAAGTTCCCTAGGCCATCCCCCAACAGTACCGATACGTTGCCATTTTCATAATTAGCCGTGGCCAGGTCAGGTTTGCTATCCCCGTTAAAGTCCCCCACCACTACAGAAAAGGGTCTAGTACCCACCGAAAAGTCAGTTTTGGCTCCGAAGCCGCCCGACCCATCCCCCAGCAATACTGATACGTTATTGCTACTACTATTGGCCGTGACTAGGTCGAGTTTGCTATCCCTGTTAAAGTCTCCCACAGCTACCGAGACGGGGCTGCTGCCAGCAGTAAATTGAGCAGGGGTTGGGGGGACGAGGGTATTCTGAAAGCATTGTGCCCAACCCCCGCTGCTAAATCCAGCTAGGAGAAAAGCTGTTAGCCACCACCGGGCAGCAGGACGTGACCGGGACGGTGGTGCAGCAGGCATGGGTGTAGCCAGAGTCTGGCTACGGATACTACGTAGTGGTATACTCATAACAGATAATTGGTTAAGGGGTGAATAAAACAAGGGTGAACGGGTATATGCCAGAAGGATTAGTTTGGGCATACGAAATCGAAACTTGGTAAAAGAAAAAGTCATAACACGTTGAATTATTGGGCGTTAGCACACAGAAAATCACCGGATTTGTGTACTTGTTGTTTAATTGGGGACGTTGGCCAAAAGCAAGCCTTAGCTGGTTGCGGCTGAAGACAGGGTAGTGCAGAAGAATCTCCATTGGCTATACAGACAACTCTGTTACCTCCCAAAGCACCCGAGGTGATTACAGGCTGTGGCGTAGTCGTATTGGTAGCCGTTCCGTTGTAGCGTTGCCCTGACCCGGTAGATACCCGGCAATACATCGCCCCAGTTAGCCCAACAGCGGGTGCGTACTGGTTAAAGCCTGACCCCCAGGTTGCCAATAACTGACCAGGTCCCCTATCCGGGAAGCCGTCAATCAGCAGCAGTACGCATACGACCAGAGGAAGCTGAATAGGAGTCGTACATCCTGGTGAGACGAATGCTCGTTGTATGAGGTAGGTACATCATTGATCATAGCCTGATTTGTGTGTTGATTTTACCACAAACCTAGGCTATGCCAGGAGCACCAGCGTATCAGGATAGGTACACCAGCGTGTCAGCCTGGCCCATAGGCGTGTCAATTAGGGTATACCAGCGTGTCAAGCTGTAGCGGCTGCCAAATAGCTGACGCTTTCCGGCGTTTTCCCACGCTCTCAGCGAGCCATCTGACCACCAAACAGAGCCGGACCGCTCTTCCAGCTGGAGCGCGGCCCGTTCTCAGAGCATGAAAACCTGATCGAAAAACGTGAAAAATTAGAAGTAATCCGAAGGGCTTTTGCCGAACCGTTTTTTGAAGCTGGTTGAGAAATGCTTGATCTGCCGGAAGCCCACCACCCCGGCCAGGAAGCAGGAGATTTCATAGCCAACAAGTTCCTCCAATACTGGCGGAACTTGTTGATTAATCAGGGCCGAGCAGCAACTCCTGCCCCCACTCTACTCAGCTTTCACAACCTTAACACCCGTTTGCTGGCCGTTGCTGATTGCCCGCAGCAGGTACAACCCGGCAGAACGCGGGGCCATATCCCACTCAATCAGCTGGTCGGCAGTCGCGCTATCCCAGCTCTGCTGACGGATACTATACCCCCGCAGGTCAAGCAGTTCTACCGTCAGGCTTTGGCCAGCGGCTCCCGACACGCGGGCCCGCAGCAGATTGTTCTCCACGGGGTTAGAAAGCAGCTTCAGAGTTAACGCTGGCAACTCCTCAGCGGCTACCCGAGCGCCTGGCGTTGTAGCGCATTGCCCCAGCACACTCCCTTTGGCCAGGTGAGCGGCTACAGCGTTCTCATCCACACAGATTTGATTCCAGGGATTTTTATCGCTGCCGGTTTTATGGCAGATGGCTACCTTATCATTCTTGTTGCCGCAGCGCACATCGACCATATTCACCGATACAACACTTGTGCTTTGCACACAGCCCAGGGCATCGGTAATGCTTACGCTATAGCTACCAGCCGCCGTTACCACCAGCGAAGAACCCGTCGAGCCGTTCGACCAGTTGTAGCTATAGGGAGCCTTTCCTCCGCTAACGGTCGGTTTATAGGTCAGACTCTGGGGACCATACCCTAGGTATATGGTGTTGGGCTGCGCTCCGGCCCCAATGGGGTTTACGCTGGACAGGGCCACGCTCAGGGCCGCATTGACTACCACCGTACGGCTGCACTGCGCCTGATTGCCGCTCTGTCGGTTACCGTCCACTGAATCGTGCTGGTACCCACCTGGAACAGACCACTCGCATCGGTGCCCGTGCCGCTGCGGGTAGTGGCCCCGCTGATGACGTAGCTTACTGTAGCAATGGCGCAGTTGTCGCTTGCCACTAAAGCCGGAATCTGGTAAGTGTTATCAGCCGCAAAGCAGCGCGTAAGCTCGTCGGCCGGGCAGGTAATGACCGGCTTGATGAGATCCTCCACCGTCACGACAGCACTGGCCGTGCTCTGGTTGCCGTGGATGTCGGTCACCGTCAGGGTAACGGTGTTCTGGCCCAGGTTGGTGCAGTCAAAGCTGGTCTTATCCAGACTCAATGACTGAATACCGCAGGCATCCGAGGAGCTGTTGTTAATCCGCTCGACGGTGATGCTGGCTTTACCCGTTGCATCCAGTTGAACCGTAAAGGATTTAGCGCTGGCCAGGGGCTTTTCCCGATCTTCAACTACAATGGTCTGGGTGACATCAGCCCCCGCATTCCCATTGGCATCTGTTACCGACCAGGTGATGGTGGTCTTACCGACGGGGTAGGCATCGGCCAGGGGCCTGCCATCGTTGCGCACGCCGATGGGCGTGCCAACCGAACAGTTGTCGGATGCCGAAGCGCTGACGGCTACCACAGCGCCACACTGGCCCGCATCGGTGCCCAGCGTCTTGTCGCCATTAGTGGCAATAACGGGTGCCAGTTTATCCTCAACCGTCACCGTAGCAGTAGCTTCAGCCTGGTTACCACTGGCGTCAGTTACGGTTAGGGTAACAGTGTTGGCTCCCAGGTTCGAGCAGTCAAAGCTCGTCTTATCCAGACTTAACTTGAGATTAATGGCCTCGGTGCAGTTGTCGCTGGAGCCGTTGTTTAGCTGGGCTGGCGTAAGGCTGGCTTTTCCGGTAGCATCGAGTTGCAGCGTGAGGTTCTGGACTACCACCACCGGCTTCTGCTCGTCCTTCGCTGTAAGCGTCACGGTTTTCTCGGTGGTGTTGCCCGCTTCGTCTTTGGCCGTGATGGTTACGGGGTAGGTCTGGCCCGCTGAGGAGTTGACCGTCGTGCCAGCCGCTGGGTTCTGAGTAAAGCTGACCTTACCGCAGTTGTCGCTGCCGGTTAGGCCCGCCAGCAGGTCAGGAATTACGAAACTACAGTTAGCTATAAGGTTCACATTGCGGTCAGCCGGGGCCGTAAAGGTCGGGGCCTGTTTGTCTTCAACTGTGATGGTCGTGTTTGTACTGGCTTTTGCTCCTTGAGCATCTGTGACGGTAAACACAACATTCGTAACCCCTGGGGCAAAAGGACCAGCGGGAGAAACGCTGAACGTCATCGCATCGCCATCGGGGTCCGAAGAACCGTTATCGAAAGCAGCTGCTACAGCAACACCCTGACAGTTTGCATCGGCTGAAACGACAAGCGGTTTAGCCACCGCAACCGGAGACTGGTTGGCCTTACCCACCACTGTTAGCACCCCCGGTGTGTTGCTCACCGTGTAGTTGTTCAGCTTATTGTTAGGATCAACCAGTGTAGCCGTTATTGGATAGCCACCTTCTCTGGCTTCGCTGTTCTTATCTGCCGTGGTGCTGTAGGTAACAGCAATTCCGTCGGACGGAATTACCCCGGTTACCGTGCCGGTCAATTCCGGATTGTCCTGTCCATAATCCCTGGGTTTGTTATCGACCACAACCGACAGTACTGCCTTGCTGATCTGCAGAGTTACCTTAGTCCGGTTTGCATTAACGCACCCATTAACGGCTGCCTGTGCATAGTAAGTGTATGTCCCGGCGTTGGTGCCGACTGGGTTGACGGGCTCACCGTCAACTGGCGCTGAGAAGTACTGTACAATTGCGGCATTACCTGCCGTTGCAGTAGCCGTCTGCTGATTGCCATTATACGTGAAGGAGTTTGAGGCATCATTAACCGATGGCGCTTCCGTTGCATTCTGCACGGTAACCGTCGTTTGGCAACTGGCCGTAGCGCCCAGCGGGTCAGTGACCGTGAGTGTTACGGAGGTAATGCCCACCGCGTAAGGGCCAGCAGGTAATACTGAATAGGTAAGGTTGCCTCCCTCTGGATCGGATGAACCATTGTTGAAGTCCTGCGCATTGACCGTTGCCGTGCAACCGGGTCCATTGGCCGCTACGGTAACCGGTTTACAAACAGCCGTGGGTGCCCTGTTGGGATTAGGGTCCTCTAACGTAATGTCGTTGTTTGCTACATTGTACTTAATTTTATAGGCGATTCCACCCAGTGTAATAGTCGCATTGTTGGGTGCCGACACGAATGGTCCGAATGTGCCATCTGCGCCGTCATTTTCCAGTATTTTGATTGGGGCGGTTAGTCTAGACACCGTGCCGCCTACCAGCGTAGCCCCGTTCACATTGGCTGTTCCATTTACAACGAGCTGATCGTAGTTAGTACAGGCATCGCCATTCGCAATATCAACCGTTAAGGTAGAGCCTGAACCCATTGACAGATTTCCGTTGATTGTCAGGCAACCCGCGCCATTGCCCGGCGCAATTCCGCCACCGTTACTACACGTCACAGCTCCGTTCAATGTGCCCGTGCCGGTAATGATTCCTCCATTCGACGTAAATCCACCCGACGAACTAACAGAATATCCACTTACATCCCAAGTCCCACTGGATATAGTAACGCGCTCAAACCCGTTGGCTACAGCAGAGGATGGCAGTAGAACCTTGCCCGTAGGTTTGCTGATCAGGAGCTGGGGAATCTTGCCGTTTCCACTCAGCGTCTGATCACCACCGCCCACCAAGTTCAGCGTAACCCGGGCTGTGTTGTTGGCGCCGGTAGCTCCCCAGCCATCGGGGTCATTAGCTATCACGTTACCGCCTGCCCTGATCGTGCCGCCACTGCCGGATAGCGTGCTTGTGATGATGGCGTTAACCGATGTAAGGGTCAACTCATTCAGGACGCTGAAGTTAGCGCTGAGGCTGATATTGCCATTGCCGGTTATTTCTGCGTTCTCTACGTCACCCTCGTAGGCCAATGTTGTCTGTATCAGCACTAACTTGCTGGTGGCGTTGCTGGCCGACCGGATGTGGGCCGAAGCCGAACCACTCAGCCGCCCACTCACCTCCAGATCAGTGGCCAGCAGGACATGGCCACCGCTTTTGCTTACTTGTAGTTGCGGCAGAACAGCTTTGAAACCAGTGCTGCTGATAATCTGATCACCAGCGCCTACCAAGTTCAGCGTAGCCTGGGCTGTGTTGTTGGCGCCGGTAGCTCTCCAACCATCGGGGTCATTAGCTATCACGTTACCGCCTACCCTGATTGTGCCGCCACTGCCGGATAGCGTGCTCGTGATGATGGTGTTAACCGACGTAAGGGTCAACTCATTCAGGATGCTGAAGTTAGCGCTGAGGCTGATACCGCCATTGCCGGTTATTTCTACGTTCTCTACGTCACCCTCGTAGGCCAGTGTTGTCTGTATCAGCACTAACTTGCTGGTGGCGTTGCTGGCCGACCGGATGTGGGCCGAAGCCGAACCACTCAGCCGCCCACTCACCTCCAGATCAGTGGCCAGCAGGACATTACCACCGCTTTTGCTTACATTCAGTTGCGGCAGAACAGCTTTGAAACTAGTGCTGCTGATAATCTGATCACTACCGCCCACTAGATTTAGCGTAGCCTGGGCTGTGTTGTTGACGCCGGTAGCTCCCCAGCCATTGGGGTCATTGACGATTACGTTGCCAGCTACTAACAGGGCACCCCCACCGCCGGACAGTGTGCTCGTGATGATGGTGTTGACCGACGTAAGGGTCAACTCATTCAGGACGTTGAGGTTAGTACCAAGGATGATACCACGATTGCCGGTAATTTCCGCATTGTAAACAGGGGCTAACGAATTAAGCGTTACGTTTCCACCAAAAACGATAAGCCCATTACCCGGATCGAAATCTTCCGAGCCCGCTATGACAAGACTACTGGTTATTGTGATGGTAGAGGAACCCTGAAAAATGATTCCACCATACGCTGTATTCGTATTGATTCCCTGAATTGTAGCATTGATGTCTATAGTACAATTGGCATTGGAGGTACCATCAAATACCGCTCGATCTGCTGAACCTGGCACAGCAGCCGGACTCCAGTTAGCCGCTGTACTCCATTTACCGTCGCCACTCCCATTTGTCCAGACCTTGTCAATGGCAAAAGCCGGAAGTTGGAATAAGGTAATTAACGCAAAACAAAGAATAAGGGGGAAAGCTGTTTTGACTAGTCCTTTAGACCAGCTTATAGTAGAACTATACTCTCGATGAGATAGCCCAATCAGCGGTTTTTTTCTGCCTCGCTCCAGTAATGATGCAATGGATTGCTTGTAGATGTAAATCATATGTAATCTTGGGGTTTTAAATAGATAAAGTATCTGAAAGAAAAATACACTCAACCAGAGGTACCTCGTTACAAAACACGTCTACTTACTGTGCACCAGCGTATCAAACTAGGTACATAGGCGTGTCATTCCGTGCATCAGCGTGTCAACCAGGGTACACCAGCGTGTCAACTGGCAGAGACCGCCAAACACTGGACGCTTTCTGGCGTTTTGACGCCCTCTTCATAAGTTGTCGGGCCACCAAACAAGCCGGGCCGCTCTCCAGCAGGAGGGCGGCCCGGTCTTTAGGTAAAAACTGCCAGAAAAAGGAAAGAATTAGAAGTAATCTGAAGGGCTCTTGCCGAACTGCTTTTTGTAGCTGGCCGAGAAGTGCTTGATCTGCCGGAAGCCCACCACCCCGGCCAGTTGCTTGACGCTGGACACCTCCCGATCTTCCAGAAGCTGGCGGGCTCGCTGAAAGCGGGCTTCCATAATGTACTGGGTGGGCGTAAGCCCCGTGAGCCGCTTTACCTCCCGGAACAGCGTACTCCGGCTCACGGCCATGTCGTCGGCCAGCCTTTCGGCGGTCAGGTCCGCGTTGCCCAATTGAGCCATCGTGGCGGTTTCCAGCTTCGCCAGCCAGGCCATGTCGTCGGCGGAGGCTGTCAGGGCCGGTGCTTCTTCGTTGTCAGCTATCGAATCTGACTTCATCTCCATCAGCAGGTGACGCTGGCGTTCTTTCTGGTTGGTCAGCAGACTGGTTACCCGGAGCAGCAATTCATCTTCATCGAACGGTTTGAGCAGGTAGTCGTCGACCCCGATGCGTAGAGCCCGCAGTTTGTCGGCTTTGTCCGCCCGGGCCGTCAGCATGATCACCGGAATCAATCGGTACGTATCACTAGCCTTCAGGCGGTCGAGCAGCTGGAAGCCGTCCATCTGGGGCATCATTACGTCGGAGATGATGAGCGAAGGGAGCGTAGCGGCCTGCGCCAGTTGATTCAGGGCGTCCTGCCCGTTCCCGGCTGTCAGCACCGTACAGGTAGGCTGGAGCACCGACATTAGGTAGTCGCGCAGGTCTGGATTGTCTTCCACCACCAGCACCGTTTCGCCCGGGCCTGGAGGACGGGCGTTGATGGCCAAGCTCCCCTGGGATACGTAGCCAGTGGGTTCCACAAAATCAGGTTCGTGTATGTCGACGCTGCCCGAGGCCTCCCGAAGCGGTAGATCCAGGATAAACGTAGTTCCCTGCTCCCATTGGCTTTCGACCGTCAGCCGTCCCTGCATGGCCCGGGCGTATTCCTGGCAGAGGGCCAGGCCGATGCCGGTGCCGCCTTCAACAGCCGCATCAGGGCGGTTGCTTTGAAAGTACCGGTCGAACACGTGGGGCAGATCATCGGGGTGGATACCCCGTCCGGTGTCGCTCACCCGCAGCAGAAGCCTGTCATGATGGGTCTGTACGCCCAGCGTTATGGTATCGCCGGGCTGCGTGGCTTTGAAGGCGTTCGATAACAAATTCGTGAGCACCTTGCGCAGTTTGTCGACGTCCAGCTCAACCAGCAATGATTCCGTAGCGTCGAAAACAAGGCCTAACGTGACTGCCCGGTGGTGCGCCAGTGAATCAAAGTTGGTCAGGGTAAGCCGGATCATATCACTGAGCCGAACCGGCTGCAATGACATCTCTAGTTTACCGGCTTCCAGCTTACTCAGATTCAGAATTTCGCCCACCAGTTCCAGCAGTTGCCGGGCGTTGTGCTGCGCCATGCCAACCAGTTTCGCGTCCGGCTCGTCGAGCCGCTGCCGATTCAAGACGCTACCCAGCGGGCCAATAATCAGGGTTAAGGGCGTGCGCAATTCGTGGGATATATTGGCAAAGAAGTGCGTCTTCATCTGATCGACCCGCTGTAGCTGCTCCGCCTGCGTTTCAATCAACTTCATCTGGCGACCAATGGCCCGTCGGTTTTTAAGCTGGTAGTAAAACGCTACTCCTCCTGTAATCAGTAACAGGCTAATCAGCCCGATCACACTAATCAGGTTCTGTTGCTGCTGCGCCTGCTGTTTCAGCATTCGGTCTTTCTCTTTGGTCTGAAAAACGGCTTCCCACTGAGCCAGACTGGCCGAATTCTGGGTCTGGTACTGCTGGGTAATCGAGGAGTACTCCTTTTCTAAATAAGCCAGTGCCCCCGCCTTATCGCCAGCCCGTTTCAGGGCCTGGTAATGCTCGAAGTTAGTTGAGGGAACGAAGGATAGATGCCGGGCCATTAGCCCATACAGCGAGTCAAGACGCGGGAGCAGCAGCGAGGCTTTATCATATTGACCATTGGCCGTATAAAGCTCATAAAGTGAATTCAGGGTACCCTCCTGGCTAATTCGTTCGCCGGTGAGTTTACTGATCTCAAACGCCTTTTTATAGTAGTCCTCCGCAATAGCCGGATTGTTGTTACTTACGTCGCGTAGAAGATTACCCGTCAGCATAAAGATGCGGGCACGAATACGGGGCATGTCACGCTTAGCCAACAGAGTAGTCAGTTGCAGCATATAGGCTACGTGCTTATTCATATGGCGGGCATCCCCGTAGTTTAGCGCCATGGCCATCATTTCCTGGCCCATCTGTACCGTGTCGCGCAAAGTACGGGCAATAGTCAGCGCTGCCTGGTGGTAGGGAATTGCTTTGAGCGAGGACCCGAAATAGATGCGCCGGTTGATGTTGCCCAGCAACGAGAGGGTCTGCATCTCAAGCGCCTGATCGTGCTTTTGTCTGGCCAGTTCCAATACCTCGTTAATGGTGGCGTACGTAGCCGGAAAGTCGTTTTCCTGAGCAGCCATGCTGCGCGATAGCGCTAGTTTGGCCCACCCCTGAAAAACATGTTGGGGATCGGACAGCCGAAGTGCCTGCCGGGCGGTCGTTTCGGCCGTTCGGTACTCGTTATAGGCATTGTAAAAATTTGACTGCAGTATCCACCACATCACCAGTCGGTCATCCTGAGCCTGACCGATGTGTCTTTTCAGCTGTTCCAGCACCTGTTCATTACAGCTACGCGAACGCGAGGCCAGCAGCGTAGCAAAAGGAATAACCCAGGCCTGCGGACGTGGATTACGCAACCAGAAAGGAGAGTCAGGGCAGGGCAAACCAGTGGCTACGGATTGTCCCTTGAGCCAGTTAGTCAATGCCTGAATTTGTGCGGGTGCGGCCGACTGTTCTTTTTTGGGTGTGACCGCCCCCCAAAGACTAGCTGAACTACTATCTTCCGACGATTGAGCCTGTGTAGTCAGAGAACACAAAAGAGTTAAAAACCCGGCTATTCGATAGATAACCAATGCAATAGAGAAATTTTTGACCAACGTACGCTCCTTCTATGGTATTTAACCCGAAAGATATAAAACAATACTAGCAAAAATGTATCAACTCCTACGCGCAGTGGCCTGTTTCAACACAATACCCACCTGCAGACCACCGATAACCCAGCCTGTCTCCCCAGGCTGGCTATTGGTAGTCTGCCGGGTAGAATGCCCGTCTGCACAGGCTGAAAACGGCCTCTGCCGGGCATGATTTGTAATGCGAACCCGGTAGGATGCACGATACAAACAGAGGTTGGATTTGTAGATCGGTGCTGGTGTGAAGAGACAGAGTCCCCACATACGAAGAGCCACCCGTTTGGGTAGCTCTTCGTACGTTTTCTAAATGGCTGAGCCGTTTACTGCTTCAGCACTTTAATGGTTTTGAGCTGATCTGGTGTTTGCGCCCGCAGCAGGTACATCCCGCTCGGCCCGTTGCCCATGTTCCACTCGATTACCTGCTCGGCATCGGCGGCCTGCCATTGCTGCTGACGAATCAGCTGACCGTTCAGATCAACCAACTCCACCGACAGGGCCATACCGGCTGCCCCACGCACCACTGCCCGCAGCTGGCCGTCAACCACCGGGTTGGGCGTCAGTACCACGCTTAGCGGTGCCTCCGCTACCTCGGCAGCCGCTACCCGCGCACCAGGGGCAATACAACTGTAGTCAACCGTTACTTTCAGCGGACCCTCGAAGCTGAAGCTGCCGTTGGCCTGGAACACCTTCACGTAGTAGTTGGCCGTGGTCTGGATGCTTACCAACGTCAGGCTGCTGGTGGTGGTGCCCTTCTGGATAGAGGCAATCTCCGTCAGCTTGAAGGGTGCACTCGTGCCGTTTTTATACCACTCGTAGCGAACACCGGTTGTGAGGGCTGTCAGCACCACCTGGCTGCTGCGGCATACCGTCTGGTTACCGGGGGTAGGCGGCAACACCGTGATGCTAAAGGGTGTAGACAAACTCACGCACCCATTGGCATCGGTCTGGCTCACCGAGAAGCTCTGCACCCCCGCCATGCTGATGTTGGCCGTGGGCGGGTTGGCAATGGCGCCGTTGACGCCCGAGAAACTCAGCGTGTTGCTGCCCGTGGCCTGCACAAACTGACCCAGGGGCAACGGGGTAGTATTGGCATTGACCGTGCGGCTGGCTGATGTCAGCGTGGGGGCCGCCGGGGGCGTGTTGACCGTGACCGAGACGCTGGCCGTGGCCGTGCAGCCGTTGGCGTTGCTCACCGTCACCGAATACGTCCCGCTCTGGGTTACGATGGCCTGGTTGGAGGTACCAATCTGGGTCGCACCCGCCGAGAAGGTAAAGCTCGTACCGGTTCCGCCCGCTGTCAGGGTGATATTGGCCGGGGCACAGGCGGTCATGCTGCTGGCCGTCAGCGTGGCGGTGGGAGCAACTGTGCTGCTCGTCACCGTCGCCGTAGCCGTAGCGGTGCACCCGCTGGCGTTGGCAATAATGGCGGTGAAATTTCCCGCCGTGCTCACCACAAACTGACCCGTGGTATTAGTCTGGCTCGTTGGCCCACCGTTGAGGGTATAACTCGTACCACCCGTGGCCGAAGCCGTCAGCGTTACGCTGGTATTGGCGCAGGTCAGCGTCGAACTGGCCGGTGTTAGCGTTGGCGCTGTAGGCGCGTCGTTCACCGTGATCGATACAGCTGTAGTACTTACGCAGCCGTTTTGGGTAGTGGCCGTCAGCGATATGGTTGTAGAGCTGGTTGGCATCACTGTGATACTGGCCGTTGTTTCACCCGTTGACCAGGTGTAACTGGCGGCTCCGCTGGCGGTCAGGGTTACGCTGCTACCGGCGCAAACGCCCGTGGCCGAAGCCACTATGGTTGGGGCGGCACACACGTACAACAGACGGCCTAAAGCGGCATTGTCGGGCTTGTGTAAGAGTTTATTCTCCAGCGCAGTTTGCCCCGCCGTTGGCATGTTGCCAGGAAGCTGCAACCCGTTACCCACATCGAACGTGTTGTTGTCGATGTTGATATCGGTGGCAAACGGAGCCGCCTGCGTTCCGTTGGGCGCCACCGTACCCGTTGAGCCGTCGAGGGCTATGAACGTACCCAAGCTGGCCGCAAACGAGTTTTCGTTACCCGACAAACCAATTACGAACGGCCCGAATGTGGGATTATCGTTGTCCTGATTAGAGAACACCAGGGCCGTACCGCTCGTGGGCGATGATGAGCCGGTGAACGTGTTGCCCAGCAATGTCAGCGACACAACGGGCGTAAAGGCCCCACTCGATGAGCTGAACTCTTTCGAATCGACGGTTACGTGCCGGTAGGTGGTTGAGCCCGTGGCCGGTGTAAACGTGTTAGTATTTACCGCTACAGCCCGGTAATTCTCCAGGCTAACCCCCTGGTTGTGCCCCGTAAACGTGTTGCCGCTAACCGTGGTGGGAATGGCATTCGTATTATTCTTCAGCCGTAGCGAAGACGTATATGTGCTACCGAATGTACCATTGAACGTATTACCCGTCAGCGTAATGGGTCCCGCTGCGCCATTCTGCTCGGCCAGTTCCACACCACCACCGTTGATGGTATTGTTGGTTATACTGATGGCACCGGCCAGTCCAAACCGCACCTGAATATCCTGGTTGATGGTCTGAATGGTATTATTCGTAAACGAGCCGCCCCCTTCGTCGGTTGCAATACCCGACCGGAAACCGGCGTCGTCGTTCGGATCAGCGGGCGTACTATTGTCATTGTAGCCAATGGTATTACCCGTTATCAACAGACTGCCGGGAGCCGACGAATTAACCCGGTACGCACCATAGTTGATACTGATGGCGTTACGCAGTCCGTAGCTTACCAGACCAGCCGACCGATACGGAGTAATATCGTTGTTTCTAACCGTGAGCGCACTGACCGAGCCGGGCTGGGCTACGCTGGCCAGAATGGCACTACCCACTTTGGACAGGTCGGGCGCAAAAGCCAGGTTTTCGATGATTACGTTAGGAGCCGTTACCTCAAACAGCGTTAGGCGACTGCTGGCCAGGGCGGGCGTACCCGTGAAGTTGATGACTGGCTTCGAAGCGCTGTTGCCGCTAATGGTCAGACTCTTGTTGATCAGCACCTGCTCGTTATACGTACCCGCACCAACCGATAGTGACTGACCAACCGTAGCGGCATCAACCGCCGACTGGATGGTGCAGAAAAAAGCATTGGTACTGGTGTTTCGAACCACCTCTGGCCGACCGGCTGCGGGGCCGCTATTGCGGGTATCGGTTCCATTGCTGCTGAACGTGTTACCCGAAACGGTATTACCACAGGCAACGGGCGAGTTGCCCCGTCCAAAGTAAGCGGGCGATGCACCGGCGGCTTGGTCGCCGTCACCGGCGTTGTTGAACACGTAGCTGGCCTGAGTACCCGTACGGCCCCCACCCTGCTGCTGTATCCCAATGGTATTGTTCGTAAGCGTGTTGCCCGTTACGGTATGGTTGGTGCCTTCAATAACCACCCCAAATCCTTCGCTCTCCGTTGGCGGTCCGGTCTGGTTCAGGTGCTGAAACCCGCTCACGGTATTGTTACGAATCACAACGCCCGTTGGCACGTCAGGATACCCTTCGGTATTATTGGTTAACAGCCCCCGGCGATATACCGAGATACCAGCGTGGTCGCGGTTATTCATACCAGCCGACGCAGCAAAGGATACCGTATTGTTTTCAACCACAATACTGCCATCGCCCGTGGTTAAGCCGGTTCCGTTCGGGTTTTTAATTTCGATTCCAAACCGCCCGTTGTTCTCAACAATATTGTTGGCAATCAGGGTAGGGCCCGCCCCACCTTTCAGTCCAACAATACCAATGCCATTATCGGCATTGCCCGATACGGTGTTCCCCGTAATCGTAACGCCCGATGCAGTACCATCCTGGAGTTCAATGCCGCAGCAGTTGTTGTTGGTAACGGTATTGCCAACAATACTGATATTCTGCTTGAAACCATTCCAGATGACAATACCCCGCGCGGCTCCGTTCACGTTCGTATGGCCCGAAAAGGTTGAGTTCGAGATGCTAACGCTTTGTACGGGTCCGTTGGCGTAAAAGCCCGCCCCACCCACGTTGCTCAGCGACTGAACATTCGAGACGGTCAGGTTATTGTTGCTCAGTGCTGCGTAGATACCCGCATTACTGTTGGGGTTGGCCCCGGCAAATTTCTGCACCGTCAGGTTGGCAATCGTTACGTTCGCCACGTTGCTGGCAACGGCAATGCCACTGCCCGTGCCACTTAGTCCGGTACCATCAATAATCGTATTTGTTTTGCTGGTACCGGTCAGGGTCAGCGGCTTGGTGATGGACACCCGCTCGTTGAACGTGTATTCGGCCAGTTCGATGACATCGTTGGGATTAGCCGCGTCAATAGCGGGCTGAATGGCGGAGTAGCTCTGACTCTGCGTGACGTTGCGAACCGGCAGGAAGTATAGAATCCGGCCAACAGCGGCATCGTCGGGCTTATGGAAAAGTTTCGTCTCCAGTGTAGTCCGTTCAGCACCCGTCATGGCCTGCGGACTCTTGAGACCGGTACCCACGTCGAATTTGTTGTTGTAGCCCGAAATATCAACCGTCCATGGCCCCATGGTAGTGGCTGGTATTCCGGTGTAATCGCCAAGCGGCCCTGCGTATGCCGTGCTGGCGCCTGCACTGTTATCCAGCGTCACAAATGTGCCGATACCCGCATTAAAGGTATTTTCGCTACCCGGTGTACCGAAGGTGAAGGTGCCAAACTTGGCCCCCTGCGTGCGGTGATTCAGGAACGCAACGGCCGTGCCACTGCCGGGTGTCGATGCGCCGTTGAACGTATTGCCCGTCAGCGTAGCGCCCAGCGTCTGCATCTGCGCATCGGTCAGCGAGGCACTATTGCTGGCGATCAGCTTCGTATTGATGGAGATATGCCGGAAATCTGTCGCTGCGGCATTTGGCGTAAAGCTGTTGCCGCTAATCGTGATCCCCCCGTTGTTCTCGGAGCTAATACCCCATCGCTGGTTGGTGAAGGTATTATTCTGAACAAGCAGCGGTTTCACGCCCGAGATGCCGTTGTTACGAATTCGCATCAACGCACCGGTACCCAAAGCACCGGTGGCAGGCTGAACGAAGCCGCCATCCAGCGTATTGTTGGCTACCGTGATGGTACCGGCGCCGGGATTTGGGTCGCCAATCTGTACACCACCACCCCCAAATGTGTTGTTTTGGACTGTCAGGTCTCCCTGGCTGGCAAACGAACTCACAAAATCGTGATTGATAGCCGTAAACGAGTTACCCTGGCTGGCCGTACCACCTATCAAACCACCACCGAGATCGAAATGAACCGCGGCCCGGAACGTATTGGCTAAACCGTTGCTGCCAACTGTCACGGTATTACTCTGCACCACAACACCGCCGAACCCGTCATTATCCAAAGCATAATTCGGAACATCGACAGTTGGGTTGATGGCAATTGCGTTTCGCCGGCCATACTGACCCGCAACGGGCGTACCCACCGGATTAATCGTATTTCCAATCACACGCAGGTTCGTGCGGTCATTACCCGTGGTATGAACAGCCGAGTGCGTCTTGCCAAGGTCTACCGTAAAACGCAGATTCTGAATAGTAACATCGGCGGCTGCCACGGTAAAGAGTGATGCCAGTGCCGCTCCTGGTACCGTACCCGTAAAGGTTACGTTTGAGCCGGTGCCCTGCCCCTGAATAGTCAGGCTTTTGTTGATAACCACCAGTTCGTCATACGTACCCGCGCCGACCGTGATGGTTTGCCCCGCCGAAGCGGCATCCACTGCCGATTGAATACTTGTGTAATTGGTTGGCGACCCTGAGATAGACACCTGGGCCATTACAGTTCCATAGCCGACCAGCGACATACCCATCGACAGAGCGAATAGTCGTAGTTTCGGACGTCTGACGGCCTTACGAATCAGCCTTTCAGATAATCGTTGTAAACAAAAAAGCATATTGAGGAGAGAATTAAGTGAATAAACAAAGAAAAATAAACTTGGTGAATACGGTACATAGCTGGTCAGCGGTCACTGCTGCACAGAAGCGGTCGGGAAGCGTATTGGCGCCTGATGCAATACAGGTTGAATCTGATTGGGAGGCTGCCAGGAGATGGGTTGCCCAGAAACTGCTGACAGGTGTCAGGTATCCGAAATGGAATGGTAAAAACGGCTAATCAGACCGAGCACCCTAGATAATAGGTAGATTTTCAAGTTTATGAATGATGTGGCCCTCATAGGATGGAGAGAATCAAATGTAGTAACAGTCACTGCCAGATTACTTAAGTCGCAACCATAAAAGTATATTTATTTACTAATCGGTAGACCGCGACCTGAATCATGGCGTACATAATGTGCATCTGTTTCAAAAAAAGAAGCCCCTGCTGAATTCAGCAGGGGCTTCAACGACCAGAGTGCGAAGCAGCAATTTATGGCTTCATTACCTTGGTCGTCACACGTTGATTGTCTGTCTGTAGGCGCAACAGATACAAGCCCGCTGGCTGCTGGCCCATGTTCCACTCGATTACCTGCTCGGCATCGGCGGCCTGCCATTGCTGCTGACGAATCAGCTGACCGTTCAGATCAACTAACTCCACCGACAGGGCCATACCGGCTGCCCCACGCACCACTGCCCGCAGCTGGCCGTCAACCACCGGGTTGGGCGTCAGTACCACGCTTAGCGGTACCTCCGCTACCTCAGCAGCTGCCACCCGACCACCGGGGGCAATACAGCCATAGTTTACAACGACCTGAAACGGACCCTCGAAGCTGAAGCTGCCGTTAGCCTGGAATACCTTGACGTAGTAGTTGGCCGTGGTCTGGATGCTCACCAGCGTCAGGCTGCTGGTGGTGGTGCCCTTCTGGATAGAGGCAATCTCCGTCAGTTTAAAGGGCGCGCTCTGCCCGTTTTTATACCACTCGTAGCGAACACCCGTCGCGGTGGCGTTGAGTACCACCGAACTACTCCGGCAAACGGTCTGGCTACCCGGCGTAGTGGGTGTACCTGGCTGAACGGTGATGGTAAACGTCGTGGCCGCACTCACGCAGCCATTAGCATCGGTCTGGCTCACCGAGAAACTCTGCACTCCCGCCATGCTGATGTTGGCCGTGGGCGGGTTGGCAATGGCGCCGTTGACGCCCGAGAAACTCAGCGTGTTGCTGCCCGTGGCCTGCACAAACTGACCCAGCGGCAGGGGCGTGTTGCTCTGCGTTACCGTGCGGCTGGCTGATGTTAGCGTGGGGGCCGCCGGGGGCGTGTTGACCGTGACCGAGACGCTGGCCGTGGCCGTGCAACCGTTAGCGTTGCTCACCGTCACCGAATACGTCCCGCTCTGGGTTACGATGGCCTGGTTGCTGGTACCAATCTGGGTAGCACCTGCCGAGAAGGTAAAGCTCGTACCGCTTCCGCCCGCCGTCAGGGTGATATTGGCCGGGGCACAGGCGGTCATGCTGCTGGCCGTCAGCGTGGCGGTGGGAGCAACTGTGCTGCTCGTCACCGTAGCCGTGGCGGTGGCCGTACATCCGCTGGCATTGGCGATGATGGCGGTGTAATTCCCGGCGGTACTCACCACAAACTGACCCGTGGCGTTGCTTTGGCTGGATGCCCCGCCCAGCAGCGTATAACTCGCACCACCGGTGGCCGAGGCCGTCAGTGTTACGCTCGTGTTCGTGCAGGTCAACGTACCACTGGTCAGGCTGGCGTTGGCCGGGGCCGTTGTGTTAGAGAAGACTTCCGTAGTGGCTGTTGCCGAACAGCCGTTGGCCCCTGTAATGGTAACCGTATACACACCCGGGGCTGATACCGCAGCCATGTTACTGCTGCCGGCCGCACCCACCAAACCCGACGGACCGGCGAAGGCATATGTGAAACTGCCGCTGCTGGTGGTAGCCGCCGTGAGGGTCAGGCTCGTTACCGAACAGGTTAGCGTGCCACTGTTGCTGGCTGAAAGCGTTGGGTTAGCAGGGGCAGTGGTGTTGCTCACTACGCTGGCGGTGGCGGTGGCGGTGCACCCGCTGGCATTGGCAATAACAGCGGTGTAGCTGCCCGCCATACTCACCGTAAACTGACCTGTCGAATTGGTCTGTCCATCACTCAGGGTGTAGCTACTGGCGCCCATGGCCGATGCGGTGAGCGTCACACTCGTTTGGGCACAGGTGAGCGTACCGCTGGTCAGACTGGCGTTGGTGGGGGCAGCTGTATTACTGACAACCGTAGCTGTGGCCGTAGCGGTACAACCGCTGGCGTTGGCAATAATGGCCGTGTAGTTCCCGGCTGTGCTCACCACAAACTGACCCGTGGTGTTGCTTTGGCTGGTAGGTCCACCGTTGAGTGTATAGCTGCTACCGCCCGATGCACTGGCCGTTAGCGTGACGCTGGTGTTCGTGCAGGTAAGCGTACCGCTGGTCAGGCTGGCGTTGGTAGGCAGGGCGTTAATGGCTACGTTACCGCTGGCAGCTGTCGTGCTGGCATTAGTCGAGGTCAGCACCGTTGCCGTAAACGAACCCGCTACGGTTGGAATGACACTCGTTTGTACCATCGACGCCGATACGCCCGATGCTGTGGTGCTGTTTGTTCCGTTGGTAATGGTATAACTATAGGTAGCACCCGTTCCCAAGCCAGCAACCGTCAGCGAGAAACTGGCCGGACTACCCGCGCAAACCGACGTGCTGGCCACGAGCGTGGCACTCAACGACGGCGTTAGGATTAGCCCAACTACCACCGCGTCGTGGTCCGAAGCCCGGAATGGGTCAGCGTTATACAGGCTGGCTGGCTGGTTCTGTTTGAAATTTGTGTTGTAATCCAGAATAATTGGCTCGTCGGAGTTGATGTGCCAATCGGTCGAACCTGACACCTGCGTAGCCAGACTGGCGTTGGCGAAGGCGTAATCGAGGAAACCGAACTGCCCACCAAACGCATACGAGTAATCGTCGTTCGGACGTATACTATTGAAACCTGCCGTTGCCAGCGTACGAATCGGATCTTCGAGGGCGTAGGCATTATAATCGCCCAGCATCAGCACGTCGGGATCGCCCGCAGCCGCCGTTACCGATGGAACGAACGAAATCAGCGCGTTCGCCTGCGCTACCCGGCTGGCATTGGATGCACCCTGCCCGTCGTTCTGGTCAGCGTTGGCTCCTGAGCCACTTCCTTTGGATTTGAAGTGGTTGACAATGACGCTGAATTTTGCACCCGTACTTTTTTCGAAGAACGTCTGTGCCACTGGTGGGCGGTCGAACGCGGCACTACTGGAACTCATGGGCAACCCAACTGCCGATACCGAAGCCGGTTTGTATATGAGTCCAACCTTAATGGCATCCGTACCTACCGCACCCGGTGCCGAGTTGGGGTCGTTCACCAGATTGGCGTCATTCACGTAGGTGTACGTACCGGGAGCCGTAGCTGCGTTTAGTCCATCCACCAGATTCCCAATGGCCGTGTTTCCATTGTTTTCCATCTCGATCACCCCCAGAATATCAGGGCTGGCGGCTGTAATGGCGGCAATAATCTTATCGCGCTGCCGGGTGAACTCCTCCGCTGTTTCGGCACCGCGTGGCTCAAATGACACGCCACCGCCATTAGGGGGCGTTACAATCGGGTTGTTGTTGGCTGGATTGCTATCCAGGTCCGTAAAGTAGTTCAGCACGTTCAGACCCATCACCTTCATTGTACCACCTACCGCAGCGGGGGCATTCAGGCGAGGGTTAGTTGCGTTGAAGTTTACGCCTACATTGGTCTGAATCCGGTAACCGTCGAAGCGTTCGTCCAGAATACCCGTTACGCTGGCTACATCGTCGCCGGTGCGCAAAGTGTTGGTTGCGCTCAATGGGTTGCCACCCCGCGCGTGAATAATCTGGGGTGGATTAGCTACACCGCTGGCGTCGTCCAGAATAATCACCCGTTTGGCAACGGCTGCCTGATAAGCGGCA
Source organism: uncultured Cytophagales bacterium (assembly GCA_963826425.1). Lineage (GTDB taxonomy): Bacteria > Bacteroidota > Bacteroidia > Cytophagales > Spirosomataceae > Spirosoma. The sequence goes on along the minus strand of CAWGWS010000008.1, from coordinate 999,641 downwards.
TAGCCAGATGCGCTGGGCAGATTGAACTGCGTATATTGCTCAATACGCGGGTCGGTGCCGGGCTGGTTCGTGGCCGGGTCAGTAGCAGCCAGTAGCACCTGTCCAAAGCGTCCCAGCGTGAAATTGTCCGTAACCGTCAAATTGCCTGAAGCTGCCTTCACCACTACCAGCATACTTTCGTAGCGTTCAAGATCGGCAATGCTGGTAACGGGCAGCGTAACCGTTGTGGCAGTTGGCAACGTGTTACCAGTGCTCAGTACCGTCAGGCTCGTACCCGCCGTCAGCGTCATCTGGGTCAGGCTGCTGTTCACGCCACCCGAAGTAGTGGTAAACTCCCCTACCGTTCCATTTACCCTCACTTTGTCGCCAGAATTACCCGTAAACGATCCGTTTGGATCAAAGATGGCAATGGCTTCCGACGTAGCCGGATTGTTGTCAGAGTCGCTATCCTCTTCCTGTACGTAAAAACTGTTGAGGGCTGCGCTGCCGGTAAACACCCGCGTTACAATGCCTTCAACGGTTCGCAGGCCCGTTAGAGCCGCTGTTGAGCCGCTACCCTGAATGCTGCTAATAAGCGTTGGTGCGCCAACCGCTACGGTGTTGCTTACCGTGCCATTTACGGCCAGCGTGGTAGAGGTTGTTCCATTGGTTAGTGTCAGCGTGGCGGGGTAGGAACCCACAGGCAGGCCCGCCACCAGTTGCGCCGTAAACGTAGCCCCGTTCAGGGCACCGCCCGCGTACGTCAGCGTAGTGGGTGTGGTTGTAACGGCGGTGCTGGACGAGGAGATAGTTACGTTGCCCGCTGCCGGACTCAGGTTACCGGCATTGACCGTAACCACCTGCGACGCCGGGCCGCTACCTACCGTGTAGCTCAGACTGACCGGGCTCGGCGTAGCCGTAATAAAGGGCGTGGAGGGGGGGGCACAAAGATTCGTCGGTGAAGCTGAATTGCGGGGGTTGGGTGCACCCGCAGAGAAATCGGCCGCGTTGTTATTCGTATCCGTACAGCCATTACTGGCGCGTAAAACAGCTGACGTATTGCTGGGCGCCGTTGTTGGACCGGAACCCTCAAAGCAATTGGCAGTCGTGCCGAAACCCACAAAATCAATAACATTGCTTCCCAACGGGCAGGTACCTGACAGGGGTGAACTGGAATTGACAAGCGCAACTTTACCAGCAGTACCACTCATAGCAATGTTGCCGATGGCGTCAGGCGCAGGCAGGCCGGCTGCTGCCGTATTACTACCGGGAGCCTGTTGCACCAGGTAGTACGAACCCGGCGCGATGGTTCCAGCCAGAGTTGTCGACACCCAGCTTGTAGCAGTGGCACTGGCGTACTGAGTACTCCAGCCCGTTACGTTGACGGCGGTACCACCCGCGTTGAACAGTTCGATGAAATCATTCCGGAGTGGTGCGCTGGTATTGCCACCACCGCCATAGACCTGACTAATTACAATTTTGCCCGGTGTGGGTGCCGTTACGTTGCCACTGACCGTTACGGTGGCCGAGGCCGAACCACTTTCGTTCGTAACCGTACCGTTAACTGTTCCCACAGAAGCCGTGTTTGAGAGCCGGACGGCAATGGTCTGGCTAATGGCACTGCTCGTTTGCGGTACGGTGGCCGTTGTAGAGAAGATGCTGCCATCGGTACTTACTTCAATTCCTGCCGAGGCTGACAGTGAAGCATTGGCAGTCAGGTTACTGCCCGTCAGCGTATACACTTGTGGAGCCGAAACCTGCCCCTGTGTAGCGGCAAAGCCCGATAGCGTAGCTGGATTGACGACAAGTGTGGCTGGAGGTATGGTAAGAGCAGCCGTAACGCTCAGATCATCTACTGCCAGACCATGGTCACTACCTGCATCATTTACATCCGTCCAGCGAAGTAATATCTGCTCACCGTTGGCAACGGGCGTACTAAACGTAATAACCTGCGTTAGCGTAATGCGGTTAGCTGCCAGATTACCGTCCAGCGCAGCTGCTGTAGCCGTAGCAATTGGCCCGGTAAAATCCAAACCAGCAACGGTAGTAGCTGCCGACGCCAGCGTAATGGCTGTTCCGGTAGAATACGAGAAGCTGAGTTTTTGCTGAGTAGCATTGCCTCCATTCCTCCATTGTTCCCCTGTGTAAGTAACAGTTAGCGATGAAATTGGTGTACCCGAATTATTGGTAAGAACAACGCCGTATACTGGCGCTGCTGAGCCGGAAGCGACCGACCCCAACGCCCGGTCGGCCGATGCGCTACTGCCGAAACTATACAAAGAACCAGTGGCACTGGATCCGGTACCAGTCTGCAATGTCGTCTGACTCGACAGCCAGCCCGGCAACGTTACATTATCAGCCCAGACAGCAGTACCAGATGAAGGCAGGGAATTAAAATCCTGAGTGTAGTTAAGATTAGCAGATGTGAATGTCTGCGCCTGAGCACTGGCCATAAAACCAGCTCCTGACAAAATAGCTATACATAGAAACAGCCAGCGAACGAAGTGGATTCGTATAGTTTGTTGCATATGAGAGTGGGGTTAATTAGACCGTAAAGCTACTGCGAGTCAGGCGATTCATATATTACTCAATCATTATATTTACACATTTAGATCATGAACCGGTTACTTCGGCAAAACGGCGAGACTCTATGGCCTGCTATACCTTATAAAACCCCGGCTTATTCAACAGTGTAGGCCAGAAAAAGCGTAGGAACACCCCCACCTGCCGCGCAAAGGCACGCTGGTTCTCCAAGCCCGAGAACAGCGACCGGCGGTCCCGCAGGTTCACGATTAGTTTTCCGGCAAAGACAATGGGGATCATGGTCAGGTAATGCGCCATCAGCACGAGGTAGGCGCCCACGCCGTATTGCTTCCGGATCCAGAGTAACTGCGATACCTGCACCTGGGGTTTGAAACGGTTGATGTGCGTAACCACGTGCTGCTGATTATCATCGCTGCTGCCGTATTCCAAATGAACAAAGGCGGCATCGGGTAACAGCAGCAATCGCCCCTGTTTGCCCAGCCGGTAGCCCCACTCAACGTCTTCGCCGTACATGAAAAAGCTTTCGTCCAGCGCACCGGCGCTAGCAATGGTGGCGGGGCGGGTCATCAGAAACGCACCCGAAATCCACTCCACCTGACTGGGATCGGCAAAGACAGGATCGGGCAACTGCCGTTTGAGCCAGTCCTCAGCGGCCTGACCCGACGGCAGGATATAAAACGCCCGGCGCATCTGCCCAAAGGTGGTGTATAGATTGGGCCGCAGCGAATGATCACGGCTGAGTTGGTGCGCCCCCACCGCGGCCACGTCGGGCTGAGCGTCCAGCACCCGCACGCAGCGTTCCAGCAGATTATCGAGCAGGAGCGTATCGGAGTTGAGCAGCAGCACATTACGCCCCTGCGCGTGCTGAATGCCGAGGTTGTTGGCCCGCGCAAAACCGGCGTTGTAGCCCATCTCAAACCAGCGCACGTCCGGATAAACGGCCAGCACTCTTGCCCGGCTGTCGTCTTCCGACTGATTATCGACCACAAGCACCTCGAACGAAATCCCGCTTGTGTATTCGTGTACCGACGCCAGGCAGTCCAGAATCAGCCCCGGCGTCTTGTAATTGACAATGATGATGCTTAGATCTTTCAAGTGATGAGGAATGAATGAGGAATGATGAATGGGCTGACGCAACATCTCCGCGTCAGCCCATTCATCATTCCTCATTCATCATTTATAATTCTAATAAAGTACCCACGTATCCTTACCGCCACCGCCCTGCGAGGAGTTGACCACCAGCGAACCTTTGCGCAGAGCCACGCGGGTTAGCCCGCCGGGAATGACGTTGACGCCGTCGCCGTAGAGGATGTATGGGCGCAGGTCAACGTGCCGGCCTTCGGCATGATCGCCGACGAGGCAGGGTACGCGCGAAAGTGAAATAGTGGGCTGGGCGATGTAGTTACGCGGATTGTCTTTGATTTTCTGCCGGAACAAATCATGTTCTTCGGGCGTGGCCTGCGGGCCGATCAGCATGCCGTAGCCGCCCGCTTCATTCGCTTCTTTGACCACCAGATCGGCAATGTTTTCCATTACATACGCGCAGTCTTCTTCCTCGCGACAGATATACGTTCTGACGTTTGGGATAATCGGCTCTTCGTTCAGATAGTATTGGATGATGCGCGGCACGTAGGCATAAATTACTTTATCGTCGGCTACGCCGGTACCGGGGGCGTTGGCCAGTGCCACGCGGCCTTTTTTATAGACCTCAAAAATACCCGGGATGCCAATCATCGAATCGGGGTTGAAGGCTTTGGGGTCCATAAATGTATCGTCAATACGCCGGTAAATGACGTCCACAATCTGAAAGCCCTTCGTCGTCCGCATTTTCACGTAGCCACCCGACACCACCAGATCCCGCGCTTCAACCAGCTCAACGCCCATCTGCTGCGCCAGATAGGAATGCTCAAAATACGCCGAGTTGTAGATGCCCGGCGTCAGCACTACCACCGTGGGGTTGGGTCGGTCGGCAATGAACTGCAGCATCTGCAACAGACGCGTGGGGTAATCCGATACGGGCCGGACACCGGTTTGCGCCAGCACCTCGGGAAACGTCTGCTTGGTCAACTCGCGGTTTTCGAGCATGTATGACACCCCGGATGGGCAGCGCAGGTTATCTTCCAGCACCATCATCTGCCCATCGGCCCCGCGAATCAGGTCCGTACCGGTAATGTGGCACCAGATGCCTTTCGGTGGTTTCACGCCCATGCAGGCGGGCAGAAACGACTTGCTGGTTTCAATCAGGTCGCGCGGCACAATGCCGTCGTTGAGAATGTTCTGCTCGTTGTACACATCGTCCAGAAACATATTCAGGGCTTTGATCCGCTGTACCAGACCGGCCTCAAGCCGGTTCCACTCGGCCGATTCAATCACGCGCGGAATGATGTCGATCGGCATAATCCGCTCGGTACCTTCGCCTTCCGAATACACATTGAAGGTAATGCCCATGCTCATCAGCGCCCGTTCGGCCGCGTGCTGCCGGCCAATCAGATCGTCTTTGCTCAGCTGCTCAACCCGCTGCCGGAACGGGGCATAACTGGCCCGCACGGTTTCAGCACTCTCGAACATCTCATCGAAAAAATTCTCGGTGTCGTAGCCTGAGAATGTAAAATTGGCCGATGGCTGCCCCTGGGACTGGGTCATGCCGCCGGACGACTGTGATTGTGACTGCATAGTGAAGTAGGGGAATGGGAAACAATGTAGGCCAAAAAAGTGTCTTGACAAAATGCCGAATCAGTTACGCTTAGCCTTGTTTACGCCCGTTCACGACGAACGACCGGTTTTTGTGGCGGGTAATTTTAACGACTGGAACCCCGCCCATGAGCAGTTCAGGATGCAGCCCGATGTAGCCGGCCAGTACTGGTTCACCTTTCCTGAAGACTGGCCCCTGCCCGACACGCTGGAGTATAAGTATACCAAAGGCGGCTGGGACCACGTAGAACTCGGCTCGACCGGCGAGGGGGTTCACAACCGCAGTGTTGCCGCCAATCCGCATACCGAACCCGATATTGTGCCGCACTGGCGGTGGTTTGGCAGCCCGTTCAACCCCGAGTTTCTACCCAATGCAGTCGACGAAGAGTTTTACCTGCCCCAGCTCGATACCAACCGGCGCGTCACGGTCCTGCTCCCGCACGATTACCGCTTTCATCCCGACAAACGGTATCCGGTGCTGTACCTCAACGACCGGCAAAACCTGCTTGGCGACGGATCAGGCTACGGCAGCTGGCGCGTAGAAGAGCGCATGGCTCTGCTGGCCAGCCGGGCCCGGCACGAGGTCATTCTGGTAACGGTTGATCATGGGGAGCAAGACCGGATTCGGGACTATACCATCGGCAAAACCCGCGCAGGCTGGGGGCGCGGGCGCGATTACCTCCGCTTCATTCGCGATACGCTTAAACCCGTCATTGACGAACGTCTGCGCACCCTGCCCGACGCCGAAAATACGGGCATCGGCGGTAGTTCGCTCGGTGGTCTCATCAGTGTATATGGCGGTATTATGCAGCCCGATGTGTTTGGGCGGCTAATGGTGTTTTCGCCCTCGCTCTGGATTTCGCCCAAGATTTATTTCGATGCCATCAAGTTTCGGGCGCCGGTGCCCACGCGCGTATTCATCTACGGGGGCGAAGCCGAATCGAAGTACATGATTCCTAACATCGAACGGTTTAAAGAAGCATTGGTAAAGCAACAGTATAGTAGCCACCCGATTGATGTGTATCTTTCCGTTTTCCCCGACGGCACCCACAGCGAAGAACACTGGAGCCGCGAATTTCCCCGCGCCATAGAATGGCTCTTTTACGGCGTACACAGCTGATGCGTGACAGAGAATAGTCTACTCCGCCCTGCTGTATAAATCTCCGTTTCTCCGGGTTAAAATAGTTGTTGATGAACATCTCTCTCGAAACCACCCCCTCCCCCACCGGCGACCACATGGTGCCGCTGTCGCAAACCGACGCGCTGCCCGAACAACTGAGTCAACTCGCCTACTCGCTCAGTATGTCTGCCGATGCGCTGCAACGCGATTTCAAGGCGGAACGGAACGAGGTGTTGCCCGTTTACCAGCCCAATGGCGATAAAACGTACCTGCTTGGACTGGGCAAAAATCCACTGAGTATGGATTGGTTACGGGTTTTTAGAAAAATAATTCACGATCAGAAAGGCCGGCTGTCGGCGCGGGTCAGCGTTGATCTGCGACGTGTTGATGCGGGCCTGATCGAAGCCGTAGCAACCGGTGTACTGGGCGGCACCTACAACCTCGGCCTCTACAAATCCGACTCGCCCGAACTACCCACCTTCCTGACCGACGCCGGACATGTAAGGCTGCTTATTGATGCCGACCAGCAGGAAGCCGCCGAAGATGCGCTGCACCGGGCCAACGTTCTGGCCAGCACCACCCGGCAAATGCTCGATTTCATGAACGCCCCCGCCAACCGGAAAACGCCCGAAAAGCTGGGCGAATGGGCAATGGAATCCGGGCAGAAAAACGGGTATACCGTAACCGTGCTACATAAAGACGAACTCGAAGCGCAGGGGCTCGGCGCGTTGCTGAGCGTCTCGAATGGCAGCGATGTGCCGCCCGTGCTGATTGTCATGGACTACCAGCCCGCCGGCATTGAAAACCCGCCTGTTGTGGGGTTGGTGGGTAAGGGCGTTACGTTCGATACGGGGGGCGTTTCCATCAAGGGTTCTGCCAACATGCATTTGATGAAAAGCGACATGGGCGGGGCCGCGGCCGTCCTCGGTACCGTTGACGCAGCCGCCCAACTTAAGTTACCCGTGCGCGTGATTGGTGTGGTACCCGCCACCGAAAACTCGACCGATGGCCGCTCTACCAAACCCGGCGACGTTATTACGGCTTACAATGGAAAAACCATTGAAATCATCGACACCGACGCCGAAGGCCGTGTAATTCTGGCCGACGGGCTCAGCTATCTCCTGAAATACTACCAGCCCGACACACTCATCGACTTGGCTACGCTGACGGGTAGCGTAGTCAGCGCGCTGGGCTATCATGCCGCCGGGCTGTTCGCCAATAACGACACGCTGGCCAGTCAGCTAAGCGAAGCGGGCGACCGCACCGGCGAACGACTCTGGCGGCTGCCCCTGTGGGATGCCTACAAAGACGATATTCAGTCGGACGTGGCCGATGTGAAAAATTTTCACGGCAAACCCATCAACGGAGCCATTGCAGCAGCTAAATTTCTGGAGTTTTTCACCGACGACCACCCCGCCTGGGCACACCTCGACATTGCCGGTACGGCCTTCGGCGATACGGAGTTCGGTACCCAGAAAAATGCCACCGGCTTCGGCATCCGGTTACTGGTTGACTATTTACAAATGAGGGTACGCGGATGACGCGTACCAATCCGAAACCCCAACACTATGAACCTCTCCATTCTCTGCATTGCCACGTATTTTAAGGGTCAGGAGTTTATGCGGGCCAACAAGGAGCTTGGCAACACCGTGTACCTGCTCACGGATCAGAAACTCAAAGAGGCTGACTGGCCCCGCGACGCCATCGACGAAATTTTCTTTCTGAAATCGCCCAGCAACGCCCCCGATGATCTGGAGCAAATGGTTCTGGGGCTGGCCCACGCCATGCGGTCGCGCCAGATTGATCGGGTCATTGCGCTGGACGACTTCGACGTGGAAAAAGCCTCGCTCATCCGCGAAACGTTCCGCATTGACGGCATGGGGCAAACTACGGCGCGGTATTTCCGGGACAAACTCGCCATGCGGCTGCGGGCGCAGGCAGCCGGGATTCGGGTACCGGCGTTCAGCCCTGTTTTCCACGACGAAACCGTTACGCAGTTCCTCCAAAGTACCGATGCCCCCTGGCTCGTGAAACCGCGCTCCGAAGCCTCGGCAACGGGCATTAAAAAAGTCCATTCGCTGGACGAAGCCTGGCAGGTCATTCACAGTCTGGGCAACAACCGGCACAACTTCCTCATTGAGCAGTTCAGGCCGGGGCGGGTGTACCACGTCGATTCGCTGTCAATGGCGGGTGAGGTGGTCTTCAGCCGGGCGAGTCAGTACCTGGCCACGCCGATGGAGGTAGCCCACGGCGGGGGCGTGTTTCGCACCATGACCCTACCCGCCGACGGTACCGACGCACCGGGCTTGTATGAAATCAACAAGCGGGTTCTGGACGCTTTTGGCATGAAGTTCAGCGCGTCGCACTCCGAGTACATTCGGAGTGATCACGACGGCGAACTGTATTTCCTGGAAACGTCGAGCCGCGTGGGTGGGGCGCACATTGCCGAGCTGGTGGAGGCCGCCAGTGGCATAAACCTCTGGCGCGAATGGGCCAAAATTGAAACCGCCATGGCCAGCAACACAACCTACACCCCCCCCACCGACGTACCCAGACAGGCGGGTTTGATTGTGTCGCTGGCCCGGCAGCAGCAGCCTGATATATCGGGCTTCACGGAGACCGAGATCTGGTGGCGCATGCAAAAGGAACACCACATCGGCTTCATTGTCTGCTGCGACGACCGCACCCGCGTGCAGACGCTGCTGGACGACTACATGCACCGCATCTACGCCGACTTCCACGCATCGGCCCCCTCGCCGGACAAAGCCACGAGTTAACAGGCTACTTCGTGAAGAACGGACTGCCCGCACCATAGCCTTATTGCGGAGGTGGGCAGTCCGTTTCAGCCAATTCCCGGCGTTAAGGTACCTTTTTCAGGTCGGTAAATTTACCATATACCGAGAGCGTGTATCTACCAATGCCGCTGCCGGTGGGCGTAACGATAATCCTGTATTGTCCTTTGGCAGTGGCGATGGGAGTCATATACGCATAATTGCCAAAGTTCGTGATGTCTATCCGCTCACCATTAGGATTAAAAATTGCCAGATTACCAGCAATATCCGGCGAGCGAAGGGCTATGTCCAGTATCGAATTATTCTCTGTTACGTTCAGCGTATAGGTCGTAGCCCCGGCTTTACCCCGGTACTCATCGGCCAGCACTGACGACTCGTTTACGAACTGCTTTAGATTCTGTACCTGCCCAAAAATATCCAGCGAGTATTTCGTGACAATATCACGCGTTGCAGACAAGACCCAAAGCCCATATGTGCCTTTGTTGAGTTTATTAATCAGGTAAGCAGGCGTACCGTAGTTGGTAACGTCGACTCGGGCGCCTGCCGAGTTAAACAGAACCAGTTGAAGGCGTACATCAGGCGATTGAGTGTTTATATCGACGAAGGCGTTATCGGCAGTTACGTCGAATGTATAGTACCGGTTACGGGGAGTGTACAGAGCGCCCCCGCTTCCCTCCGGCCCGAACGATACGTCGAGGGCTTTTTCGCGCAGGGCCGGAACCCGCGTAAACTCCGAACTCATGCCTTTCCCAACGAGTTTATACGCGCCAATGTCGTACCGTTCGCCCGATGCTACCATAACCGTGTATTTTCCGGCATTCACGATCACATCGGCCTGCTGGCTCCGCCCAAAGCCGGACCGGCCCACCTCATTACCGTTAGGGTCGTAGATGTACAGCCCCACATTGATATCTGATGAGGCCAGCGAGAGCGAAACCGGCTGATTATTCGTCGCTACGTCGAACGTATAAACATGATTGCGGGGCGTGTAGGCATTGCCTCCGCCCGTACCATCGGCGGCTGTCCAGCTACCCGTCGTTTGGCGGGTGGTAGGGGCAACGGCGGTAATGGACGCATCGGCAGATACCACCGGCCAGTTCCCGTCCGAGACGGTCAACGATACGACGTAAGTGCCTACTACGTCGGCGGTAAACTCGGTTATAGCCTGCGTGGGATTGAGAACAACCGCCTTACTGTTCGGTGGTATCGACTTAAAGGCCCACTGATAGGTCAGTTTATCGCTGTCGGGGTCGCTCGATTTGCTACCGTCGAGTCGTATTCGGTTGTTGACGGGTACCGTGCCTGACGGTCCGGCATCGGCCACGGGCGGCCTGCCAGGAATGGCCACCGTGATTGTAACTTCGACCGACGATGTTAGGTTACTGGCGTTAGTAACGGTCAGGAGCAGGACGTAAGTACCGGGTTTATCGGGCGAGAACCCCGCCACGATGCTGTTTGAATTGGTGATGGTCGCCTTACTGTCGGTGGGTTTGGTTTTAATGGTCCAGTTGTAGATCAGAGTCTGGTTTTGCGGATCAGCGGTACCGCTTCCGTCCAAGACAACAAGTTGGCCGAGAATACCGTTTTGTGTCACATTAGTGACTCTGATAACCGGCGGTTTTTCGGGCTCGGCTTTTTCTTTCTGGCAACTGTTCAACAGCAATACGGCCAGTAGTGAAGGCAAGGCAAGCCACAGGCGATGCGGGCGGATGCCTGCTGCACGGTGCAACACGGCATGAACCGTAGACGGAGTTTTCATAAAAAAGAAAGTGGATAGAAGTGAACCTAATGAGTCGTGAACGGGGCAATACCTGTTCACGACTACAAATAAGATTCTTCCGCTGCACAGGCACAACGGTAGTTTTTCCAACCCACGTTTATTCTATACGAATCCCGGCTTTTTTCTTACGGACTCATTTTTTTGCAAAGACGCAATCGCCGTTGGGTCCTTCTCTAACGCAAAATTGGCTCCAGGGCGGCCCGGTTTTCGCTGAGCCAGGCGTGAATGTCGACTACAATGTCGCGGATGCCGAGCTGGGGTTGCCAGCCGGTTAGCTGCGTTACGCGGGTGTTGTCGGTGATGTACAACCGGATGTCGGCGGTCCGGTTTTCCGTTACTTCCCTGATGGGAATGGTCTTGCCGGTTATTTCCTGACAAACGGCGGTCAGTTCACGCAGGGACGCGCTGCTACCCATGCCTCCGCCCGCATTCAGGACTTCGCCATTCACCGCGTCCAGGTTGTGCAGTTGCCAGTCGACCAAACGATACAGGTCAGCAATGTGCAGCATGTCGCGGGTTTGTTTGCCGGTACCGCCGTACCCGATATAGGCCAGTTGCTGCTCAAAAAAGTGTTTGGCTATCCACAAGACCATCACGCCCTGATCGACTTTGCCCATCTGCCACGGGCCGGTAATAACCCCACAGCGGTTGATGACCGTTTTCAGGCCGTAAAACTCGTTGTACTCCTGAATCAGCAACTCCGATGCCAGTTTGGTCGTGCCGTATAATGACCTTGCCCCCGTGAGTGGAAAATCTTCGGCAATCCCCCGCGATGAGGCCCCCGGCACCGGCTGATCGTCGGTCAGCACAAAGCGCGTATCGGCTTCGGCAAAGTTGAGGGTTTCGAGGGTCTTAATGGGATAAACGCGGCTCGTAGACAGAAAGATGAACGCGGCTTTGTGCTTTAGCGCGTAGTTCAGGCAGTTTACCGTGCCGAATAGATTCGTATTGATCAGGTAATCGGGCGTTCCGTCCAGACCGGCCAGCACGCTGGGTTCAGCCGAGGCTTCAATCACGACATCAACGGCGGGCAGGGCGTCAAAATCCTCCTTGCTACGAATGTCGCCGTGCATGAAATCAATACCAGCCGCTTTGAGCCGCGACAGGCTCAACTCCGACCCGCGCCGTTTGAGGTTGTCGAGCGCGACGATTTCGTAATCGGGATAGTTCTGCTTCAGCGACAGGGCCAGCGACGCGCCCACAAATCCGGCTCCGCCGGTAATCAGGATTTTCATAGTTGTTCGGAGTAATCTCTGCCGCAAAACTACGCCAAACGAATGAAAGCACCGGATGCAGTGGGGGATTGCACCAGAAGGATCGTGTTGGGATTTGTATGGAAAATAGGCGTGGTTAGCATCTGGGTAGCAAAACCTGAAAAACACAATGCACTTCACGAGTCAATACACATCAGGATTCTGGCCGGTGGCTATCCGCACGATAGTGCTATGCATCGGACTATCTAATTTATCTACCAGCACCATGGCGCAGTCCGGCCCACGTCGTGATGACGTGGTGTACACGGTTGTCGAAAAACAGCCGGAGTTTCCAGGTGGATACAACGCACTTTGAGGCAGTATTGGAGAAACGAATCCTCATTTATCCGGCCGAAGCGCAGAAGGCAGGCATTAAAGGCCGGGTTTTCCTCTCGTTCATTGTGCACAAAGACGGTCAGATTACCGATGTTAACGTTTTGAAAGGGCTGGGTTCCGGCTGCGACGAAGAAGCTATTCGGCTTGTTAAAGCCATGCCCCGCTGGACTCCGGGCAGTCAGGATGGCCAACCGCTGAACGTCAGATATAATTGGCCCATTTCGTTCGGTATGCCTTATCCCAAAGCTGGAGAAAACACCCAAAATTTCACAACCGGCACCCCAGGTGGAACCCCTCTTCGGCCATTCCCAAAGACAACCCGAATTTCCGGGCGGTATGAGCGCATTGATGCGGTACCTTACTGAAAACACGCGCTATCCCGAAGCGGCTAAACAGGCGGGCATTACCGGGCGGGTGTTTGCCTCGTTCGTCATCGATACGGCTGGACACGTTTCACAAGCCCAGGTATTGAAAGGACTGGGCTACGGCTGTGATGAAGAAGCGATCCGACTCATCAACAAGCTACCCCGCTGGAAACCCGGAACGCAGTCGGGGCGGGTAGTTGCTGTCAAGTATAACTTACCCGTTAATTTTCCACCGAAATAGATTGCTCCCTTATGCTATAACCAAGTTGATGGCCCCAAACGCCGTACCTTTGTGGCATGACTACGACCGCGCAACAATCGCTCAACGCTATTGATAATCCTGCCATTCCATCGCCCTGTTTTGTGCTGGACGAAGCCAAACTCCGGCAGAATCTTACTCTCATAGACAGCGTACAAAAAGCCGCTGGGGTTACTATTATTCTGGCGCTCAAAGGCTTTTCCATGTACAGCGCGTTTCCCATCGTGCGCGAGTACCTGAGCGGAGCCACCGCCAGTTCGCTCAATGAAATCCGGCTTGTTAACGAGTACATGGACGTACCCGCCCACGCTTACGTGCCCGCTTATCGCGACGACGAATTTGCCGAGATTCTTGCGCGCAGCAGCCACCTGACGTTCAATTCCTGGAGCCAGTGGGAGCGTTTCAGCAATCAGGCCCTAACGGCCGACAGTGCCACGAGACCGTCGCTTGGCATCCGCGTCAATCCGCAGTATTCGGAAGTAGCCACGGAGATGTATGACCCGGCCATTCCCGGTTCGCGGCTTGGTGCCACGCGCGATCAATTGCCGGATCAGCTGCCCGACGGTCTGGACGGTATCCACTTCCATACCCTCTGCGAGAACGACTCGTTTACGCTCGAGCGGACATTACAGGCCCTCGAAAGCCGGTTTGGCGATTTGCTGCACCAGGCTAAATGGGTAAATATGGGCGGGGGGCACCTGATGACCCGAGAAGGCTACGACACCGACCATTTGATTGGCCTGCTGAAAGCCTTCCGCGAAAAATACGATGTGGACATCATCATGGAACCCGGCTCGGCCATTGCCTGGCAAACGGGGGTACTGGTTTCCACCGTCCTCGACGTGTTCAACAGTCAGGGTATTGACGTAGCCATTCTCGACACGTCGTTTGCCGCGCATATGCCCGATACGCTGGAGATGCCCTACAAACCCCGCATCCTGGGCGCGTATCACGAACCCGTGGAAGGTAAACCAACCTACCGGCTCGGCGGCATGACCTGCCTCGCCGGTGATTTTATGGGCGATTATTCGTTCGACGAACCCCTCCAGGTGGGTGACCGAGATCGTGTTCGACGATATGATTCACTACACGATGGTCAAAACCACGACCTTCAACGGTGTGAACCTGCCCTCCATTGGCATTCAGCAAACCGACGGTACATTCCGGCTCGTGCGGGAATACGGCTACGAAAGTTTTAAGGACCGGTTGAGTTAGTGTAGCCCGGTGACGCGGCTCATGTAGCCCGGATCGGGAGGCCCGGGCTACATGAGCCGCGCTAATTCCAGCGTAAAGCCTTCCAGTACGTCTTCGCCAGACAGCACTTTATCAAAGCCTGAAACGATCTGTATCTCGCCATTAGCCCGGAAAATGTGCGTTTGCTGCGTCTTCGGATCAATCAGCCATGCCAGATGGCAACCATTGGCAATCCAGACGTCAAGCATCTTAGTTTTTGACGTGCTCAACGTATCGGTTGCTGACATCAACTCAATGATAAAATCAGGGCAAAGAGGGGGGAACTGCTCTTGCTCACGTTCGGTTAGCGCATTCCAGCGGTCGAGCCGCACCCAGGATGCGTCGGGCGATCGTGTGCTTCCATCGGCCAGCCGAAACGCGGTTGATGAGTCGAACTCAATACCCGTTCCGGATTCAATCGTCCAGAAAGTCAGGAATGCGTTTAGCCGCGAATTCTTATTGCCTGTTCTACCTCCTGTATTGGGCATAATGATAAGTTTCCCGTCTGGTTCGCGCTCGAACCGGAGGTCTGGATTACGCTGACAAAAGGCGTAGAACTCCTCGTCCGACAGGATAGTCTGCGCGCTTACGGCTGGTTCGTCAATGGCTTCCATCGCTATGCTTTTCGTAAATATACCCACAACAAACAAAAATACCCCCGGCCAAACGACCGGGGGTATTTTTTATAAGCCTGACAAAAAGGGCTATGACTTACATCATACCACCCATGCCGCCACCACCGCCGTGCATACCGCCACCACCGGCAGGAGCCTCTTCTGGCTCGTCGGCAATGACACACTCGGTGGTCAGGAGCAGACCAGCGATCGATGCTGCGTTCTCCAGGGCCAGACGGGTTACCTTCTTGGGGTCAATAACACCGGCCGCAAACAGGTCTTCGTAGGTATCGTTCTTGGCGTTGTAGCCAAATCCGTCTTTGCTGTCTTTCACCCTGTTGATCACCACCGAACCTTCGCCACCGGCGTTGGCCACAATCGTGCGCAGGGGGGCTTCCAGTGCCTGACGGATGATGTTCACACCTGTTTTCTCATCTTCGTTACCGGCGTTAACACCATCCAGAGACGAGATAGCACGGATCAGCGCAATACCACCACCCGTAACGATGCCTTCTTCAACAGCAGCGCGGGTTGCGTGCAGGGCATCGTCAACGCGGTCTTTCTTTTCTTTCATTTCCACTTCGGTAGCGGCACCGATGTACAGAATGGCAACGCCACCCGACAGCTTGGCCAGACGCTCCTGCAATTTCTCGCGGTCGTAGTCCGATGTGGTATTTTCGATCTGGGCTTTGATCTGATTGACCCGGCCCGTGATGTTTTCTTTCTCGCCATCACCATTGACAATAGTCGTATTGTCTTTGTCGATGAGGATTTTCTCGGCCTGACCCAGGTAGTCAACCGATGCGTTTTCGAGTTTGAAACCGCGCTCTTCCGAGATCACCTGACCACCGGTCAGAATGGCGATGTCTTCGAGCATGGCCTTCCGGCGATCACCAAAGCCGGGCGCTTTCACGGCGGCTACTTTCAGCGCACCCCGGATTTTGTTTACCACCAGCGTAGCCAGGGCTTCGCCATCCACGTCTTCGGCAATGATCAGCAGCGGACGGCCCGTCTGAGCCACCTGCTCCAGTACCGGAAGCAATTCTTTCATCGATGACACTTTCTTCTCCGAGATCAGGATGAACGGACGCTCCAGTTCAACTTCCATCTTCTCGGTGTTGGTCACGAAGTACGGCGACAGGTAACCCCGGTCAAACTGCATACCTTCTACGGTTTTTACTTCCGTTTCGGTACCGCGTGCTTCTTCAACCGTGATAACGCCTTCTTTGCCAACTTTCTGCATGGCTTCGGCAATCATCGATCCGATTTCGTCGTCGTAGTTAGCCGAGATAGTGGCCACCTGCTTGATCTTGCTGAAATCGTCACCAACGGTCTGCGCCTGCTCGGCGAGGTTAGCCACAACCGCCTGAACGGCTTTTTCGATGCCCCGCTTCAGGTCCATCGGATTAGCTCCGGCGGCTACGTTTTTCACACCGATCGAGTAGATCGCCTGCGCCAGTACGGTAGCCGTAGTGGTGCCGTCGCCCGCCGAATCAGCCGTTTTCGAAGCTACTTCTTTCACGAGCTGCGCGCCCATGTTTTCCATAGCATCTTTCAACTCAATTTCTTTGGCTACCGTTACACCGTCTTTGGTGATGGTTGGCGAACCAAATTTCTTGTCGAGGATAACGTTGCGGCCTTTTGGTCCGAGGGTAACTTTAACAGCATCGGCCAGGGTGTCAACGCCTTTCTTGATGCGATCACGGGCTTCCGTGTCGAAAAATATTTTCTTAGCCATGATTGGTTACTAATAAGTTATGAGTGAGGAGTGAAGAAAAAAAGTCAGAGCGATCAGGCGAAGAAGCCAGTCTTCAGTCCGCATCGGCGGTCCGATTCACGCTGCATCCTTCACCCGATTAAAGGATTGCGAAAATGTCTGATTCGCGCATGATGAGGTACTCGGTTCCTTCTACGGTGATTTCCGTACCGGCATACTTGCCATAAAGTACCGTGTCGCCAACTTTAACCGTCAGCGGCTCATCTTTCTTACCCGTGCCAATGGCAACGACCGTACCACGCTGTGGCTTTTCTTTGGCCGTATCGGGAATGATGATCCCGAACGAGGTTTTTTCTTCAGCCGGAGCGGCTTCTACCAGCACCCGGTCTGCCAGCGGTTTCACGTTCACTTTGACGCTTTCCGTTTCTGCTACCATGATAATAAGTTGATTAAGGTTACGAAAACTGTTTTGGGTAATGCTTTATATAATCGCTAAGCGACTGATTCTGACAACCTGCCAATTACTGTGCCAACGCACCTAACTGTCAAAATTACCGGCTTTTGTCTGCCAAATCTGTCAGTTCGCCTATACACCCCGCTCAAAGAGGCTATTGTGGATAAATCACCGAACAGAATTTGGCAGTCTACGGGATGTTCAATAGTTTAGATTCATCATGTGTCCCGAAGTTTTCCCATGACTATCATGAAAAAACTACCTATTGACTGGTTTACGCACGGACGGCTCGACGCCGAGTATCAACAGTATGTCGTGTTGGCATACCTGCAGGCCGTTCAGCAAAACTTTCTGGCAGACAAACTTTGTCCCGATTTGCCTGAGCTGCGCCAGCACTACGAGGCCGGTGTGCAGTTCTCGCAGGGGAAAGGAACGCTCAATGCCGCTTTCCCGAAACGGGCCACCGGCATTGCCGGCCCGCCCCCGCGCATTGAATACAAATCAGACGTCCCGGATGATGACTTCATGGCTGAACTCGACACCATTATGGCGTTTGCCCTGCCCCGCTTCGACGCGCTCCTGACCGAGGGGCAACAACGCTGGGCCGACATTTTCACCGCCCTGACGCTGGCTCCCATCGGGCTGATGCCCCTACGCCCTGAAGAGGGTTACCTGCTGGTACAAAATGCCGGTGGGTCTGACACGCAGGTATTTCAGTTTTCTATAACGCTCTATACCGAGCAGGAGCCGGGTGGCAGGCTGGTACACTTCCGGTTCGTAGAAAGTGTGCGCAAAAGCACCGTCATCACGTTTGAGAGTATTAAGCTCGATCTGATTCGGCGGCACCGGCACCTGCCCAACCCGGCCACGTTCATGCTGGAAAGCAAACGCCCGTATCCCGTACAGGAAACGCTGTTACCCATTGCCCGGCAGTTACTGGCCAGGCAGGCAGCGCGGGTGTAGCAGGGGCCTCTGTTGCAACGACCAACCCGATCAGTTGCCCTTCATATTCTCCATGTATTTCTGACCGGAACCCGTGTTCAATAACAGAATGTGTTCATCGGGCCTGATCCAGCCCTGGGCCAGCAGTTTTTTCGTGGCTGCCCAGATGGCTCCTCCCTCAGGGGCTACGAACATACCTTCCTGCTGACAAAGCTCCCGCGTTCCATCAAGCATGTCGGCTTCCGAAATGGCCAGGGCAGTCCCCCCCGATTCGCGCAGCACATCGAGCATCAGTGGCTCACCAATGGGGCGGGGTACAGCCAGCCCGTTGGCGAGGGTGGGCTTGCCAACATACTGTTTGCAGTTTTGCTGGTGGCCTAAAAACGTCTGTACAACCGGGCAGCATTGCTCGGCCTGAACAGCCACCATGCGTGGAAGCGGCTGATGCGGTGATAGCCAGCCCAGCCGCTTTAGTTCATGGAACGCTTTCCAGATGCCAATCAGGCCGGTACCCCCGCCGGTTGGGTACATGATTACGTCGGGTAATTGCCAGTTCAGCTGCTCGGCAATTTCGTAGCCCATCGTTTTTTTACCTTCCAGCCGGTAGGGTTCCTTGAGCGTCGACACGTCGAAGTAAAGGCCATCCTGATTCATTTCCTGTACTTTGGCGGCACAGTCGTTAATTAGTCCATCAATCAGCACCAGCCGGGCGTTGTAGACCAGACACTCGTCTTTAAACGCATCGGGCGTGTGGCGGGGCATCACCACAACGGATTCGAGTCCGGCACGGGCACAGTAAGCCGCCGTAGCCACGCCCGCGTTACCAGCCGTGGGAACAATGCAGGCCCGTTCGCCATTCTCTTTAGCCTTGGAAATGGCCAAGCTCAGCCCCCGCGCCTTAAACGAGCCGGTTGGATTGAGCCCTTCGTCTTTTAGGGTCAGGCGGTGAAGTCCGTAGGCGTTGGCCAGCCGGTCAACTGGCAAGAGAGGTGTCCAGCCTTCGCCCAGACTAACCCGGTTTTCTGCCCGAAGCACGGGCAGAAGCTCTTCGTACCGCCAGAGCGATGAGGGGCGGGTTAGCAGGTCAGCCTTGGAAACGCTGGCTTGGGCCAGTTCGTAGCGGCACAGCAACGGTGCCTGACAGCAGGTAGACAAGGTTTGCCGGACATGGGCTGAATGCACGCAGCCGCAGTGGGCGCATTGCAAATCGTTGAGTAGCGATGACGTAGTAAGTAGTTGCATGAGTGTAAATGACAGCCGAAAAGTGGCAGCCAGCCATACCTAATGCAAATCGTATTTTGGCATGAGTTATTCTGTAGGGGAATAATGCCGTCGGGTAGCGCGGATAAATTCATTGACCCAGTAATTATTCTCGGTGCCTTTCCGCTGGATGAAATGAAAAATTCTCCTGATGGTCAGCCCCTTGATAGGCACTTCGACCAGGGCTTGCCGGGCCAGTTCGTGCCGGATGGCCAGCCGGGGCAGGAACGACAGACAGGTATCGGCCAGCACAAAGTTTTTCAGCGCTTCGGTACCGCCCAGCCGGATTCTTACCTGCAGATGGGCCGGACGAATTTCGTGCGCCTGCAGGGCGGCCTCTACGGCAGCCAGCGTGCCGGAGCCGTTCTCCCGCAGGGCCAGCGGAATATTCGGCAGGTCGGCAAGTTGCACCGTTTTTGACCGGAGGGGGCTGGAGGCCGAGCAAACCGCGACAACTTCATCGGTTAAAAAAGGGCTATACGTCAGCGTGTTAATCTGACTTATGCTCTCTACAATACCAACGTCGATATCGTGGTCAAGCAACGCCTTCTGAATAGCGGCCGAATTACGATTGAGAGTGCTGATCTGAAGGGCAGGGTACTGATTCAGGTAAGTCGACAGCACAGGGGGCAGCACGTATAAACTAATGGTGGTGCTGGCACCGATGGCCAGTTTGGTTAGCGGCAGAAACTCGTTGTTGAGCGCATGCATTGACTGATGCAGTTCGTGTTGCAGCTGCGTTGCTTCCAGGAGTTTTTCGTACAGAATCTGGCCGGCCGGTGTCAGGCTGATGCTGGTGCCGTGACGTTCAAAAAGACCTGTTTTATAGAAGTGCTCTAACGATTTGACGTGCTTGCTAATGGCCGACTGACTCAGGAAAAAAGTCTGGCTGGCTGCGGTAAAGCTCAACAATCGAGCAACTTCCATGAAAACCCGGTGTGATAAGGAAAGCATCAGGCCGCTTTTTTGAATGAAACAACGTATCAGCACAACAGGCCCCGGCGTTGCTGCCGGGGCCTGTTGTGCTTTGGACAGTAAAGGCGTCCGGTAGGGTTACTGTGCCGAAGCAGACGTACCGGGCGTGACGGCACCGGGAATAGCCTGACCGGGTGTGGGGGCTGGAGCAGAAGCTCCCGGAGTGGCTGCTCCCGGGACGGCAGGGGCCGGCTGGGGGGCGGCTGCACCGGGCAGTGTCTGCGTCTGGGCGCGGTCAACGTTCACGCTGTTAACGCCCGTTGTGGCGTTACGGTCAATAATGATAAATGATACCAGCGACAGGACCATAACGGTTATGCCAAGGCCCCAGGTAACCTGCTCGAGCAGGTCGGTAGTTTTCTTGACACCCATCAACTGATTGGAACCAAGTCCGCCCATTTCGCTGGTCAGACCGCCCCCTTTGGAGTTCTGGATCAGAACAACCAGAATAAGCAGAACGCAAATAATGCAAATGAAAATAATCAGTGCCGTTAACATGACTTCAGTTTTCTCTCGGTTATGATAAAATCGTTTCAGTGAGTGGGGTTTTGCTGGTCCAGTTCGCTGATTTTGGCCGCAAAGTACGCGCTTTTTTCGGGATTTTTTGCCATCAGCGTTTCGTATATCGCCCGGGCTTTGGCGTGTTTTCCCTGTTTAGTAAGAATTTTAGCGAAGCTCTCGGTAACCAGGCCACTAACCGGAGGTTTGGCCCTTTTGCTGAGATCTTCCTGGTCAAGGACCTCGCCGGATTTGACCGGAGTCCGCGAAATACGGGGCTCTTTCTGAATAAAACTTTCAATTAACTCAAACTGACGCTTTTGCTCAGCATCGGCAGACAACGGGGTAGTCTTTGTCTCATCAATCTGCACGAGGGCAGTTTGCAGATTGGCTTCCAGCAGCGTTGGGTCTTCGGGTGCGGGAATGGTTTCGGCAGCCGGGAGTACCTGACCGGGTATATGCAGGAGCGGTAGTTTCAGAAAATTTTCGCTCACGCCCGCTTTGGCTTTGAACAGGACGTAACTCTCCTGCTGGTAGTCGTCGGGTATGGGCACGTGCCGGGCCGTCAGTTCGTTTAGTTTACCAAGCAGGTTCTCAGACCACTTGAACTCGTTGTCAATTAGTTTCCGCAGGGCGTTGCGGCTCAGGGCGTGCGCTGCCGCCTGCCGGATCAGCGGGACGGTTTGCCCCTTATTATGCATCGAGGCCGCCTTGGCCGTAAGCGTATGGAGCGACTGACAATACGGGTAATCAAGCAGGCTTTCCTGAAGCTGGGTTAGATCAGCCGGGGTTAGATCATCGGGATGCGTTACCCAGTACGAGAAGGTTTCTTTATCGAGCATGGTGAGTACGAGCATTCAGGGTAACACAGAGGCAAAGAGTCTTTATGGGAGAGAATAGAGTTGTAATTTACTGATGAACAGCTCATTTCCTGCTGTTCTCTCCGGGTTAAATTCCGTTTTCCGGGTCTAAACGTAGTTACTTCAGTTTCCGCAGGTAATAATCTTCGCCCGGCACAATGACGCCCTGCGTCATCGTAGTGTCAGTGCCTAAACGAATATCGCCGGGCTGGGGCGTAATGACACTCTTGTCAAAAAATAAATAATCGGCATCGCCGGGTATCGGCTTCAGACCCTGCTCAAACGGGTTTATCGGAATAAGCCGGCGCGACAGGTGAGGACCGTACAGCGGGTATTCGTAATCGTCGTTGATGGTACCCAGCGCAACAGTTGCCGTATCGGGTACGATCTCGTCAAAGCGTTTATAGGGAACGTATGTATCGGGTCGACCAATAGTCATTTGCCGGACACGGTCCTGCGTAAATACCGACGTGAACGAGCGGCCATCGGGTGCCGTCCAGGCAAACGGCAGGGCCCGCGTGTTCAGAAAAACGGCCAGCAGGGCCGACACGCAGCCCAGCACAGTGACCAGCCCTACGTATCCTTTCCAGACCGTTCGCTTCGGCTGGTCGATGCGGGTCTGGTCATTAAAAAACAGCAGACTCAGAAAAAGCGCGGATAATAAACCGGTTTCCACGAAATAACGCCCTTTGAAGGGGTCATACGGAGCCGAATACGCCAGAGCCAGAAAGTGCAGGACCACGGCCAGGCCGATATAAACGTGCGGAGTGGAGCGGATCAGGCCAAACAGCACGGCTATGACCAGCGGCAGCATCAGGCCGAAACCCAGAATACCCCAGTACGGATTGGCATTATAGAACACAAACGCCCGGTCGAAGGCAAAAGGCTGAATTGAGAAGTCGGTCTCTTC
Organism: uncultured Cytophagales bacterium; assembly: GCA_963826425.1. Lineage (GTDB taxonomy): Bacteria > Bacteroidota > Bacteroidia > Cytophagales > Spirosomataceae > Spirosoma. The sequence goes on along the minus strand of CAWGWS010000008.1, from coordinate 977,059 downwards.
GTCGAGCCGCATGTTCAGTTTGTTTTCCAGCAGCACCAGCGGTTCGCGCATCAGGTGATTCACTTTCGCGCCCACCGGCAGATTGCGGATACCGTCCAGGTTGATGTGGTCGTAGGCGTAGCGCACTACATTCCGGCTGCCCTGCTCGAACAGGTTCCGGGCCGACCCCGCCCGCTCAACGGACTGGTGCTTGAGGGCCGTTGGGGGACCAATGGGATGGCCAAAGACCTCAATATTCTTTAAATACCCCGTTGGCAGCGTCCACAAACCCATGCTCACCACAATAGCCGCGCCCAGCCGCCACGTCCGTTGCCACGTGACCGATAGACTGCTTGACAGAAAGACGGTATACACCATAATGACGAATACCGACGGCAGCAGCAGCGCAAACGTAATCTTGTGCCCGAAAGCCATACCAAACGCCATACCAGCCAGGTACAGATACCGGCTATCGCGGGTGGACGCATCGGCACGGTAGCTGAACAGCATGAACAGCAGGACGCTCAGGTAGGCCGTTAAAACCAGATCGGTTTCGGTGGTGATGGCCTGCATCAGAAAGTCGGGCACCAGGGCGTAGCACAGAGCGCAGAAAAAACTCGCCGAGAGCGATGGCCGCCCCAGAATAGTGCCCAGTCGCTGCACAATCCCGAATACCGATACGATAGCCACCCAATAGCTCAGGTGGTGAATAAACCGGAACCCGGCCTCAAAGCGGCCCGTCATCAGAAACGTATAAATCTGAAGCGTACAAACGCTTTTCGGGTACGTGTCGATATTCCAGTTGGTGCCGCCCAGGTGCCGCATGGTGCCGCGCTGCATGTACTGCATAACCCGGTTGAGGTGGCCCGTCATACTGTCCCACTCGTTGGGTACGGTAAAAAAGACCAGTATCAAATTCGTTACGGCAATGACGGCCAGCGTACCAAACAACGTCGAAAACAAAACCTTCGGAAACGTCGATAAACCGCTAAACCACCGCCGGGCCATGATACCTCCGATGGCGAATAAGCAACGAAACGGAGAAACGCTGCTGCTTCGGCATGAGCCACCGCAGCGTAAACCCAAACAGCGTAGCCGTACCAAACACCGACCCGGCCCAGTCCAGCGTGTTGTTGGTCTGATACAGCGCCGACAACACGAAGCCCGTAAAAATTACGCTGCCTGCGCCGAGCAGAAAACTAGTCAGCAGCCATTCTGTCAGCGAGCGCCGGACAATCCGCGCCGAGAGCCAGCCGAGGTAAACCAGAAAGAGAAGAAAAGAAAGCAGGGAAATAACCGTCATTAGCGAAGAATATGGGCAAAACTAAACCAGCCAGACCGTAGCCCCGGCAGAATCCGGCGCACTGACTTTACGACACCAGCAACCCGTTGTTCACAGCCACGTCTGGTGCTCAACGGTTACGTCCTCAATAACATCGCTCCCGGTGTGCTGCGTGGCCTTGGGCTCAAACAACAGCAGCCGCACCTCGCCATTAGTGCGGGGCCGGTGCTCTACGCCTTTTGGTACAATCAGGAATTCGCCGGGTTTTACCTCAACGGTTTTATCGCGAAAGTCCATGATAAACACTCCTTCCAGAATCAGAAACAGTTCATCTTCGTGGTCGTGGTGGTGCCAGACCAGCTCACCGCTGGCTTTCACCGCTTTGACGTACTGACCGTTGAGTTCACCAATAATGTAAGGATGCCAGTAGTCACTGAACTGGCTGAACTTATCGGCAATGTTGACGAGAGAAAACATAGAAAACTAAAGTAAGGTCCAGCGTCAATACGCAGCCGGAGCCTGAAAAAAACGTATCGAACCCACTCTCCGCGTTTACGAAGCCAGCCGTTTCAGCTTCACGTTTTCGACCGGACGAATAACCAGGGGTACCTTTTCAATTTTGACCGAACTGCTGTCCAGCCCAAACCAGCGGTCTTCGGACGTGGTAAAGCTTTTAATCCAGAAATAGATATTCATGATCAACTGTTCCGTGCGGGGCAGTTCATTCTCAAACGACAAGAACTTCTCCAGCACCACAAACCGGAAATCGCCAATGACATTCTGGCGGCTGAGCGATTCGTAGCGGCTCGTGATATCCACCTCCTTATTAGCTACCATGTCCTCAATTACCTTGCGGAAGAACAGGTTGATCCGCTGCTCGACCCGGAAACCGAGTTTAAACGTGATCTTGTAGGCATCGTCGGGCGCCAGGGTGTTCACCTTGTATTCCATTGTATACGGGTCGTCGGTGGTATCGACGTGAATGAACCAGTAGATGTCAGCGCGTTTGGGGCGCTTCTGGAAGATGGAATAGATGATCTTCGATTCGATTTCGGACTGCCGGGCCGCGTTGCTCATAAAGACAATGTGGGTGGCGTATTTCGGGATACTGATGTCGCGACTGAGTTCTTTAAGGGCCTGAATATAGCTGTCAATGCGCACGTATTCGGTCAGGCGCAGCTTAATCTGAAACGCCTTGAGCCAGATGACCATGACACTACCCATAACAATGGCAATGAGCATTGATACCCAGCCCCCCGCCGGAAACTTGATGAGGTTGGCCACCAGAAAACTTCCTTCCAGCAACAGATAAAAGGCAAGAAAAGCCGTGACCCACCAGGCATTGTACTTGTGCGAGTACATGTAGTAGCTGAACAGAATGGTACTCATCAGCATGGTTAGTGTAATGGCCAGCCCATAGGCCGCTTCCATCTTCGATGACTCCTGAAAGTACAAGACCACCGCCACGCAACCGGCAAACAACAGCCAGTTAATGCTCGGCACATACAACTGCCCTTTCTGAACACTGGGGTAACGCAACCGGACTTTGGGCCAGAAGTTAAGCCGGATGGCTTCGCTGATGAGCGTAAAGGCTCCGCTGAGCATGGCCTGACTGGCAATAATAGTGGCCAGTGTGGCAATGCCGATACCGGTAATCAGGAACCAGTCGGGCATGAGTTCATAAAACGGATTTCGCTTGCCCAGTGCCTGTCCCGCCAGTGATTCTACATAGGCTCCCTGCCCCAGATAGTTGAGAAACAGGCAGGTTTTGACGTAGACCCAGCTTACCCGGATATTACCCCGACCACAGTGACCCATATCCGAATACAGGGCTTCGGCACCCGTTGTAGAGAGGAATACCGCCCCCAGCAACCAGAACGCCCCCGGGAAGTCGACCAGGAACCGATAGGCGTAATACGGATTCAGCGACGCCAGAATGCTGATATCGTCCACAATGTTGATGATCCCCAGTGTCCCCAGCATAGTGAACCAGACCAGCATAATTGGCCCGAATGCGGTACCAACAACCCCCGTCCCGAACGACTGAATCAGGAACAGGAGCGACAGGATGGCAATGACGATAGGGATGGTCTCGATGGTAGGATACAGAATCCGCAGCCCTTCTACAGCCGACGATACTGAGATAGGTGGCGTAATAATGCTGTCGGCCAGGAGCGCGCTGCCGCCAATAATGGCCGGAATGGTGAGCCAGCGGGCGTGTCGGCGGATCAGGGCGTACAGCGAAAAAATGCCGCCTTCGCCTTTGTTATCGGCTCGCAGAATCAGAGTCACATACTTGACGGTTGTTTGCAGCGTAATGGTCCAGAAAATGCAGGACAATGCGCCCCGTACCAGACCGGCCTGTATCGGGTCTTCCTCGCCGACAATGGCCTTCAATACGTATAACGGCGAGGTACCAATGTCGCCGTAGATGATGCCCATGGCCACCAGCAAACCGGCAGCCGATACCGTATCCAATTTCTTCTTGTCTTCCATAAACTGGCTTGCGCCGGGGCGTGTCTGAAGGGGTAAAAACGGCGCAAAGATAGCCCTTGTTTCATTTGATTATCCGATACCCCCTTGTGCCGGAGCAAAACTTCGGCGTCGCTGATAAACTGACAATCCGGTTTGCCGTACGCTGCGTAAGTTTGCAGTCTGGTTTAGCCCAATCCGGGTAAGATCTGTTGCTCATGTCCCCTCTGATTACCCGTACCGCCGTTCTGCTGTTCTCCCTGCCCGCATCCGTTTCGGCAGCGCGAAAAGCATTAACCGGGCGGCACCGTAACGTTCGGTATCAACAGCGGGTATGGGAGCAAACGACCCGGCTAACCATCGCTAAAGTTAGTGCCGCCGGGTTGCCCTGCCTGCCCTCATCGTCCCTCCCCACAACCGATTGTACCCGCCCGTTTGGCGAGCAGCTCCAGACTGCCGTGCGGGCCGTGCTGAGTCAGGGATACGAACACGTCATTGTCATTGGCGATGACTGCCCCGATCTGCGCGTCAGTGATCTTCGACGGGCCGCAGCCGCCCTTGAAAGCGGGCAGTTACCAGTGGGTTACGATCAGCGGGGGGGCGTTTTTCTACTGGGTCTCGATCAGCGGTTTCTCACCGCCGGGCTGACGGACGCGTTTGGGCAATTACCCTGGCAAACGCATGATCTTGGCGCGGCCCTGACCAGTTTTATGGCCGCAGCCTTTGGCGAGGTTGTCGGCTTGTCCGCTACCCGGGCCGACTGGAACAACCGGGCCGACGTACGGGCCGGTACCTGGCTGATGGGGGCCTTTGCGGGTCTGGCGCGTCAGCTCTGGGTACTGCTCACGCCTGCCCTACCCCACTCGTTTCGCTTTTCTCTCCCTTCGTTTTCCAGTCATCACTACAGCGAAGCACTGCTGCGCGGCCCCCCGCTTGCCTGACCGGCTTTCTGGCCCTGTTCTATGTTCCCGTGCGACTGCTCCGGCTTAGTCGTGCGCCTGTCTTTTTGTTTCTTTTTTTCAATTCTATCTTGTTTATGAGAAAGTTATCTCTGGTATGGCTCCTGTTGAGCCTGAGTATCTGTGCTGTGGCACAAACCGCCGATCTCGCGGTCAGTGTGCAGGAACTAACCCGCCAGCAGGCCATCTCGGGCCAGACTGTATACCTCGAAAATCCCGCCATTGGCTATTCGGCCCAGCAGCAGACCGACGCCTTCGGTAAGGCAGTTTTCCAATCGCTGCCCCTCAACGGAACCTACCGCGTATTCACCAAAGCCAACGATAGCTTTCTGGAAAGCGACGCGGATGGCATTGTACTGCGGGCCAACTTCCGGCGGAGTGTGACACTGCTGCTGCCGGGCAAACGCGAAATCAACCTGACCGAAGTAAAGGTGAGTACCAGTGCGTCGCAGATTAACACCACCAACGCCGAAGTATCGTCCGAAATCACGATCAAAAAGGTAGAGGAGCTACCCGTTGAAGGCCGCGACATTACGCGGGTGCTGTACCGGCTGCCCAACGTAAGTCAGGCCACGGGCTTTTATCCCGAAGCCCCCAACGTCAGCATCAACGGCGCCAATGGCCTGTTCAACAACTACCTCATTGACGGGATGGACAACAACGAGCGGTTTCTGGGTGGTCAGAAATTTGCCATCCCCATCGGCTTCACGCGGGCGGTGTCGGTGCTGACCAACAACTACTCGGTTGAGTTTGGCAATACGGGCAACGGCATCATCAACATCACCAGCAAATCGGGCAGCAACAACACAACCGGCGAGGTATTTCTGCTCAGCCGCCCCGGTGCGGTCATTGACGCCCAGACCAGCTACCCCCTGCGCGATCTGTCGGGCAATCAGGTAAAAGACGGCTTTGCGCGGTATCAGGGCGGTTTCGGCATTGGCGGAGCCCTCAAAAAAGACAAAACGTTTTATTTTCTCAACGTTGAACACACCACCGACGTCAAAGACAATTTGCTCAACTCGCCCCAGCTGGGTGTAAACCAGACCGTGCGCGGCACCAACCGGTTCACGTATATTTCGGGCAAACTAGACCAGTTCTGGAGCGACCAGTTCAAGTCGTCATTGCGGGTTAACGTAGGGCAGGTAGCCATTGGGCGGCAGGCGGGTGGTTTAACGGGCGGCAATGCGTTTCCGTCGGCGGCCAATGCGCAGGACCGCAACTCGGTGCTGATTGCGCTGCGCAACTCGTATACCACGAAGCAGTTTGCGTCGGAGACTAACATCCAGTACAGCAGCTTCCGCTGGAACTATGCCCGCGCCACCAACCCCAACAGCCCCGACGTTACGGTGCTGGACGCTGCCGGGCAGAACATTGCGTATCTCGGCCACCCCGGCTACCTCTTCGATTCGCATGAGAACACGGTGCAGGTGCAACAGAAAGTATCGATCTACCGGGGCAATCATACCTTCCGGGCGGGGGCCGAAGTCATTGCGGCCCGGCACCGGCTCTTCGGGGGCGGCAACCCCAACGGCAGCTACACGGTGCAACTCACGGCGGGGCAGCTCGCCGGCCTGCGCGAACGCAACCCCGGCATTACCCTCAGCCCCACCGACATCCCTGCCGACGCCAGGGTCCTGAACTACTCGGTCGAACTGCGCCCGGCGTCGTTTGGTACCACGCAAAGCATCTATACAGCCTACCTGGAAGACCAGATTGCGGTTAACGCCCGGCTAAATGTGAACGTGGGACTGCGCTACGATTACGACAACCTGAGCAAGGGCGGAGCCGCCACCGGCGATTTCAACAACGTTGCCCCACGCGGCAGCTTCAACTACAAGCTCACCGGCCGTTCGAGTTTGCGCGGGGGTGTTGGCGTGTTCTATGACAAAATTCTATACGCCATTTACAGCGATGCCCTTCAGCAAAACAACACGGGTACCGACTTCAAACAGCAGTTGCAGTATTTCGTAAGCCAGGGCCTTTTACCCGCCAGCACTGATGTCAACCGCGTTACGTTCGACGGCAACCAGGGTGTGGGGCCGGGATTCAATAACGCCGGTCTGCCTTTCGGATATTTGCAGGGGCCGTCGGCGCAGTCCTTTGCGGGGCAGCGCAACCTGTTCAGTGGCGAACGGCGCATTCTGAACCCCAATGGCTATCAGAATCCCTACACCGTCCAGTCTACACTCGGCTACCAGTATCAGGTGAATGACAAACTTTTGTTCTACGCCGACGCCATGTACAATGAGTCGTACAGCCTGTTCCGCACCAGGAACCTCAACGCCCCGGCGGCCTGGGATTACGGCCTGAGTGCGCAGCAGAACATTGCCCGCTCTACGGCAGCCGCCAACCTGACCCGTCCGGTTCCCATCGTGAACGGGACCGGTATCATCAATGGGCAAGCGCTGTCGGGTGTGGCGCAGAGCGTGGTGATGACCGAAAGCGCGGGCCGCTCGCGCTACACGGCCCTGAGTCTGAACGTGCAGAAAGACCGGGCCAGTGATGTGTATGCCTACCGGCTGATTTATACCCTCTCGAAGCTGAGCAACGACACCGAAGACATCAACTTCCGGGCGCAGGATGCCAACAACTTTGCCGCCGAGTGGGGGCCGAGCATCAACGACCGGCGGCACATTATCAACGGCATTTTCAACTACTACGTGGGCCAGCACTTCACGGCTACGGTGGCCGCGCTGCTCCAGAGTGGCCAGCCCATCAACCGCATTCCCGATGCCGGCCAATACACAATCGTTGACCAGAACGGCCGGCCCGTACTCAGCGCACAGGGCAACCGCCTGACCACCAACGACCTCAACGGCGACGGTGGCGCGTTTGGCGATGCCTACGTGGGCAACTCCGACCGGCAGCCGGGCGTATCGCGCAACGCCGACCGCCTGCCCTGGTCAACGGTGTTCGATGCCAGCCTTCAATACACGTTTGGCACGGTGAAGCGATTCGAGATTCGGGCCGACGTGTTCAACCTGCTGAATGCCAACAACCTGAGCGGCTACTCGAACAATGCTACGCAGAGCAACCAGATTCAGGTAGGGCTGGTAGGCAGCGGCATCGTGCAGCGCAACGCGGCTCCCCCGCGCCAGTTTCAGGTTGGCGCGCGGTACCTGTTCTAAGCGGGTTAGCAGATCGACAGCAACCGTTTAAATCAACTCTGGTCGTTAACACGCACATACCATTAAACTACCAGATTTCTTTATTAGTTTAATCAGGCGTAGTAAAGCAGATGGCCCGTTCAATGAGCGGGCCATCTCTGTTTGGAGTTGATTGAGTAAGATACTCACAAGATTTAGCTTAATTTTACGAATATAATCTCAAATAAAAGCTAAATTTTGTGATTAATCGCATTATAACAAGCCCGCTACTGTCTGATATGTACCGAGGAAAAGTCCTGATTGTGACCGGTCCCCGACAGGTTGGTAAAACCACGCTGCTCCGCGAAATAGCCCGCCTGACCAACCGTCCGGCCCTGTGGCTCAACTGCGACGAACCCGACGACCGTGCCGACCTGACGAACGTAAACAGTACGCAGTTGAGGGCTTTGGTAGGAGCTAATTGGATTTTGTTCATCGACGAAGCGCAACGGGTACCGGGAATCGGGCTGACGCTCAAGCTGCTTGCCGATCAGTTGCCCAACGTACAGACCATCGTAACCGGATCATCGGCTCTGGAACTTGCCGGGGGCATCAACGAACCGCTCACAGGCCGCAAATTCGAGTATCGCCTGCTGCCCTTTTCCACTGCTGAACTGGCCGCCGAAACCTCCCCACGCGAAGAAAAGCGGTTGCTTGAACAACGGCTAATCTACGGCTTCTACCCCGACATTGTGCTACACCCCGCCGAGGCCGACCGACGCCTGACCGAACTGGCCGACAGTTACCTGTACAAGGATATTCTCAGGTTTCAGGACGTTCGCAAACCAGCCATCCTGCCCAAACTGCTTCTTGCGCTGGCATTGCAGGTTGGCAGTCAGGTGTCGAACTACGAACTGAGCCAGATTGTCGGTACCGACCCCGCTACTGTTGACCGCTACATTGGGCTACTCGAACAAACATTCGTGATTTTTCAGGTCAGCGCGTTCAGCCGAAACCTGCGCAATGAACTCAAAAAGAGTAAGAAAGTATTCTTTTACGACAACGGCATTCGTAACGCCATCATCAAGAATTTCAACCCCATATCGCTGCGGGTCGATGCGGGTGCGCTCTGGGAAAACTTCATCATTGCCGAACGCATAAAGGCGAACCTGTACGCGGGCAAACGCCCGGCCTATTATTTCTGGCGCACCACACAGCAACAGGAGATTGACTGGCTCGAAGAAGAAAACGGCCTGTTGCGGGCGTTCGAGTTCAAGTGGAATCCAACCGCCAAAGCTAAATTCCCCAACTCGTTTCGGGAAGCCTATCCCAATGCAGAAATGGCGGTCATCTCGCCGGAAAACTATATGGATTGGCTTATGTAATTCTACGGCGTCAACTCGTCTAAATTCCGCTTCCAGACTGCCACCCCGTCCGCAGGATGATTAACCGAACCAACGTGTTTAACGACGCTATTATCGAAATAGTCGAACCGGCTGCTTCGGAGTCTATCGCGTTTGTTGGTTACGCCGGGGCTAACCACGTAATCGAATACGTTTTGCAGAGCAGCCCGGTAATTCTCCGGTAAGCATCGGAATACATGCGTTGCCCGGCTTTTTCAACGCTCCCCCAAAGTATGTACGTTACTGTTGCCGCCGTACCGGAAAAAGAAAGGCATCTTCCTCAATTATAGACTCGCTGCTATCGTGGCTTCGCTGTTCACGCACCGGAACAATTTTAAAGTTCGGTGGACATCTGTCACACAAACTATTGAAGTATTCCGACTTGTCTCGCAGACGGTATGCCTTGATAACCCGATCATTATCCCACGACGAATGTATTTTCTCTAAGTACGTTATTTTGCCCAAGCTATGATTAGAAAGCTCCTGTTCAATTTCAAGTCGATCAAAAACTGAATCAATAATACTCGCAGCATTACACTTCACAACTTTATTAGTTTTCCTATCGACTTCTACCGTAAGAGTCCCATACTTTTGAATAAGTTTTGTGAATTTATTATAAATACTTTTTGAACGAGGTTCAGGTATCACATTTGGATTTCTATTAATAAAAACAGTTACTCTCCCATTTGAAAATGATACGTCTTTCCAGCCAACTTCTCTTTCGTAATTTTCAATTGAAACTGGCAACTTGTGGAGCATTGAGGTTTTAGTTATAATTGAATTATTATGCTCTTTTAGAGCATCACGCTCCCATTTAGCAAACTCTTGCAGATAGTGTCCTTTTTCCAATCTATTTAGAACTGTAGTATTAATTAGAGTACCAAAAATCTTTGCAAAATCACTTATTTCAGTCAAAGAGACAGTTGTTGATTTGGGCAGACGTTTCAGGAATGAATTTACTAACTCCTGCGGCTTGGTAGGTAAAATAGGTTTTTTATCGACAACTCGTACTCTCTTTTTCCAAGAAGTAAACTTTTTTTGAATCATTATCTTTCTTGTATTTTGATATTCAAAAGTATAAATATGAAGACCTTCAAATATTTTATTTCTTCTGATTTTAAATTTAGATATCAACGTAGCAAATTCTAAACTTAAGACTTCAAACTTAGACTCTGTACATGGTTTTATAAGTTGTAATTTATTCACATAGTTGTTTGCATCGTAAATTATTTCTTTTAATTCTTTGATTTTATCCGAGACTGTATTTTCGGTTATGTTTGACTTGAATAACTTGTTTTCAAGTTCTATTTTCTCGATATTATCCGATTGCTGTTCTTGTACACTTACATTAAATTGAACTAAAATACTATTTATTTCATCTATTACAGCAGAAGCTTCTTTGTGTATATATTTTGCTTTTTCATTATCAATAATTGATTTCACTGTTTGGTGATGGCTCAATAATGTTGAACGCCAAAGAAAAACTGATTGATGAACAGCCCAATCACCGTGTCGTGAACCACTACCGACTTTGAAAAACAAATTGTCTTCCGAGCCAGTCGTTTGATGCGCGTGCGCAGCGTCAGGTGCTTGCGCTCTAGCTTTGCAAAAGAGCCTTGCTTTCGATACGTAAGTCCTGATCCAGACAGTCAAAGTAAGCCCACCACGCGTCGGTGATCCATTTGCTGACCGCAACTTGAGCCGACTCGAGTAAGGAAAGCAAACGACGAAAAGTCTGGTGAGTACGTCGACCAAAAACAAAAGCCACCACTTGGCCACTTACCGCATCCTCGACCCACCAAAGCCAGCGAGGATGCTTCTTAGCCTGCACAAATGACCATGACTCATCTACTTTTAGAATGAGTGTCAAGCTTTTGTGGTTGTAGGCTGGGTGAACGTTAAGCACCTGTTGACTTTTTTTTAATGGTGGCACTGACCGTATTGCGGTTAATACCTAGTACGCGAGCGGTGTCACGAACACCCGCCCCGTTGAGTACCATCGGCACAATCTGCTTTTGAACACTGGGGTCACAGGCTTTACGGGAATATGTTTTGACAAATGTGCGCCCGCAGTCGTAGCATCGATATCGTTGCGTGCCGGTTGGGGTAATGCCGTATCGTTTGACTTGCTGAGTTTGCCCGCAATGTTTACAGGCGACTGCTTCTAAGACCATGCTCAAAGATAAGCATTTCAACGTTATTCAGCCATCACCCACTGTTTCATTAATTGAGCAGTAGTGTTTGTTGGACTTTATATAAATTCTCTCCCTCTCAATTTTTGGTAAAACTTTTACTGTATCGATTTTCATCAGTTGCTCCCATAGAAATTTCAGACTGCAATTCATACTCCCCAACTTACTATTCAACTCGTTCTTTTCCATCGACTTATCATTTTTTAAAGCCCAATCACGTTTGGCATGTCTCTCTATTACACACTCCTCTTCACCGTCATCAGCGACTCCATACACCTTATTTGTGGTTTTGAGCATCTTTTCTTTACACTTGTCTCGTAATGGCTTAAGTAACTTGCTTTCAGATATAATCACGCTCGTCAGGTTAAGACTCTCACACAGATAGTTGACCCAGTCTTTCGCTACATGTTCCAGATGAAACCGTTTGGCATTGAACGGTTTAGAAGAAAAACAGGGGGAGTCGTCGGTATTCAAACCCATCTGCTCACATTGACCGTTACGGTCAATCATGACGGCTACGGTCATTCCCCCTAGTTTAATACCGAAGAAGTGGTACATACCATCCGGGAATCTTATGAAGCTGGTTTGTCCATGGTTATCGACAGATGCTTTTGCTTCCCTTTGGACATGGATTTGAGCGAGTGTTGATGCAATATTTTCCACAATCCTGTTTAGTTGTTAGATGAAAAATCTGATAATATTCTACCAATTATTGGAACGGATTGAAAGTAGGATTCATAAAACTGTTTGGCCCTTCCCAAATCGCTTTCAGCAGGGCGTAATCAGCTTCGGGAAGGGCGGCTACGGAAGTCTGGATTGCCGTGTGTCCTGTTGCCGTACCATCGTAAACATTGCCTCAGCAGTCTAAAGCATATTCTGAACAGATTTTCATTAGCTGTTTTGCAAGTTATCAGTTCTTCGTAAATGTAGTGCCCAGCAACGCAGTATTCCGGTGTCCTCTGGTTAACGTAGTTACGGTACTCTATCTGAATAGCATCGTTGATCGTGTACACATATGGCCTTTAGTCATAGATGCCATCGTGTGCCAACGATACGCTTGATGGATTGCGAAATAGATACCTGTTGCGCTTATATGACAACCGAGCAGGCCGGATGCAATTGAATTCTAACGTATCTCGCAAGAACAGACAACGGCATCTGATCAGCCCGAACTAAACGCACGGTGGCCTTGTCCTTTCAGATATGGCAAAATCTGAGATTCCACGTATCAAGCCGGCCAACGAAAAAGACGAGCTGAGCTGGCGCGAACGGTTTGCGGCCCTCGGCAATCTACCCGCATTCTTCCGCCTTGTCTGGGACGTTTCGCCGGGCCTGTTTATGGGCAACGCGGCCCTGCGGCTGGTGCAGGCGGCCATTCCGGTTACGGTCCTGTACATTGGCAAACTGCTCATCGACGAAGTGGTACGGCTGGCAGACGCGGCCGACCGGGACACCACGTTTTTGTGGCAGCTGGTAGCCGCCGAGTTTGGCCTGGCCATCCTCTCCACCGCGCTGGGCCGGGCCATGTCGCTCATGGACGGGCTGCTGGGCGATTTGTTTGCCAACCGCACCTCCATCCGGCTCATGGAGCACGCGGCTACCCTCGATCTCGAACAGTTTGAAGACGCCACCTTTTACGACAAACTCGAACGCGCCCGCCGGCAAACTACGGGCCGGACGGTGCTGCTCTCCGGCGTATTTGGGCAGGTACAAAGCCTGATTTCGGTGGGGTTTCTGGGCGCTGGTCTGGCCGTCTACAACCCGTGGCTCCTGCTGCTGATTCTGGTGGCCGTAACGCCTTCCTTCATTGGCGACAACTACTTCAACCAGCGCAGCTACTCCCTGTCGCGCTCCTGGACACCCGAACGGCGCGAACTCGATTACCTGCGCTACGTGGGGGCCAGCGACGAAACGGCCAAGGAAGTCAAAATCTTTGGGCTGTCGGGTTTTCTGGTGGCGCGGTTCAAAGAGCTGTCGGACGAGTTTTTCCAGAAGAACAAGGTCCTGGCCATGAACCGGGCGGGCTGGGGGGTGTTGCTCACGGCCCTCGGCACGGCGGGCTATTACGGGGCCTACGTCTGGATTGTGCTACGGGCCACCACCGGGCAAATCTCGATTGGCGACCTGACCTTTCTGGCCGGATCGTTCCGGCAGGTACGGGCCTCGCTGGAAGGGATATTGCTCCAGTTCAGCAGTCTGACGCAGGAAGCCATTTATCTCCAGGATTTATTCGATTACTTCGCCATCCAGCCCCTTATTCAGTCGCCCGCCGTTACGCGCCCGTTTCCGAACCCCATTCGGCAGGGCTTCGTGTTCGAGAACGTAGGCTTCAAATACACCAACTCCGATCGCTGGGCGGTGCGCAACCTGAGCTTTACCCTCGAAGCCGGCGAAAAGCTGGCGCTCGTGGGCGAAAACGGCGCGGGCAAAACCACCCTCGTCAAGCTCCTGGCCCGGCTCTACGACCCCGCCGAAGGCCGGATTCTGCTCGACGGCTACGATTTGCGCGAGTATGACCTGCTCGAATTCCGGCGAAACATCGGCGTGATTTTTCAGGATTATACCCGCTTCAAAATGTCGGCGGGCACCAACATTGCCGTGGGCGACATTGACCAGCGCACCAACCAGCCCCGCATTGAAACCTCTGCCGAACGCAGCCTGGCCGATACGGTCATTGCCAAACTAACCGGCGGCTACGATCAGCAGCTGGGCCGCAGTTTTGGCAAGGGCGTTGATTTGTCGGGGGGCGAGTGGCAGAAGGTGGCGCTGGGCCGGGCGTACATGCGCGACGCCCAGTTGATTATTCTCGACGAACCCACGGCCGCGCTGGATGCCCGCGCCGAGTACGAAGTATTCCAGCGGTTTATTAAACTGACCGAGGGTCGCTCGGCCGTGATTATTTCGCACCGGTTCAGCACCGTCCGCATGGCCGACCGGATTCTGGTGCTGGAGAACGGGCTCCTGCTCGAATTGGGCAGCCACGCCGAACTCCTCGAAAAAGCCGGTCGCTACGCCGAACTGTTTGGTTTGCAGGCGCGGGGGTATCAGTAGCGTAACGCTGTTCCACAACAGACGTTGCAGGGTTTACCACGCCCATAGTCGACCACTCTACCTAACACTAACGGTCAGGGGCGCATTGAGGGCGGTTTTAAAGGCGTACAGATAAGCAAACCAGGCGGGCGCCGTGGTAATGATGCCGGCTTTGTTCCAGGCCGCACCGGTATAATACACGAAAGGGAGCGTTTTTAGGAGCGGTGGTTTTGGCCAGCAGCTGCTCTTTCGTTACCATCATGGCGGCAACGGGTGTGCCGATAACCGTTCCCACACCCGTAATTCCGTCGGGACCGTGCTGCGGCTCCCAGTACCCCATCACGCCCGCCTGCTCATCCAGCAGCAGCGTACCGGGCTGAGGCCGTTTAATAATGCCTACTACTACCGGCAGTGTATCGGGTCCGGCGTAGCGGTAGGTGGCTTCAATCCGGTTCATCTGCGAACCAGCGTCCAGCGTAATTTTCTTGGTAGCCGTTATCGACGTTCCGTTCACATCCCACGCGTCGTATTCCAGCACAAACGTGGTGCGTATCGGCCCATTGTCGAGGATTTTCCAGCGGTGGTAGTTAGCCGGGTAATAGACGGAATCGTTCAGGTAGGGAGCCACGTTACCAGCTCCCAGCGTGAGACCAACGTGGTAATAATCCATACCATCGCCGATGTCTTCGTGGTATTTGCCGCGTTTATAGCGGTCGTTCAGCACGAGTTTATCGGTGCGCTTTACCCACACGTCCAGACCATACGCGTCGCCTTTGGTACCCTCCAGGGCTTTTCCATACGCCCGAAAAGCAATCTTGTCGTTCTCCCAGGCAAAATCGTCTAACCGCTCCGGCACATAACGGGCATAGGTTTTGGCCGCAACCGGCGCCGATTTCCGGTTCTCCATCAGCAACTCGATCTGACCATTGGCCGGTACCGACACCTGGACCAGAAGCTGCTGAATAGTCGACTGCCCGTTACCCTCAAACTGAAACGGCACGTTCTGCCGGGTGTTCCGGTCAACAATCCCGAACCGGGCGGTATCCACGCCCGGACTCTGCT
Source organism: uncultured Cytophagales bacterium (assembly GCA_963826425.1). Classification (GTDB taxonomy): domain Bacteria; phylum Bacteroidota; class Bacteroidia; order Cytophagales; family Spirosomataceae; genus Spirosoma. Next base: position 961,594 of record CAWGWS010000008.1, on the reverse strand, counting down.
GGAGTACGGCCTGCCAGGGAATGGCCACCACTGCGTTCTGGCGGGCTAGCGTGCTACTGTTGGTAATAGAAATGACGGGGGTCTTTGCCTGACCGGATACCCGGAAGGGCAGGCTGAGCGCAAACAGGCAAAGCAGGGCAGCTTTCAATCGAGACGTGTTTATTGGTTAGAGCCGGCTTACAGGGACCGGGGGTCAGACAGCGTGAGGTCAGGCGGGTGTCGAACCAGAAACCCCGTAGCCACAGCGCATTCCATACCATAAGTCAGTACACCTCAATTTCTTACTTTGCTGTTCAGCAGGTCGCTCTCCTAAAATTCGCCTGCCCCTATCGGTACGGCTATCCTCAGCTGGCTACGTCTGGTCCGGCTACCAGTCTGCGGGTGCGCACCGTGCGGATAATCCAGTAGAGCAGGAAGCCTACCGGCCCCAGCATAAAGCACAAAAGCAGTGGCCCGATAATCAGCCAATGCGGTATCTGTTTCGCCTGCGCATCGCGCAGGACAACCGTACCCGCCACGAGGTCGAAGGCGAGGTAATGTATCCAGCCCGCCAGCATCACGCCATCGCCCCCGCTGGCAAACATAGACTGGACACCCGCCAGCGTCGCAAACGACTCGAAATCAACCGGCCCACCGCCCAGCAGATACACCACGTAAATAACCGCCAGGCAAACCGGAATCAGGTACGAGTTTATGAGCCAGCGGGTCACCAGCCAGCGGGGAGCCACCACCATGAGCAGCCACTGCGGCAGCACCAGGGCGTTGGCAAGCTGGAAAACGGTTTCAGGAGTCATACCGGCGTCATAGTTTACTTTACGTGAGCCTTTCCCAGGACGCGCAGCAGGTTACCCCCCCAGATTTTGGCGATGTCCGGCTCCGAATACCCCCGGCGGACGAGTTCGGCGGTCAGGTTCTCAATTTCGCTGACGTCTTCCAGACCATTAACGCCCCCGCCCCCGTCAAAGTCCGAGCCGATACCCACGTGGTCGATGCCGGTGATTTTGACGATATGGTCGATATGATCCACGATGTCGCTCAGGCTGGCCCGTTCGGGGGCGAACACCTTCGCCAGCGAATCACTTTGTGCCTGGAGAGCGGCTTCCATTTTGGGCGTCATTACCTTACCTACCCGGGCCATCCGCATTTTGGTTTTAGCCGCCCGAAACGCTTCTGACGGGGCACGCAGGTAATCACTCACAAAGTTGACCTGCACCACGCCCCCTTTACGGGCAATGAGCTTAATCATATCGTCGGTCATGTTGCGCGGAAAATCGCAGAGGGCGCGGGCGTTGGAGTGCGAGGCAATAACGGGTGCTTTGGACAGATTCATCACATCGTAAAAGGTACTGTCGGCCACGTGCGAGACGTCGATGAGGATGCCAAGCCGGTTCATTTCCGCCACGACTTTCTTCCCGAAATCGCTCAGGCCACCGTAAATCGGGCCGTCGGGGTCGGTACTGGAGTCACCGATGAGGTTGTTGGCGAAGTGGGTCAGGGTGATGTAGCGGCAGCCGAGGTCGTAGTAAGTTTTGAGCATGGCCAGATCACTGCCGAGGGGGTAGCCGTTTTCCATCCCGATAAAAACGGCCCGTTTGCCGGCTTTCTCAAGGCGGTAGGCATCGGCGGGGGTGGTGGCTATCTCGGCCATTTCGGGGTGGGCTTTCAGGGCCTGATGAATCAGCTCGAACTGGTGCAGGGCGTTTTCTTTGGCCCGGGCGTGGCCCTCCGGCGTGCGTGGACCCTGCGCCGTATAAACCGCAAAAAACATGGCATCCATGCCCCCGTCTTTCATGCGCGGAAAATCAATCTGCGAGCCATCCTTTTCTGGTGTTGTGCCGCTGGCTGACGTCAAACCCTTCTTTTTGCAGCATTATGGGCGCGTCGGCGTGAGTGTCGAGCGTCAGCACGCGCTGATGAAGGGCATGCACATCGGGCGGAACGGGAGGGGGTGAAAACAGAAACGAAAGCAGCGGCAGAACGGGCAGAATCGGGTTAATCATGGGTAAGCGGGTTGTATTGGGTAAAACAGGCAAGTAAGCTACGCAAAACCGGGTAGATCACCACGCCCCACGCCCCCGCGAAACTTTCGGGCTCAATTAGTGATTGAATACAGTATGAATCTGATGTTGAGAAGCCGTGAATCCGCCCATTAGCTGGTCACGTCCACAACGGCACTCTTTCAGCGTTCATTTATTCATTCATCAAGCTATGGCTGTACTTCCCTACAAAGACAAAGACACCTCCAAGCGTGAGCAGGTGGCCGAAATGTTCGACAGCATTTCGCCTAAATACGATTTGCTGAACCACGTACTGAGCGGGGGTATTGATATTCTCTGGCGCAAGCGGGCCATTCGGGAACTACGCAAAGCTACCACCCCTAACCTACCCAAACGCATTCTGGACATCGCCACCGGCACCGGCGACTTTGCCCTGGAAGCGCTGGTGCTCAAACCCGAAAAAATTGTGGGTATGGACATTTCGGAGGGCATGCTCAGCGTAGGGCGCGAGAAAATGAAAAAACGCGGGCTGAGCGATATCATCGAGATGCGCTCCGGCGATTCGGAAGGATTACCTCTGCCAGACAATGATTTCGACGCCGTCATCGTTGCTTTTGGAGTGCGTAACTTCGAGAATCTCAAACGCGGACTCACCGATATGTACCGCGTTACCCGTCCCGGTGGGGTCTGCGTGGTGCTGGAGTTCTCGAACCCGCGCCAGTTTCCGTTTAAGCAACTCTACGGTTTTTACTCCCGAACCATCCTGCCGCTCGTTGGGCGCGTGGTGAGCAAAGACGCATCGGCCTATACCTACCTGCCCGCATCGGTGCAGGCGTTTCCCGACGGTCCCGACTTTCTGCGCATTTACGAAGCCGCCGGATTTACACACACCAAATGGATACCGCTTACCTTCGGCGTTGCCTCAATTTACATTGGTCACAAATCCTGATTCTTCTGTGGCTTGCCGGGGTGGCCAGCGTTCCGGCCCGGGCGCAGGGCTACAAATACGTTCGGAAGCACCTGGAACGCTACGACGATAAACCCGTTCACTACGGCTTTTTCTTTGCCGCGCCCGTTTCCCGCTTCAGCGTAGGCTACAGCCCGGCCTTCCTGACCGCCGACTCGTCGTACCGGATTTACTCGCCCAACCGGCCCAACTTCCGGGTGGGCTTTATCATGAACACCTTCCTGCAGGACCATTTCGATTTGCGGGTGGCCCCCTCGGTGTCCCTTATGAACCGCGAGATTGTGTATGACTACCCCGGCGGCACCTCGAAGGTAGAAACCCGCGAATCGACCTGGCTCGACATTCCGGTGCTGCTCAAATACAAATCCGAACGGCGCAACAACAGCCGCATGTATCTGCTGGCGGGGGGGGCTTTCAGCATCGAAACCAACGTGCGCCGGAAAGAGAATCAGGGCCTGAGCCGACTCAGCACCGGCACTATGGATCTGGCAGTGGAGTACGGCGTGGGCTTCGAGCAGTTTTTCGAGTATTTCAAGTTTGCGCCCGAGCTTCGCTTTTCGCACGGCCTGATTAACCTGTACAACCCCGCCACTAACGCAGCCAGCGTCGGCATCCGCCGGCTCACCACCCATTCGGTTACGCTGTACTTAAATTTTGAATGAGTTCCCGACTGGTTGTCAGCCAATTGGTGGAGTGAAGGCCGAATTTCAATAAAAAAGTTGACGCATTGCTTGCAGAAGCCAAATTTGACCTGCTATATTTGCACTCCCAAACGGCAGCAGCCACCGGGAAATACAAGGGAGTTTAGCTCAGCTGGTTCAGAGCATCTGCCTTACAAGCAGAGGGTCGGCGGTTCGAACCCGTCAACTCCCACCAGTGATTATCAAGGACTTACAACATTGTTGTAAGTCCTTTTTTATTTTCTCCTAACACATTTACGAACACAAGCCTGTCTTGTTCGTAGGTGTGACAGTTAGCCGTATGGGTGCTGATAGGATTGCTCTACGCTCAAAAGACCTACCACCAGCCAGATAAATCTCCCAAACGGAGGGGCAATACCGCCGTTTGGGAGGTTTCGATCACGACAATGGGTTTGTCGGTGGACTGAGCCCGGCAGGGATATTGGAAAGGTCTTCCGCTCAGATTGGTTGTGGCTGCGGACAAATCCGTACTTTGCCGGGATTAATCCTAAACTTAATCATGACCCAACCAAGCCATCCTCATTATCATCAGTTCTCTCATTCGCTGCTGTCGCTGGCGATTCTTACCACCGCGATCTATCTGGGTCAGGATATTCTGGTGCCACTTGCCCTGGCGGGGCTGCTGGCCGTGTTGCTGCAACCCGTAGAAGCCTGGTTCATAAACAAGGGTGTCCATAAAGTAATCGCTATTACGATTGCGCTGACCCTGGCCATCATCGTGATCACGGCCATTGGGTTTCTGCTGGCCGTGCAACTCTCTGACTTCACCGACAACTGGCCTACGCTCAAGCAACACCTGAACGAGATTTACTACAAAATCCGGCACTGGATTCGGCAGGAGTACAATGTCAGCTACGTACAACAGGAAAAATACATCAAGCAGGCCCAGAGTCAGACCATGGACGTGGACGCAGCGGTGATTACCGGTCCGCTGGGTACGCTTCTGCTGATGCCCATTTACGTTTTTCTGCTGCTCTTTTACCGGTCCATGCTCCTGCATTTTGTAATCGTGCTTTTCCCCGAAAGCCAGCTAAACCGGGTGCAGGATATTTTAACCGCTATTAAAGCCGTGGTGCAGAATTACATGGTGGGCCTGCTCATCGAAACAGCCTGTGTGGCGGCCCTCAACTCGGTGGGTCTGCTGATTTTTGGCATTCAGTACCCTATTCTGCTGGGCGTGATGGCGGCCATTCTGAACCTGGTTCCTTACATTGGCGGACTGGTGGCTACCCTGCTGGCCGTTGTGATTACCGCGAGTTCCCAGCCTGAGCTGGCCACCATGGCCAAGGTGCTGGGGGTATTTTTAGTGGTTCAGTTCATCGACAACAATGTGCTGGTCCCTTTTATTGTCGCTTCCAAAGTGCGCATCAACGCGCTTATTTCTATTGTTGGGGTACTCATTGGCGGGGCGCTGGCGGGCGTATCGGGCATGTTTCTGTCGATTCCGGCCATTGCCATTCTGAAAATAATTTTCGACCGGGTAGATAGCCTGCGCCCGTGGGGGGTTCTGCTGGGTGACCAGACGCCCGAACAGGAAGGCAGCAAACTGTTTCGGCTGCCCAAAAACCGATGGCGAAAAAAGAAACTGCAGAGCTAACGGAGTAATACGGGTTACCCCGTCACAGGGGCTGCTGGCGGGGGAAATCCGTTGAAACAGACCAGGCCCTGCTGCCCATACGGTTGTTTCCAGGGGCTTTCGGGACAATAGCTGCCGCCGGTCAAGCCTGCCTGCTTACTTTTGCCTTTATGTTCCATGTTTTTTTCACGCACGTAAACGAGAAGGTATCCCTCACCCCCGCCGAGCAGGAGCTGCTGAAAACGTTTTTTCTGCCCAAGAAACTACGCAAAAAGCAGTACCTGCTGCAGGATGGCGACGTGTGCCGGTATCTGGCATTCGTGGAAAACGGGTTGTTGCGCTCCTATAACGTAGACGATAAGGGTAATGAGCACATGCTCCAGTTTGCCTGGGAGGGCTGGTGGATTTCGGACACCTATAGTTTTCTGTCCGAAGAGCCGGCCTCCTACAACATCGACGCCATTGACGATGCCGAACTGCTGCTGCTGTCCTTACCCCAGTTTGAGGAGATGACCCTGCAGGTACCCAAAATGGAGCGGTACTTTCGCATCCTGTTTCAGAACAACATTATTTCCAAGGAGCGACGGCTGCTCAGTTCCATTACGTACTCGGCCGAGGAAAAATACCTCCGCCTGCTGGACTCCAGCCCCGAGCTTATCCAGCGTATTCCGCAGCACCTGGTGGCTTCCTACCTCGGCATTACGCCCGAAACCCTGAGCCGTATTCGCAAGAATCTGCTGCAGCGCCGGTAGCGTTCTCTTGATCTATGTCAAGGCTTTTTCTTACCATTCCTCAACGATTGCAGCAGTTGGGCCGGGGTACCTTTGTACTGGTAAAACAAAGGAAGTATGGCCTATACTCACACGGTTGCCCTTATTGGTGCCACCAGCCAGACGGGGGCCTTCATTGCCAGCCGACTGGCTGACCAGTACCGGCTGCTGCTGATGGATACGGACCCGGTTGCATTACGTTCGCTACAGAACGCCGTTCGTTCGCAAACCAGCGCGGCCGATGTGGATGTGCTGAGTTGCTGCAAAGATGCTTCGTGGGAAGCTGATACCGTTATTATTTGCGTTGACGACCAGGCACTGGATGCCTTGGCCGATCGCATCCGGGACGTTACCACCTGCAAGACGGTAATTCAGTTCACCAACCTGGCTACCAGCCGACTGTTGCAGCACCTGCCCCACGCCCGGGTAATTCCGGTTACGCTGACGGCTCCGCTGGGCAGCATCTCGCCCAACCCGGTTACGGTAATGGCCAGCCCGGATAAAGACGCCTTACAAACCACCCATACGTTGCTGGCCCTGCTGGGCTGCTTACCCCAATACGCCTGACCAACTGGTCAGGTATCGGCTACTTCATCAAATCAATTCATCAACCATCAATGGCTCCGCCGGAGCCGCTTCGTCATGTCGAACAAACACGTTTTATCACCCTATACACTGGCCCACCTTGCGCTGAAAAACCGCGTGGTTATGGCCCCCATGACCCGTAGCCGATCCAACAACGACGGCAACGTGGCGACCAGCCTCACCGCCGACTATTACGCCCAGCGGGCCACCGCCGGTCTGTTAATTACCGAGGGCACCTTTGTTAGCCCCAAAGCGGTAGGCTTCATCAATGTTCCCGCCATTTACAGCGATGAGCAGGTTGAAGGCTGGAAACTGGTTACCGAAGCGGTACACCAGCAGGACGGTAAAATATTTGCCCAGTTGTGGCACGTGGGCCGTATGTCGCACCCCGACCTGCACGGTGGCGACCTGCCACACGCCCCTTCGGCTCTGAACCCCCATGCTAAAGCTTATACCGAGAAAGGGTTTGAGGATACCGTTACGCCCAAGGCCATGACTACCGAAGACATTCGGCAAACGGTGCAGGACTTCAGGCAGGCCGCGGCCAACGCCGTAGCCGCCGGATTTGATGGCATTGAGCTGCACGCGGCCAACGGCTACCTGTTTCACCAGTTTTTTGTGGGGGCCTCCAACCAGCGTACCGACGAGTACGGCGGCTCGATTGAGAACCGGGCGCGGTTTCTGTTCGAGACCCTCGACGCGCTGAACGGCGTCATTGATTACAACCGCGTAGGCATCCGGTTCAATCCGTCGGCGCATAACCTGTTCGGCATGGTGATCGACGAGCAGACCATTCCTACGTTCGAGTACATCATCAGGCGGCTCAACGACTATGGGCTGGCTTATATTCACCTGACCGAGCCGTTCAATGACGTAAGCGAGGTGCCCTTTGCGGTGCAGGAAGTAGCCAAACATTTCAGACCGTTTTACACCGGCACGCTGATCATCAACAAAGGCTTTACCAAGGAAAAAGCAGACCAGGTGATTACCGAGGGCAATGCCGATCTGGTGGCGTTTGGTGTGCCGTTTATTGCCAACCCCGACCTGGTAAAGCGGTTTGAACTTGACGCCCCCCTGAACGTGGCTGACTCACAAACGTTTTACACAACCGGCTCCAAAGGGTATGTTGATTACCCCACGCTGTCGGCGCAGGACTAACTTGTTTATTTATTAACCTCACTGACCACAGGGTCGTTATCATCATATACTATGGAATCACTACACGGAAAAATTGCGCTCGTTACCGGTGCCGGCAAAGGCATTGGTCGGGCCGTAGCCATTGCGCTGGCTAACGAAGGCGTACACGTCGGACTGATTGCCCGCACGGAAACGGATTTGCAGCAGGTAGCCAACCAGCTCCGGGAAATTGGCGTAAACACCGCCATGGCCCTGGCCGATGTCAGCAGCATTGACTCGGTAAACGGAGCCGTTTCCCGGATTCAGGCCCAGCTGGGCAACATCGACATTCTGATCAACAACGCGGGTACCGGTACCTTCGGTAAGTTTCTGGAACTGGAGCCCGCCGACTGGGAGAATCAGGTAAAGGTAAACCTGTTTGGTACGTACTACGTAACCCGCGCGGTGCTGCCCCAGATGATTGACCGCCAAACCGGCGATATCGTAAATATTTCCTCTACCGCGGGCCTGAAAGGCAACGCAGGCACGAGTGCCTACAGTGCCTCAAAGTTTGGCGTAATGGGTCTGACCGAGTCGCTCATGCAGGAAGTACGCAAGCACAACATCCGGGTTACGGCCCTGGCCCCCAGCACGGTAGTGACCGATCTGGCCCGCAGCTCGAACCTGATCAATAATAACGAGGACAGGGTAATGCACCCCGAAGACTTTGCCGAACTGATTGTTTCGCAACTGAAACTGAACCGGCGGGTGTTCGTGAAAGACGCATCCATTTACTCAACCAATCCTTAAGCGGGTCCGGCTGAACCGGAACAACAAATCCTATGAAAGTAGAAATCTGGAGTGATATCGTGTGTCCGTTCTGCTATATCGGCAAGCGGAAATTTGAAATGGCCCTCAACAACTTCGGGGCCAAAGACAAGGTCGAGATTGAGTGGAAAAGCTTCCAGCTGGACCCCGACCTCGCCGTAGAAGAGGGGCAGTCGGTACATGAGTACCTGGGCCGGCGCAAGGGCGGTACCACTGCCGATGGCAAGCGCATGAACGACGGTATGGCAGCCATTGCCAAAGAAGTAGGACTGACCTATGACTTTGACAAAGCCATCATCAGCAATACCCTGTCTGCGCACCGTCTGCTGCATTTTGCCAAAGCGCACCAGTTGCAGAATGAGCTGAAGGAGCGCCTGTTCAAAGCCTACTACACCGAAGGCCGGAACGTGGGCGATACCGATACGCTGGTGCAACTGGCTACCGAAGTAGGGCTGGACGCTGGTGAGGCCCGGCAGGTGCTGGAAAGCGGTGCGTATGAAGAAGACGTGCGGAAAGACCAGTATTACGCCCGTCAGGTAGGCGTGCAGGGGGTGCCGTTCTATGTTTTCAACGACAAATATGCCGTGAGCGGAGCCCAGCCACCCGAGGTGTTTGCGCAGGTGCTGGATCAGGTATGGCAGGAAGAAAAGCCTCTTCTGGTAGCCACAGCCGACGATGGCTTCTGCGACATTAATGGCAACTGCTGAGCAGACGCCCTGTTTTTTCACCATTCATTAGTAACCCGGTCGTTTCCTTGGGGCAACGACCTCAACAACAATCACTATGAATATCTTAATCGTTTTAACCTCGCACAGCGAGTTAGGCAACACCGGCGAAAAAACCGGCTTCTGGATTGAAGAGTTTGCCGCCCCCTATTACAGCATGAAGGACGCGGGCGCTACCATTACGCTGGCATCGCCCAAAGGCGGTCAGCCGCCCATTGACCCCAAAAGTGCCGAACCCGGCAACCAGACCGACGCTACCCGCCGGTTCGACAAAGACGAGGATTTGCAGAAGTTGCTGGCTAACACCAAAAAGCTGAGCGACGTAACTGCCGATGGTTTCGACGCGGTATTTTATCCCGGTGGCCACGGCCCTATGTGGGATCTTAACAAGGACCCGAACTCGATTCAGCTCATCCAGAACTTCTGGAAAGCCGGCAAACCGGTAGCCGCCGTTTGTCACGCACCCGCCGTGTTGCTGAACGTAACCACTGAGCAGGGCGACCCGCTGGTGAAAGGTAAAAACGTAACGGGCTTCACCAATACCGAGGAAGAAGCCGTACAGCTTACCAACGTAGTGCCGTACCTGCTGGAAGACGAACTGAAAAACAAAGGCGGCCACTACAGCAAAAGCAGCGACTGGGCTTCGTACGTGGTGAAAGACGGTATGCTGATTACCGGCCAGAACCCGGCCTCGTCCGAAGAAGCCGCCAAAGAACTGATTGCGTTGCTCGAAAAGAAATAGTCCGTCAACTCTGGCGCTGGCTGGGTCTGGGCCCGGTTTATACCTTAAGTCTGAACTCAGAAAAGCGGGGGCACGAGTCCTTTATCAGAGTAGTCGTAAAAAAAGAGCAGGCTCCCGAGCCTGCTCTTTTTTTACGACTACTCTGATCTTCCCAAATCGCGTCCGGTAGTGTGGCGGCATAGCACCGGGATTCTGATTTGGATGTGGCAGTCAGTATCGCTTTTTAATCGCGTCTTAGGTCGCCATTAGCCAGACCGTTCAAAACCAACTGCAGGGCGAGCGGGTTCTTTCAGAAAACACACGATACTATGCCAACACGTATTCTCCTGCCCGTACTCTTTTCTTACCTGCTTTTACTAACCGCCTGCGCTAGCGACGACAGCGTGGACCGGGCCAACAAAGCCAATGATGAACGCATTGAAAAACAGGCCGTTGCTCAGGACAGCAACGCCAAACAAAATGCCAAAGACACCGCCGAGGGTCTGGTTGAACTGACCAGCAGTGGTATGACGGAGCTGGCCATCAGCCGGATTGCCCTGACCAAAGCCCAGAATCCGCAAACCAAAAACTTTGCCCAGCAGGTTATTAACGCCCACCAGCAGGCCGAACAAGAATTCCGTGAACTGGCCAAGAAACTCAATGTTGTTTTACCCGCTGAACTCAGCAGCGACGGCAAAGACCGCGTTGATGACTTACAGGAGATGGAAACCGGTACCGCCTTTGACCGCGAATACCTGGATCAGATTGCCGAGATCAACGAAGCGGCCACCCGCATCGCCAATGACCTCATGGATAACGACATGGTGAAGGAGGTGCGCAAGCTGGCCGAAAAGCGTAAAAAGAACGATGCTTACCACCGCGATGCCGCCCGGCAGTTCAAACAGATTCTGAGTTAGTCTGATAAACAATGTTTTACGCGCCCGGTTTATCCGGATATGTTCAACAAAACAAGACCGTTATGAAAGCCAACATCCTGAGTATCCTGCTTGTGGTAGGCCTATTATTTACCGCCGGCTGTTCGGAAAAGAAAGACAGTACCGAAACGGCGGAAGAAATCAACGAGGACAAGATTGAGAATAACGGAGCCGGTGCTCAGATGGCCGATTCGAAAGACGATGCCGAAGACGTGGCCGAGTACATGGTTGACCTGGCCAATACCGGCATGACCGAGCTGGAGATGAGCAAAATTGCCGCCGACCGGGCCATGAATTCGTCCGTGAAAGACTTCGCCAAACAAACCGTTGATGCCCACGCCAAAGACGATGCAACGCTGAAAGACGCAGCCGCCCGGTACAACGTTACCCTGCCCTCAACGCTGGGCAACGACAGCCAGGAGATGGTTAACAAACTGCGCGACGAGAAAGCCGGTATGGACTTCGACAAGAAATACCTCGAAAACATGGCCGACGTCAATGATAAAGCCATCAGCAAGGCCAAAAATATGGCTGATAATACCAACGAACCTAACCTGAAGCAGTTTGCTCAAAAAATCGTGACTGACGATCAGCAGCACATGGACAAAGCCAAAATGCTGAAAGACGCGTTGAAGTAAGCAACGCATCGGGTACGCATCTACTGAAACGGGCTGACGCACATCTGCGTCAGCCCGTTTCAGTAGATTGCCGCTCTTCTCCTGACTAATACCCTTTTGCGGTATTATCGGCGCGGGGGTCTGAGGCTCCTTCTAGCGTACCATCGGGCCGGACGAGTACGCAGTCCATACGCCCCAGGGTATTGGTCAGTTTTTGGAGTTGATAGCCCCGGCTTTGCAGATACTGAATGGTGGGTTCGGTAAAGGCGCCATTCTCGAAAATAGTGTTGTCGGGCAGCCACTGATGGTGAAATTTAAGCGCGTTAACCGCCTGTTGCATGGTCATGCCGTGTTCAATAACGTTCAGGATTGTCTGGTAAACCGACGTCATAATGGTAGACCCACCTGGTGTTCCAACCACCATAAACAGCTTACCGTCTTTTTCCAGAATGGTGGGGGTCATGCTCGACAGCATCCGTTTGTTAGGCGCAATGGCGTTGGCTTTGTTGCCAATCAGCCCGAACATGTTGGGAACACCCGGCTTCACGCTGAAATCGTCCATTTCGTTATTCATAAAAAAACCCGCACCGCCCACCACTACGCTGCTGCCGAAGCCCCCGTTAAGTGTAGTCGTGCTGCTCACGGCGTTCATGTCCTTATCGACAATGGAAAAGTGGGTCGTTTCCATGCTCTCGTAGCCTGGAATGGCCCCGCCCGATACGGCCTTACTGTCGGTTGCTTTGGCAAACGAGAAGTCGGCAAAGCGCTTGCTCAGGTACGCCTTGCTCATGAGCTGATCAATCGGCATTTTTACAAAATCGGGGTCCCCCAGGAATTTGGCCCGGTCGGCATACACGCGCCGTTCGGCTTCAATCATAACCTGCACAGTACTGTCGGCATTCCAGCCCCACCGCCGGAGGGGATAAGGCTCGTTCAGGCGCATAAGCTGCACCAGGGCCACGCCCCCGCTGGAGGTTGGCGGCATGGTAATGATAGTGTAGTCCTTGTAGGTAGCCTGGATAGGGTCGCGCCAGACGGAGTGATAGTTGCGGAGGTCTTCTTCGGTAATCATGCCCCCTCCGCGCTGCATCTCCTGCGCCAGCAGCCGAGCCGTTTCGCCTTCGTAAAATCCCGCCCGCCCCTGTTGCTGAATGCGTTGCAGGGTTTTGGCAAGGTCGGCCTGCACGAGTCGGTTGCCGGCTTGCCAGGTGGTATCGGCCGGGCCGGTTGCTTTAAGAAAGTAGGTTTTGCCGGGGTTAATGGTCCGCAGGCTGGCCTTAACCCGGTTCAGGCCGGTGGCGTCGCGCTCGGTGAGGGCAAACCCAGTACTGGCCAGGTCAATGGCGGGCTGAATAACCTGCGCCCAGGGCAGCTTCCCAAACCGCTTATGGGCCTCCACCATGCCGTCAACCGCGCCGGGCACGCCACTGGCCAGATGTCCGTTAATGCTGAGTCCCGGAATAACGTTCCCCGCCGAGTCGAGGTACATGTTGGCACTGGCGCGGCCCGGTGCTTTCTCCCGGTAATCAAGCGTATAGGCTTTTCCGGACTTGTCGCGGTACACCATAAAGCCGCCCCCGCCAATATTACCCGCCACCGGATACACCACCGCCAGCGCAAAATGCACCGCCACGGCAGCATCGACGGCGTTACCACCCGCCTGCAGAATGGCCACGCCTACCGCCGACGCTTCGGGATGCGCCGAGGCTACCATACCGTTGCGCCCCAGGACGCCGGTTCGGTCGGAGAAAAACGGTTTGCGAAGCGGATCTTCCTCTACAAACTGGTAAACGCCCTGCCCCTCGCGGACGCTGGTCGTTTTCTGAGCAACGGGCAACTGGGTTTTGCAGGCAACTATGAAAAGGGCAAGCAGTAACGAAGCAAACAGGGACCGGGTTAGCATGAGCAGGCAGAATTGAACGGGTATCAGAATGAACCCACGAAACTACAACTTCCCCGGTATAATTGATGTCTGGCCCAACGGCCGACGGTTCCGACACGGACAAACCCCCTATCCAACCATTTATCCGTCCGGGCGTTGTGCCCATCCCAAACCAGTTGGACTGCCGCCGTTCAACTGTTACTTTTAGAAGCTTCTTTACTTGTTTCGCTCCTTTACTCGTACAGCCCGTGCAGTTTCTTCGTCAAGCATTTGAAAGTTTCCGGTTTGCGTGGCAGGCGTTGCGGTCCAATATCCTGCGCACCACGCTGTCGTTGCTGGGCGTAACGATTGGTATCTTCGCCATTATCGCCGTCTTTACTCTGGTCGATTCGCTGGAGCGTAACATCAAAGACAGCCTGTCATTCATTGGCAGCAATGTTGTTTACGTGCAGAAATGGCCGTGGTCGTTCGGCGAAGGCGAATACCAGTGGTGGAAGTATTTTCAGCGGCCTGAACCCAGCATGAATGAGTACCGGTTTTTGCAGGCCCGGCTCGAAAATGCCAAAGCCGTGGTGGCCATGGACTTCAAAGGGCGGGTGACCGTAAAGCAGGGCAACAACAGTATGCTGGCACTGATTCAGGGTACTACACTGGACTACAACAAGGTATCGGATGTGCCCATGGCCGACGGCCGGTATTTTACGCAGCAGGAGGTAGACAACGCCCGCAATGTAACCATCATTGGCGCCGACGTGGCCGAAAACCTGTTCCCGGCCCAGGACCCCATTGGTAAGACCTTTAAGCTGAACGGCCTGAACTTCGTGGTCATCGGCACGCAGGCCCGCAAGGGCGAAAGTCTCATCAACGTGGGCGGCAACCCCGACATTAAATGCATGATTCCAATTGGTGCGTTTGCCAAGATGTTCCACTCGATTAATCCCAGCATTGACATTGTGGTGGCGGGCTACGACGACGACAAGGGTCTGGCCGAGCTGGAAGCCGAAACGCGCGGACTACTCCGTACCCGGCGCGGGCTACGACCCCAGCAGGAAGACAGCTTCGCCCTGAACAAACCCGAAGCCCTGGCGCAGGCCATCAGCGGCATCTTTGTGGTGCTGGGCGTGGCGGGCTGGGTTATTGGCGGGTTCTCTATCCTGATTGGCGGCTTCGGTATTGCCAACATTATGTTTGTGAGTGTAAAGGAACGCACCAACATTATCGGCATTCAGAAATCGCTGGGGGCCAAGAACTACTTTATTCTGTTCCAGTTTCTGTTCGAGGCCGTCCTGCTGAGTCTGGTAGGCGGGCTGGCCGGTATCTTTCTGGTGTATCTGCTTTCGTTTGCCAAGCTGGGTAGTCTGGATCTGCAACTTACGGCGGGCAACATTGCGCTGGGTGTGGGCGTGTCGAGCGTCATTGGTGTCTTATCCGGCATCATTCCCGCTTTCACAGCCTCGCGGCTTGATCCCGTCACCGCTATCCGGGCGAAGTGACAGGTTGTCGTTCCTGAGCATTTGCTACGCGTCATTTTATTGGCATTATTTGTCTTTGCGATGGTAATTCATTGCCACTGGCCACTACATAACGCGCAGCAAATGACCATTAAATCTCTCCTTGCCAAAACCGGCATCTTCGCGGCCCGGCAGTTTCCCGACGCGGTTATGGGATATGACCTGGCTCGTGACCTGGCGTTGATTGTACCAAAGCCCAACCCCGTCTGCTTTGATGTGGGCGCCAACAAAGGGCAAACCATCCGCTTCCTGCAGACCTGTTTTACCCATCCATCCATTCATGCCTTCGAGCCATCATCGGCCACGTTTTCCGGGCTGTCGAAGCAGTCGTTTGGAGCAGACAAGATGGTGTCACTGCATCAGCTCGCGCTGGGCGAAGCGGTTGGTCAGCAAACGTTTCACAATTACGGCACGTCGGAACTGAGCTCGCTGCTGCCGCTGAACCGCAACCAGACCGAAAGCATCTTTGCCGACCAGGCCACCGTTTCCGAAGAAACGGTTTCGGTTGATACGCTCGATCATTTCTGCGCCGGGCAGGGTATTACCCACATTGATCTGCTCAAGATAGACACCCAGGGCTATGAACTGTCGGTGCTGCGCGGAGGGGCGTCGCTGTTTGCGGCTGGCCACGTGTCGGCGGTGTTGCTGGAGCTGAATTTCTCGCCCCTGTACGACGGGCAGTCTGACCCGCTGGCGGTGCTGGGGTTTCTGCGTGACCACAAGCTGCAACTGGTCGATTTCTACGAGAAAGAGCGCATGAAAAACCGCGAACTCTCCTGGACTACTGCCCTGTTTAGCAGAATGCCGTAGTTGGGCGTAGCTCCGGCACCCGTATTCAGACCGCGCCCGGCTCCTTACTTTAGGCCAGCTATTTCCGGTATCTGACTGACTGTCATTCCTCTGCAACAAGTAACAGTTTAGACGAGGTTATTTATATAAAATAGTACATTCTCCGAGTCGGCAACAAATCAGTAACGCTTTGGTTAGTGGGGTACTCCATCTGTCTTAAACAGATCTATTCCATGAACAAAACATACTACTTACTTTTCCTGGCCTTGCTCACTGGTTTTAGTCTGGCGCAGGCCCAGCAGCGCGTGTCGGGCCGGGTTATTGCGCAGGATAACCAGCAGGGTCTGCCCGGCGCTACAGTCCTCATCAGGGGCACAACAACCGGGACCTCTACCGACGTTGACGGGCAATATTCCATTGACGTACCAGCCGGGTCTACGCTCCAGTTCAGCATGATTGGCATGACACCGCAGGAGGTGCCGGTGGGGAATCAGAGCGTTGTCAACGTAACCCTCGCCAATGATGTTCAGGCACTCGAAGAAGTCATTGTAGTGGGGTATGGCACCCAGCGACGGCGCGACCTGACGGGAGCCGTGGCCCAGCTTCGGGGCGAAGAAATTGTGAAGTACCCGGTGCAGACACCCACGCAGGCGCTGCAAAGCAAACTGGCCGGCGTGCAGGTTATCTCAACCGGCCGACCCAACGAGCAGCCGCAAATCCGGGTACGGGGCGTTGGCTCGGCCCTGGCCGGGGTTAGCCCGCTCTACGTAGTGGATGGCGTGTTGACCGACGACATCCGGAACATCAGCAACAACGACATTCTGAGCATTGAGGTCCTGAAAGACGCGTCGGCGGCTATCTACGGCGTTCGGGCGGCCAACGGCGTGGTGATCGTGACAACCAAGCAAGGCAAGAAGGGACCCGTGCAGGTGCAGTACGACGCCAACATCAGCATGCGTCAGCCCGCCAATCTGGTAGGCATGGCCAACCGCGACCAGTACATCAGCTACCTGGCCGATGCCGCTCCCGGCAAAAACGTGAACGATCAGCCCCTGACCTTTGCCGGTACAACCAACTGGTACAACGAAGCCCTGCGCTCCGCCCCGCAGTCGAACCAGAACCTGTCTATCTCGGGCGGGGGGGAGCGCAACACGTTTTTCTTTAGTGTGGGCTATTTCACCGATCAGGGTATTGTAAAGACCAATGACTTCCGGCGACTCACGATCCGGGCCAACAACGAAATCAATATTACCGACAAGCTGACGTTCAGCAACCAGCTTTCCTTTTCGCGGGGTAACGAAAAAGCCGTTGATCTGGGGGGCGTGTATCCAAGTCTGTACCGGGCCGCGCCCATTGTTCCGGCGGTGGTTGATGGCAAGTTTGGAAACCTGTCGGCGTTTGGTAACGTGGGCAACCCGCTGCTGAGCCTGGACGCCCGTAATAACCGCATCATCAACAACCGGCTCCAGGGCAATCTGGCCCTGGCCTACCGGCCCGTTGAGTGGCTGCGGCTGCGCTCGGCATTTAACACCGACGTAATTTTTAACCGGGAGCAGACCTATCAGCGTCAATTCCAGAATGACGCCAATACGTTCATTACGGCGGGCGGTAATCAGCGGCAGATCAACAGCAACCTGAGCCTGGAAAACAGCCAGTCGATCCGCTACATCATTGACAATACGGCCACCATTGACCGGGCATTTGGCGAGAATAACTTCACCTTTCTGCTGGGTTCGGTAACGGAACGGTTCTCGTCTGATTTTGTCTCGGGTTCGCGCATCAACATACCCAATGATCCCAATCTGTGGTATCTGGGCCTGGGCGATCCCAACCAGCAGTTATCCAACAACTCCGGGGGCGATTTGCAGACCCGGCAATCGTTTGTAACCCGGGCCACCTTTGCCATCCAGAACAAATACCTGTTCAACGCGTCGCTGCGGGCCGATGGCAGCTCCAAATTCAGAGAACGCTGGGGCTATTTCCCAACGGCGGGCATTGGCTGGGTCATTTCTGACGAAGCGTTCATGAAAGATCAGTCGCTGTTCGACTTCCTGAAATTTCGGGGTAGCTGGGGCATTCTGGGTAACGACGTGATTGAAAGCAACGCGTATATCCTCACGGCGGGCGTGAACATTCCGTATTTTTATAACAACGCCCTGGTACTGGGAACGGCCATTCAGGACATCAAGAACCAGAACCTGAAGTGGGAACGTACCCAGCAGGTTGACGCCGGGCTTGAGTTTGCGTTTTTTAACAGCCGCCTGACCGGCGAGGTTGATTACTACAACAAAACCACCCGCGACGCGCTGGCCTTTCAGATTATCCCGGCCATTTTTGGTGATCCCGATAATCGGTTCCTGACCAATATCGCGTCGTTTCGAAACCAGGGGGTTGAGCTGGTCTTAAACTGGAAAGAAACGACCAAAAGCGGACTGGGCTACAGCATCGGCGGCAACCTGACAGCCAACAAAAACCAGGTGGTGGGTCTCAACGGCGGGCAGGCGTTACTGGCCGGTGGTGTGGGGCAGCAGGGCCTTATCACCCGCACCGATAACGGGCAGTCGGTGGGTAGCTTTTACGTGCTGAATGCCACGGGGGTTTACCAGAATCAGGCCGAAATTGACGGGTCGCCGGTATTTGGCAACCGTGCCGGCGTACGACCCGGCGATCTGAAATACGAAGACGTAAACGGCGACGGGGTTATCAACTCCGACGATCGAATATATGCCGGGTCGTACCAGCCCAAACTGTACTACGGCATTAACCTGGCCGTGAATTACAAAGGATTTGACCTGTCTACGGACTTATACGGCAACGCGGGCAACCAGATTTACAACGGTAAGAAAGGGTTTCGTTTCGAAAATACCGATAACATCGAAGCCAGTTACGCCAATGCCCGCTGGACACCGACCAACCCCAGCAATACCGACCCACGCACCATCACCTCGGCCACGCCCGCATCTACCTATTTTGTGGAGTCGGGTTCGTTCGTGCGGATCAACAACCTGACGCTGGGCTATACCCTTCCGGCTACCCTGCGCGAGTCGGTCAAAATGAGACAGGCCCGCGTTTACGTGACGGCGCAAAACCTGCTGACGTTTCAGCAATACAGCGGGTTCACGTCCGAATTGCCCGGCGGCCCGCTCGACTCCGGTATTGAACTCAATTCTTACCCTACTACC
The DNA here is from genome assembly GCA_963826425.1 of uncultured Cytophagales bacterium. Lineage (GTDB taxonomy): Bacteria > Bacteroidota > Bacteroidia > Cytophagales > Spirosomataceae > Spirosoma. The sequence goes on along the minus strand of CAWGWS010000008.1, from coordinate 942,692 downwards.
CGCACGTTTGCCGTGGGTCTCAGCCTAGGTTTCTAACCGACCATCAGTCATGAACCATATCAAGAAATTTACCCGATTTTCGCTGCTCGTTTTCGCGCTGGGCGCGGGGCTAACGGCCTGTAATGATTTTTTAACGACTCCTCCGCAGGGTCAGATCGGCGTCGATGCCGTACAGGCCGACCCGGCTGCTGCCCAAAACCTGGTAACGGGCGTTTATAATATCATGTGGGAGGGCGGTATGCACGGGTTCGACTACGTGGGCATGACCAACATTGCCTCCGACGATGCCGACAAGGGAAGCTCGCCCGCCGACGGAGCCAACTCGTACGGTACCCTCGACAATTTGAACCCAACCCCGGGCGTGGGTAACATCAATAACGTGTGGTCTACGTACTTCAGGGGTATCGCCCGCGCCAATCAGGCCCTGGAGCTGATTCCGCAGAGTGCCGCCGATCAGACTACGCGCAACCAGCTGGAAGGCGAAGTGCGGTTTTTACGGGCCTACTTTTATTTTAAACTGGTCCGGTTTTTTGGGGGTGTGCCGCTCATTGAAGGGGTACCACCGGTTGATGACATCAACAACCCGGCCCTGCAGGCCCGCGCCACCCGCGAAGCGGTTTACGCCCGTGTAGTGAGTGACCTGCGGTTTGCCGCCAATGTCCTGCCGGTAAAAAGCCAGACAACAACGGGCAAGGCTACCAAAGCGGCTGCGATGGCGATGCTGGCCAAGGTGTATCTCTACCAGCAAAACTACCAGCAGGCCTATGTCCTGACCGACTCGATTATAAAAAATCAGGCTGGATCGTATACGCTGCTGCCCGACTACGCCACCATCTGGCGGGAAGCCGGGGCTAACAGCAGCGAATCCATTTTTGAGGTGCAGACCGGCATTAATCTGTCGTGCAACGCGGCTATTTCGCTCTATGTTGTTTGTCAGGGACCACGCGCCGGGGGTAAGCGGGGCTGGTCTGATCTGGGCTTTGGCTTCGGTACACCCTCGCAAAGTTTGCTGGATGCCTACGAGCCGAACGATGTGCGCCGGAATGCTACCATTATGTTCATGAATCCGGCCCCCAGAGGCACGGTACTGTGGGATGGCTTCCGGGTGCCAAGTCGCGACTCGGTGGAGAACGACCGGTATAACTACAAGGCCTACCACAGCCGCATTGGCGAGAAAAATTGTGGTGTAAACGACCGGCTGCCTAAAAACCTGCGCGTTATGCGTCTGGGCGAGGTGCTGCTGATTCATGCCGAAGCCGCCTTTGCAACAGGAAAAACCGCCGATGCTCTGATTGATCTGAACCGACTCCGTACGCGCGCCGGGTTACCCACCCTCACGACCCTGACCCGTGAGCGCATCTGGCAGGAACGGCGTGTGGAGCTGGCCATGGAGCACGACCGCTTTTTTGATTTGGTGCGGCAGGAAGCCGTGCAGCCGGGGCGGGCCGTTCAGGCGTTTACGGCCCACGGCAAGACGTTCGTGAAAGGAAAAAATGAGGTGTTTCCTATTCCCCAGACCCAGATTCAGCTCAGCGGGGGCGCGTTGACGCAGAACCCGGGCTACTGACCGACTGAATCCCAACACGCACCAGGCCAGCCGAAAATTCACAGAGACGCATTTACCCGCAAGGGAACTCTGGAAACTTCCGGCCGGCCTGGTGCATTTCAGCCACCAAATAACCTGCACGTATGAAAAATCTGCTGTTACTTTTCCCGCTACTGTTTTTTGCCTGCCAGCCTAAACCGGCCCTGCAACTCGGCAAGCCGTCCGCAACCCGGTTAACCCCGGCAGAAACGGCGTTTCTGGACAGTCTGCAGCGCGACACCTTTGGGTTTTTCTGGGAAACCACCAACCCCGAAAACGGCCTGACTCCCGATCGTTTTCCGCGCCCTTCTTTTGCCAGCATTGCCGCCGTTGGGTTTGGGCTAACCTCGTATCTGGTCGGTGTAGAACGGGGGTACGTGACCCGGCAGCAGGCCGCCGAACGCACCCTGAACACGCTGCGCTTTTTCGCCAACGCCCCTCAGTCCGACCAGGCAACCGGCGTGGCGGGCTACAAAGGGTTTTTCTATCATTTTCTGGACATGAAAACCGGTGAGCGCTACAAGCAGGTTGAACTCTCGACGATCGATACGGCCTTGTTGCTGGGGGGTGTGCTAAGCGCACAAACGTATTTTGACCAGACAAATCCCGCCGAAACCGAAATTCGTCAACTCGCCGATCTGATCTACAGCCGCGCCGACTGGACCTTTTTTCAGGCCCGCGCCCCGTATATTTCAATGGGCTGGCATCCCGAAAAAGGGTTTATCAAAGCTGACTGGAAAGGCTACAATGAAGCCCTGCTGCTGTACGTGCTGGCCCTTGGCTCCCCCACGCATCCGGTAGAACCAAACGTATGGCCCAACTGGACCAAAACCTATGACTGGGCTACGTTCTATGGGCAGACTCACCTCAACTTCGACCCCCTGTTCGGGCATCAGTACTCGCACACCTGGATTGACTTCCGGGGCATTCAGGACCCGTACATGCGCGAAAAAGGCATTGACTACGCCGAAAACTCACGCCGGGCCACCTACGCCAACCGCGCCTACTGCATGGCTAACCCGGCCAAATGGCAGGATTACGGACCGAACATCTGGGGGCTAACCGCGTGCGACGGTCCCAAAGACACGACGGTGAATAACCAGAAGTTTTTTTCGTACCGGGCGCGGGGAGCGGCTTCCACTCAGATTGTGGACGATGGCACCATTGCTCCCACGGCGGCCGGCGGATCAATGGCGTTTGCGCCGGAAATTTGCATTCCTGCCCTGCAGGCCATGAAAACCAAATACGGCACCAGGCTTTACAGTAAGTACGGTTTCCTTGACGCGTTTAATCCCACCTACCGCTATCCCGCCCGCCCGGGCGGGTATGGCTCCACCGAAAACGGCTGGTTTGACATCGATTATCTCGGCATTGACCAGGGGCCCATTCTGCTCATGGCCGAAAACCTGCGCTCGGAATTCGTCTGGAATCTAATGAAAAAGAATCCCCACATCCGGCGCGGGCTGGAGCGGGCCGGCTTCTCGGGCGGCTGGCTAAACTAACACACCGATGCAAGTCTATTTCCCCGTGTCTTTCGCTACGGCCACCCCGATTTTAGAGTCGGCGGTGCCGTAGTAAATAAACCAGCGGTTCTTGAACGGCACGAGCCCTTCCAGAAACACTACCTGATTTACCTGACCGTCGGTCTCGTAAGGCTGGTCGGGGCGGATAAAGTACGTATCGGAGCGGTCAACGAGCCGGGCGGGATCTTTAGCGTCGAACAGCAGCTGTCCACCCGCATACGCGCCTTCGGGCAGGCTGGGGTCGCCGGTTTTGGCAATGTTCATGCCATTGTAAATGAGGAGCACCCCGGCGCTGGTTAGCATGGCAAAGGGACCGGGTTCAATCAGCCGGACATCGTGGGTGCCGGGGCGGGATTTAGCCACCGCAATGGGCGTACCGCTGGCATCCTCAAGCGGGGTCCAGTGCAGCAAATCGGTCGAGGTGGCCACGTGGAGTTCGGGCTGGTCGCCCCAGTACATCCAGTAGGTGCCGTTGATGCGCTGCGCCACCATCCGGTCGCCAACGCGTTTACAGACGATAGCCCCTGATTTACTCCACATAGTCCGGTATTTTCCGTTGGCGTACTGATCAAAAGCCAGCCCGTGTTTCTGCCAGGTAATAAGGTCTTTGGACGTAGCTACGCACAGCCGGGCCTTATCCCCATCGTAGGCCGTGTAGGTCAGCACGTACACCCCATTGGGGCTTTCAACCACGCGGGGATCTTCGCAGCCCCCCTCCCACTCATATTTTTTGAGCGAATCGTTCTCCGGATAAAATACGGGTTCGGGTCGTCGCTGAAAATGCAGCCCATCGGTGCTGACGGCCAGCCCCAGCCGCGAGGTACCGTTGTGTTTACCCACGGTATCTTCGGCGCGGTAGATCATGTACACCTTACCGTTACGCACCACCGTGGCCGGGTTAAACACGTCTTTGCGTTCCCAGAACACGGTTTCGCGCCGAACAGGACAAAAAAACGTGCTGCTGTCTTTCGCCGTCAGGATGGGATTGATGGCGTTCTCCTTCACAAACGGCCCCAGCATCCAGGGCTTCTGAGCGGTTGGCTGCGCCAGCAGAGGGGCGGTCAGAAGCGAAAGGAAAAGGGTAAGGGGGCGTAATAGACGAGTCATAACTTGATTGAGTTCAGAAGTTTACTTAGCTACGGTGATGGTTCTTTTTGTTTTCTCGGGGATTAGTTTGGTCTGCGGGGACAGGGTCTGACCATTTAGCCAGCGCATCCGTTGTTCAGCCCCGGCAGCATCTTCAAGCTCCAGCAAGCGGAACCCAGCGGGTTTTTCAGTACCGTCGACTTCCGGCGATGTCGGTTCATAAATCAGGTGCAGACCTACCCACGCCAGGTATTGATTGACCACATTTTCGAGCGGCTGATGGCCAAAGATACACAAGTCATAGTACCAGCCTAGCGGCTCGTCCGCCACGGCTTCGGTAACCGCCCGGTAATCGGCCAGGGTATAGCCAATAAACGGGCGTCCGTAGTCGGCCCACATCCGGCGCATCACGTCGTCGAGCGAGCGGGTATGATCGGTCTTTTTTCGAATGTGTAAATCGAGAATCAGGGCGGCAATGGCGCCTTTCTGGTACACCGACACCTTACGGTCCGGCACGCCCTTCTCGTATCCATCCAGCCATAAATCGAACGATGACTCCACCAGCGACTGCGCGGCCCGCCCGTTCTGCTCGAAATGCCGCTTTAGCATTACCTGCAGTTCGTTGAGGTAAGCCGCATCATCGAACACGCCCGACTGCCGCAGCATTAAATCCCCGTAATAGGTAGTAACGCCCTCGGCCACAAAGCAGGTCTCGAAATAATTCTCCCGCGTAAAATCATAGGGCAGCAGTTCGGTGGGGCGGATGCGGATGATGTTCCAGGCGTGAAACAACTCGTGCGAGGCAACCCCCAGCAAGTCGACGTACAGGCCCGGCGTATCTTCGGTATTGGGCCCCAGTACGAGCATGGTTGAGTTGCGGTGCTCAACCCCGTGGTAATAGGCCACGGGCAGCACAATGGCCATGAAATGATAGGCTTGCTCAGGAAACTCACCAAACAAGTTCAGTTGCTGCCTCGTAAAGCGCTCAAAATCAGCAATAATCTGCGCCGGTTCAAACACCAGTTCGCCATCGGGCCGGCGGCCTCCCTGCACCCATACGTGAAACGGAATATCCTGCACGGTATAGGTAATGTGTTGCAGGGTTGGCGCGGCCATGATGGGGCAATCGACCAGTTCATAAAAGTCAGTGGCGGTCCAGGTACGGGCACGGGCCTTTTGCAGACCGGTAGCCACGGCCCAGTCTTCAGGAATGGCCAGTTCGAGCGTGCAAGGCTCATCCATTCGCCCGTCAGCGTACAGACACAGGTTTACGGGGTTGACGTACAGGAGGGTATCGTTCACAAAACTGCTTCCCGCGTTGAGCCGGGCTTCCATGGGCAGCGGCCCGTAGTAGTTGTACCGGGCCGTCAGTTCGGTCACACCGTGGGTCTGCACCCGCCAGCGGTCCTTGCTTATTTTTCTGAACGGCAGCGCATTGCCCTGCGCGTCGACAACGCTGAAGCGCTGAATGTTTTTGGCGAAGTTCTGCAGTTCATAGCGGCCCGGTCGCCAGGCGGGCAGTTGCAGCTCTGTTTCGGCGAGGGTAATATTGGCCAGCCGGGCTTCAACCGCGATGTAATGCGGCCGGGTATCGGGGGAGATGGAATACTGCATGATCGTTTTTTTTCGCCACAGAGCTGCACCAGGACGCACGGAGAGACACAGCGTTTTATCTTGCCTTTTTTTTCTCTGTGTCTCTCCGTGCGTCCTGGTGCAGCTCTGTGGCCTAACCCTTTTTTAACCCCTCAAACCTCCAATTCGTTTTTCATAAACTCACTTGGTAAACTAAGCCTGTTTTTCTACCTTTGCGGACTCATTTTGAAACTCAGGAGTTTAACGGTTATATAAGTCATGAAAAGAACGTACCAACCCTCTAACCGCAAGCGGAAAAACAAGCACGGCTTCCGCGAGCGTATGTCAACCGCCAACGGCCGTCAGGTTCTGAACCGCCGTCGGGCCAAAGGTCGCTGGAAACTGACCGTCTCGGACGAGAAGAAGGGCGAACGCTTCAAAGTTTAGTCCTGCTGACATGCCGCTGACTTTCACTAAATCAGAACGGCTTTGCAGTAAGAAAATCTTAGGCGAGTTGTTTAAAAAAGGTAGTGCGTCGGTCCAGACGTTCTACCTTTTTCCGTTTCGGGTGCTGTATATGAATTTGCCCGCCCCGCAGGAGCAGCCGGCCGAAACGCCGGACCGCTTAGCCCCCTCTCCTGCCCTGCCCGCCATTGTTATTACGGTGCCCAAGAGGATGTTCAAACGCGCCGTTGACCGCAACCTGATTCGCCGTCGCGTTCGCGAAGCGTACCGGCTCAACAAACCGCTGCTCACCAGCCGGGAATCTCTCCCCGGCCCGGGGTTATCAAGCCCGGACTGGATGGCCCCGGCACACATTGCGTTTCTGTATACCGCCAAACAGATAATTTCGTTTGAAGAGATAGAAAAAGGCATGAAATTAGCCTTGAAAAAGTTAGCGGGAAGCAGCAGGCCGTAACCAGGCGGGTTACAGCGGTGGTTACCGAAAACTGACTACCGATTACTGACACCTGACGTATGCGCCCATCCAAACGGTTTACCCTCTTTTTCTCGTCAATTCTGGTAGCGGGCAGCCTTGCCTTTTACTCGTTTAAGACCGACGACCGCTTTTTTGAGATTGCCCGGAATCTCGACATCTACGCGACCCTGTTCAAAGAGTTGAACCTGTATTACGTGGATGAGGTCAACCCCAACCGGATGGTCAAGACCAGTATCGACGCCATGCTGAAGGCACTGGACCCCTATACCAACTTCTTTGCCGAAGACGAGATTGAAGACTACCGAACCATGACCACCGGCCGGTACAACGGCATTGGTGCGCTCATTGGGCAGCGGCAAAACCGGCATATCGTCCTGATGATTTATGAAGGAACCCCCGCCGAGAAATCTGATCTGCGCATTGGCGACGAGATTCTGAAAATTGACGGCGTGGACCTCAGAAGCCGCAAAGACCCCGACGCCGGCAAGCTGCTGAAGGGCGCCAACAACACCGCCGTGAAGCTAACCGTGCAGCGGTACGGCGAGAAAAATCCGGTCGACGTGAGCGTCATGCGCGACGTGGTGAAGATGACTAATGTGCCCTACTACAGCATGATTTCTGATGAGGTGGGCTACATTGACCTCAAGGATTTTACCGCCACGGCCGCGCGGGAGGTGAAAACGGCGGTGCAGGAGCTGAAGGGCAAGGGTATGAAAAAGCTGATTCTCGACGTGCGCGAAAATCCCGGCGGCCTGCTCAATATGGCCATCGATATCTCAAACATTTTCATTCCGAAAGATTCGGAAGTGGTAACCACCAAGGGTAAAGTGACCGAGTGGAACAAGACGTACACGGCCCTCAGCCCACCCATGGATCTGGACATTCCGCTCATCGTGTTGGCCAACAACCGGAGCGCGTCGGCCGCTGAAATTGTAGCGGGTGTCATTCAGGATTACGACCGGGGGGTGCTGGTAGGACAACGGACGTTTGGCAAAGGACTCGTGCAAACCACCCGCGAACTGTCATTCAACACCAAGCTTAAAATCACGACGGCCAAGTATTACATCCCGAGTGGACGCTGCATTCAGGCCATTGACTACAGCCACCGCAACGCCGACGGCAGCGTGGGCAAAGTACCGGACTCGCTAAAAACGGCCTTCAAAACCAAAGCCGGGCGCGTGGTGTATGATGGGGGTGGCGTGCTGCCCGATGTGGTGGTAGAGGATCACAATCCCACGCCTGTTGCGCAGAGCCTGATCAATAAAGGTCTCATTTTCGATTACGCTGTGAAATATCGGCAGGAGCACCCAACCATCAAACCCGCCCGGGAGTTTCGCCTGACTGACGCGGAGTACCAGGATTTTTCAAAATGGGTGTCGGGCAAGGAGTATGACTATACCACGCAGGTAGAAAAAGACCTCAGCACGCTGGAAGCATCGGCCAAAAAAGAGAACTATTTCGATTTGATTCAGGACCAGCTAAAAGCGCTGAAAACCAAAGTGTCGCATAGTAAAGATGCCGATCTAACCGTGTTTAAGCCTGAACTGCGTATCCTGCTCGAACAGGAAATTGCCGGACATTACTACCTGCAGCGGGGTAGTAAAGAATCATCGTTCGCCACCGACCCCGAACTCAAAGCCGCCCTCGCTCTATTTGGAGACATGAGCCGGTACTCGTCCATCCTCAAAAAATGAGCGAATGAGTGAATTGTGGATGAGTGAATAGGACTGACGCGAGCGGACTGACGCCAGAGGTATTCACTCATTCACAATTCACTCATTCACAATTAAACGTTGATCCTCTCCATAGAAACCTCTACCTCGGCCTGTTCGGTGGCGTTGCACGCGGGCAGTACCCTGCTGGGCTGCTACGAACTGCACACCGAACGAACCTCAGCAGCTATGCTCACCACGCTCGTCGGCGATCTGGTGCGGCATACCGGCCACGACCTGCGCGACCTCGATGCTATTGCCGTGGCCAAAGGGCCAGGATCCTACACGGGTTTGCGCATTGGCGTCTCAACTGCCAAAGGACTATGCTTCGCGCTGAACAAACCGCTACTGGCCGTCAACACGCTCCGTGCCCTGACCGAGCAAATCCGTTCCAGTCTGTCGGCGGCCAATGCCGCCCTTACCTTTTGCCCCATGATTGACGCCCGGCGGATGGAAGTGTACTGCGCTTTTTTCGATGCCAGCGGGGAGGAGGTCAGGCCCACAGCCGCCGAAATCATCGACGAAAACTCCTTCGCTGATCGGCTGTCGGCGGGGCCAGTCGTATTTTTTGGTGATGGTGCGGCCAAATGCCGGACGGCACTGGGTGAACATCCAAATGCCATTTTTCTACACGAACCCGTTGTCCCCTCCGCCCGAACCGTGGGCCTTCTGGCGACCGCGCTGCTGGCCGAGGAGCAGTTTGAAGACGTAGCTACGTTTGAGCCGTTTTATCTCAAAGAGTTTATGTCCACGCAACGGAAGCAGGCGGTAGTCTGACTTGAAGGCGGTAGTCTGGGCTTTTTCTGCGTATTTAGCCGCCCTAATCGTCTCTGCTCAACTCCGTGCAAATAATTGTTGACATCGGCAACACCGACGCCGTTTTTGGTCTGTACGCCCAAAGCGCCTGGCAACACATCTGGCGAACGCCCGCTAACCCCCACACCCCTATCGAGTTCTATGCGGGTCAGCTACGGCTGTGGCTGCTCGAAGCCGACGTATCGCTAAGTCAGGTTAGCGTCACTGTACTGAGCAGCGTTGTGCCCGATCTGACGCCCACTATCCGGACCATGCTAAACGAATTGTTCGGTTTTGAACCTATTGTTGTCGGGCCGGGCGTGTATCCGCTTCTGCCCATCGAGGTGTTGCGCCCGCACGAGATCGGGGCCGATCTGGTAGCGAATGCGCTGGCGGCTTACACGCGCTACAAACGCACCTGTACCGTGGTCGATTTTGGTACCGCCCTGACGTTCACAACCGTTTCGGGCGAGGGGAAAATTCTGGGAATAGCCATCGCGCCGGGGCTGAAAACGGCCATCCGGTCGCTATTTGCCAATACCGCTCAATTGCCCGAAGTGCCGATTGAGGTACCTGATTCAGCTTTGGGCCTGAGCACCACCCACGCCATACAGGCCGGCGTGGTACTCGGCTATGAAGGACTGGTGCGCTCACTGGTAGGCCGCATCCGGGACGAGCTCGACGGCGATTGCATGGCCGTAGCAACGGGCGGGTTGTCGGGCCGCATTCCTTCGCTGCGCGACGTGTTTACGGACATCGTCCCGTCGCTCACGCTTGAGGGGGTTCGGCTCATTGGCGAACACGTAACCGTAATCCGCAACGTATCCGCTTAACTACACACCCGGTTCATCTACCCTGTCCGATGACTCTTCATTACCCGGCGCGGCTGACTTTGGCTTCTTCCGCTTGCGTAGGGCGTCGCTCAGGATAAACTCAATCTGTCCGTTCACGCTCCGAAACTCTTCCTGCGCCCAGCGTTCCAGCTCCTTCAGCGTCTCAGCCTGAATTCGCAGCGCAAATGCTTTCTTGTCTCCCATTTGTAGAGTTGTAAAGTCACAGAGTTGAAGAGTTACAGAGTTGCGTACCGGCTGACACAGATAGTATCTATACGTCAGTCAGTACGCAACTCTGTAACTCTTCAACTCCACAACTGTATAACTTCAATTATAAAGCGTTCCGGCATTGATAACGGGACTGACGGATTTTTCGCCACAGAGCACCACGAGCAGGTTGCTGACCATGGCCGCTTTACGTTCTTCGTCCAGCTGTACCACGTCTTTTTCGGCCAGCCGGGCCAGGGCCATTTCTACCATGCCCACGGCTCCTTCCACAATCTGTTTCCGGGCGGCTACTACGGCGGTGGCCTGCTGCCGCTGCAACATAGCTCCGGCAATTTCGGGCGCGTAGGCGAGGTGACTGATGCGGGCTTCCATTACTTCAACCCCCGCCTGCGTTAGTCGGGCGTCGAGTTCCTGCTCCAGAAATTGGTTGATCAGACCCGTATTATCGCGCAGGGTCACGCTTTCGGTGTCGTTTTCGTCTTCCATGCTGTCGTATGAGTGCGAACTGGTCAGAAACCGCACGGCTCCCTCCGACTGAATTTGCACGAAGTTAACGTAGTTGTCTACGTCGAACAGAGCCCGGGCGGTGTCAGACACGCGCCAGACCACCACGGCGGCAATCTCGATGGGATTGCCCATTTTGTCGTTGACCTTGATGGTTTGACCATTCAGGTTGCGCGCCCGCAGGCTGATTTTAGCCTTACTGTACAGCGGATTGACCCACCGCAGTCCGTTCTGCTTCATGGTACCTACGTAGTCGCCAAAGAACGTGCACACCACGGCTTCGTTGGGATTGATGACCGTAATACCCATGAACAGGATGAGGGCCACCAGAAAAAAAGCCCCGGGAATAATCAGGCCCAGTCGCGCCACCGCCAGGCCGGCGGCAAGCACCAGGCAAAGGACAGCCATGGCCAGGATGCCGTAGCCAGACATTGAGGTAATTGGTTTTTCATTCATTGTCGTAGTTGATAGCAAAATGATAGTACAATGATAGTCACTTCTGCACACATGCCATCACTAATGGGCGGAACGGTCGGCGGCATGGACAAATGGCTGATTTAGGGGCGTTCGGGCAAAAGCCAATCGGTTTCGCTATTTTTGTGGGCTATATCAGGTGTTTTTGGCGCTGAAGAATCAGAGATTACGACTGTGATGAACAGGAAAAGCTCCGTCTAACTCTCTGTATTCTTGGTGTACCTCCGCGTCTCAAAAACACCCTCTAAAAAATCTCATGCTAAGCGAACAGGAAATAAACCGCCGACAGAAGCGCGACGAATTAATGCGGATGGGTATTGACCCCTACCCCGCTCAGGAAGTCCCCGTAACCCATACCATTGTCCAGCTCCGCGACGCCTTTGCCGACAAGATGGGCGCCAATACGCAGGGCGGCTACGAGCCCCAACTCGATTTTTCGGAACAGGAACCCTGGAACCGCGTTATGCTGGCCGGTCGGCTCATGGGTTTCCGCATTATGGGCAGCGCATCGTTCGCCGAAATGCAGGACGCTACGGGCCGGATGCAGCTCTACTTCCGGCGCGACGACGTTGCCCCCGGCGATGATAAAACGCTGTACAACACCGTCTTCAAAAAGCTGCTGGACATTGGCGATATCGTCAGTGTGGAAGGCTATGTCTTTACCACCCAAACCGGCGAACTGTCGGTTTACGTGAAACAGTTTACCATCCTGAACAAGTCGTTACGGCCCCTGCCGGTGGTAAAAGAGGTAGTTAACGAGCAGACCGGCGAAAAAGAAACCTACGACGCCTTCACCGACCCCGAGCAACGTTATCGGCAGCGGTACGTAGACATGATCGTGAATCCTCAGGTGCGCGATGTATTCGTGAAGCGCAGCAAGCTGGTGAACTCCATCCGGCAATTCCTGAGCGGGCGTGGCTACCTGGAGGTTGAGACGCCTATTCTGCAGCCTATTCACGGCGGGGCGGCCGCCCGTCCGTTCAGTACGCACCACAACTCACTTGACATGACGCTGTTTTTGCGCATTGCCAACGAGTTGTACCTCAAGCGGCTGATTGTAGGCGGGTATGACGGCGTATTCGAGTTTGCCAAGGATTTCCGGAACGAGGGTATGGACCGTACCCATAACCCGGAGTTTACGCAGGTTGAGTTCTACGTGGCGTACAAAGACTATCTCTGGATGATGGACACCATCGAGGAGATGGTCGAAAAAGTAGCCATTGACGTAGCTGGCACAACGAAGGTTACGGTGGGCGAGAACATCATCGACTTCAAACGCCCCTGGAAACGCCTGACCATGTTCGAGGCCATTCAGGAATATACCGGCATCGACGTGTCGGCGATGGATGAAGCCGCTTTGCGCCAGGTGGCCGAAGAGCGCGGCATCAAAACTGACGCCAGCATGGGTAAGTCAAAGCTGATTGATGAGCTGTTTGGCGACGCCTGCGAACCCAACCTGATTCAGCCCACGTTCATTACCGACTATCCAGTCGAGATGTCACCCCTGACCAAGAAGCACCGCAGCAAGCCAGGGCTGGTAGAGCGTTTTGAGGCCATCTGCAATGGCAAAGAAATTGCCAACGCGTACACCGAACTGAACGATCCGCTCGATCAGCGCGAGCGGTTTGAGGAACAACTACGCCTGGCCGAGCGGGGCGACGAAGAAGCCATGGCCCTGGACGACGATTTTTTGCGGGCCCTGGAATATGGCATGCCACCCACAGCAGGCGTTGGACTGGGTATCGACCGACTGGCCATGATTATGACCAACCAACCGAGCATTCAGGACGTTCTGTTTTTTCCCCAGATGCGCCCCGAGAAGAAAGCCGACGTTTCTACCGACGCTGACTTTCTAACCGCCGGCGTTCCTGCTGAATGGTTACCGGCTCTGCAAAAGATGAACATCCTGACCGTAACTCAGCTTCGCGAGGCCAGCCCGAACAAACTCTTCAACGACCTCGGCGGAATGCGCAAAAAACTTAAAATCGACGCGCCCATGCCTGATATGGAAACCGTTCGACGCTGGACTGGGCATTGATCTACAGCCGGGTGTCCGGCACCGGGTGAATCCGTAGGAAGCTATGGAAACTCGGTAATTCACAGCCGTCTCTCCTGCTCTGTCGTATGTCAAGAACTAAAAAAGCCTCACCCGAAACCGGGTGAGGCTTTTTTAGTTCTTGACATACGACAGAGCAATTTAATGGTATGTTATGAGTCGAGTTTAGTCAGTTTCACGGCATTAAGGCCTTTTTTGCCATCAACGACTTCGAATTGAACCCGATCTTTTTCGCGTAGCATAATGCCGTTTAGACCGGTGACGTGGACAAAAATGTCGCGGTTGGTATCGTCTTCCACGATGAATCCATACCCTTTACTCTCATTGAAAAACTTAACTACGCCTGTTTGCATAATACACACACTATTTAACGATTGAACAATTAACGGGTTAGTTTATAAAGAGTACCGGGTTAAGGTGGTACCGGGCATCAGCTATCTCCGTCGGTTTATGGTAAGACGTTTGCGTATACGGAAGTGCATGGCTGACTCAATCGCAAATAAAATAAAAATGTAACATTGTTATTTTATTTTACGCGCTTTTCTGGGCTGTTTTAGCTAATTTGTCTTTATTTTCTTCGTAAACGGCAAACATTCCCGGTTCGTGATCGGTTGTTTTTGCCATGAAGAGCATCGACGTATATACGTAACACGCATAAATCAAGCATGAACAAAATCAGATATTTCGTTGAAAAGCAAGCCTTCGGGGTCTGTAGCCGGTTGGGCGAGAAGATGAATATCTCTGCCAGCAGCATCCGGCTGTATTTTATCTACACGTCTTTTCTGACGCTTGGTTCGCCCGTTATTCTCTACCTGATCATGGCGTTTTGGCTTGAGATGAAGACCCATCTCCGCCGACATGCCCATCCAACGATCTGGGAGTTATAGCGTTCCTGATTTTTCCTGTACGATAGCCGTATAGGTTCGCAGCCCCTTTGCAAAATAGGCCCACACGATAGCCTGTGGATGCAAACCTGGAGTACGAACCTGCTGCCGGAGCAAATTATGCCGCTGTCGGTGCAATTTTGGCAATTGCCCATAAAAAGCGAAATGGGCCCGAATGATAGCCACCACATCGCGCCATTGCCCCACCTTCAGAAAAAGCATCGACGAAAACCCGTCCAGCACCAGGCGAAGCAAAATTTTACCCCATAGCCACCCATCGGCGGGCCAGTTTTTATAGAGCATAAACAGGCTATTGCGGTAGTTCAGATACGTTTTCTGCGGATTGGACTTATGCAGCGTACCGCCCCCCACATGATAGACCACCGACTGTCCGCAGGCCCAGACCTCGTAGCCCAGTCGCTGCACCCGCCAGCACCAGTCAATCTCCTCCATGTGGGCAAAAAAAGCCGCGTCGAACCCGCCGGTTTGGTGGAATACGTCGGCCCGCACCAACAAACAGGCCCCCGTAGCCCAGAATACCGGCCGGTTGTCGTCATACTGCCCGTGATCGGTTTCGAAGGTAGCAAACACACGGCCCCGGCAAAACACATACCCCAGCCAGTCAATAAAGCCGCCCGCGGCCCCAGCGTGTTCAAACAACTCCTGCTGCTGATAGGACCGGATTTTGGGCTGACAGGCTACTATTTGGGGGTTGGCGTCCAGTACCGACAGCATTGGAGCCAGCCAGCCGGGCGTTACCTCAATGTCGGAATTGACGAGGGCGTAATACGTGAAATTGCCGTCGGTAGCGCGAATCGCGTCGAGGGCAGCATTGTAGCCACCGGCATACCCGTCATTGCGGGGCAGTTCAACCAGACGAACAGCAGGAAAGTTTTCCCGGATAAAGGCCACCGAGTTATCAGCCGAAGCACTATCAGCTACGTAGACCGGATGCCCATCAGCATGCGCGAGCAGGGTGGGCAGGAACTTCGCTAAAAAAGACTGGCCGTTATAATTAAGAATAACGAGGGCAAGGGTAGTCAAGAGCAGGGGCTGATTTACTGCATCAGGCCGTCTAAGTTAAGGCCGGGAATGTTGGGCAGCAATCCTTCAGTGGCCTGCTTGAGGTGTTCGCGCGATTTTGTTTCGACCTGCTGCAACGCCTTGTTGGTAGCGGCCACAATCAGGTCCTGCAACATTTCGCGGTCATCGGGTTTGATGAGGTCGGGGTCGATCTCCATTTTCAGGACGTTTTTCAGGCCGTTTACCGTTACGCGCACCATGCCCGCTCCCGATTCGCCGGTTTCCACTACCTGCTGCAGATTTTCCTGCGCGTCTTTCATGCGGGACTGAACTTCCTTCATCTTCCCCATCATGTCCATAATATTCATCTTCGTAGCCGTTTACCTGACTAATAACACCGCGCCGGTGCGAACGGTTTGCTGTTTGGTCAGATCATTAATTTCGATGCGGTACATGTATTGCCCGGCCAAAGCCCGCTGTCCGTCAATGGTACCGTCCCAGCTGTTGCTCTTGTCGGTTGACGTGAAGACCACTCCACCCCAGCGGTCATAGATATTGATGCGAAACTGATCGACAAAGATACCCTTTACCACAAAGGTATCGTTCATACCATCGCCGTTGGGCGTAAAGGCATCGGGTACCAGAATGCGGGCTTCGCGCCGGAAAGTGAAAAAGTTGGAATAACTCTGCTGCCCACCGCCCGATACCGCAATGATGCGGTACTTCTGCGATTGCAGGTTTGGATCGTTGGGATCGGGTTCGTAGCGGGTGTTACCCCCCACCGGTATTTCGCGCCGGGTGCCATTCAGCGAGTCGATAACTTCAACCACGTAGCTCTGCACGCCCCCCGTCAGGAAAGGCCATTCTGCGGTCCAGTCAACGCTGTTCGCGCTTTTCGAGGACAGATATACGGTACAGACGGGTTTGGATGGGGCCGAAGTAAGACCGCAATTGTTCTGGTAGGTAACCTGGTAACAGTATGAGCCGCCGGAAACAGTAGCCGTATTATCGATAAACGTATTCCGGTTCGTGACCGAACCAACCGACTGAAACGGACCGCCCTTGTCGGAGCGGCTGATCTGGAGTGTATAACTCACGGTGGTGCCGCTCGTGGGCAGCGACATGACCAGCCGCGGCTGCCCACTCTCGACCGATACCGTAACGTTTCGAAAATCGCCCGGCACTTCGCTATTGATGCCTGTCACGCAGGTTGCACCCGAGGTAATAACCGTTGGACCAACAGTGGCTTCAACGGTATAACAATACGGCGTACCGCACTCAATTTTATCGGCGTCAGCATATGTACTGGTTGTACGGTTAGTAATTGTACCGCCAGAAGGCGACCCGTTACGATTGATCCGGTAAAACCGGAACGACTGCGTCGGCGTAACGGTACCCTGATAGGCTGTCCAGCTCAGGTCATTCTGCTTGTTAATCGCCTTGACATCCAGTACGATACTGCATACCTCGCTGGATCGAACGCCCGGACTGTTACAGGCATCCTGCGCTGCTACCTGAAAGCACTGCACCTGTTTGGTATTGGTGTTCACCACAAACGGCGAACTGCCATTGCCGTTCTGACCCGTTGCTACGTATATACCGTTGGCATCTTTCTGGTACAGTTGCGCCGTTATCCCATTGCCAGCCTGGTAACCGATCGTAATCGTGTTTTCGCCGGTGGTTCTCAGCTGGTTAATAATGGGGGGCGTGGCGGCATTGGTCAGGCTACCCGTGTTGACTGTTCTTCTCTGACCTTCGCAGGCGCCTGGTCCTGTGTAGGCACCATACACCGTGACGTTGTATGAGTTCTGCCCACTCGCGTTGTACGTATGAACGGGTGGAGACGCGGCCAGCTGAGCGCGGGTCTTTGACTCAACGGCCCCGTCGTCCCATCGGATTACGTAGTTGTCGTACTGATTCGTGTTAGCGTCCAGTTTTATATCTACCGTAACCTGGCGGCCCGAACAGGATTTAATGGTGAAATCAATGGGGTTGGTAGGTAAAACCGTGACTTCCCGGCAGGCAATTGTCCCCGACGCCGATCCTCCGCCACTACCAACCTGTATAATGGTATATGAACCGGGCTGTGCATACACAAACGAGGTGTTTGATACCAGCACAATCTGCTCAACGGAGGTTGTTCCGTTGTAATTGAAGTTATAGGCAGCCGTAGGTATTGAAGCAGGTACACCCGTAATATTTATCGGATTACCCACGCAAACCCGAGCTTTGTCAACCGAGAAATCGCCTTTAAATCTTGGGTTCAGACAAGCGTTCTGCGCCGTTGCTGCCGTACCAATCAGCCCAAGAAGGAAGAGTGACAGTGCGCCAGTGAACCCGTTCAGCCGACTACGGTATCTCGTTCCTGCCTCAGTCAGCCACAATCGAATTATTCGCACGGAGGGTAAATTTTTATCGTTGATAGCCGTTGGGTTAATCGTCTTTCAGAAAACGGGATAGTAGACATTTTCGCGCTTGCCGAAACGTATCTTTCACCAAATCAGTTTTCAGGGCAGCCGTAACCGATTCATTGCGAACGGTGTTCTATTGGTTCCGCTAGAACGAGATACCAAAGATAATTGCCCTATCACGCATCAACCAAACCAATGAGCAATAATAGTACCAAGTCAGAGGAGTTACCCATTGAATCACTGGACCAGCCGCAGCCCATCCGGCTCGACCGCGTCGAAGACGCCATTGCCGATATCAAAGCCGGCAAGATCGTGCTGGTCGTAGACGACGAAGACCGCGAAAACGAAGGGGACATGATCTGCGCGGCAGAGATGATTACGCCCGAATTGGTTAATTTCATGGCCCGGGAGGCTCGTGGTCTGATGTGTGCGCCCCTCACGCAGGAACGCTGCGACGAGTTAGGGCTGGATATGATGGTGATGAGCAATACATCCATGCATACCACGCCATTTACGGTTTCGGTCGATCTGCTCGGCCACGGTTGCACCACCGGCATTTCGGCGTCTGACCGCTCAAAGACTATTCAGGCACTGGTTAATCCCGCTACCACCCCCGACGATATGGGACGCCCGGGGCATATTTTCCCGCTACGGGCCGTAGAAGGGGGCGTTATCCGGCGGGCCGGCCATACTGAAGCGGCTGTCGATCTGGCCCGCATGGCGGGTCTTGCTCCGGTGGGCGTACTCATCGAGGTCCTGAACGAAGACGGTACGATGGCCCGCCTGCCCGAACTCCGCATTCTGGCCGACCGCTTTGGTATGAAACTTATCAGTATTCAGGACTTAATTGAATACCGGCTCCTGACCGAAAGCCTGATTCAGCGGCAGATTGGCGTGGATATGCCCACCAACTGGGGGCATTTTGATCTGATTGCCTTTCGCCAGAGCAATACCGGCGACATTCACCTTGCCCTGATTAAAGGAAGCTGGGAACCCGACGAACCGGTGCTGGTACGCGTTCATTCTTCCTGCGTTACAGGCGACATTTTCGGCTCCTGCCGCTGTGACTGTGGGCCCCAGCTACACGAGTCGCTGCGGATGGTGGAAGCCGAAGGCAAAGGCGTAGTGGTTTATATGTTTCAGGAGGGGCGCGGTATTGGGCTGCTTAACAAGCTTAAAGCTTACAAGCTACAGGAAACGGGCCGCGATACGGTAGAAGCCAACCTCGACCTCGGCCTGCCGATGGATGCGCGTGACTACGGCGTTGGTGCTCAAATTCTGCGCGATCTGGGTATCCGCAAGCTGCGACTTATCTCCAACAACCCCAAGAAACGAGCCGGACTGATGGGGTACGGGCTGGAGATTGTTGATACCGTTCCTATCGAAATTACGTCTAACCCGCACAATGAGCGCTACCTCCGCACCAAACGCGATAAGATGGGCCACTCCATCATGAACGAACCAGTAAACGAAGAACAATAAGACCTATGAAAGCTTCTTTTCATGACCTGATCAATGGCGAGACGCCCGTGCTGGTCGATTTTTACGCCGACTGGTGCGGCCCCTGCAAACAGCAGGCACCCATTCTCAAACAACTCACCGACCGCGTTGGCGATAAAGTCCGCGTCGTTAAGATCAACGTTGACAAGGCGCAGGCAACCGCCAACAAATACCAGGTGCGGAGCATTCCAACCATGATTTTGTTTAAACAGGGCAAAATTTTGTGGCGGCAGTCGGGTGTTCAGCCGCTACCTACGCTCGAAGGACTGGTGAAACAGTACGCCGGATAAGGTATCAGAATAGTGTAGGGAAGGTTATTTTTTCTGCTGGGTCAATCCAAAATTCTTTAGATTGGTGAGGGCCACGACGTTGATAATCTTCCACTTTCCGTCCAGTTGCTCGAGTACCCTTGTTTCTTTCGAGGTCGTTTTGCCATGAGCGTCCAGGAGCGTCTGATCGTACGTGACAAAGGCCATCTTCCCGTTTATATGGATGGTGTAGCTGTCATTCTGCACGGTTACTTTGCCGGTTACCTTGGAGCTTTTAAACTGGTTGGCAAATTGCTTTTCCAAATTTGACCACCCTTTTATGAGCATAAAATCACCCCCGTATAAGTTAGCGGCAAAATTGACATATGGTACATGCGCCCAGGCGTTTGACCATTGTGCTTTATCGCGTTTGAAAAATCCCTCTGTTTCTTCACGCAATACCTGTTTGATTGCGTTCTCGTTCGATTGGGCCTGACCAATAGATATACCAGCCAGCAAACACAGCCCTAAAAGCATCATTTTCATAGCTATATAAAATTTAGTACGCTGAAATATAGCTAAATCTGGTATTATACGGTTATTTTTTTGTCTTAAAATGGAAAAAGGTGCGTATACCATTCACGGGATGAATAGTATACGCACCTTTTTAAGGTCTATGGTAACGCTGGTTACCGGTTGTCTTTTCTGCGACGGGGCGACGTGCGGGATGCTACTTCGGCCTGAAACTTGATTTTAAGCTGCCGGTCCAGTTCCTTGTCCCGGGGGATATAAATACTGGTTTTCCCATCCGAGTATTTCAACTGCCAGTAAACAGTGTCTGTAGTGGGCGGAATGGATGTATAAACGGGCTTGCTCATTGCGCAGAATTATAAAGATAAGTTAATAATGAAAAAGAAGCTATTCCTGTAAAAAATACAAGATAGGTATTATTGTCGTGAGTTGTACTATACCGTGAAAAATTACCGGACATAGCTTACTCTTTATACCATTTTTTTAACCTGAACGGCATTAGGGCCTTTAGGCGTCATGGTCACCTCAAAAGACACTTTGTCATTTTCGCCAACGGCATCAATCAGGCTGTTTATATGGACGAAAATACTGTCCTGGCTTTGTAGATCGCGGATAAACCCGTACCCCTTCGAGGAGTTGAAAAAGGTCACAATACCTTGTCGTTCAACGTCCTGTACAATATCTTCCTGCTTGGCCACCCCAATCTGAATATCTTCAAGCTCAATGGTAGTGCGTTTCCGGCGGGGGTCGGGAGGAGTATTCGTAATGTTGCCGTACTCGTCAACGTAGGCCATCATTTCGTCCAGGCTACCGGTAGTGGCATTGGCTTTACGCTCTTCGCGCTTTTCTTCTTTATCCTGCTTTTTCTTACGTCTTGCTTTTTCTTTTTCTCGCTTACTGAATGTCTCCATATTGGCTTGTTTTGGTTTTGGCTAACCGGCGACCCGCCGGGTTTTATTTCCAGATTTGTATAATGTACTAATGATACTTTACCAATCTGAGCAAGTTTGCACACCCTGCTAGTAGTCAACCCGATATAATTAAAATAAGTTGTCGGTTTTCAAGATTCTTGAAAACCGACAACCCGACAAACCCCGCCTGGATTCTCACGAACCCATTGGTTACTGATAGCTGACGGCTACCTGCCGTTGCTGACCCAGCCCCTCAATACCCAGTTCAACCACGTCACCGGGTTTCAGGTAGCGGGGTGGTTTCAGCCCCAGCCCAACACCCGCCGGGGTACCGGTCGAGATAACGTCGCCAGGCAGCAGGGTCATGAACTGGCTAATGTAGCTGACCAGCGTGGGGACGTCGAAAATCATATCGTCGGTGTTGGAGTCCTGCAGGGGCTCACCGTTGACGGTTAGCCACAGGCGCAGGGCATTGGGGTCTGGCACGTCATCTTTCGTCACTAAATACGGTCCCAGTGGAGCGAAGGTGTCGGCGCTTTTACCCTTCATCCACTGCCCGCCCCGCTCCAGTTGCCAGGCCCGCTCCGAATAATCGTTGTGCAGCGCGTAGCCTGCCACGTAGTCCATAGCCTCGTCCAGATCAACGTAGCTGGCACGCTTACCAATAATAATGGCCAGTTCGACCTCCCAATCGGTTTTCTCCGATCTTTTCGGGATTACCACGTTGTCATCGGGACCACAAATGGCAGTAGTAGCCTTGTAGAACAGGATTGGTTCGGCGGGGGTGGGCGCGTTGGTTTCGGCAGCGTGTTTGGCGTAATTCAGCCCTACGCAGATAATTTTTGACGGCCGTTTTATACAGGGGCCGAAGCGCGTGCTGGCGTCCACTTCAGGACAGTTCTGCGCGTGGGCGGCCAGCCAGTGCATTAGCCGGGCGTATCCATCGGTGGCAAAGAATGACTCGTCATAATCTTCGCCAAAATGCGTGACGTCAATGTGTTGACCATTGGGAAGTACAACACCGGGGTGTTCATGGTCAGGGAGGCCGAAGCGGAAAAGTTTCATATAAGTAATCTGGTGAATAATCAGAATGGTCAGGTTAAGGTAAAAGCAGCCTGGCGGAGCAACGCTACCCGTTTAGCCGGGTAAAGCCGCCATCGAGCGGGTAGTCGCAGCCGGTAACGAAACTGGCTTCGTCGGAGCAGAGATAGAGCGCCAGCGCACCAACCTCATCGGGGTGGGCCATCCGGCCAATAGGCTGCGATTTCGACAGCTTCTCAAACATGTCAGCTTCCTGACCGGGGTAATTCTTGGCAATGAAGCCATCCACGAAGGGGGTATGAACGCGGGCGGGGGATATGCAGTTGCAGCGAATTTTGTCGGCTAAGTAATCCCTCGCTACCGAGAACGTCATGGTCAGTACCGCGCCTTTACTCATGGAATAGGCAAACCGGTCGGCCAGACCCAGCGTGGCGGCAATGGATGCCATGTTCAGAATAACGCCCCCGCCGTTGGCCTTCAGGTGCGGAATGGTGGCAAACAGGCAGTTGTACACTCCCTTAACGTTGATGCGAAAAACCCGGTCGAAATCAGCCTCGGAAGTCGTATCGGCCCGCCCAATGTGCGATACACCGGCGTTGTTTACCAAAATGTCAATACGGCCCTGAGCGGCAATCCGGCTAATCACCTCCACCGTTTGCTGCTGATCGGACACGTCAACGGCATGACCCGTTACCAGCCCCCCCGCCTGCTCAATTTCGCGGGTGGCCTGGCGGGTCTGCTCGTCGTTCAGATCGAGGATGTGTACGTGTGCGCCCGCCTGCGCAAAGGTTTTGGCAATGGCCAGTCCAATACCGCTGGCTCCGCCCGTTATAAGGGTCGTTTTATTTGTAAGAGAAAACATAGGCATACAGCCGCCCCCTCCGGGCCGGCGAGTTTAGGCGTACTACCTGCCAACACGAGCTGACGACGGCGAAATAACTTGCTTTTAGTTTAAGAGAGAATTTCTGACCGAAGATATACCGGCCCGCCAGAAACTTTGTTGACTGGCTTGCGAATCCGAAAGTCATTCCCAACTTTTGAGCAGTCAACCATCTGCCTGCATGAATCCGCCCGTATCCCCTCCGTCAGGTAGCACCGCACCCCGGCAACAGACTATTCGTGATCGTACCAGCCAGTGGCCCGCTGGCCGGCTGATGTCGATGGATGCCTACCGGGGCTTTGTCATGACGCTTATGGTGGCCGAAGTACTTCGGTTCAGCAAAATTCACGAAGCCTTTCCTGATCGTGCAGTATGGAGGTTCCTAAGCGACCAGCAGAGTCATGTGGCCTGGGCGGGCTGCTCCCTGCACGATCTGATTCAGCCTTCGTTTTCGTTTTTGGTGGGGGTTGCCCTTCCCTATTCTTTAGCCAGTCGTGTTAAAACGGGCCAGTCGTTTTCAATTCAGTTTGGCCACGCCCTTCGGCGGTCCTTGATCCTGGTTTTGCTGGGAATTTTTCTGCGGTCCATTCATGCGGAGCAAACGAATTTCACGTTCGAGGATACGTTGACGCAGATTGGCCTGGGCTATCCGGTTCTCTTTCTGCTGGGCCACACCCACGTCCGCACCGCCTGGCTGGCGTTTGGTGGGTTACTGGCCGGGTACTGGCTCCTGTTTGTGCTGTATCCGCTGCCCGGTCCGTCCTTCAGTTACAGTCAGGTGGGCGTACCGGCCACCTGGTCGCAGCATTATACGGGCCTGATGGCGCACTTCAACAAAAACAGCAATGTAGCCTGGGCGTTCGACACATGGTTTATGAACCTGTTTCCGCGCGAGTCGCCCTTTCTGTTTAACGGGGGCGGCTACGCTACACTCAGTTTTTTACCCACGCTGGCTACTATGCTGTTTGGCTTACAGGTGGGCCGGTGGCTGCGGGCGGGATGGACTCCGGCCACCCTGGTGCAACGGCTGTTGCTGGCGGGGTTACTCGGTATTGGGGGTGGCTTACTGCTACAGGCGCTGGGAATCTGCCCCGTTGTGAAGCGCATCTGGACCCCCGCCTGGGTGCTGTTCAG
This sequence comes from uncultured Cytophagales bacterium, assembly GCA_963826425.1. Classification (GTDB taxonomy): domain Bacteria; phylum Bacteroidota; class Bacteroidia; order Cytophagales; family Spirosomataceae; genus Spirosoma. Next base: position 918,821 of record CAWGWS010000008.1, on the reverse strand, counting down.
TGGGGGCTGCTGCTGCTGGCTAATGGCTTTTTTCTACGGACTGATCGACAGGGCCGGTACGCGTTACCCGTTCATTCGTCGGGCGGGGTTTCCACTGGTTATTGTGGGGATGAACTCGATTGCCATCTATTGTCTGGCGCACCTCATCGACGGCTTTATTGTCGACACATTCCATACGCACCTGGGGCACGGGCCGTTTCTCGTCTTCGGCGCAGCCTACGAGCCGTTGCTGACCGGCCTGGCAACCATGGCCATTTTTTATCTGATTCTTCGGTGGATGTACCGCCGGAATCTATTCATCCGTATTTAACCCCTTTATGACGGCTAACATTCTCAATATTTTTGATCAGACCATTCAGTATGGCAGCATCACGCTCGATCAGGAACGCATTGCCCGCATCGACATTATCGGCCCCGAACAACCCGGGCAGCCGTATATCATGCCCGGCTTTGTTGATGCCCACGTTCACATTGAGAGTTCCCTGCTGACACCCCCGCAGTTTGCCCGACTGGCAGTGGTTCACGGCACCGTAGCCACCGTATCAGACCCGCACGAGATCGGTAATGTGCTGGGTGTGGCGGGCGTTGAGTACATGCTGAACGAAGCCAAACGGGTGCCGTTCAAATTCATGTTTGGCGCCCCCTCCTGCGTGCCGGCCACTATTTTTGAGACAGCGGGGGCACGCATCGACACGGAAGAGGTCAGGCATTTGCTGAGCCTCAACGACATTGGCTACCTGGCCGAGGTGATGAACTACCCCGGTGTCCTGCAGCAGGATGCCGACGTACTGGCTAAAATTGAACTGGCAAAGGCCGCTGGCAAACCCGTAGATGGCCACGCGCCCGGCCTGACGGGTGCCGATGCCCAGCAATACATTGACGCGGGCATCAGCACCGACCACGAATGCTTTACCTACGAAGAAGGGCTGGACAAGGCCCGGCGCGGTATGCATATTCTGATTCGGGAAGGCAGCGCGGCTCGCAACTTCGACGCCCTGATTCCGCTCCTGGATGAGTTTCCAGAGCAAATCATGTTCTGCTCTGACGACAAACACCCCGATACGCTGGCACTGGGTCATATTAACCAGCTGGTGGTGCGGGCCATTGACGCGGGTTACCCACGCTGGGCCGTGCTGCGGGCGGCCTGCCTGAACCCGGTTCTGCACTACCGTATGCCGGTGGGTCTGCTACAGCAAGGTGACCTGGCCGATTTCATCGTGGTTGACGATCTGGTTACGTTCCGGGTTCGGCAAACCGTCATTAACGGCGAAGCGGTGGCCGAAGCGGGCGAGTCGCTCATTCCCGACCTGCGCAGCGAACATGTTAACCACTTTAACGGCTCATCAAAAAAAGTGACGGATTTCGCCGTGCCGGCCCCCGCCGAATATGCCCGCATCCGCGTCATTGAAGCCCTCGACGGGCAGCTCATCACCAACCAGCTACACCTCGACGCTACCGTTGTGGATGGGCAGATTGTGGCCGATCCGGCGCGGGACATCCTTAAGCTGGTGGTAGTAAACCGGTATCAGGATGGGCCGCCGGCAATAGCTTTCATCAAAAATTTTGGCCTACAGCGGGGAGCCATGGCTTCGTCGGTAGCGCACGATTCGCACAACATCATTGCCGTTGGCTGCGACGACGCCAGCCTCTGCAACGCGATCAATCAGATCATCGACGCCAAAGGCGGATTGTCGGCGGTGAACGCTGAAGAGCCGCATGAGCACGATGACGAACTGATGAGCCGGCGACGGTTTCTGCACATCACTACCACACCCGACAGTCAGCTCCTGCGCCTACCCGTGGCCGGGTTGATGTCCGATGCCGATGGGTACGATATAGCGGCTCAGTATGCCGCCCTGGATCAGTTCGTAAAGACCGATTTAGGCAGTACCCTAAGGGCTCCGTTCATGACCTTATCATTTATGGGGCTGCTGGTGATTCCGACGCTCAAACTCAGCGACATGGGCTTATTTGACGGAAAACTATTCAATTTTAACCCAGTGGTGCTTAATTAATCGTTTACTGAAAAATTTTCCACGTTTACCCATTAAAAGTCAATAAATTGTAGATATGTTTACAGAGTGCTTGCTGACTAACCCCCTCTACTCCTACTATGGCTCGTTCCCGTACGAAGACCGGTCCCGACGACGAAACCCTGTGGAATCAGTTCCGCGCTGGCGATGAAAACGCATTTGCTCAGCTTTACCAAAACTACGTACAGTCACTGTATCACTATTGCGCCCACTTCGCTACCGACCGGGCGTTAATTAAAGACTGCATTCACGACTTGTTTGTTGAGCTTTGGAAACATAGGAGTACCATCGGGCCCACCACATCAGTGCGCTTTTACCTGATGGCATCCATCAAACGGAAGCTGGTTCGGCACATCACCGCCGAGCAAAAATTGGTCAGTCAGGACGATGTTACGAATGGTCGCCGGATGGGCGACATGCTGGCCGGGGCTGACCCCTCGCATGAGAACCTGCTGATTGCCTATGAGGAGGATGCCTTTATGAACGATTGCCTGCATCAGGCTCTTGACAAGCTCCCCAAACGCCAGCGCGAAGCCGTCCATCTGCGTTACTTTCAGAATATGAGCAATGAAGAAATTTCAACGCTTATGCAGATAAATATACAGTCGGTTTATAACCTTATTTTTGGCGCGATGGGCAACCTCAAACGCTATGTAACGCCCGAGACTGTTGCCTTTTAACCTTGATTATTCCTAAACCTGAACGTGACCCGGTAGCTATCAGCTACCGGGTTTTTGTTTGTTACGCGGTCGGCTGCTTTCCCTTAGTTTATCGGCATCCTGTGGCAACGGGCACACCGTCCGCGCGGCTTGCCTTACCTTTGCGGTATGAACACCGATGCTACGCCCCTACCCGAGCGGGTCCGGCCCCGCAGCCTGGACGAGGTTATTGGCCAGCGCAGGCTGATTGGTCCCGGCGGGTCGCTGCGCCGGGCCGTCGATGCCGGCCGGTTACCCTCCATGATTTTGTGGGGACCGCCCGGTGTAGGCAAAACTACCCTGGCCCTCTTACTGGCCGAGGCCGTAAACCGCCCGTTTGTGGCGCTGAGTGCTATTAATTCGGGCGTGAAAGAAATTCGTGAGGTATTGGGCCGCCCGGGCATGTTTCCGCCCGTTGTCTTCATCGACGAGATTCATCGCTTCAATAAAAGTCAGCAGGATGCCTTGCTGGGAGCGGTCGAGAAAGGTCAGATTACGCTGGTGGGTGCCACCACCGAAAACCCCTCGTTCGAAGTAAATGGCGCGTTGCTGTCCCGCTGCCAGGTGTATATTCTGGAATCGCTGAGCCGCGACGAACTCGTGCAGCTCGTGGACCGGGCCATTGCCAAAGACACTTTTCTGCAGTCGAAACAGATCACGGTCGAGTCGTACGATGCGCTGCTTCGGCTGAGCGGGGGCGACGGGCGTAAACTCCTCAATTTACTGGAACTAGTAGCGTCAGCGCACGTATCTGCCGACCCGCTGGTAATTACCGACGAGGTTGTGACAACGGTGGCGCAGCAGAATATTGCCCGCTATGACAAATCAGGGGAGCAGCACTACGACATTATTTCGGCATTCATCAAATCCCTGCGGGGCTCGGATCCCAACGCGGCCCTGTACTGGATGGCCCGGATGATTGTGGCGGGCGAAGACCCTGTATTCATTGCCCGCCGAATGCTGATTATGGCTTCGGAAGACATCGGTAACGCTAACCCCACGGCTCTCATTATGGCTACCGAAGCGGTGCAGGCCATTCGCACCATTGGGATGCCCGAAGGCCGGATTATTCTTGGTCAGGTGGCGGTGTATTTGGCAACTTCGCCCAAGAGCAACGCCAGCTATGTAGCCATCGATGATGCTATTGCCCTGGCCGAACAAACGGCGCATCTGCCCGTACCGCTGCACCTGCGCAACGCGCCCACGAAACTAATGAAGCAAATCGGCTACGGCAAAGATTACCAGTATGCCCACGCCCACGCCGGTAACTTTGCCCAACAGAATTTTCTGCCCGACGACATCAAAGGCCATAAACTCTACGAACCCGGCCAGAACGCCCGGGAAGCCGAAATCCGGCGCAACCTCACGGCCTGGTGGGGAGACTGGTATGGGTACTGAAAAAGTCGTCGGCTTCGCAGGATGCATTACATATGGCTGTAACCGCCCCCTGTTAGGCATCCCGCGAAGCCGACGCTACTGCTTATACGTCCAGCGTACTCAGTACACCGTTCATATTCCGCACGGCATCGGCAGACTTGTTGAAGGCCGCCTGCTCTTCGTCGGTGAGTTTATAGTCGATGATTTCTTCCCAGCCGTTACGACCCAGCACCACCGGCACACCCATGCAGATGTCTGACTGACCGTATTCGCCTTCCAGCAGCACGCAGGACGGAATTACGCGCTTTTGATCGCGCACGATGGCCTCCACCATATAGGCACCTGCCGCGCCCGGCGCATACCAGGCCGACGTACCAATCAGGCCCGTCAGAGTAGCTCCCCCCACCATGGTATCGGCAGCTACTTTTTTCAGTGTTTCTTCGTCCAGGAACTGACTCACCGGCACCCCGCCTTTGGTAGCCAGGCGCGTCAGTGGAATCATGGTCGTATCGCCGTGACCGCCAATGACCGTAGCCTGAATGTCATTGGGCGAGCAGTTCATGGCCAGCGCCAGGTACGTCTTGAACCGGGCCGAATCCAGTGCACCACCCAAACCAATTATCCGGTTCTTGGGTATACCCGACGACTTGAGCGCCAGGTACGTCATGGTGTCCATTGGGTTGGAGATGATGACAAAAATGGCATTGGGCGAGTGCTTCAGGATATTTTCAGTCACCCCTTTCACGATACCGGCGTTGATACCGATCAGATCTTCGCGGGTCATGCCCGGCTTGCGCGGCAAACCCGACGTTATGACAACCACGTCGGAGTCAGCTGTTTTTTCGTAATCGTTGGTTGAACCGGTCAGCTTTACGTCGCAGTCGAGCAGGGTCGATGCCTGAAGCATATCGAGTGATTTCCCTTCACTAACGCCTTCTTTAATATCCAGGAGAACAACTTCTTCGGCGAGTTCACGACGGGCAATATTATCGGCGCAGGTGGCTCCAACGGCCCCGGCTCCTACTACAGTCACTTTCATAGTATATTCGGAATTAAAGGATTAACAACAGATCGTAAAAGTACAGGTCAGCTACCGCACAAACCAACTGCCGGGCCGATAAACTTACAGGGCCTGTCTGTTGTTTATGCTACGAGAATTCATCAATCTATATGGCAAAATCCCGACTTATTACCCAGGTGCTTCGCTCCATCTTCTTCAAAAAGGCTGGCCTTGGTGCCGTCCGGTACGCCCGCAACTCCCGCAGTCTGCTCGATCTGGTACGGAGGGCTTTAGAAAAAAGCGGAGGGTTATCAGGAGCCAGTTTCACGCAGTTTCGCACGCAGTTGCTTGTTGTGTCGCGGCTATTAAAAGCCTATGCATCAGGGCAATACCGGCAGGTTCCGTGGAAAACCGTTATCCGCATTATTGCCGTACTACTCTACTTTGTGAACCCCATCGATATCATCCCGGATCTGCTGCCGTTTATCGGCCTGACCGACGATATTGCCCTGACTCTGTGGCTCTTCAGCGCGATAAAAGACGATATCGACGCCTTTCTTGCCTGGGAGAAATCACGCGATGCAACCCGGGCAGACGGCACCGCTCCGCTCAAAACAATACGGATTGCCTGACGTTAAGTAGGTGTGTCGGTTGGCCCAATCCTTTGGCTAACCATACCTTCAAAACATAGCCACCCGCCCAGAGGGCAAACTAATCTGCCAGCTTGTGCGTATGTTTAGAGTAATTTAATTCGATAGTCCGACAGACTTTTTTTAGTTTTGCATACATTCAAATCCCGGTAATCATGATTTCTGCAAGCATTTTCGCAATTATGGGTTTAGGCGGTCAGGAGATGATCCTGATCTTTCTGGCCCTGCTCCTGTTATTTGGAGCCAAAAAAATTCCTGAACTGGCACGGGGTCTTGGCAAAGGCATCAAAGAGTTTAAAGACGCAACCAAAGACGTTCGTGAGAACATTGAGGACAGCCTGAAAGAGACCGACTCAACGACCCATAAGTAAGTCGTTGTCTTCCTTCCCATCCTGAACGACCACGTGGCTCCTACCGAGTTGCGTGGTCGTTTTGCGTTCCATAGTTTGCCATTTCAGCCCGAACTGCTTAAGTTTGGGGGTGTTGCCGATTTAGTCATTGCCGAATCAGGCTAAAGCGGGTCGACTTTAATGACCAGTCAACACCAGAAATCAGGCTTTCTCGTGACTCTTTACCGTAGCTTTCCCGCCGTTCAAACCGACCTACAGTCGGGTACCGTAACCTGCCGCCAACTGGTAGATCTGTACCTGGACCGCATTGCTGAATACGCCCATCTGAACGCCTTTACCGACGTATATAGCGATGAGTCGCGCCAGCGGGCCGACGCCATCGACCAGAAGATCAGCGCAGGTACGGCGGGGCGGCTGGCCGGTATGGTCATCGGCATCAAAGACGTTCTGAGCTACGCAAATCACCCGTTACGGGCAGGCAGTAAAATTCTGGATGGGTTCACGGCCCAGTTTACCGCCACCGCCATCCAGCGACTCATTGACGCCGACGCCATCATCATTGGCCGGCAAAACTGCGATGAGTTTGCCATGGGTTCGGCCAACGAGAACTCGGCATTTGGACCCGTACGCAATGCCGCCGATACCAGCCTGGTACCCGGGGGGAGCAGTGGCGGCTCGGCGGTGGCGGTGCAGGCCGGTCTATGTCTGGCCAGTATTGGCTCTGACACAGGCGGTTCGGTACGCCAGCCCGCAGCCTTTTGTGGAGTTGTGGGCCTCAAACCCACCTATGGGCGCATTAGTCGCTGGGGTTTGGTAGCCTACGCATCGTCGTTCGACTGTATCGGCCCCATTGCCAACACGCCCCATGACGCGGCCCTGCTGCTTGAAGTCATGGCCGGTGCCGATGACTTTGACAGTACCGTATCGAGTCAGCCCGTTGCGGCCTATAGTCAGACTAAATTTTCCGAGAGCCAAAAACTCCGCATCGCGTACCTGCGCGATGGGGTCGAGAGTGAAGGCGTAGATGCGGGCATCCGTCAGGCTATCCAACGTAGTATTGACGCGCTCCGGAACGCGGGTCATACGGTCGAACCGGTTGACCTGTCGCTCGTGCATTCACTGTTGCCGGTCTATTATATCCTGACTACGGCCGAAGCGTCATCCAATCTCTCCCGATTTGACGGGGTGCGGTATGGCTACCGTGACAAATCGGCTCCTGAGTTGCTGGCCTTGTATAAACAAACGCGCACGGCTGGCTTTGGGCCGGAGGTGCGCCGGCGCATTCTGCTGGGTACGTTTTCACTAAGTGCCGACTATTACGACGCGTATTACACCAAAGCGCAGCAGGTTCGGCGACTTATTCGCGAAGAAACTGAACGGCTGTTTACCCGGTACGATTTCCTGCTCTCCCCCACCACGCCAACCACCGCCTTTGCCATTGGCGAGAAAAACGACGACCCACTACAATTATTTCTGGCCGATATTTTTACCGTACAGGCCAATGTAGTGGGGTATCCGGCGTTGTCAATTCCAAATGGCACCGATGAAAATGGCCTCCCCATTGGCCTGCAGCTCATGGCCCCGCCCTTCCGGGAAGGGGAGCTGGTAGCGTTGGGCGAACAAATAATGACTGATTTTAATGGTGAATGATGAATTGGGGCCCACCGGCACAACTCATCATTTGTAAGGCATCATTTCCTTTAACCGCGTTGACTGCATGACCTATTCCTTCCGTAACCTGCTGACAATAGGATTTTTAAGTATTTCTTCAGCAATAGCCACGGCACAGACCCCTGCGCCACCCGTCGACTCTCTGACCCGGGCGGACAGCATTGCCGCCCTGACTACCGTGCGCGACAGTCTGCTGATAGAGCGGCTGGCCCGGCTTGAGAAAAACATTGCGCTGCCCTACCACGAATCGGTGCAGAAATACGTTGACCTGTTTATTTTCAAACGACCCGAATACATCCGTCGGATGCTGGGGAAAGTACCGGTTTTTTTTCCACTCTACGAGAAAATGCTGGCGCAGTATGACCTGCCCGACGAAATAAAGTATCTCTCCATCGTAGAGTCGGCTCTGGACCCGCGGGCCGTGTCGCGTTCCGGGGCGGGTGGCCTCTGGCAGTTCATGCCCGGCACCGGTCGCGACATGCGGCTGTATCAGGACGAGTTTATTGATGAGCGGATGGACCCCGTCAAATCGACCGAAGCCGCCTGCAAATACCTCCGCGACTTATACAACATTTTTGGCGACTGGCACCTGGCGCTGGCGGCTTACAACTGTGGCCCTAATGCGGTGAAGCGGGCCATGCGCCGGTCGGGGGGTGATTCATTCTGGAGCGTGTATGACCATTTACCCAAAGAGACGCGCTCCTACGTACCGTTGTTTATCACCACTACCTACTTCATGCGCCACGCGGGCGACCACGGCATTTTTGCCGATGCGTTCGAGACCGTTATTCCAAACGATACGATTCAGATATCGGGCTACTTTAACCTCGAAACCTTTTCGAAGCAGAGCAACATGCCGCTGGCCGATTTACAAAAGCTGAACCCGGCCCTGAACGCCACAATCCTGCCCGAATACACCAACCGGTATCCGCTGCGGGTGCCGCGTCAGCAATACGCTTACTTTTCAGGTCGCCGGCAGGCCATAATGGATTCGGCCAGTCGGTTGCCGGTAGTGATGGCACACGTGCTGCTGGCCCGGGCAGAAACGATTCTGTTGCCAGATAATGCGCTGGCCCGCCTGACCACAACCGATAAAAATCCGCTGGCCGGGCTGATTCTGGCCGATGACACCGACGAGCCGGTGCGGGTGGCTTTCGCACAAAAACCTAAGCCAGTGCCGGTGACAGACGAGGAGGAGGAAGAGGGCGACGAGGAGGCCGAAGCCGATGAGCCAGCGGCCACGGCTGTGCAGCGCAACATTCGCCGGCAAACCCATGTGGCCCGCCAGGGCGATAATCTGACGGCTATTGCCAACCAATACGGCGTCACCATTGCCGACATCAAACACTGGAATCACCTGCGTTCAACGCACTTGCACAGCGGCCAGACGCTTATCATTCAACGGGTTGTCCGCGAGGAGGTTGCCGTAGCGGCTGCAGCCATACCCGCTGCCAGACAATCCCTCATAAAGCACTACAAATCCCGGTATCACCGCGTTGAGCAGGGCGATACGCTGTGGAACATTGTGCGTCGGTACGATGGCCTGACCATTGAGGAGCTTAAGAAGATGAACCACATAAAAGGCAATACCCTTCAGCCGGGGCAAACGCTTAAAGTTGGGTAGTGTTTCCCAGTCAGCCACCGCCCTACTCTTTGTCGAACGCCCGCGACCCCTCTGAAACGTCGCGGGTTTTTCGTATCTTTACAATAGTATAATTACCTCAAAAACAAGCTGTTTCTCTCGCTGAATGATTGCTTTTTTAGATGGGCTGCTCGCCTTTAAAGAACCCACCAACGTCATTATCGACGTGCACGGCGTGGGCTATTCAATCAATATATCCTTGCAAACCTACGTCACCCTGCCCGGCGGGGGAGACCGGGTGAAGCTCTTTATTCATCACCTCTTCCGCGAAGATTCCCAGTCGCTGTACGGCTTCGCATCGGCCGATGAGAAATCGCTGTTTCTGGATTTGCTGGCCGTATCGGGCGTAGGGCCGAACACGGCGCTCGGTATGCTGTCGGCGATGCAGCCCGCGGATTTGCGGCTGGCCATTCTCGGCGAAAACGTACGGGCGGTGCAGGCCATCAAAGGTATCGGTGCCAAAACGGCGCAGCGAATCATTCTGGAACTGCGCGACAAAATGAAGAAAGCGGGCGTGGTGCCCGACGGCCCAAGCTACCGCCAAACAGCCGCTAACCCCGCCCGCGACGAGTCGATGGCGGCCCTGATGGCCCTCGGCTTTCCCAAAGCCACCGCCGAAAAAAGCGTGGACGATGCCCTGCGGGCCGACCCCAATCTGACGGTTGAGGAGGTAATCCGGCAGGCGCTGCGTTAGGAACGCCGACGCTGCTGTCGGATAGCCCGGCGCATGGGCGGCATTTTAAGCACCAGCCGGGCCTGCTGAACCATGGCATTTACGCCAGCGTAGCCCACGGCCCGGTGCGCAATTTCGCCGGTGGGAGTCAGGTAGAGGGTGGTTGGAAAACTGCCCACGGCAAAGCGTTTGGCAAGTTCGGGTCCCTCGCCCAGCTCGGCGTCGATGCGATAATTGATAAAGTGCGGGTTGAAAGCCTCACCAACGGCGGGGTTTGGAAAGGCCTCCCGCGCCATACGGTGGCAGGGCGGACACCAATTGGCGTAAAACTCCACAAATAAAGGCTTACCCGTTCGCTGACTTTCGGCCAATGCCTGCGGCCACGATCCCGTAAAAAAACGCATGCCCACAGGCTCGTCGGCCTGTGCGGACGGGGCCATCAGAAAGAACAGGATTATGAACGCGGGAAATCTCATGGGCCAAAGGTACAGACTGGTCTGGTAGCGGGTGGCTTATTCGGGCACGAAAGTACCCGGACTCTTGTGATGTTTCCGCTTCTGCTTGTCTTCTACCTTTTCAATATGAATTTCTTCGGCCTCCTCAATCGAGTGCGACTCCGACAGACTGGCTTCTTCTTTGGCGCGTTCGGCCAGGGTACCGAAGAATTGGTGCAACGCACGAAGATCGGCTTCGTTCAGGTCTTCGAGGTTAAGGAGCCGGTTACTGGCTTTGCGATTCACGGCAATCAGCTCATTTAATTTTATGTGCAGAGCCAGCGAGTCTTTATTCTGCGCTTTTTGAATCAGGAACACCATCAAAAACGTGATAATGGTTGTACCCGTATTAATGATCAGTTGCCAGGTATCAGAATAGCCGAAAATCGGGCCTGTAATAAGCCATATAACAATAGTGAGGAAGGCCAGCAGAAAGGCCGTGGAGGAACCCGTGGCCTGCGTAGCCCGGGAGGCAAACCGCTCAAAGAAAAGGGTAAAGCTATTACTGCGCATGAGAATGATTTTTTTCAGGAAATATCCGACTAAAAAAACTGACACGGATGAAAGATTGGTTAAATCCTGATTTTACCCCGCCGACTCATGGCATTAGCGTCATATAGTACAGGTCCAGCCCCGGCACCCAATAGTCCGGTTCGGTGCGCTGCAACACGAACCCAAACTTCTCGAAAAACCGGTGCGCTACCTGCGACGTCCGGCATTCGATCAGCGTAACGGCCGGGTTAGTCCGCAGCTGCTCCAGACAATGCCGAACCAATGCACTGCCTACCCCCAGCCCGGCAAAGTCGGGATCGCTGAAAATCCAGGCAATCCGGCCCGTTGTCCCGTCGTCTTTTACGCCACAGCCACACCCCCCCACTATCTGCTCGGTATACTCAGCTACGAAATATGGATCGGGATTGACGCCCAGAAAATCGGCGTAGTCGTCCGCTTCACTTTCGCCGAAAGCAGCCGGTACATTTTTGCGGAAAACGACTAGCAGTGATTCGGTATCGGTGGGTTGGTAAGGGCGGATAGAAATCATTTCAGATAATCGGGTAATGGAATGGCTTCGCCTTCGCGCTGAACGGGGGTGAGTCGAACGGTGGCCATGGGCACAACGCCGGTCCAGGTGGGTAGATTGGCATCTTCGGGATCGTCGTTGGGGCCACCGGTACGGGTTTTGGCGGAGGCTTCGGCCAGTGAAAACGCAAGTACGGTGGTTTTGCGCAATTCTGCGTCGGTAGTAGGACGCAGGTCGGCCCACCGATTCGGCACGAGGTGATCGGTGATACGGGCGAGAATGTCCATCTTTTCAATAGCGTCCATAACCGTTTCTGCCTGAGCGAAGATGATTACCGAACGATAATTGACCGAGTGATGAAACGCCGATTTGGCCAGTACCAGCCCGTCGTTGAGCATGACCGAAATACAGACCGGCGCGCCATTTTCGATGCTGCGGATAAAGTGACTGCCTACCGACCCATGAATGTACAACCTGTCATCTTTGCGCACACAGGCCGTTGGAATGGCCATCGGCTGACTATCCAGCACGTAGCTGACGGTGCAGAACAGGGCATCGTCCAAAATAGAATAAATAGGTTCAGCGTCGTAGTCGGCGCGTTTGGCCAGGCGGCTGGGGATTGTTCGGGGTGTTTTCATACGCCAAATGTCGTAGCTTGCCGGACCAGATGAGTCGTCCAGTTTTCACAAAACAGATAGTCCGGTTATGCTTCCGTTTGCGTCCCTGCTCACCATTGTCAAAGACAGTTCAACGCCCGTTTACGTACAGCTTGGCAGCCAGCTGACCGGGCTGATTCGGGAAGGTCTGCTACCGGCGGGGCAGCGATTGCCGGGTACGCGGCAGTTGTCGCAGTTACTGGGTCTGCACCGGCAAACGGTGGTCTCGGCCTACGATGAGCTGCTGGCGCAGGGCTGGCTTGAGAGCCGGCTGGGAAGCGGCACTTTCGTAACGGCGCACAGCCCCGGCATGATTCCGCAGACGCTGACAGCAGCAGGCAATCCAACGGGTATTCAGCAGGCGCCGGGATATGCCTTTACGGCGCGGGCGCATCTGACCCGGCCGGTGCTGACCTACGCGGCTGGGCTGCGGCTGGACGATGGACTACCCGATACGCGGCTGGCTCCCATGGCGGAGCTGAGCCGGGCGTACCGGTCATACTTCCGCTGGGGCAATCCGCAGCAGCATTTCGGCTACGGCGATACCAAAGGCCATCCACTCCTGCGCGAACAACTGGCCAATCACCTCAACGACACGCGTGGGCTTCGCACCACGCCCGATAACATTCTGATTACACGGGGCAGCATCATGGGCCTGTTCCTAACCTGCCAAACCCTGCTACACCCCGGCGACGTGGCCGTAACAGGCGAAACAACCTGGGCGGGGGCTACCATGAACATCCGGCAGACCGGCGCAACCGTACGGACGGTTCCCGTAGATCAGCACGGACTGGATGTAGATGCACTGGTGGCTTTATGCGAACAGACGCCTATCCGGCTGGTGTACGTTACGCCCCATCATCATTACCCCACCACCGTTACGCTCCGGGCCGACCGGCGGATTCGGCTGCTGCACCTCGCCGAACAGTACGGCTTCGCCATTCTGGAAGATGATTACGATTATGATTTTCATTACCTCAGCCGCCCCATTCTGCCGCTTGCCAGTGCTGACCGGCGCGGCATGGTGGTGTATGTCGGCTCGCTCACCAAATCGGTAGCGCCGGCGTTTCGGGTGGGGTATGTGGTAGCCCCGGCAACGCTGATCGATGAACTGGCCCGGCTCCGGCGCATCATTGACCGGCAGGGCGACGCCATGCTGGAATTTGCCGTGGGGCAGCTGATCAAAACCGGCGATATGCAGCGACACTTTCGCAAAGCCCTGCGCATCTACCACGCCCGGCGCGATTACTTCTGCCATCGGCTTATGACTGAACTCCCCGATGCGGTTGAGTTTACCAAACCCGATGGAGGCATGGCGGTCTGGGCGCGGTTTGATCCGGCCATTGATATGGCAAAGCTGTCCGAACGAGCTGAAAAGGCCGGGCTGGTTCTCTCGTCGGGCCTGATGCACAATCCGCCCGGTCAATGGCTCAACGGTACCCGACTGGGGTTTGCATCGAGTACAGAAAGCGAGCTGGAGCAGGCCGTCTCGATTCTGAAAAAAACGATCGCGTCGGTTTAGCGTCCCCCCAGTCGGCTAAGCAGTAAGGCGGCAGCATACAAACCCAGCATTAGAAGCAGCGCGCGCAGGTTGACCCGCCGTCGCTCAGGTCGGCTCATCTGCCGCCAGGGTCGAATGACTTTCTCGAAGGCACGGCTCAGAAACTGGAAGCCGAATCCAAAGGCGACAAAGCCCACCAGGGCTATGATGACTGCATATCCGCCATACCCGGCACAGGTCAGTTGACAGGCCAGAGATGCCGATACGCCAGCCAGGAAAAGACCGGCAAAAAACAACAGCACGAACGCGATGCGGGTACCCGTCTGCCGATTGGGTTTGGCGGTCTGTTCAACGTAGTAGCCCTCGTTACTGACCGAAGGCGTACGGTTAACCGGAGCAAGCGTGTCAGAACGCAGTTCGATCCGGCTGCTTCCCCATACCGGCTGGCTACCCCTGAGCGTATGACCCGGACTGGCCCATATACCGCCCAGCGTCATGAACAGCAGAAAATTAACTGTAAACGCCCCGAACAGCCAGCGTCGCCCTGTCCAATACGAGACGGCTGCCATGCCGACCAGCCTCGTTTGCCCATACATGAATCCAGCCAGCAACACTGCCATCAGTAATGCCAGAACCTCTGTTGGCCAGGCAGCCAGCAGACTCATGCCCAATAGCAAACCATTGACCGCGTTAACGATTTCGCAACCGATAATGAGCAGGATGGCAAGACGGGCGTGTTGACTGGCCCAGCGGGAAAGGTGTTTCATACGCTAAATGTCGCACTTTGTCAGACTACGCCAGCCGACCGCTTTTCATGCGCTGCGGGCCGGTCCACTAACCCTTGCCGGGACACTCGCCCTTCGACACGATCCGGATGCCTGCTGCCCCCGCCATGCAGGCGTTGCCGTAGGTTTTCCCATTACAGCCGCATACCGGATCATACTGCATGGTGCAGGCAACATTCGGGTTTAACTTCTCGACGCAATCGGCATCGACAGTTTTATGGGCGGTTTCACAGCTTAGCAAACCAACCACAAAGAGGCAGGTAATCAGCGTTTTCATGAGTCTAACTAGTTTGGTACTTCTTTTAATAGACCCTAACCGCCGGGTATTGGTTGGAAAGCAGACCCGATAACTGATTATCTTAACAACACAGGCATAGAGCCGGATGAGCGCAAGCGGACCATCAATCACCCCTGCGCAATCAGCGCGACAACGCGGTCGGGTTCTTCGTGCTGTACCCAGTGGGTAGCCTTCTCGAAGAAAACGACCCGCCCGGTATCACAGAGGTCCATACTGGGCTGGGCCATTTGGCGGCTCAGAAACTGATCCTGAACACCCCAGATCAATAGCGTTGGCACGGTGATGCGAACGGCCATGTCGCGGGTGGGTGGGCAACGCAGGGCGGCCCGGTACCAGTTTATCATGGTTGGCAGGGAACCGGACCAGGCCTCCCGATACACCCGCAGGTCGTCGGCCGAGAACGTACCGGGACGGCTGCTGGTTTTCAGCGTTCGGACCAGAGCCGCGTAGTTGCCCAGCCGGGCGAGGGTTTCGGGCAGCCACGGAAGCTGAAAAAAGCCGATGTACCAGCTGCGGAGCATCTGGCCCGGGTTTCGGGTGGCAAACCGTTTCATCACGGCGGGATGCGGTACATTCAGCACCACCAGCCGCTCCACACGGTCCGGCTGCGTAGCCGCTACCCACCACGCCACAGCCGCCCCCCAGTCGTGGCCTACCACAACGGCTTTCTGCCGCCCGGCCGCGTCGATCAGGGCAATAACGTCGGCGGCCAACGTATCCAGGGCGTAGGCCGCCACACCAGCGGGTTTGTCGCTTTGGTTGTAGCCCCGCTGATCGGGTACCCACACCCGAAAGCCGCGTTCGGCCAGCGGAACGATCTGCGCGTTCCAGCCATACCAGCACTCGGGAAATCCGTGCAGTAAAATCAGCAGTGGGCCGTCAACCGGCCCGGCCTGTACCACGTGCAGATTAACGGGCCTGCCTTTATACACGCCCGCTGGCACGGTATGGTGTTCGAGTGGATACCCCATGGCGTTCAATACATTTAAAAAGCGGCTTGTCTCAGCAAGTTGAGCCGAAAAGCAGGCACGTCAAACAGCTTTTTATAGACCGGTACGGGCCGCTTCCCAGCCGAGCATGGCCTGTTTGCGATCAGCTCCCCAGCGGTACTGACCAAACAGGCCCGTCTTTTTAATAACCCGGTGGCATGGGATCAGGTAGCCAATGGGGTTGCTGCCGATGGCCGTACCCACCGCCCGCGATGCCGTGGGCTGCCCAATGGCACCGGCCAGCTGGTCGTAACTTACCAGTTGCCCTTCGGGAATACGCAGCAGGGCTTCCCACACCTTGAGCTGAAAGGCCGTGCCGCGCACCAGAACCGAAACCGGCTGGCCGGTCTGCTGACGGGTTTGGCCCGGTGCCGGAAACGTACGGTCGGCCAGTGGCTGTACGGCGGCAGGGTCATGCTGGAGCGTAGCCGCAGGCCAGGCCGTACGGAGCAGCGTCTCTGGCGGGGGTCCGCAGGCTCAGGAAGTGCAGCAGCGCGATTTTACCATTGATACCGCCCAGAACGTACTGACCAAACGGACTATTGAACAGGCCATACTGCAACACCAGCCCCGCCCCCGCCTGCTTACTCTGCCCCGGCGTCATGCCTTCGATACTGACAAACAGATCGTGTAGCCGCCCCGTGCCGGACAGGCCCACGCTCTCGGCCACGTCAGTTAGTGTAAGGCCCCGGCGTAGCTGGGCTTTGGCGTGTTCAAGCGTCAGGTACTGGCCAAATTTCTTGGGACTGACGCCCGCCCACTCGGTAAACAACCGCTGAAAATGAAATGCGCTGAGGTTAGCCGTTTCGGCCAGTTCGGGCAGGGATGGCTGGTTACGATAGGCCGTGACAAGGTGGTCAATAGCCTGCGCAATCTGGGTATATGTGTAGTTGCTGTTCGCGTTCATGACGGCTGCTTTCGTATGCAGACAAAGGTCAGAAAATGGGGCCCACCGACCAACCCGATTCTTGCGCAATTCTGGTCAGGTGGCGCAACCGTCTATCCTAAAAACTGACGTTGGTTTATGGTCGATTTTGTACCTTTGATCAGGTTACAATTAACTTTATTCATGAAAAAGCAACTCGTTACGTTACTGGCCTTCGTGGCTATTCCTGCCCTTTCGTTCGCCCAGACTGCCGACGAAATCATCAGCAAACACGTGGCCGCGCTGGGCGGTGCCGACAAGATTGCCACCGTCAAAACCATGAGCGTCGAGCAGACTATGTCAATCATGGGCAATGACCTGACGGCCAAGAGCGTGTACGTTGTTGGTAAGTCGATGCGCAGCGACGTATCGGTGATGGGGTCGGAGATTACGACCGTATTCAACGGCGACAAAGGCTGGATGGTAAACCCAATGCAGGGCGGCAGCGCCCCAACCGATATGCCTGCCGAGGCTATGAAAGCGGCCAAAACCAGCACCCAGCCACAAATGATGCCTTTGGCCTACGTTAAAGCTGATGGCTACCCCGTATCACTGATTGGCAAAGAGCAGTTCAACGGAAAAGACGCGTTTAAGCTTAAAGTAGACCGGCCCGAAGGCGCGTTCAATTACTTTGTCGATGCCGGCAATTACCAGTTGCTGGGCATGAAGGGCAACTCGCCCCAGGGTGAGATTTCGGCCACGTTCTCCGACTACCAAACCGTTGAGGGCCTGACCATTCCCTACGGCAGTGAAATCACTTCGCCCATGGCCCCCGCTCCCATTACCGGTAAGATTACAAAGGTGACTATCAATGGTCCGGTCGATGATAAAATCTTTATCAGACCGCAGTAAGCAGCGACCGACCTAACCCTTACCGACAGCGGCCAGCATCTCAGGATGCTGGCCGCTGCTGTTTTTTACAGCTCCCGTGAATGGAGATCCATATCTCCTGGAACCCCGTTGCAGCCTGCGCCGGACCCACCCATGGGTAGCCCAGCCCGGTTGCGAGTCAGTAGGCCGTCTGGTTGCCATAGAGCCAAACACAGTTGCTACTGCCCACCGTCGCCGTCGACAAGGCACTCTACTTTGGCTAGTTTGAAGGTATTGTCGGGATACACCCGCGATACGGCCCGGTAGATTTCGTGGGTGTTAATCAGCTCATACCCATTGCCAGCGAGGTCTTTGGGCAGATCGGCTTTGTCAGGCTGGGCCCCGAAGATAAAGTTAGGTGAACCGGGCAACTCATCATTCGAACCGATGAACGTATTGACCTATAGATTTTCGAAGCCGGGCAGGGCTTTCACCAGCGAGGGGTTCGCCGAATAATTCCTGACTATCCCCTCCGGCGGCACCGCAACTGGCTTATTGCTGATTTCGGTCGTGCAGGCCGTCGGGGCAAACAAGACGGGCCGTGTGGCCGAAGGCAGGAATAATGTATAGATAGGCATGGGGAGTTGGGAAGTTGTCTACATTTGTTTTTACAAAGCTGTGGGCCGCCTGTTTCATCAGTACGACGTTGTTAGTACCATAAAAGGAAGACCAAAGCCGGATTAAAACAATCTCTGTTCTTTTGCCTGCTCCCACCGTGTCTAATACTCATTCCCAAATTGCCCTGACGCTCGTACCCGGCGTGGGCAGCATCCTTGTCCGGCAACTCGTCAGCTACTGCGGCTCGGCCCCCGACGTGTTTCGGTCGCCCCTGGCCAAACTACTCAAAGTGCCCGGCGTGGGCGAAGTTACGGCCCGCGCCATCCTGAAAGCCGATGTACAGGCCGAAGCCGACCGGGTTATGAAACGGCTGGAGTCCTTGAACGCTATGGCCCTTTTTTACACCGACAAAGCGTATCCAGCCCGGCTCAAAAGTCTGTACGATGCCCCCGCTCTGTTGTATTTTCAGGGACCAGCCGACCTCAACGCCCCGCGCACCATTGGACTGGTAGGTACCCGGCAGGCCACGGACTACGGCCGGCGCGTGACCAGCGAAATTGTCGAAGCACTCGTGCCGTATAATGTAAGCGTGATCAGCGGGCTGGCCTATGGCATCGATATTGCCGCCCACCGCGCCAGCCTGATGCACAAACTACCTACCATTGGTGTCATGGCGAGTGGTCTGGACGTGATTTATCCCAGCGTACACCACCGTTCGGCGCAGGAGATGCTGGCGCAGGGTGGCCTGCTGACCGAGAGCGTTCCCGGTACCAAACCAGACGCCCACTTGTTTCCGGCCCGCAACCGCATCATTGCCGGCCTGAGCGATGCTGTTGTGGTGGTTGAAGCAGCTGCCAAAGGGGGGGCGCTCATCACGGCCGAGTATGCCAACAACTACCACCGCGAGGTCTTTGCCGTGCCGGGGCAGCTGAACCAGACCTTTTCGGCGGGCTGCAATAAAATCATCCGCGAAAACAAAGCGCAGATATATACCAGCCCCAAAGACCTCATCGAAACCCTGAACTGGGACACCCCCATCGACCAGCCAACCCGCAAAAACCAGGCCCCACCCCTGCCGGTGGACGTGACTGATGAAGAGAGTCAGGTGCTGGCGCTGCTCAGGCAGGCCCGGGATTTCCACATCGATGAGTTAAGCTGGCAGTCGCAGATTCCGATGGGGCGGCTGGCCAGTTTGCTGCTCAGCCTGGAGTTTCGGGGCTTCGTACGGTCGCTGCCTGGAAAGAAGTACGCCGTCGTGTTTGCGTAAGGCAAGGCTATGTATGCTTCTCCACGCCGGCCAGCCACTGTTTGAAGGTTTGCTGATACACGCGGTGGCGTTTGGGATTTGGCTCGCAGGTATCGCCGAAGGTGACGAGTTTGGCGGCTTCGTCGAGCGTTTTTACCAGCCCAATGGCTTTCATCGTCAGCAGAATGGCACCCATCGAACCACTTTCGTTGCTGGTGTTGAGCCGCACCGGAACGCCCGACATATCGGCCAGCATCTGCACCCAGAACGCTGATTGCGCAAAGCCGCCGTTGGCGTGAATAACCCGCGTGGGGCCGGTCTCGCGCATCAGCAGCTCGTTAATGGCCAACAGGTTAAACAAAACACCCTCCATGGCAGCCCGCACAAAATGCGCCCGTGTGTGCTGCCAGTCCACGTGCAGGTAGGCTCCCCGCGCGTCGGCATTCCAGAGCGGAGCGCGTTCGCCCTGCAGGTAGGGCAGAAACAGCAGTCCGTCAGAGCCCGGTGCAATGGCTTCCGCTTCGGTCAGAATGGTACTGACATCGGCCTTAGTCAACTTTTCGCTGAGCCACTCCAGCACGTTGCCGCCGTTGTTGGTGGGCCCACCCACCACGTACTGATCTTTATCCAGGATATAGCAGAACAGCCGTCCGTGTTCGTCGCGCAGGGGTTTGCGCACGGTTTGCCGGATGGCCCCGCTCGTGCCGATGGTCAGCGTGGTGGTGCCGCGCTTGATAGCCCCCGCCCCCAGGTTGGCCAGGCACCCGTCCGACGCCCCAATGACCAGCGAAACCGCTTCCGGCAAGCCCAGGCGGGCCGTTTCGGGACTTTTTTGCAGGGGCCGCTGCGTGGTGGTTGGTACGGGCGTGGCCAGCTGGTCGGGGCGCACTCCGGCGTAGTCAATGGCCCGTTCACTCCACTGCCGACGGGCCGCATCGAACAGGCCGGTAGCGGTAGCTATGGAATAATCGACCTCAACGATTCCCGTCAGTTTATACCACAGATATTCCTTGATGGACCCAAACCGTACGGCCCGCGCCAGCAACCGGGGCTCATGCTGCCGCAGCCAGGCCAGTTTACACAGCGGAATCATGGGATGAATGGGCGTACCGGTCTGCTGGTAAATCTGATTGCCGAGGTCGGCCCTGGTGGTGCGGAGGTCTTTAGCTTCGGCTTCGGCGCGGTTGTCGGACCAGATAATGGCGTTGCTCATGGGTTCGCCTTCCGCGTTCATAGCCATCAAACTATGCATAGCCGTGCTGAAGGCCACGTGCGTAACGGTATGGCCCGCGCCGGTAAGCTGCCGGTTCAGATCAGCCATAACCGTTCGAAAGGCCGACCAGACCGTTGCCGGGTCCTGTTCGGCATAGCCCGGTTTGGGATGGAGCGTTTCGACCGGGGCCGATGCGTAGGCAAGAACCAGGCTCAGATCGGCTGGCAGGGCTAAGGCTTTGACGTTGGTGGTACCGACGTCTACGCCAACAAAACAGTTCATGGCAGTGGGGCGGGATTAGAAAAACTGTACCAGCCAGCAAATTAGGGCCGTTTCTGTTTGTTGTATCTTTGTGCAAAGTGATCTGTATGATTTTTGTTCGTCTGGCGGGTGTGTTGCTCGCTCTTTCGCTGCTCCTGCCTGCCTGCCAGTCCCGCTCGTCGGAGGCTGAAACAACCCCACCCGACAGCCTTGCCCCTACCCAGCTTTCGGGCCAGCAACTGGCCGCTACCTACTGTGCAAGCTGCCACCTGCTGCCCGCCCCCACCCTGCTCGACAAAAAAACCTGGCAAAACGGGGTACTACCCCAAATGGCTCTGCGCCTGGGGCAGTCCGATCAGCAGATGCAGGCGCTGATGCAGTACGGTACTACCGATGAACTGAACCGGGTGGTGGCCGCCAATATCTATCCCGATCGCCCTACGATGCACCCCGCCGACTGGCAGAAAATAGTGGCTTATTACGCAGGCACCGCACCCGATCAGCTACCGCTTCAACCCGAACACGCGCCAGTCTTGCCAGACCTGCCACAGTTCAGGGCCCGTCAGTCGACCGATGCGATTAACCCGCTTGCTACAGTATTGCACTATGATTCAGTACGGCAACAGATCTGGGCAGGCGATGCCCGGGGTAATCTTTATGCCCTGAACAACCAGCTACGGCGCGTCGATTCGCTGAAAACAGACAGCCCGGTTGTAGGGGTACGCACCGGGCGCAGCGGGTTGCTGGATTTACTAAGCGTGGGACGACTGGATCCCAATAACGAGTTGGGTGGCTCCTGGCAACAACGCAGGGCGGGCAACCCGAAGCCAACGGCCCTGATTGACAACCTGCAGCGCCCCGTCTATTCGACTACCGCCGACCTCAACCGCGATGGTCGAGACGACGTTGTTATCTGCCAGTTTGGCCATCACCTCGGCAAACTCACCTGGCACGAAAAGCAACTCACCGGCCGCTACCGCGAGCACGTCCTGGACCCGGTGCCCGGTGCCCGCGTAGCCATCGTGCGCGACGTGGATAATGACGACTGGCCCGACGTGGTAGCATTGCTCAGTCAGGGCGATGAGCAGGTGGCCGTGTACCGAAATCTGCGGAATGGTCTGTTTCAGAAAGAGACACTCCTGCGATTTCCGTCGGTGTACGGCTCCAGCTTTCTCGAACTGACCGACATTGACCAGGACGGCGACCAGGACCTGATTTACACCAACGGCGACAATGCCGATTATTCCATTATCCTGAAACCCTACCACGGCATCCGCATTTTCCTGAACAACGGAAAGTTTGCGTTTACCGAAGCGTCTTTCCTGCCAATGTACGGAGCCACGCAGACCGTAACGCGGGATTTTGATCAGGACGGCGACCTGGACATTGCGGCCATTGCCCAGTTTCCTGACTTCGCGCAGATCCCCAATCAGAGTTTTGTTTATTTCGAGAACACCGGAGGGCTGACATTTAAGCCGCAAACCTTCCCGATGGCCAACCGGGGCCGATGGCTCCTCATCAGCGCGGATGACATAGATCAGGATGGCGACGAGGATATTCTGCTCGGTTCATTTTACCGCGTTGCCCCTCCTAAATACGCCAAATTAATGGAGTACTGGCGCAAACCCGGATCGGGCATCATGCTGCTGGAGAACACGCTGAAGAAACCGTAACGCCGAATCGGTCCATCGTTACGGTTTAGCCGGTGAGGCCATAAAAGGCCATGGCATTCCGGCCAAATACCTTTGCCCGGACTTCCTCACCCCACGGATGTACGTACTCCTCAATCAGCGTTTTGACCTGCGTGTAGTTGGCAGCAACGAGACACACGGGCCAGTCGGAGCCGAACAGCAGCCGGTCGGGTCCAAAATGATCGAAGACCACGTCGAGGTACGGAAAAAAATCGCGCTTGCTCCAGTGGTGCCAGTCGGCTTCGGTTACCAGCCCCGACAGTTTGCAGCAGACGTTTGGCTCTTTGGCCAGCGCAGCCATGAAATTTGACCAGCGGCTGATGTCCTGCTTTTTAACGGCGGGTTTAGCCATATGATCGACCACGAAATTCACTTCCGGCACGGCCCGCACCAGATGCAGCGCCCCCTTCAGCTGGCTGGGGTAAATCAGAATATCGTAGGTCAGGCCAAACTCAGCCAGCGTTCGGATGCCCGCCACCACCGCCGGGCGCGTTAGAAAGTCGGCGGGTTCGGCCTGCGCCACGTGCCGGTAGCCTTTGAGTTGCGGATACTGGGCGAAGTGCCTTAATCGGTCGCGCAGTGATGGCGATTGCAGATCGACCCAGCCCACCACGCCTTTCACGATATCATACGCCCGCGCCATGCTGACCAGAAACTCAGTTTCGGCTTCGGTCTGGCTGGCCTGCACCGCCACGCAGCCGTCAATGCCATTCTGGATGAAGATAGGTTCGAGATCGGCGGGCAGAAAATCGCGCCGGATGGCGGTCATGTCGTCCGTAATCCAGGCATCCCGAATGGGGTCAAACTGCCAGAAATGCTGGTGTGCGTCGATGATCATGGTAGGCTATGCAAATTAAAGTAATGTCGATGCAAAGATGGTTAATGTACCAATTGCCCCATCAGTGAGAAAAACACCAGGGGTGATAGTACGGGTGGGCAGTGGAAGCTCATTCTCCTGGGCATAACAACCGTTCTTCGTTTCCGGGCAAGGCCCAAAACTCACCGGAAAATCCTGGTAGTTTTCTGGATGGCAACTACGCCTATTCTGTCAATCCCAGCATTTCGTGGGATATGCCGGCTTTTTTACAAGTGGCGAGAGACGTCTACGACTGGAATCCCATACCAGCCGATGCAGTATATAACCCCATTTTTCCGCCATGAACGGGCTGCCGTTATGGATAAATAACAAGGCCACCCGCTTCTACAAACTGACCTAATCAACTCCGCAAAAAAGCCCGGCGTTAATACGGGCCGGGCTACATTACATCAGACCTTACCCGCGTTTTTTATACGTCGATGATGGCTTTTACAAGTACATCATCCGAGCGCTGAAAAGACGCAAATGTCTCGGGTAGCTGGTCGAAATTAGTGCGGTGTGTGAGCCAGGGCTTTGTGTTGATTTCACCACTTTCCATCAGCGAGATAATGGCCTTGAAATCAGCGGGCAGCGAGTTACGGCTGGCCAGTAGGCTTATCTCCCGTTTGTGAAAGGTAGGGTCGTGAAACTGCACATCACCCTGGAACAGTCCCACATATACGATTTTGCCGCCATGCGCTACCAGATCAAATGTTCCCAGCATAGATGCTCTGTTGCCGGTAGCGTCAACGATAACGGTGGGCAGATCTCCTCCGAAGTGTTCTCTCAGCGTGTTGGCATCCAGCGAGTCGGCTACCAGAATGCCTTTGTCAGCAAGAGCATGTTTGACGATAAAGTCAAGCCGATTTTCGGCGCGGTCGGCGATACTCACAAACGAGCCGTTGATTTTGCAGAACTGCGCCACTGAAAGACCAATGGGACCGGCTCCAATGATAAGCACGTTGTCAGTTGAGGTTATACCAGCCCGATTGACGGCGTGCAAGCCAATACCCAATGTTTCGACCAGCGCAAGCTGATCGAAAGAAAGCACGCTGGATTTGTGTAGTTTTTCAACGGGTACGTTCATGTACTCGGTCATGCCACCATCGGTGTGTACACCCAGGACCTGAATATTTTCACAACAGTTGGATCGGCCGTTTCGGCAGGCCTGGCAGGTTTGGCAGGTAAGGTAGGGTTCAATAGATACTCTATCACCGATCGTCAGGCCACTAACCAAACCGCTACCGCCAATGGCCACCACCTCGGCACCCAGCTCATGACCCAATACGCGCGGGTAAGAAAAAAATGGCTGATTGCCGCTAAAGGCATGGTAATCTGTACCACAGATTCCAATTCGCCTGATTTTAACCATAGCTTCACCTTCACCGACAGCCGCCAGTTCGTCACGATGGGTTAAAAATAATTCGCCTGGCTTACTAAGTACAATGGTTTTCAAGATAAGTATTTGCTAAGGGATGGGTCAGGAAGTGCCTGCTGACGGATTAGTAACATGACTTCCCAGTAGTTAATACCCACAGCAGGCTGCTCGTAAACGCAGGATTTTATACACGAACACCTCCGCTGAGAGAACCGCCTAACTACCTCCGCTATTGGCAATAAGTAGCGGAGGTAGTTGGCAGATTTATGAATAGTCTATCACTTTTACCCCTGGGATGGGCTGACAAACTTAAATATTAATCCTGTAGGAGACAGTAATCCAGTTTAAGTAATGAGACAAAATCGGGTTAATACAAGTAGGTTTCAGTTCTTCGCTTTTAAAACAAGCCAGCTTTGAGGAAACCGCACTATCGAACTCCAGCCAGCCGAACGATAAGCCCTTGAACAAGCATTTCGCACCGACACTTCCCATGCCTTTCGCCCCCGTTGCCAGATCGTCTTGTTTAAAAGTGTGGGCCGCCCCTCCAAAGAAGTAGCCCAATTGAATAACACTACGTCTAGGTCAATGCCTGGTCGAACCGATATCAACAAGCGGTACCCAACGGCCTACGAACTAACCCTGGACGCGGGCGTAAAGCCCTGCTTAATAAAGAAACAGATGCCACTGTAGTACGACTGGTGGTTCAGAGCGAACGTCAGCGACTGAGTCGGTCCATAATGAAGTAGCAAAAGGTCAACGGCTGAATTGTTTCGGGCTGATTTCGCGCCAGAATCAGTTGCACTACGCGACCACAATTGCCCAACGGATTAGGGTTGAGGGCTACTAAAAGAAAGCGCCCAATCCTATCTCAAAATCGTTCGATTGAACGTCCAATTCCGGCTGAAGTAGTACGGATAAATTTTTTAACATCTGTCGAATACCACCAGTGGCCTATGCCATTTCTTCCATTTCGGCTATTTTTTTGCCTACGTGGGTTATAACCTCCGTGTATTCTTTTGTGGGGCTGAATTCTAAAAATTTAAGATTTTCCTGCACAATAGCGGTGTGACCGGCAGGCCAGTAAAAAATCTCTCCTGCGCTGGTTTCTTCCTGTTTTCCATCGTCATAAATAATTTGTATCCTGCCTTCCAACACATAGCCCCAATGCGCACTATGGCAACTGTCGTTTTCCAATCCTTTTAATAAAGGCGTAAAATCCGTACCCTTCGGTAATTCATTGTAGCCTACAGTGATGCCACCGCAATTGGGTATGGCGCGCATACTGGTTTCGGGGCCCTGCATGATTATGGGCATATCTTCTTTTTTGATTTTCATGATGTTTGTTTTTTAAACGTGAAATTTAGTTAGGTACGATATTCTGATTTACCCGGAATAAATTTTCCGGATCATATCGTTTTTTAATTTCGGATAACCGCTTGTAGTTATGTCTGTAACTTGCTTCTACACGCTCCTTTCCCTCGTCCATCATAAAGTTGGAGTAGGCTCCTCCCGATGAATACGGATGAAGAGCTTCCCAATACGCCTTACACCATTTTGTGATTTTATCGCAGTTTGCCGGATCGGGGTCTACGCCAACAATTACTCCGGCATATTTCGCATCCCGATAGGCCCACGGAGTTTCTTCGTTTCCTACTCTGCTGGCAGCTCCGTTGATGGGGTATGCATGCATCTGAGACAGTGGTGTTGGTATGTGGGAACCGAATTCATAATGTTGTTTACTTATTTCCGGATTCAATTCATTAAAAAAATCTGCACGCCAGTACCATTGCAATCCGGATGGAAACAGGCCATCGAATAAGGATTGGATATGAGGATAGGGCATTTCGCCTAAATGCTCAAACAGAGGTTCCTTTTCCATTATAGGCTTGAACATTTCTTTTGCCTTACCCATATCTCCCGTGTAACACCAGATAATACCGCAGAACTGCTTATTGTGCAGATGCTCTGGAAACGGTGGTCCGGGAATAATTAACGTAGCTATAAAGCCATATATATCATCGGGGGCATCTTCTATAAATGCATCATACCAGGCCATTATTTCTTCTGTTTTTTCAATAGGCCAGAGCATCGGTCCTCCGTAAACAGTTGTTACGGGATGGGCCTGAAATTTAAAAGAAGTTACCACACCAAAATTCCCTCCACCACCACGAATAGCCCAGAATAAATCTGTGTTTTGACGGGCATTAACGGTTACAAAATTACCGTCGGCCAAAACCATATCGGCTTCTAACAAATTATCGATAGTAAGTCCGTACTTTCTGGATAGATACCCAGTGCCACCACCCAATGTTAACCCGCCAACGCCTGTGGTAGAAATAATGCCGGAAGGAATAGCAAGGCCAAATGCATGGGTTGCATGGTCCACTTCACCCCAAATATTACCTCCGCCAACTCTAACAGTGCTGTCAGAAGTATCAACACGGACAAATTTAATTCCTGACAGATCGATGACTAACCCATCGTCACATAATCCCAATCCACCACCATTGTGGCCACCACCTCTTATGGCAACTAACATGTCATTTTCTCTGGCGAAATTTACGGAAGCCATCACGTCTGCAACATCTAAACACATTACAAACATAGCTGGGTATTTATTGATCATTCCGTTGTACACTTTACGTATTTCTTCGTACGAGTCATCAGGCGGCATCACTAATTTCCCACGTAACTGGGAGGTGAATTTTTCAATTTTAGACGAGCTTATATTTTCTACTATATGAGTCATAATACGTGCTTTTAAAATTTTACTACACTAATTTATTTAGCGACGATCATCCCTTTTAGGGACCAGAGAATGGCCAGTACATCTTTCTTTGATTCTTCATCAATCTTATGGTCGTCCAGTACTAGCAGGATATCGTCAATCACGTGCATGTATTCAGCGGGACTGATGTTCATGCCCCGGTGTGTTGTAGGCATATCTCTGCCCGTGTAGGTTACGGGGCCACCACTGCCGGCACTGAAGAAATCTACCGTGTGTTTTTTGATGACAGCCAGTTTTTCCGGTTGGTCTAAATAAGGCGCAAACCTCGCAGCAATCGACGTGTTGTTCAGGTGGGCCTCAACTACATCGTCTACAATAGCGGTTAAGCCAGTTTTGCCGCCCAGCCTGTCAAAAAGGATAGTTTCCATAATGATAAATTTAAGAAGCTAAGGAAATCAAAAGCCGTATAGGGTATACGAAACACCGGCAAAAATTTCCAGGTTGCAGACCTGTGGCTACAACTTTTTATATAGCACAAATTTACCCCATTGCTCAGGCAAGGGCTGTAACGTTTGGCTCAAATACATGTAATTTTAGGTCAGATGACTTTATCCCGCTTTGGTGGATAAATAATCAGAAGGGCAATGATGGTATCTTTTTTGAAAGCATTTTGAGAAATAGGAAGGGCTGCCAAAGCCAGTCTCAAAAGCTATATCAGCGATATTACCTGCTTTTTTGGTTAATAATTTTAATGCACGATCCAGTCGATATTCTTTTAGGAATGTATTAGGGGATTTACCAATGAGTGCAATCATTCGGCGATAAAACTGGGATTGGCTACAGCCTACTGGTTTGCAGAAATCATCGACTTTCAGATTGATTTGATCCCAGGTTATTTCGGTAAAATCCATTAAATTTTTTACAAATAATTCATCGGACGGGGTAAGGGCGATAATGGTTTCATCCTCAACAAGCTGCTTTATATTTTCGGCGTTATACAGGTCTTTAACTTCGGCTGATACAATGATCCCGCCGTTGACAACAGCGCAGCTTCTCTCCGCCGATTTTATGGTGTCTTCAAATAATTGTTTATCTCCGGTTACCGGCACCCCGGCGCTCAACCCGGTTTTCAATGTAATACCTGCTTTGCCACAGTCGCCAGCATACTTCTCAAAAACGGCATGGATGTCCATGGCGGCATGGACGGCATTGGAAACAGAATTGAATGAAACCAGAAAATGATACTCACCCCCTTTTACCAAATTACCCGCATAGGAACTTAAAATCCCAGGCACAGCCTGGCTAGGTTTATGTAATGCGATATCAACACAATCGTTCGGCTGGTCCAGCAGGTTTTGTAATTTTATAACCATGATCGTCCGGAACGCTGGATCATTGATGATGTTCAACGCTGTATCCTGTGCATTGGCCGGGTCTTCTATGCGGCCTAAAAATGAATCAACGATAACGGGATTCACCTCAATTACCGTATGCGGCACATCGCCATGGGCCACCCGATGCATTTCCCTCAACGACTGCTGATCGGGTGCCTCAACTAAACAGAAAGCAACTTTCCGGACATCATCAAACCAATAGGTTAGTCCCCTACAGCCATATCGATCCTGAATTTTAAGATCCTCCTGGTGAATATGGGCAACGTGCTCAGCGGTGACGGCTGACGGTAAATCGTGACGGTCCATATAAATTGGCATACAACAATAGTTTATTGGTTCACCAAAATCATATTGGCCATTGGTACTGAGCTGGTAGGGTATAGGGCCAGCTTATGGCCGTTTGACTACAAGCCG
The DNA here is from genome assembly GCA_963826425.1 of uncultured Cytophagales bacterium. Classification (GTDB taxonomy): domain Bacteria; phylum Bacteroidota; class Bacteroidia; order Cytophagales; family Spirosomataceae; genus Spirosoma. The sequence continues at coordinate 889,449 of CAWGWS010000008.1, read as the reverse complement.
CGTGATCAAGTTAGTCAAATAAGGCCAATATGTCTAATCCGACAGAAGTCAACAACAAATTATATAATTACCGGATTTTTTGTTTTTTTTCCAAGTCGTCGCTCAAAACAGTCCTCAAACCAGCGCAGTCCTGTTCAATTCGCGTCTAAACACATCCTTCTAAACTGACAAGATGACTCTCTACCAGAACCCGACCATCCCAAAAGGCTTACTTGAGGTATAAAGGAAAAAAATAGTATTATAAACAGAGAATCTTAAATTTGTCCGCTACTGCTCATCAGATAGCCGGGTTTCGGTTCATTGCATGAATATACGTACGTTGTTAACCGATGCTGAACTCTGGAACGCATTTCGCCAGGGCGATCAGGATGCATTTGTATGTATGTTTCAAAAATTTTCGCCCGCCCTGTATACCTACGGCTTTCACCTTTGCCGCAGCCGTGTCCAGACCGAAGATTGTATACAGGACTTATTTGTACACCTCCACCAGCACCGCAGCACCCTCGGCGAAACCAATTCCATCAAGTTCTATCTGTATCGTTCGCTGCGTCGGCGCATCGCCGAAAAGGCACAGGCGATTAATCACCTGTGCTTTCAGGACCAACTGTCTGCCCTGCCCGAATTTGAGATGGACATGTCTGCCGATGCTGCGCTGATTGATGAAGAAACGGCGCAGGAACAGAAACACAAAATCACCTACCTGCTTAATCAGTTACCCCGCCGAGGCAAAGAAGCGCTCTACCTGATGTACTTCGATGAGTTGAGTTACCCTGAGGTAGCGCAGGTAATGGGACTGGAAATCAAGAGCGTCTACAATTTGGTTTACAACGCTCTGGTGGCCCTGCGCGGGCATGTAGAGCAGGCTAACATTCAGCTTTTCGCGCTGTTGCTTTGCGCCGTTTTTTCCTGACAGTCGGGATAGCGGAGTCCGAACTCGCAGGCTGTTTTAACTCATTCAAAATTTTCTTTGCACTAAATGGGGAAATGGGCCGCAAAAGGCCGTTTCTCTGGTTGCACGCGCCCTAAACACTGCCCTTTGCACTACAAAACCTTTACCTCCGTCGATTTCGCGCTTGACGAGCGCTTTCGTGAGTGGGTTAAAAAACCTACTCCAGCGAGTAACACGTTCTGGTCAGAATTTCTGAGGCAGTACCCTCATCAACACGCTACAATGGCCGAAGCACGACAGCTGGTAGCGGGCCTGAAAGTAAACGTGAGTTCGGCCACGCCCGAACAACTGGCGCAACTCTGGAACCGCATCAGCGTTGAAACCGACGCACGTCTCCCCACGTCTGTGCAGTCAGACCGGGTAATTAAACGCTGGTTAATCGCACCATTGCTACGCCGGGCGGCCATGGGGGCTGGTTTACTGCTACTGGCCGGACTGGCCTGGTATCGGTTTGGCCCGGAGGACACTACCCGTTACGCCACAGCTTACGGCGAAACCCGAACGGTCTCGCTGCCCGATGGCTCGGTTGTGACGCTCAACGGCCACTCAACGTTAACGGTTGCCAACCACTGGCAACAAGGCGAAGACCGGAACGTAACGCTCAACGGAGAAGCCTTTTTTGTGGTGGCGAAACAGAAAGCGCCCAATGGCCGTCTGGTGAAGTTTCGGGTCAAAACACCCGGGCTGGCCATTGACGTTTTGGGGACCCGCTTCAACGTAAACTACCGGCGGCAAACCACCGAGGTTGTTTTACAGGAGGGACACGTCCGGGTCCTGCCTGCCAGCGCAACGGGTCAGGAGGACGCAAGACCCGCCCTGATGCAACCCGGTGAGATGCTGACGTATTCCGAAACCAGCCACCGGCTCACCAAAACTGCTGTTGATGCCGATGCCGTGGTAGCCTGGCAAAAGCGGTTGCTCATCTTCAGCAACCGGCCCGTAGCTGACATCATTCAGATGATTACCGACAACTACGGTATTGACGTTGACATTCGTAATCAGGCCGTTGGCGCACGTCGGTTTTCGGGGTCGTTTCCGGCCGATTCGGTGGCTGTTTTCTTTGAGAAACTAGAGAAAATGTACGGCGTAACTGTCCGGCAAACGGGTCGGCGGTATAGTATCGACTAATCGTTTTTGCTCCCAATCACCTATACACCATTTTAGTATGAACCAATCAATACAAAAACATCCGCTTGCCTGGATGAGGCCTTTCGCCCTGATACTGCTGCTCACCTGTACGGCCCTGAGTGGCTGGAGTCAACACTATGCCCTGGCCCGAATACCCGCCCAGCCAGAATACGGCGAACGCAGCCGGCAAACTACCCTGGCCGCTTCCCGGACTAAATCGCTGGCCACTGCGCTATCGGAACTGGAACGCCGGTATCAGGTCATCTTCGATTTTGACCATGAACTCCTGAGCAACAGAATGGTCCTCTCCGACATGGCCGAGCGGACCAGCGTCAGCCTAGAACGTATACTGACCGACCTGCTGACGCCCCACAACCTGTCGTTCGAGAAGTACAGTAACCGCTCATACCTGATCATGAGCCGTACGATCCAGCAGTAAAGCCGTGGCCGTCAGCCCCGGTAAAAATGCAGTTCAGTCAGCCAGGTCAATCTCATCCTTACTCCCGTTAACGGCAACCGGCTCTGCCAGTACCCTGACCAACCGAATGGTGACAGTCCAGCCTTCTGCTGATCGTACTATTACCGGTACCGTAACTGATCCGACCAACGGTGACGGGTTGCCCGGTGTGAACGTGGTTGTGAAAGGCACAGCTACCGGTACTACCACCGACAGCGAGGGCCGGTTCCGGCTAAACATAGCGGAGGGGCGCAATACCCTGATAGTCTCGTATATTGGTTACATCACTCAGGAGATTGACGTTACCAATCGGAACACCGTAGCGGTCAGTTTAGCCGTCGACGACCGGTCGCTCAACGAGGTAGTGGTAGTAGGCTATGGCGAAATAAAAAAGGCGGACCTGACCGGGGCTGTGGCACAGATTCAGTCAAAAGATATTGTCAGGGCCAATCCGGTTGTTGCGGCCCGGGCCATTCAGGGACAGGTTGCGGGGGCTACCGTAACTAAATCGAGCAACAAACCCGGTGCAGGGTATAGCATCACGATTCGGGGTGAGAACACAATCAATAACTCAACCGAACCCCTGATTGTCATTGACGGCTTAATCGGCGGTGATCTCAACAACCTTAACCCCAACGATATTCAAACGATGGATGTCCTGAAAGACGCTTCATCGACCGCTATCTATGGCGCGCGCGGGGCCAACGGAGTCGTGATTGTGACGACCAAAAAGGGGTTGTCGGGCAAACCCCGGGTGAGCTACGACAGCTACGTTGGCCTGAAAGTACCGGCGCACCTGCCGAAGCTCATGAACACCGAAGAGTTTTATAAATCCATTTACACCGACCGGATTCTGGAAGGCTCAACCGGTGCTACGTTTACGGCTGCTGAAACGGCCAACATCAAAAACGGTCAGACAACCGACTGGGTTGATTTGATTACCGCTCCGGCGCTTCAGATGAGCCACAACCTGAGCGTGTCGGGCGGTACCGACAAAACGACCTATCGATTCTCGGGGGGGTATCTGAACGAGAACGGCAATGTGCTTTACACCGGTTTCAAACGGTATAACCTCAACGCGGGCCTGGACAGCAAACTGGGCGAACGGTTCCGGGTTGGCTTTACATCATACGTGACCTACAGCGACCAGAATGTAGGCTCGGGCGAATCTTTGCGCAATGCCTATCGGGCCCGGCCAACGGGTACGGTCTATTACTCAGATTTGGCTAACCCATCAGAAAATGGCGATTTAAATATTGATGGCTATGCGTTCTGGATGGGCATCAATGACAAGCAGGTAGGCAATCCACTGACGGATATTGACCCAAATACCTCTAAGCTACAAACCACCATCATGACCGCGCTGGGCAATGCCTATGCCGAAGTAAGCCTGATAAAGGGCCTGACCTTCCGGACATCGCTATCGGCGTCGTACAGTGCCACAAAGCTCGGCGATTTTAGGGGGCAGTGGTCAAAATCGCAGATAGGCGCCAAGCCAAGAGCGCAGTATGACAACCGGACGCTGGGCAATTATACGCTCGACAATATCCTGAATTATAACCTTGAGCTGGGCAAACACCGGCTCACCTTCACGGGCCTGCAAAGTGCTTTTTACCAGCGAAACGAAACCTACACAATAGCGGTCAGAGACTTGCCCTATGATTCGGACTGGTACGCGCTGAATACAGCAGCTACTGTTTCGGGCATTGGCAGTTCACTGGTCGAGCGGTCGTTGCTGTCGTATATGGGCCGCATTAACTATTCGTTCAATGACAAGTACCTGTTGACCCTAACCGGCCGTTCTGACGGAGCGTCGCAACTGTCGGAAGGCAACAAGTGGGCCTTTTTCCCGTCGGTAGCGGTGGGCTGGCGACTGGGCGATGAACCCTTTATCAGCAAGCTGAACGTGTTCTCAGCCCTTAAATTACGCCTGAGTTACGGGCAGGTGGGTAACTCGACGGTGAACCCCTACAGCACACAGGCGGGTCTGATCAATACGGGCTACGATTTTGACGGCACAGCCGCCTACGGATTTGCCCCGGCCAACCTGGCCAACAAAGACCTGAAATGGGAACGCAGCAAAGAATTTAACGTGGGCGTCGATTTTGGATTCTTCAAAAACCGCATTTCAGCCTCCCTCGAACTGTATAATCGAAAAACCGTTGATTTGATCTTAAACCAGAAAATCCCGACGGCTACGGGGTTCTCGCAGGTGGTGGCCAACGTTGGCGAGATCGAGAACAAAGGCGTTGAACTGACCCTCAACACGGCCAACATTGCCCAGGCTACCTTCAGCTGGAACAGCACGTTTGCCTTTACGCGGAACCAGAATAAACTGCTGTCTTTGTACGGCAACGGCCAAACCGTTGATAAAGGCAATCGCCTTTTCGTCGGTTACCCGATCCGGTCAAACTTCGACTATAAATTTGACGGTATCTGGCAAACGGCTGATAAAGATCTGGCAACCCAATACAAGCAGGTGCCAGGTTCTGTTCGGGTGGTGGATGCCAATAACGACGGCCTGATTTCGTCGACCGATGCCATTGATGACCGGATGGTGCTGGGTACGCAGTTACCTAACTGGATTTTAGGCATCACGAACCGGTTTAGATACCGGGATTTTGACTTCTCGTTCTTCACCTATTACCGCAACGGCGTGCAGTATAACAACAGCACGCTTTCGGGAACATTTGGCGATGTTGCCGGGACTCGCTACAACCGGCTGGCATCGCTGGATTACTGGCGGAGCGACAATCCCTCCAACACCTATTTTGGGGTAGTAGCCGCTAACCCGTACCGGGGTGCTATCAATTATCAGGATGCCAGTTTCCTGCGCATCTCTGACATAACGCTGGGCTATACGGTTCCAAAATCAATGATCGATCGTCTGAAAATCTCGGGTGCCCGCGTGTATACGCAGGTTTTGAACCCGTTTGTATTCAGCAAGTTCACCGGCTTTGACCCTGAATTCAACTCGGCCATTTTTCAGGACGACGTGCCCTCTGCCGTGTATTCGGTTGGCGTAAACGTCAGTTTCTAACCCTTGACTCTCAAACGGAACAACAATGAAAGTACTACAACACATACGGCTGACCTCGTTTGCTATCGCCTTAGCGGGCGTTGTTGCTTCGGGCTGTAAAGATGACTTTCTGGTTGAAAAGCCAGTGACAACCCTCACCACCGATGTATATTACGCAACAGAGGCTGGGTTTGAGGATCTGGTTCGGTCCTGTTATCCGCTGCTGCGGAATATTTACCAGGCACGCGCGCTGGTGCTGAATGGCACGGATATTTTCTTTGGCGGTGGGTATGGCGATCCTAAGTTTGCCACCAACGTTGGTAGTCCGCTGGATCAGTATGACGTTCGGCTTAATGGATCGCTCTCCGAAGTACAAACCCTCTGGACGCTGCTCTACGCCGAAATTGCCCGGACGAATACCACGATTGACCGGGCGGCCAAAATAACGACCATGACGCCCGCACTGAAAGATGCCCGTGTGTCAGAAGCCCGATTTCTGCGGGCTCTGTCTTATTTCTATCTGGTGCAGCAATGGGGCGATGTGCCAATGCCCCTGAATGAAACCCTAAGCGCAAGCAAAGACGGAACCCGGGTGCCTTCAGCAGAGATTTACAAACAAATTATTGCTGATCTGGTCGATGCGGAAGCCAAGCTGCCCGTTACCGCGTCGAACTACGGTCGTATTACAAAGGGTGCTGCTCAGTTTTTGCTGGCCCGCGTTTATTTGACGCGTGGCTGGAATTTCAAAAACTCGCTCGGGGGAACTTCCACTGATTTCGACCTGGCCCTGCAATACGCCGACAAGATTATTGATACGTACCCGTTGGCGGCCAGTTATAATGCTTTGTTTCCGATTCGGAACGAGAATCCGCTAAAGCAGTATACGGGTGCACAAAATGATAAGAATCCAGAAATAATTTTTTCGGTACAGTATAATACCGAAGTGCTGACCAATAAAACGGATGCTGCGTTTCCACCCGTTGATGCCGCCGGTGGCAATAATCTGCATTCTGTTTTTAACGGAAGTGGCGAGGGTTTCCCGGGCTCAAAGGGCCGGACATCCGATTACAACCGGGCACTCGGTGTTTATCCCCTGGGGTCAACTATTTACCGGATGTATGACCCTGAAAATGATTCGCGGTACGACCATAACTTTTTAGAAGTTGGGTACGCTTTACTGCCCGTGGCTGGCTTTCGGGTCCTACCCGTGGCCAATCCAAGCCTGCGGGTTGATATCAAAGCGGGTGATACCGTAGTGTATTACCGGCCGTGGAACAAGCCCGCTACTACCCTGGCCGATCGGGGCATTGATGTAGGCGGTAAGCGCAATTATTCGGTTATCAACAGCGACGAGTGGGGCGGAGGCTATAACCTCGTGAATGGCATTGCGGTAAGCGGGTTTCCGACAGGAGAGCCGCATATGTGGAAATTCTGGCAACCGGGCATACCATATGGCGATGCCTTTGGTACCTTTAACGAGTCCGTATTCCGGGCGGCTGAAGCTTACCTGATTGCTGCCGAAGCCATTGTTAAAGGCGCTAAGGGAGGGAAATTAGGTAGTGCCGAGGTGTACTACAATCGGGTGCTGGACCGGGCCCTGGGCACCAAAAAAGCCGTTGATCCTAAGGCTGCGAAGTTTCCCGAGGATCGGAAATCGCTGGAAGCCGTTTCGTACCGGGCTACGGCAGCCACTATCTCCATTGACCTGATTCTTGACGAACGGGCCAGAGAGTTACTGGGTGAATATGACCGCTGGTTTGATCTGAAACGAACCGGTAAGCTGGTTGAACGCGTAAAGAAATACAATCCCTGGGCGGCCAAGAGCAATACAATTAGAGATATCCACTATCTAAGGCCAATTCCGCAGGCTGAAATTGATTTGTCCTTTCCAAAAATGACGCAGAATGAAGGGTATTAAACGGTAATAAACCAGTTTTAAAGGGGGGAAAGAGATAGTACGTTTCTTTTCCCCTTTTTTAGACCGTCCCGTCAGTGTGAACTCCACAAAACAACGATTTCAGTTTACCCCCATATGCGTACATTCTTTTTCTCTTTCTGCCTGTTTTCGCTTACTGCGCTAACTACGTTTGGTCAGGCCAACTGGAAAGACCTGTTCAACGGGTCTGACCTGACGGGCTGGGTCAAGCGTAACGGCAACGCTGACTACAAGATCCAGAACAGGACCATTGTGGGGGTTTCGCAGCTCAACACGCCCAACACCTTTCTCTGTACGGAAGCAACCTACGGCGATTTCGTGCTTGAGCTAGAGTTAAAAGTTGACAAAGGGCTTAACTCAGGTATTCAGATCAGAAGCATCAGTGATCCGACTATCATGAACGGTCGTGTGCACGGCTACCAGGTAGAAATTGACCCCGGTGATCGGGCGTGGAGTGGCGGTATTTATGACGAAGCCCGCAATGGCTGGCTCTATCCACTATCCATCAATCCAAAAGGGCAAAAAGCGTTTAAAAATGGCGAGTGGAACAAATACCATATCGAAGCCATTGGGTCAAGTCTGAAAACCTGGATTAACGGTATTCCCTGTGCCAACGTACTTGATCCGCAAACAGCCCGGGGGTTCATTGCACTTCAGGTGCATCAGATCAAACGGCCCGAACAGGCGGGCTTGACGGTACAGTGGCGCAACATTCGGATTGCCACCGAAAACCTTGACAAGGCGAAAATCCAAGGCGGCAATCAGGCCCCGGAGGTAAGCTATCTAGTTAATCAACTGTCTGATAATGAGAAAAAAGGTGGCTGGAAATTGCTTTGGGACGGCAAAACAGCAGCTGGTTGGAAGCTGGCCAATGGTAAATCATTTCCTGAAGCGGGATGGGTCATGCGGGATGGCGAATTGACAGTGCTGGGATCAAAAAAAGACAGTGTACGGAAAGGCGGAGACCTCGAAACCGTCAGCGAGTTTTCAAATTTCGAACTTGAACTTGACTATAAACTGACCACCGGAGCCAATACCGGCCTGAAATATTTTGTGGTCGATGACCCAAAGAAAAAGCCAGGCACGGGTTTGGGACCCGAATTCCAGATTCTGGATGATAAGGTGCATCCCGATGCCAAAGAAGGCGTAAACGGAAACCGCACTACCGGCTCTCTGTATGATTTGATAACAGCCGAAAACCTTTCAGAAGGAAACCTGGACAAGCGCATGAACCCACCTGGAAAATGGAACAAGATGCAAATTGTAGTGCGTGGCGGCCACGTGGAGCATTGGCTCAACAACCTCAAAATGGTGGAGTATGACCGGCATTCACAGATTTTCCGAAATCTGATTGCCAAGAGCAAATACAAGGCTTACCCCAGCTTCGCCCAAGCCGTATCGGGCCATATCCTCATCCAGGATCACGGCGATGAGGTGCATTTTCGGAGTATAAAAATACGGGAGCTATACCCATGAATCGGCGGCACTTCATAACATTCAGCGCTACCTCTCTCGGCATTATACCCATGATAGGCTTTACGGGGTCTGCCCGCGCCATTCCGGACAAGCCAGCCTGGCTGCTCGACTGGATCAGGATCAACGATCAGCAGATAGCCAGCTACGCGCCGTTGGCGATTACGGATACCGCCAGTAAGCATGCAGGGGGCTATATGAATGAGGTTGACATGCCCAATCCGCATACCACGAGCGGGTTCCTGATGAAGGCCGGCATGCTATTTTCAACGCCCGAGTCGAGCTATTTCCAGTCCGCTAAACTGCTGACGCAGATTGAGGCTGCCGCCCGGAGCATGCTTTCCTTTCAGCATCCCGACGGTACCATTGATTTACTGGATACCAATTTCCACTCAACACCCGATACGGCGTTTGTGCTGGAGAACATGGTTCCCGCCTACAAATTCCTGAAATCTGGCCCGGGCACAGAAACGGCTCTTGGCCTGATCAAACCGTTTTTGATCAATGCCGGCGAAGCCCTTATTGTCGGCGGCATTCATACCCCTAACCACCGCTGGGTAGTGTCGGCAGCGCTAACCAAGCTCAACGAGCTGTTTCCGGACCCTCGATATACCCGTCGAATTGAGCAGTGGCTGGCTGAGCATATCGATCTTGATCCCGATGGGCAGTTCAACGAAAAAAGTACGAACAGCTACTCTCCCATTGTCGACCGGTCGCTGATCATCATGGCACGCGGGCTGAACAAACCCGAGTTACTGGAGCCCGTTCGAAAAAACCTGCTGATGACGCTTTACTACGTACATCCCAATGGCGAGGTCGTGACAGAGGCCTCCAACCGGCAGGACAAAGGCACCGTTGGCAACATGGCGAAGTATTATTACTGTTACCGCTACATGGCTCTGCTGGACAAAAACGGCGAAATGGCTGCGATGTGCCGGTTGATTGAGAAGACTTGCTCCAACGGGCAACTGGCCGGTTACCTCGATTACTTTCTGGACGATCCAACCCTCTGGAATGCACTGCCGGCCACCAGGCCACTACCGACAAACTATGTCAAAGCCTTTCCGTATTCGGGTGTGGTACGTATCCGGCGCGAACGCTGGGATGCCACTATTTTGTCGAAAAATGCCAGCTGGCTTACCTTTCACAAGGGCAACGCCGTTTTACAGGGTATGCGCGTTGCCACTTCATTCTTCGGCAAAGGGCAGTTCCAGTCCGAGAAAATTGATCAGCAGGGAGAAGCCTGGGTCTTGACCAAATCGCTGGAGGGACCTTACTTTCAGCCAATCGCTGATGATAAGATTGATCCCGACGGTGACTGGGATAAAATGCCCCGGAGCAGTCGGCAACAAAGCGAGGTACAAAAGCTGGAAACAATCGTCAGGATTAAAGAAGACGGTAAGGGGCTGCAAATCGACGTTGCCATTACGGGTACAGACGGGGTTCCGGTAGCGTTTGAACTTATCTTTCGGGCAGGGGGTACTTTTGCAGGCGTTACCAGACTGCCTAAAAAAAACAATGCCTACCTTTTGGCAGGCGAGACAGGCACCTATACAGTTGGGGCTGACACCCTTCATTTTGGGCCGGGTAACGTTGCGCATAAAGGGGTGCAGTTGCGGGGAGCATTACCCGCCATGGATGCCCCAACGGTGTATCTGACTGGATTTACCCCGTTCAGACATACGCTCTTTTTAAGCTAACGCATCCCTATGGTCAGGACCTACTTATTATTGTTGCGGTTGCCCTTCTGGAAAACGTCCTATCCATTGGTTATACGTATCCCAACTTATTGAAAACGCCGAATCAACCGTATGAAAAACAACACATTAACCTACACGATACTTGCTTTAGCCGCTGGCATTTACGCCTGCTCCGTTAAAGTGGCAACAAAAAGCTCCCTAGCAGGCGAGGCCGTCTCCAGGCAACAGCCAGTCCGGTAATGGCGGCAACGCCAAAGACAGCACGCCAGCCGTAGGGCCATTCGCCCTGACGCCCCTTTCGCCGGAAGAAAGCCAGAAAAGATTCGTGCTGCCTGCGGGGTATCATATGGAACTGGTAGCCAGCGAGCCCATGATTACCGAGCCGGTAGCTCTTGCCTGGGACGGTAACGCCAAACTGTACGTGGCCCAGATGGAAACCTACACGCAGGACGCCGACGGGACGGGAACGAAAGACGCCAGAAGCCGGGTGATGTTGCTGGAAGACACCAACAATGACGGCAAAATGGATAAAAGCTCTGTCTTTATCAACGACCTGGTCTTGCCCCGCATGTTACTCTGCGTGAACCATGAGCTACTGGTAAACGAGACGGATACCTACGACATTTTTAGCTACAAAGACACGAATGGCGATGGTGTTTCGGACGTAAAAAAAGCCGTTTATACGCTGGGGAAAGTGGCACCCGGTAACCTGGAACACCAGCGAAGCGGCCTAATCTGGAACCTCGACAACTACATCTATCAGACGGTTGATCCAATTCGGTTTCGGTACGTAGACGGAATGCTTAAGCCCGATTCACTCCACAGCGGTTCAAACGGACAATGGGGACTGACGAGCGATAACTACGGCCGTTTGTTTTACAGTCGGGGGGGTGGCGAAAACGCGGGCTCAGGCTTCCAGATTAACCCAAAATATGGCCAGCTGGAATTTTCTGATGCGTACAGCGAGCAAACGTTCAGCCCGGTCTGGTCGAAGATTCAAAACCCCGATGTGCAGGGGGGCCTGGGCCGGGTACGGTCCGATAGCACGCTGAATCATTTTACCTCGGCAAATGGACAATCCATCTTTCGGGGGGATCGGCTTCCCGCCGACTCTAGTAGGCGATTATGTGATCAACGAACCCGTAGCCCGTATTATCCGCCGAGCCAAGGTCATTAACCGGGCGGGGAAAACGTACCTCGAAAATGCCTACGACCAAAAAGAATTTATTGCCAGCACCGACACTTATTTCAGGCCGGTAAACACGTATACCGGCCCAGACGGATTTCTCTACGTCATTGACATGAACCGGGGCATCATTCAGGAATCAAACTGGACGAAGAAAGGAAGCTATCTGCGCGGAAAAATTGACTACTACGGCTTGGCTAACGTAAACCAGCGCGGGCGAATCTGGCGGTTAGTGCACGATGGCTACAAAGCCGGACCCAAACCCAGTATGCTCGACGTACCGGCGGCAAAACTGCTCGCGTACTTAGATCACCCGAATGGCTGGTGGCGCGATAACGCCCAGAAACAGATCATTGTCCTGGGCGACAAATCGGTCGTGTCTGACTTAACATTGATGGCATCGGGTAAAAAAGGAGCATCGGCCCTGGGTCGTTTACATGCGTTGTGGACACTTGAGGGGCTGGGAGCCATCAACAAGGAATTACTGGCTGGCGCGCTGGCCGATGCAGACCCACAACTGAGACGGGCCGCCGTCTGGATGAGTGAGCCCTACATCAAACAGAATGATAATCAGTGGATTGAAAAGGTGGGAAAATTAACGGCAGATGAAAATTGGGACGTTAAAATCCAGGTACTCTTATCGATGGGGTCCAGCAAAAATGAGCTTGCCCAGAAAATCGTGCAGGAACTGCTGGCTCAGAATCCCGGCAGCCAGATGATAACGAGTGTCAAAAACAGCCTCGACAAAAACGAAGATTCAAAGCTGTACGGCATTAAGCTGGGTGGCTTTACGGCGGCTGATCGTAAGCTCATTGTTGGCGGCAGTGAAATTTATAAATCCATGTGTTCGCCCTGCCATGGGGGCGATGGCAAAGGGCTCCCAACCAACGCGGCCCCGGCCCTGAAAGGAGCCAGACACGTAAACGCCGATAAGGAAATAGCCATCAGAATTCTGCTGCACGGCTTAAAAGGTCCCATTGACGGCAAAACATATCCCAGCGAGATGGCGTCGATGAAGGATAATTCTGATGAATGGATCGCGTCGGTGTTGAGTTACATCCGCTATGAATTTGCAGGCACCTCCGTGCGGGTTGCAAAAGGCAGGCAGTCGGCAGTGGTGCAACCTGCCGATGTAAAGGCGTTGCGCGAACAATACTCAGCCGTGAATACGGCCTGGACAACCGACGCCTTCGAGAACCTCTTCCCCCAGCCCACAAAACAGTAAAGTCGCCGGAGTTTCTGTCCTGTTCACGGTCTCTGCACCAGAACTTCGTTACCCATTGAACCCTGATGAGCGGCAGAATCCCTGACTTCGGCATGACCGTTACTCCCCCTGTAAACGGGGGACTGGAACAGAACCTGAACTATTTTCGGCGAAAAAATGAAAAAAGTAACCTATCCAAATTGTGGGCTAAGCTTTCTGTTTAGCCTTATTTCCTGCGTTGTTTTTACGACGGCCGGGGTTGCCCAAAACCAACAGAAGCCGAACATTATCTATATCCTGGCCGACGATTTGGGCATCGGTGACGTTTCATCCTATAATCCGGCAGGGAAAATTCACACCCCCAACATCGACCATCTGGCGCAAAAAGGGGTGCGTTTCACCGACGCACACACCACCTCTGCCGTTTGTACACCCACGCGTTACGGCATCCTGACAGGCCGCTACAATTGGCGAACGAAGATGAAGAGTGGTGTCCTGCATGGCTATGATTTACCGCTGATTGATCCTAAACGGGAAACCGTCGCGTCATTCCTAACGAAACAGGGCTATACAACGGGCATTGTGGGCAAATGGCATTTGGGCTGGACCTGGGCAGGCATTGAAGGGGGCGAGAAGCAGGTTGACTTCTCAAAACCGGTCACAAATGGCCCCAATGCAAACGGGTTTGCCTATTCGTTCTGCATTGCTGCCTCGCTGGATATGCCGCCCTACGCCTATGTGGAGAACGGGCTTTGCACAGCCATTCCAAAAGACTCCTGCGCTGGTAGAAACGGCATTGAATTATACCGGGCGGGTTTAGAAGCCCCTGATTTTAAACCTGAAGACGTACTGGGCAAATTCACTGAAAAAGCACTTGGCTTTATCAAACAGAACGCCAAAAAAGAGAAACCATTTTTCCTGTATTTACCACTGGCGGCCCCTCACACGCCCATTTTACCACTCGGAAAATTCGTCGGCAAAAGTGGGGTGTCGCCCTACGGCGATTTTGTCCTGATGGTCGATGATGTAGTACGGCAGGTTGTTGAAACACTAAAAGCCAATGGCGTTTATGACAATACGCTGATCGTTTTTGCGTCCGACAACGGATTTGCTCCTGCCGCCAACACCAATGCCCAGCTTGAAAAAGGTCATTACCCCTCCATTGATTTTAGAGGCTATAAAACGGATATCTACGAAGGCGGTCATCATGTACCGTTCATCGTAAGCTGGGGAGACAAGCTCAGGAAGCCGCTGGTCAGCAATCAGTTTGTCTGCACAACCGATTTCTTCAGAACAGTTTCAGAGTTGACCGGCGCCCCCCTGAACGACCAGACAGCCGAAGATAGCTATAGCTTTCTGGCTGAGGTAACCGGCCACAAAACAACGTTCCCCAAACGGGACGCCATTATTCACCATTCGGCAAATGGCTTTTTCGCAATTCGTAAAGGGCAATGGAAACTAATCATGGCTTCCCACTCTGGGGGTAATGGAAAGCCGAAGGCTGCCAGTGATGAGGCAAAATCCCTGCCGCCCATTCAACTGTATGACCTCTCGAAAGACATCAGCGAAACGCAGAACGTATACGATAAAAACCCTGTGGTGGTTAACAAGTTGAGTGATTTGCTAACGCAATACCTGAAGAATGGACGCAGTACCCCAGGCAAAAACCAGCCAAACGATGGACCTGCCCACTGGCCACAACTGACCTGGCTAAAGCAGTAAACCACGGGACTTGCGTCGCAAAACTCTACGCAGCCGAAAACTTTAAACAGTGTTGCTGCTGATGACCGATGAGAACGTGAAGACCAGGTAATCAACTGGATCACGCATACTGGCAGAGTCTTCTGGCTGATCGTCTGTTTGCTCTGTGCAGATTTGCGCGGGCTACATGATGTATGACGGCAACGGAACACGGATAAATTTAGCGGAACATGTAAACCGATAGTCGTCATCATGGTGTTAGCCTGTTACGGGTGTTCCTGCTAAAATAAATAAAGACAATCTCAACAAATATGGTTGACAAACGACTGCTTAAACTGGTAATTGCCTCATTAGTAGTTATCTCTGCATTCATAGCAGGCTTTCGAGTTACCCCGTCTCAGGAATCTCCCTTTTCGCTCGAAACCTATAAAATTGAAGATGGCTTTTCGTTAAAACTAATTGCTTCCGAGACCTTGCTGAAAGCGCCCGTCAGTATGGACTTCGACAATAAAGGTCGAATGTGGGTGGTGGAGATGATTGGCTATATGCCTAATCTGGAAGGGGTTGGCGAAGAGGAACCTACCGGTAAAATATCTATACTGGAAGACCTAGATAACGATGGCGTGGCCGATCACGCCAAAGTATTCCTGGATAAACTCGTTCTGCCAAGGGCATTAGCCCATGTTTACGGCGGATTATTATACGTAGATGGTCCAAAACTATGGTTTGTAGAGATAAAAAACGATAAACCCGGCAAAAAAACGCTGGTCGATCCCGTGTATGCAGAAGGCGGGAATGTGGAGCATTCGTCCAACGGACTCATGATGAATATTGACAACTGGATTTATAATGCGAACTACAACTTCCGGTATCAGTTAAAAAACGGAAAATGGCTCAAAGAACCTGCCTCAGAACGGGGTCAATGGGGCATAACAAAAGATAATTTTGGACGACTTTATTTCAACAATAATGCAACCAATTTAAAAGGAGATTATGTATTACCCAATAAAATAATTAGAAATAAATATTATAAACCTACCATTTCCCTAAATCAACGACTAGCCAGCAACCGGGTATATCCTACTCATAAAACCTCTGTAAACAGAGGTTACGAAAAAGGGGTTCTTGATGCCAATGGTTTTCTAATAGACGTTACTGCGGCCTGCGGTCCGCTGGTATATCGGGGTGGGGCTTTTCCGGAAGCCTATACGCAAAACGCGTTTGTCTGCGTACCAGAAGCCAACCTGATTAAACGGAATGTGCTGAATTTCAAAACACTTCAAACAACCGCCAGTCAGGCCACAGAGGGCAAAGAGTTTTTAGAGTCTACCGATGAAGGATTCCGTCCGGTCAATTTGTTTAATGGCCCCGACGGAGCCATGTACGTGGTCGACATGCACCGGGGTATTATTCAGCATAAGGCGTATATCTCCCAGTACCTGACGGAGCAACTTGGTCTTAAAAAGCTGGATACGTTGCAGAATGCCGGGCGAATTTTGAAAATAACCAGCACTGTAACGAAGACCAGTCCCGTACCCGACTTGTCGAGGGCAACCACCGCCCAGCTAGTGGCCCTTCTCAATCACCCAAATGGCTGGCTGCGAGATCGTTCGCAGCAATTATTGATTCAAAAGAAAGACCCTTTGGCCGTTAAGCCACTACTGGCTTTAACCACAACGAGCAGCGAGTATCTGTCAGCTGTTCACGCGCTGTACGTGCTGGATGGCATGAACAGCCTTTCATTTTCCAGCCTGACTCAGGTTATAAATCAATCAAAACAGCCCGAAACAATTGCCCATGCGCTCGGCCTTTTAGAGCAGTTTGCCACAGCACAACGGGTACCTGCCATGAAGCGTATTTGTACCCAATTACTGGCTCAAAATAATGAAACGATAGATCTCTACTTGTCGATGTCACTACAGCCGTGGCTCAATTTTTCGGAGACAGATTTTTTACCCGTTCTTGCGCAGATAGATAAAAAATACGCGAATCAGAAAATAATTCAGGAATCGCTTGTTAGCGGACTTTCTGGCAAAGAAGCTGTCTATTTAGCGTCGATGAAGCCGGGCGACGTGTTGACAAACAATTTAAAATCAGTTATAAATAATCGCCAAAAGAAAGAATTAAATCCAATTTTTATCAAAGAAACGAACGTAGCAGATAATAGAACAAAAGGCCTGAAACTATATAGAAGCATTTGCGCTACCTGTCATGGGGTTGACGGCAAAGGCATTCAGGATCTGGCACCACCCTCTCAAGGGGTCTGAATACATTGATGGTTCGATGAATCGCCTGGCGTCCATTATTTTGCACGGAGTCAGCGGGCCAATTCATGTAGATGGAAAACTATACCAGCTAAACAACGAAATGCCGGCCCTGCTCAATAACAAAGAGATCAGCGATCAGGACATTGTCGATATCATCCGGTTTACGCAAAACGCATTTGCGAAGACAGGAAAAGGGATTACGGCCGCTGATGTGAAAAAAATGAGAAATCGAAAGCCTCCCGGTAGTGGTGTTCTGACTGAAAAGCAATTGCTCGAAGATGATTTTGACAAGTGAGCAAGCAGGATTGACGAGCGTGTCCCCAACCGAAAGGTAGTTTTATGGCGTATTGGCTAACCCATCAGAAAAAATCGGGGATAAGCCTTTTTGATGAGCCTCCCCGGAGAAAGTAATCCTGCCGGGGAAAGCAGGGGACTGCCACCCTGCCACGCAGGTAATTGGTAGAACAGCGAATAAAATGCCTTTCAGCAATGCACCCTGACTGCAATGACAAACCTATTTTGGCTAAATCTATTCGTTCGTGCTAAAAAGACTTCTGCTTCTGCTGGCCATTCTGGCGGCTCTGCCTGCCATTTCGCAATCGAAAAAAACGTCCGGTAACCCGATCTTTCCGGGCTGGTACGCCGATCCGGAAGGGGCCATTTTCGATAAAACGTACTGGATTTACCCGACCTATTCCGACAAGTACGAGAAGCAGGTTCACTTCGACGCCTTCTCCTCGCCCGACCTGGTCAACTGGACCAAACATCCGAACATTCTGGATACGGCCGCCGTCAAATGGGCCAGAAAAGGCGATGTGGGCACCGTCTATTATCAAGAAGAACAACCAGTACTTTTTCTTTTTCGGCGCCAACGACGTGCACCCGGGCGAAGTGGGTGGTATTGGCGTGGCCGTGGCCAACAATCCTGCCGGACCGTTTAAAGATCACCTGGGCAAGCCGCTCATCAATGAAATCCACAACGGAGCACAGCCCATCGACCAGTTCGTGTTTCGGGACAAGGACGGTAAAGATTATTTGATTTATGGCGGCTGGGGCCACTGCAACATAGCGCAACTGAATCCCGATTATACCGGCTTCGTTCCCTTTTCAGATGGCAAAACCTTTCATGAGATCACGCCGAAGAATTATGTAGAAGGGCCGATTATGTTCATCCGCGACGGCAAGTATTATTTCATGTGGTCGGAAGGGGGCTGGACCGGACCGGACTACTCAGTAGCCTATGCCGTGGGCGATTCGCCGTTTGGTCCATTTGAGCGGGTGGGCAAGGTCCTGCAACAGGACCCAACCGTGGCAACCGGCGCGGGACATCACTCCGTCATTAACCCACCCGGCACCAATGACTGGTTTATTATCTACCACCGCCGACCCCTCACCGAAACGGACGGCAACCACCGCGAAACCTGCATTGACCGAATGTACTTCGACGAAAAGGGGCTGATTAAGCCGGTTAAGATTACTGGTGAAGGCGTGGATGCAAAGCGATTATAGGCCCCTGCCTGCCTATGACTTTGGGGAGGTGTTACGACGCCAGTCACTCTCTCAAACAACTTCCTGCGCCTGAATTACTCTCCCCTGCCCCGAAGCTCTGGCGATGAGGATTCAACGATTAAGTTGGATTATCACCAAAAAGTGTTCACATTGTAGGTATTATTCACCTTTAAACGCACACCGATTATGGGAAAAGGCGATAAAAAAAGTAAGAAGGGCAAGATTATTCTGGGTTCCTACGGCAAAACACGACCCCGCGTCTCGAGCCGAGCTACTGTACCGAAACCGAAGCCAGCCGAGTAAATAATAGGCGCAAGTTATAAGCCCGGACCATGATGCATGGTCCGGGCTTCTTTATAATAATCCATCAAAAAAAAGAAGCGTATCGGTCAGGTGTTCAGCCCAGTACGGCCACTCATGACCACCGGAAAACTCCTCGTATTGGTGCGGAATACCGGCATCGGTCAGAGCCACATGCAGCGCCCGGTTGTGTTCAATCAGCAGGTCGTTGCGTCCGCAGTCGAAGCGGAAGGGGGGCAGCCTGGCCCGGTTGCGCACCATCAACGCCAGCACGGATTCATTGGTAGGGTCGGCTTGCCGGTAGGCTTCAAGGGGTTCCTCAACGAACAGGGCCAACTGCGCCCGGTCGGTAATGGACGACAGCCCGCTGAAACTCCGAAATCGCTCCGGATACTGCGCACCCAGCCGCATGGCTCCGTAACCACCCATGGATAGTCCGGTAATGAACAGTTCCGACACCGCTAAGCCCGTTGCTTCGGTTACGGCGGCTGGTACATCGTCCAGAATCCAGCGGTCAAATGCGTAGCCACTGTGGGGCAAATACCCGCTGCCATCCCCCCACAGTCCATCTGAAGGCATAGCCAGGGCCACGGGCTTTATTTTTTCGTCTTCAATGAGCTGGCCGGCGGTTCGGTGGGCGCCCGCTTTCTGACTCCAGACCCAGTGGCTGCCGTAAACGCCGTGCAGCAGAATAACCAGCGGCACCGGGCCCGGCGCGTTTGGTGGCAACCAGACCGTGATGTCGCCCCTACCGCGCAGGTTTGGCGTTTTAACAGTAATCTGCCGGAGCCCATCCTGTTCAAAGCGCGGGTCAGAAATTTCGAGGGTTCGGAACATAGATGAGCGTAATAGAGTCACAAAGGTGTAGAATCGGCGGGTACGTATGCCAACTTCATGACCTTATAGCCCAATCCCTTTAAAACGTAATGACTCCCTTCGCGTTGCGGCCGGCGAGCATATCGTCAAAAGCGGTTTGCAGACCGGTGAGGGCGTAGGTGCGGGTAACCAGGTCGTCCAGGATCAGATCGCCTTTGTGGTAGAGATTGAGCAGAATGGGTATGTCGATGGTGGGGCGGCACTGACCATAGAGCGGGTTGATATAGATTTTATCCCATTCGAAGAGATTCATGTCAATAGCGATGGTCTGCTCGATACCGCTCACCTGGCAGGCCACGCCCGCGTTCCGAATCATGGCCAGCGGAGCCGCGCCAAGGGCTGGTATGGCCGTGCATTCAAACGCGTAGTCGGCCCCGCGCCCGTTGGTCATGACCCGGACCTGTTTGGCGGCCTGCAACAATCCGTCGTCGGCACGGTCGGCCAAAAGCAGATGAGTGGCGCCGTAATGCAGGGCCATATCGAGCCGGTTCGGGTTCACATCGATGGCAATAATCATTCCGGCACCGGCAATCCGGGCTCCCTGGATCACGTTCAGTCCCACGCCCCCCGTTCCCAGCACCACCACACTGCGCCCGGGCTTTACGCGGGCAGCATTCACCACGGAGCCGTAGCCGGTCATGACCCCGCAACCAACAATGGCCGCCGATGCAAACGGCATATCGCGCTCAATTTTTACGGCGGCTGCTTCGCGCACCAGCGTGTATTCCGACAGCGTGCCGAGGCTAAACGCCCGTTCGATAGGCGTTCCATTAAGCGTTGTGCTGCTCAAGGTGGCGTGTCCTCCGCTTACTGTATTCCCCGCCGTAACGGGCGAGTTGACCTCACAAAGGTGCTGGTTACCTTCGACACACTGAAAGCACTGTCCGCACGGAATAGCCCAGTTCAGAATTACCGCATCGCCGGGCTGGAACCGGCTAACGCCCGGCCCTATTGCCCGCACAATACCCGCGCCTTCATGACCCATAACCAGCGGTTTACCCCAGGACAGCGAGTCAAAATCGGTGTGGCACAGCCCGGCGGCTTTCATCTCCACCAGCAGTTCATCGTGCTTGGGTGGGTGCACCGTAATGGTTTCGATAGCGAACGAACCGGTACCGTTGGCAATGGCGGCTTTAGCCTGCATAGTTTGAGCGATTTGGACGATAGATTGGTCGGGCAAAAATCGTCAGCACACGAGTTGCAGCTTCCCGCTTTGTTGACGGATTTGTCCACCTGATTGATTCGTTTCGAACGGGAATATATGAACACCTCGTTCCGCCAGCGGTGCCGTCCCACGCCAGATTAACGTCGCTGCTGCTGAGCACCATGGCTAGTTCCAGGAATCAGCAATGGGCAGTCGGTACGGCCCCCTGGAAATTCACCAACGGGTTCATAGCCCGCCCTGCCCAGGCCGTAGCTGTTCGGAGATGAGACTCATCCGGCAACAGGCCTAAACCGATACGTTGCAGACGCTGGCGGATCGGTCACAATTTCGTCATTTTTATGACCGGGTCGTAGTCTGCGTCCAGCTTAATACCTTTATGCTGCCTGCCAGCCATGACAGGCGCATGATCACGTTCTTCCGCCTTCATCATAATGTCATTTTCTCATTCGTTTCGCGGGCTTGCCCTCGCGCTTGTGTTCAGCTTGTTTTTCATGTCTGGCTTTGCGGCTCTGCTGTATCAGGTAATCTGGCAGCGGCTGCTGGTTTTCTACACGGGTTCCGATACGGTCAGCATCAGCCTGATTGTCACAGCCTTTATGAGTGGGCTGGGGCTGGGCTACCTGGCGGGCGGCACCCTGTCTGACCGGGTTCAACCCCGCACCAACCTGCTTTTCTTTGTGGGGGCCGAAGCAGGCATCATGCTGTTTGCGGTTGCCAGTAAATATATTCTCTATGATTTTCTGTATATCAACGCGCCCCGCTTTGGCAACCAGCCGGGCCTGGTGTATGCCGTTGTGTTCGCCATTCTGCTGGTACCTACCTTCCTGATGGGTTTCTCGCTGCCCGCGCTGTCGAAGGCATTTCGGTTCGACTCCGGCACTGAACAGGCGCGTTACATCAGTCTGCTTTATTTCATCAATACACTGGGGGCGGCCGTGGGGGCATTTGTTACCGGCTTTTTTCTGGTACGGCTCTTTGGCTTCGACCGCAGCCTGTGGTTTGGGGTAGCGGCCAACGGGTTATGCGCTGTGGACGGCCCTGCTGGTTGGCGTCTGGTATCACCGTTCCGCAGCCGATAACGGACCAAAAACAGACCACAACAACCCCACCGGTGCGGTGGCGGGACTGCGGCTTACACCCACCCTGCTGGCATGGTCGGGTCACTACCTGCTGTCGGGTATGGCGGCACTCAGCCTGGAGCTGATTTGGTTTCGGATGCTCGAAACAGGGTATCAAGTCGGTTTCGCTCACGTTTTCGGTGCTGCTGGCTACCTACCTGGGGGCAATGGCCATGGGCACGGTGCTGGGTGCGTGGCTGTTGCGGCAACGCTGGCTGGTCAGCCCGGCCCGGCGCGAACGGCTCTTTCTTTGGGCGCAAATCCTCCTGTATACGTACACGGCCCTGTCGGTCGCTCTGTTTGTTGGTCTGATCGACCGGCTCGAGGGCCTTCGCTTTCTGTTCGATTACTTCCGGTCAAGCGAGCCGGTGCTGAGTTTCCGGTTAAGCTGGGTTACCTACGGGCTGATGCCGCTCTTTCTGCTGGCCCTGCCCACGTTTCTGATGGGGTTGAGTTTCGCGCTCTCCCAGTCGCTGGTGCAGGACCGCTACGACGAAACGGGCCGCAAAGTGGGATGGCTGCAATTTGTCAACATCGTTGGCTCGGCCCTTGGTGCGTGGTGGGTAACGTGGCTGGGCTTTCCGCTGCTGGGTACCGCTACCCTCTTCGCGGTGGTGGCCTCGGTAGGCTTCGTGTATGTGCTGCTGCTGTATGTTCGCCGGCACCTGAAGGCTGTCTATGTTACCATTCCGGCCCTGGTGCTGTTGCTGTGCGTACTGGCCCTGCCCGGAAATGACCGGTTCTGGCAGGTAATGAACGGCGTCAGCACGGCAAAGGAGATTATTTTCGACGAAAACGAATCGGGGGTGTCTGTCATTAAACTGGCACCCAATCAGCAAAGCGGAGACGTATTTGTCAATGGCCTGGGGCAAAGCGGTCTGCCGTACTATACCGACGAAGTGCATACGCTACTGGGCACTTTGCCCGTGCTGATTCACCCCAATCCGCGTCGGGTAGCGGTTATTGGGCTGGGGTCGGCGGGTACAGCACACGGCATTGGCAGCCGCCCGGAAACCCGGCAGATCGACTGTTTTGAAATTGTCAGTAATCAGGCTACCGTGCTGGCCCGCTACGCCAACCGCGCCAACGACAGCACCGTCCGCTCTGTACTGACCGATCCACGTCTGCGGCTCATCATTCGCGATGGCCGTTTTGCACTCAGTCAGCAGCCCGACCGGTATGACGTTATCGAAGCCGATGCCCTGCGACCCACATCGGCGTATTCCGGCAACCTGTACTCCCGTGAATATTTCGAGTTGCTGCGGTCGCGGCTCAGGCCGGGTGGATACGCCGTTACCTGGTGTCCAACGCCCCGTATCCGTGCTACGTTCCGGCAGGTTTTCCGCTACACCGTCTATACCGACGACCTGGTTTTGATTGGCAGCACCACCCCCATAACGCTGAACTGGGACACGATATACCGGCGGGCTGCGCATCCGTTTACACGCCGTTACCACCAGCTGGCCCACATTGATCTGAAGAGTATTCTGGCCAGATACCAGCCCCATACCTCCACCGAGATAAATAGCAAAAACACCCGGGCCGACATCAATACCGATTTGTTTCCACGCGACGAATTCAACGTCCTGGCCCGCTACCGAAACTAACGACCACCTCACAAGGCCAACCGCCCCAATCCTGAGCAGAATTGGGGCGGTTGGCTTTGGGGAAGTATTTCGTTGTTACGACTGCGACTTTTTCGGCTTCGACCGACCCGGTGGGGTTGTTGGGACGGGCGTTGCCGGGCTGTTGCCGGGCAGCGGGGTAACGGGCGTTGGCTGACCGGGTTCGGAAACCGGGCTGTTTTGCGCCCCGCGTACCTCCCGGAAAGCCACAAAACCCAACAAACCAATCAGCAGCACATTGCCGATGAGGTCGATGGTATTACCGGTATTGGCGGCTGGCGGATCAAATTTGAAGACCACGGTGTGTTTACCCGCCGGAACGCGCATAGCCCGCAAGACGTAGTTGGCCCGGAAATTAGGGGCAGGTTTACCATCAATCGTAACCGTCCAGTCCTGCTGCCCCCGGTAGTAAATCTCCGAAAACACCACAACACCTTCCTGAGCCGCGTTGACGGCATAGACCATGTTATCAGGGCGGTAGGTGGTCAGCTGAACGCTATTGCCGGCCGTGTTAAGCGTAGTGGGCAAACCGGCGAGTTGCGCGGCAAACTGTTTGTCAGTCACGGCACTGTCGGCGGGGTTCAGCGTTTTCATGGCCGAAAGCTCGGCGTCGGCATCGGGAACGGTTTGCACAGTTTGCACGAACCAGGCTGCGCCGAGGGCTTCGGGGTTGGGGATGGCCACCGGACCAGCGGGTTGCTGCGGGTTGGCGGGGTCGGGCTGGCCAGCCTGAATCACGTATTTCGTATTCAGCATGTTCAGCACATGGAGCGTATTGGCCGGGAAGGCATAGGTAATCAGCTCCTGATACCGGCGCAGTTTGGCCGCGTGATACCCGCCAATGCTCCGGTGAAAATACGAAGCCCGGTTGCTATTCATGAAATTATCGGTCTGGTCAAAGACCCGGTACTGGGGGGCGGTATCCTGCAAAATCTGCTGGTCGGCAGCGTTGGGTTCAAACACCTGGCTAAGCTGCGCTTTCGGCACAAAATCGGCGCTGTTCAGGAAGCGCTTATCCACCGTAAACAGATCAAAAATAACGATGGCCAGCAGCGCCGGATAAAACAGACCCGCTTTGAGTTTAGTGGTCACAAACGCCCAGATCACCCCCGCTGTGAGCAGAATCAGCACAAACGACCGGAAGGCATCGGCCCGGAGCAGTCCCTGCCGGTCCTGCACCAGGGCGGCCAGAAATTCGTTGCCTGCTTCGCCAAAGTACCGCGCCAGCGTATCGGCGTCGTTGGCTGACCGGAAGGAAAACAGCGTACCGCCCAGCAGAGCCAGCACCAGGGCCAGCCCACCCGTCAGTCCAAAACTAATAAGCAACGGCTGCTTCAACTGCGCAAAGGTGAGCTTTTGACTCACAATGGTTTGCACGGCCAGGGCCGCCCCCACGCCAATGAACAGCTGCGCCAGCGTCAGCGTCATGGTCATGGCCCGGAATTTATTCAGGTACGGCAGGTAATCGAACAGCAGGTAATTTATCCCGGCAAAGTTCTTACCCCAGGCCAGCATAATCAGCAGCAGCGTGGCACTCAGCAGCCACCAGCGCACGGGCGTCCGGACCACGAACATACCCAGCACAAACAGAAATAGCAGGGCTGCCCCCGCATAGGCCGGTCCACCCACCATAGGCTGATCGCCCCAGTAGGTAGGCGTGCCGAGTTCCACAAACTGCCGCGCCTGTTCGGGCTCCAGCCCTTTACCGATGAGGGCTTTATAAAACTCAGAATCGGTGCCCAGTCCGCCACCCGATGCGCCCCCAAAGGCGTTGGGCACCAGCAGGGTCAGGGTTTCGCCAATGCCGTAGCTGTAGCTGAAGGCATAGTCCTTATCCAGCCCACTTTTGGTCTCGTTACCCGTTGTTACTCCCGTTGGGTTGGTAGTTTTGGCGGTCAATTCAGAGCGCCCCCGGATGGTTTCTTTCGTGTATTCATTCAGCACGAGCAGGCGCTTGCCGAAGCTGCTGCCCGCCAGCACACCGGCCACCGCCAGCGTGGCCAGCCCCAGGGCAAGTTGCCGCCCGCGCCCTTCGCGGATCAGCGCAATGCCTGCCACCAGCACGTACAGGCCTATGGTCATGAACAGGTAATACGTGATCTGAATGTGGTTGGCGCCGAGTTCCATACAACCGAACAGCCCCGCCAGAGCCGCCCCCGCCCAGTACCGCCCGCGCAACGCCAGCACCACACCCGCCATTAACCCCGCCCCAAAACCCAGCGCGAGGATCTTGGAGATGTGCCCTGCTTCAAGAGACACAATGCTGAACGTACCAAAGCCGTAGGCAACGGCGCCGAGGGCCGCCAGCCAGACATTGCAGCCCAGCACCACCAGCAGCAGATAGGCCCCCAGCATCAGCACAAACACCACCATGACCGTGGCAGGCAGAATGCTTAGCACCCCCATCACGGCCTTGTACACGTAGATATGCGGGTAGTCAAAATCAATCATGTAGGCGGGCATCCCGCTGAAAACGGCATCGGTCCAGAGCGGTTTCATACCGGTTTGCTGGCCAATTTCGCGCACCTCCCGGGCCGATGCCACCGACTGCTGAATGTCGGCCATGTTGAGGGTTTTGCCCGACATAGCCGGGGAGAAATACGCGAAAGCCAGCAGCAGCAGGGCCAGCAGGGCGAGCAGATGCGGCAACAGCCGCCGAAAGATCGTGGGTTGGTTCATGGAGTCAAAAACAGACGAAAGCCAAAGATACGGCTTTGACCCATAACGGATTCGGCACCGTCCGGATTGCTGCGTCAGTTAGGCACCGGTTGCCTGGTGCAGGATTTTGCCGCCTACCAATAACCAGGGCGGCAGGGTCAGTACGCCGGCTGGTCTCAGGCGGGTGTGCCGGTCGTAGGCAGCCAGTTGAGCAAGCAGGTGTTGTTATAGGGTGCAGACACGATTAGTCCAGGCCGAATCTTACCTGAACAGCTCAGTGGACTGCCCCATCACCTGATCCGTATGTCAGATCACGCAAAACGGGCTGCGCATGATCGTACGCAGCCCGTTTTCTCAACATCCCGGGATAATCTCCTGATTCAAAACCAACAGCCGCTGACGTTGGTCAGTAGCCTACAGGATGACCTCACAATAGCTTGTCGGGGGTGATGGGCAACTCCCGAACGCGCTTGCCGGTGGCGTTGAACACGGCATTGGCCACGGCAGCGGCTACGCCCACAATACCCACTTCACCAATGCCTTTTATGCCCATTTTATTGGCGAGGGTATCGTCTTCCCGAATAAAAATGGCTTCCATTTCGCCAATGTCCAGGTTAGACGGGACATGGTAATCACCCAATGACCGGGTTACGAAATTACCCCAGCGTGGATCAAGCACCGACTCTTCGGTTAGCGCCATACCGATGCCCCATACGTTGCCGCCGATAATCTGCGACCGGGCCGTTTTGGGGTTTAGAATTTTGCCTGCTCCCGTTACAGCCAGAAACCGGGAAACCCGTACCATACCCGTCAGCTTATTGACCCGGACTTCAGCGAAATTCGCATTGAAGCTATGGGCCGAATATTCCTCCGCGCCCGCCAGTGGTTTAGAATCCACCCGGGTTTGGTGCGCAGAGATCTTTTCCGAAACCATTAACTGCGAAGCGGTGGGCCGGGCAAAAAACTGTTTTCCCGACTTGGCGATTAACTCATCCGTCAGCTTAATGCAGGCATCATTTACCACGTTGGCATAGCTGGTGGCACCAACCGAACCCACCGATCCGGCGGCTGGCGGCAGGTCCGAATCACCAATACGAATCGTTACCTGTTTGATGGGCAGGTCCAGCGCATCGGCCGCCGTTTGGGCCAGAATGGTGTAGGTACCCGTTCCCAAGTCGGCCGCAGCCAGTTCAACGATGGCCGTAACGGTGCTGCCCTCCCGATTTAGCTTTACAAGGGCCGAACTGGGCCGCTGGTGCGCCGGATACGTACCGGCCGCCACGCCGTAGCCAATCAGGTAATCACCGTCCTGATTTTGCCGGGGTTCCATCTTGCGTTTGTCCCAGCCAAAAGCCTTGGCACCCACCTGTAAACACTGTACCGCTTTGCGCGACGACCAGGGCTTGCCGTTAGACGGGTCTTTAGCCGGTTCGTTTTTAATGCGGAACGCAATGGGATCCATCTTCAGCTTGTACGCCAGTTCGTCCACCGCCGATTCGAGGGCAAAGCTACCCGTCGATTTTCCCGGTCCCCGGGTGTAGGTCGGCAGGATGACGTTCATGGGCACCACTTTGTATGTAATGAGGGCGTTGGGGGTGTCGTACATCACCTTGGAGCAATCCCCGCAAGGCTCCACAAATTCCGTGTGAATGGCGCAGTGGGTGGTAATTTCGTGTGCCAGGGCGGTTAGCTTACCTTCTTTCGTGGCCGCCAGGCTTACCGTCTGGAAATTACGCTGACGAAGCCCGACCGAGTTAACCATTTGATTACGGGTCAGGGCCAGCTTTACCGGGCGGTTTGCTACCTTGGCAGCTACGGCCGTAAGCACCAGATTGGCCCACTGACCGCCTTTGGAACCGAACCCGCCCCCAATGTAGGGCGAAACAATGCGCACGTTTTCTGGCTTGAGGTTTAGCGTAGAGGCCGCTGCGTTCTGCGCGCCGTTTACGATTTGAGCACTGGTGTACAGTGTTACCTGGTTGCCCGTCCATTCGGCAATGGCCGCGTGGGGTTCCATGGGGTGGTGGTGCTCAATAGGCGTGGAATAGGTCTCCATAACGGTATGGCTGGCCGTGCTGAGTGCCGCTTTGACATCACCCCATGTTTCGTCGTGATTGTCTTTTGGTGACTTAGCTTCGCTGGCCAGTTTGTCGAAATCCGCCCTTGGGGTCTTTTTGTCGTACTCAACCTTAATGAGGTGTGCGGCATAGCGGGCCTGCTCAAAGGTGTCTGCCACCACGATGCCGATGTTCTGGCCGTAGAACTCAATTTCGGGGCTTTGCAACATCGCTCCCCCCCGAATGCCGCCCTTCTCATTTAGTTTGGGGACATTTTTATGCGTGATAACGGCCAGCACGCCCGGTGCCTTTTCAGCGGCTAGTGAGTCAATATTTTTGATCGTTCCGGCGGCAATAGTACTCTTGAACAGAACAGCATAGGCAACATTTTTCGTCGGATGGTCAACCGAATAGTCTGCTTTGCCCGTCACCTTCAAAATACCGTCGATACGACTGACGGCTGTACCGACTAGTTTGTCTTTTTCGCGCATGGCGTTGAATGGTTAAATCAGGACTTGCTGTTGTTCAGGGCTTGTTGCAGGGCCAGGACAATGCTCCGGCTGCCCAGTTCTACTTTGAATTTATTGTGCTCCAGGGGGCGGGCATCCGCCATGCCGGCCGTGGCTGCCAGCCGGAAGTTGGCCTCGGTGGCTTCTTTCCCAACGAGTAGTTGCTCGGCTTGCAGTACCCGCCAGGGTTTGTGTGCCACCCCGCCCATGGCAATGCGGGCCCTGCTGATTTTGTTTCCGTCCAGTTCCAGGGCCGCGGCTACCGAAATCAGGGCAAAGGCGTACGAAGCACGATCGCGAACCTTCAGGTAATAGGAATGGTCGGCAAACCTGTTTTTGGGCAGCTCGATGGCCGTGATAAGCTCGCCCGGGTTCAGATTGGTTTCTTTTTCGGGCGTATCGCCGGGGAGCCGGTGAAAATCGGCAAATGGAATGGCCCGTTCCTGCCCGCTGGCATTCCGGACGGTTACAACGGCATCCAGGGCGGCCAGGGCAATTGACATATCGGAAGGGTAAACCGCCACGCACTGATCGGACCAGCCAAAAATAGCGTGCAGCCGGTTAACGCCCTGCATGGCGCCACAACCCGTGCCGGGTTCCCGCTTGTTGCAGGGCATAGACACCTCGTAGAAGTACGGGCAGCGGGTGCGCTGCAGCAGATTACCGCCATTGGTCGCCATGTTCCGGATCTGCCCGGATGCACCGGCCAGAATGGCCTGGCTCAGCAACGGGTAGTGCTGACGCACCAGCGGATGGTTGGCCGCATCGGTATTCTTGCCCAGACCGCCAATGGACAGGCCACCCTGATTAGTACCAATTGTAATGGCTTTGATGGTGGTGAGGGGCAGTCGGTTGATGTCAATCAGTTCATCGGGACGCTCTACATCCTCCTTCATCAGGTCGAGCAGGTTGGTACCACCCGCCAGAAACTTGGCGTTTGGCTTTCCCGTCAGCCCGTTTACGGCCGAGGAAACATCGGTGGCAGACGTGTATTTAAATGGTCTCATGAGAGGGTGGGTAAGGCGTTAGTCGGCGAAGTGCCAGGTCTGTTCCACGGGTTTGCCGCTGTAGACTTCCTGAATGGCCGCCACAATATTAGGATAGGCACCGCAACGGCATATATTCCCCGACATCCGCTCCCGGATCTCGTCGTTGGAGAGTTGAACCGGCCCGGCTTTTTGGCGAATAGTTTCGGTTACGTAGCTCGCATCGCCCCGTTTTGCCTCGTCCATCAGCGCTACTGCCGAGCAGATCTGACCGGGCGTGCAGAAGCCACACTGAAACCCGTCGTGTTTCAGAAAAGCGGCCTGTATGGGGTGCAAATCGTTCCCCTGGGCTACGCCTTCGATGGTTTTAACGGACCGGCCCTCGCAACTGGCCGCCAGCGTCAGGCAGGACAGCACCCGTTGCCCATCCACAATAACCGTACAGGCTCCGCACTGACCGTGGTCACACCCTTTTTTAGAACCAGTCAGTTCGAGCCGTTCGCGCAGGGTATCCAGCAGCGTCATTCGGGAATCGACCGTCAGCTTTCGGGCCGCGCCGTTGACCCGGAATGACACGTCGACCCCGTTTTCGATGGCGGCCAGGGGTAAATGACCGGACGGGATGGGGTGAGGCCGGGTAAAAACCTGCTCGGCCACCGCCGACTGAGCTGCCAGCAGACCACCGCCGGCCAGTGTCATCAGTTTCAGAAAGTGCCGCCGGTTAACACCCGTATCCATAATGTCGTCGAGATCCTCCGGCATCAGGTCTTCGAAGAGTTTCTTTTCGTCTTCGGTTAATTGGGATTTTTCATCTCCGTTCATCATGCCGGTTTTTGGACGTGCCGCTGTGGCGTTAGTCTGGTAGAGGTAGCTGTTTTCAGAAGGGTGTAATCAGCAAATAACCCGTCCTATAACGAAATTGTTGGGCAATATGATGGGCTGTCCCCGGACAATTGGCCCGGAAAGTGCCGGCAAAAAGAATCAACACGCCAACTAGCAGAAGCCGCCGTGAGTGGCGGTTACCTGCCGGCTGGCTACTACACCTGAAAGGCATTGTAGTCCAACGGCTTTGCCCGGTCCGTTCGGCAAACAAGCAGATACGCAGTCACCGACAGGATAACGACCCTGTATAGTCGGCAGCGTCCTGCTGGCTGGTCGGGCAGCGTTTTTGTAGTGCCGTACCCGGTGCGATTTGGGCGATTTCTGACCCGTAGCCACCGGGTACTCATACTTTGTTCGGGCTTTATCCAATTGCCGTTGGGGCCGGCCAGTTGGCGCAGGCAAATGACACTCCCGTACACACCTACCATCGCAACAGATGAACAGCGGCCCAACCAGAGTCAAACGGCTACCGGACTAAGAATTGGCCACGCCGGGCAAACACTATGGCATCTCATTGCTAGAAGATCCGCCAATATGCCCCTCACCGGCTTTAACCTGTATTATTCATTTTTTTCTAAGAAAAAGGCTACCGCCTGTAGGTAGTTTTTTCGCACTTTTTGTCTTAGAGATAGCCCTCTGCGCAGGGTTGGAAACTATCAGCTCTATGCAAGTTGTCAGGAATCTTTCTGCAGCGGGTTCTTCTCCCCTACCAGCGGAGTCCCCTTCTGTTCTGGAAAACGTACCACCATCCGAACCTCATTGCCCGGAAGAAAGGCCCACAACCGATACCGAACTGTTTATTCGGCGGGTGTTTGACAATGACCCTCAAAAAGGGTGCGAACTCCTGTTCAGGCTCTACCACAAGCCCATGTGCAATCATGCCGTGCGGTTTGTCTATTCCAAAGAAATTGCCGAAGATCTGGTTTCTGACGTATTCTGTACCTTCTGGAACTCGAAGGCTTACCAGTCGGTCAATCATTCCTTTCGGGCCTTCCTGTTCCGTTCCGTCCGCAACCGGGCTTACAATTTCCTGGCCAACGAGTTCAGAAAAACATCACCGCTCGAACTGGCCGACCAGCAGGAAACCGCCCCCGCCAGCGGCCCGGAGTCTATGATGCGCTACAATGAATTGTATCATGAAGTGGATGAGCTGGTAAGGGCCCTGCCCCCCCAGTGTCGCAACGCCTTTATTATGAACCGGTTTGAAGGTAAACGCGCCCGTCAGATTGCCGAGGAGATGCAGATTTCCGTAAGAACGGTGGAAGTACACATTGCCAAAGCCCTGGCCATTCTGCGCGAGGGGCTAAAAAACCAATGGCTCATGACGGGGCTTATTGCCTGGGCGAGCAACTGCCTGGACGGGTTTAGCTAAGCCGGCGGACTACATAGTTTTTCAATCCAGTTTTGTCCCTGATCAAGAACGTTACCAACGCCTGAAACGATGACTCCCGCTGAAGCTAAACCGCTGCTGATGGCACATTTTGCCAACCAAACCAACCCGTTGCAGCGACGCGTCATTGCCGAGTGGCTACAGGACGACGCCCACCAGGAGTTGTTTTACGCGTGGCTGGTGGAGTGGGAAAACCAGTTGCCCGTTTACCAGCCTGATACAGATTCGGCACTCAACCGATTTTCGGCGCATATGCGTGCCGGTGCCGCAGCAGCCAGACAGACCCAACCGTCAGAAGTCAGACCGGCAGACTATCCCTTCTGGAACCGCTTCCGGCTGATGGCGGCCGCTTCGGTGCTTCTGCTGCTCGCACTGACGGGCTGGTTTGGTTGGGAACGGATGCTATACCAGACGTACCAGACCGCCTATGGCCAGACCCGTAGCATCCGGCTCTCCGATGGCAGCACAGTCATGCTCAACGCCAACTCCACCCTCTGGCTGCCCCGCTTCGGGTTTGGCAGCCGATCCCGCGAGGTACGCCTGACGGGCGAAGCGTTCTTCTCCGTTCGGCACCAGCCCGACAATCAGCCGTTTGTTGTCCGGACCGCCGGCGGCTTCAATGTTATTGTCCATGGCACTGAGTTCAATGTATCCACGTACGCCCACCGGGCCAACGTCATGCTTCGCACGGGGCAGGTACAAATTGACTACCCGGCGGGCAACACCCGCAAACAGCTTATGCTCCAGCCCGGCGATCTGGTCAACCTGACCCGGCCCGGCCAGCCCCGGCTCACCCACCACGTGCAGCCGCAGGTGTACTCGGCCTGGACAGAAAACCGGTTTGTGTTCGATGACATGACCCTGCTGGAATTTGGGCAGCTTTTAACCGACACCTATGGGCTGACCGTGGAGATGCCCGAAAGCCTGACCAGACGCACACTGGTTGGTTCGTTTCAGGCAAATAGTGCCGATGAGTTAGTCCAGATAGTGGCCGAACTGTTAGACCTCAGCGTGAGCCGCAACGCCGACAGCGTAGTACTTGAAGAGCGAAAAAATAAAGAGTCCGAATAATCCATTCCTTTACCCGTACCAATCCATGAAAAATCCTTTACAAGCCGTGAAGATCGGGTTGCTGTTGCTGCCCCTGTCTTTGCATGGACAGCCCGGCTGGTCGCAGATGATGGCTTTTGCCCGGCAATTACCGTCCAGACCCGTCCAGACAGCCGCCGAAACCCGGCAGCTTAGGGAGGTGCTTCAGTCGCTAAAGAACCACTATCACGTCGATATTCTATTTGAGGGGGGACTCGTAGATAAGGTACTCGTAGCCTCCGATGCGCTGGACTTTAATCAGCGGCTAGAATACAATCTGAGCAAAGTGCTCCAGTCAACCCCGCTCCGGTATCGGAAAGTGAAAGAGGGGTTTTATCTGATTATGAGCGATGCCAAAGCTCGTAAAAAGGACCTCTCGGCCGTATGGCCGGCCAGTGAATCAAATGCCCTTCCGGTAGCCGGCTCACCCCTGACCGAAAAAGCCGTTGCCAGCAGCGACGCAGTGGCGGGTTTGGCCCTGGCGGCCGAGCAGGTCGTAACCGGAAAAGTAACCGACGAAACGGGCGAAAGTCTGCCGGGCGTAAACGTCGTGATAAAAGGCACAACCCGGGGTACTACCACCGATGCCACCGGCAGTTTTAAGTTTTCTGTTCCCAGCGAAGCTACTGTCCTTGTTTTTTCGTTTGTGGGCTATAAAACCACCGAGCAGGTAGTGGGCAGCCGAACGAACCTTACGGTGGTGCTGGCAGCCGACGACAAGTCGCTGAAAGAAGTGGTTGTGGTAGGGTACGGAACCCAGCGGGCACAGGATGTGACGGGGGCCGTGGCAACCGTTAATCAGGCCGCCGTCAAAGACCTGCCCGTTTCGTCGCTCGATCAGAAAATGATTGGCCAGGTAGCCGGGGTACAGATTCAGCAGGTATCGGGTGCCCCCGGTGCGGGTACGTCGGTGCGGATTCGGGGCAGTGGCTCGCTGGGAGCGGGCAACGAGCCACTGTACGTAGTGGATGGTATGCCCTACTCGTCGGGGCTGAATCAGAATCTGAACCCGCTGGTGTTCATTAATCCCAACGACATCGAAAACATCACGATCCTGAAAGATGCCTCGTCAACGGCCATTTACGGGTCGCGTGGGGCCAATGGCGTGGTTATGATTACCACTAAACAGGGGCAGTTCAACCGGACGCAGGTATCGGCAACGGTTATGCGGGGGGTACAGGCCGTGCCGCAGAAGGGCCGTCCGCAACTCATGAACCAACAACAGTTTGTTGATTTACAACGCAACAAAATTGACATTGCCGTGCGTCGGGCCGAAAACCGGGCCACTACGCCGGCCGACTATCCGGCGGAGTACCGCAACCCTGACCAGTTGGTAGGAGAAGGCACTGACTGGTATGATTTGATACTTCAGGCGGCTCCCATTCAGGATTATAACGTCAGCATAAACCGGGGTACCCAGGATTCACGGCTGAGCGCGAGCTTAGGCTATTTCAAGCAGGATGGCGTATTGCAATACACAGGCGTAGAGCGCTACAGTGCCCGCCTGTCTATGGACTCTAACCTGGGTAACGCCTTCCGGGCGGGTGTGTCGCTACAACCAACGTTCATTAACCAGAACCGCACCAACACCAATACCAACCGGGAAGACGCAGTAGGCATTACTAACTGGGCCAACCCAGTGCTGTCGCCCTACGATGCCAGCGGCAACCTGATTCCCTATTTAGTTTCCCCACAGAGCAAATACCACTCAGCCTGGAACTTTGTCAATCCCTTGTTTTTGCTTCGTGAAACGACGCAGGTGCAGGAGCAGTTTCAGAACCTTGGCAACGCCTTTCTGGAGTGGTCCATCCTACCCGATCTGAAAGTCAAAACATCGGTCAACACCATCTGGTCAACCTCAAAATTTTCGCAGTACATACCCAGTACGGTGGGTGGCTCTAACCGCCCGCCTGTGGCCGGTACGGGCAGTTCAGTGAATTCCAGCGGGCAGAATTTCAACTGGCTTGTTGAGAATACGCTGACCTATAAAAAAGCGTTTGGCGACCATCGGATTGATGCCCTCGCAGGATACACTACCCAGAAAAGCAAAACGCCAGCACCATGAATCTTACGGCCGGCCCGTATGGCAATGATCTGGTGCAGACCATCAACGCGGCACCGGCCATCAGTCTCTGGGGGCAGTCGGTTGACCAATGGAGTATTGTGTCATACTTGGGCCGAATTAATTATGGCTTCAAGGATAAATACCTCTTCACGGCAACCCTGCGCTCTGACGGCTCATCCCGATTTGGCAGCAACAAACGGTACGCGTATTTCCCGTCGTTGGCGGGTGCCTGGCGATTGTCGGAAGAAGAATTCCTGAAGAACAACGCCTACATTAGTGACCTGAAACTACGAGTTAGTTACGGCAGAAGCGGCAATAACAACATTGGCAACTATTCGCACCTGGCGGCCATCAGTCCGGGTTCCTACGTCTTTGGCGGCAACCAGGTGTCGGCTTCGTTTGTGGGGCTGGCCAATCCAAATCTGACCTGGGAGGAATCGCAGCAGACCGATGCGGGCATTGATATGGAACTCCTCAACGGCCGGGTTTCGCTGTCGGTAGACGCCTACCACCGCATCAGTAAAAACATGTTACTGAATGACATCATTCCGGCCATTACGGGCTTCAACAACGCCGTTGTCAACAAAGGGAATGTGCGAAATCAGGGCCTTGAAATTGCCCTCGGCGGCAGACCCATTACGGGCGCGTTCAACTGGGACGTTAATGCCAACATTGCTTTCAACCGGAACAAAGTTCTCTCGCTCAATGACAATGGCGACCGGATTCTGTCGGGCAACAACGATAACAACCCCACTAACGTAACGGTGGTAGGGCAGCCCATTGGTCAGTTTTTTGGCTTCTCGCTGGACGGTGTCTATTCCGATGCCGACATTGCCGATCCCAACTTAGCCAAAACGGCTCAGGTGTATGCTGGGAATCCAAAATACAGGGATGTAAACGGCGACGGCGTTGTGAACGATTTGCTGGATTACACCATCATTGGCAATCCGCACCCCAAATTCACCTTCGGCCTGACCAACAGCCTGACCTTTAAACGCTTTAACCTGGGAGTCATCGTAACCGGGTCATACGGCGGGCACGTGATGAATGGTCTGCGCCAGACGGTAGATAATCTACAGGGCTTTTTCAATGTGCGGCAAGAATGGGCAAACCGATGGCGCAGTTCCGACAATCCGGGCACGGGTATGCTCTATGGTGTTCCCAAGCTAACACCGAGCTGGGGCCACCGCGTAAACTCGATGTGGGTTGAGGATGCGACTTTCCTGCGGATTGCGAACCTGAATCTGGGTTATTCACTGCCCGACGCTCTGGTCAAAAAAAGCGGGTTTATTTCGGGTTGCCGCCTGTACATGACCATCCAGAATCTGGCCATGTTTACCCGCTACGAGGGAGCCAACCCGGAAGGACAGTCCAGAAATATTGACAACACGCTGTCGCCGGGTTTCGACATGTCGTCGTACCCGCTGGCCCGCACCACCTCGTTCGGTATCAATCTGCAATTCTGATTGATCAGCATTCTATTCTTCATGCCAAACCGCCTATTCTTATGAAAACCCTTATTCTCGGACTAAGCCTGCTGATGCTGTCGGGCTGCACGAATAAATTTCTGGAACTGTATCCAAAAACGACGCTTAACGAAAGCAATTTTTACCAGACCGAAGTAGAGTATATTTTGCTGACCAACGGCACCTACGTACCCATGCGGGATTATGA
Source organism: uncultured Cytophagales bacterium (assembly GCA_963826425.1). Taxonomy (GTDB): domain Bacteria; phylum Bacteroidota; class Bacteroidia; order Cytophagales; family Spirosomataceae; genus Spirosoma. The sequence goes on along the minus strand of CAWGWS010000008.1, from coordinate 852,526 downwards.
GAAAACGTTTCACTGGGTATTGGCCGAGTTGATTTCCGACAATGCCAGTTTTCAGAACAATACAAGAACCGGCGAGGCATCGAGGGGTGTAATCGACCAGTTTATTTTAACGTCAGACAACGTTGCCTACTCAAATTTCTGGAACCTGTCCTATAACGGTGTTACCCGCTGCAACAAACTCCTGAGCGAACTGGAACGCCCGGGCGTAAACTGGTCGAAACCGTCCTATAAAGACCGGTGTGCGGGCGAGGCCCTGTTCATGCGGGCGCTGTATTATCTGAATCTGGTCCGGCAGTTTGGAGGTGTACCGCTGGTGCTTGCGCCCGTTGGTTCGCAGGACGCCGTAAACGTAAAACGCAGCACCGAAGATGAAATTTATGCCAGCATTATCAGCGATCTCAAACAGGCCGCTACCCGTTTTGCCAGCGCCCGCGATGTTGAAGAAGTGGGTCGGGCTAACGAACAGGCCGCCCTGGCCCTGCTCGGGAAAGTGTACCTGACCCGGAAGAGCTACGCCGAAGCCGAAACCACGCTCAAATCGGTGATTACCGCCGGTAAGTACAGTCTGCAACCCAACTACGCCGACCTGTTCAACCCGGCCGCAAAAGATTATAAAGAAACCATCTTTGCGGTTCAGTATTCCGAAAACAGCCTTGACCTCTCCAGCCGGTTCCTATTCTGGTTCGCGCCACACACGTCGGGCGGAGCCGTTACCAAACGGCCTAACATTAACATTATTGGAGCAGGCTGGAATCAGCCCACGCAGGACTTGATCAATGCGTTTGAACCCGGCGACAAACGGAAGGATGTGTCGATTGGCTTCTGGACGGGGGTAGACTGGGATTCGCAGGTGCGGGCCATTCCGTACTGTGCCAAGTACAAACCGCCCGTTTCGGCCCCTGACGACCGAAGCAGCGATAACCTGCCCGTTTTGCGATACTCGGACGTGTTGCTGATGTATGCCGAAACGCTCAACGAGCTGGGTAGAACCGCCGATGCTTTGCCATTTGTCCAGCAGGTACGCACCCGCGCCGGGCTGACGAATCCACTGGCGGGCCTGGACAAAACGGCGCTACAGGCCCTGATTGCCAAAGAACGGCAGGTAGAGTTCTGCTTTGAAAACCAGCGCTGGTACGATCTGAAGCGGACCGGGAAAGCCGTTGAGGTAATGATCGCGCATGGCCTGCGGGAAAAAGCTCAAAAGTCCTTTCTGTACCCGGAAGCCTATACACTTACCCCCAACAAACTTGTGGCTCCGGTCCCTAACATCGAGGTGCTGGTCAACAAAATAGCTCAGAATCCAGGGTACTAATTTCTTACTCACCATGCTGAAATACAGCCTTATTCTGCTGACAGTAGTAACTGCCACGCTGGGGCTTCGCCCGCTGGTCACCACAAACACTGCCCTCCCCAAACAGCCGAACACGACTGAACGCAGCCCGACCCGACCGAGCGCGGCTGAACGCAGCCCGGCCCGACCGAGCGCGGCCCGACCAAACATCGTCATTGTCATGGCCGACCAGTGGCGGGGGCAGGACCTGGGCTACATGGGCAACCGGCAGGTGATTACACCCAACCTGGACAAGCTGGCTGCCGAGTCTGTCAATGCCCGCCTGTGCATGGCCGAAGTGCCGGTTTGCGGCCCCAGCCGGGCCAGTATGCTTACGGGTCAGCACGCGCTTACGCACGGCGTTTTCTACAACGACCGTCCCCTGCGCAATGAAGCCCTGACGCTGGCCGAAGTTTGCCGGCAAAGTGGCTACCAGACGGGCTTTATTGGCAAGTGGCACATCAACGGCGGCCTGACCAAAGAGTACGGACCCGGTCGGCTGGCGCCCATTCCCGCCAACCGGCGGCAGGGTTTCGACTACTGGCGGGGCCTGGAGTGTACGCACGATTACAACAACTCGCCGTACTATAATGAGGTGAACAAGCGGTTTGTGTGGCAGCAGTACGATGCCATCAGCCAGACCGATTCGGCCATTGCCTTTATGACCCGGAAGCATGATGCTCCGTTTTTGCTGTACCTGGCCTGGGGACCACCGCATGACCCTTACCAGACGGCCCCCAAAGAATACCGCCAGAAATACGCCGGTAAGCCAATAACCTTGCGGCCCAACGTACCGGCCAGGGACACGCTCGAAGCCAGCCGCGCCCTGCGGGGGTACTACGCCCACATCAACGCCCTCGACGACTGCATTGGCCGGTTGCAGGCCGCCATGAAGGCGGGCAATCTGGACGAGAACACCATCTTCATCTTTACCTCCGACCATGGTGATATGATTTACTCGCACGACCAGATTAACAAGCAGAAGCCCTGGGACGAGTCGATACGGATACCGTTTCTCATTAAGTACCCGGCGGGTCTGGGCCGAAAAGGCCGCCTGATGGACGTACCCATGAGCCTGACCGATGTAATGCCGACGGTACTGTCGCTGAGTAGCCAGCCCATTCCGGCCAGTGTGGAAGGAAAAAACAGGGCCGATCTGCTCAGAAAGCCCCGGCCCGCCCAACCCGACGAAGCCGTGCTGATTTCGTGCATTGTGCCGTTTCACCAGTGGAATTATGCCCATGGCGGGCGCGAGTTTCGGGGGGTTCGTACGGCGCGCTATACCTACGTCCGCGATTTGAAGGGTCCCTGGCTGCTGTACGATAATGAAAAAGACCCGTATCAGTTAGAGAATGTAGTTAACCAGCCCGCCATGAAGCAGACGCAGCAACAGCTGGCGGCTTTACTGACCAGGAAACTCAGCGAAACCCACGATGAATTCCTGACCGGCAATCTGTACATGGACAAGTGGAACTACCCCTGGGCCCGTCAGGATTCGCTGAATAATCCCTATTACCGGTAATTCTCCGGGCCGATGACAGCCAGCCATCGACCTAAGTGGTAAAGACGGCGTTCCAGCATCGAAACAAAACCCGGACTATTGATCCCAAAACCAGGGCAAACGTTCCGGGCTAACCAACCGGTAGAAAACAAAGTCATTTCCCTTGTAACCGAGGATGTTTACCGCCCCCTTTCGCTTTGCATACTATGATGAATCGCCGGAATGCCATAACTCAACTTTCGCTCATCCTGGGCGGCACGCTGTCGTTGCCTACGGTACAGGCCATGAGCCGACTGGAGAAAGGCTATGCAGTAAAAAACGAACCGACGGCTTTCGCGCTGACCAATGAACAGCGCTCGCTCCTGAGCGAGGTAGCCGAGCAGATTATTCCCAAAACCGATACACCGGGGGCCATTGAAGCAGGTGTACCGGCCTTTGTGGAGATGATGCTGCGCGACTGCTACAAAGCACCCGAACAGGAAAGTTTTCTGGCCGGTGTAGCCCAGCTGCAACAGCAGAATTTTCTCAGCAAGAGCGACGCCCAGAAGGTGGATATGCTCCGGCAACTCGAAGCCGACACCAAAGAGCAGATGAAAGCGTATCAGGTGAAGCAAACCAAAATGGGCGACAATGAGGACAAAGAAGTGATGAAGACCCAGCTAAAGGGCCTGCCCTTCTGGCGGCTCATGAAAGAACTGACGCTGCTGGGCTATTTCACTTCCGAGAAGGGGCTGAACGCCAACTTCGAGTATGTGCCGGTACCCGGCAAGTTTGAGTTAATCAAGATTAAACCCGGTCAGAAACTATACGCCTACTGATCCCGATACCTATGAACCTGAATCTGACCACCGACAAAACCCACCGTTACGATGCCATTGTGGTAGGCTCCGGCATGACCGGCGGCATTGCGGCTAAAGAACTGACCGAAAAAGGCCTGCGCGTACTCATGATTGAGCGCGGGCAGGAGGTGAAACACATTGAAGATTACGACACCGCCAACAAAGCCCCCTGGGAAATTGAACACCGCGATTCGGTAACGGTGCATTCGGCCGAGGAACGGTGGGCCAGCAGCCGCTTCAGCAAATTGGCAGCCGACCCCACCGTTCAGTTCATGACCAATGACCTCCAGAATCCCTACGAAGAGAAACGGCCCTTTGACTGGGTGCGGGCGTATCATACCGGCGGAAAATCAATGCACTGGGGTCGGCAGACGTACCGCTGGAACGCCCCCGACTTTGAGGCCAATGCCAAAGACGGCCACGGCGTTGACTGGCCCATTCGTTACGAGGAACTGGTACCCTGGTACACCCGCATGGAAAAGTTTGTGGGCATCAGCGGACGGGCTGAAAACTTAGCCGTGCTGCCCGACAGCACCTTTCTGCCCGCCATGCCCATGACCCCGCCGGAGCAGCATTTCCGGGACCGGGTCAATAAAAAATTGAACCGCCCCGTCACCATTGGTCGGGTGGCCAACCTGTCTAAACCGCAACCCTGGCACACGGCGCTGGGGCGGGCGTCGTGCCAGTATCGGAGCAAATGCAGCCGGGGCTGTCCGTACGGGGCCTATTACAGTTCGCTCTCCGGGGCTATTCCGGCCGCCCGCCTGACCAACCGGCTCGACATGCTGCACGACAGTATTGTGGCGGAGGTGATGTATGACGAAGCCACTAAAAAAGCCAAAGGCGTTCGGGTGATCAACCAGCATACCAACGCCGTGACGGAGTATTTTGCCCGGATTATTTTTCTCAACGCGGGCAGTATGAACACGGCCGCTCTGCTCCTCAACTCGACCTCCAGCCGCTTTCCCACCGGGCTCGGCAACGACAGCGACCAGGTAGGCCGCAACATCATGGATCACCACCTCGGCGTAGGAGCAAACGCCAGTATTGAGGGCTTTGCCGATGACTTTGTGTTTGGTCAACGGCCCAACGCGCTGTACATTCCCCGGTTCCGCAACTGGGGCATCGACAAACAGGCCAACTACCTGCGCGGCTTTGGCTACCAGGGCGGGGCCAACCGCAGCGACTGGAAACGCGGTACCGCTCAGGACGGCTTTGGCGCATCGTTCAAGCAGGAAATGACGCAGCCCGGTCAGTGGAGCATTGGCTTCGGCGGGTTTGGCGAGGTTTTGCCCAACCCTGACAATCGGATGACGCTCAGTACCGACAAAAAAGACAAATGGGGAATTCCAATCATTACATTCGACGCGGCCTTCGGGGAAAACGAGATTGCCATGCGGAAAGATATGATGAACTCGGCCATGGAGATGCTCGATGCGGCCGGGTTCAAAAACATTACCGGTAACAACCGGCAGGATGTTCACCTCGGCCTGGGCATTCACGAGATGGGTACCGCCCGCATGGGCAAAGACCCAAAAACGTCGGTGCTGAACAAGTTTAACCAGATTCACGACTGCAAAAACGTGTTTGTTACCGACGGGGCAGCCATGACGTCTTCTTCCTGCGTCAATCCGTCGCTCACGTACATGGCCCTGACGGCCCGCGCGGCCCACCACGCCGTTGACCAGTTAAACAAAAAGATGTTGTGAAGCTGACCAGGCCTGTGAAACGTCCGCTCCTGGGGCCGTTCGTATTGCTGTTGCTGTGGCTGTTCGGTCCCCTTACCGGTACGAAGGCCCAGACGCCCACAAAAACGGAAAACGTAATTCTGATTACGCTTGATGGGGTTCGGTGGCAGGACGTATTTACCGGGGCCGATTCGCTGCTGCTTTTTGATCCTGTGTATTCGCCCGATACGGCACGGGCCATTAAACAGTTCTGGGCACCCACCGCTGCCGAACGGCGGAAACGGCTGATGCCTTTTTACTGGAACACACTTTCCACGCAGGGTCAGCTGTACGGCAACCGACTGATCGACAGTAAGATGAATGTGGTTAACCCGTACTGGTTCAGTTATCCGGGTTACAACGAAATTCTGTCTGGCTACGCTGATGATCGCATCGATTCGAACGACAAGAAAGACAACCCCAACACAACCGTTCTGGAATTCCTGAACAACAAGCCTGAATTTAAAGGCAGGGTGGCAGTTTTTTCGTCCTGGGATGTGATTGAAGCCGCAGTAAACGAGACCCGTAGCGGCATTTACGTCAACGCGGCTCTGGAACGGATCAAACCCGCCCGAACCGCTACCGACTCGCTGCTCAATAACATGATGACGGGGATACCATCCGAGTTTTCGGATGTTCGACAGGATGCCATCACCTACTACGCAGCCAAAGATTACCTGCGACAGCACCGGCCCCGCGTTCTGTTTATTTCCTTCGATGAAACCGATGAGTTGGCCCACGCAGGCCGGTACGCCGATTACCTGCGCATGATGCAATCGCTGGACCGGCTTATTCAGGATCTGTGGACTACCCTCCAGCAACACCCGCAGTACACAGGCAAAACAACCCTGATTGTTACGACCGACCACGGGCGGGGCCATACCCCCAAAGACCGCTGGAGAGGTCACAGCGCCAAAATACCGGATTCATACCAGATCTGGCTGGCTGCCCTCGGCCCCGACACGCCCCCCACGGGCGAGCAGCGGGGTGGGGAGGCCCTGTTTCAAAACCAGATTGCGGCTACCCTCTCCCGGTTGCTGGGCTATACATTTACCTGCGAACACCCCGTAGGATCACCCATTCCGGGAATTATCCGGCCCTGAAAAAGTGAGCAGGACTGAACAGGGCAGGTTCAAACAGCGTTTTTCCAACAAAGCCGGAGCGGGCCCGTTGCCCACTCCGGCTTTATTCAGTTATCTGTCAACCTATTTCAGGACGGGTCACATCAGAGCGTCCGGATTACCAGTTCCGGTTCCAGCATAATCGATTGAAACTCATCGGTTGCCTGCCCCCCCTTCGAGTCAATGATGGAAAGCAGAATTTCTGCCGTTTTCCGACCAATCTGATACGGGTGCTGCTCAATGGAAGCCAGGGGCGAATAATCCATGTAGGCGGTCAGGGGCAGGTTGGCAAAACTCACAAACGAAATGTCGTCGTTGATCCGAAGCCCATGTTGTCGGCAGGCCTGCATGGCATCCAGCGCCACATAATCGTTGAACGCCAGTACCGCGTCGGGCCGTTGCGTGGCGTTGATGAGCTGCGTCATTTTCTCGATGGTATCGGCCGGGGTTAAATCGACGCGCTTCACGAGGGCATTCTCAACGGGCAGGTTTTCTTCCAGCAGCGCTTTTACGTACCCCCGATACCGGTCTTCGCTGGCTACCAGCGGATTGGGGCCGTTGATTAGCGCAATGCGCTGGTAGCCCCGACCCGCCAGCCACTTTGTAGCCTTGTACGCTCCTTTTTCTATGTCGCAACCGACCTGATGCGCCCTGATATTCGGCGGAATCCGATCGAACAGAACGACAGGCATCCCTCGGTCAATCAAGTCCTGGATATGCACAAACTCCCGCGACTCCTTGGCCACCGACAGCATGACGCCATCAACCTGATTACGGGTCAGGAGGGATAAAATCTGTTGCTCGCGACTGTATAAATCATGCGACTGATACAGCGCAACGCTAACGTTTTGACTAAAGGCCAGCTCCTCGACCCCATTCACCACCTCCGAGAAAAAACTCTCCCGAATTTCGGGCAGCACCATCGCGATGCTCCCGGTTTTTCCACTCCGCAGGTTGCGAGCCGTCTGGCTGGGGGTAAACCGCATCCGGGCGGCCAGTTCACGCACCGCATCACGCGTTTTCTGACTAATTCTGGGGCTGTCCTGAAGGGCCCGCGAAACCGTGGAGGGCGAAATTTTCAACTGGCGGGCAATTTCTTTTATGGTCATTGAGTGGCGGGCCCCATTCACGCTGTCCTCTGCGCCCTGTGGGTCATCCAGGGTAAACATAGCTTTTTTACCGGTCAGGACAATCGGTTGAATGCGCGTAGCCAATCGGTTGTCTGGAGGAAACGCATCGTTGTTACCGGAGCCACCGCAATCGGCTGCGTAGTATAGGTTATGGCGTATCTCCTTTTAAGAATCTGTTTGATAGCCAGCCGCGAGCAAACATCCAGTTCCCTCAGCCAAAGTGATTCACTCAAACAGCTCCTAAACCCTTTTGCATCGACATGAACAGGAAAAGCGTCTTCGTCACGGCTGCGCTGATGGTTCAGTGGGCTGCCGCCTTCGCGCAGTCACCCAACGTAGTCATTATCTACGCCGACGACCTGGGCGCCGGCGACCTGGGCTGCTACGGGGCCACTCACATAAAAACGCCTAATGTAGACCGGCTGGCGGGTCAGGGGCTCCGCTTCACCAATGCCTATGCTACCGCGGCCACCTGTACGCCCTCCCGCTATTCGCTGATGACGGGTGAGTACGCCTGGCGACGGAAAGGTACAGGTATTGCACCGGGCGATGCGCCCATGATTATTCAGCCGGGGCGCAGTACGCTGCCCGGCGTGTTCAAAGCCGCGGGCTATCAGACCGGTTGCGTTGGCAAGTGGCACCTGGGCCTGGGTGGGCCCGGTGGTCCCGACTGGAATGGTGAGCTGAAACCCGGACCGCTGGAACTGGGCTTTACAAAGTCATTTATCATGGCTGCCACCGGCGACCGCGTGCCGTGCGTGTACGTAGATGACCACCGGGTAGTAAATCTCGACCCCAATGACCCCATCCGGGTTGACTACCAGAAAAAAATTGGCCATGAACCAACCGGCCGCGAGAACCCGGAGCTGCTGAAGATGACGCATTCGCACGGCCATGACATGACCATTGTGAACGGCGTGGGCCGCATCGGCTGGATGACGGGGGGTAAAGCGGCTCTCTGGAACGATGAAGACATGGCCGATGTGTTTACGAAAGAGGCTGTCCGTTTCATTGAAAACAGCCAGCGGAATAAACCGGCCGCCAGCCCCTTCTTTCTTTACTTCGCTACCCATAACATTCACGTACCCCGCATGCCGCATGCCCGCTTCAAGGGTAAAAGTGGCATGGGGCCCCGGGGCGATTCTATTCTTGAATTCGACTGGCAGGTAGGCGAAATCCTGAAAACGCTCGACCGCCTGGGTATTGCGGGCAATACCATTGTCATACTTTCGAGCGACAATGGCCCCGTGATTGACGACGGGTATGCCGACGAAGCCGTCGAAAAGCTCAACGGTCATCGGCCCGCCGGATCCCTCCGGGGTGGTAAATACAGCGCGTTTGAAGCGGGTACCCGTATTCCGCTGCTGGTGCGCTGGCCTGGTCAGGTACGTGCGGGGGTTTCGCCCGCCCCGGTCAGTCAGGTCGACTTTCTGGCTGACTTTGCCGCACTGCTGAAGCAACCAGTTAACCCGACCGACGCACCGGACTCACAAAATCAACTGAACGCCCTGTTGGGCCGGGACCGGGTTGGGCGGCCGGTCATCGTAGAACACGCCGGTACGTGGGCGGTGGTAAAAGCCGAATGGAAGTACATTGAGCCCGGCAACCAGCCCGCCTATAATAAGGCTACCAACACCGAACTGGGCAACAGCCCCCAACCGCAGTTGTACCACCTGACCAAAGACCCGGGCGAACAGACGAATGTGGCTAACCAGTACCCGGAGCGCGTTCAGCAACTGAGACAGCAGCTGGAGGCTATCCGCACTAAAGGCAGCCGCTAAACGGTCCGCAGCCAGGCCATAAGAAATCAATTCGTACCTCTTTGCGTACAGTATGGTTTCGCTTTCAACGCGCTCGATACCTTTCCTGACCGATCGTGCCTGGGGAGAAGTCAGTCGATTGATGGTCGGCAGACCGTTGGCTAGTTCCATGCCCCAGTATGCCAATCAATAGTGACAATAAAAGCAGGCTTGTTCTTATTAATTCAGGCAGGTAGCCGAAATTTGTGTCTGGCTGACCGAGACGTCAGCACGGGAGACTTACCCGATATTTTATACCGCGAAATGGGGGTCTGCCAACCGGCGCGGGCACTGTAGGTCAGCTCCGCGTTCTGCCCCACCGTACAACGCCAGCGAGCCTTTTCTTTTTTAATCCGATCATGACCTCATCTCCCCGGTTCAATTGCTTTATTCACCCGCTGCTGCGGGCACTGACGCTGACGTTCATCATTGCCACAATGGGAAGGGCGCAGTCGCCCACGTACACGCCCGACCAGACTGAACGGGTAGCCAAACTGTCGGAATTATACGGCCATGTCAAGTTTTTTCACCCGTATCTGGGCTATAACCCCATCAACTGGGACTCGGCGTTTGCGGTTGCGGCCCCGCTGGTGGCCAGCGCCAAAACGGACGAAGAAAGCATACCCGCCATCCGGCAGCTGCTGCGTGTGCTGAATGACGACGCCACCACCGTACAGCGGACCGCGAAACCGGGAGCAACGGCAGCCGTGGACCCGGCAGATTCAATGCAGGTTTACTTTACACCCGATAGTACGCTGGTCTTCAAAACCAATGGCTACGCGGGCGTGTCCGACCCGGAGCGTGGCATCGAAAAAGTGGGGCTGCTGGCCAGCCTGCTACCCAGGGCGCGGGCTATCCTGCTCGATTTACGCAGCAGCAGACCACTATCAGACTATGAATTGACAGGGTTCCAGTACGCCCTGCAGTACGTGGGTTTGGAACGCCTGTTATCGGCAGACCCGGTCACTACGGCGGGGGTACGCCTGCGAAATCACAGCGGTTTTGTCCCCGAAGGTGGCGGCAGCAGTGGCGGCTACTGGTCAGGCTACTATACCCTGAGCGGGGAAACGATACAGCCCCGAAAAGCCGCTAAAAACCGCCCGCTAACTATCCTGGCAAACAACGATGCCGTGTTGACGCCGGGACTGTTCGCGCTCAGGACCCGGCCCCACGTCCAGTTCTACAGTACCGATACACTCTCGGATATGAAACTGGCCCGGACGGTTTCGTTTCAGTTCAGCGATGGCATCAGCGTCCGCTTCCGAACGGGCGAGTTGGTTAACGTAGATGGGAGTATTGGCCTGCCGGACGTGCCGATTATACCCGCCAGCAACGCAACGGATTATGCGCTCGGCGAACTGAAAAATACGTCGCCGAAATCAACTGTCTCCATAACCGGCCCAGCCGCTCCCCTGCCCGTAACGCCCCCGCCCGCTGTGTACCCAATCGGTAAGTTTCCTACGTTGGGGTATCGGCTGCTGGCCGGCGCCAAGATCTGGTCCATTATCCACTACTTCCACGCCTACAAAGACCTGATGCCTACCAGCTGGGACACCGGTCTGCGCACGGCCATTGGCGAACTGGCGGCCGCCCGCGACTCCATGCAATACGCCCTGGCCGTTGCCCATTTTTACCGAACTATTCAGGATGGTCATGGCTTTGTCAGCGGCTCAGCCCTGCCCGCGTATTCCGGGGCGGGTGGCCTGCTGATTGACATTCGGTTCATTGACCGCAAACCCGTTATCACCCGCGTCTATACCGATTCGATAGCGGCAAAAGGCGTCCGGGTGGGTGATGTGATTACGGCGGTCAACGGCGAAAAAATAGACGCGCGCATTGCCCGGATGTCGGCCATCCAGTCGGCATCCAATGAGTGGACCCGACTGCACTATGTGCGCAACCGGTTGCTGCGTAGCCCCGTTGGCACCCCCATCCGCATTGGCCTGCGGGGAGCCGACGGTCGTGAAAGAACGATTTCGCTCATCAGCCAGCCCGCCAGCCGGTTGCAGCCCCCGCCCGATACGTCGGCCAGGTATCGGATGTTGCCCGGTAAAATCGGGTACGTAGACATGGGGCGGCTGGAGACCAAAGACGTTGACCAAATGTTCGATGCTTTCCGGGATACGAAGGCCATTATTTTTGACACCCGCAACTACCCACAGGGCACAGCCTGGGCCATTGCCCCCCGCCTGACCGAGCAAAAAAATGTGGTGGCGGCTCAGTTTTTCCGCTACGCTCCCAACGAGCCGGACATCGCCAATGGAGAATCGAACGGGTCTATGCAGACATACTTCTTTGCCCAGCGCCTGCCCCCCGGCGAAGGCAAGTGGGTTTACAAGGGAAAAACGGTGATGCTCGTTGACGAACAGACCCAGAGCCAGGCCGAACATACGGGTTTGTTTTTTGAAGCGGCCAACGGCACCGAGTTCATTGGCAGCCCCACCGCCGGGGCCAACGGCGACGTAACGAGTTTTGGCATTCCCGGCGGCATCACCCTGTCGTTCAGCGGCCATGATGTACGTCACGCCGACGGACGCCCCCTACAACAGGTTGGTTTACAGCCCAAGATACAAGTTCGACCCACCATTAACGGTATCCGGGCGGGCAAAGATGAAGTGCTGAACCGCGCTATTCAGTATCTGAACACGGGTAAATAAGCCTAAGTAAATACCATGAAGAACATCGCTATATCACGCTGGTTTGTACGTAGTCTACTGGTACTCTACCCACTTATGGCGAAGGCCCAGACCTCCTCGCCCGCCCTCGATTCGGCACGAGTGGCGCGCCTCCCGGCCCGGTGCTGCTTAGAAACGGCAATCTGATCGACGTGGAAACGGGCCGGGTTCGGACGGGTACCGACCTGCTGATTCAGGATGGGCTGATCCAGAAAATCGGCAAAAACGTAACGCCCCCCGCCAGCGCAACGATCCTTGACGCGACGGGAAAGTGGTTACTGCCGGGGCTGGTGGATAGTCACATCCATCTGTTTCAGTCGGGCGGTCTTTACACCCGGCCCGATGGCGTTGACCTGACTAAGTACCGGCCCTACGAAACCGAGCGAAAATGGCTGCGCGACAACATGGGCGATTTACTGCGCCGGTATCTGGCAGCGGGTATTACGACGGTTATTGACGTGGGCGGGCCGCTCTACCAGTTTGCCTACCGCGACCGCTACAATCAGCTTGCCACCAGCCCACTGATTCTGCTGACGGGACCGCTGATTTCGACCTACCAGCCCGCAGCCTTCAACATTGACGACTCGCCCATTATCAAAGCCAGTACACCCGCCGAAGCCCGCGAGCAGGTACGTCGGCAGCTACCGTACAAACCCGACTTTATCAAAATCTGGTATATTGTCCGGGGCGTTGGGGCCGGGCCGGAGGTGCAGGAAGTGGTAAAGGCCGCCATTGACGAGAGCCATAAAAATGGGCTGAAAGTAGCGATCCACACGCAGGAACTGGTGGCTGCCAAGCTCGGCGTAAAATTTGGAGCCGATTATCTGGTACACAGTCCCGAAGATGGGCAGGTAGACGATGAACTGCTCACGCTGATGAAGCAGAAGCAGGTTAGCTATTGCCCTACACTGGTGGTAGCGGGGGGTATCAGAGGCTTCTTCTCGGACGACAAGAACCTGACGCCTTACCAGTTTACGCGGGCGAACCCCTACGTGCTCGGCACCCTCTTCGACATGAAGCACCTGCCCGAACCCGCTCTGCAAGCCCGAATTGGCGGTTACGTCAACAGCCCGGCGTTTGCCAAGCAGACCACCCGCCGTGACTCTGTCATGCTAAACAACCTGAGCCGGGTGTGGCAGGCGGGCGTAAACGTAGTGACGGGCACCGACGCGGGCAACCCCGGCATTTTTCATGGCACCTCATACCTCGACGAACTCCGAAAAATGCAGCGGGCGGGCCTCACCAAAGCCGACATCCTGAAAGCTTCCACCATCAACCCCGCCCGGATTCTGGGTAAAGAAAATTTGTTTGGCAGCCTGACCGAAGGCAAGTGGGCCAACGTGCTGGTGCTATCGCAAAACCCGCTGACCGACCTTGAAACGCTGGGCCGTATCGAAACCGTCGTCAACCGGGGCTTCGTCATGACCCCGGCGCAGCTCCTGCCCGACGGCCCCGCCGACCTCGCGCAGCGGCAACTGAACGCCTACAACGCCCGCAACCTCGACGCTTTTCTGGAGCCCTACGCCGACGACGTTGCCATCTACGACCTGCCCGATAAACTCATCAGCAAGGGTAAGGAAGCCATGCAGAAACGGTACGGGGCCATGTTCACAAAAACGCCCGGCCTGCACTGCGAACTGGTAAACCGCATCGTGATGGGCAACACCGTTATCGACCACGAACGGGTAACATTCGGCACCGACCGCGGCCCAGTGCAGGCCATTGCTATCTATAAGATTGAAAATGGCAAAATCCAAACGGTGTACTTCACCCGGTAATGACGTTACGGGACTGCCTTATTTTGGCTTCTCCTCTTCTTTGGCCCGCAACGTTCCCCGCGCAATAGGTTCGGGTTTGGACTGGGGCGTGCTGTAGCGCAGCAGCAGGGCGGTTGGATAGTCTGTTTTGGGATGGCGGGTAATGACCAGCTGATACGAGCGGGTGCCGACAACCAAATTGGAAAAGGCCATTTCCGGCCCTGAATCCTGCATGAGGCTCCAGTTGGCTGCCGGTTCTTTGGCCAGCAGCGTCTGGTCTTCTTTCGTTAAGGCGGCAAAGGCCGTATCGGCCACGAACCGCTTGCTGGTGACGCTCTCAATAACCGAGACAACAGCCGCGGGCACACCCACTTCGGGCACCTTAGTCTGGGCAATGGCAGCGGCATGCCCCAGCAGGAATAGAACGAGTATAGTTTTCATGCAGTCGCGTTGATTGCTTACCCCATGGGGCAGGGTTATTTACTGAACGCGTTCACAGCCGTTTGGTTAGACGGGTGCCCGTTGACTACTGAATTCTACCCGCAACAGACGGGTGAATCCTGAGGCTGGTGGGCATTGCCAAAAGCCGTGACGGCCCTCTTGCAGCGTAGCTGGTATCAGCCGTACTTTTATGAGTTCTTTACACGATCCATGCGATACGCGTTACCGGGTTTTCTGATTCTTATTTTTCTGCAAACAACGGCAAACGGGCAAACGCCGGCTCCGGACACGCTGTTTCTGGAAATGGCCAAAAAGCAGGCCCTTGCCCTGTATGAAAGGGTCATGCACCGTCAGGAGCAGGTCTATGACGGTGATGAATATGTTGCGCACGACCATCGTATCAAGATTCACCCGTTCTACCCCACCGACAGCCTGCAGGCGGGCAGCATCATCTACAATGGCATACCGTACCACGACGTAGCCATGCTCTACGATATTGTGCGGGACGAGGTGGTGGTAAGGCCGCCAGAAAATGGCTATCGGGTCCAGGTGCGCAGCAGTAAAGTCAGTCGTTTTTCGCTGGGAGCGCACCAGTTCATTCGGCTTGACAGCACGCTGGGCCTACCGGCGGGTTTCTATGAACTGCTGCACAACGGTTCCGTACAGGTGCTGACCCGCCGAAAAAAAACTATTCGCGAAGATATTTCGAGCGGTGCCTACAAAGCAGACTATCTGCCCAAAGACCGCTTTTACATCCGCAAGGCCGGCGTTTACCACGAAGTAAAAAGCAAAGGCTCGGTACTCGCTCTGTTCCCTGAGCAGAGCAAAGCGCTGCGTAAATACCTGCGTGCCCACAAACTAAAGTTTAACGACGCCCTGCGCGAAGATGCTATCACGAAAGCCGTGCAGCAGTATGATGCTGGTCATTAGTCAACCAATATGCCCCAAACTCTTCGCATTTTATTCCTTTTGCTGCTGTTCAACGCCTTTGCCGTCTCCCTGTTGGCGCAAACGCCCACCGATGAGCGCGTGAGCATTCCGGATCAGACTCTGCGCTTCCCGCAGTTTGTGCAGGCGGTGGAAGCCCGGACGGCCTACCGGTTTTTTTATAACCCGGCCGACGTAGACACCCTGCCGGTGCGCGTCTCAGCCGAGAACCAGCCGGTACGAACGCTGTTGCAGCAGATTTTTTCCGGGTCGACATTCAACTACGCCATTGATGCGCAGCAGCGCGTGTACATCACCCTGGAGCGGGTTATCAGGACGGAGCTGCCCATCGGGTTTTTCCGGGGTGGGCTGCCCGGCGTGGCACCGGATACCACGCTGAACGATTACCTGGGCCAGTCTCAGAAAAAACGAACTGAACCCGAAGCCAAAACCTATGAAATTGGCAAACGCACCAGCCCCATAAAGCCGGGCCGGGCCACAATATCGGGTTACGTCAGGAACGTGGCTTCCGGCGAGCCGGTGGTGGGCGCAGCTCTCTACGTCGAAAATCCGCGTCTGGGCACCGTCTCCGACCAGTTTGGCTTTTACTCCATCACCCTGCCACGCGGCAGATACGAGCTCAGAATCCGTACCATCGGCATGAAAGATGCCCGCCGTCGGATCATCCTGTACACGGACGACAAATTCGATATCGAGATGGAAGACGATGTCATTGCGTTGAAAGAAGTGGTCATCGAAGCCGAAAAAGACAAAAACATTTCGAGCCTGCAGATGGGGCAGGAACGGATCGATATCAAGAGCATCAAGCAGGTGCCCACCGCCCTCGGCGAAGCGGATCTGCTGCGCGTTATCCAGACGCTGCCCGGGGTAAAAACCGTGGGCGAAAGCTCGACGGGTCTCAACGTGCGGGGAGGCTCGACAGACCAGAATCTGATCCTGTACAACGACGCCACCATTTACAACTCCTCCCACCTGTTCGGCTTCTTCTCGGCCTTTAACCCGGATATGATTAAAAGTGCCGAGCTGTATAAAAGTGCCATGCCCTCACGGTTTGGGGGGCGGCTGTCGTCGGTGCTGGATGTGCAAACGCGGGATGGCAACAAAAAGACAGTTCGCCGGCTCGGGCGGGATTGGCCTGCTGACGGGGCGATTGACGCTGGAAGGGCCGATTCTGAAAGACAAAACATCGTTTATTGCGGGCGTCCGGTCCACCTATTCCGACTGGCTGCTGCGGCAGTTGCAGAACACATCGTACCAGAAAAGCCAGGCGCAGTTTTACGACCTTAACCTGCACATTACCCACGAGATGAACGAGAAAAATACGTTTTACCTCACCGGCTACGTCAGCAAAGACCGCTTCCGGCTCAGCAGCGATACAACCTACCGCTACCAGAATCAAACGGCCACGCTGAAATGGAAACACATCATCACCAACAAGTTATACAGCGTTTTTACGGGCAGCTACAGCGGTTATCATTACGACGTAGCGAGCGAGAAAAACCCGGTGAATGCCTATACCCTCGACTTCGCCATTAACCAGTACCAGGCCAAAGCCGATTTCAACTATTACCCCACCAACCAGCACGCCGTTGATGTTGGCGTCAGCAGCACGCTCTACAATATAAATCCCGGCCTGTTTGGACCGAGGGGCAGCGAGTCGCTGATTGTACCGGATGTGGTACCCGCCGAGCGTGGTCTGGAAAGTGCGGTTTACATCGGCGACCGCTTCGATGTCAGCTCCCGGCTGTCGATCAGTGCCGGCCTGCGGTATTCGCTGTATACTTTCCTGGGACCTGCATCGG
Source organism: uncultured Cytophagales bacterium (assembly GCA_963826425.1). Lineage (GTDB taxonomy): Bacteria > Bacteroidota > Bacteroidia > Cytophagales > Spirosomataceae > Spirosoma. The sequence continues at coordinate 835,456 of CAWGWS010000008.1, read as the reverse complement.
TGTTTCAGTACGCGCCGGGACAGCCCAAAACGCCGGGCAACATCACCGACACACTCGCTTACGGAAACAATCAGGCCATCAGCACCTATCAGGGGGCCGAGTACCGCGTATCCATCCGCTACGGACTTGGCAATACGGCCTCCATCAAAGCGAGTTTCAACCGCACGCGGCAGTACATTCAGATGCTGTCCAACACCACCGTCATTTCGCCCACCGACATCTGGAAGCTCAGCGACCCGCACATTAAACCGCAGGTTGGCGATCAGTACGCCATTGGCCTGTACAGGAACAACCGCAACAACACCATCGAAACCTCGGTAGAAGCGTATTACAAAACCATGCAGAACCGGATTGATTACCGGGGCGGGGCGTCGCTGATTCTCAACAATCACATCGAAACCGACGTGGTCAATGCCGAAGGTGTGGCCTACGGTATCGAATTTCTGGTGAAGAAAACAGCCGGCAAATTCAACGGGTGGCTCAGCTACACCTTTGCCCGCACGCTGCTGCGCACCACCGGCCCGGCCAACGCAGAGATTATCAACGACGGGAAATGGTACCCCAGCAGTTATGATAAACCGCACGACGTTACGCTCATCAGCAACTACAAAGTAAACCGCCGGTTCAGCCTGTCGTTCAACTTCACGTACAGCACCGGGCGGCCCATTACACTGCCCGTCGCAAAATACTATCTCGACGGCGCCCCCCGGCTGTTGTACTCAGACCGCAATCAGTACCGCATTCCCGACTACTACCGCGCCGACGTGGCAATGAACATCGAAGGCAACCACAAGGTAAAAAAGCTGGCGCACAGTTCGTGGACGATTTCAATCTATAACCTGCTGGGCCGCCGGAATGCCTACTCCGTCTATTTCAGGTCGGAGAACGGACGCGTGAACGGGTACCAGCTCTCCATTTTCGGCCAGCCAATTCCGTCGGTGACGTATAATTTCAGATTTTAACGGCTTGGTTTTCACCGCAGCCATGCGGGCATGACCGGAACGCACCGGGCCAGACTACGAGGAGAAAGCGACCCGGATATTGTCAAACATCCGTTCGAGCACCCGGATGTCTTTCGTAATTACTTCGGCGGTACCCTCCAGTCCGTAGCGAAACGGCAGTTTTTTATTCACGGTGGTGGTAAGGCCATTGGGCAGGGCCACGTAGAGTTTGTAAACGGTGCGGGGCTGCCCGCCCGCGCTCAGCGTGGTGCTGATGTCGGCAACGGTAGCCACCCGACCGCGCAGCATGCCAAACTCTTTTTTGCCAAAGCTCAGCAGGGTGATGTTGACCGCCTGCCCCACGGCGGCTTTTCCGGAGCCCGAGGGTTCAATGAATAACTCGCCCACGTAGTCTCCCGATAACCCCGGCACCGTAGCCCCCCTTTGAGCAGCGCCCCGGCTTTCGGCGCCGGGAACGATACCGGCCACCTCCTGCCCGGCCACCAGCACCGAGTTTTCATGCATGAAATTGAGGTAGTTCAGCCGGCCGGTAATCGGCGCTTTCAGCACATAGGTCGTTTCCCAGGCCGTAATGGCGTTGAGCAGGCCCGTAAAGGCATCACGCAGCCCGTTGCGGGCGGCCAGCTGCCGATCGGTCTGGTCAAAGTCGTACTCAGCTTTCTGACTGCGGAGGCCAATAATGCGGTTCTCATTTTCCGAAACCGTTGCCCGGGCCGCTTCAATAGCCTTGGATTTGGTAATCAGTTCATCGCGTTTGGATTCCAGCTGCTCAATGGAGATACTCCCCGACCGCTGCAGGGGCTTGTAGCGGGTTTCGTAGGTACGCAGCAGCAGACTATACTCCTGTTCCAGCAATTCCATTTGCCGGTTTAGCCGGTTACCAACCTGGTTGAGACCACTGATCTGTTCATTGACAATGCCTTTGCGCTGCAGGTTGCTGTTGCCGCGCACACCCAGCGCCTGCCACTCTTTCCAGCGGAGCATCAGCACGTTGTAAGGCGTTTGTAATTCGCCAAGCTCCAGCCCGTCGGGCAGGGTAAGCGCTGGAGACGGCAACCCGGCCGACAGCTGATCGGTATCGAACGTGGTCTGGAAGGCATCGAGTGCGTTGCGCAGCGCCTGCACATCGGGGTAGCGGGCGGTGCCGCCAATGGTGGCAAACACCTCGTTGGCGGTCAGCAGGGTTTTATCGGCGGCCAGCAGATGCACGGGGCCGCTGGCCCGGGCCACCACCGTAGCGGGCGGGGTATTGGTGGTAATGGTGATTTTGCCTTTAATAACGTCTGGATACTTGATAAACCAGGCCAGCCCCATCAGGAGCACCACCACGCCAAACATCAGGCTGATTCCCCAGCGCAGGGGCCAGCCGGGCATCTGCGCCAGCAGTTCATCAACATCGTCGGAGTGGGCGGTATACGCAGCGGGCTGGGGCATGGCAGGGATCAGTTCAGGTTACCAACTAACTGTTTGGCGTCGGCTTCAATGAGTTTCAGGGCGTACAGGGCCTGCAGCTGGTTCAGTTTGGCTTCGGTATACGCCAGTTGAACGGACCGGTACTCAATCAGGCTGGAAAAGCCATTCTGGAGCCGGTTGCGGGCAATGACCAGACTACGGGATGCGTTCGTGGTTAACAGGGCCGACAAAGCCACGATTTTTTCCTGCGTCTGGTAGGACCGGGCCAGCAATTCGGCTTCGGCCTGGAGCCGGCGTTCAGCCCCTTTCAGGGTGATCTCGGCCAGCGTACGGTCCAGTTCACTTTGCCGCACCGCTCGTTTCGTTTCCCGGCTCCGCAGCAGAGGCATAAACACCGACAGACCACCAATCAGGAAGTTGGTGGAGCTGCCGTTGATGCGGGGAACATCGACGAATTTAGTGCCCGTAAAACTTTGGTAAAGAGAGGAGTTCAGCCGCACCGTTGGCCTGAAAGCTGTTTTCTGCAACTGTATCGCATTGCCGGCCACCAGCACCCCCACGCGCTGACTCCGGAGGTCGAAGTTCAGGCTGAGCAGCTTGCCATTCAGGTTGGAAAAGGCGGGCGGGCGCGTGCCGGCCGTCAGACTGTCGGTTAGCGTCATGGGCTCAAAACGGTTCCAGCCGATGGTGGTCTGAAGCTGGTTCTGCGCCGTTTGAACATTAATTTCCTGCTGGAGATACACGGTAGAATCCGTCAGGAACAGGTTTTCGGCCTGCAACACGTCGAAAGTGCTGGCTTTACCCAGGCGTTCCTGCTGTCTGAAATCGACAAAGCGGGCTTTGGACAGGTTGACGCTCTCGGCCCTGACGCCCAGCCGCGCGGTTTCTACTACCACCTGATAATAAGCGGCCACAAGTGCCCGGCTGATCCGCTGGCGGGCGGCCTGGGTTTCCAGCGAAGCCTGCTGCACCAGCTGGTTGAGCCGGGCCTGACTCAGGGCCACCCGGCCGCCATTGTACAGCAGCCAGCTGGCGTTTATGCTCCCGTCAATGGCATTGTCCTGATAAATACCCCGCACAAACGTAGTGGGAGAGTTGTACTGGTTGAAATAGTTATTCTGACCGATGTTGAGGTCGATGGTAGGGAGCCGGTCGGGCACGCCAAACTGCTGGTTACTCCGCGCAATGGCTTCGCGCTGAACAGCCGTCTGCAACTCAGGGTTATTGGCCAGTCCCAGACGCAGCGTTTCCGCCAGCGACAGAGATTGCTGCGCCCAGCCAGTCGGTCCGCCCAGCAGCAGGCCCAGCACCAGCCACCAGCCACCGGCAGACCTGCGCCGGCCTGAGCGGTGGATGCTCCCGCCGGCACGCCGGCCTGAACCAGTATATAAGCCACACTCCATACCACTAACTGCTAAGTTCCAGCTGATTATGAACCAGGGTGTAATAATACCCTTGTTTCTGCACGAGTTCAGTATGCGTACCACTCTCCACAATCTCGCCCTGGTGCAGCACAACAATGTTATCGGCGTTGCGCACGGTGCTGAGCCGGTGCGCAATGACCAGTACCGTACGGCCCTTCGTAAAATCGGCCAGGTTATTCATGATAATCTTTTCGTTGTTGGCGTCAAGGGCACTGGTCGCTTCGTCGAAAAACAAAAACGTTGGATTTTTATAAATGGCCCGGGCCAGCAAAATCCGTTGTTTCTGCCCTACGCTGAGCCCCATGCCCTCACCCCCAATTTTAGTGGCCGAACCACGGGGCAGGGTTTGAATCAGGTCAGACAGGTTGGCCGCGTGTATGGCGTAGTTGAGCCGTTCTTCGTCGGGCATTTCATCGCTGCAAATAATGTTCTGCCGCAAGGTATCCGAAAAGATGAACCCTTCCTGCATCACCACGCCACACTGGCCGCGCCACCAGCCGCTATGAATAGCTTTTAGGTTCTGGTTGCCAACCATGATCTGACCGCTGCTGGGCTCGTGAAATTTTAACAGCAGCTTCATCAGAGTTGTTTTACCACTGCCGCTGGAGCCCACCAGCGCCGTAGTTTTTCCCCGGGGCAACACCAGATTGATGTCCTTCAAAACCGGGGGGGTACTGGCCCCGCCGTACGAAAAGCTCAGGTGCTGAAACGAAATGCCCGACCAGGCTCCTATCTGACGAACGCGGTCGGCCTGAATGGGGTCTTCGTCATCCTTTTTATTGACCTCCCCCAGCCGGTCCAGGCTGATTTTGGCATCCTGGGCTGAGCGCATGAAGCTGAGCAGGTTGCCCAGGGGGGAGTTGATCTGCCCCACAATGGCCTGAATGGCGAGCATGGTACCCAGGGTAATCTGGCCGTCAATCACCAGCTTCGCCGACATAAAGGTGATTAGAATATCTTTCAGCTGCGTGATAAAGAAGGTGCCAATCTGCTGCACCTGCATCAGCCGCATGTCTTCAACATTGATCTTGAACAGCCGGGCCTGTACCTGCTCCCACTTCCACCGTTTCTGATTTTCGATGTTCTGAAGCTTGATCTCCGTGATGCCCGCCACAATTTCGAGCAACGACCCCTGGTTGTCCGCCATTCGGTCAAACCGGCGCAGGTTGAGCCGCTTACGGGCGCCCATAAAGGCCCAGGTCCAGGCAATGTAGGCCAGCGCGCTGGTAAAAAATACGGCAAAAATGGTTCCGTTATACAGGCCCAGTACCAGCCCGAACACCAGCATATTGAACAGGGAGAATACCACCTTGAGCGACGAACTGGTCAGGAACCGCTCAATAATTTCGTGGTCTTCGATGCGCTGAAGGATATCGCCGGTATTGCGCGTTTCGAAGAACGAAATGGGCAGGCGCATGAGTTTGGTCAGGAAATCCGAAATCAGCCGGATGTTAATCCGGGTGCTGATGTGCATCAGAATCCACTGCTCCACAAAGTCGGTAATGAGCTGGCAAATGAAAATGGTAAGCTGACCAATGAGCAGCAGGTTTACGAAGCCAATATCCTGGTATTCAATGCCCCGGTCCACAATAGACTGCATAATGAACGGAACAATAAACGTCAGCAGGGCCCCCATCAGTACGCCAATGCCAATCTGAACCAGGTACCGGCGGTAGGGGCGCAGATACCCCCAGAAATAGCTCAGCCGAAGGCCATCCTGTGGCTCGTCAGAATCCACATAAAAGGTTTGATCGGGCTCCAGCAGCAACACAATGCCGGGGGTATCGGGGGCGTTGGGTTGCCCCGTCCAGCCTTCCAGAAATTCGGCGTGGGTGTATTTGACCAGGCCCTGGGCGGGGTCGGCCACAAAGATATGCTTGCTGGTACTGGCGTACACCACCACAAAATGCCGCTGCCGCCAATAGGCAATCAGCGGTTTGGGGGCCTCTTCCAGCAAAACCTGGAGCGGTATCCGAACAGAAATGGTACGAAACCCTACGGCCTGAGCCCCATCGCTGATGCCCGCGATGCTTACGCCCGTTTTCCGGATGAAGCAGACATCGCGCAGGTGCTCGAGCGAAAGCGTTTTGCCGTAGTGTTTACCAATCATCCGCAGGCAGGTTGGCCCGCAGTCTACCAGATCTAACTGACGATACGCTGGAAATTTTTTGATCACGCCAAATAAGAGTTTGCCCTTCAGTAAACCTGATTGGCCCGCATAACTACCGGTCAGAAGACCCGTCTCGTCTGGCCGAATACGCGCAATTTGGGACTTCCTTTCTGAGTGCCCGTCACTGCATAATCAGCCGGTCTCTTGTTCCCGACGAGTGCCAAAAATAACATGTTACATTTCGATGAAAAATTAAGACAAAAAAAATTAAAATTTTCGTGACGCCTTCTTAGCCTTTGTGTCTACACTATTGGTTACCGGAGCTCATCTGGGAGGCCACCAGTTATTTTTCACCTAATCCATAATACTATCATGACAACATTACAAAACTTTCAAAGCCGCCTGGCCCCTGGCCAGTTGGACATCCTCTCGGCCGTTGAAGCCAATGCCGTAATTGGTGGCGGTGGCTGCAATACGAAGTCCAAAAAATCGAAGAAGTCGAAGAAGTCCAAAAAGTCGAACAAGTCAAACAAAAATTGCTGCTACTGCCCACCGCCACCACCAAAATGCTGGTAGGTAATTAAGTATGCAGTAAGGCCGCAGCCCGTAATGTAACGGGCTGCGGCCTTCTCTTTTTACAGAAATACGTTTGCTATGGAAGATCGCTACTGTCTGGCACCCGGCTACAGCTTTGTGGAAAGCACCCTGCTCAATAGCCCGGGGTTTACAGCGGGGTTACTGGATGCGTCGTCGGATACGGTACTGTTGCTCAACGCTGAGTTAACCGCTTTGCTAACCCTGTTTCGTGAGCCAGCTTCGGTAACGGAAGCCGCCATGTCATTGGCGAAGCAGCTGGATGCTCCGGTCGCTGACGTACAAATCGTTGTGCAGGCCGCCGTTGATACCTACGTACAGCAGGGTATCCTGGCCAGGCAGGAAGCCCGGCCTGAACCAGGCTCGTATTTATTCCCTACGCTGAAGGCCCGCACTAAAATCAACGGGTATTCCGTGCTGAAGGTGTTATCCACGACGCCCCCGGTGGGAGTATATCTGGTCAGGAATGAGGCTGGTAAACGCTACGTACTCAAAAAAACATTTTTGGACCCCGGCGCCCCCCGTGCCCAGATTCGTGACCAGAGAACGAGTTCGCCTATGAGTTCGAGATACTCGATCATCTCAAAGACTGCCCGCTGGTAAGCCGGCTGGTGGCGTTTGATGCGGTTGAGGGTATGGGGGTGATTGACTACTTTGCCGGGGTGAGCCTCCGCCGATTTATTGTCAGTGATCCCGAATCGTTGTTGCCCGCCCACCGAATGAACCTGTTCCGTCAGGTACTCGACGTGATGGCCAGCTTGCACAGCCGGAAGGTGCTGCACGGCGATCTGCACTCCAGCAATGTGCTGGTAAACAAAAACAGGCGCATTAAACTGATTGATTTTGATATGGCCTTTTTCTGGCGGGACCGGGCAAAGAACAAGGTCAAATACGGCGGCATAACCGATTTTATCCCGCCCGAGCGGTTAACCGACGATGTATTTCATCAATCGGCTGGCCCGCCCGATTTCCGGGCCGAGGTGTACCAGATTGGGGTTATTGGCTATTTTATTTTCAACGGTAAATTACCCTTCGTCGGCCCGACCTGGCGCCAGCAGCTGGAAGCCATCCGGCACGCAACCGCCGTTTGGGAGGCCGATGTACCCGCCCAGGTGCATGCAATTGATTGATCGGGCACTGCATAAAAATCCGGCGCAGCGCTTTGCGTCCGCAGCGGCCATGAGGGCGGCCCTTACATAGCTAATTTCGGCCGTACGGGGCGCAACCCTGCCGGGGGCAGTACCTGGTTGGTTTGACGCTGGCAAACGGGTGGGTGTAGCCGTATCCGGTATCTATTTTGCCCGGTTGTTTCCGTCCGTGACCGATAATTCCCCATTTTGCAGGGTTTGTTTTCAGCCACAGAAATGCACGGAAGAGTACAGAGGGATACGGCATTCGTTGCGAGCACGAAACATCTCGTTAGCTACCTGATTATCAGAGCCATGAAGCGAAGCAGTATAACCAGGCGGTGGGCCTCCCGGTCTTCCGTTGCGGTATGTTTAGGGGCATCGCTGTATTCTGCGCTCCTGACCAGCTGCGTTGACGTTTACCGCCCGCCCGAAATAACCTCGCCGAATACGTATCTGGTGGTGAATGGCTACTTTGACAGTGCGCCGGGGGCGGTTACGACCATCTCGCTCTCGCGGACGCAGAATCTGACCGATCCCAAAGCCCCTCCTGCCGAAACCAGAGCGCAGGTAAGCATCGAGAGTGGCAACAAGGCTGTTTATCCTTTCAAAGAAGGGGCGGCAGGGGCGTATACGCTAACGGGCGTAGCGCCTATGCCGGGGCAGACGTACCGGCTGCATATTAAAACCGCCGGGGGTAAAGACTATTTTTCAGACTACGTACCACTCGTGCCCACCCCCCCCATCGATAGCGTGAGCTGGCGGCCCGACGATGACGGATTGCAGATCAACGTAAACACCCATGACCCGACCAACAGCACCCGCTACTACCGCTGGGATTTCCAGTCGACCTGGGAATATACCGCGCTGTACAATTCGCTGCTGGAGCTGAAAGGCACTCAGATTGTTGACCGGCTGGACCCCATCTTTCAGTGCTGGGGCAGTGATGTTTCGACCAGTATCATCACCACCTCAACGGCCCGGCTTAGTCAGGATGTGGTAAGCCAGTTCCCGCTGGTCACAATCCCCAGAACGTCCGTTAAATTGGGGATGAAATACAGCATACTGGTGCGGCAGATTGGGCTGACGCAGGCGGGGTTTGACTATTACGATCAGCTGGCCAAAATAACCCAGAACATCGGCTCCATCTTTGACCCGCAGCCCACGCAGATAACGGGCAACATCCGCCCGGTCACTAACGCCGGCGATCTGGCTCTGGGATTTTTCAGGGTGGGTAATGTGCAGAGCCGGCGGATTTTTATCAGCCGGTCACAGTTGCCGGCCACCTGGCGCACCAGCACAGGTCTGAATTCCTGTCAGGTCGATACGCTCAGCCGAAAAGACGTACTCGACATGAAACCAATCATCATCAGTGCCGAGGACGGTACCGGAAAATACTTCACGTCATCGCCCGAATGTGCCGACTGCCGGGCGCGGGGGGGCGTTACCAAACAACCTGATTTCTGGAAATGATACCGATGGCGCAGCCCACCCGATACATCCAACTTTCGTTGTGCCTCCTGCTGGCTTGCAGTCGCCTGGTTAGCTATGGCCAGTCCAGTCCGGTTGTGCAGGCTTTTGACAGCTACCGGCAGCAAACCCTGACCGAGAAACTGTTTATCCATACCGACCAGAACTTTTACCTCACCGGCGAGACACTCTGGTTCTCGATATACTACGTAGATGGCACGTTCCACAAACCACTCGATATCAGCAAAGTAGCCTACGTAGAACTGCTGGATGCGGAGGGCAAACCAGCGGTACAGACAAAAATTACCCTAACCTCCGGGGGGGGCGCGGGCAGCCTGTTTCTGCCCGCGTCACTGCGGTCAGGCGCCTACCTGATGCGGGGGTATACCAACTATATGAAGAACGCGGGCGCCGGGTATTTTTTCGAGAAACCGCTCACCATCGTCAATCCGTTTGTTCCCCTCAGCCCGCCTGTGCCCGGGACCGTTGCGGAGCATGACATCCAGCTCTTTCCCGAAGGGGGGCATCTGGTACAGGGACTGACCAGCCGGGTAGCGTTCAAAGCGGCCGATTCCGGGGGGCGCGGGGTGGCCGTGCGCGGGTGGCTGCTGAACGGCCAGAACGACACCCTGTCCCGGTTTACGGCCCACAAATTTGGCATGGGTAGTTTTGTCGTTACGCCCGCTGCCGGTATTGCGTACCGGGTGTTGCTCCAGGACGAGCAGGGTCGCGCCTTTACGCGCCCGCTGCCCGCGGTTCAGCCGCAGGGGTACGTCATGCGCGTGGATGATACCGGAGCCGATCAGCTTACCGTTACCGTCAGCACCAATGTCGATGCGGCTTCGTCAGTCCAGCTGTTCGTTCATACCCGTAATGCGATTGAGATGGCGGAGAGCAAAGCAATCGGGCGTGAAGCGAGTTTCGTGGTCGATAAAAAAGCGCTGGGCGACGGTATCACGCACCTGACCGTTTTCAACGCCAGCCAGCAGCCCGTTTGTGAGCGGCTGTATTTCAAACGCCCGGCCGCCCTGCCCATTACCCTCAAAACCAATCAGCCCGACTACGCATCCCGAACGCCCGTAACGCTGGAGGCATCCGTGCCGGGATTGGCCGGTACGAACCAGACAACCCTCTCAGTAGCCGTTTATCGGCTCGACTCGCTCAGCACGGCTTCGTCAGAAACTATCCTGAGCAGCCTGTGGCTCACCTCCGATCTACCCGGCTATATCGAGTCGCCGGCTTACTACCTCCAGCCCGAAACACCCGACGTACGGCAGGCCGCTGACAACCTGATGCTTACGCACGGCTGGCGACGATTTCGGTGGGCGGATGTTTTCGACAGAACCCGCCCTCCCCAGTCGTTTATAGCCGAAGTAAACGGCCCGCTGGTACAGGGAACCGTTACCGATCCCGCTACGGGTACCCCCCTACCCGGCAAAATGACGTTTTTATCGACTGTCGGCAAGCCCATCCGGCTGTATGTTTCTACCAGCGATGCCGGGGGGCGGGTACGGTTTGAGATGCGCGATTTTTACGGGCCGAAAAGTCTGGTGCTACAAACGCCCCCGCCCGACAGTCTGGCCAAGCTGCGTGTTCTGAACCCTTTTTCTGATGAACCCACCACCCGAACGTTACCCGATTTCTTCCTGCCCGAAGCCCAATCCGGACCGCTTCTCAACCGGAGCGTAGCCATGCAGGTCCAGTCGGCCTACGCAACCGACCAATCGGTCCGGTACGTGTACCCGGCCATCGACAGCACGGCGTTTTATGGTAAACCCGACGAAAGCTATCTGCTGGATGCCTATACCCGGTTTCCGCGTATGGAGGAGGTGCTGCGCGAATACGTACCGGGGGTGCTGCCCCGCAAACGGCAGGGTCGTTTCCGGCTGGAGGTGGTTAACGCACCCTACCGGACTGTTTTTGACGAACCGACGCTCATGCTTATCGACGGTGTACCGGTGTTTGATGGCGACCGGGTTATTGAGTTCAGCCCCTTGAAAATAAAGCAGCTGGACGTGCTCACAAACCGGTATTTTCTGGGGCGGGCGCAGTTTAGCGGCATTGTCAGTTTCATGACCTACAAAAGTGACCTGGCGGCCTTTCCGCTCGATGACCACGTTCAGAAACTCGATTACGACGGGCTGCAACTCCGACGCGAGTTTTACCTCCCCCGCCACGACCAGACCAGTCTCCAGAGCAACCGCCTGCCCGATGCCCGCACCCTGCTGTACTGGAACCCTGCTATACAAACCAATACCGACGGTAACGTCCGCATCAGCTTCCCTACCTCCGACCAACCCGGTACGTACCTCATCGAGGTCAACGGGCTGACCACGGGGGGCCGCGCCGGTAGCCAGCAGGCGGTCTTCAGGGTTAACGACACCCTTAAATAGCCAGTTTGGTGAAACCTGGCCTTAGCTACCGGGCCGGATAACTTAGCGGTTTGACTCGTACCTACCTCCTATATCAGCGGGTAACCGTGTGCGGAAGTTGGGGCTGTACGGATGATTCCCGAACAATAAGCTGGGTATTCATTACGGTCGTTTGCGGAGGGATCACGGTATCGCCGGAATCAATCTGCGTCAGTAACAGGCGCACGGCTTCTGTACCCATCTGCTGGATGGGCTGGTTGACGCTGGTTAGCGTGGGTGTAAGCCAGGCCGAAAATGGCTCGTTGTTAAAACTGGCTACTTTCAGGTCATCAGGTATCCGAATACGCTTCTGTTTCAGAGCGTACATGGCTGCGTAGGCAATTCGGTCGCTAATCGTCAACAGTCCATCGGGTGGAGTAGCCAGGTCCATCAATCTGAGTGTCTGCATGATAGTACTCTCCTGCGTATAATCGCAGTGGAGAATATGGGTATCGGTGGCAGGCAGATTATAAGCTGCCAGCGCATCTGTATACCCGGCAATGCGCTGATTACTGATCAACAGCTGGGGTGGTCCGGCCAGACACGCAATCCGCCGGCATCCATTTTCAATCAGATGTTCGGTTGCTTTAAAGGAGGCCTCGTAGTTATCGACAATTACTTTAAAAGCCTCCAGGCTGTCGGTATGCCGGTCTACCAGCACCAGCGGTACGTTTTTTCGCACCAGCCGTTCTATGTGCTCGCAGTTGCTGGTATCGCCCGGCAGCGAGATAATAAACCCCTCTACCTGACTGCGCATCAGATTCTGCACGTGGGTTTTTTCGCGCAATGACGACTCGTTCGACTGGCAGACCAGCACGCTATACCCGGTTTGCATGGCGGCTTCCTCAACGCTGTTGAGCAGGGCCGAAAAGAAATAGTAGCTCAGGTTCGGCACAATAACCCCAATGGTTCGGGTGCGGCTTTTAACCAGGTTTTTTGCCAGTTGATTCGGCTGGTAATCCAGTTCTTCCGCTACCTGCATAACAGCCCGTCGGGTATCCGGATGGATCTCGGGCATCTCGCGCAGGGCCCGCGAAACCGTAGCGATGGATATGTTTAGCACCCGGGCAATATCCTTCATTGTAGCGGGGGTGTTCTTCATGAGAATATGGATTACAAAATAAGACTATTCCACTATTTGCACACCTGCTCAATCGTCCCGGTAAACTGTAAGCAGAGCTGAACCTTGCGAAAAATATAATCATAAGATACCTACACTTTCCCAAGCAAACGTTTCCGCAAACGTTTGCATCAAAAAAAGTCGTTTCTGATCCAAACCAGACAGCGTCATCTTACTAATATTTAATAAATTCATATAAAAATTTAAAAAATCATCCTCCGCGCTAATTCCCTATTTCTACCCGCATTTCCTGCTTGCTGACTGAGTCGTAAAGACCTGTTTAACAGAAATTGCACTTTTCCGACAATAAACCTCATCATCACCTATCCCGATCCTGTCTGCTTAAGCCTCCCTCTTACATCGGCCGATACCAATGATAGCCCAAGCCACCACCATCCCCATCCGCCACGCCGTTGGCCTGACGGAGCTGCCCAGCCTGACTACTTCAGCCCTGCGCGACCATTTCCTGATTGAAAGCCTGTTTAAATCCGGCACCATTCAACTCGTTTACACGCACTACGACCGTGTGATTACCGGGGGCGTTTGGCCCGGTTACGAACCAATTCAGCTACCGACCTACGATACCCTGAAAACCGCCCATTTTCTCGACCGCCGGGAGCTGGGGGTTATTAACGTGGGGGGTGCGGGCTCCGTCATGGTCGATGGCGAACGGTACGATTTAGGCAAGCTCGACGCCCTGTACGTGGGGCAGGGAAGCCGCGAGGTTTCGTTCCAGAGTTACGATGCCGACGAAGCCGCCCGATTTTTTCTGATGTCGGCCCCGGCCCACCAGGCGCACCCAACGGCGAAACTAACCAAAGAAGACGCCAACCCGACCCGACTGGGTAGTCAGGAAACGGCCAATGAGCGCACCATTTACAAGTACATCCACGCGAATGGACTGACCAGTTGCCAGCTGGTGATGGGCCTGACGGTGCTGGAACCCGGCAGCGTCTGGAACACCATGCCCGCCCACGTGCACGACCGCCGGATGGAGGTCTATTGCTATTTTGACCTGCCCACCGAACACCGGGTATTCCATTTAATGGGGCCACCCGACGAAACCAAACACATTGTAGTGGCCAACCACCAGGCCATTATTTCGCCCCCCTGGTCTATCCACGCGGGTTGCGGCACGGCCTCGTATTCATTCATATGGGGCATGGCGGGCGAGAATATGGACTTCGCCGATATGGATTTCGCACCTATTGCCTCGCTGCGCTGACTGGTCAAACCTAACCGGATGATCGGGCTGACTCACGCACTACATGCACTCCATTTACAGGCACCCTTTACCAAACAGATTTCTTTATGAAAAGACACCTACCAATTTCCAGAAACCAGTGGACTGCCCTGCGAGTGGCAGGCATCCAGTTCGTTCTGATCGTGCTGTGCGGAAGTGTGACAGGGTCATACGCCGGGCGACCTCAGCCAGCAACGAAACGAACCACACTGGCCGCCCATACCATCAAGGGCATTGTTAACGATGAAAAAGGGGCTGTACTGCCGGGTGCCAGCATTGTGGTGAAAGGATCAACGACGGGAGCCAGTGCCGATGCAAATGGCGCGTACAGTATTGTTGTACCCGACGGGAAAGCCGTGCTGGTTTTTTCGTACATCGGCTACCAGTCCAAGGAAGTCATTGCCGGAAATCAGACGACTATCAATGTAACCCTGAAGGCCAACGACCAGGGGCTGGATGAGGTAGTGGTTACGGGGTATTCAACGACGAGTCGGAAAGACATTCTTGGATCGATCAGCTCGATCAAGGAAAAAGATATTGAGCAAACGACCCCCGTCAACGCCTTCGACGCCCTGCAGGGACGCATGGCCGGAGTGCAGATTTCGTCGAATGGCGGGCCGGGTTCCGGGTCGGATATCCGCATCCGGGGTACGTCTACATTCTCGGGGGGCGTAAACCCGCTGTACGTGGTTGATGGCCAGCAGCTGGAAGACATCGACAACCTGAACCCCAGTGACATTGCCTCCATTGAAGTACTCAAAGACGGAGCATCGGCGGCTATTTACGGGTCAAAATCGGCGAACGGAGTAATTATCATCACCACCAAGTCGGGCAAAAGCAATGACTTTAAGTTCGACGTGGACTACGGGCGGGTGTACAGCACCGTTACAAGCGGCATTCCGATTGCCAACACCCGCCAGCGTTTTCTTTATGAGAACGTACGGGCGGGTCTGGCTCCGGAAACCCAGCTCGCCGACTCTACCAGCCTGCTGTACCAGGTTTCCAACGATCTAAACAAATTGCTGACCCGCGTGGGCAGGCGGGACCAGCTGAACGTATCGCTGAGTGGCGGCACCAGCCGCACCCGGTTTTACTGGAGCAATGGCTTCCTCAACGATAACGGTGTGGTCCTCAACAGCTCCTACAGCCGCCTGAGTTCAAAACTTAAACTGGACCTCGAAATCAGCAAACGCCTGAACGGGGGCACCGCCCTGAACCTGTCGTACGAACTAACCAGGGGCCTGAATGAAAACACGGTGTTCCAGCAGATAGCCGAGCGGATTGCCTACTACCCTATTTTTGAACCCGATGGCGGCTATACGCCCGAGTATGCGGGCCGTCAGAATCCGGTGGCCGAAGCCCTGTTTACCACCCGCGATAACCGGAGTTATCGCGCCCAGTCGTTTAGTTTTCTTGAATACGAGATCACCCCCTACCTCTCGTTTAAAACAACGCTGGGGCTTAATTTTCGGCTCGACAGGCAGAACAACTTCGACCCATCCATTGTGCAGACCATTGGCCGGCCGGCCACGGGCAGCGAAGGTACCGGTCTGAGCTACGACATCCTGCAGGAAAACTATTTCCGGTTCAGGAAGAAGCTCAACCAGCACACACTTGGTGCGCTAGTGGGTTACTCCTCACAACGCTGGCAGGAGGAGACGGCCAACCTGGTGGCCATCTCGTTTGTTTCCGACAACATCCGCACCTTCAACAATGTCTCCGAATTTAACATTGGCAGTACCCGGACCGACAAATTCAACCACGCCCTGACGGGTCTTTTCGGGGATGTGTCTTACGATTACGACGGCAAATACCTGGTTAAAGCCACCCTGCGCCGGGACGGCTCCTCGCGCTTCGGCGAAAACCGGCGGTACGGCTTTTTCCCCTCGGGGTCGGTGGGCTGGCGCGTCAGCAACGAGCCCTTTATGAAAGAGATCACCGTCATTGATAACCTGCTGCTGAAGGCCAGTTTTGGCGCAACCGGCAACGAGCGCATCGGCAACTACGAATCGTTGCTGCTATACCAGCCCGGCTTCTATTACAACGGGATTAATGGCGTGGCCAGTTTTCAGTTGGCCAACCCCAACTTAGGCTGGGAGAGCACCTTCTCCACCAACTACGGGGTGAGTGCCAGCCTGTTTAAGTCGCGGCTTAACGTGGAGGTTGACGCATGGCAGAAAACCACCCGTGATCTCCTTTACAGCGTACCCCTGCCCGAAGAAACCGGATTTTCGTCGGCCCGGCAGAACATCGGATCGGTGAGTAACACGGGCGTGGACATCAACCTCAGCGGAACGCCTTACCGGCAGGGCAAGTTTGAGTGGTTCAGCAATTTCAACATCACGTTCCAGAAAAATAAAGTGCTTGAACTGGCCGACGAAGACGGATTTACGTCGGGGAATTTCTTTATCAAAGAGGGGGAGTCGCTCGGCAATTTTTACGGCTATCGAAACCTCGGTATTTTCCCGACCGACCAGCACAACGCTTTCGATGCCAGCGGCAACCAGTTGACCCCCGTCTTTGAGAACGGCACCTTCGTTAAATACCAGCAAAACGGTGCCGATTATGCCGGCCCGGTCAACCGCCAGAAAGTGGGCACCACCGTGTTGCGGGGGGGCGATATTTGCTGGCAGGATCTGGACAACAATTTTGTGATTAATGGCCTCGACCGGCAGGTAATTGGCAACGGCCTGCCGAAGTATTTCGGGGGGTTCTTTAACGAATTCAGGTACGGGCCCGCATCCCTGTCGTTCCTATTCGACTACACATTTGGCAACCAGATTTTCAGGAACTACGACCAGCAGCGTAACGACCTGAACTCGGCGGGCGAAACCCCCGCCCCCGAACTCATCAACGGGGCTTGGCAGAAGCCGGGCGATATGGCGGAGTATGCCAGCATGGACCGCTCCCGCACCCAAAACCGGCTGGGGCCCAACTCCCAGTACATCAGCCCGGGCGAGTACATCAAGTTTCGGAACGTCCGGTTTTCTTACCGCCTGCCCCAGACGATGTTGAAGAAAACGACCTGGGTCAAAAATGCGTCAATCAATCTATCAGTCAACAACCTCCTGACTTTCACCAATTACCCCGGCTACAACCCCGAACTGGGTTCGCGTGGCAATGCCCTGCAACCGGGTCAGGATAACCTGAGGTATCCCAACAAGCGGGATTTCATTATTGGTGTAAAGGCAGAATTTTAACCCCCACAACGTCATTATGAAGCTGTTATATAAAACGTTCGGTCTGGCCTTGGCCTGTTTTCTGCTGAGTAGCTGCGAGGGCATCCTCGAGCAGGCCCCCTTTAGTCAACTGGCAGAAGAACAATTCTGGCGCACCAACACCGACGCCCTGTCGGGGGTTTCGGCGATCTACGATGGCATGCAGAAAACCTACAACTCCAAATACTACAACTGGGGCGAGTTCCGGGCCGATAACTATGTGGCGTCGTCAACCCCCGGCGCTGATGCGCTGGAGCTACTTAAAAATGCCCTGACACCGACCAACAGTAATGCGTTGCGCTGGAACAACTTTTACCTGATGATTGCCCGCGCTAATATTGCCATCGAAAGTATCCCTAAAATTCCGGGCTACGACCCGCAACTGCTCGGCGAAGCGTATGCGATACGGGCCTACGCCTATTTTCATGCCGTGCGGGTCTGGGGCGATGTCCCCCTGTATACGGCCGCCGTCACAAGCTTGGATCAGGAAATTCAGAAACCCAAAACCAAAGCGGCTGACATCATGAGTCAGGTGGTTATCCCGGATATGCTCCGGGCCGAATCGTTGCTGACCCAAACGGTCAATACGTATCGGTTCTCAAAGGCGGGCATCTGGTCATTGCAGGCCGAGGTGTACATGTTTCTCAAAGATTTTGCCAAGGCCAGGGTAGCTCTCACCAATATTACCAAGCTGAACGTTTTTTCGCTGGTAACCACGCGCGATGCCTGGCTGAAACAGTTTTTGAATGACCCCGCCCAGGGCGGCAAGTTTCAGACAAGTCCTGAATTTATTTTCAACATTCGGTATAGCGTTACCGAAGACAACGACCGGAGTGGTATTTATGGGACGTTTTTCGCCGGTCTTCCCTCGTTCTTCATCAGCCCGGTGCTGGAGCAGAAATGGATTACCAAGTTCCCGATTGATTCGGTTGCCTGGACCACCCTCTACCCCACGTTCCCACCCAAAACAAAGGATGCAGCCGGTAAAACCCTCTTTGGCGACTGGCGGTACTTCGAGAGCCGCGAGAGCGGCCGGGGCATTGGGTTAGCCCGGGTGGCCAAATACACCAAAATAAACCTGAGCCCTACCTTCGACGATACCGACATCATTGTGTACCGGTATGCCAACACGCTGCTGCTGCTGGCCGAAGCCGAGAATCAGTTGGGCAATCCGGCCGCAGCCGTGGCCCTGGCCAATCAGATTCGTACGGCCCGGCAACTCCCTCTTGTAAAGGCCACCGACTTTCCCACCAAACAACAACTCGAAAACTTCCTGCTTGATGAGCGGCAGCTGGAGTTTCTGGGCGAAGGCGTGCGCTGGTGGGACCTCCGCCGAACGGAAAAGGCCGTTGAGGTAATGGGACCCATTAACGGGCAGACCCAGCAAAAGCTACTCTTCCCCATCTTCGACAGACACCTGATTGACAACCCCCTGCTAACCCAAACCGAAGGATACCAGTAATCACTCGCTAACCCTCATTTCTTATGTGTACGCATCTAAAACAACTGCTTATTCTGGTGGTTTTTCTGCCCCTGATCGGTTGCGGCCTGGAAATACAGAAACCCTTTGAGTTTGTGCCGGAAACGGCGAATATAGCCACCTACGAGAACCAGACCGTTTGGGAATGGCTGCAAACCCAGAAATCGCCTTCCAGCCTGACCGCCGTTGATCAATACAAGTTCGATTTTTTGATCGAAGCCATTGAGTACACCGGCCTGGTGGATGAGTTTAACCGGCGGACCGACCGGCGAACATTTCTGCTGCTAAACAACAACGCGTTCGACGATACGGGTAAGATTCTGCAAACACTGACGGGTAAGGTGACCGGCCCCGTCCGGGCCGCTGATAAAACCCGCCTGACCAACCTGCTGAAGTACCACATCGTCGACAAGGAGTATATAACGCAGGTCGATCCCTTGAAAACCTATGATACCGATTATTTTTTCCAAACCCTCAATGAAGGCGATAACGGAAAAATCCTGCTCCGGCGCGATCCGCTGTACAGGGTTTCGGTCAATCCCGCCACCGTTTTTCCGCTTACTGCCTCCCGGCGGGGTAGTGCCGTTCGCACGCACAACCTGCGGTATGCCAACGGAATTGCCCACGTCCTGAATGATTACACCCGCAACATCGCTTTTTGAATCTGACCAATGAAATTCGGAATTACACTCCTGCTGCTCTGTTTGTTAAATTTGGTTGCCCAACGCAGCCCGGTCCGCTCGCAACCGGCCGGGGCCCGTTCGGCGGAACGCGGCCCGGCCCAGCCCAACATCATTTTTATCCTGACCGATGATCAGCGCTGGAGTGCGATGGGTTATGCCGGAAACCCCCTTGCCCATACGCCCGAAATGGACAAACTGGCCCGCACGGGAACGTACTTCAAAAAGGGAATGGTGACTACGCCCATCTGTGCCGCCAGCCGGGCCAGCATCCTGAGCGGCATGTACGAACGGACGCACCGCTATACGTTCCAAACCGGCCCCATCCGGGACGAGTACATGAAAGCGGCCTACCCCTACGTGCTGAAAAAGGCGGGCTACCACACCGGATTTTACGGAAAACTCGGGGTCAAATACGACAAAGCCGCCGACCTTTTCGACGTTATCGAAGACTACGACCGCAACAATAAATACACTGATAAGCGCGGGTACTTCTTTAAAACGCTGGGCAAGGATACCGTCCACCTGACGCGCTACACGGGTCAGAAAGGGATTGACTTTATCAAGGCGGCCTCGAACAAAAAGCCGTTCTGCCTGTCGCTGAGTTTCTCGGCACCCCACGCGCACGATGGCGCCCCCGACCAGTATTTCTACGACGACCAGACCGCGAATCTGCTCGCCAACGTGACCATCCCGCCCCCGGCACTGGGGGACGACAAATACTTCCGGGCGCAGCCCGACGCCGTCCGGAACGGCTTTAACCGCCTGCGCTGGACGTGGCGGTACGACACGCCCGAAAAATACCAGCGGATGATTAAGGGCTACTACCGCATGATTGCGGGAGTGGATCTGGAAATTGCCAAAATCCGGGCGCAGCTCAAAGAGCAGGGCCTCGACAAAAACACCATCATCATCGTGATGGGCGATAACGGCTACTTCCTGGGCGAACGGCAGCTGGCCGACAAGTGGCTGATGTACGATAACTCCGTGCGGGTGCCCCTCATCATTTACGACCCCCGCACCCCCGTTCACCACGATGTGGACGACATGGCGCTCAACATCGACGTACCGGCTACCATCGCCGACCTGGCCGGAGCGAAACAACCCGCCAGCTGGCACGGAAAAAGTTTAGTACCCATCGTGTCGGGAGCCAGTACCCGCCTGAACCGGGATACGGTGCTGATTGAACACCTCTGGGAGTTTAAGGATATTCCGCCCAGCGAGGGCGTGCGCACCAAACAGTGGAAATACTTCCGATACGTCAACGACAAAACCCTCGAAGAACTCTACGACCTCCAGGCCGATCCACAGGAGATAACCAACCTGGCCCGCAACGATTCGCACAAAACGGTACTCAACAAACTGCGGGGCGCTACCGACCGGCTCAGCCGGAAATTCAGCGATTCGAAGACGGGGGTGCCGTCGGGGTTAATGGTCAACTTTGGCCGGAACGCCGGGCAGGTGCTGCCCGCCAATCTGAAACCCGAGTTCTCCTGGATTGTGCCCGACGATGCCGTTTTTCAGTCGGCGTATCAGGTGCTGGTGGCGTCATCAAAGGCGAATCTGGATAATAACCTGGGCGATGTCTGGAACAGCGGTCAGGTGCGGGGTAGTCAGTCGGCCAATGTAACGTATGCGGGTACACCCCTGAAAGCGGGCATGAACGGCTTCTGGAAAGTGCGGATCTGGGACACGCACAACCGCACCGGCGACTACTCGGCGGCTCAGTCGTTTCGGGTTGGCCCGCCAGCCAATTCGCTGGCCCCTACCCCCAGCTTCCAGCTGGAACGAACCCAGCCGACTGTATTCCGCCAACAGGCCGACGGGGCGTATTTCGCCGATTTTGGTAAAGCCGCCTTTTCCACGCTGGAGCTGACCTACTCGGCCCCTAACCCCGACACCCTGCTGGTGCGGTTGGGCGAGCAGCTATCCGGCGACCGCATTAATAGAAAGCCCGAGGGCCACATTCGCTACCAGGAAGTGAAACTCTCCGTGCAGCCCGGCAAACGCACCTACAAACTGGCCATCAAACCCGATCAGCGCAACACCAATACCAAAGCGGGGGCCGTAGTGCTGCCCGATTCGTTTCCGGTGCTGCTGCCGTTCCGCTACGCCGAAATAGACCGGGCTGCGGGCGGACAGCTGCCATCGCTCACCGCCAATGACGTAACGCGGGTGGCTTATTTCGGATATTTCGACGAAAGCCAGAGTCACTTTTCCAGCTCGGACCCTATCCTGAATCAGGTGTGGGACATGTGCAAATACACCATCAAGGCCACCTCTTTTTCGGGCCTGTACATCGATGGCGACCGGGAGCGGATTCCCTACGAAGCCGATGCGTACCTGAACCAGCTCAGCCACTACACCACCGACCGCGAGTACGGCATTGCCCGGCGTACCATTGAGTATTTCATGCAGCACCCCACCTGGCCCACGGAGTGGCAGCTTCACGTGGCGCTGATGATGTACCAGGATTACATGTACACGGGTAACACCGACCTGATTGCCCGCTACTACGAACCGCTGATCCACAAGACGCTGATAGAACTGGTTCGGGAAGACGGGCTGATCAGCTCGCAGTCCCCAAAAAACACGCCCGCGTTCATGCAGAAGCTGGGCTTTACGGACCCGGCCATCAAGCTGAAAGACATTGTAGACTGGCCCCCCGCCCAGAAAGACACCGGGTGGAAACTGGCCACCGCCGAGGGCGAACGCGACGGGTACGTGTTCACGCCCATCAACACGGTGGTGAATGCGCTGTTTTACAAAAACATGGAGATCATGGCCGAGTTTGCCCGTATCCTGAACAAACCCGCCGACGAAGCCCGGTTCCGCCTGGCCGCCCTGAAAGCGAAGCAGGCCATCAACGAAAAATTATTCGATGCAAAAACCGGAGCCTACGTGGATGGCGAAGGTACGGACCACTCGTCGCTCCACGCCAACATGATGGTGCTGGCATTTGATATTACCCCCGAAGCGCACAAAAAATCGGTGGCCAGTTTCATCAAATCCCGCGGGATGGCCAGCAGCGTGTACGGCTCGCAGTACCTGCTGGAAGCGCTCTACAACGCCCGCGAAGCCGATTACGCCCTGGAACTGATGACGTCCCAAACCGACCGCAGCTGGTACAACATGATCCGGTCCGGCTCTACTATGGCCTGGGAAGCCTGGGACACCAAATACAAACCCAACCTCGACTGGAACCACGCCTGGGGAGCTACGCCCGCCAACATCATTCCCCGGAACATGTGGGGCATTCAGCCCGCCGTGCCGGGCGGCAGCATCGTCAGCATCAAACCGCAGCTGGGTACCCTGGCCAAATCATCGGTGAAGGTGCCGATGCTGAAAGGAACCGTCAGCGCGTCGTACGTTCGGAAAGGCAAGCTCAATCAGGAATACATCATCGAACTCCCGGCCAACGTGTCGGCAGAACTGGAGCTGCTATCCTCGCCCGAAGACGTCATTACCGTAAACGGCGAGAAGGTCAGCACGGCCTTCAAAGCCATCCGTCTGTCGCCGGGCCGGAACGTAGTCGAACTCATCGTCAATACGTTTTAACGGGGGTCTGCAAACTCCATCCATCAACGCAATGAAGTACCCGATTATAATATTCGGCCTGTTGGTAGCCTATTTGTTAAGCGCAGCGGTTCAGGCGCAAAAAACGGTGGTTTCCATCCGGGGCAATCAATTTTTTATCAACGGAAAACCAACTTACGAGGGACGCACCTGGCAGGGTCATAAAATTGAAGGGCTGCTCATCAACTCGCGCATGGTGCAGGGTATTTTTGATGACCTGAACCCCGAAACATCCGGCGAATTCGCCTACCCGGACACCAAAAAATGGGACGCCGACCGCAACACCAACGAATTTGTGGCCGCCATGCCGCTGTGGAAAAGCTACGGCCTCAATGCCTTTACGCTCAACATGCAGGGGGGCAGTCCCTACGGCTACGGCAACAAAAAATGCCTCAATCCGGGCTTCAATCCCAATGGTTCGTTGATGGAACCCTACATGCAGCGGCTGGACCGGATTCTGAAAAAAGCCGACGAGCTGAACATGGTGGTGATACTGGGCTTTTTTTACTTCGGCCAGGACCAGCACCTGACCGACGAGAAGGCCGTGGTACAGGCCGTTGACAACCTGACCGACTGGCTGTTCCAGAAAAAGTACCGCAACGTCCTCATCGAAATCGCCAACGAAACCAACACGAGGGGCAATTACGACCATAAAATTCTGTGGCCCGACCGGATTGACACGTTGATTGAGCGCGTTAAAAGCAAACAGAAAAACGGCTATCGGCTGCTGGTCGGGACCAGTTATGAAGGTCGGGCGGTGCCCACGCCCAACGTAGTGAACGTGTCGGACTTTCTGCTGATCCACGGCAATGGCGCCAAACAGCCCGCGCAGATTCAAACCCTCATTGATGCCACCAGGCAGGTAGCAGGCTACCGGGAGATGCCCGTTGTGAACAACGAAGACGACCATTTCGACTTCGACAACGAAACCAACAACTTCACGGTCTCGCTCAAAAACTATGTGTCGTGGGGCTACTTCGACTTTCGGTTTCCCGGCGAGACCGACTACCGCGAGGGATACCAAACCGTTCCTGTGGACTGGGGCATTCACTCGGCCCGGAAGAAAGCTTTTTTCGGCCTTGTCAAAGAAGTTACTGGTGGATTATAGACGCGACTGTTAACCCAACCCTGTACAATGAAACACGTTATAGCCATCGCTTTTGGCTGTCTGCTTGCCCTCAATGGGTTTTCTCAGACCGCCGTTCGACCTATGATTTGGGTCAAGCCGGCTGATAAAGCAATTATTCTGGCCAAAATAGCCAACACCACCTGGGCAAAAGACTACTATGCAGCCTTCAAAGCGCGGGCTGACGGAGATATTAAGCTCCATCAGGCCAACCCTGAAGCATACCTGCGCAAGATGCCACTGGACTGGCCGGTGGCCAGCCCGGGCAAAATTCCGCCGTTTAAAGTGATGAAGGTGGTCAGCAAGTTTGTTGACGAGCGAAAAATCCTGATGCATTACCTGCAGACGGGTGTGGATGCAGGTATTCTGTATTTCCTGACCGACGATGACCGCTATGCCCAGTACAGCGCCGATGTGCTACACACCACCATTGAGGGCCTGGGGCAGCTGACGCCCAATGACGAAGGCCATAATGGCGGTGGCCTGTTGTACCCCGACGATCACCTGCGCGAAGCCCGCGAAATTGGGTCCGTCATCCCCATTCTCTACGACTTTGTTTATCCCTTTCTGGCCAAAGGCGGGCAACCCTACGATGTGGCACAAGGGAAAAAAGTAGCGTTCTCAATTCCCGGTGCCGAAAAGGTGTTTAAAACCTATATCCGGCTGGCTCTTGAACACGGCATCATTGACTGCAACTGGCCCATTCTGGAGTCGCCGAGTCTGGTGGGAAACACGCTGGCGTTAGACAACGCAACCGAGCGAAACGATTTCCTGCAGTACTACCTCACCAAAAATACGCCCCACCAGGATGCCCTGCAGAAGGTAGGGAAGTTCTATGAAACGCACGGCGGCAACTGGCCCGAAAGTACCAACTACTCCGGAGCGGTGGCCGATTTCTCTACCTACCTGATGACGTTGCTAACCAAATACGATCCGTCGCTGCATTTAGGAAAGACATACCCGCAAATTCCCCTTGCTCTCACTACGCCCTATTATTTGACCTACCCCGGGCAACAGGAGCTTTTGCTGTTCGGCGACGGACACCGGGCTTATCATACTAACTACGAAGCGTTCGAGATGGCCTATTATTTAGGTCAGCTGGATAATTCCTGGCAACTCAAAAACGAATTTGGGGCCCTCATTAACAGTGGCATACATAACAAAACCTATAACCGGGCCCAACTGAGCAACCGAAATTACGGGGCTGAAATCTATAACGAACCGGTACGGTTGCTCTGGTTCAGCCCCACCATTGCCGGCGAGGTGACCGACTATCCCCTGCCCACTACCGACCAGCTGCCCTTTGCCGGCATTGTGTTGCAGCGGAACCTCAGCCCCACCCGCAACGACAAAGATGCACTCATGGGATTTGTGGGCGGGGCTTCATTTGTACACGGCCACGCATCGGGCATGAACATGGAGCTCTACGGGCGGGGGCAGGTACTGGGGTCAAAAGCGGGGCGGGGTACCTACACCACCGACCTGCACGAGAACTACTACCGCCTGTTTGCGGGCCACAATACGGTTATCGTCAACGGAGCGTCGGAAGGCAGCGACGGCTGGGCTAATCTGGGCATGAACCGGGTAGAGACCATTGTGGTAGAACCGGCGGTCCGGAAAGCCCCCGTTTCGCCGAGCCACTCCTTTTCAACATCGCGCTTCCTCGACGACCGGGGCGACAAGGCCGAAGCCACGCAGGAACGCACTCTGGCCATTGTTCGCACCTCGCCCACAACGGGCTATTATGTAGACGTTTTTCGGTCAAAATCAGCCCTGCCGGCGCAGTTTCACGATTACGTATATCATAACGTAGCCGACCGGCTGAACCTCAGTGCGGCTGGTTCACCATTCAGCCTTCGCCCCGACCCGGAGCGGTACCAGGCATCAGCGGCAAAAGCCTGGAAAAACAACCGCACGGCACGGCACCCCGGCTGGCATTATTTCAGCGAGGTAGCCACATCGGGCACATTCAGCGGGCCCGTCGCTGCGCTGTTCACCGCCGACAAATTCAAGCCACAGCCGATTGATGATGAAACTGTTTATTCCCGGCAATGCGGGCCGCGAGTATACGAACGTGATGGCCCCACCCACAAGCGAAGCCGAAAAACCCTATAACCGACAACCCACGCCTACGCTGGTAATCCGACAAACCGGCGAAGCCTGGTCCAATCCATTTGCGGTGGTCTATGAACCGTTCGAGAGCACCGGCAGCGTGCAGTCGGTGGAGTCAATTACGCAGAATGGCGCGTTCAAAGGGCTGAAGATCAAGAGTATGGTGGCCGGACAACCAATAACGCAGCTGGTGCTGGTACAGGAAAGAGACGATTCTGAATTTAACGATGCCAAAACCGGACTTTCCTTCAGGGGCCGGTATGCCGTAGCGACGCTGTCGGACAAAGGCGACCTCCAGTCGGTTTACATAGGTCGGGGCAAGCGGTTTTCCTATAAAAAGGCGGTTATTGCCACCACAAACGGCCAGCCAACGGCGGCATTTGTATCCCTGGAAAGCAATACACCCAACGTTAGCGCAAACGACTCCATCGACCTGACGTTACCATCGGGTCAGAGACGTCGTTTTTCCGCCACCAACTAGCTAAACCATCTGTATAACCTTCCCAAATCCCCAATCGAATGAACCGTATTTATCTGACAACCTGCCTGCTTGCGTCGTTGCTGACCGTTCAGTCCTGCCGCTCCACAAAAGAACAGGCCAATGCCAGCCGCGTTACAAATGGCCAGACGACTACCAGCCAACTGCCCGGTCCCGTCGACAAGTCCGGTATGGAGCAGGCGATGGTGAAGGCCATGCAATGGCAGGAAGCGAACCCTATTTTTGCCAAAGCCCCCACCGACTGGACGAACGGCGCCTATTATACCGGCATTGTTGAAGCCCACAAAGCCACTAAGAACAAAGCGTTTTTAGATGCGCTGACCAGCATGGCTACCCGTAATAACTGGCAACCCTACGAGCGGTTTTACCATGCCGACGATCTGGCCATCACCTACTCATATCTTTATCTGAATTCGCTGGGGGTGCCGGGCGTGAACAGGATTCCTACCGATACCATTGTTCAGCAGCATCTCTATAAGCCCCACCCCTGGCGCGACGGTATTCCCGACAAAGACCAGCGGATTCTGTGGTGGTGGTGCGATGCGCTGTTCATGACTCCACCCGTCCTGACGGTGTACGCCAAACAGAAAAACGATCCGGCATACTTAGACGAGATGCACCGGTATTATCTCGAAACGTATAATCTGCTGTACAATAAAGAGCAAAAACTCTTTGCCCGTGACGTTCGGTTTTTGTGGACCGGCAGCGACACCGACAAAAAAGAACCGAATGGTAATCCCATTTTCTGGTCGCGGGGCAACGGCTGGGTGCTGGGTGGTCTGGCATTGGTGCTTCAGGATATGCCGAAGAACTATAAACACCGGGCTTTTTACGAGACCTTGTTCAAAGACATGGCCGCCCGCGTTAAAGAACTGCAGCCGGCCGATGGCCTCTGGCGCACCAGCCTGCTCGCGCCCGAAGCGTTTCCGCACGGCGAAGCGAGTGGCAGTGGTTTTTTTACCTTCGCGCTGGCCTGGGGTATTAATAACGGCTTGCTGAACAAACGTGATTATCAACCCGCCGTGCAGAAAGCCTGGACCGCCCTGGCGCAGTGCCAGCAGGAAAGCGGCAAAGTGGGCTGGGTGCAAAATATTGGCTACGACCCCAAGCCCGCTGATAAAGACAGCTGGCAGAATTTTGGCACGGGCGCGTTTCTGATGGCTGGCAGCGAGATGCTGAAACTGAAATAGACTATGAAACCGATGCCAGCCCGTTACAAACTGCTTTTATGTGGCCTGATGCCTCTGCTCCTTTTGGGCACGGTGCCCCTGGTGCAACCGCCCGTTTCCAGCCGACCCAATATCATCCTGATTATGGCCGACGACATGGGCTATTCGGATATTGGCTGCTTCGGTTCCGAAATTCAGACGCCCAACCTGGACCATATGGCCCGGAACGGGCTCCGCATGACGCAGTTTTATAACGCATCGCGCTGCTGTCCAACCCGCGCCAGCCTGCTCACGGGGCTATACCCCCATCAGGCGGGCGTGGGCGACATGGTTGCCAACAGGGGTCACGCGGCTTATCAGGGGTATCTCAATCAACAGTGCGTGACCATTGCCGAAGCGCTGAAACCCGCCGGTTACCAAACCTATATGGCCGGAAAGTGGCATGTGGGCACCCAACCCGATCAATGGCCGGTGAAACGGGGCTTCGACCGGTATTTTGGCCTGATTGATGGCGCGAGCAGTTATTTCAACAACCATCCCTACCGATCGAACCAGACCCTGACCACGGCTCTGGACGACCAGCCCGTAACGACCGGCCCCGACTATTACGCTACCAATGCCTATACCGATTACGCGCTGAAGTTCATTGACACCAATCCCAAAGACACCCCATTTTTTCTGTATCTCGCCTTCACGGCTCCGCATTGGCCCCTGCATGCGCTGCCGCAGGACGTAGCAAAGTACCGGGGGAAATACGATGGTGGCTGGGATGAGGTACGGGCCGCGCGGTTTAGCCGGATGAAAAAACTTGGCATCCTCAACGCTGGTACCACCCTCTCCCCCCGCGACGGGACCATACCGGCCTGGACTACGGTAAGCGAGCCGGAAAAAGCAGCGTGGACCGACGACATGGCTACCTACGCAGCCATGATTGACCGGATGGATCAGAACATCGGGCGCATTCTCGACAAACTCCGGCAACGGGGCGAAGACAAAAATACCGTCATCCTGTTTTTGTCCGACAATGGAGCCAGCCACGAAACCATCGAAAGCAACAGCTTCTTACCCGGTATTGTTGAGCGCAGCAAACTACCCGCCAGCGACACCGCTTCCTTTACAGCCTATGGTCGGCGGGGGGCCAACGTCAGCAACACCCCGTTTCGGATGTATAAACACTGGGAGTACGAGGGCGGTACGGCTACGTCATTCGTTGCCTACGGTCCGTCGTTGGTGAAGCCGGGCCGAATTAGCCCGCAACCCGGTCACATCATTGACCTTATGCCTACCTGCCTTGACCTGGCCGGGGCCAAGTATCCGCAAACGCACAAAGGTCAGCCGGTTACCCCAACCGAAGGTCTTAGTCTGGCTCCGCTGTTCAAAGGCCGGTCGGGGCCAGTTCATGACGCGCTGTACTTTGAGCATGAAGGCAACCGGGCCGTCCGGCAGGGCAACTACAAAATCGTGTCTACCTACCCCAACAATGTCTGGGCGTTGTATAACCTGAATACGGACCGTACCGAGGAGCGTGACCTGAGCCAGCAGCAGCCCCAGCGCGTACAGCAGATGGCCGCCCTTTACGAGATATGGGCCAATCGGGCCGGAGTAATTCCATACGACAAACTCACCAAACGCTGACCGCTTCTGCCCGGCAGGACAGTACCACCGCTGAATGGTGCAGGAGTTAGCTGAGTTGGATTCCCGAAGTGCCGGCCATGCGTGGCCCAATACCGATGCGCGCCAGGAAATGCCCCTGGGTCAGAGCGGCTTTCGTTCTAACAGGCCATCCGGTTCTTCGCACCGAACCGCCTAACCGATGCCGTAGTTTTTTTGTATATTAGCCTGAACAACGGGGTACGCAAACGCAACCGGCTCCCCTGCCTGCTATGAACACCACACGCCACCTTTACAAAGTTGCTTTAACCGGGCTGGTAGCTGTCATACTAACGGGCTGCGCCCCTACCGTCATGACCACGCGACTCACGCCCGTTTCGGGAGAGGTAGCCGCTATCGACGGGCGACCCGTTACCCGTGCCGAAGCCAATGGCGTTGCCGTGGTGGCCTCGTTCGAGCGCGAAGATCTGGAGTACGCCGTGCTGGATATTGAAGTGAAGAACAACACCAGTCAGCCCATTGAGGTGAACCCTACCGATTTTCGATTCGTAGCCCTTGGCCCCGGGCAGGACACGCTTATCAATCCTGACAAATCTGGGCAGATCATGAGCCGTGTAGCCGCTAACCCGGCCTATGAAGCCGGGCGTATGGACCTGAAACGAAAGCAGGAAGAAAAACGGCTGAAGCGGGCTAAAATCTTCAACACCCTTCTGCTCGTGGCTGCCGTAGCGTCGGATGTGTCGTCGTCGGGCAAAAATCGTTCGTTTCAGGAGTACGCCAACAACCGGGTGGCTCACAACGTTGCCTATCAGGCCATTGGCATCAAACGCGCAGTTGATCACGGCACCTTCGCCAACCGGATGCAGCAGTACGATTACGAAGAATACCGCTGGCGCGAACTGACTCTGAAAACCAGTACCGTTTCTCCCGGCGAGTCGGTGCGGGGGTTTGTCTATCTGCCCCGCGTAGCCAGCGCCCATTATCTGGCCATCACGTACGCATTGCCCGGGATGGCGTCGGTGCCGCTGCTATTCAGGCAGGAAACTGTGCGTGAGAAAAAGAAACAGCAGTAGTTGATCGACTCCCAACGGTTTGGGTTCAGAAATCGTCCTCCATCGCCTGTCTGGCCCGCCGTAATTCAAGCAGCGCTTTCTGGTTGTTCTGCGCCTGAGCCAGCGCTATTCCCTCCTCATATAATTCGGCAGCACGGTCTGTATCACCCCGTTCGGCATAAAGTGCGGCTGCGTGGTAGTAAGTAGCCAGGTAGGCCGGATGATCGGTCAGAAGCTGGTCGAGGTAAGGTCGCGCCCGCTCGGGCTGACTGTTCAGGTATTCCATGGCCAGGGCATAAACATTGAATGGATCATGGGGTTCTTCCTGTACAAATCGAATCAATTGCTGAATGCGGTCGTTATTCATAGACAGAGAAATTAGTATGCATGCATACTTTCTTTAGTATGGTTCGTACTTTTGAAAAAGTTTAAACGCCGGGATGCACGAAGCAGGCATGAAGTGACCCATAGAAAGTCTTTCCCCTTCTTTCCGGGAAACACCTCTGTATACCTCTGCGCTTCTCCGACCAGCTCTGCGTCCCAAACAAAATCATAAACCACATAACCGATGAAGATTTTAGTGTGTGTGACGAGCGTGCCCGACACGACCACCAAGATTACCTTTACCGATAACAATACCAAACTCAGCAAAGCAGGAGTTACGTTTATTACCGGCCCCTACGACGACTACGCCCTGGCGCGGGCCGTTGAGTTAAAAGACAAACTCGGTGCCAGCGTAACCGTTCTGAACGTGGGCGGATCTGACGCCGAGCCGGTCATTCGCAAGTGCCTCGCCATCGGTGCCGACGATGCTATCCGGGTCAATGCTGAGCCGCGCGATGCCTTTTTTGTGGCCGAGCAGATTGCCGCCATCGCCAAGGAAAATAACTACGACCTGATTTTGATGGGTCGCGAATCCATAGACTTCAACGGGGGTCAGGTGCATGGTATCGTGGGCGAAATGCTCGGTATTCCGTCCATCTCGCCGGTCATGCTCCTGGACGTGGACGGCAGTACGGCTAAAATTACCCGCGAAATTGAGGGTGGCAAAGAAGAACTGGAAGCCCAGCTACCGCTGGTACTGGGTTGTCAGGAGCCAATTGCCGAGTGGAAAATCCCGAACATGCGCGGTATCATGACTGCCCGGACCAAGCCGCTTAAAGTGGTTGAACCCACCGGCACCGACGTCCTGACCGACGTGAGCGGTTACGAACTGCCTCCCGCACGTGGAGCCGTGAAGATGATCAAGGCCGAAGAAGCCGAAACCCTCATCCATCTTCTGCGCACCGAAGCCAAAGTCATCTAAAACCAGGTTGTAGCCTCGTAAAGTTATAGGGTTGCCTGGTTGCTCCGCCAGCTAGAAACCTTGTGACTTTTCAACTCTGTAACTTCATAACTCTTCAGAAAATGTCTGTACTCATATTCGCCGAAGTAGAAAGCGGCACCCTTAAGAAATCATCGCAGGAAGCCATTTTTTACGGCGCTAAAGTCGCCGAAATGATGGGAACGTCGGCTACGGTTGTGGTGGCCGGTCAGTCTGACAACAGTTCGCTGGCTGAGGCCGGTAAATACGGAGCCAGCAAAGTGCTGCACGCAACGGATGCCAAACTGAACGAACCCAATGGTATGGCCTACGCGACGGTTGTGGCGGCTGCTGCCCGGCAGGAAGGTGCGTCGGTCATTGTCCTGGCCAAATCGTCGCTGGCCGATGCCATGACGGCCCGCCTGGCCGGTAAGCTCAAAGCCGGTCTGGCCGCCAACGTCATTGAACTCCCCGACCTGGCCAATGGCTTCCGGGTCAAGAGCAGCATTTATACGGGCAAAGCATTTGCCTACAATGAGCTTAAAGCCGACACCAAGATTCTGGCCATCAAGAAAAATACCATTGCCGTAGCAGAAACCGACGCCACAGCGGCTGTAGAATCCTTCACGCCCGCGCTTACCGACAGTGATTTTGCCATTACGGTGAAAAACGTGGAGAAAGCTACCGGCGACATTCTGCTCCCCGAAGCTGACCTGGTTGTCTCAGCAGGCCGTGGTTTAAAGGGGCCGGAGAATTGGGGTATTGTAGAAGACCTGGCAAAAGCGCTGGGTGCCGCTACAGCCTGCTCAAAACCCGTCTCGGACCTCGACTGGCGCCCTCACCATGAACACGTGGGGCAGACCGGAATTAAAGTCAGTCCAAATCTGTACATCGCAGCGGGTATTTCGGGAGCTATTCAGCATCTGGCGGGCGTAAACTCCTCCAAGGTAATTGTGGTTATCAACAAAGACCCCGAAGCCCCGTTCTTCAAATCTGCCGACTACGGCATTGTTGGCGACGTATTCGAGGTGTTGCCACGCCTGACGAAAGCCGCGCAGGCCCTCTAAATCTGTTTGGCTATTTTACCGTTTGGTGATTGGCTGGGAAAATAGACGAACAACCAAACGCCCAAACATTTAAATTTGCGTTGTGGATAAGATTAAACTGGAAATATTAGGATTGTCGCCGAGTCAGTCGCAGTCGGGTTCGTTTGCACTGGTGCTGGGCGAAGAATACGGAAATCGCCGATTACCGATCATTATTGGCATGTTTGAAGCGCAGGCTATCGCCATCGAAATGGAGAAGATTGCGCCCAACCGCCCCATGACGCATGATTTATTCAAGCAGTTTGCCGAGCAGTTTCGTTTCACCGTGCGCGAGATCGTGATTTCTGAACTGCGCGAGGGCATCTTTTTTGCCAGGATCGTTTGTTTTGACGGAGTTCGCGAATCCGTGATCGACTCGCGCCCCTCCGACGCAATAGCCATTGGCATCCGGTTCGACGTTCCGATTTATACAAACGAAACCATTCTTTCGGAGGCTGGCATTACAGCCAGCACCAGCGAAGAGGAGGATGAAGATCAGGAAGAAATGGTTCGCGCATCCAGTCGGCCAACGGCCCGTTCGTTTGGTGATCAGCTGAAGAACGCATCGGCAGAAGAATTGCAAAAGCTGCTCGAAGAAGCACTCGGCAATGAAGAGTACGAGCGAGCCGCCCGCATCCGGGATGAGATGAGCAAGCGGAACTAACTGGACAGTTCATTTCCCGACCAGACAGCAAAGCCACGAACCTGAAGGGGTTCGTGGCTTTGCTGTCTGATTAAATCCATTCAGCGCGTTTTAATGACCTGTAGATGATCGATGAGCGATTTCCGGGCTCCATCGGGAATTGTAATCTCGTGCGAATCAACGTAAAGGCGGTTTGACTCAATACGGTCGAGATACGCGAGGCTGATGAGGATAGAGCGCGATAACTGGTAGAATCCAGAGGGCAGGTAAGCGGCAACGCGTCCCATATTAAGCGATATCAGGATGGGCTGGTAGGCTTTCCCGGGATATAGACGATGATAACCGGCAGGGGTCAGAAACAGCTCGCTGCTACCCCGATCGGCTTTTACGTACACAATTTCCGCCTTTACTATCCGAACGTACCCGTTGCCGGTTGGCAAAAACGTGTGGTCGGGCAAATCGGGTGCACCGGTAATAACACCA
Source organism: uncultured Cytophagales bacterium (assembly GCA_963826425.1). GTDB lineage: Bacteria > Bacteroidota > Bacteroidia > Cytophagales > Spirosomataceae > Spirosoma. The sequence continues at coordinate 801,545 of CAWGWS010000008.1, read as the reverse complement.
GCATAGAAATTATGCATGGCCAGGTCAACCTGGGCTGCCAGTTCACGAATGCGAAACGGCTTGTGCAGAAAGGCCGCCGGAAAGGTTTTTTTCGCCCGATCAAAGGTGTCTCCATCCGAGTTTCCGGTCAGGTAGATGATTGGTACCCACCGGATACGCATCAGCTCTTTTGCCGTAACGATTCCGTCAGGCGGGCCATCGAGGGTAATGTCCATCAGTACCAGATCGGGCTGGCTTTGCCGCATTGATTTCAAAGCCGTTTCATAGCTGCTCGCTTTGCCACTGATCAGGTATCCCGCCTGAAGTAAATTTTCTTCGATAGTAGCCGCAACAAACGGGTCATCTTCAACGAGCAGGATTCGCAACGGTGTTTCCATGGGTACGATTCTCAAGGTGTGGATAGTGACTATGCCAAAACTGTTGCCGACTTCGGCTCGAATGCAAGGGTAAAGTGGCAGCCGTTACGGGTATCAAACTGACTGCTGGCTTTTAGTTTCTCGGCAATCATAGTAATTAGTTTCATACCAAACGATCCACCCTGTTGCGGATGGGTGAAGCCAGGGCCATTATCGGTGTATCGGAACAGCAGACGCTTATCGCCAATTGAGCAGTCGATTTTCAGCCGGGGGTTAGGGTGGTTGGCCAACGCATATTTGCATGAATTAGTAACGAGTTCATTGATCAGCAGGCCCAGATTGATAGCGACGTTGGCAGTAAGCCAGATCGAATTGAGTGTGTACACGGGTCGGATGTGGCCCAGGCTATAGCTGCGTAATACGCCGTCTACCAGTTCAGGGATAAATTCCTGCAAATCAACCTCTACCAGCCGGTCGCCGTCGTAAAGCCGCCGGTGCACCAGCGCCATTGCTTCAATCCGCAGCAACCCTTCTTCTACGGCCAGTTTGGCAGCCGGATCGGTTAGGTGGGTGAACTGAAGCCCCAGCAAACTAGTGATAGACTGGAGATTATTCTTGACCCGGTGGTTCTGCTCTTTCACCAGCCGGGCGTTGTCCTGGCTGATGCGCCGGTATTTTCGAAACAGCCAGTAAAAAACAAGGCAGGCGGCACCAGCCACAATCAGCAGCCCCGTTATTACCAGCGTAAGCCGCTGCTGAATAACCAGGCTGGCCTGTTGTACTCTAAGCTGTAGTTCTTTTTTTTCATTTTCATATTGGGCCGTAATCCGGACCATAGCCCCGTTTCGGTCAGCGTTGAGCGACGTAGTCAGAAAGGCGTGGTATCTCTGCTGGTGATCAAAGGCCAGCCGCCAGTTGCCAGTCTGCTGATACAACCGGGTATAGGTTCCTTCGATCTCGCTGTTTTGCCAGTGCTCGCCATGGTGGGCCGTATCACGAACGTGAGCAGCCTGATCCAGCCATGTTTTTGCCACGGCGGTCTGGCGTAGCGCCAGGTAACACTTGGCTAGTTCCAGCGAGCCGTTAATAATCCCGTATGGGTAGCCAATGCTGCGCTGAATGGCGTATGATTTTTGCAGATACGGCAATGCCAGCTCTTTATCTCTCAACATCAGCGCTTCCCCTTTACAGGCGTAAACCAGCGCTATATCAAGGGGTTTGTTCAGCGCAAGGGCCAGCTGTTCAGCCAGCCCGAAGTAATAGATTGAACTGTCTAACAAGGCCGGGGGGAACGAGCCGGGGGTATCGAGATTCAACTTAACCCCCAGTTCGTATACCCCGGCCAGAACAATGTACGCGCTCATAATCCCGTGCTTCGAGTCGACTGCCCTCACCTGGCTCATGGCCTGCCGGGCGCATTGCATAGCGGGTTGATACTGTTTCTGTCGGACAAAATTTTCGGCCATCCGCAGGTATGTCTTGCCGACGAGTTCCGACGGTCCTCGTGGTTCCCGAATGCGCAGCGACCGCACAAACCAGTTTTCTGCCGTAGCGTATTCGCCGAATGCCCCGTAGCGTTTACCCATGTCATAACATGCCATGCGCTACCTGCTCCGAATCGCCGGTGGCCATGGCCGCCCGGTAGTCCTGCTGGGTTTTGGCCAGCTTGTCATAAAGATGCCCGCCAGCCGGTCGTAATTGTGCCGATGCCGACAGAAGACTGCCTATCAGTAAGAGCGACCCTAGAAGCGAGCGGGAGAGTTGGGTGGTAGGCACAGTTTCAGGATGGTAAGTGGACAGTAACCCAAAAATCGTCCCTTAGGACTGATTCACAATATGTAATAATACATTAAAGCAATAGTAAATGGATAGCACTGCCAGGATTTATAAGCTGTTTCGTTCCCGGCGTGTGCAGCTAATGGCTTCGTTCGTAAAAAACGGGGCTGGTAAGTACTATACGGTCATTGGGACATTTGTGAGACCGTCGCTTTGAAATAAACGCTTCTTCGCAACTGGAATTGGGTTCCTGGTTGGTCAGCATAGTCTGGAGCCCTACACCACTTCTATCCACACCATCTTTTTTATTCCATGGTCATACCACTGCATTCAGCTATTCATTACTCCTGCGCTCAGTACGCCCGATAGCGCCAAGTTGTGGGTGCATCCCTCCAGTCTCTGCCCTCTAAATAGGGCTACCAGAAACCAGCCACCGACACCAACGGCTGATCTGGCGGTAAACGACTCGTAAACAGACGGATTACCAACTAGAGTTGGTCCTCACAAGCATCGGAAAATGTCATCAAAGCAACATGTATCCTTTCCAATGCTGCCTGCTAAAGCAACCAGTGTCACTAGGGTATTTTAGTGGGCTATCCCTTATCAATCACTTCGTTACCCCAGTTACCACAGGCATGAAATCTCTATCGCTGCTTTTGATTTTCGTTCTTTCGGCTTCATTTCAGAGCGCGTCGGCTCAGGAAACCCTGACCAATCAGTCCATTGTAGCCATGCAACAGGCTAAGCTGTCACGCAGCCTGATTTTGGACAAGATCAGTACATCGCCCAATGCGTTTGATTTGTCTACCAACGGACTGCTCAGCCTGAAAGTAGAGAATGTACCCGATGCGCTGATCGAGGCCATGCTATCCGTGACTTCGTCCAAAGACATAATGCGCAATAATGATGTCATTTATTTACAGCAGGGCGGCATTGCCAGAACCATCATTAGCCAAAAAATTCAGGGGACTAAAACTGATTTCGACCTGAGTACGAGTGGGCTGATTCAGCTGAAAACGGCCAAAGTTCCGGAGTCAATCGTTAAATTGATGATGAGCCCCGCACCCGCTCCATCAACAGAACCCGCCCCGGCTGCGCCCCGAAAAGGCGTACTAAGCTCCATACTGGTCAAAGAAAAGTCACCCGCTGCAGCACCGTCTGCCCGGCCCGCCAGCTTGCCCGTTCCTACCCTCACCAGTTTTCCGGAACCCGGCATTTTTTACGAAGATTTCACAAAAAAGGGCGAATACCCACAACTCGAATCGACTACCACAAATATGGCTAAATCCGGGTCGTTTGGCGAAGCCATTTTACGGGGCTATACCAATGGAGCAGGTGCCTCAACACAACGCGTAGGGCTGGCCAACAAGAGTGCCAACTTTGTTATTGACGACCCGCTCCCCGTATTTTATTTCCGGTTTAGCGAGACGCGCAAGCAAATGGACGACGTAGCCGAAGGTTTCGGGAGTGGTGTTTCCAGCCCAAATGAATTTGTGCTGATAAAGGCCAGCACCAGCGGGCGGGGTCGGCAAATTACCATAGGACGCGAATCCCTGTACACGAGTGAACGCGGAGTTAGTGGTAACACGATTCCGTTCCGCTTCAAAAAGCTATCCGCTGGTTTGTACCGGGTTTACTTCGAGCAGAGTGTACCCGAAGGCGAGTACGTGTTTTTCTACAACAAGGGCAGCGAGCAGAGTTCGTCTATAAAGGTATACGATTTCTCGCAGCGGGGTAAAGCTAAATAAAGGAACCGTATCGTTGCTGACACCTGTGTGACTGTTTATTCAGTTGTGGCTCTCCATAAATAACGTACCCTCACTTCTTCTTTTTCCTGCGCACGACCAGTTCCCGGTAGCCAAATACCGGGTCAGGTTCGCGGGTGAATACCACATCGGGCATAACGCCAATGACGATCTCTGCGGTAGTATAAATTTTGCATCCCTCCAGCAGATGCCCGCCAATAGTTTGGCCTGTACTGTCGGATACGGACACATGGAGATGACTGCCATGCACGGACAATGTTCCCATCAGCGATACAATCTCGAAATGTCCCCGCCATACGCTGGGTCTGTCTTGATTGGCCAGGCGCAGTGTCACGTCAGTCAGGCTACCCACGCAGGTCAGTATGGCGCCGGCCTCAATGTGATTCCGTTGTAAAAAAGCGTCTAGTTCCTTCTTAAGGTCCTGCTCCGGTCGCAACCGGAACGAGTAGGTCAGCATTGTAGCAGCTACCGGTGCAGGCTGTGGCTGGGCATCAGCAGGTTCTATCATGGTAATGAGGAATAGCATCAGTAAAGGCAGTCGCTTTAGATTCATGTCGAAACAGTTCTATCGATACAGATGGGCACAAAAAAACCGGGAGCGTTGGCTCCCGGTTTTTTATTGTTAGTCAGACTATTCGATGCCGAACATCACATCTGACCGGCGTCCGCTGTTACCTGCCCGACGGCGGGTTGCCTTCTTGCGAACCGGTGCAGGATTGAGAAGCTTGGTACGCTGCTCGTCAGTAAGTGGCTTCAGATCAGTGATTGAGTACGTGTTATCGCTGATCGTAGTGTTGAAGCTACCAACCTGCTGCTCAGGCTGACCGTTGCAAGGCAGTTTCGTGACGGTGAACACCGCGCGGAAGTACTGTACCTGCGGACGAACCCGGCGACCTCTGTAACGGGTCGAGTTACCACTTTCAATCTTAGCCTTCTCGGCCTGTAGCTGCTGGGCCAGATCACCTGGCAGATCGCGCAGGTTCAGGATAACCGTGTTCGTGTCGAACTCAACAGTACCCGTTGCCAACTGGCGGTTCAAACCACGGTAACGAAGGCGGGTAACGGTGTCGCCCACCGATGTGATTGTACCGTTACAGTAGCAGACGTTAGCCACTTCACGGGTGTAGGGTGTACGATAGAACACTTCCAGACGCTCCAAACGGTGACGGTACTGGCAATCTGGATTCTCCTTTATCGGACGAATGCTGGCAAAGCTGCTCGTAGCCACTTCACTCATACAAACACCGCACTTGGCTTCCTGCCGGTTGTGCACCGTTACGTAGTAAAAGCCAGGGTTCATCTGCCCACGCGAGAAATAAGCTTGGGGAAACGTCAGCGTCGTATCAGTCGTGTTCTCCAGTTGAGCAATCACCTGATCAGCACCGGCACCGGCGACTACTGAGTCAGGACGATAGTACAAACGAGCCGTGAAGGTTTCATTGCGTGGGTTGGGAGTGGTGCTGCGCCAGCTGATTACAGGAGCAATCGCGTTGGTATCGACCGGCGTCTGCTGCGCGTTCATCGAATTCATGTTGTTCTGATCAACATAGCCCAGTGACAGACCTTTCAGCGACTGATCGTTGAACCGGATGCTCAACTGCGGAATAGAATCGCAGGTTGGGCAAACCACGGGCACTTTCGGGATCAGCTTCTTTTGTACAAACGACTTCCGGACGGCCAGACCACCGCTAAAGCCACCATGCGTCCGCTTGAACTCATACAGTTGACCACGGGCTTGTGGGTTGGCATCAATACCGTTTATAATCAGGTAGTTCAGTTTCGTAATGAATCCCTGCCCCTGAACACCCAGATTCCAGTTATTACCGATCGGGAAGAAAATAGCCAGATTACCCAGTGCACCCAGATGGTATAGTTTAGAACTTGGGTTAACCGACCGCACCAAACCGCCACCATCTACAAACTGAGGTAGGTTGGGCAGGTTCAGAGTTGATGGCGTATAAGCTGCAATTGTAGCCGCTTCAGTACGGAACAGACCACCCCGGGCACCAGCTTCGATAAACGTAGTGGCGTCAGGATTTTTGCGACTGCGGGCAATGGTAAACGTCACCACCGGTCCAATCGTAATGAACATATCTTCCGAAGCCCGCTGTTTAATCGTAACCTGCGACTGCGAGAACCCAACCGACTGAGCCAATCCGTACAGATAATCACGGTAGGCATCCCGGGTAATGTAGTTCTGATAGCCGAATGCGGTACCAATACCGAAGCGTAACCGACGGGTGGCGGGAGTCAGGAAATAGTCGACATTGCCGGTGATGTTAAAACCTGCTCCATTATACAGAGAGTTGTCACGCTTGGTAGCGCCGAACGTGTTCTCCCAAGTACCACAATAAGCAAAGTTAGGGCCTGCAAACAGACCAATCCGCCAGGGCGATTGCCGACGGACCAGTACAAACGTTTGAAACGTGGTGTCGCAATCGTCTAGTTCAGCGACGTCACTGGCATAGCTTTTGAAGTCTTCACGACGCATTGTGTCCGTGTAGATGCCGTTGCCCAGGCGATAGATTTTGTCTTTTTCGTACGCACGATTCGGTGTCGTGGTTGTGCCGGGGTTAGTGACAGAGCTCGACTGCATGGCGTCTCGCCGGACCGTGTCAGCCTCTTGAGCAAATCCGACAGATGGTATTGCACAACTTAGCAACACGAGTCCAGCCAGCATCCGTAGGGATTGATGTTGGATAAATGTCCGCATACTTTTGGTTATTGAGTTAATTTTGACTGCAATGTTTCTAACTAAACTGATATTTTCCCAAACGCAGGTCTGGAAACTTATGGAACGGCCAACACAATGAAATAGCGTTTCGATAACTTTTGATATGGCCGGTTTTCACCGTGTCCAATGCGTTCAGGGCAGATAATGTATCAGACTTCATTTGTGGTAAAAATGTTTTCCAATCAGTCAGTCTATTCGGAAGTATCCCTAAAAAGCGTTCCTAAGCTACTTAAGCTGTCAGAATTAATGGACTACCTGAATATATTTCTGACTAAAACCCAGAAAAAGTCGTCTGATACCTATCTTAATGCAATGTTAAGGGGTTATTCCAAAATTAGGTCGTTCAGAAGAATATTTTTTAATCTATGTTTCGTCTACTAATCTTCTGGACAAAGCCATTTATTTGCCCTTAAACTACTCCACCAGTCAGCTATTCTGACCGCCTGCCTTTCATAAATTCAGTCGCTGCCGATTTCAACAGGCTGCCAAATGTATTCAGACAGAACAGGACACCCCGGTCTATGAGCGCGCGGGCCTGATCGCCGGTGGCCGCAGTGGTGCCCACTACAAAGCCCGCTTTTCTAATCTTATCAACCGCTGCCCCAATCACCTGCTTCACCTCATCGTGGCTATGCCCGTCGTAATAGCCCATACTCATGGCCAGGTCACGGGGACCAATTATGAACCCGTCAACCCCCGCCACGGCCAGCATCTCATCCAGGGCGTCGATAGCCTCCCGATCTTCAATTTGGGGCAACACCAGAATTTGCTCATTGGCAAACTCCACATACTCAGCCTGCGTCATAGCCCCCTGTAAATACTCGTTGGCCCTTACGAAGCCGAAGCCCCGTTTACCAGCGGGCGGGTACCTGACGGCCTCAACAAAGGCTTTCAGGTCAGCGGCACTATTCACGCCCGGCATCATAATGCCCATTACGCCCGCGTCCAGAAACTGAGCAATAAGTTTGGCATCGTTGCCACGAACCCGCGCCAGGGGCGTAATACCGCTTACTTCGCAGGCCCGAACAATGTCCTGCACCTGCGCCGTAGTGACGGGGCTGTGCTCTCCGTCAATCATGTAAAAATCAAGTCCTGAAAAGCCGCATAGTTCAGCTACGGTAGGATCGGCGCTGTTGGCGAGTACGCCCAGAACGGGCTGATTGTTGGCAAGCCGGGTTTTGACAATGTTTTGTTTCATACTGGTCTGAACCGATTGACATAAATGGATTGGTGCTGCAAAAGTAGCCACTACGCGTTTACCACTCATATCGGCATATACGTTACTTCTGTACGGCGCCACGTATTGTACCCAGCGACCCCAGCCAGCGCGCCAGGTCAGACTCCAGCGTACGCAAACAGGTCAACACCACCGACTACGCCGGTCGTTAACCAGCTACTCAGCTCTACTGATATCACCCGCTGTATGCCGAGCGTTCACGAGCCGGTTGTGAAGTCCAGTAGCTACCGGCTGGTTGACCAGTGGCGGGTGTTTGGCTATCTGGTTAGCAGTGCGCCGGTGCGGTAATTGACAAAGCCCTGAACCGGGCAAAGCAAGGTTAGAAATACAGTTCACCGGCCACCCGAAATGTGTTACAGTGCGCTTCTACGATATCAGTCAGGCGGGGCGAGTACCCACCTCCCATCGAGACCACGACCGGTAGGTTATGCCGCTGCGCCAGTTCAAACACGAAGCGGTCGCGCTGTTTGCAGCCTTCGCGGCTAACGCTTAGTTTGCCCAGCCGATCCGACTCCAGAATATCGACGCCCGATACAAAGAATAGAAAATCGGGCTGTACGCGGGTGATCAGGGCAGGCAGTGTGTTGTACAGGGTACTGAGATATACGGCATCGGTGGTACCGGTTGGCAGTTCAACGTCGAGGTCCGACTGTTCCTTTTTGAGTGGGTAATTATCCCTGCCGTGCATGCTGAAGGTGAATACGCGCGGCTCATGCTGAAACATGACCGCTGTCCCATTGCCCTGGTGCACGTCCAGATCAATGACCAGAATTTGCTTTGCCTGACCTGTTTCCAACAGGTAATGCGCGGCCACGCCCACATCGTTGAGCATGCAGAAACCTTCACCCCGGTCGGGGTAGGCGTGGTGCGTGCCGCCCGCTACGTTCATAGCCACGCCATCCCGTCTTGCCTTTTGAGTGCAGTCAATCGTGCCCTGGGTAATGATCCACTCACGCTCGATCAGTTCGGGCGTGAGCGGAAAGCCTATCCGGCGCACCATCCTGGGGTCGACGGTCTGCGTTTTAAGGGCATGCACATACGCCGACGTATGGACGCCCAGCACCAGCCGGTCATCAACGGGAGCAGGCGCAAAGAAGTTGGCTTCGGTACAGGTCCCTTCGTAAAGCAACTGCTCGTAAATCAATTCATACTTGAGCATGGGAAACCGGTGTCCCTCCGGTAAGCGGAGCCGGTACACCGGCGAGTAGGCAATCTGAAGCATTCAGGAAAACAGGCTGTGGGACCATTCGATAAGGATACGCCCTGCTTAACGGGGTATTAAAGGCTTCTGTTCGTATTCAGGGTTAGTTTGCCCCTTCATTGCTTTATCTAACTTCATGAAAACTGCTATCATCACCGGCGGAGGTCAGGGTATCGGGCGCGTAACAACCCAGTATCTGCTCACGCACGGCTACCGCGTTGCCGTCTGGGAAGCCGACACCGACGCCCTCATCGAACTCCGCGAAGCCTTTAAAGCTTCCACCAGTCAGATTCTGTTCGTTTCCTGCGACGTATCCAGCGAGGCCAACGTGCGCAAAGCGGCTGACCAAACCATCAATCATTTTGGGCAAGTCGACGTGCTGATCAATAATGCGGCTCAGATGATTGAAAAACCGCTCGATAAACTAACCCTCGACGAATGGAACCGGGTCATCGGCACCAATCTGACGGGTGCGTTTCTGTGCGCCAAGCATATTTCCGGGTATCTGGCCGCGCAGCGGGGCTGCATCATTAACATCGGCTCTACACGGGCCTTCCAGTCCGAACCCGACACCTTTGCCTACTCGGCCAGTAAGGGCGGCATTCTGGCCCTGACCCACTCGCTGGCCGTCAGTCTCGGTCCGGATGTGCGCGTCAACGCCATCAGTCCCGGCTGGATTGACGTGTCGAATCTCAGAAAGAAAGCCAAGGGAAAAGGTGACGAGCTACGGCCGGAAGACCATGAGCAGCACCCGGCCGGCCGGGTTGGACAAGCCGACGATGTGGCCCGGATGATTCTGTTCCTGATGGCTCCCGAGAACAGTTTCATCACGGGTCAGAACTTCGTTGTGGATGGGGGAATGACCCGAAAAATGATTTACGTCTGAATAGAAAACATCACCATTCGACGTGGGTTACATGTTTTAGACGCCTTAACTTCATCAACCATGAATATTGAACTGACAACTGCTTCTGAACGCGCTCCGGTTGAAGTGCTTGACCTCCACGTATCAACACGGTCCATCGCCGGCCAGTCATCGCTGCTCGTTCAGTTTTTGTATCGCCAGGAAGCCCAGGACCGACATCTGAAAATAGCGCCGTTAACCTGGTTCGACGCGGGTCAGCTGCAGCTTTTTTCGCAGCAACTGGCCGAAGCCCGGCACCCGGAAACCGTTTGTATCAGCCTGGTTGATGCGGGAATATGTTTGACGGGATCAGTCAGGCGATTGACGGGGCGGTGGTTGAACGGACGAACGATCCATTTGAAGCCGTTGCCCGGCGCCAGTGTTTCGTTTGAGCCGTTCACCATTCATGCCTCCTGCCAGGACCTGAGCAAATACTCGCGTAAGTTGTACAACCGGCTTTGGGAAGTTTTTACGCGGGGATAGTTTCTCAATAAAATACTTAAGCCTAACCACTATGGAAAACACCAATCAGGACGCGATGCTGAACGAACGGTCGCAGGGGTACAGCCCCGATGGGGGACCAATGCAAACGACCGACCAGAGCGAGATGCCCGGCAACGATTACAACCCAACCGATCTGTCGGGCGATACCTATAAGATGCCCACAACGCCCACCGACGAGGACGACGCAGCCAGCGAAAACCGGGGTAGCGGAACGGCATCGGGGAGTCCAAATATGGAGCCGGACGTCAATAATTACGGCAACGGCGACTCGCTCGGCAACAACGACGGCACCGAACCCAATCCCGAAATGGCCGACCCCCTGTTGTAACGAACGGCACTCGATCCGGGTGGCCGGTGATTGATAAGTCCCGAATAGCAAAGGCGCCTACTGCACAAATGCAGTAGGCGCCTTTGCTATTCGGGACTATTTATATTCCCAGCGTTCCGCCAGCGGTGGCTTCTACGGCCAATGGGCGGTACCTGTTCCGTTTCACTTCGTCGTATTCTTCCGTTTCCAGTTCAGCCTGATTATTGATAAATGACTCGGCCAGTTGGGTCAGTTTTTGGTCGGTGTTCTTCTTCTCATCGAGCGATTGGCTCAACAGAGCTGCCGACTGTGTATAGCCCAGCACCCTGGCAAACGTAGTGAGCGAACCATACGTAGCCATACCATGGTGTTCTTTCTTCTGAACGGCAATAATCAAACCGGCATCGCGGGTGAGCGAACCAGATTCGGTAGCCGATATCAGGGCCTGCGAATCGTCGTCCAGTCCGTCGATAGCCGCGCAGGAACCTTCTTTTACGTCGAGACCCAGTATCTGAAAAATCTGCTCCAGTCGGGAGACCTGGCTGCGTACCTGCTGCTGATGCTGCCGGAACGCCTGTTTCACCTCGTCTGTGGTGGCGGCTTCGGCCTGGTCGTCCAGCGTGTCAGTTACTTTCCTAGCTGCGTAATAGACGTTCTGAAGCTCAGTTACGAACAGCCCATGCAAACCCTCATGAGTCAGTTCATCATCACCCCTTATAAAATTTGCGATTCGTTCGCCGAATGTAGCCATGGATTCTGTTGGTTTAGTGGTTCCTATACCTTTAAAACCAGTCAGCCTCCTGATAGTTTGCCGCTACGTAGAGCAGGCTCCATGTAGCCGCTGAAGCTATGCCTGTGTATGGAGAAGCAGATTTTCGTTATACACAGGCATAAAAAAAGCCCCGACTATCCAAGTCAGGGCTTTTTTGTTAGTGACCGATACGGGAATCGAACCCGTGTTACCGCCGTGAAAGGGCGGTGTCCTAACCGCTAGACGAATCGGCCGTCTTTGTTAAAAGACCCAGCGTTTTGGCTTTTGGCTGCTACGCTGGCGAATCGTGGTGCAAAAGTACGGCAGGCGATGTAAAATGCAATAGTTGGATGCAAAAAAAATCACAAAAACAGGTTTCTGCATCTTTACCCCCTATTTTTGAGGGATTTGACTCTGCTCTATTTGCTTCGCTTCTATGAGATACCTGTTGCATGCCACCTTACTGCTCGCAGTATTATTCTTTACACGGCCTTTACAGGCCCAAACTCTGCCTGCGTCGGCCTCCCTGACGTCGCCGGTGCAGTTTTTGGGTTACGAACCGGGTGAACGCTTTACGCCCCATCATCAGCTGCTGGCTTACGCTCAGGAAATAGCCCGGCAACGCCCTAACCGGGTTAAGCTTATGCCCTATGGCAAGACGTACGAAGGTCGGCAGCTCATGCTGGTTGTGGTGGCATCAGAATCAAATCTGAACCGGCTCGAGACCATCCGTACCGATAACCTCAACCGGATTGGTCTCCCTGACAACAAACCTGGCACGGCTTCTGCGCCAGCGACCCCAACGGCTGGTGGCGCTACGCCGGCCATTGCCTGGCTGAGTTACAATGTGCACGGCAACGAAGCGGTTAGCTCCGAAGCGTTTATGGAAGTATTGTATGAACTGGTCAGCGGCAGTAGCGGCCGGCAATCGGCGGTGGCGCAGAAGGTAATGAATACATCCGTGGTGATTCTCGATCCCGGTCTGAATCCTGATGGCCACGACCGTTACGTAAACTGGTACAACCAGATGATGGGCCGTACCGCCGATCCGACTCCTTTTGCCCGTGAGCACACTGAACCCTGGCCCGGCGGTCGGTTTACGCACTACCTCTTCGACCCCAACCGAGACTGGGCGTGGCAGGTGCAGGAAACGTCGCAGCAGCGCATGGCCATGTACCAGCACTGGATGCCGCACCTCCACGCCGATTTTCACGAGATGGGTGTAGAAAGCCCCTACTACTTTGCTCCCTCGGCCAAGCCCTATCACGAAGACATTACGCCGTTTCAGCGCGATTTCCAGCAGACCATCGGCAAATACAGCAGCCGTGCATTCGACAAAAACGGCTGGCTGTATTACAGTCGCGAACGGTACGATTTGCTTTACCCCAGCTACGGCGATACCTACCCTACTTACAACGGAGCCATTGGTATGACGTTTGAACAGGGCGGTGGCGGCCGGGCAGGCGTGGCCATCCGAAAGGGTGATGGCGACACGCTTACCCTGCGCCAGCGGATAGACCACCACGTGGCTACCAGCTTTGCCACGCTGGAAGCCTTCTCCGACCGTTCCCCGGAGGTCCTGGCCGAATTTGGCCGGTTCTTCGACGATGCCCGCAACAAACCCATTGGTGCCTATAAGAGCTACGTCATTAAAGCCAATGGCGACCTGGGTCGGCTGAAAGATCTGCAGCTCCTGCTGGACCGAAACAAAATCAGCTACGGCTACGCAGGGAAAGCCCAGTCGCTGGCGGGTTTCAACTACAACACCCGGCAGAATGAGAAGAAGGTGGATATTGACGCCAGCGATATGGTCATCAGCGCGTATCAGCCCAAATCAACGCTGCTCAAAATCCTGTTCGAGCCCACAACCACACTGGAAGACTCCGCCACCTATGATATTACAGCCTGGGCCATGCCTTACGCGTACGGTCTGCAAACCTACGGACTGACCACGCGCCTGACGCCCACGCCTGCCAACGCCCCGCAGGTATTGGTAAGCACACCACCAGCCAGTGCAGCGGGGATATCACCCTACGCATATCTGGTGCGTTGGCAGTCCATGCCGGCGGTGCAGATGCTGGCGGGTCTGCTCAATAGAAAAGTAAAAGTACGGGCGGCAGAAAAGCCGTTCGAGGTAGAAGGCAAGACCTACCCAACAGGTACCCTGCTGATTACCCGAACGGGCAATGAACGATTTGGCAGCCAGCTCGACGCGCTGGTGCGGAGCGAGGCTGCACGGACGGGTGTTGAGGTAACGCCGGTGCAGACGGGTTTTGCCACGAAAGGGTCTGATTTTGGGTCCGGCTCAAACCTGAGCCTAAAGGCTCCGCGGGTGGGGCTGGTTGTGGGCGATGGAGCCGTTGCAACCGCCGTGGGCGAAATCTGGCACTACTTCGACCGCGAGCTACAGTACCCCGTTACGCTCATTGACGGAAACGCGCTGGGCAACGTAACGTGGAGCGAGCTGGACGTGCTGATTCTACCCAGTAATTACAATTACGGCAAGTTTCTGAATGAACGGACCCTGTCGGCCATCAAAACCTGGATTCAGGCGGGGGGTAAACTCGTTGCGCTGGAGCGGGCCGCTTCGTTCCTGGCCGGGAAAGACGGGTTCACGCTGAAAGAGAAGAAAGAAGACGAATCCAAAAAAGATAAAAAAACAGCCACCGCCGACTCGCTCAAAATCTACGGCGACCGCGAACGCCAGGCCCTATCCGACGATACACCCGGCAGCATCTACCGCCTGACGCTTGACACCACGCATCCACTGGCGTTTGGGCTGACTGATGGCTACTATTCGCTGGTGCTGAATACGTTCAACTTTGACTTTCTGAAGGATGGCTGGAACGTTGGCTACCTGAAAAACGACAACTACGTGTCTGGTTTCGTCGGGAAAAATGCCAAACCCAAGCTGCGCAACACGCTGGTACTGGGCGTTCAGGATTATGGGCGCGGCAGTGTGGTCTATATGGCCGACAATCCGCTGTTTCGAGGATTCTGGTACGGCGGCAAACTGCTGTTCGGTAATGCAATATTTATGGTTGGTAATTAACGTATGCGATTTCTTCTACACCCGATTGTTCTCCTGCTGCTCGTGGCCCTGCCAGCGCTGGCACAGCGGAAAAACGCGGACTATCAGTATCAGATTGAGCGGGCTGTGGCTCCGGTAGTCATTGACGGGTCCGTTGATGAAGCAGCCTGGCAGGCTACGCAGCTGGCGTCTGATTTCTGGATGGTGCTGCCGATGGATACCAGCCGGGCGCGGGTCCGTACCGACGTGCGTATGACGTACGACGACCGGAACCTGTACCTCAGTGCGGTATGCTTTTACAGTGATCTGCCCGGCAAACCCTACGTAGTTGAATCGCGCCGGCGCGACTGGAATTTTGGCCGTAACGACAACTTCATCCTGTTCATGGACACCTTCGACGATCAGACCAACGGCTTTGCTTTTGGTACCAATTCCGTAGGCGCCCAATGGGACGGGTTGATGTTTGAAGGCAGTAAGGTAAACCTGAGCTGGGACAACAAATGGACGTCGGCGGTGCGTAACTACCCCGACCGGTATGTGCTGGAGATGGCCATTCCCTTCAAGACCATTCGCTACAAGCCGGGCATTTCGCGCTGGGGTATCAACTTCAGCCGGCAGGATTTGAAAACTACCGAAAAATCGGCCTGGGCGCCGGTACCGCGTCAGTTTCCAACTGCGTCGCTGGCCTACACGGGTATGCTGGTCTGGAATCAGCCCCCACCAACGCCCGGTGCCAACATCTCGCTGATTCCGTACGCGCTCACCAGCATGGCCCGGGATTACGAACACGGCATTCCAACTAAAAACAAATTCAACGCGGGGCTGGATGCCAAAATAGCCATTACCTCGTCCCTGAATCTGGACCTGACCATCAACCCCGATTTTTCGCAGGTTGATGTAGATCAGCAGGTCACCAATCTGGACCGGTTCGAGCTGTTCTTCCCCGAACGGCGGCAGTTCTTTCTGGAAAACGGCGATCAGTTCAGCAATTTCGGTTACGGCACCATTCGCCCGTTTTTCAGCCGACGGATCGGCCTGGGGGGCGTACCAATCCGGTTTGGGGCGCGGCTGAGCGGCAAGCTGGATCAAAACTGGCGCGTGGGTGTCATGGATATGCAAACGGGTGCCGTGGAAGCAACGAATCTTCCTGCGCAGAATTTCGCGGTTGTGGCCCTGCAACGACGCGTGTTTGCCCGCTCGAATATTGGTGTGCTTTTCGTGAATAAGCAGTCGCTTAACTACGCACCGGGCCGACCAACTGACTCGATTGCGATTGGCCAGCCGCTATACACGCAGTACAACCGCAACCTGGGATTTGAGTACAACCTGGCGTCGGCCAATAACCTCTGGACAGGAAAGGCTATATACCTGAAGTCGTTCAGCCCGCTGGTATCGGGCAACGATGCTGTGCTGGCGGCAAACCTGCAATACAACAGCCGACAATGGCTGCTGGGCGGGCAGCTGGAAAGTGTAGGTAAAAATTACACCGCCGAAGCGGGTTACGTACCGCGCCGGGGGTATCGCAAAGCTACCGGTACAGTTGGCTATACCTTTTTCCCGACCGGCACCCGTGTACTGAGCCACGGCCCGCAACTTCAGTCAACCTACTTCTTCGACGTTCTGGGCAAGGAGAGCGATAACGAAAGCTTTATAAATTACCTGATTACGTTTCGAAGCAAATCCGCGCTCACCCTCTGGACTGCAACGGACTATGTACGGCTACTGGCCCCCTTCGACCCGACCAATACGGGACGACAAACCCTGCTGACGGGTAGCGAGCACAGCTGGCTGGCCTGGGGCACCCGGTTCGATTCCAAGCCACAGAGTTTGTTCACCTATGGCTTCTCCTCGCGATACGGGGGGTATTACGCCAACGGCACCCGTCTGAACCTGACCGCTGATCTCGGCTACCGGTTTCAGCCCTACGTAAGTCTGGCGGCCAGTGCGAGTTACAATGACATCCGGTTGCCGCAGCCCTGGGGGCAGACCAAATTCTGGCTGGTTGGTCCGCGTTTCGACGTTACCATGAGCAACACGTTGTACCTGACCACTTTTGTGCAGTATAATGAGCAGCAGAAAAACATGAATGTAAACGCCCGCGTACAGTGGCGATATAAACCGGCGTCAGACTTCTTTTTGGTCTATACCGACAATTACCTGCCTAACTCGGCGCAAATCGGACAGGACGTGCCGGGGCTGTTTTCGGTCAAAAACCGGGCGTTGGTGCTGAAATGGACGTACTGGTGGAACATCTGATTCTAGGTCAATAAACAAACCCGGGCAGGGCAGGTTATTTCACCAATCGTCAGGGGCAATCGTCCGCGACACTACACTAAACTCAACGTTCAGATGAAAACTATGCTTCGCTTTTTACCGATGGCCGTTGTAGCTCTTCTACTCACGCTTTCACTCACCAGTTGCGATCTGATCGGTGGTATTTTTAAGGCCGGTGCTTACACGGGCATCATCGGTATTGTTCTTGTGGTAGCCCTGCTGATCTGGCTGGTATCCAAATTCTTCGGTGGCCGACGGTAGTTGAATCAACCATCAACAAAAAGGAGCATCTCATATGAGATGCTCCTTTTTGTTGATGGCAGGCTCTCAAAATCAGGCTACCAGTTCCAGCAGCCCGTCGCGCTGGAGAACAATCCGCTGCCGCTCGCTCAGATCATCGGAGGCCCGCATAAGGGGAAGCCGGACTTCACTGGAAATCAGGCCCATCTGACTCAGAATATTTTTGATACCTACCGGATTTCCTTCTTCATACAGCAGCGAATCAATGCGCAGGAAATGAGCCAGTTCCTTTTGTGCGGAGGCAAAATCGCCCTGCAGGGCCGCTTCAATCATACCCGAATACCGGGCCGGAAACGCGTTGGCCACCACCGACATTACCCCTACCCCACCAATGCTGATGATGGGTACCCCCTGCACATCGTCGCCGGAAATAAGCAGGAAATCATCGGGTTTGTCGCGGGCAATTTCCATGCACTGCTCAATAACACACGATGCTTCTTTGACACCGATAATGTTGGGGTGTTGCGCGAGTTCAATAATCGTTTCGGCACTCATGTTGATACCGGTACGAAAGGGGATGTTGTATAAAATGACCGGTACCGGACTGGCGTCGGCGATGCGCGTAAAATGCTCGATGACCCCCCGCTTACCGGGTTTATTGTAGTACGGACAAACCGACAGGATGGCGTCCACCCCGGCAAAATCAATGTCCTGCATCCCGGCCACGACCTCGCTCGTAACATTGCCGCCCACGCCGTAAACGATAGGCAGGTTACCGGGGTTGTTTTCTTTAAGGTACTGGAGCAACTGCTTTTTCTCGGCTTTCGTCACGGTGGGTGACTCGCCGGTGGTTCCCTGGAGAACAATGTACCGAACGCCCCCCTCGGTTACGTGGCGGATAATGCGGCCGAAGCCGTCTAAATCTAAGGAGAAATCAGCGTTGAAGGGCGTAACAATGGCAACGCCAACGCCGTGAAACTGAGTGGTCATACTGGCCGCGGGAGAATTGATAGGGCGACAAAGTTACGTGAATTTCGGGCGGCAAATCGCGTCATGACGCAGCGGGTGTTTGCGGAAAGCATCGGAAGATAAACCAGGTGAGTGCTTTACAGGGTCAGCATAGCCGTAAACTCATCTTCGCCAATCATCTGAACGCCCAGCGTTTCGGCTTTACTCACCTTGGACGGTCCGGCGTTTTCGCCAACAATCAGGTAGTTGAGCTTTTTAGTGACGCCACTCAGCAACTTACCCCCGTTGGCCGCAATTTCGGTTTCGAGCTGTTCACGGGAAAAGTTCTGGAAACTGCCGGTGTAGAGAAACGTCTTGCCCGCCAGCGATTCACTTCTGGCTTCGATGGTTTTGCGTTCGCCCGCCATTTGTAACCCAGCCGTCCGCAGCCGCTCTATATAGGCCCGGTTCCCGGGGGCAGCAAACCAGTTGGCGGCACTTTCGGCAATGCGCGGCCCAACATCCGGCACGCCCGCCAGGGTCTCCTGCGTGGCCTCCATCAACGCGTCTACGGTGCCAAAATAGTCTACCAGCCGTTCGGCAGTGGTGTTGCCCACGTAGCGAATGCCGAGTGCGAACAGAACGTTGCTAAAGGGCTGGGCTTTTGATTTTTCAATGGCAGTCAAAATGTTTTCAACGGTTTTTTCGCGGAAGCTGACTACCCGTTTCTTGCCCGTTTCAAGCGGTCCGCCAGTGCGGTCCGTAAACACCTTTTCGATACCCAGCAGCTGCTCGTACGTCAGGTCGTATAAATCGGCGGGGGTGTGCACCAGACCGCGTTCGAGAAGCAACTGAATTTTACCTTCGCCCAGACTCTCGATATTCATGGCCCGGCGCTGGATAAAGTGCTCGAACCGCGCCTGCCGCTGTGGGGGGCACCCCTGCTCATTGGGGCAGTAGAAGTGGGCTTCGCCCTCCGTCCTGACCAATTCGGTACCACAGGCGGGGCACTGGGTTGGATAAATAATCGGGATGGTCTGGCCGCTGCGTCGGGCAAGGTCAACGCCCGTTACTTTCGGAATAATTTCGCCCCCTTTCTCCACGAATACCGTATCGTGCAGCTGCACCCCAAGCCGTTCTATTTCGTTGGCGTTGTGCAACGACGCCCGTTTTACGGTTGTTCCGGCCAGCAGAACGGGTGTCAGCAGGGCCACCGGCGTCACGGCTCCAGTGCGGCCCACCTGGTAACTGATGGCGTTGAGCGTAGTACTGGCAGCCTGCGCTTTGTACTTAAAGGCAATGGCCCAGCGGGGGCTCTTGGCCGTGAACCCCAGCTGCGCCTGCTGGTCGTAGCGGTTCACTTTCAGCACAATGCCATCGGTACCGAGCGGCAGGGCAAACCGCTTGCTTTCCCACTCGTTGATGTAGGCCATAACGGCCCGGATATCGGCGCATTTCTGCCAGGTTGGCGAGACGTTAAACCCCCACTGCTGCAACGCCACCAGACTTTCTTCGTGGGTCTGAAAAATGGGCTGGTCCGCCAGAAACGAATATATGTAACAGTCGAGCCGGCGTTTGGCCACGGCCGCTGAGTCCTGTTGTTTAAACGTGCCCGACGCGGCATTGCGGGGGTTGGCCAGCAGGGCCTCGCCAATGTCTTCGCGTTCTTTGTTGATGCGCTCAAACTCGGCCAGGGGCAAAAACCCTTCGCCCCGTACCTCAAACAGGGCGGGCGGGTTCAGGCTGGACGGCAGACTAAGCGGCATAGTACGGATGGTCCGGATGTTATGGGTAATGTCGTCGCCCCGGGTGCCATCGCCCCGGGTCACGCCCTGGGTCAGGATGCCGTTTTCGTAGGTCATGCTCAGGGCCACCCCGTCGAACTTCAGTTCGCAGACGTACTCGAATTCAGCCCCGTCGAGACCTTTTCTGACTCGGTTATCAAACTCAGTAAGGTCCTCTTCCGAGTAGGTATTACCCAAAGAAAGCATTGGGAAGCGGTGGTAGACCTGGGCAAACTCTTTGCTGATGGTGCCGCCAACCCGCTGCGTGGGGCTGTCGGGGGCGCGGTATTGGGGGTGCTGCGTTTCCAGTTCGGCCAGTTCAGCCAGCAGTTTGTCGAACAGAAAATCATCGATCTCCGAGATACTGTTCTGGTAATATTGAAAGTTATAGTAATTAAGCCGTTCGGTCAGTTCGGCAATACGTTCCTGTGGGGTCATGTTTTTAGTTGAACAGTTAGCAGGTATTAATGTCCGGGAAACCAGTTATCAGTCAGCAGGTTGCGGGGGCCTTAGCCACTGCTTACTGATAACTGATTACCGGTAACTGATAGGCTTTGGGCAAAAAAAGATAATTTTACCAATTGAACGAATCACGTAATACATGCAGCCGCCCTTAATCGCTCCTTCGGTTCTCTCTGCCGATTTCGCCAATCTCCAGCGCGACATTGAGATGCTTAACAACAGCGAAGCCGACTGGTACCACGTTGATGTGATGGACGGTCTGTTTGTGCCGAACATTTCGTTTGGGTTTCCGGTGCTTGAAGCCATCCGCAAACATACCAAAAAGCCGCTCGACGTCCACCTGATGATTGTGCAGCCCGAGCGCTACATTGCCGAATTTGCCCGCGCCGGAGCCGACCACATCACCGTGCATTACGAAGCCTGCACGCACCTGCCCCGTGTGCTGACCCAGATTCGCGATGCGGGTTGCCGCGCCGGAGTGGCCCTGAACATGCAGACCCCGGTGGAGGTACTGACCGACATTGCCGACCTGTTCGATCAGGTCCTGGTGATGACGATTAACCCTGGTTTCGGCGGGCAGAAACTCATGCCCTTGTCAATCCCGAAAGTACGCAAACTACGGCACCTGCTCAGAACAACGGGCAGTTCGGCGCTGATTGGTGTGGACGGTGGCGTGACCCTCGACAATACGGCGACGCTGGTAGAGGCCGGGGCCGATTATGTGGTGGCCGGTACGTCCGTATTCGGAGCCGACAGTCCTGCCAATGCCATCCATCAGTTGAAAGTTTGTCGGCAGCCGGCCATGACCTGAAGACGGTATGGTCTGCTGTCCGATACCCGTTCAACCGAACCTTTGCGTCCAACAAAACCACCATGAAGCACATTCACCTATTCATCACGCTATTTTCTTTGCTGTTTGCCGGGGCCTGTCGCCAGCAGGAGCAATCCAGTGACACGCCCGTAAACGATTCCGTAGCACCACCGCCCGCTCCCGACTGGGCCAAGAACGCGACCATCTATGAAGTGAATACCCGGCAGTTTTCTCCATCCGGTACTTTCAAAGCCGTTGAAGCGCAGCTACCCCGGCTCAAAGAACTCGGCGTTGACATCGTGTGGATCATGCCCATTTTTCCGATTAGCCAGGAAAATAAGAAAGGAATCCTTGGTAGCCCCTATGCCGTGGCTGACTATAAAGCCGTGAACTCTGCTTACGGCACCATGGCCGACTTTAAGGCCCTCGTAAACCGCGCCCACGCGCTGGGCCTGCGCGTTATTATGGACTGGGTACCCAACCACACCGGCTGGGATCATGTCTGGACCAAACAGCACCCCGACTGGTACACCCGCATCAACGGAAAAATGACGTCGCCCGTTGACCCTAAAACCGGCAAACCGACCGACTGGACGGACGTAGTAGACCTTAATTACGACAATCCAGACATGCGCCAGGGCATGATTGATGCCATGCAGTTCTGGCTGCGCGAAGCCGACGTTGATGGTTTTCGCTGCGACGTGGCCGGATTTGTGCCCAACGATTTCTGGGCCGAACTGCGCCCGGAGCTGGACAAGATCAAGACCGTGTTTATGCTGGCCGAGTGGGAAGATGAGCCGGATCAGCTCAAAAGCTGCTTTAACATGAACTATGGCTGGAGCATGCACACCATGCTTAAAGCCATTGCCCAGGGTGCCCGCACGGCGGATAAGATTGACTCGCTGCGGCTGGCCAACCAAAAGCGGTTTCCACCCTGGTATTACCAGATGCTTTTTACCCAGAACCACGACGAAAACACCGGCCAGGGTACGCTGAACGAATCCTTTGGCCCCGCTGCCGATGCCTGTTTTGTCCTGTGCAGTACGCTGGAAGGCATGCCGCTGGTGTATAACGGCATGGAGTCGAACCTGAACAAGCGACTAGCCTTTTTCGAGAAAGATTCCATTGCCTGGGGCAACTACGACAAAACAGCTTTCTATAAAGCCTTGTTGACGCTGAAGCACCGCAACACCGCACTCTGGAACGGCCAGTATGGAGGCAAACTCAATAAAGTCTCAACCGATCACGACCAGCAGATTTATGCCTTCTACCGGCAGCGTGACTCTGATCGGGTGGTAGTGATCATAAACCTGAGCAACCAGCCGCTGGATTTTCAACTGAATGGAACTGGCTTTGAAGGCATATATACCGACGTATTCATGCACGAACCGGTAACGCTGCAACCTGATATGGCTATGTCGCTCAAACCCTGGGAATACCGGGTGTTGACGAATTGAAACGATTTACATGAAGACGCTTTATCTATCGGTAATCTTACTGATTAGTTTCGCCTGCTTCTGCCCGGCACAGTCGGTGCAGTGGGCGAGTCGGGTGGTTGGGGTATCGTCGGAAAAGAAGGGTGATCTCTCCGGCGAGCAGCATCGGGCCTCCCAAACGCTGGGACGCCCCAGCAAGCTGCCGCTACTCGGCGAAACACCTTGTGCCTGGTCGCCGTTCTACGCCGATGGCACCGCCGATGAGTGGGTACAGGTAAGTTTTGAGACGCCCATGCGGGCGCGGCAGATTGTAGTAGCCGAAAATGTAAACCCGGGTGCCGTTGTCAAAGTCGTTGTCTTCGACAACGCCGGTGCCGAGCACGTGGTTTACCAGAATGCCAGTACGCAGCCCCGGCAGGACCCGCTGCTGCGCATTTTTCCGACCGATACCAGCTACATGTGCCGGTCGGTGAAGGTGTTCATCAACGGAGCCACGCTCAAAGGGCCGAACCAGATCGACGCCATCGGTATCTCGACCGAGAGTAAACCCATTATGGCGACCGTCAACGTTTCGACGGATACGCCCAAGGAGATTCAGAAAGAAAATCTCGGCAAAACCATCAATTCGCCGGGGCAGGAAGTGGCACCCGTCATCTCTCCCGATGGGCGGACGCTGTACTTCACCCGCAACTTCAACAAGGAAAACATTGGCGGGGCAGACCATCAGGACGTGTGGTATTCGGTGCGGGAGTCGGGCGGCAGCGGCAATCCGGGAGGCTGGCGCGATGCAGTCAACATAGGGCCGCCCATCAACAACGCGGGCGACAACGCCATCAGCGGTATGGCACCCGACGGGCGCACGGCTTACCTTATTAACGTCTATAAGCCCGATGGCAACATGACGTTCGGCATCTCCACATCCATCCGCACTAAAGCGGGCTGGTCAACGCCGGTAGAGTGCAAAATTGACAACAACTATAACATAGAGGTCAACGGTATAAACCAGATGGAGTTCTGCGTCTCGCCCGACGGGCAGGCCATTATTCTGGCTGTGCAGCGCAAAGACACCCGGGGCAACCGGGACCTGTACGTGTCTCAGCAAAAGCCCAACGGCTCCTGGAGTGAGCCGGTATCACTGGGGCGGGTTATCAATACTGCCGACGCCGAGAGTTCGCCGTTTCTGGCGGCCGACGGACGGACGCTGTATTTTACATCATCGGGGCACGCGGGGTTTGGCAATGGTGATATTTTTGTGAGCCGGCGGCTGGATGCGTCGTGGGGCAACTGGAGCGAACCGGAAAATCTTGGTTCGGCCATAAACACGCCCGAGTGGGATGGTTATTTTACTATTCCGGCCTCCGGCGATTACGCGTATCTGAGTTCGCGGGCGGGGTCGATGGGCGAAGACGATATTTTTCGGCTTAAACTCTATCCCGCCATCAAACCAGACCCGGTGGCCATCATTTCGGGTCACGTGCTGGATGCGGTGAGTAAAAAACCCATGGCGTCGTCGGTTACGTCGTCGATTCTGGGCGACAGTACCGACCGTTCCAAATTTGACTACAACCCCGAAACCGGCGAGTACCGCATTATTCTGCCCACGCAGAAAACCTATACGCTGACGGCCAGCCGCGAGGGCTATTTTCCAACCACCGAAACGCTGGATCTCAGCAAAGACAAGCGGTTTCGCGACATTAAACGCAATCTATACCTGGTTAAAATTGAACCGGGCCAAAAAATAGTCATGCGCGAAGTCCTGTTCGAGCAGAGCCAGTTTTCGCTGCAACCCGGCGGCAACGCGGAGCTGGACCGGATTGTGACGATGCTTAACGAACACCCTGGCATGGAGTTGCTCATTGAGGGCCATACCGACAATCAGGGCGACTGGGACCTAAATATCAAGCTCTCCGAAGATCGCGTTCGGGTGGTGAAAGACTACCTGCTGAATCACAAAATAGCCAGCGAACGCATCCAGACCAAAGCCTGGGGACCGAGCAAACCCGTGGCCAGCAATACCAACGAAGAGAAGCGTAAACAGAACCGGCGGGTAGAATTCACCATCCTTAAATTGTAAATGCAACGGGGGGTGGCGTACTTTTGCGCCCGTATGCTGCCATCATCCTCTACCGACCGCGTTACAAACGCCCAACCGGGTCTATCGGTGTTACGTCGCTCCAACCTGCTCATTTTTCTGATCATAGTGCTGGCCCTTGGTCTGCGGCTTTACAAATCGAGCGTTCACGGTCTGTATCTGGACGAGAAGTTTACGCTGGTCAATACGTCGGGCGTGCGGCTGGAAGGGGCCAATCAGCACGACGTTTTCGATAAGCCCGGCAATCCGTACTTCACGCCCAAAGAGTTCTGGAAGCCCAAGAAACTTGAGGATTACGTGAACTCCATTATCCAGACCGACATTGGCAACAGCCCGTCGCATTACGCCCTGCTATGGGTCTGGATCGAGCTGTTCGGTCTGAGCGACCTGAGCATCCGCATGCCGTCCATACTGTTCAGTACGGCCATTGTAGGATTGCTGTTTCTGTTGGTCAGGCGATACCTTAAATCCACCCCGCTGGCCCTGACGGTGGCAGGGCTGGCCGCCATAGAGCCCTTTTTTATTGCGTACAGCCACATGGCCCGAAACTACTGCATGACTATTTTCATGGGGTTGCTGGGTACGTATCTTTTTCTGAGAATTCTGGACCGGCGGGCGGAGGGTAAACAACCTGTCGGGCTGTACATTGGCTACGGGCTGTCCTTTGCGCTGGCCACGCTGGGCCACTACCTGGCCGCTACCATTTTCATGGGTCACGGGCTGTACCTACTGCTTTTCAACCGCAATCTAAAGACCTACATCGGTCTGGGCCTCAGCACGGTGGGTGGGGCGCTGGCCCTGATTGTGCCGTGGTTTGTGTGGGGCGGTGGTAAGTACACGTTCTTCACACTGGCTTATCAGGCCAAGCTTTACGGGGGTCTGGCCCTGACCCACCCCTACGACAACGGATTTGGAATTATTCTGCCCGCCACGGTCATCAACGTCGTCAAACGGTCCCTTCCGGTCTGGTCCGATCTGTTCATGGTGTCCAACGGGTTGTCGCCCGAAACGCTTGGCTTCCGCAACCTGCTGGTAGCGTTTGCGTTGGGCGTAGTGGCCCTGGGGCTGGTGCTCCGGTTTGGGCGGGGCGTGGTAGTGCCGGTCTGGCTCAAGGTGGCTGTGCCACTGCTGTTGCTGGCAGGGTACGTCGTGTATAGCATGCCAACGGCACGATTTATAGTAGCGGCTGCGCTGCCGCTGCTGTATTTCTGTTTATACCAGGCCCTGGTAGCCCGCACCGCCACCGATGAACGCCGGTTTCTGGTCCTGATGGGGCTGCTCAGCCTGTTTCCAACGCTGGTGTTGATTGCGTTTGCCTTTCGCAATGGGCACACCTACGGCATTACGCAGCGGTATTCGGGTTTCTCGTTTCCCTACGCGCTGGTGCTGATGGGCATGCTCGTACAGCAGGTGTTTCGGCAACCCACCTGGCTGCGCGCGGTACTGGGCGTAGTGCTGCTCATTCAGGCCTTTTTTATCGGTGATCTCCTGCACAATATCTACGAAGACCAGGCCCCTAAATACACCTACTACGGCCGGTACCGCATCGAAAATCCATACAACACGGCGGCTCAGCGGATTAATAAACTCTACGCCCCCGGCGACACGGTGCTGTATCCGGCAGCCCGCACCGCCCCCCGCGACGAAATTGAGGAGATGTTCAGGAAATATTCAATCATCGACGCGCAGTACACGAACCTCTATCTGCCCAAAGACGCTACGTACTACCAGCGCATGGACACCACCCAAACCGACCGGATTATCCTGGTTAAGCCGACGGGTAAACGCATCACGATCTATGATTTTGAAGGCACGAAGTATCGGTATTAGTTCGTTTGCTCAAGATTTTACGTTAGCTGATAAGACAGCCGGTCATGCGGCCATACCCTCTTCAGTAATCAACGCTGAACCTTGAGCCCTGACAATCTCACCTAAACGAATGCTCGCTCCATTTTCCTTTCTTTCCCGCTCCCGTCGCCGGTCCCGTGCCGCAGACTGGCAGCGCGCAGGAAGCTGGGTGTTGCTGGCTTTGCCGGTGCTGGTGTTTGGCTGGACATGGCAGCACTACGCCGTAAATATCCCCAAGTGGGACGATCATGCGCTGCGGGCGTTTCTGTACTATTCCGATCAGGAACCCACTTTTCTGGGGCGACTACAGTGGCTGTTCAAGCAGCATAACGAACACCGTATTGTGTATGACCGCCTGGTAACGGCACTGGATTATGGGCTATTCGGCAAGCTGAACTACCGGCACCTGATGGTAGTGGGTAACCTGAGCCTGGTGGGTTTGCTGGCCGTATTTATGGGGGTTCTGCGCCGAAAAGACGGGCTGGTCTGGCATCGGCTCCCGGTGCTGTACGCCCTGCCGGTGGCGCTGTTGTTGTTCAACCTGTCTCAGTGGGAAAATATGTTCTGGGGCATGGCCTCGCTGCAAAACTTCTCGGTGGTCCTGTGGGTACTGGCCGCGTTTTACCTGCTCACCCATACCGAACGCTGGATGCTGGCGCTGCCCATGGCCGTACTAGCCACGCTTACAAGCGGCAATGGACTGCTGGTCTGGCCGCTGGGACTGGCGTTGCTGGTGCTGCACCCCGCCGTTCGAAGTGTAAGCCCGAAGCCCAAAAAACTGCGTCCGCTGCTGGTCTGGTTGGTAACCGCTTTGGTAGTCATTGGTCTATACTTCTGGGGCTTCGAAAAGCCGGGTGGGGCGCACGCGGTCCGGGCCGGCCTGTTTGCTACAGGCAAAGGCTGGCTCGCTGTGGTCGGGGCAGGCGCCGAAGCCCTTCCAATTGGCAGGCCGCTGACCAACAGTACATTGCTGGGTAGTTTGCTGGTGTTACTAACGCTGGGCATTGTTGGGGCAACGGCGTTCCTGCACCAGCGCAGCATTGCCCGGGCAATGCAGTCGCTGATCCGGACCGACCGGGGGAGCAGTCCGGTACCCATTCCGCCAGTAACCCTGTTTTTCTGGGCGAGTGCCGCCTTTCTGCTCGGTACGGCCGCCGTGGTGGCCTACGCCCGTACGGGTTTCGGAGCTGATCTGCTTATTACGAGTCGCTACAAGCCGTATTCGCTCACGCTGCTGGCCCTGTTGTACGTTTATGCTATCACTACGTTGCCCAATCGCTTTCGGCCAAAGGTGGGGGTAGCGGGCGGAGGAGCGGGTCTGTTACTGGCCTGGTTTTCTTATACGGCCTTTATCAACGAAACTGTCTGGTGGCGGCACTGGCACACAACCAGTCAGTTCAACTGGACCTTTATAACCAGCCAGCCGGTGGCCAGACTCGACTCGGTAACCGCCTACTATACCGATACGGCTCCGGCTTTTTACGACAGTCTGCTCCCCGTCATCTACGGATCCGCTCAGCCCGCTCCGGCTACTTTGGTAAGCCGTACCCCTACCGGGTTCAGCGTCACCAACACCTCGCTGTCACCGGTTGACGGGCCCGATGCCGGTGCTTATCTGGTAGCACGTTCGGCAAAACGAACCTATCTGTTTCCCACCTGGCAAAACCGGTCGCCGTCGCTGGCAGGGCGGTTGCTGCCGGGCCGGGCCTTTGCGCCGGGTTTCCGGGCCGACGTTGCTGCTACCGAACTGGCCGAGTCCGGTCTGTACCAGATTCTGGTGCTGATTGTGCCCACTAATCCGGCGAAAGCATATCTGCTCGACACCCGGCAATCCATAACATCAACCGGCAATGCGGCTCCGTCCGAAGCCAAAAACTGGTAACTCAACAACCCCATGCAATCCAATACGACCCTTCCCCTTACCCCTGCCCGCCCGGCTCTGAATCATTTACTTCAGTTAGACGGGGTTCGGTTTGTGGCCGTTGCGCTGGTCTTGTTCGATCACTGGATGGCCGAGCGGGTTGAGCTGCCGCTGGGAGCGCTGGGCGTCACCATTTTCTTTGTTCTCAGTGGGTTTCTGATTACCCGCATCCTGCTGGCGAGCAAAGACAAGCTGGCGAACCAGCCGGGGGGCGGGCTGAAGAAATACCTGCGCGTGTTTTACATCCGCCGGACCCTGCGCATCTTTCCGGTCTACTATCTGGTGCTGTTCATCCTGTACGCAATAAACGAACCGCCCGTTCGGCGCCTGTTTGGCTGGCTTTCCCTGTATGCTACCAACATGTACATGGCGTATTATGCCACCTGGATGGGCACGGTCGATCATCTGTGGTCGCTGGCCGTAGAGGAGCAGGTTTATATGTTTTTTCCGCTCCTGCTGTTTCTGGTACCGCGCCGGTGGGTGCCGCTAACGGCCGTGCTGATGATTGTGGGCGCCGTGGCCACACGCTACGTGCTTTACCGCGCCCGGATGCCCTGGTTCATTGGCTACGTCAGCATGCCCACCTGCCTGGACTCGTTCGGGCTGGGCGCCATTATGGCGTTCTGGTGGCTCTACGAACGTGACCGCTTTGCACGGGTGTTCCAAAGTTCCATCTGGGTATGGGTAAGTATCGCGCTGTTTGTAGGGGTAATCCTGCTGACCCGGATGCTGCCCGCCGTGCCCGACCGCATGGGCTGGACCGGTCACCACAACGTCATGTCGGACGTCTGGGAGCGGCTGGTAGCTTCTCTGGTGGGTTTCTTCCTGATTGGCCGGGCGGTTGTCGGCTTCACCAATCCGGTTATGAGATGGCTGCTCGAAAATCCCGTCAGCCAGTACATGGGGCGCATCAGTTACGGGCTGTATCTGTTCCACAACTTCGTCTTCAACGTGTATCACACGCCCCAGACACACATTACCCTGCGCGTCTGGCGTCGCCTGACCGACCTGCTTCCCGTATTGGACAGCACGTATTTTTTTCAGTTCTGGTATTTCGCGGCTATCACCGTCCTGCTGGCCACGTTGTCCTGGTACCTGATCGAGAAGCCCATCAACGGGTTAAAAGACCGCCTTTCGTATTGATTGGCAGGTGGCAGGGCAACTCACCTTACCCGTTAGTCAGGTACCGCCCGGTATTCCCGGTCGATAAACCGACTGATAATTGCGCCTACCACCTATAACAATTGCCTATCTTTGCGGTGTTTATAGCGCAATGTGTCTATCCATTTGGGTGGACCGCTTCACGTACAATCAATCGCTTTTCCGCTGCATGAGTCTCCTGTTGTCAATTGTAATGCCGGCTTACAACGAAGAAGAAGTTATTGAAGCCGTTGTCCGGCAGTGGACCGACATGCTGGCCCGGCAGTTTCCCACTGATACCACCCGTCTGATTGTCATTAACGACGGCTCACGCGATAATACCGGGGCCATTCTCGATTCAATCAAGGAGAAATACCCCCGTCTGATGGTTGTGCACCAACCGAACGGCGGGCATGGCAACGCCGTAGTCAATGGGTACCGTCAGGCCGTTGCCCTCGATTCAGAATACATATTTCAGACCGATAGCGATGATCAGTTCGTTACCGAAGATTTCCAGAAGCTCTGGGCCAGACGCCACGAGTCGCCGTTTATTCTCGGCTACCGGGAGGAACGATACGATGCCCCGGCGCGGCTTGTCATCACGCGAATTCTGCGGATGAGCATTGCCGGTATCTATGGCACCTACATCAAGGACAGCAACATTCCGTTCCGGCTCATCCGGGGGTCGTTGCTGCGCCAGTTGCTGGATCAGTTGCCCACCCCTACGCCCTTCGCCCCCAATATTTTCCTGGCTGTAATGGCCAAGAAGGCAGGCTATGACACCTTCGATATGCCCATTACGCATAAAGAACGGCTAACCGGTACGGTGTCCATTCTGAAGTGGAAGCTCCTGAAGGTGTGCATGCAGAGTTTTAACGAGCTGGCGCAATTCCGCCTGGAACTCGGCGACAAAGTCAAAAATCTCAAAAAGCCAGAAAAAGTAACTGCGCAAAAAAAAGTTATAGAGTCATAACGTTGCGGAGTTTTACAGTTGGCTGGCGCGAGTCCACGTTTGCAGTAGCCAACTGTAAAACTGTGCAACGTTATGCCTTTACGAGTACATAATTTCAGTTAAACTCAACAATGAACTATAAATACGTCATTATCGGATCGGGGCCAACGGGGCTTGGAGCCGCTTACCGCCTGAAAGAATTAGGCATTACCGATTTCATCGTCTTAGAAAAAGAAAACCGGATTGGGGGTCTCTCCAAAAGTTTCGTTGACGAAAAAGGCTTCACCTGGGATGTGGGGGGCCACGTGCAGTTTTCGCACTACAAATACTTCGATGATCTGATGGTTGCCGCCCTCGGCGAGGACGGCTGGCTCAGCCACCAGCGCGAATCGTGGGTCTGGATCGAAAACCGGTTTGTGCCGTATCCCTTTCAGAACAACATCAAGTACCTCTCCAAAGAAACCATGTGGAAGTGTCTGGAAGGCATTATCCACAATTATAAGAACCCAACTACGAAGAAGCCCGCCAACTTCCGCGAGTGGATTTTAACCACCTTTGGACAGGGGCTGGCCGAAACGTTTATGTTTCCGTACAACTTCAAGGTATGGGCGTACCCGACCGAAGAGATGAACGCGGTGTGGGTGGGTGAGCGCGTAGCCGTAACTGATTTGCAGCGCGTAACGAAGAACATTCTCTTTAACCAGGACGACTTCTCGTGGGGTCCCAACAGTACCTTCAAATTCCCAAAACGGGGCGGTACGGGCAGTATCTGGGACGCGGTGGGCAAACTCATCGGCGACGAATACGTGAAGCTCAACTGCACGGTGGAGAAGGTGATCGGTCCTGAAAAAACCATTGTCATGGCCGACGGCTCGACGATTCAGTACGAGCACCTGATGAGTACCATGCCGCTTGATCTGTTCACGCAGCGCGTGGAAGGTCTCGATGCAGATACCGTGCAGACCGCTCAGGGATTGAAACACTCAACTACGCACGTAGTGGGTATTGGTCTGAAGGGAAAGCCCAAGCCCAGCCTGGAGACCATGTGCTGGATGTATTTTCCGGAGAGCAACAGCCCCTACTACCGCGTTACGGTGTTTTCTAACTACAGCCCTAACAACGTACCGGACATTGAGCAAAACTGGTCGCTGATGACTGAAACGAGCCAGTCGAGTGCCAAGCCCGTTGACCACGAAACCCTCGTGGCCGACACCATCCGTGCGCTCATTGAGGATCAGCTCATCGAATCGGCCGACGACGTAATATCGACGTTCCATAAATCATTCGAGTACGGCTATCCAACCCCCTCGGTAGAACGCGACGGGATTCTAAAGGCCGTACTGCCGAAGCTGGAGCCGTTTGGCATCTACTCACGCGGGCGATTTGGTGCCTGGAAATACGAGGTAAGCAACCAGGACCATTCGCTCATGCAGGGCGTAGAGTGGGCCAACCGCGTAGCGGCCAACGTGCCGGAACTGACCCTCCCCTTCCCCGAAACCGCCAACGCGATGTGGGGGAAATGAGAAAAAGTTGTAGAGTTATAAGGTTGTAGAGTTATAAAGTTGGCCGACGCGGGCGAGTTCGTTTTTGCGTCGGCCAACTTTATAACTTTATACCCGAACAACTTGACAACGTCGAAAAAGAATGAAGAGAAACGTCTGGATTGGTATAGGGGCGGTACTGCTGATTGGCGGCTGGCTGGGCTACCGGCAGTTGCGCCAGGCCAGCGGCTCAGTCAGCTCGCTGGTGCCGCCGGGGGCGTTGCTCATGCTGGCCAGCGACCGGCTTCAGGATACGCTCTCTACCCGGACCCTGCGTACCCGCATTGCCCTCCGGCAAATACCCATCTTTGACGAAGCCCGGCAGCGACTCGATCGCTTTCTCTACGCCACCGCCGATACCAGCACCGTTCTCGGATTCGTGAATGACAAGGTGGTGCGGTATTCACTGCATGAGGTATCAACCACTACGCTCGATTTTGTTTTTTACCTGCCCCTCACCGAGGCCGACACCAGTTTCCTGCACCGGCTTACCAACCCCGACCCGCGTCAGTACCGGGTACTGAACCACACGTTTTCCGGCGAAAAGATTTACGACCTGGTTAACCGGAGCAACGAGCCCATTGGATCCTTTATCCTGACCGACCGGTTTCTGGTGGGCAGCGCGTCGGGTATTCTGATTGAGAACGTAGCCCGTAAAATGCACCAGTCATTTTCCTTTACGGGCAGCGACGCGTCAGGGCGATTCTCGGACCGGATAGCGGCTAACCTGATTGTGGACGAAGATCACCTGGCGGGCCTGAGCATCCGGCCCGAAGTGATGGAGAATTTATTCAGCGATGCGGGATCGCTGGTACGGGTGTTTCTTCCCGAAGAACTCAACCTGCAGTTTCGGTCATCGGCGTCGGGTTCACACCTGATTGGCTATGCCGTGGACAAGATTGGTTCCCGGCGCGACGTAGCGGCCCTCTTTACCGGGCAAACGCCCCAGCGCATTGCCCACCCCGAACTGATTCCGCAGACTACCGCTACGCTGTACCACATCAGCGTCAGCAACGCAGCCCGTTTTGGCGAGTCGATGGCGAACCTGCTCGAATCGGCCTCAACCGATTTTCTGCGCGATCGGTTTGGGCAGATTAAGGCGCTGACCGGTCTGTTTTACGAAGCCCTCGACCGCGACGTGCTGCTTTGCCGGCTGGAGTCACCGGTGGGGGCGCAGCGGCAGGTGGTGATTATACCGGGCCGCGATGGTCGTAAACTCGTGGCAGCTTATCAGCAAATTGCCTATGCCGCCGGGGTTAGGGGGCAGTCGCCGGTTCGAACGTTTCTGGGCCACAAAATCCTGATGCTGAATGTAGCCGAACTACCGGCATCGCTGTTTGGCAGTTTGCTGACGGGGTTCCCGCAGAGCTGGATTACCCAGCATGGTACGGCCCTGGTTGTGACCAATACCGAAGATGCCATGCAGGACTACCTGCAGCAGGTGCAGCGGGGGGCCGTGTGGTCGGCCGATGAACGGCAGCTCGATTTAATCAACGGCACGCTAAGACCCGCTAATTTTACGGCCTTTGTCCGGCTGAACCGGGCGCAGACTACCGTGCCCCCCTCCTGGCCCGCAGCCTGGCAAAACCTGCTCGACCAGCCCGACCCCGCCACGGGCCGGCCTGCTTTCGACAACCTCGAAAACATGGCGTATCAGGCCAGCTACGGCAACGAGAACATTCAGTCGACAGTTATTCTGGGCCGCACTACCCCCCGCGCCAGTACGGCAGTGCTGAACAAACTCTTGCTGCGCAAACGAACCGAGTTCAACGCGTCGCTCGTCTCGGCCCCCATTGTAGCCGGAAGTCTGAGCGACACCATTACACAGTTTTACGCCCAAAACACGGCCAACGAGTTTGTCCTGGTAACGCCCAAAGGCGATAAGATAAAGCAAAGCCAGACCGACGGCCCCATGCGCAGCAACGCCCTGGCCGTTGATTTCCTGAACAACGGGCGGCTCCAGTACCTGTTCATGACCGATAGAACGCTCTATGTAGCCGATCCCAGCCGCAACAGCACCGTGTCGCTTACGGGCATTCCCCTGCCTGCGGGCCTCGATCCCACGTACCTGATTCGGCCACGCGGTAACAAACAGCGTAATATAATAGCCTTAGCGGCCCATACCGACGGACGGATCTTTGGTCTCGACCGGCAAAAACGGGCTTTTGTACAAATGGTAAAAGCCCCCAAAAAGGGCCCGTTGCTCTTGCCGTTTCAGGTGATAGCCACGCCAAAGGGAATGAACATGCTGGCTACCCAGCCCGACGGGACCCTGAACTACTGGCTCGAAAATGGTACCCAGCACCCACACTTCCCGGTACGCATTGACCGCCGGAATGACGACGAGCCCGATGTTCGTTTTGCCGGCCCCGCCTTTTTGCTACCCGGTCAGCAAATGATTCATACCATTGCCGAGGAGGGGCAGTTACTCCGTATTCTGCCCAGTGGCCTGATTGCCAAACGAACGCAGCTGTACCGGCCCGTGCGCCAGGGCGTGTTCCGGCTCCTGCCCGACCAGGAACAGTCCAGCTACCTGCTGCTGCGCACAACCGATACGGAGGTGGCCGTACTGAACCAGCAGGGCGAACGCCGGTTTGAGGTGCGGGCGCTGCCATCGGGCCGCAGTACCGTGCGCTACCACCGGCTTGGGGCGGGCGTGGACCTCATCAGTGTACAATCGGGTGGGTTCAGTACCCTGTATAATCTCGACGGCACCATAGTGGGCGACCGGCCCATTCCGGGTAACTTTCCGGTGGCCCTTCAGTTTGACGAACGAACCAACGAATTGTATATCCTGAGCGGAGTTGACCGCGCGGTGCAGTTATTTTCTATTCGACTTCGATGAGGTATGTACGCTATTTCGTAATCAGTGTGGCCCTTGTGTTCTGGCTGGGGGGGCTGTCAGGTACGGTCTCGCACGGGTTGTATGATGCCGGTATCATTGCCGACGATTATCGCAATGGTGACCTGTACCGGATGTCGGCCCTGCCGCAGTTCAGACAACCCGCCCCCATCTGCCCCCCCGCCAACCGCGACGCCGACACGGCCCAGACGCACCTGTATATTCTTGGCGATAGTTTCTCGGAGGAGCAGCGGCTGAGTCAGGACGATTTTCGGGTTAGCTACTACCGCCGGGCCAAGTGGGACACGCCCCCCCTGCGGGTGCAGCTGGACACGACCAAACGTAACGTGCTGCTGCTGGAGACCATTGAGCGGCACACCCGGGGCCACTTCAGCCGGCCAGTTCGGGAAGTGGTGGTAGTGAGCGATACGCTGCAAAACCCCGCACCGGCGCTAACCACCTGGCAGCGACTTAAAGAAGACATCCACTGGAGCGACATAGAAGAACGGCTCGAATCGGCCCTGTTCAGTCAGGAATGGGCATTCCGATTCAAAGAAATCAAGGCCGCACTCACCCTCAACTGGTTTAACCGGGCCAGCGTAAACGTAAGCCTGTCGGAAGATCAGGAACATATCTTCCTTGACTCCGACACGGATTTAGCCACCCCCCTGTCCTCTTTTTCAGAGTTGTCCGACCCCGAAGTCAACGCGCTGGTCGACAGCATCAACGCAACGGCCGATTATTACAAAGGCCTTGGTTTCGACGAGGTTTACCTGGCCCTCATTCCCAACAAAGTCACCATTGTGGAGCCGGACCGGAGTACGTATAACCAGCTCATCCCACGCATTCAGGACAACCCGAACCTGCGCGTTCCGGCCATCAACGTATACGACGCCTACCGGAGGGCTTTCGTCTCGCCTTACCTCACCGGCGATACTCACTGGACCTGCGCGGGCCGTGCCACGTGGCTTGGTTTGGTATGGGAGACCGCCGGAATTTAGATTAACGGCAGTCCCCCTGTTGTTTTACACCAGGGCAAACAGATCCTGAACGCCCAGCATCCGCTTGGTTACGAAGCCTTCGCCGAACTCGGCACCAATCATGTGCCCGTGTTCGCGGGTGCGGGCTTCAAGAAACTTCATGAATGGCTCTCCCGAAATATAGCTTTGCGGCTCCGGACTGTCGGGGTTAAAAAACTGGCTTTTGTAGGCTTTGATCGCCGAGATTTTCCCGTCCCAATAGGGGGTAATGTCAACCACAAAATCGGGCTGGAGGGTACGGTCCTGAATAAAGTGATAGATCAGCGTTGGGCGGTGTGCGTCCTGCGGTTGCCCGTCTTTGCCGGTCGTCTTAATTTGCCGCAGTCCCGCGTAAAAGCAGGCATCAATAACCAGCTGCGCGGCCCGGCCGTGGTCAGGGTGGCGGTCGTCGGGAGTGTTGGTCAGGACGATCTGCGGGCGAAAATGCCGGATCATCGGAATAAGGGCCATCTGATGTTCTTCATCGTTGCGAAAAAAACCGTCCCGGAACCCCATATTCTCGCGGGCCGACAGGTGCATGATCCGGCCACCTTCAACGGCTTCGGCAGCCCGGATTTCGGGGGTACCGCGTGTACCGAGTTCACCCCGCGTGAGGTCAACACCCGCTACGGTTTTGCCCTGGGCAATCAGCGACAGGATGGTACCGGCGCAGGTCATTTCAATATCGTCGGGGTGAGCCGCAATGGCCAGAACGTCAACATTCATAGTATAGACTCGTAAACGGAGCGGGGATTAATCGTGATTACCAACGGAGCCGTAACCCTTATTGGACCGATGGTGCTCCGGTGTATCAATCGCGTCATACCCATTTTCGTTCAGTAACCAACCGGTGCCCGATGGCGAATAACCCGCTGAAACTGCTTCAGGAGTGCCCTGGCAGGTACCACCCAGCCCGTCGACGCGGTTTATGGGTTGAGCGGCACTGATTGGAAGCAGGCAGCGGCCGGAAACAGGGGTAGCTAACCCTCAATAAAGAGTCGAAGCCCACAACCCGGTGAAGTATTGTAGCCCGTTTTTTGGACTTCCCCGGCTTTTCACGCGGCTAATTCAGGACAAAAAGCAAGTTGCATTTGTTTGGCCCCAAACTACCGGTATAACAGGTCAAACCTGACTAACTCAGGCAGTTTTGTTGTTGCTGATTGCTGGCTAACGAATCGT
This sequence comes from uncultured Cytophagales bacterium, assembly GCA_963826425.1. Lineage (GTDB taxonomy): Bacteria > Bacteroidota > Bacteroidia > Cytophagales > Spirosomataceae > Spirosoma. The sequence continues at coordinate 764,489 of CAWGWS010000008.1, read as the reverse complement.
ATCCCCACGGCCTGTTTTCACACCTGCCGCGCAAGCCTGAACCTCATCCCGGTAGCCTACGTCCTGTCAGCAATACCGCCCTTGTGGTAAGACGAACGATCAGTGCGTTTACAGGATGATCGTTGCTTAAGCTGAAATCTTTGCGCACAGCTCGTTAATCTTATCCTCATGATCGGATAGTATTTGATTGGCTTCATCCAGTAAGGCGTCAATATTTTCCTGAGATGAATCGTCCATATCGTCATTACCCAGGTCAAGCGGGGTTTGAAATCGGTAATAGTTATGCTGTAATCCAAACGCCTGCATCATCTGCCGCACCTGGTAGTCGACCGTAACGCTTGCCCCCTGAAACATGATGCTTATAATGGGATTGATCCAATCCAATTTTCCCCAATTCTTGGCCTGGTTATATTCAAAACGCCTTACCAGGTCCCCCGTTCCCAACGATACAATCAAAATCTCCTCGTCTCGTCCGAACAGCTTAAAGTGTTCGGCCAGCGCACACATGGTTGGGTTGTTGGCAAACAAGCCACCATCAACCAAGGCTAAAGCACCATCGGTACTGTCCGGTTTTATTCGAATAGGTTCAAAATAAGTAGGCGCAGCACTGGTGGCACGTCCAATCAATTTTATCGGAAAATTAGATTCACGTCCGCTCTCGGCGAGCCAGCTCTTGAATATGACTGGCATTCTGGCATGAATATCATAGCTTGTTACCATGGTATTCGTAACACTATCACCCAGATTGGCATTGAAAAAGTAATCTTCCAATACGTTTTCGATGCCTTGTTTATCGTATAGTTCTTCAAATAATCCATAAGGATTGATAATGCGCTGAATCTTATTCCTCGCAAAGATTTCTTCACCTCTATTAACGTATAGCTTCAGTACATCTTCGGCAGAATATTTAGGCGCTGTCTTTTCCGAACTCGGCATACCGAGGGCCAGAGCAATTAAACCGCCCGTACTTGTACCAGCCACTAGATCAAACAGGGCTGAGATTGGCTTGCCAGTCACGTCTTCCAGTTTGCAAAGGATTTTCGCGGGAATAACACCCCGTATCCCACCCCCATCAATAGACAATATCTTCTTCATAGTAAAGGGCCGTTTGAGTACAATTCACCGATACTGCATTTAGTAGGAACCCAGTTAATTAGCCGAGCCTGGGCTACAGGCCGCCTGCCTGTCAGAAGACGTTGTCTCGCGGGATGCAGCGTGACCTGACACCCGGCAACCGTAAGGGCCGATGATGAATGAGTTAGCCGGCCGAATGCACAGACCGCTACCCTTCACCCTCTCCCCTGCGTTGGCCTGTTGTCTGACTCCGGAGCGAACATTCTGCGGCACCAGACGACCCCACGCGGAGCCAACGCACTTTTAGATCCGCACCCATCGAACAGGACTCTAGGCGTACAGTTGGAAACGGGGGAGGTGGGAACAGGCAAAAAAATTCGTCATACAACCCCTCACTCGCTCTGGCCATTAGCCATTTGCCACTGCTCGTAAAGAACCAATAGTATAAACACGGCAATCACAATGCCGAACCAAATTAACGCCGATGAGCCCCAGGCCCCCTTCACTGTGTTATGCGCGGGGTTGTCTGCGTCGTGGTAGATGTCCAGCGTGTCGCCAACCTTATGCTGGGTTGTGCCGATGGAAAACCGGCCTTTGTATGGCTTTGCCGTTCTTGGGTCAACAAACGAATAATACACCGTATCCTGTGGCGGCCGCCGGGAGGATACAATATGGTATACCTGTGCTTTCGCAATTTGACCGGTGGCCAGAATTTTCTTTGCCATTCTGGTTCTATACAGAATTATGGCTAGCGGCAAAAAACCGAACAGAGCCGTTAATAAAAGTATGATGTCAAAGCCGGTCATAACACATAAGTGATAGGTTGTTTCATGAAAGCCCGAATACGCTAAACCGGAGCGTTTCCCCTATCGAACGAAACCCGCCTGATAAGCAAACGCCTGACCACTGCTCCCTACAACCTGTTGCGCGAAACTCTCTTTATGACCCCATGCTCAACAACGGAATGGCTGGTGGGCGTAATGAGCGTTTCCATTCAGGAAGGTTGGGTTGTACCTGAAGACGGGATGGGAATCCTGCCACAGAACTGAGGCCCCGCACGAAGCAAACACCAACAAACAGGCTACTTTGTTGCCGGGCGACAAGTCTAATCACGCTACAAATTCGCTTCCGACCAATTCGCTTTATCAAGCGGTTGCCTCGTAGCTCTACCTTAGCTTATCAGGCCTCCCTAATTCAAGCGGTTTTAGTGTCGGTAGAACCGAAAATGCGGAGAAAACCACGACTTTTGGGTAGTCTGTCTGTCGACAGAAAGCCGGAAGTACGAGCCAAAGCTTGCCTAACTAAGACGTGCAGCCTAACTCTGGAAAGCAACCCCGCACGAAACAGCACATTTTGGCCGGTTCACCCAACGCCCGAAAGGTCTGATGGCGAACAAGTTATTTGCCTGAACGTGAGATACTTGCTACCTTCACACCCTTTCCCTTGTTGGGCTGCGGACCTTCCTTTAGGGCGAGCATCTTGTCAGCGGTAACCCGCCCACGCGGAGCGGACAACAACGTACTTCCAAACTTTTACACCGAGCGCGAAGCCCAACCACGCACCGATCCGCTTTGTCCAACCAGCATAACCGGGGCGTTTCTCGTGTCGACCACGACCCGACTTACTTTTACAAGCGCGACCCAGAAATGGAAGCCTAAACCTGCCTAATCGGGGCGTTCGCTGTGTCAATTTGTATTAACCTAATTCGGAATTTACATATTTGCTAAGATAGAAAATTGATTAATTTTAAAGTTCATTTCTTTTTATCTTCTTCCAACCCCGTTACGAAAAATAGTAATTTAGTGTTTAACATTTCAGTATCAGTTTTTATTTCAGAAAATATTTTAGCTGTTTCATTTTTGTACATACTTTTATATCTAACAGATACTAGTTTCTCATGAATTTGCTGAAATTCGTTATGAATCTGATCAAATGTTTGACTTTTTTCATCACTATAATATTTACCAATTAGTTGTTGATTTATAACCAAATTCATACTCCAGCCTTCAACAGTCTTGATGTATTCATTCCAAGCCAAATTTATATCACTCTTTTCAACCATCCGGTTAATGATTTGCGCTGATTTATTTTCAGATTGACCTAAACTATCAATTTCTAATTCTATGCGTTTATATCGAGCATAATAATTCTGTATCCAAAAAATTCGTTTGTAGCCAAGTTCGATCAGGTTTCGAGTTAGACCACTTTTAGCATCATTATTGGCTAAAGTTAGCGCGTCAGGTTTAACCCCAAATGTAACTAATAGCTTATTAACTGCATCAGGTATTTGACTAGCTCCAATCACAATACCCGTTATTAGTACAATAACGGCGGCAAAGGGATTGTTCAATAGGTCCCTTTTAGCTATATCATATTGAGTTAGGGTTTTTTCTTCAGCCTTATTCTGATCTGGTGGATTTTTTGCCATCTGCATGTTAATATATTGTTTTGTTTGTGTGCCAACCATCCTTATCGAGATATACTCTCTGTCGAACCTAACCAACATACAAAAGTTGATCGCGGGGTGTTCGCTTTACCAGCCGCAACCCGCCCAACGAACAAAAACCTAACCGCTGTGGCCTGCAACCTGTCGCCGGAACGCTGCCTTGCAAGCACATTTTGGACCATCACCCAACACCCACAGGTGTTGATGGATGAGGACGCTACGTTCCTGAACACAAGCCACTTGTAACCTTTACACACCTGTTTTAGTTGGGCTGCCACTTCTGCTTCGGGACGCGCGTCCTGTCGACGGAAAGCTACCCCACGCGGGGTAAATGAACAGTGTCGAATTATAAAATATTAATCATTAAAAAGTTCAGGAAAAATCTCAACCAATAAATCATTGTAATCTGGTTCTTGATACGGTTGGTCATCTAAGATTTCTTTTTCTTTTGAAACAAAAGATGGCTTTGATTTTAGTGAATCGTAATATTTGTAAATTTTAATTGCTTTCAAAAATAAAACTGAAAAATCTTTATGATGATTAAGCAGGTTATTCGCTAAAGCTACATGGTTCATTTTGTATCCAATTACTTTATTATTTTTAAAAGAAAGAAATGTAAATACTAATTTCTTTAATTTTCTAAATTTAGTTATAAGTTCACCACTCTGTAGATTACTGCAAACCAATGCAATTGCTACATTTTCTAATATTTTCGGATTTGTAGAAGGATTTGTAAATTTTTCTTGAAGATAACTCTTATCGACATCTTGGAGTTGATAGCCTCTTAAAAATAAAGGCTCTATGTCGTAACTAGGCGAGCCTTGAGGGCTTTCAATTGCTTCTATTAAAGCTGTCCTATCATCTTTGTCAATTAACGTTAAATCAACTTCTATATCTTTGTACTCCAAAACCAAATTTAAAAAATAGTAGTTATCTCTACTTGAAAACAACCCATTAATAAGAGGTTTATTTTCAAATTTCTTGTCCTTAAGATTCAACTTTTCATTTAAAATATCTTTTAGCAGGTTGAGACAAATTGATTAATAAATCCTTTTCATAGCTTGTTAAAAAATACAACTCTTTATTATATATTTTATGGATTTTATCAACAAGGTAATCAATTATTTGAACTTCTTGATTATTCGAATATGCTTCATTATTGGTCTTCTCTTGCTTCCATTCACTGATATCTGACAATTCTTTTGTTTCTTCCCAAAAGCCAAATGGAAAATAACCTGCTACTTGTGTAGTTGTAAATGGTATTTGATCAAAATTAGTATATAATGTGGTTTTCTTTGTGGCGTAATCGTCTACGACTTTAATTGATATTGTGTTATCTGTGTAATTCCTCTTCTCATTGAGTGCTTCTGAAATGAAATGAGTATAAAAACTATTGTTGATTTTTTTTCTAATAGCCTGCTCAATTGTAGGTTCAAAAGCTAGCAAGTTTTTTGTAGTTCCAAAGAGAAAATAAATACCTTCTGAGTTGAAACTATACTTTCGTAAGGTATTTCCCTTTGGTGCAAAAGCAGTAAAGCCACCACTTTGACAAGCATCAATGATGAAATATTTATTTTTTGCATTTATGGTTGAAATAACATCAATAATATCATTTATAGAAATAAACTCACTGTCAGATATTTGAATAAATGATTTCCCTTCTGAAGCCCTATAAACACCATGCCCTGAATAGTAGAAAATCACTAAATCTAATATATTCTTTCTTTCCTGTTCTATATCACCACAAATAGAGCTTACTTTTGATATAAAATCTACATCAGAAGATTCCATATCATGTACGATAGTACTAATGTCTGCGTTGGCAAACTTACATCTTTTCTGAAGTGTCTCCGAAATTAGTTCAACATCGTTTTGGGGGAAGTTCAAAGGAGACTGACTATACTTCACTGAGCCTGTAATGATAGCTTTTCTTAAATTCACGATTTTCAATTGGATTACTTAAGCTTTTATCTCTTCAATAAAGGCAGGTGTTGCATTTCGGAAAAGTACTAAAAAAACAGGCAAGTCTTACACTTTTATAGGGTTGTTACTGTGCAATGAAAACCTCCCTTGCATTGCGTATGCCTTGTCGCAAACAAATCGACTACCTGTCAAAGCCCAAATTTTTGAGCTTTCACCTTGTCAACGGGAGCCGCCCAAAGAGCCTAAACCTGCCTGTCGAGACGTGCGGTCTGTCGCACACAACCCGCCCTACAAGCACTTGTTGTATTTCCACCCAACGACCCCATGTGGTGATGGCGACCGTAGGAAGCCTTTGCACACATGGGATGTTGGGTGCACGACCTGAACACCCTGTCACGTCGTTGTTAGCGTCACCTGAATCACTCCGACCCTGTGGCGCGAACATCAGTTAAAAGGTGTCCTTGCCGCAGTCCCCTTAAAGACTCTGAAAAACTATGAATCGTCAAGCTATTTACGCCTATCTTATGGCCCGGTATTGTCGCCGGAATCGTAGCTTAGTCAGGTATTGTCAGAATATGCCCCCGTTGACAGCGGAAGAGACATCGGCGAATAAGCGTCGGCTTGAACAGCTTGTCAGCATCATTTTATCGCCTTTACCTGTCCCTTTGGAATCGTTTCATTTCGATGCAATTAAGCAGTTGAAACAGGCATAAAAAAGCCCCTACTTTGTGATGGCAGGGGCTCAAAGCATTATGAAGGCCTTTTCCTTTCCAAGTCTTGGCGCTGACTATCCCTCCCCTTTAGGAAGGCAACAACCAAGCCAGTTACCCCTCCAACTCCAAGAACAGCCCCCGGCCATTCGTGTCCTTGATATATAATGAATGTTGAGCAACTGAGGGCAAATAACCCTATGATTAAAGCAAACCACTGCCCGCGACCACTTTGGGAAATTTGGCTCCTAACTACTTTATCTTCTAAAGAAATCCGATGGTCTACTTGCTTTTCAAAAGCACTTATAATTCTATCTGCCAATCCTGGTACAACTTTCTCATACTCTTCCAGTGTTTGCGGAGACAGAAGCAGTCCCCGATGTTCTTTAGTAATACTAAAAGCCACCGTTTCAATGAGCTTTTGTCGCTTCTCAGCAGAAAGACCCCGCAATATTGTGGGGGTCTCTTCTTATTTAACTCTCTTTCAATCTCAGCCTTAATCGTTTGCTTGGATTCCAAGGTGTCAGTGATTCAGTAGTTGTGGAAAATCTCGTGAGAGTACAGAGTCAATGGCATCAGACAAGTCACCTCCAATGACATAGAAGTCATTCTTGAGCGCAACAGCGTCGGGGTTTCTTGTTCTATTGAAGTCGTAATAGTTACCAGCTATATTGATAACTGTACCCATGCCGGCCAAAAACGAGGGGGTTGAAAATAGAGAAGATCGGTCCGGTACCCAAACTCAGCTTCTTTGATTTGGTCCTTTTCCATAGTGATAAGAGGTAGTTTTTACACTTTGTTGTGAGAAGTGGTTAGGCAACTTCAAACATGGTGCCTAACATACACTTGCTTTCTCAAACGTATTGACATAACGTAAAGCAAGTGATTAACGTTTTCACAAACAAGTTAAATTGTACTATGAGGGTAGTGCAACACCTATATATAGGAATAGAACGTTGCACTATTCCGCGAATGGGCGATATACTTTAAAACGTTTGCATATATATGTACGTGAATGACGTATAGCCGGATTTTCATTGCATTTATCCAGTAAGTGAAAAAAGTTGCAGGGTTTGAAAAAAGATTGTGCCATTTGCCTGTTTTGTCACAATCCCCCGTTACTCGATCACACAGGCACTCGGCCATGATTCTCGTGCAGGCGCGGTCATAGACACGAAACCTCTCCCGTTACTCGATCACACGGGCAACTCCGTGTTGACCCCGTGCAGGCGCGGTCTAAGACCATTTGCCTGTCTTGTGTCGCCGGATGCCTGAATTGCCGGGGCGAAAACGTACAATGATTTGTTGGGTGCGATCAGTGGAAACAGCCTGACCCATCCACCCAACATAGTATTGTACGTAAAGTCACTTAATGGGTTTTAGCTGATAATCAACTACTTTTGATTTTTCGCTTAACTATTCAGTGACCTTAGTGCAGATACTTCTATAAAAGAACGGTTCAGTCACAGAACTTCCAAATCTTGTTATTGTCGAATGATTAAACGGTATGTGCAGGTTTCGATTCAACGAGTCTGGGATATTGAAGGCTATCCCAACTACTTCTTTGGCGATGATAAGCAGTTGTATCGCTTCGATTCACGCGGTCGGGTGCAACGTAATAAACGAGTGATGATCGGCTATACCCAGGGGTACGTGCTGAAAAGTAAGTTTTTTAGCCTGTTGAAACTGCGCCCATTACTAAAACGGCATGGGACTACAGATCATCCAATGGTGATTTGAAGGTGCTGATTTTGTTGGCACTAACGTGCGTGTAGCGCATGGTCGTCATGATGCTTTCGTGGCCCAGCAGAACCTGAATGTTCCGGATGTCCATACCGGATTCTAATAAATGAGTAGCGAAGCTATGGCGCAGGGTATGGATGCCACCCCGTTTCTGAATAGTAGCCGCATATACGGCCCGACTGTACACCAGCTGAATAGTACGGTTCTGGAGTGGCTCCTGCTTTTGTTCGTTCTCGAATAGATAGTGCTTTGGCGCGTAGTTCGTCAGATACTCACTAATGTCGGCCTCAATAGTGTCGGTCAGCATGACAATACGGTCCTTTTTGCCCTTGCCACCCCGAATGGTGATGACCCGCCTGATTCGGTCAATATCGACACGTTTGAGGTGTGCCACTTCGCTCAAGCGCATACCTGTGGCGTACACGAGCCGAAATAAGGTACGGTATTTCAGGCTGGTGGTTGCGTCGAAGAGTGCCTTTATTTCGGCTACGCTATACACCGTCGGGAGTCTTACTGGCATACGTGGATACGCGATGTCGTAAAACGTTTTATCACGCTGGAGGATTTTTTCGCAGTAAAACTTGTAGGCCGGTCCGGCGTCCCGGTTTATATGTACGTTTAGCGTTGAACTGCCAAATCGTTTTTTCTCTGTCAGAAACAGCAGGTATTTCTGGTAGTCAGCTTTGGTAAATTCATCAAGTGGTTTTGCACCGGCGTAGCGGATAAGCGTGATCAGGGCTTGTTTTCGGACCGCCGTTGCGGTAATTTTTGAGCGTCTTGTAACTGTACTGCTGCACCCGGAGCGCGTTGGTGATCGCTACAATGACGGGGTGTTTATCGTACTCACGTATGGGCGGAGTATATCGAAACGGCTTTGGATGGGTAGCTACGCTGCGTTTGACAAGTGGGGGCCCTCCAGCCGGGGGCCATCCAGCCGGGGGCCAGGCCGGGTTTGTGGCCTGTTCTACTTCTGGAGTGGTAGCGTCTGGCTTGTACAGCCGCACAACGGCTTCGTCGAACCGGCAAGAGTCTCTACCAAAAAGCCGGCCAAGCTTAACAATGCTCGCGCGGGTAGCGGGTATTAGGTACCGTCCAGCACCTGCGGGAGTAGCTCCACCGACGGCCCGGCACTTCACGGACCAGATCGTTGCCAACGGGATCCTGCGGGAACGAAACGGTCAGTAAGGCGGGGTCTTTGGGGTTGATGTGGATGGTGATTGTGGAATGGTGGGTTACCGCTCATCGGATGACTCCGAAAGTCATCTCATGAGCGGTCTTGGTTGTGGCCTTACAGTTCAAAGGTAATGCCCTGGGCCAGCGGCATGGTGGTGCCGTAGTTGAGGGTGTTGGTTTGCCGGCGCATATAGGCTTTCCAGGCGTCGGAGCCGGATTCGCGGCCTCCACCGGTTTCTTTTTCGCCCCCGAAGGCGCCACCAATTTCGGCCCCTGAGGTACCGATGTTGACGTTGGCAATGCCGCAGTCGGAGCCAGCCGTGCTCAGGAATAGTTCGGCTTCGCGCAGGTTAAGGGTAAAAACAGCACTCGACAAGCCCTGGGGCACGCCGTTCTGCTGGGCAATGGCCTCATCCAGCGTACTGTATTTGAGCAGATACAGGATAGGCGCAAACGTTTCGCGCTGCACCACCGGCCACTGGTTTTGGGCTTCGGCAATGCAGGGCCGCACGTAGCAGCCCGATTCAAATTCCGGCCCCTCCAGCACGCCCGGCTCCACGACGAAGGTGCCGCCAAACTCACGGATTTCCTTGACAGAAGCCAGGTACCCCTTCACGGCGGCTTTGTCTATGACGGGCCCAACGTGATACTGTTCGTTGAGCGGGTCGCCGATTTGCAGTTGGGCGTATGCTTTTTTAAGCCGGTTTTTCACGTCGTCGTAGATGCTTTCCTGCACAATGATCCGTCGGGTGCTGGTGCAGCGTTGGCCGGCCGTACCAACGGCTCCAAACACAATGGCCGGAATGGCGAGGTCCAGATCGGCCTGGTCCGATACGATGATGGCGTTGTTGCCCCCCAGTTCCAGCAGGCTCCGGCCCAGCCGTTCGGCCACGGCCACGGCCACGGCTTTCCCCATGCGGGTGCTGCCCGTGGCCGATACCAGGGCCACGCGGGGGTCGTGCGCCAGCCACTCGCCGGCGTCACGCTCGCCGGTAATCAGGCACGATACGCCCTCCGGCACGTTGTTGTTGCGCAGGACTTCGCCAATGATCTGCTGGCAGGCCAGGGCCGTGAGGGGTGTTTTTTCGGAGGGTTTCCAAACGCATACGTCGCCACAAACCCAGGCCAGCATGGCGTTCCAGGACCAGACAGCCACCGGGAAATTAAACGCCGAAATGATACCCACCACGCCCAGCGGGTGGTACTGCTCCAGCATGCGGTGGGCCGGGCGTTCGGAGTGCATCGACAGGCCATACAACTGCCGCGACTGCCCCACGGCGAAATCGCAGATGTCGATAATTTCCTGCACTTCGCCCAGCCCCTCCTGGAGCGACTTTCCCATTTCGTAACTCACCAGCGTACCCAGTTCGCGCTTGTAGCGCCGGAATTGCTCACCCATCTGCCGTACAATTTCACCCCGGCGCGGGGCCGGCACCTGCCGCCATTCAGTAAAGGCCGCCTGCGCTGTTTCAATGACGCGGTCGTAGTCGGCGCGGGTGGTGGCATGAACACGGGCAATGAGCTGACCGTCGGCGGGCGAGTAGGAGTCAATGGTTTTGGTATCGGCACTGTGCCAGAACTGCTGGCCGGTGCTGGTGCCGGGTTTGAGAGACTGTGCGGGCAGTGGGAGAATAGATTGCATGGGTTTTGTTGTTGATTGTAATCAGACAAAGCTATCAGCCCCGGCCTAATGAACGACTACCGGGCACAAACTTTTTGGTTTACGATGGGTTAAAAACAAACAGTTAAACGAGTTTGTAACCTTCAACGTCATGAAAACGAACCGATTTTTTGGTATTACCCTGCTGCTAACAGCCCTATGCGTTACACCCGGCTGGAGCCAGACAAATTCTGCTGACACCAAAGCCGCGAAGAAGCGGGTAAAGAAGCAAACCAGCCGCCAGATGAAAGCCACTACCCCAGCTGACACCAGCGTTCAGGACGCCCGCCACATGCGCACATCGGTCAGCGACGGCACCGCCACCAACAACAGTAATACCACCAATTACAACAGCAACAACGCCGTAAATAACCCCACCGGCGCGGGCGGCAACCCAAACACGCACACAGCCCCCGGTAACCCGCCGAATAATGACATGGGGGCATCGGGCCGCATGGACGGGTCGAAGAACGGGGCCACAGCTACCAGCGATGCCAATGCCGGGACGGCAGCCGCGATTGAGAAAGCGCCTACCAACAGCAAAACGCCCGCCGTTGACGTGGGCAGCACAACCCGCAACACCAGCATTGGCGATTTCATTGCCTCCTCGCCCAACTACACGACCCTACAGAACGCTCTTCAGGCTACTGGCCTCGATGAAACCCTGAAAGGCGGTGGTTCCTACACGTTGTTTGCCCCGTCAAACGCAGCGTTCAAGAAAGTTTCCGCCAGCCTGGCCGGTAAACTGCTGAATGGCGATAACCGCGATGCGCTTAAGCAGCTGCTGCTTAATCATGTGGTTGACGGCGCAGTTAATGCAGGGCAACTCAGGGATAAACTCAAAGCGTCGAACGGGAAAGCCACCCTGAAGACGATGGGTGGTGGCACACTGACGGCTTCGCTTAGTGGGGATGGTATCACGCTCACCGATGCGCAGGGGCAGACGGCCCGCGTAACAGACAGCAACGTTGCCCAGACCAACGGCGTTGTTCACGAGGTGTCGTCAGTCCTAATGCCACAGACCGGTGCGTCGGCATTTCGGTAACATACCTGAACTGATTGGTTTACTGAATTCGCTCAGGCTGCAGCGTATTTTATGGTTGTTATCTTAAACAGATTCATTTTCTTTCCCTGCTTCCTGCTAGTATTCAGAAAGGGCCGTAGTCCATTCGCCTTGAAACTGTGTAAACTACGCTATATTTGGCCCTAGTTAATTTTATCCTCGTGAAACGCCAGACTTCCACAGTTACCGAGAGTGTCCTGCTCGAAAAGCTGCGCCAGCGCGATCAGCAGGCGTTTCAGTGGCTTTACGATCAATATTCTGCTGCCCTGTACGGGGTTGTATTGCGCATTGTGCGTGACGATGAGCAGGCGCAGGACCTGCTACAGGATATCTTCGTAAAGATTTGGAAGAACCTCGATAACTATGATGCCAGCAAGGGCCGGTTATTTACCTGGTTGCTGAATATTGCCCGTAATGCATCCATCGACGCTATACGGGCCCGCAAGTCACAACCCAACAGTGCAATCCGAACCGACGACGAGACCGTACATATTGTTGACCGGCAGCACAACACCGAGCAGCCTAATTCTGATTACATCGGTATGAAGGACATGGTGAACCAGCTCCGGCCTGATCGTAAACAACTCATTGACCTGGTCTATTTTGGTGGGTATACTCACGAAGAGGCCGCTCAGGAACTCGATTTGCCATTGGGGACCGTAAAAACCAGAATCCGGGCTGCATTGCAGGAATTAAAGCAATTGTTCAAGTAAAGTAATGAACGTTCCGGAATATATAGCATCAGGCATCCTCGAATCGTACGTGACGGGCGCAGTTAGCGACCAGGAACGGCGGGAAGTAGAGTGTATGTCTACTATCTATCCCGAAATAAAGCAGGAGCTTGACGAGTTAGCCATTGCCCTGGAGCAGTACACAAGCCAGTTCAGTGTCGAGCCACCCGAATCCATCAAGGAAAGATTATTGGCTCAACTGGATTTCGACGTACCCGCCCAGCCTGAAACAGCAATCCGGCCTATGCCTGTCGACCGTACCGAGGGGGTAGGGAGTCTGTCGTTCCGAACAACGTGGGTAGTAGCGGCATCGGTTGGACTATTACTTTTAATATTTTCGGTTTTTCTGCTGTCGCAGCTTCGTGACAGCAGAAAAACCATCAGCACGCTGCGCAGTACGAACAGTTCGCTCCAGGCCGAAGCAGACAAACTGCGTGAGGGTGACAGTCAAACACAACAGACACTGGCTCTGCTGCGCCAACCCGATACACGGAGTATTGGTCTGGCTGGTAACGAAAAGGCTCCTGACGGCAAATTGACCGTTTTCTGGAATGCTGGTACCAGACAGGTGGCCGTTGATGTGCGGTCGCTGCCCGCCCTCCCCCCCGACCAGCAGTACCAGCTTTGGTCTCTGGTAGACGGCAAACCGGTGGATGCCGGGGTATTTGAGTCGAACGACGTAAAGTCGGGGGTGCAGCTTATGAACCGGGCTATTAACAAAGCCGACATGTTTGCCGTGACTGTTGAGAAGCGCGGGGGCAGTCCCACCCCTACCCTGTCAACGCTCTTGGCCACGGGTCAGGTAAACTCCTGAACGATTGGCCCTTGCCTTCCGTTTTATAGACGTGATTCAGACGAATCTGCGTACTCAACACAACCCGTTTATCAGATGAAAATGCTATTGATTCTGGCCAGTTTAGTATGGCCGACCTCCTTTCTGGTTTCCACACCGAATACCACCCTATTTCCTACGCAGGGCGGTCGTAAGGTGGTAAAAACCGAAGCCGAATGGAAGAAAACGCTCACGCCCGATCAGTTTAACATCTTGCGTAAAGAGGGTACCGAGCGGGCCTTCAGCAGTCCGCTGAACGACGTCCATGAACAGGGCGTGTTTTACTGCGCCGGTTGCCATAACGCCGTGTTTGCGGCCGACACCAAGTTTGATTCGGGTACGGGATGGCCGAGTTTTTACAAGCCCATCACGAAGAACGCCGTGACCGAGAAGGTCGATAAAGCCTATGGCATGGCGCGGACCGAAATCGAATGCAGTGTGTGTGGCGGACACCTCGGTCACGTTTTTGACGACGGTCCAAAACCCACCGGCCTGCGCTATTGTATGAACGGTATCGCTATGACTTTTGAGAAAGCCGATCCGAAAAAAGTAGCGGGGAAATAACATACTAGGAAGCAGTGAGAAGGGAAAGGGGAGGCCGACGCTACTAATAGATGCGTCGGCCTCCCCTTTCCCTTCTTACCCCTCCTCCCCGCTTTCCATATCTACATCGGGCTTTTTTGCGTTATCTTTGGTGCCCCACCTGACCTGCGCAGAACACTGTGCAACACACGTGGGGTATCAGCTACCAATCAAAATCGCATGAGTGAAAACAGGGAGCGATTCCGGGCCGTTCGGAACGCCTTCGGATCGTTTCGACAACGTCGGGCGCAATTTATCGACGCCAGACGGCGTGCCAGCCAGACTCTTTTCGGGAAATACCGCAACCAGTTACGAACGTTCGTTCACCAATACATCGACCCTGATGTCTGGTATTATCCATATCTGAAAAATGGGGTTCGCTGGTCGCTGGCCCTGGCCCTGGCCTTAGGCGTATATACGTTTGTCCTCAACTACAACTTCCTGTACCTGACCGGCTCCATGCCGACAGTGGCTGAGTTGAAGAACCCCAAACTCAATCAGGCATCGGAGATCTATTCGCAGGATGGCTTCATGATCGGTAAGTTTTATGCCGAGAACCGAACGCCCATCAAGTTTGAAAACATTCCAAAACCAATCATCGACGCGCTGATTGCTACTGAAGACGTGCGCTTTTACGAGCATGGTGGCATTGACCCCCGCGCGATCGGACGGGCCATGTTTAGCCTGGGGCGCGACGGGGGCGGCTCGACCATTACGCAGCAGCTGGCCAAAAACCTCTTCAAGACCCGCCGAAAACAGGATACGGGTTTGCTAACCCGGATTCCGCTCGTTCGCAAGGTCATCTACAAGTCCAAAGAGTGGCTTATGGCGCTCAAGCTGGAGAGTAACCTGACCAAGACCGAAATTCTGACCTACTACTTTAACACGGTTGATTACGGCAGCAATTCGTTTGGCCTGAAAACGGCTGCCCGCACCTTTTTTAACAAGGTACCCGATAGCCTCAACGTGCAGGAAGGGGCCGTACTGGTTGGTCTGCAAAAAGCGACAACGGCCTATAATCCACTTCGCAACCCGAAACGCTCGGAAACCCGCCGAAACGTGGTGCTTAGTCAGATGGCCAAATATAAATTTCTGACCCAGAAACAGGCCGACTCCATCAGTACCCTACCCCTGGTGACTGATTACACGCCCGAAGATCCGAATGCCGAAACCGCCAGCTACCTTAAACTCGCCGTTCAGGATTTCGTAAAAAAATGGGGCGACGAAAACGGCTACGACCTGTACACCGACGGGCTGCGTATTGTAACGACCATCAACTCACGGATGCAGCGGTACGCCGAACAGGCCACCAGCGAAAAGATGAAGTCACTGCAACGCAACTTCAACAATCACTGGGGGGACCGCAATCCCTGGACCGACGAAGACGGCAACGAGATTCCCGGTTTTATTGACTCGGTAGCCCGGCGCACGGAGCGCTACAAAACCCTGAGTCGCCGGTTCCTGCCGCTCTACCCCGACTCGATTGATTACTACATGAAAAACGTGAAGTATAAGATGCGCGTTTTCAGCTGGGATAACAAAAAGAACTATGAAACAAGAGAGATGACGCCCTACGATTCCATTGCCTACTACAAGCGTTTTTTGCAGGCGGGTATGGTAGCCATGGATCCGCACACGGGATACATCCGGGCGTGGGTGGGTGGTCTGGATTATAATTTTTTCAAGTACGACCATGTAAAGCAGGGAAAACGGCAACCCGGCTCTACCTTTAAACCGTTCGTTTATACCACCGCCATCGACGATACGATGAGCAACCTCAGCCCGTGCGACCGTATTCAGGACCGCCCCTTCCGGAAGGATTACCGCGAAAATGGCGAGAACAAAGTGTGGCAGCCCCGCAACTCAACCGGCTATTACTCCTACTCGAACCTGACCCTGCGCCGGGCTATGGCGCGTTCGGTCAATTCCATCACCGCCCGCCTTACCGACGACGTAGGTCCGGAGCGCGTGGCGGAGTATGCCCACCGGATGGGGATCAAAAGCAAACTCGAAGCGGTGCCGTCCATTGGGCTGGGATCCTCTGACGTATCGTTGTATGAGCTGGTGGATGCGTACTGTACGTTCGTGAACGAAGGCAAATCCATTGAGCCACTTATTGTGCAGCGCATTGAAGATCGGGAAGGCAACGTAATTCAGACATTTGAGCCAGAGCAAAAGCAGGCCATCAGCCCAGAATCGGCGTTTTTAATGCGGTACATGCTTCAGGGCGGTTTGCAGGAATCGGGTGGTACGTCGCAGGGGTTGTGGTCGTACAGCCTGTGGAAAAACGGGCACGAAATGGGCGGAAAAACCGGTACCACCTCCAACAATTCTGACGGCTGGTTTGTGGGTGTTTCGCAGAAGCTGGTCGTAGGGGCCTGGGTGGGGGGCGACGACCGGAGTATCCACTTCCGCTCGACCGACATGGGCGAAGGCGCCAAAACTGCCCTGCCCATTGTGGGCAAATTTCTGGAGAAAGTATATGCCGATGCCAAGTTTGCACAGCTGCAGGGACCGTTTGAAAAGCCGACGGCAACCATTACCAAAGACTATCAGAATTGCAGCTACGGCTATGATGATGAAGAAGAGCAGACTACGGAATCTGACTCGACCGAAGTTGATGCGGAAGTAGTCGACTCAACGTTTGTGCCCACGCCGTCTTTACCCAGCACACTGCCCACGGTGCCCCCCCGCCCGCCAGACACCATCCGTGGTCAGTAGATAGTATCAGTTTGACTGTCAATGTCATATGACTGAAGCGTTACGTAGGTTTCTTTGTTTTTCTGAAAATCGCTTCGCAGACGGGCGTCTGGCACATCGTCCCACTCGTCTTTGGTCAGATCGTAGAGAACCGGAACGCCCAGTAACGTAACGGTTTCCGGACTGCGCAGGGCCAGCTTTATGAATTCGCGGTCGTAGAACTGCCCAATGCTGAACGGCCTAAACCAGATGTGGTTGATGAGCCATACGGAGCCGATCAGCAAAGCGAGCAATAACGTTCGGGACACCCAGAATTTCCAGGTTCGTTTGGTCGTGGTCATGGTTGAATAGATAGGTATTTAACGAGAGATTATTGAAGGCAATTGAATGACAAACGTGGTGCCTTCTCCGTCCTGACTTTCTACGCTCAGACTGCCACCATGCCCCTTGGTGATAATGTCATAACTCAAACTCAGACCTAAACCCGTTCCTTCGCCGGTGGGCTTTGTGGTGAAAAAGGGCTGGAAGATCTTGCCCTTGACCGACTCTGGAATGCCCGTGCCATTGTCACTCACCCGGATTTCGGTATGCCCATTGAGTTGACTGGTACTGACCGTCACCGTGGGTAGGTAGCCGTTCATAGCCGTTTTTTGTTTTTCATTCACGGCGTAGAAGGCGTTGTTGTAGAGGTTCAACAGCACCCGCCCAATCTCCTGAGGCACCATCTCGACAGGGACTATATCTGCCAGAAAATTGGTAACTAGTTCGGCGTTAAATCGGTCGGAAGTCCGCACCCCCGCCGAATCGGTCTTGTCCTTAGCGCGTAGCCCCTGATAGGCAATCTTGAGGTATTCATCGGCCAGGGCGTTGAGGTTGGTGGGGCGTTTTTCGCCGGTGGCACTGCGGGAGTGTTCCAGCATACCGCGTACAATGGCCGAGGCCCGGCTGCCGTGATGAGTAATCTTTTGGAGGTTCTGCTTTAAATCGACCAGCAGTTCGGCTTCCATCTCGGTATCGCGGTCGGGCTTTTGTTGTTCCTCTTCGAGTTCAGCGACCAACTCGGCACTCACTTCGGAGAAGTTGTTGACGAAGTTGAGCGGGTTCTGAATCTCGTGGGCGATACCCGCTGTTAGCTCACCTAAACTCGCCATTTTCTCTTTCTGGATGAGTTGGGTTTGCGTGGCCCGCAACTCCGTAAGAGATTGCTCTAGTTGGCGGCTTTTTTGGTTGATCTCCTCCTTTTGCCGCTGTAAGAGGGTATTAGCTTTCTGTTTCTGCGCATAAGCATAAGCGATAAGGCCCAATAAGACCGCCAGCAAGCCAAGAATGATGCGTTGATTGCTTTTTTCCTGGTTGAGCAAATCCACTTCAATCTGCTTCTGAGAAATTTCGTAATCAGTACGAAGATCAGCCATTTTCTGAACAGCTTTCACGTTGTTGACGCTGTCCCGGTATGTTATGTGGCGCTTATAATAAGAAAGGGATTTGCCTAGGTTTCCTGATTTTTCATATAATTCTGACAGCTTTAAATTGGCATCGCTGATTTGACGCTTGAGGCCGTACTCTTGAGCAAGCTTTTGGCTTCTCATGGCGTATCGTAAAGCGGTAGGCATATCTCCTTTCTCCAGGTAAATATCCGACATAGACAGGAGGTAAACAGAAATAGGGTAAAAGTCTTTTAAATCGTCAAGTATTCGAATCGCTTCATTGATGTTCTTTTCCGCTAATGTATTTTTTCCAGTGTTTGCGTACACCATTCCTATGTTACCGAGGTTATAGGCTTTCCCGATATGGTATTTAGCTTTATCAAAAATTTCGCCCGACTCGTTGAAATATCGTAAAGCTGCTGGGTAGTTTTTATGACTCAGAAATTCATCTCCGGCATTTAAAATAGCTGACCCTAAAAGAATTTGGTTATCGGATTTTCGGAGTATAGCAATCGCATTGTCATAATACTTCATTGAATTTGTATGATTATCCAAAACAGAATATAAATCGGCCATTGACATGTACGCGGTCCCCTGCCCCGACGTGTAATTGATCTTTTTAGCCACTTCTGCACTTTTGATATACGCTTCCAGGGCTTCATCTAAATTACCGAGTAATCTTTTTTTGTTGCCTTTTTGGAGATAGCCGCTATGCAGTAAGGAGTCATTTCCTGTTTGCCTGGATAATCTTATTAGTTCCTCAGCGTATTGCAGTGATAAGTTTAAATCCTTTACTTCATTAAACGCTAATTTTCGGAGCAGCTCTAACTTCGCCGTTCCTTGCAGCGTATTCTTCTGGTAAATAAGAACAAGGCTATCTGCCAGCTTCTGATTCTGAGCAGAAGCTGGCAAAAAGGTAAAGAAGAAAAAGCCTATTAGTAAATAATAGGCTTTAATGTTGGCGTACATGATTGAACTCATGAATCAACTTGAATTTTTGGGTCGAATCTGTGCACTTCATTACTGCCCATTTTTGTAAAATGTATCGTATATGTTTCTTCACAAGGCAGGGTAAGATCCATACGGACAATACCACTCCATTGTGAGGAACCCGGATCGATAGCTGGATCAGGAAAAAATATATCTAGTTCGACATTATCCTCAATTGCTGTTATGGAGGCAACACCTGAATCAGGGGCTATTTCCCATACTACTGTATCTCCTCTGGAGGCATCGGAAAGCCCATCGTCTGACAGCTTAAGTGTTCCATCAGGATTAATACTGAGAATGGTGATTGTGACAGTTTTCATTGCTTTTTATTGGTTAAGTGAATTGATAATACTGAAAATTTTGAGTGGTGTATTTCTATTGAGGCAATTGGTTGATAGAACTGTCATACACGCTTGTCTAAACAAATATTTCGTGACTATTTACCAATTAATCATGATTCAAAGGCAAGGGATTTAACGAAACATCAAAAGATCTTTAAGCAAATTTTAAGTTTCTATTAAGTTTATAATTCCAATAAATTATGTCAGAAAATTACCCAGATTAAGTCTGGCTGTGTGCGTCAATAATTTATTGAGTTTAGACCCGTTTATCAGCCTACTGGTTCAGCAGTGGGCTGATCTGTCTGTCACATTTGGTGCATTCCATCACTCGTTCCACCCCCAGGGAGCAGCCGGGGCCGCAACGGGTTTGGTCAGTATGTGCTACGGAGTTGATTGCCGTCCCCCGGCTATACTGCCCCTGGTCAGTTCTTCCTGGCGATTGCCTGTTGAATCTTGATCCAGCTATCCATCTTGGTCTCAAAAATCGCCAGGGGCATCGGCCCGTCTTTCAACACCTGATCGTGGAAGGCCCGGATGTCGAACCGGTTACCCAGGGCTTTCTCCGCCTTCTGGCGAATGGCCATGATCTTCAACTCGCCAATCTTATAGGAAACCGCCTGTCCCGGCATGGCAATGTAGCGTTCTATCTCCTGAGTAGCCCGGGCTTCGGTGACGGGTTCGTTGTCTAAGCTGTACTGAATGGCCTGTTCGCGCGTCCAGCCTTTGTGGTGAATCCCCGTATCGACTACCAGCCGGATAGCGCGGTGAATTTCGCCCTGGAAGCGGCCCAACGCCTGGAACGGATCGGTGTAAAGACCCAGGCCTCACCCAGACTTTCGGCGTATAAACCCCAGCCTTCAATGTACGCTCCGTAATTACCGATTTTCTGAAAGGCCGGGAGGGCGGTGCTTTCGTTTTGGAGCGAAATCTGGTAGTGGTGTCCCGGAATGGCCTCGTGCAGAAACAGGTCTTCCATGCGCCAATAGCTGTACGTCTTCGCATCGAGCACCGGAAAGTAGAACACACCCGGCCGTGAGCCGTCGGGTGTGCCGGGCATATAATGAGCGGCTGTCGCTGCTGCGCGGTACTTTTCAACCGGCCGAATCTCGAAGGCTGTCTTAGGAACCATGTTAAACTGACCCGGCAACTGCGGCTTCATGGTCTGGTAAATTTGCTGGAAGGCTTTGACAACATCTTCATCCGTCTGGAAGGGGAAAAATTTGGGGTCGGTAGCCAGATAGGTAAAAAAAGCTTTCAGATCACCTGTAAAACCTACCTGCTGTTTGATGGTCTCCATCTGCTGACGAATCCGTTTCACCTCGCTCAGACCCCAGCGTATGCACTTCGTCCGGGGTCATGTTCGTCGTTGTCGACGATTTAACCAAGTACGCATACTGCGCTTTGCCGTTGGTCATAGCGTCGAGGCCAACCGTTTCGCGGCACCTAGGCAGATACTCGGTCTGGAGAAACGTGTAGAGCCGATTGTAAGCGGGTATAATCTGCTCCGTAATGGCGGTGGTATAAGCCGTCGTCAGGCGTTGTTTGTCTGCGGCAGAGAAGGTAGCTGGCATGGCTTGTACCGGCCCGTAAAAGAGACTTTTCGTCACATCGTCAACGAGCATCGCTTTGATCTGGGGCAATACCTTCCCGATCACCACCTTCGGCTGCATGTAGTTCTGCGCCATACCCGTCCGCATATTGGCAATGGCGGTATCAGTCTGAGCAACAAAGCCATTGATGCGCTTCAAAAAATCGTCGTAGTCTTTCACCGACTTAAACGGATGGATATCGCTACCCGAACCCATCTGCGAAAACGACAGCCGAAAATCACCCATCTGGTTCATGGGCGTCAGATACTCTGGAAATTCCATCGCTGCCAGATTAGTTGTTAGGTCATAGCGAAGAATCTGGTAGTTGAGCTTATCCCGCTCACCGAGTTGCTGCTCGTTATAAGCTTTCAGCGCGCCCAGATAGCGCGTGTATAAACCCTTCATTTGATCGCGGTAGGGTTGGCTGAACCAGTTTTCGAGTTGATCGTTGTAGCGGTAATCGCCCAGGTACGAAGCCGTTGTTGGATTCAGTGTCAAAACATCCTCGTAATAGGCCGTCAACAGGGACTGAAAGCCAGCCGACGAAGGGGCGGGTGTTTGCCCAAGGGCCAGTGGAGCGTGGGTGACGAATAACAGCAGCAGGCCGGTACGCATGGACGAACAGAGCTGAGCCGAGAGGACGTGTTTCATTGGAATTAGTAGTAAAGAGACGGGGTGAGCATTGACCAACCGGCGCAACGGAACCGGTTCATTGTAAATCAGGAGATTGAAAAGAATAGTGTGGATAGATGTACTGTTTCGTCTGCTCTTACCAGACCTTGATTCGCTGGTCGGGAGCCTTGTACATTTTCTGGCCCGGCTGCACATTGAAGGCTTTGTACCAGGCATCAAGGTTGGTTATTGGTCCGTTGCAACGAAACTGGCCGGGGGAGTGTGGATCGGTCAATAGCTGTTGCGCCTGCGATTCGGGCAGCATGTTAGCCCGCCAAACCTGCGCATACGACAGGAAGAACCGCTGGTCGGGCGTGAATCCGTCAATGGCAGCGTTACCCCGGCAGAAGCGTGGCCCGACCCTGCTTTGTTTTCTTAAACGCATCGTAGGCAATGGCCAGCCCACCGAGGTCGGCCAGGTTTTCGCCCAGTGTCAGTTGGCCGTTCACTTTGAGCGAATCCAGCACCCTGAAGCCCGAGAACTGCTCTTTCACCTGATCGGCGCGCTTCGTAAAATTGGTCGCATCGTCTTTGGTCCACCAATCGCGCAGGGTTCCGTCGGCATCATATTGCCGCCCCTGGTCGTCAAAGCCGTGCGTCATTTCGTGGCCAATTACGGCACCAATGGCCCCATAATTAACCGCGTCGTCGGCTTCCGCATCGAAGAATGGAAACTGCAAAATAGCCGCCGGGAACGCGATTTCGTTGTTTACAGGCATATAATACGCGTTTACCGTTTGTGGGGTCATCAACCATTTCGTTTTATCGACAGGTTTGCCCAGGCGGCTAACGTTGTCGGTGTACCACCACTTACTGGTCGCTTGCACATTGCCGTAGAAATCGTCGCGTCGGATGGTTACGCCCTCATAGTTTTCCCATTTATCGGGATAGCCGATCTTGCGCTTAAATGCAGCGAGTTTGGTCAGAGCGCGTTTTTTGGTGTCGACACTCATCCAGTCAACGGCGTTAATATGTTCGTTGAATGAGGCTTCGAGATTATCAATGAGCACCAGAATCCGTTGTTTGGCGTCCGGCTTGAAATACCGCTGAACATAGAGTTGCCCTAATAGCTCGCCCAGCGATCCGTCGATCAGGTTACTCTCGCGTTGCCAGCGGGGCGTTAGTTCTTTCTGGCCCGACAGCACCTTGTTGAATGCAAAGTTCTGGTTCACAAACGGAGTATTCAGATATGGAGCCGCGTTTTTAAGCAGGTTCCAACGCATATACGTTTTGAGGTCGTCAACCGGAGTAGCCGTTAGCAAACTATCCATGGAGTGGTAGAACGATAGGCTTTGAACCAGCACGGTGTCTTGTCCCGGAATACCCTGTTTAGGCATCAGCTCACCCCAGTTGATGCCGGGCGTTTGCTTCGAGAAGTCAGCCACGGTCAGTTTGTTGTACGTTTTGATGGGGTCACGTGACGCTACGCGGGTCATTTGTGCATTGGCCAGAGCAGTTTCCAGCGTCAGTACCGCGTCGGCGTTGGTAGCAGCTCGGCTGGGTTCTTCGCCAATCAGGCTAAACATTTTGGTCAGGTGGTCTCGATAGGCTTCCCGGATTTTCTGGCTGCGCGCATCGTTTTTGAGGTAATAATCACGGTCGGGCAGCGTAGTGCCTCCCTGCACAAACTGAACCACGTACTTGTTGACGTTTCTCCTGTCCTGCGCCACAAAAAGAGAAAAGAACATCGTGCTTCCCTGGGAGCGCTGATAGGCAATTTCGTTCATCAGGTCGGCTTTATTCTTTATTCGATCCACTCGAGCAAGGTCGGCTTTGATCGGGTTAAATCCTTTTTGCTCAATTGCCAGACTATCCATCCCGCTGGCGTAGAAATCGCCCACCATCTGATGCAACCTTCCTTTGCCGGGGTTTTGGGCAGCCTCTTCGAGCAACAACTTCATGGCATCGAGGCTTTTCTGGCGCAGGATGTCGAAACTACCCCACCTGACTTTTGAAGCCGGTACGGGGTTTTTCTTTAGCCATTCGCCGTTGGCGTACTGGTAAAAATCATCACCGGGCTTCACGGCGAGGTTCATATTCTGCCGGTCGATAAAAGGTGTTTTAGGCACTGATGGTTTTGGAGCAGGTCGGGTCGGGCTGCGGTCAGCCGGGCTGCGATCAGCTGCGGTGAGTCGGGGCAGCCGCTTACCCGGTTTGCCTAGAGACGTAGCGGCCATTAGGCCAGCCATCAGCATAACCGATGCAAGGAAGGTAAGATGTTTGTTCATTGGAAAATGGGAATTGAGTTGGTCAAATGAGTTAGTTGGTGGCCGGTTTTACGTCAAGCACTTCCACCTCAAAAGCAAGGGTACTATTGGGGTAAAACAAAGTACTACTCGTCGCTATATTGTAGGCGTACAAAGACGGAATAACCAGCTTGATTTTGCCCCCAACCCGACACAAGGGCAGGCCAAGCTGGAACCCCTTGATTAATCTGGGCAGTGGAGACGTGCGTGGCTTGTCGAGTTGCTGGAAAAACACAGCCTTGGTGTGAAACTGATATCCATTAACGAACACGACAATAGAATCTGTCAGACTGACCTGTTTGCCCGTACCCTCCCGCATCATGGCGTAATATATACCGTCTTTATAGGTGAGCTTTTCTGATTTACCTTCGATAACGGCGTTCTCAATCTGCTCCTTTTCCCGCTTGTACTGCTCATCGCTATCAACGTAAGCATCCCTGAAGGTAATTACGGGTGCTGGCACAGTGGTACTTAATAAATTTTTCCAACTACGATTGGTTCGCCGGAGCCATACGGCTGAGAATTGGGCTGCTGAATCCGTTTTGCTGTTACCTGAAGCAAAAGTGGCCGGATTTTTTAGGGTAGTTCGTTGCCCGTTAATCAGGCAACTACCAATTAGTTTCCACATTTTCTCATCCGGCAAGAACAGGTAGCCCGAGTAAAGCATGTTTTTGGCAGTCGTATCCGAGAGGGCTACGATCAGCATGAGTTGATAGATGGTATTGGGCTTCCATGCGAAATTCCAGGATAGTTCTCCCCGGCCTGATTCCTGTACATTGATTCCTTTGGCAACAACCTGCGCGCCAACCGGGAAGCTAAAGGAGACGTTTTTCTGTTGACCGCTGGCATTCAATGAGATCGTACCCAAGCTGGATCGAAGGCCAGCCTTAACCGGTTTGCGACTCTGAAAATCGCCCACTGATACATTTGCCAGTAAATGGCTGATTTCAACACTGTCTGGTTGGGAATACTCGGTCACTAACGGGTTGGTCTGCGACTGGGCCACCAGTTCGGTAGACAGGCAGGCGATCAGACAGAGGGTAGCGAGTGTGAGTGATTTCATTGGAATCAGTAATAAAAAGAGGGGGTGAGTATTGACCAACCGGCGCAACTGAACCGATTCACTGTAAATCAGGGATAGAAAAGAATGGTGTGGACAGAAAAACGACGTTTGCGTAATTGCCGGGAGAAACGGACGTAGTTTGTTCATTGGCAAACTGGCATTGACTCGGCAGGTTTTGTTTGGTCAGAATGCAGTCGGAATCGCAATCTGAAGTGGTTTCAGGTGCGTGAGCATGAACAGGGTAGCCGTAATCAGGGCAAGGCTAACGGCCAGCACCAGCACGGTGCCAGTTAGCACAAGGGTTGCCGTAAACGGGGCGGATTGTTGGTATGGCTGCATGATAGAGAGAGGTTTGAGGTAACTGATTGACCGGAGGAGTTCGTTATACTGGTTGCAGTTTGCTGTTGCAAAACGAGTACGCCCGCTCTCGATACCACAAAACTCACGTTTCCCCCGCCGATACCCCGTCAGATTGGGGACATTTTCCGTCAGATTGGGGACATTGAGGGCTGAAAACAAAAAAAACGCCCAGTTTCGGGCGTTTCAGGGGCGGTTAGCCATGAACTCAGTGGGCGTTTGCGGGAACGGCCTCCATGAGCAGCGTATAGGCTTTGTTCAAGGCCACACCGCCCGTCTGCTGACCTTTATAATGACCCAGCCGAACAATCACTAAGTCGTGCGAGGGGATCATGGTTACAGATTGCCCGCCCGCCCCCAGCATCATGTAGGCTTCTTTCGGAATGGGTAGCCGGCCATCGCCGTTGATCCAGAACAGCCCACCGTAGATTGGTCGTCCGTCGGCTACCCAGGGTTCGGCCAGTGTGCTCACAAACTTGGTGAAGCCCTCGGGCAAAATCCGTTCGCCATTCCAGACACCGTCCTGCACATACAGATTACCCAGCCGCGCCCAGTCCCGGCCCGACGCAAACTCGTAGCCCTGCGTCAGAAAATTGCCGGATGGGTCGACCTCCATCACCATCGTCCGGACGCCGATTTTATCGAACAAGGCCCGTTGCGGAAAGGTATGATACACCTCACCCAGCTTTTCGATGCCCAGCCGATTGAGGTAGTTGGTCAGCACGGGGTCGGAGTTACGGTAACGGCCTACGGTGTTGGGTAGCCACTGCTGTGGCAGACTGGCCGCATACGCAAACGAGTTACCGGCATCGGTGTACAGGTACAAATGGTCGGGGTAGCCAAGTGCCGGATCGAAATCGGGGTCCTGCGGGGCGCGGCAGTAGATACCACTCGACATATGCATGATGTCTTTGATTCGTATTTTGGCCCGGGCGTCGCCTTTGCCCTGCCACTGCGGAATGGGAGCTGGCTGGTCGAGGGTATACACACCCTTGCCCATCAGGATACCGAGAATAGTAGCCGATAGACTTTTACCCATCGACCAGCTTTCGAGGGGGGTATCTTTGGTAATGCCGTCGGCGTAGCGTTCGGCAATGATGCGGCCTTTGTAGGTCACGACAAAAGCCGCTGTCTGGGCCTCCGCCGACCCAAACGCGGCATTGATTGCCTGCTCCACCTTAGCCTTGTCAACCTCGGCGGGCAGGGGGCTGGCTGGCAGAACGTCGCCCATGGGCCAGGGCGTTGTGGCCGCGTCGGGCAGGTTGCGGGGGACTTTTACGGGTGTGTAGTAGAGTGACGTACGCCCTTCCGGCAGGGTGACGCAACCCTGATCGCCTGTGTAGATAGCCGTTCGGGTAACACCGTTGGGCAGCGTGATCGACACCGTTTTCCGGTCATAGTCAATAACGGGTTTGCCCACCTTCGACCGCTCTTCGTAGGGGCTGGTGAAGTAGCCCACGTTTTCGGCTGCGAAGTCGGGTTTGAGTCCGGTGATGAACACCGCCGAGCACATGATTTTAGCGTAGCCCGATGTGTGGTGCGACAGCGCATCGCCGGGTGGTGCTTTGTAGGCGTTCTTTAACTGGAGTGGAGCTGCTCTGGCAATCAGCTTGTTGCGCAAATCCTGCGCCTGACCCGTCAGATTGGGT
Source organism: uncultured Cytophagales bacterium (assembly GCA_963826425.1). Lineage (GTDB taxonomy): Bacteria > Bacteroidota > Bacteroidia > Cytophagales > Spirosomataceae > Spirosoma. The sequence goes on along the minus strand of CAWGWS010000008.1, from coordinate 737,518 downwards.
AGCAGGACGCCGATAATTAGGAAAGTATGTATTTTTCGCATCCTGTTAGGAGAGTTGGTTTTTCATAAAAATACTGGAATGAGCACCTTTTCCTGTGATAAATTAAAAGTGGTGTGGATAGACTAACCATTTGGGCGCTTCAAAGATGAGAAGCCGCTTTTCGTAGGCCCGTCAGATTCGGGACATTTTCCGTCAGATTAGGGACATTTGAAGGCCGGAAACAAAAAGAACGCCCGGTTTGGGCGTTTCAGGCACGGTTGGCTATAAACTGGGTGGGCGTTTGACCGTATGATTCCCGGAACAGCGCGGCCAGGTGCGAGGCTGTGCTAAACCCTGTCAGGTCGGCCGTTTCGGATACGTTACGGCCCGACCGCAACAACTCAGCGGCTTTGCGCAGCCGGTACTGCCGGATCAAGTCGGCGGGCGGGAGCTGAATGACGCTCTGCACTTTGCGGTACAGCGTCTTGCGGTTCATGGCCAGCTGGTCGGCCAGCCAGTCTACCCCAATCGAGTCGTCGTCCAGATGTTGGTCGAGCAACCCATAAATCCGGGTCAGAAACGGGTCAGTTTCCTGTCTGGCTGACCTCGTCTCGGCGGCAGGGGCTGCACTGGGTAGGGCAAACTGCTGGCGATAGTAGGCGGCCAGTTTCTGCTGGCGGCTAGTCAGGTTACGAAGCCGTAGGTGCAACTCGTCGATGCTGAATGGTTTGGACAGATACTCATCAGCTCCCTGCCGGAGTCCTTCGATGCGGTTGGGCTGGGCGGTTTTTGCCGTCAGCATCACGACAGCGATATGGTCCGTGTTAGAATGGCTTTTGATATGCCGGGTTAGTTCGTACCCATTCATGCCGGGCATCATCAAATCGGTCACCACAATATCGGGTAGTTCGGTCTGCGTCAGGGCCCAGCCTTCCTCACCATCGGCAGCCTGCATGATCTGGTAATCGTCTGCCAGTTCGCCCGCCAGAAACGCCCGCAATTCGTCATTGTCCTCTACAATAAGCAGGCAGGGCTGCGACTCATGGCCAGCGTCAGGTTTTGTAGTCGTGGCCCACATCGGCGCCATTGGCAAGGCAATCCTGTCCGGTTCAGGGTGGGTCCAGGTCAGCAGCGGAACATCTGTAGCGGGCCGTACGGGCAGGGTCAGACGAAATGTTGTTCCTACGGATGGCTCGCTCGTTACCAACAACGTACCGCCCAGCAGGTCTACCAATTCCTTAACCAGCGCCAGACCAATACCCGTTCCTCCATACGCACGAGTACTCGACGTATCGGCCTGATAAAACCGGTCGAAAATATGGGGTAGCACATCGGCAGCGATACCAATACCTGAATCAGCCAGTTCGACCTGAACCGCTACCAACTCACTACCGGTCAGAACGGCCTCTACGTGTAACTTCACCAGTCCGCCCGGCCCGGTAAACTTCAGGGCATTGGCCAGCAGGTTGGTCAGAATCTTTTCCCACTTATCGGCATCAAAAACAACCTCCTGCGGGAGCAGCGTGTCAATTGTGCTGGTCAGGACTACTCCCTTCTGCTCCGCCAATGGCTGAAACTGGATGACTAACTGGCTGACAAAATCGGCCACATCGCCCTGCGCGAGGGCGATGGGCATAGAGTTACCCTCCAGCTTAGACAAATCCAGTAACTGATTAATAAGCCGCAGCAGTTGTCCGGCATTCCGCTGAACGGTGGCTAGCAGGGGCCGGTCAAATCGATTCTCCTGCATCATCTTATCCACCGGACTGATAATCAGCGAAAGGGGGGTGCGGAACTCGTGAGTAATGTTAGCCGCGAAGCGCGACTTAACCTGATCGAGTTCACGAAGCTGGTTTGCCTGCTGATTAAGTTCGTACGTACGTTCGGCCACCTGCTCTTCCAGGTATTCGTTTTGCCGGGTCAGCAGTTGCTGGCGTTCCTGTTGCTGCGCCAGATTTTGGGCTGAAAGGGTTTCCACTTCCTGTAGCCGGACCAGCAATTGCCGATTTATCCAGCCATGTTCCGAGGCCAGGAGTAACGACAGCGTGAGCGGGAAACAAATGAAACTGGCCAGATAGAACGCATGAAAAACCCATTCGTGCCCGTGGTTAGAAATTTGCAAGGCAAGCAGGACGTAGCTCATCGTCCATAAACCAAAGTTGGTGAAAGCGCAAATGCTGACGATACGTCCTCCCGGCAAATTGCGCCGAACCGCCACCAGCGAAAGCCGAATCAATTCTAAGGGTAGAAAATAATTGAGCGGAACAGACAACCATTGAAAATCGGCTGGCAGCGGAATCAATTTAAGAAAAACGCTACCCATGGCCATCCAGAAGAGCCACCCCCGCCGAAAACGGAACAGGCTGTAAAACGTAAGGATAACCAGACCCGGTATCAGCACATCAGCCCGGATGCAATAATATACCAGCATCCGCAGGGATAGTGAGTGCGTAAGACCGCTGGCTACTCTGGCTACCAGAATGGTACCCAGCAACAAATACATACCCGCAGCATACAGGTTAGCCCGCTGCGTACGGTAGGCAAAAAACAGGCTCAGGTGCAGAACAAAGAGAATAAAAGCGATGCCCAGGCGAAACGTGTCCAGGTAGATCGATTGCACATCAACCGGTTTTATGGCTGGAACTACCGTCGTTGGAAATACCCAGAACTGAAGCGCAGCCGCATCCCAGGCCAGACCTTTCAGGCTGTAAAGCCACCCTGACTGACAGGCCACCCGGATGGCCAGTACATGATTGGATGAGGAGCGAACAGGAAGACTGAAGGCGGCCACCGGATTATAGGCACGTACACTATCGGGTGTTGTACTGATGATACCGAATCGGTACAGCAACTTACCGTCCAGGTACATTTCCGAGGCTACCGATTGAAACACCTTAATCATCAATGGCGGCAGATCGGGCCCGGTATGAATACGCAGCCGAAGCCAGCCAATACCAGCCTGCTGTAGCTGAGGAAGATCCCGAATGTCCTTGGCCGGGTCAATCCGTTGCCACTGGCTGTCGTCCAGTTGAAGACTGGCTCCGTTGGGATATGTCGCCGGGCTGGAATCGCCACTCCTTATTCAGCAATAACCCATCGTCTGGCACGTGTGTCAGCGAAACGGCAGAGGTTGGCTGCTGCGCGAGTGCGGCTGTCCCCGGTAGAAGCAGCAAGAACAGCCAGACCAGGATACCCGACAGAGAAGTCAGGGAAGGCGTAAACAGGTACACTATAGAGAAGTGGGATAGACCGTAGAATCATGCTAAAGGTACTTGTATACGACCGCTTTGTGCCTACTAAAGGCCTTGTCTGTAAACTATAATTTGGCCGCTGTTCTGATTGACAGAACATAGAACCGATTTAAGTCTTGACCCGTACGCCCTGCCTGTTCTTCGGCCGTTCCATTTCCAAAGCCACTTCTCGCAGTATTTGGTTGTCCATAATTCTTATAGCTGCCCATTCGGGTAGTTAGCAGGATATCCGCTTCAGCAGTCCGGTTGGTTTTAGCCGACAGGCACACTATCAATAAGGCCAACGGTAATCGTCACAGGAGTGTCACCAGGCAACGGTTGGTGAGGTAGTGGGGGCATTACCAAAAGCCCGTTCACACCACCCCGGGCGTTCCTTACCGGGACGAGTCCTGTACGTTACTCAGAAACTCGACCATTTCCGGCCCGGTCAGGATGTGATCTATTCGAGTGTGCTGCATGGCATGTCGGGGCATGTAAGCAACCTGGGCGGTGTCGGGGTGCTGGACAATCGTGATTCCGCCTGCCTGGCCAATAGCCCGCAGTCCGGCGGTACCGTCGGCATTGGCACCGGAAAGCAGGATGCCTACCACGGCTGAACCATATACATCGGCAACAGACTCGAAGGTTACGTCGATAGACGGACGGCTGTACTGCACTTTTTCGGAGTAGTCGAGCGTAAACATACCGTCTTTTTCGAGCAGCAGATGATAATCGGCGGGGGCCAGGTAAATAATTCCGGCGGTTAAGACGTCTTTGTCATCTACTTCCTGCACCGGCACGCGGGTGCGGGCGGCCAGCAAATTAGCCAGTGCTGAATCAGAAGTGTTTTTCCGGTGAATCACCACCACCATAGCGAAGGGCAATGGGCTGGGCAGGGCAGGCAGGAGCTGCAACAGCACGTCGATGCTGCCCGTAGAGCCGCCAATGACCACTACGGTTCCGGGTTTCAGTCCGCTATTTTCCGCCATATTTTTTCGCCGTCTAGCTGTCGGTATCGACCCTGCATAGGCGAAAACCGAATTGTTTCTTTGGTACCCAGCGCTAAGTAGCCCAATAGCCCCAGACTATTATCGAAGAGCATCAGCACCCGCTCCTGCAGGGGCTTGTCGAAATAGATCAGCACGTTGCGGCATAGAATCAGATCAAACTCATTGAACGACCCGTCGGACACTAAGTTGTGAATCGAAAAAACCATGCGTCGGGCCAGGTCGGCGTCAAACTTTACGTAGCCGTACTGAGCCGTATAATACCCCGAAAAATCCTGTGTGCCACCCGACAGGCGATAGTTTTCGGAGTTCAGCTTCATGGGCGCCAAGGGAAAAATACCGGCCCGGGCGGTTTCCAGCACACCGGGGCTGAGGTCCGTAGCATAGAGCAGTGACTTATGCAGCAGTCCCATCTCACGCAGGAGAATGGCCATTGAAAAGACTTCCTCGCCGGTAGAGCAGCCCGCGTGCCAGATTCGGATAAACGGCTTGGCCACCAGTGTAGGCAGAATATTGGTGCGGAGGCTCTGATAAAAGGCCGGATCGCGGAACATCTCGGTTACGTTCACGGTCAGCTCTTCCACAAACCGGTTCACGTAGTCAGGTTCGGACAGCAGCCGGTAGCGCAGCTCGGCAAAACTCGGAAACTTGTCGATGGTCAGGAGCCGGTTTACGCGCCGTTTCAGCGACGCCCGGCTGTAGTGCATGAAGTCGTACCCGTACCGATCCAGCACGTCGTTCAGCAGCAACTCAAGTTCCTCGTCCTGTATCATAATAGCGCTAACAACTTGTCTACATCAACCGGTTTGGCAACGTAGTCAGAAGCGCCGGCCTGCAAGCAACGTTCCCGGTCGCCGGGCATGGCCTGGGCCGTAACAGCAATAATGGTAGCGTTCCGGTAGTGATCCATGGTACGGATGCGCGGAATGGCGTCGTAACCGTCCAGACCGGGCATCATCATGTCGATCAGAATAGCCTCGAAGCGCTCGCCGGTTCGCAGCAGGTCAAGGGCTTCGGTGGCACTCTGGCAGGAATGGCACGCAAAACCACGGGCACGAAGTACCGCCGTGAGGGCAAAAATATTCCGGGCGTCGTCGTCGATGATAAGGAGTTTCCTGGTCATGTTTTTTCGGTGGGACACAGCGCAAAGAAAACTAAGCAGGCACCTCTACGGGTCTCTTTTTTTGTCGCTGCGGAATCCTCATTTCACCCACGGTCGTACAGCCACACCCGCAGGAGCGAGATAAGCTGGTCTACGTCAACGGGTTTAGTAATATAGTCGGAGGCCCCGGCCTGAATGCATTTGTCGCGGTCGCCGGTCATGGCTTTGGCCGTTACGGCAATTACGGGCAGGTGCTTCCACTGATGCTGGTCACGAATGGCGCGGGCCGTTTCGTAGCCATCCATCTGCGGCATCATCATGTCGAGCAGGACAAGATCAATGGCCGGGTTATCGCGCAGTTTTTGCAGGGCTTCTTTGCCGTCAAGGGCCGGAATAACCGTCATATTATGCTGTTCCAGCGCCTTTGAGAGAGAGAAGATATTCCGGACGTCGTCATCGGCCACCAGAACGGTTTTTCCCGCCAGCACCTGATTAAGTGCGCCCAGTTTACGGGTGGAGCCGGTGCCGGCACGCTGCTGATTTTCGTCCACGATGTGCAGAAACAACGACACCTCGTCGAGCATCCGCTGGTAGGAATGGGCCGTTTTAACGATGATCGAATCCGCGTATTTCCTGATCTTCAGTTCTTCGGTCATGGACAGGCTTTTGCCGGTGAAGACAATGATCGGCAAATCTTCGAGACCGGGGCTTTTCTTGACCGCTTCGAGCGTTGCATAGGCTTTCTCGTCGGGGATACCCATATCCAGGATTACGCAATCAATCTCGTTTTTTTTCAGCGCATCAATGCCTTCGGAGATATCACTCTTCAGCTCGGAATTAATGTTGAACGACTCCAGGAAATACGCCAGGGCGCGGGCGTGCTGGGGATTATCTTCAATGATCAGTACTTTTTTGGTATCCTGCGCGAGCACATATTCCATCTTCTTAAACACATCCTGCATCTGCTCAAAGGCCACCGGCTTGTCCACAAACGCAATGGCTCCCTTCAGGCGGCTTTCGGTTTTCATCCGGTGCGATGACATCATGTGTACCGGAATTGGCCGCGTGAGGGGGTTGGCTTTCAGGGCGTCCATAACCTGCCAGCCACTCATTACGGGCAGCTGAAGATCGAGCAAAATACCCAGGGGCCGGTACTGAACCGCCAGTTTCGGGCCGTCGTCGCCCCGCACGGCCACGATGCCTTTGTAGCCTTTGTTACGGGCATACTCGAGCAGCGACCTGGCAAAGTTCGTGTCGTCTTCCACAATCAGAATCACCTTATCGCCCCCGGCAATGGTATGGCGGTCGTCAGGAACGGGTTCGGGTATGGTTGCGCTGATGTATTTATCGACGTCTGTAGCAGGTACCGCGGCAGCAGGCGGTACGGCGGGCGGCAGCAGCGGCCCGCCTGCCACCGGCTCAGCAGGCGGGCCAACCTGACTGGCTGACAGTGGCAGCAACAGGGTAAAGACACTCCCCTCCCCCTCCTGGCTTTGCAGGCTAATTTCGCCACCGAGCAGCTTGGCCAGTTCGCGGCTGATGGATAACCCCAGGCCCGTGCCGCCGTATTTACGCTTGGTAGAGCCGTCGGCCTGCTGAAAAGCCTCGAACACCAGCGGCTGTTTATCCGGCGCAATGCCAATGCCCGTATCCCTGACCGCAAACCGAATTAGGGGCGAATCGGAGTCGTTCGTATCGGCGTAGTCGACGGTGAGCGATACCGAACCGGATGCCGTAAATTTGAGCGCATTGGACAGCAGATTTTTCAGAATCTGCCCCAGGCGCATGGCGTCGGTTTCCAGCGTTTGCGGAACGCTGGCCGCCACCCGGATTGAGAAGTCCAGTCCCTTTTCCTGCGCCATCAGGCCAAACAACCCCTGCAACTCGCTGGTCAGGTCGGCCACCGGCACCGGATTTACGTTGAGCGTCATCTGACCGGCTTCAATCTGGGAAAGGTCCAGAATCTCGTCAATCAGACCCAGCAGGCCGTTGCCCGATGAGCGGATCACGGTGGCGTATTCAATCTGGTCGTCGGTGAGGGTTTGCTCGCTGTTCTCGGCCAGCAAGCGGCTCAGCAACAGAATGGAGTTCAGGGGTGTACGCAGTTCGTGGCTCATATTGGCCAGAAACTCCGACTTGTAGCGGGTGGCCAGTTCCAGTTCGTCGGCCTTGCGCTGAATATCGGTGTTGCGTTCTTCCAGCAGCAACCCGCGCTCTTCCAGTTCGGCGTTGGTTTGCTGAAGTTCTTCCTGCTGAACCCGCAGTTCCTCCTCCGACGCCTGGAGTTTCTGGGCCTGCATTTCCAGTTCGGCGTTCAGGTTTTCGAGCTCTTCGTGTTGTACCTGCAACTCCTCCGACTGCGCCTGCGTCTCTTCGAGGAAGTTTTGCAACCGCCCATAATCCAGAACCGCGTTGATACCAATGGCCATTGGTTCGCAGTTATTCTCAACGAACTGCCGCGCCAGCGCGGTAGGCTCGGTTAGAAAACCCATCTCGATAGCAGCAATGCAGACACCATCGTACACGAGCGGGGCCATTAGCAATGTAGTAGGCAGCGCACTGCCCAGAGACGAACTGATGCGGGTATAGTTGGCAGGCAGATCGCGAACAAGAATCGTCTTTTTCTGCTCAATGGCTTTTCCCAGTAATCCACTGTTTACATCAATGACAGCGGGCGCGTGCTGGGCGGCATAGCTTCCGGCCAGTTTAAACGTACCATCGGTATCAAGAATGTAGAGCGTACCCAGAGAGGCATTCAGGTAAGCCGCCAGGGTGCTGGTCAGCCGGGTGGCTACCTGCTGCACGTTTTTTTCGCCCCGGATGGCATTACCAATCTGTACGGCTCCGGTTTGCAGCCAGTTGCGGCTGTCCAGATCGCCGAATGTCTCTTCGAGCGACACGGCCATTTTGTTCAGCGCGGTTGAAATCCGGCCCAGTTCGTCGTCCTGACTGTCGGGGCTGCGCACGGCGTAATGGCCATTGGCAATCTGGCGCGTAACGGCTTCCATGGTGCTGATGCGGGTGGTAGTTTCGCGGTAGCGCTCCTCATCGTGAAGCTGCTGCTCCCGGCGCTCGTCCAGATCGCGCTTGATGCGAACATAGGCAAAACCCGTAATGAGTATAGAAATCAGCGCGGCAACAACGAGCAGAAAAGGCGTGTAGGTACTATAAAACTGCTGTTGTTGAAGCCGGGTCTGCAGCATACTATCCTCGGTGTCTTTGATACGGCTGATCATAACCCGCAAATCATCCATAATCTGCATACCCCGCACCATATCGCGGTTTCTACTGGTGGTATCGTATCGAACAAGGCGGTTTCCACGCGTCTGGGCAACGACTAATTTCATTTGAGCAAACTTGGCCTCATACAACGCCTTTACCTGACTCAGTGCAACCTGCTGCGCCGGATTATCGGCAATGAGTTCCCGAAGCCGGTTGTAGTGGAGAGTTACCTGCGGGTAGCTGCCATCGTAGGGTTGCAGAAACCGGGGGTCGAGCGTTACCAGATAGCCACGCTGTCCGGTTTCGGCGTCTTTCATCAGCGAAATAACGGTCTCGGCCTCAATCAGCACCTCATTGGTATGATTTACCTGCTCTGAGTTTTGAATTAACCGATGGATGCTATAGAACGATGCCCCCAGACTAACCAGCAACAGCAGGGTGGAGATGGTAAACACAGCCTGCAACTGCCGGATAACCGAGTTGGTAGTAGTGGTTGGCATAATGAGGAAATTATTGGTTTACGGGCAGCACGACAATGAAAGAGGCCCCATCGCCGGGGTGGCTGCGGGCGGTAATCAGACCGTGGTGCCTGTCAATATTTTTTTTGGCAATGGCCAGTCCAATACCCGTGCCTTCATAGCTTGACTGGCTATGTAGCCGCTGAAAAATTACGAAGATGCGACTCAGGAATTTCTCATCGAAGCCGATTCCATTGTCTTTCACCACAAAGCGGTAAAACAGGCCGTCGGGGTCGGGTTCGGCATCAAACGCTTTTGCAGCAATGCGGTCGGCCTGCACCGTGATGACAGGCGGTACGGTCGATTTGGCAAACTTGAGCGCATTACCAATCAGGTTTTGAAACACCTGGCGCAACCGGGTCGGAATGGCATCAATCGTGGGCAGGTCGCCAATGGTAACAGTGGCTTTGGCACGGGCAATGCTTTCGTCATAATCCAGCAACAGTTCGGCCAGCAGCCCGTTCAGGTCGGTTGGCTCAAACGATTCGGGGGTCGACAGCTGCGCGTAGGAAAGCAGGTCTTTGATCAGGTCCGACATCCGCGCCGACGCCCGGATCGAACGATCGAGGTAGGACACCGCATCGGGGTTTTCGTGCAAAAACCGCTCTTTTATCGTGTCGTTGAGCAGTTGAATTTTACGGATGGGTTCCTTCAAATCGTGCGATACCACCCAGGTAAACTGCTGTAGCTCCGTGTTGGTCCGCTCCAGTTCAACGTTTTTAAGCAGTAACTCTATGGTACGTTCGTTTACCTGTTTTTCCAGCACCTCGTTGGCTTCTTTCTGGGCGTGAATATCGGTGAAGGTACCAATCCAGCGGGTCAGCGTTTCGTGCTGACAGACCGGTACAATCCGGGCCAGATGATGGCACCAGCTTCCGGTGGCCAACTCGTGCAGCCTCACCTCGCAGGTAAACTTTTTACCTGTTTCAAACGCCGTCTCCAGGCACGCCTGAAAACCGTCGTCGGGGTGCGTTTCGGGCATGGTGTGGGCATCGGGGGCGTAGTTGAACCAGAGTTCATTCACGTATTCGAGCTGACCGTCGGGTGTGAGCATAAAGGCCATCTGCGGCATTGACGCCAGTACGGCCTGCAGACCCTGCACCCGCTCGGCCAGGGCGGCTTCGGCCCGCTTTCTAACGTCTATCTCCTGCTGCAGGGAGGCCTGGGCGGTCCGGAGTTCCTGCTGCTGCTCGTAGAGTTTCTGAAACGTTCGAACCTTCATGACCAGAATGTCGGGATCAACGGGCTTGACCAGATAATCAACCGCTCCGGCTGTGTAACCTCTGGTGATGAACTGCTTATCGGTATTGACCGCCGACAGAAAAATAATAGACGTATCGCGTGCGCGCCCAAAACCAGCCAGCGCACTGGCCACCTCGAAGCCATCCATATCCGGCATCTGCACGTCAAGAACAATGACGGCGTAATCATTCTTGAGCACTTTTTTAAGGGCATCCTCCCCCGATACCGCCGTATCCACCTCAAAGCGGTGCAGTTCCAGAATTTTTTTCAGCGGAAGAATATTCTCCGGCCTATCGTCAACGATGAGGATCATAGGTTGTAGGTCGGACAGGAGTGGCCAGCCTAAAGTTTCGCAAAGTTAAGCACGACTCAGCCCTCGTAAAAGGGCACGCCCCGCTCGCGCAGAAATGCTTTGATTACATCGACGTGTACGCACTGGCCCACGTTCAGAAACGGGTAGTTCGATACTTTGGTCCGGCGGTTATTGACCATTACGTCGCGGTTCTCAATATCGAATCCGAGGTGCAGGTGTCGCGTGGCCGACTGCATCCCGTAAATCAGCCCATGGGCATCAAACACCGGGCCGCCACTCTGCCCCCGCAAACCGGGCGTACTCATCTCGATCCCCATAATACCGCTGCTGTCGCTCAACAGTCGGGTGATAATACCGTCGATGGGGAAGCGGGGCGTGGTGATGCGGCCTTCGGTAGTCCACTCGATGTCGTCGGTATTGTTGTTGTAGCGGTAGTTGGTAAACTCAGGAAAGGGATAGCCAAGCCGGCAAAGGCTCCGGCCCGGCTTTACGCGGCTGGTATCGCGCAGGAACGTGGCGTACCCCTGGTACAGCGGTCGGTTATAGCCTTTAAAGCGAAGAATGGCCAAATCCTGCGTGGGATGCATGTCGATGGTCACTTCACGAAATGAATCAACGCAGCTTACAAAACTGTTGCGCACCCGAATCAGCGTATCAGCCCGGAGCTTGAATCGTTCCTCAAGTTTATTAATGCGCTGGGCCGCGTCTTTTTCGCGCAGAACGGCCCGGCGTTCTCCCTGAAAATTCAGAAAATTCTGGTAGATCCCGTCGGCCTGGGTCACGAGTTCGGCTACGTGTTTGCAGGTAACGGCGCACCCATCTTCATTCACAAAAAAAAGCGTGGCACTGCCCGGTATTACCTCGTCATGACCATACAGGCGAACAATGGAATGCAGCGGGCGGGTAAACGGATCAACGCGATCAATGGCGTCAACAAACATAAAGTGAGGTACGGGTTACGGTTTATAGGTTGCCAGCATCAGCAAACTGGCCAATCAGCCCGCAAGTTAACGAATAGCCCGGGGCGGACGTTAGGCAGAAATAGACCGGCCACAACCGGGGCCTCCGTACCTTTGCCCTTCGTATGCAGACTTATTACCGATTACTGTCTTTTGCCCGGCCGCTGGGCCGCTTTCTAACGCCCTTTGTGCTGACATCGCTGGTGGCTTCGGTATTTGGCGTACTGAACTTTACCCTGCTCATTCCCCTGCTCAGCATTCTGTTCGATAAAGTCGACCCGGCCGAGATGCAGCGGTTTCTAAGCCAGCCCGCGCCCGCCCTGATGGCGGGGCCGGTCGAGTTTTTCCGGTATTACTTCGCCCAGATATTTCAGCAGTATGGCAAAGCGGGAGCGCTGCAGTTTGTGTGCGTCGTCATTGTAGGATCGGTGCTGCTGAGCAATGTATTCAAGTACCTCTCGGTGCGGCAACTGGAGTCGTTCAAGGCCCGGATGGTGGCCAGCCTGCGCGAAGCGGTATTCACCAAAGCCCTGAATCTGCACCTCGGCTTTTTCTCCAACGAGCGCAAGGGAAACCTGATCTCGCGCACCACAACCGATGTGCAGGAGGTAGAGAACTCTATTGCCAATACGCTCTCGGCGGCTTCCAAAGAAGTGTTTCTGCTCGTCGGCTACATCATCGCGCTGCTCAGTATTTCGGTCAAGCTAACCCTCTTCGCCATTGTGGTCATTCCTATTTCGGGCGGCTTCATTGCCACGCTCGTTCGGCGGATGAAGCGCGACGCGCAGGACGGTCAGCAGCGGCTGAGCAGCCTGGTCAGTTTACTGGACGAGACCTTCGGCGGGATGCGGGTGGTAAAGGGCTTTGTAGCCGAAGGGTTCATACTCGAAAAATTCCGGGTTGAGAACGAAGGCTATCGGCACGCCATCCGCTCACTGGCCAACCGGCGCGAACTGGCTTCGCCGTTTTCTGAAGTGATGGGCGTAGCGGTAGTGGCCGGTATTCTGTTTTACGGGGGTTCGCTGGTGCTGAGCGGGCAGTCTGATTTGACGGCGGCTGAGTTCATTGCCTACATCGCCATTTTTTCGCAGGTGACGCGCCCGGCCAAAGACATCAGCAATGCTTTCAGCGGCTCGCAGCGGGGTTTAGCGTCGGGGCAGCGCGTGCTGGAACTGATTGATACGGAGCCACTGGTGCGGGATAAGCCCGATGCCGTTACAATCGGCGGTTTTCAGGACCGGATTTCGGTACGCAGCGTGTCATTTTCCTACGAGGCCGATACGCCCGTGCTGAGCGATGTAAGCTTTGATCTCAGGAAAGGGAAGACCATTGCCCTGGTGGGTACGTCGGGCGGGGGCAAATCGACCATTGCGGATCTGATTCCACGCTTTTACGACCCCACAGCCGGCCACATCCTGATCGACGGTGTGGATTTGCGCCACTGCACACTGGCATCGCTGCGCGGGCAGATGGGCATTGTTACCCAGGAGAGCATTCTGTTCAACGATACCATCTTCAATAACATCGCCTTTGGGACACCCGCGTCAGAAGCCGACGTCAGGGAAGCGGCCCGCATTGCCAACGCCCATGACTTTATTATGGCCCAGCCGCAGGGCTACCAAACCGCCATTGGCGACCGGGGCGGCAAGCTCAGTGGCGGGCAGCGGCAGCGCATCAGCATTGCCCGTGCCATCCTGAAAAACCCGCCCATCCTGATTTTGGACGAAGCCACGTCGGCCCTGGATACGGAGTCAGAGAAGCTGGTACAGGAAGCCCTGACGCGACTCATGGCCAACCGCACTACGCTTGTTATTGCTCACCGGCTCAGCACCATCCAGCACGCCGACGAGATTCTGGTCGTTAATCAGGGCCGCATTGTGGAGCGTGGCCGGCACGATGAGTTACTGCTGCTGGATGAGGGATTCTACCGAAAGTTGAGTACCCTGCAAAGTGTATGATATGGTTGGTGGTCAGGTCAAAAAAAAGGGTTGCCCACCGTGGACAACCCTTTTTTGGGGAGGATTTGTTGATTACTCGGTCTTGTCCTTCATTTTAGCCAGTTCATCCTTGATTTTCCCGGAAAACTGTTCGGCGTAGGCCCGCAGGCTGCTGCTCCGGCCGTACTGGAGGTATGTGTTTGTCATATCCAGGGCGGCCTGACGCTGATCAACAAACAGCATTTTAAAGTTTTTATCAATATCGCTGCACAGCGAATCGCCGGTGCTGACCTGCTGAAGCTGGGTGCCCATAGCGTCGATATTCTTTTTCTGCTGTTGCATAAACGCCTGATTTGGGCGCGATGGCTTGAGCTGGCGCACAATGTCGTTAATGGTCGCTTCTTCGGCTTTCGCCGTTGTCAGCATGGCCTGGGCCATCTGCTTCAGGGCGGGGTCTTTGCCACTCTGTACCTCATTGGTCAGAAAGTTCTGAATGCCTTCATTGTAGACCTTAGCCTGAAAGGCATAGTCAAAATCAGCATCGCCGGTGGCCTGTAATCGCTGAATTTTCTGGACCATAGCCTGCAGTGGCTCCAGCAGAATGGTTTTTGCCGTATCGGGCGCCACGGCCGTAGCACGGGCCGAGCCAGACGTGGTCCCCATCATGGGTTTCGATTGAGCGCAGGCTCCTACGGCACCAATGGTCAGGACGCTGACGGCTACTAGAACAGTACGGTGCAGGGCAGTTGTGTGTGTATGAGTCATGGTATTGAACGTGTCTGGTTTGTTGTGTATAAGACCAAACCGTGGTGTAATGGTTTAACTCACAACCGAATAATCTCGGCTCCGATGGCGTTCAGGCGGGTGTCGATATACTGGTAACCCCGGTCAATCTGTTCGATGTTATCGATAATGCTCGTGCCCCTGGCCGACATGGCCGCGATCAGTAACGCCACCCCCGCCCGAATGTCGGGCGATGACATCCGAATGCCTTTGAGTGGAATCTGCCGGTTCAGGCCCACCACCGTGGCCCGGTGCGGATCGCAAAGAATAATCTGCGCGCCCATATCAATGAGTTTATCAACAAAGAACAGGCGGCTTTCGAACATCTTCTGGTGCACCAGAAGCGTTCCCTGCGCCTGTACGGCCGTAACGAGCACAATGCTGAGTAGGTCAGGCGTAAAACCGGGCCAGGGCGCGTCGGATACGGTCATCATGCCACCATCCAGGAAACTTTCGATCTGATACCGCTCCTGCGCCGGGATGAAAATATCGTCGCCCCTGAATTCCATCTGAATACCCAGCCGTCTGAACTGGTCGGGAATGATGCCCAACTCCGGAATCTGACAGTTTTTGATGGTAATTTCTGACTGCGTCATAGCCGCCATACCAATGAACGAACCAATCTCGATCATATCGGGCAGCATCGTGTGTTCTGTACCACTCAGTTCTGATACGCCTTCTACCGTGAGCAGGTTAGAGCCGATGCCGCTGATTTTAGCTCCCATTCGGTTCAGCATCTTACTGAGCTGCTGCAGGTAGGGTTCGCAGGCGGCATTGTAAATCGTGGTGGTGCCTTCGGCCATAACGGCGGCCATTAAGACGTTGGCCGTTCCCGTTACCGAGGCTTCGTCCAGCAGCATATACGTACCCCGCAGGTTGCTGGCATCGACCTGGTAATAGCCGCCGTCGTTGGCGTCGTAATTGAACTGCGCCCCCAGTTTCTCGAAACCCAGGAAGTGCGTGTCCAGCCGTCGACGGCCAATTTTGTCGCCACCGGGGCGGGGAATGCGACCTTTTTTGAAACGGGCCAGCATCGGGCCGAGCAACATGACCGAACCCCGCAGGGCAGCGGCCTTACGCTTATAAGCATCCGTTTCGAGGTAGTCGAGATTGACGTCACTGGCCTGAAACCGGTACGAGCCTTCGCCAACTTTCGTAACCCACACCCCCAGATCGCCCAGCAGGTCGATGAGCTGGTTTACATCGCGAATGCCCGGAATGTTATGAATTGTGACGGGTTCTTTGGTGAGCAACACCGCGCACAAAATTTGCAGAGCCTCATTTTTGGCACCCTGCGGAATAAGTTCACCCTGGAGTTTTCGTCCCCCTGTAATTTGAAAAGAAGCCATTTTCTTTGATGAATCGTAAATGATGAATTATGAATATGAAATGGGCTGACGCGAGTAGCATTTGCGTCAGCCCATCCCCTGTTCATACTTCATCATTCATCCGTTACAAAATCATTTATAATTCGATTACCGTCGCCGGCGGGGGCCATTATTGTTCGTACGGTTATTGCCCTGGCCGCCCTGATGCCCGTCGCGGTTACCCCCCGTTTGACGACCACTACTATTGCGGCCCTGATTCCGGTTGTTGTTGCCACGCTGCTGATTGCCCTCACTACGGTTGCGGTTGTTGCGCAGGTTCAGGCTGCTTACGTTAGTGATGCGCTGCGGCTGCACGGTATCGCCGGTACGCTCGCGGGGGGTGGACTCCACCAACCCTTCGGCCCGGATAAGCTTAATGTCGTCGAGCAGTTTACCGTTTGACAGTTCGACGATGCTTTCGTATATCGTCTCATCCTCAACCGATTCTTTGTTCCATATCTGATAAAACGACCGCATCTGCCGCACCAGGTACGACACAAACGCCCGTCGTTCATCACCCACTTCCAGCGCAACGGCTTTGGCAACCAGCAGGTTAATATTCTGCCCGAAGTGCTTGAATTTAAGGTGGTGGGTATTGTAGGGTACTCTCTTGGGTTTCTTACCAAGGGCTTCTTCGGACGGGGGCGGATACGGGCTGTCTACGTCGAGTTTGAAACCAGACATAATGTACAGGTCATCCCACAGTTTGTTGTAGTAGTCCTGCCCGTCTTTCATATTGGGGTGAATCTGCCGCATCAGTTCAATCAGGATGTGGGCATAGCGGGTTCGCTTTTCGCCTTCCTCAATGTTGACGATGTTATCGACTAATTTCTGGATGCTGCTTCCGTATTCTTTCAAGAGACGTGTCGGATTCGTGATAGTAAGGCAAAAGTACGAAAAACAGTTGGCACTTGTCAGCCGCTCCCCTACCACTCCTGACTCCACAAAATCGGAATATACAAGCGGTTTGTGCGCGAACATAGCAAACGGTTAGCGTTTCTGATACGCAGCCCTTAAATTTGTACTTTATAAAGAATTCAGCCCGGTTTGCGGCACTCGTAAACCGTAATTCGTAATTCGTAATTCATTATGCAAACGTCAACCTACGTTCCGTACAAGGTTAAAGACATCGCCCTGGCCGACTGGGGCCGGAAGGAAATTAAACTCGCCGAAGCCGAGATGCCCGGCCTGATGGCCCTTCGCGAAGAATACGGTCCCTCGCAGCCGCTGAAAGGTGCCCGCATTGCCGGTTGCCTGCACATGACCATCCAGACTGCCGTACTCATCGAAACCCTCGTTGAACTGGGTGCCGATGTTACGTGGTCGTCGTGTAACATTTTCTCGACGCAGGACCATGCCGCTGCCGCCATTGCGGCCGCCGGCATTCCGGTATACGCCTGGAAAGGCATGACCGAAGAAGAATTCAACTGGTGCATTGAGCAGACGCTGTTCTTCGGGGAAGACCGCCAGCCGCTCAACATGATTCTGGACGATGGTGGCGATTTGACGAACATGGTGTTTGACGAATATCCCGAACTGATTCAGCACATCAAAGGCCTGTCGGAAGAGACCACTACCGGTGTTCACCGGCTGTACGAGCGGATGAAGAACGGCACCCTGCACCTGCCCGCCATTAACGTAAACGACTCGGTAACGAAGTCTAAGTTCGACAATAAATACGGTTGCCGTGAGTCGCTGGTCGATGCCATTCGGCGCGCTACCGATTTGATGATGGCTGGTAAAGTGGCCGTTGTAGCCGGTTATGGCGACGTAGGCAAAGGCTCGGCAGAGTCCCTGCGGGGCGTGGGCGTGCGGGTGCTGGTGACAGAAATTGATCCGATCTGTGCGTTACAGGCCGCTATGGACGGCTATGAAGTCCTGCCGATGGACGAAGCCGCTCCCCGTGCCAACATTTTTGTAACGGCAACCGGTAACCTGAACATCATTAAAGAGCGGCATTTCCGCCTGATGAAAGACAAAGCGGTAGTCTGCAACATTGGCCACTTCGACAATGAAATCGACATGGCGTGGCTAAACAAAACCTACGGCAGCACCAAGAGTCAGATTAAGCCGCAGGTGGATATGTACGAGATTGACGGCAAGGAAATCATCGTGCTGGCCGAAGGTCGTCTGGTAAACCTCGGCTGTGCCATGGGCCACCCGTCGTTCGTGATGTCGTGCTCGTTTGCCAACCAAACCCTGGCGCAGCTCGAACTGTGGGCTAATTCAGATAACTACGAGAACAAAGTATATGTCCTTCCCAAGAAACTGGACGAGAAAGTAGCCGCCATGCACCTGGCCCACGTGGGTGCCAAACTCGAACCCATCGAGCAGGAGCAGGCTGACTATATCGGCGTATCGATGGATGGTCCGTTCAAATCGGAGATGTACCGGTATTGAGGTCTTTTCTCAGGCACAGCGTTACACGGATTGTTACTTTTCTTTCGGGTAACGCTGTGCCTGAAACTAATTTGAACCCGTTAAAACCGCCCCAGCAGGCGGTTTTTTTTGTTGGCGGGCTACTACGCTACCCGTAACCGTTTGTCATGAGCGGGTTTGTTCCCGCTTCCTTCACGAGTCTCTGAATACGGGCGGGGCTGACGATGCACCGGCGGTGAGCCCGTCTAAAATCGCCTGCTTCGGGTACCTCCTGCCCATTGCCCAACGCTTTAGCCACTGTATACACTTCGCCCCCGGACAAATGGAAACGGGTGTGGTTGCTGTAGGCTTCACGATACACAACCTTACGGGTTTCTACGAACCTCACGCGAGCGACAGGCGGCAGGGCCATTCGGAGGCTAACACCGGCACGGATTGGCCTGCGTCGGGCTCATTGGCGGATGGCCTTGCTGCGTGATAGAGCAGCCTTACCACAGCAACTACAGTCGTTGCCACAAAAGGTTTTTTTGTAGGACACCAGCCGTCAAGTCGCTAAAAAACTACCGTTAAATAAGTCATTATAAACCAGATAGCCAAGTTTGACCAACTTCGCTATGCCGTTGTCTGGCGGGTAATCTACAGCGGCAAATCTCATCTCTTCAAACGATTAGAAACCATGCGAACCCTCACATCTGCTCTCTGTCTACTGACC
This sequence comes from uncultured Cytophagales bacterium, assembly GCA_963826425.1. Taxonomy (GTDB): domain Bacteria; phylum Bacteroidota; class Bacteroidia; order Cytophagales; family Spirosomataceae; genus Spirosoma. The sequence goes on along the minus strand of CAWGWS010000008.1, from coordinate 718,768 downwards.
CTGCTCACGCTAAGTGATTGTCAGGATCACCGCATTGTTAGCGAAACTCCTGCGCTCACCATCAGCCCCCTGGCTAGTGGCTTAATCGCCCCCATTGGCGTAGCCATCGACCCCGCCGGGCGGATCTTCGTGTCCGAATCCGGCACCGGCAAAAACGACAGTCGGATTATGTTGGTAGCTCCCGACGGCAAAACGTATCCGGTCGTTACGAATATGCAATCCAACATTTCGCCCGGCGGTGAGCCCGCGGGTACCGACCACCTCCTGTATGCCGATGGGGTATTGTACGCGCTCAATGGAGGCTTCCTGTACAAAATCAACGTCGCTGCGTTTACTGCGGGCAGTGCACCCATTGCTGTCGCCAGCATTCCCAGGGAAGACATCAGCACCTTTGTCCTGGCCTACCCATTTGTCAACAATGCCAACGAATCCCATCCTTACGATATGACCGTTGGTCCCGACGGTGCCCTTTACATTACTGACGCTGCCGCCAACGCTATTTTACGTCGGACCAAGACCGGTGTGTTAAGTGTAATGGCCGAGATACCCAGCTTCAAAAATCCCACCCCTGTTGGGCCACCTTTTGTTCAGGCCGTACCCACGGGTATCACCTATGACGGTACAAAGTTTTTGATCACTACCCTCACTGGATTTCCTTTCCTGGCTGGCCAGGCCATTATCTATCAGATGGATTTGTCGGGTAAACTCACGGTTCAGAAATCGGGCTTTACCACCCTGGTGACATGTCGAAAATGATGGCAATGGGGGTGCGCTGGTACTACGATATGGCCTATTCGGGCCTATGGGCTGGAACGCCAATACAGGCCAGCTACTGCGTTCGAACTCGGCGGGTGTCAGTGTCCTGTTCGACAAAATCGACCAGCCCACCGCCCTAAAAATCGTGGACGCGCACACCGCTTATATGATTGTTCTGGGTAACGGAACGCTGCAAAAAATTACGTTTTAACCCGTTCCCAAACCGTTTGGATGCGGTTTTGTGCTGACCTCTGAAGGATCTGGCACACCGGTCGTGTGTGAGCGAGGATACTGACGTTGTGGCCTGATCCAGGATTCGCAGCCGATTCGGCCAGGATATAAAGAATTTCAGTGGCTGAGTTCCGCTGATTGCCGCACTACGGTTTTGCGTGGCGCATTTCGAGACCGATAGCTGTGCGTGGCCTGAACCCATTCCAGGCCCCATCCGCGCCGGGTTCGGGCAGGTTCAGGTATTTCGCGTAATCAAGCTTTTTAAGTTGAATGCCCAGAAATGCCGTTACAAAGTGCTGGTTGATGTTATTGATGCGGTACTCATTCCAGACTGGCTCGGCGTAGTGATTATAGTCGTCGACAGAAACACCGGGGGCGAGTGCCGCCAGCGGGGGGGCATTGGGAGCCACATTATGCCGACCATTGACGTACGTCAGCAGATAGCGGTCGGCGTTAACGGCCCCGTCATAAATGGCTTTTATTCCTTTTTCGTAGCCTGATACATCATCCTTGCTACCGGCCACAAAAAGTGTTGGCAGGGTCAGGCCCGCCAGCCCGGTAGAGTCCCACATACCCCGTTCCATTCCCCAGGGCGCAAACGCAACCACCGCTTTAATGCGGGGATCAAGCGATGACTTATACGCGGCAGACGCCATGGTGCGGGGTTCAAGGGCCGTACTGCCACCGGTTGCCTGCTCAAAAAACTTCAGAGCCTGCGGGCTGAACCCCGCGCCTACGGTATTGAGCGCCCCGTAACCACCCATCGAATACCCAATCAGGGCCGTATTGTCGGCGTTGAGCAACCCCGCCAGAAAGGTATTGCCGGTTTTGGCACCCAGCCGGGCCATTTCGTTGAGTATGAACAGATCGTCAAGAGGCCGGTTCAGGAGCGTGCTGGGAAATGCGGCCAGGTCGCTGTACGTCGATTCGGTATGCCCAATGGCCACCACCACGTAGCCTTTTGAAGCCAGATTTTCGGTCAGGTAGCTAAGCAAAAGACGCGATCCCGGATAGCCGTGCGAAACGATAACCAACGGATACGCTCCTCCGCTACCGTCCGGCTCGGCATCGCGACTGGCCCGGCCGGTAAACGTGAACGGAACAATAGGACGCCTGGGATCATTGGCGCGACCAAATACCGATTCATACGTTACCGTAGTGGGCTTATTAGCGGCAATCCGGGCCGGATACCAGATCTCGAGGGTTAGGGGGCGATCGTAGCGGGGATGTTTGCCATCTTTTCCGTGCAGCACATCAACCTGATCTTTGTGAACCAGATTCATGGTTCGTACCCCAACACCGAACGTACCCCGAGCCGCCAGATCGGGCGCATTGGGCAATGGATCGCCACTAATAAAGGTCTCAGCACCGGGTGTTTGTGCGCTGGACTGAATGGCTGCTCCAACAGAAAACAGCAGCAGAATGAGGTAACAAACAGGAGTAGTCTTCACGGCTATTTAGCACTAGTAGTTTGGCCTGTTAAGCATCTACTCATCCAGAAACTACCTGTGTACCCAGACAATTATTGACCGTGGGCAGGGCAGGGCACTTACGAACCGGCTGTCTACCACCGCGTTTCCCGCTTCAACACCATCGTTACGGAAGTAGAACAGGCTATCAGGACGGGCCCTGGGCTAAAAATTGACTTTGTAAAAAGAAGGTTGCTTTGGTTTCTGGTTAGTCTGTCATACTGAACGCACAAACCAGGCATATTATGGACAGCATCAATAAGCAGCAGCCCGAAGACAATCTCAAAAACCTCATTGGCGCGGAAGCGGGACGGAAAATCAAGGAACTGGTTGGCGAAAGCAGCACCTGCTTCTTTTGCACGAAAATTACTACCGGCGAGCCACTGAAAACCCGGCCAATGTCAGTGCAGAAAGTAGACAGCCAGGGTAATTTCTGGTTTCTGAGTGCCAACGACAGCTACAAAAATGCCGAGATCCAGACCGACAACCGTGTTCAGCTTTTGTTTCAGGGGTCTGACTACTCCGACTTCCTGAGCGTGTACGGCACGGCTACCATCTCGACCGACAAAGAACTCATCAAGGAACTCTGGGAACCCATTACAAAGACCTGGTTTACCGAAGGTGTCGATGACCCGCGCATTACGGTCATCAAAGTAACGGCGCAGGACGGTTACTATTGGGATAATAAACATGGCAATGCCGTTGCCTTTGTAAAAATGGCCATTGGTGCGGCTATCGGCCAAACCCTCGATGACTCCATTGAAGGTACATTGACGGTTTAAACCCATACAGGCCGAAATCTGGCGCGGCTCCCGTACAAAAGGGGCCGCGCTTTTTTCGTTATATTTGTCTGTATTGAATCCGATAGCTGCTACCAGGATGGTTTTTGAATTCAACCCCGTTGCCCACCGGCGCTACCGTCTGACCCACGCCGGGTTTTACGACTTCTGTCAGGCCAGATCATCCCTTCGCATGGGGCGTGAAGGCGATGGCCGGGCCGTTTTCCAGATACCTGCCCATACGAAACCCGGATTGAAAAACGCCGACCAGATTAGTGATATTGCTGGCCGGAATCGCAGAACGAAATCAGGCATAGTAGCTAATTGGGGGACAGGATTTACGTTATCCGACACCACCCTGCCTGACTTTGCTCTGTTTATCAGTTACTTACCTCAATGAACCAATTCTTCGCCACCGCACTACTGGTTCTTACTTTGTGCTGGCTCGCCCTGCCCACATTAGGGCAGCGTGAGCCGGAACAACGGCAGTCAGCACGGCGGAAGCGTGAACCAGTGGCGCAGATTCCCATTGACACACTGCACTGGAGCGCAACCCGGCGGCTGGAACTGGCTGACTTTCACAGCCCGGCGCAGCCCGGTTTGGGCGGCTCAGAATTTTACTATCAGATTGGGTACGAAGTCCGCCCTACGTCTATCGGCAGTATTCCGGCGCTGGATGCTTTCTGTCTGATGTTCCGCAACCTGTCCTGGGTATCCGAAACGGCCCGAAGCGAGCGGACGCTGGCCTACAATCAGGTCTTGTTCGATCTGGTTGAGATTTATACCCGGCAAATGAAGGCCAGACTGATTGAGTTAGTAGACCAGCGCAATTTTAAGCAGCAGGCGAGGCAGATCGAGTACCTGACCAACGCCGAACTGGGTGCCGAGGTGAACCGATTCCGGGCTGAAACCGGCGGGGGCGACGATCGGTCGGCCCTCGAATTATGGCAGCAGCGGGTAGTGCAACGGCTCTTTGCCACGCCAGATTTAGTGACAACCTACCGCGCATCGAGGTTCGGGTTTGGTTTTTTCGTGGCGGGGGGCGGCACATTGCCGGTTGGCCAGGTAGCGCAGGTGTTGAGCCCGCTGGGGGGTCTGTCGGTGGGGATTGATCTGGCCTTTGGGCGAACAATGGTGTTTCTGCATCCGGCCCTGTATACCGGTACCATCGGGGCAGAGTTTGTCCATCAAAATCGAACCTGGGAAATGGGAACGCCCGTTAACCCAACCCTGATTGACCTGGGACTGGGCCGGGTCCTGAGCGAATCGCCCCGCCACCGGCTTATGCCCTACGTGGGCTACCGGCTGCTTCAGCTAACCCCCCGCAACCGGCACGATGAACGCTATGCCGGGCTGTCGCTGCTCAATCACGCGCCTACTGCCGGGCTCATCTATGACTTCAAACTAGGCCAAAATACCCACCAGCCGGGCGAAGACCGCAGCAGTTTCTGGTTTGCACGCGCCAAACTCTCCTACAGCCAATTGCTGGGTAACCAGCCGTTTTCGGGGGGTATGATTGGTCTGCAGATTGGCATAGGCGGTTTTGGGCGGCTTCGCAAAGTAACTTACCAGCCCGAACGTACCGTAATCGTCCTGCCGGGCAAACTGATGTGAGTCGGGTCGGTGTAACGCCCTATCTTTGCGGCACCATGAAAAAATTCGTTTTCCTGCTTGCTCTCGCCGGGCTATCGGCCTGCCAGCCGGGGGGGTATCACGTGGCCAGTCGCACGGCCAGCCTGACCACCATCGATTCGGCAACCGCCCCCGCCGATCGTGATATGGCGCAGTTACTGATTCCTTACCGGCAGAAGCTCAACAGCACCATGAATGAAGTGCTGACCCGCAGTACGGATCGCATCGAGAAAAAACCAATTAATGGCCCACTCAATGAACTGCTGACCGACGCGCTGCTGCAACAGGCTTCGCAGCGCTACGGCAAACCCCTCGACGCATCGCACCTAAACTACGGCGGCATCCGCAACAACCTGCCCGCCGGCGACATTACGACCGGATCTATTTTTGAAGTCATGCCGTTCGACAATCAGCTGGTGGTGCTGACGATGACAGGTACCATGCTAAGACAGCTGCTCGATCATTTTGCCCAGGGCGACAAACTCGTAATTGGCGGCCTGCGGACCCGCCTTAAAGACGGGCAGGTTCAGGACGTGACGTTTACCAACGGACGGACTCTACAACCCAGCGAAACCTATACCATCGCCATAAGCGATTACGTGGCCGATGGGGGTGACAATGCCAACTTCCTGAAAGACGCCCTGAAGCGAGAAAACACGAACTACCTCATCCGCGATGCCCTGATCGACTATTTCCGGCAGCAGGGCAAAACCGGTCAACCTATCAAGCCCGTTTCTGATGGACGTATTACAACCCAATAGGCGCGATTTTTTGAAGCTGCTGGGCACGGCTGCCGTTGTTGGCTCGGTCATGCCCGAAGCCCTCGCTGCCGCCAAAACCACCACGCTTACCATCCTGCATACCAACGACGTACACAGCCGGCTTGACCCCTTCCCGATGGATGGCAGCCGCAATGCCGGCCGGGGTGGGGTGGCCCGCCGGGCTACGCTGATTGAGCAGATCAGAGCGCAGCAGGCAAACGTGCTGCTGTTCGATGCAGGCGATATCTTTCAGGGAACGCCGTATTTTAATCTGTACAACGGCGAACCGGAAATTCTGGCCATGAACCGACTGGGCTACGATGCCGGAACCATTGGCAACCATGACTTTGACGGAGGGATCGACAACATGGTAACGCAGTTTGGCAAGGCCCGCTTTCCCTTCGTTATTGCCAATTATGATTTTTCCAATACCGTCATGGACGGTAAAACGGCGCCGTATAAAATCTTCGTGAAAGACGGCGTTAAGATAGGCGTATTTGGCCTGGGCATCCAGCCCGCAGGTCTGATTCCGAAGAACGCTTATCGCGAAACGAAATACCTCGATCCCATTGAAATCGGGAACGACGTAGCCACGATGCTTCGCAACGAAAAGAAATGTGATTACGTAATTTGTCTGTCGCACCTCGGCTATAAATACGATGATTCTACGGTGTCAGATCATGTGCTGGCCGCCCGGACACGCCATATTGATGGTATCATTGGGGGCCACACGCATACCTTTCTGAACGCCCCTGTTCCGGTTAATAACCGCGACGGACAATCGCTCTGGATCAATCAGGTTGGTTTTGCCGGTATTAACCTGGGTCGGATCGACCTGACCTTCGAGCGGGGCAAAGCAGCAATGGCCGGCCAGCCGGTGGAAGTGAAATAAACTGTACAGGATTTTTTTCGAGACAATTATGAAATTTGGTGTTGTTGTATTTCCCGGCTCCAACTGCGATCAGGATGCCGTCGATGCTCTTGAACTGATGGGTCAGCCCGTTGCTAAGCTCTGGCACAAAGACCACGATTTACAGGGGTGCGACTTTATTATCCTGCCCGGTGGCTTCTCCTACGGCGATTACCTCCGCACGGGGGCCGTGGCGCGGTTTTCGCCCATTATGAATGAGGTTATTGCCCATGCTAACCGGGGTGGCTACCTCATTGGCTTTTGCAATGGCTTCCAGATTCTGGCCGAAGCTAATCTCGTACCGGGCGTCTTGCTGCGTAATACTAACCAGCAATACATCTGCAAAAACATTTTTCTCCGCCCCGAATCGCCCGACGCGCTGCTGACGGCTGATCTGGAACGGCGGGCCTATAAAATTCCGATGGCGCACGGCGAGGGTCGGTATTTTGCGGATGCCGATACGCTCCGGTCCATCAATGACAACGGGCAGGTGCTGTTCCGCTACTGCGACGAAACCGGAGCCGTTACCGACGCGGCTAATCCCAACGGCAGTCTGGAAAACATTGCGGGCGTCTGCAACGCGCAGAAGAACGTTTTCGGCATGATGCCCCACCCCGAACGGGCCGCCGACCCCGTCCTCGGCAACACCGACGGGCGGCTTATTCTGGAGCAAATGCTACGCGTGGCACTGGCCTAGAACCAATTCAGCCCTACCCAAAAAAAGACCGGTCAGTAAGCTGACCGGTCTTTTTTTGGTGGTAACTACGCTAATGCATTAGGCTTGAACTTCTTCCAGGACCAGGTAGTCGGTGTACCCCTTCTCTCCAGGCGTATAGAACGTGTCATAGTCGGGCTGGTTGAGTTCAGCACCGATTTTACTACGCTCCACGAAATCGGGCGTGGCCAGCACGGGCCGCCCAAAGGCAACCAGATTGGCTTTACCACTTTCCAGAGCGGCTTCGGCCCCCTCTACATCGTAGCCCCCGCTCAAAATCAGCGTGCCGGTAAACCGCTCCCGAATGGCATTAACACTATGCGCTGGTACGGCGGGCGCGCCCATCGACTCATGATCGACCAGGTGCAGATAAACCAGCCCCAGTTCATTCAGTTTTTCGGCGAGGTACTGATAAGTTTCGTCGGTTTCGTCATAAGGCTTGATGTCGTTGAAAACACCATAGGGCGATAATCGGATCCCTACTTTATCGAAACCAATGGACTTACCGGTTGCTTCGGCCACCTCCAGCACGAACCGGCTCCGGTTTTCCACGCTACCGCCGTACTCGTCGGTACGCAGGTTGGTGTTGGGCGCAATGAACTGCTCAATCAGGTAGCCGTTGGCTGCGTGCAGTTCTACCCCGTCAAAACCCGCTTCAACGGCATTCTCTGCTGCCTTTACAAACTCCTGAATGGTTTGTTTTACCTCGGCCGTAGTCATGGCGCGGGGCGTGGTATGGTCCTGCATGCCCGCCGTATCGGTGTAGATCTGTCCGGCGGCCACCACGGCCGAGGGAGCTACCACTTCAGCGTTTCCGATCAGATGGGAAGCATGACTAACACGCCCCGTGTGCATCATCTGGATAAAGATTTTGCCCCCTTCGGCATGAACGGCATCCGTCACGGCGCGCCAGCCCGCTACCTGTTCGGCACTGTGAATGCCGGGGATCCGGGCGTAGCCTTCGCCATTGGGCGAGGGGGCCGTGCCTTCGGTAATAATCAGCCCAACCGATGCCCGCTGCGCGTAATACAGGGGCATGATATCAGTAGGAATATGATCGGCGGTGGCCCGGTTACGGGTCATGGGAGCCATCACAACGTGATTGGCGAGGGTGATACTACCCAATTGGGCGGGTTGAAACAGTTGCTTTGTCATAGACTGTAGTGGACCGTTCGATACGGCCAGATGCGTTGAATTCAGAAGCAAAACAAATCCAAACATTTAAAAGTTTGAATGTTTTCAAAGAAAATTTAGGCCAGCTTATTTAAAAAGCCGGTTAGCTGCTGAATAGCACTTTTATTGAGTGATAGGTGCACGTTGCGCCCTTCCTTGGTGGCGTTCACCAAACCACTTTCGGTCAGTTGCTTGACGTGATGCGATACGCAGGGCTGCGATAAGCCGGTAAGTTCCTGAACGTCGGTGCTGGTCATACTGCCCCGCGTCGATAGTTCGAGCAAAATTGAAAGCCGGTACTTGTCGGCGATGGCGCCGGTCGCTTTTTCAACGGAGTGAGGTTCCATATAAAGGTAAATTAGTCTGTCATACACCGCTCTGCACTGAACACGGGCGTATGACAGACTACTTGTAACAAAATCTTGGGCAGCAAGGTGCCGGGCTTCCTTTGCCTATTGAATGGACTGAAAATACAGAATGGTCTGGGTCAGATAGCCCGAGATACCGCTCGTGTGGGTCTGTCCGGCCAGCGGAATCAATTGCACGGTGGTGGCCCCGGCTTTTTTCATGGCATCGAAGGCGTTCACGCTATTAAGCGGGTAAACCTGCGTATCGGCGGTGCCGTAGATGAGTAGCGTGGGGGCTTTGGGGACGAAGTTGTATGTATCGTTGTCTTTCAGCGCGTTGATAAACTCAGTATCGGTACCATTCACGATCCCGTTTTTGAGGGCATCGGTAGCGGCCTGATTGAAGCTTACGTCGATGGTAGCCAGGGCACCCTGACTTTGCACGCGACTGGCGTAGGGTTCTTTCAGAAAATACGAGACGGGCCGGTTGAAATTATACACCCGGTTGTAGGTGGTCATGACCCACAAGTACTGGCTGTTGGACGTTGGGTCGCCCGAGGATGGGCTGCTGAGCAGAAACTTCGTGAAGTTGAGTTTGTCGTAGGCACCGGCTCCGCAGCTAACGGCTTTGAGGGTAAAGGCGTTGGGCGTTTCAGATTCGATTTTTTGCTGCAACGCCATGGTGGCGCCCCCACCCTGCGAATAACCCGACAGAAAGAGCTTGTTACCAGTCCAGTCAACGGCCTTCTCTTTGGCAAACTCCTGCACCGCTTTCAGCATGTCGTAGCTCGTCTGGGCCGTTACTTTGCGCACCTCGTAAGGATGCGGCAAAGCCTTACTGGCTCCGTACCCAATATAGTCGGGATAGATTACCAGGTAGCCCAGAGCGGCTCCCAATACCCCCACCGTGGTCGATTCGGTATTGGGGGCAAAGTACGACGGCGCATCGGGTTCGTTAAACAGCGTACCGTGCTGAATACTCAGGGCCGACAGCGGCCCGGCTTTGGGTGTGCCATTGGCCTGGGTTGGCACCAGCACCGCGCCGGATGCCGTCACATCGTTACCATCAGCCCCTTTGGTTTTATACGTCAGCCGATACTGGGTACAGCCATTTTGCACGAAGGCGGTAAGCGGTACTCCCCCCAGCTGACTGGCAAACGGGCCAAGCTGCGCGATAACCTGCTCTTTGGTTAGTTTGGCGACCTCGGTGCTGCTGACTAAATACTCGTTTTGTGCCGGTGTAGGATCCGTCGATTTGGTACAGGCGGCCAGTGTAATGAGCCAGAGCAACCAGACGTATCGGGCGTGTTTACGGAGAATAAGCATACTAAAATGAGTTGGTTGTATAACGGGGAAGGTCAGAAATTGTGATGTGACAAAATTGCAGCAATTAAGGGGTTATTCATGATAAATGTCGTAAACGGCTACATTTGGTGGGTGAGTGTGTCAGCTTCTTACGGACTCGGGTAATTTCCGGCCAATTACTGATTTAGACGGTTGACCGTATCTTTGCCGGTATATTTCCCCAACAGTCCAGCTGCCAGATTTCCGGCAAGAACCCGCTCCAATACCCATACCCGTGACGTCGCTTCTCAACCGCTCAATTTTTAGTAACACCCGGTTTCTGATTGCCGTATTCGCGGCTATATCCTTGCTGGCCAGCGTTAAGGCCGTGTTTCTGGAGGGGTCGGGTGTGTACAGCATTTTTTACTATTCGCTGTATCATCTTCTCGATGGCAAGAGTCTGTACGCCCTGTATCCGGCCGAATACGTCGATCACTACCACTACGCGCCAACGTTTGCGGCTTTGTTTGCGCCTATTTTCGCCCTCCCCTACGCCGTAGGCTTGTTTTTATGGCAGCCGCTGTTTGCCGCCATCTGGTTTTATGCCATTTATCGGATGCCGTTTACGCACCGGCAAAAAGCTTTTGCATACTGGTTTTGTCTGCATGAGTTGTTTACCTCGCTCGTGAACAGCCAGACGAACCCGCTTATTACGGCGGTTTCCCTCTTTGCGTTCCTGAGTTTTGAACAGCGTAAGCCGGGCTGGGCGGCTTTCTTTATCCTGCTGGGTTTCAACATTAAGATTTATAGTCTGGTGGCCGGGGCGTTGTTTCTGCTGTACCCGCAAAAGGGGCGTTTTCTGGCCTATGCGATACTGTGGAGTGTAGTCATGGCTTTACTACCGCTGTTGCTTACGTCGCCCGACAAACTGCTCTGGCAGTATCAGTTGTGGATCGAGCAACTGCTCGTCAAGTCCGATTTTGACAAGTGGGTAAACCTGTCTATTCACCGGCTGGTGCATCAGATCATCTCGCCTGATATTTCTACGTCGGCCATTATCGGGGCCGGGGTGCTGCTATTCTGTTCTGTTTACGGGCAGATTCGGCGGTTTACGGAACCGACGTTTCGGATGCTGATGGTGGCATCAGTGCTGATTTTCCAGGTTATTTTCAATCCCGTTTCAGAGTCGCCTACCTATATTACGGCCGTTACGGGCGTAATGTGCTGGTGGTTTGTCAGCCCTCAGAACGGGTTGGACCGGGCATTGCTCATTGGCTGCTTTGTGTTCACGGTGCTGTCGCCAAGCGATATTTTCCCATCCTCCCTGCGCGAACAGTTCGTAAAACCCTATGTTTTGAAAGCCTTACCCTGCGTGCTGATCTGGTTCCGGGTTATTTATCTCATGCACGTACCAACGCTACGGTCTGTTGGTCAGACAGAAAAGAATCTCATGGAGGCCTAATGAATTAATTCTCCAGCTTTCACTCCTCACAGCTTATGACTATCAGCGGCTTCTCCTACGTCCGGAACGGTATTCAATACCAGTATCCGTTTTTGGCGGCAATCCAGTCTATCCTTCCCATTTGCGACGAGTTTGTGATTGCCGTTGGTAATTCGACTGACGGCACCCGAGAGGCCATCGTTGCGCTCGGTAACCCTAAAATAAAGATTATCGACACGGTTTGGGATGACGCCATGCGAGCGGGCGGCAGGATATTTGCCCAGCAAACCGACCTGGCGATGGCCGCCTGCACCGGCGACTGGCTGTTTCATGTTCAGGCCGACGAAGTCATTCATGAAAACGATTTGCCAACCATCAAAGCCAAAATTGAAGAGGCCAACGCCAATCTGCAGGTTGGCGGTCTGCTGTTCGACTTCCTGAATTTTTACGGGAGTTATAATTATCTCAATGGGAGCCGTTACCAGCATACGAAGGAAATCAGACTCTTTCGACGGGGTATCGGCGTATTCTCCTACCATGATTCGCAGGGCTTCCGGCGGTATGCGAACGAGCAGCAAAGGCTAAGTGGCCACAAGGGGCTCAAACTCAGCGTGTGGTCTACCGGCGCTCCGGTTTATCACTACAGTTACGTTCGTCCGGCGGAGGAAATGCTGAAAAAGGCGCAAATCTTCGCGCATTACTACATGGACGACAATCAGCACAGCAAAGTGTTTGAGAACCGGAAAGCGCACGATTACTATGCCATCGAGCGTGTCCTGCCCTTTACAGGAACGCATCCCGCCGTGATGAAAGACTGGGTAGAGAAGGGTAACTACGACTTCGATCCGTCGAAATTAACCGGCGACTTACCCCTGAAAAAACGATTGGCTTATCTGGCCGACAAACTTACGGGTCGGCGCATCGGCGAATACCGAAATTACAAATTGATTGGGTAGAACGAAAAAAGGGATGAAAGGAAGACGCAAAAGTCAACTTCCTTTCATCCCTTTTTCGGGAAACATCCGGCTGCTTCCTACACGTCGCAGATCGTAATTCCTTCGCGCAGACTTTTGAGCGGGTCGCGTTTGGGGATGAACTCCTGCGCTACGTAGCCTTTGAACCCCGTAGCCAGAATGGCTTTCATAACAGCGGGATAGTAAATTTCCTGCGTTTCGTCAATCTCGTTTCGGCCCGGGTTGCCGCCGGTGTGGTAGTGGGCAAAATACGGGTGATACTCCCGGATGTTGCGGATGATGTCGCCTTCCATAATCTGCATGTGGTAGATATCGTACAGTAGCTTGAATCGCTCCGATCCCACCGCTTTGCACAGATCAACACCCCACTTGGTATGGTCGCACATGTAGTCTTTGTGATCGACTTTGCTGTTAAGCAGCTCCATCACCACGGTTACCCCATACTTTTCGGCACTCGGCATCAGCCTTTTCAGGCCAACGGCGCAGTTTTTCAGTCCTTCTTCATCGCTCATGCCCCGCCGGTTGCCCGAGAAGCAGATCACGTTGGTAAGTCCGGCTTCTTTTAGCTTGGGGAAGATCGCTTCGTAACTGGCCACCAGCTCATCGTGGAGTTTGGGGTCATTGAAGCCCTCGCCAATGCCTTTGCCCGCTCCCTGCGCCATGGCACAGGTAAGGCCGTACTTTTTCAGCGTAGCCCAGTCTTTCGGGTCAATCAGATCCAGCGACGTGATACCCATCTCTTTAGCCGATTTGCAGAACTCTTCGAGCGGAATTTTATTGTAGCACCACTTGCAAACCGAGTGGTTGATATTACCCTTTAGCGGGACCATGACCGCGCGGGCCGCGTCAGGTTCGGACTCGGGTCCGGAACCGGCGAGCGAATTGGTAAGGGCGGGCAGCGTCAGGGCAGTGCCGGTCAGGGTTCGGAGGGCGTTTCGACGAAACATAATGAGTGAATTGTGAATGAGCGAAAGAGCGAATGTTTGGATTGCTTATAAGCTGATAGTCACTCATTCACAATTCACTCATTCACTCATTGATTATAACTCTCTGATACGAATGTTACGGTACCAAACTTTGTCGCCGTGGTCCTGCAGGGCAATGCGGCCGGTCTGGTATTTGCCGAAGGCTTCCCAGCCCTTGAACTTGCTCTGAGCAATCATGGCGTCCCATTCGGGGCCGGAGGTAGGGTAGTCGGCCACTTTCTTACCGTTGAGATAGTGTTCGCCCCGGCCGTTTTTAATAATCAGGCGGGCTTTGTTCCACTCGCCGGCGGGTTTGGCAGCGTTGGGCGTGATGGGCTTCTGAATGTCGTACAACGCTCCGGCGGTGCGGTTCCCGTCGCGACCTTGTTTGGCATCGGGATGGCGTTCATTATCCAGCACCTGCATTTCGGGGCCGGTCTGGTAAGTAGCTTTGTACTTGGGGTCTTCGTTGACGTGGAAGATAATGCCGCTGTTGCCTCCTTCGGCAATTTTCCACTCTATCTCCAGTTCAAAATCGCCGTATTCTTTGTCGGTTACGAGATCGGAACCGCCCCGGCCGCCGGAGTATTGAATGGCTCCGTCGTCGATGGCCCATTTGCCCGAAACAGGTTCGCCCATCTTGAGGTAGCTGTGCCACCCGGCAAAGGTTTTACCATCAAACAGGGTTTCCCACTTTCCTTTTTTGGTTTTTCCGGGATTGGGCGTAGCGTCGGCGGTCTGTCCAATCATCAGGGTCAGGGCGAGGGCTACCGCCGAAAGGCGTAAGTAATTCATTGCGTAACGGGATAATAGTATGAAACAATACGTTCTCAAAACGCACAAGTAGTCGGTTTATACCGCTTCGACCGTCAAAATTTTAAGGGACGCAATTTTCAGCCGACGAATTCTGTTGGAGAATAGCATCCTCAAAGCACCTCTGTCCGATCAACAAACTATGGAAGCTACTACCCTTATACCTGCCGAACAGGAACGCTACCAGAAACACCTCAATCTGCCCGAAATTGGCACTGCCGGCCAGTTACGGCTCAAAAACGCCCGTGTGCTGGTGGTGGGAGCCGGGGGGCTGGGCTGCCCGGTGTTGCTCTACCTGACGGCAGCGGGCGTGGGTAACATCGGCATTATTGACCCCGACGTTGTAGCGCTCAGCAACCTGCAGCGGCAGGTACTTTATACTACGGACGAAGTAGGCAAGCCGAAAGCCAAGATGGCCGTAGCCCACCTCAACCGGCTCAATCCTGACCTTACGTTCACAGCCTTCAACGTGGCCCTGGATCACAACAATGCCCGGTCTATTGTTGAGCCATACGATATTGTGGTTGACTGCACCGACAACTTCACGGTCCGCTATATTGTCAATGATGTATGCGTGACGATAGGCAAGTCCTTTTGTGTATGGGGCTATTCACCGGTTTGAGGGGCAGGTGGCCGTGCTGAACGCGCCCGTTAGCGTGACCGACTCCGGCGAAGTAGAGCGCGGGCCAACCTACCGCTGTCTGTTTCCCGAAGCACCCAATCAGATCGAGATTCCGAACTGTAACGATACGGGTGTACTGGGTGTGTTGCCGGGCGTCATTGGTACCTACCAGGCCAGCGAAGTCATCAAACTTATTACCGGCATTGGAAACCCGCTCTCCAGCCATCTGCTCATAATTGATCTGTTGACCATGGAGCAGCAGAAGATAAAGACCAAACGCCGGAACGATGCCGAAGTCCTGGCGCAGCAGGGGCTGACTGCCGCCGGCACGGTAAGCAAAACGGAAGTAGGCCCGCAGAAAATGACCATCCACGAACTGGCCGACCGGCTGGTTGCCAATGAACCCATTTTCCTGCTCGATGTGCGCGAACGCCCCGAATATGATCTGTGCCACCTGCCCGACGCCGTATTGATACCCGTGGGCATGATTCCCAACAACCGCAAGCGTATCCCGACCGACCGGCCCGTAGTGGTGTACTGCCATTACGGCATTCGTTCAGCCAATGTTGCCGAGTATCTGTTTGCGCAGGACGGCCTGACCAATCTGTACAACCTCGAGGGTGGCATTGACGCCTGGGCACGCGAGATTGAGCCGGAGATGGCTGTTTATTAGGACGAAGGGCGTTGGGGCATAGCAGCTAGGCCAGCGCCATCCCGTTACCCTATCCCCAGGCTCATTACCCTGCACTCTTTTGCTTTATCTTTGCCCCATGTTTGTCAACTTACTGAAATCGAAACTTCACCGGGTAAAAGTCACGCAGGCGGAGTTAAATTACGTGGGTAGCATCACCATCGACGAAGACCTGATGGATGCTGCCGGACTGCTGGAAAATGAACAGGTACACGTCGTCAACAATAACAATGGCGAACGGCTCGTAACCTACGTCATCAAAGGCGAGCGTGGTACGGGCATCATCTGCCTGAACGGAGCCGCTGCCCGGCGGGCCCAGGTCGGCGATATCATCATCATCATTTCCTACGCCATGATGACCACCGACGAAGCCAGAACCCACCAGCCCACCGTTGTCTTCCCGGACGAAAACAACCGGCTCGTTACCACCTGAACTGTCCCGTTTACGAAGCTGTAGCACCCGTTTCTTGCAAACTCCGTTACTTTGTGGCGGAGTTTTTCGTCGCTGTTAGTAGTGCAGCCAACCCGGTGGTCAACATCCACCCTATTTATGACTATCAAAAACATTCTCAAATACCTTATTTCGCTGGGCATTGCGGGCGGTCTGTTGTGGTACACCTTTACACAAAGCAACCTCGACACGGGCGACCTGTGGGCCAAAATCAAAGCCGCCGACATGCGCTGGGTAGCCCTGTCGGCGTTTCTGACGCTGGTGGCACACTGGAGCCGGGCCGAACGCTGGCGGTTGCTGCTGGAGCCAGTGGTGGCGCAGCGTCCTACCTCGGTAGAGGCTACCACCAGCGTACTGATTGGTTACCTGGCCAATCTGGCCCTGCCCCGCGCCGGCGAGGTAGCCCGCTGCGGTACACTCTATCGCCTGAGCGATGTGCCGGTCAACGTTAGTTTCGGCACGGTGGTAGCCGAGCGGCTGTTCGACGTGCTGGTGCTGCTTATTCTGCTGGCCGCTACGTTTGTGCTGGAGTTTGATCGGCTGAGCCAGTTCTTTATCGAATTTCTGGGGGGTAAAGTGCCGGGCGAGTCGGGTGGATCGGGCGTATTGCTGCTGGTGGGTGCGGTATTGCTGGGCGGAGCGGTGCTGGCCTGGTTCCTGTTTCAGAAGTATCGGCACCTGCTGGAGAAGCAACCCATCTACCAGAAAGTAAGCGGGTTCGTGGTTGGCTTGCTCGAAGGGCTGCTAAGCGTCCGGAAACTGCGCCGACCAGGGGCGTTCATCTTCCACACGATCCTAATCTGGACCATGTACTATCTGATGTCCTATACGCTGTTCTTTGCCATGCCTGCCACGGCCAGCCTTGGTCCGCTGGCGGGCCTGACCATTCTGGTGGTCGGTACGCTGGGCATGGCCGCGCCCACGCCGGGTGGCATCGGCTCGTTTCACTTACTGGTGGGGCAGGTGGCGTTACTTTACGCCCTGACCGCGCAGGACGGGCAGGTACTGGCCACATTTATTCACGGCGTTTCTACCCTGATGATCATTATACTGGGCATTCTCGCGCTGCTGGTTGTGTTACTACGCGGTAAGAAAACTATTCCCGACAACGACGTTCTGGCCGATCCGAAGGCTATTGACGTGGCCCGGTAACTTCTTTTAGCTGTCAATCTACATGACTGAATCCAAAATAATGACCCGCCCGCAGGCGATTAAGCAGGCCAGCCAGTGGCGGGCCAGCGGGCAGCAGATTGTTTTCACCAACGGCTGCTTCGACATTGTTCACCTGGGCCATATCGACTACCTCGAGAAAGCGCGCGCCCTTGGGCATCGCCTGATTCTGGGCCTCAACACCGATGCTTCGGTCAGCTGCATCAAAGGCCCGCTGCGCCCGGTCGTGAACGAATACGCCCGCGCCCGGATGATGGCTGCCCTTGAATTTGTGGACGCCGTAACGCTCTTCGGCGAAGAAACGCCCCTCGCCCTCATTGAAGCTCTCCGGCCCGATATACTCGTTAAAGGCGATGATTATACCATCCAGAACATTGTGGGAGCTGACGTTGTGCTGGCCAACGGCGGGCGTGTGGAAACGATTGCGCTCGTGCCGGGCTACTCAACCACCACCCTGATCGAGCGCATCAAAACGGGGTATTGACGGGGTGTACGTTCGATAGAAATCTTTGTATTCAGTGGGATTTGCCTTCCAGTTTACTTAACTTTAAGAATCTGTGGCAGAAATGTTCTGCCTGGCGCAAACCGGAACAGACCCCTGATAATGACTTTACTCAACACAGCTACCGCCCGAACGACGCTCCTTTTCTTCCTGTTGCTGCCCGCAGCCGGGTGGTCATCTACCGACCGCACGGGCGATCAGATTCTGGGCAAGTGGCTCTTTCCGGCCAAAGGATCGAGCGTGGAGATTTACCGCAACGGTAACCAGTATTTTGCCCGTATTGCCGACGTAGCCAAACGGGGGGTGCAGGAGTTCGGCATCACCAAAGATAAGCTCCTGATGAAAGATTTAACCTTCGACGGAAAAACCTGGTCGGGCGGAACGCTCATTCACCCACGCAATGGCATGAACTTCGATGTGGAATTACACCTGCGCGATGCTAAAACGCTGGAAGCGCGGGTCTCTAAAGGCTTCCGCTTCATTGGCAAGGAATTTTTGCTGACCCGGCCCGAGATGGCTCAATAAAACGGGCTTTTGTACCACAAACCGCTTCGCAGGGAAACCCGGCGAAGCGGTTTGCTTTGTTAGATGGCCGCAAAGCAGGATGAATGGCGATACCGGTGGGAGACTTTTTCCGGTCATTCTTTGTTTTATTATTAACGAGAGGCCTAGATTGCTTCCCGATTGAGAAAAACAATAAACCTGAACAACTACCTATGATTTGGTTAATAATGATTCTGATCTTCGGTGCCAGTGCTTTTGTAAGCTGGCGGCTTCGGAGCAAGTTCAACGAGTATTCGCAGATTAGCCTGGGCAATGGCATGAGCGGTGCCGAAGTGGCCCAGCAGATGCTCAATCAGAACGGCATTCATGACGTGCGCGTACTGTCAGTAGAAGGTATGCTTACCGACCACTACAACCCCGCAGAAAAAACTGTAAATCTCAGTGCTGACGTGTACTACGGACGCAGCGTAGCGGCAGCAGCTGTAGCCGCTCACGAGTGCGGACACGCTGTGCAGCACCAGGTAGCCTACGCTCCGCTGAAACTGCGTTCAAATCTCGTACCTATGCTGACGGTGTCGTCGCGCTATATGCAGTGGGTTTTGCTGGGTGGTATTTTACTGCTCAATACCACGCCTATTCCGCTGGCCATTGGTGTAGCGCTGTTTGCACTGACAACTCTGTTTTCGTTTGTTACGCTGCCCGTTGAGTTCGACGCCAGCAAACGCGCTCTGGCCTGGATTCAGACCAATGGCGTTGTTAATGAGCGGGAGTATGGGTTTGCCAAGGACGCGCTCTGGTGGGCCGCCATGACTTATGTGGTAGCCGCGCTGGGTTCACTCGCTACGTTGCTTTACTATGCCAGTTTGTTACTGGGCCGCCGGGACTAACAGCCGGGTTTATAAGAAAACAAAAGCCCCACCTGAATCAGGTGGGGCTTTTGTTTTCTTTTCCTGTCTCAGTTCAGGAGTTTAGTAATTGAATCCCTGCTGTCTTAGGAAGTCGGCGTCAGTCTGGTTTTTGGGTTTAACACCCATACCAATGCCACCGTTCTTGATGTGCGTTTCGTATTCCTTGGCACGCTCTTCCGACATACCCGAACCAACCAGTGCGCCGATCAGGCCACCAGCCAGTCCACCCGCACCGGCACCGGCAAAGGCAGCAGCAAGCGGTCCGGCTACTACGAGTCCAATACCCGGCAATATCAGGCTGGTGCCAATAGCGGCAATGGCAGCGGCCACGGCGCCAACGGTACCCCCAATGGCCGATCCTGTACCGGCTCCTTCCAGCGCTTTGTCGCCCAGATCGGTGTCGTTGTCGTCAACGTGCTGATTCGAAAACTGCGTTTTACGGGTCTCGTCGCTCATCAGGAGCGTTGTGTCACTGTCGTCATATCCCCGACTCTTCAGTGCATCGTAAGCGCGTTCGGCACTGTCGCGGTCCGTGAACATGGCCGTCATCATTTCGTCCCTGTAGGTCGAGCCAGCAGACTGGTTCATGTTTGTGTTCTGATCTGGGTAAGGTGTCATAGTTGAGCTAATTTGGTTTCGTTGATTATCTATCCACCCGGATAGACTTACTGTTGCTGTAACTTGACGAAGTGGTGAATGTTCGACCAAACTGAGCGAACGGCCCGCAACACACCTACATTCAAAAGTAGCTTTATCCCCTCTCAGTACTGGCTATATACAGGCAAGCCCATGAGAATCAGCACGGTTCGCTGATTCTCATGGGCTTGCCTTCTGATGTAATACGCAGGTATCTATTCACTTCATAAAGCAAGCTGATCAGGTCTCTTTCGACGGAATCCATTCGGCGTCGCGCTCTGTGCCCGTATACTTGTCACGACTCATTCGCCGGAATTCGATGTATGTCGCCAGGCCCAGAATAGAGAACAGGCTCACGACGATTATAGTGTAGAATATTACTTCCCCGTTTTCCATCTCATCTTCTTAATTTAATGTTGAAATAAATCAGCACAAGTAGGATAGTCGGGGGCCAGAGCCCCAGAAATATCGCCTTGATGGGATCGTTCAGGAAAACGTAGTGGTATTCTGAGATGAAAATCAGAACAATAGCCGAAATGAAAATGATTACTTCGACTCGATTTGATAGTTTGCCCATTGATAAACTGGTGATTGGATGAAATGAATAGATGGTTCCTGTTTGAGTCAAGTAGATTTATACCTATAAAGTTTTAGATTATTTTTATCAGAGAGCTGCCCGGCGACAACAAGTGATACGGTCTGAATTGAGTGACCAGAACAGATACGGTGCCCCTGATTAACAGGCCAGTATCCTGCCTGAAATAACCACCAATTGGCCGCCCCCTTTTTTTACCTTATTTTTATCAGCGTACATCCCGATTAATTCAAACTGATTTCATGAGAACACAACTCCTTACGGCAGTGCTCCTGCTGCCCCTGCTTGCGGGTGCCCAATCCAAAGTAAAAAAATCGGCCGTTTCGAACGGAACACCCGAACGGGAAAAGCAGACCGTTATCGCTGATCTCGACAGCCGCTCGGCAGAGTATGCCGGCATTTCCAAGCAAATCTGGGACTTTGCTGAGCTGGGCTATCAGGAAGAAAAAAGCTCGCTGCTGTTGCAGGAGCAGCTCCGTAAAGAAGGGTTTACCGTAACAGCGGGCGTGGCGGGTATTCCAACGGCGTTTATGGCTACCTACGGCTCCGGTAAACCCATTATCGGTATTCTGGGCGAATACGACGCTCTTCCCGGACTGGCTACCGAAGCTAATCCGGTTTTTACGCCCATTGCGGGGCAGAAAGGCGGGCACGGCTGCGGACACAACCTCTTCGGCACGGCGTCGGTGGCGGCAGCGGTCGAGGTAAAAGACTGGCTGAAACGGTCGGGTCATGCCGGAACGATAAAGATTTATGGCTGCCCCGCCGAAGAGGGTGGGTCGGGCAAGGTGTACATGGTGCGGGAGGGGCTGTTCGACGGCGTAGATGCGGTGCTGCACTGGCATCCCGGTTCGCAGAATGCCGCCGATGCCGGTACATCGCTGGCCAACAAGAATGGCAAGTTTCGATTCCGGGGTATAGCTGCCCACGCGGCCGCTTCGCCAGAACGCGGCCGATCGGCTCTGGATGGCGTGGAGGCTATGAACTACATGGTGAACATGATGCGCGAGCACGTCCCGTCTGACACCCGAATTCACTACGTCATCACCAAAGGGGGCGACGCGCCCAACGTGGTTCCGGCCTTTGCCGAGGTTTATTACTACGCCCGTCATAAAGACCGGGACGTTCTAAAAGGCGTCTGGGAGCGCATTGAAAGCGCGGCCAAAGGAGCCGCCGAAGGCACGGGTACTAAAGTAGACTGGGAGGTGCTGGGGGGCGTCTATAATCTGTTGCCTAATGTAACCCTGGCCGAAGTGATGCACCAGAACCTCAGCACGGTTGGCGGCATTGCGTACTCCCCCAGCGAAACGGCCTTTGCCGAAAAAATCAGCGCAACCTTTCCCACCGATCAGCAGGTAGCCATTACTAATGCGGCCGGGGTCAAAAACTTCCGGGATGCCTCCGAAAGCGCGACGAGTGGCGGCTCTACCGACGTGGGCGACGTAAGCTGGACCGTACCAACGGTAGGGCTGCAAACGGCCACGTGGGTACCGGGATCCAGTGCGCACAGCTGGCAGTCTACGGCAGCCAGTGGTATGAGCATCGGACAGAAGGGTATGATTGTAGCGGCCAAAACACTGGCTCTTACCGCGCTTGATCTGTTCAACTCACCCGCCCTAATCCAGAAAGCTACGGCCGAATGGCAGCAGAAACGCGGGGGTACTTTCAAATACGAAGCGCTACTGGGAGACCGTAAACCCGCGCTGGATTACCGGAAATAATGAGTGAATTGGTGAATGAGCGAATGAGTGAATGGCCGCGTTGAGCCAAAGTAGCTACCTTTGGGATTGAATTTTCAATGAGCGAATGAGTGAATAACCGGCTCACCGGTATAGTAAATAGTTGTTGATGCATTGGTATTACTTGCGTTAGCAACTATTCACTCATTCACTCATTCGCTAATTCACTCATTAATACTATGCTTCGTACCCATACCTGCGGTGAACTCCGCCTGTCTGACGCCCCTAAAACCGTTACCCTCGCCGGCTGGGTGCAAACCGTCCGCGATAAGGGCGGTGTACTCTGGATTGATCTCCGCGATCGCTACGGCATTACCCAGATTATTCTGGAAGAAGGCCTTACCCCCCCCGATCTGTTTGCTACGGCCCGCACGCTGGGCCGCGAGTTTGTGCTACAGACCGTTGGTGACGTGGTAGAACGCAAATCCAAAAACCCGAACATCCCCACCGGTGAGATTGAAGTACGACCTACGCAGCTTACCGTCTTGAATCCCGCCAAATTACCCCCGTTCCTGATCGAGGACGAAACCGACGGGGGCGACGACCTGCGTCTGAAGTACCGCTACCTGGACCTGCGCCGAAATCCCGTGCGCCGAAATCTGGAACTGCGCCACCGCATGGCCCAGCAAACGCGGATGTATATGGACGGGCAGGATTTTATTGAAGTCGAGACGCCGGTGCTGATCAAGTCGACGCCGGAGGGCGCGCGTGATTTTGTGGTGCCGAGCCGCATGAACCCCGGCGAGTTTTATGCCCTGCCGCAGTCGCCCCAGACGTTCAAGCAACTGCTGATGGTATCGGGCTTTGACCGGTATTACCAGATTGTAAAGTGCTTCCGCGATGAAGATTTGCGGGCCGACCGCCAGCCGGAGTTTACGCAGATCGACTGCGAAATGACGTTTGTGGAGCAGGAAGACATCCTGAATATGTTTGAAGGGCTGATCAAGCACCTGTTCAAAACGGTGAAAGGCATCGACATGGCCGGGGTTCCCCGCATGACCTACGCCGACGCCATGCGGCTTTACGGTTCCGACAAACCTGATACCCGTTTTGGCATGGAGTTCCGGGAGCTGAAGGGCCTGTTTGATACCATCGATATGACGTCGGGTAAGGGCTTTCCCGTGTTCGATTCGGCCCCGATGGTGGTAGGCATCAACGTACCGGGCTGCGCCGATTACACCCGCAAGCAACTGGACGAACTGACCGAGTGGCTCAAACGCCCGCAGATTGGGGCGAAAGGGCTGATTTACGCCCGTGTCAATCAGGACGGCGGGGTAAAATCGTCGGTCGACAAGTTCTATTCGGAAGACGATCTGAACGCCTGGGCGGCTCACTTTGGCGCGAAACCAGGCGATCTGATGCTGATTCTGTCGGGCGAGGTCGATAAAGTCAGGAAGCAATTGGGCGAGTTGCGGCTGGAGATGGGTAACCGGCTCGGCCTGCGCGACCCCAACGTATTCAAGACGCTGTGGGTGCTGGATTTTCCGCTGCTGGAATACGGCGAAGAAGAAGCGCGTTGGTTTGCCATGCACCACCCCTTCACCTCTCCCAAACCCGAAGACATTTCGCTGCTTGATACCAATCCCGGGCAGGTTCGTGCCAACGCGTATGACCTCGTCATCAACGGCACGGAAGTGGGCGGTGGATCAATCCGGATTTTCAACCGCGACCTGCAGGCCCGAATGTTTTCCTTACTGGGTTTCTCGGATGAAGAGGCTAAAGCGCAGTTCGGTTTTTTGATGGATGCGTTCGAGTTTGGTGCCCCCCCGCACGGCGGTATCGCGTTTGGGTTCGACCGGCTGTGCTCGCTATTCGGTGGGTCTGACAGCATCCGGGATTTCATCGCCTTTCCCAAAAACAACTCCGGTCGCGACGTGATGATCGACTCTCCCTCACCCATTTCGCCAAAGCAGCTGGCTGAGTTGAGCATTGAGACTACAGTGGCGGAAAGGTGATACTACGACGATCTAATTAGTTTGTCCGGTGGGAAGTAACGACTGGGTTAGAGTCGCGTTGCTTCCCACCTTCTTTTTACGGTTTGTCCAACACTCCGTTCAGCCAAAATCAGTTACTGATCAGAATTTACTTTAAACCCACCGTTAAGAAGTGCTGCTGATACGTAAACACAACAAAGTGATCAAGTGACTTTATACAAAAATTGAGGTGGATCAAAAAAATAAGGAGCTTAATTGTGTTCTGCGGAACAAATTTTGCTTGAAATACGAGTAGCTGACCATACCCTTTGGGCGTCTATTTTCATAAGCCTACAGGAAATGGTAAGTTTGTAGAATACCGTATCTGCTTTATCCAACTATTTTGATTTTTCCCTCCACCCGCTGGCTCTGGCTACTCGTTAGCTGCCTGTGGCCCGGCCTGTTACTGGCGCAGCTCAGCGTCAGCAGTCCCGTGCAGCGCATGGTTTTCCAGCGTGGCAGCGCCAACACCGCAGCCGTACTTGTAACCGGCCTGGCCCCGCCTACCGCCACGACCATTGAAGCCCGTTTCGTTCCTCTCGCCCCCGATCAGGGGCAACCCACGGGCTGGGCTCCCCTCACTTTCTTAAGTGGTAGCAAAGCCTTCCGGGGTAACGTAACAGTATCAGCGGGCTGGTACCGGCTCGATGTCAGGGCCAAAAACGGCGGTACCGTGCTCAATCTAACCAGCATAAACCGCGTGGGCGTAGGCGAAGTGTTCGTCATTACCGGACAGAGCAATGCCGTGGGTGGTTTTGAGCGTGAACCTAGTGCGGTAGACGACCGGATATCGTGCATTGACTTTCGGCAGGACGAACTGGACGAGCAGCTGTTGCCCCTGCGGTTTAGTCACGTCAGCTACGGCAGCCACATCGGACCCAGTCAGCCGCCCCACATCTGGGGTATGCTCGGCGACGCCCTCGTACAGCGACTCAACGTACCGATTCTATTTCTGGGGGCGGCTACAGCGGCTACTTCCAGCGATCAGTGGCGGCAGTCGGCAGCGGGCAACAGCGTGTTACAGGGACAGCCCTACCCCTACCGGCGGCTAGGCGTGGTGTTGCAGCATTACATTGCCCGAACCGGGGCGCGGGCCATCCTCTGGCATCAGGGCGAAGGCGACATTGGTTCCTCGAACGATACGTATTTCAACAACCTGCAATACGTCATTCAGAAGAGCCGGCAGCAAAGCGGGTTTAGTGGACTGCCCTGGGTTGTGTCGCGGGTTACCTATGTGCAGGGGCAAACCAATCCTAGTGTTATTGCCGCCCAGAACCGGCTTATTGCTGAAGTACCAAACGTTTATGCCGGCCCCGCTACCGACGATCTGATCGGCTCCGATAATCGCATTGATGACAACGTGCACATTGGCCGGAACGGTCTGCGCCGGTTTGCCGACCGCTGGAGCGAATCGCTGTCCAGCACCTTTTTCGCGCAGTCAACGCCGTTTACGCCTGCCAACAATGCCAGCGTGTTAACCGGTGGTTATACCCTGCCCCTGACCCGACGACCCGGCGAGACATTGCTGGTACCGTCGCTCCGGAGCGACGGCCACGAAGCTGACAACCAGTATCTTGTGCAATTGCTCCGGGTCTCTGATAACGCACTCGTTGCCGAATCGGCCCGGACAACCGCCAACCCCATTCCGTTCACCCTGCCCACCAGCCTGCCCGATGGTCAGTATCGGCTCCGCACGGTTTCTACCCACCCCGCCACAATCGGCACGTCCGGTGAGATGTTTACGGTCAACTATTTCGCCCAGGCCACCACCCTGCCCGTGCCCATTCTGCCCGATATAACGGGTGGTACGCCCGATGCCGCCCTGATAAAACTGGGGTACCGTTTCGAGGGCGATGCCCATGCCATGTGGGTAATGACGGAGACTACGGCCGCCGTAGAATGCCGGCTGGAGCGGCTCGACGGCAGTTTTAATGATACCGGCTGGTACACCATGCCACCCGCAAGCCAATCGCCGGATTGGGTTGAATTTGCCGATTATACCCTGATTCGCGCGTACCCACCAACGGCCTTCGGCGAGGGAGGGGTGCCGCCGGGCCGTTACCGGCTGTCGATTCGACGGCAGGGAACAACGGGCAGCGGACTTTGGGTCGAAACCAATTTAGCTCAGCGACGGGGCACGGTCTATATTGCACCGGACATAGTGACGGTTGAGCCGGATACAAAAGAAGCGGGTATGTCGGACCTGTCCTTGTCAGCGCAGTTGAGCAGCCGTACGCCCGCCGTGGGTCAGCCCGTGACGATAACGCTTGACATAGCGAATGCTGGCCCGCAACCGGCATCGGGCGTGGTGATATCAGCCAATTTACCCGCTAACCTGGCTTTTATTGATGCGATTTCGGCGGGCGTCAGTATGCAGGATAACGCGGTTATGATCAATGCCGGAACCCTGGAGAGTGGCGCGGTGCAGCAGGTTTCGTTTCGCGTAAGACCCCTTGCGCAGGGACGCTACCTGACAGCCCTGCAAGTTACGGCCAGCAGTGCCACTGATCCCGACAGCCAGCCCAATTCCGGTACAGAAGACGGCCAGGACGATGCTACCCAGTTCGACCTGCGTACTCCCGATTCGGGCACGGCGGTGTTTGCCTCGCCCAATCCCCAACAGACACCCCTGCCCTTCGTCCAGTCCAGCCAGCCCCCCGCCGACCCTGCCCAGGCCGACCTGAGCCTGAGCGCAGCCGCCAGCACCCTGACCCCCGCCCTTAATCAGCCCTTTGCCCTGAGCCTGACGGTCAGCAACCGGGGTGGGGCAGCGGCCAGCAATGTCAGTGTGGCAACGCGGCTACCCACCGGCTGGCAGTTGGTCAGCAGTGCGAATGTTAGTGTAAATGGGCAGACCGTAACGGGTTCATTACCCGGCATTCTGGCCGGAGGCCAGGCTACTCTTGTCTTATCGGTGCGGGCAAACGGCGCGGGTACGGTAAAGGCTCAGATTCAGGCGGCAACCCCCAACGATCCGGACTCGCTTCCCGGCAACGGCTACGACACGGGCGAGGACGATACGGCTGCGGTACAGATACGAACGCCCTGACGCGGTAAATACAACGACCCGACTGGTGATGGGAAGAATGAACGACTATTGATGTAGACGTTCAGTTTACCTGATCCAATCTTAGCAAGCCATATCAGGCTGGGTGGCCGATGCCCACAAAAGAATTCACGCGCTAGTTGCCAGCAGTTTATCCAGCCGATTAATGGACTGAACGGCCGAGCGTACCGTATGGTAGTTGATTTTCCATGAATGGCTCATATGGGTCCAGATTGGAACGCCCTGACGGGTCATCAGGGGCCACCATTCGCCCACTGAGTGATTGATCAGTTTGTCCATCACAAACCGATGGACATTCTCGTAGGCTTTCCAGTATATATCATCGCCAAAAATCCGGTAGGCATCCAGGAAGCCGATCAGCACTTCGGCCTGTTGCCAGAACTCCTTCTCGCGATCGTACACTTCACCCCCGTGGGACCCCTCCACAAAAACGCCCCCGAACGTCCAGTCTACGCCATGATTAACCGCGTGAGAAAATGATTTCCGCAGTTGGTCCCGGTAGGTTTCGTGGGAGATGTCCACTACAGTAAGCGCGTGCAGCAATAGCCAGGCAAACTCAACATTGTGGCCGTAGCTGGTGTTGTCCTCAGCCGCTCGTTTCACCCCGTCTTCCGTAAACCGATCCCAGCCCCAGATTACATCGAACTTGATTTGGGGAGCCACCTGCCAGTCGGCCCAGAACTGGGGTACGCCCGTTCCCTGCACTGGGTGCATGATTTTAGTGACCAGCAGGTCAATTACTTCCAGCAGCTTACGGCGGTGCACAGGTGCCTGCGTGCACTCATACAGGGTGGTAAAGGCTTCCATCAGGTGCATATGCACATCCAGGGTTTTTCGATCACCCCCAGCGGCCCCCGGTCCTTTCGGGGTCCAGTCGCGATGGAACATTTCAAAATATCCGCCGTAACGGGTATCCAACGCATGTTGCTGCAACAAATCGAATACTTTTCCGGCGTACTCAATACCACGAACGTCGCCCGTAGCCAGCGTATATTCACTCAGGCAATAAATGGCGAAACTCTGGCCGTACACTATTTTCTGGTCATCTATGACCTCACCCCGCCGATTGGTCATCCAGTAAAAGCCACCGTATTCCTGATCCCACAGGCGCGATATGAGGTAATCAACCCCATGCCGCGCCAGCCCGGCCAGATCACCGTGGCCATACCCCGCCCGGTGTGCCGATGCATAGGTATAGATAGAGCGGGCCTGAGCAATAAGAGATTTCTCATCGTCGCCCGTATCCGCTCCGTATTGGTCAAAGTGCGTAATAAAACCGCCGTAATTGTCGTCGACTGTTCGCGCAGTCCAGAAAGGCAATAACTCCGTGGTCAGGTGCGCGTGCATTTCCTGACGACACTGCCGCAATCTATCGGTATCCATGAGACGTGTATGCGTTGTAAAGGTGGAGAATTTCGGGCAGGCTGGCGGTACCCGTTTGCGCCAGTTTCTGCACCGTAACGGCCGCGGCCAGATTCGCAATCTCCAGCGCCTGCTCAGGAGTGGCCCCGGCTCCTATACAGGCCGCCCAGGTTGCCACAACGGTATCGCCCGCCCCTACGGTGTCCAGTTCTCCGGGCAACGGCAGGCCATCGATCAGGTGCGTCTCATCATCATCGAGGTACAGAATACCCAGGTGGCCCCGGGTAATCAGGAGCGGACCACTCGTTTGCTTTCGAAAGGCCGTTCCCTGCTCAGCGCACCAGGCCAGATCAGGATCAGCGGGTGGGTCGATATTGAGGAATTTAGCGAGTTCAGCTGTATTCACTTTTAGCGTAGCCCCCCGAATAAGCATGCCCACATCGCGCATATCGGCAACGCACCGAACATGGGGAAAGCGGGCCATTAGCTGATTGAGCATAGCGACCCGTTTCGGGGTTAGTAGCGGATTGGCAAACTGCTGATTAATGATGAGGACATCCAGATCAGCCATCAGGTGCTCCAGGCCGGTTAGCAACCCCTCGAAGAGCGTATCACTGAGAGCATTGGCCGTACCAAAATCGATTCGATTGGCTTCCTGTTTATCCCGGTTGGGCTTGGCATAAACGCAGGTATCCCACTGCTCAGCTACTATCTGCAGGTGCTGGATCTGCACGCCTTGCGCCCGCAGCAGATGCTGCATTTCGCGCCCGAACAAGTCGTCACCTCGGCAGCCAATTACCCAGCTGTGCGTTACCCCTAGGGCGCGTAAATTCTGAACAACGTTGCCAGCCGCTCCCAGTGAAGCGCGGGCCTGGCTACCCCAGAATACATCCAGCCCGGTTTCCAGTGA
Organism: uncultured Cytophagales bacterium; assembly: GCA_963826425.1. Lineage (GTDB taxonomy): Bacteria > Bacteroidota > Bacteroidia > Cytophagales > Spirosomataceae > Spirosoma. The sequence continues at coordinate 689,388 of CAWGWS010000008.1, read as the reverse complement.
GCGTTCACCGGTGCTGGTTTGTAATCCGAAGTATACATCAAGTGCGAAGTCGCCAATGACACCTACTTTCAAAGTAGCGAAGCCCTGAAACAATGTGGCAATGTTGGTAGCGGTCATTTCCCTGAATAAACTTCAACTACCCACAAAGTGGGTTACGCCACCTGGGCTACTCACTTCATAACACGGGGGGCAACAACCCGCAGCTACTGAGTACCCCGGGTGTGCGGGTCCTGAGTTAACAATTTTTGTCAGTGAGTCAGCTTACCTTCCTGATAGTATTGCGAAGAAAAGCTACCGTTTAGTTACTTAATGTTGTCTACAGAACAGACTTGTTTTTATTTGTGACGCTATCTAACCAGTCTCATCACCTCTATACCCATGCCTGTTCTTCGTCTTTGGTGCTGTCTGACGTGGATCTGTCTATGGCCCACCATCACGCTGGCGCAACTCAGCGTCAGCAGTCCTGTACCGCGCATGGTAGTACAGCGCGGCAACGATAATCAGGCTCACATTCTTGTGACGGGTCTGGCACCACCGACGGCCACCACCGTCGAAGCCCGCTTTGTACCACTGACTTTTGGGCAGGGTGAAGCTACGGCCTGGACAGCGCTTCCGTTTTTGGGTGATACCCGGGCTTTTCGGGGCAGCGTACGGGTATCGGCAGGCTGGTACCGGCTCGACGTTCGGGCCAAAAACGGCGGTACCGTACTGAACCTGACGAGCGTAAACCGGGTGGGCGTGGGCGAAGTATTTGTCATTGCGGGGCAGAGTAACATGGTTGGTGGCTTTCAACGGGTACCAGGTGCGGCCGATGATCGGGTATCCTGCGTCGATTTCCGGCAGGACAGTCTCAGCGAGCAGTTGTTACCATTTCGGTTTAGTCACGTCAGTTATGGCAGCAACATCGGGCCGAGTCAGCCGCCCCACATCTGGGGTATGCTGGGCGATAAGCTCGTGCAGCGGCTCAACGTACCGGTTTTGTTTCTGGGCGCGGCCCTGGGCGGTACATCCAGTGATCAGTGGCAGCAGTCGGCAGCGGGCAACATTGGCCCCACTCAGAACTCAGCAGTGTATCGGCGGCTGGGCGCGGTGTTGCGGCACTACGTAGCCCGGACCGGGGCGCGGGCCGTACTCTGGCATCAGGGCGAGAGCGATCAATCCACCAGCCAGCAAACGTATTTCAACAACATCCGGCAGGTAATCGAAAAAAGTCGCCAGCAAACGGGGTATGCCCTGCCCTGGATGGTCTCGCGGGCGAGCTACATTGGCGGACAGACCAATCCCGGCGTCATTGCGGCTCAAAACCAGCTCATTGCTCAGCTACCCGCCGTTTTTCCCGGTCCGGCCACCGATACCATCATTGGTGCTGCCAACCGGCCCGATGATACGCATATGTCTGGTGAGGGGGCCGTCCGGTTCGTGAATACATGGGATCAGCAACTGGGCAGCACTTTTTTCCAGAACGCTCAGCCTCTTCTATCGGCCAGTGAAACCAGTCTGATCACCAGCGGCTATACCCTACCCCTGTCCCGAAAACCAGGCGAGACTATTGTGGCAGCCTCAGTACGCAGTAACCCGCAGGAAGCGGATAGCCAGTATTTCGTGCAACTCGTCAGAACCAGCGACGGGACTACAGTGGCTGAGTCGGGCCGCAGTACTGACAATCCGATTCTGTTTACACTGCCCACCAACCTGCCCGACGGTCAGTACCAGTTTCGTACTATGGCCACGCACCCATTCCTGACGGGTCTCCTCAGCGAACCGTTTATCGTCAATGCGTTTGCCACCACTACCGCCCCGCAACCAGTGCTGCGCCCGGCCGAAGTCAGCGGCACCGCCGACCCGATCATCCAGCGCATCGGCTATCGCTATGAACCAACCAGTCATAGTTTTTTCGGGATGATACAGGCGAGCGGACCCGTAGAAATTCGGGTGGAACCGGCCGACGGCGGCAGTTTCAGCGATACAAACTGGTACGTGGTACCGCCAGTTAGTCAGGCACCCGACTACGCTGAATTTGCCGACTTTAATTATGTCCGCAATTACCCACCGGTAATGCTCGCCGTGGGCGGTGTACCACCGGGTCGTTACCGGGTGTCGGTCCGGAAGCAGGGCGACAGCGGACTGGGCGTGTCATTCACCGAGAAACTGCTCAGTTACCGCAACATCCTGTACCAGAGGATGGAACCGGTTTCTGGGGTTCCACCCCTGCTTACCATCATCAGCCAGCAGCCCGCCAGTCCCTTGGCCGGTGGTACCATTAGCGCGGCCTTCGAGGTAGAGGGTGGTCCGATCAACCCCGGCAACGTATACGTTCTTCGTTTGTCCGATGAGGCAGGTTCGTTTGCCAGTGAAACCACGCTGACCACCGGCACTACCAGTCCACTTACGGCGCAGTTACCCGCCAGTTTGCCCGGTGGCACCCAGTACCGGCTGCGTGTGGTGGCCACCAATCCTGCCGTGGCCAGCGCACCCGGACCGCCATTCACCATTTGGACCGGGGCCGATCTTTCGCTGACTATGCAGTCCGACACCCGAACGCCAGCCGTAGGTCAGCCCGTAACCATCACCATGACAGTAACCAACAGCAGCCCGGTAGCCGCACCCAATGTGCAGGTCCAAAGCCTGTTGCCGCCCAGCCTGACGTTTCTGGATGCACAGTCGACTGCGGTCAGTTTCAGCGGTAATGCCGTGGCTGTTGGCCCGGTAGATGTTCTGGCTAACGCCAGTCAGCTGTTCGTATTTCGGGTAAAGCCCGATCAGGCGGGGCGGTACGTTATGGCCGCCCAGGTTATCGCCAGCTCCCTGCCCGACCCCGACAGTCAGCCCAATTCCGGCACGGAAGACGGCCAGGACGATGCTACCCAGCTCGACCTGCGTACCCCCGATGCCGGCACGGCGGTGTTTGTCTCGCCCAATCCCCACCAGACACCCCTGCCCTTGGTCCAGTCCAGCCAGCCCCCCGCCGATCCTGCCCAGGCCGATCTGAGCCTGAGCGCAGCCGCCAGCACCCTGACCCCCGCCCTTAATCAGCCCTTTGCCCTGAGCCTGACGGTCAGCAACCGGGGTGGGGCAGCGGCCAGCAATGTCAGCGTGGCAACGCGGCTACCCACCGGCTGGCAACTTACCGATCCTACCGGTTTTACGGTCAACGGCCAGACAGTGACAGCCACCCTGACTACCATCCCGGCCGACACCCCGGCTACGCTGGTGCTGTGGGTACAGGCGAGTGGAGCGGGAACGGTGAAAGCGCAAATTCAGGCGTCGACTCCTGCTGACTCGGATTCTATGCCCGGCAACGGGTATGACAACGGCGAGGATGACGAAGCCAGCCTGTTCATTCGGGTACGGTAAGATTTCCTAAGCCCTCAGTCTTTCTTTAGAATCTCCTCCAGAAAGGCCCGAAACTTATCGGCGAATTCGGGACGTTTGAGGGCGAACTCGACGGTAGTTTTCAGGAAATCGAGTTTGTTGCCAATGTCGTGGCGTTTGCCTTCGATGTGGTGGGCGTACAGGTTTTCGCGCCGAAGCAACAACAGCATGGCATCGGTCAGCTGTATTTCGTTGTTCTTACCCGCGGGCGTTTGCTCCAGCATCGCAAAAATATCGGGCGTCAGAATATACCGTCCGGCAATGGCCAGGTTAGAGGGGGCATCGGCTACGTTCGGCTTTTCAACCAGCGTATCAATGGCATAGATGCGGTCACTAATGGGTTTACCCCCTACAATACCGTACCGGTTCACCTTATCGTGTGGCACCTCCTCTACGGCAATGACTGAGCAGCCATACTGGGCGTAGGTGTCGATGAGCTGCTGCGTAACGGGAATAACCGAATCCATGATGGTATCGCCCAGCAAAACGGCAAATGGTTCGTTCCCCACGTGATGGCGGGCGTACCGGATGGCATCGCCCAGGCCGTTCAGCTCGCGCTGCCGGACGTAGTGCAGGTTAGCCATATCTGACAGTCTCCGCATCTCGTCGAGCAGCAACTGATCTTCCTTTTCCTCGAGCCGGGTTTCGAGTTCATAGTTTCGGTCGAAGTGGTCTTCAATGGCGCGTTTGCCCTTGCCGGTAATGATCAGAATGTCTTCAATACCCGAATCAACGGCCTCCTGCACCACGTACTGAATGGTAGGGCGGTCAATGATGGGCAGCATTTCTTTCGGCTGCGCTTTAGTGGCGGGCAGGAATCGGGTTCCAAACCCCGCTGCGGGAATAACGGCTTTCTTTATCATTTGTGAATGAGAGAATGAGCGAATGAGTGAATGACCTCCGGCGTCAGCTTCCTTGCGTCAGCAGCTATTCGCTCATCCACTCATTCGCTCATTCACAATTAAACTACGTAGGGTTTGATAACGCGGGCGTTTGTTTTCTTGAGTTCGACGTACAGGCGATTGAGCATAGCATCGTCGCGGTAGAGGCCAATGATTGAGCCACCCGAACCGGTAAACGAGGCCGACGCCCCGCACCGCCGGGCCGTGTCGATCAGCGTGCGGTTGCGGTCGCTGATCTGATAAATCTGGGTGCGCAGGTCGAAGTTGCGGTTCACGAGTTCGTTCAGGGCGTTGATGTCGTGCCGGAGCAGGGCTTCGCGACCGTCGCGGGCAACGTCGCCAATAGCCGTCATGGTATCAATCACCGTTTGATCGCCCTGTAGCCACCGCGCCCGCACGTCGTTGTGCACCCGGCCCGACTGCTTGCCCAGATCGGTATTGTAGGCAATGTATAGTTTAGGCAACAGGTGCGGGTCCAGCGGCTCATATTGTCCGTGGCCGTGCTGTTCCATACCGGCGCGGTCGAAGTTCATATAGACACAGCCTTCGTAGCACTGGATTACGCGGTCCTGCAAACCCGCCGTAATGCCCAGTTCTTCGGTTTCAGTGGCCAGCACCAGATTGGGCAGAAGGGGCTGCGGAATCTCGACACCATAAAACTGCATCAGCGCCCGAAACGTGGCCACAATGATGGCACTCGATCCCGAAAGACCTACCTGACGCGGGATAGACGTATTGTAGCGAATTGAGAAGTTCTGGTTGGGCAGTCGAATGCCTTCTGCTTCGCAGTGCTCGGCAAACTTTTTAATGGCTGCTTTCAGCAACGGCACGCCACCATGGTAGCCCAGCATACTAACGGCGTCGCGCAGGTGGTACAAACTCCGAAACACGTTGGTATCCTGGGTCTGGGCTTCAATATGGAGTTCGGGCGAGGGGTACAGCGTAATGGAAGCCCCGAAGTTACGGACGCTGATGGCGATGGTTTTACCAAAAAAACCGTCGGACGGGTTCCCGAGCAGACCCGCCCGGGCGTAGGCACGGGTTTCGATGAGCAACGTATTGGACGAATTTTATATCCGTCAGCTTAGGTGGGCAACTGAGTGTGGGGCAAAGCTACAAACAAAAAACCTGTACAGGTTCCGAAGGCCGTACAGGTTATTAGAGCGAAGAACTACCCGGAAATTACTGCGGATTTTCTTTGTCTTTATTATCGTATCCCTGTCCGTGCGGATCGTAGCCTTCGTTGGGGTTATCGCCCTGTTCGAGGTAGGTGGCATCGGCCCGGTGAAAGAGCGCGTCATCGGAGGGGTTTTCGGCAATCTCGTCCAGCTTTTGAGCGGCTTCGTCGCTCATCATCCGTCCTTTTTGCGGCTGAGCTGATTTAGCTACCTCGTCGGCATTCACATCCCATTCCTGACTGGTCTGGTAGTTTTCGCCGGTGGGCGTAGCCTGGTTTCCCTCAAATTTATGGGCCTCACGAGTTTGTGTGGTCTCTGTCTGATTACCAGCTTCCATATCCATACCCGACGTCGAGTCTTTATAGGCATTGGTGCCTACCCCCTCCGATGTCGTACCATAGTCAGAGTTGCCGTGTTGATTGGGGTCTTTGGAGTAGAAATCAGAGTCGAGTTTATCGGGATCGAATGGGGATGTATCAGCCATAGTTGCGGTCGTTTTTCTTTGATAACCCGGAAAGCAGGAAGGTTGTTTTCCGGGGATAAGGGTATAAGGAAGGGGGCAGAATGCAGGTAGCTGCGTCAGCCCCTTTCACCCTACCCCCTCTTAATCCCTTACTGTTTATTTATAGGCGGGGTTTTGCACCAGCGTAGGCGTGCCATTTTTAAAGGCGTTGTCGATAGCCGTTTGTGGTACCGGGAAATACTCATTCTTGCCTTTCGTAAAGGTACCCGCTTTCAGATACGTTCGCTTCAGTCCTTCTTTAGCCAGATAGGCATTCAGCGTCTCGGCGGCAATACCCCAGCGAACAAGATCGAAAAAGCGGTGGCCTTCCATGCCAAACTCCAGGCGCGTCTCAAACCGAACGGCTTTGCGTGCCGTCACCTTATCAGCAAAGGTTGTGGCCGGATACGGTTTAATAACGTAGTTGGCGGCTGGTTCAGCCGTTTCAGTATAGGCATCGCGCGTTGCTCCCTGCGTAGCCTTTTTCACAAAGTCGGCGGGGTTGGCGGCCCGGTTCCGAACCATATTGGTCAGGTCACGGGCGCGGGTCAGGCTACCTACTTCTACCTCTGCTTCGGCCAGCCAGAGCAACACGCTCGCGTAGCGAATCAGGCGGTAGTTGTTGGCCGTCAGGTTCTGCCAGCCAACGCCCAGCAGCGTATTCTTCTTGGACGCAATGTGCTTCTTGGGCGAATAGGGACCGGCGTACGACTGATCGCGGATAAAATCGCTGTTGTGAATCTTGAAGTCGTAGTACAAAATTCCCCGGCGTCCAACCGTCCAGTCCAGACGCGGGTCGAGCGGACCCGTGTAAGGGGTATAGGGCGCGTCCAGCGCAACACCCTGGTCATTTTTCACATCCACATCGTTGAACGTATCCAGCAGAGGTAACCCGTTGGCATCGGTCTTGTAAGCGTTCACCAGGTTCTGCGACGGCTGGTAAAAGCCGCAGCAACCCCAGGGCGATGCGTAGGGGTGAGCCAGGCCCATACCCGCATTGGAGGCTCCATCATCAGCCGCCGACTTAGCGTACTGCACTTCGAAAATAGACTCGGCGTTGTTGCGTGTATCTGAATCGAAATTCTGCGAGAAGTTACTAATCAGGCTGAACTTACCGCTATTTACGACCTGGTCAAGCACCGTTTTAGCCTGCTGCAACTTGGCGGCATTAGGCGCGCCGGTGGCGATGTCGAAGCCCTGGAACATATATGTTTTGCCGAGGTGCGACAGGGCGGCCCACTTGGTAGGGCGACCGGGCTGCTCCTGGGTTTCGGGTAAACCAGCAACAGCCGCCTGAAAATCAGCTTCGATGTTCGGCCATATCTCTTTATCGTTCGGAATTTTGGTCGAGTTCGGATCCGTGATGTCGTAGATCTTCTCGTCGATGTACGGCGCGTAGCGGAAGATCTTACGGGCTTCAAAGTGAAAGTATCCGCGCAGGAATTTCGCTTCTGCCTCAATTTGCTTCCGTCGAACTTCCGAAATATCCTTTACGCCGACCAGATTGTCGAGAACGTTGTTCGTACGGGCAATGCCTTCGTACAGTCCCCGCCACTTATTACGAATGTGACCGTTAGTGGCCTGAAAATCGTAGCGTTCCAGAAAAGACTGCTCCGGCTGATCGCCAGAGTCCGTGCCTTTATAGGCGTCATCGGAGGTAAGGCCCCCGAACACCCAGTTCTGCACCTCGTTATTCCAGGGATCCTGACCGTCAATTCCCTGTCCATCAAGAATACCGTAGGCGCCGATGAGCAGCCCTTCGATACCGTTTGAGTTGGCCAGCGCACCGGGGCTGTACTGCCCCTGCGGAGGACGGGTCAAAAAGTCATTACTGCACGCGTCCAGAATCAGCATACCACCAAGGGCCAGGGCTGAAAGAGCGATTTTTTTATGAAATGGTTGCATAATCTATGCGGTTGTTTGTCTTGGTGAGTTGATTAAAACGACAGGTTCAGGCCGAACAGCAGCGTCCGTGATACGGGCAGGTAGCCGCCATCAAAACCAAGGTTCCGGTTTTTGTCGCCGTTGAAGTTGTTCGAGATACTGATTTCGGGGTTCAGACCTGTGTATTTGGTGAACGTCAGCATGTTTTGACCCTGTACGTAGATCTGGCAACTGCCCAGGCCAATCCGCGACAATAAAGCCTTCGGCAGTGTATAGCCAAGCTGTACGTTTTTCAGGCGGAAATACGACCCGTTCTCGATAAAGTACGTCGAGGGCAGGCTGCTCGTCTGATCATTGGCATCGGGCGTAGGCGTGGTACCACTCGTGTTGGTGGGCAGCCAGGCTTCGTACAGCGCCCGGCGGGAGCGGTTTCCCTGGAACGTATTGAAGTCCGAGAAGTAGCGGGTATAGTTAAAAATCTTGTTCCCCTGCGAACCGCTGCCAAACAAGGTCAGATCAAAGGCTTTGTAGCCCAGGTTCAGGTTCAGGCCATATGTAAAGTCAGGGTGCGGACTACCAATAACGGTCCGGTCAGCGTCAGTAATTCTACCATCGCCATTCACGTCGGCAAACTTGAATTTACCCGGCTGATTGTATGTGCTGGTACCAAACTGCGGCCATGCTTTGGCTTCTTCGGCAGTCTGGAAGATGCCCAGCACCTGATAGCCAAAGAACGAGGAAATGGGCAGGCCCGCCTGCGTTACCGTTACACCACCGCCCGGCACCCGTGAACTGTACCCGAAATAGCGGGTGTTTTCGCTCTCGTCCAGTTTCAGCACCTTGTTGCGGTACGTAGCAATGTTACCACTGATGTTGTAGCGCAGGGGCCCCGCCTGATTGCGGTAGCTGATGGCCAGATCGATACCCCGGTTCTGCATACTACCCACGTTGTACGACGGAATGTCGGCATCGCCCGCTGTAAATGTAAAGGGCGTCGTGAAGAGCATATCGGTCGTTTTACGGTTCCAGATATCAAAGTTGACCTCCAGTTTATTGGACAGCATCAACAGATCGAAACCAATGTTAGTCGAGGCTGTCGACTCCCATTTGGCGTTGGGATTACCAAACTTCTGGGGGCTGAAGCCGGGCGTTGGCGTAGTGGTGCTGCCGTCAATGGGGTAGCCGTTGTGGAAAGTGTCAGACCGGTAGCTCGTATAGGCGTTGTAATCACCAATGGCCTGGTTACCCGTGACGCCAAAACCGGCGCGGAGTTTCAGGTCGTTCACGAAGGTGACGTTGTTCTTGAAGAAATTCTCTTCTGAAATCCGCCAGCCCGCGCTCACCGCCGGAAACAACGCGCTGTTGGAGGCCGAGAGGAACCGGGACGACTTATCCTGCCGCAGAATACCCTGCAACAGATACTTGTCACCAAAGGCATAGTTAACCTTACCGAAGTACGAGAACAGTGAGTAATCCTGCTCTACCCGGCCGCTGTTGGCCGACGACGCGCGGCTGCCCAGGTCAAGGTAGCTCTGAATAGACAGTTGATCGTTGAAAAATCCACTCCGGAACGCGTCGAAAAACTCCTGATACTGACGAATAGCTTCCGTACCTACAAACGCATCGATTTTGTGTACGGTGTTGATCGTCTTGGCGTAGCTCAGGGTGTTGGTCCAGACCCACTGGTAGTTGTAGCGGTTCTGATCGTTCAACTCCAGGTTGAAGTTACCTTCAATGTATTCGGGGTTGGCCCGGCGCAGGTACTTGGCACGGTCAGAGTTGGCGTCGATACCGATAGAGGTACGGGCCGAGAAACCGGCGGGCAGGTCTACTTCGGCATAGGCATTCCCAAATACGCGCAGGCTGTTGTACCGGTTGTCGCGCTGCCGAAACAGCGTGGCGGCCGGGTTTTCGTTGTTACCCAGGTTCAGGCCCCGGCTACCGGCAAAGTTGCCGGCAATGTCGTACACGGGCAGCAGCGGGTGGTGCTTGAACGCGCCCGATACGGCGTTCTGCTCTTCGTTATTGTTGAAGCCGCCTTTGCGACTGCCAAAGGCTACGGTCAGGTTCTCCCCCACCCGAATGCGCTTCTTCACGTTAAACTCGGTGTTGGCCCGGATTGAATAGCGATCGTAACCAATGTTACGAACGGTACCCTGCTGGTTAAAATAGTTGACCGATAAAGCGTACCGACCTGTTTCTGATCCACCCGTGGCGCCAATCTGGTAGTTCTGGATAGGAGCCGTTTGCATGACCTCATCGAACCAGTTGGTGTTGGCCGATTTTGTAATCGGGTAGATATTGCTCGGCGTTAAGGAATACAAGGCCGGGTTAACACTGGGGGTACCTTCTTTGCCGGCACTTGGAAATACATAGTCAGGAATTGTCACGCTGCCATTAGGACCATAGGTGTACTGCCCGTGCGACGGAGTTTTGCCCGCGCCGATGTCGGCTAAGTAAAGGTAACGGCCCAGCTCTTCGGAGTTCAGCACTTCCCCTTTCTTGGCCCACTGCTGCGATCCGTAATAGGCGTTGACCGTAATCTGCGACACACCGGCCTTACCTTTTTTGGTGGTGATAATGATAACCCCGTTGGCAGCCCGCGAGCCGTAAATGGACGAGGCCGAGGCATCTTTCAGTACCTGAAAGGTTTCAATGTCGTTCGGGTTGATGGTACCAAGGTTTTGGGTTGGCACGCCATCAATGATGTAAAGCGGGTCGTTGTTACCGATGGTGCCGAAGCCCCGAATCCGTACGGTAGCACTGCCGCCCGGTGTAGCATCATTGGTAACGGTTACGCCCGCTACCCGGCCCTGCAATTGCTGGGAGACATCGGTAGCCGGAATAGACAGCAGGTCTTTGGCATTTACCGTAGCAACGGCCCCCGTAATGTCGCGCCGGGACTGGGCACTATAGCCCGTCACAACGACCTCGTTCAGGTTGGATACATCCTCGGCCAGGGTTACGTTAATGGCCGTTTGATTACTGATGGCCACTTCCTGAGCCTTGTAACCAATGAAGGAGAAGACCAGCGTCTGCCCTTTCTCGGCAGGAATGCTGAAATCACCCGTAACGTTGGTGGTTACCCCCCGCGTTGTGCCTTTCACGGACACGTTGGCGCCAGGGATTCCGACCCCGTCGGAGCCAATGACGCGCCCCGTCCGGGCAGTCCCCTGGCCAAATACAACCGTTCCAAGAAGCAGTAAGCTCATCAGTAGGGCGTTTCTAAAGGTAGAACGTAAAGTGTTCATCATAAGGATGTAATGATTTAGATATCGTAGCAAGTAATACTACTCATGCAAAGGTCAAAATAATAAAAATTTGAGCCAATTATACTAATATTATTCTTGTTAAAATCATACTTATAAGGCACTACTATCGGCTGATATATTGATATAATCCAAGAAATGATAAGTTTGGTCTATCAGACTTAGTAAGGTGCTGCTACTAAGTAAACCGAAAAAAACAATGAGTCTACTTAAATCGCAACTGAGTAATCTCCACCAGTAAATTATCGTTGGTCTCCTGCAGCATCCGGACGCGCTCATTAAGCTGAAACAGCAAAAACTCCATGTTGCGCAGTCTCTCTTCAGTTGTGATCGCTGCCGAGGGCGAATCGAGCTGCTTGAACATGAGTCCATCGCCCCGCAGCAGCCAGTCGGCGTTGAGTTGTGGGTAAGCAATCAGGATTTTCTCGATGGTATCGTAGCGCGGCTTGAGCCGACCGTGCAGGATGTGATAGACCTTCTCGCCCCGCCGTTCGCCCAACTGCCGGGCAAACTCCAGCACGCTAATGTTCAGGGCGTCGATCAGTTCCTGCAGGCGGGTTTCTATCATCTGTATTTTACCGTATAATGCGTAAAATTATCACTAAATACCGCCGGAACGGGCTTGTTTTTTACGTAAAACTATGTAATTTTAAACCTGTAAACAATGCCCCTAAAAAGGCAAAAGGGACCGCAAAACGGGTCCCCTGCTTGAACAGTAAACAACAAATACTAATGAACGCACAAAACAAGACCCTACTTTCGACAAATCAAAGCGAAACAAGCCAAAACACGAACGAAACGGCAATTCAGTTCGTAAACGACGCGGCCGCCCGGCGGTTTAAGTATCTCGAAGGTCATCCCCGCCAGTACCGGTTCGACGCTAAAGAGGGTGTGTTCAACATCAATGGCGCTGAGAAACTGGGGCGCACGCTTACGTTTCAGCCCATAGCCTGGCGCATCTTCACGGACAACATCCTGAACATGGGCACCAAAAATTGGGCAGAGCTTTTCTTCATCGACGACAGAAACTGCGTATCGGCGGTGCTGTTTCATGGCTACTCGGTCGATAACATCTTCCGGCTCATCGAACCGCTGTATTATGACGACTTAACGCTGGCCGACGTGGTGATTACCGCCGTGGCCGAGAAGAAAGAGAATACCAAGATTCAGCCGAAGGGCGTGTATTACATTGCTACGTTCTCGTACAAGATGGCTGACCCCGTCCAGACGGCTCCGTTGAAAGCATTTGCGCAGGAAGCCAAAATTTTCCGCCAAGAAACGCTCACCGACATTGCCAATATCAAAACGGCGATGAACTACTACAACCCGTTCGCCCAGCTCACCGACGAACCCGAATTGCTTTCGGTAGGCTAGTGTCGGAACGGGTCTTTAGCCCTTCCCTTCTCCGTACATTCAATACCATGACTCAACTCACTGCGGATTACCGCACCCTGCCGCGCGTATCCAATTCGGACCTGACCCGGCTTAAAGAAGAACACCTCGGCTATTCTGAACGGCCAACGGCCAGCACAGAACGGGCAAAGGTTTTTGGCCGGGCCTTTCACCAGCACCTGCTCGAACCTGAGACGCTTGGTACGGTTATGCAGCAGTTTCTGCCCGATGTGCTGCCGCCGAAACAGTCGGATGATCTGAGCAAACTAATGCAGACGATTCGCAACGATGCGTTCTGCAAACGATACCTGCGGCTATCGGAGCGGGAGCGTGTTGTTTTGTGGGATGACCCGGCCACCGGGCTGGCCTGCAAAGCCCGGCTGGATATGCTCTATACCAGCCCCAAACGACAGAACGCGCTCATCATCGACCTAAAAACAACCTCGGCCCGGACGCAGGCGCAGTTTCTGGAATCCTGCTACACTTATGACTATGACCGGCAGGCCGCGTTTTACCTCGATAGCCTGCGCTACGCCAACGGGGCTGAATGGGCCGATACGCGGCAGTTTCGGTTTGTGCTGGTGGGGGTGATGAAACAGCGTCCCAACCGTCTGTTTGCCGTTGATGCCACGTCCATTCCGGGCTTTATAGACTATGGCCGCAAGAAATACCGGTTCTGGCTCCGCAAATGGCGCGACGAGAACATCCTGGACAATGGACAGCGGGCCATTGGCAATGGCGTGCAGCCACTTTACCAGCGGACCGCCTGACGATCTGCTTAAACGATCAACGATCAACGAATGAATGCTTCCGTGATAACGCTCACCACCAGCTCGCTCCACTTCGACTGGGGTACCGACGGGCTGGTTTTGTGGATTGAAGAACTCGATGGAATCGACAGCCTTGTTAATCAGATGGACGAGGTGCTGGAACGCATCGGCTTTGCCATTGAGCTGCAAACCGGCTGGGACCACCGCACCGACACCGCCACGTTACACCCGCTCTACGGTTACAAGCTCCTGCTCCGCGACGCCACCGGCCTCTGGAACGCCATTTTAACGGATGACGCCGGTCAATTTGCCAGTATTTTGCCCCTGCAGGAGATGGATTATGAAATTGCCTATGAAAAGGTGATGTGGGTGGAATAGCCCGACTAGCTGTTGAAGCAGTAAAGGGTCCTTGTTACTTCTCAAGGCTGAATCCAGAATTGGATTCAGCCTTTTTTTGTGGTTACGCAACCTTTCAGCGCGGATCTGCATCCTTCAGACAAACACAATCCTAAAAGCTATGAAACCGCTCCTAACCGTTCTTCTTCTTTCGCTCGTTACGCTGACCACAACCTTCGCCCAGCGTACTGTTGATGCCCGTGAGATCATTACTCAGATTAACCGAAGTCAGCCCGTATCCTACGAAAACGTAACCGTCGCCGGTGATCTTGATCTGACGGGGCTGGCTAATCAGCGTGAGATTCGGAACGGCGGGCGGGGCGACGGAAATGAGTACCGTAGCACCGTGACTGTGCCACTGACGTTTCGTAATTGCGTGTTTAAGGGCAAATTTCTGGCTTACCGTACCGAGAACGAAGGCCGTAGGTTTTCTATGGGCAGCAACCGGGTCTACAACGCCGACTTCGATGAAGCTGTTACGTTCGAGAACTGCACGTTCGATGACGACGCAGCTTTCAAGTATTCGGCGTTTCGGCAGCGGGCGGTGTTTGCAGGCAGTACATTCCGTAACGAAGCCCTGTTCAAATACACCAAGTTCAGCGATATGGCGGATTTTGGCGGTACCCAGTTTCGCGGTCCGGCTGATTTCAAATACACCAAGTTCGGGGAGAACGCAGCCTTTGCCGATGCCCGCTTTACCCGCTCCGCCGATTTCAAATACACGAAGTTCGATGACGGTGTTACGTTCCGGAACGCCCGCTTTACCGGCCCCACCGATTTCAAATACGTCCGTTTCCCCCGGCGGACCAACCTCGACAACGTAGCGTTCGACGGCCCATCCGATTTTAAGTACACCACGGTTGACGGACAGCGGTTTTCACTGAGGAATCGGGAATAGCATCGATAGGAACCCGGCCTACAACACCGCTATCTTATCGAACCATGGTTGGGCCTGTTCCAGCTGACCCGCCAGCCGGAACAGGCCTGCTTCGTTGCCGATTTTGGCGGCAAACATAACGCCGATGGGCAGTCCGTCTGCCGACCAGTGCAACGGCACCGACATAGATGGCTGCCCGGTCATGTTGGTAATAACGGTGTAGGAAATGTACCCCAGCGACTTTTCGGCCAGTTCGTTCACAATTTTGGTGCCGTTCAGGTATTTCAGCCCCCCTACCGCATCGACCAGTTTGAGCAGCCGCTCTTCCGACGCCTTGTTCTGGAACGTACCGATGGCAATGGGTGGGCGCGGCAGCGTAGGGGTCAGGAAAACGTCGTATTGCTCATGCAGTTGCCCCATGCTCCGGTTTAGCGTATTCCACCGCCGGTTTTGCCAGGCCAGGTTAGCCGCCGAAAACCCTTCGGCCAGACGGGCCTGCGCCCAGGTGTTCAACTCCACATCGACGCCGGGTTTGACGGGCCGGCCAAGATACGCACTCAGGTCGCGCAGCGTGGCAGCTGTTTCGGCCAGTACCGATACAAAAAAGGCTTCGGTAATGATGCTTTTATCGTACGGCAACGGCACCTCCTCCACCGTATGGCCCAGACTTTCGAGCAAACGGGCCGTTTCCTGAACGGCCTTGATGCATGCGGGGTCGATGGTCAGCGACGGGATCACCGAAGCCGTTGAAAAGGCCACACGCAGTTTCCCCGGTTCCCGGCTTACCTCGTCCTTAAACGGACGTTCGGGGGCAGTAATCAGGTATGGGTCGCCGGGCATAGGTCCCGCAATGGCATCGAGCAGACCGGCACTGTCGCGCACCGACCGCGTAACGGCGTGCCCCACCACGGCCCCGTTCCAGAGTTCGCCATAGTGCGGGCCGAGTGTGACGCGTCCGCGCGAGGGTTTCAGGCCAAACAGCCCGCAGCACGACGCCGGAATACGAATGGACCCGCCCCCGTCCGAGGCCGTTGCCGCCGGTACAATGCCAGCGGCCACCGCCACCGCTGAGCCGCCACTGCTGCCACCGGGCGAGTGCTCCGGTTGCCACGGATTGCGGGCGGGACCGTAAAGTTTTGATTCGGTATAGGGCGTCAGGCCAAATTCAGGCGTATTGGTCTTGCCGAAAAACACCAGACCGGCGGCTTTCAGGCGCTTGACTACCTCGCTGTCGGCCGTAGAAACGTAATTGGCGTAACCCTCTGACTTCCAAACTTCATCGGTGTTCCGGCCCATTCCAGTTCGAGGTCTTTGAGCAGAAACGGCACCCCCCGAAATAGCCCGTCGGCGGGCAGGTGGGTAGCCATCTCGCGGCCTTTATCGTACAAAGGCGTTACGATGGCATTGAGTTGAGGATTTACGGCTTCGGCGCGGGCAATGGCCGTTTCCAGCAGTTCGGCGGGCGTTGTTTCGCCCCGGCGCACGAGGTCGGCAAGGGCTGTAGCATCGTGCTGGACGTATTCAGTAAAGGGCAGGGCGTTGGTGGATGTGTGCATACCTGTTGGCAGATGGAGTCAGGAAAGGTAGAAACATTTGCCTGACAATTACATCTACCTACACCTGTCTCAATCGCCGAAGGCTGTCAGCACCAGGGTTCGGCCCGATGCGTGGTCCCGGTGTTCGCAGAGATAGACGCCCTGCCAGATGCCTATATTCAGGTGTCCGTTCGTGATCGGAATCGTGATCGAACTGCCCAGGATAGCCGCTTTCAGATGCGCGGGCATATCGTCCGATCCCTCGGCGTTATGCCGGTAATACGGCGCGTTCTCTGGTACCATCGTATTGAAATGGCTCTCAAAATCCTGCCGTACGGTCGGATCGGCACTTTCATTGATGCACAAACTCGCCGACGTATGCTGGATGAACACGTGCAGTAAACCCGCATTAATAGTTCCCTATTTCGGGAAACGCCTGCTCTATAAGGTCAGTAATCAGATGAAAGCCGCGCCGGAAGGAGCGCAGCCGGATGGTTTTTTGCCACGTAGCCATGCCGACCTAACCAACAAATCAGGTTGGGAGTTTGAGCGTTTAGCGCCCGCACCCGGTCTGGCCAGGCGCACCCGAATTAGCCGTTACCGGCGGGTCAGGCAAAAAAGCCGGGCCGTCGAAAATTGCCGGCACGCTGCCAGGTCGCATCCCGATAGCGGAGTGCCTGGGCAATGGGAATTACCTGTTCAGCCAGCTTGCCCTGTTCACCAATACCCGCCCCGTTGTACTCGTGCTGGCGGCTCGGCTCCCACTCAAACAGTTCGGTTTTACCGTCGTAAATGCCAACGGGTACCCGTTTAGGATCGGCTACTATCTTTTGTAGAATGGCCTGGGCTTCCGGGTGGGTAGCGCTGCCAATGTGCTGATACTGCTCATTGAGCAGATAAAGAATTGAATACCGTTTCATGATGAAAATGATTTGTTGAGCACGGCGAAACGAGGCTGCTTCTGCGCATTGACAGGTCAGCACAACGGTTCGGCGGCAAAATTATACGTTGATTTATCGGTGGGTCACCACGCCACAGCGGATGGCCCACACCGGAGTTTATGAGCGTGAACGCAGGGACCGAAACCGGTTAATGCCGATGGCATTCGACTTACCTGCCGAACGGGAAGCCAACGAGGCTTCATTATCCTTTTCAGTCAACCGGGATACCCAACGGCTCCAGGCAGTTGCCCGGCTTGCCGCAGGACGTACGGGTTGCCAGCTTCTGCCGCCCTGTTTGCTGTCTGATCCGTATAGCCTTCCCGGTAGCCAGTTACTACCAAAAGGAGCCGAACCCCGCGCCAGTGCTTCAAACGCATCGGCGTGTCGGTGAATAAAGGCGAACAGGCGGTGTTCAAGTGAGGCCTTGGCGTTGGTATTGTTATTTGTGTGCGTGTATGTCAATTTCATTGTCTTCTCGTTTAGTGGCTGCCGGATTGAGTTTCGTATGGAGGAAACCCACTACTCATGGCAACGGAGTCTGTGTTCTTTCCTGTGATAGTCACCGATACGTACCGTCTCAGTGGTCGACCACGGTGCTGATAATCCGGCTGGCGTAACCGGCAGAATACCCTGGCCATCAGGATCATCAGACAGAAAACGACATGAGACCCTAATTGGTTGAATCGTTTCAACAAAATATCATCAAAACCGCTAATATTCTTGATTATTCCAACCAAAATTCACCATATAATACTATTTAAGCGTCTATTTTATAACCTTTCTATGACAAATACTATATCGTATGATGAAACAAGAACCTTTTTATGTTTAAACGATTTACTAAATAGTTCTATTTACCGTAATGAGTATGCTATGAATAAGCGGACATCGCTCAAGGATATTGCCGGAGTCGTGGGTGTGTCGGTTACTCTTGTTTCCTATGTGCTGAACAATAAGAAGGAAAACCGGATCAACAAGGCTGTAGCTCAAAAGATACGGGAAGTAGCCAAAGCCCTTAATTATCAGCCGAACCAGATTGCCAAAAGTCTGAAAACCAACCGAACCCGTACCCTTGGTTTAATTGTGGCCGATATTGCCGATCCATTCTCGGCCTCGCTCGCCCGGATTATCGAGGACGAAGCCGACCGGCAGCAGTACACGGTTCTGTTTGGCAGCTCGGACGAGAAGGTACAGAAAGGCCAGAAGCTGATCGACACGTTCCTGAACCGGCAGGTTGACGGTCTGCTGATTGCAGCCGCTGACGGCATGGAACCCCAAATTGCCGACCTGCAGCAACGCGGCATTCCGTTTGTCCTGATTGACCGGTACTTTCCCCAGCTGCGCACCAGTTACGTTGCTCTCAACAATTATCAGTCTACACACACCGCCGTTCAGCACCTTATTGACCGGGGTTACCAGCGCATTGGCATGATTACGCTCAACTCTCCGCTGTTTCACATGCGTGAGCGCACCCGTGGCTATCAGGCCGCGCTGAATGACAACAGCATCCCGTTTCAGAAGCGATGGCTGAAAGAAGTGAGCATTGATAATCTGACAGGAGAGGTTACCAGAGCGTTCCGCGAACTCAGAGCGGGTCAGCAGCCCGTAGACGCCATTGTGTTTGCGTCGAACAGCCTTTCTTTGCTGGGTCTGAAGCAGATAAAGTTACTGGGTATACGGGTACCGCAGGAGCTGGCGGTCGTGGGCTTTGATGAAACTGAAGCCTACGACCTGTTCTATGCGCCCCTGACTTATGTGCGGCAGCCCCTGCAGGCAATGGGCCAGTTGGCTACTAAAATTTTGCTGGAAACGCTGACCACACCCGGCCAGATCACGCAGGCCAACCTCGACGCGTCGCTTGTTGTTCAGGCCTCTACGCGTCCTGAACCGCTGCCTCTTTTTGACCTGCCTGCGTAACGGATTATCCTGCCTAACGCGCGGCCTTTTCCCCGGCGCAGCGGAACCGGATTGGACTGGGCCCAACGCACCGGTACCTCCGACTAACGTACCAGCCCGGTGGGATCGCAGCAGACAGTAGGGAACGACAGAAACGTTAC
This sequence comes from uncultured Cytophagales bacterium, assembly GCA_963826425.1. Classification (GTDB taxonomy): domain Bacteria; phylum Bacteroidota; class Bacteroidia; order Cytophagales; family Spirosomataceae; genus Spirosoma. The sequence goes on along the minus strand of CAWGWS010000008.1, from coordinate 670,313 downwards.
CTGAACAGCGGGGCGTGGATCTGCTTCAGCGTCTCGACGGGAATTTTTATTACCTCGCGGTCGTAGGTCAGCAGGCCGTTTACCTCACCTTCTACGTCGGTCGTCTGCGTATAGACAGCGGCAGACAGGGCGCGGTTCTGGTAATAGTCAATGATTTTGGCATACTTCTTTTTGTAAGCCTCCAGCACCGCATCGGCAGATTGGTACGTCTGGTAGCCCCAGTTACGCATTTCCGGATTCCACAAATGTCCCTCAATGGGCCATCCGATACCGCCGAACTCACCAATTACGACCACGCGGTCGGTCTTGGCATCGGGCGCGCGGGGTTCGGGTTCGTAGGTGTGGATGTCGTAAAAGTCACCGGCGTTGCGGTCGTTCCAGCCGCTGATGGCGTTGACCACCCGGCTGGGGTCGAGTTCCTGCACCCACCGGGCCAGGCGCGGGTTTTCGTACTGCCCCCAGCCCTCGTTCTGCACTACCCAGCACACAATGCTCGGGTAGCTGTGCAGCTGGTCAATCATCCGGCGCATTTCCAGTTCGTATTGCTCTTTGGCTGCCGACCGCCGGAGGGGCTGGTACTGATCGCCCGGCGATTCGTTCTGCCCTTCCAGAAAGCCCGACGGCATGTCCTGCCAGACCATAATACCCATTTTGTCGCAGAGGTAGTAATAGCGGGCGGGCTCTACCTTGATGTGCTTACGAAGCATGTTGAAGCCCGACTTTTTGAGAAAGTCGATCTCAAACGCCATCGCTTCGTCGGAGGGCGGGGTGAGCAGGCTGCCCGGCCACCAGCCCTGATCGAGCGGGCCATTCTGGAACACGAATTTATTGTTCAGCAGCAGCACCGGCTGATTAGCCACCGGCCCTTCACCCCCCGATGGTCGGCCCCGGCTGATCTTTCGCATGGCAAAGTAGCCCGTTACAACATCCATTGGACTGCCTACAACCGTTGCATTGGCATACCCGGCCCGCTCAGCATCGTTACGCCGGGGGCGTTTGTTGTTGGCCATGCCCGCAAACGGATCACTGACCGTTACCAGTTCGGCCTTTAGATCGTACAGGGTTGGGCTGTCGGGCGTCCAGAGTTTGGCGTTTGGCACCGATAAATACCCCGCCCGGTCGGCCCGGACAATGGTGGTAGCCACGGTTTTACCGCCGTCCATGGCCGTCAGCCGAATGGCTACAGACGAACTGGCCGGACGGTTCAGCAACGGCTCAACCCGCACCCGACCCGAGTCCACTTCGGGCGTCAGCCGGATTTCGTCGATGTAATGTTCCTTTGGTACCGGCTCCATCCAGACCGTTTGCCAGATGCCCGATACCGGCGTATACCAGATACTATTGGGATTCAGCAGCTGCTTGCCGCGTGGCTGCTCACCTTCGGACGTTGGATCCAGCACGCCCAGTACCACCTGATTTTGGCCTGCTTTGAGGTAAGTCGTTACATCGAACTAAACGGCATTGGAACCGCCTTTGTGCGACCCCACCAGCCCGCCGTTTACCCACAGGCTGCACTCATAATCCACCGCGCCGAAGTGCATTAGCACCCGCTGACCGGCCCAGTCGGCAGGTACCGTTACGCTGCGCCGGTACCACAGCCGCTGCTCCGGAGAGAGCGGTTTGTTGACGCCGGATACGGTTGACTCGACCGCGAAAGGCACCAGAATTTTCCCGTCATATTTTGATGGCGTCGCAGCAGTTTTGGGCGTGATGGCGTAGTCCCACAGTCCATTCAGATTCTGCCATTTCTGGCGCACCATCTGCGGGCGGGGGTACTCGCGCCAGGCATTTTGGGCGGTAAGCTGTTTTTCCCACCGGCTCATGATTGGCGCCTTGCGTACGGGGTCTATTTTAGGCGTCTGCGCGGTTGCCGTTGCCAGTACCATACTGGTCAGCAACAGGCTGAGTACTGATTTCACGTAAGTCATTGAGGTACTCATTTCGAGAAAGAACGGTTATCTGTGAGTCATGTACCGCAGGTGCGCCGATGCAACCCGGGCTATTTACCGACCCGTGGCTTTTTTGATGGCGGCCGTTTCGGCCGGGTCGTAGGGAGTGCGGTCCTGCTTATAGACTTCGTGGAACCAAACCGCCGGTTCGCGCCCGTTTACGTAGGGTTTCTGCCAGCTGTCCCAGGGCAGGAATGTCTGGGTTTTGCCGGCCACGAAGCCCCAGTTCATCATGCCTACTTTGGCGGTTTTGGCAATAGGCAGGTGCGTCTGAAACTTACTGTCTACCCCCCGCGCCATGTATTCGGTACAGATTACGGGCCGACCCATTTTTTGCAGCACCGGAATGATTTTCTCCAGCGCGGCCGCGTCAGCGTACTGGTGGAACGTGATAATGTCGGACTGCTCAAACTGTACTTTCTCCGTGGGTGTCCATTTGGCGGGATTGCTCCAGTCGTGGCTACCCCCAATAATCCAGGGGCCGGACGTTATGGGCTGCGTGGCTCCGGCCTCGCGACACCACCGAAATACGTCGGGCAGGAGCTGCTCCACAATGGCTACTTTCCGGTCGTCGGGCAACTCAGTTTTCAGGTTGTTTTTACCGTAGCTGTTGCCATTGGTATTATCCGGCTCATTCCAGGTGTCCCAGGCCAGAATGCGCCGATCATTTTTAAACGCGCCCACCACCCCTTTTACATAGGTTTCCAGCCGCGGGTACTGCGACACGTCGGTCAGGGCATCGGCACCGGGGCTCTGGAGCCAGCCGGAGTTGTGAATGCCCGGCTGCGGGTCGCGCTGTTTGCCGGGTTTGGGGTGCGGGTCCCAGCACGAGTCGAACAGCACCAGCATAGGCCGAATTTTATGGTTGGCGCAAATACCCAGAAACTGGTCGAGCCGCTTCGTAAAGCCAGCCGGATCCTGCCAGAGTAAATCGTGCAGGAACACGCGCATGGTATTCATACCCAGACTTTCGGCCAAAGCCAGTTCAGCGTCAATGGTCTTCGGGTCGAAGGTATCGGCCTGCCACATTTCCAATTCATTGATGGCGTTGGCCGGGGCGTAGTTGGCCCCGACCAGAAACGGCTCTTTAGCGTACCAGGCATTGGCCTGGGCGGCTGTCCAGCGGGTTGTCTGCCCAAAGCAGATGGTGGAAAAAAGAAGAAGAACGAGGGTCAGCTTTTTCATCTGGTTTGTTTTTTTACCCGGAGGAACGAAGGTTTCACAGAGAAAACAAAGAGTCAGTCGGCAAGAAATATCGCAGCGACAGAACGCGCTGTTATTCTGGTGAATCCGTCGGTATTCTGTGCTGAAATCTTTTTAGATCACTTCACCGTCGAGAACTTGTACTCGGTCGTTTGCTTATACGTCTCGCCGGGGCGAAGAATGGTGTTGGGGTAGGTAGGGTGATTGGGCGAATCGGGATAGTGCTGCGTTTCCAGCGCCAGGGCTTCGCGGTAGCCAATGGGTTTGCCGGTGCGGCCCGTATCAGCACCTTTGAAAAAATTACCTCCGTAGAACTGCACAGCGGGTTCGGTAGTGAATACCTCCATTTTGATGCCCGTCTGGTCGCCAACTACCTCTACAGCTTTGGCCATTCTCTCCAGGTTCGACCCCACGGCCCGGCGTTGTTTATTGAGGACAAAGTTATGGTCGTACCCGCCGGCGAAGCCCAGCTGATCGTTTTTCTCGTTGATGCGGGCGCCAATGGTCGTGGGTTTCCGGAAATCGAACGGCGTGCCCGTTACCAGAACCGGCTCGCCCTGGGGAATCAGCCCTTTGTCAACGGCGGAGAATTTATCAGCGTCGATCATCATCAGGTGATTGTTTACGCTACCCTGCCCATTGAGGTTGAAGAATCCGTGGCTCGTAGGATTGTAGGGCGTGGCCTTGTCGGTAGTGGCCGTATAGTCAAGTTTCAATCCGTTGTCGTCGGTGAGCGTAAACGTTACATTGGTCGTTACGGTACCGGGAAAGCCGCCTTCACCGTCGGGCGATACGTATTGCAGCGCCAGGTGTTTATCATCGGCCGCTTTCACGTCCCAGACGTGGCTGTGAAACCCGGTCGTGCCGCTGTGCAGCGAATTGCCGTTGTTATTAAGTTCAGTCTGGTAGGTTTTGCCATCCAGCGCAAACGTCCCTTTCGCAATGCGGTTACCAAACCGGCCCACTACCGGCCCTATAAAGGCGCCACTGGGCTGCTGGTACTTTTTGAGATCGTCGAAGCCCGGTGTCACATCAACCATCCTGCCGTTTTTGTCCGGCACCATAATGCTCACAATACGGGCACCGTAGTTGGACAAGGCCACCTGCATATACTTGTTTTTGAGCGTGTACAATTTTGCTTCCTTGCCGGCTACCTTGTCTTCAAAGGCTTTGGATTCAGGCATTTTATAGACGGTAGCGTCCACATTGGTAGCCGTATCGGCGTTGGGTTGTACGTCTCCGGTTGAGTCGATCATAACGGTGGTATCCTGAGCAGTTTTAGTGGTGGACTGGCAGCCAGCCAGCGTAAGCAGAAGGGCCGCGGCAACGGGCAAAACGAGTTGGTGCATGGCAGACAAGGCGAGTTGGTTCAGAGAGAAAACGGTTTCTGGTTCAATTTCTACCGATTGGCTTATTCCTGTGGCCTGGACATCGGCGTTTTGGGCAGGGGCCTGCCAAAGTCGGGCGACCCATTGGTGGTCCAGCCAAAAGGCTGAATGTGCGGGGCGCGCCGGTTTCCGCAACCGTCCTTCTCCGACGGATTGGCGTGGTAGATCATCCAGTCCTGTCCGGCTTTGTCGCGAAAAAAACCACCGTGACCGGGTGCCCAAACGTTATTTTCAGGAGCCTGGGTAAAGACCGGCCCCTTACTTTTTGTCCAGTTTTTTGACTCCAGCAAATCGCCCTCACCGCTGTAGGTTAGCACCCCCATCGAGTAATCGAGCCAGCAGGCGTTGGCCGAATAAACAAGAAAAAGTTTCCCGTTGTGCTGCAGGAATTGCGGCCCTTCGTTCACGTAAACGTTGGGTGGCTCCCCGTTTTTCTGCCACGCCTGCGGCACCTCGCCGTGGCGCTCCCAGGGCTGGTCGGGCTGCGATAGTTTAACGCGGTCGCCGTCCAGGGTCCAGGGATTTTTGAGTTTGGCGAGGTAGATATCCTGCCGCCCGTTGGTTCGTCCCTCCCAGCCCGACCAGGATGCGTACAGCTGCCCGTCTATATCAGCCACCGACATATCGATAGCCCAGTGATCGCCCGAATCGCCAACCTTGCCTTTCATTACCCACTCCCCCTCAAACGGGTCTGGAGCCGAATTTTCCACAACCCAGATCCGGTGGCTCAGGTTGTTGAGCGAATCGGCGGAGAAATAGATGTACCAGTTGCCGTTGAAGCGGTGGATTTCGGGTGCCCAGAGTTCTCTGGAATACGGTTTTCCGGCGGGTGGTGTATAAACAACTTTTTTCTCGGCAGTGGCCAGATCGGCCATGTTGCGGGTGCGCCAGAGGGTCAGGTTCTGCCCGGTGGTGTTCATGTAATAGTACCAGTCTCCCGCCCGAAGCACCCACGGATCCGGCCCCGACGATTTAATCGGATTCGTGAAGGTGCGCTGGGTCGGCTCACGCTGGGCCAGCACAGGTCCAAATAGGGTACTGCCGGCAAAAATGAGCAGTGCCAGTAACGTTCGGATCGAGCGGGATACTGAAAACAGGTGGTTATTCATGGAAAGGATTCACTTTCCTGGATAAAGAACAAAATCCGCCATTTTACCCCGCCCAATTTTAATCCACAATCTGCTGCAACACCTTGTCGATGGAGTAAACTACGCCATTGGTGGCGCGTATGTCACGCTGCACCACAAGGGCTACGTTGCCGCGCCCATCCTCGACGGTAATGTCATCTCCCTGCTTATGAATCCTGAGCACCTGTCCCGTTAAATTAATGAACTGCTGGGCGTCGCTGAGCTGGTCTGACGTGTAGCTGCCTTTCACAACCAGGTAGGCCAGCAGTTTAACGAGTCGCTCCTTGCTCGATGGCAGCAGCAATTCACTCAGATAGCTTTCGGGCAGGATGGAAAACGCTATGTCGGTGGGTGCAAACACGGTATACGTCGGTTTTCCAGCCGCCTGTTTATCCAGCCCGGCGGCTTTCATCAGTTTCAGCAGAATTGTATGATCAGGCGAACCGGCCAGACTCAGGATCAGATTCTGCCCTGTTTTCACACCCGGCGGTTTGAGACTAGTGGCTTCGGGGGTGGTTTGGGCCAGCACAGGAATAGCGGCCAGCATCAGAATAGTGAGACAGGCGATCAACCGATTCTTGAATGGTTTCATATCAGTTAGCTGATTAATCAGAGGGACTTGACCGGGACAATACCTGACGCTACTTACTGGGTAGCCTGGCCTTTCAGGGGTAGCCTGTTGGCTACGATCATACGTAAGTTTTAGGGGGGGATGAATCTGGTAAAAGTCGGTATAATAAGTGAAGATTATCAGCTAATTATTTTTTTAATTATTTGACCATTTTTTTAAACATTCCCCATATACGAATACTTCCCCATTCTGAGACAAGTGTCCCATAATTCGTTGCAAATCAAACTTTTAATTCCTTGAAACAAATGGACGCATTACAAATGCCAATGGTACTATTGATGGGCGAGCTTCGCCCCGGGGACGTGGTCGGTTTCACGTTCTTTACCGGTTACATGGCCATGTTTGCGGCTTCCATATTCTTCTTCCTCGAACGGTCGCAGGTAGAAGGTCACTGGAAGACCTCACTTACCATTTCGGGCCTGATTACGATGATTGCTTCCGTGCACTATTACTACATGCGCGATCAGTACCTCGCAACGGGCCAGTCGCCAACTGAATTCCGCTATATCGACTGGACACTGACCGTACCGCTGATGTGCGTTGAGTTCTACATGATTATCAAACCATTCGGTGGTAAGGTGAGCACCATGTGGAAACTGATCGCCTATTCGGTGGTCATGCTGGTGTTTGGTTATGTAGGCGAATCGCTCGACCGGGACAACAGTATTCTATGGGGCACCATGTCGACCCTGGGCTATGTCGGTATCCTGTATGAGATCTACCTCGGCGACGTGAAGAAAATTGCCGAAGCCTCGCGCGACCAAGCAACGTTGAAAGCTGTATCGCTGCTACGCTGGTTCGTACTGGTAGGCTGGGCTATTTATCCAATCGGTTATATGCTGCTGCCAGGCAATTTGCTGTCGGGTCTGAATTTCAACATCGACCTAGTCTACAACGTCGCTGATGCGGTCAACAAGATCGGTTTCGGTCTGGTAGTTTACTCGGCGGCTCTGGCCAATTCAGCGGCTCACTACGAGGCTCCGGTTCAGCGGGTAAGTCGGCAGGTAGCAGAAGAAAAATTATAAGACTCTCTTTTCTCCAGGCCACCCCCTTCTGTGCGGGGTGGCCTGTTTATTTTCCTGGTTCCGTGATCAATCATTCCTCAGTATCTGCAACAAAATCGACACCCTGGCCGTCTCCTGTGCTAACCGATCTCACCCTTTTACTGGGTATAGTACTGGTGGGCTGGCAAATGGCACCTGGTGGATTACCCACGCCGGTGCAGGGGGCGGTGTTCGCAGTCCTGCTGGCCGGGGCCGGGGTTCCGCATGGTGCACTTGACCACCTGATTGACCGGGAGACCGCCATTCGGCAAAAAAAACCATTCTCTATGACCTGGTTTTTGACGAAGTATCTGCTGACGGTTGTGGTTTACGGATTGATCTGGCTTTGGGTGCCAACATTCTGTCTGGGGCTGTTTTTGGTAGGTTCTGCCTGGCACTTTGGCGAAACGGATATTGAACACGTACCGCCCACGCCCATCTGGATGGGTACCCGGTTTTTAGCCGGTGGCTTTGTGCTGGCCTTTATCCTGCTCACCCACTCGGCAGCCGTTACGCCCATTCTAGTGCGAATTACCCAGCAAAACCCGCTTGCCCTGAGCGTCTGGCACGAGGTTTCGACCAACGCAGCCATTATTTTACCCAGCTGGGCAATCCTGATGATTGGCTTGTTTGGATGGGCCCTACGGGTCAGTTACGTATCCATTGACAGGGGTCGACTGGCTCGGCTGGTTTTTTTACTGACCTTGTGCTACTACCTGCCGCTGCTGCCTGCGTTTGGGTTGTATTTTGGTGGGTGGCATGCCCTAAGTTCATTTTGTGCCATTGGTACCTACCTGCAACATAAGGGCTCATCGGCTCGTGTTATCTGGCAAATATGGCTGAAGTCTTTGCCCCTTACCGGACTGGCCCTGTTGGGGCTGATGCTACTTGGCTGGCTTTGCCGACAGTACGCGCCGGACTGGGACCCTCTCCCCCTGTTATTCATCTTTTTATCGCTGATCACGCTGCCTCACCTGAGCGTGATGCACGGCATGAATCGTCGGCTTTACTAACAGAATCCAGCGACTGCAGGCAGCTATTCAACCGGAGAAGCCCCTACCTTTGCCCCCCTGTTGACAAAATTGACCATTCGTTTCATGCGCTTTGATCTGACTGATACGCTCCGGCTGAGTATTCCCATTGTCATTGCCCAACTGGGTGTGGTACTCATGGGCGTAACCGATAACCTGTTTGTAGGCCGGTTGCTGGGGGCGGTACCGCTGGGAGCCGCCGGACTGGCCAACTCGCTGTCGTTCCTGATGTCAAGTATCGGCGTGGGCGCGCTGACAGTGGTAGCTACGCTGGTATCGGCGGCCAACAGCCGGGGCGACCTGGCTGCCGTGAACCGGTTGTTCCGGGCGGGTTTGCGCGTGTCGGTCTGGATGAGCCTGATTCTGGGAGGACTGAGCGTAATACTAGCTTATTTTTTCGGGCTGTTTGGTCAAACGGCCGAGGTGACGGCGCTGGCACAAACGTTCATGTATGTTCTGAGCGCATCGTTGTTGCCGCTGCTGGTATTTGTAGCCGCCCGCCAGCTCTGCGACGGTCTGCGCTACCCCCGCGTGGCCATGGTTATCACCATGCTGGCCCTGGGCCTCAATGCCTTCTTTAACTATGTCCTGATCACCGGCGCAGGGCCGTTTCCGGAGATGGGTCTGATGGGGTCAGCTACGGCCACGCTCCTGTCGCGGTTATTTATGGCCGCGGCCATGCTGGCCTATGTCTATCGCTCCGGAAGGTTCCGCCCGTTTCTGGTCGATGCGTTCGGCCAGTTACCCACCACTGCCGAAGCCTGGACCATCCTGAAACTTGGTATTCCGGGTGGGCTGACATTTTTCTTCGAGGTGGCTACCTTCTCGCTGGCGGTAGTGATTGTGGGCTGGCTGGGCGAAGACCAGCTGGCGGCCCACCAGATTGCCATTAACATGGCGTCAGTCACGTACATGATGGCAACGGGTATTTCGTCGGCAGCGGCTATTCGGGTAGGGGCGGCCGTGGGCAGGGGTAGCCGCGCGTATGTACAACGGGCGGGTGTGGCGGCTTTCGTGCTGTCGGCGGTATTCATGAGTCTGGCCGCGCTGATGTTTCTGACTACTAATGAATGGCTGGTCTCGCTCTACATCCGCGATAACCCGTCGGTAACATCCATTGCCGCTACACTCATTATCATGGCCGGTTTTTTTCAGCTTTCCGATGGCATTCAGGTGGTGGCCCTCGGCTGTTTACGGGGCCTCTCGGACGTAAACGTACCGACGATTATCACGCTGATTTCGTACTGGGGAGTAGCTCTGCCCATGAGTTACGTGCTGGCTTTCCCGTTCGGGCTGGATGCTGTAGGCGTTTGGTACGGGTTGCTAACGGGACTAACGCTGGCTGCGGTGCTGCTGACCTGGCGGTTTGTACGGCTGGTTCGACGCCTGCCCGAAACTATACCCACAGTGCTGCTTCAGCCCTCTTAGAACAGGCCGTTATCATTGGCCGACTGGGTCGGAATTACCTGTAGGACATCCCAGTGCTCCACAATCTTGCCCAGGGCATCGAATCGAAAGATATCGATACCGGCGTAGCTGGCATCGCCCGGCCATTCCTGAAAACAGTGCAATACCACAAACTCGTTTTCGGCAATGGCCCGCTTTACGGTCACCCGCTTACCGGGATACTCGGCCGCCATCCGCTCAAAGTAAGTAATGAATCCACGTTTACCGTCGGCTACGTGCGCATTATGCTGCGTGTACTGGTCACCTACGTACCGGTCTACGGCCTCGCGGGGCTGACACTCATTGAACATCAGCTCGTAGAAAGCAATGGCATTTTGTTTGTTTTCCTCAGTCTGCGTCATGGCATCGGGTATTAACCTATAGAAAAACAGGGTTTATTGCCTTACCGCATCCCGTCCAGTAACTCGTCACGGGTGGGGCGGTCGGGGTGCAGGTCATAAGTGATACCCGATAGATCGAGGTGGTCGATGAATGCTTTGTAGTTGTCTTTCTCGACCGAAAACACATACCAGTTCTGATAGGGTTCATTAAAGAGTTCGACCTCGGTCAAAGCGGCCTGTTTCTGCAACGCCCGGTACTGCGCCGTATCAACGATTTGCTGGGCAATTAGAAAGTACCACATCTGCGATTCGTTTTTTGCTTTTGTTAATTAAAAACCCCGCATAGTTGGTTTGCTATGCGGGGTTTCCACGAATTATTTATCAACGACCTATTTGTTGGCGGCCACAATGAAGTCGGCCAGAACGAGACCCGTTTCGCTCAGATAAAGGTCTTTCTTTTTCTTGGCAGTTGGTTTGGTTCCGGTTTCGTCGATCGGGTCCTCATCGGTCAGTTGCGACACCTTACTAACGGCAGTCCGCTTGCGTTCAGCTTCGTCGCGTTCCTTCCGGCGTTTGCTTTCCAGAAGCGATACCACCGTGTTTTCCCTGGCTTTCTTAAAGTCGGCCAGTTCCTGGGTGAGTTTCTTCATCTCGGGGTCAGCCTTGAGCCGCTGGTTAAAACGGTCCCGTAGCCGCGACAGAATTTTGTCGTCCAGACCCCGACTCTGCTCATAGCGGGCCGAAGCAATCTGATCCCAGGGAAGGGCACTCGGCTGCGAACTCTCGCCATACTCTTCGGCCGAGAAAGCTGATGGCAATTCAATGTCCGGTGTTACGCCTTTGTGCTGGGTGCTGCTGCCGTTAATGCGGTAAAATTTCTGGATGGTCATCTTCACCTGACCGACCTTCTCCGGCTCTTTAGGCAACCACTGATTCAGGTCGACCAGCGTCTGAACGGTGCCTTTGCCATACGTCTGTCCACCCACAATGATCCCGCGCTTGTAGTCCTGGATGGCCGCGGCAAAAATCTCCGATGCCGATGCACTAAAGCGATTTACCAGAACGGCCATCGGTCCGTTGTACACTACCGAACCACCGTCTTTATCGGAATACACTTCGGTCTCACCCGTTGATTCTTTTACCTGCACCACCGGTCCCTTCGGAATAAACAAACCCGTCAGATCAATGGCTTCGGTGAGCGAGCCACCTCCGTTATCGCGCAGATCAATGACCACGCCATCCACATTTTCAGCTTTCAATTCCAGCAGAAACTTACGGGCGTCGCTGGTGGTACTGCTGAAGTCTGCTTCGCGCTTGCGGGCACCGTCAAAATCGCGGTAGAACATCGGAATGTTGATTACGCCGATTTTGAATGTGCGTCCGTTGTCGGTTACTTCAATGACTTCTTTCTTGGCCCGCTGTTCTTCAAGTTTAATTTTCTCGCGCACCAGCCGAATCTCTTTGGGGGGGGCACCAGCCAAGGCATCGGGAGCTACGACCTGTAGCCGAACCACCGTGCCTTTAGGCCCTTTGATAAGCTTGACCACCTCATCAACCTGCCAGTTCATCGTGTTGACCATCGGACCGTTATCACCCTGGGCCACACCCGCAATCTTGTCTTCTTTATTCAGCAGCTTGCTCTTGAAAGCCGGACCGCCCGGTACCAGATCAACAATTTTAATATAATCGTTGTCTTCGCGCAGCATGGCCCCAATACCCTCCAGCGACTGACTTATTTCCTGGTTGAACAGGTCGGCAGAGCGGGGCGACAGGTAATTGGTATGCGGATCGAGCGCTTCGGCAAACGAGTTCAGGTATAGCTGAAACACATCGGCACTTTTCACGCGGCTATACGCCTTGTCCAGATTATTGTACCGCTGCGTCATCAGGGCTACCACGGCACTATCGGAGCGGTTGCCGAGTTTCAGTTCCAGCGCCTGATTCTTCAGAACTTTGCGCCACAGGTCATCCAGTTCGGCCGACGATTTGGCCCAGGTTGCCTTTTTGCGGTCGGTGTTGAAGGTCTCGTCGGCGGTAAAGGTAAATGGCTTCTTGAGCTGCTCCTTAATGAACAGACTCCGTTCCTGATAGCGTTTACGCAGCACATTATACAGATCATAGGCCGCCGTCAGATCACCGTTTACCAGTGCATCATCAATCTGAAACCGATACTTCTCAAACGAGGCTACGTCCGACGCTAGTAAAAACGTTTTGCTATGGTCAACTTCACCGAGGTAGTTATCCCACACGACCGACGATAGTGAGTCATTCAGCCGAACCTTACGGTAGTGATAGGTGGTAAGCAGCTTGGCTACCAGCGTTTCCACTTTTTCCTGCGAGATCGACGGCTTCAGGTCGTCGCCGGGCTGGCCGGTAGCGGCATGACGGGTCTGGGTAGTACCCACGGCACCACTCGACGGCAAATCCGGCTGAAAACTCAGCATCAGCACGGGAATCAGGGTTACCAGGTACTTTTTCATAGTGGTGACAGAGATTAATTACCAATGAGTCAATGAACAAATGGGCGAATACCTCCGGCAGTCTGCACGCGTCGGCAAGTATTCACTTATTCACCATTCACTCGTTTGCTCATTATTTTACAATATCGAGTAATTCGACGTCAAACACCAGTGTTGAGCCGGGCTTAATGTCGGCACCGGCTCCCCGGTCGCCGTAGGCCAGATCGGAGGGGATAAACAGCTTCCATTTTGAGCCAACGGGCATCATCTGTAGCGCTTCGGTCCATCCTTTGATTACCTGTGTTACCCCAAACTCGGCGGGCTCACCACGCTTCACTGAACTGTCAAACTCACTGCCATCCAGCAACTTACCGGTATAATGTACTTTAACCCGATCTGTAGCGGTTGGTTTAGGTCCAGTCCCTTCTTTTTCAACTGAGTACTGCAAACCGCTGGCGGTAGTCATTACACCCGCTTTAGCTTTGTTGTTGGCAAGAAACTCATCCCCTATCTTCTTGTTCTCGGCTGACTCTTTCATGGATTCGGCGTTTTTAGTGGCAAACTGCTTTTGTTGGTAAGCATTCATAATGGTGCTGGCCTGTTCCATACTCAGCCGGGTAGCACCCCCTTTCATGGCATCCTGCAACCCCTGCGTCACTAACGCACTGTTGAGGTCGGTCATACCATTCTGTTTCAGGCTCTGGGCCATGAACAAACCAATGCTATAACTAATTGAATCCTGCGACGACGATAGGGCACCGGCTACGGGAGCGGGTTTGGTTAGCGGGCGGGCGGCTGGTTTGGGGGCCGGACGGGCAGCCGGTTTTTTGGTCTGGGCCACTGCGGAACCTGCTACGAAAACTGCCGATGCCAGACCGGCCAAAAACCACTTGGAAAACTTCATGCGAAAAAAACGGGGAGATTGATTGAATAGATAGTCACTGGTAGTCGTTCATTATCGTTTTGATTAAAAGCAGTTCCTTCCTGAAACGCAATCAATGACAATTCCTGACTAAAAATTGTATACTGTCAAAACGCCTGTGAATAACGGAAAAGTTTGGCTCGGATTGCTTTTTAAGAAATTTTGACAATTCTACACCAGCCTCTACAGAAACAGCTTGTGCCCGATAAACATACGCCGGGCCGGACTACGTTCCCACAGGATTTGGGCTTGAAATACCCCGTGGGCTGACAAACGGACGATGCCATTTGTCAGCGGTCTGAGCAACACCCGGTTCGGACTACAAAAAGCCCGTAAGGATTCGGAAAGCCGACCGGTTTTTATCGGATTTTAATCGTACCTTTGCGGCCTGAAATCAATCGTTTTACACTTAGAATCATCTATATGGAATCCGTAAGACCCGACGAGATATCGGCCATCCTCCGCCAGCAGTTAGCAGGCACCCAAACGGAAGCCGAACTCGAAGAAGTCGGTACGGTGCTGCAAATCGGCGACGGCGTAGCGCGTATCTACGGCCTCTCGAAAGTGCAGGCCGGCGAGTTACTCTCGTTCGACAATGGGCTTCAGGCCATGGCCCTGAACCTCGAAGAAGATAACGTCGGCGCAGTATTGCTCGGCGATTACTCCGAAATCAAAGAAGGCGACACCGTTAAGCGCACCGATCAGATTGCCTACGTCAACGTGGGTGATGGTATCCTGGGCCGTGTGGTAAACACCCTTGGTCTGCCCATCGACGGTCTCGGTCCCATTCAGGGTCAGGTGTATCCAATGCCACTGGAGCGTAAGGCTCCCGGCGTTATTTACCGGCAGCCCGTTACGGAGCCCCTGCAAACGGGTATCAAAGCCATTGACGCCATGATTCCCATCGGGCGTGGTCAGCGCGAATTGATCATCGGCGACCGGCAGACGGGTAAAACCGCCGTGGCGATCGACACCATTATCAACCAGAGAGAGTTTTTCGATCAGGGCAAGCCCGTGTTCTGCATCTACGTAGCCTGCGGTCAGAAAGCATCGACGGTAAAACAGGTAGAGCAAACCCTGCGCCGGGCCGGTGCCATGGATTATACCGTAATCGTAGCGGCCAGTGCCTCTGACCCGTCTCCGATGCAGTTTTTCGCGCCGTTTACGGGTGCCGCCATTGGCGAGTACTTCCGCGACACGGGTCGTCCGGCCCTGGTGGTTTATGACGATCTGTCCAAGCAGGCCGTAGCCTACCGCGAGGTGTCGCTGCTGCTGCGTCGGCCACCGGGCCGGGAAGCTTATCCTGGCGACGTATTCTACCTGCACAGCCGTTTGCTGGAGCGGGCCGCTAAAATCACCAACAACGACGATATTGCCCGGAACATGAACGATTTGCCACCGGTGCTGAAAGACATCGTAAAAGGTGGTGGTTCGTTGACAGCGCTGCCCATCATTGAAACACAGGCAGGCGACGTTTCGGCGTACATTCCGACTAATGTGATCTCGATTACCGACGGGCAGATTTTCCTGGAGTCGAACCTGTTCAACGCCGGTATCCGGCCCGCCATTAACGTGGGTATCTCGGTATCACGGGTGGGTGGTAACGCGCAGATTAAGTCGATGAAGAAAGTGGCCGGTACGCTGAAACTGGATCAGGCGCAGTTCCGCGAACTGGAAGCCTTCGCCAAGTTTGGTTCCGACCTCGACGCATCGACCAAGCTGACCATTGAACGCGGTCGGCGCAATCAGGAGATGCTGAAGCAGCCCCAGTACTCGCCGGTTTCGGTTGAGCAGCAGGTGGCCATCATCTATGCCTCGACCAACGGTTTGATGGACCGGGTACCGGTTAATAAGGTGAAAACGTTTGAGAGCGAGTTTGGTGCCGTGCTGAGTGCCCAGTATCCAAACGTCTTGGCTGACCTGCGCGATGGTAAACTTACCGACGAAGCCACCTCGACGCTCAAGAAGGTAGCCGCTGATCTATCCGCTAATTATTAATAGTTTCAACGTTGTGGAGTTGGTTGACGCATCAGTAGCCTCCGCGTTCGCCAATTCTACACCGTCAAAACTTCTGCAACCAGCTTTATGGCATCCTTAAAAGAAGTACGCGCCCGGATTTCATCCATCAATTCGACGCAGCAGATTACCAAAGCCATGAAGATGGTGGCGGCTGCCAAACTGCGTCGGGCCCAGGATAACATCACGCAACTGCGCCCTTACGCCCAAAAACTGAGTCAGATGCTCAGCACGGTGTCGGCGGGTGCCGAAACAGCCTCCGAAAGCCCTTTCCGGCAAACCCGGACGGTGGATCGGGCGCTGATTATTGTTATTACCTCAGATCGGGGTTTGTGTGGTGCCTTCAACACCAACGCCGTAAAAGGTGCGCTGGCCCTGATTGACGAGAAGTACGCGGCTCAGGCACGGGCGGGCAACGTCGAGATTATGGCCATTGGCAAAAAGGGAGCCGAAGCGTTTATGCGCCGGGGTTTTCGGGTCAACACCAACCATATTGATGCGTTTGGCTCTCTGAATTTCACGACGGTGAAAGCGGCTGCTGAAGAAGCTATGGCTGGCTTTGCCGCCGGTCAGTACGATGCCGTTGACATTGTTTATAACGAGTTCAAAAATGCGGCCATGCAAATTGTACGTGCCGAGCCGATGTTGCCCATTGTGGCGGCCGTGCCGGCTTCAGGTACAGCAACGGCCATCAACTACTCATTTGAACCGTCGGAAGAAGAGATCATTACGGAGCTGATTCCAAAGACGCTGAAAACGCAACTGTACAAAGCCGTGCTGGATTCCAACGCATCGGAACACGGCGCGCGGATGACGGCTATGGACAAGGCTACGGAGAATGCCGGTGAGTTGCTGAAAGAGTTGAAACTGGTCTACAACCGGACCCGTCAGGCCGCTATCACAACTGAAATTCTTGAAATCGTGGGCGGTGCCGAAGCTCTTGCTGCGGCTTAATCCACTTTAGTTTTTACCAGACCTAAAAAAACACCGCTCAGGCCGAGCGGTGTTTTTTTAGGTCTGGTTTTAGTTTACAGCCTAAGCTATTCGCCGGTAGCGCTGCTGCGCCGGGTGGGAACAGCGGTTTTAACCTCTATGGTTGTTGCGTGCGGACGCGGCATTTTGTAGTTCCGGTTGGCAACCCCAAGGTCAGGTGCATGCGGTATGGTTATTCCCCCCGTGGGTACCCGCTGCGTAGCTGGCATCTTGTAGTTGGCTACCTGATTCGTTTCTGCTGACTGTTTGTTTACGGCTACGCCCGCAGCCGGGTTGCGACGCTGTGCCGCAGCCGCTTTGTTGGGATGCTTATAATTGTGGGTCGAGTACATCGGGTCATTACGCCAGACGGGCGCTTTGACATGGGGTTGCGGTGGCCCTTCCGGTACCTGAGCGCTGACCGGTACTGCAAGCAGCGGCACGGCAGCGAGGGCGATTAACGTGATGAACATTTTCATATCTATGGTTTTGTTGTATAAGTAATAACCGAACATCGGGTCAAAATTGTTGTAATTCCCGACTAAATTTTTGCATAAAATCCTGTTTCTGCGGAATAAACAGATCATCGGCTTCGGCGATCTTTTGCAATACGCTGATGTATCGCTCGCGCGTGGCCAAGTCCAGGTGGGTACGGTTGGCCTTGAGTCGGCGCAGGCCAAAAGCATAGGCTTCTTCGGCAGGTTCGTCGTAATTTTCGCGCATAAAAAACGTATGCAGGGCAACCTTTCCGTGTGGCTCACTGGCTAGCAGTTCCTTGATTGCCTGCATCTTTGACAGTTGAAGTTGTCCGTCAATTTTGCAGAGGGCATACATAACACTACCAATACCAAGGGCGAGATCAGGCGTAGGCATAGTTGTCAGGGTTTAGAAGATGTCTGCGCTAACATATTGTTCAGGCGCTGAAGTTGCCGGTCAACTTCAGCTTTGGCAGCCAGCAACGAATCGTATCGGACAGCCTGGGCCTGATATTGGTTTTGGTGGAACCTGACATCGGCCCGCATTCGAATAGCTGACACGAAGGCAACGCTAAACGCCAGCCCGCAAACCAACAGCATAACCTGAGGTAAGGTCTGGTTTAGCTGCCGATGGGACCGTTGGGTAGGCGGGCGGGGATTAGAGTAATCGAGCGTATACTGGTTCATAACAACAGCCTCGTGACGGTAAAATCTGCTGATCAGTCGTTGATGCTACAAACCTACCTCTCCGGTTATAGAACCGGGTTAGACCGGAATTAGAACCGGATTAGAAAGCAGGCAGCGTAAGTGTAAACGTGGTACCTGCCGCAGGATCAGACTGTACGGTTAACCGCCCCCGGTGGAGCTGAACAATACGCTGCGTGAGCGAAAGACCAATGCCGTGACCAGCTACGTGCTGCCCGTTGGTACCCCGCCTGAACGGTTTGAAAATTTCGGCCAGTTCGGCTTCAGGAATGAACGAACCGTTGTTGTGGACCCGGACAACGAAAAACCCGGTAGCCGTGGCCAACTGAACTGTTACGGCATGATCCGGCGAGAATTTAACGCCATTTTCTACCAAATTGACGAGAGCTGTGCGCAACAGGGATTCACTACCGTTTAGGTTCCAGTTGCCGGATTCATTCGGACCTAAATCCACGGTTATTGCACTGCCGGGGCGCATTCGACGCAGATCAGACTGGGTTTGCCAGATTAGATCATCGAGCGAGACAGCAGTCAGCTTCACCGCCGACTCGTCCATACTGACATTGGCCAGACTCAGCAGACCGTTGGTGAGTCGATTTAGATCGCGTACATCGTCAAGCACCGAGCGGATCATTTGGCGTAGGTCCTCTTCCGAGTCGCCCGCCAGCAGGGCTACCTCCAGCTGGCCGGTAATGGCCGTAAGCGGGGTTCTGAGTTCGTGCGAGGCATTGGAAACAAACGTACGCTGGAGCCGAAACGCATCTTCGAGCCGGTCGAGCATCTGATTGAATCGCTGGGTCAGCTGGGCCATTTCATCAGCATCGGCACCTTCACTCAACCGCTTACTGAGCTGAGAAGCCGTAATAGTGTCGATACCGGCAATGAACTGGCGGATGGGCAGTAACGCCCGACCGGCAAAGAAACGCCCGGCCATAAACACAATAAGCGTACTGAGAAGCCACCCCCCCGCCAGGAGCCAGATTAGCCCGCGCTGTTTGCGAAAGCCATAGATATCAACTGCCGATGCCAGTACCACAAACCGGTTTGGAGAACCACCAAAGATTACGCCCGCCGTTTCGCGCCCGCCCTCCCGCCAGTACACGTCACCATCGAGCCGGATCTGATTCAGCCGGGCCGGACTCACCTCGATGTAGTCGGTACCACTTTCGTAAACTATCTCATTCTTGTAATCATAGATAACAATCTCTTCCTGATTCAACACCGTCATCTGGTTTTTATCCAGGAGTTTAAAGACTTCCGGACTTATGGCCTGCTGACCAAACAGCAGCTCGGCAGAGGTCATGGCTTCGGCCCGAAGCCGTTCGTGGTATTCGCTTTGCCGGTATTTCTCCGACACCAGGTAGAGCGCCACGCCAATCAGCAACAGCAATGCCGATACAATGGTGGTAAAAAGCAGCGTCAGTCGGGTACGGATCGTCACGGGGCAGATTAGTTTTTTTCTTTCAGCACATAACCCATGCCCACTACCGTTTGAATCAGCTTACTCGGAAAGTCTTTGTCGATCTTGTTACGCAGATAATTTACATAGACGTCAATTACGTTGGTGCCGGTGTCGAAGCCGATATCCCACACCTGTTCGGCAATGTCGACCCTGGATACTACGCGTCCGGTATTACGAAGCAGGTACTCCAGCAGGGCAAACTCACGGGCGGTCAGATCAATGGTGCGGCCCGCCCGCCGGGCTACTTTGGCCAGCAGGTCGAGTTCCAGATCGGCTAGGCGCAACACGGGCTCGGTTTCTTCGGGTGGAGCGGTTCGGCGCAGCAGTGCCTTTATGCGGGCCAGCAACTCCAGAAAATCGAATGGCTTGGCCAGATAATCGTCAGCACCGGCCTCAAAGCCCATTAGTTTATCGGTGGTAGTATCTAGTGCCGTGAGCATCAGAATGGGCAATGTGGCGCTTTTGGCGCGGATGTATTGTGCCAGCTCCAGCCCGCTCACAAACGGCAGATTCACATCCAGGATAGCGAGGTTAAATCGTTCGGAGCCAATGAGCCGTTTACCTTCGCGCCCGTCGGCGGCTACCGTAACGGTGTACGACTGCGTTTCCAGCCCTTTTTTGATGAACAAAGCCACTTTGGGCTCATCTTCAACCACGAGTAGATGGGGTTTTTGATTCATGTGCGAACTAGCTTGATAAACACCGGGCAAACCAGAGTGGCTGACTACAGGGCAGCAAAATACGCAAAGCCAGCCGAATCAGTCGACCGGCTGATTCTAACCGACTGGTTCAGTAGCCTGATTGCCTAACCTGACTACTTACTGGTAAGTATATTCCTGACGTATATCAGTACGGAGTCGATAAACCGGTATATTTGGTCTATTCTCAACCGTAGTTCATGCGTGCCCTGATGATTAACGTATTACGCCAAAAGAAAAAGCAGATCCTGACCTTGTGGATGAAGAATCAACTGTCCGACAGCGACCTGCGCGACGATCTGTTGTCCGGTGCGGACCTGCGTATGCAGTCAGAAGAGCTCCTGGATACATTATTTGCTGCTGCCAACGACACGGTTCTTGATGACCCGAAGCTTCCAACCGCCGGGCCACTGTACGATCTGCTGTCAAGCATCTCCATATCCCGCGCCCGGCAGGGATTTACCCCCCGCGAGACAGGTATATATATTTTCAGTCTGAAGGATGCCCTGCTGGAAACGCTCCGGCACGAACGCAAAGATGATCTACAGCAGCTCCTGACCGAGAGCCTGCAACTCAGTAAATTTATCGATAACCTGGGCATCATCACCTTCGAAACCTTTATCGGTGGTCGTGAAGACGTGATTGTCCGGCAGAGCGACGAAATGACCGAACTCGCCACGCCTGTGGTCAAACTGTGGGATGGTATTCTGGCCATGCCCATCATTGGCACCTTAGACAGTTCGCGAGCAATGGTCGTTATGGAGAGCCTGCTTCAGGAGATTGTACGCAGCGGCAGCGATGTGGCCATCCTCGATATTTCGGGCGTACCCACCGTAGACTCGATGGTGGCTCAGCATCTGATAAAAACGGTGAACGCTACGCGTCTGATGGGAGCCGAGTGCATCATCAGCGGCATCCGTCCCGAAATTGCCCAGACCATTGTGCATCTCGGCATCGACCTCTCCCGAATCATTACCAAGGCAACCATGGCAGCCGCCCTCCGGTACGCGTTTACGATGCGGCATTTAGAAGTCCGAAAAGCCGGTACTGCGTCTTTTCCCGCCTGATCATACCCCATTATGGAACGCATCCCAATTTTAAAAATGGGTCGGTATCTCCTGGTTACGATCCAGGTAGACCTGTACGACCGGCTGGCCCTCAACCTTGAAGCGGACCTGATTCAGCAGATTACCGAGTATAACTCGCAGGCGGTCATGATTGACATCTCGGCGGTGGGCATTGTCGATTCCTTTATGGGCCGTATCCTCAACAATATTGCCAGCATGGCCCGGATTCTGGCCGCCGAAACGGTCATCGTGGGCATGCAACCGTCGGTAGCCATTACCCTCGTTGAATTGGGCATAACCCTGACGGGTATCCACACGGCTCTCAACGTAGAGAAAGGGCTTGATTTACTCCGGCAGAAAATTGCTTCCGAACTGGACAATGATTGAGGTGCTGGCCACCGAAACACTTACCACCCGGCAGGAAGCTGACCTCCTGTTGCTGGGCAGTCACGTCCGGCAGTTCACCCTTCTGGCGGGCATGCACCGCCTGGACCAAACCAAACTCAGCACCGCCACCAGCGAACTGGCCCGTAACATGATTAGCTACGCCGGGGGAGGACTGGTTCAACTTGAATACGTTCAGTTGGCGGAGCGGAAAGGGGTTCGGCTGACGTTCAGCGATACCGGACCGGGCATTGCCAATATCAACCTCGCCATGCAGGACGGCTACTCAACCGGCGGTAGTCTGGGGCTGGGACTACCAGGTGCTAGGCGGTTGGTCAGCGAGTTTAGCCTGACCAGTAGCGTGGGCGTCGGTACCACCGTTATTATCCTCTACTGGGCCAATGAGTAACACACCCCACCGGGCCTACCCCGTTACCGACCGTAGCCAGATGGCCTTTGTGAAGCGCGAGGTTCATGCCACGGCTATGAGTCTCGGTTTTTTGGCGGCCCGGCTGGGTGTAGTCGATCTCATCGTGGCCGAACTGCTATCCAATTTAATTAAGTATGCCCAGGCCGGTGAACTGCTGGTGCGCTCCATTCACGATCCTGCCCATACCGGCCTTGAACTCATCAGCGTGGACAGCGGCCCCGGTATGGCGGATGCCAGGCGGATGATGGGCGATGGCGTATCAACTGGCGGGTCACTGGGGCACGGGCTGGGAGCAATCAGTCGACTGGCCGACTTATTCGAACTGTATTCACTGCCGGGCAGAGGCACGGTGGGGCTGGTACAGATTCATCAGAAGCCCAGGCAGGTTATGGCCCCATCCGTCATAACGGTTGGAGCCGTAGTTGTCCCGAAAACGAATGAAACGGCTTGTGGCGATAATTACTTTTGTCAGCTCACAGCCCATTCGCTGCGGCTGTTTCTGGGCGACGGCCTGGGCCACGGGCCGGCTGCCGAACAGGCTGTGCAGCGGGCCATTCAGACCCTGGAACCCCTGCGCAGCCCGGACCCGGCGGCCTGGCTGCGGGCCATTCACGACGCCACTACCGGCACCCGTGGGCTGGTGGGTACTGCAGCCCGGTTCGACCTGGAGAAACAGGTGTGGATTCTGTGCGGAGTTGGCAACATTCAGACTCAGCTGGCTGGAACTGAGCAAATAAAAAACTACCTGCCTCAAAATGGTGTTTTGGGCTATAACATGCCCCGGACGTTACAGGAGCAGACCTTTAGCGGTGCAACCGGTCAGCGGTTGGTTATGACTTCCGACGGTATCCAGACCCGCTGTCGGTCGGCCCGCTACCCTGGGATTGACCACTACCACCCTACTGTGCTGGCAGCCGCCTTGTATAAAGAATTTGCCCGCTTTACTGACGATATGTCGGTTGTGGTAGCCCGACTCAACTGAAGACATGCATGAACTGACGCAACTGAATTTAGATAATGAGATGGACCTCATTCTGGTCCATAAGCGGAGTATGAAACTGGCCGAACTGGGCGGCATGTCATTAGTCTCGCAAACGACTTTTGCTACGGCCGTGTCGGAGGTGGCCCGGCTGGCGCTTGCCAATGGTAGTTACGGATCTTTGGTGCTGGGGGTCACGAGTGAACATGATGGAGACTGGCAGATTGTAGCCCGGCTAACGGACCGGCAACAATACCCGGCTAAGCTGCTGAACGGAGCCCTGAAACACGCCGATCGGCTGGTTGACCATTTGACCGCTGAGGTGGGTGAAACCGGAACCGTCATCCGTCTGTATTGTGGCGTATCAGACAAGAAGGCTGTCGACTCATCCCGCATTACCCAGTGGAAGCAGCAATTCAGGCAGGAGCCATCTGCCTCACCTTACGATGACATTAAGCGAAAAAATAGCCAGTTGCAGGAACTAGCCGATGGGCTGCGACTCAGCGAGCAACGGTATCGACAAATGACCGACTCGTTGTCTCTGCTTATTTTCTCGCTTCTGCCCGACGGTCAACTGCTGTACATTAATCAGCAGCTGGCCCGCTTTGCGGATAAATCGCGCGAGGAAATTAATCAGGCTGGCTGGCTGAGCCTGTTTCATCCCGATGACCAGCCGGCGGTGCGCATGGTCTGGACCGACAGCGTAGCCGGTGGATTGGCATTTCAGGGCGAGTGGCGTGTATGGCATGAGATTGCACAGCTGTATGTGTGGCACCTGGTTTCGGCTACTCCCCTGCGCGACGCCGATCAGCAGATTATTCACTGGAACGGCTTCATGGCCGATATGCAGACGCAGAAAGAAGCTGAACAGACCCGCCTGGATAACGAAGTATTGCGCCGGAATAAAACGGAACTTGAAAGCAACCGCCAGCAACTGGAAGGCAACATTAACGAACTGAGCCGGAGCAATACCGAACTGGCTCAGTTTGCTTACGTGGCCAGCCATGATTTGCAAGAGCCGCTCCGTAAAATTCAAGCCTTCAGTTCTATGTTGACCGAGCAGTATGCCCCCGCCCTCGACTCTCAGGCACAGGATATTATCCGGCGGATGCAGAACTCAACCAGCCGCATGCAGGAACTGATACGGGGACTGCTGGCCTACTCCCGTCTAAACACCGAACAACCGCTGCTTAAACCGGTTGGGCTGAATCAGTTAGTGACCGATGTACTGGGCGATCTGGACACCGCCATCCGCGACCGTAATGCGCTCGTGGCAGTGGGTACATTACCCATAATTAATGGAAACAGTCTCCAGCTGCGCCAGTTGTTCCAGAATCTGCTGAGTAATGCCATCAAATTTACCCCCACTACCCGAACACCTGATGTCCGCATCTGGTCGCGCCAGCCTACAGTTGAACAAATGCAGCTGCTTAATTTAACGGGCAGTTTTCTGGAGATCGGCGTGGAAGACAATGGTATAGGTTTCGACCAGAAGTATGCCGAGCGGATTTTCAATTTGTTTCAGCGGCTGCATGGTCGCAATCAATATACGGGTACTGGAATTGGCCTGGCCGTTTGCCGGAAGGTGGTGGATAATCACGGCGGCTATCTGACAGCCCGGAGCCAGCCTGACAAGGGGGCTACGTTTCTCATTTACTTTCCCTATACTGCTGGTTTATAGACGATTAGTTATACATATATGCCTAATTCGTTTCCGAAATACCGGAACCGAAAATGACCTGTTCTGGTTAATATAGTACCATATACGAAGCCTGACTTACCCAGCGTTTAGTAGTTGGTTAGCACCACTTAACGAAAACAACTCACATGACAATCAAAGCCATAATCACCAGTCTGTTTGTAGCCGGTACGCTGATATCCTGCGCACCTTCTATTGCAGTTAAATACGACTACGACCCCAAGGTCAACGTCCGCCAGTTTTCCACGTACCGTATTGAAGCTGACCGGCAGCGCAACGCGGATCCCATTGTGGGCAGCAATCTAAACCAACGCCGGATTGCCGACGCGCTGGACCTTTCTCTCAAAGCCCGTGGCTACAAGCCCGTAACGCAGGGAGAGGCCGATCTGGTTGTCCGGTTCTTTACCGACGCCCGCGACAAGCAACAGATTCAGTCTAACAACACCATGAGCCCCTGGGGCTGGGGGTACGGTGGCTGGGGCATGCCCAACCAGGTTTATTCGCGTCAGTACGAAGAGAATCGCGTAGTCATCAACGTCATTGATGCCCGCACCAATGACATAGTCTGGCAGGGCTGGGCAACGGGACAAATGAACAGCCGTAATAAAGAGCGTGACCGCGATCAGGCGTACCGCGAAACGGTTACGAGCATTATGAAAAACTTCCCCGAAAGCGCCGGTCAGGATTACGGAGCAAACCGGTAAGCTAGTCTGAACACCCTATAAAAAAGGAGTCATACCTGTAGGTATGACTCCTTTTTTATAGTGACCTTTTTGCATATTGGGGTCTCATAGGTGTAGTTTATCCGCTTCATTTACTGTGGATCGTAGTGTTGTTTACTCCTTATTGGCCGCTGTTGCAGTACTATTACTCGGTATTGTTACCCTGTTGGGCGTGGCTTATTACCGCCACCAGCGTTTAGCCGATGAAACTACCGATCTTCGGCGAAGCCTGACCCAGCAGGAAGTCCGGATAAAAGAGCTACAGGGTCGGCTTGAAGACTGCGATACGATTATTCGTCCGGTTAACCCCATTGACTCTTCCTGGACCTCGCGGCCCCGCTCACAGCCCACCCGGCATCAGGTGGCCTGGCCTATGCAATGACATAAGGGGTTGGCCTTACTCCTGCACCCAGCCTGTCCTGCCGCGGGCATCCCGCACTAATTCGAACAAACCGGTAGTGGCCAGTACCTGAACCGATGCGCCGGCCGGCAGGATCTGCTTCGTAGCCGCCAGGGAGTCAGCCGCATCCAGCAACGGCAGGGCACTCGTTAGTTGTAGCCTGCGCAACGGACGGTTTGTGGATTCGGTTGCATTGCTGGCAACGTAACCAGTCAGACCATTGGGAAGCTCAACCCGCAGCCAGGCGTCAGTTCCGCCCGCAATGGTCAGGAGCGTGGCGGAGGGCAGTTCGCGCAGGGCCGTTGCTTTTGACCCGGGCGACAGGCGCAGTGTCGTTTTGGCTGCCGACACCCGTACCGAATCGCCCAGGCGGGATTCGGATAACCAGGCCTGGCTGGCAGGGCCGCGACCGGCCCGGATAAAGGGCAGTGGGTCAACAGCGCCTTCGTTAAAGCCGTAGATACCAAAATGCAGATGCGGGCCAGTGGTGCGGGCGTTGCCGGTATTGCCCACAAACCCAATGGTATCTCCCACCGATACCCGCTGACCATTGCTCACCTTCCAGCTATCGAGGTGGGCGTAGTAGAGCCGGATACCCCGTTCGCTATCGTTCAGAAACGCTACGTTACCGCCCAGCTTACCGACACTCACGCCCGACACTACGCCGTTCACCGAGGCCAGGGCAGGTGTTCCTCTCGGCGCAAAAATATCGACTCCCTCGTGCTTTCGGCGTCCGCCGTCGCGGTTGGCTCCCCAGAAACTACTGATCTGCTTACTGGTGCGGCCCTGTACCGGAAACGTCAGGGCCGGCTCGCGGGTGATACTTATGGTGTACTGCGCGTTGCGTAGCAATTCGGGCTGCACGCGAATCAGGTAAGTCTGATTCCGGCGGGGTTCCCATGACAGCACGTTAGTATCGGCTTTTGAACTGGCTACTAAACTCGTTTTTCCGCGCTGTTCAAGGGCAAACACGTCGATGAATACCCGCGCATCTTTCTGGCCGGTTGTCTCCACACTCAGCAGCAGCCGGTCGCCCCGCTGCGCATCGACCCGGTAGCCTACGGCGAAGGCTTTAGTAGCCGAAAAATAGCCCCGCTCGCGATAAGGAATCGAGATACTGAGCGAATCCTGCAACGCACGTTTGCTGGCGGCAAACCAGTCAAGGCCAAGAGCGGTTTTGTCAAGTTCAGCGGTTTTGAGCGACTGCCCATACTGCTCGTGGGGCGATACAGATCGAAACAGACTGGCTACGGGGCCGGTGCTGGTACAGGCGGTCAAACTGCTCAGCAGCAGAATTGTACCGTATTGACGGAGTTGGGCGTTGAGTGGCATAATTATTTTCTTACCAACTTAAACGACCTGTCTGCTATGGTATTTCAGTTTTGCCAGATAAACAACCATGAACGCGCCAATCAGCAGACTAACCAGGGGAATGACCGCGGCCAGCAGGGCTGCCCCCCCGTAGGCAATCATACTGATGATATAGCCACTTTTTACGGTCCGGACGCGTACGTTGGCAGCCGGTCGTTTAAGCAGTTGATAATCGACAGTAGCGTGGTTCCACATCAGGTAAAGCGTGCCCACAATGGAGCCGTAAATCAGCATGGTCAATCCAGCCGCCAGCTCAGTAGCCGACGTCTGGATATACAGGGCCAGTATATTGTTCGTAAAGGGAATCAGCGCTGTTAGCAGCAGCAATAACCCATTGTAGTACATGAACCGCGAGTCGCTCCGGCGAATGACGCTGAACATTCTATGGTGGTTAACCCATATAATAAAGATTGTGGCGAAGCTGAGCAAAAACGAAACGTAAACCGGCCATCGCACCAATAGAGCCAGTAAAAGTTGACGACTGGTATAAGCTTCGTCCAGGTCGGGTGCCTTTAGTTCGAACGTCAGCAGGGTAATCAGAATAGAAAATACCCCATCGCTGAAGGCTTCCAGCCGCCCCGTTTCATTTTCCTGAAAATCATTACCAGCCATGCGGTGTTGTAAACTAACAGGAAAACGGCAGAAAAGACAGATGGTTGGATTTTTGATACCTACCACCTGATCTTTCTTACGGGCGCTGACCGCGTTTTGTCAGGAGGTAAACCGGAACGCCCAGACCCGCGATTAGCAAACCCATACCGGTATTAAACGTTTTGGTGTAAAGCAGAATCCCGCAAATCAAGGCACCCGCCCCAATATACAGCGCTGGTACAAATGGGTAGCCCACAGCCCGGTAGGGTCGTTCGGTGTCGGGTTCGGTACGGCGCAGCCGGAACAGGCCTGCAATGGTGACCATATAAAATAGCAGCGAGGCAAAGGTGCAGTAATCCAGCAGATCACCGTACCGGCCCGACAAACATAGTACCGAGGCCCAGATGCACTGCAGCCACAGCGCCCGGCCCGGCACCGCGTTTTTGTTCAGGTGCGACGCCTGCTTTAGAAACAGCCCGTCTTTGGCCATTGCGTAATACAGCCGCGCCCCGGCCAGAATCAGCCCGTTGTTGCACCCAAACGTCGAGACCATGATCAGCACGGCCATGATGGCTACCGATACGTTGCCAAACAGCGTTTCAACAGCGGCCGTAGCCACGCGGTCGGCCTGGGCAAACTGAATACCGCGTCCCAGCACGTCGGTAGCGGTGGGCGACCCCTGCAACGGCAGCAGCGAGAGATACGAGACGTTGGCCAGAAAGTAAATGGTCGTGACAATGAGCGTACCAAAAAACAGAGCCAGCGGAATATTACGGCGCGGATTCTTGATTTCGCCCGCAATAAACGTCACATTGTTCCAGGCATCGGCAGAGAACAGCGACCCAATCATCGACGTACCAAAGGCTAGTAGCAGGGCCATGCCCGCCAGCGGCAGCACCTCGCCCGTTGCCGTAGTGGTACTGGCGTCCCAGGCATCGGTCAGGTTGGCCTGGAGCATCCCGCTGTTCAGGCCGAGCGTAATACCCACCACAATCAGCCCCAGCAAAGACAGGAGTTTGGCGGAGGTGAATACATTCTGAATGATTTTGCCACTCTCAACGCCCCGGCTGTTAAGCCAGGTCAGAAACACCAGGCTACTGATGGCAAACAATGATCCCAGCGTTATGTCTACCGGGCCAAAGCTCAGCAACACGTTTTCGGGGCCGAGGGCCGGAATGAACACCGCCGTATATTTGGTAAAGGCAACGGCCACCGCAGCAATGGTGCCGGTCTGAATGACCATGAACACCGTCCAGCCGTATACGAAGCCGGTTAATGACCCAAACGCCCGCTGAATATAGATGTACTGTCCGCCCGCTTTGGGCATCATACCGGCCAGTTCGCCGTAGCTAAGGGCAGCCGCCACGGTTAGCACCCCCGTTAGCACCCAAAGCATAAGTAGCCAGCCCGACGAGCCCAGGTTGCGGGCCATGTCGGCAGCCACGATAAATACGCCCGACCCAATCATGGAGCCAGACACAATAAGGGTAGAATCGAGGAGGCTCAGTGAGCGTTTAAATTCGGTTTTTTCGTCAGCAGGGAGTTGTTCAGTCATACAGGAAGGATGATAAGTGCTACAAATAGCAACTGGCCGGTTAGAAAAGCAAACCGGCGGCATTACCGTGCCTTTACAATCGCTCCGGCGAGGTTTTTCGTAGGTATTTCTCATACCTGCCGACTCAGCATCTATGCTTGCACAGCTTACCACCAACAACACCGTTTACGACGCCGACACCGATATCTGGTGGAATCCTGACGAATTATTTTACATGCTTAAAACCTGCGTCAATCCGGCTCGGGTGGGCTTTTTTGAGCAGGCCCTACAGGAACAGCAGTGCGACATACTCAATAAAACGCTCCTGGACGTAGGATGCGGGGGCGGGATTCTGGCCGAAGCATTTGCGGCCCTCGGTTTTGCTGTGACGGGCATCGACCCATCGGCTTCCTCGGTAGCCACGGCGCAGCGCCATGCCAATTCGCAGGGCGTTGATATCATGTATCACGTGAGTTCGGGTGAGCAATTACCCTTCGCCGATAACTCATTCGATTACGTCAGTTGTTGCGACGTACTGGAACACGTGCAGGATGTTGACGCCGTATTGGCCGAGATAAGCCGGGTGCTAAAACCGGGTGGACTCTTCTTCTACGACACCATAAACCGCACGTGGCTGAGCTGGCTGTTCCTGATAAAAGTGGCCCAGGACTGGCCCCGCTGGGCGTTTATGCAATCAAATCAGCACCGGTACGATCGCTTCATCACCCCAACAGAACTCAGGCAAAAGGTGGCCCAAACCGGCTTGATTAACGGGCAAACGCGCGGCATGGTGGGCGACTATAATATCCTGAAGACGCTCTATTTTCTCCGCCAGCGTACTGCCGGACGCTGGACGTACCGGCAACTCGGCGAACGAATGAAAATGCGCGCCGGGCGCGATACAAACCTGTGCTACATGGGCTGGGCTTGTAAAGGCCGGTAGCCTTTACCCCGCACCAGTGCGCTCCGTCGGTAGGCGACCCATAATAAGTAGAAGCCGACTACTGCCGCCAGGCCACTGGCCAGCAGCGAAAACTCAATACCAAACGCCCCCCCCGTTAGCCGTTCATCGCCGGTCAGGACGCTGGTAAGGTAGCCCTGCGTAGGTCGGCCCGCTTCAGGAATGCCGATGACATAATTCAGGGCATCCCAGGTAGCGTGGGCCGCTATGCATAGCCACAGGTTTCGGGTCAGGATAAACAATACCGGCAGGGTAAGCCCGGCTTCCAGCCCGGCCAGTACGGCCCGCCAAACCGTAGTACCGGGGTTGGCATAGTGCAACAGACTAAACAGAAGACTGACTAAGAGAATGGCCCAGAGAGACCCTACTTCTTCTTCAACTAACCGAAACAGCAGGGCGCGAAACAGCACTTCTTCGACCGTAGCCGCCATAACAGCCAATACCAGGGCCTGCGGAACGTAACGCCAGCCGTTCGTAGTCGCAATAGTCAGATTACCGTTCAGCCAGAGCGGTACGAAGACCAAGGCGGTGAACGAACTCGCATAAAAAATGCCGGTTATAATCCACCGCCCCCGGTTGGCGGGCAGCAATTCGGTCAGCGCACGGCGTTCAAACCAGCCCACATACAGCCCGTACAGTGCGACGACGACCAGCGCAACTGTCAGGTACGTCAGCGGTCGAATCAGAAACAGAATGGATCGATTATGAAACAGACCCAGAAATCGATACTGCAACCGGGTGACAATGACGAAATAAGGCACCGCCACCAGCATAATGCCAGCCAGCAGTCGCACGAGCGGAAAACGAAAAAATACGGGCATATCTCTTAGTCAGCTACGTCAGTTTTGAACAGTCTGACCAGCCGAAACGAATTGGAAACGGATAATGAATGTTCATTAGTCTAACAATACATTATGCTTCGACTTCCTACTGCCTGTCTGGCCCTATTTGTTACTGTCCCGCTTCTTGCTCAGCCAAACGCACCGGCCCATCTACCTCAAACACAGCGGTTTTCCATCGAAATTGCTGGTATCCGGGTGGGTACCGTACAGGCAGTGCGGGAGGAAAAACCCGGTAACCGCAGTGTCATTACGACCGTGAGCGATGTAAAAATTCATTTGCTGGTCTATACCGTTAAAGTGTATTACAAGGCAATTACGCAGCTCACGGGCAACAAACTCACCAATTCGTATGTGGATGCTCACTCCAACCGGGGTAATTACATGGCTAAAACGGACTGGAAGCAGGATCATTACGACGTGGTGGCCCACCAGTACAAGTACGACCATACGGCCACCATCCGCGAAGCGATCGACTTCACCATGCTTGGCCTGTACTTTACCGAACCCGTTGGCCGCAAACGTATTTACTCGGAGTATTTCGGCGATTTTTTCAGCGTCGAGAAAACTGGCCCCGGTCAGTACCGTACCCGACTGGACGAGAAGGAAGACGAGTACTTCTACGAGAAAGGACAGTTGGCGAAAGTTATCCGCCATAATAAAATCAAGAACTTCGTACTGACGCGGATCGATTGAGCGGGCCATCATAGCCACCGCCGAACGCGGCCTTTGTAGCGCAGGTACTGGTCGCCGAATTTGCGGATCAGGTAGGCTTCCTCGCGTTCGATAATGCCTTTCTGAACCACCATCAATAGCGGAATCAACAGCAGCAGCCCCCACCAGGCGTTGGCCATAATGCAACCACCGCTGTAAAGCAACGTCAGAGCCAGGTACATGGGGTTGCGGGTATAGGCGTATACACCATCGCCCACAATGCGGGTTGTGGCACCCTTGGGGTTGATAGTTGTTTTGTTACGAGTCATCTGTCGAAAAGCCAGCAACAGTATAGACACACCAATCAGTATCACAACCAGGGCAATGGCTATGGCGGTCGGGGTAGACAACACCGGCGTTGGAAACAGATATCGCAGGAGCATTGCACCGGCGAATACACTGGCAAACAGCACTGGTGGAAAAACAACAACGCCCGCCCGGTCGGGGACTTGCTCAGTAGCCATATGCTTGTTTTTTTTACAACAGTCTCGGCACTATCAGTTAATTACCTTTGGCCCCTGCTGGTTTATCTCTGACACGTAAGCTTCGCTCAGGATGCCTACGTTTAGAAACGCCTGCTGCATGGCCTCCCCCACCCGGCCGGCCGTTTCAGCATCCCGACAGAGGGCAAACATCGACGGGCCGGAGCCAGAAATACTGCACCCCAGGGCGCCGTTTTGCAGAGCGGCCTGCTTGGCTTCGGCAAATTCAGGAATCAGAATTGATCGTACCGGCTCAATAATAACATCAACCAGCGATCGGCTGATAAGGTCGTAGTCGGGCGTCATCAGTCCCGCAATCAGGCCCGCCACGTTGCCCATCTGCGTGATGGTATTCTTAAGCGACACCTCATTTTTCAGGATAAAGCGGGCGTCTTTGGTATTTACCTCAATGTCGGGATGGACGAGCGCACAAAACAGCGTGGCCGGGGTCTGTATCCGGATAACGTCGAGCGGCTGATAACTCCGCACCACGACAAATCCGCCCAGTAACGACGGCCCCACGTTGTCGGCATGCGCCGAACCGCAGGCAATGCGTTCGCCTTCCATCGCAAACGGAATCAGTTCGCGGGTGGTCAGGGGCCGTTCCATCAGTTCATTGATGGCATAGACGCCCGCTACCGCACTGGCCGCGCTGGATCCCAGTCCGCTGCCGAGGGGCATTTGCTTGTCCAGAATCACATCAACACCTAAATCCGGCTGGCCAATGTGCTTCAGAAATGACTGAATGGCAATACTGGCCGTGTTGCGGTGAGCCTCGCGCGGTAGCCGCCCGGCATCGCCAATGATATCAATGATGCGGACACCGGGTTTGTCAGTAAGGGTAAGGGTAATTTTGTCGCCAGGATTATCAACGGCAAATCCAAATATATCAAACCCGCAGGCGACATTGGCGACGGTAGCGGGGGCAAACACACTGATTGACTTCACGGTGGGGAGGAGCAAATACAAGGCAAGATTACTGCTTTTGGCCCGCATCCGCAATGTTCAGGCGCGGAATAGGTAGCGGCAGGCACCGGCCATAAACAGATCAGCCCCGATCAGCGTCGTGCCAATCAGGGCTGGGATAATGAAGACAATGCGTGCTTACTTCCTGCCGAACAGTCGACTAAAAAATCCTTTGGCTTTTACCTTCGTCTCGGCTACCTGCGCGGCTGCCTCGGTCTTTATTTCAACCAGTTTAGCCTGGGCTACTTCCAGTTGTTCGATGGCTTCGGCTTTGAGTTCATCGTATTTCTCTTCGGCCGCGTCCTGGAGCTGTTCTGCTTTGACCGATGCGGTCTCGTAAGCCGCTTCAGCCTGCGCCTGAAGATCGGCCAGGGTTTCGGCGGTGGCTGCTTTGGCCGTATCAATGTGTTCTGACGCCTGCGCCTTTATCTTGTCAATGTCAATCTGGCGGCCCGTTTCTTCAGCTTTGGCCACGAGCTGATCGCGCAGGTCTTCCATTTTATCAACAGCAGTAGTCATCAGCTCGCCTGCTTCCGTTTTCAGCGTATCGAACTTGTCAACTGCTTCGGCTTTCAGGGCGTCTAGTGTACTGGCTGCGTCGGCATGCACGTCTTGTGCGACTTCGTCAGTCTGTTTCTTTTCGGGATTGTCCATACAGGCTCGGTGAGAATGGTTAAGCCGTAAATGTACAATTGCGTCAGACAAAACCTACCCTAACCGCCGTATTATCAGACCGTTTACCAAATCAAACAGGGCCGCTGGCTTCACGGTACGCCAGTTGGCCAGATCGAGGGTGCCGCCAAAATTGATGTAGTAGTCGAGGTGGTATTTCTTCCATTCGCGCTCCACAAAATCGGGCGAGTGAATGGCGGCAATCCAACCGTCTTCCACGTCCTCGAACCACTCTTCATAGTAGCTGTCGTCAGAGCCATGGAAATTGAAAACGTTCTCGGCAATCAGCACAAAATACTTTATACCCTGCCCAATGAGGGGATCAATAACCTGTCGTTTCAGATACATGATGTCATTGTGCAGCGTATCGTTCCATTCACCGAACAGTTCAATGACCACAAACTGGCGATCATAGTTGGCGAACAGAACCTTGCAATAAAGTGTTTCGGAGCCTATTTCGTCCCAGAGGGGATGTATGTAATAGCCGTAGATGGTGTTTTCATACTGCTGCAGGTTGTACTCCTGCTCGTAGAACGGCGAGCGTTCGTCTTCCGACGCTGTATAGTATTTCTCCCAGCCGTAAAACGGTTCAATATCCTGCATATCTCAATGAGCGAGTGGGCAAATGAGTAACGGTCCGGCAGTCCGGTTAATGAATAGGACAGACTGGCTTTTGGACCGATTTCATAACGCGGGGTTTGGCGGAAATGTTGATAGACTAGCCGCGTTTTTACACCAAGTGCAGTGCCTGGCCGCTTCGGCATTTGGCGCAAACGATGACCGCAATAAGGGTTGCTGGTGTTCCACGCCCCAGTGCAGTGGCCGCTAATGCCCTGGACACTACCCGGCGAAAGCGAATCAGGCCTAAAGGAATCAGCCTGACCAACTGATCCGGCTGACTCCTTTAGGCCATCGGCAGCAGAATAGTGATTTGGGTTCCTGCATCCGGCGTTGACTCCGCCGAAATCTGCCCGTTATGCCGTTCAGCAATTTTCCGGGCAATGGGCAGACCCAGTCCAATACCCGGTGTATGGGGGTCTAATTTGCGCAGCATTCTGAAGACGTCGTCGCGCTGTTCCGGGCCGAATCCAATGCCGTTATCGGCCACCACAATTCGGGCATAGTTGGCGTAGTGGTACTTGTCGGGCAGATGCCGGAAACTGTTCAGACTCACCACAACACCGCTGACCTGAACAGTAGCCGTTTGCCCTGGTTTACGAAACTTTACGGCATTGCCCATCACGTGCCGGAACAGGGTAATCAGTTCATGTTGATTTCCCGGCACGGTGGGCAGGGCTTTTATCTCGACAGAAGCATCGGTGGGCGAGAATTCCTCTGCCACCTGCCTGACAAGCGTTGTCAGGTCAACGATGTTGGCGGTCCGGGCGACTTCGGTAGATAGGGTGAAATAAAACTGGAGGTCGCCAATGAGCTGCCGCAGGCGGGCCGTGGCTGTGGCAACACCCGTCAGCGCACGGCTACCAAGGTCGGTAATTACCTCGGGCGGTTCCTGAGTGAGCAGGTCGGCAAAGAGGGTGATTTTGCGCATGGGCTCCTGCAGGTCATGCGCCATTATTTTGCTTAATTGTTCCAGTTCATCGTTGCGCTGCCGGAGGTGGGTAAACTGCCGGTCGAGATCAGCCTGGTGCTGTTCAAGCTCCTGCTGGAGCCGGATTAATTCGTCGTTGCGCAGCAGGGCATCTTCGGCGGCACATTTAGCCTTGATCAGGTCCTGCTCAAACTGCCGTCTCTGATACACGGGAATAAACGAGAGGAGAAACAACGACTGACCGTCCTGCTCCTGATAAACCATATTCAGCAGGATTGGTATTTGGGTACGCTGCTGGGTTTGCAGGTTCACATAGAGTTCACTGGCTGCTTTGCGCAGCATCACAAGTGGGTAGATATGCGTCTGAAAGTAAATCCGGCTGGCCGCTGTCAGCAACCGGTCAAGGCGTTTACCGATGAGTTCGTCGGCTTCGTAACCCAGCAGCGAACACACGAACGGATTCAGCGAAATGATGTACCCCTCCGCGTTCATGATCACCACGCCACACGGCAGGAGAGCAATAATTTCCTGCATAGACAGACGTGGATGATTAGGTTGATTAATTTACGGACGCAAGATAGTGCTGAATGGCGTCGATCGTCTCAGCCGGTGCACTCATGTGGGGGCAGTGACCAGTAGCAGAAATAATCCGTAGCTGGCTGTTGGGAGTATGCCGGGCAATGTACTCACCTACCTCAACCGGGGCAATGACATCATCGACGGACTGGATAATAAGCGTGGGCGTCTGTAGGTTGGGTAAATCGGGCCGGTTGTCGCCGTAGAACGTAACGCGGGCAAACTGAAGGGCCACCTCCAGATCAGTTTTGCAGAAGCTAGTGTTCAATTCCTGCCCCAGTTCAGGCCGTTCGGCATTACCCATGATGACCGGCGCGAGCGATGTAGCCCAGCCAAAGAAATTACTGTCCATAGTGTCCAGCAAATCGTCAATATCCTCGCGCTCAAAGCCGCCGTGGTAGTCCCCATCGTTTATATAGCGGGCCGAGGGGCCAACCATAATCAACTGGGCAAACAGGCCGGGCTCCTGAATAGCCGCCAGTACGCCAATCATACTACTGACTGAATGACCCACCATCGTGATATTCTTCAGGTTTAGCCCGTGACAAATGTCGAGCACGTCCTGCGCGTAACCCCGCAAACTGGCGTAACGTTCGCGGTTATACGCGTCCATACTGGCGCTCCCGTGGCCAATGTAATCGAACTGCACAACGGTGTAATCAGCCTCAAAAGCCGGAGCCACGTACCGCCACATACTCTGGTCGCAGCCAAAGCCGTGTGCAAACAGCATAACCCGGTCTCCCTGCCCCGTGATGCTCACGTTATAACGGTCAATGATTGTCTGATTCATGGTCTGAGGACGTCTACAAGACAATGGAGCGCACCAGTTGGTGTGCTATTGTGCAGGTAACAAATGTACTCTGATTTTAACAGACAGCAAGAACCACTCCGGCGAACCAGTGTACCGTACTGGCCAACAGGGAATTCTGCGCATGAGAAAATGGCTATCTTTCGCCACGATGAAACCAATTGCTAAAACGATTGTGATAACCGGCGCGTCGACCGGTATTGGCTACGGCGCGGCCCGGCAGTTTGTACAGCGGGGCTACACCGTCTTTGGCAGCGTGCGTACTCAGGCCGACGCTGACCGACTCAGCCACGAACTCGGCGCTACGTTCGTCCCACTCCTCTTCGACGTTACGGATGCCGACGCCATAGACCGGGCCGTGCAGGAAGTGACCACCCGGCTTGGCGGAGACGGTCTGGGCGGCCTGATTAACAACGCCGGTATTGCCATCGGCGGGCCGTTATCCGAGCAACCGATGGATGTAATCCGCCAGCATTTCGACGTGAACGTGTTTGGTTTGCTGGCCGTGACCAAGGCGTTTCTTCCCCTGCTTGGGGCGCAGCCTGACCACCCGGCCCAGCCCGGCAGGATTCATAATATCAGTTCGGTAAACGGGCAGGTGGCCATTCCGTTCATGGGCGCGTATGTGGGCTCCAAACACGCCGTTGAGGGCCTGTCGCACAGTTTGCGCCGGGAGGTGTCGCGGTTTGGTATCGAGGTAGTCATTGTAGGGCCGGGAGCCGTAAAAACGCCCATCTGGGAAAAAGGCACGAATATTGACCAGTACAAAAACTCGGCCTATTTTCCGGCCATGCAGCGGTTTCTCAAACAGGTAGCAGCTGCCGAAGCGCGGGGCTTCTCTATTGACTACATTGGCAAACGGCTGGTGCAGATTCACGAAGCAGCACGGCCCCGTGTTCGCTACGCCCTCGTCCCAAAAAAACTAACCGGCTGGATTTTACCCCGACTCCTCCCCGCCCGGGCCCTGGACTGGATTCTGGCGCGAGTGTAAAAATTTCGTCCCAGAGATGCGCACCAGGATGCACCGAAGTACGCAAGGAAAAAGATGAAAAATAACTCTGTGTCTCTCCGTGCGTTCTGAGGCATCTCCGGGACTTAAAAAGAGAATCATTATGCTCAAAAAACCACGCCAACAGGATGACGCACTGCTGGCTGATATTGAACGCACCCGCAATGACCCCGATCAGCTGCATATCTGGTGGCTGGGCCAAAGTGGCTTTCTGCTGCAGCATAAGGGCAAACGCCTGCTGTTCGACCCTTACCTGTCCGACTCGCTGACTACCAAGTATGCCCATACCGACAAGCCACACACGCGCCTTTCTGAACGGGTCATCGATCCGGCCCGGCTAACCGGCCTTAATGTTGTGACCTCGAGCCACAACCACACCGATCATTTGGACGCCGATACACTGCTTCCGCTGCTGACAGCCAATCCGGGATTACAGATGGTCATTCCTGAAGCAAACCGGGCATTTGTGGCCAACCGGCTCGGCACCGACCCGGCCTGGCCTATTGGCCTGATTGATGGTGGCACGGCGACGGCCGGCGGGTTCGTTTTTCACGGCGTACCGGCAGCTCACAACGACGTGGAGCGTGACGAAAGGGGCCGCCCGAAATTCATGGGATTCGTGGTTGAGATTGGGATAGGCCACGGCAGGCGCTACACAGTCTATCACTCCGGCGATACGCTCTGGTACAATGAGATGGAGGCTATACTGCGACCATTTCAGGTTGATGTAGCCTTTTTGCCCATCAACGGCAATAAACCTGAGCGACGCGTGGCCGGTAATCTCGACCCCGACGAAGCCGCCCGTTTGGGCAAAGCTATTGAAGCCAAACTCGTTATTCCGCACCACTACGATCTGTTCGCTTTCAATACCGCCAACCCTGCCGAGTTTATCCGGGCCTGTGAGCAGCACGAAACACCGTATCGGGTGCTGGGGTTAGGTGAGGGGGTAGTAATCTGATAAAAAACATGATAATCAAAACCATTGATACCGGCCCGTTCAAACTTGACGGCGGAGCTATGTTCGGCGTAGTGCCAAAAACCCTCTGGCAGCGTACCAACCCTGCCGATGACCGGAACCTCTGCGCCTGGGCGTTGCGGAACCTGCTCATTGAAACCCACGATGCCGACGGGAAACCCCGGCTGGTGCTGGTTGACACCGGCGCGGGTGACAAACAGGACGCCCGGTTCTTCGGCTTCTATGACCTGCCCAACGGCAAAACCCTTACCCAAACCATTCAAGACGCCGGATACAGCCTGAACGACATAACCGATGTGCTGCTGACGCACCTGCACTTCGACCACGCGGGTGGTGCCGTGCGCTGGGCCGATACCACCCGCACCCGGCTGGTACCAACCTTTCCCAACGCCCGGTACTGGTGCCACAGCGGACAGTGGCAGTGGGCCGTGCAACCCAACCCCCGTGAACGGGCTACGTATCTGCGCGAAAATTTCATGCCGCTTCAGGAAAGCGGGCAGTTGCGCTTTACCGACCAGGACAGTTTCAACATCCCCACCATTGACCTGCTGTACGTGGATGGGCATACCGAGAAAATGATCCTGCCAAAGTTGACCGTGCAGGACAAAACGTTGCTGTTTTGTGCCGATCTGGTGCCCTCAGCATCGCACGTGCCGGTACCATACGTTATGGGCTACGATGTACGTCCGCTACTGACGATGGACGAGAAAACGCAGTACCTGCAGCAGGCCGTGCAGGAAAACTGGCTCCTTGTCTTCGACCACGATCCGACCTGCGAAGCTGCCACCCTTGAGACGACCGAGAAGGGAATCCGGGTTCTTGACAAAGGGCTGCTGACCGACTTTATGTAGTAATTCCCACCGGGCTTAGTTGCACCAAACGCCCGTACCTATCGTTCTGAGACCAACAGACTACACGTATGAAAATTGGATTGGTTTTATCGGGTGGTGGGGCGCGGGGTATTGCGCACCTCGGTGTCATAAAAGCGTTGCAGGAAATAGGCGTTCAGTTCGACCAGATTGCCGGTACCAGTGCCGGGGCCATTGCCGGTGCGCTGACCGCTGCGGGTTACAGTCCCGATGAAAGCTTAAAACTTATTGAGTCATCGTCGTTTATGAAGCACCTGCGCCCGGCCTGGAACCGTATGGGGCTACTGCGCATTGACAGCGCGGTTGAGTTATACCGTAAATACATTCCGCATGATTCGTTTGAGGGTCTGAACATACCGATGCATGTGGTAGCAGTTGATCTGAATGAAGGCGAGCAGGTAGTTTTCGACGAAGGCGAGTTAGTCCGGCCCGTGCTGGCTTCCTGCTGCCTGCCGGGTATTTTTGAGCCAATGCTTATCAACAAACGGCAATACGTGGATGGGGGGGTACTGAACAATCTGCCCGTAGAGGTTATTGAGAATAAGGTCGATTTGATTATTGGTTCGCACTGCAACCCCTTTGGGCTGGCCAAGCCCATCCGCTCCGTGCGGGGCGTTATCGAGCGCAGTATGATTCTGGCCGTGCAGAGCAAAACGCGCGAAAAGTTTGGTCGCTGTCCCATCTTTATCGAACCGGACGGATTGATCGGCTACAGCCCGACCGACATCAGTAAAAGCCGCGAGTTATTCAGGATTGGCTATCAGTACACGCGTACGATGGCGGGTCAGATTGAAACCCTGCTGAGTCAGCCGCACAACCAGCTATCGTAAATTGCTGACCACCCATAATAAAGTGCCGGAGCCTGTGCTCCGGCATTTTTTGTTGGTGCTACTTCGCGTGGTCTACCCTGAATTTGTCTTATTCCGATAATCCGTAAAACTAAATCCAACCACCCGGCATTCCAATATGATCTATTGAGAAAAGCGCTTCTGCCTATCATGAGTATTTATCCCTAAGAGATAAGCAAAGACACTAAACAGAATATTATTTGGAATATAGACTGTTAGTGAGTAGTAAAAATTGCAAACTGAAATTATAACAAAAAGTTTGATGCTTATCCCAGCTTTGCTAAGTTTGCAATAAGTAAAGTGTCTTCTTAACTTAAAATACCTAACAAATGATGAGAAATCTACTGGTGAGTATGCTGCTTGTATGCTCACTCTGCGCCACAGCATGGGCGCAGGAGCGAACGATTACGGGCCGGGTAACGGCTTCCGAAGACGGAACGCCCATTCCCGGTTCGTCGGTGGTTGTTAAAGGAACGAACCGGGGTGTCAACACGGGATCCGACGGCTTTTTCACGATCACCGTACCGGACGCCAGCAGTCGGCTGGTGTTTAGTTTTGTGGGGGCCCAGTCGCAGGAGGTGGAAGTAGGCAACCGCTCCAAAATCGACATCGAACTCAAGAATGACTCCAAGCAACTGGGCGAAGTAGTGGTGACGGCTCTCGGCATTCAGCGTGAGAAGCGCGCCCTGTCCTACGCCGTAACGAGTGTGAAGGGTGACTTGCTTCAGCAGCGTTCGGAGCCGGACCCCCTGCGGGCGCTGTCGGGCAAAGTGCCGGGCGTCAACATCATTTCGGGTGGTGGTGCACCGGGGCAGGGTACCAAGATCAATATTCGGGGCAGCAACTCCTTTACGGGTACAACTCAGCCCTTGTTTATTGTGGATGGTATCCCGTTCGACAACTCCTCCAATGCCGCCGGCTCAAGTTATTCTGACAACTCAGTAGTCTCGAACCGGGCCTATGACATTGACCCCAACAACATTGAGAACATGACCATCCTGAAAGGCGCAGCGGCTTCGGCCCTGTATGGTTCGCGGGCGGCCAATGGCGTTATTGTGATCACGACCAAGTCGGGCAGTAAATCGGCCCGGAAAGGGCTGGAAGTGACCTATAATGGTTCGTACTCGACCGAGAAAATTTCGACCATTCCCGATTACCAGAACTCGTATACGCAGGGATCGAACCAGCAGTATAATGGCGGGTTCATTGGCAACTGGGGTACGGCGTTTCCGGCCGAAGTAGACCGCATCAATGCAGCGCTGGGCTTTAACCGCTACTCCAAAAACATTGTGGACGGGTATCCCGAAGGCACCATACCTCACCCCATAGTGGGCGTTCCATACACCGCAGCCCGCTATACCTCGGTATTTCCGGAATTGCTCGACGCCAAGGGTAGTCCCATTGCCGTACCGCTTCAGGCCTATGACATCATTGGCGGGTTCTTCAAGCAGGGCAGCGTGATCGAGAATGGCATCAACATCTCCTCAACGGGCGACAAGACTTCTCTTAACGCCGGGGTATCGCGCACGACCAACCAGGGTATCATTCCAAGTTCAAATACCAAGCGTACCTCCCTCAACTTTGGTGGCAATGCCACGCTGCTTAACAAGCTCAATATTGCGGGCAACGTCAACTACGTGAATACGCAGCAGCAGAGCCCACAGTCCGGCGCTTCGTATTTTACGGATTACAGTTCGGGTTCGAGCGGTTCCATTTATGACCGTTTATTTTATCTGCCGCGTAACTATAACCTCAACGGCTATCCGTTCGAGAATCCCGTTGATGGTTCGAACGTGTTTTACCGCGCCCTGGACAACCCGCTCTGGATTGCCAAATACAACCTGTATACTTCAAACGTAAACCGGGCCTTCGGCAACCTGACCCTGACCTACGACGTAGCTCCCTGGCTCAACCTGACGGCCCGCGGTGGTGTCAACACGTACAACGAAACCCGCCGGAATGGTATCCGCCCTGGGGGTACCTCGTTCCCGCTGGGCCGGGCGTCGCGCTCTGAAATCAACAATACCGAAACGGACCTGACCTTTCTGGCAACGGCCTCGAAAGACATTACGGAACGCTTTTCGGCCCGTTTACTGGTGGGTTTCAATGCTAACGAGCGCAAAGGTGGCAATGCGGTCCTGACCGGCGAACAGGTTATTGATCCCAACATCCTGAACGTAGGCAGCACCCTGACGCAATCGGCGCGGGAGAACAACTTCAAACGGCGTATCTATGGCATCTTCGGCGAGCTCTCGCTGTCGTACAACAACTATGCATTTATAACGGCCAGTGTACGAAACGATCACTCGTCTACGCTGCCCGTTGCAAACCGCAGTTATTACTATCCTGCCCTGTCCACGTCCTTCGTATTCACGGATGCATTCAATATGCCGAAGAACATCCTGAACTTCGGTAAAATTCGGGCCAACTATGCCAAAGTAGGCCGCGACGCTGATCCGTACAACATCAATACGGTATACAATCTGGACCGTGCCTACGTAAACGCCACGCCTAATTCAATTGCCGTACTGCCCTCAACGCTGAACAATGCGTCTTTGAGGCCTGAGTTCACGACGGAGTATGAAGTGGGGGCTGAACTGCAGTTTTTCAACAACCGCATCAACCTGGATCTGGCCTACTTTAACCGGCAATCGACCGACCTGATTGTACCGCGCCGGGTGCCGGCTTCAACGGGATTCTTCAACGAGTTCATCAACGCAGGGCAGATTGACAACAAAGGCATCGAGATTGCCCTGAACCTCGTACCGGTTCGGCTGGCCAATGGTTTTGAGTGGAACTCTACCTTTGCGTTCACGCGCATTCGCTCACTGGTCGTTGATGCAGGTCCGTCGAACGAGATTTTTCTGGGTGGATCGGGCCTGTCCTCGCTGGGTACCATGCACCGGGTAGGTAGCCCGTTCGGCATGATCTACGGTACAGTAAACGCCAAGTCGGATGACGGCAGGCTGCTCATCAACCCCAACTCAGGGCTACCATTTGCCGCGCCACAGTCGCAGTTACTGGGCAACCCCCTGGCTGATTTCACCCTCGGCTGGACCAACAGTTTCAGCTTCAAAGGCTTTAACCTGTCAGCTCTGCTTGACTACCGGCAGGGTGGTAAAATCTTCTCGGCAACGGCGGCCTCGCTGCAACTGCGTGGTCAGCTGAAGGATTCGGAAGAGCGTGAAGGTATGCGGGTAATTCCGGGCATCCTCGGCGATCCGGCCACGTATAAACCCCTCCTGGACGAAGCGGGCAAGGAAATCAAAAATACCATTCCGATGACGGCTTTCCAGTACCACTTCTCGAACGGGTTTGGTGCTTACGGACAGGACGAAGTGAACGTGTATGATGCTACTGTGTTCCGGCTGCGTGAGGTAACGCTGGGCTACGCAGTGCCAAAGGCGTTCCTGACAAAATACACCAAGTTCTTTGGTAGCCTGCGCGTATCGCTGTCGGGTCGTAACCTGTGGTTTGTAGCTCCTAACATGCTGAAAGGACTCAATTTCGACCCTGAAGTGCTGTCGAGCTTCCCGGATTCCAACATTCAGGGCTTCGACCTTGGTGCGGCTCCCTCCACCCGGCGGTTTGGTGTTAACCTGACGGCTTCGTTCTAAGCGATCTGTCAATTCCAACAATAAAGAATTTCTCAAATGAAAAAATACACATTCTCAATTAAAACACTGCTCGTAGCCGGTGGCGTATGGCTGCTAAGCGGGTGCTCGATGACCGATCTGGACATCAACACTGATCCAAACCGGCCTCTGTCAGCTTCGCTGCGGTTGCTGCTCCCCCCCGCCGAGCTGGCTGCCATTGGTATTGCCACTAACGGAACCGGTGCCGCTGACATTGTTACGACGCTGAACGACAACGCCATGGCTTTTGCGGGTATGGGATTTGGGAACGGTAGTGCCGACTATTACAATCTCGACAACAACTCGTACAACGGCACCTGGAATAGTTTCTACCGCTCCATGCAGAACGTAGAGGAACTCATCAAAGCTACCGAAGATGGGCAAAACCCCCGCTATCGGGGTATTGCCCTAACGCTGAAAGCATTTGCCGTTGGCAGAATGGTAGACGCCTTTGGCGACATCCCGTACTCGCAGGCCTGGAAGGGTAACATTGCCGGTTCTGACAAATCGCCCAAGTTCGATAAGGATTCTGAGATATACGAAGACCTGCTCAAGCTCTGCGATCAGGCCATTGTCGAATTGGCCAAGCCCCAGCCGGTAGCCGTTGGTGGTGACTTTATTGGGGGTGGTAATGCTACAACCTGGACGCGCCTGACAAAGACCGTGAAGCTGCGTCTGCTGTTCAACGCGCGCAAGGGCCGCGCTACGGGCAACGCCGACCTGGCGAAAGCCTTTGCCGAGGGTGGGTT
The DNA here is from genome assembly GCA_963826425.1 of uncultured Cytophagales bacterium. GTDB lineage: Bacteria > Bacteroidota > Bacteroidia > Cytophagales > Spirosomataceae > Spirosoma. Next base: position 625,614 of record CAWGWS010000008.1, on the reverse strand, counting down.
TATCACCGCAGCAGCGAACGATTTTGTCTATCAATATTCTACCCAGCCATCGCCATCCGACGATCGGCACCCCTGGTTTCAGGGGCCCTACACCGGTACCGCCGACGGGTTCTATATCAACCAGCAGCTTGATGGGCGAGATGATCCTGAACAAAGACCCACGTTTGCCAGTGTACTTTTATCGGCAGGCCACCCGGATTCTGGATCCAACCAATCCCACCGACCGGGGTACCATTCCATTTGGCGGCACGTACCTGCCCCAGCGTCCGGCGTTTCTGGCTGAGTATAAGCGGGTATTCTACAACGACGCGCAGGAGCCTACTCCCGCCGATCTGCTGTATCTGGCCGGTTTCTTTGGCCGTGACCGCTCTGATTATACAGGAGCCGCTGCTGATGGTGCACTGCGGGCGGTGGCCGGAGCCTACCCGGCTGGTGGATATTACTCGGGCCGTGAAGTGGCCGCTAAATCGCTCACGGGCGGTAACCCAGGTGGTAACGGCATCTGGCCCATCATCACGAGCTGGAACATTAAAAACTACCAGATTGAAGCTATTCTGGATAACACGGGTGTTACCGGCGATGCCAAAGCTTTGTTCGAAGCGTCCATGCGGGAGCAGATCGCCTTCGTCTACAAATATGCTACCGCAGCCGACTCCCGGACGGTACAGCCCACGGCTGCGTCAATCAATGCCTACGTGAGTGAGTGGCTGAAACTATATGACGCGGCTACGACCAACCAGTCGAAGCTGAACGTAGTGGCCAAGCAAATCTGGTTCTCCTCGTGGGGACAGGGCGTTGAAATCTGGAACCTGATGCGCCGGACGGGCTATCCCGTGCAGGGGCAGTTTCGGCAGTTCTCGGTGGGCATTCAGTCTCCACTGCTCAAGCCAAGCCGTCAGTACGCACTGCGTTTACCTTATCCCTCCCAGGAAGGCAACCTGAATCCCAATGCTACCAAATTAGTATCGGATGTTATTTTCGATCGCGATCCGGTGTTCTGGGACAAGGTTAAAGTGAAGTGGGAATTTTAAACTGATCCATTAGTCAGGCGGATGAACCCTACTCGTTCGCCTGACTCAAAACTGATATACTGACTATGAAAAAAATACTGACTTACGCGCTTTCGTTCGGCATGGTGGCTTTGTTAAGCTGCCGCGATGAATCACTTAGCCCTAATCCGGGCTGGGAGCCGGGCGTTCACGGTTTCGCCATTTTTGCTGATGTGCCGGAACCTAAAGAAGGAGCTAATACCCGCCCGAATACCGTAGCCAACGCAGCCAATTTCCCGCTTACTAACCAGGATGCGGCCAAGCAGAACCTCAAACTGCGTTGGGTGTCGCTCGACAATAAACTTACGGTCAATAAGATCGAGGTTTTTCTGGAGATGATTGAATCGTACAACGATGTAGATGGCAATCCAAAGTCGGCTTCATTAGGCAAAAAGCTTCTGACGACCTTCAACCCGTCGGCAGCCAACCGGCAGTGGAATAACTTCACAATTACGCCTGCCGATGTGTATAAATTATTTAGTGCGGCCACGGTAAAGTACGACGGCAAAACAGAAGTACCCGTGTTTAGCAACCCTAATCGCGCCCGCCCAGCGGGAACCCGGTTTAAGGGTGCCGAGAAGGTAAGCGGCCAGAATGTAGGGGCCGATCGCTTCGTGGTCACCTGGAAGTTGACGACTACGGAAGGTACTGTTTTCAGCGTCTGGAATCCCGACAGCATCTGTGGCGACCCTACGCAGTACAACCAGGCATCGGCCAACTGTAACCTGAGCTGGATCGTCAAGTAATTCAAGATTAGTCCGGCCCTTAAAAAAGCAGCAGACTCCCCGGGGTCTGCTGCTTTTTTTAAGGGCCGGATAAATTATCTTTGGATGAGCAAGAGCAGCCTGGTTGGAGAAGGGAAACCAAATAATGACCGAAACAGAAAACTCATCGTCGGTGCGTTGCTCCTGTAAAACCAGCAACTGATCAACAGCGTACATAAGACATTGATGGGTAGGCCCTGATTTCGCAAAATTTTATACCGCACACGACTCACTCTTCGTTGGTATTACACTAAATTGTTAGCCTGTTTCCGCCATGAATTACGCCCGGCCAGCGTCCTCCTACTTATACAACCCAACCCGACTTTATGCGTGACCGTTACCGACTCTTATCTCTGGCTTTTCCTGTTACTGCTACCTGCCCCCCTTCTGGCGCAGAGCCTGCGCATTACGGGCCGCGTAACGTCCGAAACCGACGGCCAGCCCATTCCCGGCGTCAACATTGTGGCGAAGGGCACTACACTGGGCGTCAGTACGGATGCCAGTGGTAACTATAACATAGCCGTGCCGGGGCCAAATACCGTTTTGCTGTTTTCGTCCATCGGTATTGTGTCGCAGGAAGTAAACGTGGGCAACCGGACCGTGGTGAACGTGGCCATGAAAGAGTCCATCAACGAACTGGCGCAGGTAGTCGTTACGGGCTATACCACCACGCAGCGCAAAGACATTACCGGCTCGGTGGTATCCATCTCACCCGACAAGTTCAAAGACATTCCCGTGACCAGCTTTGACCAGGCTCTGCAGGGGCAGGCAGCTGGCGTACAGGTTACGCAGAGCTCGGGCACACCCGGTGGCGGCATTACGGTGCGGGTGCGGGGCAGCACGTCCATCTCGGCCTCCAATCGCCCCCTGTTTATTGTGGATGGTGTTCCGGTAGAGGACGCCGGGCTGACAGGCCGGAGTTTCGGTGGTCAGAATGATAACGCCTTTGCTCTCTTCAACCCTAATGACATTGCCAGTATCGAAGTGTTGAAAGATGCGTCGGCCAAAGCTATTTACGGCTCGCGGGCGGCCAACGGTGTGGTGCTCATCAGCACCAAGCGCGGCAAAGCAGGCAAAACAACTTTTACCCTCGATGTGCAGCGCGGCCTGACCGACATCATTAAACGACCCGATTTGCTCAACGCCACTGAACTGCTCAGCCTCCAGCGCGAAGCCGTGACCAACGCCAAGCAGAATCCCGACAAGTTTGGCCTGATTCCGGGCGTTACCGACGGCATCAATACCGATTGGGTTGATGCTGTATTGCGCAAAGGCGTCTACCAACAATATCAGCTTTCGACGCAGGGCGGTAATGAAAAAACCACCTTCTACCTCAGCGGCAGCTTTCGCGACGAGCAGGGCGTTCAGCTTAACAGCGGCTTTACGCGGTACACCGGTCAGTTTCGGATTGATCAGAAGGCCACGGCGAAGTTGTCATTCGGAGCTAACATCACGGGATCGTACGCTAAAAACAAACGCGTAAAAGGCGATAATTTTCTGGATGGCGTTTACTCGGGTGCCATCCGAAGCCTGCCATTTTACTCGCCTTACAACGAGCAGGGCAAGCTCTACGGCCCCGCCGATGATAACTACGCCGGCTTCCCCAACTTTAACCCGGTGGGACAGGCCGTACTACCTCGCTTTGTAAGTTTTACGGCCAAGTTTCTGGGAGGGGTCTACGCAGAATACGAGATTATACCGAACCTGCGGTTTCGCAGCAAGGCCAATGTGGATTACAACAATATCACCGAAGACAATTTTGAACCATCCACAACGGCTATTGGCGGCTTTCTACAGGGCGTGGGCGGCCGTGGTTACGGCGATTTCAGTAATACAACCCTGGCTACCCTGCTCAGTACCAACACGCTGAGCTACAATTTCCGGCTGACCGATAAGCATCAGTTCAGTACGCTGGCGGGTTTTGAGATTCTGAGCCGCAACGAACGGGGCGGCAACGTACAGGGCCGGGTTTTTCCCAGTGATGACTTCACGTATATCACGTCGGCGGGTATCGTTGATCAGGGAAGTTCGTATAAACTCAACAGCGGCCTGATTTCGACCTTTGGCGAGATCAAATACAACTACGAAGACAAGTATCTGCTGGGTGTTACGGCCCGCTACGATGGCTCGTCGCGCTTTGGACAGCAGAAACAGTATGGCATATTCCCCTCGGCGTCGGCAGCCTGGCGTATTTCGGCGGAACCCTTCATGCAGCGGTTTGACTTCCTGAGCGATCTGAAACTGCGGGGTAGTTATGGCTTTACCGGTAACGAACGCATCGGCGATTTCCAGTTTCTGGGTACCTGGGCGTCGGTCACGTACAGCGGAGCTACGGGCGTTGGACCAGCGGCCCTGGCCAACCCGCTGTTGCAGTGGGAGCGCACCCGCGAAGCCAACATTGGCCTGGACGCGTCGTTCCTGAATGGACGATTTAGCCTGATCGTGGATGCCTACGACAACCTGACCGATAAGCTGCTCTTTGCCCAGCCGCTGCCACTAACGACGGGCTTTGGATCGGTACAGGGCAACATTGGTAAAGTAAGCAACCGGGGCGTTGAGTTAACCATCTCGTCGGTTAACGTCAATGTGCCCAATGGTGTAAGATGGACCACCGATCTGAACCTGTCGCATAACCAGAACAAGGTGGTAGAACTGGTGAGTGACCAGCCCGTTTTCCGGGGCTACACCGCCAACGGCGTCAGTCGGACCAACGTGATTCTAGCCGGTCAGCCACTCGGCACGTTCTGGGGGTTGAAGTTCCTGGGTGTTGACCCGGCCACGGGCAATGCCATCTACGACGATAAAAACGGCGACGGTCGCATCAGCCCCGACGACGGGCAGGTAATTGGCAACGCGCAGCCTAAACTCATTGGCGGCTTCACCAACCGGGTTAGCTGGAAAGGCATCGACCTGAGCATTCTGATGCAGGGATCGTATGGCAACAGTGTGCTGAACTTTACCAATAGCACTCTGCTCAACGCCGGGGCCAATCTGGAAAATAACCAGTCGCGGCTGGCCCTGAACCGGTGGCGTAAAGAAGGCGACATTACCAATGTGCCAAAGTATGAGTTGAACAATACGTTCAACAATTTCCATAGCAGCCGCTACCTCGAGGACGGATCGTTCGTGCGGATCAAGAACGTATCCCTTGGCTACAATCTGCCCAAGAAATGGGTTACGCGTTACGGCGTCGGCAACGTGCGGCTCTACGCGTCGGCTACGAACCTGTATACGCTGACGCGCTACTCCGGTCCTGATCCCGAGGTAAGCACGCTCGATGGCTCGACCACGGCGCAGGGCATCGACTTTTTCACCTTTCCGCAGGTCAAAACCGTTTTTGGCGGACTGACCATCGGGTTTTAACGTTTTGATTCAACGAATGATGACCCCTATATTTCAACGAAACCGCTTTGCCTGGTCTGGGTTCCTGCTGCTGCTGACGTTGCTGGCTTCGTGCCAGACGGTGCTGGAGCCGAAACCCGTCGATCTGCTGGTTGATGAGCTGGTCTTGAACGAGCCGAACGACGTGCAACCGGTACGCATCGGCATGTACAACGCCCTGCGTGGCACGGCCGCCCCAACCATTATTGTTGGTGATTTTACCGCCGATTACATCCAGTTTAACGGCACCTTCACCGACTACCAGGAACTGGGAACCAAGCGCATTACGGCTGCCAACGGGGTGGCCAGCGCCCTGTGGGGTTCGCTTTACCGAACCATCTACGTCACGAATTTCATGCTGGAGAATCTACCCAAAGTATCGGGCGTATCTGAAGCAACGCGGAAGAGCGTAACGGCAGAGGCAAAGTTTCTGCGCGCCTGGTCCTATTTCATCGCCACCTATACCTTTGGCGACGTACCACTTGTAACGGGTACTGATCAGATTGCCAACCGCAGCGTGGACCGCACCGCCCGCGCTACCATTCTGGCCGCCGTGCTGGCCGATTATCAGGCTGCCCTGCCCGATTTACCCGCCGTGACGTCGGCCTCAACCAACGCCATCACGAACGGCACCTACGTTAACCAGACTACCTGTCGGGCGGCTCTGGCTCGCTTCTATCTCTACCAGAAAAACTGGGCGCAGGCCGAACAACTCTCGGGTCAGGTAATTGCCTCGGGTATTTATACGCTGCAGCCTAACTTTATCGACGTAATCACGAAAGACTTTACATCGGAGTCGATTCTGGAAGTGGGCTATGCCTTATCCGACGATCCGGGAACGGGCAACTTTGCCCTGAACAATCTGCTGGTAGGCCGTAGAGAGGTAATTCCTTCTAATCAGCTTGTTGTACAATTAACATCCGTACAGGCTGGTACGCGGCAGCAAACCATCAGTTTTAGTACCACTAACTTACGCGGCAGCGACAACGGCTGGACAGTCAGAAAATACGGCACCGCATCGGAAGACAACAACAACATTGTCCTGATGCGGCTGGGGGAAATGTATTTGATTCGGGCCGAAGCACGGGCGCAACAGGGAAAGATTGCCCTGGCCGTTGCTGATGTGAACGTGTTGCGTACCCGCGCCAAAGCCCCCGTCATTGCGGCCACAACTAATCAGGCCGATCTGTTGCTGACCATAGAACAGGAACGGGTGTATGAACTGGCGTTTGAGGGGCATCGCTGGTACGATCTCGTGCGCACGGGCCGGGCACAGGCCGTAATGACCGCTTTCTCGCCCAACTGGAAAGAAGCGTATCTGCTCTGGCCGATTCCCCAGTCTGAAATACAGCAGAACCCCACGCTGGCGGGAAAACAAAATCCAGGCTATTAAAAATTGTTCAGGGTTCAGAGTTCTACGCTCAGGAATCGGCAAAGTGACCAGCCCATCCAGACGTTAAACAGGAAACTTTGCCTTTTCGAACAACCAGAAAGCTATGAAACCAACAAGACAAAGAATAACTATCTGGCTTGTGGCCATTACCCTGATGGGGTTGGCTTTGGGCTGCGACAAACAGGATATTGACCGGACGTTTGAGGGGCCCTATTTCGTGCGCTTTACCGATTCGTCGCTGACCTTCCGCGAAAGCTATTCGCCCGTAATTCCCATTCGGGTACACAATGTGGGGCCGGTACTGAAGGAACCTATCCGGGTTACCTACACCATTAGCGGCAACGCCCGCGCCGGTCGCGACTATCAGATTCAGGGCGAAACCGGTACCGTCATTATTCCGGCCAACAAGAGTTTTGGGGAGATTGGGGTAAAGCTTATCAACAATGCCAACAACATTCTGGAATCGCAGACGCTCACGTTTACCCTGACGGGCGTTCAGCCCGGTACCCTCCAACTTGGGCTGGGTCCGGCGGGTACGCTGGGCAAATCATTGCGGTTAATCATCAACGATGAATGTCTGTTTGGGGGCACCTACACGGGGGTCAGTCGTGTAAGGGGTCAGAACTTCAGCGTACCCAATATTGACATTAGCAGCAGCGACTGCAAAACGTACACGCTCGGCAACTGGAACCTCGGATTACTGAATTTTAACGCCATTAAACCCACCCTGCGCTTTATCGACAATGGCGACAATACCATTACCATACCACCGCAGAGCAATTCCGAAATTGCCTCGACCGATACGCTGAAGGGCAATGGGGCCTGGAACCCCCGCGATCGCAAGATTACACTGAACTTGCAGATCAAAACCAAAATCAGCGCTACGCGCGACACCACCCTTTTGTTCACCCAAACCTACACGCCACAATGATGCGCCCACTTCTTCGATTCCTCTTTGTTCCGGTGGCGGTTGGCTGGCTGTTTAGCGGCTGTTCGGAAAAAATAGAGCCCGTAAAACCCACGTACAGTCAACTACTAACCGGTGTAAACCAGAAGACCTGGCGTACTGTGTCGCTACAGATTTTTGATGAAGGGGTAGGTAGTGGCGTCATTCCAGTGTCGCAGGCTAACATTAATCCATGCATCACCGATGATCTGGTTACGTTCTACGCGGGCGACGAGCGCAAGTTTGAAGCCAGCGAAGGAGCGACAAAATGTGCATCAAGTGATCCCGACGTATATGTAACTGATACCTGGACGCTCGTTAATGCCAACGCTACCGTAGACTTTTACCTGCCCATTCTGAACGGTAAATTCCCGTGGACCATCAAAAACCTGACCGGCACTGTAATGACCATCGAGTACTATATTCCCGACCTTGACGCCAGCTACCGCTTTACGCTCAACTCGGTTTCGACGAAGTAATTGCGCACGTCAACTATGAAACAGACTTTACTTTATCTAACCTTCCTGATTGGCCTTGTTGCAGCCGCTAGGGCGCAGACGCTGCCCCCTAGCCCGGAGCAGTGCGCTACCATGCAGATGGACAGTCTGCTGCGGGCCAAATTTCCGCAACTGGGTAGTCTGAACGATTTTGAGCAGGTGCTGCAAAAGCGCATCGCTACGCTGCAAGCCCAGGCCAAAGCCGGGCGGGTGGCCGCGCCGGTCGTTACCATTCCAATCATTGTTCACGTAGTACATAACGGCGAAGCGGTGGGTGCCGGGCGTAACATTAGTCAGGCGCAGGTACAGAGCCAGATCGTGACGCTCAATGAAGATTTCCGGCGTCGACCCCAAACGCGGGGCTTCAACGACAGCCCGGTAGGCGCTGATATTGAGATTGAGTTTTGCTTAGCTGCCGTCGACAGGCAGGGCCGCGCCATGGCTGAGCCGGGTATTGACCGCTACAACGGTGGGCGGGCCACCTGGGGCCGCGATGCCATTGAAGGCGTGCTAAAACCCAGCACGTTCTGGGACCCTGACAAGTATTTCAACGTGTGGGTGCTGGATTTCGATAGTGCCGACCGGCTGCTGGGCTACGCGCAGTTCCCGAGTCAGTCCAACCTTCAGGGCATTCCGACCGAGTCACCCTCTAGTACCGACGGCGTTGTGATTGCTTACCGTTCATTTGGCAATGCCGAGAAGGGTAACTTTCCCATCATGCAGGCTCCCTACAACCTGGGCCGCACCATGACCCACGAAACAGGTCACTGGCTGGGCCTGCGCCATATTTGGGGCGATGCCAACTGCGGCAATGATTTTGTGGACGACACGCCCCCACAGGCCTCAGAAAGCCGGGGTTGTCAGATAGGACGGACCAGTTGCGGGGGCGTCAATATGGTGCAGAACTACATGGACTACTCGGACGATGGTTGCTTCAACATTTTTACCCTCGGCCAGAAAGCCCGGATGCGGGCCGTCATGGACCTCAGCCCGCGCCGGGTCAGCCTGATTACCTCCAATGTGTGCGGTACGCAGGTGGCAGCTGCGCCCATCCCTAACTTTCGGGCCGCCAGTCAGCGGACGTTACTGGGAGGCTCGGTACGGTTCAATGATTTGTCGGGTAATTTCCCCACGCGCTGGGAATGGACATTTGAGGGCGGTACCCCATCCACGTCGACCGAGCAAAACCCGGTGGTTACCTACAATCAACCGGGGCGTTTCCGCGTAACGCTGCGCGTAACCAACGCCATTGGCACGTCAGAGCCGCTGGTGCGCGAGCAGTATATCGAGGTATTAAGCTCCGGTCTGTGTGCCGAACTAACCAACTTTAACGGAACGCCCACCGTCCTGCGCGAAGTAGGTGGCACGGGCTATCTGGCCGGGCAGAACAGCAAACGGTCGCAGGCGGTATCGGAGTTTTTCCAGAACGAACTCAACTACAATAACCTGGCTGGAACCGCCATTAGATTTGGCGTGGCCAAAGCCGCTCGCGGAGCCGCTACGGAGTCGGTCGTGACAGTCACGGTCTGGAACGGACGCGGCTTTCAGAACGGCCCCGGTGCCATTCTGGAGCAGAAAGACGTTCCCCTGCGCGACATCCTGGCCGACGTAGCCAACAACCGCCCCACGGTTGTGACGTTTGAGCGGAACGTTGCCCTGAGCGGTCTCCCCTACCACGTTGGCGTTATTTTCCCCTACGCGGCTGGCGATACTGTCGCGCTCATTACGACGCAAAACGGCCAATCGACCTTTGCTACCTCGTGGCGGCAGAACCGGCAGGGCGACTGGCTCCGATACGCCGATAGTTTGGGTATCAACGTGGCCCATAGCATTACGGCCCGCATCGGCATGAAATCATCGGTACAGGTGGCGTCATCGGCTATTTTCGTTAACCCTGGCGAGGCCGTTACGCTCAACGCACGCGGGGCCAGCGTCTTTAGCTGGTCGGGGCCGGGCCTGAACACCAACCTGGGGCCCCAGGTGGTAGCATCGCCTTCGCAAACGACGTCGTACACCGTATCAGGCAGCGGCACGGACCTGTGCAGCACCTCAGCGGTCGTGACCATTAACGTGCGGGCCGGTACCGTGACAGCCGTTCCCGAACCCGCAGAACCGTCGCTCACCATCACCCCTAACCCCAGCGACGGGCAGATGGTGGTATCGTTCACCAATCCAGAGCGGGGCGCGGTCACGCTCACCGTCCGCAGCCTGACGGGTGCTGAGCTGTTGCGGCAAAAAGCGCAGAAAACCGCTGACCTCTTCCAGCAGCCCATCGACCTGCGAGCGGCCCCCGGCGGTCTATACATCATCGAGGTAAAACTCGGCGACGACGTATTCAGGCGACGGGTTCTGAAGCAGTGAGAAACGGGCCAGCGTTATGACCTGTTTCTGTTAGCGAATGTTCAGCCGCGTACAGAAGGCTGTTTATTCGACACCTGTATCCTTCTCTTTACAATTTGTCACGCAAAAGGCCAGAACATGATGTTCTGGCCTTTTGCAGTTTCATATAGCGTTACTGATTAGGGTCGGGCAGCGTTTCCATCTTCCCGACCGCGCGGCTTCTTCTTTTTCTTCTTACTGCCGCTACTGCTCTTGGTAGCATATTTAGCGTCTAACTGCTTCAAATCGTCGTTGAGCGGGGCTGGAGCTACCAGTATGCGCTCACCAATGGGCGTCAACACATCGAACGATTCGGGAATAACACCCCGCTTGTTCAGGTCCACGATCTCGACAACCCGGGCAATGGGCAACGGATGCCACGTACTTTCGGAGCTGTAACCAAACCACATCAACTTACGGAAGATGTCGGTTTTTTGAAGCCACGCGCGGCCCTTCTGCGTTTCCAGCGGTTTATCGATGCTTGGGATGTCGCGCAGGGCGTCCATGTAGGTATCCAGCTCGTAGTTCAGGCAGCACTTCAGCCGCCCGCACTGCCCCGACAATTTGGCCGGGTTGAGCGACAAGTTCTGATACCGGGCTGCCGACGTCGCAATGTTCTTGAAATCGGTGAGCCACGTAGAGCAGCAGAGTTCGCGACCACACGAGCCAATACCGCCCAGCCGCCCCGCTTCCTGCCGCAAACTGATCTGCCGCATTTCGATCCGGGCTTTAAACTCACCGGCCAGCATCTTGATCAGCTCCCGGAAGTCAACCCGTTCTTCGGACGAGTAAAAGAATGTTGCCTTCGTATTGTCGGACTGAAACTCCACGTCCGAGAGTTTCATGTTCAGTTTCAGTTCGCGGGCTATTTCGCGCGAGCGGTACAGGGCGGGCAGGTCGCGTAAGACGGCCTGCTCGTGGCGGTCCATTTCTTTAGCCGTCGCAATACGCGAAATGACTTTGGTATCGTCATTGATTTTGACCGCCCGTTTTTTCACCTGCAAGCGTACCAGTTCCCCCTGCATAGATACGGCCCCAATGTGGTGGCCCGGCTGCATGTCAATCACCACGTAATCACCGGTAGTCAGGTCAAGTTGGTGAACGTTCCGGTAGTATTCTTTGCGACCGCCTTTGAATTTGACTTCAACGACATCGTACTTTTTCAGACCGGGTTGCGAAATATCGCTCAGCCAGTCAAATGAATTCATTTTATTGCAACCGCCACTGCTGCATCCCCCACTTCCGCAGCCCGCCGTGGCCGTTTCGGGGCCATCTGACGTCTTGCGCTGGGTTCCACACCCGCCGGTTGCGCAGGATTTACAAGACATAATTTTTATAGTTATGAGTGATGGATGGTAAACAATGAATGAAAGACCGGTCACACCAATTCATCATTCATCAGCTGCCATTCATGACTCAGTCAGCGTACCGGATCAGGTCGAGCCCAATGTCTTTACGGTACTGTTTCCCGTCGAATTGCACCGTCCGGGCCGCATTCTGCGACCGCCGAATGGCGTTTTCGAGCGAGTTGGCCTGCGCCGTTAGGGCAAGCACCCGCCCCCCGTTGGTCAGAATATGACCGTTTTGCGCCAGCGTTCCGGCATGGAACGCGGTTACTTCTTCTAAACGCTCCAGGTCCGAAATGATTTCGCCTTTCTGGTAAGCCTCCGGATACCCACCCGCCACAACTACCGTTGTAACGGCCGTCTGGGGAGACACCTGAAGTGTCAGTTTACTTAATTCGCCATCTGCGGTAGCGGCCATCAATTCAACCAGATCGGTCTGAATACGAGGCAGTACCACTTCAGTCTCGGGATCGCCCATCCGGGCATTGTACTCAATCACAAAGGGCTCGTTGTTAACCTTTATCAGGCCGACGAAGATGAATCCCTGATACAGAATCCCATCCTTCTGTAACCCCAACAGCGTGGGCTTCACGATCTTTTCCTCAACTTTGTTGAGAAACGATTCATTAGCAAACACCACCGGCGAGACAGCGCCCATACCGCCCGTATTAGGACCGGTATCGCCTTCGCCAATTCGTTTGTAATCTTTGGCTTCGGGCAGAATTTTGTAACTTTTCCCGTCGGTCAGGACAAACAGCGACAACTCGATACCGCGTAGAAACTGCTCAACCACCACCTTATTACCCGCATCACCAAACTGGCCGCCCAACATATTGCGCAGAGTTTCCCGGGCACTGGCGAGGTTTTCGGCAATAACAACTCCTTTACCACCTGCCAGCCCATCGGCCTTCAAGACAATGGGTAGGGGGTGGCTTTCGAGGTACGCAAGTCCGGCATCAAGCGTATCGGCGGTGAAGGTTTTCGAGGCCGCCGTTGGAATACCATGCCGGGCCATAAATGCTTTCGAGAAGTCCTTGCTACCCTCTAATTGCGCGCCCTCGGCAGTTGGCCCCACAATCTTAAGTTTCTCCAGATCAGGTTGCTGCCGCAGGAAATCGACAATGCCGCGCACCAGCGGCTCTTCCGGCCCCACAATGAGCAGGTCAATAGCGTGTTCGCGAATGGCGTTGGCAATGGCCTCGAAGTCATTGACGCCAATGGCCAGATTCGTGGCAACCTGCGCCGTTCCGGCGTTGCCCGGTGCCACGAATAAAGTGCTGCACAGCGGACTCTGGGTCATTTTCCACGCAAACGCATGTTCACGCCCACCCGCTCCTAAAATCAGAATGTTCATAAAGTCTGAACCGCACGGGCGGCCCCGCAGGTTTTTGCTGAATTGAGGAGATCTACAGGATTCTGCTGACGCATCTTAAATCTTGTTTGGTCACCACATCTTGCTGAAACCCTGGTTCTGGTTAATTGGCTACTTCCGAGAGGAATTTAATGCGCATCAGCCGCAGATCCTGTTCGGTAAAATCGTCGTCTCCAAATTCCTGGAGGGCAACGGAAATGTTGTCGGTTTCGGCCCGCATGAAGTATTCGTAAATTTCGTCCTGCCGGTCTTCATCCATGACCTGGTTGATGTAGTAATCTAAACTCAGCCGCGTACCGGAATAGCAGATATGTTCGACCTCTTCCATCAATTCCTCCATTGACAACGACTTGGCTTCGGCAATTTCGTCGAGGTCAACTTTGCGATCAATTTGCTGAATAATAAAAATCTTGACCTTCGACTTATTCACCGTCGATTTGATGACAACATCAGTATCAGTCTCAATTTCGTTTTCTTCAACATACTTGGCAATCAAATCAATAAAGGGATGGCCAAACTTCTGCACCTTTCCCATTCCGACGCCGTTGATCTGCGCCATTTCCTCGCGGGTAGTGGGGTAGGTCGTGGCCATCTCCTCCATGGAAGGATCCTGGAAAATGACGTAAGGGGGCAGGTTTTTTTCTTTGGCAACTTTCTTACGCAGCGCTTTCAGTAAACCCAGCAACTCTTCATCATGAGCCGCTCCGCCCGACGTGGGCACGGTTTCAGCGTCACTTTCATCTTTACCAACGTCCTGACCTGCGTAGTCGTGATCTCTGAAGATCGTGATTGGATACGGATCCTCAATGAAATTCAGCCCTTTCTGACTTACTCTCAACACGCCGTAGTTCTCGACGTCTTTGTCCAGGAAGCCAAAAATGGTGAGCTGTTTGATGAGTGAACACCAGTACCCGCAGTCTTCGCTATAGGCACGCCCCTGCCCATATACCGACAGCCGATCGTGTTCGTAACTCGTAATGTACTGGTTGTTAGTAGCCGTCAGGACATCGGCCAGGTGCGCTACGTCGAACCTCTGATCGGTTTGCAGTACGGTTTGTAATACCAATGTTACCTCATGCTGAATTTTAATCTTCTCGGTAGGTTTAACGCAATTGTCGCAGAAACCACAGTCCTTATCGAGCAACTCACCAAAATAACCAAGCAACTGCCGACGTCGGCACACGCCCACATTAGCGTAGGAGACCATTTCGGTCAGCAGATGCCGGGCATTGTCCCGTTCGGTAACGGGCTTGTCCTTATTGAATTTTTCGAGTTTCAGAATGTCATCGTAACTATAGAACATCAGGCAGTTGCCCTCCAGCCCGTCACGACCGGCCCGGCCCGTTTCCTGGTAATAGCCCTCAAGTGACTTGGGGGCGTCGTAGTGAATCACGAACCGAACGTCGGGTTTGTCGATACCCATACCAAACGCAATGGTGGCGCAGACCACATCCACATCTTCATTCAGAAACGCGTCCTGATTGTGGATTCGCGTATGCGGATCCAGCCCGGCATGGTATGGCAACGCTTTTACATCGTTAACGTTAAGCAGTTCGGCAATTTCTTCAACCGTTTTGCGGCTCAGACAATAGACAATCCCCGACTTACCCTTGTTCTGCTTGATGTACTTGATAAGCTGCCGTTTGGCATCGGCCTTGGCCCGGATTTCGTAGTACAGATTTTTGCGGTTGAACGACGTCTTATAAAGATCCGCTTCTTCCATCTGCAGGTTTTTCTGGATGTCCTGCTGTACTTTGGGTGTGGCCGTGGCGGTCAGGGCAATGACGGGCAGGTTGCCAATATCATCCACAATACCACGGATTTTTCGGTACTCGGGTCGAAAATCGTGGCCCCATTCGGAGATGCAATGCGCTTCGTCGATGGCAACAAATGAAATAGTTGCTTTCTTCAAAAAATGCAAATTTTCTTCCTTTGTCAGGGATTCAGGAGCAATGTATAATAGCTTGAGTGTGCCGTTCAGAGTATCCTTTTTCACCTTGTTCATCTCGGCCTTGGAGAGCGTCGAGTTCAGGAACTGCGCATTGATTCCAAAGGCGTTCAACTGATCCACCTGATTTTTCATCAGGGCAATCAGGGGCGAAATAACGATAGCGGTGCCTTCACTAACAATAGCGGGCAGTTGATAGCAAAGGGATTTGCCCGCGCCGGTAGGCATGATGACAAACGTGTTGCGGCCTGCGAGAATACTCTGGATAATGGCTTCCTGATCGCCCCGGAACTGGCTATATCCGAAAACTTCCTTAAGTCGTTCTTTAAGAGTCGTATTGACTAATTCATCAACCTGCATCATTCTCTGAATCGTACAAATTTCACGCTACTCAACTGGTTGGCGTATCTTTGCTTTTTATAAAGTTAGCGAATATACGCGTCAAACTTTTTCTGTTTGTTATAATAGATGTTGAAGGTAGCAAAAAATCCCCGAATCATTGCCCGTGCCGTGCTGCAGGCCGAAGCCGACGCCATCCGGGACGCCATTGACCAGCTCGACGAGCAGTTTGACCTGGCTGTAGAGGCCATTCTGAACACTACGGGCCGGGTGGTGGTGTCGGGTGTGGGCAAAAGTGCGCTGATTGGGCAGAAAATAGTGGCTACGATGAACTCGACCGGTACGCCCGCCCTGTTTATGCACGCAGCCGATGCCATTCACGGCGACCTCGGCATGATCCAGCCCAATGATATCGTCCTGCTGCTGTCCAAGAGCGGCAACACCGCCGAAATAAAGTCACTCTTGCCTATGCTGCGCGATAAAGGGGTGAAACTGATTGCCCTCGTCAGCGACCGGAATTCGGTGCTGGGTCGACAGGCTGATTTTGTGCTTCATGCCTACGCAGCCTGTGAGGCCGATTCGCTCAATCTGGCTCCCACCACCAGCACCACCGTAGCCCTGGCCGTGGGCGATGCCTTGGCCGTTAGTTTGCTGGAGATTAGAGGGTTCACCCGGCAGGATTTTGCCCGGTATCATCCGGGTGGTTCGCTGGGGAAGAGACTATATCTGAAAGTGGCCGATATTTTTCCCCACCACGGTTGCCCTACCGTATCAACGCATTCGCTGATTAAAGACGTTATCCTCGAAATATCGGCTAAACGGCTGGGAGCCACGGCGGTACTGCATGGCGATGGCACACTGGCAGGCATTATTACCGACGGCGACATTAGGCGGACAGCGTCAATGCACACATCCTTCTGGGAACTGACAGCCGCCGATATTATGACTACTACACCTGTCTGCATTGATCCCGATGCTTTCGCCATTAACGCCCTGCAACTCATGGAAGACC
The DNA here is from genome assembly GCA_963826425.1 of uncultured Cytophagales bacterium. Classification (GTDB taxonomy): domain Bacteria; phylum Bacteroidota; class Bacteroidia; order Cytophagales; family Spirosomataceae; genus Spirosoma. Next base: position 609,188 of record CAWGWS010000008.1, on the reverse strand, counting down.
GTAACATCTCCCAGTTAGTAGTGCGCACGGAAGACAAGGTAGTCGGTTTCATACACCTGCATGATTTACTACGAGAGGGCCTTATATGAAGACAGGCCTCACTAACCTAAATGTAAGTCTCGAATTCTGTTTAATGATATTTTAATATTGTTAAACAAATGCCACACTATGATTCCCCACTGTGGGGGATAATTTCCACAATTCCCCAACAAACCTCACCAGGGCTACGATTGTTTTTTTTAATCAAATATTTTTTTTATTCCCTGACAATCAGAATGTTGACTATCAAAAATTGGGGAAGGCGACTTATTTTATAGATACTGGTAGCGTTTTTGTCTATTGGGATAACAGAACTGATTCAACCCGGAAAACTTAAACAGCTATGACTGCGCTCGAATTCACTCATCACATCGGAAAAGTATCCAAGTCGCTTCGCCCTTTCGCACTCCGGCTTACCAAAGACGTTGAGGATGCTAACGACCTGCTTCAGGATACGCTGTTAAAAGCATTCACGAATCGCGACAAGTATACTGACGGTACCAATCTTAAAGCGTGGTTATATACAATCATGAAGAACACGTTCATCACCAACTATCAGCGGATGGTGCGCAAGAACACGTTCATCGATACAACAGACAACCTGCACTACATCAACTCGATGGAAAGCAGTACTGACAACACAGCTTACTCGTCTTTTGCCCAGGATGACATCAGCCGCGCTGTTAACAGCCTTGACGATACATACAAGACTCCATTTATGATGCACTTCCGCGGTTTCAAGTACCACGAGATTGCTGCTAAACTCGACATACCCATCGGAACGGTGAAGAACCGGATTCACATTGCCCGGAAAGAGTTGAAAGACCAGCTGAAAGTTTATTCGCACTTGAGCGTATAGGCGAGACTTCTTCGGTAAAGTCCCGTCTAAGGGATAATTGATTGAAAGATATTTTTGGTTAAAAAAAGAGGAAGGTTTGAAAAAGTTGGAGAGAATCTCTCCAACTTTTTTCCGTTACAGGCCGTTCTCTTTTCGCTTAAGGTCCAAGAATCAACGCTATCCTGCCCTGCGTCGGCCTGCATTGAATGTCGGGCCTTTGGCCGTTAAAATCCAGAACAAATAAAGGATGCGCGTACTTGTGATTGGGGCCGGCTTTGCCGGCCTTTCGGCGGCTACCAGTCTGGCCGATAAGGGTTATGACGTAACTATCCTCGAGAAAAATGATATGCCTGGCGGACGGGCGCGGGTATTCCGGGCCGAAGGGTTCACCTTTGATATGGGTCCAAGCTGGTACTGGATGCCCGACGTGTTCGACAGTTACTTTGCCCGCTTTGGCAAAAGAACCGCCGATTATTACAACCTCGTCCGGCTCGACCCCTCCTACTCGGTTATTTTTAGCCCTTCTGAAGCAATTGATTTGCCCGCCGGCGTCGACAATCTCGAGCAACTGTTTGAGCAATTTGAGCCGGGTAGCGGACCACGTCTGCGCGAATTTCTGAAACAGGCTGCCTACAAATACAAGGTTGGGATGACCAATTTTGTGTGGAAGCCCAGCCGGTCGGTCACGGAGTTCATGAGCCTGAAACTACTTTACGATGTTACGCGGCTCGACGTATTTCAGTCATTTGCCAGCCACGCCCGCAAGTTTTTTACGCACCCGCGCCTGCTCGAAATTGTGGAGTTTCCGGTATTATTTCTCGGTGCCACACCCGAAAATACGCCCGCTATGTATAGCCTGATGAACTACGCCGAAATGGCACTGGGGACCTGGTACCCCATGGGGGGCATGCACGAGATCGTGAAAGCAATGGTTAGCCTGGCAGAAGAGAAAGGCGTTAAAATTCTGCTTGATCAAACCGTGATGAAAATTGAAACTGCTAACGGTACCGCTAAACGGGTAGTAACAACAAACGGTATTTTTGAAGCAGACATCGTGGTGGCCGGGGCAGACTACAATCACGTTGAAACGGCACTGGTAAACACTGCCGACCGGAATTATGATGACGCCTATTGGAACAGCCGCGTTATGGCCCCCTCATCACTGTTGTTTTACCTGGGTGTGAAGAAGCGAATTCCAAAGTTAAAGCACCACAACCTGTTCTTCGACGAAGATTTTAAGCAGCACGCGCAGGAAATTTACGAAAGGCCCCAGTGGCCCAGCAAACCGCTCTTTTACGCATCGGTTCCCTCAAAAACCGACCCTGGTGTAGCACCCGAAGGCTATGAAAACCTTTTCCTTCTGATACCCGTTGCCCCTGATCTAACTGACGACGACGTCACCCGCGAACGCTACTACAACCTGATTATGGACCGGCTCGAAGCCTACGTGGGCGAAGACGTACGCAGCCACGTAGTGTACAAACGCAGCTACGCCCACCGCGATTTTAAAGAGGATTATAACGCGTTCAAGGGTAATGCCTACGGCCTGGCCAACACGCTCAGACAAACGGCTTTGCTGAAGCCATCGCTCAAGAACAAACGGGTCAACAATCTGTTCTACACGGGTCAATTGACCGTTCCGGGACCGGGGGTGCCGCCGTCGTTGATTTCGGGGCTGGTGGTAGCTGACGAAATTGCCAAAGAATTTGTTTAATTTGTTCGCCTAACCTCTCCCTCCTCGCCTTATGATGTCGCTGTTTAACAAGACCGCACTGGAATGCAGTAAGCTGATTACCGAGCATTACAGTACGTCCTTTACGCTGGGCATCAAAACACTCGACCGCCGGTTTCATATGCCCGTGTATGCCATCTACGGCTTTGTGCGCTATGCCGATGAGATTGTTGATACCTTTCATGACTTCGACAAAAAGGTTTTGCTCGATCGATTCAAACATGATACGTATCAGGCCATTGACGAGGGCATTAGTTTAAATCCGGTGCTGCATTCGTTTCAGATGGTAGTGCGCGAATACAAGATTGATCATGCTTTGATTGAGGCTTTTCTGCACAGCATGGAGATGGACCTCTACAATCATGACTACGACGCCGATGGATACAGCGAATACATCTATGGCTCGGCAGAGGTGGTTGGGCTGATGTGCCTGCGGGTGTTCTGCGAGGGCGACTGCGACTCGTTTGACCGCCTGCGCGAACCGGCCCGTAAGCTTGGGGCGGCTTTCCAGAAGGTAAATTTCCTGCGTGATCTTAAAAGTGATTACCAGGATCGGGGGCGGACATATTTCCCCGGCGTCGATTTTTCGCAGTTCGGACGTGACGCTAAAACACTGATAGAAGAGGATATTCAGCGCGATTTCGACGAGGCTTACATCGGCATTACCAAACTACCTCGCGGAGCCAGAATGGGCGTTTATTTAGCCTACACCTATTACCAGACGCTGTTCAATAAAATCAGGCAGCTCTCGGCCACCACCATCCAGAACGAGCGCATTCGGGTACCCAACCCGCAGAAATTTGCCCTGCTGGCCCAGACGTACCTAAAATACCGGCTGAATGTAATTTAACAGGCTACAAAACACCCCAAACAATCATGCCTGGGGTGTTTTGTGGCCTGTTAAATTATGCTGCGTACTGCCGCACGTCGTCCTGTGTAATCTGATCGCCACACATGATGATAAGCCGCTCAATGACGTTGCGTAATTCGCGGACGTTACCCGTCCAGGCCAGGGACTGAAGGTAGTCCATCGCCCCGGGCGTAAACTCTTTAGGCGGGGTGCCGTATTCGGTGGCGATGTCCTGCAGGAATTTATCAGTCAGGAGTGGAATGTCCATACGACGTTCGGCCAGGGGCGGTACGTGAATGGGAATCACGCTCAACCGGTGGAACAAGTCCTCACGGAAGTTACCGTTAACAATCTCCTGACGCAGGTCTTTGTTGGTAGCCGCAATTACCCGCACGTTGACTTTAATTTCTTTGTCGCCCCCCACGCGGGTAATCTTGTTTTCCTGCAATGCCCGCAGCACCTTCGCCTGCGCCGACAGACTCATATCACCAATTTCGTCCAGAAAGAGCGTACCGTTATCGGCCTGTTCAAACTTGCCGGTGCGCCGGGCGGCTGCGCCGGTAAACGCGCCTTTTTCATGGCCGAAGAGTTCGCTCTCGATCAATTCGCTTGGAATAGCCGCGCAGTTTACTTCTACGAGCGGCATATTGGCACGACTTCCTTTTTCATGAATCTGCTTGGCCACCATCTCTTTGCCTGATCCGTTGGCACCCGTAATGAGCACCCGCGCTTCGGTAGCAGCCACCCGATTAATCGTGTCTTTTACTTTCTTGATCGGGTCCGACTCGCCCACAATCTCATTGAGTTTATAGATACGCTTCTTAAGCGTCTTGGTTTCCTGAACCAGCTTAAAGCGATCAATAGCATTACGTACCGTTACAAGCAGCCGGTTCAGATCGGGCGGTTTGGTTACGAAATCAAACGCACCCTGCTTGGTGGCTTCTACGGCATTTTCCACATTTCCGTAGGCCGATATCATCACAAACTGGGTGGGGCGGCTGGCTTCGCTGGCCTTCTGCAATACCTCAAGGCCACTGAGTTTAGGCATTCGTATATCGCACAATGCCACGTCATACTCGGTAGTCAGGATCATGTTCAAGCCTTCCTCACCATCTTTTGCCTCATCTACTTCGTAGCCTTCATACTCCAAAATATCGCGCAGCGCGGCCCGGATGGGCTTCTCGTCATCTACGATAATCAACTTAGCCATACAATGCGGGTGGGTTTAAACAGGGGGTTTGTCGTGGGCCGAAAATACGGCATTTCTATCAGTATTGATGTTTACAGAAACCTAAATGTTGTCAGAAATGGGGTTTACGTATAGCTTGTCCGACAAACATCGAGCAAAATAAGATAGGTCAATCGTCAGGTATGCCAGAAGGGGGTGTACTTTCGTTCTTCAGACAAAACCTTATTTTATCAGATTTATATTATGTCTTTTCGTACCCTTACGCTCTTTGTCCTGCTGGCCCTAACGTCTCTGATAAGCCAGGGCCAGTCGCGTCGGCGAGCCCAATTAACGGCTCCGCAAAACAACGGTCCCGTGCCAGTCGTATCGGCCCCGCAGGCGCACCTGCTCGAAAGTTTGCGGCTGAGCAGCTCGTTGCTCAACCGGGCCGTGAAGTACTCTATTTACCTGCCACCCGATTATTACAACACCAACCGCCGGTATCCGGTCGTGTATCTGCTGCACGGCTATAGCGACAATGAAACGGGTTGGGTGCAGTTTGGCGAGGCCGACCGTATTCTGGACGAAGGCATCAAGTCGGGCGAGTTGCCACCCATGATTGTGGTCATGCCTGACGCGGGGGTTACCTGGTACATGAACGACTATCAGGGCAAGGTTCGCTACGAGGATATGTTTGTGCAGGAGCTGATTCCGCATATCGATTCTCTGTATCGCACCCGCACGCAGCGCGAATACCGGGCCGTATCGGGCCTGTCGATGGGCGGGCAGGGGGCACTGCTGCTAGCCATGCACCACCCCGACCTGTTTGGCTCCTGTGCAGCCCTGAGCGCGGCTGTTTACACCGAAGAGACAATGGCCGCCATGCCTGACGACCGCTACAACAATACGTTTGCCATGCTTTTTAGCGGACCAGTATCTGGCGAAGAACGTATCACCACGCACTTCAAACGCAATAGTGCCCTGGTTCTGGCCCGCTCCGCTCCCGAAGCTGATCTAAAGAAAGTTCGCTGGTATATGGATTGTGGCGACGATGATTTTTTAAGCGCGGCCAACGCCAAACTCCACGTGGCACTGCTGGATCGTAAAATTCCGCACGAATACCGCGTCCGCGACGGTGCCCATACCTGGCCCTACTGGCGTACCGGCCTGCCCGACGCGCTGGCGTTTATTGCCACCAGCTTTCGGCGGTAACCGTAACGCAGGGTGACCAAAAAGCCGTCATAAGGGTTTGCGAATCGGAACGACGGCTTCGGTAGTGTCCCAGCTCAGAAGCATATTGGTACCGTTTCCCTCGGGGACAAAGGTGATCCCGAATTGCTCGGCGGGTGAGCTGAGGGATCGGATACTAACGGGGGCACGCAGTACGTCGAGTTTCGGATTGTAGCTGGTGCCCCATTGCCCGGTTTCGCTGTTAATGATTACGATCCAGCCCTGCTGCGACGGAATAGTCCAGAGCGAATACGTGCCGGCTTTAACGGGCTGCCCGGCTACGGTTACGTCCTGCCCGAATTTGATGACGGTGGCTTCATTGGCTCCCGTGCGCCACACTTCGCCGTAGGGAATCAGTCCACCAAAAATGGAACGGTTCTTTTTGTAAGGTCGGCAATAGTTGACCTGCACCGTGAAACCGTTCTGGTCAAACTGCGCTACGGCTTCGGGACTATTCGACTTGGTTACGCTACGCAACACAAAGAAGGCAACTACCAGCAGGGCAACAATACCAGCCAGAACAATCAGAATACGTTTCATAGGGTGTGAACGGAATGGTTTGCCAGCTCAAAAACTATTTGCTCATTTTTCAATGGCTACCTGTTCAGCTTGGTATTTGTACCGATATTCAATCAGATCCGCTACCAGGCCGGTCCAGCCCGTCTGATGACTGGCTCCGAGCCCTGCGCCGACATCGCCATGAAAGTATTCAAAAAACAGGTACAGATTTTCAAAATGAGGATCGGTCTGGAGTTTGGTTTCGAAGCCGTAGGCAGGAATACGTCCATCCGCTCCGCGCCGAAAAATATTGATAAGCCGCTCGGCTACCTGAATAGCGGCATCCCGGATGCTCATCACCTGTCCCGAATGCGTAGGGTACTCAATCTCGAAATCGTCGCCGTAATACTGGTAGAATTTAAGCAGTGAATCGACCAGCAAAAAGTTGAGCGGGAACCAGACCGGACCGCGCCAGTTTGAGTTGCCACCGAACATGCTCATCTCCGACTCGGCGGGTACGTAGCGCACCTGAAAAATTTCGCTGTTCAGCTCAAACTGATACGGCATTTTTTCGTGGTATTTCGACAAGGCCCGAATGCCAAAGTCTGACAGAAACTCGGTCTCGTCGAACATCCGCTTTAGAATCATCTTCATGCGGTGACCACGCAGCAGACTCAGTAGGTGCGTTTCTCCCTTGCCCGGCTCGTTCCAGCGCGAAACCAGCGAGGCCAGGTCGGGCCGGTTGGTCAGGACCCACTCCACGCGCCGTTTAAAATCGGGTAGTTTGGACAGCAAATCGTCGTCCAGGATTTCGACGGCAAACAGCGGAATCAGCCCTACCATCGACCGGATTTTGAGCAGCCGGGCGTTATTATCGGGCATGTGCAAGACATCGTAGTAAAACTGATCGACCTCGTCCCACAGGCTGATATTCTGCTTGCCGAGGTTGTTCATGGCCGAAGCGATGTGCAGAAAATGCTCAAAAAACTTACTGGCCATGTCCTGATAGCTGGGCCGGGTCAGTGAGATTTCGCAGGCAATCCGCAGCATGTTGAGCGTAAACATGGCCATCCAGCCCGTACCATCGGCCTGTTCAATGCGACCTCCCATGGGCAGCGGCTGGCTCCGGTCAAACACCCCAATGTTATCGAGGCCGAGAAAGCCCCCCCCAAAGATGTTGTTGCCTTCTACGTCCTTGCGATTTACCCACCACGTAAAGTTGAGCAGCAGTTTATGGAATACCCGTTCCAGAAACGCCACGTCGCCGGTACCGTTCTGTTCACGGTCAATTTCATAGACTTTCCAGGTAGCCCAGGCGTGAACGGGGGGATTTACGTCAGAGAAATTCCATTCGTAAGCCGGAATCTGTCCGTTGGGGTGCATGTAATATTCGCGCAGAACAACGGCGAGCTGACGCTTGGCAAAGTCGGGGTCGAGCCGGGCCAGCGTGAGGGTATGAAACGCCAGATCCCAGGCCGCAAACCACGGGTACTCCCACTTGTCGGGCATACTCAGAATGTTGGCCGTGTACATGTGTTTCCAGCCTTCATTGCGGGCATACACACGCCCCTGAAACGGCACCGGCATCTTGGGGTCGCCCTTAAGCCATTCGTTAACGTTGTAGTAGTAGAACTGCTTGTTCCAGAGCATACCGGCGTACGCCTGCCGCTGAATGGCCCGCAGTTCAGGATCAGTTACGTTCTTCTGCAAGTCAGCATAAAAGGCATTGGCTTCGGCAAGTCGCTGCTGCCAGATCGCGTCGAAATCAGCGAAGGGATCGGCCAGAATGGTTTTCTCGCTGAACCGCAGCCGGATGCTCACGCTGCCACCCGCCGGTACCTGCCGGGTGTATTGCGCCGAGGCTTTGGTACCAATCTGGTTGGGATTGACAAACGTTTTTTTACCGCCCGACGTAATGAAATTATTGATACCGTCTTTGGGGTATTTGCTCAGGTTAGGCCGTCCGTAAAGCCGCTCGGTGTTGGTTTCGTTATCGCAGAACAGCAGGGCGTCGGCGTTTTCGCAGTAAAGTTTGAATTTGCCGAGTTGCCGGTGGTTGATCTCAATCTGCTTATTCCCAATCCCGTTGAGCATAGGCCGCGAGTTGTACTCGTCATATCCCCACGACCACGTATTCCGGAACCATACGGTTGGCAACAGCGTCAGGGGAGCGTCTTCGGCGGCCCGGTTATGGGCCGTTACAGTCACCAGCCAGTCGTTCTCACCCGCTTTGGCGTATTCAATCTCGATATCGAAATATTTATCCTCGTTGAAGATACCCGTGTCGAGTAATTCAAACTCAGGCTCCTGCCGGCTGCGCCGACTACTCTCAATGACCAGCCTGTTGTACGGAAATTCCTGCTGCGGAAATTTGTACAGCATCTTCATGTACGAATGCGTAGGCGTACTGTCGAGGTAGTAGTAAAGTTCTTTTACGTCTTCGCCGTGATTTCCCTCCGGCCCCGACAGGCCGAACAGACGTTCTTTCAGGATACTATCCGTATGATTCCAGAAGGCCAGCGCAAAACAGATATGACCCTTGTTGTCCGAAATACCGCCAATGCCTTCTTCGCCCCAGCGGTAGGCACGGGAGCGGGCCATATCGTGCGTTACGTAATTCCAGGCGTCGCCATATGGACTGTAATCTTCGCGGACACTGCCCCAGGCGCGTTCGGTGAGGTAAGGACCCCAGCGTTTCCAGCCTCTGTTGTCGGCCCGGTCATACAGGCGTTCCTGTTCGGCAAGTGGTATGGCAGTCATATTAAACGGTTTGGGGGAATGGCGGTTACTATCAATTAACGAACGTCAAAGATAGCGGGCAGGCAATCGACATACCCGAAAAAACACGAGATTGGCGAAACAACCCGCTGACAACCGAACGAATCAATCACCCTATTCTGGCATGACTCCGCAACCCAACAACCCCCTGCACGGCAAAACCCTCGAAACCATTCTGACCGAACTCGTAGCCCAGTACGGCTGGGATGAACTCGGCCAGCGCATCAAAATCAACTGTTTTGTCAACAACCCCAGTATTAAATCGAGTCTGACGTTCCTGCGTAAAACGCCCTGGGCGCGGCAGCAGGTTGAGGAGTTGTATGCAAAGGGACGGTAGTTGTTTGCCTGCTCATTCTCTAAGGTCCACGGTCTGGCTGACGTATCGGCCCAATATTGACCCTTACACAATGACTAGACGAACTACTTCACCGCAGCCAGCACTCGCTTAATCAACTCATTAGGACTGCCGTTGTGCCACCGCCACACAATCACGATATCGTGTTCGGGATCAACCCAGACGGTGTTTGATCCGGCACCGAGGGCGGCAAAACTGGTGGTGGGCGCGTCGGGCCAGGGCTTCTTGCCAGACTGACTCGTACCCGTGTTGAGCCACCACAAATAGCCATAATCCGGTCCGACGGGATCGGGCGTGGTGGCTTGCTTTACCCAGTCGGGCGAGACGATCTGGCGGTCCTGCCACCGCCCCTGCCGGGCGTACAGGTAGCCAAACCGAGCCATGTCGCGCGCACTGATTCGCAGGCCACCACCCCAGCGCGTCCCGCCACTGACCGATGGCATATCTGTTCCTTCAATATCAGCCACCGCCACCGGATACGGAATGTATCGCCACGTATCCGATGCGCCAATTGGGTTCATAATTTCGTCGCGTACTACGTCGGGCAGGGGCTTTTTCCAGAGTCGCAACAGGGACAGGGCCATCCGGTTGATGCGCACGTCGTTGTATTCATAATAGGTACCGTGTGGTTGCAATGCCCGGGGCTTGCGTTCGCCCCGCCCGAAGGCTTCCTTGCCTACAAAGTCAGCGTTTTTACCCCACAGTTCGCCTTCCCACTCAGTCGTCTGGTGCAGGTGATCGACCCACGTAATAGTCCGGTTTTGCTCTGAGTCATACCCGCCATCATGAATAAGCCTGGTCACCGGGTCGTTGATATCCGGAATCAGTCCCCGTTCGTGACTAATCCCAACCAGCGTTGACAATACGCTTTTAGCCACGCTATAGGTAGGATCAACGGCGCGGGTGTCGCCCCACTCGGCCACGATGTAGCCGTGGCGCAGCACAATGCCACTGGTAGCAGCCCGGCTGGTGGGCATGGGGCCCAGGAGCGTACCGAAGATTTCTTCCTGCGATGAGAAATCAGGCTTCATCTGCGTGGTTTCCTGCGTTTTGGCAAACGCCACTGCCGAATCGAGCAGGGCAGCGTTCATCCCTGCTTTTTCGGGAGTTATACGCGCCCAGTTATCCCCTTTCGGCGGAAAATACGGGGCTGTCGTGGTCGCTACAGGCCGCTGACAGGCTAGTGTAAGGGTAAGAAAGAGGAGAAGAGTGAGTTGGCGGATATGGGAGTATTTCATAGAATCAGCGTTTGTAGGCCGGACATTCCGGTCCGGTAGCCGTGAGGCTCATGATGTATTTACTGCTTTTTAGCCTTATGGCTACCGGATTTGGAGAGCCGGGTTATACCGGTTTCTTCATCGTTCCAGCTTGAATCCTTTGTCCAGTTTAATCCGCTCCGGACGGTTGGCAATGTCCCAGCCGGTGAGGTACATCCAGCGGGCAATGCGCGTGACTTTGTCGGTGTTGATGCGCTCCGGCTCGTCTTTAGGCGTGTGGTAATCGGGGTGGAGCAGGCTCGTAAAGGCAATGGCGGGTACGTTGGCGCGGGCGTAGGGCAGGTGGTCGGAGCGGAAATACCAGCCTTCGGGGTGGCTCGGCTTGTCCCAGAGCGTATCCAGTTTGAATTTCGTAGTCGATTCATTCACCGCTAAAGCCGCGTTGACCAGATCGGCCGAGTTGCGGTGCGGCAGTTGCTGACCCAGAATACAGGCACTGTCGGGGGCGTTGCGGCCAATCATCTCGGCGTTCAGCACAGCCACAATATTCTGGAGCGGCACAATGGGGTGTTGAACGATGTAGCGCGAGCCAAGCAGCCCGCGCTCTTCGGCCCCGTGGAAGACAAACAGCGCCGACCGTTTGGCGGGCTTCTGTACATAGGCCCGGGCAATGGCCATCGTGGCGGTGCAGCCGCTGGCGTTGTCATCGGCCCCGTTCCAGATCGAATCGCCGGCTACGGCCCGGCGCACACCGTCGTGATCCTGGTGGGTGCTGTACAGCACGTATTCATCTTTTAACTTCGGATCGGTACCCGGCACCTTGGCCACGATATTGACCGACGGATACGCAAAGCTCTCTACGTTCACGACATTGGTAAACTGCTGGTTGGGTGTCTTTGATCCAGCTCATAGCACTCATGGGCAGCCAGACGGTAGGCGCCTGCGAGAAAATGCGCGTATTCGGTCCACCCGGCAAATCATACCGCCCGCGTTCCAGGCCCGTTGTCCAGCGTTCAAAATAAGACTGCGCTTCTTTGTCTGATACCCATACCACCGCTGCGGCTCCGGCCTTCACCAGTTCGGAGGCCCGGCGCGTCATGGTGCCAAACAGATGTCGGCGGTAACTCAGTTCAGGCGGTCCGGTGCCGGAAAATTGCAGCGCTACGGCCTTCCCTTTGACATCAACATTCTTCATCTCGTCGGGCGAACCGGTGCCTACGAACACCAGCGGGGCCTCGACCGAGGCAATGGCGGGGGCCAGCAAGAACGCATCCTGCCCGTGCATAAGCTGATGACTGCCGATATTCAGGCGGCTGGTTTCGGTGATGCGGGTTCGCTGGATGTGAAAAAACTGGAAAAACGTACCGTCGTCGCCGGCGGGTTGCAGGCCCATGGCCCGCAGTTGTTCGCCAATCCAGACCGATGCTTTGAGTTCATCGAGCGTGCCGCCTTCCCGCCCCCGAAAATGATCGTCGGACAGCGAAAACAGATCGCGTTTGATGTCGGTCTCTTTAATGGCTGCAACGGCGCTGGACGGCGTAGCACTGCGGGATTTGGGCTGGGCATTCGCGCTGATCGAGGCAATAATTAGCGCGAAGAGAAGCGAAAAAAAATACGTTTGTCGAAGAGATGGCGATGACATAAATGAGACGAAAAATTAACGGATACCAGCAAAACTAACCAGCGATTCTGGAAGTACCGGTGCTAAAAGTCAAAAGAATGTATGGACAACTGTATATTGGCCCGATAAATACATCTCATGAAGAATTTTGTACTCGCAGGCACCCTGTTGCTTCACTCCGCATTGCTCAGTGCCCAGACATCCCAACAGCGGGTGCGGCAGCACTGGCAGAAAAACCAAACCAAGCTCATCGACGAATACCGGGACTTCCTGCGCATTCCAAACGTATCGGCCGACTCGGCGAACATCCGTAAAAACGCGGCTTTCATTATGCAGATGATGCAGCAGCGGGGCATTCCGGCGCAGTTGCTCGATGGTCCCGCACCCGGCACGTCACCCGCCGTGTTTGGCGAAGTGAAGACGCCCGGAGCTACCAAAACCCTGATTTTTTACGCCCACTATGACGGACAGCCTGTAAACCCGAAGCAATGGACGGGTGGGCTGCAACCCTTCGACCCCGTGTTTATCACGGCCCCCGTTGAGCAGGGCGGCACCATTGTAACAACGTATAAATCCGGCGATGCCATTGACCCCATGTGGCGACTCGCGGGCCGGGGCAGTGCCGACGACAAAGCAGGCGTCATGACCATCCTGAACGCCTACGACGCACTGGTGAAGAGCGGCATCAAGCCAACGGTGAATCTAAAGTTTTTCTTTGAAGGCGAAGAAGAAGTCGGCTCCACGCACCTCGCCGATATATTCAAAAAACACCGCGACAAACTCGCCAGCGACCTCTGGGTTATTGCCGATGGTCCGCGCCACGTATCGGGCAAGAAACTGGTCAGTTTTGGGGTGCGGGGCGACGTGAACATGCACCTGACGATATTTGGCCCGAAGCGTCCGCTCCACAGCGGCAACTACGGCAACTGGGCACCCAACCCGGCGCAACGCATGGTAAGCCTGCTGGCCAGCATGAAAGACGATGAGGGCAAGATTCTGGTAAAAGGTTACTACGACGACGTAACGCCCCTGACGGCCAGTGAGCAGCAGGCCATCGCCAACCTGCCCGACATGGAATCGGCTCTGAAAAAAGAACTCGGCATTGCCAAACCCGATGGCAGCGGAACCAGCTTTGCCAACCTGATGATGGTGCCCACACTGAATATCAACGGCATTCAGGCGGCCAACGTGGGAACTATGGCGGGCAATATCATCCCAACCAAAGCCGAGGCTGTACTGGATTTACGGTTAGTAAGCGGCAACACCGTACAAAAACAAACCGACCGCATTCGCGATCATATCCGCAGCCGGGGCTACCATATTCTCGACCGTGATCCCACCGAAGCCGAGCGTCAGCAATACGACCGGCTTATTAAAGTTACCGCAAAGACCGGCTACAACGCCCAGCGTACCCCCATGGATTTACCTATTGCCCAGTTGGTTGTGAAGGCCGTTCAATCAACTGAAACCGAACCAATTGTCCTGTCACCTTCGTCGGGTGGCAGTTTGCCGCTGTACGTATTTGAGCAGGAACTCAACGCCCGCGTCGTGACGGTACCAGTGGTTAACTACGACAATAATCAACACGCCGAAAACGAAAATATGCGCGTAGGCTATTTGTGGGACGGTATTGAAACCATGGCGGCCATTATGCTATTGCAATGAAATTGCGGTGGTAGGCTGCCGAGGCTACTACGCAATTCCCATTGCTGATGTACTTTTACGGTATGTCAACCGTCACCATTGCCCCGCTTGCCGAAAGCCTGTCTGCTTTCCTGAATGATCACGATTTTTCGGCCATCGCCGTCATTGTCGATAACCACACAGCCAAATTCTGCTATCCTGAGCTAAAGCCGCTACTGCCTAAACATACGCTGGTACGCATTAAAGCCGGCGAAGAGCAAAAGCACATTGCCACCTGCGAACTGATCTGGGACGCGTTTACCCGGTCGGGTTTTGACCGGCACGCGCTGGTGCTGAACCTGGGCGGGGGCGTCATTGGCGACATGGGCGGGTTTTGCGCGGCTACCTATAAGCGCGGTATTGCGTTTGTTCAACTGCCTACCACGCTCCTGGCGCAGGTCGACGCCAGCGTGGGTGGCAAACTCGGGATTGACTTCAACGGACTGAAAAATCACATTGGTGTTTTTCAGCAGCCCAACGCCGTTTTCATTGACCCCTCGTTGCTGGGCACCCTGCCCGAACGCGAACTCCGGTCGGGCTTTGCCGAGGTCATCAAACACTGCCTGATTGCCGATGCCGCCATGTGGAACACGATCCGGTTGCGCGATGCGGATGAGCAGGACTGGCCCGCGCTGGTGGCCCACTCAGTGGCCGTGAAGCAACGCGTAGTGACCCAGGACCCAACCGAAAAAGGTCTGCGTAAGATTTTGAATTTTGGCCATACGCTGGGTCATGCCGTGGAGACGTACTACCTCAACATGCCCCGCAAACGGCTGCTACACGGCGAAGCCATTGCCGTGGGGATGGTAGCGGAAGCGTTTATGGCTTTTCAAAAAAATATGATCGATCAGACGCTGCTCAGGCAAATCGAAGACTATCTATTTTCCGTATATGGCAATGCGCGTCTGGCCGAAGCTGATATCGAACCTATTTTGAGACTGACGAAGCAGGACAAGAAAAACCGGGACAATCAGGTCTTGATGTCACTTCTGGATGGACCGGGTAGCTGCACGTTCGACGTGCCGGTAACGATGGCGGAGATGCGACGCGGGCTGCTTTTTTACAGTGGCTTGTCGAGCTAAAGACCAAACAAAGCGGTCAAAGACAGATATTTGGTCAATCAGGCAATTAACCAACAGTTTTTGGGTTAACGGCCTTGCTTGCCAAACATAAGTCGCTATATTTGAGTTAGTCTCAGCACAAAATCACTCTTTTACTCAATCTAAAATTATTCATTTGATCCTTTTTTTACAAACGCAGTATGAAGAAGTTAATTGGTACCCTGTTTGCACTGGTCGTCATTGCTGTGGCGGGCTGCTCGCCGAGTCGGTTATTCGTTGAACACGATTACAGTTACGAAGGCCATTTCAAGAACTACGAATCATTTAACTTTCTCGAGTGCGAGTTTGTAGACTCTACCCTGCTTTGCTCCGACATTCAGGACGCCATCCGGCATCAGATGGAAGCGCGTGGTTACCGCGTTAGTAACCGTAGCCCAAACCTGCTCATATCCTACAATATCTTTCGCTCTGACCTGCGTTTTCGGGGGTATCAGCAGCCGGTAATCAAAGACTGGGTCGTTCGCGAAGATGAAGACGCTACGTACAAGCGCATCGACTATAATCTGGACGAAGGCACGCTGATGATTTCGCTCATTGACGCCGAGTCGTATCAGGTCATCTGGAAAGGGTATGCCTCCAAGATGATGCGCAACCAGAACTTCAAGAATAATTATTTCAAAGGCATTGTCCGGTCCATCTTCGATCAGTATCCGCTCATGGCAACGGCACGCTAACGCGTAACATGGCTTTGACAGACAAAAAAACAGGCGGGACTATAGAGTCCCGCCTGTTTTTTTGTTGAATACCGGTCAGGTTCCGTTTCTTGAGCTTAGCTGTAAAGGATGCTTAGATTACGTGGCTGCGTTTACGTGGTCAGCTCCTTGAAAATACCTTCCAGCGAGCTTTCCTGCTGGCGCAGGCCCACAAGGGTCAGATTCTGGTCAGCGGCAAGGCGAAAGATAACAGCCCGCAGATCAACACCCGGACCGGCGGTGATGCGGTACTGACCCCGGCTCAGCGACTCAACCCGTTCTACACCCGCTGCTGCGGTCAGCAAATCGGTATTGATCAGGTCACTCTCAAATTCAGCCACGACTACCACGCCCTCACCCGATGACGCGCTTCGCAATTGGCTCAGCGGCCCGTCGGCCACGATTTTCCCCCGGTTAATGATCACTACCCGGTCGCAGATAGCCTCCACTTCCTGCATAATGTGCGTTGAGAACAAAACGGTTTTGTTCTGTCCGGCGTCGCGGATGACCTGCCGGATGTCAACGAGCTGGTTCGGATCGAGACCAGTGGTGGGTTCGTCGAGGATCAGAACGGGGGGGTTGTGCAACAGAGCCTGCGCCAGACCCACCCGCTGCCGGTACCCTTTAGACAGTTGCCCAATACGTTTGTGCTGCTCCCGGCCCAGGCCTACCAATTCAATTACGTCGGTAATACGCCGGGTCAGGTCGGGCCCGCCCATGCCGTGCAGCGATCCGGCAAAGCGCAGATATTCTTTCACGTACAGGTCCAGATAAAGCGGGTTGTGCTCGGGCAGGTAGCCCACGCTCCGGCGCACGTCCATCGACTGCGTTTGCACATTGAAACCGTTTACTTCCACGGTGCCGCTGGTAGGCGCGAGAAAGCCGGTGGCAATCTTCATGGTCGTGGATTTACCCGCGCCGTTGGGGCCAAGAAACCCGACAATTTCGCCGGGACTGGCCCTGAACGAAATATGATCGACGGCCCGCTGTGATCCGTATTCTTTAGTAAGGTCTGAAACCCGGATGGACATACTGGTAGGGGTTGGGTTGATTGCACCAACTGCTAATAGACAGGACTTTGGTGGCTACTGACTAGAGTTGCCCGGTCATACAACGCACAAAAAACCGGAAACTTCTCTATTTTTAGCGGTTTAACGCGAAATAGCCCTGTTCACTTCTCACCGTATGTCTTTACTTCGTAAGAAAACTGTATCCCAAATACTGGCCGACGCGGCTTCGGGCGACTCCTCAAAATTAGTAAAAACGCTGGGTGTGCGCGATCTGACCTCGTTCGGTATCGCGGCCATTATTGGGGCAGGTATCTTCAGTACCATCGGGATTGCGAGTTACAACGGTGGCCCGGCCGTGTCTATTCTATTCGTGTTCACGGCCATTGCCTGCGTGTTTACGGCCCTTAGCTACGCGCAGTTTGCCAGCACGGTTCCCGTTAGCGGCAGTGCTTATACGTATGCGTACGTGGCGTTCGGCGAAATCTTTGCCTGGGTCATTGGCTGGGCCCTGATTCTGGAATATGCCGTTTCTAACATGGTTGTAGCTATCTCGTGGTCGGAGTATTTCACGTCCATGCTCAAGGGGTTTGGCATCACGTTTCCCAAGTATCTAGCCACTGATTACGGCTCGGCCTCGCGGGCGTACGACCTGGTGCAGCAAACGCAGCAGGCCGGCACCAGCCTCGCCACTCTGCCCGAAAACGTGCGCATTCTGGCCAGCGCCTACGCTGATGCGCCCCTGCTGGGGGGATTGCACCTAATTGCCAACCTGCCTGCTGGTGCCGTTACAGTACTGATCACGGCGTTGGTGTACATCGGCATCAAGGAGTCCCGCACGGCGAGCAACATTCTGGTAGTACTAAAACTTGCCGTCATCGGGCTGGTTATTGCGGTGGGTGCGTTCTATGTAAAACCCGCCAACTGGTCGCCGTTTGCGCCGAACGGGGTGGCCGGTGTATTAAGTGGGGTAGCCTCGGTGTTCTTCGCGTTCATTGGCTTCGATTCCATTTCAACTACCGCCGAGGAGTGTATAAATCCGCAGCGCGATCTGCCCCGCGCTATGCTGTACTGCCTGGCTATCTGCACCGTACTGTACGTAGCCATTACGCTGGTGCTGACGGGCATGGTCAACTACAAGGAACTGGGCGTGAGCGATCCGCTGGCCTATGTATTTCAGAAAGTAAACCTGGACTTCGTGGCGGGTGTGATTTCAGTCAGTGCCGTGGTAGCCATTACGAGTGCGCTGCTGGTGTACCAACTGGGGCAGCCACGCATCTGGATGACCATGAGCCGCGACGGGCTGCTCTGGAAACGCTTCGCCAAAATTCATCCCAAGTACCACACACCTTCGTTCGCGACCATCATTACCGGCTTTCTGGTGGCCATTCCGTCGATGTTCATGGACCTGGAGTTTTTCGTGGATTTGACGAGCGTGGGTACCTTCTTCGCCTTCATTCTGGTCTGTGGCGGTATTCTGTACCTGGATGCCAAAGGCTTATCGGCACAGTCGAAGTTCAAAGTGCCTTACATAAACGGTAAGTACATCATCGGGGCTACGTTCGTGGTGGCCTTTGGCTATCTACTGACGGGTGTCGATATCATACAGCACATGGGAGAAAAGCCGCTGCTGTTTGTATTCTGGGGTACGTGGATTGTGCTGGCCGTGCAGGGTTTCCGGCATAACTTCTCGCTGCTGCCCGTTGTGGGTGTCCTGACCAATCTTTACCTGATGACCGAACTGGGCGCGAGTAACTGGATTATTTTCATGATCTGGCTGGCGCTCGGCCTGACTGTTTACTTCTCCTACGGCTACCGCAAAAGCAAACTGGCCCTGCGCGAATCGGCCGGGCAATAGATCACCCGACATCTAGCTGCAGCTTCGCGCCTGCTCAGGCAATCACCGTCAGATGCACTCCGATGATGATTGCCTGAGCAGGCGCAAAGAAGAAATCACTATTTCTCCATTACGACAACGGCCTTACCGATAATCTCACGGTTGAGCATGGCGGTCAGGGCCTGCGGGGCTTCGGGCAGGGCGTAGCGTTTATAAATATGCGGTACCAGTTTCCCTTCCAGCAGCCAGCCCGCAATTTGCTGAAGATTTTCGGCGTTCAGGCCCGCTTCCTTCTGGGCAAACATGCCCCAGAACACCCCCACCAGACTGCTGCCTTTCAGCAACGCCAGATTAAGCGGAATGCGCGGAATCTCGCCCCCGGCAAACCCAACCACCAGATACCGCCCGCGCCAGGCCAGCGACCGGATGGCGGGTTCGGCCAGTTTGTCGCCAACGGGATCATAGACAACGTCGACCCCGTTACCACCAGTTATCTCTCTGACGCCCTCGCGCAGATCGTCAGTGCTGTAGTTGATGGTATGCGTGGCTCCTTTTTCGCGACAGACGGCTAACTTCTCCTCGGTCGATGCGGCTGCGATGACGGTGGCACCCATAAGTTTACCCAGTTCCACAGCGGCCAGCCCTACGCCCCCGGCGGCTCCCAGCACCAGCAGCGTTTCGCCAGGTTGTAGCTTGGCCCGGTCTTTCAGCGCGTGGAATGACGTACCGTAGGCATATAATGACGACGCCCCCGTCACAAAATCCATCTGGGGCGGTAGCGGCACTACCGACCGGGCATCGGCCAGCAGCCGCTCCGCCAGACCCCCGTGCGACCCAAACGCGAATACGGGCTGACCCAGTTTAAGATGCCTGACTCCCTCGCCCACTGCCCGCACCACGCCCGACACTTCGCTGCCCGGTGAAAATGGCAGGGGTGGCTTGAACTGGTACATGTTGCGGATGGTGAGCGTATCGGGAAAATTCAGACTGCACGCTTTTACGTCAATCAAGACCTTACCCGGCTCCAGCGTGGGTTCGGGCGTGTTTTCGTCGTAAATGAGCGTGTCGGGCAGGCCGAAGGCGTTACAGATAATGGCTTTCATAGATGGGTAGCCCGGACCGGTGCGCCGGAGCGATCCACGTCCGGTGTCGGGTAGCTGTTGAGATAGATAATGCAGTTTGTTTACAAGCCTGACGGCTGCCAGACATAGCCGTCCGGGTTACAGTGTGTACCCGCCTTGGTAGTTTCGTTTCACAAACCGGTTGGCGTAGTCGTAATTGGTAATACGCATAGTATCGCCGTCCCAGAGGAGTTTCTTGCGACCCGTAAATTTACCGTCTTCGCGGGCGAGGTAGGAGCGGGTGGCCAGATTGCCCATCAATACGGTTTCGGTGAGCGGCCCGGACTGATCGAACGATGAGGAAGTATAGGCACCGTAGCCCTGTTTGCATGCTTTGACCCATTGCTGCTGATGCCCGTCGGGGCCGCCTTCTACAAGGGGCTTTTCTGGTTTGGGGAGTTCCCTGCCCCTGAATTTGTCGGTGGGCAACAGTTTGGGGTCACTGCCAAACAGACCGCCCGTCAGCATACCTTTTGTGCCAATGAACAGCATCCCCCCGTCCGACTGCCGAAACAGGTCTTCATAGGCCACGCCGTCGGGCAGGGGTGGACGGATACCGCCATCATACCACGAGAATTTGATCTCCTTCACCTTGCGGTCATTCGACGGAAAGGTGAGGTGGATAGCCGACGAGGGCGGGCAGCTATCATCGAAAAAGGCTTCCTGGAAGAAATCGGAATAAACCGACCCTACGCTGCACTCGACCGACGTTGGGTACTTAAGTTTCAGAGCGCGGAACGGTACGTCCATGAAGTGGCATCCCATGTCGCCGAGGGCACCCGTTCCAAAATCCCAGTAGCCGCGCCACCGGAACGGCATGTATGCTTCGTGATACGGGCGTTCGGGTGCGGTGCCGAGCCATAAGGGCCAGTTGACTTCGGGTGGAATGGGCTGGCTTTCGCCTTTATCTTTCGGCGATTTTACCCCCTGCGGCCATACGGGGCGGTTGGTCCAGCACTGTACGGTATGCACGTGGCCAATCATGCCGTTCTGAATGGCCGTTTCAATAATCCGAGTCGCATCGCCCGAGCTACCCTGATTACCCATCTGCGTCACAACGCGGTACTTTTTAGCCGCTTCGGTCAGCATCCGGGCTTCATAAATGTCGTGGGTAAGAGGCTTTTCGACGTAGACATGCTTGCCAAGCTGCATAGCCGCCATGGCAATCGGCGCGTGCATATGGTCGGGCGTGCTGATAATAACAGCGTCGAACGTCTTACCTGCTTTATCTAAAAGCTGGCGGTAGTCCTGAAAATACGGCGCGTCGGGAAACTGAGCACGGTATTTTTTCGACTGCCGGTCGTCTACGTCGCAGAGGGCCGCAATGGTATCGGAGCCATTGTTGTGCGACAGCCGCACGTTCACGTCGCCCTTGCCCCCACAGCCAATAACGGCCATGTTGAGTTTGTCGGACGGAGCCACGTAGCCTTTGCCGAGCACGTGACGCGGCACGATGTAGAACGCAGCCGTAGCGAGTGCGCTGCTCTGAAGAAATTTACGACGGGAAGCCATACACAATGAGCGAATGAGTGAATTGCGAATGAGTGAATAATACGAAAAGGTCGCGTAAGTACGGATATACCGGCGTCAGCCTACTCGTTCATTCACTCATTAATTCAGGCCATTACCTGTCCCATCTTCATGGCCACGCCCATGTCGCCTTTTACTTTGAGTTTACCCGACATGAATGCCATCATGGGGTTCAGATCGCCGGTGCCCATTTTCACGAGGTCGGCAATGCTAACGTGCATATCGCAGTCGGCGGGTTTGTCTTCGTTGCTGACCACGGCGGGGCTTTGTTTGGCGTCGATGTAGACGACGCCCTGGTCGGTTACGAGTTTGGCCGTGGCGTTAAGACTGTCGGCATGGGTAGCTTTAGTCCGAATCTGATCGGTCAGTTCCTGTAGTGTCATGTATCTTTGCGTTTTAGTAATGAAACCTGGCGGCTAAAGTAAGGTTTCTGTAACGCGGGAGAAAACCGCCCTGTTTATTTTACCGTGGGTTTCTCTCCACACGACTCTATGCGCTCCGAATTCCTGACCCTGCTTTGTATTCTTACGTTTTTGAGCTGCGCCTGGGGCCTGTTCGATGCTACCGTATCGTTCTGGCGCACAGATGCCGTGGCCGAAACACCCCTGCTCCCGCGCAAACTGACCCCGGAAGAAAAAGCAGCCCAGCCCAAAGCGTATTTCGAAGACCGGGCCTCGGGCGACGGACCCATGCCCGGCGATTCGGAACAAATCCGGTTGCTGGCGATTGCCCAGTTCGGGTATTCGCTGCTGACGCTTATTGGGGCCGTGCTTATGTTTAACCTCCGCCGGGTTGGGTTCTGGGTATATGTTGCCGGTACGCTGTTCGGTATTGTTGTACCCGTTGCTCTGGCCGGTTTCAGCGCCCTGAACACCTCATTTGGCGTGTTTTTCAGCCTCATATTCGCCGGATTATACTGGCTGAATCTGAAGGACATGCGGTAAAAATGAATAAACCCTAATACCAATCAGGGCGTTATTGGGTAATGACTGCCAACGCTAGCACCCTGAAAATCACCCCAAAGTCCCTTACCGGGCAGTACGGGCAGGTTCGGGCCCATTCGGAAGAGATCTGCCGCCACCTCGAAACAGAAGATTATGTGGTTCAGCCCATGGCCGACGTTAGTCCGCCCAAATGGCACCTCGGCCACACAACCTGGTTCTGGGAAACCTTTGTGCTGCGCCCTCTGGCACCCAATTACCGGATCTTTCACGACGATTTCAGCTTTGTTTTCAACAGCTACTATGAAACGGTTGGCCGGCGAGTGCTGCGCACGGACCGCGGCAATCTTTCGCGCCCAACCGTAGCAGATGTGTACCGGTACCGCCAGTACGTGGATGACGCCATGCGCCAATTCCTCAGCCAGACGGAACCCACACCCGAACTAACCACCCTGATCGAACTCGGCCTCAACCATGAGCAGCAGCATCAGGAACTGCTCATTTCTGACATCAAATACATTCTGGGCCATAACCCCCTGTTGCCGGCCCTTGTCATGCCGCTGACGGAGTATAAGGCTGAACCGGCCCAATCGGCCATTCACATTCGGGAAGGGATCTATGAGATCGGGTTTCGCCATGACGATTCCCGGGCCGGTTCGTTCCATTTCGACAATGAAGAGGGTCTGCACAAGGTTTATCTAACCGATGTAGCGGTATCGGGCAACCTCGTTACCAATGGCGACTACCTGCAGTTTATAGAAGCGGGTGGTTATCGCGACTTCCGCTTCTGGTTATCCGACGGCTGGGCGTGGGTCAACGCTACCGATGCCAAAGCTCCCCTGTACTGGCACCTCATTGACGGGCAGTGGCATTACTATTCCTTCGATGGACTGGTGCCGGTTGATCCCGACGCGCCGGTTTGCCATGTCTGTCAGTACGAAGCCGACGCCTTTACCCGCTGGGCCGGAACACGTCTGCCCACCGAATTTGAGTGGGAGGCCTTTGCCCGGTCAGGCCCCCTGTCATGGGGGCAGCGCTGGGAATGGACCAATTCCGCGTATCTCCCCTACCCCGGCTTCGTTACGGCCGAGGGAGCCGTGGGCGAATACAACGGCAAATTTATGAGTAATCAACTGGTACTTCGGGGCGGTTCGGTGGCCACACCAGCCGGACATTCACGCGCCACGTACCGCAACTTTTTTCAACCCGACAAACAATGGCAGTTTACAGGAATACGCCTAATGAAGTAAGCCCTACCCTCGGTGAGACGGCCGACGTGGAGGATGCCTTTGCCGACGCAGTACGGACAGGCCTGACGCAAACGCCCAAGCTGATTTCGTCGCGCTATTTCTATGATGATGCCGGCAGCCGCCTGTTCGAGCAGATTATGGAACAGCCGGAATACTACCTGACCCGCGCGGAGTACGAAATTCTGGATACGCACAAAGACGCGCTGCTCCGGCACTTTGCCCTGGGTAACCGGGCGTTTGAACTGGTTGAGCTGGGCGCGGGCAACGGGCTGAAAACGAAAATCCTGCTGGACTACTTTGCCCGGCAGAAGGCGGATTTTGCCTACGCGCCCGTCGATATTTCGGGCGATGCCCTCGATCGGCTGACCGACGATGTTCAGGAGCAGTGGCCCGATCTGCCGCTGAACCCGCACCAGACCGATTATTTTGACGCGCTTGACCTGATTGCCAGCGAATCGGCCGGCGACCGGCAAACCGACCGACGGCTGGGCGACCGTCGCATTGTAGTCATGTTTCTGGGCGCTAACATTGGCAATTTCGCGCCGGTCGAAGCCACCGATTTTTACCAGCAACTAAGCGATCGGTTGCGTTCCGGCGATCTGATTCTGACCGGGTTTGACCTGCAGAAACATCCCGCTATCATCTCAGCGGCTTACAACGATAAAGCCGGTGTTACGCGGGCATTCAACCTGAACCTGCTCCGGCGTATTAACCGCGAACTCGGGGCCGATTTTGACCTCGACCGGTTTGACCACTATGAAATTTATCATCCCGAAACCGGCGAAGCCCGCTCGTATATTGTCAGTGATACGCAACAGACCGTGAAGATTGATGCGCTTGACCTGACGGTGCCCTTTGCCGGGGGCGAAATTATTCACACCGAAATTTCGCGCAAGTTTACCCCCGATCAGATTCAGACGCTGGCCCAGCAAACCGGATTCCGGGTAACGGGCTGGTTTACCGATAGCCGGGGCTATTTTGTCGATGTAGTATTCGAAAAGATATAGTATTAACCTTACTCGTATGACTCAACCTGAACAATTTGACGCGATTATTATTGGTGTAGGACAGGCCGGAAAGCCGCTGGCTATTGATCTGGCAGCGGCCGGCTGGAACACGGTTATTGTGGAGCGCAACTACGCGGGCGGTAGCTGCATCAACTATGGCTGCACCCCCACCAAAACCCTGCTGGCGTCGGCCAAAGTAGCGCATCAGGCCCGGCGTTCGTCAGAGTACGGCGTGGATACGGGCCGTGTTCAGGTTGATTTCAAGGCTGTCATCGACCGAAAGAACAAGGTTGTGGAGCAGTTCAGATCAGGTATTGAAGACAAACTGACGAGTACCGAAAACCTGACGTTTCTGGAAGGCGAAGCTTTTTTTTCCGGGCCAAAGCAGGTTACGGTTTCGCTGAACGACGGTGGAGAGCGGACGCTGACGGCCGAACATATCATTATCGATACCGGTACGCACCCCGCCCGGCCCGATCTGCCCGGTCTGGATACCGTTGAGTGGCTGACGTCAACTACGCTCATGGACGCTATTGAATTGCCAAAACACCTGCTCATTCTGGGTGGGGGGTACATTGGTGTAGAGTTCAGCCAGATGTTCCGGCGGTTTGGCAGCGAGGTAACCATTATTCAACGTGGTGACCAGCTGCTTGACCGTGAGGACGCCGACATTGCCGATGCGCTGACCAGTGTCCTGACCGACGAGGGTATAACCGTACTGTGCGATGCCACCGCCGAACGGGTAAGCAAAGCCGAAAACGGCGACGTTAATGTGATCGTAAAGACTGAAGACGGCACTCAAACCCTGAGCGGATCGCACCTGCTCATTGCCATTGGTACCGCGCCCAATACCGATGCGCTACACCTTGAAGCGGCCAGCGTTAAAACCGACGACAAAGGATTCATTTCCGTAAATGAGCGTCTGGAAACAAATCAGTCTGGCATTTACGCCACCGGCGATGTGAACGGCGGTCCGGCCTTCACGCACATTTCCTACGACGATTACCGGATTCTGCGCGACAACCTGCTGCACAACGGCAACCGAACTACCGACGGCCGGCCGGTACCCTACACCGTTTTCACGGACCCTCAGCTGGGCCGCATCGGACTGAACGAAACTCAGGCCAGCGAGCAAAAAAAGACGATTAGGGTGGCCAGTATGCCCATGAGCAGCGTGGCCCGTGCCATTGAGGTAAGCGAAACCAGCGGCCTGATGAAGGTTATCGTCGATGCCGATACAGACCAGATTCTGGGCGCATCGATTCTGGGCATTGAAGGGGGCGAACTCATGTCCATGCTTCAGTTGGCTATGAAGGGTAAACTGACCACCGAGCAACTGAAAGAAACCATCTTCGCCCATCCCACCCTCGCCGAATCGCTCAATAGCCTGTCTGCATAACGTTTAGCGCCGGGTGGAGAAGGCCCTCCATCCGGCGCTAAAAAAATTTCCAACGAATAACTAATCTATTAGTTGTTAAACTAATAGATTAGTCGTACACTTGCATGAGTATGGAGATCAGAGAATTAACCAGGGCTGAAGAAGAGATTATGCGGGTACTGTGGCAACTGGGCAAGGGCTTCGTAAAAGACGTGCTGGCCGAACTACCCGAAACCGACCGCACCGACGGCCCACCCGCCAAACCCGCCTATAATACCGTATCGACCATTATCCGCATCCTTGAAAAGAAAGGCATGATTGGTTACACGGCGTATGGGAAAACGCACGAATACTTTCCGCTCATCACCGAAGAGGCATACCGGCGTTTCCAGACCGAGCAACTGATGAGCAACTACTTCGACGGATCGCTCAAAAAACTGGTGTCGTTTTTCGTGAAGGAGAAGAACATCAGCCTGACCGAAGCCGACGAGATTATCAACCTTCTGAATAAACAGAAATAGTTATGAGCCCACTAGACTACTTCTTCACTGCCAACGGCTTTCTGCTACTATTTTATGGATGTTATCACATTCTGCTACGCCGGAATACGTTTTTCGGCCTAAACCGGGCGTATCTGCTAACCTCGCTTGGGTCTGTCGCTGCTGCTGCCGCTGGTAACGCTGCCCGATACGTGGGTCGTGACGCCAACCGACGTAGTGCCGACTATTACGTTGCCCGCCTTTACGGTAGGTATACCAAACGCACCCGTAGCAAGCGGACCAACGTGGGGCTTTTGGCTGTGGCTGATTTATGGCGTCGGCGTGGCGGTTATGCTGGGGCGGCTAGGGCTGAATTTGCGGGCCGTATTCCAACTCATCAATACCGGCACAACTGAACAGCGACCCAAATATACGCTCGTGCGGTTGCCGAAGACGGACAGTCCGTTGCCGTCATTTTCGTTTTGGCGCTACCTCGTGCTGAACGCCACCGACGCCCGGACCGAACCCGGCGCCCTGATGCAACACGAAGAAGCGCACATCCGCCAGCGCCACACCGCCGATGTCCTGCTGATCGAGATTGTCCGGGCCGTATTCTGGTATAACCCGGTGCTGTGGCTCTACAAACGGGCGGTACAGGAAGTACACGAGTTTCTGGCCGACCGGGCCGCATCTGGCGCGGTTTCCAATGCTGAAATCGATTATCCCCGGCAGCTGGTGGCTTACGCGCTCGACGTGACGCCAGCCGCCCTCGTAACGCCCTTTGTTTCCGTGTCAACCCTAAAACAACGTATCGTTATGTTACAAAAACCCCAATCCAACCGCCGGGCCTTACTGAAATACGCCCTCGTCTTGCCCATCGCCGGGCTGCTCACCCTTTGCACCCAACCCGACCGCGATCAGCCCAAAACCGAGGTTGCCGAGCGCATGGAGAAGGATAATGCACGTAAACCGGTTGAAGTCGATGGCGAAGTTTTCACCGTGGTAGAGCAACAGCCGGAGTTTCCGGGTGGTATGGCTGCGCTCGGTCAATACATGGCAAAGAGTATCAAATATCCGGCTGCGGCTCAAAAAGCTAACGTAGAAGGCCGGGTATTCCTAAGTTTCATCGTAACAAAAACTGGCGAGATTACGGACGTAAATCTGTTGAAAGGCATTGGCTTTGGGGCGGACGAAGAGGCAATACGGGTCGTCTCACAAATGCCGAACTGGATACCCGGCTCTCAACGTGGAGAGGCTGTAAACGTCAAGTATAACATCCCCATCAACTTCGCGCTGGAGGATGAGTCGACAGAGAAGCCTTCAGCATCACAGCCATCAGTATCGCAAAATGGCTTTGGCGGATTAGATCAGTATGAGCATTTCTACCTCAACGGTAAAGAAGTTAGCCGGGATGAGTTCAGTGAAGCATTCAATTCGGGAGAGGTCAATGAAATCAGTGTCAGGAAGAGTGACAAAATGATTTCAATTACAACGAAGTGATGAGCGGGGCAGGCGTGTCTGATATACGGCTTGATATTCATCCGAAAGCGTGGTATCATTGGCAAAAAACCGAACGATAATGAAAACCATGCTTCTGGGCCTGATGGCTCTTCTGACCATGACCGCCACCTACGCTACCGCCGAAACTGGAAAACCAAAGCCTACTCTGCAACACGTTGTCCTGTTCAAATTCAAACCTGACGCCACGCCCGAAAAAGTAGCCGAGATTGTGGCCGCCTTTGAAGCGTTACCGTCAAAAATCAAGGAAATTAAAGACTTTAAATGGGGTACCAACAATAGCCCCGAGAAGCTTGACAAGGGCCTGACCCACGCCTTTATTCTGACGTTTGACAACGCTGCTGACCGTGACGCGTACCTGCCCCACCCTGCCCATAAAGAGTTTGGCAAAATTGTGGGGCCCTGGCTCGCCGACGTTACCGTCGTTGATTTCACGGATCAGGGCAAATAGTTCTGACTCTTTTTCAGGCTTTCCCCCATCTATTTAAAACGGCGGGTCGTTGCCCCAGCTTACACTGGAACAACGACCCGCCGTTGGATTTTACAGGTATCGTAGACGGAGCCCGTGGGTCAGTTCACCACACCTCATCCGGTATGAATGCGCCCAGTGGGGATGTACCAGCCTGCCAGACAGCGGCAACGCGTTTACTTCTCAACCGGGCTCAGACTGCCTTCTCCCGAGTTGCTGACAAAGGCCAGACGCTTGCTGTCTGCAGACCAGGAAGGTGTATTGATGGTACCCTGACCGCCATACACGTACGCAATGACTTTAGGCTGTTCTTTTCCCGAAACCGGCATCATCCGCAGGTAAACGTGCTTATAAAAGGGATGGTCACTGGCGTCAACTTCGTCTTTCAGGAATGACAGGAATACAATCCACTTACCATCCGGAGAAACGTGGGGAAACCAGTCGTGAAAATCGCCGTTGGTCAGGGCTTCCTGCTCGCTGCCATCGGCCTTCATCCGGTAAATCTGCATGGTACCGCTGCGAACGGAGTTGAAATAGATGTATTGGCCGTCCGGCGAATACTCGGCTCCGTCGTCGAGCCCTTTTGTTTCGGTGAGCCTTACCTCCGGGCCACCGTCTGACGGGACGCTGTAAATATCAAAATCGCCGTTTCTGGAGCCGGTGAAAATCAGCGTTTTCCGGTCCGGCGACCAGCCGTGCAGATACGATGGTCCTTTGGGCGTTATTTGTTTGGGCGTGCCCCCCGTGGTGGGAACCGTGTAGATGACAGAACCTCCCAGTTCCTTCACGCCACTGCTGAGCCCCAGCATTTTGCCATCGAAAGACAGCACGTGGTCATTATTGTTGTTTTTAACGGCACCCGTATTCAGCATTGATCGACTTGCCTTTGGCTATGTTGTAGGTATAAATCTGACCACCTTCGTTATAGATCAGGGTTTTGCCGTTGGGTGTCCAGTTGGGGGCTTGGATGGATGGAGGGGCCGAATAAATTACCTGCCGGTTTCCGGTGGTCACGTCCAGTATTTCCAGGTTGCTCCCCAGGTATTGCCGATACGGAACCAGGTCTGCCGGTGCGGGAGTGCTGATACGTACATCGCTGAAAGTACCCCGTTCGAGTACGTCCTTGTTATGCGAACCGGTAAACAGGCCCACGTAAACGTCGCTGCCCAGGTCAAGCTCGGATACCAGAACAGTTTCGAAGGGGGCACCAAATTTGGCCACCCGCATGGTATACGTATTGCCTTTTCGTTCCAGCTGAATGACGTCGGCATGGGTCATTTTGGCTTTAAGCTCTTCGGTGTTGGCTCCCGTTTTCCGCCGGTACTGCAACGAAGTAAGGCCATCGCCATGTACAACCGCGTTGATGTGCGCTGATTTGCCGTCCAGACTGCTGCGAACCATCCAGCCTACTTTGCGGTGCACATCCACGCCCTTACCAATCAGGCTGGCGCGCGTGTAGAGGATAAAATCACCGGTTTTCTTTTTCCACAGATAATGGAATTCGTCGTGATCAAACCAGACGTTATAACCGGCTCCGGCTACCTCGTATTCATGCGTTTTGGCATTATAGCTCGCTGAGCCCGGCTTTAAAACGGCTCCGATATCACTGTTTCCCTCAAAGATGCCGATATCCCGTGGCGCAGCCGATGATGCGAAACCGGCCGTTACCAGGACAGCGGCCAAATAGGCAAAGAGCTTGTTTTTTAACGTTTTCATTGGGACTTTCAGTTAGTTGTTTCCACTTCCCCGGCGCACTCCAATCCTGTTGGGTATCAGCCTGACACGGGGGTTTCATCTCTATTGCAAACGCTATTTAAATACGTTGTCCTGCGCGGCCTGGAGGTCGCGGAGCATAGCAGGGACCAGTACGTACGGGTCATAAGGTTTATTTTTGACGTACAGCGTTTCAATGGGCAGGAAGCCCCGGTAGTTGCTGCGCTTCAAAATCTGCATTAATCGGGGCATATCGGTCGGTATCTCGCTGCCGATGCCGAACACACTTTCCTTGACCTGCCAGTTCACGGCATACGGAACAACCGCTTCAATATCGACGTATGGATCGGCCACTTTGAAATTGCCCGTATCCAGAATGATACCCGCCCATTTGGAATCGACCGCTTTGACGATTTTGATGCACTGTTCGGCCGTTTGCAGCATATCGCCGTGATTCTGAATGCCAATGATCACACCGTGCTGCGCGCCAAAGGCCGCGCACTCCTTGTAGCAGTCAATCATCCAGCCCGCTACCTCATCCCAGTTGTTTTCGTATCCTTTGGGAATTTCGCCGGCAAACAGCCGCAGGACGGGGGCACCCAGCTTAGACGCTACCACAATCCATTCTTTAGCCAGCTTCACATCGGCAGCCCGAACGGCGGGGTCGGGCGACGCGAAATTGTTGCGGATGCCGGTACCGCTAATGGCCACGCCCAGCGAAAAGGCTTTGTGTTTCAGGTCGTAAATAAACTCGTCGGATGGGACGGCCGGGTAGCCGGGAAAATAATAGCCCGTCAGGTCAACGGCCGCAATATTCTGCGATGCGCACCAGTCCAGCAATTGCGGCAAGGTCAGGGTAACTTTCTTATCGGCGCGCCGGTTGCCGGTCAGTACATCGTTAAATGAGTAGGCGTTCAGCGCCAGTTTGATATTGGCCGGGTGCGTGGTTGGGATGGCTGGCTGCGCCAGCCCGGTCAGGCCGGGTGCTGCGCTCAGCATCAGAGTCAGGGCGAAGCAGAGTAGTGCTTGGCGGATGCGGGGTTGTTGGTTAAGCGAATTGAGCATGTTGGGTATAGAAAAGAGTTAGGGTTCAGGCGTGTATTGTGTTGATTGATAAAGAACAGACCGGTGCGGCTTTACCGCCTGACGACCTCGAACGTGTCTTTCAGATACTCGGCCGAACTACGGCCAATCTGCACCTCAAAATCGCCCGGCTCAACCAGCCGTTTCATGCCTAAGCCGTAGTACTGCAGTTTGTCGGGCGTAATCAGAAAGGATACCGTTTTCGATTCGCCCTTTTTCAGGTGAATGCGCTGAAAATCCTTCAATTCCTGCACCGGGCGGGTAACGGAACTGATCAAATCGCGGATGTAGAGCTGTACCACTTCGTCTCCGTCGGTGTCGCCGGTGTTCGTAACGTCGATGGTAGCGGTTACGGAGCCATCGGGGGCTATCCTTTTGGTGTTCAGCGCCAGGTTATTGTAGGCAAACGTGGTGTAGCTCAGCCCATACCCAAACGGGTACAAGGGTGAATACGCACCGTTTATATAGGGGCTCTCATGTACGTACGGCTTGCGGTTGTAGTACACCGGCAGCTGACCCACGTGGCGGGGAACGCTGACGGTAAGCTTACCACCCGGATTGACCTTCCCGAACACCACATTAGCCACGGCGTTACCCTGCTCCTGCCCCAGATACCAGCCTTCGAGCAGGGCGGGTGCGTTTCCGGCCAGGTAGTTGACGGAGTGGGGCCGGCCGTTGATAAGGAGCACGGCGGTTTGCCGGTTCAGGCCAAAAATAGCTTTCGCCAGATCGTTCTGCCGACCCAGCAAATCCAGGTCGTAATGATCGCCGGTATGGCCTTTCCACTCCTCGCGGCAGGTCAGTTCGTTGCCCCCCATCACCAGCAGCACGGCATCACAGGAGTTGGCCAGCGCTACGGCTTCGGCCATGCGCCGGTTCTCGGCTTCGGGCGTTTTGTCGGCAGGGGCAATCGATTCGTCGTTTTCGTAAATCTTGAATCCTTCGGCGTAGACTACCTCGAACTTGCCTTTTCCGTAGGCGGTCAGACCCTCCAGAATTGAGACACCGGGGGTTTTATCGTTTGAGTAGTTGCCGTAATGCACCTCGTCGGCGTTGGGGCCGATGACGGCGAGCCGCTTGATGGTGCTTTCGTTGAAGGGCAAGGTTTTGTTCTCATTTCTCAGCAGAATCATACCCTGTTCAGCCGTCTGGCGCGCCAGTTGTCGGTTGCTCTGCGCCATTGCCCGGGCCTGTTGGTCGGTCATGACCGGAATATAGGGCTGCTCGAACAGGCCCATCACGAACTTGTTGCGCAGCACGCGGGTAACGGCCGAATCGAGCACCGACTCCGGCACCTCACCGGCCCGGATCAGGGCGGGCAGAAACCGGAAGCAATACGCCTGCCAGTTGCTGGGGCACTCAAAATCCATCCCCGCCGTAATGGCCCGCTGCCCGGCTTCGGCCTGGCTGGCGCTGGCGTGCTGGCGCGACACCATCCGGTTTACGGCGTCGTAATCAGAGATGACATAGCCGGTAAACCCCCACTCGCCCCGCAGCACATCATTCAGCAGCCAGCTATTGGCGTGGTTGGGCACTCCATCAATTTCGTTGTAGGAGGCCATCACCGTCCGGACGTTCGCTTTCTTAACGGCCATCTCGAAGGGATAAAAGTGCGCTTCCCGCAGGACCCGCTCCGAAAAATTACCGGGGGCCAGGTTGGTACCGCCTTCGGGTTCGCCGTGGCCCGAGAAGTGTTTGGCGCAGGCTATCAAATGGTTTTCGTCAATCGTTTCCGAACGGCCCTGCAAACCGCGAATGGCGGCCACGCCCATTTCGGCCACGTGGTACGGGTCTTCGCCAAAAAACTCTTCCGACCGGCCAAACCGGGGATCGCGCATCAGGTCAATAACGGGCGTGGCAGCGTGGGTAATGCCGTAGCTGCGCATTTCTTTGGCCACGGCCGTGTATACCTGCTCAATCAGGTCGGGGTTCCAGGTGCTGCCCAGCAGGGGCGGAGCCGGAAACACCGTCGATTTTTCTTCGTTTCCCACAAAGCCGTGGCACCCTTCGCCGTTGGAGATGGCGGGAATACCCAGGCGGGTTTGCCCGACAAAATATTTCTGGATGGCGTTGAACCGGCTGGCGTAATCCGCGCGATTCATCTGCACCCTGAACTGCAAAAAGCCAATGCCATTCCGGACGGTATCGCCCAGTGCAGCCAGCGTTTGCGTCAGGGTGTCGGGGTTGCTCAGGTTTGTTCTCGGGTGCCACACATCCAGCTGGCGGCATTTATCGTCCAGCGTCATCCGCGATAGCAGGTCTTTCACCCGCGCTTCGAGGGGCGCTTTCGGATTTTTATAAACTGGCTTTGGGCCGGGTTGGGCCATAACGCTCCCCGCATGAAGCGTCAGCAGGGTGGCAATGG
Source organism: uncultured Cytophagales bacterium (assembly GCA_963826425.1). Classification (GTDB taxonomy): domain Bacteria; phylum Bacteroidota; class Bacteroidia; order Cytophagales; family Spirosomataceae; genus Spirosoma. The sequence goes on along the minus strand of CAWGWS010000008.1, from coordinate 575,668 downwards.
TTAGAAACGCTTTTTTCATAAAGTCCGGGGATTAGGGGGGGTTACTTTATGAGGTCGAACAGCTCGGCGGGCACAACCCGACCGTCTGGAATGGTGAGTTTACCCGTGCATTGGTTGTTGGTCAGGTTCAGGTCGCTGGCGGCTATGCCCTCTGCCTCGGCTGTAATCGTGCACGTGCCAACCGGTACTACCCAGTTTAAACCGGCCACCGCCTGCCCGCAGACCTGCTGCATACCGCCTGTCGGAATGGTGGTGGAGCCCGACTGGTACACAGCTACTTCCTGCCCGTTCACCGCAAACCGCACCCGGTGCAGATCGCCCTGGCGGGTGGGAGCCGTACCGTTATTGATCAGTGACGCCATGAAAAGGACGGTATCGCCCGCTTTGGGAAAGGCCGGAAGGGTGCGGATGTTACGAACCGACAGGTCAGGCCGGGGCGGAGCGGACGTCAGCGTAAACGAAGCCTCCAGCGGCAGCGTACCCGACGATCCCCCCACCCGTACCCGGTAGTCGCCCTCGGGAACCTGATAGGCGCTGGTAGCTTCGTTGTACACGTATAGTTCTTCGGGCGTCAGCGAAAGCGTTACCCGTCTGGTTTCTCCGGGCTCCAGCAACACCTTCTCAAAGCCCCGCAGCTGCTTTTCGGGCATCGGGAGGTTCGGGTTGAGTTTCCCCGTTGAGAGATACAGTTGGGCCACTTCTGCCCCCGCTCTCTTGCCCGTATTCTTCACATCGAATGAAACCGTGATTAACGCACCGGCCGGAGCGGTAGTGCGATTCAGCCGGATATTACTGTACTGAAAGGTGGTGTAACTGAGCCCGAATCCAAACGGAAACTCAGGCGTGAGCTTCTGCGAATCGAACCAGCGGTAGCCAACACCCCGGCTCACCAGATTTCGAAAATCGGGGCTGATGGGCATGATCTGGCTGTCGTCTTTGGGAATGGTGGCCGGGAGCTTTCCGGAGGGGTTATAGGCCCCCAGCAGCACATCGGCAATGGCCCTGCCGCCCTCCTGCCCCGGATAAAACGCGTAGAGCAGTCCCTTTACCTGATTGATAACGGGGGTTACGCTGCACGTTCCGCCCGACAGTACCACCAGCACCACGTTAGGATTAACCCGGGCAATGGCCTTGATCAGGTCGTTCTGCACGCCCGGCAGGAGAACCGTTTGCGAGGGTCGGTCGGGGCGGGCCACGGCACCCCCTCCTTTTTCGTCGGCTTCCTTGTCCAGAAAATACCCTTCGCCCTCAACCGTGCTGTCCAGTCCTGCCACAATTACCACGTACTCGGCGCTTTTGGCCAGAGCGAGGGCCGCGTCGAACTGCGAACGGTCTTTATCGTTGATGTTGCAGCCTTTGACGTAGGTGACCCGGTTGGCACCGAGTTCACGCTGGAGCGCCTGCAGCACCGAAATCCGGTACGATGGCAGCACCTTGGAACTGCTGTTACCATCCAGCGGCAGCACGGCCGCGTTGGGTCCAATTACGGCTACGGATTTTAGCTTGTCTTTGTTGAACGGCAATATGCCCTGCGCGTTCTTCAGCAACACCAGACTTTTCAGCCCGCTTTCATACACGAGTTGCCGGTGTTCTTCGCTGTCGATCACGCTTTTTGGCGTAACGGGTACGCCGTCGATCATGCCGGAGACCAGTTTGGTCCGTAGCACGTTCCGGACGGCCCGGTTTACGATGCTGCTGTCAAACTGCCCCGCCGTTACGCCCGTTGGCAGTTCGTTGATGTAGAGATTGTTGCCTTCGCAAAAATCCAGCTCAGCCGAGAGGGCTTTACCCGTGTCTTTGAAGCCGCCCCAGTCGCTCATGGTATAGTAATCAAAGCCCCAGTGATCGCGCAGGAGCGTCTTGATCAGGTAGGTATTTTCGGCGCACTTATCGCCGTTGACCCAGTTGTACGCGCACATGAGCGAGATGGCCCCGCCCCCCTGAATGGTTCGTTTCCAGTGCGGCCCCCAAAACTCGACCAGACTCCGGTTGTCGCTCAGGTAGTCATTGGTCCGGCGGTTTATCTCGTAGGTGTTGAGGTTGTAATGTTTAATGGTACCAAATACCGACGTGGTATTCTGGCCCAGCACAAAAGCCTCCGAAATACGGCCACCCAGAAACGGGTCTTCGCCAATGGTTTCGGCCGCCCGGCCAATGCGCGGGTCAATGAGCAAATCGAGCGTAGGGCCGGCGATGCGGTCTTTGCCCCGGGCGGCCTGCTCCCGCGAAATGGCGCGGCCTACCCGCGTAATCAGGCCGGGGTCCCAGGTGGCGGCCATGGCAATCGTTACCGGAAAGCTCGAAAATCCGTTGGCTTTGTTGCCAATACCGTGCGGTCCGTCGCTGCCTTTAAACGGTGGAATACCCAGGCGGGCGTTGCCATCGGTCAGGTAATAGAGCTGCTCAATCTTTTCCTGCATGCTCATGCGGCTGAGCAGCGCATCCAGCCGCTGCTCCAGCCCGTTAAGGGTTTCGGTTGGCTGCGCACTCGCCAGCGTCCCGGCCAGCAGGAATGAAAGCAGAAGAACAAGGGGCGAAAAACGAGTGGTAGCTGGCATAAAAACCGGAGGGATTGGAGAAGCCGGAGGGCTACTTGTCGAGGTGCTGAATCAGTTCGTAGGTGTGGTCATTCAGCAGTTTGGCGCTGTTGAGCATGGGGCTGTACGGCGTAAAGTTGCTGTTGACGATACCCTTGTTCGAATCGCGGTTGGAGGGATCGGTTTTCATGTTTAGCGGGTCGTTGTCCTGGTAGGTGAACCAATGCCAACCCACGCAGGCTTTGCTTTTGAGCAGCTCGATGGTGAAGTTCTGGTAGAAATACCCCCGGTCCTGCTGGGTGGGTACGTTCCAGCCCGCGCCCGTGCGGTTGGGCAAACCCGAATCCTCGCCCTTGGTGTACCATTCGGTAATGATGAACGGCTTACCCGACCAGCTGGTCCAGTTCGCCATGATCGACTGAACGGGCTCCCATTTGCGGTAGTGGTTGATCGAGATCACATCGGCGTATTTACCGGCCACCCTGAACATTTCGGGGTTGTTCAGTTCCTCCGTTTCCTGGTTAAAACGGCAGCCCAGATACAGGTGGTTGGGATCGTACTTACGCACGGCAGCCGCTACTTTTTTGATATAGGTTTCGAAGTAAAAGCCGGAGAACGCCAGTCGATCTTCGTCGGTAATATCAGCCAGACCGGCGGCCTTGCCTTTGCGGGTGTCGAACCACTGCCGGGCGGCCAGATAGCCGGGTTCGTCTTTGCCGAGGTATTGCAGGTGCCGATCGAGTGCATCGTTTTTCCAGGGCAATTCGTTGTCGGTGAAATAGCCCAGCAATTGCTTATCGCCCGCGTATTTGGCAATGGGCGCAATGGCCTGCTCTACGTAGGCGTCAAACTCGGGATCGAACACCATGGCCAGATCATAGCGGTAGCCCTGCCAGCCCGCCATCTCGTATTTACCGCCAAACTTCTTGATATGGTCAGACTTATAGCTACCCATCGGACTTACTATCACGGTATAAACAAGCGGGTTTGCCGTTTGCCGAATGGCATCCACATCCGACCAGGCTCCCGTACCGTTAAAGCCGTTGGCCCGCAGGAGCTGACTTTCCTGGCTGGCCCAGTTCTGGTTTGACCCGTATTTGCTGGCCAAAGCCGCTACCTGCGCATCGGAGTTGCCGGCCCGGAATACCGCTACGCCTTTGTGAATAAAGGGATACCCTTCGGGATCGACAAACCACCAGCGTTCACCCTTTTTCTCGACCCGAAAAAAGCCCGTACCGGTGGCCTGATTTACCTTCCAGCTTCCGTAAGCGTTTGTTTCGGGGTCTTTGGTGAATTTGAAATCAGGAAGCCGGTCAATGGTTTTGGCGGTGTAGTAATTCCAGTCGGGGCTGTCGGCGTTCTTACGCGCCTTTACCTGATAAAAACCCGTAGTGGGCGGGGTTGCCACTACGGCCGTACCCGGTCTGAATTTGCGCATCGGATTCTTTGCAGGAAAGAAACGCGGTCAGGCACAAAATCGAAAATCCAGGTTGCAGGTTTTTCATACTAGGTTGTGTTCGTTTTCCCTTCTCCAGTCAGGCCGGTAGCGGGCGTAATAGGTCCGGGTATCTGTTAATCAGGTTTATTTCAGGCCTTCCAGAAAGCCGGTGTACGCCGATTTTCTGGCAAAGCTCTCATCAAACAGCAGGGGGTACTCTTTGGGGTTTCCGTTGGCCCGGTCGCGGAGCCAGGTGTATTTATCGGTAACGCCCCACATCGTCATCGCAAACTTCTGACCAGCGGGCAGGCCGTTGTAAAGCTTCGCGATACTCCTGTAGAAGTCGGCCTGTTTGGCCTTATCGGTGTCGGTAAATACGTAGGTATCTACCCGGTCCACATTCACGCGGGAATCGATCTCGGAAAGGTGAATCAGCAGGCCCGAACTGGCCAGATCGGCAAACCCGCTGGCAATGCTGGTGGGGCTGGTGCGGATACCGTAGTGAAACTGTTCGCCCAGCCCGTCGATGGGGATACCTTCTTTTTTGAACCGGGCCGCCATACTTTTCATGGCGTTGCGCTTGCCACTGGCCAGCACCACGTTGTAATCGTTGTAAAAGAGTTTGGCGCCGGGATCGGCGTCGCGGGTGTATTTGAAGCAGCGGCCCACAAAGCCAACTGGGTCCCGAAACGTACCCTGAATCTGCGACTCGACCCGCAGCGAGCCGTCGTCGTTGAATATCTCGTTGGCTACGTCCCAGCTTCTGATTTTACCCTTGTAGCGACCTACGTAGGCCGTAATGAACGTTTTCACCTTGTTCTCAAACGTAACCGAGTCGTATTTGGCGGCTTTGAACCAGTCGGGAAATGACTGATACCAGAGCAGGGTGTGACCGTGTACGGCCATCTTGTTTTGCTGGGCGTAGTTCACCAGCGCATCCACCGGCCCGAAGTTGTACTGTCCATCGGCCGTCCAGACCTGCTTCATCTTCATCTCGTACTCGGCCGTCAGCTGATTGTGCTCGCCTTTGAGCGTCTGGTCGTACTGCGATTCGTTGGTAATCTGAGCTACCGTCGTTGCCGCACCAATCTGGAAACTGGCGGCTTCGATAAGCTTCTGACCGGGGGTAGCAGGTGGGGGCGTCTGTACAACCGGCGGCACTGTCGGTGTTGGCATAACCGACTCTTTTCTAGTGCAGGCTATTGCTGCCGAAAGCAGCAGAATGGCCATAAACAGGCTATTTTTCATGAATTTTGGCTCCGTCAGAGCAGGTTTTGAACAGCCGGGAGCCTTCCCGGTTGAGGAAGGCTCCCAGGCTATCTTAACGGAATAGAAGTTGAGGTAAGGTCTTTGTTAGCTTAGTAGCCGGGATTTTGCGGAAACGTACCACCCATCAGGTTAATCTGCCCCTGTGGAATGGGCCAGCGCACCTGATATGGCTGCATGGGCGCAATAACCTGGTTGGTACGGGCGCTGCCGTAGGTGTGGTATTTGTTGACCTGCTCAACCAGCACACCCATCCGCTTAATGAGGAACCAGCGACCGCCTTCAAAATTCAGCTCGCGGGCGTATTCTTCCAGCAGGGTTTTCTGATCAATCGTGGTGAAGTTGGAGACACCGGCGCGGGTCCGTACGCGGCCAATGTATTCCAGCGCTTTGGCATCCTTCGGGTCCTGCGTCATGCGCCACCGGGCTTCAGCAGCCATCAGGTAGGTTTCGGCAAGGCGGTAGGCAATCACGTCTTTATAGCTGGCGGCCCGGCCATCCGGCTTATTGAAATCACGGTACTTCATGGAGCTGAAGTGGTACTGCCGGTAGTTATCGGGATAGGACGACGCGGGCAGCGGCTTGCCGTAAAAGGCGGTGCCGGGCTTGTTGCCAATCACGATTTCCGGATAGAAATAGTTGGTATACCGCTTATCGTTCGTTTTGTCGTACAGGCTTTGCAGGTAATCGTTGGGCACCGTCCAGCCAAAGGAGTTACCACCCCAGTTGTTGTCTTCAATCATGTAGCCACCGGGCATCTCGTAGTAACGGGCCGAGAAAATGGCGGGCAGGCTGTGGTAGTTACCCCCGGCCAGGCTGGAGTTGGTACCCAGAATTTCGTCGAACTGATAGGCGAAAATGGTTTCCCGGTGGTTTACATCCTGCGCAAACACCTTGTCAATCGGCATCAGAAACAGGCCGCTGTTGGCAATGATGTCTTCGGTCTGGGCGGCCATGGTGGTCCAGTCGCTGTTCCAGGCGGCCGACTGCGCCCGCAGGTGCCGAGCCAGGGCTTTCCCTACCTGACCGGGTTTTACGGTGTACGACAGCTTGGCCACGGCAAAATCGAGGTCTGAATTGATCAGGGTATACACATCTTCACGTTTGGCCGGTGTATACACTACGGCGTCGAATGCATTGGCAGTGGTAGTGGCTACGGTGTCAATCAGGATGTTGTCATACGTCTGAACCAGCCTGAGGTACGTCATAGCCCGGATCACTTTCGCTTCGCCGATGATGCGATCCTTTTCGGTTGCGGGCATGGGTACGCTGGGGGCCGCCGAAATAATAGCACTGGCCCGGTCGATGAGCTGGTAGCCCGCCGTCCATTTATCGCTGGGCATGCTGCCTGGCGTCATACCCGCCTTGTAAATCTGCTGGTCGTTAAACGTACGCACCTGCCCCAGATCGTCGGCGCAATAGTACCACAGGCTACCCGTAGCCACGTCGTACACCCGCTCGTAGGAACGCTGCAGGTTATACAGGCCACCCAGTCCTACCTGAAGTCCCTGGGCACTTTCGTAAATGTAATCGGAATCAATCTGGGTAAAATTTTCTTCTTCCAGCCAGGTGGTGCAGGAGGCCATCGAGACGCATAGTCCCAGGGCAATGGCTATAATTTTGATCGGTGTTCGCATCAGAGTAACTGAGTAAAAGAGGGTGAGAATAAATGATGTTCGTCAGGATTGCTTCTCAAAATCCTAACTGCAAGCCGAAGATGACCGAACGAACCGTTGGGTAGGCCGACGCATCCTGATCTGGACTGAACGACTGAAACTTGGTGATTGTCAGCAGGTTCTGACCGGTAGCGTACACCCGCAGGCGGTTTACGCCCACCTTTGCCAGCGTGTTGGCCGGCAGCGAATAGCCAAGTGATACGTTCTGAAGCCGCACAAACGAGGCATCCTGCAGGCCCAGGAACACCATACCCACCGGCGAGTTTCCCGCATTGGGTCTTGGATATGTATTTGAGGGGTTCTCGGGAGTCCAGTAGTCCACCTTGATACCATTCCGGTTGCCGCGCAGATCGCCACCATAGGTATAATCATACAGGAACACGTTGTTCCGGGTAATGCCCTGCATGGTATAGATATCCATCGAGAAGTCGAGGTTCTTATAGTTCACGGTCGTGTTGAAGGAGCCAATCCATTTCTGGTATTTCGAGGTCAGCTGGTTGTCCTGAATATCGATTTTACCATCGCCGTTTACGTCTTCCAGCTTCACATCGCCCGCCACAACCGCCTTGCGGGTGGTGGGATCAAGTTTACCTTCCGTGGCGTCGTTCAGCTGGTAGATCCCAATAAACTTAGGCTGGTAGTAGACTTCAATGGGCTGACCAATGAACCACTGGTTGGCCACGTCGTCGTCCTGAATACCGTCATTGTTCAGGTCACCATACAGGCGGATGATCTTGTTCCGGTTGGCCGAGTAGATGAAGCCCGTCCGCACCGTCAGGTCGTTGGTCCGTACCGGAATCAGGTCCAGCTGCACTTCAAGACCTTTGTTCTGTACTTCGCCAATGTTGTCGCGGATGGACGAGTAACCGATGGCGGCATTCAGCTGCCGGTTTACCAACAGATCGGTGGTGCTGGTGTTGTAGGCTTCGATGGTACCGCTGATGCGGTTGTTAAAGAAGGCAAAGTCCAGCGCGGTGTTCAGCGTGGTCGAGGTTTCCCAGCGCAGGTTCGGGTTGGCCAGGGTGCTGCCCGGGGCAAAACCCGATATTTTTTCGGCACCGAACAGGTAGTCCACTTGGTTGGCCAGGCTCAGGCTACCGTAGGGATTGATACCCTCGTTACCCACGCTACCATAGCTGGCACGCAGCTTCAGGTTGGTAAGGGCCGTCACATTCTCGAAAAACTTCTCGCGATGGACGTTCCAGCCCAGGGCCACAGCGGGGAAGTAGCCCCACTTGTTGTTGGCACCAAACACCGACGAACCATCGGCCCGGGCGCTCAGGGTAGCATAGTACTTCGCATCGTAATCATACTGGATACGACCTACGCCCGATACCAGACGACGCTGATTTCCACCAATGTACGGGGTATTCTTCAGGGCTGACTCCAGTCCGTAAATGCCCAGAATGTCGTTGGGAACAATAGCGGTTGCGTTGGTAAAATCGTAGTAGCTGTTCTCGTTCACGCTGCCTACTCCCGTCAGGTTGATGGTATTCTTCCCAAACGCCAGGTTGTAGGTCAGGATGTTCTCGATCTGCCACTGCGCGTTTTCCCGGAAGTTGATGCTGCCGCTACCCGAGTTGTTGGCAAAGCCCGACGATGATTTACGGGTGGCGTAGTTCAGCTCTTTGTAGTTCCACGACCGGCGACTGGCGTTGATGCGGTAGTTGAAGTTCCGGATTGGGCTGATGTCGACAAACAGGTTCAGAATGTCGTTCCGCTCGTTCTTTTTACGGGTACTTTCGGCCAGATCGAGCAGGGGGTTAAAGCTTTCCTGATTGCCACCGGGCCGCACGTTAAACGAGCCATCCGGATTATAGATGTTACCCAGGGGCGATGCCGTGATGGCCAGCCGCACGTTGCCACCTACGTCCGGATCGCTGGAGCGCGACAGCTGAAACGAAGTGTTGGCGCCGATCTTCAGCCACTTCGTCAGCGTTTGGTCAATGTTCATGCGGAGCGTTCCTTTCTGGATGTCCGTGTTGGGCACAATACCCACCATGTTCTGATAGTTCAGACCCACGTAAATCTTGGTTTTCTCAGTACCGGCCGAGAAGTTCAGGTTGTGGTTCTGGATGGACGCGTTCTTGAAAACTTCCTTGGGCCAGTCAATCGAGCGTCCTTCGGCAATGGCCTCCAGCTCAGCCGCGCTGAAAATCAGGTTATCGGCCCGCAGTACGCCTTTGTTTACGGCCCGGTCAGCTTCACGCTTCAGTTGGGCAAACTCAGCCCCGTTATAGATGTCGAAGTTCCGTTTGGCGTTCTGAATGCCGTAGTAGCCATCGTAGTTAATGGAGAGTGCGCCGGTTTTGCCCCGCTTGGTGGTAACCAGAATAACCCCGTTCGACGCGCGGGCTCCGTAGATGGCCTGCGCAGCCGCGTCTTTCAACACCTCAACCGAAGCAATGTCGGCGGGGTTAATGTCATTGATCGAGCCTACCGGAATACCGTCGGCAATCACGATGGGGCTGCTGCCGCCATTGATCGAGTTTTTACCCCGGATCTGAATCCGCGATGCGCCACCCGGTCCGGCATCGGACGTAGTCACAACCACACCGGCTGCTTTGCCCCGCAGCATTTCGCCCACGTCGAGGGTGGCCATCTTGGTCATTTTCTCGGGCTTGATGGTCACCACCGAACTGATGATGTCGCTTTTTCTTTGCGTACCGTAGCCCACCACGACCACCTCGTCCATGGTTCGGGAATCGGGGGCCATGCTGACGTTGATTGTGGTCTGGCTGCCTACCGTTATCTCCTCCGATACGTACCCGACGTAGCTGAATACCAGGACAGCTTTTTCATCGGGAACGACCAGCCTGTAACGTCCGTCGCTGCCGGTGGTGGTACCCGTTGTGGTGCCTTTCAGCACGATACTGACACCGGGCAGCCCCTGATTGGTTGCCGGATCAGTTACGAGGCCCGTCAGGCTGATATCAGCCACGGCTGAGCTTCCGGTAGCCGGCCGATTGCCTGCCGCCCGCAACGACGGGAGAGCTGACATTTTGGGGCCGGCAGTCGACGCAAAAATTGCGTACAGGGCCCCGTCAATCTGCTGGTAGCTCAGCCCCTGAGGCAGCAGCCGCTGAAGAGTGGTTGTGAGGTTGTCTTTGGGGTTGGCCCGGTAAGCCACCAGCCGGTTGTCCAGCACAGCGGCTTCATACATGAAGTGAACACCAAATCGCTTTTCGAGATCGCTCAGAACGTTTTTCAGCAACTTCTGCGACTTCTTGTAGGGATTGACAGGTAACCCGGCCGTCCGCACCGTGGTGGCCATATCCTGGGCCTGGGTGCTGGGCTGAGCGCTGGCCAGACAGCCAGCGAATACAAGCAGATGTAATTTCATAATCAGAGGGATGTATTGATAAGGTTGTTGTACTTTTTTTCAGTTTGATTTAATTGCCGAATACGATCGTGTCTTTTTCGACCCGCACCGCTACGTTCAGAGCCACGGCAATACCGTTCAGAAGAGACTGCTCATTGCGCATCGGCACCGAGCCGCTCAGCACCCGGCGAGACAGACTTGGCGTGCGGATAATTACCTCCTGCCCATAGGTATCTTCAACCAGCTGGCCTAGTTCGCCGAGGGTCATGCCGTCCAGTATCAGTATGCCCCGTGTCCAGGCGGCCATTTGATCGACCCGAATCTGACGACGTTTCAGCTGGCCGGTGGCCGGCTGGTAACGCACGGCATCGCCTGGCTTCATTCGCAACAGGCGCGCGGTATCATTTTGGGTAAACTGCAGCCGAACGGCCCCGCTCTGGAGCGACACGTCGGCCTGCTGGTGCCGGCTAACTACGTTGAAAGCCGTGCCTAACACTTCGACAGCCAGTTCGCCCGTGTGCACGATAAATCGGGACTGCGACACTCCTGGCCGCTTAACGACGTGGAAAAACCCTTCGCCCTTAAACCAGACTTCCCGAACGGGGCGGCTCTGCCAGTTGTGAGGCAGCCGCACTTCGCTGTTGGCATTCAGGGTAACCGTAGAGCCATCGGGCAGGCTTAACTGACGGGTTTCTCCGTAGGCCGTCTGGTACACCGTATCAGGCACAGATCGGTTTACCCACCACAACAGGCCAATCAGCAACCCCGCCAAACTGGCCGCAGCCAGCCACCACTGCCGATAGGAACGCAGCGGAATAATGGGCGTATCCGTTTGATTCCGCTGAAACCGGCTCCACTCCTCGTTTATCAGGGCTTGCGAAACAGGCTCTTCGGTAAAGCGCAAAGCCAGCAGAACCGATCTGGCCTGCTGAATCGTGGCCCGCTGGTGCGGATGCGTGCGTAGCACTTCCGCCCAGAATTCGTTGCTTTCCGGATCCGGCGTTTTAACCCAGCGGACAAAAGCGGGGTCAGTTAAAAGATCTTCTACCTGACAATTGGCATAGTTCATTCTTGAAGCCAGTCTATTTATAATTGATTAGGCAAAACAGCCTTCGTCTGTCCTGTCAGAAGCTGACTTATTTTACCCTGACGAGTAAAGTTTATATTTCAGGTGTCACTTTCCCCACTATTTCACAGAATTATCCTATATATTTTTCTGTCGAAAAGGTTTTTATCAGCCATGAAGTAAGCCAGTTCCGTTACGGAACTGGCTTACTTCATGGCTGATAGTTGGTTCACCGTTCAACTATCGGCATCATGGTTTGATCACCCTAACGGTTTTGCGCTGATTCAGGGTCTGGACCTGGAGCAGATACAGACCGGAGGGCTGCCAGCCAGTGGACAGCTCAACGACCTGTTCCGGCTCGGCAGTGGTCCAGTACTGTTCATGCATGGACTGGCCCTGCACATTGAGCAGCGTCACCCGCAGATATTGTCCGCCAGCCCCACGCACTACGGCCCGCACCTGCCCGTTGGCAATGGGATTTGACATCATCACCACCGACAGCGAAACGTCAGTTCCTTCGGGAGCGGCCTGCCGCGTACCCGGTGCGGTACAGCTATAATCAACGGAAACCTTATACGGCCCCTCAAAAACGAAGCTTCCGTCGGCCGCGAAAATTTTCAGGTAATAACTAGCCGTTGTCTGCGCGCTGACCAGGGTGAGGCTGCTCGTTCTGGTCCCCCGCTGGATACTGGCAATCTCGGTGAGTTTGAAGGGGGCACTCTGTCCGTTTTTATACCATTCATAACGGCTGCCCGGTGCTGGTATGCTGAGCACCACGGCACTGCTGCGGCAAACCGTCTGGCTGGTGGGGGGTCTGGTATCAACAATCCAGGTGAATGACGCGGGTGTAGGATCGGCGTTGCCCGCGGCATCTCTGGCCCGTACCTGAAACGTATGCGACCCGTCTGAGAGACTCGTGTACGTTTGGGAGGTTCCGGTAGCGGCCACAAACGCGCTGTTGTCCAGACTAACCTCATAGCCGGTTACGCCCACGTTGTCGGTGCCGGTAAAGCTGAATGTAGCTGATGTACTGGCGGTAGGGCTACCGGGCTGACTGGTAATGCTGGTATTGGGCGGCAGCGTGGCGTCGCGTAGCGATTCGATGTAGGCGATGTTGTTGACGCCAAACCCATTCCCCCAGTTCAAATTCGTACTGTTCGATACCGCCAGTTTTACGCCCGCGTAGTCATTGATGGTCTTTGTTGGGTTGGTGGGGTAATTGAATGTTCTGGAACCAGGGTTGGCCGATACGACGGCTTCCAGCTTGGGACTGGTAACCGACTGGGTCAGGGCCGTGCTGGTACCCCGGGTAATCAGGGCATGAATAGCCCCCGTTACGCCAGCCGCCGTACCCGATTTGATCATGATCATTTCGGCACTGGTGATGTTGAAGACGTTACCCCCCGACAGATTGGTGAAGTAAGCAGCCTCTTCGAGTGACAGATCCAGTCTAAAATCAGCGGCATCAACGTCCTGAACGTACTGCGGGTTAAGGGTGGTTGGCTTACGACGCAGCACAATGGCCGTACCCGACCGCATGTCCTGCCAGAAGGCACTGTTGCTGAACTGGTACTTCCCCCCGTTGTCGGTCGTAGCATTCACGTCAAAATCTTTGATAATAAGATTCCGCATGTCCAGATGGTCTTTAATCACGAGCAGTTCAACCGCATCCGAACGCCCGTCCGAATCGTCAGACCCGTTATAGGTTCGGTTCACCACCACAGGAATGTCGAGGGGAGTTTCGGGCTGGGGTGGTGCGGCATCGCCGAACGTAACGGTGGCCAGGTTAAACCCACTCCTTACGATATCGATTTTCAGCGTTGCACTGGCGTTGGCGTCCAGCGTGATATTCGGAAGAACCAGATCCTGATACGTGCTGAACCCACCGGTAGCCGGAATAGCCACTACGCCCGTTTTATCAACGTCGTTGACCGACAGCCGCAGCGAACCGCCCCCGTTCAATGATGATACCCGGAGCGTCACTTTATAGCTGCCCGCCTTGCTGACGTTCACAAAATACTTGAGCCATTCGCCATCGGCGGTATAGCCAATGTTGGCGGTACCACTGTTGAGCTCGGTATCTACCCCCTCATCGGGGCGGGGAGCACTGGGGTTTCGGAGGGCTCCCTGGTTGGCCTCGTCGCTGTCATTATAGGCAACCCCCTGACCGCCTTTGTCGAAATCGACGGCTTCTACCTTGCCGGGAAGCAAAATTGCGGTGCTCCGGAACGGCTCCCGAATACAGGACCGGGCCTGAATAAAGTTGTCTCTGGCATCAACAACGGTGCTGCCGTTGCTCTGATAGGTAAGCGATACGGTTTTGGATCCTGGTGTGGTGTAGGTAACGGATATGGGTCCAAAACCCGTGGCCGTCTGGGGGGTGGCCCCCGCCCCAAAATTCCAGGTCGGGTTGCTGTAATCGCCCACGAGGGCAGCCGTAAAGGTGACTGTTTCCGTATTGATGCACGGACTGGTACGGTCGACCGAAAAACTACTGAGTGTAATGTTCTCGCCTGGATTTAGATACGTAGGCGGCAGCGTTTTTACGGCGTGTGGCAAGGAATAGATAATCTTTTTGGTCAGCTGTCCCTGCGCATTAAACAGCAGCACCAGCGTTGACTGGGGGTCCAGCTTATCCTGGTACGACGCGTCGATACCCGCCAGCAGGTTGATGGCAAGCGGAGACGAGGTGGTAATGGCTTTATTGGAAAGCTGAATGGTAAACGGGTAAGCCGTGGTCTGGCTTTTGTTGAGTAGCATGACCGAGATTGTCTGGTCATGGCGGCTGCCAAAGGCCGTTACCAGGGCCTGATTATCGGTGGCTGTGAGGTATTCTCCCTTGAAGTTCTCGCCAATCAACTGCTCATGGTAATAAGACGAACGTGGTTTAAGGTCGTTGCCCGCCCCATCAAGGTATCCCAAATCCAGGGCTACGCGGGCACCACCACTTTCGTAAATTGACCAGGGCTGGATAGACAGAGCACGTTTCTGCATACCTACCATAAACACTTCGGCCCAGTACTGCCCGTTCAGGTATGAGTGTACACCCACGCCCTCTACCGTATTCTGAGCCGGGTTGCGGAAGTTGATGTTGAACTCCGTCAGGGCCCACTGCAAAGCCCGCTCGCCGGTGCGTCCGTGCAGGACATTGGCCGAGTTCATCAGGCCAATCAGCCTGTCGGCATTGGCTGCCAGCGATTGAGAGGAGTTCAGGACGTTATCGCGGGTCTGGGTCCCGTTGAAAGGATAGGTATGAAACGAAACAACGTCTACGTAATAGTTACCATTCGCGTCTTTGCCCGTAATGTCGAGGTCGCCCCCTACCAGCCGGTTGTAGTAGTTGCTATCATAGAAAGCGCACTCCGGCCCAACAATCAGAATCGTGGGGTCTTTTAGTTTCATGGCCGTGGCAAACTCCTTCATATAGGCTGACACGACGTCGGCACTAACGGCGCCGGGGGCCAGGTTGGGTTCGTTGCCAATGATCCAGTATTTGACATTGCGCTGCTTTACGTTGTTCACGTAATCAACAATGTCGGCGGCTCCGGCAGCGGTGTACTTGCCCCGGCCTTCCGGCACCTGAATCATGGGTTCGGCACCAATAGCCCGGATGGAATCAATCAGCGTAACGTAAGCCTCGTTAGACAAACGGTCGAACTCGATGCCATTGCCCCCCAGCCGAACCATGTGTACGTTCGATTTTTTGACCGTTTGCCAGAGGGTATTCAGCCGCCCCCCGTTGCGGTCGAGCAGCCAGGCGTTTTGCCCGGTCAGATACGGCGATATCGACTGGCTGAACCCGGTCGTTCCAATGAGCAGAAGAATAAAGAAGATAAACGTTTTTTTCATTGTGTGCACGTGCTTAAAGGGTTGATAGACAGAGTATACAGAGACGGAAAGGTGGGGTTGGGAGAAAGAACC
Source organism: uncultured Cytophagales bacterium (assembly GCA_963826425.1). GTDB lineage: Bacteria > Bacteroidota > Bacteroidia > Cytophagales > Spirosomataceae > Spirosoma. The sequence goes on along the minus strand of CAWGWS010000008.1, from coordinate 560,442 downwards.
GGAACTACCGACCAAAGCAGGGCCAGCTACCGGCCCGTTTGGGGATCGGCAGGCGATTGAACCAGACTGATTTTGATGGATTGTTGTGGATACGGTTGCGGCTCCGGTAGAAAACTACCGAAGAGACGGCGAACCTGCCGACGTGGTCAGGCTTTTCGAAGTAGTTGTCTGATTATGATTAGACAGACAACCGGGCCCTGTGTACCGAATGAAATCCAAAAAATTGTCCTTAACGCAGAAAAATCATATCATCTGCCCCGGATAACCAAAAAATTCCTTGAATTATCTTACCCGTGAGATGGTCTTACCAGACCGACAGGAATGCCAAAGCCAGCGTTATGAGTCGACTACGCAGCAGTTTAATGGCTTCGTAGATCAGATTACGGGCGGCCTGATTGCTGATTGTCATCACGTCGGCAATTTCATCGTGCCCCATATCGTGGTAAAAACGGAGGTAGATGGCTTCCCGCTGACGGGGTGTCAGGAAGGATAGCCAGTGCGCCATCTGGTCGCGCTGCTGCACCGAGAGTTCGTCGTCAAGCAGCAGCTGCTCGGGCGAGAGCGACACGTTAAATTCATTCACCTCGTCGGTAAGTTCATCGCGCTCCGGGTTACGACTGGCCAGACGCAGCATTTTCCGGCGCAGTGACTTGTAGAGATAATTTTGTACGGAAGGCGTATCGCTCAAGAAGGTGCGCCGTTGCCAGAGTTCGGCAAATAATTCCTGAATAGCGTCCTTGACAAAATCCGTGTCCTGCGAAAACTTCCGGCCATACCGGAACAGAACGGGATAGTAGCTGGTGAACAATTGCTCAAAAGCACCGTCGCTACCCTGCACGAACGCGTGCCACAGGGCTTCATCATTCTGTATACTGGCGGACAAGGTAGCCGATGGCAAGAGTGGAGAAATGAAAACACTACCCACAAAGTAATACTTAGCTGTGGAATATTGCAAAACATAACTGTCAGCCCGCCTATAGGGCAGGTCTGATTACCGGCAGGCGCATTGAGCGCACCGACCAGCGTCCATTGTCCGGTCAGGGTATTTACCCGCCCATTTCAATGCTGCCCCAGTCTGCTTTTCGGTATTGCTCCAGCAGATATACGAACAGGCCTAGCGAAACAGGCAGCGCAAGCCAGACGCCGTAGGGCAGGTACGTCAGGCCAAAATGCGCCACTCCTACCACGCCCAGTACGGCAGCAATCAGAACACCCCGGCTGGTATTGTTTTGGTTCAGCGCATCCTGCGCGATCGAGAACGGCATATACCGTTTTGACAGCAGGGCTGAACTCAGCAGCATCACCAGCGAATTACTAAAGGCCAGCAACACGTCATCGAGTGTATCCGGGCCAAACTGGTAAAGAATATAGGCAGCAATCAGCGAATAAAATGGCAGCAGAATTTGATAATCAGGGCTTTCAGCGAACCAACCAGCACATCGCCGGGCTGGCGGATGGGCGCGCTGCCGTATACCCAGGAGGCCCGATAATTGTCGGATACGCTGAGTTGTAGCTGCGCAACCATCACATAAATACCGGCGAAATAGAGGGCAAAGAGATAAAACATACCGCCCATTTTCTGAAACGACATACCCACCGTGTACGCCAGCGCGAAGCCCAATTGCGGGTACGTTTTAAGTTTGAACTTGCGGTCGCGCCCCGTAACGCGCCAGGCGAAACCAAAGGCGGCCCGCTCCAGCGGGTTACGCGTAAGCCAGCCCGCCAGTCGGTCTATACCGCCCCCACTGCTTTGCCCGGTCAGTGGTGTCCCGTCCGAAGCAGGCCGGCGTAGTTCCGGCTGCGTTTCCTGATCGAGGCTGCTGAGCTGACGGATGAAATTACCCGTCAAAAACCGGTTCATTGTCCATAATCCCAGTACCGGCATGGTTAGGGCCAGCAGCAGGAACGTGAGGTGCGTAGTGTCCAGAGCAGGCTTCACAATTAAATCAACGGCACCAGCCATCCACATCGGCGGAATCAGAAAATGCCACCACTCGTGCGGCAGGGCGCGGCTGAACAGCTCATTCGTATCCATCAGCCGGGGTAAAAGCTGGTAGCCACCATAAAACACAATGGCCATCACAATCTGCACGTAATTGATGACCCCGCGAATTTTGTCTTCGCTGACAAACCGCATCAGCACCAGATAAAACACATTGGTCAAAAACACCATCAGCACCGCCGACAGCAGAGCCATCGCCAGAAACAGTAGCCCGGCCAGCGCCCCGAACCGGTACGAGATAACCAGTAGCCCACCCAGCGCAATAGACAGGGCAATGGCCGCGAGGTAACTCGAAATATGAATAATGCGCGCCAGCCAGAGTGTGCGGCTGTGTACGGGCCGGGGCAGAATAATCTGATTGTCGGACGAGTCCAGGATCACCGTCGAAAAATCAGAAATGAGCGTGAGGGCGCATAAGGCCATGATATAGGAGAACTGGAGCGCGAGCGGGAAGAACAACAAATCCGGTTCCGGTCGGCCCAGCATGCCGATGCTCAGCAGGCTACCCAGCACCGCGTAAATGGCCAGCGTTTTCAGAAAAGCGTTGTTGGTGTCTCCCGTTTGCTTCCTGCCATACCGCCCCAGACCAACGCTGTTCCGGCGGCTGTCCATCATCAGCTTCACCTGCACAATGGCGCGCACCTGGTCAAAGTCGGCACCGGCAGTGCGGATAAACGGGCGAAGCCGGTCAATCAGCCAGAGAATCAGATTCGTCATTGGTTAATGGTATGAATAAATTCTTCGGCCACGCCGGTTTGGGTATCGGCGCCGGTGAGCTGGGCAAACAGCTGTTCGAGCGAGCCGCTGCTTTGCTGCTGCAATGCCTGGAAGGTTCCCTGGGCTACCACCTGACCCTGCGCCAGAATAATGATCTGATCCGATATTTTCTCGACTACATCCATAATGTGCGAGCTATAGAAAATAGTCTTGCCGCCGTTGGCCAGCTGCCGGATAATTTCCTTCACCAGCACCACCGCATTGGCATCGAGACCTGATAGCGGCTCATCCAGAAAAATGACGTCCGGGTTGTGCAGCATGCCCGAAATGAGCAGCACCTTTTGCCGCATGCCTTTCGAGAACGTGGTCATGCGGGCGTGGGCATAATCGCTAAGCTGAAAAAGCCGCAAGAGCTCCAGCGCTTTGCGTTCAATGTGTGCCGGGTCGAGTCCGTAAAGCTGTCCCAGAAAACTAAGGTACTCCATGGGCGTCAGCGTATCGTAGAGGGCCGCGTTTTCGGGCACGTAACCAATACGCCGTTTGATGTCGAGCGACTGCGTTTTCACATCCATACCCAGCACCCGCACCTCACCGGTAAAATCGGGCAGCATACCAATCAAAATCTTCAGCGTGGTTGATTTACCCGCCCCGTTGGGCCCAATGTAGCCCACTACCTGCCCGGCAGATACGCTGAGGTCAATACCCTTGAGAACGGGGGTTCTTCCATAGGACTGAAAAACGTTTTGAAGCTGGATTACCGGCTGATCAGTGTTCATTTTTGAGGTTGATTACAGACGTAAGTTACCGAAAAAGACCCGCCCGGTAGCAAACCGAACGGGTCTTTTGGCAGATTATAGGAATGGAAGGTTACGTCACGCAATACGCTCAGTACACAAATAGTGCAACCAACGTATCACAGACGCTACGGCAACTTGCGTCGTCTAGATTACCCAGCCGTTTTGCCAGTCTGGCCTTATCAACCGCACGGATCTGATCTAAGGCAACTTGCCCATCCTGTCCAGAGAAATGACAATCGATCCGGGTTGGATACGCCCGGCGGGTACTGGTCATGGGGGCGACCAAAACGGTTTTCAACCGGGCGTTTACCTCATTGGGCGATACCACTAAACAAGGACGTGTTTTGGCAATTTCGCTACCTTTTGTCGGGTCTAATACAACAAGCCAAACCTCAAATCGTGAAACTACCATGTCCATTCGTCCTGGTCGAACTCATTTCCTATTCCGGCAAACAAATCATCATCGGGTTGATTTTTATCGTTCATAGCCTTAGCAAACTGTTCGTCCCAACTTTCGCGCGGATGTTTTTTTACGGGCCGGAGAATCAGCCCACCCTCAGCTATTTCTACGTCAACTGCCGCACCAATGCCTGCCTGCTGTAGCAGCACACGGGGTAACAGGATACCCTGAGAGTTACCAATTTTACGAATAGGCTGTATCATCACAAGTTGTTATAACATAGGAATAACTCTTCTTGGTTAGTTATCGTTCAGCCATCGTAGCGTTGGATTTGTACCAATCGCTCAACGGACTGGAAACCCATCTGCACATCAGACCAACCCCTGCGCCAGGAGGTACTCGGCAATCTGAACGGCGTTGGTAGCAGCTCCTTTACGAAGGTTATCAGCCACGCACCAGAAGTTAAGCGTTTTAGGCTGGGTTTCGTCGCGCCGGATCCGGCCTACAAACACCTCATCGCGGCCGTGGGCCGTGAGGGGCATCGGATAAATTTTATTGGCCGGGTCATCCTGTACAATCACGCCCTCGGTGCCGCTCAGCAACGCCACCACGTCGGCCAGCTCAAACTCCTCGGCAAACTCAACGTTGATGGCTTCGGAGTGACCGCCAATGGTAGGAATGCGCACCGTAGTTGCCGTAACGCGGATGCTGTCGTCGCCCATGATTTTTTTGGTCTCGTTCACCATCTTCATCTCTTCCTTGGTGTACCCGTTGTCAAGAAACACGTCGATGTGCGGCAGCACATTCAGGTCAATAGGGTGCGGATATACCTTCTCAACGTCGGTGCGGCCTTCGCGCTCGGCAAACAGCTGATCTACGGCCGCTTTGCCCGTACCCGTTACGGACTGATACGTTGACACCACCACCCGCTTTACCGTGTACCGGTCGTGCAGGGGTTTCAGGGCTACCACCATCTGGATGGTGGAGCAGTTGGGATTCGCAATAATTTTATCAGTTGCGGTCAGCACATGGGCGTTTACCTCCGGTACAATCAGGGGTTTAGTCGGGTCCATGCGCCAGGCCGACGAGTTATCAACGACCGTAATGCCTGCTTCCGCAAACTTGGGCGCCAATTCGAGCGAGGTACTGCCGCCAGCCGAGAAGATGGCAATGGCGGGTTTGGCCTTGATAGCGTCGTCGAAACCAACTATGGTATAGGCTTTTCCTTTGAACGATACCTGTTTACCCACCGACCGCGCCGACGCGACCGGAATCAGTTCAGTTACAGGGAAGTTACGTTCTTCCAGCACTTTCAGTATTTCGCTACCCACAAGTCCGGTAGCCCCAACAACGGCAATTTTCATGCGTGTAATGCGGGCAGGCACCCGCTTTGAAATAAGTTGATACAAAAAGCGGGCTTGCGCCCGCCGTCTAAATTGCCCACAAAATTACGCTAAAAGCCTGACATAGCTTTAGTTCTGCCGTTCGCCGTAGCAATAGCAAAGCCCATCGGGCGATTCGATGAATAAAACCGACCACAGAACGTCACCGTGTTGCTGGCGGCTAAACTTGAGCTGACTCTCTGGCAGGCCGTTGGCTTTCAACTCAGCAGTCAGGGCCTGCACATCATCAACCTCGAAAAAGCAACCGTCCTGCGTGGGATCGCCCCCGTTTTCGGCCAGACCAATCTGAACGGCATCCCGACTTAACGTAACTGCTGTATTGGGTGTATCGTGACGGGAGGTAAGCTGAAACCCCAGTATATTTTCGTAGAAAGGCAGGACTATCTTCAGGTTTTTAACGGGTAGGCTCATGGTGTCCTGCTGGTAGGGCCAGGCATTTTTGAGAATCGCTTTCGGTTCGTTCATGGTATTCGATGTTGTGATTTATATGACCGTTCAGGACCAGAAATAACACGTTTGCTGGATGCAATCAGACCCGTTCTCTTTCCTGACAGGTCAATAATAAAGCCGGCACAACGTAATCTTTTTACGTTGTGCCGGCTTTCTAAAAAATTAGTCAAAAAAAGTACGTTTTCTCCGGCGTCATGTAGGCATCCAGTTGAATATCAGTCAGTTCAACATCTGAAATCCGGTCAACAGGCTCGAATAGCGACAGACCAATTTTCCGGCAGTCGGGGCGGCAATTAGCCAAAAACCGGTCGTAGTATCCTTTGCCATAACCGACGCGCTGCCCGTACAGGTCGAACGTCAATAGCGGCACCAGCACAATGTCAAAATCAGTGGCCGGAATAGGGTCGGTAGCGGGCATCGGCTCGGGAATACCCCACCGGTTTTCGGTCAGCACCGTATCGGGCATGAGCGGGTAGTGCGTGAGTTGGTTCGTCGTTACGTCCGTTATCGAGACCGCCACCCGAACCGCCGGAAAGTCGCGCCAGAACTGCCGGATCATCAGCCACGTATCTACTTCATTTTGCCGCGCAATGGGCAGAAACGTATGGAGCGTTTCATAGCTGAAACGCTCCAGAAAAAGTTGTCTGGTCAGGGCCGCGCTGCGTTCAGCGACTTCGCCTGGCGACAACGCTTTTCGCTGGTCCAGAAAGTGAGTACGCAGCGCGGCTTTAGTCATGGTTATAGCTGAACACTACTGGTTAAACTGCATGCTGTTCAGCTGGATAATGCTGTCGTTGGGTTTGTCGGGCTTCATCACCACTACGTACACATCATGTCTTCCCGTAATGGGTGTCTCGAATAGACCCGTGACCTGCGCGTTGTTTTTCCAGTCGGCGGTACTTTTAAACGGCGTTCGGCTTACTACCGGCCCGGCGTAGGAATCCAGCCTTACGTCGATAAAACCGTCTTTGTCTTTCGAGGAGTAATCGAACGTCATTGATTTTATAGTGGTCATGTCGACGTCTTTCAGCAGGACGTACGACTTATGGTTACCCGCACTCAGCCGATTTCCCCAGCGTGGAAATCCTACATAGGCATCGGCATCAATCGTTCTGATCAGCGAATTCCGCAGCGTAACCACTTCCCCACCCGTCAGCGGTGGTGCGGCATCCCGACCAGTACCATTGCCCCGATCCGTGTACGACGCCATGAGCGTGTACTGTCCGCGCGGCTGATCAGCCTTGTGCTGATCAAACGTCAGACTTCCCGTTGTAGGCATGGCTTTTACGTTTTGGGCATCGGTCAGGGAGAAGATGTACTTGACCATTTCCTGAGCGTCCTGCACCGGCACCTGCGGGTGAGCACTCATCAAATGGTCTTTGCTCCAGTTGCCGCCCCCGCCTTTTATGATTTTAAGTGCCAATTGCTCCACCGCGCCGGGCTGTCCTTTATAGCGGTCAGCAATAGCCAGAAACGTAGGACCAACGGACGGCTTATCAATGATGTGACAGGCTTTGCAGTCGCTGTTGGTTACGAGCATCTTACCGAGCGAGCCATTGCCAATCTGGTCCACGTCCTGATGTCCTATCTGTTGGGAAGCTGCTGCTATCACCGCACCGTTGGGCTGTGGGCTGTACGAGGTCGTTACGTTGATTTTCTTCGAATCAATCTTGTCTTCCTTGTCCTGGACCTTCACTGAATACACAAACGGCTTCCCTTCCCAGAAAAATGACTTGTTGTCGGCAGTCGCGATGGCTACGTCAGGTCGGGCATTACCAACGGTCACGGTAACGGTATCCATACCGACCTGCCCGGTCTGGTCGGTCACTTTCAGAATGGCGTTATACACACCGGGTTTAGTGAAGGTATACGATACATTGGGCTGGGTTGCACCTGCGCTGTTACCGTCAAACAGCCATTGGTACGTCAGCTTGTCTTCGTCCAGGTCGGTGCCGCGTCCGCCAAATTTTACGCGCAATGGAGCGGGACCTACCACCTCACGAATGACGGGTGCGTTTTTACCGTCGGAGGTCAAAAACGCGCGGGCGTTGAGCCGGGCCTGCGCCAGCGAATCAACGACAAAGGCGCGGGCTACGGGTGGGCGGTTACCCCGGTTGTATTCAACTTTCACCAGTCGGGCATCGTCATTGTTAGCGCCGTAAACCGAGCCGTATTCGAGCATATACATGACCCCATCTTTCCCGAATGCCTGATCGATGGGTCGGCGAAAATCACCATTGACGGCCATGAAGGGTTCAGTTCTGATGTAATTATCGTCTTTATCCACCCGCACGGCCAGTACCCAGTTGCGCATCCAGTCGAAAATAAACAGCGCCCCATCGTAGTATTCGGGGAATTTGGTTCTCGAAGGCGAATTGGCATCGTAGCTATAGAATGCGCCCGCCATGGCACTGCGCCCACCCTGCCCCAGTTCGGGAAATTCTTTCGAGACGCCATACGGATACCAGATCATAGCCGGATTGACAGGCGGCAGGCTTTGCAAACCCGTATTTTTGGGCGAGTTATTGATTGGCGCGTTCGGGTCAAAGCGCGAGCCTACCTTACCCGTTGCAAAATCATGATCGCCATAGGGCTGGCTGTTGCCGATGAACAGCGGCCAGCCGAAATTACCCGCTTTTTTGGCATGGTTGAACTCGTCATACCCTCTGGGGCCGAGCGTACTGCTGTCCTTTCCCGCGTCGGGGCCAATCTCACCCCAGTACAAGACATTCGACTTCGGGTTGATCGCAATGCGGTACGGATTGCGCAGCCCCATCGTATAAATCTCAGGCCGGGTCTGGACCATTCCTTTCGGAAACAGGTTCCCGTCGGGAATCGTATAAGAGCCGTTGGCTTGTGCAACATCCGTTGTGGGACGGATACGCAGCACTTTTCCACGCAAATCGTTGGTATTGGCAGCTGTTTCGCGGGCATCGGCGGCTAAGTGGTCAGGCCGGGCATCGATGGGTGCATAGCCTTCTGACGGAAACGGGTTGGTATGGTCGCCGGTAGATAGGTACAGGTTGCCTTCCCCGTCAAACGCCAGCGAGCCGCCGTGGTGCGCGCCCGGCTGGTCAATGCTTGGCACCTTTAACAGCACCTTTTCAGATGCCAGGTCCAGCGAGTTGTCGTCGTTGACCACAAAGCGAGACAGATTATAGAATGGGTCTTTCGTGTAGTTGGGAGAGTAATAGACGTATAGAAAATGGTTGGTTCCAAAATTAGGGTCGAGGGTTATACCCTGCACGCCATGCCCCTGCTTTGTTGATACGTCGAACCGGTGTACGAGCTGCGACTTACCGCTTTCGTTCAGATATACCGACAGGTTACCGCTACGCTCGGTAAAGAAAACGCGGCCATCGTCGGCAACGGCCAGTTCCATCGGCTCGTTGAGGTCATTGACCAGAACGCTTTTTCTAAAGCGGTTTTCCTCGGGCATGACCGTAGCGTAGGCTTTGCCGTAGTCGAGGAATTTGTTGCTGTCCATCGTCCAGGTCAGCGCACCCAGCAGGTGCTGAACAAACAGCGGCTCGGTATAGCTCTCGTCGGTATGGCCCCCGCCCGTGTAAAAGGCCCGCCCCCCGTCAAATTCATGATACCAGGCAATGGGGTGATTGCTGCCGTTGGTGCCGCCCTCGTACGTACTTTCGTCCAGGCTGGCCAGCACGTTCAGATCGGAATACAGGGAGCGGTAGTTATACCATTCGTCGGTGCGCTCCCACCGATCGGGCAGGTGGCTGGTGGCCAGAGTGGTTTTATCCGTAACGTCGACGGTTGCTTTTCGAACGTTGGGCTGGCTGGGGTGACTGGAAAAATAACCACCAACGAGCTTGTTATACCACGGCCAGTCATATTCGGTATCGGCGGCCGCATGAATCCCCATGTAGCCGCCCCCCGCCTGTATATAGCGTTCAAAAGCCGCCTGCTGTGTCTGGTCCAGTACGTTGCCGGTGGTGCTGAGAAATACCACAGCGTGGTAGTGTTTCAGGCTGTCTTCAACAAAATAGTTGGCATTCTTGGTGGTGTCGACCCGGAAGTTGTTTTCCCGTCCCAGTTTCTGAATGGCGGCAATACCCGCCGGAATGGAGGTATGGTTCCAGCCTTTTGTTTTCGAGAAGACCAGAATGCGCCGGGAGACAGCCGCTGGTTTTGGCGGAGCCGCTGTAGCTACCGCTGGGGCATTTCCCGAAACCGTTGTCGAAGCGGGCTTCTGACTGTTCATGCAGGCATACAGCGACAGGGCCGCGCCCGCCACGCCCAGCCCGCGAAGAAGGGGGTTGATTGACAAAGAAAATGTAGTCATCGAAAAGCAGAAATTTTGACGCCGGTATGTATCAGGCACACGCATTCGGCCATACCAGATAAGTCCGGATTAGCCGTAAACTACCCGTAAGAAGGGCAATAGGCAGGAAACCAGCCAGGCTCGTTGGTTTCCTGCCTATTGATTCGGGCTATTCCAGACACAGCATCATCCGGTAATCGAACGGGTTGAAGTGCTGTTTCATTTTCTGGAGAAAGGCAGAGTCGGTGAGTTGAAAGGTCAGAAAATTTTCACTGCGCTCCTGCAGGCTGCCGTTCGGAAACAGTTCATCCCTGACAGACAGCAGCTGCCGAATGCCTGTTTCCTGATTGCGTTCTTCAGCCCGGCGCATTTTCTTTTCCAGCCGTGCCACGGCGTTGGCAAACCGCTTCGTCTCGGCCAAAACCGCTTTTTCGAGCGTCGGGTCAACCATCTGCGCCTTGTGCAGGATGGCATCCAGCGCCCGGCTTACCTGCCCGTTCTCCGTATCGAACTTCAGCGCGTGCCGGGTGTGGGCGTCAATGAATTCATGCTTCAGCGTCTGCGTATCCTGAAACAACTGTTCGGGAGTTAATCCCAGCTTGTGAACCCGCTGCGCAGCCACCCGCGGCACGTAAAGCGCAAAATTACGCGGCATCAGCAACGGGAATGGCGTCTGATACTGGCTAAAAACTGCTCCCAGCTGCAGCCAGTACGGCACCTCTGACGGCCCGCCGACGTAAGCCAGATTAGGAAGAATCGTTTCCTGATACAGCGGCCGCAGCACGACATTCGGGCTGAATCGCTCGGGATGTTGGTCCAGCAGACTCAGCAATTCGCTTTCACTGAAATGCAGGTCGGTATGTAGCACGGCGTATGAGCCATCGGACTGACGTTCGATACGCTCGCGGAGCTGATCGTCGAGGTAAAACAGATTGATTTCGCGGGGCGTAATGATGGCGTCATAACCGAGACCTTCCAGTTGCACCGTGCGCTGCTGTACGAGGCCATGGGCGGTTTGGGTCAGCAATTCGTCGCGCATGACGGGGGCAAATACCCGCTTCAACTCCGCATCATCGGCATCAAGACAAACCAAACCATCCGCTCCGAACAGTTCATTGACGTAATACCGGACGGCGTCGGCCAGAGTAGTATGCTCAAGGTATGCCGTCTCAAAAAGGGCGAGTTTTTCGGGAATCTCGGCGAAGAGTGTTTTCAGCTCCTGCGGGTTCATACGGCCCACTGCCCCGCGCTGTTCAGTTTGCCAGGCGTAAGCGTTGCCGAACAGCGAAAAATGGTTGATTTCGGCAAAATCGTGATCTTCGGTCGCCATCCAGTACACCGGTACGAACTGATAATCCGGGTACTTCTCGGCGAGTTGCCGGGCCAGGTTGATGGTTGTAATCAGCTTGTAAATAATGTACAGCGGCCCCGTAAAGATGTTGAGCTGATGACCCGTCGTGACGGTAAATGTATTGGGCTGGCGCAGCACCGAAAAGTCCGGTTTGTTGGCAATACCCGCGTACTGCCGTTCCAGCGCATCAACCAGAATTTGCCGCTTTGCTTCGTCAAAATTCTGTCTCTCTTCAAGTTGCCCGGCAAACGCATCCACCGTCGGGAAACGGTTGTAGAACGGACGGAGACTATCTTTCTGGGAAATATAATCGAGGAAAAGCGTAGAGAATTGGCCGGTTTGCGCGAGCGGCAGGTACTGACAGTCCATGGCAGGTAAGTGGGTTCGCTATCCCAACACCCGAACAAGCCCGCAAGGTTCGGATCACAACGTACCGATAATAAGCAATAGCCACTCTTTAAGCTGAGAAATATCCACCGTAACTACACTCCAAATGAGCGGGGTATCAACACCAAAGTATTCGTGAATCAATATGTTACGCAATTCAACGATGCTTCGCCACTCAATATTGGGGAACGCTTCCCTAATCGTACTGTCAACATGATTACAGGCTTCTCCAACGATCTCTACTTGCTTGATACAGGCAAACCTCATCATTGAATCCTGAGAAAATTCATAAAAGGTTTGGTTCTGTATGTATTACTAAATTTCAGCAATAGCACCGAGTGCATGTTCAATACGCTGCCGATTACCGATCTTTCCTTTCATAGATGAGCAACTTGTCGGCGTGGATAAACGGACTGATTCGGGGCGACAGACCATTGGCCGAAACCAGGTCAACCGACTTTTGCAAACGCTCTTCGAGGTCCAGTTGCATGCCTGCGAATTGCCAGCCAATGTGCTGGCTGTAATCCAGCTCAACCAACAAATCAAGGTCGCTCTGTGCGTCGGCTTCGTTGCGCGAGTACGAGCCGAATACGTAGGCCCGTACAACCGGCTTGTCGCGCAGGTAGTCTTTTATGATCGCTAATTCGTTGTCCGTCAGTTTCATATTGCTATTTACACAACCTGCCCGTACAAATCAAACTCCTCAGCACGGTCAATGCGGACGCTGGCAAAGTCTCCAAGCCGTACGTATTCCGTGGCGGATACCAGTACTTCGTTGTCCACCTCAGGCGAGTCAGCTTCGGTACGGCCGATGAAATAACCGCCTTCTTTCCGGTCGAACAGCACCTTGTACGTTTGCCCAACCTTTTCCTGGTTCAGTTCAGCCGAGATGCCCTGTTGGAGGTCCATCAGTTCGTCGGCCCGCTCCTGCTTAATGTCGGCGTCAATGTCGTCGGGCATAGAGAAGGAGTGGGTATCGTCTTCGTGCGAGTAGGTGAACACACCCATCCGGTCGAAGCGCATCCGGTCCACAAAATCATACGTTTCCTGAAAATGGGCGTCCGTTTCGCCGGGGTGGCCCACAATCAGCGTGGTACGCAGCGTAATACCCGGCACCCGCTCACGGATAGTGTGCACCAGTTCTTCGGTTTTTTCGCGCGTGATCCCCCGGCGCATGAGTTTGAGAATCTCGGTCGAGCCGGTTTGCAGGGGCATATCCAGGTAGTTGCAGATGTTGGGCCGGTCGCGCATGACGTCCAGCACATCGAGGGGGAAGCCGGATGGGTAAGCATATTGCAGTCGAATCCAGTCGATGCCGTCTACGTCGGCCAGCCGGTTCATCAGCTCGGAGAGATTGCGTTTTTTATAAATATCTAGACCGTAGTACGTCAAATCCTGCGCAATCAGAATCAGCTCTTTGGTGCCACGCCGGGCCAGCGACTGCGCTTCAATGACTAGCTCGTCTATGCTGCGCGATACGTGTTTGCCACGCATAATGGGAATGGCGCAAAACGAACACGGGCGGTCGCAGCCTTCAGCAATTTTGAGGTAGGCAAAGTGGGCGGGCGTGGTTAGCAGGCGTTCGCCCACGAGTTCGTGCTTATAGTCGGCGCGGAGGGTTTTGAGCAGGCGCGGCATCTCGTTGGTGCCGAACCACGCATCGACCGTTGGCATTTCAATTTCCAACTCGTCTTTGTAGCGGTGCGAGAGACAGCCCGTTACGTATACTTTATCAACAATACCCGCGTCTTTAGCATCGACGTAGCGCAGGATGGTGTTAATGGATTCTTCTTTGGCATTGTCGATGAAGCCGCAGGTGTTGATAACCACGATGTTGGCGTCGTCTTTCTTCGACTCGTGCGTCACGGCCAGGTTATTGCCCCGAAGCTGCGTGAACAAGACTTCCGAATCCACCAGATTCTTGGAACAGCCCAGCGTGACGATATTGATTTTATTGGTTTTTACTCCTTTGGTTTTCAAAGCAATTGTAAGTTTCAGCGTACCAGTCTTTGTCAACGCCGGTGTTCTGTATCAAAGTTCGGCAGTCTGTCTGTTTTCAATTTGACGGATCATTGACGTACCGGGAAATTTTTGCCAGACTGTGGCAACTGGAACGTGGGGAAAGAATCGATTTAGATACCCTCCCGCGCCAAAGCCATCAAAAAAAATGGTGTTGATCCACGCCATCTGACCCTCTGTTCCGTGGAGACACAGGCAGCCATACCCATAGAGCGGGTGCCGGGAGTTATCAATTTTCAACGTATGATGTTCGATACGGCTAAGGGTATCGGGCGTAAAAAAAACTGACTCCGTGGGTCCGTCAATCGTATCTGGGCGTGTACGGATCGAACGTAAGGGCTACGTTCCGGGTAATAGTCCAGAATCTCCAGTCGATATAGAAAGAGTAGGCTATGTAAACAGCAAAGGCGAGAAAGCCCAGGATAAAAGACGACAGCAGCAACTTCAATATCCCTTCCTGCTTAGGCACGAATCTCATGAGCATGGATGAGACCAGCAGCATCTGAATGAACAGGAAGGCGTACATAGCTTTTAGAAATGTACCGAAGTAATCGGAAGCCGAAAACTGGTACGTACGGATTCGGTTAGGCGACGTTTCCAGCCCGTACAGGAGTGAATCATCGCCGATGGTCTCCTCCGTGAAGCGCAGCATTCGCCGGATGAACCAGATGAACGGTACGAAGATGATAGCCAGCAGAACAAGAAACGTTTCCATAGAACAATGAACCCGAAACTTCAGACAATAAACAAACGCCTACCTTTGCGTTTTACGAAAAACTATGACCTTATCTGCACTGACGGCCATTTCGCCGGTCGATGGCCGCTACCGGGCGCAAGTTGACGCGCTGGCCCCGTATTTCTCGGAATTTGGTTTGATTCATTACCGCGTCCGTATTGAAATCGAGTACTTCATCGCGCTTTGCGAATGGCCTGTGCCTCAGTTATCGGGCGTCGATGCCGGACAGTTCCCAATGCTCCGGGCGTTGTACGAAAAGTTTTCCGAAGCCGACGCGCTTGCGTATCAAGGAAATCGAGAAAACGACCAACCACGACGTAAAGGCGGTTGAGTATTTCATCAAAGAGAAACTGGCCGGTACGCCCGTCGAGCCGTTTCTGGAGTTCGTGCATTTCGGGCTGACCTCGCAGGATATTAACAATACCGCCATTCCACTGTCGTTGCAGGAAGCGCTGGACGCCGAAATTACGCCCCTGTATCGGCAGGTGTTTATGCGGTTACAGGAACTGGCACATGAGTGGAACGACATCCCGATGCTGGCCCGGACGCACGGCCAGCCGGCATCGCCCACGCGGCTCGGCAAGGAAATAAGCGTGTTTGTGGAGCGCATCGAAAAGCAACTGCATTTGCTGGCTGCTATTCCCACGGCGGCTAAGTTTGGCGGGGCAACGGGCAACTTCAACGCCCACGCAGTGGCGTATCCCGACGACGACTGGAAGCAGTTTGGTAACCAGTTCGTGGAGCGTCTCGGCATGGTACGCAGTCAGTTCACCACCCAGGTCGAGCATTACGACATGCTGGCCGCCCTGCTCGATACCTTTAAACGACTCAACACCATCCTCATTGACCTCGACCGCGACGTATGGCAGTACGTGTCGATGAATTATTTCAAGCAAAAGCTAAAGGAAGGCGAAGTCGGCTCGTCGGCAATGCCGCATAAGGTAAACCCGATTGATTTCGAGAACTCCGAAGGCAACCTCGGCATTGCCAACGCGCTGTTTGAGCACCTGTCGGCCAAGCTGCCCATCTCCCGTTTGCAGCGCGACCTGACCGACTCGACCGTATTGCGGAGTCTTGGTTTACCGTTTGCGCATTCGGTCATTGCCCTGAAATCACTGCTGAAAGGCCTGGGCAAACTGGAACTGAACGAAGCCGCTATTCGGGCCGACCTCGAAGACAACTGGGCCGTGGTGGCCGAGGGTATCCAAACCGTTCTTCGGCGCGAAGGATTTCCAAAACCCTACGAAGCCCTGAAAGCCTTGACCCGTACCAACGAAAAAATCACTGAGCGGGCCATCCAGAAGTTCATTGACGAACTAGCAGTGACGGATGCGGTAAAACATGAACTACGGGCCATTACGCCATTTAGCTACACGGGCGTGTAAAAGACTCCGGCTTGATTGTCAGCGAGTTGCTCCCAGCGCGGGGGCAACTCGCTTTTTTTATGCCGGCGAGAATCCATAGGGCGAAAAAACGCGTAAGAGAGAGGATAAACAAAATTTTAGACTAAGCTAAACTATTCTTTCTGTTCCCTGTTTATCTCCCTAAAGCCTTTCCACAAGTTGCCGCTGATTACTCCATATCCATGCTGAAAAACTTTACTATCTGGATAGCTCTCTTCCTGGCTCCCCTTTTGTTGGCTAATGCACAAACAACTTCACTGTCTGGCATAGCCCGGTCAGGGGGCAAACCCGTTGAGTTTGCGTCGGTAGCTTTATCGGAGACCAGCTTCGGTATGCAGGCCGACAGCGTGGGTCGGTTTCTGCTGACCAATTTGCCCGCCGGTCGGTACAATCTGCTGGTGTCGGCCGTTGGCTTTAAACCATACACGCGGACCATTGAGGCCCGGCCTGACCATCCCATCCGGCTCTCCATTGACCTGATCGCCGACCATACAACCCTCGACGAGGTGGTGGTTACGGGCGTATCACGGGCAACGGAGCTGCGCAAAAGCCCGATTGCGATTGCGGTCATGAATCGGAAAGAGATGAACTACAACGCCAACGGCAACATCGTGGATGCGGTGCTAAAGGGCGTTCCCGGCATGAGCGCGGTCACGACCGGGCCGAATGTATCAAAGCCCTTTATTCGTGGCCTGGGCTACAACCGGGTGCTGACCATGTATAATGGCGTACGGCAGGAAGGGCAGCAGTGGGGCGATGAACACGGCCTTGAGGTGGATCAGTACGGCGTGGAACGAGCCGAAGTAGTAAAAGGACCGGCCAGTTTAATTTACGGGTCTGATGCGGTGGCGGGCGTCATCAACTTCATTCCATACATCCCGCGCGGACCGGAAGGCAAGCTGGAAGGCGATGTCCTGGGCGAGTACCACACCAACAACGGCATGATTGGTACGTCGCTGGGACTGGCCTACACCAAAAACGGGTTGAAATCATTCTTCCGCGTATCGCAGAAAAGCGCGATGGCCTATAAAAATCCGGTTGATGGACGCGTGTACGGCACGGCATTCAACGAGCTGAATTTGTCGGCCATGCTCGGCGTCGATAAGAAGTGGGGCTCCTCCCATCTGTATGCCACGTTGTACAATAACTTCCAGGAGATTCCCGACGGCAGCCGCGACTCGCTGACCCGCCGGTTTACGCGGCAGGTGCTGGAAAGCGGAGACGACGATATTAAAAACCGTCCCTTCGTTCCCGAAAGTGACCTGCGCACGTACCGCATCAATCCGCTGCACCAGCACATTCAGCACTACCGGCTTTTTAACCGCAGCCATTTTCTGTTTGGCAAGAGCGATTTAACCGCGACCATCGGTTTCCAGCAGAGCGTTAGGCGGGAATACAACCACCCAACCGCACCCGACCAGCCGGGTTTATTTATTCGGCTCAACACGTTCAATTACGATCTAAAATATAACTTCCCGACCTGGAAAGGGCTGGAGACAACGCTTGGGCTAAACGGGATGTACCAGACAAATAAGAACCTGGACGGTACTGACTTTCCCGTTCCTGATTTTAGCCTGCTGGACATTGGCTCGTTTCTGTTCGCTAAAAAGACGCTGGGCAAACTCGACATCAGCGGGGGAATCCGGTACGACAGCCGGACGTATAATTGGGCTGATCAGTACGTGCAACGACGGGGAGAAGGCCAGTTTGATGCACTCGTGAACCAGCCCCGCGATACGTCGTCATCGCTTCAGTTTCCAGCCTATAACCGATCGTTCACCGGTTTTTCGGGGAGTCTAGGGGCCACGTACAACATTTCGGAGCGGTTGCTGGTCAAGGCCAACGTATCGCGGGGGTATCGCGCACCCAACAGCACCGAAGTAGGGTCCAATGGTCTCGATCCGGGGGCGCGCATCGTCTATCTCGGCAACCGAGAGTTTCTGCCGGAGTT
Source organism: uncultured Cytophagales bacterium (assembly GCA_963826425.1). Classification (GTDB taxonomy): domain Bacteria; phylum Bacteroidota; class Bacteroidia; order Cytophagales; family Spirosomataceae; genus Spirosoma. The sequence goes on along the minus strand of CAWGWS010000008.1, from coordinate 542,544 downwards.
CAGCCTGCAAACCGATATTGGCTTTGTTGCTTATTTGAAGAACGTGGATTTGAGCGTGGAACTGTTCAACAACTCCATCGACAATTACATCTATCAGGCTCGTTTGTATGATGACAATAATCAGCCAGTTGTCATTGTGCCGGGTAACTTCACCTACAAATACCAGCAGTCGAAAGCGCAACTGTACGGGGCCGAGTTCAGCGTTAATCTGCACCCGGAGTCCGTCAAGTGGCTGGCATTTACCAACAGCCTGGCCCTGATCCGGGGCTTGAACCGGAACGATAAACTGATTGCGCTGGAAGGCGACGCAGCCCGGTACCTGCCGTTTATTCCTCCTTTGCACGGACGGTCTGAACTGCGGGCATCGTTTAGTGAAGCGGTGGGTCGGTTGTCAGGCATGTATATCCGGGCCGGAATTGATTACTACGGGGCACAGAATCGGTTTTACGCGGTCGACAATACCGAAACTGCCACCCCCGGTTATTCGCTGATCGGCATTGGCTGCGGAACAACAGTCAACAATAAGCAGGACCGCCCCCTGTTTCAGGTGTTTCTGCAGGTCGAGAACCTGCTTAACACGGCCTACCAGTCGAACCTGAACCGGCTGAAGTATTTTGAGTATTATGCGGCTTCACCTACTGGCCGCTCCGGCATTTACAACATGGGCCGCAACGGGAGTCTAAAGGTTATCATCCCATTCTGACAGCCTACCTTTAGAGAAAATTTAACGAGTAGTATGCGTGTAGTGAATGACCAGGAGCACGAGCATCGGCTGTTTGTGCTGCAAAAAGTGCAACCTGCCCTGCTGGGTCTGATGGATGGTTCGGTCTCAACGCTGGCCCCCCTGTTTGCCGCTGCCGAACTAACCCAATCCTCGCATTCCGCCTTCTTTGTAGGCACGGCAGCGGCCCTTGGCGCGGGAATCAGCATGGGGCTGGCCGAGGCCCTCTCCGACGATGGTACCGTAACTAACCGGGGAACACCTGTGCTCCGGGGTATCATTACCGGCGCGGCCACTATTCTGGGTGGTATGCTGCACACCATTCCGTTTCTGCTTACAAATCTGACCCTGGCTCTAAACATCTCGTACTCGGTTGTAACCCTCGAGTTGCTGGCTATTGCTTATATCCGCTACCGGTTCATGCGCTCGTCGCTGGTATCCACCCTGCTGCAGGTTATTGTGGGGGGCGGTATCGTCTTTGCCATTGGCATCTGGCTCGGCAAATTCGGCGCGGGCGCTTAGAAGGTTCTTTTCAACGCAAAAGCGGTCTGTCAACTAGTATTGACAGACCGCTTTTGCGTTGAAAAGAACAGCCCCGCTTTTACGGTTGTGCCTGCTCTCCCTGCCACTGCGCGTGGAAAACGCCGTCCTGCCCGATGCGCTCAAACGTGTGCGCACCGAAGTAGTCGCGCTGCGCCTGAATCAGATTGGCGGGCATATCAGCGGAGCGGAAGGCATCGAAATAACTGAGAGACGTGGCGTACGTTGGCAGACCTATACCGGATGCAACAGCCGCACCAACCACGCTACGGATACCGGGCTGGGTTTCTTTAATGAGGTCGCTCACGGCAGGGGCCAGCAGTAAATGCTCCAGGCCGGGGGTAGCGTGGTAGGCTTCCATCATGGTCTCCAAAAACGTAGACCGGATAATGCAGCCCCCGCGCCAGATTTTGCTAATGCTTTCCAGGTTCAGGTCATAGCCGTACTGCGCCGAGGCCGCGTGCAACAGGTGCATACCCTGCGCGTAGGCCACAATCATAGCGAAATAATACGCCTGCTCCAGTTCGATCAGAAATGCGTCTTTATCGACATCCAGACCGGAATAGTTGGTGGCGTACAGTTTAGAAGCCTCAACCCGCTCGGCTTTGTATTTCGACAAATCGCGCATGGATACGGCACTGTCAATGGCCGATACGGGCGTAACGAGGTCCATGGCTATTTGCGACGTCCATTTGCCGGTTCCCTTCGATTTTGCTTCGTCTTTGATGCCATCGAGCAGGATATCACTGGCACCGGGCTCTTTATAGGCGAAAATATCGGCGGTCACTTCGAGCAGGAATGACTGTAAACGACCGGCATTCCAGCCGCTGAAAACCTCGTACATCTCCGCATTGCTCAGCTTCAGTCCTTTACGCATAACCTCATAGGTCTCCGCCAGAAGCTGCATGATAGCGTACTCGATACCGTTGTGGACCATCTTGACGAAGTGCCCCGACGCGCCCGGCCCAATATACGTTACGCACGGGTCGCCGTTGACCTTGGCCGAAACAGCGGTCAAGACGGGCTCTACTACCTGATACGCTTCTTTATCGCCACCGGGCATCATGCTGGGACCGTGGCGGGCACCTTCTTCACCTCCCGAAATACCCATGCCGAAGAAATGAAACCCTTGTTTGGCCAGTTCGCCGTCGCGCCGGGTGGTGTCGGTAAAGTGTGAATTTCCCCCGTCGATGATGATGTCGCCCTTGTCGAGCAGCGGCACGAGTTCGGCAATGACGCTGTCCACAATCGGTCCGGCGGGTACCAGCATCATGATAGAACGCGGGGTTTTCAGGCTTTTGATGAACGGTTCGAGTTCGGTAAAGCCTTTCACAATTTTGCCCGCGCCGTCTTTTTCAAGTAATTCAGACTGGGCAGGATTTTTGTCGTAACCAGCCACGGCAAAATCGTGGTCGGCCATGTTCAGGAGCAGGTTTCGGCCCATGGTGCCGAGGCCAATCATGCCAAACGTGTAATGAGTAGTGGAAGAATTAGTTGCCATAAACAGGTTGGTTTTGTGGGTCATTTAGTACGCGTCATTCCTGGGTATTTGCAACGCGCTGTTCATACTACAACGAATACCACGCGGTGAATGACTCGGAATGACACGAAGTAACTGACAAAATTTTGATTGCCCTATCCTTTCGACAGTTCGGTGGAGCGGTTGCGGGCGGCTTTGATGCCGGATGCCAGCGTTTCGGCGAGATGTCCCTGCTCAAACTCGCGCAGGGCGGCTTCGGTCGTGCCGCCTTTGGAGGCCACGGCTTTGATCAGTTCATCGAGCGATTTGTCGGCGGTATTTATGAGGTGGTACGCGCCCAGCATGGTTTGTTTGACCAGCAATCCCGACACGGCTTCTGAAAACCCCATTTCTTTACCCGCTTCGATCATGGCCTTCACCATGAAATAGAAATAGGCGGGGCCGGAGCCACTAAGGGCCGTTACGGCATCGAGCATGGTTTCGTCTTCCAGAAACACCGATCGGCCCGTGGCGTTGATCAGGTTTTCGACCCGGCGCAGGTTGGCCAGATCAACTTCCCTGGCCGCCGTGAAGCCCGTGATACCCATACCGAGCATAGCGGGCGTGTTAGGCATGGCCCGCACCACCAGCGGATGGTTCAGTTTATCCTGAATTTGGGCAATGGGTATCCCCGCCATAATGGATAGGACCACCTGCCCCGGCTGCACCACCGCCCGCAACGACTCATACACGGAGCCAAAATCCTGCGGCTTTACGGACAAAATCAGCAAATCGGCTTCGCCCACGCGCGGTCCAATGGTTTCGACCACCACACCCGCTTTCTCGCGTTTAAGCGTTTCGGAGCGTTCGCTGCTTTTCTCAATCAGCAGCAAATCGTCGGGCTGTACAAGGTTGTATTGCAGAAATGATTTGGCAAAGGCCATGCCCATATTACCACAACCAACAATAGCGATCTTCATTTTTCAGAGGTTAAGGGGTTGTTACGCAGAGATGCGCAAAGAAAGAGAAGAGATACACAGAGTTATTTCATCCGCGAATCTCCCTTTTTCTTTGCGCATCTCTGCGTAATAACGCTTGTCACTTTAAAATTTCTTCCAGCTTTTGTTCCAGCGCGGGTCCGCGGAGGTTTTTAGCGATAATTTTACCGTCCTTGTCGAGTAGAAACGTAGCGGGAATGCCCTGAACACCGTACTTCTGGGCGGCTTCGGACTGCCAGTATTTGAGGTCCGACACGTGGGTCCAGGTCAGCCGGTCGTTACGGATGGCGCGCACCCAGCTTTCTTTGTCTTTATCCAGCGAGACGCTGTAGATGGCAAAGCCTTTGCTTTTATACTTGTCGTACATACGCACCACGTTCGGGTTTTCGCTGCGGCACGGGCCGCACCAGCTTGCCCAGAAGTCGAGCAGCACATATTTGCCGCGCAGTGAGGACAAGGGTACTGTAGCACCCGTAGTATCGCTGAGAGCAATCTCGGGAGCTTCCGAGCCTACCATAACACCTTTGATGCGGGCCACCCGGCCAATGAGTGCTTTGGCGTTGGGACTGTTAGGTTTTTCCTTTGCAAACCGCTGCGCCAATTGATCGTACGTATCGAAATCCGTGTTGATGTCGACGAAATTCAACGCAAACAGCGATACCAGCGAAGCGCCCATGTCGGGCAGCATGGCTTTTATTTTATTCACCACGTCGTTTTGAGCCACGGTATAGTCCTGCTCAATCTGCTCAATCCGTTTGGTATCCTTCTTCTCCGTAGCAGCTGCTACCTGCTTGTTCCAGGCCGATATTTTGGCTTCCATGCCGGTACGCAGGGCATCCAGCTTGGCATAATACTCCATGTTTTTAGAGCCGGTCACGGTGGCGGTGCCATGCTGGCCAGTCTTGGCATCCATCACGAAGCCATCGGCCTTCACGCTCAGTTTCTCATTGCCTTCTACCAGTAAAGCCATTTTCTGACCACCACCCACGTTCAGCACCAGTACCTCACCCCCATCGGCCACGGGCCGGCTCATAGTAAACGACTGGTTGGCGTCAACTTTAACCGAGTCCAGTGTGCGGGTTGGCTGGCTGTTGGTTTCCAGATAAATGAAGCTGCCGGGCGTGGCTTTGGCAACGGTACCCGTCACAGTAAATGCGTTGGGCTGCGTTTGGGCGTAAGCCCCTGTCAGAGGGGCCGCTGTAGAAACGGCAACAAGACTCAGCACAGAGAAAAACAGGTTGTTCATAGTTTTTGAAGCGTCTTTAATACGAGTTCGTTCACGAGTTTTGGATCGGCTGATCCCTTCGATTTTTTCATTACCTCGCCCACAAACATACCGAGCAGGTTTTTCTTTCCCTTTGTGAACTGATCGGCCTGGTCGGGCCAGGCTGCCAGAACCTCTTCTACCAACGCTTGCAGGGCATCCGTATTGCGGTTTTGCACCAGCCCGTTTGCCTGCGCCAGGTCGGCAGGGTCGGCGTTGGGTTGCTGCTGCATGAGCGAAAACACCTGCTGGGCGGCCGTCTGGCTTATCGTTCCGTCCTCAATCAGCGTAATCAGTCGGGCCAGTTGCACGGCCGAAACCGGAAACTGCCGGTCGCGCAGAGTTTTTTCGTTCAACTGACCCTTCACCGGTCCCATCACCCAGTTCGATGCGGCTTTGTAGTTGCTGGTGTGCTGGCAAACGGCTTCGTAATACTCGGCCAGTTCTTTGGCATCGGTCAGCAATGCAGCGTCGTAATTGGGCAGGCCATAGCGGATTTTGAATTTCTGCAATACTTCGGCGGGCAGGGCGGGCATGTCGGCCCGGATGCTGGCCAGCCACTCGTCCGAAATCACCACCGGCGTCAGGTCAGGGTCAGGAAAGTAGCGGTAGTCATTCATCGTTTCTTTCTCGCGCATGGCCGCGCTGCGTCCGGTGCTGGCATCAAAGGTCCGGGTTTCCTGCACAATGCGCCCGCCTGCTTCCGTTACGTCAACCTGCCGCCGAAACTCAGCGTCCACGGCCCGCGTCACGTTTCTGATTGAGTTCAGGTTCTTTACCTCAACCTTCGTGCCGAGGTACGTAGCTCCTCTGGGCCGGATGGAAACATTCACGTCGCAGCGCAGCGACCCTTCTTCCATATTCCCGTCGCATATGTCGAGATAGCGTACCAGCCGCCGGACTTCGGTCAGAAACTGACCTGCTTCGTCAGCCGAGCGGATGGTGGGATCCGTTACCATCTCAATGAGGGGCGTTCCGGCGCGGTTGTAGTCCAGGCAGGTGGCATCGGGTTCAGCGTCGTGAATACTTTTCCCCGCATCTTCCTCCAGGTGAATATGGTGCAGCTGAATGGTTATTTCGTAGGACTGCCCCGCTTCGTCTTTGGCCGTGATGGAAATGCCTCCCCCTACGCAGATGGGCCCTTTATCCTGTGAAAGCTGATAGCCTTTGGGCAGGTCGGGATAAAAATAATTCTTCCGCGCAAAGACGTTGTGTCGGGTAATTTCGCTGTTGCAGGCCAACCCCATCCTGACCGCCAGTTCCACGGCCCGCCGGTTTAGTTTGGGCAGCGTGCCGGGGTGTGCCAGGGTAATGACGCTTACGTTGGTGTTGGGTTCTGCCCCGAAGGCGTTGGCGTCGGCGGCAAAAATCTTGCTGTCAGTTAGCAGCTGGCAATGCACTTCCAGCCCAATTACGGCTTCATAGTCCTGGGTAACTTTGGTTGGATGGGGTGTATCGACGGTCATTGGTGTGCTGAAACGATTCGTTACAAAGATAGGGTAATCGAATTTCAGGGAAAGGCGGATTTGCGCAGCGGGAAAGCGACGAATGAAATCATCAAAGCCGAGTTAACTTAACACCAGCAGGTTACACCCCCGCACATCAGAATTATCGAAGCGGCCGATAACGCGAAAGTCGCCGTCAGACCCGACGTACTGGCCAAGGTCCTGGGTTTCAACGAAGGCGCAGGAATCCAGATTAGCCAGATCCACCACGTTAATGCCGCCGGTGCGACGTTCGCCGGTGCGACGCTCGCCGGTGCGACGCTCGCCGGTGAGCTGCGCTCCGGAGTAGAGCAGAAACGGGTCGTTGATATCACGCAGGAAGACGCGCAGGGTTGGGCTGGGACTAAATACGCCCTCGCCTATTGAGTAAGCCTGCGAGAGCAGTTCAGTCATGCCATATTCCGAATGGATGGCCGGTACGCCGAGCTGGCTGGTCAACAGGGCGTGGACCTCTTCACGCAGAAGCTCTTTGCGACGGCCTTTCATCCCACCCGTTTCCATCACGACCAGATTAGGATTCTGCCCCAGAAACATAAGGTTACGGCCCGACTCAGCCCAGTCGAGCAGACCGAATGTAACGCCAATAAGCAGGACTTTACGGGCTGGTTCGGTGGTACAGAGCTGGCGGAGCCGGTTAGTGAGCGCATCGTAGTCGTTCAGAAAAAAGCCGCTGTCGGCCGAGCCGCTCCGGTCCATAAATCGCTGAACCATGTACACTAACGACGAGTTATTTCGTTCAAGATAGGACGGCAGCAACGCCAGAATCGGCAGATCCTGAAGGGGTCCGTATATAGCTTCAAAAATGCGGGTGCTAATGGCATCGTACAGGTCTGGGTCCGGCACGCGGTGGTGGCTGGTAGTTTGCCCGGTGGTTCCGCTGCTGCTGAACGTCAGCAACGTTGAACCGTCGCCCCCCTCGCTCGAAGGCCCCGTCAGGATAGGGTGATTTTTAAAGAATCCGATGGGCATGAACGGTACCCGGCGCAGGTCATCAATCTGGTCGGGCTTTATATTCAGGTGATGCAGATACTGCCGATAAACAGAGTTGTGCACGGCCTGATACTGAAAAACGCGCAGGGCCAGTGGCTCGAACGATTCGGGCGTGACGTGTAAAATCTGTCGGCGAAGGGTTTGCCGCTGTTCGGCCACATGGGCCGGTAAGGAAGAAAGAAACATTAATCTGAAATATGTGGAGACGCACCCGGTGGCGGCTCTGCTTGTGTTTAAAACAGGATGCAACGCCAACAAATTCAACCGTATCTCTTTGTAGTGGGTATTGCCCTGACACTCATGGGCTGTTTCAACGAACCCAACTACTCCAACACCCCCGAAATCTTCGCCCCCGAGGTGGAACGCTATTCCGTTGCGGCCAGCGGGGGCGTAGGCGGTGGCAGGCGCGACTCAGTTGTGATCACAGTACGGTTCAAAGACGGTGATGGAAACCTCGGTGATGATTTTCCGCTTTCTAAAGCTGACTCGTTGCGGTATGTCAGCAATGGTGGCTGGGGTAATTACCGCATCACAACCCTGCGGCTTGTGGAGGGAAAATACGTAGAGGTACCCGTTTTGGTAAACAAGACGCTTTATTTCCCCAACCTGACCAAAGGCAAACCCAGTGGAGCCATTGAGGGCGATCTGGAGTTCAGCCAGTTATTCCAGTACGGCAACAGTACCCGGCTCTTCCCAACAAAATTCCGCATCCAGGTCCGCGACCGCGGGCTGAACGAAAGCAACGTGATTGAGACCGATACGCTCAACCTGCCGTTCCTGCGATAATTAATCTCTTGAATACAGAGAATCTGAGAGAGGCACGGAGCAAACATAGATTGCTGATTCGTATCTGCTGACTGCGGCTTCATTCTTCGCTGAAATCGTCGTAATGAGTGGCCATGCTCCTTCAGACTGACTCACTCATTTGCTCAGCACAATGCGGAACGTGGTACCCTTGCCAACTTCCGAGCTTTTGACGTAGAGTTTCCCATCGTGGTATTCCTCAACGATGCGTTTGGCCAGCGTCAGGCCCAGCCCCCACCCCCTTTTCTTGGTGCTAAAACCGGGGTTGAATACCTTCTGCATATTTTTTCGGGACATCCCCTTGCCCGTATCGGTGATGTCGATAGCGATGCTTCGATTAGGTAAGACGTGCATCAGCAGCCGTAACTGACCCGTGCCTTTCATGGCATCAACGGCGTTTTTGCAGATGTTCTCGATAACCCACTCAAACAGCAGCCGGTTTAGTTTGGCCGTTTGTCCGGCGGGTAGTTCGTTCGTTACCGTTGTGATGACCTTGGTTGAAATTCGCCGGGACAGATAGCCCACAAACTGTTGTACTACCTCCCCAACCTCCTCATCCCGGAGTGTGGGAACCGAACCAATACTGGAGAACCGGGACGTAATGGTTTCGAGACGAATAACGTCTTTCTCGATCTCGTCGGTGATAGAAGCATCGTACTGATCGGGGTCGGAGCGCATATACTCGACCCAGGCCATTAATGACGACATGGGCGTACCGAGTTGATGCGCCGTTTCTTTGGCCAACCCCACCCACACCCGGTTCTGCTCGGCCCGGCGCGACGCGCTGAACGACAGATACGCCAGAAAAGCCAGGGCACCCAGAATGCTGAGCAGTGCGTAGGGGAAATACGTCAGTTGGCGCAACAGGCTGGAATTGGAATAATACACCAGTCCGCGTTCGCCATTGCCCAGGTCCACTACCAGAGGGGGATGCCGCTGCCGCATTTCGGTGATCTTCTGCCGCAAAAACTGCTCTTTCCCGGCGTCGGTAATACCCTCCGGGAAGTCGAGATTCCTGTTGTTGGCCAGTTCGTTGTTGTTATTCACGTAAATGGCCGGAATCGTTTTGTTGGCTTCCAGAATCTCGTTGGTCACAAACGTCAGATCGCCCGTACCGGCGGAGTTACTGGTCAGATAGGCAATACTTTTGGCATAGAGCTGCACGTACTGCTCCTCGCGCGTTTCGAGTTTGCTGATGAGATTGTCGGTGTACAGCAGCGAGCCGGTACCTACCAGCAGCAGGTTCAGGACGACAATGATTTTCAGAACATTGTTCTGATTATAAATATCGAAGGATTTAAGCATGAATAAACGGTATGCCTGATAAACGAAGAAACCGGATCGATTGTGCAGAACAGAACGGCTTTGGAGTCTATCGTGTTATAGTTCCAATAGGACTACGGCAAGAAATGCCCCTGAAACTATCTGGACACTTTCTAAATAGTTGCCGGGGTAAAAAACAGCCCGGTGCATGATGAAAGTCATTTCCTGCTCCGGCAATTGTGTTGTAATTTTGTCATGGCCGCTGGTCAATTAGCGCATTCGCCATTATGCTAGATACGTTCAAAGCTGTTAGTTTATCGCACAAGTCGGCCCCGCTGGCGGTGCGTGAGTTAATTGCACTTACCGAAGACGAAGCCAAGCGGTTTATGCTGCGCCTGCGCGATTTCTTCGGCCTGTCCGATTTACTGGTCATCTCTACCTGCAACCGTACCGAAGTATATTACGCGGCCGATTCGGGTAGTGATCTGAACACCGAGATAGTCCGGTTGCTGCTCATCGAAAAAGGGCTGACCGATACCACCCAGTACCTTCCTTACTTCCAGTTATTCGCCGAACATACCGACGCCGTTCGGCATCTGTTCGAGGTGTGTACCGGGCTGCACTCGCAGGTAGTAGGCGACATGCAGATTCCGAACCAGGTAAAGCATGCCTATCAGTGGTCGGCAGACCTGGACATGGCCGGCCCGTTTCTGCACCGGCTGATGCACACCATTTTCTTCACAAACAAGCGCGTGGCGCAGGAAACGTCGTTCCGCGACGGAGCCGCATCAGTATCGTATGCCGCCGTTGAGCTAATTGACGAACTGGTGGGTGAACACCACAACCCAAACGTACTGGTCATTGGCCTGGGCGAAATTGGTGCTGATGTCTGCCGCAATCTTGCCGATCGGAACGTCAGCAACATCACGCTCTGCAACCGCACCCACGCCAAGACCGAAAGTCTGGCCAGTCAGTACGGTTTCCGGGTAGCCGATTTTGATAACCTGACCGACGAGATTCGGCGGGCCGACGTAGTGATCTGTTCCGTTCTGCGCGACGAGCCGCTTATCAATCCTATCCTGTTGCACGGTCTGTCGGTACTGACGTACAAGTATTTCATTGATCTGTCGGTACCCCGTTCAGTGGATACCGCCGTTGAGCAGATTCCGGGGGTGCTGGTGTATAACATTGACCATATCCACAACCGGACCGACGAAGCCCTGAACCGGCGGCTGGCGGCCATTCCGCAGGTCGAGACGATTATTGATCAGTCCGTGGCCGAGTTTGGCGACTGGTCGAAGGAGATGGCCGTTTCGCCAACGATCAACAAGCTGAAAAACGCCCTGGAGCAGATTCGCAAAGATGAGATTGCCCGGCACCTGAGACACCTTACCCCCGCCGAGTCGGATAAGGTTGATAAAATTACGCGGGGCATCATGCAGAAAATCATCAAACTGCCGGTGCTGCAACTTAAAGCGGCCTGCAAACGGGGTGAAGCCGAAACTCTCATCGATGTTTTGAACGATCTCTTCGATCTGGAAAGTCAGCCGGTAGAGTAATCTGCCCGGGAATTGCAATTTGGTCTATCAAAACGTACAGCCCCACTTTTGGGGCTGTTTTTCGTTATAACAGATATGAGACTCATCATTCGCCTGATTTTCCTGTTTCTGCTGGTTGCCGGTCTGATTGCCATTTGGGAACAAATCCGCGGAGCCGATATGCTCAGCCGGTTTCGGCGGGGCAACGACGCCACCAAAACACTGATGCTACGCGAAGTAACGTCCCTCGGCAAATTGGAACTGGTCAAGTACACGTTTAAAGATATCGTTGACTACGAGCAGCCAAATACGTTTTTGCCCAATGCCAATGCCGTGCTGATTGTGGAAGGTGAAGCCATTGGCTGCATTGACCTGAGCCGCGTAACCCCCGCCGACATCGTAACAATGGGCGACTCTGTCACAATTAAACTGCCGAAACCCGAAATCTGCGGCTGGAAAATTAACCACGACCGGTCGCGGGTATACGACACGCGGTTTTCGTTTCTGAACGAGTCGCAGCTAGTAAGCGATGCCTACCGGCAGGCCGAGCGCCAAATCCGGCAGTCGGCCCTGAACGGGGGCATTCTGGAGCAGACCCGCCAAAACGCCGAAAAAATGGTACGGCCGCTCTTGTCCCGGCTGTCGGGCAAACGCGTGGGGCTGGTATTTTAGGAGCAGGGGCGTGGGGGCTGATGCGCGTGCCCTAAGGCCGCTCATCCCGCCCGGCACCCTGTCATTTGCGTAGGTTTAGGTAACATACCTTACCTGCCAACCGTTTTAGAAAAGCGAATAGTCTACCGGGTCTTTATGAACTTTAACGCATCATCTGTCGCCAACGGCCACCTGCTCATCGCGGAGCCATTCATGGGCGATACCAACTTCGAGCGCAGCGTCGTGCTGGTTTGCGAGCACAACGCCAAAGGAACCTTCGGGCTGGTGCTGAACCACACCACTGACCTGCACCTGGGCGATGTCATTGAGGATATAACCCCCGATCTGCCCCTGTTTCTGGGGGGGCCGGTTCAGCAAAACACCCTGCACTTCATTCACCGCCGACCTGACCTCATCGACGACTCGATCAAGATCATGGATGGCCTGTACTGGAGTGGCGATTTTGAGGAGATTAAGCGGGCCGTTAATCTAGGTACCCTGACGGAACGCGACGCCCGGTTCTTTATTGGTTATTCGGGCTGGAGCGAAGGGCAGCTGGCCGATGAGTTAGCCCAAAAAGCCTGGATTGTAAGCCATACCAACGCCGATTTCCTGTTCGATACGCCCGCGAAGGAATTCTGGCGGGGGGTTCTCAAGCGCATGGGGGGCGAGTACAAATCCATTGCCCACTACCCCGTTGACCCGCGTCTGAACTAACCCCGTTTGAGCTAGATTACCGTGGACGGGCAGCGGTAATGTTAACTTTTTTTAAGCCAATTTTGCAGCTGAATTAACCGTTAGGCTGGTGTTCAACCAACCCGACAACACGTGTATGTATTGGAATCGACTTTTGATTTTTGTTTTTTTTCTGACCCTTTCTGCCTCGATTCAGGCGCAGAGCAACCGGCCTGTTGGTGGGCATTTCGGGGTTAAAATCGGGGCTGGGATAACAAACCTCAGCGTATCAGGCATTACGGCTAACGTGCCCAAGCAGGCTATACAACCTCACATCGGGGTTATGTACCGCTACCGATACAATAAGTTTGTGTTTCAGCCCGAAGCATTGATCGCTGTAAAAGGCAGCACGTTCAGAGTAGAACGGCTGGGTAACACCACCACCACCAAAGCAGCCTATACCTATGTCAGTGTCCCGATTTTACTGGGCTATATCCCCACCGAAGGGCTGACGCTACAGGCCGGACCGGAGTTCAGCTACGCCCTCGGCACTGGCGAAAATGGTCCCGGCCAGCGCAACGACCTGGGTATTGCCGTGGGTGTGCATTACGATTTTCTGGACATGCTCGATAAGTTCAGCCTGCAACTTCGATACGTGTACGGCCTCAGCAACGTATCGCCCGAACCGCTGGCAACCTATAAGAACCGGACATTCCAGACATCAATAGTCTATAACCTTTACAAGAAACGGAAGAAATAGTGCTGTCTGACTTTGGCATTTTACTGCTGTTTATTCTGGGAGCCTTTGCGTTCATTGGCCTGGTGCTATTTGTGGCCCGGCTGCTGCGCCCCAACCACCCCAACGTAGAAAAAAATAGCACCTACGAATCGGGCGAGGAGCCGGTGGGTAATGCCAATGTGCAGTTTAACATTCGGTTCTACGTGGTGGCGCTGGTGTTTGTTCTGTTCGATGTAGAGCTGGTATTTCTTTTTCCGTGGGCTACGGTATTCGGGCAGGCCCGGCTCATTCAGGCTACCGATGGACTTTGGGGCTGGTTTGCGCTGGCCGAAGCCGGGGTGTTTGTTCTCGTTCTGGGGCTGGGGCTGGCGTATGTCTGGGTAAAAGGCTATCTTGACTGGGTGAAGCCAAACCCCGTTATACCCACTATTGACACGCCCGTACCCACCAGGTTGTATGAACGGGTAAACCAGAAGTACGACGCTGCCCGGCCTGCTTCGTCGCTACCATGAACGGTCTGCTGCTGCTGACGGGTATGGTCCTGCTCTCATCGGCCACTACACTGAGGGCGCAATCTGCGGAGGTGTATACGGCTACCGTCGTTACCCGGGATGGCCACCGCACGCGGGGACTGCTGAAAGAAGTAAACGAGACGGACGTCATTGTTGGCGACTATAGGGATGCCCCCAGCGGACTGGACGATATCGTTGCCCTGTCAGACATCAGTAAAGTCGTTCTGCGCCGAACCAATCAGCGCAGGGCAACGGTACGGGGTGCAGTAGCGGGCGGTATTGTGGTAGGTCTGCTAACCGTAGAAAGCTCGCAGAGAAATGGATTTCGCAGTCCGGTGGTGTATGGCGTTACGCTGGCATCAGCCCTTGTTGGGGGCGCACTGGCGGGCGCGCTGGCGGGTAATGGCATCCGGTCGTTGTTCAAAAAGACCGTTCGGCCCCGCAGCCGCAACGCATCCGATGACAGTGACCGAAATTTGCGCCGTGAACTGGAACCCTATACGCTCTTGTATCAGCAAACCATTCTTGACCGGGTTTATACTCAACCTCAACCATGACCGATAAATCTGGCGATGCGGGCGTTGCCCTGATGCACTCCGAAGAACTTCTGAACTGGTCGCGCGAGAAGTCGATGTGGCCCCTTAGTTTCGGGCTGGCCTGTTGCGCTATCGAGATGATGCAGGCGTTTGCGGCTAACTACGACCTGGACCGATTCGGCATTTTTCCCCGCCCTTCCCCCCGGCAGTCCGACATTATGATTGTGTCCGGCACGGTAACCTATAAAATGGCCGACCGCATCCGGCGGCTGTACGAGCAAATGCCTGAACCGCGCTATGTCATCTCGATGGGGTCATGCTCAAACTGCGGTGGTCCGTACTGGCAGCACGGGTACCACGTGGTGAAGGGTGTTGACCGAATCATTCCGGTCGATGTCTACGTACCCGGTTGCCCGCCCCGCCCCGAAGCCCTCATCGACGGTTTTCTTACTTTGCAGGAGAAAATCCGCACCGAACGTCGCGTATGAACATTCTGGTCACCTCTTTCCGGCAACTTACCGGCTCGTTCCGGTTTGTGGGGCTCATCTACGGCGTTACGCTGGGGCTGGGCCTGCTGACCGCGTTGCCGTTCTACAATACGCTGCTGGTTGAGGATCAAAACTCACGCGCGTTCCTCCAGTTGCTCGACGGCTTCGACTACACCGTGTACTCTGATTTTATGCACCGCAGTGGCCGGGCCATTTCGCCCTTGCTGAGCGTGGGCCGGTGGCTGGGTGTACTGTCTATTTTTCTAAGTATTTTCTTTACGGGTGGCATTCTGATGCTGTTTTCATGGGAACATCGACGGCCAGACGGGGGTGAGTTTCTGGCTGCGTGCAGTGCGTACACAGGGCGGTACGTGCGGCTGTTTGGTGTGGTAGTGTTGTTTGTAGTAACGGGGGCGGTTATCTGGCTCGTAATAGGCGTACTGGCAGGCACCTTGCTGAGCGATATGCTGACTGAGCGCGGCCTGTTCTGGACAGGCGCGGTGTTTTTTGGACTGTTCGGGTTATCGGCTACGCTGATTCTGTGCATAGGCGACTACGCTAAAATCCTGCTGTTTCGCACCGATGAGCAACAAGCGTTCCGGGCGTTTGGTCAGGCGGGGCGGTTTGTCCTGGCCAACCTGAGCCGGACCTACGGACTGTATTGGCTGTTTATTGGCATTGGCACCGCGCTGTTTGGTCTGTACTTCCTGCTCGATGGCCTGATCCCGATGCAGAACTGGCTTACTATTTTACTGCTGTTTGTAATCCAGCAGACACTGGTTTTCAGCCGCGTCGGGCTAAAAATCTGGTGGCTGGGCACGGCGGCTCTCGTGCATGACTCATTGCCGAAGCAACGCACGGTTTACGCAACGACTCCTGTGCTCATCCAACCCCTATCGTCCACGGAAGTAGACAAAGACGGGTTGGACACCTAATCTTCTTCGGTCGTTTCGTATTATTGCCGAATAAATCGTTTGCAATACCCTAAAATGTCCGTCCCCCGCCCTTCGTCTATACAACCGCCTGCTGCATCGGCGGGCCTGTTTAGTTTACCTGTTATCGTAGCTGCCCTGGGCTACTTTGTTGATATTTACGATCTGCTCTTGTTTGGTATTGTGCGGGTACCCAGCCTGCAGGACCTGGGCCTGAGTGCCGAACAAATCTCGACCGTGGGCGCTAACTATCATCAACTGGCAGATGGGTGGCCTGCTTCTGGGCGGCATTTTGTGGGGGGTGCTGGGCGACAAACGCGGGCGGCTGTCGGTACTCTTCGGCAGCATCATTACCTATTCCATTGCCAACGTAGCCTGCGGATTCGTGGCCGATGTTACGTTCATGGATCCCACGACCTACTATGCCGCCATGCGCTTTGTAGCGGGGATCGGACTGGCGGGCGAGCTGGGCGCAGGTATCACGCTGGTGAGCGAGAGTTTGCCCATCAATAAACGCGCTATCGGCACCTCGCTGGTGGCGGGTGTAGGTCTGTTTGGGGCCGTCGTGGCCTATTTCACCGTTAAGCTGTTCGACTGGCAAATGGCGTTTTTTGTGGGCGGTGGTCTGGGCTTCGGACTCTTGCTGTTACGGGTAGGCGTGGTTGAATCGGGTATGTTCACGAACGTTACCAAGCAGGAGGGCGTAAGCCGGGGAGATTTCCTGTCGTTCTTCACGAACGCCGACCGGTTCGTCCGGTACATCAAATGCATTGGTATTGGGTTACCCACCTGGTTCGTAATCGGTATTCTGGCCACCTTTAGCAACGAGTTTGGTCAGGCATTTGGCATTGCCGAAGAAATTCAGCCCGGGCTGGCCATCATGTGGTGCTACGTGGGTCTGGCCACGGGCGATCTGGCCAGCGGGTTTATCAGCCAGGCTATGGAATCGCGCAAGAAAGGCGTGGCCCTGCTCATGGCTGTAGCACTGGTAGGTAGCCTGGTGTATCTCTACGCCGGTATCTCATCGCCGACTGCCGTGTATGGTTTGTGTTTACTAATGGGTTTTGGCATCGGCTACTGGGCTATGTTTGTAACCATCGGGGCCGAGCAGTTTGGCACCAACCTCCGCGCCACAGCGGCCACGACCATTCCCAATATGGTACGCGGCACGGTCATTCTTATGACAAGTCTGTACGGCTACCTGAAGCCTGGCCTGGCCGTTATCAACGCCGGAGCAGTGGTGGGCCTGATCTGTTTCGTGCTGGGCTTTTATTCCATCCTGACCATTCCTGAAACCCACGGTAAAGATTTGAATTACCTGGAGGAATAATGTCCGGGGGTGCCCCCCGGTATCTAATCCGCTAATCCATGCGGAAGTGGGTGCGTTGAGCGAGCAAATCAACGAGTGAAAATGGTGATAATCAGCGCAGTCTACTTTATCTGAATTCTATTGTACTCCCCAGTGCGTTCCCTTTTCAAGAATTAATTGCTTTTTTACGGGCCAAATTACTCACCCTAACTATTGACGCTTTCTGATGGGCCAGCTTTCTGTAATCGACTACGCAGTTTTTCTCTTTTATTTCATCGGTGTTTCGGCCTACGGCTACTCCGTGTATCGGAAGCAGCAAAAGACAAAACAGGATACCAAAGACTTTTTTCTGGCCGAAGGGTCGCTGACGTGGTGGGCCATTGGGGCGTCATTGATTGCCTCGAATATTTCTGCCGAGCAGTTCATCGGGATGTCGGGCGATGGGTACCGGTACGGCGTGGCCATCGCCGTATATGAGTGGCTGGCGGCTATCTCGCTCATTATTGTGGCGGTGTGGTTCATTCCCATCTACCTCAAGAATAAGATTTACACCATGCCACAGTTTCTGAGTACGCGTTACAACGAAACGGTGAGTTTGATTATGGCTGTGTTCTGGCTGTTTCTATACGTATTCGTCAACCTGACGTCGATTTTATTCCTGGGCGCGCTGGCCGTGAGCAGCCTGGTCGGGCCGGACTCGTTTCACCCGGTCATTATCGGCCTGAGTCTGTTCGCTATTTTTATCACGCTGGGTGGCATGAACGTCATTGGCTATACCGATGTCATTCAGGTGCTGGTCCTGATCATTGGTGGTTTGGTTACGACGTATCTGGCCCTGCAGCAGGTAAGCCTGACCTTCGGGCTGGACGGGGGGGTTATGTCGGGGCTGGGTGCCATGTTCAGAGACGCCGACGATCACTTCCACATGATTTTCTCGAAACCCGAAGCCAGCGCCCCCCAGGCCGAAATCAAGCGGTATCTGACCTTGCCCGGCATTGCCATGTACCTCGGCGGGCAGTGGGTGGTAAACCTCAACTACTGGGGCTGCAACCAGTACATTACGCAGCGGGCCCTTGGTGCTGACCTCAAAACGGCCCGCACGGGTATTCTTTTTGCGGCCATCCTCAAAATTTTCATGCCGATCATCGTTATGCTGCCCGGCATTGCCGCGTATGTCATTCACAAAAACGGCGGTCTGGCTACGGAGATGTTGCGCGACGGCGTAGTCTCCGGCGACAACGCTTACTCGGCCGTACTCACGTTTTTGCCAACGGGTCTGAAGGGTTTGTCGGTTGCTGCCCTGACGGCGGCCATTGTCGCTTCGCTAGCCGGTAAAGCCAACTCGATCTCGACCATCTTTACCCTCGACATCTATCAGAAGTATATTAACAAAACGGCCAGCGAAGCGCGGTCGCTCTGGATTGGCCGCATCACAATTGTCGTCGCCATGCTGCTGTCGATTAGTATGGCCTGGAGCGACGCGCTGGGCATTGGGGGCGAAGGGGGCTTCACCTTCATTCAGAAATACACCGGCTACATTAGCCCCGGCATTTTCTCGGTGTTCATTCTGGGCTTTTTCTGGAAACGCACCACGGGTGCAGCCGCCATTGCAGGGGTGCTGGGTGGCTTCGGTTTTGCCGTGCTGTTCAACAATTTTGCTCCACAGCTTTTTGGTCCCGAAACGCTCATGTACTCGGCCCTGCCCAACAGCGATGGCGTGTATGAGATTCCGTTCCTAATCTCGATGGGCTGGTCGTTCGTGCTGACCGTTGCGCTGATGGTGCTGGTGAGCCTGGCCGGACCAAAAATCAACCCCAAAGGGCTGGAAATAGACAGCTCGATGTTCAAACTCGCGCCCAGCAACCTGGCCATGGCCGTTATCGTCATCATGCTGGTATCCATGCTGTACATCCGCTTCTGGTAGCAGTTATCCATGAAGATTGAAGGGGAAATTTTACTCGATAGGTAAGAGGCTAACGCATTATCTGTTGATATGGAAAGCCGAAAGTGATAAATCGGCTTTCCTCAATAAGTTGGGTTACAGTCAGGACAACTGGCAAGAACTTGAGGAGGATATTCGCCAGATCATCGAAGAGGGTGAAGCGGTTTACTCAAGACCGGCCCCTTTTGGGGGTGATTTGTACAAAGTCAGTGGTAAACTGCGTAACTTCGGTACTGTCACTATATGGCTTTATACAGATGAACCCACAACGTGGCGATTTGTAACGCTATATCCTGAAAAGCAATGATATTCAACTTATTCGACCGGGCTATTCTTCAGAAAGACTTTCCCGAAGCAGGACTAAAGCGCGGTGATGTTGGCATTGTAGTCGAACACATTATCCGCGACGGAGACGAGGATGGGTATATTCTCGAATTTTTCGACGCTCAGGGAAATACAGTCGATGTCTTTCCTGTCCTGGAATCGGCTCTTGAACAGCCTCGCCCTAACACGATTCTGACTTACCGCGAGATGAGTCCGGGAGGGATAGGTCCGGCACATGCAGCAGCACTTTCTTCGTAATCCCGCAGTCCCTCTACCTGCCCCATGAATCAGTCGTTCCGTCCACTGTTTGCCCTGCCGGTCATTGTAGCCGCGCTGGGGTATTTTGTGGATGTGTATGACCTGCTACTGTTCAACATTGTACGGGTACCGAGTTTAAAAGACCTGGGCCTGTCGGAGAGGGATATTTCCGTTACGGGTGGTCAGATTCTGAACGTGCAGCAGGCGGGCCTGCTGCTGGGCGGGATTCTATGGGGGGTACTGGGCGATAAACGCGGGCGGCTGTCGGTCCTGTTTGGCAGTATTATTACCTACTCGCTGGCCAACATTGCCTGTGGGTTCGTGCAGGACCCCGTTACCTACGCCGGGCTGCGGTTTGTGGCCGGGCTGGGGCTGGCGGGCGAGCTAGGCGCGGGCATCACGCTCGTGAGTGAGATTCTGCCCAAACACCTGCGCGGTTATGGGTCCTCCCTGGTGGCTAGTGTGGGCCTGCTGGGCGCGGTAGTCGCCTACTTTACCGTATCCCTTTTCGACTGGCGCAATACGTATTTCATCGGTGGTGGTCTGGGGCTGGCGTTGCTTGTACTGCGGGTCAGTGTCTTTGAATCCGGCCTGTTCCGGCGGGCCGAGCAGACCACCGCCAGCCGGGGCAATTTTATGGCGATGTTCCACCCCCGCGAACGGCTGCTTCGCTACCTCCGCTGCATGGGACTGGCCCTGCCCACCTATCTGGTTATTGGCATTCTGGCAACGTTTGGCAATGAGTTTGGCCAGGCCCTGGGCCTGCCCGACGCTGTTACACCCGGCCGTTGTGTGTTGTTTACGTACCTCGGCATGGTGGCCGGCGATCTGCTCAGCGGCCCCTTGAGCCAGGCTCTCCGCTCCCGCAAACGGGCCATGGGCAGCATGATGGCCTTTACCGGTCTGTTTGTACTGATCTATCTCTCCGGCCTAATCAGCCATACAAATCTGTTCTTCGCCGTGCTGACGGCCATGGGGTTTGGCATTGGCTACATTGCCATGTTCCTGACCACCACCGCCGAGAGTTTCGGCACCAACCTCCGCGCTACGGCCACTACGTCCGTTGCCAACAACGTACGGGCTACTACCCTGCTCACTATTCCGGCCTTTCAGTTGCTCAAGCCTTCGCTGGGTGTGTTGGGGTCAGCGGCCGTAGTGTCGGTACTTTGTTTCGGCCTTGGGGCGTGGGCGCTGCTGACCATTGGCGAGACCTACGGCAAGGATCTGGACTACGTAGAGTAGCGACGGCTAAAACATACCTACCCGGTTTTTGGGTTATGGATAGGTTATCGCCATCTATATACGACCTTGACACGTACCGTAAAAATTCTGCTTTCGGTAGTCTTACTGCTCATTGTAGCCCGGCTGCTGCTTCCCTACTTCGTGCTGAAGTACGTCAATAAATCCCTGGCCGACATGGACGGCTACACCGGCCACGTCGAAGACATCGACATTGAGCTGTTGCGCGGGGCCTATCAGATCGATAGTCTGGTCATTCGTAAGGTGAAGGGTAAGATTAAGAAGCCATTCCTGACGATGCCCAAGACGGATCTGTCGATCGAGTGGAAATCTCTGTTCAAGGGGAGACTGGTGAGCGAGGTGGAAGCCTACCAGCCAGAAATCAATTTTGCGTTCAGCGAAGACGAAGCAAGCAGTCAGACCGGCACCGAAGTTGACTGGACGACTTACCTGAAAAAGCTCCTGCCCATCAGCATCAACCGCTTCGCCGTGGTGAACGGTACCGTTAACCTGACCAGCCTGATTACCCAGCCCCGCGCCGATTTATCGCTGAAAAGGTTCAACGCCGAACTTCGCAACATCCGCAACGTCGATGAGCTCACCAAAAAACTGCCTTCGCCCGTTATCGCCACCGCCGATGCCCCCGGCTACGGTGGCAAACTCGATGTTCAGGCCGACATGAATCTCTTTAAAGTCACGCCCGACTTTGACTATAATCTTAAGTTTACCGATGTTGAACTGGTAAAAATCAACGAACTGGCCAGATCCTATGCCAATGTCGACTTTGAGCGCGGTACGGTGAGTGTGTTCAGCGAAATGGCCATGTACGACGGCAAGTTCAACGGCTACATCAAGCCCCTGACGAAGAACATGCTTATTTTCAAGCTCAACGAACGCGAGGACCGGTCGGTGGGCAAGTTCTTCACCGAGTTGCTGGCGCAGGCGGGTACGGCCGTTCTCAAAAACCAGCGCAAAGACCAGGTAGCCACCCGTATTCCCATCAGCGGCACCGTCGATGGCGCCGAAACGGCCATCTGGCCCACCATTTTCGGCGTGTTGCGCAATGCTTACATTGAAGCGTTCAAAGGCGAGATTGATAACGACATCACCCTCAATGATGCTTTCAAGACCTTTAAGGAAGACTACAAAGCCAAACGGACCGAGAAAAAAGCCGAGCGGAAAGCAGAACGGGCTGAGAGGAAAGAAACCCGGCAGGAGAAACGCGAGAGACGCAAACGAGAGCGGCAGCAAAGGCGCGCCGAGCGCAGGCGGGAAAAATAAACAGCTATGCGAAGAAGTACATAATCCAGACCATGGCCCCCGTGAGCAGCCCGGCGTAGAAAATATCGGACTGGTAAAACGGCAGCGGCTCGTCGGCCCGTTTCCAGTACCAGCCAAACAGCAGCAGCGTGAGCAAAGCCGCCGGCAAAGCTGCCGTCTGGGGCGTCAGCCAGCCCCCGAGAACCAACCCGATGATGGGGGCATGAACCAGCGCAAACCGAATCAGCGCCCCCCCAATACCACCGAACGAAACCGTCATATCGTGCGTGTTAACCCGGCCAAACCGGCGGTTGAAATAGTGGCTTAGCCCATAGATCAGAACCGAACCGAACGCAAAGATCAGGAACACCCGGTACAGGAAATTCAGCGTTTCGCCAAACGTATCGCGAATCCAGGCCACGTTGGTCAGGACGTCGTTGTACAGCAGATCACAGCCGAAACCGATCAGGGGCGAACATACCAGCACCAGCACGGCGGCAAAAGGGTGCGTTTTTGGCCAGAGAACTCCCCAGAAAAATACAACCACCAGCCCTGGCTTCAGGTACGACGTCTGGTTGGCCAGGATGAGGAAGAAATTATCGGACGAGGTAGGATCGAACGTGGTATAGGCCAGCGCCGTGGCTATAGCGCACATCACAACCACCCCCGCCTGCCCGAACCGCACGGTGGCTTTATCGGTGGCGGTTTTGTTGACGTAGTTGCGATATAGGTCAAAAGCCAGCATGGTCGAGACCGAGTTCATCATGGAGTAGATTGCCGAAAAAATGGCGCAGATCAGCCCCGCCAGAATCAGCCCCACCAGCCCGTAGCCCACCGGCACTACCGTACGCAGCAGCGTCAGAAACGTATCGTCGGGCTTGACTACCCCCTCGCCAAATCGGCTCTTGAAGAGATAGAACGCGGCTGTTCCGGCGGCAATCGAGAAAAAGGGAATCAGCAGCTTCAAAAACCCCGCCACCAGCGATCCAATTTTAGCGTCGCGCTCGGTTTGGGCGGCCAGCACGCGCTGCACCTGATACTGGTTGGTGGTCCAGTAAAAGAAATTCAGGATGGTCAGCCCCGTGAAAATACCCGGCCAGGGCAGTTTGGGATGGTTAGCGGGCAGGTACAGATGCATCTTGTCGGCCCCGGCAGCATCGAGCCGTAGCAGACCCGAAAACCCGCCGATTTCGGGTTGCAGGTAGGTCAGCGTACCCATCAGCAACACGGCAATGATCATGATAACCGTCAGAATATTATCGGCGATCACAACCGATTCCATCCCGCCAAAGACCGTAAACAGGATGGTGACGCCCGCAATGACCAGAATACCGCTTAGGTAGGTGGGCTCCCAGGCGGTACCGGCAAAAAGGAGACCCAGCGTGCGGCTGCCGATGTAAAACCCCCCGATGAGCTGAATCATGATAAAGGCAATCATCAGTACAGTATAGGCCAGCCGGGTTTGAGCGTTGTAGCGGCTTTCAAGAAACTGCGAGAGGGTAAAAAACTGCCGCTTCCGGTAAATCGGGATAAAGACATAAACCAGCACCAGAATAGCCGGCACGGCCCACACTTCGTAATGGCTCTGCGCAAAACCGATGGAATAGCCAATGCCCATCATACCAATGATCTGCTGCGCGTGGATGTTGGTTCCGAAGATAGACCCCGCCACCGAGTACCACTTCAGCGAATGCCCGGCCATGAAATACTCTTCCGAACTTTTCTTTTTACGGACACTCGAATACAAACTCGCCACCACCAAGAACAGCAGCAACAGCACCACCACCACGGTATCGACCAGACTTAAGGATTGCAGCATATTAGCTTATGGGTGGGATGATTTTGTGTGGTTGTTGCTGCCGCGTGAGTGCCCCCCCGCCCTGAAGGGAGCCCGCTGACGAGGCAGTAATACGCTACGAACTTACAACTTCCCTGTCGTCAGGGGCGTAATGGGCGTTTGGGCAGGCGTACGGCCCTGTTCAACAGAAAGCTTGACGTTGGGCAAATGAGGCAGGACGTGCGTACCGAACAACTCACATTCTTCGATGAGCGGGTAGCCCGACAGGATAAACGCCCGGATGCCCATGTCCATGTAGCGGTTCAGTTTGGCTATGATTTGTGCCGGTGTTCCCACCAGCGCCCCTCCGCAACCCGACCGTGCCCGGCCAATACCCATCCAGAGCATCGGCTCAATGAAATCATCGGGGTCGGCCTGCTGGCGCAGTTCGTCCTGCCGCAGCACTCCCGCCGACTGCGCGTCCTGCGTGCGGTTTTTGAGTCTTGCCCCCTCTTCCGCGTCGAACCGCTCCATCAGCGTTTTGGTGTAGGCCCGCGCTTCGGCTTCGGTTTCGCGCACAATGACGTGAATACGCAGGCCAAAGTCGATGGTGCGGTTGTGTTCGGCGGCCCGCTGACTCAGGTCCTGCATGGTAGCATAGATGGCCTCCTCGGGTTCGGGCCACATCAGAAATACGTCGCAGTGTTTGGCGCATACGGCTTTGGAACCGGGCGAGATACCCCCAAAATACAGCAAGGGACCACCATTCTGCTGGTAGGGTTTGACCGGGTCGGCAGCCATACTGATCTTGCCATAAACCGGTCCTTCAAACTCGATTCGATCCTGCGTCCAGGCCTGCTTCAGGATTTCGATGACCTCTTCGCAACGCTGGTAGCGGAGTTCATGGTCCTCACGCAGGCCCGGCAAATCGGAGTTGATGATGTTAATGGTGAGTTTACCCTGTGTCAGGTGATCGAGCGTGGCAATATGCCGGGCCAGCATAGGCGGGTGGATCTCACCGGTACGGATGGCGGCCAGCATTGAAATAGTTTTCACCTGCGGAGCCATAGCCCCCGCAAACGGCAAGACCTCCTGCCCTACCAGATACGAGGTAGGCAACAGGATATTCTCGAACCCCAGCCGGTCGGCGGTCAGCATAATATCAGCGCAGTGGGCGTAGTTGCTGCGCCGGGTGGGGTCAAGCGTGCCCAGATAGGCCGTATCACCCCCGCAGAGGTCATCGAACCAGGCTACTTCGCAAACGCGGGTTTGGGTACGGATGGGTACGGATTGTATAGGGTCAGTCATGGACGTTTACTCCAGTTTATACCATTTTGCAGCCGGTAGCGGTTTCTGCCGGAATACGTCGTTGGCGAGTCGGTTAGCCGGGCTGTAGTGCTTCTCCAGGTAGTCCAGCACAACGGTTTCAGTCTCGCCCAGGTCCCAGAGTTTATGGTACTTCTGCATCCACCGAATCCGGTCGAGCCAGCCCGCGCGGGTGAAGCGGTGCTGCAAAATCAGTTTCGACGAATGACAGGCGGTACATTGTGCCTTCACCATCATCAGATTCGGATCGTCAATCATACCCGTTTCCGCGTCAATCCGGGCGGTATCGGTACGCACCGCCGAGCTGGCCGGATCGGTTGTTTTCTGATGGGGCAGGCCCGCCCGGAAACTGGCTAACCCAATCAGCAGGGCGCTTATGATGAGGGTGATTTTAAGTAGTTTCATGGTTGTTGGGGTGAAGGTTATAAAACCGGGGCTTCCCGGCCCGGGCTGCAGCGCGCGGGCTGCTTACACCACCATTACCGCAATACGGTGGCAGGCATTGTTGAGGTAGCCGCCGGGGTTCCACTGCGGAATGACCATGGGCTGCATGGTACCCGCGCTGTCGGTGGCGCGAACCCAGATTTCGTAGTAGCCCGCCTTTTCAAAGGGTACGCGGCTGGCCCACTGTTGCCAGGCCAGCCTATTTTTAGGCGCATTGAGTTTGGCGGGTTGCCAGGTTGAGCCATAATCAATTGAGGTGTGCACAGCCGCCACCGGCAGATCGCCCGCCCAGGCATGGCCGCGCAGGTCCAGCGTTCGGCCGGCGCTGAACGAAGCCCCGGTTTTAGGAAACGTGATGAGCGATTTAACGGGCATCGACTCGATGATGCGGAAGTTCTCGGGCGTTTCGGGAAGTTTCTGGCCCGGCTCTACCGGATGGATCGGCACGCGGTAGCTATGCCCTTCCATCTTGGCCCCGTCGTGGACTTTGTTACGCACCGAAATGGCATGCAGCCACTTTCCCGAAACCGACGCGGGCCAGCCGCCAACAACCAGCCGCAGCGGAAAGCCATGGGCCAGCGGAATAGCCTTGCCATTCAGCGACCAGGCCAGCAGCGTTTCGTCTTCGAGGGCTTTCCGCATCGGCACCCCGCGCGATATGGATTCTTTCTTAGGGTCCTGACTCAGGTGCGGGTCTTTGCCGTGGTAGCCAATATAGACGGCGTCGTCTTTCAAACCCACGTCGGCCAGCACGTCTTTGAGCCGGACGCCTGTCCATTCGGCGCAGTTCACCGCCCCCTGCCCCCACGGGTTGCCCGACGTTTGCGGTTCAAAACCACCCCGCCCATTACCACCACATTCCAGCACCAGCTGGTAGGTATGCACTGGAAAGCGTTTTTTCAGATCGGCGAGCGAATAGGTTTTGGGGGCTTTGACTGACTCTCCGTTGATGGTCAGCGTCCATTGGGCCGGATCGATGGGTTCGGTCGGGATCAGGCCGTTGTTGCGGATAAACATATTCTCGACCGGCGTAATGGCATCATCCAGCAAATGCACCGGCGACTCTACGTTCCAGGGTTTATCACCCAGCACCAGCATCTGCGGATTTTTGGCGGCCATCGGATTATAATCATCCGTCAGGGCCAGCGGTGTGTAATAGCGCGGCAGTTTATCGGCAAAGGCAACGTTTCCCACCAGCGCAGTGAGCGTGGCCAGGGCACTTTTTTGAAGAAACCCGCGTCGGTCGTGTATGGTATCAGTCATTCAGGGAGTCCGTTTAGGTCATATACCCGCACCTCGAAAGGCCGGAGAGTGTTGGTAAAATCAACGTTGTAATTGGCAAAAACAGGCTTTGTTAGCAATCTACTGCCTACCAGACGGCTATCAGGCAATTCAATGTTTTCTTCTGATACATTGGCAATGATAACCATTCGCTCATTGGCTAACGTCCTGTCAAACGCCCAGATTGTGGGGTGGTCGGGCAGCAGATCGTGGCACAGGCCCGTGTGCAGCACCGGCGTTCGTTTCCGCCAGCGCAGCAGTTGCCGGTAAAAACTCAGTACCGACTGCGGGTCATGTTCCTGTTGCGCTACGTTGATATTTACCATGGTTCGGATTGATTTTGAGCCAGGGTTTGCCGGTGGTGAATCCTGCGCCGGGTGCGTTGGTCCAGGGCATAGGCGTGCGGGCGTGGTCACGGGCAATGCGGTTGGCCGTTTCCAGAAACAGGGCCGCAGAATTCTGGCCGGAAGCTACCAGCGTTTGCCAGGCGTTTTTCACCTGAATATCGTCAAACTCATCAATCGACTCAAAGCGGCAGTTGGTCATACCCAGTTCGTCGCCCTGGTAGATGGTGGGCGTGCCGTACTGGGTGAGCAGCACCGTGGCCAGCAGCGTAGCTGACTCGCGCGGAAACCGGTCCGGACTACCGAAACGCGATAGTAGCCGTGGGTTGTCGTGATTACCGAAATAGATATTCTGCCAGCCGTCGGTACCAATGGCCTCATTCCAGCGGGCAAATACGGCCTTAAGTTGCGGAAGCGTAAACTCCGGGGCGGGATCGACAAACCGCTGCTCTTCGCGCGGCACGGCATGATCGAAATGGTAGATCATATCCAGCTCGCGCCGGTTGTGCCCAACGTACAGGTTGGCCTGCTCTGCCGATACACCAAAGCCCTCGCCGATAGTCATGCATGGGTAATGCTGCAGCACCTCGCGGTTCATTTCGGCCAGAAACTCGTGGATGCGCGGCCCGTTGGCATAGATGGTCAGGTCACCGTACCGATCGGCGGGGTAGTTCGGGAAAGCGGGATCTTTGGACAGGAACGGAATGACGTCCATCCGAAAGCCATCAACGCCCTTATCGAGCCAAAACCGCATCATCCGGTAAATAGCCTGCCGCAGGGGGGGGTGTTCCCAGTTCAGGTCGGGTTGTTTCCGGGCAAAGAGATGCAGATAGTACTCACCCGTCGGCTCGTCGAACTGCCAGGCCGGTCCCGAAAAAAAAGATTGCCAGTTGTTGGGCGGCCCGCCCGAATCGGACGGCGGTCTCCAGATGTAGTAGTCGCGGTACGGATTGGTTTTGTCCTGGCGGCTTTGCTCAAACCAGTGGTGTTCATCGGAGCTATGGTTAACCACCAGATCCAGCACCAGGCGCATTCCCCGCTGATGCACCCCCGCCAGCAGGGCATCGAAATCGGCCATGGTTCCAAACTGCGGCATAATGGCCTCGTAGTTCGAAATATCGTAGCCATTATCGGCGTTGGGCGAGGCAAAAATCGGACTCAGCCACAGCACATCGACGCCCAGATCAGCCAGGTAATCGAGCCGCGACAGAATGCCCGGCAGGTCGCCGATGCCATCGCCGTCTGTATCGGCAAATGAGCGCGGGTAAATCTGGTAAATAACGGCGTCCTTAAAAGTCACCATGCTTTGTTGTGGGCGGGATGTCGGCATCTCACAAAGCTAACAACTAGACGGTTCACGGGCACCGCTGCTGACCCTGGACTGTCAGAAGCTGTTCTTCGGGCTGGCGCTGCTGCAGGGCCCGCCAGAACAGCCTGATAAACGCCCGCTCACCACGCGATATACCCTCGTGCGACCGGGATACCCGCAGCATAATTGTAATAAATCGCTTCTTTGTCTGACCGGTCAGTTCAACCCGTTCTTCAGCCTTGACCCCCCGGCCAGATCCATCCGTTTCGCCAGCCGTGTCGCCTATGTTATCCCGTAAAAACAGCGCGCAGAGCGCCGGATCACCGTACGGGCGATTGGTCAGGACGTCGCGGGGCCGCTGACTTTCCTGCTGGCCAAACTGATCGTTCAGTTTATCCAGTGCGTACAGAATAGGGCCCAAACCCAATTTGGCGTCGGGCGGGTGCTGAGCTGGTTGCCTGAGTGTGTTTGACATAATCATAATCGTTTGGCCATAGGGCGCGGTGTACCGGCTCACGCGTAGGCACGAAGAGCCAGCTGATGAAATACCCGCTCGTCCAACCGGTAGCGGTCATTTAAAGTCAGGCTGCTCCGGCCCGTGAACAAGGCATAGTTCACGGCGTTGTAGAGCAGCCAATAGGAGGTTGGCGCGTTCAGTATGCGTTCCTCCAGCCGAAGCCGTTCGCGGGCCTGCTTTACCAGCTGAACGGGTACGGGCAGGGTACGCAGCAAATCCTCGTTAATGAGCGTGGTGGTTGTTTCCCGCTGAAACTGATCATAAATGATTGTAGTCAGCGTGGGGGGCGTTGTCAGGTGATCGAGCAGCAGATCGCGCAGATGCTCCTGAAACACGGCCACCGTCAGGGTACTGTGGTGCAACTGGCGAATGTCAGGCACCGTGCGCTGCGTTTGGCGGGGCGTCTTGCGCTTGGTGGCGGGTGCCTTACGCCCGTCCTTCTCCCCTTTCTTCAGCCAGGTTCGGTAGTTGTTGAGGTTCACAAATGGATCAGCCCAGCCCAGCAGTCCATTCTGACAAACGTTCCGGTACAGGCTGCTACCCAGATGCGTAGCGGGGTCCAGCAGGGCCGTGAGCGACTGCCCCTGAATGCTGAGGGGTGTTTTGCCGTTGTAGCTGTTGGTAACGATCAGGCTGCGCTGTAATATTTCGTTGCCCACCGATAATGAGGTGGGCAAAACAATGGTAATGCTGAACTCGCCCGTGCTGGTATATTTTATCTGCAGCTGATAATCAGGAATCAACTCGTCAACCACTTCACGAATGGCCTGATTAGGAATAATGGTATAGTCTGCACTCTGAATGCCAAACAGCGTTCTTCGTCCGCCCGGCAGTTGCCCCACAATCAGTTGCTGCCGGTCCGTAGCAATAATATCATGGTCAGGCAGCAGGTCGCTTAGCCAGACCGGTTCAATAGGATAGCAAACCTCGTCCCATGATTCGGTGAGTTGCGGCTGAGCACTGATGTACGTCATAACTTTTGGTTTCCATTTTTTATAGCTGTAAATTTACAACTGTAAAAACAAGGAACCAAAATTTATTGCCGTGAACAGCTTCTTCTTCCCGAAATGGGTGGCCCCGGCATCGCTGCTGGCCAGCGTGGCTTTTGGCTGGGCCTGGTGGCGTTACCAACCGTTCAGGCAGGGCATCCCATCCGGACCGGCTACCAACAACCCCGCCGACTGGCTGGGCATCTGACAGACGCCCTAAACGATACGTCTTCATCGACGATAACGTCGATTCACTCGTTTCAAACAAATCTGCATACGTACTACGAACGGACCCGCTGTTGTCGGTTTGGTCCGTTTATTATCCATTTGCTGACGATACACTCTGCTTCGCGACGCCGTTGAACCGATGTATCTGAACGACGGCACATTCCATTTAAACTGATAGAACCCAGCGCGCACACACGTCTAAACCTAACAAGTATGAGAAAGTACCAAATAAGTAAGCTTGACCACCAGCGGTTAAGCGAACGGATAGGACAGGCAAGAGCCAACGCCAGCCTGTCGCGAACGCAGCTGATTAACCTGATCCAGCGCGTTCAGGGCGCTACCCTGCTCGATCCGACCGATATGCCGGCAAACGTCGTTACCATGAACTCGCAGGTATCTCTGACGTACATAGACAGCCCAAAGACGCTCACGCTCCAGCTGGTTTATCCCGAGCAGGCCGATGCTGCCCAGAACCGGGTTTCAATTCTCGCTCCCATTGCCACAGCCATGCTGGGGCAGCGGGAGAAAGAAATAGTTGAGTTGCCAACGCCCTATGGTACGGTAAAAATCCGCATCGACCGCATTTTATACCAACCGGAGGCCGCCGGAGATTTTTCGCTGTAACAAACCCGCCAGTTGACGGATACTGGCAAAACGCCTGACTCAATGACAAAACCCTCTGAAAAACAAACACGGGTACGCTCTGTCCTGCTCATTATCAGCTTACTGGGTTTGATCCTGACCAGCGTTTTTCTGAGCCGTAAGCGGGTAAACGATATTCAGGCAACCTCATCGTCGATTTATAAGGATCGGCTGGTCCCATCAGGCATCATTGTTAGCCTGACCTCTACCATTTACCGCAAAAGGCTGCTGCTGGAGACCTACGTACTGACCACTGACAAGCCCGAAGCCACTCACATGGCTTCGGCGCTGGAACGACTCAACCGCCGAATCGATTCACTCCTGACGGATTTCAGTCAGACCAAACTAACGGTTCGTGAAGCTGACCGGCTGCGGGTGCTCAAACAGCAATTGACAATTTATAATCAGCTGGAAGCAGACCTGGCTGCCAACCGGGTCGATTTGAAGAAGGGACAGCAGGCGTTGTTTGCAGGCAGCGGTAATGCGGCTTTTGGTAAGGTTGCTCAGACACTCGACGAGTTGTCTGCACTCCAGCTCCGCGTGGGCGAAGAATTGCTGGGGGAGTCGAGAGGACAGACCAACTCGGTTTACGTGCTGACGGCTTTGCAGATTGGCCTGGTGCTGATGATTGCCCTGAGCCTGTTCTGGCATAGAATGTAAGTTCCGAAAACAGCACCGACATCCACTTAAAACCAGCGAACCCACCGGCTTGACGTCCGGTGGGTTCGCTGGTTATACGACAGCACATATATGAAAGTCAGTCAGGGGCCATAAATCCGTATTTCCGGTAAATAGCCTGCGCGGCAGTGCCTTTCAGAAACGTCATAAAATCAGCAGCGGCCCGCGGGTGAGGAGCTTTTTTTACAACGCCCCCCACATATTCGGCATATACGTTTTCAGCGTCGGGAATAGTCACCAGGTCAACCGGATGACCAAGCATCTGCTGGTAGGCTACCTCCGTATACCAGACCGGCCCCGCGTCCGACTGATTGTACAGGACACGCATGGGTGTTTGCCGGTGGTGAATCTGGGTCAGAAACGTGCTTTCGTTGGCTACCTTCTTCTCCATAATAGTGTTCTTCAGGTCGGTACCCCCCGCCTTTACGTAGGCTTCTTCAATGCGTCCGCCAATACCCTCCCAGGCCGGGTTAGGCATACTAACCCGCACGTCGGCGCGGCCCAGGTCTTTCAGGCCGCTGATCTTTTTGGGATTACCTTTCTGCACCATGATGGCCAGTTTATTACGGGCGTAGCGGTCAATGCTGACCAGCCGGTCACGGTTTTCCTCAGCCCGCTTTTTTCCGGCCAGATACACATCGGGCTGGTGGTCAATGCGCATATTGCCAATGGTGATGGAGCCGGTGGCCATCTGCTTAGCCAGAATACCGGGCGGCAGTGTCTCCACAAAAATTCGGATATGAGCCGGATACTCTTTCCGGAAAGCGGCCAGCAAGTCATCAAGCACCATAAACTGATTACCGCCCATGAACACCACCAGCTGCGGGTCAACAATGTCGCCGTAGAGGTCGGGCACGTTGTCAATGCCAGGCACGGTAAATGAGGTGCCCGCGGGTGGGGGCGTATTCCAAGGCGGGTCAAACCGGTGCGCGCTGGTGCCGGACTGCTGGGCCTGACTCATTAGGGTGGTCATCAGCATAAAAAGCAAAAGGCCGGTTCTGAACTTCATACTCATTGCATTCGCGGTGTTACTTACTGGCGTCGGCTGCTTTATGAGCCGCGATAATGGGTTGGTAGGGACCAAACTTATGCTGCTTTTCGCTGAACGAATCGGTATAGGGGCCATACGGAAAGTCGGTGGGTTTGGCCGCTACGCTGGGCCAGTCGGTACGCTGATCTTTGTGGGGACGGGGCATAGAGTTAACGTACGCGGCCACGTCCCAGCACTCGGCATCGGTCAGCACCGGGGTCTCGTGGCTGGTACCAAACGGCATGTTGTTTTTAACATAGCCCGCGAAGTTCGACAGGCGGTAGAGCCCCGCGCCGTCGTTATAGCTGGTGGGGCCCCACATGGGCGGAAAGGTGTATTCGGCAGCACCGGGTGTTTTGATGCCTTCACCTTTGGCACCGTGGCAGACCTGGCACTGGGCCGCGTACACCCGCTTACCCTTTATCGGATCGGCCGCCCGGTTCAGGTACGGCAACTTAGCCAGACCTACGCCCCTGGGCTGTTGGCCGGTTGGCACGTCGGTTCCCAGCCAGTTCATGTACGCCACCATGGCCCGCATTTCGCGGCTGGTTGAGTCGGGAGGTGTACCATTCAGGCTTCGCTCGAAACAGTCGGAGATGCGTTTAACGACGCCCTCTTTGGTGCCTGACCGCTGCCGAAATTTGGGATAGGTGGACGCCACCGCCGAATAGTTATTGCCCAGCACTTTGGTACCCGCATCGAGGTGGCAGTTCTGGCAGTTCATGCCGTTACTAATGGCCTTCACGCTGCCCTTCGGCCCCAGGTATTTAGCCGTGTGGGCAATCAGGTCGCGCCCGTACTGAATCTCTTTACCAGCCGCACCACCCGGGAGTTTACTATCGC
The DNA here is from genome assembly GCA_963826425.1 of uncultured Cytophagales bacterium. Lineage (GTDB taxonomy): Bacteria > Bacteroidota > Bacteroidia > Cytophagales > Spirosomataceae > Spirosoma. Next base: position 509,189 of record CAWGWS010000008.1, on the reverse strand, counting down.
CGGGAGCCTGCCAGTAACGGACTGAATCGGCCGCCGGGCGGGGAAACGACAGCACAGCCATCCCGGCCCGTGATGAGGGAGGGATAGTAGCCGGAGCCGGGTCGGAGCGGTACGTTGCCCCGGCAACAACAAAGGCCAGCCCGCTCATCAGTGTTGTTGTGAGCAGCAGGTAGGGCCGGGTTTTTAGCCGCCGGCTTAGGGTCTGGAAACGGTCTTGACCATTTCGTTGTGGTAGGTTCATGGATATTGACTGAGTTTCTTGGTCTATAAAATTAAGCAGGTCAGCGCAGAGAAATCCACTACTTATGGTGGTGGGTTATTCGCGTTCTGGTACAAATTATTTTCCTGCACTTGTGAACGTCAATGCACCAGCACGCAGCTTCTGGTTAAAGACTGCTGTCTACCCTATCTAACCCATGACGTGCCCGATAGTCGAACCCCGTACAGATGAAAAGGTTAACCCGGTTACAAACGAAACGGGACTTGCTCCAGCAGCCGACACGATGGATTCATTGACGCACGCCACTCCCCCGGAGCCTGCCTGGGTAAACTGATGCCGGGTAAGCCGCTGGGCAAAAAGGCGCTGCACGAGTTGCCTACCCGCCAGGTTGAACGAGGCCCGGTATTCATTGAGTGGGTACCGCAGGCCAGTCTGCCCGAACAGTTTCGTATGGTCGTTGGGTATGGCCGGATTGCGCGACACCACGGTGTCGGCGTAGTACCGGGCATCACCCGCGTCGAATTTGAAGCCGTCGACACCGTATCCCGTGACAAGGTGGTCCAACTGGCCGCTGAACCAGGTGCGGGCGTCGGGATTAGTCAGGTCGAGTACCCCGCTGTAGCCGTTCCACCAGTTCACAATGGCCGCTTTCAGAAACGCTGGTGGGTACACATCGAAACGCGGATCAGTTTGCTCAAGGGGTTTTATAAAACGGGTGATCTCGCCTGCTGGCAGTGGTTTGAGCGGGTTCACGCTTATACCTGGCAGCATTTTCCCGACCCCGATATGGGGAATGGTATGGATACCTGAACCGGCGGGGCGAGGTGCTTTTACCCGGCAAAGGCGGTAAATGGAAAGGCTGTTTTCATGTGCCGCGCGGCCTGTACCAGTGCGGGCAGGTACTAAGTAACTTGTGAAATGGGAAGAAAATAAGGGAATTCGAGGTAAAGCAGGCAGCTTTGATAAGTAATGCAAACAAATAGCGGGCCGAACGGATTAATTTTAAAACTCACACGTATTGTTCTATGCCGTTTCAAATCACGAAAAGCGACTTCGGCCCCGTCCGCACTGACTCTACCGAACCCCTCACCGAGTATCTGCTCGAACATACCGAAACCGGTGAATTTATTACGGTTCTGCCCGGCTATGGCGGGGTGTTGCGCCGGTTAGTGTTACGCAAAGGCCGAAACCTCTTTGCACTGCTCAAAACACCCGACTCCCCCCAGGCGCTACTCGCCGACGAAACCTACGCCAGCGCGTTGCTGGCTCCGTTTCCCAGCCGCATCCGGCACGGAATTTATGTGTTCAACGGTGAAGCCTACTCGTTGCAGATGAATGAGGCTAACCGCGACAATGCGATACACGGGTTTGTTCACGGCAAGCGATTTACCGTTATTGACGAGACCGTAACCGACCATTCCGCCCGAATTATTGTGCAGTACCCCTACCCTGGCGATGCGCCCGGCTATCCGTTTCCGTTTGTGCTGACAGTAAGTTACGAATTGATGCAGAGCAACCAGTTGCCACTGGGCACCGAACCCGAAAAAGACCGGATGTGCGCTTTACGGATCAATTACGACTTGCTTAACAGTGGGGAGACGGCCTGCCCGGCAGCTTTTGGCTGGCATCCCTACTTCTCAATCACTGACGAGTCTATCGACGATATGAACCTATCGTTACCGGCCCGCACCCGTATTCTGCTCAATGACAACATGCTGCCCGACGGCCTGTCTGTCCTCGAAAAAGCTGACGTCCGCACCCTGCACGAACAGGAACTGGATACGCCCTTCGTACTTGACCAGCCCACCGGCCTGGGCAATACATACGCTGAAACCATACTAACTTCCCGCAATACGGGTGTCCAGCTCGTTGTTGGTCAGCAAACGGGTCCGGGCAAACTAAATTATCTGGTGTGCTACACCCCTGCCCGGCGAGACAGCATAGCCATTGAGCCGCTGACAGCCAATGTCGACGCCTTTAATAACGGCGAAGGGTTAGCCGTTCTTGAGCCGGGCGAGGCTCTTACCGGCTCGATATGGGTTCGGCTCGATTAAATCGATTTTATTTTCATCGTACTGCTGAAGCAGATCGGACAAAAAACAAAACAGGTCGCACCCGATAGATGCGACCTGTTTTGTTACTGAATTAGGAACGCGCTAGTTCAGGAATTCCAAACGCATTTCGTTGAGCTGACTGCGGAGGGAATCGTCAATCTGGCGGTCACCGATGCGCAGGATATAGCCGCCAATGAGTTTGGGGTCTAATTTCTCTTCCAGTTCAATGGTACTGTTACCGGTGGCCTGCGAAACCATGTTCTTGAACGTCTGCCGCAGGGTATCATTCAGGGGCATCGTTGTGATGACCGTAGCATGCGAGATACCCTTCATACGATCGTACTGCGCAATGTATTCATCGGCAATAGCATCAACGATGGGTTCGCGGTTCTTACGGGCAATAATGCTCAGGAACGACATGGTAATGGGATTTAGGCGGGAGCCGAAAACCAGCTTTACAATGGCGTTTTTCTTCTCGGCCCGAACAATAGGGTTCTTAAGCACCACATTCAGCTGCCGGTTAGCCGCAAGGGTCTTTTGCAGAAACTTCATGTCGGCATAAAGCGCGTCGGTCAGTCCCTGTTCTTTGGCCAAATCGAGCAACGACTTGGCGTATCGGGTAGCTACAGTACCAGTGGCCATGTTGCTTAATTAAGTCTTGATTTGGATACTAAATCGCTCACCAGCTGTTCCTGCGACGACTTGTCGCTAAGTTCTTTGCGGAGTACTTTCTCCGCAATATCCAGGGAAAGGGTAACGACTTCTTTTTTCATCTGGGCAACCAGGGCATGCCGTTCGTTCTGCATGGCTTCGCGGGCCTGCTCCAGCATCCGGCGTCCTTCAGATTCGGCTTTATCGCGGCTGTCGGCTACCATTTTGTCAGCAATTTCTTTGGCACCGCGCAGAATAACTTCGCGCTCCTGACGGGCCTGGGCCAGCAGATTTTCGTTGTCAGCTTTCAGAGCCGTCATCTCAAGCCGGGTCTTCTCGGCTAAATCGAGGGCGGACTGGATATTATTTTCACGCTCGTTGAGACTATCTGTAATGGGTTTCCAGGCAAACGTGCGCAGGATCAGAAACAGGCCGAGAAAAACAATCGCCTGCCAGAACAGCAGACCAAGATCAGGAGTAAGAAGGTCCATTTAGCGTAAAATGAAAACGGTATGATGTATAACTCAACAATAATTCGACTGGAAAGACTGCATCTGTCCACCGGCAATCCCGAATTGGTCAAATGCAGTCTAAAAAAAGGAGGAGTAGTGATGCCGGTACCTAATGCAGCCAGCCTACCCAAACGCGTGTGTCCGGATTGGGGCAGTTAAGCCAGCGCAACCAGCAGACAGATAACGGCTGCGAACAGAGCCACGGCCTCGATCAGGGCGGCAATGATCAGCATGGCAGTCTGAATACGACCAGCGGCCTCGGGCTGACGGGCAATGCCCTCCATGGCCGAACCACCAATACGACCGATACCCAAACCAGCACCAATGGCGGCCAGACCAGCACCAATAGCAGCACCCATAACGGCTACGCTACCCGTGGCCTCCAACAGCAAAGCAAATAACATGGTAAGCATGAAACAGAAATTAAACGTGAACTAAACAAAAAAAGCAATCAATAAAATCAGTGGGCTTCGGCAGCTTCGTAGCCGATGCCGTGGTCAGCTTCGTGGTGTTCTTCTACTGCACTGCCAATGTACATAGCCGTTAGCAGGGTAAAAATGAACGCCTGAATGAAGGCAACCAGCACCTCAATCAAATTGAGGAATATCGTAAACAGCATCACTACCGGACTTATGGCCACACTGGTGGTCATACCGCCGAGACTGTTGGCTATGAAAATCAGGCTTAGCAGACTCAGCACAATGATGTGCCCCGCTGTCATGTTGGCAAAAAGACGAATCATGAGCGAGAGCGGCTTCATGAACACGCCCACAATCTCGACCGGCACCATAATGGGCAACAACGCAACCGGAACACCCGACGGCTTGAAGATGTGCATCCAGTAGTGCTTGTTGCCACTGAACGACACAATGATGAACGTGATAACGGCCAGCACCAGCGTTACGGCAATGTTACCCGTTACGTTGGCCCCGCCGGGCAGGAGGCCCAACAGGTTATTGATAAGAATGAAGAAGAACAGCGTCAGCAGATACGGCAGGAATCTACCGTACTTAGGACCGATGCTCGGCTTGGCCACCTCATCACGAACGAACAGGATAATCGGCTCCAGAAGCGAAGCGGCCCCCTTGGGAGCTTTGCCCCGATTGCCGGCATACGAGCGGCTGATGGCCGGGAAGAGTAGCAACATAATTACCGCGCTTAGCAACAGCGACGCTACGTTCTTGGTAATGGAAAAATTATAGAACTTGGCGTCGGCCAGTTCGTTGCCTGCCGCGTCGACCCGGTGAACTTTACCGTGCTCGATTTTATAGCCGTTGTAGACCGCGCCATGCGCCAGCCGCGACGATGAGAAGACTTCCAGGCCCTGATCAGCAGAATACAGAATCACAGGCAACGGTAAGGTGACGCCGTGGGTAAACTCCCAGCCATAATCATCCTTGATGTGGTGCATAATCATGTCGCCCACTTTGAACTTTCCCTTCTCGGCAGGTGCTTCGCCCTCGTGCTGCGCGGTGGCATCGCCCGTATGGTCGTGTTCCTGAGCCTGAGAAAATGCTACTGGACTGATAACAAGCGCAATAGCCAAAATTAATCTATTAAGAATCGAACGCATCATGAGATGGTACTACCTGTTTTTTGAATTTGGCCGCAATTTACGAGTAAAGCCCCATATCTCAAAGCTGATATAAAGGATATACAAAACAAGGAAGTCCAGAACAAAGACCCGTCGATTCTCAATACCCTGCCAGATAAAAAAACCGATGAACAACAGGGATAGAATAAAGCGGGCCACCGTAGCGGCCATATACATGGGAATGAATCGCTCAGGATCGTCTCGTAAACCAGTATCCACCAGCCGGTGCGTCAGGAACGAAACACTCAGATAAAACACCAGCAACGTTTTCCAGGCCGGGTGCAGCCAGGGTACGGTCCCATAAACTTCAGCTATGAAAAATACAATTGCCAGGAAAAGCGTAAACAGAAAAATCCGGAGCATTTAGTTGGGGCGGGAAGCAATCAACCTTATTGTTCAGTACACCGGCAAAGGTAGCCAATACGCCCCGAACGGCTTATTCACTTGGCGGTCAGACTCCGGATGAACAGATAGAGCGACGCGCCAATGGCCGTGAGCGACAGGACGATGGTCCAGACAGGCTGTTTGTTTTGCTGCCAGTCGTCGAGTTTCATACCGGCGTAAACGCCCAGTCCGATGGTACCCAGCATCTGAAAGGCAATGCCGCTGTACTCCGCAAACGACTTCGTTTTGTCGGTGGCTTTGCGAAGCGGGTTGGTTTGGTCTGGTTTTTGGGATGCCCCTTCAGCTGAGGAGTCGGGTTGAGTAGCCATCGATTCGGGTGGTTTAGTCGGAATGCCTGTCACACGTTGGTTACTGACATTCGTTGTAAACTTCGTTAATTTGGCGGAACGTTTCATACGGCACTACCCGCTCCCGGCGTTTTTAATGGTAAGCCATGACCCGTTTTCCCCGAATGCTTTATTATTTTCTTCATCGTTCATTATCCGTATTCGCGGTTGCGGTTCTGCTGCTAACGGTGTCGTGTTCGCAGTACAGCAATAAACCCATCAGCAAGGGGTACCATAACCTCACGGCTCATTACAACGCCTACGTGATTGCCCGCGATCAGATTGACGGAGCCGAGCAGATTCTTTTCAAAGACCGGAAAGAAAATTACAATCAGCTGCTGCCCATTCTGCTGCCTGCCGACTCCAACGCCATTGGCAGCGTAAAGCCCCAGCTGGACGATGCCATCAAGAAAGCGTCGATTATTCCCGAACGGCACCAGAACAGCAAGTGGCTCGATGACGCTTATAACCTCATTGGCCGGGCACGGCTGCTGGAGCAGGATTTGCCCGAAGCTATTGAGACGTTCAAATACGTTAACACGCGCGGTACCGACGAAAATGATAAGCACACGGCCCTGGTTGGACTGATGCGGGCGTATATCGAAACTGATGACGCCACCAACGCGCTGAATGTGGCCGAATACCTGCGCACCCAGCCCCTCAACAACAAAAATACCCGCGATTATTACCTGACCAAAGCGTATCTGCACGAACGCACGGGCGAGTACGCCGTGGCCGTGGGCCTGCTGGAAGCCACCTTTCCGCTGCTGAAAAAGAATGAGACAACTGCCCGCCTGCACCTCATTGCCGGGCAACTCTACGATCTTATTGGTCAACCTGCCAAAGCCGTTGACCAGTACAAAGCCGTTCTGGGTTCGCGGCCCAGCTACGACCAAACGTTCTATGCCAACCTGTATGCTATTCAAAGCAACGGCCTGACCGGCGATCAGAAAAAGGTGGCCCGCTCGATGGAGAACTTCGAGAGTCTGCTCAGCGACCGTAAAAATGCCGACCTGAAAGACAAGATTTACTTTACGATGGGATTGCTCGAAGCCCGCAGCAACCGCATCGACAAAGCACTTGGCTATTATGCCCAGTCCATTCGGGAAGCGGGGTCCAACACCACGCAGGTACCGTACACGTATATGGAAATGGGGCGGCTGTATTTCGAGAAGAAAGAAAATTACGCCAGCGCCCAGGTTTATTACGATAGTGCCCTGGCCCTGCTGCCGAAGCAGTCGGCGGAGTATGCGGCACTGGCAACGCGCAAGAAGAATCTCGACGATTTTGTGCGGTATTCAACCACTCTGCGCATTGAAGACAGCCTGCTGACACTGGTAAAACTGGACCGACCCACGCTGGATAAACAGCTCGACAAGATTCTGGCCGAACAGGACAAAGCTGACCGGGAACGGGCCGCTATTGCTCAGCAAATTATTGACCGCGCCACGGGTGGTACCGGCGGCAGCATACCCGGCGCTACGAACTCCGACCTGGCTCCGGCGCAGCGGTGGGTGCTGTATAACCCGGTGGCGCTGAGTCAGGGGAGGCAGGAATTTGCGGCCCGGTGGGGCAACCGCCCTCTGGCCGACGACTGGCGACGCAGCACCAAAGAATCGTCAGAAGCCGTTGCCGGGGTAAACAGCCCCCTTAACCGCAATGGGCAGGCCGATGCCATCAACCCCAACCCCAGCCTGCCCGTAGCTGCTACGGAGACATCGCGGGTGGGACAAACGAACGTAGCCAGTACCAACGCCCGGCGCGACGGTCTGCTGGCACAGTTACCGTTCTCGCGCGAAGCCCAGGCCCAGGCCAATCAGCGGATCGAAGATGCGCTCTATAAACTGGGCAAACTGTATAAATTCAGCTTCGACAAGCCGGGCCTCGCCATTCCAGCGTTTGAGCAGCTACTGACCCGCTTCCCGAACACCCTGCAAAAACCGGAGGTTTATTACCTGCTGCACCTTGCCAATGAACAGCTGGGGCAGGCATCGACCTGGAAGGATAAGCTGCTGGCCGAATTCCCAAACACCTCGTACGCCCGGCTAACGGGCCGGTCAGTAGAGCAGACCACCGGCTCTGAAGCGACGGCGCTGGCAACATACACGCAGATTTACGAACTTTACAAAGCCAACAACCCGACCGAAGCGCTGGCCCGCGCCGAAAATGCTCTCGGCACGGTAGCTGGTTCGCAGGTAGAGGACAAAATGGCCCTGCTACGCGTTATGCTGGTGGGCCGGATTCGGGGAACCGACGCGTATCGACAGGCTTTAAACGAGTTTGTCCGCGACTACCCCGGTAGTTCTTTGCTACCCCGCGCCAAAGAGATGCAGGCAGCCGCTGACCAGTTGACGGCGAACAGAAAGTAAATAGAAACCAACCCATGATTGAATTTGCTTCCGGGCGCTACCGAACTCTGATAAAAAACATCTGGCGGTTTTCACTCACCGGCATTATCCTGCTGATTTTTTATGTAGTGGCCGTTAGTTACAATTTTTTCTGGCTCTTCGGTGGGATGCCCAGTCTAAAAGCCCTCGAAAACCCAAAGAGCGAAGAAGCGTCGGAGGTGTATACGGCCGATAATCAGTTCCTTGGCAAGTACTACACCGAGAACCGGACGCCCATAGAAATCTCGCAGGTCTCGCCCAACGTGACCTCGGCCCTCATTGCGACCGAAGACTCCCGTTTTGTGAAGCATTCCGGCATCGACATGCGGTCACTATTCCGGGCGGTGGGTGGTATGCTTACGTTCCAGAATGCGTCGAGTTCGGGCGGGGGCAGTACGCTCACGCAGCAAACGGCCAAAAACCTGTTCGATACCCGGCGCGAAGAACTGCGCGGGCCCCTGGGTGGCATTCCCGTTATCGGACTGGTCATCGCCAAAACTAAAGAGTGGATTCTGGCCGTGCGGCTGGAGCGCAACTACACCAAACAGGAGGTCATGATGATGTACCTCAATACGGTATCGTTCGGCAACAACACCTATGGCATCAAAACAGCAACCAAAACCTATTTCGGTAAAGAACCCTGGCAGGTGAATGTAGAAGAAGCCGCTTTGCTGGTGGGAATGCTAAAAAATCCAACCCTGTATAACCCCCGTCTGTATGAAGAACGCGCTCACATCCGCAGAAATGTGGTGCTGGCACAGATGCGGAAGTACGGCTTTCTGACCACGGCACAGTACATCAACTACCGGGACAAGCCTCTTAAACTCGATTTCAGCGTCGAGAATCAGAACACAGGTATGGCCGCTTATTTCCGGTCGGTTATCAAAGACGATTTGAAACGCTGGATTCGGGAATACAACAAAGAGAATCCAACGGCAGAACTCGACCTGTATAGCAGTGGCCTGAAAATTTATACCAGCATCGACTCCCGGATGCAGGCCTACGCCGAAGAAGCCGTTATGGCCAACATGCGCGATCAGCAAAAGAAATTCTACGAACACTGGCGCGGCCGTAACCCATGGGTAGAAAAGGATGAACGGACCAAAAAGTACGTTGAAACAAAGGGATTCATCGAGCGGGTGGCGCGCCGGACGGGACGGTTTAAAGCCCTGAAAGCCGAGTACGGCGATGATGAGAAGGCCATCTGGCGGGAGATGAACAAGCCTAACAAGATGAAGGTGTTTGTCTATGGCGGCAAGCGTAATGAGAAAGACACGACCATGAGTTCGATGGACTCGATTCGGTACTACAAACGAATTCTCAATACCGGATTTATGTCGATGGACCCCCGCACGGGCCACGTGAAAGCGTGGGTAGGCGGCATCAACTTCCGGCACATGAAGTTCGATCACGTACGCCAAAGCCGCCGTCAACCGGGCTCTACCTTTAAGCCATTCATTTACCTGACGGCGCTGGATCAGGGCTTCGTGACGCCGTGCAGCCACATTACCGACCAGCCTACCACGTTTGCCCACGGCGAAGATAACAACGGCGGCCCCGCCTGGACACCCAAGAATTCAAACGGAAAATACAGCTACCAGAGCCTGTCGCTGCGCGAAGCCCTCGGGCGTTCTATTAACACCGTCAGTGCCCAGCTAATCAAAAAAACCCGCGCATCGGAGGTGATCAAGTATGCTCACGAAATGGGTATCGAGAGCAAAGACCTGCCCAACAACCCGACGCTTAGCCTCGGCACCGGCGACGTCTCAGTCATGGAAATGGTATCAGCCTATTGCGCCTTTGCTAACGGTGGTCAGCGGGTGCGACCCATGATTATCACGCGCATTCTCGACAAGAACGGTAACGAACTGAAACGCTTTACGGTCGATGCCAAACAGGTGATCAGTGCCAACCGGGCCTACGAAATGCTGCACCTTATGCGCGGGGCGGTCGAAGAACCGGGCGGTACGTCGGCACGGCTCAAATCGCAGTACAAACTGCTGGAAGGGGGCAACGAGATTGCGGCCAAAACGGGTACCACGTCCAACTATTCCGATGCCTGGTTTATGGGCATGACCCAACACCTTGTCTCAGGGCTGTGGGTGGGTGGCGACGATCGGGCTATTCACTTCCGTACCATCGAACTTGGTCAGGGCGGACGGATGGCTATGCCCGCCTGGGGACTGTACATGCAGAAAATCTACGCCGACCCTACGCTGACGCAGTACCGCCCCGAACCGTTCCGCAAGCCCAACAACTTCAAGATTGACTGTGGCGGTTATCACATCGACTCTTCGCAGCGATACATTGCACCCAAAGTTGCTTCCGATGAGGAAGAAGATATTTTGCAGTAATGCGCATTCTCATCGCTCCCGACAAATTTCGCGGTTCGCTCACGGCCCGGCAGGTAGCCGATGCCATGGCCGAAGGTGGCCGGCTGGCCCGGCCCGATGCTGATATCGTGGCGCTGCCGCTGGCCGACGGGGGCGAAGGCACAGCCGCCGTCCTGACCGATGCTACCGGCGGCATGTGGCACACCGTCAGCGTCAGCGATCCACTGGGCCGGCCCATAGAGGCAGGCTTTGGCGTATCGGGCGACGGGCACACCGCTTTTGTTGAAATGGCGCAGGCCTCGGGTCTGGCGTTGCTAACAGTTGATGAGCGCGATCCGGGTCAGACCAACACCTTAGGCACGGGCGAACTGGTGCAGCGGGCCATTGCCACCGGAGCTATGCACATTGTGCTCGGAATTGGCGGCAGTGCCACTAACGATGGGGGTATTGGTATGGCGGCTGCGCTGGGCTGGCAGTTTCTGGATGCGTCGGGATTTGTACTGGACCCTATTGGTAACAATCTGGCTCACATCCGTAAGCTGGTGCCGCCCCCTACTCCACCGGCTCCCGGCGTCCAGTTCCGGGTGGCCTGCGACGTCACAAATCCGCTCTGCGGACCTACCGGTGCTACTTCCGTGTATGGGCCCCAAAAGGGAGCCTCGCCGGAGCAACTGGTATCACTCGACGCCGGTCTGCAAAATTTCGCCCAGTGCATTCATGAGCAGTTTGGGATTGATGTGGCCGACGTACCAGGCGCGGGGGCTGCGGGTGGGCTGGGCGCGGGGGCATTATTTTTTCTAAACGCTACGCTGCACCCCGGTGTCGATTTGATTCTTGACGCCGTCGGCTTTGACGCCTGCATCGCCGGTGTGGATCTGGTATTAACGGGCGAGGGTAAACTGGATCGGCAAACGCTCAATGGAAAACTTCTCAAAGGCGTAGCTGAACGTGCCCATCGAGCCCATGTTCCGGTAGTGGCGCTGTGCGGTACGCTGGACCTCGAACCCAGCGACCTGGATACCCTGGGCGTACGGGCGGCATTCTCAGTACTGACCAGACCGCAATCCCTTGCCGAAGCCATTCTGAGCGCACACGACGATGTAGTTCGGGCAACCTTTGCCGTATGCCGGTTGTTCTGTTGAAAGCCCCTGGCCTATCATGCAGGGCAATTAATCAGACTGGTGGCTATGCCCGAATTCAACTACAAAGAGGAACTAACTAAGGTACCGCACGAACCGGGCGTGTATCGGTATTTTGACCACACGGGCGAGGTGATTTATGTAGGTAAAGCCAAAGACTTGCGCAACCGAGTGGGTAGCTATTTTACCAATTCCAAAGGACACGACCGAAAAACGCTGCGGCTGGTCAGTCAGATTCGGAAGATCGAGTTCACCATTGTGCATACCGAGTTCGACGCGCTGCTGCTCGAAAATCAGCTCATCAAGCGGTACCTGCCAAAGTTTAATATTCTGCTGCGCGACGACAAGACCTATCCGTTCGTCTGCGTCACAAATGAACACTTTCCGCGCGTCATCACAACCCGGCGCATCGACCGCAAGCAGGGTACGTTCTATGGTCCGTTTGCCAACCTGAAACCAATGTATACGGTGCTGGACATGTTCAGTCAGTTGTTTACGCTCCGCACCTGTACCTATAATCTTGCCCCCGAAAACATTGAAGCGGGCAAGTACAAAGTTTGTCTGGAGTACCACATCGGTAATTGCAAAGGACCCTGCGAGGGAAAACAGACCGAAGCCGATTACATCAGCGAAATTGATCAGGTCCATCAGATTCTCAAGGGGAATCTCAAACCGGCCCAGGAGTTTTTTAAAGGCCAAATGGTTGAAGCCGCTAACACACTGGCGTTTGAGCAGGCACAACACTACAAAGACCGGCTGGAAGTTCTGCAGCGTTTCCAAAGTAAATCGACGGTGGTAAACCCCAAGATTGCCGACGCCGATGTGTTCTCAATTGCCTCCGACGAAGTGGCCGCCTACGTTAACTTTATGAAGGTAGTGAACGGTACCATTGTACAGGCACACACGGTGGAGGTGAAGAAAAAACTCGATGAACCCGATACTGACTTGCTGGCTATGCTGATTGTCGAGTTTCGGGAGCAGTACGGCAGTCAGGCGAAGGAAATCATAACTAATATTCCTCTCGATGTGGATTTAAAAGCCGAGGTGACGGTGCCGCAAATTGGCGACAAGAAAAAACTGCTCGATATGTCGATGAAGAACGTGCTGTACTTCCGGCGCGAACGGCAGGACCGGGCCATTGCCGAAGCCACTGCCAACGCCAGTAAAAAGGACCGGGTACTGCTCACGCTCAAAAAAGATCTGCAACTAAAATCCATTCCAAATCGCATTGAGTGTTTCGATAACTCTAACATTCAGGGCACCAATCCAGTGGCGGCAATGGTTTGCTTTCTGGGGGGCAAACCCGCCAACAAAGAGTACCGGCATTTCTCGATCAAAACCGTAATTGGCCCCAATGACTTTGCCAGCATGTACGAAGTGGTGACGCGCCGATACACCCGGGTGCTGGAGGAAGGCACCGACCTACCTGATCTTATTGTGATTGACGGGGGCAAAGGCCAGCTTAGTGCCTCCTGCGACGCGCTCAAAGCGCTGGGTCTGTACGGAAAAATCCCCATTATCGGTATCGCCAAGCGGCTGGAGGAAATCTACTTCCCGGAGGACAACCTGCCGCTTTACATCGACAAAAAATCAGAATCGCTCAAGCTTATCCAGCGCATCCGCGACGAAGCCCACCGCTTTGCCATTACGTACCACCGCGATAAGCGCAGCCGAAACAGTCTCATAAGCGAACTTGAGAACGTAGAAGGCATCGGCAAGAAGACGGCCGCCAAACTACTCAAGCACTTCAAGGGCGTTAAAAGCATTCGCGAAGCCGACATTGCCGAAGTAGCTGACGTGGTAGGGCAGGACCGGGCGGTGAAGCTGAAGCAGTATTTTGAATTACTATAGGTCAGTTCCTGTGCTGATGCGACACCTTTGTTCGGGCCCAATAAAAAAATGCCCGCCTGTTAATTAACAGGCGGGCATTTTTTTATTGGGCTTCAGGAGCGACTAATACTCCCACAAACCATGCTCTTTTTCCATCAACTCGTACTCGGTCTGGTAAGACTTAATCAGACCTTCCTTGTCACCGTAGAGGTCCACAAAAGACTTATCACCGGGGTTCGACTCTTTCCAGATACGACCGTAGAACAGACGCAGGTCAAAGGCATCGGCCAGATTTTTGTGCTGAGCCTGATTCTGAGGGTTATACCAGATAAACTTTTTCGGATCACTGCGGAAGAGCTTATCCAGGTCTTTCCACTTGAAAAACGCCACCGGAATCTCGAAACCGGCTGGATTTTTGTCGGAGGGCAGCACGATACCAACCGACTGGATGTCGTAGTACAACCGTGATCTCTTCCGGTCGAAAATCCAGTCTTCCTTGATTTCAATCAGGTTCAACTCTTTAGCGAAAAACTCATCGCCCGAATAGGTAGGTCCTGCAGCCACCGTATCTCTTACCGGAGCAGGTTCTTCAAGTACGGGTGCGGCAGCTTTCTGGCCTTTTTTACCCTTGGTGGTCTTAGCCGTTTTCTTTACCGGTGCGCCCCAGCCATCATCAACAGGAGCAGCGGCCGTTTTCTTGGGGGCTCCCCATCCGTCGTCGGCAGGCTTTGCTTTGGCGTCCGCTTTTTTGGGCCCTCCCCATCCGTCATCAGCAGCACCCTCTTTACCGGGCTCCTTAAAACCAGCCGCAATCTCTTCCTGCGACAGACCACCCGCCGTGTTCGGAATCAGCAGCCGTTCGTGCATTTTATCGGCCGTGATCTTGGTGATCAGCGAATCACTCGTGTAAGCGTCCAGCAGACCGGCTTTCACAGCCTCGATCAGATACTTGGGTAGCTCGTTATTCTTAGAGAACATTGACTGATTCTGCTTCTCCTTCAGGTCAATACGACGCCAAAGGGTTTTCTTCATCATAATATCGTTCTCATTGATACCGCGCACCGAGTTGGGGTTCACACCCGTACTGGCTTTTTCCTGCGCCAGCGCACTACCGCCAGCCAGTGCCAGCGCGGCCGTAGCCACCAGCCCGGCAAACCTTATGTTTTTAGCCTGGATCATGCTCATTTTTCTGTTGTCAGTTCAGTATGTTAACGGCTCAAAAACCGCTTTATTCTCTTAGTAAAGCTGAATTGTCTGAATGGGATTGCCCATCGGCACGTCGCTGATATCACCCTTGAAGTTTCGGCGCTGTACGCCCTCAACCTGGATAACAATGCGGTCGCCCGGCTCGGCCTCAGCAGCTAGGGAACCAATAGAACCACCACCAGCGCCAAGTTGTACATTGCCAACCCGGCGGGCACCGCGCGCCAGACTTACCGTTACCCCGGTCACGCGAAAATTAGCGTCGTCGGGCGAGAAGGTAGCAAAGCTGGGATCGGAAACGGCCCGCACCTGCACCGAACGCGCTGACGACACAGGAACCCCACGAGGATCATTTCCATTTCGGCCACCTACCAAATACTCCAGAGTAGGACGGGGTACACGGTTTACCCGGAAGGGCTCAGTACCCAGCAAATTACCACCGTTGCTAACATTGATCGATACCTGAGCGGCATTTGGCACTACAGTAACCTTACCCTTTTGTCCTGAAGAAATGATCTGTGCGCCGTTTGCCGTAATACTCGGATTCCACAAGGCACCGAGTTGCGGACTTTGAATGCTCAGTTTGTTAGCACAGCCAAGGTACAGCGGAGGTAACGTACCCGTCTCGATCTGATAGGTTGGTTTCGCTACGAAATACTCGGCTGAGAGTGGTACGGTTTTTACTCCACCCGCCGTATTGTACGAAATCGAACCGGTCAGCGTACGCTTGGCCAGACCATCGCTGTTGTAGGCACCACCCTGGGCCGTGAATTCCACCATGCCGACCCCATCGCGCATGGTTACACTGCCGCCGTTCAGGCTCATACGAGGCTGAATGCCTGACGACGAAGCCGCCAGGTACATTTGGCCTTTGAACTTCGTGCCGGCCACAACGACCTTCGAGTCCATGCTTAACTGGGCAATGATCTTGTCGAACTTCACATCCTGCGCGCCTACTTTGGTCGCCAGCACGTTCAGGACTTCACCTTCGATCCGGCGAACATCAGTCTGCCGCTGGGTTAATACAGCCAGTGCTGCTGGAACCGGCGTCTGAGCGAAGTTTAACTCACCAAAATCTTTCGTGCGCTGCGCGGGCGACCGGCTCGAAATCGGGTCATCCTTACCGTCGGCGGCTAAGGTCGGGTATTTGGTTGTTGTGTATTTCGACAGACTCTGCAGATAATCGTTCAAATCCTTTTGCAACTTGTAAGCCTGACCATTGTGATTACCGCCTACCATGATCTGAGCTACTTTCTCTTCTTCACTCAGGTTCTTGATATTACCCAACTCGTCCAGGCCACCACCGGCTTCGGCGATAATACGCTGTTTCAGCCCGTCAATCTCACTGATGACGCCCGATGTTATCTTACGCACTTCGTCGGCCTGCTGTACAATGGCCACGTCGGCGGGGCGGTTACCCGATTTTTCAACCGTAGCCCGGATACTGCCTACCGTCTGTTCGTTGACGCGATTGGCCGAGAACGTGGATGCTTCCAGGCTATTGTTTAATAAGACAAATTTGTCCAGAATGGCCGACGTTACCTGCAACGCAAGTAACGCGGTCAGCACCAGATACATCATCCCGATCATCTTCTGACGGGGTGTTTCTTTTACGCCTGCCATTTAGTTATGTAGTTGTATAGTTGTAAGAGTACACAGCTGTAAAATTGCGGTCCGGCGGTCCGGCTAATGTCTCAGCCATCTTACCGGAGGAACCACACACCGTTACGGCTGTACTACTTTATAGCTCTGTTTAGTTTCCCCGCATGGCGGTCAGCATGCTGCCGTAAACGCCATTAAGCGACGAGAGGTTGCCGGTCAGTTTGGCCAGTTCGCTCTTGAACTGCTGCGTATCGCGGCTGGCATCGCTCATGTTTTCCATAGCAGCTGTCAGGCTACCATAGAAAGCGTTCATGGCTTTCAGGTGCTTGTTGGTGTCCTGCAACTCCAGCTCGTAAACGGCGTTGAGTGCACCCATGTTCTTCGTTACTTTCTGGAACTGATCGCGGTAGTCTTTAGCATCCGTCGTAGCATCGGCCATCGAGTTCATAGCCGAAATAGCCGTACCATAGGACTTGTTCATGTCGCTGATCGAACTGGACGCTGATTTCACGTTGCGGGCGTAATCATTCGTGGCCACGGTAGCGTCGGTCAGATCAGAGAGTTTCGAGACGGTATCGTTCAGGCTACGGAAGCCGGTACCGAGTTTCTCAAATACGTCGGGGGTTACTTTAGCCTGGGCCAGCATCTGATCCATATTAGCGGTCAGGCCATTAGGCTGGGCAACTGCCTTACGAGCTTCGCCCCGGTAATCGTCGGCCAGTTCGGGGTAGACGCGCTCCCACGAGTAGCCATCGCTCGTGGCGGGTGGAAACAGGAAGCTTTGCGCAGCGTACAACAGAAAAATGATAGCCTCGGTGCCAAGACCTATGAAGAGCATCTCAGTACCACCGGCGAGGTGGTTTATTTTGAACATAGCGCCTGTTACGACGATAGCTGCGCCGACGCTGTAGATGGTTGGTACCAAACGGTCCCAAAAGAAATTAACTGAATTTGCTGCTGCCATGATTAGCGATGAATTGAAATGGGTACTGATTTGTGGAATTCAAAAAAAAGCTGAACATCAACCAGTTGAACCCGTAAGGCCCTACACAGTCGGTCAATGTTCAGCGTCCGTTATTACCTGTTAGGCCTTTGGTGCTTTATCAGCTTTCTTGCTGGTTTTAGCTTTGCCACCGCTACCACCAACCCGGCCACTGCGACCTGATGCAGCCCGGCCTTCAAGATTATCCATCACGCAACGGAATCCAATGTATGACCGCTTCTGATCTTCGTATTCGTAAGCGCGGGTACCCGTTTCGAGATAGTAGGCAATGTCTTTCCAGGAGCCTCCCCGAACCACTTTGCGCGGCTCATCGGCATTTTGATTGTCGGGGTTCATATCCCAGACAACGGCGTTAGAGTTTTCGGCAAATGCGTCGCGGCACCATTCGGCCACGTTACCCGACATATTATACAGGCCGTAATCATTGGCGTTGTACGCGTTGGCCGGAGCCGTGTATGGGTAGCCATCGGCGTCGAAGTTACCGCGTTGTGGTTTGAAGTTTGCCAGGTAGCAACCTTTACCGTTAGCCACGTAAGGATTACCCCAGGGATACTTAGCGCCACTTTTGCCACCCCTTGCTGCCCACTCCCACTCTGCTTCTGAAGGTAACCGGAAGCCAAACGAGCGGTAGCCCCCATCTTTTGTACGCGTGTCGTCAAGCGTATTGGTGCGCCATTTGCAAAAATGTTTAGCAGCCAGCCAGCTAACGCCTACTACGGGATAGGTATCAAAGGCCGGATGGGCATAGTAATGTTCCAGCATAGGGTCGCCATTATGGTAGGTAAAGTCACTTTTCCAGACAGCCGTGTCGGGATAGAACTTTGCCATAATCTCTTCTTCGCCCAGCGTCGCTACAGAATCAGCAAGAAGCGCATTAACATACTGCCGGTATTCGTGATTGGATATTTCGGCATCGTCCATATAGAACGAACTGATCGTTACCTGCCGGTTCATATTAATCTGAGTGGCTGCTACATCTTCATCGGCCTGACCCATAATGAACGATCCTGACGGTACCAGCACCATGCCATATGGTGTGGGTTGCTTCCATCCTTTACGCCCGGTAGCGGTAATTTCGCCGTTGGTCATGCCAACTTCGCCGTTGTTTTTGCCTTTGCCTCCGAACTTTGACTTCACGAATCCGCAGCCCTGCATCAGCATCACTACTGCCACTATCGTCACCCCACGGGCTGCGTCGATTGTAAACCTGTTAGATTTCATCATCTCAATACTTTTGACCTTCTTCTTTGTGCAAGACCGAACTAAAAACGAAAATCCGTTTGGTTATTGTATGTATGCCGGGCTTTCGCCACAGCTTTGTTAAAAAATTATAACGGAGTGGATTAAAACCTGATTATACACTGATTTGAGCCAGAAAAACCAATTAGCGTCCCTACATTCTGCCACTTTAGTCGGTGTCCCCGATCAGATTAACAACAATGTTGCCAAAAATGAGGCTCCCCCCCTCAACATCCGGCATTTGTGCAACAACCTGTTGGTTCAGTACCGAAAACGGGGTGTTCGAATGATTGGCCTTTTCCGGGCGCTTGGTGCAGGCAGTGCGTATCCCACCACTATTTCGTACGATGTCAGGCTTTTGCCATCCCTTCCGCTGGTGACCAGGTCCATGGCTCCACCGACCCGGAGCGCATTTCGCCGACCCAGATTTGCCCCCAGCGTTGCCACAATGGCATCGCCAAATCGGTAGCCAACTCCGGCCCAGTAATTATTGGCGTACGTAGCCAGCAGATTGGCCGATATGTTCGACGGTTTAAAACCAGCCTGTGTATCATACTGCACCAGGATAGAGGGCTGAACGTCTATATCGTACCCAACGCCCAGTCTGTAACCCGCCGTTAAGTAGGCCACCCTACTCAGGGGATTCGTGGAGCGGTCAGTACCCAGGGTATAAACTGCCTTGTTGATATGCGTCAGACTTGCGCCCAGCCAATAGTCCGTCGTAGTATAATAAACACCGGCTCCAAAATCAGGACGGGCCTGATTCTGCTTTCCTCTCGGAATTAACGGGTCGTCAACATCATCGTACCGCAGCTGACCATAATCGAATCCCTTGTTGAATAGTCCCGCCTGTACACCCACCGAAAGAGTTCCGTCTTTTAGCGTGGCCCGATACGCATAGGATAGCTGTACCGACTGATTTGTAATCTGACCAAGCCGATCGTTCAAGACGTAGATACCAACGCCACTTTTGATTTTGTCGAGTGGCAAATTGATTGACAGAAGTTGCGTATTCTGCGCTCCACCATCGCTGGCAATGGTAGGCTGATAACCCAGGTACTGGGTTCGCTGGGTGAGTTGAATGCGTGTAAGGCCTTCCGAGCCGGCTGCGGCCGGATTGTAGTACAGTGGATTGTACATGTACGTACTAAACTGCGGATCCTGTTGGGCCCAAACTGGTTCAACGCCGAAATATGCCAAAAGACCCAGAACGTAAACGGTGCGCTTCATAGAATGAGAAAGAGAGTCAGAGACAGTTTTGAATCCGCGTATCCGCAGTATATAAACAAACGACTACGCGTCTAAATTATTGACAAAAAAAAGGTTGAACATCCCGAGCAAGACGCATGTCTGTCCGGGGCATTCAACCCGTTTGTAATCGAATAAAAAGCTACTTGTTAACCTTCTTAATGTACAGATCCAGCGCACCGGTCATAGAGGGCGCATTAGGCAACGGAGCTTCAATGTCCAGCGTAAGCCCAGCGTCGCGAATGGCTCTGGCCGTAGTAGGGCCAAACGCGGCCAGCCGGGTGCCATTCTGCTTGAAATCAGGGAAGTTACTCATCAGCGATGCCACGCCCGACGGGCTGAAAAACGCAATGATGTCGTAGCTGCTGATATCCACATCGGAGAGATCAGATGGTACGGTGTCATACATGACAGCTTCGGTGAAGTGCAGCCCGCTTGTGTCCATAAATTCCGGAATATCGTTTCGACGAATGCTCGAACACGGAAACAGGAACTTCTCACTCTTGTGTTTTTTGATCAGCTCAAACAATTCAGCAGCCCGCTTGGTACCGTTGAATATTTTCCGCTTTCTAACCACAATATATTTCTGAAGGTAATTGGCTGTCTGTTCCGAAATGCAGAAATACTTCATGTCAATAGGTACCTCGACGCGCATTTCCTGGCAGATGCGAAAGAAGTGGTCAATGGCATTTCGGCTCGTAAATATGATGGCCGTATGATCGAGAATATTAACTTTCTGCTTACGAAATTCCCGCGCCATAACGCCCTCGATCTGGATAAAGGGGCGAAAGTCAACTTCCACCTCGTAGTCATCAACCAAACCGAAGTAAGGTGATTTTTCATCAACAGGGCGGGACTGGGACACTAACAGCCGGGTAACCTTTTGTTGTCGATCGGAAGTTGATTCTCCCTCCAATCCTGACCGGTCTGCGATTGATTGCATAGTATTATCGTTCATTGAAACACTGCTACTCTGATTCACCCATCTAAAGTGCGAAACGCAGTCCAATGATGAGGGGGATCAATTCAACGATACAAAGGTATGAAAATAAATACAGGTTCTTGATGGATTCCTGGCTCCTAATAACCACATAAAACCATCCTAAACGGGCCAGATAGAAGAGTAGCAGCAACGGCAGCAATAGCTCCGGCACCCAGTCTGCTGCCGACGTGTTATAAACAATTACAGACAGCAACAGGGTCAGACCCGTGAAAAACAGCGCGGATGACTGCAGTGCTTTAAAGAAGTGGATATTGACAATATCATGTAGTTTATAAAGCCCGCCAATAACCTCCAGCAGAAGATATTTGCCCAACAGGGCTATGAACGCGGCAACGCCCAGCCCAATAAACTCGCCTACCAGCCAGCCCACCGGCTGCTCGCCCGCAAACAGCCAGCCCGGAGCCATAACATCGATGTTTCGGCTCTGCAAAAAAACAATCAGGTAGGCAATGACCAGACCAAGATTACCCACAAACAAAACGTTGGCGCTGCTGATCGGGCGATTGACCAGAAATGAATCCTCGTCGGATCGTAGTGACAGCAAATCGCGGACGTTGAAAATTCGTCGGAAAGCGCGGGGATATAGCGCGTATAGCAGCGCGTGCGTAGCCAGTAAAAACAGCAAACCGGCGCCCAGAAAATTGGTGTATACCGAGCGGATTCGGGGACGAACACTCAGGTTATCGTCGCGCAGGACAACGGCTTTCTGGGTAGTTGAAATGGGTTGCCCGATCAGAACCTGTTTACCCTGCACCCCGGGTGGACCGTAGAGAGTCAGAAACAGTTCGGTGCGGGGAGCCGGAGCATCGGGGCGGGCAGGGCGGTGATAGGCCCGGTACAGACTGTCTAGGCGCAGCACCTGCCACTGTCCAGCCTGAAGTTTGCGCTTCAGAGCCGCGTTGATAAATAAATAGCTGTCCTGTTCAGTCCGCAGCAACAGCGTATAGTTCCGGTTGCTTTCCAGGTCAATGAACACGCTCAGGGCCGTTTGGTCGGCGTGAAACTCGTCTATGTAGGGAATGTACGCTTTGGTGGTGGCGTCATAGACCAAAAACTCCTCCCGAAAATTATGGACCGGATAATAGCGCTCGCCCGGCCCAGCCCCATTGGTACGGGGCTGGGCCACTATCGAATGAGTGAATGAGTGAATGAGTAAATAAAGGAATGCGAGAACGAGCGTTCTCACTACGTCCTTGCCGGGTATGGACCGATACGGCAACTCATTATCCCGTTTTGCTCCGACGTATTCATTCACTAATTCACTCATTCAATTCCATTGCGGCACGATTCACTCGTTAATTCTTTCCCAGTGCTTTCAACATGGTGTCGCCAATGAGGGCGGGCGACTCTACAACGTGAATGCCGCACTCGCGCATGATGGCCATCTTGGCGGCTGCGGTGTCATCGGCTCCGCCAACGATGGCGCCGGCATGACCCATCCGACGGCCTTTCGGCGCGGTTTGACCGGCGATGAACCCAACAACGGGTTTGCGGTTGCCATCAGCTTTGATCCAGTGCGCGGCTTCGGCTTCCATACCGCCCCCAATCTCACCAATCATGACAATGGCTTCGGTATCGGGGTCGTTCATCAGCAGTTCAACGGCCTGTTTGGTAGTTGTGCCAATAATTGGATCACCGCCAATACCAATGGCCGTACTCTGACCCAGACCCGCTTTAGTCAGTTGGTCAACGGCTTCGTAAGTCAGCGTTCCCGACTTGGAAACGATGCCAATGGTGCCTTTCCTGAAAATGAATCCGGGCATGATGCCCACTTTGCACTCCTCGGCCGTCATTACGCCGGGGCAGTTGGGGCCAATCAGCCGAACGTCACGGCCTTCGAGGTAGTTTTTTACGGCTACCATATCTTCGGTCGGGATACCTTCAGTGATGCAGATAATAACGGCAATACCGGCTTCGGCAGCTTCCATGATGGCATCGGCAGCAAACGGGGGGGGAACGAAAATAATGGATACGTTAGCTCCTGCTTCGTCAACGGCCTGCTGAACGGTGTTGTAAACGGGCCGGTCGAGATGGGTTTGTCCGCCCTTGCCAGGCGTTACACCCCCAACCACATTGGTACCGTATTCGATCATCTGCTGGGCGTGAAAACTACCCTCAGATCCCGTAAAACCCTGGACGATAACTTTGGAGTCTTTGTTGACTAAAACACTCATAGCGGTTGGTTGATCGTTGGTAATTCGGGCGAAACTTACCCGTAAAATGTTGGGCAAAAGTAGGCCAATCTTCGTAATTTTCGTGATGATTTTTTCGCACATTCTCTCCGGCTGTATCCTGGCCGGAGCGGGCTTTGGTGTATTCTGGCACTTTTTCGGGCAAATTTCGCTGTTCAATCGGCTGCTGTGGGGTTTCTTTCTGCTCATAACATCACTGGCCGCGCTCATTGGCGTTTTCATCTATGCGTCCAATGACGTACTCCGGCCCCTGCACCAGTCCATGATCATACTATCGGACAGTCTGGGTGTGGTATGTGTGGTTACGGCGGTGTACGCACTGCTCAATCAGCGAACCCTTTCCCGGCTGGCTTTCATCTCAACCGTACTGTTTGGGGTAATTTTGTTTGTGGGCCTGCTCCTGCCCGAGGCACGCGTCTTCACCCCCATTGTGCCTTCATTGGGCATTTTAATTCTTATGCTGCTGGCAGTTTTTGCCTTGTTGCAACGGAATAAACGCGGGTTGTGGATCGTACTGGCCGCTATGCTCCTGGGTCTATCCACCAAAGCCGATTCGGTAGAAGGCTACATTCACCCTATTGATTTTTACCACTACGCCACGGCCATCGCCCTTTGGTTCTTCGGCAAAGCGGTTCAGCCCCGGCCGCCTAAACCAATGAGGTACACGAGTAGTTGAGTTGAAATTCTTCAGGAGCCACCAGCGGCCCTGTTCCATCAGAACTCAACCTATTGTGAACGTATTGACCCTTATCCATGATCCCGAAGCGGCCGCAAAAGCGGCTCGTCTGGTCTATGTGAGTGACAGCATGGCCGGTATCAGCCGCTTTCGTACCAGCGATCATTTCACCTACCGCGATGCCAGGGGCCGCGACATTACCGATGAAGCCACGCTGACCCGCATCAACAGCATGGCCCTTCCCCCCGCCTGGGAGCAGGTCTGGATCAGTTCCAAGCCCAACGGCCATTTGCAGGCTACCGGCATCGACAGTAAAAACCGGAAGCAGTACCGCTACCACGCCCGCTGGAACAAGCTCCGCAGCGAAACCAAGTTTACCCGGATGATTGCCTTCGGTCATGCTTTGCCTGCCCTGCGCCAACGCATGGCCAACGACCTGAAACACCGCGAACTGAGCCGCGAAAAAGTTATTGCCATTGCCCTAAGTGTGATGGAGTTAACCCTGATTCGGGTGGGAAACGCGGCCTACGAGAAAGAAAATGGCACCTACGGGCTAACGACCCTTAAAGATCGGCATGTGAAGGCTGATGGCAGCAAACTCCAGTTTAGCTTTAAGGGTAAGAAAGGAATCTACCACGACATTACCCTTCAGGACCGGAAACTGGCCCGGCTGGTGAAGGCCTGCCGAGACATTCCCGGTAAGGAATTATTCCAGTACATCGGCGACGATGGCAACCGCCATGCTATTGACTCGGGGATGGTTAATGGGTATATGCATGAAATGATGGGCGATGAGTTCTCGGCCAAAGACTTCCGGACCTGGGCGGGCACTACCAACGCCATGCGGTTGCTGGTCGAACTTGACCCCTGCGAAACGCTGAAAGACCGTAAGACAAACATCAACACTGTACTGGATGAGGTATCAACACAGTTAGGCAACACCCGCACCGTTTGCCGCAAGCATTACGTGCACCCTCAGCTACTGGATGCCTATGAATGCGAAGATCTGGCCCCGTATGTGAAGCAGAAAAATCGGTACCGAAAAACCAGCCCCCATGGACTCGACAGTGTGGAGAAATTGCTGCTCCAGTTTTTAGAAGACCAGCAGGTATAGCACTGATTATCAGTCAAAATAGCTGTACATTAACAGCAATCAGCAAACTAGACGAGCTATAAACGGATAACCTATGCGAATTAGCATATATCATCTACCAGTTATGTAGTTTGTTTACATTTTCCCCGAACATAGTCGCTTGAGGTGAGTTCAATAAAGAGAACCAACTCAATGTTATCCATGTCAAACTCACTCTTAAACCACCTGAAAAATGCATTCACGCCTTCGGTCGGCAACGGTCTGTCCCGCGCGCTAAACGAAACGCTGGTAACTACCCAAAAGGCCATTGACGCGTTGATTCCTACTATTACCAGTGGCATTGCCAGCTATGCTGACACACCCGCTGGAGCCGATAAACTCAACCAACTGCTCAATACTACGACGGTAGATTCTGATCCATCTATGGAGCAGTTGGTTGACTCGGATACTTACCGCCAGAAGGTTGCCAGTTCAGGAAACGATGCACTCATAAAGTTGTATGGTGAGCGCGTGTACCAGGTGCCGGAGGAAACTGCCCGCTATAGTGGCATCAGTCTGGTATCAGCCACTACACTGACGGGGGTGATTGCGTCGGAGGCAATTGCTTACCTGCGCAAAAACCATTCTGATAAAGCAGGTATGCTGATGATGACGCGTACGGAAGCTCAGCCCGCCCGTTCGGCCGTTCCGGTTTTAATGGCCGGCCCCCTGGCGTGGTTTATCGGCTCGACAATGCCTACCCCCGGCATAGCAGAGGTTGTACCAGCGGCCATACTGGACGGTGAGAAAGGAGGATTCCCATGGTTGCGCTGGCTGTTGATTTTACTCGGCCTGTTATTGCTGTTCTGGTTGCTCACTCGCGCCTGCGACAATGATAAAGACGATGTAAATACGGCCCTACTCCCGGTTGATACTATGAATATGGAGACGCCCGGTATGGAAACGCCCGGCGTTGCTACTGGTACCCTGCCCGGTGTAGATATTGCCGTTGACGTACCGGGAGGCCGTAAGCTAATCCTGAGAGACAGTTCGTTCAATTACCAGTTGGCGCAATATCTGGCCAGTCCGGGAGCAGAACGGAACCGGGTTTTCTTCTTCGATGATCTGAACTTCCCGCTTAATACGGATAAACTCGATGAGGCAAGCCGCAAGGAGATTGGTAATCTGGCCGAAATCATGAATGCCTATTCGAACATGGAAATCAAAATTGTTGGCCATACCGATAGTCAGGGACCAACGTCCATCAACCGGCCGCTGTCTGAAGCAAGAGCTGAAGCGGTTAAAATGGCACTGGTAGCGCGTGGCATTGATGCAGGTCGAATTGCTACGAAGAAGGCCGGCGAAACAGAGCCTATTGCTACGAACGCGACCCCACAGGGACGGCAGGCAAACCGTCGTATTGACGTCATCGTGACGAACCTGTAATCCCAACAGGATTTCTCCTAACAGGCGGGGTGTCTCGTGTCGATGTGCTCACATCGACACGAGACACCCCGCCTGTTTTTTTGGCTTTTCCCATAACGCCGAACAATCAACCCTAACCGGTGTGATCAGCCCTAATCGTTAGGTCTTCACTATAAAACAGCTACTACGAGTTGCTTATCCCTGCTCGCTACGGTAAAACGTAAAGCCCTATGGGGGTATAGACATAGATCATGAGGATTCGTTTAGCCGGTTTAAACCGGTAGTCAACTTTTAAGAGATGCATTTTGTTACCCTGCCAAAGCCGATAGTCTTAAAACGGCTATCTTTGCGGCTTCTTATGAGCCACGCATCATACAACCTATTATGTTATCCATCAATAATTTACACGCCCGCATTGGCGAAAAAGAGATTTTAAAAGGACTAAACCTAACCGTTAACCCCGGTGAAATTCACGCTATTATGGGACCAAACGGGGCGGGTAAGAGCACGCTAGCCTCCGTATTGGCCGGGCGCGAAGATTTTGAAGTAACCGAGGGCAGCGTTGATTTTGAAGGGAAAGATCTGCTTGATATGGCTCCCGAAATGCGGGCCGCCGAAGGCATATTCCTGGCCTTTCAGTACCCTGTGGAGATTCCGGGCGTGAGCACAACTAACTTTCTGAAAACGGCTATGAACGAAATCAGAAAGCACCGGGGGCAGGACCCACTCGATGCGGTGCAGTTTCTGCGGCTGATGAAAGAAAAAATGAAACTCGTTAATATCGACCAGTCGCTGCTGAGCCGTTCGCTCAACGAAGGCTTTTCGGGCGGGGAGAAAAAACGTAACGAGATTTTTCAGATGGCCATGCTCGAACCCAGACTGGCTATCCTGGACGAAACTGATTCGGGTCTCGACATTGACGCCCTGCGTATTGTGGCCGAAGGCGTAAACCAACTGCGCTCGCCCGAGCGGGCATCCCTCGTTATTACCCACTACCAGCGGCTGCTCGATTACATTGTGCCGGACTTTGTACACGTCCTCTATCAGGGTCGTATCGTCAAGTCCGGCCCCAAAGAGCTGGCCATGGAACTCGAAGAGAAAGGGTACGACTGGATTAAGGCAGAAATGGTTTAAACTAATTATGACCGGGTTGCCGGTGCGATGATGAATGGCAAATGATTTCAAAAAAGCAGAACCATGCCGCCCGGCAGATTAATTCATCCATCGTAATTCATACTCTACAATTCAAAAAATGACTCCTTCTATCGATACATACAATCACTTTAAGGATCAACTGCTGGCGTCGTTTCGGCTGGCCGAAGACCGAATGAATGGAGAGGCTAAAACCACCTTTCACGGCATCCGGCGGGCGGCACTGGAGCAGTTCGAGCGGTTGGGCTTCCCTACCG
The DNA here is from genome assembly GCA_963826425.1 of uncultured Cytophagales bacterium. Classification (GTDB taxonomy): domain Bacteria; phylum Bacteroidota; class Bacteroidia; order Cytophagales; family Spirosomataceae; genus Spirosoma. Next base: position 481,666 of record CAWGWS010000008.1, on the reverse strand, counting down.
TGCGACACGAGGAGTGGAAATACTCGAACGTAACAGCCCTTTTGAAAGAAGAATTTGATCTGGATGTTTCTTCCTCGTTAACCGCCGATGACCTGATCTCGCTCGAGACTCCGGACCTCGAGGGCAACATTCTTTATTTCGTTAATGGCCGTTACCGCGCTGATCTGTCGCGGGTAGTCAGCCCCGCTAATCAGGTACAGTTATTGAGCTTTGCCGATGCCCAGAAATCCGAACCTGAACTGATTGGCGACCATTTTTCGCGCTATGCCGACTACCAGGATAATGCATTCACAGCCCTGAACACGGCTTTTGCCCGCGATGGTATTGTTATTCGCGTACCGGCTAATACGACGGTAGAGCAACCCATTATTCTGCGCTTTATTACCGATAGCCGCGAGAAGAACATTGTGTCGCAGCCGCGCAATCTGATATTGGTAGGTCGCAATGCTGAAGTGACCGTATCCGAATCGTACCGGACGCTGGGCAATGGCGCGGGCTTCACCAATGTCGTGACCGAGATTAACTTGGAGCGCGATGCCCGGATGCAGTTTTATAAAGTGCAGAACGACACTGACCGCAGTTACCACATCGGAACGACCCAGGTGCAGCAGTCTGACAGCAGCCATTTTTACTCGGCTACCGTAACGCTCAATGGTAATTTCGTCCGCAACAATCTCAACATCGTCCTGAACGGACAACACGCCGAAGCGTTTATGTACGGTCTGTACATGCCCAACGGCAACCAGCACGTGGACAACCACACGCTGGTCGATCATGCCATGCCCAACTCGTACAGCAATGAGTTGTACAAAGGTATCCTGGACGATAGCGGCACGGGGGTGTTTAACGGAAAAATCTATGTCCGGCCCGACGCCCAGAAAACCAACGCCTACCAGTCGTGTAAGAATGTAGTGCTGGCCTCCGGCGCAAGCATGAACACGAAGCCGCAACTGGAAATTTACGCCGACGACGTAAAATGTTCGCATGGTACGACAACGGGGCAGCTGAACGACGAGGCTCTGTTTTACATGCAGAGTCGGGGAATTCCAAAAGACGAAGCGCGGACCTTGTTGCTTTATGCCTTTGTGCAGGATGTGCTGAGCCAGATCAAAATCCAGCCCATTCGTGAGTACCTGGAGGGCGTAGTCCGGCAGAAACTGGGCGAATAATCGTGCTGATAACAAATGGATCGGCACACCAGAGCGAACACAGCGTGGACAATACCGGCCTAGACCGTATTACCAGTGCCGAATCTGCTCTGGTGTGCCGATCCATTTGTCGTTAAAAAGCACCTTTCGCCCGGCCAGTTTGTTCTCTAAACATGACCCAGGCATTACCATTTATGCAAGCTACCCCCGATACGATTCTCGACATTCAGCAAATCAGGCAGGATTTTCCGGTTCTCGACCAGCAGATAAATGGTCGTCCCCTGGTGTATCTCGACAATGCGGCTACTAACCAGAAGCCGCTATCAGTGATTAATGCGCTGACGGACTATTATCAGGGCTACAACGCCAATATTCATCGGGGTATTCACCACCTTGCCGAGCAGGCTACGGCTGCCTTCGAAGCGTCACGCCGGGCGGTTCAGGCGTTTATGAACGCAGAGCACTGGCAGGAAATCATCTTTACGTACGGTACCACGGATGGCATTAACCTCGTGGCGCAAACCTACGGGCGGATGTTCCTCAATAAAGGCGATGAGATCATTATCTCGGGTATGGAGCATCATTCCAACATCGTTCCCTGGCAGATGCTCTGCGAAGAGCGCGGTTGCGTCCTGCGTGTGATTCCCGTGAACGATGCGGGCGAGCTGATGCTGGACGAATACGAGAGGCTGCTGTCGGAAAAGACCAGAATCGTGTCGGTTGTACACGTGTCCAACTCGCTCGGCACCATCAATCCGGTTAAGCAAATCATAGATAAGGCGCACGAGTTCGGCGCGGTTGTTCTCATTGACGGAGCGCAGGCAAGTTCGCACCTCGACATCGATGTACAGGCGCTAAGTGCGGACTTTTATGTGTTCTCGGCCCACAAACTTTATGGCCCCACCGGCATGGGCGTTCTGTACGGCAAAAAAGCTTTGCTGGATGCCATGCCGCCCTACCGGGGTGGGGGTGAGATGATTAAAGAAGTAACGTTTGAGAAAACGACCTATAACGATATTCCTTACAAATTTGAGGCAGGTACGCCTAACATTGCTGATGTGGTAGCCGTAAAATCCGCGCTGGATTATATGGCCGGCCTGGGTAAGGAGAACATTGCCGCCCACGAAGCAGATCTGCTCTGCTACGCCACCGAACAACTCAGTGAACTCGATGGGTTACGGATTATTGGCCAGGCGAAAGAAAAAATCGGCGTGGTATCCTGGGTCATGGAGGGCATTCATCACCAGGATACGGGCGTCATTCTGGATCAGCAGGGTATTGCCGTGCGTACAGGTCACCACTGCACCCAGCCACTCATGCAACGCTTCGGCATTGCCGGAACCACGCGGGCCTCATTTGCCGTTTATAATACGCGTGAGGAAGTGGACCGGCTAATCACGGGCCTGCGCCGGGTGCAAAAAATGATGCTGTAGATAGTGAATTTATACTCGTTTTTACGCGTCTCGAAACAGAACTGTCATGCCTATTGCTATCCGCTCTACGCAACAGATACCCGGCAAACTCTAACCAATGACGATCAACGAAAAACAAGACGAGATTATCGAAGAATTTGACCTTTTCGACGATCAGCTTGACAAGACTCAGTACATCATCGACCTCGGTAAAAAACTGCCGCCGATGGCCGAGCACCTTAAAACTGACGCGAACCGGATTATGGGCTGTCAGTCGAAAGTATGGGTTGATGCCGAACTAAATGACGACCGGCTGTATTTTTACGGTGACAGTGAGCAAACGGCGCAAATATCGAAAGGGCTTGTGGGTTTGCTGATCCGGGTCTTATCGGGCGAAAAGCCTGAAGACGTAGCCAGCGCTGACCTGTACTTTATTCCGCGCGTGGGCATGGGCAACCTGATTACCTCACTGCGGGCCGGTGGACTGGCTTCGATGATCGAACGCATGAAAGCCGCCGGGCGGACGCACTCAACCAGGGTTTGAAAAATTGTTCAACGTTTGGAGGGGCAACTGTTGGCCACTTACGTTGATTGTTAACTGGTGAACGCTGAATAATAAGAAAATGAACGACGAAGCAGAACTGAAAGAACAGATCGTAATGGCCCTCAAGGGTGTGTATGACCCCGAAATTCCGGTGGATGTATACGAGTTGGGGCTGATTTACGACATTAAGATATTCCCGGTCAACAACGTTTATATCCTGATGACACTGACCTCACCCTCTTGCCCCTCCGCGGGGGAGATACCGGCTGAGATCGAAGAGAAGGTAAGGGCTGTATCGGGCGTAAATGACGTGAGCGTCGAGCTGACCTTCGATCCCCCCTACTCCACCGAACTGATGTCGGAAGTAGCGAAGTTAGAACTGGGGTTCATGTAAAAATTTGGGGTAAGGAATAAAAGCATGGGATATAGATGGTCGTTACTATTGTCTATACATTTCCAGGCTCACCCCTTACACCTTGTACCGTTTAAACTATAAACTGATATGTATCCTCCTCATTTGCTTGTCCCCATGCGGGAAGACCTGACCAGCGTTGGTTTTCAGGAATTGACCACTGCTGCCGACGTTGACGCTGCGCTGACCGATCAGCAGGGTACCATGCTCGTGGTGGTAAACTCGGTATGCGGCTGTGCTGCCGGTGCCGCCCGTCCCGGTGTGAAAGCGGCAGTATCGCAGAGCAGCGCGAAGCCCGATAAACTCGTAACGGTGTTTGCCGGTGGCGACCCGGAAGCAACCGAGCGGATGCGCGAGTACCTGCTGCCTTACCCACCGTCGTCGCCCGCTATCGGCCTGTTCAAAGACGGCGAGTTGGTGCATTTTGTTGAGCGGCACCACATTGAAGGCCGCTCGGCCCAGATGATTGCCCAGCACCTCGATATGGTGTTCGACGAGTTTTGCGCGCCTGTAAATGCGTAGCGTGTGAGGCCCATCGGGTTTTGGCGTGATGTATTGCATTCACCAACATTCCCGTTTCAGGTAGTTAGAGCCATCTTGCTTTAACTCCTGAAACGGGAATGTTGGTGTTAGGTTACCGCAAACACCCTGGATAGTAAGCGCGAAAGCGGCAGCAGGCAAAACACCAGCATGGCCAGCGGAAAATTGGCGAAGGCCGCTACCCAGGCCGCGTTCATTACGATGAGCGAGAGTACCCCGGCCCGCACCGCCAGCCCAATGTTACGCCCGGCCGGTTCGCGCACGGCCCGCCAGAGTGGCGGGAAAATGTAGTAGCCAAACAGCAGCAAAAACGGTAGAGCCGTACCCAACTGCCCGCGCACCTGCGCCAAAGCACCCACGCAGCCAATTACGAGCGCGTAGAGCAGGCCCGCCACCCGCAAAACAACCACATTACCGCCGTGTACCTCGCCCCGGCTAATCATGGTAATGGCCGCAATGTAAGCTACCGGTACTAGCCCCACCCAGAGGTACGGCATAAGTTGTTCGGGAATAATGCTCACGCCCAGCAGCAGGTTCAGCCCCCGGCACAGGCCCATGTTCAGCGGACCGAGCCAGCTATGATGCTTTCCATACCGATCATAGATTAGTGATGCCACAGCAATGGCAATGGCCAGTAAACCCGCCGTTGGATTCACCATGAACGACGCCACTATCCCGATCAGGAGCAGCGCAATCCCCCATAAGGCAGCCGCCCGTTTTTCCACTATGCCACTGGGAATAGGTCGTTCGGGCCGCTCAATGGCGTCCAGTTCAGCATCGAAAACATCGTTGAAAACCACACCCCCGCCGTACAGGCCCACCGTGGCCAGAGCCAGCCAGCCAATAGGGGCGGCAGCCGGTTGTGGTACCAGAAAGTAGTGGGCAATTGCCATACCCGCCAGAACATCGGCAATGGCCGTGACCAGGTTGGCGGGACGGGTTAAGGTCAGGTAGGCGCGAAGGGTTGCGTTCATTGTTTTCTGAATACCAACGTCATTGCCGGATTACCTGCTGGGTCTGGTTTTGATTTCCAACCTGCACCTGTAGTAGATAGGTACCAGCAGCGGGTAGCGCAACCAGTTCGCTCATTGACGTAACCGGCCCGACGTTTTTCTGGTAAATAATTCGCCCCTGAAGGTCAGTAAGGCGTATACTTGTCTCGCTCCGTTTACCGGCCGACAACTCAACCGCCACCCGGTCCAGGGTAGGATTAGGGAAAATGCGGAGCCGGTCAGCCAGGGGGTCTTCGGTGGCAGTTATTACAACCGGCGGGGCCAGCACTGTAATGGTAAACACGTCGGTCAGGCATTGCTTCCCGTCCGACACGCTGACGGGAAACTGCCCGGCTTTGTCAGCTACGTACCGAATACTACGGGTGGTTTGCCCGGTTGTCCAGCGATACTCGCCCGGCCACGAGGCTGTTAGCTGGAGGGTATCGGCCTGTTTCGCGGTGAGCGTTGTGGTTTTGTTCACGTTTTTAACGATGGTAAACCGGTCCGGTACCGAGCCGTCGAATGCCAGAAACTGCCCGTCAATTCGATTGTCAGTCACGTCGATCAGCAGCGAACCGCCCCCCATGTCGCCCCGGTAGCCCGCCACCATGCCCGGGTGGGGATAATCCGGCGACATTCCCCCCGCCAGTGACCCACCGGAGCCCGCTACGACATAGACCGTACCGACGCCTTTAGTCAGGATGGGGCAGGAAGTGGGCGAGCCGTCGTAGCGGGCGGTGGTATTTTCAGCAATGTGTTTAGCCGGGTCGAACGTATTGGCCAGCCCGGTTTGGCCATGCATCCGGTAGAATCGTTCGTAGGTGTGGCTATGCCCCGTCAGGACCAGATCCACGCCGTACCGTTCAAAAATGGGCGAGAGCCGTTCGCGCAAAAGCCGCATACGTTCCTCCGTGTCAGAACTGCGCGGGCCTTTGGTGTAAAGTGGGTGGTGAAACGTGACGATGGTCCAGGGCAGTTTGTTGGCGATCAGATCGCGCTTCAGCCACTGTACCTGCACACTCGTTGTATCATTCAACTCTTTTTGATCGGCAGCCTGCTGCGCAAAAGAATCGAGCGAAATAAGGTGTACGTTACCGTAATCGGCAGAGAAGTACGTACTTGTTCCTGATGCTACGCCACCAGCTTCTCCTTTCTGGGGTGTTGTAAATACCCGGTAATAGTCAACGTTTAGATTGGTATTGTTGTCGGCGTAATCATGATTACCGGGCGTAGGAATAAACGGCGTGTTGCGAAGCGTAGTCCCATATACGTCGAATATATATTGCTGGTATTGATCGTCTATACCGCAGCAGTAAGCATTGTCGCCCAGCCAGAGCCATACGTCGGCGGGTTGCGTCGCAGTTGCCTTCCGAAAGGATTCATAGACCCGCTTTTGATTATCGCTGCCATTACCAAAGTCGCCCAGTGCCCACAACCGGATGGGTGGCGTGGAACCCGTTACAGGGGCGGTTTTAAGAAAATAATCCAGACCTGATAGCTGGCGGGTCTCATCAAACCCAACGGCATACAAATAGCGCGTATTGGGCTGCAGTCCGGTCAGCGTCAGGATGTGCTCCTTAGTAGGTTGAGTCTCACGCAGCGAGGCAGTTAGCTGATCGGCATTGGTCCCAAACCAGACACGACCGGTGGTAGGCTGATCAGTACGCCAGCGTACAATGGCCGAGGTGGGCGTAACCACCTGCCAGTAAGGCCCCCGCGTAATGGACTGAGCGGTGGCCGACAGGCAAAAAAGCCAGCAGATAACCGGGAGGTAACGGTATAAATTTATGGGCGGTAGAGACATACCGCAAAACTACAACGTATCTACGTAGTTTTGTATCAGTGGGGCACAGCCGCCAGTGCCTGGTGCATCTTCAACAGATGTCGAACGGGCCAGTCGGACCGATTGTACAGGTCGATCTGGCTGACTTTAAGCAGTAGCTGCCGCTCAATACGCCGACGATCGCAGTCCGGCAACGACCGTAGCTGATGGCTCAGTTCATGCAGCGAATGGCTGAGTTGAGCACTGGCCGCAACAGGCAGCGAAAAATGAGTTGCCAGCCGCCCCACATCAGAGAGCTTCCACAGGTCGGGTTTAGACCGGCGATTACGGATGGCGTTACCACTCACGCCGAGCGCCAGGCCTAACTGCTCATCATTCAGAGAACATTCGCGCAGATGCCACATGATGGCCCGGTAGTTATTGGCAAACGTATGGAGCGTAGTACGTAAAGTGTCTATCAAAATCAAGAGGTTTTATGCACGCTGGTAATCGATGTTTACTTACCGAACACAAAACAAGTTTCGTGCCATCTCCGCATTGGTAGCTTAATAAAAAAGTCACCGATGAACTGAGTTCATCGGTGACTTTTACATAATCCGTTACATTCAGCGATTAATCACTGAATCGTTGTTACCCATTAGCAGGTAATTAACTGGCAAACAACCTTGTATAGTCAAGGTTACATAGACGACTAACCTATTTCTACTCTACAGGTTAAATTGGCAATACGTTGACAATGAGAGAGCAATCCGTTATAAAAAAATGGGGTTTACCGGTTCGTTTCAGTTTAAACGAACCGATAAAACCCCCTTTTTAGAGAGTGTCAGGGTACACCATAACCATCATGCTTCTTACACCACCTCTACAGTGAGCCGTAGGACGAATTCATCCATCTCAATTTCACTCGCATTACCGTTCAATCCCGTAACCAGATCGAGGGAAACGGCCTGTACTTCCTGCTGAATGTAACTCCGGTTGCTTTCGACTGCTTCGGCCAGCGTGTTGTCATTTCTTTCTAACTGAATGCTGATTTTGTCCGTCACGGCGAAGCCCCGGTCCTTACGCAAGTTTTGAATGCGGTTTACCAGATCGCGGGCAATGCCTTCTTGGCGCAACTCATCAGTAACGGTCACGTCGAGGGCGACGGTCAGGTTACCCTCCGTGGCTACCACCCAGCCCGGAATATCCTCAGTCACAACCTCTACATCAGCCAGGTTCAGGGTATAAGGCATTAATTCCAGCGTGCCGGTTTGTTCCAGTTCGCTGAGCTGGTCGGGCGTCATGGCCATAATAGCGGCTGCTACGTCTTTCATCTGCTTGCCAAACCGGGGACCCAAGGCTTTGAAATTAGGCTTGACCCGCTTCTTGAGCAATCCGCTCGCATCATCCACAAACTCAATAAATTTCACGTTTACCTCCGATCTAATCAGCGGGGCTACGTGGTCGAGCTGTCGGCGCGTGTCGGCGTTCGTCACCGGAATCAGCACGCGACTCAGCGGTTGACGGACCTTGAGCTTGTGCGCCTTCCTGAGCGAGTGCACCAGCGACGACACCTGCTGCGCCAGCTCCATCGACCGCTCCAGGTCACCATCAATCAGGCCCGCATCTCCCACAGGGAAGTCAGTCAGGTGCACCGATGTTTCGCCGGGTTGTAAATTGCGATACAGCCAGTCGGCATAAAACGGCGCAATCGGCGACATTAGCTGGGCCACCGTTGTCAGGCACTCGTACAGGGTTTCGTAAGCCGACTGTTTATCAGTCGTCATCTGACCAGCCCAGAAACGTCGGCGGGCCAGCCGGACGTACCAGTTGGAGAGCTGGTCGTTCACAAATTCCTGCACCGCCCGGCCTGCTTTAGTGGGGTTGTAGTCGTCGAACTGCGCGGCTACGTCCAGACACAGCGATTGTAATTTCGAGATAATCCAACGGTCCAGTTCCGGACGTTCGGCAACGGGCACGGTCCGTCCGGCGAAGGTGAAGCCGTCCAGATTGGCATAAAGGGCAAAGAAGTTGTAAGTATTAGAGAGCGTACCGAATAGCTTACGCTGCACCTCCCCGATCCCATCCGTGTTGAACTTGAGGTTATCCCAGGGTTCGGCGTTGGTGATCATGTACCAGCGCGTGGCATCAGGACCGTACTGGGCCAGCGTGGCAAACGGATCGACACCATTACCCAGCCGCTTCGACATTTTATTGCCGTTTTTATCCAGTACCAGCCCCGTCGATACCACATTTTTAAACGCTACCGAATCGAACAGCATCACCGCGATGGCGTGGAGCGTAAAAAACCAGCCCCGCGTCTGATCCACTCCTTCCGAGATGAAATCAGCCGGAAACGACCTGGAAAACGTATCCTCATTCTCGAACGGATAGTGCCACTGCGCATACGGCATCGCTCCCGAATCAAACCACACATCTATCAGATCCGGCTCGCGCTGCATCACCTGCCCCGACTTAGAAATAAGGTAAATTTCATCGGAGTAAGGCCGGTGTAAATCGAACGTATTATTGGCGTGGGCAGCCAGAAAGGACTTATTTCTGTCAATGTACGTCTGGTAACCAGCTTCTTCCTGACCTGCCCCTTTGCTCATCTGCTCATTCGCCGATTCAGTCAGGGACACAAGTTCAGCTACCGATCCAATGCAAATCTCTTCGCGTCCGTCTTCGCTGCGCCAGATAGGCAGGGGCGTTCCCCAGTAGCGGCTCCGGCTCAGGTTCCAGTCCACGAGGTTTTCGAGCCAGTTGCCAAAGCGGCCCGTACCGGTGCTTTCAGGTTGCCAGTTAATTGTTTTGTTTAGCTCAACCAGACGGTCTTTCACGGCGGTTGTACGGATAAACCAACTGTCGAGCGGATAGTACAGAATCGGTTTGTCGGTGCGCCAGCAGTGCGGGTAGGGGTGTTCGTACTTCTCAACCCGGAAGGCTTTATTCTCTTCCTTGAGTTTGATGGCAATCAGGACGTCGGTGGGTTTGAAATCCGGGTCGGCCCGTTCTTCGTCGGAATAATACTCTTCCTTGACATACCGCCCGGCAAAGTCGGTGATCTCGGACACGAACCGTCCCTGCCGGTCCACAATCGGCACGTCTTTATCGGTTTCATCTTTGACCAGGATGGCCGGAATACCAGCTGCCTGCGCCACCCGGAAGTCATCGGCTCCGAACGTCGGCGAGGTATGTACAACGCCCGTGCCATCTTCGGTGGTCACAAAATCGCCCAGGATAACCTGGAAAGCAGGCTTCTCCGGCTGCACATACGGCATTAACTGCTCATACTCGATGCCTTCCAGATTCTTGCCCTTAAACTCCGACACAATACCCCACGGAACAGCCTTGTCAGTAGGTAGATAAGCCGCAAAGGCAGGGCTGTCAACCGCATCGACCTGTGCTTTCTCGCTGAACCAGCGCGACACAAGTTTTTTGGCCAGCACCACATGTATGGGCAGGTGTGTGTACGGGTTGATCGTCTTAACCAGCACGTAGTCAATGCTGGCTCCTACGGTCAGGGCAGAGTTGGCGGGCAGGGTCCAGGGGGTGGTAGTCCAGGCCAGAATGAACACATCGGCATCGGCCGAGTCGCCGAACAGGAACCCTGATTTTCCCGTTGGTTTTACCTTGAACTGCGCCACCACGGTGGTATCACGCACGTCCTGGTAAGTGCCGGGCATGTTTAGCTCGTGCGAACTGAGTCCGGTACCGGCCTTCGGCGAGAATGGCTGGATGGTATAGCCTTTGTAGAGCAATCCCTTATCATACAGCTTCCTGAGTATGTTCCAGACCGATTCAATATAGTCATTTTTATAGGTGACGTACGGATTATCGAGGTCAACCCAGTAGCCCATCTTTTCTGTCAGGTCATTCCACTGATCGGTGAAGCGCATGACGGTTTCGCGGCATTTCTGGTTGTAGTCTTCAACACTGATGGTCTTTCCGATGTCGTCTTTGGTGATACCCAGCTCTTTCTCAACCTGAAGTTCAATGGGCAGGCCGTGCGTATCCCAGCCACCTTTGCGCTCAACCTGAAACCCACGCAGAGTTTTGTAGCGGCAGAAAATATCCTTGATGGTGCGGGCCATGACGTGGTGGATGCCCGGCGCGCCATTGGCCGAGGGTGGCCCTTCGTAAAAAGTAAACCGGTGCGCCGGACCGCTCGGGGCACCATCGCGGATGCTGACAGACTGCTCAAACACCTGCTTCTGTTGCCAGTAGGTCAGGACGTCGGCGGCAAGCTGTGCGTAATCAAGAGATTCGTATTGGGGGTATCTGGAGCCGGACATAGAACTAGTTCCGCCGGAGCGGTTCGGAAAAATTTGGGAACAAAGATACGGAAAAGGGCTGTGCGGGGTCAGGCTGATGCGGTACCTATGGTAAAGCCCAACAAAATAGTAAACCCCGGGGGTTCGCTTTAACCAGTTTAGCTAATGATGAAACGGGGTCCAAAGCCATTATCCGGTGCGTTGGCAGCTTACCCGACACCAGCGGAGCGTATGTCTATGTAGTACGACGGAATATTGGCTTAACCCGTAACCTGTTTAAGCACGGTATCCACTAATTCGTATGCCTATAACCGTTCAATCAGAATAGCCGAATACGACCTATAAAAAAAGAGTGGAGCACAAAGGTTAACTGAAAAAGAGAGTAAATTTATTGTACATTTTTCATATTTTATATAATCATTATACACTATGAAAACGTTTATATTTCTCGTACTTCTGCCGATCCTTCTACTGTCCACTAAAATCTGTGCACAGCCAGGCAGCCTTACGGTTGTGGCAGTGGGTGCCAGCTGGAAGTTCTACGACCAGAATTTTGACCTGGGTACGGCCTGGCGAACCGAAGCGTATAACGACGCAGCATGGGCATCGGGTCCCTCGCCGTTGGGCTACTCACCCGGTAACGAAGACATGGCGAGCACTACAGTCTGCAACGGTTGTGAAAACTGTGCTTGTGCCAGCTGCGACCCGCTCTGTACTACCAAACGCATTACGACCTATTTCAGACACCACGTTTCTCTGACCGATCTTTCGCAGCCGTTTTCGATCACCTACCAGCGCGACGATGGCATTGTCATCTATATAAACGGCACAGAAGTTCACCGGGAAAACCTGCCGGCTGCTCCAGCCACCATTTTCCTATTCAACTACCGCCACGGCCATACCTACTAATGAAGAGGAAAAGGTCTGGAAGTCGGTGCCGGGTAACCACAATAATCTTTTTCACACGGGCGACAATGTGATTGCCGTTGAAATTCACCAGCCGGGTCCAAACAGTTCGGATATTCGGTTTAACATGGTGGTCACCGCACCCACCCCGCTGGTCAGGGGTCCCTATCTGCAAATGGGCACCCCAAACGAAATGACCGTTCGCTGGCGAACCACAGCCGCATCAATCGGACAGGTACGTTACTGGGCCAGTCAGCCGGGTAGTCAAACGCTGAATGCCAACGAATCATCAGCCCTGACTGAACACGAGAAGCGTCTGATGAATCTGTCGGCAAATACGCAGTATTTTTACAGCATTGGTGCCACCGATGGGTCGGTGTTGCAGAATACAGCCAACAACTATTTTTATACGCCCCCGATCGCCAGTGCCGGTGCGTCGAAAACAACGAAAATATGGGCGATAGGTGACTTTGGTGATGGTGGCCAACGCCAGCTTGCTGTGAAAGAAGGCTTCAAAACGTTTGCCGGTACTAACTATGTTGACATGTGGCTTTGGCTGGGCGATAATGCGTACAGCAAAACCGGCACCTTCGACGGACGCGACTCGGTGTACCAGTCCTATGTATTTGATATTTACGGCCCTGACCGGTTTATGCGGCAAACACCTTTCTATGCTACGCCTGGCAACCACGACTATTACAGCACTGAAGCCCGGCGCATTGACCACGCTATTGACTATTTTAACATCGTCACCAATTTCCGGGGTGGCCCATCTGCCGATAAGGAAGAGTATTACTCATTCAACCACAACAACATCCACATTGTCAGTCTGGACTCGTACGGATACGAAGGTGGAGCAGCCAGTCCAATTTTTGCTCCAAACGGTGTGCAGATGACCTGGCTGAAGGCCGACCTGGCCGCGGCTCAGTCAGACCCGTCCATTGCTTGGATTGTGGTGTTTATGCACCATCCACCTTATACAGACGGAACCCACGATTCGAACACAGACCCTGAACTGATAAACATTCGCCAACAGTTGATACCCATACTCGACAATTACCGGGTTGATCTGGTTCTCGCGGGTCACAGCCACGTGTACGAGCGCACGAAGCTGATGAGAAACCACGTTAACGCCCCGCCCGCCAATAATGAACCAACGCCTAATTTTTACTACAAGAGCCGGACAGCCACCGAAAACGAAGGCATTATGTATATCGTTTGCGGCACGAGCGGTGGACGACCCCCAAAAGGCTCGATTCCTAACCACCCGGCCATGGATGTGTCGCTCGATGAAGGAGGGTCGCTGTACCTGGAAGTACTGGGCAATCAGCTTGTGGGTAAGTTTATCGGTACCGACGCAACGACCAAAGATCAGTTCACCATTATCAAGACAGGTGCCGTTGCCAGTTCAACCAACACCTTGCTGGGCGACGGAGCCGGGGGTAACGTGACCTCAACCAACCAGCAAAATACGTTGATTGGCTATCAGGCTGGATTCTCTAACACGAGCGGCCTGGGAAACACCTTTCTGGGTGCGCAGACCGGCTACTCAAACACCACCGGTTTCAGCAACGTGGCCGTTGGCAGACAGGCAGGCTACAAATCTATTACGGGCCATAATATTGTAGCCGTTGGCGACTCGGCAGGGTATAACAATACGGCTTCTGACAACCTGTTTGTTGGCTCCAAAGCTGGTCTAGCCAATACAACGGGGGGATCGAATACGTTTATCGGCTACCGGGCCGGTGGCACCAATGCCACGGGCGAAGGCAACACGCTGTTAGGATCGTATGCAGGGCTGTACAATACCACGGGTACTGGCAATACCTTCCTGGGCGACGGGGCCGGGTACGGCAACAGAACCGGGCATCATAACGTGTACCTGGGCCAGTACGCCGGTGTTAGTACCCACGAATCCAGCAGCCAGAACGTGTTTATCGGTCATAATACCGGCGTCTTATCGGCTGCTGCTCCCATCACCAATGCCGTAGCGCTGGGTGCCAACACGCATGTTTCGGTATCCAACGCCATAGTGCTGGGGCATGACGCCAACGTCGGCATCGGCACATCGTCCCCATTGGCCAAGCTCGAAGTTGTTTCGAACGCGTCGGGTACGTCGGGGCTCCGGCTAACTAACCTGAGGGCCGGCTCGCCCGTTACAGCACCCGACCAAACGCGCTTTCTGACGGTGAACGAAACCGGCGATGTTGTACTGGGCAGCATCCGTGAATCGAGTTCATTGGCAGCACGATCGCCCTGGCCATCCGGAAACGACCGGGTTCATGCTGTCAACCCCAGCGGAGTAGCTATTGGTCCGGATCACAACCACCTGCCCACCGGCTACAACCTGTACGTGTCGGGAGGTATTGTAGCGGACCGGATCAATGTATCGGTAAGCCATCCGGACAACTGGAGTGATCGGGTTTTTATGCCCGGGTACTCCCTGCGGAGCCTGGCGGTCGTTGAAAAGTATATCAAAGCCAACAAGCGGCTGCCGGGTATACCGTCATCTATGGAGATGGTACAGACCGGCAACGACCTGCACCAGACCGACGCGAAACTTCTGGAAAAAATCGAGGAGCTTACCCTGTATGTCCTTGCCTTGCAACGGAACCTTAAACGGCAGCAGCAGCAGATCGATCAGCTTCGGAGATCGCGCCGGCCATGAACGCAGAGCTACCCGCCGGTTCGCATCGGCGGGTAGCTCTATACTCCGGCTCGGGCGGCTGGACAATTTCAGGCAGAGTCCTGGGATGTATGCAGGCGGGAGAAGTGCATTTGTGCGGGGGTAGCTGCGCGGCAAAGCCTGTGTTTCGCCCTCGCTTTTGCTGCGCCTGCTCCTCCATGTCCAGCACGAAGTACAGCTTTCATGATTTGTCCCCTCACAGGGTTAAGATGTCGAACTCAACGCGCCGGTTGATTTTGCGATCTTCGTCGGTGCCCTTCGTCGTGATGGGCCGCGTATCACCATAGCCGACGGTCTGGATCCGGCTGATGTCAATGCCTTTCTGTACCAAATACCGCTGACAGGCCAGCACCCGGTCCTGAGAAAGCTGAAGGTTTTTGGCGTGGTCGCCAATGATGTCGGTATGGCCTTCGAGCCGAATAGCCATGTTTGGATTGTCCTTCATCATGGCCACCAGCTTATCCAGTTCGGCAAAAGACGCCGAGAGCAGGTCGGACTTCGACATTTCAAAATACACGTTTTTAAGGGTGACTTTATCCCCCACGGCCAGCGGAGTCAGTTCAATATTGCGCGTGACCGTCTGGTTGCCCGTAACTTTCGACACATCCAATACCCCACTCGCCGATTGATAGCCCCGCGCCGACGCGATGTAGGTATACACCTGCCCGCGCAGTAACGCCAGGCGGTAGGCACCCGTGGAGGCAAAACTCTGCACCGAATCAACGGATGTCTTGCTGGCCGATAGCTGGTAGTTTATAGTAGCCGTAACGGGTCGTCTGGTTTTAACGTCGCTCACTACGCCCGTTACGGCCAGTGTGGCCGGGGCGGGAACGGGCTTTGGTACGGGTTCGGCGCGGGTTTCGCCCCCGCTCTGGCCCGACGGCTGTGGTAGCGGTCCCGATGGTTTGGGCGGTAGCGGATTGTACGCGACGACATCAGCGGGGTTATCAACGAAGAGGTTGTAAATATTCCAGCAAGTGTACTGATCGTTACTGCATTCGAACAGGTCGAACTTTTCCAGCCCTTTATCCAATCGCTCAAAATACAGGGTAAAGTTAACCTGCTCACCGGCGTACGTATCCCGGCCAACAAGTATTTTCCGGCGCGTCTGGGGATCAATTCGCTCACGCTTGATCGGAATACCTTCAGCCCGTACAAAATTAAATCGTCTGGCTCCGTCGGCGGCAATAAGGTATCCCTCCGGATCAATCCCAATTGTGTTTCCGGTAGGTAATGGGCGCCGGTTCTGGTCATACCTCGGTTGGCTCTTATCCGTAAACGTCAGGCTCAAAATAGTGTAATCACGGGTGAGCCGGATGTCGTTGACGGTAACGCCGGGATCTGCCGAACGCGACCGGCCCGGCGAGGATGGGTAGTTGCCCGGCTGCTGAGACGGAGACTGGTCACCGCCTGATGGGTACCTCGACGGACTCTGGTTACCACCCGATGGGTATCGGGATGGCGTTTGATTGCCGCCCGATGGGTACCTTGACGGACTTTGGTCACCGCCCGATGGGTATCGGGATGGCGTTTGATTGCCGCCCGATGGCGAACCAGGATACGTATCGTCGGGGTATTGCTGACCACTACCGGACGGAGACTGGCTACCACCCGATGGATAAGAACCAAAATTACAGGCCGAAACAAGACCGGTTAAGAGCAGAAACAGAGATGGATACAGGCGCATAGGAGTACGATCAAACCGTTGGTAAGTTAGTTGTCGATATCCTATGAGACTCAGAAAGCACGAAATGGTTTAGACCCCGCCTACTCGTCCTGTTTTGCCTTGATGGTCTGTATCACCCGGCCATTTTCAATCAGGCGGGTTCGCAGTACGGTCTGTCTGGGAACGGCAACAATCAGAATAGGTTGCGCGGTAAACGTTAGCGGCTGTTTGGCCAGGGTTGTATCGGCCTGTTTAATGTACCGGATAGTCAGCGTAGAATCCTGCACAAACACGCGGCTGATGCTCAGGCGGGGGGGAATGCGCGTGGGTGGCACGGCAATGCCAATGGCTATCTCCTTCTCGAAATTTACCGGGTCAGCTTTCTTCCCGGTGGCTGTCTGGAATACCTCACTAAACGCATCGGCCTGGTCAAAGACGAACAGCGTCGTTTTGCCCTTATTAAGCGGAGCATCATTGTTGATGAAATAGCCGTTGAGCAACCGGTATTTTACCGGCAACTGCGCCAGCGCGAGCAGGCTGACAGACAAAAACAGAACGGATAAGATAAGAAAACGGGATATCGGAAACCGGTTGGTCGAGGAGGCAAATAAAGGCATACAAACGCAAAAACTAAGAGAAAGCACTATTTACCAGTAACGGATAACACCCGGCTTCGTTGTACGGGTGAGCGGAAAAGTCAGCGGTAAATAATCCTCGTGAACACGCTTTCACTTGTCGCCATTTAGCAGAGGTTGATTACATTGCTACAAATCAACCTTAAACTATTAAGTAGTATGAGTGACCAACCCCGCCCCAACCTGTTCCACTACGCTACTAGCGAACTCTCTCAGGACGCCTTCATCTGCTGGTTAGCCGCCTGGGCCGACCCCAAATTTAACAGTGCTGAAAACTCCGCATTGCATCAGGCAGGTACGGACTTTATCCGCTCAATGCTGGCAAAGAAAGATGGTTGCGATGTTGCAATCATAAAAGCTGTCAAAGTCAGCCGTCAGGTTGGGAAACTGGACGTTTTGATCGAGATCAACAAACTGGACCCTGATGCGCCAGGCGAACTCGCCATCCTGATTGAGGACAAGACGCACACGTTCGATCATTCTAACCAACTCAATCGCTATTATGATGAAGTGGCCAAGACATACGCAATAGACAAAATGATTCCTCTGTACTTCAAAACAGGGTACCAGTCGCGGTTTGACACTCTCGGCGTTTTCAAAACCTACGTGCGCAAAGATTTCCTGACCGTATTGACAAAAGGAAGGGAAAGAGTCAACAACGCCATTTATCAGGATTTTCTGGCGCATCTGGAAAACATGGAAGAAAATGTCAACCAGTTCAGCACAAAAGCTCCCGAAGGTTGGCAGGACAATGACTGGAGGGGATTCTTTATGGAGTTATACCCACATAAAGAACTATATGGGGCAGATTGGGGACACGTCAACAACAGATCAGGTGGATTCATGGGATTTTGGTGGGGTAAAAAATTCTGTTCTGAGCCTAAATACTGGGCATACCCACAATTAGAATCACTTTATCGTAAGCCAGACGAGGTAAGTAGCAGTCCCGCACTTTGCCTTAAGGTAGTCGTAGATGACAAATTAATCACTGATGCAGTTTAGCGAGATGCCTACCAAAAACTTTGGCAAGCGAATCAAGTAATCAACATACCGATCAGAAAAGGAAGAAGAACGACAGATGCTTGGACTGTGACCGTAGCCCGCTGGGAGGGCGACTACCGCGTGTTCAACGCCGGGACACTGGACATGACTGCCACGCTGGCTAACCTGAAAAAAGCACAGGATTTGCTGGATGCAGCCTTTGGCAGTTGATAAACTGACAATCAACATGCCTAACTGCCC
The DNA here is from genome assembly GCA_963826425.1 of uncultured Cytophagales bacterium. Lineage (GTDB taxonomy): Bacteria > Bacteroidota > Bacteroidia > Cytophagales > Spirosomataceae > Spirosoma. Next base: position 463,447 of record CAWGWS010000008.1, on the reverse strand, counting down.
CTCAATCACACCGAAAACAACCGGTAAATCGTAGTGGCTGCGAGGTAAGTTTGACGGTACGTATCAGTATGCCCGTAAGGCTGTCTCTGACAAACCGTTACGGGCACACGCCCAGAATTCTCAAATTTCTGTACCCATAGACCGCCGAAAACGGCTAATTTTAGGTCGGTGAAACGATCAGACAACCTCGACATGGAAGGCATCAATTATATCGTGAATGACGCCGGTGAGCGGACCGCCGTGGTAATCGACTGGAAAGCATACGGTGAAGAACCGGAAGATTTTCTGGACGGTCTGGAAGCCGAATCCCGAGGTAATGAATCTAAAGAAGATTTCCAGACGGTGGTGAATCGTCTGCTGACTGCCAAAGCAGCCAATGAATAAGTACACTGTATACGATTACCAAATCGGCGGAGAAAGAACTATCCAAACTGCCCGCTCAGGAGATCGTCACCAATCGCGATGCCCTTGCCGACCTCGCCAACGAACCGCAACCATCGGGCTGCAAGAAACTCAAAGGCTTCAAGGACCTTTATCGAATACGGGCCGGTAATTACCGCGTCATATATAGTATCCAGGATTCTGTGTTAACCGTCGAAGTACTCAAAGTCGGCAATCGCAAAGACATTTATAGCTAATGCAATTCTCCCACCTCCACTGCCACACCCAATACTCGCTGCTCGACGGGCAGGCCAACATCAAAAAGCTGGTTAGCAAGGCCAAAGCCGACAATATGCCCGCCCTGGCCATTACCGATCACGGCAACATGTTCGGCGTATTTGAGTTCGTGGCCGAAGCCAGCAAGCAGGGCATCAAACCCATTGTGGGCTGCGAGTTTTACGTGGTAGAAGACCATAGTATCAAACAGTTTACGAAGGAGAAAAAAGATGTTCGGTACCACCAGTTGCTGCTCGCCAAAAACGCGCAGGGCTACAAGAACCTGGCGAAACTATGCTCGCTCGGTTACATGGAAGGGCTGTACGGCAAGTACCCGCGCGTTACCAAAGCCCTGATTGAACAGTACAAAGAAGGCCTGATTGCCTCCACCTGCTGCATTGGGGCCAGCGTGCCGAAAACGATTCTGAAAAAGGGTGAGGCTGCGGGCGAAATCGAGTTTAAGTGGTGGCTCGATCGATTTGGCGAGGACTATTACGTAGAGTTGCAGCGGCACGAGATTCCCGATCAGATCAAAGCGAACGAGATTCTGATCAAGTTTGCCCGCAAGTACAACGTCAAAATTATTGCGTCCAACGATTCGCACTACGTGGATCAGGATGATTGGGTAGCGCACGACATTCTGCTGTGCGTAAACACCAACGAAAAGCAAAGCACCCCGTCGATGAAGGATTTCAGCGACGACGATGTGATGCCCAAAAACACGCGTTTTGCGTTCTTCTCCGACCAGTTCTATCTCAAGAACACGCAGGAGATGACAACGTTGTTTGCCGACCTGCCCGAAGCCATCGACAACACCAACGAGATTGTGGGCAAGGTGGAGACGCTGAAACTCAAGCGCGACATCATGCTGCCCAACTTCCCCATTCCGCAGGAATTTCAGCAGCATACCGACGATACCCTGAACCAGTGGGAATACCTGCGGCACCTGACCTACGAAGGAGCAAAAAAACGCTACGTCGACATTTTACCGCACGTGCAGGAACGCATCGATTTCGAGCTGTTCACGATTCGGACCATGGGCTTTGCCGGGTACTTCCTGATCGTAGCAGACTTTATTCAGGCCGGACGCGATCTGGGCGTGATGATTGGGCCGGGGCGCGGGTCGGCAGCGGGCAGCGTGGTAGCCTATTGCACGGGTATTACCAACATTGACCCCATTAAGTACGATTTACTGTTCGAGCGGTTTCTGAACCCCGACCGAAAGTCCATGCCCGATATTGACACCGATTTTGACGACGAAGGTCGTCAGAAGGTGATTGATTACGTGGTGGACAAGTATGGCAAGCAGCAGGTGGCGGCCATTGTTACGTATGGTACCATGGCGGCTAAGTCGGCCATCAAAGACGTATCGCGCGTGATGGACCTGCCCCTGAGCGACGCCAACATGCTGGCCAAACTCGTACCCGACAAGCCGACCTATAATATGACGCTGAAGCGCATATTCGAGGACCCCATTGACGGACCGGGCGGCCTATCCAATATCATTCAGCCCGAAGAGGTGGAGAACGTGAAACGGATGCGGGCGCTCGAATCGGGCGATCAGAGCGTGGGCCGGATCATGAAGCTTATCGACACCGGCAAAGTTCAGAACGTGCTGCAACAGGCGCGTCGGCTGGAGGGCACGGTGCGCAATACGGGCGTCCATGCCGCCGGGATTATCATTGCCCCGAGCGACCTATCTGATATTGTACCGGTATCGACCTCCAAGGATACCAACCTGATTATCACGCAGTATGAGGGTAGAGTCATTGAGGATGCGGGCGTTATCAAGATGGACTTTCTGGGGCTGCGAAACCTCACTATTATCAAGGAATGCCTGCGGCTTATCAAGCAAAACCACGGTGGCCTGTTTATAAACGGCGTTGAAACCGGTATTGACGACATTCCGCTCGACGATCCGAAGGCCTATGAACTGTTTCAGCGGGGCGAGACCAACGCTATTTTCCAGTTTGAATCCGACGGCATGAAAAAGCACATGAAGGACCTTAAGCCCGACCGCTTCGAGGACCTCATTGCCATGAACGCCCTGTACCGCCCCGGCCCGATTCAATACATTCCCAATTACATCAACCGCAAACATGGGCGCGAGGAAGTCAAGTACGACCTGCCCGAAATGGAAGAATTCCTGGCCGATACCTACGGCATTACGGTGTATCAGGAGCAGTTGATGCTCTTGTCGCAGAAGCTGGGCAACTTCACCAAAGGCGACGCCGACGTGCTGCGCAAGGCAATGGGTAAGAAGGATCGCGCCACGCTCGACAAGATGAAGGGCAAGTTCATGGAGGGCTGCAAGGAAAACAAACTGTCTTTAAAAATCTGCGAGAAAGTCTGGACCGACTGGGAGGCCTTTGCCAGTTACGCCTTCAACAAATCGCACTCCACCTGCTATGCCTTCGTGGCGTATCAGACCGCGTACCTGAAAACGTACTATACGTCGGAGTACATGGCCGCCGTACTGACAAGCTGCCTCGGTACCATTGACAAGATTACGTTCTTCATGGAAGAATGTAAAAACCTCAACCTGCCGGTACTGGGGCCGGATGTGAACGAATCGGAGCGATTTTTCGGGGTCAATAAAAAGGGCGAGATCCGGTTTGGGCTGGGTGGCATCAAGGGCGCGGGCGACGCGGCTGTAGAAGCCATTATCGAAGAACGCAACGCGGGCGGGCCATTCAAAGATATTTTCGACTTCGCCATCCGGGTCAACCTGCGCACGGTGAACAAGAAAACGTTTGAATCGCTCACCTACGCGGGTGCGTTCGACAGCATTGATGAGTACCACCGGGCGCAGTATTTCGAGATGGCCGAGGGCGACACATCGCCGTTTCTGGATAAAGTCATTCGGTACGCCAACAACTACCACGCTGAGAAAGCAGCCGCACAGCAGTCGCTATTCGGCGCCATGACCGGGGGTGAACCCATGATTGCCCGACCCCGCCCGTCGCTGATTCCGGAGTGGAATCAGATTGAGAAGCTGAAACTGGAGAAAGATGTTGTTGGCTTTTACATCACCGGCCACCCGCTTGACGAGTTCAAACTGGAGCTGGACGGGTTTTGCAACTGCACCCTGGATAAGATTTACGAGACTAAATCGCCCGAAATCCGGGTGGCGGGCATTGTAACGGCCATGCAGAACCGCATCGCCAAAAACGGCAACCCATTCTGCATCTTCAAAATAGAAGACTACAATACTGCCATTGAACTGGCCCTGTTTGGCGATGATTACGTGCGGCTTGGTCAGTACATTGAGGTGGGTCGGTTTCTGCACATCACCGGAAAAACGCAGAACCGGTGGAACTCCGACAATCTGGAATTCAAAGCCGCCAGCATCCGGCTCCTGACCGAAATGCGCGAGAAGATGTGTAAGGAAATTCGGGTATCGCTCACGATAGATTCCCTAAACGCCCAGCTTATTGCCCGGTTTAACGAACTCGTTAGCGCACACCCCGGCACGTGTAATCTATCACTGAACATAGTAGACCATCAGGAAAACATTCAGGTTAGCTTGCAATCGCGCACCCTGAAAGTGTCGCCCGTAAATGCTTTCCTGCGCGGTCTGGAAGCCATGGAGGGTGTGAGCTGTAAAGTGGCGTAAGCACGTAAATCCGGAACTAAAGACGGCCCCTAAGGTTTATATAGCCAAACAAATTCAACCTACTAAACAGATTTTACCCATGGCAGCAGGACACATGGCCATTGAAGCCACCGACGCTAATTTTGAGGAATTGATAAATTCAGACAAGCCCGTTTTGGTCGATTTCTGGGCTGAATGGTGCGGCCCCTGTAAGATGATTGGTCCCGTTGTTGAGCAGCTTGCCGGCGAATATGAAGGCAGAGCCATTATCGCTAAAATGGACGTTGACCAAAATGCCCAGGTACCTGCCAAATTCGGCATCCGTAGCATTCCAACGCTCATGGTGTTTAAAAACGGCCAGTTGGTCGACAAGGTAGTTGGTGCCGTTCCCAAGAACGTACTGGAGCAGAAGCTTCAGGCCGCCATGGAGCCCGCAGCCATCTAATTATTGCGATTCGGAAATCAGTTATCCCCAACGCGGGGAATGACGAAAAAAGGCCTTCTTTTTTGCTTTGAGACGTATCACAGCGCCAGAGCCGGAAAGGAGGCCTTTTTATAGGGAAGACTCCGTTCCGGATAAAACTTCTCGTCTCCGGAACCTGGGCACCCTGTTCAATACCAACCCCTTACGACTCAAAAGCAGCGAAATGGGGTCGCCATCAACCCGAAGAGCAGATACGCTACCTCCTGCGCCCCGACAGCTCCCGAACGGACGGATAATCTCCTACCTTCACTCAATGATTTACCTCGATAATAACGCTACGACTCGGCTCGATCCGCGTGTGCTGGATGCCATGATGCCCTTCCTGACCGATAATTTTGCCAACGCGGCCAGCACTCACCCCTTTGGCATGTTGGCCAGCGATGCTGTCAAAACCGCCCGGCAGCAGGTAGCTGATTTACTAAACTGCGACCCGCATGAACTGGTCTTTACCTCAGGCGCCACCGAGGCCATCAATCTGGCCATTAAAGGCGTTGCGGAAACATACAGCACCGGGAGCCGCCGGCACATCCTGACGGTACAAACTGAACACAAGGCCGTGCTGGACGTATGCGCCTATCTGGAAACGCGGGGCTTTGAAGTAACTTACCTGCCTGTTCAGCCCGATGGCAAACTGGATTTGGATATGGTTCGTGCAGCGATCCGGCCCGATACGATGCTGGTGTGCGTTATGCTGGCAAATAATGAAACGGGCGTTGTTCAGCCGATGCAGGAGATTGCGCGGCTCGCCCAGGCGGCTCGGCGCGTTATTCATGACCGATGCCACCCAGGCAGTGGGCAAGCTGCCCATTGACATGGATAAACTGACCGGGCCAGATGCTTCGGTAGATTTGCTGGCTTTCTCAGCGCACAAATTTTACGGTCCCAAAGGGGTTGGCGGGCTGTTTGTGCGGCAGCGCAGATCGGGCAAATCAAGCAAGGTGAAACTCGAAGCCCTGCTACACGGGGGCGGTCACGAGCGCGGTCTGCGCAGTGGCACCCTCAACGTACCGGGCATTGTAGGTATGGGTAAAGCGGCAGAACTGGCCCGGCAGGAAATGACGCAGGATACCAACCGAATCGGTACCCTGCGCAACCAGCTCGAAGACGGATTACTGACCATTCCCGGCACCCGCGTTAACGGCCCCCAAAGGTCCAGCCACGAGACAGACCGGCTCTATAACACGACTAACATCTGCTTTGAGCACTGCGACAGCGATGCCTTGATTATGGGTTTAAACGGCATAGCCGTCTCAAACGGATCAGCCTGCACAGCCGCCAGTATCGACCCATCGCACGTACTTTTGGCCATGGGCCTGTCCGAAACGGATGCTTTTTCGTGCCTGCGTTTCAGTTTGGGCCGGTTCACTACCGAAGCGGATATTACGGCCACAGTCAGCGCAGTGCGAAACGTAGTGGAGGAGTTGCGTGCCATGGCAGCATAAGTAACAGCCTTATGCCACCATGGCCCCTCGCCCCTAACCTATGTGCAGAGCCGTAGCCACACCGCGTAGGGCTACGTAACCCGACTCAACCATTTCCTGAGTAGGCGCCTGGCGATCAATAAGCGAACCAACAACAGCCACAGCAATAGCAATCACCAGCGCGGGCCAGAAACCATCAATATGGAAGCTGTCCATGAACTTGTCGATGAGTTTGAGCATGATAGCCGTCACGATTACCCGGACGAGACCCGACAGCAGGAAAAAGGTGACCAGGTTGAGGGGAAACCGGATAATCCAGCCAATGAAGAAGTTGAGTAAACCAAGCAGCACGGCAATGAGCAAAGCCGTTCCGAAGCTCTTTACGGTGATCTGCGGCATCAGGTAGGCCAGTCCAAAAATAACGGCGGCATCGACCAGTAAATGGAGAATAAGATTCATAGCGTAATGAACAGGGGGTTGGTTTCCGATACAAACAACACACTACAACAGTTGTTTTATCAGACAAACTACTGATTCTATGTTCCGCTTCGTTCTTCTTGCTTCTGTTCTGCTGACTGCCTGCCAGCCGGGTTCGTCGCAGCAGCAAAATACCAGCTTGGCTACTACCGACTCGGCTAGTGTCTATCAAACCGGTCCAGCCAGTCGCGATGGCATCGGCAAGTTTTACAAAGGCCGCGAAATTGCCCACGTCATGGGTCACTTGGGAGCCGACTGGCTTGAACGGCCCGAACGCCAGCGCGAAGAACGCACCGACCTGCTGCTTAGCGCCCTGAACCTCAAACCTACCGACGTCGTGGCCGACATTGGCGCGGGAACCGGCTTCTTCACCTTTCTGATGGCTCCCAAAGTACCCAAGGGTCGCGTGCTGGCCGTTGACATTCAGCCCGAAATGATTGAGTACCTCAACGAAGGCAAAGTCAAACGCAACCTGACCAACGTGCAGCCTATACAAAGCACAGAATCCGATCCGAAACTCCCCGCCAATAGCATCGATCTGGCCATTATGATCGACGCCTACCATGAGTTTTCGTATCCCCGTGAAATGATCCGGCACATTGCCGACGCGCTGAAACCCGGCGGACGCATTGCCCTGGTCGAGTACCGCGCCGAAGATCCGTCGGTACCCATCAAAGAACGGCATAAGCTGAGTGTGGAGCAGGCCACTATAGAGATGAAGGAATCAGGATTGCGTTTGCTCAAGAATGACAGTCGCTTACCTCAGCAACACATCATGTTCTTCGGGAAGTAAGCTTTTTCGACCTGGAGGGAAGTTTAGCACAGAGAGAATGCGATTTGAAAAGGATCTTCCTCTGAACCGGTTTGGAATTTTGATAACTTGTCGGTTGACCGGCGTCAGTGTAGCCTGGACCTCCCGGTCCGGTAACCACACAGTAACGTATTTTCTTAGCCTTGCGGCTACCGGACCGGGAGGTCCGGGCTACGGTTCTTTGTATTAGAAGCTACCGCTCAGGGGTCTCTCCGTTGGGTAATTTCCAGTCGCGTTGCGGACCGAAGGGCATTTTGAGCAGGTATTTCACCGTCATTTCTTCGGGATCACGGTAGCCCGGCACACCAATATCAACCGCGTCCTGCGGAATATCCATTCGGCGGGTGTTGTGCAGCCGATCCCAGAACGAGAACACGGTTCCCCAGTTGGAGTTAAACTCCTCGGCCACAATAGAATGGTGGATACCGTGCATCCGGGGCGTAATAATCACGTAATTCAGCAGCTGCTCGATTCGTTTGGGCAGTCGGGTATTGGAGTGGTGAAACTGGGTAGCTATCTCAAAAACAACTTCATACACAATGGCCGTCCAGAACCCGATCCCGAATACCAGCACCACCAACGCCCGAAACACTGACCCGATAATCATGTCGGTAAAATGGAATCGCACCGCTGTAGATACGTCCATATCCATATCGGTGTGATGAACGACATGAAAACGGTAAAACAGTGGCCAGTAATGCGTGGCCTGATGCCACCAGTAGTAGCTGTAATCGAAGAGCAACATCCCCAGTACGGCCTGCACACCCCTACCAAAGTCACTATCGGGCAATAGACCACCGCAACAACCCCACATCATGGCTGGCCGCCCAGATTGCCGTAAACAGGGGCAGCGGCACCATCAGCAACCGGAATATAATGAACATGGGCACCGACACACCCACGTTTCGCGCTACTCGCCGAACGCTGCTGAGCCGCTGATGGCGCAGAGGCCGCTTCCACTGAATCCAGAGCAGCAGACTAAACACAACCAACATTATTGGAGAAATGACGTAATCGAAAATGGGAAGTGGGAAAAAAGACATGGCTAACAGGCGGGTTTATCCGGTAAACTGACAAATAAACATACAGGTTATGACCCGGGTGGTTTTTTTGACCGACTGCCCAGTACCGCGTCGGTATCCTCACCGAGCAGGGGCGCGGGCCAGGCAGGATGCGCGGGGGTAGCCGAAAATTTGAGCGGTACGCCGATAGTCTGAAACGGTCCCGCCACGGGGTGCTGCTGCGTCACAATCATCTGCCGGGCCATTAACTGCGGATCGGTGGCGAGGTCAGACAGGTCGTTGACGGGCGTAATGAGCAGATCGTTTTCCAGTCCGAAGCGGGTCCAGTCGTCGCGGTCACGTTCACTAAAGAGGAGCTGAATCCGGGCTTTGAATCCGGCTAGTTGTGCCGGACTTTGCGGTTGCAGGAACGCCATCCAGTCGGGCTTGCTGACCAGTTTGCAAAATTTTTGCCAGAACTTGGGCTCCAGCGTACCGAGGGCCACGTACCGCCCATCCTGGCAACGGTACAAGTTATAGTTGGCCAGCCCACCCGATAGCGGCATCTGTCCCCGACTGGATGGTCCCCGACTGGATAGCCCCCCATTGGATGCTTCCCGACTGGATGCTTCCCCGCGCGTATTCGCCCAACCGGCCGCCGGCTCTGCCCCTTCCTCATCTGTTCCCCGCTCCCCCACCCCGGCCTGCAGGGCGTAGGCCAACGACAGCAATGGCATGACTGCATCCGTCATCGACACGTCCACGTGTTGCCCTTCGCCCGTACGCTGCCGGGCGTAGAGAGCCGCCAGCGTAGCCATGACGCAGCCGTATGACCCACCCGCAATGTCGGCCAGTTGTACGCCCGGCATTACGGGCGCGTCGGCGGGGTCGGTTCCGGTCAGTCCCAGCACACCCGATACAGCGAGGTAGTTCAGGTCATGGCCGGCCAGGTGTGCGTAGGGCCCTGTTTGGCCGTAGCCGGTTATGGATACGTAGATGATGCGCGGATTACGGGCACGGGCAATTGCGTAGCCCAGGCCCAGCCGGTCGAGGTGGCCGGGCCGGAACTGCTCCACTACCACATCGGCAGTCTCCACCAAATCCAGAAATTTATCGCGGCCATCGGGCGTTTGGTAATCGAGCAGGACCGAGCGTTTGGATCGGTTGTAAGCCAGATAATTGGCCGACTCGCCGTTGATATGGGGCGGAAACATCCGAACATAATCGGGGGCATTGGGATCTTCAATCTTGATAACCTCGGCCCCCATATCGGCCATCAGCATGGTACCGAGCGGGCCGGGCAGCAGCCGGGTCAGGTCCAGAATGCGCAGCCCTAGCAGCGGGCCGGTTACGGGTGTTCGATTGGCCATAAAATTGAGTAGTAATCCATGTGGAATGTAGCAACTTTCTGCATCTATTGGGCAAGCAGACCAGCAGCCAATGTTTCTGAATCGTTTTCGCAGAGCAAAACCCCTTGACGACCAGACCCTCGTGGCCGCGTACCGCGATACGGGTGATCTGGCTGTGTTGGGCGAACTCTACGAGCGGCACATGAATCTGGTTTATGCCGTTTGTTACAATTACCTGCGCAACGAGGACGATGCCAAAGATGCTGTGATGCAGTTATTCGAGCAACTGGTTACCGAGTTACGGCGGCATGAGGTGCAACAATTTGTTCCGTGGTTGCACACGGTGGCCCGAAACCATTGTTTAATGCAGCTACGCAAACAGAAAACGCACCCGACTACGGTTCTGATGGGCGACCCGACCGATGGGTATGATAGGGCAGATAACTTTGCGGGTGAGCCTACTGACCAGGAAGAAGATTTGTCGCGGCTGGAAGCGTGTCTGCAAACCCTCCCTCCGGAGCAGCAAACCTGCCTGACGCTGTTTTATATCGACCAGAAAAGCTACGCCGAGGTGGCCGGCCTAACGGGTCTGGACCTGAAACGGGTGAAGAGCCATTTACAGAATGGTCGCCGAATGCTGAAAATTTGCATGACCAAGTAACGCGGACCTCTGGTTTGCACTATGAGTTTACCGGCGGGCCTGAGGCCCGCACACACCATGAATGAGCAATTGACTTTCGAGGATTTGCGGGCGTACCAGGCCGGGCGGTTGAGCGATCAGGAGCGGCATCGGGTGGAGCGGATTTTGATTGAGGACCCGTTTTACGCCGACGCCTTGTCGGGCCTGGAAGCCATGCAGACCACCGCCACGCCCACCGGGCAACAATTGGCTACCCTGCGTAATGCCTTAGACAGACGAATCCGGACGTCGGCTACCAAAAAACGGCTGTGGCCACTCTGGATTGCCACAACAACGGCCGCCATCCTGTTTGTGTTGGCTGTGGCCATCTACTATATTTTCTTCGTTCCCCGTGAATCAACCCCAAAGCAGCAACCCGCTCCAGAACCCAGGTCAGGCACCGAAGCAACGATTTACCGCTCAACCCAGACCGTTTTCACGTTCACGAATTCCTTGATACCTGCTTCGGAGAGTTCGCGGCCAAAGCCGGAGTTTTTAATACCGCCGAACGGTACGCGGGCATCTGAACGCATCAGCCCGTTCACAAATACCGACCCGGCCTGAATCTGCCGCGCCAGTCGTTCAGCCCGATCCAGGTCAGTTGTCCAGAGGGCTGAACCGAGACCAAAATCAGACTGATTGGCCAGCCTGATAGCGTCAGCTTCGTCTTTTGCTTCGATTAGCGCGGCCAGGGGGCCAAAGGTTTCCTCGTCAAATGCAGCCATACCGGGCTTTACCCCGTCCAGCACCATCGGTTTTACGTTGCAGCCATCCCGCTGACTGCCGCCCGTGAGGGGTTTGGCGCCCTGCCTGACGGACTTATGGAACTGGCGTTCAATGGCATCGGCCAGGTCGGGTCGGGCCATGGGGCCCATCGTAGTAGCATCATCTGTCGGATCGCCCTGCCGAATTTGGCTGATGTGATGCAGCACCAGTTCTGTAAACTGCTTTTTGACGGAGGCCTCGACAATGAAGCGTTTGGCGGCAATACAACTTTGACCTGCGTTCTGCATCCGGGACTTTACAGCGGTTTCAGCAGCCTGTTTCAGGTCAGCGTCGGCCAGCACAATAAGCGCGTCGGAACCGCCCAACTCCAGCACCGCTTTCTTGATTTCGCGTCCTGCCACACTCGCCACCGCTGCCCCCGCCCGGCCGCTGCCTGTGAGGGTAACGGCTTTAACGCGCCGGTCGGCCAGTAACCCTTCTACCGGCTCGGTGCCAATCAGCAATGACTGGAATACCCCGCCGGGCAGACCGCTATTGCGAAAAACTTCGTCGATGGCCAGCGCGCAGCCGAATACGTTGGGCGCATGTTTGAGCAGACCCACGTTACCCGCAATCAAACCCGGAATAGCAAAGCGAAACACCTGCCAGAATGGAAAATTCCAGGGCATAATGGCCAGTACCACCCCTAGTGGCTGATGCACTACATAACTCCGGGCAGCTTCCGTTTCAATGGCTTGATCGGCCAGAAAGGCTTCGGCATGATCGGCGTAGAAGGTGCAGGCACTGGCGCATTTTTCAATCTCGGCCACGGCTTCGCGCAGTGTTTTACCCATTTCGGCGGTGGTCAGTGCGGCCAGTTGCTCTTTTTGGGTTAGCAGTCGCTCACCAACGGCCCGCAGATAAACCGTCCGCTCCCGAACCGACAGCGCCGACCAGTCTCTGAAGGCTGCGTCGGCGCGGTTTAGTTTTTGCTCGATGACCGCCGGACTGTCGGCGGGGTACGTGTGTAGCGTCTGCTGATTGTATGGATTGATGGAGGAGAAGGTCATAACGGATGTAGGGTAAGCATGTACAATAGGTGGACGACGTGGGCTGTCACACCTCGTGTATCATACATCGCACCCTGCCCTATTGTTCGTCTTTCTCCAGCGTATTGGCCAGTAGCACCATGGTATCGATCAGCTCTTCTACCCGGTCGTGACCGGCGATATCGTCGAATTTGGCCCGGACTTCTTTCATACACATCTTGAGGGCTACAAATAGGTCCTTGCCCCGTTCATTTGGAAAAATCATGCTGGACCGGGAGTCAGCCGGATTTTTCTCGGTATATATATAGCCTTCCTCTTCCAGCAGCCCCACCACCTTGCTCATCATCTGCTTGGTGACGCAGGCTTTTTTGGCCAGTTCATTGTTGGTTATTCCCTGCTCTTCAATGTTGGCCAGAAATATCAGATAACTCATTTTGAAATCAGTGAAGCCCAGTTCGTGCAGGCGCGGCTCCATGGCCGCATCCATGTACCGCTTCAATCGCCATACCAAACGGCCAATCGACCGCTCCCGAACCAGTTTATATTCGTTGAAATCAAAGGATTTTTTGTCTGTTTCCATGATTATAGAAAGATAGAGCAGTTGCCGAAACAATTTGCCTCAAATCGCTGTACAAATATAGTCAACTCGCTTGACTTTATAGTCAACTAAGTTTACTTTTGTATTACTTTACTTAAAACACACAACCAACTTTTCTTATGGCAATTGCAATCGCCACGAACGATGAGGCCAATGTTGACCAAAAGAGCGGTTTTCGGACCTATTTACCCCGCATCATCTTAGTGCTTGTCTTCCTCGTAGGCGGCTACTTTGGCTATAATGCCTACGTTCACGGCCAGCAGTACGAATCGACGGACAACGCGCAGATTGAAGGCAACTCAGCCCCGGTACTGGCCCGCGTAGCGGGCTACGTCAAAACAGTTAACGTTGATGACTACGCCAGTGTAAAGCAGGGGCAGCCACTCGTAACCATCGATCCGCAGGAATACGACGTGGCCCTGGCACAGGTCGAAGCCGATTATCAGCAGTCCCTGGCCGACCTTGCCACCGCCCGCGCCGATTTACAGACTGCCCAGGCCCAGGCCCGCAACGTAGCTCAGAATACCCGCGTGGCCCAGTCAAATGCGCAGGTGCAGGCCGCCCGGCGCGACAAGGCCCAGGCCGACCTTAAACGCGATCAGAATCTCTATCAGGCTCAGTCACTAACGCAGAAACAACTCGAAGATTCGCGCAACACAGCCGATGTGCAGGCCCGGCAGTATGCGGCCAACGAAGAGCAGATTGGTCTGGCCAAAACGTCGCAGGGAGTAGCCCAGTCCGGTATAGCCCGGGCGCAGGCCAATATCCAGAAAATTGAAGCCGTGCTGAAGGTAAAGCAGGCCGCCATTGACAATGCTAAACTCCGCGTGGGATACGCCCGCCTGACGGCTCCCATTGCCGGCAAAATTGGCCGTAAGAACGTAGTAGTTGGTCAGTACGTGCAACCCGGCCAGAATCTGTTCACCATCGTGGCCGACTCAACGTTCTGGGTCGTGGCCAACTTTAAGGAGACGCAGCTGGAAAAAATGAAGGTGGGTCAGCAGGTTGAGGTAAACCTTGATGCCTACCCTAACCTTGACATCAAAGGCCGGGTGGCCTCCCTGTCCGAGGCAACGGGTTCCCGCTTTGCCCTGCTGCCCGCCGATAACGCGTCGGGCAACTTCGTCAAGATTACGCAGCGTGTACCGGTCAAAATCGAGATTCTAAATCCAGAAAAGTACAGAGACCAACTGCGGGCCGGCCTGAGTGTCGACGCGGAAGTTCGCGTACAGGAATAAGTTATTTAGCTATAAAGTCACTCCGTTGTATGGGGCCTTCTAACTACAGCAACCTTATAACTGTACAGCTTTACAACTCAACTACATGGCATCCCAAACACTCGCCATGCCTGCGCAACTCGATTACCCAACCGGCTTTAAACGGTGGATCATTGTTGTTACGGCCATTACGGCGGCTATTATTGAACTGATTGACATTTCTATCGTAAACGTTGGCCTGACCGACATCGCCGGGAACCTCGGCGTTACGATCGAAGACGTTTCGTGGGTGGTAACGGCCTATGCCATTGCCAACGTCATTGTGATACCGATGACCGGGTTTTTGCAACGGTATTTTGGCCGCAAAAACTACTTCATCACCTCCATCATCATTTTCACGGCCGCGTCGTACGGTTGTGGGTTTGCCGATAACCTCTGGACGCTGGTGTTCTTCCGGTTTTTGCAGGGCGTTGGTGGTGGTGCGTTGCTGTCTACGTCGCAGGGTCTTTTGTTCGATTCATTTCCGCCCAAGAGCAAAGCAACGGCTTCGGCTATTTTTGGCATGGGTATCGTACTCGGCCCCACCCTCGGCCCTACTCTCGGCGGCTATATCATCGATAATTATCACTGGAGCTGGATGTTCTACATCAACGTGCCCATTGGCATTCTGGCAACATTCCTGAGCTATACCTACATCGACAAAAAGCCGGAAGAAATCAACATCAACCGGCGCGCCATCAAAATTGATCAGTTTGGTATTCTTTTGCTGGCTGTGGGTATTGGCAGTTTGCAATACGTGCTGGAGCGGGGCGAAGCCGAGGACTGGTTCGACAGCAAAACGATTTTATGGCTCTCAGCAACGGCTGTGATAGCCATTCCGCTTTTTGTATGGTGGGAACTGCGCGGTACCAAAGAGCCGGTGGTGGATCTGCGCGCGCTCAAAAACAGAAACCTTGCCGTGGGGGCACTGCTGATGATTGTTATCGGCTACGGACTGTTTACGTCGGTACTGCTGTATCCGCTGTTCGCCCAGCGGGTGGTGGGGCTTACGGCTACCCAGACGGGGCAGCTTCTGATTCCCGGCGGGTTGGTTACGCTGCCCATGTTTGCGCTGGCGGGGCGGCTGCTGGCCAAACAGGTGTCGCCCACACTGCTGGTAGCATTTGGCTACATAGCCTTCGGAAGTTTCTGCTTCATCATGTCTACCTACGACCTGAACGCGTCAAACGGTGATTTCATCTTCGGGCTCATTATCCGGGGTATTGGGCTGGCCTTTGTGAACGTACCGCTGATTAACCAGTCGGTAGCCACGCTGGAACCCCGCCAGTTACCCACGGGGATCGCTATTGTAAACATGACCCGGCAAATTGGTGGCGCGTTCGGCGTTGCCATTACCAACACCTACGTTACGCAGCGTATGGCCGTTCACCGGGGCGATTTGGTCTCGAACGTGCAACCCGGCGACATGTTAACTATGGAGCGGCTCAATGCCATGACGCAGGGGCTGATTGCCCGAGGCATGAACGCCTTCGACGCAGCAGCGGGTGCCTACAAAAACCTTGATTTGATTATCTCAAGACAGGCCCTGATGCTTTCGTACCTGGACACCTTCAGGCTGGCGGGTCTCTTTTTCGTGGTCTCGTTCCCGCTGCTATTCTTGCTGCAAAATCGAAAAATGGATGCCGCCCGCGCAAAAGCGGTGGCCGATGCCGCTCACTAATTCAGTTCACGGGTTTCCATTACCGGTAAGAGACCGGGAGCCGTAAATCCAAAACATACCATCCGTGAAATATTCTCTTTTAGTTCTTTCGCTTCTGGGCTGTCTGACGGTTCAGGCACAGTCAACTACGGTCAGCCCGCTGCCCGGCGATCTGCAAACGCTGATTCAGCAGGCCAATGCCAACTATCCGGTATTGAAACAGCAGCAGGAGCAAATCCGGGCGGGCGAGCTGCGCATCGATGTGGCGCACACCGCTATGCGACCCAACGTAAACCTCAACGGGAGCTACGCCTACATTACCCCCGTGCCCCAGTTTGTGGTGCCCCTCAACGGGCAGGATGTCATTGCCAAACTGGCCCCCAACCACAGCCTGAATGGCAACGTGTCGATTGGTCAGACCATCTATGATTTTGGCCGGACGGCATCTGCCGTGCAACAGGCACAGGACAATGTGCAGGTGCTGCGCCGGAGCCTGGACATTTCGCGCCAGAACCTGGCGTATCAGGTGGCGGCTGCCTACTACGGCATCGGTTTTTTGCAACGGGGCATCATTGTGCAGGATTCAGTTATTAAAACCGCCGGGGCTAACGTGCAGCTCCTGCAAACACGTCTGCAAAACGGAGACGCCCTCCAGTACGACGTACTGACCCAGGCCGTACGGGTGAAAGCCGCGCAGAACCGTAAAATTGAAATCCAGAATCAACTGGAAAAGCAAATCGCCACGCTGACCTTCCTGACGGGCAATCCAACGCCCGACGTAAGTCAGGCTCTTGATCAGTTTGACCTCGGCGAAGCAACCGGCGTAACCACCCAGCCCTACGAGCTCTCCGGCGATTTATCGGTAGCAGCAGCGGGCAATAAAGATGTGCTACTGGCGCAGGATCGGTTGCAGGCGGCCCAGACCGATATTCTGGCCGCCAAACAGACGGGCAAACCCAGCATCGGCTTTTCGGGAAATGCGGGCTACAAAAACGGCTATCCGCTGAATGTTCAGGAACTCCGGCCTAATCTGGTAGCAGGGGTAGGTATAGTGGTACCACTCTACGCAGGCAGGCGATATCAGTTGCAAACCCAGGTGGCGCAGGCGAACCTGAACGCTGGGCGCTACGCCGTTGAAACAGCCAGCGCCCAGCTTCGGCAAAGTATCTCGCTGGTCAACGCCGACATCCGCAGCAATCAGGCCCGGCTGACCAACCTGGAAACGCAGGTGCAGCAGGCCCGTAAAGCGCTGGATATTGCCAACGCCCGGCTACGCAACGGCGTTATTACGAACGTAGAACTGCAAAGTGCCGAAACCGGCGTTGAAGAAGCCGAACTGGGCCGTCTGAATTTCAAGTACCAGCTTATGCTGAACCAGCTGGAATTAAAGCGCCTGCTGGGAGAGAATTTGTAAACAGCCGGAAAACCGGGCAAAAAAGTGGGCCGACGAACCTTAGCAAGTCGTCATCCCTACGTTTCCCCCAGCTTTCCTGTTGTATGTTTCTCAGCCACTACATGGCAACCAGCGCATTACCGCGCAGCACGGGAACGATGTCGTAGAGGTCATGCTGCAGGCAGTAGGTAATGTCTTTCTGAATGCCAAGCCGCTGCAGACGCCGAATGTGCGAGGCATTAGCCATATAGTTAATCAGATTGTCTTTACCGTCACAATAGAGCCGGTGGGCCAGAATGGCACTGTCTTCGGCCAAAGCGTAACTGGTTTTGAGTCGGTCGATGAGGGCACCAGCAAAGAGGGTGTCCTCCATATTAACGCGACCTTTCCAGCCCGCGCATAGCACCAGTACATCATAGGGCTCGGTTTTCAAATACCGGGCAATAGCGTCCAGATTCAGAAACGCCCCAACCAGCACTTTTACGCCCCCTCTCGATTTAGTGATGGCCAGCGTACCGTTGGTTGTGGTCATGGCCACGTTGGCTCCGCGCACCCGATCAGTCATATACGTAAACGGCGAGTTGTCGAGCTCGAAGCCATCAACCCGTTTGGCGTTGCGTTCGGCAGCGGCCAGGTAACCCCGCTCCTGCCAGTGCTGACACTCCTCAATGGTGGCTACGGGTATAATACTTTTCACGCCGTGGGCAAAGGCCGTAACCATGCACGAAGTAGCCCGAAACACATCCGTCACAACCACAATTGTGTTCTCAATGGTATGCAGATGCAGTAAATCCGGGGTAAGGCAAACGTCGATGTGTTTCATTTTTTAACAAAAGGGAGTTTCACGACTTCGGCCTTCAGGAGTTTGTCGCGAACCTTCACGAAGAGTTCGGAGCCGGGTTTGCTTAATGCAGTGGGTACGTAGCCCAGCCCGATCCCCTTACCCAGCGTGGGCGATTGCGTACCGGATGTCACCTCGCCAATGGTATTTCCGTCGGCATCGGCCAGCTCGTAGTGGCCGCGCGGAATGCCCCGGTCAATCATAGCGAAGCCAACCAGTTTGCGAGAGACACCCCGTTCTTTCTGTGCTTTCAGAACGTCAGCATCCACGAAGTCATGGGTAAATTTCGTAACCCAGCCCAGCCCTGCTTCAATCGGCGAAGTCTCGTCTGTGATGTCGTTGCCGTAGAGATTGTAGCCCATTTCGAGCCGGAGCGTATCACGGGCACCGAGTCCGATGGGTTTGATACCGTAGGGTTTACCCGCTTGCATGATGGCGTTCCAGACCGTTTCGGCCTGATGATTGGACACGTAAATCTCGAAACCACCCGCGCCGGTATAACCTGTTGCTGACACGATGACGTTGGCCATGCCCGCAAAATCCGTTTTCTCGAAGGTGTAGTAGCCCATTGTCAGATCGGCACCCGTGAGGGATTGTAGGGCTTCGGCAGCTTTTGGCCCCTGCACGGCAAACAGGCACATGTCGGCCGATACGTTCACGAGCGTCAGGGTATCGTCTTCCCGCACATGCTGATTAATCCAGTTCCAGTCTTTGTCGATGTTCGACGCGTTGACCACCAGCATATACTCGATTTCGCTGATGCGGTACACCAGTAAATCATCCACAATACCACCCCGCCCGTTGGGCAGGTAGCTATACTGTACTTTACCGTCGAAGAGAGCAGCGGCATCGTTGGCCGATACGCGTTGAATCAGGGCCAGTGCATCGTCGCCTTTGACAATAAATTCGCCCATGTGCGAGACGTCGAAGATACCGACGCCATTACGGACGGTGTTGTGTTCGTCGAGATCGGAGGAGTAACGGACGGGCATTTCAAAACCCGCGAACGGCACGATTTTCGCACCAAGTTGCTGATGGATGTGATGAAGGGGAACCTGCTGATTGGACATGAAGAGCCGGGGTTATCCGGCAAAAATACGAACGTACCGGCGGCTTTCAACTCAGGCCGGTTACAATCAGCGAGTCAGAGAGAAATTGATGGGCAGATTATACTTAACCCGCACGGCTTCACCACGCCGGTAGCCCGGCGTCCATTTGCCGCTCATAGCTTTCACTACCCGCAGGGCTTCCTTATCTACGGAGGGACTCAGACTTTTTACGATTTCGTAATCGCACAGACTCCCGTCGGTACAAACCACGAAACTGACAAACACTCGCCCTTCAACATTGGCCCGCTGCGCTTCGGTAGGATAGCTGATGTTCTGCGCCAGAAACTGACCAAGTTTTGTCATACCACCGGCAAACTCAGCCTGTTGCTCGCGCACATCGTACCGAATGGTATCCTTTCCGGCAGATAGAGCCTTGCCCTGTTGCATAACGCCTTTGTCATACATTTCTTCGTAAACATAGGACCCATCGGCGTAACGACCCGTCCATATACCTTGCTTAACCCCACTCGCATAACTACCCTGTTCAATGAAGTCGGTGCGCCGGACCGTATCGCCCAATGACCGAACGGACTGATGATAGATTGCCGGACCGGTGCCATTGGTAACGAGCTGGTGACCGGCATTATCCCAGAACGAAGCAACCTCATCATGGGCAAATACAAGCACTGGCTTTTTCCGATCCATACTGCCAATGGACTCAATCTGCCCGTTTGAGTACCAGGTCGTAACGGTATTTTTCTCCCCGCCAAACAGCGTTTGCCGGGCCACAATACTATTGGCGTGAAATACTATTTCGTAACCCGATTTTCCCGTATCGAGCGATAGTACCTGCTTCACCAGCTTACCGTCCTCATCCACCTGGTAGACAATTCCCTCATACGGGCCGTTGGGAATCTGAAAGTCGAGGCTGTAGATTGCCTTTCCCTCACTGGTACGTTCGCCCGTTTTATTGCGCATAAGGGCCACTGGCGACAGGGCCTTCCAGCCCCGTCCTTTCTGCTCAAAAATAAGATTGTCGCCGGCGGGAATGCCGTTGGTATCCATGGGAGCAACCTGTTTAAAACGGGCCTTATCACTGCTGTCGGGCAGGAGTAGTTCCTGCTCGTCGTAATACGTGATTTTAGCTCCCATTTTCGTAGCGGAACGGCTCGTTAGCGGGGAACATGGCGGGTATGGTAACCAACTGCCGAACGGGCTTTCCGTCTTTATAGGCCGGTTTCCAGGCTCCAAACCGGCTGAACACACGCACGGCTTCCCGACCGCAGTCGGGCCGAAACGCCTGAACAACCTTTACATCGGAGGGCTGGCCGTCTGGTTCAATAATGGCCGACAGAATGACCCGGCCTCCCGCTCCACTGGCTTCGGCGGCAATAGGCTTACGCAAATTGACCCGCAAGAACGTAGTCAGGAAAGGCATACCACCCCGGGGCTCAGCGGCACTATCTGCTTCAAATCCCTGATACACAACAGACTGTGCTATTGTAATGAGTGAAAGGCTTATCAGAAGAGTCGTGAAAATGTATTTCATGGGCCTAGAGAAGAAATAACCGGTTTCAAGTTACTTGGCCACCAGTTTACCTCCAAGCCAAATGATTCTTTAATCACACTAACCGGGTAATCACCACACTGCCGACGACACCGACAGCCGTTCTACACCCGCCGATATCAGCGTTTCCATCTCAACAGCGGTAGCGCCGTCAGCTACGATTTTGACGCCTACCGTTTTGGGCACGGCCTGTCGAAACGCTAGCGAGGCATCGAGCGAGAATACACCCGGTAATGCACCAGTCCGATCTTTAATAAAGTCGGCACCGGCATCAACGGCGAGTTTTATCATCTGAATCTGCTGTTCCGGCGTCAGCAAAGATGGCTCCAGCACAACGGTCAGCAACCGTTCCTGCGCGTGGGCCAGCGAGATGAGTTTGGCAAATTCAATCTTGAGCCAGACCGACGACGACGAGAATAGCGCCGAGGTATTCAGCACCAGTTCAAGTTCAGTAGCGCCATCTTCCAGGGCCAGCTTGGCTTCCAGTTGCTTTACCTCCGTGCGCTGATACCCGAATGGATAGCCTACCACCGCCGACAGAATAGCCGGGTGCTTATCGCCAAGTTCGCGCCGGGCCTTTTTAACCCAGAACGGCGCCACCGTCAGCCCGGCAATACCAAGCTGCGTAGCGTCGTCATAGGCGTCGAACTGCTCACTGATGGTTACGTCGGGCCGGAGCAGCGTTCGTTCGAGGTAAGGAAAGAGGTGGTTCACGGTCTGTGCGTTTCTAAATGATTAGGGTTCAATAGTCAAAGACGGCCAACGCAGGAATAAACGCGTTAGCTGGCTTTGACTATTGAACCCCAGTCAGCAACTAAAATCAACAAATCAATTCAGGTATTTCAGCTTGATCACTTCCTTCGGATCGAGGTACCGCCACTTGCCACGGGGTAACTCTTTCTTGGTCAAACCGGCAAAGCTGGTACGGTCGAGTTTAAGCACGTCGTAACCGAGTTGCTCAAACATCCGGCGTACAATCCGATTGCGACCCGAGTGAATCTCCAGACCAATAACCTGCGCGTCGGGTGTTACGATACCTACGGCGTCGGGCTTGATGGGACCGTCTTCCAGCTCCATACCGCGCTTCAACGTCTCGAAATCTTCTTCCGTAATGGGCTTGTCGATTTCGACCTGATAGATTTTGCGAACATTGTTGGAAGGGTGTGTAAGCTTATCAGCCAGTTCACCGTCGTTGGTAATCAAAAGCAGCCCGGTAGTTTTGCGGTCCAGCCGTCCCACGGGGTACATTCTGAAGTTACCGGCATCGGCTACCAACTCCATCACGGTTTTGCGCTCCTCGGGATCGTCAGTCGTTGTAATAAAGTCTTTCGGCTTGTTGAGCAGTACATACACGAAGCGTTCGGGCGTCAGGGCTTTGGTACCGTATTTGACCATATCACCCTCCTTCACCCGGAAACCCATCTCGGTAACTACGGCACCGTTCACAGAAATATCGCCGTTGGCAATCAGTTCATCGGCCTCCCGACGTGAGCAGACGCCGGAGTTGGCAATGTACCGGTTCAGCCGGGTTGTACCATCATCGACGGGGCGTTTTGTCGGGGTCTGGCCAGCGGGTTCCTGCGGATCCGGATAGCGCTCACGGGGGCGGGCACTTGCCGGGCGGCTACTGCGTTCATCGGTCCGGCGCTCTTTATCAAATCGGGCTGGTCTTTCGTCGCGGGGGCTATCCTCACGGCGACGATCGTCACGGCGGCCATCGGTACGGTTGCGCTGTTCATGAGCGCGTTGGTCAAGGTTATAATTAGGCGCTTTGTCATAGCGTCCGGTACGCCGTTCGCCGGAATCTTTGCGCTGCTCCGACGAATAGCGCGAAGTACTATCGCCCCGGCCGGGTTCACGGCTATTCCGACGATCGGAACGACCACGACTCTGGTCATCAGAACGTGAGGAACCTTCCTCACTGCGGCTACGCTCGGCCCGATTGCGTTCGTCGGCTTCAGGCTGAAAACCACCGACACGAGTTGGACCGGGTTTGCTGAACCGGCTGGGCCGCGATGCGCCATAGCTGCGGGGCCCCTCGTCACGGCGGTCAGGACGGTCGGTACTACGGGAATCGGGGCGGCTGCCAAACCGGGGAGCATCAATACGGGGTCGGCCAGTGCTGCGGGGACCGGTTGAGCGGCTATCGTCGCGGCTGCCGCTGAATCGCGGCTTATCGTCGCTGCGCCGATCGTCACCACGGCGGGGACCATCAGCACGGCGTTCAGCGCTATCTCTGCGCTCAAATCGGTTTGGCCGGTCGGGCCGGTCATTGGCACGCGGGCCGCTGCTCCGGCGCGAATCACCAGTGGTGTCTCTACCAAAGCGGGAGTCACCGGTACTGCGGCTACCGCCACGGGGGCCGTCTCCACGGGGGCCGTCATCCCGACGACCAAATGAACGTTGCTCACCATCACGGCGTGGCCGCTGGCCACCGGCTCGGTTCTTATCAGAATCCTGATCCATAAAAAATAAAGGAAATCACTTAGCTATACTGTGCAAATGCATTGATTATCAGCACCCAGACGCAGAAAAACGCAAAAAGGAGTGCAAAGGTACGGTTTTCCAGCCTATGCGGTCGGAGACCATTTAAATGCCAACGCATTTCGGCGGAAAAACAATCCAGTACCGTTTGCAATCGTTGACTGACTGTCAACATGCTGACTTCTCAACTCATCAACAACATGCCCCCTCTGTATACGCCCGACCAACGCACTGCCAATAGCTCGCTGCTTAAAAAATATATGGACTGGCTCTTTGTGAAGAAAGGTCTGTACTTCCGTAATTATGATGATCTCTGGGAGTGGTCCGTTACGGATCTGGCCCACTTTTGGGAAAGTTTATGGCAGTTTTTCGATATTCAGAGCCACACGCCTTACCATCAGATATTATTCCGGCCTAACGAAGCCGATATGATCGGTACCGAATGGTTTTCGGAATCGACGCTCAGCTACGCCGAACACATCTTTCGGCACAAACCAGCGGCAGTCTCAGCTACTAAACCTCGTACTGGAGTCGGGCCGCTGGCGGAGAGCAATCCACCCGCTATTGTATTTGCCTCGGAGCGGCACCCGCTTACCGCCCTGTCCTGGGCTGAACTGGAGCATCAGGTGGCGGCTGTTTCGTCCTGGCTGCGGCAGCAGGGCGTGGGCGTGGGTGACCGGGTGGTTTCGGTATTACCCAACATTCCGCAGGCGGTGGTAGCTTTTCTCGCAACCAATGCCGTTGGGGCTGTCTGGTCAAGCTGTTCGCCTGACTTCGGTACAGCCAGTATTCTGGAACGATTCCGGCAAATTGAGCCGGTGGTACTGATTGCAGCCGACGGCTATACATATAATGGAAAACCCATTGACAAGACGAGTGCCATGGAGGAGTTGCGGGACAGTTTACCATCACTCCGGCAGGTGGTCTGGCTCCCTTACTTAGATGAGGCCTTCCAACCCCCCACCGGTGTGCTGTGGAATAAGGTCCTTCAAACAGCCGCCCCCGACGGGCTGGTGTTTGAACCGGTGCCGTTCAGTCATCCCATCTGGATCCTGTATTCGTCCGGCACTACCGGCAAGCCCAAAGCCATCACCCACAGCGTGGGCGGCTGTTTGCTTGAACACCTCAAAGCACTTACCCTGCATCAGGACGTACGCGTAGGGGAACGGTATTTCTGGTACTCTACTACTGGCTGGATGATGTGGAACTTTGCGCTTGGTTCCATGCTGGCGGGGGCTACGCTGGTACTCTACGATGGCTCTCCTGCTTATCCGGATCTCAATGTGCTGTGGAACCTGGCAGATCAGGCTCAGATTACCCATTTCGGTGGTGGAGCCGCTTATTTTACGGCTTGCATGCATGCCGGTCTCCAGCCTGCTGATACGGTTCAACTACCGGGTTTGCGCACCATTGGATCAACAGGATCTCCTCTGCCCCCGGAGGGCTTCCAGTGGATATACAAAGCCGTAAAATCCGACGTGTGGCTAATATCGTTTAGTGGAGGTACCGACGTATGTAGTGGTTTTGTCGGCGGCAATCCACTCCTGCCGGTCTATGAGGGTGAGATTCAGTGCCGGCTGCTGGGCTGCAAGGTAGAGGCCTTTAATGAAAAGGCCCAGCCGGTCTACGACGAGTTGGGAGAGATGGTCATTCTGGAGCCGATGCCCTCTATGCCTATCTATTTCTGGAATGACCACAACAACCAGCGATACCACGATAGCTACTTCAGCGAATATCCGGGCCTATGGCGGCACGGCGATTATATCCGGATTACCGGACGGAAAGGAATTGTTATATATGGCCGCTCCGACGCTACGCTGAACCGCGACGGCGTTCGCATTGGCACCGCAGAAATATACAGTGCTGTTGAGCAAATTGACGAAGTGGCCGACAGCCTGATTGTGGGCATTGAACAGCCGGGAGGCAAGTACTATATGCCCTTGTTTGTAGTCATGCGTGACGGCCTCAAACTCACCGATGAACTAACTACCCGCATCAGACAGACGCTACGGAGCCAGTTCAGTCCACGCCATGTACCAGACGCAATTTATCAAATCGAGGAAGTTCCCTACACGATAAGCGGTAAGAAGCTGGAAACACCAGTCAAAAAAATTCTGGCGGGCATGACGGCCACGTTGGCAACGAACCGGGATATATTGCGGAATCCTGACTCTCTCGATCAGTTTATTGAACTTGCCTCTCACCAGTTGCGGCACTAACACCGGTCAGACGCCAACCGATGAGGGTCTGGTTTTATAACTTCACCGGTTCGTAGGTTCACGCCAAAAAAGCTCTCGTTCACTTATTTATATGTGAACGAGAGCTTTTTTGGCGTGAACGAATCTATTCAGATTAGTGAATACTATGCTTTTTTTTTAAAACTCAGTAACCGGCAGACTACGATTCAGTCTAAATGCCTAAACACACTACAACAATGAACGAAAAGTACCGCCTTCTCATAGTGGATCCCAACCCCTATGTAGCCGATATTCTTGCCCAGACACTTCAGGACGATTTCTCAGTACGTGTTACTCGAACAGGTCAGGAAGCGGCCCAGGTATTACTACTGGACAAATCCTTCGACTTTGTTGTCACAGAACTGGCAATGGATGGCTTCAGTGGTCTCGATCTTACTAAGTTGGTTCGTACTAGCGGACTCATAAAACAGGCATCTATTGTTGTGCTCTCTAGTGTTTCTGACAGCGACACGCGAATCAAGTGTTTGGAAAACGGCGTCGACGATTTCATAGCAAAACCGTTTAATCCACTTGAAGTCCGGGCCAAACTCCAGGCATTGCTTCGTCGGTCTTCACTTCCCATATATACTGATCCGGCACAGTCGCTATCAATACGTACGCCGTTGCGGCCAAGCCTGCTCCGGCAGATTCGCACCCGCGTAATGTCATTAATACTCTAATGGTGCGTACGTCTGTTCGCATTTTTTTTAGTAGGACAATAAAGATATCAACCCTGTACCAACGTCAAAACAAGTTGCAAAATGCGTGCCAAAGTAGTAGATAAGCATAAATTTGTAACGGATCAATATGGTCGCTCTAAGACCAAATACTCCGGAATATGTCTACTTGTAGCACAGAAAGGTAGCGCTATAGTTGATAAAATAAAAATTATATCAGACAAGGAGAATACTAAGTTTGTTTTCTGCGACCAGGTAAGTGATGTTCGGGTCTGGTTAGAAAGTGATCGTTCAATTGATCTTATTATTGCCGAAGGAACTTATGAATCAATCATAATTGACATTCTCAGAAACCATCCTGAATCAGGATTCATCCCACTCATCCTGCTCTGCGGAGCTACCGAAATCAAAATGTTGCCGGGAATGATAAGTGACGAAGTGACTGACGTACTGACACTTACCGCTACAGCAACAGAATTAAGACAAAAGATTTCCTACTATCTCAAATTGAAGAAGCGCATACAGATAGCCGAACAGCGCAGAAACTCCACTGACTTTGGTCAGTTTCGACTTCCAGTCTGGAAACGGCTTATTGACATAGGAGTATCAGTGCTTACCCTTATCCTGTTATCGCCCCTGTTACTGGCTGTAGCAATAGCCGTTGTGGTCGATAGCAAAGGCCCCGCTTTTTATTTGTCGAAACGGGCGGGTACCAACTTCAGGGTATTCAATATGTATAAATTTCGTACCATGAGAGTCAAAGCCGATCAGCAACTGGCCAGTCTCGCGGTCAACAATATTTATGCCAAACCAACAAATGAAGAAACTAACAGTAACGAATATGTAACTGCTAGCGGTTCGCTTTGTGAGTCGTGTCGGCAACAGGGTCTTGGTTGCCAGCAACTCTTGCTGGATCAGGATCGGATGATCTGTGAAAAGCAATTCCTTACGCAGGACGCCGGTTCGGCCAAGTTTATGAAGTTCCGGAACGATCCCCGCATTACCCGGCTGGGCACCTTTCTGCGCAATAGCAGCATTGACGAACTACCTCAACTACTCAATGTCCTGCTGGGCGATATGTCGCTGGTAGGCAACCGGCCACTTCCTCTGTATGAAGCTGAGAAACTAACTTCAGACGAGTTTGCCCAGCGATTTGCCGGCCCCGCCGGCCTAACAGGACTATGGCAGGTAAAGAAGCGTGCCAAAGGACAGGGTATCATGTCGGACAAGGAACGTACCCTGCTCGACATCGATTATGCCAGTAGTTTTTCGTTCAGAACCGATCTGTACATTATCTGGCGAACTTTTTTTAGTCTATGGCAGAAGGAAAACGTGTAAATTCCGGCCTAGTGCCTCTGCTCTCGATCGTAACGATCAACTACAATCAGGCCGAAGTAACCCGTCAGTTTTTAGAGTCGGCCCGCAGCCTGACTTACCCTAATTACGAGATTATTGTCGTTGATAATGCGTCGGAGCCGGCCCTGCATACGCAACTTGACTCCCGGGCGTACTCACACCTACGGATCATCAGGAGCGAAGTTAATTTAGGCTTTACGGGAGGTAATAACTTGGGGATCAACCAGGCGCATGGCGATTACTTCTTTATCGTTAACAACGATACTGAGCTGAATCCTGCTCTACTGGAAACGCTGCTTCGTCCCTTTGCGGCCAATAAGCGAGTGGGGGTTGTATGTCCTAAAATCTTCTTTTTCGATCAGCCCCGCCACGTGCAGTATGCAGGGTATAACGCCATGAACATGCTCACCGGAACGGCAACTGTAGTTGGCTACGATCAGCCCGATGGTGAGCAGTATAATTTGCCGGGTCTAACACACTTTGCGCATGGTTGTGCCATGCTTGTAAGCAGAGAGGTGGTTAATAAGGTAGGGCGGTTTGCCGAGCGATTTTTTTTGTACTACGAAGAACTGGACTGGTCACAGCGAATCCTTGACGCGGGTTATACGATCTATTACCAGCCTCTGGCAACAATCCTGCATAAAGAGTCGGTATCGGTTGGGCGCAACAGTCCCCTGCGGACTTATTACCTGACCCGAAACCGCATATTGTATATGCGCCGACACGGAACATTGGGTCAACGGCTCGTTTTCTACGCTTTTTTTGCCGCCTTTGTGTTACCGAAACACGTAATAATGTATCTCATTAAGGGCCACTTTATCCACGTGCGTGCCTTTTTGCGCGGTGTTATGTGGAATTTTAGGTCGTCAAGTGTATCTTCTGCGTAATAGTTCTGTCTCAAGCAGTATCATGGCATTAGTTTACGATTGTGTCGGCATCATTTTTTTCGGACTGGCTTTCGTGGTCTTATACACGTATGTTGGTTATGGCCTGGCAGCGTGGGTCCTGGTTCGTATTCGGGGCCGGGCTGGTACGGCTCAGACATTACCGAAACAAGCTATTGAGCCTGCTTTGCCAACAGTTACTATAGTTGTACCGGCCTATAACGAGCGGGCCTATCTGCAGGATAAACTTCAAAATTGCCTTGACCAGGATTACCCCGCCGACAAACTCCAGTTACTGTTCGTTATTGAGGGCTCGAACGACGGGTCAGCCGAATACTTAGCGAGCCGTCAGGCTGATTTACCGAACCTGACGGTATTATCGGGGTCTCAGCGGCTGGGCAAAGTGGCGGCCATGAACCGGGCCATGCATGACGTTCAGACATCCATCACCGTTTTCACCGATGCGAATACGCATCTCAATCCCGAAGCCGTCAGCCGCCTGATTAGTCGGTTTAACGCGCCGGAAGTGGGAGCCGTAACGGGCGAGAAACGCATCCAGACCGCCGGCGCTGATGCAGCCGCCGGTAGTGGTGAGGGGTTGTACTGGCGATACGAGTCGTTCCTGAAAAAGCTCGATGCCGAATTGCATACTATTGTCGGGGCGGCTGGTGAATTATTTGCCATTCGCACCGAGTTATACGAGCCGGTGGAGACCGACACCCTGCTCGACGACTTTATCATATCCCTGCGCATTGCCGGGCGTGGGTTTCGGGTGGCTTACGCGCCAGATGCCTATGCGCTGGAACACCCTTCTCATTCGGTAGCCGAAGAGATGAAGCGCAAGGTTAGAATTGCGACGGGTGGCTTTCAGGCTATGAAACGGTTGTCGTATCTGCTGAATGTGTCGCGCTACGGCTGGCTCACATTCCAATACGTTTCGCATAGAGTACTACGCTGGGCCATTACTCCGTTCTGCCTGCCAATTTTAGTATTGATTAATGCCTTCATGCTTACGAAGCCCGTGACTGACGCACCGGGCCTGGGTTTCTGGGCGGTGCTGTTTGGACTGCAGATTGCTTTTTACACGGCTGCGGGCATAGGCTATGTGCTTGAAAACCGGCAGACCCGCTGGAAGCTCACGTTCGTTCCTTTCTATTTTGTCTTTATGAACTGGTGTGTTTTGCTCGGATTCTGGCGGCACGGCAATGGTAACATCTCAGGTATCTGGGAAAAGGCCCGCCGGGCTGCGTAGGAGCTACTAAAGGCAACCACGTGAGGCAGTTACGTAGTTTGTGCCCGTTTGCAACAGACGCTACCTGCAAATGCGTAACTTCAGTATCCGTTCCGAAAACGACCTTTACTTTATGTTTCAACCAACGTCTCTTTCTAACCTGATGCGCGATGACCGCTGGCTATACGGCAGCATTGGCGTTGTGGCGGCAGTGGCGGCAGGCTGGATGTTGGGCGGCTTTGGTTTGGTGGGTGGACTGATGGCGCTGGCCATACCCCTCGGCCTGGCTATGGTAACCGGCATTTTACTTCAGCCCCGACTGGGTCTACTGATTTACGTAAATCTCAGCTTTGTGCTGGGCTTCTCGCGCTTTCTGAGCACCGAAGCCCCGGTTGGTACGGCGCTGGATGGGCTGCTGGCGCTAACACTGCTCGGTACCATCCTGAACGGCAAGCGTATGGCGTGGCACCGGCTCAACAACCCTACCTTTTACCTGCTCATTCTTTGGCTGGTTTACACGCTATTGGAGTATTACAACCCCGACGCACCCGCCCGGGAAGCCTGGTTCTATCATATCCGGTCCTTTTCTGTCAGCTGGTTTTTCCTGGCCATTATCGTTTTCGTGGCACCTATTACCCGGCGCGATATATACTGGCTGGTGGGTATCTGGCTAACATGGTCCGTACTGGCTGCCTTCTGGGCGTTCAAACAGCAATACATTGGTCTGGAAGCCGCCGAGCAGCGTTGGCTGGCCGAAGGGGCCGAACGAACTCACATTCTGTGGGGGCAATTGCGTAGTTTCTCGTTTTACTCCGATGCTGGTCAGTTTGGGTCCGAAATGGCGGGCGTTACGTTGCTGTGCATCATCTTTTTCTTTGAAGCAAAGCGCTGGTGGGTCAAAATCGGGTTTATCCTCATAGGGGTTATTCTGTTCTGGGGATTTGCTGTGTCAGGAACGCGCAGTGCGCTATTCGCCATTCTGGCCGGTTTTCCAGCCTATCTGTTCCTGATGCGAAAGCTTGTGCCGATTCTGCGTGGTGTTGCCGCTGCCACACCCATTTTCCTGATTCTGATGTTCACGCACATCGGCGACTCCAACTATCAGATTTATCGGATACGCACGGCCCTCAGGCCTACCAAGGACGCTTCGTTTATAGTCAGGCTGGAAAACCAGGCTAAGTTGCGGGTTTTCCTGAAGGATTTGCCATTTGGGGCTGGTATCGGTTCCTCGTCGGGAGCGGGGCAGCGATTTTCACCCAATCACTTTGCCTCCCAAACACCAACTGATAGCTGGTACGTACAAATCTGGATCGAAACAGGCGTCGTTGGCCTGTCACTGTACTTGTTTATGCTGATGGGCATGATCCTGACGGGCATTTATCATATCTGGCAAGTGCGCGATAAGGGGCTTCAAATCCTGCTTATTGCGCTGTTGGCCGAGTTTATCGGCATTGTGCTGGTCAGCTATTCGAATCCAATTATGGGTCAGTTTCCAACCAGTACAATGCTCTTCATCAATTCGGTCCTGTTTAGTACCGGTTACCGGTGGGATACGCCCCTGCCCCATCCAATTACTCAGTCTACTGACCGCTTAAATCCGGTTTACGCATCCGTATGAAACAGTTCGATGGTATTATCTGCATTGGACAGACCACTTGGGAAGGAGGTCCGTTTCAGAAGGCCGTTGTTCAGCTTATGACCGAACTATCGGTCCGGCACCGGGTTTTGTTTGTCGATTATCAGTATACAGTTAAAGACCTTGCGCAGGGTTTACTAGGCCGGGATGAAGTGCCCGTGCGGACACTGCTGCGTGCAGACGCGCCCCTGGTTACCCAACAGCTGGCCAATGGGGCCAGCATGTACACCTGGCAGCCCCCACCCATGTTACCTGTTAACTGGCTTCCCGACGCCTTGCACGACCGACTGGTTATGTGGAATACCAATCGGCTGGTAAACGGATTGCGGAAGATAATGAGTAAGCTGGGCATCAATAATCCATTGATTATTAACGCGTTCAACCCCGTATTTGGCGTTCCGATGCTGCACCGGCTCAATGAATGTGCTACAATCTATTATTGCTTCGATGAGATCACACTGTCGCCCTGGATGAGTCGCCATGGGGGGCGGTTTGAGCAGGCATATCTATCACGCGTCGATGCTGTCATAACCACATCAGAAACACTGCGCCGGGCCAAAGAACCCCTGCAATCCAAGGCCTATTGCGTAAAGAATGGGGTAAATTTCGACCTCTTCAATCACGCCCGGCACCTGGTCACGAATCAGCCATCAACCCGGCCCGTAGTGGGTTATCTCGGCACCGCCGACGACCGCATCGACTTACCGATGGTGGAATACTGCGTGAAAACCATGCCCGATGTTGACTTTGTTTTTGTCGGCAGTGTGAACGAACCGGCCATTACACGGCAGTTAACGGCGTATCCAAACGTACGCTTCGAGCCCTCACGCCCGGTTGACGAGTTGCCTCCATTACTGGCACGGATGAATGTAGCCATGATTCCGTTTGTCTGCAACCCCCATACATACACGATATACCCCCTGAAAATCAACGAGTATCTGGCGGCTGGCTTACCGGTAGTAACCACGCCATTCTCGCTACTTGACGACTTTGCCGGTATTATTGATCTGGCCGAATCGCCGACTGCATTCGTTGCTGCCCTCTATAATGCACTGGCCGATACCAGTGCCGAACGGATAGCACAACGAGTGGCCATGGCCCGCAATAATTCGTGGTTCAGGCGCTCGGAGGAGTTTGAAGCGGTAATTGATCAGATGGAGCTACACGCTGTTGACCTGCTTGCATAAGTGATATACCTCTTTAACGGTCAGGCACTTCAACCAGGAATCTATTATCTTAGCGTCGACCCACAGCCAACCAATCTGCTTATGCATCTGCTGCATAGTCCCGACTGGATCGATCAGCACCAGTATCCTTATGAACATTTTGAAGACGTCCCTCAGTCTGTTTTTGACGTCATAAACGCCCGCCTGATAACCCGCCAGACCAGCACACCCGTCGTATCCATCATTGTGGCCGCCTACAATGAAGAGGTAAACCTGATACGTTGCGTGAGTACGCTGTCGGCCATGAATACGGCAATTCCTTACGAGATCATAGTAGTCAACAACAACTCTGCCGACCGAACCCAGGAGACCATTGACCGGCTTCAGGTCCGTGGTTTGTATCAACCCATTCAGGGGTGCGGTCCGGCCCGGCAACTGGGTCAGGAGCAGGCGCGTGGCGAGTACGTACTCCTCGCTGATGCCGACTGTTTTTATCCTGCCAACTGGCTGGACGCTATGCTCCATGCCCTTAAAAAACCAGGCGTGGTCTGTGTCTACGGCAGTTATTCGTTCATGAGTGCGCCGGGCATTCCCCGCTGGCAACTGGCTATGCATGAAGCGTTGCGGGACGTTGTACGAAGGATAAGGCACCTGAAACGTCCTTACCTGAACGCGTATGGCATTAGCCTGGGCTACGTCAGAGAAGCCGGGCTGGCAGTTGGCTTCATTATGCATAATACCTGGGGAGACGACGGGCGGCTGTGTTTCGATTTGATGCAGTACGGACGGATAGCAGCCATGACTACCGCATCGGCCTGCGTCTGGACCGGTCCCCGGACCCTGCTGCGCGACGGTAGTATGGGGCAGGCGCTTTGGATGCGCCTGTCGCGCGAGATGCGTAGTTTGCGCCATTATCTGACGCCCGAGAAACCCCACGACACCAAAACATCAAAAAATTAGCAATGCTGCGCTGCAGCCGTAGTCAGAATTCGTCCCGAACGTACTGAACTACCGCATCAGGCGTTTTGGCGTGTAGAATTCGGGCTCCTGACAGGGCCGGAAAGATTGTCTGGTACTCATTGAAGTCATGTTCCTTGCCACCACCCGGCTTTGACAGGATGATGTTCGTCCCACCGAAATAACTGGCCAGGGCCGCCGTACCACCGTGCATGGAAATGAAATGGCGGCAATTGGCGTACACCATCAATTGAAACTGATTATAGTTTGCCACTTCCTGGCGGTGCTGCTCGTAAAGGTCATTCATCAAGAGTACCGTGGGGTGGTGCTGCCGTAGCCAGGCGTGCTCGTGAAGGTCAAGGGTTTCACTATTATCACCCACAATCTGCGTAGCCAGCGGGCGATTATAAACAATCTGGTAGCGATCCTGACAGGCCGTGATAATCTGGTCGAGAACAGCAATGGACAGAAAATTGACCGGCGGCCCATCCCATTCAATGTTGTATTTGTTGGCAATGACCAGCGTTGGCTTCGCGTATCGGAACTGATCATTCTGGTAGTGTTCACGAAACGGTACCCGTGCCCATTTCGAGAAATCGAACGTTGGGCTATGGGTCATGTTTGGCACTTCGTAGTAACCATATCCTTTCTGCCAGACCCGTTTGTCATACTTCTCGAGATGGCTGGGGCTGAAGAAATAGAATGGTTTTGTGTTTGTGCAGCCAATGGTTTGTTTCAGGGTACCATTCAGAAAATGCCAGTAAGCAAACGGAAGTACGTATCTCAGTTCCTGATCAAATTCACCCTGGTACTCAATAACTTTATACGGCTCTTTACGGCCGTAATCTCGTTTCAGAAAGCGGAGCTGGTTAATTCGGGCAAAATAATTGTCACGCACGAAATAGCGCAGATCATGCCGAAGCCGGGGATACTGTACGGCAGCAACAACGTATAATAGTTTAAGAAGCAGTGCTTTCAAGTTTTTTCTGGTTCAGGATTTAACGCTCGATAGGGACCCACTAAGCAATTTCCTCATACAGGTTTATCAGCCGCCGGGCCGTGTTTTGCCAGGAAAAGAGGGCGGCCCGCTCCAGTCCTCTCCGCCGGAGGTCAGCCCGCAGGTCAGTCTGCGTCAGAAGTTGATAAATGCCATTGGCCATGTCTGTTACCGATGCCGGATCGGCAAGCAGGGCCGCACTTCCCGCCACTTCGGGCATGGCCGAGGTGCTGGACGTCAATACGGGCGTTCCGCAGGCCATGGCCTCTAAAATGGGCAGACCGAAACTTTCGCGCAGCGACGGACATAAAAATATCGTAGCCGCATTGTAGATCAGCGGCAGCGTTGTGTTGGGAATGTAGCCGCTCAGGATAATGTCGCTGGCCAGAGCCTGCCCACCAATTTCAGTTAGCACGGTGTTGATGTACCCGGCTGTTACATTCGACATCACCAGCGGTAGAGATAGCTGGCCATTCTGTTTGAGTTGCAGCAAAGCCCGAAGCACGTTGGGTACGTTCTTTTTAGGGTCGGTATTTCCCAGGAAAAAGATAAACTCGGCGGGCAGACCATACTGAGTCCGCACTTGGTCCAGCGCGTCGGCGTCGTTAATAACCCGAAACTGCTGACTCACCGCATTGTGCACCGTTATTACGCGGGCCGGGTCGATGTGCAGATGGTCGATGATGCGCTGGCGCTCAAAGTCCGACACGGTTACGATACGGCTGGCCAACGCCACAACGCGGGGTACGTTCCAGCGTCGATAGAGGTTACCAAATTGTTGGTAGGCATTGCCACCCACAATGGTTTTTTCCAGGAAATATAATGTCGTGCAGCGTAACCACCAGCGGCACCGGGCAGCGCAGCGGGGCCGTGTTAGCCGTACAGTGCAGCATATCGACGCCGTGTTGGCGCACCGCTTTAGGGAGGGCATATTGCTCCCAAACCGGATAAGGCCCGCCTGTTAGTTCAACTACGTCAACGTGAGGACTAGTAGGTAACCCCTGCCGGTTGGTGTCGGGCCTGGCAAATACAATGTATTCATGTTGTGAATGGCTGGTCAGGGCGGCAATGGTCTCCAGGGCCACAATGTCCATACCATGCCGATGGGGTCGTAAAAGCCGCTGGGCTTCAATGCCAATTCTCATAGTAGATGTATAGACGGCCCAATACGAGCATGGTTACGGACACCAGTTGAGCGAATACGTTAAATAACGGGAAAATAAGTCTGCACAAATTCTGCATCGACACTGTACCAGCGGGGCGATGGAACGGGCAGGGCAACAGCCACCGCAGCCGGTGCCCCGTCGGGCAGGTTGAACCCCAAAACAGTCCAGCAACCGGCTTCGGCAGCGCCGATGTCTTCAATCGGCCGGTGATGGTTACCGTCCCTGCAGGGTACAGCAGGCAGGTCGGCGCCAACGCCCAAGCCCGTAGCTTTCAGCAAGGCTTCTTTACGGGTCCAGAAGCGGTAAAACAGAGCAACCACATCGTTACTTTCCAGAATGTGCTGTTGCTCGGTTCCACTGAAGGTGACGGGTAACAGGGACACCACCGGAAAATCAGGTTTGTGTTCTTCCACGTCGATCCCAACCGGTACCCGTCCTGCGGCAATCAGCACCCAGTTTCCCGCATGGGTTACGTTTATGTGCCAGTCTGGATGATTGGTCAGTTCAGGCTTTTGGTTAGGGCCAACGCCGATAACTATCCCGGCGGGCGGCTGGCTGACGTACAGCCCAATGAGCACGCGTAGCAGCCCACGTCCGGCAACGTACCGGTGCCGGTCGGCCACTTGCCGGTATCGGTCGGCCCGTTGTTGCTCTTCGGGCTGGAGCAGCGTATAAAGCTGGGGGGTGCTGGCCGGGAAGTCGGGCAGAAAGAATCGGAACACAGCTACATCGCCGGCCCTCACAGCCACCATTGCCGATTGCCAAACTGGAGCCGCGCAGGTAGAACAGGAAATACGCGCAACTGTCATAATTTCAGCTACTAACACGACAAATATAGATCGTTAAGGTATTTAAAACCAGCATGCTGTAACGTATTCGGGCAAATTGTCTATTCATTGACTATAACAGTGACGCCTGTTCCAATGTGAAGTCCCAAGAATAGCCTCACATCAAATCAGATTACTAGTCAGAACAAGTTTAGCGGGCATGGTTGGGCCTTTTTTCGCAGAGAAAATCAGTAAACGATTGCGTTGGCATTGGCTGAGGTGTGCTGTGTTACTGAGCATAGGCCAGGGTGCTGCTGTTTGCGGGGCCATAGCTCAATCCTGTCCGGAGTCTGGTGGGCAACTGGTTCTGAACGAAACGTTTGGCACAGCCGCCCAGACCGGCCCACTCTCCGCCAACCAGACGAGTTACCGGTATACCACCGACAATTGTCCCAACGACGGTGAATATAACCGCCAAGCGTCACTCAGTACTTCCTGTTTCAGTAATACCTGGCACGTTGTACCGCGCGACCACACGCCCGGTACCGTCGGGGGAAATATGCTGATTGTGAACGGCGATGCCCAGCCCGGCGAGTTTTTCCGGCAGTCTGTAACGGGCTTGTGCGCCAACACCGCCTATGAAGTATCAATCTGGGCTTTGAATCTGTTACGGGCCAACACGTGCTCTCCCACCATTCAGCCTAACCTGACCATGCGCATCGAATCCGCTTCGGGGCAGGTATTACAGGAGATCAACCTCGGCAACCTGCCCGAAACGGACACGCCCACCTGGCAACGTTACACCACCGTATTCAGCGTTTCTCAGGCGAGTGCCACCGTTGTCGTTCGCTTCATTAACAACCGGGGTGAGGGTGGGTGCGGCAACGACATGGCCCTTGACGATCTGCAGCTACGGCAATGCACGGCCTGTGCCACCAATCCCATTCAGATTCCCGATGCCTTTTCGCCCAATCAGGACGGCATTAACGACGACCTGGTTATTTTTCTCGATCCACTGATTTCATTTGACCTTACTATCTATGACCGCTGGGGTACCGCTATCTTTGCCAGCAACAGCCTCGATACCCACTGGGATGGTACGTACAGTGGACACCCCTGTCCATCCGGCAGTTATACCTACCGGATTACGTACCGGCTCGGAGGACCAACCGACCCGGCCAAACCCTTCGTCAAAACGGGTCAGATTATGCTACTGCGCTAATGCCAACGAATTCTGATGAGCAACACCCGTAAAGCCATGAACGGCGGCAAATGGATTACCATTGCCACGACCGTATCGACGGTATTTCAGTTTTCGCAGGTAGCCGTACTGGCCCGCCTGCTCGACCCGTCTGATTTTGGGGTGGTCAGCGTCAGCAATCTGGTCATTGGATTTTTTGGCGTTTTTGCCAATCTGGGCTTTTCCAACTCCATCATCTACAAGCAGGAGAGCGACCGTAAAGTGCTGTCAACGCTTTACTTCCTGAACATGCTGGTGGGGTTGCTCATGTTCGTGCTGGTGTATCTGAGTACGCCCTACATCGTTGCTTTTTATAAAGAACCGCGTCTGGAGCAGTTGCTTCACATTGCCTCGTTTTACTTCGTGGTGGTCTACTTCGGGCAGATTTATCTGTTTCTGATGGAGAAAGAATTGCGATTCAGGGCGGTGGCGCAGATTGATATTGCAGGTAGTATAGTGGCCGTTATTGTCACGCTCGTGCTGGCCTTCAACGACTTTCGCGAGTTGTCTTTGGTGGTAGGTGCACTGGTGGGGCAGGTGGTGCGGTCAGTGGGGCAGATGGTAGCGGGACGGGCCCTGTTCCGGCCCATGCTCACCTTCTCGATAGCCGACATTAAAGACCATCTGCGCTTCGGAATCTACAACCTCGGCGACGGGATTCTGGGCTTTATTCAGTTGAACATCGACGCAATTCTTATCGGTAAACTTACTAGGTGTCCGGCAATTAGGCTTTTATAGTCTTGCCTACCAGTTGGCCGTTTTTCCGATCAACAAGCTAAATCCAATTATTTTGCAGGTAGCCTATCCGTTGCTGGCCAAGATGAAAGAAAGCAATGAAAACCTGAAAAGTTCGTACCTCAAAATTCTGGACTTCATCAGCTACTGCAACTTTCCGCTGTTGGCCGGGCTGTTCATTACCGCCGACAGTGTTGTACCGCTTTTTTATGGACCCGGCTGGGGTGAGACGGTTCCCCTCATCCAGATTTTTGTGTTTGTCAGCGTGTTTTTCTGCCTGAGTCATCCACTCTTTACGCTGGCCTTTACAAAGGGCAAGCCCAACCTGCTATTCTACCTCAACGTAGGTACCATACTGGTAAAGGTACCACTGATTTACGCGGGCGGATTCTACTACGGCACAACGGGCGTAGCTGTAGCATTTCTGGTGGCTACGTTTTTGAACACAGTGGCCAACTTCATAATTGTGCAGTTGCTCATCGGCGATTTTTTCCGGGCGTTCCTCGAAAACCTGGCCAAACCCGTTCTTTTCTGCCTGATTATGGTGGGCACCGTAACCCTGTATAAAGTGATGTTTGGCTACGAAGGGCCAATCCATACTGCGGCTCAGATCATCATTGGTGGCAGTGTTTACGGCGGCCTTACGCTGCTTTATAAACTTTCGTTTACCGAAATCATGGCGTACCGACAGGCGTTATAACGCAGTAGCGCGGCTTAGAGGCCGCGCTACTGCGTTACGCTGGATTCGCGTCGCCGGGAAGATTGTCGGCATCGCCGAGTGGTTTTTGCTCGTCGGTATCCGTTTCATCTCTGTTGGGCTCCGGATCACCTTTGAGGTTCAGGTCGGTGCGGTGCCGCAGTTTCTTATCATCGACGGTGCGGTTTAGAAACTGGTTAATTTTGTCGATATCGAAACTCGTCGTGATTTCGCCGAATGAGTTGATTTGAATATCGAAGCCTTCGAGTTCTTTATGAACGCGGGGCTTTTCGTTTTCGTCGGGGTTCGTTTTTTTCTTCGCCATAGTGGTATAACTAAAATGAGATGCAGATGACACGGATAGTACTACTTTTTGCGGATAATCTCCGTAAATCTGTGAGCATCAGCGGCAGCGGCACGGGTCAGCGAGCCGGTCACCAGCGCGCTGTCAAAGCGTAGTTACTGCTTTATCAAGCCGAGAAACGGTTTCATCCCGGCCAATAATTTCCATAGTCAGCATAAGATCAGGGCCGGTGCCACTGCCCGTCAGAGCCAGGCGCATGGCCTGCATGATCTTACCCTGCTTGATACCGGCCTGTGTCATGGTATCGGCCAGTAAATGCTTGATATCATCGGCCATGAATGGCCCCTCGTACTGTTGCAACGCATCACGAAAGGCCGATACAGCTTTGCGGGCATCATCATTCCACTTAGCTGCTACGATACTTTCGTCATACGTGGCGGGGGCGTTAAAGATGGTGCTGGCTTCCCCAAAAATCTCGTGAGCAAAATTAACCCGGCCTTTCAGCAGCGATACGATCTTTTCTGCTTTCTCGGGCGGGCAGTCATACCCGGCGGCTTCGGCCTGGTGCTGCACGGCAGGAGCCAGCTCAGCATCAGGCCGCTCGCGGATGTACTGGTGATTGAACCACTGCGCTTTCTGAATATCAAACCGCGCTCCGGCCTTATGTACCTGCGCCAGATCAAAAGTGGCAATGAGTTCATCCATCGAAAACAACTCCTGCTCGGTACCAGAATTCCAGCCCAGCAGCGCCAGAAAATTAATCGTTGCTTCGGGCAGATAGCCTTCTTCACGGAATCCCTTCGCCACGATACCCGTGGCGGGGTCGGTCCACTCAAGCGGAAAAATAGGAAAACCACCGAGGTCAGCGTCGCGCTTGCTCAGCTTACCGTTGCCCTCGGGTTTGAGCAGCAGCGGCAGGTGCGCAAATTGCGGCATGGTATCCTCCCACCCCAGATACCGGTACAGCAGCACGTGCAACGGAGCCGACGGCAACCACTCTTCGCCCCGAATGACGTGGGTGATCTTCATCAGATGGTCGTCCACGATGTTGGCTAAATGATACGTGGGTAACCCGTCTGATTTCAGCAAAACTTTATCGTCAATGGCCGACGAATGCACGTTCACCCAACCCCGGATGATGTCATGCAGCCGCACTTCTTCCTTGCGCGGGGTCTTGAGCCGAATCACGTGCGGTTCGCCCCCGTCAATGCGGGCGCGGACCTCGTCGGGTTTCATGGTTAACGAGTTACGCATCTGGGTGCGCGTAATGGCATTATACTGGGCGGCTGGTGCGTTGGCCGCTTCGAGCCGCTGCCGCATGGCGTCCAGCTCGTCGGCGGTATCGAAGGCGTAATAGGCCTTCCCCTCATCAACGAGTCGCTGAGCTTCCTGCTGGTAAATAGCGCGCCGTTCTGACTGTCGATACGGGCCATCGGGACCCCCTACGCCCTGCCCTTCGTCAATACCAATACCGACCCAGCGCAGAGCCTCGATGATATAATCTTCCGCACCCGGCACAAACCGATTCTGGTCGGTGTCTTCGATGCGCAGAAGCATTTTACCGCCCATTTTTTGGGCAAACAGATAATTATACAGCGCGGTACGCACGCCACCAATGTGAAGCGGGCCCGTAGGACTGGGCGCGAACCGAACGCGAACGTTATTTTGCATAGGAATGGTAATTGTGAACATACAAATAAGTGAATACGGCTTCTGCCGACATTGCCGGCGAAAGCCCTGTTCACTCATTCAAGATTCACTCATTGAACGGCTACAACCGAAATTTCAACGTTTACGTTTTTGGGCAGGCGGGCTACTTCAACTGTTTCACGGGCGGGTGGGTCGAGCAGGAAGAAGGCGCCGTAGATTTCGTTGATAGCCGCAAAGTCGTTCATGTCTTTTACGAAGATGCTGGCCTTTACGATGTTAGCGTAGTCCATGCCGGCGGCTTCCAGAATGGCACCGAGGTTTTGCATTACTTTACGCGTCTCGGACCGAATGTCGCCCTGCGTAGCCAGTTCGGCGGCTATCTGCCCTGATACGTATAACGTACCTTTGGCCGATTCGGCACTGACAAAGACGGCTTGGCTATACGGCCCAATGGGTGCCGGTGCCTGTTCGCTATAAACAATTTGCTTCTGCATGGTTTCTTTTATAATCAAGCTACAAAGGTAACGCATGACCGACCAACACCTGATTATCTTCGTCAAAAACCCCATTCCCGGCACCGTTAAAACCCGAATTGCCCGCACGGTTGGTAACGACCGCGCCGTACAGGTCTATGAGCACCTGCTCCGGTATACGCAGGCTATGGCGGCCCGGCTGGTGCACCACCGCGTAGTGTATTACGGCGACTTCATAAACCCCAACGATGGCTGGAATGACTACGATAAGGCGCTACAAACCGGCGAAGACCTCGGTCAGCGTATGCTCATGGCCTTTCAGAGGCAGTTTGCCAGCGGAGCCAGCCGGGCCGTCATCATTGGTAGTGACTGCCTCACCATTACACCCGACCACATCCAGCAGGCGTTTGACGCCCTCGACCAGGCCGACGTCGTGATTGGCCCGGCCACCGACGGCGGGTACTACCTGCTCGGCCTGAAAGAGCCGCACGACTTTCTGTTTACCGGTATGCCCTGGAGTCAGCCCGAACTGCGCCAGCGTACCGAACTCGCCATTCTGCAACACAATCTGACATTCAAGCGGCTCGGCGAACTCACCGATATTGACGAGTGGGACGATTACGAACGGGCAATTAGCTGACCTATGAACACACAACCCAACTTACCTGAATCCCGCTTCAACGCGCTGAAAAACCGACTCTTCGGGCGGCTTGGCACAGACAAGCCCTACCGGATTGTTTATTACCGGGGGTTTGGGGGTCCCGCGTCGGCGAACCCAGCAGACAGCGGACCAGCTTCTGCCGACGAATCTGGTAGTATCTGGCTCAAAGGCCGGGTCCTGCGCGAGCGCAATTTGTCTACGCCCTCCGACCGTGATACATTCTGGCAAAATCTGCTGGCAACTTACCAGCGCTTCGACAGTGACGAAGTAACCGGGGTAACGGTCCGCATCGATGCATTTGGCGAAACACACACGACCGTAACAGATAAGGACGGCTATTTTGACCTGACCATCCATCCACCCCAGAATCTGCCGCCCGGTCGGGTGTGGTTTCCGGTGCGGTACGCGCTCGATGGCATCGTACAGCCTGACACGGGCGAACCGGTGGTAAACGATGGGTACCTGATGGTGTCGCCGTTATTCAGTCAGTTTGGGGTCATTTCAGACATTGATGATACCGTGCTGGTAACCGGAGCGACGAGTCTGCTGCAAACGGCCCGGCTCACATTTCTGGGTAATGCCTATACCCGACTGCCGTTTGCGGGCGTAGCGGCATTTTACCGGGCGTTGCAGAGCGGCCCCGTCACCACGTTGTTTAACCCCATCTATTACATATCGAGCAGTCCCTGGAATCTGTATGATCTGCTGATTGATTTTTTCCGGATTCAGGGCATTCCAAAGGGCCCTATTCTGTTGCGCAACTTCGGGCTGAACCGGGAGACGCTCTCGTCGCAAGGGCACCACATTCACAAACTGGCCATGATTCGGAAGGTGCTGGACGTGAACCCTAATCTGGCGTTCATCCTTATCGGCGACAGTGGGCAGCAGGACCCCGAAATTTACGCACAGGTTGTCCGCGAAAACCCCAACCGCATCCGGGCCATTTATATCCGGGACGTGACTCCGGAAACGCGCGATGCGTCGGTGCGTGAACTTATCCGCACCACCGATGTACACAATGTGCCGATGTTGCTCGTGACCGACACCGTTGCGGCCTCCGAACACGCAGCGGCCAACGGCTTTATTGACCCCGACACCCTCCCCGAAATTCGCGCCGACCGCGAAGCTGATTTATGAACTCTGTGCGGGTTTAACCTACCTGAGCGAATAGGCTTTTACGGTGTTGTGAAAAAAGGTGGGTACAAACAGCATTTGGGTAGCTGGATTATAACCAATATCGGCCGAGTTAATCTTATCGGCCGACGTATCGGACTTCAGTTCGATTGAGCCGTCGGGGCGAATGAGCCATATTTTGCCGCCCCATTCGGTAACCATGTAGCTCTTGCTTCCCAACGCTACAATGCCATCAATCCCGCCCATTCCCTTTGCCACGGTACCTATGGCTTTGGTGGCGGGATTCAGGGTCAGCAGAGAGCCGTCGCCGTTGCCAATCAGCAGCTGGTTGTCCTCAAACAAAAGGCCGTTGGGTCCCTTGAGCGGCATTCCCGCCAGAACAAGATTCACCTTTCCGTTACTGATCGACCAGATTTTGCTGTCGCCCGAATCCGTGACGTACACAACGCCTTTTTCGGCGTCTACAGTAATATCATTGAGGAACTTTGCCCCCTCAACTGGGTACCGGTTGAGTATTTTGCCGGTGGTCAGGGCTATTTCTGCTACCTGATTCATCTCGGTCACGTAGAGTCTGTCGCCCAAAATACCCATGCCTTTGGTGGAGTTGAGACCATC
The DNA here is from genome assembly GCA_963826425.1 of uncultured Cytophagales bacterium. Classification (GTDB taxonomy): domain Bacteria; phylum Bacteroidota; class Bacteroidia; order Cytophagales; family Spirosomataceae; genus Spirosoma. The sequence goes on along the minus strand of CAWGWS010000008.1, from coordinate 419,788 downwards.
CGTAAATTTCAACTGGATTACCTTTCCATCCTGACCCACTTTGGCGATGTAGCTGCTTTTATTCCCCAGTTCGGGCTTCCCGTTGATACAGGCCACGTACAGCACATTCGTTGCCGGATCAAGCAATACGGATTCGGGGGTGCGGAGCAGTGTCGTATCCGTTTCCCATACGGATTTTAAAGTTGTGCTCTGCGACTGGGCGGAGATTACGGTGCCAAGCAGTAAGCCCGTTAGCAGGGTGGAGACAGTTTGTTTCATGGATTGAATTGTCTAAGGGTATATGACAGCATAGCCAGGTCTGTAATCCTGATCTATGTACAATGTACACAATCTTCGCCTGTAACCCACTTTATGTCCTTTTACAGCAGGTGAAAGGGTTTGTTTTGGCGTTACTCCCGCGTCCAGACGATGAAATCAGTGACGGGAGCTTCGGGCAGGAGCGGGCGGATGAGCTGTACGATCTGCCCCCGATGGTAAGCCGAATGGTGGCACAGGTGCGCCAGAATGTCGGTTGGAGTACTGTGGTAGACCTGCCCTTTGGTATTGGTGTACTCAATGGGCAAAACCAGGTCGGTAGCAGACAGGCTGGCTGCGTAGCTGACTAACTTACGGTGGTGCCGCTCGGCAGTTTCGCCCATCCAGCTAACGGGTATGTCCTCCCAGAGCACAACCGGCACCGACTCATGAATCAGCCGCCCTATCCATATTTGTTGCGCGGCCAGCAAATGGCTCATTAGCGTAATAGCCCGCGCGGGCGGATTTTCCATCGTATCGAGCGCATCGATAACACGCCGGTTAGCCCAGCACTCGTATTCCAGCAGATGAATCAGTAAATCATTCATTGCATGCCGCGGTCAATAGCCTGGTACAATGCCTCTACCACGCTGGTTCGTGTGTTCAGTTTGCTAATCAAATTGTTCTCCCGGGTGGGATAGACGCGGTTGCTCAGGAATACATACGAAAGATTATACTTCGGATCGGGATCAACCCAGATGAACGTACCCGTAAAGCCCGAGTGCCCAAAGCTCGATGGCGTGGCCGAGCGGGGTGCATTACCGGTATAGGCAAACGACGGCTTGTCGAAGCCCAGCCCGCGCCGGTTTCCGAGTTCGGGAAACTGGTAGCGCGTGAATTCGGCCATCGTCTTCGATGAAATATACCGCCTGCCGCCGTACTCGCCCCCGCGTCGGTACATCTCCACCATCTTCATCAGATCGTTGGCCGATCCAAACAGGCCCGCGTGCCCCGACAGCCCGTTGAGCATGGCCGCGCCTTCGTCATGCACGCGTCCCCAGATGAGCGTATGGCGAAACAGCGAATCATATTCCGTTGGCACAATGCGGCTAAGCGGGTAGTACCGGCGTGGGTTAAACGTCAACGTTCCGGCACCGAGCGACTCATAAAACGTCTTTTTCAGGAACGGCTCAAAATCCTTTTTCGTGATATTTTTGACCACCAGCGGGTACATGATGAACGACAGGTCGGAATAGATATATTCTTTCTTGACGTTCAACGGTGAGTCCCTGATCTGCTGATAAATTGTTTTCGAATAATTTTTGCGCAGGAACAAACTATCGGTCACTTCGATGGGAAAGCGGGCCGAGCGCACGAACTTGAAGGTTCCCGGCTTAAAGGTATCATCGGGTTCTTTGGTGTCTTTCCAGAAGGGAATCCAGGCCTTGAGCCGGGCCTGGTGCGTCAGTACGTCGCGCCAGACGAGTTTGGCCTTGTTCGATTTTTTAAGAAATGGCAGGTACGTCGCCATCGTCGTGTCGAGGTCAAATTTACCGTCGTCCACGAGTTTCATCAGCGCGGGCGTGGAGGTGCTGACCTTCGTGACCGACGCCATATCGAACAGGTCGCTTAGTTGCATGGGTTGCGGGGTCAGGATACCGGCACTGTGGGCCACCGTGTCCCCGTAGGTATGAGTGCCGTACGCTTTACGAAAAATGACCTTGCCGTCTTTCACCATCTGCACTACGCAGCCCGGAAATGCCTGCTGGCTCAGGCCCTCATTCACGAGTGAATCGACGCGCTGGGTCAGGAACATTCCATCGATACCCACCTCTTCGGGAATGGTGTATTTCATCCGGCCCGCAGGCTGTACAGGAATCCCGTCCCCATAGCGAAACCGCTGATTAACCGTTACGGGCAGTTTTCCCGATGAACCGATGGCCCCGAAGATCAACTGAGCCGACAGCTCTTCGGTATAATTGGTAAGCTGGTATGGCATTACAATGGCCCGCGCGTTTTCAATGCTGCGGTCGGGCCTGACGGTATCGTTCGGGAAGGTTAGTAAGTCCAGAGAATAGGCGTTACCAAACACTGTCACAACGGCTTTACCGGTAGCCACCAGTTCACTGACCAGTTCGGCCGTTTTGGGTTGCAGCCCATACCGGCGGGGCCGGATGTTAGCCAGATGCACATCTACCAGCAGCAAATTATAAGACTGGAGCGAATCGCGGAGACGGGCCACGTCAGCCTCAGACGAGCGCGACGAAATGGTGAAGTGCGACATGGGCGCGTAGTTCCCGGCCATATTCTGGAACGCCGTAACGGTATCGCTCTCTACCGCCACCGTGGCAATCCGCAGCGTATCCAGCCCCTGCAACGGCAGGATGTTTTTGTCATTTTTAAGAACGGTCAGGCTGGCTTCGGTGAGTTGACGGTTTAGCAGCACGTCCTGCACGGGGTTCAGATCGCGCACCAGATTATCCAGCGCAATGGGTTTGTAGGTATCCAGTCCCACCCAGGCTTTGGCCCGCAGCACTTTCCGGCACCGCTGATCGATGCTTTCCTGCGAGATACGGCCGTCGGCAATAGATTTTTTGACGAGCGCGATGGCCGCCGGTACGTCTTCGGTAAACTCCAGCACGTCAATACCCGCTTCAATACCCAGCTGATCGGCCTGCCCCGCCGGGAAGTATTTCGTGACGCCCTTCATATTCATGGCATCTGAAAACGTCAGCCCCCGGAATCCCAGTTCATCTTTAAGCAAATTAGTTACGATGTTGGGCGAGAGCGTAGAGGGTCGGTTGCGGGTGCTGTCCAGGGCAGGGATGCTCAGGTGGGCTACCATTACGCCCGCGGCCCCGGCATTTATGAGTTGCCGGAACGGATAGAGTTCGAGCGAATCGAGCTGGGCGCGGGTTTTGGGAATCAGCGGCAGATCGTAGTGCGAGTCGGTACCGGTATCGCCATGGCCGGGGAAATGCTTGATGCTGGTCATCAGACGATTGTCCTGCATGCCGCGCATGTAAGCCAGGGCTTTGCGGGCTACATCGTATTTATTCTCGCCAAAGGACCGGAAGTTAATGACCGGGTTGTTGGGATTATTGTTGACGTCGGCAGTGGGCGCAAAGTTGACGTGGACTCCTAATCGACGCGCCTGTTTGGCCAGATTAACGCCCATCCGGTAGATGAGTGAATCGCTGCCCGGTCCCTGCATGGCTCCGAGCGTCATCTGGTACGGGTAACGAACCGTACTGTCGAGCCGCATGGCCAGTCCCCATTCAGCATCCATCGCAATCAGCAGCGGCACGGATGACAGAGCCTGTAATCGGTTCGTAATTTTAGCCTGACGGATGGGACCACCCTGAAAGAAGACCACCCCACCCAGTTTGTTAGTCCGCACAAGAGTCACGAGTGAATCTTCGTAGCTGGCCCGGCCCCGGTTAGAGTACCCCGCCACCATAATCAGCTGGCTGATGCGTTCGTCGGGCGTGAGGCTGGTAAAAACCGAGTCGGCCCATTGATTCTGGCGTTCGCTCAGTTGCAGAAAAGCGGGCAGTGTCTGCGCAACCCCAGTGGCCGTCAGAGAAAAGGAAACAAAAAGGAGAAGCAGAGACCGGCGGAGGGGGGTCATATTATCTTTAAAACAGATTGAGCGTCAAAGATAACAATAGGTTGAATCGCATCGGCGTACCAATTCCTATCGACAGAATCCGAAAGGGGCTAACAGGGTAGCGAATAAACTACCTTGTTAGCCCCTTTTAACGGCTGGTCAAATGAAACTGAGCTCGATGTCGGCGTTACTTCGTATACCGGTTGCGGTACACAGGACCAACACCGAAGCCGTAACCCAGCGAAACGGTAAACGCCGAATTATTGATTCGAGCGTTATTATCGATGGTAATATCAGTCAGGCCGTACGTATAGCGAATGTCAACTAAAAACCGCTGCGCTGTTCCCAAACCGGGCCAGTTGAGTTGAAGACCAGCCAGCGCACCAAGGTCGATGGGCCGAAACTGATCTGTGTTAGTGAATCCTGACGTCACCCTGTCTCCTATCCTCCCCTGACCCCGTTGCGCATTCAGCTTAAATCCCAACGCCGGACCAAAATAGATGTTGGGCCGGAAATTGCCTGTCAACGTCAGAAAATAACGCAGAGCTACTGGAATTTCGAGGTAGTCAATTCGTTGCTTGAAGGTTTCCTGAGTAGGATTACCAAATTGAGGGGTGAAGGTTCTCTCGTACTTCGCCCCCCGCTGACTATACAGCACATCGGCCGAGATACCGAAGTGATTCAGCGAACTATACATCAGAAACGCGCCCGCCGAAATGCCGGGTTTGAACGAGAAGTTCTGGGCATCGCCCGCAAAGGTCGAGTAGGTTAGGCCCACGCGTGGCCCCGCGCTAAAGCGTTGCTGAGCAGACGCCTGAGCAGACGAGAGCAGACAGAAAACAGCTACAACACACCCGTAGCGAAACAACGTCTGGCTGGTCATAAATAGAATTAAATTGGGTAAGATGACCTGAGTCAACCCTACCGACGGTTGCGACTGCGAAACTCCGGCCCCACGCCGAAGCCGTAGCCCAGCGAAAGTGTTATGGCCGAATTGTTGATCTTCTGATTGCCCAGTCCCCCCACGATTGGCATGGCCGTAATATCCGTGAGCCCGTAGGTATAGCGGGCATCGACCAGAAACCGCTGCCGGTCGCCAAACGCTTTCCAGTTGAGCTGGAAGCCAGCCAGCAAGCCCAGATTGGCCGCGTTGAAAGACTGAGTGTTTTCGTTGTTGGGAGCGGGTACCAGATTATTCTTGGCGTTGAGCTTAAATCCTATCGACGGGCCGAAGTAAACGTTGGGCCGGAAGTTACCTGTCAACGTCAGAAAATAACGCAGAGCCACCGGAATTTCCAGATAATTGATGCGCTGGTTGTAGTTTAGATTGGTTCCGTTCGGGTTTCGGAAAGCGGCTCCCTGCTGGCTGTACAGGACGTCGGCCGAAATACCGAAATGATTTAGCGAACTATACATCAGAAATGCACCGGCTGACAGACCGGGATGAAATTTGTTAGGCTGTACATCGCCCCCAAACTTAGACAAATTCAAGCCGATGCGTGGACCGGCACTGAATCGTTGCTGGGCCGAAGCGGCTGATAGACAGATGGTAGTGAGTAATAAAAAGCAAAAAGCGGAACTACGTAAATGCGACAAAAACATAAAAATTAGAAAATGGTGAATTGTCCGGTTAACGCATAGGTAGGCAAAATGTTTCGTTCATAAGATCGCCATCCTACTCTACGGGAGCGGGAGGCAACCCGGCGTTTTGACTAATTTTGAGGATTACTTAAGCAATACCAAGTTTGACGGGTGGCTAAGCCATAAACCGGACAGTCTCCACCGGGCAGTCGCATTTTTCTTTTACAAGCTACCATTCTTCATCAAACCCCCATGAATCGACCCTCGCTCTATTTCCGCGACGAACACCATCTCTTCCGGCAGAGTGTCCGGCAGTTTATTGATACGGAAGTGGTACCGAATACCGATGCCTGGGAAACCGCCCGCCGAATTCCGGCGACTATCTTTCGGCGCATGGGCGAACTGGGGTATCTTGGCCTGCCCTTTTCTGAAACCTTTGGCGGGGTCAATGTCGATTTCTGGTACTCAGTTGTGTTTCTGGAAGAGCTGGCCCGCTGTGGCATGGGCGGTTTTGCCACTGCGGTGAGCGTACACGAGTACATGGCTGTGAACCACATTGCCAAAGCCGGGTCTGATGACCTCAAAAGCCGGTACCTGCGTCCTGCCATCGCGGGCGAAAAAGTGGCTGCCCTCGCCATTACCGAACCTGATACCGGCTCCGACGTGTCGGCCATCCGCACCACGGCCACGCGCACCGATGCGGGCGACGCCTTCGTTGTGAACGGAGCCAAAACGTTCATCAGTAACGGCACCTACGGCGATTTCGTCACGCTCGTAGTTCGCACCGACCCCAACGCCCCCCGCCCCGACGCCGGGATCAGCTTGTTGGTAGTTGACCTGGACAGTCCGGGCATTACCCGTACAAAACTTAACAAGATTGGCTGGCACAGTTCCGACACCGCCGAGATTCACTTTGATGACGTGAGGGTGCCGGCCGGGAACCTCATTGGGCAGGAGAGCCGGGGGTTTTATTACCTCATGGAAAGTCTGCAGCTTGAGCGGCTGGTGGCGGGAATTATGGCCGTATCGGGGGCGCAGCTCGCCCTCGACTGGACACTGAGCTACCTCAACGAGCGCGAAGCCTTCGGCAGTAAAATCGGCCAGTTTCAGGCCATACGCCATAAAATCGCCGATGTTGCCACCGAGATAGAGATGGCCCGGCAGTTTGTGTATCATACCGGCTGGCTATTCACGCAGGGCGAAGTAGTCGTGAAGGAATGCTCGATGGTGAAGCTGGCCACCGCCGAAATGCAGAAACGCGTGGTTGACACGTGTCTGCAATTTTTCGGCGGCTACGGCTACATCGAAGACTATCCCATTGCCCGCGCTTACCGCGATGTTCGGGTGGGTACCATTGCGGGCGGCACCTCGGAAATCATGCGCGAAATCATCGCCAAAATCGTTATTGACGCCGTAGCGTACAAGCCAGTTTATAAATGATGGGGGCTACTCCCGGGTCAGCAATAAAGATCACTCTTTCACCACTTTCCGGTGGGCGGTACCGCTGGGTGTTTGGATGCGCAGGAGATACATACCTTTGGGCAGGCCACTCAGGTCGAGGGTAGCGGTGCGCTGCCGGGGGCGCAGAGCAGGCTGGAGCAGGGTGCTCCCGGTCAGGCTTTTGAGCGAGAGTTGTTCCAGCGTTTCGGTGGTGGGCAGCTCAACCGTGAGCAGTTGCTGCACCGGGTTTGGATACACCGACAGCGCATCAGACCAGCTGGGTTCCAGCCCCAGCACCGCCAGGATGTTGAACGAGCGGTCGGCGGTGGTGGCTTCGTAAAACTGGGCATTGCCATCCTGAAACGCCCTCACGGTTACCCGCCCGGCATTGTCAAAAATCATGACATTACCGGTAGTCAAACTGGCGGGTCCACTCATTACCTGAAACCGCACTGGCAACCCCGACGATGCCACAGCCCGCAGCGTCAGATTACCCTGATCGGTGTAGCGGTCGGTGATGTCGTCGAAAGTAAGTGTCTGCGTGGTTTTGGTGGGCAGTACCCGGGCAGTTTGCGTATACCAGACCGGCCATTTGGCTCCTGTGTACAGCACCGTAGCCGTACCGGCGGGGGTCAGTTTATCAGCCGCCAGCCCAATTACCGACACATTCTCGGTACCGCCTGATTTTGTACTGAAAACCAGTTGATTATCTAAACGAGAGTAACTCGGAAAACCCAGCGTATTGTTTTTATAGACGCCCTTCAAATTATCATTTGGCTTGCTCAGATCCACGGCAATCACGTAGTAGGTACCGTCGGTATCGTTTATGTAGTCGAAGGCCAGCACATCGGGCGAATTGCGCGAGTACGATGGGTTACCAATGCTTTCACCCTCGTTCAGATCACTGAACAGTTTTTCGATATTGCCCCGCGCAAAGTCTGCGGTGCGGTTGCTCCAGACATTGATAAATCCTACGTCCCAGTAGTCAATGGCTTTGCTGGTAGTACCACGAATTTCGTTGTAAGCGTCATAGACGATGTTTTCGCCCGTAAAATCCCACTCAAAGGAATCGGCATATTTCACATCGCCGGTTTCCACACCTTCTGTGTACGTCGGGTTATACAGTTTGAACTGCGCCCATTTCTTTTTGGCGTAGCTGTACACGTAGATGACCCCATCCTGATTGGCGGTGAGGGCGGCCAGTTTGGTGCCGTCTTTCGAGATGGCTACGTTGTCCCAGATGGTCTCCTCGGATATGAGGGTTTCAGTGGGTGTGCCGGTTAGATTCACCGCCCGGATACGCTTGTCGGTCGAGACGTAATAGGCCGTTTTTCCATCGTCGGTAACACTGGGGCGGTGGCGCAGACTGGTGCTGCTTTTCTGGCTGAATGGCGCGTTGGCAACCCCCACCACCGTCGAGTACAGTTTATCCGTGCCGGTATCGGTCAGCAAGATCAAATCCTGCCCGGTCGCCACCGGCACGTCGGGCTGTTTGCCGGGCGAGGTCTGCCCACCATCCAGAATACCAACGGCGGTAAATGCGTTCTGAGCCGCTGTTACCTCCGCCCCGGGCGTGCCGAACAAATCACTGGCCGCTTTGATAACGGCCAGCCGCAGATCAATAAACTGCGACGTTCGGGTCAGGTAGGTGGTCAGGGCGCGGTAGTAAACTTTTTCGGCCTTCTCGCGACCCACTACGGTAGCGAACTTGTAGAACGCGAAATTGGGAATTCCGCTGTTGATGTGTACGCCCCCGTTGTCGTCGGTGGTATTGTCGTACTGCGCCATGGTGGCGGGCTGATAGCCGTTGGGGTCGGCCCGCTGTCCGCCCTGGTTGGGATTCGCCAGGTCGCGCAGGGCACCGGATGGCAATAAATTAGGCCGGGCAATATCCTCACCCAGCGTCCAGTTTTTTCGGTCGATGAGCACGGCAAATACGTCGGCCATCGACTCATTGATGGCTCCCGACTGGTTTTTATACTGCAGGTTGGCCGTGTTCTGAATTACGCCGTGCGTCATTTCGTGGCCCGCCACGTCGAGAGCGCCGGCCAGCGGCTTCAGTAGTTTGCCGTTGCCATAGGACATGATCTTGCCGTTCCAGTACGCGTTGTCAAGTTCAGAGCCATCGTCCTCTACGGCATTGATCATCGAGATCATCGTGCCCCCACTGCCGTTGAGAGCGTTACGGGCGAACGTGGTCCGGTAGTAATCGTAGGCGACGCCCGCGTTGTAGTGCGCCGAAATAGCCGTTGGCGACCAGTCCGCATTATTGGCCGATGTAATCTGAAAAACTTTCTGTTTGTCTCCGAATGTCTTTTGCCCGTCCACCGTCCAGATGGCCCCCACTGGGTCGGTGGGCAGGACTGACTTCTGTGCGTTGAACATGGGTCTTGAGGTATCGATAAGGTAGCTGGTACCACCCTGCTGATACGTCTGTATGGTCCGCGTAACGCCGTTCAGATCAGGGCCGGATGCGGCTCCCGTGGCTTCGGCGGCAGCTTTTCCTACCTTAGCCGGTGCGTCTCCCAGCATAACGAGGGGTTTTACGAATGAGCAGGTATGGTCATACTTATCCAGTACGGCACCCGTTTGGGCGTCAATGACGTACTCCCAGCGATCGCGCAGATTGGGCCGGACAGTCAGTTGCCAGGCCAGCCGTGCCCCGCCCGCTCCCGGAAACACGCACAACCCGCCTTCGGTCTGTTGCATGTTCAGGATGTTATCGCCAAATGAGCGGACGCGTACTGTTTGTTGTACGTCGGTCAGGGCCAGTTTGGCGGCTTCGATCAGGGCCAGTTTCGGTTGGGTTGACAGGTCGGTGCGAATGGGTTGGTAGTGGCCATTCAGCACCATTACGTCGGAGCCGGTCAGGTGCGCTACCAGTTCGCGATCCAGCACCGGAACGCCCCGGTAGGTCTGCGTCAGCCGCACGTGCGTTTGCCCCAGTTCGTCGGTGTCGGTGCGTGATACGGTGAAGTTGGCTTCGGGATTCTCGAGTTGCAGCAAACTCCGTATTTCGTTCAGGAACCCAAAAGCCGCCGATGCTGCCGCTGCCGCCGACACGCGCGCTCCTGACGGTTTGGCCGGGGTAGATTTGACGCCCGTTCGTTCAATAAAAATAGGCAAACCCGTGGCCGTATCGCGCACCACCCGTAGCCGTAACGGACTCACCGATGGGCGGCTCTGTCCGGTAGTCAGCAGCGTTTGCTGGCCCGTCTGATTTTTGGGCGTTGGCATTACTTCGGCCCCCAGTCGCTGGGCTAAACCGGGCGCAGGAGCGCTCGTTTTTTGTTTCTGGCCAAACCCGACACCAGGTTGCTGGGCCAGTGCGGCCTGGGCTGCTAGCAGGGCGAGGAAGAGAAAATATGTTTTCATAGGTAGAGTTAGTTACGCTGGGCCGGGGTTGGCAGCACGTCCATAAATGACTGGTAGAATCTTGGGTAGCTGGCTGGCACTGCCGTATCACCCGCGACCCACGTCACGCGGTGGGGTTTGTCGCCCTGTCGGAAGAGGACAAAACGAGATACATTGCCGGGCTGACTATAATCTGTTGTTTTGATCTGACAGGTATCCAGTACTGCGCTGAACAGCTGCTTTCGCCGGGTTGCTTTCAGCTTGCCCAGTGCTTTGTATGTGGTGTCGCGATTGGTTTTGCTGAATAGTTTTCCAGTGTCGAGCAGGTAATACGTTGTTGTCATACCCGTAAAACCACCCCCGCTACCCACCGCCACCTGACGCCCTTTGTAGGTATCAGGTAGGGTAGATCGGCAGCCCGAACAGACCATGAGAATGAGCGTAAACAGACCCAGTGTATTCTTAATCACGTAGTTGATAGTGAAGGGGCAGATAGTAACTATACAGAAGGGTTACGGTCCTTTTTTACACGCCTGCGCTATTCTCAGCAACGGTAAGCACGGACTCATCAAAATTAGTCAGGGAGTTGCTGGCTGGCCATACGTTTTCTCGGCAAGGGTAACAGACTTATTGAACGGCCCGCGCCGAATACGGACCACCAGCAAGTTAGCATGGTCGTTCGATTCGATTCGCTGTTTTGTCGGATTTGCCCCCAGCCCTTTGGCAATGTCGAGAATGGTGTTGCTGTGCCCCACAACCAGCGCGGTCTTGTTCCGCATTACCCTCACCCGATTCACGATGGCGTCGGTTTTTTGGTACGGCATAACAGGAAGCCCCAGCCGGTCTGCCAGGGGCTGGGCAGTCTGACGGGTTCGGCGGTAGGGCGTCGAGAAAATAGAGTCGATGCCGCGCCGGGCCAGCGTGTCGGCCAGCGTCAGGGCACGTTGTTTACCTGCCGGGCTAAGGTCGGTTGAATCAGTCTCGGCTACTTTTTCACCGTGGCGCACAATATAGACGGTTGTTGTAGAGCAACTGCTGAGCAAACAGGCCGTCAGTAGGGTTACCAGCAGGCGATTAAAAAAGGTCATGGGCGTTTTTTAGCGTAAATTTGCAGAAAAATAATGAGCGAACCGGCGGGTAGCGTACGCGCATAGGTATGCCAATAACGTTATCTGGATTTATTCACTCATTCATTCAATCGGTCATTCACAATTAGTTATGGGATTACAATGTGGTATCGTGGGTTTACCAAACGTAGGCAAATCGACGCTGTTTAACGCTATTTCGAGCGGCAAGGCCGAAGCGGCCAACTATCCGTTCTGCACCATAGAACCCAACGTCGGCGTCGTAACCGTGCCCGACGAGCGGCTCGACACCCTCGAAGGTCTGGTAAAACCACAGCGCGTGGTACCCACGATTATTGAGTTCGTTGATATTGCCGGACTAGTCAAAGGCGCGAGTCAGGGCGCGGGGCTGGGCAACAAGTTTCTGGCTAACATCCGGGAGGTCGATGCTATTGTGCACGTTGTTCGCTGCTTTGACGATGATAACATTGTGCACGTTGAAGGGCAGGTCAATCCAGTATCGGACAAGGAAATCATTGACGCCGAGTTGCAGTTGAAAGACCTCGATTCAGTCGACAAAAAAATTCAGCGTACCGAAAAAGGCGCCCGCGCCGGAGATGCCAAAGCCAAAGCCGAACTCGATACGCTGAAACGCTATAAAGCCGCGCTCGAAGCCGGTAAAAGTGCCCGTACCGTCGATGTTTCGCCCGAAGAGCGGGAAGCCGCCATCGGCGACATTGACCTGCTGACCGTGAAACCCGTCATCTACGTAGCCAATGTGGACGAAGGCAGTCTGCCCAACGGCAACGCTTATTCCGATACGTTGCGCGAGGCCGTAAAGGACGAAGGGGCCGAAGTCATTATCATCAGCGCGGGCATTGAAGCGCAGATTGCCGAGATGGAAGACCTGGACGAGCGTGAACTGTTTCTGGGCGAATATGGCCTGACCGAATCAGGATTGAGCCAGCTCATCAAGGCATCGTACCGGCTGCTGGGACTGATTACCTATTTCACGGCGGGCGTAAAAGAAGTGCGCGCCTGGACCATCCATCGCGGCTGGAAAGCTCCGCAGGCCGCAGGCGTAATTCACTCCGATTTTGAGCGTAAGTTCATCCGGGCGCAGGTGATGAAACTGCCCGATTTTACGCAGTTCAAAACCGAAGCCGCCGTCCGGGAAGCAGGCAAACTCTCCGTAGAAGGCAAAGAATATATCGTACAGGACGGCGACATTATGGAGTTTCTGCACAGCGCGTAGCATTTTTTTGCTCTTGAGCGGTAGTGTAGCCCGGACCGGGAGGTCCGGGCTACACTACCGCTCAAGAGTGCAATCAGGTTATCAGGGCGGGCGAGAGTCCGCTTTTTTATTATGCGTATTCTTCTTTTGACGACTCTATTCAGTTTCCTGCTGCTAGTCCGTCCCGTTTTTGCTCAGATTGTAGAGCAGCCCGACCCGTTACGACCCTCGCTACCCGACAGCACGAAAGTGGTTAGGCAGGTTGACCCGAGCGCAGCAGATTCCAGTGGGACTGATACTGTTGTGGTGGTAAAAAAGGCGGAACCGGAACACGTATTTCGGTATCGGCTTGCCGCCGATGGCACCATTACGTCGGGCAATATTAACCGGGCGTTGATTCAACTGGCGTCGGCGTTTGATTACCGGGTGAGTAAAGCCTTTACATTTTCGAGCAATCCGTCGTTCGTCTATGGGCAGCAAAATGGCATTCTGGCCGAGCGCGAGTGGTTCGGCGATTTTCGGGCCACGCTCTTTCCCGAACGGCGGTTTTATTACCTTGGCTTCGGCTCGTTTGAGCGTAGCAACCTCCGCCAGATCAACCGTCGCTGGACCGTTGCCGGGGGCGTAGGCTATAAACTCCTCAACCACAAACGGGCGTATATCTCTGTGACGAACGTAGTGTTGCAGGAATTTTCGGACTTTTCAGAGCTGGATGACATCAATGTGGTGCGCAATTCGACCCGGCTCTACGGCGAATACACGTTCGGGGGCGACCGCTACACCATCACGCACACAGCCTTTTACCAGCCCGCCCTCGACCGGTCCAACCTGCGCTGGAACGCCACACTGAGCCTGACTATCAAGCTCAGCCCCTTAATCAGTCTGCGTTCCACGCTGGCCAATGCTTACGAAAGTCTGGTGGTACCGGGCCGCCAGAATAACGACCTGCGGTTTACGGCGGGGCTGGTTTACGAACGGAAGTAAACCAGCCACTGGTTTCGTCAGCAATAGGCAAATACGTCCCGAACTGGTCAACAATGGCTAAATTTGTCTCTTAAAATCAATTTCATGCAGATTATGAAACAGTACGTTTTTGCCTTGTCGCTTCTGACCGGGCTAGCTCTAACGGCAGTGGCGCAGATTAAACTACCGGCAGCCAGCCCATCAGCCACGGTATCGCAGCAGATTGGCCTCGGCACGGTAACGGTCGAGTACGCCCGCCCCTCGCTCAAGGGCCGCACCATGTTTGGCGACCAGATACCCTATGGAAACGTGTGGCGGGCGGGAGCCAATAAAATTACCAACCTCACTCTGACCGACGAATTGCTGGTTGACGGGCAGAAACTCCCGGCGGGTCGCTATGGGCTGTATGCCATTCCTACGGCTACCGATTTTACGTTCATCATCAATAAAGACGCCAATGCCTGGGGTGCCGGTGCCTACAAAGCCGAAAATGACGTGATGCGCAAGACGGTAAACGTTCACAAATCGGCCACCAAAACCGAAGGACTAACCTTCGAGTTTACCGACTTCACCCCGGTCTCGGCTAACCTGACCATGCGCTGGGAAGGTGTATCGGCCAGCTTGCTGCTCAAAGACGATCCCGACGCGAAAATCATGGCGCAGATTGCCGAGCAGACCACCCGTCCCAATGCTGATGCCGGTGTTTACTCGGCGGCTGCCAATTACTACTATGACACCAATCGCGACATGAAGCAGGCCCTGGTCTGGGCTAATAAAGTTGTGGACAGCCAGAAAGAGTACTGGACGTATTACCTGCGGGCCAAAATTGCGGCCAAAAACGGCGACTGTAAAGCTGCCCGCGCCGATGCCCAGCAATCGTTGGAACTGGCTAAAAAGGCAAACGATGATGCTTACATCAAAAATAACGAGCGTTTAATGGCCGAGTGCCGTTGAGCAGACCTTATTTTCTTCACCAACAAAAAAAACGACTTTACACCGGGTCGTTTTTTTGTTAGTACGTATTCCTACCTTGCTAATCTGCCGTTTATTGCGGTTTAATCCGCTATCAGCTTGTTCATATTCACCTCCTCTACCTGGTTTCCACCGTGCCACCACTCCGTTTTCTTAGTCGTTTCGATGCCCACCACCGGCTCCTGACTGCCCTGGGCGTAGCCCTTTTGTCGGGCTTTATTGTCCCGTCTACGCTGTCTGGACCCGCCCGGCTTACCATTGGCTGGGTCGTGTTTGCGCTGGTGAATCTGCTGCTGATGTGGACGACTATTTTACTGGTTCATCCGCGCGAGTTGCCGGGCCTCTCGATGATCGAGGACTCCAGCCGGACCCTAATTTTCACGGTCGTGCTGACAGCGGCAGTGGCCAGCTTACTGGCGGTTGTAGCGTTGTTGGAGGATATGAAAAGCACCGGGCAGAAAACGGATATGCTGCTGGCGGGCTTAGCCGTAGCCAGCGCGTGGACGTTGATTCACACGCTTTTTGCCCTGCGCTACGCCCACCTGTATTACGGTAACGACAACAACCAGAAACCGCCCGCCGGGCTTGATTTCCCCCACGAATCCGAACCAGACTACCTTGATTTTGCCTATTTCTCGTTCATCATTGGCATGACCAGTCAAACCGCCGACGTATCCATTGAATCCAGATCCATACGCCGAACGGCCCTTGTACACGGAGTATTGTCGTTTATCTTCAACGTAGTCATTATTGCGTTTACCATCGGCAGCCTTTCTTCGCTGCTTTAACCAGCGCGCTTTTTCTTTACTTTTTCAGTCTGCTCTTTCTCGTATTCTTCGCGCTGTCGTTTGTCAGATTGCAGGGTTCGGTACAGACCGTTGAGAACGTAGATATCGTCCACTTCGTCGATGAGTCGGTGCAGGTGTTCGCGAACTTGTATGATGTTCATTGGGGGTCGTTTGTTGAGTTGGGTTTGCGTTGCCGGAACAGTTCGTCCAGCGTAACAACACTGATAAATCCTTTTGCCCGAAGTCCATCAGCAAGGGGCTTATCGCGGGTTAGTAACGGGTACGACAGTTCAATTGACAGGGCCACGTAGGTCATATCTTTGGGATCAATGTCCTTGCAAAGTTCGTAGGCTGTCCGATAATTTGGCAGAGAAATGAGCAGATTGGGAACGACGGTAATCTTGTCAAATAATGCAAGCGTAAATGCTTTCAACTCATCAGGGTTCTGCTTTGTCTTCTCCCAGATAATCTGCTGATATTCCTGCAATTCAACCAGAGCAAAATCAGGCAGGTAAAGTCGATTGATCGATACCAATTCAAGGTAGTTGTCCTGGCCACTTATCAGGCTACTGAAGATTACGTTTGCGTCCGTGACGTATTTATTCATTGGGCAATACGTCTTTCAGCACTGTGTTTTTGTACGTATTCCAGGCACGACTTCGAGCTATCTCAGTAGCAGCGTCATTATCTATGCTGTTAGTATCCAGAAATTCTTTCAGATTAACTGCCTTCTGCTGGAACTCCTCCCAGGCCAACAGTCTTTCGAGCCGTTCAATAAGTGCCTGTTGGCCGTATCGGGCCACTGTTTCATCACTCACCTCTACTTGAATCGTAGTCATATTGGATGCGGTTTGCGCTAGTACAACGCAATCTGCCGTGTTTTTGCTCAATGAAAGAAGAAATAGCCCAGTGCAATACCAGCCAGAACACCTACAAAATCGGCGAACAACCCGTATTGAATGGCGTACCGCGTGTTGCGAATCCCGACCGAGCCAAAGTACAGCGCAACGATGTAAAACGTGGTATCGGCCGACCCCTGAAAGATGCACACCAGCCGCCCCACAAACGAGTCGGGACCGTACTCTTTCATGGCATCAATCATCAGCGCCCGCGCTCCTGAGCCACTGAGGGGTTTCATCAGGGCAACGGGCAAAGCATCCGTAAAGTCAGTGTTAACGCCCGTCAGTCCGATCAGATAAGTCAGGCCATCGACCAGAAAATCCATAGCCCCGGCGTTACGAAACGCCCCGATGGCTACCAGCATCCCCACCAGGTACGGAATAATACGCACCGAGGTCTCAAATCCCCCTTTAGCTCCTTCAATAAACGTTTCAAAAACCGGCACCTTCCGGTACAATGCCCCCCCCAGAAACGCCACGATGATAACGAGCAGAATCAGGTTACCCGCCACTTTCGAGATGATTTCCACGTCTTCCTTCGGTTTACCCGACAGGTACCACAAGGCCAGCACAATCATTCCCGTAATGCCACCCAGCCAGCCCAGCACCGTAGGGTTTATCAGATTGATACGTTGCTTAATCGCCACCGACAACAGGGCCGCCACGGTTGTGACGTACGTGCCAATGACACAGGGAATAAATATATCCGACGGATTGGTGGCTCCCAAAATGGCCCGCTGTGCCATAATACTGAGCGGAATAATGGTCAGGCCCGACGTGTGCAACACCAGAAACATAATCTGCGCGTTTGAAGCCGTATCGGGTTTTGGATTCAGCTCCTGCAAACTCTGCATAGCCCGCAGTCCAAACGGTGTAGCGGCATTATCAAGGCCCAGCATGTTGGCCGAGAAGTTCATAATCATCTGCCCGTTAGCGGGATGATTGGCGGGCACTTCGGGAAAGAGTTTGTTGAAAAACGGACCAATAACCCGGGCAATCAAATTGATGGCTCCGGCCTTTTCGCCTACGTTGAGCAGACCCAGAAAAAACGTCATCACGCCCGCCAGCGGCAGGGCAATGTCCATCACGGCTACTTTGGAGGAATCGAACAATCCCTCCACAATGATGCGGAAGATGTCTGTATCGCCGAAAACAATCAGCTTGACAAGTGCCACGAAGAAGGCAACCAGAAAAAACGCAACCCAGATATAGTTTAAAGCCATAGTGCAGCGAACGTACTGAGTTTTTGGTTTATTTACAGTATGATGAGGTTTAAAAAAGGAATTGGGCCACAGAGTCACACCAAGACGCACAAAGAGACACAGAGAAATTTTATTAAAAACCTCTGTGTCTCTTTGTTTCTCTCAGCGTGTCTCTGCGTAACAACTCTAAACGCGCAATCCCTCGAAGGGGCCATGCAAAAACAGGGGCTGGTGAACGTACAGGAGGTTGACCCGTCAATTCTGGTCGAACTCAAGTACTCAACTACCGATAATTTTACCGGCAAAGACGTGTACGGCGACCTGACGCGGGCGTACATGCAACCAACAGCCGCGCAGAAACTCGCCCGCGCCAATGAAATTCTCCAGAAAAATCACCCTGATTTGCGGCTCCTGGTCTACGATGCCGCCCGGCCCCGTTCGGCGCAGTGGAACCTCTGGAACGCCCTGCCCGACATGCCCGAAAACAAACGCCGGAACTACGTAGCGGACCCCCGTATCGGCTCCATCCACAACTATGGTTGCGCTGTTGACCTCACAGTAGCCAGCAAAGACGGCAAACCACTGGACATGGGTACCAAATATGACTACTTTGGAGAACTGGCTTATCCATCGCGGGAGACGCAGCTGCTCAAAGCCGGTAAACTCACGAACGTACAGGTGGCCAACCGGCAGATTCTGCGCACCGCCATGCTACAGGCCGGGTTCAGCCGCATTGAGTACGAATGGTGGCACTTCAACGCGCTGTCGAGAGAGCGGGCCAGGGCAGCCTACCGAATTGTGGAATAGAATTTTCTTTAACCCAGAGGGGCGGAGATAGTCGCGAAGCGACCAGATAACTCTGTGCACTCAGCAAAATCTCCGCCCCTCCAGACTAGAAAAACGTTATTTCATCATTTTATTCAGCTTACCCGATGCCTGCATGGTGTTCATCTTCTTCATCATCTTGCGCATCTCGTCAAACTGCTTCATCAGGTTATTCACCTGCGTAATGTCGGTGCCGGAGCCTTTGGCAATGCGTTTCCGGCGGCTTCCGTCAATCATGTCGGGCCGGGCGCGTTCTTTGGGCGTCATCGAGGAGATGATGGCTTCAATGGGCGTGAATGATTCGTTGTCGATGTCAAGGTCCTTAATCATCTTGCCCATGCCGGGAATCATGCCGAGCAAATCCTTGACGTTACCCATCTTCTTGATTTGCTGCAGTTGACTCAGGAAGTCGTCGAAGTCGAACTGGTTTTTGCGCATCTTGGCATTGATGCGTTTGGCTTCATCCTCGTCAAACGCCTGCTGCGCCCGCTCTACCAGCGAGATAACGTCGCCCATGCCCAGAATCCGGCTGGCCATCCGATCGGGGTAGAACACATCCAGGGCTTCCATTTTCTCGCCCGTACTAATGAATTTGATGGGCTTGTTCACGACGGTCTTGATAGACAGAGCGGCCCCACCCCGCGCGTCGCCGTCGAGTTTGGTCAGCACCACGCCGTTGAAATTGAGCCGGTCGTTGAACGTCTTGGCCGTATTCACCGCGTCCTGGCCCGTCATCGAATCGACGACAAACAGCGTTTCAGCGGGGTCAAGAGCGCGTTTTATCGCTTCAATTTCCTGCATCATCGCTTCGTCAACGGCCAAACGACCGGCGGTATCGACAATCACAACTTTCTTGTTGGTTTTACGGGCGTGGCTGATGGCATTCCGGGCGATACTAACGGCATCTTTGTTGTCCGGCTCCGAATACACTTCCACGCCCACCTGTTCGCCCAGCACCTTTAGCTGGTCAATGGCGGCAGGGCGGTAAATATCGTCGGCTACGAGCAGGACGTTGCGGCCCTGTTTTTTGAGATACGCGGCCAGTTTACCCGAAAAAGTTGTCTTGCCGGAACCCTGCAAACCCGCTATTAAGATCACGGCGGGGTCGCCTTTAAGGTTGATGTTCTCTACTTCACCCCCCATCAGTTCGGTCAGTTCTTCCTGCACAATCTTAACGAACAACTGACCGGGCTCTACCGAGATCAACACCTTACGGTCGAGGGCCTTCTCACGAATACGGTCGGTGATGTCTTTGGCCACTTTGTAGTTTACGTCGGCATCGGTAAGGGCGCGACGAACTTCTTTAATGGTGGCGGCAACGTTGATTTCGGTGATCCGGCCCTGCCCTTTCAGGGTCTTGATGGCCTTATCTAACTTATCCTGGAGATTCTCAAACATATATTTTAAACGTCACTCCGGTCAATACCGGTTGGCTTTAGTATGGAGTAAATTAGTTGTTTCGACGTAATCCTTCTGGCAATCTTTTTCGGCTTCACGGACCGTTGTAACCGCTTCTTTGATGATTTCATCACCCGTCACACAAACACCGTAACGGTGTGAAGACCTGCGCGCGCTCTACGAAGTAAAACACGATGGGTTGCCGGTCTCATTTCTGGTATTGTATTTGTAGTAGGCTTCGGGAAATCGACACAAAGATAACAGATTCTGTAGGGGATGCGTTTCTGACCAACTTCAAGAAATAGTTCCGAGTTTCCGGTATTATTCGTTGCATAAATGCGACAAAACTCCGTTATATTTGTATTGATTCGTTCATACGTTAGCCAAGTGTCACCTGATAAGAATCATTTTTCCTCCTTAACCTATGCAAAAAGTCCTTCTCCCCAAGCAAGCCGGTATACTAACGGTTGCCCTGCTGATTGCCTGCCCCTTACTGAACTCGTCTACCGGTGCCATGTCGGTCCGGCAGGGTATTTCAAAGACCCAGCCAGCCTCTGGGGTGCCGGGTAGTACGCGTCAGTCGAACCAAAGCAAACCAACGGTTATGGCCCGCAACACAACTCATGAAGTACCGGCCAGAACAGAGAAGGGTGAAAACGGGACAACAGCAAAATCAAAGCAGCCGGAAGGTAAAACAACCGTTGGTCGCTGCTGGAAACGCCTGATGGGTAACCTCCGCGAAATTCGGCACGCCCAGAAGAAAAACTGATATAAAACTACCATACTATTAAAGCGGGGTTGCCGACTCCGGGACTGAGAAACCGTCGGTTTCTCAGTCCCGGAGTCGGCAACCCCGCTTTACCGTTGCGCTTACTTCCCCTTCGACTCGTTCGCTTTGCCTTTGTCCAGATTTGCCCGCTGATCGTCGCGCAGGGTTGGGTATTTGATGCCCAGTTGCTCCAGATATGTCTTGTACTTCGTCGGGTCGTAGTAGAACGGGCTTAGCTTCGGTTTGAACTCGGCCATAATCTTCTTATTAAGATAGATAGCCGGAAACTCCTTTGGCGAAATCAGGGGGATGTATTTCTGATCTTTGGTCTGCTCATCAGTGTAATACGCCCAGGCCTGTCTGATAATTTCTGGTTTCAGCAGCAGATCCAGCAGAGTCATTGCCTCAGCTTTAGCCCCGGCCACAATGCCTTTGTGCGCAATAGGCGTAGCCATCGCAATGGCGTTGCTCCAGTGGTGACCCGGCAAATCAGGAATGTTACTGGGGTAGCGCAGAACTATCGTTGGCAACGACCACGAAATATCAGCAATGTCGTCGGAGCCACCCGTGAGCGGTACATAGGTCTGGCCACCCATCATCATCGTGGGCGCGGTTCCGGCGGGAAGACCAATGCTGTCTAATTTCATGGCCAGTCCCTCAACTTTTCGGGCTTCCAGTTCTTTCTGGGTCGCTTTGGCCAACATCTGGTCATCGGCCGACCAGGTAGGCAACCCAACCTGTTTAATGTTCTGGTACATGGCTTCGGCAATGGGCTTGTTGAAATGCCCCGGCCAGGCCGATCCCAGAATCTCATAGCTAACCTTGGTATCGGTCATCATGGCGGCCCCTTCGGCAATTTTCAGACCCGTCTCGAAGAGTTTTCTAATTTTTGGGTAACTCCGCTCCCGAAAATAATACCAGACTGCCGCTTTTGAAGGCACCACATTGGGTTGATCGCCCCCGTCCGAGATGACGTAATGTGAGCGCTGGGTCAGTTCGAGGTGTTCGCGCCGGTAATTCCAGCCTACATTCATCAGTTCAACGGCGTCTAGCGCGGAGCGGCCCCGCCAGGGTGCACCAGCCGCGTGGGCGGCCGATCCCTCGAATGTAAACCGGACGGACATCAGTCCATTGTTGCCCGCGTCGCCATACGACGTGACGAGGTTATCGCCAACGTGGGTGAAAATACAGGCATCCACATTTTTGAAATACCCATCGCGGACGTAAAACGCTTTGGCCCCCACGAGTTCTTCGGCCACGCCGGGCCAGAGCATAAGCGTACCCGGAATTTTGTCGCGCTCCATGAGTTGCTTCACGGCCAGAGCCGCCACAATGTTCAGGGCTTGGCCCGAGTTGTGGCCTTCGCCATGACCGGGGGCGCCTTCCACAATGGGATCTTTATAAGCCACACCCGGTTTCTGACTGGCTTTGGGAATGCAGTCTATATCGGAGCCGATTGCGATAACGGGTTTACCGCTGCCCCAGGTGGCAATCCACGCAGTAGGCATTCCGGCAATGCCACGCTGCACAGTGAAACCTTCTTTTTCGAGCAGATTAGTCAGGTAGGTAAACGTTTCTTCTTCCTGAAAACCAAGTTCGGAGAAACTAAACAGCCGGTCGTTAATCTGTTGCGCCTGCTCTTTACGGGCCTCTACGCCCACTGCGGCTTCGTTCTTGAGTTTCGCCAGCGGATCGCGGTCCGGTTGCTTCTTACCCTTCTGCCCGAATGTAAGACCAGGGATCAGCAGCGCTAATACCGCTACTTTCATCGCATATTTCTTCATGAACCAATGATTATTCTGATGAATTGACTTTGACAGAATAAATATACATACTCAATCCCACCCTGCCGAATGAGTCCCTGAATAATCCTGTATAGTGGTCGTTGTGGGCAGGCTGTTTTCTTCCCAAACGCCTGTCGCGGTATCCATGCTGATGATGGCCTCGTTAAAACTGTCAACGCGCTAATAGACGTCTGACATAAGCCGACATGAGCCCATCAGATGGGGGGCTTTGGAGTTCGTTGCGGCTACCGTCCGAAACAGAGTATCGCCTACCAGCGGGCGAATGAACTTACTGGCCACTGCTGTCAGCTTGCCAGGTGCCAACTTTCGGAGGCAGTGATTACCCGGCGAGACCATTGATACCCAGCAGATAAAATACTGGTAACGAGAAGGCTATATCCGTATTACTCAGTCAGCTTACTGAATTTGGCCTAGCCTGATGATAGGAACCTCGCCGTCCTTTTTGACCATATTCCGGGTGTCTACGGGAGTGGTTAGCAGGTATCTTTTGCTTTAGTTACCTTTGTGACTGCGTTTTTTGCTCAATTTCTAATCGTTTATCTCCCGTCTAATGGAAAAAATTAAAGTAGCTAACCCAGTTGTTGAACTGGACGGCGACGAAATGACCCGCATCATCTGGAAGTTCATTAAAGACAAACTGATTCTTCCTTACGTTGATGTGGACATTAAATATTATGACCTCGGCATTGAATACCGTGACGAGACCAACGATCAGGTAACGATCGACGCGGCCAATGCTATCAAAGAGTACGGGGTTGGCATCAAGTGCGCCACCATCACGCCCGACGAACAGCGGGTAGAGGAGTTCGGCCTGAAGCAGATGTGGCGGTCGCCCAACGGCACCATCCGCAATATTCTGGATGGTACGGTATTCCGCGAGCCGATTGTGATGAACAACGTACCGCGTCTGGTTACGAACTGGACCGCTCCCATTATCATTGGCCGCCATGCTTTCGGTGATCAGTACCGCGCAACCGATTTCGTGGTTCCCGGACCAGGCAAACTGACGATGAAGTTCGAAGGCGAAGACGGCACCGTTATGGATTTCGATATCTATCAGTTCAAAAGCGGTGGCGTAGCAATGGGCATGTATAACGTTGACGAGTCGATTCGCGGGTTTGCGCGGTCGTGCTTCAACATGGCCATGGAAAAGCAGTGGCCGCTGTATCTCTCCACCAAAAATACCATCCTGAAGAAATACGACGGCCGGTTCAAAGACATATTCCAGGAAGTCTACGAAGCTGAATACGCCGGGAAAGTTGAATACGAACACCGCCTGATTGATGACATGGTGGCTTCGGCTTTAAAATGGAATGGCAACTTCGTGTGGGCCTGCAAAAATTACGACGGCGACGTACAGTCCGATACCGTAGCGCAGGGCTTTGGTTCGCTGGGCCTGATGACGTCGGTACTGGTTACGCCCGATGGCAAGACGCTGGAAGCCGAAGCGGCCCACGGCACCGTAACGCGCCACTACCGCGAATACCAGAAAGGCAACAAAACCAGCACCAACCCGATTGCGTCAATCTACGCCTGGACGCGCGGACTGGCCTTCCGGGGCAAACTGGACGACAACCAACCCCTCATCGACTTCGCCAACGCGCTCGAAGCCGTTTGTGTGGAGACCGTCGAAAGCGGAAAAATGACCAAAGACCTGGCTCTGTCGGCCTACCCGGTCGGTACGAAACTGACCGCCGGTGAGCATTACCTCAACACCGAAGATTTCCTGGAAGCCCTGGACGAGAACCTACAGGCGAAACTGGGATAATTCTTTAAACGCAGCAAAGCGGCCGATTTACGACAGAAGCAGGGTACATCAACTCTGGCTTTGTGGTAAATCGGCCGCTTTGCTGCGTCGGTTATACAAACTTCAGCGTATCGAATTTCCGACCCAGAATGGCCGCGTCGTCGGCACCGAGGTAGTTGCGGATCAGGGTAGCATAAATCTGCCGAAAATCGACGGTGTATTTCAGATCCCCCTCGGTGAGGCTGTTCAGGTTGGGGGCCTCGTTCATCACGCGCTGAGCGGGCATGCCGCCCCCAATCAGGAAAACGTTGCTGGCTGTGCCGTGGTCAGTGCCGTTGCTGGCGTTCTGCTTAACACGCCGGCCAAACTCCGAAAATGTCATCATCATTACATCGTTTTGCCGCCCCGCTGTTTTTAAATCGCTCATGAACGCGCCAACAGATTCGGCATACTGCCTGAGCAACCGCTCCTGCTGCCCCGGCTGGTTGATATGCGTATCAAATCCGCTGATGGACACGTAATACACACTCGTGGCCACGCCCGACTGGATCAACTGCGATACCGTTTTAAGCCGGCTGCCGAGTTCACTGGCCGGGTAGGTTGTACCGGTACCTTTCACCTTTGCTTTGTCGAATACGTACTCTGCCGATGACACCGTTTCGGCGAGGGTTTTGTAGAGGTAGCCGGCCGTTTCGTGTTCGTGATCATGCGCCTGACTCAGCTTTTTCACCAGACCACTACGCGTTTGCCCGTACAGTTTCTTGGGATCGAGCAGGGCCAGTCCGTTCAGCCGTTCGCCTTTGAGAGCCAGGCTCAGGGTATCGTCTATCTCGAGGGTCCGATAGGGTTCGGGGCTATCGCTTTTATCAAGGTATCGACCCAGCCAGCCGGTCTGGCTGTATGTATCGGAGTCGGTAGCCGTTTGCCAGATATCCATCGACCGGAAGTGCGAACGGTCGGGGTTGGGGTAGCCTACGTTATTAATCACCGTCAGCAGCCCGTCGTCATAGAGCGCCTTGAGCGGAGTCATGGCCGGGTGCAGACCAACATCATCATTCAGTTTGAGTACGTCGTCGGGTTTGATGGCAATGCCGGGCCGTTCGCGGTAGTAGATATCATTTCGATACGGTACCACCGTGTTTAACCCGTCGTTGCCACCCGATAGCTGGACAATAACCAGAATTTTGCCCGATGGAGCCATCAGCTGACCCATAGCATGGGATTCGTAAGCCTTCAGAAAGTGCGGAATCAATAACGTTCCTGCCGTAGTGAGGGCCGATTGCTGCAAAAAATCGCGTCGATTCATGGTTTAGCTGAGTTGGTACTCCGGCAAGCTCATCAGGGCCGCCGTGAGGAGACGGATGCGCTCAGAGTGGGTCTGGCCGGATTTAATTTGATTATCGATGAGGGCGCGCTGGTCCGGGCGGAGGGCAAAGGGCAGCAACACGGCAGCAAGCGCGTCGGGCAGATCGGCATCGGGCGTTTTAGCGAAAGCCGTTTCAAATGCCGCCCAGTTTACGGTAGTTTTGAAATTTTGACCGCCTTTGCGGGCGAGCGGTGCGGTATTTACGTCGCCGTCTTCTTTGGGCTGCACAGTTACCTCGGCGGCTTTCAGGACATAGTTTGGCAACTGCATCCGAAACAGCAGACTGGACGAGTCAATCCAGTTCTTACCACCCGGCCAGCCCGCTACGTTCGGGGGGTAGAACAGAAGCTGACCCAGGGTACGCTGCACAAAAACCTGCGGTTGCGGGGTATCAAACTGAATGCCCAGCGTATGGCGCATTCCGGCCAGCAACTCCACCGGCGATTTAATGTGCGACCCCACGTTTTTGGCGTCGTAAAACCAGTCGGCGGTAAAGATTCGCTCCATCAAACCGGCAATATCGTAGTCCTTTTGAAAGTGCCGGGCCAAGTCATCCACGCGCTTCGTATCTTCAGTGTCATTGACGAAGAAGCGGTAAATTTTACTGGTGATGAAGCGGGCCGTCTGAGGTTTTTCAAGCAACATGCCAATCACGTCTTCGCCCCGAAACGCGCCGGTTTTACCAAAAATGGCCTTTTCACCGTCATCATGGACTCTTTCGCGGAAAATGAACTGCCCTTCGGGTGTAAACTGCCAGCCCGTAAAGGCGCGGGCGGCTTCTTTCACGTCGTGTTCGGAGTAGTTGGCCATTCCGCTGGTGGCACGACCCAGGGTAAACAGTTCCATGACCTCGCGGGCGAAGTTCTCGTTCGGCGCGTTTTTTCGGTTCTGCTGATTGTTGAGAAATTGCAGCATGGCCGGCTCTTTCGATACCGCCATCAGGAGTTCGCCAAAGTTACCCAGCGCGTTCTGGCGCAGTGTGTTGGCGTATTGCTGCATTAGCAGTGGGTTCTGGCCCATAGTGCGGCAGGCAAAATGACCGTGCCAGAACAGTGCCATCTTTTCTCGCAGCATATTCTCGCCAGAGGCCATCCGATCGAGCCATTGCAGGTTCAAATCACGTACTTTGTTGGCATTTATCCGGATACGTTCTCTCAGCATGTCGCGGTCCAGCTTGCCGTCACGCATCATACCCTTCAGGTCACGCTTCGTTACGTTTGCATCCGCATCAACCACGCGCAGTTCGGCAACAGGCGGTTTATTGCCGGTCAGGAGCTGCTTCACGATCGTTCGCAGCGATTTACGACCTGCCTCGGTCAGCTCAGCGGGGGTTGCGCCAAATCCGGCCCGACTGTACAGGTAGCGGATGTTAGTCAGTTTACTGGGTTCCAGTTCGGGGGCTTCCTTCATGACATTGATACGATCAACTATTGCGTTTTGACGCGACACCATCATGAAAGTTTAACGCAATTTATTCTTCTTTCGGGTGCGGCAGTTACTTTCGGCAAAAACAGGAAAATCTGCTCTAGTCCGGTTGCGCAATTAACAAACTCGGTATGAATCAACACGCCCCGCTCCTTTCGTTGACAGATGCGTCTGTCCGGCGCAACGGGTGCACAATCTTTAAAAACCTGACATTTCAGGTCCAGCCGGGCGAATGCTGGGCCATTACGGGGCCAACGGGAAGCGGAAAAACTACGCTGCTGCAAACACTGGCGGGGCAATTACCAATCTCAGCCGGACAGGCCACCCGTAGCCAACCAATAGCGTTTGTGTCGTTCCGGGAAGAGTCGAGACAGTTTTCGTACGGGAGCCATTTTTACCAGCAGCGGTACCAGGCTACCATGAGCGATGAGGGCAGCCGGGGTCAGCCCGCCCCCACCCTACGCGATTTTCTACAATTGGCAAACCCTAACGACGCTGCAAACGCCCAACCTCTCCTTAACCGACTGGGATTATTACCGCTGCTGGACAGGACTCTGCTTAAACTTTCCAATGGGCAGACTCGCAAAGCCCGCATTGGTAAGGCCTTATTGCAACAGCCGTCGGTACTTTTGCTGGACAACCCATTTGTGGGTCTGGATGCCACTTTTCGGCACGAACTGACGCAGTGGCTAGGCCAGCTTGCACACGGTAGTCTGACGCTGATCCTGGTGACGGATGCCGATAATGTTCCGTTTTTTGCTACCCACGTACTGGCGCTCACGACAGGGCAAACGCCTGGATTTGGTCCTGCCGGTTCATATCGGCCGGAGCAACCGCTACAAACAAACGCTTCACTACCAACCTTACAAACCCCTCTCCAACCCGCCGATTTTGACTCGGCTTTCCAGATGCAGGATGTTACGGTACGATACGGCGAAACCGTAATTCTGAATGGAATAAACTGGTCTGTTCAGCCCGGCGAACGATGGGCTTTGCTGGGACCGAACGGCGCGGGAAAATCGGTGCTGCTCAGTCTGCTCTATGGCGATCATCCGCAGGCGTATGCCAACGACATCCGCGTATTTGACCACCGGCGCGGACGTAGCGGCCAAAGCATCTGGGACGTAAAACGCCGGATTGGGTTTGTCTCGCCGGAGTTGCATCTGTATTTTCCACAGCATCTTACTGTTCGGCAGGTTGTCCTTACCGGCCTTACCGATACGCTCACTCCCCCTAAAACTGTCCGGCCCGAAACCGAAGCCGACCTGATTACAATGCTTACGTATTTCGGGCTGGCTGAACGCACCACCCACGCTTTTGGGCAGCTTTCAGCCGGGCAGCAACGGCTGGTATTACTCGTTCGCGCCCTGATAAAAAACCCACCGGTGCTGATTCTCGATGAGCCTTTCCAGGCTCTCGACGCCAATTATATCAGCCTGGCCCGGCAACTCATCGACAGCCTGCCCGGCAAAACCATCCTGTTTGTAACGCACGACCGCAACGAGCTACCGACGTCAATTGACCGTATTTTCTCGCTCTGACGTCAGAACAAAACGCAAAAAGAGGATTGACCGAAAAACCAGTCAATCCTCTTTTTGCGGCTGAACAGCGCACCGGAACGCCATAGCGTACCCGTCCTTAGTTTATACGATGACCGCTTCGGCCAAGACGAGGACTTTATTTTGTAACACCTCAACTACGCCACCGTCAACGGTGAACGTTTGCTGACCAGTGGCACCCTGTAACACAATGGTTCCCTGTCCCAGTGTACTTACTAAGGGTGCATGGTTGTTCAGCACCTGAAACTGGCCCTGACTACCGGGAAACGTGACCGCTGTGGCCTCGCCCGAAAAGACCTTCCGGTCTGGAGTGATAATGTCTACAAGCATAATTATGAGCGATGAATCCTGAATTATGAATTATGCTGACGATAGACTTTGAACAGTCTTCATAATTCAAACTCCCTACAACCTGTTACAAAGCAGACAGACGTGAAAAAGGTAAGCAGCAGCCT
The DNA here is from genome assembly GCA_963826425.1 of uncultured Cytophagales bacterium. Classification (GTDB taxonomy): domain Bacteria; phylum Bacteroidota; class Bacteroidia; order Cytophagales; family Spirosomataceae; genus Spirosoma. The sequence goes on along the minus strand of CAWGWS010000008.1, from coordinate 391,098 downwards.
GTGTGGGGCTACTGCTTGTGACGCGCTGTCAACTGATTTATTGGCCGGCTTCTTTCAGCAGTTTCTCACCTTTGGCAACGGCATCTTCAATGGTGCCTACCAGGTTGAAAGCCGCTTCGGGCAGGTGGTCGTATTTACCGTCGATGATTTCGTTGAAACCCTTGATCGTATCTTCAATCGGAACCAGTACGCCTTTTAGACCGGTGAACTGCTCGGCCACGAAGAACGGCTGCGACAGGAAGCGCTGCACCCGGCGGGCACGGCTTACCACAAGCTTATCTTCTTCCGAAAGTTCTTCCAGACCCAGAATGGCAATGATATCCTGCAATTCTTTGTAGCGTTGCAGGATCTCCTTCACCCGCTGCGCCGTGCCGTAATGTTCGTCGCCGAGGACTTCGGCACTTAAAATCCGCGAGGTTGAGTCCAGCGGGTCAACGGCGGGGTAGATACCCAGCTCGGCAATTTTGCGACTTAAAACCGTGGTGGCATCTAAGTGAGCAAAGGTAGTAGCCGGGGCAGGGTCAGTCAGGTCATCAGCCGGAACGTAAACGGCCTGTACCGACGTAATGGAACCACGCTTGGTAGACGTAATCCGCTCCTGCATCACGCCCATCTCGGTAGCCAGCGTGGGCTGGTAACCTACAGCAGAAGGCATCCGGCCCAACAGAGCCGATACCTCGGAACCCGCCTGGGTGAACCGGAAAATGTTATCAACGAAGAACAGGATGTCACGACCGGCCCCTTCGCCGTCGCCATCGCGGTAATATTCGGCGATGGTCAGTCCCGACAGAGCTACGCGGGCGCGGGCACCCGGCGGCTCGTTCATCTGACCAAACACGAACGTAGCCTGACTCTTCTTCATCTCCTCCATGTCGACAACTGACAAATCCCAGCCGCCTTCTTCCATCGAGTGTTTGAACGCGTCGCCGTATTTGATGATACCGGCTTCAATCATTTCGCGGAGCAGGTCGTTTCCTTCGCGGGTACGCTCACCCACGCCGGCAAACACCGACAGACCGGCATAGGCTTTGGCGATATTGTTGATAAGCTCCTGAATCAGAACGGTCTTGCCCACACCGGCACCACCAAAGAGACCAATTTTACCTCCTTTGGCGTACGGCTCCAGCAGGTCAATTACTTTGATACCCGTATACAGAACCTCGGTTGAGGTAGCCAGGTCTTCAAAACGGGGCGATGCCCGGTGAATAGGTAGCCGCTCACCAACCGACACAGGCTGGGGGATACCGTCGATGGCTTCGCCGACTACGTTGAATAGCCGCCCGCGAATGCCTTCGCCGGCAGGCATGGTGATCTGGGTTCCAAGGTCAATGACTTTAAGACCGCGGTAGAGACCGTCGGTCGAGTCCATGGCAATGGCCCGGACGCGGTCTTCGCCAAGGTGCTGCTGCACCTCCAGGATAACGTCCTGCCCGGTTGATTTTGTTACTTTGAGGGCGTCTAAGATGGCGGGAATCCGCGAGCCTTCGCCCTCGAAACTCACGTCCACGACCGGCCCGATTATCTGCGTAATCTTACCTGTATTGACTGCCGTTTCCGTAATCATTTGTCTGTTAAGTAGCTGATTAAAAAGTTGCCCGATATTTCGGACTGCAAAAGTACGGCAAAAACGGCGCAAAGTAAAGATGACCTGTCCTCCAACTGAACAGTTCGACAACCTACCGGTTAAATATGGCAATGAACCGGTAAAACCGCTTCACGTATCATTCGTCACGTGCCGCTCATGCGGTCATAACTGGCCGCTTATGCGGTTATCCATTAATCCATGCTTCAGACACGTTCAAGTGGCCTGCTTCTCCATATAACGTCACTTCCCTCCACCCATGGCATCGGAGACCTTGGTCCCGAAGCCTATCGATTCGCCGACTTTCTGGAAGCTGCCGGACAATCCTACTGGCAGATTTTACCCCTGACGCCCCTGGACCCCGGCGCGGGTTTTTCTCCCTACAGCAGCCCATCGGCCTTCGCCGGAAATCCGCTGCTTATCAGCCTGGAAAAACTGGCTGATGAGGGATTTCTGACTCCCGATGACCTGGCCGTGTTTACCGAACAGCCGCTACACACCGTGACTCTTTCGGAATTTGACCCCGAATCGGACGGCGGGGCGCCCCTGGAAAGTCCACTGACGCAGCCAACGCCCCCCCTGTACGCGGCCTGGCTTCGGAAACGGCCCCTGCTTGACAAGGCCGCCGAATCGTTTCTGGAAACCGCCACGGCCAGTCAGCATGCCGATTATGAACGGTTCTGCTCTATTCAAGCCCATTGGCTGGATGACTATACGCTCTTTTCGGTTTTGCAGGAAACGACCGGTGAGCCGTTCTGGCTTAGATGGCCCGACGACCTGAAACGACGTACGCCCGACTCACTGACGCAAAAACGCAGCGAACACCAGCGGAAAATTAATATCCTGAGCGTACAGCAGTATTTGTTCTTTAAGCAGTGGACCGAGTTGGGATCGTACTGCTTTAACAAAAAAGTGCACCTCATTGGCGATATTCCCATTTACGTGCAGTTGAACAGTGCCGACGTCTGGACTAACCCGACCCTCTTCAAACTCGACGACGATCTGGAGCCGCTTTACGCAGCCGGAGCGCCCCCCGATTATTTCAGCGAAGACGGTCAGCGCTGGGGTAACCCGATTTACGACTGGGACGAACACGAGCGCACCGGTTTTTCGTGGTGGATGCGCCGAATCCGGCACCAGCTTTCGCTGTATAGCCTGACCCGGCTCGACCATTTCCTGGGCTTTTTCGAGTATTGGCAAATTCCGGCCGATGAGCCCACCGCCCGCGTGGGTGAGTGGATTAAAGCCCCGTTCGAAGCCTTCATGCAGGCCATGTACCGACAGTTTGTTTATCTGCCCGTCATTGCTGAAGATCTCGGCGCCAAAGCAGGTGATATTCAGCGGCATCTGCGTCACTACGCTATTCCGGGAATGCGGGTGTTGCAGTTCAGCTTCTCGCCGGATCTACCTACATCGAGCTATACGGTACACAACCACTCCGAAAACATGGTGGTTTACTCCGGTACGCACGACAACAACACAACCCTCGGCTGGTTTCGCGAGGCTGACGAGGAACTCCGGCAGCGCATTACCGACTACGTTGGTTTTCCTGTTACCGAAGCCAACGTAGTTGACCAGATTATGCGGCTCACCATGCAGTCAGTGGGTCGGCTGGCCATCCTTCCCGTGCAGGATATTCTGAATCTGGACGAAACCAACCGCATGAACACGCCCGGCGCGGGAGGCCGCAGCTGGCAGTGGCGGCTTGAACCCGGTCAACTTACCGAAGCAGTGGGCGAAAAACTGCGCAAACTAACGGAAATGACAGGTCGGGTGTAAACAGCGAACAGACCCGCAAATCACGCACTAACAGGAAGCGGACTACGTTTCTCTTTCATGTCATCCTTATTTTTCTGGAAGGAATGGAGCCGGTCATACCGGCTCCTTTATTTGGGTAGTCTCCTGCTCGTATTGGTCGCGCTGATTCTGCTTATGCTGGCCTGGGGCCGGGGTATCGACAACGTAGTTAGCTGGAATATCCTGAGCGAACTGAACAACCTGCCCGTTACACTGCACACCTTCACCGACGGCCTGCTCGACTTTGCGGTACCCGGCACAGCCTATGCCGTTTCGGAACAGTTTGTTACGTCGGCCATGCAGGTACGACCCGGCATGGCCGTTGCACTGCTTACGGGTGTCTGCTTGGCTTTCGTATTACTGTTCAGTGCCTTAACCCGCTTTGACCGGACGCGCTATTTAGTCGGCATGGGCGGGCTGATTCTGGGGTTGGCTTTCTTCCGCTTCGAGATGCTGGAAGTGCCGGGACTGGGCAGTAACGGGTTGTTTCTAATACTGGCCGGTGCTTTTGGGGCAGTCAGCTATTATTTCCACGCGTTCCGGTCCGACGTTCAAATCCCGGTTCGGATGGCGGTATTCGGTGGACTCGCCGTCATGGTCGTGGCCGTATTGGCGGCTTTTTCGCCGGTGGCGCACCCGGCCCTGGTGGTGGTTAGCTACGGGATGCCGGTTTTGCTGGCTCTTAGCGTGGGGTTTATCTTTTTCATCGCTGCCGAAATCGTGGCGGGTCTGGTCTGGCTGACCACCGCAAGCCGCCCATCGCTAACGGGCGATGCAGCGTCAGCGTCACCCCTTGGCCTCAGAAATTTCCTGTTTATCAGCGCGTTGTATTTCGTCAATTTAACTCTGGTCTGGCTTAAGAACACCAAAGCTATCGACTGGGATGTGTTGATCATCAGCCCGTTTGTTCTCTTTCTGGTCTCGGTAACGATTGGCTTCTGGGGGTTTCGGCGGCTGGTGCAGCAACAGAATGTGGTGTCGTTTCGCGATGGCGGGGCGTTTCTGTACGCCGGTTTTGCCCTGCTTAGTACCCTGACTATTACCTATGCGTTTGTCACGGCCAATGACCCGATTATTGAGGTATTTGAAGACTTGATTGTATACAGTCACCTGGCAATGGGGGTGGTATTTACGGCGTATGTGCTCATTAACTTCCTGCCTATTTTTAAGGCCGGACGGGCCGTACATCGGATACTATACATTCCCAAACGGCTGGAACTGGGTATTTTTCGGGTGATCGGTCTGTTCCTGGTTGTCGTGCTGGTATCGATGGGTGGGTCTATTGTGGTGCGGCAGGCGTTGGCGGGCTACAATAATAACCTGGGCGATCTGTACGTGGCCAATGGCGAACCGGCGTCGGCGCAGGCCTTTTACGGACAGGCACTGGAGCAGGAGTTTCAAAATCACAAATCCAACTACGCGCTGGCGTCGCTGGCCATGCAGCGTAACGATCAGCCCCTGGCCGCTTACTTTTTCCGACAGGCCACGCTCAAGCAACCCCAGCCACACGACTACGCCGGACTGAGCCAGACGTACCTGCAAACTGACCTGTTCTTTGAGGCAATCAAAACCCTGCAACAGGGCCTGCGCGCGTTTCCAAATAGTGGCGAGTTGCAGAATAATCTCGGCTACCTCTATGCCCGTACCAGTATTGCCGACTCGGCCTATTATTACCTGAAAGCGGCCACCAGTAACACTGGTCGCGATGAGGTGCCGATGACCAACCTGCTGGCTTTGTACGCCCGCAACACCAGCGTCCTGACCGCCGACTCCTCACTGGCCCGGAATACAACCGAAACAACCTACCCATCTTATCAGGCCAACGCCCTGGCCCTTCGCCTGGCAGCACCGGCCTATTTCTCTGCCGATGAACCAGTCCGGCCTGCTTCGGTAGCCGGACTGGATTCACGTTCGGGCCTGAACGTGGGGAATTTTGCCGGTTTGTACAACTTCGCGCTGGCTAACCGGCAACCGGCTCTGACGGACACGACGCTGACCGAAACGCTGCGGCAACTGGCCAATAATCCGGCTAATCAGGATTTTACGGACGATTTGCTGCTGGCCCGGGCCCTGGCAGAATACCACCGACACAACCATCCAACGGCCTTTGGTTTATTAAGTCAAGTGGCCGAGGGAAACCCACAGAAGGCAACGGAGTATCGAATTACGACGGGTCTGCTGCTTATGGAGCAGGGGCTCTACCAGGCCGCAGCTGACCAGTTCGGCGAGAACAGCGATACAACATCCCTTTACTACCGCGCGCTGGTTCTGACCAAAGCAGGCGATCCGGTCCTGGCGCAGTCGCTCTGGGAAACAGCCGCCAAAACCGACCCCACTATTGCTACGCTGTCGCAGACCCTGTATGGCCAGCGCGCCCCGCAGACCGATCTGGAACGAGCCTTCAAGCTGGTGCATGATACGGGACTATCATCAGCGGAGCAGGCTAATCTATATCAGTCCATCGGCAATCCTAATACAAAAGCGGTGGCGGCCGGCACGCTGGCCCGGCGTTTTTTTGCGGAGTCCGACACCTCCAGGCAAGCCAGGAAATGGGTAACGTTACTGCCGGACGAAGGCGTAACCGAGCCGTATCCGGTGAGCCTAGCCCGGCTGGCCCGGATTGAACACGCACTGCTGTCCGGCCCCAGTACCACCGCCGAAGCGCTGCTGAACGAGCCAATGCTGGAGGACTTTCGGGCTGAACAGACCCTGCTGAGGGCCAGGCTATATCAAAACAGCCAGGACCAGTCCCAGCGGCAAACCATCCAGAACCTGTACGATGAGGCCGTACAACTCGCCCCGCTTGATAACCGGATCGTGGCCGCAGTTGCCCGCTATTACCGGAAGCAGGGAAAAATTCAGTCGGCCTATTCGCTTGTGCTAACGGCTCTGCCCTTTAACGAAACCGGCTCCGGTCTGCTCAAAATGTACGTGACGCTCTGCCTCGATCAAAGCCTGTTTGACTACGCCCGCGATGGCCTGGCCCGTTTGCAACGTGTTACGCCCCCCGCCGATTATCAGGCGTTTGTATCGGCTTATCAGGAAAAACTGGCATCGGTCGAAAAGAGCCGCGAGAAGTTCAGTCAATAACGTAGTTTTGGCAATCAACCGGCTTCATTATACCCGGCTTAGTTCGTTTTATGATGCGTAATTTTCTTTTGCTACTCGTTGGTGCCTTCCTCTCGGGTGTGGCTTCTGCCCAATCGTCGCCGTACCTGACCGAAATGGCCGAACAATGGAAAAACAGCGGCAACTACACACTCCAGGCTGCCGACCTGATGCCCGACTCGGGCTACGCCTTTAAACCCACTGCCGATGAGATGCGGTTCGACGAGCAGTTGTTGCACATGGCGTCTAATATGCTGTGGCTGAGTTCAAAATATCTGACCCTGCAGAAGCCGCCGTTCACCGACGAGCAGTTAAAGCAACAAATTGGCGGCTCGAAAGTAGCCATCAGACAGATGATACAGCAATCACTGGCGTTTGCGCAGTTAGCCATGGAAAACCTGCCCATCGGCGAACTCGATCAAACCGTCAAGTTTTTTGCGGGACCGAAAACCAAACGGCAGATCATCAACCTCATGCACGATCACATGACGCACCACCGGGCGCAGACCATTGTCTATCTCCGGCTTAACGGCATCAAACCGCCCAGCTACGTTGGCTGGTAAACCTCCCTGAAAGACCGCTATGAACATCATTGAAACCCGCGACATCGCCCGGCGTTACGTAATGGGCACCGAAATAGTTGACGCGCTCAAGTCAATCACGATCAATATCAAAAAAGGTGAGTACGTCGCCTTTATGGGACCGTCGGGGTCGGGCAAATCGACGCTGATGAACATTGTAGGCTGTTTGGACACGCCTACCTCGGGAACGTATGTCCTCAATAATCAGGACGTAAGCAGTATGGGCGAGAACGAACTCGCCGAAGTGCGCAATAAAGAGATTGGCTTCGTATTTCAGACATTTAACCTGCTGCCGCGCCAATCCTCGCTCGACAACGTGGCGTTGCCCCTTATTTATGCGGGACTTAACAAAGCCGACCGCACCGAGAAAGCCATGCTGGCCCTTAAAAACGTGGGTCTGGAAAATCGCGCCGGCCACCGTCCCAACGAACTGTCGGGTGGTCAGCGGCAGCGCGTTGCCATAGCGCGGGCGTTGGTTAACGACCCCAGCATTCTCCTCGCTGACGAACCAACGGGAAACCTGGATACGAAAACATCCTACGAAATTATGGACCTCTTTGATCAGATTCACAGCAAAGGCAACACCGTGATTATGGTGACGCACGAAGAGGACATTGCCGAATACGCCCACCGCATCGTACGGCTCCGCGATGGTCTGGTTGAAACCGATCAGATCAACCAGAACATTCGCAAAGCCAACGTGCTGATGCAATCGGCCTAAGCCAGCTTTATTTTGTTACCTGTCTCGGCAGCCCGGTAAATGGCCTGTAACAACCGAACGTCACGCTTGCCTTCGACACCGGTAATGTGGTCGGGAAGTTTTTTCCCCTCCAGCAGGTCCTTGCAAACGCCATCCATGTGCATTGCCTGATGGTTCACGATGGGCTGTTCGATAGGTCCTTTGCTGGTACGCCCTTTCAGCGGACCGTAACCAAAGGCGGGTGACAGTTCAAACCAACCTTTTTCGCAGGCTGCGTATAACCGTTCAATACCAGCGGTATAACTCGTTGTCGAGTTGGAAACGGCCCCGCTCGGAAAAGTGAACTGCCAGAATAGCGTCTCCTCCACGTCTTTGAATTTTTCTGGCTCGGTTTTGGGCGAGAACTGCGCCGTTACCGAAACCGGCTCCTCGCCGGTTACGTACCGTGCGGCATTTACCGCGTAAATACCCACGTCCATCAGTGGCCCACCACCCGCCATTGCTTTCTTCATACGCCACTGCGTCGGGTCGCCAATGCGGAAACCATCGCTGGCTTCAACAAATTTTATTGGGCCAAATACCTTCTCCTGACCAAGCCGTATTACTTCTTTGGTGAACGGTTCGTAATGTAGCCGGTAGCCAATGGCAAGCTGTACGTTGGCTTTATTGCAGGCATCCATCATAGACTGGCATTCTTTTTCGGTGATGGCCATTGGCTTCTCACAGATGACCTGCTTACCCGCCTGAGCCGCCCGAATCACGTATTCGGGGTGCATGGAGTTGGGTAGTACTACATATATCACGTCAATATCTTTATTGTCGGCGATTCGGTCAAAGGTTTTATAGTCATACACATTGGCCTTCGGGATGTCGTACTTCTTCATCCACTCGTCGGCCTTGGCGGGCGTACCCGTCACAACTCCGGCCAGGCGGCAGTACTGCGTCTGTTGCAGGGCCGGGGCAAGCTGGTTTTTGCTGTAATTGCCGAGGCCTACCAGCGCAATACCGAGTTTACGCTCTGGCGCGGGTTGAGTAGACACCGACCGACCTAAGGCATCGGTCAAGGTGGGGATAGTCAGGGCGGAGGCCCCCATTGCGGAGAGAAACTGTCGGCGGTTTTGCGAAAATGCTGTGTTCATACCCAGTGGTTTTAGTCAATACTAAAGCAGCGCAATGACCGGCTTTACCCGGTCATTGCGCTGCTTTCTGCACCTTCAGTTCGGTACGTATTACTTTTCAGTCGACGGTGAACGCTTTGGCAGGCCGCATGAGTAACGGGCCAATCACGGCGTTGCTTTGCCGGGCATCGAAACGAATTTCGGGGTCTGAACTGGCTAAGTTTAGTTTGATGGTTTCGTTACTGCCGGTTTCCAGCACCATCCGCTTCAGGAAAATATAGGAACGCGTAGTCAGTTCACCACTGGCCTGCACCTCCGAAACAACGGCTCGTGCCATCACCGGCTGACCCAACGATACCGGGCCATTGTCCGTTACGGCACTAACGGTAAACTGAACCACATCGCCCCGGTTCAGCTGGTCGGCCCGGTAGGCATGGACTGGAGAGAGTCGGAGGGTCATCTGTCGACTAACAGATATCGTTTTCCTGGGACTTTCGGGTTTGCTGGCAATGGGTGGTTCGGGGCGTTCGCTGGGTTTCGTTACAACCGATACGTCTTCTTTCGCGGCCGTGGTAATGGATGTTATCTGGGGTAGCGGTGCCGGCGTTTCCGTTGATTTGGATGACTGACTGATGGCAGCTTCTGGTTTGGCAAAACGCGGCTGAGTGGTAGTAGCCGTGGTGGCCGCTACGGGCCTAGCGGGTCGTAGCGGTGGGGCATTAGTAGGCAACACAACTAGCGCAGACGTGCTTTCCCGGTTTGGGGACGACCCGGATGAATGAGCGTCTGTTGGCGGCATGCCGGATACGGAAACGGTTTTGGCCGCCGGATGCGACGCCATTGGCAGCCCTTCCGCCATTTGTTCTCCTCCTGTTTCGCGAAACAATTTTTTGGGTTGGCTCAGCCAGTACCCTGTCCCGGCAGCGAGCAGGACTAATCCCAGCACAGCAGCCATCAGTAATCCGCGTGACTTATTATTTCCAGACTCAGTCAGTAGCGCAACCGGCTCTTCATTCACTAGGGGCCGCGACATCGATGGACGTGACGCAGGCATTGATGACCAGGGCGCAACGACTGTCGATACCAGGGTTCCATCGGTTGTGTCCGTCATCTTTTGGGGTGCGTGGGCAACCGACTGGCCTGAACGAATGGCCGTCAGCGCATCGGCAAACTCAGCAGCCGTACTCATCCGGTCGCCGGGTTGCTTAGCCATCATTTGGTTCATCAGGTTTTCGAGGGCCTCGGGGGCCTGGGGCAGATGAACGCGCAGTGGCGGGGGCATTTCATTCACGATCTGCGACATGAGCCGCATGACCGTAGGTGCCCGAAAGGCGGCCCGCCCGGTAAGCAGTTCGTATAGCACCAGATTCAGGGCATACAGGTCAGACTGCGGAGACGGTTGCCCATGATCCAGTAACTCGGGTGCCATGTAGCGTACGGTTCCCGTCAGGCTGTTGGTCAAGGTGGTTTGCGTAGCGGGCGCGTCGGCGAGTTTGGCGATACCGAAGTCCAGAATCTTCACAGTTCCGTCGGCGGTCAACATCAGATTGGCGGGTTTCAGATCACGGTGTAGTACCCCCCGGTCGTGGGCGTGGCCTAATCCGTGCAGGGCTTGAACCATGAGCCGAATGGCTTCATCCTGGGGCAGGCTCCCCTGATTTTTGAGTCGCTCGGCAAAATTCTGACCGGAAACAAACTCCATAATCAAGCAGTATTCGTCTCCATTGCGGCAGAAGTTATAGATGTTGGCAATGTTGGGATGGTTGAGCCGGGCCAGGGCTTTTGCTTCGCGTCGAAACCGTTTCTCCATGTCGGCATTGTCGAGCAGTTCGGGCCGGATCATTTTGATGGCCACGTCGCGGTCGAGCACCAGATCCGTAGCGCGATAGACAACGCCCATCCCACCTACGCCCTCGCCAAGGGGACTAAGCAACTGGTATTGATTATTGATAATGCGTGGTTGGACAGCCATGTTCGATCAGCGCGAGTTACCTACCGAGCCCAGCGGAAAACCGTAACTAACAGCCAGCGTGCCGATGCGAAATTTGGATTCCTCATCCCGGTTGAAATCGGTCAGGCCCGCCCCACCCCGTAGTTCAAGCAGCAGCATACCCGTACCCAGGCGCACCCCCGCAGCCACGCCCCCCTGCACACTTATCTCCATCTGCCTAAAGGTAGCCGTATCGAAATAGTAGGACGCACTGGACGGGCCATCGGAAAAGACCACTTTGCCCCCACCCGTCGTTTTAACGCCACCGCTCGTTGTGGTTGTAAACAAGGTGGCACTGAGGCTATAGTCAACCGCCGGACCCGCAAATACGAAGAACCGGAACCGGTCGGCAGCAAAGGCCGCTTTAACAAACAGCGGAACCTGAATGGTGTTGAACAGATACTTATCCCGACCTGACCCGTTTCTGACAGGGTACTGAATTTCGTAGCCCCTTCTAACATAGATCAACTCGGGCTGGAGCGATATTCGCCCGCTGAGGGGAAGATTGAGGCCCACCCCGGCCATGTAGGAAGCAATACCGGCAACAGCCTGCGTACCGCCCGTTACAGCGACGTCGGGAAAGGTAGCCACTGAGGTTATACCACCAGCCCGCAGGCTTAGCATTTTATAGTTTTGAGCCCCTGCAACCGTGTTTAACAACAGGACTGCCCCCAGAATACGGATAACGTTCAGCATGGTGTGGATATGACTGGATGAATTGATGCGGATTTTCGAAAATAAGGGTTTTTCGTCAGGGCAGCGCTACAACGCCCCCACTGGTTTAGCAAGCGGCAATTCAATCGGGTACACTACCTGAATACTTCATTATTTTTCGTGATGTATAATGGCTGATTCTCATGGGCTGTAAAGCAAAAAAGCCAGCTCCGTTTCCGGAGCTGGCCTGGCATTGATGAAGTGATCTTGCGTTAAAATATGTATTTGTTCTCGGCAATCATGGCATCGGCAATCTGACGACGGGCATCTTTGAGGTTCATCGGATCAATTTTAGTGAACCGCTTCAATCCCATCAGCATGCCGCGCAGCTCGTCGCCTTCGGCAAAGGACGTGATGGCCGCCCGGCCCGCGTTGTTAACTTTCTCAACGGCTTCGTGGAGATAAACGAGCGCCATCTGCTTTTGCAACTCAACAGCCGCTTCGCCCCGGATACCCATCAGCTTCTCAACCCGTAGAATCACTGACTCGGCCACGTAGATTTCGATGGCCATGTCGGCCACGTTCATCAAAATCTCCTGCTCAGACGAGAGGTTGGTCATGAACTTCTGCACGGCGGCACCGGCTACCAGTAGCGCAGCCTTTTTCAGGTTTCTCAGTACCTTTTTTTCCGCCACAAACAAGCCTTCTTCTTCCTCCGCGTTGAAGTCAGGAATCGACATAATCTCTTTGGCAACGGCCATAGCCGGTCCCATCAAATTAAGTTCGCCTTTCATAGCCCGCTTCAGCAGCATGTCAACGACCAGCATCCGGTTGATCTCGTTGGTTCCCTCAAAGATCCGGTTGATCCGGGCATCGCGGTATGAACGGTCCATCGGCGCGTCGGCCGAGTAGCCCATACCACCGTAGACCTGAACGCCTTCGTCGGCCACGTAGTCCAGCACTTCCGAGCCGTGTACTTTCATCATGGCGCACTCGATAGCAAACTGCTCCAGAGCCTGCAATTTGGCTGACACATCGCTCATGCCCTCCGCCTTGAGGTCTTCAATGGCGTCGTCGATGTTCTGACCGGCGCGGTAGCTGGCGGTTTCCGACGCGTATATTTTCAGCGCCATTTCCGCCAGTTTATGCTTGATGGCGCCAAACTGCGAGATAGTGGTTTTGAACTGCTTGCGCTCGTTTGAGTAGCGGATAGCGTTGTTCAGTACCTCTTTTGATCCGCCAATGGCCGCTACAGCGAGCTTGATCCGGCCAATATTCAGGATATTCACAGCAATCTTGAAACCATTGCCCCGCTCTGACAGCAAATTCTCGACCGGTACCCGGGTATCGTTGAAGAAAATCTGCCGGGTGTCAGAGCCCTTAATACCCATCTTATGCTCTGGCTCATTCATCGTAATGCCGCTGTGGTCCTTCTCAACTATGAAGGCTGACAGGTTTTTGTCCAGTTGGCCGCTACCATCATCAATTTTGGCGAAGACGATAAACAGGTCTGCGAAGCCACCGTTGGTGATCCACATTTTTTGCCCGTTCAACACGTAGTTTTTGCCGTCTTCGCTTAATACGGCTTTCATTTTGCCCGAGTTGGCATCCGACCCGGAATCTGGCTCTGTCAGGCAATAAGCAGCTTTCCACTCGCCAGTGGCCAGCTTTGGCAGATATTTTGATTTCTGATCGTCATTGCCGTAATAAACAATAGGCAACGTACCAATACCGGTATGAGCCGACAGGGCAACGGAAAACGAATGGCCCGCGCCCGTTACTTCGGCTACGAGCATGGAGGTGTTGAAGTTCATGCCAAAGCCGCCGTATTCTTCCGGTACGCCCGTACCGAGCAAGCCCAGTTCGCCCGCTTTGTCCATCAGCGAGGAGATTAATTCCGGCGATTTGGCGGAGTCAATTTCGTCGAGCCGCGGCCAGATTTCTCGTTCCAGGAATTCATGGCAGGTGGCGGCAATCATCTGCTGCTCTTCAGTAAACTCTTCGGGGATAAATACCTGAGACGCGTCAGTTTCTTTGATTAAAAACTCGCCCCCTTTTAGAGACGCTTTGGCTTCTTGAGCAATCATAGTGTGTCAGGATTATTTGTTATGCGTGCATACTATTTATGAGACAAAGTACGCTATCGGATAAATAGTATGCAAGCATACTATAAACAAAGATAGAGGAGGAATAGTCTCACTATTGGCAATGGACGGCACAATGACGGGTTAGCCATTGGCTCGAAATACCAACTCATAAGTGTCGTAACGGCTTTTTTCAGGTCTAAAGAATATCCCAAAAGAAAGTGCTTGGCAGGATGTTATCAAACTCCTACTATATTTGAACTTTATGAACCGTTTTATAAAAGGGCTTCGTATACTGCTCCCTGCATTTACTTTTTTCATCACTACGGTATCAAAACTTGAGCGGGTTTTTGCCCAGTCTATACCGGTCGTTCGGTCAGAAATGACATTTGCCGGTGTACCAATCTATCTGAGTGAAGCGGTTCGTTTGCAGGTGCAGCAAGAAGTTCGTCTATTGTACGCTAACCGCAGACAACTTGAGCAGGATATGGACGCCCTGCGCGAACTCTCGCCCTTGTGGCGGCCTCTATTTCAGGAAGCCAATCTTCCTGTTGACTTCCGATACCTGGCACTGCCTTTCGCCGACATTGAGAACTCCGCCTACTGGTCTGTCCAGGCAGAGCAGCTACCAGCCATGGAGCTGCGAATTAGCCAGGCCATAGATGAGACGAAGCATCCCCTGGTGGCAACGGAAAAAGTAGGGCAGTTTTTGAAGCAGCTACAAAAAAGATATCCGGAGAACGCAGTTCTTCTGCTACTACGCTATCTCCGCAACAATGGACCGACTCCCGGCGAATTATCCGAGAAAAGGCAGGTCGAGTCGGTTTGGCTTACTATAGATAGCCCGCCCCTACTCTGGAAAATACTGGCCCGTAAAATTATGGTCGAGCAACAGGAGCCTGCCTACCGACCCGCCGTGACATATGTTTTATACACATACTTCGGCGGGGGTGGACTGACGCTGCCGGCCATTGCCCGGCAGCTTCACGTACCCGACGATCGGTTCAGACCCTATAACGACTGGCTCAGAACACTGATACTACCCACTGATTTGAGCTATCCAATTTTAGTCCGGCTGACCAACGATGAGTTTTCGGCGGTATGGTCGGCAGATATTGGTTCGGACCCCGCGGGCGGTGCCTCACCGATCAGCAAGGTAGACCTGGGCTTTCCGGTATTACTTAAATCATCGGTTCGGGCGGATGGGTTACGGGCTCCAGCCACGTTTTACACCATTAACGAACGGCGGGGTATTCAGGCCCAGCTGTGCGACAATCCAATTACGCTGGCGTATTACGGCGGCATTTCACCGGACAATTTTCTGGCCTACAATGACATGGTGGAGCAGGACGTGGTTCGACCCGGTCAGATTTATTACCTCGAACGAAAAGCGAAACGGGCTAGAATTCCCTTCCACGTCGTTCAGCGAAATCAGTTACTACGCGACGTAGCCAATATCTATGGCATGCGATTATCGTCACTGCTCCGCTTTAACCACATTGAGGCTACAAAGCGAGCCAGGGCGGGGCAGATTCTATGGCTTCGGGAAAAGCGCCCCCGTAACCAGCCCATTGAGTACCAGCAACTGCCACCCAGAACTGCTCCGGTGATGCCCATGCCAAAACCTTTGCCGATCAGCGCGGATTCCATGGCCGTACCCAGCACAACAGTAGCCGTGGGGGAACGGGCTCTCACACAACCCACCACTCCCCAATTGGATAGAGATACGACAACTGCTGAGCTAAAGGTTGTCCCGCCAAAGCCGATTGAGTTAGCGAAGCAGGTCGACACGCTCAACAAAATCCCTGTGCCTTCACCGGCCAGTCAGATAGCGGTGGTTGCAACGCCGGCAGATGCCGTTGTTGAACCACCCGTTCCCACACCGGTCCCAGACGAAGCCGTTGAAAAATCAGCAGTACCTGTGCGCACCCACGTTGTTAAACCCGGTCAAACCTACTATGCAATTGGCCGTTTGTATGGTGTCACGCCTGGGCAACTATACGTCTGGAATGGCTTGTCAGAGAAAATACCGCTCGAAATTGGTCAGAAGCTGATTGTATCTTCCAACCGTAAACCGGTGCCTGGCCGCCCGGCTACCGTAACTCTTGTACCGGGGCCGGCCTCAAAAGGAATCGTTAATAAATTCGTTGTGGAGGGACCTAAACCCGTCGTATACCACATCGTGCAGCCGGGTCAGACTGTATATCGGATTGCTCTACTCAACAAAACAACCGTTGCTAACATCATGAAATTGAACAACCTCAGTGACTACACCATTGAAGTAGGGCAAAAACTGATTGTTCGCAGGCCGGAATAAAAAAGGCCCAACCAGAAATCTGGTTGGACCTTTTTTTATCAAATCGTTCCGTTTTAGTTAAGACGTTCGAAAATACCGGCTACGCCCTGTCCGCCACCTACGCAGGCCGACACCATGCCGTATTTCTGATTCTGACGGCGCATTTCATTAATCAACTGCACCGACAGCCGTGCCCCCGTTGAACCGAGCGCGTGACCAAGGGCAATGGCTCCGCCATTTAGATTAATCTTGCTTTTATCAAGATCAAGTTCCTGAACTACCGCCAGCGCCTGGGCAGCGAAAGCTTCATTCAGTTCAATCTGCTCGATATCATTCTGTTTCATACCAGCTTTTTTGAGCGCGATGGGAATAGCCGCTACGGGACCGATTCCCATAATTTTGGGCTCTACCCCCGCCGTTGCATAGGAAACCATCCGGGCTACAGGCTGTAGACCGAGTTCGTTCACCAGCGCTTCGGACATAACGATAACGAAAGCCGCTCCATCTGACGTTTGCGATGAGTTGCCCGCCGTAACCGAACCGCCAGCGGCAAAAACAGGCCGTAATTTGGCCAGTCCGGTGGCACTTGTGTCTCTACGCGGACCTTCGTCCTGGGCTACCGTCCACTCACGGGTTTTCTTCTTATTACTCTCGGCGTCGAAATACGTTTCCGACACCTTGATTGGCACAATCTCATCGGTAAATTTACCGGCCGCCTGAGCTGCCAGTGCTTTCTGATGGGACTCATACGCAAATTCATCCTGCGCGTCGCGGCTGATATTGAACTGCTGGGCTACCTGCTCGGCGGTCAGGCCCATGCCGACGTAGTAATCAGGGTTTTGCTTCGCGATTTCGTAGTTTAAAGCCGTTTTCCAGCCCATAACCGGCACTAGCGACATTGACTCCGTACCGCCCGCGATAATGCAGTCGGCCAAACCTGAGTGAATCTTGGCCGAGGCAATAGCGATGGCCTCCAGTCCCGAACCGCAATAGCGATTGATGGTAAAACCCGGTACCGTTTTGGGAAGCGACAACAGCGCGATGTAGCGAGCAATCTGCATTCCCTGTTCGGCCTCCGGCACGGCATTACCCACAATGAGATCCTCTACGCGGGCCGGGTCAAGATTGGGTACCTGTGCCAGTAGGTGCTTAATTACGTCAGCCGCCATATCATCGGGGCGGGTCAGGCGGAGACCACCACGGGGGGCTTTACCAACGGCGGTACGGTATCCGGCAACAATATATGCATCCATATTTCTCTTGATTACTGGTTTTACAGCGTCTGTTTTCAAAACTGATTCGCTGCGGGAATAATTACAAACCTACGCAAAAATGGTATGCAAGCATACTGCTTTACTAGGTTCAATGAATGAGTCGAGGTTTTACAAGACACAAAAAAGCCGCTCGAACGAGCGGCTTCAAGTCAAAGTAAATCCGAAAATCAGGTTCGGTCCGGTCAGAAATGCCGATCGCCCGTTTCCCGCTTACCAATCATAACGGCTCCAACCATTGCGATCAGGAACAGAATAGACACCAGTTCAAACGGTAATATATAGTCTCCATACAGCAGTTTACCCAGGTTTTCGACCATACCCGTCTGGGAGTTAAACGAACCCGGGTCAACAACGGGCACCTGCGCGCTTTTGGCCCGAAAAATCTGAATGAGCATCACCATCAGCAAACCACCCACCACCACCGATGCCATTTTGGTCAGGTTTGTTTTTGACTCCTCTTCTTCTTTGCGCAGATTCAGGAACATAATCGTGAAGAGGAACAGCACCATGATAGCTCCGGCATATACAATGATATTGACGGCTGCCAGAAACTGTGCATTGAGCAAAACGTAGTGTCCTGAAAGACAAAAAAACGTGAAGATCAGCCCCAACACACTGTAAATTGGGTTCTTTGCCGTAACAACGCTCACCGCGCTAAACAGGGTCAGGATAGTCAGGATAATAAACAGCCAGCCAGTTGGCGACAGTGTTTTGAAAAATGTGAGGGTTTCGGTCATAACTTAATTGTCATTAATAATCAGTCGCTGCACGTCATTCAGGGCATTGATTGTGGTACGGCATCACGAGTTGAAACGCAGTACATGGTAATCAATGACAACAGGTAACAGCCGTTTAGGTGGCAGCACGGGTTAAACTTGGTTCGGTTGGCGTGGCTTGTACTTCGGAACTGGCCACACGCACGTATCGGTCGTCCAGTTTCTCAACCAGCCGGTCTTTGCCATAGATTACTTCATCGCGTTCCAGAAACACCGGCACCATACGGTCATGCCGCAGGTAAACGGCCTGTTTTGGACAGGCTTCCTCGCACAAGCCGCAGAAAATGCAGCGCAACATATTGACCTCATATACGGCGGCATACTTCTCTTCCCGGTACAGCATTTTTTCATCTGGCTGCCGCTCGGCGGCAATCATCGAAATGGCTTCTGCCGGACAGGCAACGGCACACAGACCACAGGCCGTACAGCGTTCACGCCCCTGTTCGTCGCGCTTTAATACGTGCAAACCGCGATAGATAGGGCCGAGGTATTTTTTAACCTCAGGATATTGAATGGTTGGCTTCTTACGGAAAAAGTGGCTGATCGTGATGCCCAGCCCACTAATTACAGCGGGCAGGTACATTTTTTCCGCCAGCGTCATTTCCTTGTTGCTAACCTGTACTGAGCGATTAGTGAGTTGCATGAGTTTCGGTTTTCTGCTTACGGTAAAGCGTTACGCGGTAGTAGTTTGTGTTCTGACCTGACGTTTGGGCGCACGAGCCGTTGACGTAACGGCCAAAACAATCATCACAATGGCAATGAGCCAAGTTGCGTATTTAAAATCGTAGAGCAGACCGGCCCCCGTGATGATAACGTTCAGAATAGAGAGCGGAATAAAGGTTTTCCAGCCCAGATTCATCAATTGGTCGTAGCGAAAACGCGGCAGCGTCCACCGAACCCACATAAAGAAGAAGATAAAGAAGAAAATCTTGGCAAAAAAGGCAACCACGCCAATGACCGTTGCTACGTTATGACCCGCCACCGCACCCAGCGAATCGACAAGCCCGGCACTGATCAAATCCATAAACGGATAGTGAAAACCACCAAAATACAGAGCCGAGACGAAGGCCGACGATACGAACATATTGATGTACTCCGAGAACAGATAGAAGCCTAGCTTCATGGAACTGTATTCGGTATGGTAACCGCCAATGAGTTCAGTTTCGCACTCCGGCAGGTCGAATGGCGTCCGGTTACACTCGGCAAAGGAGCAGGTCAGGAAGATAATAAACCCAAGGGGCTGGGTAAACACGTTCCACTCGAAGAAGGAAGCCTGTTCGTTTACAATAGACCGTAGCGACAGCGAACCGGTCATCATCAGAATGGCAATAAGCGACAGACCCAGCGCGATCTCATAGCTGATGTTCTGCGACGCGGCCCGGATGGCACCCAGCAACGAAAATTTGTTGTTTGAGGCCCAGCCACCCACCATAATTCCGTATACGCCCAGCGATACTACCCCAAAAATGTACAACACACCGATGTTGATCTCAATGGCTTGTACGTTCACGTCGTAGTTGATGCCATCCCAGGCAAAGCGAATACTGTCGCCAAAGGGAATAACGGCACTCGACATCAGGGCGGTTAGAATAGCGAGGCAGGGACCGAGAATAAACAGCCACTTGTTGGCCTGCGCTGGAATAAAGTCTTCCTTAAAAAACATTTTGCCCGCATCCGCCAGGGGTTGCAGCAGACCCCACGGACCGGCGCGGTTGGGGCCAAGCCGGTCCTGTAAAAAAGCCGCTACCTTGCGCTCCGCATAGGTCGAGTACATGGCAATAAGCAGTGTAACCCCGAAAATCACCAGGATAATAATGCCTTTGACAGATAGTATGGTCAAGTCCATTTCTTGCAAAGTTGTAAAGTTGTACAGTCGTAGAGGTGTGATGTTACGAACCTGTAATAGCGGTCGTCAGCCAGCTTTACGACCCTGTAACTGTTCAGTTCTACAGATTTATTTATTCTGCCGACGGCACCGTTTGTGCAAACCGTTCGGGTGGAAGCTGGCGGATATCCAACTGGCTCGTATCGCGTTCATCGTGAATAGGTTTGTATTCAGCAGCCGCCAGACGTTGGCCAAACGTCGGCTTGATTTCATCGGCGCGGTATTTATTGGCCGATATAACCGACGCCCGCGAGATTTTGGTTGGTCCCTCGATGGTCCAGTCACTGGTTTTCTTTTTCTCGAACCGGCAGGTGTTGCAGATAAACTCCGTTACCTCACCCCATTCATTTTTGCGGGCCGTTACCCGAATTACGTCCTCCCCCCGGTACCAGAGCGTTACGTTACCTGAACAGGTAGGACAATCGCGGTGCGCATCGACAGGCTTGGTGAACCACACCCGGTTCTTGAAGCGGTAGGTCTTATCGGTCAGCGCACCCACCGGACACACGTCGATTACATTACCCGAGAAATCATTATCGATGGCTTTCTCGATGTACGTACTAATCTCCGACGCATCGCCCCGGTTTAATACACCGTGGACCCGCTTATTCGTAATCTGGTCGGCCGTATAGACACACCGGTAACAAAGGATGCAGCGCGTCATGTGCAGTTGCACGTACGGGCCGATATCGTGTTTATCAAACGTCCGGCGGTCCTCTTCGTAGCGTGTTGTGGCCAGGCCGTGATCGAAAGCAAAGTTCTGCAAATCGCACTCACCCGCCTGATCGCAGACCGGACAGTCTAGGGGATGGTTCAGCAGCAAAAATTCTACGATACCTTTCCGGGCTTCCACGACCTGTGGATTGGTTTCGTTCTCAACGACCATACCATCCTGCACGGGAGTCAGGCACGAGGCTACCAATTTGGGCATTGGACGCGGATCTTTCTCTGACCCGGCGGCTACCCGAACCAGACAGGCGCGGCACTTACCTCCGCTGCCTTTCAGCGGCTGGTAGTAGCACATGGCGGGGGGTGCCACCGACGGGCCTATCTTACGGGCGGCCTGTAAAATAGTGGTGCCCGGCTCTACCTCGACCTGTATCCCGTCGATGGTAACTTTCATCAGTTGCGGTTTTGTATCTTCCATTTCTGGTAACGCGGCTCTGTGGCCACATCTAATTCAATGATGAGCAGTTTTTTACTGCGCTACGTTTATACCAACGCCATTTCACCCCGATACACGGCACCGGGTTGCGTGGCTTCCTGCGGATTGGTGATGTGCCACATGAACTCATCGCGGAAGTGCCGGATGGCACTCGCCACGGGCCACGCGGCTGCATCGCCAAGCGGACAAATGGTGTTACCTTCTATCTTGCTGGCGACATCGACCAGCAAATCGATGTCGCGCTGGTGGCCGTGTCCGTATTCGATGCGGTGCAGGACTTTCTCCATCCAGCCGGTTCCTTCGCGGCAGGGACTGCATTGCCCACAGGATTCGTGATGGTAAAAACGCGAGAAGTTCCAGGTGTTGCGCACAATGCACGACGTCTCGTCAAACACGATGAACCCACCCGAGCCCAGCATGGTACCCGTTTTGAACCCCCCTTCTGACAACGATTCATACGTCATCAGTCGTTTGTCGCCGTTTTCCAGCGTCAGGGCAAGGTTTGCGGGCAGAATAGGTACGGATGAACCACCGGCTACTAGGGCTTTAAACTTATGGCCGGGCCGGATGCCACCGCACCACTCATCAGCGTAAATAAAATCTTCGACCGGTACACCCAGATCGATCTCATACACGCCCGGTTTGTTTATGTGGCCCGACGCTGAGATGAGTTTGGTACCCGTACTACGGCCAATGCCAATTGCAGCATAGGCATCCCCCCCATTATTCATAATCCAGGGCGTAGTGGCAATCGACTCCACGTTGTTCACCACCGTTGGGCACTGGTACAACCCTTTCACGGCCGGGAACGGTGGCTTGTTGCGCGGATTACCCCGTTTACCTTCCAGCGATTCGAGCAACGCGGTTTCTTCCCCGCATATATAAGCACCACCACCGGGCTGCACGACAAGCTCAAGGTCATAGCCGCTGCCGAGAATATTTTTACCGAGAAAACCCTTTGCTTTGGCTTCGGCAATGGCTTTTTCGAGGATACGAATTACATACATTAACTCGCCCCGTACGTAAATGAACGACTTGCTGGCACCCAGCGCGAACGATGAGATAATCATCCCTTCAATAAGCAGGTGCGGCAGGTTCTTCATCAGGTAGTGATCCTTGAACGTACCCGGCTCCGATTCGTCGGCGTTGCAGACCAGGTAGCGTGGAACGCCCTCCGGCTTGGCCAGAAAACTCCACTTCATCCCCATTGGGAAGCCGGCTCCACCCCGACCCCGAACGCCCGCTTTCTTAACCTCTTCTACCACCGCTTCGGGCGTCATGGTCTTCAGCGCTTTTTCAACGGCGGTATAGCCGCCCTGTTTCCGATACACATCAAAGGTCTCGATGCCGGGAACGTTGACGTGTTCAGTTAATATTTTCGTCGCCATAGGGTTACTATTTTGATAGTTCGTCGATGATTTCGTCCACGCGGTCGTTGGTTAGGTGCATATAATACTGCTCCCGAATCTGAAATACGGGACCCATACCACAAGCCGCCAGGCATTCTACTTCTTTAAGGGTAAACTGTCCGTCAACGGTTGTCTGGCCGGTGTCGATGCCCAGCCGCTGCTTCAGGTGCGCATATACGTCTTCGCCCCCCATCAAACAGCAAGGCCCCGTACGGCAGTATTCAACCACGTGCTTACCAACCGGGGTCAGGTGATACATCGTATAAAACGAAGCCACCTCATAAACCTCAATCGGCTCAATATCAAGCAGACCAGCTACGTAGTCCATCCCTTCGGGGCTGGTCCAGCCTTCCTGCTCCTGCAAAATATGCAACAGCGGCAGCAGCGCTGATTTCTCTTTTCCTTCTGGATAATCAGCAATGCTTTGCTTTGCCCGCTCAAGGCGGTCCGGCGTAAACTGTAGGGTGGGTGTCGTTGATTCAGTTGTCATGTCTTTCGCTTAAGCGTCCAGTTCGCCGGCAATCACGTTCATGCTGCTCATAATCACGATGGCGTCAGACAGGGTCAGGCCCTTGCACATTTCAGGAAATGCCTGGTAGTAAATAAAGGACGGACGCCGGAAGTGCAGTCGATATGGGGCGCGGCCTCCGTCGCTGATAAGATAGAAACCAAGTTCACCATTGCCGCCTTCTACGGCATGGTACACCTCGCCAACGGGTGCGTCAATCTCACCCATCACAATCTTAAAGTGATAAATCAGGGCTTCCATGTTTTTGTAAACTTCCTGCTTCGGCGGTAGGTAATACTGCGGAGCGTCGGCAAAATATGACCCTTCTGGCAGGTTGTTGATGGCCTGCTCAATAATGCGCAGACTCTGCCACATCTCTTCGTTACGGACCATAAAGCGGTCGTATGTATCACCACTTTGTCCAACGGGAATGTCGAACTCAAAATCTTGGTAGGACGAGTACGGGTTCATCACCCGCACGTCATAATCTACTCCCGCAGCCCGGAGATTGGGGCCGGTGAAGCCATAGCTCAACGCCCGTTCGGCTGAGATACCACCCACGTTCACCACGCGGTCCATGAAAATACGGTTGCGGTTGAAGAGATTCTCAAACTCGGTCAGCACCTTGCGGAAGCGCGGAATCAGTTCTTTAACCTTGCGGATGGCTGTTGGCGACAGATCGCGCTCCATACCCCCGATGCGGCCCATATTAGTGGTAAGCCGCGCGCCACAAACTTCCTCGTAAATTTCGTAGATGTGCTCACGCTCCTGATAAATGTACAGGAAGCCCGTAAATGCCCCGGTATCCACGCCGAGAATACCGTTGCAAATCAGGTGGTCGGCCAGACGGGCCAGCTCCATCATAATCACGCGAATATATTGCGCGCGTTTTGGTACCTCTACGCCCAGCAACTTCTCAACCGTCATGTGCCACCCCATGTTATTGATGGGCGACGAACAGTAGTTCATCCGGTCGGTAAGGGTAGTAATCTGGTAGAAAGGCCGCCGTTCGGCAATTTTCTCAAACGCCCGGTGGATGTAGCCAATGGTTTGCTCGCCAGACACAATTTTTTCGCCATCCATTTGCAGGATATTCTGAAAAATTCCGTGCGTGGCAGGGTGCGTTGGACCGAGGTTGAGCGTGGTCAGTTCGTTAACGTACTGTACCGGTCCCTGTTCGGCGGGCAGGTTCCTGGATGCTATATCGAGTTCTTCGGAAACCATAACTTTTTGACATTATAAAGTAGTACAGGTACCAGGCCTGAGCTACATACCTGTACTACTCTTTTCATCGCCCAAACAGGGCATCTATTTTGTCTTCACGGGTACTGTCTTCCAGTGGATATTCCTTGCGCATGGGATGATAATCCATCTCCTCCATATTCAGAATCCGGCGCAGGTCGGGGTGACCGTCGAAAATAGTCCCGAACAGGTCGAAAGTTTCGCGCTCCATCCAATTAGCGCTTGCAAACAGCGGAGTTACGGTTGGGATGTGCAGATCATTGAGATCCAGATATACCTTGATGCGCACCCGGAAATTGTTGGTCAGGCTGTGCATATGGTACACTACACAGAACTCCCGGCCCGGTGAGTCGGGGTAGTGTATGGCCGTAATATCGGTAAGAAAGCCGACCTGATAGGTCTTGTGCTCTTTGAGAAACTGGATCAGCGAAAAAATCTGATCGCGGCCTGTCGAGAACGTAAGCAGATTATAGGGGTCGTCGAACTCGCCGACGGTTTCGCCAAACTGGCTGATGATAGTCTGGGCTACTTCTTCGTTTGTAAGCATGGATGGTACTGAACGGATTTCATTGAATGCTGTACGAATTCAGCAGCTTCTGGTACTCATCGGTATTACGCCGGCGGAGTGATTCGTTCCGGGCCAGTTCCTGCACCTGCATGACGCCGTCGAGAATCTGTTCCGGGCGGGGAGGACAGCCGGGCACATACACGTCGACCGGAATGATCCGGTCAATGCCCTGCAGTACGCTATAGGTATCAAAAATACCGCCACTCGACGCGCACGCACCGATGGCGATGACCCAGCGTGGTTCGGCCATTTGCAGATACACCTGCTTCAAAATTGGCCCCATTTTCTTGGCAATGGTACCGGCCACAAGCAACATGTCTGCCTGACGGGGCGAGAAGCTCGGGCGCTCCGAACCAAACCGGGCCAGGTCATAGTGCGACGCCATGGTAGACATGAACTCGATACCGCAGCAGGAGGTAGCAAAAGGAAGTGGCCAAAGCGAATTGGCCCGGGCCAGGCCAATAATTTTATCGAAGGAGGTAGCCGAAAAACCCGGTCCGTCGTAACTCGCCGGGGCTTCAGCTAATTTGATGTCAGATGCCATAAAACGTTGTAATTAGGTAAAGAAACAACGAATAGATATGCTCAAAAATTCATTTATTGAGCTTATTCCCACTTCAACACGCCTTTGCGGATGATGTAGTAAAAGCCCGCCAGTAACAGCCCCATGAACAGAATCATTTCAATGAATCCGGCCATGCCGAGACCCTTGAAATTGACCGCCCAGGGATACAGGAAAATTACCTCCACGTCGAATATCACGAACAGAATGGCAATCAGAAAATACTTGATGGAGATAGGCGTCCGGGCGTCGCCCTGCACCGGAATACCGCACTCAAACGGGTCATCTTTCTTCTGACTATTGCGTTTAGGGCCAATATTGTGCGTCACGATCATCGTCGTAACAATGAATCCCAGCGCCAATCCCAGCTGAATCAGCACGGGCAGGTAATCGGCGGGAACATAGGTCGTATTCATAAGATTATCGAAGAATAAGTATGCAAAGGTAACGACAAAAACCATCGGGACGATGCTGTTCACGTTATGCGCTGTGGCCCGGGGAGTGTATTTATAAAGATACAAGACAGCCCTCATTTGGGCAATTTCGCCAAAAATGCCCCACCGGCGGGCAGGGCATTTAGTGATCAGGTACGGGCCACCACTGGCGAGCTTAATTAATGATAACCCGACGGGACACATCGAACCCGGCTGAGCGTACCCGCACAATGTACATACCCGGTGCCAGCCCCGTCAACTCAACGGCCTTGCGTTCGTCGAGCAGAGGCACCTGCGTAACAAAAACCTGATTGCCCGTCAGGGTAAATACCCGGATATCGGCATTCTTCAGGTCCTCAAACGTTTCGATTGTTACCTGTCCGTTGGTAGAAGGATTCGGATACACACTCAGACCCCCATCAGTCAGACTAAACTTAAACGCTCTGGGTGAACTGAATTCCGAAAAGCAGGTCAGGTTAGTACCGCTGCCGAGCGCGAAAGTAGCCTGTGTACGCGCCGAGTAAGCCGCCGATACGATCACTTTGATGGTTGGCGTACTCTGCGGCAATACCTCACCCGCCCGTCGCCAGTCGAAGCGCTCGATCTGCGCGCCTGTTGAGGTGGGCAACACGGCCTGAAGCGTGTACGTACCCACCTGCTCAACTGAGGGCGTTGGTACTCTAGGGCGAACTGTCAGGCTGATGGGGGCCGACGGGGCCGACTGACAACCATACACGTTAACAGCCCGCACCGTATAGTTGCCTGCCTTTTGCAGCACAACGTTTTTGTTTACGATGTTGGTACTCCAAATGGCAGTGCTGTTAGGATCGACATTAGCAACGAGCGTGAGCGACGAGTCGGCACAAATCTGGAGCTGATTGCCGGCGGGTTTTCCCTCCTGCCCCGGCAGCGAGAAGGTTGGCACGTTTGGCTGAATGGCACCCGTTACGTTGACGGTCGGCGAGATATAGGTATTGCCGTACCGATCTTTCAAGATGGCCCGGTAGGTGCCTGACCGCGTAACAGAAATGGACTGCGAGGTCTGGCCTGTATTCCAGGCGTATGAACTATACAGATTAGGCAGGGTGATTGTCAAGGCGTTATTCGACCCGGCGCAGGCCACCGCAGCAACAGGCTGTGGTAGTGGTGGCAGCGGGCGCGAGCTACTAAAGAATACCGAGTTCAGGCTTTCAAACCAAGCTTGCCCCAACTGACGGAGCCCCTCGCCCCCAAAGTGCACTTCTCCCTCATAGCGCGGCACCTGAATGTTGTCAGTAAATGGCCCGGCAAATACATTATTATTAAATGTATTGATCACGTCATTCTGCGCCTGTATAATAGATTCGCTAACCTTACCGGCATTGTATGACGACCGGGCCAGCACCCAGGCCGGGTAGCGTTCGGTATCAGAACGGGTCTTGTTCACAATAAACTGCATGCCATCCCGGTATGCCTGCCGGGAGGAGTTCAGAGGTACGTTGTCGTTTTCGCCCTGTTGCCATAAAACGGCCCGCAGACCCTGAAGCGAGCAATAATACCGCAATGCAATAACCAGATTGGCGTACGGCATGCCCACCGGAAAGTTCTCGTCGGGCGTTCCCAAGGCAAAGATGTTCTTGGTAATCTTGCCTTCTGCACTTTCGCGCCAGTTCTGAATACCTGTTGCCTGCCAGGCGGTATTTATAAATAGCACAGGTACCTGATACTGTTTAGCAATCAAATCGCCCAATACGCCCCAGCACCAGGCGCTTTGCCCACGCGGCCCAATCAAGGCATTGGCACTCAATTGCTGAAACGTTGGTGCGGGTGGATCATTGAGCGAGTTGGCCGTTGTGTTGTTGTAAGTCACGCAGTTTACACGGTCGTCGGTGGCAGCGGGGGCGCCAAAGTTCTGAAAGCCCTGCGCGTTTGACTGGCCCGTAATAATGAATACTTCGCCAATGCCCACTTTACGCACCTCGTCGGTGCCAATAATACTGCCTTTCCAGAACGCCCTCACCTCGAGCCGGTACCAGCCCCCTCTACCCCGAATAGCGCCCTGAAAAACGCCCCCCTGCACATTCCGCTGGATGGTTGTCCAGTCGGTATCAAAACCCTGCCCGACTACCTCGGCCCGTACACGCGCCTGTACACTATCGGTAGGCTGAAAATAATTGCCTGACAGGTGAATGGTGCTGGTATTGTCATTTTCGCGCTGAAAAACGGCCCGACTTTCGGGGTAGACAATTTTGACTACCTGCGCGGTCACAGCCGACGGTATTCCGAGCAGGCAGACCAGGACCCAGGCTGTCTTAGTGCGTAAATGATGACTGTTCATATTGATCGTTGGACGGATGCTACTGAGTGTAATAAGGCAAACCGGGCAGAAAACTCAATGCAATACGAATATGAGTTTCATATCTAATATGAGTTCCCGGTAAAATGCAAAAATAAGGCTAATTTCTTTGAGTAAACGGTATACTATGCCGAGATATTACATTTTGTTAACGAGTCTACCAGGGTCGTAGTGTTGTTATGTTTCCTCTATGGATTTTTACAAACTCTGACCGTACGCGCGGCATTGTGTGACTGTTCACTGGCATGAAGCGGTTACTTCATATCGATCTTGTAAGCAGATAGCATGCCAACAACGCGCTGATACGTTGAATCTTTGAGTAGAAGAGAAGCCATAAATCGCTCACCCTGAACTGAGAAATGCCCATTACAGGGCAGGTATAGATTGTGCCACTGCTTTTTACCAAGGGCGTGAAAAACCGGCAACAGATCAATAAGCGTTACACCATATTTTCGACAGATGGGATCTAGATGTTTTTTCAGATCATTCTGACGCGTTTTGTCGAAAGCTTCCAGGTCAGATTCGACCGGCACTAAACAGGCTACGATCTGTTTTCCGCGGGCCGCTACCGCAAGTTGTTCGAGCGAGTACGCAAAGGCACTCCACTGCCCCCGGTGATTACTGACTACAAAACTGTTCGTTACCCCTGACCGGCGGGCCGCCACCTTCCCGGCGGTTGCCAGCACACAACTGTACACGTACGAATTCAGGCTCAGCTCCGCCCACATTCTATCGAAGAAGGACATGGAATGGTACAGGGAATCAACAACCTGTTGGGTATGAACTGGCTTACCAGCGCCGTATAGACTAACAAATGACTGCGACAGATCAGACAGTGAATACCGCAGCCGGACATTAGGAAACCGGCCTTCCCAATAAGGCCGGTAGATAGGATGCCGGAGCATCTGTTGCTTCTTGCTGGCGTCATAATCTTCGAAGTCATTGGCCGGAAGCAGGCTGATTAATACGGCATCATGCTCAAAATGGTGGGCCAATGCTTTGTAGGTGAGGTAGTAATTGATGACGCTGGCGCTGTTGATGCCAAAATTCAAATGCTCACAGTGCGTCTGATTTTCCAGGATATCTGAGTACCGCTGCCGGGCTTCTACAATGTAGCCTTCCACAAAAGAATCTCCGATCAAGACAATTCGCTTCCGGCCAGACAAGTTTCGTAGTGTCCGGTCCCGGTCACGCATACCAAACTGATTCGTTTTGATATGAATCACATTCCCGTCACACAATACATCACTCAAGGTATCATTTGGCAACCTCCATCGGCCAATGGTCCGGTTGAAATCACCCCAGAAGGGTTGTCGCCCAGCTTTCCAGTCCTTATGCAGTAACAGCCGGGAATGGAACGGGCGGGGTGCGTTAACAAGCCGGAACCAAACCAGGCAGAAGCAAAGTACCTCGGCCACAAACCAGAACAAAAGCAACGATGACAGCGAAAGCGAGATGTTGGTAAGCCAGCCTCTTCCCGATGTCAGCCCCAGACTGATCAGTGTCAGAATTATCCAGAAAAAGGCCAGATACTGAAACAGGATATTAATGTTGAGCGCACCCAGATACCCGTCTCCATTCGTAGCCTGTTGCTCATAAAGTCGTGTTAAAACAAATAGTGAAACCAACACAAGACCAACAGCAGTCCAGAATTTGACTACGGATTTCATATTTATGGTGAGGATAGGTACGCTCCCGAAAAATAGCTGTCGGACCCAACAAACGAAATACGACAAACACCTGTCATTAATGACAGGTGTTTGTCGTATTTCGTGGTTAACAGGGCAACACCACAGAGTGTGAGATTGCGAAATTTTTCGTCAGGAAATCCCCGATCCTGATTACTGAACTGGTTCTTGAAACTACATGCCCAGCAGAATTCTCTTTGAAACATCGAACCCAGCGGCCTGCACCCGAAGTACGTATATACCCGGTGCCAGACCGGTCAGGTCGATTTGTTTACGCTCGTCAAAGACAGGAACAGTAAACGTGGTGGCCGGCTGCCCCTGCAAAGTATATATCGTTACCTGAGCGTTGGTCAGGTTCTGTTCCGTCTCTAGCAGAACCAGCTTATCGGGGTTTGGATTTGGATAGATACTAAGCCCCCGATTTGTGGCATCAAGCGTGAATTGATAGGGAGTCGACGAGAGTGAGAAACAGGTCAGTGTAGGCGAATATATGATAGACGATTTGGCCGTGTAACTCCCGGTTTGGTTTACCTTTATAATCCCTTTATCCAGCATCAGTGAATCCATTCCCCGACGCCACCGAAACTCGGTACCATTGGTAGAAGTGATGGCTTCCAGGGTGTATGTGCCAACGGCGTTGATGGTTGGCGCGGGCGGCAGAGCACGTGTCTCCACACCAATAGAACCCCGTTGTGCCGATACGCACCCATTGTTGTCGCGCACACGGGCCAGATACGTACCCGGCTGACCGGTTATGATGCTATTGGTTGAATCGCCCGTACTCCAGAAAACGGTATAGGGTCCATCAACGCGTAGTGTAATCCGTTCGCCTTCGCAGATTATTGGCGGGCGGCTCGACCGGATGACAGGCGTGGGAGGCAGTGGATTGGCCCGCACTACAATCAGGGGAGAATAGGGCGACAGGCAACCATTCTGATCGCGGGCCTGCACGGCGTAGTTACCGCTTGCGCTCACGGTGATATCGCGCTCAATCTGGCCGCTTGCCCACACTACGTCGAATGGGCTCGTAGCCCGCAACGTAACCCGATTCCCTTCACAGAAGGTGGTAGCCCCTAGGGCTGTCACCGCTGGTATGGCAGGCAACGGGTTCACCTGAACTGTTATCGCATCAGACTCGACCGATGCACAGCCAAACTGATTACGCGTGCGAACCGAGTAGTTGCCGCCCTGATTAACGGTAATGGTTTGGGTTCCCAATCCGCTACTCCACGAATAACCGGCATTGGCCGGAGCCGACAGAATCACGTTTCGGTCCGCGCAGAATGTCAGCGGTCCATTGGCCGTAATGGCTGGCTTTTCAGGAATTGGATTAACCGTTACGGCAATGGTATTAGACGTAAAGGATGTACAGCCATTTTGATCTGTCACGGTCAGGAAATAGTTACCCGGCGTGCCCACGGTTAAGGCTTTTGCATTTCGGCCATCGCTCCAGTTGTACTGGGCTGCATCGCTACCGGAACGCAACACCGTGTTATCACCCTGACAGAATGTTGTCGGGCGTTCGTTGGCAATCGTCGGCGTGGGTGGCAGCGGGTTTACGTTTAACGTCAGGGCATTTGAAACAAACTGACAGCCGCTCACGTCGCTATAACGCACCTGGTAGGTACCCGCCGTTGTGGTGCTGAATGTGCGGCTCGTGGCCACGGTGGCATTACCCTGGTTGACCCACGTTACGTTTTCGTAATTACTGGTCAGGGCTATACTATTTCCAGCGCAAATGGAGGGAGGACGATTGTCAACAACGGCCGCTACCGGCGCGTCTGACACGCGCACATGGCCGGAGAAAAACGTATTTCCCAGCGCATCTTTAATTTTTGCCCGATACAAGCCCGCCCCTTTGGTTATGCTGCGTCCCGCTTCGCCCGATTCCCACTGAACGGTGGGGAAATCGCCATTTACGGATAAGGTCAGGTTATTATTGGGGGCACAGGCTACCGAAATAGCCGGGGCCGCTGCCGGACCAATCGGTACCGCCTGTTGAAAGAAGGCATCGGTCATGCTGGCATTCCAGGCACTGGCAACCTCCACCAGCCCGTCAAAGTCGAAGTGTACTCCTTCATTAGCAATACCGCGCGGGGGCCGGTTTCTGGGCGTCTGTATATTGTCCGTATTGGGCCCGGCAAACATATTGGCAGTGGAGGCAATCACCTGATCCTGTGCCCTCAGGATTGTTGCATTGCTTCCACCAATAGGCGGATCACCATACGAGGCCCGCGCCACCATCCAGGGCACATTACGCCCAAAATCCTGCCGACTCTGGGCAATGACTAACTGCAACTGCTGTACGTAAAACGACTGTTGCGAACCAATCAGGTTATCGGCCTCGCCCTGATGCCAGAGTACAGCCCGTACACCCAGCATGTTAGCATAGAACTGTAACGCAATTTTAAGGTTGATATAGGGTTGCCGGGGCGGGTACGGATCCCCATTAAATACACCGAAGGCCGTACCCCCTTCAGGAGCACTCTGACTCCAGTTCTGAACAGCAGTCCCGGTAAAGGCCGCATTAAAAAACATGACCGGTACGTTCAGCCGCTTCACCAGCAGATCACCCAACAGCCCCCAATACCAGCTTCCTTCCCCCCGGGGCGCTATGTGAAAGCCGGGCGTATTGTCAAGTCGGGAAAAGACGGGTGTAGGTGGATCGTTGGGGAAGCCGTTGTTAGGGTATCGGTAGTTTACGCAGTTGACCCGGTCGTTTTGTGGATTTGGAGCCTCCTGATGTACGCCCTGCGCATTACTCTGTCCGGCAATAACGAATACCTCCCCAATCCCTACCCGCTCTACTGTAGTTTCGGTTCCTACAGGCTGATTACCGTTTATACCACGCACTTTCAGATCATACCAACCGCCCTGTCCGGTTAAATCTCCGGCGAATGTTCCTCCCGTTGTATTATTCTGGATGGTTATCCAGTCGGTAGTTGTTCCCTGCCCATCGCGGGCAATGAGTCTGGCTTCTACCCGGGTTAGTGGCGACGTATAGTAGCCCGTAATACGGATGGTAGCCTGATTGGCGGTGTTCCGCTGCACAACGGCCCGCGTTGTCGGAAATGAAACCTGAACCTGCGCCAGTGTTCGTAGCGGCTGAAACGAAAATAAGGTTAGCGCAAAAAGTAAGAATACGTTTTTCATAGTGAGTTGTGTATGGTCGGCCTACTCGCTCCGGCCACAGGCAATTATTGATGCGTCAGCTAACATCGATCGCTTCGGTTAGATTCTGCCAGATCATATCTTTCAGATGATCAAGACCAGTCTGGGTCACTGATGAAATGAATGTGACCGGGACTTTCTTAGGCAGAGTTGCTTTCAGATCGGCCAATCCGGCTTCGTCCAGTAAGTCTATTTTCGTGATGGCCAATAATCGCTGCTTATCCATTAGTTCGGGATTGTACGACCGGAGTTCGTTCAGCAACGTATTGTACTCCTGCTTCACATCTTCACTGGTAGCGGCCACCAGAAACAGGAGAATGGAATTTCGCTCGATGTGACGCAGAAATCGTAACCCAAGCCCTTTCCCCTGCGATGCCCCTTCGATAATGCCCGGAATGTCGGCCATCACAAATGATTTATAGTCCCGATAGGCAACGACCCCTAAATTGGGTACGAGGGTTGTAAACGGGTAGTCGGCAATTTCGGGCCGGGCTGCTGATAGTACTGACAGGAGCGTTGACTTCCCCGCGTTGGGGAAACCGACCAGCCCCACATCGGCCAGGAGTTTAAGCTCCATCACCACCCAGGCCTCCTGACCGGATTCGCCAGGCTGTGCGTATTGCGGAGCCTGGAGGGTAGAGGTCTTGAAATGGGCATTGCCCAGGCCGCCCCGCCCCCCCGGAAAAAGAATTACTTCCTGCCCTTCTTCCGTGATTTCAGCAATTTTCTCCGACGTTTCGGGATCACGCACAATAATGCCCAGGGGTACCTCAAGTATGACGTCCTCACCCTGCTGTCCGGTTCGTCGCCCGCCATCACCTGCTGTGCCATCTTCGGCCTTTACGTGCTTTCTGTACTTGAGATGGAGCAATGTCCAGAGCTGAGAGCTACCCCGCAGAATGATGTGCCCTCCGCGCCCACCATCGCCCCCATCGGGGCCGCCTTTGGGAACGTGCTTTTCTCGCCGAAAATGTCTGGAACCGGCACCGCCCGCGCCTGACCGACAGTTAATTTTGACGTAGTCAATAAAGTTCGATGAAGCCATAATACTGTCTTCTAATGCACTACGTAGCAGGGATGTTGTTACCGTTACGCTTCCTTGGTGGCAACCGCTTCTATCTGCTGACAGATGGTTTCAAATATGGTACTGATTTCGCCAATACCATCAATGGCAGTGTATTTACCCTGTCGACTGTAATAATCGGCTACGGGCATTGTTTCATTGTTGTACACGCTAACGCGTCTGCGGACCGTAGTTTCGTCACGGTCATCGGGCCGGCCAGATGTTTCACCGCGCTTGAGTAATCTGCGAACCAACTCTTCATGCTCAACAACCAGCGCAACCATTGTGGTGATTTGCGTATTGTACTGCATTAACAGAGTGTCGAGGGCTTCGGCCTGAGGCACTGTTCGTGGAAAACCATCGAAGATAAACCCGGCGGCCTGCTGATTTTCCCGCAGTTTGTGGTCAATCATACCAATCACAACTTCATCAGGTACTAACATCCCCTGATCCATGAGTTGTTTGGCCCGCAACCCCAGTTCCGTTCCGGCAACAATTTGCGAACGCAGAAGATCGCCGGTGGAGAGGTGTACTAAATTGTATTGTCGAATCAACTTTTCACTCTGAGTTCCTTTGCCAGCGCCCGGCGGGCCAAATAAGACGAGGTTAAGCATACGGTATTGAGTGGAGAGGGGTCAGTCAAAAAAAATGCGCCCGCAAAGTTACGATCCCCTATCACAAAACCATGTTCCAGAAGACGAAGCCGGGGGCTATTTATCATTCGGGAAACGAAGAAAGCGCGACAGACCCGTCGCGCTTTCTTCGTTTCCCACTATCAGATTACCTATCGAGCGTATTATTTACCCTTTTTAGGCTGGGCTTTTGGACCTTCGAGGGCCTTTTTCGCGTCGGCATCGTTCGGGTTCAGCACCAAGACTTTATTCAGGTACTCATTCACTTTAGCATCATCTTTTTTGGCGACACTAAATCCAGCCAGGGCCTTGTAGGCCGTAATCAGGTAGCGCGAGTAATCAGTATTATCCGCGGCATCCTTGCTTGTGGCCTGATCTATGAACTTCTCGTACAGGGGCGTGGCCGCTTGGCTAGCCACGAGCGGATCCTGCGAATTGGCATAGTAGTTAGCCTGCGCCTGATAGTAGTACGCTAGTGGGTATTTCTTACCGTCAGATTCGATTCGCTTTGCCATCTCGGCAAACGCCGAATCAGACTTCATGTAATACATTTTTTTCGTCTGGGCTATCTGTTCAACAGACATTGGAGCGGCCAGGCTGTCGCGCCCTACGCGGGGGGCGTACTGGTAACTGGCCAGACCTAACCACAGGAAATCATTGTTCTGCGGCTTCTTATCATTTTTAATAGCCTGTCCATAATAGTCGGCAGCCTTATCATACTGCTTCATCTTATAATACTTCTCTCCCACTTCCCGGTACAGGTTATCGGTGGTATCCAGCGGGGCAGCTTTGAGCAGGTTAGCAACGCCCAGCGAATCACCTTCAGGCGTATTGAGCTGTCCGTAAGAACGGCCCAGATATTTGTAGTCGTCGTAGATTACTTTCTGCGGAGCTGTGCTAATAAAGCGGTTCAGCGCATCAATCGACTGCTGAGGCTGGTTCAGACCATAATAAGCCCAGCCGTACATACGATCGGCAATGGGGTTATTTACTTTCCCCTTCAGTTGGTTCAGATAATCGGTTGCACCCTGGTAATCCTTGGCCAGGAACCGATACCGGGCCACGTCGAGCAACGTCTCAGGATCGGTTGTGCCGCTCTTCTGCACGTAAAGTTCGTAGTTTTGTGCAGCCGACTTATAGGCCCGTGAGCTGGCGAGAGCATCAGCAAATGCCAAGTAGGTAGGGGCAAACTCGGCGTCTAGATCAATGGCCTGCTTGAAGTATTCCTGCGCTTTAGTATAGTTCTTACCCCGCAGATACAGCCGTCCTATTTTATAAACAGCCTCGGCCAGTTTCGGGTTAGTCGTCAGCGCATTTTCGTATTTGGTGATTGCATTACCACCGTCGTTCTTAAGAGCATAGGCATCGCCCATGATCATTTCGATCTCAGCGTTCTCATTCTTTTTGTCCTTCTCATCGGCGATGGTCAGTAGGCGCAGGGCTTCGGCAGGATCGTTTGTCTTGTCTGACAGCGTATACATCTCGCCCGCCCGAATCAGAACATCCTGGTTCTTGCTTTTTGTCTTGGCAACCGCTTCGTCAATCAATGTTTTGGCGGTAGCACGATCTTTTTTCATCAGGGCTACACCGGCCAGTCCTACGTTGTTTAACTGATCTTTAGGATCGGCAGCAGCCCCCTTATCAAAGGCGCTCTTAGCCTGATCAACTTGTCCCGAACGCAGGTAATAGTAGCCGAGGTAAAATTGATTCTCAGCAGAAGGTGAACCAGCCGCCATCTGCGTTAGGCTTTTGCCAGCTTTGTCGAACCGATCAGCTTCGATGTCTCTCAGGGCAGAAGGAATATCCTGTGCCAATACCGGTGTCGCCATTGTACCCAGCAATAGGGCAGAGAACAGCGATTTAGCAGGGGTGTTCATCACGTACTTAAGTTGATAAATTAGTAAAAACGGGTTGTGTCCAGTAAACAGCTAACAAAACTAAAAAATTGTCGGCAAAGAATAAAATTTGCTTACCTCGTAATATTTACCTCCCTATTATATGGTATCGTGGGCCAAAGGCCCAATTTTTCTACAATAAGGGCGCCTACATCACGAGCTACATAGTTGGTAAGTCCCTCGCCCAGACCAGGGTGAGTTTCGCGACTCAGGATATATACCGGTCTTCGCAGCGGGTAATCCTGTAATCCCAATGCCCGCTGAAAAGGCTGGTAATAATCACCGCGGCTGGTTGGGTTCGGCTTGTCTGAAACACCCATTACCCGTAAGTCGCGAGAGAGTTCGGCCGTAAGTGGTGCATCATTGTCGCTGATCCAGTTGACCCCAATGAACCCCAGTGCCGACGGATTCTGCTTCACAAAGCTAATTACTTCACGGTTGGACTTTGTGGTGAAGATGCGCAGCTTGCTCACGTCTTTCACATCAAACTTCTTGAGTACAAAATCCAGATTACTCGAGTTGTTGTTATCAAACACCAGCGTAATCGGCCCGCTCTGATTGCCACCTGTCAATTGTGTCCATTTCGCAGTCTTTCCAGAGAAGATATCCGTCAGTTCATTCATCGTAATCAGGCTGTCGGTATTAGCCCGGTTGATGATGAGGGCTACGCCATCAGTGGCAATTCTGGTGGCATTGCCCGGTATTTTCAGTTTGGTTAACACGGCCTGCTCGTTTGGATTTAGTGTCCGGGTTGTGAATACGATTCGGGCACTGTCCTGCAGCATTAGATTGATAGCCTCCTGTTCTGGTTTAAATACGACGTTAAATTTTACATTTGGGTATATACCCGCATAGGCCGACGTTAACTGCGTTACCAATGGCCCGAATGACTCGTCGGCGGCTACCGTAATTGTACCCCGCGACGGATTGTCCAGTTGCTCGCTAGTATTACAGCCAGCCAGCGACATTAATGCCAGGCCAAACAAAAGCAGGTACTTATTCATCTTCCCGAAAACGTTGATAGGCCCTATAAGCCCGATATGCACCGTAAATGAACAGCAGGATACCCATACTGTATCGAAACAATCCCGGTTCGGGGAACACCCCAAACGATTGAGAGGAGGCAATCAGTACGATGCCTCCTCCCATGTACGCCAGCGACGCAAACGCAGCAATGAACAGCGCTAACCTCGCCGGACCCTGATTTTGTCCGCGCATTATAGTTTATTCCAGCGTGAAGTTGATTGGCAGGTTGTACTTTACCCGTACGGGTCGGCCAGACTGCTTGCCCGGACGCCACTTGGGCATACTTTCTACCACGCGTTTAGCTTCTTCGTCGGTACCAAATCCTAACCCTTTCAGCACCTGAACGTCCTGGATACTACCGTTGGTGTTCACCACGAAGCTTACAAATACGCGACCCGATACGTTCGCCCGCTGCGCAGCTGCCGGATACCGAATGTTTTTACCAAGATACTGACCCAGTGCGGCCATGCCACCCGGAAATTCGGGCTGTTGCTCTACCACGGTGAAGATTTGCTCTTCCTTTGGGGCTGCTTCTACGGCAACTTCTACCTTAGTAGGAGCCGCTGTAGCTTCGGGAGCCGCAATAATCTCCTCAGCATTAGGGTCACCTTCCTGCGTCTTTTCGGCCGCAACGGCTACCTTCAGTTCTTCCACTTTTGGCGGTGGCGTCTCTTCGGGCACTTCCTCATCCGGTTTTACTTCGGGCGGCAGGAATTTCACCGTATTCACCTTCGGTACTTCTACCGGTGGTGGTGGTGGTGGTGGTGGCTCATTGGGATCGATCGGGGGCGGGGGAAGCTTCATTAGGTCAACCTCTACCATTGCCTGCTCCTCAGGTGGGGGCGTTAGTGCCGTGATAATAGTTGGCAACAAGACGCCAAGCGTGAAGAGAATAGCACCGATAATCAGCGCACGGGTAACGGTTTTAGAGTACCCTTTCCGCAGGTCGTATGCACCATACGCCTGGTTCCGGTTCGCAAACACGACATCGTCGAGTGTTGCGTTGTTTGGAGTTTCTGCCATGGTGTTTAGAGTTCTAATTTTGCTTTGTCTTTCAGCAAGGACTTCTCATTGTCGGTCAACTCATCGACCAGTGCGTAGCGAGAGGTCTTTGTAATGGCCATCTCATCCAGTACGTCAACCAAGTTCTTGTAGTTTGCTTTTTTGGTGGGCTTGATAACCACGACAAACTTGTCTTCCGGCACCTTGCGCTTATTTTCCTGAATAGCCTGTCTGAATTCGTAGCCGTAGCCAACCGTTTTCACTTCAGGATCTTCATTGGCAGCCTTCCCAAAGATATAGTAGGCCTTGTTGTTATCGCCGAGGAAAATCGTCATTACGTTGGACGCCTTGATTGGCTCCGTCTTTTCTTCCTTTGTTTTATCTGGCACGTTGAGCGTCATCGACGATGGTTTGCTCAGGGTGGTGGCCAAAATGAAGAAGGTAATCAGCAGGAAGCCCAGGTCTACCATCGGCGTCATATCGACGCGCGTGGATACCTTTTTGGACCGAACCTTACCACCATCATGTTTACCACCACCACCACCAGTATTAATTTCTGCCATGGTACATAGTTGTTTGGTTGTTCACCTGTTAGTCTGTTTAGCCGGAAACATCCGGGCAGACAATCAGTCAGACAACGTGAATTACTCTGAGTCTGGTTTCCAGCCCGCTGGGGGGGCCTCACTTCCTGTAATCAGATTGAACTTGTTGATGTTCTGAGCCTGAAGCGTGGCCAGAACCTGTTTGAACTCTGGAAACTTAGCGAGATTGTCACCTTTCAACGCAATCCGTAAGTCGTTATTTGCCTTGCGGGCGTTGAATACCCAGTCTTTCAACTCATTGCTGGCTCCGGCTCCGGTCGAATCGACTGGAATACCAGGCTGCTTAAAGGTAGCCTGTTGCTCTTTGGGCAGATTCAGGTATGATTTGAGCTGATTAATAGGCACACCGAAGTTCGACATCAACGAGAAATCCTTCTTCTCCTTATTGGTAAACGTTATGCCTTTTGCTTCGGCAACGTTATCGAGCATGGCAATGCGGTTGTTAGCATCGTCGATACCGAAGTACACCTTCCCATCGCGGCCTAAGCCAATGGTCATAATGTCTTTCTCGGGTACCTTGATGCCGGAGATCGACGAGGGCGTCTCGATGGAGGCTGCATCCTGAGACCGGAACTTGGCCGTCAGAATAAAAAACGTCAGCAACAGAAACGCCACATCAGTCATCGCCGTCATGTCCACCGAGGAACTGGCGCGTTTTACTTTAACTGCTGGCATATAGAGGGTTGTTTGCGCGGGTCTGCACCAGGCAGACCCGCATGATACACGTCAGGTTAGCAGAGTCAATGCTCAATGGTGAGCTGCGAAGTTCTGCTGAATGCTCAGGCCAATTTCGTCAATATTGTAGGTCAGCGTGTCAATCAGGCTCGTGAAGTATGAGTACATGATCGTAGCGATAGCCGCCGTACCGATACCCAGCGCTGTGTTTACCAGAGCCTCCGAGATACCCGTCGACAGAGCACCAGTGTCGGGCTGACCCGTGGCACCCATAGCTGCGAAGGCGCGAATCATACCAAGTACCGTGCCGAGCAGAGCAATCAGAGTTGATACCGATGCCAGCGTAGCGATGATGGTCAGGTTTTTTTCCAGCATTGGCAGTTCCAGCGTCGTAGCTTCTTCCACCTCTTTCTGAAGCGCAACCAGTTTCTGCTCTTTGGTCATTTCAGTGTCGGTTGATAGCTGACGGTATTTCAGCAGGGCCATTTTCACGACATTACCAATAGAACCTTTCTGACGATCGCACTCTTTAATGGCACCTTCTATGTCATTACGATCGAGCATGCCTTTCACTTTCCGAACAAACTCATCAATCGAACCCGAACCGTTGGCTTTGCCAATGGTGAAGAAACGCTCGATGGAAAAGACCAGTACGGTCAGAAAGCAAGTGAACAGAATCGGTACAATAAAGCCACCCTTGTAAACGGTACCGAAGTAGTCGCCGGGGAGCGGCTCTTTAGCGTTGTCTCCTTCCTGGAAGTGGCTGCCATCGCCGAAGACAAACATGTACGTCAGGATACCGATGACCAACAGGATTGGAATAACAAACGCTGGGTTTAGGCCACCTGATTTCTTACTGGGTGCCGCTGTCTTAGCAGGTGCTGGAGAGGGTGTTTGTGTTTTCATTGGAACTGGACTGTAGGGTTGAAATTAAAAGTTGGTTTGCCCGGTAAAAAAAGTGAAAAATTTAGATTGTTCAGGTTTTGTCAGTCAAATATTTGAGCTAACTCTTCCGAAGCCTCCACAAAACTATGGTTTTTTAAGAGAATACAACACAACTCTATTCTTCAAACTTTCTGCACCCGTGGCAATTCACTAATAAATACTTGGACAAATCTGGTTTCACTAGTTTTACATCGCGAACCACTTGTACCTACTAAGTTCCTGTTTTTCAGGTACACCCTGCTTAGCCACCTGTATTTAACAAAAGAAGGCAATTGGATTGATTGGGGGTGATTTGTTCATAAAATTATTGTTAAGACCGAAGAATACCGCTTAGGTACCTACCCGCGCTTTGACTGATGGATGCGCAATGAGCACAGATTCCACACGACGGACTGAAAAATTCAACAAAAAAGCCAGCTCAATTGAGCTGGCTTCTGTCAGGATATAAGGCTTGATATCTGCCCCTATAATGAAAGAAGGCATCCAGATGGATGCCTTCTTTGTCGGGATGGCGGGATTCGAACCCACGACCTCTTGCACCCCATGCAAGCACGCTACCAGGCTGCGCTACATCCCGAATGAGGTTTGCAAAAGTAGTGAATAACGGAGAATGTACAATGAAAAACGGGTATGCAGACCGACATTAATCATTAGACATTCTCCATCATTCACATAATCAGTTCTTTCCGCTGCCCTGTACCGCTGGAGGTTGTTTTCCTGACTGACGCTGTTGCTGCATCGGATTTTCGGCTCTACCACGCTGTTGCTGACGGTATAACTGGAAACGATTAGGTGCCGATACCCGTGGAAAACTGTTATTTTCCGCATCAATATCAGCGATTTCCAGGAACGGATCAAGCGTCCACTGCTTCACCTTTTTATTGGTAGCAATGACTTTGTTTACAGATACGTCGTTAAACCGCCAGATTTCAGCCGGAAAACGAGCTACCGAATCAGTGCCATCCTCAAACTCCATCTTAATAATAACCGGCATGGGTAAACCGCCTTTGTTCTTCAGCGATACTGTGTAGTAATTCATCTGATCAGCTTTCTCGATGGCTTTCCGTTCGTCGTCACTCAGCGTAGCCAGGTAGTCCTGATACTTCTTTTTGTCGGCGGCCGTTACGGCGTACTGATCGTACGAATTATAAAAATCGGCCATCGTACTATCCTGCGCCACAACGCTTTGGTCTTTGGTAGCGGCATCGCGCTGCTTACTGACGGTACCTGCTTTGCGCAGGGCTTCGGCACGGGCTGCGGCTTTCGTAATCTCCGGATTGCCCCCTTCCACCTGAAACCAATCGACGCTGACCAAATCCTGATCTACTGGCTGAACCCCGTAAAACCAGCCTTTCCAGAACCAGTCCAGGTCAACGCCCGAGGCATCTTCCATGGTGCGGAAAAAATCGGCCGGTTCGGGACTCTTAAACGCCCAGCGCTGCGCGTACTCCTTGAAAGCATAGTCAAATAACTCACGACCCATGACTGTCTCGCGCAGGATATTCAGAGCTGTGGCAGGCTTGGCGTAGGCGTTTGGGCCCAGACCAATGACGTTATCGGACGAGGACATGATGGGTGACAACACCGATTTGTCCGATTTCATATAATCAACAATCAACTGCGGTTCTCCACGCCGGGTCGGGTAGTTATAGTCCCACTCTTTTTCAGCGAGATACTGGCAGAAGGTGTTCAAACCCTCATCCATCCAGGTCCACTGCCGTTCATCGGAGTTGACAATCATGGGGAAAAAGTTGTGGCCTACTTCATGAATAATAACGCCAATCATTCCGTATTTAACGGCTTCGCTATACGTACCGTCGGGTTCCGGGCGACCACCGTTGAATGAGATCATCGGGTATTCCATACCACCACCCGCTGTGGCGTGGCACGAAATAGCAACCGGGTACGGGTATTTAATGGTCCGGTCGCCGTATGATTTCAGGGTGTGTTCAACCACGCGGGTTGAATACTTTTCCCAGAGTGGATTGCCTTCTTTTGGATAGAACGACATGCTCCAGATCTTCTTCCCGTCGCCGTAGACATCAGTCTGCATGGCGTCCCAGATGAATTTACGGCTGCTGGCAAAGGCAAAGTCGCGCACGTTATCCGCTTTATATACCCACGTCTTTTTAGCCGCCGTACCACCCGCTTTAGTTTTCTCGGCAGCAACGGCCTCATCCTGTGTTACAATCATAACCGGTGTTTTAGACGTAGCGGCCTGAGCCATGCGCTTCTGCTGGGCACTGCTCAGCACCTGCCTGTAATTCTGGCACTCGCCGGTTGCTCCCACAACGTGATCGGCGGGAGCGGTGATGGCCACTTTATAGTTGCCGAAGATGAGTGTAAACTCGCCCTGACCCAGAAATTGCTTGTTCTGCCAGCCGTTCACGTCGTTGTAGGCGCAAAGCCGGGGAAACCAGTGGGCAATGAAGTAATTGTAATTGCCGTCTTTCTCAAAAAACTCCATACCACTCCGTCCGTAGTACTCCGTGATGAAGTAGTTCCAGTCGATGTTGAACGAATAGCTACCACCCGTTTTCAGGGGTTGTGGTAGCTCAATACGCATCATAGTCTGATTGATAGTGTACTTTAGGGGGGTTTTTGATTTGCCATCTGTTACGGCCGTAATGGTATAGCCATACTTGTCGGTTGCCTGGGTGTTGCTGCGTTCCCGCACGGAGGTCAGGTTCTGCAACTGCCCAAAGCTCATACCGTTTTCGTTGATGGTACCCGTCCGGGTTACGCTGCCCGTTGATCCCTTCGCAAATAGATTCTGGTCCAGCTGCAGCCAGATGTACGGCAGGACATCGGGTGAGTTATTGAAATACGTAACCGTTTCAGAACCTGTGATTTTCTGGTTAGCGTCGTCCAGCTCAACCTTGATATCATAATCGGCCCGGTTTTGGAAGTATTCCTTACCCGGCGCGCCCGATGCCGTGCGGTATGTATTGGGTGTAGGAAGCATGGGCCCCAGCTGCTCGAAACGGTCGTTGGCATTCTGCAACGCAGGGGCTGGCCGCTGAGCCAGCAATTGACCTGACCAAAGGGACAGGCACATAAGAATCAGTCGTTTCTTCATAGCTATAGAAAGGTGACGTTGCATTAATTTTTACCGCTGCCCTGTACGGCGGGTGGCTGTTTGGTGGCCTGACGTTGCTGCTGCATCGGGTTTGTTCCCCCACCACGCTGTTGCTGCTTGTACAGCTGGAAGCGCGACGGCTGTGATACGGGTGGAAACGAATTGTCGGCCGTATCAATGTCGGCGATTTCGTAAAATGGATCCAGTGTCCATTGCGTCACCTTTTTATTGGTAGCAATGACTTTATTGATAGCCACGTCGTTGAAGCGCCAGATTTC
This sequence comes from uncultured Cytophagales bacterium, assembly GCA_963826425.1. GTDB lineage: Bacteria > Bacteroidota > Bacteroidia > Cytophagales > Spirosomataceae > Spirosoma. The sequence goes on along the minus strand of CAWGWS010000008.1, from coordinate 346,974 downwards.
GGCCGGAAAACGTGCTACCGAATCCGTGCCATCCTCAAACTCCATCCGAACAATAACCGGCATAGGCAGCCCGCCTTTGTTTTTTACCGAGAGCGTATAAAAGTTCATGCCCGACTCCGCCATTTTCCGCTCCTCCTCGCTCAGCGTTGCCAGGTAGTCCTGATACTTCTTCCTGTCAGCGGCAGTTACGGCGTAGGGATCATAGTTGTTATAAAAGTCAGCCATCGTGCTGTCCTGAGCCACTACGCTTTGGCCTTTGGTGGCCGCATCGCGCTGCTTGCTGATAGTACCGGCTTTGCGCACGGCTTCGGCACGGGCCGCGGCTTTCGTAATCTCTGGGTTCTGGCTATCAGCCTGAAACCAATCCACCTTCACTAAGGTCTGGTCTACTGGCTGAACGCCGTAGAACCAGCCTTTCCAGAACCAGTCCAAGTCAACGCCCGAGGCATCTTCCATGGTGCGAAAAAAATCGGCCGGTTCGGGACTCTTGAAAGCCCAACGGCGGGCATATTCCTTGAAGGCGTAATCGAAGAGTTCGCGACCCATGATCGTTTCACGCAGGATATTCAGGCCCGTTGCCGGTTTGCTATATGCATTTGGTCCGAAGGTGTTCGGCAGAATGTTGTCCGAACTGCTCATGATTGAGACCTGCTTACTGGAGTCAAGCTGCATATACGGCACAATAGACTGCGGTTCAATACCCCGAGCCGGGAAGTCAGCATCCCACTCCAGACAGGCCAGACCTTCCAGAAAACTATTCAGTCCTTCGTCCATCCAGCTCCACTGCCGCTCGTCGGAGTTAACGATCATCGGAAAAAAGTTGTGCCCCACCTCGTGGATGACCACCAGAATCAGAAAATTCTTGGTCCCCTGCGAGTACGTTCCATCTTCTTCAGGGCGCGCACCGTTGAAACTCATCATGGGGTATTCCATACCACCAATGGGTCCGTGTACCGAATAGGCCACCGGGTATGGGTAGGCAATAGTCCGGCGTGAGTAAGACCGCAGGGTGTGCGCTACCAGCCGGGTGGAGTACTGCCCCCACAGGGGGTTCCCTTCTTTCGGGTAGAGCGACATGGCCCAGACGCGCTTACCTTCCACGTTCGGGTTCAGGGCATCCCAGATGAATTTACGACTGCTGGCAAAGGCGAAGTCGCGCACGTTATCCGCCTTGTACACCCACGTCTTCTTGGCTGTAACAACACCCGCCTTGTTCTTCTCGGCAGCCTGGGCTTCGGCCTGGGTTACAATCACAACGGGGTTTTCGCCGGGTTTGTCGCCCTTGCCTTTGGCGGAGTTCCAGCGACTAAGCTGCGTTGACGTCATTACCTGATTTGGATTCTGCAACTCACCGGTGGCACCCACAATATGGTCGGCGGGGGCAGTGATGGCTACTTTGTAGTTGCCGAAGATGAGCGCGAACTCGCCCTGACCCAGAAACTGCTTGTTCTGCCAGCCGTTTACGTCGTTGTACGGACATAAACGAGGAAACCACTGGGCCATTTCATAGATGTAATTGCCGTCTTTGGGAAAGAACTCGTAACCCGATCGGGAGCGGGTGGCGTTAGCATCGACAATGTTGAAGTTCCAGTCGATAACGAACGTAACGGATTTACCTGATAGCAGCGGCTGCGGCAGGTTAATGCGCATCATAGTCTGGTTGATGGTATGGCGCAGGGGTTTCCCGGCGGCATCACGCACAGCGGTAATCTTGTAGCCGTAATCTTTACCTTCCAGAGCTGCACCGGCGTTGAGCTGTGACAGACTGGCTCGTTCAGGGTTCACGCTGCCTGTGCGGGTGGTATTCCCAGTAGCGCCCGGTGTAAACAGGTTTTGATCAAGCTGCAGCCATAAGAACGGCAGTGCATCGGGCGAGACGTTATGGTAGGTAATGGTCTCCGACGCGGTGATGTGCTGCTTCTGATCGTTCAGTTCGACTTTAATATCGTAGTCGGCGCGATTCTGGTAGTAGTCTTTACCGGGCGCCCCCGATGCCGTGCGGTACGTATTGGGCGTGGGCAGGGCTGGACCCAGTTGTTCAAAGCGCGTGTTGGCATGTTGCGCTGGTGTTTGCGCCGTTGCGCCATTGATACTCGCGGCTACCGCCAGCAAGCAAAACAAATTCCTCATAGAAAAAGGGGTGTTTGACGAAGATTATTCGGCAAAAGTAAGCATACTAAGCACAAAGCCGGTAATAATCCGCAACCAGGTTCTATAGTTGCCTTACAAATTCAGGGAATCCATCTATTATTAATACAGATACCGGCGCCTAAGATAGCAGTGGATTCGCGAGCAGAACAAAGCGAGCCTGATTGCTCAGCTATTTGCCCGCTACAAGTGAGTTTTCCAGAATAAGCGAGATAGCCATGCCCGCCACAAGGCCCGATACCGCCATCACCCAGCGCAATCGACTCCCACGTAACACCTCCAGCACCACAAAGGACACACCCAACATAAGCCCCACAATAAGCAACTGACCCAGTTCCAGCCCGACATTAAAGGCCAGCAGGGGCTGTACAATACCGGCCTCACGACCCAGCAGACTCCTCAGGTAGCTGGAGAAGCCCATACCGTGAATCAGCCCGAATACCAGAGCCAGCCCGTACCGCCACATCTGGCCCGGTTGTGTTTTGCCGGACACGAGCCTTGTACGGACACGAGGTTCATTGTAGAAGAAATTGGTGACCGCGGTGATCAGAATCGTGATCGGAATCAGCAACTCAATAAGCGATGCCCGGTACGAAATAACCTGTATCGTAGCCAGGGCCAGCGTAATGGAATGCCCGATGGTGAAAGCCGTTACCAGAATCAACACCTGCCGCCACTGCTGAACGGTATAAATGGCACAAAGTGCAATCACAAAAAGGACGTGATCGTACCCGGCGGGGTCGGTAATGTGATCGAAACCAAGATGAAGGTAGATGAGAAAATCACTCATGATTTATTCCTGAAACCAGCCGGCGTAGGTTACATAATTATTAGCTGTGCGGTCAAATATTTCGGCCTGCTCCGGCGAAACGACTTTTAGAAAACGCGCCGGATTACCCGCGTAAATCGTATTGGGTGGGATAATGGTATGCTGTGTAACGATGGCTCCGGCGGCCACAATACTACCCGTACCGACCACGGCTCCATCCATGATAATGGCCCCCATCCCAATCAGCACCCGATCTTCAACTGTGCAGCCGTGTACAATAGCGTTGTGGGCAATGCTGACCATACTGCCAATACTAGTACTGAATTTCTGATACGTGCAGTGAATGACGGCTCCGTCCTGAATATTGGTGCGATTGCCAATGGTAATGCGGTTGACGTCGCCCCGTACTACGGCGTTGAACCAGACCGTGCAGTCGAAGCCCATTATTACGTCGCCAATAACGGTGGCGGTATCCGCCAGCCAGCAATTTTCGCCAAGCTCAGGAGTCTTGCCCCGAACAGTTTTTATCAATGCCATGCTACAAAGGTAACGGACCCAACAAAAAAAGCCGACCTGAACGGGTCGGCTCTTTCACTTCAGAATATAGACGCTTAGTTCTTTATGTCTTTCATCATCTTATCCATCGAACTCTTCACGTCGTCCACCGTCTGACTGGCCCCTTTCTTCACGTCCTCAAATTTATCTTCGGTTGTGCGCTGTACTTTGTAGTACGAGTCGGCCAGTTTCTGACGCTGCTTTTCAAGATCGTTAACGCGCTGCTCGCGCTCTTTACGCGCCTTGCGGGTTTCGCCTTTCACTTCCTGCTTCGCCTGGTCAAGCTGCTTATCAACGATGTCCATCTGCTCCCCGATTCGGTCGGATAAATCGCGCCGGTCGCGCTCAAACGAGCCATTGTTGGTCTGATTCCGCGAATCATTGCGCTCGTTCATACTCCGGTCAGGACCGTTGTAAGTCCGATTGTCCATCTGACTTCGCGCATTACCCGCCCGGTTGTCCATCTGATTGCCGTCGTTACTTCGATAAGGACCATCGTAAGTCCGGTTATCCATCTGACTTCGCGACTCGTTGCCGCGGTTGGTGTCGTCATACCGGTCATTCATGCGGGAATCGCTATTCCGGCTGTCGTTACTGCGCGTATTGGAATAGCGATCGTTCTGACCGGACTCATTCCGGCTGTCGTTCCGATCGCTACCGTACTGATACCTATCATTACGGCTATTGTACGAGTCCCGCGACGAGTCCGACCGGTAGCTATCATAGCCGTTGCGGTCGTTTCGGTTACGGTCGTCACTATAGCGGTTGTTGTTCGAATACCGGTCCGTACTCCTCGTATCGTCGTAACGACTATTCATTTGGTCATTGCGATTGCTGTACGAGTACCGGTTTCTGTCATAGCGTGAATCGTCTGAACGACTGCTGTACGAAGTACGGCTGTCATCATACCGGGAATCATCATAACGACTGTTCGACGAACTCCGCGGGTTATCGTAACGGCTATTGCTACTATTCCGATTGCTGTTGTAATTGTAATCTGGCGAGTACCGATCACTGCGATTGCTGTTGTAGCGCCGACTGTACGAATCACCCCCTGACATCCGGCTGGGCTGGTCGTCGTCACGGCTGTCGTACCGGCGCGCATCGCGACTGCGGCTGCTGTACGAATCGTTGTCGTCAGAGTCATCCCGGTTACGGCTGAACAGACCACCATCCCTGTTATCATCGCGGTTACTGCGTGACATTCGGTCGTCATTCCGGCTCATGCGGCCCCGCGAGTCGGGATTATTACTGACCATTTCTTCTTTACCAGCGTTCGAGTCGCCGTAGAGCCAGCCTTCTACCGACGAGCAAGACGATAAGCTTACAGTAGCGGCCAAAAAGGCGGCTACTATCCATGTATGTTTACTCATAATATTGTACCTGATTGAGGTTTCATGATTAGTGTGGCCTCGTGCGTTTCAAAAAAAGACCAGCCACCATATACGCTATATAACCGCTCAGTACCCTCAATTGTTAGGCTTTTCGTTACTGAACCGTTACGATTCCCGCGCCGTTGGAGCTACGGTATTCGGCGTTATACATGGCGTCGGCAGAGACGGGGCCGAGAATGAACCGCCCTTTGGAGACGGCCCGCGCCAGGTAATAAAACGTCTTGGTGCGGTCAGTAGCGGTGGTAAAGAAGTTGATACGATCGTCGCGCAGGTCGAAATGGTCGGGCTTGTCAGGAGCTTTGAGCCAGGTCATATCCGGCTGCTCAGTCAGGCGGGGTTTTCGACTTCGAGTCCGGCGGGTAGCAGGTCCGTTACTACTACGTTATCCATGTCCAGACCGCTGATACTCGAGAGCGTGATGCGCACTACCACGAGGTCATTTTGCCGAATGTTTCCAATGGGCTGGCCGTCTCGGTTCAGATACTCCCGCCGCACACGCAGGCCCTTGTCCCCTTCGGCGATTTGCCCCGATGCCGGAATCCCGCTACTCTGGGCAAAGTAATACACACTACCCGACCCTTTCGCGTTCAGCAACAGTGGCTTACCCGTTGGTATGCGCATCAGATTAAGAGACGTATTGGTCATAGCTCCGAGCGTTTTGCCACCCGTGGAAACCGTTGCCGTAGCGGTACTGCCCGCCGTCTGGCGAGCCAGTTTACCGAGGGCCAGAAACCCAAAAGAGGCTTCCTGCGTGTTCACGTACTGTGCTCTGCTTCAATGCGCCCGATAGTTGCCGGGCCAGCGCAGGAATCTGTGTGTTGGTATGGTCGGTGGCTACGAGCGCATCCAGTACAAGCGCAAGGTTACGCAGGGGCGAGGCATAACTGCCCCCTGTTTCGCGTCCCGTGGTATTATCTACATAGCGTTTGGGCAGTAGAGTTGCGTAGCTACGGGTATCGCCCACCCGGTAGAACGCCGAGGCCAGCAGATACCGGCTATCGGTGGTGAGGGTAGCTCTGTTCTGTTTATAATAGTTCATAGACGACCGGTTAGGTTTGCCCGCTACGCTGAGTGCGTACAGGGCATAGATACCCGTTCGGCTGGCCACCTTCCGCACGGTACGGCTACCCGCTTCGTCATACACGGCCACATTCTCGTGCATAGGCTGGTTAGTCAGGTTAGTCAGGTAGTCGATGGCTTTACTGGTGGCCGCAAGCGGCACCTCGTACCCGGCTTCGTCGGCCTCGGTCAGAAAATGAAGGGCGTAGGCCGATACAAACGGGTCGATGTCGGTACCCACCTGTCCGGGCCACATCGAGAAACCACCGTTGGCCGCCTGAAGCCCGGCCACTTTCTGCACGGCCTGTCGCACGTTGTTGGCCGGGTTCATATCACTTTCGCCACTTCGCACAAAATACGTGTTGGTGTTCATCTGCCGGGTCAACTCGGCGAAGTACAACTGCGGAAACGCTTTCGAGATGGTCTGCTCTGTACATCCATAGGGGTAGCCCAGCAAAAACGATAACTCGCGCCCATACTGCGCCACCGGCGACCGGCTGAGGGTTATGCCGGACTGGGCTGTGCCGGGCAAAAAGCCCGTTGCCAGGTTCATCGTTTGCGATTTGCCTCCCACTACGGCCCCCGACACAAACGTCTTTTGCAGCGAAGCCGCCGGACGAATGGTGATATCGGTTTTCTCGATAAATGTCTCCCCCAGTCCATTAGCCGTTATCGTTACGGCTCCCACGCCAATGGCCTGTCTGGCCGATACGCTAAACAACACCCGGCCTTCCTTACCCGGCGCAATGGTCAGCGTTTGGGTGGTCAGGCTGTCGGCTGTGAGCGGGCCGGTCAGGCTCAGGCGGGCCGTAACGGTAGCTGATTTTTTAGTGGTATTGCTGAGCGTAACCGGCATAGTAAGTTTGTCGCCCGGACTCAGGAAACGCGGCAGACCAGTGCTGATGACGATAGGATCAGCCACGTTCATGTTCGCGCTCGACGACCCAAACGCATTGTCTTTGTACGCAACGGCCATAATGCGGAGATTACCCGAAAACTGCGGCACATCGACTGTGAACTCGGCTTCGCCGTTCAGGCCGGTTTCCAGAATGCCGCTCCAGAGTGCTACAAGTTTTACGCGCCCGTTAGCCAGCGGATTCACGCGCCGTTCCAGGTCGTATCCATCACCTCCTACACTCGACGTCGATTTGAACGACAGTTCGGGATAGAGCAGGGCGTACAAATCGTGGCTACTGACTTCCAGCGCGCGTTTTTGGTAAAAAAAGCCGTGCGGATCGGGCGTCTGAAAACTCTTCAGCGACAGAATACCCTCGTCCACCACGGCTACCGTTACCTGCGCATTGCGGGCGGTCTTGATTTTGATCGTCTGCTTTCGTTTGGACCGCGATTCTGTTGACGCCGTAATCTGAACCGGCAGTTTCGTGGCGTTGTCCTGCACGGTCAGCGACGCAAACCCGTGCGCTACGGTCAGCGGCAGGCTCAGCCCGTCGATCGGCCGGATGAGCGTAGCCGTAATAAAGACGTTGGGCAGATAATCAGCTTTGACAGGAAAGCGCCACTCTGCAGATTTGTCTTTGGTAGTAAGCCAGGTCTGCTCCCGCACGTTGTTGCGTTCGACCGTTACGAGTAGCTTACCCTCAAAAGGCGTTTTAAACAGAATTTTGGCCGTTTCGCCAGTGGCGTAGGTAGCCTTATCGGGGGTCATCAGTACTTCGCCCTCCTGACTGACCTGGAACGATGATGCCGTAGTGCTGCCGTAGCTGTACGCGTAAAAACGGGTGGCGGTATAGTTCGCGCCCGCTGCCCGGCGCACCCGAATCTCGTACTCGCCCGATACCGTTGGTACGTATCTAAAGTCTGCTTTACCGGCTTTAAACGTCAACAAATTGGCATACACCTGTTTTTCCCGCTTTTTGGTCGTGTACTTCACCGCCCCACTTTCGGCCTTCTCAATCACGGTCTGGTAATCAAACCGCACCACGTCGACCAGGGCCGTAGCTGATACCTGTACCGCACCGTTGCCCTGCACCGCCACCAGGGCTACCGGCACGGGGGCGTTCGTGGCTACGTAGGAATCGGGCAGCCGAACGCCAAAGAAGGTGGGCTGCGTTTGCACCATGAACTTTCGAAGCCGGTTAACGGGGCGGCCGTTCTCATCGAATACCGTTACAAACAGCTTGCCCTCCAGCATCCCGATATCCCGATACGAAGCCGGAACAGGGAAGCGTTCGGTAAACTGCCCGTTAGCGTTGGTTTTGCCCTGCCGCACGTCTTTCGGAAACGTTGTAATGCTGGGCATATCGAAACTGTACTGCTCAAATTCTTTTGGAGCGAATACCTTCCGGCTCAACCGTAACTCCATCTCATACGAACGGTCGGTGGCGGGGGGGCCAAAGAGGTTAGTGGCGGTGGCCGAGAGCGTAATGGGCTGCCCAGTCTGGTAATCGGTCCGGTCCGTAACTACGTCAACTTTGATACGATCCGGCACGAACTCCTCCACACTGATTGACTGTGCCGTCAGCAGAACGGCGTTGGCGTTCTGCACTTCCAGGGTATAGGTGCCCGTAACAGCCGCCGGGTCGAGCAGCACGTCGGTGTCAACGGCTCCCTGCTGATTGGTCGTTTTACGAAAGCTCCGCACCTCGCGCCCGTTGGGAGCCAGCAGTCTGATGAGGACCGGAATTTCAGAGGCCGATTTCCAGTCCTGCGACCGGATAACGGTGTTGACATGGATGGTTTCGCCGGGGCGGTAAATGTCGCGGTCGCCGTAAACAAACGCATCAAAACCCGTCGGATTGTCGCGTCTTCCCTCAACCGCAAACCGCGACGTTTCGACTTCGGTATCGGGCAGGAACAGGAAGTTGAAATCGCTGCCCCGTATCGTTTTATCATCGACGCGGGCCGTGATGAGGGCAACGGTAAAGCCGGGAGCTTTCTCGGTAATCTTGTCGAACCGGGCCATACCACTGCCATCAGTCTTGAGCGTGTAAATCGACTGATTGTTGCTGCTGATGAGCGTAATCTCAACGTTTTGCAGAGGGTCGGCGGATCGAATTGAATTAGCCCAGACTACTACTTCACGATCGGTCTGGTGGGCAATGAGTCCAATATCCGACACCGATACTAACTGGCTCGATTCCAGATACGCTTCATCTCTGGAGCCAACCGTTACAAGGTAGATACCGTTGATCTCGTTCTGCGCGTCGGGCAGGGCAATATTCAGGGCCGATACACCGCGCACTTTAGGCAAATTGCTGGTCTCCACGGTTTTGTTAACCAGCACCCGGCTCAGGGTTTGTTCCTCATCGGCGTTGTAGCTAAAGGTACCGTCGGGCGTGTAATTACCATCGGCCCCTTCTCGATACTGCTCATAGCGGTTATTCCGGAAGTAGTTCAGCAGATTGTTTTCGTAGAGTTTGGCAATTTTGACCTGTACCACCGGTACGTTCACGATGTTAAGCCCTACGTTCCTTGCCCCTTTTTCGGACAGATACACCGCTTTTGGGTTAGCGAACGCAATGCTGGCGGGCATCTTCCCAAAAAACAGATCACGCGTGACTGATTCGGTAAGTTTGGCACCCAGCGTACCCCGAATCTGGTCGGTCAGGGTCAGCACGTAGGTATCGGTCTCGGTAAAGTTACCCCGGATAATAAACCCGTTCTCGGTCAGTTCGGCCGTGGTCTTTACGTCTGGCTGAATAGTATAATATTGGTTTACTGGCGCTGGCTGAAGTTCCTGCGTGGTAATAACCCGAACTACACCCTGATTTCCGTCAAAACGGGTTTGTACATCGGCAATCTCGACGGTATTCTGCGCGGGCAGGGTGGTGATCTCTTCAATAGATTCCTGGCTGGTGTAGCTGGTTTTCGGCACTTTTATTCCCTTGTCGATTTTCACCGTCAGGGGTTGCTCATTGGTCGTACTCGGCGCGTTGGTCAGCGTCAGCAGTACGTCGGTGGGGGCGTCGGTGGCGGTTGTCTGCGTGGCCAGGGGTTTGCCCTCGCTAGTCACGGTTGCCTTACCACTCACGTCGCCCGCACTAATGGGGTAGTTGAAATTGAGCCGCAGTCTGGCCACGGGTTTCCCCGTCTCGCGCGATCTGGCCCACCAGCGCTCTGTGCCGGCCAGTTGTAAATAAGGTGTGTGGAACTCGATAGGGTCTTTATCAACGGCCAGGTCTTTTTCCGGGGTTGGATTTAGCAGGGCGTCGGTCAGTTCAGCGCGGTAGCTGGTGGCCGGATCGAACGCAACAACGGGCGAAAATACCAGTTCATTGGGGGCCGTCCACTTGAATTTTCCGGGTACTGCCGGTACAAACTTCACGTACTGCGTAGAATCCCACTGATTGAGCCGGGCTTCGGGAGCCACGTTTTTATTGAGCGTGAAGGTCAGATTCTGCGTCTGCTGCACCTCGTCGGCAAAATTCCGGCCTACTACGCTCAACTCGCTGGAGAGATGCCCACAATTAGCCAGCAGGAATGCCAGACTGGTAAGCGAATACGGATAGAACCGGTAGCGTTGCATAGGCCAGGGCAGCAGTGATTGGAGGAACGGGTATAGAAAAACCCACCCGAAGATGCAGGGTGGGTTTGACTTTAAATGCAGTAAAACAGAGAATTTACTGAGTGGCGGGGGCCGGCTCTGATCATCGGCCGTTAAGGCCATGGGATGACTAATGACTATCGACTTACTTCATCGGCGTAAACTGCACGGTAGAGATTTTCCAGACCCCGTTTTGCTTCACCATCAGGGCTGAAACCGCCGATGTATTATCGAGCGCCTGGCCCTGCAAACTGCCTTTTATTTTCCAGTTAGCCGTCATCACAGCGCTATCCGTGTTGTACTGCCGCACCCGGGCGTCAGACACAACGCCTGTTTCAATGATCACGTAACCACCGCCTACCGCCTGCGCCAGCAAATCGCCATCAACCACCTGCCCGTCGAAACTGATGATACTGAAATCGTTGGTCAGGTACTTGTTAATAGTACCATCTTCGTCAAGCATGGCTTTGAAAAAGGCGTTGCCCAGGGCCGTTGGGTCCTGCATGGGATCAGCAGCGGTCTGAGCAAAAGTAGCAGTCGTCAGCCACATCGCTGCGAAGAGTAATAAAATGCGTTTCATAGTTTTCGAATGAATTTTGTTGCTGAAAAGTGTGGAAAATTTGTGGAAAAGGCAAGGAGACAATGAAATCAGCGAATGTAAGGCGGTAGAGGTTGTTGGCCGTTCATTAATAAATCTCCCAATTATCCGCGTACAAATTATGGTCTGATACAGATCGGCAGGATCTGCATCAGGGTCAGGCCTCCGCCAAATTCAGGGCGGTGTCCTCAGCGCGAAAACGTTATGGGCCAGTCGAGGCCGTGGTGCACAAGCAGGAAAATGAATAAACCAAGCCAGAGAATATCGACGAAATGCCAGTAGAGCGTCACCAGGCGGAGTTTGAGCAGATTGGGCGGGTTAACGCTGTAGACGAATGAGTCAACATACGGTCGGCGACGCAGCGCTTCGGTCAGAATGATACCGAGAAAAATCAGCCCGATAAAGATATGCAACAGATGAACGCCCGAGATAACGTACACAAAGCTCCCCGACGGATTTCCCGCCAGCCCGACGCCCGAGGTGAGCATTTGCCGCCATCCCCATACCTGTAACAGCATGAACAATATACCCAGCACTAATGTACTCCCTATATTAGATCGGTAGCTACCAAACCGCTCGTGCCGAAATGCCGTGTTGGCGTTTCTGAGCGTGAAACTGCTCAGCATAATCGCGACCGTACTGATCAGAAAAACGGTAGGTAGTCTGACGTCGGTCCAGCCCGGCCCGGCCCGACGGACCACGTAGGCCGCCAGTATGATGGTAAAAATCATTACGCTGCTGGCGATGCCGAGCCAAACCATAAAGCGGAACGGCTCCCGCCGTTTCGTCATAAAATTACTCATATTCACCAGGCATTTCTTAATGGGCAGCAGGCTCCAATGCTCCTTTCCAAACGCCGTAGTATCTGAATTGGTTTGGGATTGGTACTGGTGCATCAAAGAGGCCATAGATCGTAGAACCCGAGCCGCTCATGCTGGCATAAATAGCGCCGGCTTCGTAGAGCTCTGCTTTTATGCGGGCCAGTTGCGGGTACTTCGGAAACAGGGTATCTTCGAAATCATTACGCACCTCATCACGCCAGGTGCTGACGGGAGCCATTAGCTGTTCCTGCAGAGATATTCGGGGATGGCGGGGCCGCACACCTGCGTAGGCTTCGGCGGTTGAGATCGCGATGTTCGGATACACCAGCATAGCGTGATAACCGCTCAGATCGAGGTTGGTATCCTCAAAAACATCGCCTTTTTCAACGCAGTACACGGGCCGGTTTCCGACAAAAAAAGCGCAGTCGCTACCCAGTCTGCGGGCGTAGTTTTCTAACTGGCCGGTTGTCAGGCCCAGCATAAAGCGCTCATTCAGGACTTTCAGGGCAAAAGCTGCATCAGACGATCCTCCCCCTAGCCCCGCTCCTATTGGAATAATTTTGTGCAGGTGCAGGTGGACCGGTGGCAGGTGAAAATCGGACTGGAGCATTCTAAAGGCTCTGACACACAGGTTCTGGGTGGGGTCGCTGCCGGGAATGGCCAGACCGCTGCTGCTAAACATAAACGTGTCGGCAGGAACAATCTCCAGCGCGTCGGTCCAGTTTACCGGGTAAAATACCGATTGCAGTGTATGGAATCCATCAGGTCGTTTATCGGTGATGCGCAGCCCGATATTGATTTTGGCGTTGGGGAATGAGATCACCGTTGGAAGTTTAGTATTCGCTGTCTTCTACTTAAAGGTTCAACGTTAAGTGCCGTAATGGAGGCTGACACAAGACGTTGAACCGTTACTAAAGTACATCTGGCGGCTATTTGATTTCCAGCACACGGAATTCAGTACGGCGGTTGCGCTGGTGTTCGGCTTCGGTGCAGATAACACCGTCGGTGCAGTTATTGACCAATTGCGTTTCGCCCAGGCCGATGGCCGTGATGCGTTTGCGGCTAATGCCCTTTCCCGCCAGGTAGCGGGCCACGGTTTCGGCCCGCTCCTGCGACAGGGCCAGGTTTCGGGGGGCTTCGCCCCGGCTATCGGTATACGATCGTATTTCAATAACCAGCGACGGGTATTTGCGCATGGTCGTCACCACCTTTTCGAGTTCACGGGCCCCATCGGCACGAAGATCGATGCCGCCGAAATCATAGTAGATATTATCGACGAGCAGCACATCGCCCACGGTAAGCATCCGTAAATCGGCGGCCACTTCTTTGGGTTTTGTCTTCTTAGGCAGGCGTTTGATCCGGTTGGTATTCGTGCCGAATGCTGGTTTGGAAGCGGCCAGGGTATAATCACAGCCCTCCACAATGTCGAACAGGTAACGACCGTCTGCTCCCGTCACGTACTCGCGCTGGGTGCGGTCGCACTCGTTGCGAAGCCGCACGGTAACCCCCTGGATTGGACGACCGTCCCCTTCGCTAACCACCGTACCCCGAATGCGCGAACGGGTCAAAGGTACGGACGGATCAGCCACTCCGATGGTGTCTATGACGACGGTGGGTTTGAACATACCCATCTCTATCCGGCTTGGCTGATCGTCGGTCAGGTTACGGGTTGTAAACCCAACTGTAGCATTGATGTAGCCATCACGGCTACCCTGGAAAGTAAACTCGTTGTTGGCCTGCAGGCAGATCCGGGCAAACCCGTCTTTGTCGGTTGTCAGGGTCTGATCGGGCCGGGCTTCGCTGGCGGCTTTTACCACTACGGTTACACTGTCCAGTGGCTGATCGGTGTTGGTATCGTAGATCCGGATGGTCAGATCGCGACAGTCGAAGAGCGAACTCTCGCGCACAAACCGATAAATATCGTCATTGCCATTGCGCCGGTTGCTGCTCAAATATCCCCCCTGCCGCCGGGCATCGGTAATGAGGCCAAAATCATCTTTTGGCGAGTTGATGGGGGCTTCGAGGGTAGCTATGCCCTGCACGCTAATACCGTTGAGCAGACTGGCATAAAAAATATCCAGCCCCCCCTGTCCGCGACGGCCATCGGTCGAGAAATAAAGATTACCGGCATCGTCCACAAACGGAAACAGTTCGTTTCCTTTGGTATTGATGGTGTTACCGAGGTTGACCGGCTTCCCCCAGCGACCGTTTTGATTCCGGGTCGCGTACAGGTCTGTTCCGCCAAAGCCACCAGGCATGTCCGATGAGAAATAAAGCAGTTGCCCGTCACGACTCAGTGTGGGATGGCCCACTGAATATTCGTCGCTGTTGAATGGCAGTTCTTCCACTTCGGTCCAGGCTCCGTTTTGCTGACGGGCGGTGTATAGTTTCAGTTTATTGACGCCCCCGCTACTCTTGCTGGCCTTACCGTCATTGTAATTGTTGCGGGTAAAATAAATCCGGCTTCCATCGCGCGAAAACGTAGCGGGACCTTCGTGGTAGCGCGTGTTGAGCGAGTTGCCAAACTTCTGCGCCGGGCTAACGGAGCGGGCTTCATAACCCAGCCCTTCAGCTACGTTAGTACCAACCGCGAAGTTGGGTACCGTAGGCGAATCATTGGCGGTAGGCCGGGTGTAGTAGTCTTTACCCACGCTGCTGCTGGTACGGGTATTTTTGGATTTAGGAACGGTGCCCACACTGCCATCTGCATTGATAATACTGGTCACTTCAAGGTCTTTTCGGTTGGGTACGTACCGCAGGTCCAGATAGCCGCTCCCTCCACCTTTACCCGTAGTCTCAATGGTTGAACCGCCCTTTGTGCCCTGCACATATACCAGCCCCTCCTGATAAAAAGCCGGGCTAAACTCTTCGCCGTTCGAATTGAGGGCCAGATATTCAATCCGGTAGCGTGTCGATTCACTTTTACCGTCGCGTTCATTGGTTGGAATGGGTGCGGGTACCCGGTCTGGCGTCTTGGCTTTCAGCTTCAGATATCGTTCGTATTGTTGCTGAGCTTCCTGAAATTTACCGTTTCCGGCCAGCGTCTGGGCAAATTGCAGGGTTTGCTGCGGATCTTCATTGGGATCATTGCTGAGCGATTCCCGAAAGTACCGTTCGGCCTTGGCCCCATCGCCTACCTGCTTGTATGCCCGTGCCAACTGCCCCTGTACCCGTACTTTCTGCTCAACCGTAAGTGGTGTTGTTCCCTCATTCGCTAAAAGCTGGCCGTAAGCGTCAATAGCCCGCCCATAGGCCTTGTAGCTGAGTAGCCGGTCAGCCTGTCTCAACAGAGAATCGGTTTGCGCCAGGGCGGAGAGATTCCCCACACACAGCCAAACGCATACTAACCAACTGATCCGATTCCTGTACATACTTCTGGTCTCTTTTTATTCTGCCGACATCAGAGGCCTATGTAATCGACAAATAAAGTTCTTCATTCTATCATTTTAGGACACACTTATCGCGCAAGCGTCACGAAGCGCGTATATTCCTGTCCGCTACTGAGCGTTACCTGGTAAAAGTACGTACCATCAGGTAACCCTTTGCCGGTGACTACACCGATCCCGGCGTTGGCGGTACCATCCCAGTCGTTCTGATAGTTTTCCTGATGGTAAACGCGATTTCCCCACCGGTTGTATATGTCCAGCTGAACACTCACGCCAGCCGGTACGTGGCGAATAACGAACCGGTCGTTGATGCCGTCGCCGTTGGGCGAGAAACCTTCCGGAATAAACATCGGCGCTGATTCATCATCCACTTGTGCGTTTTGCTGACCGGTTGGTGCTATCGGCGCGGGTTGTCCCAGGCCGGTGGTACCGCGCGTATCGTCCGGGGTATATGTTGCAGTGAGCCGATCCGTGGCACCCACGCATGGCCCGGCCCCGTCGGGATCGGGTGTAGTTACTGCGAACGTAACTGCTTTTGTTTGCAGGTCTGCTTCCGACATCAGGTAACGCGTTGATGCTCCGTTACTGGTGAACAGACCATTACCCGTACTTTGCCAGTCAGCACGCCCGGCCACGCCACCGAGCCGTACGGTCAACTGCGCCACCCCTGCCGACCAGTCGATAGCAGCCAGGGACACCTGCACCGAAGCCGGATTACTCTGGCAGGGTGAGATGGCGTTTTCGCACGGGCTGATCTTTACGGAAACCGCCACCGGTTCAGTAAAACAACCATCTATAGTATAGGCGTATACGTAGTACGTTCCGGCCAGCACGGCTACCGGCGTTTGTACAGATGCGGATTCGAGGTCAGGTTTTGTGCGGAAGGTATAAAAAAGACCAGCCGGAATAGCTTTCCCTTCGCTGATGGAACGGGTCAGGTCGGCAGTCTGGTAAGGACAGGTATTGGTGAGTGCCGTAGCCAGGTCAGGTTGTTGCGTAGCCGGGCGCACTGACACGACAACTGCCACCGAACGCTCGCTCTGGCACGAACCCGTTTCGCAAACGGCCGTGTACTGCACCGATGTCATGGGGCGAACAATCCGGTTCAAACCCTCGCCCCCATCCGACCAGCGCACGGTACCCAGGCAGTTGGAAGCTACCAGTGCCACTGGCTGACCGGCGCACCCGTTGCGGATACTGGCCTGAATAACCGGAACCATGGGTACATTCACTTCAATCAAAGCAGGCTTCGATGGGCTGCTAACGCAGTTGTTTTCTTCGCAGATGGCCCGAAAGGTAGTGGTTTGGTCGAGTTTACCGGACCAGACCGGTCCGGTGTGCTGGTCAGACCAGCGAACCAGACCCGCGCATTGCGTGGCCGTCAGCGAAACAATGTCGCCGGGGCAAACGCGGCTTGCCGACGCTGTAATAACCGGCGGGGCGGGCGTAGTAACTTTTACAACAACCGGCTCGGCAAAACAACTGATGCAACCCGGGTAGGCTCTGCAAACGGCGGTGTACGCTGTCGTTTGATGGGGCCTTACCCAAAGGCGCGACCCGACCTCGCCTGTTGACCACACAACTGTACCCGAACAGCCTACGGCCGATAGTTTAACCGAGTCGTATCGGCATACGGATTCTGCCGAACTGCTGAGAACAGGTGGGGCAGGGTGCTGACATGTATCGGCGGCAACGGGTGTATCAGCCATAGCCGAATGCGCCCACAGCAAACCGTAACTCATCAACCCCAAAAATAACAACCCTTTGCGTTGTAGTCGTTTGTTCATATAGGCAGAGCAATCCGACCGATAAGCGTCGAATTTCGTGCCAACCCCGGGCAATACCGTATCCAGAAGACTTTAAGAGAGAATGATCGATAAAATACGATTGTGTGGACCGGACAACGCGGATTCTAGCGCGGAGCGCCGGATTATCACAAACTGTGCCAACATTTTTTGTGACAATAAACCAAAGGGTGCATAAAAAGGCTGGTCAATGCACATGAGCGTGCATTGACCAGCCTTTTTACGCATTAAACCAAGTTTACTAACGTGGGGGTATTGTGGTTGAAGACGTACCCGTATTCATTGGACGGTTTTTCCGGCTTTTGGTCCGTCGGCTGGGATTACCAGTCGTCCCGGTACCCATCCGGTCATTTGTGCCCATCTTCGAGTCGGTTGTCGGTGTGGTTGTACCACTGTTCATCGTACCGGTTCCGGTTGAGTAGCTTCCGTTGTTCATGGTGCCAGTCGTAGTGCCGTTGTTCATCGTACCAGTCGTAGTACCGTTGTTCATCGTACCAGTTGTAGTGCCATTATTCATCGTACCAGTTCCAGGATTTGGGGTGGTATAGGTGCCCGTAGTTGTCGTGGTACCGTTGTTGTTCATCGTACCTGAGTTGGTTGCCGGTGGCTGGGTCTGATACGTACCCGTGTTCGTACCGTTGTTCATTGTGCCGGTTGTAGTGGTGCCTGTGGTACCCACCCCCGTAGTGTTGGTAGTCTGCGCCGTAGCGTTAAGGGTGATACCGGCTGCCAGCATCATACCCAGAATCATTACTTTTTTCATCGTTGAGTTTGTGCCTGTTATCAGGCGTTGTTCATACCGATAAGAACCTGTGTGGTAGCGTTTTGTTCGGCATTATCTACTATTTATATAGACCTCGTTGTCAATTTTGACCGGTATAATTTCTGTCAGTCATCAATCAAGACTAAAATTGCTGATAAACTGTTGAAAGTCAGTTCTTTACAACTGCTAATCGCATTTACAAAGGCATTTTTCAAGGTAGCTTCCTGTCATTTACTTGGTAGCTGACTGGTATGAAAAGAGCAGCAGAGACGAATCTCCACTGCTCTCTAAAAATCAAAAGACTGCAATCAGTTTACAGATTACCACGCTTCATTTCCTTCACGGCGAAGTCTGCCGCACGGGCAGTCAGAGCCATGTAGGTCAGCGATGGGTTCACGCACGAAGCTGAGGTCATGCAGGCACCATCGGTGTTGAAGACGTTCTTAACTTCGTGCAGCTGATTGTGCGCGTTCAGCACCGACGTTTTCGGATCTTTACCCATGCGGGCGGTACCCATTTCGTGAATGCCAATGCCAGGATTTTTGCTCGTGTCGTTGTAGGTCGTGACGTTTTTGCAACCGGCCGCTTCGAGCATCTCGGCGGCATCATTCATCATGTCTATGCGCATCTTGTGCTCATTCTCACCATATGCCGCGTCGAATACATAGATGGGCAGACCCCACTTATCTTTCTGATCGCTGAGCGTAAAGCGGTTGTCCGGGTTGGCAATCATCTCGCCGAAGCCGCCAAGGCCCATTGACCAGGGACCGGGCATAGTCAGGCTTTCCTTGAAATCGGCACCAAATCCTTCCATACCGTTACCCCGGTTCCAACCCGAGCGACCTGCGCCCCCCTGGTAGCCAAAACCCCGAACGTATTCGCGCTTGTCGCCCGACCAGTTGCGGTAGCGGGGAACATACACACCGTTAGCCCGGCGCCCGTAATAGTACTGGTCTTCCATGCCTTCAAACGAACCCGATGCGCCAGCCGCGAGGTGGTGATCCATAATATTACGGCCCAGCTGATCGGACTGGTTACCCATACCATTAGGGAACCGGCGCGATTTGGAGTTCATCAGGATACCTGTACTGGGAAATGCCGACGCGTTCAGGAAAATAACCCGGGCAAAATACTCGCGCACTTGTTTCGTGTTCTGGTCTATGACCCGGACGCCGGTTGCCTTCCCCTTTTTCTCATCATAAATCACCTCCGATACAATTGAATCGGGACGCAGCGTCAGCCTGCCGGTTTTCATAGCGGCTGGCAGTGTAGACGACTGGGTGCTAAAATACGCGCCGTAAGGACAGCCACGCATGCACTGGTTGCGGTACTGACAGGCCGCCCGGCCTAGATCGTAGTGGAGCTGCTTGGGCTGCGTAAGGTGGGCAGTACGGCCAATGGTAACGGTTCGCTTACCAAACTGCTTCTCAACGCGCTTCTTTACTTCTTTCTCCACGCAATTCAGGTCCATTCCCGGCAGAAAATTACCGTCGGGTAATACATCAAGACCATCTTTATTACCGGAGACGCCTACAAACCCCTCCACGTAGGTATACCAGGGTTCAAGGTCTTTGTAACGAATGGGCCAGTCGACGCCGATGTTTTCCTTGGCGTTGGCCATGAAGTCTTCTTCGTTCCAGCGGTAACTCTGCCGCCCCCACATCAGCGACCGGCCACCCACGTGGTAGCCACGGATCCAGTCGACCTTGCGGCCTTCTTTTTCGAGGTACGGGTTTTCTTTGTCATTCTCGAACATGTGCCGCCACTCTTCATTAGCGGTGTAGCCGGTGCGCATGTTGGCCCAGTACTCTTCGGCGGCCATGGCCGTTACGCGGCCCCGGTGTGGAAAATCCCAGGGGTTGTTTGTCGCGGTGGGGTAGCCTTCGATATGCTTTATATCGCGGCCCCGCTCCAGCATCAGCACTTTCAGACCCTTTTGGGTCAGTTCTTTGGCGGCCCAGCCACCCGATATACCCGAACCCACAACGATAGCGTCGTAGGTCATATCTTTTACTGCGTCAATTGTCAGGTTCATGATTTTTATGAATGTGTAATGTATAATGGAGAATGTGTAATGAGACCACTCAGCCATCATTCATTGTGCCTTGTTCATTTTACATTAAAGTGCCCACGCCTTTTGGCCGGGTTTGAGGGGGACGCAGCCATCGTAGCGACCTGGTACGGCCACATATTCGAGAGCCTGGGTCGCGCCGATTTCGGAGGTGAAGTAACCCGTCAGAGTCAGGTCTTTCAGCATAACGAAGAACGGCGTAGCACTTTTCTGTTTTTCTTTGGGCAGCTGTACGTCATTCTGCCCGGCTCCAGCCTGTACTTTTTTGGCGTTGGCCATGTCAGCACGCTGCTGTTTGGCCTCATCTTCGAGTTTCTTCACAATGTCGATACGCTGCGTACCGTCAAGCTGGGCGAAGGCTTTACCATAGGCATCCTGGCTTAGTTTGTTGGTGCGGGCCAGCCCTTCCACAAACGCCTTCTGTTCGGGTTCGCGGTAGCAGTCCTTCACAATGATATCGATGATCTCGTTCACCTTGGCGGCCTTGGCACCGGGCGTTTTGGTGGTTGGAATAATTGTATCAGCGAGTTCGGCGATGGTCGCGTCCTGATCGGCGGTGAAAAACACCGGCTTACCAGTCAGCGCACGGCGGGCGGCCGACGCTTCGAGCGTGTCGGCTAAAGCGGGCAGCGAGGCCGTGGCACCCGCCAGTAGGGCTACCCGCATGAGGGCGTCTCTTCTATTCATCTGCGTAGAGCAAGTTTTCTTGAGTAAAGAACGAAGTAAGGAATAACAAATATATACAATCCATGACAGAATTGCATGTTTAGGGGGTTTGTTCAGGGTGATTACAGACTGGTTTTCACCGGGTTCTGATCACGGATCAATAAGGTCCGCAGGAGCTTCACAGGGGGCATTCCGTTGTCCAGCACCTGGTCATGGAAGGACTTCAGCCCAAACGCGTCCCCCTGTTTTTTTCTGATCTCATTGCGTAACGCCAGCAGTTGCAGTTTACCCAGCGAGTACGACAGGTAACCCGGATCGAACGTACCACGCCGGGCTTCTTCGTAGGCAGGTTTGCGTTCGTAGTAGCAGTTGTCCATAATAAACTGGGTGGCCTGGTCTACCGTCCAGCCATGCGTGTGCTCCTGAATGGAACATACCAGACGGCAGTACCGAAGCAGCGACTCTGAGAGTTGTGCCATTTTATACTTGGCTGCCGTAACCGGGTCTTTCGTTTGCCCAAAGCCCTGCTCCAGCATCATCTGCTCGGTGTAGTGTGCCCAGCCTTCCACAAACGCGTAGCTCGCAAAGATTTTCCGTACCCGGCTCAGTTTTTTCGACGCATTGAGGTGCAGGAACTGCACATAGTGGCCTGGATACGCTTCGTGAACCGAGATAATTTCAGCCACGTATTTGTTGAACAGCGTCAGCCATTCCAATTGCTGGTTGGGTGTCCACTGCTCTTTAGGCAGGGTAATGTAGTAATACGCTGCTGATGCCGACGGAACTTCGAACGGACCCGGCGTATTCATGGCTGCCGTGGCCCCGACCATAAATTCAGGTGTTTTAGTAATGGTTGCCCGAACCTCCGAAGGTACCGTAACCAGATTCTTATCGAGCAGGAACTGCCGGATAGCCTCGGTATGACTGCGCGTAGACGCCAGCAGACTATCGGCGGTGGGGTGCTCTTTCTGGATGGCGGCAAAAACTTCGATGGGGGTTTTGGTTGAGTCGATGATCCGGGCGGCTTCGGCAAACTCAGCCTGTTCGCGGGTGAGATTCTCCATACCGAGTTGCAGCAGACTATCGGGGTTAATGGTCAGTTGCTCATTGTAAAGCAGCATCTTCCGGTAATTTTCTGCGCCAATGGCAAACGAACCCGTGGCCTTTGGCAATACTGACTGGGTCAGATAATCGGCGAAGGCGTTGGTGGCGGCAGCGCCTGTTTTCAGCGCAGCAGTAAGATCAGCCGCCAGTGCCGTTTGTGCCGTGTCGGCTATGACCGCCGAAAACGCCTTTGGAATATCGGTTTTCAGGTAATCTGCCGAGCCACGCAGACCTTCGATAGCCGCTTCGACGTATTCGCGGGGTGGATTTTTACCGATGTTCTGCCGGGCCACCGCAAAATAAGCGGGCAGTTGCTGGGCAATACGCACCACTGACCGGGCGCGGCTGGCGGGCGGGGCAAAATTACGCTCAATGTACGGACTCAAATCGACCGAGTATGTCATTGGGTCTTCGTAGACCTTTAGATCAACAATGTTGTGAATGTCTGATTTAATACTGGCCGTGAGCAGCTTGTAGTCAATGTTATTGTCAATCGACAGTTTGGTCGTATCAATTTGGGCGAAGGTGGAGTCGTAGTGCCGGAGCTGGGCGAGTTGCCGGGCAATGGTATCGGCAGTGGGGATCATTAGTTTGCCGTCGTACTGGTGAACACCGAGGTACACGGCTCCCGCAGGATTATTGGCCAGATACGCGTCAACGTATTCATCGGCGAGTTTGGCGAATTGGGGTTCGCCTGCTTTTTTTTCCTGACAGGCAACGAGCGGGGCAAAGGCGAGCAGGATAAACAGATACGGCTTAATCATACCGCAAAGTAAACGGTTTTGCAACGGTACCGATTGGGCTGCCCCTTTCGTTCAATCTCGTGCCTGACGGGGGCACCGCCTTGTTTCGGTACCACTGTCGGCAGGCCGGTTAATTGTATGATACCTGATGGGCATGTTTTATTGGGTAGATAGATCGTTATTCGTCAAACTAACCCGCGTATCCAACCGCCCTTCGCTGTATGAAAACCTGGATTCTTTTTCTTGGCCTGTGTGGGGCGCTGCCAATGGCTGCCCAGCCGAATCCCGCCCGGCCTGACTTACGGCAGGGTATGTATTTTACGCCCGAAACCGGTGCCAGCGCCCTGCTCAATTCTGCCACTACTCATACCGACCGGGCCAGCTGGGAACAACGGGCTTCCCTAATCAAGGCTGGAATACGGGCCGGAATGCAGCTGCCCGATCAGCCCAATTTTGCGCCACTTCAGCCCATCCGGCACAGCGTACGGCAGATGAACGGCTACACGGTCGAAAACGTAGCGTTTGAAAGTCTGCCGGGTTATTTCGTAACGGGAAATCTGTACCGGCCCCTGAACGCAACGGGTCCGCTACCGGCGGTTCTGTGTCCCCACGGCCACACCCCCGGGCACGATGCCCGTTTTCTGGAGCAGACCCAGCAGCGGTGTGCCACTATGGCCCGCATGGGAGCGGTGGTATTTGTGTATGATATGGTTGGCTACGGCGACGCTACTCAATGCGACCACGACATTCCCAAGGCCATGACCCTGCAAACCCTCAACAGCATCCGGGCCCTTGACTTTCTGACGACCCTGCCCGACGTTGATACCAGCCGGGTAGCTATGTCGGGAGAATCGGGTGGGGGAACGCAGACGTTTTTGCTGACCGCGCTCGATTCACGGGTAAAGGTGTCGGTACCGGTCGTCATGGTATCGGCCTATTTCTTCGGCGGCTGCGTTTGCGAGAGTGGCATGCCGATTCACAACCGGGCTGCCTACCAGACCAGCAATGCCGAGATTGCCGCCCTGGCTGCACCCCGCCCGCTGCTGCTCATCTCGGATGGTAAAGACTGGACTAACCGAACCCCAACCCTGGAGTTTCCTTTTATTCAGGCCATTTACCGGTACTACGGAGCCGCCAATCAGGTTGAGAACCAGCATCTGCCCAACGAAGGCCACGACTACGGACCCAGCAAACGACAGGCCGCCTACCGGTTTCTGGCCAAACAGCTGGATCTGGACCTGAGCCCCCTGGAGAAAGACGGGCCGGTTGATGAATCGGTCAATACGCTGCTCACTGCCGATGACCTGCGGGTGTTTAATCCTGACTACCCGCGCCCCGTCCGGGCCGTGATCGGTAACGAGGCCGTTATGGCCCTGCTGCCAACGCCTTAATTTTGGCCGCACCGTTAACCGATCTCTACCTGCTTTACCCCAAACTGACCAGCTCCTTCAAATCATCATCGCTCAGATCGCCGATCCAGGTTTCGCCGGTTTTCACGCTGAGGTCAGCCAGCTCCTTTTTGTTGCGGATCATAGCGTCGATTTTCTCTTCCAGCGTACCCTGATTGATGAGCCGGTACACCAGCACGTTTTTAGTCTGTCCAATCCGGAACGCGCGGTCGGTAGCCTGATTCTCGACCGCCGGGTTCCACCACAAATCGTAGTGAATGACGTGGTTGGCCTGCGTCAAATTCAAACCCGTACCCCCCGCTTTCAGCGATAGGATAAACGTGTGATCGGAGCGGTTATTCTGAAATTGCTCGACCATCCGGTCGCGGTCGGGGCGGCTCGTGCCACCGTGCAAAAACAGCGGCTCCTGCCCAAAGGCGTCTTTAATGAACTGTTGCAGCAACACGCCCATTTCGTGGTATTGGGTAAAAATCAAAACCTTCTCGTGGTTGGCGTAAATGGTTTCGAGCAGGTTCAGCATCAAGGTGGCCTTGCCCGACAGCGCGGGGGCTTCGGGGCCTTCTTTCAGGTACTGACGCGGGTGATTCCCGATTTGTTTCAATGCCGTCATCAGTTTCAGCACCAGCCCGCGCCGGGCTATACCGTCTTTATCTTCGATGGCCCGGATGCTTTCCTGCACCACGCTCTCGTACAGCGATGCCTGTTCGGATGTGAGCGAGCAGAACTGGTTGTTCTCGATTTTGTCAGGCAGGTCGTTGATGATCGTTTTGTCCGTTTTCACGCGCCGGAGCAGGAATGGACTCGTAACGCGCCGGAATTGATCGAGTTTTTGCTGATCGCGCTCCTGCTGAATGGGCTTACCGAACTCTTCGTTGAACTTACTCAAACCGCCCAGATACCCCTTGTTCACGAAATCCATGATGCTCCAGAACTCCGACAGCCGGTTTTCTACGGGCGTACCACTGAGCGCAATCCGAATCGGCGATTTCAGCGACTTTACCGCTTTCGTCTGCTCAGTGTCGCTGTTTTTGATGTTTTGTGCTTCGTCAATGATGAGCATGGCCCAAGTCATTTTTTTGAGCTTCTCCAAGTCGGAGCGCACCACGCCGTAAGTGGTCAGCAAAATGTCGTAGGGTTGTTTGTCGGTGGGTAGTTTACGGGTGGGGCCGTGGTAGATATGGGGCTGGAGATCAGGGGCAAACTTCGCCATTTCCTTCTGCCAGTTGGTCAGCAGCGTAGTAGGCAGCACGATCAGTCCTTTCTGCTTTTCGAAACGGCCTTCCTGCTTGAACTTGAGCAGCAATGAGATAACCTGAAGCGTTTTGCCCAGACCCATATCATCGGCCAGGAGACTGCCCATGCCGAGGGCGGTATTTTTCACAAGCCAGTCGTAGCCGCGATGCTGATACGGGCGCAGGTTGGCCAGCAGATTGGTAGGTAACGGCTGATTTTCCACATCGGTAAACTGCCGGATAACCTCGCGGACATCTGCCGAAATACCGAGCCGGTTGCCTTTGAACTCCTCCGACAGAGCCGCCCGCAACAGATCGGTGCCAGTCAGTTCGGGCGGATTTTCGAGCTGTTTACGGAGCCGGGTTAGGTCATTGGGGTCAATAACCACGTACTGGTCTTTAATTTTAACCAGCCCCGTACGGTTGTTCACCAACTGCTGAAACTCCTTCATTGACACCATGTCATCGCCGAGGGCCACCTGCCAGTCAAAACTGAGCATGTCGTCGAGCTTCATAAACGCGTTGTTGGCGGTAACCTGTTTTTTCAACGTCAGTCGCCCACCCGCCGAGGGGCGTATCCAGTGCCGGAGCGATTTGGGCAGCAGCAGCGGGATACCCAGCAACTGCATCCGGGGCAACATGTCGAGCAGGATTTTAACGAACGCATCGGGCTCGTAGGACAGGTACGACGTGCCATCGCTCCGGGTTAGTCTGGCCAGATCAGGAAAGTGCCGCGAGAGCACCAGCAGATCCTGCAAAACGGCCATACGGATGCTGGTGTAGCGTTTTTCGTGCAGGATATCCGGCAAGGGTATGGGCGGCATCACCGCCGGAATCGCTACCGGGGTCGTTGCCTTTTTAGTGGTTCGCGTGGTTTTCTTCGGCGTTTCGGCGGATTTAGGTGGCTGTGCCTCATTGTCACGGATGAGCAGGCTGATGCGGAACTCGTCGCCAAGTTCGCTGTCTTCGATGGCCAGAATTGGAACGAAGCGTTTGTGGGTCAGGAAAAAATCGTTGAGCCAAAGCTGCATGGCCAGCGGCATTTCGCGCTTGCCAAAGCCTTCGAACCGGACCGTTTCAACGCCAAAAAACAACCGGTCGGCGTCTTCCAGCGGCCAGCGCTCCCACAGCTCAATGGTTGTGTCGTGAATGGTGGGGCGCATCAGGAGCGAACACAGCATCAGCACCTGATCGCGGCCCGGCAGGGCCAGCCAGTCTTTTTGCCAGCGTAGTGTGAGCAGTAACGGCGGCAATTGCGCGGCCAGCAAATCGGTCTGCTTGCGCACGGCTTCGTTCAGCGTAGCAGGCATCCACCGCACCCGGTACTGATCTTCTTTCGTACCCAGGCACAGCAACTGCGGCACCACCGCCCCGCGCCGGAGTAAAGCCGCCGAGAACTGATGCGCGAGGTACAACGCCCGCACCGAGTCGCTCATTTCGGCAAAATCAGCTTCTTTGAGCGTGTCGAGCCAGGCTACCAGATCGGGCAAATCATAGTCGGCAAAGTTGCGCTGTTCGCCATGTTCGGTAAACACGCCCACCTTCTTAATCTCCATCAGCTCGTCGATCTGCAACTCGATGCTGTCGCTGAGATCAATTGTTTCGGGTGGCTCGGCTGGTGCAGCGGGCTTGGCTACGCGTCCATTGGTGTACGCCGTTACGGTGCGTTTGGCAGGCTTTTCCAGCAGTGGTTTACCGAACAGGGCATAGGCGCGGGTGAGTGATTTCAGAAAATCGCCCTTGGTAAACGTAGTGCCGGGCTGCAGCAAATCGAGGAGCTGATCGGTTAGATTGGGAATGGTGGCAAAGTCGAGCAGAGCCCGGCTTTCATCATCGGGAGTCCAGTCTTCGTCGTCGGGCAGATCGTCGGTGCCCAGGTTCTGGAGCAGCAGTACGCTTTCCATGCTCCCGCTCAAGACGTCGACTTTAGCATTTTTGAGTTCGTCCAGGATGTCCAGCCCTTTGAGCTGAAAGACCAAAAACGGGTTGCGGTCAATTTCATTGGCAATAATATAAACCACCGCTGCCAGGTGCTTGCAGGGAATGGCGTAGTCGGGGCAGGAGCACCCCATACCCAGGTCATCGAACGAGCGGGGAAACAGATGAATACCGCGCTTCTCGGCAAACTCAACCAGTTCTTCCGGCAATTGCCGGTTCAGCAGTTGAGCCAGAATGGCGGGGTTTTCCTGAATTTCGGTCAGCAGCCCGTCGCGGTCAGTTTTCGACAGCAGCGGTACGGTCAGCTTCACTTTGTAGGGCCGGGGCGACGACCCGCGTACCTGCGCACTGATGAGGTTACCCTCTATCTTCAGGTTTTGCACAGCTCCTTTGTTGGCGTAGGTTTTACCACGCGGCAGGCGGTTAGCCATGTCAATCTGAGTCAGGGCGTTGAGCCACTGCTGCCCCCACCACGTTTTGCCGTAGCTGATTCGTTCAGCCATAAAAAGTTTTTGTTTCGCCTGATAATGGTCTTTGCTATAACGCGAAATGGCGCAGAGAATTCAGTTGGGACGAAAAAAGGCCGCTGTAAACGTCCGATTGCATCCGGCGAAGGTTCCTGGTCTTCGCCTTTCAGATTCACAATCGACACCAACGGTACGAGTTCCAGAGAAGCGCACCTGGCGTCTCCTTGGGCATCAAGACCGGTACCAGTCGCGTCCTGCATACCCAACAAACCTTTTGCCCTGGTTTCGCTGTTTCCTGCCCGTGTTACCCGCTTCGTTCATTACCCAGCTCAACCAATTTGGTCAACGGCGCGAACCCGTGCTGTTCCTCATCGACTTTGCCCGGCAACAGCCACTCTTTTGGCCCTTGCGCCATATGGACCCGAACGTGGTGCAGGTGTCATTCAATGGTATTTGCTATCCGGAGGGGCAACCAAAAACCAGCCCACACCCGGAACCCTTAGCGAATTTCTTTTTCGACAAAACGCCGGTTTCCTTTGCCGACTATCAGCCCCGGTTCGATTACGTGGTGCAGCAAATCCGGCAGGGCAATTCCTTTCTCGTCAACCTGTCGCAACCCACCCGGA
The DNA here is from genome assembly GCA_963826425.1 of uncultured Cytophagales bacterium. Lineage (GTDB taxonomy): Bacteria > Bacteroidota > Bacteroidia > Cytophagales > Spirosomataceae > Spirosoma. The sequence continues at coordinate 318,916 of CAWGWS010000008.1, read as the reverse complement.
TAACGACCAATTATTCGCTCGAAATGCTATTCCGGGAGAGCCAGGCGCGGTACAAGGTCTGGCTGCGGCATCCGGCAGTGGGTGAGTTCGTGTGTTTCTCCCCTGAATCATTCGTGCAGATCCGGGGCAATCGCATTGCCAGTTTCCCCATGAAAGGCACCATCGACGCGAGTCTGCCCAATGCCAAACAGCGCATCCTGGCCGACCCCAAAGAAGCCGCCGAACACGCTACGATTGTCGATTTGATTCGCAATGACCTTAGCCAGATTGCTGATAAAGTCTGGGTGGAGCGGTACCGCTATAGCGAACGCATCGAAACTGAACGGGGTGCTTTGTTACAGGTCAGTTCGGAAATTGCCGGGTTACTGCGTCCGGACTGGCCCGATTTTCTGGGGGATATGCTGGCGCAACTGCTACCCGCCGGGTCAATCAGTGGGGCGCCGAAGCCGAAAACGCTGGAAATCATCCAGACCGCCGAGGGGTATGAACGCGGGTTTTACACCGGTATCTGTGGCGTATTCGACGGGCAACATCTCGACACCGGCGTTATGATTCGGTTCATTGAAAAGCAGGATGGGCAGCTGATATTCAAAAGCGGGGGGGGCATTACGGCCCAGAGCAACGTCCGTGCCGAATACCAGGAACTCATCGACAAAGTATACGTGCCGATTGCGGTGCCAAAATCCGCTGTTGCATGAAATCCTGCCTTGAAACGCTGCCCATCCGCCACGCACAACTACCCGATCTGCGCGACCATCAGGCCCGCATGGACCACACCCGGCAGCAACTCGCCGGTCTGAACCAACCGCTGTTACTCGCCGATGCTATTCAGCTACCCGACTCGCTCAACCCGGCCCTGACCTATAAATGCCGCGTTACCTACGGCGAACAAATTCAGGAAATTGAGTTTGAGCCCTACCAGCCCCGACCCGTTCGTAGCCTGAAATGCGTACGGGCCAACCACCTCAATTACAACTATAAATACGCCGATCGCCGGGTAATTAACGACCTCTTCGCCCAGCGCGGCACCGCCGACGACGTGCTGATGCTCCGCGATGGGCTGCTGACCGATACATCTTATGCGAACATCGCGCTGTTCGATGGCTTTCGCTGGTACACGCCTGCCCGACCCATGCTGGCCGGTACCCAGCGTGCCCGGCTCCTGCGCAACGGCGTTCTGCAAACGGCGGATATCCGCCCTGTTGACCTCGGCGATTTTCGGGACGTACAGCTTATAAATGCCATGCTGGTTTGGGAGACAGAGCGTATTGGTGATCCATGTATCGTCATCCCATAGAAATGATTACCCGTCAGGATAGACAAGCCATTTGTACGGTGAAGTATTCTCCCTGTACTCATCCCCGGTAAAACTGTTGGCCGGGGGGTTACGCAAGCCCGCGTATTTCAGTAGCTTTACGTTATCTGACCAACGCACTCCCTGATCATGAAGCCTTTGTTTGCCCTTTTCCTTGGCGTATGCGGCCTGTCGCTAAGCGTTCAGGCGCAGCCCGCCGTGCAGAAAGCCATCCAGAAACAACTCATTCTGGCCAACGACGGTGAAACGATTCAGCTGGATGCCGGCACCTTTACTTTCACGGGCAGTCTGTCGCTCGAGGACAAGAAAAACATCGTGATTCGGGGGCAGGGCATGGACAAAACCGTGCTGTCGTTTAAGGGGCAGACTGATGGAGCCGAGGGTCTGCGGGTTAGCAATGGCCAGAATATCATCATCGAAAATCTGACTATTCAGGACACCAAAGGCGACTGCATCAAGACCATGAACGTCAACGGCATCACATTCCGCAACGTGAAGGTTGAATGGACCGGTACGCCCGGCCCCGATAACGGCTCATATGGGCTGTACCCGGTACAGTGCCAGAACGTGCTGATTGAAGATTGCGTGGCCATTGGTGCGTCGGATGCGGGTATCTACGTGGGGCAGTCGAAGAACATCATCGTACGCCGGTGCGAAGCATTTAATAACGTGGCGGGTATCGAAATCGAGAATTCGCTCATGGCCGATGTCTATGAAAACAAGGCGCATGATAACACCGGCGGCATTCTGGTATTTGACCTGCCTGACCTTGTGCAGAAACGGGGTGGTAACGTGCGGGTATTCAGGAATCAGATCAGGAATAACAATTTCGACAATTTCGCGCCGAAGGGCAACATCGTAGCGGGTGTGATGGCGGGGACGGGTATCTTGATTCTGGCCACCAGCGAGGTCGAGATTTTTGAGAATCAGATTATCAACAATAAGAGCATCGGCACGGGCGTGATCAGCTACTACTTTACCGAGCGCCCCATCGCCGACAAAGACTACTACCCCTACCCTACCAAAATCAACATCCACGACAATACGTATCAGCGCGAACGCGGCTATCCGAGTCGCAATGGGCGGATGGGTATGGTGTTCCGGTTCAAGCTGAAATTCGGCAAAGACATTCCTGATATTCTCTGGGATGGCATCACCGATGAGAAATACGCCCGGCCCGCCACGATGGACATTTGCCTGCGCAACAATACCGGAGCCTCTTTTGCCAACATGGATGCGGCCAACAATTTCAAGAAGATCGTGCGCAATGCTGACGCCCAGAACTGCCTGCTCCAGCCACTGACCGACGCCAAACTGACCGCCAAATGAAGGTACTGGCTGCTCTTGTTCTCTTCCTGCTCTCGGTTGCCTTCACGCTGCGAACCGACCGCGTGAGTACAGCCGCGCCGGAGCAGTTATCGGAATGGAAATTCTTTGCCGGGAACCCGGCCGACCAGAAACCGGCTGACGGGATTTTGCCGTACCAGCTTAACACGCCCCTGTTCTCGGACTACGCCGAAAAACTGCGGTTCGTCAAACTACCGGCGGGCCAGCCCGTGCCTTACAATCCCGACGATGTGCTGGCCTTTCCAGTGGGTACGGTACTCATCAAAACCTTTTATTTCCCCCATGATTTCCGCGACACCGCCAAGGGCCGACGGCTGCTCGAAACGCGCGTTCTGGTTCACGAAGCCAGCGGCTGGAAAGCCCTTGAATACGTCTGGAATACCGAACAGACCGACGCCGTGCTGGAGGTAGCAGGCGAACAAACCGACGTAGTGTATCTGGATCGGGAAGGCAATACCCAACGGCAATCTTATGTCATGCCTAATCTGAACCAGTGCAAGGGCTGCCATAACCGCAACGAGAAACTCCTGCCCATTGGACCCTCGATTCGCCAGCTCAACGGCGAACTCGCCTACGCCAACGGCCCGGAAAATCAGCTCACCTACTGGCAAAAGCACGGTTTGCTCACGGGCCTGCCCGCCCTGGACGACCTACCGAAGGCTCCCGTCTGGAACGATGCAGCCACCGGCACCCTCGACGCCCGCGCCCGTGCGTGGCTCGATATCAACTGCGCCCACTGCCACCGCCCCAACGGACCGGCCAGCACGTCGGGCCTGAATCTGCGCTACAACGAAACCAATCCCACGGCCTGGGGTATCCTGAAAACGCCCGTTGCCGCCGGGCGCGGCTCCGGGGGGCGCCAGTACGACATCACGCCCGGCAAACCTGACGAGTCTATCCTGGTGTATCGCCTGGAATCGACCGACCCCGGCATTATGATGCCCGAAGTATCCCGCAAGGTCACTCACCGCGAAGGTGTGGCGCTGGTTCGGGACTGGATCCGGAGCCTGAAAAGCCAGTAAGTATTCAGATTTTACCCCGCAGATAATCAGCCGTGTAGTTTTCGCCTTCGGGTAGCTTAACCATGGCTTCTGGCGTGCCGGTAAAGGTAACGTAGCCCCCCGTGTCACCACCCTCCGGGCCGAGGTCAATGACGTAATCGGCGTTTTTGATGATTTCCATATTGTGCTCGATGATGATGACCGAATCGCCCTGATCCACCAGCGCATTGATGGCCACCAGCAACTTGCGAATATCATGAAAGTGAAGACCGGTGGTTGGCTCGTCGAAGATGAACAGCGTACCGCCTTTATTTGGGTTCCCCTTACCCAGAAACGACGCCAGCTTCACCCGCTGGGCCTCGCCCCCGCTCAGCGTATTGGCCGACTGCCCTAGTCCAATGTAACCCAGGCCAACGTCCTGCAACGGCTGGAGTTTATCGGCCATTTTAGAGTCAGCCACGCGAAAGAAGTCGATGGCTTCATCGACGGTCAGGTCCAGAATCTCGGAGATATTTTTGTCCCGCAGCGTTACTTCCAGCACCTCCTGCTTGAACCGGCGGCCGTCACACCCCTCGCACTTGAGGTAGATGTCGGCCATAAACTGCATCTCGATTTTCACCTCGCCCTCGCCCTGACACACTTCGCAGCGACCGCCATCGACATTGAACGAGAAATGACTTGGCTTATAGCCCCGCGATTTAGACACTGGTTGCTCGGCCATCACCTGCCGCAGATAGTCGTAGGCTTTAATATACGTAACCGGGTTTGAGCGACTCGACTTACCGATTGGGTTCTGGTCGATCATCTCAATGGCCTTGATGCGATCGAGCGAGCCGGTCAGTTCGGCGTATTTACCGGCTTCTTCGGCGGCATCGCCCCGCTGCCGCAGCAACGCCGGGTACAGCACTTTGCGGATGAGCGTACTCTTGCCCGAACCCGACACGCCCGTAACGACCGTGAGCGTGTTGAGCGGAAACCTGACGTCTACGTCTTTCAGGTTGTTTTCCCGCGCGCCTTTCAGCTCAATAAAATTGGCCGACTTACGCCGGAACGATGGCACCGGTACCGTTTCACGACCCGTCAGAAAATCAAGCGTGTGGGAGCGATGGCCGTGGGACAACTGTCCTGGGACGTCTGCTGAGTCGTGATGCCTGCCCCCTCCGTTCCCTTCGCTCCAGGCGCCCTGTATGAAGGAACCCTGAAATACCAGCTCCCCGCCCAGCGTACCGGCGTCGGGACCGATATCAATGAGCTGATCGGCAGCCCGCATCACTTCTTCTTCGTGTTCAACTACGATTACGGTATTACCGAGGTCGCGCAGCGTCTCAAGCACGCTAACCAGCCGTTTGGTATCTCGTGGGTGCAGACCAATGCTTGGTTCGTCCAGGATATACATAGACCCAACCAGGGCTGAACCAAGCGACGTAGCGAGTTTAATGCGCTGATATTCACCACCAGACAGGCTATTGGTTAGCCGGTTGAGCGTCAGATAACCCAGCCCAACGCGCTCCATGTAATCGAGCCGATTCTGAATTTCGGTCAGGATTCGATTGGCGACCTGCTGCTGATAAGCCGGTAAATTGAGGGTACGGAAAAGCTGGGCGGCCTCCGTAATGGGCATAAGCACAATATCCGTGATACTCAGGCCACCCACCTTTACGTAGCTCGCGTCTTTACGCAGCCGCGATCCCCGGCATTCCGGACAAACCGTTTTTCCGCGGTACCGCGACAGCATAACCCGGTATTGCACTTTAAACGTCTGGCTCTCAACAAACTGAAAAAACTGATCCAGCCCATCGAAGTATTTATTGCCAGACCAGAGGAGTTTCTGCTCTTTGGCGGTCAGGTCTTTAAAGGGACGGTGAATGGGAAAGTCGAAACGAATTCCATTCTTGAGCAGGGGTTTCAGAAACTCCTGACTCATCTTCTCACTCCGCCACGGCATGATGGCCCCCTCGAAGACTGACAGAGTTTTATCGGGAATGACCAGATCGGGGTCAATGCCGAGGACTTTGCCGAAACCGTCGCACCGGCGACAGGCTCCGTAGGGATTATTGAACGTAAACAGATTGACACTTGGCTCCTCAAAAGTGATACCATCCAGTTCAAACGTATCCGAGAAAATCCGCGATGCTTCTTCGATATTATCGCGGTTCGTAATGGCTACGCGGCACACGGCGTTTCCTTCGTTAAAGGCCGTCTGTACCGAGTCCGAGAAGCGATACTGCGTGTCTTCGTCGGGCTGGCCCGCGTCGTCAAGCTGCACCGTGCCGCGGTCAACGAGCAATTCCAGGCTGGCGCCGTTCACGAGCGAGTTAACCCGGTCCGTTTCCTGCTCAAGTAACTCTTCTACCTGCACCGTTTGCCCATCAATGACCACACGGGTATAGCCTTTCTGAAGCAAAATCTTTAGTTCATAGTCCAGCGTGCGGCCTTCGTGCACAATGAGCGGGGTCATGATCAGAACGCGCTTACCAGCCTCGAACGAGAAAATATACTGTACTACGTCGGTAATGGTATCACGCCGGACTTCCTCGCCGGAAATGGGTGAATACGTAATGCCGGCCCGCGCGAAGAGCAGTTTGAGGTAATCGTAAATCTCGGTAGAGGTGCCGACCGTGGAACGGGGGTTGCGGGTCGATACCTTCTGCTCGATAGCAATGGCAGGCGATACCCCTTTGATGTACTCGACGTCGGGCTTTTCCATGCGGCCCAGAAACTGCCGGGCGTAACTGCTCAGACTCTCGACGTACATCCGCTGCCCTTCGGCAAAAAGCGTATCGAACGCCAGCGACGACTTACCCGAACCCGACAGACCGGTGAGTACCACAAGTTTGTTGCGCGGAATGGCAACGTCAATTCCTTTGAGATTATGTACTTTCGCCCCCTTAATGATAATGAACTGCTTGGGGTCGAGATGGTCGACAGCGCGGGGCTGATCAACGTCAATAGCTGGCGTCATGCGGAGAAAAACAGGGGAAACTCTATCCTGTTTTCAACGATTATGGCGTGGGTTAGGTTCTCTATTTATCATTTCGGTGAATGAGGAATCTCAACGGAGAGACTATAGATGGGTCAGAATTTTCCATTCCTCAGACTGACAGAAAATACATGCAATTTGTACAGGAAGACGTATTAAAACTGGCCGCTGCGCTGATCGTGGGCGGACTGATTGGGGCCGAGCGCGAATATCACGGTAAAGCCGCCGGGTTTCGCACCATGATTATGATCTGCGTGGGCTCGGCGCTATTTACGATGGTATCAGGCCGTATCGGTGGCTCCGGTGACCGGATTGCGGCCAATATCGTAAACGGCATTGGCTTTCTGGGGGCGGGCATTATTTTCCGGGAAGACAACCGTGTGAAGGGTCTGACTACGGCGGCAACGGTCTGGGCAGTGTCAGCCCTTGGCATGTGTCTGGGCGGTGGTCAGTACGACATTGCGCTGATGGGATTTGGCGTTATTGGCGCATCACTCATGCTGCTGGTGGGCCTGAGCAAACGCATTCAGCGGTTCAACCAGACCCGCGATTACAAGATTGTGACGCGGTTTAAAAATAAGACGCTGAACCAGTACGAAGCTTTCTTTAACGAGTGTGGCCTCTCGCCAACGAGCAGTCAGCAACAGCGTATCGGTACGGAGATTATTGGTCACTGGCGCGTTGACGGGTCTCAGAAAAACCACGAGAAGTGCATCAAACGTCTGCTGAATGACCCGGAGGTAAAAGAATTCACCTTCTGATGACCTCCGGGCCTGTTCATTCAAAAGCCCGGTAAACGAATGCAACGCGCCGGTAGTTATACCCGTACTATTTAACGGTCTGTTTTCGTTAAAATGAACGTCGGCTAATTCGTGTTCAGTTAGCCATTCTGACAGTTTCTATCTAAAAGATCATGCGTCACATACAAAAATTATTTCTTGCGGTTGCGCTGCTCAGCAGCAGCGTAGCGTTTGGCCAGCTCACCGCCGACCCCGAAGATCGGCGTGATCAGGGCCGCGAACCGCTGCGCACACAAACCGTTGATGGGCAGCCGCTACCCTTTGCGCAGCGACTCCGGTTTGGTGGGGGTATTAACGGTTTCCGCTTTGGAAACCCGTTTAGTCTGGGCGTATCGCCGGTGGTTGCCTACCAGGCTACCGAACACCTGATTCTGGGCGTGGGCGGCACGTATAATTACACGCGTTACAAGGCTCCTTTCTATATACCAACCACGCTTAACCAATTTGGCGGTCGCGGATTTGCTATGTACGAAGCCATCCCCTCTATCGTACCAAATCTATACCTGCACGGTGAAGTAGAAACAACAACCATTCAGCAAAAAGTAGATAATTCCAGCAGCCAGAACGCAACGCTCAGCCTGACGACTCCGTTGCTTGGTCTGACCTACATGCAGCCTATTTCCCGCCGGTTTGGCGTTAACCTCACGGCGCTGTATAATTTGAACTACAACAATGCGGTGTCAAGGACTATTTATGGCAGTAGTCCCTTTATCCTGCGCCTGTCCTTTTTCTGACGAATTGGTTTTCACGAATAAAAACGGCTTGCGGAATTCTTTTCTGCAAGCCGTTTTTGATAGGGGGGAGCGATTTCCATCCTTCATTGAATGGCCGCCCAGAGCAAATCGGCAATCTGTTGCATGCCCGCATCATTGGGGTGTTGGGCTACCGCCGGGTCTTTATACTGCGTAGCCTGAAGTTCAGCCCTGCCAACGAGCTTGCATAAATCAGCAACGGCAACCCCTTTCTCTGCCGCTACACTTCTGATAATCGCGTCGGCACGGGGATGGTGCCAGAAGCTGGTTGAGCAAACGACCTTGACCGTTTTGGCGCTGCCAACCAGTTTCGTAAGCATATTCCGGTAGTGAATGTCAAAGTTCAGCCGGTCTACGCTGTTGTCGTCAATGTTCTCGGCAATGCGGACAATAATCAGATCCGGCGCAAACAGGAGTGGGTCGTTCAGCTCGGTCAGTTTATATTCGGCGTAATTCCGCTCAAAATCACCACCAGAGGTCATTTTAACTACCACCGACGGCTGTAGCTGCTGCAACCGGCGCGTGAGGATATGCACAAAATCATTGGCGGGGGCAGAAGCCGCCATACCATTGAAATTGGTCCAGCCCAGTTCCTGTACCGGCCCATGACTCATGATGCTGTTACCTATTACCAGCACCCGATTGAAGTACACACTAAACGGTACGCTGCGGGAGCGGGTGGTCTTGTTACCCAGCCGAATCCGAGTTAGCAGTGCCCCCCCATCCATAAGCGCAAACTGCTGAGCCACCGTCCACTGCTGTCCAGCATCAACAGAATACTCGATAACAGCCTGCGGAGGGAGCGAGTCGGCAACAAGGCGAATAGGCGTACCGACGTATAGATTACCTCCGTTCGGCAAAAACCGGGGTGGCGCAACACCCACGATGGTATCAATCACAACCGGAGGAGCAGCCACAGTGGGGCTAACGGGTGTGGTAGATACGGATGTGGTACTGCTGCTGCCCGTAGTTACTGATGTGCAGGCGCACGAAGACGAGACAGGCGGGGAAGTTGAGGGGATACGAACGTTGGCATCTATAGCCGGAAAATCTGAACCACACGCCAGACTGCCCAGCCATATAGCCACACTCACCGTTAGAAGCACGGCTTTTTTATGGTATCGATAGAGAACCGCTTTATACTGAAAATTCATTGACCGACCCGTCTTGGTTTATATCGACAAAATACGGCAATTTCACGGTCAGCGATTGCGTCAGAACTAAATGCTTACCGAATGGCGGTCCAGATTAAGTCGGCAATGCGCTGCATACCGGCATCGTTGGGGTGGGCTGCTACACCCGGATTGGCATACTGACTGGCAAAGTACTGCTCCTTTCCCACCATCTCGCTCAGGTCGACCAGCGAATAGTTTTTTTCGCCGATTACCTTCCGGATGGCGGCATCGGTCTGGGGGCGGTTCCAGACGCTGGTGGTTGTGACGAGTTTTACGGGTTGCCCATACATGGTCAGTTTGTCGACCAGTTGCCGGAACTGGCCCTCGAAATTGCGGGAAGCCACGGCTGCTTCGTCCACGTTTTCGCCGATGCGTAACACAATCAAATCGGGCTTCTGTTGCTGCAGTGCTTCGTTGAATTCATCGAGCGAATAGGTATCCTGACCAAAGAACCGCTCAAAGCTCCCGCCCGACTGGAGTCTGAATGCTACCTGCGGATTCAGCATCGTCAGGCTGGTGGTTAGCAGATGCACAAAATCGTTGGCGGGGGCCGAAGCCGCCATGCCGTTGAAATTCATCCAGCCGATGCTGGCATCTGGGGCGTGGCTCATAATACTGTTGCCTATCACCAGCATCCGACGGTAATAGGGTGTAAAGGAAGCCGTTGCAATTTCGGAGGTTCGCTCCTGCTGCCGACTGCGGATCGAAATCATCTTCTTGCCGTCGACAATCACTTCACGGCCCGCAGTCCAGGTGATACCTCCGTTGGTCGAGAATTCAATAATGACATCAGCTGGCGAATCGGGAATGGATAGATTCACCTTATCGCCGAACCCAATCAGCCCGGCTGGCGTACCGAAAACAGGCACCTTGAGGGCTTCTGCCCTGGGCGGCTCTACACGGGGAGGGATCACCACCGACCCCGGCAGAACACGCCGGACCGTAATAGGCAAACAGGCCGGCTGGCAATTGGGGACTGACTGACCCTGACCAGCGTGGGGGGTGGCCAGGGCAAACAGTCCCATCAGGAGCCACCAAAGTAACTCCTGACTGAACCCGCGGTAGTGCCCCTTGCCGTTCACGGTGAAAAATAGTCTGACCAAATACCATTATTCACTAAAATTAAGCCGATTACGCCGGCACTGGCAAATTTTGCATCTGGTTTCGGTCTGGAATCTAATTGATAACTTCTCTGATCTGACTTTAGCCACAAAGTAAATGAGCGTTGACCGAACCCAGACCTAAGCGTATGTTTGCGTACATTAGTTAAAATGTTAACTACCCAATGCTATTCAGTTCAGCAATATTCCTCTTCCTTTATCTGCCCTCGTTTCTTATACTTTACTATTTAACACCCCATCGATGGCAAAACGCGCTGTTGTTTTTTGCCAGTCTGGTGTTTTATGCCTGGGGTGAAGGACCGGTGGTACTGGTGCTACTTACGTCGGCATTGATTAATTTCATTGCAGGCCAGCTTGTTGAAAAAGGTCAGCGGAGAGCAGGTTTATGGCTCTCGCTGGCCGGAAGTTTATCCCTGCTATTTTATTATAAGTACACAAATTTTCTGTTCGATTCAGCCCGGGGCTTTGCGCAGGCGTTTATGTTTCCCGTATCTGAGAACCTGACACTAGCGCAGATTGCCCTGCCCATCGGCATCAGCTTTTACACCTTCCAGGGCATTTCCTACACGCTCGATATCTACTGGGGACGCATTCGGGCCAACCGCAGCTTTCTGGATTTTGGCACCTACGTAGCCATGTTTCCGCACCAGATTGCCGGCCCCATCGTTCGCTACGCCGACATTGCCCCCGAACTGGATAAGCGCAGTGTTACCCTCGAAAAATTTGGCATCGGGGCCGAGCGGTTCATTATTGGGCTGGCCAAGAAAATACTGCTGGCCAATACCTTTGCTCAGGTAGCCGATACTATTTTTAACGCCCCATCAGACGCCTACACCACTGCCACCGCCTGGCTTGGCATCATAGCGTATTCGTTCCAGATTTACTTTGATTTTTCAGGCTATTCTGACATGGCCATTGGGCTGGGCAAGATGGTAGGTTTCGATTTTAAAGAAAACTTTAACTATCCCTACATTGCCCGTTCCATTCAGGATTTCTGGCGCCGGTGGCACATCTCACTCTCGAGCTGGTTTCGCGATTACGTGTATATTCCCTTGGGGGGCAACCGGAGCAATAATCTGCGTACGTACCGCAATCTGCTCATCGTATTCTTTGTAACAGGTCTGTGGCACGGGGCAAGCCTGAATTTCATTATCTGGGGCTTGTACCACGGTCTGTTTTTACTCTTGGAACGGGCGGGTCTGGCCAAATGGCTTGAGCGTCTGCCAGCCGTTGTGGGTCACGTGTACGCACTACTGGTTGTGCTTATAGGCTGGGTATTCTTCCGGGCGGCAGACCTGAACTCGGCCGTGATGTATCTGCAAAAAATGACGGGTTTGGCACCCTCATCAGGTGCGGTGGCCTATCCTCTTTCCTATTTTCTGAACGTCGAACTGATCGGGACGCTGTTGATTGGCTTTGTGCTGGCTACGCCGGTGTATCACCGTTTCCAGACGGTCTGGCGCCGGCTGCTGACCCATATGTCAACTGGTTTTGTGCAGTCAGCCATGGAGGTAGCGTACACGCTTGGCCTGGTTGGGCTGTTTGTCCTGGCGGTGGCCTACCTGGCGGCCGACACATACAACCCTTTCATCTACTTCCGTTTCTAACCCCTACGAGTATGCCGATATCTGACCCGGTAGAGATTTTGTCTGGTACTGGCGTCAGGCACCGGTTTACGCTGACGGCAGTGGGTTTCGCCATGTTGCTGTGTATGCCCGTGTTAGATCAGTTGTTTGGCCTTTCGGCAGGTTTTGAAAGTACCGAAAAGCGTATCCTGGCTCCCGTACCTGCCCTCCAATTCCCCCATCTCAAAACCTACGTTGCCGAATTCAATCAGTACTATAAAGAAAATTTTGGTTGGCGAAACGCTCTGTTTTATCAGTATAGCCACTGGAAATATTATGTTATGCACGTTTCCCCATTACCCGAAAAAGTAGTAGTGGGTAAAAACGGCTGGTTTTATCCGGGAAACTCCCTCAACAAAGTAGCGGATAAACACCGGGGACTTACGCGGATAAGCCCGGCTAAACTCCAGGCAATTGCATCGCGCCTGACCACTATTCAGCGTCAGTGCGCCGTACAGGATACTTGGCTATACCTATTTATTGCTCCTGATTCCTATTCGATTTATCCCGAAAACGTACCCACCAATTTTCAGATTGGTACAGAGCAATCGGATATGGACCGACTAAAGCAGTATCTGTACCAACACACTACCATTCCACTCATTGATCCCCGATCGGCGCTGATCCGCGACAAAGAACGCCATGTCGTCTACCGGCAAACCGATACGCACTGGAATAACTATGGTGCGCTGATCGCGTCTCTTTTGTTGGTTGAGCGACTACGGCAGGATTTTCCAGCCATCCCAAACCCCTGTCTCTCCAATTACCGGATAAACTCAGAACAGGGGGTTGGGGGCGATCTGACAACTATGCTGGCCCTAAACCGGAAGATGACCGACTCGGTTGACTATCGTATCGAAGCGATTCCGTCGCTCCGGGCCAGCGAGACCGAACGTGTCGAACATAATTTCGGGAAATTACCTGATCAGCGATTTACCACTCCTAGCCGTGGTGGTCCATCGCTGTTTCTGGTCGGCGATTCATACACCTACTCTATGAACCAGTTTGTACCGGGCTATTTCAGCAAAACCTTTGTAGTTCGTAGTAACAGACTCAACATGACGCAGGTAAAACAGGAAAAGCCTGCCATCCTGGTCATTGAAATTGCCGAACGGGATATGAATTTTCTGGCCGATCTTTAGCTGCTGCACTTGCTGGGCTTCTTTCAAAATTGTCAAATCTGGCCGATGTCCTTCAGGTACACAAAAAGTGAGCACGCCCGTATATCGGCTCTTGTCAGGGTGGGGTGCCTTTTTAGGAGTTGATGCTCTCTCAAACCACTGGCCATCTGGCGTACAACGTCCCAGACCTTTACGTCCGCACCGTTTATGTAAGCCTCGTTATCAGCCAAAATCGTAATCCGACTTTGCTGAACTTCCCGTACCCAGCACTTTTGTAACGAATGCATCCGCCTGGCTAAAATTTGTGAACACCTAAGAATATTCTTGTCACTACGGAGTCGATGTCTCCGGTAAAGGTTGGAATTTACTGCGTATCAATCGGGAAAAAAGCCTTTGCGTACCTTTGCACATCAAACAGTGTCCGGCTTCTTGGTACAGTCGGTTTATTTCTGAATGGACTTTAAGCGCTTTACACTTCTGGGGCCCGTTTTTGCCGGCCTGTTGCTGTTACCCCTGACGGATCAGGTTTTGGGCCTGTCAGGACAATTTAGCAGTACCGAAAACCGGACGGCTAGTCAGCTACCACGGCTCCACTTCCCCCATCTCAAAACGTTCGTTAAGCAGTTCGATCAGTATTACAAAGAGAACTTTGGCTGGCGCAATGCGCTGTTTTATGGGTATAGCCGATGGAAACTGAACGTACTGGGCGAATCGCCACTGCCCGAAAAGGTAGTAGTGGGTAAAAACGGCTGGTTTTACCTCGGCAACAGCTATAACCGCGTGGTTGACCAGCACCGGGGATTAGTACCGCTCTCCGCCGACTCGGCCCGGTACATAGCGCAACATTTAATCGGTCGGCAGGCAGATATGGCCCGGCAAAACATTAGGCTCTACGTACTCATTGCTCCTGACTCGCACACAATTTACCCCGAAAACCTGCCTGACCATCTCCAGCCTGCCCCTGGCCCAACCCGTCTGGATGTGCTCGGGCAGGCGGTCAGGCAGACCAGCGTTCCGTTTATTGACCTGCGCGACACCCTGTTAGCTGCCAAGCAGGCGCGTTTTGTGTATCACCAGACCGATACGCATTGGAACGACATTGGTACCATGATTGGCAGTGCAACCCTGCTCAACCGAGTTCATCAGGACTACCCCGACTTACCATTACTTAAGCCAGCCGATTACCGGATTGAGGAGCAGCGCGGGGGTGGGGGCGATCTGGTAACGATGCTAACCGTGCAGCAGGAGCGTAAAGACAAGGTGTTTTATGCCATTACTCCTTCCCCACAGGTTAAAGCGACTCAAACAGCCAGTGTACCCAACCCGGTATCAGGCTTTGCCTCGTCACGCTTCAGAGGCATCGGCACGGGTAAGCTGCTGTTTATCGGTGACTCATTCAGCCACAGCATGATGCCGTTTCTGGCGGCTTATTTTCGGGAGTCTTATTTTGTCAGGGCCAGCCATGTAGACTCCGCCCTCATAGCCGCCGAACGCCCCGATATTGTTGTTTTTGAGGTTGTAGAACGTAATCTTACTTATTTAGGGGCGATGTAGCTCCAGCCCTGCTATCAGACACCCGTCCCAGTACCAGGTCAGCCCCTCTCTCGGCAATCATAATAGTAGGTGCGTTGGTATTGCCCGATACAATGGTCGGCATGACCGATGCATCGATTACCCGCAGGCCGCTAATGCCGTGTACCCGCAAATCGGCATCGACGACGGCCATTTCATCGGTCCCCATCTTACAGGTACCCACCGGATGGTACACCGTCTCGAGTTGCTGCAGAATATGTTGCCAGATGGCATCGTCTGAACTATGGTCGGTGGGGGTCTGAATGCGCTCACGAAACGGCCCAAACGCATCGGCTTGTTTTACGGCCAATGCCTGCCGAACTCCCTGGATCAGCACGCGCTGGTCCTCTTCGTGGGTCAGGTAGTTAGGTTGAATCAGGGGGGGATCCAGGGGGTTGGCAGAGCGTAGCCCTACGTAGCCCCGGCTTTTGGGTTTCAGTAGCGTAGGCAACACAATGTAGCCGTCGGTGGTGGGCCAGGTACCCAGGTCATACATATCGGTCTGGTAGTCATCGCCCATGTGTACGGGTGCGAAGTGAAACTGCATGTTGGGTCGGTCCTGTTCAGCTTCGGTTTTTATGAACGCTACAGCTTCGAGTGGGCTAATGGTCATGGGGCCGGTTTTGTTGAGCAACCAGCTTCCTAATCCTTTGAGTTGATTGAAGGGCTTGAGATGAAAATTAGACGACACGCCCCGCTGCGACGATAGGCTGCTCACCCCTGTAAATACATGATCCTGCAAGTTCTGCCCCACGCCGGGCAACTCCTTCTTGAGCGCAATGCCAGCCCGTTGCAGCGTATCGGCGGGGCCAATACCCGACAGCATCAGCAACTGGGGCGACTGAAAAGCCCCTGCGGAGAGAATTACTTCGCGCCGGGCCGTAGCTGTTTGCCCATTGTTCTTGCCGGTTATGAACTCTACTCCTGTGGCGCGGTCATTCGTCAATAGTATCTGCTTGGCATAGGCACGGGTAATAACGGTCAGGTTAGGGCGGTGCATGACGGGTTTCAGAAAGGCCGTAGCCGCACTGTGGCGTTTACCATTCCTGATTGTAAACTGAAAGAATCCAGCTCCTTCCTGTTCGGCTCCGTTGTAATCGCTGTTCTGCTGAATACCCGTCTCCTGGCAGGCCTCCAGAAACGCGTCGGCCAGGGGGGTACGGTAGCTGGCAAATGTTACATTGAGGGGGCCGTTGCTACCGTGATAGAGGGCGTCGAGCCGGTCAATCTGCTCATTATGTTCCGAGCGTTTAAAGTAGGGAAGTACATCATCATACCCCCACCCTGCGTTGCCCAGCCCAGCCCAGTCATCGTAATCGAGCCGGTTGCCGCGTACGTACGCCATAGCGTTGGTTGAAGAGCATCCGCCCAGCGTTTTGCCCCGTGGCTGGTACATACGCCGATCATTCAGGGCAGTTTGTGGTTCAGTCCAGAACCCCCAATCCACCGTAGTCCTGTTCAGCTTAGAGTAAGCGGCCGGAATCTGCAGTTCGAATTTAGTGTCCGGCCCACCTGCTTCGAGCAACAATACCGATACGGTCGGATCTATGGACAACCGATTGGCCAGCACACAACCTGCCGAACCTGCCCCTACAATAATATAGTCGAACGTCATAACAGTAAGGGAAAGTGATCCAGCCTGAAGATACACCAGAATATCAGAATAGTACAAAACGACTGTCACCTATACCCTTGACACTACTCTACCAAAGGTCAAGATCAAATCAGCTATTATCGTACCAGACCTGCACGCGATTTTAAGGGCAATCATGTGTTCTTTTCGGGAGAATACAGCGTCTAGCCCTGTTACAAAAAATCACTCAGCGAGCATATAGTAAGGATACGGTAGGTGTACTACAGAGGGCAGGATGGCGTCCGCAGGCAGCACATTTTTCCAAAGAAGGTTGTCTAGGGGGGGGCGGTCAGACAGGAGAAAGTCCATGCTGCCAATTACCGACCGGATAAGCAACCCGTGCGTAGACGAGGAGCCCATCCAACAGAGTATGTTATAGTGAAGGGCTGTTTTAGCTTAACAATTATACGCGCCGGAAAACCCCTGCCTATCATGCCTTTATCCCATTGACCAGGCCAGAACTGGTTATGACCCAAGTAGGGCGTAAGTAGTCTTATTCTCCTAAACGGAAAGATTCGTTAGCATTCAAAATCCGGGGTTTACCGCTACGATCTAGCCTTCAACTGACCGTAGCGGTAAACCCCGGATTCTGAACCAAACAACATGTTACCGTAATTCGGCCAGGATGGTAACGCCCCCTTTCATACGATCGCCAATGGCCACCTTCACCTCCGCATCCAAAGGAAGAAACACGTCGACCCGCGAGCCAAACTTGATAAAGCCCATTTCCTGACCCTGCTCAACGGGCTGGCCTTCTTTGACATACCACCGGATTCGCCGGGCTACCGCGCCGGCAATCTGCCGAAACAGAATCTCAGACCCGTTTTTAGCCTGAATAACAATGGTTGTCCGCTCATTTTCAGTACTGGATTTGGGATGCCAGGCCACCAGGTATTTACCGGGAAAATACCTGAAGTATCGCACCACGCCCGATACCGGGTTGCGGTTGACGTGTACGTTCAGGGGGGACATGAAAATAGAAACCTGACGCCTGCGCTCTTTAAAATACTCGGTTTCTTCGGTTTCTTCAATTACCACAACGGTGCCATCGGCGGGAGCAATGACCTGCGTGTCGTGTTGCGTCAGAGCTCGGTTTGGAATCCGGAAAAACTGCACGATCAAGGCAAAAATCACCAAGCTGGCCACTGCCATAATAATGATGGCAATGGTGTTAGTGGAAAACAGATAAAAATAAGCAAGCAGATTAAGGGTCAGCAAAACCAGCCCCGTTACCAACATGATGGTGTACCCTTCGCGATGTAAGCGCATAAAGTGATGTATAATGTATAATGCGTTAAGTACGAATATAGCAACTGCAACTCAATTATGGGCTTAGCTGCGTATCATACTTAACACATCATATAGTTTTAATACCCGCCCCGGTATTTATAGGTGCTGGCCACTTTGTCGATAGCTACGATATAAGCAGCCAGACGCAACGGCACTTCGTATTTCTGCGAGGTTTCAAAAACACGATCAAAAGCGTCTTTCATAACGCGGGTAGCCCGGCGGTTAATCCGGTCAAGTGTCCATTTGTAACCAATACGATTCTGCACCCACTCAAAATACGAGACGGTTACCCCTCCGGCATTGGCCAGAATATCAGGTACCACCAGAATGCCTTTGCTATTGATGATATCGTCAGCAGAGGCAGAAGTGGGTCCGTTGGCTCCTTCCACAATCATGCGCGCCTTGATCGAACCGGCATTATCTTCGTTGATCACATCTTCAGTGGCCGCTGGTACCAGCACATCCACATCTAACGAAAGCAACTCTTCATTGGTAATTTTTTCTGCACCGGTAAATCCTTCGAGGGTACCATTACCAACCCCATTGCGGTAGGTTATAGCCGCCGTAATATCTATTCCTGCAGCGTTGTAATACCCACCCGTAATATCGCTCACCGCCACTACCGTAACGCCACGCTCGTGAAGCAGGTCGGCTGCGTGTGAACCTACGTTGCCGAAGCCCTGAATTGCCGCCGTAGTACGGTAAGGATTCATTCTGAGTTTATCCATGGCTGCCAGAGCAGCTACCGTAACGCCACGTCCGGTTGCTTCGGTGCGGCCCAGCGAACCACCCAATACCAGCGGTTTTCCCGTCACAACACTGTTAACAGTCATCCCTTTCGCCTTTGAATACTCATCGACAATCCAGGCCATCTCTCGCGGGCCGGTGCCCATGTCAGGAGCCGGAATGTCGCGGTCAGGTCCGATCACGTCAAGCATAGCCACGGTGTACTGCCGGATGAGCCGCTCAATTTCGCCCGCCGACATGGCCCTTGGATTACAGGCAATGCCACCTTTGGCACCACCATAGGGAATATCGACCACGGCACATTTCCAGGTCATCCAGGCAGCCAGCGCACGAACCTCGTCAAGGTTGACGCCAGGGTCGAGCCGGATACCCCCTTTACCGGGTCCAAGGATGTTGGAGTGAATAACCCGATACCCCTCAAATACCCGGATACTTCCGTTGTCCATAGTAACGGGTAGGCCAACAATCACTTGCCGGGCGGGTACCTTCAGGATGTCGTACATCTCGGTTGATATGCCCAATAGTCGGGCAGCCGCGTCAAACCGCGACATCATAGATTCGAGCGGGTTTTCTTTGTCTTTAATTGGTGCTGGTTCGATATATCCCATAACCTTACGCTATTGTGGTAGTTAAAACCGGTTATTTATGTGAAGTGTGTCACAAACTTACGGGTTTAACGAATAGACAATCAAAAGTATATTTTTTCTCAGATTAATCTAAAATCTTCCAATCAGTACGATGTTACGTAAATCCATTTTATCCCAAAATTCCCTATGCTTCGCGAGAGCGAAAACCAAATTTTCGTCGGAAAATAGTACTTTGACAAGCCGTATCAATGTTGAATAGAGACTTATTATTAGAAACATGCATTGGTTTGGAATTGACAAAGCCTTACTTTTGCCCCCGATATCACGCGCCCCATTTAACATAGCCTTTTGTTATGGCCCAGGAAGAGAAAAAACGATATTCGGAAGACGATTTAAAAGAATTTGAATTCCTGATCGGTCAGAAATTAGACGCTACCCGTAGTGAACTGAACTATATAAAAGAGACGCTCAGCAAACGAAACGATAGTGGTACTGACAATACGTCGGGCAACTCGAAACTTCTTGAGGACGGAGCCGATACCAGTGAGCGGGAAAACCTGAGCCAACTGGCAGCACGCCTGCAAAAATTCACTCAGCAGCTTGATGCTGCTATGGTGCGGATTAAGAACGGTACTTACGGCGTATGCAAAGACACCGGAAAACTCATTCCGAAAGAGCGGCTACGGGCTGTACCGCACACCCAACAAACCATTGAAGCCAAACTCCGCCAGTCAAATTGACTTCTTTGCTGGCTTAAACGCACAAAAAGCCGCCCTTTGTAGGCGGCTTTTTGTGCGTTTAAGCCAGCAAAGAAACGGGAGATTATTTTCTATAAGTACGGGGCATTCGGCCCCCTATGTAGAGCGCGCAATTGGGCAACCGGGTCATTACAGGGTGTATATTGGACCTACGGGGCCTATGCCGACCTGTCATATCCTGTGAATGTGCCGCTCTGAACAAAATGGCCGTTTTTTTGTAGATATCGTATGGAGTCGTTTAACTTTTAGAATCATGCTGGAACGCTTTGAAGAGATACGGGAAAACATATTTCGCTACCTGGAGGCTAGAATAGAACTGTTTACGCTTGAAACACGTGGAAAAATAGAGGAGGGGGTGGTAGTGGGCGTCCACGGAATTGTGCTGGCACTACTGGGCACCATGACTACGATCTTCCTGTTTAGCCTGCTGGCTGCTTATCTGAACGATGTACTTGACAGTCGGTACCTTGGTTTTTTAATTGTGGCGGGCTTCTTTCTGCTGCTGACATTGGTCTGGCTTTTAGCCAAGGATTTCTTTAAATCCAGAATCAGAGTAGTAGCGTATAGCGCCCTGAAGAAAAGTCAGGAGAAGAAGAAAGAGCAAAAGCACGATGAAGTAGAAGAGTTGATGGCGAAAACGCGGTCTACGTTTGGTGCCTCCCCTCCCTCTACTATGAACTAAAGCCTCACTTCATTAACTACGCCCGGTTTACCAACAAAATCTGCTGTCATCTAAAATTTTACCTTAGCTATGGAAGACCCAAAAGTACCTTTTGCCGATACTACGGCTCGTCGGGCGCAGCTTATGGCCGCTACTGAACGCTTTAAACATTCTATTTCAGACGGAGTGGATTCCCTCAAAGGTGAGGCTACTGAGAAAGGCCGTTCGGTAGCCTTTGTGGCAGGTGCCGCTTTCGCCGTATATTTGGTGGCTAATGCTATCCTGCCAAAATCTGACGAATACCGGTACGCTGAGAAATACGGCGAGCCAGATGACGATGATTACGATGATGCCGACCCGGATGACGAAGAAATAGATAATGCTGACGCGTTTGCTTCAAGTACTCCGCCTAAAGTCAGAAAAAAGAAGGAAGAGAAAATCCAGCGAAAAGCTGCCGCAAGTGGTTTGATTGGCGGTATGATCACATCCGTTCTGACCAGTATCGCCCGTCAGCAATTAATAGGTTTCGTATCCCGACTCCGTCAAAACAATGCCATCAATCGATCCGCTGACCCAACACAATACCACCAAGAAGCAGTCACCCAACCTGCTGACTATACTTCGCGAACGTAAAGTAACGGGGCAAAAATCATTGGCTCTCCTGATTGACCCTGACAAGGCCGATCAGGAGAGTCTTTTTACCCTGCTCAGTCAAACTGCCACTTACCCGGTCGATTTCTTTTTTGTGGGTGGTAGTCTTATCACAAATTACAATCATGCCGGGGTTATTGCTACCATTCGCCAATACACGGATACCCCTGTAGTACTTTTTCCCGGTAATCCTTTACACATCGATGCGTCGGCTGACGCTATTCTGTTACTCTCTCTAATTTCTGGTCGAAACGCGGAATTTTTAATTGGTCAGCATGTCATATCTGCTCCCCTTCTCAAGCGAAGCGGACTGGAAATTTTACCTACGGGCTACATGCTGGTCGATAGTGGAACGCAAACAACCGTTTCTTATATCAGCGGTACTACCCCGCTACCCTACGATAAGCCTGATGTAGCGGCTTGTACGGCACTAGCCGGCGAGATGCTTGGTCTGCAACTTATGTACCTAGATGCAGGCAGTGGTGCGCGGAAACCGGTATCTTCCAGTATGATCCGGGCAGTAAGCGCCATCGTAGATGTACCCGTCATAGTGGGCGGGGGCATCAATTCCGGCGAAAAAGCCTACGACGCGCTCCGGGCGGGTGCCGATCTAATTGTTGTTGGTAACGGTGTTGAGCAAAGTCCAGACCTTTTAGCTCAGTTATCGGGCGTTATACAGTCAGTCAACCAGTCAATAGTACAAGTTTAATAGTATGACAAACCCAGTTGCTGGCGCATTAGCGTATGCGATTATTCTCTTAACGCTTTTAGGATATACCCCTGACGTTGTTGGGCAGTCGGTTTTCGGAAAAGTTTATACGGTAGTCGAGAAGCAACCCGAATTTCCGGGCGGCAAAGCAGCGCTGAGTCGCTACCTGTCAGAAACCATCAAGTTTCCAGGGTCACTAATGCGGCAACGGGCCGATACGGGCCCGATAGCGGCTCAGTTCATAATTGATCAGACTGGTGCAGTACACGACGTGCGTGTGACCACAAAGCCCCTAACCGGCAGAGCCCGTAAAGGCATGGAGGCATTCATCACTACGGTTATTACGGCGGTCGAGAAGATGCCCACCTGGCAACCCGGCAAAATAAACAATAGGTCGGTTTCAGTATTTTATACCCTCCCTATCGAAGTAAATGTGGAATAAAAAAAGGCCCAACAAGGGCCTTTTTTTATACATTCATCAATGACTCCCGGCGACGCATCTTACCCGCCGGAATACCAAACATCATCTTGAATCGACGGCAGAAGTAGGCAGTGTCTTTGTATCCTACCTCTGCGCCAATAGCACGTATGCTTTTTTTGCTGGTTCGCAGTAATCCCACTGCCGATTCCATTCGCTGGTACTCAATGTAGTCCTGAGGGTTGATACCGGTCAGCATCTTGAAATACTGACCTACATAATCCTCCGACACATTGGCCACGTTGGCAAGCACTTTATTTGATAGATCGCCACCTAGGTTGTCCTTTATATAAGCGAATATATCAATCAGACGTGGGTCCTTAAAATACGTACTATTGGTTACCAACTGTTCTACAAACAGACGATTTTTGAGAATGTAGCGTACTACTTCAATGACAATCTCTTCGGTTTTGATTTTTATGATCCGGCCTTTCCCGGCCAGGTCGGTCATATCTTCGGCGAGTATCTGGTTGATTGTGGTAGCCAGATGCTCTTCGCGCTTAATAATGAACGGTGGCACATCGAGCGAGTTGAAGAAATTGACCGAGTCAAAGACCTTGGCTTCAAATGATACGTACCCGAATGAGTTGGGCAAATGCCCAACAAGCTTAGGGTCGTGATTGCCTTCAAAGTACAATTCCCGATGCGTCATAAATTCTTCATTCGATACCGACTTAGGGCTGTCCGGATCACCGTAGGTAACACTCACGTGTTTGCCGCCCGGAATGAAGAGCATATCGCCAGCCTCTACCTTAGTTTTGTCCTCTCCCACCGATACCTCACCATTGTATAAAATCAATAATGTATTTTCTACATCATAAAAGTTTTTGATGGTGATCGGCTGTAATATCCGAATGTTACGGGCCTTAATGAACTTGACGCCTAACGATTCAATAATTTTATTGTAGTCTTCCATAGCTGAACGGGGTGCCTGTGCAAATGGGGGCAGCGCACAAAGTTGCACAAAACTAATAATTTGTACAAAACTAATACAAGTATAAAAGTTTCCATAACACAAAAAAATAGGCGAATCCACGAGAGATGCGCCTATAACGACTTATTGAGCCGATAGAATGTCAAAAAACTTAGCGAATGAGTTCGCGGGCAATTACTAATTTCTGTATTTCTGACGTTCCCTCGTAGATCTGCGTAATTTTAGCATCGCGCATGAGCCGCTCTACGTGAAACTCTTTCACGTATCCGTAACCACCATGTATCTGAACGGCTTCAGTGGTGGCCCACATGGCTACATCAGATGCAAACAATTTGGCCATAGCAGCGGCCTGCACATAATCTTTACGTTCATCCTTCAAACGAGCCGCCTTGAAAACCAGCAGTCGGGCCGCTTCTATCTTTGTTGCCATCTCAGCCAGTTTAAACTGGATAGCCTGGTGATCAAAAATCTGCTTCCCAAAAGCCCGGCGCTCCTGACTGTACTTGAGTGCCATTTCGTAAGCACCAGACGCAACACCCAGGGCCTGCGCGGCAATGCCGATACGTCCGCCATTTAGCGTTGACATGGCAAACTTGAATCCGAACCCGTCGTTGCCGATCCGATTGTCCTTTGGTACGTGCACATCGGTAAACAGCAGCGAATGGGTGTCTGATGCCCGGATACCCATTTTGTCTTCTTTCCTGCCGACTACGAACCCGGACGTGCCTTTTTCAACAATAAGGCAATTGATACCCCGGTGAGCCTTCTCCCGGTCAGTTTGAGCGACAACCAGGCAGATATCCGACGAGTTGCCATTGGTAATCCAGTTTTTGGTTCCGTTCAGCAGATAGTAATCTCCTTTATCCTCAGCAGTTGTCTGCTGTGAGGTAGCATCAGAGCCAGCCTCTGGCTCTGACAGGCAAAACGCACCCAGAGCTTCCCCAGTAGCCAGTCGTGTCAGGTACTTCTGTTTCTGGTCTTCTGTACCATAAGACTCCAGGCCGTAACAAACCAAAGAGTTATTGACCGATACGATTACCGACGCCGACGCGTCTATTTTAGACAACTCTTCCATGGCCAGCACGTATGATACTGTATCCATGCCTCCACCACCATACTCGGGCGAAACCATCATGCCCAGAAAGCCAAGATCGCCCATGCGCCGTATCAACTCTTTGGGAAAGTGCTGGGCGTTGTCCCGCTCAATAACGTCAGGCAGGAGTTCGGTCTGGGCAAAATTGCGGGCTGCTTCCTGTACGGCCAGATGTTCTTCCGTCAGGTTGAAGTTCAGTCCAGGTAGCTCGAGTGTTGCTGCTTCCATATTAGCTGAGTGTTTACAGTTTGTTGATTCAATAGTGTAAATATACTGAGTAGTATGCATGCATACTACTCGTAAAGCAATGTAATCAATTCGGCTACACAGGCAGGCCTTTTCTGCCCTTCCACCTCAAAGACACATTCTATAATGGCCCTTACGCTCAACTGGTTTCCGTCGGTTTCATTTTTACGCTGCCCATCAGCTTGAAGTAGCCAGGCTTTCATACGTATCCGACTACCCACCGGTACTGCATTTGTGAACCTGACTTTATTGGCTCCGTAGTTCAATGCCATTTGCACTGACTCGATTTGATAAATCTCGGCCATAAATTTGGGAGCCAGAGACAGCGTCAGAAATCCATGAGCAATAGTCTGTTTGTATGGAGACTCCTTTGCAGCCCGGCTTAGCATCGGTATGGATCCACTGATCATCGCCTGTCGCCTGAGCAAATAGGTTGACCATCTCCTGTGTGATGGTTATATAATCGGTTTCACCAAGCAATTGTCCTGCATGGGTCGAAAAGTCAGCCAGATTGGTGAACGTCTTCACAGTATCAGGATTTATGTTTATTCTCTTAATCCAATAAAAACTGTTTGATCAGCCGTCCCCAGAGACACACCAACGAAATGAAAGAACTATACTTTCGACTTTAAAAAGGCAATGACCACATCAAGCCCTCGCTGGTAATGCTGATTATTAGGGATAACAATGTCAGCCTCAGCACGATAGGGTTTGATAAATTGCCTGTAAGTCGGCTTTACATGGTATTTCCAGCGGTACATGACATCGTCGATATCGTAGCCCCGTTCTTCAGCGTCACGCTTTACCCGGCGTTCAAGTTTAATGCTGTTTTTGGCATCTATAAAAATCTTGAGATCCATCTGATCAGCAAGTTCTCGGAAATGGAAGACGAAGATACCCTCAACGATAATAATTGGCGCAGGCTTAAATTCAAGTAAACGGGGCGTAACAGCGGGATTATTGAATGTGTACTCGATTTGTGTAACTAGTTTACCTTCTCCGAGCTGCTCAATATGCTGTGCGTATAGATGATGATTAATTGTTTCGGGCAGATCGAAATTGTGGATACCCTGATCATCAATTGGAATTTCAGCTCGACTTCGGTAATAGTTATCCTGAGAAATAAGGCAAATCTGCTCGTCGGTAAAAGCGTTTAGAACACCTTTGAGAAATGATGTTTTACCCGAGGCACTGCCGCCGGTAATGCCGACGATAAAGGGTTTGGTGGTCATTCGACAAAGATAGGTACCACACCACAGCATAAAAAAAGGACTCGTTAAAGTCCTTCCTTGTATTTGATACCCGCCACGTAGTGCAGCCATACCACGCGGGACATTCTAAAGTTAACGGGCGCAATCAAAATCATAGCCGGTGCAATTACAGCTGCATACACCCAACCTTCCGGATCACCAAAGAAGTAAAACAACACAAAACCCAGCACCAGAGCCACACCTCCTGATAAAGCGTAGCTCACGTACATAGCCCCGATGAAGTAGCCAGGCTCCACCTCAAAACGTAGACCGCAGCGCGGACAGTGTTCATACATTTCATCAAAACCGCGTGGCGAATAAAAGGGCTTGCTAAAAATTTTCCCTTCTCTACATCTGGGACAAAGCCCTTCTAAGACGGCCTGCAATTTCGATACGTTTTCCATGTTCTAACTTGCTGTTTCGGTACCAAAGGAAGGCAATAGTGGATACAATCAGATAAGGGGCAGCCAGCAGATACAAAATGCCTATGTTAAGCTGTGAGGCCACTACACTGCGACCACCACTTATAGTGCTCTCTACCGTCCCACGGCACATGGCGCACTGAGCAAACAGATCGGGTATTATACCAATTGTCAGGAGCAACACTAATAAAAACGTTATCTTTTTCATGTTGGACACAAATTAGTGCATGTAATACGGTCTTATCAAAAGATAAACAATCACGCCCGTTGTGCTCACATACAACCAGATGGGATATGCCCATCTTACGGTCTGTTTGTGTTTAAAAATCTGATGGGTCAGAGCAAAATAAACGGCCCTTAGCACAAACCAAACTACAACTACTGACAGGACGATGTGAGACACCAGCAAAAAGTAGTACACCGGACGAACCCAGCCCTGCCCCCCAAATGGTGTCGACTCGTTGGTTAAATGATACAGGACATAACTGACCAGAAATACAGAGCCAAGCGTAAAGGCAGTCAGCATAACTCGCTTGTGGGCTACAACATTCTTTTGTCGGATAAAGTACAAACCCACCAGTAGCAATACTGACGTGGTCGAGTTTATCACTGCATTCAAATGAGGTAGGTATGTTGTCCAATCGCCGAGATTTACTTTTTGCCGAATGCCCAGCAGAATAGCGACGACTAATGGAATAACAGCGGCCAAAACGTTAATAATCCGGTTAGCCTGTTGATCCCGAACTGGTGACTGAAGCGTTTCCATAGTATGGCTCAACTGCCTGCCACTAAACAGGCAGGCTACTAATTAAACTAAAGCAGACGTCGAGACTTTATTCTTTACTATATCCATCAAGGAGAACCCTGATTTCGAGTATTAATCGATCGACGTCCTTTGTATCTGTACCGTCGTAGAAACCCCTTACAATGCCCTCTTTGTCTACTAATACCAACTTTTCGCTATGGATAAAAGTTTCGTCAGGCTTGCCTTCCTTCACACCCGCATCAACCACTGGGAGGTAGTATCCGTGCAGAGCCAGGTCATATATCGCCTGCTTACTACCCGTTAAAAAATACCACTTACCGGGAATGGCTTCGTACTTCTTCGCATACTCCCTCAACTGCTCAGGCCGGTCGTGTTCAGGGTCGACAGAGTGAGAGAGAAGCATTACATCAGCCTGATTACGGAAGATGTCCTGAACGCGCGTAAGCTGTGATGAAATTTTAGGGCATATCGTACCGCAACGCGTGAAGAAGAAACTTGCCACATATATTTTCCCTTTCACCATTGACTGACGCACAGTATCGCTATTCTGATCAATCAGGCTAAACGGCGGTATATGGTTGTATAGAGTGTCCGTGATCTGTCGCCCGTTTGCCAATGTTACGATCCCCATGAGTGGTTCACCCCGGGCAGAATCTATTCTGGGCAAATATCGGGTCAGAACATAGTGGTTCTGTGTGCCAAACCTAAGGAATATATACAGCAAAGCCGGGACCAGCAGCGTAGTGAGCAGGATCCCGGCTTTTTGAATTTTTGACATCTGTTCTGTTTACCTAAGTTCAAATATGTGTCCGCCTTCAGTCAGCAGGGCTAATAGCAGCCAAACGATAAAAACGACGGGAACAACGATAGCCCAAATAAGGCTTTTGACCTCGTGCTTTAGGTGCATGAACTCACCGACGATGAAGAAGGCTTTCACCAACGTCATAATCACGAACAGCGAGGTACGGAAACCGCCCGCTTTCATAAGGAAAGCTAAAGCGAATTCCACTGCTGTAATCCCAGCCAATACCCAGAACGTACGCCAAATAATGGCAGTTGCGGCTGGCCTGTTCTCAGTGCCCGCGTGGCCGGGCGCACCGATTGAAGTCGAGTTATCAGACATAGTTATGGTGCTTAAACTAGGTAGAAGAAAGTGAATACAAATACCCAAACAAGGTCAACAAAGTGCCAGTATAAACCAACTTTCTCGACCATCTCGTAATGACCACGCTTCTCATACATACCGGTAGAAGCCCGGTAGAAAATCAGCATATTTAGTATAATACCACTAAGGACGTGCGTACCATGGAAACCAGTGATAAAGAAGAACAGATCAGCAAAAGCTGGAGGTCCATATTGATTCTCTACCAGATTAGCTCCAAAAATTGTACGCTTAAACGTTTCGCCATTCACGAGCTCCGTAATTACCGTTCCGGTTTCTGTGCCATGGATAAAGTGTGACCACTCCCAAGCCTGACAACCGATGAATGTAATGCCACCTAATATGGTCCAAAGCATATATTTCTCCACATCAGCCCGATCCATACGATGCCCAGCCTCAACCGCCAGTACCATTGTAACGCTACTGAATATGAGGATAAATGTCATGATTCCTACAAAAATCAGCGGTGCCTCAATACCGTGGAGGAATGGAAGTGCATTATACACCACTTCTGGCACGGGCCAATAGAGGTTTGAAAACTGAAATACCTCCCCGTAAATGGCCGGATCCCAGGCTGGATAGCTATAACGTATTAGTCCATAGGTTACGAGCAACGCTGAAAACGTAAACGTATCTGAGATCAAAAAGAACCACATCATGAGCTTGCCATAACTGACATTCATAGGTTCGACACCGCCCATCCAGGCTTTTTTGTCGAACGTCTGCCCTGATTGTGGTGCTGCGGTGTTTGTCGTCGCAGTTGCGGCCATTGCTTAATCGGTTATCAATGAAAATAAACTAAGAAGAAGAACAGATACAGCCATAGTATGTCCAGAAAGTGCCAGTACGAAGCAGCAATCTCAAGCTGTATCAGATTCTTACCGTGTATTCTAAGCCTAAAGGCGGCTACCAGTGCAAATACCAGCACGATAAGGCCGGAAATTAAATGGAAGCCATGTAGTCCCGTGAATACATACATGAATGAACCGGCCGGATTACCAACAAAAAAAACTTTTTGCTGAACCAAATCAATCCAACCCTGGAACTGCATATATAGAAATACAATCCCAAGCGCAAAAGTAATGGTTATCGCCGTTCGCATCATGGCAAATCGGTCTTTTTTTGCGGATACATAAGCCCAGTGCATGGTGATACTACTAAGTACCAATACCAGGGAGCTGTAACTAAACACGGTAGGTATCTGATAATCAATCCAATTACCCTCCGCCCGCCGAACCAGATAGCCACTGGTCATGGCAGCAAACATCATGATGATGCTTACTATAAAAAGCCAAAGGATGAATTTCTTTGGATTCATGGAGAGCGTCTCTTCCGGCTCCTCCACCAATGCAATCTCCTTCGCGTACTCACTCATAATGTTATGCTTTGTCTAATAGATAAACGATCTGCACAACAGGTAAGTAAAGCAATGATCCGAACATCATCTGTAGGGCTGCTTTATCCGTGCAGGTTCTCATCAAATGAAACGTCTGCGCCAGAAACAAGATTCCCCCCAACATAGCAACTAAAGCTGAGTTTATGCCCGTCATTCCTAACGCGTAAGGTAACCAGCCGACAGGTACCAGAAACAGCGTATAGATCATAATCCGAAAAGCGGTTTCTGTATTCTTTTCCTGTCCAGGCATCATCTGAATACCGGCTCGCTTATAGTCATCAAATGCCAGCCAGCCAATAGCCCAAAAGTGCGGAAACTGCCAAAAGAACTGAATAGCGAATAATATACCAGGCTCCCAGCCAAAGTGATTGGTAGCCGCAATCCAACCGATCATGGGTGGAAAAGCACCGGGCAATGCTCCTACGTACACGGCAATCTGCCCTTTTCGTTTCAAAGGCGTGTAGACAAACCCATATAGGACCAGCGACAACACCGCAAGAGCAGCCGCTCGTATGTTGAACGATTGTACATATAGCACACAGGCTACTGTAAAGAGCAGAAAAGCAAAACCAGCCGCTTCAGAAACAGATAATCGTCCTGTCGGCAATGGGCGAACAGCCGTTCGCTTCATAAGACGGTCCGAGTCTTTCTCAATAATCTGGTTAATAATGTTAGCAGCTCCTGTCATTGCGATGGATGCTACTGCCAAGATTAGTACCTTCCACCAGTTTATGACATCACTGGCCAAGCAATAACCAAATACGCCAGAAAAGACAACTGCCAGCGTCAGCTTTAATTTTAAAAGCTCTATGTAAGCCTTAACTTTCTCGCCAGCCCCTATGAAATCTATAGTCCTATCCATATTTACGCAATACCTAGACTAACCATCTTGGCCGATTTTGCCGGCAAACTCAGCGCGGGATTCAACACAAGCCAAGCAACAAATTGCAGTCCGACAATAACGATGGCCAAAAACAAATGAACAGGTTGAGCTGCGGCTGGTACAGCCCAATAGGCCATAGAAACGCCAGTCGCTATCTCAGCAATCACAAACACCGCTAACCACAAAGTAATTTTACTGAGAAGTCCCCCTTTCTGAAACTGACGTAAACGATAGATGATAGCAACGTGCAAGACTAATACAATTAGGGAAAAGGATCTGTGAACGTAAAAAACCCAGTCTAGTTCTTCGATCCATCTGTCTCTGCGACCATAACCCAGCTGTGAAATAACTTCATTCAAGGAGTCACGCACCTGCGTACCCAGCAGTACCTGTCCTAGCGACAACGCGGCTGTAATAACTAGCAGCAAATTCACTGCTTGCCTCTTTTGAGTTACGTTGCCGGTACGCCAATCTGTCGCGCTTGCCCTAACATACACGAACAACAGGCTAAAGATGACAAGAATTGCTAGGAACAGATGCAGGGTGACTGTGTAGTGAGATAGCTCGGTAGCAACAACGCGGGAGCCCAACCACCCATTAAGACCAATAAGTAAGAACGAAGTGATACTACCCCAGACAACTGCTTTGTCCCGACGCCAGTATGTAAATGAAGCTACGAGTGTAGCAAAAACGAATAGGCCAGATAATACACCAAGCAATCGATTGGTGTACTCAATCCACGTCTTGACTGCATTAAACTCGACTTCACCCTTGAGTTTTTCCCCGTATATCGCCTGATAATTGGGAGGAAGTTGGGCTATGTCAGTTGGAGGAATCCATTGGCCGAAACACTTAGGCCAATCTGGGCAGCCCATTCCAGAGCCGGTGCCTCTGACAATACCCCCTGCTAATACAAGCAGGTATATAATGAGTACCGTCAGAAACGCCAGACTCCGAAAGCGCCTGCCATTGTTATCAGTGAGGTTGCTTGAACTGATCATTCAAATTCTGTGCCTCGATCTCATTCTCCAGGCCTATCAGTTCATTTTCGTGAGGAAGATTGGACTCAGGAGTTTGCGAGTAAGGCACGTTTTGCGGGATGAAATCATCTTTCGCGCCAGGCTTGCTATAATCGTATGGCCAGCGATACACTGCTGGAATCTCGCCCGGCCAATTGCCATGACCTGGGTTGATCGGTGTAGTCCACTCTAGAGTGTTCGACTTCCAGGGATTCTGCGGAGCCTTCTTTCCTTTGACTATACTGTACACGAAGTTCCACACGAAAATCCATTGCGCCGTGAATGTCAGGATGGCAGCAATGCTTATGAAGCTATTCATGTCAGCAAAGATATTCTTTGTAAAGTCATAGCTTGTAAACGCGTAATACCTTCGCGGGAAACCGGCAATACCAATATAGTGCATCGGAAAGAAAACCAAGTAGATGCCAACGAATGTCAACCAGAAGTGTATGTAGCCAAGTTTGTCGTTCATCATTCGACCGAACATCTTGGGAAACCAATGATACACACCGGCCAGCAACCCAAAGGCTGAAGCAGCGCCCATAACCAAGTGGAAGTGAGCTACTACAAAGTAGGTATCGTGCAATTGGATGTCTAGGGCGGAGTTGCCAAGAATCAAACCAGTAAGACCACCTGAGATAAAGAAAGAAACCAGGCCAATTGAAAACAGCATAGCTGGCGTGAACCGAATGTTGCCACGCCATAGGGTAGTAATGTAGTTAAATGCTTTCACCGCTGATGGGACCGCAATAATGAGTGTCAGGAACATGAATATGGATCCTAAGAAAGGATTCATTCCTGTCACAAACATGTGGTGTCCCCATACGATGAACGCTAAAAAGGCAATACCCATCATGGAAGCAATCATGGCCCGATAGCCAAAAATCGGCTTACGTGAATTAGTAGCGATGATCTCCGACGTCATACCCAATGCCGGCAGCAGCACAATGTAAACTTCTGGGTGTCCTAAAAACCAGAACAAATGCTGAAATAGTATGGGGCTTCCTCCCACGTTGGGTAATGCTTCACCCGTTTGACCAATGTAAATTTCGGATAGGTAGAAGCTCGTACCAAAACTACGGTCGAATATCAGAAGCAGAGCAGCCGATAACAGAACTGGAAATGATATTAATCCTAAGATAGCTGTTAAAAAGAAAGCCCAGATTGTAAGTGGCAACTTACTGAACGACATACCACGGGTTCTTAAGTTGATGACCGTAGTAATGTAATTGATACCACCCAGCAACTGTGATACAATAAATAATGCCATGCTACTCAACCAAAGCGTCATGCCCAACTGTGAACCAGGATGCACCTGTGGTAACGCACTGAGTGGTGGATACACAACCCAACCACCGGCGGCAGGTCCAGTCTCAATAAACATTGAGAATAGCATCACTGCACTTGCCACAAAGAAAAACCAGTATGACAACATGTTCAAGAATCCTGACGCCATATCGCGGGCACCAATTTGAAGCGGAATGAGGAAGTTGGAAAACGTACCACTCAAACCAGCTGTCAATACAAAAAAGACCATGATAGTACCGTGCATGGTCACCATGGCCAGATAAAAGTCTGGATCTATCTTATTGCTTTCATTAATCCAGTTTCCGAGAATAGGTCTCAGAAATCCCATATTCATGTCAGGAAACCCCAACTGAAGACGGAACATGACTGACAAACTGATGCCTATCACAGACCAAATGATCCCGGATATCAGATATTGTTTAGCAATGGTCTTGTGATCCTCCGAGAATACATATTTCCGCCAAAAACTCTGGTGCTCGTGGTGATCATGTTCTTCCACATGAGCCACAGTTGCTGGGTTAGATGATACAGTTTCCATTCTTTCTAATTTGTTGTCGTAAGTTTATCGAACTGTGGA
Organism: uncultured Cytophagales bacterium; assembly: GCA_963826425.1. Classification (GTDB taxonomy): domain Bacteria; phylum Bacteroidota; class Bacteroidia; order Cytophagales; family Spirosomataceae; genus Spirosoma. Next base: position 285,537 of record CAWGWS010000008.1, on the reverse strand, counting down.
GCGAGCCACGGAAATTCCTCCTCCTGATTGAGTGGATACTACAGTACTGTCAGCAGGGGTCTCAATTACATCTGCGGGAAGATATTTGGAAGCCTTAGCTTTCAGGCTTGTCGGAATTCGGGAAGCTAATTCAGGGTAAGAAGACAGCAAAGGCTTTTGTTCTTTACACCATGCTTGCCAAGAAGCTTCATCTTCCACAATGAGCCGTAAGCGCATTGAAAAATGGCCCCGACCACAGACCTCAGTACACGCAATCTCGTAACCAAAATTCTGATTACCGGTCATGTTTTTCATCTCGTCGGTGGTCTTATCTGCAATAAACCAGAACCGAGTTGGCATACCAGGAACGGCATCCATCTTAACACGCATGTGGGGAATGAAAACACTGTGCAGTACATCCCTGGCGCGTATCTTAAGCAGAATAGGTTTGTTCGCTGGAATGTGCAGTTCAGACGTAGACGTAAAGTCGTCAAACGAAGCGGGGTCCGTATAATCGATACCTGTGTCGTTGTTGTTGTTAATCAGCTTGTAATTAAACGCACCCAATTTATTATCGTCAACGCCTGGGTATCTCACAATCCAGTTGAACTGCTTGCCAACTATCTCGAACACTTGAGCATCCGCTGGTGCTTCTGCCATTATATCGCGCCATGCTCTCCATCCCGTGAACACCATAACCGCCATAATAACTGCCGGAACAACGGTCCAGATCAGCTCTAATTTATGATTTTCAGGATAGTACGCAGCCCGACGACCTGCTTTGTATTGGTATCGCCAGGGAAAATAGAAAAGCAAAATGTTAGTGACGATGAATGCCACCATGATAATCCCCATTGAGAGCCAGAACAGAAAATCCGTTCTACGACCGTGGGGAGACGATGCTTCTGGTAGAAAGTACTGCTGGGCATGTAGATAAGACCAAACAATACCAATCAAACCGAATATAAAAAACGCCATAAATAGCGCACCATTTATTCGATTGCTAGTTCCTATCTCTGCGTCCTCAGCTGTCTCACTGACGCTTTTCACAACAGAGGACATTCTGGAGACAATCAAAGCTGCCAATGCCAGAAAAACGACCGATAATGTAACAATTACGTAAACCATACTACTGATCAGCTAAACGTTAAATGTCGTGATGAAGGGACTCTTCCAACATTGGATGATTCTTGGGAATCAGATTTGCCTTTTCCAACTGAGATGAGATCGACCAGATAAACCCACAGGCAAAGATTAGAATCATGCCAAATTCAATCGGTCCAAACCCACCGTGCTCACCAACTGTGCCAGGCATGATATTGACATAGAAGTCGAAGTAATGGCCAACTATGATACCCCAGGCGGCCAACTTAAGAATAACATATGTCCGCTTTGAGTCCCTTGTCATCAGAACAAGGAATGGAAAGACAAAGTTTAGCAGGATATTGATAAAGAATGGGGCCTTATATATACCTCCATACCCACTGAAACGCTCCCGATAATAGATGGTTTCCTCGGGTATGTTAGCGTAATAAATCAACATGAATTGAGAAAACCATACATACGTCCAGAAGATGCTGAAGGCGAACATAAACTTACCCAAGTCCTGTAAGTGACTATCATTAACGATCTGAAGATAGCCCCGCTCTTTTAACATGACAACGGTCAAAGTGATGACGGCGAGACCTGTTACATGCCAGCTTGCCAGTGTGTACCAGCCAAACATCGTACTGAACCAATGTGAATCAATGGACATAACAAAGTCCCAGGCCGAAGTAGAAGAGGTTACTGCAAATACAACCAGGAATGCGGTACCGTATTTGACACTCTTCTCGTAATAAGATGTACCACCATATAAATCTTCCTGCAGGGAAAAGCCACGAAGCACCCGCCACAAAACATACCATAAAGCAAAATACAGTACGACACGGATCAAGTAAAACGGCGTATTTAGAAAGCCCGACTTGCCAGCTATAACTGGATCATATTCAGGACTTGTTGTGTCATACAGAGCCGAATTGGTCCAGTGAAACAAATCGTGACCTGCAATAAAGAAAGTAGCTATAACTACAATGCCCATTATAGGCAGGTAGGCGGGTAATGCTTCCGGAATGCGTTTGAAGGCGGCTGTCCAGCCAGATTGAGCCAGATAATTATACGACATAAAGAACATGCCGATCACGGAGGCACCGGTAAAATATATAGCGTTCAACCATACATTCGCCCAAATCCGTGTGGTCCATTTGTAATGGTGTGTCGCTTCGGTAGCAGTGCCACTAGTTTCGTGGGCATGCTCACCAACGCCTGACGCCAGTAAGAATGACCCAAAGGCTACCAGAGCAACGCCAATGCCAACGCCAATTAGCAAGCGACGTTTTGACTCCCCGGTAAATTCAAATTGTTCGTCTAATGAGGGTAATGCGTGAGCAGATGCCATTGTTTAAGGATTTGCAAAGGTTCTGACTGTCCAGATACTCATCCAAACTATCAAACCTTATACTGTCATTTGGTAATTAACCTTGTTGCAACTTGTGTACGTACTGAACAATTTTCCACCGGTCTTCAGGAGTGATTTGCGAGCCGTGTGGCCACATACGCCCTTTGCCGTGTGTAATCACGTGGTATATGTGTCCATCGTTCATATACTTATAGGCATCAGCCGAGTAACTTGGCACACCTTTGTATACGACCCCTACTGTTCCGTTGCCCTTTCCCTCTTCTCCATGGCAGTGAACACAGTATTGCGTGTATAATACTTTTCCCTGAGTGAGTGATACTTCTGTTTCGGGAATAGGATTGGTTAGTGTCCTCTCCGCGATATTAACACTGTCTTTGGGGATATTGTAGATCATCAAATCTGTAGTCTGGTTAGCCCCCTCACCGTAGGTAGTATGGTAGTTTGGACGTGCCACAGTACCCCGGGCAGGCGTACGCATATTCAGCCCTCTTTCATCAACATTGATTGTGTTAGGCCTTATCTGCCGGTAAGGTTCGTAACCTACCGCATCATACATCTGAGGTGCGAATTCTGTACCCGTATCATTATGACCTTTCTTACAGGAAGATCCCATAACCAGCAGGCTCGTACATACAGCTATTGTAATACCTATGTGTTTGTTATTGCTCATCGTATTAATCAGAATTGCTTTACGTTAACCTCCGCAGCCCCTGAATCTTTCAGAATTCGTTCGATGTCGTTCTCAACAAGATTGTTCTTGCCAAGGTCGATTGCCATCGCAAACTTATTGTCCGTTGTACGTAAGTCATACATTAACGGCTTCACGGTGGGCCCTAGATTATTAGATATCAAAAATGTACCCACCATGCCCAGCGCGCTGAACAGAACTGTCAACTCAAAGAAGATAGGCACATATATTATCGGGGAGTAAGAATCTTTGCCTCCAACGATCATTGGCCAATCAAAACCTTCCGTATAGGCTGTTAACAAGGCTGCGGTGAGTGTGCCACACAATCCGAACATAAAGGCTGCTATACCGAGCCGGGAGCGCGGGTGGCCAAGTGCAACGTCCAAGCCGTGAATCGGAAAAGGGGTATACACTTCATGGATCCTGACACCGGCGTCTTTTACTTCTTTAACAGCTTTGAGCACCACATCGTCATCGTCATAAATGCCGACTAAAAATTTACCGCTCCCAGTTACGTCTGACATGATTTTTCAAGAGTCAATTATATAAGTGCGGCCATAAACCTGCCTCACCTGTAGTCGTGTTTTATTCTACGTCTTTGTTGAAGGTTGGGTTGGTAACCCGCTCTCCCTTGGCAACACCCGATACCGATGCTGGCAATTTCTCCGATGACGACTTTATGATGGCTTTTACTTCTGCCATATTTACCACAGGCAGGAATTTTGCGAACAACAAGAACAACGTGAAGAAAAAACCAAATGAGAAGATGTAATCACTGATATCGAACAGCGTTGGGTGAAACATAGCCCAGCTCGACGGCAGGTAGTCACGATGAAGAGATGTTACGATGATAACAAACCGCTCAAACCACATACCGATGTTTACAACTACCGAGATGGTGAATGTCCATACTATACTTCTCCGAATGGTCCTCGACCAGAACAACTGTGGGGAGATTACGTTACAAGTCATCATGGCTGCGTAAGCCCACCAGTATGGCCCCGTAGCCCGGTTTATGAACGCATAACTTTCGAACTCCACTCCCGAATACCAGGCAATGAAAAACTCGGTAAGATAAGCGACACCCACAATCGAACCTGTCAGAGTGATTACCTTGTTCATCGACTCGATGTGTTCAATTGTAATGTAGTCCTCCAGTTTGAACACGACCCGGATAATCAGCATCAGGTTCTGCACCATAGCAAATCCTGAGAAAATAGCACCAGCTACGAAGTACGGAGGAAAGATTGTTGTGTGCCAGCCCGGAATAACTGAGGTTGCAAAGTCCATACTTACAATAGTATGAACTGACAGTACCAGCGGTGTAGATAACCCCGCAAGAATCAGACTCAAATATTCGTACCGCGCCCATGTTTTTGCCGAACCATTCCATCCAAGCGAGAAGGCTCCATATATGTAGCGTGAAACTTTGCTGCGTGCCCGGTCACGAATCGTAGCTAGGTCGGGCAACAAACCCATGTACCAGAACACCAGCGATACCGTGAAATACGTGCTAATGGCAAATACGTCCCAGACCAGAGGAGATTTAAAGTTGACCCATAAGGAACCAAGTGTATTCGGTAATGGCAATGCCCAGTACGCCAGCCAAGGACGGCCCATGTGCATTAAGATAAAACTAGCTGCGCAAAGTACGGCGAAGATGGTCATGGCTTCTGCCGCCCGGTTTACCGCCGTCCGCCATTTCTGACGAAACAGCAATAGGATGGCTGAGATTAGTGTGCCGGCGTGACCAATACCTACCCACCAAACGAAATTGGTAATATCCCAGGCCCAACCAACTGTTTTGTTAAGCCCCCAGACGCCTAATCCTTCCCACCAGGTCCAGAAAGACACAGGCGGTTCCGTAAATTAAAACAACTACTGAGATAGTAAAGGCAATCGTCCACTCCCTAGTTGGACTTCCTTCGACCTGACGGCTGATGTCCTCAGTCACGTCAGCGTAGGTTTTGCCGCCAGTGACGAGTGGAGTTCTTATGGCTGATGTTACATGCGACATAAGCTTACTTATATTATTTAATTTACGATGTCAGATTTACTGCCTGTGGAATTACGATGTTTTGACGATTCGCCCTTCAACGCCATAAACCATTACTTTATACCTGTGATTCCTGACGGGTTTCCTGCTTGGGCATCTCGTCTTTGTTACGAATCTTAGTCAAATACGAAATTTGCGGGCGCACGTTAATCTCTTCAAGGACGTGGAAAGCCCGCTCGTTTATCTCTGTCTCCAACACCTTTGAGATGGTACTCTCAGGATTGTTCATGTCGCCAAATATAATGGCATTGGTTGGACACGCCTGTGCGCAGGCAGACTGTATTTCGTCAGGTAACGGGCGACGACGTTCCTTTTTAGCGGTCAGCTTACCTTCCTGAATACGCTGTACACAGAACGAACACTTTTCGATTACTCCCCGCGAACGTACCGTTACGTCAGGGTTAATGACCATCTTACCAAGGTCATTGTTGAAATGATAATCGAAATTGTCGTTATCGAAATACTTGAACCAGTTGAAGCGACGAACCTTATAGGGACAGTTGTTAGCGCAGTATCGCGTACCGATACAGCGGTTGTAGGTCATCTGGTTGAGTCCCTCCGTGCTGTGAGTCGTAGCCAATACCGGGCATACGGTCTCGCAGGGTGCGTTACTACAATGCTGACACAACATGGGTTGAAATACGACCTCTGGATTTGCAGAGGCAATTTCAAGGGCACTTACGTCTTCAGCATCAGCGTCACTACTGTAGTACCGGTCAATGCGAATCCAATGCATTTCACGACGCATTAATACCTCTTCCCGACCTACAACCTGCACGTTGTTCTCAGCCTGACAGCCAACAACGCATGCATTACAGCCAATGCAGCTGTTGAGGTCAATAACCATACCCCACGAGTGGTTAGGCTTGCCGTATCCGTGCCAGAGTGTGACATCTGCCGGCGCAACCGGACCCTCCGGCGTTACAACCCTCGGAAAGTAACGGCCTGCTTTGGGATTCTTAGCGTAGTCGGCCAGTTTAGCCTCTTGAACAACCGCCCGGCGCCCCATCACGGTATCGTGTGTTTGGGTTTGAGCAATCTCGTGAATACCACCTGCCTTTTCGACTACGACACCACTAGCTGCATAAAGGACGTATCCATTTAGTATACCTGCGAATGGATATACGTTCTTACCAACTCCAGCAGCAGCCTTGCCAGCCTTATCCCGACCGTATCCGATGGCTACCGACACCGTGTTATCAGCCTGACCCGGCTGGATCATGACTGGCAATTCAACCGATTTCCCATTGGCTTTAACGGTGACCAGATCATTCTGAGCAACGCCAATATCGTTTGCTGTTTTCTGCGAGAGAGCCGCGTAGTTGTCCCAGCAAGCTTTGGTGACAGGATCCGGCATTTCTTGAAGCCAAGGGTTGTTGGCCATCGAGCCCGTACCAATACTCACTTTTTCGTACAGCGACATTTCCATGCCCGTACCCGGCTTATACCGTTGAGCAATGCCAGTAGCAGCCTGTGCTGCGTTTCCTGCAAACGTTGCAGCACCACCCGCAACAAGCTGATCTTTCTGGGAAACGAATAGCCCATCGTAGAGGCACTTGATCCAGAACGAGTCAAATGAATCAAATCCCTCTGACTGCGGGTAATAGTTCGTGCGCCAGTAGTTCTTAAGGTAGTTCTGGTAATCGTTTGGTCTACCTGTCCAGGTCAACAAGCTCGATTCGAACTGACGGGTCTTGAAGATGTACGAAATAGCAGGCTGTATTAGAGTCAGATGGCCGGCCTGTGGCTCAGCATCCCCCCAGCTTTCCAGAAAATGTGGAGCAGGGGTTATATACTTACACAGTGACGCTGTTTCATCGGCCCGATCAGCAAATGAAATAGACAACGGCATTTTGGGCAGAGCTTCGGCCAGTTCGGCACCACGGGGGTGATCATACACCGGATTAGCTCCAAAGAATAATACAGCTCCTACCCGGTTAGCTTTGACATCGTTTACAAACCCATTCATTTGCAGGTCATTACCCTGCCGGGTATAAACAGGAGTGTTCAAGTCAATTGTTGAGCCGTAACTGCCCAGCAAACTGTTCAGAGCATTGATAATAACCTGAACATTGGGATCATTCGAACCCGAGACAACCAGAGAACGGCCTCTTGAACGGGCCAGGTCAGTAGCTGCTTTGTCAAGATGGGGTACGTCGACGGTTGCTGAGCCAAGAGCGGCACCGCCAAGCTTCTGGGCGACTTTATTGTACAAAGCCACGGCTACTACGCCTTCCTGCGAGGGCTTGATCGGAGACCTGTAGTCTGCGTTCGCGCCCGTCATAGACAAGCCCGTTTCAAACTGGTAGTGGCGTGACATCGTCTTCTTCCCCCCCCCACTGCTCCAATCTTACGCCCCTCAGCGTAGGCACGCATGTACGCTATAGGCGCAACCCAAGTACCGAGAAAATCAGCCCCAATACTAACAATTGTCTGTGCTTTACTAAAGTCATATGAGGGAATAGCGGCTTTACCAAAAGACATCTGGTTAGCCTGCATCATGCCAAATGCCGAGTTGGCATCGTACATAACATGTTGTGCCGTTGGGTATTTGGCAGTGAAGTCGGCAACAACTGCTTTCGTTGTCGGGCTAAGAATTGTTGAGGTAACAATCCGAATAGCACCACCACGCGTAGCCACTGTATTCAGTGCATTCACAATTTCCCGATCAGCAACATCCCAAGCTACAGACGCGCCAGCTCGCTGCGGGCCTTTTAACTTATCTATGTCGTAGAGTGACAGTAGAGACGCCTGAACCTGAGCCGTTGTACCTCCTCTCGAAATAGCTGACAGCGGGTTGCCTTCAATCTTTATGGGACGACCCTCACGGGTTTCCACCAGGATAGAAGCAAAATCTCCATTATTGACGTACGTCGACGCGTAGTAATCTGATATGGATGGAATAGTGAACTCCGGCTTATTCAGATAAGGAATAGCTTTATGAACCGGCGTTTCACAGGCAGCCAGCGTTACAGCAGCCATACCAAAACCCATCGCTTTCAAGAAGTCACGGCGCTGAGTATTGGAGCCACCCAGCAGACCATCGGCATCTAATGAAGACTCGTCGGCATTGGCAAATTCGCTGTTTGCATTCTTGATGAATGTAGCATCATTGCGCAACTCTTCAACTCCTTTCCAATACCGTTTGCTTGTATTTTCCATGCGTAATTTATGCGGCAGGTGAACTGGTTAATAGTGGCATTTAGAACACTCAAGACCCCCAATATTAGCTACCTTGAGGGGCTCTTTACTTTCTTTCCGGTGCAGGGCCACTAACTTATCGTAATAGGCATTGTCTTTCGTATTTACTTCCGTTTTCCGGTGGCAGTCGATACACCAGCCCATTGTCAGTGACGACCGCTGTTCTACCACTTCCATTTTTTCGATCTCACCGTGGCAAGTTGTACACTGAACATTGCCGACGTTTACGTGCTGGGCGTGGTTAAAATAAGCCAGATCAGGCAGGTTGTGTACCCGAATCCATTCGATGGGACGGTTTTGCTCAATAGCTGCGTAAATTTTTTGAATCTCCGGAGACTCCTTCTTGATCACACCATGGCAGTTCATGCAAACGTTAGCCGCCGGAATTGTGGCCGACTTACCCTTGTTTACGCCAATGTGGCAATAATTACAGTCAATCTTGTATTGGCCGGCATGCAGTTTGTGGGAATAGGCAATGGGCTGCTTAGGCGCGTATCCCTGCTGAATACCGATGCTGTAAAGGCCATCAACAGACTCTTTCGTAGCTACCAGCATAAAGAGCCAGATGACTATTGAACGAAGTGTTGAATTGTTGAACGCGCTTGATAGTCCATCTTTAAGACGTTGCGAGAACGGTGCCATCGACTGCGTACCATCGCCCACAACGCCAACCGGCGAGACTGCTTTCGAGAGTATCGTTACGATAACCAACAGAACGCCCAGTACCAGTAGCATTACAATTAGCAGGCCCACCAGCACAAACGTAAACAACTCAGAAGGACCGGAAGCCGAGGCTCCGCCCTGGGCAGTAACAGCCGCACCTTGTGCACCACCGGCATCAACAACCGTAGCAACCGCAGGCTTGCTTGCCTCGTCAACATAAGCCAGAATACCGTCGATATCAGCATCCGTCAAGTTTGGGAAACTTGACATCTGGACCTTGTTGAACTTGTTATAAACCTGGTTAGCGTACGCATCACCACTTGCAATGAGTGAAGCTGAATTGCGAATCCACTTGTGCAGCCAATCTGCACCCGGAGCGCGTTCGCGTATTCCCTTCAAACCGGGCCCTACCACAACTTCTGCCGTTACGGCATGACATTGTGCACAGTTGTTGGTAAACAGAGCTTTTCCTTTCTCAGCATCTCCACCACCAGCCGGTGCTGCCGCTACGGCTCCCACTGCAGCGGTTGAGTCCTGGGCTATGCTTTGACCACTGCTTAACAACAGAGCCAGCGATAGAGCAACTACTCCATAAACAGTTGATAAGCGGCTCATTTTACGAGGTATATTAATTGAGTTGACTACCATAATCATCAATGACATTTCATTGGCCCACAAAAGTACGACACGATCGCTGCATAGTCAAAAATCGGCGTTTACATATTTTTCGCGCCTGATTTTATTTGTATCGGTTCTAAAGTGACCTCACCTATCCAGCTTTCACACGCCCTGACAACGAACCGTTTAACTTATTTTGTTTGGCGGGATACCTTCTAAAAAGAACATCGCCAAGCTTCTCTGAGTGTCGAGAAACTTGGCGATGTCTATGATACTTCAATTTGAGGTTCCGAGCGGATTCGAACCGCTGTAGCAGCTTTTGCAGAGCTGAGCCTAGCCACTCGGCCACGGAACCCTTGGAGCCCCAAGCCATTTGGGAATGCAAATATAGCATTTTATCCGGCAGGTCATTAAGTAGGCAACAAAAAACGCGCCACTACCTAGTGTAGTGACGCGTTTTTAAACAGAATCCGTACAACTAGTTCTTGCTCTCCATCTGCTCCTTCAAGGCAGCCAAGGCATCAAGGTCACCAAGGGTAGCACCACGTTCGGGCTGATTTGACGTCGATGACGACGAACTAGTTTTAGCCGCCTTAGGCTTTGGCTCTTTTACGGGCTCGTTCTTCTCCTGCCACGTACGGGTATGAGAGAGCATAATCCGCTTCTCATCTTTCGAGAATTCCGTCACTTTAAAGTCGAGCGACTCGCCTACCTCAGCAAACGTACCGTCTTCCTTACCAAGATTCTTGAGCGACGAGAAACCCTCAATACCATAGGGCAGTTCGAGCGTAGCCATCTTATCGTTTTTGCTCAGTACCGTACAACGATGGATGGTACCAACCGCGAACAGATCTTCGAAGGTATCCCAGGGGTTCTCTTCGAGCTGCTTGTGGCCAAGGGCCAACCGACGGTTATCGATGTCAAGTTCAAGTACAACGACTTCCAGTTCTTCACTAACCTTGATGAAGTCTGAAGGATGTTTGATTTTCTTGGTCCACGACAGATCCGATACGTGTACCAGACCGTCGATGCCCTCTTCAAGTTCTAGGAACAGGCCGAAGTTGGTGAGGTTACGCACCAGACCCTTGTGTTTCGTACCGATAGCGTATTTCTCGCGCAGTTCGGGACGGGTCCAGGGATCTTCTGTGAGTTGCTTGATACCCAGCGACATTTTGCGATCGTTGCGATCCAGCGTCAGCACTTGCGCTTCTACTTCGTCACTCACCTTCAGGAATTCCTGCGGATTGCGCAGGTGCTGCGACCAGGACATCTCCGATACGTGGATCAATCCTTCAACGCCCGGCATGATTTCAAGGAATGCACCGTAGTCAGCTACGTTTACAATCTTACCTTTCACCTTGGAACCGACCTGAAGTTCTTCCGACAAAGCATCCCAAGGATGTGCCTGAAGCTGCTTCATACCCAGTGAGATCCGCTTTTTGTCCTCGTCGAAGTCCAAAACAACCACATTGACCTTCTGGTCAAGGTTAAGAACTTCGGACGGATGACTGATACGACCCCACGAAATATCGGTGATGTGCAATAGGCCGTCGACACCGCCGAGGTCAATAAACACACCGAAGTTGGTCATGTTCTTTATCACACCCTCCAATACCTGCCCTTTCTCAAGGTTATTCAGGATTTGGGCGCGCTGTGCTTCCAGGTCTTTCTCGATCAGGACTTTGTGCGAGACAACGACGTTGTCATTAGCGTAGTTGATCTTGACAACCTTTACTTCCATTTTCTTGCCAACAAACACGTCGAAATCGCGGATCGGCTTCACGTCGATCTGCGATCCTGGCAGGAAGGCTTCTACACTAAAGATGTCCACAATCAGACCGCCTTTGGTACGGCGCTTCACAAATCCGTCGATAACGAGATCTTCGTCCAGCGCTCTCTGAATTTTCTGCCAGGCTGTAATCACCTTCGCTTTCTTGCGCGAAAGTACCAGTTGACCATTCTGGTCTTCCTGGTTTTCTACATATACTTCAACTTCGTCGCCCATTTTCAGATCCGGCAAATCCCGGAATTCCGAAGCAGGTACCAATCCATCCGACTTGAAACCGATGTTCAGCAGGATCTCCCGATCCGTGATGCCTACTACCGTTCCCATCACCACTTCCTTCTCCTTAACTTCCGACAAGGTATTGTCGTACAGTTCCAGCATCTGGTCACGTTCGGTGGCAGAGTAGCCGCTTCCAAATCCTTTGTTGTCGGCCAGATCCCAGTCAAATGCCGGCAGGTCGCGTTGTTGCGTTTTGCTCATAAAATAGTTTCCTGATCCACTCAGTACATCAGCCGCTGGATCAATGGCGGGCTGACTTTTTAGTTGTAAAATAAGATCTCCTTGAAAAAGGACTGCAAAGATAAGGAATTTTCGGACCCAAAAGGTTTAAAATAAGGCGGTAAAAAGGGAAGGGGTATAAGCACTGTATCAGTTGCTTATACCCCTTCCCTTTTTACCGCCAACGCAAGCTATGAATACGCTTTTTCCTTACGAGCCAGAAATGGCATCCAGTTTTCCTCGATAGAGCCGGAGAATTCGCGTAAAAAAACCAGAAACGTAGGCTTGAAAGGTCTCTGCCGTAATTTCAGGTTGGCTTCATCAGGGGTATAGTCGCCTTTTCTAGAGTTGCACCGCTTACAGGCGGTAGCCAGATTGTCCCAGCTTGTCTTACCACCTCTTGACTTGGGCAGTACATGATCCAGCGTTAGGTCTTCGGTTGTGCCGCAGTACTGGCAGTTGTGTCCGTCACGTTTAAAGATGTTCTGCCGGGTTAGCATCACGCCCTTGTAGGGCAAGTTAACGTACCGATGCAGCCGGATCACGGATGGCATAGGAAATTCTGCGGAAACAGTACGAAGAGTAAATTGCTCAGACTCGGCCACGAGTTCAGCCTTGTCGAGATAAACCAGCAAGAATGCTTTTGGAACGGAGCAGATGCTGAGTGCGCTGTAATCTTGATTTAAGACTAATACTTTCCTGCTCATATCGCGTTTAGATGCCTCTGTACGATGAGCAAGTTACAGAAGTTATCCACACGACAGCACAGTTTCAGAAAAAAATTAGTATCGTTCGCGCTGCATGTCGCGTTCTACATCGCGCTCCTTAATGCTGTCACGTTTGTCATAAAGCTTTTTGCCTTTAGCTAGGGCAATCTCCACTTTGGCAAACCCACGTTCGCTGGTGAACATCCGAATTGGCACGATGGTCAGGCCCTGATCTTTCAGCTTCTCACTCAGGCGTTTAATTTCTCGTTTAGTCAGCAATAGTTTGCGGTCGCGCAGGGGTTCGTGATTGTAATGGGTACCCTGTTCATAGGGCGAAATATTCATTTGTCGAATAAACAGCTCATCGTTCAGGAGCAGGCAGTAGGCGTCCTGCAAATTAACTTTGCCCTGCCGCGTCGACTTAATTTCGGTACCGGTCAGGACGATGCCCGCCGTAAACTTTTCGAGAAATGAATACTCGAAAGATGCCCGACGATTACGAATATCAACGTGTTTGACAATAGTTGCTGAAGCCATGTATTGATTGGAAACTTGAAATTTGAAGTATACGACTTATCAGCCCTGTGAGACACGACTTTTTACCGGCCACAAAGGTAGCCGGGTTGAGGAGAACACAGGAAACGAACGAGAGGTTTGTGACGAAACCAGAAAAGGTTGTCTGAAAAGCAGAAGAAAAGGTCGTCTGAGCAGGCCGATGTTTTCACTCCAGAAGAGCGGTATCGAAGTCACAGCCTCAAGACCCGGTACGGCACCAGCCTAACCCAGACGGTATTTGAACACTCTCCGGTAGATGGCAAGGAGGCCAACCAAAACAGGATTACATTTTCATGAGCAAAAAGGATGCCCAACCCGCTTTTTAAGCGGGAAAAGGAAAAAATAAGGCTGTTTATAAGTCATTTGTGGAAAAATAATGTTCCGCAATGGGCAACGATTCATAACGCATGTTACGTCAATAATCGTGCCAGGTGGATGCTTTGATAGGAATTACTCCTTCTACAGGCAAACAGCCGTTGAGATCTTAAGATCTCAACGGCTGTTTGCCTGTAGAAGGAGTAATTATTTCTTCTTAGCCTGATTGTCTTTCTCCTGCTTCTCTTTGTACTGCTTGTTCAGCCCGTCCAGTACAGCCCTGGTCTGATCGGCGTCAGGGTTGGCAAACAGGATGCCACCACCTTTGGTGTAACCAAGTACAAACTGATACTTGTTCTGGGCATTAATGCTCTTCAGATAATCATAAATCTGATCGTAAAGCTGTTTGTTCTTTTCCGCTTCTTCACCAGCCAGATTTTGCGCGGCCCGTTCCCGGTATGCCAGGATATCCTGCTGCTCTTTTTGCAGAGACGCTTCGGTAGCGCGGCCCTGTTCCTGCGTCAGTCGACCTTCGCTGGCCTGCTTCTGAAAAAACGCGGCTTTGTTTTGCAGGTTGCGGCCTTTTGTAGACAGTTCGTTCTCCAACTGAAACCGCTTGCTCTCCAGTACTTTCTGGGTGTCTTTAAAGAAATCATACTTGGTTAACAACGAATCCACATTTACGTAAACGATGTCTTTGCCTTTGGCGTCGGCAGGCTTGGTAGACACAACGGTTTCGGCTTTAGGGCCGGCAAAGTGCAGATAGTACAATACAGCTACGGCAATGGTCAACAGCACATTCAAAAACAACGAGGCATTCTTCACGGGAAATAAATTGGTTAGTGACAAGTTTATTTGACAAAGGTAGGTTGAATTGTGAATTACGAAGTACGGTTTATAATTTGTGTGGTAGTAGCCTGTCGGACATAAAATCCAGACAGCCCGGCCAGCCCCCCTACCAGCCCGCTAACGATGGTGGTGGTCAGAACTGGCAGAAATGGAGTGTTGCTCTTAAAAAGGAGTTCGCTCATACGCCCCACAAATACGCCATCGGTTTGGAGTTGGATAAGCAGGGCATACATAAGCCAGATGATGGCGACTCCTGCAAAACCATACCAGAAAGCCCAGCCCGCCCCCGGACTACGCCAGTAGCAAACGGCAAAGGCCACAATGGCCAGTACCCACCAGGGCAGAAAGAACTGCGCGAATAAACTGATAAAGGCAATCAGAACAATTTGATACATGGCATTTGGGAGCGATTATTTGATGGTAACTTTCCGACGGATACGGGCATTTTTGTCCTGTGAGCTTTGCAGGAATACGAGTTCATTGAGTTTACCGGTGCGCCACGTTTCCAGCATGTTCAGGTAATTACGGCTACCCGGGTTGCCCGACTGCCCACCCGGATAAACGCCGTAGGCTTTGGGCTTAGGGCCAAGGGCTACCACCATTCGCCACGAGGGGCCGGTGCGCTCGGTGGTAGCATTCACAACACCGTTCCCGCCCCCAATCTGCACATTCATGGCACTCAGCGCATCGAGCCGGGCCAGGTGAGCAATCTTTGTGGCTTTGTGGGGTCCCCACTGCCAGGCGCTACCAATAGGGCCATGCAACCGGGTGAGCGAGTCGACAGTTGATTGCAGCGTTTGGGTCAGGATATCCGACAGGTTTTCGCGGAGGGGGGTGTTGGTATTATCAAACCACTGTGCGGCCGGGTCTTTTTCGGCCAGTTCGAGGGTCCGGTCAAAGCTGGGATAACGAAGCGTAGTGCTGTCGGTGTTCGGGAAATCGTCCTGCCAGACGCCGTTTAAGTATTGCCGCATCCATTCGGTGTAAATGGTTGGCCCTACCTCGGCAATATCGTTGTTGTACCGCCAGGTCTTCATGATGGTAAGGGCTTTCTTTTGTTCGCCAGTAAGCTTCTGAGTTTGTACAGCGGGCAGGAATATAGGTAGCGACCAGCGTGCCCGCACGTTTAGATTGTCGTTCTGCAACATCCGCAGGCTGTCTGGGGTAGCGTTTTGCATAGGTGCCAGCCGTTCGTTGATACGGGTGCCGCGCTCGGCGGGCGCAAACTGCCAGTTGATATAATAGGGATATGTTGGGTCAGTAGAGGACTGATTAGCCGAACTGACAAACCCACGGGATGGATTTTTCACGTGCGGATTTTGCTCCGCCGGAATCCAGCCTTGCCAGTCGTCGGCGGGGTTGGTACCATCGAGCAAGAACTTGCCCTGATCTTTCCACTTGAGCGGAAACTTTCCGTTTGGCGAGATAGCAATGTCTTTCTGGGAGTCGGCAAAAACAAAATTCTGAGCGGGTGCCCCGTAGTAGCTAAGGGCCTTGCGATAGTCGGCATGGTTGTTGGCCCGGTCGAGGAGGTAGTAGGTCAGGAAATCGTTCGATTCTTCGTGACCGATCCAGCGGGCGGCATAGCCGATGGGTACGTTTTTAGCAAATGGCTGTTGCCCGGCCATGTACATAATCGGTCCGTGATGCGTGTACAATACAGTATCCACTACAGTCGGCAAATTCTTTATTTTTATAGTTTCTATCCGCCGGGTAACGGGTTTCCACTGATCATCATGCCAGTACTCGCGGTGGGTATTGTCTTTGAATTTGACCCGGTAAAAGTCAAGCACATCGGCGCCTACGTTAGTTACCCCCCAGGCCACCCGCTTATTGAAGCCAATAATTACACCCGGCGCACCCGGCATGGTGGCTCCATATACATTCATGGTAGGCGTAACAATCTGCATCTGATACCAGATAGAGGGGAGGCTCAGTGTCAGATGCGGGTCATTAGCCAGAATAGGGTAGCCCGACGCCGATTTTTGCGCACTCACGGCCCAGTTGTTACTGCCGATGGCAGGGTCGTGTTCAGGCCAGTTCATGGTAATTGGGTCAACGACCGGGCGAGACTCAGCCGGAACCTTTGGAATTTTTACCGGCTTAAAATCCCACGTTGTACCCGCCGGAATAATGGGGTCCTCATGGAACGGATAATCGGGGAACAATTCTTTGGTAGCTTTCGGGCCGATTTTAGCCAGGACGTTACTCATGTTGAGATCGTCGGCACCGAGGGCCAGCACCCCCGACATGTATTTCAGAAAGTACGCGCACTTGAGGGGTTCCCAGGGTTCGGGCGCGTAGCCGAGCAGTTTGTACTCCAACGGATATTCGGCTGGTTTGAGCTGCTTGATGTACGCATTGACGCCTGCCGTATACGCTTCTACTGACTCGCGCGAGCGGGCGTCGGTCATCATGGCTTTTACGGATTTCTCCGCTCCAAAGCCCATACCCAGCCGTCGGTTGTAGCGGTCGAGTTCCAAAGCCCGGTCACCCACAATTTCGGAAACACGTCCGGCAGCTGCGTGGGTCTGAAATTCCATTTGCCAGAGCCGATCGCGGGCGGTTAGATATCCCTGCGCGAAGTAAGCATCGTGGTCATTCTGCGCAAACACGTGTGGAATGGCCAGATCATCGAAAATAACCGTGACGGGTTCAGTTGTTCCACCGAGAGTGAATTCCTCATCTTCAGCGGCATCCGTCTCGGCATTTTGCCAAAATCCTACAAACGGGCTGAGTAGCGGGGCAAAAGCTGGAATAGTACCCCAGGGACGGTTAAGTGCATAAGCCAGTAGTACGGTTAAGAATATAGATACAATTGCTTTTGTGTAGCGCATAGGACAGACAGCAAGGGACGGTGGCTCCAAAGTGCAAGTTTACGATTGTACTGTTCAAATAAAAAGTATCCGTTTCCCAATTGCCGCGTTTGGAAATCGTTACATCAGCAGCCAGATAACCGGCTTATAGTTTACAACTCGTGTTTTTAGCTCATCTATTAATCAGTAATATGCGCCTTACTTTGTTTGTCCTTTTTCTTCTGGCTATGACAACCCCAGCCTTCGCACAAGCCCAACCCGCTCCCTTCGACGTGCAGGGCCACCGGGGGAGCCGGGGCCTGAAACCCGAAAATACAGTTCCTGCTTTTCTTGCTGCCCTTGACTTGGGCGTAACAACGCTGGAAATGGATGTGGTCATCAGCCAGGACAAACAGGTCGTTGTTTCGCACGAACCCTATTTCAGCGCGGCTTACAGCATCCGGCCTGATGGAAAACCAGTCAGCAAGAAAGACGAAAAAGGACTGAACCTGTATCTAATGGATTACGCCGATATTAAGACGTACGATACTGGCTCTAACGGTAACCCCGCTTTTCCGGAGCAGGAAAAGATGCGTGCGCATAAGCCGTTGCTTAGCGAAGTGATTGACAGGGCCGAGGCTCACCGGAAAACGCATAATCTGCCTGCTTTCGGCTACAATATCGAATTGAAAAGCGAAGTATCAGAATACGATAAAAGCCAGCCGCAACCCGCTCCATTTTCTGACCTGGTTGTTGCCATCCTGAAAGATCGCGTATCGCCCGGCCGCATTACGATTCAGAGTTTCGACTTTGCCATTTTGAAGCACTGGAAGCGGCAGATCGACGCGGGCTACTACCCGAAGGTCAAGTTGTCGGCTCTGGTCGAGAACCTGCGCAGTCCGGAAAAAAACATTGATGAACTCGGCTTTAAACCCGATGTATACAGCCCCAACTTTCGGCTGTTGAGCGAGGATAAGATTTCCCGGTTACACGAACAGGGGATTCAGGTCATTCCCTGGACAATTAACCAGCGCGATGATATGGAGCGGCTAAAGAAATGGGGAGTGGATGGCATTATTACCGATTATCCTGACCGGGCTAAAAATTTGTAACAGATTGATCTGTTGATAGTCAGGCAGGACAAAAAACCAATCCCCTTGTTTCTAAGTTTGTAGAGTTTACTCCTCGAACTGATTCGATTTCTTAGTTCTCTCTTGTCATGACCCTTCTGAACACCACGCTCAAATGGCTCCTGCAACGGCGACTGCCGCGCATTGAGGCCATGAAAAAGCAGCCCGGTCTGGCGCAACAGAAGGTATTTGGGCATCTTGTCCGGGCGGGACGAAACACGGAATGGGGTCGCAAACACGACTATAAATCTATTCAGACGATTGCAGACTATCAACAGCGGGTTCCGGTATCGGACTATGAAACGCTGTTTCCGTATATTGAACGGGTCATGAGGGGCGAGCAAAAAATACTGTGGCCCTCGCCGGTACGCTGGTTCTCCAAATCAAGCGGCACCACCAATGCCCGCAGCAAGTTCATTCCCGTAACACCCGAGTCGCTCGACGAGATGCACTTTAAGGGGGGTAAGGACATGATGGCTATGTACATCAACAACAATCCTAACAGCCAGAATTTCACCGGAAAAGGCCTGTCCATTGGTGGGAGTCTGCACCCAAATCCCTACGGTACCAATAGCGCAACCGGCGATGTATCGGCGGTGATGATGAAAAACCTACCCACATGGGCACAGTATATCCGAACGCCTTCGCTCGACGTAGCCCTTTTGGATGATTGGGAAGAAAAGCTCGAACGCATGGCCACTATAACATCCCAGGAAAACGTGACCAGTATGCTTGGCGCGCCCACCTGGGGCCTGGTGCTGATTGACAAAGTGCTGGCAAAGACCGGCAAATCAAACATTCTGGAGGTATGGCCAAATTTTGAACTGCTTGTGCACGGAGCCGTTAACTTCCAGCCGTACCGAAATTTGTTTTCCCAGCAGGTATTGCCTTCCAAAAACGTTTACTTTCAAGAGGTTTATAACGCGTCAGAAGGCTTTTTCGCTATCCAGGATGATCTGAGTCTCGTGGGTGAAATGCTTCTGATGCTCGATTACGGGATATTTTACGAATTTGTTCCCGTTGCTGAGGCCGATCAGCCCTTTCCTAAGGCCTTAACGATCGAAGAAGTTGAACTCGATAAAAATTACGCGCTTGTGGTGTCAACCAATGGCGGACTATGGCGATACAAAGTAGGCGACACCGTTCGATTCACTTCCCTCTATCCGCACCGGCTAAAGGTGAGCGGGCGTACCAAACATTTCATCAATGCCTTTGGCGAAGAGGTCATCGTTGAGAACGCTGAAGCTGCTATTACCCGCGCCTGCGAAGTCACGGGTGCCATCATTGCCGATTATACCGCTGGTCCTGTATACATGAGTAGCGGTCAGACGGGCTGCCACGAGTGGGTAATTGAATTTAAACAGGAACCTGACAATCAGCAGATATTTAACCGGGTTCTGGATGAAACCTTGCGGCAGGTCAACTCCGACTACGACGCTAAACGATTCAACAATTACGTACTCAAGCAGGCTCGCGTTCATGTGGTGCCGCGGGGTACGTTCTACGCCTGGATGGCGCAGCGGGGCAAAGTAGGCGGCCAGCATAAAGTACCCCGCCTGGCCAACTCCCGCGAGTATCTGGATGATATTCTGAAAGGCGTGGTACGATACGAGTAGCCTAGCCCGGTGATGCGGCACTCCAGCATCGACGACCGCGCTACACCTTACCCCCGAACAATCTTTTTTTCTTTCAGGTAATCGTTGGTCAGCACAGCTTTTTCGGGATTCAGCACAATCTGCTTCAGAACCTCACAAATAAACAGGTCATGGTCACCCGCGCTGGTACTATTTAGCACCCGGCACTGGGCATAGCCAATAGCTTCGGTCAGGTATGGGCAGCCACGCGGATCAACAGCATGGGGGAGGTTCTCGAATTTGTCTTTCTCCCGACCAGACAGTCTCCCCAGCTTGCGAACTAGCCCGGTTTGCTCCGTAGTGAGGAGGTTCACGTTCAAAATGCCACTTTCCCGGACGAGTTCGATGGTATAGTCAGGCTGGTACAGGGCCACAACAAGGTGGGTCCCGCCCATGGCCGTTTGCATCACCCACGTAGCAATGTTGGCATTTCGCCGGCCATCAGGGGTGGCCGTTGTGATGCTCTGAACGTCGTAATTCTTGTATTTGAGCAGGCGTTTTGGCATAAAAAGGAGATTACTTTTGTAACGAACGCAGTGGCACCACGTTCCGTTTTATAGCAGGAGCAACGCCCTGTCAGCCTGGACCTTTCTTACTCACCCCGCATGAAAACCTTCGATATTCCCGATTATTACCGCAGCCACATCATCACCCCCCTTAAAGAATTCCGGCGCAAAAACGATAAATTGAAGCGTGACTTCACCCCTACCCAGCTCGATTTTGGCCCGGTGAAATTTCTGATTGCCCGGCATTTCGGATTCTGTTACGGAGTGGAAAATGCGGTCGAGATAGCCTACAAGGCTATTGCCGAGAATCCGGACAAGCGGATTTTTCTGCTTAGCGAGATGATTCATAACCCCGACGTGAACGCCGATTTGCAAAGCCGGGGGGTGCGCTTTTTGATGGACACGCGCGGTACTCAACTCATCAACTGGAGCGAACTAACCCCTGATGATGTCGTGATTGTTCCGGCGTTTGGCACTACTCTCGAAATTCAGCAGCAGCTGGTCGCCATTGGTTTGGATGTAGCCAAATACGATACAACCTGCCCGTTTGTCGAGAAAGTCTGGAATAAGGCCGCCCAGATCGGACAAAAGAACTATACGGTAGTGGTGCACGGCAAGCCGAGCCACGAAGAAACCCGGGCCACGTTCTCGCACAGCAAAGAAGCCGCCCCCACGGTGGTGGTGCGCGACATGGCCCAGGCGCAACGGCTGGCGAGGTACATTGCGGGCGAGGCTCCGGCCAATGAGTTTTTCGCGGAGTTTGCCGGGCAGTATTCCGACGGCTTCGACCCAGATTGCGATTTGAAGCGTATCGGTGTGGTTAATCAGACGACCATGCTGGCTTCAGACACCCAGGGCATTGCCGATTATCTGAAGCAGGTGATGGTTAAGCACTATGGCCTAAACGACGGGACCGACCGGACCATGCAGATTGACGATCATTTTGCCAGTACCCGTGACACACTCTGCTACGCCACCAACGACAATCAGGACGCTACGTATGCTCTGCTGACCTACAACGCCGATTTTGCCGTTGTGGCCGGGGGTTACAATTCCTCCAATACGTCACACATCGTTGAACTCTGTGCCGAAAAAATCCCGACGTACTTTGTGGAATCAGCCCAGAAAATCCTGTCTGACACACTCATTCGGCACTTCGACGTGCATACGAAGCAGGAGATTGTAACGGACCATTTTATTCCCGAAAATAGGCCCGTCACAGTGCTGCTAACCTGCGGTGCCTCCTGCCCCGATGCGGTTGTGGAAGGCATTCTACTTAAACTAACGGGCTTCTTTCCCAATGCGCTGCCAATTGAGACCGTAATGGCCAACGTCATGCAGTAGCCCGCACTTCGTTAACGCACAACCACAACGCCCACCTCTTTGCTTTCGTTATTGAGCCGGTCAAGAGCCGTAATGGCGTACACGTACCGTTTTTTCGGGTCGGCGGTCTGGTCAACGTAGCGGGTGGTTTCGGCCGGGCAGCGGGCAATGATGCAGCGCGGATCGTTGAGCCGCAACCGTGGGCGGGCTCCCTCAAACCGATACACAAGGTAGGCATGGGCTTCATCGCCGTCAGATGCTTCGGCGGGGTGCTGCCAGAACAGTTCAATCCCGTCAGCTGTATCAGCCACTTTGAGATCGTGGGGGGGCAGGGGCGGCACGCTGTCTAACCAGGGCATAGCGGGCACCAGAGCCGGATAGCGGTAAAAATCGGTCTGTAATGAATCTCTAATGGCCAGCGGATTTTGTTTCAGGTTTTTGGCACTGAAAAATACGCTTCCCTGCACAGCGGGCTGCTGCCGGTTATAGCGCATCTGCCCGGGAAACTCAGTAGCCCGCCCCCAGCCCGGGTCGCGCTCAGATCCGCGCCCTACCCGGTACGCCCCCTGACCAATATACAGATGGCTCCGGCCCGCGTTCCGCGTCCACCATTCCACGAGGGTTTTGTACGGGGCACGGCCAAACTCAGAACTAAAATACACCTGCGGAACAATGTAGTCCATCAGGCCATCGCGTGCCCACTGGCGCGTGTCGGCATACAGCTCGTAATAAGACTGACCACCGTTGGTAGCAGAGCCTTCAGGATCGCTGCTCTGGTTTTTCCAGATGCCAAACGGGCTGATACCAAATTTCACCCAGGGCTTGCTGGCCCGGATCGAGTCGCGCAGTTCCGTAACGAGTCGGGTTACGTTATCACGTCGCCAGTCGGCTTTGTTGAGGTTGCCAGGATTATAGGCCAGAAAAGCCGGGTCGTCGTTCAGAACCTGGCCCGCAATGGTGTAGGGATAAAAATAATCGTCGAAATGAATGCCATCTACATCGTATTCGCGCACGACATTAGCCACAATCCCGGCCACGTATGAGCGTACGGCGGGCAGGCCGAGGTTAAAGAGTTTACGGCCGCCGTAGTTCAGCATCCAGTCAGGCTTTTGGTAAATAATATTTGACGAGGCAATACTGGCCGTTTTACCGAACGTAGCCCGGTCGAGGTTGAACCAGGCGTGAAATTCCAGCCCCCGGCGGTGAGCCTGATCAATCATAAAGTCGAGCGGGTCATAAAACGGCTGTGGAGCCAGCCCCTGTTTGCCCGTAAGCCATTCTGACCAGGGTTCAGTACCGCGTGCATAAAACGCGTCGGCAGCAGACCTAATCTGTACAACCACCGCGTTGAGATTAGTTTTCTGGTACAGGTCGAACATCTCATTAATCTCCCGCTGCTGATCGGCAATGGGTAACCCCTTTTTACTGGGCCAGTCAATATTGTCGACCGTAGCAACCCACACCGCGCGAAACTCGCGTTTGGGCGGTACGCTACCAGCCAGTTCGGCGTCGTCTTCTACGTAGAACGAGTCGAGAGGGGGCACCACTACCACCACAGGAGCGGGTATGGGCGCCGGAGCAGGTTTGGAGGGAGTGGGTTTTACAGCCACCGGGCGGGATGCCGGGGCCGGTCGCTTTACAACAGCAGGTTCGGGTCGGCGGCAGGCATCCAGGCCGATGAGCAGACCAAACAGGATAAATACCAGACAGGAGCGCAGGGTAGTTGAATAAATCATCCCCAAAACTAACGTTCGCGGCTGTCTGGTTCAAGATTCCTTGTTTGTTGTTGCGGGTGCGGGTTGTTTGACTTACTCATATTGGTGTCAGTCGATACGTAATCCCGATTAAAACGCGTTCACCACCTAACTCCTGCTTTTTTTTGCGGCTGACCGACAGGCATCACTGCAATAAATGACGGTATCCCAATCGCGTTCCCACTTTTTGCGCCACGTAAACGGCCGGTTGCAGACCGGGCATATCTTGGTGGGCAACTCAGATTTTCTGCGCATTTTCATAGCGGGAGAACATTGATGTTCCTGCTTCGGTTTACCAGAAAAAAAGGAATGAAAACGACCGATAACATGCTTACCTTGTCCGACGCTGACATTGATCGGGTTATTGAAATGGCCTGGGAAGACCGTACGCCATTCGAGGCCATCGAAGCGCAGTTTGGTTTATCGGAGCAAGAGGTTATTACGCTCATGCGCCGGGAGATGAAACCCTCTTCCTGGCGCATGTGGCGGGCGCGGGTACAGGGGCGGGCGGCCAAGCACCGGGCTACGTCTGCCGTAGATGACGCCCGCTTCAAGTCAACCCGCCAGAGAATCGTAGCGCATAACAAGGTTAGTAAACGGTAATTTACCCATTTGGCATACAGCGCGTTTGACGTACTTTTGTACCGGAGAACAAGCGGGGAAGCAATCAATATTCTGATTTAGAATCCTACCAACAACTTTTTAGATTTTTTCACGTCGAAAGTTGGTAGTTTTGCCCCGCTGTGCAACCAAGTTTCAAACAGATCACCTTGTTATGTCAATTCAGAAGTTAGATCAGATAGATCGCAACGTTTTAGAGATTCTACAGGCCAACGCTAAGATTACCAACGCGCAGCTTTCCAAAGAAATCGGACTATCGCCGGCACCCACGCTGGAACGGGTCAAAAAGCTCGAAACGTCGGGCGTTATCCAAAGTTACCATGCGCAGATAAACCGCGATAAGATTGGACTCGGTGTCACAACGTTTGTTATGGTAACCCTGGTAGGGCACAAGAAAGACACCACTATGGATTTTGTAGCCCGTGCCAACGAAATTCCGGAAATCATTGAGTGCCACCATATTACGGGCTCGGGTGATTTTCTTTTGAAAGTGATTTCGAAGGACATCTCGTCCTATCAGGCACTGATGCTGGATGTGATCAACGAGATTGACGAAGTAGCCAGCACCCAGACTATGGTTATCATGTCTACATTCAAAGAAAGCAAAGTGCTTCCCATCCCCTGAACGGACTGAGCTGTACAGAAAAAGGGTTCGGACGTTTTACGTTCCGAACCCTTTTTCTTGTGTCACGTATGCCTTCTGCTGGCTTACTACTTCAGTACCTTGACCACCGTATGTCGGTCCGGCGTTTGGGCCTTGAGCAGATACACCCCCGCCGACTGCGAGCCCACGTTCCATTCTACCACCCGCTCCGCGTCGGTCTCCGCCCAGCGTTGCTCAAGAATCACCTGACCCCGCAAATCCAGCAACTGAACCGACAGCGACTGACCGGACGCACCGCGTACCACCGCCCGCAACTGACCCGATTCAATCGGGTTGGGCATCAGGGTAATGCTCAGCGGAACCTCAGTTGCCAATTCAGCGGCTACCCGCGCACCGGGGGCAATACAGCCGTAGTTGACCGTCACTGTAAACGGACCCTCGAAACTAAAACTGCCGTTGGCCTGAAACACCTTCACGTAGTAGCTGGCCGTCGTCTGCACACTCACCAGCGTTAAACTGCTGGTGGCCGTACCCCGCTGGATACTGGCAATCTCCGTCAGTTTGAACGGCGCGCTCTGCCCGTTCTTGTACCACTCGTAGCGAACCCCCGCCGTGATGGTTGTTAGCACCACCCCACTGCTGCGGCACACCGTCTGGCTAGCGGGCGTAGTGGCCTGTACGGTGATGGTGAACACCGTCACCCCGCTCACGCAGCCGTTGGCACTGGTCTGACTTACCGAAAAGCTCTGCACGCCCACCTGACTGACGTTGGCCTTGGGCGGGCTGGCAATCATGCCGTTAACACCCGAGAAACTCAGCGTGTTACCATTCTCAGCATTGACAAACTGACCCAGCGGCAGGGGCGTGTTGCTCTGGTCTACCGTGCGACTCACGCCCGTCAGGGTCGGGGCGGCTGGGGGGGTGTTGACCGTCACCGATGTGCTGGCCGTAGCCGTGCAGCCGCTGGCGTTGCTCACCGTGACCGAATACGTGCCGCTCTGGGTAACGATGGCCTGATTGCTCGTACCGATCTGGGTAGCTCCCGCCGAGAAGGTGTAGGACGTACCGCCCCCGGCGGTGAGTGTAATGGCGGTTGGTGCGCAGGTAGTGGATGGACTGGCCGAGAGGGAAGCCACCGGCGCAGCGGTGTTGCTGGTCACCGTCGATGTGGCCGTGGCTGTACAGCCGTTGGCCCCGCTCACCGTCACCGTGTAAGTACCCGGTGTGCTCACCACAAACTGACCTGTCATGTTAGTCGTGCTTGACCCCGGTTGCCCGTTGCTGAGGGTGTAACTCGTGCCTCCCGTCGAACTGGCCGTCAGCGTCACGCTCGTCTGAGCGCAGGTCAGCGTGCCACTCGTCAGACTGACGTTAGTAGGGGGTGTCTTGTTCTCGCTAACGGTCACGCTGTTGCTCACCGCCGTACAGCCGTTGACGCCCGTGGCCGTGACTGAATAGACTCCCGAAGCACTCACGACCAGCGTAGTAGCACTGGAGTTGTCCGACCACCGAAGGGCCGTTGCCGACGAGGTGGCCGTCAGTGTCAGGCTCGCGCTGGCGCAGGTGAGCGTGCCGCTGGCAGGGGCGATGCTCACCGTGGGTACGGCCGTATTGCTCGTGACCGTTGTAGTGGTAGTGCTGAAGCATCCGTTAGTCGTGTTGGTGACGGTGACGGAGTAGACCCCCGCTGCGTTGACCACGGCTGTGTTGCCGCTCTGGCTCACCACGCCCGGCCCTGAGAAGGCGTAGGTGTTACCCCCGCCCGCGGTTAGTGTCAGGCTGCTCTGGGCGCAGCTCAACGTGGCAGAGGGACTGGCCGAGATAGTGGGTGTGGGTGTTGTGTTATTCTGACTGATGGCAATACTCGTTGTGCTGCTGCAGCCGCTGGTGCTGGTGACGGTGACGGAGTAAACCCCCGCTGCATTGATCACCGCTGTGTTGCCACTCTGACTCACCACGCCCGGCCCGCTGAAGGCATAGGTGCTGCCTCCACCCGCGGTCAGCGTCAGGCTGCTTTGGGCACAGGTCAGGGTGGTAGACGGACTGGCCGAGAGGGTAGCCGTGGGTGCGGTGCAGTCGGCATAGATCTTGACATCGTCAATGGCTACGCCGGCAAAATTAATCGAGGTGTCCGTGATGAGCCTTACCTTAAACCGGATGATTTTGCCTTTGAAGGCCGAGATATCGGCAAAATAGAGCCCCCAGCCCGACGACATTGGCACGTTAACTACGGGGCTGCTTACGGCCGCAGTTTGGGTGGCTCCCAGCCAGTAAAAGACGGGTTGGGAAAGGCCACTGCCGCCCACTTCTTCTACCGTAATCTCCAGGCGGTCGAATGTGGCACTTTCCAGCTGGTATTTCATGGCCCAGCTTAGCGTAACGACATTGGCCGTTACACCCGTCAGGTTGATATCGCCGGACTCCAAAGTCTGATCGGAACTAACGGCATACGTTCCGGTCAGGTTTGTTTTCCAGCAGTTTACGCCACTGTTCGCCGTAGTAAAAGCTGCCACCGGGTTGGTCGTGGTGGTGGCCGGGGTATTTGGCGTTCCCCGGGCCCAACTATCGGCCGCACCCGAGTGGGTAAACCCACCATCTCCGCTTTCAAAATCCTCGCTGTAGATGGTGGTGGCGGTGGCCAGGGTGGCGGGGGTGGCGTCTTCCAGCACCTCCAGCGCCCAGGACGTAAGCGTTCCGCCCGATGCATCCCCTACATCATCATACAGGGTCAACGTCCAGGTACCGTTGGTTTTCATACCCTTCAGCTGGTCGAGCTTTGATTGTAGTTCGGGTTGTAAGCCCACAGGCTTCAACACGGTAAAAGTGGGCGGGATAGCATTATAATCACTCAGCCGCAGATCCATCTGGGTTTGCCCGCCCGTTGCACTTGCACCAATATCGGTAAACAGCGCAATTTGATTGCCCTCCGGCGTCGTGAGTATGGCGTCTATATCCATCATTTTGGCATGATTGAGCGTGATGCGGACGGCCAGGTCCTTGATTCGCTTTGTATCCGGAATGGTTATGGTTGAATTGACACTACCGGCCCCCGGCCCAATGGGTTGGGGTACATCCGTCGAGGTGTAGGTGGTATAGCCCGTAGGGGCTGCGAGTTTGGAGACCGACAGGTTATAGGTAGCCGTTGGTCCACCGGTTGTAGGGGTAGCGGAATCGACAAACAGGTAATAGGTCCCCGTCTCTTTAACGGTAAAAAAGAAGGCCTCCGACAGGGGATTGGCGGCACTTCCGACACTGGCATCATCGACGACCAGAATTTGATTCGCTCCATCGCCGAACTGGGCCAATCCCAGCCGCCCGTTCCAGGTAGTACCATCCCGCTCAGGATCCAGGTCCAGGCTTAAAAAAACGGTTTCACCAGCCGTCAGGCTAATGGAAAACCAGTCCTGCTCGGTAGCTGTGGCCGGGTTTCTCGACCCGCTGATCCAGCCACTTGCCGGGGTATCGTTGGCAGTACCGGCCCCATCGTTACTTTCTACTTCGGGCGTAGGGCTACCACTTTGCACTTTCAGGTACAGGTCATATCCCCGCAGGGTAGTTGTTGCCGAGAAGTGGTTTACCTGCAGGTAGTACGTGCCCGTTGTGGGAATAACCGCCCCGGCGATGGACGACGCAAGCCCGCCCAATGTGCCATCATCCTCATCAAACTCGATGACCGTTGTCCCATCAGAACCGATCAGCCTGAGCTGGCTGTCGGTAGAGCCACTGCTACTACCTGACGTCATGGTGGCCGCATAAACGCGGTCGCCGGCTACGGCGTTGAACGAATAAAAATCAACATCGGCATTGGGGTATATATTCCCCCGGACCTTTACGGAGGTACTCCCCAACGGCGTGGCCGTGGCTGCGGTATTGTTGGAACTGTTGATGTCCTCTTCCATGAACACCATAAGCTCAGATGCTGATAAGGCATTGGCCGTGACTGGTTTGCCGGGAATGCCATCACCCGGCCGCAAGCCGTTGGGAAGCGTCAGTACATGCACATCCGTGTTATCAACAGGGATGGGTTCTCCTTTGGTGGGAGCAGGCTCTTTTTGTCCAAAAGCCGTCTGGACAAGTAGGAAAAAGAGCAAAGCAGTAAACGTTTTTTTCATGAGCATGAGGATTAAGCTAATAAAAACTGGACATGACGCCTGGAAACAGGAGTAAATGAAAGAATCTAAAATATGTATAAGAAGAACAAGGAAAGTTAAAATTTTCAACAATAAAAATTGATTGTTATTAAACGGTGGTACTCGTTCTCAACTTAGCTCCTGAAAGACCCGGTACCCTCCCGTAGTGGCCCGGGATAGACAGATACTGACCTGATTCTGCGCGGACAGACCCCTATTCTTCACCGGGCACTGAATCCAACTCGTACGATGCAATACGAAGCGACTCGCCCGGTATAGCCAGCGAGTTGGGTGCATGGCCAGAATGGGTCGATCAACGGTTTGTGCATACGCTGTTTATTCGCATAACAGCGTATGTAGGGAGTCAAAGCGGTAAGAACAGGAAGCACCCAAACCCGATTAGCCCACCTTGTTTTGATCAGCAGCAGTGGTGGATGGCCAAAAAGGTGAGTAAAAGAATGCATTGGTCAGACGGATTAGTCGACAGAAGGAATTGAGCAATGTGACCGATACTACAGGGACCAGCGGGCGGGGAAGGCTAAGGAGGCTCATCGGTCCGGGGCTTAATCGGGCGGTTTCTGCACCATACTACCGGAAGGTGGAGCAGTTAGGGGTTGATTACTTTTATCTTCTTTGACTGCCGGGCCGTTTGGGCCTTCAGCAGATACACCCCCGTCGACTGCGGGCCTACGTTCCACTCGATAATTTGCTCCGCGTCGGCCTCCACCCCGCATTGCTCGCGAATCACCTGACCCCGCAGACCTACCAGACCCTGACCGGTCTCCCCGCGCACCACAGCCCGGATAATCGTTAGCGACAGGCTGGGCAAATGATAACGGCACCTGCACGATACTATCGTCCCGTAGGCAACGCTGTGGATCAGTGCTTCACTTCTGCATAGTGCTGCTTCAACAGGTCGTCGCCAAAGTCATTGTTTTTTTCGCGCAGAATGGCGTGGATGTGGTTACCGTCATTCTGAAAGCCTACGTTGTCGTACTCG
This sequence comes from uncultured Cytophagales bacterium, assembly GCA_963826425.1. Classification (GTDB taxonomy): domain Bacteria; phylum Bacteroidota; class Bacteroidia; order Cytophagales; family Spirosomataceae; genus Spirosoma. The sequence continues at coordinate 255,667 of CAWGWS010000008.1, read as the reverse complement.
ATCAGGAAATCGGGCGCATTGATGCTGTAGTAGTGCGGCCTGTTGTTGTCCAAGCTACCAATCCAGGCAAAGTACACCTTGTCTAAGCCGGTTTTCATCAGTTTGTTGTACAACCGGTGCGCTATCGGGTGGTCAAAATTATGGACATACTCCTGAATCAGGATCTTGAGAATGTCCTGCTGATTCTGGTCGAACTGACTGGCCGAAATGCCGGAATAATCCGCAATCCGCTGACTACCCTGTGGCGAGGTGATGATATCTTTGGGGACAGCCTGCGTCAGTATAGCTTTTGCCTGCTGGATTTGGGTGAGGGCGTTGATGAGCAAAAAGCCATAGTCTTCCTCTTTGCTCAGCACCCGTAAGCCCGCGTACTTGCCCGACCTCACCTCCGACGGATCGGTGCCGTAGAACAGGGGCGACGTTACGATCAGGCCATCAGCCACGGTCACGTTCAGGGCCACATGGTGTCCGCCAAAATCAACCCCCCAGGGTTCTTTAGAGTGCGGTTTTCCCCAAATAGAGATGAAGAAATTACCGTGCGACCACTTCAGGCCCTGCATCATGCCCAGGGTTCGCTGGTCAATTTTCCCGTCGTCGAATGCCTGCTGGTAGAGTGTGTTCAGAATATCGTCCAGGGCCATGATGCTGGTGATTTTCAGATACCCCTGCGAACTGAGCAGCGCCGACAGCACCCGGTGAAACGCCAGCCGGCTTTTGTCGGAAAGCGCCCCGTAGGCAACACCCGCGCGCGGCACCATACCAACGGGCAGGTTAGTCCATTTCTTTCGCAGGGTATCGGCAAAGGGGTAAACCGTCTTCGCGAGCTCGTCGGCGCTGAGCGTTGTCAGAAACTGCGTAACGGTAGTTTCAAGCGGCTGATTAGCCTGCGCCCGTAGCAGACAGGGGGCCAACAGCAGACAGAGGACAAACAGCCCGCAGCGGAAAGAAGGGGTGAGGTTCATGATTCGAGTAGCGGTAAAAGGGTTATAATCAAGTTTACTCTGAACGCCGTGAAGCCGGCAACGCAGCTACTACAACGTCCCCCCACAAAAGGTATCCGTGCGCCTATCCAGCCGTTAAACAAGTTATTTCCCGCACCCGATCGGGCAGGCCATGTCCTTGCTTCAGTTCCTGTCCAGGGCCAGTACGGTTTGAAGCAGTACATTGGCTCCGTTTGCAATGTCGATAGATGTCGAGAACTCTTTGGGTGAATGGCTGATGCCCCCCACGCTGGGGATGAATATCATACCAACCGGCGCGATGCGGGCTATTTCCTGCGAGTCATGTCCCGCGCCACTCTGAATCATTCGGTAGGAGAACCCCAGCTTTTTTGTTGCACCAATAATTTTATCCTGAATGGGCTTGGCGGTCAGGGCGGGCGTTACCGGGGTGAAGGGCTGGCGGAAACTGATGGTCGTACCAGATGCTTTGGCAATGTCTTTGGCCCGACTTTCCACTTCCCGAAACAGACTCCAGATTTTATCGTACGACAAATCCCGGATTTCCATGCCCAGCACTACTCTACCGGGAATGACGTTATACGCTCCCGGCTCGACTGCAATTTTACCTACTGTGCCTACCTGCCGCCCGTCGTGACTGGTAATTACCTCGTTGAGAGCTACGGTCAGCTTGGCGGCTGCCAGCATGGCATCGTGGCGGTTATTCATGGGCGTAGTTCCGGCGTGGTTGGGCGTTCCCTGAATCGTTACTTCCCAGTCTTCGATGCCTACAATGCCTTCCACTACCCCTATTTGCAGGTTTTCAGCTTCGAGAATGCCGCCCTGTTCGATGTGCAGTTCGACAAAAGCGGCTAAATCGCCTTCCTTGCGGATCATCTGGTTCAGGTTGTCGGGGTTGCCACCAATGGCCCGAATACCGTCGGCCATCGTTAGCCCGCTTTGGGTTACGGCTTTCAGCGCGGCTGGGGTAACTTTGCCAATCATGGCCCCGCTGCCAATGGTACCGCCTTCTTCATTGGCAAAAATGAGCAGTTCCAGTGGGTGTTCCGTCACGATATTATTGTCGTTGAGTATTTCCACCAGTTCCAGTCCGCTCACCGAGCCAACCGTACCGTCGTAGTTGCCGCCGTTGGGTACGGTGTCGATGTGCGATCCGAAGCCAATGGGTTTCAGAGCCGGATTTTTGCCTTTGCGTCGGCCAATGATATTGCCCGCATCGTCGATGGTTACGGCAAGTCCGGTTTTTTTCATCAGGTCAATAAAATACGCCCGGCCTTCCTGGTCGGCTTTGCTGTAGGCCACTCGCGATGCTCCGCCGGGTTGCGCCCCAAACTTTGCCAGTTCGAGCAGTCGGGTATCAATCCGCTGCTGATTGACAGTCAGGCTATTGGTTGGTTTCTGGGCAATGGCTACGGCTGAAGTAAAGAGCAAATAAGCGAGGAATATGTTTTTCATGGATCAAATAGTCAGTTGCTCAAAAGTAATTGATTGACACACGATTACCGCCGGATTAGCAGCGAGCCAGTCAGACCGGGTATTGAACCACTGGTAAAAGCCCAGTCCGATAACGAGCAGCAAACCGGCTGCTATGCCGCCATACACCCAACGGCGTTTCGGCGGCTTTGCCAACGTTGGGTGAGTCAGAGCATCGGGCAAAGCCGCGACGGTTCCTTCGGGCAGGTGGGGCACATGGGTCCTTGACCGGGCGGTATGTTTCCAGAATTCAGTAGGTTTGTAAGGAACTCCCCGGTGAAGTAGGTACTGAAATTTTGAGGATTGTTGATGCCAACCGCGTCGCAGATTTCTGAAATCCGTTAATCCGTTGTAGAAAGCAGATGGCTGGCTTTGAGTAGCCTGTGCTTACGGATATAGAGCGATGCCGACAGGTTGCTGTGCTCTTTCAAGATTCGGTTCAACTGCGACCGGCTAAGACCCAGCGTTTGGCAGACGGTATTTATCGAATAGGATGTATCGTCAAGGTGTCGTCAATCAGCCGATCCAGTTTTTCGATGAGCGTATCGTCTACCGTTGTCATTTGGATGCATCGATTTGTATCAACTTCCAGATATACAACCTTTCCCTTATTTCATGTTATTTTTCCAAGATCCCATAGTATGCCGTTTATGGAACGGTAATGTGTGATCCATAGCTTACGTCCTGCGACGTATAAGCACTACACCCGTTTCCGGCGCTCATCGCGCCGGACCTTTTTCTGCTCATCCATAATCTTGCGTACCTCCTTGTGCTGACTCGATTTGCGGTCGGCCTTATCCAGCACCTCGTCAAAATAGATTTTCGCCCGGTCATATTCCCTGGCTTCGATGGCAATTTTCCCCATCGCCACTACCGACGACAGGTAGTAGCCCGAGTTCTGCGCGTTGGTCTGTTTGGCAAAGTCAATGGCCTGCTGGTAGTACTTTTTGGCTTCGGCGGGATTCTTGTAGAATAAGTGGTTGGTGTAGCCCAGAATGTAAGCCGCCGTACGCCCGCTCACACCTTCGTAGCCCGACTGCGACCGGCTTATTTTTTCCAGAATGCTCTTCGCTGATTTTTCGGCTTCGGCCAGCCGCCCCTGCGCAAACGCCGAGCGGGCGTAGTACCGCTCAAAAAATGGATTGTCGGGATACTGTTGCCACATGTACTTGGCCATATCATAGGCCTTGTCATACTGGTTTTCCATGCTGTAAATCTGGAGCAGGAAATACCGGGCCTCTACCCGGGTATAAAACGCCGAATTCGCTGTTTTTTCCAGCTGTTTGATACCAGCCTGCTTGTTGCCTTTGGGAAAAAACATCAGAATGGGTTTCAGCAACGGATAGTTTTCGGGAATCCACTGGGCATAGTAGTTGTACATACCATCGCCAAAAAGCAGTTCGGGGCTGAAATCGGCGTTACCCTTGCACTTATCAAAGTATTTCAGCGCCCGTTTACCCGCCAGAGTCGCTTTTGTCCACTGCTTACGCTCGGAGTACAGCCGCCCCTTAAAAGCGTAGGCAGCGGCCAGAAAAAACGCCGGTTCGAGTTTATTCTCGTTGTTGTCATACATCGTTTCGGCCAGTTGGATAGCCTTGTCCATGTAGGCATGACACTGCTCATCATAGCCGGTAATGTCGGTATTTGGCACAATTTTCCACCATTCGGCCAGTCCCAGCATAAAGTAAGGCATCGGATGCTTCGGGTACCGTAACTGTAGCCACCGAAACTCCTTGTCAGCTTCGTAGAACTTGAAATTATACATCTGGTTGATTGCCTCCGCCGACTCGATCTGAACGCCGGGGTGCTTCAGCAGACCATCGTATTTATCGTCAAACGCCGACGGGTCGTACAGCTGTGCCTGGGCCAGCATCGCCAGCATCGTCAGCCCTATCGTCAACAATATTTTCTTCATAGTCTATTAACGCAAACCGTTTACGGTCCGTTTGCATCGGCTTATTTTTCGTTTGCATTGGCCCCTTCCCTACCCCAGCCCTATCTTTGACCTTCGCCGATGCCGATATGCTGACTATAAAAGACAAGACGTTCGTTCCGTTTATCACTGCCGAAACCATCCAGACGCGCATTTTGGAACTGGCCGATCAGATCAGCCGCGATTACGCCGGTAAACAGCCGCTTATTGTAGGTGTTCTGAACGGGGCCGTACTGTTTGCCGCCGATCTGTTCCGTAACCTGACCATCCCCTGCGAAATCACGTTTATCCGCGTAGCGTCGTACCAGGCTACCGAATCGAGCGGAAAAATCAAGCAGATCCTGGGACTGAGCGAGTCCGTAACCGACCGCCACCTAATTGTTGTCGAAGACATCGTAGATACCGGCCTGACCATTTGCGAAGTATGTGACCAGCTCAGGGTGGGCAGTCCGGCCTCCATCGCCATCGCTACCCTGCTCTTCAAACCAGCCGCCCTCAAAAAAGAAGTAACCCTGGACTACGTCGGCTTCGAAATCGAAAATCGCTTTGTGCTGGGCTACGGGCTGGATTACGACGGGCTGGGCCGAAATACAAAAGATATTCTGGTGCTGGCGTAGTTACCGGTCCACCTCTCCCATTACTACATCAATTGATCCGATTATAGCAACCAGATCGGCCAGCATACCCCCGCGCGATATTTCGTGAATGACCGACAGGTTATGGAAACTGCACGAGCGGACTTTGCAGCGTACCGGCACGTCGGCGCGGCCATCGGTGCGGAAGAAAAAGCCGAGCTCACCCTTCGCGCTTTCGGCACGGGCGTAAAAATCGCCGGCTTTGGGGCGAATTTTCTTCGGCACCACCGCCTGCGGGTCATAATCGCGGGTGCGCCGGTGCGGACCGGTGAGCTGATCGAGACACTGCTCAATAATGCGTACTGATTCGTGGCACTCCAGCACCCGCACGTTATTGCGGTCCCAGCAGTCGCCCACGGTGCCCATCTGCCCTTCGCCAATGGGAATGGCAAACTCCAGTTCAGGATATACCGAATAGCCATCTACCCGGCGTAAGTCGTAGCGCAAACCCGACCCGCGCAGCATTGGCCCGGTGCAGCCGTAATTGATGGCCACCGGCAGCGGCAGTACACCCACGTTGGCCGTGCGCTTTATGAAAATCTCATTCTCAATAACCAGTTGCTGCAACTCCACCAGTTTCGGTTTGAGGTACGTCACAAACTCGCGGCACCGTTCCTCGAAACCTACCGGCAAATCGTAGAACAGCCCACCAATCCAGATGTAATTATAAAGCATCCTGGCCCCGCTGACCCACTCCAGCAGGCGCTGAATGTGTTCGCGGTCGCGCATGAGCCAGAGGAATGGTGTGTACGCACCCATGTCAAGGGCGTAGGTGCCGATACCGACAAAGTGAGCGGCAATGCGGTTTAGTTCGGCCACCAGTACCCGTATGTATTCGGTTCGTTTGGGAATATCATCCTGAATACCCAGCATTCGCTCCACGCCCATAACGTAGGCGTGTTCGGCATTCATGGCGGCTAAATAATCAAGCCGGTCCACAAACGGAATCGTCTGATTAAACGGCAGGGCCTGCGCGTGTTTCTCGAAACAGCGGTGCAGATACCCCACGTGCGGCACCACATCAACCACAATCTCGCCGTCGGTTACGACTTCAAGCCGCAGAACGCCGTGGGTGGATGGATGCTGTGGCCCCATGTTCAGGACCATTTCGCCCTCGGTCAGCATCTCCGGCTGGTAAACGCTGGGGTCCGACGCCCGAAAATGGCCCGGTGCGTACTCGTATTGAATAGTTTGCGTTGTCATTGGCGCGATAAAGGTCAGCAGCTTCAGCTGAAAAGGCAACGATATCCGGTTCAATTCGCGTTAACCGCTTAGAAATCACCCCATATTTTTCAGAATCGGGTGTTGGCTGTGTGCCACCCGTTTCGTACCTTTGCGCTCCTTATCGAGAAAACGAACTGAACAATGGCAAAGAAAGGCGCCAATAGAATCCAGGTTATTCTGGAATGCACCGAGCAAAAGAACAGCGGTGTGCCCGGCATGTCCCGGTACATTACCACCAAGAACCGGAAAAATACCCCCACCCGTATTGAGCGGAAGAAGTATAATCCGTTCATGAGGAAGGTAACGCTGCACAAAGAAATTAAATAGTCGGGCGGTCAGTTATACAGTTGGTCAGTTGACCAGCCTATACTAGCTGACCTGTCGATCAACAAATTAACTGATATTTGTGTCATGGCAAAAAAGGTAGTTGCAACCCTGAAAACGAAAGACAACGGTAAGTCTTTCGCCAAAATCATCAAAGCCGTTAAGTCGCCTAAGACCGGTGCTTACACGTTCAAGGAAGAGATGGTTCCTGTTGATGAGGTACAGGCCGCGCTGAAAAGCTAAGTCAGCCAGCATCAAACGCATTAGAGTCCCCCAGCCCAGCGGCCCGGTGGGACTTTTTTCGTTGCAATCCAGTTTACTGTCCAACCCATCACTATCCCCCAAACTATGGCTTTATTCGGCTTATTCTCGAAAGAAAAAAAAGAAACGCTCGACAAAGGGCTGGAAAAAACGAAAGACAGTTTCTTCTCAAAACTGAGCCGGGCCGTTGTCGGCAAGGACACCATCGATGAAGACGTGCTGGACGAACTTGAAAACGTCCTGGTTTCTTCCGATGTGGGTGTTGAAACAACGGTGAAGATCATCCGGCAAATTGAAGCCCGCGTGGCCCGTGATAAATACGTAGGTACGGACGAACTGGACCGGATCCTACGCGAAGAAATTGCGGCCCTGATGACCAGCAACAAAACAGTGGACGTCAGTGACGATTTCTCCCTTCCTGCCGATAAAAAACCCTACGTTATTATGGTAGTGGGGGTAAATGGTGTGGGTAAAACCACGACCATAGGTAAACTGGCTGCTCAGTTTCACAAGCGGGGCAAAAAGGTGGTACTCGGCGCAGGCGACACGTTCCGGGCAGCAGCCGTCGATCAGCTCAAGCTTTGGGGTGATCGCGTGGGCGTACCCGTCATCTCGCATGGCATGAATACCGATCCCTCTGCCGTTGCTTATGATGCCGTCAAGAAAGCCACCGAAACGGGAGCCGATGTGGTTATCATTGACACCGCCGGGCGGTTACATACGAAGGTTAATCTGATGAACGAGCTGACTAAAATTAAGCGCGTTATGCAGAAAGTCACGCCCGATGCTCCTCATGAAGTATTGCTGGTGCTGGACGGCTCAACCGGACAAAATGCCTTTATTCAGGCTACGGAGTTTACCAAAGCTACCGAAGTAACGGCTCTGGCCATTACCAAGTTAGACGGAACCGCAAAGGGGGGCGTGGTCATCGGCATATCGGACCAATTCAAGATTCCGGTCAAATACATCGGCGTGGGCGAAAAAATTGACGATTTACAGACGTTTAACAAGATGGAATTTGTCGACTCCTTTTTCAAGAAGTAGCTCCACCTATTACCATTCATTCTATCCTCAACTAAAAAAACGCGGGCTGTTCGGCCCGCGTTTTTTTAGTGTGTCAGTCAATCCTATCCGATCAGTTGCCACTACGTAAAGGCTCCCCGTAGATTTACTAGGTTCTGCTTTACGCGACCAACGCACTAGAACATGGCTGGCTAATACAACTCAACCTACACCAGATCACGCTCGATGATTTTGCCGGTAGACTTTTCTTTCAGAATTATTTTATTACGGCCATCGTGGGTCATCTCCTGCTTAATCAGGTAATGGTCGGCATCGTACTCAACCAGATCGGGGCTGCTACTGACGCCTTCTTTGCCGCGCCAGACGGGCAGCTGAACGGGTTCCCACTGTTTGGTTTCTGCCGATTTATAGGCCGCATCCAGCACGGCATTCACCACGTACCCATCGTAAAACGTTTCGGCGGGGTCGCGACCCTCCTCAACCGCCCGAAACATGTCGGTAAACATGTGATTATAGCCCAGGTCATTTACTTCGTCGCCCACGGGAAAGAGCCAGCCCGTGTTGCTTTCTGCTTTCTCAGCTACGTAGTCCGACGCTTTGCCGGTGGTAAACATCTCAAAGCCGGTACGCAGAAAGTTGTTAATCCAGATTGTGCCTTCAGTACCCATCACCTCATCACGCAGGTCCATACCACCCCGGAATGTCCAGCTTACTTCAAACTGCCCAATAGCCCCGTTTTCGTATTTGACGAGCGCAATGGCATGATCTTCGGCGTCGATAGGCTTCACCTGCGTAGCGGCCCAGCACATCACCTCGACGGGCCGGATATCTTTGCCGATGAAATTCCGCGAGATTTCAACGCAGTGGCAGCCGAGGTCGAGCATACAGCCGCCCCCCGCCTGTTCTTTGTCCCAGAACCAGTTGGAGTGCGGTCCGGGGTGCGTCTCGCGTGACTTGGCCCAGAGAATCCGGCCCAGGGCCCCATTTTTGACAGTTTCGAGGGCTTTCAGGAACTTGGGCGCGTAACACAGGTCTTCGAGATAGCCGCCGAAAATACCCGCTTCTTCTACCATGTTCATCATGTGCAGGGCTTCGTCAGCCGTGCGGCCCAGAGGTTTAGTGCAGATGACGTTTTTTTTGTGTTTGGCGCATAGTTCAACGGCGGGCGCGTGGAGGTTGTTAGGCAGGGCAATGCACACCATCGTCACGTCGGGGTGGGCAATGACCTCTTCCATATTCGTTGAGAGGAACGAACAGCCGTAATCATCGGCAAATTTCTGGGCGGTTTCTTCGCGCCGGGCATAAATGGCAACAACTTTGTCGCGGCTACGCTGTCCGTGCAGCGATTCGGCGTAGAAGCGACCAATGAAGCCGCCACCGAGCATGGCAATTTTTTGCATGTTTGTAGTTTGTTTTAACAGCGTGTGAGAGATTTCACCGGGCACACAAAGAAGAATCTGCCTGTACCTCACTGAACGCAATAGCGTTTCACTCGCTTATCGCTTCATCATAAAAGTACATACCTCCAAAATCTCATGCCTGATCTGTTCAATATTGATGCTATTTTCTTTACGGTTTGGGGGTACGACATGAGTTATCTGGAATTTTTCGGCGTCCTGACCGGGGGGGTAGCGGTGGTGTTGTCGGCGCGGGGTAATGTGTGGAGCTGGGTCATCGGGGCCGTGAGCGTGGTACTTTTTTTCTTTCTTTTCTTCCAGATTCAGCTTTATCCCGATATGTTTCTGCAGGTATTTTTCCTCGTAACGAACATTCAGGGCTGGTGGCGGTGGACGCATCCCAAACCCGGCGAAGAAAATAACCAGTCAGAATTACGCATCAGTCGAATGCCGACGAGACAACTTATGGCGTGGGCTGGTATTTGTGTAGTGGCAACGGCTATACTGGGTACGTTTGCGGTCAATCTGCATACGTTGTTTCCGGTGCTGTTCAGCCAGCCCAGCGCGTTTCCCTACGTCGATTCGTTCACAACCGTAATGAGCATTGCAGCTACATTCCTCATGATTGAAAAGCGCGTTGAATGCTGGTACGTCTGGCTGATGGTCGATTTAATTCTAACCTATATTTACTTTACGTAAGGGCATCAAGCTTCGTATCGGCGGAGTATTTTGTTGTTTTGCTTTGTAGCGCTCTACGGAGCCTGGAACTGGACCCGGTACTACCAGCGTCAAACCATTCAGTATCAGAACAGTCAAGTTTAACGGGCATTCCGGAGAGCCAGCCAATGCCCAGAAGTCTTCAGAATGAATAGAGAATGGTAGTCTGTTAACGATATTTTGCATTATAAGAAGAATTTTATCCTATAACACGCTGATTACTATAACTTTATCTATTATTCGATATAATTTTACAGCAAACCAAACAATACATCACTATGGCAGTTGCCAAACAATTCCTTAAAAGTAAGCCCATCGCGAAGGTAACGTTCGAACTACCCGCCGATGCCGTAAACGGAGCAAAGCAAGTAGCTTTGGCCGGTGAGTTCAATAACTGGGATGCTGCATCGCACCCGCTGAAAAAGCAGAAAGATGGTTCCTACAAAGCAACCGTAGAACTGCCCGTTGGCAGCGAGTACCAGTACCGGTATGTGCTGGATGGGGTAAAGTGGGAAAATGACTGGGCAGCAGATAAATACGTAGCCAGCAGTATACTCGGGCGAAGAAAATTCGGTTGTAGTTCTGTAAGTGCTAGATATCTGGCATATAAAAGTGGTAGCAGGAGCCTTCAAACTCTCCTGCTATCGCTTTTGTGCATTCATCGCCCGGTTACACGATTGGCCTTACATTTGCCTCTATCCGGCCGGCTTACATCGGAACACCCAGTGAACCGCCTCCATCTATCATATCGCGAAATTATCAGAATCGACGTAGGCTTTAATGACGGACAGTTCGCCGTCTTTACCTTTTACAGAGTTACCGTGTTCCATACCGAGAACAAACTCGCGCTTGTCGGCTTTGGCTTTCTGATAAATATGCTTGAAAATGTTTTTATAGTTGATCTCGCCCGTTGTGGGTTCATTACGTCCCGGATTATCACCAATCTGGAAATACGCAATCTCGTTCCAGGTCCAGTTGATGTGCGGAATGATGTGCCCCTCGTTTTTCTGCATGTGGTACATGTCGTATAGAATCTTACACGACGGGCTGTTAACCCCGCGACAGATTTCGTAGGTCTGATCAGAGGTGCGCAAAAACAGGTCGGGGGTGTCACTGAGGGCTTCCAGCACCATAATCAGGCCCGCGGGTTCCAGAATCTCGGCACCCCGACGCAGGGCGTCAATTACGTGGCCGGTTTGAATACCAATGGGCAGGTTCCGGACAAAATCGCCGGGCACTACGGTAGCCCATTTAGCATTGACGCGCTTCGCCGTTTCTACCGCGCCCCGGCACCCTTTCAGAAAAATGTCAATGAACTCGGATTTACCGGCTGCCAGTGTATTCTGGCCGTTACCTCCCTTATCAACCACGAATACGCCCATCGTCATGCCGAGTCGGGCCATTTCATCACCCATTTTTTGCTGCATTTCGGGGGTTCGGCCCATCATGCCGTTATCTTCCATGGCCGTAAAACCCATATCGGCCATGAACTTGATCTGATCGATTGGATCATCGCCCGCGCTGTTTTTAAACATGCCGAGGTGCGGGGCATATTTAAGTTTAAAGTTGTTTTGGGGCGGTTTGCCGGCCTGAGCATGGGTATTATCGGCCATAACCTGACTCGAAACCGCTGCTCCTGCCAGGGTTAGTCCTTTCACAAAATCACGTCGTTGCATTGCTTGACAATTAAGGGTTTAACTCACTTTTTCTTCAGACCGTCCAGATAACTGACCAGATCGATTAGTTCCTGAGTACTCATGGCCTCGCCCAGGCCAGCCGGCATCATAGACGAGTCCATTTTTTTCATTGATTTCACGTCGGCCGTTTTGTAATTCTGCACGACACCACCGGGAAACTTCATCTGCAAATCCGTCTCGGTTTTACTCGATACAATTCCGGTCATGGTGCTGCCATCGTTAAACTTCACTTCCCATCCTTCGTAACCAAAACTGATGCCGGCATCGGGATGCAAAATAGCCAGGTATTGCCCCTCCTTAGGCAGTTTTGAGCCAATCTCCGACAGTTTAGGACCGAAGTCCATACCCTCACCGTTTACCTGATGGCATACTGAGCAGTTGGTTTTAAATACCGTTATGCCCTTTGTAGCGTCGCCGTTCATGGCCAGCAACTCGGTCATGGCAGGCATCTTTTTGTTACCTCCGGTTGCACCCCCATCAATGAACATAGCGGCATCGGTGCGGATTTTTTTACGCCACGCGCCCGACACGCCCTGCACGGCCGCGGCCTTGTAGTCGCCCTTTATGTCGCCCGATCTGAGCAGCGCAACAACCATATCTTGCCCGTCTTCACTGCTACCCATGGCGCGGACGGCCTCCCGGCGCAGGGACACGGGGCGTTGCTCATCCAGGGCCACTGTCTTCAGCATGCCGAGCGATTCTTTACTGCCAACGCGCCGAATGGCCAGTATCATGTTCTGAGCCGCTTCGGTATCGGTACCGTTGATAACGGCCCACACCAGCGATCCGCCATTTTGCCGAAGTAATTGCCGGGCCGCGTCGCCCCCTATGTTTTCGAGCGGTTTAGCCACCGCCAGATCACGCAACCGACCCGTTTCTGAAGCAGGCTCGTAACGCGCCACCAGTTCCATGTATTCAGCCGTGCCGTACTTTCTGTCTATTAGCCTGGCCAGTGCCTGCTGGGCAACCGGCGAGGTCTTCACAAAGGCCGGATCGAGGTGGCGCAGGGCCAATTCTGTTATGTCTGTAGCCGAAGCTCCGGTAGAGCCGGTATTAGCTTGTAAAATGGCCAGCAATGCATTCGATTTTGCGGTGCCGCCGGGGTTGAAGTCGAATGCCCGGAAATAACGCAGCCGTTGGCTGATATCTACCGCCGGGTCACCCGCCAGTTTGGCCAGCATTGGAATGGATTCTACTGTTCTCGCCCGCCAGACAATATCGCGGCCACCAGCGTTGGCGATTGGGTCACTACTCATCTGTTTTAACCAGGCGGTATAATAGTTGTCCCATTGCCCATCGGCACCAATACCCAGCGCTTCGAGATACCAGCGGTCATTGCCATCGTGCCTGTTGGCCAGTTTCGCCCACAGAGCGGGCGCTTCCGGCGATTTGTTTTGGTGCAGCGCAATGGCGCATTCACGCAGGACCTGTTTGTCACTGTCATTGGCAAGCTGTTTTACGGCGGCAATCGCAGCATCCCTACCCATTTGCCGCGCTGCCCGCAGGGCTGTAATACGCAGGTTGGGGTCGGTTTCTTTCAAAGCTGCCGTGACGTATCTCTGGCCTTTGTTACCGGGCAGTTTGCTCAGGAGCCAGAGCGCGCGGGCTTGCTGGCGCGGGTCGGTTATTACGGCGTAAAATTTGGCGAGGGGTTTCTCTGCCTTGAGCCCCATGGTGTGCAATGCCTGCCAGCCCGCGTGCCGGATATTCATATTGGGACTTTGTAAAGCCTCAATGGCTCCTGCGGTGGTTGTCACGTCAACTTTCGCGATGGTATAGGGCAATTTAGGCGGAGCCACGCGGTAGATACGGCCTTTATTCTGGTCGCCCGCCTGATGCCCGCCCACACCGGGATCATACCAATCGGCAATAATCAGCGACCCATCGGGCGCCACGCATACGTCGGCAGGCCGGAACCACTGATCCCGAACGCCTTCAACTACATTAACAATGCTGGCTTTATACCCGGCACCCTCATTCTGCACGGGGTAGGCCCGCACTACGTTTGGTCCGGCGTCGCAGTGAATAACCTGATTCTGAAAGACTTCGGGCAGCAATTTACCTTCGTAGACAATAATGCCGGTTGGGGACCCGGCCCCGGTTTGCAGCAGATTGGGGATACTGCCGGGGTCGTTGAGGTGCCAGTGCTGCTTCGGGATTTCGGTTTCGAGGTTGGTGCGGTTAGCCCGCCAGCCTGCGCCGGTCAGCTCATCGGTATAGCCGTAGTTGCCGTATTCCATGACGTAGTTGATCCGAACACTTTTGTTGCCGTCGTCATCATTGTCTGACTGCCAGAGCGTACCGTATGAATCAACGGCTACTTCGTAGTTGTTCCTGAAGTTCTGGCCCAGCATCTCCACATTTTTACCGCCCGGATCGCAGCGGAAGACCATACCCTGCCTGAAATTTTGAGGATTAATTGCCTTACCGGTCACGATGTCAATAACCGGCTTACCGTCTTTATCCATCAGTTGCTTCCCTTCGTTGCCGAAGTTAAAATACCACTTCCCGTCCGGACCAAACACGAACGTATGCATGCCGTGGTCGTGCTGTTCGCCCCCAATACCCGAAAAGAGCAGTTCTTTACGGTCGGCTTTGTCGTCGCCATTGTCGTCGGTAAGAATCCAGACGTTGGGGCTGTCAGAAACGATAACCTGATTGCCTTTCACCCAGATACCAAGGGGCGATTCAATGCTGGGGTCCTGGTAAAATACCTTACTTACATCAGCTTTACCATCGCCATCGGTATCTTCCAGAATCACGATGCGGTCGCCGTCCTTGCGGGTAGGGTTGCCGTTGATGGCGGGGCGGTAATTGTAGGCTTCGCATACCCACACGCGCCCGCGCTCGTCCACATCAATGTCCGTCGGATTGGTGAGCATGGGTTCGGCGGCAAAGAGCGTTGCCTCCAGTCCGTCGGCCACCTTCAGACTGCCAACCGCGTATTTTGGGTCGTGCTTGTCGTCGTCGGTGAGCCGGGCAAAGAGCCGCGTTAAATAGGTCTCCGACGCGCCACCGGGGTTTGTGTTCTGGTAGGCACCAATCAGGAGGCTACCCGTGAGCAGACCCGCGGCTGACAGCGCGAGCGAACGGCGCAATGGGGTTAATTTTGGCAGAGATGACGTACTCATACACAGAATAGAGTTGGTTGGCCGTGTTCTTTTCACCCACAAATACAGTTATGAGCAGCGTAACGGCAGGCTAATATACTAACTATCCGGCCTGTGTGAACAAAGGCCGGTGGGACAAAAAAATACCGTCAGCCGGATAAGACTGACGGTATTTTTGATCGCTGCAAGTATCGGAACGACAAGCCTGCTACAGGTGAATGGCTTCGCCGTAGGCGGCTTCGGTGGCGTCTTTAATGGCCTCCGACATAGTGGGGTGCGGGTGAACCGTGTGAAGAATTTCCTCGCCGGTGGTTTCCAGTTTGCGGGCTGCTACAACCTCGGCAATCATCTCGGTCACATTCGTGCCGATAAGGTGTGCCCCCAGAAACTCGCCGTACTTGGCATCGAAAATTACTTTTACGAATCCTTCCGGCACACCGGCCGCTTTGGCTTTGCCCGATGCCGTAAAGGGATACTTACCCACTTTTAGCTCGTACCCGGCTTCGCGGGCGGCTTTCTCGGTATAGCCCACCGAGGCAATTTCAGGGATGCAATAGGTGCAGCCGGGAATGTTGTTGTAGTTCAGCGGCTCAACGTGGGGCAAACCAGCAATTTTCTCGACGCAAATGATAGCCTCTGCCGACGCCACGTGCGCCAGGGCCTGCCCTTTCGTGCAGTCGCCAATGGCGAAGTAGCCTGCTACATTGGTACGGTAGTAGTCATCGGTTACAATTTTGCCCCGGTCCACGCTGATGCCGACATCTTCCAGACCAATGTTTTCGATGTTGGCTACGACGCCCGCTGCCGACAATACGATGTCCGCTTCAAACGTCTTTTCACCCTCCGGCGTTTTGGCCGTTATCACACAGCCTTTGCCGCTCGTATCGACTTTCGTTACTTCGGAGCTGGTGAATAGCTGGACGCCCATTTTTTTGTACTGCTTGGCCAGTTCTTTCGAAATATCTTCGTCTTCGACCGGTACAATGTTGGGCATGAATTCAATGATCGTCACCTTCGTACCCATGCTGGCGTAGACATACGCGAACTCAACACCAATGGCTCCTGACCCAATCACGACCATTGAATCGGGCCGTTTCTCAAGCGTCATGGCTTTGCGGTATTCGATCACCTTTTCACCGTCAATCTTAACAGCGGGCAGTTCGCGGGCGCGGCCTCCGGTGGCGATGATAATGTTTTTGGCTTCGTAGTCAGTGGTTTTACCGTCAGCGGCTGTCACGGTTACTTTCTTACCGGGTTTCACCTTACCAGTACCGTCGATGACGTCGATTTTGTTCTTCTTCATTAAAAACTGCACCCCCTTACTCATGCTATTGGCCACCCCCCGGCTCCGCTTGATAACGGCTCCGAAATCGGCCTCAGCCTCGCCCTGTATGGTGATGCCGTAGTCTTTGGCATGCTTGATATACTCAAAAACCTGCGCCGATTTCAGCAGCGCCTTGGTAGGAATACAGCCCCAGTTGAGGCAAATGCCCCCAAGGCTTTCGCGCTCGACAACGGCGGTTTTCATACCCAACTGCGAGGCCCGGATAGCGGCTACATACCCGCCTGGTCCGCTGCCAACCACGATTACATCGTACTGTGAAGCCATTTTATGAATGAAGGATGAATAATGTAAAACGAACGATACCAGCCATAAATAAGCTATTCAGGCCATTTTCAGAACGCAAAGGTAGGGCGAAAAGTTGGTTCGGGCCGGGTTAGACAAGCCGGAACAACACCTGCCCCCACGATTGTTGTACCTTTGCTTTGTTTATTTCACGAATCACGACAAGTTCATGACAACTGACCAGTTGACCGACTTGAGGGCCAGAGTAGAGGCCCTGAGGAGGTATCTTTGACTACGATACCAAGAAAGAAAAATTAGCTGACCTCGAACAGCAAACCTTCCAGCCCGAGTTCTGGACGGATTCTACCCGCGCCGAAGGCGTAATGAAACAGGTTCGCGCCCTTAAAGGCTGGACCGGCAGCTACGATAAACTCAATGGCCAGTTCGGTGACCTCGAAACGCTGTTTGAGTTCTACGAAGCGGGCGAAGTGGATGAAGCTGAGGTGGATGCCGAAGGCCAGAAAGTAGCCGACACGCTCGACGACCTTGAACTCAAGAAAATGCTCGGCAACGAAGAGGACCAGTTCAGTGCCGTACTGGAAATCAACGCGGGCGCGGGTGGTACCGAAAGCCAGGACTGGGCCGATATGCTGTACCGAATGTATATGCGCTGGGCCGAAAAACACGGTTACGCGCTCAAACAGGTCGATTATCAGGAAGGGGATACAGCAGGCATCAAATCGGCTACGATTGAAGTAGACGGCGCGCTGGCCTATGGTTTTTTGAAATCGGAAAACGGCGTACACCGGCTTGTGCGCATCTCGCCGTTCGACTCCAACGCCCGGCGACACACGTCGTTTGCGTCAGTTTTCGCTTATCCGCTGGTTGACGACACCATCAATATCGAGGTAAACCCGGCTGACATACGATGGGACACGTTCCGGTCGGGTGGCGCAGGTGGCCAGAACGTGAACAAGGTTGAAACCGCCGTGCGGTTGCACCACGAACCGTCGGGGCTGGTGATTGAATGCCAGCAGGAACGCAGCCAGCTAATGAACAAGGAAGTGGCCATGCGGCTGCTAAAATCCAAACTTTACGAAATTGAGGTGCAGAAACGCAATGCTGCCCGCGATGAAGTAGAAGCCGGAAAACAGAAGATTGAATGGGGATCGCAAATTCGGTCGTACGTGCTGGACGACCGGCGCGTGAAAGACCACCGCACTGGCCACCAGACGTCCAACACCGACGCCGTGCTGGACGGCGACATCGACCCATTTATCAAAGCGTATCTGCTGGGACAGGAATAAAATCCGGTCGGGTAGCTGGTGCGTTTGTTTGGTAAGGCTTTCTTCAGACCAGACAAATGCACCAGCTATCTCTATGAAACCTATCCTCCTGCTTTTACTCGCCGTATCTTTTTCCTGTACCCATCCTCCCGTGGATACAAATCCCGATCCAGTCAACGATGGCACCAGCAGCTCCGGCCTGGTTACTAATCCCAACGCGGCCGCTCATAAACTGACCTACCTGGCCCTCGGCGATTCATATACGATTGGCGAGAGCGTACCGGCCAGTGACCGGTGGGCCGGGCAACTCGCGGGCCTGCTGCGCCAGCGCAATGTGGATGTAGCTGATCCGGACATCATTGCCCGCACCGGCTGGACAACCGCCGAATTGCAGAACGCCATCACTAAAAGTGGTAATCAGAAGGAATACGATCTGGTATCCCTGCTCATTGGCGTTAACAACCAGTACCGGGGTCAGTCGCTACCCACCTACCGGGCCGAGTTTCGCCTGTTACTGCAAACCGCTATTGCCTTTGCCGACGGGAAAGCCAGTCATGTTGTTGTGCTGTCCATTCCCGACTGGGGTTATTCGCCTTTTGCCCAGGCGCAGGACAAAGCCAAAATTTCCAAAGAAATTGATCAGTTCAATGCCGTTGCTCAGGACGAATGCCAGCGGGCCAATGTGGCGTTCGTAAACATTACGCCTGCCACCCGCCAGTTTACAGGCAACGCGGAGTTTGCCCCTGATGGGTTGCACTATTCGGGACTGCACATGCGCCGGTGGGCTGAGCAAACCTTGCCGGTCGTTAAGCCGATGCTGGCACCGTAACAGGCGTTAATTTAGCTGCGGCCCTATTTCTGTAATGCGATACGGTACGACCAATCAGCATGCCACCTACTACTACCGGAACAATCCAGACAAT
Source organism: uncultured Cytophagales bacterium (assembly GCA_963826425.1). Classification (GTDB taxonomy): domain Bacteria; phylum Bacteroidota; class Bacteroidia; order Cytophagales; family Spirosomataceae; genus Spirosoma. Next base: position 237,138 of record CAWGWS010000008.1, on the reverse strand, counting down.
CGTACCGATCCAGGCGGGCGCATTGTCAGGTAGAGCTCGATAGACATTGTTGACCAGAAACGCGGTGAACGTAGCGATGTACGAGCCGCCCATCCGGGTGATGTGGTGGTAGAACCAGTGCATTTTCTCCGGTTTTGTGCCAAACAACCTATGATCGTACCACGCATTTTTAAAAGTCAGAAAACCGAAGATGGTAAACAGGATGGCGAAAACAGATAGTCCACCTGTTAGCAGATAGGCGCCGAATCCCAGCATAGCCATGCTGACGGCCAGCGTAACATAGGTCATCCATCTATCGACTTGTGCGGGACCGGATTTCTTCTGCTTGGTAACCCGCCAGCCGGTTATACACAAGTAGAAACTGAGCACAGCAATGCCGGTTAGGAATAGCCGCAGCATCTTAATGGGTTGCAACCCGCATAACAGCAAAGCCGTTACCGCCACAATAATCATGCAATAGACATAGACCAGTCCGGTCCGGTTGTGCAATTGGCTCCCCTTTTTGGATAACATGGGAAACAAACCCACAATGAGAGCGGTAGAACCAGCGGAGACGTGAATGACGAGGAGGGTGAGAATCAGCGTTTTCATGGCCGTTTTTGGTTGCGTTTAGATGCTGCAAACCTACTGCGACGGCGTGCCTCAGCGTAACTAAAAGGGCCCAACGGCACGGTTTGGGGCGTTCGACAAACGAATACGGTGTTCGGGAAGCGGCTGGGGGCCAATTACAAACCTTTCAGTTCGACTACCAGCGTATCGTTGTACTGCCGCGATACGGGTACTATGAAGTCTCCGCCCGACAAGTGCAGTTTGTAGCCCTGCGCATTACCCGTTACGCGCTCAACCCGGTTTAGGTTGACGAGGTAAGACCGATGACAGCGCACAATGCGCGGCTGATTAATTTGATCAGCTAACCGGCTCAGGCTGCTGCGGAGCAATAGCCTATTGATCTTTCCTCCCTGCCGGTACACTACTGTGCAATAGTTATCGCTCGATTCAACCCAGAGCAGATCGGCAGCATTCAACGTCAGGGTATCTTTTTCGTTATCGGCCAGCAGCGTTATCTGCGGGTTGGCTGGCTCAACGGGTCTTGGCTTGGCAAGCGTAGTGGACGGCTGCGGGGCGGGCGAGCGATGAACGAACTGCGCGGCTGACTGACTGTACTTCTTTAGTTGCCGGATATAGCTGAACATCACGGCTCCAGCAGTCGGGAATAAACCCAGCAGAAACGTGACCAGAATTATACCCAGCCAGCTAACTATACCAGAGTCATGTTCCTGCTGCAACAGCCACGTCATGTACAACCGGTTGGCCAGAGCAATGAGCAGAATGTTAATGGTAACAAGCAAAATCTCACGGCCAACCGTCCAGCGTTCGTCAGAAAATTGCCGGGGAAAAATCTGTTGCCAGACCATAAAATTGACGGCCGTAATGACGAACGTAATCAGCCCAAAGCCCAGCACCTTCAGCGTTTTGTTCGGCGTTTCCCATGAGGCCAGGCCAAACGGCTGAAATAACACCAGAAACACCCCGACAAACAATCCTATCACAGCCGCCAGCCGCAATTGCCGGCCGGGCGAGTCATGAGACGGGTAAGGTTGCCTGAACAGGTCAAACATCGTCTTCTAAAATAATCGCCAGCTGCTGATTTGATCGATAAAACTGGGCAGCACCGCCGGATACACCAGAATCATAAAGACCACACCAAACAGGGCGCCGTAGAAGTGGGCATCGTGGTTTACATTGCCCATACCCCGCCGACCTTCGTAGTAGGAGTACGCCAGGTACAGAGCGCCAAAAATGAATCCGGGAATGCCAATGGGTATAAAAAACAGGTAAATCTTGTTAAGTGGGGCGAAAAGGATAGCCGCAAACAAAATAGCCGATACGCCCCCCGACGCTCCCAGCGAATTGTAACCCGGATTATGGCGATGTTTCAAAAACGACGGAATATCGGATACAATTATCGCTATCAGATAGAAGCCAACCAGATAGACAGGCGCACTGGCTCCAAACACCATTCCGAACACCTGCTCAATCAGCCCACCGAAGAAATAGAGCGTAATCATGTTGAAAATCAGGTGCCCCCAATCGGCATGCAGAAATCCTGACGTCAGCAGCCGGTAGTACTCCCCCCGATTTGCAGTCTGGTACGGATTCAGGATCCAGCGGCTCATTAGGGACTGATTCTGCCAGGCGGCAATGCTGATACCAGCCGTGATGACGATTAAAATTGTCGTTATACTCATGTTGTGAATAATTCGGTTCGCTGGGGCGGTTTGGTTGTTGTTTTGTTTGTTGATAGCCGCCATTTCGGACAAACAGATTTCTAGTCTCAGCTTTCGCGCTCAACCAGCTGGTGAGCGAAATTGCTTAGAACGGCCTTGCGGGCCGGTTCGGCGGCAACCTGCTCCAAATTGGCGAACCCACGTTCAAAATACTCGCTGATGCGGCTGCGGGTAATCTGTCCAATACCCAACTGGTCGTAAATGGCCGTAACGGCCGCTACTTTTTCGGCCTTATCGAAGTCAGTCCGATTTAGCCAGCCCGTAAGTTCATCGCGAACGGAACCGGTGGCTTTTTCGAGGGCTTCGATGAGCAGGAACGTTTTTTTATTGGCAATGATGTCGCCCCCCACCTGCTTGCCAAACTTGGCCGGGTCGCCGTACACGTCGAGCAGATCGTCTTTGAGTTGAAACCCGATGCCGATGTTTACCCCACCCTCGTACAGGTGCCGGTTGGTTTCAGCGTCGGCCCCGCCAACCAGTCCACCCAGTTCGAGGGCGTAGCCCAGCAGCACTGACGTTTTGAGCCGAATCATCTCGATGTACTCAGCCTCGGTCACGTCCCAGCGGGTCTCGAAGTTCATATCCATCTGCTGGCCTTCGCACACCTCGGCGGCAGTCCGGCTGAATCTGGCCAACACAGCTTTCAGCTTGTCGGCGTCTACATCGAGCAAAAGATCATAGGCATTCACCAGCATCACATCGCCCGACAAAATAGCAATGTTGTCGTTCCATTTTTCATGCACGGTTGGCTGACCCCGGCGCAGCGGTGCCCGGTCCATAATGTCGTCATGCATCAGGGTAAAATTATGGAATACCTCCACGCCCAGGGCAGGCCGAACGGCGCGTTGCCAGTCATCAGTGAAAAGAGACGTGGCCATCAGCGTCAGCAGCGGGCGCATCCGCTTACCGCCCAGACCCATAATGTACCGGATGGGATCGTAGAGTTCGGGCGGGTGCTGCCCGTAGTCGGTGCGTTGAAGTTCAGTCTGGATCGCGTCAATAAAAACAGCGGGACTCATGGGGGTGGGTTTTGGCTCAAAAATAAGGCAGAAAGGCCCAAAACCCTAACCAGCCCCAGTCCGTTCAGCGGCCAAACACCTGTTTGTATCGGCGTAGCTGCGGGGTTGACAGCACGTAAACCAGACGGGCCGTTACCACAAAATAACCATCGTTCCGGGTGCTGTTGCCCCGTTGCTCGCCGGGCCGGTTAGGCGGCATATTGATTTCGGCCCGGCGGTCTGCCAGGACAGCAACAATCGGGTCCCTGCCGATCTGACTGGTGTATACCGTGCTGACGTCGTCCAGATAATCGCTGCTGACATGCGTGTATGTGCCCTCCAGGTGTAGCCTGAACCGCTCACCCACCACCAGCGGAACACCAAACCCATACCGGACAATGAGCGGAAGGCGGTTGTAGTCAATGCCTTCGGTACGCATCGGTGCCAGACTGTACAAGCGCCCCTGATAGGAGGCTCTCGGCGTCATGTAAGTGAACCCAAGCCCCGCCACCGCGTAGGGAATATGAGCGCGGTAGGCATCATCGACCCGCCATAAGTCCGCTTGCACACCCAGCCAGACATCAGGATTCAGGCTGTTAAATGACAGATTATTGTAAAAATTCCGGGTATAAGTCTGATTGCCACGAATAAAATAGAGCTGACCCTCGGCCCGGAGCGATACCCGCTGGGACAATCGGTACGAAACAGCCAGGTTTGCGGCAACACCCGCCTGAAAACGGCCTAAATCGCCCGGCTCATTCAAATCGCCTGTATAGCGCGTTACGCCCAGCCCGGCGTTCAGCAGCCAGGTACCAGGCTTATCTTCCCAGTACCGTGACCGCTGCGCCGTTGCCATGCTGGCAATCAGTAGAAAAAGCAGTATAGAAGCAGAGGGTAGAGCGGCTCGCAAGGCAATACTTCATTACGTAGGGGATACTACTGAGACGAAAATCAGACAAATAGTAACACAAACGCCCGTTCAGCAACCTAATCTAATTCACCAATATCCTCATTCCAGAGTTGCGGCTTATCGGCAATGAACTGCTCCATCATCTGCACACACTCGGGCAGATCGAGGTCAATGACTTCTACGCCGTGCTGCTCCATAAATTCCCGCGCCCCGCCGAACGTGCGGGACTCACCCACGATGACCTTCGGAATTTTAAACTGCACAATGGTACCGGCGCACATGTAGCACGGCATCAGTGTGGAGTAAATCACGGTGTCCCGAAAGGAACCAACACGACCCGCGTTGTTCAGACAGTCCATTTCGCCGTGCAGAATCGGGTTGTTCTCCTGCACCCGCTTGTTGTGCCCCGATGCCACAAGTTCGCCGTTTTTTACCAGCGACGAGCCAATGGGTATACCACCTTCGGCCAGGCTTTTACGGGCCTGAGCGATGGCCTCCTGCATGAATTCATCCATATTTTTTTCGAATTTACAACCTGACCCATCTTACCGCTGCCCACGGCCACCGCGCCGGTTCTGGCCTTTGGCGGATGGCTCTTTGCTGCGGTCCGAACCCGACTTACTCCGCGATGACGCTCGTGCCTCGGTACGGCCGTTTGACCGGTTGCTTTTGAAATCGCTGGTTTTGGCGCGGCTGGTGCTCCCCCCCACGAGGGCGAAATCCATGCTTCGACGGGCCAGGTTGGTTTCTTTCACGCGAACCTCCACCACGTCGCCGAAGGTGTACATCTTTTTGGTACGCTGCCCAATGATGCGGTAATTCTCCTTGTCGAACTCGTAGAAATCATCGCTTAGATCCTGCATCCGTACCAGCCCTTCGCAACTATTCTCGGTGATTTCAACGAAGATACCGAACTCCGTAACGCCCGAGATAACGCCGGCAAAAGTGCGGTCAGAGTCCATCAGACTCATGTACTCAACCTGTTTGTACTTAATACTGGCCCGTTCGGCGTCGGAAGCCATTTTTTCGCGGGCCGACGCGTGTTTGCACTGCTCTTCTATGGGCTCGCGCTCCACGGGTTTGCCTTTGTCCAGATAGTGCTGCAACAGCCGGTGCGCCATCATATCGGGGTAACGACGGATGGGCGAGGTGAAGTGGGAGTACCGCTCAAAGGCCAGGCCAAAGTGTCCTAAATCTTCGGTGCTGTACCGCGCCTTCGACATGGTACGAACGGCCAGTTGCGACAGCATGCCCGCTTCGGGTTTACCCTCAATGCTGTGCATGAATTTGTTCATTGAACTGGACAGGTGTTCCTCATCCGTCTTGAGTTTAAAACCCAGCTTACCGGCAAATTCAGCAAACTGAGCCAGCCGGTCACGGTCGGGTTCTTCGTGAACCCGGTACACCATGACATTCTCCTGTCCTTTTTTGCTCAGTGAATGCACGAACCCGGCCACGCGCCGGTTGGCCATCAGCATGAACTCTTCAATGAGTTTGTTGGTATCCTGCCGCAGTTTGGTGTATACCGACAGCGGAGTGCCGTTCTCGTCCAGGTTGAACCGGATTTCGTTTGTTTCAAAGTTGATGGCTCCGTTTTTGAACCGCTCAGCGCGGAGTTTATAGGCCAGCTCGTTCAGGAGTTGAAGTTCGGTCAGGTAATCGCCCCGGTTGTTGTTCAGGATGTCCTGTGCTTCCTCGTAGCTAAACCGGCGGTCGGAGTGCGTAATAGTACGGCCAAACCATTCCTTCACAATCTGGGCGTCGGGAGTAAGTTCAAACACCGCCGAGAAAGTCAACTTATCTTCATTGGGCCGGAGCGAACACAGGCCATTAGAAAGTTTTTCGGGCAGCATAGGCACCACGCGATCCACCAGGTAGACCGATGTGGCGCGTTTGAACGCTTCTTCCTCGAGCAGAGTGCCGGGCGTAACATAGTGGGTGACATCGGCAATGTGGACGCCGATTTCGTAGTTGCCATTGTCCAGCACCGCTACCGACAGCGCGTCGTCAAAATCCTTGGCGTCGACGGGGTCAATCGTAAACGTAGTTATCTCGCGCATGTCGCGCCGTTTGGCCATGTCTTTCTTGCCAATTTTGGTTGGAATGGCGTCGGCTTCGGCTTCAACAGCTTCGGGAAAATGAATGGGCAGACCAAACTCAGCCAGGATGGCGTGCATCTCGGTATTGTTCTCGCCCGCCTTACCCAGCACGGTTACCACCTCCCCCTCGAACCGTTGTTTACGGCTACCCGGCTCAGGAAATTTAGTGATCCGGACAATAACCTTTTCGTTGTCGTTGGCTCCGCCGAGTTTCTCTTTCGAAACAAAAATATCGTCGTAGATCTTCTTACTATCGGCCACTACGAACCCGTAATTTGGCGATACTTCGATACTACCGACAAGCTCAGCCCGGCCCCGCTCCAGAATGCCGGTTACTTTTCCTTCGATGCGCCGACGTGCCTGCCCACCTCCCGAACCGCTGCGTGAATCGGCCAGGCGCACAACCTGAACGCGATCGCCATCAACGGCACCATTCAGGTCATCGGTCGCTACCCAGATGTCATCGTTACGATCACCCCGCGTACCGAGGGGCGAAACCGGAATGACGAAGGCAAAGCGGGCATTTACGTGGTCAACCACGCCTTCAATAGCATTGACATTTGCTTCGGCACGGTAGGACTTGTCGGCCTGCTGACTGATGCTGCCATCTTCGGTAAGTTCGTCCAGCAGACCGCGCATCAGGAAGGTGGTGCGCCGGTCCCAGATACCAAAATGTTCCAGAATATCTTCCTGCGGGAATGTTTGCTTGTCGTTGACCTGGAGAAAGGCCAGCAAATCAGCTTTCAATTCATCCAGATACGTATCATTTTGAGGAACCGGACGAATTGGTTTATCGATGCCCTGTTCGCGGGGTCGGGTACTGGCGGCTTTGGCCGGTTTCGGCCGGGCCGGACCGCGGTCAGATACGGTAGACTTTGGCGTACTGGTACGGCCGTTGGTGGCCGTACCCGACGTGGATTTGCTGTATTTATTGGGTTTTGGTTTTTGATTCTTCATGTGTAGTCACGGACGTTAGCCCGTGGTAAATAAATGGTGGATTTTGTTCCGGTCAGATCACTCGTGCAAAATCCCGTCCAGATTCAGGGCGGGTATCCGAACAAGGTTTTCTTCGACGATGCTGTCAGGAACAAAGATGAATTTTTTATCGAATATCTGATTATCAATGTAATAGCTAACCCAATATTCATTGTTGAGGTGGAACACGTCAGGCATAATTGTTTCCACAACCTCGTGTGCCCCGGAGGCTACGTCGGCAAAGAAGTGCCGCAGGGTTGAGGTTTTCTGTTCTTCGGCGTTTTTTTCGCCGTATCCCTTCGACGTTACGAACACCGTATGAATCGCCGTATTGTTCTGGTTAATCAGAAACACCTGCCAGTCATAATCGCCCAGCACATTTTCGTTACGGGCAATGGCAATTTGTACGCCCTCAACGGGCAAAAAGTCGATATCTTTCTTCATTTCTTACGTTTTGACACAGCGCAGCAGAACGGTCCGGCGAGTCGGTATCACGGAGAATACAGAACTATAGATTTGAGTTAATGTACCCTGTTTCCTCCGTGAAAAACGCGCTCCCCCTGTCGCATTGGCGCACCGGTTAAATAGTCATCTCAAATAACTCTGCCAGGTGCTCCTGCACCCGAGCGGCTACCTCACCAACCGGAATTTCGCGGCCCAGTTCAGCAGCCATCGACGTAACGGCTTTGTCGGCAATACCGCAGGGTACAATGTGGCTGAAGTACGACAGATCCGTGTTGACGTTCAGCGCGAAGCCATGCATCGTAACCCAGCGGCTGGCTTTTACACCCATTGCACATATTTTGCGGGGTCGACAGGACGGGTTGTCAAAATCGCCATCGAAGTCAAGCCAGACGCCGGTTAGCCTATCCGCTCCGGCCCCCTCAATGCGCCCTGCCCGCAGGCCATAATCAGCCAGGGTCAGGATGATGCTTTCCTCTAACAACCGCATATAGCGGTGAATGTCCGTAAAAAAGTTGTCTAAATCCAAAATCGGATAGCCCACCAACTGACCGGGCCCATGGTAGGTGATGTCTCCCCCGCGCCGGATTTTGAAGAAGGTAGCCCCGTACTGTTCGCGCAACTCGTCTTCACCGATGAGCAGGTTATCCATACTGCCACTCGTACCGAGGGTATAGACGTGGGGGTGTTCGCAAAAAATTAGGTAGTTAGGCGTTGGCTGCTGCTGCGGAATGGGCCAGTTGCGGTTCTGAAGTTTCTGCGCCGTAATCCGGGCAAACAACCGCTCCTGTTCGGCCCAGGCGACCTGGTAATCAACGAGCCCGAGCTGGAAAACGTCAACTTGTTTATTGAGGATACTATTCATTCTTTTACGCCGGAAGTAGACTTCCAGCTCTTTACCTAACAGGCAGGCCCGCACCTTTCGTTCGATTTCTTTACGCGATCCCTTTCTCCACGCATGGCACAACACAACGACACCGGCAAACAGGGCGAGGCCGAAGCCGTCCGCTACCTCGGCGAAAAGGGCTATCAGATTCTAACCACCAACTACCGCTACCAGCACGCGGAAATCGATATTGTAGCGCAGAACGGCAAACTCCTGCTCTTCATAGAAGTCAAAACCCGTACTAATGTCAGCTTTGGGAACCCCGAAGAATTTGTGAATTATGCCAAGGCCAAGCTGGTGATGAAAGCCGCTGAACACTACATTTTTGCCCACAACTGGCAACATGACGTCCGGTTTGACATTGTAGCCGTACATATCGACGGGAATCAAACAAGAATCAAACACGTAGAGGATGCATTTTGCTGATTCATGGCAGGCCAATGAACTAACCTGTTTTTAATGACTCAGGCAAATTATTCGTTAGGTATTTTCGTTTCTATCAGTACAAATCAACAACGTACATGAACATAAACCGAGTGTGGCAGCAAGCCCTGCTACTAAGCATACTAACCACGTCGTTTCTGATGTCCTGCAAAAAGGAAGCGGACGTTGCACCCCTGCCCGGTCCCGCTCTCATATCCAGCACTGCCGTTAGCGGTGCGGTCACGGATAAGGAGGTAAACGACTGGATTCTGGCCAACATGCAGTTTTACTATCTCTGGAACGACAAGCTGCCGACCAGCACTGACAAAACGCTGACGCCCGACAACTACTTTATGTCGCTGCTCTACGATCGTAACAACACGGCTAATTCGGACCGGGATCGTTTTTCCTGGATTCAGAAAAGTGCGGATGAACTGAAAGCATCGCTGAGTGGCGAGAGTAAAACGACGGGGATGGAATATAAGCTGTATTACGCCGACGCCAGCCGGACTACTATTGTTGGCTCGGTTCTGTACGTATCGTCCGGCTCTCCGGCGGCTCAGGCAGGGGTGAAGCGGGGTGACATCTTCACCAAAGTAAACGGGCAGACCCTAACCGGCTCCAATTATACTACCTTGCTCAACGGCACCTCGGACGCCTATGCCTTTACCTTCTCGAAATCAACGAATGGCGTACTGGTTGAGGATCCCCAGGCTAAAACCGTACCTGCTATCGTGTTCCAGGAGAATCCTATTTTGCTGGATACGACCTACACCATTGGCAGCAAAAAAATTGGGTATCTGGTTTATAACCAGTTTGTGCCCAAACCCAACGGCGGTACGGCAAACACCTACGACCAGAAGCTGCAGAGCATCTTTGGGAAATTTAAAAGTCAGGGCGTTAATGAACTGGTGCTTGACCTGCGCTACAACCGGGGTGGCTACGTCAGTTCATCGACCGTACTATCCAGCCTGATTGGTAAAAACATCGACCCTTCTAAAGTGTATTACGCCCAGAAATGGAACGCCACCTATTCGGCGGACGCCGACAAACGATACGGCGTGGACAAATGGGGACGTCAAAACTTCGTGGCATACTCCGAAAACATCGGCGGTACCCTAAACCGGGTATATGTGCTGACAACCAACAGCACGGCATCGGCCAGTGAGTTGGTCATTAATGGCCTGCGTCCGTTTATGACCGTCACCACCATTGGCACGACTACGGTGGGCAAGAACGTCGGGTCGATTACCATTTCGGACGACAAGGGACGCATCAAGTGGGGCATGCAGCCGCTCACCTTCAAGTCGGCCAATGCCGTGGGTTTCTCCGATTACCCGGATGGCTTTCAGCCAGCGGTTGAGGTGAAAGAGCCAACCCTGGGCATGAAAGCCTTCGGCGATCTCAGCGATCCGCTGCTCAACGAAGCGGTATTTCAGATGACCGGTTCACGCATGGCCCGCCGGGCGGCACCGGAAGGCGTCACGCCCCTGACGGAGGCAGCCTCATCGCTTGATGACAAAGCGGGAGGAGGTAACATGTTTGTCGAACAGCCCCGCTAATCGTCGTCAGATCAGGATTAGTTGCCAGTGGCAGAAACGATTAGTTTACAAAAAGCGGTCTGGCAACGGATCGCTTTTTGCATTCGGAACCGATGAAACAACACCCTGACAACGAACGTTGACCCAAAGAGACGTTTTGGCGTTTTGTATCTTTACGCCACCCACTGGAATACGCCGTAAGCATCATCAACATGTACGAGAAGAACGTAGGTACCAAGCAGAAGGCATTACGCATCAACCTGGATCGAAAAATATACGGCTCCTTCGCCGAGATCGGCGCGGGGCAGGAAACAGCCGCCATGTTCTTTAAAGCGGGCGGCTCATCGGGTACCATTGCCAAAACGATGTCGGCCTACGATATGACTTTCAGTGACTCGATTTATGGGGTTGAAGAAAGTGGCCGGTACGTGGTTGAGTCGCGACTGGTAAAGATGCTGAAAAAGGAATACAGTCTCCTGGAAAAACGCCTGGCCGACAAACGCGGCCCCGACACCACGTTTTTTGCCTTTGCCAACACCGTCTCCGCGCTGAACTTTCAGAAGACTAACGAAGCCCACGGCTGGGTGGGCTGCCGGTTTCAGCTAAGCCCCCAAACCGGCTACAACGACGTGATTATCCACGTCCGAATGCTCGACGACGAGAACGTGCTGCAACAGCAGGCGGTTGGCGTCATTGGCGTAAACCTGATTTACGGCTGCTATTACTACGCCAAATCTCCCGAAACGCTGGTTTTATCGCTCATGGATGATCTGACGCCGGAGCGGATTCAAATCGACATGATCCGGTTCAGCGGTCCCGATTTTGCCGACGTTGACAACCGGCTGATGAGTCTGCACCTGGTACGCAACAGTTTTACTGACGCGGCCCTGTTCGGTCCCGACGGGCAGGTGATGCAGCCCTCCGAAGCGCTCTATAAGAAAAACATTCTGGTTATGCGCGGACGACTGCGTCCGTTAACTAACGTACAGTTGGATATGATTGAAAATGGGCTGAAGCAATTTCAGGCCGAACCCGACGTGGATGTCAATCGCGTAGTATCAATGGCCGAACTGACGCTGCATAATTTAAAGGCCAGCGATCAGGGTATTGATGAGAAAGACTTTCTGGACCGGGTGGATATCCTGTGTTCGATGGGTCAGACCGTAATGATTTCCAATTATCTGGAGTACTACAAACTCGTGGCGTACCTCGCTAAACTCACCCGGCTTAAAATCGGGTTGATTGTGGGGATACCCAATCTGGAGTATATTTTTGAGGAGGGGCACTACGAATTCCTGCCGGGCGGCATCCTGGAATCGTTCGCTACGCTCTTCAGCAAGAAGGTGAAGCTGTTTGTATATCCTACCCTGCGCAACGACGCAATTTATACCTGCAATGATTTTCACTTACCCCCTACCCTTGAGCCATTGTACCAATATTTAGTAAGGAACGATAAAATTGAAGACATACGAAACTACAATGAAGCGAATCTCCACATTTCGACTGATCACGTGCTGGAGATGATTCAACGGGGCGAAGACGGCTGGGAAGCCATGGTGCCTGAGATAGTGGCCCAGTGCATCAAAGACAACTGCCTGTTCGGATATCCATGCGATGTTGAATACGTACCCATTGGTCAACAGGTTAGACAGCAGAAAGCCAGCCAATTGGGTTGACCTACGCCGTTCGGACGGCCCGAATCTGCATTTGCCGCACCAGCACGATAATCAGCGCACCAAGCAGAATGGGGAAAATACCGATGTACTGAAGCGATTCATTGAAGCCTCCTGGATACTGGAGCAACATGAAGGCAAGGCCACCCGCTGTCAGCACGTTCAGAAAATGTACGATGCTGGTACCACTTACCCAGCCCGGCCCCCGCGCAGCTATGAAGGCGTACATGGCCTGAACCGATTGCAGAAACGCGTACATCACGGCCCACATACCCAGCACATCAACAAGGCCTGTGACGGTACCCTGGGAGTATATGAACATAGCCACGCCAAAAATCAGGTCTACAATGCCGTGCAGAATGCCCCAGATATTATTTTTCAGGTCGCGCTGATTGGCAAACGAGAAAGCAAGCTGACAACCACCCGCCAGCAACGCCAACACGCCAATGATAATACCCGACGTGGATGAGTAGGTAGTGGCGAAGACGAACATAACCACGCCAATGATGATATAGACAACTCCCCGAACATACAACAGAGGGGAAAGGCGTAATGGGGTTTTGTTATAGGCCATAGCGTTGAGCAGACGGGGGAATGATTACGTCTGTTCGGGGTAAACCCCCTGAAAAACGGGATTGTTTACGCGTTCGGAGCGCTAGCCCCAATAGACGGAGCGGGTAGTTGCAACCAGATTATCTGGTTGCAACTACCCGCTCCGTCCGGCATCAAAGGAAGACTTAACTCAAATGGCGCATTTACGGTTTGATCACTTTCAGCGTAACCATTTTGGCAGCCCCTCCCAGCGCATTGCTTAAAGCTTTTAGCACATAAAGACCCGCTGGTTGATCGTTTACATCCCAATCCACCGTTTGATTGAAGGCTGCTACTTCCCATTTCTGGCTGTGAATGCGTTTGCCATTTATGTCGATAAGTGCACGGTCAAAGCCTGACCACCGGCCCCGCTAATAATAGCTTGCAGCCGACCATTCTCTAATGGATTAGGGGCTAAAACCACCTGAAACTCTATTTCAGAGAAGTCAGCCGCCAACCGACCTACACACCCATAATCGACTGTTATTCTAAAAGGTCCGTACCAGACAACAGTGCCTCCCCCGTCTGTGGCTTTCAAAAAATAATTTGCGGTGGTTTGCGGACTCACTACTGTTAGACTAGCCGTGGTTGTACCTTTTTGTATGGAGGCAATTTCAGTCATTTTACTGGGTACTGTCTGACCATTCTTGTACCACTGGTACAGCAAGCCCGAACCTGTAGTTACTACACTCAAAACAGTACTGGTACTCCGGCAAACAGCAGGACTAATAGCCCCCGTAACAATAGTCTTCGCACTGGCCGTACAGCCTTGAATATTTGTAGCTGTAACCGAGAAAAAGCCGGGTGTAGTGACTGTAGCCGTATTTCCGCCGGGAGCATTGATTTGGCTGGCCCCGGCACTAAATGCATAGAAATCTCCTCCACCTGCCGTAAGGCTTACGGCAGGCTGATTACTAGACATGGGACCGGTATTGGTGAGAGTGGGTGTAGGTAACGGGTTGATTATTACTTGCTGCAATGCACTAGCTGCACAGCCCTTCCCATCCGTATAGATATAGGCAACCGCATGGGTACCCGTTGCCATATTTGCCGGATCGATCTGGCTGGAATTATTCCCATCGACCGTAAAACGGCCACCGCCTGGTAAACCCGTCAAGACCACCGCCAGAGCATCTTTGCAATAAGCGGCATTTAAATTTGTAATGGATGGGTTGGGCAATGCATCTACCGTTACGATCTGAGAGGTCGTTGCCGAACAGCCAGCTGTATTAGTATATGAATAAACAACGGTATGGCTACCCGTTGATAAACTAGCCGGACTGAACTGCGACGCTGAGTTGTCATCGATAGTGAACCCACCCCCACCCGGCAAGCCGGTTAGTGTGACATTAGCCGCATCCTTGCAGTAAGCGGAACCCAGTCCGGTTATGGCTGGCGTTGGTAACGGGTTTACCGTGACCGAGATCGAATTCAGGTCAGACGCGCAACTGGTTCCCCTCGTGGCCCGCACATAGTAGGTTCCGGTAGCCGATACCGCATCGGGGTTTGCCACCAGGTTGGTAGCACCTGAGTCCGTGAAAAATGCGAACGTTGAACCGCTCACGGTTGAGGAAACAGCCGCATTGAGATTAACCGTAGCGGGTACACAAACCGCAGCCGGGTTTGTTACGGTTACTGCGGGTTTCGGGTTGACGGTTACGCCTACCGACGCACATGAACCCGACGAAACGCAGCCACCTTCGCCCCGCACGTAGTAAGTTGTGTTTGTGCCTGGGCTTACCTGAATAGATGTGCCCGTACCTACGGGTGTACCTCCGCAACTGCCCGAATACCACTGCCAAGTAGTTGCACTGTTCAGATTAGCAGACTGGATAGACAGCGTAATTGTTTCTCCCGTGCAAATAGTGTTCGGACTGGCTGAAACGGTGGGAACGTCCGGGTTCGTGCAGGCCGATGTTACCCGAAGACCAAAGTTACCTGATGCCCGCCTGTATCCACTCACCATGATGTAGTACACCGTACCGCTAACTGATTGCCAGGATGTAACAGAAGCACTCCCACCACAACCGTCATTATTACAGGCAATTTGGAATAGCCCCCCACAACTACCCTGAAAAATACCAATTACAGAATCATAATTGGTACCTGTACACAGGGAGGCTGTCAATACCGACCCATCACCTATGATACTATACCACACGCCATTGTTGGGGTATGTAGTACCTCCACCAAAAACACCACCATAGTATACACCGCAGTAGGGTAAAGGGTCGCCGGTGGTAGTAGCCCCCGCATTTGAACCATTAACGAGTGTGTTCAATGAAACAGGTGTGGCATTTGAGCAAAAATCGTTGGCAGGCTGGGCAAATGAGACGATACTCACAGCGAGAAAAAAGACGATACAGGATAGGGACCGGAATTTCGATGCGCTGGATAAAAACTGCTGTCGCCTATCAGCGGACTGACTTTTAAACCAGGCGGGCAAAAGTCTGCGACTGAACCAGCCAGTAATTACCACAATTACTGGCTGTAATTTCCTACGCCGGGACCAGGGATAATGGATAGATGTTTGCATAGACTTGTGTGAAATGAGAATGAATGAAAAAAATACCATATCTCGGCGAGCAAACAAATTAGTCAATGATTTGACTTCACTCGTTAACTTATACCGATATGGGGTCAAAGCTATGCGTAAGCAGGATGTCAGTGAATACCCCTTTAGGGGGATGTTGATGCGAAACGCTACCGTAAAGTAAAATAGATTACTATCTATGACGGTTAAACTGAACTACATAAGTAGCCCGGTAGAAATACGAACGATTGAGGGGTATGCTTGACCTGGTTTTCAGGATTCTAATCAGCATTATTGCTGGATGTCAGAATACAGAAGCGTCTCGGTCTAATCCAGACCGAGACGCTTTCATACTCAGCAGCAAATAGCCGAAAATTTATTGTCTCGACAGACATACCCATACGCAAATCAGCCAGCTAACTATATAGTTAACTGGCTGATGATGAGGAGCGGAAGACGAGGTTCGAACTCGCGACCTGCAGCTTGGGAAGCTGCCGCTCTACCAACTGAGCTACTTCCGCTGATAAATTGTAGGGACAAAGTTGAGCGGATAAAAGCACAATGTCAAGTGGGAAGTAACTACCGGAATCCGTTTACTTTGCTGGACAGCTAAATCCTGCCACTATGCAACCTGCCCCACCCGCGCACAAACCGTTTGTCCCCGCCACGGAATCACCCGCCGAGTTTACGCTCAAGGCCATCATTACCGGCTCTGTTTTCGGGGTTTTATTCGGCGCAGCTACGGTGTACTTATCCCTCAAAGCCGGGCTATCGGTATCGGCGTCGATACCCATTGCGGTGCTGGCCATTTCGCTGGGTCGGCGGTTTTTGAACACGACGATTTTGGAGAACAACATTATCCAGACTACAGGCTCGGCGGGCGAGAGCATTGCATCGGGGGTGGTGTTTACCATGCCGGGATTTCTGTTTCTGACCGATGGCGTTGGGGCCGATTTCTTTAATTACTGGACCATTCTGACGTTGTCCATTTTGGGTGGTCTGGTGGGCGTGTTGATGATGATCCCATTGCGCCGATCGCTCATTGTACAGGAACATGCTACGCTACCTTACCCTGAGGGTACGGCCTGTGCATCGGTGCTGATGGCGGGTGAACGGGGCGGTAACTTCGCCAAAATGGCCTATCAGGGGCTGGGCGTGGCCATGCTGTACGCGTTCCTGCAAAAGGTACTCCACGTCATTGCCGAAGTACCAGTCTGGGCTACGCAGCAGACGAACCGCTACTTTCCGTCGGCGCAGGTGGCGGGCGAGATCACACCAGAGTATTTGGGCGTGGGTTATATCATTGGCTTTCGCATTTCGGCGGTACTGGTAGGTGGGGGTATTTTGGCATGGCTGGGGCTAATTCCGTTGCTGGCGTCGGTGGTACCGGGCGAAGTGATTGCGCTGCAACTCCAGAAACTCGGCTATCTGGCCGATCTGACCAAAGCGGGCGGACCGGGTGGCTGGAATCCAGAAACCAAAACGTTTGCTGATACCGCAGCCGCTATTTACCGGGCGTACATCCGGCAAATTGGCGCGGGGGCCGTTACGGCGGGCGGGTTCATGACGCTGCTTAAAACGATTCCGACCATCGTTTCATCTTTCCGCTCGAGCTTTAGCAAAGCGTCATTACGGGCCATCGAAACCGAAGAGCAACTGAGCGAAGCCAGCCGAACACCCCGCACTGAGCAGGATTTGAGCGTTCGGGTAGTCGTCATTGGTAGTGTGGCACTGGTAGCCCTGATGGCCGTGCTACCCCAGATTCCCGGCGATTCGATCCTGACCAAGCTGCTCATTGCCGTGCTGGTCATCATTTTTGGTTTCTTCTTCGTTACCGTTGCCAGCCGGATTGTGGGGCTGATTGGCTCGAGTTCGTCGCCGGTGTCTGGCATGACCATCGCTACGATTATGGGTACGGCACTGGTATTCATCGGCTTCGGCCTGACGGGTAATCTCTACGAACCGGCGGTCCTGGTGGTAGGCAGCATGATCTGCGTGGCAGCCGCCAACGCCGGGGCTACATCGCAGGATCTGAAAACGGGTTATCTGGTGGGTGCCACCCCAAAATATCAACAGATGGCTCTGTTTATCGGCGTCATCGTGTCATCGTTGGTCGTGGGGGCAACGGTCAAAATTCTGGATTCGCCTACGCCCGATTTGGTGGCGCAGGGCATCACCCACGCCATTGGCTCCGACAAGTTTCCGGCTCCGCAGGGTACGCTCATGGCCACGCTCATCAAGGGACTGCTCTCCTTTAATCTCGACTGGCAGTTTGTGCTGGTGGGGGCCTTCATTGCCTTCGTGTTTGAGCTGGTGGGCGTTAGCGCGCTGGCGTTTGCGGTGGGGCTGTATCTGCCCCTCTCCACGACCCTGCCCATTTTTGCCGGTGGCCTCGTCAAATCCCTTGTCGACTGGAATCAGAAGCGCACCAATCGGGTTGACGAGGACCCAGATCTGGGCAGTGGCAATCTGTTTGCAACGGGCCTGGTGGCGGGTGGGGCGCTGGCGGGCGTTGCCGTGGCGTTGCTCTCGGTGAATGACGGTATTTTCAATGCCTTATCCAGCCTGACGCTCGAACCCGCGCTGGCCGGTATCCTGGGCGAAGGCGGCTATATGTTGCTGGGCGCGCTGGCGTTCGTGGGACTAGCTGTGATGCTGGGCCGCGTTGCTATGAAGCGCGCGTAAGGTTTGTCTTCACCGCAGTTGATCTGCTTTCCGGAGTAACTCAATCACTTTTTCAACTGGCAATTTTTCCACGCGGTGCCCGGCATCACCGCTCATGGTTTTGGCGGCAAAGAGCGAGTTGATAATGGCTTCTTCGGTGGCTTCGATAGCGGCCATGAACAGGGGCGAGGTGTTGTCGTTGCGCAGGAGTTGCAGCGTGTCGAGCGTATTGGTTGTTTCGTTTGGAATCTGGTAGGCCGTCGAGACCGCAATCACGTAATCACCACTGCCGTTAGACGCGATACCACCCGTTTTAGCTAAGCCCATAAATGCACGTTTGGCCAGTCGTTTCAGGGTACGGGCATCCAGCGGAGCATCAGTCATGACCACCATCATGCACGAGCCGTCGAGCTTCTCTTTAAACGAATATTTCTCCAACGCTACGCCTACCGGCACCCCGGCAATCTGCAGCACCCCGCCAAAGTTGGTCTGCACCAGTACCCCCACGGTGTAGCCACCCAGGGATGCAGGCAGTTTGCGCGATGACGTACCGATGCCGCCCTTAAAGCCGAAACAAACCGTTCCCGTTCCGGCCCCGGCGTTGCCTTCCTCAACCGGCCCGGTTTTGGCCTGGCTGATTGCCTCCAGCACGTGTTGCTTTGTAACGTGCCGCCCGCGAATGTCATTCAGGAAGCCATCGTTGGTTTCACCCACCACCGGGTTTACCGACCGCACCTGTTCATTGCCGGGCTGCGCCAGGGTGTAGTCGATAAGCGCGTCGGCGGCAGTGGGGAGGCTGAGGGTGTTGGTCAGGACGATGGGCGTTTCCAGGGTGCCGAGTTCCTCGACCTGACTATAACCAGCGAGTTTGCCGAAGCCATTACCGATATAGATAGCCGCCGGACTTTTCTGCTGAAACTGATTGCCAGCATGCGGCACAATGGCCGTTACGCCCGTTCTTACGCTACTACCCTGTTTCAGCGTCACCTGACCAACCCGAACTCCCGGCACGTCGGTAATGGCATTGAGTGGCCCCACTGGTAACACCCCCAGCCGGATGCCGTATTCGCGGGGGCGTTTGGCGGGCTGGGCCGACAGGAGATGGACGGTGAAGAGCAAAGAAACGAGCAGCGGAAGTCGACTAGTCATGCCGCAAAGTACGTCCTATCAGGATTCGTAAAAAACCAGCCGGTTGCGTAGGCTGATTAATTCCTGTTGCAAGCTTTCCAGCCGTTCGGTCAGGTCATTCACCACGTCGAGATCGTCGGGATGAATGGCCAGCTCCTGATGAAGCCGCACGTACTTTTCAAGCCGGGGTAATTCATCGAATGGAATGTACATGGTCTGTTCTACGATTGTCGTCTGAATCAGACCACGCTCTTCCAGATGCGTGACAAACGTGGTTTCAACGTGACTATATACGCAGAAATCACGGACGGAGATAAGTTGGTTCGTAATCATGGCTCAGAGCGCGGCTAATTTCTGGAATAATTCCTTCTGCTCGTCGGTCAGGCTGGTGGGGATAGGGACCTGCCACTGTACATACAAATCGCCGAATGTATCGGCCTGATTATACACCGGAAACCCTTTCCCCTTTAGCCGGACTTTGGCGTTGTTCTGCGTTCCGGCGGCCACGTTCAGTTTTACTTTACCCGCGAGCGTTTCAATGATTTTCTCGCCACCGAGCACCGCCGTGTACAGGTCTATCTCCTCATCAACGTATAAATCGTTACCCCGGCGTTTGTAGCGCGAGTCATCAGTAACCGTGAACGTAATGTACAGGTCACCGTTGGGTCCGCCGTTGGTACCGGGGGCGCCGTAACCCGCAAGCTTGATTTTTTGTCCGTTTTCAACGCCCGCCTTCACGGTAATACCGATGGTTTTGCCGTTAAGATTCAGGTTCTGTTTATGCGTAGTATAGGCATCACGCAGGCTCAGGGGCAGCTCGGCCTGATAATCGGCACCCCGGAAGTTGGTAGGACGCCGACCACCCCCCGCCCGGCCTTCACTGCCAAACATAGACGAGAGAAAATCCGAGAAATCACCGCCACCAAATCCGTCTGAGAAGTCGTACTCTGCTCCGCTACCCGATGCGGTTGACCGGCGCTGCTGTTGCTGACGCTGCTGGGCTTCAAACTGCTCCCCGTGCTGCCAGTCTTTACCATACTTTTCGCCGTAGCGATCGTACTGTTTGCGTTTTTCGGGATCGCTCAGAATCTCATTGGCTTCATTGAGCTGCTGAAATTTCTTTTTGGCTTCCTCATCGCCCGGGTTAAGGTCCGGGTGATGCTTACGGGCCAGTTTCCGATACGCCTTTTTGACGTCAGCGTCCGACGCGGCTTTCGGAACACCCAGTACTTTATAGTAGTCGATGAAATCCATACAAGATCTAAACGCGGTGGTAGTAACCGTATGAACGCCAAACCAGGCTGTATAGTTAGGGGGGTTAGGCCAACAGCGGCTTTACAACCTTACCATGCACATCGGTCAGGCGGTAGCGCCGACCCTGGCTTTTGAAGGTTAGCTTTTCATGGTCTACGCCCAGCAAGTGCAGAATTGTGGCCTGAAAATCATGGACGTGCACCGGGTCTTTCACAACATTATAGCCGAAATCGTCCGTCTGGCCGTAGACCAGCCCCTTTTTTACGCCCGCACCCGCCATCCAGAGCGAGAACGCGCGGGGGTGGTGATCGCGCCCGTAGTTGTCGCGCGTGAGCTTACCCTGCGAGTAGGGACCACGCCCAAACTCACCGCCCCAGATCACGAGCGTATCGTCGAGCAACCCCCGCTGCTTCAAATCCGAAACCAGCGCAGCCGAAGCCTGATCAACGCTTTTGGCCTGTGTCTTGATGTCATTGGGCAGGTTGCCGTGCTGATCCCACCCCTGATGGTACAACTGCACAAATTTCACATCTTTCTCAACCAGCTTCCGCGCCAGCAGACAGTTGGCGGCAAAGGTGCCGGGGGTATGACTGTCGGGGCCATACATATCAAAAATATAGGCTGGCTCTTTGCTGATGTTCAGCGTTTCGGGAACGGATGTCTGCATCCGGTAGGCCATTTCATACTGCGCCATGCGGCTGTTAATTTCCGGGTCCAGCACGCGCTGCGCCTGTTCGTGGTGCATCTTGGTCAGATAGTCCAGCATGCGCCGGCGACTGGTTTTGTCGATACCGGGCGGGTTATTTAGATAATAGACCGGATCGGGTCCGGACCGAAACACAACGCCCTGATGCACAGAGGGCAGAAAGCCGTTACTCCATAACTTGGCGTACAGGGGCTGATCGCCCTGGCGGGCTTTGCTGAGCAGCACAACAAACGCGGGCATATTCTGATTGTCGGACCCCAGACCGTAACTCACCCACGAGCCAAAACTGGGCCGGCCCGCCTGCTGACTGCCGGTCTGGAAAAATGTAATGGCCGGGTCGTGGTTGATGGCCTCAGTGTGCATTGACTTAATAAACGTCAGATCACCGGCCATCCTAGCCGTATGGGGCAACAGCTCACTGATAGTCATACGACCTGGACCGTACTCGGCAAATTTATAGGTCGATGCAGCCAGCGGAAAATGGCTTTGCCCGGCGCTCATGCCCGTAAGGCGCTGTCCATTCCGCACCGACTCGGGCAAGTCTTTCCCCCACATGGTTTCAAGTCGGGGCTTGTAGTCAAAGAGTTCAAGCTGCGACGGTGCCCCACTCTGAAACAGGTAAATGACCCGCTTCACCTTCGGCGGAAAGTGGGGTTTGCCAACGGCCGGATTTTGGCCCAGCGTGGACGCGCCCGCAAACAGATTACCCGGATTGAGCAACGATGCCAGAGCAACGGTACCAAGGCCTGCGCCTGCCTGCCCCAGAAAATTCCGACGGCTCAACTGATCGTGTATTTCGTCCTGTATATCCATGAGTGCAATAGCGCCGGTTAGCCGGCCCACGTTTCATCGCTTCACAATCGCTTCGTCAAAATTCATAATTGTACTCGTCACCACCGTCCAGGCAGCCAGCTCAACCGAATTTCGATTCGGGTCGATGGGGTATTCGCCAACGGTTAGCAACGCCCGGGCCCGATCGGGATTCTTCTTAAAATCGGCCAGTTCTTCGGCATAAAGTTGCTGCATCAGAGCCAGCTCATTCGGACGCGGGGCGCGGCTGATTATAGCTTTGAAAGCCTCTGTCAGCAGGTCATCGCTCCGGCTATTTCTGGCCATAGCGCGCTGCGCCAAGACCCGGGCGGCTTCAATAAATTGCGGGTCGTTGAGGGTAACCAGTGCCTGCAGGGGCGTGCTGGTTTTTTGACGCTGTACAATGCAGGTATGCCGTTCGGCAGCGTCGAAGTTCAGCATCATTGGCGGGGGGGCCGAGCGTTTCCAGATCGTGTATATACTACGCCGGTACAGACTATCGCCGTGATCGCGCTCGTACTTTACCGCGTTTCGGGTAGCCAGAGCCTCCCAGATCCCATCGGGCTGATACGGCAGAACGCTGGGCCCACCAATCTGCCGGTTGAGCAAACCGCTTGCCATTAACGCATTATCCCGCACCTGCTCCGCACCCATCCGGTAGCCGGGACCGCGTGTCAGAAATATATTGTCCGGGTCGGCATCGCGCTTTTTTTCGGATACGACGGATGACTGGCGGTAGGTAGCCGACATAACAATCAGCTTATGCATTTCCTTGGCATTCCACGCCGTTCCGGGCTCGACCGTCGCCGTCGCGAAAGCGCACGGCCAGATAGTCGAGCAGTTCAGGGTGGCTTGGTAGCGCACCCTGATTGCCAAAATCATCGCTGTTGCGGGCCAGCCCCTGTCCAAAGTACTGCTGCCACATCCGGTTCACCATGACCCGGCTAAACAGCGGGTTATCGGCAGTCAGCAGCCATCGGGCCAGGCCCAGCCGATTCTTGGGCGTCCCGTCAGGTATGGGTTTCAGGCTATGCAGCACGGCAGGCGTCACCACCGGGCCGGGCGCATCGTACACACCCCGGTTCAGCAGGTGGGTAACACGGGGCATTTTTTGCTCCTGCATTATCATGACCTGATCGGAGTTGGTGTACAGCATAACCGTTTCCCCACGCAGCTTCATGGCCCCAGCAAACGCAGTCCGGTAAGCCGGGTCGTGCGTTGTCACATAATACTGATACAGATTCCTCTGCTGCGCCGGACTACGTTTGGCAGCGGGCGTTTGCAGAGCCGACGTCAACGCGTCAGGCCGACCCGCCAGCCGGGGTATTTCAATCGGTGTCAGGCAACGGTTATACATCCGCAGTTCATCAACGGCGAAGTCCCGGTAGTAGTAGTCGTGCATCCGACCCACATAGAATTCGTGCTGTGCCCAGTGGGTTTTATTTTTGCCCCAGATCGTACTGTGCTTCAAGTTATCGGCAATAATCCGGACGGGCGTTGGTTTTCCGTTGAAGTACAGGGTCAGCCCGTCTGCGCGGCCCGCGCCGTTGTACGTCAGGGCGACCTGAAACCAGGTATTGACCGGCACCTTACCTACCGTTTCGAGATCAATGGCATTGGCGGGCCAAACGTGGTTGAAGTTCACCTTTAGTCGTCCATCGGGCAGGAGGTCGAGCTGATAGCCGCGCTGCCCGTCCATCGGCCCGGTAGTACGCCCCATAAGCGTACCGGATAAACCTGCTTTGGCCAGCTTAAACCAGCTACTAATGGTAAACGGCTGATTCTGCTCAAAAGCCCCCAGGTCTGAGGGCAGGCTGATAAAGCTGTCGCCGGGCAAAAAACGGGCTTTCCCAAATCGGCCTGGCACGGGATACGGTAAACTCTCCGAGTCGCCACCGAGCCGGGCGGGCAACGTATCATTCACTGTATTCACGAAAGGCATTGCGCGGGTCTTCCAGCAGTTCAGCGGCTGTTTTTGGCGTTGGCAGGCTCTTCTTTTTCGGTGGGGCAGCCGCCTGAGCAGACGTCTTTTTTCGGCTCTCTTCCTGCTTCTTTTTGTCGCTCTTTGCCTTCTCAAATGCCTTGATGTCGGCGCGGTTGGTTTCGTCAAAAGTGTAGCGGGCAATCATACCCTCATCAGGAATCGTCGTAGCTGCCGGGTTGCCAGCCAGCCACTGATTAAACCGCTGTTGATAGTTGGGCCGGTTTATGTTCAACTGCTGCTGCAGGGGCGTTAGCTTTTTCTGAATAAAGGCCAGCTGCGCATCCACCTCGGGGGTGGTCAGCGTAATGGTCGGGGCCGCTTCGCCGTTGTACGGAACCTGCCCGCGTTCGGTATTGCTGTTGAAGAAGGCAAACAGCGAAAAGTAATCTTTCTGCGAAATAGGATCGTATTTATGGTCGTGGCAGCGGGCGCACTCTACCGTAAGACCCAGCATGGCTTTGCCAAAGGTTGCCGTACGATCGGCCACGTATTCGGTCCGGTATTCTTCATCTACAATGCCGCCTTCCTGACTTTGCTGGTGGTTGCGGTTAAAGGCCGTAGCAATTAGCTGGTCCTGACTGGGGTTCGGGAGCAAATCGCCCGCCAGTTGCCACGTGATGAACCGGTCGAAGCTCAGGTTACGATTGTACGCCCGGATTACCCAGTCGCGATAAGGCCAGCTGGTGCGCGGACCATCATCCTGGTAGCCGTGTGTGTCGGCGTAGCGGGCCACATCGAGCCATTCTACAGCCTGTCGTTCGCCATAGTGCGGGCTGCGCAAAAGCTGGTTCACGCGTTTTTCATACGCGTTTTTACTGGTATCGGCCAGAAAGGCATCTACTTCGGCGGGGGTAGGCGGCAGACCGGTCAAATCGAGGGTAACGCGCCGGAGCAAGGTTGTTTTATCGGCTTCTTTATTCAGGCTCAGCCCTTTCTCTTTGGCTTTGGCGAAGACAAACCGGTCAATGTCGTTTCTGACCCAGCCACCATCGGCCACGGCGGGTACCGCTGGTTTTACCGGCACAATCAGCGACCAGTGTTCCTTATATTCAGCACCCTGCTCAACCCAGCGCAGCAATGTTGCTTTTTCAACCGCCGTCAGCGTCAGGTTTGACTCCGGCGTAGGCATTACTTACTTCCGGGTCGGTGCTGGTGATGCGGTGGAAGAGTTCACTGTTGGCCAGGTTGCCCGGCACTACGGCGCGGTGGCCACTTTCGGCCAGGGCTTCGTAGGCGCCTTCGGGAGTGTCGAGCCGCAAACCCGCTTTTTGCTTGGCCTTGTCCGGACCATGACAGGCAAAGCAGCGATCCGATAGAATGGGCTTTACGTGTAGATTGTAATCGACCCGGTCGGGTAAACTGGCTTCGGCTGCTACAACATCAGCCGGTTTATCAACCGATGACTGACAAGCCATCAGCCAGATTGACGCACTGAAAACCCCGGCCGTTGCAATGACCAGGGCGTATCGAAAACGGGTATCAGACCAGATTGCCATCGTATAGCGAACAGACTCTTGAAGGACACTTACAAAATTAACAAAGAATTGTGCAAATGACCTAACCAATTTTGCCGGATTAGTAGCAGATTCTAACCGATGGTATGGTTACAGATCAAGTCAGTTTCCCTGCCATTGTCACCTTAGTGAAGTAGGTATCAACAGCAGGGAGACTGATTGGAATCCTAGTTGGTCATGGCGGCCAGCAAATCGGCCTGGGTGATGACCTTTTTCTTCTCCTACTCCTACATTTCTTTCTCTTTTCCCCCCTTCTCCTTCCCTTCTCCTCCCCCGCCCCTCGCGCCGCGCTCCTCCCCCTGCTCTGTTTCGTTGTGTCGTCCGTATTTTGTGTGCTCCCGTCCGTTTGCCGCTTCGCCCTCCCGCTGCCCCCTCGCGGGCGTTGCGTTGGTGCTGTTTTCCTGTCCTCCCTGCGTTCCCTCCGTGCCTCCGCTGCGGTTTGGCTGTGTCCGCCTGCGCCGGTCGCGGTTCCCCTCCCGCCGGGCGGCGTGCCTCTGTGGGGCGCCGTGTCCGGCCGGGTGCGCGTCGGTCCCCGCCGCCCCCCGCCGGCTTCGCCGCTGTTGCGGGGCCCCCGCCCGGTGGCGGGTGCTTCGCGGCTTCGCCCGCTCGGGCGTCCGCTTCGGCCGGCTCGGGCGCCCCGCGCCGGCCGTCACGTCCCGTCTGGGCCGGCGCGCGCGCCGCCGTCGCGCGCGCGGGCCGCCCGTCTCGCCGGCGCGGCGGCCGCGCGCCGCGCGCGCCCGCCCGGCCCCCCCGTCGCCCGCCGTACGGGCCCCGCGTTCTCTCCGCTCCCACCCCACCGCCCGCCCCCCCCCCCCCCCCCGCCAACCTACGTCATGGCGGCCAGCAAATCGGCCTGGTATGATGTGTACCTGCTGGGAATCGTCCCGGACGAGCAGGGCTTTATTATCCCGGTCGATGAGCGACGAGAGCGCGTCTACGGTGTTGTCGAGTCCTACAAATTTGAAGGGTTTGTCCATGATCTCGCTCACCTGGCAGTCCTTGACGGATGGATCGTCGATAAGCCGGTTCAGGATCGTGCTGTCGGTCAGGCTGCCAACAATATGACCTTCGGCATCCGTTACCGGAATCTGCGAAATGCCATTGCGATTCAGCACCTGAATGGCCTGACTCACGCTCACGCCCGACCCAATGGTGGTCAGCTGCGACGCGCCGTTTTTATGGTGTACAATGTCACGGGCGGTTTTGAAGGCACGATCCTCCAGAAAGCCGTGGTCCTTCATCCAACTGTCATTATAGATTTTGGCCAGGTAGCGCGTACCGTGGTCGGGCAGCAGAATCACCATAACGTCCGTTTCGGTCAGGTTGTCTTTCGCCCACTCCAGCGCACCGTGCACCGCCGTACCGCACGACCAGCCAACAAAAAGCCCTTCCTCGCGCGAGAGCCGCCGGGCCATGATGGCACCGTCCTTGTCCGTTACTTTCTCGAAATGATCAATGACGCTGAAATCAACATTCTCGGGCAAAATGTCTTCGCCGATGCCCTCGGTCAGGTAAGGATAAATCTCGCCGGTATCAAAAATGCCGGTTTCCTTATACTTCTTGAATACCGAGCCATAGGTGTCCAGACCGAGCGTAAAAATGGCGGGGTTCTGCTCTTTCAGAAATTTCGACGTGCCGCTAACCGTACCACCCGTACCCACGCTGGCCGCAAAGTGCGTGATTTTGCCGTCGGTATCACGCCAGATCTCGGGGCCAGTCGTATCGTAGTGCGCTGCCGCATTTGAAGGGTTGTCATACTGATTCGGATAGATGGAATTGGGGATATCGCGGTGCAGTTTTCGGGCAACCGAGTAGTACGAGCGCGGGTCCTCGGGCGATACATTGGTGGGACATACGACTACCTCTGCGCCTACTGCCCGCAGAATATCAATCTTCTCCTGCGACTGCTTATCGGCCATCGTGAAAATGCACTTGTACCCCCTGGCAATGGCTGTCAGAGCCAGTCCGAAGCCCGTGTTACCACTTGTGCCTTCGATAATGGTGCCGCCGGGTTTCAGCACGCCCTGCTTTTCGGCGTCTTCAATCATGCGGACCGCAATCCGGTCTTTCACCGAGTTACCAGGGTTAAAATACTCGACCTTGGCCAGCACCGTTCCGCGAATCCCCTTCGTAACCCGATTGAGTTTTATTAGGGGTGTGTTGCCAATGGTGTCGATAATGGAATTATAGTAGTTCATGTTGATGATGGTTTAAGAGTTCAGATAGTCACCTGCTTATGAAAATGCTTGAAGCTATCGGAACGCTGCCCTAACCAGCTTACGTCAAACTTCCTGGATAATGAGTCAACAATGGGATTGGATACTTCGTTTGGCGGGTCCTCGTCGCCATATATATCAAATTTTGCCCGCTTGCGGGGCTGATTCTCAAAAGAGACATTCTTTGTCGATGTGGGGTTGTCACTTTTATATTTGAGATACAGAAGCCAATGTTCGATGCATTGAACCGGAGGCATTACCAGAAGATTTTGAATACGCTCCTTTTCGAATGCTTGAGTCGCAGATGGAACTGATCTGGTTGATGACTATCGATATCCCGTCCGACGAAGAACACGTCGTGTTGGTAGTAGCCAAATCCTTCACGGGCCACGTATGCAAATTTCGTATCCACCTGTTTTTTACCACCAGCCCGAAATCTACCGCAGAATTCATCATCTCGCTCAAAAACCGCAGAATCGGCAAATTGGCTCAGGTAATTGTGTAGGAAAATCTTATGGCGTCGTCCTCCCCGTAGAACCCGTACTTAAACTGTTTCATGTGGTACGCCACCTAAAAATCCAATTGTCCAATACTCGCCCAACGCTTCTGTATAGGGAACCGGCGGAATGCCTAATTTTTCATTCGCCAGATTTTTCGGCTCGATAACGTCGTGTTGTAGGTTTTTGACAATAGTAGATCCTTCGTAGTCTTTATCGAACACAAAAACGCTTTCCGGCGAGTCCGCAAATTCATCCAGCAACATCGGACTATGCGTAGTCATGATTACCTGAATACCTTTCTCAGAAACCAAGCGACGAATGAAGTTCATTACCTCCCGAATTCGTCGTGGGTGAATGCCTTTTTCTGGTTCCTCAAGTAAAAGTAATTTCGGTGGATTTGGCTGGTTGATGATACATAAAATCGCGAGTAGATACAAAACTCCTTCTGATACTTCATCAGCCCAATAGCTAATATCTTCTTTGTCGAAAAATCTCAGACCAAGGAGACTCTCGCTTCCGACTTTAACCGGGGGAGTAGTAAAGTATGCTATTTCAGGGATACACTCTGATAAATCTTTCTGTATACGTTGAGATACCTTTTTAAAATTAGCATCAACGTAGAAATAGAAAGAGATTAGATTCGAGCAGTCTGAAAGCAATGTTACTTGTTCAGCAGAAAAGTTTACCTGTTGAACTAGCCTTGTTGGATCAGGGCGAAATATTTTCGTGTTTTTGTACTCAAAAAATTCTTGTCTATGCCCACCTAATATTTCAATATCTAATTCGCTTTCTTCCCCATCACTAAACCAATCTATTATTTTGCTTTTTACTTGCTCTCCATCTTCTGAAAAGTCAATTTCATAATTCTGTTTGTAATTATACGTTTTCCCATCTAAATTTCCGTGATTCCGACTCATGTAGCCTTGACTATCCGGCAAATATTCAAACTTAAAAGATATATATTCTGTTTCCGGATGATGTTAAAGCTCCCGCTTTAAATGATCAATGTAGCTCCATGAATTACATACGTCATGTCCGCGAACAGAGCAATAAATTCGTCTTCAGTTGTTCGGGTGAACAGATATTACTATTTGCGGTCCCGCCTGACTCTTTCAGGCTCTTGAAGTTCTGGATGGAAACGCGCTTTAGCATGGCAAGGATTATGGTTAGCGTGGCAAGATACGGAAATTAGCGGCCTGGTTGAGTGCGTTCGGTGGCGTCGGTACGGAGCAGCAGGGTATTGTCAGGATCGATAACCACCTGACCGGGTTTAGCACCGAGCGGAACGGTAAAAGTCTGACTCTGCTGATTCAGCGTCAGCCGGGAAGTACGCTGAACCTCGCGCCCGCCGGCGTCGCGGATACTGAATGTAATGGGTAGTGTGAACACCACGCCCGACCGCTGAATCTGCCGGATATCAATCACCAACTGCCGCTTGCCGGCATCGTAACGCGACTCCCAGACCAGCTCCGGAAAACCCGGCTGGTGGAGCCATTGCCCAAAAAACCAGTCCAGTTTCTTTCCCGATACCTTTTCCATGATGCTCTGGAAATCACTGGTGCGGGCATTGGCGTTGCGATGGGCTGCATAATAGTCCCGAATTCCCCGCCAGAATACGTCATTTCCCACTTCGTGGCGAAGCATGTGCAGCACCCAGCCGCCTTTCTGGTAAGAGTTGGCATTTAGCAAATCGATTAGATTCGTGGTGGTCGAGTCGATAACGGTGCTGTTGGGGTGCAGGGCCGCGTACCGGAATATCTGCCTTTCATTCTGGTTCAGCACCGCGTTCAGCGTGTCGCGTCCGTAGGCGTGTTCCAGATACAGGGCCGAGAAATACGTAGCGAACCCTTCGCTCAGCCACAGATGTGACCAGTCGGCTTCGGTGGCTGAGTTGCCAAACCACTGGTGTGCAATTTCATGGGCCAGCAGGGCTTCCACATCCGAGTCCTTTTTGCCGACAATGATCTTCTCGTTATAAAAAATGCAGCTTGCATTCTCCATGCCGCCAAAGATGGTGGTAGACTGGACGTTGGCTAACTTTTCATACGAGTACGGGCCGACCTTGTCAATAAACCAGCGCAAAATCTCTTTGGCGGGCTGGTAATCAATGAACCCCTTCTGGCTATCGTTGGGGTACAGCCAGCTTTGCACCGGTACGTTGTTTACCGAACCAACCTCATCGACCGCGAAGCGAGCCGCCCCGATAACCATAACCTTGGTTGGGATAGGCGTAGCCTCCTGCCAGCGCGTTATTTTACGGGCCGTCGCAGCCGACTCGCCCGGGGCAGGTGCTTCGCTTAGAAATTTACCATTGGCAATTACGCGGTACTGAGCCGGGGCATTGATCTGAAAGGAGCAGGTTGCCTTGTCGGACGGGTGATCAACAACGGGAAGCCAGTGGCGGGCATTATTGGGCCAGTTGTCGCCAAAGAAAGTACGATCGCCAAATTTATTTCGGCTGATGATCAGCCCCCGCGCGGGGGTTCCATCGTAGCGGATGGTAACCGTGGTTGGCAGGTTTTGGGCGGCAGGCAGGTTTATAAACACCCGATCGTTACGCTGGCTGAACGGAGCAGTTTTGCCACCCGCCAGACTCACCTCGCCGCACTCGCATACCCGTTGAACTGTCGGTTCTGGGGCTGATGAGATCGAACCAGACGGTCTGGCGGTCATCGGCGCGGGTAAATCGAATGGTAGTTTCACCCACAATCCGGTTCGTCGAATCGCTGAGGGTAAGCGCAAAGTCGTAGTTCAAAACGTCGACACCGGGCTGCGTGTACCGGTCAGCGTTGGTAACAGACTGGGCCTGGACGGTACTTCCGACCAGCACCAGCAAAAGGGCCCAGAATTGGTTTTTTATCGAATACATTCCTCTCCGTTTAATCACCCCTGTATTTGCTGACATAATTCTACCAATACACCGTTTGTGCCTTTGGGATGCAGGAAACACACCCATTTATTGTCAGCTCCACGCTTGGGCTCTTCGCTGAGTAACGTAAATCCTTCCGCTTTTAGCCGTTGCATTTCGGACCGGATGTCATCTACCTCAAAAGCTATATGGTGAATACCTTCGCCTTTTTTCTCGATAAACTTCGCGATTGGGCTATCGGGTCGGGTTGCTTCGAGCAGTTCAATTTTCGATTCGTTAACCTGAAAAAACGATGTTGTCACGCCTTCGGCTTCAACTGCTTCGGCCTTATAAGGGACCTTATTGAGTAATTTGGCAAACAACTCGTTCGATGCGGTAAGGTCCCGAACGGCAATGCCGATGTGTTCAAGATTGGTGAGCATTGAGGGATTATGGTGTTTAAGGTGACATGACAAAGCGGGTGATAGCTTCCGTCAGTGAAACTTTACGGATTTGGCAAAAGTTAGTAAGATAACGAAGGTACGAGCCGTTTTATAAGCGTTTCCTCTTCTACACTCTTCATTTTCTCCTGACTATGGTTACCGTTTCGGAAATCGCCAGAAATAAAATCATCGAATTAAAGCAGAAAGATAACCTTGCCGACGACTACGCCATTCGGGTGGCGGTTCAGGGCGGGGGCTGTTCAGGTCTGATGTACGATTTACAGTTCGATGCTACGCAACAGCCTACCGACCATGTTGTGGAAGACAAGGGGGTCAAAATTCTGGTTGATCGCAAGAGTCTGCTGTATCTGGCAGGTACCGAACTTGATTTTTCGGATGGTCTCAACGGAAAAGGCTTCCAGTTCAAAAATCCCAACGCCAGCCGCACCTGCGGTTGTGGCGAAAGTTTCTCGGTATAGCCTGACATCGCATCAACATAGTAACTCATTCAGCAACAGCCGGTCCGAATGGACGGGCTGTTGCTTTTTCTGTTTTTTCGGAATTGATTGACCAACTTTGGTCAGAAATCCGTCAACAACGTATTATGCTCAACATTATTCGGCAGGAACTGGCCGAAGCCCAATCGGTTCTCGATGCCTTTCTGGCCAATCCCGATCACCTTACCGCCATTGAATCCGCTGCCCGGCTTATGGCCGACGCGCTTAACAACGGCAAAAAGATTATTTCCTGCGGCAACGGCGGCTCCCACTGCGATGCCATGCACTTTGCCGAAGAACTCTCGGGGCGTTACCGCGATAATCGCCGGGCCCTGGCCGCCATTGCCATATCAGACGTGAGCCATGTCTCCTGCGTGAGCAATGACTTCGGCTACGATTTCGTTTTCTCGCGTTTTATCGAGGGGCTTGGCAACGAAGGGGATGTGCTGCTGGGAATCAGTACAAGCGGCAATTCGGGCAATGTGATTCAGGCGGTTGATGCGGCCCGTAAAAAAGGCATGAAGGTAATCCTGTTAACGGGCAAGGACGGCGGCAAACTGGCCGGACAGGCTGATGTTGAGATTCGGGTACCACACTTCGGGTACGCCGACCGCATTCAGGAAATTCACATTAAAGTGATTCACCTGTTTATTCTGCTGATTGAGAAGCAGGTGATCTAATAACTTCCTCCGGCACCACCTCCGCCGAAGCTACCGCCACCAAAGCCGCCGAAGCCGCCCCCACTACCGCCACCAAACCCACCTCCGCCCGACGAGCCGCCCCAGCCCGTTGAGGTTGGGAAGAATACGGGAGGAAAGAAGCCTCCGCCCCGGTTACGGTTGCTTCTGCCACCGCCACCACCCCGGCGGGATATGAAATAGATAACGATAAAGACAACGAAGATCCAGATGAAGATGCTGGACCCTCCGCCCTCATTACCCGAATCGGGTTCGGCCCGGTACTCGCCCTGGGCACGCTGGATGATTTCGGTCGTGGCCTCATCCAGCCCCTGGTAGTACTGAGCCTGTTTAAAGTTCGGAACAATAACGTTGCTGATAATCCGCTTGGCAATGGCGTCTGGAATAGCGCCTTCCAGGCCGTAGCCGGTGGCGATGTATACCTTCCGCGTTTCGGTAGCCCAGGCCAGTACCAGTCCGTTATTCTTTCCCTGCTGCCCCACGCCCCACTTACGACCCACGCGAAACGCAAAATCGCCGATGGGATACGGCTCCGTTGTGCGCACAATGACGACGGTAATCTGCGTGGAGGTTGAGTCATTGTAGGCGCGCAGTTTCTGTTCCAGCTGTTCGCGTTCGGCGCGGCTCAGGATACCCACAAAGTCATTGACCAGGCGGGGCGGGTTAGGCCGGGCCGGAATAACGGAGTCGGCACTACTCACCTGCGCCTTCACAACCGTAGCGGGTACAAACAGCACGAACGCGGCTATCAGCAGCGAACCAATCAGACAGGAAAAACGGGTACGTATAGTCACGGTTAACGGTCAAACGAAATGGCGTCGGAGAGCTCGTTGGTATCAGTGGCTCCGTCGTAAGGAAAATACTGCTTCAACTGCCGGCCCGCCTGCGCAATGCCCTGCTGTAGCCCACCCACAAAGTTGCCGGTACCAAACTGCGTACGCATGGTCTCTTTGGTTTCTTCCCAGAATCCTTTTGGTACCACGGCATCAATGCCCTTGTCGCCCAGTATAGCAAACTTCCGATCGGTAAACGCCAGATAGAACAGCACACCGTTTTGGAGTTTTGTCTGGTGCATGCCCAGCTTTGCAAATACCTCAACAGCCCGCACCATAGGATCGGCCCCCGCGCAGTGCGGCTCTACATGAACACGTATCTCACCCGATGTTGCCTTTTCAGCGGCCTGAATGGCTTCAACAATACGCTCTTGCTCAGCTGGAGAAAACATACACGTTGGGGTTAGAAGTGTTGCAACGGTACAGGGCTCATTGACAAAACAACTCCCCCTGTACCGTTGCCACTTCGGTGTGCGACTACCGCACTACTTAAAATTGAACCGTTGGAGCGCTCTGCGCGGCCTGCGACGCTTCAAAAAGACCTTTACGGGCAAAGCCGAAGATACCCGCGAAGATATTGTTTGGGAACGACCGCACCGACTGGTTGTAGCTGGTTGCTACGCCGTTGAAGTCATTACGGGACACGGTAATGCGGTTTTCAGTTCCTTCCAGCTGCGCCTGCAACTCTGAGAAATTCTGCGTAGCTTTTAGTTGCGGATAACTTTCAGCAACGGCCAGCAGACGGGACAGTGAACCACTCAGCTGGTCCTGTGCTGCCTGAAATTTCTGAATATTTTCGGGCGTCAGCTGATCGGCGTTGAGGTTAATGCCGGTAGCGTTGGCGCGGGCCTGAATAACGGCCGTAAGGGTGCTTTTCTCAAAGTTGGCCGCCCCCTGCACCGTTCTGACAAGATTCGGAATCAGGTCGGCCCGGCGCTGGTATTGCGTCTGCACGTTAGCCCAGGCATTCTCTACCTGCGTGTCCTTCTCCACTAGGCCGTTGTACGAACTACAGCCATAAAAGCCAAACAGAGCTAAAACAACAAGGATGATGATGGTTATTTTTGACATGATTAATTGAGCAGATAAGATGGTTGACGGGTTCAAAACTCGTCAAAACTATGGATTTGTTTCAACTTTTTAGGCTAACGGTCTTTTTGAGCCTTTAGCCACTGGTTTGGATTGATAATCGGCATTGGGTAATCATCGCCCAGAACCACGCCGTATTCAGACTGCTCCTCTGCCGACAGATTCGACACCATGTGAATGGCTGGCGCCGGCACGCGGGCCAGTTCGGGAAGCCAGTGTTTTACGTAATCACCCCGTTCGTCGTACCGCAGCGCCTGACTATAGATGTTGAAATACCGGGATTGCCCACCCCCATTCTGCCGGGGGTCATTACCCACGCCGGCCACGTAGTTCCAGTTACCCCAGTTACTACACGGATCGTAATCAACGAGTAGACTTTCGAAATAAGCCGCGCCCCAGGTCCAGTCAATTCCCAGATCTTTGACCAGAAAACTGCTCACGTTCTGCCGCCCCCGGTTGCTCATGAATCCTGTGGTGTTCAGCTCACGCATGTTAGCGTCGATAAACGGAATACCGGTTTCGCCGTTCGCCCATTTCCAGAATAAAACCGGGTCGCGACGCCAGCGTTTACTCACGTCGTGTTTAATACCACTTGGCTTGAACAGCCTCGATCCGTACCGCAACGCTACGAACCGGAAAAAGTCGCGCCAGATCAATTCAAAAATTAACCAGTACGTGGAATCGTTCTGGTGCCGTTCGGCCTCGTATCGTTTCACTTCCTCATATACCAGCCGGGGCGACAGGCAACCCAGAGCCAGCCACGCCGAAAACTTGCTCGAGTAATCTTCACCCAGCATTCCGTTACGGGTCTCCTTATACGTTTTGATGTGTTCGTCGTCCCAGATGTAGCGCTTTATCCGGTTCAGGGCTATCGTTTCGCCCCCCTGGAAGGCAACGGCGGCTCGTCTATCGGTGGTATGCGCTGCTGAAAACCCCAGCATAGCCAGTGAGGGCATATCACCCGGGTCAACAGTTTGCCCATCCGTATCCAAAGCCAGCTGAATCGAATCAGGCGTTGGTACTACTCTCCGTATCTGGGCGTACTTTTCTACCTTATTGCGAAACTGCGTAAAGACGTCGGGTAGCTTGGCCACAGAAAACGGTAAATCACGAACATGATACAGCGTACTCTGCCAAAACAGATTCAGATCGATATTAAGCGGTTTGAGCCGTTTGCTGAGATCCGATTCCATATCCGTTTCTTCCTGCGTCACCTCTTTACTGGTATAAACGGCATTGGCCCCGATAGCTTCGGCCAGTTCGGCCAGCACCTGGGCGGGCGCCCCGATACGCACAATCAGACTGGCTCCCTTAAGCCGGAGCGACTTCCGTAAATCAGCTACGGACTCAACCAGAAAATTGGCCCGGTAAATGTCCGCTTTGCGAAAGTCCAGGCCGGGTAGTTCAGCGAATCCGGCGGGGTCAAATACAAAGACCGGCAAGACCTCATCAGCATCGGTACAGGCCCGGGAAAAGCCCTCGTTATCATGCAGCCGCAAGTCATTGCGAAACCAGTATAAGATGCGTTTCATCAGCTATTACAGTAAACAGGAAGCAGTTATTAACGGCCATACACGTGGCGCGGTTAACAACTGCTTCCTGTTTACTGATAACTCAACAGACCTACTTCTGTTCGTTCAAAGCCCAATTATAGTCCATAAACGAGATGTCAGTATCTTTATTTATCTTGGTTTTAGAGTAGCGATTCACCCAATACTCAACTGACTTGTCGCCCTTCTTCCAGTCGCCTTTGTACCAGTCAAAGTATTTGGACAGTTGCGATTTTTTAGGGTCAATTTTATTCTTGGCGGGGTTATTGACGAAATCGTTACCCTGATCGTTCAACTGGGCATCGAGCTTCTCTGGTGTATAGGCTTCGTTGCGCAGGCGCGGGCAGGACATAGCCGCGCAAACCAGCGCAAAGTGGATACGATTCTCATCAAAATCTTTCCGTAATGTACCGTGCTCAATATTGTCGAGGCTCATCGTCTCATTACCAATCTTGATAAACTTCTTGGCCCAGGGTGTGCTGACAAACGGAATCTGAATTTTGCTGCCAATGTCTTTAATGCTCCCAATCGGATAATAATCAAGAACCAGCTTGACGGTATTGGCATTGTAGGCATTGATCCAGTACGCAATCTTTTCGTCCTTGCTCCAGGAATCTTTCGGCGGATTTTTGCCCAGCATCGCCAGGTAGCTATCCAGCGTTTTTACATCTTTTTTGAACGCTTTGTAATCAACTAATCCCTTTTCGTTAATGTGCTTCTTGGCGAGTCCATCCCAAATACTGTGGCTAACCTTGTCTACGCTACTGGCCGCTTCTATTTCTGCGGCTGAGACGTTGTTGCTAACCTTTGGGGCACAGAAGGCCAGCAGAATAACCAAAGTACCACCAGTGAGGGTGAGAATAATTCCTTTTTTCGTGTAGTGATTCATACGTATTTTTGAGTACTATACAACTACATACGTCCACCCAGACCAAAAAGTTTGGAATAACAGGCAGCCCTCTACACGAAGTTGGTCGTGACAAGGTCATTTTTAAAAGCGTATGCCACCATACCCGCCGTATTTTTAGTACCGGTTTTTTCGAGAATGCGCAGTCGATGTCCTTCTACGGTGCGGGGACTCAGGAATATTTTTTCGCTGATTTCATTGGTCGACATCCCCTCGCAGATAAACGTTAACACTTCTTTCTCCCGCTCCGACAGCAGTATCTTACTATTGTAGAAGGCATTGGCAGGCTTATCAATCCGGGTTTTATTGGTCATCTTCCGGAGCATGGCCTTTGAGACGAACTCGTTGAGATATACCCCCTCGTCCATCACTTTTCGAATAGCCATTTCTACTTCGCCTGATTCGGCATCCTTAAGCAGGTAGCCGCTAACGCCCTTTTCGAGCAGGTGCAGCACCATCCGGTCCTCGTCATGCATAGTAAGAATGATGATTTTGACAAGCGGCCAGTGTTCCCGAATATAATCGGTTGCGGCAGCACCGTCTAAAACGGGCATTTGCAGGTCAAGCAGAACAACATCAGGCATCCTGCCGGGCATTTTGTCGATGAGTTCCTGCCCATTGGCAGCTTCGAGAACCAGGTCAACATCATGTACCTGGCCAAGAATAGTGGCCATACCCACCCGAAAGAGCGTGTGGTCATCGCAGAGAGCAATTTTAATTTTTCTCATGGAAGGATGCTAGTAAAGAGGAGATGTTGTCGTTAGTCGAAGCCAACCCGCTGACGGCAAACAAATTAACACAAAAATCAGGCAATCTCGGCATCCCGAAGTCTGATTTGTACGTAAACGTTAGACCCCCGTCCCGGTGCCACGTCAAACGTGACATGACCATTCAACACGCTCAGCCGACTTTCTATGTTGCGCAGCCCCAACCCTCCCAGCTTATTCTCCATGATAGCATCAAAATCAAAGCCAATGCCATTGTCATGCACTGAAAGCCGTACTTCGCCATCTGCGCAGTCGGACTGGAGGCAATACACCTGTATAGTTACGGTAGTAGCTCTGGCGTGGCGGATTATGTTATTGATGAGTTCCTGACTAATCCGGTACAGGGTGAGACTAATGTTCTGGGATAGCATGCGTAAGTCGCCCGCGCTATCGACCTGTACATCCATACCCCCTTCCGAGGCCCGGTCGGCCAGCTCTTCGAGGGCCGACAGCAGTCCAAACCGGTCGAGCGTAGTAGGTACCAGATCGCGGCTAATGCGCCGGACGTTGGTCATAGTCTCGTCAATCATAGAGCGGGTCTTCTGCACCTGCAAACTGGAGGGTAGATTATCGCCGTTCAGGTGTCGCTCTACCTGATTGAGGCTCATTTTTGTGACCGATAACATCGTACCGATACCGTCGTGCAGATCGGCAGCCAGCCGTTTGCGCTCTTCTTCCTGCCCCAGAAATGTGGCGGCCATCAGTTCACGCCGGTGTCGCTCCTGCATCTCTTTAAGAGCCAGTTGCTGTTTTGCCTGCTTTTGCTGGTAATAAGCCACAAACATGACAATGAAAATAGCCATTGTCAGCAGTATGGCCGTTCCCACTGCAATGACGAAACCAGAGTGCATGGGTACTATAACTAGCTGCCTTTAGGGTAAAGATGAGGAATAGGATTCAACTATCGTCCCGAAAAAGCAGCTTTTGAGGGAGCGGCAAACGCATTACAAACTGAAAAAAATTCTGACTGTCATCTACAAACCCGCCCGTACCAGTTTAGCCCCCGCTACCATGTTTGTCAGCTTTTGCTTAGCCGCCCAGCGGGCCGTCTGACTCAGTCCACAGTCGGGGGCCACAGCAAGCTTTTGGGCAGGTACGTAAGGCAAACACTTACGAATGCGTTCGGCTACGTCGTCGGGCGTTTCAATGTAGTAACTCTTTACATCGATAACGCCCACCGCCACGTCGAATTTCTCGGCGAATCGTTCCAGCAGATGGACCTCGGCGAAGTTGAGGATGGTCATTTCTGAATGTAATTCATCGACCTGCATATCCATAAAATCGGGCAGCATAGGCGCAATGCTTTTCTTTCCAACCGACCGGCCTTTGTAGTTACCAAAGCACAGGTGCATGGAAAGACGGGTTTTGCCCACGCCCGGTGTTACCGTCCGGTTGAACATATCGACAAACCGCCTGGTATCTTCACGGTAGGCATAGCACGACATGGAGGGTTCATCAACGCAGATTTCAGGTACGCCCAGGGCCACCAGATCCGCAATTTCCTTACGAACCAGGGGTAGCAAAGCTTCGGCTACTTCCCACCGGTCTTTATAGAATTCGCCTGGCAGCAGCCGACCGCTCAGCGTGTACGGGCCAGGAATCGACATTTTCAATTGCTGGCTTTCCGGCGCCAGTCGTTTCAGCCGGAGGTATTCTTCTACTACACCAAGGCCACGCGGGGCCGTTAGTGGTGCCACAATAGTATGCTTGCCACGCTGATCGTGAGCGGGCGGCCCAAAACGGCGTAGTTCGGCTTCGTTATTTTCGATACCGTTTATGTAACCGTAAAACGACAGGTTAAAATCAAAGCGGGTCTGTTCGCCATCGGTAATTACGTCGAGACCGGCGGCTACCTGATCGTGAACGGAAGCAATCACAGCATCGTCGATCATCTCGCTGACGTCGGCGGGGCCGAGCTGATTCAGGTTTTGGCTGGCAAATTCCAACCAGCCCGGAAATGGCATCGAGCCAACCACAGTCGTCTTTATAGGTATAGGTTGCAAATGGATGAGCAGTTATCGGTTAACGAGTTGCCTTAACTGTAATCGCTGATACGAACGATTTTCTGATCGGAGAATGCAAAAATAGTTACCCCCCGCAGCGTCATAGCCTCGCCCGCCCTGGGACCGCTCGGCAGATCAACGGCCAGAATCGCGCTAAACTCAATCTCGACCGCAGCGGTACGGTCGCCGAGGGTGAGCGAACGAATACGCTGTTCCCGACTGATGAATACGCCCAGCGACTGCCGGGCCAGTTTCTCGACATCGGCTTTCCCATGTATGGTGGTCGTACCACTGGCATTAGAGACATTTTCAAACACGATTACATCGTGCAGCAGCACCAGCATACCCGGTACGTCCATGGCGTTATAGGCCACTATATATTGACGAATCAGGGTTTCCATCAGACGGACTTGACTACCTTCATATTGACAGGATCCCATTGAATGGCCTGTTTCTGTTCTACGCTGAGGTTAGCCGCCAGCGAGGGGGCAGCAGCCCGCAGCCCAAACACGGCGTCTTCTTTTATGAGTGAGGGTTTGTTCTCGCGGATGGCATTGAAGAAGACAATCATGTGATCGAGCCGGTCGTCGTAGCCCTCGGGCGCACTGAATGTCACGACGGGTTCGTTTTGGATGGTCCTGCCAAACTGACCCTCCGGATATTTCTGATCGTACTGCTGCACAAATTGATCCTGCATCGCCTGTGGGTATGTAAAGAGAGCATCGTAGCCCTTGCTGTACATGGGTGCGTTGGGTCGTTTGAGCCGGTTCATCGTAAAGGAGTTCCAGCCGATGTCAATAACGCCTTCGGTACCGACAAGACGCGTATGAATATCGCCCCCCGCGCCGGTAGCGAGGTTTACGCGCATAGCCAGCGGAAACGAAGCATTGGTTTTTGTTTTCGGGTAATCGAGCAGGGCCGTAACAAGGTCATACGCATCGCGCCCGTCTTTCCAGTAGTTCAGATCGCCCAGAGCATAGATGCTGGATGGCCCCAGGCTACCCGTAACCGTGTGCAGGCCAGTAAGCAAGTGTACGAACAAATCGCCCGCCACGCCCGTGCCGTAGTCTTTGTAATTGCGCCACCTAAAAAACCGCACCGGTTCAAACGGCTTTTGGGGGGCGTCGCCCAGAAACGCTTTCCAGTCCAAGTCTTTAGGATTAACAACGGGCGGCAAAGTGTATTGCCACGCGCCGAGCGCATCCGTTCGGTCCAGAAAGGCTTCGGCAGAGGTGATTTCGCCAATGTCGCCTGCTTCATAGCGTTTTTTAGCTTCCAGCACCGCCGACGCACTGGCCCGCTGGCTACCCACCTGAAACACTTTACCGTACTTCTTCTGCGCATCAATAACCGCCTGCCCTTCGCTGATATGGTGCACCATTGGTTTTTCACAGTACACATGCTTGCCGGCCTTGAGGGCATCGATACTGATATGGTCATGCCAGTGATCGGGGACGC
Source organism: uncultured Cytophagales bacterium (assembly GCA_963826425.1). Classification (GTDB taxonomy): domain Bacteria; phylum Bacteroidota; class Bacteroidia; order Cytophagales; family Spirosomataceae; genus Spirosoma. The sequence goes on along the minus strand of CAWGWS010000008.1, from coordinate 195,890 downwards.
AGATCAGCACGGCATCCACATCCTTGCGGGCCAGCACCTCGCGGTAATCGCGGGTGGTAAAAAGGTCATTGCCCCATACCTCCCTGGCACGCTCGAGTCGGGGCTGGTAGAGGTCGGCTACAGCCACCACTTTGGTGCCGGGTACTTTGAGCGCACAATCAAGATCGTAGTGGCCAATAATACCCGATCCAATCAGGCCGATGTTGATTGTATCGGCAGCCGAGCGGGGCTTGATGCTTTCAATTAAGCTTTCGCGGTATTCGCGCGCATTGACGTGGTTGGGAATGAGCAGCGATGCACCACCCGCCAGTAGGGCCGACGAGCCACCCAACTGACGGAGAAATTTACGACGTGAATTCATAGTGTACCGGGTTGAGAATTGATTAGCCAAATAAGACTATTCTTTCCAAAAACTACCACAAATTCAGATGTACAGCGCGGAATTTTCTGATTTATTATCGCCGAACGAATACGCCCACCAAAGCATATCGTCAATCCTGGCGAATTGGCTGAAACCGTTCTTCTCCAGCACCCGCTGCGAGGCAACATTGCCCGCTTCCGTGTCGGCCACGACCCGTTCTATACCCGGCTGCTGACTAGCCCAACTCAAGAGACCGCCTACTATTTCGGTCATGTAACCGCGCCCCTGAAACGCCGGGTAAGTACCGTAGCCAATCTCGACAGTTGCATCGTCTTCGTCGGGCTCGCCCTTGAATTTAGCATCGGCCACAATCTGCCGGGTGGCGCGGTCAACGGCAACCCAGATGGTGTGATAAAGCGGATTAGTGGTAGGATCTTTCAGGCGAGGTACCGTAAAATGCGTGATGACGCTCAGCAGGAAAGCGTCTACTTCACGATGGCCGGGCACCAACCCCAGCGACGCTTCTAGTTGCGCATTGTCAGCCACATGCAGCCGGAGCTGATCGATCGACAGGGGCATCAGCGTCAGGCGTTGCGTCTCGATCATCCTAAACCTGCCCTTCCGAAACGCTCCAGCCTCCATCGATGGTCAGGACCTGCCCGGTAGTGAAGCGGCTTTGATCAGACATGAAATACACGGCGGCTCCGTCGAGGTCATCGGGCTGGCCGATACGGCCGCCGTCTAGTGGCTGTTTGGTTTTGGTGAACGCCATAATCACGTCGTCCTGAGTGGCCCGCTGCGCCATTGGCGTCTCAACCAGGGCCGGAGCCAGCACGTTAACCCGGATATTTTCAGGGGCGTAATAGGCCGCTACGGATTTGGTAAAGCCGATCACGGCCGACTTCATAGCCGCGTAGGCGTGAGTAGCAAAATACACCGGCGAAGGCCTCGATCCCAGCACAGAACCCATGTTCAGGATTGTACCCCCGCTGTTTTGCGCCCGGAACGCCCGCACCGCAGCCTGGTTAGACAGCATAAGCGAGGTCAGATTCAGGTTGGCGGTGTACTCCCAGCCTTCCAGCGTAATATCGTGCAGGGGGCCATCGCCAAACCGCCTGCCGGAGCCACCCGCCACGTGATACAGCCCGTCGAATCCACCGAAGATCTCCTGACAGAGTATAATGGCCTGGGGGGCCGTTTGCGGGTCCGACGCATCGCCCGACATAGCCAGGCCGTTGCCATCCAGTTGTTGTTCAGCAGCCGTGCAACTCGCTGGATTGCGTCCTACCACTACCACCTGAGCACCTTCGCGCACAAATGCCATAGCTGCCGACAGGCCCATGCCCGTCGTTCCGCCAATGACCACAATTCGCTTGTTTTCTAACCACATAGGTCTATCAATCAATACAGGCTATTTAGCTTCGCGTCATTGCTTATGCATCATCACAGAATCTGCGTAATTCACTATCAGTGAAGACGCTTTGATGAAAGGGTCAATTACGCGCGACTATGACCGTGATCAAAATGGATTCAGATACACACCCAGGCCAATCCAGGACGTTTGCTGTTGTTCAAACTGGCTATACGGACGGAAACCCGAGTAGCCTTCGAGTAAAAAGGTAAGGTTATTCTGGGTGCGTCCTACTTCAACGCCGATGCCGCCATGAATACCGGGCCGGAAGTCGGTCTGCTGCCAGAACTTCACATCGACGCCACCTACCAGCCGGGCCAGCCGCTCCGACGGTTTTTTATAATACCCTCCCAGTTGTGCACTGAGCAGATCGCGTTCTTCTTTCTTACGCAGCACCGCACCCAGCCCACCGTACAGCCGCCAGTTATTTACCGTACGACTGTATGTTACATCCAGCTGCTCGTAATTGACCGAGTTAGGCGTTGGCGCCCGGATGCTGTTCCGAAAGATATAGTCATCGCCCAGGTGAGACGAAATATGATACGCCCGGATGCGATAGCTGTTCGCCCCCCGGCGCAGGTTATAGCTAATACTGACCTTATAGTCGTTGTTCATAATTCGCCGAAGCTGCTTTCCTTTGTCCTGGTCAAAGAACACCTCGAACTGCGTGAACGACGCCAGATCCAGCACCAGTTCCTCGGCACGGTCAGGGGCGGTTGTTCGGCGATAAAAAGGCTTGACAAATCCGAAGGCAAACGGTACAATGCTGCCTTTGTATTTCCGGCCTTCAGTGTAGTAGGCGGGCAAAACACTACCGTAGGTCTGGGCTTCGAGCGGATCGAGCAGGATCGGATCAAACAGGTGACCCTTGGGCAGAAACTCGTGCTTCGGGCGGGACACTACCTGCGGTTCCGTGCTGGCTGGTTCTGCCACGGGTAGTGAGCTTTTCTTTTCGGGTTTTACCCGAACGGCTCGTTCCTTCCGCTCGCGCCCGGGCCGTTCGGCTGTTGCTCTGGGTTCAGCAACAGCCGCTGGCTGGCCAACGCGGTCGCTGGCAGGCTCACTAACAGCCGGGGCCGATGTTGAAATGACTGGCTCCGGGCGAACCTTCTCTTTTTTTTCGCGTTTCTGGCGCGGCTGGACATCGGCAGGTATAGTCTCTGACGTTTCGGTCACGCCCTGATCTGACTGCGGTCTTGTTGCGGTAGCAGGCGGGGCCGTAGGCCGGGTACCGGTTGCCGGGTTTGGATTATCTTTAGCCGACTGGCGGTCGGCTTTCTTGCGTTCTTTTTCGGCCTGTTTAGCTTCATACTCCTGCTGCTTGCGGGCAGACTCCGCCCGGATTTCGCGTTGAAGCTGTAACTCGCGTTCTACCCGCTCTTTCTGCTTTTGTTCGGCGGGGGTTAGGGGTCGGTTGGTTTGCTGCGCCAGGATTAATGAGCCCGTCAGGCAAATCAGCAACAGAATCAGTACGGTCCGTTTCATTTTATTGCTTCAGTTCCGCGTAGTTTTTGTAGAAGTACGGAATCGTTTCGATACCCTTATAAAAGTTGAACAGGCCGTAGCTTTCGTTGGGCGAGTGCAGGGCGTCTATATCCAGCCCAAAACCCATCAGAATTGATTTCACGCCTAGTTCCTGCTCAAATAAGGCCACAATGGGAATACTGCCCCCCCCGCGCGTTGGAATAGGCCTCTTACCCCAGGCATCTTCAAAGGCCCGACTGGCCGCTTCAAACTCTACCGAATCCGTAGGCGTCACGTAAGGTAACCCGCCGTGATGCGGGCGCACGGCAACCGTTACCCCCGCTGGAGTGATAGACTCAAAATGTTTCGTGAACAGCGTGGTGATTTCGTCGGGTGTCTGATCGGGCACCAAGCGCATGCTGATCTTAGCCGATGCTTTGGCGGGCAATACCGTTTTCGCGCCTTCGCCGGTATAGCCGCCCCAAATGCCGTTCACATCCAGTGTGGGCCGGATGCTGGTACGCTCGTTGGTCGAGTAACCTGCTTCACCCATTACGGCGTCAATGCCGAGGTCGCGCTCATACTCGGCGAGATCAAACGGGGCTTTGGCTAGTTCGGCGCGTTCGGCATCGGTTAAATCAACGACTTTGTCATAGAATCCGGGAATGGTAATGCGGCCCTGCTCATCGTGCAGACTGGCAATCATCCTGGCCAGGACATTAACTGGATTCGCTACGCCCCCGCCATACACGCCCGAATGCAGGTCGCGGTTGGGACCGTTCACTTCCACTTCCACGTATGAGAGCCCGCGCAGACCCGCTTCGAGTGAGGGCGTTTCGTTGGAGATAATGCTGGTGTCCGAGATCAGAATCACATCAGCCTTCAGCAAGTCGCGATTTTGCGCTACAAACAGGCCAAGGTGATCGGAACCTACCTCTTCTTCGCCCTCAATCATCACTTTCACATTGCAGGGCAGACCGTCGGTGGCCAGCATGGCTTCGAGGGCCTTGATGTGCATGTAAAACTGACCTTTATCGTCGCAGGCACCCCGGGCATAAATGCGCTCGTTGCGGATGGTTGGCTCAAAAGGCGGGGTTTTCCAGAGTTCGTAGGGATCGGCGGGCTGCACGTCGTAATGGCCATAGACCAGCACCGTAGGCTGGGCCGGATCAACCATCTTCTGAGCGAAAACAATGGGATGGCCCGCCGTTTCGAACAGCTGGGCATCGTCCAGGCCGGCGGCAGTGAGCTTATCGCGCACGAACTCGGCCGCGCGCCGAACATCGTCTTTAAATTTGGAATCGGCAGAAACCGATGGAATGCGAAGGAGATCAAGCAGTTCGTCGAGAAACCGCTGCTTGTTTTGGTCGATGTATTTGGTCAGCATAAGTCATTCATAAAAAACGCCCCAAGTTACGCAGTTTGAGAGGCTATTATGCAGAGATGCGCCTGGCAAAAGGAGATTCGCAGAGCTTTAAGTATTCTCTCTGAACCTTCTTTTGCCAGGCGCATCTCTGTGTGATAGCGCTTAGATTAACTTTCTTTCTTCTTTTGAAACCGGAATAGGATGGTGCGGCTTTCTTCGCCACGGAGCAGGCGGGCAATGTTTTTCTGGTGGGTAAAGACAACCAGCAGGAAAATCACGAAGCCGAACACGATAAAGATGGGTCGCTCGGGCTGGCCGAAAATACGCAGCAACAGCAACACCGGAAATGCCAGCGCAGCCAGGATGGAGCCGAGCGATACGTATTGTGAGGCAATGACAACCAGCAGAAAAACGCCGATGCAAACGGCCGCCATTTCGGGATGAATGGCCAGAATCAGACCCAGCAGCGAGGCAACGCCCTTACCGCCTTTGAATCCCGCAAATAGGGGGTAGAGATGTCCGACTACCGCCACTAGACCAAAAACGATTTTGAAGGTCGGTATTTCATTAATCGTGATAATATCGAGATACCACAGCAGGGGGGCCATTGCAGCGGCTGTATAGCCTTTCAGCACATCAATGAGCAGCACGATGGTGCCAGCCCGTTTTCCCAGCACCCGGAATGTGTTGGTTGCCCCTGCATTACCGCTGCCGTGTTTGCGTACATCAATGCCAAAATATCCTTCTCCGTACCAGACAGCCGTTGGAATAGAACCAATAAGATAAGCCGCAATCGTTGTTAAACAGATCAGAAAAATATTCATGTAAGGAATTGAATTAAGCGTTTTGAGGAAAGGCAGTTACCCGGCTTTATGATAATCTTATTGAGCAGGAACCCCAAAAATAGCCATTTTAAGCCTATCAAGCAACTAGTAAGCCCTATTTACCAACTTGGGTAACATCGGGTAGTCAAGAAAACGTCATTTTCCACCCACGACAATCTCATTCAAATCGCCATCTGACAGATAGCGATTCGCCATTGCCAGAATGTCATCAGCCGAGACCGCCCGCAGGCGCTGGATGTATGTAGTCAGGAAGTCGGCAGGCAGGTTATCGAGCAGCACTACCTTATAACGGTCAGCAATCTCGAACGGCGTGTTGAGCGAACCAACAAACTCTCCGGCCATGAAATTCTTGACCGTTTCAAGTTCGTGTTCCGGCACGGGTTCGGTCTGAAGAAGGCTGATTTCTTTTCGAATCTCGTCCAGGGTTTGCTGCGTGTTCTCGCGGTTCACGTCAGTACCGATCAAAAAATACCCGTCGCGCCGAAATGATGGCATATTAGACGAAATGCCATACGTGAAGCCTTTCTCTTCGCGGATGTTTTTCATCAGCCGCGAACCAAAATAGCCACCCAGAATCTCGTTTGTGACGACCATTTTGAAGAAATCGGGGTGCGACCGCGTAAATAACCGCCTGCCCAGCCGGATAGACGACTGCGTACTATCGGGCTTCTCGGCCAGCGTTGGCAGATCGTCAGTAGATACAAGGGTGTGGGCGAGCGTGGGCAGGTCATCGGTGCGGAGAGAAATTTGCCCCAGTTCCCGATCAATCAGAGCCACATCCTGCTCAGTTGCCTGCCCCGCCAGCAGAATTTGGAAAGGCCGGTTTTGAAGTACCCGTTTGTAGAAACCCACCACATCGGGTTGGGTCAGACTGGCAATTTGCTCGGGCTGCTGACTGCGACCGTAGGGATGATTGGCCCCGAAGAGTTTTTGCCGAAACATTACCCCGGCCAGGTAAGCGTTTTTCTCGTAGTTGACCCGCAGATTCTGGAGGGTGATGTTGCGCAGGTCGGTCAGTTCCTTATCAGGAAACGTGGGTTCGGTCAGTAGTTGACGCAGTACCGGCAGGATGTTGGGCAGGAACCTGGTCAGGCAGTATACTACCACACTGGAGCGGTCAGGCCCGCTATTCAGTTCAAGAAACGCGCCGAAGCTGTCGAAGTATTCGCTAATCTGCGCCGACGTGCGATTAGGTAATCCCTCGGCCAGCATTTTGACCGCAAAAAATCCTGATGAGGGCGTTTGCTCGTGCCAGCTACCAGCGTCGAAAATACACTCGATGCGCAAAACAGGCTGGTGGTCTACCCGGATTGTGTGCAGTAAAATACCGTTGGTCAGCGTATGGGTATCGGGCGTGGGTAGTCGTACTTCCTGAATGGCCTGGAAAGTCGGCGTTTGAGTTCTATCGAGCATGATTGAAAAAGTGAATCGAACCGCCAAAATGGAGTGATTCACCAGAATACTTACTCTTCGTTGAAGGCACTGTTGGTACTGTTGAAGTTGAACAGCAGTGAAATACGGAAGGTGTTGGAAAGGGGGCTAACCTGCTGACTAACGGGCAGCACATACGAGAAATCGACACCGAAACGGTCCTGCAACCGCAAACCAAGACCTGTCGTGACGTACTTGCGTCCACCCTTGTCGTTCGACTCGTTAAAGTAGCCTGCCCGCACCGCAAACTGCTGGTTGTACCAGTATTCCAGACCGGTTGAGAGGGTAACTTCCTTCAATTCTTCGCCAAACCCACCCGGTGCGTCGGCAAATGAACCGAACACCGATGAAAAGTAATTTTTGTTGGCGTTCAGGTTAATCCCGTTAACCACATTGGGCGTGGGAACCATCAGCTTGTTGAAGTCGACCAGAAAATTAAACTTGTTGTACTGATCGGTATGGTAGGTAATGGCTGTACCGACGCGCAGGTTGGTGGGAATGAAATACCGCTCCTGTCCACCGTAGTTGAGCCGACCACCCAGGTTAGAGACCATACCGCCAAAGGCCCAGCCCAGCCCCTGCCCCGTTGAGGGGTCTCGGGCTTCGTTCTGGTAATAGATACCGATGTCGGCAGCGGCAGTAGCACCGGGTTTCAGGCCCTGTATACTCGATCCGGCGGCTAAGTTGGAATTCAGATATTTGAGGTTGACAGCCAGCGACAGGTTTTCGGACAGTCGCTGCCCAAACGAAACCGTAGCGGCATATTCGCGGGAGTTAAACGTCCCGGCGGCTACACCCTGAGCCGTGGTAAAATCGACCGTGCCGAGATCAAAATACAGCAGCGACGCACCAATGACCGAGTTTTTGCCGACTTTGGAATAGCCACTCAGGTTGGTGTAATACATGTCACCAATGAGATCACGAAGCCAGGGTGTGTACGATACAACGGCTCCTTTGTCCTGCTTGGCAAAAACTAATTTGGCCGGGTTCCAGAATATGGCGCTGGCGTCGGCATCGCCGAGAGCTACACCGGCATCGCCCAGCGCACCCGATCGGGCATCGGGCGTGAAGTTCAGGAACGGTACGGAGGAGGTTGGCGTCTGGAGTCGCTGACCATTCAGCGTGGGAATTGGCGGTTGAGCCGTCGTCTGACTATGCGCCGAACCGGCAAACAGGGTAATACTACATACGCCGAAAAATACGCGCGAAAAATTGAGCTTCATGCTATGATGGTTGGTCTGCGACAACAACTGGCAGGGTGTATTGCCCTGTTGCGCGGTCAAAATTACGAGGATTCGTTGGATATAGAAAAAGGGGCTGCATCAGGCAGAACAATCATTTGCTTAGAACAATCCGGCTGTTGCCCGTGGCGGTAGTCTGATCGGTAGCGGCCCGCATCTGAAGCCGAACCACATACAGCCCGTTTGGTACCGGGTTCATCGGGCTGGTTTGTCCTGGCCAACTACCTACTTCTACCGTGCCGGGGCAGTTGGTACACTGCCCGGTTTGTTCAAATAGCTGGTGTCCGTTCAGGTCAACAACCGTCAGTGTCCAGTCAAGGGGTTCGCCCGCCCGGTCGTGTTCAGCCAGGAAAATGGCCTGTTCCGACACTGGATTTGGACTAATCCGCACCGCCCGAAGCGTTAGCCCCGGCCGTTCAGAAACCACTAAGGTCAACGCACCCTCCGTTGAATTATTGTTGATATCCCAGGCTTTGGATCGCAGCGTATAGGTTCCCGGCAACAATCCCCGAAACGTGTGCAACACCTCACCCTGCCGCCCGTTGGGGCCACTAGCCACGTATTCGTCATTCAGAATCACGGGCGGCTGACTATTCAATTGCGCCGTTAGTTCATGCCCCAGTCCTGATCGTGCTACGTTGATGCCCCGGTTGTCAGACAGGCCAATGCGCACCGTTACGTCCGGCCCAACTACCTGCCAGACCTCGCCCGTTTGGTGTCCGCTCGCTACTGACAGGCTCAAGACGGGCGGTTCGGTGTCAACACTGTCTGCTGTTACACTGCCACCCACCCGCAATTGTTCAGAACTACCGGCGGCATCGGACAGGCTGTCGCTACGGATGGCGTAGGCGTAAAGTTTTGCGGGGCCAACGGTGTAGTCAATATCCCGGGGCATGGTAAACCGCACCGTAAATTGGCCCTGTTGCACGGGTACCTGGCCCGAAAAAATAGGGTTGGCAAATGTCTGATAGGTCATCTTTTCGTTGCCTTTCTGCCCCAGCGTCACCCTCGTTACGGCCTTGTCGAAGAGCGTGACCCGGGCCGTTCCGGTGAAATCAGTGACCCGCTGTCCGTTCTGCCGGATGTCGCCGGTTAGCTCAACCGTTTGGCCCGCGCGAAGGGTATCCATGCGGGTAGCGGATACTGCGCGGCCATTGACGGTCATCAGCGCGATTTTGGCCTGCGGATAGGCCAGCCGCATGGATGGGTCGCCAAGGAGGGCGAAGTTGCGGTTCACAGACCCACTCAGACTATTGTTTTTCGTATCCCGCATCACATCACCCAAACGCGGCATCTGTCCGTTAACGGGTGTAAATACGGAGCCGTAAAACGCTTCATTTAGCAGCAGATTGGTGTTGGCGTACACGGGTCGGGTAGTTGTGAGTAACCCCACCGCCCCACCCGTCCGGCTCAGCAAAGCCAACTCCGCCCCCGACTGCTCGGCAGGGTCGTCATAGCGTCCAAACTGACAGGTAGCGGTTACAATTAAAGGTAAACGACGGTTGCGCCACGATAGAATATCGGACAGGGTCACAATTTGCTCATCAGCCAGGGTAAGCGTTCCGCCGTGACCGCTGTAATTGATGATGAGTCGCCCATCAATCATGGCGCGGCTGATTAGTTCATTCACGGCGGGTAGTTTAACCGTACCGGTGGTTGAAATCGGCTGCGGAAAGTTATCCAGGAAAATACGTTCGGGCCGGTAAGCAGGTGCTACCGTTTCAACCTGGTTAGCCAGTTGCCCGGCATCGCGCTGATGAATATTAAAATCCCCATCGTCGGCCACCACCATAACCCGTGTTTGCCAGTCGCCCGTTAGCGTTCGGTCTGTTGCGTAGCGAATCAATTTATCGACTACGGTCTGCGCTTCAATCATTGACTTGACAGGCAGGCGGCCCACGCCTACCTGAAGTAGATGGTCGCCCCGGTTACTGGTATTCGCACTGGATTCGTAGTCTTCGGGCCATCGACCAGCGGCTTCGTCCATAAACCCAAAATAATCGTCGGACGAGTAACTCAGCACCGGATGCAGTGACTGCCGACTTTCATAGACCGGTACCATATTGGCCAGCTGCGCCGGGCTGACTCCCCCGTTGATATTGCGATAATCGTACGTCGCATCACCGAACAAAAGCAGATACCGTAGCTGGCCGGGCTGTTGCTGATAAAAATAGCGCACGGCATCACGAATAGCCGTTGGGTCAGGCTGGCCGGAGCTAAACTCGTTGAACACTTGCTGCGTCGTGGCTACCAGCACCGACAGCCCGTCGTTCTCACGTCGAAATTTGGCGAGTCGTTCGGCCTGCTCCTGCCAGGCTGCGGGCGTCACAATCAGCAGATTTGGCACCGGCTGACCGTGCAGATTCTGGTGGGCTACCGGCACGATTAACGCGGGCGTAAGCAATTGGGCATCGGTAAACAAAAAATAATCATGCTGATTACTGCCTTGCCAGCGGGCTTCTGTGGCGGCAGTAGGCGCGTAGGTCTGCGCCAGGGGCAGGAGCGGATTCGTTACGTCCCAGACGCGCAGATTTGCCGTGGCCTGCTTAACGGCCACCAGCCCCGCCGATAACCGGCGAGCCCATATTGGCTGACCGTACTGCCGCAACTCGCGCTGCCCCTCCACTGATAAGAAATCCAGATATCCCGGCGCCGAAAACTGCCCGTTTTTCATGAACGACAGTCGCAATTGCAGGGGCGTGTCAGCGGCAGAGAGACGGGCCACAAACGTATCAGCGCGGGCGTAACCTTGAAAATCATATTGATAGCCCGAAACAGTCGGCATCGGCATCGTTCCAACCCGAATACCATTGACACTCAGCCGAAACTCGGTCGGTGTGATTGCTCCGGCCACCGCACTTGCCCGTACCCGCACAGGCGTGGCGGGCAGCAGGCCCGGCATCTCGAACGGTACCGTCTTTACGGTGTCGGTAGTCATGTAGTCGGCCAGCCAGTCGCGTCCGGAATGCAGACCGGGTAGTTTCAGCCGGTCTGGTTCATAGAACTGGTAGTCCGTAAACATGGTGACCGTGGGCGTAGCGGCCGTATTGCCTGCCGGGCGTTCAACCATCCGCAAACCCGTTGCCAGGCCAATAGTTAGAAAGTAGAACGTCGTATCGGAGAACGGGTTAACCTGATGTGAGAACCGCTTGCCCACAGAATCGTACCGGACGGTATGCGAACTTTGTCCAAAGAACAACAGGGCGTCGCCCGCGTCGAAGCGCCCATCGGCCTCGCCCGTTACCAGTACGGCATTCTCGGTCAGATCGGCGGAACGGGGCATAGCGTTGGACTGGGGCAATGGTGCCCCTCCGTTGCCGTAGAGCCGCAACCGGCGCGGGTCGGCACTGGCAAAAGCCGGATTCTGGCGCACCAGTGCATCACGGTCGAGCCGATACACGCCCGATCGGGTCACACTAATCTTAAGCCAGACGCCTTCGCGGAGAACGGATTGGGCCTGTATGGTGTGAAGCACGAACAGCGAAGCGTAAACCGGAAGAAACAAAGCCATCCACAAGGACTTTGGCTTGTGAGTGGCTTCCGTTACATTTTGTTCTTCGTTCTTCACGCTTCGGTACACGTTATACATTCAACCAGGACATGGGCCAGTATTGCGTAGGATTTACCGGATGACAGTTCTTTACAAACGATGCGGGTTCGGCGCATCGTACCACGCTGCCACGTCTTTTTTGAAAAGATAAACTGACTTCCCACCGGTACCTCATTCAGACAGACCCTATCCGCTGAGTTGTCCCGGGCCCGAGCCGGATCGAACTGACGCAGAGCCGCTACCAGGGCGGCATGCGCCGAAGTTGTGGCGGCTGGCCGGGCCATGTACTGCCGGAGCGGCTGCAGGATTTCGGGTGGAAATACAGCGTTGGTCAGGCAGGGCTGCATGAGCCGTTGAAACGCCCGTTGCCAGGCCACACCGTGAGGTAGTACGCGCCGTTTGTGGTTCCGGCATACGTCGGCATGGGCGACTTCGTGGATATACGTAATCAGAAAGGCATAGGCATTCAGATTGGCGTTGACCGTAATACGCGTTTGCCCGTTGGGCCACCGCCGAAAATCACCCAGGCGCGTCCGACGGGGCTTGACAACGTGAAATACGAAGTTGTACTCCTGATAAAGTTGCTGACAATACGCAGTAGCTGCCGGGGGGACAAACTGACCAAGTTGATTTGACACGGGAGAAAACGAAAAAGCCCTATAAAAATAGGGCTTTTCAACCTTCCATAGTGTCGGGCTGGCTTATTTCTTCGCCGTATCGGCTACCATCATGGTGGCCGAATCCGTCATCATTGTCATGCTTGAATCCGTAACGAGAACTGCGGTATCGGTCATGGTTACAGCGGTCGAATCAACCAGTGCTTCTTCGTTGGCTGGCTTACTCTGGCAGGCGGCAAACGTCAGCATGGTGCCGATAAACAGGAGAGTACTAACTTTTTTCATTATGTTTTTGCGGTGATTATTTTTACCGGCGCAAAAGTGGCATTATTTCGGGATAATCCAACTACAAACGCCCCCAAAGCCTAAAATAAAGGTGTTATATCCGAAAAATACTATTTATATCTCTTCCTCTTCTTCCTTGGCAGGTCGTATCCAGTCGTACATGCCGGTACTGCGGAAGGTCAGCATTTTATGCCCAAAGTAATTAGCCAAAAAGCTTACGCCCATACCTACCACGTGAGAACCTTTCTCCTGCCAGAACTGATCTAAATCCGGAAAATATGGATCAGCAACAAATTGTAGTGTCAGCTTAGATACGCCCACCTGCACGGCCAAGGCTACAAAAGCAATGATGAAAAACTTGACCACTTCGCGGCCCGTGTTGCCCGTATCACCTGCCGAAAATGCAAACCGCTTGGTTGGCGTGAAACTAACGATTGTGGCCGTCAGATAACCCAGTAATACACTAGTGCCGAATGGAAAGAATTCCCGATAAAAAATCTGCGACAGGAAATTGACGGACGCACCCAGCAGAGCCGTCAGAAAGAACGAAAAAAAGCTTTTAGAAACTTTTATTTTGGGCTGTTGAATACTACTCACGTTCACGGGCTTACCGGTAGAAACCGCTTTTGTTGATCCACTGATTCTGCCAGTCCACTGCTGCGTTATAGAATCGGCTTATAGCTGTTTAAAATCGGAAATTTCGGGCAAAATTAGGCAATTCAGAATAGATTCGATGTCATTTTACCCGATTAGTGATTGAGTGGACATCTTTAGAACAGCCGCTGCAACAGGCCCGGTACCACGCCCAGCCCAATTGTAATGGCCGTAGCTACTACCAGCACGTACTGGTAAACAGGCGACACCCGAATAGGTTCGGTATCTCCGTCGCGGAAATACATAGCGACAATGACCCGGAAATAATAGTAAATACCGACCGCCGACATCAGCACGGCTACTACCAGCAGCCAGATTTGGCCCCGCTCAACGGCAGTCGAGAAGATATAGAACTTACCCCAGAAGCCCGCCGTGAGCGGAATGCCCGCCAGTGACAGCATGGATACAGTCATGGCCAGACCCAGCAGTGGATTTTGCCGTCCCAGTCCATTAAAGTCATCGAAGTTGTTGCCCGACACGCCCCCACTCGTTAGCGTCTGAGTCGGGCGTTGCTGCGCTACGAGCAACAGGACACCAAAAGCCGAAATTGTGGCCACCGAATACGCCAGCGAATAAAAAACAATTGCCTGCTTTGACTGCGCCCCCAAGGCGGCCAGACCAATGAGCAGGTAGCCCGCGTGCGAGATGCTCGAATAAGCCATCATCCGCTTGAAACTGTTCTGGTATACGGCCGTGATGTTGCCAATAACCAAGGTGATGGCAGCGATGACCGCCAGCATGACCCACCAGAAACTGTACACCCCATTGAACGATACGGACAGCAGTTTGAACAGGGCTGCGAAACCCGCCGTCTTTACCACCGTCGACATAAAGGCTGTAAAAATGGTGGGTGCACCGTCGTAAACGTCCGGCGTCCAAAAATGAAACGGTGCTGCCGATACTTTAAAGAGCAGGCCAATCAGCAACATCAGCAAACCCACATACAGCAGCAACGACAGCCCCACCTGTGGGTTAGCGGTATAGGCCCCAATGCCCGACAGGGTAAACGAACCTGTTGCGCCGTAGATCATGGCCATACCAAAAAGCATGATACCCGTGGTGAATGCGCCCATCAAAAAGTATTTCAAGGCGGCTTCGTTCGAGCGCAGATTCCGCTTATCGCTGCCAGTCAGAACATACATGGCAATTGACAACGCTTCAACGCCAACAAAAAGCATAATCAGGTTCTCGAAGCTAATCATCATTACGGCTCCCACCAGCGAGAACATAATGATACCATAGTATTCGGCGGGCTGAGCTTCCTCGTCCTCTACGAACTGACTGCTGAGGGCAATAACCAGAAACGCCGATCCAAGCACGATGGCGGTAAAGACCATCGACAGGTTGTCGGTGCGCAACATGCTGTTGAAATACAGATACGTCTTATTCCAGTCGTAGAAATTAGCCGCCAGCGTAATTAACAGCAGCAGCAGCGCGGCAGGCATAAGAAGCGTTCGCGACTTCTGAAACCCCAGAAACAGTAGCGCAATACCGGAAACGGACAGAGCAACGATGGGAAGCATGATTCTTTGAAGTTCAATGTTCCGGGTTCAACGTGTAAAGTTCATGCCAGCTACTGTAAGCAATTGAACCTGAACATTGAACCAGAAACTTTTATTTGAGTGATACCGCCGTTGTACCGATGTATTTCATCAGGTTGACCACAGCGGGTTCAGTAAGTTTCAGAAATGATTGTGGGTAAATCCCCATCCAGAAAACCATGATAACCAACGGCACAAAAACCAGGCTTTCCGAAAGAGTCAGGTCAGCAAAGGTTGTGGTGCGGGCGGTGGTGGGGCCGAACATGCTTTTCTGAAACATACGAAGCATATACACCGCCCCAAAAATAATGGTGGAGCCAGCCGCCAGACCAATGTAATTATCGTAGGTATAGACCCCGTGCAACAACAGGAATTCGCCGATGAAACCGTTGGTAAGCGGTAGCGCTACGCTGCCAAGCAGCATAATCATGAAATAAACCGTCAGCTTGGGCGTGGTGCGGGTAATGCCACCGAGCTGATCAAGTTGCCGGGTTTGGGTACGCGAGAAGATGACGTCAGCTACGAAGAACATGCCGATGACGTTAATGCCGTGAGCCAGCATCTGAATCAGCGCACCCTGCATGCCCGTTTCGGTTTGTGAGAACACGCCAGCCGCCATCAAACCTACGTGCGAAAATGAGGAGTAGGCAATCAACCGCTTCATATCACGCTGCCGGATAGCAATAATGCTACCCCAGATAATGCCGATGACCGCCAGAATGACAGCGGTTTTACCCCACGTCTCCACCCCCATCGGCACGATAGGCAGGATAAATCGAATCAGACCGTAGACGCCCATTTTCAGCATAATGCCCGCCAGCAACATGGTGGCTGGCGTTGGCGATTCAACATAGGTGTCCGGTTGCCAGGTGTGGAATGGAAACACCGGCATTTTAATGGCGAAAGCCACAAAAAACGCCCAGAACAGCCACGCCTGCGCCGTAGGCGTAAGGGTTAATTGATAGAAGTCAGCGATGGCCGACGTATGATGACCGTCTACCAACGGCGTCTGGTAATACAAATACACGAACGCCAGCAGCATAAACAAACTGCCAAAGATGGTGTAGATGAAAAATTTGAACGTTACGGCCACCCGGTTCTCGCCCCCCCACATGGCAGCCAGAAAGTAAATCGGAATCAGCGCAACCTCAAAGAAGAAATAGAACATGAACCCATCACGGGCCGTGAAGGCGCCGATCATGGCTGCCTGCATAAACAGGATCAGGGCGTAAAACTGCGACGCACGACTGTACGTCCGATCAAATGTCGACAATACAATCAAGGGCACGGCAATTCCCGATAGCAGCACAAGCAGAATGCTGATTCCGTCAATACCCCCGCTGAACCGGATACCCATCGAACCAATCCAGGCGTAGTCAAAATCGAACTGCGAACTGGCATCGGGCCGAAACTGTACGCAGGTGACCACCACAAATGCCAGTTCAAACAGCGCGGCAATCAGCGCGGCTTCCCGACTACGCTGCCCTTTAGCCAGGGCAATCAGGAGAGCGGCAACGGCCGGGAAGAGGATGAGAATAAGTGTGTTCATTTCTTAGAATCGAATAAAGAATCGCAGGGCGAAAATCAGAACGATGCTGACAACCATGGCCAGGACGTAGAAACCGATGGAGCCGCTTTGTAGCCGGCGCAGCTGCCCGGCACTCTGCCGAACCAGCCAGGCGGTACCGTTCACAACACCATCCACCAGACCCTCACCAAAACTATACAGCGCATCGCCCATGCCGCGTACGGGCCGAACGATGACGGTGTCATAAAATTCGTCGATATAGAATTTACCGTATACCACCTGCTCAGGTAACGACCGGTCGGCACTGTCGGGAGCGGGTACAGCTTTACGGCTGATGTACATGACGTACGCAATGACAAATGCCACCAGAGCGACGCCCGCCGATACGGCCATGAGCGTGTATTCGGTAGTATGGTCGAGATTAAGCGTCAGGGCCGTCGGATTGATCTGCGCTGAACCAGCAAAAATCGGCTCCAGAAAATGGTGCAGCCAGCCGCCACCCGGCAGATTGAGCAATCCGCCGATGACCGACAGTACGGCCAGAACAATCAGCGGAACGGTCATACTGGCCGGTGACTCGTGCAGGTGATGCCGCTGCTCATCTGTACCGCGAAACTCGCCGAAGAACGTCAGGAACAGCAACCGGAACATGTAGAACGACGTCAGGCCGGAGCCGATAACGCCCAATACCCACAGGCCTTTGTTCTGAACGAAAACGTGCGCCAGAATTTCGTCTTTCGAGAAAAAACCCGACAGGGGCGGAATTCCTGAAATAGCCCATGTGCCGAGTAGAAATGTAACGAACGTAATGGGCAGCGCTTTCCGCAGGCCACCCATCTTGCGGATATCCTGCTCGTTGCTCATGGCGTGAATTACACTACCCGCACCCAGAAACAGCAACGCTTTGAAAAACGCGTGGGTAATAACGTGGAACATGCCCGCAGTATAGGCCGTAGCACTCAAACCCAGGAACATGTAGCCCAGCTGAGAAACGGTTGAGTAAGCCAGCACTTTCTTAATATCGTTCTGCAACAGGCCAACCAGAGCCGCCAGCAGAGCCGTGGCGATGGCAATTCCACCAATGATCTCCAGCGTAAGAGGAGCCAGCGTGTACAGTACGTTCGAGCGAACAACCATATAAATCCCTGCCGTTACCATTGTGGCTGCGTGAATCAGGGCCGATACGGGGGTTGGTCCGGCCATGGCATCGGGCAGCCACGTAAACAGCGGAATCTGCGCCGATTTGCCCATTGCTCCCACGAATAGCAGCAGTGTAATCAGCAGAATCGTGTTGTCACCAACGGGTAGACTCATGGCCTGCTTGAATACGTCAACGTACTCCACTGTGCCGAAAGTGTTGATAATCGTGAAGATGCCCAGCAGAAAGCCCAGGTCGCCGATGCGGTTCATCACGAAGGCCTTCCGGGCGGCATTGTTATAACTCGTATTGGTATTCCAGAAGCCGATGAGCAGGTACGAGCACAGACCAACACCCTCCCAGCCAATGAACATAATGATGAAGTTAGACCCCATCACCAGCAGCAGCATAAAGAAAATAAACAGGTTCAGGAAGGCCATGAACTTGCCAAAGCCTTCGTCGTGCTTCATGTACCCGATGCTGTACAGATGAATCAGCGAGCCAACACCCGTCACAATCAGCAGCATGAGCAAACTCAGCTGGTCAATCTGAAACGAGAAGTTTATCTGCAAGTCGCCAACGCTGATCCAGTTAAACAGCGTAGCAATCAGCGGCCCGGTGTTGTTGAGCTGCTCGGCCTGACCGATAAACGCAATGAACAGAAAGGCCGACGTAAGAAACGACCCCAGAACGGCGATGAGTGCAATGGCTCCGGCCGCTCCTTTCGGAATATGCCGAAATCCAACACCATTGATAATGAAGCCAATCAGCGGAAACAGCGGAATTAACGCGCAGAGTAGTTCAGGTTTCATTCTTTTTTATTCGATGTTCAACGTTTTAGGATCAGGATTCATAGGTTGACATGTCTGACACCCAACTTTGACCCCTGAGCTTCAACCCCTGAACAAACTAAAGATTACCATTTTAATTTATTGAGCAGTCCCACATCGATAGAGCGGGTATTGCGGTAGATCATCACGATGATGGCCAGCCCAACCGACACTTCGGCGGCAGCAACGGCCATGATGAAAAAGACGAAAACCTGACCGGCCGGATCGGAACGGTACGACGAGAAGGCAATCAAAAGCAAATTAACGGCATTGAGCATCAACTCGACCGACATGAAGATGATGATGGCGTTGCGCCGGGTCAGCACACCGATGATGCCGATAACGAAAAGAGCCGTGCTGAGAATCAGGTAGTACGTGAGCGGTATTTGCTGTATGACTTCCGGGATAATGACGTCCTGCGTGGGTTGCATGAAAAAACCGGTGGTTAAGAAAGTCCGCAAAGGTAAAAATTATTCGGCATCATTTCCGCCCGTTGGCAGTGGTGAGGGCACGAAGCCGGATTTCGGTCAGACGTCGTTTCGTATCGAGTGGAAAGTCGCTTTTCTGTAGCCAGTCATAAAACGCGGGTTCTTTTTCAAGCACCTCCAGCACGGGCCGGTCTTTGTGTTTGCCGAAGTTAAAGACCTCTACGCCCTCGCTGTTGATAATCATCCGACCCGCCAGGTCAATGTTACGATTGGCGGTTAGGCTATGCAACACATCCATGTCGTTATCAATAACAATTTCCTGTCCACTGTCGGCTCTGGCCGTTCGGCCTGCGTACCGCTGCACCTGCGCATTCATCACCTCCAGCGTTGCCAGCGTATCGGCTTCGGCTCCATGAGCACCCACCAGATCTTTGTCACAGTAATATTTATAGGCCGCCGTGAGGTTGCGCGGTTCCATGAGGTGAAAAATGCGCTGGGCGTCGAGCAAGCGCCGGTTCTTTACGTCAAAATCGACGTTGGCACGCAGAAACTCCTCTACCAGAAGCGGCACATCGAAACGGTTACTGTTGAAACCGGCCAGATCGCAGCCTTCCATGAACTGCGCCAGGTTGCGCGCTACCGCTTTAAACGCAGGGGCATCTTTTACGTCATCGTCGTAAATTCCATGAATCAGACTGGTTTCGAGCGGAATAGGGACGCCCGGATTAACCCGCTGACTTTTAGTGACTACCTCACCACCCGGCATGGCTTTCGCAATGCAGATGTCGATAATGCGGTCTTTAGCGGTATTGATGCCGGTGGTTTCGAGGTCGAAAAAAGCCAGCGGTTTGCGAAGTATAAGTTGATGCGTCATAGCCGAACCGATAAACGGAAGGCTGCAAAGGTAAGTTGATTATGCTTTTTTCAATTCATCAATCCACGTCATCCCCGCCCTCGCTTCGGCTACCGATGGCGTTCTGCCCGATTGAATTAACTCCCGTAGTGCGGCTATATCGACATCACGCTTCACACCCGCTACGGCCTTTATGACGTTGTCCTGGACATAAAAAGCCATGAATGACTCGTCGGTTTCGGGATTACCGTCGTAGATAATAGCGTCAAATTTATCGGCGTGACCAATGTAGTTGATGCGGGTACCCTGCTGATTGGTCCAGAAGAACGGTACGCTATCGTAGGCTTGCTGCTTATCGCTACTCATATTTAATCCCGCTACGTATCCCTGCTGATTAGCCACTTTCCAGTGTTCAATACGTTGCGGGCCGTTGGGCGTTGGGTAGCGGGCAATATCGCCGGCCGCGTAGAGACCATCAGCAATTTGTAGGTACTCGTCGGTCAGCACGCCCCCATCTTCGTCAATTTTGACGCCTTTCAGAAAATCGGTCCGGGGTTTTACGCCTACGCCCAGCAACACTACGTCGGCGTCCAGAATCTCGCCATTGTCCAGCACCACGCGCTGTACGGTCCCGTTGCCTTCGATAGCTTTCATTTTACGGCCCAGATGGAACCGGATGCCTGCTTTCTCGTGCCAGCCCTGCACAGTTTTACCGATTTTATCGCCCAGTATTTTCTCGAAGGGCACGGCTTCGGTACCCACTACGTCGATTTCACTGCCGAGTTTACGCAGGCTCATCGCCCCTTCCAGCCCGATGAACGAGCTGCCGATGATTACGAATTTC
Source organism: uncultured Cytophagales bacterium (assembly GCA_963826425.1). Taxonomy (GTDB): domain Bacteria; phylum Bacteroidota; class Bacteroidia; order Cytophagales; family Spirosomataceae; genus Spirosoma. Next base: position 175,503 of record CAWGWS010000008.1, on the reverse strand, counting down.
TTGTGTTGTTTGCCTAAATCGCGCAATTCCTGACTGTCATGTAAACTGCGCAGACTATAAACGCCGGGCAAATCGACACCGGGAATGGGCAACTCGTTGGGTTTACCACCCGTTGCCACAAGGGCTTTGGTATACGTCAGCGTTTCGCCGGATTCGAGTTCAATGGTTTTTGTATTGGCATCGAGCGAAACGACCCGTTGTCCGGTCCGGACCTCGATACTATGTTCCCGGTAGAAATCGGCCGCGCGGAGCGGCATCCACTCGTCGGGGGCTTCGCCTTGTAAGTAGTCTTTCGAGCAGTTGGGCCGGTCGTAGGGTGTATCGGTACTGGCGGTGAGCATCACAATTTTACCCGTAAACCCGCCTTCACGCATGGCTTCGGCGGCAAATTCGCCGGCTCCGCCACCACCCACGATCACAAATGTATCGGCGTTATTCGGGTCTAGCGCGGTCATCGGATTTTCCACAGCGTCATCCTCAGTCGTAACGGTTACGAACACCTGGTTGTCGGCAACGCGGACTTTGTAGGCAGGAAGTGCAGTGAGCGCGGGAGCTTCGAGCCGGTGGCCCGTGCGGATGTCAAAACAGGCATTATGCCAGGGACAAACAAGTCGATGGCCGTGCAAAACGCCTTTAATCAGTGGAGCATGGTAGTGCGTACACTGCGGATGGAGCGCATAAAACTGCCCGTCGGTACGAGCCAGCAACACGTCGTATTTACCAACTTTGACCTGCTTCATCTCGCCGTCGGCGAGGTCGTTAATGCCACAAACGGGCGTTTCGGGAGGGAGTGCCATAACGGGTTGCGTTTGGCGTATCAACCTGACGGGAGGGCCAGGTGTTTACTTCGACGTGGCCATCACCATTCTGATGTTCAGCTTCGCGCCGGTTTGCAGCACATCTACCAAGTCCTGAACGGTCAGTGTCTTGTCGAAGCGCACCACAACCGTTGGCTCATCGATACCGGCCATGACGGTCATTAACTCGCGCTCCAGACCGGCCGTGTCGATGGGGCGTTTGTCGATAAAATACTGCTTGTTGGCATCAACGGAGAGCGTAACCTGCTTTTTACTGAGCTGCTGCGACGAGGCTGCGTTAGGCAACATCAGTTTAATTACGTTCGGGTTGGCAACCGTCGAAATGATAAGGAAGAACAACAGCAAAAAGAACATGATGTCGTTCAGCGATGATGTCGCTACCTCAGCCGCAAATTTACTTTTCCGTCGGAGTTTCATAAACGGGGTTGTTGTTGAACATCGAGCAAAAAAACCTTTTTCTTACCGCATCCGGGCGGGCTCGGTGGTTGGTTTCTGCAGGACTTCGAGGAATTCAAAGGCGTTCATCTCCATTTTGAGTGTGAAGCGTTCGATCATCATGTTCAGCAGGTGGTAGATGGTATAGGCGATGATACCCACAATCAGACCCGCGCCCGACGTGATCATTTTCTCGTATAAGCCTCCGGCAATGATACCAATGCTGATGTTGTCGGTCAGTGAGATGTCGTAGAAAATACGGATGATCCCCGAGATGGTACCGATAAAGCCGAGCATGGGGGCAATACCGGCAATAATGCCCAGGTAGCCCATGTTACGCTCCAGCCGCGAGAGTTCAATCTGCCCGACGGTCTCGATGGTGCTTTCAATGTCCCGAATGGGCGACCCGATACGGCCAATGGCTTTCTCGAACACCCGCCCCATGGCCGTACGCTGATTTTTGGCAAAGGACTCCGCCGATTTAATGTTGCCCTGGGCCACCATATCGCGAATATTGTCGATAAAGTTAGCTTCGGATTTGGTCTGCGCCCGGATGATAAACAGCCGCTCGAACAGCAGGTAAATCGTGGCGAAGAACAGAAACACAATGGGGACCATGACCCAGCCGCCCTTAGCGACCAAATCGAACAGTTGTAGACTTTGTTGTTGGGAACCCGCCGTAGCGGAGAGCGATGCGGCTGTGGTGTCAATAGCCGGAACCTGAAGCAGAAGCATACGGGCTTGATGAAAATGGATGAACGGGACTGACCAGCAACCGTTTCAGGAACAAACGCCCCGGTTTCGCCCGATATTGTTGCCAAAGATACGGAAGGCCGTTAAATGTGATTCAACAGAACTACGCGAATTGCTTCACAACGGCCTGAATTTCGCTGGTTTGGCAGGCGCGGGCTTTCCAGATTTCGAGCCGGGGGTTCATCAGGGCAAACCAAAGGGGCGGCACGTAGCTAATCAGTATCATGGCCGAATAGCCAAATGGCAATTGCGGAGCCTCGTTAAAATGCCGCAACACCTGGTACGGGCGCGAGGCATAGGCGTGGTGGTCGGAGTGCCGCTGCAACTGAAACAACACCAGATTACTTACCAACTGGCTACCGTTCCAGGAATGCAGCGGGTTGACGCGCTCGTACTTACCCGGCGAAATCTCGCGCCGGACAATGCCGTAATGTTCGATGTAGTTGACCGATTCGAGCAGCAGAATAGCAACCAGGCTCTGGACGCAGAAAAGCGTCGGTACAATCCAGGTTATGTACCCCACCCACAAACTGAACCCCGCAGTGAGCAGGGCAACAAACACCACCGGTCCTGCCGCAAACCAAATCATTTCGTTATGGCGACTCCAGACAGGCTGCCCGGCCTTTTCGAGCAGTCGCTTCTCTATTCGCCACGCTGATCGGTAACTACCCACCAGTGTTTGCGCCCAGAAGGCGTATAGCGTCTGGTTCTGCTTTTGACGTGGCCGGGTCGGCGGGAGTGGCCACGTTGACGTGATGGCCCCGGTTGTGTTCGATAATAAAGTGCATGTAACTCACCGACAGCAGGGCTGCTTTGCTGTGAACCTGCGCGATCCTGCTACTACGGTGGCCCAGTTCATGCGCTACATTGATAATGCTGCCGCCCACAATGCCAATGCTGTACATCAGCCCCGCCTGTTGCCAGCTGGTTAACGGATCGGTAATCAGGACGTAACAGCCCCAGCCAATAAGCGCGTAGTGCAGATACACAAACGAATAGATCAACGTGTCAAAATACCGGTTGCCGAGGGCATCCTGATAGGCGTCGAGACTCAGGTTGGCGTGGTCATTGCCCGATAGTTTGTCCAGTAGTGGAATGACCCCGTAGGTATAGACAATACCGGCAAACGCCCACGCCGGGCCTAACAGGTAGTACGTGCCCACAATGATCGCAATCAAGCTGTATGACCACAAAAACGCGAGTTTTTTAAACGAGTTCATAGGCTTAAGTGGTCGTACCGGTCCAGTCTATGGTTTTACCAACACCTTTCCCCACCGCCCGGGGCGGTCGGCGTGTTCAACGGCCTCGGCAATTTGATCGAGGGAGTAGGTGGCTTCTACGGGTAGCTGAAATTTGCCGGAAGCCAGCAGGCCAATTACGTTTTTGGCTACGTCCTGCCGCGTTTCGGCATCGGCCTGGCGCATCCAGTCGGTGAGCCAGAAGCCTTTGATAGTCAGTTCACGGAAAATCAACAGACCGGCGTTGATTTGGGGATCCTGCATACTCAGCAGGCCGAAAATCATCATCGTACCGCCTTTGGCTAAACAGGTAAGTGCCTGGGTAGCCGTATGTCCGCCCACCGCGTCCAGTACGCAGGCCACACCGTTGCCACCCGTAATCTGCTTCACACGGGCCGCCATATCCTCGGTTTCGGTATTAATGACTTCAGTCAGACCCAGTTCTTTCAGTTCATCGTTGATGTCATCGCGCCGAACGGTACCGATGGTGTTGATCCCGCGCATTTTACAAATCTGAATCACCATCTTACCGTACGCTGACCCTGCCGCCGTAAGCATCAGCCAACCCCCTTCGGGTACATTGGCTGACTGTACCATCGCGTAGGCCGTAAACGGATTGACGAACAGCTGCGCGGCCATCTCGTCGGGAATGGCGTCAGGTACCGGTATCACACTGCGGTGACTGGCAATGGTATATTCCGACCACGCACCCACGCCCGTAAAGCTGACACGCGTACCTGCCTTCATCTGAACGCCCTCGCCCACCGCATCAATAACACCCATCCCTTCAAACCCCGCGCCCGACGGCAGTTGCGGCCGGATACCGTAGAGGTTTTGCACGAACATGATATCCGACGGATTGATGGGTGCGGCCCGGACCTTAATACGGACTTCGTTTGGGCCCGGCTCGGGCCTGGCAACCTCGGTAGATTTGAGGATGTCGGCGGGTTTGCCGGTCTGTTCAAAAATGATGCTTTTCATTTGTGTTGAGCGGGTGGTTTGTTGCAAAAAGATGCGCCGGGGTAAAAGAGGTTGGCAAAGAAAGGGTATAGATCCTGTCTGTCGCTGTTTTTCTATACGCAGCAACTATCTATGGTATCTGCTTCAAAAATATGACTTAATTCGCACAAATTATTCCTAAACCTGTACACCTTACTCCTGTAATCCTTACCCTTTTTTATGCAAACCTCTCCTTTTCTGGGCGAATTAATTGGTACGATGGTGCTGCTGCTGCTGGGCAATGGCGTTGTGGCCAACGTAGTGTTGAAACAAACGAAAGGCAACTCTTCGGGCTGGATCGTAATTACGGCGGGCTGGGCTTTTGCCGTAATGATGGGCATATTCGTAGCCAAAGCGTTTGGCAGTACCGATGCACACCTGAACCCCGCCGTAACAATTGCTTTCGCAGTAGCGACCAACGATTTCAGCCACATCCTGTCTTATATCACAGCGCAGATGCTTGGCGGCTTTCTGGGGGCAGTACTGGTCTGGATTACCTACCGCCCCCACTGGGCCGCTACCCCGGACCCGTTCGATAAACTGGCCTGCTTTAGCACCGGACCGGCCATTCGGAGCAAGGGCGACAATTTTGTGAGCGAAGTGATGGCTACACTGCTCCTCATTGTTGGTCTGGCCGGTATTTCTTCAAAACACCTCGGCGAACTGGCTATTGGCGTGGGGCCGTACCTGGTCGGTATTCTCATCTGGAGCATTGGCCTGTCGCTGGGTGGCACTACGGGCTATGCCATGAGTCCCGCCCGCGACCTCAGCCCCCGAATAGCCCACGCGCTGCTGCCGATTCCGGGCAAAGGCTCATCGGACTGGGGTTACGCGTGGGTGCCGGTACTGGGGCCGTTAGTAGGCGCGGTCATCGGCGGTTTGCTAATCCGCTGGTACGCGCTGTAAGTTTTTCAAAACTTGAGCGCGCCAGTCTGGCAAGAATTGGCATCCAGAAAAACAACTTGCGTATTATTCGAAATTCATAAATAACTCGTTGACTATCAGTTGATGGCAATTTATTGATACAGCTATCAATTGCCGTTTCATTTCCTAAATTCCTTTCAAATGTCCCAGTATATTGCCGCTATTGACCAGGGTACCACCAGCACGCGCTGTATTGTATTTAACCGCCAGGGCGAAATTGTGTCGCAGGCGCAGAAAGAGCATGAGCAGATTTATCCAAAACCGGGCTGGGTAGAGCACAACGCCGACGAAATCTGGCGCAATACGCTCGAAGTTGTGGCCCTTGCCCGCATCAATGCCAAACTCGCGGTGAGTGACATTGCCGCCATTGGCATTACCAATCAGCGTGAGACGACGCTGGCCTGGAGTCGCAAAACCGGCAAACCGTACCACAATGCTATTGTCTGGCAGGACACCCGCACCGATGCCCTCGTCAATCAGTTTACCGCGCAAAGTCCGCTGGGGCAGGACCGTTTCCGTGAGCAGACGGGCCTGCCGCTCTCCACGTATTTCAGCGGGTTGAAACTCAAATGGTTGCTGGATAACGTCGACGGTTTACGCGAAGACGCCGAAGCGGGCGACGCGCTCTTCGGTAATATGGACTCGTTTCTGGTCTGGAATCTGACGGGAGGCATTCACGGGGGCATTCACCTCACCGACGTTACCAACGCCAGCCGCACCCAGCTTATGGACCTGCGCACACTCGACTGGCACGACGACCTGCTCGCTGCGTTTACAGTGCCCCGCGCCATGCTGCCTCAGATTCGGCCGAGCAGTGCGGTGTACGGCGAAGTCACCTCGGAGGTTATGCCGGGCGTGCCCATCGCGGGGATTCTGGGCGACCAGCAGGCGGCTTTATTTGGGCAGACGTGTTTTGAGCCGGGTCAGGCCAAAAACACCTATGGCACAGGCTGCTTTCTGCTCATGAATACCGGCAGCGAACTGCGCCCGTCCACCTGCGGACTACTTACGACCGTTGCCTTTCAGGCGGAGCGGCAGCCGGTGCAGTACGCGCTCGAGGGCTCGGTGGCCATTACGGGTGCGTTGGTGCAGTGGTTACGCGATAATCTCGGCATCATTAAAAACAGCACGGATATTGAGCCGCTGGCCCGGTCGGTGGACGATAATGGCGGGGCTTATTTTGTGCCGGCCTTCTCGGGTCTGTACGCCCCCCACTGGAAAGCCGACGCACGGGGTGTAATTGCAGGACTAACGCGCTTTGTAACAAAGGGTCACCTGGCGCGGGCGGTGCTGGAAGCTACGGCCTACCAAACCGTCGACGTAGTGCGGGCCATGGAGCAGGACGCGGGCGTATCGCTCAAATCACTGCGGGTGGATGGCGGTATGGTCATGAACTCGCTCCTGATGCAGTTTCAGGCCGATGTACTGAACGAAGACGTCGTTTGTCCACGCATGACCGAAACCACGGCCCTTGGCGCGGCCTACGCGGCCGGCCTGGCGGTGGGCTACTGGAAAAATCTGGACGATCTGCGGCAGAACTGGGGCGTGGCGCGTACCTATGAGCCGCAAATGGATGATGCTCAGCGGACAAAACTGATGCGGGGCTGGCAAAAGGCCATCGAACGGTCGTTCGGCTGGGAGGACTGAATGCGATCAGGCGGGGGTTATAAAGCGGCAGATTAGTGCAGGGGCAGGCTTTTCACCTTGCCGTTCGTAACGTCATTGATACCGTACTGAATCAGAAAAGCGTCGGAGTCAATATGGTTGATAATCGCCTTGAGTCGCCCAATTTCAAGGCGGGTTATCACCGTGTACAACACATCGTGGGTTTCCCGGTGGCTACCTTTCCGGCCGTGCCCCTGCTTACCGGCCAGTACCGTAACGCCCCACCCTACCCCGATTAACTGACGCCTGATTTCTTCATGCTGGGTTGACACAATCATAACGGCCGTGTATTCTTCGAGACCGTGCACCAGAAAATCAATCATTTTCGAGGCCACGATATACGTAATGATGGAGTAAAGAGCCTGTTCAACAGTCAGCATCAAAGCCGCAATCGTAAAAATCACTATATTCAAACCTAATATTATATCGCTGATTCTAAGCAGGTTACTACTTCGACTGAGAATGAGCGCAGCAATTTCTGTACCGTCCAGTACGGCCCCGCCCCGCATGGCCAGACCAATACCCGCCCCAATAAAAAATCCACCAAAAATGGCCGTCAGCAGAATATCCGGCGTTACATCAGGGAAGGGCACTACGGCCACGCATACCGAAAGACCAGCGATGGCCCCGGCACTTTTCAGGGCGAACGAGCCACCAATTTGCCGGTAGCCCAGGGCAATGAATGGCAGATTGATGGCCGGAATCAACAGAGCCAGTGGCCAGCCAGACAGGTTGGCTAATAGCATTGATATACCGGTAACCCCTCCGTCGATCAGATGACTCGATAGCAGAAACCCTTTTAAGCCCATCCCGGTACTCAAAATGCCCATTGTGATAAATAAAAAGTTTTTTACGGGCACAAACCAGGCGGGGCGTCGTTTCATAAATGTGTTGTTTTCTCGTTAAAGTAAGACCCGCAAATTTCACCCTTCGTTCAATCTCCCCCCAATAATGAGTTGTCTACCCATCTCTTTTGTGCTGGCCGCAACCCTGCTACTCGCCGGATGCAGTACTGATACGTCGGACAATTACGTGCCAAAGCCGAAAGGTTACCCACGTTTCGATTTGCCTCCGCATGCCTATACGTCACTGGAGCCAACGCACCCGTATCAGTTCGACTATAATAAAGCTGCCCGGATTCTGCCCGATACATTTGCCCGCTCGGAGCCCCACTGGATCTTTATCAATTATCCGCAATACCACGCCAGCATTCAGCTAACGTATAAACCCGTGCGCAACGACGTGAACCGGCTGCGGGCCATGCTCGAAGATGCGTATAAACTGGCGGCCCGGCACAACATCAAGGCGTACAGCATTGAGCAGCGGACGCTCAAACTAAAATCGGGTCTGGAAGCCAGTGTCATTGACCTCACCGGAAACGTGCCGAGTCAGGTACAGTTCGTTGTAACCGACTCGACCAAACATTTCCTGCGTGGGGCCTTGTACTTTAACACCGCTACCGAAAACGATTCACTCCAGCCCGTTATCGACTACATTCGAAAGGACGTGCTGCATTTGCTGAATACGTTGACATGGCGAGAGTAGTAGCTCGCCCAGGAACACACTAGGTCTGGATATTGCCTACCGAATAAGCTTTTGTGATGGGTGCGTGATTGGCAGCCGCGATACCTTCGGAGAGTATTTGGCGGGTCTGTAGCGGGTCAATGATGGCATCGACCCAGAGCCGGGCGGCTGCGTAGTAGGGTGATAGCTGCGCGTTGTACTGATCGGTGATTTTGTCTAACTGCGCCTGTTCTTCCTCCGGCGTCATGGGGTTGCCCTTCGCGTTTTGCGACGCTACCTGAATCTGAAGCAGGGTTTTGGCGGCTGCGGCCCCACTCATGACGGCCATTTGTGCCGTGGGCCAGGCTACCATCAGCCGTGGGTCGTAGGCTCGGCCACACATGGCGTAGTTGCCCGCCCCGTAGGAATTGCCTACTACGACGGTAAACTTAGGCACCACCGAATTAGCCATCGCGCTGACCATTTTGGCTCCATCTTTGATAATGCCGCCCTGCTCGGCCCGGCTCCCGACCATAAAACCCGATACATCCTGCATGAATACCAGCGGAATCCGTTTCTGGTTGCAGTTCATGATAAACCGCGCGGCCTTGTCGGCAGCGTCGCCGTAAATTACCCCGCCCATCTGCATCTCTGTGGGTTGCCCTGTTCTTCCCTTTGCCTTTACTACTTTACGCTGATTGGCTACAATGCCCACCGCCCAGCCCTCTACCCGGGCGTATCCGCACAGCAAAGACTGTCCGTAACCGGGTTTGTACTCATCAAATTCGGAGTTATCCACCAGTCTGTCCACAATCTCCCGCATGTCGTAGGGTTTTACACGGTCGGTGGGCAGGATGTCATAAATCTCGACGGGGTTCTTGGCGGGTTCAGCGGGTTTGACCCGGTCAAACCCGGCGGTTTCCTGAGCACCCAGCTTATCGAAAATGCGTTTGATGGCATCCAGGCAGCTTTTATCGTCTGGGTAGCGGTTGTCAATTACGCCGGAGATATCGGTATGCGTTACAGCCCCGCCCAGGGTTTCAGCATCCACGTCTTCGCCAATGCTGGCTTTGACGAGGTAGGGCCCGGCCAGGAAAATACTGCCCGTACCTTCCACAATCATGCTCTCATCCGACATAATAGGCAGATACGCTCCGCCCGCTACGCAGCTACCCATTACAGCCGCCACCTGCAATACGCCCATGGCCGAGAGTTGCGCGTTATTGCGGAACGTGCGCCCAAAGTGGTCTTTATCGGCAAATACTTCATCCTGCAACGGCAGATAAACACCCGCACTATCGACCAGGTAAATAATGGGCAGGCGGTTCTCCATGGCAATTTCCTGCGCCCGGAGGTTCTTTTTGGCGGTAATGGGAAACCATGCCCCGGCTTTTACCGTAGCGTCGTTGGCCACAATCACGCACTGACGCCCCGACACATAGCCCAAACCGACCACCACCCCCCCCGACGGGCAGCCACCATGTTCGGCGTACATCCCCTCCCCCGTAAATAAACCGATTTCCACGAACGGGCTATCATCGTCAATCAGGTAATCGACCCGTTCGCGGGCAGTGAGTTTACCTTTTTTGTGCTGGCTGTCAATGCGTTTTTGCCCCCCGCCAAGCTGGGTTTTAGCAGTACGGGTCTGGAGGGTTGTCAAAAGGTCTTGCATACTTACTTTATGGTCCGAAAGGTAGCAGGTGGTCAGCAACGAAGTAGAGAATATCCTGTGCCCCTAAGGCTGATCCCTTTGGTTGGATAACGAATAGGGAGGCCTGTGCGGTTATCAGTTGCCTCGATTTGATACAAATTTATTGCCTTCACTACCTCCGCAGGGGTTCGATAGTTCATTGGCTACTAAAGAAACCAGTGATTGCAAAAATTAAAATAGGCGCCTAACTTCCTTACCGGCACTGACTTTACGCCTATGCTGCCTACCCTAAACCACTACCGTTAATGTACTCCATAAGGAATCAACTTATTCATATCATTTGCTGGCTAGTAGCGGCATGACCAGTCAAAAATTCTAATCGGGAAATAGGGTTTAGGCGTATTAACAAGGATCCGACACGTCCTTTATACCCGGGCTCAGTTTGAGTTATGACGTGATTGCGAAAAGGGACGGTGATACGTCGGGCATAGAAAGCAGCGAAGACGGCACGGAGTTTATTCATTACGTGCCCCGATAAAATACAGGGCCACGTGAATCTGGCCATCGCAGAGGTCGAATAACAGGCCATGCCCGTTTATACCTGACCGATTAGCGGTGTCAATAGACTCACAAATAACTCAGCCACCATTTTTCTTTATGGCTCGTTTTGTAAACGTCGTACCAGCGGCAGAGCGGGTACAGACCTACCACGACCAACAGCCAGATGATGTACACCACGCCGAGCGAATAACCGCCATTGCCGGGTAGCGCAAACAGGGTAGGTATTGTTTTTACACTGGCAATGGCTTCAGGTATAGTGTGGCCGTCGGCAAAAAAGAAAATCATCCGCAACGTGTGCAAGACGTACCAATGGATGAGGTAGTAGAAGAACGCTGTTCGTCCGTAAGTTTTCAGAACGGCAGTCACCCTGTTTCGCGTGTTTTCTAACAGCGCTAAAGCCAGTAATCCTGGCCCTGCCGTAACGCACATGTAGAGGAGCGAAGGGGGGTATTTATTTACACTTAGAAACGACAGCAATGTGGTGACCTTGTCTTTTTGAACGCTCCACGGAAACGGGTCCCCATACACGTTGGCGAAACGAAGCACCCCGAAGAGCACCAGTGCCGTTACCCCAATCATCAGAAGCCACTGCTGTCGACGTTTGGCAGGAAAGTCCGGCGAAAATAACCACCCCAGGCAATAGCCCAGCATCATGAGCCCTATCCAGGGCAGCAGGGGGTAACCAATCAGCAGAATTCGATTTTCGGCATATGGAAAAATAGGGTTGCCCCCCCCGTGCAACAGGATCCACCAGAAATCCGCTTTAAATCCTGGCGACTGTTCTATAAAATCCAGGGAATTATGCCCTAAAACAATCAGCAAACCAATTCCCAAAATGGCCCGAACAGGCAGCCAAAGCAGACCCGCCATCAATATCATACTGATACCGATAACCCAGATAACCTGCAGCAGAATAAAATTGTACGGCAAAAAGCTAAGGCCCAGCGACACAATCAGCACCTCGGCTACAACGAGCCACAACCCCCGTTTCAGCAGAAACAAACTTAACGCGGCCTTCGACTTCCGCAGCCCCTGCAGATAAATGGATGTTCCCGATAACAGTACGAAAATAGGGGCGCAGAAATGGGTAATCCAACGGGTAAAGTACAGTACGGGCGTGGTAGTGACGAGGTTGAGCGGGTCGTCAGTCCAGGCATCCGAGTGGAACATATCCCGCGTGTGGTCGAGGGCCATAATTACCATGACCAGCCCCCGTAGCACGTCGATCGACTCAATACGGTTTTTGGCGAGATCAGGCAGCGAGTGTATTGGCGAGGGATACATCGGTGATCATTTAGTATGATTGTACCGGCTTATCAGACAGGTCGAACCACCTGCCTCAGTGGCTGCAAATTAGTGGATTTTCGCCTGTTGTCGGTCAGCAGGTCGGTCGTGTGTAAAAAGTGGCAACGTGCGCTTCTCATATACGACCGCCCTGCTCCTTTGTCGGCTGAACACCGCCATTCATATTTCCTTATACCTGTATAGACACGGGCTCACTCCGGCTAAACGATGTACCGTTCTAGGTTGGTCGTCACCTCCTGATATGCTATGCCGGTGCTGACATACAACCATAGACCCGGTGGGCTAACCGCACGGGCCACCAGGCAATTTCATTGCGTCGAATCTGCTTTGGTAGCCGGGCTGGTAAGGGTCAATTCAGCGGGGGTGGCAATGTAGAGGGTGTCGGCTTCATTGGGGAGTTTGTTATTCTTGCGGCCAAACAGCGAGAAATGCACGTAGCGCTTCGGATTCTCACGGAAGTCCCGCAGCAGCCGCTCCAGACTCATGGTTGTGGCGTTGACGTTGCGGTAGAACGACGCGTCGGTATTGAGTTTCCCAATGGAGCCTTCGCCTTTTTCGATGTTGGCCAGAATACCCTGCAGGTTACCAACCGTTCTGTTGACCGACGCCAGCGTCTGCTTAAGCTGCAAGCCCTGCAGCGAATCGAGCAGGTTATCGGCCTTGGCCAGAATGGGATTGAGCTTCCGCTCGGTTTCGATGAGCGAGGCCGCCAGACGGTTTACATTAGCCAGAGTGGTTTGCAGTCCGGCGCGGTTTTCGGCAATGGTCAGGTCCAGCGTACCGAGCGCGGCATCAGCACTGGTCAGCGTTTTATTCAGCACGACACCGGTCTGGTCAAACTGCTTTACGATTTTATTGAGCTGGTAGGTCAGCGAATCAACATTGTCGAGAACAGGAATAGTCTTTTCACGAACGAGCGTGGTCAGGCCCTTTTCCTTACCGGCTATAAGCTGCCCCCCATCGTCAAGTAAGGGAGTTCCGGGTTTGATAGCCAGCTGAATAACTTTACCGCCCAGCAATCCGTCGTCGCCCAGTACAGCCCGTGTTCCTTGAGTAACGCGAATGTCTTTCTCCAGTTCGAGGGTAACCAGAAGCCGGTTATTCTGATTCTGAAGGATGTCAATGGATTTGACCTGACCCACAGTCAGGCCGTTGATACGCACCGGGTTAGAGGTCGACAGCCCGTCGATACTGTCGTACGTAACTGTATATTTTTTCGTGGAGGAAAAGAAATCTGATCCTTTCAAAAAATTGAACCCAAAATATAACATCAGCAGAGCCCCTACGGCCAGCAGTCCTACCTTTACTTCCTTCGATACCTTCATGTGTGCGTACAGATGAAACAAACCCGCGTGGCGGTTCCACCCGGCTTACCCGAACGTATAACCATGTTCAAGTCAAAACAGTTGGCCAACTCACTCACCTTCGATGTCGTTTTTATACTGCACGAAGGCCGCCAGAATAGCGTCGGTCATCTGATCCTGCCCGTCGGCAGAGGACAAATAAGTTTCTTCGGCCGGGTTGGTCAGGTAACCGCTCTCGATCAGGACACTGGGCATGGTGGTTTTCCAGAGGACAATAAAGCCCGCCTGTTTCACGCCATTGCTCTTGCGCTCGGCTTCGCGCCGGAAATTGCGTTCAATTTTCTGAGCGAAGTCAATGCTACTATTGATAAATGCGTGCTGGTAGTTGGCCAGCATAATTGTGGCCAGCGGTGAGTTGGGATTGAAACCCTTGTACGTCTGCTGATAATTCTTTTCCTGCGTAATAACCGCGTTCTCGCGACGGGCCGTTTCGAGGTTCGACTGCGTGCGGTGCAGCCCCAGCGTATAGGTTTCGGTGCCGTGGACGCTGCTACCCGACGGACTGGCGTTGCAATGGATGGAAATAAAGAGATCGGCGCGGTTGCGGTTGGCAATGGAACCGCGTTCCTGTAGATCTACAAAGCGGTCCGAAGCGCGGGTGTAGATAACCCGGACGCCGGGGTACCTGGCTTTTATCTTTTTGCCTAATTTCAGAATCAGTTTCAGGTTAATATCTTTCTCCTTGGCGTACCGGCCATGCGTACCGGGGTCTTTACCGCCGTGGCCCGCGTCGAGCACAACGGTTTTGAGCTGGTTAGGAACACTCTGCCCGGCGTCGCTGGTCTCGGCAGTACGCACCGTATCCTGAAAGGGATCGGACTGGGGCGATGGCAAGACCGTCAGCGCCAGGAGTGGCCCCGTTAGCAACAGGCCGGTTATTACTATTCCGGGGGGCAGGAACAGCGTCCGGACGCCGGTTGATTTAATAATTTTTAACGAGAGAAAACGTTTCAAAGCGATAGCGGGATAATTGTTCCTGAATACCTTTGTGTAACCCAATAGATAACGGTCTATGGGCAAATGTAATTTTTTTGATAGCACCAAAAAAGACATACTTTATTTTGTGGCTTTATCTGGCACGTGTTTCATGGTTTCGGCTCAGTCTGTTTCTGTTCTGTTTCAGCAGCGTCTTTACCGCGCTCGGACAGGGGCAGTTACCACCGCGCACCCCCGATAAAGGCGGCATTCCACCGGCCACCGTGCCTACACAGCGCGTACCCGATGCGGCTCCTACTACTCCGGCCAAAGCGTATCCCGTTCCCCGCGTTGACCGCCCCATTGCCGACTCGCTTAACCGTTCATTGATTACCACGCCGGGCGAAGTCTCGCCTAATACAGTGCGTCCGCAGCGTCGCTCACCCCGTATTGGTACCGACTCCCTGAACGTGGCCCTCGGCGATTCGGCCAGCCCGGACTCCGCCCGGGAAGATCAGTTCAGGACAACGGTCAAATATCAGGCCAGAGATTCAACCATTTACTCGCCCGATGGCCAGACCGTTGAACTCTTTGGCGACGCCAGTGTGGAATACGGCGACATCTCGCTCAAGGCCGAATTTATCCGACTTAACTACCTCACCAATGAAGTATACGCCAAGGGCCGCTACGACTCTACCGCCGGGAAATTGGTTGGCCGTCCTATCTTTCAGGATGGCGAGGGCAAGTACGACACCAAAGAGATTCGCTATAATTTCAAGAGTAAGAAGGGCCGCATCCAGGGGGTAATCACGCAGCAGGGCGAAGGCAATGTTCGGGGAACAACGGTCAAGAAAGACGCCGAAGACAACCTCTACATCGGCCAGGCCATTTATACCACCTGCAATCTGGCCGAACCGCACTTTCACATCAGCGCCAGCAAGCTCAAGGTTATCCATAACAAACAGGTGGTGGCCGGTCCCTTCAACCTGGTCATTAACAAGATACCACTGCCCATTGGTCTGCCGTTTGGCTTCTTTCCATTTCCCAAGAAGAAAGAAATTGGCGTGTCGGGCGTGCTGGTGCCGCAGTACGGCGAGGAGCCGAACGGGCGGGGGTTTTACCTGCGCGATGGCGGCTACTACCTGGCCCTGAACGAGAACATCGGGATGCAGTTTACCGGGCAGATTTACTCGCGCGGCAGCTGGGGGCTGGGGCTGTCAACGGCCTACAACAAACGCTACCGGTACAGCGGCAGCCTGAACCTGCGCTTTAACCGCAACCGCTCCGGCGACCGCGTTGATACGACCCAAACGCCCCGGAACGACTTTGCCTTCACGTGGTCGCATGCGCCGGTGCCGCGCGGGCGGGGCAGTTTCTCGGCCAATGTCAACATCAGCAGCAACAGCTATAATCAGTTCAACACCTTTGCCACGCAGCAATACATCTCTAACGTGGCGGGGTCGAGTGTGCAGTACAGCCGCACCTTTGGGCAGTACGCCAGGGCGGGGGCCAACGTTCGGGTAAATCAGCAGTTTGGTCAGGTAAACCCGCAGACCGGCATCCGGGAAAACGGCAAAACTGACGTGTCGACGGATTTCAACTTTGGTTTGAATCAGATTTCGCCGTTTGCGCTTAAGGGTGGCACGGGGCGGTGGTACGAGAGTTTCCGGGTAGGACTGGACGTGAGCGGTTCGCTGGCCATCAGCAACACCATCCGGCGGCAGGTCGATACCACCGGACTAGGCTTTCCCATCATCAGCAGCATTCCGGCCATCAGCACCCTCGACCGCATCCGCGACAGTACGGCGCGGGCCTTTGCGCTCCGATCAGGCCAGGTGATCTCCGATCCCAACTTGATTGCTTTTAATACGGCCAACCTCGATCGTATTCTGCAAAACCGGGTATTACAGGCCCGGTATAGCATCCCTATATCGCTGCCCAACCTTAAGCTTCTGCGCTACATCAACCTGACGCCGGGCTTTTCCATTGCGGGTGATGTGTATACGAAGAAGCTCAACTACCAGTACGATCCAAGCCGCGACGCCGTGCGCATCGATACGGCGAAGGGCTTTTTTCCGTCGTATAATTTCTCGGTCAACGCCAGCATGAATACCCGTTTCTACGGCACGTTCTTTGTCCGGGGTAAGCGCATCGAAGCCATTCGGCACACAGTGGCTCCGAGTATTTCCTTTAGCTACGTACCTGACTTCACGAGCCCGGCTTTTGGGCAGTACCAGATTCTGCCGGCCGTAGGCAGTTTGGCCGGCTTACCCGATTACCGCCGAACGCTTTCGGTGTTCCGGGGGCTGGGTGGCAGCGCGGGCGGGGGCGGTACCGGCACGCAGGCCGCTTTTATTTCGTTTGGCATTGTGAACCAGCTGGAAATGAAAGTCAGGACGCGGGGCGACACCACCGGAGCCGATTTCAAAAAAATACCGATTCTGGACAACATCAGTCTGGCGGGCAGCTACAACGTTCTGGCCCCTGATTTTCAGCTATCGCCCCTCGCGCTGAGTGCCAACACGCAAATTTTCAAGAACATCAGCTTCAACTTCTCCTCTACCTTCGATCCGTATGCCAACCGGCCCTATGGCGGTACGGCGCAGTATCTGTTGCAGGCCTATCAGCTCGGTACGGTCACGATCCCGCCCCTGGCTTACTCGCCCCTGATTCTGCAACCCAGCGAGTATACCAGTCAGCAGTACGTGCGGGTGCCCAACCTGTACTCATTTCAGGCGGGGCAGGGGCTGCTGCGGCTTACCAATGTGCAGGCGTATCTGAGTGCGCGGTTCGCGCCAAAGCAGTCGCAGAAGCCCAAAACGGCCGCCGGTGCCAGTGCCGCGCAGCTCAAAGCCATCAATACCAATCCCGAACTCTACGTCGATTTCAACATTCCGTGGTCATTCAACATGAGCTATACGTTCGGTCTGACCAAGCTGACGCCAACCGAATCGCAGGTGATTCAGGCCCTTACCCTGACCGGCGATTTCAGCCTGACGCCCAAGTGGAAAGTTACCGTACAGTCGGGCTACGATTTTGTGTTTAACAGTCCTACGCTCACCACCATCGGTATTAACCGCGACCTGCACTGCTGGGAGATGGCGTTTAACTGGACACCTTATTCGGGCAGCAACATCCGGGCGGGTAACTACTCGTTCGACCTCCGTGCCCGCTCGTCGCTGTTGCAGGAACTCAAGCTCAGCCGTCGGCGCAGTTTCTACGATCGGGGCGGATTCTGAGTTGGAAAAAGCCGTATCTTACCCAATCCAAAGCTACCCGCCATGAACGCCCGCGACCTGCAACGCCTGAATGAACTCGAAGTAAAGACGGCTTATATCATGGCCCGGCAGGAGCAGCAGGAGGCCAACATGGCCCGCATTATGGCCCGCCTGACCTACATCGAAGCCAAGCAAAACCATATCATGCGCGAACTGGGCATGGATCCCGGTACCATTGACTCCATTGAAACGGCCCTGGCCGACGCCCGTACTATTAACCTGACGCTCCTGACCGATTTGCGGCTGAACTGAAGAGGGTTTCAGCGCAGCGACAACAGCGGCTTCACCAGTACACCAGAGTGGGAGTAAAAAAGTGATAGACCCGGTTCTCTTCCAGAAACCTCCTTGTTCCCGCGTTAGAAAAATAATATGCTTACCCGCAGAACCCTTCTCATTATCCTGGCCCTCATCGTTGTCAACGTCCTGTCGGCGTTTGTGTTTTTCCGGCTCGACCTGACGCAGGAGAAACGATATACGCTGTCTGATGCTACCCGGACCCTGCTGGAGACGCTGCCCGGCGACGTACACGTAGACGTGTACCTGACCGGCGATTTACCGCCGGCCTTTAAACGACTCGAAAACGCCGTGCGCGAAACACTGGACGAGTTTCAGGTCCGGCGTGGATTCGCCCGGGCCAACACAACCGTTACGTTCCGCTTCATTGATCCGATTGCCGTCACCGATACGGCCGCCCGCAACAAACTCATCGACCGGTTGCAGCAACTTGGCCTGCCCCCCACCAACCTCGTAGCAAACGAAGGCGGGAAACGCACCGAGAAGCTGGTTTTTCCGGGAGCCGTAGTTGCTTACGCCGGCAAAGAAATACCGGTGCTGCTGTTGAAAGGGAACAAGGGAGCCACCAAAGAAGAGCAGTTAAATCAGTCATACGAAGGCGTGGAATTTGAACTGGCGTCGGCTATCCGAACGCTGACGCAGGCAAAGGAAAACCGCAAACGGGTGGGGTTGCTCTACGGCCATACGCAGGTGCCACCCTCACGCTTTGCCGATTTGCTGGCCACGATTCAGCAGACGTACGAACTGTATTTCATCGACATGACCCAACCCGGCCCCATTGCCGGACTGGATGCCATACTGGTACCCAAACCCGACCGGCCCTTTTTGGACGATGAACTCTTTAAACTCGATCAGTACGTCGTGAACGGCGGGCGGGCTCTGTTTTTTGTGGATGGGCAGCGCATCGACAGCGTCAGCGACGAAGGAAACTACGCGCAACCGCTGAACCTGAATCTCGACGATTTATTTTTCCGGTGGGGCGTCCGCATTAACCGCGACGTAGTGAAGGATTTGTCCAGCGCGGCCATTCCGCTCAACGTGGGTAACCTGGGCGACAAACCCAATATTCAGTTGCTGCCCTGGCGGTTTTATCCCATCCTGAACAACTTCGGAACGAGTAATAACCCCATTGTCCGCAACCTCGATGCCGTGCTGGGTCGGTTTGTGAGTTCGCTTGATACTGTACGGTCGGCGGGGATTAAAAAGACGCCCCTGCTGCTGACCTCGCCGTATACGCAGGTGCTGAAAACGCCCGCGCTCATTACCTACACCGAAGCCCGCCAACAACCCGATCCGCAGACCTATACCGGCGGTGTTCAACTGATTGGCTGTCTGCTGGAAGGCCGTTTTACCTCGCTCTACGCCAACCGGATTTTGCCCGGCGACCCACGGGCCAACGGCTTCAAGGCACAGGGCGAAGCGGGCCGGGTACTGGTCTGCTCCGATGGCGATCTGGTTATCAATGACGTAGATTACAAACGGAATGCCCCCCTCCCGCTGGGCTACGATCGCTACACGGGAGCAACCTACGCCAATAAGGCCTTTGCCCTAAACGCGCTCGATTATCTTGTTGACCCCAACGGCGTAATTGCCGCTCGTAGCCGTGTCGTATCGCTCCGCCCACTGGACAAAATCCGGCTCAACGCCAACCGAACGGGCTGGCAGCTCCTCAACCTCCTCGGGCCCCTGGCGCTGGTCGGGCTGGTCGGTATAGGGTGGCAGCTGGTACGCAAACGGCGGTACGGGCGATAACATGACAAAAACTAACCAATTTCTGCTCTACGGAGCCAATGGCTACACAGCCCGGCTCATCATTGACCGGGCGGCTGCCTTCGGGCTGGTACCCGTACTGGCAGGACGCAGCGAAGAGAAACTCCGCCCGCTGGCCGAACAGAACGGCCTGACCTACCGCGTGGCTAACCTGACTGACACGGCCGAACTGGACAAAATACTGCTGGATATGCCGGTGGTGCTGCACTGTGCCGGTCCGTTCTCCAAAACAGCCGCACCGATGCAGCGGGCCTGTTTGCGTACCGGAACCCATTATCTAGACATTACAGGCGAGGTAGCGGTATTCGAGCAGGGCAAGGAACGTGACGCTGACGCTAAAGCCCGCAACCTGATGCTGATGTCGGGCGTGGGGTTCGATGTAGTCCCCACCGACTGTATGGCCCGCTACTTATATGAACGTCTGCCCGACGCTACGCACCTGCAACTGGCATTCATGAATGAAGGGGGTGGACTTTCGCACGGTACCGCCCAAACGGCGCTCGAAGGGATGGGCAACGGCGGACTGGTTCGGCAAAACGGCGTGCTCCAAACCGTACCCAACGCGCATAAAACGATCACCGTCGATTTTGGCACCGGTCAGCCGCGGCTGTGCATGAGCATTCCGTGGGGCGATTTGTCGACGGCGTACCATACTACCGGCATTCCGAACATAGAAACGTTTATCGGCTCGTCGGCCCGGCAAATTAAACTGGCCAGATGGGGGAGCAAATTGAGCGGGCTGCTATCGCTGAAGCCGGTGCAGTCGTTTTTCAGCAGTCAGATTACCAGCCGCGTTGCCGGACCCGACGAAGCCACGCGCCAGCGCGCTCGTACGCACATCTGGGGCCGGGCCTGGAACGCCGAAAACCGGGCCATCGAGGCCCGGCTTCACGCGCCCGAAGGCTATTCACTCACGGCAGAAGCCGCACTGCTCATCACCAAAAAGGTACTGGACGGCCATTGGAAGGCCGGTTTTCAGACGCCCGCCGGGCTATACGGCGCCGACCTGATCCTGGAAATTCCGGGCGCAACGCGGGACTAGTCAGGAAGCAGCTGTCCCGGAAACGGGTTGGATACGGTCGACGATAAGCCAGCCAGCCGCAATGGTCAGGGCATCTTCGGCCAGAGCCACAACCGGATCGGGCAATTCCAGTTCTTCGTCGATCCACAGGCGCAGCCGCATAAACACAAACGCATCCGATCACCGCGCCCAGTCCGCCCGCCACAGCACCCTGTACCACCGGTTGGCCTTCGGCATCGCTGATCAGTGCTCCGCAGGTGCCACCCGACAGTATTCTGAAGCCAAGACCCGGCAGGTCGGTTCGGGCAGGTGTGTTGGGTAGTTTGTCGCCAAACAGTTCACCTGCGGCCAGCACCTTCAGCACTGTAGCGGTAGTAGGGCTTGCAGCATACTCAATCAGTGAGTGCGGCTCCGATGCGGGCATCGCGTGCGACAGTTTGTGGCTCAGCACGGCCGGCGCCATCATTGAGCGCATTCCGGCCACAACGCCGATACCGAATGGCTTTAGAATCGACTGAATCATTTCGTTTCTGTTCGTAAAAAACAGGGCCGGATTGGAAAACCAATCCGGCCCTGTTGTCTGTTTATACAAAGGCTTTTTCTACCCTGGCTTTTGCGTTGTGGTACGTGCCCTCAACCGAGTCGGTTATTGAGTCAGTTGCGTCTCCTACGCTGGCTTTGGCGTTGTAATACGCTCCTTTTACCGAGTCAGCTACGGACGCTACCGCGCTTTTAGCTTTGCCTTTTGCCTTGCGGGCTTTGTATTTATAACGGACTTTATCGTATTCACTGGGCATGAACGAGGAGCGGTTGCGCGAGAGCAGCCAGATACCACCGATAACCAGGGCCGCTACACCGATGGCCGTGAGCAACTGCTTCTGCGAGTCATTCTCGTCTTTTGGCTCCATGTCGCTACGAACGCCAGCCGCCAGCAAGGGGTCGGGCAGCACGTTGGCAAGGGCGACGCGGGCTTTGTTTGCCCAGCCCGCTACTACGTGGTCTTTGCCTGACATTAAGGCGTTGTAGCCCGCGCGTGCCACGTCAGCGGGGTTGGCGGTTTTACTGGGGTCGGCTCCCTTCGCATTCTCGGCCCCGGCGGTTTTAAAGAAATTCGTATTGGTTGCGCCGGGCATCAGCACCGTCACGGTCACATTGGTATCCTTCAACTCATTCCGAATTGCTTCACCAAATTTCTTTACGAATGCCTTCGTCGCGCCGTAGACGGCCATCAGCGGGTTGGGGAACACTGATACTTCGGACCCCAGCATCAGAATTTTGCCGTCGTTGCGCGCCACCATGTCCTTTACGTATAATTTGGTCAGGTGCATGAGCGCAATGGCATTGACCTGCACAACGTCGCGTTCTTTCTGAAAATCAGTTTCGGTGGCAAACATTCCATATTCGCCAAAACCCGCGTCGTTCACCAATACGTCGATTTTCTGGCCTTTGCCACTGGTCTCGGCATATATCTCGTCGGGTGCGCTGGGGTTGGCCAGGTCTTTAACAATAACCGTACTCTCGGTGCCATACTGGTTTTTCAGGTTATAGGCATGTTGATTGAGCGTGTCTTCGCTGCGGCCCACCAACACCAGGTCATAGCCATCTTTGGCAAAAAGGCGGGTCAGTTCCTGGCCAATGCCACTCGACGCGCCCGTGATAAGGGCTGTTTTTTTCGTTTCCATCGGTAAAATATGAAAGATCACCCGCTCCGCTGTCCTCTGGGGTTATTATGCGCCACGAGCAAAAAATGACGGGCCATGACAACAAACGGTTCCGGAGCAGGTGATGATGAATTAAGGTTTTAAAATCACTTTGGTGCAATCATCTTCTTTGTTCTTGAAGATGTCGTAACCCCGCGAAATATCGGCCAGGGGCAGTACGTGCGAGATAATGTCGTCCAGTACCACCTTACCCTGCACCACCAGATCAAGCAGGTAGTCGATGTTCTTGTGTACCTGCGACTGTCCATAGCGTACCTGCAACCCCTTGTCAAAAACCCGACCCAGCGGGTAATTGTCGAAGTTGGCCCCGTATACCCCCACCACAGTAACCATTCCGCCCCGGCGCACGGCCCGGAAGCAGGTTTCCAATACCGAAGTGGTTCCTTTTTCGAGGTTGATAACGGCTTTGGCTTTGTCCAGCACGGTACGGTGCGCTTCCATACCCACGGCATCCACGCAGAGATCGGCCCCGCGGCCTTCGGTCATGCTGCGGATGGCTTCCACCACGTCAACTTCGTTGGGATTCAGCGTCTCAACGTTATTTACGCGCCGGGCTCGCTCCAGCCGGTAGTTGACCGGGTCAATGGCAATTACCCGACCGGCCCCCTGAATCCAGGCCGATTTCTGCGCCATCAGCCCCACCGGACCAGATCCGAAAATAGCGACCGTTTCGCCCCCTTTCAGTTCACCCCACTCAATGGAGCTCCAGCCCGTCGGAAAAATGTCGGTCAGGAAAAGTACTTGTTCATCGCTGAGTGCTTCCGGCACGTGACGCAGGCTGTAATCCCCGTAGGGAACGCGAACGTACTCGGCCTGTCCACCGTCATACCCACCATACAAATCCGAATAGCCGAAGAGCGCCCCCCCTTTCTCGGTGAGGATGCCCCCGTCCGGGCCGTATTCTTCGGGATTTGAGTTTTCGCAGTGCATTTGCAGATCTTTCTGGCAGAAATAGCACTTACCGCAGGCAATGGTAAACGGCACCACCACGCGGTCACCCTTTTTAAGGTTGGTCACGCCTGAACCCACGTCTTCAACTATTCCCATGAATTCGTGGCCCAGCACTTCGCTGCGAAGCTGGGGCAGAAATCCGTCGTAGATGTGGAGGTCGGAGCCGCAGATGGCGGTAGACGTTACGCGCAGAATGACATCGCGCGATTCTTCGATTTTTGGGTCATCACGCGTTTCGTAGCGGATGTCTCCGGGTTTGTGAAAAACGGCTGCTTTCATAAAGTTGGGAAAAAGGCTCTGGCATTTACCAAATGCACCAGTGCCGTTTCTAACCCCTGTTTTGCCGTTTGGTTTATTTAATCTTGTAAATGGACAGTTTTAGTAGGGTGAAGAATGCAGAGGGGCTGACGTGAATAACTCTCACGTCAGCCCCTCTGCATTCCGGGTTCTTTATTTTGAATAGGTCACTATTTTGAGTAGGTCACTTTCCACACGTTTCCCTTTACCGAGTCGGTAATGAAAAGGGAGCCGTCCGGACCCTGCGCCAGACCCATCGGACGGGCTTTGGCATCGGCGGGGCTAACGAGGGTGAGCTGTCCGGCGCCGTCGGTTTTGCCGGGGGTCATTTTATCAGGTACCTCGGCAAAGTTCTCGGCGAAAACCTCGTATTGACCCGATGGCATTCCGTCCTTTCCAAAAGGAATAAACGCCACGAAGTAGCCGCCCTGGTTCAACGGGGCGCGATTCCAGGAGCCGTGGAAGCAGACGAACGCTCCGTTTTTGTACCGGGCCGGGAAGGCATCACCCGTATAAAACAATACATCGTTGGGTGCCCAGTGACCCGGAAATGCCATGATGGGCTTTTGCTTTCCGGCGCAGCGGTCTTCGGTCTTGCCATCGCCACCGTACTCGGGAGCCAGGACTTTCTTGCCAATATTGCTGTCATTGTAGCAGTAGGGCCAGCCAAAATCGTCCCCTTCGCGGATCATCAGAAACTCCTCGTTGGGCAATTCGGCACTTTGCTCATCCGTATACATCTTCGGAAACAGTGTAGCCAGGGCATCCCGACCGTGTTGCAGGGCATAAAGCGTATTACTGGCCGTATTCCAGTCGAGGGCTACCGCGTTGCGAATACCTGTAGCGTACCGTTTGCCATCAGACTGCCGCTGGTTTGGTTTGGCTGCGTCAAACACCCAGATACCGCCGTATTGCTCGAGGAGTGGGCAGGGATCCATACCGGGCGAGCCCTGCGTACGGTCCTGCTGCTGACAGGCATTGGAGGGCGCACCGAAGTTGACAAAAAGCCTGCCATCGGGCGAGACCGTCAGCGACTTCCCGGCGTGTTGCGTTTCCAGCGAAAGCCCTGTTACAATGGTTTCGGGTTTGGCGTTAACGGCTACCCGGCCATTGGTGAGTTTATAGCGAAATACCGCCGTGTCGGCCGATGCGTAAAGATAGCCGTTGTATATGGCCGCGCCGGTACCGGTATACGTTCCAAACAGGGTAGTCTGGTCGGCCCGTCCGTCTTTATTGATATCCCGGAGCTCAACAATACCCTTGCCGTTTTTGAGCTGATCAAGTTTTACAAATACGGTACCGCTGGGGTCAATGGCAATGTGACGGGCCTTGCCGAGGTTTTCGGCGAAGACCGTGGCCCGAAAACCCTCAATCAGCCGGAGTTTGCTGGTGGGCGGGGCAGTTTTTTTTTGAATAGCCTTGCTCTTTCCTGGCTTCGCCGGACCGCTATCAAGAGCAAAAGCAGGTGTGCAGGCAAGCAGTGTGGCTGTAGCTGCAATCAAAAGATTTGTTTTCATGGTAGTTTATTGGATTACAAATGATTGTTTCAGTCTATTTGTGGCTGTTAAACGGTCCGTTTAGGCAATAGGTTTACCAATTAGAACCGGTAGTTTTGTATGTATGGGCTCTCCGTTGTTCATGTCTGCTAACCAGGCCATGCGGCTCTGTTCAACCTATCTATTCATGGCCTTTTACGGGCTAAGCATGTCTGGCGGTTCAGTGGTCCACGCGCAGGCTACCAACCCACAGGCCCGTGCCATTATCGGCTATGATTTTACCCTGCACGGCCTTCAGGCCACCCGCCTGCGGTATCCTGAACTGACCGGCGCGGGCCTGACGGTCTCCATCAAAGAAGACCCATTCGATACCACCGACATTGATTTCCGGGGCCGTATTATACCAACGCCCGCCGGGTCAGGCCGCTTCTCAGACCATGCTACCACGATGGCCAGTTTGCTGGCTGGGGCCGGAAATCTGGCTCGGGCCAGCCGGGGAGTGGCACCGGGCGTTCGGCTGGCGTCGGCTTCGTTTGCGCGGCTCCTGCCCGATTCATTGGGGGAGTTACGTCGGCTGGGTATTTCCATCCAGAACCATTCGTATGGTGTTGACATCGAACGGTTTTACGGACCCGAAGCCCTGGCCTACGACCGGCAGGTGGCACAGGAGCCAACGCTGCTGCACGTGTTTTCGTCGGGAAACAGTGGCGATGAAAGTACCATCAACGCGCCCCTGCCCCCCCCCTATCTGACCTTGACGGGCGAGTTCAAGCACGCCAAGAATGTGCTGGTAGTGGGCGGTATCAACGGCGCGGGTGTACTGGAACCCCGCTCATCGGCAGGACCCACCGCCGACGGACGCATCCGGCCCGAGCTGGTAGCCTATGGCAACAACGGCACCTCAGAGTCGGCAGCGCTGGTATCGGGTGTGGCAGCATTACTGCAACAGACCTATCGCCACCAGACCGGGCAGCTACCCTCGGTGGCCTGGGTGCGGGCCTGTCTGCTGGCGTCGTGTGAGGATATAAATCTGCCCGGTCCCGACCACCGGGCCGGTTTCGGCAGCCTCAACGCCCTGGGAGCCGTTACGCTGGCTCAACAAAAGCAATACTGGACAGATACCGTAGCTCAGAGTGCCACCCGGTCGTTCCTGTTAACCGTGCCACCCGGTACCGCCCGACTGGCCGTTGCCCTCGCCTGGAACGATACGCCCACCGCAACCGGCACGCTCCGGCAAAATCTCGACCTGTGGCTCGAACCGCTCGATACACCCGCTGAATCCATTCGGCCCTGGGTCTTGCCGACGGCCATCCATCCCGATTCAGTACGGTCACCCGCCCGGCGCGGTATTGACCGAATCAACAATGTAGAGCAGGTGTCGGTGATGCAGCCCCCGCCGGGTCGTTACCGGGTCTGGATCAGGGGAACCCAACTACCCGACGGACCACAATCGTTTGCCGTTGCCTACGCGCTGGATTCTCTCCTGACCTGGTTCTCGCCCACCACCGGGGCTACGGTATTGACCAATCAGTCGCAGCCGGTGCGCTGGCAGTGGCGAGGTACCGGTACTGAGCGCGGCACGCTATCGGTCCGACTGACGGGCGAGACAAGCTGGCAACCGATTGCGGAGAACATGGCGCTGGCCGGGCAGCTGGCGCAGTGGGTGCCGCCCAGCCGCAACGGTTCAGCGCAACTGCGCATCGTAACGGCCTCGCGCACCTACCTGAGCGACACGTTTGCCCTGGTGCGGCCCCTGCCGGTGCGGGTACTGCTCAACTGCCCCGATCAGGTGGCCGTAAGCTGGGCGCGGCAGCCGGGCGTTTCGGCCTATCAGGTCTATACATTGGGGAAGCAATACCTCGAACCGCTCCGGCAGGTAACGGATACGGTAGCGTTTCTGAACCCCGCCGAAGGGCCGTTTGTGGCGGTGTGGCCCGTACTGGCAGGGCAACCCCGGCAGGCGGGCTTCACGATTAACTATACCCGCCAGGGCGTAGGCTGCTACACCGTGAATTGGCTGGCCCGACAACTGGTTGCCGACACCGCTCAACTCGACCTGACGCTGAGTACCACCTGGAACCTGCAACGCCTGACGCTCGAACGCGCCACAACTACCGATGTCTACACCGCCCTGCAAAGCCTGACGGTCGTTTCCGGCCAGACGGGCTATACCTTTACCGACCGACCGCCGACGGCCGGAGCTACCCGCTACCGGGTCCGGCTGACGACCCAAACCGGCCAGTCTGTTTTTACCGACGATGCACTCGTGTACGGTATTCGGGCAGGAACGCCACTGGTGTTCCCCAACCCGGTTTCGGCAGGCGAGCCGCTGACGGTGGCCGTGCCGGACGACGAGACCGTGGCTACCTGGTTCACTGTTGATGGACGTGCCGGGACAACGGTTCCGCTGTCGGGGGTGTTGAAGCAGATGCCCACCACTGGCTTACCACCGGGTTTACACCTGCTCCGGTTAAACGGTCCCGGCGGCCAACAGGTGGTACCAGTCATAGTCCAGTGATTGTTTAGCGGCAGGCCACAAAAAACGCCCGAATCATGCGATTCGGGCGTTTTTTGTGGCCTGCGAGGCCCGGTCGTTAACCGCTTTAGAGGGAAGTACTACCTCCATACAGATAATTCAGCGCGATGATATCATTGGCAGTAAATGGACGGTTTTGGTTGGTGCCAATGCAGGCCAGCATCCACGAGCCAACTTCAGGGTTGGCGGGTGTGCCTGGAATCAGGATGGCACCGATAGGTGGCTCTCCCTCATCCTGGGGCGAAGGACCATTGCAACTGAATGAACGGTCCATATAGTCGGTATGGCGGAAGCCGATGCAGTGCCCCAGTTCATGGGCCAGAATCGTACCGATGTAGGCCACGCGGGTAGCGTTGTTGGTGGTGCCGAGGAACGTACTGTTGATTCGAACGAAGTTGTGGGGGTTGCCACCGCTCGGGAAGCCGGCGCTGGCCAGATACTGTGCACTGGATGGGGACGGTACCATCTGAACATCACCACCAGCCCGCACTAACTGAAACTGGACTTGCAAACCCAGCGCATTGTACCGGTTTATAGCCTCTTGAGTCGCATCTTTATACACTTGAGCCAGGTTGTTGGCCACACTGACCCGGATAACGCGGGGCAGGCTGCTCACCAGGTTGGTGGTCTGGTACTGTTCGGCATTACCCACGCGCACGGCCTGTTTGCGCTGGGCCTGATCGAGTTGCTTCTCGTCGATAAAAATGTCGTTCTCCACAATGAAGCCCCCTTCGGTGCGCTGGATGTTGAACGTGTTGAAGCCCATAGCCTTTACTTTGGCCACTACGGCGGCAGGCACATCGGTAGCGGCCACAGGGGCGGCTGTTTCGACCGATGAGGTCTGGCAGGCGTAGAGCAGGCAGGCCGTAACAGTGGCCGTGAGGTAACTGGATAAACGGTTCATCTGATAAAAATTGGGTTTGTTAGGTGATAGAGAATAAACAAGGCTCGTCTGCGCTGAGGATAAGGCTCCCCGGCGTAGACGAACGTTACCGGTTAATCAGGGAACCATCATGGGGCCCTGCGTGACGTTCATCACATTGCCATTGCCCGTCTGTATGGCATTGGCAATCTGGCCTGGTCCGGCTGCGCTGCTGGTCTGGCTGATTATCATCGTGTTGTTGTTTCCATTCTGGCTGGCAAACTGAGCCGCAGCCGATCCCCGAATCAGGTTGAAGAAGCCCGTCTGTGTCAGCGTAGCGATGTTGCCATCGCCCCGCACATCAAGGCGGGCCGCATTCTGACGACCAGTCTGCGTGATTGTAGAGGTGTTGTTGCTGTTGCTTCCAGCAGCATTACCTTGAACGATCTGGGCCACGTTGTCGGCATTTCCCACAGCAGACTGGTCGACGGTGGCTACGTTGTTGCTGCCAGAAGACTGGGTAACCGTTGTGATATTGGCCGAACCACTCTGCGCAACGGTGATGGTGCTACTAGACGCGGCCGCGATTTGACGGGTCCGGCTAAAATTACTCTGGCCGTTCTGGGTAACCGTCATCACATTGAATGAACCGCGCTGATCGGCGCTGGCCGTGTTGCCGGGGCCAGCATCAGGGCTGGTCTGCGTGATCGTCATCTTACCGTCGTTGCCGTATTGGCTGGCATAGTCTTGGAAGGGCGATACGCCGGGAATACCTTGAACGAGGTTGGAGCGGCCCGTTTGTGAAGCCGTTGCCACGTTTCTGTTCCCCAGAATATCAAACCGAGCGGTATTAAGAGTACCCCGCTGCACAATAGCCGTGTTGTTAAGGTCGTAGGCAGCCACGGCCCCATCGCCCTGATAAATTTCGGCTACATTGCTACTTCCCGTTGTCAACTGGTCAATCGACGCGATGCCGCCGGTGCCTTGCAACTGAAAGATGAGTCCGCTATTGCTGCTTCCGCTCTGGGCAATCGTTGATGTTGCACTGGTGACGTTGAAAGCCTGATTGCTGTTGCCTTCATTATTTTGTCCCGACTGCGTTAGCGTGGCCACATTATTGACTGCGTTGTTAGCCTGATTTACGTTACCTATGTTTGACGTACCTGACTGGACAACGGTAGCCCGGTTACCCTGTGCCCCGTCTGCTGGCGCGTTGAACAGAAAACCCGACTGATTAATAGCGGCAAAGTTGCTCGTACCTGTTTGCTCAATGGTGCCCGTGTTGCTGATACTATTGTCGCTCTGGGTGATTTCGGCCGTGTGGAATCCGGTCGTTCCAGACTGAGTAATGCCGGCCACGTTGCTCATACTACCGGAAAAGCCAGCCGATTGCTCTACGAGTGCCTGGTGGCTGTCGCCGGTCTGGACAACGGTAGCTGAGTTACCACTACTCATCTCCGCGTTGATACCATTCTGGGTTACAGTGGCAAACAGGTTGGTACCGGTCTGTGTGATATCGGCTACCTGGTTGCTGCTACGATCGTTCTGCAGAACAAAAGCACTGTTGAAGGCTTCGCTGGTGCCTCCTCCCGACTGCCGGACAAACGCCTGATTGTCGGTCGATGCATTATTCTGCGAAATATTCGCGCTGTTCACCGCGTCGGTCTGCATAACCGTAGCCACGTTGCCGCTCGATGCCCCGGCGGCTCCGCCCTGCTGCCGGACAGCGCCGTAGTTTTCGTCGCCAGTTTGCGTGATCTTGGCGCTGTTGTTCAGCGATGCCGCGCCCGCGCCACCATTCTGATAGATTTCGGCTTCATTGAGCCCGCCGGTCTGCGTGGCGGTGGCGGAATTACCCTGGCTTACGCCGGTCAGCGTTCCATCGCCGTTTTGCTCAATCGTAACCATATTGTTATTACTAACGGTGCCCTCGACAGCCCGGTCCGTGTACCCCTGAAATACATACGCCGTGTTGCCCACCGAGTTGTTGCTCTGGCTGATGGTCGTATTGGTGTTGCCCGTGCCGTTCTGCCAGATCTCAGCCATGTTACTCTGACTGAGGTTGTTCTGGTCAATCACTACGCCGGTATTGTCACTGCCCTTCTGGGCAACCCCGGCAAAGTTGCCGGTACCGGCCGCGCTGGTTGACGTGGCCCGAGCCGGTGATACCGCCCCGCCACTCGCGCCCAAAGCTCCCCCATTCTGGTTGATGACCGCGTTGTTGCCGGAACCGTTAATCTGCGTCATCCCGGCCCGGTTGCCCTGCGAACCGTCTTTCTGATTTACCGTGGCAGTATTACTGGCCACGCCCGACTGAAACGTGCCGGCCCAGTTGCCCGAGCTGACACTCGTGCTGCCGGTTTGGGTAATGATTGATACCTGATTGATGCCGGTCTGGCTTTGTACTGCCGTCTGCTCAGTACCGTTCTGGTTGAGTACAACCGTGTTCTGAGCATAGACTGAGTGCATCAGAGACAGCGAAACTGCCCCCAGAAGGAATAGGTTTTTCATACATGAATTGGGTTTATGTTAGTTAGAGAATTAGGATAGGCAAAACAGGCCAGTAGCGACTTGTTCCGTTTTCGTTCAAAAATAGGATTAAGTATTGTACAATAGCTAGTTAGTTGCTTTTCGTGGCCAATAATTTTTTGTCGATCAACCCAGGTACTGGCTGTTTTCGCAGTCAGCATGCTGGAATGCCGGATAATATTCTGTTGGCAACCCGTAACTATCAGTACAAACAGACTCATGCCGTCTTTCTATGTCTATGATGTTGACATGTCCATTCACTACCCGCCAGCTGGTAGCCCTTACCGTTAGCTGGCTGCTGTCGGCCCCACTTTTTGCGCAGACCGATTTACCCACCCTCCCCGTGTCGAGGCTGAATCGGCCAACGGGCTGGCAGCTGGCGGGCGAGGTCCTGCCCGGCTCGGGCAACACCCTCAAAACAAAACCGGGCGACGCGCTGCTCGTTGGCACGGGGAGCCCGCTACCGCTGGCTACGCCAACGGATGACTTCAGCATGCGCTTCGAGATGCTGGCTACGCCCGATGCCAGCGTAGAGCTCCAATTGCCAACTGGGCAGCGCCTGTCGTTCCAGAACGACAATGATCTGGCGAAGCTGCTGAAAGCGCCCGGCCTCTGGCAAACCGTTGAACTGAACTATAAAACTGGCACGGATAACAAACCCGCTGTACTCGAAAAACTCGTTCTGAACGGCGTTACAGTGCGCGAGGGCGAACGGCTCCCGGGCAAAGTTACGGGCCCGGTGGCTGTTTCGTCGCCCGGCGGTACGGTGGCGATCCGCCGGGTAGGATACCGGGTGCTATCGCCCCGGGCCGTGGCGCAGTGGCGTGGTCCGCTGAGTTATACGATTGTAGAAGGAGGCTATATCGAGAACCGGGAAAACGCCCGCAGCAAGAAGATACTCCGGCAGGACACAACGAGTCTGCTGAATTACGAAGTGGGCTACGGATTGCCGGCACGCCAGCAGTCTGTGTTCTTCAACGGTAAATTAATGGCCCTGACCGCAGGTCTTTATCAGTTTGAACTGAATCAGGGGGGGGTAGCCGGTGTGTGGATCGATGGTCAGGAAATTGTGCCGAGCGGACACCGCGAACTGGGGCATCCGGCTGTTGGCACGGTTTCGCTTAACGGCCGGCCTCCACGACGTAGACGTGTATCTTTCCCGTTCCTGGTTTCGTCCGGGCCTGGGTCTGTTCGTTTCGCAGGCCGGAACGCGCCCCCAGCCGCTGCACGCTCCGGCGTCGTTGCCCGAACCCGATCCGGTAGGTGTCATCAGCATCAGGCCGGAAGTGAAAGCCGAACGGATTCGGTCATTTGTGCAACTACCGGGCGAAACTCATAAACGCACCCACAGTTTGTCGGTTGGTTCACCCACCGGTTACCATTATACGGTCGATCTGAATCAGATGGCTTTGCTGCAGGTCTGGAAAGGCGGTTTTGCCAACGTAACCGAAATGTGGTACGAACGCGGAGAACCGCAACTGCTCGAAACCATGGGAACCACCGTACGGCTGCCCGCCCAGAGTGGCCTGGCCCTTCTAGCCGGCGAAACAGCCGCCTGGCCCGATAGCGCTGCCGAAAACACGTTGCAGTATAAAGGACTATCGGTTGACAAAATGGGCTACCCAACCCTTACCTACACGCTGGCCGGAACCACCGTTACCGACAGTATTCGCCCCGAGCGCGACGGCATTGCCCGGGTGCTGCGCGTAGCGGGTACGCCAACAGGTAGGCTGTACTGCCGGGTGGCCGCTGGCCAGACCATCGACGATATGGGTAATGGACTGTACGCCATTGATGACCGCAGCTACTTTATTCGTGTCGACCCCGCCCTGAAGCCCAGGCAGCGGAGCAGTGGCGGCAGGCAGGAACTGCTGCTGCCCCTAGCCGTAAAGAATGGCCTGGGGTCTGTTGGCTACTCGGTGGTATTTTAATGTTTTCGTCACGACAATCATGAAAAAGCTAGTTCTTCTCAGCGCGATTCTGTTCGCCCCCTTAGTCATTCATTCAGTGGCCATTGCCCAGCGGCCGGCAGCAGAAGACGACTATTACCGGATTGTAACGCTGCCCATTCCCGAAGACATTAAACTTGAAGTAGGTGGGCTGGCCGCGCTACCCGACGGGCGGCTGGCGGCCTGTACGCGTCGGGGCGAGGTCTGGATGATTGGCAACCCCTACATGCAGGGCAGCCGCGTTCCGACGTTTAAGCGGTTTGCCTCCGGCCTGCATGAACCGCTGGGTCTGCTCTACCGTACCGACGCCCAGCACCCCAACGGTTATTTTCTCTGCACCCAGCGGGGCGAAGTAACCAGACTCACCGATACTGACGGCGACGATCTGGCCGACGAGTATGGTTCCTTTTATAAATGGCCGCTGTCGGGCAATTACCACGAGTACAGCTACGGCCCCGTGCTTGCTGCCCGATGGCGACATGGTGATTACCCTTAACCTGGGCTGGATTGGTCACGGAGCCAGTCTGGCAAAATGGCGCGGCTGGATGCTCAAACTCAACGACCGGGGCGAAATGACACCCTGGGCCACGGGTCTGCGCTCTCCGGCGGGCTTTGCCGTGCTGCGCGACGGCTCCATTTTCTACACCGAAAACCAGGGCGACTGGGTCGGATCGGGCCGGATGACGCACCTTGAGAAAGGCGACTTTGCGGGTAATCCCGCCGGTCTGCGCTGGTCGGGCGAAGAAGGGTCTCCCCTCTCGCTCAAACCCGAAGACGTGCCGAGCACGGGCAAGCCGATGTTTGAGGTAGCCAAAACGGTAAAAAACCTGAAGGTGCCCGCCGTCTGGTTTCCGCATACGCTGATGGGCATCTCTACCTCCGACTTTAAAGAAGATGTTACCGGTGGTGCGTTCGGGCCCTTTGACGGGCAGTTGTTCGTGAGCGATCAGGGCCACAGCAAACTTATGCGCGTGAATCTTGAGAAAGTCAACGGCGAGTGGCAGGGCGCGTGTTTCCCCTTTCGCGAAGGGTTCCAGTCGGGCATTATCCGCACGGTATGGGGGCAGGACGGGTCGATGTTCGTGGGCATGACCAGCCGGGGCTGGGCCGCCACCGGCAAAGATCCCTACGGCATTCAGCGGCTGGTCTGGACCGGCAAAACGCCGTTCGAGATGAAAACCATTACGTCAAAACCCGACGGCTTCGAGGTGACGTTCACGCTACCCGTTGACCGTAAAACCGCCGAAAACCCAGCCAGTTACAGCCTGAACAGCTTTACGTACAAGTACCACAAAACCTACGGCAGCCCTATTGAAGAGGCCCGGCCCGTACCAATCCGGGGCATTATGGTAGCTGCCGATGGGTTGAGCGCGCGAATTGTGGCCGACACCGCCCTGCGCGAAGGGTATATTCATGAACTGAAAGCGGAAGGAATCCGGTCAGCGTCGGGTAATCTGTCGCTGCTGCACCCGGTGGGCTATTATACCCTCAATGCCATTGCCCCCGGCGACCGTGTCGATGTGGCCAAACTACCCGCCAAACCCATGCACGACCACGGCTCGATGACGGCGAGTGCGTCGAACAGCATGCCAGCCTCGGCCAAGACCAAAACGGGTACTACGAGAGCCACGCCTGCCAACGCAACCGCCAAACGCATTACCAATATGCCCACCGACTGGACCAACGGCCCCGACCAGACGCTTACAGTAGGCACCAAGCCCGGTCTGAAATTCGACGTCGATAAGCTGGAAGTAAAAGCCGGTAGCCGCATCAAACTCGTTTTCAACAACAACGACGACATGCTGCACAACTTCGTGATTACCAAACCCGGCCAGGCTAACAACGTGGGCGAAGCGGCCCTGCGGCTAAACCTGAACGGCCCTAAAATGAACTACGTACCCAACACCCCCGACGTCTTGTATCACACCAACATCCTGCAACCCGAAACCGCCGAGAGCATCTATTTCGTAGCCCCCACCACACCGGGTAACTACCAGTTTGTCTGCTCCTTCCCCGGCCACTACGCCCTCATGCAGGGTACGCTGGTCGTGAAGTAAGGCGGCTGGGTCCGATGGGAAGTCAGTATTTTTGAATCTATCTAGAAGTAGCTATGTTTGTAATTACAACGTAGCTACTTTTTTATGCGCTTATCCGTCATATCCATTGGAAATTCCAGGGGCATTCGTATTCCGAAAGCTATTCTGGATAAGTACCAGATCAAAGATTCGGTTGAGATTGAACTGCATGAAGATGCTCTTCTGTTAAAGCCGGTTCGTAAACCGCGTGAAGGATGGGAAGAGTCTTTTCGGCAGATGCATGAAAACGGTGACGACAAACTGCTGATTCCGGATGTATTCGACGACGAAAACTGGGAGGTATGGTAGTCAATCAATATGACGTTGTACTCGTGAACTTAGACCCGACTGTTGGTAGCGAGATAAAGAAAACCCGCCCTTGCGTCATTATCTCGCCGGGAGAAATGAATCGGCAGGTAAACACGGTGGTTGTAGCACCCATGACTTCGACATCTAACTTGTATCCCTCGCGCGTTCAGGTCCAGTCGGGCGGACGAACGGGCTGGGTTATTCTCGACCAAATCCGCACGGTTGACCGGCAGCGTATTCGTAAAGTGCTTGGTAAACTGACGCAAAAAGAAATTGACGAGATCAAGCAAATAATCAAAGAGTTATACGTCGATTAGCCTTGAAACACATCCTTCTTCTCTCCTTATTTTCAATCACGCTCCTGTCAGCCCACGCCCAGCGCAGGCGGGGGGACGATACGGCCCATTACCGCAGCGAACCGATTCCAACGCATCTGATGCCTATTGAGCGGGCTATTGGTGGGGGCGTAAGCAGCGTGTATTTCTACGGTGGCAAGAAGCTATCCTCCCCCTACTCGCTGGAAGTACCATTTTACGAACTCAACGACCGCACCGTTACCCACCACTTTCAGACGTTCAGGACCATGACCACCCTCAGCCGTATCATCGGGCTGATACCACTGGGATACGTCCTGCTCAACCGAAACACCACCAACGGTGCTTACTGGACGGTTTATGGCGGGTCGGTGGTGGCTTCGCTGACGCTCGGCATCATTGGGAACAGTCAGGTAAACAAAGCCGTTGGCCGGTATAACGAAATGATGCGCCAGCCCCGCGTGGGCCTGTCTGCCGCCCCCATACCCCTCACGGGCCAGGCTGCGCTGGGTGCGGGCGTAAGCTGGGGATTCTGAGGACGCGTCACCTTCCTTCTTCATCCACTGACCTATCCATTGCATGGAACTGCTTATTACAATAGCCATCTTCAGCTACATCATCTATCTGCGTTATTACGCCGACCTGCGGACAAAAGCCGACAAAGAACTCGACCAGTTGCAGATAGGGATCAGGCTCTTCGAAAGCGGGCAGATTGAGTCTGCTCTTCAGTATTTTGACCAGCAGATTCAGCAACACCCGCGATGGAGTGTAGCGTACCTCTACCGGGCTAAATGTGAACTGGTCCTCGGCGATACCGAGGCCGCCCTGGCCGATCTGATTACCGGCGATACCTATGACAATACCATACCGGATATTCATGTGGAGATGGGCCGTATTCTCTACGATCAGGCGGACTATCCGGCCGCATTTGCTGAATTTGACAAGGCCGTATTCCACTCGCAGGGCCGCGACGCCATGCCTTACTACTGGCGCGGGCTGACCCGCCAGAAACTTAACCAGCCCGCCGACGCTCAGCACGATCTGGACCAGGCTATTGTGCTGGAAGAACAGGCTAAAAAACACCCCGACGGTCTGCCCGTTGCTCCAGACACCTTCTTTAATCGGCGTCTGCTTACCAATGCCGCGTTTGTGGTACTGAATAGTCTTCTGTTACTGTTTGTCGTGAAACAGTCGCCGGTTATTCACTGGCCCTACCTGATGGCGACCAGTTCGGCCGCGGCCATTGGCTTTGCCGAACCGCGCAAGGGCTGGTCGCTGGCCATTCTGCAGGCCGTAATTTTATGGCTGGGCTACACGCTCTTCACCGACAAACCCACCAGCAGCGGGCAGCGCGATCTGGAAAACTTCAACCTCTACGGCTCCATGATCCTGACCTTCCTCGGCAGTTTCATCGGCGGCATCCTCAAGCGGGCTATGGCGTAGGGAGTGGTATGGCGTACAGCCCTAAAATGACCAGTAATTCGTAGATTTGATAAATAAACCGACCTGACGATGCGCACTGACCTCATTACGATAGACCCCGAAACGCTGGGCGGTGTCCCACTTTTTGCCGGCAGTCGAGTACCGTTGGCCAACCTATTCGACTGCCTCAACAGCGGTACCAAAACCTTACAGGATTTCTGCGAAGATTATCCTACCGTTGACCCACAACAACTCCGCGAGTTCCTGTTGCTGGTTAAAAAAACGTTCTCCGACCCAGATACCATCCAGCAAATTAACGCATGAAGTTATTGCTGGATGAGAATTTACCGCTGTCGCGAATCCGCCAACACTACCCCACCATCCAGTTTATGTTGATGCTGACGAAGTCTCCTTCCGCCACCATGATACCGGCCAAACCAGCAACCCGTTCATCCCCCTGCCCCTCCCCAACCTAACCACCCCAAAGCCACTCTGTACGCCGAATTGCTATCTACAAACTTGCGCGTGGAGCAGGAGCGGATTATGCCGGTATAGTATACCGTTTTAAAAATGCTTTGTCATACTACCCCACCCCCTCCCCCGAATGGAGGGGCTAAAACCATCCGGGTCCAAGAGCCCCTCCCCCGGAGGGAGGGGTCGGGTCGTATGACATCCGGAAATTGAATCCGTCTTAGTTTACGGCAGCATTTTACGCGGCCATGGCGTAGGTATGATATTCCGTATTCTTTCCCATTACGTACAACACTCTCGTTTTCATGCCAACGCTACAGTTTAAAGGCAAAACTTCCGTCTGTAATCATCACTTAGCCATTCCATATCACACCCTCGAACCTACCGATGCCCTCTGCTATCAACCCTACCTAACGCCAAAAAAAGGCGAACAAATCAAACTCGAAACCGACAGCGAAACCACCGCGTCTGTGCTGAACAACCTGCTCATCGAAGGCGATAATCTGCTGGCCCTGAAAGCCCTGCTGCCACAGTTTGGCGGGCGCGTGAAGTGTATATACATTGACCCGCCTTATAACACGGGAGCCGATAAAGAAAAGTGAGTTTACAACGACAACGTAAATAGCCCACTTATCAAAGAATGGCTGGGGAAAGTAGTGGGCCGCAACAACCTCACCCGCCACGACTAATGGCTCTGCATGATGACGCCCCGTCTGAAACTCCTACGCGAGTTACTGGCAAAAGATGGGTAATATTTATTTCTTGCGACGACAACGAGCAGGCTAACCTGCGTAACATTGCCGATGAATCTTTGGGGGTGACAATTGGTGGGTACGGTTATCTGAGAAACGTCACCGACAATAATCCGACTAACGTTGCTGTAGAACACGAAAACATCCATTGCTTCGCTTTCGACAAAAACCATCTACCGAAAGAATGGAAATCGGCTATCTCTGACGTAAAAGACAAGTTGATCGAGGTTGGAGAGCGGTTTCTGCAGGTACACGAAGACAGCGAAATCCGTCAAACGGCTTACAGCAAATGGTTTAGAGGTAACAAAGCGTTTCTGTCACCACCTTGATCGGTACAAATACATTGATGAGGGGGGCATATATACCGGAAGCCAAAGTGTTCATAATCCTGGCAAAGAAGGATATAGGTATGATGTAATTCACCCTAATGGTAAGGCCACTAAACAGCCGCTTTTAGGGTATCGCTTTCCTGAGGAAACGATGAACAAACTTTTGGCGAATAGTAAAATTCTATTTGGAGATACCGAAGACAAAATAATTGAGTTGAAGGTTTACGCTTCTGAGTACGAAGACAAATTACCAAGTGTTATTACGCTTGACGGAAGAACTGGGAATTATGATTTGAAAGAGATTTTTCCCGAAGCGGTAAAGGTTTTTGACTACCCAAAGCCGGTTGAACTCGTGAAGCAATTACTGGCTTACGTCACTACAGACGATGACATCATTTTAGACGTTTCGCCGGGTCAGGTACCTCGGCGTAGGCTTTGATGGCGTTGACCTCCAATACGCGGCAACCGTCTGTTTATCCTGTTCAGATCCCCGAAAACTCGGAGAAGGAGCCGGACAAAAATATCTGCCGCGACATTACCCGCGAACGGCTGCACCGGGCCATCGACAAGTTTGGCTACCGCGCCGGGTTTCAGTACTGGCAAGTAGGGCAGGCCCTCGATGCCGAAACGCTACTGTCCGGGCAGTTGCCGCCTTTCTTAACCTTTGCCCGCTACGTATATTACCTCTGCACCGGCGATAATCTGTCGAGCGATTCAACCCTTGATCCCGCTACATATTTTGTGGGTACAGCGGGCAACCGTGCCATTTACCTTGTCTATGAGCCAGATTACCAAGCACTCACCAAGCTGGCCCTGAATCTATCATTGGCGCAGACCATGCACACAGCGCACCCCAAAAAGAAAATTGTGGTCTATGCCCCCGCCTGTTTTTTGGACGATGAGCACCTCGAAGCGTGGCAAATCGAGTTCGTGGGCATTCCGTACAACCTTTTCCAGCGGCAGGCATGATTTTAAAAGACTATCAGACCAAAGTTGTATCGGCCCTGCAACGGTTCTTGCAAACGGCCCAGACCCACCAGCAAACAGCAGCCAAAACCACTGCCGATCAGGAAAAAGCCCGCGCCCTACTCCCCGAAAACCTACGCCATCTCGTACCTGCTACGTCGGTGGTTAATTGGGTACAGCAAACTTTTTCGGACCTCAACCTGCCCCAGCCCGACGCGGCCATCAATGGTCTCAACGAGGCCTATCCGCGTGTGTGCATCAAAGTACCCACTGGGGGGGCAAAACGCTGCTGGCCGTTGAGACCATTCGCGAATACCAGAATGAGTTTGCGCGTCGCCGAACAGGTTTAGTGGTTTGGGTAGTACCGAGCGAAACCATTTACACCCAGACCGTATCCCGACTGCGCGATAAAGGCCAATACCTGCGGCAGTTGCTGGATCAGTGCAGCGGGGGCCATACGCTCATTCTTGAGAAGGGGCAGTGGCTCACCGGGCAGGACCTGGCCGAAAACCTGGTGGTACTCTTCGTCATGATTCAATCCATCAGCCGTGTCAATGGCCGCGACGGGTTGAAAGTGTTTCAGGACAGCGGGGGCTATGACAGCTTTTTCCCGCCCGACAATCGCTACGACCTGCACGGCGACCTGCTGAAACAGGTACCCAACCTCGATCTAATCAGCGACGTATCGCGGGCCAGTTTCCCGCTGGTACGTACCAGTCTGGGCAACGCCATCCGGCTTACTAACCCGCTGATAGTCATTGACGAAATTCATAAAGTGTATTCCGACGCGGCCCGTAAAACCATAGACAGCCTAAACCCCTCGATGGTGGTTGGGTTTTCGGCTATACCCAAAGTGGGCATGAACTTTCTGGTAACGATTACGGGCTGGAACTGAAAGCCGAAGACATGCTGAACCTGGATATGCACATCATTCCACCGGGTAACCAGCAAACCGACGACCGCATTGCCGTCTCTGACGGAAATCCTTCGCGCAAATTCTAAAAAAGCGCGATTCCCTCGAAGCCAACGCGCTACGGTATCAGGACGCACCAAGGTATCTACGTGCGTCCGGTCTGCTCTGATTCAGGTTGAATCGACGGGAGCCAATCAGCGGGGCAGGGCGGGCGTTCATAGTCTGGACGTAAAAGAATTTTTAATCGAACTGGGCATTCCCGACGATCAGATTGCCATTAAAACCAGTGCGCAGAACGACATTGAGGACGTAGATTTATTTGCGCGCGACTGTCCCGTTCGCTATCTGATCACCAAAGAAGCCCTGAAATAAGGCTGGTATTTTTTACCTTTAACTATATTCTGGGCATTATTCCAAACGTGAGTTCGAACAGTAGCATGACGCAGTTGGTAGGCAGGATTTTGCGTCAGCCCTACGCCCGCAAATTTGGCGTACCCGCCCTGGACGAGAGTTACGTCTATTATGCGAAGGGAGAAACCAGCGAACTTCTGGCAAAAATCCGCAACAGTTTCCGCGACGAGGGGCTTGAAGACCTACTTCAGCAAAGCGTTAAGGTTGACGGAGCAGCCGCGCAACTTGTTACCAAAACGGTACAAATCCGCAAAGAATTTGCTCAGGATACCACCGCGTTCTACCTGCCCATTTGGATGATTGTTTCAGACGAATCTGAACGCCGGTTTAGCTACGACCTTGACATCAGGCCCGCGCTCAACTTCGCTGATTTCGCGCTGACTGCGGACCGGCTGACGAAAATAGAAAACTCGCTGAGCGAAGAAACCCTTGAGCGACAGGTCGTCACGGTTTCACTGGATGCGGCAAGCCACGCCACTTTTGTAGCGGGCGACGAAGCAATGGCCAACGAGCGCACTACGTCGCTAACGTACCTGACCCGGCGCGTCAACGAGGTGGCAGGTAATCCGTTTCTGGCGCGCGTCCTGTCGGACAAACTCATCGGGCAACTCAGCACAGTTTTGAGTGCTGATCGCGTGGCCCAGATTTCAGTTACCTCGGTATCCAACTTCCTCGGGCGCTTACGAAAAACAATGGGATCAGTAAGGAGCTATGTTCAACCAATTAGTGACTAAAAACCAGCGTTACGCTGCCATCAGCGACCATCCGACGCAAGGCTTTTGCATCCCCTTTCAGGACACCATCACGCCCGACCGAATACCGGCTTCCTACAAATACTATCTCTACGACGACGTGGACGCTACGTCGATGAACACGCTGAACGGAAAGTAGGCGATGTTCTGGACCGGCAGAACACCATTTTGTGGTGGTTCAGAAATAAGGTCAGCCGGAGCTGGTACGCCATTCAGGGCTGGCGACGTAACAAGATTCGACCTGATTTCGTAGCGGCAAAAAAACGAACCGATGGCAGTTTAGAGTTAGTCTATGTGCTGGAAAGCAAAGGCGAAATGTTACTTGGCAATGCGGACACGCAGTACAAAAAGCGAGTAATGGAAAAGATGACAATTTCACCAAAGCAGATTTACCAGACTGAATTAGACTTCGGCACCCTGAACGAATCCGTAGAACTATACCTGATTGAGCAGGGACAGGAAGAAAGCCAAATTCGGACCCTGATGAAGTAATCATGCCAATTCCTTTGTCCGAATCTTGTCCTTCAAATGCCATGTTCAGTCTAATCGACTTCGCGCAGGAAATTAGCCCGGTTCAGTCTGGCGGGGATAGTAATATCCTCACGGCGAACCGGCAACACTTGGCGGAAATTGTAGTGAATCTTCCACTATATATTGGTAGTTGTAGAGAAAACTGATAAATTCATTCTGAAACAGAATGGCAATGGCGATAGAACGCAGAACCCGGTCAGATAAGAAGGTCGGCACGATTGAAAAAGAGTTGGGTATACAACTCTACGGCAACAACGGACGCAAGATTCGTAAGGACAAAACGTTGGGTGAGGTTCGTAAGCAACAGCATGCGGCTCTTACGCCCGACCAAAAACTGGCGGCTAAGATCGAGGTTAAAATTCCTCCTAAAGTGAAAGTGTCACAAGTGAACAAAATCCGAAAAGTGGTTAAAAAGCTCAACGAGAAATGAGCGAACCCGCCGATTATCAGGATAATGTCTTCATCAACTGCCCTTTCGATTTCCAGTATCAACCTCTGTTCAGGGCTACCGTATTTACCATTCAGCAGTGCGGGTTTGTAGCACGTTGCGCTTTGGAAGAAGACAGCACCGGCGATGTTCGCATTCAGAAAATTATAAAAATCATTGACGAGTGTCGCTATGGCGTCCATGACATTTCAAAAGCAGACCTTGACACCAATTCTCAGTTAGCCCGGTTTAACATGCCGCTCGAACTGGGAATTTTCATTGGTGCTCACCACTTTGCCCCAGCCAAAAGCTACAACAGCACAAAGAAGTATATCGTCATGGATATTGAACCTTACCGGTATCAGAAATTCATATCTGATCTTAGTGGGCAAGATATCAAAGCATACGGCCCGGTTGAAATACCAGACAGTGATGGAGCAGGCAAAAAGAAGCAAATGGCAACTGTTATTCAACAGGTGCGTGACTTTCTGCGTACCAGTTCCCGCCGTCGCTTACCCGGCTCTGACTATCTGAATGAACGTTACGATGCTTTCCAGCAGGTGTTGCCTTCTATCTGTGCCAATGAGCGATTGGATATCGATAAGCTAACTTATCTGGATCATTTGACTTGCATGATCGGCTGGCTCCAGGAAAATCAGTGATGGAGTTCCCCGACGTCCCTAATGAAGCACTGTAACAAGGAGTTAGCAGAAGGATAGCTACTCTATTTCGTGGTGACCATCTCTAAAACAGCCTGAACGGTTTCGTCATCGGCGTCGATTTCCAGTTTCTTGAATGGGCTGGTGAAACCCGATGTGATGGTTACGCCTGATTTGGCAATGCCGAACTGCTTCGCCAGAAACTCACACAGGTAGGCGTTAGCTTTACCGTCCTGAGCAGGCGCTTTGATTTTGACGGTCAGTGTCCCGGCAGCATCATAGAACAGAGCGTCTAGTTTGCTGCCGGGTTTTACTTTTATGTGGAGCGTCACGCCGGCTGGTTTAGCTGAGCGGCCAGCGTAGCAATTCCTTCGGCAAAGCTGCGGGGCGCGTAACCCAGTTGCTCACGGGCCTTGTCAATGATAAAACCGGTGCGGGGTGGCCGGCGGGCAGTCTGGGTAAAGGTAGACGCGTCAGCCTGCGTAATCAGCGATTTGTCGAGGTCGAAATAATCTGCCGTCTGGATGGCCATTTCGTAAGGTGTCAGCACCTCTTTGCCGGATATATTGAAAATGCCCGTGGCCTGCTTATGGGCAATGAGTGCGCAGCCCGCAGCCAGGTCTTCAGCCAGCGTGGGGCTACGGAACTGGTCGGTCACAACCTTGATCGTTTTGCCGTCTTCCAGCGATTTTTTAACCCACAGGATGATGTTGCTCCGGCTCATGTCATGGGCAATGCCGTAGACCAGTACCGTGCGGGCAATGCCCCAGTTCAGGCCGCTGTGCTGCACCACTTTCTCGGCCGCGTACTTGCTCCAGCCATAAAAGCTAATCGGATTTGGACTGGCAGCTTCAGCGTAGGGGCCCGCTTCACCATCGAAAATAAAATCGGTGGAGACGTGGCAGAGAAACGCGCCGGTTTGCTGGCAGGCTGTTACGATGTATTCGGTAGCCGTTACATTCTGCGCCCAGCACGCTTCTTTATCAATTTCGCACTTATCCACATCGGTCATAGCCGCGCCGTGGATAACCGCGTCGGGCCGAACCTCGCCAATCACGTCCAGCACCTGCTGCCGGTCGGTAATGTCCATCGAGCGGTACGTGTAGCCCTCGGTAACGGGCAAACGGTTTTGTCCCCGCGCAGTGGCGGTCAGGTCAACGTCGGGATTTTGGGTGAGCAGCGCAACCAGTTTCTGGCCAAGCAGACCATTGGCCCCAGTGATGAGTATCTTCATTTGTACGAAAAGCCGTAGCGTTTAGTGATTTTCTTTTTTTTGAGCCATTCACCGGTCACCGTCATTCTAAGGTCGGTGAGGGGGCGGTTCTGCGCGTCGCGGGGCTGAGCTGTAACG
This sequence comes from uncultured Cytophagales bacterium, assembly GCA_963826425.1. Lineage (GTDB taxonomy): Bacteria > Bacteroidota > Bacteroidia > Cytophagales > Spirosomataceae > Spirosoma. Next base: position 130,986 of record CAWGWS010000008.1, on the reverse strand, counting down.
CTGTCTACAACGGCGAGGCCCGTTATCACCTCGCCAAAAACCGTGTAGCTGCCATCCAGATGCGGGGTACCGCCCAGGGTTTTATACGTCTGCCGCTGCACGTCGGTAAAGACGCGCTCGGGGGCGCGCTGGTGGGCACGCTCGATCTGCTTCTGCAACTCGGCTTCTGACCAGGGTTTGCCCTGCACCACGTAAAACTGACAGCCGCTCGATGCTTTGGCGGGGTTGTTGTCGCGGGCAGCAGCCAGGGTTCCTTTCTTGTGAAACATGGTGGGTAAAATCTCCGCCGGAACGGTATAGCCCACGTCGCCGTTGCCGAGCATTGCGCCAGATGGGGCCGCTTTAGAATTTGGATCGCCCCCCTGCATCATAAATTCAGGGATGACGCGGTGAAACAGCAGACTGTCGTAGAATTTTCGCTCCACGAGTTTAATGAAGTTTTCTTTGTGCTTCGGCGTCTGGTCATACAGCACCAGCCGCATGGGGCCATAGGTGGTCTGGATCGTGACGAGAAAGTCTTTCCGCTTCCGATTCTGGGCGTGGCTTAACATTGGCAGGAGCAGGAGAACTGTGAGGAAGACACCCCACCCCACCCCCTCCCCCGAAAGGAGGGGCTTTTTGACCCAGTAGGTTTTGGGTCCCTCCCTTCGGGGGAGGGGTGGGGTAACGCTGTTTATCATCATAAAAAAACCTGGTTGGAAAACGCATCTTTAAGCCGCTGGTCGTGGGTAACAATAACCAGGCTTGCACCAATCCGGGCCGATTGTTCGCGCAGGAGATTTACCACACGGCCGGTATTTTCATCGTCCAGGCTGGAGGTAGGTTCGTCGGCCAGAATCAGGTCAGGCTGGTTCATCACAGCCCGGGCAATACTCACGCGCTGCTGCTCGCCCTGGCTAAGCTGATTCGTTTTTTTGTTGAGATGTTCACTAAACCCCAGCTGACCAGCCAGTTCGCGGGCGCGGTCTTTCTGCTGCGGTTTACCGGCCAGGTAATTGGCCAGCATCAGATTATCCATTACTGACAGGGAACTGACAAAATGCGGTTTCTGATACACAATACCGATGTGCCTGGCGCGGAAAGCCGCCGTCTCGGCCGGGTTTAACTGCGTCAGATCAGTTTGACCAATCACCACCGAGCCGCTTTTAGGACGCAGCAACAGGGCCAGCAAATGCAGGAATGTGGTTTTGCCGGTACCCGACTGCCCCAGAATCAGCAGCGTTTCCTGATTGGCACAGTGCACGTCGGGAAAAGCAAATGGTTTAGACGGGCCATAGTCAAACGTAAGGGTACGGGTAGCGAGCATAGTTGCAAAAGTACACGTAGAGACGCAAAACTTTGCGACTCACCCGCGTCAGCAATACCTTGCGGGATATTATTCTGCATTTAGTCTACGCCTGTTTTAGTCAGGTATTCCCCCATGAAACGTATTGCCCTGTTTGCTTCCGGCTCCGGCTCTAACGCCGAAAAAATTGCGCAGTATTTTGCCGGCAATGCCGACGTAGAGATATCCCTTGTGCTGTCAAATAACCCAAAAGCAGGCGTAATTGAGCGGATGCGCCCGTTGCACATCCCGGTATTGCTGTTTGACCGACATACGTTTTACGAGACTGAGCGCATCACCGATATCCTGCAAAAGCAATCCATCGACCTGGTGGTGCTGGCCGGGTTCATGTGGCTGATGCCGGGTGGACTGGTACGGGCGTTTCCCGATAAAATCATTAACATCCATCCGGCTTTATTGCCTAAATTCGGGGGGAAAGGCATGTATGGTCACTATGTTCACGAGGCCGTTGTGGCGAATGGCGAAACTGAATCGGGTATTACCATTCACTACGTGAACGAACGCTACGACGAGGGCACGCCCATTTTTCAGGCCACCTGCGCCCTCTCGTTAGCCGACACGCCGGACGACGTAGCCCGTAAGGTGCAGCAACTTGAACACGAACATTTCCCGCGCGTGGTAGCATCGGTGCTTCAACAACAGAGATCGAAATGAACCAGACAGGAATTAGCCGAACAAATTGGTTGGCAGGGTGTGTACTGCTGACCCTGCTCATGGGCGCAGCGGGTTGCTTCCGGCCCGTTGTGTATCTAAAGAACTCCCCGAAGTACCCCGTCGATGTATTTTACGTCAACGAACGCCCCAACCGGCCTTTCGACCCCATCCGCGAGTTAAGTTCGACGGGCGAAGTACCGCTGAACACACGCCAGACCGCCGACCATCGTATGGTGAAGCGCGGCAACGATATGCAGCAGAAAGAAACGCTGCTGGCGCGCATGACCATGGACGCTAAAAAACTCGGTGCCGACGCGCTCATCGATGTCCGCTACAAATACTATACCTCCCAAACCGACAACGGCTACCAGATGAGTGGCGTGGCCGTTAAATACCGCAAAGAATACGCTGTGGAACAATAAAAAAAGCCCCAACAAGACTGTCGGGGCTTCGGCATTTTCGGTATTTCGTTTATTTTACTTCTTCGTAATCCACATAATCGCCACCGGTAAACCGGCTGTCGGGTTTTGATGGCTTGCTCTCTACCCGTGTCTCGCCTTCGCGCGGGTTTCGGCCAGCGTGCTGCTGTTTTTGCTCTTTTACCAGTTTCCGACCTACCAGCAGGTAGAACACAAACCGGCGTACCGGTGGCACAAACAGAATAATAAGCGTGAGGATGAACAGATATTTGAACAGCATAATCGGTGTTGTCTTACGTAATTAACGACGGGCTGCCGGGTTTAGTTTTCAATTGCCATATAAGGCTTTTCCGGCGGCTTCATACTTATCGCCCGCCGCCCACTGGGGGCGGGTGGCGCGGTTGGCAATGAGCCGGGCCATGTGCGAGTAGGCTTTGGCAAACCGTTCGAGATACCCAAAATCAATGGACTCAGGATTGTCGGTAGCCTGGTGATAATACTTCTGAATGGCCGCGTCGAAGTCTTTGAAACCCGGCGAAATATCGGGGGCCGGAATGCCTTTGATCGCAAAACTCACGTTGTCTGACCGGTCGAACAGGCCCTGCTCGGGGGCCGGTTCGGCAAAGACGCCCAGTCCGAACGCGTTGGCACCGGCTTCAATCTCGGCTCTTGCACCGGTACGTTCCAGTCCAATGACCGAGATAATGGTCGTGTCGTTGTAGCCCGCGCCGTCGGTGTTGAGGTTGAAGATGGTTTGTTTCAGCGGTACCAAGGGATGTTCGGCGTAATATTTGCTCCCCAGCAGGCCTACTTCTTCGCCTGTAAGGGCCAAAACCAGCACCGACCGTTTGGGCCGCTGTGCCATCAGGGCCTTAGCCGCCGACAGTATCGATACCGTACCGAATGCGTTGTCCCGCGCTCCATTGAAAATACTGTCTGATGGCGGGTAGCTGTTACCCCCCTGCTTACCCACTCCGACGTGGTCGAAGTGCGCCGATAAAACGACGTACTCATTTTTCAGCGTTGGATCAGTGCCTTCGATGAGGCCCGCCACATTGGCTGATGGTGCCACCTGGTACGGCCTGCCCGACGACCGCAGCGTGATGGTTTGCCCCGGCTCTTTCAGCTGCTTGTATTTATTGCCCGTGTTATTAACCCACACATGCGCTATGGGCTGGGTGTTGGAATCGGAAGTGGGCAGGTTAATCTGCTCCCGGCTAAAATACTGGTTGATAAATCCCCACGGAATCGACTCGGCATAGAGTTCAATAAGGGCGGCCGCTCCTTTTTCGGTGGCCATCTTACGTTTGGCATTTGCGGCCTGAAACACTTCACGCGGGCTCTTGGCATCGGGTGAGCCCCCCTGTACAATCAGAATCTTGCCTTTAACGTCGCGGCCTTTATAGCCGTCCTCGCCATCGGTCAGGCCGTACCCAACGTAGACCACCTCGCCGGTTTGGTTGATGGGCCCGCCCGCCATCACGACCAGATCTTTACCGAGTTGCAGCATCTCACTACCCATTGACAGCGTGGCCGATTCGGCTGATTTGATACGCTCGAAGTTGATAGGCTGAAAATAACTGTTCGAATCGCCCGCCGGTTTCAGACCCATCCGCCGGAATTCTTCGGCAATGTAACGGGCCGCCACCCGGTTGCCCGCATCGCCCGTACGTCGGCCCATCAACTCGTCCGAGGCCAGAAACCGCATGTGAGCTTCCATATCGGCGCGGCTCAGTGTGTATTCCGGCAGTGGCGCCGGGGTTACCTCAGCCGGAGACGTTGCCATTCCTGCTTTGGGGCGGGGCGGGGCTTTCTGCGTTGACCGACGCTGCGCCAACCCGGTTGTGGTTATCAGGATGCTCGCCGTCAGCGCGAGCAGGATAGGGTTTTTCATCTGAGATAAAAAGCGAAAGAATGAACGAGTGAACAGGTGGCTACCCCAATGGCACGGAAATTACGGGCATAGCCCCCCTTTATTTGGCCGGTAATTTACGAAAGGAAGCAACAGAGACACCTGTTCATCGGCCCTCCTTTCGATAGTGTTGCCGGGCAAAGCGCATGAATGTATCGGCCAGCCCCCCGCTAACACCCTGCAACTGAATGGAATAAAAATCGCGCTGAATGCTCAGACCCGCTACATCAACAATCTTGAGCGATCCGGCCCGTAACTCGTCCGGCACGGCAAACACCGAAACAAACGCCACGCAGCGCGAGCTGCTGAGGTACGACTTGATGCTTTCGGTGCTGCCGAGGTGCATCTCGATAGTCAGGTCAGTAAGTCTGATGCCTTTGCCGCGCAGGGCGTGCTCAATCACTTCGAGCGAGCCGGAGCCGCGTTCGCGCAGCAATATCGGCGTTTGCCGCAGTTGGTCGACGGTAATCTCATCACAATTAGCCAGCGGATGATCAGCCCGGCACACCAGCACCAGTTCATCTTTCACGAAGGGCGTATAGCGAATGTCGGAGTGATGGGTGCGGCCTTCCACCAGGCCGAGGTCGATGTCGTTGTTAAGCAACTGCTGCTCAATCTGCTCGGTATTACCACTCAGCAGCGCTATGCCGACATCGGCAGACTGTTCGCGAAACCGGGCCAGCACGGGCGGAATCACGTACTGCGCCACCGTACTGCTTGCGCCCAGCCGCAACGCCCCCGCCGGTTCGCCCTTGAGCGCGTTCATATCGAACTCCAGCTGGCGGTAGGTGGCCATGATGGCTTCGGCATGTTTCAGAAACACCTTGCCGGCATTGGTCAGGCTGATCTGATTACCGCGCCGGTCAAACAGGGCCAAACCAAACTGGTGTTCCAGCTCCTGAATATGCTTGGTCACGGCAGGCTGCGTTACGTACAGCTCGGCCGCTGCCTTGGTAAAACTGAGCCGCTTGGCAACGGTGTAGAAAACGTTGAGACGAAAATCAAGCATCACGGACGAATGATAGCCCAGCCGTCCTGCTGCAAAATAATCAGTTCTCCGTTGGCCGTGGGCACGTAGCTGACAAAGGGAAACAGATCACTACGGCTGATTTTTCGCTTTATCATCGTGTTTTCACACATGGCCAGAATGACGCCCTGCTTTTGCAGAGTCTGGAGTTCTTTCTCAAACTGAGGGTTGTTTTTCCGGTACACCACATTGGCCGCGCCATAGACCACCAGTTCCATATCAAGTTTACCCTTCAGCCGCGGGTCGTTGAGGGCGTTCTGCATGTTGGCCAGCGCGTGACGGATATCGGCCGTGTCGGCGGTGTTGAGCTGGTAAACAGCCCGGTATCTGGCTTTGGTGGCCTCGGCCCCGTGGTAGGCACCGGCATCATTGGTCTGGGCAACGGCAGCGGATACCGTCAGCAGGGTCAGCGAAAGAAGCGTAATAAACTGGCGCATGGTCGTTTTTTTTGGGTGAAGTTAGCGGATTACGGGCGAACCGTTTCACAGCCCCGCCCCTTAGGCCTTTGGGCGTTTATACAACGGCACGGTACTGCACGGCTCGCCAAAGAGCAGGCTCTGGGCAACAGGCCGCAGGATTCGCGTAATTTCGACGTAGGCTGCCGTGGGGACCGGGACTTTTGAGCAGCCTTTAATTACCACACGGGCGTCACGGTACGTTGCCGGATCAATACCGGCAATGGCATCAAAATACAGTTTCTCTTCGAGATCGGCCAGGGTGCCGAAGACAATCATATGGGCGTACGGTTGCAGATGCAGGGTCAGGAGCATATAGGCCCAGGTAGGCACAATGGCATCTTCGGTACAGGTAATGGCCACATTCTGGCCTGTATAGGCGCTCCAGTCATGGGCCTTCAGGAACGCGCGAAAGTCCTTTTCCTTCAGCATCAGGCCCATGTACAGGTTGTCTTTAATGTCGTAAAGTACGCGTTCGCCGGGGTGGTAATACTCCTCCAGATCGAGCGTAACGAGGCCGCTGTTTGCTACCCGATTAATGATTTCGGCTTCCATATCTGCTATCCGTTTGTGCGCGTATTTTTGCTACTTTTGTTCTTATATCTTGTAAAGAACCACTTACTTTAGAACAGGCCCATGAAATTTATCGTTTCCTCGTCCGTACTCCTTAAAAACCTGCAGAACGTCAACGGCGTGGTGGCCACCAATCCCATCGTTCCGATCCTCGAAAACTTCCTGTTTCGCATAGATGACGGTATGCTGACTGTTACAGCTTCCGATCTGCAAACAACCATGACCACGCAGATTCCCGTTGAAGCCAGCGAAAGCGGGGCCATTGCCATTCCTGCCAAACTGCTGTTAGACACCCTGCGCAGCCTGCCCGAACAACCCATTACGGTTAACATAGATACCGAAACGTTCGGCACCGAAATCCTGACTGATAATGGCCGTTTCAAGCTCTCCGGCGAAAACCCGATTGACTTCCCCAAGCTGCCCACGGTCAATAAAACCCTGTCGGTCGATATGACGTCGGACATCCTGCTGAGTGCCATTAACAACACCGTATTTGCCACCAGCACCGACGATCTGCGCCCGGCCATGACGGGGGTACTGCTGCAACTCTCTGCCGATAACGCCACGTTCGTAGCAACCGATGGCCACCGCCTGATTCGCTACCGCCGTACCGACCTCAATGCGGCATCAAGTACGTCGGTTATCATTCCGCGTAAGGCCCTGCAACTGCTCAAGACCTCACTGCCCGAGGACGTGCAGGTTGAGGCCGAGTTCAGCCAGTCGAACGCGTCCTTTACGTTTGGCGGTACGAAACTGATTTGCCGGTTGATTGATGAGCGGTTTCCGGACTACGAGAACGCCATTCCGACCAACAATCCGAACGTAATGACCATTGGCCGGACTGACCTGCTCAACTCGCTGAAGCGGATTATGATTTACGCCAACCGCACCACGCACCAAATCCGGCTGGCCCTGAAAGCCAACAGTCTGACGATATCGGCCGAAGACCTGGATTACTCGAACGAAGCCAATGAAAAACTCCTCTGCGATTTTGAGGGTGAGCCCATGGAAATTGGCTTCAACGGTAAGCTCATGGCCGAGGTATTAAACAACCTGAGTGCAAAGATGGTCACGCTCGAAATGTCGGCTCCCAACCGAGCCGGTCTGCTGATTCCGGCCGATAAGGAAGAGAATGAAGACATTCTGATGCTGGTCATGCCGGTTATGCTGAATACCTATGCGTAATGGCAACCTGTCTGTTCAGCGTGTCCGTTTTTGACCATCAAACGTCCGAAAACGGTCAGATCGAAGAATACGAACGCCCTCTACCGCCTGGTAGAGGGCGTTTTTTAGTTTTGGCACGGCGGTTGACCGCCTATGATCTGGCCGGCCTTACAACACCCGTGCAACCTTTCGGGAAGCCAGCGCATCTTTCAGCCATAAACTAAATCAAACGCCATGAAACGCAGCCAGTTTTTCCTAGCCCTGCTTAGCCCAGTCCTTTTTTCGCTCACGTCCTTTGCTCCGTCTTCTACCAGGTATGACAAAGAAGACCCGTATCAGGTCAAAACGTTTTCGGGCAATATTGACGCCGTGCGGGCCGAAACGTCGGGCGGGGGGCTTACCGTTGAGGGTGGCACCGACCGCAACGCCAGGGTTGAAATGTACGTCCGGCCCAACAACTGGAATGGCCGCAGTCTCGACAAAGCCGACATGGCAGAGCGGCTCCGCGATTATGACATCAGCATCGAACAGCAGGGCAGCACAATTGTGGCAACCGCCAAACGCCGGGGCAACAACAATGACTGGAAGCGTTCATTAAGTATCAGCTTCAAATTTTACACGCCCCGGATGGTCTCGACCGACCTTCATACGTCGGGCGGAAGCATCAGTCTGGCCAGTCTCAGTGGCAAACAGCGGTTTAAAACCAGCGGGGGCAGCCTGAATCTGACCGATATTGAGGGCGACATCAAAGGGCAGACTTCCGGGGGCAGCATCCAACTAGACCGGTGCCGCAATACCAACGGAATCCTCGATTTGCAAACATCGGGCGGGGGCATCAATGCCAGCGCGTCATCGGGTAAGATGCGGCTGCACACATCGGGCGGGAGCATCGAACTCAACGACCTGCGGGGCGAGGTTGACGCCCAGACCTCGGGCGGCAGCATCCGGGGCGGCACGATCCTCGGCGACCTGAAAGCGGGCACCTCGGGGGGCAGCATCCGGCTGTCTGACGTATCGGGCAGTATCGACGCCAGCACCAGCGCGGGCAGTGTAGACGTGACCATGGCCAAACTTGGCGATTACGTCCGGCTCAGCACCACAGCGGGCAGCGTGCGGGTGAACATGCCACTGAACCAGGGTATGGACCTGAATCTGAGCGGCAACCGCGTTAACGTACCCGACCGGCTATCCCGCTTCGACGGTAACATCGAGAAAGACCGCGTACGGGGTAAACTCAACGGGGGTGGCATTCCCGTCAACATCTCGGCCAGCAGCGGTAGTGTGAGTATAAACCGATAAGTGATAAAGCCTGGAGGGGGCCGGTGCCAACCAATTTTCTAACGGGTTTGCACCGGCCCCCTCCAGGCTTTGTCTATCGCAACATCAGTACGCCACTTCGTTCACGAGTCGTTTTGGGTAGAAGTTCAGGCGCATTGATACGGGCTGCTTCGGATTCTCTGATTTATAGGATTGATAGTGAGACAGCATACTCATTTCTTCGTCTGTCAGTTCCGTGTTGAGCTGGAAGCCGACATCACCTGTTCTATTCAGTTCATCGAGAACGTCAACCAGGTTTTTATACGTCGATTCGTTCGTGGGCGTAATGAGAACGACGGGTCCGTAGAGATGAGTAAGGGTCATGCCAATTAGCTGCGTCCTGAATTCTTTCTCTGAGTAGCCGATTTCCGAGAATTCTGCTTCTCTACCCTTCCGGGTGTATTGGAGAAACCCGATTCGATTGTTGGCGAGCAGAAAGAGGTGGGCATCCGGATAGCCACGCTCCCCATGATCACAAATTATTCCACCCGGTATATTGACGGGCACAACGGAATTCCGGTTTCTGATCTCCAGAAAGACAAAGAAAAGAATCAGCAACAGAGCAACGCTGGTTAAAGGCGTCAAGTCAATGCAGATGGGTTTAGGGGTCCGGCGCGTTCTCATAACTCGTGTCCTTTGATCATCAGATGAGCGAAGCAACGCAATTCCATAAATCACCTTCTACGAAACCAGTCGCTCCATCCGTATCACGAGCAATACCTGCTTGATGGGCCAGTTCTGGAGTTCAACGCGGGCGTCGTCATGGTAAAGTAGTTTCAGCTTTTCCTGAATGCTGCGCAGACCGTAGCCCCCACCCATGTCATCGGGAAAGGCGGGGCCGTTGTCATGAATGCAGAGGTGCAGTTCGTCCGGTCCGTCGTCCCGGCTTTTCTGGTAGATTCTGACGTCGATGCGCCCTTCGTCGGTGCGTTTGGCAATGCCGTGTTTAATGGCGTTTTCTACAATGGGCTGCAAGAGAAACTGCGGCAACTGCAACTCAGTCAGGCGCGCGTCTGCCACCTCTACGCTGAACACGAGCCGGTTGCCAAACCGCACCTGCTCCACCTGTAAATAGGTGCGCACCATTTCCAACTCATCGCCCAAAGAGGCAAACAACGCTCCCTCGCGCCCGGTCGAGTAACGAAAGAGCTTGGACAGCAGCAGGGTCATTTCTTCGGCCTTTTCGGCATCGGTATGCACCAGACTGGCAATGCTGTTGAGGGCGTTGTAAAGGAAGTGCGGGTTTATTTTGGCCTGCAGGGCGTCAAGTTCTGCGCGGGTTTTGAGCTTTTCCATGTTGAGCAGCTGAAACTCCTGCTCCGACATTTTACGCGTCAGTTGCCGCCCCTGCGTCAGGACATACAGAAACATGTTGGCAATCACTAAATCGCCAATGACATAGATAAACCAGGGGGCGGTGTTGGCAATGTTTTCCGGCCGTCGTTGCAACTCGTCAATGAATGGTTTGCCCAGGGCCAGATACAACCCCGAATTAATGAGCAAGAAGCAGACCATGACACACGCGCTAAGCACAAGGTGCCGTATCCAGACCGCCGAAAATCGACTCGATAGCCAACCCGACAAACTCCAGGCCAGCAAGAAAACGGCAATGCCGTTACCTACATTCTGGGCAATCAGAAATTGGTAAAACCCACTTAATACCGGATCGCTGGCTGCTGAAATCAGGTAGGAAAAGTAGATAATGGCGTTGGAGCCATAGATCAGTAACGCCCCCAGCAACGCCCCGATCACGATTCCCCAGCCGGGTTTTTGCAGCAGCGTAGTCAGTGTAAGCTTCTCGGTGGGGCGTTTCGGCAGGTTTACGTTGCGCCCGCCCGTGGTAAACGACATCGACACGCCGGTGAGGGTAGCCCCCGTCAGATTGGCGCCCTGCAGGCCGCAAAAGTTGAGGTTGGCACCGGTCAGGTCAGCGTTTTCGAGCGATACGTCCGTTAGGCTGGCGAAGCTGAAGTTGGCCCGGCGCAGGGTACTTCCCGTGAAGTTGGCCCGGCGCAGGTTAGAAAAGCTAAAATCAGCATCGGTCAGGTCAAGCCCGCTGAAATCATAATTACGCAGGTCCGCACCCCGCATTCGTACGGGCTTTCGGGGTTCGTTTTCGTCCTGACGGGCTTGTTGATCTATCTGTTCGCGGGTCATCGGGAGCAAGGTGTAATAAGGAAAATGAGGGCGTAGTAAGCGGGTACGGTATATTGGTAACCTGAGCCTGTCTACGCCCCGTACCACTCGCCCTGTTGGCTTCTGCCCGCATCACTTCGGACACTTCATCAGCAAGCCATCCACCTGCTCGTTACCCCAGGCTGGATGCAGATTGGTAGCTGGTTTAAAGGTCGCGAATTTTTCGGCAGCTTGTTTTAGCAGGGGGCAGGCAGTATCGGCCCCCCCGCCAAACTGCGCGGGCGTGTACATCAGCGATGACCCTTCGAGCAGATACGGGCGCGGGTTGGCGGGGTTCATGGCTTTGGCTTTCTCAATACCCGCCGTTGCTACGGGGCCGTACTCCTGCCAGCGGGTCGTGGGATCCACTACCATCCGGGCCTGGGCAATATACGCTTTCAGAACGGCCAGTTCGTCGTTTTTTTCGATGGCTTCGGCTTCCTCAAGGTACTTGTCGGCCTGGTCGAGGTAGCGGTCTTTCCCAGCGGCATCTTTGCCCGTAAAGCCGCCGTACACGTACAGCAAACCGGCGTAATAGCGCGGTAGCCACTGGGCGGGTTCGGCACCGGCAATGCGCTCAAAGCGGTTGGCAATGGCAACGAACTCCGTGGCGGCACTTTTCTCATTCAGACTGCGCACGGCCGTAATGGCGTCGGTCATGGCCTGCTGATACTGCACCGATTGCGCCCGAGTGGGGGTGATGGCGGCCAGTGTTGCGATGAGAATAATGATGAGGGTTTTCATTTATTTGTCTGGTTTATGTTACAATTCATTGACACTGGCTTTTACCTTTTTACTGAGCATGATGATGCCGCCCACAAAAAAGCTCCGGTAACTCGTTGGCCCTACGGCATACTTTTCCCTGCCGTCGGGGGTGTATCGATAGGCAAATATGTTGTGGGTGTTGAGCAGGTTATCGGCACTGGCGTAGAGAATGACCAAGTTCTTTTTGATCCGCGTGATGTGGCTGGCCGAGAAACTGGTATTGTTTACGGCGGGTGTCCGGTCGGTCAGAAACTCAGCGTCTGCCCGGTTGGGGTTATAATAGGGCCGTCCGCTGGTAAAGGTGTAGGTCAGACCAACGTTGGTGCTAATCGTCTCGAAATACCGCTTCGCAATGACGCTGACATTATGGTTGGAGATAAAGGTGGGCGTGGCCGTTGCGATGTAGTTCTGGAACAGTCGTTTGGTGTCGACGTAGCTATAGGTAATCCAGTAATCCAGCCCTTTCACGGTGGTCTGGTCGCGCCAGAACACGTCGAAACCCTGCGCGTAGCCACTGCCAGTGTTGTTGGTCAGGCCAACGGGAAAGCGGTACGGATTGGCGTCGAAGCTGTTCGACGGCCCGGGGTCCGGCGTTCCGGCCGCCGGACCGCCGGACCCCGGGGTTCCGGCGGCATTTCTGACAAACTCCCGTATCAGCTGCGCGTAGTTTTTGTGGAATGCTTCAACCCGGAACGTGCGTTTGTTTTTAATGACCTGATAGTTCAAAATCAGGTGGTCGGCGCGTTCAAAATCCAGGTCTGAATTACGATACAGGTATTGGTAATCCGGCGTCTGATAAAAGCGTCCGTAAGCGGCAGAAACCTGACTGTACAATCCTGTTTTATACGCCACCGACAGCCGGGGAGCTGCGTTAAACCGCCCCAGCCCCGATGAATACTCCCCGCGCACACCCGACTGAATGGCCAGTTTCCGACCCAAATACGTCTGCGTTTCAACAAAGACAGCGCCGTAGGTGTCGTGCAGGGCATAGTTGATTCCGTTAAACGCATTGCTCAGCATCAGCCGGTGTACTTCGGCTCCGAAGAGAATAGAGTTGTTTTCAGGAAGCAACCGGGTCAGCACTGTCCGGGTCTGTATCCGCTGGCTGCTGCGGCCGAAGTCCTGCGTATCGTAGGTGGTAGCGTCGGTATCGTTGCTAGACGACAGGCCCGCGCTGAGCAGCCATTTTCCTTCGTTCCAGTTAGTGGTGTAGCTGCTGGTGCTGAACACATTTCGGTTTTGCTGACGCAGATTCACAAACGGTTTGTCGCCATTGATACCCACCGGATTACGGGTTTCCAACCCGAGCCAGCTCTCGGCATACATACCATACACTTTCAGCAGCCCACTCTTGCCGGTTTTGAGCCGGTACGTGAGCGATGACCCCGCCGATTCCGGCACGTGACTCCAGCTCACGTTCTGGGGCACCAGCGTAAACAGCGGTTTCAGGTTGCTGTAATAGCCGGTAGCCGAGACAGACGACCGCTCGGTAGCCCGGTCGTAACTGACGCTGGCCGATACGAAGTTGATACCAATGCTCAGTCCATTGTCGTGCCCGTTGTCAATGGTATTTAGCAACAGTAGGCTGCTCAGGGCCTGCCCGTACTGCGCCGAGTAGCCGCCCGTACTAAAGGCCGTACCCTTGAACATGAATGGCTGAAACCGACCCCGCGTCTGTACGTCGGGCAGGCTGGAGAAGAACGGGTTCTGCACCATCATTCCATCAATAACGACTTTGGCTTCGGTACCGGCCCCGCCCCGCACAAACAGCCCGGGCTGCTCGCCCACCCGCTGCGCACCGGGTAGCAGATTCATTACCGACGTGATATCGGCTCCGCCCCCGGCTGTTGTCACAATGTCTATCGGCTTGAGCATCGTCATCCGCTTCTCGTCCGATGCCTCAAATACGCCCGCCGAAATAACTACCGTATTAAGTTCACTGACCGTTTCGGTCAGGCGAACAGTAAGCGGACCGGTTTTGCCCGCGTTGATTTTCTGGGCAAAAGATTCATAGCCGATGAATGAAACGAGCAGCGTGGCGGTATCTTTCCGGGAGGTCGCAAAGCGGAACGCGCCAGTGCTGTCGGTATTGGCCCCGTCATAGGTGCCGCGCAGAAACACGTTGGCACCCGGAAGCGGTTGATTGTTCAGGTCTGTAACCCGACCGGTCAGCGTGGTCTGCTGCGCCCGGCTCACCAGAACCGGCACTGACAGCAGACTAATCAACAAGAGCAGACGGTTCATAACGCAGGGCGGTTTTGTTGAGGAACGGACGGAACAAACCTACCGCCCTGCCCCGCTCAAGGCCCGGCTTTTCCGACGAACCACCCCAAAACCCGCTGTGAAATCGGGTAGAATTGCGACGAAATCCGTTTATAAATCCATGAATACCCGCGATACTATGCTGGCCCGCATCGGCAAAAACAAACCCGACGCCCTGCCCCTGCCCACCGTGCCTACGTTCGTCGATGATACTGACGACCTGTACACCCACTTCGGCGAATCGCTGGCCTTTGTGGGTGGCACCCTGCTCGATCTCTCCGTTGGTGCCGAAACACTTACCGGTTACCTGCGACGCATCTTTCCTGCTGCCGAACGCATTGCCTCATCGGTACCACTGCCAGGCCTGACGACCACGCCCGTTAGCCCGGACACCGACAAGAATGAACTTGAGCGCATTGATGTAGCAGTGTTGCGGGGTGAGTTTGCCGTAGCCGAAAACGCGGCTGTCTGGGTACCGGAGCCCAACATGCTGCATCGGGCCTTACCCTTTATTGCGCAGTACCTCGTGCTGGTTGTGCCCCGAACCGCCATTGTGCCGAACATGCACGTAGCGTATCAGCATGTCGACCGCAACTCGCTTAGCTACGGCACGTTCATTGCCGGGCCGTCCAAAACCGCCGACATTGAACAGTCGCTGGTTATTGGTGCCCACGGTGCGCGGGGGTTGACGGTCGTACTGGAGTAAACTTCCCGATACACCGGGTCGCCGATACGTCGGACCGCCGATACGTCGGACCTTCCTAACATTTGCCCGTCAACAAAGGTTAGTTTTGCAGTGATAATGCTTCCGTTCCCTTGACAACGTCGCAGATAACGTTCGATTTGAAACTCAGTCGGCTTCGCCCCTGGCGTGAGGGCGATGAGGACGCGCTTACCCGCCATGCCAGCAACCGGCGCATCTGGAACAACGTCCGCGATTTTTTTCCGCACCCCTACACGCCCCGCGATGCCAATTCGTGGGTCCGTTCCAACAAGTCTTACAATCAGCCAAATAATTTTGCGGTCGAGATTGGCGGACAGGCCGTTGGCAATGTGGGGTTTACGGTCAAGGACGACATCTACCGCTACAATGCCGAAATTGGCTACTGGCTGAGTGAAGAGTTCTGGGGCCGGGGCATCATGACCGAAGCCGTCCCCATTGTGACCAACTACATCTTCGACAGTTTTCAGGTGAACCGGATTTTTGCCTGCGTCCTGGAAGGAAATACGGGTTCTATGCGCGTACTGGAACTGGCGGGCTACCGGCACGAAGCCGTGTTGCGCAAGGCTACCGTCAAGAACAACCAGTATTTAGACGAGCATATTTTCGCCATTCTGCGGGCAGAACGGCAGTAGGCCCTTGGCACCGGTTCGTGCAGACATTACCACATTCTGTCAGCTACCTATGGAGAATGCCTTATTTTTGCCGAAACCTTACCGCTTCGACGGATCAGATTCATTCATGCCGAAACTAGTTATTGCCATTGACGGGCATTCAAGCTGTGGGAAAAGCACAACGGCCAAAGCCGTTGCGGCCCGCATGGGCTACGGTTACATCGATACCGGGGCCATGTACCGGGCGGTGAGCCTGTTCTTTACCCAGCACCACGTATCGTTCTCCAACCCCAAAGAAGTCCTGGCCGCGCTCGATGCCATCCACATTACGTTCAGCCACAACAACCGAACGGGTAAGAACGAAACCTGTCTCAACGGATTGAACGTAGAGGAGGATATTCGCACAATGGCCATTTCCAACATCGTTAGCGAGGTAAGCGCCATTCCCGAAGTACGCTGGGCCATGGTGGCGCAGCAGCAAAAGATGGGCCGCAAACGCGGACTGGTCATGGATGGGCGCGACATTGGCACGAAAGTGTTTCCCGACGCCGAGGTAAAAGTATTTATGACGGCTGATACGCTCATCCGGGCCACGCGCCGACAGCAGGAACTCCTCGCCAAAGGCAGTTTGGTTAACCTCAACGATATTCTCGCCAACCTTCAGAAGCGCGACCTCATCGACTCCACCCGCGTCGAAAGCCCACTTGTTCAGGCTCCCGACGCTATCCTGCTGGATACCTCGTACATGACCATCGACGAGCAGGTGGACTGGGTCATTGAGCAGGCCGATCAGCGGCTTGCCGAGCTGCACCGGGCCGGAAAATAGGCCGGTGGTGAACACTCTGACTATCCGTTTAACCCACCTTACCGCAGTAGCGCAGCCGCTTCCTTGGCAAAATACGTCAGAATGGCACTGGCCCCGGCGCGTTTGATAGACAACAGGGACTCCAGTATAGTGCGGTCATTATCGAGCCAGCCGTTCTGAGCGGCTGCTTTAACCATGGCGTATTCGCCACTGACGTTATAAGCCGTGATGGGCAGGTCGAAATTGTCGCGCAGGAGTTTGATGATATCCAGGTACGCCAGCGCGGGTTTCACCATCAGAAAGTCAGCCCCTTCGGCCACGTCCAGTTCGGCTTCAATGAGGGCTTCGCGGCTGTTGGCGGGGTTCATCTGGTACGTTTTCTTATCGCCAAACTTCGGGGCCGATTGCAGCGCGTCGCGGAACGGGCCGTAGAATGCGCTGGCATACTTAACCGCATACGACATGATGGCTACGTCCTGAAAACCGTGTACGTCGAGCATCTTACGAATGTGGCCCACGCGTCCGTCCATCATATCCGACGGCCCCACAATGTCGGCCCCGGCGCGGGCTTGGGCTACAGCCATGTTGCCAAGAATTTCGAGCGTGGGGTCGTTCATAATCTTACCGTTTTCCACCAGCCCGTCGTGACCGTCGGAACTGTACGGGTCCATCGCCACGTCGGTCATGATGACTACGTCGGGAAAGCGGTCTTTTACGGCCCGGATGGCGCTCAGGTACAGTCCGTCGGGGTTGGTGGCTTCGGTGGCCAGGCGGTCTTTTTTGGCGTCGGGCAGGTTTGGAAACAAATCAAACGCCCGGATACCCAGGTCAACGCACTCGCCGATTTCTTCGAGCAGCAAATCTACCGAGTGCCGGTAAATGCCGGGCATGGACAGCACTTCGGTACGGGTCTTTTGCCCCTCAATGATGAATAGCGGCAGAATAAAATCGTTGGTTGACAGGTGCGTTTCCTGAACCAGATCGCGGATGACTGCCGAATGCCGGTTCCGGCGCGGACGTCTTATTATGTTCATAGCGTTGTGAGATTATGGAGTTGAAACGTGGCAGGATTGCAATGTTGGCTAACGCAGAATATGCTACCGCGTCAGCTGGCTTTATACCGTTTCAACAGTTCAGATGATAAGCTTGAATCCTTCCCCGTGCACGTTTACGAGCTGCACGGCGGGGTCAGCTTTGAGGTATTTGCGAAGTTTGGTCACGTACACATCCATACTGCGGGCATTGAAGTACGAGTCGTCACCCCAGACCATTTTCAGGGCAAAGCTACGGCTAACGGGCTGGTTGAGGTTCTGGGCCAGCAGTTTCAGCAGTTCAGACTCTTTGCTGGTCAGTTTTTGCGGAATGCCCTTGTGCGTCAGTATCTGGTGCGGATAGTCGAACGAGAACCCGCCAAACTCGTACAGGCTTGGCTCGGCCACGTCGCCACCGCCCCGCTGATACCGGCGCAACACCGCCTGAATGCGCAGAAACAGCTCTTCCATGCTGAAGGGCTTTGTCACGTAATCATCGGCCCCGGCCCGAAACCCCTGAATGGTATCTTCCTGCATCGACTTGGCCGTCAGGAAAATAATGGGTACGTCGCGCTCAGTCATACGGACTTCTTTGGCCAGGGTGAAGCCGTCTTTCTTCGGCATCATCACATCGAAAATGCACAGGTCGTAGGGCTTTTCCATGAACTGCTGCAGGCCCTGATTTCCGTCCGTTGCGCGGTCAGTTTCAAAGCCTTTCATCACCAGGTACTCCTGCACGAGTGCGCCGAGATTAGGGTCGTCTTCAACGAGTAAAATAAGGGGCATAAGTCAATTTTGAAGGAACGAATGACCGACTGATAGAGTAGTTGCTGGCGCATGATGGCTTGCACGCCAGTAACTACTCTATCAGTCGGTCATTCAGAATTCACTACTCATTAGATACGGTATAACAATCTCAAACGATGACCCTTGTCCCGGCTGGCTGGTAACGTGAATTTGGCCGTGGTGCTGCTCAATCATTTTTTTCACGTAGCTCAGCCCCAGCCCGAAGCCCTTCACGTCATGCCGGTTGCCCGTGGGTACGCGGTAAAACTTCTCAAAAATACGGCTCAACTGGTCTTTGGTCATGCCCAGGCCCTCATCGGTCACGGTAATGCTGATGGCGTCGGGCAAACTCCGCGTCTGGATGGTAATATGCGGGGTATCAGGCGAATACTTGATAGCATTGTCAACCAGATTGGTCAGAATGTTGGTGAGGTGCAGTTCGTCGGCTTCGATAATATCACGGTCAGCGTCAAAATCGAGATCCAGTTCACCCCCGCGCTGCTCAATTTGCAGACCGATGTTGTTGAACACCTTTTCAATGACGTCATGCACATTAACCGGCGCAACTTTGAGGTCAATAGCGCCCTGGTCGAGCAAGGCAATTTGCAGCACTTTTTCCACGTGCGAGCCTAGCCGCCGGGTTTCATCGCGTATGATGCCCATGTAGCGGGCCAGCCGTTCGCGGTCGCTGGTCTGGATACCCAGCTGCCTGTTCTCCACCCCTTCGGCCATCTCTACCGCCAGCGAGATGGTTGAGATAGGTGTTTTGAACTCGTGGGTCATGTTATTAATAAAGTCGTTCTTGATGTCGGCCAGCTTTTTCTGCTTCACAATCGTGCTGATGGCGATATAGAAACAAGCCAGAATAACCAGAATCAGCACCACCGATGCGGCAAAGGTGAAGCCAAGCTGCTCCAGAATAAACCGCTGCTGGGTGGGAAACTGCACGTAAACATAGTTGCCGGTTTCCATCAGGTTGTTGGGAAACAGGGCGGCTTTGTAGCTATTCTGGCCAAACTGCCGGGCGTCGGCATTGAGCGAAGTAAACAGAAACTGCGGTTGCTGCCGGGTTCTGACACCGTAGCCGAAGGGAATAGTGATGCCACGCTCTACCATGGCCTGCCGCAGCAGTGTATCCAGAGCCAGCCGGTTTACGCGGTCTTCGATAGGCCGGTCAGACAGCAACAACCCCTTCAGTATATCCTTGACCATATCCGACGATTCGCCCGCGCGGGCTGCGGCCACCACCGAAGGGTTCAGACTATCGGGGCGGGCAACGGCAGGGGTCGTTTTTCTCTGGTTCAGTTTACGGGCTGCGCGGTTAGGCTTCCGGGCAGATTCAGGCCGCTGAGCCAATTGTTCTGCTTTGCTCACTTCGGCCAGGTCGTGGGTCATTACGTGTTTGACCCAGCGGTCAAACTGCTGATGTTGCAAGAACTGCATCTGCCAGTCGCCCACGGCAGCCAGCTCACTCTGCTGCCTGAAAAACTCTTCCACCACCATCATCTGCTCGGCACTCAGCGGGTGAACCGTCTCGTGTAGTGCGTCGGACTGCACAACCATGGCCCCGGCCGATGAATTACTGAGTCGGCCCGGGTTGGTCTCCGTGGGTAACGATGCTCGTGCGGTTGTGGGGCGCAGGGGCGTTTGCGCCAGCGGTGGGTCAGGAGACGGAGAGGTATTTTTTTGGGGAAAAGGCTTTTTTGGTTTCTCTTTTTTGGCAATAGCCATTAGCTTGTTCTGCTGTTCGCGGGCCTGTACGCGCTGTCGGGTCAGGTACACAATTTCCTGCCGCTCCAGGGTGCGCACAACCTCCTGAAGGGCGTCAGTTACTTTATAAGCAAACTGCTCACGCTGGAGTTGCAGAGCACTGCGAACCCAGAAGAGTTGCAGGCCAATCAGGCCCAGCAATCCAACCGCCATCAGCGCGACAATCCATCGTATGCGTTGTTTCGACATTTTTTAACGTTCCGTGCAACCTTCGCCCACTTTTTGACTCTATTGGAATGAAAGCAAAGGCCACTGGTAAAAGTACGAATCTCATGGGCCGCTCATTGACTCCTTAACAAACTTTAACAGCCTGACTACGGATGTGTCCCAGACCACTTGCGTTCTTTGTATCAACCAGCAGATCACTATGAAAAAAACTAATTTAAACGGCAACGGGTTCGCTATGACGCTGTTGCTAATGGCGGGGCTTGGTACCATTGCCCTGGCCCAAACGCCCCAATCACCCGCCAAAAAAGGTGATACCCGTGACGTTAACGTGCACATCATTGAGCGCAACGGCAACGAAGTCCACGAAATTGACCGCACCTATCGCATCGACGGCATGAACAATCCGGATCGTGATAAGCTGGTTACCAGACTCGTTGATTCGCTCCGGGCTTCTCACAAAGATGGCCAGAAACGACAGCTGACCGTTACCGTAGAAGACTCCGACGGCGACCGACCGCGGCCCGACCGTGTTGTAACCCGCCATCGTATGCGCCCTGCACTACCCGCCCGGCCCGTGCGCCCGGCGGCTCCCGGCGATGTCTACGCCTGGCGTAACCAACGGACCCCCGCCGATACCAATCGGAACTGGGAGTTCGAATTCCGGCGCGGCACCGATTCGCTTGCAAGTGAATTGAGACGGTTTTCGTTCCAGTTTCCACGCGATTTGGACCGGCAGCTGGTTCGTCCATTCGAGGAATGGTCGCGGAATATGGGCGGTAAATCGTCAACCATCCGGGGGCTGGATGCGTATCCGAACAATCCTGACCGTAATCAGCTTAACGTGCGTTTTTCGGCCCCGGCCAAGGGTGACGTACGCATCCTGGTCACGAATCCCGCCGGGAAAGAAGTGGCCAAACGAACACTGAATGACTTTTCAGGCGAATTTGTAGGGCAGATTGACCTCGGCAAGAATCCGGCCGGTACATACTTTATCACCGTGACACAGAATGAAGATGGTGCTGTAAAGCGCGTTGTGATCGAATAGTTTTCAGGGCCGAATTAGATTCGGCCCTGAAAAAAAATATAGTACTATGTATTGCAAGATACCAAAGTAAACCTTTATCTTTGTGCTGTCCTCAAATAGTAGTGATTATGAAAGCGGTATTGGTACTTGGTATTTTGGTGGTTGGCCTGAGCGGTGAAGCCCTGAGTATGGGCCATCCGCACAATATTTTTGCGGCCCACAAGCGGATGAAAGCCAAAACAACGGCGTCGGTCCAAAAGGCTGTAATCAAGCCCGCCTTGGTAAACTGCTGGGATTTCGTTCCACACTTCGATAAGGCCGAGTTGGGCAAGCGGCTGCTTGAAGCGTTGGCTGGGGCCTAGGCATAATTTCTTTATTTGAGTACTTCTCAGAAGAGCTTCTGCCAGAATTCCTGCCAGCATGAGGGCGACTTGACCAGGCAGATACCTCCGCCAGTAATGGTTGCTTTTGGTTCAGGCGCCTAAATGACTACGTCGTCCAGTGCAATTGACCTGTCAGAAGGGGACGCGTTGAAAATGATCTGCCCACGAGACCTGTCTGACGTGTAGGCCCGGACTTTCAGTTTAGTGATCTCCGTCTGATGCGGGAGGGTCACTACAAATGCATCGGAAGAATCAGTTCTGGCAAGCCATAATTTACGGGTCCCACTGATCATCACATCAGCCGACACCGGCGACAGATTCCTGCCAGAATCCGCAAGCACAACCCGCCCACTAACCACAAGTTCCGTACCTGAACCAGCAGCCGGGCGAACCGGTATCTCAGCAACAGAAAAGTAAGGCCTTTCTACCGTTTGACTGGATACCTGCCTGGTTTGAACTGACTGCCCCCGCGTTATGTGTCAGCCCAATAAACCCATTGTCAATAGCCCAACCCAACGCTGCCAGACAGAAACGCCAATTGGATCCGGCAAAACCAGCGTGCGATTTAACTGATCATCGCGGAAGCGTCCGCAGGTCGTTGCTACCGGCTGACTAAATAAGCGTAGCAATTCCCGATCCGACAAGGCCGTATAATCAACCATTGCTTTTTGGCAATTAGCACAAAAGCGACCCTGTTCAGCCGGTTGCATACCATCCCAGCGCTCAGGACACGGTTTCGGGATTTGAATGGCGAGTTAGCGCATAATGATCTTTTCGTTTGCTCATCCAAGTACGATACTCGCTTCTGCATCTGCAAGAAAGCGACTAGGGCGTTTGGCCGGTACCCGCCCCCCTTTTCACCTACTTACTCGTATACTTTTTCGCCCCGCTTGAGCCAGATGCCCCACGGCCGTGAGAAGGCGTGCACGCGCCGGGTGGGACTGCCCGAATTGTCAACGACTGGGTTACCCTGATTAACCCACTCGAACAGACTGCCGTAGAGGTTGTGTACGCGTTGGTAACCCGCCGTCTGGAGTTTTTCACCTACTTTCTCACTGCGGTAACCAACTGAGCAGTACACCACTATATTGGCGTTTTTTGGAATATCCCCTACCCGACTTAGATCAAACTCGTCGTAACCCACCCAGCGCGCACCACGCAGGTGACTGACGTCGTATTCGGCTTTGGTGCGGGTGTCGAGCAGAACCGGCGTAGCTGTCTTTTTCAACTCCGATACGGTCATGGTTGGCACCGTTTCTTTGTACAACGTCTTAAGCATCAGGTCGTAGGCTTTACTTGTAGTCTGTGCCAGAAGCGGATTACCTGCACTTGCCATAAGAATTAATAAAATCCAGATTCTTTTCATACAATGAGGTGATTAACAAGCTGTTTCGGCAGCCTACAGAAGGATAAGAGGATTTTATGAGTAGCAAACGAACCCATAAATAGAATTTTGCCGTTAAATAAATAAACAATTCAGCTATTAAACGGAATCTTCTACTGGCTTTAGCTAATTTTATGATTCAGCAAAAATCGCCGTTGGCTGATTTTACTTTTTCTTTTCCGACGATGCGTACCCTTGTTATACGGCCCTTTTTACTGTCTGGTTTGCTCGCGCTCAGTTTGCTGACGGCCTTTGGCCTGTCGAAAACGAGCCTGTCGGGACCGGATTGGAGCGCATTCGGCTTTCTGCGTTACGTTACTAACTCATCCCCCAAAAAGCCGGTTCACAAGCTGCCGGTTCTGGCCGTAGATCGCTATAAATTTCACCTGCCCGCCCGCCCCGTTGAGGTACTAAGCCTGCCCGACAGTGGCCGCCAATGGGTTGACAGTGTATTTGCGACGCTGACGCCGGAGCAAAAGATAGGGCAGTTTTTCATGGTAGCCGCTTACTCAAACCGGAGCGAGAATCATAATCAGTACATCGACAATCTGATACGCAGTAACGCCATTGGCGGGCTGATTTTCTTTCAGGGTGGCCCCTACCGGCAGGCCAAACTAACCAACCGCTATCAAGCGCTCTCCAAAGTACCGCTGTTGATTGGGATTGACGGAGAGTGGGGTCTGGGTATGCGGCTTGACAGTACGACGGAGTTTCCAAGGCAGATGTCGCTGGGAGCGATCCGTGACAACGACGTTATTTTTAGGATGGGCGCCGAGATTGGCCGGCAATGCCAGCGGCTGGGTATCCACATCAACTTCGCCCCCGTCTCCGATATCAACAGCAACCCCGCTAACCCCGTCATTGGCACCCGTTCGTTTGGGGAGTCGCGGGAGAACGTAGCCCTGAAAGCATCGGCGTATATGCGGGGGCTGCAACAAACGCGCGTGATTGCAACGGCTAAGCATTTCCCGGGACATGGCGACACCAACAGCGACTCGCACCATACCCTGCCCACCATCAGCCGGTCGTCAGAGCAAATGCGTGACATTGACCTGTACCCGTTCCGCAAGTTAATTGCCGACAGCCTGATGGGCATTGTAACGGGGCATCTGCACGTGCCGGTCATGGACAATACGCCGGCCCTGGCGGCAACGCTGTCGGAGAAGATAGTAACCGAAATCCTCAAGAAAGAGCTCGGTTTTCGGGGGCTGGTCTTTACCGATGCCATGAAC
The DNA here is from genome assembly GCA_963826425.1 of uncultured Cytophagales bacterium. Lineage (GTDB taxonomy): Bacteria > Bacteroidota > Bacteroidia > Cytophagales > Spirosomataceae > Spirosoma. The sequence goes on along the minus strand of CAWGWS010000008.1, from coordinate 107,000 downwards.
ATGGGCGGGCTGAGTCAGTCGCCCAAAGCGATGGACATCAACCTGCGGGCGTTGATAGCGGGCAATGACATCCTGCTCTATCCCGAAAACGTGCAGCAGGCCGCACTGCATATTTTGAGTGCCGTGCAAACGGGTATAATCTCACAGGAGTTCATTGACGAGAAGGTTCACAAGATTCTACAGGCCAAGTATTGGGCGGGCCTCAATCAATACAAACCTATTAGCCTGGCTAACCTTAGTACGGACCTGAACGGCTCCGATGCCGACCGGATTAACCGGGAGCTTTGCGAGCAGTCAGTTACGATTGTCCGGAACCAGCGCGATCTGCTTCCATTTGGTCAGCTCGATACGCTCCGGCTGGCCAGCATCGCTATTGGCACGTCGGAAGGAAATGTATTTCAGAAGGCTCTGAACCAGTACGCGTCGTTTCAGACCATCGCTGTACCCGAAAAGCCCGTATCGGAAGCTGATCTGACCCGAATCACCGCGCAACTTGGCGATGCCAACGCCGTGGTTGTGAGTTACCATAGACTGAGCGAATCGGCAAACCGGAAATTTGGCATCACCAAAGCCTCCACTGATTTAATCACCCGGTTAAAAGAGCGGGGGTTAAGCGTAGCCGTGGCGGTATTTGGTTCACCGTATAGTTTACCTCAGTTTGCTGCGGCCGACGCCATTGTGTGCGGGTATCAGGATATTGAGGGTATGCAGCGGGTAGTACCGCAGGTGCTGTTCGGGGCGCTGGGTGCCCGGGGGGCGCTGCCCGTATCCGTCGGTGCATTTAAGGCCGGTCTGGGCTACATGGCTAACCCGGCGGGGCGGTTATCGGTAGGATCGCCGGAGAGCGTGGGCATGAAATCAAGCGTGCTGGCACAGATTGATGCCATTGCGCAGGCGGGTGTCAAAGGCCGTGCGGTGCCGGGTTGTCAGGTTCTGGTGGCCCGCAAAGGCAAGGTGGTGTACAACAAGAGTTTTGGTGCGCTGACTTACGCTGCCGGTGCCGAAAAAGTAACCGACGAAACCTTGTACGATCTGGCATCACTCACAAAAGTGCTGGCCACGCTTCAGTCAGTTATGGTGCTCTACGACCGGAAGCAGATTGACCTCGCCCAGAAAGCGTCTTTTTACCTACCCGAATTACGGGGTACCAACAAGCAGAATTTCACAGTCCAGGATTTACTCTGGCACCAGTCGGGTATGGTATCGGGCTATGCCGCCACGTGGGACCGCACCCGTAAGCCCGGCGGTGGGCTGAGTGCCGACTACTACGGGGCGGTACAGGACAGTCTGCACACCCTTCAGATTGCGCCCACGCTCTGGGGCGTTCCGGCTCTACGCGATTCGGTCTGGAGATGGGTAGTCGGTTCGCCCATGTCGCGTCAGATCAGTGCGTCGGGACTACCGGGCTATCTGTATAGCGACCTGAATTTTCTGACCCTGCAAAAGATTGTGGAACGCGTTGGCAAACAGCCACTCGATGAGTTCGTTACCCGGAACGTGTTTAAACCGCTCGGGCTGCATCAGATTGGGTTCACACCCCTGCAACGGCTTAAAGACCCGCATTGCGCCCCTACCGAGCAGGACACGTACTACCGCAATCAGCTGCTGGTGGGTACCGTACACGACCAGATGGCGGCCGTGCAGGGTGGCATTTCGGGCCATGCCGGCCTGTTCAGCAACGCCCGAGACGTAGCCGTTTTACTGCAGATGAATCTGCAGAAAGGTCTCTACGGCGAGCAGCGTGTGCTGAATTCCATGACCCCCCCCTACTTTACTCAGACGCTCAGCAACCGCTCGTTCCGGGCCCTGGGCTGGGACAAGCCTGACCCGGCTACCCCCAGCAGTTCGTACCGGGCTGCCCAGGCATCACCCCGTTCTTTCGGCCACACGGGTTTCACGGGCAACATGGTATGGGTTGACCCGGATCAGGAACTGGTGTTTGTTTTTCTGTCCAATCGCGTCTATCCCTCGGCGGGCAACAATGCCATCAACACGACCAAGCTCCGTCGGCGCATCCACGAGCTGGTCTATGCTTCCGTTGAGTGAGTTGACCATTATCTGATTGTTTCCCTCCCCTCTTCCTGTTTAGCCACCTTATGGCTGGCCTGTGCCGCGCTTTTCTTAGAAGCTGGCATTATCCTTGCTGCTGCATAGATTAATCGATGGTCTCGCTAACCTATACTCTTCCTATTACCCTGACCGTCATTAGCTTACCAATTCGTCTCAACTCTACCCTACCGTCTGATTGAGCGGAGTGCGCCGTCTCCTCAACGCAGTATTGCGCAAAATCCGATACCTTTAAATCAACATTCGTTTTTACAAGGCCCATTTTATGAATCGACGTATCCGTATTTCCTGCGTCCTGTTTTTACTGTGTTCCCTCAGCTTGACAGGCCAAAGTCTGGCGCAGACTATCACCACTGGCTTTTCGTCAGTTACAGTATGTCCCAGTGAGGCTGTATCGGTCACGATCACGACAACGGGCAGTTTTAGTGGTACCAGTCCTTTCAGCGTTCAGCTGTCTGATGTGATTGGTTCTTTCCCGGCCAGTCCCACCGTTATTGGTACTTCATCGACTACCGGTACTGTGTCAGTTACCATTCCCGTCGGAACAGCCAATGGGTCAAGCTACCGAATCCGGGTTGTACGGGGAAGTGTTACCGGCTCGCTGGGAAATGGTCTACTGACCATATCGAAACCGGCTCCCCCAACCATTCCCCTCCCCCTGCCCACCTACTGCCAGGGCGAACTTAAACCGGCGCCACTCAGTGCAACCGGTACCAATCTGAAATGGTACGGTACCAACCCGAATGGTACGGGCATTAGTACCCCCACTACCCCTACGACAGACCAAACCCGAACCTACTACGTCTCACAGACCACAGGCTGCGAGAGTGAGAAAGCACCCATTGTGGTTACGATAAACAGCAGACCGGCCACGCCCGTAGTAACGGGTTTTCAAACGGCCTGCCTGAATGGAACGAAAGCCCTGATTATACCGGCGGGTACACTCCGGTGGTACACCACGCCAACCAGCGGCACCGCATCTACCACCACACCAACGCCACCAACCAGTACAACGGGCAGTACCTTCTACTACGTCAGTCAGGTAAACGCCAGCGGCTGTGAGAGCGACCGGGCCTCCATCGAGTTTAAAGTGTACGGCATTCCGGGTGCGCCGGTTGCTCAGTCACCTGCCCCCTATTGCCAGGGAGCAATTACCTCCGATTTAGTGGCCACACCCGCCAGTGGAGCTACGCTGACCTGGTGGGGCACCAACGCCCAGGGAGGTACACCATCCGCAACGGCACCGAGGCCCGACAATCAGGCCAGCGCAACGTACTACGTTAGCCAGACGGCTGACGGCTGCTTGGGAACAGCCCGAACGCCCATCTCAGTAACCATTATTGCCACACCCGGCAAACCCAGTGTTTCGGGTTCACAGACAATTTGCAGCGGCTCCCCTGCTGCGCCAATCAGTGCGACAGCCAGTGCAGGCAACTCGCTTCGGTGGCGGCTGGCCGGTCAGCAGGCCTTTTCGGCTACTCCACCTGCTGTCAGTAATACCACTACCGCCACCTATCTTGTCAGCCAGGTTACGATTAACGGTTGCGAAGGCGAACAAGCCGCCATAACCATAACCGTCAGGCCCATACCTGCCGCCCCAAGCTCATCTGTGCCAGCACCACTATGCCAAAATCGTTCGGCCACTCAACTTACAGCGACAGCACAGTCGGGAGCTACGCTGAACTGGTATGATAGCAATGATCAGCTCCTGCCCGGTGTCCCTACACCACCCACCAGCGCCACCGGAACACTTACCTATTACGTTCGTCAGACGCTGGATGGCTGCTCCGGAATCGCCCGCACACCTATTACCGTTACGATCAATCCAGTACCCACGGCACCCACTTTCACTGCACCAGGCCCCTATTGTCAGGGCACACCGGCCCAGCCGCTGGCAGCAAGCGGCACGAGTCTGCGGTGGTATGGAACAAACGCCAGCGGGGGTACCGGCAGTGCACAAACTACCACCCCCGCTACTGACGTAGTGGGTACACAAACCTATTACCTTACCCAGACCGTCAGCAGTTGTGAAAGTGAACGGGCGGGCATTCCGGTACGCATCAAGATTACGCCGACCCGGCCGGGCGTTAATGCCACAGATTTCTGCCAAACCTATAACGCTCCAACCCTGACAGCCTCCCTGGTGAGTGATGCGTCGGTAAACTGGTATGGTCTGAATCAGAACGGTGGTACGGCTTCCAGTACCGCACCCATTCCCCCTAACAACGCCGTTGGTACATTTACCTACTACGTGAGTCAAACACTGGATGGTTGCGAAGGCCCCCGTGCAGGATTGTCGGTACGGGTAAAACCCACACCGGGTGCGCCGGGTGTTAACCCGGTTGCCTTCTGTAATAATGCCCCCGCCCAGCGGCTAACCGCCAACGGTGACCGATTAAAGTGGTACGATGCTGCCAGCAATTTCATCAGCACCGACGCCCCTGTGCCACCCACCAATACCGTCGGTAACCAGCAGTTCAACGTATCACAAACCAACGGAGACAACTGCGAGGGTCCGAAAGCCACCCTTACCGTGATTATTAACCCACTGCCCGGTCTACCCGGCGTTTCGAATGTGAGTTACTGTAAGTCAGAACAGGATCAGCCCCAGCAGAACGTACGCCAGTTAGAGGCCAGTGGGCAGAACCTGCGCTGGTACAACGCCGACGGCAACTCTGTTGGCACACCCACGCCGGGTATTGATCGGACGGGGGTGCAGGTATTTGGCGTGAGCCAGACTGTCAACAACTGCGAAGGCGGGCGGGCGCGGCTGGAGGTGACGATCAACACCGCCCCGCTACCGGCCATTCCGAAAACGCTATACACCTACTGCGTCAACGAAGTGGCGACGCCGTTGGTAGCCAGTGCCGAATCGGGTGGTAGTCTGCGCTGGTTCGACCCTTATAATCGGATGTCTACGCAAGCACCCACGCCCCCCACCCTCAATACCAATATTGACCCGGCGGGCGACCCCTTTCAGGTCTACCAGATTGGCGCGAATGGCTGTTACAGTGCCCGTTCTGTCATCCGGGTTGTGGTCAACACCGTACCAACGCTCTCAGTTACGGCTCCACCGACTAGTGTAAATCTGGGGCAGCGTACAACCCTCCGGCTACGCTTCACGGGTTCCGGGCCCTATAGCTATACAATTACGGGTAACAACATCGGTACCAGCACCCGATCTGACACAACCATCAGTGTATTACCGCGCGGCACCACTACGTACCAGATCATTAACGTAACCAACGGCTGCGGAACGGGCCTGCCCGGCAATCCCGCTACTGCCGAGGTACTGGTACGCGTACCTACCCTGGCCACTGGCGAATTAAGCAGCACATCACTCTGTGGCGGTTCTTCCTTCTCAGTGCCCTTTAGCCAGACGGGACAGTTTAATGCCGGTAACGTGTTTCGGTTAGAGCTGGCCAGTGTGGCCGATACCTCCCGCAAGTACGACATGGGCGTGACGTCCAGTGGCTCACCCATTACCAGTCCAGTATCATCTACCCTACCCGGCGGTCAGTACTACGTGCGGGTAAAGGCATCAAATCCAGAAATCGGTGTCACCGGCAGCAATAGCCCGTCCATACTAACCATCAAGGCACCCGCTACTGCCACACTGAGTGGTACGCAGGATATTTACGAAGGAACCCCCGCCAACCTGACCGTTACCCTCGGTGGCGACGGTCCCTGGACACTCGCCTATGCCGACAGTCTGCGCTCGTATCAGACTACAACAGCCGTGAGTCCACTGGTGGTAGAGGCCCGACCTGGTCGCACAACCACCTATCGGCTCACCAATGTATCAGGTTTCTGCGGTACCGGAATTGCTACAGGTACGGCCATTGTTCGGGTATTACCGCTACTGGCTATCGATGACAATCCACTCGATCCACTTGTAAAAGCCTATCCCGTACCCACCGGAGCCACCCTGACGGTAGAACTGGATTTGGTTCTTCTGCGCGAACCGGCCATTCTTTCACTTACGAACCTAAATGGTCAGTCGCTACTTAAAACCACAACCCGCACTCAGAAAACAACCCTCGATCTGAGCCAGCAGCCAAGTGGTCAGTACCTCCTCCGTATTCAGGTGGGCGAAAAGCAGACGACAAGAAGGGTTATAAAACTGTAGAGTATGAAGTTGGCTGATGTCGGCAATACCAGACGTTGTCCCACTTATAACGTTACGACCTCATAATTAGACAACCTGGTATGTCTGACGAATACTTTATGGAAATAGCCCTGATTCTGGCCGAGGAAGCCGGAGCCGATGGCGAGATTCCGGTAGGGGCGGTGGTGGTCTGCAAAAATCGAATTATTGGCAAGGGCCGTAACCAGACGGAACAACTCGGCGATGTAACGGCCCACGCTGAAATGCTGGCCATTACGGCTGCTACGCAGTCGCTGGGTAATAAATACCTGGCTGACTGTACACTTTTCGTTACGCTCGAACCCTGCGTCATGTGTGCCGGTGCCCTCTATTGGGCACAGCTAAGTCGTCTGGTTATTGGGGCTTCTGACCCAAAACGGGGATATAGCCGCGTATCTCCCCCGCTGCTGCACCCCAAGACCCGGCTCGAGACGGGCGTACTGGCTGGTGAAAGCGAGACCCTACTGGCCAACTTTTTTCGGGGCCTAAGAACATAATGCTGAAGGAGGGTGTTTAAATTGTCGGATCATCTTTCCTTTAAAAACACCCTGTAACATGGCTTTTGTATTAGACCCACTGCCCTACGCCAGCGATTCGCTGGAGCCCAGCATCGACAAGCAAACGATGGAGATTCACCACGATAAGCATCATAACGCCTATGTAACGAACCTCAACAATGCCATTGCCGGTACTGATCTCGAAAACAAGTCGATTGAAGAGCTGATGGCGTCGGTCAGTACGGCCCCCATTGCGGTGCGTAACAACGGCGGGGGTCACTACAACCATACCCTGTTCTGGAACACCCTGTCAGGCAACGGCGGTGGCGAACCCACCGGCGATCTGGCTCAGGCCATTACCGATACATTTGGTTCATTTGACGCCTTTAAAGAAGAATTTTCCAAGGCGGCTACCACGCGCTTCGGCTCAGGCTGGGCGTGGCTGATTGCCACCAACGAAGGGAAATTGGCCGTTGCCTCAACGCCCAACCAGGATAATCCCCTGATGGACGTCGCCGAAATGAAAGGATTTCCAATTATTGGTCTTGACGTTTGGGAGCACGCTTATTACCTTAAGTACCAGAACAAACGGCCCGATTATATTGCCGCTTACTTTAATGTAGTGAACTGGGAAGCTGCCGAAAAGCGGTACCAGCAGAGTAAGGCTGCTTAACAGTAACCGATGAGTTATGAGTCACGGCTGGCTCTGCGGGTTGAAATAATTCATAACTCATCAGTCATAATTTGCCATTAAATACCTACTTTTGCCTTCTCAAAAATGGTGGTTGTAGCTCAGTTGGTTAGAGCGCCTGATTGTGGTTCAGGAGGTCGCGGGTTCGAGCCCCGTCTTTCACCCTTCAAAAAAAGCCCTGCATCGTCAGGGCTTTTTTCATGTCTGCGCCCCAACTTTACCATTGCACACGCAGTTTTAAACGGATGCGCGCCGAAATCCCTATCTCGTCACGGTACCACCCTACCGTTCGCAATGTGCTGCTACTGGCTTACATGGCCGGTATCATTGGATTGCAATTGCCGGCACTAGCCGGTTTCTTCCGCCCACTCAGTCCGCTCACACTTATCAGTTCCCTAGTTGTGCTGTTGCTGTATCATACCGACTGGCGGCCCTCCTTCTACGTGTACTGTCTGCTGGCTATATTGACGGGCTATTTCATTGAAGTTGTCGGCGTACATACCGGACTGATTTTTGGCCAATACGCGTACGGAGATGGGCTGGGAGTCAAACTTTGGTCTGTACCGCCCGTCATTGGCGTCAACTGGCTTACGCTCTCGTATTGCTGCGGTTCGGTATGCAACCGGCTACCTGGGCCGGTTTGGGGGAAAGTTGTAGCCGCGTCGTTTCTGATGATCGGGCTTGATGTACTGATCGAGCCGGTAGCGGTTGATCTTGACTTCTGGACCTGGTTTGGACAGCCTGCCCCCGTACAGAACTACATCGGCTGGTGGCTGGTATCGGCAGGTTTGTTTAGCGTTTGGTATCTATTGCCATTTGCCAAAGAGAACCGAATGGCCAAATGGCTGCTCAGTTTCCAGTTTCTCTTTTTTCTCTCCCATAATTTGTTCATGATTTTGAGAAAATAGTTAAACAAAACTGTAGAATTGACGTTAGTATATCGGTGCAGGTTGCTGATGGTAATGACCGAGTAGATGAAGTATTCAGTTGGTCCATATCCATTGCTTCGCTAATCTGGAGGTGTAGGTTTCGCTTCCTTATTTGTCTGTTTTGGTATTCTGACAATCTACAGCATATGAGCAATTATTCAATCAAGGATCTAGAGCAGTTATCGGGCATTAAAGCACATACGCTCCGAATCTGGGAACAGCGATATAATATCATTTCGCCGAAGAGAACCGACACTAATATCCGGACGTACGACGATCAGGATTTAAAACTCGTTCTAAACATCTCCCTCCTGAAAGATCACGGCTATAAGATTTCGGAAATATCGAAACTAGCCGTCGAAGATATGTTTCAGGAAGTGATCAAGATTTCGGATCGGCAACTCAACTACCCTGACCAGATCCACGCACTCACAATCTCGATGATCGATCTTGATGAAGAGCGGTTTGAAAAGATTATCAGCACCAACATTTTACAGTTTGGCTTCGAGAGTACGATGATTCATATCATCTATCCCTTTTTAAGTCGGCTTGGAACGTTGTGGATTACGGGTTCGGTAGGGCCAGCACAGGAGCATTTCATCAGTAATCTGATCCGTCAGAAGCTCATTGTGGCCATAGATGGGCAGGTAAACAAACAGCGTCCCAACAGCAAGAAATACATGCTGTTTCTGCCCGAAGGTGAGTTGCACGAGATTAGTCTGCTTTTTGCCAACTATATCATTCGCGCCCGCTACAATAAGGTTATCTACCTGGGCCAGAGTCTGCCTTTCAGTGAACTGGTATTCGCCTACAACGTACACCGCCCCGACTACATTTTTACGGCTATCACATCAGTGCCCTCCAACCATGAGGTACAGCCCTTTGTAGATCGGCTGGTCTCCACCTTTCCGGATGCGCACCTTTTGCTTACGGGTTATCAGGTTGTTGGGCAGGATATTAATGTACCAGACAACGGAACGGTTGTAAACCAGATCGAAGACCTGATCCACATTGCGGGAAGTTGAGTTTTCCGGAATACAAAGTTCCGCAAAGCAGCGCAGACGAATTAGATCTGATTCCGCTTTTCTCCTCTCTCAAACGCCCTGACGTTTTCTGTCACTTCGTGAAGCAGACGTTTGCGGGCTTCAAAACTAGCCCAGGCAATGTGGGGTGTAATGAGGCAGTTACGGGCGGTTAGCAGCGGATTATCGGCGCGGGGTGGCTCAGTAGCCAGCACATCAAGACCGGCCCCGGCAATAACGCCCGCATTAAGTGCGCTGGCTACAGCCTGCTCATTGAGTAGACTACCGCGACTGGTGTTAAGTAGAAAAGCGGTTGACTTCATTCGGTGTAATGAATCAGCGTCAACAAAACCAACCATATCGGGGGTGGCGGGGCAGTGGAGAGATACCACGTCACTGTCGGCAAAGAGCGTGTCACGATCTACGTAGTGGATGCCGGCGTCGGGTGGCTGATTGGTCTGGCGTCGGTTCACCAGCACACGCATGCCAAACGCACGGCCCACGTCAGCTACCTGTTTGCCAATATCGCCGTAGCCAACCAATCCAAGCGTTTTCCCGGCCAGTTCAATCAATGGACTCTTCCAGTAGCAGAAATCCGGCGATGCCACCCACTCACCCGCGTGTACACTCTGGTTGTGTTGTCCTGCATGGTGCGTCAACTCCAGCAAGAGGGCGAACGTCACCTGCGCCACCGATGGTGTACTGTATCCTTTTACATTCGTGACAACAATACCCTGCTCACGAGCGGCTGCAACGTCAACCACGTCGTAGCCGGTAGCCGTCACACCAATGTAGCGCAGGCCGGGCAGTTGGGCCAGCGTTTCGCGGTTCAATTTCACTTTGTTAACGAGCGCAATGTCAGCATCTGCCAACCGATCGGCAACCTGTTCGGGGGCGGTGCGGTCGTATAGCGTTACGGTACCGAGGGCTTTAAGTGCATCCCAGTCCAGATCGCCGGGGTTAAGCGTGTGCGAGTCGAGGAAGACGATAGTCAAGTTCTAGTTGTTTAGGGCGTTAAGTGAAAATGCCAGTGCGCGTCGTTCGGCGTAGGTATGGGTATCGCGGGCTATGGCAAAACCTACGTGGCCACCACGGAGGGGGGTCTCCAGAAAAAGGGTTGGATGCGTTTCGGCCAGCCACGCGGGCGAGCACTCAGGCGAGAGCAGCGGGTCGTTTTGCGCGTTGAGCAGCAGCGTCGGCACCGTAATTCCAGGCATGAAGTTAATGGCCGATGCCTGCTGATAAAAATCGTCGGCGTCGCGGTAATTATTGACGGGTGCCGAGAAGAATTCGTCGAAATCGCGCCATTGCTTCACCTGAGCAAGTTTACGCATATCCAGCTGATCAGGGAACAGAGCGGCTTTCTGCGCTATTTTTCGGGTCAATTTCTTTTGGAACCGGTCCCGGTAAAAACGATTTCCCGGCCGATCCAGCAACAGGGCACTGGCTCCCAAATCGACTGGTGAAGAAATGGCAATACCCTTCTTAATCACATCAGGAGTCTTACTGCCCTGAACACCGAGGTACTTCAGCGTAATGTTTCCACCCATGCTGAACCCGATCAGCACCACTTCTTCGTACCGTTTAGTCCGTAGCGCATGACCAATGACCTCGCCAAGATCACCAATCTCACCATGGTTATAGAGCCGGAAGGCGCGGTTCATCTCGCCACTGCATGAGCGGCAGTTCCAGGCCAGTACGTCATACTGGTACTGCCCGAAAAGTCGGGCCATACCGCGCATGTATTGTCGACTACTGTCGCCTTCGAGTCCGTGGGTCAGAATAACGAGTTTGTTACTACGCTGATCGAGCCAGTCCAGATCCACAAAATCATCGTCGGCGAGGGTTAACCGTTCCCGTTCGTAGCTGACACCCGGCACCCGGCGCATCAGGCTGGGGATAATTGTTTGAAGGTGGCCGTTGTACTGGTAAGCCGGTGGACCAGTGTATGTTGAGCGAAGCAGCGGCATATACGGCAAACAACCGCTAATTTTAGCCTGTTGTTCCAATACATACCTTCCCTACACCCAAGCTCATGCAGTTCGCCAAGTACCTTTCGGTTATCCTTGCCAGTACCATCAAGTTTTTCGGCGGCCCGCTGACAGGCATGGCGCTGGGCTTGACCTGGGTTGAAACAGCCCTATGCGCCACTACAGGCATGATGATTACTGTTTTACTGGTTACGTATACAGGAGCGGCTATTCGCGCCTTAGTGCAGCGATACCGGCCGTCTGTACCCAAACGCTTCACGCGCCGGACCCGCATGGCTATACGCGTCTACAAAAAAACGGGTCTAGTTGGTATTGCTTTCCTGACACCCCTGATTCTGACACCAATTATTGGCACGGCGCTAGCCATTTCGTTCCGGCCTGAACGATACCAGGTTGTTCTATACATGCTCATCAGCGCCATTTTCTGGGCCATTGTGCAAACCGTTTTACTCTACCAGATTCCCGGCGTTGACCGCTTCTTTGGTCGGTAAACGGCATCCTTACCGACTTACCGTTGGTTCCGGAGCGGCTTTCGTTTTTTTGCGGAAGTCCCCTTGCGAGAAATATTTCTCGATCAGGCAGTACATCAGGATAAAGAAGTACCGGCTGCCCATTTCCTTAATTTTCAGCTTTGACTCGCCGTACTTCCTATTTGTCCAGCTATTGGCCACCACTTCGTAACTATACCCCCGAACAATAGCCTTGAGGGGCAACTCGACGGTCAGGTTGAAATGCGGAGCCAGAAATGGCTTGATGCCCTCAATGGTCTCGCGCCGGTATAGCTTAAACGCATTTGTGGTATCGTTGTACGAAATTCCCATTACCACTTTCACGATGAAGTTGGCCACCCGATTAATAAACTTCTTCAGGGGTGGGTAGTCAATTACCTTTCCGTCGCGGCCCCAGCGCGAGCCAAACACGGCGTCGGTACCCGTCTCCTGCATCTTGTTGTAGAAGTTGACCAGATCGCTGGGATCATCGGAGAGATCAGCCATGAACACCGCTACGCAGTCGCCGGTGAAGCGTTCAAGCCCATAGCGCACGGCATACCCAAAGCCGTTGGGCCCGGGATTGGTGTAATAGACCAGCGTTGGTATTTCGGTAGCGGCCAGTTCCTGCAATACCCGCAACGTACCGTCTTTCGAGTTATCGTTAGTAACGCAAATTTCGTGTGGAATCCCGTTTTTAGCCAGCGTCTGATACAATATCCGCAGGGTTGGCGGCAACGATTCTTCTTCGTTATAAGCCGGGATAACAACGCTTAATTTCATACTCATCAGGTGGTCATTTAATTATCATCGGTGGTCGTTGGTACTCACTGGGCTGTTGTGGTTCTTGGTACTGGTCAGGCAAGACACAAAGAACGAATGATCACCCAATGACGGTAAAGACAATAGAATGGACAACGTCAGGCTGGTTTCCAGTGATCTGGCACGTCAGGAACCGCCTTCCTTATTTGGTCGATTGTCTCACTGGTTAAGGGGCCGATAGCTTCGGCGGCACAATTAGCCGCTACCTGAGCGGCATTTCTGGCACCAGGAATGACAACCGACACCGACGGGCTGGACAACGCAAATCGCAGAGCCGACGTAGCCAAACCACCCGGTAACTCGTTCAGAAATGCCAGACTCCGGACCGATTCGAGAAGCCAGTTTTGGTCACGGTCGGGCAGGGTGTGCCGGTAATCATCGTGGGCAAACGTGGGTTGATGGCTCAGATACGCCGAATTCAAAAACCCAGATGCCAGCGGTACGCGGCCAATAAACAGGTAGTTGTCGGCCTCTGGCGCGTTGAACACAACGGTCTCAGCCCGGCGGTCAAGGGCGTTGTAGATCACTTCCAGCACCGAGCCAAAGCCCGAATCCATAACCCGCCTGGCTCCGTATACGCTTTTTGAACTGACACCGTACCGACCAATTTTTCCGGCTTTTACCAACCTCTCGAACGGCTCGGTATCGTAATTCGCCCAGTCGAAGCTATCAGGTGGGCTGTGTAGTAATAGTATATCGAGCGTTTCCCGACCAAGTCGCTGCAAACTGGCTTCGACGGCCTGAACAAGATAGTTGGCGGTAAAATCAGGGACTGTTGTACCATCGGCCACGGGCCGATTGCCAAACTTGGTGCAAACCAGTACGCCAGAAGTGGGTTGAGCGGCCAGGGCACGGCCCAGAATACGCTCAGATTGCCCCGCCCCGTAGCTGTCCGCCGTATCGAAAAACCGGACACCCCGCTCCAGCGCAGCATGCACCGTCTGGATGGCGTCGACTTCGTCAATAGCGCCCCAGCCCGTCGGCCGACCGTTCTGTACGTTCGGTCCACCAAACTGCCAGGTACCAAGACCGATGCGGGTTTCCAGGGGTTTTGTCATAGGTAGGTAGATGAGTCACTCCGGCTAGACCAAAGTGACCCATTTACAGTTAGACCGGTACCGAGTCCATAATGATCTTACCCTTAATCAGGCTTCGCTGACCGGGAAACTCAGCGAAAAAGGCGTTGCGACCATGCACAACGCGGTCATCGTGGAAGAATACGGCTTCACCCTTCTCGAGCTGGAGCGGCATTACCAAACCGGCATTGTGAACACGGCTTTCCATAAAATTCTGGAATCGCTCAATCATGTCCAACACCTCAGGGCTGTTCTCCTCCCGCGAGATGCAGTAGTAGTTATAGTTAGCCAGGTAGCCTTCGCCATCCTTGTCAATGATTTTACGAACCTTGCGGCTGCCGCCCTTTTCGTGCACCACGTCGGTACTCATCAGTTCATTGAGCAGTTTGTCTTCGCCGTCGAGTTTCAGGCACTCGACCAGCTCGCTCAACTCAAAGAAGGTAGTAGCACCGCCAATTTTAGCCCGCGAGGCACAGTAGAAAAAATTCACCGCTTCTTCGCCGTTCAGTTCTACGTACGAATCGTCGGTATGTAGGGGCTGGCGCGTATTGCTGGAACGATAGCGGTCGGGAATCTGCGGATCGTACGTAATGTCGATCCAGCGGTTACCAGTCTGCTGCCCGGTGGCAATATCCTCATCGGCAGCGTGGATTTTACCGATAGTCTCTGACAAGCGACTGTAGAATTCATGCACCGGCAGTTCTTCCTTAAACCCGGCCAAGTGTACAACGCGATTGCTCAGAACCGCTTCTTTCACGTTCTGAATGGTCTCGTCGAGCGTTGTGTAGGATACCTTCTTGAAAAAATTCATCGCGTCGGGATGGTTAAGTTGAAATTTTCTAACTATGCAGCAGCCGGTACAAACCGAGCGCCATTTTGCTGTATGCCTGCGACACGGCCGGCGGCACCAGGTAACTGAGAACTAATTGTTTCACTTCCTCGCCTGATGGTTGCGCCATTGAGACGTATTTCCACAAAATTGGCAACCGGGCCAAGTATGAACTTCGATACGGTTCGGCCTTTAGCATCATTTTATAATACCTGGCCATGTTCTTTTGCAGGGGCCGGTTGTACTGGTAATTCAATTCCCGGTTAATGCCCTCATACATAGCAATCCGGTTACGTAAAAATACGTCGTTATCGTATTGATCCGTAAAACTGGTACCGCCCCGATTTTTACGATAAACCGACATCACCTCCGGCAGATAGCCAATCCTTCCCTGCTTGGCCTTTAAAATCAGTCGGGGAATATCACCACTCACCGATTCCCGGAACCAGGCCGGATATTCGCGGATGCTGTTTCGATACATGGTACTCGAAGTAGCCATAAACCAGATTTCATCCTCACCAATCAAATCGTCGAGCGTAAAAAACGGCTTCGTATCGGGACTGTTCAGTACGTATGACGGTGTGCCATCTTCGTAGGTAATCAGCGCGTTGTGAAAAACGGTCGAGCAATCCGGGTGCGTGTCCAGAAAATCGACCTGCTTTTGCACTTTCAGCGGGTTCGTCCAGTAATCATCACCATCCATTACTGCATAATACTCGCCTTTGGCCTGCTTCAGCGTTTCCAGAAAATTGATGCCGCCGTTTTTGCCGAGGTTACGCGGGTGGAATACGCCCCGAACCAACCCCGGATGCCGCTGTTCGTACGCCCGGATGATATCGCGCGTCCGGT
Organism: uncultured Cytophagales bacterium; assembly: GCA_963826425.1. Classification (GTDB taxonomy): domain Bacteria; phylum Bacteroidota; class Bacteroidia; order Cytophagales; family Spirosomataceae; genus Spirosoma. The sequence goes on along the minus strand of CAWGWS010000008.1, from coordinate 91,592 downwards.
CGGTCGAAAAATCGTCACCAACCAAAATTTCAATCGGAAACGAAACATGCTGAGCCAGCGCACTGTCAATAGCCTGCCCAATAAACCGCTCTTGATTATAAGTAATAATGAGTACGCTGACCTTCATTCGTCCTGAGCTATAAAGTCGCAGAGTTATACAATCGGCTGACGCAGCTATTAACTCTATAATTCTACGACTCTATAACTTTGTTAAACGGCTATTTCTTTTGCTTTAACAATCTGTTTCTTCCAGCCCTGCGGTTCTTCATTATCAGCGGGCTTGCCCCAGGGGTCGTAGAAAGGCAGGATGCCAACCCAACGACCAGCGGGATCGTCCCAGCTGAAGCGGTCGGCAAAGCTCGATGGCGATACCCAGTGCGGCAAATCATACCGGAACAGAATCATATCGCCGATATCCTGATAGCCTTCGGTTTCTACAATGTGGTCGTTGATGACATAGCCCGTACCGCCCGAATTGTAGTCTTTACCGTATTGATTCAGAGCCAGAATCATGCCTACTTTCTGCGGATTGAGCGGGTGCCAGTGCCGCCCGAAGAAGCTACCCCCCAGCGGGTAATGCGTGACCTGGGGATGAAAATAAGGTTGACCTCTGTGAACGCCGAACGTTTCATGGTTACCCGTCATACTGTTCCAGAACTCACGCACGGGATTGAACACGGTCAGCAGCGTTTGTTGAAAATCGGGGTCGAGGTCCTGAATGGCATCGAACGTGTGGTCGTGAAACAACTGCGGAGCCTGCTGAATCTTGGCAATATGCAGCCGCTGCTTGTGCTGATTATTGTCGAACGTATCGGCCCCCTCGGCGAGGGGCGTTTGGGCAGCCCAGGCCCGCGTACCGTCAATGACGTGCTGGAGAACGTCCGGCGCAAAGCCCGTTTTGATGATGACGATATTTGGTTCGTTCACCAGCCGCATGACTTCCTCATACGGAATTTCAGGTACGATACGACCGTCTCTGACTTCGGCATCGACCTTGATGATGTATTTAGCTACTTCCTGCATAGTGTGTTGAAATAGAAGGGGCAATTTACGGCCCAACCCACCGAATAACCAGTTTCAGCCCGGTTTGTTAGCCAGTGGAAAGAGGCAAAACTCCGGATATCCCAGACTGAATGCCCTGACGCCAATCAATCTTCAGGCTGACTTACGGCGTAGCCAAACCCCGACGCTCCGAAGCCATTACCGTTATAGAACATTATCCATTGATTTTTGTGCGGGAAGATATGGCAATAGTCCATCATCACCGAATCCCAGCCGTCGTCAGAACGGGCAATAGCAGCCAGTTCGTCTTTGCGTTCCCACGTCAGCCCATCGCGCGATTCGGCGTACCCGATGCGGTAGCTACGGCTGGGGTCTGTACGGTAATGCGTGGCTGAGCGATAGGAAAAGTACATTTTGTATAAATCGCCATCCCGAAATACGGTAGGCCGGCCAATGGCATCGGTAAAGTCATCGTAATCCACACAAACGTGGCCGGTACGCTCCCAGGTTACACCGTCCGCCGATTCAGCGTACTTAACATTATAAAAAGGCTCCGGGTGGCCGTCAATCACCTCAATTTTGGTGCAGGACAGGTACCACATCCGCCACGTATCGCCCTCGCGCATGACACACGGCTGGGCTACCCATACCTGATCGTATATAGAGCGGTCCATCAGCGGACCGGTGTGTTTGCGTTCAAACGTCAGCCCACCATCCCGGCTCACGGCCAGACCGATACCGAGCCGGTAGCTGGCGGTTTCGCTCTTGTTCCAGCCGGTATAGTACAGCCAGATCTCATCGGCACCGGTTTCTGGGTTCGTCACGGGCAAAAACCAGGATGGCATGGCGCCTGTCTCGTCAAACATGCCCACCGCCCCTTTGCTCAGGCACGGTTTATCATGGACGTAGGTAACGGTTTTCAGATTGTCCGGGTCAAGCTCCACGAACGACGTAGCCGAGGAGATGCTCTCGTCGCGGGTGGCGAAGTAAACGCGGAGTTTGTTGCCCATCGGGAAGCCAAACGGCACCTGTGCGTGGGTCCGGCTAAACGGCATCTCGCCGGTTGGTTTGTAAATAAGTCCTTGTTTGATCCAGTTCATAAGCGTAGCCCGGATGTCCACGTCCGGCAGCCGGCAGGCTTTGTTTCCCGGGCCAATTATATAACTACGTAGTTAGCCGTTTGGCTACCGGACGTGGACGTCCAGGCTACGAAAAAACCGCCGATACGGGCCGGTCAGGCGTTGTATCGGCGGCTCAAATTTCATTGGCGACGGCCATTATACTTTGATTTCAACGTCGACACCGCTGGGCAGGTCGAGTTTCATCAGGGCATCAACGGTTTTCGCGCTGCTGCTGTAAATGTCAACCAACCGCTTATAGGTGCAAAGCTGGAACTGCTCCCGCGCCTTCTTGTTGACGTGGGGCGACCGCAGTACGGTGTACTTTTCCTTCTTGGTAGGAAGCGGGATAGGACCGCTAACAATGGCACCTGTCGATTTGACCGCCTTTACGATCTTCTCAGCTGACTTGTCGACCAGCATGTGATCGAACGACTTCAGCTTAATGCGAATTTTCTGACTCATTGGATTGTGGTTCGTTTGGTTATGCCCCCGTCGAAAGAACCATTTACTCCGGGCGGGTGGCGAATTGCGGGTGCAAAGGTACGGCAAAATTCGATAGGGTTAAAAGAAGTAGTTAACTCTTTCCCCTATAGTTCAGTAAGCCAATCATCTCACTTCATACAAAGAAACAGGACGTCCGGTCAGTCGGGCGTCCTGTTCTATATCGACTTTGTTTAGGAAACTACGCCTTCACGGTGCCTTTCTCTTTAGCTACCACAGTTTCAGAAATGCTCTGCGGAACCACTTCGTAGTGGGCAAAAGTCAGGTTGGCAGTAGCCCGGCCCGACGACATGGTGCGCAGATCCGTCACGTAACCAAACAGCTCAGACAGAGGAACGTCGGCTTTGATTACCTGCGATCCTGCTTTGCTATCCATACCTTTCATCATGCCCCGACGGCGGTTCAAATCGCCGGTGATTGGACCGGTGTATTCCTCTGGTGTCAGCACCTCAACCGCCATGATCGGTTCGAGCAGTTTCGGACCGGCCTGCCGGGCAGCCTCACGGAAGCCCAGGCGAGCGGCCATCTCGAACGACAGCGAATCGGAGTCAACATCGTGGAAGGAGCCGTGGAACAACCGAACTCTCATGCTCTGAAGCGGGAAGCCAGCCAATGGGCCGTTCTTCAGCGACTCGTCAAAGCCTTTTTGAATAGCGGGGATAAATTCGCGGGGAATCACACCACCCACAATGCCGTTCACGAAATCCAGACCGGGCTGTACAACGCCATTCTCGTCTTCTGTGCGGGGTCCGAGTTCAAACACGATGTCGGCGAATTTACCGCGACCACCCGTTTGCTTCTTGTACACCTCGCGGTGTTCAACGTTTTTGGTCAGCTTCTCTTTGTAAGCCACCTGGGGCGCACCCTGGTTAACCTCAACCTTGAACTCCCGACGCATCCGGTCGATGATGATTTCGAGGTGAAGCTCGCCCATACCCCGGATAATGGTCTGACCGGTTTCGTCGTTCGACTCAACTTTAAGGGTTGGGTCTTCTTCAATCAGTTTACCAATGGCTTTCGAGAAGTTGTCCTGATCGGCCGTCTTTTTCGGTTCGATAGCGTAGCCAATAACCGGCTCCGGGAACACCATCGACTCCAGCACGATTGGGTGCTTCTCGTCCGATAGCGTATCGCCGGTCTTAATGTCTTTAAAACCAACTACAGCCCCAATGTCGCCCGCTTCGAGCCGATCAATCTGGTTCTGCTTGTTGGCGTGCATCTGGAAAATCCGCGAAATCCGCTCTTTGTTACCTGACCGGTTGTTCAGAACATACGAACCCGACTCCAGCACACCCGAATACGAGCGTACAAAGCACAAACGGCCTACGTAGGGGTCAGTAGCAATCTTGAATGCCAGGGCAGCGAACGGATCCGACGACGACGGCTTCCGCGAGATCTCTTCGCCTGTGTCGGGGTTAGTACCTTTGATGCTCTCTTTGTCCATCGGCGACGGCAACAGGGCCATCACATAGTCGAGCATTGTTTGAACGCCTTTGTTTTTGAACGACGAGCCGCAAAGCATCGGCACAATTTTCATGCTGATGGTAGCTTTCCGCAACGCAGCCAGGATTTCGTCTTCCGAGATCGTAGTTGGATCGTCGAAGTATTTCTCCATCAGGTTGTCGTCGAATTCAGCAACGGCTTCCAGGAGTTTCTCCCGCCATTCAGTGGCTTCTTCGAGCATGTCGTCGGGAATTGGGACCTCCGTGAAGGTCATGCCTTTGTCATCCTCGTTCCACTGAATACCCCGGAAGTTGACTAGGTCAACAACTCCTTTAAAGGAGTCTTCTTCGCCAATGGGCAACTGAAGCGGTACGGCATACGACCCAAGCATTTCCTTCACCTGCTTGCACACGTTCAGGAAATCGGCACCGGAGCGGTCCATTTTGTTCACGAATCCCAAACGGGCCACGTTGTAATTATTGGCCAGACGCCAGTTCGTTTCCGATTGCGGCTCCACCCCATCAACGGCACTGAAAAGAAACACCAGACCGTCAAGTACGCGCAAGGACCGGTTTACTTCGACCGTGAAGTCAACGTGGCCGGGCGTGTCGATGATGTTGATATGGTATTTCTGGTCGCGATACGTCCAGTCAACAGTGGTGGCGGCTGAGGTGATGGTAATACCACGCTCCTGCTCCTGCTCCATCCAGTCCATGGTGGCAGCACCATCATGCACTTCACCAATTTTGTGGCTGACGCCAGAGTAATAAAGAATACGTTCGGTAGTCGTAGTTTTACCTGCGTCGATGTGCGCAGCGATACCGATGTTTCTCGTGAATAATAAATCGCGAGCCATTAGGTTGTTTTATACAGTAAGTTAACTAATCCAATAACAGCCAAAGGGTTCCATTGAGTTCGCTCAGGGGTAGCCTTTGAAATCAGGTCGCAAAATTACTGAAAATCAACGGCAAAACCAATCGAAGTTCAGGAGTTACAGCATCATAAAATTAGCTGATGCCCCAGAAATCGGACACCAGCTAATTTTATGATGCTACGAATCTGCCACTTCCTTATTCCACCGGAGCCTCAACAATGCTGACGATTTTCCACATGCCGCGCATGTCATGCAGGGGTACCGTGACGTTGCCGCCGTTGGGGTTGTCAGAGTGCAGGGTTAGGTAGTTGCGCGTAATCAACTCGTTATCCCGGACGCGCTTCACCACGAAATAGTCGCGGTACATTACGGCATATACCCCGCCTGACTGATACTGCCAGTCGCTCTCACTGACGGGGACAGCCAGGACTTTTGCCCCGTGCGCCAGTTGCGGACTCATGCTGTTGCCCGAAATTTCGAGAATCACAGCGTTCTTATGGCCTTTAACCACCGGCTTTCTGACCCGAAACGGTTCGGTTTCCAGGGTACTGCCACCATCCGCAAAACTCTCGACGAACGTAGCATAGAACCGCACCGGCACGAACGGAATTTCGACCGTTGCTTCGTCGGCACTAACCATGTTGGCGTTGGCTTCGGGTGAGTTCAGTACAGGTAGATTACCGCGAATCAGGTAGTCAGCGCTGATTTGCGGGTAGCAGGCCAGTAAACTCATGATGGTATCGTACGACGGCTTGGCCCGCCCATTCAATATATTATAAAACTTGGACGGATTTTCGCCTAACTCCTTGGCTATTTGATAAATAGTGATGCCAAGCGCATCGAACACCTGCTTTAATCTATCCTGGACGGTCATGGGGTTATCAATTTTGTCGGAACAAGTCATCATAGAATATAGTATGGATATAGTGGCATACTAATACAAGTCAAATATATTGCACTCGTATTACAGCAAAAGTACGCATTAATGCAGACGAACGATAATACGAAACGCTACGATTCAGTCAAAATTTATGCACCGCAACCGACTCGACAACCACATTCTACCAACAATTCTGTTCGTGGATATGAACAGTTTTTTTGCCTCGTGCGAGCAGCAGGTCAATTACTGGCTACGCGGGCGTCCGGTGGCGGTATGTGTATACACGGGGCGGCACGGCTGCGTCATTGCGGCTTCCGTTGAGGCCAAACAACGGGGGGTCAAAACCTGTATGCGGCTTGATGAAGCAATCGCAATTTGCCCGGATTTGGTGCCGCTCGAAACCCATCCTGATCGGTACCGCGAATACCACGTCAAACTTATCGACGTGCTGAAGCGCTTTTCGGACGATGTAATTCCGAAAAGCATCGACGAGGCCGTAGTCGATCTGACCAATTACCAACTGGTGTACAAGGATATGCGACAGGTAGCGGGGCAGATTAAGCAGGCCATCCGGCAGGATGTGGGCGATTATATGCGGTGTTCCATTGGCATCGCGCCAAACGCATTCCTGGCCAAGCTCGCATCCGACGTGCAGAAGCCCGATGGCCTGACCATTATTACGCCCGATACGATTGATGAGGTGTTACGCGCACTGAAGCTAACTGACCTGCCCGGCATTGGCAACCGCATGGCTCTCCGACTCGAGAACGGCGGGATTCACACACCGGTCGATTTGCGCCATGCCACGCCGGAGCGGTTGAAGGCCGTTTGCAAAAGTATTGTAGGCTGGCAGTGGCACGTGCGGCTAAATTTTGGGGGCGAGGTAGATTTAGACATCAACAAGGGCTACAAAAGTATGTCGGCCATGCGCTCCGTATCGGGAGAGCAACGAACTTCGCCGGAGCGGCTGAACGAATTGCTGCAAGCGCTCTGCCTGACACTTGAACGGCGCATGGTTCGCAACGGTATATTCTGTCAGAGTATGTCGTTTTCGTGCCGCTATCACACCGACAGAACCTATAATTACGAGGTGAATTTTCCCGCGCCTATGCAGGATGGCCCCGAACTTCACCGCATCATCAGCGAACGTATGACCAACTTTCAGGCTGCGCACCGTTGTGAACCTGTTTTGAACCATTACCTGCGCTCCATGTGCGTAGTGGTTCACAAATTCATCCCCGCCGACTCGGTACCCCTGAACCTGTTTGAGGACAGCAGCCGAAAAGACAAACTGCGGCAAACGCTGTACGATCTGAAGAATAAATTTGGTACAGATAAGCTCATGCGTGCTGCCGAACTCACCACCAATCCGGCCTACCGCGATGTGATTGGCTTCGGAAATATCAAAGATTTATGAGGGAAAGAGTTTAGCCACAGAGATGCACCAAGACGCACGGAGTTTCACAGAGAAAAGCAGCAAAGAGGAAAACTCTGTGAAACTCCGTGCGTCTTGGTGCATCTCTGTGGCTAAACTCTCTGCTCCTTCGGGCAGAAAAACGTGGTGCGGCCCCCTACCGTGCTGCGTTCAATGCGGGTGCCGCAGCGGGGGCATGATTTGTGTGCTTCGAGATCGTCGTAGGGTGAGGCATCCCACTCACGCACATGAATCAGGAAATTCTTCGGGAAATCACGGTAAGTAGCCTCGTGGTGGATAGCCGTTTCCAGCACCAGCCGGATGGCGTTGTACAGCGCCTGCGCCTGCGCATCAGTAAGCGAATGAGCGCGTTGTTCGGGATGGATACGGGCCTGAAACAAGACCTCGTCAACAATCCAGTTGCCCAGCCCGGCCACTATGCTTTGGTCCAGCAATACCGGCTTTATCAGCGATTTTTTTCGGCGGACGTTCTCGCTCAACTCAGCCAGCGAAATATCCAGACCGTCTTTCGCAATCTTCTTTTCGGCCAGGTACGCATCTACATCGCTGACCAGGCCGACCCGCTCAAACTTGCGCGGACAAAGAAAGCCCAGGTTGAAACCGCTGTCGAACTCGAATACAATGCGGGCAAAGCGGGGCCGGTTGAGCGACGCGTGATAGTACTCCAGATCGCCGGTCATGCCGAAGTGCATACGAACGATAACGCCGGGTTTGTCGGTAAACACGAACAGATTTTTACCAACCCGGCGTGTGCCCGTAAATTGCCGGCCGGTCAGTTGTTCAACCAGTGTGGCGTAGTCGGTTGTGAGCAGTTTTCGATCTTCTACGTCGATATGGCGGATGATCTGGAGGGTGGCAGAATTTTCAAGGTACTGGCGTCGAATTTCTACTTCGGGGAGTTCAGGCATAGTAATCTGGGCGGGGCTTTCTGTCGCTGATTAACTTTCCGTTCGGTCAGTTGTTTATAGAAATGACCTGTCCCATTCGCTAAGTCATTGATTGATTATACGGTAAAATGGCTTGTTTTACAGCCGATTAATTTTCGTCTATGCAATATCAAAAACCGGCTCTGCGTTGCTTTCGTAGCTTTAACGGCAATGTTGTTGACCAACGGTGGCAGCCAAAGCCGGTCTGAAGACAATACTTTCTGCATACCTAACCAGTACCAAATCAATCGTTAAACCAAACCTGTCAATGGAAAACAATCCGCAAAGACCCCGCACCAATGGTGCGCTACTAGCCGCTCTCGTCATCATGACCATTGCGGCTATAGTGGCCAGCTACCTGTACTTCGACCAGAAAAAGGTAGCCGAAAATCAGGAGGTGACCATCTCGGAGCGTGTAGAAGAACTCTCAGCCACCCGCGTCAAGCTCGATTCCATTTCGACAGCTCTGGACGCCAAGATTGCCGAAGTACAGAAATTGGGGGGCGACGTCACGGAACTCGAGAAAATGAAGGTTCAACTTGAAGAAGATAAAGCATCGCTACGCCGGGGTAGCCGGATTTCGATGGCCAAGTACGATGCCAAAATCAAGCAGTATGAAGCATTTCTGGTCGAGAAAGACACGCTCATTGCCAACCTTCAGCGCGAGAACGTGACCTTAGCGACTAACGTGCAGGTATTGGATCAGGAGAACGCCGGACTGAAAACCGAACGTCAGCAACTAACCGACTCGGTAACCTCGGTGGTATCGCGCAATCAGGAGCTGAGCAGCAAAGTGACCCGCGCGGCTGCGTTGAAGGCTCAGAACGTAAAAATATACGCCGTGAACTCGCGTGGCAAGTTGAAAGATGACGATTCCTATAAATCCAAACGGCTCGAGAAAATCAAACTGACTTACAAACTCCTGGACAATCCGCTCACGAAAGAAGAGCCGAAAGAGGTGTTTGTAAGGGTACTTGACCCGCAGGGGGCCGTAGTTTCAGATATGGCCAATGGGTCGGGAACGTTCATGGTTGATGGCAACGAAACAATTTATACCACCAAGCAGACCGTCGATTACATCAACGCCGGCAAAAATGTAGAGTTGCTTTATACCCGTGGTATACCCTACAAGCCGGGCAAATACACTGTTGAGTTGTACTCGGAAGGCTTCCGCATCGGAGCCGGTGAGTTCGCCGTTCGGTAAGTGCAATAGAATCTGACTAACTCAAAAATGATAAAGCGCGACACTTTACAGTGTCGCGCTTTTGCTGTTACACGAGCCGTTAGGCTAGTCTTTCACACCGGCAAAGTAGGGCATGTCGGGTTGCGCATCCGGTGCGTCGATACGCAGAAGCTTTCCTTGCTTTTCCATGCCATTGTTCGTGAATACACGGTCGGTTTGTATGGTACCCAGCACCACGCTACCGTGGGTCAGCTGCACAGCATTGTCGGCCCGTCGGCTTAGCAACACGCCCGTAAGCTGGTGATTGCCCGGCTTTGGAAACTGATACGCATACACCAGCGAAACAACACCGTCCGATTCAGGACGCAGCATTACAACGGGCATCTGATTGCTTGGCGTAGCCACACATGAGGGGTTCAGGTAGGGGTTGGTGCGATACATACCGCTTACCTCATCTGCCAGGGTACCGGGGCTGGGCTGCACGTCATTTTCCTGCGTACAGGCCACGAGCGAACTGAGCAGCAGACAAAAAAGCAGTGGTTGTTTCATTGGAGTGAGGCTGGTTATGCGGAAGAGACCCGGCCGGCCCACAATCAGTTGCAACGCCCCTTAATTTTCTTTATCCTCTTCGGCATCCGCGCTGGCGTCGACCCATACCCGCATCTCATTCAGGTTCATAGGGCCAAACTGCGTTGTAAAGGCTACGTCGGCCGCATCGCGCCCATAGGCCACGGTAATCCGGTTGCCACGTGGTTCTTTCTGCGTAGCGTCGAAGGTAAACCACCGGCCGTCTACGTAGGCTTCAAACCAGGCGTGCATATCCATTGGGTCGAGCTGATACAGATAGCCTACTACCATCCGGGCCGGGATGTTGAGGGCGCGGCAGAGCGAAATGCCGAGATGCGTATAATCCCGGCAAACCCCCACGCGCTTCTCCGCTGTCTCAATGGCCGAGGTGCTGGCATCGCTCGTGCCGTATTCATAGCGTACATTTTCGTGAATCCACTTCCGGATGACTTCGGCCTGGTCGTAGCCGGGTTCAGCCCCGCTGGTAACCTGCGCAGCCAGATTCCCCAACTGATCTGACTGGCAGTAGCGGCTGGGCAGCGTATAGTGCAGCACGTCGTCGGGCAGGTCTTCTACGGGTGTATAGGGAGCGCCGGGGGCTACATCAATCTCATCGGCGGTTTGTACGGTGGCCGAGAATTGAATGGAAAACGGGCCTTCGGGTGCCACAACGCGCTGGCACAGATTGCCATACATATCGGTAAACTCCGTTACGTTTACGGCGGGCGTAATCTGGTATTCTTCGCGCATAATCCACTGCCCGGCTCCGGAGCGTGGGCGAAGCATCAAAATAAGGGGCGTTGGCCCCAGGGCGTCGAACCGAAGGTCGCAGCCAGCATCGAGTTGCATACGTTGGGTAAGTATAATAGATGACTTCACCCGGAACAAAATTCACAAATGGATCGCTCCAATCAGCGAGATAGCCATATCGTCAATGTTCACGGCTGCATTGGAAAGCACAATCAGCGCGGTTTTGTTCTGTGGATTGAAGCTGGCAAAGCTGACGTATCCACCCGTACCGCCGTTGTGAAGAAACCACGGAACAACCCCGATTTTGTTCTGGTGCCATCCTAACCCAATTGTCCGCTGATCGCTCCTGAACGTGATTTGTTGCGTGGTCTGCATTACTCCGACCAGCGGTCCGGGACCGCGACCCAGCTCGGCCTGCAGGTAGGTCAGCAAGTCGTTTACCGTTGATCGAATACCGCCCGCACCAACCAGTGCATCGAAATCCCAGTTTGATGTGGGCTTCCCTGCCCTGGTGTGCCCCTGCGCCAGCGTTCTTTTGTCAGTGTCCAGCAGGCTGACTTTCGTGTGCACCAATCCCAGCGGCTGCGTAATTACGGTTTGGAGTTGCTGCTCATACGACTGACCCGTTCTCAATTCCAGCAAGATGCCCAGCAAGCCCACGGCGAGGTTAGAGTACCCGTATGTTGTGCCGGGTGTACTGCTCAGCTTTGCCGTTTTCAGGAACGAGAAGAGAGCCCTCCGGTCATACAGTTGATACGGGTTCTCCGTTGAAAAACCCGGTTGCATGAAATTATTCGGCATCCGTGGCAGGCCCGAGGTGTGGTTGGCCAGCATACGAATAGTCACCTCCACACCATCCTTTTGCAGGGAGGGGATAGAATCGGGCAGGTATTGGCTGACAGGGTCGTCCAGCTTAAGCAGGCCACGCCGAACAGCGTCGGCCAGTAACGTGGCCGTAAAGGTTTTTGACACTGAACCAATCTCGAACAACGTAGTGGCCTCGGGAATTTGCCCATCCCCGGCTTTTTTTTCGCCGTAGCCGTATCGAAACAGGCTGTCATGGCGCACAATGCCAATACTCAACCCAACCAGTGGGTGCTGACTGTGGTACGCCTGCACGATTGAATCAAGTCGATGATCCAGGGGCGTTCGCAGCGGGTTGGAAGTAATCAGCTTTTTGCCGGCTACAACAGGATTCGCGTAGGGCGACAGACCAAATCCGGCAATTCTCCCGTCGGCATCGGCGGTCAGTTTAAACAGCCTTGTATCCCGCTCAAACGTGGCCTTATAGTTTGTAAAGCCATTGGCCACGCCAAGGGATTCGCTACGTAACCACCGGCCCGTTTGGGCGTAGCTCTCCATCAGAAAAGCCCGCCAGTTAGCATCAGACACCTGCTGTTTAAAGCCAGTAGTAAGTCGGCGGTACAGCGAATCGGGCTGTTGAGCGTTGTAGTAATTCTCCGACAGCCGAACGAGCGGATCCAATGGCTGTACTGCCGGCGTTTGCGCCCAGGCCCCAGACACGGTCAGGCAAGTCAGCCATATTAGCGTCGTCCTCATCATTCCAGCGGTTTGAACAGGAAGGTCGCAATTTTACCCTGCTTGTCCTGGCTGATATAAAAGTCGAGCGGAGCCAATGCAAATGTTGCTTTGTAGCGGGCTACACCGTCCTGTACCCCCCGCGATTCCATCTCGGTCCACTTACCCAACTGACCGCTGATACCCGCCGTTACCTCCTTCATCTTGTCGGGCGATATCTGCTGCTTGAACGCATCACCCATCATCGCGTACAGGGAATCGGGCTGGTTGTTGTTAATGAGCCGTTGCGCCCGTTTAGCCAGCGAATCAAGTTTGGGGTCAACCGGCGGGGTTTGCGCGCTGGCGGCAAAGGCGAACAGCGAGAAGGCAAGTAAGAAGCTGAAACGTTTCATTGGACGTTAATTTTGAGTTCGTTCCAAAGTACGTCATTCGCCTGTCTATTTGTCAACCAGGTTGTTGGCCGTTAATTCCTCAGCAGGTTTGACGGTTAATGAAACGTGTGAACGGCAATGGCTTCACTTCTTCACGATTAAGAACTCCACACGCCGATTTTGCTGGCGGCCATCGTCGGTGTCATTGGTGGCTACGGGCTTGCTTTCGCCAAAGCCTTTGCTGCCCACCCGGTCCGGTTCAATACCCTTGCTGATGAAGTACTCGCGCACAGCGTCGGCGCGGTCCTGCGAAAGTTTGGCGTTGATCTCATTCGAGCCCGTATTGTCGGTATGGCCGCGCACTTCAATCACGATTTTGGGCGCTTCGTTCAGCGTCGTTACCAGCCGGTCGAGTTCAGGGCCGGATTCGGGGCGCAGTTCCGACTTGCCTGTGTCGAAAAAGATATTGTTGAGCCGCACGGTCCGGCCTATCTCAATCGGCACCAACTTCAATTCTTTGCCTTTGATCTCCTGAAATCCCTTCATCTGCGTCAGATCGACGTTATCACCCTCGGCTATAAAGTCTTTGGCAATGGCCCGCATCGAGTATTTCTGACCGTAGGGCAGCACAATCTTGTATTCGCCTGTAATGGGGTCCGACGTTGCCTCGCCTGCTTCAACCCCATCGGGCAGGGTTTGGTAGACGATGCGGGCTTCGATAGGTTTGCCGGTGGTCTGGTCAATTACCTTCCCGCTGATGAGGGCGACCGGGTCGGGGCGGGTTACGTCGGTCTGGGCTACGTCGTCACCTCCGCCTACTTTGCCGGGCTGATTGGTCGGTTGATCGTCGGTGAGTTTCACCCGCACAATGTCGCCTTTACCGAGGGTACTTTTAAAAGTCGTCAGGTAGGCATAATCGCCCGACGCGCCGAGGGTATAGTAGGCGTCGTACCCATCGGTATTGACTTTAGGACCTAGGTTTACAGGCTTACTCCAGTGCTTCCAGGTTTTATCGACGCGCTTAGTTACGTAAATGTCGTTACTGCCCAGCCCGCCCTCCCGGTCACTCGAAAAATACAGCGTTGCACCATCGGGAGCCAGAAACGGCGTGGTTTCGGTGAATTTGGTGTTGACCTCCGGACCAAGGTCCATCGGCTTGCTCCACGATCCGTCTTTCTGCCGGAAACTGACGTATACATCATCTTCCTTGCTGTTCTTCTTCTCACTGAACGCCATCATCAGCACCTTTCCATCGGCAGACAGAAACCCGCAGTCAAACTGTCCTTTGCTGAGGTTCACGTAGTTCGGGATGTCGATCTTTTGCGGGGGTGCCCATCCGCCGGCAGTTTTCTTGCTGGTCGAAAAACCACGCGTTTCGTAGTTGCCGTTGTTGTATTGTCCCTTAACGAGCATCGTCTGCCCGTCGGGTGTGATGCTATAGGCGCAGTTGTACTCGTCTTTATTGAGCGGAAACCCCATGCGCCGGGCGGGTCCCCATTGCTTGCTGGCTTCGTCGAACTCCGAGTACCAGATGTCCTGACTACCCTTCTCACCGTGTGTATTGTTCGGGTGGCTAATGCGGGCAAAATACAGCGTCCGGCCATCGGGCGCAATCATCGGATTAATCTCGTTGTATTCCGAGTTGACCTGCGCGCCCAGGTTCTCCGCCTTCGTTGCCGACGCGCCGGTGGAGTCGGGTTTAGGCTGCGCAAGGGCAGTCAGGGAAGCGATAACGAGCAACGTAATGGCAATAGCACCGTTCATGGCAGGCGGGGTAATGGATTTGTCACAGAAAGAACGATGCGGACGGGGGAGTTTGTATTTTGGGAATTAGCTACCTGTCCAACGTTGACGTGTCGATGCCCGCATCTTTCAGAATCCCAATGAACGTACCTTTCTTCATATCTTTCCCGTGAGCAGGTACCGGAATCGTGATTTTAGTGTCAGCGATTGTAATAAATATGGTGGCTTCCCTTTCCCATCCGTTTGAGATGAAAGCCGTATTCTTCCAGAATTTTGATTAGCCGTTTTGGCGATAAATTCATACCAACTCGGTTGTCAGGTTAAGCGAATACTCCAGCGTTTTACTGTCATCGGGAGGAATCGGTTGCCCTTCTTCTTTCAGAACTTCCAAGCAACCCTCTATAGCATCTTTCGCCATCGCGATGGCCTCATCAATGGTTTCGCCGTAGGTGATGCACCCGCGAATGGCCGGAACCTTAACCGTATAGCCGCCTTCGGGTTCGGGCGTTAGAATCAGTCGATACTGTAGCGTCTGCATAATCGCTTGCGTTAAAAATTCAATCACCTGTTTTCTTCGTTGAGCATTCGCATCCACTCGTCTTCCGTGAATTCTATGACCGGGAGTTGCTTCTCGTTGTTGGCTCCAATCGACTTCATGAATGCGTCTGTACCACCTGCTGCCTGGACATCGGCGGAGCAATAAACTTTTGGCTGGATCGCAGTAGCGACTACTCCTAGCACTTACCGTGTAATTTGTTTGTCGGTCATCTGCATACCTGTAAGCTTTATTATTATCTGAAGTTACGCAAAGGAGTTAAGTTGAAAAATTATCTTGGGGCATGCAAACAAATCTGGGTCTCTACACCGACTACCTGCTGGGTTCATTCGGGCAAACTTCGGCCACCAATATGGCCCGCTTGATGAATGACCAGATCAGTCATGATGATGTCACGCGATTCTTAAGCCAACCTCATCATATTGGACAAACCCTCTGGAAAACAGTCAAGCCATTGTTTTGCAAGCACCAGACCCAACAAGGCGTATTACTCGTTGATGACTTCATAGTATTGACTATCAAATACTACACCACAACCCGCAGCTTCGCAAAACTGAGCAACAGCACTTTCTCTCCTGCTTTCTCGAACTGAATTGTAGCCTTGCGGTCGTTACCATTTACATCGACGGACTTCACCGTACCAAAGCCGAATTTAGCGTGTTCAACACGCTGCCCGGCGGCCAGTTCTGCGGTGCTGGTGGGCGCAAAATCGGTGGAGGGCGTGTGGGTTACGGTGGGCTGGGGAGCCTGCCGTTGCGCGGTCTTCTGGGCCAGACTCCGCACAAACGCCATTGATCCCGACGAGGTTGTTTCGCTGCGGTCGCGTTCGGGACGGTCGTAATCCATGCGGCTGGGCGCCGAGCGGAGTTTCGACATTTTCAGGTACTGCTGGTCAATTTCCAGCAGAAACCGGCTCGGTTCGCACATTTTCAGCCGCCCGTAGTGGTAGCGCGTTTCGGCGTAAGACACCGTTAGCCGGCGCTCGGCGCGGGTGATGGCTACGTAGAACAGCCGCCGTTCTTCTTCCAGATCATTGCGGCTGCCCAGCATCATCTGACTGGGAAACAGATCTTCTTCCAGCCCCACGATGTGTACGTTCTTGAACTCCAGTCCCTTGGCCGCGTGGATGGTCATCAAGCGTCACTTTATCGTTGTCGCCGTCGTCTTCCCGTTCGTCGGCGGTGGTCAGCAGCGAGACCGATTGCAGGAACGCGCTCAGGCTCTTGTCGTCATTGTCGGGATTATCGACAAACTCCTTGATTGCATTGAGCAATTCCTGCACGTTCTCGTAACGGGCCAGTCCCTCCACGGTTTTGTCGTCGTAAAGCTCTTTGAGCAGGCCCGACGTTTTGGCGATGTGCGAGGCCACCTCAAACGCGTCTTTGGTGTTGAGAAGCAGCATGTAACTCTTGATGAGGTCGGCAAACTGCTCGATAGCAATACCGGCCCGGCCCGTCACAAACCGGCCGATGTCCGATACGATGCCCCAGACCGAATCGTTCTGCTCGGCGGCAATGACACTAATTTTAGCCACCGTCGTGTCGCCAATGCCGCGTTTGGGCAGGTTGATAATCCGCTTAAATGCTTCTTCGTCCTGCTGGTTGACCGTGAAGCGCAGGTAGCCGATCAGGTCTTTGATTTCCTTCCGCTGGTAAAATGACAGACCACCAATGATACGGTATTTCAGTCCTACCTTACGCAGGGCTTCCTCAAACGCCCGCGACTGCGCGTTGGTCCTATACAGAATGGCGAAGTCGTTGTTGGTCAGCGACTCGTTCATCTTGGCCTCAAAAATAGCCGACGATACCAGCCGCCCCTCCTCATTGTCTGACGATGCCTTGATCACATCGATGAGCGAGCCGGGGTCATTAGCGGTAAAAACGCGCTTCTCGAGCTGATTTTTATTGCGCGAAATAACCGAGTTAGCCGCCTGCACAATGGTATCGGTGGAGCGGTAGTTCTGCTCCAGCTTCACGATTTTTACGGAATCCTTCCCATAATCGCGCTGAAAATTCAGGATATTTTCGATGTTGGCCCCCCGGAAGGCATAAATACTCTGCGCATCGTCGCCCACGACGCAGATGTTCTGGTGTACAGCCGCCAGTTTACGCGTGATGAGGTACTGCGATACGTTGGTATCCTGAAACTCGTCGACCATCACGTGCTGAAACTTATGCTGGTACTTGTTCAGAATATCCAGATGGTCGCGGAACAGGACGTTGGTATTGAATAGCAAATCGTCAAAATCCATGGCATTGGCCGCAAAGCACCGCGACGAATACTGCTTGTAAATGGGGCCGATACGCGGCATCCGCGCCGATTCATCATCGGCCTGAATCACGGCGTTGGCCAGATAATCATCCGGACCGATAAGCCGGTTTTTGGCACCCGAGATGCGGCTGAACACGCTGTTGGCGCGATAAACTTTATCGTCCAGACCCATCTCTTTGATAATGCTCCGCAGCAGCGACTTGGAGTCGTCGGTATCGTAAATCGAGAAGTTGGACGTATAGCCAATGGCTTTGGCTTCGATGCGCAGAATCTTGGCAAACACCGAGTGGAACGTACCCATCCAGATGTTGCGGGCTTCGGTGCCTACCACGGTTTCGATCCGCTTGCGCATCTCTCCGGCGGCTTTGTTGGTAAACGTAAGCGACAGAATCCGGAACGGGTCAACACCCGTTTCGATGAGGTGAGCAATGCGGTACGTCAGTACGCGGGTCTTACCTGATCCGGCACCGGCAATTATCATCAGCGGCCCCTCGCCGTGCATAACGGCCTCCCGCTGGGGGTCATTCAATCCAGAAATATAATCGACCATTGAGCTTTTCTCTATCCTTTTATAACCCCTAAAAGTAGGAAATAATTTGCCGGGGCTGGCCGGTAAAACAGGTAGCTTTGACAGCTGTCGGCGCAACAGGGTTACCGTGTTCACTGGTGAATATACCGAAAATTTACTGGTCGCCCGTGCAACGCTGGTCCAGCTACGCTTGTCTTTCCTGTGATTTCCCGCTAAACCTGCTGCCCGCTGAAGTCGTTACCGCTCAACCGAACCGCTGGCCCGCCTTACCCGGACCGACACGCTGACCTGGTCAGACGCTGCCAGCAGGGCGAGCGACGGGCGCAGTATGACCTATACCAGCAATACGCCAAAGCGATGTTCAACGTCTGCCTGCGGATCGTCAACCACGACGCCGAAGCCGAAGATGTGTTGCAGGATGCCTTTATCGATGCTTTCGGGCATATCAACAGCTTCCGGGGGCAAAGTACGTTTGGTGCGTGGCTAAAGCAGATTGTGGTAAACCGGGCGATCAACCACCTGCGCGGTCGGCGGCTGGACCTGGTCAGTCTGGACGGGCATCCGGAAATGGAGGGCTGTACCGAAAATGGAGAAGCGGGAAAATGCTTCGACGTGGCCGATACCGAACCGACCGACGATGCGGATGTGATGCTGGAGGTAGAGCGGGTCCGGCGGGCCATGACGCAACTCCCCGAAGGCTATCGCGTGGTACTCTCGTTGTACCTGTTCGAGGGCTACGATCACGAAGAAATTGGGCAGGTGCTCAGCATCAGTGAAGTAACGTCGCGGTCGCAGTACCTGCGCGGAAAGAAGCGGTTAGTAGAATTATTGACAAACAACAAAGACGATGAAAAAAGATAATCTGGAACGCTTCGTGCGCGACAACCGCGAAGCCTTTGACGACCGGGAGCCACCCGATGGCCTGTGGCAAAAAATTGACAGCGGTCTCGGCCTCCCACCAAAAGAAACATATGCCGGCCCGCCATCCCCTTTTGGGCGCATCCACAAAAACTCGCCGAAAAACAGGCCGGGGGCCATGTGGCTCAACTGGCGCGTGGCCGCATCGGTGGCGGTGCTGGTACTGGTGGGCGGATTCTGGTACGCAAACCATCAGTACGGTGTGGTACGGGAGCCAGAGATGGTAGCGGCCAGCCCGGTTTACGCCAGAGAAGTGACGCAGTACACCCGTCTGATTGCCGACAAACGCGCTGAGCTCAAACAGATGACCCAGGATAACCCGGCGCTGTATCAGGAATTTGCCACAGACAGGATACGGCTCGAAAAATCCTATAAATCGCTCAGGGCCGACCTACCGCAAAATCCCAATCAGGACGTGCTCATCAAGGCCATGATTCAGAATCTACAGATTCAGATTGACCTGCTCAACGAACAGCTTCGCGTGATCCAACGCGTTAATCAACAAACAAATGAAAACCCTGTATAGCCTGTTGCTTTGTCTGTTACCCGCGCTCGTGTGGGCAAACGGATTCGTTGAAGACGGTACGGTTGAGAAGAAAAAGACGATTATCAAACTCTTCAGCGTGGACGCCAATGATGCGCTGACAGTCGATAATCAATTTGGCAAGGTATCGATTGGCTTGTGGGACAGAAACGAAATCAGCATCCAGATTACCATAACCGCCAACTCCAGCTCTGACGAGCGCGTACAGCAATTTCTGGACGCCGTAACCATCGACGAAAAACGGAGCGGCAATCAGATCGTAGTACGCACTAATTTTAGCCAGAATGCCACCAGCAACTGGAACATGAGTAGCTGGAAAAGCAATGGCGAACGAAATTTTGTCAGAATTGACTATGCCGTGATGATGCCAAAGCAGAATGCCCTGACGGTACGTAACAAATTCGGGAATACCAGTATTCCAGACTTTCATGCCCCTCTGTCGGTCTTTAATCGCTATGGAAATTTCGACGCCAACGAGTTGACGAATCACCGGACGGACATAGACGTGGCCTACGGCAAAGCCATAATCAACGCACTTAGCACCGCCAAACTGGACATGGCCTACGGTAGCCTCGACCTGAACCAGGTGAATGTACTGACCCTGGTGAACAAGTTTGGTAAGATGCACATCGGTGACGTAGGCAAACTCACCGCCGACATCGACTATTCCGGTTCGTCGTCGATCGGTACGCTGCGCGAGTCAGGGCAGATCAAGCTGAATTTTTCCAGCGGGTTTCGCATCGAGCAGGTACCCCAAACAGCCAGCACAGTAGCCATTCAGGCTAGCTACTCGTCGGTTATGATGCCCGCCGATAACGGCAGTGATTTCGACGTAACGGTTAGCTACGGTAATTTCACCTTTGGCAATGGCTCATCCATGCGCTTTACCACACAGCCCGGCGATACTGACGGCCATCGCGGACCCCGCCTGACCAAACAGTACATTGGCACCGTTGGGCGCGGTACCGGCCCTAAAATCCGGGTTGTCTCAAAGTTCGGAAACGTGCAGTTCAAGTAAGCAGGCTGATTACGTCGGCGTGTTCCGGAAATTCAGTCAGCAGCGTGTTTCGGTCGGCCATCTCAAAATCGGCGAAGTCGAAGCCCGGCGCCACCGTACAGCCCACAAGCGAAAAATCACTACCCGGTGCCGGTTTCGACCCAAACCAGCAACCCGCCGGAACAACCGCCTGAAACACCTCACCCCGCTCAACATTGCTACCCAGCCGAATCGTGGTCAGGGTGGCATCGGGGTTAATGACAAACACGTTCAGCGGCCCACCGGCGTAGAAGTGCCATACCTCATCAGCCTGAATCCGGTGCAGGGATGAGGTATGGTGGCTTTCCAGCAAAAAGTAGATCGCCGTAGAAAACGCCCGCGCCCCCCCAAATCGGGCGGGCAGGGCGGGGGCGGCAATGGTTTCGGTAGCGCGGTACGTTTCCGCGAAGAAGCCGCCCTCGGGGTGCGGCTGCATATTCAGCCTCCCGAACGTATTCCGGCGCTGTCATTACTGGCGGGCCTTGATGACGTTGGTGAACTCGCGCGATTTGAGCGACGCCCCCCCAATCAGGCCGCCGTCTACGTCGGGCTGGGCAAAGAGGTCGGCTGCGTTTTTCTCGTTGGCACTGCCACCGTATAGAATAGATGTTTCCTGCGCCACGGCATCACCGTAGTGACCGGCGATGTGCCGCCGAATCTCAAAATGCATATCCTGCGCCTGCGCTGACGAAGCCGTCAGACCCGTACCGATGGCCCAGATGGGTTCGTAGGCAACGACAACTTTAGCAAACGCTTCGGCAGAGAGGTGAAACAGACCATCGGTAAGCTGGCCTTTTACGAAACCTACGTAATCGCCTTTTTCGCGCAGATCGCGCGACTCACCACAGCAGAAGATGGGCGTCAGACCATTTTCCAGCACTATGTTTACTTTCTCGGCTAGTTGGGCGTTGGTTTCGCCAAAGTACTGCCGCCGTTCGCTATGACCCAGAATCACGTACTCTACCCCAACAGATTTGAGCATGGCCGCTGAGGCTTCGCCCGTGTAGGCTCCTTCGTTTTTCTCGTGGCAGTTCTGCGCGCCCAGCCTGATCCGGCCACCCGCCGGGATGTACTGCCGCGACGTAGTCAGATAAAGAGAAGGCGGGCAGAGCACCACCGTCACGTCTCCACTTACTTCGTCTTTCACCATGTTCACAACCTCCGACAGCAGGGCTTTGGCCTCGTCCAGGGTTTTGTTCATCTTCCAGTTGCCGGCAACAATTTTTTTACGCATAACAAATTCGTAATAGGGTTGGAAACGGCGGGGCCGAATCGATCAGACAAACGATTTGTTCATCATTCGGGGCGAAATTAAGGGTTTTAACCCGAACACTCCGTTGCGTGCACAGGGTGTTTCTGGTTCTGGTCAGTCCACTAAATCAATGTGTTAGAACTGTTTACGCAGTAGTTGGGTTTTTCCTATAAAAATTACGTAATTTCAATGAAGTAAAGTGTTACACATGAAAACGCTGGTCATTCTTCTCGGCTTGCTCAGTTTGGCGTCATCCACCCGGGCCAGTGACAATCAGCACAACGTGCCTGATAAGGATAAGTACGGCTTCTACATTACCGGCAACCGCCACTGGACGCGTATTCCGTTTCAGCTTCACTCCAATCTCATTATTGTACAGGTGCGGGTCAACGATTCAGACACGCTGCATTTTATCCTCGACACCGGCGTTAGCCACACCATCATTACCGACCCGGCTGCTCTGGACAAAAAGTCGCTGAAGATGACCCGCAAAATCAAATTGACCGGCGCGGGCGAAGGCAAAAACTTATCGGCGTCCGTGGCCATTGATAATACCCTGAGCATGGGCGCGCTGCGGGCGGCTCACCACAACGTTGTTATTCTGGATGAGGATGTCCTCAAACTATCTGAATACGTTGGAACACCTGTAGACGGGATTTTTGGGTATGAAATCTTCGCCAACTTCGTTGTCAACATCGATTTTCAGGCGCGTGAAATCACCCTGACTGCTCCCCCAAAGTACCGCTACCGTAAAAGCAAAGGAGACCGCTATCCCATCACGATCCATGATACCAAAGTGTATACTGACGCCTTATCGGTCTATGATGGGGAGAAATCGTTGCCGTTGCGGGTGATTCTGGACACTGGCGCAGGTCACGCCCTGTTGCTGGATCGCTCGCGGAGTACCGCCACCATGCCGATGCCGGAAAAAAGTATCCGGGCGCAACTGGGCAGGGGACTGAACGGCGTCATTCATGGCAGCATGGGCCGCATTGAGAAGATCAAATTTGGTCGCTACGAATTAGACGATGTACTGGCTTCGTTTCCCGACAGCACGTCGTTTGGTGTGAAATTAGTCAACATGCCCGAACGCCAGGGTAATGTAGGCTGCGAACTGCTACGCCGGTTCAACGTGACCTTCAACTACCGCGACCAGTACGTAGTAATGAAGCCGAACAAGCGTGCTATGCGCGAGCGGTTCGAACATGACATGAGTGGAATGGAACTGCGTGCGAAAGGGGAAGACTACCGTAAGTATTTTGTGGACCACGTTACAACCGGATCACCCGCCTACGTAGCGGGCTTACAGGAGGGTGACGAATTGATGTTTGTTAACAACACCTCCACCAATGAATTGACAATAAGCGATATCTATAAGGTTTTACAACGGGGTGAAGGCCGCGTGGTGACCCTGTTGGTTCGGCGCGAAGGGCGGATAATCATCACTGATTTCGCGCTCAAGCGGCTAATTTAATTTTTGGGGCCGCGTGTAAACAACCTAATCAGACCGGTCAAGTTTGAACCGGAACGTGGTTCCCTTCTCGAGTTTGCTGATGACCGTAATTTTGGATTTGTGGGCACCGAGGATATGCTTCACAATAGCCAGGCCCAGTCCGGTGCCCCCCCTATCTTTTGAGCGGCTCTTTTCGAGCCGGTAAAACCGCTCAAAAATCCGGCTCAGGTGCTCGGCCGGGATACCGGGACCATCGTCGCGCACCGACACCAGCAGATGCTTTCTGTCTTCTTCCAGGGTTACCAGCACCCTTCCGGATTCATTACCGTAGCGAATTCCGTTTTCTATGAGGTTGGTAAGTACCTGCTGAATGCGCTGGGGGTCAGCCTTTGCCCAGACCGGGCCAGGGCTATCCGTTTTCAGCCGAAGCGTCACCTGCCTGACATCAGCCGCTTTCTCCAGCTGCCCAAACACTTCGTCAACGACCTCAACCAGGTTGATACGCTCAATATTCATCTTCATCTCCCCGGTCTCCATCTGCGACAGGGCCACCAGATCTTTCACCAGTGCATCAAGACCGTCCAGACTCTTGGCCGCTTTGGACAGGAATTTATCGCGCACGGTTTCGTCGTCAATGGCCCCGTCGATAAGGGTATGAATAAAGCCCTGAGCGGCAAAAATGGGCGTTTTCAACTCATGCGATACGTCGGCCAGGAATTCACGCCGGAATTGCTCCAGCCGCTTCAACTCATCGATCTCCTTTTGTTTTCTGGCAACGTAGACGAATATCTCGTCGTTGAGTTTCTTGAACGGATTCGTGTTCTTGATAATTGATTTGCGGGCGATGGTAAAGTCACGGATCTTGAGTTTGTGGATGGTTTTGTACATTTTGTTGACCTCCCTAAATACAAGGAGTTCAATGGCATACAGCACCAGAAAGAATGAAAGCACAAACGACGATACGCCCACCACAAAAAGGATATTCTTTGTAACGCCCTCCACAAACGTTAGAAACGCCAGCGTCAGGGCCGAAATCAGGCAGGCCAGCAACAGAGCAATAAGGCGGGGGCTAAGGGACATACAAACAAAGATATAAAGGCCAAAAGAGCCAGATGATGAAAGTTGCTGACGCAGGGGTCTGGTTCGTCAGCAACTTTCACTATCTGGCTCTTTTGGCCTTTACTCATTCTGATCGGTAAACATATACCCTACGCCTTTGAGGGTGCGGATGTGGGCGTCGCCAATTTTTTCGCGGAGTTTGCGGATGTGAACGTCCACAGTGCGTTCAAGAACGTAGATGTCAGCCCCCCAGATTTTCTGAAGCAACTCTTCGCGGTTAAACACCTTGTTTGGGTACTGGGCCAGAAAGAATAACAGCTCGAACTCTTTTTTAGGCAGAACAACCGACTTTTCGTCCTGCCTGACCGAGTAGTTTTCGCGGTTGATGATCAGACCGGCAATATCGATCTGTTGGCCGGGGTCGGCCTTCTGGGCTTCGCGCCGGAACAGGGCGTTAATTCGGCTCATCAGCGCACGGGGCTTTATTGGCTTGGTAATATAGTCATCGGCCCCTACGTCGAAAGCGGCTACTTCGGAGTACTCTTCGGAGCGGGCAGTGAGGTACAGAATATACGTATGCCGCAGTTCAGGAATGTTTCGTAGCTGGCGACCCGCTTCAATACCGTCCAGGTGCGGCATCATAATGTCGAGAACGACCAGTTCGGGCAGATAGGTCCTGGCCACCTCGATGGCTTTTCGTCCATCGGTGGCGGTCCTGACGTCATATCCCTCCTTGGTGAGGTTATATTCGAGCATCTCAACGATGTCGGCGTCATCGTCAACAACCAGAATGCGGTGAAGAGGTTGAGCCGCTTTTGTAGCACTCATAAGCAGTAAGTTTGATAGAGACAGTCCCGTCTTACGTTTGAAAGCCGAAGATCGTCTAGGCGAAAGGTACGCGGCTTATCCGCTATGCTACGCTAAGCAACGTTAACCTTAACAATAATTTAACAGATTACCGCAGTAGACTATGACTATGAGCACAACTCGCAATCAGTTATTTACGCGTTAAACCAGCCGGCTATTTTTAATGGTCAGGGAACAGACAAACGTTTGACGAACGCATTCAGAGGGGCGCATCACGATCAGCTTTACCCTGTACGATAAAGAAAATAACGTTTCCCCCCTCAGCCGCGTTACATTCCTGTTATGAACTCACGCTCATCAGAAATAAAATTTCCCCCCTATGCCCGCCTGGCTTCCATCCTGATTTCGATGGTCATTCTGGTGTACGGTCTACATATGCTACAGGGCTTGCTTGTTCCCCTGGTATTCGCCATTCTGTTTGCCGTCTTGCTGTTACCGCTGGCCAGACGGCTCGAACGCTGGCGTGTACCCCGTATTCTGGCCGTGTTGCTGTGTCTGATTCTGACACTGGCCTTTATCAGTGGCATTCTCTACGTGGTATCCATACAGGTGGGCAACTTTGCCGAGGTAGTGCCGCAATTAATTGAGCGGGGTAATACTTACCTGAATCAGATTCAAGACTACGCCGATGAGCAGTTCAACATCGACCGGAAACGACAGATAACTGAGATTCGTAAGTACGTCAATCAGTTACTGGCCGAGGGAGGCACCATTCTGACTACTACATTGCTGGCCACTACCAGCGCGCTCACCGATGTATTTCTAGTCCTCTTATTCATCTTTTTCTTTTTACTCTACCGCGATTTTTTCCGGTCTTTTTTTTACAGAGCCTTCAACAGTACCCGCCAGTCTAAAATTGACTCCGTTATGGGCGAAGTCAGCCGGGTGGTTAAAGACTACCTGGCGGGGTTGGTGCTGGTTATTCTGGTAACGGGTACGCTAATGACCATCGGCCTGCTCATTCTGGGCGTTGACTATGCTGTGTTCTTCGGTTTCTTCGGGGCTAGCCTGGTACTTATTCCTTACTTCGGCATTTCGCTGGGGTCGCTTCTACCAGCCGCGTATACACTGGTTACGGACGACAACCCACTCAAGGCCCTGGCCGTAATTGGCGTCTTTCTGTTCGTGCAGGCAATAGAAGGAAATTTTATTACCCCTTACATTGTCGGCTCCAAAGTAAGCATTAACCCGTTGGCAGCTATTATATCCCTGATCCTGTGGGAAAACGTTTGGGGACTGGCTGGGCTGGTGCTGGCCCTGCCCATGACGGCCATCATAAAGGTTCTGTTTGACTCCGTCGATTCACTCAGGCCTTACGGGTTCCTGCTCGGAGAAGCCGAGGTACCACCGCCCCCCATCAATTCACTCGAAGAAGTTGTTGAGGAGTTGCCCGAACGCATCGAAACTATCGGTGAGGTAGATGAGAAAGAATGAGTATTCTTAAAAATCAATTGGATCAAGGTTCTTGAAATGGCCATTCATGCGGATGCGCTGTTTGGTTCGCTCCATCTCGGCTATTACGGGTATTACGCGGTTGAGGTGCTGGATTAGAAACAACTGCCGTTCGGCCTCGCTTTCGAGCGTCAGGAGTTCGTATTCCTGCTCACTTGACAGGCCCACGCTATGCGCGACACGGTACGAAAAGTTTTCGGCGGTGGCGTTGTAATCGGGTTCGGTCTGGAGTAGATCGTTCAACGTTTCCAACCGCTGCACCAGCGCATCAAGGTGCGCACTGGTGGTACTACCGGGTTCCAGCAGTTCTACTTCGCCACCTGCATACAGCTTGCCGGCCATTGGATTCTCGAAATTAACGAGCCGAAATACCCGCAGCCCCTTTGATTTGATGTCCATCTGCCCGTCGTCGTACCGCTTGTGCAAAGCAGTTACATGCATCTCGGTACCGTAGCCAGGCAGTTTATTGCCTATAAACACCGGGATACCAAACGTTTTTTCTTCTTCAATGCACTCGTCGATGAGCTGCCGGTAGCGTGGCTCAAAAATGTGCAGGTTAAGGTCTTCGCCGGGATAGACGATCAGATTAAGCGGAAAAAGGGGAAGTGTAGTTTCCATTGCGTTGATAAAATCATTATTTCCTGGTGTCACCTGCGCTCCATTGCTTCGCCAAATCTGTCGATTCCACAAACCGCACCTGTCTCGCCCTGGCTTCGTCGTAAATAGGATCCGCAAGATAAGCCAGGTCCGGTATGTCTGAGGTACAGTCGGTTATAACTACGAGTTTTGGCGCGAGTTCAGGTGCGAAATCAAGCAACTGCTTGAGGCTATTGGCCACGCAGTGCGATTTGGCCTCACCCATCAGATACACCGTATCGAAACGGTTCAGATCGGCAATGAGGGCGGTGTTTAGCTGCGTTTCGGGTACGGCAGGATCGGGTACCTGCGCCCGAAATACCCCGAAGTGCTCGGTAAGCGGATACAGTCCTTTCGGCACGGCCACGTAGTCCTGGTTTCGTTGCCGGGTCCAGTCGCGCAGTGCGTCCATCAGCGTATCGTGCAGAGCTGCCCCGTGCGAACCAATCAGGCAGTGTTCGGGCCAGATGAAATGCGTGAACTGTCCGCCTGCTTCCAGATCGCGAACGTATTGCCGGGCCTGTTCGGCCTGGAAAAGCGGTATCCACCGGCCCGCATCTACCTCAGCCGCCGAAATGGCCGTAAATGGGGCGGGATGATTGCCGGAAGCGTCAGCCCAGAACAGGGGGTGCGCAATATCCAGTACATGATGTGTATCGAGCGTCACGACGATATGATCAATTTGTCCGGCGTGTTCCCGGATCAACCCGGCCATACGGTCCACATCACGGTCGGCACCCGGCACAAACAGGGCACCCCCGGGGTGGCAAAAATCGTTTTGAGCGTCGATGATGAGAAAGGCGCTGGTCATAGTCAGAACGTTTCAGATTCTACGGCCTGCACCCCCGCCCGTGCCAATACGCAGACACCCTGACCGAGAGCGGCAAAGCGGGCATCCTGGGTAAGGCCTTTTTGGTACCGTCCATAAATCTGCTGCAGTACCACTGCATTCTTGAACAGGCCAAAAACATAGTAATACAGTAAATTCGATACGTTGCGGCCACTTTGGTCAGCGTATCGGCGGGCCACCTCCTGCCGGGTCAGATTGCCGGGTAACCAGGTCAGATTAAACGTCTGACGGAAGGCGTCGTCTTTTGCTTCGGCCCAGTACGAAAGCGAGGTACCAAGGTCCATAAGTGGGTCACCTACAGTACACATCTCCCAGTCCAGCACGGCGCGGATATCGGTCAGATCGTCAGGGTTCAGCACGACGTTATCGTACTTAAAGTCATTATGCAACAGCGTCGGGGACGGGTGTTCGGGGGGGAGTTGCTCGGTAAGGTATCGGCTCAGGGTATCCATGTCGGCAATGGCATCGGTTTGGGATGCCTGGTAACGTTTGTGCCAGCCGCTAACCTGGCGTTGCACGTACCCGTCGGGCTTCCCCAAATCAATCAGACCGGTTTGCTGAACATCAATCCTGTGCAGATCCACCAGTTCATTAACCAGGGACTCTGACAGGCGGTGCATCACCTCGGGCGCAATCCCTATTTTTGAAGCCGTGTGCGCCCGCAAAATTACGCCCGGTACCCGCGCCATGATGTAAAACGGATAGCCCATCACGGACTCATCCTCGCAAAAAGCCACTGGCTCCGGCACCTTGCGGTAACCGGCCTGTTGCAGCATGGTCAGCACCCGAAACTCCCGACCCATATCGTGCCCGCCCTTTATATCCTTCGCCCCCACCGGTGGCCGACGCAGTACGTAGTCGCGGTTGCTGGTTGTGAGCAGATACGTCAGGTTCGAGTAGCCACCCGGAAACTGCGCTGCGTTCGTAATGGTCCCAAACCCCGAAGCGGCATCGTTCAGGTAGGTTTGCAGCGCAGTAAGGTTAAGTTCTTCGCCGGGGCGGGTCTGGACGGGGTTGTCTGTCATATTTTTTAACACAGAAGAACGGAGACTACACGGCGTTAAAAGAGCAGTAGAGAAAATAAAGGACTCCGTTAACTCGGTGAGGACTGTGTTTTCTCTGCGTTTGAGCCTTTCTTCTTTCTGGTATCCAGTCCGTATTCTTTTAAAATACTCCGGGCAAGGGCAGTTTTATGGACTTCGTCGGCCCCGTCGTAGATGCGGGCACCGCGTTCGTGGCGGTAGTACCAGGGTAAGAGCACATCATCGGTAATGCCCATAGCACCATAGGTCTGAATGGCACGGTCTACTACGTTCAGCATAATGTCGGCCACAAAAAACTTGATGGCTGAAATCTGATTCCGCACCGCTGCTGCCCCCCGCTGGTCAATGTTCTGCGCTGTACGCAGCACCATAAGCCGGGCAGCATCGATGTTGGCGCGGCTTTCGGCAATCCAGCCCTGTACAAACTGTTTCTCGCCAAGCATGACGCCATCTTCCATCTCGCGGGTAGCGGCCCGGCGGCACATCAGATCAAAGCACCGCTCGCTGATGCCGATCCAGCGCATGCAGTGGTGAATTCGGCCGGGGCCCAGCCGCTCCTGCGCCAGTACGAAGCCCATACCCTCGCCCCCAATCAGGTTATTAAGTGGCACCCGCACATTGGAGTAACGCACCTCGGCATGACTACCCCAGTGATCGGAGCCGTCGCCCATGATGCTGATGTTGCGTACCAGCTCAAAACCCGGTGTATCGGTCGGGACCAGAATCATACTGGCCCGGCGGTGCGGGGCCGCATCGGGGTTGGTAACGGCCATGACAATGGCAAAAGCTGATCCATCGGCCGAACTGGTAAACCATTTGTGGCCGTCAATAACCCATTCATCGCCCGCGCGAACAGCGGCAGTACCCATACGGGTAGGATTAGACCCGGCAAATTCCGGCTCAGTCATGGAGAAACAGGAACGGATGTCGCCTTCACGTAGCGGTTCCAGATACTCCTTTTGTAGCTGAGCAGACGCGTGTTTGTGCATCAGTTCCATATTGCCAATATCGGGCGCCTGGCAATTGAATGTATAATGCCCGAACGGCGACCAGGCCAGGGCCTCGCTCACTTGCCCAAACTCGCAGAGCGTCAGGCCAAGCCCCCCCTCGTCAATACTGTGCTGTAGCCCCCATAAGCCCGCTTTTTTAACGAGTTCCCGTTTCTGATCGAGAATGGCGGCCACTTTCGAGAAGTTACCCGTCAGGTATTCAGCGGTTTCGAGCGGCACGAGTTCATTTTGAACAAACTCGCGAATGCGTGGCACAAGGGCCGCTGTATGTTCGGTGACAAATAGGGATTCCATTTGATATACGATGTACGATATAGAAAGTATGATGTATGAATAACGGCACAATTGGGATAGAAACCAATTAGGGGGCCAATCAGCATCACATCATAAATCACAGAGTCTATGCCCTAAGAAACGTCGTACATCAGATTATCGCGGTCCTTGCGGTGCGGAATAATGGTCCAGTCCTGAACGCCGGGCATGTTGTCGGCCATAACGTCGGCGGCCGTGGTTTCAAGATTTTCTTCGTTGGTGGTGAAAAACAGACTTTTAGAATCGTCGGTATGCGTGGTGCGTACCTCGTAATACTCGTTGTGATCTTCGATGTCGTGTTTCTCTACAAGCGTGTATTTGGCCATGATATTGGGGGTTTTTAGAGAAGTTAACTGTAGGCGCTCTGTAATGTTCGGGGTCCACTAGTGCCCACTAAAAGAGACTGAACACCCAGATGATCAGAGATTATACGGCGTTTCACAGTGTAGAAAGAGAAAGGGGCGCGAGCAGGCGGCCGGTGGAAACGCCGTGCGGCATTTGGGTGTTCAGTCCTTTTTAGTGAGCGATAGCGAACAAAACTCACAACCCCACTTCCTTGATTCACAAATGTTTCGTACTTTTGCGGTCCTGTTTTGAGAGAAGAGCTTACCGTGAACAATTTACGTCAGTACGATATCAATATAGCCGGGCTGCAACCGAAACGATACGAGTACGATTTCGAATCGGACGACGCGTTTTTTGCGGCACTGGAGCAGGTGTTGATCGAGCATGGAACCGTGCAGACGCACCTGATTCTGGACAAGTCTGAAACCATGATCCGGCTCGACTTTCACATCGTGGGCAGTGTTGAGCAGATCTGTGACCGCAGCCTCGATGAATATGAACAGCCCGTTGATACCCGGCGAACGATGTTGCTCAAGTTCGGTGATCACAACGAAGAACTGAGTGACGAAATCGAACTGATTGAACGCAACACGCAGATAATCAACGTAGGCCGATTCATTTTTGAGTTTCTAAGCCTGTCGCTACCCATGAAGCGGCTGCATCCCCGGTTCCGGGATGAGGACGATCAGGAGCAGGACGAAGACAGCCCCGGTCGATTGGTGTATCAATCTGATGCTAAACCGGCCGAAAGCAGTGACGAAGACCAACCAACCGAAACCATTGACCCGCGCTGGGCTGCCCTGCGCAAACTGAGCGATAATTGAAAGAGTTGTAATGGTTTACCACTGGGTAGCCAACTCTACGACTCTATACCTATACAACTTTACAACTTAACACTATGGCACATCCCAAGCGACGAATCTCCAGCACCCGGCGCGACAAGCGCAGAACCCACTACAAGGCTAAGCCCGTAACCCTCTCGACCGACGCCCAGACCGGCGAAGTACACGAGCGGCACCACGCTCACGTATTTGAAGGCAACCTGTTTTATAAAGGACAGATGGTTGTTGAGAATTACATCAAAGCCGCCTAGTTTTCAGGACTTTATGGGAAGTATTTTGCGGACGTCTTGTCAAAGGCGGATGCGAAATACTTTTTTATTGCCTGTTGCGTCCCTATTTTTACGCGTCATTTTTGTGAACCGGCCCCGCCGAAATCACTTTAAAACAAACGAAGCCAATGAAGATAGCAGTGGATGCAATGGGTGGCGATTTCGCTCCGAAAGCAATTGTGGAGGGCGTATTGCTGGCCGCTGCCGACCTGCCCCCAACAGTGACCTTGGTGCTGATTGGCCGCCAATCGGTGATTGAGGAACTGCTTGGGCAACGTCCAGCCAATATTGAGATTATTGACGCCGACGACGTGATCGATATGGGTGAACACCCTACCAAGGCGCTCTCGCAAAAGCCTAATTCCAGTATAGCCGTTGGTTTTAAACTCCTGAAAGATAGTCGGGTACAGGCCTTTTGCAGTGCGGGCAACACTGGCGCCATGCACGTGGGGGCGCTGTTCAGCATCAAGGCTACTGAAGGTGTGCTCCGCCCATGCATTGCCGGATACGTACCCCAGATTACGGGCGGAACGGCTATTATGCTCGATATTGGTGCCAACGCTGACTGCAAACCCGAAATGTTAGCGCAGTTCGGCGAAATTGGCTCGCTCTATACCCAACATACGTTCGGTATTGACCAGCCCCGCGTGGCGCTGATGAACATCGGGCATGAAGAACAAAAGGGTTCGCTCGTGGCGCAGGCGGCTTACCAACTCCTGAGCGAAAACCAGCGGATTAATTTCATTGGCAACGTAGAAGGGGGCGATTTTTTCGCTGGCAAAGCCGACGTGCTGGTCACCGATGGGTTTACGGGGAATACGCTGTTTAAACTCGGCGAATCATTTTACCAGATGGCCAAACAGCGCGGCATCAGTGATACCTTTATTGACCGAACTAATTACGAATCCATTGGTGGCAGTCCAATTCTGGGCGTCAACGGAAACGTCATTATTGCCCACGGAATTTCGTCGCCGTTGGCCATTCAGAATATGATTCGGTTAGCCATTCGGCAGGTAGAATCTGATGCGTACACCAAAATTGCACAAGCTTTGAATTAGTTTACGAAAACACGGTACGTACTGAGTTGAATCCACCAGCAGACCGCTTCGCGCAACCGAAAGACCGTAAACTTGACAACCTATTATGACGAAAGCTGCCATCACAGGAATACACGGCTATGTACCGGACTACGTGCTTACCAATGCCGAACTGGAGCAGATAGTCGATACGAACGACGAATGGATTACCAGCCGCACCGGCATTAAAGAGCGGCACATCCTGAAAGGCGAAGGAATGGGCTCGTCGCACATGGGTGCGAAAGCAGTGGCGGGTTTGCTCGAAAAGACCGGTACGGCACCCGCCGAGATTGATCTGCTCATCTGTGCCACCACCACCCCCGATTATGTTTTTCCCTGCACGGCCAATCTAATTTGCGACATGGTTGGCATCCGCAACGTGGGCAGTTTTGACATTCAGGCCGCCTGTTCGGGCTTTGTTTACGCGCTTACCATTGGCACCCAGTTTATTGAAACGGGTAAGTACCGGAAAGTAATTGTGGTAGGGGCCGATAAGATGTCAGCCATTACAGATTATACCGACCGAACCACCTGTGTGCTGTTCGGTGATGGGGCCGGGGCCGTTCTGCTCGAACCGAACACCGAGGGTTTTGGCGTGATTGACTCCATTATCCACTCCGATGGGGTGGGTCAAAACCATTTGATTCAGAAAGCAGGAGGCAGCCGTTATCCACCCTCTCATGAGACGATAGACAAGCGCTGGCATTACGTGTACCAGGATGGACCGTCGGTCTTTAAATTTGCGGTCAAGAACATGGCCGACGTATCGGCCGAAATCATGGCCCGTAATAACCTTACCGGGGCCGACGTAGCCTGGCTGGTTCCTCATCAGGCCAACAAACGCATTATCGACGCCACTGCTAACCGCATGGGTATCGAATCGGACCGGGTAATGATGAACATTCACAAATACGGCAATACCACAGCCGCTACCATACCGCTCTGCTTACACGACTACGAAGCGCAACTGAAAAAAGGGGATAACCTCGTACTGGCTGCGTTTGGTGGGGGCTTCACCTGGGGAGCTGCGTATGTAAAGTGGGCGTATTAAAATTCTATCGTCTACAATTACTGGTTGTCATTTATAACCTTCGATTGTAAATCCTGTGTGTACCGATAAATCCCCCTGAATGACAATTAATTACTTAGAAAATGGCAACAACCGCAGACATCCGTAATGGATTAGTCATCAACTACAACAACGATCTGTTTCAGATTACCGAATTTCAACACGTGAAGCCCGGCAAAGGCGCGGCTTTTGTGCGTACTAAACTCAAAAGCCTTACTACCGGGCGCGTCATTGACAATACCTTTAACGCGGGCGTATCTATTCAGCCGGTGCGGGTAGAACGACGGAAGTTTCAGTTTCTTTACAAAGACGAATCCGGTTATAACTTCATGGATCAGGAAACTTTCGATCAGATCAACCTCGATGAGAAGCTGATTGACGGAGCTGATTTGATGAAAGAAGGACAGGAAGTCGAAATTGCAATGAACGCTGACGACGAGACGTACCTTTCCTGCGAATTGCCCCCGTTTGTAGAACTGGAGGTAACCTATGCTGAACCGGGTATCAAAGGCGATACGGCCAACAGCCCCAAAAAGCGCGTCGAGGTAGAATCCGGTGCTAAAATCATGGTACCGCTCTTTATCGAATCAGGCCAGAAAATCCGCGTTGATACCCGCACCCGCGACTACGTAGAACGAGTAAAATAAAAGCAGTTGTCAGCTATTAGTCATAAAAGTCATTGGTGCCACCCCATGAAGCTATCCTGACTAATGACCGACGACTTTAAGACTGACGACTATTTTTATGACAACCCAGGACATTCAGCAGCTCATCGACTTCATTTCGCAGTCGGGTTTAGACGAGGTCGATATTGAGACGACCGATTTAAAAATCAGCGTTAAGCGGTACGGTCATTCGTCGCCGGCGGCCCCGCAGGCTGTTACCATGATGGCGGCCCCTGCTCCGGTAGCAATGCTTGCTCCGCCGGTGGCAGCACCGGCAGCATCGGCTCCGGCGGCCGCCCCCGCCACACCGGCAGCAGCCGCCAACTACATCACGGTGAAATCGCCGATGATTGGTACGTTCTACCGTTCGTCGGGTCCCGACGTACCGTCGTTCGTTGAAGTTGGTGACAGCATAACCGAAGGCAAAGTGGTGTGCATTGTTGAGGCCATGAAACTGTTCAACGAAATCGAGTCCGAAATATCGGGCCGCATCGTGAAAGTACTGGTCGAAAACGCCACGCCCGTTGAATACGATCAGCCTCTGTTTCTGGTAGAACCCATTTAAAGAGTGAACGAGTGAGCGAGCGAAAGAGCAAAAGCCGTTTGGCATTGGCCCACGTGCGTCAGCAACTTTCGCCCGTTTACTCGTTCGCTCTTTTGCTCTTCAAACTATGTTCAAGAAAATACTCATTGCCAACCGGGGAGAAATTGCCCTGCGGATTATCCGTACCTGCCGGGAAATGGGCATTCGGACCGTAGCCGTCTACTCAACCGCCGACCGTGACAGCCTGCACGTGCGTTTCGCCGACGAGGCCGTTTGCATTGGTCCGCCACCAAGCCGACAATCTTACCTTAGTATTCCGAGCATTATCTCAGCCGCCGAAGTAACCGGAGCCGATGCCATTCATCCGGGCTACGGCTTTTTGAGTGAGAACGCTGAATTCTCACAGATTTGCGAAGATTACGGCATCAAATTCATTGGTGCTACTGCCGAGCAGATCAACGGCATGGGCGATAAAGCCACCGCTAAAGCCACTATGAAAGCCGCTGGCGTGCCGGTCATTCCCGGCTCTGATGGGTTGCTGGAATCCATGGAGCAGGGCATCGAACTGTCCAACGAAATGGGGTATCCCGTTATCGTGAAAGCCACGGCGGGCGGTGGTGGGCGCGGCATGCGCATTGTGCGGTCTGAAGGCGAGTTCGAGAAAGCCTGGCATGATGCCCGCACCGAAGCCGGGGCTGCTTTTGGCAACGATGGGCTGTACCTCGAAAAATTCGTGGAGGAGCCGCGCCACATCGAGATTCAGATTGTGGGCGATCAATTTGGCAAGGTTTGCCATCTCTCTGAGCGCGACTGTTCCATTCAGCGACGCCACCAGAAATTAGTTGAAGAGACCCCATCGCCAGTGGTTTCTGACGAGCTGCGCGAAGAAATGGGCGCGGCTGCCATCAAAGGCGCCCAGGCTATTGGCTACGAAGGAGCCGGTACGGTTGAGTTTCTGGTTGACAAACACGGGAAGTTTTATTTCATGGAGATGAACACCCGTATTCAGGTCGAGCACCCGATTACGGAAGAAGTTACGGATTTCGACCTCATCAAAGAGCAGATCAAGGTGGCGGCCGGATTCCCTATTTCAGGTCGAAACTACACGCCAAAACTTTTTGCAATGGAGTGTCGTATTAACGCCGAAGACCCCGCCAAAGGCTTCCGGCCCTCGCCGGGTAAGATTACGGTGCTACACTTGCCCGGTGGTCATGGCGTCAGGATCGATAGTCACGTTTACGCGGGCTACACCATTCCGCCCAACTATGACTCCATGATTGCCAAGATTATCGTATCCGGGCAGTCGCGGGAGGAAGTGATTACGCGGATGAAGCGGGCCTTGCAGGAATTCGTGATCGAGGGGATCAAAACCACGATTCCGTTCCACATCAAACTTATGGATGATCCCGCATTCAACTCCGGGAAATTCACCACTGCCTTTCTGGATACGTTTGATTTCAGTTCGTTATAGACACTGAGTTTCTCCCTGATTTATTGGGGTGTTCCGTCCCTGCTCCCGTTTTACCCAACAGCCTAACCAGCCGATGAATAAGCCCGCACCCATATGAGTGCGGGCTTATTCATTTTTCTACCTTACGGCGGGAGCCGAATTGTTTTTCAGGGGTATAGCATTGTCCTTTTATTGGGTCTGGCTCATGGCTGGCATTAGTTGGGTGGCTGCACTGATATACCCATTCAACGTAAAAAAGCTGTTGCCCACAGCCTACTGACGAATAAAAGGCATGGAGCACAGCCATCGTCAGCAACGCAACGGCAGTTCGCGCTTCTCAAATAGCTAAAGTCAAGCTTAACGCATAATACAGTAAACAGGCGGGCCATTAATAGACTTGTTTTTCAGATTTAATGAACACCTTTGAGCCATAATTTATATAGATATCAAGTTTCGTATAACCAGTATTGCATGAAAACGATTACCGACCTCGCTAAGAAAGCAATAGGCATTCATCCTCAGCAGGGCGTAAAACCGCTGAAAAACTTAATTCATATTGGCTCCGCATTTCACGGGTATCACGTGCCTGAAAATTTTTTATCGCCTGATTCGGTATGCTATTGCATTGGCGCGGGAGAAGATATTTCCTTTGATACCGAGCTCAAAGTGATCTACGATGCCCAGGTTTATATATTCGATCCAACTCCTGAAGGCGTCAATCATTTCCAGAAATTAAAAGAATATACCAGAACGAATCAGCTCCTTACGCTTCCGTCCGATGAGCCCTTTACGTACCGCATTTCGTCGGAGCAACTGGATTCAATAACGTTTGTTGAAATTGGGGTCTGGGATCAACCGGCTACGTTGAAATTTTTTGCGCCACAACGTGATGACTATGCTTCTCACTCGCTCTACCTGTTTAAAGAATCGAATGACTATATCGAAGCCCCGGTTGATCGGTTGAGGAACCTGATGAGAAAACTTGGCCATACTACCGTCGATGTAGTCAAACTGGAAATTGAAGGAGCTGAATACACGGTGATCGATACGATAGTCGAAGACAAACTGGATATCAAATCAATTCTGGTAGAATTTGACGAGGTTCATCATGCCAACGATAAAGGATTCCATTTCCGGATTAAGAAGACGTGCAGGAAGTTAAAAGAAGCGGGCTATGTGCTGGTACACTCAACCGAGAGTCTGAAACGCACATTTCTTCGCCAGGACGTGTACGATAAGCTGGAGGCAGCACGATAGAGGACTTTTGTGTTAACCAATACGTTCCTGAATGTTCATAAGCTGGCCTAAAGCCTTGGCATAGAACAGGGTCGGCAAGGCAGCTGTCGGGCGGGATTTTTTCAGGTACTGAAAATTATCCTGGCTAAAATCGTTCCAGTTTGCGGCATTCAGGTGCACCCGCCCCAACGATATACAGGGTTCGTGGATTTGCGTAGTATGCCACCATCTGGTCGGAAATAGTACGGTTTCGCCTTGATTAACAGTCACTTTAATTGGTTTTGCCTGCGCAAAAAGCGGAAACTGGTCATAGTCGGGTTGACATATATTTACCTGCGATATTTTCTTATTATCCTCCCGTGGATACATGTAGGGGGTCTGTTCGGGTGGGTAAAATATAAACTCTTTTGACCCATAAATCTGCGTAATCTGTGTGTGTAGAAACAGGGCATCTATATGAAGGAACGGAAAACTGGCCCCCCTTCCACCCAGGAAAAATTCATAGACCTCCGTCCCATACAGCATAAATTTGGGCAGTAAAGGATGGTTTATCCGGTCTGATTTGGCATAATGAATCTCCGGTTTTATATCGTCCAGCAGTTCAGGACAGGTAGTTTTTATGTTGAAATTAAACGGGTAGGGAGCCGGATCCTCGGGAGTCGAAGCCAGCATCAGATCCACGTAATCGGACAGTGTATAGTGAGTGCCTTTTATTTCTTTGGTCAGGTGACCGTAGTGGGTCTTAAAAAATTCGGGAGTGATTTTGCCTATGGCTTCCCAGTTATGCGTAGCGTCTGTCAGCACAACCGGGATGCTGGGTTCGATATATTCGGCAATAAGTTCTTTACGAGACAGATTACTGCGCTTATCTATCCGGACGGGGGCTGATCCTGAACTCTTCGGGGATACTGATCTGACAATCATAATCTATGGCAACGATGTAGGATTGATGAAGCGATAGTTTGTGTTGTAAAAAAGTGTCATAGCAAACAATGTAGTGAGTACATACGCCTGTCATGCTGTTTACCGCCAGGTTTTAGACACCCAATTTTCCGGGTAGTCACTCTCAGTGTATCTATTGGCTAATCAGGCAACGTACAGGACTATTCTGCGCAGGAAATGCCCTAATCGTTCATTCTTTTTCTGGACCTGTCTGGGGCAGACCGCCATAAAATGACCTGGTAGTTGGTGATACATCATCACTGCTGGCAATAGTTTTTTGGTGAGACTGCAAATCTGCCTGGTGCTTATCCCGTTTCGACTAGTGAGCCGGAGAGCCATCGTATGTGTTGACTGGCAGCAGTCGTTGAGGCACACGCCTACTGGTTGTACCCGCACCGGCAGGCGGATTCTACTCATCAGCGTCACCGCACTGCTCGATGCTCAACCTCACCTACCCAGCCACGAGCAGCATGGCATTGAAACGGGTTATCGTCCTCATCGGTATAGAACACCATACAAACTGCTTTACGGTGAAACCCCGCCGTAATGAATCACCTTGCCCTTGCTGATTACCTCGTTTTTCTTGTCTATTTCGTCATCGTTGTTGGTTACGGCTACTGGATTTACCGGCGGAAGCGATCGGCCCAGATGAACACGACCGATTTTTTTCTGGCCGAAGGATCACTGACGTGGTGGGCCATCGGCGCGTCGCTGATTGCGTCGAATATCTCTGCCGAGCATTTCATCGGCATGGCCGGGTCAGGTTTTGCCATGGGGCTGGCCATTTCGTCGTATGAGTGGTTTGCGGCTGCTACGCTGATTATTGTGGCGGTGTTTTTCATCCCGATTTACCTGCGCAATAATATCTATACCATGCCGCAGTTTCTGGCGCAACGGTACAGCGATACGGTCAGCACCATTCTGGCTATCTTCTGGCTGGTGGTGTATGTGCTGGTCAATCTCACCTCAATTCTGTACCTGGGCGCCATCGCCATCGAGTCACTGGCGGGGGTTCCGTTTTCGGTAGGCACTATCGGGCTGGCGGTTTTCGCTATTTTCATCACGCTCGGCGGCATGAAAGTGATTGGTTACACCGATGTGATTCAGGTAGTCGTGCTGATTTTCGGCGGTCTGGTCGTCACGTATCTGTCGCTGCAACTCGTGGCGCAGCAATCCGGGACAGACAGCGTCTGGGACGGGCTGGTATCGCTCCGCGAACGGGCGGGAGACCATTTTCAGATGTATCTGCCCAAAGGCCACCCGCAGTACGATGCGCTGCCGGGCATGGCCCTGGTTACGGGCGGTATGTGGCTCAATAATCTGTATTACTGGGGTTGTAATCAGTACATTGTTCAGCGGGCGTTGGGAGCCGACCTCAAAACGGCCCGGAGTGGCATTCTCTTCGCGGCTTTTCTGAAACTCTTTATTCCCCTCATCGTGGTCATTCCCGGTATTGCCGCTTACGTGCTGTACCAAAGTGGTTCTTTCCACGATGCCATGACCGATGCGTCGGGGGTGGTAAAGCCTGACCAGGCCTACCCGGTGCTGATGAACCTGCTGCCTGTGGGGATGAAAGGACTGGCCTTTGCCGCGCTCACGGCCGCTATTGTGGCGTCGCTGGCGGGCAAATGCAACTCTATCTCCACCATTTTCACCCTCGATCTGTACCGGAAGTACGTCGATAAAGACGCGTCGGAACAAAAGCTGGTTAACGTAGGCCGCTGGGCGGTGGTGGTATCGTTTGCAGTAGCCATTGCCCTGGCCCCGCTGCTGCGGTCGCTCGATCAGGTTTACCAGTATATTCAGGAATACACCAACTTCGTAACGCCGGGTATTTTTGCCATTTTTCTGCTGGGCTTTTTCTGGAAACGCGCCACCAACCGGGCGGCCCTGTCGGTGGCACTCATCACGCTCCCGCTCTCGACCCTGCTCAAGTTCTGGCCCGAGGTGATGAATCTGGTGAACGTACAGGCCGAGTCTATTCCATTTTTGCACCGCACTACCTGGGTTTTCTGCATCGATATCGTCCTGATGGTCATTATCTCGCTGACTGATCCGGCGGGGTACGCCAACAACACCAACGAAATTGTGGTGGATAAGCGCATGTTTCGCGTATCGCCTTCATTCGTGGTGGGGTCTATTGGCATCGTTTCCGTACTCGCTGTGCTGTATGCTACATTCTGGTGATTTGACTTCCGTCATACTGAGGAACGAAGCATCTCTATCTGAAGGATTTTTTGCTACATGGAGATGCTTCGTTCCTCAGCATGATAGAATAAGCACCTTATTGATAATCAACCAACAAGTCCATAAATTTGTCTCTTTAAAATCGCATCCGCTATGATCTCCGAAGCCGCCCCCCTTGCCAGTCTCGACGTGTGGGAAGACGATATCTTACTTCGTTACCCCGAGCCCGACCATAAAGCCAAAGAAGAATACCGCAACTACGACTCGCCGGAGCGCGATACGGTGCGGGAATTCTACCGGCTCAACCATACCTACCAGACCTATGACTTCGTGCGCCAGAAAGAGCGCGAGTTTCTGGCCTTCGATAAAAAAGAACTGCCGGTCTGGGGCGCGATGGAATTTCTGAATACCCTCGTCGATGATTCGGACCCCGATACGGACCTCGATCAGTTGCAGCATCTCCTGCAAACCGCCGAGGCCATCCGCGCTGACGGACACCCCGACTGGTTTGTCCTGACGGGTTTGCTCCACGACATGGGTAAAGTTCTGTGTTTGTTTGGCGAGCCGCAGTGGGCCGTAGTGGGCGATACGTTTCCGGTAGGCTGTGCGCATTCGGATAAAATCGTCTATCCTGAATATTTTGTCAACAACCCTGACAGCACCGACGAGCGGTACAACACCAAATACGGCGTGTACGAACCAAACTGTGGCCTGCGCAATGTGCATATGTCATGGGGACACGATGAGTATCTGTATCAGATGATGAAGCCGTACCTGCCCGAACCGGCTTTGTACATGATGCGCTATCATTCCTTCTACTCCCAGCACCGCGAGGAAGCCTACAACCACCTCATGGACGATCACGACCACGAGATGTTCAACTGGGTGCGGAAGTTCAACCCGTATGATCTTTACTCGAAGAGTCCTAAACCACCGGTTGTGAGCGAACTGCGTCCCTATTACGAAGACCTGATCGCCAAATACCTGCCGGGTACGTTGAAACTCTAATCTGATCTTCAACTCACAGGAACGGAGGTTTCGCAGCGCAAACAGAGAATCTTTTTCTCCGCGTACTCTGCGAAACCTCCGTTCCTCTGCGTGTACCCCTTTCGCCATGCTGCTCACCTGTATTGCGCTTTACCTCCTCCTAAACGTAGCGGTCGGCGCGTGGGCAGCGCGCCGGGTCAAGACCTCGCAGGATTTCGTGCTAGCGGGGCGGCAGTTACCATTAGTGCTGGCGGCATCGGTGACGTTCGCTACGTGGTTCGGCTCCGAAACGATTATGGGGGCCCCGGCCATGTTCGTGGAAGGTGGGTTGCTGGCCGTAATCGAAGAGCCGTTTGGATCAGCTCTGTGTCTATTTCTGGTTGGTGCGTTCTTTGCGCGGCCCCTCTACCGGCTCGGCATCACCACCTTCTGCGATTACTTTAGAGTCCGGTTTGGGCGGTCAGCGGAACTGCTGTCGGCGGTGATGATTATTCCCTCTTATTTTAGCTGGATAGCGGCCCAGCTGGTGGCTATTGGCTTGGTATTAAGCGTGGTGACGAACATTCCGCGTGAGTACTGCATTCTGTTCAGTGCTGCCGTAGTGATGGCCTATACGCTGCTGGGGGGTATGTGGTCGATCTCCGTAACCGACTTTTTTCACAACCTCATTATCATTCTGGCCCTGATCGTGCTGGGTGTGGTGCTGTGGCAGGACGTAGGCGGCTGGGAAACCATCCGGCAGCGCACCCCACCGGGATTTTTCCGGTTTCTGCCCCCCGCAACCACCCGCGACTGGGTAGCGTATCTTGCAGCCTGGTTTACCATTGGGCTAGGCAGCATTCCGCAGCAGGACGTTTTTCAGCGGGTAATGGCCGCCAAAAGCGAAGACACCTCGGTGCGGGCCTCGTATCTGGCATCGGGCCTGTACCTGACGGTGGCCATGCTCCCGCTATTCATCGCACTCAGTGCCACCATACTGCACCCCAGCCTCCCCGGCGACCGTCAGTTGATTATCCCAACCATGGTGATGCAGCACGGGAGTCTGCCCCTGCAAATCCTGTTTTTCGGCGCGGTATCATCGGCCATTCTAAGCGTATCGAGCGGGGCTATTCTGGCCCCGGCTACGGTCTTCGGCGAAAACATCGTGAAGCACTTCCGCCCCGATATTCCCGATGCCGTTTTGCTGCGCACCATCCGGCAGGCCATTGTGGTCATTACCGTTATCTGTGTGGGTATGAGCGTCAGCCGGGATACCAACATTTTTGACCTCGTAGGCGAGTCGTCAGCATTCAGTCTGGTATCTCTGTTTGTGCCCCTCACGGCGGGAATCTACTGGAAACGCGCTAATCTGACCGGCTGTTTGCTGGCGATGGGCGTTGGACTGGCGGTATGGCTAGCGTGTCTATGGCTGGAAACAGACTATTCGCCCATGATGTGGGGCTTACTGGCCAGTACCGTAGCCATGGTGGCGGGGAGTTTATTGAAAATACCGTTGCTCAATCCGACCGATGTAGCCTAAATACGTAGCCGACGTAAACCAGGGCTGAATACGCGCGCCAATGTTCGGATACAGATTCAGTTGGTCCACCCCCACAACCGGCACCCATACCAGCTCCAGCGCGGTAGTTTCGGCAAAATTAAGTTTGGGTACGCCCTGGAGGTTGCGGGCGGCAAAGACCACGTGCAGGACGTCGTCACTGCGTTCGGAAAGAAGCATTTCTCCCGCCATAATCATCTCGCCGATGTCGGCAGTGATACCCAGTTCTTCCTGGAGTTCGCGAATAACGGTTTGCGGCATAGTTTCGCCCCGGTCGCAGCTACCGCCGGGCAGGGCAAATACGTCCTGGCCACCATATTGGTAACGCATCAGCAGGATTTCGGTCTGATTCTCAAATAAACGCCAGATCAGCGCAGCAGGACGAACTTTCATTTTTTCAGTTTACAGTTGCCGACGATCTGACTCGTTGGGGAGAATTAGTCACCTTTGTTAGTAAAATCACCTAAAACCGGGCTAACGCTTTTTCGGCTACGGTCTGCCCAATTGACAGCGACGATGTAGCGGCTGGCGAAGGCGCGTTCAGCACGTTGATGGCATTGCTGGTTTCCAGAATGGCGAAATCGTCGAGCAGGCCACCCGTGCGGTCACACGCCTGCGCCCGTACGCCTGCATCGGCACTGTAGAGATCATCCTCCTGAATCTCGGGAATCAGAGCCTGCAGCGCTTTGGTAAACGCCGATTTAGAGAACGACCGGTACATTTCGCCCAGGCCCGTTT
The DNA here is from genome assembly GCA_963826425.1 of uncultured Cytophagales bacterium. Lineage (GTDB taxonomy): Bacteria > Bacteroidota > Bacteroidia > Cytophagales > Spirosomataceae > Spirosoma. The sequence continues at coordinate 47,582 of CAWGWS010000008.1, read as the reverse complement.
GCCAGTATTTAGCGGCTACCTTCTGAAATCCCGGCCACGATAGCGTTTCATACAACTCTTTCAGATCAACGTCGAATTTTTTGTATCCTTCGCGCTGGAACGCCAGCACCGCGTTTGGCCCGGCCTCCACGCCCCCATGAATCATACGGGTAAAATGAACTCCCAGAAACGGGAAATTTGGGTCGGGAACCGGATAAATCAGATGCTTGACGAGGTTTTCTTTCTCGGGTTTCAGCTTAAAATACTCCCCCCGGAAAGGTACGATGCGCACATCAACGGGGGCTCGCTGCGTGAGCTGAGCAATTTTGTCGGAGTATAAGCCGGCGCAGTTGATGACGAGTTTGGTTTCATAGCGGTTGCGGTCTGTCACAACAATACTCAGGCTGTTTCCCGCCGTTACCTGCTCCACGCGCTCACCCAGCCGAATCTTGCCCCCCAGGGCCCGGAACTTGTCGGCATATTTTTCGCAAACCTGCACATAATCGATAATACCAGTGTAGGGAACAACCATACCGGCCACACCCGCCACGTGTGGCTCGATCTCGCGCATCTCGCCCGCTGTCACTTTGCGAATGTTGGTTAGCCCGTTCTGGTGTCCCCGCTCGAAGAGCATATCAAGTTGCGGCAGCTCATCGGTTTTTGTGGCTACCACAATTTTACCGCAGAGATCGTAGGGAATGCCTTCGGCATCACAGAAGTCGAGCAGCATCTGGTAGCCACGAATGCAGTTCGTGGCTTTGAGCGAACCGGGTTTGTAGTACAGCCCGGAGTGAATGACCCCGGAATTGTGGCCGGTCTGGTGCCTGGCCAGGGCTATTTCTTTCTCGATCAAAACCACGCTGAGCGCGGGTTTCTGCTGTTTCAGTTGCAGGGCGGTGGCTAAACCCACAATGCCGCCCCCGATAATGGCTACGTCTGTCATCGTCCCACAAAGATACGTAACTGACTCAGGGTAATTGACTCTCAATCCAGGTCAGTCCGCGTCCGTAGAGGGCATGGGCAAAGTGAACGCGATTGTCAAAATCGGCATCGGGTGTTTTGCCGTGTTCCCAGAACTGCCGCACCAGTCGCGCGTTGTCCGTTGGGGTGGGGTGCGGGTGTACAGTATCGGCGTCGGTTCTGAAGGCACTGAACGCAGGCAGGTCACCCTCAAAATGTTGGAAAAACAGGTGATCGTCGGCGGTTCTGACCGCGCACAGTAACCCACTGGCCCGGCTTGTTGACGGCGACAAACTGCCTTCCAGGCCGCGTTTCAAGACCATTACCCCGTCGAAACCGGCCAGCATAGCCAGTTCAGCCATTTTCATCTGGTACGTGATGTGAAACACCGACGTGACCAGAATGCGGGCCTGGCAGGGATTCAGCACCTTTTCGAGCGTGGCCAGAAAGGGACGCTTGAGGATAATTCGTCGGCGATCAGTCCAGCGGGCCAGCGCGGGCGAGAGGGCTTTCTGGTTCAGGACCCAGCCATACTGGTCGGGAGGAGCGCCCAGTTCCTGATTGCCGAGCAGAAACTCGCAGTTGAGGTGCATAAACAGGTCCAGCGCGTTGAGCGTGAACTTTGGCCCGCCCGACAGTCCCACCATTGATACCGGTCCGTAGCCACGTTCCAGAAAAAACCGGGCCAGCAGGGGCGTAATCAGGTAGCTGTTCTCAACGCCATCGAAGGGTTCGGCCAGCTGAACAAGGGAAAGTTTGGTGGGGGGTTTTGTTTTAAAGGCGGGGGGGAAAGTCCGTTCAACGGCCCGCATCAAGCCCTGATATTCTTCGTTGGTTTCGTGGTGTACCCGTAAAATACTAACGGCCAGTCCCCGAAAAGCTTCGCAGGGGCCGTTGCCGAACAGGTAATCGCCCAATTGCTCGGCCTCACTAACCTGCAAATGATGACCCCGTACCAGTTTAGTAGCAATGGGAAGCATCCCGAGGGGCAGGTCAGGACAAACTTTATTAACAAAAAACGTGGGGTGCGAAAAAGCGCCTTTGCCCACGGTATCCTCCAGCGTCAATTCGTCGGGGGTGGGACCCTTAGCCATCAGCGCACCCAAAAAAGCACCCCGTTGCAGCGGGTGCGTGGCAGGATCGGTCAGAGCCGCGCGGCACTCGGTCAGTAACTCAGGCGGCAGCGGTTTGCTACCGTGTTTACCGATTCCGATGAGCTTGATACCCCGACCCAGCACGGTACTGGCGGGAGCATCTAAAATCGGATCAAGTAATGACATGGCAAGCAGTTTGACGGGTTAGGCAATCAGGTAAAAGGCAGTAAGAAGCGGGATTTCAAGGGCTGATACGGCGGCTGAATGTAGTAGGCTAGCGGCTGACAATCAAGCCTGCAGCCGGTATCGATAGAACATAAATACGGCCAATCTGTTTGGCTTCTTTCAACTAGCACCACCACGCCCTGATTTATCGTTATTTTCGCGGTGAATTTCCCAGTTGGTATGTGTGTGCGTTTTATTTGGGTTCTCTTCTTTCTCAGCGTTTCGTTTCAGACGGTAGCCCAGCTACAAATCAGCCACCCGATGCCCCGCCTGGTGGTGCAGCGCGGAGCCGACGGTATGGGGCGGCTTTACGTGGCCGGTCGCCTATCGGAACCGGCCGACCGGATCGAGGGTCGGCTAACGCCCGTTTCGGCGGGACAGGGCAGCGAAACCGCCTGGCAAACCATACAGAGTAACCCGCAGAACGGCGTTTTCCTGGGTTATCTCACCGCATCGGGCGGCTGGTACGTTCTGACGGTACGGCTCATTGTTAACAACACGATCACGGATCAGACGTCGGTGCAGCCGGTAGGTATCGGCGAGGTGTTCATTACAGCTGGGCAAAGCAACGCGCGCGGGCTGGGCAGTGGCGACAATGACCTGGGCACCGCTACCGACCGCGTTAACGCCATCGACTCCATCAATCATTACTATCCATCCGGTTCGGGTAAGCAACTCGTATCGTCGGGCGATCCCGCTCCGGTGCCGGTCTATGAGGCTCTTACCGCCGGGAAACGCATTTTCCCGATGGCCGAAAGTTCCTGGGGCTGGGGTGAACTGGGCGACTATATCGTGAACCGCTACAACGTACCGGTGGCCTTCTACGTAACGGGTTGGGACGGCTCTACTATTGACAACTGGCAGCAAACCGCCAACGGCCAGCCGACCTGCAACGCGTATTTATGCAATGAGAACTGGGTGAATCTTCAGCCTTACACGAACCTCAAAAACGTATTGCAGTACTACGGCTCAGTAGCGGGTGTGCGGGCCGTACTCTGGCACCAGGGTGAAGCCGAGGGCGACGTAGCACCGGCTGATATTCCACAGTACGCCAGCCGGTTTCGCGATCTGGTGCAGCGGGCGCGGCAGGATTTTGGCGGGCGGGCCATGCCGTGGGTCATTGCGCGGGCGTCGTTCAATGGCAGCAAAACAACGCCTGCCGTTATTCAGCAGCAGGAAGCCGCCGTTGATCCCGCCAACCAGCTTTTTCAGGGGCCGCTGAACGATACGATTATGAGTCGAAATGGTGGCAGCCCCGACGTTCACTTTCGCAATGCCCTACGGCCCGCCGTACATCCCCGATATTACCTCAACCCCGGCAGCATTCCGGCTACTATGGGTCTATCGCGCTTTGCCCGTAACTGGAACAACAGCCTGGATGACAGTTTTTTTCAGCATTCGCAACCCATCACCCCCAATGTATTTGCTGCCACCGGAACCGTGGCTGATTATGTGTTACCGGGTAGCAGCCTGTCAGTTTCGTTTACTACGTTGGGTACGTTTGCGAGCGATAATCAGTGGCAGGTGCAGCTGCTGGATTCGGTAGGGCACTACCTGGCCGTACTGGGTAGTGGACCAGCCAGTCCCGTGACGGTTCAGCTGCCGGCCAGCTACCAGAGTGGGCGGTATCAGGTGCGGGTTGTGGCGTCGGCTCCCGCGCTGCCCGCCGTGCCCTCTACGCTGTTCAGGATTGTCAGCCAGCTACCAGCCGCTGACCTGAGTCTGGCCATGACAGTAGATCAGCGAACAACAGACCCTGCCGGGCAGGTAGTTATTTCGCTAACGGTACGGAATGACGGACCCAACCCGGCGCAGAATATAACGGTACAGAACCGGCTGCCGCCCAATCTCGACGTGGTGTCGCTGGCACCGGACCTGAGCAGCATGAACGGTATCGTAACGGGTACAGTAGCGTCATTGCCCGTGGGAGCCGAAACGACGCTGAGTTTTGTGGCCACGCCAACCAGCCCCGGCACGTATCGTAACGCGGCCCAGATCACGGCCTCCTCGCAGCCCGATCCCGACAGTCAGCCCAACTCCGGTACCGGCGACGGGCAGGATGATGCCGCTACGGCCGATTTTCGGACCCGGCAACCGGGCGCGTTGGTTGAGTCGCCTAATCCTGATCAGGTGCCACTCCCGCCCGTACAGAGCAGTCAGCCCGCACCCGACCCCGGCAAAGCCGATATTAGTCTGAGTCTGGTCTGTAATACGCGGACTCCGCAGGTAGACGAAATCGTGTCGTTCACGCTCACCCTAAGCAACGCGGGTAGCCTGGCGGCAACGGGCCTGAGTGTGGGTGCGTATTTGCCCGCTAATCTGACATTTGTACCCGGCGATGATCTGGCACCGGGCGGGGGGGAGCTGGCAGGGGGAGTCAGCAGCATTCCGGCGGGTGGGCAGTACCTGTTCCGGTTTCGGGCGCGGGCTACGGGTAGCGGCTACGGTCTTTGCTCAGCTCAGCTCACCGCAGCCAGCCAGCCCGACCCTGACTCCACACCCAACAACGGCACCACCAATGGCGAAGACGACACCGCCCAGGTAGATCTACGCGTTTTGTAGCCCGGACCTCCCGGTCCGGTAGCCGCAAGGCTAAGAAAACGCACTACTGTGTAAGCCTTGCGGCTACCGGACCGGGAGGTCCGGGCTGCGGTATCGGGCTACAGCATCGCCACACAGCCCGCTATTTTTCCTTAAATTACCCCGTCAACTAACCGAGCCAATGAAAAAGCACTCCGTACTCCCTTTCGTTACCCTTCTCCTTTCCTCTCTCCTCCCCCTCAGGGCCCAAACCGTCATCGTAAACCGCGATCCGCAGATTGCCGATCTGGTAGCGCAGGTTTCTGCCGATAGCCTGCGGGCGCACATCAACGGGCTGGTTAGTTTCGGCACGCGCCACACGCTTAGTACTACCACCGATAAAAACCGGGGTATCGGCGCGGGTCGCCAGTGGATTCTGGGCAAATTCAATCAGTACGCCAAACAGGCCGGCGGTCGGCTCACGGCCAAACTCGATACCTGGACGCTGCAACCCGACGGACGGCGCATCGACAAACCCGCCGAACTGGCTAACGTTATGGCCACCCTGAAAGGCACCGACCCCACCGACGACCGGATTTTCATTGTGCAGGGGCACATGGACAGCCGCGTTACCAACGTGATGAACCGCGAATCGGACGCACCGGGGGCTAACGACGACGGTTCTGGCACGGCAGCGGTGATTGAACTATGCCGCGTGATGAGCAAATCCCAATTCCCGGCCACCATCATCTTTGTCACCCTAACTGGCGAAGAGCAGGGTTTGCTGGGTGCCGAACACCTCTCCAAACGGGCTGTCGATGAAAAATGGAACCTCGAAGCGGTGCTGAACAACGACATCATGGGCAGCAACCACAGTAACGAAACCAACATTATCGACAACACCCGGCTGCGTGTGTTCAGCGAGGGAATCTCCGGCAGTCTGCTGAAAGACACCACCGGGCGTATTGCCCAGATTCGGCAGTTTGGGCTGGAAAACGACGGTCGGCCGCGGACGCTGGCCCGCTACGTGAAAGAACTCGGCGAACGCTACGTCGATAATCTGGAGGTGATGCTGGTCTATCGCAACGACCGCTACCTGCGCGGGGGCGACCACACGCCCTACGTGAACCGGGGGTTTGCCGCCGTGCGCATGACCGAGATGAACGAGAATTACAACCACCAGCACCAGGATTTGCGCGTCGAAAAAGCCGGAACGCCGGAAGCCGTCGAGTATGGCGACTACGCTAAATTCATGGATTTCGAGTACCTGCGCAAGAATACATCGGTAAACCTGGCTACGCTGGCCAACCTCGCCAAGGCCCCCGCCGTGCCGCAGCAGGTCACTATTGAGGTCCGCAACCTGACCAATAGCACCACCCTGTTCTGGCAGGCCCCCAAAACGGGAAAAGTGAAGGGTTACTATATCCTGATGCGCGAGACGGCCTGGCCCGTTTGGCAGAAGAAGTTCTTCACCACCAAACTCGGCATGACCCTCCCCTACTCCAAAGACAACTACTACTTCGCCGTGCAGGCCGTTAGCGATGAGGGTAACGAAAGTCTGCCCGTACTGCCCGTCCCTAATTTACGGTAAGACGTGCAACGAACAGTACGACGGTCGGCGTAGTATTGGTGGATAGCCACAAAAACAAACCGGCTTTTTACCGGCAGTACCAATGGAAATTCTGAATTTTCCGTACTTTAGTCCGTCCTGTTTCGCTAAATCAATCAACGCAATCGTTTATGAAACGTCTCCTGTACCTGTTTTCCTTTGTTGCCTTCGTAGCTACGCTGAATGCCTGTAGCAAAACCAGTGAACCAGAACCCGTATCGCCAATAGTTGGCCGATGGACATTAAACCGGGGGTTGCTCAGTGGCTTCACAACGGCCTCTAATCTTAATGGCCGCTCCATTGACCTGCTTTACTTCGAAAACTACGCAGCCACCATTGACCTGTTTGCCGACAAGACGTTCAACTCAAATGACAGAAGCGTTACCGTCGACGATTCGCCCGGAACCTGGGAGTATGCCGATCCCAATCTTACGCTGAAGTATGACAGCGGTACTCAGGAAACGTACACATATGCCAAAAACAAAAACATTGAAGAGCTTACCCTGACTCCAGCCGTCAGTTACACCTTGCCTGTGTCTACCACGGCAGCAGCTGTCGGCAAGCTTAATTTCGTCTATCGAAAATAGTAGTTAGTCGCTTCGTAACATGCAAAAAAAGGTCTTTCCATAGCAGAAAGACCTTTTTTTATGCCCCTCGTCATAATGGTTACTTGTCAAGAACTATTGTGCCACCCACCATATAGGAACCGGATTCGGTCGATACTGAATAGACCCGCTCAACCGTCCGTAGCGATGATTCCGTGCGCACCACGCGATATGGTACGGCCTGACCCGCTTCAATACGATATAGCCAATCGCCCACCAGCACGTCTCCCAGTGGTTTCTTGCCGGTAGCGGTCATCACGGGGTGGTTGGCGGTAGCTTCGAGTAGTACGGGTGCAACGTGCGGGCGGGCATCGGCGGTGAGTTCGTGGGCCGGGGTGAGCCACGCGCCAACAAGTGGATACGCGCCTGCCGGGTGCTCGTTCAGTTTGGTTACGGTGGTGACGGTAGCGGTTTTGGTGGCTGCATCATAACTCTGCACTACGTCGCCAGGCGTTACGTCAGCAATACCTTTGGCGGTGCCGTTGGCCAGGGTTACGAGCGCGTCCGGGGCGAAGCAGAAGTTGTATTCTTCTTTCTTTTTGGCGCCGTCGCCATCCGCTTTGCCACCCCCACCCGTCAGCAGACCGGCCATCTCGCGCGAGAGGACGAAGGTCAGGGTCGACATGAGGCCGGGTTCTTTTTCGCCTACGTATTTCAAATCGTCGATATACGCATCCCAGGCCGCCCGGTCGCCGGTTGCGCCAGGAATAACGAAGGGTTTTATCTCGCCCGTCTTTTCGTTTTTGTAGAGAGCCAGCAGGCCAAGTTCTTTGGTATCAGTGGCCGAAAAGACTTTATACAGGTAAATCTTGCGGGTAACGCCATCGCTGTAGGTAAAGACGTAAGCTGGGCGTTCTTCATAGCGGTCCAGAATAAACCCGTCGATTTTGACGTACGTGTCTTTGTCGAGGTTGGCGATTTTGATGCCTTTAATGGCTTTGGCCTGATCGGCAGACAAGCCCGCGGGGGCGGTTTGTGCCCACACGCGCTGGCTGAGGGTTTGTGTCATCACGGCAACGACAACAAAGCATAGAATGGCAAGCAGGTTGTTTTTCATAACTGATTAGTTTTTCGTGTATTCGCCAACGCGGGCGGAAATCGACTCTACGGCGCGGTGGGCGGAGGTAAAGGCACCGGCCATCCAGGCGGTGAGATAGGTGGTGTGTTCGCCCGCGAAATAAACGTTGCCATCGGGTTCGAGCAGGGCGGGAAAGTATTTTTTGCGGGTGTTCTCATCATACGTAGCCCAGCCCCCCCCACTGTAGGGAATACGGTGCCAGGCCAGCGAAAACGAATTCTCGAACTCGGCGGGGTACTGCGGATGAATGTGTCGGCCCTGTTCCAGCGCCAGCTTCTCGCGTTCGGGAAGGGTCAACGCCCCCACGGCTTCGGCCCGGCTGTAGAAGTTATAGTAGCCAATCAACACCCCTTTTTTGCTCTGAAAGCCGTACGACGGATACCATATCTGGTTGATGTCCATGTTGGTACGTGAGATACCGCTGTAAATCCAGTCATCCTCCTCCCAGAACCGGCGTTTGAATTGCAGTCCAATCTTGCCGGTTTTGATATAAGGCACAAAATCAGCCGCCCGTTTTACCGTACCGGACAGGTCGGATTCCAGGTTTTTGAGCATAGGCAGCGGTAGGGTACAGACGCAGAACTCGGCTAGCAATTCGGTAGGTATACCATCTTTCTGATACACCACCCGAACGCCGTTTTCGGTCTTGCGCAGTTCAGATACGGGCGCGTTGAAAAGAATTTTACCAGCCAGCTTTTTTTCCAGGGCTTTTGGAATAGCATCCATCCCCCCTTCGGGTTGAAGCAGCGTAGTTTGCTGCTCGTAGATGTAGTCGCCAACGTTGTAAAAAACAGGCTGATTGAAACCCGAGCGCAGCAAATCGGTCAGGCCGTAGGGGTCGGTCATCTCGCCGGGCGTCGGTCCCGCGCCGGGCTCGCCGTTGGCTTTGTAGCCGCGGCGGTTGGTGCCTTTGTACAGATGTGCCGTATTCAGATCGCCCTCGTTCTTCAGAAAATCGACCAGCTTCTCAACGTCCTCTTTGGTCAGTTGCTGGTCAAGCGCATTCTGGTCGAGGGCTTTGGTGAGCAGTTCGGCAGTATAGCCGCGCATATCATTGTGGTACTCTTTAACGCGTACCCGCCGGTTGGCCAATGGTCCCGTTCCGCCTTCGTTGTACAGGTAGGCCGCTTCGTTGTTGCCGGTAAAGATCTGCAGTGGTATACCCAGTTCACGGCAGTAATGCAGCGTAATCTGGTGATGGTGCGGAATACGGGCCGCCCCGCCGTTAAAATACTGTCCGGCATCAAATTGTGCGGTCTGACTGGCACCGCTCATTTCGGTCTCGGTGGTACCGCCCCGCATCGTCCAGACCCGCCCTCCCGACCGGCTGCGGGCTTCCAGCACAGTACAATCATACCCGAGTTTACCGAGTTCGTACGCCGTGGCCATGCCCGCCAGCCCGGCTCCCAGAATCACAATTTTGCGACCTTTCCCATCGGGCGTCCGGCCCGTGGCGGGCAACCTGAGTGCGTTGGCCGGAGCCGCCTGCAGCAATCCCCAGGCCAGCAACCCCGCGTAACTGGCCGAGGTCTGGTTAATAAAATCGCGACGAGTCATAGGCCCTTACCCTACTACCTTTTTAAAGCTGTCGATGAACATCGTCATTTCATCCATCGTGCCGATGCTGACGCGACAGAACGGTTGTCCATCAAACTCGCGGGTTTGAATACCAATGCCGTCGGCCATCATCTTTTGCTGGAACGATGCCGGTTTCATCCGAATCGGGAACAGCATAAAGTTGGCCAGCGACGGAATCACCTCGTAACCCATACCAGCCAGTGCTTTGGCGGTGTACTCACGGGCTTTGGCGTTTTCAGCGCGGCAGTGGTTTTGCCACTCTTTATCCTGGTACGATGCAACACCGGCCATGAGCGTGGTAATACTCACAGCCCCATCGCCGTTGGTGTAAGGCTTCAGCAGTTTCAGGGTATCAGGCTGGGCAATGGCGTACCCCAACCGCAAACCCGCAAACCCGTGAATTTTAGAGAATGTCCGGGCCAGAATGATGTTGTTTCCATCGGCCACGAGTTTACCGAGTTTGGGCCGGTCGGCAGGTTCGTAGAAGTCAATATAAGCTTCGTCAATGAAGACGGGCACCTTAGGCGATACCTCGCGGCAGAGGGCCTCCAGCTCAGCGGCCGGCACCACCGTACCCGTGGGGTTATTAGGATTGACGATATAAATCAGCTTCACGTCGGGTGTGATAGCCGCTTTGATAGCGGGCAGATCATATTTATAGTCTTTGGTCATGGGCAGAGCCTTAATTTTGGCTCCCTGACCAGCCGCCCGGCGCAGCAAATCGTCGTACGTCAGTACACTGGTCAAAATTGTCCCCCCTTCTTTTGCGTAGTGATCCGCAGCCGCCATCAGAATATCCGACGAGCCGGGCGACATCATAATGTTGCTGGCCGTAACGAGTTCGTCGGCAGCAAGCAAATCTTTCAACTGGCCAAACTCGCTCCAGGCGTAGCGATTGCCCCGTTCCATTGCTTTCACAATAGCGTCTTTCGCCTTTTGGGAAATACCCAGTGGGTTTTCGTTGGCCAGCAGCCGCGCCCGCATGGCGGGCATGGTTTCTGGCGGGGTGCTTAGCCCAGCAAATTCATCGACGAATACCGACTGACCAACCGAAACCGGTGCATCAGCTTTAGCAATGCGCATACCGGCCGAGAGTCCGGCGGTGAGTAATCCACTGGCGCGCAGCCAGTCACGACGAGTAAGGGAAGATGACATAAGGCGTTGTTTTTTTGCGATGTTACGCATTAAAAACTTGCCCAAAACATTTTTACCTATTTTTTATTTGTCAAATATCAATATTAGCAAAATATTATATTAATTTCTTGAAGATAGTCCATACGAGATGTGGCTTCCACATTTTTCACACGGTAAACCGCTCCAGCCATTGCCCAACAGTAGCCCCCGTCAGATTAAAAATCAGGTTGGGAAACAGGCCCAGTACCAGCGTCGATACGGCCAGAGGTATCAACATCAGCTTCTCCCGACGGGTCAGGTCGGTCAGTGAACTAGTGGCATCGTGCCGGGTCCAGGTGGGGCCGAAGAACATCCGTTGCAGGGTCCAGAGGAAATAGGCGGCTGCCAGCAAAATGCCCAGCGTACCTGCCGCCGTGAGCCAGCCCGGCAACCAGCCCGATTCGAGGCTCCCCATCAGCGTGAACAGCTCACCCACAAAACCAGAAAACCCCGGCAATCCCAGCGAGCCAAAAAATGCAATGGCCGTCAGGATGGCGAATTGCGGCATGGGACTCATCAGCCCCCGGTATGAATCGATACGCCGGTCGTGGGTGCGGTCATACAAAACGCCCGTCAGCAGAAACAGCAGGGCACTCAGCAGTCCGTGACTCACCATTTGATAGACGGCCCCATTGATTCCCTCCGCCGTAAGCGACGCCATGCCGAGCAACACAAACCCCATGTGCGAAACGGATGAATAGGCAATCATCTTTTTAAGATCCATCTGCGCCAGGGCGTTCAGCCCGCCGTAAACAATGCTCAGCACACCCAGCGCGCCCAGAACCGGCGCATATTGGGCGGCCCCATCGGGAAAGAAATTCCAGACGATCCGCAGAAACCCGTAGCCGCCAATTTTGAGCAGCACCCCAGCCAGCACCACCGAAATGGCCGTTGGAGCCTCCACGTGGGCATCGGGCAGCCACGTATGCAGCGGCACAATGGGTAGTTTGATGGCAAACCCGATGAATACCACCCAAAACGCCAGCATCCGGGCGGGTAGCCCCATCACCATCGGTTCGGCAGCCGGGTTTAGAAACGCATCGGGCAAATAGTTACGTCCGTCGGCCAGGTACCGCATATCAAAGGTGTGTACGAGTTGTGCCGGGTCAAGCTGCCCCGCCTGCAGATGTTGCTGCACCAGCCGGATCATGTCGGGCGTTACCGCGCCGGGGTCCGTTACGAAACCGGCCATTACCGCTGTGCTGACCGGATCAACAACAGACATATATAGGCCAATCATGACGAGCAGAATCAGCAGCGAACCGAACAGCGTGTAAAGAAAAAACTTGATGGATGCGTACTCCCGACGCGGCCCGCCCCACAACCCGATGAGAAAATACATGGGCAGGAGCATGAACTCAAAAAACAGAAAGAACAGGAAAAAGTCGAGGGCCAGAAAACAGCCCATGACAGTGCCCGTCAGCAGCAGGTAGAGCGAAAAATACGCCCGGCTGCGGTCGGTATTGCGCCACGACGATACCACACCCACCAGCATCACAACCGCCGACAGCCCCACCAGCGGCAGGCTGATACCATCGACACCCACCAGGTAATCGATAGACGCTACGCCCAGCCGCCCCAGCGAAAGCGTGATCCAGTCAACCTGTTCGAGCAGCTGATACCCGCTTTCCACCGAAACAAACCGGGTAGCCACCAGCCCCGCCAGCATCACTTCGGCCAGGGTTACGACCAGGGCAATCCAGCGAAACCAGGCCGTTTGTTTTTGGGGGAGCAGCGCAACGACGAGCGAGCCGAGCAGGGGTAAGAATATAAGGAGTGATAGCATGTTCGTTTCACAAAATCCACCAGAGTAAGACCAGCAGCCCAACCACGGCAGCGGTAATATAGGACTGCACCTGTCCGTTCTGCACCCGGCGCGTCAGCCAGCCCAGCCGACCCGCCAGCCAGGCTGCCCCATTCACTACGCCATCGACAACGTACCGGTCGAATCCACTTGTGAGGTGGGCCAGCACCACACCCGACACGGCCACGCCATTCACCGCACCATCTACTACGCGCTGATCAGCACGGTTGAGCAGAGCTGCGAGCCGGAGCGATGGATTGACAATAATTTTCTGATAGAAGACGTCCAAAAAGCCGTACTGCACCGAAAGTTGCACGAGCCACCGCAACTGGCGGGGCTCACGCAGCCGGAAACCCAGCAGTCCGCCCGCCAGCACCAGCCCTATGGATACCGGAGCCAGCCAGAAGACGTGTCCACCAGTCGGAGCCGGTAGAAACGCAAACACCCAGCTATCAGCGAAATCGAACGGATTGATGGAGAACCAGAACGCTGCCGACAGCACGGCCAGCCCCAGCACCGGCCCGCGCATAAGCCAACTGGGTTCGTGAGTTGCCGATAGCCCCGTTATTTCGCTACGGCAGGAACCAAAGAAAACCAGCCGCCACTGCCGGGCCATGTAGACGGCCGTCAGCCCGGACGATAGCAGCAATAGTACCGGCACTACCCGGGCCAGTGCCCCCGCGAACGGAATTGTTGCCGACACCGCCGACCAGCCAAACGCTCCGCCCAGTATCGCTTCTTTCGATAAAAAGCCCGACAAGAGTGGAACACCTGCCAACGCAGCCGCGCAAATGGTGTAGCTGACAAACGTAGTGGGCATAGCCCGGCGCAGCCCCCCCATCTGGTTCATATTCTGGGTATGCACGGCGTGAATAACCGACCCCACACTGAGAAACAGACCGGCCTTGAAAAACGCGTGGGTCAGCAGGTGAAACATGGCCCCGCCCACGTTGCCCATTCCCATGGCGGCCACCATCAGTCCCAGTTGCGAAACGGTTGAGAAGGCCAGCACTTTTTTGATATCAGGTTGAAATAAGGCTGCGTACCCACCCCACAGCGTTGTAACGGCACCCACCAGCGTGATAACAACCAGCGCGTTGGGCGAGAGCAGCGGGTGAATACGGGCCAGCAGGAACACCCCGGCGGCCACCATCGTGGCCGCATGCAGCAATGCCGACACGGGCGTGGGGCCTTCCATGGCATCGGGTAACCAGGTTAGCAGTGGAAACTGCGCCGACTTGCCTACGCAGCCCATAAATAAACACAGCCCCACCACCGTCGGCGGCACGGCAAAGGCACCCACACCCGCCAGTTCGATGAAATCGAGGGTATCGAAATAATAGTACGTCAGAAAAACGCCGAGCAACAGCCCCATATCGCCGACGCGATTCATCAGGAACGCTTTTTTAGCCGCCTGACTGGCAGCGGGCCGATCGGCGTAAAAGCCAATGAGCAGGTAGGACGCCAGCCCAACCAGCTCCCAGAAAGCGTACAGTACCAGCAGATTTCCTGCCAGCACGATACCGAGCATGGCGCCCACAAAGAGCTGCAGATAGGCAAAATAGCGGGAAAAATGGGATTCGTCGTGCATGTATGCCAGCGAATAGACCTGCACCAGCAGCGCCACAAAATGCACCAGTACCAGCATAAGCGCGGCCATCCCGTCGAGCCGGAACGTAATCGGAAACGATACGTCCGACAAGGTGGCCCAGGTGCTTTGCAGGGTGATGGACTGGTTCGTCAGCAGCAGCCAGCCCGCCAGCAACAGTCCCGCACCGGTTAGCCCAACCGCTAGTTTGCCCGCCACTTGCCCACCCGACGCCCATACCGCCAGAAACCCCGCAAAGGGCAGTAACAGCAGCACGGCAAGCAGAAACGGGGGCGTCATTCAGAGATGGATTACAATTGAAGAGCGCAAATATCCCCATTCGCACGGGCGAAACCAATACGGTCAGGCCGTTTTGAGCCAGCCCGTCAGACTCAGCCGCTCACAGATGGCGGGCAATACCTCGTGTTCCAGTCGCTCACTCTCAAAACATACCAGCCGACCACCCACCGGTAAAATGGTTTTGGTACGTTCAGTGCCGTCAGAGTTAGGCAGATAAAGAGCCAGTTGCCCGCCGTCGGTGGGTTGCCAGTTGGCGTTGAGGTAGCAGATGACCGAAAGTTTCCGGCGTGAATCGGTCTGAAATCGGTCGAGGTGGCGTTTGTAGAACGTGTCGATCGGATACAGGGCATAGTGAAATTCACACTCGCGCAGACCGAGGTAACACGTCTGGTTTACATAGGCCATGAACGCGTTGATACGATTCAGAAAAGCAGTTTCTTCGGCGGAGGCACCGGTTTCGTTGAGCCAGAGAATCTCATCGCCCCGGATCGTATTCTCGACCAGTGCCTGCCGGTTGCCAACGCCGGCTTCGTGAAACTGTCCGGCCTGCTTACGGTGGCGCAGTTGTTGGGCCAGAGCCATTACGGCGGCAGGACTCAGAAAGTCATCCGCAACGCCGTAGCCATCGGTCAGGATACCGTCGATAACTGATTCAAAACGTGAAACCGGGACTTGCGAACGTTCAGGACGTGAGCCTTTAGAATCTGAGCTCATTCAGCTCGTCCAGCTGAACGGTTTTGTAGTGACGATACACCTGAAGCACAATAGCCAGTGCCACGGCAGATTCGGCAGCGGCCACTACCATCACAAATAACGCCAGCATCTGCCCCTGAATCCGGTTAGGATCATACTGACTAAACACGGCCAGGTTTATATTGACGGCATTGAGCATTAGCTCAATACCCATCAATACCACAATGATGTGCCGTTTCAACAGCACTATGGCCAGCCCGGTGCTAAACAGGGCAGCGGCTACAACAAGAAATAAGTGACTGTCTATCATGGTGATTTGCCGGGTGTCAGTCAGTTGCTTTTGTTTCCCGCCAGGTGCGTTGCGCCCACCAGGGCTGCCAGTAACAAAATGCCGACAAGCTCGAACGGAACCAGGTACTCGGTCATTAGTTGCATGCCCACCCGCGTTACGGTGCTTTCCCAGCCAATGGGTTGTTGTAGCAAAACAAATGACGATCGCGCCAGCAGCGAGTACAAGGTTACGAATATTCCACCCACTACCACCATCGTCATCACCCATGAATTACGGAATCGGTTCAGCGACGGGACTTGATTGGGTTGCTGACTATCGGTGCTGGTCTTTAGATCAGGCTTATGAGTGAGCATGACGCCAAAGATAACCAGCACCAGCACCCCGCCTACGTAAATCATAAGCTGCGCTACGGCCAGGAAATCGGCGCTCGTCAGCACAAACAGACCCGCCACACCGAGAAGCGTCAACAAAAGGAAAAAAGCCGCGTGCATTACATTTCTGGTTAGCAACACGGCCAAAGCACCACCCAGCGCCAGCGCGGCAAATCCATAAAAAGCCAGTTGTATCATGCCGGTTCATCGGGGTTCGGTTCGTCGGCAGTTGGAGCAGACGGGGCCGGTTTCGGCTTCATAGTGGGGCGAAACGCAGGGCGGGGCTTTTGTGGCCCGGCTGATTCGGAAACGTCTGCGGCTGCTACCGACTCCGGTTTTGGCGCGGACGTTTCCGCTGCAACAGAATCGGCGGGTTTCGCGGGCTTTCGGGTGGGCATGAAAGCCGGTCTTTTTTTAACGTCCGGCGCGCCCGGCGCGCTCTGTTGCCCATCGTTGGGGGTAAGACCGGATTGAGCCATGGCCCCTTCCGGTACGTCAGCCATTGGATTAGGTGCCGCTGCGGGCTCCTCCGGCGTAGTCAATTCAGCGGGTTTGGCAGCGGGCCGGGCCGTGGGACGGAATACGGGTCGTTTTACGGTGGGTGCGGCCCCGGGTACCTCTGCAGAACTGGCCTTGCCCGCCGTAGATACTTCCACAGGCAATAGCGGCCGATTTAGCGGCAGCCTGCGCCAGTTTAGCGGCTTCTTTCTCCCGGACGAACTGCTCGTACAGGGCCCGCTTCTCATCGGCTTCGGCGGGGGTCAAATCAGCAAAGTGGTACGTCAGCTTGCCCAGTTCGTACTCGCTGTAATCGAACTTTTTGTCCATCGTCAGGCATTCCGTCGGGCAAACCACCGTGCACAATCCACAGTAGCAGCACTTGGCCATGTCGATATCGAATGTAGCGGCATACAACCGAATCGGCGACCCGTCCGACGCACGCCCTACTTCTTCCGTGGCCTTGATAGCGTCGATGGTGATGCAGTCAACGGGGCAGATTTTGGCGCACTTGTCGCACACGATGCAATCGTCGATCTCGTTACGAAGCCGGTAGCGGCCATTATCCGGGATGGGTAACTGCTCGTGCGGATATTGTAGCGTAACCAGTCCGTTTTGCTGATCGAAGTAATTGTCGCTGGCGATGCCCTCCGGCGTTCGGCGGTGGGTAGCCTGCCGCAGGTGTCGCCACGTCAGGCTCAGTCCTTTCAGCGTCGTGCGAATTCCAGCCCGTATGTCGTGGAAATAAGTCATTTATCAATTCCGAATGATAGAGTGATAGAATGAGTGAATACCTCCGGCTGTAGTCAGCTTGCGTTAGCTATTCACTCATTCTATCATTCACAATTCACTCATTAAATTTCAGGATACCGCGCCGGGTCAAATTCGCCCATGAGTTCGTACACGGCTTCGATCACGTCATCAACGCTGGGTTTTGAAAAATAATCGCCATCTGAGCCATAGGGGGGGCGGTGTGCCCTGGCGGATAACGTACGCGGGGCAGAATCCAGATACCGATACGCGTTCTGCCCTTCAATAACCTGCTGCAGCATATAGGCCGATGCCCCGCCCGGCACGTCTTCGTCGGCAAAAATTACCCGGTTCGTTTTCCTGACTGATTCGGCAATGGCTCCGTACCGATCGAAGGGGAGCAACGTTTGCACGTCAATGACCTCTATATCAATGTGCATGTCGGCCAGTTGGGTGGCCGCTTCCAGCACAATGCGGCACATGCTACCGTAGGTCACCACCGTTACATCAGTGCCGGGTCGCAGAATTTCCGGAACGCCCAGCGGCAGGCAGAACTCGGCGAGGTTATCGGGCAAACTTTCTTTAAGCCGGTACCCATTCAGCGACTCGATAACCAGGGCGGGGTCGTCGCCCGCCATAAGCGTATTATAGAATCCGGCCGCCTGAGTCATATTGCGCGGCACCAGTACGTGCATTCCCCGCAGGCTACTGAGCATAGCCCCCATTGGAGACCCCGAGTGCCAGATGCCTTCGAGCCGGTGGCCGCGTGTCCGGACAATGAGCGGGGCTTTCTGCCCGCCTTTGGTACGGTACTGCAACGTGGCGAGGTCGTCGGTCAGCGTGGCCAGGGCGTAAAAGATGTAGTCGAAATACTGGATCTCAACAATAGGCCGCAGCCCGCGCATAGCCAGCCCAATGCCCTGCCCGATGATGGTGGTTTCGCGGATGCCGGTGTCAGTAATGCGTATCTCCCCGTACTTCTCCTGCAAACCCGCAAATCCCTGGTTTACGTCGCCAATCTGACCCACGTCTTCGCCCAGAGCAACGGCCCGTACGTCACGTTCAAACAAACTGTCGAAATACCGCTGCATCAGCATGTAGCCATCCACCAGCGGGCTGCTGTCAGAATACTGCGCCGGAATGCCCTCAATCAGCATGGGCGACTCCGGCGACTGGCTGTACAAGTGCGAACTGAAATAATCGTCGTTGGCGGCACGGGTCCGGGTCAGCCACTGCTGCAAACCCTGCCGACCCGGCCCGGCGTCGGCCCGCAACAGGCGCAACGCTTTGCGCACCGCCGAGGTGGCATCGCGCCGGAGGGCGGTCGTATTTTTGCGCAGCCCTTCACGAATGGCCATTAACTCATTCGATTTGGAATTATTTCGGGCCGCCCGCTGCAATAGCTCCAGAGCCTCGTCGTAGTCGCCTTTCATTGACTGCTGATAGGCGCTCCAGGAGTCGGCGCGGGCCTGCCGGGCCACTTGCTTTGCCTCAGCGTCAATGATATCCAGTTCATCGTTGGTAGCGTATCCGTTCTGCAGAATCCACTGCCGGAATACCCGGTTGCAGTCGTGTTCGGCTTCCCAGCGCAGTCGTTCCTTGGATTTATAGCGTTCATGCGAGCCGGACGTCGAGTGGCCCTGTGGCTGGGTCAGCTCCTGCACGTGTACCAGTACCGGCACCTGCTCATCGCGGCAGACCTGCGCGGCCTGCTGATACGTCTCCAGCAGAGCTACATAATCCCAGCCTTTAACGGTAAAAATCTCGAATCCACGTTCCGCGGGCGTATCGCGCTGAAAACCGGCCATCGCCCTGGAAATACTTCCCTTCGTGGTCTGGTATTCTACTGGTACCGAAATACCGTAGCCATCGTCCCAGACAGACATCAACAGGGGCACCTGAAGTACTCCGGCCGCATTCATCGTCTCCCAGAACATGCCCTGCGAAGTCGATGCGTCGCCAATGGTGCCGAAAACAATCTCGTTACCGCCGTGCGAGAAGCCCGGCATGTCGCGCAGGGCGGGATTATGGCGAAAGAGCTTGGAGGCATAGGCCAGCCCAAGCGAACGCGGTACCTGTCCGGCGGTAGGAGCAATATCACAAACAGAGTTGTACTCGTCGGTCTGCGACCTCCACAGGCCCTGTTCATCGAGCCAGCGCGTGGCAAAGTGACCATTCATGGAGCGCCCCGCCGTATTAGGCTCACGGGCTACGTCGGTGTCGGCGTAAAGCTGGGCAAAGAATTCGGTCCATTTCACGCCCCCCAGTGCGGCCACAAAGGTCTGATCCCGATAATAGCCAGAGCGGTAATCGCCCCGCGCAAAGGCCCGGGCAGCCGCCAGCTGAGCCAGTTCTTTGCCGTCGCCGAAGATGCCGAATTTGGCCCGTCCGCCCATCACATCGCGCCGGCCCAGCAGACTCACCTGCCGACTTTCGCAGGCTAACCGGTAATCGAGCAGGATTTTTTCGTGGTTAAGCGTATCGGCCTGATGGAGTTGTTCGTTTACTATCACGGCAGCAGTGCAGGTTAAATAAGGAACAGATTTAATTTGTCGATGAAGTTATGCCGGTAGCTACGAATCGTTGTTTCCCGGCAGTTAAAGTAAGATAAAACCTTTCAGCTTTCAAAAAAAACGATTTCGTTCGTTTCTTTGTTGACCTGACGAAACCCACAGGAACTTTGGCAAAGTGTTTGCAGCAAACAGGTTTTAACCAGTAAAGTATCTTAACAACCAAATCATAACTCCGTTTAGTCCGATGAAAAAGTTATTTTCACTTTTCGTAGCTTTCTTTGTGTTAATCGCCGTTAGTTACGCCCAGAAGGGGAACATGAAGTTCGCCAAGGAAACGCACGACTTTGGCAAAATAGAACAGGGCAAGCCCGTTACCTATGTGTTTGAGTTCAAAAACACGGGCACGAGTCCTGTCGTTATCAACGACGCACAGGCTTCCTGCGGCTGTACCAAGCCAAGCTGGACGCGTGAAGCCATCATGCCAGGTAAGACGGGTACGCTCTCGGCTACATACAATGCAGCCGCTATGGGACCCTTCAACAAATCAATTACGGTGATGAGCAACGCAGAAGCTGGTCAGACGATCGTCTATCTGAAAGGCGAAGTAGTTGGTCAGAAGGAAGCTGGAACTGCCAGTACGCCCGCCACTGCGGTAAAGAAAAACACCAAGTCGTAGTATCGAAACGCTCAGCGTTTCAATTTGAGAAGGACATTCGGTTACGACCGGGTGTCCTTTTTTTGTATATTCAGGAATTAATGTACGGAGCGGTCGTCTGGCCGCTGATTTCCGTACCATCCTTCTAACTACGGACCAGTGGTCCGCGCTACAGATGTTTCTTCTTGTTCTCGGCGTAATTGCCCTTATTATTGGCTTTGCCATTAACACGCCCGCCCTGGCGTTTTCGCATTTTTCGAGACCCGCCAAGATTATTGGCCTTGTTCTAATTGTAATTGGGCTGCTGTCGTCGGCAATCAAGCAGATCGACGCCGGACAGGTTGGGGTTATTTCGCTCTTCGGCGACGTCAGCGACCGCGTCCTCGACCCTGGCCTGAATTTTGTCAATCCGGTTGCGACCGTAACCGATTTCGACGTCAAAACGCAGAACTATACCATGTCGGCCACCAATGCCGAAGGTAATCAGCAGGGTGATGATGCGATTCGCGTACTCTCGGCCGATGGTCTGGAAGTTGTCATTGATCTTACCGTGCTATACCGCATGATTCCCGCCGACGCGCCAAAAATTCTGCAGGAAATTGGCCCGGACTACATCGACAAAATCGTACGGCCTATCACCCGGACCCGCATCCGCGATAATGCCGTGTATTACGACGCAGTGGCCCTGTACTCTACCCGGCGCGACGAGTTTCAAACGCGGATCTACAAAACCATCGAGAAAGATTTTAAAGACCGGGGGCTGATGCTGGAGCAACTGCTGATTCGCAACATCGACCTGCCCGCATCGGTTAAGAAAGCCATCGAGTCAAAGATCAACGCCGAGCAGGAAGCGCAGAAGATGCAGTTTGTGCTGGCTAAAGAGCGACAGGAAGCCGACCGCAAGCGCGTAGAAGCACAGGGTATTGCCGACTATCAGAAGATCCTGTCGACGGGCCTGAGCGACAAGCAGCTACAGTACGAGCAGATCATAACGCAGCGTGAACTGGCCAAATCGCCCAATACGAAAATCGTGATCATGGGCGGGCGGGGCAATACACCGTTGATTTTGAACGACAAATAAGATACGGCCACACTATAGCATTCCCAGGCTATTCAGCCACGCTTTGCAGGCGTCGGGCCATTCGTTAAGCGAACCGAACTTGCCGGTACGCAGCCCGAACCCATGCCCGCCTTTGGGGTAGAGGTGCATCTCAGCGGGGACTTTTTTAGCCACGCAGGCCTGATAGTACAGGATGCTGTTATCAACGGGTACCGCTTTGTCGTCTTCGGCATGAACCAGAAATGTAGGGGGGGTCTGCTCCGTTACCTGCTGCTCATTGGAGTAATACGTAATCAAGTTCGGGCGATGCTTTCTGGCTCCCGAGCAGTTTGTCGCGTGAGCCGGTATGGGCAGCGCTGCCAAACGTAATAACCGGGTAGAGCAGGATCGAGAAGTTGGGCCGGGCCTGCTCACTGGCGCGATTACCCCTGAGGTAATGGGTCGAGAGCGTAGCAGCCAGGTGTCCGCCCGCCGAGAAACCCATCACGCCAATTTTATTGGGATCGACCTTGTACTTACCGGCATTCTGCCGAATCAGCGTGATACCCTGCATGGCATCCATAAGCGGCACTTCATGTTCGGTGGTCATGATGGCCGGGTTTGGCAACCGGTATTTCAACACGAAGGCTGTGATGCCCATACCATTGAACCAGCGGGCTATGTCTTCACCTTCGTGGCTCGCGGCCAGAATTGAGTACCCCCCGCCGGGGCAGATCATGACGGCGGCCCCCGTTGCTTTGCCTGCCGGGGGCAGATAGGCTGTCAGCGTAGGCACCGACACATTGCTGATGCGCAGGATGCCATCAGTCGTCTCCGACTTCTCAGTAATCGTCGCACCCGGAATAGCGTTTGGAATGGCATTGGCGGGCCACAGATTAATAATTTCCTGCGCGTAAGCGGATAAAGTCAGCAAAGTGGTCAGGCAGATTGAAAGCAGCAGAGCGCGCATGGTCGGGTTTAGGAAAAAAGCTTCCTTACCCGCTGCACCTACTCATATTTCCACATCGTCTGCCGAAGAAGCGGCCACTTTGGGACCGCCGTGGAGTACGTCGATCAGTTCTTTAACGCGGTAGACGCCTTTGTTGTAGCGATTACCCAGCACAATGATGACGTATTCATCTTTAGGGCTGAACCAGAACATAGTATTGTAGCCCTTCCACCAGCCTGAATGGTAGATGTATTCGGGTGTGTTTGTTTTCTGGTCGAGCATCATCCGAAAGCCGTAGCCGTAATTTTTGGCTCCTTTTCGTTCGAAACTGCGGGGCAGGAAGGCCTCGGCCAGCGTTTTCTTTTTCAACAGGCAATCGCCGTTCAGGGCACGGTACCAGCGAAACAGATCACTAGTGGTAGAATATACGCCCTTGTCGCCCACCACGTCGTCGTAATAATCTTTGGGGATACGCCGGTTCCACTGGTAGCCCGCCGTCCGGTGCTGATTGATGGCGTCATTTTTCGTCGTGGCCACAAAGGTGTGGTGCATACCCAGCGGCTCAAAAATGTTTTTTTGTACAAAGGTCTCGTAGGGCTGCTTTGTCACCTGCTCAATAATAGACGCCAGCACCATGTAGTTCGTGTTGCTATAGCTGAACCCCCGGCCCGGAATGTTGTACCGTTGAGGAGTAGGCTTTACCGTGGCAAACCAGTGCATAATCACGGCATTGGTGGGATACGGCTTCTCGCGCTTGTAGAAGTTCACCTTCATACTATCATCAAACGCATACGCATAGTTGGGCAGGCCGCTGCGGTGACTAAGCAGTTCGCGGATGGTGATGCCGTGGTACGGAAACTGCGGATAAAACTGCTGGATGCTGTCGTCGAGCGAGAGTTTACCGGTTTCGATCAGCTTCAGCGTGGCCACAGCGGTGAAGGTTTTGGATAACGAGGCCAGCTGGAATTTTGATTCCGGCACCAGACTATCGCGCTGATTACGCTCAAACCGTTCCAGCCCGAACGATTTCTGGTACAGTACCACCCCTTTCTGGGCTACCAGCACATTGCCGTTAAAACCCGCGCGTACTTTTTGCCGGAAAATTTCTTCGATCTGCCGGGCCTTGTCATCACCACCAATTTTCTGTCGGATAGCCTGCTGTTCGGTGGCGGTCAGTGCCTGTTCATCAGCGCAGGTACGCAGGGCAGCCGTGGCTACTTTCGTTGGCGACTGCTCGCATGAGGCACCCAGGACAACGACGATACTAAATACAACTCCACTTAAAAACTGACTTATCCCCCTCATTCGCCTGACGCTATTGCTTATTTATCTGGCAAAAATAGCGATTGGCAATGGGGTGCCTATGCCATTCCATCAAATTAATAGAGTTTTTAACCGCAGGCTATTCCGGTACGCTGGTGCGACTCCCCGAGCGATCCACTCAAAACTGCATGGCTGGCGCTGGAGTCGGCTTTGTTCTCCGGCCCAGCACGCCGGTCTTTCGCAGGCCCACGTACGCGCCGAAGCTGTTGGGAAGCAAACCGCCCGTATCTATAGCCAGCGAGCCATTCAGCACAACGCCCCCCAGCACATCGAGCGGAACAGCGGCCATGAGCAGACCCGAGAACTGCGTGGGCAGCGTGAGGTAGGGCACCACGTACGTACCCGCATTCCGGCTCAGAGTCAGTTTCGCCGTCAGATCAACGGTGGATAGTAGCTGGCCGGACAGACCCAGATGAAAGGCGCTGACACGGTTGTTAGCAATAGGGCCCCGCTGGGGTAACAACGGGTCGGTCTCGCCGTTAGATGTCAGCAAAGGGTTACCAATGGTGCGGCCAAAATACCGCCAGCCATCGCTGAACTGCGCGTTGTTGAAGTAATCGACGCGGCCCCGCCGTTGGGGATCGAGCAACACAAACTCATCACCCCCCTGACTACCCGTAAAGATGTACTCGAACGTTAGCTGCTTCAGAAAAAACACCGCTCCCGTTGGTTCACGTTCGTTGCGAAGCCGCAGGCCGTTGATGCCATCAACAATACTGGTCAGGTAAAACAGGGAACCCGTCTCGTATAGAAACTGCCGGTAGCCAAACACATTCCAGGAGCCAATGTTAACGTCAGCCGCGAGGTCGATAGAGCCGAGGTGATTTCCGATGCGGTTACCTTCAAAGTTATTGGCGGTCTGGAATTTAGGGTCGATATCAATACCCCGGATACCGAAGGCGACATTCGGCAGAAATTTCAGCGACGACGGTAGCTTTCCATCGGCGGGAACGCTTGGATTCCCCGGTACGGTTTCTCCGCCCCATACGGCCTGGTGATTATACCCCCCGTACAGCCGGAACCGCCACGACGGTTTTCCCAGCCGTCCATACAGCCAGGACTGATGCAGGTACGATCCGGTTACAATTTTGTCACTGCTTTCAAACCAGCCATGAGACGCGCCACCCAATACTGAAATAACGCCTTTCGTAAAGGGTACGGCTGTGTAGTTGGGCAGACTAACCTGAAGTTTAGGAAGCGGCAGCGCATTACCCGACCAGGCATAGGCCCCCGTTGTCAGCAAGGTATCCACCAGGCCAAAGATTTCCTTCCGACGACCCACGTAGGCTTCAAACGCGCCCAACCTCCCCTTTACGTAGGCTTCAGGCAGCACAAAGGCCCCAGTAGAGCCGGGTACAACCGAACGGATCTCGGTAGCACCGGCGTTCATTACGGCACTTACCCCGTAACCCCAATCCAGTTTTGGCCGGTAACCGGTGCTGTCCATAGGCTGGTAGTCACCGAATAGACCCGCTTCGGCCTGAACTACCGACCCGCGCAGCGGAACCGTACCGTACTGATTGGCCCGCAACCAGAACGGTGTTTGCTTTCCCGATGACCCTAAAACCCCCACCCGCACCTCATACCGGCTGACACGCTGACTCAGCGCGACGGTGGTCGATAACATGATTCCAGTCAGGGCAATAACCCACAGGCGGTACGATCTCATAGACATAAAAAAAACGGCCCGAACAAATCGATAAAGCCGTTTATGCAAAGAAATTATGGATTACTTACCCCGCCCCTGCGCCATCACCCGCAACGTTTGCGTAATGATCCACATATCGAACAGGAACGACCGGCGTTTGGGGTAGATTAGATCGTAGCGAAGTCGCTGTACCATCTCATCAATGGTGGCGGCATAGCCAAACTTTATCTGCCCAATAGAGGTAATACCGGGCTTTACATTCAGCAGTAACTGATACTCGGGTGCAACGGCAATAATCTGATCGATGAAGAACTGACGTTCGGGCCGGGGGCCTACCACCGACATATTGCCAACCAGCACATTGTAAAACTGCGGAATTTCATCGATGCGGGTTTGGCGCATGAATCGCCCCCAGGGGGTAATCCGGTTGTCCAGTAGTCCCCCCGACAGCACCGGCCCCGATTTCTCGGCATCGATGTACATGCTCCTGAACTTGTAGATTTGAAACGGCTTCCCCGCCCGGCCAATACGCTCCTGAGCATAGAGAATTGGCCCCGCCGACGTTAGCCTGGTAATAATCGCAACCAGTATATATATGGGTAATCCCATCAAAAGAACCCCCAACGAGAAAGCGATATCAAATCCCCGCTTCAGGGTATTTACCTTAAAATCAGCCAGCATCCTCGATGACAGATTCAGGACGGGCAAAAAATCGTGATACTCTACAGATGTACCCTTGCTCAGGAAGCCGCGAAAATCGACCAGCAGTTTCACCTGATAATCAACCTGCTCAGCATCATCAACAAGGACTTTCAGCCGCTGGTTGTCAATGTACGGCATACAGCAATACACGCAGTCGATACGCTGCTCCCGGATGAAGTTTGTCAGTCCATCGTAGTCACCCCGCAAAATATCCTGGTTATCCGGCGTTGGCTGATCAAAGTAGCCCTGAAACTGAAAGCCCATTTCGGGATGCGCTTCGTAAAAGCTCTTGATTGTAGCGGCCAGTTTTCCATACCCCACCACCACGTACCGGCGATTGTTGTAGCCCCGCGCCCGGTACTGCTGCAAAAAAACCAGACCACCCACCCGGAACGCAGTCGCCATGCCCGTAAAGAGCGCGTACGAAATGAACAGGTGTTCACGGGAGTAATAATAGCCTTTGACCACTACCCAGAACACAGCGATTACGGATATGTGCAGGGCCGTCAATAAAATCAGTTTTTTTAGCAAGTGGTCCAGCTTAAAAAGCTGGCGGGGAAAAATATACGGCTTAAAGAGCAGAATCTCCACCAGCCAGACCAGGTTGAAGAGCCACCAGAGCTGGGCGTATGGGGGCTGATCAATGGCGGAAAACGTCTGGAACTTCAGCCAATACGCTCCGGCAAATGCAGCGTTCAGGCTGAAGAAATCAGCGAAGACGTGCAAGGGAAAGAACAATATTGAATACCGATGTCGCATAAATAAACCTGGTAACCCTTATCGATGCCGGGCGTTTCGTTGTAGTTTGTACGTGAAATACGACGTTTGGGTTTCGTCAGCGGCTCAACCTTATCGAACGGTACACCCAATGAACGCGCAAATTACTCTAAAAAAACCCTTCCCCCAAAAAAGGACCGGGATAAGACCTATCGCAGCCAGGTTTTACGCAGACTCAAAAACGCGCCTAAACTGTTGGCGTACAGCGTGCCGGCGTCCTGGCCAATGGCCGCCGTGACTGCCAGTCCATCCAGCACCGACAGTGGAGCTATCACCTGCGCAAAACCAGAAAACTGATGGCGGATGGGCTGATAGGGTATGCCATACGTCCCCAGGTTGCGGCTATACGAAAGCTTGGCCTGGTAGGTGACGGGACCACCAAAAGCCGATCCACGCCAGGGCAACTGCCCCGCCAGCCCCAGATGAATGACCGTAACGCGGTTGTTAAAGGTGAACGTACCAACAGGATACGCGTCGCCGGGCAGGGGACCGGGCGGAATAAACGGCGTACCAATCGTGTGGTTGCGGTACGACCAGCCGTCGCGAAACTGCTGGTGATTGAAATAATCGTCACGGCCCCGCTTGCTGGGATCGTCGATCACAAACGTGTCTCCGCCCTGACTGGTGGTGTTCAGCACTTCGAACAGGATGTCGCGTACCAGCGCGTCGGGGTCGTTCCGGCGCAGACGAATGCCGTTCAGCCCGTCGGCAATGTTAATCAGCGAATACAGCGACCCATCTTCAATTAAGCTCTGCCGATACATGAACAAGGTATGGCGAACCAGATCGAACTCGGCGGCTACGTCAATAGAGCCAACGTGATTACCCACCCGGTTGGTCTGATCGAAAAACGTGTATTTGGTGGTGTCCGTCCGGCCTTTGTTGATGCCCGTCACTACGTAGAAATAGTCGATCAGGCCCGATGGCAGCTTGCCCCCCACCGGAATGGTGCCCGGAATGCCGTTCGGATCAGCCGCCCGCCCGCCCCACACCACCTGATGGGTAAATCCACCGTACAGCCGCACAGCCGCGGCCTCGCGTCCAACCCGCAGGTACAGCGATTTCTGATGCAGCAGCGTATTACGGATATACGCGCCACCCAGCACACCGTGGGCGTACGTGCCCTGAATGGCTACCAGCCCCCTCGTGAAACCAATGGGCGTAAATTCGGGAATAGACACCTGAAGTTTCGGGACCGGCATGGCATTACCCGACCACGCGTACGATCCCGTCGAAAGTGAAGAGTCGGCCAGTCCGAACACTTCGCGCCGACGACCTACATACGCTTCAAAAATACCCCGGCGCACTTTTATATAAGCTTCGGGTAGCAAAACGGCTTTCTCGTAATAAAGCTGATTGGGCGCGGCATTGACCACCACATTCAAGCCATAGCCCACGTCGAAGGTACTGTTACGCCAGCGGTTCGTGCCGGGCTGAGACCGACGGGCATTGCCGGTTGTGTCATAATCGCTATAGATCCCCGCCCGCAACGTCAGTACCGGGGTACGGTTGGGGACAATACCGTATTGATTGGCCCGCAGCCAGAACGGCGTAGCTACCGAGGTGGCCCCATACCCGCCCACCTCGGCCGTGTAGCGGTTAGGCTGCCGAATGGGCTGGGCCAGGCCGGAACCGGCAGTTAAACCCAAAAAGAGGATACAGACAACAGAAAAACGGAACAAAATAGGGGGCATTTAACGAGGGTATCAGGCATACATAGTAATGCAATAATAATGCCGTGACCGACGCTTTATTGCCAGGGATGCGATATACCGAGTAACGGGAATGCGATACAGGTTAACGGGTTCACCATGAACAAGGCCAGGCGGAGGCCATGGCTTGACCTGATCAAATGCCGGGATGAGACAGCCATCCGGGGTTATCCCAAACCAGAAAACCACGCACCGGGCGTGGTTTTCCTTAGTTATACACTGAATTTATTTCTTCACCAACCGGCTGGCAGCCCGTTTCTGACCGGACTCGACAATGGGAATATACACCCCCGGCCCGGCCGAGGTGGGCGTCCACTCCAGGCGGTGCCGACCGGCGGTCTGCACCTCGTCCTGAGCCAGTTGTCCCACAACTTTACCCTGAGCATCAGTGATCCACAAATTTACTTTTCCGTCAGCGGGAAGATCGTACTCAATGGTTGTACTTCGTTCAAACGGATTCGGGAAAGCACTAAGCCGCAGAGGAAACTCCGAACCGGCAACGGAACCGGGCGCGTTGGAAACCGGCTTGATGAAGGCTGCGAACGTACTGCCGGTACGCGCTTCAAAACCCGGCAGCAGCGTAACCGACCGGCCCGCCTGATAATCGACCGTGGTGGCTGCGTGAACTACGTTGACCGCTTCGATCGTCTCGACGGCCTGCTCCAGGTGCTGCCCCGCTCCCTGATAGCTGATCTGAATACGCAGACTTTGAGGGGCCTGAGCGAGTGCAAGCGTTGTCGTTAGTAGACAGCCCGCTACGAGTGTGTATATTCGTTTCATATGCTTCGCTTTTTTGTTTGCCTAAGCTACGACTTCTTTGTTAAACGAGGCCCATTTTGTCTTCACAAAATTCTGGATACGCCTGATAAACAGAGATTCGTCAAACCCTTCGGCGTGTTTACGGATAAACCCGGAATCGAATTCATGCTCAATCACTTCAAATTTCTTTACGGCCTCAATCAAACTAGCCGACGTTTGTTCAGTAAAGAACAGGGCCGTTGCCCGGCTTACGTCCTGTTGAACCGGTAGTTGCGTGGCCAGCACTCCGCCAGCTCCGTATGCAATGACGGGCCGACCTGCGGCATTGGCTTCCAGGGGTGTGATACCGTAATCTTCGTGCTGTGGAAAAATAAACGCCCGGCAACCCGCATACACGTCAGCCAGTTCTTTTGCCGACAAGCCGCTCATGAACGTGACATTACTCTTTGCCCGTGCTTTAATCTCATCGGCCTGTAACCCTCTGCCCACTATCACTAGCGGGTAGCCCAGCTCATTAAAAGCTTCGATAGCCAAGTCTACTTTCTTATAATATTCGAGCCGGGAGACAATTAGGAAATACTCTTTTGGCCGGTCCGATACATGAAATTTCTCTACGCTGACAGGCGGATTGATGATTTCAATCGGGTTGTTTACATCGTATGTTTGGCGTAACCGGTTAGCCGTCTCATCGGTCATACCAATATAGTAGTTGGGTCGTTGTCCGAATTTGAAATCAGTCTTACGAAGGTACGCCAGCACCGCATCGAAGGCTGCCCTTTTTACGGGACCTGCTCCGGAATACTGCGCATATGACTGTGGCTCCCAAGCTAGTCGAAAAGGGGTGAAACTGTAACTAATGACCAGGGTGTCGGGACGTACTTTGACATACTTAGCACAATGCGTACCTGACATCAGCACTACGTCGTAAGCTCGTCAGGTCGTGCGACTCCATTGCCCAGATACCCAGTGGGAAGAACAACTTCTTCATCAGGTCATCAGTTCTGGCAATGGGCTGTAACCAAGTGGTGCGAATATCACAGCGTCTAAACTCTGGAAATGTCAACTCTGGCTGATAGCACTGCGTATAAATCGGCGCATCGGGAAACGCCTTGTGGAAGCAGAGTGCGACCTGCTCCCCCCCCGCCCGACACATCAACCCATCCTGTACAAGTGCAATATTCACCATAAAATAAATATCTCCTAAAAATCACTTCTCTAAACGCAGCGTAACGATGCATCAGAAACTACAAATGGGCGACCACTGCAAACTGTTGAAATTCCATGTCAGATATAGATTTCAATAGGATTGTATTCAAAAGGTTGAAGTTTCTGTAACCACTTTTATTTATCTCCTTTATAGAATTGATTCCCTCAATAGTAGTGAATTTGTAGCCTGCCTGTAAAAACATTCTTTCGATGCTTTTTTTCGTAAAGAACCTTAGGTGCGTTTTATCAAAAATTCCTGCGCCTTCGTACTTAAAGTCTTTCTTAATGATGATATGATACACTGCATCAAAAAACCTTATGTTGGGTATCGAAGAAATAATAACACCCTCTGGTGCCAACAATTCTTTACAAAGCTCTAAAGCCTCAAATGGATTAACCAAATGCTCAAGAACATCATTGAAAAAGATGCAGTCAAACTTTTGTCCGTGGAAATCAACGTTTTCGTCAAACACAGTATTGAATACTCTATCCAAAACAAGTTTTGCGTTGTCAGCGGCTCGCTTGTCTGGTTCAATACCCCACACCTGACAACCCATATTTGCTTTGATGGCACTCCCAAACGTACCACTGCTACAACCTACATCCAAAACAGACTTTACGCTCTTAGGTATGTAACGTAGCATCTCATTTCTCTCGTGGGAGAAATAGCTCATTGCTTTCTCACCGTATTCTTTCTCCAGCATTCCAATTGTTTCTGTTTAAACTAAGTGGCAAAATACCTGACACTCATACTTTGCTCGTATGTTCTGTCAGGTATCTGTTCGTTTTTGCCTCAACTACAACCCGCGTGTGTATTGGGGTTAAGTTGGCAGAATACGCTTATCGTCTCGACGAGCGTTTTACGGCATTTATGCGCTTCTCCAGCAGGATGCTTTTTCGCTTTAGCTCGTCGTTTTCCTTTTTGAGCTGAATCATATATAACGTCAACTCTTCAACCTTCTCAAGCAACTTGGCATCCATTTTACCAACATCTACGCCATTCTCTACGACCTCCCTAGCGGACGGTACACCGGGCAAGTGCTTGTGCTGATTAATGTATATTTCGACCTGACCAAGGCTGCGAAGGTCATACCCTTTTTCAAATACCCGGTCTGACCAATCATTCATACTTTTGACGGCCACCTTCACTTTCTCTGTAAGGATGCCATCAGCAACGTACAGACGGTAGCCTGCGGGTGTTTTGCCAACACCGGGTCCAATAACAACTCCACCTTCATTGGTATTCTGCAAATTTTGACCATCTGATTTCCAGAGACTATCATCGGCGGCCAGACGACCACCGCTCCCGTTTGTACTTCCCAAGATTACGTCTCCCTGGGCGTTGACCGTCAAGAATTTAGTTTGATTCAGAACTGAAGCCGTATTGCTGCTAGTCAGATTGGTTAGACGAAGACCACTGTTCCCAGCTGTACCTTGTGTAATTTCCAGTTTAGCGCTAGGTGCCGTATTCCCTATACCAACGTTGACGCCACTTCCAAGAATTAATGCATTGCTGGCGGTTACTCGGGAGTTAAGCCCTATCGCAATAGCATTAGTCAAGTTATTCTGTCCATTACCAGCCCCTGAGTTGTGACCTATAAAAATATTCTCCTGGCCTGTTGAATTCCCAGCTCCAGCAGTCTGACCAATAAATATATTGTTCCCCCCTGAAGTATTGTCGTATCCAGCATTATGACCAAGAAAAACGTTATCACTACCATTGTTGGAATAACCACTACCTCCACCTAAAAATGTATTGAAAGTACCGGTCGAGTTCGACGGACCTGCCAGAAATCCCATGAATATATTGTAGCCTCCTGAAGTATTACTCTGTCCTGCCTGTCTGCCAATGAATACGTTATTGGCTCCATTAGTATTTGCATAACCTGAATTATGGCCGATAAATGTATTGTATTCACCGGTTGTGTTTGTAAATCCAGCAGCATTTCCTAAAAAAGTATTGAAGTTGCCAATCGAATTACCAGTCCCGGCCATGTTGCCAAGGAAAAGGTTATAAGTACCACCCGTATTATTACCTCCCGCTTGACGACCTATAAAAACGTTACCTCCTCCTGTAAGATTCGAAAATCCTGCGTTGTGTCCGATAAACGTATTATACTCACCCTCGGTGTTTTTATTACCGGTGCCGTTTCCTAAGAAGGTGTTGTAAGAGCCTGTTGTATTTTTTTGGCCGGATATATTACCTAAGAACAGGTTATAAAAGCCTGATGTGTTAGATAATCCGACTTGGGAACCGATAAACGTATTGCTGTACCCAGAAGTGTTGGCTTGTCCACTCTTTGCGCCCACAAATGTGTTGTCATTACCGGTGTTGGTCACACCAGCCAGAGAGCCAAAAAAGGCATTTCCAGAACCCGTTGTGTTATTACCCCCTGCGTCCGACCCCACAAACGTATTATCGTTACCGGTACTGTTGCTGTACCCGGCACCAATACCCGTAAACACGTTGTTGTTTCCTTCCGTGTTGGACTGACCAGCGTTATAGCCTGTAAACGAATTATTGAAGCCTGTACTATTATTAAAGCCTGCGTTGCTACCCAGAAAGGTATTGCCGCTGCCGGTCGTATTGTTAAGACCTGTCTGATACCCCAAAAAGGAGTTGTTCGTCCCACTAGAGTTTCTACTACCCGCTTGTGAACCAAGAAAGGAGTTCTTTGTCCCACCCATGTTAAGCGCTCCGCTCTGGCGACCTATAAATAAATTAGACGACCCCGTCATATTCAGATTACCCGCTCCTACACCGACAAGGGTATTGTCCGATCCAGGCGTACTTGAAGATGGGGTTGTTGCTACAAAATTAGTTTGGGCAACTACGCACACGCTAGCGAGGCATAAGTAACCTACAAGTAGTATATTTTTCATAGTATTTCGAAATTTAGTGCATTTATTAATTTAAGTGCATTTGTTAATTTAAGAATAAGTTAGAGTACCTCAGCCAAGCAAATGTAACGACAGTTTTAACAATTTAAAAGTTGTCTTCACTTATCTAAATCTGACACTGAAACTGTCCTGATCGTCTTCTCCATTTGCATATCCGTTTCCCGGTGTTGAGTCGGGGTCGCTTATACTCGCGCTGCTGATCTGAGAGGAAATACGTGTCTCATTACCTTTAACTTGTGCCTGAAAAGACAGCACAACCGTGTCTCCTGCGGCTATCGTGTTAATCGTTGCACGGGCTACTCCCGAGTTAATCGCCCAGCCCGGCGATACAATGAAGTTCAGTCCTGGATCAAATGTAGCTTCCACCTGAACATTATTGGCTACTGCCCCACCAATATTAGCAACACTTACCGTAAAATTCACTATTTCGTTTAGTGCCGCACTTCGCTTGTTGGCCAGCAGGCGCAAGCTAAGATCGGCTTTTGCAGGGTCAACAGGGGGTTGACCAGACTGAACGGGTGGTAGAGGACGCTGATTTGGATTGGGTGACTCGTACATTGTACTACCGTACTGCAGGGTCTCGAACCGAACTACATCGGCGTCATCCTCGCCGTCGGCGGTGCCGGAATCAGGCGTACTATCAGGGTCTGGATAACTGGCCGAAGCGACTTGTACAGCCATAGAGTACTTGCCAGCATTGAGCACCCGCGCCTGAAACGTGAATGTAGCGTCACCATTAACGGGTACAGCGTTAGTTGATCCACTCAGTGTACCCATACCAACGACCAATCCGTTTGTGTTCACTAATTCGACATTAGGCGGAAGATTGATCCGCCAAACTATTCCTACGGGTACATTCCCTGCATTCGACACCCGTACTGACATAGAGAAAGTTTCTCCAATAGAAGGAGTTAGTTTAGAAGCCCTTATCGCGATTGAAGCATCAGCCGTAGCCGTTGTTGAGTTATCCCGTAGCAGAACAAGCGAGCTGAAAGGACTCAGGGTCACCGATCCAGAGTAAGTTGCATTCTTAGCATCCAGGTACCGACCAGCTAGGAGGACAGTGCTATCCCTAGTTGTTGGATTGTACAACAGTCTAAGGTAGTCGTCTGGATTCTGACGGGTAATTGACGCTTCTCTAAGTTTGATGTTATCCAGCCATAGCGTTTTACCATCTTCTAAAGTCCGGAACATAACGATAGCGTCGCTCTCCGAGCTGTTCGCGGTAAATGCCAACTCATACTGACCACGACTGGTATTCACTAAAACGCCCTGTCGTACGTCGAGGTCATTGTAGGGATCATACGTTTTGCGAATGAATACCTGCACGGTTTTATTCGCCATACTTGCCGTGGCATCAAAGTTCAGTACGTAGCTCTTTCCACTCTCAATGGCCCCGATCTGTGTGAAGGCAAAAACATACGAACTTCGCCGACCCGAAGGACTTGAAAAGCCAACTTTCAAACTACCACCATCAATACGTGCGGTATTATCCCATTCGACACTACCATTTCCGTAATAATCATTCTTTCCCCAACCTGCAGCATTTGCATCAAATGTGCCGTTTGGCACCTTATTCGCGCCAATGAATCCGCCAAGAGTATATCCTTTGTAAGTTATAGGGCTTGTTTTCGAATTAATATCTTTCCCTGCCACAGCTTGCCATTCGGGAAGTGATACTTGACTATTTACGTATACTGGCCCATCCTTGTAGCCGGCTCCTAACGTTATTACATCGTTGAACGGCCTTACGTAATAATTACTATCTATGCTACCGTAAAGTGACAAGTCATCGGAAATCGACTCATATCTGGCTACAGATTGTGAAGCATCTTTTGACACAAAGACATTACTCCTAATTGTATTGTTACGGGTTAGACAAAAATCGTTATTATGTGCTATTACAAATTGACCTTCCTTGTTATTAAAACTTGTATTGTTCCTTGCAGTAACGTTGGTTGTAGCATGAAGAAATATTCCTAACCCGATACAGTTAAAAACCGTGTTATTCTCCAAATTAGTGTTTTGAGAACAGTCGTCCAAATATATTCCATTAGCACCAGAATAAGTATCGTAAATGGATCCTTCCGGTGCGCCAAGTGAATTATAAACGATATTGTTCAATATCTTGATATTACTCATCGGAAGCTTATTCCCATTCCACATATATATTCCTGCTCCGTCGCTTTTAGTCGCACAGATATTAGATATTTTATTTCTTTGAACGGTATGATTCGTGAGAGCAAGAGTTATACCATTGTATCCTATGCTATCTATGACATTATCCTCTATTTGAATATTACTTTCACCAAATGACTTCACGCCAATGTATTGACCATCTCCACTGCCCCCCCTGCCAGGTATCATACCAACATTACGAATGATGTTGCTTTTCAACAATAAATTAGAGTATTGCTGAATTTGAAAGCCGTTGTTATTTACAGCGTTAATTATATTGTTCTCAAAACGTATATCATTACCTCTCCCATTAATTTGTACACCATCCAAACCACAATTCGTAATTTTACAATTTTCAACTACCAGATTTTTCGTCGTCGCGGCATAGAAGCCAATATTGGCAGTTTGAGTAATATGAATATTTCTGACAGTTATGTACGATTGGTTGTACGTAGTAAATCCCTCACCTACAACAGCAACTGTCAAAAATTTATTGTTTGGACTACCTTGATCATGAAACAAGCGAATTTTTTTAGTGTTGGGATTGTAATACCACTCTCCCGAAAAATCAAGAGTGGAAGGGTGTTTCTGAAAAAAATAACCCCATCCGTCTGTTATTCCATAAAAGGATGTATTATTTGTAGTTAACGTATTACTTTGTTGTTGGGTAACAGTTGCTTTATCAATTATATATTGATTAGCACGGATTACGACCTCTGCCCCTACCCAATTCGTTGCCAAAGGCTCTTTACTTGTTAATGTGTTATTACTTGTGTGAGACGACACGGTAAGATAGCCCCTGTTGGCTGAATTCAGGTTTGGATACCGGCCCATAGGTAATGCGACGTCACCGTCATAAATCCCCGTTACGTCTTGCCCACATTGAGAACACGTAGCCTCCCAAACATTATTCCCAAGGCTAACCCAGTTATTGATTGGTACCGAGCCTGATATGACTGGAAGTTCCCCGGCTCCGTAAGCATCAACCACGATGGGTTTATCAACTATACCAGATTGAAATAATGTAATCCCCCCTCTGAATGTATCGTTTCGCCTAAATAATACACGATCCCCAGGCTGTAAACCTAACTGATTCACCTTGCTTATCGACTTTATGGGGCTTTGGCTTGAGGTTCCAGCATTATTATCATTCCCATCATTAGACACATAGTAACTTCTCTGACAAAAGGCGTTTGCGCACTGTATAAGCCAGAATGTAACAATGAAAAGGAAACGTGTAACTATCATAACCGACGACAGATGCTTGCGCACTACAGTTAACAAGTGAGAATCAATACACACATAACTCATTTACAGTCACTTGTTCTAAGTTATTTAGCATATTTTTCATATGAACCTCTAGATACTCCTCCACCAAACAGGCTTATTCGCTTAGAGCGGAGTCTTTTTATCAATAAAGTGTTTGGATAAGCAATACCAACAAATAACCATAAGGAGGGATATGAGTATTCTGAAACACTAATCATCATTATAAAATACGTAGTGAATAAACCGCATTTTATTCCGACATCATGTTTGGAATTGCCACCAAGCGCAAATAAAGGATACAGTATTAACATCGAAAAAAGTACGAAACCAATTGCCCCTGTGTTCACAAGCAGCGTTGAAAACATATCTGGCGATCTAATAAACCCAAACCCCATCCCTGTTAGCCAAATAACAAATGGCAAGTTAAAAAAATAAGAAACGTGTTTATACATAGATATAAATCGGTCTAATCCTGAATCGCTCTCCTGCAATAATTTACTAAGTAAAATTTCATATATAATATCTCTAAAAAGGGAGCTTACAACAAAAATAATTGATGTCGTAGCTAAAAAAATTATTAAATATAAAAACAACTTCCTCTTGAAGGAAAAGATGAACAGAGAGATTACATAAAATAACATGCCGGTTATAAATGTTCCTGATAATGTTAGTAGTAAACTTACAAATAAATAAATTGTTGTTTTTTTGTGTTCTGAATGAATCATATATATAAAATATGGCAACATAGAGTAAACATACATAGATGGTTCGCCAGTTAAGCTGACAAACCTTGACATCCACAACCCGCCAACGACAATAGGCTGAAATTGACCAGGGTTAACCAACCCACCACTGTATTCTCTGTTGGATATAAAGTCTCCATTGTAGCCAAATAATACATAGAAAATCCAGAATATAAAGCCAACAGAAACAAAAAAAAAGATTGACCAAATTAAGTATTTTTCATGCCGTTCCTTATCATAAAAGACAATAACGAATACAAATAAAAGGAAAGAGCAAATTAAATAAATAGATTGCGTAAAAAGACTATTCCTAAAATAAATATTTGTATCGTTGCTGACTAAAATTAAACTACTGAAATCAGGTACATTAATGAAGAAAAGTAGTATTTGAGAAATTATTTGAAGTGTTACATAAGGAATAGTTAGTAGTGAGATAAAGTATAAATAAGTTAATCTACTTTTCTTGGACATGAACAGCACTAACGGGAATGACAGCAATGACATTATAAAAGCTGGAGTGGTTCCTTTCAGATCATTACTTAAAACGAAAGAAGTTGTAAAAACGAAGAATATCCAAATAGATAGATACTCTTTAATGTTTAATTTAATAGTCATAAAAGAGATTAGTTTATACTATCAATAACACTAATAAGTTTTTGAACAGATTGTTCTAATTTGAAGCTTGAGAGTCTGTCGTATCCTAATCGAACAAGTTCCGTGCTCCTCTCTTTATCGTTTAGCAAAATATCTATGCCATCCGTGATACTGCTAATGTTATGAGGATCCACATATGCACTAGCATCTCCACAAACTT
Source organism: uncultured Cytophagales bacterium (assembly GCA_963826425.1). GTDB lineage: Bacteria > Bacteroidota > Bacteroidia > Cytophagales > Spirosomataceae > Spirosoma. Next base: position 9,277 of record CAWGWS010000008.1, on the reverse strand, counting down.
CTGGCAAACTAGTCGTATTGGAAACCAAAGTTGGACAGCCGCAGGCCATTGCTTCTAGGGGAGGGATACCAAAACCCTCGAAGAAGGATGGATAAGCAAATAGCATAGCGTTCTGATATAAACCAATCAAGATCCATGTCGCTCACATAGCCGGTAAACATAATCTCGTGGGTCATCCTGCTACCAGCTCTTTAATTTGATTGTCAGCAAACACTTTATGCTCCGAGCCAACAATCAGGAGTTTAGTTTCGCCAAAATTGCCGGCTTTGAAGGCTTTTATCAGGCCAACAAAGTTTTTGCGCGGGTCAATAGACGATACCGCCAGTATATAAGAACCGTGCAGGTTGGGTTGCTTTTGAGCCGGGGCTTCGGTAAATACCGTTGGTACACTAGGATATACAATGTCAATTTTTGACAGTGGAACTCCATAATGCTTCGCGATATCCTGCTTAGAGTTTTCGCTGATGGTGATTACCCGTCGGGCACCTGTCAGTTCACGCGGTATGAAAAAATTGTACAGGAAAGCAAACTGACGGGAAAACCATTCCGGATGCAGTTTAAATGATAAATCAAGTACGGTAACAATATTATTATGATAAGCGATTGGAGCCAGATTGCATAAGTTGACCAATAGGGGGCTGCCCCGGCGACGCAGTAGAAAGGGGAGTTCAACCTGTTCCCAGATAATACCTTTACGTATTCTTCCTATAATCTGCACATCCAGTTCTTCGGCCAAATCCTTGTGCATAATGTTGTCAGGAGCAATTAGCGTTATGTCCGGCCGTATCTGTTTGAGTCCCCGGCAAAGTTCTATGGCATACCGCTGGGTGCCGGTAATGGGTTGTGTTAAAAAACGGGCGTTTACGAAGACAGATGACGGCATAAGGACAAAGAAGTGTACTATGAATCTACAAAGAAAGGATCTATTTACTTGTATGGCCTCGGCCAGCATATAATTTGATTCGGTCCATTATTGACCGGTAAATGTACTCGCCTTTTGACTGTAAGCCTTTGCGAAACCAAAGCAGATAATTTTCCTGTACAGCGTCAAACGAGTGCGATGCGCCACCTTCCCTAAAATTGGCTAGTACCTGCTCAATCCGCACAAATGGAACACTACTTTGGTAAAGTCGAAGCATCAGGTCGTAATCGCCCACATAGCGGTATGACTCATCAAAGATACCATGTTGTTCATATACCTGCCGGGGTACGAAGCAGGTTGGGTGTTCAATCATCCCTCTTATAAGCTGGTTGGCACTCGTACATTGCAGGCCAACAACCTCCTCATTTCGATAGGTACGCTGAATGCCATGATAAACGGCTGGTCCGTGTTGCTTGTAAAACTGCACTACGCGTTCAACGGCGTCAACTTCGTACCAGTCGTCGCTATTGATAATGCCCACTAATTCGCCGGTAGCGAGCTGGATCCCTTTGTTCATGGCATTATAAATCCCGGTGTCCGGCTCAGACAGGTATCGGATAACAGACGGATACAAAGCCGCATATTTTTTTATAATGCTCATGGTGCCATCAGTCGAATTACCGTCGATCAGTACGTAGTCAATCGGCTTATAGGATTGTGCCAAGACAGACTGGATTGTCTGTTCAATATGCTTCTCAGCATTGTAACAGACAGTAATGACAGAAACGAGATTCATTACAAAGCTTTTTCGGATGAAAAATCAGATTCTGATGAAATAATCAAGTCGACGTTAAATCCAGGGTAGGTTACCCAAATTAAAACTTCTGTATTTCAAGACGTATTCGTACTTAAAGCGGAGCCAGTGCAGGTAGTTGCTATTGTACTTCATACCCGATGAAGCGCTGTACCCCTCAATTCTGGGCAGGGTGACCAAGGGCTCAAAAGTGTACCCACTAGCAATAGCTTTCAGAGCTGCTTTGGCCAGAACATGTTCCAAATAAACACCTTTACTATCATTCAGTGCGCTTCGATAAACAGATAAAAACTCATTCACAAACGACGGAACAAATCCAAAGAAACGGGAGTCAACAAATGATAATCGCCACTTAAAATCCAACATCAGGTCTGTTAGTGGGTCGTTTTCGTATTTATCTAAAAACGACTGAAAATTTATCACCTTATATCGACCTGTTACTTTGAAAACGAATTTCGCTTTTTCCAGAAATACGGAGTTTTCACAGGCATATTCAATACAATTTAATTCACCAAGTCCTTTACCTAATTGCTTATCAAAATCATTACCAGAGAAAGACAGTATCTCAAGTCTTCCGTTGGCTATCTCATCTGAAAAATGGAGGGAGAGATCAGCGTTCGAGTTTTCTACGAAAACGATTGGCAAAGCAACTTTTTTAAGCCAGAACCGGATAGACTCTATATACTGATTCTTACGAATTTCTACGTTCTGTATTGCCGTAAAAAGCATACCATCAGGATTTATGGTACCAGTCAGTAAAAGCACTACACCCTTGTTCATACGTATGGAGTCAGAACTAACCCATCTACTTAGACGATGTGATTGCATTATACAGTACGCGAATAGATTTGTTGAAGAAGACACCGATGAGAACAACAAATACGGTACCAGAAATTACACCTACGGTCATGATTATAAGTAAATTATTGTTGCTCCAAAAATTGGTCGACTGGTATTTTACAATCACGGCTACTACAGTAGCTATGCATACCGATACGAGGAGTGGAGATAAAAACCGGTACAGGTATTCTTTAACTGAAACACCCAATTTATTCAGTGTAAAGTACACAACGTACCAATTCAGTGTTAGAAGTCTAGAAATAAGCGTAGCTAAAGCAATACCAAAGAGACCATATGCCTTGCCTAAGCCGTAACCTAAAACCACCGTTAAAATACCAGCCCACAATGTCCATTTATTAAACGGCCAAGACCCCGTGTTCCAGACAAAATTGCCTGCAACAGAATGCTGAACTTCAAGAAACGTTATTAAGCCGAAAACGATGGCGAGTGGAGTGCCAAGAAAATGAGTAGCTCCAACCCATAGCGTAATCACATTACCACCACACGTTATCAGAACTATAAGCATGATACAGACCACTGATAAACAAGCGACGATTGTATTGCCGAACATACTTCGAAGCCCATCAACTCTGTTTTGGATATACCGTTTGGCTATAAATGGTCCCATTGCCTGGTTGATTACCAGTGCTACGGAGGTAACGTAAGTAAATAATTGCTGGTTAATTGCGTAGTCGGATATATCGGCGGCTCCCACTACAATTGATGCCATTAGAACGCTTCCTTGCGCAATCATCCATCCTCCAAGTTGATTAATAACCAATGGAAAAGATTGGCTGTAGATTTGTTGGGCAATTCTTGGCTGAAAAAGCTGGCGCAAAGGATGCCTGTCAGTAAAGGATTCTTTGTGACGAATATTCAGGGAAACGTGAAGTACAATTAACTGTCCTAAGTTTTGTGCTAAGAAAGCTAATGAGACCAGGACTATAGATTTATAATGGGGCAACAATATGAAAAGAATAATAAAATAACCAATTTGGAATAGACTTCTGGTGACACTCTCAGCACTAACATCCCTATATCCGATTAGCATGGCAGCAGGTACATTAGACAATAGGTTAAAGATGATACCAACTACGTATATGGAAAAGGCCAGCTTCAACGTACTCGTATTAGTTACTTCTTGGTACGCAAACGTGTAGATATTGATCACAACAATACCCACTAGTATTAATATCACTGTAAATGAGAGAATCGCACTACTATAGATCTGCTTGGCTGAGAATATAGAAAGCTTGCTGACGATCTTTTCTTCTGTACCTGTACTGTCTGCATTGTCGATATAAGCAATCAGCCGTGAGAGAGTCTGGACAAGCCCCAAATCTGCCATTTGAAGGAAGGCTCCAAACAAGAAGAATATATACCAAAAATTTAGCTCTTCCTTAACGAGATTATGAAATAGAAGCGGAGTCTGAACAACACCAATAACGATTGTCAGCGCAAACCTTATCCATGAGAAGGAAATGCCTTTGGCTAACTTGCCTAAATCAGTTGCACCCTTGAGCATTCCTCGTAGTAAAAATAGGTGTAAGCCATAGTCACCATATTATCTAAATTTGTGCATATACACTTAATCACGACTCTGATAAAGACTATACGGTGGCAAGTCAAGTGGCAAAATTAATCAATTTAGGACAGCTTAATTAACCAAGATTCGAGTTCTATGCAGCGAACTATTTAGTGGCTCAGCTGTCAATCCCCATACTTTAGGCTTTTTCGCATTACCCATGTATTGTACTGTAGACTAGCAATCACTTTTATCCAAGAGAGTGCCAACCCACTAAATAACCCATTATGCACACACTGACGTTCAAGGTATGCTTTTCGCAAGTTTTGACTGCTCTCGCCATCTTCCCCAAACTCGGCAACAATGGTACTGACGAAGTCAATTTTTGTGCCTCCTACAATGTGCTTTACATTTATCTCGTAGTCAGCAGAGAACCTCAGCGACGTGTCGTAACGAAGAACATTAAACAAGGAGCGGTTATAAAACAGCCCCTGATGATGTAATTTATATGTCAAAGCAATAAGCCCCCATGTCTGTGGGTTGGTAATGATTCTCCGTTTGGGATAGTACACTCTGCCAGCAACCATCCGATTAGTACTAGTAACAGCCTTCAAATGCGTCGCTATCTGATCCAGTACATCGCAGGCAAAGAGTCGATCATCACAACCCATAAAGTAGTACCAATCACCAGTCGCTATATCAATACCGGCGTTCAAACCAGCATAAAGACCAATACCGGGTCTCACTTTTAAATTCAATTGACGTATTGAACACGAATTAATAATCTCCAGAGTTCCATCCGTACTACCCCCATCTATAATTACTAATTCATAGCTCGTAAATGACTGACAGGCAATACTTTCCAGACAGGCAGGCAAGGTCTCTTCGCCATTCAATATGGTTATGATGATGGAAATGAGTGGACGTTGCATTACTTCTGTAATCTAATGAATTCGTTCAGTGTCTCTATTTAGACACTAGCTGACAAATGGCCCAAGAAATTTATTATTAGGCGGTACAGATTGTGGTGTACAAGTCGATGGTCTGGGTTACGGCGGCAGACCACTGAAATTGCTTTAGCCGCTCGTAACCACGCTCGATTAATGCCTGGCGACTCAATTCGTCGGACATCAGACGCTCGAGTTGACTGGGCAAACTGTCGGCTTTATCTGTATCCATATACAAAGCGGCGTCACCACCGATCTCGGGTAGTGAACTCTGGTTGCTGAGAATACAGGGGCAGCCACAGGCCATTGCCTCCAGAATCGGAATACCGAAACCTTCGTAGAGTGATGGAAATATAAAGGCGATTGCCCCCCGGTATAGTTGTTGAAGGTGGACGTCGGTAACCGCTTGTTGACTAACCAGTTCACAGACATTCATCGACTGGATTAGCTGGCGTTCATGAGCGGCAAACGGTCCGCCACCCGCACAGATCAGCCGTATTTTTCCGCGCAATAACCAGGGGGCGATGGCCTTTAGCATCCCGTCAAAATTCTTGTAGCCAGCCCGTCGGCCAACAAAGAGTATATATGGTGATTCAACTGCCTGACGGGCTGGCTTCTCTACTGCATACTGGACCGGAGCAAACGAACTGCCAAGATAGATAACGTCAACTTTGTCAGGATCAACGTTCAGTATCTCCACCACGTCTTGTTTGGTGCTTTCCGAAATGGCAATGAGTCGATCGGCACGACTGGCCAACTGCCGTTTGTGCTGTACAATGGCTTTGTCCTGGGCCAATTCAGGAAATTGATGACCCAGTTTTTCGTGAATCATATCCAGAAAGGTAACGACAAGGGGCGTTTTCGTCTTCCGGGCGTTCAGGTACGGCAGGAAATACGGGTTGTAATACGTGGCGTGAAAAATATCAATGGGTTGGTTGCGAATATGCGCAATGTCGTTCAGGCGGTTAATAGCGTATAATAATCTCTGCTTACCCCAAAATGTCTGGTTAGCGAAAAAAGGGCGGTTATGTAGTCCAGCTTCCTGCAAATGGCGATTATTGGCATACCGCAACGGTAACAGGGGCGTAACGACGCCGGACTGTTGCAGACCGGCAATGAGTTCGGTGTAGTAGCGTGACAACCCGCCATATTCCTGAATACAAAATGCCTGGTGATCAAAAAAAACGGTCATTGAGTAGTCTGGTGTGGTATAGTAGCCGCAATCTGGTTAAAATCGGATTGTAGCCGGGTGGGTGGATGTCCGGTAATCTGGTTGACAAGCCCGTTGAGCCGGGGGTGGGTAATGAGTTTAAAAAGCGGTCCGGGCACAGGCTCACGGCTCAGCAGATGAATATTTTGTTTGTTCCAGCAATAATGCAGTCCAAACCGGCGGGCCAGCGTATGCATGGCCATTCGTGAGAACAGCGATACGTGCTGACCCGTCTGCGGAATAAAATACCACCAGTCGGCAGGCGTTACGTCGGGGCGGGGTTGGACAATGGTTGATAACAGGAGTGTATCGCTCAGTCCCAGCATGGTCTCGATGCTCGACACAGGATCGGGAAGGTGTTCAAGTACCTCAAAGGCAGTGAGTAGTTCGGCCCGGAAGGGCGGCATATCAGCCAGGTCAAACGATTGTGCAAAGAGATTATCGCAATGCTGGTCGTGCCGGTAGAAATCGAACCCCCGGTCGCGCATCATCCTGACCAGCATTCCATAGCCACCTCCGTAGTCGATAAAGCGGGCCTGCTGATCGAACCAGGTCGTGATGACCGCCTGGGTTAGCCTGGCCATCTGCTCATTACGCTGCACCAGACCAATGTCCAGCCGGGTGATAACCGACTGATAGGCTTCATCGAGCCAATACGGTGTTTCTGTGAAAATGAATTGACAGTGGCTGCACTGATAGTACTGCACCGTGTATTTGTTCAGCACGGAGGCCGAAAAACGGGGATGAGCAGCAGCATGGCAGATGGAACAGTTCATGTCAGATTATTCACGAACAAAGATAGCATCCTGTTGTAACAGTTTGCCAGTAAGTGGACTCATCAGCTGGTCAAAGGCCCCGCCATAGCGAAACCCCAGTGGCAGTAATGCTGCGCAGACATCGTCGAACAGGGGTTGACCGGCGTATAGTTCAGTGAATGATACTTCAATGAGCAACAGACTGGCCTGAGCGAGTACAGCCTGGCCACCTTCGATAACAGCCTTTTCGTACCCCTGCACGTCAATCTTCACCAGCATTGGTCTGGCCATTTCCTGATCCGCCAGGAGGTTATCAAGCGTATCAAGACTCACGGATACCAAGGTATGGTGCCTGGCATAGGGGAAGTTTTCCCGGTGCGTATCGGCCATAGTCAGCACCGATGAGGACGGTGAATACTCGTTCTGCTCCATCACAACGTTGCCTGTCTGATTACCCAGTGCCGTGTGGTACAAATGGACATTATCCATACCGGCGGTGTTTTGGGTTAGCTGCCCAAAGCAGTTGGGCAGGGGTTCGATGGCATGGATGACGGCTTTCGGAAAAGCCAACCGAAAGGCTACCACCGATTGTCCGGTGTTAGCTCCCACATCCAGGATGGTTTGCAAGCCCATTTGTTGAAAGTATGGGCTGGTCAATTTCCGGTACGTCTCTGCGTTAAAACCCATCTTACGCCATTTGAGCAGCGATGGGTGGCGGGTGTAGAAAGCTATATTTTCGAACTTCATGGATGAATCGCTCAGAGAGATACGCGTTGACTGGTCACCGCTCTCCTTTGCGGTACCCCTCCACCATTTGCCGCCCCACAGCCTCCATAGTCAGGGTAGCCTGCCAGCCTAACTGCTCGTTAGCTTTAGTAGGGTCAGCGTGGCCTTCGGCAATATCGGTGGGACGAAAAAAGGACGGGTCAGTCTGTACGTGCTCTTCCCAATTTAACCCGACGGTGTCAAACACAACCCGGATAAAGTCGCGGAGTTTATTAGTCTGGCCAGTGGCAATAACGTAGTCATCGGGCGTATCCTGCTGGAGCATTTGCCACATAGCGGCTACGTAGTCGGGTGCCCAGCCCCAATCGCGGGCAATATCGATGTTGCCCAGCGTCAGGGTTTCGCGGCTTCCGGCGGCAATACGGCAGGCGGTAGCCACGATTTTCTGGGTCACAAACCGCTCCGGTCGAAGGGGTGACTCATGGTTGAACAAAATGCCAGTGCTGGCCTGGAGCTGGTAGGCTTCGCGGTAGTTGGCCACCTGCCAGAACGCGGCTGCCTTAGCCACACCGTAAGGACTGCGGGGCCGGAAGGGCGTCAGTTCATCGGCGGCCAAGTTGCCCGTATCGCCGAAGCACTCGCTGGATCCGGCATTATAGAATCGGATGGGCAGGTTACTGAACCGGATGGCTTCGAGCAGATTAAGCGTTCCAACACTGATACTTTCCAGCGTTTCGACGGGCTGCTCGAACGACAGGCCGACCGAACTTTGTCCGGCGAGGTTGTACACCTCATCGGGTTTAGTTTTCAGAAGGGTTTGCAGAACACTGCGAAAATCATTGATATTGACCGACACCACCCGCACATCGGCTTGAATACTGAGCCGGGCCAGATTACGAAACGACGACATCTGCGCATCGCGCGAGCCACCATAAACTATGTAGCCTTTCTTAAGCAGGAGTTGCGCCAGATAGGCCCCGTCCTGTCCTGATACGCCACAGATTAATGCTGTTTTCATCTAATCAATTTTTAGCTCGGAGGGGCTGATTCCAGCACGTAGCAGCGCAGGAGCCCCTAGGTGCAATTCTTTAGCAGAAATAGAGAGATTTACTTCCATCTCTTCTGGGTTATTCTTCTCTTTCTGTGTCGCGTCGGCGTACCGGTTGAAATACCATTTGCCGTAACTTATTCAGCTTACCGACCAGCCAGTTAGATGACCTGAATAGGTGTTCTGATGCGTACTGAAGAGCGGTTTCGTCTATGATTATCTGATCGGGATGGTGAATAGTAGACAATGAAACGGGTGGCAAGTTAGCAAAAGCCGACGGCATGACCGTATGCGTAGCGTCTAGTCCGTAACCGATATTGGCAACCAAATTCTGGTTGGGCGTGATACACAGCCCATTACACTGCCATACGGCGAACACCCACTGAAAATCCCAGGTATCAAGGGCATTGGTATACGTAGTCAGCAGGGCACGCTGCCAGAACCGGACCGATTCTGGGTATGGAACAATAGCGTCAATACCGCCCCGCACCATAAAATCGGGGAAGCCATCCATTGTAACGTCGTAAGCTTGCCAGGCCCTGCGCCATGA
>CAWGWS010000007.1:0-29621 GCA_963826425.1 uncultured Cytophagales bacterium | reverse complement strand
TTGGTTTCATACAAATTCCTCAGCACTTGCCCGCACTGATATAAGCCACGCGGTACGTGAAAACAGCCCTTCCATTTGCCACCTTTGAGGGGTAGTAACACCTCGCCCTGTCGGTTCAGATACCCATACCACTCGCCATTGACCGGGTCGGGAAAATGCTGCCAGGTATAGGCATGAACCCGCTCAAACCAGGTCCAGCAGGCGGGATTTCCCGTTTTTTGAAAGCCCTTGAGCAAACTGATCAGCGTTTCGATATGGACCCACCAGAGTTTCTGGTCCCACTCCAACTGCTGGGGCGGGTGGCCCTGGGCATCCATGAAGTAGAACAAACCCCCGTGTTCGGCATCCCAGGCGTAGTCGAGGGTGTCGAGGGTAATCTTGACGGCTTTTTCGAGCAGGGCGCGGTCGTTGCGCCGGGTGGCCAGGTCCATGATGAACCACATGGCTTCAATGGCGTGACCCGGATTGAGCAGCCGCCCATCGAAACTATCCGATACCTGCCCGTCGGGGGTTACGTTCTCGCGAATCAGGCCGAGGTCTTTGTCGTAAAACACATCCATCACCTCATGAATGCAGGTTTCGATGGTTTCGTCTACCAGACTCCGGTCAAGGAGGTGTTCGATTTCCAGCGAGAGGTTGCACAGAATCATGGGCAGGGCAAAGTTCTTCAGCGGGCGGGTGTCAGCTACCGCTTTGTTCCAGCGACCTTTGGGGTTTTGCTGCCGGGCCAGAATCTGCTCAAACGTGTTTTTCGCCAACTGCGCGTGTTCATCCCGACCCGTAGCGATTGACAACTGCCCGAACGCCATCGTGGCAAAGCAGTCGGAGAATATGTTGTAGGGCTGCACCAGGGGTTTGCCATCGCGGGTGAGCGAAAAATACCAGCTTCCGTCGTCTGCCTGTCCGTACTGTTGCAAGAAATCGGCTCCGTGTTGCGCTGTTTCCAACCAGTCAGACCGTTGCTCCTGCGGGGTGCTGCCCAGGGGATTGCCGCCCAGCCGGTTATAAAGCATGGCAAACGTCCAGACCTGCCGGGCCTGTAGCCAGATAAACTTGTCGGTATCGTAGACGTTACCGCGCCTGTCGAGGCAGGTGAAGAAGCCGCCATGACTCACGGTCGATCGAGTGGCGTTGCCAGAAAGGCAATACGTTGTTCAGGAGGGTGTCCTGATATTGCCGGGCGTAGGTTTGGGGTGTGATCATTTCATGAATTTTTTCTCCCGCAGGGCCGCCACCCAGCGGGCGTAACCTTCACCGTTTAGGTGCAGCCCATCGTTGGTGTAGCGGGCATCCAGGTTGCCGCTGGTATCAGACAGGTACGGTCGCAGATCTACAAAGGTCTGTCCGGTTTGTTGGGCCAGTAAGTTGCAGGGCGTCATTCAGCGCGCGGATGTGGCTTTCCTTGCCCTGATGCTTCGGGAACTTGGTGAAGCTGCTGTTGGTCGGCAAAATGCTTTGCAGATAGAGTTTCGTGCGGGGCGACTCGGATCGTATCTGCTGAACGATGCGCCGGTAGTTGCGAAGAATCAGGCTGTCAGGTACGTTGCGCGACAAATCGTTAATGCCAATCATCAGAAAGACTTTGGCCGGTTTTCCTGCCGTTACTTCCCGTAGCCGGGCCAGTACGCCAAATGACATTATCGCCCGAAATACCCCGATTCTTCACCCGTTTATTGCCGAACAGTTCACTCCATTCGGCGGTGTCGGTAAGGCTGTTGCCGAGAAAGATAATCTCCCCGCGCGTATTGGGCAGCGACTCGTACAGCGTCTGGTTTCTGCTCGTAATACGTGGTCTGGAAGGTTGTGTCGTAAGGCAGCGTCTGGGCCAGCATTGTCGATGAGATAGCCAGCAAACCGCCCGCTTTAACGAGCCAGCCAGTCATAAATGAATTGCGCATACACGATTTGGTGTAGTTGTCTTTCTCGTAAAGCAGGCCGATTCGTCCGTTCTGCTGCACTACCAGATCCGAATAAGCCGCCGAGCCCGCGTAGATTTCCCTACCCACCGACCAGCTTTTGCCATCGTCCTGACTCACCCGAACGGTCATTTTTTCGCGCTTTGTCTGGCTGTTGGCGTTGCTGAACAGCAGCACGTTTTTCCCGCCGCCAGTCCGGTAATTGATCATACTTCCCTCATTAACGGGGTCGGGCAAATCCTGCGCTATCCGTACGGCTTCCCAGCTTTCTCCCGCGTTGGGTGAGTAGGCCAGCAGCCGGTTTTTTACGTCGCCCGACTGATTGCGGATGTTCATCAGTACGCCCCCGTCGCTCGTTTCGGCGGCGGTGCTTTCGTTGCCGCCGGGGTACAGAATTGTGTGCGACAGCTGCCAGGTTTTGCCGTGATCGTCGGAGTAAAAACCGTGCGCCTGGTAGTCGCGAAACTGGGCTGCGGTGGGCCCGCCGAGTGATTGGCGGCCACAAAAATCCGCCCTTTATGCGCTCCCTGGCTCAGTTGCAGGGCGTGACCGGGCGTGTTGGCGTACGACCGCCAGTCTTCGTAAACCGGTATGCCGGGTTCATGACCGCGGTTTATTGGGCCGGTTTACCTGCGTGGTGATATTGACCGGCTCCGACCAGCTTTTGCCATTATCCGTACTGGTCACGTACCATACCTCCCGAATGGCTTTGCCCGCCCGCACGTCGGCTTCGGAGACGGTACCGGTGTTGTAGACCAGAAACAGCCGCCCGTTGGGAAACGCGGGTCGGTCAGGTCAAAAACGGGGGCGGGGTTGCCCACCTGAAATGTCCGTAGTCGGCAGCCCGGCGCAGGGCCCCCACGTTTTGCCGTTGTCGGTGCTGGTTCGCAGCACAATTTCCACGTCGCCGAAATCACCACAGTCCGTCACCCGGCCTTCGGCAAAGGCCAGTAACTCGCCATTTGGTGCTTTCACAATGGCCGGAATCCGGTAACAGCGGTAGCCCCCTTCGCCATTCTGAAAAACAACGGTTTCAATGGGTTCTGCGCTAGGCGTGACAGGGCTGGCCGAAACCGTCCCGGACGTACCTGGTCTCGGGGCCGATGTGCTACAGGCCAGCAGCCCGAGACAAGCAGAAATAGGTGTATAGCATGGAGAGGAATTCAAACGGACCTGGAGTTAAAAAAGTCGCTGAAAATGATTCTCGAAGTGGTTGCGCATGGCGTTGCGAAACGTTTCGGGATTGCCATGCTGAATAACATCGACCAGCCCCCGGTGCGACACGAATTTCTTATGCTGCACGGGCTTCTTTAAAATGCCGCTCTTATGTACATACTCGAAGGAGGCGAGCAGCATCCGCTGAAACCGGCGCAGGGTCTGGTTGCCCGCCACGTCGTAGAGCTTGCCGTGAAAGCGCACCTCCTGATCGGTGTCGAAAATCATCTCCTCCGTATTGACCGGCTCATCGGCCACAATGGCATACAGTTCGTCGATATCGGTCTGGGTGATACGCTCGAACAGCAGATCGGCCATCCCGATCTCCAGCACCATCCGCAGTTCAAAAATGTCGCGCAGGGTCTCGTCGTCCAGGATGCCGGGATACATCGTTTTTTCGATGAGCGACATCAGGTCGGGGTTAGTAATGACCGTACCCCGTTTCTTTTTCGACTCGATCAGCCCACGCATCCGTAGCCGCAGCATGGCTTCCCGAATAACCGTCCGGCTAACGCCCAACTGAGTCGCCAACTCCACTTCTTTGGGAATAACGTCTCCCGCTTTATACTGCTGGTCATTGAAGAAATTGAGCAGGTCAATCTTCCACTTTGTCAACCAGCGTAAACTGATCATTCAGCTTCTGATCATTGTGAATCCCGGCGTAATCCATCTAATATGTATGATTTAATGAATCTGTGGCTGCTTTAATAAGTCCGACAATATTCGGCATAATTAGACATAAATAAAAATTATTGGCCTAAATTTTGGATATTAAGTTTGACTTAATACTTTTGTCCCGTCAAATCAATCTTTATTTCATTATAAACCATCTTAGTTATGCCTACTTCTTCGCTTTCAGTACGACGATATGTCATACTTATTGTTTGCTGGTTGCGCGCGCTGAGTAGTTGGGCGCAAACGACCCTGACCGGTACCGTGCGTGATGCCGTTTCGAACGAACCGCTGCCGGGCGCAAACATCAGCATCAAAGGAACTACGCGCGGCACCGTTACCGATGCCGAGGGCCAGTTTTCCTGTCGGTTACAACGGGGTGATGTACTGGTCATCTCGCTCATCAGCATGACCCCGCAGGAAATCACCATCGATAACCAGACGACGCTGGACATTCGGCTGGCCGAAAGCGCCAAAAGCCTGGATGAGGTCGTGGTGGTGGGTTACGGCCAGCAAAGTCGGCGGACGCTGACGGGCGCGGTGTCCAGTATCGACAATACCGTATTTAAATCGGTACCGCGCACCAACGTAGGCACCGCCCTACAGGGTACGGCACCGGGCTTGCGCGTGCAGCAAACAACGGGGCAACCGGGGGCCACACCAACCATTGTGTTTCGGGGTGGCACCGATTTCAACGGCTCCGGTTCGCCGCTGGTGGTGCTGGATGGGGTGATTGTACCGTCGCTTTTTGGCATCAACATGGAGGATGTGGAGAAGATCGACCTGCTGAAAGATGCTGCGTCGGCGGCTATTTACGGCGCACGGGCCTCTAACGGCGTCATTCTGGTCACGACCAAAAGGGGCAAAAAAGGCCGTACCTCCGTTACCTACAGCTACAAAACGGCCAATAACTACGTTCGGCGGAATCCACTGCCTTATATGGGCGCGGCCGATTATATCCGCTGGAACCGGCAGGGTATTGGCAGCCGGTTTGCAGCCGCCCAGGCCGATGGCAATACCGCCGAAATGAACAACGCCCGCAACCAGTTGACGGGGGCCTGGGGCTGGGGCGTGAATTCGGGCTGGCTGGCTCCCGATGGTAAGTACTCGACGCAATTGGTTTCCAATGCCAACCGCAAGCTTGCTCAATGACCCGCAGTACCGGTTACTGCTCGACAAAAACCCGTTCAACCCCAGCCAGACCGACAGCCTGCTGTACCGCTCTACCTCGCAGCGTGAACTGGAAGATCTGATCCTTCAGCGCGGTACGCTCCAGGAGCATTACCTGAATTTTTCGGGCGGCAGCGAACAGGGCAATTTCTCGCTGGGGCTGGGTAGCCTGAGCGATCAGGGTATTGTGATTGGCTCGTCGCTCAAGCGGCTGAACCTGAACTTCAACGGTGGGCTGAATGTGGGCAAGAACCTGGTCGTTGACCTGAACCTGGCGGGATACAGTGCCGAAACGAACCCATCGTACCTCACTGCCGACGACGGCGGGGGCCTGACCGGGGGGCTTGTCCAACGCTTTACGGGCGTTGCCCCAACGGTGCGGCTTACCCATGACCTTACCGGAGCGCAGTTGCCCGGTGTGGATGGCGGCACATTGGGCAATCCGAATTATTTCCGGGACAAATTCCTTAACCAAACTACTGAGCAGCGGTATTCGGGTGGAGTCAACCTGAACGTACAACATTATACCCGGCCTGAAAGCATTGGGGTCGGCATCGGGTTTTTACCGCTATAACACCAACGACCGCTTTACCAAAGCGTACATCAACGGCACCGGTGGTGCACTGATCAACACCCGGAATGCCTCGTTTACCAATCAGCGGGCTCAGTCAGTACACCTACAACGGTTTTCTGCAATACGACAAGGAGATTGGCAAGCATAACCTGTCGGTGCTGGGAGGGGGTGAGTTCTATGAAACCCGGAAGTACGATTACGGTGCGTCGGCCAACTTAGCCGCTACTGACTTCATTCCCTGGCTGTCGGCTTCGACGGCAGCAGTAGGCGTGCCTACCTCCTCGTTTTCGAGCTGGCAGCGGCTGGCTTCGGTGATTGGGCGGGTCAATTACACCTTTGACAATATGTATCTGCTGAATGTGAACCTGCGCTACGACGGCACCTCAAAGCTTACCAATAACCAATACGGTTTCTTCCCCGGCATATCGGCGGGCTGGAACATGCACTACGCCGATTTCTTCGCCAAATCGTTGCTGAATCGGTACGTATCCACGCTAAAGCCCCGTATAAGCTTCGGTGAAAACGGCAGTATCAATCCGCTGGGCAGCAATGGGCAACCCCTTATTGGTGATTACGCTACTATTCCGCAATACGGCAGCGTAGGTATTTACAATGGGCAGCCGGGTTTTGCGGCCGGTGGCATTACCAATACCAACCTGAAATGGGAACGGGCCAGCACGCTTAATTTCGGGGTCGATGTAGGCCTGCTTAACAACCGGGTTACGGTCATTGCGGATTACTTTATCCGTAATGTCTACGATAAAATCAGTTCGCTCACCATTCCGGTTTCTACGGGTTACACCTCGTACGTCACCAACCTGGGCCAACTCCAGAACCGGGGTATCGAACTGGAAGTCAGGGCCGATGTCATCAAGCCCACTACGGCGGGCGGACTGGCCTGGACGGTGAACGCCAACCTGTTCAGCGTGAAAAACTTCGCCAAAAAACTACCCAACAATGGCCTTGACCTGAACCGGCAGGGAGCCGTGCAGATTTTCGACCCCGCCCAGAATAAGCTGGTATGGGTAGGTGGCCTGCAGGAGGGAAAACGGGTAGGCTTGGATGAAATTTACGCGCCCATTTACGACGGATTGTATACCTCACAGGCCGAGGTTGACGCCCGGGCCAGTTTCTACAACTCCTACCTGCCCTACACCAACAAGCGCATTAAACTTCCCGGCGATGCCCGCTGGCGCGATACCGACAAAAACGACTCGCTCGACTACCGCGACTTCGTGTACGTGGGCCGCACCACCCCCACCCTGCAGGGCGGCTTTTCGTCGAACCTGAGCTGGAAAGGATTTACGCTGTTCGGCCAGTTCGACTACTCGCTGGGGTTTGTGATTGTCAACCAGATGTATTTGCGCGGCATGTCGCAGGTGCAGGGGTCGCAGAACGGGCCGGTAGACGTCACGCAGACCTGGACCCCCGAAAACCCGACCGCTACGCTGCCCCGCTACTACTGGGCCAACTACGGGCGTAACTACTTCCTCGATGCGGGAGGCGGCACAACGGCCCCGGCCAACTACTGGCAGAAAGGCGATTACCTGGCCATGCGCGAACTACGCTCAGCTACGAAACGCCCGCCCAACTGCTTTCCCGCGTTACGGGCAACCGCGTTCGGGGGCTGCGGGTGTTCATGACCGGCTCGAACCTGGTATATTTCACCGGCTACAACGGCACGTTCCCGGAAGTAGGCGGCAACGATGTGGGCCGTTTCCCCCTGCCCCGAACTGTAACGCTTGGCGCAACCATCAGCTTATAAACGCAACAGACACGATGAAATCCTATACAATCATTCCTCTTTGCCGGTTGCCTTGTCATCAGTGCCGGCCAGTTTTCCTGCCAGGATAAACTCCGCGAAGTAGTTCCGCAAACCTCGCTCAACCAGTCGCTGGTACTGACCGACCCGAACGCGGCCCTTACGCTCTACACGGGCGTGTATGCCTCGCTGCGGAACTACCAGAGTACGCTGGTCAATCTGGGCGAGATGCGCTCTGACCTTTGGGCCGACGGGCTGTTTACCGAATCGGAAGACGGCGGGCTGAAGCAGTACTGGTCGCACAACATCAGCGCGACCAACGTACCCGCTGACTAACTGGGGCGGTTTTTATAACCTCATCGACCGGGTCAACACGGTAATCAAGCTGTTCCCGAACGCGCCCCTGGACGAGGCCAAACGCAAAACGTACCTGGCCGAGATGCACGGGCTGCGGGCGTTCATCTACTACAACATGCTCCGTACCTGGGGCGGGGTACCCCTCCAGACCGAACCCGTCACGGCCATCGACAACCTGACCGATCTGTACGCGGCCCGCGCCACGCCGGAAGACGTGATGAAGCAGATCAAGAGCGACATTGAGCAGTCGCTGACCTTGTTCGGAGGCAGCAATACGTTTGCCGCGAAGCGGGTCTACTGGAACCGGGCCGCTACGCTGACCCTGAAAGGCGATGTGTTTATCTGGTCAGGAACGCACATGGGCGGGGGGAGTGCTGATTTTACGACCGCCAAAACCGCCCTGGACGAAGTAAAAGCCATCCCGACGCTGGGCCTGCTGGCCACCTTCGCCGACGTGTTTGACCCGACGAAAGAAGCGGGCAACCGCGAGATGATTTTTGCGCTTGAGTTTCGAGAAAAACGAAGCCGACGCAGGGTGCGTACGGCAGCTTTCTGGTGAACACCACGCAGGCCGGTACGCTGTTGCTCGACCCCGTTCCGGGGCCGGGCGTAGCCGTTAACGCGGCGTATCCGCTGGTAGGCGGGTGCCAGCCGGGTGGGTCTATCAGAAGCCATGATCAAGCGGCTCACCAGCGACCCCGCCGACACGCGGATTAAAAACTCGTTTCGGGTCATGTACCGGAGCACCGCGGGATTCCCCATTGCGGGAGTATTGCTGACCAAATTCATTGGCCGTGTTGATGCGGGACGTTCAACTGTACGACAACGATTTCCCCGTCTATCGCTACGCGGATGTGCTGCTGCTGCTGGCCGAAGCCAATACAAAACTGGGCAACGACCCCTCCGCCGACATCAACGCCATCCGGCAGCGGGCCTACGGCGCGGGCTTTACGCGCTACGTAAACGGCAGCTCGGAAGCGAACATGAACGCCATTCTGGAGGAGTACCTGCGCGAATTTATCGGCGAAGGCAAACGCTGGTGGGCCCTGCGCCGGGCCGGGAACGCCTATGTTTTTGCGGCTGTCAACCCGAAATATCTGGCTTCCGGCCAGGCCTACAAACTGCTGCTGCCCATTTCGGTATCCATGCTCAACACCGACCCCAAACTCACGCAGACACCGGGGTATTAATTGGCGTATCCATTGACTTTTCATTCATAGGTTGGTAGTACGGTTTCTCCGGGATACTATTCCCGGAGAAACTTTTTCTCAACTCCAGACACAGATGACATCCATTCAAAAAATAGAAGGCTTAGTGGCGGCTCCGTTCACGCCCATGCATCCCAACGGCGAGCTGAACCTCGCCCTGATTCCCGAATACGCCCGGTTTCTGGCTCAGAACGGGGTGAAAGGCGCGTTCATTGGCGGCTCCACCGGCGAGGGCGTATCCATGTCGTTCCCCGAAAAAATGGCGCTGATACAGGCCTGGGGTGAAACAAATGAGCCGAATCTGCAAAAAATCATGCTGGTGGGCGGTACCTCGCAGGCCGAAAGTATCCTCCTGGCCAAAGAAGCCGACCGCTGCGGTTTCGATGCGGTGGCCGTGCTGGCCCCGTACTATTTCAAACCGGCTAATGTGGAGCTGATGGCGCAGTTCTGCATCGGTATTGGTGAAGCCGTCCCCAACATCGGGCTGTACTTCTACCACATCCCGGCCCTGACGGGAGCCAACCTGTCGATGATTGATTTCCTGGGCTGCATAGACGGTCGACTACCTAATTTCCGGGGCATCAAATACACCCACAACGACCTGATGGACTTTCGCCGTTGCCTGCTCTTTGCCGATGGCAAATACGACATCCTCTGGGGCTGGGACGAGATTTTTCTGGCCGCCATGGCCATGGGGGCGCGGGGTGCGGTGGGCAGTACGTTCAACTACGCGGCTCCGGTATATCAGGAACTCATGGCCGCCTTCGACGCGGGCAACCTCGACCGGGCGCGGGCCATGCAGGACCAGTCCATTGCCATTGTGAAACTGCTGGGCAAGTACGGCGGCATTTCGGTAGGGAAAGCGTTTATGCGGGCCGTGGGACTGGATTGCGGACAATTCCGGCTTCCCGTTGCCAACATGACCGACGCCCAGTACCAGGATTTTCTGGCTGATCTGGAGCAAATCAATTTCCACGCTCAAGCATCGCAGATGCCCGTTTCGGCCTGAGAAATCGCCCTTGGCTGACGTGTACACCCCCCAACTGGTTATGATAAACATGCTTCCTTTTTGGCTTGGTTTGGTTGGCGTATTGAGTATTCAGTTAGCCGCAGCCCAGTCCACCACGGGTAAAACCCGCTTTCGATACCACCAGCTGCCCGACCTTCCTCCGCAACAGGGGAAACCAAATCCGGGGGTGGCGGGGGCGTTTGCGGGCGTAAGCAATGGCGCGTTGCTGGTGGCGGGCGGGGCTAATTTCCCGAATGGCTATCCCTGGCAGAACGGCACTAAAATCTGGCATGATACGGTGTATGCCCTGACCAAAAAGGGCGGAAAAGACCAATGGCACCTTGCCGGAAAACTGATGATGCCACTCGGATACGGGGCGTCGGTGGTGTGGAATAACCAGCTCATTGGTATTGGCGGCAACGATGCTCAGGGCCGGTACGCCGACGTGTTTACGCTGACCTGGGATGCCACTGCCAATCAAGTCATAACGGGAACATTGCCAAAACTCCCCCTGGCCCTGGCCAATCAGTCGGCGGCTGTGCTGGACGATGTGCTGTACGTATTCGGTGGCGAGTCTGACCAGGGAACGGAGAGAAGTCTGTACGCGCTGAACCTGAAAGAACCAGCAACGGGCTGGCAGGAACGGGCGGCATTACCCGGCCCGGCGCGGGCGTATTCGGCCCTGGTAGCGCAGAATAATGCGCTGTACGTCCTGGGCGGACGGGAAACGATTGCCGGGAAAACAACCGTGTTTAGTGATGCCTGGGTGTATCAACCGACGCAGAATAGCTGGTCGGCTCTGCCGGATTTACCCACGCCGGTAGCTGCCCACGTAGCCGCAGCCACCGGCACAAACACGCTCCTGATTTTGGGGGGCGACGATGGGGTGCGGCTGGGCGAAATCGAGCAGGTAAACCGACAGCTGGCCACGTTACCCGATGGCAATGAAAAAGAAAAACTGACGCAAAAACGGAACGCGTTGCAGTCCGACCATCCCGGTTTTCGGCGTGAGGTATGGCAATTCCGGACCGACACCCAAACATGGTCGGTAGTGGATATATTACCCTTCCCCACGCCCGTTACCACAACGGTGGTACGCTGCGGAAACTACCTGATTCTGCCATCGGGTGAAGTATCGCCGGGCATCCGCACACCCGCCATCTGGCAGATTGACGTTTCGAATAAGCATTGATAATTCGATTTTTGTCATTCCGACGAAGGAGGAATCTCTATCAGTGACGGGTCCATCAGCTAGATAGAGATTCCTCCTTCGTCGGAATGACAAAGAAAATTGATCCGATTATGAACAAACAAGCAACATACAACCGAGTGTACCCCTGGGTGGTGGTTGGGCTGCTGTGGGTGGTGGCCATGCTGAACTACATGGACCGGCAAATGCTGGCCACCATGCGCCCTTCCATGCAGATGGACATCACCGAGTTGCAGTCGGCCACCAACTTTGGCCGGTTGATGGCCATTTTTCTGTGGATATACGGCTTCATGAGTCCGGTGTCGGGGCTGGTGGCCGATCGGCTCAATCGCAAGTGGCTGATTGTGGGCAGTTTGTTTGTCTGGTCGGGGGTTACGTATGCGATGGGCTACGCCACTACATTCGATCAGTTGTACTGTTTTGCGGGCGATCATGGGCGTGAGCGAAGCCCTGTATATTCCGGCGGGACTGGCCCTGATTGCTGATTTTCACTCGTCAAAAAGTCGTTCGTTAGCCATCGGTATTCACATGACCGGCCTGTATATGGGGCAGGCACTGGGTGGTTTTGGCGCCACGCTGGCCGATGCCTACACCTGGCACACCGCCTTTCACTGGTTTGGTATTGCAGGCATCGGGTACGCGCTTTGTGCTGGCTATTTTCCTGCGCGAAGCCAACCGGGATGCCGTGGAGACCGGCCCGTCTGACAGCTTAATAACGGCTAACAAACCGTCCATATTCACTGGCGTGAGTCTGTTGCTGAGTAATCTTTCGTTCTGGATTATCCTGTTTTACTACGCCATTCCGAGTCTGCCCGGCTGGGCCACCAAGAACTGGCTACCCACGCTCTTTGCCACGAACCTCAATATCGACATGGCACAGGCAGGACCGCTATCCACCATCAGCATTGCGGCTTCATCCTTTGTGGGCGTACTCTTCGGCGGTATCCTCTCCGACCGGTGGGTGCAGCGTAACGTGCGGGGCCGCATCTACACCAGTGCCATCGGGTTGTCGCTCACCATCCCGTCGCTGCTGTTGATTGGCTTCGGCGGTTCGCTGCTGAGCGTAGTAGGAGCCGCGCTTTGCTTCGGGCTGGGCTATGGCATGTTCGATGCCAATAACATGCCCATTCTGTGCCAGTTTGTACCCGCCCGTACCCGGGCTACGGCCTACGGCATTATGAACATGACCGGCGTTTTTGCCGGGGCTTTCGTGACTAACTGGCTGGGCAAGTCGATGGATGATGGGCATCTGGGCAGTGATTTCGCTCTGCTGGCGGGTATCGTTCTGGTGGCCCTCGTTGTCCAACTGGTATTTCTCAAACCCAAAGTCGCGGATTTCACCGTCGGCCACGAAACTGAACTATCAACCGTCAATGAGAAATAGACAGCCCTACCGCTGCTGGCCAATTGGCCTGTTGCTGGGCTGGCTGTTGTTTAGTCCGGCCTGTGCGCAGTACCACCTGCCACAGCATGAACCGCAACTTGCGCTGGCCGATGTCTGGCAGTCGGGTATGGTGGTGCAGCGAAATCAGCCCATCAGTATCTGGGGACACGGGTTGCCCGGCGCAGGGTACGGGCTGCGTTTGGCCGAGAGCAACAGACCGCCCCTATCCGGCCTGATTCGGCCTGGTCGCTGACGTTTGCTGCCCGCCCGGCTTCCGTTACGCCTGATTCGATTCAAATAGAGAGCAATCAGGAACGCATCGTTTTACGGGATGTACTGGTGGGCGATGTGTGGCTGTGCGCGGGGCAGTCGAACATGGCGTTTCCGCTGGCAAATGACCGCTTTGCCCGGCAGACGCTGCCCCGTCTCCGCAACCCATTACTCCGGCTGTTGAACCACATTCCGGCCCTGACTACGTACAGCCCAGCCTACAAACCCGCCGAACTACCTCACCTCCAACCCGACCGGTTTTATCGCCCTGCCCGCTGGCAAATGGCCGATTCCGCGTCGGCGCGGCTGTTTTCGGCGGTGGGATTGTACGCGGGGCAGCTGATACAGCAGGAAATGGGTGTGCCGATCGGACTTATCAACGTGGCCGTGGGTGGCTCACCCGCCGAAGCCTGGATGCGCCCCGCGTGGAGTCACCCCGCGTGGATTCGCCCGGACCCATCGGCGAAGAATGATTCAGTCGATACGGCTGTTTTCGCCGGCGACTGGCTGATCAATCCGGCGCTGGAACCCTGGTGCGTTCAGCGCGGTCACGAGAATCTGGATTCGCTGCTACTGGCTGGTTACCCTGTACCGAGCGATTCGCTTGGGTATAATCACCCATTCAAACCCAGCTTTCTGTACGAAGCGGGCATCCGGCCTTACCTACCACTGGGTATCGCCGGCGTTTTGTGGTATCAGGGCGAAAGCAATGCGCTGAGTCTGGCGCGGGTACGTCAGCACGAGCAACTTTTTCCGCAGCTGATTGCCACCTGGCGGGCGGATTGGCAACGACCCGAGTTGCCGGTTTACTTCTGCCAGCTTTCGTCTATCGGTACCAAACAGGGTTATAAATCGGAGTTTTGGCCGCTGTTCCGTGACAGTCAGCGACGCATGGCCGACAGCCTAAAATATGTGGGTATGGCCGTAACGAGCGACGTGGGACACCCGTGGGACGTACATCCGACGGATAAAAAAACGGTGGGCGAACGACTGGCGCGGGAAGTGCTGGCCAAAACCTACCGCAAACCGACACTCCTGTCGCCGGAAATCCGGCGGATAAAGAAGACGAAAACCGGCTGGACCATCACGTTCACCAACGCCGGAACCGGCCTAAAAACGGGCGACGGGCGACTCCTGCACGGCTTTGCACTGGGGAATGAAACCGGCCCAAAAACCGACCTCACGGCTACGGTAAACGGGCCGACTATTGAGTTGAAACGAGAAGATCAAACCGCCGGGACGTACCTGTACTACGGCTGGCAACCGTTCAGTACGGCCAACGTTGTCAACAGCGGAGGGATACCGCTGTCCACCTTACGTATACTGCTGCCATGACCAGAATCACGCTTTTTCTGCTGCTGCTTGCCTTTACCGGACGCGCCCAGCATCCGGCCCTGCTGCCCCTACCCAACAACTGACCTGGACAAAGCAGGCGTTTGCGCTGACGGGCAGCATTCAGCTTAAAACAAACAGTGCCGACGCAAAGCCGATTGCCGATTCCATTGCTCAGTTCATCCAACAGATCAGCCGGGCCACGGTGTTGCAAACGAACACGTCGGCGAAGCCATCAAAAGAAATTGACTTACTGTTAGAGCCGAACGGCGCATTCATTCAGCAGCCCGAAGGTTACGCGCTGACGGTTACGGGCGGGTCGGTTCAACTCCGGGCGGCTACGGTGCGGGGGTTGTTCTGGGGTTACCAGACGTTGCGGCAGCTGCATCAGGCTGAACCCCAGCCGGTACTGCCAGGCTGTGTTATTTCGGATTACCCAGCTTTTGCCATTCGGGGTTTCATGCACGACGTGGGGCGGAGTTTTATTCCGGTGGAGCGGTTGAAGCAGCACATCGCAGTGCTGGCCCGCTACAAAATAAACACATTCCACTGGCACATGACCGAAGATCTGGCGTGGCGGCTCCAGAGCGACAGCATCCCCAACCTCACCGACCCATCGGTAACGAAGCGGTTTCCAGGGCAGTTTTACACCAAACAGCAGGCCCGCGAGATCGCCGATTTCTGTAAGGGGCATCAGGTACTGCTCATTCCCGAAATCGACATGCCGGGCCATAGTGCCGCTTTCCAGCGGGCCACCGGCCACGATATGCAGAGCGATTCGGGCAAGGTGCTGGTGAAGAAACTCCTGCGCGAAGTCTGCACCCTGTTTGATGTGCCGTACATCCACATCGGCACCGACGAGGTGGCCTTTAAAGATCCGACGTTCGTGCCCGAAATGGCAGCCGTGGTGCGGGAATGCGGCAAAGACGTAATTGGCTGGATACCCGGTGCGCGGCTCGAACAGTCGGTCATCCGGCAAATGTGGATGGGAACCATTAAGCCCAAACCCGGTCAGCCGGTAATCGACTCCCGCGATTTGTACTTTAACCATTTCAGCACCCAGGCCGACCTTATCAGCGTGTTTCAGCGCGATTTATGCGATACCACGAGCGGTTCTGCAGAACGGCTGGGGGCTATTGGCTGCGTCTGGAACGACCGGAAACTGGCCGACATAGACCAGATTGAGCGGCTCAACGGTTTTTACCCCGCCATGCTCACCCTGGCCGAACGGGCCTGGCGAGGGGGCGGTCAGCCCCTGACCAAAGCCGGGCCGGTACTGATCGACAAAGTTGCGTTCGCTGGGTTTGAGAACCGGCTGCTAGCCCACAAGCAACAGCACTTTACCAACCTGATTTTCCCCTACGTGCGGCAGCAGAACCTGCACTGGCGCTTACTTCAACCGTTTCCAAACGGGGGTGATCTGACCACCCGCTTCCCACCCGAAGATGGCAAACTAGATTACCCCGGCCTGGATGCCACGGGAGCCACTATTTACCTGCGCCACACCTGGGGGCCGGCTATTGTGCGGGGCTATCTCGACAATCCGCAGCCAAACAACACGGCCTACGCCTACACCTACGTGTATTCGCCAAAGCCACAGACGCTGGGGGCCTGGGTGGGGTTTCATAACTACGGTCGGTCCGAAAAAGACGCGTCGCCACCGGCCGGGCAGTGGGGGTACAAGGGCAGTAAGCTCTGGGTGAACGATCAGGAGATCCAGCCGCCCGTCTGGGAAACACCGGGCCAGCATCCGGCAGATAATGAAGCGGTTTACACCAACGAGCCGTATGAAAACCGGCCACCCCTGCCCATTTCGTTAAAAAAGGGCTGGAATAAAGTGCTCATAAAACTACCCGTAGGTGCTTTTCAGACCACCGATTACCGACTGGTAAAGTGGCTGTTCACCTTTGTGCCTGTCCGGCCCAACGGCCTAAATTACGAAGCTGCTGATGGACTGATTTTCTCTCCTGATAAACGCAGATAGACTCCTCAATAACTCAATACAGAAATTCAATTCAACCAAACCAATACCGTATGAATACGCTGACTATCAAAAGTATACGATTAACACTCTGCCTGCTACTGTTGAGTACGCCCCTGGCTTATTCACAGTCCGCTACCTACGCCATTATGCCCAAGCCAGCCAAACTGGTAGAGCAGAAAGGCCAGTTTGCGCTGACCAATGGCGTGGCCATCGTGCTGGAAAAAGACAACGCCGATATGCGCCGGGTTGCCACCCAGCTCGCCGACCGGATTGGTACGGCTACGGGAAATCGCCCGGCCATTCGAGTGGGTAAAGCAGGGAATCAGAGCATCTATTTCGCATCGGATAAAACCGGAAAGGTGGGTAAAGAGGGCTACAGTCTAAACATTACCCCCCGGCCAAATCACCATCTTGGCCAGCCAGCCCAACGGCGCTTTCTACGGGATGCAGTCACTGCTGCAACTCATGCCCACGGAGATTTTTAGTCCCACCAAGGTAGCAAATGTGAACTGGTCGGTACCCGCCTGTATGGTGAACGGACGAGCCACGTTTTGGCTACCGGGGCCTGATGCTGGACGTAGCCCGCCATTTTATGCCGGTTTCGTTCGTCAAGAAGTATATCGACCTGCTGGCCCTGCACAAGCAGAACACCCTCCACTGGCACCTGACCGACGACCAGGGCTGGCGCATCGAAATCAAAAAATACCCCCTGCTGACCCAGGTTGGCTCAAAGCGCAACCAGACCATGGCGGGCCGCTACGGCGATAACAAGTACGACGGTACACCATACAGTGGATTCTACACGCAGGACGAGGTGCGCGAGGTGGTGAAATACGCGCAGGAGCGCTTTGTTACGGTTATTCCCGAAATCGAGATGCCGGGTCATGCGCGAAGCATTCTGGCGGCATATCCCGCAGTTGGGAGCCAGCGCCGACAAAATTGTACCGTGGGCACCAAATGGGGCGTTTTTGACCAGGTGCTGTTTCCCCGCGAAGAAACCTTTACCTTTCTGCAGGACGTCCTGACCGAAGTGATGGACCTGTTCCCCAGTCAATACATCCACATTGGGGGCGACGAGTGCCCGAAAACCGAGTGGGAACACAGCCGCTTTTGTCAGGAGCTGATGAAGAAAGAGGGCCTGAAAGACGAACACGAGTTGCAGAGTTATTTTATCCAGCGCATGGATAAATTCATCACCAGCAAGGCCGCAAAATGATTGGCTGGGACGAGATTCTGGAAGGTGGCCTGTCGCCGAACGCGACCGTGATGAGCTGGCGCGGTACGCAGGGCGGTATTGCCGCAGCCAAACAGGGGCATGACGCCATCATGTCGCCCAACGACTTCTGCTATTTGGACCATTACCAGGTCGATGCCAAAACGGTTCCGACCGTACCCATTGCCATTGGTGGGTACCTGCCGCTGGAAAAAGTTATAGCTACGAACCGATACCCGACACACTGAGCACCGACATTACCAAACACATCATTGGTGTGCAGGGTAACCTTTGGACGGAGTACGTTCGCTCGCCCGAGTACGCTGAGTACATGGTCTGGCCCCGCGCGTCGGCTCTGGCCGAAATCGGCTGGTCGCCGAGGGGGAAAGATCCGGCTGGTTTTAACAAACGGCTGGCCGTGCAGAAGAAGCGGCTGGACCAGTTGGACGTTAACTATTTTGGCGCGCCCATCAACGGCAAGTTTCCATACCAGATGCCGAAAGAAGCATCGGCGAAAAAAGTACGTAAGGATCTTAACCGTTCGTTATTTGTAATCTGAACTGGCAAACGCCCCGGTTCGGGTTAACAAACAACAGAACGGCTTTTTTGATCTGGTCAGCCCTTAATCCTTAAAACTTTGCGCAAAAGAATCCTCCCGCTTACGTTCTCCCTGCTCGGTACAGGTACGTTGCTCCTGCTTTCAGTAGGGCTGACCCCCAAGATGACGACGCAGGCCGCTCAGGAGCGGCCCAATATCATTTTCATCATCTCCGACGATCATACGCAACAGGCCATCGGTGCATACGGGAACAAGCTGCCTAAAACCCCTAACATTGATCGGCTTGCGCGGCAAGGGGCCATTCTGTACAACAACGTTGTGGCCAACTCCATTTGCGGACCAAGCCGGGCTACCCTGCTGACGGGTAAGTATAGCCATCAGAACGGCTTCAAAACCAATAACGGGAGAATCATTTTCGATGTCAACCAGCCCGTATTCAGCGAAAACCTTCAGAAAAGTGGCTATCAAACGGCCTGGATTGGAAAGATGCACCTCGGCACGCTGCCCAACGGATTTGATTATCTAAACGTACTGCCCGGCCAGGGGGAGTATTATAACCCTGACTTCATCGATTCGCAAAACAAAACGACCCGCCACCCGGGCTACGTTACCGACGTGGTTACCCAGCTCTCGACCGACTGGCTGGCCCGGCGCGACCCATCGAAACCGTTTATGATGGTGGTAGGCCACAAGGCGACCCACCGCGTCTGGATACCGGCTCTGAGGACTTGGGGGCGTACGACAACGTAACGTTTCCGCTGCCGCCTAACTTCTACGATGACTACGCGGGCCGGGTGGCCGCCCAGCATCAGGACATGACCATCGACAAAACGATGCGACTGAAAGAGGACCTGAAAGTGCATATGAAATTACGATCAACATGAAGCGGCTCTCGCCCGAGCAGAAAGCCGGCTCTGTACGCGTACTACGAGGAGAAAGTCAGCTGGGAATTCGACGAGAAAAAGCTGAGCGGCAAGGCGCTGGTGGAGTGGAAGTACCAGCGGTACATGCGCGATTACCTGTCCACGGCCAACTCGATGGACCGCAACATTGGCAAACTGCTGGACTATCTGGACAAATCAGGGCTGGCCAAAAATACGGTGGTTATTTATGCGTCTGATCAGGGGTTTTACCTCGGCGAGCACGGCTGGTTCGACAAGCGGTTTATTTACGAAGAGTCGCTGAAAACGCCGTTCATTATTCGCTATCCGGGCGTAATCAAACCCGGCACGAAAGTGCAGGGGCTGGTTTCCAATGTTGACTGGGCGCCAACGGTGCTGAACCTGGCGGGTACTGACGTCCGAAGTACATGGCGGGCCGAATCGTTTCTGCCGTTGCTGACGGGCGAGAAAAAAGCCGTTCGTGACGGGGCGTACTACCACTATTACGAGTATCCGTCGATCACCACGTGTACCCGCATTTCGGGTTGCGTACCGCGCGCTACACCCTGGCCCGGTTCTACGGTCCCGCCAGTTTCTGGGAACTCTATGATATCCAGAAAGATCCGCACAACATGACGAATCTCTATGGTAAAAAAGGCTACGAGAAAATCACCGCCGAGCTGAAAAATCAACTGAAACGTGAAATCGAAACCTACAAAGACGAGGAAGCACTGGCCCTGATTGCCGACAGTACCCGATAAGGCCACGTTTCATAGAAAGAATCTCATTACTGAGTAGGCTATTATTATGTAATACCTAACTGTGGATGAGTTCTTTTTTTGTTTAGAAAAATGAATATAAAGCATAGATTTGTATCATAAATGAGTTTATATGAGTTTTTTACCTCTAAACAAGTATGATTTATGAATTCGTATTCTTTACGAACTAGTCGACGCTGGCTGGGATGGTTACCTCTGCTGACGGGTGTGCTTCTCTCGCTGAGTGCTATGGCCCAAACCACACCGAAGACCATAACGGGTCGGGTGATCGAATCGCCGGGCAATCAGCCGGTTCCGGGGGCTAATGTGGTCATCAAAGGCACTACCACAGGTACGCAGACCGACGCCACCGGTACGTTCACGCTGAATGTACCATCGGGTAACACCACGCTGGTCATCTCGTTTATCGGGTATGTATCGCAGGACGTGGCAGTGGGCAACCGCTCGACCGTTAACGTAACACTGGCTCCCGATGCGCAGAGCCTGAACGAAGTGGTGGTTACCGCCCTCGGTATTGCCAAGAGCGACCGCAAACTGGGATACTCTGTTACGACGGTAAAATCCACCGAAATTGAGCGTACCAACACCATCAACCCCATCACGGCCTTGCAGGGCAAGGTGGCAGGGGTGAACGTCAACGTAATGGGAGCATCGGGGGTGCAGACCTCGCCCAGCATCCAGATTCGGGGCGCTACCTCGCTAACCAAAAACAACCAGCCCATCTTTGTAGTCGATGGCATCGTGCTTGAAAACAACGTGACCGGCGCCGACAACGGTACGGATTACGGCTCGCAGCTCAAGAACCTGAACCCCGACAATTACGAGTCCATTACGGTATTGAAAGGCGCGGCTGCCACGTCTGTCTACGGTTCCCGTGGTATTAACGGAGCCATTGTCATCACGACCAAAAAAGGAATGCTGAACCAGGGTCTGGGCATTGAATTTAACTCGACCTATCAGGTAACAACGCCTTACGAAAACTCGATTCCGCTCCAGAACGAGTACGGCGCGGGCAACATCTTCCGCGAGGGAAATTTCCGGCCCAACAATACCAACACCACGACGTCTATCAGCTTCGGCCCCCGGTTTGATGGCCGCATGATTCCGGCGATCTATAACCCCAGCATCATGGAGCCCTACGTGGCCCAGCCTGACAACTGGCGGACGTTTTTCCAGAATGGTAACTACATCAACAACAGCATCGCCCTGAGCGGGGGCAGCGACAAATTTACCTACCGGCTGGCTTACACCAATACCCAGAACAAAGGGGTACTGGTTAACAACGGCCTGAAACGGAACGCCATCGACTTCAAAACAACGGGGCAACTCAACAACGTTTTCTCAGTCGAGATGGGCGTCAATTACGCCGGTTCGGCCACCACCAACGGGTTTGCGCAGGGCCGCTACGACTGGCCCAGCGGTACCAACGTAGGCTTCATGACCTATTACGCCGTACCCCGAAACGCCAATCTGGATGCCTGGCGACAGGATTACCGCAATCCCGACGGCTCATTGCGCAACTACGGCTATGGTCTGTGGAACGACCAGGTTAACTCGCTGTTTAACCGCTTCGACAACCGGAACGAGGTACGCTATGAAAACTCACTGCTGGCCAACCTGACCCTCAAAGCGCAGGTAACGCCCTGGCTCGATTTGAGTGCGCGGGGTAACTACAACTTCTATAAAATCCAGACCGAAACCCAGGAGCGGGGCAGCGGTGCGGGTGGTAAGGGTGGCTACTTTGGCATGAGCGGCAGCTACAGAGGGAACTACAATGCCCTGTTTTCGGCCCACGCAGTAAAGCAGGTTTCGAGTGACTTTAATATCGACTTCCGCGTACTCAGCGAGATTTACGGGAACACATTTCAGGAGAATTACAGCCGAAGCACCCGGGGTGGCCTCATCGTGCCTAACCAGTTTGTGCTGGGCAACTCGGTCTTGAGCACCATCAATCAGGGCAACATCGACTACGGTTTCGCGCGGCCATCGAGCCGGGTGTACGGCCTGGCCGGCTTGCTGAACCTGAACTACAAGGATTACCTGAACGTCGAAATTACGGGCCGGAACGACTGGGTATCGTCGCTGACCTACCCGTCGGGCTACGCCGGGCAGAACAACTATTCGGTATTTTACCCATCCACCAACGTAGCGTATTCGTTCTTCGACCACCTCAAGCCAAACACCGCCTGGCTTTCGTCGGGCCGGTTGCGGGCGTCGCTGGCGTTTGTGGGGTCGGGTACCGAAGCGTATGCTACAAGCTTCCAGGGCTATTTACCCAATGTGGTATTCGACCAGAACGGTAATTCCATCCCGACCTCGTCTCTGCAAAATGCATCGGTGCGGCCCAACAACAACCTGAAGCCGGAAGTCCAGCGGGCTGTTGAGCTGGGTACCAACCTTGGCTTCCTGAAAGACCGGGTTATATTGGATGTTGCCTACTACCGGACCAACACCTTCAACCAGATTCTGACCCTGCCGGGTGTCAGCGAAACGGGTTATAACTCAGTCCTGATCAATGCGGGTAACATTCAGAATCAGGGTATCGAAATCCTGCTGAATGCGTCGCCTATCCGAACCAACGATCTGACCTGGGATGTGTCGATGAACTTTACCCGTAACCGGGGTAAGATTGTTAAGTTTTCCGAAGGGATCACGCAGTACGCGCTGATGGGTAACTACAATGGAGCCAGTGTGTATGCGTACGAAGGGGGTGCATTTGGTGTCATGACTGCCGAAGCCAACGGAAGCGGAGCCTACGCGTCGCTCGACCCAGCCACCGGTTCTCCCCTGCTCCGGTCCAACCCCCGCTCGGTCAGCACCGACCCGGACACCAAGTACAGCGTGCCGTCGTACAGCTACGTTTACAAGCAAACGCCCGAAGCCCGATATCCCATTGGCAACGTGCAGCCTACGTTTCTGGCCGGTTTCAATACATCGCTGCGCTATAAGAGCTGGTCATTGTATGCCCAGATCGACTCGCGCGTGGGGGGTAAAGTCTATTCGGAATCCTACAATTACGGTATCGGCCGGGGAACACCGCTGGCGTCGCTGCAATACCGTGATGAGGCCAACGGGGGTGTAGCCCGCAAGGATTCGTATACCGACCAAACGGTCTATGACGGGGTTATTCCCAATGCGGTGTTCGATCAGGGGCAGAAAAGCCCGATTACCGGTGCCGATATCAGTGGGCTGACCTTCCGGCAGGCGTATGATCAGGGGCTGGTAGAACCCTGGAAAGCCATTAACTACTACCAGAACACCTATGCCTTTGGCACCAACCTGAACGTCAACGGGTCG
This sequence comes from uncultured Cytophagales bacterium, assembly GCA_963826425.1. Lineage (GTDB taxonomy): Bacteria > Bacteroidota > Bacteroidia > Cytophagales > Spirosomataceae > Spirosoma. Next base: position 6,829 of record CAWGWS010000007.1, on the reverse strand, counting down.
GTCACCGACAATACCTGGGTGATGCTGCGCGAGATCACCGTTTCGTACCGCCTGCCCCAGTCGCTGCTGAACCGTATCCGGGTTAAAGATGCGTCCCTGCGGTTTACGGGCCGGAACATCGGTTACCTCTACAACGGTCTTAACGCTGGTCAGAACCCGGAGTCGATCAACGGCAACAACCCCCTCCAGCCGGTCATCACGGGCGGGGTACCCTTCTCGCGGAACATCTCGGCTTCCATCAACCTGTCATTTTAAGTAACACGCATGAAACGCATCAAAAAACATACGCTGCTGCTGAAGAGTCTGGTGCTGACCACGGCCCTGCTCACGACGCAGTCCTGCAAAGAACAGCTGCAGGAAATCAATACCAACCCGAACCAGCTCAACGAATCGCTGCCCGAATACCTGTTCACCAACGCTACGCTGAACTTTAACTTTGGCTCGCGCGCTCAGACGATGGCCCGCTACGGTGGGGTAATGACCTACATGCAGTACGTAGTAGCCGACGGCGCTTCCCGGGAAGGTCTGGAAGGATCCTACGCTAACCCGACCCAAACTACATCGCCGTCGCCGGGGCTGAATTACTACGGTGATTACTATAGTTCGACGGGCCGCGACCTGAATCGAATCATCAGCCTCATCGATGGCCTGCCTGCCGACCAGAAGCAGGCATATACCGCTATTCGGGCCATTATCAAGATTGTGGATACGTTTCAGGCGTGGCGCGTGGCCGATATGTACGGCGCTATGCCCTACAGTCAGGCATTCCAGAACGATAAGTTTTCGTTGCCGACTTACGACTACAACTGGGAGTTGTACAAGGTGTTCGATCAGCAGCTGAAGGAGTCGGCCACCATCCTGAAAACGCCCCCGGCCAATCAGGTTAGCCTCGGTCAGCAGGACTTCTTTTATCAGGGGGACGTGGCCAAATGGATGAAGTTCGCCAACACGCTACGCATTCGGATTGCCCAGCGGTACGAAAGCCGCGATGCCGCCAACCTGACCGCCGTGCTGACCGATATCGCTACCAATTTCAACGGGCAGATTATCAGCACGAATGCCGAGTCGTTTGGCTACAGCAACCTGCGCGACTGGAACAACAACCTCGACGATATCAATAACCTGCTGTTGCAGTACACGGCGGCTTACCCCTTCGTGGAATTGCTGAAATCGACCAAAGACCCGCGGGTTGCGTTCATGTTGCGCGAAAACGATTTCGGCACCAATTACAAACGGTACCGCGATGTAAAAGCCAGTGGTAATGCCGAAACGCTGGCGTTCCTGAACCAGCCCGAATCATCGGTACGGTACTGGGGTAAGCACGTGTTCCCGGCATCGACCGATGGCATATATGGCCTGCTGGGGAGATCACGGGTGGTTACGCTGGGTGTAAAAACCGGTCCGTCGCAGACACTCAACTACCTGTCGAACATTCAGACGCGGTTGTTCCTGAAAAACGGTGGCTTTAAAACTTCGGGCGACGCGGGCGTTCACGACGACGAGACGGTCGTGGATGGCTCGACCATTAAAATCCGCACGCCATTCCTGACCTACGCCGATGCTGCCCTGATGATGGCCGAGATTGCGGCTAAGGGCAGTAATGGGCTGGGTAAGTCGGCGGAGATGTGGTACAACGACGGGGTTACGGCTTCGTTCAATTTCTACAAAGATTTCGCCGTGGCCACCGGTGTACCGAATGCGGCTGCCACGACCTTCGGCGACTACCTGACGCGCTACCCCTACAAGGGGCTGCCGAGTATTTACTCGCAGGCGTGGGTCAACTTCCTGACGGTACCGGAAGAGTCCTGGGCCATGTGGAAGCGTACTGGCTACCCCCAGTTCGTGGATTTTCGCGCCGGTCAACCGTCCAAAATCGGCGATGGTTCGGGTATAGCCTACATGGAAAACCTCTGGAACGGTTCGCTCAACCTGCTGATTCCGCGCCGGATGGCCCTGCCCACGCCCCAGCCGCAGAACCAGGATAACTTCAACAAAGCGGTAGAAGCCCAGAAAGCCAAAGACCCTGCCTACGGTGCCAGCAACGTCGACACCAAAGGCCGTATCTGGTGGGATAACAAGTGATATGAAGTGGTTGATGGGCATCGTTGTCCATCAATCCGTTCGTTGACAGGCTCCGGCTGGCTGCATTACGCAGACCAATTTAGCCGGAGCCTGTTTTTTTGATATAATAACATGCCCCGTTGCCTGATGAAAAAGCCTTTCCCATTTTATGCCCTGACCGTCTTTACCCTCAGTTTACTGAATTTATCCGGTACGGCGCAGACGGTTCGCTCGCTTATTCCGCAGCCCACCAAAATGACGGCCCGGCCCGGCAGTTTTTCGCTGACGTCCCGGCTCCACATCAGCAGTTCGCCCGCCTTTACCGATGTGGCCCGCCTGTGGGCCGAACAGACGTCTGGGCGTACTATGCCCGTCAGTACGTTACCAGCAAAAAGCAAAGCCACCGGTCTGACGCAGGTAGTGTTTGAACAGCAAACGAACGCCTTCCCCAGCGGTACAGCGCAGGAAGCGTACCGGCTCCGCATCGCGCCCAACCGCGTTCATCTGACAGCCGCCACCCCAGCGGGTGCCCTGCGCGGCATGCAGACGCTGCTCCAACTGGCCGGTTTACAGCCCGATAACCGGCAGTTGCCCGCGCTGGAGCTGGAAGATTACCCGCGCTTCGGCTACCGGGGTATGCACCTCGACGTGTCGCGTCATTTTTACGATCTGGCATTTGTGAAGCGGTACATCGACCTGATGGCCCTCTACAAAATCAACACCTTTCACTGGCACCTGACTGACGGCCCTGGCTGGCGGCTTGAAATAGAGAAATACCCCGCCCTGACGCAGCAGGCCGCCTGGCGCACCCACCGAACCTGGAAAGAATGGTGGGCCAGTCCGCGCCGGTACAGCCGCGAGGGCGATCCGAATGCGTACGGTGGCTACTACACGCAGGAACAGGCCCGTGAGCTGGTGGCCTATGCCGCCCGGCGCGGCATTGATGTGATTCCGGAAATTGAGATGCCGGGACACTCCGAAGAGGTACTGGCCGTATATCCGCAGCTTTCGTGCTCCGGTAAGCCCTACGTCAACAGCGAATTCTGCCTCGGCAATGACAGTACGTTTACGTTTCTGGAAGACGTGCTGACGGAAGTGCTGGCCATTTTTCCGTCGAAATACATCCACATCGGGGGCGATGAAGCCAGTACGGCATCCTGGAAGACCTGCCCTAAATGCCAGGCCCGCATTCGTGATAACCACCTCGCCGATGAGCATGCGCTTCAGAGTTATGGTATCCGGCGGATGGATAAATTTCTGACCGCCAAAGGCCGCAAGATGGTAGGCTGGGACGAGATTTTACAGGGCGATACGCCCGAAGCACCACTGGCCGAGGGAGCCACCGTCATGAGCTGGCGGGGCGAAGGCGGGGGTATTGCAGCCGCTAAAAAAGGCCACGATGTACTCATGACCCCCAGCAATTACCTGTATTTTGATAGCTATCAGGCCAATCCAACCACGCAGCCCGAAGCCATCGGCGGGTTTCTGCCGCTGCAACGGGTGTATAGCTACGAACCTATCAACAAAGAACTGACGGCCGCTCAGGCCAAATACATCCTGGGTATTCAGGCCAACCTCTGGACCGAATATATCCCCACGACCGAGCAGGTCGAGTACATGGTGTTTCCACGAATGATGGCTCTGTCGGAGGTGGCGTGGTCGGATACATCAGCGCGGTCGTGGCCTGATTTTCAACGGCGGCTGCAGGACCATTACGCGCTGCTGCAACGGCGCAATGTCAACTACTACCGCCCCAGCACCAGCCTGGAAATTCAGTCAGATTACCAGCCTGACGGCCGCACGGCGCGGGTCAGATTTGAGTCGGAGCAGTACCAGCCGCAGTTGTGGTATACGCTCGATGGCAGCAAACCTACAACGCAATCGCCACGCTACGATGGCCCCTTTACGGTGAATAAGTCGGCTCCCATTCAGGCGGCTTTCTTCCGCGATTCCAGCCGGATTGGGCCGGTAGCAACGCAGGAAATCGACTTCCACAAGGCCATTGGCAAACCCATCACCTACGCCATTCGCTACACCAACAGCTATACCGCCCAGGGCGATAAGACGCTCGTAAACGGCAACCGGGGGTCGTTCACCTACGGCGACAAGCAGTGGCTGGGCTTCGAGGGTATTAACATGGACGTGACTATCGACCTCGAAACCGTGCAGCCTCTAACCGACGTTCAGGTGGGATTCATGCAACTCACCGGCCCTGGTGTATACATGCCCCGCTACCTGGAAGTGTCACTTTCGACGGATGGTAAAACGTTTTCGGATCCGGTGCGCGTGCAGCACACGGTACCCGAATCGCAGTCAGCCCTTGTGATTCAGGATTTGACGGTGCCGCTGGGGGGGCAGTCGGCGCGGTATGTGCGGGTATTTGCCAGAAAGAACAAGGGCTACATGTTTGTCGATGAGATTCGGGTGCATTAGGGCATCATAAACGATTTCCTTCTGTCAGTCAATTGAAAATCAGCCTACTAATTTCAACTAACATGGTCCGTATATCAATCGTCACCGTTCTGCTTTTCATGGTAGGTATTAACCTGACCTTCGGCCAGTCTGCGCCGATTGCTGACCGATACGAAATAACGCTGCTACCCGGTGAGGAGTGGTGGGGCGGTCTCAGCCATGATGCCGGTAAGATGCCCTATACGAGTCAGACTAAACTTATGCGGGACATGTGGGGCAACAACGACGAGAATCAGGCGCAGCCGTTGCTCGTTTCCAGCCGGGGCCGCTATGTCTGGTGCGAAGATCCCGTTAACTATCGCTTCAATGCCGGCAAACTGACCGTGAGCAGCCGGACGAGTGCGGTAAAGCATGGGCAGGCGGGCAACGACCTGGCCTCGGCGTACCGATACGTGTCGAAAACGTTTTTTCCGCCCAACGGCCAGATTCCCGATCCGGCTATGTTCGCGGTACCCCAGTATAACACCTGGATCGAACTGAAATACGAACAGCAGCAGGATAAGATTCTGGAATACGCCCAACACATCATTGACAATGGCTACCCGCCCGGCGTGCTGATGATTGATGATACCTGGCAGACTAATTACGGCACCTGGGAGTTCTCGCCAGGTCGCTTCAACGATGCTAAAGGTATGATGGCCAGGCTGCACGCCATGGGCTTTAAAGTCATGCTATGGATTTGCCCCTTTGTGAGCCCCGACTCTGAAAACTTCCGGGAATTAGCCAAAAAAGGGCTGTTGTTGCTACGCAATCAGCACGGCAAACCCGTTGACTGGTCAACCGATACGCAGGACAAAGCGGCCATTGTGAACTGGTGGAACGGCTACAGCGGGGTACTGGACCTGACGAATCCCGACGCCCGCACCTGGTTCAACGACCGGCTTAACCACCTCGTTACGGAATACGGTGTCGACGGCTTCAAATTCGACGCGGGTGATGCCCGGTACTACGCCGACAGCGTGGTGTCGCGTAATCCGGCCACACCCAACGATCACACGAAATTGTTCGGGCAGATTGGGTTGCAGTATCCACTGAATGAATACCGGGCTTCGTTCAAAATGGCGGGTACGCAACTCGTACAGCGACTGAGCGACAAAGACCATTCCTGGGGTGACCTGCAACAACTCATTCCGGGTATTCTGGCACAGGGCCTGATGGGATACGCCTTTACCTGCCCCGATATGATTGGCGGAGGGCAGTGGCTGGCGTTCGCGGATGAATCACGGTTGGACCGGGAGTTGATTGTCCGCTCGGCGCAGGTACACGCCCTGATGCCGATGATGCAATTTTCGGTGGCCCCCTGGCGGATACTGACCCCGGAGCAAAACGCCATTTGCCTGAAAGCGGCCAAACTCCACCAGCAGTTTGGTCCCAAACTCGTGGAACTCGCCCGGCAGTCGGCAAAAACGGGCGAACCGATTGCCCGCTCGATGCGCTACAATTACCCCGCTGCCGACTACGGTACCATTCATGACCAGTTTATGCTGGGTTTGGATGTGTTGGTGGCCCCCGTAGTGCAAAAAGGTGGGCGGAGCCGGGCCGTTACGTTTCCCGCCGGTACGTGGGTGGGCGATGACGGCAGTACCGTGGTGGGCCCAGCCGTAAAAACCATCACCGTGTCCCTCGACCGGTTGCCGTATTTCACCCGCAGACGTTAATCAGGTGATTTCATAAGCACACCTACCGTCATGAAAAAGCCGCGCTCAGATCTTTCTGGCGCGGCTTTTTTACGGGATGATTATTTCAGCACACTATTCTCTTTTCAAGGCGTTGTCCAGTCTCTGCCTGATGCGGCCCAAGTTTAGACTGGGCTACCTTTCGCCCAAATGCTGACTCGTGCAGATCGGACAACAACACCGATGTATTTTATCAAATCGGACCGATTAGCAAGGGCTCTTAACGAGAACGATTAGACCCGTTCCGTTAATCGAGCGGCACCTCGGTCTCATTTGAATCTGAAGTCTGGCTCTCTTCCTGATTAGCCTGTTCCACCGTGTTTACGAATTCTTCTGTAGAAACGGTATGTATATACGGATCATCGAGTTTCTCTTCCAGCTCGGGGGTCGTGATTGATTGGTCTGAATTCATGCGATTAAACGGCTCTTTATACAAGAACGAGACAGCCTGTTTCTTATGTACTTATTCCCGAAATTACCCCGGTAGTGAGCAGGCTAATTGGTTGAACTGAGATACCCCCAACTTGGGGTAAACGGGGAAATAAACAAAGTTTGGCGGTCGCCTGTCTTCTTTAAAAAGGAGGAATTGATCAAAATCGGCGAATAGTACAGTTCATAAA
>CAWGWS010000006.1:0-212608 GCA_963826425.1 uncultured Cytophagales bacterium | reverse complement strand
TCACAACTTTACCACCGCTCCCGTACTGCTCACCAGTTCGGCGGGCAGGTTGGCAAGGATCTCGGCTTGCAGGACGCTGATGAGCTGGCGTTTGACGAAACTGCGGTGCATGACCAGGCTGACTTCGCGCACGGGATAGGGAGCAACAAACGGGCGAAGCCGGTCCCGGCGGCCGGGGCGCATGTCCAGCGTGGCCAGATACGGCAGCAGCGTGAACCCGCCCTGCCGGTCAATGAGTTTAATGAGCGTTTCGAGCGAGCCGGTTTCGTAGCGGAGACGCGCCGTCTGCAGACGCGTGGGGTTGTGCTTTGTGCCGGGGTTCGTCTGCTGATCGGCCCCGCAGAGGTTCACGACCTGGTTGCGGAAACAGTGGCCCTCGGTCAGCAGCCATAGTCCGTCGGTTTGCAGGTCGGCCGCGGTTACCGTTTCGTTTTTCAGCAGCGCATGACCGTCTGCCGCGTAGACCACAAACGGCTCCTGAAATAACGGAACTTCGGTGACACCCGATTCGCCGAGGGGCGTTACTACGATACCCACATCGATGAGGCCGGTGCGCAGCCGCTCCACAATCTGCTCCGTCATGAATTCCTCAATGCGGACCGATACGTCGGGGTATTTGCCGATAAACTCACCGATGAAGTACGGCAGCAGATACGGGGCCAGCGTCGGGATGATACCGATGCGGAGATCCCCCCGGAGTTCGTTTTTTGATTCGCTGATGATCTCGGGAATGCGCCGGGCCGCCTGGAGCACCTCCCGGGCCTGGGCCAGGACGGCTGCGCCCGTTTCGGTGGGCACCACGGGCTGGCGGGACCGGTCGAAAATCAAGACCCCTAGTTCATCTTCCAGCTTCTGAATCTGCATGCTGAGCGTCGGCTGCGTAATGTGGCAGGCATCGGCAGCGGTGGCAAAATGCCGGAACGTATCAACGGCAACGATATAATCGAGTTGGGTAAGAGTCAATTCTTTACTTTTGTCAGTAATCAACTTTGTTCCGATGAAACTACACAAATTTATTCTGATGATCGCATTGCTCGGCAGCGTGTCGGGTATGGCCCAATCCAAAAAATCCTCGAATCCAGCCGCAGATGGCTTTGACGCGGCTGGGTCAGACGCCCGCGCCATCAAGATTGCCGATGAAGTAATGGCCGCCATGGGTGGCCGCAAAGCCTGGGACAACACGCACCTGATCAGCTGGAATTTCTTCGGCGCCCGGCATCTGATCTGGGACAAGTGGACGGGCAATGTACGGGTCGATAACCTGAAGAATGACCAGACCGTGCTGCTCAACGTGAACAACGACAAAGGACGCGTGTTCAAAGACGGTGCCGAAGTGACGGCGCCCGACTCGGTAGCTAAGTATGTAAAACAAGCCAAAGCGGCCTGGATCAACGATTCGTACTGGCTCGTGATGCCGTTCAAACTCAAGGATTCGGGCGTGACCATCAAGCACATCGGCGAAGAGAACACCCAGGATGGCAAAGCCCGCCGACGTCCTGCAACTGACCTTTAAAGGCGTGGGCGTTACCCCCGACAACAAGTACAAGGTCTGGGTTGACAAGGCGTCGCATCTGGTCTGGCAGTGGGCGTATTATCCGAAGTTCAGCGATGAGAAACCCGGCTTCACCCTGCCCTGGATTGACTACATGAAACACGGCAACATCCTGCTCTCCGGCGAACGCGGGCAGCGTGACCTGACCGACATCCGGGTCTTTACGGGCCTGCCCGGCGAGGTATTCAGCGATTTCGCCCGCCCGGACCTAAGCCGCTACTGATTCCTGTTCAGGGTTCGGTAGTCAGCGTTGGCGTCTGGTGCGTCAGCCGGCACCCCGACCCACGAGGTTAACTACCGAACCCTGAACGCTGACCAATTTTAAACGAACCTGTCTTGATCCTCCCCGCCGACCACATCCGCCTTTTATTTGGCCTGAAACTCCGCCAGCTTCGCCTTGATCGTAAGCTGTCGGTCAGTGAACTGGCCCAGCAGTCGGGCCTGTCGGTGTCGTACGTAACCGAAATCGAGAAGGGGCGCAAGTACCCCAAAGGCGACAAGATTTCGGCTTTGGCCAATGCCATGCAGGTCGATTACGACACGCTGGTATCGCTGAAGCTGAGCCGGAAGATGGAGCCGATTTCGGACCTGCTCCGCTCGAAATTCCTCACCGAAGTCCCGCTCGAACTCTTCGGCATTGACCCGTCTGACCTGCTCGAACTGCTGGCCGAAGCCCCCACCAAGGTCAGCGCCATGATCCGCACGTTCATGGACATTGCCCAGAGCTACAATATGAGTGTGGAGCGGCTGTACCAGACCATGCTGCGCTCCTATCAGGAGATGCATGACAATCACTTTCCCGATATTGAAGCAGACGCCGACCGGTTCCTGAGCGAATTTGCCCCCGCCGGCCAGGCCGTTGATGAGTCATTGCTGACCAATCTGCTCAAGACCCGGTATGGGGTGCAGCTTACCTTTTTCGACCCGTTAACCCAGCCTGAGCTGGCTCCGCTCCGGTCTGTCTATCGCCCGGCCAACCACAGGCTGCACCTCAACACCGGGCTAACCAGCGAGCAGCGGATTTTTATCCTGGCGCGGGAAGCAGGGTTTCAGTTTCTGGGCCTGAAAATCCGGCCCTATACCTATTCGTGGGTCGATGCAGACTCGTTCGAGCAGATTCTGAATAATTACAAAGCGTCGTACTTTGCCGGGGCCGTGCTGATCCGTCGCGATGCACTCGTGGCCCGTCTGACCGATCTGTTTAGTCGACCTACCTGGAGCAACGGGGCCTTTCTGGCCCTGATCCGGGAGTTTGGCGCTACACCGGAGCGGTTCTTTTACCGGCTCAGCAACGTCCTGCCCAGCGCGTTTGGCATTGATCAGCTGTTCTTTTACCGGTTTAACAACACGGTTGGCAAAACAAACTTCCGGCTCACGAAAGAGATGCACCTTTCGCGGCAGCAGGGGCCGCGCGGCATGGTCGATGAGCATTACTGCCGCCGGTGGGTAGCCCTGACTATTCTGGAAGAACTGCAAATGGCCCAGCAGCAATCTGATGTTGAGGAATCCCTCTGCCGGATACAGTTGTCGGAGTATGCCGACTCAGGGTTGCAGTATCTGATTGTGTCGGTGGCGCACCCGGCGCAGACCGGCGCCGGCGAAACGGGGAGCCGCGAGAACATGAGTGTATCCATGTGTTTCGCCGTAAATGATGCCCTGCGCAGTCAGATGGCGTTTTTGAACCCGCCCCATGATGCATCAATCCCGTTCCGGGTCGTCAATGAAGCCTGCGAACGCTGCGGCATTTTCGACTGCCGCGAGCGGGTTGCTGCCCCGGCCGTGCTCCAGAAGAAACGTCAGTTTGCCAGCCTGAAACAGGCCGTGGCGCAGTTAACCTAATGCTACTACTTTGCTTTTCTCAGATAAAACACAAAGCCGTTACGCTCGCCGGTTTTGCGAACGTCGGGCAGTGAGTCAAGGTGGGTGGGCTGCAGGTCGCTTTTGCGGATAAACCACACGTCTTTGTCAATGCGTCCGTGCAGCAGCCAGTCTTCATCGTAGGATTTCGGGTTGGTAACGGGCGGCTTGCGGGTATAGAAAAACGGACCGTAGCTGTGGTAGCCGTACGTCTTTACGTATACGTCCTTGCCCTGCGCCTGCTCAAAGAAACGCATGGCCGTCGCCTGCGATAGTCCTTCGATCCGCCCGATAAAAAACCAGAGCGTCAGCGTCACAAACACGGCCATCCCCACAAACAGCACCGTGGCGGCCTGCGCCGTTTGTCGGTGCCGAAACCAGTAGATGGTAATGACCAGCAGCCCCAGCAGCCAGAGGCCGGGCAGCACTTCCCAGCCTGTCCAGTTCACGGGGGCGTTCAGATTACCCTGCGTAAAGGGGTCCTGATCGGCCAGCTGCTTCACCACGTCCATCCGCTGCGCCAGCATCGGCGCGGCAATGGTTGCCAGCCCGTAGATACTCCCCACGGCAATCAGCCCCGCCCGCATCCAGTTGTTGAACTGAATTTTCCGTTCTTCAAGCTGCATGAGCGTCAGCGCGGCCAGGTAGGTAATGGGAAAGTAACAGAGCGACGAGTAATGGACGATTTTTGACTGCACAACGGTAAACAGCACCAGTACCACCCCAAACAGAATCAGCATCCAGCGCCTGAATTCGCGCTGAAAATTACGGTCGATGAACAGGGGCCGAAAGGCCCGCAGGGCAAAAATAGACGCCGGGAAACAGCCCACCAGCAGGATAATGACGTGGTAGCCCGGAAAACCGCCGTGTCCCGCGTCGGGCGTGGTCAGCAGCCGGATGCTGTAGGCCATAAAGGCGCTGATAAATTCGGGGCCGTGCTGCTGCACTTCCAGCCCTACCCACAGCAAGGGCAGTATTGAGGCCGTCAGCAGGAAGACCAGCCCCTGCCAGACCGACAAAAACCAGCGTAGGTGCCCCAGCAGCCAGTACACCAGCACCGTCAGACCCAGCACCAGCAGGGCCACCGGCCCCTTGGTCAGGATGGCCAGCCCCAGGGAAAATCCACCGATAATCAGATACGTCCATTCACTGCGCGGTACAATCAGCCGGGTACCCAGCTCCCCCCGTTTCCAGGCGGCAAAAATCAGGTTGACCAGACTGATGAAAATAAACAGGTTAAATACGGGGTCGATGATGCCGGAGCGGAAGTACAGATGCGGCAGGACCGATCCCAGATACGCCAGCGACCAGAGCAGCCCGAAGCGGTGACCGTACAATTTGGTGCCGATGTGGTATAGATACACCAGCGTGATGAGGCCGCAGAGCGCGTTGGGCAGCCGGGCCGTGAATTCATTTACGCCGAAGAGATTCATCCAGAAGGCCTGGAGCCAGAAAAACAAAGGCGGCTTTTCGTAGAACGGCTGGTAGTTGATATGAACGCGGCCGTAGTCGCCGAGGACGGTCATTTCGCGGGCGGCTTCGGCAAAGTTGATTTCGTCCCAGTCAAACAGGCGAACACCCCCCAGAAACGGCAGAAAGAACAACGCCCCAACCGCAATGAGCACCAGCGAAAAAGCTAACTTTTGATTCATGGAGGGCAAAATTAGGGCAAAAAAAAGGGTTGGGACACAGAGTTACGCAGAGAAAGCACAGTGATACACGGAGGTCTTTAAGCAAAAAAAGAGGTTTTCTCTGTGAAACTCTGTGCTTCTCTGCGTAACTCTGTGTCCAGAAAAAGAAAAACTCATGCTTCAGAATCATTCATTCAATGACCTTCCGGCCCGCGCTCAACTCCAGGCCCACTACGAAACAATCAAGGACCAGCATCTGCGCGACCTGTTTGCCGACGACCCAAACCGGTTCACAACGTTCTCCCGCCGGTTCGATGATATTCTGCTTGATTTCTCTAAAAACCGGATCACCACCGAAACGCTGGGTCTGCTGCTGCAGCTTGCCGAACAGGCCGGACTGAAAGACGCCACCGAAAAAATGATTTCCGGCGGTGTCATTAACCAGACCGAAGGCCGGGCCGTACTGCACACGGCCCTGCGCAACCAGAGCAACACGCCCGTGCTGGTGGATGGGCAGGACGTAATGCCCGCTATAAACGCGGTGCTTGACCGCATGAAGACATTCACCGAACGCGTCCGGTCGGGCCAGTGGACGGGCTACACGGGTAAGGCCATTACCGACGTCGTGAACATTGGCATTGGCGGGTCGGACCTCGGCCCGGTCATGGTCACCGAAGCCCTCAAACCCTACGCCGACGACAAAAAGATGCGGGTCCACTTCGTATCCAACATCGACGGCACGCATATCTACGAAGCCTTACAGCTGGTCAATCCCGAAACGACGCTGTTTCTGATTGCGTCCAAAACCTTTACCACGCAGGAGACCATGACCAACGCCCAGACGGCCCGGCAGTGGTTTCTGGACAATGGCGGCACCGACAGCGACGTAGCCAGACACTTTGCCGCCCTGTCTACCAACCAGCCCGCCGTCGAAAAATTTGGCATCGACCCGGCCAATATGTTTGGGTTCTGGGATTGGGTGGGTGGCCGGTATTCGCTGTGGTCGGCCATTGGGTTGTCGATTGCCCTGTATGTTGGATTCGATAATTTCGAGGAACTGCTGGCCGGGGGTCACGATATGGATACCCACTTTCGCGACGCTCCGTTTGACCAGAACCTGCCCGTAATAATGGCCCTGATGGGGATCTGGTACAACAATTTCTTCGGGGCGCAAACCGAGGCTATCCTGCCCTACGACCAGTCGATGCACCGCTTTGCGGCTTATTTTCAGCAGGGCGATATGGAAAGCAACGGCAAGTCGGTTGACCGCAATGGCCAGCCCGTTGATTACCAGACGGGACCCATCATCTGGGGGGAGCCCGGCACCAACGGACAACACGCGTTTTACCAGCTGATTCACCAGGGAACCAAGCTCATTCCGTGCGACTTTCTGGCACCAGCCATCAGTCAGCGGCCCCTTGGCGAGCATCATAAGATCCTGATGGCCAACTTCTTTGCACAGCCCGAAGCCCTGATGAACGGCAAGACCGAGACCGAAGCCGCCGACGAACTTCGTCAGGCAGGTAAACGGGAGGAGGAGATTGCAAAACTGGCTCCGTTCAAGATGTTTCCCGGTAACCGGCCCACGAACTCCATTCTGTTTAAAAAGCTGACCCCCCGCACCCTGGGCCGGTTAATTGCCCTCTACGAACACAAGATCTTTACGCAGGGTATCCTCTGGAATATCTTTAGCTTCGACCAGTGGGGCGTGGAACTTGGCAAGCAGCTCGCCAGCAAAATCCTACCAGAACTACAGGATAACCAGCCCATAACAACGCACGACAGTTCGACCAACGGACTGATGAATGCGTTCAGGGAAATGCGGGCGTAGAGCAACCTCAGAAAGAGCAGCACGGAGAAATTATTTTTCCAAAAAATTAGAATAGTTCAAAACACTGGTCGACGTATAGCAGTTGGTAGGGGTGTAACAAGTGTTGCACCTTTTTTTGTACAACTCAACTAAACGAAAAGCGTCATGAAAAGACACGTATCAGTTCTGGCCCTGTGCCTAAGCGGCATCGCCATCGCGCAAGCGCAAACCAACACCATGCCCACCACGTCGGGTACCACCACGACCGGCACCTATACGACCACGCCGGCCACTACATCGAACATGAACAATTCGATGAACACCACGACGACGACGGATGCCTCTATGAACAATACAGGCGCGACCAATAGCACGAACAATGCAACGGCTCCTGCCTACGGTACCACCACCACCAGCTACAACAATGCTGATATGAAGCGGACCAACGAGTATGACGATACTAAAGAAGGCCGGTTCGGTGCGTATGTAGGCGCCAACTTCTCCCGCTTCAGAAACGAGCCCATCCCAGACGGTGCCTACCGGGCCGGTTTTCAGGTCGGCGTATACGGCCGGACAGCCGGCACGATTTTCGGTCAGTTAGGCGTTGAGTACCGCAACTCAACGGCCAATCTGGTGCGCAATGCCAATGGCGCAACCCGGAATGGCAAGATTGATCAGCACTTCATTGCTATCCCTGCCTATGTAGGGGCTCGTTTGGGGACCTCACTAGGTCTGCGCCTGCAGGTGGGTGCCGAGTTATCAGCCCTGGTTGTGAACGCCAAGAACGATTTTCTCATCGGCGATGACGATGTAAAGCGTACGATTCTGGCCGGTCTGGCGGGTGTTGGTCTTAATCTTGGACCCGTTACGGTAGACGCCGTTTACAATCTTGGCCTGACCAACGTATTTGCGGCCAACGACACAAAGCGTACCTTACTGGCCCTCAACTTAGGCTTTCGGTTCTAAAGAAAGACGCTCTAAAAAAAACGAGCCGTTCCGCTGGGACGGCTCGTTTTTTGCGTACTGCCGCTGCCTTACGGAGCCATTTTAACGAACAATAGCCGGTGCAGGGGGTTTACTAGTCAATTGCTTTCTATTTTTTACTCAACAAAAATCCTATGAAGACTTTTGTAACAATAGCGTTACTGGCAGCTGGCGTGTGTAGCTCAAGCCTGTTGTATGCGCAGCAAAACTCAACTGACGACCGCAACGAGACCGCAACCGCTATGATAACCGCAGCATGAACGATCAGCGCGATCGGTACGAAGACCGGCGCGATTTTCAGGAGGAACGATACAATGACACGCGTGACATTCGGCGCGAGCGAATGGAAAATATGCGCGACGACCGCCGGGAGCAGGAACGCCGGGAACAGGAGCGGATGGATGACATTATGGACCAGCGCCGGTCGTACAACCAGCGCGCCAACACCATGCGCCGGTATGACAACCCGTACCTGAGCGATATGGACGCCGGAGACCGCTACAGGAATAGCTATGACGAGCGCGACCTGAGCGAAGCGTACGACAAAGGGTTTGAGGATGGTATAAACAACGCCGAGCGGAGCCAGAACAAAGAGCGTAAATCCAACTATCAGAATTTTGCCTTTGGTCTCTACGGCGGTGCCAACGTAACCCGTTTTGCGGGTGAAGACACGCAGGGTAATGCGCTGAGTGGTCGTCTGGGCTACCAGCTGGGTATATTTTTTCGGGGCGGTGGCCGGGTATACGGTCAGATCGGTGCTGAATATCTGACATCGAGTTCGGATATCTCGACCGTGAACAGTACTACGGCCCTGCCTAATAGCTCAACGGCTATTTCGTACAACAGCATAACCTCAAACGTTGATCAGCAGTACATCCACGTACCGGTCTACATTGGCTTTAAGCTGGTTGAATCAGACCGGGGTATTTCGGCGGTGCGGTTCCAGCTTGGTGCCGAGCTGGCGGCTCCCCTGAAGATTGCCAACCTGCCCAATGAAAACGCACCTGGTGCCATTAAGCAAAGCAATCTCCAGCCTACTACCATTAACGGATTGGCCAGCCTGGGCTTTGATGCGGGACCAATTTTCCTGAGTGCGGTCTATCACTACGGCTTCTCGGACATTCTGAAGGAACCCGTAGAAGGTGTCGTTAACTCGCAGCGACGTATTCTAAGCGTTAACGTCGGTCTGAAGTTTTAAGCTTCCTTTTGCTCAGGCAAAACGATTTGCCCGGTTCCAGTTTCTGGCGACCGGGCTTTTTTTGCGTCTGCTATCCGGGCAGCCGGATGGTAAATACTGTACGGCCGGGTTCCGTGTCGACGCTGAGTGTACCGCCGTGCCCCTTGGTAATGATATCGTAGCTGATTGACAGGCCGAGGCCGGTCCCCTGCCCCGTTGGCTTGGTTGTAAAAAACGGCTGAAAAATCTTTTGCCGCACGGCATCAGGAATACCCACCCCATTGTCGGCCACCCGAATCAGTACCGCCCCGTGTTCTTGGCTAGTTTGCACAGATACCACAGGCGTAAATGATCCGGCAGATTGGGCACCAGCCTCTTTAACGGCGTAAAACGCGTTATTGAATAGATTAACCAGTACGCGCCCCATGTCTTCCGGCACCACTGATACCACGGGCATACCGGGGTCAAAGTCGGTTTGTAACGCAGCATTAAATCCTTTGTCAGTAGCCCGGAGCCCGTGGTACGCCAGTCGCATGGATTCATCGACGAGACCGTTTATACTGGTGGGTTGTTTCTGGCCGGTGCTGGTACGGCTGTGCTGTAGCATACCCCGTACAATACTGGCCGCCCGCTGCCCGTGTTCACTGATTTTCCGCACATTCTGGCCCAGATCGCCCAGTAGCTCTTGAATCAGCGTGTCGTCCCGCCGGGCCGCGGGGTGCTGCTGTTCGGTCCTGAGTTCATCAACCAGTTCAACGCTGACCTCGGCAAAGTTGGTGACGAAATTAAGGGGGTTCTGAATTTCGTGGGCTATCCCTGCCGTCAGTTCGCCCAGGCTGGCCAGCTTTTCGCGCTGTACCAGTTGCGCCTGCGTAGCCCGCAGCTCGGTCAGCGACTGGTTGAGTTCGGCGGTTCGTTCGTGTACCTGTTCTTCGAGGAGTTCGTTCTGGCGGGCCAGCAGGTGTTGTTTTTCCTGCTCCTGCGCCACCGTTCGGGCCGAGAGCTGTTCTACCTCGCGCAGATTAGTACCCAGGGCCCGGTGCGTGCGGGCGTAGTCGCGCACCAGCGAAAGCGACAGCCCAACCGGAACGCTGAACAACATGATTATGGCAGAGAAAATGAACGGAATGAGAAAAAGGGTGCTCATTCTCATGTCGGTATTCGCTTCCAGTACAGCCAATACTACGGAACAGGCAATGATGAACAAAAATGAATAAATCGCGAACCGAAGCGAGTTCCAGGGCAGGCGGGCATCCTGATCGCCGGAACGTCGGCCCAGCCAGCTTACCCGGATATAGTCTGCCAGCGTCAATACGTACGGAATCCAGGCAATCGAATCGGGGGTGCTACCCACCGTTAGTTTATACAGTAAATCAACAGCCAGCAGACCTATGACGCCATAGAAAAACCAGCCGCGCCGGATACGAAGGTATTGATACACAGCCGTGAGTAACAGGGCAAAACCAGCAGGCAAACTTAATTGCTGCGCTAACCCAAAGAGTGATCGTTTGGTGAGCGTATCGGCATACTCATTCGCTTCGTTGGCCAGCAGCAGGACGAAGAAAGCCAGCATGGTCAGGGCCAGCGTCCGGTTAACCCGACCTGCTTTGTTTGCCTGGTAGAACAGCAGGTGCAACAGCGCCAGTACACCGAATACACTAATGAAGAATCCCCCCATAGATCCGCTCAAACGCACCGCGTCCAGGTTGTCGACGCCTACCTCATCCAAAGGCCGCAACTGGATTTCTGCCGGGATCAGGGTAGTCGACGCGTACATGGGATCGCGCCGGAACTGGTAGCGCACAGCCAGCACGTGCTGCAGGGTGTCGGTGAAACGCAGGGGGATATACCGCATCATGCGCTGCGAGCCGCCTGAATCAAACGCAGCGGGTGTAAGCGTGGCCAGTTGCTTCCCATCTAGAAAGAGAACTGACGAGCCAAACTGCGTAACGGTTAACAGCACATCTTTACCGACCAGAGCCGGTTTTGACCGAAACACGGCCCGGTACCAGCCCCGTTTGTCGGGCCAGCTAACAGCCGCCGGGTCAATTTCCTGAGCGGGCGACTGCTTGAGCCACGAGCGGGTATCGAAGGCCGAATCGGCCCAGGCCGGATTGTCGCCCGCCTTGAACCGCCAGTCCGCATAGGCGAGTGAACGCGCTGGAGACACACCTACCTTAATCTGGCCAGCCGCCCCGCCACAGCTCATCCACAAACACAGCATTCCGATGATAAACGGCTTCATCAGGCGAAGGTACACACAAGATGCTTTTGGCAATTTTCGGTTTAACCCCTCCCGTACTGAGCGAAAGGCATTTTTGGGGAAACCCGTCACTTTTTCGCGCCTGAACGGGTTACCTGACCAACTGATTCTTCGTGCATGAATACCCTGTTTCCAATTTTCGTCAAAGCCGGGCAGCTTAACCTCCTCATTGTAGGCGGTGGCTACGTGGGCCTGGAAAAGCTCACCGCCGTCCTCGCCAACTCGCCCGATGCCCGCGTGCTGCTTGTGGCCCCCGACATCCGGGCTGAAATACCCGAACTGGCCGCCCGTCATCCAAACGTAACGCTCGTCCGGGAAGCGTACCGAGTTGATTTTCTGATCGATATGAATCTGGTCATCTGCGGCACCAACGATAAAGCCGTAAACCGGCAGGTGCAGCAGGACTGCAAAGCGCGGCTGATTCTGGTCAACGTAGCGGATACGCCCGACCTTTGCGATTTCTATTTGAGTTCGGTTGTTAAAAAAGGGGATCTTAAAATCGCGATTTCTACCAACGGAAAATCCCCGACCTTCGCCAAACGCTTCCGCGAGGTGCTGGAAGAAATACTCCCCGATAGCTTACCCGAAACGCTGAACAACCTGACCGCCATCCGCGATAAACTCAAAGGCGATTTTGTGCAGAAAATGGAGAAACTGAACGAGATTACGAAAGTGCTGAAATAAGGCGCGTATCTATGGCCCTCACTATTGATCTGTCCGATAAAATAGTTTTAATCACCGGCGTCTCGTCGGGCATTGGTGCGGCCGTGGCCCGGCAGTACGCCCGGGCCGGAGCGCAGATAGTCGGTTGCGCGCTCGAGCCGGCTGATCATCCGGCCGTTCAGGCATTTGGGCAGACGGTTCTGGCCGAATCAGGCCACGAGCCGCTTTACCGACAAACCGACGTAACCCACGTAGCGCAACTGGAAGCCCTGGTAGCGGCTGCGGTGGCCCGCTTCGGGCGGATCGACGTGCTGGCGTCCAACGCCGGGACCAACGTATTTGCCGGGGCCGAAGCCTGTACAATGGAGCAGTGGCGACACAACCTGAACCTGAATCTGGAATCGCACTGGCAACTGGCCCGGCTTTGTAAACCGTACTTAGAAAAGAGTGGCCACGGCGTTATTATCATCAACAGCTCCTGCCACGCCTTTAATACCATGCCGGGCTGCTTCCCGTACAACATTGCCAAAACAGGACTGCGCGCCCTGGTCCAGAGCCTGACGCTGGAGTGGGCACCCGCCATCCGAACGGTGGGTATTGCGCCCGGCTTTATTGACACCGATCTGGCCCAGATGCACTTCAATACCTTTCCTGACCCCGCGGCCGCCCGCGAAAGAATCGTGAACAGCTTCCCGATGAAGCAACTCGGCACGCCGGAAGCCATTGGCGCCTGGTTCGCGTTTTTATCGAGCGACTACGCGGCCTTTGCCGCCGGCCAGACGTTCCTCCTGGATGGGGGACGCTCAGCGGTGATGCTGGACGAGTAGCAGGAATGGATCAGACCGGCAGTTCAACGGTTGGGTCCCAGAGCCGGGTTTTGAAATCGACCACGCGATCATCGGCTACCGGAACCCCTTCGGCTTCGAGCAGGTCCTGCATGGCGGTGGGGCCGCCGAAGAAATGCTTCCCCGATAATACACCAATGCGGTTCACCACGCGGTGCGCTGGTACGTCACGACCGTGGGAGGCCACCATGGCCCAGCCCACCATCCGGGCACCGGCCCGCAGACTCAGGTACCGCGCCACAGCCCCGTAGGTCGTTACGCGCCCGGCAGGCACCTCGCGCACCACCCGATACACTTCCTCAAAGTAATCTTTGTTTTCAAGCATGTATTTCTAATGATGAATTATAAATGGAGCTGGGTATAGGTTGCTGGCGTGTTAGCCCCATTCATCATTTATAATTCATCATTCCCCTTCTATCTCCGCCACCAGCTGCCCATACCATTTTTCGCCATAGGCCCGGACGAGGGCTTCCCGGACAAACTTGTAGATGGGCACGTTCAGTTGTTCGCCGAAGCCGCAGGCAGGACTACAGATGGGCCAGCGGTCGTAATTAAGGGCGTGAAAATGCTCGTATTTGGTGACGCGGATGGGGTACAGATGGCAGGAAAGCGGCTTTTTCCAGTCAATCTTCCCGTCGTTGTAGGCTTCCTCAATGCCACACTTCAGGATGCCCCGCTCGTTCCAGGTGGCGTAAACACACTCGCGCCCACCCACCGTGCTGGTCACAAAATTGCCCTCGCCATCGTCTTCGTAGCCGCCCTGCTGCTCAATAACGCGGATACCTTCGGGAGAGAGATACGGCTTAACATCGCCGTAAATCCTGTCCAGAATCAGGTGTTCGTCGCCTTCGAGAGGGGCACCCATGTCGCCTTCCACGCAGCACGCTCCCTTGCACTTGTCGAGATTGCAGACAAAGAATTTTTCGGCTACGTCGTCGCTGATGCAGGTGTTATCAATCAGAATCATTTCACAATTTTTAGTCGCTGTCCCAGTTGAACACCCGTATCGGTCAGATTATTCCATTCCTGAATCTGGCTGATGCTCACCTCGTACCGTTTCGAGATGCTGAACATGGTATCCCCTTTCTCAACGGTATGATACACGAGTTTCCCACCGGTAGCACCCGCTTCTACGGCGGCTTTGGACGGCTTGACGGGAACGCCAGTGGTGGTGGGTTTCACGGCTATTTTCTGCCCTACTTCCAGCATATCGCTGGCCGTCCGGTTATTGAGTACTAGTAGTTCTTCCACGCTCAGGCCGTACAGCCGCGAGATGCTGTAATACGTCTGTCCCGCTTCTACGGTATGCGTTGCCGCCGACCGATTTACCGCGACGGGCGCAGGGTCAGGCGTGACGGGCGCAGAGACGGCAGGCGTGGGCCGGGGAGCTTCTACGGGGGCAGCGGGGCGGGGCGGGGCTTTGCTGCTGATGGGCGTGGTGGAGCCATCGGCCTGCTGTTCAGCGGCCTCGCCCGGATCGCTGGCCTGCGCAGGGCGCGTACGGGTCGGGCTGCGTTCAGTCGGGCTGCGCTCAGTCGGGCTGCGCTCAGCCGGGCTGGTTGTAGCAGGAGCCCGTTCAGGCGCGGTGGCTACGGGTACCGTACGGGGGGGCGTGGCGGCATCGGCGGAGCGTACAATCACGATCCGCTCCGAACCGGCATCGGTAGAACGGCTGGTGGTGGTAGGCGCCGGTGACGACGGGGCGGGGGCGGGCCGGGTGGCGGGTTCCGATGTGCCGTCGTTGGTGGCCACTCCCCCATCCACAAGTTTGGGGCGGTACTTCCGGCGTTCGGACGAATTACGGGGAACCTCGTCCATGCCCTCAACCCGTCGGGGCGCGCCGTTGGTGGCCACATCGGTGGGGCGGGTGGCCGGGGTCTGATCGTACACCGGTGCGGTGGGCGACGTAATGACTTCGATCGGGCGGCTGGAGGGTCGGCGTTCGCGCAGCCACATGACGCGGCCCGTTACCAGGCGCTGCAACCGGTCGAGCCGGTTGTAGCGCATCAGTTTGTTAAGCCGGACACCGTACCGCTGCGAAATACTCCGGGCCGTTTCGCCTTCGCGCACGGTATGAAACGGCACGAGTGCTTTCTTACGCTTCTTGGCCAGGTAATACACGTTATTGTCAATGATTGGGTCGCGCTCGGTCATATCGTTGTAGCGCAGAAAGCTCGACACGCTCATTTTGGCCTTGCGGGCCAGCGACGAAGCATTATCACCCGTCTGGGCCTGGATACCGGGCAGTCCGTTTATCTCGTAAAGAACGGGATCGTTTTTGCTGCTGAGTCCGGCTGTAACCCGGCGAAGCACCGGAAAGCCCACGTCGGTCTGCGCCACATCAGGTGCCGGGGTAGGCGCTATCTGGCTGATTCGCTGGCGTACCTCGTTGATCTGATCGGTAGCGACCGGCAACACTACGACGTAGGCTTTATCGGTCGGGACACCTTCATTGAGTACCCATCGGTTATACTTGTGCAGTTCAAAATCGTCCACGCCCGTTTCGGAGGCAATGGCCCGCAGCGATTTACCACCGCCCGCGCCGTATTCGATCAGGGCAAACCGGTTGCCGTTCTGATGATTTGTCAGCGCACTTTCAATGGCAATTTTATGAGCGAAGAAGCGCAGAATATACCGGTCGGTACGACCATCGAGGGCTATTTCGCGGGCGTAGGCCCAGTCGGGCGGAATCAGTTTGGCAATGCCCCCGGCGCCGAGGTAGTAGGAATAAAGCGACGCCACCCAGTTGTTGAACTGCTTGTTGCTTTGCTTGAGATACCGGGCCGCCCCGCGGGTGGAGGCCGTAATACCCCGGCGTTCGTCTACCTGATCGTCCACCCGCATGCCCAGACCCGTGGCCGTTTCGGCTTTAAACTGCCAGTACCCCACGGCCGACGACGTAGAAACGGCATCGGGGGTGAGCGAACTCTCCTGCACGGCGAGGTACTTGAAGTCGGTGGGTACGTCTTCGTCGATCAGAATGGCTTCGATCATGGGAAAGTACAGGGCCACCCGGTCGAGTTTGGCGGTCCAGTACTGCCGGTTGGCCATGAGTGCGTTTACATCCTGCTGGATAATGCGCCGGGCGTCGGGGTCGAGCTGCACCGAAATAGTGGCGAAGGAAAGCTGCGTGGGCACGGTTGGCACCGGCGACGGCTGCGCCAGACTGGTCAGGGCCGTGAGCAGCAGCGGAGCAAGGAGGAAACAGGTTTGTCTAGTCATAAAGCGTACATAGTAAATCAGAATTTTTTCCGCATCAGCATCATCCCGTCACGAATCGGCAACAAGACGTTCTCCACGCGGGTATCGTGCTGAACCAGATCGTTAAAGGCCAGTACGGCCCGGGTGTCTTCGTCGTTGGGTTTCAGGGTTTCAACAACCTTGCCACTCCAGAGTACATTATCAGCCAGAATGAACCCGCCGGGCCGTAGCCTGTCCATTACAAGGTCAAAGTACAGGGCGTTGTTGCGTTTGTCGGCGTCGATAAACACCAGATCGAAGGTTTCATCGAGGGTGGGGATGATGTTGGCGGCTACGCCGATGCGCAAATCGATTTTGGTTACCAGGGGCGACTGCTGCCAGTACTGGCGGGCCACGGTTTCAAGTTCTTCATTCTGCTCCAGGGTAATCAGCCGTCCATCGTCGGTTAACCCTTCGGCCAGGCAGAGGGCCGAATAACCGGTGTACGTACCAATTTCCAGCACGCGCCGGGGCCGGATCATCCAGGAAATCATAGCTAAAAACTGCCCCTGCACCTGCCCCGACAGCATGCGGGGGGCCATGACATGGGCACGGGTGTGCCGACTGAGCCGGGCCAGCAATCCGGATTCGGGCGTGGTGTGCGCTTCGGCGTAGGCAGTAAGAGGAGCGGGCAAAAAATCCATTTGGCAAACTCAGCAATGCGCCTGATGCGCGGGTCTCCGCATTGCCAGCGGCTTGGTTTAAGTAAAAGTAGCAGTTTTTCCGTGTTTCATTGATCGCTTACCTTCGAAAACGCCAGCAACGCATCGAGCGATACATATTGCAGCGCCCGTTCGTGGGTGCAGTGGGGCAGCACCGTGGGGGCCACGCCCGCTTCGTAGGCTTCGCGCCAGCGCAGGGCACACAGGCACCATTTATCGCCTGCTTTCAGACCCGGAAACTGGTATTCGGGACGCGGGGTACTGAGGTCATTGCCCCGGCTGCGGGTAAATTCCAGAAAAGCGTCGGTCATGAGGGCGCAGATCACGTGCCGCCCTTCGTCATATTCGTCGGTGCGGCAAAAACCGTCGCGGTAAAAGCCGGTTACGGGGCTGGTACAGCAGCAGGCCAGGTTGGAACCCAGAATATTTTTAGGCATGTTTCTTTAGGTGTTTTTGTTCGGGACTGGGGGGTGCTGGCATCCCCCGACTCCGTTCAGGGCGGGCGGCCCCGTCAGCATCCCCCAGTCGAAAACGGTTTAAATCCGGTTTTTGGTGTCAATGATAATCGTAACGGGGCCATCGTTGAGCAGATCGACCTGCATATCGGCACCAAATTCACCCGTTTGAATGGGCTGGCCGAGGTCGGTGGTGAGCTGCGCAATCATGGCTTCGTAGAGCGGCACGGCTACCTCCGGGCGGGCCGCTTCGGTAAAACCGGGACGATTGCCTTTTTTGGTGCTGGCATGCAGCGTAAACTGGCTGATCAGCAGAATATTTCCGGCCACAGCGGCTAAGTCGAGGTTCATCTTTCCATCGGCGTCGTTGAACACCCGCATGCCCACAATCTTCCGGCTGAGCCACTGGACGTCGTCGGTGGTGTCCGTGTGCGTTACGCCCAGCAACACCATAAAGCCGGCGTCAATCTTTCCCTTCACCCGTCCGCCAATGCTGACAGATGCCCGCGATACGCGCTGAATTACGGCAGTCATTTCAATGAATCAGAAAAAAGTAGTGGTGGCACCGGGTCCGAATCGTGGGGCTGCAGCGTCAGCTGGAGCCACTCCGTACTGTGCCACGCCCCAAATTTAAACCCTACATTCTCGTAAACCCCCACCGGCCTGAACCCCATTGCCCGGTGAAAGGCTTCGCTGGCCGGGTTGGGCAGGGTGATACCGGCGTATACGTTATACAGTCCCTGCCGGCGCAGCAGATCGAACAGCGTCATGTATAGTTGCCGGGCCATTCCCTGCCGGTGCGCATCCGGATGAAGATACACCGACGTATCTGCCGACCACTGGTAAGCCGCCCGGTCGCGGTGGGCCGATGCGTAGGCGTAACCCAGGATACGATCGTCCCGTCCGGCCACCAGAAATGGGAACCGTTGCTGGATACTGTCGACACGCCGTGTAAATTCGGCTACCGTCGGCACCTCGTACTCAAACGAAACGGTCGTGTTCAGCACAAACGGTGCGTAGATAGCCAGCAGGTCGGGTACATCGGCGGGAAGAGCAGCGCGGATAAACATGAGGTCAACTATTTTTCAGGCCAGGCAACCCAAAAATAAGCACGACAAAGGTGCAGGCCATGAAAAAAAGCAAATATACAGTGCCGTTACCGGGCTGAGGCCCGTTACCAGACTTACCTAGCAAGATGACCGGTTATCCCAACGTCGGCTGGCGGAGTGCTGTCAGTAGGTCAAGCCCGCCCCTTGCTGTACCTTTGCGGGCCGATAAACGCCCCGTTCGATGTCCGTAACGCCTAAAAAAGAACTGGGTCAGCATTTTCTGACTGACCTCACCATTGCCGAATCTATTGCTGACTTACTCACCGGCCAGACGCCCCACGCGGGCGAACCCTACCGGCACCTGCTGGAGATCGGGCCCGGCATGGGCGTCCTGACGCAGTATCTGCTCCAGAAGCCGCAATTTGATCCGTACGTGATCGAGATCGACCGCGAATCGGTGGCGTATCTCAACACCCACTTCCCGCAACTGGAGGGGCGCATACTGGCGTCCGATTTTCTGAATATCCGGTCTGACTATCTGCCCACCAAACAGCCCGGCAGTACCGGCCCGTTTGGCATCATCGGCAACTTTCCATACAATATTTCTACCCAGATTCTTTTTAAAGTTCTCGACATGCGCAACCGGGTGCCGGAGGTCGTGGGCATGTTTCAGCGCGAGGTGGCCATGCGGGTAGCGTCCGGACCGGGCAATAAGGATTACGGCATTCTGAGCGTCTTGCTCCAGGCGTGGTACGATATCAAATACGAGTTTACCGTTGAGCCCGAGGTGTTCAATCCCCCGCCAAAGGTGCGGTCGGGCGTGTTGTCGCTCCGGCGCAATGACAAAACCGAGCTGGGCTGCGATGAACGCAAATTTACCCAGGTGGTCAAGCACGGCTTTGGGCAGCGACGCAAAACCCTCCGCAACGCCCTCAAACCCCTCAACCCGGCTGCTGCCGCCCTGGCCAGCGACTTTATGGACAAGCGGGCCGAACAACTCAGCGTAGACCAATTTGTTGAACTCACCAACTTAATGATGCATGATGAATCATAACTGATGAACTGGAGGGACCGAACCGGCTGACTGGCGAGCAACAGAAACGGCCGCCCCAATTCGTCATTTATCATTCATCAGTCACCATTCAGGAACATGACCTTCGAACTTACTCAGGAATACCTGGATCATATCCGGCAACTCATTGACGCGGGCGACGATGCGGCCCTGCAGGCTGAGTTGGGTGAGCTGTACCCGGCCGACATTTCGGGTATTCTTTACCAGACGGATACCGGACCGGCTAAGTACGTGCTGACGCTTTTAGATAAAAAAGTAGGGGCCGAAATCCTGGCCAACCTCGAAGAGAACGACCGGGCCGACCTGCTGAAAACGTTTTCGTCGGAGGAGATTGCGCCGTTTATTAACGAGATGGACTCCGACGACGCCGTTGATTTACTCAACGAACAGCCCATTCGGGTGCGGGAGGAGGTGATTGCCCTGCTGGAAGACCGCGAGCAGGCCCGCTTCATTCTGGATTTGCTCCACTACGACGACGATGTGGCGGGTGGGCTGATGCAGAAAGAGCTGATCAAAATCAACGTTAACCTGACTGTAAACGCCTGCATTGAAGAAATCAGGCAGCAGGCCGAAGACGTCGAGAATGTCTATGGCGTTTATGTGGTCGATGACGTGGGTAAGCTGCTCGGGCTGGTATCGCTCAAGAAAATCGTGCTGGCCCGGAAAACGGTCAAAATCGCGGACATCTACGACGACGACGTTGTCTTTGTGGAGACCTACCGGCCGGCCGCCGAAGTAGCCGAGGTGATGCGTAAGTATGACCTCGACGCCATTCCGGTGGTGAACGTACAACAGCGGCTGCTGGGCCGGATTACGATTGACGACGTGGTGGATCTGATTACCGAGCAGGCCGAGGAAGATCTCCAGGCTATTTCGGGACTATCGGGCGAGGTTGAGGAAGATGACACCATCTGGCAGCGGGCCAAAGTGCAGCTGCCCTGGCTGATTGTGGGGGCCGTAGGCAGTCTGATGGCCGCCACGGTCATCCATGGTTTCCAGAGCGAGCTGGGCAAGATTGCGGCCCTGGCGGCTTTTATCCCCATCATCGGCTCCACGGGTGGCAACGTCGGCATCCAGACCTCGTCGCTCATCCTGCAAACCCTCTCCGACAGTTCGGGGCTGTCGGTCACGCTGGCCAAACGATTGATCAGAACGTTGCTGGTAGCGTTGATAAATGGGCTGGTTGTGGGCCTGATTGCCGGTGCATACACCCTGCTCATTGGTGAGCCGCGTCTGTTTTTTGTAGTCGCCTGCTCACTGCTGTCGGTGGTTATGCTGGCGTCGTTCATGGGTACCGTCACGCCGTTGCTGCTCGACCGCATTGGCATCAACCCGGCGGTGGCGTCGGGGCCGTTCATTACTACCGCCAACGATCTCATCGGCATCGGCGTGTATTTCCTGATTGCGCAGTGGCTACTGGCCGAGTTATGACACGTTCAGCCGCTATTGACATGAGTAGAGCAACCCCTTACCGCTCTATAAGCTACTCTAAACCAGCGGCTTCCCCCGGTTTCACATCGAGGCCGTTCAGCGAATTCTGTAAGCGGGTCAGGTCAGCCTGCCGGTTGGTTTGGCGATAGAGCCTGGCCAGCGCCCGGTAGCTGTCGAGGTTATACGGGTTATAGATCAGCGATTCTTTTAACACGCCCATGGCCGCTTCGGGCCGATCGCCCAACTGATCGAGCAGCCCCCGCGACTGCCTCATCGACGACAGATAGGCGGGTGTTCCGGTGCCGGGCAACAGGGCATACAGGCTGTCGGCTTCGGACCCGCGACCCAGCGTAGCCAGCAGCCGCACCAGTCGCTGGCTGTTGAGCGGGCCCAATTTTGCCTGTCGGGGCAAAACATTCTGCAACAGGGCGTTGGCGGAGTCGGGCCGGGCCAGCCCCGCGTACCCCTCGGCGATGCGCAGGTCAAAATCGACGCGTGGATCGTTGCCCGCTGTCAGAATCCGCTGAACCTCGCCCATGGTCATGATGGCGTCCCGGTAGCTACCCGCACTCAATAGTGCATCGGCGTACAGGCCACGCAGGTCGTAGTTCTGCGGGCGTTGCTCCACCAGCTTTTTCAATGTATCGAGCGAACGTGCATAGCCCAGCATGGTACGCTGGGCGAGGGCGAAAGCGCGGGCATCGTCGCGCCGATCGCGTAGGTAGGTCGATACACCGGGGGCGGTGGCCGCGTAGGCTTCGGCGGCTCTGATGGCCTTGCCCGTTTGCCCGTTGCGGGCGTACAACTCGCGCAGATCGACGGCTACGGCAGCCCGCGTCTGAAAATCCGTTTCTAAATCAAGGGCTTTCTGAAACCAACCGGCCTGCTTCGTTACGCTTTCAGGCGAGGGTTCCGCGCCGGCTTTGTCCGCTTCCCAGTGGGCATAGGCGGCATATACCGGCGCGTATTGGGCGTCGATGGCTTCGGCGGTTTTGATAGACGCCAGGGCCTGATCGAACGCTTTTTGCCGCTGCTGAAGCCGGGCGCGGGCCAGATGCGCGGGCTGGTAGCGGGCATCGTAAACCAGAGCGGTATCCAGATAGCGGCTGGCTTTGGCCGTATCGGTCGGGGCCGCTTTGTTGCTCAGGTTCAGATACACCTGTGCCCAGTTGGACGCCATTACGGTTTGATT
Organism: uncultured Cytophagales bacterium; assembly: GCA_963826425.1. GTDB lineage: Bacteria > Bacteroidota > Bacteroidia > Cytophagales > Spirosomataceae > Spirosoma. Next base: position 190,725 of record CAWGWS010000006.1, on the reverse strand, counting down.
GCCGGCCAGGTACGCCCGCTCTTTCCGGATGAGCTGATCGAGGAAGTCATACATCAGCGGGTCTTTGCTGCGCAGTTCGGCGGTGATGTTCATGGACTTAAAATCGAGCGGATGCACCTTCATCGGTTCGAAATAGGCCGGGTACGTCTGCGCCAGATACTCCGATTCGTTGTTCTGCGAGTAGTAGTCCAGCGTCAGATTGTGTTTCATGGCGTAGTAATAGCGTTCGCGAATCCGGCGATTTTCGGCGTCGGTCAGGACCCGGCCATGAAAAAGGTGGACGTACTCGTGCAGCACTACGTTCCGTTCCTGATAGGCTCCGCGCTCCACGTACTCAATGGCCGCGGCCCCGCTGCCCACCCCCCGAATATCCATCCACTGCCGGTTGTCGAAGGTAGTGGCCGACCGGAAATACGGCGATTTCATGGCAATGGCGAGGTCGATGTGCAGGGGCGGAATCACGAAGGTGTTACCCTGTTTGGCCAGAAACGGGAAATAGACCACGCTGGTGAATAGCTGATTCCAGACCATCGCTTTGGCCCGGTCGCCGGGAAAGTAACGCACATCGGGAAACACGTTGGCGAAATGATCGGGATCGTTGATTTTCGTCGTTTGCAGCGCAGTGATAATGGAATCGTAGGTGGCCAGGTACGGGATTCGCTTCGACTTGATCACCGCCGACAGTCCGTTGTGCGCCGGGCCGTAGTGCGTTTTCCGGGCCAGAACCCGCCGGAACAGAAATTCGGCAGAGTCGAGGCTGGCTTTGCGGTTGGGGGCGTCGAAGTCGCCGTAGTACAGCGACGCCCGGTGCATACCGGGCAGTACCGAAGCCGGATGGGCTTGCTCAACCCGGTGCGTCACGGCCAGCGCATCGGCCAGCCGATTAGCCCGGAAGAGGGTGTCGGCCCGTTTCAGTTTATCACGAATAACGGTTTCGCTGGCATCCACATAGTCAGAAAAGGTCAGGTTAGTATGGCCGTTACCCCAGTGCCAGTGGGTCTGGAAATGCAGCGGATTAACAGCAAGGGCCAGTTGCCACTGGGCGGCCATATCGTTAAGTTGGGTGGCGTCAACGCGTCGCCAGATGGCGTACCCGTAGCTAAACCGGGCGTCGGCGTTAAACGGATCGAGTAGCAGCGATTTCACCAGCGGGGCTTCGGCCCGTTCGGGCTGCTGATTCCAGAACGAGACGTTGGCTTCGAGCAGATAGGCCCCCGCCAGTTTCGGGTTTCGCTGCTGCAGCTGCTTGGCCACGGCCAGGGCGTCGGAATATTTTTTTTGCAGCAACAGGGCCCTGCCCAGCACCAGACTGGTTTCATCATCGGCGGGGTTGCGGGCCAGCAGCGCCCGGCATTGCGCTTCGGCTGCGGGTAGTTTCCAGGCTTCAATGGCCAGCACGGCCTGCCACCGCCGGGCCGGAATGCTGGCCTTATCGGCGCTCAGGGCGTTGGCCACGTCCTGCCCGGCGCGGGCGAAGTCATTGTTCAGCCAGTGGTATTCAGCCCACAGCAATGCTTTCTCAGCCCGGCTCAATCGCGCATCCGTAGCCAGGGCATGGGTGGCTTCGGTCCAGAGACCGAGTTTCAGAAGCTGCCCGATCAGTTTGGCATGACCCGTCGATGGCCGGTTCAGCTGGCGGCTGACATCGGCGCGGGCCTTTTCGAGCCGGACAAGCGCGGCTTTGGTATCGCCCACCGACCGGACCGGATGCGGCCCAGCCGCATCCGGCTGGGCAAACGAAGGCGCTATAAGCCAGCAGAGACAAAAAAGAGCGTATAGCTTCCGCATAGATGATCCGCCAGGGCGGGGTGATTGTCAGCCAAAGATACTTTACAGGTGGTTCTTACCGACCTGGCGGGCCAGTCCAAAAATGAAAACCGGTCTGTCATCCCTGCTTCGTTTGCGAATGGGGAGACAGACCGGTTTCCGATCAGGGACTTCTACTCGTTACGAGACAGGCCCCTTTACTGCGTCACCGGCATAAGCCGGAACACGTAGCCGGGGTCTTCGACGGAGACGTAGAGGTAGCCGTCCGGCCCCATATTGATATCACGCAGCCGACCAATGTTTTTCAAGACATTTTCCTGACTGACAATCTTATCGCCCTGCACCACGCAGCGGTTCAGGTACTGGAACCGCAGCGAACCCACCATCAGGTTATTTTTCCAGCCGGGGTATTTGTCACTCGTTACGAAAGTCATACCACTGGGTGCAATAGACGGCAGCCAGTACGTAACGGGCTGCTCCATACCTTCTTTGGCCGACAGCAGCGTAATGGGTTTGCCGTCGTAGTTGATGCCGTAGCAGATAACGGGCCAGCCGTAGTTGGCCGCTTTGCGGATGATGTTCACCTCGTCGCCCCCGCGCGGGCCGTGTTCGTGCGTCCAGACGGCACCCGTAGCGGGGTTAACGGTCATGCCCTGCGGGTTGCGGTGGCCGTAGGAGAAAACCGACCGGCGCTCTTTCTTGTCGTTTACAAACGGGTTGTCGGCCGGAATGCGGCCATCGTCCATGATGCGGTGAATCTTACCGGCGTCACGATCGAGTTGCTGCGGATTTTCTTTTTCGCTGCCCCGGTCACCAACCGACACGAACAGATACCCTTTTTTGTCGAATGTCAGCCGCGAGCCGTAGTGGTGGCGCGTTTTGGCGTACGGCAGGGCTTCAAAGATGGTTTTGGCGTCGGTCAGGTCATTGCCGGCGAGTTTGGCCCGCATAACGGCAGTCGTCGACAGCTTCTGGTCGCCTTCCATTTTATGAGCCGAGTACGACAGATAGACGAAACCATTTTTAGCAAAATCGGGGTGTAAGGCCACGTCGAGCAAACCGCCCTGCCCCTCGGCGAGTACGTCGGGCGTGCCGGTGATTTTGGTTTTCTGGCTGGTTTTATCGACTCTGTACAGTTCACCGGTGCGGTCGGTCACGAGCATGTCGCCACCGGGCAGGAACGCCAGTCCCCAGGGCGATTTCAGGCCGCCAGCTACCGTATCGAGCCGTACTGTCTGGCCCTCGGACGAGAAAACGTTCGACGTAGGCTTGCTGGCAAACTTGTATTGATCCACATTATCCAGATTCTCCAGAATCAGGCTGGCCATGGCGTCTATTTCGGCGGGGCTGAGCACCTCTTTCCAGGCGGGCATGCCCAGATCAGCGTAACCACCGGAAATGCTGGCAACCAGATTGGTTTTTTCCTTGCCATGCTTCCATTTGCGGTCTACAAAGGCTTCTACCTTCTCGCCGTGGCAGGATGAGCAGTAGGCCGTATAGTTTTCGCGGGCGGTCTTGCCGGGCACACGCCCGCCCGGGGCAGGGTTTGGGTCAATAAGAAAGCTGCTCAGGGCAAATACGGCCACAAAAGCGGTGACCAGTAGGTATCGTAACATAGTGATGGGGTTTATTCGGGGTTAAAAATAACGGAATAGCAGGCATTTCTCTCACACCGCCACCAACTCTTTGCGTTCGCCGATTTGCTGCCGCCACATGGCGTAGTAGAGTCCTTTCTGGTCGAGGAGTTCGTTGTGGCGGCCCTGCTCGGCAACGTGGCCGTGTTCAAGGACGAAGATCCGGTCGGCGTGGAGGATGGTGCTGAGCCGGTGGGCAATCAGAATCGTGATGTGCCGGCGCGACCCGGACAACTCACGCACCGTCCGGCCAATCTCTTCTTCAGTCAGCGAATCAAGGGCCGACGTCGCTTCGTCGAAGACCAGCAGCGTGGGTTTACGGAGCAGGGCACGGGCAATGCTGAGCCGCTGTTTTTCGCCCCCGGACACCTTCACCCCGCCCTCGCCAATAACCGTATCGAGGCCCTGTGGCGCGCGGGCCAGCAGGCTGTTGGCAGCGGCCTGATGCAGGGCCGTCAGGCATTCGTCGTCGGTGGCGTTGGGCGCTACGAAGCGCAGGTTCTCGCGGATGGTACCGGAAAAAAGCTGGGTATCCTGCGTTACGAAGCCGATTTGCTCGCGCAGTTCGTCTAAGTTGACGTCCGGGCCGGGAATGCCGTTGTACAGAATCTGCCCGCGCAGGGGTTTATACAGACCCACGAGCAACTTGACCAGCGTGGTCTTGCCCGACCCACTTGGCCCTACAAACGCAACGGTTTCGCCCCGCTTAGCGGCAAACGAAATATCGGCCAGAGCGGGGGTATCGGCGGTGAGGTGTTTGAACGTCACGTGGTCGAATGCCAGCGTTTGCAGCGAATGGACCGGGTGCGGCAGGGCGGGCTGTACGTCGCGGGGGGTATCAAGAATCTGCTGGAAATTGGCCAGCGACGCTTCGGTTTCGCGGTAGGTGTTGATGATATTACCCAGCTCCTGCAACGGCCCGAAAATGGCGAACGAATAAATGAACAGCGAGAAAAATTCGCCCACCGTAATCGTCCCCTGCACCACCAGAAACAGCATCATCAGCATGATGGCGTTGCGAAGCAGATTCACGAACGTACCCTGCACAAAACTCAGCGACCGGATGTAGCGTACTTTTTTGAGTTCGAGTTTCAGGATTTTCTCCGTCGTGGCGTTGAGTCGTTCGGTTTCCTGCTGCCCCAGACCAAGACTCTTCACCAGTTCGATGTTGCGCAGACTCTCAGTGGTTGATCCGGCCAGTGCCGTTGTTTCGGCCACGATGGTCTGCTGCACGGTCTTGATTTTTTTGCTCAGCAATGAACTCACGAAACCCAGCAGCGGAATGGTCAGGAAGTAAGCCGGAGCAATGGGCCAGTACACCGTAGCGGCATACCACATCACAAACACAATGCCCACCACCGACGTAAACAGCACGTTCACAAAGGATTGAATGAGCTTCTCAACGTCAGACCGTACCTTCTGGAGCTTACCCAGCGTCTCGCCGGAGCGCTGGTCTTCAAAGACCTGATATGGTAAATCGAGCGAATGGCGCAGACCGTCGGTGTAGAGTTTTGCGCCCAGCCGCTGCGTGATGACGTTGACGTAATAATCCTGGAAATTCTTGGCGATGCGGCTCACCATGGCCACGCCGAGGGCCTGCAAAATAAGGATACCCGCCCCGCCGGAAAGAAACGTACCGAAGTCCACCGGCAGCAACTCGCCATCTGGCTTGACAACGTACTGGTCAATGATCTTCCGGAAGATGTACGGGTCGAGGAGCGAAAAAACCTGGTTGATGGTGGCCAGCGTGAGGGCCAGGGCCAGCAGACCCCAGTACTGGCGTAAATAACTGTATAAGAGTTGCATGAATAATAGGAGGTGATCTCGTTGGCAGTAACACCAATCGGCGCGTTTTGGGTCGACCCGAACGCGGACCTGTCGTATCTTTACTCTCATGACCAACGTGGAGATTGCCATTATCGGGGCCGGGTTTGCCGGTTTAGGCGCGGCCATCCGGCTCAAACAGTCCGGGCGTAACTCATTCGTGCTTTTTGAGCGGGCGGCTGAGGTGGGCGGCACCTGGCGCGACAATGTTTATCCCGGCTGCGCGTGCGACGTTCCTTCGCATCTGTATTCGTTTTCGTTTGCCCCCAATCCCAACTGGTCGCGGAAATACTCGCCCCAGCCCGAGATTCTGGAATACCTCAAAAACGTGGTCCGGCAGTTCGATCTGGAGCCGCAGATTCGCTATAACACCGAGATTATCCAGACTAAATTTTCGGAAGAAACGGGTCGATGGACCCTCACCGACCGCGCTGGAAACGTTACATCGGCCCGCGTTGTGATTGGCGCCATTGGTCCGCTCAACCGGCCCAGCGTTCCGACGCTTCTGGGTATAGACACCTTTGCCGGGCAGGTGTTTCACTCGTCGGAATGGGACACATCGGCGAATTTGATCGGGCAAGCGGGTGGCCGTGGTGGGCACGGGGGCGAGTGCCATCCAGATCATTCCGGCCATTGCCCCCGCAGTGGAGCACCTGACGGTATTTCAACGCACGGCTCCTTACGTCATGCCCCGGCGCGACGCGGCCCTGTCGGCGGGGGTACGGGGGCTGTTCACGAAAATTCCGGCTCTGCGGCAGACCTACCGGACGGGTATTTACTGGATAAAGGAGTTGGGTGGGCTATCGTTCACAGGCAACAAACCCATGCGCCGGATGGCCACCTTCATTGCCCGCAAACACCGCGAAGCCGCCCTGAAAGACCCCGTACTCCGGCAGAAAGCCACGCCCGCCTATGAACTCGGCTGCAAGCGGGTGCTGGTCTCCGACGATTACTTCCCCGCCCTCGCCCAGCCTAATGTCAGCCTCATCACCGACGCTATTGACCGAGTAACGCCCACCGGTATTCTGGACAAAGCCGGGCAGGAACACCCCGCCGACGTTATCATTTTCAGCACGGGTTTTGTAGCCGCCGATATCATCTGCGATCTGCACATTACGGGCCGGAGCGGGCGGGTGCTGCTGGACGAGTGGGCACGAACCGGCCCCGAAGCGCACTACGGCCTTACGGTGTCGGGCTATCCAAACATGCTCTTTCTGGTGGGACCCAATACGGGGCTGGGTCATACCTCCATTGTACACATGATTGAATCGCAGATGAACTACGTCCTGAGCTACCTCGACCTGCTCGATCGCTCGGGCGGGGGCCATTCCGGGCCGGGTTCTTTTCTAGACGTAAAACCCGACGTACAGACCGCGTATAACCACGCCATTCAGCAGCGATTGAAAACTACGGTCTGGGCCTCGGGCTGCCAGAGCTGGTACATGAACGCGCAGGGCAAAAACACCACCCTCTGGCCCGACCTGACCGTTACGTATCGCAACGCCACCCGACAGGTAAACCCGGACGAGTATGAAGTGGGTCGTACGGCACCGGCGCACCCGCTCCTGGCCAACCTACAGTAGCTGCTCCGCCATTTTTCGGCCCGACCAGTACGCACTTTCCAGACCGTTGGGCCACTGCAGCAGGTGGGGTTGCTCACCCGAAAAACCATCGCCCCCAAACAGCAGCGGGAAAGGGGTATCCGCTTTCAGATACCAGCTGTCGACCTGGGTGGCGGGCAGGCTGAACCGCCACCGATGCACCTGAACCAACTCGACCGACCCCGCCGGAATCCAGTGGGACAGTCCGGTCAATACGCGTTGCCCCACGGCAGTCAGGTCATCGTCGAAGTAGGTCAGGCTATCTTCGGCATTTAGCAGAATGGTGGCCGTTGGTGGCCCCGGAATACCCTTCTGTCCATTGTCGATCAGCATCGTCCACCCATCAAAACCGGTGGGTTGGGAGGTTTCATCGGTCGGAATCACAACACCCGGTGCAGCAATCTGGCTCGTTTGGTTCAGACTGGCCAGCACAGCAATACAGGGTTGATAACTAACCTGTTGCAGCACGTTCTGATCGGCATCAGGCAACGTCAGCCCGCTGCGTCTCAGCAGCGACAAAGCCTGCGGGGCGGGCATCGTAATGAGCAGATTGTCAACCCGGTACAGATTACCAGACTCCGTTTCTACCTGCCAGCCCGCTGGCTGCGTCGAAGACCGCGTACCAATCCGAACCACGGTTTCGCTGGTGTGAATGGTTAGCCCATCGCTCAGGTGTTTGGCCACGGCGTTCATGCCATCACTTCCGGCATAGCCTGGTGCAATTATCCTGTCGGCAGCGTCAGACCGCAGCCAGCGGGTCATGACGCCTTCGTCTACCAGGTGATCGAGCAATGCCTGAAACTCCGGCGTTTGGGGCGTTACGTAGGGAATGCCGTGATCGGCACGGGCGGGCGGGTCGGTGTCGGTCATGCGCCGGGTGGCCATGCGCCCGCCCACGCCCCGGCCTTTGTCGAGGACCGTAACGGCGTGGCCGTGTTGAACAAGGTGGCGGGCGGCTGTGAGTCCGGCCATGCCCGCGCCAATGATAAGGGTAGTCGGCAAAACGAATTAAGATTTATAAAGTACGACCGCGGGGGCAGTCCCGTTACTAATTTTGCTGACGCGGTTGTTTGGCGGGCATACCCCCTTGAGGGGATCAACCTGTCGGCGGCTGCAAAAATAGTAAATCGTCCCGCATTGGCGGACCACTCGTAATTCGTCGATTCCAGTGCGTTTTCTCATTCGCTACTTATTGCCCCTGCTTGTTGCCCTCCCCATTGGGTTTCTGTTGCTGTACCCGCAGTTGTGGCGGTGTATGCAGATTGACAGCAGCCCTGATTTTCGGGCGCTGACCGGACAGCCCCGTGTGTATGTGAACCGGACTACCACGCCGAAACAGGGCGCCCGGCTTACGGCGCACATCCAGACGGCCCGCGCCCGCCTGGCCCGGTTCTGGGGCGACCGGCACGGACGGGCCACGCTGATCTACTGCCCCCAACAGACTGACTATGAGCAGTATTGCATTGGGGGCGAAGGGGCCGGGTGCAGCCTCGGCACGCCCTGGGGCGAGTCGTTTCTGGTGCTGGGACCGGATGGAAACAACGCCGACGTCATTGCCCACGAACTCTGCCACGATGAGCTCTTTGCCCGGCTCGGCTGGTGGCGCACCAAGCGCGAAATACCCGTCTGGTTCAACGAGGGGCTGGCGCTGATGGTGGATTACCGCTTCAGCCCCCCCGACCTGTGGGAGCACTCCGACAGCACGGCCCGGCCCGGCTACCTCGACACCGACGACGATATGATGGCCTTTGCGCAGCCCCCCATGCTGAAACTGACATATCTGGAAACTACCCGCGAATTCTTTGGCGGCAGCTACGAACACGTTATGCTGGCCTACCAGATTGCGGCCACTGAAGTGTCGACCTGGCTGCGGGTGGTGGGGCGGGCGGGGGTACCGGTACTGGCCCGGACGGTGGCCAGCGGAGCCGATTTTGAGGAGACGTACCGGCAGCTGGAACGGCGTAAACGCCTTGGGCGCCGTCGGCGAGAAGAGCCGCGCTGACGGGGTTAGGGCACTATATCCGTTTTATGGATTATTAACGCAACGCCGGGACCTTCGTAAGCGTACTGTTGGTTAATAAACAGGCATCAATAGCCCATTATCCAACAAACACGTATGAACACCCAACGTACCCCATCAGCCCGGCCATCGTTGCTGCGCACGGCCTGCGTGCTGACCGCCGGCCTGACCCTGTTCCTGGCGGGTTGTCGAAAAGACGCCGACCTTGTTACGCCCGTGGCCGTCAACCCCAACGGCGACGTTAACCGCTGGATTCTCGACAACATGCGGGAACTGTATTACTGGAATGACAAGATTCCGGCTAACCCCGATACCACGCTGGCCCCGAACGACTTCTTTGATTCGCTACTGAACACATTCAGCGCCACCACCAATCCCAATGGCGACCGGTTTTCGTGGATCGAAGCGAGTGGTGATCAGCTCAAAGCCGAACTAAGTGGCGAAAGCACGACAACGGGCATGGAATACGGCCTGTTTCTGCGGGCCGCCGGTTCCGACAACATCATTGCGCAGGTGTATTACGTGCTGCCCGGCTCGCCCGCCCAGAAAGCAGGGCTAAACCGGGGCGACATCATCTCGAAGGTAAACGGGCAGCTGCTCAGCAAAAGCAATTACCAGACTCTGCTCTTCGGCGGCAACAGCACCCTGGCTTACGGACTGGCCAGCATCAGCAACAACACCCTGGTCGATACCGATATCAGCAAAACCGTTACGCCCGCCGTCTATCAGGAAAACCCGGTATTTCTGGACTCGACCTATACCCTTGGCAACAGAAAGGTAGGGTATCTGGTCTACAACAAGTTTGTGCCGGGTGCCAACACCAGCAACGCCAACGAATATGACACGCAGGTCGATGCGATCTTCGGACGGTTCAAAGCGCAGGGTGTGAATGAATTGGTGCTGGATTTACGCTACAACCCGGGGGGCTACACCACGTCATCGACCCGGCTGGCCAGTTTGATCGGGAAGGGTGTCAATGCCGGCAAACTCTTTTTCCGCGAAGAGTGGAATGCTACGATCACGCCCATTATCAAAAATGATCCGCAGGGGGGCGACGCGTTCTTTATCCAGAACTTCGTCGACAAAGCCAATAACATCGGCGGCAACCTGAACCGTGTATTCGTGCTGACCACCGACCATACGGCCTCCGCCAGCGAACTGATTATCAACGGACTGCGCCCCTACATGACCGTTACCACCATCGGCACCACGAGTGTAGGCAAGAACGTAGGCTCCATCACCGTCACCGATGATACGGGTAAGATTAAATGGGGACTACAGCCCATTGTGTTCCGGTCCTACAACAGTCTGAACCAATCCGACTACTCGACGGGCTTTAAACCGGCTATCGAAGTGGAAGAGCCGCTAAACCTGCTGCCTCTGGGCGACGTCCGTGAGCCGCTGCTCAGCACGGCCCTCGCTCAGATTACGGGTTCGGTGGCCGGTGGCCGCGTGGGTTCAGCCAACGCCAATCCGTTATCTTCGTTTGGTTCATCAATTGAGCAAAAGGCAGGCAGCCGGTTCGGGATGCTCAAAGCCATAAAAGCCCTGCCCGGTGTGCAGCTCCAGTAAGAGACTGACTACCTGTAAAAAGCCCGGCCAGTACGATTCAACGTCGTACTGGCCGGGCTTTTTTGGTTTGCGGCAGATCAACCGAATATCCAGTCGAGGTCCAGCGTCAGGTCAGGAAAGAGCGATGGAGTAGCTTTGGCGCCCTGTTCATACACGTCGCGCTGGGTATAGCGGTCGTTCTCCAGCACATAGACGTAGAGTTCCTGGCTTTTGGGTACGGCAATCCAGTACTCACGGACCCCGGCAGCTTCGTAGAGGTCGAATTTCTCGTTAAAATCTTTCTTGTGCGTTGACGGCGAAGTAATCTCGATAATCCAGTCGGGCGGACCCACGCAACCGTACTCGTCAATCTTGGCCGGATCGCAGATGACACAGATATCGGGCTGCACAACAGTATGAACTTTATTGTTGAAACCGGGCTCATAGTCTAGGTTCGGCAACCGGACATCGAAGGGAGCCGTATATACTTCGCATACCTGTTCGTTAAAATGGTTTGCCAAATTACGTATGAGTTGTACCACTATACGCTGATGTCTGGCTCGTGGAGCCGGTGACCTATCATACAGCCGCCCTTTTATCAACTCAACGCTTTGATCAAACTGCCATTTCAGGTAATCAGCATATGTGTACCTGCCGTTTGGGTCGAGTTGAGAGATGTCGGTGATCATGGCGGAATAGGGAGTTGTTTCTGATCAAATTTACGAAAACCACGTGTCTACCCCACCGTATTTGTGAGCGTGCCGATACCGTCGATGGTAATGCTGACGGTGTCGCCGGCCGCCAGCGTAAACTCGTCGGGTGGTACAATGCCGGTACCGGTCATCAGGTAGCAGCCGCTGGGAAACGAGCATTCGCGGAACAGAAACTCAACCAGCTCGGTATGCTGCCGCTTCATCTGGCTGATGGCAATGCTATTCGTAAACACCGTCTGCTCATTACGCACAATGGCGAGCTGAATATTGGTATCGGGCGAGATCGGAGCCTCCGGTACATAGAGACAGGGGCCGAGGGCCGCGCTGCCGTCGTAGGTTTTGGCCTGGGGCAGATACAGCGGGTTTTCGCCCTCGATACTCCGCGAACTCATGTCATTGCCGCAGGTGTAACCTACGATTGTGCCGCCCGACTCAACGAACAGCGTCAGTTCCGGCTCCGGCACGTTCCAGGTCGAGTCCTTACGGATGCGGACGGTACCACCCGGGCCCACCACGCGCCCGGCGGTGGCCTTAAAAAACAGTTCGGGCCGGTCGGCCTCATAAACGGCATCATAAAAGTTATCCGCCCCCGACTTGCGCGACTCATCCATGCGGGCATCGCGACTGCGCAGGTACGTTACGCCCGATGCCCATACCTCCTGCTGACCAATGGGAGCCAGTAACTGCGTCTCGACCCATACCCGATAGTCGTCCGACGCGGCTGCATCGGCCAGTTTCTCCAGTAGAAAGCCGAACAGGCCAGGTCGGTTCACGAGCGCGTCCCAGTCGTTGGAAAGGTCGAGGTAATACTGGTTCTGGTGCTCGACAACAATGCCGGAGCGGGTCTTATAAATGCGCATAACGGGTTGGGAAAGATGATTATCAAAAGTATGGCTTGTTTGGCAGAAATATCAATCGTATTATTGCGATAGATATGGGACTTACAAAAACCGAAATTTTTACTGACCGCCAGAATCGCGTAGCTGACCTCGCCAAAGCCTTTGCGCACCCGGCGCGGGTCGCCATCCTGCAACTCCTCGCCGAGCGCAACGCCTGTGTCTGTGGCGACCTGGTGGATGAGTTACCCCTGGCGCAGGCCACCGTTTCGCAGCACCTGAAAGAACTGAAGCGCATCGGCATTATCCGGGGTGACATTGACCCTCCCCGCGTCTGCTACTGCATCAACGAACCCGTCTGGACCGAAGCCCGGCAGTTGTTTGGCCAGGTGCTGGACGCGTTTGTCTCCGAAACGAATTGCTGTTAACCTTTTTTGACTTAATCAATCGCAATAGTACAATAAACAAACCCACACACGAGACTCATGACAAACACGGCCGAAGACCTCAAAGAAATTGTTCGTCAGAAGTACGGCGACATTGCGCAGACCAATACTACCCAGGGCGTAAACGTCGATTGCGGCTGCGGCCCGTCGAGCTGTTGCGGACCAGCCAGTACCGATGCCTCGTACAGTATTTTGATGAACGATGAGTACACCACCGTCAATGGGTATGCCGTTGATGCAGACCTCGGCTTGGGCTGTGGCCTGCCCACACAGTTTGCCCGAATCAAACCCGGCGACGTGGTGGTAGACCTGGGTTCAGGCGCGGGAAACGATTGCTTTGTGGCCCGCGCTGAAACGGGCGAAACGGGTCGCGTCATCGGGCTGGACATGACGCCCGCCATGATTGATCGCGCCCGAAAAAACGCGAAAACACTTGGGTATGCGAACGTGGAATTCGTGTACGGCGATATTGAAGACATGCCCCTGCCCGACAACCTCGCCGACGTTGTGGTGAGCAACTGCGTCATGAACCTCGTACCCGACAAGCCCAAAGCTTTTGCTGAAACCTACCGGATTATAAAACCGGGCGGTCACTTCAGTATTTCCGACATTGTGCTGGTGGGCGAGTTGCCCGACGGCATGCAGCGCGACGCCGAACTCTACGCGGGCTGCGTGTCCGGTGCCATTCAGCAGGAGGATTATCTCCGTATCGTGGCCGATGCCGGGTTTACTGACATACAGGTGCAGAAACAAAAGCCGATCACCCTGCCTGAAGAACTGCTCCTGAATTACCTGACGCCAGACGAGATAAATACCTACCGGCAGGACGGGCGCGGCATTTTCAGCATCACGGTGTTCGCAACGAAGCCTGCAACCCCGTTTGCGGGGAATTTTGCCGAAAAAGCCAGCGAATAACTCGGACACCGACAGTAGCCCGTGCTGCGGTCCCGCCCGCTGTTCGTAAACCCATTGGCCGTAAATTGCATCGCTCAGCGAGTTGGTTAAGATAGCTCCTGTTTCTGTACTTATGCTGCAAAAAACCCGGGGCATTGCCCTCAGCTACCTGCGTTACCGCGAAAGTTCGATCATTGCCCGCGTCTATACCGAAGAGTTCGGGTTGCAGAGTTATATCGTGAATGGGGTACGGTCGGCCAAAAGCAAAAACAACCGCATTGCGCTCTTTCAGCCCTTAACCTTGTTAGATATGGTTGTTTACTATAAAAACGACCGTGATCTGCACCGGCTGTCCGAGATAAAAACGCTGGTCCCGTTTCAGAGTCTGCCCTTCGAGATGGCCAAGTCGGCCATTGCGCTGTTCGTAACAGAAATGCTGAACAAGGTGCTCAAAGAAGAAACGGGTAGCCCGGTCCTGTTCGAGTTTTTGATGGATTCTGTCCTGTTTCTGGAGAACGCCCGCGCCGACTTCGAGAATTTTCACCTCGTGTTTCTGCTCAAGCTATCCTTTTACCTGGGCTTCGGCCCCGAAAACGCCCGCGAATTCGAGAACCAGCTGCGCGAAAACTCCTATCCGTTTCTGCCCGACGACCATACCGACGCGGCCCTGAACCTTATGCTCCGCCAACCGTTCGGCACGCCCATCATCCTGACCCGTGTTGCCCGCAATGACCTGGCCGACGCCCTTGTGGCCTACTACCAGATTCACCTCGACAGCATCGGTGAGGTAAAGTCGCTGACGGTGTTGCGGGAAGTTTTGGGGTGATAAACTCATCAATACCACTTAATAAATAATCTTTTCTTCGGCGCATCACGCGGCTATTTTTACGGCTTATCATCTTTTCATCTCTCTTCGTATGAAAACAGTTCGCCTTTCCTTACTGCTGCTTTTGCTGGCAGGCAGCATTTGGTCCTGCACCGACCACCGCAATTCGCCCGCGGCTCCCCAGCGGCTCCGGCTTAAAACTGTCTCTTCTGATAATGACGGGACTATCAAGCTCCTCACCGAATACACGTACGATCAGATGGGGCGGCAGGCTACCGTGTTTCAACCCGGTGTCAGTCGGGCTACGTTCTTCTACGACGGGCAGAACCGAATCACCAAGTATGATAATAAATCAGAAATGTCTAACGTGGTTCAACGGAGGGTGTTTACGTACTCTTCTGCACCCAATAACGGGGTGTCGGTACGCGAGTATGTGAGTGGTGCCGACGGAGTTATCATTGAGACGCAGACAATTGACCCTGAAAATGCGAATACTGGCAGTTTTGGCTTTGGTGCAGACGGGCGCATACTCAGCGCCAGTACTGGATCGGGTTCAACACTGGGTAATGACATCTATACTTACCTGGATAACAACATTTCCAGCATACGGTCATCTCGATCCAGAACGGAGTTCAACTACACGCTCGGATACGACGATAAACCCAACCCCTTTTACAAATTGATTACGCCTGACTTCAACAGTGCGTTGCGGAACGAAATTTTTGGTATCGCTCCTCCGTATTCCAACCGGAACAACCTCACGAGATTCAGTTACATAAATCGGTTTGATGGAAGTGTAATCAATGAAACTAACTACGAATACGAGTACAACGCACAGGGTTTGCCTATCAAGCGCAGAGTCAAAGGCGGAACCAGTGTGACAATTTACACGTACGAGTCGTACTAGTTGAGGTGTTTCATTTCTTTTTCCAGACCGTAAGCACTTCTTTTACAACGCATCATCTTTTCATCTCTCTTCACATGAAAACACTTCGACTTTCTTTATTATTCCTGCTGATGGCAGGTAGTTTGTGGTCCTGCACCGACCACCGCAATTCGCCCGCGGCTCCCCAGCGGCTCCGGCTTAAGGCTACCGACAATAGCATTCCGCAGGCTAGTAGTCTTGCCGACTACCAGGGCCGCACGGAATACAGCTACGATCAGATGGGCCGGCTGGCATCGGTGTTCCGGCCGGGTGTTAGCCGTACACTATTTATGTATGATGAACAGAATCGGGTTCTGCGATACATGGTCCAGGGGGAGTTATCCCCGGATTTTTACTGGATTGTGCTCGAGTATTTGGTTGGCGGAAGTAGCGCAACAGTGCAATCATACAAAAATTCGGATCGAAAAAGTCCGTTTTCCACCGACCCTACGGGGACGATCTCGTTCGGTACCGATGGGCGCGTTACAAACTGGAGTACCGGAGTGGGACCAAACCTTCACGCCAACAGCTACACGTATACGGGTGACAATATTACGCACATTAGTGAAGCATTCAGCCGAACGCAAACCAGTTCGTTACAGGAATATGACAGCAAACTCAATCCATTCTACGGGTTGATAACTCCAGACTACACCGGTATCATAACGGACATTAGCCGGGACGATGTGGTACGCCGGTCAAACCGTAACAACGTCATAAAGTACAGTATTGTAGACCGGACCAGTGGAAACGTAACCAAAACCACACTCTACGAATACGATTACAATGCGCAGGGGCTGCCCATCAAAGCCCGCGTAACGGGGCAGCCCGGTGAGCTGGTCTTTACCTACGAAGCGTACTGATTGAGTTCTGCTCGATTACACTGCGGTTCAGTAGCTATTGGTAGTTAGCTGGGCGTCGCGCATCTACGTTTACAACGCATCATTTTTTTTATTTACTCTCTATGAAAACACTTCGACTTTCCTTACTGCTACTATTGCTGGCAGGTAGTTTCTGGTCCTGCACCGACCACCGCAATTCGCCCTTAGCCCCCCAGCGGCTTCGGCTCAAAGCCACCGACAATAACATTGCGCAGACAGGGGTTTTTGCTGATTATCAGGGCCGTACCGAATACACGTACGATCAGATGGGGCGGCAGGCTACTGTACTCCGTCCTGGTTTCAGCCGTGCCGTTTTTACATACGACGATCAGAACCGGGTTACTGGCTACGTGAACCGTTCGGAAACTTCTACGGAAACCCACCGGGTGGAGTTTTTATATACGGCAGGCGCTAATGGTATACGGACGAGGACTTATTTTGGAACCAATATCGACCCCTCTGAGCGTGGTGAGATCGCTCTTGATGCCACCGGACGTGTCGTCAGTACCTTTACCGGTGATGGAGTCACTCTCAATACGGCTGGCTATCAGTACACAGGAGATAACATTACCAGCATCCTCGCCCGTGGATTACGGACTGAGTTTACTTACGGGTTTCAGTTCGATAATAAGCCTAATCCATTCTTTGGATTGATCACGCCTGACTTTCGGTATGAGTTGTCCAGAATTTATTACGACGACGTTATTCAGCGGTCAAACCGCAATAATGTCATTCAATACAGTGAAGCTTTCTTCAGCAGCGTACTATCGACTACGGAACTTGAATACGATTACAATGCGCAGGGCTTACCCACCAAAATGCGGGTGAAGGGTCAGCCCGGCGAGTTGGTCTTTACGTATGAAGCGTATTGATTCGGTCTGGAAAAGATTGGCTGATTGGCGATAACAAAAAGGGGGAAGTGATCATCACTTCCCCCTTTTCTATGCCTGATGTGTTATGCTTTACACCTCAATCTTGAATAAATGCATGGGCAACACGTACGGGTCGAGCTCCACGTAGTTCCATTCGCCCTGCCAGGTGTATTGCGCGTTGGTGAGCAGATCGCGCACCTGATACGGCTGATCGAAACCAATGCCCAGGTCCCAGATGGGTACCTGCACCATACCGGCCCGGCGGCTGTATGCATCGGTGTTGACCACGATGAGCAGCCGGTTGTCGCCCGGCGTGGACTCGCCCGTTATTTTCAGGTACGCCATGATAGCATCGTCGTTTACGGTGCAGAACCGGATGTTGTTGGTTTCCTGCAACGCCTTGTTTTCATGACGGATGCGGTTGGTCAGGCCAATCAGGTACGTTAGCTTATTGGTACGGTCCCAGTCCCAGAGCCGGATTTCGTATTTCTCCGAGTTCAGGTATTCTTCCTTGTTCGGAAACCGCTCGTGTTCCATCAGCTCGAACGACGGGCCGTAGATGCCATAGTTGCTACTAAGCGTGGCCGCCAGAAAATACCGGATCAAAAATTCCGGCTCGTGGCCCGAATGCAGACTATACGGGTTGATGTCGTGCGTAGTGGGCCAGAAATTGGGCCGGAAATAGTACGCCATCGAATCGGGCTTCTCTTTCTGCGTCAGCTCCGTCATGTATTCTTCCAGCTCGGCTTTGGTGTTGCGCCAGGAGTAATACGTGTACGACTGCGCAAAACCGCGCTTGGCCAGTTCCTGCATGACCTTCGGCTTGGTAAACGCTTCGGACAGGAACAGCATATCGGGATATTCCTTCTTCACTTCGGCAATGACCCACTCCCAGAACGCAAACGGCTTGGTGTGCGGATTATCGACCCGGATAATACGGACACCCCACGAACCCCACGTGAGCAGCACCCGGCGCATTTCGAGCCAGAGGTTCTGCCAGTCGGCGGTTTCGAAATAAACGGGGTAAATATCCTGGTATTTCTTGGGCGGGTTTTCGGCGTATTGAATAGTGCCGTCGGGCCGTTTCTTGAACCATTCGGGGTGATCTTTTGCCCAGGGATGGTCGGGCGATACCTGGATGGCGAGGTCCATGGCCACTTCCATGCCGTAATTTCCGGCGATAGCAATCAAATGTTTGAAGTCCTCAACCGTACCCAGTTCGGGATGAATGGCGTCGTGTCCGCCCGCTTCGGAGCCGATACCGTAGGGAACGCCCGGCTCACCCGGCTCGCAAACGACCGCGTTGTTTTTGCCCTTCCGGTGCGCGGTGCCAATCGGATGAATAGGCGGCAGATACAGCACGTCGAAGCCCATATCGGCAATACGCGGCAGGAGGGCTTCTACGTCCCGGAACGTACCGTGTTTACCTTCCTCCCGGCTCGCTGAGCGGGGAAACAGGCAGTACCACGTGCTGAATCCGGCTTTGGCCCGGTCAACCTCTACGCCCAACCGGTACGCCGGATCGACGGGTTCGTAGCGGGCGGCATACTGCCGTTCGGGATACGCTTTGGTATAATGACTGAACTGCTCACTCTCGGCCAGCGATACCGCTTCGTTGTACTGATCGACAGCGGTGGGTTCGGCCCCGGCGCGAAACAGGCGGCCCATCTCGTGCAGGGCGCGCACGTCGGGGTGGGCATTGGCGCTGACAGCCGCGTTCTCACCGGCTTTTTTACGGCCTTTGGGCTTCGGCGCGGAGGCTGTGGGAGACGATTCTGTATTGATAGCTTCGGCGCGGGCCAGCATGCCGTCAATGAGTTGCGCGCCGGCCAGCAGTTCGCTCGTGATGCGCTGTCCATCGGCTACCTTCAAATGTATTTCATGCTGCCAGGTAGCCAGGTGATCGACCCAGGCTTCGATGGTATACGTATAGCGGCCCGTTTTCTCGACCACAAACGAGGCCCCCCAGCGGTCATTGCCGAGCATCGTCATGGCCATTTCCCGGTAGTCGGCCTCATCGGCGTGTTTATAGAGCAGACGGGCCGCCAGGTAATCGTGCCCGTCCGAGAAGATATCGGCTTCCACGGCAATGACATCACCGGGAATCGCTTTGATGGGGAAACGGCCACCGTCCAGCAACGGACTGACCCGCTCAATGACTACCCGCGAGCGGCCGTCGAGGTCAGGAATAAGGTGATGGTCAGGGGAAGCGGGCCCTGATGCCGCAGTGGTGGGGGACGAAACTGGTTTTCGAGAAGTCATAAATGTCTGAGTGTTCATTTTAGGGGAACAAATACGGTGTATCCTGGCCGCGAAACGGGCTGATATGCCGGTCTGATTCCGTTTCCCGGCTTTGTGGGAAAGCAATCAGTCCGGCGCCCGGCCTGATCGGGGCAACGCTACAAAAAAAACCCCATTCGTCGCTATTTGTTACCAAACCCGGAACATCCTTTCCCTAAAAACGGGATTACTACGTAGAAAAACCTGCTTTCTACGCGTTCTGATAATCACGCATTTACACGCTAAATACCTGGCTGGCAGGCCTATACCTTTGCCATAAACTGGTCACGACCAGTACCCTCCTGCCCCACTCTCCCCTGCAGTCCATTACCACCGACTGCCCGCAACCTGTCTGGTCAGCGGGACACCATCCGTATGAAACATTACCTGGTCCTGGGGTTGCTGCTGCTGGTCCACTGCCAGCGCAACCGCTCCGATTCATCTTCTGTCATGGACACAACCGCAAGCATACACGCCAGCGTCGTACTAATGGCTCCGTCGGGGCAGTCGATCCTCGACACGCCCCCCCTCGCCGATCGCATCGACCAGCTCCGGCCCGACAGCGCGACGGTAGAAAAAGTGGCAGAAATCCTGAAAAAGCAGGGGTTTACGCTGGGGCCACCCGGCGTTACCCTGTCCATCTCGGGGCCGAAAAGCCTGTTCGAATCCCTGTTTGAGATGCAGCTGACCGCCTACCGGCAGGATGGGCACACGTACTATCAGACGAGTAAACCGGCCACGATACCAGCGTCGCTGCAACCCTTTGTGCGCGATGTTGTCCTGGCCGAACCCACCCAGTATTTCCACTAAACTCCCTTAACCGTTCCTGTAGCCATGCGTAAAACACAAGCAAAAAAAGGGCCTGACAAAGGTAAAATCCTCTTCGCCCACGCGTCGGTACGCTCGCTGGGGGGCACCTCGCTCTTTGACGTACCCCCCAGCGACATCCGGGCCGGCAACGTAACTGACTTCTTTGCCGATGAGACCATGACCCTTGAAGCCGTGCGCCAGCTGGAGGCCAGCGGATTCGAGGTGCTGCAGGTCAGCGATGCCACCATCTCCATTGCAGCCCCCATCAAAACCTTCGAGAAGGTATTTAACACCGCCATTACGGGGAGTGAAAAACCAGTTATCAAGGAACTCGGAAAGAAAAGTACCGCCGAATTTTTCGACTCGCCCGACACGGATACAGTCGGCCTGATTGACACCAGCAACAGTCCGCTGGCCGGTGTGCTCGAAGGCGTATCGATCAACGAGCCGGTCTACTACTTTGCCAACCGATTCGCACCCACCAAGGCCTACTGGCACCTGACGGTTCCCGGCGACGTATCGCTGGGCCTGAACGCCGACCGGGCCCACCGGTCGGGCTATACGGGCCGTAACGTGCGGGCGGTAATGGTCGACTCGGGCTGGTACCGGCATCCGTACTTTGTGGAACGTGGCTACCGGGTCTCCCCCGTTGTGCTGGGCCCCGGAGCCGCCAGCCCCGATCATGACGAGAGTGGTCATGGCACGGGTGAGTCGGCCAATCTGCTGGCGGTTGCGCCCGATGTGCAGTTTACGATGGTCAAAATGAACTTCGTCGACTCGGCGGGGGCATTCAACGCGGCTGTGGCCCTTAATCCGCATGTTATTTCGTGCAGCTGGGGGGGCAGCGTTCCTACGGGTCCGCTGTCGGCGGCCAATAACGTGCTGGCCGCAGCCGTCGCCAACGCCGTCCGGCAGGGCATTATCGTCGTGTTCTCGGCGGGGAACGGGCATTTCGGATTTCCGGGCCAGCATCCCGACGTGATTTCGGCGGGGGGCGTGTTTATGGCTCCCGACGGAGCACTGATGGCCAGCGATTACGCCAGTGGCTTTGCCAGCGGGGTGTATCCGGGCCGGAACGTACCCGACGTATCGGGTCTGGTGGGCATGCGGCCCAGCGCGGCTTATATTATGCTGCCCGTAGAACCTGGCGATCAAATTGATCAGGGGCTGGGCGGGGGAGCCTTTCCTGCCAAAGACGAAACGCTCACCAATGATGGCTGGGCGGCTTTCAGCGGCACGTCGGCTGCGGCTCCGCAGCTGGCGGGTGTTTGCGCCCTGATGAAACAGGTGAACGGCCAGCTGACCCCCGCCCGCGCCCGCGACAACCTGAAACGAACCGCCATTGACGTAACGGTGGGGTCGGGCCACCCCAATACCGGGGGCGTGGCGGGGCCGGGGCCGGATCTGGCCACCGGCGCGGGCCTGGCCGATGCCCACCGCGCTACCCTGCTCACGCGGCTTCAGGTCATAACCCAGCCTGGCATTCCCCAACCGGCACCACCCTTTGCGGCCGTCGATCCATTTTCGGCGCCCCTACCGGGCAGTAACGGCTTCACCACCGACGACTACCGGGCGTTTGAAGCCGTCCTGATGGGCCACTAACCCCTTCCTCCTGAATCCAATAGTGGATTATACTGATTATTTCTAAACCCCAATCAATCATGGCAAACAAGCCAACGTACGAACTCGACGACTGGGTCGGCGCGGTTCGCAGCGATCCCCGCAACACCGATCAGCTGACGGTGCTGCAAGGCTACCTCGGCGCATCGTCGGAAAGTGGTCACGTCCGGGTCTATACCGACGAGAGTCTGAATGACTTTGTGGAAGTTCCCGACGATGCCGTGGTTCACGCCGTAAAAATGAACCCGGCCGAGTCGGCACTGGGGGGCAGTAAACTCTGGCTCCGCACCGATGCCGTGGTTACCTACGGCGACCCCAAAGCGGCCAATCGCCCCAAAACGACGTTCCTGGAGGGCGACCTTATGCAACAGTACGGGGCCACGCAGCCCAACGCGGGCCAGATGAGCGGGTTCATGGATGGACAGCCCGACACTACGGCGCAGGGAGGACAGTTTATGGCTACCCTGGCGGTTATCTGCGGGCCGCCCGCCCAGACCCTGTTCTGCCCCGTTACGCGGCCGCCCATCTGTTTCAATCCCCGAACCCGGTTTGGCATTTCACAGTGCCAGATTCGAACCTGTGCGCCTATTTTCTGCGGAGGCATTACCCGCCCAATCATCTGCCAGCCTCCTACCTGCTTCGGTATAACCCGGCTGCCACCCAGCCTGGGCTGTCCGTCGTTTGCCGGTTGCCCGTCCATTGCCTGCACCACTACGGTTGTGGGTAATCCCGGGGGCACCATCGTGCAGAATCCCGGTATCGGCGGCTTTGCAGGCCAGCCCGATACGACCCAGATGGGCGGCTATTACGGCGCGTTCAATCCGTATATGTATTGATCTCTCCACGACCGGATACCCGCGGGCGGGTATCCGGTCGCTTTTTTCTGAAAGACCCACTACGGTATGTTACTGACTGGTTTTAATATCGCCCATTACCTGCTTGACCGGGGACACCTGTCGGTCGATGCGCTGCTCGACGGGACGTTTACGGCCCATCAGACCTCCAGCCGCAATACCAGCTACCTCATTAATCAGGGGCAGCCCGGTGCGCTGTTCGTGAAGCAGGTACAAACCTACGGCGCCGATAAGATTGAGACCCTCCGCACCGAGGCCACCTGCTACTGGCTCGCCCACAACGAAACCGACTACGCCCCACTAAAAGCGTTTCTGCCCCACTACATAGGGTTTGACCCGCAACACCACATTTTGCTGACCGAAGCCGTTGCCGGGGCCGTCAGCCTGAACGATTTTCACCTGGAACACAAAACGTTTCCAACGGCAGTAGCCACACGCCAGGCCGAGTTGCTCGCGGCTTTTCACCAGCCCCTGTCGCCCGCCATGCAGCAGGGACCCAGTATGCGGCTGTTTCGAAAGCAAATGCCCAGCGTTTTTAGCTGGAGTGCGTCGGGTTTTGCCAGCTACGGCCCGCCACCCAATCAGGCCGAACGGCAGATGGTGCAGCTCATTACTCACAACGAGACATACATGAAGCAGCTGGAGACCGTTCGGCAACAGTGGCAGGCCACGGGCCTGATGCATGGCGACGTGAAGCCAGCCAACTTTCTGATCAATGCCGACTGCCGGGAAACCGGCCAGTATGACCTACGGCTCATTGACTGGGAAACGGCCGACGTTGGCGATCCCTGCTGGGACGCGGCTGCCGTATTTCAGAGTTACCTGTTTTACTGGGTTATGCACGAATCCATGCCGGGGCCGGCCGGGGTACCGACGCCTGTTTTTTCGCTCGAAACCATGCAGCCGGCCATGCGGCAGTTTTGGCAGACCTACGTCGGTCTGATGCCCTGGACCAGCGACGAAGCCCGCACCAACCTGCAGAAAACAGTGGGCTACTGCGCCCTGAAGCTGATTCATACCTGCTACGAAAGCATTCAGCAGGCCCCCGCCCTGACGCCCCAGATGGCCCGGCTCCTGCAGCTGAGCCTGAACCTGTTGCGCCTTCCCGACGAAGCCATCCGCACCGTATTTCGCCTTGCCTGACCCCTACCGCCATGGTTAATCCCTACCAACTCCAGCTCGACCGTATTCTCGGTGGTCTGTACGTAGATCCGGCCCAGACCCGGATTACCCTTCTTGCCGACGGCTCCGAAACGCCCTGCCAGCCGGATACCCTGCGCCCGCTCCTCACCAACCTGATTTACCAGCATTTTTACTGCGAGGGTGATTCGGCCTGCCACGCCGACAATGACGCCCCAACGGAATCGTTCGCGGATGAGCTGAGTCGCCACAACCACACCCGGCCGCAGTTCAACAACGGCTGGTCGGTAACGGACACGGATGCCGCTGGCCTGGTCTATGCCGCCAAAGGCAACGACCGGCAGCTGCTCCAGGCGGGTGAGTACGTGCACGGGCAACCCCGGCGCGGGCCCGTACAGACCGGCGACACGGTCCGGCTGTTGCTGCCCACCGAGGACCGCACCAGCGGGAGCGGGTTTTACTACGTCTTTGGCCAGACACCCGGCACCGACTCGATGGTTCTGCAAACCCGGCTGTATTTTCATACGCTGCCCGAAGGTAGCAAGGCCCTGGTGTCGTGGGTCACGCAAACGCTGAATGCCTTTCGGGTACCGTTTCAGTTCAAGTGTTTGAACCATCCTGATCTCTACGGACGCTGCGACTCGGCGGTGCTGTACGTTCAGAAGCCGCATCTGATGCTGATTTTCGCGCTGCTGTCCGACTTTTTACCCCGGCTAACGCCTAATCTGCTTCCTGCCGTACCCCTCTTTACGCGGCTGCTGGTGCCGGGTATTGCCTTTGCCGAAAGCCCACCCAACCCCAACGAAAGCTTCGGCACGAGCCGTTGCGGGCTCATTGCCGAAGGGATTACTACCGCTGTGCGGGCCGGAAAACCTGCCAGTGACTGGGCCACCAGCGTTCGGGCGGTGTTTGAACAACTCGGCCTGTCGCTCCAGCACCCCTACCGCAACCCCACCGGCCAACCCCACAGCCTGGGCTATCCGTACCAGTTTCCCGACTACGCCCTCAACTAAACTCTATGGAAACGCTCCTCATGCCCCTTCCCCCGCCGGTCTCTGCTACCGTCAGCCCCTTTATTGAAACCGCGGCCCATATCGGGCGGCTTTTGTGCCGGGATGCGCTCTGGCACGGATCACGCTGTACCTTCCTAACCGCTACCAATGACCCGGCGTTTAGTTACCCCCGCCCTTATTTTAAAGCGCTCGACGCGGATTTTTACGCGGGCTCGGCGGGCGTGGGCTTTTTTCTGGCCGCCCTCTACGACGCTACCCACGACCGGCTGGTGCGCCAGACGGCACGGGGTACGCTGCGCCACGCCCTCAGCAGGGCCCACCACATGCCGGCTGCGGGAGCACTGGGTTTCTTTTCGGGCTGGACGGGCGTGGCCTTCGCGGCTATTCGGGGCGGGCACTGGCTCCTTGACGACGAAATAACAGAAGCCGGGTATCAGCTGCTGGACCAGGTTCTCACCCTCGACCCGGCCCACTGGGGCCTTGACGTAATTGACGGAGCCGCCGGGGCCATACCGGCCCTGATTCAACTGGAACGCGACCGCCCCTCCGCCGATCAGCGTACGTTCATTGGCCGGCTGGCCGATCATCTGGTGAGCCGGGCCGAATCATCGAACGGAGAATGTTCATGGAATACGCTGCCCGGTACCGGCACGCGCAACCTCACGGGTCTGGCGCACGGCGCATCGGGTATCGCCAACGCCCTGCTCGATGCCTACACCCTGACCGGCACCGAGGCTTACCGCCAAACGGCTTTCCGGGGCCTGGCGTACGAACGGACTTTCTTTGACGCAACCCAGCAAAACTGGCCCGACTTCCGGATAGAATCGCCGGGGCAGCCGGCGCAAAACGAGGCTACCGGCGGGCCCGTCTGCTCGTGTGCGTGGTGTCACGGGGCCCCCGGCATCACCCTCGCGCGGCTGCACGGCTACGAACAAACCCAGGATGCTGCCCTGCGGGCCGAAGCCGAAGCAGGCCTTGCCACCACGGCCCGGCAACTCAACTGGCAAGAGCAACCCAACTTCTCACTCTGCCACGGACTGGCGGGCAACGCCGACGTCCTGCTCGAAGCCGCCGATGTCTTCAATCAGCCCCTCTGGAGCAGGCAGGCGGCTGATCTGGGGCGGTTTGGGCAGGAACAGTATGAGCGAACGGATCAATGGGCCAACGGCCTTTACAATGACTACCAGCTACCCGACTTTATGCTTGGTCTGTCTGGCACGGGCTATTTTTACCTGCGCCTGACAGACCCCGCCCGCTACCGGTCGGTGCTCCTGCTGCGCTGAGAACTAAACGACCGGTAGCGGATGGCCTCCGGCCTGTTTATGGCCTGGCCCCGTCGGTTTGGGCCCAGTCCGTGGCAACGCGCCCGACAGACCGGCCAACTTTCAGGCCGGCTTCATTATCAAACCGGTAGTGAATACCGCCGTACAGCCGCGACAAAGCGGCTTCGTCGGCCTGTGCGCTCAGGCTGGCGGCCTCGTTGGGAAACAGGTAGGCCAGTACCGCTGCCGCTGCCCCGGAAAAGCTGGCGTGTCCCGACGTATAACTCGGAAAATTGGGGATGCCGGTGGCCGTTTTGATCTGCGGGTCCATCTGCGACGGTCGGGGCACGAAATACAGGTACTTGGTTCGCCAGCAGACGGTACCGGCATCCTGCATGGCCCGGTTGAGCAGGGCGAAGGTGCGGGCGGTGCGCAGTTCGTTTTGGCCGTACTGCCGCACGAGGTCTTCGGCAATGCGGTTCCAGTGGCCGGAGGGTGTATACGTACCGGCGCCGTCGCCCCAGAAGTCGGCAATGCGCCACTGCTCGCGGCTGCGGCTGTCGGCAATGGTACGCACTTCGGCGAGGTCGCGCTGGAAATCGGGCGAGGTGGTAGCGGGGGGCGGGGGGGGCATCGTGCGCGATATCGCTACCGAGTCGAACCAGGTTTTCACGTTTCCGGCCAGCGGCAGCAGCGGGGGCCGGGCCGGAATCTCCAGACTTTGCCATTTCACATCGCCATACGGGGCCTTCGCCAGCAGCGTCACCCACGCATTGCCGGGGTCGCGGGACAGCGCAAACCGGTCGGTGCGGGCAGCGTTGATAACGGCGGGAGCCACGGCCATCGCAATGGCTTCGCCGGCCACAATGTCCGACGGCACGCAGGCCCCGGCCAGCACGCGGCTTTGTTTGTGTTCGGCCGCCTTGGCCTTAAGCCAGGCGGTTTCGTTCGGAAAGAAAAACGCCAGCATCTGGCACGACGCTTCGGCCACGGCCGCATCTTCCGACGGGTACGACGGCACGTTCAGCACCGGTACCCGCGCCAGAACGCCCTGATTCTCCAGCGACGGGCGGTTGTACTGAAACTTGGCCCGCCACGAAACCACCAGCGCATCATATTGGGCCACGCTCAGCAGCGCGTACAGCCGGGCCGCGTAGGGTGGACTCGCAAATGGGTTACTGGCATCGAACGGAGCAAACGCGCCGGTACTTTCATCGTAGTTGGGAGCCACGTTGTATTTAGCCACCAGCAGCCGGGCAATCTGATTCCAGCGCTGCACGCCCCCCGCTCCCCAGTAATTGACGGCCGTGTTCGCTTCCGGCGTGGCGCTCAGCAGCCCGCTCTTCACCGCCGACAGCTCGGCCTGGTACGCAGCCGACGTAACGGCCGCGGGGGGCGGCACGGTAACAGCCGTCGAAGAAGTGAGGACAATGGTTCGCCAGCTGCCGCCGTTGGCGTCGGTGTCGACAGGCGTCACAAAGGGCAGAATCCCCTCGTCAATCTTCGGCTCTTTGCAGGCCGTAGTGAGGGCCAATAGGGTAATAATAAGGCGTATGTATTTCATGGTTGTTTTGTGGTCATGAACAGTCATCGGCTCTCCGTTGCAGTCATGTCGTGGCGGACCAACGAGGGACCGGCAACGACCATCAAATGAGCCTGAATGACCGTAGAGTTAGATACCAATGACGACACCCCCACTAACGCGCGTGGCTTTGCCGACGTTACGACCGTCGAGGGTGGTGCTGTAATTGGCGGTGATACCAAAGTTTTTGATCAGCGGAACATAGAGTGAAGCCCCCGCGCGGGTGAACCCAATGGCGTTGGTTGGAAACGGAATGCCGGGGCCAATGTCGGTGCCGGTATTGAAAGGCGTCTGCCGCTGCCACCACCCGTCGACGTAAAAATATTTGGTGGCGAAACCCGACCGGATCACCAGGTCGGTTACGTCGGGTACGTTTACTTTCGAGCCGCTGTTGGGGTTCAGGTTATTCGGGTCGCCGGGGTCGTAGTAGTTGACGAACCGGTCGAGTTTAACGGGGCTGCGCTGGATGTATCCGTACTGGCCGGTCAGGAAAAAACC
The DNA here is from genome assembly GCA_963826425.1 of uncultured Cytophagales bacterium. GTDB lineage: Bacteria > Bacteroidota > Bacteroidia > Cytophagales > Spirosomataceae > Spirosoma. Next base: position 162,876 of record CAWGWS010000006.1, on the reverse strand, counting down.
GCCTGCCCGAAAGTGCAGCAGCGTGCGTCCGTCGAGATTTCTGGACCCGTGCCCAATGGCGACCGGCGAGTCAATAACATAACGCTGCATCGGGATCGAATACCCTAAGGCGAAGAGCCACGACAGCCGCGCCGTACCGATTTTATAATCGAATGCTTCCCAGCGCAGGGCGGCTGCAACATCCTGCAACCCTTCCTGTTTCTGCCAGTAGCCCGCACTGGCGTCGGCCCGGATATAGGTGGCGTTTACGATCAGGTCGAGGTCGTAATCCAGTCCATAGCTGGCGTAGGCGCTCAACGACTGCGTGGTGATGGTACCAAGGTTGCTGTTTTTGACGGCACGGGTACCCACGTAATACGTATCGAAGGCTTCCTGCGATGCGGTGAGGGCCAGACTGCCTTTGCGCTGACCTTTCATAAAGCCATCCACCAGCCCCTGGGCGTGGGTGGTCTGAAGGCCGGACAGCAGCAGACAGGCAACGAGATAAATAAGATAGTGCATAGCTACGGATTAATGGTGCAAAACTAACGCCCTAAGGCGGGCATTTGTCAGTTCAGACGGTTTTCTGAGCGAAAGGAAAGTGGCAGCAACCATATAGCACTCACCACGGTTGTATTTCCGGTGTCGGGTAGAACGAATTACTTTTTTTCTCTGCTTTGCAACTCCTGGAAACTATCACTTACCCAGCGGAACTGGTCAGTGTATTTGGCTGACGGGCTAAATACATGGGTTTGGGTGTCGGGGCTACCCGTTTCCGGCCCGCCCGCTGTAGCCAGACACCGGTGCGTATCAACTGGCATCGGATTGGGCGAGTCCACGCCGGGCGATCACGCCGGGCTACTTTTAGGGGGGCGCAGCGTTAAAAAGCGGTAAGAGAACACCCATTGTGAATATGCCCGGCAAAAAAAAGATCAGGTTAATGGCGAAGGTGATGGTTTTGACAGGCGATGGATGGTTTGCTTGAGCAGGCTCCCTTCAGGAGTCAGGATGCGGCCAGGGAATTACCCCTCCCGTTCCTTTTTTGGTTTCCCCACGTGGCTGCTCCTGACGGCGTTGCTGGTGGGCACGGGTTGTTCCGGCGATAAAAAAACCACCCAGGCCACCCAGCCCGGTTTGGTACCTGCCGCGGATAAAGCCGAACCGCCAAAAGACACCGCACCGGACCGCACCCGCCCGGTAGTACCCGGAAACAATCCGGCGGCACCAACCACCTGGGTTTATGAGAACCGGGTCGAAGCGGTTGACGAATCCGTAACGCACCGGGCCAGCCTGACCTCCCCTACCCGGCTTCAGTTTGGCTTTCCCTACACCGGTGGCTCAACGGTCAGGCTGGCCCTTCGGGAGCGGGACAACGACGCGCTGGTTTCGCTGCACGTATCGAACGGGGTCTTTAACCAAAGTTTTCAGGGGGGCAGCGTCCAGATCCGGTTCGACGGCGGACCGCCGGTTACGCACCGGTATTCGGCCGCCCAAAACGGGAGTGCTACGGTCATTTTTCTGGATCAGCCCGACGCCATCATCCGCCAGTTGAAATCGACCCGTACCATCGTCATTGACCTCGATTTTTATAACCAGGGCAAGCGGCAGCTTACCTTTCGGACCGCTGGCCTGCGCTGGCCCTACTAACGGCTTGACTGAACTGGCCTGAACCCCTATTTTAGCCGCCTATACGTTTCTTTTTATCTTCCCAACTCCTGTGAAAACCCTCGTTATTTTCCTCGCGCTTCTCATCGGGTTTGGCTCGTTCAAAGCAGACACGATTACCTGGACGGCCCTCGGCGACTCGATCACGTATCTGAACGATCACCCCAGCGAGACCGGCAATCGGGTTACCAAAGGCTACATGACCCGCGTCGTGGAAAAGCTCCCGAATATCCACTGCATCAATCAGGGGCACAATGGCTGGACCGCCGTTAAGATTGCTCAGGAAATTGAGACGCTGGGCCTGGTCAAATCCGACGTGTATTCTATTTTTCTGGGTACCAACGACTGGTGGAGCGGCAAACCGCTGGGCCGGTTGGCCGACTACCAGAACCAGACCGGCAGCGGCACGGTAAACGGCTCGTTCCGCATCATCATCGACAAACTCCGCAGCCTGAACCCTACCGCCCGCGTCATCCTGATTACGCCCATGCAGCGGGGCGATTTCGTGTATCTGACCAACTTTAAAAATAACGCCTACGGGTCGTATAAACCGAAAAACGGGCAGACGCTCGAATCCTTCGCGGTAGCCATCGACTCCATTGGCCGCCTGGAGCAGTTTCCGGTTGTCGACCTGTACCACGTCAAAAGTCTGGACGTCAAAAAGCTGGTGACCTTCAAACGGCTGAAAGACCCGCGGAACCGGTATGTACCGCAACTACCCCTACCCCGCCTACACCACCATTCCCTTTGACCCCCGACTACCGACGAATACCCCTACCCACCCGATGCCATTGCCATGACCTACGACGGCCTGCACCCCTCCGATAAAGGCAATGCGGTGATCGCCAAAAAGCTGGTGAAGGTGATAAAGGCATATTGAGGGGCGATGAAATACGGCTCAAAAGGTTGTGGAGGGACTACAGGCGATGGTGAAATTGGTCACGCGCAGACCGGTCATTGTCGTTTGCTCACTACTTGAAACAACTGCTACCCTGTTGGGTTAATGGAGTATGAACACACTATGCTTGTTGCGGTAGCCGCAGGGCAGCATGCAAGCACGGTTGACAGGAATCCAGTACCTAAAACTACTCAACGTATGCTAGCAATGAATTACCGGGGTCCCCGGCGGGTTCGCCTTGACCACAAGCCGATGCCGGAGATCCTGCACCCCGAAGACGCCATTGTGCGTGTTACCCGATCATGCATCTGCGGGTCGGACCTCCATCTTTACAACGGCAACGTACCCGATACCCGCGTAGGTACCACCTTTGGCCACGAGTTTACCGGCATAGTCGAGGAGGTTGGCCCCGCCGTGCAGAAACTCAAAGTTGGCGATCACGTGCTGGTACCGTTTAACGTGGCCTGCGGCAAATGCAGCTTCTGCCAGCAGGGGCTGTATGGCAACTGCCACGAATCCAACTCGCAGTCTACGGCCGTGGGCGGCATCTTTGGCTACTCGCACACGGCGGGTGGTTACGACGGCGGGCAGGCCGAGTATGTACGGGTACCCTATGCCGACGTTAGCCCGACGGTGATACCGCCGGGCATGGACCCCGACGACGCCGTGATGCTGTGCGATGTAGTGCCGACGGGGTATCAGGCGGCTGAGATGGGCGGCATCCAGCCCGGCGATACGGTGGTGGTGTTTGGTGCCGGGCCGGTGGGCATTATGGCGGCCCGCTGCGCATGGCTGTTCGGTGCCGGGCGGGTTATTGTTATCGACAACGTGGATTACCGGCTTGAATTTGTCAAAAATTACGCTCCCGCTGAGGTGCATAACTTCGACGAAATCGGTGACGTGGTGCTGTTTCTCAAGAAAGCCACCGACTGGCTAGGCGCTGATGTCTGCATTGACGCGGTGGGGGCCGAAGCCAGCGGAAGCCTGATGCACACCATCACGGGGCAGTCGCTTATGCAGGCCGGGGCAGCTACGGCACTGCACTGGGCCATAAACTCGGTTAAAAAAGGCGGTATTCTGTCCATCGTGGGCGTGTACGGCCCAACCGGAAACATGGTACCCATCGGTAACGTCGTTAACAAAGGCATCACGATCCGTGCCAATCAGACGGGCGTAAAACGACTACTGCCGCGTCTGATTGAACACGTGCAAAACGGTATCATCGACCCGAAAGCCCTGATCACCCACCGGCTGCCGCTGGAAGAAGTAGCCGAGGGCTATCATATTTTCCACCAGAAATTAGACAACTGCATCAAACCGCTGCTTATTCCGTCGACCAAGAGCGGGTATATAACTACCACCCGCAACCCTTAACGAATATGGAAGATACAGCAGCAAAAAAGCAGCAGGCCGAAGATCAGAATGCAGCCCGAGGGCGCGCAATGGCAGCCAAATTCACGCATATCAACGGCTGGGGCGTCGACATGAACCCGAAAAACGATCCTACTTACCCCATAAAAGACCCCCGAACCGACGTTGAGCAGCAGGGGTATACCTGGGAACGCCCCGCACAGCAACCCCATTACAGTGGAGGTGCTGCACTCCAACGAACGGCCAAATGTCAGTGCCGTATTCGGGACCAGTGTACCCCCGTCGGGTCTGAGCGGAATGCTCCGTCGGTACGCCTTTACCCACAGCGAATCGCGGCTGATGCACTGGATTCCGCTGGTTGTGGCCGACCGGATCAACGTGGTAGAAGGCATCATCGACGACTTCAGGCACGGCACCGTACCCAACATCTTCAAAGAGAAAGGCCTGAAAGCGGATCTGGACGTTAACCGGGCAGGCCTGGCCCGGAACGTTTTAGTTGGAGCCGCCATTGCCACGGCGGTCGTTCTGCTAATGACCCGGACCGACCGATCGAAGCAGGACTAAGCTCACTTAAGCACAAACCTGCATAAACAGCGGGATACTGATTTGAATCGGCAACGCCATTCAAACCGGTATCCCGCTGTTTATTTGTGATCATCGCCCCCCTCACCCGTGCTGCTTGCCGTGGGCCAAACGAGACTAAAGCGTTTTCTTACCTGCGTTTCAGTCTCGGTCGCTTCACCATCGAGGCCGGCGTAATGGCTGCGGTTAGGTAATTAAGGGCGTTGTGAAGGAGTTACGGGCGCTGGCGTGAATAGACGCAATTTATCACGTACAATTTTTGTGTCTTTTTGTACATGACAACCGTATCGTGTATAATTCGTGTACATGAGGATACACGTCAAAGTTGAGTGCGGCAACGTCGTGTGGGGAAAATAATGGGATTTAATCTTCCCCATCAGCAACTGCATCAGGACTATATAGCTCCGGCAGTGTACTGTTGTCGACAATGCGCCCATAGCGTCTTCCGCCATATCGAAATAATACTCGCCCTTAATACCGTAAATTTAATAGTATACTTTAAATTTACGGTATTATGTTTGATCGCTTGATTGCAGTAGACTTACTGGAGCAAATCAACGACCGACCCGCCGTAACGCTCGTCGGACCACGTCAGGTAGGCAAAACAACCCTGATCCAGTCACTGACGAACCAGTTCAAAGCAGAATCGGTGTACCTCGACCTGGAATCACTGGAGGACCTCAACCGGTTGCGGGACCCTGAACTGTATTTGTCGGAGCGCCAGGATATGCTTGTTATTATTGATGAGGTTCAGCGGATGCCACAGTTGTTTCCGTTACTGCGGTCCCTGATTGACCGGCATCGGGTAGCAGGACGATTTATCCTGTTGGGATCAGCATCGCCCCAATTGCTTCAGCAAAGTTCAGAGTCGCTAGCCGGCCGGGTAGCGTATCTGGAACTTCAGCCGCTTTCCTGGCCGGAGATCCAAGGGCAAATCCCCTATCAACAACACTGGCTGCGGGGCGGTTACCCGGACATGCTCCTGGCTACCAGCGACCGTTTCGCCAGCCGACGCATGAATGACTTCATTCAGACGTACGTTGAACGTGATCTCCCCGGTCTGGGCCTGGGGGCTTCGCCAAACCGCGTTCGCCGGTTGCTATCCATGCTGGTCAGTGTCCACGCCAACCAGGTCAATAACTCAGAACTGGCGCGTTCGCTGGGCCTGAGCGTACCCACCATTCAGCACTATCTGGACTTTCTCGAACAGGCCTTTCTAATTCGGCGGTTACCACCTTATTTCGTGAATATTGGCAAACGACTAGTTAAAGCACCTAAGTTATACATCAGAGACAGCGGTATGTTTCATGCGCTGGCTGCTATCCAGACCAGCGAAGCCCTCAGCGGCAGTTTGTACGTTGGCAGTTCGTGGGAGGGGTACTTGATTCAGCAGGTAATCGCCAGCCTGGGCCCTGATACGCAGCCATACTATTACCGTACCGCCGACGGGTCGGAACTGGACCTAGTGCTGGTGCGTGGGGGCCAACCCGTGGTAGGAATCGAAATCAAGTACACAAATGCCCCCGTGCTGAGCCGGGGTAACTACATCGCCAGCCGCGATTTGGGTACGCTTCCGTTGCTGGTTATTACGCCCTCGGCCCAGGACTTCCGCCCGGATACCCAAACGCAGGTTTGTAGCGTAGCCTCCGTTTGGCAACACCTGTTACCCTACAACGTGTTGATTGAGCCGTTGACAAATGGAACCACGGGCAGTAGTTGATCTTCCCCATTTCGCAACTGCATCAGGGGTATGTGGCCCCAGCTATGTATTGACTTACACGGCCGGGAACTGCTGGTCAAAATCGACGAACTCGTCTTCCAAGTGTTGCCGCTCACGAGCATCCAACAGACTTAGTTCATGGCGAATAATCTCAGCATCGTAAGCTGGCTTCAACTCATCTACAGGTATTTCAAGCTCCCACGTACAGGTACGGCTGTAAATTTCGAGCACTTCCTTGAGTCGGAATATAGACTCTACACGGCCCTGCCGAAATCGTGCCTTAAAGTAAAACCACTCGTCGTCAATGGTAGTGTAAAAGACAATAAAGCCATGGGCATCGACCATTCGAACAGCATGCCAAATCGTTCTACCACCCGGCCCAGCCGCTTTAGAAGCCGCAGTCTTTTCAAGATAGCCATCCATTGTAATTTCGTAAACGCCATACATTCCTTCCAACGATTGAGTTTGGAAATTAGCCCTGTCCGATTCTAACCGTTGGACATCTCTCTCAGATAGCGGTAGTTGACGGGGAGCTATTTTCACTTTATCGTAGAGACTCATAAGAGGAGGATGTAAACGTCACGCGATTAGCCTTTTCATCATAACGTCAGATTGATAGACGTCGCTTCCCTAATCGTATGCGGTTGACTATTGGCAAGATAACGAAATTCGGGACAGCTTTGTGCAAATTGATCTGTAGCTAATGAGTGAGCAAGACTGCCGATATATTAGTGCTTAAGCGTATGCTTGCGATGCCACGCGAGCGCTTCTGTATCAGGCACATACCGCTCATCTTTCGGTAACTGAATTTGCGCACCGTTCAACGCTTTCAAGCTGTGTGTACTGCTTTCGTTCTCCACAAACGTTGGCGAAACGACCACCATATAGTTGTCATCAATTGAAATAGCCCCTTTGTCAAACGCCCGGTGCAGGTTCGGGCAAAGCGCGATACCGTTGGTCGGGTGATTATTGAACGTCTTGTAAAACGGCACGATGTGGCAGGCGTCAACCATTGAAAACGTATACGGAGCCGACACCCTAACGCCGGTGATGCAACAGGTGTCATCGTAAAGTCGGACGATTTCACGGCGAAACAGCGTGTCGCGAGCGTACACTTCAATCTGATACGTTTCTGGATTAAGGCGTTTTTTCAGCGTCTTTAGCTTTGCCCGGTACTCGGTGGGCGACTCCTCCAGCATTTCGCGTTTCAGTTCATCCAAATCCGCGCCAGGATCAGTAGTGCTGACCATTGTCTGGCCCGGAAAGTGAGTATCTAGCAACGTTCGGCGGAGGATATTGCAGGTCGGTTCATCCCTGAGCAACTGAGCCAGATTAGAATCGATTTGCGCGTAGGCGACGGCCACGCTCAGGTTACTGAAACTGGATAATTTCCCGCTTTGCACCCACATCTCGCAACCCGGATTGGCTACTAACTCCCACCAGTTCCCCTTTTCATTTTTGAGGTGGAAAAACGGCAAAGCAAAACCAAGCGTGTGACTTGTTCTGACGAATAGATTCCAGTTTGACTTGAACAGCCCGGTGAGTTCAGGAGATATAATTATTTGATTGGTAGTCAGTAATTTGTTTTCGTATGCCTGTATAACCGTAAGCAAAAGTATGGGTTTGTGGGGGGCTTTTTCTTTTAGTTTACCGCCACCAAGATTTAGGTTTGAAAAAGCGTGAATATAGTAGTCAAGTATGTTGTCAGACATGAACGGCTTTATCTATACGTTGCTTAGCGACATACCTTTCTAAGTGTCGTTCCAACTCATCGGTCAGCCCACGCTTACGAATCATTAATGACCTGTTTTTCTGTAGAATTAGACACTCCTGAATAAAATCAAAGTCGTCAGGATGATCGGCGCACACTTCGCGTAAGAGTTGCTCTTCACGCTGGTACTTTTCGATATGCTTACTGACGATTTCTATTTGTTGTTCATAAATCCCATTGTAGATATCGGCTACTTTATAGTTAAAAACGCCATCGCGGTACCACGTCAACTGAATGGCAACCAACTCCTGGTGCGAAATTAGCTGCATATCCTCGCCCTGCGAAAGCTGGATTTCGCGTTGCGCCCGCAGGAGCATAGTCAGAAATCTAGCACGGGCTTCGGGAGTGTATGGACCCCAGGTGTTTTCATCTTCTTCCTTAAACGGACTGTCGGTACGTCGGCGCATTTCGCGGTAGGCGCGGTCATTGCGGGTATCAATAAGTACATCCCGAAACTCCATGAGCGGCTCCATCCAGTCGTCGCCGTTCAGTACCAGGCCTTCCATTGATTTGTCACGGCTCACAACCGTACAAACCCAGCATCCAAACCGGCTTTGACCACAGGAGGGCGTCGTTTCGTCAATCACCAGCGGGCAGTCTGCATCAACGCTAGCATTCCGATAAAGCGTTTGCAGTTCCTTGTGCTTTCCACCCCAGGGCGCATCTACCTGCATGAGGTACTGCCACACTTCATTGGTTGTGATGTCGTGCAAAGGTGCGTACACAAAAGCGTTAGGCAGCAAGTGCTTTCGAAGCCGCTGGCCTTTGAGGGCGTGGCGTTTCATGGAGCGGGCGCGGGTCTGACTTTCATCCGAGCGTGTACCCAGCAAAATGATGGCTTCACCCTTCTCGCTAATCTTTTCCTGAATAAAGCGCGTGGTCGGGTTGATTTTCAACCGTTCGGTACACCAGCGAAATGTGTTATTAGGCGCTGGGTAACCCCGACCTAACAGGTTCACCCAAAACGTATCTTCGAGCCGGGGTGTGGTACGGTGTACACTAATGGGCATACCTTGTTCGGCAGCGGCTTTCTGGACCCGGTCGAGCGTACGGTTGATAAATCCGACAATCTTCGGGTTTTCAACCAGTGTGTCATTACATACGACGTAGATAGGTCGGTTTCTCAACTCCGACGGAATTTTCATCAAAGCCCGCCACATCACCTGTAACAGCATGGTGCTGTCTTTACCGCCACTGAAGCCAATAATCCACGGACGAGGATTCTCATCGGTTAGATACTGGTCAATGATTTCGTCTTCTATGAACGGAAGTTTGAGTGACATAATCGGGTGAGTGTTGGCGAAAGTAATGAGAAAAGTCAATAATGTAAACGGTCTCTCCGGGGCGGTTATGATAGAATGCAGATAAAATCGTCAACTACGGCCCATGGCATATTTTTAAACTGCCGGTCTGCTAGCCGGTTAATCGGGTTGTGTCGGGCTCACACAAGGGGTTGCAATCAAAACCCGTAGCTTTGTGTTGGTCTTATACTGCATGATTTACGACAACCACAATCGCCCCATCACCTACCTTCGGCTGGCCGTAACGGACCGCTGCAACCTGCGCTGCTTTTACTGCATGCCCGAAGAAGGTATCAAGTACCTGCCCAAACAGCAGTTGCTGACCTACGAGGAGATGGAACGGCTGGTGCGCGTGCTGGCCCGGCTGGGCGTCTCCAAAGTGCGCATTACCGGGGGCGAACCCTTTGTGCGGGCGGGGCTGATGCCGTTTCTGCACCGCCTGAGCGAAACGCCCGGCCTGACCGATATTTCGCTCACGACCAACGGTGTTCTAACCGCTCCGCACGTGTCGGAACTGGCCCGGCTCGGCGTCAAATCGGTAAACCTCAGCATCGACACGCTCGACCGGGAGCGGTTCCATCAAATTACCCGGCGCGACGAACTCCCCGCCGTGCTGAACACGCTGGATGCGCTGCTGTCGGCGGGCATTACCACCAAGCTTAATGCCGTAGTTATGGACGGGCAGAACATTGACGACCTCGTGCCGCTGACCGAACTGACCCGCCACCTGCCGGTTGATGTTCGGTTTATTGAGGAGATGCCGTTCAATGGCGAGGGTAGCCATTATCCGGTGCTGTACTGGACGCACACCCGCATTGTTGAGCACCTGCGGGCGCATTTTCCTGGTCTGACCAAACTTCCCGATTCGCCGTTCTCGACGTCGGCTGGTTACCAGATTCCGGGGCACCAGGGTACGGTTGGCATCATTGCCGCGTTTAGCCGGACGTTCTGCGGCACCTGCAACCGCATCCGGCTCACGGCACAGGGAACGCTCAAAACCTGCCTGTACGACGATGGCGTGCTGGACGTTCGCGAACTACTGCGCCGGGGCGACACCGACGAGCAGCTGACGGCGGCTTTCCTCCGCGCTTTTGCCCACCGCCCCGCCACCGGCTTCGACGCCGAGCAGAACCGTACTACCCGGCTCGGCGTTCCGATCACCGAGTCGATGGCAACGATTGGGGGCTAGCGGACCGACGGCGTCCAGACACGTTATGTTGATTACGTTTCACAACAACCAGCCCGACGAGTTCCTGAGCAATCCTGCGCGAAGTGGGCCAGTGGCTCATCGACAGCGGTCATGAACTCTGGCAACCGGCTACGCTCACGGCCGACAATCTATTCGACGCCCACACCCGGGATAACTGCTACGTTATGGCCATTGATGGAACGCCGGCCGCAACGTTCATTCTGCAGTGGAAAGACCCTTTGTATTATGATGATGTGCCGGATAATACGGCTGGCTTCATCCATAAAGTGGCTATCCGGCGGCCATTTGCCGGGCAGGGTTTGTTTGCGCACGTCTTGGATTTCTGTCGGGAGCGATGCCGGGAACGTGGCATTTATGAGCTTCAGCTGGAAACCGATGCCACCCGCCCCGCGCTCATGCAGTTCTACGAGAGGCACGGTTTTCTGCCCACGTACCAGAAGCAGATTCACGAGTTTGGCCAGACATTTTTGTGCCAGTATTACGTGCTGCAGTTCTCGTGACTTCCCGACGTTTTTCGCTGTTGTAACTAACCGGGCAGGGCGTGACCACCGCACCGACTTATGATCCCGGCAGGTACCCGTTGGTGTAGAGCGTGGTGGGGTCCAACTCCCGCACAATGTCGCCGGCGGCATCGGTGAGCAAGGCATGGCGGATGAGCCAGGTGGTAAACGACAGCCAGACGGCAGGCTGCATGACGCCCCAACGGCCTTCGTTATCCAGATAATAGTCCGACGCCCGCTGCTGGCTTTGTTCCACAAATCCCGCATCATGCAGCGTAGGGTGGTTGGCCGTTTGCATTAGTTTTTGGGCGGCTTCGTCGGGGTTACGGGCGGCAAACAAAAAGCCTTCGGTGGTGGCGGCCAGAAACCGGCGCAGGGCTTCGGGATGCTGGGTGATCCAGTCGCGGTGGGCGGTCAGAATGGGGCTGTAGCCGTAGGGAATTTCAAAGTCTTCGAGCCGGAATGTATTTAGTTCGATACCCCGATCCTCGGCCTCTACGCCTTCCCAGGGCAGAAAAATCCAGGTAGCATCCGCTTCGTTGGTAAGCAGGGCGTTCCAGATGTCCAGGCGGGCGGGCTGGTGCGATATAAAGTGCCCTTTACCGTCGTCATTTTTAATGAGCTGCCGGATAATCTCGTCTTCGTACCGCGCCTTGTACGACGCATACACCTTACCATCCAGTTGCTGCGGCCGGGTAATGCCGCTCTGCTTCAGGGTCACGATGGCACTGGCGTCGCGGGCCAGTACGGCGGCAACGGCCACCAGCGGCACCCCGTTAGCCTGGTAACTATACACACTTTCGGACGGCGTAATGGCCAGATCAGCGTCGCCCTGCGCCACGCGCTTGGCGGGGGTTAGTTCGTAGTTGTCGGCGTCGGGCAGGATGAATTCAACGTCCAGACCAGCCTGCTCGTAGGCTCCGCTGGCAGCGGCTACGTAGAATCCGGTGTGGTTGGTATTGGGCGTCCAGTCGAGGGCCAGGCGGATACGGGTGTTCATTCAGAAAAAGCGTTAATGCTGACTTTCTAACCGGCTAACCCGTCAAAAGTTTGGCATTTGCCGGGCCGAAAAGGCATCGACCGGGGAGCGGATGGCCATGGGTAGAGACAGTGAGCGGGCCGTGCGATGGGATCACACACGGCCCGCTCAGTAGATCGGGGTTGTTTATTTGCTGTCGAAGCTGCTGACCATGTTGCGGTAGAACGTAGAGGCTTTCCACTGCCCTCCGGCAATGATGCGCCGGACGGTATACAGCGGCATATTGGGGTCCCGCTTGTCGGCCAGAGAGAAGGCCGCTACGTAGCCACGCTTCTGGATTTCGGGCAGGACAGCGGGGCTCCACAGGCCAAACGGATAGGCGAAATAGCGCACTGGCTTGCCCGTAATTTCTTCGAGTTTGGCTTTAGGCTCCTCCACCTGAGTTTTCCAGTCGTCTCCCTGGTATTTTTTCACGTTGTGGTGGTCCCACGTGTGCGACCCGATGGTATGGCCCCGGTCCGACAGGTCTTTGATCTGGGCTTTGTCCATGTACGGTTGCTTACCCCGCCGGCCAATGGCTACGGTCATGATAAAGAACGCGCCTTTGAAGCCGAGTTTATCCAGAATGGGCAGTGCCGTTTCGTACTGATCCAAATCGCCATCGTCGAAGGTGAGCATGACGGGTTTGGACGGCAGCGGGGCGCCGGTAGTCAGGTAGGCATACAGCTGGTCGGGCAGAATGGTGTGGTACCCGCTGTCGGACAGCATCTGCATCTGCTCCCGGAATGATTCTACCGGAATGATGTAATCTTTCGCGCTTTTGGAATCGCTGGCGCGCCAGTTCCGAATCTGGTGGTAGCACAGAATCGGCACCTGCGGACGAGCCAGAATGGCAGCGGCACCGGCTATTTTACCCGCCGGAATACTCGTTGGATCGGGCGCCATGGCGCCGGTCTGGGTTGTGTCCGCCATGGGCTCATTCGTGCCGGCATCGGAGGAGGCAGAGGTAACCACCGTGGTGGAAGTGGTGCTGGTGGTGTCAGAGCCTTTGGACTGGCAGCCGGTCAGCACGGAGAAAAACAGGGCGGTACCGCAGAGGGCCGCAGCAAGGGGAGAGAATGAACGCGTCAACATGATTCGGTTTGTATGGGTCAAACTTACGCAAAAGCCGTAGGTCCCCGTCAAAAAATTTAGCAAATGCCGCCTGAATTACTAGAGTGTGCCTTCAGGCCGGGGTAACAGACTCAGAGTGAAATGCTTTGCTTGCCGCCCGTCAGCGCTTTGGTTTTCCCCTGCCAGTGCAGGGTTCCCGACAGCGTTTCGGGCAGCGTAACGGTACCTACCAACTCACCGGCGGGCGTCTTCTGGAAGTCCACAACAATAGCCCCCAGCGGGTGCGGCACCGTGCCGGTTACGCTGGTCAGGCTCCCCAGAGCGGGTTCGATGCGGACGCTGCGAAAACCGGGTTCGGCGGGCTGGATGCCGCAGGTAGTGCTGAGAAACTCATACAGGGGCGACGCACTCCAGGCATGACAGTCGGACCGAGTAGGGTCGGGTTGTTCGGCAAAGGTGGTCAGGCCCAGGGACAGCATCTCGCGCCAGGGCTTAAGCTGGGGAACGAGTTCGTGGCCCAGTCCCGCTTTTTTCAGGGCTTCGAACAGGTAAAACTTGAAGTAGAACGTAGCCTGCGTCAGGATAGAGTCGGCCATGGTTTTTTGCAGCAGCGCGGGTTGCTGCCCCACCGGTACGGCGTCGGTCAAAACGGCCAGGATATTGGCGTGCTGGCTAAACGTTTTCTGCATCGGCGTATCGGCAAACAGGCCCCGGTCGGCATTCCAGCACTGAGCATACACGGCTTTGTTCAGTTGCCGGGCCAGTTCGCGGTAGTGTTCGGCGAGTTCGTTCCGGCCAAAGTGCCCCAGTAAATCAGCCGCCCGCTGGTAGGTATACGCCTGTTGCAGGGTCAGGATGGTCGAGCTGCCCGTGCGTGCACCGGTGGGGACACCGCCGGCCGTCTCGTCGCTGACGTTGGGCCAGCTGGCCCAGTCCACAAAGTTCCACCACGGCAGCGGGCCGTTCAGCCTGGCGCTGGTGAGCCGGGTTTCGTGCCAGCGCAGCACATCGAGAATACCGGGCAGCAGTTGCTTCACAAAAGCATCGTCGGTGCGGTGCATCCAGTAATCGTGCACCATGCAGACCCACCACAGCGAAAACGTCGGGATCACCTGAAAATCGGCGGAGGGAAAGCGGCTCTGCGTCAGGCCGTCGCTGAACCGGCTGTGGTCATACTGCTGAATGGCGTTGCGCATCAGCCGGTCATCGCCCGATACGTAAAGCGAAATCAGCGACTGCACCCGCGTATCGCCCACGTATTGCAGCCGTTCGTAGTAGGGGCAGTCGTAATAGGTATCGCCCGCGCAGAGCCGGGCCGTGCGCCAGCCCACGTTCCAGATAGCGCGCAGAGTGGTATCACTGGCCGAAAACTGGCCTTTCTGCTCGAAGGGATAGCCGGTAAACTGGCCCACCAGATCGTCTAAAACAAGCGGTTCGTCTTTGGTTTGCACCGTCAGTTGCAGGTAGCGGTAGGTTCTGAACCAGAGCGGGCGGAAGGTTCGTTTGCCCTGCCCATCGGCTACAAACTGATCTTCAAACCCGCGCAGGACCCGGCCGCTCACGTCGTTTCGGTTGCCTTTCCGGCCCGCGCTGTCTACCAGGGCTTCGGCATAAGCCAGCGTAATGATTGCGCCCTTCCCACCCCGCACGGTCAGTTCGGGATAGGCATTGGTCAGCACGCCGTTGTCCAGCAGGAATACGGTTTTCATGCCCGCCGGAATGGTGACCGGTGCTTTCCCCTGTAAAAATGCCGGGTTCATGGTACCGTTTTCCACGCGCCGGACGGTGGCGAGTCGCTCGGTTCGTTCGGCCATGGGGGGTATGGGCCGCGGCACCAGACTCCAGTTACCATCGGTGCCGAAACCGCGCGGCTTGGTGGGATAGCCATAGGGTTTGGCCGCCACCCACTGACTGTCGGCAAACTGCGGCTGCTCCCACCCCCACGGATAGGCAGCGGCATTGATTCGGTCGCCGTCGCCGAGGACGATATAGGTTTTCAACTTCGCGTTGTCGTTCACGATGGGCGAATAAGCCGGGTTTTGGTATACGCTCCAGCTTTGGTCGGTATTGACCAGCTTCTCCGCGTCGGTATCGCCCTGCATCAGAAATCCCGTTTGCCACGACATCTGCGCCACGGGTGCCCCCTCCCCCATATTGTAGACCTGCGCGGCCAGTACATTTTTACCGGCCTGCAGAAACGGCGCAAGATCGTAGGTTTCGTAGTTCCAGTGCTGCGGGTCGCTCTGGGCCGGGCCGCTGCCCACCGGCTTGCCGTTCACAAACAGCCGGTAACGGTTATCGCCCGATACGTGAACTACGAAGCGGGTGGGTTTGGCGGGTAGCGTAACGGTCTTTCGGAAGTGAAAAACGCCGTACTGCCGGGCCGGCGCGGTAGGATGCAGAATCCAGCGGGCGGGCCAGTAGCGGTTGGTCCAGTCGGGCGTTTGGGCAACCGACGCCGTTGATATGAAAAGTAAGAATACGAGTCTTGAAAGCATTTTTTACGGCAAAGGTGGTGCGCCACGGCGACGTGAAGGAAAGGCAAAGGTCGCAAAGTTTTTGCGGTGTTACGGACACATCACCTTCCGGCTTACGCCTTCACCAGATACGCCTGAATCGGTTTTCCGGGCCTGAGCGTAATAAGTGGCTGGGTGGGTATGGGCCGGTCAGACACCGCCCGCAGGTCGAACTGACGCACCAGCAGGGCCAGCAGAATCTGCATCTCCATGAGCGCAAACTGATTGCCAATGCACAGACGGGGTCCACCGCCAAACGGCAGATACGCATAGGCAGGTCGCTCTTTGTCGCGGCCCGGCCCGGAAAGGCCCGGCGCAAAGCGATCGGGGTCAAAGCGGTCCGGGTCGGGCCAGTTGGCCGGGTCGCGGTGCAGCAGGTATGGGCTGACCAATGCGGTATCGCCCCTGGGAATCACGTAGGGGCCAATGGCATCATCGCCCAGGGCCATGCGGCTCATAATCCAGGCGGGCGGGTACAGCCGCATACTTTCCTGAATCACCTGCATGGTATACGTCAGCTGCCGGAACAGCTCCGGCGCGGGCGTTTTTTCGGTCCCGAGTACGGTGTTGATTTCCTGACGAAGCCGGGTCAGCACGGCGGGATTTCGCATGAGCAGATAAACGGTCCAGGCCATTGATACGGCGGTGGTTTCGTGACCGGCGGCAAAGAGCGTTACGCACTCGTCGCGCAGTTGCTTTTCCGACATCGTCTCGCCGGTTTCTTCGTCTTCGGCCAGCCGGAGCATATCCAGCAAATCGTCGTGGGTTTTTTCGGTCTGTTGTTTCCGCTGCTCAATAACGCCGTAGATAAACGTGTCGACCACCACGCCCGCCCGCCGAAACCGCAGGTTGCCGGGCGTGGGCCAGTGCATGGGAAACCGCACCGGCGACAGCATCCGGGCGTTGGCCAGATAATTCAGCGACTCCAGCGCCGACGACAGCTTCGCCAGACTGGTCGATACGTCGGAACCGAACAGTGTCTTGCAGACAATCCGCATCGTTACGTCCATAAACGCCTGCGACAGGTTGACGGGCCTGCTCAAATCCTGCTGCCCGAGCTCATCGACCCACGCAGCCGACTCCGAAATCATGGTGTTGGCCAGGGCCGCGAGTTTTTGCCGGTGAAACGCCGGTTGAGCCAGCCGCCGTTGCCGACGCCAGAAATCGCCGTCGCTGGTGAGCAGCCCGTTGCCCAGAAAAATCTGAAGAACCCGAAACGCGGGCGACCGGCCGTAGTTGCGGTTGTTCTCCTGCAAAATATGCTTACTGTCTTCCGGCGTCAGCACCAGATACTGATGCCGACCGCCCACGCGCAGATGCACCACGCGCTCGTTCATGGCGCTGTATGTTGTGCAAAATGGCCAGCGGATCGCGCAGAAAAGCGATGGTGTTACCGAAGCCCGGCACACCGGGGACGAGCGGTACAGGGCGGGTCGTTTGCGGGATGGTTTCCATAGAAAAAGCCGCCCTGAATCAAGGCTCAGCGCGGCTATAAAGATACGGATTTGCGGGGCTATGAATTGATCTCCTCGCCCCCGTTTACGTGGATGACCTGCCCCGTGAAATACGACGCATCTTCCGACGCCAGAAAGACGTAGGCCGGACCCAGCTCTGCCGGCTGGCCTACGCGCCCCATCGGGGTGTCCTTACCGAATTTTTCGACCTCTTCGGGCGTCTTGGTCGCTACAATCAGCGGGGTCCAGATGGGGCCGGGCGCCACGGCATTGACGCGAATGTGCCTGTCCACCAGATTCTGCGACAGCGACCGCGTAAACGCCGTAACCGCCCCCTTCGTAGACGAATAATCAATCAGGGCTTTGCTGCCCCGGTACGACGTAACCGAACTGGTGTTGATAATGCAGTCGTACGCGCCCATGTAAGGCAGCACGTTCTGCGTAAGCCGGAACATAGCCAGAATATTCAGTTCGAACGTCTCGCGCATCTGCTGATCGGAGATATCGGTGAACTCCTTCTGCTCCACGTGATTGGCCGCGTTGTTCACCAGAATATTAACGTGATGATACGTACTGACAATGGTCCCTACGGCTTCGCGGATATAGGACAGGCTTCGAAGATCGCCGGGGATGAGCAGGCATTTACGACCCTCCGCTTCCACCAGTGTTTTGGTTTTCTGCGCGTCCTGTTCTTCGCGTGAGTGGTACAGTAGAGCCAGGTCAGCGCCTTCGCGGGCGAAGTGTACAGCCACGGCCCGGCCAATACCCGAGTCGCCCCCGGTAATGACGGCCACTTTGTCTTTGAGTTTGTCGGCACCCTCGTAGGTATCCCGAATAAAAATCGGCTGCGGGTGCATTTCGTATTCCAGTCCCGGCTGCGCATCCTGGTGCTGCGCCGGGGTTTCCATCTGCATCTGTTCCATATTGTTTGCGTTGACTGGCCGGTATTTTTTATGTGTTGATAATGGTACCGCCGTTGGGGTGCATAACCTGACCTGTGATGTAGGACGCGTCGTCGGAAGCCAGGAAGACATAGGCCGGAGCCACTTCAGACGGCTGGCCGGGGCGTTTCATCGGCACGTCCTGCCCGAACTGCGCCACTTCTTTAGCCGACACCGACGCCGGATTGAGCGGGGTCCAGATGGGGCCGGGCGCCACGCCGTTGACGCGGATGCCTTTCTCGATGAGGTTGCTCGACAAGGCCCGCGTAAAGGTCATGATTGCGCCTTTCGTGGATGAATACTCCAGCAGATCGGCGCGCCCCTGGTAAGCCGTTACGGAGGTGGTGTTGATGATGGAATCGCCCGCGTGGAGGTGCGGCACGGCGGCTTTCGTGATGCGGAACATCGAGTAGATATTCGTCTCGTAGGTATCCAGCAGGTCTTTGTCCAGGATGGATTCAAGGGTTTTGTGCTGGAGTTGCAGGGCGGCATTGTTCACCAGGATATTCAGCTTACCCAGCTGATTCACGGTTTCTTCAACAATGTATTTGCAGTACGCTTCCTCGCGGATATCGCCGGGCAACAGCACGCACCGTCGCCCTTCGGCTTCTACGAGTTGTTTGGTTTTATCGGCATCAACCTGCTCGCGTTCCATGTACGAGATGGCTACGTCGGCACCCTTCGCGGGCAAAGTGTACGGCCACGGCCTGACCAATGCCCGAGTCGCCCCCGGTAATGAGCGCGACCTTGTCTTTGAGTTTGTTGGCTCCTTTGTAGAGGTGCCGGATTACCTTCGGCTGCGGGTCCAGCTCGGCCTGAATACCCGGCTGAATATCCTGATGCTGGGGAGGGATTTTTGCTTCCATAACGTTGTGTTCCTGGGCTTGCTTTTCGTTAATAAGCCAAAAATCGCAACGGTTGTTTGGAGAAACCTATTGAACTGGTAGTTTTCTAATCCTCCGTTAATTCCGTACTATCGTATCCGAAAATCAGCATAATCCCATGAACATTATCGGCGACGCCAACAAGGCAAACACCTACGACGCTATCGTTATCGGCTCCGGCATATCGGGGGGCTGGGCCGCTAAAGAGCTGACCGGCAAAGGCCTGCGAACGCTCGTCTTGGAACGCGGACGCGACGTGCGGCACGTTGTTGATTACCCCACCGCCACGCTGGATCCCTGGCAGTTTGACCACCGCAACCGCATGCCCGAGGCCTTTGATCAGGCCAACCCCGTTGCCACCAAATGTTACGCGCTGGACGAAGCCACCCAGCAGTTTTTCGTCAAAGATGCCGAGCATCCGTACCAGCAAGAGAAACCCTTCGACTGGATTCGGGGCTACCAGGTGGGCGGTAAATCGCTGATCTGGGCGCGGCAAACGCAGCGGTGGAGCAGGTTCGATTTCGAAGCCAACGCCCGCGACGGGGCCGCCGTTGACTGGCCCATCCGTTACGAAGACATTGCCCCCTGGTATAGTTACGTGGAGAAATTTGCGGGTATTTCGGGTAATAAAGACGGGCTGGAGACCCTGCCCGACGGCGAGTTTCTCAAACCCTGGGAGCTGAACTGCCTGGAAAAACACATTCAGAAGCGTGTGTCGGATAGTTACAAAGACCGGCACGTCATCATTGGCCGGTGCGCCCACCTGACCGAGCCGAAACAAATTCACTACGATCAGGGCCGGGCGGGGTGTCAGGCACGGCACCTGTGCTACCGGGGCTGCCCCTACGGCGGCTATTTCTCGTCTAACGCCAGCACCATACCGTGGGCGGCCAAAACCGGCAAGCTTACCCTCCGCCCCGACTCGGTGGTGCAGTCCATTATCTACGACGAAGCCAAAGGCAAAGCCACCGGCGTTCGGGTGGTAGACACGCACACGAAGCAGAGCACGGACTATTTTGCACGGATTATCTTCGTCAATGCCGCCTGCCTGAATACCAACCTCGTGCTGCTCAACTCCACTTCGCGCCGGTTTCCCAATGGGCTGGGCAACGACAGCGGGACGCTGGGCCGTTACGTGGCGTTCCACAACTACCGGGGCAATATCATGGCCGACTACGACGGCTTCGATGACCAGTATTACTATGGTCGGCGACCTACTACGGCGTTTATGCCCAACTTTCGTAATGTCAATAAGCAGGAGATGGATTTTCAGCGGGGCTACATGGTGGCGTTCAGCGCCAGCCGGAGTCGGGGGGTTCCCTCGCCGGAAAGTTTTGGGGCCGATTTCAAGGAAAGCCTGACGCAGCCCGGCCCGTGGCACGTGTTTATGATGATGCAGGGCGAAACCGTACCGCGCTACGAAAACCACGTCCGGCTCAGCCCCGATCAGAAAGACGCCTGGGGGGTGCCGCAGCTCATAACCAGCATCGACTATACGGATAATGATCTGAAGCTGATGCAGGACTTTCTAACGGAGGGTAGCGACATGCTCGACAAGGCGGGCCTGAAAAACATCCGGCCCTACGACGATCACCGCAACCCCGGTCTGGATATTCACGAGATGGGCGGTGTCCGGATGGGCCGTGACCCCAAAACGTCTTTGCTGAACGCCCACAACCAGCTGCACGCCTGCAAAAACGTGTTCGTGACCGACGGCGCAGCTATGACCAGCACGGGTACCCAAAACCCATCTATCACGTTCATGGCCCTGACCGCGCGGGCGGCCGATTACGCCGTGAAGGAAATGAAGCGGGGGAGTTTGTAATGGTCAGGGAGTTGACTGCCGGTTATGTCTGACGCTGTCTGCCTACTCTGGGGAGACATGGCTCAGGATTTTCCGGTCGATGTAGAACGTGCCGAACGGAACTATGGAGCCCAGCAGGATTTTCAAGGTGGTACCAAGTTTCCAGTTTTGCTCGTTGCCCACCCAGATGGTATACAGTACGAACAGCACAAAAAGAAACCCGTGTACGGGTCCAATGGCCTTTACCAGTGATGGGTCATGCCCGATGTACTTCATGGGTACGGCAACGAAGAGCAACACCAGCCAGGATACACCTTCCAGAAAGCCCAGCACCCGCAGACGCCCGATAGTTGTTTTCACTAAATTTATCATGTCAGAATAAACGAATGTCTGGTTGGTTAACCAGGAAAGAAAGGGGCAGGAAACGTGATTGTCGATGCGCAACGCAGTACAAGTCAGCGCAGGCCTGAACGAAAAACGAGTCGTGTCGAATACATGGCCTGTCTCCCCGGAGATGATGCCGATTCCTATAATCTCAAGGGAAATTTTGAGGAGCCAGTTCGCTCAGACAGCGTTTTAATTCGCGGCTGCTTTATTTCTCTCCCATCCTGGTGAGCACACCGTGGGAGCAGGCAGTAAGCGGCTATACCAGGAACTGGCCCGGATCGATAAGCAGGCGTATCAATAACAACGGCATTGGGGAGCTGACCATTTTGGCAACCGGCCGTATTGCGGTCCGTAAGGAACTTCCTGCCGCACCAAACGTCATTATACAATGAAACAGCAACTCCTCGTTCTCTGCCAGAATTACGTGCAGCAGCGCATCAATACAGCCCGGCAGGCGATGGAAGCCGCGCAGGAATCGGCCAATTCGGAAGAGAAAAGCAGCGCGGGCGATAAGTACGAAACGGGTCGGGCCATGGCGCAACTTGAGCGCGACCGCCACGCCCAACTCCTGGCCGAAGCCCGCAAGCTGGAAGGCGACCTGCTCCGGCTGAATATTGATAAAGTATACGAGACCGCGCAGCCGGGTAGTCTGGTCACTACCAGCCGGGGAACGTTTTTCATCAGCATCAGCGCGGGAAAACTGGCCCTCGACGGAACGGACTATTTCGCCGTTTCGCCCGCGTCGCCCATGGCCACACTGTTGCTGGGCCACCGGCCCGGTGAGTCAGTCACGTTCAACAAACTAACGTACCAGATTCTGACCGTATCCTGACCGATCACGGGTTTCTCCTGGTTACAGTGGCCCGTTGCTGATTTTGGCGATGATCTGGTTTACATCAGCAAGCGGTAGCTCGAAGGCCGCAGCAATCGTGGTGGCGTCCATGTTCAGTTTGAGCATTCCCCGGACACCCCGCTCAACGGCTTCCCGGCGACCCTGCTCGATGCCCTGCTCAATGCCCTGCTCAATGCCCTGCTCGATGCCTTCGTTGATTAATCGTTGTGCCGTTGACATAGCAATGCTTCCTGTTTTGGTCGAGATACGATGAAAGATAGCGATTACTTCGGTTTTGGTCAAGTCAGTAGTCCAGTACACGTAGATGAACGCAGTTTCGATGTACCGGCGACCCGCTTCATGGTCTGCCATATTTTGTAACGAACTCGCGTAATCCATCAAGGCCTGCAGCATGGCCTTCTGCTGGCGACTGTTGTGTAACAACAGCGTGGTTAACCGGGCGTAATCCGTTTTAAACTCCGACAAGCGTTCGGCAGCGATTGACAGGTCGATCAGAACGTAGTCGAAAGCGGGCTGGTAAGGTAATAGTTCGGCACCGAGCCGGTTAAAATACCGGCTATAGGCGTGCTTCTTCCAGCTTCGTTTTCCGTGGTAGATGACAATAGGCAGCACGGGTGTTAACGGCTGTTTTTGCTTGATCTGGCTTTCCCACAGATTCAGCATATAGCGGTTTAACTGAAAATGAATGTGTTCCTCCGTGTAACTTTTGTGCTCCAGCAGCAGGGCAACACGCATGGAATGCCCGTCGAACGTTGCTGAAAAAACCAGATCGGCAAAGTGTTCGTCCAGTTGCTCATCGGTGTACGAATCAGCCTCCCGCTTCAACGAATTCAGGTCAAGCTTTGCCTTGATCGAATCGGGTAAATACGCCTGCAAAAAGTCGCTGGCGATATCCGTTTGTGAAAACGTTTCCTTGAAGAATCGGTCATGTGGATGATACGGTTCGTCGGCCATGGTGCTGCTCCGGTGGGTTAGGCGATGAGGTCAGTGTACGCGCTCCCCACCAATCCAGGTCTGGCGCACCTTGCTATCGCGCAGCTTTTCGTTGGGTACGGTCATGATGTCACGGTCCAGCACTACAAAATCGGCCTGTTTCCCCGGGGCAATGCTGCCGCGCAGCTTGTCTTCAAAATTAGCGTAGGCCGCCCAGCGCGTCATGGCCAGCAGGGCCGACTTACGGTCAACGGCGTTTTCCATCTGGTACCCGCCCGCCGGAAAGTTTTTGGCGTCCTGCCGGGCCACGGCCGCGTGGAAACCAAACAGCGGGTTAACCGCTTCGACCGGAAAGTCACTGCCGAACGTAATCATCCCGTTCTGCCGCATCAAATCCTGAAATGCATAGGCGCCCTTTACCCGCACCGGTCCAAGCCGGTCGCCCGCCCAGTACATGTCGGACGTAGCGTGGGTGGGCTGCACCGACGGGATGATCGAGTATTTGCCGAACAGCTGAAAATCGCCGGGCGATACCACCTGCGCATGTTCAATGCGCCACCGCCGGTCGTTCTTGCCCCCAAGAAGTTTACCGTACAGATCAAGCATCAAATGGTTGGCCGAGTCGCCAATGCAGTGGGTGTTGGCCTGAAAATCGGACGCGTACAGCAGTTTGGTGATGCGGGTCAATTCCTCAGGACTCAGCAGCAGAAAGCCGCCGGTTTCGGGCCGGTCGGTGTACGGCTGGCGCAGGCAGGCCCCGCGCGAACCCAGCGCGCCGTCGGCGTAGAGTTTAAACGACCGCACCGTAAGCCGCTCGGTCTGGAACGGGCCCCGCTTCAGAAAGTAATTCAGGTTGGGCTCGCCGATGCTGACCATGGCGTAATCGCGGATTTTGAGCTGTTTGGTCCGGTGCAGGCTGTCAATGAGGTTGATTTCGTCGGGACTGATGCCCGCATCCGATACGGTAGTCAGGCCCAGCGCCACGCAGGCTCTTTCGGCGTTTTTGAGCATCCGGGCTTTGTCGGCCAGGGTGGGGCGGGGCAAAACGCGCCGGACAAACTGCATGGCATTATCCACCAGCACACCGGTGGGTTCGCCATTCTGGAGCACTACCTCGCCCCCCGCCACGCGCGAACCCGCCGTTACCTGTCCAAGCCGCAATGCTTTTGAGTTTACCAGCAGGGCATGGCCATCTACCCGCATCAGGGCAACGGGCGTATTGGGAAAAGCCGCGTCTAACTTTTCTTTGGTTGGAAACGTCTTGTCGGCCCAGTCGTTCTGGTCCCAGCCCCGCCCCATGATCCAGGTATTGTCGGGATGCTCGCGCTGGAAGGTCTGCAGCCGGGCAATGACTTCGTCGTACGAAGCGGCCCCTACCAGACCAGCCTGATCAAGGACCTGACCCAGGCCCAGAAAGTGCGCGTGCGGATCGTAAAAGCCTGGATACACCGGCGCTCCTTTTAAATCGAGGGTTGTAACGGGCTCGTAATCCCTGGCGAGGATATCAGCGGCTCCGACGGCGAGAAATTTACCGTCTTTAATAACGAAGGCATTCGCCGTCGAAAAGCTCGAATCGGCGGTGTAGACGCGGGCGTTGGTAACGAGCAGATCCGCTTTTTTTTTGGAGGAGCAGGCCTGCAATACAGCACATAGGGCAAGCAGGGAAAGAGTAATGCGGTTCATGAAACAGGGATTGGAAGAATCCGCAAGTTAGGATAAAGTTGCTTCGGGCATCGTTAACCCACGCATTCTCGTAATTTTGGCTGATTTTGTCGTTGTTATGCTCCCGTCAATGAAACGTAGTTATTGCTTCCTGTTGCTTTTCATCTCCGTACTGGCCCAGGCTCAGGACACCCCCAACGCCATTAAACGCGCTCAGCTGCGCACGCCAACCGTGGCGACTCTGCCCCAGCCCGGTCCGCTGCTGACCCTTACCGACGCCATTGCGCAGGCCGTTCAGCAAAACTATCAGGTGCAGATCAACCAGTCGCAGGAAGAAGTTGCCCGCAATAATTACACGAAAGGCAACGCCGGGTACCTGCCCTCGCTGACCTTCAACGGCACCTCCAATGGCGGGCTTCAAAATTCCAATCAGACTTTCCTGAACGATTTGCGCCCGCCCCTGTCCATCAGTGGCGCCTTCAACCGAACCTCTAACCTGGGCGTAAACCTCAATTACGTCGTCTTCAACGGATATGCCCGCTCAGCCCTGTACAATCAGTTACAGCAGCTGGTGCAGATCAGTACGGTAACCACCCGCGCCAATATGGAAGCCACCATGGCCAACATCGCCACGGGCTACTACGACGTGGTGCGGCAGCTGGAGCGACTTATTGCCTTCACCCAAGCCCTCGACATCTCGCGCGAGCGGCTTGAACTGGCCCGGGCTAACTTTGAAGTAGGCACCCGCTCAAAAGTCGATTATCTCAGCGCGCAGGTCGATTACAACGTCGATAGTGCGGCTCTGCTTTCGCAGCAGCAGGCACTGGCTACCGCCAAGATCGTGATGAACCGGCTGCTCGTGCGTGATCCGCTGACCGAGTTTGCCGTACGCGATACGATTATAGCCCGTACCAGCTTAAGCCTGGCTCCGCTGCAGCAGGCGCTCAACACCAATAACCCCCTGCTGGCGACCGCCGTGCTGAACCGGGCCCTGGCCGACATTGACGTGCGGCTGGCCAATGCCCAGCAACTGCCGCTCGTAACGGCACAAACGGGTTACAACTACCAGTTCATTGATAATCAGGGCGGCTTCGGCGTCAAAACGGCCCGTACCAGTGCGCTGACCTATAATCTGGTTGCCAGCATCCCAATTTTCAATGGCTACAACCTGAAACGCCAGATTCAGAACGCCAAAGTCAGTACCATCATCGCCGAAAAACAGGAAGCTGATCAGAAACTACAGTTGCAGTCGGCGCTGGCCCAGACGTATCAGCTATACGCCAACAGTCTGCGGCTGCTCAACCTGGAAGTCTTGAATAACCAGCTGGCCAATCAGAACGTCGATATTGCCTATGACCGCTACCGCATCGGCAACTCAACCTTTGTGGAGTTTCGCGACGTGCAGCGCAACGCCATTAACGCGCAGACCCGCCTGATTGAAGCCGAGTATAACGCCAAAGCCGCCGAAATTGAACTGCTCCGGCTCAGCAGTACCATCACGCAGGAACTGGGTCAGTAAGCGTAGATACTGGATACGGGGCCGTTCTTCGTGGAAAAAAAACAGAATGGGTCCGGGCGCGTTTTACTGGTCACTGCAACCGGTCAATGGCCATGCCTTACACGACGAAAGAGTACCCCGACTCACTGAAGTATTTCATGGCTCCGGTGCGCAACAAAGCCATCGAGATTACCAACGCCCTGCTCGCCGATGGCCATGACGAGTCGAAGGCAATTGCCATTGGCACCGCCCAGGCCGAGAAATGGGCTGAAAATCGGGGCCTGAAAATCAGGAAAGACAACGCACCGGAAAATAGATAAACAATGGGCGTGGAGCACTGGATAGCCGCCGTATACGGCCGCGTTCTGCTCCACGCCTGCTGCCCTGTCCCTGTCACCACTGCCCCTCACTTACCTATGGAAACAGACGTAGACCCGTTCGACTGGCATCGCATTCTTATCAACGACTTACCCTGGGCGTTTCTGGGCGAGGTGGCCCTGCGAACCGCTCTTATGTTCCTCATATTACTGGTAACCCTGACAGCAGCCGGCAAACGCGAAGTGCGGCAGTTGTCGGTCTATGAACTGGTACTGGTCATTGGACTCGGCTCGGCGGCCGGCGACCCAATGTTTTATAACGACGTTCCGCTGGTTCCGGCGGTGGTGGTCTTTGCGATCATCATGGTCTGCTATAAAACGGCCACGTTCATCAGCGATCGCAACCAGACCATCCACGATGCTATTGAGGGTAAGCCGGTGTATGTCGTTGAAAATGGCTGCATCCAGGTCGATGACTTCGACCGGGAAGATTTAAGTCAGGACGAGTTGTTTTCTGAACTGCGTCAAAAGGGTATCGAGCAGCTGGGGCAGGTCCGGATAGCCATCCGTGAACCCAGTGGCGAGCTCAGTGTGTTTCCGTTTGAGCAGAACGATGTGAAGGTGGGACTTCCCATCCTGCCCAAAGCTTTCAATAAAAAAGCGGATTACATTGATGAGCCCGGTCAATACGCCTGTTGCAACTGCGGGCGGGTTGAGCGGTACCACCAGTCGGCCCGGCAACCAATCTGCTCCAGCTGCGGGCAATCAGTCTGGGTGACGGCCGTCCGATGACGAACAGCGCGCGGCCCCAACAACCTGCCCGGTATCAGTTCGCTGCGCGTAAACGAGTACGGCCATCTGGTCAGCCGACAGACCGGCGGGGATTGGCAGCGTCACACTACCCGACAGACCATTCTGATCCAGCGTTTTGAACTGCCGCACCACGTTGGTATTCACCAGCGTTCGTCCGCCGTTTTCGCCGGTACGCACCGTAGTACGGGCTTCTTTCTGCACTAGTGCGACATTGATCCGGTACGCTCCCGACACCGACAGTTCATAGGTAACAACCGCCTGATTGCCTACATACGTTACCTGTCCATCAAGGCCCACAAAGGTCGACGCGGGCTGCCGCTGAACGGCCGCAACCGCCTGCCCGATCTGGCTTCGGTTGCTTCCCACAAGACTCTGTTTGCCGTTTACAATAAGCTGGGGCGTGTAGGTCTGGCTGTTCAGGGCACGGTCGTATTGCCGCTGCCGATCGGTAAACTGTTTGGTGCTAAACGGATCCTGCCAGCCCAGCCGGTTCCAGTAATCGACGTGGAACGAGAGGGCATAAATGTCCTGCCCGGCTTTGGCGGTCAGCGCCTGCAGGGCCTGGTCGGCGGGGGGGCAGCTGGAGCAGCCCTGCGACGTAAATAATTCCAGCACCACTACGGGCCGGGCGGTGGGTTTGGCCGGCGACGCCGGGTCGCTGCCGGATGGCGACAGGAGCGTGGCGACCGTCGCCGATAGGGTTAGGAAGATCATCAGAGGGTTCATAGCTGGTTGTGGTTCATAGTGATTGTCAATTACAGGCCCACGTAATAATCGTAGCCCCGTTCGGCCCAGTAATCGCGGGGGCGGGTGTCAGCGAAGAAGATACGGCCGATGCGTTTGAGATTTTTTACGCCGTATTTGTGCGGAATAATGAGCCGGAGCGGTGCACCGTGCGCGTTGTTGATGGGCTGCCCGTTTAGCTCATACGCCAGCAGCGTTTGCGGATGCATCGCACTTTCCATGTCGATACCCACGTAATATTTTTTGTCGGGCGTTTCCAGGCCCATGTACTGGTACCGACCACCAGCGCCATCGGGACCAGCGGGTCTGGTGCCCAGTTGGTGGCGTTCCAGGAAATCGGACAGGCGCACTCCACCCCAGTGCTGAATCTGACTCCAGCCCTCCACGCATTTAAAATCGTATACCAGCTCCTGTTTGGGTAACGCCTTTACGTCGTCCATCGTGAATAGAAGCGGCTCCTGCGGCACGCCGTTGCGGTCGGGGCGGTCAATCCGGAGTTTCCAGTCGCCAGGCAACGGAGCCTGTAAGCCAACCCATCCGTTCTGTCGTGGATTGCGGACAGCCGCCGACACCGGGAATGTTTTGACCAGATGCGTATTGCTGAAATAGGTCCGGGCAATTTTAGCGTTGGCGTCCAGCACCCGGCGCAGGGGCTTTTTTGCCCCCAGCAGATCAGGGCTGCGGGTAATCCACTCATAGACGCCGATGGGTACGACAGCAGCCAGCGCAAACCAGCTAAATGCTTTAAGGGTGCGCCGACGAACGACCGATTCGGGCAGATCGGATTCGGGCAATTCTGG
Source organism: uncultured Cytophagales bacterium (assembly GCA_963826425.1). Classification (GTDB taxonomy): domain Bacteria; phylum Bacteroidota; class Bacteroidia; order Cytophagales; family Spirosomataceae; genus Spirosoma. Next base: position 134,181 of record CAWGWS010000006.1, on the reverse strand, counting down.
TTCGGTGCCAGTCAGGTCGGTTTTCATGACCGCGCGGGGGTTGGGGTAAGATCAGGCGTTGGCGGCCCGACAAGTTGGTTAGGGGCTGGGCTAGGCGCGGACGTATCCGGCAACGGGCGGTCGGGGTTGTTAGGTTTCATTATTTCGAAGCCCGTAATCATGGACTGAAAATTGGACCAGCCCGCCCGCACCACCTGCGCAACGTGAATAAAGAAGAACAGCACGAAGCCAATGGTCAGGGTGAAATGAATGAGCCGGGCGGTTTCGTAGCCCCCCATCAGGGCCGTGAGCCAGTACAGCTGCGTGGGTTTATAGATAGCGTAGCCCGTCAAGACCGATCCCGCCCCCATCAGCATAATCGAGAAATAAGCAATTTTCTGCGCTCCGTTGTACTTGACAAACGGCGGCTGGCTTTTGCGCAGGCCCAGATCATAGGCCGTAACCTGAATGGCTTCGCGAAATGAGTGCCGGCTGGGCACCAGATGCCGCCACTCGCCCGACACAACCGTGTAGGCTACGTATAGCAGGCCGTTGAGCAGAAACAGCCACATGAACACAAAGTGCCAGGCCATGCCTTTTGCCAGTTGAAACGGCACCCCCAAAGCCTTGTAAAACCAGTCCGGGAAAAACGACAGCACCCAGTTGCCCATCGTGATCTTGTACGGATCGTAGGCCCAGTAAATGAGCAGCCCGCTCCAGATCATGACAAACAGCACCGGAACATTAATCCAGTGAAACCAGCGAATCGCCAGCGGATGCTTATGCCTAATACGCTTCATAGTTATCAGGTTCAGGGCGGTAAGTTCCTGCTTTTTAGTCATTTATCAAAACCAGATACCTGCCACTCCGGACGTTTATTTAGGTGGTGCGTCAACCGGATGCGGCCGGTATGTACTGAACGTATAGCGGTTCGGAACAGATTCATTATCTTGACACGCTATCAGCCACTTCCTCACAAATCCCGAATCGCCATGCGTTTTGCTCTGCCCCTCCTGCTCTGCCCGCTCCTGACCCTGGCGCAGTCTCCCAAACCCAGCTTCACCACGCAGGTAGTTGATGACCAGATCAGCATTGGCTACGGTCTGGCCATCGGCGACGTGGACGGCGATAAACGGCCCGACATTCTGCTGGCCGATCAGAAACAGATTGTCTGGTACAAAAATCCCGGAGGGGGCCCTGCCGGCGCGAAACCTTCCAACTGGCAACGGTATGTCATGGCCGAGAACCTGACCCCGCAGGATAACGTCTGTATAGCTGCCCGCGACCTGGACGGCGACGGGCGCGTGGAGGTGGCCGTGGGCGCGGGCTGGAATCCGGCCGAAACCCGGGACAGTACCAAATCCGGCGCGGTATTTTACCTTGTGCGTCCCACCGACCCCACCCAGCGCTGGGAGCCGGTGCGATTACCGCACGAAGTAACAACCCACCGGATGCGCTGGGCCAAAACCGGCAGCAGCTACCAACTGATTGTGGTACCGCTGCACGGACTGGGCAACAAAGACGGAGCCGGGGCGGGCGTAAAAATCTGGGGCTATGAATGGCCGGAAAATCCGCGTCAGCCCTGGAAACGCCATCTGGTCGATTCAACGCTGCACCTGACGCACAATTTTGACATTTGGGAGGACGGGGCTACCACCGGCGTGATTATTGGCGGGAAGGAAGGCGGCAAGATTCTGGAATGGCAGAACGGGCGGTGGCAGTACCAGCCCGAAGAAGCCGCCCGGCTGGCCCTCGATATGCTGACCAACGGTACCGACGGCATCGGCGAAATCAGGCGGTACGATAACGGCGCGGGCATTGCCACCATCCAGCCCATGCACGGCAACCTGCTCCAGACCGAAACCGGTTACTATTCCGTTAAACAGCCCCGCGCCGACGTATCCGACAAGGAAATCAACATCCTGACCGATGGACTGAGCCAGGGACACGCGCTGGTCAGTGGCGACTTCCTGGGTACGGGCCGCGACCAGCTTGTTGCCGGCTGGCGCAACCCCAACAAAGCAGGCCAAACCGGTATCCGGCTCTTTGTACCGCAGGAACCTAACAACTTCGACGGATACGTGATCGATGACCGCGTACCCATGGCCTGCGAAGACCTGCTGGCCGCCGACCTCGATGGCGACGGCGATCTCGATTTGATTGCCTCGGGCCGCGCCACCAAAAACGTTTTGATTTACTGGAATGGGCGGAAATAAACAGCCGTAAAATCTTTGGTGTGTACACGGCTACGGCCCTATTTCAGGCCACGTTACCAATGTAGCTACGCTGGTGCCGCCCGTGAAGGGCGATCTGTACAACCTGAGTTCCGGGCAGACTCTTTTTTGATGGGCAGGAAGCTGATGGGTACCCGGAACGGATCAGAACTGGGTTTCCAACAAGAGGCCGTTACTTAGCCGTTCGGTTGTAGGTCAGTAATTTACTGGCCCAGGGAATGAAGTACTGAAAATTGGGCGCATCCGTATGACCACCATTGTGTTGCCGCCAGGCTAGTTCGCCGTCCAGCAGGCCAGTTAGTACGGGGGGCATTTTTTCGGTCATGTACGCATTACTTACCCCCAGATCCCGTGCTCCCAGGAGTTTGAACACGGGTCCGGCGGCTACCGTAGCCTTATAGCTTCCGGCCTGGTCGAGCCATTTGGCGTCCCCTTTTTCGGGGATGCCATAGCTGACGAAGGTTGGCCGTGGCGCACAAAGAGCCAGTAGTTCGTGCGAGTCGACAGGAAGGTCGCAACCGGTTTTACGGCCAAACGATGATTCTTCGGCCGCGTATTTCAGGTAGTTACCGGCCATCCAGTGGTATTCTCCACTACCGGCAAGGCTTTCAACGGCCTCGCCAAATACCCGGCGCTGGAGCGTTGTACCCCCCTTGCCCGATGAGCCGATAAGACCCAGCGCAAAACGCGGGTCGAAGGCCATCGTGACCAGGGCGGCTTTACCATAGCGCGACACGCCTTCAATCCCCACCTGTCTGGCGTTTACCTGCGGTTCGGTTTCCAGGTAGTCCAGCGCGCGGGAGGCCCCCCAGCCCCAGGCTCTCAGGGCTCCCCAGTCGTCGGGTTTACGGGGTTGGCCTTTGTTCACCAGACCAATAATGCCCTGCGTCAGACCGGCCCCATTATCGGCCTGAATGCTGCCGGCCTCTATCGTGCAATAGCCCCAGCCAGCCGCCAGCAGTTGCTCGGTTGGTGGTGAATCGCCGGTTGGGGCCGGGGCAAAGAAATTGGGTCCGGGCAGCCGGGTAATGGGTGCATAGGCCGGGTATTTATCAAAAATGACCTTCATGTCCGGGCTTTGCCTGATCAGCATTTCTTTAAACGCCGTGTTGATTTTTTCCATGTCGGCAAGCGACGGCTGGGCCGGGGCGGGTAAGGCCGGGGGCAGGAAACCAAACATCATCAGGACCGGAACGGGGCCTTTTACGTTTTGCGGCAGCACCAGCACCATGTTGATGTTTACGTCGATCAGCGGGTAGTCGCGGTTGTCGACATGGCCCGTCAGGTGTTTAGCCACCACCGGAATGCGACCGACCAGCTCATTATCGGTGACTTTTGTGGTCCAGGTTACCTTCGGCATATTTTTGGGTATCCGACCGTACATTTCCTGCTCAAACGCGTCGATCAGTTCGGGGCGACGGACGTTCCACCACTGCTCGGGCGTAGTTACTTTTCTGCCGTTTTTCGTAGTGAGCACATCGGGCAGTTGCGGGCAGGGGTTGGCCTGCGCTTCGTCGTAATTGGCGTGGTTGGGGGCCGACTCGTTACCACTGGGGCCGGGCCTGAGCTTCTGGATGCCCAGCTGCTGCATCATGTTGGCCTGATCCTGAGCGGCCGTCCAGGTTTTGAGCCCCGGGCTGGATGGCCGGGCGTACTGGCCGCTGTCGGTAACAGGCTGTTGTTGAGCGACCCCGCCGTAGGCAAGGCCCATGAACAGTACGAATACCAGAGATGTCTGCATCTGATTGTTGGGGCTTAGAAAACGCTTACTGATCGGTTCGGAAGGGAGAGGCCGGTAGCCCCTCCTTGTTTTGCAGGTTCGGATTGACCGGATTATCGGCCCAGGCGTAGCGCACGTACTGCGGGTTTGGAGACTTCCTCACTCTGCACAACTACGGTGTTGCCTTCTATTCGGGCCGTTGCCCAGACGAACTTTTTATCGCTCCCGGCAACGGCGAATTCCCCCAATGCCTCGCCGTCGCTGGTGACCAGCCCACCGCCGGTATTCGTGAAGCCAACCACGATTTTGTTGCCGTTTACCGTGGCCGACTGATAGAGGGGACCGGACGAAATCAGGTCTTCACCGTAGGCCGTTTTCAGAGCGGCCAGGGCCAGCCGTTCGCCCACGTCTTTTTTGTTGTCGGGGTGAATATCGTTCCATTCGCCCAGGTCGATGGCTACGGCCATCGCCGTGTTGGGAACCGTAAGAGCGTGGAGCTGGGCTTCCCGCATCAGGGCCCAGTTGCTTTCCGAAGGCAGATAAGTATAGTCCATGAAGCCCGGTAATTGGACATACAGAAAAGGGAGATTGCCCTGCTGCCACTTCTGCCGCCAGTCCCGGATCAAAGCTCGCTGCAATGCCTCGTATTCCTGCGGCTTCCCGGCATTGCTTTCGCCCTGGTACCAGCAAAACCCTTTAATGGCGTAGTTGATTACGGGGGCTACCATGGCGTTATACAGGGCTGCTGGCTGGTTCTGGGCGTTAATGCCCCCGCCACCGAAGCTTCCACCCGCCACGGGCCGATTGACGAGGCCCACTTTATACTGCCAGGTTCCTTTCAGATCGACCGTGTCGGCCCCGGCAAAAATGCAGTAGGGTTTGTCAGGGACGAAGCCGCCCTTGCCGCCGTTGTTGGTGACCCGCACGACGAACACGTTTTTGCCTGCTTTCAGCACATCGGCGGGTACCGGGTACCGACGCTGGGGTACATATAGGTCGTTTTGCCCACCGATTTGCCGTTGATATACAGCTCATCGGCATCAACAATCCGGCCCAGAAAAACTTTGGCGGGCTTACCAGCCATCGAAGCGGGCAGGTCGATTTCTTTCCGGTACCACACCACGCCGTTCAGGTCTTTTACGCCCTGATCCTCCCAATACCCCGGCACATTAATCGGGTGCCAGCCTTTGGGCGTGTACGCCGTTTCGTACCACTTCGTATCCCCCGCCAGCCCCAAATCAATGAGGGGGGCGGGCCGGTTGGTGGAGGTGGGTTGTCGGCGCGCCATGCCGTTGCTATACGTCGTGTCTTTATTTTTCTCTATTGTGGCTTTCAGGGCTGAAAAATCGGTCAACCCTTCTTCACTGGTCCAGGCTTCGATGGGGGTACCGCCCACGCTGGCGTTGATGATGCCGATGGGGATTTTATATTTCGTGAAGAGTCTCTTCGCGAAGAAATACGCCACCGCCGAAAACGGCCGGATGTCCTCCCCAACGGCGGCTTTCCACTGCCCGTTCGGAACATCGCTTTGAGGCCCCTGCAGGCTGGTCAGCGTGGGCACCAGGAACTGCCGTATCTGCGGATCGTTGGCTTCGGCAATTTCTCTGGCATACCGAACATCATGGATGTTCATCTGGTGAACCATGTTGCTCTGGCCACTGCAAAACCACACGTCGCCAATCAGAATATCCTTGATCTGGAGCCGCGACGTACCCGTAATATCCATCGTAAACGGCCCGCCCGACGGTATGGGGGGCAGTTTCACCTGCCATTTGCCATCAGGCCCGGTCACTGTTTTGTACGTCCTGTTGGTAAACCGAATCGTGATTTTCTCACCCGCAGCAGCCCACCCCCAGAGCTTAAGGGGCACACCGCGTTGCAACACCATGCCATCGCTGATGAGCCTGGGTAACCGAAGCTGGGCTGGCGCCACGATGCTGATCAGGACCAATAGACATAATAACAGGACACTTTTCATGCTAGACGGGTTGGGCAATTTGGCGTTGTTCGTATATTCTTTCGGAATAGGTGAATGAGTCAACACATCACTACTTCCTGCCGCTCTTTGTACAACGCCTACTTAAACGCGTTGCACAAAATTTCTGGTTTCACTACTTTGCCGTGGCGATTACCTTATAAAAAGCGGGCTTAGGCTGACTGTTCCGGTCAAATAAAAGCGGGTAACTGGTTCGGCCCCGGATGGGCCAGTTGTTCAGCCAGCTATTGGCATCGTTGACCCCCCAGAACGTGACGCGGGTCACTTTATCCTTATGCTTCAGGAACAACTTAAACAGGGCTTCATAGTCGGCGGCCAGTTGCTGTTGAACGCTATCGGGCAGGGCGGTTGGATAAGGGTTCGACTGCGCATTGGCGGTCATCCGCTGACCAACCTCAGCCCCCTGAAAATTGCGGGGTAATACCTCAATGTCCAGCTCGGTAAACATTACGTTTACCCCCAGGGCGGCATACTGGAGAATGCTTTCTTCAATGTCTTTCAGCGGTACTTTGCCCACGTGCCAGTGCCCCTGAATGCCCACACCGTCGATACGGACCCCGGCGGCCTTGATCTTTTTTATGAGATTGATGCAGCCCGCCCGCTTTTTGGGTTGCTCATTATTATAATCATTGTAGTACAGCTCCGTACCGGGCGAGGCCTCCTGCGCTAACCGAAACGCATCCGTCACGAAGTCATCGCCGAGGTAGTTCAGGAATACCGATTTCCGCATGGTGCCGTCTTCGTTGAGCGCTTCGTTCACCACATCCCACGAATGCACCTTGCCTTTGTAATGTCCGGCCACCGTTTTGATGTGGTTGGTGAAAAACGTCTGGACGGAGTCTTTGCTGCGAATACCCCGCATGAAACCGGGTAGCTGACTGTGCCAGATGAGGGTATGGCCGTTGATTTTGATGTTGTGCTTCTTCCCGAAGGCAATCAGTTTGTCGCCCATCGTAAAATCGTAGGTGTCCCACTGCGGGTGAACAAGCGCCGATTTCATGACATTTTCGGGCGTGGCCATGTTGAACTGCCGGGCAATGAAGGCGGTTGTTTGCGGGTTCCGTTCGTCGATCTGGGCGTTGTTCAGGGCTGTTCCAATGCCGAAATCGTTCTTGAACGTCTCCCGCAGCGAGGGAATGGTCTGGGCGACAAGATGCCCCGGCAGCGCGGCCGCGTTCAGCAGTAGCAGGGCCGCGCACACGGCTATAGTCTGGTTTTTCTGTGTCATGATGAGGTAATTTTTGACGTTGATTTTTAGCGGTTTCTGCGGATGCTTTGTCATCCCGCATTCTTCTTCATCATCCCGGTCCTTTTGGTATCCCAACGTCAGGAGGGAGCTTCGGGAGCAGGCTGCTCTTATTTTCCGGTGCCGAAGATCCTCCCGCACCGGCGCACCGGTCGGGATGACATAGAACTATTTAAACAGCACCTGCGAAAATCCGAACAGGTCGTGTCGCCAGACCGGCCAGGTATGGCCCCCGGCATATTCGCTGTACTGGTACTTTATACCCATGTCGTCAAACTTTTTCAGCATGACCTGCCCGTTGGCGTGCGCGATGTCCTCTTTGCCCCCCTGCGAAATCCAGAACTGTTTCAGGTTGGTGTTGATGGTGCCGGCGTTGGCCTTCATGAAGGCATACTGCGGGTCCGACAGTTTAGGGTTATTGGCAAACCAGCCCGAACTGAACACGCCCAGCGAGGAGAACATATCGGTGTTTTTGATACCCGCGTACAACGTCTGCAACCCACCCATCGACAGGCCCGCCAACGCCCGGTGTTGGGCGTCCGCTTCGACCCGGAAGTTGCTTTCCACGAAGGGAATGGCACCCAGTTTCAGTTCGTTTTCGAAGGCCCGCAGGGCATTCTCGTTGAAGCCGGCCAGTCCGCCACCCATACCGATATTCCCGTCGAGCATGGCAATGATCATGGGTTTGGCTTTGTTTTCGGCAATCAGGTTATCCAGAATCAGGTCGGTTTTGCCCTGCGTTGCCCAGCCGCGCTGGTCTTCACCCCCACCGTGCAACAGGTACAGTACGGGGTATTTATCCGTCGACTGGTCGTAGCCGGGGGGCGTGTACACGTACATCTCGCGCCAGGTGTTGGTGGCTTTGGAGCGGTAGCGTTTGATGCGGATGTCGCCGTGGGGTACATCGTTCAGGGCGTAGAAGGCACCGTCCTTGTCCGGAATCTCGATACCGCTGGCCATCCGGCCCATACCGTAAAAACTTTCGCTGGCGGGGTCGGCGGTGGCGACACCATCCACCAGCAGGGAATAATAATGGAAGCCCCGGCTGACGGAATCGGTCGTGACGGTCCAGAAACCGCTGGTGTCTTTCACCATGTCGTATTTTTTACCCAGGTCAATCTGCACCTTCCGCGCGGCCGGCGCTTTCACCCGAAATACCACCCGGTTGTCGGGTAAAATCTGCGGATAGCTGGCATTGCGGATGTTGGTAGCCGCCGGTGAGCCCAGGAGGGTGTATTTGGTCAGCGAGGCATTGGCGACGGGCTTGAACAGAAACTGCGAGAACATGTACAGCCCGTTTTTCCAGACCTTGAAATCGTGCCCGCCCGGCTCGACGTAATACACATGCGGCACGTCGTTTTGATAGAGGTAATCGTGGGTACGTTTGCTGAACGAAATCAGCCCGTCGGCATCCCCGCACGAAATCCAGAGGAGTTTCAGTTTGTTTCTGGCCTCCTCTGGATTTGGCACCAGTGACTCCGGCATTCTGGTGTTGGGAGCCGACGAAAAGCCGCCCACCCACGCGAACGTGTCCAGATTGCCCAGCCCGAAATTCAGCGACTGTCCCCCGCCCATCGACAGACCCGCCACGGCGCGGTGTTCACGGTCGGTCAGGGTTGGGTACTTCTTTTCGATGAACGGAATCAGGTCGGTGAGCAAATCTTTCTCAAACGTCGCAAAGGCTTCCACTTTGTCTTTGTCGAACACATTACCAACGGCGCGGTCGTCTTTCATGGCCCGGCCGTTGGGCATCACCACGATCATGGGCTCCAGCTTGCCGTCGGCGTATAGGTTATCCAGAATTACCGGCGGGTTGCCGCCTTTCAGCCATTCCTTTTCGTCGCCACCAATGCCGTGGAGGAGGTACAGCACCGGGTATTTCTTCTTTTTGGAATAACCTGGCGGGGTGTACACCAGGGCTTTTCGGGTGGTACCAACCGTCTTCGATACATATTGAACTGAATCCAGCTTACCTGTAGCTATGCCCGCCCGTATCTGGTCAAAGCCCTTCGGGGCTTCTTTTTCGGTGGGCTGGGCGTAGCTGGTGCCCTGCAGAAAAGCCAGGCTCAGGAGTAGGGAGATTAGTTGTTTCATTATTGAAATGTTTTGCGATTACAAACGGCTTTTTTTGTCATTTCCCTGCTCGCGTCATCTCGCGTCTTTTGTCTACCCGCACCGGCGGATCGGTCGGGATGACAGAAAAGGATAACGAAAAAGCAGAAAGCACGTACTTAATTCCTGAACAGCATGGGGGCCAGTTCGTGCAGGCTGCGACGCCAGGTCTGGAATTCGTGGCCGGTTTTATCGGATACGTAGGAAACCGCGTTGTACCCGGCTCCTTTCAGATCGGCCACTGCTTTTGTTACGCCATCGGGCCGTTCCTTGCTGCCGCAGCTAAGGAACACCAGCTTTGGCTTTGCCTTGTCTTTCAGATCTTCCGGCTTATAGAGGCCACCGCTGAGCAGGCCGTAGTACCCGAACGTTTCCGGCTTGTTGAGGGTAATCGTTTTGGTTTCCATCCCGCCCATCGACAGGCCCGCCATGGCCCGGTTATCCCGGTTATTGAGAGTCCGGAAATTGGCATCGACGTACGGTATCAGTTCCTCGGTCAGCACCGTCTGGAAGGGGTCGATTTTGAACTCTCTTATTTTGCCCCACCCTACTTCATTGGTCATGCCGTAGGTCATCACAATGATAAAGGGCTTCGTTTTGCCTTCCGCAATCAGGTTGTCCATAATCAGGTTGGCGTGTCCCTGATTGCTCCAGGCCGTTTCGTCTTCGCCCCAGCCGTGTTGCAGGTAAAGCACTGGATAGGTTGTCAACTTATCCTTCTCGTAGCCCGGCGGGGTGTACACAAACGCCCGGCGCGAGGTGCCGGTGCTTTTGGAGGGGAACAGAATCTGCTGCACGTTACCGTGCGGTACGTCTTTGAGGGCATAAAATTCCTGATCGTGCGCCGGTATCTCGATGCCGCTTTCCCAGCGGACAGACCCGTAATAATTCTTCGCACCGGGGTCGTTGAACTTCCCGCCGTCGACCGTCACGTTATAGTAGTGGAACCCCTCGTCCATCGGTCCCTCCGTCGTGCCGATCCAGAATCCGTCGGGTCCTTTGGTAAGCCTCGTACCCCCGCGTCCGCCCAGTCCCAGGCTTACCTTCACGCTGTCGGCTTTGGGCGCGTTGATGCGAAAACGGGCGTAGCCCTGCGAGTTGACCTGCGGATAATCCTGCCCCGGCTGATTCAGCGAAGAGGGTTTGAAATCTTCCGCAGGCGGGCTGGCCTGCGAAAAAGCGGTTGTGCTAAGCAGAGTGGCTACGAACAGTATCGCCAGGAGGTTACGTGTCATTTTTAGATCAGTTTAAATGAGTAAAATGAATTAATCTAATTCAGCTTAATTCTGCGTGACTACTTAGTTGAATAGCTTTTGGGCAATCGTACTCAGGTACAGTTTGCAGTTCATCCAGGTATGGCCACCGTCCGAAATCAGGGTTTCGTGTTTGATCTTCTTCTTGTCGAGCACGTTCAGGTACTCGTTGATAACCGGGTACAAGCCATCGTCTTTGCCCACGCCAATCCAGAATAATTTCAGGCGCTGATTGGTGAGGGCGGGGTTGGCAAAAGCCGTTGCGTTGTTGCGGTCAAACTCGTCTTTCAACATACCGGGTGCAAAGCCAACCACCCAACTGAACAGATTCAGATTGTTCAGACCGATGAACAGGCTGGTGCCGCCACCGCCCGAAAAACCGGCAATGGCCCGGCTATCTTTATCCTTCCTTACGCGGTAGTTTTTGTCGATAAATGGGAAAAGATTTTCCAGAAAATCCTGCTTTATTTTTTGAAGATTATCCCTGTTTCGCAAACTGCCCGACGATTTGCTGATGATGGGATAGGCCCGACCGTAGGGCATCACGATGACCATGGGTTTGGCTTTACCCTGCGCAATCAGATTATCCAGAATGAGGTTGGCGCGCCCGACTTTGGTCCAGGTTTCTTCCGTATCGGTAGTGCCGTGCAGCAGGTACAGCACGGGATAGGTTGTTTTTGTATCGGTTTCGTAGCCGGGGGGCGTGTACACCACCACGGGCCGCTGCCCCAGTTCGGGCGACTGATAAAACCGGTACGACAGCGTGCCGTGGGGAACGTTTTGCAGGGTGTGCACCAGGGGCGTACTACCCGTTATTTCGACCACACTGCTCTGAAATCCTTCGTTCGGGAACAGGGCCGAATTCCTGGGGTCGGCCACCGACAGGCCATCGACGTTGAACGAATACGGATACATATCGGGCTTTACCGGGCCTGTCGTCACGCTCCATACGCCCTGCGTGTCTTTGGTCATGGGCAGGGGAGCCTTCTCAAACTGGCCAGTCAGTTTCACTTCTTTTGCCGTGGGGGCCAGCAGCCGAAACGTAACCGTATTGTCGGCATTGACCTGTGGTGACACGACAACCGGCCCACCGGGCGACTGCGCCAGAACGGGGTTAGCCAGGCAAAGCGCCATCCATGCGGACAACATTCGATTAATCAGTTTTCGAATCATAAGGAGCTGAAGGTTATCAATTTTACCACGTCAGTTGCACAAGGGATACTCCCTGCCGGGGCAGGTCAAACGTCAACGTCATCGTTCCGCTGGACACTGCTTTTGCCGTTGGCGGGGCCATTTCCTGAAGCTGCCCGGCTTGTTCCAGCACCTTGTACTGATCGGCCGGTACCTGTTGCGGACTGCCCAGGGACTTCCATTTCTCGAAGGAGTTGCTGTGTTGTTGATCCACCCGGTAATGGTGCATCGTCACCTTGTTTTTGCCGAGGCCATTGATGGTCAGTGCGACTGGCGTGGCTGGGCCAGCTACATTGTCGTCGTGATAATTCCAGACCATCACGCAGATCGAGTGCTGATCGTTGCTGGCCAGGGCGTTAATGTCGTTGTTGGCCCGAACACCGTTGGCAATGATGTCAGCAGCCGTCAATCCTTTATTGGTCTGGACTAAAAGCCGCTGACCGTTCATTTTGCCGAACATGCGAAACACGTTCAGAACCGGCTTGTCGACGCCATGCGTGGCCAGATCGCGGAAGCTGGCAAACCACGGCTGATCTTCGAACTCGAACGACCAGCTTACGGCCCCACGCAGGTTTACCTTGTACTGGTCCATCAGTTCATAAATGCGGGCATACGACGAAGCCGTATAACTGGAATACATCGTGCCGTTGCGGTAGCCATATTTCGGGTCGCGCGTTTCCGAGCAGGCGGCACAGCCTTCGGGGTCGTTTTCACCGATGATGATGGGTATATTTTTGAGTTCGGGAAACGAATTGACCGCTTCAAACGCCCGCTGAATGTCTTTCAACTGCACGCCCATGTTCATGCGGATATGCCCGTCCACGATTTCCGGATTGCCTTTGGCGTGGAAGCCGATGTATTGCAGGGGTGTTCCGGTTTTGCCGGTGGCGTAGTTCGTCCCGCGCAGGCAATGCTCGATAAACCGGGTCAGGTAACTATATGCTTTGTCGCTGCGGGGACTGGTGGTATGCGGCCCGCCGATGGTGCATTCGGGACAGGCGCGTTTCAGGCCGTCGGCGGCATAGTCGTAAGTCTTGCAATACTCATCGAAGGTGCCCGACCAGTAGCCAATATCCGGCTCGTTCCAGACTTCCCAGAGCCACGACGCTACCTCCTTTTTCCCGTATCGGTCAATGGAGTGTTTCCCCCACTGGTAGATTAACTCGCGCCATTTGTCGTAATCTTTCGGTGGGTAGGTCCAGCCGGTCCAGATGTTGCCGCCCTTGCTCCAGGTGTGGGCGTAGGGTTCGGGTTTCGACGACAAGTCTTTGGGCATGAATCCGATTTCCATCAACGGCTTCATACCCCGTTTAATGTAGGTGTCCACGATGCTATCGACCGTCACCCAGTTGTAAATAGGCTTGCCTGATGCATCTTCCCTGTAGGCATCGGTAAAGCCCCATTTCAGATCGGGGCCGGGGCTTTCGCCTTGGGAGGTCAGTAGATTGTGCGCCCGCACGTAGACCGGTACGGGGCTAAGCTGTTGAAGTTCGGTCAGGAGTTTCTGTCCATCCTTCCGGGTGGTGTAGTTGGGTTCGTCGTAGCCGAAGAACGCCCAGAATGGCTTCATGTCGCCAACGGGCTTTGTAGCATCGACCTGAATCGAAACCGGCGCCTGCTGCCCGAAGGCCAGCCGGAAACCAAGCAGTAAGAAACTAGTTAAGAGGTTATTTTTCATGGTTTAGGGTATTTCCTGAAAACGTATTGGTCAACACCATACTTAGTTTTTGAGCCAGTTATTCAGATGCATCCAGGCGAACAGGGGTTCCATCCAGCCGGGGTGTCGGAAAACAAAGCCGTGGTCGCCTTTGGGATAGATGTGCATTTCGACGGGTACGTTCAGGTGCCGGAGTTTCTCGAAATACACGATACTGTTGTCCACATCGACCAACTTATCGTCGGCCGCGTGGGTCAGGTACGTTGGTGGCGTGTTGGCACGAACCTGTAACTCGTTGGAGAAAAAGTCGATGTCGTCCCGCGATGCATTTTTACCCAACAGGTTATCGTGCGAACCGCCGTGGGTGAGGCTGTCCTGCATGCTGATGACCGGGTACACCAGAATCTGAAAATCGGGGCGCAGGCTGGTGTTGTTGCCATTCTCGATATACGCTTTTTCAAAATGCGTAGCTTCCGTAGCCGCCAGATGCCCGCCCGCCGAGAAGCCCATAATGCCGATTTTACGTTTGTCGATACCCCAGGTATCGGCATTCTCACGAACCAGTTTTATCGCCTGCTGGGCATCCTGCAACGGGCCGATTTTCTTATCGGGCATGATGGCGTCGCTGGGAAGCCGGTACTTCAATACGAAAGCCGCCACCCCTTTTTCGGCCATGGCTTTTGCCGTACCGATGCCTTCGCCGTTGTACACCACCACGCCGTAGCCGCCACCGGGAATGATGATAACAGCCGCACCAGACGCCTTGTCGGGCGCAGCTTTGTAATAGGCCAGCGTGGGTTTGGTAATGCCCCTCAACACCCCCGTTTCCGCCCCCGACTCCTGCACATCCGACGGTTTCGAATTGGGAACAGCACCCGTGTACAGGGGGATGATTTCCTGCGCGTTGGCAACAAAACACAGAGAGATTAAGCAGCCAGTAAACGCGGCCCTTCCTTTGCTACCGGTACACCGCTTTCTGACGGCCACCATTTTTATACTTAAGCGATTCATAGGAAGGAGTTGAATGTGATGTACCGTTTTTGTCATCTCATTTCCTGTCATCCCGAGGAACGAGGGATCTCTGGTAGCATACGTTTTTGGCATTTACCGAAGATCCCTCCTGCCCGCACCGGCGGACTGGTCGGGATGACAAAAAACGGGATGATAAAAGCTACTGAGCGATCAGCGTATACAGTTTACCGGCTTGCGTTGGCAGGTCGTAGAGTATGGTTTCCTTCAGGACAGGCGCTGCCGCTGTTGCCTTCTCCGACACAATCGGCGCTGGCGTTGGCTCGACCTGGTAAAACGGGTTTGGGTTCTGACCGGAGGCCACTTTCGGCGCGGTTCCCCGGCTGATAGTGAGTGCGTTCGGTGTTCGCACACGCAGGTTTCCACCCAGGTTGGACTTGATGACGACCTTCGTCAGTTTGCTGCCTTTCCACTCCATCCCTACTACCTCAAAGCCGCCAATGGCCCGCAGGCCGCTGATACTACCACTTGGCCAGACATCGGGCAGGGCGGGTAATAAATGAATGGCCCCATCGGCACTTTGCATCAGCATTTCGGTGATGCCCGAGGTGCAGCCAAAGTTGCCGTCGATCTGGAACGGTGGGTGCGCATCGAACAGGTTGTTGTAGGTGCCACCCCCATCTTTGGTAACACCCAGCGGGGTGAGCTGATTCTGAATCAGGGTATAGGCGTGATTACCGTCCTGCAGGCGTGCCCACCAGTTTACTTTCCAGCCCATGCTCCACCCCGTCGATACGTCGCCCCGATGCGTCAGCGTCGTGCGGGCAGCGTTGAACAGGTTGGGCGTACGGTAGGCCGAAATCTGATTGGCCGGGAACAGCCCGTAGAGGTGGGATACGTGCCGGTGGTGGTCGTCCGGGTCGTCTACATCATCGAGCCACTCCTGCAACTGCCCAAAATGGCCGATGTGCATGGGGGGCAGTTTGCTCCGCATTTGCTTCAGCGTATCCACGAAAGCAGCATCTTTTTTTAGGATTTCGGCGGCCCGTATCGTGGTGCTGAACACGTCGAAGGCAATCTGATTGTCCATCGTTGTACCCGCATCCAGCGATGAGCCACCGTGCGCTTTCGGCGCATTCTCGGGCGAGCTGCCGGGGTTCACCACCAGCCAGTGGTATTTTGGGTGCTCGACCAGGAAATCAGCGTAAAAAAGGGCGGCTCCTTTCAGAACTGGATACACAGAGGCCAGATAGGCTTTGTCGCCACTATATTGGTAATGCTCCCACAGGTGCTGACTGGTCCAGCCGCCCCCGGCAATCCACATGCCCCAAAAAGCACCGTCGACGGCACCCGTTGTCCGCCAGATGTCGGTGTTGTGGTGGGCCATCCAGCCCCGTGCTCCGTACATACTCCGCGCCGTTTCCTGCCCCGTCTCCGCCATCTCCTTCACCATTTGCAGAAACGGCTCATGCAGTTCGGCCAGGTTCGTCTTCTCGGCCGGCCAGTAATTCATCTGGGCATTGATGTTAATGGTATACTTACTATCCCAGGGTGGCTTCATTTTATTGTTCCAGATGCCCTGCAGGTTGGCCGGTTGCCCCAGTTCGCCGTCGCGGCCGGGTTGCGAAGACGAAATGAGCAGGTAGCGGCCGTACTGGTAATACAGCGTAACCAGTTGCGGGTCGCTGACCGACCGGAAGTTTTTCAGCCGTTCGTCGGTGGGGAGTTTGGCGGCCTCCGGTAGGTGCCCAGGTCAAATTTTACCCGGTTAAAATACGCCTGGTAAGCGGCAACGTGTGGGCGTCAATATGGCCGCGTAGGGCTTCCGATACGCCTTGGCCAGATAGCGCGGCAGCCCGTTGATTTTCGTCGCCACTGACATCGTGGTAATTGTGTAAAGTTGGTGGCGATGGAAATGTAGATGGTAGCGCTGTTTGCTCCTTTTACAATAAGCGAGGTATCACTGGCGGACAGGTTACCGCCCTGCGTTTTAATGCGGGTGATGCCTTTGAATTTCACTACGCTTTTTACCCCTTCGTGGTCAGACGTGGTACCTGCAATGGAGAGGTCATTGGCTGATGCTTTAACGATTGGCTGATTGTGCTGAGTGGTATAGGAAGCAGAAAACGAGATGGCTCCGGGCTTGTTTGCTGTCAGTTGCATGACAATAACGCGGTCGGGAAACGACGCCAGTATTTCGCGGGTGTAGGTCACGCCACCAACGGTATACGTTGTTTTGGCAATGGCCCGCTCAATGTCCAGTTCGCGGTAATAATTCGTGTAGTTTTCATGTCCGGCAAAGGTTAGAATCAGGTTACCCAGAGGCTGAAACATCTGCCCGCTCGATTTCTTTGTAATGATGTTCTTGTTGGCCAGTTCTTCGGCTTCTTTTTGTTTTCCGTCAAAAATCAGTTTTCTGATTTCCGGCAGAGCCGCCAGCGCGTTTGGGTTATCGTTCCGGTTCGGACCACCTGACCAGAGCGTGTGTTCGTTGAGTTGAATAATTTCTTTTTCAATATTTCCGTACACCATCGCCCCTAACCTACCATTGCCAACGGGCAGGGCGTTCTCCCAAACGCTGCCCGAGGGCGTCGAGTACCAGAGTTTTAAGCCGGGCTTGTTCTGGGCAAAGCCAGCCGTTGTCAGCGTTAGCAGGAAGAAAAGAAAGAACCGGTTCATTTGAAATTTATCGGTGATATTGGTCGGCGCAATAAGGCAAACCAATCAATTTTTTCGTTTTCAAAAAGATGGAAGAGGCTTGAAACAGCCTCTTCCATCCGTACCCTCGTGTTATGAATCAGTTGGTTAATAACCAGGATTTTGCGGAAACTTAGGCCCTTCAACCGTGCGGTCAATTTGTGATTGGGGAATGGGGCGGAGCGCATGAAAATCTTTGATATTGGGAGCGGTCTCCGCATTCCAGGCTTTCAACCGTCTCACCAATGATTTGGTCCGTACCAGATCATGGTATCTCACAAACTCACCAAATAATTCCCGGCTGCGTTCATCCAGAATGAAATCAACCGTGACATCACTGGCCTGAATTACCATCGCCGTAGCGGCCGCCGTATTTTGTGCCGCTGTATTCGTTTTACGATAAGCGGCTCGCCGGCGAATAACATTCAGCAGTTCAGCAGCTTTCACTTTGTCTCCGGCCATCAGATAGGCCTCGGCACCTACCAGGTAAACTTCAGAAAAACGGGTAAGAACCACCGGCCGGGTTGAGGGGTCATTGATATTGGTGCCACGGCTCGGGTCCATTTGTTTCTTGATGGCAGGATATAGATTGGCATTCCACGTGCTTGGGGGAGCGACAATTCCTTTGAAAGGTCTCGTGCCAACAAATTGAGGAGCACCCACCACTTCAAAATCCGTTATCCACACGGCCGTATCCACACCGATTTGCATTGTATAGCCAATACCACGTCTGTTGTTGGCTGCCGTTGGTGTATTTGTTACGGCCGTGTTAGAGATATATACCGTGTAGAAGGTATTGGCAAACCTCGAGTCGATATCTCTCTTTACAAAAGCCTGATCAAGAAAATAATTCTTACCGGCATTCTCGCCACCTGCCTGTTTTACACTGTTTGGGCGAATGCGTGCGTAGGGGCGACCATATTGGGAATCACGTACCATGCCAGACGTTCCAGCGTTTATCAGTGTACCCGCAGCATTGATATACGTATTGATACCGCTGTTGTTGGGGTAGTTCCAGTTTGTAAACCAGGGCGTGAGGTTTTGAGCACCACCACCACTAGCCCCCCCACCAACGGTATAGTACCCAAACTTGGGATCGTTTGAGTGGTCGCTAACAAACATCGTTTCTTTACCGTAGTCATTTGCAGGCACAAACGCGTCGCCAAAATCCTGCCACAGGTCTAAGTCATACGCTGCTTTGTTGGCGATAAGCTCACTCGAAATTTTGGCCGCTTCCGCAAAATCTGCCGGCGAGTTTGTCAACCATCCACGAGTCAGGTAGGCCTTCGCCAGGAAAAACAGGGCCACCGGTTTGGTAGCAGCCTTACCCAGGAATGGAGCAGTCGGTCTATCCGGTAAACCAGCCGCGGCTTCGGTCAGGTCCTGAATGATAAGCTTATAAACCTCTAGTGCAGGGTCCCGTTTGGCACTTTGCGAAGGCACGGTTATAAATTGAGTACTCAGTGGCACATCGCCCCACGTGGTTACCAGATAAAAATACCAGAAGGCTCTCAAAAACTTGGCCTGAGATAAATACTGGCTTTTTGTTGCGGCAGGCAGGTCAATGCTCTGGCCAAACTGCAATACCCCGTTGAGGGTATTTATCGACGTGAACGACGTTCCCCACGCCGAACCAAAGTTGGTTGCGTTGAGACCGTTGTACGTGTGAGCAGGGCCGTTACCGCTACTGGCGCCCTGAATGAATTCGTCAGTACCGGCCTGCATTTCAGTAGAAAACCCTTCCGTTCCCCACTGATTACGAATTGTATTGTATACCCCGGCAATACCACCCAGCACCCCGGGAGGGCTGTTGAAGTAAGACGGTACAATCTGCGATTGCGGATTCTCTTCCAGTATTTTTTCGCAGCCTGAGCAGAGAAATAACGTGAAGACAACGAGCGAAATATTTATTTTTTTCATCTTGAATTAGAATTTAAGATTTAAGCCCAGGGTAAATTGACGAACCGGTGGGTTGTTCAGGTTTACAGTCACGAAACGGTTGAAGTTTCCGCCCTGAATGGTGTTGCCATAGCCATTTCCTTCTGGATCAACAACGAGCTTGTCCCTCACCAGTGGCGAGTAAATAATGAAAGGATTGGTAGCATTTACGTAAATACGGGCCGAGGTAACGCCAATTCTGTTGAGTATTTTACCGTCAATCGTATACCCCAGATTAATACTTCTCATTTTGATAAATGAACCGTCCTGATACGAAGTGGTAGACGTATAGTTTCGTACGCCACCACCGGCATCGGGTCTTGGGAACGCGTTTGTCGGGTTGTCAGGAGTCCAGTAATCCATCACGATCTGGTTTGAACGCCCCTGGTTGAGAAAGCCAAAACCGGAGCCACCCCCTGAAGTACCCGACAGGTATGGAACAACCACTTTCATCCCCATACGGGCGAATGTCACAATTGACAGATCAAAGCCTTTGTAGCTGATTCGGTTGGTTAGACCTCCCTCCCATTTTGGTTGAAAATTACCGATAACCTTACGGTCATCTCCATTGATGATCCCGTTACCATCTACATCTTCAACTCGGATCTCGCCCGGGATTTGCACGGGTGATGTTTGCTTTTTCAACGTGCCATTATCCACGTCTGATTGCTGCCAGATACCGATTTTATTATAGTCATAAATGACCGTAAGCGGTTGGCCCACAAACCAGAAGTTTCCTATGTTATTCAGCTCGGTTGGCGTAGTAAGCTGAGTGATTTTTTCCCGGTTAAAGAAATAGGTCACGTCGGTACTCCAGTTAAACCCACCGTTGTTTCTGAATATATCGAAGGTCATCGTCGACTCAAATCCTTTGCCTTCGGTACGTCCCAGGTTTTTCAGTGTAGAACTGGCTCCGTTGCTTTCCGGAAGATTTACCGAAAGCAAAATGTCTTTAGACTGCTGGTAATACACGTCAAATGACCCCGTGATCCGGTTGTTGAATAAGCCTACTTCCAGGCCAATATCTGACTGCGCGGTAGACTGCCAGCCTAAGTCAGTGGCTGGTAACTGCGTAACGGTGTAAGCAAGTGCCTGGCCTCCAATAGTTGGACCGAAGTTATAGTACCCTGCCGAGAGCGCTCCCAATGTGGCATAGGCGCCTACGTTGCGATTACCCGAGATACCCCAGCCTCCCCTCAGTTTCAGATTTGAAATAGCCGGTAGTCTCTTCATGAATGGTTCATCAACGATGTTCCAGCTCAAACCGATGGCGGGATAGTTGAAGTATTGATTGGCTGGCGATAAGGTAGACGAACCGTCCCGGCGGAACGTAGCCGTCACGACATACTTGTCGTTAAACGTGTAGTTTGCGCGGGCCATGTACGACACCAGGCCGGTTTCTGCATAGGAGTTGCCAAAGTCCGTGGGGGCAACCGGCGTACCGGAAGCCAGGGCAAAATTGCCTGTTTTGATGTAATCGGCCGGAACCCCTCTCACCGTAAATCGGCCACCCAGATTGTGGTTCTTGGTGATTTCGTAAAGAGCGGTCAAGCCAAGCCGGTGCTTCGATGCAAACGTTTTATCGTAATACAGCAGGTGCTGCAGGTTTACATCCCAGTATTCTGTGTTCCTGATTTCAGCACTGGATACACTTTGATCAAGCCCTGTGTTCACAAACGTATTCGGCGGTCCGTATCCATTAAAACTAACCTGACTGAAGTTCAGACCGGCATTGAACCGGTACCGAAGACCGTCCAGAATACTAACTTCGGCATACAAACTATTGAATGTTCTAAGAGAACGCTCCTGTGACAGAATATCGTCACCACGAGAAACGAGGGTAAGTGGGCTAACCGCCTGCCCTTCAATGGTACCTTTCTTAGGGTTCAGGTTCACCGTACCATCATCATTGTATGGCTTGATGAGAGGTGACAGACGAACCAGTTCTGTTGGAACACCTCCACCCGCTGCGTCATTTCTGTACGTAAGTGTATTGATGGTGTTCAGACCTACTTTCACCCGCTTGCCCAGTTTTTGGTCAATAGTAGCACGGATGTTCACACGCGAAAAATTCTGGTTCGGTATAATTCCCGTTTCGTTAAAATAACCAAGCCCTATACCGTACTGCGTATTTTCTGTACCCCCCTGTAAACCAAGCTGATGACTCGTATTGAATCCCTGTTTGTACAACTCATCCTGCCAGTTAGTAGACACGCCGGCGGCAAGGTTTGCCCGCTCTTCATCAGTTAGCGGATAAGCTGTTGTGCCCGCTCCCTGCGTGTTCAGGGCGGCCGCAATGTCTTTAAAATTCGCATACTGCTGCCCATTCATGACATTGTATTTACCCATGACGCTTGTAACACCATGGTAGCCATCATACGATAGTACCGGCTTGCCCGTTTTACCCCGTTTGGTTGTAACCAGCACGACGCCACCAGCCCCCCTCGAGCCATAAATGGCCGTTGCCGATGCGTCTTTCAGGATTTCGAGGCTGGCGATATCGTCCGGGTTAATATCGTTCAGGCCCCCGTACGGAATACCATCTACCACGAAAAGAGGCCCATCGAGCCCATCACCATTACCAGTCGTGAGCGAACGGTTGCCACGAATACGAATAGACGCCTGGCTACCGGGGGTAGAACCATTACTGACAATGGATACCCCTGCGGCCCGCCCTTTAAGCTGGGTAAGCAGGTTTGGTGCCGGCACTTCTTTCAACGTAGCCTCACTAACCGACGTAACGGCTCCCGTAACATCCCGCTTGCGCAGCGTACCGTAGCCTACGACTACTACCTCATTGAGCGTTTTGTCATCTACGGCCAGAGTCGTATTAATCGTTGACTGCGCACCAACAGGCATCTCCTGGGTAAGATAGCCGATGTAGGAGAAAACCAGTATAGTGCCAGCCTGATTAGGAATGGTAAGCTTGTAGTTGCCATTCACATCACTGGTTGTTCCACGCGTGGTAGATTTTATCTGAATATTGGCCCCGGGTATTCCCTGCCCATCTTCGCCGGTAACCCGGCCCGAAATCTGCCGGTCCTGGGCCACTTTTGGCTGCGCATCACTGGTACTGCTCTGCTGATTCGGGATGGGGGTGGCGGTTTCTCTCTTTATTACAATTTGCTGGCCAACCACTTCGTAACTCAGGCTCAACGGCGTCAGAATCTGCGTCAGCACCTGCGATAGCTGCTCGTTTTCAGCCTGATAGGTAACTTTTCGTTTAGACTGAATGATTTCCCGGCTGAACAGGAACTGAACGTTGGCGAGTTTTTCAATTCGCTTGATAATCACCTCCACGTTCTGGTTTTGTACCGAGATACTAACGCGTCGGGTTAAGAGTTCCTGCGCGTTGCCGTCAAGAGCAAAATTGATATTCGTCAGGAGTATGGCCAGCATGATCTGCAGACTCGAGATCTTCATAATTCTGATCCATACATTACGATTAATTGAAAGGTAGTGCATACGTTTGGGTTATTTGTCGTTTTCTCACGGTGAAAATGCCAATAATGGACCCCGCCCTTTTCCTGAAAGGGAATGTGTTAAAAGCGGCACATCAGCGGGGTCGTTACAGGCGGTAGTGTTGGACGCACTATCGCCTGCTTTTCTGTTAATCGGAGGTGAATGTCAGAGCATAGGGTAAGGGGTTAGCGCAGGCTTGTTTTAACTACAGCCCCGACTGTGGATGATCACCTGATTATCGATGATTTCATACGTTGATTCGATGGTCAGACAGATAAGCTGAATCTTCTCCAGAAAAGGTATATCATCCAGCTTGCCGGTGAAGGTGCAGCCACTCAGTAGCGTGCGGTCGTAGCGAATAGGCATGTGGTAGCTCGCTTCGAGCTGGTCAAAAACGTCCGGAACAGCCGTGTAGTTGAAGACAAATGGCCGGGCAATGATAGCAGCGGGGTTTTCATCCGATAAAAAATCGGCACTTTTCACGCCCTGCCCCGTTGTGGCTCCGAGTCTCAGGGCTTCGTTTACATTCAGTACAACCGGCTTGTCCGGCGCACCAACGGGCGTGACGGTCACCCGACCCGTTTTCACTTTCACGTAGGCCGTTTTATCCCGACCGGAAGAATACACCTGAAAACTGGTTCCCAGCACTCTCGTCGTCAAACTGGCGGTATAGACAATAAAAGGCTTGCCAGGGTCTTTGGTCACTTCAAAAAACCCATCGCCCTGCAGGTACACCTCCCGCAGTGGGTGGTGGGTCTGTTTACGATACCGGAGCTGGCTGTTGGTGGCCAGTAATACCGACGAATTATCCGGCAGGAGAACAACCAGGGCCTGCCCCGTCACATTTCGGACACTGGTCCATTCAGCTTCAGGCGGGGTTTGCGCGGTCTGATTGTTTAGGCGGGTAAAGGGAGTGAGCGACAGCTTTCCGGACTGCCACCACAGCACCAGAGCAAAAACCGCAGCCGCAGCGGCCCAACGGCCCCATTGCCAGTTGATAAATGATTGACGCCCAATGTACGCATCGGGCAGCTGATCCATAATACTCGCGGCCCGGTCACGAACCTGTTGGTCAGACAGGCTGATTTTTTCACCCTCAATCAGCAGAAAAGTAGCCACTGCCCGTTCGTACAGTTCTCTCTTTTCAGGATTTTGGGTTAACCATTGCTGCCATACCCGCCGGTCTTCAGAACGCCTTTCCACTATCCACGATCGGAAAGCGGCATTGTTGATGAAGTCTTCGACGGTCGTAACGTTCTGGGGAAGCAGGTCCATTAGTACTTTTCTACTAGTATTAATGGTAGTATGAAGATTCCCCCCGGCGATACCCTCGTTAAAGGAAAGTATTTTTACAAATAATACAAATAATGGAAAAGATGGGTGAAAGCCTGCTTTTCCGGAGTCTGGCCATGGCCTTCTGAAGAAAGTTCGATACCGACTGGCGGTTTACGTTCATGACTTCCGCTATCTCCGGAATGGATAAATCGCTGTAGTAGCGTAGATACAATGCCTCCCGCTCACGGGCGGGTAATGAATCCAGCTGAGTCTGCAGGGCACTGGTAAGCTGAGAGAGTGACTCCTGCTGAATAAGCAGGGTTTCAGAGTCGGTTTCTTCCGCAATTGATGCATCCCAGTCGAGTTCCTGAGTAGGCACTCTTTTTTGGAAGCGCAGATACTGGAGAATATGATGCCTTAGCGCCTTGAATAAGTAATGCTTTACAGAAACGGTAGCATTTATCTGAGCACGATTTTGCCACAACTGTAAGAACAATTCCTGAAGGCAGTCTTCCACTACGGCTTCGTCAACCATAAATTTAAGACCGTAGTGCTTTAGTATTCGATAGTAGCGTTCGACCAGGTAGCCAAGCGCCTGCTTATCGCCCCCACGATACAACTGCCATAAAGTCTGGTCCTGGGTAGTCATGAAGTTTACGAATGTATAGGGTCAATTACTGGAGATTGCCAATGATTACCGAGGTGGAATTCTGCTAAGGTAGTTTCCGCATTTGTGTCTTTCTGACACTATTGGGGGGATAGAACGCCTTATTGAAAATCGTGATTCCTGCCAATCAAGAAGTACGCCCTGAAAGAAGCGTACAATTCTACAATGACATAGTTATAATAACTAAATTTTTTGACTATTTCTGACCGTAAATTACCGCTCCCAATACCTTTTCTGGTCAACCCTGCAGACAGTTTTAGCACGCCTGACCGGATACGGGTTCAAATACCGGAACCCATTGATTCGGACAAGCAGATTCGTTAGCTCACGGCCTTCTGTTCAGTTCGGACAGGGGTAAAGAGAACCTATTTCCTGAACCTCTCCACTCACAGAGAAAAATCAGTGTTTCCGCAGAGGACGAAGTGCTCTAAGGCACCCGGTTGGTGCTGGGCGAAACTCCGGTTCAGGCTTCACAATACCCCGGGTACCCTCCCGGCTGCCCATTATACATACCACTGCCTGACAGCGTTTACGTAGTGGACAGCCGGGAAAGTATCGCAGTCCGGCCCGGTCCTCTTATTGATTGGGATGTTCGGGCTGGAAAACCGTTAGATATATTGGTTAATGATGCTTTCGAGCCATTCCTGCTTGCCACTGCGCAGTTGCGGTTCGCCGTTCTGGAACGTGTAGGCACGCAGGTCTTCCAAGGACAGTTTCCCTTCTTCAAACGCTTTTCCCTGACCGCTATCGAAGGAAGCATACCGCTCAGCACGAAACTTGAGGTAATCAGATTCTTTCAGGATCGTGTCGGCCACGATGAACGAGCGGGCAAAGGCATCCATGCCGCTGATGTGGGCCACAAACAAATCTTCCAGATCCGTTGAGTTCCGGCGCACTTTGGCGTCGAAATTAATGCCTCCCGTTTTGATCCCCCCGGCCTGATGAATCACCAGAGCCGCTTCAATGAGTTCGTACAAATTGATGGGAAACTGGTCCGTATCCCAGCCGTTCTGATTATCACCCCGGTTGGCATCAATGCTGCCCAGCATACCGGCATCAGCCGCCACCTGCAGTTCATGGTCGAAGGTATGACCGGCCAGCGTAGCGTGGTTGACTTCAATATTCAGTTGAAAATCTTTATCCAGCCCGTACTGCCGCAGAAAACCAATTACCGTAGCCGCATCATAGTCATACTGGTGTTTGGTGGGCTCCATAGGCTTTGGTTCGATAAAGAACGTTCCGGTAAAGCCCTGCTTGCGGGCGTAGTCGCGGGCCATAGTCAGAAACCGGGCCAGGTGCTCTACTTCGCGCTGCATATTGGTATTGAGCAGCGTCATGTAGCCTTCCCGACCACCCCAGAAAACGTAATTCTCACCACCCAGCGCAATTGTTGCATCGATGGCGTTTTTCACCTGCGTACCGGCATAGGCCAGTACCGAAAAATCGGGGTTAGTTGACGCGCCGTTCATGTAGCGCGGATTTGAAAACACGTTGGCCGTGCCCCATAGCAGCTTTACTCCACTCTCTTTCTGCTTCTGCTGGCCGTATTCCACAATGGTCTGTAGCCGCTTTTCGTAGTCGCCGGCCGATGGGCCTTCATCTACCAGATCGATGTCGTGAAAACAGTAGTAGGGAACGCCCATTTTGGTAATAAACTCAAAGGCAGCATCCATCTTCATGCGGGCCCGAGTGTTCGCGTCATTGTCCTGATCCCAGTCAAAAACGCGGGTTCCGGGACCGAAGGGGTCACCGCCTGTGCCGCAGAAGGTATGCCAGTAGCTGATGGCGAAACGAAGCTGGTCCCGCAGGGTTTTGCCATTTATTACCAGTTCGGGGTTGTACCACTTGAACGCTAACGGATTTTTGGATTTGGGACCTTCGTACCCAATGGCGCCGATTCCTTTGAAATACTCCTGATCGCCTAACGTGATTGCTGACATGAATTAGGTTGGTTAATGCGTTGGTTAATGTCTACAGTACATTCAGCCGACCGATACATTGATCGACGATGAATAATTAATGTAAAATTGACACTTATTTTTGTTAATGTCAATATGACACTTATTTTTGCACTGAAATAATCAGCTTTTCATCCGGATCAGAGCGGTACGGGGTGTTGGACTAAAGCCCGAGTTCTGAATTGGGAATGAAGTTCAGGAACGAATTGGTTATGGCCTGATACTTGATCCTGTCGACCTGATAGAAATAAGCACCCCGTCGGGAAACGCCTTTCTGCTTCTCATCCAGTTTGATGAGCAGATTGGTTGAGAGGATTTTACGGCTGAAGTTTCGTTTGTCGAACTCGGTATTATAAACCGCGTCGTACAGCTTCTTAAGCTGGGGAATGGTGAATTTGTCGGGAAGCAGTTCAAAGCCAATTGGATGCTGGGCCGCTTTGTAGCGCAGGCGTTTAATGGCCAGTTCAACCATATCGCCATGATCGAACAACAGCGCAGGCAGATCATAGATTGAAAACCAGCGGGCCTGAAACTCGCCAGAAATTTTTGTTTCATAATCGGCGATTCGGACCAGGGAGAAATACGCTACGGATATGGTTCGAACGATCGGGTCACGGTGAGGGTCGCCAAATGTGTATAATTGCTCTAGATATACATTGGTCAGGCCTGTCAGATCGAACAGAATTCGGGCGGCTGCCTGTTCCAGTCCTTCATCAGGTCGAAGCCATCCTCCCATCAGCGACCAGGTTCGTTCTTCCAGTCCCCGTTTAACAAGCAGGACTTTCAACATCTCGCCGTCGAAACCGAATATGATAGAATCCAGGGCTAATAAGTAAGGTCGCTGCTGCGTGTATTGATCTAACATTCGTTAACCGGTATATCTTCATTGATTGCCAGCGAAGGTAATCAATAGATTTTTTTGCTGACGTACCCCCCTTTTTATCAAGAGTACAAACCTATGAATGCAGATGAAAAAAGGATACCGCTACGGGCTGCTTCAGCAAAAATCTGCCTATCGATAGACCTCATTCGCCCATGCTCCTTCGCTTCAGGATCAGCAGCACGTCACCATTTTTTAGTTTGGCGGAAGCCGCATCAGGACGCCGACGGACAACTAAATCGTTTCAACTATGGGAATACGTCAAATTACGCACCGGTTCAGCCTGAATAATTCGGGTTCGCTGCCATCTGTTCGGCTACCGACCATTGGGCGGCAGCGCAGACTCACCGCCATTCGGAATCGTGAGTCAGGGATCATCTCCGCGAGTACCCCTTATCTTACCCATCCACCCGGCGGTAAACCTTTGTTCATACACGCCCTTACAGGGGGCCTGTTTGCCCTGATGCTTTGCATTCCGGGTGGGTATGCCAGCGCGCAGGCCGATGACGGGTACCGGCTCTGGCTGAAATATGATTTGATTAAAGACACCGGGAAGCGGGCGGAATACACCCGGATGATCAAATTCATTGCGGTTAGCAACCGAAGTCCAATCCTCAAATCGGCAGCTGAGGAACTACAGGTGGGATTGCAGGGACTACTGGGCAAATCGATACCGATTCTTACAGACATCGGCCAGAAAACGGGCGGTATCTATCTCAACGAGAATCCGAGTCTTGGTTTTGATAACGCCGAAGGATACCGGCTGACAACTGACAAAAATATAAACGTTCTGGGCCAGCAGGCCTCCGGGGTACTATATGGTGCGTTTGCGTTGCTGCGCCATATTCAAACCGGCGAGTCGCTCACCAGCGCTATCCATTACCAGTATTCCGAACGTAAAATACCGATTGCTCAATCACTGGGATAACACCAACGCTACCATTGAGCGTGGCTATGCGGGTGAGTCGCTCTGGAAATGGTATGAACTGCCCGAACATATCAGCCCCCGCTACCGCGATTATGCCCGCGCCAATGCATCCATCGGTATTAACGGTACGGTCATCAACAACGTAAACGCGAGCTCCCGATTTTTAACGGCGGAGTACCTGAAAAAGGTAGCTGCGCTGGCCGGGGTGTTCCGGCAATACGGTATTCGAGTGTATCTGTCGGTCTATTTTCCGGCACCGAAGGTCATTGGCGGCCTTCCTACGGCCGATCCGCTCGATCCGGCCGTGCGGCAGTGGTGGGCCAGCAAAACCAACGAAATCTATGCCCTCATCCCGGACTTCGGCGGCTTTCTGGTCAAGGCCAATTCAGAAGGTGAACCCGGCCCGCAGGATTATGGCCGGACCCACGCCGACGGGGCCAACATGCTGGCCGAAGCGCTGGCGCCCCACGATGGCATTGTGATGTGGCGGGCCTTTGTGTACAAAGCCGACGGAAAAAGCGACCGCTTCAAGGCGGCTCTCGAAGAGTTTGGGCCTCTGGATGGCAAATTCGACAAGAAAGTGATTGTTCAGGTCAAGAACGGTCCGATTGATTTTCAGCCCCGTGAGCCCTTTTCGCCCATCTTCGGCGCCATGCCAAAAACGCCGTTATCGGTTGAATTTCAAATCACGCAGGAGTACCTCGGCTTTGCCACGCACTGGGTATATGAAGCCCCGCTTTTTAAGGAGTGCCTTGATGCCGACACCTACGCCAGGGGCAAGGGATCGACCGTGGCAAAAGTTGTGGATGGCAGTTTGCATGGATACGCCATTACGGCGATGGCGGGCGTAGCCAACACCGGCTCCGACCGGAACTGGACGGGCCACCCAATGGCGCAGGCCAACTGGTATGCGTTCGGGCGGCTGGCCTGGGATCATTCGCTATCGTCAGAGACGATTGCCGGCGAGTGGGTAAAGATGACCCTGACGCAGGAGCCGTCGGCAGTGAAGCGAATCACCACGATCATGCTTCGGTCACGGGATATTTACGTGGACTACAATACCCCGCTGGGCCTGTCGCGCCCCTGGTCAGGCGTGCATTTTGCGCCCGAACCCTGGCAGAATAAAAGTGCACGCCCGGACTGGACCGCCGTGTATTACCACCGGGCCGATTCACTGGGTCTTGGTTTCGACCGTACCGCCACGGGCAGTAACGCGCTGGCCCAGTACCAGCCTGCTGTTCGGCAGGGTTGGGAAAACCCCCAAACCTGTCCTTTGCCGTATTTGCTGTGGTTTCACCACGTGGCATGGACCCAAAAACTCAGCACGGGCCGCACGCTGTGGGACGAACTGTGCACCCGATTTTACACCGGAGCCGACTCGGTTGGCTGGATGCAGCGGGAATGGGCGCAGGTAAAACCGGCCATCAACCCCGGCATGTTTGCGGAAGTTTCGGCCCGGTTAGCTACGCAGCACCATGAGGCCATCTGGTGGCGCGATGCCTGGGTACTGTATTTGCAGACCTATGCCAGACAACCCATTCCGGCACCGTTCAAACAGCCGGAACGTTCGTTACAGGACGTTAAATCATTGACTGACATTTACTTATCAAGGTAACAACTTTTACGAACGGACTGCGGGCGCTGGCTCGCAGCAACCGTTCAGCCAACCCAATGAGACCAATCAAAACAATCCACCAGGCCGAATACAGACCTATAGCCGATCTGATCACGTACTCGCCCTTACCCACGCGGCAGCTGCCCCAGATCGACCCATTCCTGTTTCTGAATCATCATGGGTTTCAGGTATACGAACCCCGGAATCAGGGACTTCCGTTTGGGCCGCACCCGCACCGGGGTATGGAAACCGTGACCTTCATTGTAGCAGGCGATATTATGCATAAAGACTCGCAGGGGTTTCAGAGCGTAATTACGGCGGGCGGGGTGCAGTGGATGACGGCGGGCAGCGGACTGATCCATGCCGAAGTATCGTCGGCAGCGTTCAAAGAAAACGGCGGAGATCTCGAAATTCTGCAACTATGGCTAAACCTGCCCGCCCGGTTAAAGATGACGCCCCCCGCCTATGTGGGCCTTCAACGGGATGAGATACCCGCCATCCAGGTCAACGAAAAGGCTATACTGAATCTGATTTCCGGTACCTGGAACGATCAACAGGGCGCCTTTGCGACGCTGACCGACGTATTTCTCAGCACCATTGCTATGCAGGCATCCGGCACGCTCACGCTGCCCGTTGCCGAAAACCGGACCATTCTTTTCTACGTGATTCGGGGTAGTCTGCGCGTGAGCGGGCAGGTAGTCAATGCGCGTCAGCTGGTCGAATTCAATTCCGCCGGCGAAACCATCGACCTGGTTGCCGAAGCCGATTCGCTGCTGTTGTTTGGTCATGCCCAGCCCTTCAATGAGCCGGTAGTGGCGCGCGGACCGTTTGTAATGAATACCGAGCAGGAAATCTCGGAAGCCTACCGCGACTATCAGCTCGGCAAATTCGGTACCTGGAGTGAATAAATCTATGTTAAGCCAATCTTTCCCCATGAAACCAAACCAAACATCGCTCTTACTGGCGGCCCTGCTCATTGGAATGGGCTCAGCAAAAGCCCAGACCAACGGAGGCAAAACCCCGGTCTCCCAACCGCTGATAACAACCATCTTCACCGCCGACCCTTCGGCCCACGTCTTTGGCGGTAAGATTTACATTTATCCCTCGCACGATATCGAGTCAAAAACGGCCGAAGACGACGAAGGAGGCCACTTCGACATGAAAGACTACCATGTCCTGTCTATGAGCAGCATTAACGGCACCGTGACGGATCATGGCGTTGCGCTCGACATCAAAGACATTCCCTGGGCAAAACGGCAGCTTTGGGCCCCCGATGCTACCTTCAGGAACGGAACGTACTACCTTTATTTCCCGGTCAAAGACAAGCAGGACATTTTCCGCATCGGTGTGGCAACCAGCAAAAAACCAACCGGTCCGTTTAAACCCGACCCCACACCCATCAAGGGGAGTTACAGTATTGACCCCTGCGTATTTCAGGATACCGATGGCAAAGCCTATTTATACTTTGGCGGTATCTGGGGCGGGCAGCTGCAACGCTGGGACGGCAATACGTACGACGCTCAAGCCGCGCTTAAAAAGCCTGACGAACTGGCCTATCAACCCCGCGTGGCCCGGCTCGGCGCTGACATGAAAACCTTTGCCGAAGACGTAAAAGAAGTGCAGATTCTGGATGAGAACGGAAAGCCCTTTTACGAAAAGAACAACGACAAACGGTTTTTCGAGGCTGCCTGGCTGCACAAGTATAACGGCAACTACTATTTCTCCTACTCAACCGGCGATACGCACAACATCTGCTACGCCATAGGCACCTCGCCCTACGGCCCCTTTACTTATAAAGGAATCGTACTGAAACCCGTACTGGGCTGGACAAATCACCACTCCATTGTACAGGTTGGCGCCAAATGGTATGTTTTTTATCACGACGTGCAGTTGTCGGGCAAAACGCACCTCCGTAACGTGAAGGTAGCCGAGCTGACCTATAACCCCGATGGTACAATTCAGCCCATTGAAACATACCGGTAAGGGTCTTTTAGCTGACGCACAAAGCACTGGATTCTGCCGTCAGATCGCCGGGTTGTGCTGACCTGGCGGGCAGTGGCCGTGTAGGAAAGGTGACGATAACGGAGAACGTTGATATACTTGTAGAATAATTACGTCGACACTGTAAATCAAAATCATGTACCAGTACCCGTTCCGAACCGCCTGTCTGTTGCTCACGGGCCTTGCCCTGTCCCTGTCGCTCACGGCCCAGCCTCAGCCCAAACAGCGGTTGCTGGTGCTGAGTGACATTGAAGCCGAACCAGACGATATCGAGTCATTTGTCCGGCTGCTGGTCTATTCAAACGTTATTGACCTGAAAGGGATGGTGGCCACTACCTCGGTCTGGAAAAGAACCAGCGTGGCCCCCGAATCCATCCGAAAGCAGGTGCGCGCTTACGGGAAAGTACAACCCAACCTCAATAAGCATGAACGCGGTTTTCCCGACGAAAAAACCATGCTGGCCCTGGTAAAACAGGGGTTGCCGGTGTACGGTATGCTGGGCGTTGGCGACGGCAAGGATTCGGAAGGGTCTGAATTGATTATCCGCGTACTGGAAGAAAAAGACGAGCGCCCCCTGTGGGTCACGGCCTGGGGAGGAGTCAATACGCTGGCGCAGGCCCTGCACAAACTTAAAAAAACCAGGACCGAAGCCGAAGCCCAGCGGCTGATGGCCAAGCTGCGCGTGTATACCATCTCGGACCAGGATGATAGTGGCGTATGGATCCGGAAAAACTTCCCGAACCTGTTCTATATCGTTAGTCCGGGCGACAACTACGGAACGGCTACCTGGAGTGCCATTAACAGTGTCATAAAAGGTATTAAACAACGACAGGATCAGCAACCGCTGGCTGGCTGAGCATATTCAGCAAAATCATGGCCCACTCGGGGCGGCTTACCCGGATGTAGCCTGGGGGGTGGAGGGCGATACGCCTTCGTTCCTCTCGTTGATCCCCACCGGGCTTAGTGACCCGGAGCACCCCGAATGGGGCGGCTGGGGTGGCCGCTACGAGTTATACACACCTGATTTTGCCAGCCAGTTGAAGGGGCCATCAGGCGTTCCGTTTGAAGCCGAAACCCGGCCCATCTGGACCAACGCCGTTGACCGTTATGTTCATTACGTATCCGGTGAGTATGGCCGGGCCATGCGCCGGGACTCTATCTTCACCGGTAACAAAGTATCGCTGTGGCGGTGGCGCGATGAGTTCCAGAATGATTTTGCCGCCCGCATGGACTGGTGCGTGAAACCCTACGCGGAGGCCAACCATCCGCCCGTGCCGGTGCTGGACCATCCCGACCAGTTGACCGTATCGTCGGGAAAAGAGTTTAGCCTCGACGCCGGCAGCAGCACCGACCCAGATGGTGATAATCTGAGCTTCCTGTGGTTTCACTACCCCGAAGCGGGCTCGTATAAAAAGCGGGTAGACACATCGGCAGAGAATGTTCACGTCGTCTATGTCGTGGCCCCGGAAGTAACGAAAAAGGAAACGCTCCACTTCATCGTGAGCGTAACCGACAAGGGAACCCCTGCCCTCACCCGCTACAAACGGGTTATTGTAACGGTACTGCCGAAGTAAGGTCTGAGATGAGGCTCTTGCGCTGCGGTACGTTCAGACCGTAGGGAAATCAGTAAAAAAGCGGGCTATACCGTGGATACCGGCCTGGAGGTGCGCGTTCTGACCCCCGAACGTGGGCCCGTGAGAAGCACGGGGTTTACCGCACGGTTGGTGCGCAATCTGATTTTTCCGGGGCACGTCGCACATTTTGGGGTTTCCGGTGTTTCTTTGGCAGGAAGGGCTAACACACGCCCTCATTTTTCAATGACGACTTTACTCCAAGACCTTACTCCCCGGCAGATTGTTGCCGAACTCGATCAATACATCATCGGCCAGCACGACGCCAAGCGCAACGTGGCCATCGCCCTCCGCAACCGCTGGCGACGGATGAACAGCCCGGAGGATATGCAGTCCGAAATTACGCCCAACAACATTCTGATGATTGGCGCGACGGGCGTGGGCAAAACCGAGATTGCCCGGCGGCTCGCCAAAATTGCCGACGCGCCCTTCATCAAAGTCGAAGCCTCTAAATTTACCGAAGTGGGCTATGTGGGCCGCGACGTGGAAAGCATGGTGCGCGATCTGGTTGAGCAATCGGTCAATATGGTGCGCTCGGCCAAGAAAGAAGCGGTTCAGGAGCGGGCGCAGCAGGCCGTTGAAGATGTGATCCTCGACATTCTCATTCCACCCGTCAAAGCGCAGAATGGCCAGCCCGGCCTGGGCTTCGAGAACAAAGCCGTCGATCCAGACGCTGAGTTGAACGAGCGCACCCGCGAACGCTTCCGCGAAAAAATCCGCTCCGGCGAGATGGACGACCGCAAAATCGACATCGACGTGCAGCAGAGCCAGACGCCCAACATCGGCGTGATGGGCGGCTCGGTAGATGATCTGTCGATGATGAACATTCAGGAGATGATTGGCGGCATGATGCCCAAACGTGGCAAAAAGCGCAAAGTCACCATTGCCGAAGCCCGCAGAATCCTGCTGGAAGACGAGGCCGCCAAGCTCATTGATATGGACGAGGTGAAGGAAGAAGCCATCAAAAAAGCGCAGAACGCCGGTATCATCTTTATCGACGAAATCGACAAGGTAGCTTCGGCCCGGTCGGGTAGCGGTGGAGGGGGTCCGGATGTCAGCCGCGAGGGGGTGCAGCGCGATCTGCTTCCTATTGTGGAAGGCAGCGCGGTAAACACCAAGTACGGCATTATTCACACCGACCATATTCTGTTCGTGGCGGCCGGGGCCTTCCACGTGGCCAAGCCGAGCGATCTGATTCCCGAATTGCAGGGTCGTTTCCCCATCCGGGTCGAATTGCAGAGTCTGTCGGAAGACGATTTCTACCAGATTCTGAAAGAACCGAAAAACGCGCTGACCAAGCAGTATGTAGCCATGCTACAGGCCGAAAACGTTGGCCTGACGTTTGACGACGACGCCCTGCGCGAAATGGCCCGTATTGCTTTCGAGGTGA
Source organism: uncultured Cytophagales bacterium (assembly GCA_963826425.1). Lineage (GTDB taxonomy): Bacteria > Bacteroidota > Bacteroidia > Cytophagales > Spirosomataceae > Spirosoma. The sequence goes on along the minus strand of CAWGWS010000006.1, from coordinate 99,382 downwards.
ATCAGGAAGTGGAAAACATTGGCGCCAGACGGCTGCAAACGGTCCTGAGTCACCTGATGAATGACTTTATGTTCGACATCCCCGACGTAATCGGGGCCAATGCGCACGTAGTCGTCACGAAAGACCTGGTGAATGAAAAGCTGAGCGGGCTGGTTAAAAACCGCGACTTGAGCCAGTTCATCCTGTAATTTCCAACCCTTTACCCTTTACCAAAAAAATCTATGGATCGCAGACAGTTCATTCAACACTCGGCTTTGACCGTTGGGGCCGTTTCCTTTTTCCATCATCCGCTCGTTGCCGCTTCGCTGGCCGATGACCCCTACAAGATGAAGATCGTGCGCGAGAGCGTGGGTGTTTTCACGGAGAAGGGCGGCACCATTGCCTACCTCCCCACCAAAGAAGGCTGGGTCGTGGTCGATTCGCAGTTTCCGGAGCAGGCCCGGCATTTGATTGACGCCCTCAAAAAGACGAATGACAAGCCCATTGGGCTGCTCATCAACACGCACCACCACGGCGACCATAGCGGAGGTAATATTGCGTTCAAGGGCATGGCCAGCCATGTGGTAGCCCACGAAAATTCGCTGAAAAACCAGAAAGCGGTAGCCGAAAAAGCCAACAGTGAAGATAAGCAACTGTACCCGGATGTGACCTTTACCGATGGATGGAAACAGAAAATAGGGGGCGAGTCACTGCGGGCCTATTATTTCGGGCCGGCTCATACCAATGGCGATGCCATCATCCATGTTGAGCAGGCCAACGTCGCGCATATGGGCGATCTGGCTGCCAACCGCCGGTATCCGTTCGTTGACCGCAGCGCAGGCGCCAACATCGAAAGCTGGATTTCGGTACTGGACAAAACGCTGACGACGTTCGACAACAAAACCATTTTTGTCTTTGGCCACGCGTTTGACCCCGAAAAAATCACCGGGGACTAAAGATGATGTCCGGGCATTCAAAAACTATCTGGAAAAATTGATGGTATTTGTAGGCAAAGAAATCAAGGCGGGCAAATCCAAAGAAGACATCCTGAAAACAACGACTATTCCGGGCGTCACCGAAATGCAGGGCGACGGTATTGTCCGGGGTTTGCAGTCGGCTTACGAAGAGATAACCGCCGGCAAATAGGTGTAGCTGATTAACCGACCCGATATGGTTACGCCTGCCATCAGTCCCGCCAGCCCCACCCCGGTTGCCCAAAAGCTGGGGGCGTTTGCCATCTGGGCAACCGGGGTGGGGCTGGTCATTTCGGGCGAATCGTTTGGCTGGAATATCGGCTGGGCCAAAACCGGGCCGCTGGCGTTCTTTATCCCGCTCGGCCTGACTGTTGTCCTGTACTACGCCCTCGTCCAGACCCTGATTGAACTGGCCTGCGTGTATCCCGAAGCCGACGGGCCGTCGGTGTATATTCAGCGGGCCTTTGGGCCGTTCTGGGCGGGGTTCATTGCCGTAGCCGTGCTGGTCGAGTTTTTGTTTGCCAGTCCCGCCATTGCCGCATCGGTGGGGGAATACATCGGTTTTCTGCGGGGCAATACCGTCGCGGCACCCTGGCTGGCAACGGGATTTATCGGGCTGTTCTGCGTCGTGAACCTGTTCGATCTAACGGTTGGAATCAGAGTCACCATCGCCCTGACGGTACTGGCTATTTTCGAACTGGTCCTGTATGCCGCGGGCAGTGGGCCGGCCTTTTACCCAACTCAGTTACTGACCAACCCCTACAATCGGTTCGATCTGCGTTCGCTGGTCGAGGCCACGCCCTTTGCGATCTGGATGCTGCTCGGCATCGAAGGTATCTCGCTGATGACCCGGTCGGTGCAGAAGAACGGGTTCCGGCGGCACCTGACCCTTGGGTATCAGGGGGCATTCTGGACGCTGGTGCTGCTGGCGGTGGGGGTGCTGCTGCTGGCGGCCGGCGGCATTTCGTGGACCCCGCAAAACTGGGCGATTATCAGCCAGGACAATCATCCCATGCCAGCCTCACTTGCCTTGATGCTGCCCAAGACCAGTATGGTGGTGCAGCTTTTCACGTTTATTGGCCTGTTCGGGCTGATTGCCTCGCTGCACGCTATTACGCTGGCGGCTACCAATCAGCTCGATGCCCTGTTGCGGCTGGGCTGGCCCCGGCTGGGAGCCGGGCGCGGACTGGCGGCCGGGCTGGTATTTCTCATCAGTACCCTGGCGATCTGGAGCAGCCAAACGGCCTTCCTGATCGAGCTATCCGTATTCGGGGCCGTTTGCATGTACTTCGGCGTAGCCGTCAGCCTGCTGAAAATCCGCACCCAACCCGACCACAGCGTAGCCACGGAACGGGCCCACAGCGCCGAAGAGCCAACTCAGCCGTTACGTCACGCTGATTTTGCCGCCCGGCGTTCCCGGCTGTTTGCCGGGGTTGCCGCCAGTTTGTCGTTTGTGTGTATCTTGATCCTGAGTTACCTGCATCCGGTCGTGTTCGGCTGCTTTGCCGGTATTGCCCTGCCCGCCTGGCTCTGGTACCGGAATAAATAAGTCGTCGTTCGTCTTTTGTCGTTCGCCGTGCTCTGTGAACATCCGATGCCCGGGCACTATTTTCCGGGAAAATCTGACCGACGAATTACCACCGCCTTATGGCTTACCGCTTTGCCATTCATAACCGCAGTTACCGGTTCGACGATCTGAAAACCGTGCTGGCCAAAGCGAGTCCGTTTCGGTCGGGCGATGCGCTGGCCGGGCTGGCCGCCGACAGCCACGAGGAACGGATAGCCGCGCAGTTCGTCCTGGCCGATCTGCCGCTGCGGACATTTTTGCAGGAGGCCATTATTCCCTACGAGACCGACGAGGTAACCCGGCTCATCCTCGACACGCACGACCCCACAGCCTTTGCCCCGGTGGCCCACCTGACCGTAGGCGACTTTCGCGACTGGCTGCTGACCGATACCGCCGATCCGCCAATGCTCCAACACATCCGGCGGGGCCTGACTCCGGAGATGGTGGCCGCCGTGTCGAAGCTGATGCGGAACCAGGACCTGATTGCGGTGGCGCAGAAGGGCGAAGTCATCACCCGGTTTCGCACGACCGTTGGGCAGGCGGGGCGGCTGGCGGTCCGGCTGCAACCCAACCACCCGACCGACGACCCGAAAGGCATTGCGGCCAGTATCATCGACGGGCTGTTGTACGGCTGTGGCGATGCGATGATCGGGATCAACCCCGCCACCGACAGCCCCGCATCGGTGGCCCGGCTACTGAACATGCTGGACGACATCCGCGAAAAATGGGCCATCCCAACCCAGTCCTGCGTGCTGAGCCACCTGACGACTACGCTGAAAATCATCGACAAAGCGCCCGTCGATCTGGTCTTTCAATCCATCGCCGGGACCGAGCGGGCCAACCAGTCGTTTGGCATCAACCTCGGTATGCTCCACGAAGCGCACCAGGCGGCAACGGCCCTGCAGCGCGGCCCCGGCTGGCCATCAGGTAATGTATTTCGAGACCGGTCAGGGATCGGCGCTGTCGGCCAATGCCCATCACGGCGTGGACCAGCAGACCTGCGAGGTGCGGGCCTACGCGGTGGCCCGTCACTTCGACCCATTTCTGGTCAACTCGGTGGTGGGATTCATTGGGCCGGAGTACCTTTATAATGGCAAGCAAATTATCCGGGCCGCGCTGGAAGACCACTGCTGCGGTAAATTGCTGGGCCTGCCGATGGGTATGGATGTTTGCTACACCACCCACGCCGATGCCGATCAGGACGACATGGACAGCCTGATGACCCTGCTGGGCGTGGCCGGCTGCAACTTCATCATGGGTGTGCCGGGGGGCGATGACATCATGCTCAACTACCAGTCTACCTCGTTTCACGATGCGCTGTATCTGCGCCGGGTGTTGCAGAAAAAACCGGCCCCGGAGTTTGAAAACTGGCTCATCCGCCAGGAGATCATGTCTGAAACCGGCCAGCGGTTGCCCATCCACCAGCACCACAACCTCCTGCACTAATGTCACTATCAGAAAGCGGGAAAATCAGGTCTGTTTTGATTTATTTTGACAAAACTATGTACCCATGTTGACTGGCTATCATACCATCAAGGCATATCTTGAGAGTTGATCCACAGCTACGTAGCTTCACACAGAGAAGATCACATAACAATTGAACTACGTGTCTATACTTCGCTCTGCTGCCTCCATTTTGGTCATTCATGGGCGTCTTCTGAAACCTACAATCTTGGCTACTCGAATTAATTTTCAATCGCGCCAACTACTATAGAATCACCGGTACAACAGGTCAGTAGTCCGTTTTGATAACTAGTGACCCTTCCTTTGCTGTAACTGGCTGATAGATCAAAGGAAAATCACCATCCATTTCAGTAAATATCCTTTTGCTAAAACTTCCCTTGGGAAGTTTTACACTATAATGATCCTTCCATATAGGCAGGCCGCTACTGTCTTGAGGGCCATTAGGAATGAAGACGACAGCATCCCCGTCTAGTTCTCCAGTAATCTCCACGAGAGCAGGAGCATCTATGCTCAAATGTAAATGGGTTTGCCTAACGTTAAATTCGTGTCGTTTATCGACCTCTTGAATATGGAAGGAGTTTCCATTGCATCTTATTAAGTAGATCAAGATTGCCGAAAGCAGCGTAAGCAAAACTATAATCCGTTTGGTCCTAATCGACATTTGTTTGTATAAATTAACTATCCTGCCAAATATAATTTTTCCCCTCAAGGTCTCGGTATGACTTAATCCTTAAAACTCGATTTATTCTTATAACACAACTGGGGACATAAGAATAAACTTGAAAAAGTACAATCTGACGAATAAGTCGGCAGCTTGCGAACCATTCGCCAATACCAAAACCTCCTGCACTGAGGTCAATCCCATTAGGAAGTAGTAAATCAGGTGTTTTTGATCCCCTTTGGCCCGCTTACACGCGCCTGTTGGCTGGCGATCCTGCCCCCGATGCAGGTCTTAGAAATTGGCCTATAGCTGCGTAGCTTTACACAAAGAAGAGTATACACCAATTGAACTACGTGCCTATGCTTCGCTCTATTGCTTCACTTTTAGTCTTCCTGTTGCCGATGTGCGTTTGTGGTCAGGTCAATAATCGGTTGAAAGTTGAATTAGACAGCATCTACCGGATTGATCAACTATACAGGGACATCTTGGATAGTCCACAGAAGAAGGATTCACTGGCCAGGGCCCACAGTTTATCCGGTCAGGAAGTCGATCAACGAATCTTTGACAAAATGACTGAGATCGACCGCTCCAACAGTAGGCGGATCAAACAGATCATCGAGCAGTATGGATACCCTGGCAAAAAATTAGTTGGCTCTCCCACCAACGAGGCTGCCTGGTACGTTATCCAGCATTCAGACGATATTTCCCGCTACTTCCCGCTGATTGAAAAGGCTGGAAAAAGCAAAGAAATACCCTACACGCTGGTGGCCATGATGGAGGATCGGTTGATGACGGAGCAACGTAAACCCCAACTTTATGGAACGCAGGCTGCCTGTTATCCCCTCCGGGACATAGCCAGCCGCAAAGCTGAGTGTTTCATATGGCCTATTGCTAATCCCGGGGAAGTGAATCAACGGCGAAAGAAGGCGGGGTTCTCTACTACGGTAGAAGAGAATGCAAAGCGGTTAAACGTAACGTATGAAATACTAACTATGGATGGGCTTCTAAAGACCTACAATCTTGGCAATTCAAATTAATTTTGAATCACGCCAACTAAAATAAAATCACTTATACAACAAATGGTGACTGCAATACTGAAAGTTCACTCTTATAATCGTTTGTCTCTTCGCTGTTACTAACAGCTTACGGTCAGGCTCAAGATTCAATATGTTCATCCAAAAGTATTTTGGTGTTACCGCTAAAATAGTATTAACAGATAAATTAGCTACCGATGTATAATCGATAATATAAAGAGTGCTTTAAGGAATACGGATACCTTGCGTGGAAGCACTCGGAATCTGGTTATTGACATTCAGCTAGCAACACTTATTCGGTGCTCTACCGCAGGAAAGTAACTACCATATTGATCAGGCTTCGGCTAGGCTGGCCATTACTCGATGGGATAGTAGCGTTGTTCAAATATGCGGACAGTTGATATCAAAAGACACAGTGAAGTGCGATTTTTAGAGATCCTAAATATCAGGTTGCTGGCAGTACTTCAAAAAGCATTATGGGCCTAAATCTTCACTGAGTTCTTCTAAACCCTATCTTTATTCGGGACAATACGTTGTGTATCTTTCTTACTCAGGATATACCTGTGACTAGGATATGTGAGCGGGAGGAGTATTAGCTATCTTCAGAATAGGAACAAAGAGGATTGGGCTTGTTTGGATGACAATTTATATTTGGGTGAGCTAAGCGAGACAAATTCAGTTATTGTGCTTGAATAAGAAATATCTATCCGACTTACCATTAATCTTCTGTTTAAAACCTCATAACATAAAATTAATTATAAAGCCGAACTTGAAAAAGTATAATCTGACGGATAAATCGGCAACTTAAAACACTCGTCACCGGCGGGTAATTCTGTGCTGGCAATTGTGGATGGTCTCAGGTCATGATCGCAATGCCAAACGATTCTTGTCCTCTATGGTCATTCATAACTGATCCTCTATGGAACCCGCCCCCAACGCCCCGCCCCCGATCGTCCAGCCTGATTCATGGACGGCCCTCGGGGCTTATACCAACGCCCGGATTGCGCTGGGCAACGTGGGCGGTAGCCTGCCCCTGCGCCAGGTGCTGGCGGTTAAACTGGCCCACGCCCGGACCCAGGACGCCCTCGTCCGTCCCCTCAACCTAACCGGGCTAACGGCGCAGCTGGGCCAGTTTCGGTTGCCGGTTTTCGTGTTGAGAAGCCGCGTTCCCGACCGCAACACCTACCTGACCCGCCCCGATCTGGGTCGGCGGCTGCACCCCGACTCCGTCGCCAGCCTCCAGGCCATTTCCCAACCGCTCGATCTGGTGTTTGTGCTGGCCGATGGCCTGTCGGCGGAGGCCGTGAATCAGCATGCGGTGGCGGTGCTGACGCGGGTGTTGCCAGGTTTGTCGGCGCGGTACCGCTGCGGCATCGCGCTGGTGGAGCAGGGGCGGGTGGCCATTGGCGATGAGATCGGGGCGTTGCTCCGCGCCCGGTTTACGGCCCTGTTCATCGGCGAACGGCCCGGCCTGTCGTCCCCGCAGAGCATGGGTATCTATACCACCTTCGCCCCGCAAATTGGCCTGACCGACGAACGTAGGAACTGCATCTCTAACATCCACACCGACGGCCTGCCTTATGACCAGGCCAGCAACGCCCTGTCGTACCTGATTACAACCTCCTTCGCCCGCCAAATCAGCGGAGTCGCCATCAATATGGACGAGAATGTATTGGGCCTCTCCCCCGGCAACACGCCCTAGTTCGAGACCCTTTCCCAACCGACACCTGAGACAGGAAAGATGAAGCACCTGCGTGTATCCTGAACCGCTTCATCCTGATCAAGGCCGATACGCAGCCTCAATCAAGTTTCGTACCTGCTCAATGGCCCGGTCAATATCAGCGCGTTTTTGAGCGGGCGGGTCGGAGCGATTGAAAGGGCGCAGTTCCAGCACGAACGTTTCCTCGATGGCGTTCTCAACGGGCGTGTAGCGCTTATAGCCCACCACCGTAACGGGCAGCAACCCGTGTTTTTCCTTGAAGCGAATCAGGAGGCTGCCAAGCCAGGTTTCTACGGCTTCATTGTCCGTTCCATCAGCCGGGACAAACTGTGCGTAGGCGTGGTTGCGGTCGGTTAGCCGTTGCTCGTGCGGTTCGAAGTGGCCTTCACAGCTCGAAAACGTTCGCAGCAGGCCCGTCTGGTTCAGGGCATCGGTCAGCGGGCGGATGCGGGGTTCGATCTCGGTCATGGTGTTGGCGAAAGTAGTAGCTTTAGGCGTTCGTTCAGCTTCCCCCCTCCCCTTTTCCTGCTATGCCCGGTTCTTATCTTCTGCTTATTTTTCTGGCGTCCATTGCGGGGCTGCTCATCAGTATTATCCGGTTCAAAATAAACCCGTTTCTGGCCCTGCTGGGCGTGGGTTTGCTGACGGGATTGCTTTGCGGGATGCCGCCCGGCGTCGTGGCCAAACAGCTATCGGCGGGGTTTGGGCAAACCCTCGGCGGCATCGGTATCGTCATTGGGCTGGGCGTGGTATTTGGTACGCTCCTGGCCAACGCCGGGGCAACCGGGCAGATTGCGGGATTGTTATTGCGAAACGTGGGCAACCGCCGGGCCCCCCTGGCCGTGAACCTGACGGGTTATTTTGCCGCTATCCCGGTCTTTTTCGATGCGGCCTTCGTAGTCTTCATGCCGTTGTTGCGGCAGTTGTCGCGCGATACGGGTTTGCCGGTGGTGCGCTACGTAACGGCCCTGTCGATCGGGCTGATTGCCACGCACTGTCTGGTCATTCCAACGCCGGGACCACTGGCGGTCATGGGTAGTCTGGGCATTGATGCGGGCGCGTTTATCGGCGCGGCCATGGTCGTGGCCCTGATAGCGGCACTGACGGGTGGGCTGCTGATGGGCCGCTACCTGAGCCCCACCACCCGCGCCGATACCGCAGATGTTTTACCCGATTTACCCGAGAACGGGGCTAACAGAGCAACCGATACACCCGCTGCTTTACCCTCGGGTCGGCGGTCGCTGGCGGTATTGTTGTTTCCCATCGGACTGATTCTCATAGGCAGCATCCTGACGCCCCTGCTTCCGGCGGGTTCGGTGGGGCGGCAGGCCCTAGAACTGATTGGCGACAAAAACGTGGCGATGCTGCTGGGCGTCGTGCTGGCGGGCTGGAGTCTGCGCCCCTGGCTCACCCAGCCGTTCGACGCGCTCGTGGTGGACGGTGCCGCGCAGGCCGGGCTGATTCTGCTCATTACGGGGGCGGGCGGGGCCTTTGGCAGCGTCATTGCCACCTCGGGCATCGGCGATTATCTGGTGCAGTCGCTTTCGGCTCTGCATCTGTCTCCGTTGCTACTGGGGTTTGTACTGGCGGCTCTGCTGCGGGCCGCGCAGGGATCGGCAACGGTGGCTCTCGTGACTACCTCAGCCATTCTGGCTCCACTTCTGGCCGGCACATCGGTGCTGGGCAGTTCAGCGCATCCGCTCACGGTAGGGCTGGCCATTTGCTGCGGGGGTATCTGCTGCTCGTTTCCCAACGATTCGGCCTTTTGGGTGGTGTCGCGCTTTGGGGGGCTGACGGTAGGACAAACGCTGCGTGCCTGGACGCTGACCAGTACCGTTGCGGGCGTGGCCGGTTTGCTCGTTACCCTTTTGATTGACTACTGGCTATGAACAAAGCCACGCCATTCGCGCTTGTCTACCACATGAAACATCTGCTTACTCTTCTGTTCGGGCTGGTTGCCATAACCGCCCCGGCACAAACCGGCTCCAAAGACAAAGACGCCGTAATTGCCGCCGAAAAAGCCCGCTTTGCCGCGCAGGTTGCCCAGAACTACGCAACGCTCGATCAGCTCCTCGGCGACGAACTGTTTTACCAGCACTCCAACGGCGACGTAGACAATAAAACAACGCTTATTCAGTCGATCAGAGACGGCAAACGGCGGTACGAGAGCATCACGCTCGATTCGTCGGCGGTGCGCATTTACGGCAACACGGCCATCATCAATGGTATATGCAGTTACACCCAGCAATTCGCCAATGGTGACCCCAACAACCGGAAGCTACGCTACACCGACGTATGGGTAAAGCGCGGCAGACGGTGGCAACTGGTAAGCTGGCAGGCGCACAAGATCGACAAAACCCCCGTGTATTTTTTGGTGGATTGACGGGTTAATTTGTGACTGATAGAATGATAGAATTGCTTGCGTCAGAAACTATTCACGCCTTCTATCATTCACTCATTCAAAATTATTTCAAATACTTGTCGAACCACTTTACGTAGCGTTCGGCGCGGTCTTTCTGGTAGCTGGGCGTGGTGATGCCGTGAAACTGGCCGGGGTAAATAATCAACTGCGTAGGTATGTTCAGAGAGCGCAGGGCCTGATACATCTGCTCACTACCCGCCACCGGCACGTTGAAATCCTTCTCGCTGGCCATAAACATCGTGGGCGTTTTGATGCGGTCGGCGTGCAGGAACGGGTACGATATCTTCAGCCACTTGTCGGGATTTACCCAGGGCGCACCCAGCTCGTTCTCATACTGATTGGCGTACTGGTCAATGCCGTACATGGTCAGTTGCAGCCCGCTGCCTGCCCCACTGGCGGCCGCTTTGAAGCGCGTGTCGGTGGCAATGGTATAGTTGGTCAGGATGCCGCCGTAGCTCCAGCCGCCAATGCCCAGCCGCTCGGGGTCGGCAATGTTGTTGGCCACGGCATAGTCTGCCGCCCCCAGAATATCGTCTACCTCTTTGTTACCCCAGTCGGCATAAATAGCTTTGGTAAAGTCCAGCCCACGACCGTTGCTGCCCCGGTAGTTGACGGCTACCACCGCATAGCCACCGGCCGCCAGCAGCTGCCGGGTCAGATCGAACGAGTAGGCATCCTGCGCCACCGGCCCGCCGTGAATAAAGAAGATGGTGGGCAGTTTTTTGCCGGCGGGTGCGCTGGCCGGGCGGAACAGCACGTTCGAGATGCGGGTCCCGTCTTTGCTGACCGAGGTGAAGCCCGTTACGGTAGCCAGTTCCAGCGGGGCCAGAAAATTGGCGTGTACCTGCGTAAGCTGGCGGGGTACGCCGTTTTCCAGCGCAAACAACTCGCCGGGGTGCTGCGGATCGCTGGAGACGGCCAGCCAGGTCGTTGCCGACACGGGTTCCAGACTGCCAAATGCCCGCTCGCCCCCGGCTACTTTCGTAAATTTCCCATCGGCCAGCGCGTACTGCCCTACGTACACCTGCCGGTCATCGTCCACCAGTACGCCAATACTTTTGCCGTCTTTCGACCAGCGCGGGTTGCGCACGGGCCGGTCCATTGGGGCCGACAGCAGGCGGGGAGCCGGGGATTCTCCGCCGTCAGAATCAACCACGGCCAGCATAGGCTGATCGTACATGAGAAAATTTCCCGCTGCCGTCGATCGCCGGTAGGCAATCTGCTTGCCGTCGGGACTCCAGACCGGGTCAGCATCCACACCCGACCAGCTGGTCAGTTTCTTCATCGTGGCGCCTTTGCGGGCGTCCATCACGTAAATGTCGGTGTTCTGGTTCCGGTCCGGATCGTCGCTGCGGTTGCTCACAAACGCCAGCCGGCTCCCGTCCGGACTCCAGGCCGGCGACTCTTCGTCGTAGCGACCGCTGGTGAGTTGCTCCAGCTTTTTGGTAGCTACGTCGAACAGAAACAGATGCACGGCTCCACTGTCCAGATAGCCTTTGATATCCGCCTTGAACTGGTAGCGGTCCATGACGTAGGGTTTGCGGACCTTGGTTTTGGCCGAATCCGAATAATCCAGATCGCGCAGCACCAGCGCAATGCGTTTGCTATCGGGTGCCCATTCGTAATCGTCCAGATCGTTTTTGAGATCGGTCAGCTTTTTGGCTTCGCCCCCCCGCCGGTCCAGCAGCCAGAGCTGGGCTTTGGTAGCGCCCTGCCGCGATGATACAAACGAGATAAACTTCCCATCGGGGCTGAACCGGGGCTTCGATTCCCCGTCGGGTGTGTTGGTGAGCTGCACCGTTTCCTTCCCGTCCATACTTACCATCCAGACATCGGCGTTGCGTTTGTCTTTGGTGGTATCCACGCTGGAGAGGACATAGGTTGCCCACTGGCCATCGGGCGAGGGGTGCGGATCGCTGAGGGTCTGGAGCCGGTACATGTCCTGGGGAACCAGGGGCCGTTTTTTGGCGGGCGTCTGCGCCAGTACCAGGCCGGAACTGGCAGTGAGCAAACAGAGCAAAAGGTGTTTCATGACTGGGCAGGCGGTTAGCGGGTATGAGAACAGTAAAGCGGAGTGGCAGCAGTTACCCGGTACTACGTCACCCAAAATGATTGGGCCTGGTAGCCAGCAGGGTGGTTATTTCTTATCAGTCAAACAGATACCAGTCTACGCCAAAGGCAAACCCCCGGCGTATCTGCAGGAAACCCGGCGCCACGTAATAACCTGGACCCTGCAAAAAACCCTGATTAATGTGGTTGACCTTAACGAACAGCCGGGTGCGGTTTACGCGCAGGTTGGCGTAAATATCGGCCAGCAGATACCCCTCCACTTTTTGCCGATTTTGCAGGTAAAACTGCTGCGTAACCGGCGTGTAGGCGTCGCCAAAATAGGCCGACTTAAAATGTAGATCCAACCCGGCCTGAATATACAAGACCTTGGCGTACAGGAACTCGTACTGGATCTTGCCATTCCAGAACACGGCCGGCGTCCGCAACACATTATCACGCGATTGTACGGTATAATACGCCTGCCCCGACGTCAGAAATTTACCCACCTGAAGCGAGTAGCCCAGGCCAGTACGCAGCACGCTGAACGAACCGTTGTCCTGCCGGGCCACGCCGTCGGTATCGTAATAGATGTAATTGCTCAGCAGCGTATAGTCGAGGCCGGGCTTTAGCAGTATTTTTTTGTAGCGCAGGTTCAGTTCACCGTGGGCATGGTTATAGCCCCGCAGTTTGAAATTGTTCCGCCAGAAATACACGACACTCTGGAACCGCTCGTGCAGCAGCGTGGGCTGCACCAGGGCCGCCGTGTAGCCCGCCGTAACGAGTTTGCTCTCTACCTGCCCCTGCAGCCGGAACCCGCCCCCCACCTGATATTCAGCTTCGGCGGTCAGCCGCGACAGACTGTCGGGGAAATAATAGCCCAGCCAGCCACCCAGAAACGTTTCGTTGCGCCGGGTTTCGTACTCGTTGAACTCGGTGGCCGAGGTGTTGTAGCGGGTATACTGTCCGTAGATCCGGCTGCGCAGATAGGCCCGGTAGTTAAACGCCGACTGCCCGAACTGATAAATCCCCTTCAGGCCGAACTGATTCTCCAGCAACCGAAACCGCGTATCCTGGTAAATGTCCGTCGAGTCGCCGAGCGTGGTCAGGTTGGGGTTGAAGGGCGGACTGCTATTGGCCGGATAAAAAGCGGGCGTCGTGTCGAACTGCGTGGTTTTAGGCGTCTGGCTAACCTGCAGCGCGTTGTCGTTAAAGAAGTTTTTGCTCCGGCGATAATCAAGGCGGTGAAAGAGCTGAATGCCTTTGTCCGCCACAAACTGCTGATAGAGGTGCCAGTTGTTCTGAATCTCGCGCCCGTAGGCTTTCGTGAGCCGGGGGTCGCCTTCGTAGTCGTAGAGGTTGCGAACCGGCGCCCCGTCGGCCGACTGCGAAACGCCCGGCAGCAGCCCGCCCTGCTCGGCCAGCTCATGGTTCATATTGATAAAATGCAGCAGCAGGGTGTATTTCTCGTTTTCAGACTTGTAGTTGGTGTGCGCCAGAAACCCCCAGTCCTGCGCCAGCAGCCGCTCCAGCGACGACGAGTTAGACCCCAGCGGTACGCCAAACTGACGCTGCGACGTAAACCGCTGCACGGCAAACCCCGCGTTCAGCCGCGGGTTCAGGTTCTGCGTGAAATCAAACCGCAGTATGTTCTGATTCTGGGCACCGAGGGCCAGGTACATATCCGAAAAGGGCGACTTCGTATTGAAGTACTTCACGTTCATGGCCTGGTAGGCGTAGGGGTTGAACACGTGGTAGCCCGTCTGCGCGCCAATCTGTTCGGGAATGGGCACGAACACCGCGCGCATAGGCGTACCGAGGTTGCCGAGATTCTGGTATAGATTCTGATAGCGATTCACGTACAGGTACCGGTGCACGTTGTCCATCGTGGTGTCAACGGTGTACAGTTTGGTGCGGTTGTTCAGGACATCATCTTCAAGGATGTAATTCGTCGATTTAGGGCCGTATATGGCTTTAGTTGAATCATCGATGCCGGTGGGCGAGGTATTGGTAAACGCCCCCGGCCGGCTGGTCTGGTTGCCGAAGCCCCCCGGGAAACCGCCCGGAACCTGTCCCGTGCCCGGAAACTGCTGCGCCCGGCCCGACAGGGCGGCACCGAGAAACATAAACAGGAAGAAGAAACGCTGATTCATTCCCCCAAAAATACGGCAAATCTGATTGGGTAAGTCCGCTCGTTATTTCGATTACGTTTTTTTAAGCATTGCTTTCTCAAGAAACCGGTTCAGATCATCGGCACTGCCGGGCAGGGGCTGCAGGGCAACAGGCAGATAATACAGGGGCCAGGTCTGCCGTTCGGCGGGTGTGAGCAGGGCATCGAGTTTCACCCAGTCTTTTTCGGTGGTCAGCACAGCCGCCCCGTCGGGCAGGGTTGATACGATACGGACCAGGTCGGCGCGGGCGTAGGCGTAGTGATCAGCAAAGCGGTGGTGGCTCAGCAGGGTAAACTGCTGGCCCACGTAGGCTTCGAGCGGATCGGCATTGGCCAGACCCGACACCAGCACCACCGCCTGTAGCTCGGGCCGCGCCTGCCGGTCCGGTTCAGCGGCAAATGAAACGGGATGGCTATAGCGCAGCGTGACAAAGAAAACGGGTACGTCGGGGCGGGCATACCGACGGATTTCTTCGCCTATCCGTTGCTGGTCAGGCCCGGACACGGTAGCCGGACATTTGGTCACCACAACGGCGTCGGCGCGGGCGGCTCCATGCCGGGTTTCGCGCAGCAGTCCCGCCGGAAACGGAAAATCGGCGTAAAACGGGCGGTTGTAATCACTTAACAACAGCGTAACGTGGGCCCGCACGGCGCGGTGCTGAAAGGCATCGTCGAGCAGAATCAGCCGGGTTTGCGGGTATTGCTGCTCAATAAGTTGAATGGCCCCGGCCCGGCGTTCGCCCACGGTTACCCGCACCCGGTGGCCAAACTTACGAAAAAGCTGAAGCGGTTCATCACCAATCGTCGCTGCGGTGTCAGTACGGCTGGCCAGCCGGAAGCCGCGTGTCTGCCGACCATACCCCCGGCTCAAGGTAACGGTCGTGTACATATCGGCGGGACCATAGGCAGCATACCATTTAATCAAAAACTCGATCATCGGCGTTTTTCCCGTTCCACCCACGGTCAGATTTCCCACGCAAATTGTCTGAACGGCAGGCCTATAACTTTGTTTCAAGTCATTGTCGAATAACCAATTACGCCCGTCAGTGACCAATCCATACAGTTTGGCAAAGACTTTTAATAGCCAGAAAAAGGAAGAATGCTTCACCAACAATTTCGTAATATTGCCTGTTAAGAGTGGCCAAAAGTAGTCTTTTTGAACCGGTTTCGTCCCGCCCCGATTACCCTGCACTAATGAGTTTAACTGCCGATTACCTGAAACATACGTTGCATTTTCGCTTCGAAGCGGGTACATCGCGTGGCACCCTCACCGAAAAAACAAGTTACCTCATCCGCATCCGGGATGATGCCAACGCGGCCGTTGTGGGCTACGGCGAATGCGGTCCTCTGGTGGGGCTGAGTTACGATGACCGCCCTGATTTTGAGGAGAAGCTGGCGGGCTACTGCCGCGAATTCAATGAGATGGATCTCGAACTCTTCTCCTGGAACGTTGCTATTATTCTGGATCAGCTGATCAGCCCGGCCTTTCCCAGCATCCTGTTCGGTTTTGAATCGGCAATGGTCGATTTTCTGGCGGGCGGCTGCCGGGTCCTGTATCCGTCCGACTTCACCCGTGGGCAGCAAAATATTCCTATCAACGGGTTGGTCTGGATGGGCGACCGGGCGTTTATGCAGGCGCAGATCGACGAAAAACTCCGGGCCGGATTTACAACCATCAAACTTAAAATCGGAGCCATCGACTTCGAGCAGGAATGCGACCTGCTGGCGGGCATTCGCGAACGGTTTTCTGCCGATCAGATTACCCTGCGGGTTGATGCCAACGGGGCATTCCATCCCGCCGATGCCATGGCCAAACTGGAACGGCTGGCGCAGTATACGCTGCACTCCATTGAGCAGCCCATTGCCGCTGGCCAGCCCGATCTGATGGCTGAGCTCTGCCAGCACACGCCGGTACCCATTGCCCTGGATGAAGAACTAATCGGGCAAATGGAGTACGTGCATAAATATCGGTTGCTGAAGAAAATCCGCCCGCAGTACATCATCCTCAAACCCACCCTGCTGGGCGGCCTGCGCCACTGCGACGAGTGGATTGAACTGGCCGGCCGGCTGAATATTGACTGGTGGATAACCTCCGCCCTCGAATCGAACATTGGCCTTAACGCCATTGCGCAGTATACGGCCCAGTTCAAAAATTTCCTGCCGCACGGTCTCGGTACGGGTCAGCTCTACTACAACAACATCGAAAGCCCCCTGCACATCACGAATGGCCAGCTACACTATGGCTCTGGACAGGAGTGGAATCTTTCGTTACTTTCGAATGAGTGACGATGACTATCGCAAGGGGGTTTACGCCGGAGGTATTCACGCGTTCCATCAGTCACCCATCCAAAATTAAAGATCACTCATCCGCAATTGAGAGAGCGTGAACGCTTCCGGACTGCCGGGTTCGGGCTGGAAGTCGTACACCCAGTTGGCCTGCGGAGGCATACTCATTAGGATAGACTCGGTACGACCATTGGTTTCGAGGCCAAATTTGGTACCCCGGTCCCAGACCAGATTAAACTCTACGTATCGGCCCCGGCGCAGCAACTGCCACTGCTTCTCGCGTTCTCCGTAGGGCAATGAACTGTTTTGCTGCATAAAATGCGTGTAGATCGGGGCAAAAGCATTGCCTACATCCTGCACAAAGGCAAACAGATCGGCTTGCCGGGCCGGGTCGCCGTCGGGTTTCAGGTAATCAAAGAAGATGCCGCCAATGCCGCGCGTTTCCTGCCGGTGCGGGATAGAAAAATACTCGTCGGCCCAGTTTCGGAAACGAGGATAGTCGGCCACGGCATGACGGGTACAAACGGTTTCGAGCTGGGTATGAAACCAGCGGGCATCCTCCGGCACAACGTAGTGCGGGGTCAGGTCAATGCCCCCCCCGAACCAGCTTTGCCCCGTGCTCATCTCAAAATACCGCACGTTCATGTGAATGATGGGCATCCGGGGCGAGTGCGGGTGCAGGACGATAGATACCCCCGTGGCGTAAAACTCGGGGGTCAGGGCCGGATCCGTAATGTTAAGCGAACGCAGCGTGGCCTCGGTGGCGGGCCCGTGAACCGCCGAAAAGCCCACCCCGCCTTTCTCGATGATGGTGCCATTGACCATCGTCCGCGAACGCCCCCCGCCCCCACCGGGCCGCTCCCAGGCGTCTTCGCGAAACCGCCCGCTACCGTCGGCCTCTTCCAGCGACTGACAGATTCGGTCCTGTAATCCCCGAAAAAATTCGGTAATCGTTTCTTTGGTAATGGGTTGTTGCGGTATCATCCCGCAAAAATACTACGTCCTTGTTTTAACACAGGGAGCCAACGAAGGATTCACCGGAAAACAAAGCCATTTTTCTTTTTCTCCGGTGAATCCTTCAATTTGTCAGGCGGTCCGGGCGATCAAAAACGCATTACTCGGCCAGTTTCAGGGCGTAACGGGCCGGGCGTTGTTTGTTGAGCAGCAACAGCAGCCCCTGCTCGGTCAGGAGCTTAAGCTGCTTGTCGGCCCGGTAGGTTGAGATGTTGGTAAGCTTGGCCAGTTTGTCGGCGGTGATGTCGTCATTCCGGCGCAGGTACTGGATCAGCAGCCGCACCGCCGGCGACTGCACGAGCGCAACAACGGGAGCATCGGGCGAGATAATCAGCTTGTTGGTCGGTACCGACTTGTCTTTGGCGCGTACGTAAATCGTGCGTTTGCCCGCTTCATCAATAACATAGTGGGGCTTCTCGTCGCTCTCCGCAATGGTCAGAATCAATAGCTTACGTCCATCGGGCGACAGCGTTTCGTAGCTGACCGACAGGGGCGGGTCAATGAGTTGGTCGGCCGCTTCTTCAATCCGGCTCATTTCCCGCAGTTCAGACGACACGCCCACCAGCCGACCATCGTCTGCCACACCAATCAGCAGCGTCCCACCCGACGTGTTGGCAAAGGCCGCCAGTGTCCGGGCAATGCGATAAGCCGACGAGAGTGTCCGTTTAAATTCCAGCCGGACACCCTCGCCCTGCTCAACCAGCGCGTCAAGTTCAAGACGATTCATACAATATGCAGTCAACAGAAAAAATGGCGTTGGGTTTAGTCTTACTTACGCCAGTATGCTGGTACGTTCGGAAGAGGCTTTGGTTTCAGACGTGAGTATGGCACTATTTCCTTCCCGGGTCGTGTCTGTTCCCTGAAGAAACAGTTTATTTCCCTTTATACGTACATTAATGAGGATAGCCATTTGGTAAATAAGCTTATAGTGCGATATTCGTTCCTGCAATCATTGTCCTACGAACGGCATTGGTTTTTCTGATCTATCCACACTTTTCCCGTTTAATTCGATGAAAGCCCAAGCCATTGGTCTGCCCTCCGTATTGTGTCTACTGCTGCTGTGGGCCGTCTCCTGCAAAAAAACTACCGACCCGGTAGTTCCCAAAAGTTCAGCGAAAGCTGTTAGTACGTTCGCCTTTAGCGGTCTCTCGCCTACCGTTACCGCCACCGTCGATGCCGTTGCAAAAACTGTGATGGCTACTGTTCCCTTCGGCACAGACATCGTAAAACTCGTACCCACCATTACCGTTTCGGATAAAGCTACGGTTTCGCCCGCTTCGGGCGTAGCGCAGGATTTTTCAAAAACGGTAAACTATACCGTTACCGCAGAAGATGGCACGACCGCCGTATACGCCGTGTCAGTAGGTATTGGAGCCGCGCCCAAAAGCGGAGCTAAGGAGATGCTGACGTTCAGCTTCAACGGCCTGAGTCCGGTAGTAAACGCCATTATTGATGGGGCTACCAAAACTATTTTGGCCACCCTACCTGCCGGTACAAACGTGACCAAGCTAGTGCCCACTTTCACGGTTTCGCCAAAAGCAAACGCATCACCAGCCTCGGGAGCGACGCAGGATTTCTCCAAAGCCGTACCCTATACCGTGACGGCGGAAGATGGTAGCACCCAGACGTATTCGGTCACGGTTACGGCTCCTCCTGCGCCCGTTGCTACGACCAAAACCCTAGACTGCAACACTATTCCTGACGTGCTGGAAGACTTGGGCGACGGCGTGGATTATCTGGTTACCTGTATGATAACCATTCGTGATACACGGGTGATTACTATAAAACCAGGGGTAAAAATTCAGTTCGACGGCGGTAACGCCGGGATCAACCTTGTTGGACAGGGGGCATTAAAGATGATTGGTACGGCACAGAAACCTATCATTCTGGAGGGAAAAATTGCAACGCCCGGCTCGTGGAAAGGTATTTATCTTGGTGCCAATAACCTGGAAAATCAATGGGAATACGTCACGGTGCGTCATGCGGGCAGCACCGTAGACCAACGGGCGGGCTTGAAACTAGATGGCTACAACTCAGAGCGGATTTCGCTTAAAAACTGCACCTTTTCCGATAATACAGGTTATGGCATAGAGGTCAGTAGCTTCCTGATTGGCAATTCAAAATTCACTGGCTTTAGCAAGAACATATTCGCTAACAATAGTAAATCGGCTTTGCGGATCAATTACTTGCAATGGGGATCGCTGGACGAAGGCAGCGACTATGCCAATAACGGCCAGAAATACATTGAGGTATTCTACCAGGGAAGGGACCTTATGGACGGCCCTGCCACCATTGCCAAGCTAAACGTGCCGTACCGGGTAATGCAGATTGTTTACCCAAACGAGTCGCTTACATTTACAAAGGGAACAGAGATTCAGTTTACCAGCGATGCTGGCATTACGGTCAGTGAGTATACGAAGAACGTAGCTCTGATTGCTAATGGTACTGCTGCTGACCCTATCCGGTTCGTGGGATATTTGCCCAATGTGAAAGGACTATGGGCTGGCATCAATCCCCAAAGTGTCAGCCCAGAAACGAAATTTAACTACTGCGTTATAGATGGTGCCGGTTCAACAAATTTCTCCTGCGTACCGAACACCTCAAAAGCTGCTATCATGTTGGGCCGAGAACTCAACTGTCCATCTATAGTGAGCAGGGGAATCATTACAAACTGTACCATCACAAACAGCGGGGGGTATGGCATTGCCTATCGCAACGGAGACCCCATAACCATCAGCGACAACGCCTTCAGCGGCAACTCAAAAGCTGACATCTACCAAATGAAGTGATGACGATAGATCGGTCTCAGCGAACGTCACCAGTTGTTCCGTACCAACAAGCCCAGTCTAGCTGGGCTTGTTGGTACGGGTAAATTTCATCAAACCATGGCGCCCGTGCGTTCGAGGAGGGCTTTTGTTTTTTTGATACCCTCGTATTCTTCGGTGTGTTCGCCTTCGTACTCAATGCCCACAATGCCCCGGAAGCCGCTGTCCTTGACAATCTTCATCATCTTCCCATAGTCAACGAGCGTATCATCCCCCTGTTCGTTGAAGTCGTGCGTTTTGGCCGATACGCCTTTGGCGTAGGGCATCATCTCTTGGGTGCCTTTGTAGCGGTCGTAATCTTCCACGCATTTGCCACCCCACTCGGTACCGTTGTCGGCCCGGCGGAGGCAGAAATTACCGAAGTCGGGCAGCGTACCCACATTCTTCATCTTCACCTGCTTCATCACAGTCGCCAGCCATTCACCGTTGGAGGAGTAGCCGCCGTGATTTTCGACGATAACGTTGATACCCACAGGTTTGGCAAACTCACCCAGGCTGCTCAGCCCCTCCACCGCGCTTTTCATCACCTCTTCCGATGACCCAACGCCGTGCGCGTTGACCCGAATGGTTTTACAGCCGAGGTATTTGGCGCACTCAACCCATTTTTTGTGATTATCGACCGCCTGCTTCCGTTTGGCCGTGATCGAGATCGCCCAGACCGCCCTCGCCATCAATCATGATGAGGTGGTTGGAAATCCCGTTGTCTTTGCAGCGCGTGAGCAAATCGTTGAGGTAGGTCGTGTCGTTGGCTTTGTCTTTGAAAAACTGATTAACGTACTCAACGATGCTGATATCGAACTCCTTGCGGGCAAGAGCGGGGAAGTCGAGATTGGTAATCTTCTTGGCAAAGAGAGCCTTGTGCAGCGACCATTCGGCCAGCGAAATATCAAAGAAAAGTTTCTTTTTCATAGGGTCGGCGAAGGCCGCGGGCATCAGGGAAAGTCCGGCTGCGGCCAGGGCAGCCTGTTGCATAAATTGGCGACGGTTTGTCATAATCATCAGGGTTTATAAATTGACGGGTAAAGTAGGTTTCGTTTATCAAAGCTACTGCGTTTAGCCCTACATTTCAGACATGATTTCTCAAGAAACGATTAATGAGGCCCACGACCGAATTCGGCCTTTCATCCACCGGACGCCGGTCCTGACCTGCCAGACCATTAACAGCCGCGCGGGGGCCAACCTGTATTTTAAATGCGAAAACTTCCAGAAAATAGGGGCTTTCAAAGCACGGGGCGGGCTAAATGCCGTGTTGCAGGTGGCTCAGTATCAGGAAGGTATGGCCATCACCACCCACTCGTCGGGTAACCACGCGCAGGCCGTGGCGTTTGCCGCCCGTCAGGTGGGGATGCCCGCTTATATCGTGATGCCCCGCACGGCGCCACAGGTAAAAAAAGATGCTGTGCGGGACTACGGAGCCCACGTTATCGAGTGTGAGCCGACGCTGGAAGCCCGCGAACAAGGCGTTCGTGACGTTATGGAGCGCACTGGAGCCGTACTCGTCCATCCCTTCGACGACGACCGCGTCATTGCCGGTCAGGCCACGGCGGCCAAAGAACTGATTGAAGAGTACGGTCACGAAATACCGTTCGATGTTATTCTGGCGCCCGTAGGCGGGGGCGGTTTGCTGAGCGGGACGGCCCTGAGCGCACATTATTTTTCGCCCCGGACGCGCGTTGTGGCGGGCGAGCCGGAAGGTG
This sequence comes from uncultured Cytophagales bacterium, assembly GCA_963826425.1. Classification (GTDB taxonomy): domain Bacteria; phylum Bacteroidota; class Bacteroidia; order Cytophagales; family Spirosomataceae; genus Spirosoma. Next base: position 77,523 of record CAWGWS010000006.1, on the reverse strand, counting down.
CCGCCGATGCCGTACTCTCCTTTCAGAGTGGCCGCGTGGAAAAGGCTTTGTTTATCGACACCATTGCCGACGGACTGCTGACCAGCCTAAGCGAACGAACACTGGCCATCATCCGGAGCCATGTATCAGCCATTATAACCGTATCTGACGAAGAAATCATTGCGGCCATGCGCCTGATCTGGGAGCGGATGAAAATCATCATTGAGCCGTCCTGCGCCGTACCCTTAGCCGCTGTGCTGAAACACAGGGACCAGTTTGCCGGGCAAAAAGTAGGTATCATCCTGACGGGTGGTAATGTGGATCTGGGTAAACTGCCGTTCTGAACCGGGGTGTAACTGGGATAGGTAATAAGACGTTGTCCTGCCGCAAAAGACCGTTTTTGCGTACTTTTGCGCTTTCCAACCACTGGCTGACTTCGGCTGCGCTGCAATCAGGTCTGAGTGGTGGCTTCTTATCAATTGATTCATGTCCGTTTTAGTACGTATTGCCCTGCAAAAATCCGGTCGGCTGAGTGACGACTCGTACCAGCTCTTCAAAGAATGCGGTATCCGCTTCGATTACGGCACCGGTAAACTCAAATCCATTTCATCGAACTTCCCCGCCGAATTTCTCTTCCTGCGCGACGATGATATTCCCGGCTATGTAGAAGACGGCGTGGCCGACCTTGGCATCGTGGGCGAGAATGTAGCCATCGAGAGTGGCCGTTCCGTGCAAACCATTCACCGGCTGGGCTTTTCCCGGTGCCGCCTGAGCATCGCTATTCCACGGGGCAACGACTGGTCGGGCCTGAGTAGTCTGAACGGCAAGAATATTGCCACCTCCTACCCCAACCTGCTGGGTAATTACCTGGCCGGGCAGGGCGTCTCGGCCAATATTCACGAAATCAGCGGCTCCGTCGAGATTGCGCCGGGCATTGGCCTGGCCGAAGCCATCTGCGATATCGTTAGTTCGGGCAGTACGCTGATGAGCAATGGATTACAGGAGGTTGAAACCATATTCCGGTCAGAAGCCGTGCTGATTACCCCGCCCAGCCTCAGCGATGAGAAACAGGCGCTGATCGATAAGCTGCTGTTTCGTATCAAGGCCGTGCAGGTGGCCAAGAACAACAAATACATTGTTCTCAACGCGCCAAACCACGCCCTGGAAACAATTACGGCCCTTTTGCCCGGTATGCGCAGCCCCACCATTACCCCGCTGGCTACCGAAGGCTGGAGTTCGGTGTACTCGGTGCTGAACGAAAATGAGTTCTGGGAAAACATAGAGGCCATCCGGGCCGCTGGTGCCGAAGGCATCCTGGTCATTCCAATCGAGAAAATGATCTACTGAATTTAATTAGGAATTATGAGGTATAAGCTATGAACGGCAGCCGGTATCCACTACTGCCCCGGCAGCCGATTCATAACGCACAATTCGTAATTGCACCGGCAACCCGGTCATCACTCAACAATGAACATTATCCCTTACCCCGACCGCGCCGAGTGGTCCGCCCTGCTGGCCCGGCCCGTGCAGTCGACGCAGCAGATTGAGGCCGTAGTTGCGCCCATTATGGCTCAGGTGCGGGCGGAGGGCGACGCGGCTCTGATTGCGCTGACGAAGAAATTTGACAAGGTCGATCTGACAGCCAACGGGCTGGAAGTAAGTGCCGATGAACTCGATGCCGCAGAAGCGCTGCTATCCGGCGAGTTGAAAGCGGCCATCCGGCAGGCGTATCAGAATATTCGAGTCTTTCACGAAGCGCAGAAACAGCCGGTTCAAAAAATTGAGACCATGCCCGGCGTTACGTGCTGGCGTAAGAGTGTAGGCATTGAGCGGGTAGGACTGTACGTTCCCGGCGGCACGGCTCCGCTGTTCAGCACGGTACTAATGCTGGGCGTCCCGGCCCAACTGGCCGAATGCCGTGAGGTAGTGCTGTGTACCCCCGGCAACCACCCCGCCATTTTCTTCGCGGCCCGGCTGGTGGGCGTTACACGGGTGTTTCGGCTGGGCGGGGCGCAGGCCATCGCAGCCATGACTTACGGCACCGGATCAGTACCGCGCGTCGACAAGATTTTCGGACCGGGCAATCAGTATGTCACGGCAGCCAAGATGCTGGCGGCCAAAGAAGGTATGGCCATCGATATGCCCGCCGGTCCGAGCGAAGTGGCTATCTATGCCGACAACACAGCCGTACCCTCGTTCGTAGCGGCCGACCTGCTGTCGCAGGCCGAACATGGAGCCGACTCGCAGGTGTTGCTGGTGTCGACCAGTAAAAAACTGGTTAACAGCGTTAACCTGACCATTGGCTCGCAACTGAGCAGACTTACCCGGCGCGACGTAGCCGCAAAAGCCTTGGCCAACAGCAAAGCCATTCTGGTAGAAACCCAGCAGGAAGCCATCGACCTATTAAACCAGTATGCCGCCGAACACCTTATTTTGAGCGTTGCCGATGCCGAAGCTGTAGCAGACAAAATCATCAATGCCGGGTCGATTTTCTTAGGCAATTACACCCCCGAATCGGCGGGCGATTATGCATCGGGTACCAACCATACGCTGCCCACCAACGGGTTTGCGCGGGCGTACAGTGGTGTATCGCTCGATAGCTTCGTTAAAAAAATTACCGTTCAGCACATCACGCCCGAAGGGTTGCAGGCTCTTGGACCCGTTGTAGAAATCATGGCCGAAGCCGAATCGCTCGACGCCCACAAACGGGCCGTGAGCCTGCGGCTGGCCAGCCTGCGCGACACCGTTTCAGGCTGATTTCATTGCCTTACCAAAATACGAACGATGAGCCAGCTCGCAATTGAAGTACCTTACCCGGAAGGCGGGCTGAGGCCAGTTGCTTCACGACCGGGGGAACAATTACCGACAGCAATACCATGATTTGTCGCCAGTCAGCGGAGTCCGGCTGCTTGGTGTTTATCAGGACAGGAATCCAGGCGATTGGCAGGCGGGGCGTTACCAACGAAGCTCGACGTGACGGGCCTGAACATAAGGTCAGTCTACGATATCTATTGACTACCCGCACGGCCGCTTCCTGACTATAGTTGATCGGCAAGCCCTTACCATGACCAACACCCTCTCTGTATGATTTCCGTTGATACCCTCCGCGCCGATACGCCCGGCACTCAGTACGTTACCCATTTTAACAGTGCCGGGGCATCACTCATGCCGCAGCCCGTTGTTGATGCCATTACGAGCCACCTCGCCCTTGAAGCGCAGCTGGGCGGTTACGAAGCCGCCGAACTCCGCAAAGACGCCATCCGGGAATTTTACACCGCTACTGCCGATCTGCTCAACACCAGGCCGGAGAACATTGCGGGCGCAGCCAACGCTACCGATGCCTACGCCCGCGCACTTTCGGCCATCCCGTTCCAGCGGGGCGACGTCATCCTGACCACCAATAATGATTACGTCTCCAACCAGCTCGCTTTTTTGTCATTGCAGCAACGGTATAGCGTGCGCGTTGTCCGGGCCGAAGATGAAGCCGGCGATGGCGTTTCGGTTGATGATATGGCCGCTAAAATCCGGGATTTACGGCCCCGACTGGTAGCCGTCACGCACGTTCCAACCAACTCCGGGCTGGTGCAGCCCGTGGCAGCAATTGGCGGGTTATGCCGACACTACGATGTGTTGTATCTGGTTGATGCCTGCCAGTCGGTGGGGCAGCTGCCGGTTGATGTCACGCAGATCCAGTGCGATTTTCTGAGTGCTACCTGCCGCAAATTTCTGCGTGGCCCGCGCGGGATGGGGTTTCTCTACGTGTCAGACCGGGTGTTGCGGGCTGGCTATGCTCCTTTGTTTGTTGATCTGCACGGGGCCAGCTGGGAATCGGCCGATTCGTTCCGGCTGGAGGCCACGGCAGCACGGTTCGAAGACTGGGAGTTTTCCTACGCGCTGGTGCTGGGAGCTGCCAAGGCCCATCGGTACGCCCTGACCGTGGGGCTTGAGGCCATTGCGCAGCGGAACGCCACCCTTTGTGCGACACTACGCCCCAAACTAAGCGCGTTGCCCGGCGTTCGGCTGCTTGACGAGGGTGCGCATCTCTCGAGCATCATTACCCTCATCAGTGATCGTAAATCAGCGGCCGAACTAAAAGCCGGATTACTGGCCGAGCAGATTAACACGTCGCTGAGCGTTTACGGCGGGGCAATTATAGATTACGGGCGAAAAGGCATGACCACGGCGGCCCTGCGTATCTCCCCCCATTACTTTAACACTGATGAAGAAATTGACCGGCTGGTTGCTACGCTCAGGGGCGCCCTGCGGTAAATTTCGACCTATTCTTTTCGCTCTTTTCAGTTTATGAAAACCATCGCTGATCTATTGTTGCTGGGCGACCCGCGCCTGTACGAAACCTGCCAACCTGTGCGCCCCGACGAGCTGCCCCTGGTGCCGGGCTGGGTAGCCGATCTGCACGCCGTCATGGAGGACATCCGGGCCACGTATCAGTTTGGCCGGGGCATTGCCGCTCCGCAGCTTGGTATTATGAAGCGATTGTTTTATCTCAATCTGGATCAACCTATCGTCATCATTAATCCCGAACTGACTGACCTGAGCAACGAAACGGACGAACTCTGGGACGACTGCATGAGTTTTCCCAACCTTCTGGTGCGCGTTCAGCGCCACCGGCAGCTTACCATGACCTACCGTGATCAGTACTGGCAACTCCACACGTGGCCTGTAACAGACTGGCGCACCGCCGAGCTGATTCAGCATGAATATGACCACCTCAACGGGGTGCTCTGTACCATGCGGGCCGTCCATGAGCGGGCATACCAGTGGCGGCCAACGCCGGAAAAAGTCAACATCCTTACAGGTCAGTAAACAACAGCAGAACCGGTGGCGGCTCAGTTCAGGGGCAGATATTGCTGGCCATAGAGACGACGAACTTTATCACGCGTTCGTTTGAGCCGCATCTTCACCGCGCTTTCTTTCAGCGCGAACCGGTCGGCAATGGCGCGGATGTCGAGGCCATCTTCATACTTCAGGCGTAGCATCTCGGTCTCATCGGGCGAAATCGACTGGAGAATCATCGACAGCCGCTGAAACTGCATTTCCAGCAATTCCTTGTCTGTATTGTCAGTGGCTTCACGATCGTAATCCGGGCCAATTTCAGTCCAGGAAATTCGGTTGGCGGTTCGTAGCTGATCCATGCAATAATTGTAGGAGATGGAATACAGCCAGGTCGAGAAGGTAGCCTGCTCGCGGAAATTGCTCAGGTTACCGTGTACACGCAGAAAAATGTCATGCGTAAAGTCTTCGGCTTTCGTCGTGTCTTTGATTAACGACAGGCATCGCCGGTAGACTTTAGTTACGTACCGTTTATAGAGTGTTTCAAAATAATTACTCTGCTCGGTACTTAGGTGCATACGGATTAGTTCTTCATCCTTCAAGTGGTGATGATTCATAACATTTATGGGAAGTTTATGATACATGGGTTAGTTGTTATCTACACCGCACACATTGTAACACGTTACCCGAAAAACCTGAGTTATTCAGAGTAGACTACCATTTTATATGCCTGCACTGTCGATAACAGCGGGAAAGTAGGCTATTTACCGGTAAATCGAATCGTTTACCCAATTCGTAAATTGTGAAATTTATTTTTCGGTAGGTAAGCTGTCGGCTGGTAATGCGCGTGGTTGAATAGGGCCTCCCTGATGCACCATGTTGATATAAGCGTACCTTTGTAGTATTCTTCAGCGCCTTAGCTGAAAGCAGGCGTTATGACGAGAAAAGAACACTTTCTGCCTTAACACAACCCATTGCTACCGGTTATAAGAGTATCTGACTTTTGTTAACTCAGCACTAGTTTTTACTATACTATGGTTCCAAACGACGAACTTATACGGATCATTGATCTGCTTAATACAACCTACGAGAGCGAAGAAGCCTGGCATGGCCCTTCGGTGGTTGAGGTCCTGCGCGAAGTAACACCCGACCTGGCCGGTCGACGGGTTACGCCTAATACGCATACCATCGCCGAACTGGTTTTTCACATGACAAGCTGGCGTATTTTCTGCGTAAAAAAGATGCAGGGGGACGCTGAATTCGACATTACGACCCCCGCGAAGGATTTTGGTGCCTTACCCGACCGGATCGATGGTTTTGAGTGGGAGGCTCTCGAAATGGAATTGAGTCTGAGTCAGGAAGAGCTAATCAATGAGCTGGACAAGCGCGACGACGACGAGTTTCTGGAAGATATTGTTCCCGGTCGTGACTATACGTATTATGACATGCTGCACGGCATTGTCAATCATGACCTGTACCATACCGGACAGATTATGATTCTCAAAAAAATTCTTCAGTTTGGCCGGGTCGGAGCGTCCCTTCAGGCAGACGATGATCCCTACGGGTCCCCCTTTGGTCAAAGCCGCGAACATGACGATTATTATTGAGGCTCTGTACGTCGGTACGCCGGCCTAAATGACGAGTCATAAAAAGGGCTAACCTGTACTTCCCACGCGTCTGCCGGTTCACCTGACCCGTCATTCGCTCAACATTCACTCCTTCTCCTATCTGAGATTGAACTTCTGGCTCGTCAAATCGGAACCCGCTACGTATGGGTGGCCTCACTTTACGGAGCAGGGACGCGCTGTGTGGGATGGCGTTCGCAACTACCAGGCACGGAATAACATGCGGGTTATGCAACCCGGCGATCAGGTTTTGTTTTACCATAGCGTTACCAAACCCGGCGTGGTGGGCCTGGCCAGGGTTGTGCGTGAAGCCTACCCTGATCCTACCGTAGCCGATGATCCGGCGCAGATGAAATTTGGCTGGGTCGTGGTTGATCTGGAGCCGGTCATGGCCTTAAGCAAACCCGTTACACTGTCGCAAATTAAGGCGGAACCACTCCTGGCCAACATGGGCCTCATCAAACAGTCGCGCCTGTCGGTGATGCCTGTTCGCCCCAACGAATTTGAGCTGATTCTGAAACTGGGTAATGCCGTGTAAATGAGGAAGTACAAGCAGGTGGGTGCTGACTAGCAGCGCGTAAGCCTTTCCGTAACCCGTCATCTATCCGTCGTAATTCATACCGTATGCACTTAATAACCCCTGCCCCCTGGCCTGACTACGAACTGATCGACTCCGGCAAGTTTGCCAAGCTCGAACGATTTGGTCCTTACGTCCTGGCCCGGCCTGAACCACAGGCGATCTGGGATAAATCACTGTCTGACGCTGAATGGGAGCAGCGGGCCCACGCTACATTCACCCGCGATCGGCAGTCGCCGGAACGGGGCGACTGGCAGACGAAACCCACCATGCGCGATCCCTGGATGATGACGTTTCAGCAACAGGGATTGGACCTGACGTTTAAACTGGCCCTGACAACGTTCAAGCATGTGGGTATTTTTCCCGAGCAGGCCAACAACTGGGCGTATATCCGCGATCAGATCAAGGCGTTTGATACCCCCCAGCCAAAGGTACTGAACCTGTTTGCCTACACAGGTGGCGCATCGCTGGCCGCCAGACAGGCAGGTGCCGATGTAACGCACGTTGATGCCGTGAAGCCAGTTATCAGCTGGGCGCGGGAGAACATGGAACAGAGCGGCTTAGCCAACATACGCTGGGTCGTTGACGACGCCGTTAAGTTTGTAAAGCGGGAACTACGGCGGGGCAATCGGTACCATGGTATCATTCTGGATCCACCCGCCTACGGGCGTGGTCCCGATGGTGAAAAATGGGTGCTGGAAGAACACCTCAACGAGCTGCTCAAAGCCTGCGTGAATCTGCTCGACGATACCCATTTCTTTTTCATCATCAATCTGTACTCCCTGGGGTTTTCGTCGCTGATTCTGGACAACCTCATACGGCAAACGGCCGGTCTGGTACCCAACCCCGAGTGGGGTGAACTGTACCTGACCGACACCTTCCACAAACGCCTGCCGCTGGGCGTATTCTACCGGTTCAGCTCTGTATCTTTGCCTACCCAATGAGTGAGCGAGTGAGCAAGCGAAGGATTCATGCCATCAGGTTAGCCTTATCCAGTACAGCAGAACAGCGGTTTCTGAGGCAGGACGGCTGTTCTTCGCCCCATCATTGCTTTCTCTCTTTGTTTATTTCGTCCGTTCTCGCCCTTTCCCTGGTCGGCTGTGGCCCGGACAATCGGCAGTCAGCGCGCATACCCACATATCCCAGGCCCGAGGACAGCAGCCGGGTAGCGGGTACCCTCCATGCGCTCACCCGAATTATTAATGCCTCCTCTCCTGCTTCGGCATACGCCAAACGGGCCGCGCTTTTTCTGACACTCGGTCAAACAGCCAAGGCCCTCGACGATGTAAATGAAGCCATTAGCCGGAACGCCAATGCCGGGTCGTACTACCTGACCCGGGCGCAGGTGCTGCGCGACTTGCGACAACCCGCCAACGCCCTTGCCGATGCCCAGCGGGCCGAAATTCTCGGCGTTAACTCGCCTGAATTGTATACGCTACAGGGCGATCTGCTCCAGCAGCAGCAGCAATATGACAAGGCCCGACTGTACATCGCTAAAGCGTTGCAAATGGCCCCTTACGATGGTGAAGCCTATTTCTTTACGGGTCTGATGGCGGCCCGACAGGGTGATACCGCCCGGGCCATTGAGCTTTATCAGCGATCGCTGCAACTCAAACCGCGTTATCTGGAAACCTACAACCAACTGGCCACGGTATACAGAACGCTGGGTAGTCTGGACGTGGCTATGGCCTACAACGGGCAGGCGATTCGCTATTTCCCCAATGATGCCCGGCTTCAGTACGGGCGCGGGCTTATCTACCACGCTACCAATCGGCTCGACAGCGCCATGCTTTGCTACCAGCGCACCCTGGCCTTGCAGCCCGGCTATTATCAGGCTCATTTCCAGATGGGACTCATCAGCCAGAAATATCGAAATTACTACACCGCCCTGGCCAGCTACCAGAAAGTACAGCAACTGCGTCCCCAGTTTCCCCGTATCGACACGTACATTGGCTACTGCCATGAACAGATGCGGCAGTACGATCAGGCCATTCTAGCGTATACCAAAGCCACCCAGCAAAATCCCGAAGACCGGCAGGCAGCCGCCGGTTTATGGCGGTCAACGCGCCGACAGTACGTCGGATATCCGGCCAACCCCGTACTTTTGCCCGATGAGTCGTTGCAGGAACCGGCCACGAAACGGGCCCGGCCTGATACTTCCCGGATTGTGATTCAGCCAATACAACCCCGTACACGGGTCCTGTCGGGTCATAGCGACTCGCTTCAGCGAACTGTAAAGCCAATAAACTAAGTTACCCTTTGTCTCGGCGTGCCCCTGATCCGCACGCAGAACAACCAGGCGGCCTGCAGTTGTAGGCAGGCCGCAGCAACCAATAAACCAACCAACCCATGATTGCGCAGGACCAACAAATCCGCGTGACGCTGCCCGACGGCAGCGTTCGAGAATACCCCCAGGGAGCAACCGGACTGGACATTGCCACCCAAATCAGCGAAGGCCTGGCCCGCAACGTGCTGGCGGCCCGGGTAAACGGTAAGGTACAGGACGCCACCGCTCCTATTCAGGAAGATGCTCAGGTGCAGCTCCTGACCTGGAACGATACCGATGGCAAAGCCACATTCTGGCACTCGTCCGCTCACCTCTTGGCCGAGGCTCTCGAAGCGTTGTACCCCGGCACCAAATTTGGCATCGGTCCCGCTATAGAAACGGGGTTCTACTACGACGTCGACCTCGGTGGCCAACCGTTTTCGCAGGAAGACTTCAAGAAAGTAGAAGATAAAATGCTGGAACTGGCCCGGCAAAAACAGGTCTATACGCGCAAAGCAGTCAGCAAAGCCGATGCCATTGCGTACTTTGACGAGAAAGGCGACCCGTACAAACTCGATCTGATTGACGGGCTGGAAGACGGTAGCATCACATTTTACACCCAGGGCAATTTTACCGACCTCTGCCGGGGTCCGCACATCCCGAATACGAGCTTTATCAAAGCGGCCAAGCTCATGAACGTGGCCGGTGCCTATTGGCGGGGCGACGAAAAAAATAAGCAGCTCACCCGCATTTACGGCGTTACGTTTCCAAAGCAAAAAGAGCTGGAGGAGTATCTGCACCTGCTCGAAGAGGCTAAAAAGCGCGATCATCGCAAACTCGGCAAGGAACTCGACCTGTTCGCCTTTTCGGAGAAAGTGGGGGCGGGTCTGCCCCTGTGGCTGCCCAAAGGAGCGATGCTGCGCGAGCGGCTGGAGAATTTCCTGCGAAAAGCCCAGACGCGGGCGGGCTACCTGCCCGTAGTAACGCCCCATATTGGCAGCAAGCAGCTTTACGTTACGTCGGGCCACTGGGATAAGTATGGCGAGGATTCGTTTCAGCCCATTAAAACGCCCGACGAAAACGAGGAGTTTTTGCTGAAACCCATGAACTGCCCGCACCACTGCGAGATCTATAAAACCCGCCCCCGCTCCTACCGCGATCTGCCCCTGCGACTGGCCGAGTTCGGCACGGTGTACCGCTACGAGCAATCGGGTGAGTTACACGGCCTGACCCGGGTGCGGGGCTTTACGCAGGACGATGCCCACATTTTCTGCCGCCCCGATCAGGTGAAGGAAGAGTTTATGAAGGTGATTGATCTGGTGCTGTACGTATTCAAATCACTGGGCTTCAACGAGTACAGTGCGCAGATTTCGCTGCGTGATCCCAACAACAAAGCCAAATACATTGGCTCGGACGATTTGTGGGAGAAAGCCGAATCGGCCATTATTGAGGCAGCCGCCGAAAAAGAACTGAAAACCGTCACTGAACTCGGCGAAGCGGCTTTCTACGGCCCTAAACTCGATTTCATGGTGCGCGACGCCCTGGGCCGGAAGTGGCAGCTGGGCACGGTACAGATCGACTATAACCTGCCCAACCGCTTTGAGCTGGAGTACGTTGGAGCCGACAATCAGAAGCACCGGCCCGTGATGATTCACCGCGCCCCGTTCGGTTCCATGGAGCGGTTCATTGCCATCCTGATCGAGAATACGGCGGGTAACTTCCCGCTCTGGCTCTCGCCCGATCAGATTTCGATCCTGCCCATCTCGGAGAAATACGAAGACTACGCCAATGAGCTGTTCTTCGCCCTTCAGGAGCATGATATCCGGGGCGTAGTTGATCAGCGCGATGAGAAGATTGGCCGAAAGATCCGCGATGCTGAGATTAGCAAAGTTCCGTTCATGCTGATCGTGGGCGAGAAAGAAGCCGCTGACCGGCAGGTTTCGGTCCGGCGCAAGGGCCAGGGCGACGTAGGCACTATGTCTATCGAAGCGTTCGTGGCGCTGTTTCAGACCGAAGTTAAGGTTTAAGCAGTACCTATCTGATCAGTCAACGGTACAGTCTGACCGACACGGATAGACCTTTGTCCCGGTTGGCCTGCAACTTTAAGTGGGGAAGTACGGGCTGTTAAGCGGCTCTTGCGTATATTCCCGAACTTTTTAAAGTAGGTCATGTTATCCAAACGAACCAAAAGAGCACACTAAACCTAAAATATGGCATTACCCCAGCGCAGACCACCACGTCGCGTGGTTGAAGAACCGTACAAAGTAAATGAGCGCATACTGGCCCGCGAAGTACGGGTGGTCGGTGAAAATGTAGAGCAGGGCGTCTATGAAACCAACAAGGCGCAGGCTATGGCGAAAGCCCAGAACCTCGACCTTGTAGAGGTATCGCCCAATGCTGTTCCGCCTGTTTGCCGTATTGTTGACTACTCCAAGTTCAAATACGAGCAAAAGAAGAAGCAGAAAGAAATCAAGGCAAACGCTACCAAAGTCGTTATCAAAGAGATTCGGTTTGGTCCTAATACCGACGACCATGACTTTGAGTTCAAGCTCAAGCACGCCATCAACTTCCTGAAAGAAGGGGCTAAGGTGAAAGCCTACGTACAGTTTGTTGGACGGGCTATTGTCTTTAAAGACCGCGGCTTTCAACTGCTGGACCGATTCTCCAAAGGCCTTGAAGAGTACGGCAAAGTAGAATCCGAACCCAGACTTGAAGGAAAGCGCATGAGTATGTTCCTGTCGCCGAAGGTGGTAACGCCGAAAAAATAAAGGAGAAAAGGGAAGAGAGGGACGAAGGAAAGAAAGGATTCGGTTGATTCCTGTTCTCCCCTTCGTCCCTCTCTTCCCTTTTCGCTCCTTTTTCCTTATCTTTGCGGCCTGTTTACTTTTTTTACCACAATCAGCGGTTACGATAATGCCAAAAATGAAAACCAATTCGGGTGCCAAAAAGCGGTTTAAGCTGACGGGTACCGGAAAAATCAAGCGGAAGCACGCCTTCCACAGTCACATCCTGACCAAGAAGACCACGAAGCAGAAGCGCAACCTGGTGCACGATACGCTGGTTGTCAAAGCCGACGAACGCCGTATCAAAGCGCTGCTGAACGTCTAGCTTACAAGTCAAGGAGTAAGAAAGGATGCAGTCGCGTCCTGGTTTCACGTTTCACCCGACAAAGGGCCTCAAGTGAATTACGAGTTATGAATTATGAATTATGAATGGCGGTTTGCTCTTCACTATTCTCACTTAATTCTCCACTCCATTCCGCCTGTGTCAAAAAACAAAAAATTATGCCACGTTCCGTCAATCACGTCGCTTCAAGAGCACGTCGGAAAAAAGTAATGAAGCTGGCCAAAGGATTCTATGGTCGGCGTAAGAATGTATGGACGGTTGCTAAAAACGCCGTTGAAAAAGCCCTGCTGTACTCGTACCGCGACCGCCGGGCCAAGAAGCGCGACTTCCGGAGCCTCTGGATTCAGCGTATCAACGCCGGAGCACGTCAGCAAGGCATGTCGTACTCGGTTTTTATGGGTTCGCTCAGCAAAACAGACATCACACTCAACCGTAAGGTATTGGCCGACCTGGCCATGAATCATCCCGAGGCCTTTGCTGCCGTGGTGAATCAGGTAAAGTAAACAGAAAAAAAGCGAAGGGAGTCAGGGAACGAATGGGAAAAGGAGTCAGGCTAAGCCTAACTTATCCCCTCGTTCCCTGGCTCCCTTCTCTTTTTTTTAGGTCTGGATCACGTGGGTTTTAAAGCCGGCCCGCTCGCCGGATGTGAGCTGCCCAAGCAGGTACACCTCCATTTCAGATTGGCCGACGTAGAAAACCTGCCGGTTGGCGAGCGTCGTAGTGATGAACACTTGCAGTTTCTGAAAACTGGCCGTGCGGGCCTTCTCCTCGTCTCCGTACCAGTCCTGCTGCGTTATTACGGGTGCCCAGAATTCTGCTTCGGGCCGTTCCTCCACGTACACCGATGGGGGGAGCATCAGCCAGTCTTTAATCTGACTCACCATGAGTGGCTCGGGCTGATTGAGGTAGCAGGACACAGACAGAAGCGGTTCGTCTGATTCGCTGGGATACAGCAGGCCCGTTAGAAGCGGGTCTAGGGTCTGTTCAAATGGGACATCATTTGGGGATAAACGGGTACGCTCGGCGTCGTTGGGCATCATAGGCTGGCTTGTCTCTTCATAGAGAGCTACAGGCAAAAATAAATCTTATCGTCAAGGAAGTGGGAGAACCGTTCTACTTTTATAGCCTTATCATCATTTACGCATCTAAATCACAAGACTATGTTTGAAACCCTGATGAATCTGGTGCAGCAGCATTCGGGCCAGGCGGTTGTGCAGAACCCGGCCATTCCAAACGAGAAGAACAACGACGTAATGCAGACCATCACTGAAAGTATCATGGGCGGGCTTGGTCAGCAGGCGCAGGGCGGTGGCCTTGGTAACCTGCTCGGCATGATAACGGGCGGGGGCCAGAGTGTACAGGACAATCCGGTTACGGGCGGTGTGCAGCAGCACGTAGAGCAAAATCTGATGCAGAAGCTGGGCATCTCTCCGGCGGTAGCCATGTCTATTGCCAGTGCCGTAGTGCCCATGGTGCTCAGCAAACTAATGAACAAAGCATCTGACCCAAACGACAACAGCGTTGACGGAAACAGTATTCTTGGTGCTGCCACCGGCAAGCAGGGTGTAGACTGGATGGGTATGGCGGGCTCGGCTATGGCCGATGGTAAGCTTGACATGAATGACTTCATGCGCATGGCCGGTCAGCAGGGTAACAGCGGTGGCGGACTGGGCGGGATGCTGGGTGGGCTGTTTGGAAAATAAGGTCGACCTGCATATTTTGGTGTTAAAGTACAGTCCCCGGCTACGTGTAGCCGGGGACTTTTTGTTGCAGGCCGCAACAGATGCAGTACCTACGGCTATATGCCGACTGGGCAGACTGCCCGTTATCCGCAGGAACATCTTCCGTCACATTGGCCCATAAGACCGGCTTACACTGTCAATCTGACAGCAATTGGCTTAAAATTGCGGGCTGGCATTTGTATTGATAGATAGCTTCTGTCTGTCACTGAGACAGGCCTCAGAGCAAGAAACTAAACCATATAGTAGTACTCATCATGGGAAAAATCATCGGTATTGACTTAGGCACCACCAATTCATGCGTGGCTGTGATGGAGGGCAACGAGCCAGTCGTTATTCCTAACAGCGAAGGTGCCCGCACCACGCCGTCGGTTGTGGCCTTCATGGACAATGGCAACGGCGAACGTAAAGTTGGTGCACCGGCCAAACGTCAGGCCATCACCAACCCACACAATACGATCTCCTCTATTAAGCGATTCATGGGAAAACGCTACAATGAGGTATCCAACGAAATCAAAAACGTTGCCTACGACGTAGAGAAAGGGCCTAACGACACGCCCCGCGTCAGAATTGGCGATCGTCAATATACGCCCCAGGAGCTCTCGGCCCTGATTCTGCAAAAGATGAAGCAGACCGCCGAAGACTACCTGGGCCAAACCGTTACTGAAGCCGTGATTACGGTACCGGCTTATTTTAACGACGCTGAGCGGCAGGCCACCAAAGAAGCCGGTCAGATTGCCGGTCTTGAGGTCAAGCGGATCATCAACGAGCCAACCGCAGCCGCCCTGGCCTATGGTCTCGACAAAACGAATAAAGACCAGAAAATTGCGGTATTCGACCTCGGTGGCGGTACGTTCGATATTTCGATCCTTGAACTCGGCGATGGTGTGTTTGAAGTAAAGTCAACCGACGGCGATACGCACCTGGGTGGCGATGACTTTGACCAGGTCATCATCGACTGGCTGGCCGACGAATTCAAGAAAGACGAAAACATCGACCTGCGGAAAGATCCGATGGCTCTGCAACGGCTCAAAGAAGCCGCCGAGAAGGCTAAAGTAGAGCTGTCCAGCTCGACCTCAACGGAAATCAACCTGCCCTACATCATGCCGGTTGATGGCATTCCCAAACACCTGGTTCGGACGTTGAGCCGCGCCAAGTTCGAACAGCTGGCCGATTCGCTTATTCAGCGGAGCCTTGAGCCATGCCGCCGGGCGCTGAAAAATTCCGGGCTGAGTGCCAGCCAGATTGACGAGATCATTCTGGTGGGTGGATCGACCCGGATTCCGAAAGTACAGGATGAAGTAGAGAAACTCTTTGGCAAGAAGCCTTCCAAAGCCGTTAACCCCGACGAAGCCGTAGCCATTGGTGCTGCTGTGCAGGGCGGTGTCCTGACGGGTGAGGTAAAAGACGTGCTGCTGCTCGACGTTATCCCGCTTTCGCTGGGTATTGAGACGATGGGGGGTGTATTCACTAAAATGATTGACGCCAACACCACGATCCCGACCAAGAAGGTAGAAACCTACTCGACGGCGTCGGATAACCAACCCAGCGTAGAGATCAACGTATTGCAGGGTGAGCGGCCCATGGCGCAGCAGAACCGCCAGTTAGGCCGGTTTATCCTGTCCGACATTCCGCCCGCGCAACGCGGTGTGCCGCAGATTGAAGTGATCTTCGACGTGGACGCCAACGGCATTCTGAACGTAACGGCCAAAGACAAAGGCACCGGCAAAGAGCAGCGGATTAAGATTGAAGCTTCGAGTGGCCTGAGCGATGCCGACATTGCCCGGATGCGCGAAGAGGCCAAAGCCAACGAAACCGCCGACAAAGCTGAGCGCGAGACCGTTGAGAAGGTAAATGCTGCCGACTCGATGATTTTTCAGACTGAGCGTCAGCTGAAGGAATACGGTGAGAAACTTTCGGCCCCCAATAAGACGGCCATCGAAGACGCGCTTGGCGAACTCCGCACGGCCCACGGCTCACGCGACGCGGCCGCCATTGATGCCGCTCTCGAGAAGCTGAACACGGCCTGGGGCGCGGCTTCGCAGGAAATGTACAGTGCCACCAACGACCAGGCCAATCCGATGGATGGTGCCGGTTTCGGCGGCAAGAACAACGGTGACTCCGACCAGGGACAGAGCCAGCCTACCGAAGGCGACGTCTCAGATGTACCTTACGAAGAGGTGAAGTAATAAATCACCAGATAATATAGAAAAGCCCCGTCCTGATTCAGGACGGGGCTTTTTTTGTTGAACGTTGTTGGCAGTTTATACCCTCGGCAGGGTTAATTTATTTCAAACTACCCATGCCGCCGTCTATGCCGATGATCTGGCCGGTAATCCAGCTGGCGGGGTCGGTGAGCAGGTAGGCCGCCATGCCCGCAATGTCGTCTGGCGTACCCACGCGGCCCAGCGGATGGCGTTTGTTACCCGCTTCGCGCTTGTTGTCATCGGCCAGCAGGAACCCGGCCAGGGGCGTATCGGTAAGCGAGGGAGCAATGGCGTTGACCCGTACGTTAAACGGAGCTAACTCTGCCGCCAGTGACTTGGTCAGTCCTTCGACCGCCGATTTAGCGACCGACACCGACGAGTGCATACCCATACCGAGTTTGGCCGCTACGGTGCTGAAAAGGACGATGCTGCTATTCTTTGTTTTTTTGATGGCTGCATAGCAGGCATGAATGGCCGCTACCGCACCAAGCACGTTGACCTCCAGATCGCTGCGGTAGTCCTCAATGGTGAGCCGCTGAAAGGGTTTGAGGTTAATGGTTCCCGGGCAATACACCAGTCCGTGCAGGGTATCGGGCAGCTGATTGAGGGCTTCGGCAGCCGGGGTTTTGGTCACGTCCCACGTCATGTGCGTGGAATCGATGCCGTCGGGCTGGGTGCGCCCCGCCGTAAAGAGCGTGGCACCGGCCTGTTGAAGCTGCTGCGCCAGCGCGTGACCAATGCCCGAACTCGCGCCAATAATGAGGATGTTTTTACCGTTCATGACTGTTAAATAAAAAATGGCGGAGGACAGCCTGCGTAAGCTGTCACCCGCCATGATAAAGTATTCGTTATCCTAAATTGTTACGTTCGAGCAGCCGATGTAGCGCAGAAACTCCTGCCGGGTAGCCTCTTCCTCAAACTTACCACCGTAGGCCGCCGTAATAGTAGAACTGTTTACGTCATGTACACCGCGCGTGGAAACGCAAAGGTGTTTGGCATCCACAATAACCGCTACGTCTTCTGTTTCCAGCACCCGCTTAAATTCATCGGCAATCTGCACAGTCAGGCGCTCCTGCACCTGCGGACGTTTACTGAAGTACTCCACAATCCGGTTTAGCTTCGACAACCCGATCACCTTACCGCTCGAAATATAGGCTACGTGCGCTTTTCCGATGATAGGTACAAAGTGGTGCTCGCAGTAGGTCTGTACCAGAATGTCTTTCTCGACAAGCATCTCGTTGTACCGAAACTTGTTCTCAAACATCGTTGGCTGCGGCTTGTTGACCGGGTTAAGGCCCCGGAAAATTTCTTTCACGTACATCTTGGCCACGCGCCGGGGCGACCCTTTCAAGCTATCGTCGGTGAGGTCGAGACCGAGAATGCCCATGATTTCGCGGAAGTGCTCTTCAATAAGATCAATTTTAGTATCGTCGTCAAGGTCGAAGGCATCGGCCCGCATGGGCGTATCGATAGCCGCGGCACCGTGTTCGTCGCCAATTTCGTCGATGAGCTGCTCATCCGGCGCATGGCCATTGTGATATTTACCGTTCATAGCTTTCCCGTTCATTGGGGAGGATTCATTAGACGGGGTATTCAACGAAGTTCCGTTCGGTTTCATAAAGTCGAATTTTCAGGGTCAGGCTCTCGCTCAACTGGGTACGTAAAATGGTATAGATGACCATGGCAATGTTTTCGGCAGAGGGATTCAGGTCGGCGAATTCCTCTGTATCTAAATTCAGGTTTTTGTGGTCGAACCGGTCCGTAACGTGCTCTTTAATGAGATCGCCCAGAAACTTCATGTCAATGACGTACCCTGTTTCAGAATCGACTACCCCGGTGACCTGCACAATCAGATCGTAATTATGGCCGTGATAGTTGGGGTTGTTACACTTTCCGTACACACGGGTATTTTTCTCATCCGACCAGTTCGGATTATTCAGCCGGTGGGCTGCGTTGAAATGCTCCTTACGAAACACAGCAACCCGTGGCGCACTGGCCTGCCCGGTGGCAGCAACCCCGGCGGGGTTATTTTCCATAGTATGTGAATCGAAAAACGGTTCGATCAACCTGTCGTTACAAAGTATGTGTACAACACAGGCAGACGGCGGGGCGTGGAAGTGGGTAGCCCGTTAGTATGCAAATGGCAGATAAATAACCCGCCCGGACCTGATTCTGTTCAACGTTTTTCAAAAAACATTAAACAAGACTATCAACCCTTCTCTTATAACGTACCCCATTATTGCTTTGTTCCGCAGCCTTCAGAACGTAACATTTGTGGCTCTCGTTGGTCCCGTATGAGTCGTCTAAAATTCATCATGCTTTTTACCGCCCTGATTATCTTTACCGTAGCCGCTGCCGGTTACGGATTTCTCCGGACGCTTGTTTTCGGAGCCGACCCGGCCAATGACCGGCTGGCGCGGGCCAGAAAATCGCCCAATTACCGCGATGGGTCGTTTCAAAACCTTGAACCTACCGATGTTATGCGGCAGGACGCGTCGTACGTTGGTATGATCGGCGATTACGTCAACAAATCGCCTTTTAATACCCCCAAAGCCGCGTTGCCTACGGTAAAAATCAATCTGCGCACCCTGCCCGACGTCCTGCCCACCGTAGTCTGGTTCGGCCATTCCTCGTATCTGATCCGGTACGCCGGCCAAACGGTACTGGTCGATCCGGTATTCAGCGGCCATGCCTCGCCCGTACGTTTCTTCGGCCAGTCGTTTCCCGGCACCGACGTGTATGGCGCTGACGATATGCCGGACATCGATCTGCTTGTGCTTACCCACGACCATTACGATCACCTCGATTACGAGACGATTGTCAGGCTTGCGCCGAGGGTACAGGAGTTTTGCACCGCTCTCGGCGTGGGCGCGCACCTCGAACGATGGGGTATTCCGTCTGCCAAAATCAGCGAATTTGACTGGTGGGATACCCAAACCCTCACCAGTGGCATCCGGCTAACGGCCACCCCGGCGCGGCACTTTTCGGGCCGGGGACTAACCCGCGGCAAAACGCTCTGGACATCGTTCGTGCTGGAATTACCCGGCAATGCAACGGGTGCCCGCTACAACCTATTTCTGGGTGGCGATTCGGGGTACGGTACGCATTTCGCGCAGATCGGCGCACAATATGGTCCCTTCGATCTGGCCATGCTGGAATGCGGACAATACAATGCCGACTGGCCCACTATTCATACCTTTCCGGAAGAAGTAGTTACGGCGGCTCAGGATTTGCGGGCCAAAGCCGTACTACCCGTTCACTGGGGCAAATTTGCGCTGGCCTACCACGCCTGGAACGAATCCATCCAGCGATTTACCAAACGTGCCGGTGAGGCCGGTTTGCCGATTGCCACCCCGAAGATTGGCGAGCCGGTGGTGGTGGGTCAACCGTATCCTGCGAGCATCTGGTGGTAGTAGTTGGGTAAACTTGTTACCTTGTCACATCAACATTTTTCAAACATGCCCATACCCGCATCCCCGTCCCGTCGCCGGTTCATCCGCACCGCTGCCCTGACCGGCGTAGCAGCCTCCGTTCTGCCAACTATATTAACCCAGGCCGGGCCCCTGGCCGACAAAGTGCGGCTGGGTTTCATTGGCGTTGGGGGGCGGGGCCGTAGCCACGTACAGCAGGCCCTCCTGCGCGACGACGTAGTCATTCCGGCTATCTGCGATGTTGACCCCGACAGCATCCGGCAAACAAACGGCATGATCGAAAAAGCCGGCCGGCCCAAAGCCGAAGCGTACAGCAACGGACCCGAAGCCTTTTTGCAGATGCTGAAACGTACCGATCTGGATGGCGTTGTGATTGCCACGCCCTGGGAGTGGCACGTACCCATGGCCGTGGCCACCATGAAAGCCGGTAAATATGCCGCCGTAGAAGTGTCAGCCACGGTAACGTTGCAAGAGTCGTGGGATCTGGTTGATACGTCGGAGAAAACCGGAATGCCCTGTATGATTCTGGAGAACGTCTGCTACCGGCGCGACGTGCTGGCGGTGCTGAACATGATCCGGCAGGGGCTGTTTGGCGAGATGACCTACGCCCATTGCGGCTACCAGCACGACCTGCGTGAGGTAAAATTCAACGACGGCAAACAGGCCTATGGCGGGGGCGTGGAATTTGGCGCAAAAGGGTACTCTGAAGCGCACTGGCGCACGCAGCACTCCGTTGACCGCAACGGCGATTTATATCCTACGCACGGACTGGGACCGGTGGCGCACTGGCTCAACATTAATCGGGGCAATCAGTTTGTACGCCTGACAAGCATGGCCACCAAGAGCCGGGGCCTGCACAAATACGTGGTGGACAAAGGAGGTAAAGATCATCCCAACGCGCAGGTAAACTTCAAACTCGGCGACGTGGTCACGACCATGATCGAGTGCGCCAACGGCGAGAACATCGTGATTATGCACGATACCAACTCACCCCGCCCCTACTCACTGGGGTTTCGGGCGCAGGGCACTGAAGGCATCTGGATGGATGATAATGACATGATCTACCTGGAAGGAAAGTCGCCCAAAGCGCACGCGTGGGAGCCGTTCGCGCCCTACCAGACCAAATATGACCACCCCCTCTGGAAACGGCACGGCCAAACGGCCGAGAGTGGCGGGCACGGCGGCATCGACTTTTTTGTCTTGCGGGCCTTTATCGAAGCCGTCAAAGCCAAAGGCCCCGTACCGATGGACGTCTATGATGCAGCCGCCTGGAGTGCTATCAGTCCGTTATCGGAACAGAGTATTGCGGGCAACAGCAAACCCATTGAGATTCCTGATTTCACGCGCGGCAAGTGGAAAACCAACCAACCTATTTTCGGCCTGACCGACCATTATTAAACCGAGTGGCTTTCCGCGCCCCCTTCACTACTACCTAACGTTGGCGAAAAAACGGGCAGTGAACTACACCGCTGTAGTTCACTGCCCGTTTGCCTACAGGGACGAAACAGTCGTTTACGTAGTCATTGTCTCATTGCTTCGTAAACGTGGCCGTGAACAGCACGACCTTGCCGCCCCACACGGGGTTTGTGTCCTGGTTGGCGGGCGTGATGGCCACCTGCGGCAGGTTGCCCACGCCCCCCATTGTCTGGAAGCTCAGCACGAGCCGGTTGCTGGTTACGTTCCGCACCGTGAGAGGGTATTTGGTATAACTCGCGTAGGTATATACGGGCTGATTCTGCGCGTTGGGCAACACGGTACCGTGAAACACGAAATCGTAGTTCCAGCGTGTCACTACACCCCACGTGTAGGTCGGGCGGCCAATGCGCAGGAGTGACGCGCCCCCCTCAGCCCCGCCCTCCACGAAGAAGTTACCCTGCTGGCGCAGGCCCCGGTTGCGGGTAAAAAACGTGTCGACGCGGGCCGTGGCTACCGTGCCGATGTAGAGCGTATCTGTGAACGGCATAATGGGGTTGACCCGCCCGGATCAAGCCATGCTGCTCAACCGGAATACCGGTCAACAAGTCTTGCCAAAGAGCTTTTACGTCGTGTTGCCGGATGCTGCCCTGAAGTAGATGGGCTTTAAGCTCACAAGTAAATATGTCAATCACACTCAGACAAGGTACCCAGCCAAGACTGCTCACCCAGTACATCTTGATGTCGAATTGAAAGGCTTCACTGGGGCGGCTGGCGACCATCTTTCGCACCTCTACAAAGCACCGGGGGGACTGGTTAGCGGTTTTTTTAGGCAACAGCAAGCGAGCTTCTCTCATCAATCTGTACACCTTCTTGTTGATAATGAGTGCTTTATTTTGTCTTAACCAGTCCGTTACTTTCCCGTAGCCGTAGCAGATGAAGGGGTGTTGAAGTAGTTCACGTATCCACTCAACGACCTCTTCATTGGCCACCAGCAGCCCCGATTGGGTCAGCGTTTGCGGGTTGATGGCCCGCCCCCGCTGGCCCAGCCGGGGCTGATAATAGTAGCTGCTGCGAGCCAGTGGAAGGGCAGCGATCAGGGTTGTCAGGGGCACCTGATCGGCTTTTGACCGAATGCTCAGGGCGCACTCAGCCGGCGTTGGTGGACTTTTTTTAAAAGCTCTTCTTTGATATCAAGTACGAGTTCTTTCTGGGCCAGGAGTTTTTTGAGTCGGGCATTTTCAGCCAGCAAACGTCGTACTTAGTGACTCAGGACAGCCTGGCCGTAGGCGAGTCCTTCTTTGCCTTTACTGGCCATTTTGTCCCACCACTGGTAAAATAGGGAGGAGGAGATTTGGTGTTTTCGACAGGTGGCCACGACGCCCTCTTTGTCGGCTTCCTGGAGAATAGCTGCTTTCTGATCAGCGGAGAAACTACGTTTTGCCATGTTTTGAACAAGAATTTAAAGGTGCACTTTTTGTGCTATTCTTGTCCAGTTATTTGAGGGGCTGATACAGTGTGCATGATCTGTACTTTATTTTCAAAAATGAAAAAGTAACCGGACTGGAAGCCTTATTTCCTTTGTTCAGCATAAAGTTTTCTGACGGACTGCAATAAGGTTTCTGCTCAGCAGGAATTCAGCAGAAGCAACCAAGTCAATGTTCAGTTAGCTACCTCTATCAGAATCTATCTATGTCTCTAATCCGAATAAGTCTTATCCTACTGGGTGTACTTTCTGGAATCATCTTGTATGCCCAGGAATCCACCTATACCAGTCCGCAGGGCATCGAATTTATCCTGATCAAACCCGGCAGCCTGGTGGTGGGTAAATTTCAGCCAACGGTCAATCGGGGCGGTATGGGTGGTTTTGGTGGACCTCCGCCCGGCCAGGGGGGGGCGCCACCGGCGCCACGGCCTGCCCCGGTTCGCCTGCCCGAATCAGATTATAAACTAGCTGAAGAGCTGGCCAAAAAAGACGCCATGCCTGGCTTCACAGTAACCATCAGCAAGCCCTATTACATGGGTAAATTCGAGGTTACCCAGGCGCAGTGGAAAAAAGTAATGGGGTCAAATCCATCGACCTTTCAGGGTAGTAAAGTCGACGATGATGCCGATAAGCACCCGGTAGAGAGTGTATCCTGGCAGGATGCCCAGGCTTTTATCAAGAAACTAAATGCCTTGGACAAAGGCCACACCTACCGGTTACCCACCGAGTTTGAATGGGAGTATGCAGCTCGCGCGGGTGCTCCCGATGACATTTCCTGGACCGATATCCGCGCTAGCGCCGTCATCGCCACCCAAAAGACGAGTATGGTAGGCACTAAAAAGCCCAATGCCTGGGGGCTGCACGATACGCTGGGTAATGTCTGGGAATGGGTGCAGGACGTGTACAACGAAAAGATCTTTGCTGATCCCACGCCCCCCAAAATGGGTAAGGAACACGTCTTAAAAGGCGCTCCTTTCTATGGCGATGTAAAGAATGCCACCTACCTGACCCATGCCGCCGGTCCGGGCAGCCAGTACGATGTCGGCTTTCGTTTAGTGATGGAAGTCAAGTAGATCAATCCTCGTAATGAAGTAAATTTCTATTCCTTCTGAACCATGTACCGTCAAACTATAACACGCCTGTTAGTTATCATGCTCCTGAGTAGCGTAGCGAAAGCCCAAGTGGGCCAAATCCCCGATGGCTTCAAACCTATTTTCAATGGAAAAAATCTGAAAGGTTGGCACATCAGCCGAACCACCCATCAGGGAACTACACCTAACTTCTTCGTTGAAGATGGCGCTATTGTTGGCAAAGAGAAACCGTACGGGCAGGGCGGGCTTTTGTTGACCGATAAGCGTTATAAATCCTTTGAGTTTTACGCGGAAGTCAAGCTGGACTCGTTCTGCAATAGTGGGTCTATTTTTACGCTCCAACGAAGGCGGTTCTGCCTACCAGATTGAATTGGTGCTGCCAGGCAATACGGGCGACTTACTGGGCGAGCGCATCAATCCCAGCAAAGGGGCTAAGGCCACTGATCGGGAAAAGGTTTGGCGAGCCAATGACTGGAACTCCTTTCGGGTACGGATGACAGGCGAAATTCCACATCTGACGCTCTGGATCAATGACGTACAGATGTGGGATGTTGAACAAACCAAAAATGATTTTATCGCTGAGGCTACCGAGGGTATGATCGGGTTGCAATGCCATTGGACGGCCGTGTATTCGGCGTCTGCAGGCAGTGGTATGCCCTTGTCTTCCTGGCGACCGGACGCGGCCATTAAATTCCGTCATCTTGCCATGAAAGAATTACCGTAATAGGGGTTTTTCTTCCAACGGGACGATTTTACACGTTAAGAAACGAAAAATGTAGTTACAATTCAATGAGTGCTGTTAATTAGACAGTTATCAAAAAGGGTATTGGAAATTTGTCTGGAAAATCTGCGTTTCTAATAAATAAGGGGGGTATTTTACTCTATCAAGAAGGAAATCCTTTTTGATAATCTACTATGGCCAGAAGATTACCAGACCGCACCCAACGGGTAGCCCTATACGCCCGCGTCTCAACGCTCGACAAAGGGCAGGACCCCGAGACGCAGTTACGGCCACTGCGTGAGTACGCTGACCGGCGCGGTTTCCTAATCGAGGGAGAATACATTGACACGTCGTCGGGTACGACCGAAGACCGCAGTCAGTACCAGGCCATGATCGACCTGGCCCGCAAACGAAAAATAGACGTGGTACTGGTATAGCGGTGGCGGGTCCAAACTGGGCAGAGTAACGGGCGAAGCGGAGAGCAGATCGACAAAATGAATGCGTTACCTTTCCCCAGCATAGTGCCATTATCAAAGTGCTGGTCTATGAAACCTGGTGAATATGTTGGCCAGTAAGAAAACACTCTACACATAGTCATGCGTAGGGTGTTTTCTGCTTTTTGACCCTATCAGTATGATTTCTTCAGCATAGTGCGCTGACAGAATTGGTCAATTTTTCAGCACAGTGTGCTGAAAAATTGGTTGAAGTGTTTGGCAATTCAGGCTTCTACAATTGGGGCAGTCTGATCGCATTTGTCGCTTAGCGAGAACCATCAGAATCAAAAGAATGTTACCTTGCAATCAAATGATTCTCTATGTCCGAATCATTTATAAGATATCATGGCAACTCAACTCGGTACACGTCAACCAACAGTACCAGAAACAACCAATTTTCAAACCCTACTTACCCCACTGCAAATCATTGACCGCTCGCGACAAGGACTTGTCGGCACCGAAGCGGGTCATATCGCCGGACTGCTGGGGGTCTCCGATAAAGAGATGGCCCCGTTGCTCAACCAATCAGTCGCTACCTTTCACCGACAAGCCAAGACCGGGCGACTCGACGCGGCTACTTCGGAACGACTCTTACTGTTAGGTCGACTGGCAAACTATGGGGCGACGGTCTTTCAGGATCAGGGTAAGTTTACGCGCTGGCTCCGACGACCCTTGCGTCTATTAGGGGGGCGTTCGCCCTTAGATTTGATGGATGGCCCGACGGGCGTCCAGTTAGTGGAGGACATCCTGGGACGCATCGAATACGGTGTCTTTAGCTAATGGCCATTACCTTATACCGCATCCAGACTGATACTCATCGGGACACGATCTTAGACGGTATCGGTGCCCAACTGCGCGGGGGACGCTGGAATGCCAAAGGTCGCCCCATGGTCTATACTGCAACAACGCCTGAGTTATGCTTTCTGGAATACATGGTGCATTTAGAGGGAACGCCCCTAATTGAACTGCCTCCCTTGATTCTGTGCGAGATTATAGTGCCAGATGGCTCGATTACCTTCCTGGCCAAGGATCAGCTTCCTTATGGCTGGGATGACCCTTATGCTACACCGTCAGGCTTGCCCGACTTTGCAAACAAACAGTTTAAACAACACCGGACGCTGTGTTTAGCCATACCCTCGGCTGTCGTCTCCCTTTCTCCTTCCCGCAACGTGTTGTTAGATCCGTTACACCCTCAGCGAAGCGAGTGCAGAGTAATCTCAATCCACACTTACCCCATTGATCCTCGTCTGCCAACTGCGGCTATAGCTTAACCGGCGCGGCCCCTTGTTGGGATGCCCGGTCAACAGCACTTATCAACGAGAATGTTCAACAAGCAGTACTATCAATTCAGTATCTTGTACCGATGAAAACACTACCTTTTAGCAGTACAATCGGCTGATTTTAGGATGAGACAACCAATAGCTTTTTGATGATAGGTTAGGGAAACCACGTTCAAGCAAATAAACGTGAACAATCAAAATGAACGGTTTTCTGAACGCGAGCAGACAGGTTATAGGCTAATTCTCTTCTTCCCGGCCATCTGTCCAGTTGATTTTAGGACAAGACATAACGTTAAAAGGATAAAAAGCTTAAAAGGTAATTGTCAATCCTCCATCAACCGTCAATACGGAACCCGTTATATAGCTGGCATCCGGTCCGGCCAGGAACCAGGCAACGCCCGCAATTTCTTCGGGTTTAGCGGCTCGTTTTAGTGGAAGGTGATCATATTTAATATAATTGTCGGTAAACCAGTCGCTCTCTAATTCATTGCGGCCATCGGCCTTTATTGATATTTGGGTATTTACAAAACCTGGAGCGATTGTATTAGCAAGGATGTTGCGCGGGGCAAGTTCGATGGCCAGCGACCGGGTCAGTTGGGTAGCAGCCGCTTTGGCCATGCCGTAAGCAGAGCTTCCCTGTGCAACCCGTTCGTAATGAATAGAGGTGATATGAATGATACGACCACCATCTTTCAGTAGGAAAACTAAAGCCCGGCACACATGCACAGAGCCATACAGCATAATTTGCAGGGACTTATCCCAGGCGGTAAATATTGAATCGATGACCGATAGATTTTCAAAAATGCCAATGCTATTGACATAGGCATCAATCGTACCGAAACCCAGTTCAACCGTTTCCTTAAATCGATTAATGTCGGCTAAATCACTAAGATCCAGTCCACAGGCCTGATGGCCCTCACCGGAAAGATTTTTCAGCACCTCAACGCATTGAATGGGGTCAACACCCGTTAGCAATACTTGCCAGCCTTCCTGAGCGAACCGTTCGGCGGTAGCTTTCCCAATTCCTGAACTGCCCCCCAACACAACAACTTTCTTTCTCATAAATGCTTTCAACTACTTACGCGGCATCCCATTGCCCTGTATTTATCTGGTAGCACTCGTTACGGCATAGCTTGTTTTCCAAAACGCAGTAGCCTTTTCCGGGCTCAAACCGATTACGGGCATGAGGGAATAGGAATAGCTGTAACGGCTCTTACTGGCATTAATCCGATACGGGGCAAGGGGTGTTTTTCCCCAGGAATTAATGCCGCCAACACCCGTTCCTTTATGGATGATGCGCAAATAGGTTGCCTTGCTTTTTGTGAGCTGGTAGGGATGCATCTGCGATACGAACGGGGAGTATTTGATGTCGAAACTCTTCGACAGCTCGTCCGGCGCATAATGAGTGGCATTGAAATCGACCATCGGTGCTCCCTTTACCATCAGGCCAAATCCTGTTTTGTCGGTTAGGGCCAGCCACCGCGTTTCAACCGTATTGCCCGTCTCCTGGGGGCTGGGATACATAAAGGTTTTATCGGTAACGGTGCTTTTCCAAAGGCCAACATCATTGCCCGTTTTCCGATTGTTATACGTGTCTCCTGGGCCGCGACCATACCACGAAAGCTGTTCGTAAGTATCGCTGACGCTTAGCATACTGCCGATTTCAGCCACGTACGAGTTGTCGGCTGGTAGTTCCGGAAAGTCATAGTCAAAGGAAATCCTCACTTCGCCATTGGCAAAAATGGAATAGGCCGTAGCGTACGTTACGGACTTACTGACCGGACTCTTTGGCCCTATCCCCAATACGGGAATCGTACCCGTGAAACGGATCAGAACTACGTTCTTTTGGTTGGTTAAAGAAACAGTGGAGGTCGTTCGTTGCTGAGATGCGTCTTTCCAGGACAAAAACATCTGGGCCTGCGTCGGTTTACCCCTATAAATGTTTACCGCTTCCCGTTCGCCATCGACTGGGGAGCGGAAGAAATTGGGAACGGGTCCCGACTGAATCAGTTCCTGCCGTTTTCCCGATTCGTTATCGGCCGCAATACGAGGTAATGACCCCATTCGCCTTATCAATGGTCAGGGAGAACGTCTTGCCATTCACCTGGATGGCGCTCGCCTTGGTTGAATCAACCGCCAGCAAGGCCAGTAGGCAAAGCAACCGGGGCCACATTACTCGGTCCGAAGTCGACCGGCAGTTGATTCTCGGATAGGGCATAACCGGCGGGTGCCCAGGCCGTAGGTTTCCTTGTTTTGAAAACGACGTTGAAAAAGTATTCGGCCCCCGGTTTGCGGTTGAGCGGAACGGTGAAGGGGAAGGCCGTTTTCACCGTCGTCATCGTTTCATTGACCACGCCCTTTGGCGCGGGCGGAACATCGAGGTGTACGGGGACCTTGCTTCTTTGAATGACAACCCCATTCTCAACGAGTTCCCACGCCATGTCGAATTCGTTGACATTGGTGAACAGGAATTTGTTGCTGACATAAAATGAATTCTCGTCGGCAGCCCCCACCCGGATCATCTGATACTGGCGCTTCATTTCCCTCACCTGAGGCTTGGGGGTTCGGTCGGCCAGCACCATCCCGTTACAGCCCATATTAGACAGTTGGGACGGGTCTTCCCACCAGCCTCCCAGGGCGGTATCGTTCCAGTCTTTTCCAAAACCCAGGTAGTCTTGCCCGTTAGTTTGCCATTCTCAATAACCGGCGTGATGATTTCCTGATCTACCCAGTCCCAGATAAAACCGCCCATCGTTTTGGGTTGCTTTTCAAAGAACTCGATATATTCGCGGGCCACCCCAAACGCATTCCCCATGTTATGGCAATACTCGGTTTGCACCATGGGCGTTTTCAGATTGAGTATCGTCTTATCCAGATCAGCCGGATACTGGTAGCCGGTGCCAAAAAAGTCTGCCCCTCCATTGTCGAACGACTGATGAACCGGTCGTTTGGACAGATCCCGATCCCGTAGCCACTGCGTATTATGTTGCCGGAAAATTTTGTGCATTTCCTCATCGGGCCCTTCGTAGTTCTCGTTCCCGGATGACCAGAACACCACCGACGCATGGTTCTTGTCCCGTTCGAACATGTTGCGCTGACGGTCCTGCATCATACGCTGCAAATCCGGGTTCACATTGGTTTCCCGTGAGCCGTGGCATTCCAGATTAGCCTCGTCCATGACGTAAATCCCGAACTCATCGCACAGCTCATAGTACAGTTCATGGTGTGGATAGTGCGACATTCGAATCGCGTTGATGCTGTTCTGCTTCATAAGCAGCAGGTCTTTTTTTATCAAATCACGGTCTACGGTATAGCCCTTGACCGGGTCTATTTCGTGCATGTTGGTGCCGTGCAACAGGATTCGCGAGCCATTGATCAGGACTCGGGCTTCGTTCGAGTTATTGTTGACCACCTTAATCTCCCGGAAGCCAACCCGGATGCAGGTCGATTCCAGCACCTCCTCGCTGTCTTTTAGCGTGAGCAGTAACTTGTATAGGTGGGGTTTCTCAGCCGACCATAACTGGGGTTTATCAACCCGAAGGGTGAAGGTCAGATCAGCCCCGTCAACCGGATTTCCCAGATAATTTGCCCGGGTTTTGAAAGTTGGGACGATGGATGCGCCCCCGGCCGTGGCCACTTTTTTTCCATTCGCATCAAGGAGCGTAAGCGTCAGGCGGGGCTTATCGAACCCCTGCGTTTTATTCAGGGCCTTGCGCAACAACACCTGCACATCCAGATTCCAACTGCCCGCATAGGCATCGGCGACCACGGGATGAGAGTGCGCTTCAAAATCACCAATCCAAACCTTTGGCCGACTAACCAGGTACACCGTCCGGAAGATACCCGCGTGGCGATTCATGTCCTGGTCTTCAATCCAGCTCCCGTTACTCCACCGAAACACCTGGATGGCCAGTACGTTTTTACCCGGTTTAACGTACGGGGTAATATCAAATTCTTTGTTTGTCCAGCGGTCTTCGGCGTATCCCACCGGTTTCCCATTGACCCAGATGTAACAATCGGACGAAACGCCGGTCAGATTCAGGAAGACCAATTGGTTTTTCCAGGTATCACTAATGGTAAACGTTTTGCGGTAAGACCCGACGGCATTCGTACCTGCCTCCGCTAACACCTTGCCCGATTCGTCCGTTGATTGGTTGGTTTGTGGTGGATAGGGCGTGGTGGGTGCACCAGCCCCTTTATTGCCTAAAAAAGCCGCACTCCAGATGTAGCCCGCTGCGGAATAGGCCGGACCATCGTATCTGAACTTTCCGTTGGCTTCACGGGCTAACGTCCAGCACGAGGGTACAATCATGTCATCCCAGCCGGAATCATTAAAATCCGGCATTTCAAAGGAGGTGGTCCCGTTTGAAATCAATCCGTTTTTTTCGTTGCGGTCAACCGGTTTGCGAACCCAGTTGAATTTCCAGTCACTTCCGTCCAGACTTTGATAGGAAGGGGATTGTTGTGGATTCAGATTGTGATGCAGTAAGGCCTGCTGCTCGCTTTTATAGGGATAAAATATGGCGCGCGGGTCTTCCCGGTTGATGGCGAACCGATGGGGGTCGGCCCAGTCATAGCCGCCAAAAACGGGTCCGAAATCAGTGATGACGATGTCACTCGTCTCAAATCCCTCCCTGACCGCAATCGACTTTATGACCGTTGTGCCGACGGGCGATATGGGGATTGGTTCTTTGTAGATCTTTGACTGTATCGTTGGATTAGTGCCGTCGAGGGTATAATAAATACGCCCCTGGGCCAGCGTCGACAGAGTACAAAACTTGGGGACTGAACCTGCCGGATACCCCCCCGCAACCTGATCGGTGGCCGGTTTCGGCATCCTATACGAAAAGTTCTGGGTAAATAGGGGCGAGTACCCTTGCCGTTCATTCCAGGCAACCACTTTCAGGTTTACCGTTGTTGCAGTTGCCGATTGGGGGGGCGTGATTGTTACCGTTTGGCCGGTCATTTTGGGGCTTTTGGTCGTTGGTTCATTC
The DNA here is from genome assembly GCA_963826425.1 of uncultured Cytophagales bacterium. Lineage (GTDB taxonomy): Bacteria > Bacteroidota > Bacteroidia > Cytophagales > Spirosomataceae > Spirosoma. The sequence continues at coordinate 46,303 of CAWGWS010000006.1, read as the reverse complement.
CCATCGAGCGTATAGAAATAATCGGCACCACTGACTTTGTTTACCGGGATTTCCAGGGCAACATCCGACATCAGGTTGGTGCTCTTGCCATTGGTGAATCCGGTGGCAACTGGTGTTTCCAGCAACTCTATTTCAGAAGCGCCCGTCTTAACACTATTGGATATTGTTTTAACCGATTCCTCCCCATTGATAACCACAGAAACCGCAAATCGGTACGTCGAATTAACGTTCAGTTGTTTAAGTATCAACGAATTACCGGCCGCAACCTCTTCCAGTAAGCCAAACTCATCCGCCTTTTCCGGTTTGCTGTAAATTTTATAGCGCTGAGTGTTTTTTATCGGCTCCCAGGTAAGTTCAACAAATTTGGATGCGTTGACCACCTTAGCCGCCACCGCGTCGGGTCCGGCATTCCCCTTGATTAGCTTGGCGTATAAGGTGATATCGGAGGTGATCACGAACCTGTCACCGGGCTGGTAGGTAATGCCAGAGCCATCCGGTTCGGTTGTATACCCGACAAATGCATAGGTGGGAACCCCGAATTGATTTTTCAGTACCGTGGCTTCGGTTCCGTTCGCATAGGTGTTGGGGTCGAGGAAGGTTCTAACCGTCGAGCCCTTCAACATGTAGGTAACCTTGCTGCCAAATGACAGATTCGTCCATTTCGCGTATAGGACAAGGTCTGACTCAAGTTTGATTTTACCGCCCAAATTATAGTCAACCCCCGTTCCATCGGGCTTGGTACTCCACCCATTCAGGAAAGCCCCTTCTTTCGAAAACCCATCGACCGTTGACAGCAAAACAACCTCACTTCCTTTCTCAACGGCAACGACCAGCTTCGTGCCTTTGCCACTGCCCGCATCATACGTCAACTGGACTTTTTTGTCGGCATTTTGAAACGCGAATAGCTTCGGACTTGCCGCGTTCAGGCATAGGAATGTGAAGAGGAAATGGAGCACTTTCATCGGTATGATTGTCTAAATTTTTGTAACGTAACCGCTTGTTTTCTGTTGACCCCAGATCGCCTATTACCGATTCGTTGATACAAGCCGAACGGGTCCCAGTAAACCAGCTGGTTGCAGAGAAGAACCTGCTTTATAAAAGGGCATCGTGATAAACGAAATTTTCTGCTTCGTTTCAGGCTGCTGATCGCCAATTAAACGGTTAACCCAGAGGTTGACCACCTTGATTTCCAGCTTGTTTTTACCGGCTTTCAATGCTTTTGTTACGGCTACGCGAAATGGCTTTTTCCAGGCTACCCCAACAGGTTTACCATTTACTGAGACCTCGGCCAAATTCGCTACCTCGCCCAGGTCCAGCCACATCAGCGTACCGGTAGTAAGGGCACTGGCAGGTACGTTAATTGTCTTGGTGTAGGTGGCAGTTCCTGAGAAATAATTAATGCCTTTATCCTGATTATCAGTGTACGAGGCCAGTTTGTCAAACGTAGCCTTTGCCGGTGCTCCGCGCCTGGGCTGGAAGGCAACGTTCCATGGGCCAGTTACGGGCATTAGTTCCTTCTCAACCAGTTTGGGCAGCGTCACCAACAGTTGTTTTGCCGGTGTCTGAAACACGATGAAGACCGCATCATTGGGAGTCAGGGGTAAGGTAACGGTGGTACGATCCCTGGCGATTCGGTAGGAAGCTTCTTCTACGGCACCCGTTTCAGGATGCCAGATTTGGGGCACTTTCCCGCTCACCCGAAAGCTAACGTCTACCGTTTCAGTACTGTCCTTTCGATTACTGACCCAGTACAGGTCACCGTCGGTAAGGTGGCGATGCACGTAGGCCAGTTCAGCGGTTTGGGATGATCTGGGGTAGTCGAAATCGGGTTGAACGTGCAGGGACGTAAGCAGTTCGCCAATCGTTTTTCCGGTATGCACATTGGCCGCACCCGATTCCCATACCTCCTTAACGAGCCGCTGAAATTCGGGCGCGTCATCGTTCTGGCTTGCCCTGAATGCCGGCTTCACCCCACTGATGGTTGCTCCCGCTTTTACCAATTGGGCAATCGTTCGCAGAACGGGTAACGACATTTTCCGGGCATTACTATCCAGAACCAGTACCCGATAACTCATCGGGCCGCCGGTCCGCCGGTGCGGTTCGGTACCCGACGGCGTAACAAGCCTGCCGTTTTTAACCGATACCCGATTGATGAGCGCGTGCGGATTGATAAAATCATAGCTGTACCCGGCAGGTACGTCCGGCAGTTTATGGGCAAACAAGCCGGTTATGTTGTTGTCTTCGCCATAATAATAGAGCACATCGGCTACGTAGTTTCCCTGTTGCAGCATATACGAGCTGCGGGCCAGGTAGTCGGTCCAGGCTTTTGCCTGACCGGCCCAGGTTTCGTGCCGATTGAACCACTGACCAAAAATATAAAGGCCCAGGCCCGGCACGTTGTTATCCACCGGTTGATGCACCGACGTATGAATTACAAAGCGGTTCAAGCCGTTTGCCATTTCTAAGTCGGCAGTGGATTTCAGGTTGGCCGGTGAATAAGACCAGGCATTTTCGCGTAGGCCTACTGCTGTCATCGATTCGGCGGCCACTAGATTCTGGCCGTAGATATGGGCTACTGAAGCCGATTCGCGGATGTCAGCCTGCCCCACAATTCGGTTGGAACCCCACACGTTCGGCACCCACATGGCCGACATGGGCACGGCTGCGGTTCGTTTCACGTCCATGCCATCCACCAGGTACAAGCGTCCGTTCTCGTGCGATTCGGAATAACGCTTCATGCCGCGTTTAGCCAAAATCTCGGTGAGCTGATCGTAATGGTTTTCGGTTATGAGTTCGCCGATTGTTTTGCGCCAGTCCCACAGAAACTGCTCACTGGCCTCGGTACTGTTGATGATCTGCCCGGTCAATACCGGCATCCATGGCAAAAGGGCGTATCCCCGGCGCTGTTGAAACGCTTCGGCCATGTTCGGGGTCCAGGTTTCCTGCCCGGCCTCATAACTGTCGGTGATGAGGTATTGCAGCCCCCGACTACCCATCAGTCCGCCAGTGGCCGCTTGGTATTGATCCAGGTAGGTATCGAAATACCTCTTTACGGCTTCACCGTCCATTTTGTCGACTTCCAGGCCGGTGGCTTCGGGGGAGGCCGGGTGGTTTTTCTTACCCGTCAGTGAATACCCGAAGCGAATCAGCTTCCACGCTCCGGCGGGTGGTGTCCAGCTTAGGGTACCGTCGGCCTTGAGCTTTTCGGTCAGGTCAATCACATCGCCTACCGCCACCACATCACTCGATGCGGGCGTTGGAAACTGCTCTACATCGAATGTCGAGGCAAAGCCCGCTTTCTCCTCTATGTGGTTAATCCGGGTAACGGGATGTAATACCAGTTCAGCAATACCCGTCCCGGTAGGTGTCTTTGGCATCTCGCCAACTTCGCCCAGCAACACATCGTATTTCGACAAGGCGGGATTTTTAACCATAATTCGAAAATAGCGGGCAGTAGTGGCCGGTATCGCGATGGTTTGCTGTTCGACACCACCGAGCGGAAGGGCAGTGATAAGGCGGTAGTTGATCCCATCGTCACTACTTTCTAAACCACGGTCATACGCTGGGGGCTCGCTTCCCCACGGATCTCGTATGCCATCGCCCGCCAGCGTAATAGCCCTTATGGTTTGTGGCTGCGCAAAAGCGAGCTGTATCCAGGCGTAACCAGTTACTGGGTCGGCCGGTAGCTTCACGGTGGTCGCCAGGTCACCATCCGTCAATTGGGCCAGGGTGAAGTTACCTCCGCTGGACGTAACGATTGGCTGTAACGCAGCCAGCGAACTATCGGCCGCAGGCAGCCGATAGGCGATAACCGCAATGTCTTTATAATACTCGGGGGTAGGCGCTGCTTTATCCGTGAACGCCGTGGACTCTTCAGCCGTGGGAATATTTTGAAAAGCACCCGTTGTGGCAGGCGGTTTGGGTAAGTTGCCCCGAAAAGGCTGGCCACCCGTCACGCGAACCTGGCTCCAGACCAGTTTTTTCATGCCATCCGGCGCCGGTACCCAGGAACCACCACTCTGGCTCCAACCTGGAGACCCGGCAATGGCCATCTCCAGTTGTAACGAATCGGCTAAGCGAGTGGCAAATTGAAACGCGTCCTTCCAATCCGGCGTCATGAACGTGAGCCGCTTGTCGACTACCTGGGGGGTAAACAGACCCGCGTCGAAATGCTGGAAGCCGCCAATCCCACTTTGATGCATCCACAACAGGTCTTTGCGGATGCCGTCTTTCGTCACGTTGCCATTCATCCAGTGCCACCAAACACGGGGACGGGCAGGGTTGGGTGGCGTCAGGAAATTAGCATACAACCCATCCTTCGTTGCGGCTTGTTTCGTCTGTGCAAAACAGGCTGAAGTCAGCAAAAACCAGGCAACAAACGGGAAGGTTACTTTCACGGATTGGGGCTACTGGGGTATGGTGTATTATGAATTCTGATCAGCCTTATTTTACGACCACCCGTACTCGACCGAGGTTTGGAATGCGGGTATATGGATTTGTACTATCACCCTGCCGCTGTGATATGCCCTTCAACGTAACAAAGTAGGTGCCTGGCTTATTGAACGTATGTGTTGTTCTTAATTTTAGCCGACCCTCCAGTCTATTCGTTGGGTTAAGTTTTTCCTTGATTGGGAATGTACCGACTCCGTCAAAGTCCCATTCTGCGGCAATAACTTTTCCAGTATTAGGGGGCACCTCGATCGTGGCGGTAAACGTGACGGCCTGGTTAGGTTCCACCTCAGCTCGCTCACTCCCGTTTGCCAGCAATGTCACAACCGGCTGAATCCCAAGGCGTTTCGTCGCAGCAGGAGGCACGATCACCTGACCATCAGTTATTGTATAGGACGTGCTAGCGGGAGGTGATACGCCCTTTTCCACCCAGGCACTCAAGTCCTGTAAGGCCTGAATTAATATACCCTGTAAGGTGATAACGTGCGTAGGAGCTTCCAGATTAGAAAAATCACCGTGATTACCATGGTCAGTGTACCACAGCCGGAAATTATCATCTAAGCTGGTCCCCAGGTTTTCCTTAACTTTTGTCCGATACCAATCGGCCTGCCAGGGAAAGGCTTCGCTGTCCCAAAGCGATTCCAGCACAATCATCTTACCGCTAAATTTTCCATTGGGTAGCACCCCGGAAGCACCTTTGGTAAACGACGGGCCCAGCAGAAAGGGCCGTTGCGGATAAATCGGCTTGCCGGCTGCGTCCCGGTACTGGTCCCAAACTGCGTATTCCTTTCCGGGTACTTGGTGACGATGGTACGTTTGGGCAGCCAAAAAGTTGGAATTGTCCACCTGCACTGTGTCCCCCACTTTTATTGATGCTAATACGGCTTTGTCGGCAGGACCAAAAACAACCTTATCCCCGGCGATCTTGGCTAGTTGCAAGGTTTTCCCAGCTGCTATACCAGTTTTGATGATTAAATCTCCGCCTAAAAACTGGATATCTGGCAGCCTGTTCTCCAGTTGAAATGCTACTGGAATTCCTGCATCTTTTTCAACCAGACTTTTCGTGGCGGCATCCGCCGTGCCCCGCTCGCTGGCTACCAGGGGTGCAATCAATCCCATCTGAACGGCTGGCCCTTCTGTAATTACTGCTTTTATGGTGCTAGCCTGCTGGATCCTGGCTTTTAGAAGCGATGACGGAGGATTAGCGCCCAGATAGCCGGGTACATTCCAGAAATCATTCGTGAAATACTTGTTGTCGGCACCGACCATGCCCTGATAAAGGGCGATGAATCCGTGAATGCCCATTGTATTATAGGCAAACCAAGCTTTGGGTGGAAATCCCAGCTTAGTTACTTCCTCTAGCGCCTGTTTTTCTTCGGGGTTGAGCCCTGCATACATATCAACCTTGCTGCCTGGCTCCACAGCATCTGCAATACCTGGTAACTTATCCTTGAGGATGCGCATGGCATGCATACGGGCGGTGAATACATTCGGAATAGCCACGGGCGATCCCATAACTAAGGGAATGACACCGTCCCACACCCCTTTCGTATTTTCAAGGCTACCGATGGCTCGGTAAGCACCTCCACTGCCTCCATAAGCGTATCCATAAGGGCGCTTGCCACCGTACAGTTGGGCAGCTATCAACCGTGAATACTGGGCCGAAGCTGCATTGGCCCGATAAGCCGCAATCGTGGGGTCTGAAGTAGATCTTGGTTTGGAAAAATCCAGTTTGCCTCCACTATTGGTTTCGATAAAATACGCCCCACTTTTGACCGAGCATTCAATCATGTTGTCGACACCGATTGCGTTATTAGCTAGGTTTTCACTGTCAGGGAAAGGGGTAAAATATTGAAAAAAACGACCCTGATATTGAACTTTCGGTGGAAAGTAAAAAGAGAAACGGTTTTCCGTTCCTTTGAATCCCCCATGAACATACCGATGACGTACCGGTTCATTCCGCCATTCATCCACGTCTACATACGGTGCTTTGAACAGCGTATCGGTGGTAGTGAACTGTTTAGCCAACTCGGGGCTTAACTGGGGTAAATTGGTTTGAGCCTGAAGCGTGGTCGCAAAAAGGACGGGCAGACAGATTACTAAGATTCGGAGCCGGGTAAACCGCATAGGGTAGCTCATTTGATGCGTTTAGCTGTAGCCTCAAAACTGAACACCTTCCCTTTGAGGTTATCGTCATCCACTTTTGTCAAGTCGATACCTAACTCACCCGCTTGTTCTGATTCGAAGTAGATTACCAGATTATCCCCTTTCTCCTCCACTTTTGTGATCGGCCGCTTGGGTTTGGACGCGTCAACCGGGTCGACTAACTGACCGGTTAGTTTGCCGTCTTTACGCACCAGTTCCGTCAGGAATTTCACATCGCCACTGGGCGTACCAACTATCATAATCTCCCATTTACCGGCAAAGAAATCGGTTGGCGGATTTGTTTGCGAGATGCCTTCAAAGGCACCACACAACATCAAGAACACGAGAATCAGATTTATCTTTTTCATAAGTAAAGTTAGTTGTAACAAATTGATTTAAAGGGTACTCACAGCCATTCGGCGCAATACCGCCGAATGGCTGAGCGGTTTAGATTGGGTTATAAGCGAACAGCCGGAAAATGAGTTACGGTATATAGTTTACCAAAGATAAAACAGAAATCATATTATTATCTAAAATTATAGATAATAATATCTATGCTTTGCTTCCCTAGTGCAGGGTTCAATCAAAATAGAATAACCCGGGTATGTCATTTATAGCATGTACCCAGGTTATCAATCAAATCACTGTTTATCTTAATACACTTGGTACGCCGGTAGGCAATCCTTTTGCTAAGTCAACTTTAATCGTTCGCTTATCAAGCTGAGCTTGAATAGTACCCGATGACATACTCGTAATTCTAAGTTTCACCTCTTTGGCAAGTAAAAAACCGGTGTGCTTGCCACTGACTTTTATATCCGCATCCCATAATACGGGTTTGTCGTAACCTCCTGTTCTTAACGTAGTAGACTCTGTGCCGTTTAAAACATATTCGCCATCATCGGTAAAGTCTACATAGTTAATAACCCTTCTGGGTTCATCTGAAGACCCTTCGGCGGGTTTCATCGTGCTTATCTCAGCATAGCCAGAAACTTTTCCTTTGAGCGTTCCCTGTTCAGGATACGTTGCGGTTGTCCATTTAAAATCGTTCAGGTCAGTGGCCCATTTCATAGCAGGAAATACCTTTGGCAATGGCTTGGTTGGCGTTCTGGAGGTGAATTCGATGAATCGAAGTCTGCCCGTGAGTTCGCCTTCTTTTACCGTTTCAGGATCTTTTTGTTCCCAGAAAAAGCCACGGGTACTTGACGGATGCCAGGCAAAGTTCCCTAAATGGTTATACAGCTTTGCGTCTTCTTTATCGGTCATTATGTTGATCCCGGTGTAGCCCTCTTCTGGTAACCTTGCTCTGTCTCCGTAGTTATCAGCCATGGTCAGGCCATAAAAGCGCGTCGCTTTATAGTTTTCTTCAAACTCTGCATTTCGCTGCATGGAAACACCGGCTGCTTGTGGCAATCCGGCTATAAGGGGACGGGGTATTAGCCCGAAAACATCCATGCGAGGTGTATGTCTATGTGTTTGAAATATCAGCCATTTGCCGTCCGGTGAAGGGTAGGTACCCTCGTCATAACTAAAATGCTTCGTTACGCGGCTAATGCTACCGGTACTGAGGTCAATCTTTGCCAAATCGTAGTTACTACTCTCAAACAGGGCAAGGTTAATAAGCGAGTTGCCACCATCGGCAAAACTTTTCACTTCACCACCTCCGTCTATTTTAGGCCTGAATGCGGCAAAATCTGCCTCATTAGGACTGCTTGCAACCACTTTTGCATTTCGCAACTCGTAGCGATCTCCTTTTTCATCGGAAACTCTGGTCAGTTCACTGACTACGACAAGATACCCTCTGCTTGTTACCAATCCCGTTGCAACATGCTTTCCATTGGGTGACATGTTTGTCGCGATTCGCCTTACAATTTTGGCACCGGGAATCTCCGGATACACTAAGGGTAGTATTCGGGATTCCTTGCAGTCTACTACCGAGGGGCTACATTCCAAAATGCCACGGGGAGAGTAGATGGTTTTGCCGTCTGGCAGAGGCACGGGCATTTCATCACCAAATTCTTCTTTCAAATCGCAGGTAAGACAGTTGAAACCACTACCATCTTCTTTCATCACCGCCAGGTCGCTCTTTTTCTTACCCACAAAATGAGCTTCCAAAATGATGTGTTTACCATCAGGCAGATAATTCAACAGGTCGGTCTCGATAACATTTTTTGGTATCGGGACTGTTTTAACAATAAACGGTTCAGGTTTTGGAGCCGGTGGAAGCTTTTCAATGATGGAAAAATTTGGGGCTTTTTGAGAAAAACCAACTGTTGGCACCCATAAAACCATCGTAATGGTTAACAATTTTGTTAAAATCTGATGTTTCATTTTCGAGAGAATAGTAAAAGGTAAGAGCTTTTAGCTCACTGAATATCAGCTCATTTTGTTAGTCTACAAAAACTCTGGCCTGTCCAGGACAACATTTACAGCAAGTTGCCGCAGTACCGTTTTGAACGAACTGCAAGATTCTAGTATCCTTCCTGAGCTACTCGCTTATTTACTCAAATTAACGAGGGTAATGTTTCTGAAATCAATCTCCTGCCCTTCGCTCTGCAAGGCGATATAGCCGGTGTTAAGCGGTTTTCCTACCTGGTACACAGCCGGGTCGGTGTTATTGGTCATGCCTCCACCGATTGTAAGGTTAGTATATTCAAGAACAACCACGCCATTGATGAGATGCTGCACCAGCGAGTCGCCGTGAACGATTAATTCGGCTTTGACCCATTCATTTTTTTTGTAGGTTTTTGACGATGAATCAATACAGTGCCGTGCGTCTTTCTTTCCCGCAAAAAATACATCGGTGCCGGGCGAACACATATTGCCGGTAGGTCTTGAGATGCCCGCTTCTACTTCGCCTATAAACTGAAACTCGACGGAGATCGGGAAAAGCTGGTCTTTCGTGAGGGTCTTGGGGTCCTGCGCATGAAACATGATGCCCGAATTCATATTGGTATAGCGGGGCGCATCGGGCTGCCAATTACCCGTAAATCGATATTCACAGGTTAGATGATAGCTCGAAAAGGGTTGCTTGAAGTAGAGATGGCCAAATTGAAAATTGAAGGGGCCGTACTTATCGTATCGAACTTTAATCAGTCCATCTTCTACGCGAAATGTCTCCCCGAAATTATCGCCCAAGTCGTGATGGGTAATCTTGACCACCCAATCATTGATGTCTTTCCCATTGAACAGCTTTATCTCTTCTCTTTTTCGCTGCGAAAAACTATCCGTCAGGCAGAGACAAAACAACGCGGTAGTAAGTATTAGTAGCCTGATTTTCATCGTGGTTAATTCGTCTGATTATAGGGGTCGTTTACGCGAAAGCAGCGGCGCCTGTAATTAAAAATAGAGAGCGATAAAAATAACAAACGGGTTGTTGACGTAGCTGTCTTCGCCAGGGAGGATAGTTATGTCAACAACCCGTCTGAGTGTGGATAGAACGAGGATGCCGAGTACTACTTTGCCGGTTAATAGCCAGCGTTTTGGGTGATTTTGTTATTCGACAGGTCAATCTCCGATTGTGGGATCGGCAATACATCGAATTGGCTATCCAGTACGGGAAGGTTTTTGGCGGTTGCCATTCGCTGACCGAGCCGACCCGTGCGCACCAGGTATTCCCGGCGGTGGCCTTCCAGCGCCAATTCAACCCGTTGCTCGTGCCAGATCGCCGTGCGCAGTCCTGCCTGATCGGTAGTGGTGACGTCGGGCAACACGGTACCCGTATACGTTAGGTCATAGGTAGTCGATATCCGCTGTGGATCTTTGGCCGGTGTTGTGCGGGCGCGTTGGCGCACCATGTTCAGCCATTTAAGGGATTCCGCAGCTTTTCCGTTTTCGTTCAGCGCTTCGGCGTACAAAAGCACCACTTCGGCGTACCGGATGCGGTGATTACTTTTGGCTTCGTCAAACAGGATAGGCGATGTCTTTTCGGCGGGTACGACAAAATATTTACGATTGGACCGTCCACTGACCGAGGCCGTGTTATTCTGCGTATAGGTCGAGGCACCACTGGGATAAACGTCTCCCCGGAACGAGATTGAGTAAATCGCTCTTGGATCGCCTTTCTCAAATTCCTTGACCAGATCATCCGTGGCTTCATTGTAACCCGTACCCCCAATGGCTACATCAGAGGGCATCAGAAAGTAAAAGATGAAGGAGCCTTCGCCGGGGATATTGCCGGTATTGGTCTTATGCTTGATATCGAAAATAGATTCCGGGCTGTTGTTATCGCCCGATGCTTTTCGGAAAATAGCTCCATAGTCCGGTACTAAGGCATACGACCCTTCATCGATTACTTTTTTAAACGTGGTTTCGGCCTGCGTATATTTTTTCTGGAACATATAAGCCTTCCCCAGCAGCGACAGGGCCGCTCCTGAGGTAGCCCGACCTTCGTTGGCCGTACCCCACCCACTTTTCGTCGGCAGGGCGGCCGCATCCGTTAGATCCTTCTCGATCTGCGCCCATACGTCTGTTCTGGGTGATTTGGATAAGGTTACTTTGGCCGGGTCCAGGTACGTTAGCGGCATGGGTACTTCGCCAAAGTTGGTCACCAGTCCGTAATACGCGTAAGCTCGCAAGAATTTAGCCTGGTTGGCCATTTTCTTAATCTCATTGGCATCGCCCGTTACCACGGATTGCTTGTCGATCACCAGGTTACAGGCCGCAATCATGGCGTACAGATTCGACCAGTACAGGGCAATCATGCTGTTGGTCGATTTCTGCTGACCAAGCGACAACTCATAAATGCCCGGTTGATTCGTAGACGCTCCTCCCCCTTTGTTGGCGTCGTCGGAACCAATATCCCCAATGGCCCACAAGGCCGCTTCGGCCGGTGGAAAACCGGAGGTATTCAAATAGCTGTACCCCGCCGTTAAGGTCTTATTTAAATCGTCGGCGGTTTTAAAGAAACTATCATCCGTCTGCACGCCATAGGGTGCTTTGTCCAGCAAATCTTCTTTGCAGGAACTGGTCGAAAGGAGCGCAATGGCCATGACCACCGCGGGTATAAACATCTTTTTCATCGGACTGAAAGAATGGTATCGGTTAGAAATTGGGCGCTTAAAACGTGAGGTTGACCCCCAGGCTGTAGCGTTTCATTTTTGGATAGGGCGAAAACTCCCAGCCGCCCTGCAGGGGCGTGGCCGACAGTCCGGCTTCGGGATCATTGCCCGTGTACTTCGTGATCGTCAACAGGTCGGTACCCCCCACCCAGATTCGGGTGCTGCTGATACCCACTTTTTTCACCCAGGCACCCGCTAGTTTATACCCGATCTGGAGGTTTTTCAGGCGCATGTACGAACCGTCTTCCACATACCAGTCCGACACCCGGAAGTTGTCGTTCCGATCTACGGTAGCAATAATGGGCTGGGTAGTGGAGGTGCCTTCGCCCCGCCAGGCCGCTTCGTAAGCCCTCAAACTGGCCGACGTGGCTCCCGTTAACGTACCAAAGTATTTTTTGTTGACGTTGAACAGCTTGTTGCCGTAGGCACCCTGGAAGAGTACGGCCATATCGAAGTTCTGATACGTCAGATTCAGGTTAAAGCCGTAGGTAAGTTTGGGCAGCGGATTCCCGATAAAGGTGCGGTCACTGGCATTGATTATGCCATCGCCGTTGATGTCTTTAAACCGGAAATCACCGGGCTGCGCGTTGGGCTGAATGGCCTTACCCTCTTTTGAATAGGCGGTAACCTCAGCGGCATTCTGGAAAATACCATCGGTTACCCAGCCGTAAAATTCGCCGACCGACCGGCCCGCTTCCGTCCGGTTCACACTAAGGTTGGTCAAGGGGTCGGTGATGGTAATGGGTCTATTGCCCGTCCCTAAACTAACCACGTTATTGACGAATTTGGATGCGTTGGCCGAGAGGTTATAGTTCAGCTTTCCCACGCTTCCTGCATAACCCATCACGATTTCAACGCCTTTATTCTGAATGTTACCCGCGTTGGTGTACGGTATGCCCGGAAAGCCGGCATAGGTGGGTAGCCCTACCTGAAGCAGCATATCCTTTGTGTTTTTCACAAAATAGTCGGCCGACACCGTAAGCCGGTTGCGGAAAAGGCCAAGGTCCAGGCCAATATTGGTTTGCTGAGAGGTTTCCCAGGTTATCGAGGGCGTACCCAGCGATGTCAGGTAATTACCGTTGGCTGCGGCATCGCCAAAAATATAGCGGTAGTTATTGATCCCCTCTACCAGCGACAGGTAAGGGTTGTTGTTGCCACCGGGTAAACTTTGGTTACCAATTCGACCCCAACCGGCTCTGAGTTTAAGATCGGTGATAAATTCAGCATTCAGCTTCTGAAAGAAATTTTCGTTGCTGATGTGCCACCCGGTGGAGAGCGAAGGAAAGGTCCCCCACTGATTGGCGGATGCAAACTTGGACGACCCATCCCGCCGGACCGTGGCCGTTAGCAGGTACTTGTCAGCGAACGCGTAGTTGATTCGGCCGAAATACGACTGGTTGGCGTACTGGGTTTTGTTGCCCGTCAGTGAAATGGCGCCGGTTGCCGCATTCAGTACCTGCAAAGCCGGGTCATTGTTGGCCGTACCCTGGCGGATGGCATTCGTAAATTTACCCTGGTATAGCTCTTCGGTATAGCCCAAAAGCCCCGTAATGGAATGGTTCGCAATTTTGGTATTGTAGGTCAGCGTATTTTCCCAAAGCTGCCCAAAGAACGAACTTGCATTCTGGGTGACACTGCTGGTCGGGTTTTGTTCCTGCGTGGAGATAAAAAACCGGGGATTGTACGACGGGTTATCAATACTGTTGTAATCGTAGCCCAGACTGGTCCGCAGTTTCAGGCCGTTCAGTATGTCCAGTTCAGCATATACATTACCCACTAGTTTCAGCTGGTTGTTCTGATCGTTGATGCGGGCTATCGAGGCTGCCGGGTTTGGTGAGCCGGTAACCGACGAGGCATATTTATTGTAGGGATAATCCGGATCGTTGACGTTTGCGGCCGGATTGAGAAGGAGAGAGAGCGGATCGGCCCCTAAAATCTGAAAAACGGTACCATTCGAGCGCCCCTCGGCAAAACCACCGCCCCCTAACGTCGATGAATACGTAATATTCAGGTTTTCGCCCACCACCAATCGTTTGTTAAGGGTATAATCGGTGTTGAGCCGGAACGTATAACGTTTATAGGCGCTGTTTTCCAGAATTCCTTTCTGATCAAAGTAACCGGCACTGGCCGCATACCGGGCGGTATTGGTTCCACCCCGAATACTAAGATCATAGCTTTGAATCACGGCCGTTTTGAACAGCGCATCGGTCCAGTTCGTCGACGTACCCTTATCATACTGCGCCTTCACCAGTTTGAGCTGGTTGAAAAAGGGATTGGTCGTGGTGAATGGATCAATGGCGGGATCGGCATTGGGCGTCGAGCGTAAATACCCATTCAGGTTGGCCGTTTTCTGATAATCAAGGAATTGATCCCGGTTCAACGTTGGCATCAGATTGCTCACCTGACTGATGGAGGTGTTGGCATTGAACGAAATAACCGGTTTGCCACTCGCTCCCTTCTGCGTCGTGATCAGCACCACCCCGTTGGCACCCCTCGACCCGTAGATGGCCGTGGCAGATGCATCTTTCAGCACTTCCAGCCGGGCAATGTCGGATGGGCTTAAAAAGTTGATGCTACTGACGAACATCCCATCCACGATGTACAGCGGGTCGTTGTTGTTGACCGTTCCGATGCCCCGAATACGGATGGTGCCTTCGCTGCCGGGCGAACCGGAGTTGGTGGACACCATGACCCCCGCAGCTCTTCCCTGTAAAGCTTCGGTGGTGTTGATCGGTGTCGCTTTGGCCAGATCCTTCACACTCACCGACGAGATAGCCCCGGTCAGATCAGACTTACGCTGGGTACCATACCCAACCACCACCACCTCATCGAGTGCTTTTGATTCAGGCAGTAGCTGAACCGTGAGGCTGGAACGACCATTGACCGCTACTTCTGAGGTTGTATACCCAATAAAGGAAAAGACAAGAACGGCTCCATCGTCAACGTCCAGGCTGAATTTTCCCTCTCCGTCGGTGACGGTTCCTTTCGCGGTTCCCTTCAGTTGAATGGTTACACCGGGCAACGGTTTGTCGGTCTCATCGTTCACCAGGCCCGTTACAGCCCGCTTCGTATCAAGAAAAACGGGGAGTTTAAAGTCCGCGACTTTATAGTCTGCAAATGCGGAATTTGTAGACATCATGGTCACGGTTAGTAATCCCAGGGCCAGCCTTGAGATCAACCTGATTTGCTTAGTAACGCTGCACTTCATACGCTATATAGTTAAAGAGAGTTGTAGCCTTCCCGGTCAGAAAAGCAGGGGTTGAAACTAGAAAAGCACTGGGTAATAGCCCCCGTCGAAGAGGACCGAAGACGAGTATCAACTGATATATATCGATATCCCCAGACTGACTGGAGCATGAAGGTTAAGAGCGCTGGTTACCATGTTGGCAACGTATCGGTCGGAACAGGTCCGCCGTGTAGTTCCAAACACCTCCACCGAATGCTGGCAACTTTAGCAATAGACTGACCGTCAGAATACTGCGTAGCATTCTGGTATGATTTTCTGTAATTGATGAGCAAAGTAAAACAGAAAAATTATTATTGTCTAAAAAAATAGATAATAAATTTCGGTCAACAATATGCCCTCATAGTGCAATCGCCCGACAAAGGTAAAATGAAAGTTTTGTTATTATCTAAAATAATAGATAATAATTTTTCAATACTATATCTTTGTCGTGTACTACTTAATCAGGCCGTATTAAGCCTGCACTGACGCTATATGACTATCCGATTTCTACTCCCGCTATGCCTGCTTTTTGGGGCAACCCTTTGCCTGGCTCAGCCCGCCACCCGAACCGACCCCACCTGGATTGCGCTGTTCCCCCAACAGAATGACGTTCGAAACACCCTGAATCTGTCGGGTATGTGGCAGTTCAAAAAAGATTCGTTGGCGGTGGGTGAACAAGAAAACTGGCAAAACGGATTGAAAGAATCTCGTGCCATCGCGGTTCCGGGTAGCTGGAACGAACAGTTCACCGACAGTCGGGATTATTTAGGGCCGGTCTGGTATGAGAAAGAAACCTACATCCCCAGCACCTGGAAAGGACAGCGCATCTTTATCCGCGTGGGATCAGCTACCTATGCCGCTAAAGTCTGGATCAACGGTCGTCTGGTTGGGCAGCACGAAGGGGGTAACTTGCCCTTTGCCTTTGATATTGGTCCGCACATACGCTGGGGGACGGCCAATCGTATTTCTATTCAGGTTGAAAACATCCTGAAGCCCAACCGGGTACCGGCGGGTAACGTACCTGGAAGCCCTTTCCAGAGTTTCCCGAAGGCCAACTACGACTTTTTTCCCTTTGCCGGCTTGCACCGGGATGTCTGGCTCTACTCCCTACCCGCCCAGGCGTCGATCAAAAACATAACCGTTCAAACGCACTTTACGGGTACTACCGGCAGCGTTGATGTGCTGGTTGCCACCGAAGGCAGGGCGACAAAAGGAACAATTACCATCAGCGGAAACGGACAGAAATACGAAGCCCCCATTCGGTTGACTGCGAACGCAGCTACGGCCACCATCTCTATTCCAAATGTTCGTCTCTGGTCACCCGATGATCCGTACTTATATACCGTTGACGTAACGATTAGCGATGGCAAAGCAACAGTTGACCATTATACGCTGGAAACGGGGGTACGAACCATCAGCACCAATGCCAATCAAATCCTGCTCAATGGCAAGCCTGTTGTGCTGAAAGGATTTGGAAAACACGAAGACTTTCCGGTATTCGGTCGGGGTAGCGCGAACCCGGTCATTGTGAAGGATTTTTCCCTTATGAAGTGGACCGGCGCCAACTCGTTCCGTACATCGCACTATCCGTACGACGAGGAGTTTATGCGCATGGCCGACCGGGAGGGGTTCCTGGTCATTGACGAAATACCGGCGGTTGGCCTCTATTTTCACGGCGATACAACCGATCTGGCCCAGCGGCAGGCGATGTGCAAACAATACATCGACGAGCTGATTATGCGGGATAAAAATCACCCGTCGGTTATTATGTGGTGCGTGGCCAATGAGCCATTTCCCAGAGATATCAGTCTGACGGGTGGGGCGGCTGGTCGGGAGGCCACGCCCAAAAGCATTGAACTCTTTAAAGAACTGTTCGCGCTGGTCAGGCAAAAAGACCCCACCCGACTGGCTACGTTGGTTGGGGTGATGGGCGGACCAATGGAATGGGTCGGCCTGGGCGACGTGATGTGCGTGAACCGGTATTATGGCTGGTACACCCACACGGGTGATATGGCGGGAGCCGTAAAACTGCTGGGGATGGAACTTGACGCGCTGCACAAACGATTCAATAAACCGGTGGTCATTACGGAGTTTGGGGCCGATACATACCCCGGCATGCACTCGGATGAGCCGGAGATGTTTACCGAAGAATTTCAGACAAACTTCATCAAGTCCTACCTCGATGTGGCAGCCACGAAAGAGTACGTAGCCGGGATGCACGTGTGGGCATTCTCCGACTTTAAAACCGGGCAGGGTATTATTCGTTTCGGGGGCATAAACTACAAGGGCGTTTTTACGCGTGACCGCAAGCCCAAAGCGGCAGCCTACTATTTACGGTCGCGCTGGGCTAAAAAGCCTACTCCATAGAAAAAACAGTTGCTCATTGCTCCTATCGGTCAATACGGTTAGGTTTGTAATTGCTTTGTTTTGTATTCATGCCGAAGGGTTACGCAAAACCGTTACCCTTTGGTACCTTTTTACCCGTATTCCACTACTATACGTATGCATGATATAAGTCAACAAGGCTATATTCAGCAAGTCTCCATTCATTGCGTCATTTTCGGTTATCTCAACAAACACCTAAAAGTGCTCATACCTAAGCTCTATTTTAAAGGTGATTTCTGGGCCCTTCCCAGTGGCTTTGTTTATCAGCACGAAGACACAGACGAAGCCGCCAAGCGAATATTGGAAGACCGAACGGGCATAAAAGACGTCTATCTGGAGTCGTTCAAGACGATGGGTAAGGCAGGTCGAAACAGCCGAAATTTCCTGGATCGACTGATAGCGCTTAATCCAGATTCGTTAGACGATCAAACCAGACGCCGGGAGTATGAATGGTTCACCCGGCGATTTATCGGCATTGGCTATTACGCTTTAGTCGATTTGAATGAGGTGGTTGCTCAAAAAAACGAGATTGATGAGTCGATCGAGTGGTATGACATCAACGCCATTCCCCAACTGATTATGGACCATAATCAACTGGTCGACGAGGCCATTAATACCCTGCGTGCTGACCTTGACCGCAAACAACTGGCCTTCCACCTGCTTCCCGACACCTTTACCATGAAAGAGGTACAGGAACTCTACGAAACAATTCTGGAAAAATCATTTGCGGCCAACAACTTCCCCAAACGGATTCTGGAGCTAAACGCATTGGAGCGTCTGGAAAAGAAATTCACCGGAGCCGCCAACAAAGCTCCCTACCTATATCGTTTTCCAAAACAGAAACTCCCTCAGCGCGAAATCTCAATTGAGGTGAATAATTAGGTAATTACATAAGCACAGTATCCCACCCGAAAAAGCCGCGTCCAGACTAAACGGGCGCGGCTTCTTCGTGAAGTGATTGTAGCAGTACAGTTCGAGATTTAGCTTGATAGCCGCCATAACCGCCGGTCGACGGGCTGAATCTCCTGGCCAATCACCCGAATCTGCTCAAACAAAACATGGGCAGGGTGAAGAACAATATTGTACGAGAGGGGTACTAACACCGACGGCATAGCAACCCCTAACTGGTCTGGAGCGGCCAGCCATTCTTTCTGCCAGCCCTGTGTGCGCTCGTAGGTTTCGTCTTGCCAGTAGGCGGGCAATTCCTCGCGCTGGTAGTATCGGATGTCGTCGGGCACCGCTAACGAAAACACCCAATAGGTAGGCAATTCCTCATACCGAATAGCCGGAGCGTGGGCTAGCGTCTCAACTAAGCCAAGTTCAGGCGTTGAGGTGGCGTACAACACACCACTGCCTTTAGGATTCCAGCGTCCGCCAAACAACCGGCTGCCCGTGACCGATAGTGGCTCATGGCGATACTTGTCCCGAATAATGCGGTAGAGCGTGGGCATAGCAACAAATCTCTAAGCGGGCAAGCCGTAATCTAACCGCCCTAACACGTCATCAACCAAACCAAAGCCGGTCACGGTATCCAGTAACTGAATGGGAGCTTGATTGGCTAACTCCCGAATAGGCGTTCTAAGCCAGGACAAAACGGTTGGCCTTCTATTCTCAAAGGTGTCCAGCGCGTGCAGCAGTAGATTCCTAAACAGCAGTAACCGCTCGGAGGCATCGACGCTAAACCGCTGGTCATCTTTAAGCCGGTGGAGATTTCGGGGGGTCATGTTGAGTGCATAAGCCATCTCTTTATCGGTGAGTCCTACGAGGGCAGCTACCTCATCGACTTGGGAACGCATGATGCCTTGGCGTGAAGACTGCACCAAGGCGAAAGGAGAGAAGCGGGAAGGTCCAGCTGGCGAGAATGCGGGCGTTTCCATTGAGAAAAGAGAATTAAGTCACGAATGTAAGTGAATTATTTCACTGTTGCAAGGGGTATTGATGAAGGCCTTGCTCCCCTAAGCCAACGCTGGGGTTGAACAGGAGGATTACTTTAACTCGTAGTGGTGGCGTACCAACTGCCAAGCGTTGAGTGTGCTGGTGAAGAGCGAATAGAAGGCGAGGAATACAGCCGTCATCGGGTGTGAAGTCATGTTTTAACAATGGTCGACCGTGTTGTAGTATTCACCAAATTTTAGCTCTTCAACAAGACGCTTAAGTTGGAAAATGACCCATTCCTAAAGTAGAATCCCGAGGTAGCCACTTTATCAGGCAATTACTTAACCGTTGGTAAGCACCGAAACGCTGGCCGTTATGCATACTGAGAAGGCTCATACTGACCTATGGAACCAGTTTCGCTGGGGAGATCAGCCGGCTCTCTCTAAGTTGTTTCTACGCTACTATGACCAACTGGTTAGGTACGGGCTGCGGCTGTACGACGACGAAGATTTGGTTAAAGATGCTATTCAGGAGCTGTTTCTCAAGCTGTGGCACCGCCGTCAGTCCTTGGGCGAGGTGCAGGAACTGACGCCCTACCTCTACAAATGCCTCCGCAGGGGGCTGATCGACGCTCTGCGGGCGGGACCATCCCGGTTTCGGCTGTGGAAGGCCGACGACGAAGCCCGACTAGGCGTAAATTTCTCGCACGAGGAGTTTCTGGTGTCCGAGCAGGTCGATGACGAGCAACGGCAACGCCTGACAGCCGCCCTGAATCAACTGACAAAACGCCAGCGGGAGGCTATCCATCTGCGGTATTTTGATGACCTTAGTCCCGCCCAGATTGCCCAGGTCATGGAGCTCAGCGACCAGTCAGTCTATAACCTGCTGTATCGCTCGGTGCAGACGCTGCGCGAACAGTTCCTCTTGTTGGCTCTGTCGGTCGCTGTCTGAACAAGTCGGACCAGGACAACGGGTTAGAGATACCTTTTCTGAAAATGTTAAAAATTTTTGGGTAGATAACACAATTAGTACCGTGAGTAGGTCAGATCACACGCTGACTATGGCTTACAACCGGTACACTGTTCAGGATTTCGTATTGGACAACAGCTTTCAGGCATACGTGCTTTGCACGGATCCTGAAGCGGTGGCGTCCTGGACGGCCTGGCTCAACCAGCATCCCCACCGTGAGACTGAAGTCCAGCAGGCTACCGAGCTGATTCGGCTGCTGACCGGCCCCAAACAGCTACGCTTCATCAGTGGTCAGCAGGCCGAACTTCGGCGACTGATTGAGCAACTGCCCTCGTCCCACCCGCCCCGCATCCGCCCGCCCCTACACCAACCCCCGTACCGGCCCCGACGCCGGTACCTTTTGGTTGGGATGGTCGTGTTTCTTTTGCTGGCCGGTGGTAGCTGGTTTGGATACACCAGTCTACGTAGCCCCGATCTCATTTCGCTGACGACCGGGTTCGGACAGAAGCGGACGGTATTTCTGCCTGATGGTTCGCGCGTAGTGCTCAATGCGAATTCAACGTTGCGCTACCGGCCTGACTGGCCCGACAACCAACCCCGGCAGGTGTGGCTTGAAGGAGAGGCCTTTTTTCACGTCAGCAAACAGCGGTTGGCTGGCAAGCCCGTAAAGTTTACCGTGCGAGCGGGTGACCTGGCGGTCGAGGTACTGGGTACTCAGTTCAATGTCTTCAATCGATCACAGAAAACGCAGGTGGTGCTGGAGGAAGGCAGCGTACGGCTCCGCTCGGCCCAGGCCGCCCGCACCCTGCTCGATATGGCCCCCGGCGAAAGCGTTGTCTATTCGCAAACCGACCGCGTCCTGAGCCGTCAGCGGGTCGATCCGTCGCTGCACGATGCGTGGCGCACGAACCGCTTGGTATTTGATGACACCCCCCTCTCCGAAGTTGGCGATCTTATCGCCCAGACGTATGGAAAAACCCTTGTCTTTGCGGACCCCGAATTGAGCAGCCGCCGACTCACCGGCACAATCCCGAGCGACGACCTCGACCGCCTAACCAAAGCCCTATCCCGCGCTTTTGGCCTGCGGATAACCAAGCAGGGCGATGAACTCATTGTTGACGCCAACTGACCATTTCTTCTGAACCCTTTAAACTGTTTGTTATCATGACAAAGACGATTACGTATCTGCTTAGTAGTGCTGGTTTGCTGGCCGCTCAGCTGGTTTGCGGCCAAACCCTGGCCCGGGGCGAGTTGCTGACCAATCGAAACGAAATGGCCATTCAGACCGCTACCGCCCCCCGAACCCTGCAACAGACGCTTCATGACTGCGAAATTCAGTACCGGGTACACATCCTGGCTGATGCGCAGTTGCTCACCGGTCGAATGGTAAGCATCCGGCCAATCGGCAAACTGGAGGATGCGCTGAGGGCGGTGCTGAAACCGTATCCGCTTACTTTCGACAAAATTGATGCCCGTACGTACGTGATTGTCGCTCAGGACGCGGGTCGTAAGCGAAGTACTGGTACATCGCCGGCAGACCCCACTCAGCAGGACGCTTTCCTACAGCCGGGTGAAGTCACCAGTCTGGAACCGACAACTGAAAGGCAAATGTCAGCCCCACAGAACCGAATCAAACCGCCCGTCGACCGTACCCTCACGGGCCGTGTAACGGGCGAAACGGGTGAGGATTTGCCGGGGGTAAGCGTGGTAATTAAAGGAACCACGAAAGGGACTACTACCGACGTGAATGGCCGGTACAGCCTGTCGGTTCCTGACCAGGCTAGCCTCACCCTGGTGTTCTCGTTCGTGGGGTACACCTCGCAGGAAATCAATCTGACCAACCGCTCCACGCTGGACGTGAAACTTGCCCCCGATGATAAATCGCTGAGCGAAGTGGTGGTCATTGGCTACGGTACCCAGAAGAAAGCGAACCTGACCGGCTCGGTAGCTACGCTGGATCAGAAGTTTCTCGCCGACCGCCCCATCACCAACTCCACCCAGGCCTTGCAGGGCCTTACCGGTGTATACGTTAATATGTCTGGCGGACGGCCCGGTGCCGACGCGGCTACCATCCGCATTCGGGGGGTAGGATCATTCGGCACGGGCAACGACCCGCTGGTGCTGGTCGATGGCATCGAGTTTCCTCTGACGAGTGTGAATCCCACTGATATCGAAAGCATCACGGTCCTGAAAGATGCTGCTTCGGCGGCTATCTACGGCAACCGGGCCGCCAACGGGGTGGTGCTGGTGAAGACCCGGACCGGCTCGAAAGGCAAACTCCAGGTTGACTACAACAACTATTTCGGTTTTCAGCAGGCCACCACCCGGCCCGATGTAGTAACGAATACCATCGACTATATGGAAGGTAAAAACCGAGCGTTGATTAATCAGGGAAGCCCGATTGAATACTCGCCGGCTCTCATTGATGAGTACAGAGCGGGTACCGACCCCTACATTTATCCCAACAGCAACTGGTTCGATATCATGTTCCAGAAAGCCCCGCAGCAGGAGCATAACCTGCGCTTTTCGGGGGGTAACGACAAAACGCAGTTCTCGCTGTCGCTGGGATATCTGAATCAGCAGGGTATTTTGCAGAATACGTACGGCAAGCGTTACTCGGTAAACAGCAACATTACGTCTGACATTACCAAACGGGTTCGCGTGGGCGGCAGCATCGTGGCCACCTACTGGGACTACCGCGAAAGTGCCTATACATCTAACGATGCCAACGGGGAAGGTGGCATTATGGGACTGCTCTACCGGGGGCTACCCATGCAGGTACCGCTGCTGGCTGATGGCTCCTACGCCGACCAGTGGATTCGGGTGCCGGGCCATAACTTTTTCCGAAATCCGTATGCACTCTCGTATGAAGGATTTCATAACAACAGTACGTTTCAGGCTATCTTCAACCTGTTTGCCGAAGTTAACCTAGCCCCTGGTCTGACGTATAAGATTACCGCAGCACCCAACCTGCTGTACAGTACTGAACGGTTCAACAATCCACAGATTAACCTGGTCCAGCCTAAAACGGGCGTGATTGCGCCGATGGCTAATATCCCTCCGCGCAGCGTAACGCAGGGCGCGGGCGAAGATTTACGATTTACGAATTACCATACCCTGACCTACAACCGGACGCTGGCAAACAAACACGAGCTGAACGCGCTGCTCGGATTTAGTCTGGAGATGTTCAAAAATGGCAGCTTCCGGGCTGGTAATCAGGGCTACATCGGCAACGACATTTACGAACTCAACGCAGGAAGCTCCAACCCCGCCGTGAGTGGCACCACTACGCAGTCGCGGTTACAGTCGTACTTTGGGCGGGTTAACTACGTGTTCGACAGCCGGTATCTGTTCGAAGTCAACTTTCGCTACGATGGGTCGTCTCGCTTTGCCGCCGACAAGCGCTGGGGTTTCTTTCCGTCGATATCGGGTGGATGGCGCATCAACGAGGAGCCATTCCTGAAAAACGTACGGGCGTTGTCGAACCTCAAGCTACGGGCGTCCTGGGGTAGGCTGGGGAGCCAGCCGCAGCAGTTGTTCGGGTTTGTGTCGGCGGTTAACTCGGGTATCAACTATAATTTCAACAATAACGTGGTAGGTGGTACCGCCGTTACCCAGATTGCCGAGCAGAACCTGACCTGGGAAAGCACGACCATCACCGACATTGGCCTTGAGGTGGGGGTACTCAACAACCGGCTAACGGGCGAAGTCGATTACTTCAACAAGATTACCGACGGTATTTTGCGGCAGGTTAACATTCCCCAGCAGGTGGGTAACCTGACCGGTCCCGTCCGCAATGTGGGTAAGGTGCAGAACAAAGGGTTTGAATTCACCGTCAACTGGCGCGACAAAATCGGACAGGTGGGCTACAACATCGGGG
The DNA here is from genome assembly GCA_963826425.1 of uncultured Cytophagales bacterium. Taxonomy (GTDB): domain Bacteria; phylum Bacteroidota; class Bacteroidia; order Cytophagales; family Spirosomataceae; genus Spirosoma. Next base: position 22,317 of record CAWGWS010000006.1, on the reverse strand, counting down.
GTAACCTGACGGTAGTGAAAAACGAAGTACTCAACACCGGTGGCCAGCAGATTTTTAACGGCAACCGGGTCATTTTCGAGGGCTACCCCATCGACTCGTACTATGGCCGCGTATCGAATGGCTATTTTCAGACCGTGGACGAAATCAAAGCTGCGCCCGTTCAAAGCGCGGTGATGCTGCCCGGCGACATCCGCTACAAGGACCTCGACAACGACGGTAAAGTTGATAACAACGACCGGCAGATTATTGGCAACGTGATTCCGAAGCAGACCTACAATTTCACGCTGGGAGCCAATTACAAAAACGTCGATTTTACGGCGTTTTTCCAGGGGGTACAGGGCGTGGATAACTACGTTAACCTGAACCTCGGCTTCCCGTATCGCAACGGGGCGGGTGTAACCAAAGATTGGCTGACCGACTCGTGGACCCCCGAAAATCCGAATGCTAAATTCCCCCGCCTGACCACCTCGAATGGCTACCCGCAAAACTTCCAGATTTCTGATTTCTGGCTACAGGATGCGTCGTACCTGCGGCTGAAAAATATTCAGATTGGCTACGTATTCCCGGCTACGCTGACCAACCGGATTGGCCTGAGCAAACTGCGCCTATTTGCCAATGCCCAGAACTTTTTGACGTTCACCAAATTCAATATCGGTGACCCGGAGCGCAGTGCTGCCAGCGAAGGCATCATTCAGTATCCGATTGCCAAAGTGGCTACCGCCGGGTTAAACATCACGTTCTAACGCTTCTGCTGACTCATGAAAAAATACATCATCCCGGTTGGGCTGGCTTTGGCCCTGGTTGGCTGTTCTGATTTTCTGGACGTGAACCCCACCGACCGCTATACCCAGACTACGTACTGGAAAACCCGCGAACAGGCCGAAGCTGCCCTGTTCGGTGCTTACAATGCTCTGACCAACAATAACGTTTATGGCGACCCGATCTCCATCGAAGCCGCTTCGTCCAACCACTATACCTACGATAATACGGGGGGGGCGGGCTTCATTGCCCAGGGTATTCACGATGCCGCAAACGACGGGGCCATCAACAACAAATGGGGTGCCTGTTACGTGGGCGTTGGCCGGGCCAATACTCTGCTCGACAACGTGGGGCAGGTAGCGATGGACGACGCTACCAAAAAACTGTTCATTGCCGAGGCTAAATTCTTACGGGCCTTATTCTATCAGCAGTTGTGGGCCTATTATGGCGGGGTGCCGCTCATTCTGGAAACCCCCAACTTAGAAAAACAGGGTAATCTGCCCCGCAGTTCTGCCGAACAGGTACAGGCCCAGATTGTCAAAGACTGCGACGAGGCCATTGCTGACCTGCCCCTGGTAGCCAGTAATAAAGGCCGGGCCTCAAAAGGAGCGGCTTACGCGCTCAAAGCCCGCACCTTGCTCTACGCGGGTAAGTGGGCCGAAGCCGCAACCGCTGCCAAAGCGGTTATCGATGCCAAAACATACAGTTTGTTCCCTGATTATCGGGAGCTATTCCAACTTGATAAAGAAGGCAATCAGGAAGTGATTTTCGACGTGCAGTTTAAATTTCCGGAGTTTACGACGAGCATTGACATTATCCTGACCGACTTCAACTCCATCGCGCCCCTGCCCGATTTGCTAACTGAGTATTACATGAAAGACGGGCTTCCTGCCAGCATATCGCCCCTGTTCGATGCCAGGAAGCCCTACGACAACCGCGACCCGCGTATGAACCAGACGCTGATTCTGCCGGGCACCCAGTTCCGGGGTAAAACAGTGTTGCCCAATACGTTCGGCTTTACGGGTATCGGGCAGAAAAAATACACGGCCTACAAAGACAACGAAGCCGCTGCGACCATTGCTGCCGGGCAGTCGCAAATCAACTACCTAGTATTTCGCTACGCGGATGTATTGCTAATGTACGCCGAAGCGCAGAACGAGGCCGTAGGCCCCGATGCATCGGTATACAGCGCGTTAAATTTGATTCGAGGCCGGGCCGGTATCGCGGCTGTGACACCCGGCCTGACCAAAGAGCAACTGCGGACCGAAATCCGGCACGAACGCCGGATTGAACTGGCCGGGGAGGGGCTGTACTACCACGATATCCGACGCTGGCGCACGGCCGAGGTGGTAATGAACACAGATATTTTTAACTTCGAGGGTAAAAAGATTGGTACTCGCAAGTTCAACAAAGACCGCGATTACCTCTGGCCCATTCCCACGATTGTTACTCAGTTAAACCCAAATCTGGTGCAGAATCCGGGGTATGGAAAGTGACGCTACGGCCAAACACTTTATCCCTACGGAATTTTGATAATCGATAGTTTGCACCAGACTAACAGTTTCTCACGGTTCGCATGAGTTCACGTAATCTGAAATTTGTATTCTGGCTGCTGCTGGCGGGCTACCCACACAAAGGACAGCCCGCCAGCGGGTGGCCAACAAAACCCGCTCCGTCTGTAAAGGAAATAGTTCGCCAAACGCTCCGAACGCAGATACTGGAGCAGGCGGCCTGGGCCATGCAGCAGCAACCCGTTACGGTTACGGCCCAGAGCAGTCCGCGCAGCGCGGGTGGACGGCACGATTTTTACTCAGAAGCCGATTATTGGTGGCCTGATCCGGCCAACCCGGCCGGACCGTACGTTCAGCGCGACGGCCTGACGAACCCCGATAATTTTGTGGCCCACCGGCTGGCCATGATTCGGTTTAGTCAGGTTGTTGGCGCGCTGGCATCGGCGTATCGATTGACCGCTAATACTGTTTACGTTCGCCACGCGTTTCGGCATCTCCAGGCCTGGTTCATCGATCCCGAAACGCGGATGAATCCGTCGCTGGTATATGCGCAGGCCATTGGCAACAAAGTAACGGGTCGGGGCATTGGTATTATCGACACCATCCAGCTGATGGAAGTAGCGCAGGGGTTGCGGGTTATGGAACAGGCCGCCGGGGCCGACAAACGGCAGATTGTGGGCGTAAAGCAGTGGTTTGCCCAATACATCGACTGGCTGATGACCCACCCGTACGGTAAAGACGAAATGGAAGCTAAAAACAACCACGGTACGTGCTGGGTGATGCAGGTAGCCGCCTTTGCCAAGCTGACGGGTAACAAATCGGTGCTCGATTTCTGCCGGAATCGCTATAAAACGGTGCTGCTGCCCAATCAGTTGGGTGCCGATGGCAGCTTTCCGCTGGAGTTGAGTCGTACGAAGCCTTACGGATATTCGATTTTCAACCTCGATGCCATGACCACCCTTTGCCAGATTCTGTCGGACCCGACCGATAACCTCTGGACCTTTGCCCTGCCCAACGGACGTACCGTTCGGCAGGGCATCGACTATCTGTATCCGTTCGTTGCCCACAAGTCTCAATGGCCCCTGAAGCCCGATGTTATGTACTGGCAAAACTGGCCGGTAGCCCAGCCCTTTCTGGTGTTTGGCGCGTCGGCGTTTGGGCAGGACGACTGGCTGGCTACCTGGAAAAAGCTGGACCACGCGCCGGTGGTAGAAGAAGTTGTTCGTAATCTGCCGGTGCGCCATCCGCTCATCTGGCTCAACTGATATGACGTTAACCAAACTAAAGTGCCTGCTCATTTTGATTGGCCTGACAGGCTTACCTGGTGCAGCCCAAACGACGAATGCCCAGCAACCGAACGCGGCTGAACGCAGCCGAACGCGGCCCGGCCCGGCCCGACCGAACGCGGCCCGACCGAACGCGGCCCGACCGAACATAATTTTTATCCTGGTCGATGACATGGGCTGGGGGGATTTGGGTGTCTTCTGGCAACAGCAGCGCAAACAGGCTAACAACCGCAGCGAACCCTGGCAATACACGCCGGCGCTGGATGCTATGGCTCAAAACGGGGCCATGCTCACCAACCATTACTGTGCCGCACCGGTCTGCGCGCCGTCGCGGGCGTCGCTGATGCTGGGCGTAAGTCAGGGCCACGCCAACATCCGCGACAATCAGTTCGACAAAGCGTTGCAGGACACGTATACTATGCCGTCGGTGCTTCGGCAAGCCGGTTATCGTACCAATATGGTGGGCAAGTGGGGCATGCAGGGAGATGACGCCCACGCCCCTAACTGGCCCGCCCATCCGCTGAACCGTGGCTTCGACTATTCCTACGCCTACATGCGCCATGTCGACGGGCACGAGCATTACCCCGTTGAAGGCATCTATCGGAATAAAAAAGAAGTGTGGGAAAACCGAACCGAGGTATCGGCGGGGCTGGCTAAAAGTTTTACTACTGACTTGTGGACGGCAAAAGCCAAAGACATTATCAAACAGCAGGCTAAGAATGACAACCCCTTTTTTCTGTACCTAGCTTACGACGTACCCCACGCCGTGCTTGAACTCCCCACGCAGGCATATCCCAACGGCGGGGGGCTATCTGGCGGCCTGCAATGGCTAGGCAAATCCGGCCAGATGATCAATACCGCGTCAGGATTGCCCGATTCGTTCGTTCACCCCGACTACGCCACGGCTACCTACGACCACGATAAAAACCCGGCTACGCCCGAAGTTGCCTGGCCCGACGTCTACAAACGCTACGCTACGCTCTGCCGCAGAATTGACGACGGGGTTGGCGACATTCTGCTGCTGCTAAAAGACCTGAAAATTGATCAGAACACACTGGTCGTCTTTACGTCCGACAACGGTCCGTCCATCGAATCGTATCTGAAAGATGACTACGAACCCGTCTTTTTTAACAGCTTTGGTCCCTTCGACGGGATCAAACGCGACGTCTGGGAAGGCGGGATCAGAATGCCTACGCTAGTGCAGTGGCCTGGTGCCGTACCCAAGAATAAGGTGATTGACCAACCCAGTGCGCACTACGACTGGCTGGCTACGTTCGCTGCTATCGCGCAGATACCCGCTCCCGCCCGTACCGACGGCGTATCGCTACTGCCCTCGCTGACCGGGAAAGGTAAGCAAAGCGAGAGTCTGGTGTACATTGAATACCAAAACAACGGCAGCACCCCTGGATTTGCCGAGTTTTCTCCCAATCATCGAAACAGAAAGCGGAGTCAAATGCAGAAGATCCGGCTGGGTGATTTCGTGGGGGTGCGTTACGATATCAAATCGGCTACTGATAATTTTGAAATCTACAATGTGGTGACCGACCCGCAGGAAAGCCAGAACCTAGCCAACAAAGTAGGGTATCAGGCTATGCAGCGGGCGTTTCAGGACAAAATTACCCAGGTGCGTCGACCTGACCCGGAGGCTCCCCGCCCGTATGACCTGGCCCCAATGGCTTCAGTAGAAGGTCTGAAGATGACCCCCGGCGTGCGCTGGACTACCCACGAGGGGCAGTTTCCGTGGGTATCTGATTTAAGCAGTGTTTCGGCTACACAGAGGGGCACAAAGTCGGGTATTGACCTAGACAATATGGGTCTGAATCAGGGCATGGCCTGTTTGGAAGGCTATATCAATATCCCTAAAGAGGGTGCCTACCAGTTTAGTATGAATAGCAATGGCAGTTCTATATTGCGGCTACACGAGGCTCTGTTGCTGGACCGCAGCTACCCCGATAAGCCCGCTCTACAATTGCCGCTCTCGACGGTAGTCAATCTGAAAGCGGGCTATCATCCCTTCCAGATTTTCTACCACACTAGCAAAGGGAAGCCTAGTCTCGACTGGACCTGGCAATCTGCCGAAATTATCCAACAACCCATCCCGCCGACCGCTCTGTTTCACACTGACCTCTAATATCTAATTTTGACAGTCACTTAAGTTGGGCGTTTGTAAAGTGCTGGTATATACCGGCACTTTTTTCGAAAAATCAAGTCCTTTTCAAAAAGGAGCGTGCAGGGTTAATGTATTGATTTTCTCGGCACGATCAAGTTGTGTCTGATCCTGAAAAGCGTTGAACGGTTGTCTGATTCTGAAAATAAGTTGTCAGTTTTTCGGTCAGTAATTTTTAGTCAATCTTAATCCTGGTATAGCGTCGTCAAAGTAGACAAATCAGATGGGTTTAGCCAAATTGGCCTTGGTCGCGAGCTGGTTTTGACCGCTTGTAGACTTTGGGCTTCCAGTGCTTTTTTAGCGGATGCTCACTCTGATGAGCCATCACTGGCGTCAGAGAACCACAGCTCATGTGCAGGCGCAGGTGATTGTAATTATAGATACTTTTTTCAACTGCTTTCTCAGCTTCCTCATAAGTAATGAACACCCGGTTCACCTGGAAATCTGTCTTTAATATGCCATTGACTCGTTCAGCAATGTCCGGTCCGCCGGTGCGGTTTTCATAAGGGTCCCCTTGCTGAGTCATACTGATCAAAATATCCGTCCCTTTTAGCTTGCGAACGTAATCGAGACTACAGTATTGGCTGCCTCGATCAGAATGATGGATTATCTCCTGTTCCCTTTCCAAATGGGTTGCTAAGGCCATATCTAGCGCTTTTAGACTGCCTTAGGCCGTCAGGAAGGGATGCAAACAGTGGCCCACAATGAGCTTGGAATACGCATCGGTTATCAACGACAAATAGCCAAATCCTAAGCCGATATATAGGTAAGTGATATCGCCAACCTAAACATCCATAGAAACTGTTATTAGCCTATCAATAAGCAGGTTAGGGTATCTTTGTAGGCGGTGGTTTGAATCGGTTGTCTGGGGCGTCTGTCGGCCCTGACGGATGACAGGCGCATGGGTCTGTGCCTAAATCTTCCATCACCTGGCTAACTTCTTCACCGCCAAAGAGGATGCGAAACACGGCCGTCTCCCGGAGTTGTTCGCTGTACTGAAAGCGACTCAGCAGGTCGCGAATGTGGTCTTGCATAGTTGTTAATTTTAGGTGAAAATTGACAACCTATATCAGGACAAGACATCCCTACAGGTAAGGGTTAATCGGTAGAATCAGGATTAGCTACCCTTTGCAGTGAATGAATGGATCACTTGACCAACGACTGTGGCAACGGTTCCAGCAGAGTGATGAAGCTGCTTTTCAGCAACTTCACCAGCAGCATATTCGTCATTTACTAAATTACGGTCTGCGGCTGCACGGCTCATTGTCGGCGGTGGAAGACTGCATTCAGGACGTTTTTATCGAGTTGTGGCAGTATCGACAGGGGCTTACACAGCCGATCTCTATTCGGTTTTATCTGCTTAAAGCTTTGCGCAACCGGCTGGGGGCACAGTACCGCCGGGATCAGCCTTTTGTATCAGGCTGGGACGATGATGGCGAACAGACCGGACAGAACCGGCTCCCTTTTGATACCGAACCCTCGGCGGAAGAGCAACTCATTGCGCTCGATATCGATGCTGAGCGGAAAGCACTCATTTACCAGACGCTTCAGACACTCTCGGCCCGGCAGCGCGAAATCATCTATCTGCGTTACTTCAATGACCTTACTTACGAACAAATCTGCGAGGTCATGCAGATCAACTACCAGACGGCCCGTTCCCAGATTTATTCTGCCCTTAAATTGATCCGCAAGAACCTGAAAGACAGTGATATAATAAGAGTTATGTTTGTTTATTTCCTGCTTCAGTAAAAATAATTCTCTTTTTTATACTACAAAAACACGTAAAGGCTTCACTGTAGAGTAGACGAGCACTCTCCATGAAACTGTACTCCGATTACGTTCCCTTCGACACTGACGATTTCCTGACCGACCCGGTCTTTCGAGAATGGGTAGCCCGGGCTACCCCGGAAATAGACGCGTACTGGCGAGGACTGTTGAAAACCCACCCGCACCTGCGCAGCCCATTTGAGCAGGCCCATTTGCTGGCTCAGGGCTTGCAGGCCACCTGGACGCCTTTCTCAGATACCTATACCGACGCGCTCTACCAGCAGGTACGGACCAGACTGTCCGCCCATCAACCTCCCGCTCAGACGTACCGGACAATCAGGTTTGTGCCGCGCTGGGCATACGCGTCAGCGGCATCACTGTTGCTGATGATGGGTCTTTCGGGCTACTGGTACTTTTTTCGGGAGCAGCTTATCCTGACGGGTAACGCCGAGCTGACGACGGTAACGCTCTATGACGGCTCGGTGGTGACGCTCAATGCCAATAGCCAGTTACGGCTGCCCGGACGGATGGCCTGGCGGGAGCAGCGGCAGGTATGGCTCTCCGGCGAGGGGTCCTTTGCCGTGCGGAGGCAACCCGGTGACGGGGCTTCTTCCTTTCGCAAGTTTACCGTGCACACCCACCGGGCCGATGTGGTGGTGCTGGGTACCCATTTTACAGTGTATACACGCCCTCAGCGTACTCAGGTGCTGCTCGAAGAAGGCCGTATTGCCCTGACCGACCCAACTACGCACCAGACCAGGACCATGCAGCCGGGGCAGTTGGTGGCTTACAAGGACCAGGAATCAGCCCCTCAGGTATCCCAACTTAACCCTGACCGGCAACGTCCGATGACGGCCTGGCGCGAGAACCGGCTCATGTTCGAGAATGCTCCCATGGACGAACTCACCCGGCGGTTTCGCGAAGTGTACGGGCTGGAACTGGTCCTGAATAATGATGCCTTTTCCGGACAGGAGTTCAGGGGTGAACTGCCCGTCGATGACCTCGATAAAGCGTTGCGGATCGTAGCGGAAACGTTTGCGATGAACCCCGTGCGACAAGGTGACCGAGTTTATTTTGTGCCTCAATAACTGATTCGCTCCGCTAAAAGGGGCTGTTGCCTAAATCAATTCTTACGTCTAAATCCGCTTACAGATGCAAAAATTCTTACTCCTCTTTCGTTTGAGCCTACTTACGGCCGTGCTGGTGGTGAGCGAGGTAGGTGGCGTAGCTGCCCAGATGATGGCCCGGGCCAATCCGCAGTTGCCCCCCGGACAGCCTACTATGGTGCGTACCAGGTTTACTCCGATCAACCTGCGTCAGTTACTTACCCAACTGGAAACGATGTACCAGGTACGGTTCAACTACAAAGCGGCCCTGGTGAATGGCGTAACGGTAGCGTCGCCCGCGGTGGGCAACTATGAGGGCCACATTGCCGATCAACTCAATACGCTACTGAGTCCGGTCCAGCTTCGATGCCGGGCCATTGACGCCCGCACGTTCGTCATTCAACCCCAGGCCAACCCGAAGCCAGTTGATTCAGGTATGCGTGAATCACCACCGGCGGGTCAGGCTTTGCCGGGAATGAACAGTACCGAACTTGTCGTTCAAAATACTATTCCGCCCGACCGGGCGCTGTCAGGGCGTGTTACTGACGGAAGTAACCGCGACGGTCTGCCCGGGGTGAGCGTGGTGGTGAAAGGAACCCAGCGTGGGACAACTACGGATGCGGACGGTCGCTACCAACTAACCATAGCCGAAGGAGAGACAGCCGTGACACTGGTATTCTCATTCGTAGGCTACTCGTCCAAAGAAGTTAGTTTGGGTAACCTCTCTACGGTGGATGTACAGCTATTACCCGATGATAAATTGCTGAGCGAGATTATCGTGGTGGGGTACGGTACTCAGAAGAAAGCCGACCTGACCGGGGCCGTGGCCAGTATTACGGCGGAGAAGTTCAAGAGTAAGGCCGCCGTATCTTTTGGCGAGGCTCTGGTAGGGCAGATGGCCGGGGTGCAGGTGCAGCAGACAAACGGTGCCCCGGGTGGCGAAGGGCTGACCATCCGGGTGCGGGGTACGGGATCTATTTCGGCGGGTAGCAATCCGCTGTACGTCATTGATGGCTACCCCATCGACGGCAATGCGTTCTCGTTAGTTAACCCGTCTGATATTGAGAGCATTCAGGTGCTGAAGGATGCGGCTTCAACGGCTATTTATGGCTCACGCGGGTCCAACGGAGTCGTAATCGTAACCACCAAAAAAGGCACCATTGGCGCGCCTACCGTTGCGTACAGTGGCTTTTACGGGGTGCAGCAAGTAGGCAAAAAAATAGCGATGATGAACAGCCGGGAGTACCTGGAGTTTTTCAAAGACGGGCATAATCAGGCGTGGTTAGACCGGGCTCCCCTGCCCGGCGACGCGCCCCACAGCATCAACGACCCCAACTCGGTCCGCGAAAAGTACACCAACTCCAGCTTTTATGTCATTCCCGAAAGTTTCAACGATCCCAGCAACTACGGGGATATAGACTGGCAGGATCAGATTTTCAGAGCGGCCAAAACCCAGCGGCACGAACTGTCGGTAAGTGGGGGTGTTGATAAAACCCGCTACGCCGTTTCGGGCAGCTATACCGATCAGGATGGTATCCAGATCAACAGTGGCTACAAACGCTATAATCTGAGAACGAACGTGAACTCCACGATTGGCAAACGCTTAGACGTGGGTGTCACGGTGAGCGGTTTTTACTCGGAAACCAACAACATTGATAACGGTAAGGATAGCCCGCTTGCCTATGCACTCTACCTGCCGCCCATTTATCCCCTGCGCAACCCCGACGGTACGTACGGTTCCCAGGTGCGGAACGGCGAGATATGGGCAGGCGACGTAGCTAATCCGGTGGGTATTGCGGAGAATATCACCAACTTCACCAGCAAAAATGGATTTATTGCCTCGGCTTTCGGGCAGTATGAACTTATCGACGGGCTAAAATATCGCATCAGCCTGAACGCGACCTTGGAAAACCAGCGGTTGAAATACTACCGCCCCTCGTTTGTGGATACCGACGGCTCCCGTGCTCCCAAAACCGCCGATGCCCGCAACGAAACCTTTCTTGACCGGAACTGGCTCATTGAGCAAACCCTGAACTACTCGAAAACGCTGGCCACGAAGCACGCCATCAACCTACTGGCGGGTTACACGACGCAGAAGTTTTTTGGCGAGTATGCCCGCGTCAACGCGCAGAATTTCCCCAATGATGCCGTCAGGAACCTGAGTGCCGGGCAGATTGTGGGTGGAGCCAATACTGAATACCAGAATTCGCTGATTTCATACCTTGGCCGTTTCAACTACGCATACGACGATAGATACCTGTTTACGGCCAGTATTCGAACCGACGGTTCTTCTAAATTCGGTTCGAACAACAAATGGGGTACGTTTCCCTCGGTGTCGGCGGGCTGGCGCGTGAGTAATGAAGCGTTTATGCGTGATGTCCGGCTGGTCAGTGATCTAAAGTTGCGGGCCAGCTGGGGCCTGGTGGGCAATAACCGAATTGGTAACTATGATGCTATAGCCCGTACCGGCAGTAGTTATTACGTCCTGAATAACGCGCTGACCAACTCGGTAGATCCTATCAATTATCCAAACCCCGATCTGGGCTGGGAAAAAACCCGGCAGGTAAATCTGGGCTTCGACCTGGGGCTGCTGAACGAGCGTGTCCACCTCGAAGCCGACTTCTACAGCAGCCGCTCGGTGGATTTGCTGCTCAACGTACCTGTGCCGACCATTACCGGCTACGCTTCCCAGTTGCAGAACATCGGGCAGGTCGAAAACAAAGGCATGGAGTACTTAGTCCGGACGCGCAATATGGTGGGCGCGTTCAAGTGGTCAACGGATTTCAACATTTCCTTTAACCGAAATAAAGTGCTGGCGCTGGGCCCTGATGCGCGGCCCATTTACGCGGGTGCACCCAGTGCCGGTAACACGTTTATTACCACCGTTGGTCAGCCCATTGCCACGTTTTTTGGCTATCAGTACGATGGCGTCTTTAAAAATCAGGGCGAATTAGACGCGTCGCCCCATTTAGCCAATGACCGTCCTGGCGATCCGCGCTACATCGACACCAATAAAGACGGAATCATTAACGCGAGTGATAAAACGTTTCTGGGTAATAATCAGCCGAATTTTATCTATGGATTCAGCAACGACTTTTCCTTTAAACGCTTCGACCTGAATGTGCAGTTGACCGGCTCGCAGGGAGCCAAACTGTTCAGCTTCTTCAATCGGATGGTGGGTATTTACCACGGCGACCGCAACGGCCTGGTTAAGCTAAACGACCGCTGGCGCTCGGAAACGGACCTGGGATCGGGCGATATTTTACGGGCTAATCGCGACCCCAAAGGGTTACAAAAAGAACCCTCCAGTTATTGGGTTGAAAACGGCTCTTTTATGCGAATCCGTAACGTATCGCTGGGCTACACGTTCAGCCCTGAACTTACCCAGAAGATGCGCATCAAAGGCTTACGGGTTTACGTAACGGGCCAGAACCTGTACACCTTCACCAAGTATCCGGGCTTCGACCCCGAAACCAGCAGCGAAGGTAGTGGCCTCTCGCGCGGGGGTGATTACTTGGGTTATCCCGCTGCCCGTACCATCATTGCCGGCCTTAACGTCTCGTTTTAATCCTCCTGTCTAGCTTATCATGACCATGAACCGATACATCATACTAACGCTGTTACTGACGGCTTCTTTTGGCTGCGGTAAGGAGTTTATCGACCTCCAGCCCATCTCGGAAATGAACGCCGGGACATTTTACAAAACCGAAAAAGACATGAACCAGGCCGTCATGTCGCCCTACGCGTCGCTACGAAATCTGTACAATCAGTCATTTATCTACATGGGTGAAGTGCGGTCCGACAACACGACGTTTTCGTGGGTGCCGGGTAACTCCAAAGACATGACCTCCATCGACAACTTTGGGGATGTGCTGCTGTCGGACAATTCGTTCGTGCTGAATTTCTGGAACAACAGCTACAGCACCATTCTGCGGTGTAATATCGTGCTCGACAAGATTGACGAGGTAGCGTTTACGGACAAGAAACTCAAAGAACAGTACAAAGCCGAAGCCCGGTTTATTCGGGCATTGACGTATTTCTGGCTGGTGCGCGTGTACGGCGACGTGCCAAAAGTAGACCACCAGCTATCGGTCAGTGAAGCCTACACCCTGGGCCGCGTGCCCACGCAGGAAGTTTACGACTTCATTGTTGACGACCTGAAATTTGCCGAAGCGAACCTGCCCGCTACGTATACTGCCGTTGACAAAGGGCGGGTAACGGTGGGCGGTGCCAAAGGACTGCTTGCCAAAGTGTATATGACGATGGCGGGCTACCCACTCAAAAAAGGAGCTGCCTACTACGCCTTAGCCGAAGCAAAAGCCCTGGAAGTAATCAACCTGCCGATGTACTCGCTCGTGACGGATTACAAGACGCTGTTTGATGTTTCCAAGAAAAACAGTTCGGAGTCGTTGTTTGAAGTGCAGTACAAAAAAGGCGGCACCAGTACGGGAAGCCCCTGGAACAATGATTTTGCGCCCCGGTTTTCTAACAAAGAAGTGGTGCTGGTGGGCGATAAGGGCGGGTTTAACGCCCCTACGCCCAGTATGTCTAACGCATACTCGACGGGCGACCCCCGCAAGTCTATTTCCATGAGCGATGGGTATGTATCCGCACCGGGCGGAAAGGCCGTCAATGAGAAATACGTCAAAAAATACTACGACGTGTCGTTCAGCGGTTCGGATAATGACAACAACTGGATTGAACTGCGGTTAGCCGATGTGTATCTACTCTACGCCGAGGCACTGGTCCGGCAGAGTAAACAGCCGGATGTTGCGCTGACGTACCTGAACAAGATTCGGCAGCGGGCCCGAAATAGTTCGGGTGGTGCGCCGGGTGTCCTGCCCGACTACGCGCCTTTTAGCGCCAATGATGCTTTTTTGCTGGCCATAGAAAGCGAACGGCGGGTCGAACTGGCTTTTGAAAATCACCGCTGGTTTGACCTAGTCCGGACCGAACGCGCCAAACCTGTTATGACACAGGAACAGAAAACCCAGAACGGCTTCGACCCCTCAGCCTGGAGCGACCGGATGCTGCTGTTTCCCATTCCCCTTCAGGTGATTCAGTCGAACCCCGAAAAAATCAAACAAAACGACGGTTACTGATCGGTATGCAACGAACAATTAGACAATCACTTTTCGCTGGCCTGTTCATCTGTTCTCTGATGCCAATGGCCGGTCAGGCGCAGCCGGTCAATACGCTGACCACTAAAGAAAAAAAGCAGGGCTGGACACTGCTATTTGATGGGATCAATACTACTGGCTGGACAACTCCCCAGGGCAAGTCCGTTCCGGCGGGTTGGGTGGTTGAGAACGGTACGATCACCGCTAAAAAAGGCGGTAAAGGCGGAGACATCATTAGTACGGATCAATACGGTAACTTTGAGCTGATGGTGGATTTCAACATCGAATCCGAAGGCAACAGCGGGGTGAAGTATTTTTACACCACCTATGAGAAGGGTGGCAGCCTCGGCCTGGAATACCAGATTCTGGACGATAAATTAGCCGAAGACAATAAGAAGGAAAACCACCTGACAGGCTCATTCTATGACGTAATCTCCCCCGATGAAGCCCGAAAAAAGGTAAATCCACCGGGTCAGTGGAATACGCTGCGGATTGTTGCTACTGGTAATCAGGTGCAACATTATCTGAACGGGGTAAAAATTCTTGAATTCATGCGGGGTAGTCCAGCCTACCTGGAAGCGGTTAGCCAAAGTAAATTCAATAAGGCGGTTCCGGTATTCGGGACGGTCGCAAAAGGCCATATCCTGCTACAGGAACATGGTAGTGAGATTTCGTTCAAAAACATAAAAATCAAAGCGTTATAAACGGGCTATATGGAAAACAGACGTGAGTTTATCAAAAAAGCCGGGCTCGGCTCAGTTGGTTTAGTGGCAGGTAGTTCGGCATTTGGCATGAGTGCTAAAAGCTATAATCGGATCATCGGAGCCAATGAGTTGATTCGGGTATCCACTATTGGGGTCAACAGCCGGGGTAAGGGCATGAGTGGCGTGTTTGCCAGTCAGAAAAACGCCGAAGTCGGCACCGTTTGCGACGTGGATGAACGCGCCATCCCGAAGGCTATCGACACTATCCTGAAAACGAAACAGACCCTGAAACCCAAATCAGAGAAAGACTTTCGCAACGTATTGGCTGATAAGGACATCGATGCTATTTACATTGCCACCCCTGACCACTGGCACGCCCCTCTTACCATTATGGGCTGCCAGGCCGGGAAACACGTTTACGTCGAAAAGCCAGTAAGCCACAATCCCCGCGAGGGCGAGATGGCCGTAGAAGCGGCCCGTAAATATAAGCGCGTGGTGCAGATGGGCGCCCAGCGACGGTCGGCACCGGTACTCACCGAGGGTATCGAACAACTGCACAAAGGCATCATTGGGCGGGTATATCTGGCTAAAACCTGGTATACAAACAACCGGAAGGCCACCTTTCTGAAACCCGGAACGGTGCCATCCTGGCTTGATTATGACCTCTGGCAGGGACCGGCCCCGCGGATGCCCTACCAGGACGGACTAATTCATTACAACTGGCACTGGTTCTGGAACTGGGGAACCGGCGAAGCCCTCAACAATGGTACGCACGAAGTGGATGTGGCCCGCTGGGGTCTGGGTGTCGATTACCCTATCCGGGTCAGTTCGGCAGGCGGACGGTATGAGTTTAAAGACGACTGGCAAACACCCGATACGCAGGTAGTCATCATGGATTATCCGGGCCGGGTATCGCTCATGTGGGAGTCGCGCAGCTCGAACGGGCGCAAGATTGAAGGACAGGACCGGGGCATTATATTTTATGGCGAAAACGGCAGTCTGGATACGGGTAACGATGCGTACACGGTATATGACTTAGATGGCAAACTGATCAAAGAGGTAAAATCAGCGTCGGGCGATGACAGTTTGCAGGGCCGCAATACCGCCAGTCCCAGTGTGGGCATGGATAACCTGCACGTCATGGACTTTCTGGATGCCATCAAAACGAACCGACATCCCAACTGCGACGTCGAACAGGGTTACAAAAGCGTGATGGCCATGCAGCTCGGCAACATTGCCTGGCGCGTGGGCCGTAGTCTGGAAATAGATCCCCAAAATGGCCATATCGTCAATGACAAAGAAGCCGCAAAACTCTGGAGCCGCGACTACGAAAAAGGCTGGGAACCGAAGGTTTGAGAGATGTGATATGCAGATTGTACGAAGTGCCGAAACCCGAAACCTGAAATGAAACCTGTTTTGTTGATCCTTAGCCTGCTTATAGCTCCCGGTCCACTTGTTGCCCAGGCTATTCTTTCTAATGTGTATGCCTGGAATCAGGCACCGGTTGTGAAGTACGCAGGCTACGAAGAACGTACGTTGCTAACGGGTTCGACACGGGACTTTTCCTCCTTCCGGGTGCTTGGTATAACCCGCCTGGCCAATCAGCCGGAAGCTGCTCCACAACAGGCAGCAGAGGAAACGCTCGTGATTGTGAAAGAGGGTGAGTTAACCCTCACGCTGGGCGGTAAGACAAAAACGCTGGGACCTGGCAGCATTGCCCTGATTATGCCGGACGACACACACCAGCTCAACAACCAGAGTGCTCGACCCCTTACGTACTACCTGATGCAGTACCGCGCCCGCCAACAACCGAAACCGACTCCTAATCACTTAGCGGGCGGTTCGATATGGGTTGACTGGAACGACGTGGCGTATCAGCCGCATCAAAAGGGGGGTATCCGACGAATGTTCGACCGGGCTACAGTAATGGCGAACCGCTTCGAGATGCACGTTACAACGCTCAACCCTGGCTTGTGGAGTCATCCACCCCATACCCACCGGGCCGCCGAAATTCTCTTACCCATCGACAATACGGCGCAGGAAAACATAGATGGGAAGCTGTACTCTGCCAGCATGGGTGATGTGATTTTTCTGGAGTCCGACGTACCTCACGCCATTCAGAATACCAGCGCGGTAGGCTGCACATATTTTGCCTTTCAGTTCGAGTAGCGATCTATCCTCTATGTCCTCTGATATGGTCTTAGCTTAATCTAAAACGCTCCGCCCAACACTGGAGTGTGGTGGGTACTCAGCAGGTATTGAGTCTGCGGGTCTGCTGTATGAACAACCAGTGGGAACCGGTCAGGCAGAAGATTGAATCCTTGAACTACGCAATGGCTGCATAGCGACAAGTTGAATTGCATCCGCCAAGATAGCGAAGGCGTTGGCAGTTTTCGAGGAAACGGGTAACGCCTTCGCTATCTTGGCAGATGCAATCTTGCTTTATTAGTCAGCAACTTACTCTGTGCCGGACGTTGGATATACCACTCCACAACAGATCTAGGAGCTGTTTTGCAAAAGGTGTGCCTCAGTCGTCGCACTCTGTACAGAAATCGGCTTCGTACAAGTAAAACTAACACGACTGATAATAGACAAGAAGAAAACTAAAAAAGTAACCTCATTTTTTTATACTGTTGAGGTAAGCAATGGTTTGTGGCACCTGCGTACTATAACTCGGGCTTTCGTCTTCAATGTAAAAATGCTCAATACCCGACTTTTCAGCCGCTTTTAGAATAGCCGGAATGTTTATCTGGCCGGTACCCAGGGCCACGTCATTTTCCACCGGTGTGCCGCCCGACATATTGCCCGTCACTCCTTTCCGCAGGTCTTTAAGGTGCATGAGTTTAAAGCGTTCGGGGTATTTTTCGAGCAGGGTCACGGGATCCTGGCCCGGAAAAAACGTCCATAGCACATCCATCTCGAAATTTACGTACTTCGGGTCGGTGTTTTGTACAATATAGTCGTAGAGGGTACCCTGTTCATAAGGTTGAAACTCGTAGCCGTGGTTGTGGTAGCAGAACATGAGGTCGAAATTAGTCTGTAGTGCTTTCCCAATCTGATTGAAATCGGTCACTGTTTTCTTCGCCACGTCAAGCGTAAATGGCCCTTCATGGGGCACCCAGGCTACCCGTACAAACTTTGCCCCGAGGATTTTGGCATTTTGGCCTACTTCGGCCGTTTTGTTGAGGGCATCAACGTAACTGACTCCAAACGACGAGCATTTCATGCCCCTTTCATCAAGCAATTTGCGGATGTCGGCAGCTGCTTTGCCAAACAGGTTGGAAAATTCCATGTCAGTAACGCCCAGTGATTTGATCGTATCGAGAGTAGCAGCCATATTTTTCTGCAAACTGTTACGGAAGGTGTACGACACCATACCCGGCTTTTTAAACTGGGCCTGAACCGAGGTCATACTACAGACAAAAATCAAAATCAATATACTGTTTTTCATAAAGATTTAAGGTTTTACGGAGTCGCTTGATTACGACTTTTTAAAATTGCAATTATACCTACATATTTCCTCCTTTATCATTCATATAGCTCCAGATCTGCATCGCTTCTTTATAGCATGCTGCGCACTGGGATTGACAGAAACTAGCCTACAATCAGATGATTTTCGACTGACAGTAGCCATGTAAGCATACTCCTACGCAGAGTAGCAGCCGCTTTTCGAGTAGCCTGGTATAATTTCGTCAGCACACTAGCCAGCCACAAGGAGCAGATTCTTGACTAGCCCTTTTCCACTCTTACTTCTCCCACAAACGCGAGTCCATCACCAACGCTTTCTCGTCCACAATCCGAATATCCTGATAGCTCGTATGAGCCGCATGGAGCATGTAGTTGATGCCATCAGGCATGACCGAAGAGGGGACTCCAACGGCCAGTACGTCAGGGTTGGTCAACCAGTTGGCTAAGACAGTCTGGCTTTTAGAGTAGCTGTTTTCATTCCAGAAGAAGGGTAACGCATTGGCGGGTAAAACTCGGCGGCTGGTGTCGGGGATCTCCAAGGTGAAAAGTCGATAAGCAGGTAGATCGGCATAAGGCACTTTCGGCATATGGACCATGATTTCTACCAACGCTAAGGCCGGATGTTCGGTGGTGTACAGCAGGCTTACGCCCGGTGGGTTCCAGCGACCCCCGTTTAACCAACTGCCCGTCATGTCTAATGGGGCCGATCAGCGTATTTCTGACGTACCACCCGATAAACCAGTGCCATGCTTAGCCGAAGATGCCGTGGTCGATGCGTCCCAGAACCCGGTCTACTAGGGTGTAGCCCGTGACGGTATCGAGTGTTTGTAAAGGGGTTTGAAACTCAAGCTCCCGCAATGGCGAACGCAGCCAGCCTAAGACGGTGGTCGTTCGACCGTCGAATGTATCCAGGGCATGCTGAAGTAGATTTTCCAGTAATGAAAGTCTCTCTGAGGCCTCTTGACTAATGCGCTGCTCGATTTTGAGCCGATGCAGGTAGGAGGGTGATAAACCGATGGCCGCTGCCATTTCTTTATCGGTTAAGCCCACCAAATTGGCCACCCGGTCTGCCTCGGCACGCAGAACCCCCTGTCGGCTACGGGCGATGATTTGCTGCTCGCTGAAGGGACGATCAGGATAAAATGCGGCTGATTGAGACGGTGTTGCGAGGGCCATACTAATTAACTTTTACACTAAGTTCGCTGTACAAGTTCATTCTGCCAAGTCATATCAGACGCTGCCATTACACTGTGCTGCTACAATCACTGCATTTCGATTTTGGCAACTGTCAACAATAATCCGGCGCATACCTACCTCTATCAATCCGAGTCCACAGACCAAGCGTAGATGGCTTGGTATGCAGACCCTGAAAACCTATCTGGCCTTTGTCGGGTGGCTAATCCCCACGGTGGGCTGGACGCAACGCATTGACAACATGGCCTCCTTTCGGCAAATGGGCCAGTCTGCCTTTATCCGCCTACACTACGACAATGACTTTTTCACGGGGACGGATTATTACTATACGCAAGGCTATATGCTGGAAGTCGTCAACCCGGCCCTCCAAAAAAACCCACTTACCAGGCTGCTCTTTATAGCCCCTGGCAACCAGATCCGGTTTGGGCTGGCCTTCGAGCATGTTGGCTTCACCCCTACTTCGATCCGCAGCCAGACTATTCTACCTGGCGACCGCCCATTTGCGGCCGGCATGCTGCTTAAAACGTTCAGTCTATCCACCGATACGTTGCGCCGGGTTAAGCTATCGTCGGGGCTGAGTACGGGGGTGATGGGGCCGGTGGCGTTGGGGAACCAAATACAAACGGCCCTTCACCGGCTCTTTAACGGAGTTGAACCCCAGGGATGGCAGTATCAGATTCACAACGATGTGATCTTGAATTATACGCTTGCTTACGAAAAGCAGCTGTATGCCTATCGTCATGCGTTGTCAATCAGTGCTATGGCTCAGGCCCAGGTGGGCACCTACATGGATCGATTGCAAACGGGATTGACCCTCATGGCGGGTCGGTTCGATTCCCCCTTTGGCCCTGCTCCTACCCACTCTCGGTTGCCCGTACAACTGTATGTGTATGCCCAACCCGTAGTCAGTGTAGTGGGCTACGATGCGAGCCTGCAAGGAGGCCTCTTCAATCGAGGCAGCCCATATGTGCTTCAGGCCGGTCAACTGACGCGGCTTACATTTCAGGCCAATATTGGGGTCATATTTCGCTACAAAACGCTGTATATGGAGTATGCTCAGTCGATGGTCAGCCGAGAATTTGAGCGGGGTTTATCTCACGGTTGGGGTGGGCTGAAACTGGGCCTATCATTCTATTCGTTTACTCCCTAAGTTGTGGCGCTCTCGCTTGGCGGCCAGCTTTTCCGGATGGCGTAATTTTACGGACGAACTGCCCGCTTCAATTCTCAGATAGAGGTCCCTGCCACGAGTCAGAAAGGGAGACAGTACCATGCGGGTTAACCGTATCATAGCTATGCTTGGTGCCGTCCGAACACAATGGCATGGCAACAGCCGACAGTCAGCCGCTGCCGTGCCATTGATGCACCTGGTACAAACGCAGAAAATGGCTCGTCTCTACTTTTTAGGAGCTAAAAATCACTGTCGTACCAGAAACACTAGATAGTGAAGGCAAAGAGAAGGAGGGTTTAAGGAACCGCAATAGTGCCTGATGGCCTTATCGTAACCGACTTGGGCTTTTTTAAGCAGGTTAGGCCAGTAACCGACCCCTTCGGGGGTGGGCCTGATTGCGAAAGTAGCCTTAAAGAGAGGTACCGGTTACGCCCTGTCCCGAAAACTACTGGGGGAAACCCCTTTCTCTTCCGAAAAAACCCGGCTGAAGTATTGGGGGTTGTCGAAGCCCACCGCATAGGCAACTTCGGCAACGCTTAGCGAAGAGTGTTTCAGCAGCTCTTCGGCTTTCTGCAGGCGAAGAGCTCTCAGGTAAGGCGTTACTGACATACCTGTCAAGGCCATCATCTTGCGATACAACGAGTTTCGGCCTATGCCCATCAGTTGACAGATCATCTCATTATCCAGCGCTTCGTTGTCCAGATGAAGTTCCAGAATACTCCGCAGTTTGATCAAAAACTGGTCTTCCCGCGCATCGACCCCACCGGCGAGAGCCTGGCTAAGCTGCGGGTTACCCAGCGCTCGCTGGCTGTAATAGTGCTGTAGCAACCGTCGGGTCTGGAGCAGATTACCTAACACCAGGCTTAACTCTTCCCGCTGGAACGGCTTGATCAGGTACGCATCCCCTCCCCGCCGTAGGCCCGCAAGCCGGTCGTTCACCGCGGCCCGGGCCGTGAGCAGCACAATCGGAATGTGGCTGGTGCGTTCGTCGTTCTTCAGGGTATCGCAGAGCTCAAAACCGTCTTTGACCGGCATCATCACATCGCTCAGAATCAGGTCCGGTATGGTGGTTAGAGCCAGGTCAATGCCGATCTGCCCATTTTCAGCCCGTATGATTTGGTACTCCTCCTGCAGGCAGGACTGAATGTAGGTGGCTACATCGTTGTTATCTTCCACCAGCAACAGCATAGGACGATCAGGGGCCTCCTCTGGGCCTGATGCGACCCCGTCGCGCATCTCGTCCGGGTCCCTCCAGCGGTCCGTCGTCACGGCCGGGTCCGCGATGCGGGCATTGTAGGCACGGGCAGTCCGTTGGCCAGGGGTGCCTGCCGGGTTAGGGGCAGACAAACCACAAATTCAGCGCCCGGACTGGATGGTCCCTCCAGACCGGGACCATCCAGTCCGGGACGGTTGCGAACCGCCAGCCCCCCCTGCATCAGCCCTACCAATTCTCGCACCAGTGAAAGACCGATGCCGGTACCACCAATGCCGGGCTGAATTACATCAGTCTGAGGTGAACCGGCCAGTCCAGGCGGGGCCACTTCAGGCCCGGCCTGATAAAAGCGGTCAAAGATCCTGGTCAGGCTGGCCGCATCAATGCCGGGGCCGGTATCGCTGACGGTGATCTGAATCCAGGGGTCATTTAGATGACGGGTTGGCGTAAGGGCTTCGTAATGGCCCGCCGGGGTAAGCGGTTGCCAACGGGTCTGAATCACCACCTCACACCTGACCTCCCCCCCCGCCGGGGTAAATTTGAGGGCGTTTCCCAGCAGGTTAGCCAGAATGTCCTGTAGCTGGTCCGGATTGACGTCGGCCTCACCGACGTTTTCCTCGACGTGTACGGTCAGGCGTACCCCCTTCTCCCGGGCAATCGATTGAAACGATTCACCGACGTAGCGGATAAAGCGCACCAGGTCCGTTCGCACGAGTTTGAGCGGCATCTGGCCGGCCTCCAACCGGGAGAGGTCCAGAATCTGATTGATCAGTCGTAGCAGGTTACCACCATTGCGCTCAATCAGGCGGCCCGCCTGCCGCAACTGCTGGGGGTCCGTCTGCTGGTGGATGCGA
>CAWGWS010000005.1:0-155136 GCA_963826425.1 uncultured Cytophagales bacterium | reverse complement strand
AATCACAAACTACCATACCGGCTGAAGGCCTGCCGCTCCAGTTCTTCGCGGTGGTCGGGGTGGGCAATGGCAATGAGGGCGCGGGCGCGCTGGCGCAGGTTCTGGCCGTAAAGGTCGGCAATGCCGAATTCGGTGACGATGTAGTGAACGTGGGCGCGGGTGGTGGTAACGCCCGCGCCCTGTTTGAGGTACGGCACAATTTTGCTCAGCCCTTTACTCGTGGCAGACGGCAGGGCAATGATAGGTTTGCCGCCTTCGGAAAGCGTGGCGCCCCGCACAAAATCCATTTGCCCGCCCACGCCGGAGTATTGCATCGTGCCGATGGTGTCGGCGCAGACCTGCCCCGTTAGATCTATTTCAATGGCTGAGTTGATGGCCGTAACTTTGGGATTGCGCCGGATAATGGCCGTATCGTTGGTGTAGCTGGCCTGCTTCATGGCCACGGCGGGGTTGTCGTCGATGAAGTCGTATACGCGCTGACTGCCCATCACAAAGCTCGACACGATGCGGTGGGGCAGCACGGTTTTGTGTTCGCCCGTGATGACGCCCCGCTCCACGAGGTCAATGACGCCGTCGGCAAACATTTCGGTATGAATCCCAAGCCCTTTGTGGTGAATCAGCTCGGCCAGGGTGGCGTTGGGAATGCCGCCGATGCCGAGTTGCAGGGTTGCTCCGTCCTCCACTAAACTCGCTACATATTGCCCGATCTTGCGGTCTTCGGCACTAATCTCATCCGGTAGCACCTGGTACATCGGCTCATCAACTTCCACGGCGGCATGCAGCATACTGACCGGAATCAGTCCGTCGCCGTGGGTACGCGGTACGCGCGGGTTGACCTGGGCAATAACGTATTTGGCCGAGCGGATAGCCGCCAGGGACACATCGACCGAGGGGCCGAGCGAGCAGTAGCCGTGGGCATCCGGGGGCGACACCTGAATCAGGGCCACGTCGATGGGTAAAACCCGGCGTTTGAACAGCAGCGGAATCTCGCTCAGAAAAATCGGCACGTAGTCGCCAATGCCCTGCGCCAGCTGCTTGCGCATGTTGGCCCCGATAAAAAACGAATTGGGCCGAAACGACTCGCGATACTGAGGCTCCAGATAGGGTAACGGCCCTTCGGTATGAATGTGGCAGATCTCGACGTCGCGCAGCTCCGACGCCCGGTCAACCATCGCCCGGATCAGAACATGGGGCGTTTGGGCTACGCTGTGAATAAACACCCGGTTGCCGGACTGAATAGCGGTAACCGCTTCGGCAGGAGTGGTGAGGGGTAGGGGCATACGCTTTTGAGTTGTGAAGTATGAATCGTGATTGGATAATTGCGAAACCGGCGCATCTCTCCATTCACCGGGCTGTGGTTAACTAAAAGATGGTCTAAAACCATTATACCGTATAATCTGAACCGTACGACGTCCGGTACGGGCCAGTATTTGACCGGGCCACTTGGTCAGCCCGGCGTACTGCTTTTTTTGAGAGATCAACTAACTGTATTGGGCTGAGGTTTAGCAGAGCTGCCAACTCGCGGAGGGGATAGGTGGGGTCAGCCCTGTAATTATCTGTTCAGACCGCATTCGGATCGGTAACTTAGGTCAGTAAAAAGAAAGGCTAATTGGGATTGGGGACAATACGGAAAAGGTAAGGCGGCCATTTGTTTCGCAGCATTTATCAAGACTCGATGCCGGTTTTCGCCTGGGTAGTTTAGTCAGGTTAAGGGTTATGCCCGCCCTATAGTTTAATTATTATTCTACAGGTCTATTTTTTTTTAATTCAGACGTTCATTTATAGTTACTTTTATCCTGCTTTAACTCCAACTATTTCATATATCATGCGTGTACTAATCAATGAACAGGCTATACGTCTGTTTGTATTGACTTGTCTGTTAATACACGGTTTAAGCGGACCCAGGCCTGCAATGGCCCAGTTGACCGTTACGTACCCCATCAGCCGGATGATTCTCCAGCGCGATGCCGCGAACAAGGCAACGGTGCAGGTGGCGGGAAGCTATGATCTGGCCCTCGACAGGATTGAGGCCCGCGCTGTTGCAAGAGTGGCCGGGCAGGGCACAACAACCAGCTGGGCCACCCTGCAAACCAGCCCCCAGAATGGCCAGTTTACCGGAACCATGCCCGTACTGGGTGGCTGGTACAAAATTCAGGTGCGCGGCATTCGCAATGGCAGCGTAGTGGCTCAGGATTCGGTAGACAGGTTTGGGGTGGGTGAGGTGTTTGCTATCATCGGCCACTCGAACGCGCAGGGGTCGAGCTGTATCATAAACGGCGTCGATAAGTGCCCTACCATTGCCGGGGCCGCCGACGACCGCGTAACGGTGGTGGCCGTTGATCAGAGTACACCAGTGTATGATCAGTATCTGTCCACGGCCGACACCCGCTACCTGCCCGGTCTGGCCTTTGCGCAGCTGATGACCAGCAATGGCAGTTCGCCGTTTGCCCGCGAAGCATGGCTGTGGGGGCGTATGGGCGACCAGCTGGTGCAGCAGATCAACGTGCCGGTGCTTATTTACAACGCCGGCTTCGGGGGCAGCACCATGCAGCAAACGTACTGGTCTGCCTACGATATTCCCTTTCAGCATTCGTTTGTTCGCTACTCCATCCGAATGCCGTTTGTGAACGTGCGCAACCTGATGAATCTCTACGTTACCTCTACCGGTATTCGGGCCATTCTGGTACAGCACGGGGAGAACGACCGCGGCAACCCCGAAAACGATATTTTTCAGTACTACGCAGGCGTAATTGACAAGGCCAGAGCCGAGTTCAGCAAACCCGACCTGGGCTATATCGTCTCCATCTCGTCGTATGTAGGAGGGCGGTTCGACAATGTACGGTCGGCGCAGAGCCGGATTATCAATCAGGCGAATTACCGGACGTTCCAGGGACCGGATCTCGATAATATCAATACAAACGAAGACCGGCCGGATGGCCTTCACTTCTCGCCGACGGGGCAGGTGAAGGCGGGTAATATGTGGGCCGAAGCCATTAAAAATCAGTACGCCAACTGTACGCCCTACCCGGCCCAGCAGCAGCCATTAGCCAGTATTGCCTGCGCCCCCGGCAATCAGCTCGTGCTGAGCCAGCCCGCCAGCTATCAATACAACTGGACGACTGGCAGCGAGGTGCAGAGCCTGACGGTGGCGACCGGTACCTACGCGGCCCGGCTGAAAGATGCGCAGAACCGAATTTTTTTCCCGCCGGCCATTGTGGTGCCCGCTACCGTCCGGCCTGCTACGCCTGTCATCAATACCCCTGACGGCAATACGACTATCTGCCGCACCGCCGGGCTGGTGCTTACTTCTTCGTACAATGGACTCAGTACCTGGAATACGGGCGTCACGTCGGCATCCATCATTGCAACGACGCCGGGTCAGTACACGGCGCAGGCCCGTCACCCGGCATACGGTTGTTTGTCGGCAGCTGTTTCGAAGGCGATTGGGGGGGCGCCCGTCACGCTGAGTCTGGCCCTGCAAACGTCCCGGCGGGTGGTGGCGGTGAACGATACGGTTACGTTCCGGCTGCTGGTGCGAAACGGGGGCGAATGCGATGCCGGACCGGTGACGCTGGCCAATCGGCTGCCGCCCAACGTCAGCGTGGTGTCCATCCCCGGCTCGTTCAGCGCAGACAGCGGGATCGTGAGCGGCACCATACCAGTCGTACTGGCGGGCAACGAAGTAAGCCAGTCATACGTGGCCCGGCTTACGGCGGCTGGTACGTACCGGTCCAGCGCCGAGCTCATGGCATCGACCAGTGTTGAACTGGGCGCTACCCCCGGCAACGGTACCGGCAATGGAGAAGCCGACGAAGCTACTGCCGATCTGCGCACGACCGTTTCATCTCTCAGCCTCTTTGAATCGCCCAATCCTAACCAGGCCCTGCTGCCACCGGTACGGTCGGGCCAGCCCGCACCCGATTCCGGCAAGGCCGACCTGAGTCTGCAGCTGCGGTTGAGCCAGCAGGCTATGGCCGTTAGCCAGACGGTGGGCGTGACCCTGACAATCAGCAACACGGGTGGTAAAGTGGCTACCAGCGTGGGAGCCGCCGTTACGCTGCCCGCAGGCGTGCAGTTCTGGGGGTCTGCTTCGGGCATGAGCGCGTCGGGAGCGGTGGTGAGCGGTACCGTAGCGCAGATTCCCGTGGGAGGGTCGGCTACGCTGACGTTCACCGTGAAAGCGGCCACGTCAGGCACCCGGACCCTGCCCGCCCAGATCACCCGCGCCGACCAGTCTGACCCCGATTCTCAGCCTAACAACGGTTACACAAACGGCGAGGACGATACCGCTGCGGTTACGCTGCGCGTTATCGAGTAGGCCGTAACCCCGGTCTTTTTCAGTAATCACCAAACCAGACTACGACTATGAAACGGTTACTTTTTCTTCTGCCCGTTCTCCTGCTGATTGCGTGTGGTAACGCTCAGACTACCGAACCCCAGCCCCAGCTGCCAAGTGGCTATCTGTACAAAGTGGAGCCCGGTGTGCCTGGTAAAAGCGTGTACGTCTGTGGCGAACGCCCCTTTGATACGACGGGAAAGCTGGTTGGCCCCGGCAGCCTCGACCAGCAAACCCGGCAGGTGTTCGAGAATATTAAAACGGCCCTGAAAACGGTGAATATGACCATGGCCGACGTTACCCAGATTACCTACTCGGTCAAGACCGACATATCCGCCGGGCTGCCCACCAAGATCAACGTCACGACGATGCAGCAGGTGAGCAACGTAGCCAACAGTTACCTCGTGGTTCCCCCGCAGATTACGGAGTCGAAGGCCGTCGGTCAGATTATTCGTGACGATGTGCTGATCGAAATTGAAGTCATTGCCGTCAAGTGAGGGAATAAAAAAGTCCC
Organism: uncultured Cytophagales bacterium; assembly: GCA_963826425.1. Lineage (GTDB taxonomy): Bacteria > Bacteroidota > Bacteroidia > Cytophagales > Spirosomataceae > Spirosoma. The sequence goes on along the minus strand of CAWGWS010000005.1, from coordinate 150,286 downwards.
GGCCCGGTCAGTAAATCGACCGGGCCGGGACAGCTGCTAAAGGGAAGGACTCATCCCCGACGACCATACTGAGCGTTGGGGCGCCCGTATGACTGCTGCGCGAAGAGCCGGTCGCGCTGGGCGGAAGTAAGCACGGCGAGCATGTCCTGACGCTTGCGAAGCAGAAGTTGGCGGTAGGCATCGGGCGAGAGTCGCGAGCGGTTTATCTGCTGATCATAGGTATCTTCGATGCGGTGCAACTGCTTTTCCTGCCGGCGCGAGAGGCCAACAAGGGCGTTAATACGGTCAATTTTCAGGTTGTCCTGTGGCTGATCGGAATCGTAGCGGGCCCCGCCGTACTGGCCGGCCGGCTGGCCACTGTAGCGGGGCTGGGGAGCGGGGTAGCCGCGCTGAGCATAGGTAGTACCCGCAGCGAGGGCCATAAAAGTCAGGGCGGCAGCGATGGTCTTTTTCATAGTTCGGTTGATTTATTGGGTTAACTGCCCGTTGGAGTTAAACCGCCCCGCTGCGTTTAGTCGGGTATAGTGATTACCTGACCGGGTGCCCCTCTTTGCGTTCCGAATCCGGCAAAACAGGAGTTGAGCGCCTTTTTCTAAATCCGGCAAGCCTCACGCCATCCCGTTACGTCGGCCTCTTCAGGGCATTTTTATCGCCCCAGAACCTGCCTGAACTCGTCGAACGTCACGATTGGGATGGGTGGAAATGGACTGCTTCGCTGGCGGAGGCTTAGGATATGCCGGTCATCCGATACCAGGTAATCGGCGTTTGCTCCAATAGCACAATCCGCAAATTTGTTGTCGTCTGGGTCATCGGCAATGAGTCCCCAGCGGAAAGATGGTTCATAGCGTTGATGATTGGGAGCGGACAGAAGTAGAGCGGATACCAGATCAGCGGCTGATACGCTAAATGAACTACCGACCATCTCAATGTATTCAGACAGGATTTCATTACTGAAAATCCATGTGAACTGGTTAGCTGCGAAGGCATCGTAAATCCATCGGTACGAGCCGTCGCGAGGAACTGACCGGAGCAGGCCGTTTGTGTCGATAACCGCCGTCACGACTGCTGTTTACGAATGGTCTGTAGCCGCTCTGACCGATTGTCAAAATCCATTCCTTCCTCCATCTGAGTAGTGGATTTATCAATGCGTTGCTGAATCTGATCTACCTCCGTTTCAAGCCTGGTACGGTAATGCTGCATCAAAACCCGGCGCAACTCATTGACTTCCTCGTCGCTCATATCCACATTGAACAGTTCGAGTAGCGCGATCTGGGCGTTAGTCAGCTTTTTAGCTGGCGATGTTGGTGTCATAGACGGTTAAGTTTTCCGTGTTGAATACATATAATACTGACCTTGACTGTGGAATGCCTTACATTGTCCGTCGCAAAACGTAGTGAAACGAATCAGTCGACAGCAATAGATTTCTCGATTAGCCTTTCTTCATATGTTCTCATCCCCAAGATGTTGTTTTAGCCTTTCGTGGAGATTGTTAGCTTCTCCAATGTACACCCACCTATCATCAGGGTTTTCGGGATTATTACCGAACAGAAAGTATATACCTGGTTTCTTGACTTCCGGGAACTGTGACAGGTCTGCAAAAACGTTTCTTGGAATCTTGACAGCCTGACCGTTCCAGTTTGAAATGTAAGATAGTACTATACCCTCGGGATTTCCTGAGACGAGGTAATTGGTTACTGTAATTCCTCTCATTGACTTTCTAAAAGGCATAAACTTACATGTTCCGTCGGTACTTGCCGCCTACGGCGTAGAGGGCGTGGGTCATCTGACCCAGCGAACAGACTTTAGCCGCTTCCATCAGGCTCTCGAAGACGTTTTCGTTGGCCAGTGCCGCTGCCTGTAAATCAGCCAGGGCCAAGTCAGCTGCGTCTTTGTTGCGTTCCTGAAACAGGTGGCAGTTATCCACCTGCGCCCGCTTCTCGTCGTCCGTACTGCGGATTACTTCGGCGGGCAGGATGGTGGGCGAGCCCGCCGGGTCCAGGAAGGTGTTGACGCCCACAATGGGTAGCTCACCGTTGTGTTTCAGCGTCTCGTAGTACATCGACTCCTCCTGAATCTTGCTGCGCTGGTACATACGTTCCATGGCACCCAGGACCCCGCCCCGTTCGTTGAGTGAGATAAACTCCTGATACACGGCTTCCTCAACCAGATCGGTCAGTTCCTCAACCACGAATGATCCCTGCAATGGATTTTCGTTTTTGGTCAGCCCAAATTCCCGGTTGATAATCAGCTGAATGGCCATGGCCCGGCGCACAGACTCTTCGGTCGGGGTTGTAATGGCTTCGTCATAGGCGTTGGTGTGCAGCGAGTTGGTATTGTCATACACGGCCAGCAGCGCCTGGAGCGTGGTGCGGATGTCGTTGAAGCCAATCTCCTGCGCGTGCAGACTGCGCCCCGACGTCTGAATGTGGTATTTCAGTTTCTGACTGCGCTCACTGGCCCGGTAGGTGTATTTCATGGCCTTGGCCCAGATGCGTCGCGCCACCCGGCCCAGCACGGTGTATTCAGGGTCCATGCCGTTCGAGAAAAAGAACGACAGGTTGGGCGCGAAATCATCGACGCTCATGCCCCGGCTCAGGTAATATTCTACAAACGTAAAGCCGTTGGAGAGCGTAAAGGCGAGTTGTGAGATCGGGTTTGCGCCCGCTTCGGCAATGTGATAGCCCGAAATGGAAACCGAATAAAAATTCTGGATGCGGTGATCGGTAAAATACTGCTGGATATCGCCCATCAGTTGAAGGGCAAACTCGGTCGAGAAAATGCAGGTATTCTGCGCCTGATCTTCCTTCAGGATATCGGCCTGTACCGTGCCACGCACCTTGCGAAGGGTGTCGGCCTTGATCTGCTCATACACCTCGCGCGGTAAAATCCGATCGCCGGTGGTGCCCAGCAGCTGCAGCCCCAGGCCGTTGTTCCCATCGGGCAGCGGACCGGCATAGGCGGGCGAGGGGAGGGAGGGGGGAGGAGTTGCCACTGAAAAGCTCCCGTCTTCCCGTTTTTCTGCCAGCCACCTCTCGCATTGCTGGTCGATAGCGGCATTCAGGAAAAAGGCCAGCAACATGGGCGCGGGGCCGTTAATAGTCATTGAAACGCTGGTAGACGGATGGCAGAGGTCGAAGCCACTGTACAGCTTCTTGGCGTCGTCGAGGGTACAGACGTTCACGCCGGAGTTGCCTACTTTACCGAAAATATCAGGCCGCAGGGCCGGGTCTTCGCCGTAGAGCGTAACGGAGTCGAAGGCGGTGGAGAGCCGTTTGGCGGGTAAACCTTTGGAGACGTAATGGAACCGGCGGTTGGTGCGCTCCGGCCCGCCTTCGCCCGCAAACATCCGGGTGGGGTCTTCGCCCTCGCGCTTGAGCGGAAATACGCCCGCCGTAAACGGAAATTCGCCCGGTACGTTTTCCGTCAGTAGCCACCGCAGCACATCACCCCAGTCGTGGTATTTGGGCAGACTCACCTTCGGCACGCGCAGGTGCGACAGTGTTTCGGTAAAGAGTGGCTGCCGGATGGTTTTATCGCGCACGGTAAACTCGTAAAACTCCGCCGTGTACCGTTCCTGCATGGCGGGCCACTGCTGGAGCAACTGGCGGCAGGCCGGGTGCTGCCGGGCTTCGAATGTTTCGCGAATCTGCTGTAGTTCAGCCCGGATCGGGCTGTCTTCGGCCACCATCGTCAGCGCTCCGTCGAGCTGATACAGCTGCCGGGCCAGCGCCGTCTGCTCAGTCACAAACTGGCGTATACCGCCGGCTTTCTTCCACAATCTCGGCCAGGTACCGCACCCGGTCCGGGGGGATGATGGCCGTAGGGGGAGACAGGGATACCGGCGCTGAACGTGCGGAGAAAGAAACCCCCGCATCATCATCCCCCATTTCGCCCAGCGTTTTCATAACCCGCTCAAACAGCGCGTTCATACCCGCGTCGTTGAACTGCGACGCAATGGTGCCCAGGATGGGCAGGTCGGTGTCCGGAGTGTCCCAGTCATTATGGTTACGCCGGTATTGCTTTCTGACGTCGCGCAGGGCGTCGAGCGAGCCGCGTTTGTCGAACTTGTTGATGGCAATCAGATCGGCAAAGTCGAGCATGTCGATTTTCTCCAGCTGCGTGGCCGCGCCGTATTCGGCGGTCATCACGTACAGCGTCTTGTCGGCGTGTTCGGTAATCTCGGTGTCTGACTGCCCAATGCCCGAGGTCTCGATGATAATCAGGTCAAACCCGGCCAGTTTGCAGATATCAATGGCGTCTTTGACGTGGCGGCTCAGGGCCAGATTGGCCTGCCGGGTGGCCAGCGACCGCATATACACCCGCGGGTCGTGAATGGCGTTCATGCGGATGCGGTCGCCGAGGAGGGCACCACCCGATTTGCGCTTCGACGGATCGACCGAGATGATGGCCAGCGTTTGGTCGGGAAACGTCCGCAGATAGCGCAGCACCAGTTCATCCACCAGCGACGATTTGCCCGCCCCCCCCGTACCGGTAATACCCAGCACGGGCGGGGTGCCGGGTTGCTGCGGTTTTTCGGGGTGGTAGGCCGGGGTGGTTTGCCGGTGGGAGTCGGTGCTGTTTTCGGCGGTGGTAATCAGGCGCGGAATGTCTTCTTTCTCAACCGCCTTTAAGCCCTGAACGGGCGGCAGCTCGTAGTCGCACTGCTGCAATAAATCGTCGATCATGCCCTGCAACCCCATTGTGCGCCCATCGTCGGGGCTGTAAATCCGGGTAATGCCGTAGGCCTGCAGTTCGGCAATTTCGGAGGGGAGAATGGTGCCGCCCCCGCCCCCGAAAATCCGGATATGACCCGCTCCCCGTTCGTTGAGCAGGTCAAACATATACTTGAAGAATTCAAGGTGGCCGCCCTGGTAACTGGTAATGGCAATGCCCTGCACATCTTCCTGAATGGCGCAGTCCACAATTTCGGCGACGGAGCGGTTGTGGCCGAGGTGAATCACTTCGGCCCCCGCCGACTGCATGAGCCGGCGCATCAGATTGATGGCCGCATCATGGCCGTCGAAAAGCGAAGCCGCTGTAACCAGGCGAATTTTATGGGTCCAGGCCGATTTGGTCGGAATCGACTCGGGCGTTGGGCGGGGGTATTCGGGTTGAGCGGTCATGTAAGTTGATGAATAAGGTGTTTGTTGATGGTGTCCTGAACTAACCCGGTAGGTTAATTATGAGTTATAAATGAAAGGCCGGGTACCCGTATCTGGATAGGCCAGATGCCTGTAATGCCGAGCAGACGGGGTGATCAGCGCCTGACTGCCAACCGAGAGTGAACTAAAGCCGCCCCCCGCGGTTCGTACTTTTGTTTATAGGAAGAATATGCGGAGTGGAGTGGGTGAATCTGTTCATCAATCAGCGGGGCAGACGTTACTCAATCGTAAAAATACGCAATCCATCGCCTATACAATGACTACTGACGATCACGACTCCATTACCATCCGGCCCATTCGTCCCGAACAAACCTACGCGCTCCGGCATGAAATCCTGTGGCCCGACAAACCGTTCGACTATATCAAACTCGAAAACGACGCCGACGGGATACACACCGGCGCGTTTCGGGGGGCTGACCTGGTGGCCGTCATTTCGCTGTTTGTAGACGACGAAATCGCCCGTTTCCGCAAGTTTGCTACCCGCTCCGACCAGCAGCGGCAGGGGATCGGTACGCAGCTGATGCACCATATAGAGACCGAAGCCCGGCAGTGTGGAGCCACCCGGCTCTGGTGCGATGCCCGGCTCGAAACGGCCAGTTTCTACCAGCGTTTTGGCATGGAACCCACCGGTGAAGAATTTTTTAAAGGCAATATTCCTTACGTCAAATTCCAGAAAATCCTTTAATTTGATTCAATTTTCCAGATTTAGGCGGCAATCCAGATAGGAATAACCCGCCGACGCTTGGGAGGTTTACCAATAAACAAAACCAACATAAACGACCATGAAAACGCTGATCCTGACTCTTATCTGTTTCGCTGCAATCAGCTTCAAAGCCGGTGCTCAAACGCCCGCTGCCGACTCGCTGAACGCCTATGCCGGTACCTACACGTTTGCCAGTGGCAGCCCTGTCAATACGTTTGTCGTTACCGTCGATCAGGGGAGCTTGTACGGCGATGTGGACGGCAACGGCAAAAATAAACTGCTCAAGCAACCCGCTGCCGATACCTTTAAGTCAACGAGTTCTTATGGGTCGATGATTACGTTTCTGCGCGACGCCGTCACGAAGGCCGTAACGGGCTTCTCTCTGGTGGCTCAGGGTACTGAGTTGTCCGCGAACAAAGAAAAACCCTGATGGGTTTGATTGAAGTTCAGCACACCAGCCGGTGCGCCGGATCATGACATTGACTATTGACCAATTAACTCGACTATGAAGAAATTAATCCTGCCCGCCCTGGCCCTGACTGCGCTGGCCTGCGGTCCGAAAAAAGACGAGAATGCCACCGGCACCACTGTGCAGACAGCCGCCCAGACGCTGACGCTGCCTGCTCCCTACGAAACCAAATCGGCGGTGCAGTTCAGCAACGTTGTGGGCTGGCCCGCTGGGAAGATGCCTGTGGCCCCGGCCGGTTTTACCGTGACTGAGTACGCCCGCGACTTCGACAGCCCCCGCTGGCTCTACGTGGCGCCCAACGGGGATGTGTTCGTGGCTGAGTCGAAAACGGAGCGCAGTGGTATCAAGAGCAAAGTGGTCAACGTAGTTTCGGGACAAAAAAACGCCGAGCCGGGTGGCGATAGCCCCAACCGGATCACGCTCCTGCGGGATACCAACAACGACGGCAAACCCGACCTTCGCCAGACATTTCTGAGCGGTCTGAACCAGCCCTTCGGCATGCTGGTGCTGAACAACCAATTCTACGTGGCCAATACCGACGGCCTGCTGGCCTTTCCCTACCAGCCGGGGCAGGTAAAGAGCACCGACTCCGGCAAGAAAATCATCGACCTGCCCGCCGGGGGCTACAACAACCACTGGACGCGCAACCTGCTGGCCAGCCCCGACGGCAAGAAAATTTATATATCGGTAGGGTCGGGCAGTAACGTGGGCGAGAACGGTATGGATAAAGAAATAAACCGGGCCAACATTTTGCAGATCAATCCCGATGGGTCGGGCATGACGGTGTATGCCAGCGGTCTGCGTAACCCCGTGGGTATGGCCTGGCAGCCCACCACCGACAGCAGCGCGACGCCGACGCTTTATACCGCCGTTAATGAGCGCGACGAACTCGGCGACGAACTGGTGCCGGATTACCTTACAAGCGTGAAGCCCGGCGCGTTTTACGGCTGGCCATACAGCTACTACGGGGCCAATGAAGACCCACGACGGGCCGGCGAACGCCCCGATCTGGTCAAAAAAGCGGTGGTGCCCGATGTAGCCCTCGGCGCCCATACGGCCTCGCTGGGGCTGGCTTTCTACCGTCCGCTACCGGGCGAGCGCCCGGCGTTTCCGGAGAAATACCACAACGGCGCCTTTATTGGGCAGCACGGTTCCTGGAATCGCTCCCAGCTATCGGGGTACAAGGTGGTCTTTGTACCATTCACCAACGGCAAACCCGGCAAACCCGAAGATTTTCTGACGGGCTTTGTGGCGGGTGATAACAAAGACGTGTACGGGCGTCCGGTGGGCGTTGTTACCCTGCCCGACGGTTCGATGCTCGTAACCGACGACGCCAGCGGGCGCATCTGGCGCGTGGCGTATGCGCGCTGAAATTCCCTAAAATTTAAGCCGTCAGAATTGATACAGCAGCCGCACCCGTCCACCCAGAGACGGGGCGGCTGTTCCATTCAGATCGGAATAGAGCGGGCGGGCAAACAGCAGACCGCCCTGCACAAGCCAGTGTTTCTGCTGCCACTCCAGCGCGGCCCCGGCGGTATAGGCATTGAGCAGGGTAGTGACTCCCTTCCCCTGAAACGTTGCCGTTTCGTAGCCCGGGCGCGGTGAGGGCGTCCGGTAGCTGAACGCAACCTGCACGCTGTTGCTCAGATCAAGGTACGCGCCCACCGAGGGGAGCAGCGACAGCGACTTGCTAACGGGAATCCGGTAGCCAAGGCTAACTGGGATCTGGTAGCGCACACTGCGTACGTCAATGCCATAGATTTCGCGCTTCTGGTCGAAACCGGGTGCAAACTCACGGCGGAAATTTCGGCGTGTCCGGTAATCATAGTCATCATCGGTAACAAAGGTGCCCAGCAGACTGCCGGAACGCACCAGTCCGGCACTTACTACCCAGCGGCCACAGAGCACCGTTTCGGCTAAAATGCCGGTATTCCAGTACCCCGCCCGGAGGTCGCTGCCAACACCAACTCTGAACGCAGTGGCCGGTTTTGCTACCGACTGGCTGGCCCCCATGGCGGTCCGGGGGCTTTCTGGCTGACTAACAGCCGCTGGGCGGGGAAGCCGTCGGGCCAGGCGGGCGTTCCAGTTAACGGGTCTGGTTAGCAGAGACCGGGTCCGGGCCAGGGCATAGACCTGATTCTCTGGAGTCGCAGACGGGTTGACCGCAGCGTTGCTGGTGGCTGAAACGGTTTCGGTCGGGTGGGGCATTCCTCCGTCGCGTTCGGTCAGAGCCGTTGTCCGGTTGGTCAATTGGGTGGGGGCGGGTCGGGTTGCTGGTGATCGGTCTGGCCTGTTCGTGCTGGTACTGCCGGTACTGGTCTTCGCCGTCTCAACGCCTGTCGGTGCCGCCAGTCGGGATTGTTGGGCCAGCGGTACGTTGGTCGCTATGTCGGTATTCGCTAAAGAGTTATTGGGTACCGTGCTATTCGGTAGGGTATTATCTGACAAAGAGTTGCCCGGTAGCGCGTCGTCTGGCTGGCGGGCCGGGATAGCCGCTGCCCCCCGGACCGAAGTTTGGGCGGCCCGGTTGTCGATAACAGGTTGATTGGCTGGAGGTACCGGTACCAGCCTGGGCACGGCCCTTTTTGAAACGGAGCCTGACGGGTCAGAGCGATTCGTTTCACCCCGCTGAGGGCGATCAGCCGGCTCTACCGGCACGTAACGGGTCAGGTAAACCGTATCGGGCCGGGGGGGGGCATCAACCAATTTCTCTGCGTCATTCAGAGTGGCTGGCGCGGTAGCCGTGGCCGGTGTAGTGGTTTGCTGCGTCAGCTTTTGGCGCAGCGTATTAATTTCGGAGCGTTGCCAGACCGTAACAGCCAGCAGGGCCGCCGTGCCAATGCCCGCAACCGTCAGCAGCCAGGACGGCATGGAGCCCGCGCCCGCCAGGGGTGCACCGGGAGGCCCGGACAGGCCCGCCTGTTGCAGCGACCGTTGCATACGGGTCCAGTCCCGTTCGGTAACGTCGGGCCGGATGCTTTCCAGTTTGCGACGAATCAGTTCGGTAAACGTGTCTGGTTTCATAGCGTGGCGTTTTTGGTGAGACCCCCGGCCGGTACGCAGGCGGGGTAATGCAGGCGAATCATGTCCTGAAGTTTAGCGCGGGCGCGGGCAAAGTTGGAGCGGACGGTGGCTTCGTTGTGGTCCAGCAACCCGGCAATCTCGTGCAGACTGTACCCGTCCACTACGTGCATCATAAACACGGTTCGGTAGGTAGGGGTCAGCTTCTGAACCAGCACCAGAATTTCCTCGGCAGCCATCTGATCGATCACGTCGGTATCAACGGCTACGGGTTCGGCGGTGTCAAGGGAGGTTTGCTGTTGGTGCCGCTGGTTTTTTCGGTAGTGACTGATGGCCGTGTTCACCATGATCGTGCGCAGCCAGGCTTTAAACGGCAGGTTGTCGTCAAAACTGTCCAGGTGCTGAAAGGCTTTCAGAAATCCTTCGTTCAGGACGTCTTCGGCTTCTTCGGTGCTGCTGGTGTAGCGCAGACAGATGCTCTTTGCGTAACCAAAAAACTGCTTGAACAGCGTTCGCTGCGCCCGGCCGTCGTGGGCACGGCAGGCCCGGATAATGGCAGGCAGGTCATTGTCGGCGAAGGATGGAGACGTTCGGAATAACAAAGCCGGAGCTGGTTAGCGTGAAGACATAGCGGGTTGTTGAGTGGGGTACGCAGCAGGTTGCCAAAACGTTGCAAGATAGGAGTCGGTCGAAAAAAAAGATTATACGTTGCCACGTTCGTCTGCGCAGTCTCGTATAAGCAGCAAATGGAATTCACTCACGCCGTTTTGACCTGACGATGAATGTATTAATACTTGGTAATGAACAAAGCCACGGCTACGGACTGGGAGTCGGGAAACTCAGCTACGTGAGCCACCTGATCCGGCAGGTGAGCCGGACGGGGCAGTCCATTCAGGTAGACGTGCACACGCCCCCAACTGCCTGCTGTCTCGTGAATACGCTCAGCCAGCTCTCCCTCCACCCGTATGATCTGATACTGATACAGACCGAGCGAGTTGCCGACGAGCTGACCCGTTCAAGGGCCTGGCCGGGCCAGGAACCCGCTTTACTGACCGAGTTGCTGACTCCGTTGCGGCCGTTTCGGCATACCGTTGTGTTGCTGACACCCCTGCCACACCAGAACCGGGCCGTCCGGCACCGTCGTGACCGATTCCGCCGGTTGCTGATGCGCAAAGCAGACCGGCAGCTGTTCAGCCTGTTCGATACCAGTGCATGGCTGCTGCCCCGCCCAGAGTATTTTCTGGATGATAGCTCGTCCGTACTGAACGCCGTAAGCCACGAACTGCTGGGCCGGTCGCTGTACACCTTTTACCAGTCGGCCCCAACCATCGTGACCGTGCAGCCTACCCGACGCGGCTGAAGGCCGTCCGATTTTTCAATGCCCATGTTTTACCTGTAAACCGCTAAAATCAGTTCAATATGAAAAAGTTAATAATTACGCTGGCCATCGCTGTCGCCCTGTCGTCCTGCAGTCAGATCGGAAACAACGTATCGCCCAGCGATCAGGCAGCCGCGTCGGCGCGGGGATTTGCTGTCGATGGGTTTGGGAAGGGGAGTGTCATCACCGCCGATAAACTGCCGCCCGCGGCTCTCGACTACCTGACAAAAACCTATCCCGGCTACACGTTCGTGCAGGGCGTTCAGGGAACCGACCGGGCCGGAGCCCTGTTTTTTGCCGCCGTCATTGAGCAGAACGGAACGCGCTATCACCTGCATTTCGACGCCAGCGGAGCCATATTGCCAGGCCGCGAGTGCAAAGGCGGGCCGGGCCGTGGAGAAGCCAACGAAACGACCATTACGCAGGATAAACTGCCGCCAACCATTCTCGATTACCTGACCACTACGTATGCGGGCTATACATTTTTGGGGGCCCAACAGGCTGCCGACTCGGCCGGGGTGGTGCTGTATTACGAGGTAGGGATTGCGCAAAGCGGTAAACCGGTCCGGTTGAATTTCGACGCAACGGGTAAACTCCTGGAGCGCGGCAAGGGCGGTCCGGGTCAGGGAGGCCCGGATAAGCCAATGGGCACGTCAATTACCGCCGACAAACTACCTGCTGCTACGACGGCCTATCTGACCGCGACCTATGCGGGCTATACGTTCAAACGGGCTGAGCAGGTTACCACCCGCGACGGGGTAACGCTGTACGCGGTAGCCATCACCCAAAACAGCACCAGTTATTTCCTGCTCTTCAATGCCGACGGTAGTTTCCGGGCCGCGCTAAAGAAGAAATAGAGTTGTATCCCCCAAAACAGGAAAGACCGCTATATAGCGGTCTTTCCTGTTTTGGGGTGATGTGAAACCCGATTAACTCCGGTTCTTTTTCCGCAGCGCATCGTAACGCAGCAACCCTTCGAGGTAGTAGTAATCGGCGTAGATGAGGGGCGTGTCAACTTCGCTCTTCAGCGATTTGGCGCCCACGCTGTGCTTCAGAATAAAATTGTTGTTCTCGCCCAGGCTGGCCCGGTACTCCGGACCGGACAGACTTTGCAGCATCTGTACTGCCGACTGGTAGTAGGTCTTGGCCGACGGGCCGCCAAAGGTACTCAGCTCCAGCAGGGCCGATGCCGCAATAGCCCCCGCCGATGCATCGCGCTCTTCGGTCGGGATGTTGGGGGCGTTGAAATCCCAGTACGGAATTTTATCGGCGGGCAGGTTTGGGTGGTTGAGGATGAAATCAGCGATGTGGCGGGCCTGGTCAAGGTATTTTTTGTCTTTCGTTTCGCGGTACATAACCGTATAGCCGTACAATGCCCAGGACTGCCCCCTCGACCACGCCGATTCGTCGGCGTAGCCCTGGTGGTTTAGTTTGGCCAGCACCTGGCCACCGGGGGCGTAACAGATGACGTGGTAGCTGCTGTGATCGGGGTGAAAATGGTTTTTTAGCGTGCTGTCGGCATGCGAGACCGCGATGGTATACAGCGATTTATCACCTGATTCCCGGGCTGCCCAGAAGAGAAACTCCAGGTTCATCATGTTGTCGATGATAACCGGGTAGTCGTACTTGTCCCGAAACTTGTTCCAGGATTTAATGACGCCGTAGTCGGGGTTAAAGCGCGTAGCCAGTGATTTGGCACCGGTCAGCAGAACGGGTTTATACGCCGGATTTTTGGTAAGCCGGTAGCCATTGCCGAAGGGACAGTACAGCATAAAACCCAGGTCGTGCGTACCCGTGTTGGTCTGCTCGTTGGCCACGGCCATTGTCCAGCGGTGGGCCGCATCGCGCATGGCGGGCTGTTTGGTCCGCTCGTAGATATACCAGAGCGACCCGCCAAAGAAGCCGCTGCACCACCAGCTCGATTTCATGGTGCGCAAGCTACCGTCGGGGTTGGTAGACTGCGGAAACTTGGTGGTGTCGGGGTTGGCCGCCATCATCCGGCTGTACTGCCGGGCGGCAAAGGCAAATTCCTTGTCGACGTCTATAGCGTTAGGGAGGGTTTTCTGGGCCAGTACCGGGCTGGTAAGCAGACAGGCAATCAACAGGTAACGGTTCATAAAGAGTCAGGTGAAGTTGTGGGTAGCGTTGGTTATTTCAGGTCAGCAATGGCGGTCATGTCCATATCGGCGTAGTCTTTGTTCTCGCCCGCCATGCCCCAGATAAACGAATAGCTGGCCGTGCCGCAGCCCGCGTGAACGGACCAGGGGGGCGATAGTACGGCCTCGTGATTAGCCACAACGAGGTGCCGCGTTTCCTGGGGCTGACCCATGAAGTGAATAACCCGCTGGGCCGGATCGAGGTCGAAGTAGAAATAAGCTTCCATCCGCCGGTCGTGGTGGTGGGCGGGCATGGTATTCCAGACGTTGCCCGGCTTCAGTATGGTCAGGCCCATGACCAGCTGGCAGCTTTGCAGCCCATCCTGGTGAATATATCGGTAAATAACCCGTTCGTTGGCCGCGTCGGCCGATCCCATTGCCGCCGAAAATACCTCGTCCGACGTGGCCCGCTGGGTGGGGTAGGTAGCGTGGGCCGGGGCCGAAAGCAGATAAAACCGGGCCGGCTGGTCGGCGTTGCTGCTGCTGAACGACACGTTCCGGCTCCCGCGCCCCACGTACAGACCATCCAGCTTATTGAGGTCAAAAGATTGCCCATCAACGCTTACGCTGCCCATGCCGCCCACGTTGATAACACCCAGTTCGCGCCGTTCGAGAAAGAAATCGCTGCGGAGTTCGGGGTAGGTGGGTAATGCAACGGGGCTGGCAACGGGCATGATACCCCCCACAATGACCCGGTCGTAGTGCGCATACGTGAGGGTAGGCGTGTCTGGATTGAAGAGGTTGTCAATCAGGAAATTGGTTCGAAGTTCGGACGTATCGAACCCGCGTGTTTCATTCAGCCCGACGGCGTAGCGTACCTGCATAAGAAAGAAGTCATGACCGGGTCGCCATGCGTTTGGCGATCCCGATTGGAAGTTGGTCACGACAAGAAGCCTTGATAATGGGTTTTTTAACCGGATTGCCCAAAAAAAGGCGCGAATCTGTGTTGGACAGGGTCTGTTTTGAGGAGCGGTATTGTCAATAAGCGGTCATGTAAGGGTCAGATTGTTCGATTGGTAGTAGTTTTGCCGACGTAGCTTACCCAACCTGACCTGTTTCAGATGCTTTCGTTGACACCCTACGCGCAGTCGCTCACGACTAAAACGGCAGCTCACCTGCTGCGCCGGGCTACTTTTGGCCCTACGCAGGCCGAAATTACCGCGTTTACGGGTCTTACGGCGCAGCAGGCCGTGCAGCAACTCATCAGCAACGCTGTGTACGCCCCCCCGCCCCCGGTCGATCTGGATGAGTACAGTGCCACGGCCGGACAGCCTTATATCAATTTACCGTTTAACAGCAACCGGAATTTTTTTCTGGGTCATTACCTGCGGCTCTGGTGGCTGGGACTGATGACGGCGCAGACTACGCCCCCTACACTACTCGAAAAACTGGCCCTGTTCTGGCAGAATCACTTCGTCGCTACCCGCACTACCGTTGAGGATTACCGGTTTCTGTTTCGATACATGCAGCTTGTTCGCAGCAGCGCCCTCGGAAATTTCAGAACATTTGTCAAAGACGTCACCAAAGACCCGGCCATGCTCCGGTTTCTGAATGGCGATGAAAATCAGGTGGGCAGCCCCAATGAAAACTACGGGCGTGAACTCCAGGAGCTCTTCACGGTGGGCGTGGCCGATCTCAACGGCCTCAAAAACTATACAGAAGACGACGTGAAGGCGGCTGCCCGGGTGCTTACGGGCTGGGGGCATACCAACTTCAACACCAACGGCTCTACCACCATCAGCACAACGTTTACCGACAGTCTGCACGACAGCACCAATAAAACGTTCTCGGCGCATTACAACAACACCATCATTACGGGCCGGGCGGTGTCCAGCCCCGGTACAATGTCGGCGGGTGAGGCTGAACTGGCCGATCTGGTCGCTATGCTGCTGGCCCATCCCAACTGCGGCCTGTTCATCTGCCGTAAACTCTACCGCTGGTACGTCAATCCCAACGTCACACCCGACGCAGAAACCAACGTGATTGGGCCGCTGGCCGCGTTTTTCGTCAGCCCCGCCAACGACTTCGCCATTGAACCCGTCGTGACGAAGCTACTCACCAGTCAGGCTTTTTTCGACGCGGCCAACGCCGGGGCCCTCGTAAAGTCGCCCGCCGATCTGGTGGTGGGAGCCATGCGGTTTTTTAACCAGCCCGTACCCAACGCCCCCACCGAGTACAAAGCCTTTCTGAACTATACCGATTTCATGTATTACCAGATGAACGACATGCAGATGGGGCTGGTCGATCAGCCATCCGCCTTCGGTCATGAGGCTTATTACCAGACGGGCTTTTCCAAACTCTGGATCAACACCACTACGGTTGGCATTCGGGGTAAGCTGACCGATGCGTTGATCCTGCGCTACACAACCATAAAACCTGGTTATGTGCTGGGCATCGATCTGCTGGCCTGGGTGGCCGGTCTCCAGCCCAATTTTTCTGACCCCGCCGGTACACCGTCCATTTCCTGCGAGGAGGTGCTGGCCGGCCTTACCAAGAATCTGTTTGCGGTTGATCTGACGCTGAGCCAGCAGAATTTTCTGATCGATACGATTATGATGCAGGGCATTCCCCGTACCTCCTGGACGTTTGAGTGGAACCGATACCGCGAAGACCCGCAGGATGGCGGCCGACGCTACTCGGTGCGGGAGCGGTTGCAGAACCTGATGAAATTTATGCTTCGCATGGCCGAATACCATATCTCTTAACTGTGAAGACGTGAATGATAAAAACGGGTGAATGGGTTGAAACAAGCCTACCCGTTTCAGCCTATTCACCCATTCGTGCATTCGCTCACTGAACCATGAAACGACGCGATTTTCTTACGGCGGCTTCGGCCAGTCTGGCGCCCGTTCTGCTCGACGGCTTCGGGCTGCGGGCCATGAGCCGGCAGTCTGCGCTGGTGCAGTCGCTGCTGCAAACGTCGGCCATGAATACAGACCGGGTGCTGGTGATGGTGTATCTCAACGGCGGCAACGACGGGCTGAACACCGTTATCCCCGTCGATCAGCTATCGGCCTATAACGCCCTGCGCAGTAATATTGCCATTCCGCAGAACCGGATTCTGGCGCTTGACGGTACGCCCGCCACCGGCTTCCACCCGGCCATGACCGGCATGCGCAACCTGTACAACGACGGTAAACTGACCGTGCTGCACTCCGTGGCGTATCCCAACCCCGACCAGAGTCACGTCCGCGCTACCGATATCTGGATGACCGGTGTTGACGCCAACCAGTTCAGTACGTCGGGCTGGGCGGGGAGGTACCTGGATAACCGCTTCCCCAACTACCCGGCCGACTACCCCAATGCGCAGATGAGCGACCCGCTGGCCATTCAGATCGGCTACATTACGTCTTCGGCGCTACTGGGCAGTCAGCAGTCGATGGCCATTGCGCTCAATGACCCCGACAGCTTTTATGAACTGGTCGGGGCGGGTGGCCCGGCCCCACCGGGGGGCGGCCTGCCGGGCGATGCGGGTGAGCTGATTACGTTTATCCGCAAGCAGCAGACGCTGGCCGTGGGCTACGCCGATCAGATCAAAGCAGCCGCCAGCGCCGGGCAGAACAGGGCGACTTACCCCAGTGTAACCGAAAAAAACTATCTGGCCGATCAGCTCAAGATCGTGGCCCGGCTTATTCATGGCGGCCTGAAAACCAAAGTGTATTTCGTGTCGCTCAACGGCTTCGATACCCATTCGGCCCAGGTCGATTACGCCGATACCACTATTGGCGAACACGCCAGTCTGCTGGGTAAAGTATCAACCGCCCTGGCCACGTTTCAGCAGGACCTCGATTTGCAGGGCACGCACAGCCGCGTTATTGGCATGACCTTTTCGGAGTTTGGCCGGCGGGCCAACTCCAACAACTCGAAGGGAACGGACCACGGAGTAGCCGCACCCATGTTCGTGTTCGGCTCCGGTGTGAAGCACCGCCAGATTGGCCACAACCCCGACCTGGCCAATCTGACGGGTCAGTACGGCAACAAAGAGATTGGGATGCAGACCGATTTCCGGCAGGTTTATGGCGATATCCTGACCGACTGGTTTGGCACCGCCCCCGCCACAACTGATGCCCTGCTGTTTCGTAATTTTCCCAGCGTTTCGCTCTTCCGCGATATAGCCCCCGCCAGCGTCGAAACCATCGCGTCGGGCCTTTGGCAGGAGGCCGCTACCTGGAACGTGGGCCGCGCTCCGCTACCCACCGAATCCGTCAAAATCAACGCCGGGCATACTGTCATTATCGACCATAACATTACCACCCGTAGTATCCGGCTGGAGGGTAAACTCAGATACACGGGGTCGTACCGGGTGCAGATGACGAATTGAGCGCGATAGGCGTACCCCGTACGGGATTTCTTCTATCTTTGAGACTTTACCGTATGCCTGCATACTATCCGTCATGCCCAACCCCGAAACACAATCCTATCAATCGCTCAGCCTGTCCGAAACCGACGGCGTGATGACTGTAACGCTGCTGGGTCCCGGCAAAGGCAATGCCATGGGGCCGGAGTTCTGGGCCGAACTACCCCGCGTTATGGACGACATCAACCGCCAGTCCAACGTCCGCTGCCTGGTGTTCCGGGGTAGTGGCGACCATTTCAGTTATGGCCTCAACGTGGCGCAGATGATGCCGCACCTGGGCAAAATGACCACCGGTACCGTTGTGGCCCACCAGCGGTCCGAACTCATGGACATGATCCGGCAGATGCAGTCGGGCTTCCAGAAAATGCACGAGTCGCCCAAACCCGTCATTGCCGCCGTGCACGGCTGGTGCATCGGGGGTGGTCTGAACATGATTGCCGCTGCCGACATCCGGCTCTGCTCGCGCGACGCTAAATTCAGCCTGCGCGAAGCCAAACTGGCCATCACGCCCGACATTGGCGGGTTGCAGTTCTTGCCCCTCATCATCGGGCAGGGCCTGACCCGCGAGATGGCGTTTACCGGCAATGATTATGACGCTCAGTTTGCCGAACGCACCGGCCTGGTCAATCACGTGTATGACACGCCCGACGCGCTCTTCGAAGCCGCCAACGCGCTGGCCCGTCAGATTGCCGACAACCCGGCCTCGGCGGTGCAGGGCGCCAAACGGGTGCTGAACTACAGCCTGAACAAGTCCATTGAAGACGGGCTGCAGTACGTGGCCGTCTGGAACTCCAGCCAGCTCCAGTCCGACGATTTCGCCGAAGCCATGCAGGCTACCGCCGAACGCCGACAAGCCAAATTTAACCGGAAAGCCGACCGGGGGTTTTGAATCTGTAATCTACAAGCCACGATGAAAATCATCCCGATACTACGCACAACCCTGCTGGCTGCGCTGGTCGGTATGCTCGTCACCTGTTCGCCCAACCCGGAGCCGCAGCCTACCGAAGTGGTGACGAAGTTCTACGAAAAACTTTTCCAGCTTGTCGAGCAGAACTCCGTCAATCGCCGGGACTATCGACTGGACAGCTTACCGGCAGAAGGTGCTGGCTAAGGTTGGTGCCGCCCAGACGGTTCCCGAAACGGAACCCGCTATGACGCTGGCCCTGGCTTTGTTAAACGATAATCACAGCACAATTATCGTTGACGGCAGAAGGTATCTCTACGGTGGAACTGGTTGTCAACAATCACCGCCCCAGGGATTGCCGGTAAGTCTGCCCAACATCGGCTATGTTGAAGTGACGGGCTTTCAGAGTATTGACGAACTCCAGAGTAAACAGTTCGCTCAGGCTATTCAGAACAACATTGCCCGATTTGATGGCTCATCGTTGAAGGGCTGGATCGTTGACTTACGACGTAACCCTGGTGGGAATATGTTTCCGATGGTTGCCGGGTTGGGGCCGCTCATTGGCGAAGGTGTTTGTGTCAATTTTTACGATATAGACAGAAACGTAACCACTACGGCTTCGTACCGGGAGGGAACATCCTATCTCGGTCAGACGCCGATCGTAAGTGTAGACAAGCCCTACATCCCGGTAACCAAAAATCTCAAAATAGCCGTGTTGATCAATGGCGTCACGGCCAGTTCTGGCGAGGCTACAACGCTTGCTTTCGTTGGCCGACCTAATACACGACTGTTTGGCGCATCGACCTGTGGTGTATCAACCAGTAATCAACCATACGATTTGCCGTTCTTTGGCTATCAACTCAATCTGACTACGGCTACGCTGGGCGACCGAACCGGAAAAATATATGGGAAAGCGATTACGCCCGATGAGGTAGTTTCTGATGATCAGGTCATTAGCAAAGCGGCCGAGTGGATTAACCGATAAGTGAATCTTTAAACACCCAATAATGAATGTAAGTGGAATGATGCGCGACGACGCGCTGAAAGGGAAGACCATTATTGTAACGGGCGGAGGCACAGGTCTCGGCAAGTCCATCAGCCGGTATCTGCTGCAACTCGGGGCCAACGTCACGATTTGCAGCCGCCGACAGGCCGTTATCGACGAAACGGCAAAGGAGTTGATGGACGAAACAGGCGGTACCGTACTAGCCGTGGCCTGCGACGTGCGCAACCCCGAACAGATTGAGAACGTGCTGACCGAAACCATCAAAAAATTCGGGCAGGTAGATGGGTTGCTGAATAATTCGGCGGGTAACTTCATCAGCCCCACCGAGCGGCTGTCGTACAAAGCGTTCGATACCATTGTTGACATTGTGCTGCGGGGTACGTACTACTTCACGCTGGCGGTGGGCAAATACTGGATCGAGAACAAGATCAAAGGTACCGTGCTGAACATCTCCACCACCTACGCCACCACGGGCTCGGGCTATGTAGTGCCGAGTGCGGTGGCCAAAGGGGGCGCATTGATCATGACCAAATCGCTAGCCGCTGAGTGGGGCAAATACGGCATCCGGCTCAACGCCATTGCCCCCGGCCCGTTCCCTACCAAAGGCGCGTGGGACCGGCTCTTTCCCGAACCGCTGGCCAGCATGATGGACCCCACCAGCCGCATTCCGCTCAAGCGCGTGGGCGAACACGGCGAACTGGCTAACCTCGCGGCCTACCTGCTGTCCG
The DNA here is from genome assembly GCA_963826425.1 of uncultured Cytophagales bacterium. GTDB lineage: Bacteria > Bacteroidota > Bacteroidia > Cytophagales > Spirosomataceae > Spirosoma. The sequence continues at coordinate 130,402 of CAWGWS010000005.1, read as the reverse complement.
ACTATTCGGGTTACATCACCGGCGAGAGCATTACCATCGACGGGGGCGAAGTGCTGGCCGCGGGTGAGTTCAGCCACCTCGAAAGCGTTACGTCGGAGCAGTGGGATATGATTGGCGAGACGATCAAACAGGCCAATCGCGCCAGCAAAAAAGAAGGCCAGTAAACCCGGATAATGCTAACGGCCAATCATCTCAGTAAAGCCTTTACCGCTGACGTTCAGGCGGTGCGCAATGTGTCGCTCACGCTCCGGGCGGGGCAGATTATGGCGCTGGTGGGCGAAAGCGGGTCGGGCAAAAGCACGCTGCTACACATCCTGGCGGGACTGGCCGACGCCGACGCGGGTGAGGTGCAATTGAACGGGCAGCGCGTGCCCGGCCCCGCCGAGGTGCTGGTGCCCGGCCACCCGCAAATCCGGCTGGTGCCGCAGGAGTATCAGCTAATGCCCAACGTTTCGGTGCGCGAAAACATCGCTTTCGCCCTGCGCTATTACGACAAAGCCTACCGCGAGTTCCGGGTCGATGAACTGTTGCGCCTGTGTCGCCTGACCGATGTGCAGCACCGCCTGCCGCGCCGGGTGTCGGGGGGCGAGAAGCAGCGCACCGCCATTGCCCGCGCCGTAGCCGACAACCCCGCCCACGGACCGGGAACGGTGCTGCTGCTCGACGAGCCGTTCAGTCACCTCGATCTGCCCAACCGAAACATCGTGCGCGAACTGCTCTTCGACCTGGTGCGGCACGACAATACGGCCTGCCTCTTTGTTACGCACGACGCTACCGATGCTCTCTCCATTGCCGATACCCTGAGTATCCTGCGCGGAGGCAGACTAATCCAGACCGGCACTCCCCAAGCCGTGTACCAGCAACCCAGAACGGCCTACGCAGCCAGAATGACCGGACCGGCTACCCTTCTGAAAGCAAAGCACCTGCCCGCACTCAGCCTGTCCGACGAGCGTGTGACAACCCGGCCCGATGCCCTGTTCTGCCTGCGCCCGGAGCAGATACTGCTGGCCGACGAAGGCGTGGTCGGAACGGTACAGGCCGTGTTTTTTCGGGGTAGTGTGTCGGAAGTAGACGTCGATGTGTCGCGCTACGTCCGGGTTCGGATGCTGACCCTGCGAGACAATGTGCGGGTAGGGCAGGCGGTATGCATTCGGATTGCGAAGGAGTCAGTCTGGTGGCTGGCGGGATAACTTTTTAAAAGAACAGGAAGTTGTTATCGCACCGGCAGAGACGCGCCGAGAAAAAATAGAGATATGCAGAGCTAATTTTCTACGCACCGTGTATCTCTTTTCTCCGTTGCGTAACAACCTTTTTTAAAAACTCAAAGTATGGAAACGCCAACACAGAAGAATTACCATCAGAACGAAGAAATGGAAGGGACACCCCGGCTGGTCAGCGAAGAAACCGAAGACGTCGACGCATCCGGTGCCAATGACGAATCGACCGGCATGGAAGGGGACGATTTTCTGGGTCGCACCAATAAAGAAAATTCGGACGAGTAATCCATTCATACGAATCAGGGGGAGCTATGCTGACATAGCTCCCCCTGATTCGTATGGCTTTTTTGATGCTCAGAGCATTCGCTTGATCAGCTGCTCGACGGAAATGTTTTCGGCTTCGGCTTTGAAGTTGCGCACCACGCGGTGACGCAGAATGGGCAGGGCCACGGCCCGGACGTCTTCAATATCGGGCGAATACTTGCCATTCAGCAGAGCATTGCATTTGGCGGCCAGGATCAGGGCCTGCGACGCGCGGGGCCCCGCGCCCCACTCCAGATACTGGTTGGCATCGGCCGACGCTTTTTCGGTGTTGGGGCGGGTCTTGTGCACCAGCGACACCGCGTACTCGATTACATTGTCGACCACCGGCACCCGGCGCACCAGGTGCTGAAACTCCCGAATCTCTTCACCCGTAATCACCCGGTTCACCACCGGGCGCTGATCTGACGTGGTCGCTTTCACAATGTCGACCTCGGACTGGTACGACGGGTAATCCAGGTATATATTGAACATAAACCGGTCCAGCTGCGCTTCGGGCAGGGGGTAGGTACCTTCCTGCTCGATAGGATTCTGGGTGGCCAGTACAAAGAAGGGGCGGCTCAGTTCGTACTTCTGCCCGGCAATGGTTACGGCGTATTCCTGCATGGCTTCCAGCAGAGCCGACTGCGTCTTGGGGGGTGTCCGGTTAATCTCGTCGGCCAGGATGATGTTGGCAAAAACGGCTCCTTTAATGAACTTGAAATTGCGTTCCTGATCGAGCGTTTCAGAACCCAGAATGTCCGACGGCATCAAATCGGGCGTAAACTGAATCCGGTTAAAGTCCAGATCGAGCGCATTGGCAATGGTCTGAATCAGCAGCGTCTTGGCCAGCCCCGGTACGCCCACCAGCAAACAGTGCCCCTGGCAGAAAATGGCCGTTAGCAGCAACCGAACGGTATCATCCTGCCCAATAACAACTTTGGCAATTTCATTCTTTAACTTTTGATAGGATTGGGTCAGGGCTTCGGCAGCCGCTACGTCGGATGTGTAAGGCACTAGGTTTGAATTTTGAATGATAGAATGATAGAGTTTTGAATGCTGGAATCGGTCAGGTGTTCTGGCATCCAAAATTAATTCCCCCCCCCGCTCAACTGATTGGCATTATTCTGGGTGTTACCAAATATTTTACAATCCTGGAACTCGGGGTCTACGGTGATATACACGTCGGCCACCGATTTTCGGAACCACTCGTCAATGGCCGTATTCTTTTTGTTTTGCAGCACAATGTTCTGCAGCTTCTCAAAATCCTTGCTGAAGTCGGCACTGTGGGGGGCAATCTTGCTTTTGAAGTACAACAACCGTACCGCACTTTTACCATCTTCGGTCCGGTAAGGCATTGGTTTCGACAGGCTGCCTACCGCCATGGTGTCGAGCATCTGAAACATAGCGTATTCCATTGATCCGTCCATGGCCAGCCGGGTATCGCCCGACTGCGGATCGCGGATCAGCCCTCCGGCGTCGCCGGTAGACTTGTCGTCGGAATACTCATGGGCGGCTTTATCGAACTTGAGCGAGTCGATGGCGATCAGCGCCCGCAGACTGTCCAGATATTCGGTAGGGCGGGTGAGGTCAAGCCGGTTGTAGTCGGGCCGGAGCAGAATGTGGCGGGCGTGGTATTCGGCACCGCGCGTTTCCAGCAACTGAATCAGGTGCAACCCAAAATCTGATTCAACTACGTCCGATATCTCGTTGGGTTTCAGTTTCAGAGCCGCCCCCTCAAAAGGGGCTACCATCATACCACGCTTGGCAAAACCCAGGTCGCCGTTTTTCTCCGCTGAGCCCACGTCTTCGGAGAATTGCTTAGCCAGGGCGCCAAAGTCTTCGCCGGCTTCCACCCGCTTCCTGTAGTCGAGCAGCCGGTTGCGCAGGGCTTCCTTCTGCTCTTTGGTAGCTTTGGCGATGCGCACAATCTGCCCTACCTCTACTTCGGCGGGCATATAAGGCAGGCTGTCTTTGGGAATGCCGTCGAAAAACTTGCGCACGTCGCGGGGCGTCACCTTCACGTCGGAGGTGATCTTCTGCTGCATCTTCTGCACAATCTTCTGATCTTTCACCTGCTGACGCAGCTCGCTCTTCAGCATCTCCAGACTTTTGCCGTAGGCTTCAATGATATTTTTCTCGGAGCCAAACTGACCCACCATGTACTGCATACGGGTATCCAGCTCCGCGTCCACGATCTTATCATCGACCACAACCGAGTCAATCTCGGCTTTGGCCAGCATCATCTTGTTCACCACCAGACTTTCCAGCAACTGGCAGCGCGTAGGGGCCTTCTGATTCTGACCCACGTACGACTGTATGGATTCTTCCAGGTCGGACCGGAGCACGTAATAGTTATCGACTTTGGCAACGATTTTATTCAGGCTGACGGGTTGCCCCTGGCCAGACGCGGTGCCGGTCAGCAGCCAGCCCATCAGGGCAAAGACGGTTAGTAGGCTTCTGTTTTTCATGGGATAAAGATACTTGATTTACGCCCCACGGGCTGATTTTTAAGTCTTTTTAAGAAAGCAGTTACTTTGCCAGTTTCCTCATTTCGCCGGGGTTGACATTGACTGGGTACTTCTCGCGAAGGCGGGCCAGCCACTGCCGCTCCAGAATGGCCTGGTAATCATTAATGACGGCTCCCCGGGCTTCTGAAAAGGTCTGGGCACGGGCCGGCTCGATCCGGTCGACCAGCACGGCAACCGCTTTACCCGTTGGGTGAAGCACGGTGCTGCCGGGTGCTACCGGATTAAGCTGGTCAATATACGGATTGGTTCCCGGCGCAAACAGCCCTTCGCTGATCTCTACCGGCTGGTCGGGCGTGCTGAATACCCGGGCCACATCGGCTTTATCCGTCGAAAAATAGCTGAATGACACCCTGCGCTGGCTGGCCGGGTCGGTAGGACCAGGCCGGAGTCCGCCCTGAAAGTCACGTTCAATAATCCGGTTCAGGGCCACGCCGTTCTGCCGCAGCAGGCTAACCACCGCCCGGATGCGGCCCGCCGACACCGAGTCGCGCTCGGCAGCGTCGTGCGAAGCCGCCACCTCTACCAGGTAGCCCGGGTTGCGGGCCATGGCCACCAGCACATCGCGCAGCTGCTCCTGAGTCTCGGGGGTCAGCCTGGTCTGGTTCTGCCCGTAGTGCAGGTCTGGAGCCGCCCGTTTGAGCGGAAATGGCGACTGGCCGGTCAGTACCGCCCGTACCTGTTGCAGCACGGCATCGGTTGGGGCCACCACGACGGTAGCCGCCACGCGCTGCGGAAGCTGGTATAAACTCCGGTTTTGCTCGAAGAGTTGCCGTTGCCCCGTCGAGTCGGCCATAGATCGCTCCCAGACGTTCTCTTCCATCTGCTGCGACAACAGAATGCCGTCCCGAATCTCGGCGAGCAAGGCCCGGAACTCCGGCGATTTTTTTTCCAAATTGTTTTCTTCCATCGTCAGCAGCTGATCGCCAATAAAGCGATCGAGCAACCGGCGCATGGCCACCGCTGGCGAACTGCCGGGTGTGGTCTGAGGTGCCGCAGCCGCGGGCAGGCCGGGGCTACGCCGGGGTTGCTGTTTTTGCCGGGCGTAGTCGAAAAACTGGTTGATTGAATAGGACTGGCTGGCAATGGTGACAATAGGCTGGGCGGCTGTCTCCGTGGGTAACGACCCGGCCAACTGCCACTGCCCGCGCAGCAGACTGCTGTCGGCTTTGGCCATGGCCTGCTCAACAAGGGCTTTGTTTTCGCGAACGGGATACATACCGCGCAGCCGCTGAATGGCCGACTGTCGCAGCACCTCGGCGCGGGTGTCGGTCGTGACGCGTTGCCGCAGATTGGGGGCAAGGTCGGCGTAGGCCGGTAGCGGAGTCCGTTCCAGCAGCTTAATAATGTGCCAGCCGTAGTTGGTTTTAACGGGCTTCGACACGTCGCCGGGTTTGACAAGGGCAAAGGCGGCTTCTTCAAACGCCGGCACCTGCTTGCCCGTCTCAAAGGCCGGCAACTGACCCCCGTTTGTTTTAGACGTTGCGTCGTCCGATACCTGCCGCACAACGGTCTCAAAGGCGTCTCCCCGCTGCAACCGGGCGTAAGCCGCGTCAATGCGGTCTTTAGCCAGTTGCTGCCCGGCAGCATCGGCTCCCGAACTCGTCCGTACCAGCAGGTGAGCCACGCGGAGTTTGCCCCGGCTGGGCCGGCGGTCGTTCACGCGCAGCAGGTGGTACCCCGCCTGGGTTCTGACCGGTCCTGCCACCTGCCCAACGGGGGTGGTATAGGCCGCGGTCTCGAGCGGATACACCAGCGAAAAGGCCGTAAACCAGCCCAGGTTGCCGCCATCAGGCGCGGTAACCGCATCCTGCGAACCGGTGCGGGCCACCAGGGCAAAGTCCTCGCCATTGGCCATGCGGTTGCGCAGGGCCAGGGCAGTCTGGTAAGCGGCCAGTGTATCGGCGGGCGCGGCATCGTCGGGAACGGCCACCAGTATATGCGACGCATTGACTTCCTGCTGCATCCGCTGATAGGCTTCAGCCGCCAGCGACTCAACCAGCGTCTTATCGGTCAGGTATGACTGGGCAAGTTGTCGGCGGTACGTGGCCAGCTCTTCGCGAAAAGCTTCGGTCGTGTCAAGCCCGGCGGTCTCGGCATCCACCACTTTTAGCTTTAAATTGGTGTACAGATCAAAGTACTGCTTTACGTCAGTATGCTGCGACGAATCGGCGGAGAGCTGATTTTTGGTGAACGACTGGAAGAAATCGTCGGTCGTGAAGGCTTTGTTGCCCAGCGTCAGCACAACGGGCTGGGACGGGGTCGTTTGCTGAACAACGGGTTTGGTGGTTGTGCAGGCCGTAAGGGAAAGGGCCAGCAGGAAACCGCCTGATAATTGGCGCATAGCGTCGGGGTAAGTGGTATTTGGGTACGGATAAAACAAGGCCGAGCCCGAAAACATTCGTCTGGTAAAACGACCGGACCGGGTCGCTTATTTGTCAATGGGCCGGATTTGTGCCGTTTTAAGCCGGATGTCGTAGCTAAGTTCATACCGATAGGCGTTGCGCAGGTGCTGGCCCGTAAATACAACCGGCACCGACACGAGCCGCTGTTTTTTAGCCCGCAGGTCAGCCTCCCGCAAATCAACGCTGCTTTGACCCAGCAGATCGTCGGTGTCAAAACGGTCCACCAGTTTCAGGCCCAGGCCGGAGGCTACCAGTCCCGCCGAGACGTATTTGAGGGGGGTAAGTACCTCAGCCGCCGTCAGCAACAGCCCCACCGGAATGGCCACGATGTTGTGCACGCGCCGAACCTGATCCAGCAGCTGGCTGGCCCGCTCGTACTCGTCGACCTCCACCAGAATCAGCGACGCCACCACGCGCCCGTTGCGGGGAACAGGCAGGCCAATGGGTTTGGCAAAGGCCGGGCCGCTGCTCTGGAGATCGAGCAACTGCCCTTTTTTCATGACCTGCACGCCCCAGCCGCCGTTTACGACCGACACGGCCTTATTGCGGGCGTTGTAGGCGGTGAGCGAATAGGCCATCATCAGCTCATCGCGCTGACTCAGGGTTTCTTCCAGGTTTACGGCCCGCAGGGATGCCGGGGTCAGTTCGGCGGTAAGGGTTGGCTGGCGGGCGCAGGCCGTGATGAGCCCCAGAAGTGCGAAAGAACAAAAGGCAGAACGCATGATTATCAGGACTGGTTGGGCTGTAGGTTGGCCTGCACCGTGGGTTCCTGCTGGCTTAAACAATGAAAACTGCCCAGACCCCAGACAATATCCGTCGAGTCGATACCGACGATTTTCCGCTCTGGAAAACACCGGGCAATGATGTCGAGGGCGGGCTGGTCCTTGTCGCAGCGGAACGTGGGTACGATGACGTGGCCGTTGGTAATCAGAAAGTTGGCGTAAGATGCGGGCAGGCGCAGGCCGTCGCTCACAACCGGGTCCGGCATGGGTAGTTTCACAATATTGAGCGGTTTGCCGTTCAGCAGCCGCATTTCCCGCAACTCGCGATGGATGTCCTGCAGAAACGGATAGTTGGCATCGTCGGGGTTGGCTTCGTAGGCCGCCAGCACCGTGTCTTCGCTTACGAATCGGACGGTATCGTCGATGTGGCCGTCGGTATCGTCACCCACGATACCTTCCTCTACCCACAGCACCTGCTGAACGCCATAGTAATTGCGGAGATACTGCTCAATGTCAGTCTGCGTGAGGTGGCTGTTTCGGTTTTGATTAAGCAGACAGGCGCGGCTGGTCAGCACGGTACCGGCCCCGTTGAACTCCACCGAGCCGCCTTCCATCACGATGCCCGGCGTAACGTAATCCAGTTGGCGGTGGTGGGCAATCTGGACCGGAATCAAATCGTCGCGGTCGTAGGGCGGGTATTTGTTACCCCAGGCGTTGTAGCCCCAGTTCACGATCATCCGCTGTTTTTTGTCGGGATTGATCAGAAACGCGGGACCATGATCGCGGCACCACGAGTCGTTGGTCGGAAAGGGCAGGAGCGTAATACGGCTCATGTCGGCACCGGCCAGCAGCAAACGCAGTTTAGCCGCCTGCATCACGGTTTCGTTGTGCGCGTTGATGCAGACGTGCTCACTGAGCGCAATGGTTTTGATGAACTCGATATAAGCCGGAAACATCAATTCCTGCCGCTCGCGGGTCCAGGACGCTTCGGTATGCGGCCAGCTCAGCCAGGTAGCTACGTGGGGGTGCCATTCGGCGGGGAAATAAAAGCCTTTCTCAGCGGGTGTTTTCATTGTTCTTTGGGGACACAGAGTTACGCCAAGACGCACAGAGTTACACGGAGATTTTTTGAGAGATTAAACCAGATTTTCTCTGTGTAACTCTGTGCGTCTTGGTGCATCTCCGTGGCAAAAATCTAATCGATTAGCGTCTTAACCTGCTCAACGGTCAGGTCCGCAAAGGTATCGACAATCAGCGACGCGCCCGTATGGTCGAGTTCGGCGCGGCTATGACTGGTGGCTACGGCTATCACCGTCATGCCCGCCCGGAGGCCGGCTTCAATACCCGCCAGGGCGTCTTCAAATACCACACACCGGGCGGGATCAACGCCCACGCGACTGGCCGCCGTGAGGTAGATTTCGGGATTGGGCTTCCCCTGCGAAATCATGCTGGCATCCACGATAGCGTCGAAATACGACCGGATATTCAGACCATCGAGCGTGAAATCAACATTACTCTGCGGAGCCGACGTACCCACGGCCAGCCGAACCTGAGCGGCCTTTAAGGCAGTCATAAAATCGACCAGGCCGGGGGTGGGCTTTAGATACGGGGCGTACAGATCGCGGTAGACGGCTTCTTTTTCTTCGGTCAGCCGGTCCAGCTCAGCGTCAGTTACGGGCCGGCCAAAGGTATAGGCCATGGCATCGGCCGAGATGCGCCCGTTGATGTTTTCCATGTACTGCCGGAGCGTGAGGGGATGCCCGTGCCGCGCCGAAAAGCTAAGCCAGGCCTTTACGTGGTAATCGGTATTGGTAATGATAACGCCGTCCATATCGAAGAGGACGGCCCAGGGCGTTTGGTCGGGCATTGTACAGTCAGGTTGTGACTGCAAAGAAACGGCTTATTCGCTTCGGTCTAAACATAGGAACATCTACCCGGTTTATAGACTATGACGATCAAGAACCAACTTCCGACTGCTATCGACAGTTTGCTCGATAAAAAGTATACTGTCGACAAAACTCTGAACGAGGCCGTGCGCATCGTGGGTGAAACACTCGGTACTGACCGATGCTTTCTTTATGTCCGCCAGCCCGAACAGGAGCGGGGTCGCATTGCCTTTATCTGGCGAAAAGACGGCCAGATTGACAAGGTATTCCAGCCCGATTGGCAGCCTGATACCACCGATCTGCCCGGTAAAGATCCACTCATCAGAGCCGGTCTGAACGGCGAAACGTCGGTTTATGTCGATGACGTAAAAACCGCCGGACCGGGTGTGCTGAACGAAGCTTTTGAGAATGAAACCTTCGGCCACCGCGCGCTGATTCACGCGCATATTCAGCAGGACGGGCAGTTGTGGGGAATATTGCAACCCTGCCTGTTTGAGCAGACCCACCACTGGACGGACGACGAAAAAGCGGGCGTAGAAGCTATTCTGCCGAAGCTGCAACCAGTCATTGCTGAGTTTGTGGGTTGATTTTTTAGACCACTTCGGGACACAGAGATGTACCAAGACGCACCGAGTTGACAGATAAAAAGAGAACTCTCTGTGAATCTCGGTGCGTCTTGGTGCATCTCTGTGGCTAAAAAATTACATTTGTCGTTCATCTCCTTTTGCCATGAACACACGTCTGCTTGCCTTTTGCCTTGCCCTGTTTTCGCTGGTCACTTACGCCCAGAAGCCCGATAAACCCGCCGACACCCGCGCCGTACCTGACCCGGAACTGTCGGTAACGAAGCACACCATTGCGCTCAACGGCGAGAAAATAAATTATACCGTCACCACGGGCTACCTGCCCCAGCGTGACGAAAGCGGGAACATCAAAGCCAATATCTTTTTTGTGGCCTACACCCGCGATGGCGTGACCAACCCCACCACGCGTCCCATCACCTACACCTACAACGGCGGGCCGGGATCATCGTCAGTCTGGCTGCACATGGGTGCCCTTGGCCCCAAGCGCATCGTAATGGGCGACGACGGCAGCATGCTGGCCCCGCCTTATACCGTGACCGAAAACGAGTATACCTGGCTGGCCTTTACGGACCTGGTCTTTATTGATCCCGTGATGACCGGCTACAGCCGACCCGCCGAGGGGGTGGACAAGAAAGAATTCACGGGCTACGTTGAGGATATTCAGTCCGTGGGCGATTTCATCCGGCTTTACACCACCCGCTATGATCGCTGGGCATCGCCGAAGTTTTTGGCGGGCGAGAGTTACGGCACCACGCGGTCGGCCGGTCTGTCGGGCTATCTGCAGGATCGGCACGGGCTGTTTCTGAATGGCATCGTCCTAATCTCAGCCGTGCTCGATTTCTCAACCATCCTGTTTACCAGCGGCAATGAACTGCCGTACAGTTTATTTCTGCCCACGTTTGCGGCTATGGCCTGGTACCACAAGCAGGTGCCGGCCTATGCCGACCTGAAAAGCCTGCTGGCCGACGTGGAGAAATACGCGGCCGGCGATTATACCCTGGCCCTGATGAAAGGCGACAAGCTGACCCCCGCCGAACGGCAGACCGTAGCAGCCCAGCTCAGCAAGTTTACCGGCCTGTCAACAGAGTATCTGCTGGGCAGCAACCTGCGCATTAAAGACAGCCGGTTTACCAAAGAACTCCTGCGCAAACAGGGGCGCACGGTAGGTCGGCTCGACGGACGGTTTACGGCCTCGGACTACGACCGGGCGGGGGAGAGCAACGAGTTTGACCCCAGCTACAACGCTACCATCTACGGCCCATTTACTACCGCCGTTAATGACCACCTGCACCGGGTGCTGAAAGTGAAGAACGATTTGCCGTACGAAATCCTGACCGGACGGGTGCGGCCCTGGAGCTACAGCAACGTACAGAACCAGTTTCTGAACACCGCCGAAACCCTGCGTTCAGCCATGACCAAGAACCCGTACCTGAAAGTGCACGTCTGCAACGGCTACTACGACATGGCTACGCCTTACTTCGCCACTGACTATACGTTTGGCCACATGATGCTGGACCCGGCCCTCAAAAAGAACGTAACCATGTCGTTCTATGAAACCGGACACATGATCTATGTCGATAAGCCCGCGCTCATTGCCATGACCCGCACCATCGCGGATTTCTATAAGTCGGCGTTGCCAAAATAGGCATCGGCCTTCCTGAAGCTGACGAAGAGCGGGCTGATGAGGTAACGGGTGCATCAGCCCGCTCTTTGTGCGTCTCCGGCCTCCGCAATAGGCATTGGGCGCGTAATTTCGTACCTTTGTCCCTTAATACGCAAGCTTAAAACAACCATATGGTAACGGTACAAAACGTCTCCCTCCGCTACGGAAAGCGGGTTCTGTTTGACGACGTCAATATAAAATTCAACACCGGCAACTGCTACGGCGTCATTGGTGCCAACGGGGCCGGTAAATCAACGTTTCTCAAGATTCTATCGGGCGAAATCGAGCCGCAAACGGGCCACGTCAGCATGTCGCCCGGTGAGCGGATGTCGGTGCTGAACCAGAATCAATCCGCCTACGATGAGTTTCCGGTGCTGCAAACGGTGGTCATGGGCAACAAACGCCTGTATGACATTGCCCAGGAGAAGGATGCCCTCTACGCCAAAGAAGATTTTACCGATGCCGATGGCGAGCGGGTAGGCGAACTGGAAGCTGAATTTGCCGAGATGAACGGCTGGGATGCCGACTCCGACGCGGCCGCGCTGCTGAGCGGGCTGGGTATTAAAGAAGACCAGCACTACGCGCAGATGGCCGACCTCAACGGCTCCGAAAAAGTACGGGTGCTGCTGGCGCAGGCTTTGTTTGGCAATCCCGATGTGCTGCTGCTGGACGAGCCGACCAACAACCTCGACGTGGAATCGAGCATCTGGCTGGAGAATTACCTGGCCAACTTCAACAACACCGTGATTGTGGTCTCGCACGACCGGCACTTTCTGGATCAGGTCTGTACGCAGATCGTGGACGTTGATTTTGCGAAGGTGAAGCTGTTTACGGGTAACTATTCATTCTGGTACGAGTCGAGCCAGCTGGCTTTGAAACAACGGCAGGACCAGAACAAAAAGACCGAAGACAAGCGCAAGGAACTGGAAGAGTTTATCCGGCGGTTTTCGGCCAATGCCTCCAAATCCAAGCAGGCAACGAGCCGGGGCAAGCTGCTCGAAAAGCTCACGATCGACGATATTCAGCCTTCATCGCGCAAGTATCCCTACGTCAATTTCAAGCCTGAGCGCGAACCTGGTGATCAGATTCTGACCATCGACAACCTGACCTATACCGCCGAAGACGGGACCAAACTGTTCGAGAATCTGTCGTTCATGGTTAACCCCAAAGACAAGATTTTCTTCTATAGCCGCGATGGGCTGGCCGTATCGGCTCTGATGGATATACTGATGGGTGAGCGCAAGGCCGATTCGGGCGATTTCCGGTGGGGCGTTACCATCACCCCGTCGTACTTCCCGACCGACTCCGAGAAAGAGAAATTCTTTGATGTAGACCTGAACCTGGTCGACTGGCTGCGGCAGTACTCCGAAGAAAAGGATGAAAGCTTTATCCGCGGTTTTCTGGGCCGGATGCTGTTCTCGGGCGAGGAGTCGCTCAAGAAAGCCACCGTCCTAAGCGGGGGCGAAAAGGTGCGCTGCATGCTGTCGAAGATGATGCTGTCGGGGTCAAACGTGCTGCTGCTGGACGAGCCAACCAACCACCTCGACCTGGAGAGTATCGAATCGCTGAACAACGGACTGATCGACTTTAAAGGGCCGGTCCTGTTCACCAGCCATGACCACCAGTTTGCGCAGACCATTGCCAACCGCATCATCGAGATTACCCCGGTTGGTATCCTCGACAAACTGATGACCTACGATGAGTTTATTGCCGACGACTACGTCAAACAACAGCGCGAAGAATTATATCAGGCCATGGCCTGATCGTTTAGGCCGCTTACTGTCAAAACAAAAGCCGCGCTCAGCAAAACGAGCGCGGCTTTTGTTTACCTGAATTTTTGCCTGCTAGAGGATAGTGTTGCGCACATTTTGCTTCACCCACGTCAGGCAGGCGTGGAAGGTGTCAAAAACCTGATTATCAGGAACCAGGTCGGGGATTATGTTAATGCTCCTCAGCATCATGTCGGGCTGCTCAGTCAGGCCAGCCAGTAAAACCCGTCTGTTGGTTCCGATCAGGCCGGTCAGGACATCCTCTATGGCGTACAATCCCGACTGATCGATGTACGGAACGTGGTCCAGACGGATGATGACCGTATGCGCCGTGTCGGGAATCTGCTTTGCCAACTGCTGAAAATCGGACGTAGAGCCGAAGAACAGGGGTCCGTCGATGTGTTTGATAAAGACCTCTTCGGCAAGCTCCACCGGAAAATTAAACTCATCGGTCCACGCTTCCTCGTCGGACAATGAACCAACGTGTGATTCCTGGGTGGTCAGGTCGCCAATCTTCTTCATAAACATCAGCGACGCAATGACCAGGCCAATGCCCACGGCGTACACCAGGTTCCAGAAGGTAGACAGCACCAGCACCACCAGCATGATAAGGACCTCGCTGCGCGGCATGGACCGGATGGCCCGCAGCCCCCGGTAATCCATTACGCCAAACCCAACCGTTATGAGAATACCCGCCAGCACAGCCGCCGGAATCTGCGAGGCCACCGGGCTCAGGGCCAGCAAAATGGTTAGCACCAGCACCGCCGAAATCATCCCTGACAGCCGCGTCTTGCCACCCGAATTGATGTTAACCACCGTCCGAATGGTAGCCCCGGCCCCGGGCAGACCGCCAAAAAAAGCCGCCATGCTGTTGCCAATGCCCTGCCCAATCAGCTCCTGATTAGGATTGTGTTTGGTTTTGGTCATGTTATCGGCCACGACCGATGTCAGCAGCGAGTCGATACTGCCGAGAAAAGCCAGTGAGATGGCTGCGAAGATGTAGGGCGTTACCCGGTCGAACTGAAACTCGGTAAAAATGCTCAGGACCGGCTGCGGCAGTCCCGACGGAATAGCTTCGATTGGCTGATAATTTACTCCGAATCCGTAAGCCACCCCGGACACCACCAGCAGGGCCACCAGCGTACTCGGGATAGTGGTGGTGATGCGTTTGAATCCATAAATGATACCGATGGTACTCAGGCCCAGCAGCAGTTCCAGCCAGTTGATGCGCTGCAGCGCCCGGGGCAGCACCTTTACCGCACCAATAACCCCGCTGCTTTCTTTGGCCGCCAGCGACTGCGACTCCTGCGCAATCTGCCCGGGTGTAACGGCTTTGGCGCGTCGTACCGTTTCCTGCACACCCTCGATTACATTGATGTTTACGGCGGCTTCTTCCTGCAGAATATTTGCCACGATGGCGGCTTCGGCCCGCGCGGTAAACTGACGCACGTAGGTTTGGTCATCTTTGGGGTAGTAGCCCAGCAACGGAACCAACTGGGTGATGATGATAATGACGCCAATGGCCGTCATGAAACCCGACACCACCGGGTATGGGATGTACTTGATGTACCGGCCCATCCCAACAACGCCGAGCAGAATCTGCACCAGACCCACCAGCAGAAAAACGCTTAGAATGATGGGCAGGGCGCGGGCTACGTTGCCCTCATTATTCGCCACGATGCCCGTAATGATGACCGCACTGATGGCTGTCATGGGAGCCGTTGGCCCGGAAATCTGGGTGTTGGTGCCGCCAAACAAAGCGGCAAAAAAGCTGATAAAGATGGCTCCGTACAGGCCCGCACTTGGCCCCAGTCCGGAACTGACGCCAAACGCCAGCGCCAGCGGCAGCGCTACAATACCGGCGGTTAAGCCCCCGAACAGGTCGCCCCGTATGTGTTTGAAATTGAAGAGATTGTTCATAAAAAGAAAGGGTAGGTAACCATAAAAAAAGACCAACCGGTTAAGTTGGCCTTGTAAAAATAACTGGCTGAGGCAGAAATCAATTCCGCATAATCCAGGTTTTGGCACCCACCAGGGCGCTGATACTATCGGCACTGACCGTTGCTTCGTCAACACGAACTGAGCTGGATGCGGCTACTTTATACAATTGCTTTTTAGTAGTGGGCATAATAATATAGGCATCGGTGTAGCCGGCTTCGCGAAGGGTACGGCGTAGTCGATACGCGTTGGCCTTGCTGGAAAAACTACCCGCGATGATGGTAAAGAACGGGCCACTGATTTTAGGTTTGGCAACCGCCTGGGCGGGGCGGGCGGGTTTGCTCACCACAACGGGCGCAGCAACGACCTTTGGCGCGGGTGCATCTGCCACCGGGCGGGTAGTGGTGGGAGCCGGCTCTTCTTCAACTACTGGGGCCGGGCCAACAACCGGTTCGGGAGCGGCCGTCTCAACGGGTGCAGCGGGCTGTGTAACCGGACGGGGCAGGGCCGCCACTTTTTTCGTAATGGCCGCTGCGCCGTTGGGCGATACCCGCTCCAACCAGCTTTCCGGAAGGCGCAGCATGTTGGCCGGGTCAATTCCGCTCTGAAAGGGTTGCCCCGGATCAAGAACCGAGAAATAACTAATTAGCCCCACCGAGCCCACCAGCAGTACGGCAGCCGCCACACGCCAGCCCGCTCCATACCGCTGCCGCTCCGACCGACGAACGGGCAAATAGGTTACGTCTTCGTCGCGCACCAGTACCGGGCCAAGGGCCGTACCGGGAACGGCGTCAAAGACGGATTCGACCTGTACTGGCCGGCCAAGAGCCGTTGCCGTAATGGCCGACATGCCGTAGGCTTCATCGAAAAAATTATGGCGCAAACTGGGTTCAAACTGGAGACTGCCTTCGTCGTTCTGGCTGAACGCTCCGATGTTATCCAGGTCAAACCGCCCCTGCGAAACGACCTGTCGGCGCATCTCGCTCACGAACTGACCCACCTGCCGCTGGGCCTGCTCGCGGCCAATTCCTTCGTGCAGCATGATGTAGTTGAGCAGAATGCCATCGTCCAGGCGCAGGGCCTCGTTGAAGGCTACGCGCTTGCGGGGGGGCAGAAACAATCCGGTGGCTTCGAAGAACGAAGCGGGTTGATAGTGCGCCAGAAAAGCGCCCAGTTCCGGTACGACTACGCAGTCATACTGATAGAGTAGTTTCTTGAGGTAGTCGTTCAGGGAGGGCATAGCGTAGCGATTAAAAGGAATAGCTGATTCCGCCCAGAAAGTTAAGGCCCTGCACCTGATAATACAAATACCGCTGGTACTGCTGACCGAAGATGTTATTTAACGACACAAACGCTGATACCTGCTTGCCGAGGAAATAGTCAATCTTGACGTTGGCGTCGTAAATCGGCTTGAGCGTATAGGTGATACCCGTGTTGAAGTTCTTGTTTTTAATGCCCTCGTAAAAATACAGGTCGGCGGTGATAAACAGCTTTTTGTTCAGGATATACGAGTTGGTCCAGGTGGCCGAGGTGCGGGGCCGGCCCCACGCTTCTTCGAGCCGGTCGATGCCGTAATTGAAGAAGTCGCCCCGCAGCGACGAGCGGAACTTATCTTTCTGCTCGTAGGCCAGCTGTCCCGAAATGGTCAGGACTTTGGCCGTACCCGCGTCGTAAAGGACAAAGAACCGGGTGGTGTCGCCGAGGTTATTGTTGAAGGTGGTAAAGTTGCGGTAGCTGGCGTAGGATACCCGGGCTTCGTACGAAAACCCAGCGCCCAGCGCACCCTTAGAGCCGCCGTAGATGTCGATGTTTTTGGTGGTGTTCAGCAGCGGTACCTCGCGGGCCAGCCACTTGTTCTCGGTCAGGAACGACCGCAGCGTATTCCGGTCGATGTCGCCGTTGACGCCCGCGAAGAAGTGGATGTTGCCCACCGGCACCACGTCGATGTCCAGCACCGGAAAGGCGCGGGTGTTGTTGATGTTCTGCCGTTTGTCGGTTTCGTTCACCGCATTGATCCCGGCGGTAACGGTCAGGAACGAGGTAGCATATTTGAACGTCGGCTTCACCCGAAACAGGTTGCGGTTGTCAACAATTGGCCCGTCGGAGCGTTGCGTCACGTAAGCGTCGGCGGTGAGCAGGGCGAATACCTTATCCGTAATACCGAGCGACGCGCCGAAGTTGGTACCCCAGTCGGTTTCCGACGCGTTGAAGCGGTCGCGCAGGGACGTAATGCCGGTTTTAAGCGAGTAGTCAATGGCGTTGTCCGTGTTGGCGTTTTCAATGCCGGCTTTGAAATTAACCGTATTAAGCCGTTGTTTCAGCAGGTCAGGATTAAACCCCGGCAACCGGGCAAACTCGCGGCTGTAGCCGTAGAAATTATACGCGTTGCGGTCGTAGCCGAGATCCGCCTGGAACTTGAACGCGTCGGTCAGGTACTTGCCCGTCAGCCGCAGCCGCGTATCGGACTGCGCCGAGTTCTTCCCGTCTACCGGCCCCACGCCCGACGACAGATGCCGCGCCGAGGCTTCGAGCGACAGGTTGGCCAGGGCGTTGTAGCCCACAAATCCTTCGCCAAAGAAGGTGTTGTAATTACCCGCCCCCAGCTTTACATAGTTGTTGTACGATGGCGTCTCGTCGGGCGCGGCAGCCGCGGGCGAGAGTACGCCGGGCGTAATGCGCGGGTCGCCCACGGTCAGCTTGCGATCCTGAAACTCATAAGTCATCTTCCGCTGTTCGGCGGTCGGTTTCAGGCCGGGAATCTTGTTGAAGAGCCGCGTGGCGGGGGGGAGATCAATTTTACGGCTTTTCTCGATGGTAATTTCCTGATTGTCAACTTCACCAACTTTCGCAGGCTTGGTTTGCTGCGCGAAAACAGCAGGGGCAAAGAGCAGGCACAGGGGGAGGTAGTAACGCATTGGTTTGGACGATGAGGGTAAAGTAGCCCGGACCTCCCGGTCCGGTAGCCGTGAGGCTACTGGTGTGGCTACTGTGAAAGTCTTCAGCTACCGGACTGCGAGGCCCGGACTACTGAATTTTAGCCAGTTTTTCTTTCGCTTCGGCAATGATGAGCGGCTCGGTGGAGTTCTCGATAATGGAGTTCAGAACGGCTTTGGCCTGAGCCGTTTCGTCGAGGGCCACGTTGTTGTCGGCCACCAGAATAAACGCCTTGCCTTTCCAGTACTCAAAATCGGCAAACTGCTCGTTGAATTTCAGCAACAGCGCAATCGACTCTTTGTGCTTCTTCTGCTTGTATAGAATCTCCCCGAGGTGATACTGCGCTTCGGCTCCGTTTACGTCCTTGGCCAGCGCAATGGTTTTCTCGAAGTCAGTCTGGGCCGTTTTCAGGTCGTTTTGCGCGAGGGCAATCTTGCCGAGCATCAGCTGCGCCTGGTTCTGCGCTCCGGTTACTACGTTGCCCCCTGCTGCCAGTTCACGGGCAATCTCGGCGGCTGAAGTAAGCACGGGCATTGCGAAATACGTGTCCATCAGGCCCAGCTGCGCCCGCACCTGCGTGGCTTTATCGTCGGCCCGGCCAATCACTAACTGGTAGTTACGCACCGCGGCCGGGTAGTTCTTAGCCGCTACCGCCAGTTCGGCCAGGCGCGTGGCCGCCCGCACCACAAACTCCGACTTGCCGTCAGCTACAATCGAATCGTATTGTTTCTGGGCGTTGGCGGCATCGTCGCTCAGGCGGTACGATTCGGCCAGGAAGTAGCGCACTTCGTTCCCATTCGGGCTGGCGGGGTAGTCGCGCAGGAAGCTGGTAAACGCCACAATGGCCTGCGGATATTTCTGGGTGGCGTAGATATTACGGGCGTTGAGCAACTGTACCCGTTCTACCTCGCTGCTGCCCGGGTTGTCTTTTTTGTAGCTGCCCAGCACCTGCGAAAACTCTTCGGGCCGGTCGGCATCGTTGAGGGTGTTCTGAATGCCTAACAGCGCACTCTGCGCCTGTTCGGAGTTGCCGTACTGGTCCAGAATGCGTTTGTAATCGGCCACGGCGGGGTCGTACTGCTGCAGGTTGCCGTAGGCGATGGCCCGCTTCAACAGCGCGGCCGGTATGAGTTTGCTGGTGGGCTTGCCGTCAATGAGTTTGGTGTACCCCTGAATAGCCGCCGGATATGAGCCCTTTTCAAAGTCAACATTGGCGGTTTGCAACAGGCTTTCGTCCACAAAGCGCGAGCTGGGAAACTGCTGCTGCACCCGGGCAAACTGCGCTTTGGCTTCGGCGTCGCGCCCCACGTAACTCAGGATAACGGCTTTCTGGTAGGCCGCGTAGTCTCGGTCGGGCGCGTTCTGTGCCACCGCCTGATCGTAGTATTTAATGGCATTTTCGTACTGCTTCCCGGCAAAGTACGCATCGGCCAGCCGGATGGTGGCGTCGAGGGTTTTGGCGGGTTCGTCGGTGTCGCGCCGGCCAATGAACTCCCGGAAGTAGGGGAGGGCGGCCGCGTAATTCTTCTGGTTGAAATACGCGTATCCCAGCCCGTACTGCGCTTTGGCCGCGTACTCGCCCGATCCTTTGGCAATGCCGGCGTAGAGCGGAATGGCGGTGTCATATTGCTTACCCGCCGAGTAGGCTTCGGCTTTCCAGTACTGGGCAGCATCCCGCAGGTTATTGTCTACCGGAAACCGCAGCGATTTGTCGAGGTTGGCCACCGCCTGCGGGTACCGTTCGGCGTTGAACTCATTCACCCCCTGGTTATAAGTCAGCCGCTGGTAGGTGGCGTTAATCTTCGGCGTTTTGCGCGGCAACCCTTCAATGTAGGCAATGGCCGCCGGGAAGTTGTTCGACGCGAAATAGGCTTCGCTGACCAGTTCGTTGGCTTCGTTCTCGAATTTGCTGTTCGGGTAATCCTTGATAAACGCCAGCAGCTCGCGCACGGCGTCGGCCCCGTTGTTCTGGTCGAGCAGCAGCTTGGCGTGATTGAAACGGGCTTCTTCCTGAATGTCGCGGTTAAAACTCAGCCGCCCCGCCTGGTCGAACGCATTCAGCGCGTAGGTCGGATTTTCTTTCTGCAGATAGCTGATACCGAGGGTGTAAGCAGCATACTGCGCGGTGGTGTCTTTGCCCGCCGACAGGTTTTTTAACTGCGATATGGCCTCGTCGTAATTACCGGTCCGGAACTGCGACTGCCCGTAGCGAAACCGCACGGCCCCCGGCGCTTTGGTTCCGGCGGCCTCCACGTAGCGTTTATAGTTTGGAATGGCTTTTTGAAACTGGTTTTGCTGGTAATACACCTCGGCCGTGAACAGAGCTACGTCGCTCAGGGCATTCCCCGCATTGCGCCGAAGCAGCGGCTCAGTATAGGCCAGCAAATCATCGTATTTGCGCTGCCGGTAGAGCGCCTGGGCAATGTAATTGGGGACCTGATTCTGGTAGGTGGGGTTGTTTTCCACGCGCCGGAAATCGGCGACGGCTTCGGTAAAGTTCTGGTTGCGAAAATTAATGACGCCCGCGTAGTACGATGCCGCCGGAGCCTCTTCAGCGTTGGGGTCCAGCTTTACGTCGTTCAGCAGGGGCAGGGCGCGTTGTAAATCCTGGGTGCTGTAATACGAAATGCCCAGCTGGTATTTGTACCGGCTGGTATTGCCGCCCTGCGCAATGGCTTTCTCCAGAAAATCAATGGCTTTGGGGTAGTCCTGCCGGGCAAAGTAATACGAACCCAAGTCGCCGTATAGCTGACTTGACCGGGGGTGCTGGCTGTGGTTCTTCACGAACCGGTCCACCAGTAGTTCGGCACCGGGTTCATCGAGGTATAGACTGGTAAGGGCCACGTAATATTCGGCCTCCACGGCGTTGTCGTCGCTGGTGTTGATGTTGAGCCGGGTTTGGGTACCGGCGCCCTGCGGAGGTTCGAGGTACTGGCGGAACTCGTAGCGGGCGGCTGCGTAGTTGCTGCGCTCAAAGAGCTCAAGACCATTGCGGTAGTGGTAGTCGGGTTCCTGATAACTCAGCGTTCGCTGGGCCGTAGCGGGCAGGGCAACGGGCAATCCCAGGGTCAGTAGGCAAAGGTATCGGTACAGCTGACGGGTCTGGGTGTTCAGATAGGGCATAGGAGCAGGGTTCTTTATTTCGCGGAGAACGTCGTATTTTCGCGGTTCGACCCGCAAAAAACGGGTCAAATTTTCACAAAAAACGAAGTCTTGCCGCTTTCCGTATGAAAAAACACACCCGACTCCTGTATTTACTTACCGTCTGGACCCTGTTAACGTCGCTGTCTGTCGAAGCCCGGCCCCGCCCGGTCAATTCCCAAACGCCGTCGGCCCCAACTCCCGCCGTTACCTATATCCTCTCGATGCCCGAACCGCAGACCCACTATTTCGAGGTCGAGATGCAGCTTCAGGGCCTGTCGGCAGCCAGCACCCTTAAAAATGGTCGTGACAACGGATCGTACGTCGATGTCCGCATGCCGGTCTGGACCCCCGGCTCGTACCTGATTCGCGAATACGCCAAGAATGTGGAAGCGTTTACAGCAATGGCCGCTGGCAAAGCTGTGCGCAGCGAGAAGGTGCGCAAAGACACCTGGCGTGTGTACTCGACTGCCGACAACCTGACCGTGCGCTACCGGGTCTATGCCAACGAACTGACGGTGCGGACCAGCTTCATCGACATCGATCACGGCTACGTGACCCCCGCCAGCGTGTTTATGTACGTCGACGCGTTTAAAGATGCTTCCCACCGCGTGGTGGTGCAGCCTTACAAAGCCTGGAACATGGTCACGACCGGCCTGAAAACCGTGGGTAAATTCACCTACGAGGCTCCCAACTACGACATCATTGTGGACTCGCCCCTTGAGATTGGTAACCAGACGATGTTCTCGTTCACGGCCGCGGGCATACCGCACCGGGTGGCTATGTATGGTCTGACCAACTACGATTCTGTGCGGCTGGCCGCCGACTATATCCGCGTTTGCGAAGCGGCAAAGTCGGTCGTGGGCGAGCATCCGTGCCAGGACTATACCTTTATCGTACACCACATTCCGCAGGGCGGGGGCGGGCTGGAACACCTCAACAGCACCACGCTCGAGACATCGCCGACGTCTTACGACACCGAAGACAGGTACCGGCGGTTCTTTAACCTCGTGGCCCACGAGTACTTCCACCTCTGGAACGTGAAGCGCATCCGGCCCATTGCCCTCGGTCCGTTTGACTACAGTCAGGAAAACTACACGCACCTGCTGTGGCTGTCGGAAGGCGGTACCTCGTTCTACGCCGACTATATTCAACTCCGGGCGGGTATGTACACGCCGGCCACCTACGTGGAAACGGTAGCTAATGACATCAGTCAGATTGAAAACCAGCCGGGCAACCTGGTGCAATCCGCAGCCGAGTCGAGTTTCGATGCCTGGATTAAGGGGTACCGACCCAACGAGAACTCGGGGAATACCACCATCTCGTACTACAGCAAGGGAGCCGTGTTGACTTCGTTGCTGAACCTGGCCATCATTGCCGGCAGCAACGGGCAGCGAACCATCGACGATCTGATGCGGCTGCTGTACAACGACTATTACAAAAAGCAAAACCGGGGCTTTACGGACGAGGAATTCCGGCGGGCGGCCGAGCAGGTGGCGGGCCGGAAGCTCGACGACTTCTTCGACGTGGGCGTCAACAGCGCGAACCCAATCAATTACAACGAGTATTTCGCCCCGGTGGGTCTGAAACTCGTTAATGCTGCCGTTAAAAGTCAGGACGGTTTCCTCGGAGCTGCCACGCGGGCAGTTGGTGGTAAGGTTTATGTAACGGGTGTTCGGCGCGGGTCGGCGGCCTACGTAGACGGCCTGAACGTGGGCGACGAAATCATGGCTGTCGACGGGGTTCCGGTGGGCAGCAACCTGGAAAAACTCATAAACGACCGCAAAGTGGGTAATAAACTAACGTTTCAGGTCGGCCGTTCCGGTCAGCCCCGGGAGGTCAGCGTTACGCTCACGGCCAGCCCCTACGCCAGTTACCGGCTGGAACAGCTCCCCAACCGCACCGATCTGCAAAAGACGCTGTACAACAAATGGTTGTTTATGAAGTAAACCCATGAGGCCCGGCAACTTGCCGGGCCTCATGGCTTAGAAGCTGTTTTGAGTTGATCGATCCGAGTCGACAAGACGGGTTTTCAGGCCGAAGCGATTAACTCAAATAGCTTCGTAGGGGTGTTCGCAGGCAGGTGAGTCGGCTATCCGTTTAGGGGTAGCCGTGTTGCGGGCCGAGTCTGCGTAATTTTTAAAAGCAGACGTTACCAGGCACTACCCGTGAGCTTTTTGAGCTGCAACAGCACCATCAACCTGGCTGGGTAGCCTGAGCCAGTGACTGGCTGGTGCCGCTGAATCAAAAGATTTGGACCGGTCAATAATCATAAAAAAACATTTGGCGGCCCAGGAGCAGTTATGGGGGTGAGAACCAAATGAACAGCTTTATGAAAGAGCGCTGGAACATTGTCATGATCGACGACGATGAAGACGACTTTCTGTTACTTAAGCATGGATTCCAAACCTACGCTATCGGCGTAGACCTAACCTGGTTTGACTCCCCACAAGCTTTTCTGTCAGCGGCCAACTGGCAACATCAACCCATTCATCTTTTGATTTTAGACCTGTACCTGGGTGCCGAGACGGGCAAGCACTGGCAGGCGGAGTTCCTGGCCCATGAGTGCTGCCAGAGTTTGCTCATTGTGATCTATACGGGCAGTGAGGCCCCGGGCGACCGGCAGGAGATGATTGAGCTGGGGTCCGCCGATTTCATTGGGAAGCCCTCAACTACCGGGCAGATGCCGCACATTGTGGCCCGTATGATGGCCCAGCTGGTTCGTCAGTAGCCGATAATGTATGGCGCTGCGCCGGATCTATGAAACATTGTTGGGGTGCAGACACGCCTGCCAGTAGTCGATGATGAGTTTTAGCTGGTCCCGAAGCCCGGCATGGCTGTCGGCTTTCTGGAAAAATCCCTGGACCGACTCGTCGTAGGCTTTCTGAACATACTCGGCGTTGGCGGTCGTGGTCAGGAATACGAACGGGATTGCTTTTCGGCGCAGCCGCTCGTTTTGGTTGATGAGCCCCCGCAACTCCAGTCCGCTTAACAGGGGCATATTGATATCGCACAGAATGAGAAAGGGTTGCTCCGTGGTTGTCTCCAGATACGTCAGGGCCTCAAATCCGGTGAGGAAGATCTGCACGGGATTACTAATGGATAAACTCTGGAGGGCCTGACTAATCAGGAATTGGTCGTCTTCGTCGTCCTCAATAAGCAGAATAGGGCCTTTCCTTGACATAATGATTGTGCTCTGGTTGGACCACAAAGGTACTCAATTAAAAATAATCGTAAATTTCTGACAGTCAATGAGTTAGCATTAGGCCTGATGATTTCAGGATTGACTGTTGCCGGTAGTCGGATTCGGTGAGGGCCAACCCTGCCCTGGTGGCTTCAGCCCACAGTATCCCGGCCAGTGCCCGTTTACTCGGTTTCGCCCGCCATCACCACTTTCCGCGCTAACTCCCCTGACCGGGTGGGCAGGGCTGCTACGGCGCCGATGACGATGATGGCGGGGTTGTCTACGCCCGATTCGGCTGCGCGGGCCACGATGCTGTCAACGCGGCCAAACACGCTCCGCTGCTCGGGCAGGGTGCCGTTCTGAATAATGGAGACCGGTGTGTCAGACTTTCCATACTCCGCAAAGAGGGCGGCAATTTCCGGCAGTTTGTGCATGCCCATCAGCACCACCACCGTTGCCGATGACTGAGCCGCCAGCCGCAAATCGGCGGAGAGTTTACCCGCCTTGGTCGTTCCCGTCACTACCCAGAAACTCTCCGAGAGTCCGCGCGTGGTGAGGGGTACGCCAGCCGCAGCCGGCACGGCATAACTGCTCGATAACCCCGGCACTACCGCCGTTTCGATGCCGTGCTGCCGGGCAAACTCGATCTCCTCGTAGCCGCGTCCAAACACGAATGAGTCACCCCCCTTCAGCCGCACCACGTGGCCGTACTGCCGGGCGTAGTGTACAATGAGCGGGTTAATATCTTCCTGCACGCACGAGTACGCACCCCGCCGTTTGCCCACATAGACTTTCAGGGCGTCGGGGCGGCAGTAGTCCAGCAAATCGGGATGCACGAGCGCGTCATACATGACCACGTCGGCCTGTTCGAGAGCGCGAATGCCTTTGAGTGTAATGAGTTCAGGGTCACCGGGTCCGGCACCTACAAGGGTCAGTTTCATGGTATCAATGCGTGAATTGTGAATGAGCGAATGAGTGAATACTTCCAGTGTCAGTACCTATTCACTTATTCACGCATTCACAATTAATTTAAGAGTCCTGCGCCTGTACCAGTTCTTGCAAAACAGGTGCGCCTGCTTCTTCGATCTGGGTGTCGCGGTACGTTTGAATGGCCTGTAAAAAGGCGTCGGCCTGCCCAATAAACTCGCGGGCAAACGTCTCAGACGGCTCGCGCTTGTTAATGCTGAACACCAGCGCTTTGAAGTCACCCTCGGCCGAATGAAAATCTGGCTCGCCCACAAACGTTTTGTCAAAATCACTGACAATACCGTGCTGGGTGTTGGTCGATATATCACGGCTCATCAGGGCGGCTCTGGCACCGGTAATGAATACGTTGTAGGCGTGGTAGAGCGCATCGGACCAGCGGCTTTCGGTCAGGGCTTCGCGCGCCCAGCCGAGTTTGTCGGCGGCCTCGGTCAGGGTCGTAGCCACCAGGTCGATCAAAACGCTGGCGCATTCGCCCACGCCTACCTCCGTAACATACCGGTCGGTATGATCCCAGTCAATGTAGTCGCTGTCGTGCAGGGTTTTCAGGTCAGCGAGGGGCTTGAGCAGCTGGTAGAAATAGTTTTTTCCCTGCCGGGCATAGTAATCGCTGAAGTACTCACCATCGAGTGCATTGGTTTCGAAATTACCAAGCAACAGCCGCAACGAATCAGGTCCCCGCTTGCTGGGGATCTTGATGACTTTATCGGCAATGATGCCTTCGCCTTTTCCATTGAAACCGCCACCGAGCAGCACCTGCATGGCGGGCAGCACATAAGCGCCGTTCTTGAGCGACGCGCCGTGGTAGCCAATGTTGGCCACCGAATGCTGCCCGCAGCCATTCATACAGCCCGAAATCTTGATTTTTATGTCGTCGTTAAACACCAGATCGGGAAACTCATCGGCCATTAACCGCTCCAGCGCGCGCGTGATTCCGTAGCTGCTGGCAATGCCGAGGTTACAGGTATCGGTGCCGGGGCAGGTCGTGATGTCGGCGGTGGTGTCGAAGCCCGGCTCGGCCAGTCCCAGGGCGTTTAACGCGGCAAAAAGAGCCGGCAGATTTTCGGGGGCCACAAACCGCAGCAGGTAGCCCTGGTTAACCGTTACCCGAATATCGTCGGCCGCAAATTGCTGTACCACGCTGGCCAGGGCCCGCGCCGTGTCAGAGCTCATGTCGCCCAGCAGCACGCGCAGCTGCACCGCGTACCAGCCCGGTTGCTTCTGCTCAAAGACGTTGGTTTTCAGCCAGGCACTGAATTTCTGATCGGGGTTGGATGCCTGTTCGTCAATCAGCGACGGAAGACCAGGGGCAGACGATGGGAACGTACCTGAATGGCTAACCGGCCCATCGGGCGTTTCGAACAGCGAATCTGAAACCGTAAATTCCTTCACCCGCAGAGCCGTCGTTTCCTCGGCTACCAGCCGGAGCAGTTCAGCCAGCCCAATATCATTCAGCAGGTATTTCATGCGGGCTTTATGACGCTTCACGCGTTCGCCATACCGATCAAAAACCCGGATAACGCCCTCAATAAACGGTATGGTTTTATCGGCTTCCAGAAACTCGAACGCCGTTTGGGCCGGAAAGGGCTGCGCCCCCAGGCCCCCGCCCAGCATCACTTTAAAGCCGCGTCTGCCATCCTGAACGCGCGCCACCAGGCCCACATCGTGCATGAAGCCGTAGGCTGAATCTTTCTCGCTGGACGACAGCGATATTTTGAACTTGCGGCCCATATCCTGACAGATTGGGTTGCGCAGGAAATAATCGAAAATAGCGTAGGCGTAGGGCGACACGTCGAACGGTTCCAGCGGATCGATACCGGCGCGGGCCGAACCCGTTACGTTCCTGACCGTATTGCCGCAGGCTTCCTTCAGGGTAATACCAGCCGCTTCAAGCTCGGCCCAGAGCTGGGGCGAATCGGCCAGCTTGACGTAGTGCAGCTGAATGTCCTGCCGGGTAGTGGCGTGGAGGTTACCCGTTGCGTAGCGGTCCGATAAATCGGCGATGCGGATGAGCTGATCGGCGGTAACCCGTCCGTAGGGCAGCTTGATCCGAATCATCTGTACCCCCGCCTGCCGCTGTCCGTAAATACCCCGCGTGAGCCGGAACTTCCGAAATACTTCTTCATTGACGCTGCCTGACTGAAACGATTGTATTTTCTGATCGAGGTCCAGAATGTCGCGTCGGGCTGCGGTACTGATTGCGTCGGAAAGGGAAACGGACATGCTGCGTAAAGTCTATATGTATGAAGGCTACTTACTGGTACCAAACACCAGGTAACCGGCTGACGTTTAGCCTTACAAAAATACGGGGAAATGACCCGGTGAGACGCCCGATAACGGGCAACTTGTAGTTATGGTCTATAAGGCATGGTTATGGAAAACCGGGCGGTCGGTTCGGGAGCCAGACCCCCACCAGTAGCTGAAAATTACGTGAGTTTTGGCGGTAAGCTGCCACCATGCCGTACAAGGGGTACGTTTGCTTCGTTAATTGCACGGAATTCCGGTGCCTGTCAAACTCTTTTTTTCACTGTTCAATACGAACGAAGAGCCTGTTAACATGAACGCTATACGACTTTTGTGGCTGATTGCCGCGTTGCCCTTATTAACCCAGGCGCAGCCAAAACCCACGCCCCGCCAGCTGGCCTGGCAAAAACTGGAAACAACGGCCTTCCTGCATTTCACCGTAAACACCTTTACCGACAAGGAATGGGGCGACGGTACCGAAAGTCCGGCCCTGTTCAACCCCGCCAAACTCGACGCCCGCCAGTGGGTACGCACCCTGCGCGACGCCGGTTTCAAAATGGCCATCATCACGGCCAAGCACCACGACGGGTTTTGCCTGTGGCCCACGAAAACGACTGAACACTCCGTGAAAAACAGCCCCTGGAAAGCAGGCAGGGGCGATGTTGTGCGCGACGTAGCCGACGCCTGCCGGGAGTATGGCCTGAAGTTTGGCGTGTACCTCTCGCCCTGGGATCGTCACGAACCGCGCTACGGCACGGCCAGCTATAACGATTTTTACAAGGCGCAACTGCGCGAACTGCTTACTGACTACGGCGACGTAGCGGAAGTCTGGTTCGACGGGGCGAAAGGCGAAAACGCCAAAAATATGACGTATGATTTCGACGGCTACTGGGCGCTGGTCCGTGAGCTGCAACCCAACGCCGTTATGTTTTCTGACGCGGGACCGGATGTGCGCTGGGTCGGTAACGAAGCGGGCAACGCAGGCGAAACCTGCTGGTCGACCATCAACACCGAGGGGCTGGCCCCCGGCGTGGCCGACGCCAAATACCTGAACCGGGGCGACCCCACCGGCCCGCAGTGGATACCCGCCGAAACCGACGTCAGCATCCGGCCCGGCTGGTTTTACCACCCCGCCGAAGACAGTAAAGTCCGGTCGGGCAAAAACCTGGTCGATCTGTATTACCAGTCCGTTGGGCGAAACAGCCTGCTGCTGCTCAACGTGCCGCCCAACCGCGACGGTTTGCTGGCGGAGCCTGACATAGCCAGCCTGCGCGATTTCCGGCGCATCCTGAACGAAACCTTCGAGACTAACCTGGTGGCGAAAAACCCGAAACTGACCGACGGAGAACTGGAAACGCACGCGGTCATTCTGGCCAATAAACCCCTTATTATTGACCTCGCCGGTGCATCCACTTTTGATCGGGTTTCGATACAGGAAAATATTGCCAGCGGGCAGCGGGTGGCCAGTGGTTACGTTGATTACTGGACCGGCACTACCTGGCAGCGGCTGCAAAACTTTACGACCGTGGGTTATAAACGGTTGCTGCGTTTCCCGGCCATAACCGCCCCACGCATTAGAATCACCTTCAGCAACGTCAGCGGTCCCGTTCAACTGGCCGAAGTAGGTGTTTACAAGGCCTCAGCCGGGGAGGAGTAACCCATCACCCCGAACACCTAACCTAGGAACGCAGCAGCAACCGAAGGTCGGCAATGGCCGTTCCGATAGGCGTTGGTGGCCACGCATCGGCCCAGGCACCGGTAACCAGCCGGGTTTCTACCTGCTCCCAAAGCTGGCCAAAGTAACCGGCCTGCATGATATGATCGCGCAGCCATTCGGCATCGAGCAGCAGCGCGTCGGCTACGGGGGTCAGCTCGCTGGCCAGCAGGCTCCCGGCCCGGTTTTGCCAGAGTAGCCGGAGCAGGCGCCGGCTCTGGAGCCGACGAAAGATCGCGCCGGCGGGCTCAACCAGCTGATCCTGTCGGTGCTGATTTATTTCTTCCCAGTACCGCAGTTGCTCTGAGAAACCGATTTCCACCCGCCCCGTAGTGCGGGCGGAGGTAACTACCCGCACCAGCGGGCTTTTGCGCACCCGACCATCGGTGCGTAAAAGGGCGCGGTACAGAGCTTCATCTTCCAGATACGGTACGTTGGGCAGACCGCCGATCTGCTCGTAGGCCGTGCAGGTTATGGCCATATTGGCCCCGAAATGCTGAAAATGGCGCGGCCAGGGATCGTGCAGCAGGGGGTCGAGCCGGTCTTCGAGCCGGGCAATGAGCATCCGGTAGGTGCAGTCGCGCAGGTAGTTAAGCCGCACCGCCCGCCCGTCAGAACGGGTTAGAATACGCCCCCCTACCATGTCGCAGCCCTCGTTTATTTCGCTCAGGATATGGGCCATCCAGCGGGTATCAACAACCGTATCGGCATCCGTCGACGCAATGATACCCGTCGGCTGGCCGGTTTGCCGTAATCGGGTCTGGGCTACGTCCATCAGCATGCGCCGGGCGGTACCCACGTTTGCCCGCTCGGGGGGTAACTGAACTACCGCCACGCGCAGCGGAAACGCCGGATACCGGGCCCGGTACCGTTCGGCCACCACTGCCGAGGTGTCAGTACAATTATTTAGCAAAAGCAGTACTTCATACCACGGGTCGGGCATGGGTTCGCCGGTGAGCTGTTGCTGGGTACGCAGGGCATCCAGAGCCAGCGGCAGATTCTCCGCTTCGTCCTTGGCGGGTATCACTACCGACAGCCGCAGGTGCGGGTGGGGGGGCGGTACCACGAACAGTGGACTATCTGATGGCGGGAAAACAGAGGAGGGGACACGTACCGATGACATAAATAAAGCAGCGTTCGCCTGTACAAACTAAACCCTAGCGGACAGGTAGAGCCATAACTCCATACATGACGGTTTGTTGGGCGCAGCGCACGAGCCAGTGGCAAACTGATTCAGCGGCAAAAAAATATACGGGTGGTGAGGCAACCTTCCGGCGGGCCGATGACTCCTTTTGTCATAATTCGACCGTTTAAAAAATATCTACTATAAATTTAGTTAAAAGTCGTTAAAAATGTAACCATTTCTGGATTGACGGTTAGCTTTGTTCCAGTCAATCAAACGTGCCACTTGTCTATCACGCCATGAAAAACGTTTTCCTGCTGGCCCTATTGGGTCTGTTTAGCCTGACGCTCAGCGCCCAGTCACCCGCCCGGTTCACCCTGCAGGGGCAGGCCGTCGACACCCTGTCGGCTCCGCTGCCCTCGTCTACGGTAATGCTGCTCAGCCCCAAAGATTCGTCGCTGGTCAACTATAGTCGTGCCGATGAGAAAGGAATATTTACGTTTAAAAACCTGAAGTCGGGTGAATACCTGCTCAAGATTTCGTTTGTCGGGTATATACCGTTCAACAGGCTCATAAAACCTACCGGCGAGGCCGTTATCAACCTGGGCGAACTCCAGATGAAGCCCATCACTAAAGAATTGTTTGAGGTAGTAGTCAGAACGGCCAGGGCTCCGCTCACCATCCGGGGCGATACCATTGAGTACAACGCCAGTTCGTTCAAGGTGCCACCCGGCTCGACCGTCGAGGATTTGCTTCGTAAGCTGCCCGGCGTGCAGGTTGATCAGGACGGCAGCATCCGGGCGCAGGGCCAGGAGGTGCGCAAAGTAACCGTGGATGGTAAAACCTTCTTTGGCAGCGATCCCAAACTGGCTACCAAAAATCTGCAGGCCGAAGCCATTCAAAAAGTGCAGGTATACAATGACAAAACCGAACAGGCCAAGCTGACCGGCGTGGACGACGGGAAGCAGGAGAAAACCGTGAACCTCGAACTCAAGGAAGAGTTTAAGAAAGGCGGTTTCGGCAAAGCAACGGTAGCCGCCGGACCCGCTTCCAACCAGCTACCCCTGCGGGCCGAAGGCAAGGCCAGCTACAATAAATTCAACGCCAAAAACCAGTTTTCACTCGTGGGGCTGGGCAACAATACCAACCAGCAGGGCCTATCGCGCGACGATTACCAGGACTTTCGGGGCAGCAACGCCTATAACTCCAACCAAAACGCCGACTTTGGCTTTAGCGGGGGCAACTTCTTTTACTTCTCCGACAGTGGCGACGAAGGGCTGGGTATTCCGGTGAGCGGCCGGCAGGGGGTGGGTTTCTCCAACAACGCAGCCGGAGGGGCCAACTACAACTACGACACCAAAGCCAAAAAGCTCAGCGCCAGTTACTACTACAACCAGACCCGCCTGGAACTCGACGCCGTACGCCGGCGCAACAGTACCCTGCCCCAGAACGAGTACGATACCGACGAAACCAGCAATCAGGTTAACTTCAACGGAAATCATCGGCTCAGCCTGCGCTACGAAAAAGAAATCGACACGCTCAACACGCTGGTATTTATCAACAACAGCCGCTACGGGTTTGGCAACGCCCTGTTGCTGCGTAATCAGCTGTTAACCCGCAGCGACGGGGCCACGACCGCCAACCGCAGCACCAACCGCAGCGATCAGCGCCAGTTTGCTACCTCGAACTCGCTTATTTACCGGCATAAGATGAAAAAGAAAGGCCGGAGTCTGGCCGCCAGTGCCACCTACGAAATCAATACCAACGATGCCAATCTGCTGCTCGACTCCGAGAATAGCTATACCGGCCCCGTGCGGCCCCAGGATCGGCAGCCCGACATTCGTCAGGACCAACAGAATACCATTGTCAGGACCGAGTACAAGGCCAGCCTGCAATACATCGAGCCGATTGCCAAGCGGTTTTTCTGGGAGACGTTTTATAATTTCAGCCTGCGCTACGACGAAGTAGACCGCGACGTAGTTGACCGGGGCGAACGCACCCCCGTCCGCAATGATGCGCTGAGTCTGTACTATCGAAACAACTACGTATATAACCGCCTGGGCAGCAGCCTTCGGTACTCGTACAAAGGACTGAATGTATCGGCGGGTCTGGCCGGGCAGCGGTTTACGCTGAACGGCGAGTTTGCCCCCGACCAGACGGCCCCAACCTTTCGGTCTATCAACCGGGTGTTTACCACGGCCATTCCGAACGTGAACCTGAACTACGACCTGAAAAAGAATCGCTACCTCTACGGCGGTTACAGCGTCAACGTCCGGATTCCCACCTCGCGCGATCTGCAGCCGGTTATCAACAACAGCAACCCGCTGTTTATTAACCGCGGGAATGAAAACCTGCTGCCGCAGTTGGGGCACACGATAAACGTAGGGTTCAACTACTTCAATCCGGGCAGTTTCATCAATGTCTATATCGGCACGAACGCCACCCGCTACGTGAACCAGATTGTGTATAGCCAGAATACCGACCCGCAGTCGCTGGTAACGGTAATTCAGCCGGAAAACCGGTCGGGCGGGCAAAATTTCGGGGCCTACACCGGCTTCGGCTTCCCCCTGAAAAAGACCAAAGCCACGCTCGATCTGAACTTCGGTACGAACCTGGGCCGTAATCCCGTGCTCATCAACGGTGAACTGAATCAGACGAGCACGCAGGGGTACAACGCCGGGACGCGGCTGAGCCTGACGCCGGTTGAGTGGCTCACGTTTTACGGCAACGCAAACTTCGGCGTCAACAACACGCAGTTCTCGATCAGCCCCAACCGGAATCAGACATTTATCAACAATACTTTCGGTGGCGAGCTGACTCTGAAACTGCCCGCCGGACTCTACGTAAACACCAACCTCAACTACCGGGTGAGCCGCAACGCCAGCCTGAACTTCGACCAGCGGATTCCGCTCTGGAACGCGTCGGTCTACCACATTCTCGGTAAAGCCAAACGGGCCGAAATCCGGCTGACCGGTATCGACATGCTGAACCGGAACGTATCGGTTTCGCTCAATCAGGGCGTTAACTACACGCAGTCGGA
The DNA here is from genome assembly GCA_963826425.1 of uncultured Cytophagales bacterium. Taxonomy (GTDB): domain Bacteria; phylum Bacteroidota; class Bacteroidia; order Cytophagales; family Spirosomataceae; genus Spirosoma. The sequence goes on along the minus strand of CAWGWS010000005.1, from coordinate 97,026 downwards.
GAGTATTTCGACACTGGCGCGCTACTTCACGCTTGGCTTTACGTACAATATGCGGGGCGTTCAGGCCAAGATGCGGAAAGACGGATTCTTTTGAGGCAATAGCAGACAACCATTCCTTAAATTTACTTTCCAATGAAAAATTTACTGCTCGCCCTGGGGCTGCTGCTCAGCCTGACCGCTCCGGCGCAGGATGCCAAAACCGAAGGCGTTGTTACCTATGTCCGCAAGGAACGGTGGCTCAAAATTACCAACCGCCTGACGTTCCTGAGTCAGGAGCAGAAAGACCGGATGTCGCAGACCTTCAAGAACTGGGCCGAGAACGACAAAGGCATCAAGATGAAGATGGCGTTCAGTCCCACCGAAAGCCTGTATACCTACAACAGCGACGAACCTGAAGAAGGGGGCTATTCGTGGCGCAAATCGGACCTGTTTCTATACCGAAACTTCGATAAAGAGCGCAAAATCGACGTGATCGAAATGCTGGGCAAGACCTATATCGTTGACGATTCGCTGCACGTACCCGCCTGGAAAATTGGCAATCAGATCAAAGAGGTGGCGGGGTATATCTGCATGAGTGCCGAAACGCAGGACACCATCCGCAACTATAAAGTCACGGCCTGGTTTGCGCAGGATATTCCGGTACCGGCGGGCCCGGAGCGGCTCAACGGATTGCCCGGCCTGATTCTGGAACTGGACATCAATGATGGCGACGTTTTGATTGAAGCGGTAAGCGTCCAGTTTCGGCCCCTGACCCCCGCCGACCTGAAAATGCCGAAACTGAAAGGAAAGAGAATTGACGATGCCGCCTACGACAAGATTATCCGTGACTACATCGCTGAGCAGATGACCGCTCACCAGAACCCATACTGGGAAATCCGGTACTGACTTATTCGTAGTCATTCACTGTCATGGTCTCCAACTAATGGCTGAAAACGACCGGTAGTGGCTATGGATGACTGCTTTATTTAAACGTCAGCGCCATGCGGATGCCGGGTACGGGACCGCCGGGCATGAGGATAGGTGCCGGCTCGATCGTCATGGAGATGTCGTCCGTGAGGTCGAATGTTTTCAGGTGGGCCGCTACGTTGGCTTCCACCGCACTCACGGCGTATAGCACAATCGACAGCAGGATGTTCAGGTCGCGGTACCGGCGGTAAAAATCGTAGGCCTGCTTGGCACTCTCGGCCCGCTGAAAAAAGTTGTTGCCAATCAGGACCTGATCCGGCTTCACGCGAAGTTCCGAAACCGGAATCTGGCCCCCGAGCGTAGACGGCACACCGGGTACCATAGCCGTAAACGCCGGGGCAATAAAGTCGCCGTACAGCAGCCGCCGGTAGCCGGTTTCAGCCTCTTTGGAGAGTTTCCGGTAGCGAATGAAGAAGTACGTCAGGGCCGCATACCCGCCATAAATGAACGGCATCTTGTAGTACTGCCGGTTGTAGGCCTGCCCCAGCCCCGGAAACATGAGCGAACGAAACGTAGCCTGCTTCGGAATGATTTTGCGAATTTCCCGCTCCTGTTTCTGCGTCACCTGCAATGTGTCGGTCAGGGTCCGCAGGGTCGAGTCGGCGCGGGGCGTGCCAATCCGCAGGGCTTCGGGCCGGACGGTCGACAAAACGCTATCGCCCAGCGAGCGCAGCTGAACGGTCGAGTCAACGGCGGGGGGCGTAGGGGCGGGAATGATGGCGGGTTGCTGCGCCCACGACGAACAGACAACCGCGCCAAGCAGCGTACCGGTAAGCAGAAGTGTGGCGCGGTTGGGCATACTCACTAAACGCCGAAACAAAACCCTATGGCTTGAAAAGGCCGCCATTTAGGAAAATTTAAGAGGAACGGGAATCAGACAGGGGCTTGCGGGCAGAGCGTACCCGGCCCCGCTACGATTCAGAATTGAGCACGTCCAGAATGCGGGACAGTTCTTCCTGCGAGGTGAACGGAATCTTGATCTCGCCCTTATGCTTATCATCCGCTTTAATCGACACCTTGGTGCCAAACATAGAGGACAGCTTGAACTGTAAACTCCGCATTTCCTGTCTGGGCAGCGTAACGCGCCGGTCAGAACCAGCTTCGGGCAGGCCATCGGCCAGGTTACGCACGGCTTCCTCTACCTTTCGTACCGACCATTCCTCGTCAACGGCGCGGTTAAAGAGCCTGATCTGGGTGTCAGGATTGTCGATGTTGATAATGGCCCGGGCGTGGCCCATCGAAATCTTGTTGTCGCGCAATGATGCCTGAATAACGGGCGGGAGTTTCAGCAGCCGGATATAGTTATTGACCGTCGTGCGGTTTTTACCCACGCGATCGCCCAGTTCTTCCTGCTTCAGACTGCACTCGGTAATGAGCCGCTGGTAGCTGAGGGCAATTTCAATGGCGTTGAGGTTTTCGCGCTGGATGTTCTCGATCAGGGCCATTTCCAGCATCTGCTGGTCGTTGGCCGTACGCACGTAGGCCGGAATGGTATGCAGCCCAATCAGCTTGGACGCCTGCAATCGGCGTTCGCCCGCAATGAGCTGATACCGGTCTTTGCCAAGCTGGCGTACCGTAATGGGCTGAATAATGCCCTGCACCCGGATCGACTCGGCCAACTCCTGGAGAGCCTCTTCGTCGAAGCGCGTCCGGGGCTGGAAGGGATTGGTATCGACGAGCGACAACCCAATTTCGGTCATCGTACTGATCGACTCGAACGGCGAGGTCTTGGTCTGCCGGTTTACCGACTCGCTGTCGTGCAGCAGCGCACCCAGCCCCCGGCCCAGCCCAATCATCTTCTTATTATTGGGCGCTTTGGTATTGGCGTTTTCCATTAAGCTTCCTGCGGCATCATGCCATTTTTGACCAGAATTTCGCGGGCTAAGTTCAGGTAGCTTACGGCTCCTTTGCTATCGGCGTCCTGGGCCAGGGCGGGCACGCCAAAACTGGGCGATTCGCTGAGCCGGATGTTGCGCGGAATAATGGTGCTGAAAACCATTTGCTGAAAGTGGGAGGTTACCTCGCCCACCACCTGATTGGAAAGCCGGACCCGCAAATCGTACATCGTCAGCAGGATGCCTTCGATAGACAGTTTGGTGTTGAGCCGCGACTGAATGATCTTGATGGTGTTGAGGAGTTTGCCCAGCCCTTCGAGCGCGAAATATTCGCACTGCACCGGAATAATGACCGAGTCGGCGGCCGTCAGGCTGTTGATCGTAATCAGACCCAGCGAAGGCGAACAGTCAATGATGATAAAATCATACAAATCCCGGATACTGTCCAGGGCGTGTTTCATCTTATCTTCCCGGTTCTGGAGATTGATCATCTCGATCTCGGCCCCAACGAGGTCGATGTGCGAGGGAAGCAGATCCAGATTCGGGAACTCCGTTTGAATGATGGCATCCTGCGGACGAACGTCCTCAACCATGCACTCATAAATGCTGTTTTCGATTTCTTTCGGATTGTAGCCCAGCCCCGAGGTCGAATTGGCCTGGGGGTCCGCGTCTACAATGAGCGTCTGAAATTCGAGGGCGGCCAGACTGGCGGCTAGATTGATCGTTGTTGTAGTTTTACCGACGCCCCCTTTTTGGTTGGCGATAGCAATGACTTTACCCATGGGTCTCTGTGCGTTGCAGACCCAAATATGCCGGATAGTTTCCACGAATCCAAAATGTTTCACGGCCGGTTCCGCAAATATAAAGTCAGGGCGCATCTAACCAGCCGGTTACGCATTGGTAACTGGTATGTGGGTAAGTAAGCCCGGTCTGGCCCGGTTTGTTGCCATGCCGCTGTTACCGATGCCGGCAGCGTCCGCTGTCGGCCAGGCTTTCTGGTTCAGATCTGGTCCGTGGCGGGCGGCTACCTGGGGCTGGACAACACCCGGTTGAAATCGACGCGGAGCGACAGCTGGCTGGTTCCGGCAGTGGGCGCGGCCGAGAACCGGCCGTAGGTAAGCTGAAAGCCCCGCGCCTGCACCGACGCCCCGACGCTGATGCCCGCCCCGCCCGCGCCCGTGGCGAGTTTGCCTTCCTGCCGCTGCCGGTGATTGTAGCCCGCCAGCAAATTCACATGCCGGCTAATGAGCAGTTCGATGCCGACGCTCAGGTGCCGGGCTATGTTTTCGCCCACGCTGATGGTTTGCGGTATAGGGTTGCCGTTCAGATCGTAGCGGACGTTCAGGCCGGGGTCGTTGTAGGCAATGTCGAAGCGGTGCAGGTGGTGGGCGGTGAGCGTAAGCCGGACGGGGGCGTAGCGCGGCTTGACCGTTACGCCCGCCTGCAAATCGAACGGGAGCTGGGCATCGGCGGGGCCGTAATTTTTGAGCAATACGCCCGCATTTTTGGCCACCAGCCCAAACGTCAGCAGTCCGTTCGGATGGCGGAACACCCCGCCCACGTCGGCCATCAGCCCAAATGCGGAGTACGCTTCGATGGCCGACCCTACCGCTTTGACCGTCGCACCGAGCGAGAAGTTACCCTCCTGGCGGGCGTGGGTCAGGCCGATGGCGTAATCGTTGGCCGAAAACATACCGAGGTTATTCCCCGCCGGGTCAGTCAAATCAAACTGCCCGTAGCTGAGGTACTGCATGCCCACCGCCCAACGCGAATTTTTCGATGCTCCGGGCAGACCGTACTGGAGTGTGTAGTATTTGGCCGTGGCTAAGTAGGGCATCAGGCTGATGGATAGCTCGTTATGAGCCATCGAGTCGGCGAGGGCGGGGTTATTCTGAAAATACGGCGCGTCGGGTTGGGTGGCGGTGGTTACCTGCCCGCCGAGGGCCGCCACGCGGGCGTGGGTGGGCAGATCGAGGAACGCAAACACCCGCTGCCCGCCGGTAGGCTGGGCCATTGCCGACCATGACAATAATATATGGAAGCTGAAAAAAGTAACAAAAGTCTTCACGCGCAAACAAGCCGATTCAGCACAAAGAACGCCAATTTCGGGCTTGTTAAGCGTGAAATTGCCAGACATCTGATCTACACGCTTATTGTCAGCGAAGCCGATACGCCAGTTTGATGCCAAGGACTGCGCCTGGCAACAACTGACGACCTCTGGGCCGGTATGGGTCGAAAAACTGACCGCCAACGGGATGGATGTACGGTAGCATACCGATGGAATCGGCGTAAACGTGAACATGCCGAATGCCCAGACCCGCGTAGAAATCATAGTAGACGTGTTTACTACGGCCAAATGCCCGCTGGATACCGGCTTTCACATGGCCGCCTGCAACGCGTTTGTGGATAGGAAAGGAAACAACGGCAGCCGTGCTCCCGGAGAAGCTATCCGCATACAACGAGTTGAAGCCATTGACGGTCATTGCAAACCCTTCTACTGCCCAATACCGACCTTTTTCTGGCTCGCGTTGCCGATACAGTCGAAACTCTGTACGCAAACGCCACGCCTGCCGGTTATCCAGTGATGACCGGCCATAACTCAAAAAGGGCGGACCGTAGCCAAGTTCGACCTGAACGGAGGACCGGTCTTCGATAAAATACTCCCCACTACACTGAATTGTCTTTTCGAGGTCGAGCAGACTCAGCGGAGTCCACTTGACCAGTAAACTGCCCCGGTGTAATTGCGAAGCCGAGTCCTGCGCCATTCCGCTGGCAGAAATTATAAGCAGTGATAGCAGGTAAAGCGCATTTTTCATAGTTGCTATTATTCTCATGCGATGATACAAAAACAAACGCAGGGGTTGGAATCGGACCGAATAATTAACTTTGCCTTTATCTGATTCATCCAAACGCTCTTATGCAGTCCTCCAGCCAGTCCGATACCATCGCTTTGCCTACTTCTAAACCTACTAAAGCTGAAGTCCTTGCCCAGAAAAACGCCGAAGCCGAACTGGGCGGGGGCCAGAAACGCATCGACGCCCAACACGCCAAAGGCAAACTCACCGCCCGCGAACGGGTGGCGCTGCTCGTGGACGAAGGCTCATTTGAAGAAATTGGCAAATTTGTCATGCACCGCACCCGCGATTTTGGGCTGGACAAAGAGCATTACCTCGGCGATGGCGTCGTGACGGGCTACGGCACGGTAAACGGGCGGCTGGTGTACGTCTACGCGCAGGATTTCACCGTCTTTGGCGGGGCTCTGTCGGAAACGCACGCCGAAAAAATCTGCAAACTCATGGATCTGGCTATGCAGAACGGGGCACCCATCATTGGCCTGAACGACTCCGGCGGGGCGCGGATTCAGGAGGGTGTTTTGTCGCTGGCGGGCTACGCCGACATTTTTTACCGCAACACCCGGGCGTCGGGCGTGGTGCCGCAGCTATCGGCCATTATGGGGCCGTGCGCGGGCGGGGCCGTGTATAGCCCAGCCATCACCGACTTTATTTTCATGGTCGAGAACACGAGCTATATGTTCGTGACCGGACCCAACGTGGTCAAAACCGTGACGCACGAAGAAGTAACGGCGGAAGAACTCGGCGGGGCCAGCACCCACAGTACCAAATCGGGCGTCACGCATTTTTCCTGCGCCAACGAAGTTGCCTGCATCCAGCAACTCAAGCAACTGCTGAGCTACATCCCCCAAAACTGCGAGGATGAGCCGCCCATGCTATCCTATGAATCGGGTCAGACCGAAAGCCGCCCCGCGCTGAACAGCCTGATTCCCGACAACCCGAACCAGCCCTACGACATGCGTGAGGTGATTGCTGAAGTCGTGGATGCCGATACGTTTTTTGAGGTGCACCAGAATTACGCCGAGAACATTGTCGTTGGGTTTGCCCGGATTGGCGGGCGTAGCATTGGCGTGGTGGGTAATCAGCCTGCGGTACTGGCGGGCGTGCTGGACAGCAACGCCAGCACCAAAGCCGCCCGCTTTGTGCGCTTCTGCGACTGTTTCAATATCCCGCTGCTCGTGCTGGAAGACGTACCCGGCTTCCTGCCCGGCACCGATCAGGAGTGGAATGGCATTATCAGCAACGGCGCCAAACTGCTGTATGCCTTCTGCGAAGCCACCGTGCCGCGCATTACGGTCATTACCCGCAAAGCCTACGGGGGGGCCTACGACGTGATGAACTCCAAGCACATCGGGGCGGATATGAACTTTGCGTGGCCCACCGCCGAAATCGCCGTGATGGGCGCCAGCGGAGCCGCCGAAATCATTTTCAAGCGCGACATTGCCCAGGCCGAAGACCCGCAGGCGATGTTGCAGGAGAAAGTAGCCGACTACACCGAGAAGTTTGCCAATCCGTACCGGGCTGCCTTCCGGGGTTATATTGACGAGGTGATCATGCCCGACCAGACCCGCCACAAACTCATCCGCGCCTTCGGCATGCTGGAAAACAAAGCTGTGGTCCTGCCAAAGAAAAAACACGGTAACATCCCGTTGTAAGCCGTTCCTGATTATGCCGAAATCAAAATCATCTAATCGTCCCGGTAGCCTGACCCGAACCGTGCTGATCGGGCTGGGTATTCTCTTCGGAATTGCCCTTCTCCTCGGTACACTCACGGTACTGTTTCCGTAGCCCGGACCGCGCGGTCCAAGGTATTTGACGCAGTAGTTGGCATGAATGGAATCCTGGACCAGTGTGTACTGCTGATCATCCGATGCTGATCGATACAACTCGTTCTACTCGCGCAACCGTCCGGTGATGGGTAACTGGTTCATCAGGGGAAGCTGATATGGCATGTCGAGAATCAAGGCGAGTTACCGCCTTCGGCTCAACTCATCAACTCGCCTTACGATTTGGAAGTCCGTTTTAGTCGTAAACATGCCCATACCTGGGTGGGCTACAACGTCCAACTGAGCTAGCTCTGTGAAGAAAATCAGTCCCATCTCATCACTCACGTGGCCACGACGACCAGTACCGTATCGGATTATGGATGCACTGCCTCAAATTCATCAGGGTTTAGCCGACAAAGCTCTGTTCCCTTCGCCACATCTCGTTGATACCAGCCATATGAGTGCCGACATGTTGAAGAAGAATCCCTATTTACCCCCCAAACCATCGTCGTTAAGCCCGCGCCCGGCGCATCACTCATATCACAGAGAAGGCGGCCCGAAACGAACGGGCAAGATAGTATCTGCAGCCGGCTTGGATACGCCGAAAGTACGCACGTCAACGACCCCCGGCCCGGAATGGGCCTCCGCGCTGAACGCACACACCGCCTGGTGGGATCGGGTGGTAGCCCTTCACCGGGCCAGTTGGCACCCAGCTAACTATCAACACCGGGTTTGCCCCGGCTCCCTATATGCCATCGTAGTTCCATAAGCCGGAACCCCTGGTTAGTCAATGGGATGTAAACATGGGTATGCTGAATAGGCTGAGCGGGCGGTATTGCTGAAAAAATGAGCAGCCAATGGGGAGAGGATGCAATCTTCATCGTTTGTTTGCCCGTCAAAATGAGTTAACTGAGCAAGTTAACCACTTTCGTTACGTCTTATTCAACGGCGTAACCCCATTAAAAAGCTAACTTTACTGCATTACGCCCACCTTCGTCAACCTGATTCCGTCGGTAAAATTGACAGCCGCTATCGAGAGTCTGCTTTGGCAATCAGGCAAACTGAGTCGGGATAGCGGTCTGAAACCAGTATACACTAACGCGCTTATAAACCCCTAAAACTGTCCATGTCCCCGTACGCTTACTCCTCTTTTAGCTTTAGTCTGGCAATCAGCCTCCTGTTTAGTCTCACTCTGGCTGGTGCACAGGACCTGGAACCCGGTAAAACGGGCAAAGTGCAAGCTTCCTACCAGAAAGAAATCGATCAATTGACTAAACACAAGCAGATTCAGACGGCATTTGCCTCCATCGTCGCGCAGAATAAACGAAACCGCGATGAACTGATCCTGCTCACCGAAATTCCAGCCCCTCCGTTCAAGGAAGAAAAACGGGCCGCTCAATTTGCCAGTATGCTTCGGGAAGCCGGTGCCGACTCGGTCTGGACCGACAAGGTGGGCAATGTCCTGGCTTTACGGAAAGGCAAAAATCCAGCGCGTTGCGTAGCCCTGGATGGTCATCTGGATACCGTTTTTCCGCCCGAAACCGATGTACGCGTAAAAATGAAAGGAGATACCCTGTTTGCCCCCGGCATCGGTGACGACACGCGGGGTTTGGTCATGGTGGTATCCGTGTTGAGGGCTATGGAAGCTGCCCGGCTGGAAACGCAGGCGGATGTGCTTTTTATTGGCTCGGTGGGCGAAGAGGGCCTCGGCGATTTGAGGGGGGTGAAACACCTGTTCAGTGACCAAACCCGACCTATAGATGCCTGGATCGGCATTGATGGGGGCGATCTGGGCCGGATGAGCAACAAGGGACTGGGGTCGTATCGCTATCGCATTACGTTTAAAGGCCCCGGCGGACACTCGTGGGGTGCCTTTGGCCTGGCCAACCCCCAACACGCCCTGGGGTCAACCATCCATTACTTTTCAAAAGTGGCCGATAAGTTCACCCGGGCGGGTGCCCGTACCAGCTACAACGTGGGCCGAATTGGTGGTGGTACGTCGGTCAACTCCATTGCGTTTGAGTCGTGGATGGAAGTAGACATGCGCTCTGAAATTCCCGAAAACCTCAATCAGGTCGATTCGCTCCTGAGGGCGTCGGCTCAACAGGCGTTGCAGGAACACAATGCCATGCGACGAATGGGGCCTGCACTAACGGTTGACATCACTAAAATCGGCGACCGCCCCTCCGGCGAACTACCGGAAAGCCTTCCCCTTGTTCAGCGGTCGATGGCGGCCGTGACTCATTTCGGCATTACCCCAACCCTTTCCAGGGGTTCTACCAACTCCAATATTCCCATTGCGAAGGGGGTTCCTGCCATTACATAGGTCGGGGGGAAAAGCAGGCAACGCGCATGCGCTTAACGAATGGTGGTACGATGATGAAGGCTACAAAGCCATTCAGTTGACCTTACTGACGCTGGTTGCCGAAGCGGGTCTGGCCAATCCTTAACTCGTCACCTTCCAGCCCCTTCGTGGCTTAACATCAACACCTCCCCTTGCAGAAACAGGCGGCCACGACGTAAGTTCAGGACAAGATGGCCGGTACAGGCACCAGCCGACCCGATCAGGGTTAGTTACTGGACCGTATCAACTTTTACAGTTCGAAACATAAACGCATTGTCGCTTATTCTCAAGGCTTTTCCGCTGGTAGTGGTTACGTTTCTGAGAATGACCTCTTTGGTGATGACGTAGGGGAATTTTTCCTGGTAAGAAGGGTCCGTCAGTTGCGGATTGAAATTGGCGAAGATGGCCGGTCCCCGGTAATTGTCGCCATGCCCGGAATCGTCAATACGCAGATTTTCAATGGTGATTCGTTCGGGCATGTAGCAGGTGTAGCCGAAATCGTGCTGACCCGAATAGGAGCCGCTGATCAGGTCGGCGTGGGTGAATTTGCCATTTGCCGGCACAAAAACGCAGTTGCGGATTATCAGCTCGCCCTGCCAGGTACTGCCGTAGTCGGGGCGCAGGTTCACCAGGCTCCGACCGCGAACGGTCGAATTCTCCACCAGCAGGACGCCACTGCCGATGGCGTTGATGCCCATGTGTCCGAGGGTCGAATTGCGGATCGTAGCGTTGGCCACACCCTGATGGGCATCGAACCGCGAGAGGATACACCCGTCGTACAGGAGATTTTTGCAGAAGTTAGACCCCAGAATGCCCCAGTACGTATTGTCGTTGATGTCGTTGGTCTGGCTGCAATTCACGAAGGACACGTTCAGGGCCCGGTTGGCCGATAGGTCGTAGGTCCCCATCGAGACCGGCTTACCGGCCGCGCCAATGGTGCTATAGGTCCGGTGCCCGGTCAGCACGGTGTTTTTTACCGTCACATAAGCGCAGTCGCCGATGTTGAGAAAGCCGCCGTAGGGTGCACCGTGGTCTGCTTCGCCCTTTATGGAATGGTGCAACCCTTCAACCAGCACGTTGGAGCGTCGGATGGCGATGTTGCGGTTGTAGTAGGTGTACTTCGATTCGGCTTTGTTGGCAATGGTGGTAAAACGTCCCCCGCTGACCTTCAGCGGAGTCTCGTTGATGGGTAGCGCGGTTATGTCCGTAATTTGGTCGAAATCCCAGATAATTGGGGCGTTCATGTCGACGTTGCCGTTTTTATCGACCACAAACAAATCGGTCTGCGAAGAGCCGTTGTTTTGGTTGAGTCCAAACCGGATGTACTGCTTCACGTTGGCATTGGTGACCGTAATCAGACAGGGGCCCGGCAACGACGCGTCTATTTTTTTCTGATTCCTCTTTAGCGATGCGATCGATTCCAGCTTGAAGGGTTTGAGGTCTGAACCGACCGTGAAAACAGAAGCATTTCGGTTTTGAACCTGCGTGTCGTCAATAAGAAAGGATGCGGTATTGAAATCCGTGTCGGTCCGGATAAGGGCGGTGCGCTCTCTGCCGCCGATGTAGTAGGTGGCTCCCGCATCGGCTTTCACCGAAAGGCCGTGCCGGTTAGCAAAGGCATGGGTTGCCGCAATCGCGTCGATGTCATCCGCTTTTCCATCACCCCGGGCGCCGAAGTCGCTATACTGAACCAATCCGGCGGCCTTGTATTTGGCAACCTGCTTTGGGGGTACATTGACCTGCAAATTCCCGTTTTCAAGCGTGAGTACCTCTATTTTCTTGTTTTCGGCGGTAATCACTACTTCGCCAAGCGAGCCTTTGCTCTGCCCCTGTGATACCAATGCATTCGTTATCAGCAGGAGCGTCAGGAGCCTGTACTTCATTGGTAGAATTGGCTTAATGGTCATTACGTTCAGAAAAGGGGGTAAGGCTTTTTTCGCTACTGCCTAACCCGTCATCGTCTTCGCTGACTGCGAGCTGAACGTTTGAAGAAGCCGCGGATTAGAGCAATTTACTTAGCCCCATTGGTCGTATCAGTCCGACTGTACTCTCTGGGTTACCCATGCGGCATGAGAATAACGAAAACCGACGTATTCACCCAAGAGCATACTGGCATCGCGGGTTTTGCCAGAACCCCGGCTACCCGCAGCCGGTACACCGCCGAAATAGCGGAGAAGGCGGCCCAAAACGAACGCGCAGAGTAATACCCACAACCAGGAACCCCTGGCCAGTCAGTGGGACGTGAACGTGTTTATGATGAATCAGTTGAAAGCGCGTTATTGCTAAGAAAACAGGCCATCCGATGCCCGAGCTACCCCCGTCAATTCCCGCCGAAAGTCGCGCCCACTGGCGGCAGTGGCTGGCCGATAACCATGCCACCGAAGCCAACGTCTGGCTCCGTATCTACAAGAAAAACAGCGGGATACCCAGCGTAACCTACGATGAGGCCGTAGACGAAGCCCTTTGTTACGGCTGGATCGACAGTTCGGTTAAGAAAGGTGATGCGCTTTACTATCTCCAGTACTTTGCCCGACGGAAGCCCACCAGCAACTGGAGCGGGGTTAACAAAGCCAAAGTAGCCAACCTGACAGCCGCCGGGCTGATGACCGAAGCGGGCATGGCGATGGTCAACCTGGCCCAGAAAACAGGTACCTGGACAGCACTGGATGACGTAGAAAACAACGTAATTCCCCCCGATTTGCAGGCAGCATTTGCCGCCAATCCGTCGGCCCGTCAGTACTTCGATGCGTTTCCCCGGTCGGCCAGGCGGGGTATGCTGGAGTGGCTGCTCAACGCCAAAACCCCGGCCACCCGCAGCCGACGTATTGCCGAAATTGTGGAGAAGGCAACCCGGAACGAGCGGGCGAAGTAGGATCAACTAAAGCAGAAGGGGTCACTATATGTATGGCCAGATTATAGTCGGTTGGCCGGCCGGGCTGGTTAGTAAAGAGCAAAATCTATCCTAATCGATCAGGTCTCAACCGCCCCAAACGTCCGTTCGGGCGATTTGGCTTCCTGTTGCACGAAGCCATTGGGTGTAAGCCCCGTGAACTCCTTAAAATCCCGGACCAGATGCTGGTAATCATAGTAGCCCAGGGCCACCGCAACGCTCAGCCAATCGAGATCGGGTTGCGCATTTCTGAGCTTCATCACTTGTTCAAAGCGCGCAATGCGTCCGTACAGCTTGGGGCTGATACCGTTGCATTCCATAAACTGCCGGTAAAATTGCCGGGGTGATAAGCAGGCCTGATCGGCCAACTGATCTAACAAAACCAAGCCGGATTGGTGGAGTATGTGCTGGCTCACTTTGTCGATGGGCCGTTGATATTTATGTCTGGACCGCCCGATTAAATACAGCAGAAAATCTTCCACAACAGGAATCATCTCCGTGTAATGCCGCGTGTAGCTCAGCCGCTCATTGACTCGCCGAAGTTCAGTCGAGAAAACCGCTTCGGCATCAACAAACGTATTGGTCAGCGCTCCGGCAGGTATACCCGTCAGCCGGAATAAGGCACCCGGTTGAAACTGAACCTGAAACACCATAAAATCACGACCGACGTGCCGGTTGGTGGCAATCGCATGCTGACCATGCAAGCGCGAACGGGGACTTTCGAGCGGTTTGCCGTCGAAACCGTACTCGATCCGTTCGGGGTCTTTGGGAAAGAAGGACAGACAATTTTCGGCCCGCGGCCAGTAGGCTTTGACGGGCAGCATGGGTAGGGAAGCCGGAAATTCGCAGCCGACAATCTGCAACAGCCGTACATACTCCCGCAAGGGAGGGCTGGGCAACCGGTAGTCGAAGATAGCTTCCATAAAAACGACTCTTTTTAAGGTAGCGTGAGCGGTGGACCAACTACGGTCATGCCGTGCTGCTCATGCATTTTTCTCACAAACTCCTCCGTCGGTGGCCCTTTCAGCTCGGCAAACACGAGAAAGAAATCCTCCAGCTTACCAGCAGGCTGCACCATGTAAACCTGTTTGCCCTGCTCCGATACCTGAATCCAGGTGTGCGGAATACCCCGTGGCGCAAAGACGGTATCCCCCGCTTTAGCCATAAATTTTTCGTTGCCAATCTGAAACAGGTATTCCCCTTCGATAATGGAGAATACCTCGTCCTGATGATGGTGAACGTGAACGCTAGGTCCGATTTTCTGCTTACCAATGTACTCAAAAATGGCCAGTTGCCCATTCGTGTCCTTGCCCGATACTTTTACGTCATTGGCATTGACACCCCGATAGGGAGTATGAACCCCGAACCGGGCCTCACCCGCTTTCACGACAAAAGGGTTGGCTGTACCGACCTCCGTGGTAGCTTTCGCCTGAGACATCAGGGCAGTTGCCATGACTGTGGGAGCCGCCGTAGCACAGGCTAAAAATTTTCTGCGTTGCATAGTCCGTTTCGTTTAAAACTTGTATGCAAAGTTTCTACGGTAACGGCCTGCCTTAGTGGTAAAAATCGGACATAGTTACTCACAATTCGGATGGGCGTAAACGAGATGCTCCGCTGGATGTTCACCTCGCCCGGTAGGATCAGGTGGTATCGTCTTTACGGTCTGCCGGGCCGCTGGCCAGCAGGTGACCACAATCGAGGGCCTGTCTCCACAAAACAACCAACCGCTGCAACTGGCCTGGGCCGAACTGGATGTGCCGCAGTGTGGCTACTGCCAATCGGGCCAGCTTATCGAATGATGGCTACCTCCTCTACGGGCTTAAAAGTCGCTTTCGCCCGGCGTGTCGTCGCGGTCTTCGTCGCGGTCTTTGTCTTTCGATACACTGCGGCTCAGCCGGTAGCTGAACCCGATAAAGCCAATCCGGCTCTCCCGCTTGCCCAGGGTATTTGATTCAAAGTTGGGCCCGAAGGTGTTGGCCTGAAACTGGAGGGTATTGAAAATGTCGCTCACGCGCAGGTTGAGGGTGCCGCGCCCTTTCATGACGTCATGTTTCACGCCAATATCGACGTTGAAAAACTCCTGAATGGTGCCCTGCGCAATGATAAAAGGCGAGCGGTAGTTTACGGCGAGCTGAATGGCCGTGCCGCGCTTCGGCGTGAAATTCGACGTGATGCGCCCGTTCCAGCTTCGGTTGGTGCGGGTCAGCAGGCTCGGTGTGTCGGCGTTGCCTTTAATAGTCCGTTGAAAAAACGTGGCCGTACCGTTCACCTTCCACCAGCGCGTCACTTCCTGATCGACCACAAACTCCAGTCCGTAGTTCTCGGACCGGTTCAGGTTCAGGAACGTCTGCTCCGTTATGCCGTCGGGCCGCAGGGTCTGGTAGCGCGTGACGTCGTTGTTGGTTTGCCGGAAAAACAGGGTAGAGGTAACCAGCGTCGTTTTGCCGGTCCAGAGGTGGCTCACTTCAAACGAGTTGATCAGTTCGGGACGTAGCAGCGGGTTACCAAAGCGGATGTTAAGCGGATCCTGCAAGTCGATGAATGGATTAAGTGTCCGCACTGACGGGCGGTTGATGCGCCGGGAGTAGTTGAGCTGTATTTTATTTGTTTCGCCCAGATTGTAGTTGACAAATGCACTCGGAAACAAATAAATATAGCTCTGCGAATTTCGCTTGCCGGTAGTGCGCTGATCGGTGTTAATGGTGGTGTACTCGGTGCGCAGCCCCAGCTGATAGCTGAACTTCTTGAGTTCATTGCCGAAGTTAGCGTAGGCCGCGCTGGTATTTTCAGTATAAATAAAGTTGTTGGTGTACAGGGGGTTATTTACGTACTCGCCCCCAATCAGGTTGGTAAACTGGTAGTCGGCACCGAGTTTACGGTAGGTGTATTTTAGGCCGGTTTCCAGTTTCTGCTTGGCTTTCAGCGGGTTTGTAAAGTCGGTTTGCAGCACCGTGACGCGGTTGTTCTGCTGGTTGGTGGCCAACTGGCTGCCAATCTGGAAGCCGGGGGTCAGGTACCGGTTGGGTAGGGTCGTGGTGCTGTTGAAATCCTGATATTCCGTGCCGGTATTGCTCGAGGTCGTTGCATCGGCCGTCAAAATTCGTCCTTCCTTCTGAAACGTGTGCCGGTAGTTAGCCGCGTAATCAAGTCCGCGTTCGGGTTCGGTTTCGGCGTTGGTGCGCAGGGTTTGCCCCAGCGACTGCTGATTTCGGGTCTGCGTATCAAATATCTCCTGTTCTGTATCGAAGCTGTATTCCGGCCGGTACAATACCGACAGCGTCAGGTTGTCCTGTTTGGTCAAGGCGTAATCAAAACCCAGCCGCAGGTTGTTGTTGGTTCTGCGCCGGACGGCGTTTTGCCGCTGTACCAGATAGCTGACCGAATCGTTCTCGAAAATATTCCGGCGGCTGGAGTTGCGAAAGGAAAACCGGCGATCGTCGCGGAAGTTATAGCTGCCGAACAGGTTGAGTTTGTTGAGCCGGAGGTTGGCGTTTACAGACGCGTTATACTTATCGCGGGTGCCGACGTTGACCTGTATGTTACCGTTGAAAGCCCTTGGTCTGTTCCTTTTTCAGAATGATATTAATGATACCCGCGGCTCCGTCGGCATCGTAGCGCGAGGATGGGTTGGTAATGACCTCAACGCGCTCGATGTTACTGGCCGGAATCTGGTCGAGTACCGCCTGTCGGTCCAAACCCGTCAGCCCCGACGGCTTGCCATCTACCAAGACAATCACATTGGCACTACCCCGCAAACTCAGCGCGCCGTCCACGTCGATGGTCACGGAGGGTACATTCTGCAGAATATCGATGGCCGTTCCACCCTGCGCAATCGGCAACTGATCGACGTTCACGATTTTGCGGTCGAGGGCGTATTCGTAGGCCTGTTTCTGCCCCTGCACCACTACTTCGGCCAGTTGCCGGGTGGTTTGAGCCAGCACGACAGTGCCCAAACTGACGGTTTTCTGGTCGGTCGTAATCAAAATGCGGGGAATGGTCTTGGGCGCGTAGCCCAGGCTCTGCACCATGGCATAATACACGTCGGGCACGAGATTACTGACGATGAAATTACCCTGCTCATCGGTTAGCGCGCCCGTTACAGAACTGGAATCGCGGGTGCGGAACAGGCCAATGCTGGCAAAGGGAACCGGGCTGTTTTTGCCGCCCTGGGTGGTTACCAGACGCCCTTTCAGCGTACCGATGGCCGGGGCGGGCTGGGCGTCTGCGCTACCCGCAGCCACTGCTTCCGGCGTGACTGCCTGCATGGAATCAGGGAGGGGTAGGGACGCGGGACGAACGGTGTCCTGCGCCATGCCCATGGCACCCAGTAGCGGGCTGGGAGCGGGCGCTGGTTGTTGGGCCAGGGCATCGATCGTGAGTAGACAGGAAAGGAGTGTGACAAAAAAACGGGACATATTTACCGGTAAATAGTTGAGTAAAAAGGACTTGTCTTTTTAACCAGTTTTTAACCGATAAGGTTGTCGTTTAACGACAAACGCTTGGAATTTCTAAATTGGCGCAGGGGTAGACTAGCCTGTCAGAGGACTTTTAGCGGTAACCAATCCCGAAGGCCATGCAACCCGTTACTACGCCCCTAAACGCCCATACCGATATTCCGGGCAATCCCTCCACGGCCACAAGCAGCAAAATCAGACTCAACGACCGCAGCCACGGCAAGCCCCTGCGCGTGCTGTCCGAAGCCGACTGGCAGTTCTGGCTGCACAACGGTTACGTGGTGGTGAAGCAGGCCGTACCCAGTCAACAGGCCCGCCAGCTGGCCGATTTTCTCTGGCAGTTCGAGGAGAAAGATCCGCACGACCCCGCTACCTGGTACGCGCCCCCCCGCGCCGAGATGCAGATGAAAGAACTGGCCAACAGTGGCATGGTTGAGCTTTACAACCACCAGCTGGAGTGGAACAACCGGCAAATGCCCCGCGTCTATGACGCTTTCGTGGATGTGTGGGGCGTCGAGAATCTATGGGTCACCATTGACCGGGCCAATCTGAACCTGCCCGCCCGGCCCGACCACGCATTCAATGGCTTTATTCACTGGGATTACGACCCGGAAACCAAACCCCAGAACGTGCAGGGCGTACTGGCCCTGGCCGATCAGACCGACGAAAATATGGGCGGTTTTCAGTGCCTGCCCGAACTCTACCGAACCTACGATACCTGGAAGCAGACCCAGCCGGCCAACCGCGATCGGTTTAAACCCGATACCACCGGGTTTGACTTCGTAAAGGTCAAACTCGAAGCGGGCGATCTCTTGATTTTTAACAGTTTACTGCCCCACGGTATTCGTCCTAACCGCACCGCTGATAAGGTGCGCATGGCCCAGTATATTTCAATGATGCCCGCCGAAGAAGACAACGAGGCCCTGCGGCAGTGGCGCATTACGTCCTGGCGGGAGCGGCAGGCTCCGCAAGGGTACGCCTTTCCCGGCGACCCGCGCCACTGGGAACGCGACCGTGAACCAACGGCAGAGCTCAGTCCGCTGGGTCGCAAACTGCTCGGTCTGGATAACTGGCCCTGACAAGCATCTGAGTAGCCCGGCCCTCCCGGTCCGGTAGCCGTAAGGCTAATCCTGTAGCGACTCTTTAAAGCCTTCGGCTACCGGACCGGGAGGGCCGGGCTACGCAAACAGCACCGTGAGCGTACCGCAAACGCGCCCGCCCCGCCCTATATTTACCGAAAAAACAAATTCTTCATGGCTACCAAGATTCCCGTTTTCCACCCTCACGTAAAAGAAGGACTTAAAACCCCGGCTTATTCACCCGGCCTTATCTGCGATGGCTGGCTGTATATTTCCGGACAGACCCCCCTGGATTATCCTACCGGCGAGGTAAGGTTGGGGACCATTGAAGACGAAACCCGGCGCGTGATGAGTAACATTCAGGAAATCCTGGCCGGCGCGGGCTGCACCTGGAACGATGTGGTGAAAACAACGGCGCACCTCGCTGATATCACTGATTTCGATGCCTACAATGCCGTATACGCCAGTTACTTTTCCGGGGTTCTACCCGCCCGTACCACCGTGCAGTCGGGACTGGCCCGGGGTATCAAGGTAGAAATAGACATGATTGCCCGCCTGCCGCAATGAACTGGTATCATCTGAATCATACCGACGACGTATCGTCGCCCGCGCTGCTGGTATCGCCCGCGCACGTGGTGGACAACATCCGGGCGGCCATTAGCATCGCCGGTACGGCGCAACGGCTGCGGCCCCACGTCAAAACCCACAAGATGCGGGCGGTTACGGATCTATTGCTGACGGCGGGCATCCGGCAGTTTAAGTGCGCTACCCTGGCCGAAGCCCGGATGCTGGCCCAGGCCGCCCCTGTGCCCGCTTCGCCCGATGAAGCACCCGTGGATGTGCTGCTGGCGTACCCGCTCGTTGGTCCGGCGGTGACGCAGCTGGCGCGGTTGCGGACCGAGTTTCCGGCGGTGCATTTTTCGTGCCTGATTGACGCCGAAGCGCCCGCCCACCGGCTGTCCGACGCCTTTGCCGACGCCCCCCTCAATGTGTATATCGACCTCAACGTGGGCATGAACCGTACCGGCATCAATCCCGCCGACGCGCCCGCCCTGTACGCCCATTGCCAGTCGCTGCCGGGAATCCGGGTGGTGGGACTGCACGCGTACGACGGTCACGTGCGGGATACGGACCTGACTACCCGGGGGCAGCGGGCCGATAAAACATACGCGCTGGCCGACGGGGTGCGACAGGATATTGCCCGCGCGGGCGGCCCGGTGCTGACGCTGGTGATGGGTGGCACCCCTAGTTTTCCGATGCATGCCCGGCAGCCGTCGGTACTGCTCAGCCCCGGCACGTTTGTATTCTGGGATGCGGGATACGCCGATATGCTGCCCGATCTGCCGTTTGCCATTGCCGCCGTTCTGCTGACGCGGGTGATCTCGGTTATCGATGAACAGACACTTTGTCTGGATCTGGGCCATAAATCGGTAGCCGCCGAAAATCCGCTGCCCCGGGTTGTCTTTCCCGACCACCCCGACGCCCAGCCCATTGGTCAGAGCGAAGAGCATCTGGTGGTTCGGGTAGCCGACGCCGGCCAGCACCAGCCCGGCGATGTCTGGTACGGCGTTCCCATTCACATTTGCCCAACGGTCAATCTATATGACTCCGCCGGGGTGGTTGTCAACCATGAAGTAACCAGCACCTGGGCCGTCACGGCGCGGGGACACTGATTTTTAATGGTGAATGAGTCAATGAGCGAATGAGTGAGTAGCGTACGCCAGCCCACTCACTTCTGCCCTATATTCACTCATTCACTCATTCACTCATTCTATTCACTCATTGCCGATTGACTATGTTCATTATTGACGCCCACCTCGACCTGGCCATGAATGCCCTGGAATGGAACCGTGACTATCGCCAGCCGGTAGCTGCCATCCGGACGTCGGAGCGGGGGATGACGGATAAAGTGGATCGCGGAAACAACGTGGTCTCGCTGCCTGCGCTGCGCCGGGGGGGGAGTGGCCTGGTCGTGGCCACGCAGATTGGCCGCGTCAACACCAGCGAACACCACCTGCCGGGAGCGGGCTGGCGGTCGCCCGCGCAGGCGTGGGCTATGACGCAGGCCCAGCGAGCCTGGTATGAAGCCATGGAAGCCGAGGGCGAGATGGTGCAGGTCAACAGCCGCGCCACCCTCGATAGGCACGTGACCCGCTGGCTGAACCACGACGAACCCGATGAGCGTAAGCCGGTTGGCTACATCCTGAGCCTGGAAGGAGCCGACTCGCTGCCTGACGTCTCGTACGTAGAGCGGGCGTACCGGTATGGGTTGCGGGCCATTGGGCCGGCGCATTACAGCACGGGCCGCTACGCCCCCGGTACCGGCCTGACCGGCCCGCTTACCCCCGCCGGGCGCGACCTGCTGCGCGAGATGGACCGGCTGGGCATGATTCTCGACCTAACGCACCTGACCGACGAGGGCTTCGACGAAGCCATGAACACGTATAAAGGGCCGGTCTGGGCCAGTCACCACAACTGTCGGACGCTGGTTGATCACCAGCGGCAACTGAGCGACGGGCAGATTCTGAGGCTCGTTGAGCGTGGGGCCGTTATAGGGGGTTGTCTGGATGCGTGGATGCTGAAACCCGGCCTGACGCAGGGAAAGAGCAACCCCGCCGACTTTGGTATTACCCTCGATACCCTCGTTGATCACATCGACCACATCTGCCAGCTGGCCGGCAACGCCCGCCACTGCATGATTGGCTCCGACCTCGATGGCGCCTTCGGTCATGAGCAAACCCCCACCGACCTCGATACCATTGCCGACTTGCCTAAGCTTGAGGGTTTACTGCTGAACCGCGGCTATTCAGACGCCGACGTGGCCGGTATTTTTCACGGCAATGCCCTGCGTTTTCTGCGCAGGGCATTGCCGTGAGGACGAACGTGCTGCGCGAGTTCCCGCTGCTCCCCTGCAATAGAGGGGTTGTTACGGCACTGCTGTCGTGAACAGCTATATCTGACCTCAGTTCTGATCTCAATGGGATGCCGCTTTCAGCCCGACAATTGACAGGATGAGCGTCGAAAGAAAAAAGAGTCTCCAGAAGGTAGCGGGTTCTTTAAATATAAAAATGCCTACTAATGCAGTTCCAACGGCGCCAATTCCGGTCCATACAGCGTAGGCCGTTCCAATAGGGAGTGTCTGGGTGGCTTTGACCAGCAGGAGCATACTCACCGCCAGGGAGACTAAAAAGCCGCCGTACCACCCGTACATCTCACTGCCCGTTGTTTCTTTGGCCTTGCCCAGGCAGGACGCAAAGGCTACTTCAAACAGGCCCGCAATAATCAGGATGATCCAGTTCATTTCATGGGTGAGTTGTTGATACCATAGTACTGGTGAGGTGGCGTACGTATCCGGCTGAAGCTAATTGTTTTTTACCCGCACGTACCGCTCGGTGTTGATCCGGTTAACGCCCGCACGTTCTATTTTCTCCAGGCCGGTTTGGGTGAGCGTGTCGTTTTTGATCGTTACAGTAAACGCAAAATCGTTGCCTTCCCACTGCCGGTCGCTGCAATAGGCGAGGTGCTCGGTGTACAGCGAGTCGGTGAGGTCGTAGCGGCCCCCGCCGGATGAATACACGGCTGAGTCCTTACCTTTGGTGAGATCGTGCAGCAAAAAGGCAAAGTGGGTATCGTTGATGATCTTGATGAAGGGCGTCTTGCCGGCATAGTCCGTTACGGTCGTATCGCCGTTCTCGATAAGGGTACCGGTAAGCAGTTGCCAGGTGCCAACGATGGGCAGGCGGTTGGCCTGCGACGGGTTATCCGCTGGTTTGTCGGAGCAGGCGGTTAGCAGCAGAGCCGCAATTAAAGCAGAGATACAGGTTTGTGTCATGAACAAGTAGCAGGGGATGGGTTGGCCTGGTCCTGGATAGTGCCGGCTTCCGGGGTGCGCAAACGTATAGAAATACTGGCAAAATCCAGCGCTCTTTTTCTGTCGGCGTACCCGTGCCCGGGAAGAGCCCTCGCGGGCGCTGGTACGCCGGGCGGGGGCTGGCAATCCGTAACCATTTTACAGCGGTCGGGTTCTTGGAGTGGACACCACGATCGCCAAACATCAATATAGACTATGAAAACACGGTTTCGGCAGGTTTTACAGCAACTACTCAGTTCGCTCTGGTTTGTGCCGGGCCTAATGGTCATTGCCGCTATGGTACTGGCCGTAGGACTTGTCGAATTCGACGCCAACACGTCGTGGAACGGGACCAAACGCTTCCCGCTGCTGTTTGGCGTGGGGGCCGACGGGTCGCGGGGGATGCTCACGGCCATTGCCGGATCGATGCTGACGGTAGCTGCCCTGGCGTTTTCCCTTACGCTCACGGCCATTACCCAGGCCAGCAGTCAGTATTCGCCCCGGGTGTTGCGCAACTTCATGGGCGACCGCGTCAATCAGGTTGTCATGGGCTATTTTGTGGCGGTTTTTACCTACTGCCTTATTGTGCTGGGAACCATTCGCGGGGGTGACGAGAGTAAGTTTGTACCGGGTACGGCGGTGCTGGCGGGGCTGGTTCTGGCCCTCGGTGGCGTGGCAGCCCTGATCCTGTTCATTCACCACATTGCCGAATCACTCCAGACCGGCACCATTGTTCAGCACATTCACGCCGAAACCGTTGAGGCTATTGATAGCTTGTTTCCCGACCGCTTTGGTGACGCCATCGATGATCCTGAACAGCTGAAAGCCGCCCTGACTTACACCCGGGAGCAGGCGGGCTGGCACGCCGTGGAATCGACGCAGGCGGGTTATCTCCAGCGCATTAACACCGACGGGATGCTGGAATGGGCTAAAAAGAATCGGGTGGTGCTGCGGGTTGAAAAAGATATGGGGTCGTTTGTGGGCGAGCGAACCGTTCTGTTCAGCGTGCGCAGTGGTATGGAACGTCCTGATCCCGACGAAGCTGACTGGCCTGACGATCTGATAAAATACGTCAGCATTGGTCGCAACCGGAATATTGGTCAGGATGTGGCCTATGGTATCCAGCAGTTGGTGGATGTCGCGCTGAAAGCCCTCTCGCCCGGTATCAACGACACCACCACGGCCATCATGGCCATTGATTACCTCGGGGCCATCTGCGCCCGGCTGGCCCACCGCGATTTTCCGGCCCGGTTACGTTCGGATGGGAAGGAACTGCGTATTCTGGTTATTTCGGGTGATTTTGAGACGTATATACGGCTGGCGTTTAATCTGGTGCGGATTAACGCCAAAGGGAACCACGCTGTTCTTCGCCGGATTCTGCGGGCACTGGCGCTGGTAGGTAACAACATCGTACGCGATGAGCGCCGGGCTGTTTTGAATCAGCAGGCTCTGCTGCTGATGGACCAGGCCAATGGTACCCTGGCTTCCGACTATGAAAAACAGCTTGTGCGGTCTTTGTACGATGATTTAAAGGCGGCCTGGACAGGTAAAGAGCCTGCCCCCGCCGGGCAAACATCCTGACAAATGGAAGCAATCAGTAAAATGGTCACCCTGTGGCTCGCCCGTGGCATTGAAGCGGGGGCGGCCCTTGTCATTGCCACCGCGTCGGTGCGCGCGTTGTGGAATTTCCTGGCCGGTATCGTAAGGCTACGCTCACAACCGCCCGGTACGGAGGGCAGTTGGCTGGTGCCCAAAGAAGAAATCCGACTTACGCTGGGGCGGTCCCTGGCCCTCGCGCTGGAGCTTGAACTCGGGGCCGACATTCTCAAAACGGCCGTGACTCCCAACTGGAACGACGTAGGGCTGCTGGCCGCCATAGCCGTGCTCAGAACCGCCCTCAACTATTTTCTGGAGCGGGAGCTGCGCAATGCCGAACAGCGCCGGGAGGTTTTGCGGGATTCCGTCAGATAATCCAGTCTGGTGCGTTCTCTAACCAATAGAACCCGTAGCGGCAAATCCTGCCCACTAGCCAGGTTAATGGTTTATTCAGGCCCCCGGAGTCAGAATCGGGCGGGAGCCGAACCATAGATGCCCGAACCGTAGGGGCTTAAACACAAATCAATTGATGTCTTTTTTCACTCACTTAGCTGTTCGTATTCACTCCCTGCCTTTGGCAGTTGTCCTGGCTGGCACACTGGCCACGGGTCCGCAGGCCTGGGCGCAACTGCCCACGACCGGCCCGGACAAACCGGATGCGGCCGTCTTCGCAGGTCCCGTCGATTCGCTGGGACGCCAAACGCCCCGGGGTACCGTGCAGGGATTCATTAAAGCCGTTGGTAAGGAAAACTACGCGCGGGCGGCCCGCTACCTGGATCTGCCCGTGCGAATGCCCGCAAAAAACCGGCGTACGGGGCCGCAACTAGCGCAGGCTCTGCAGCAGTTGCTCGATCAGCAGGGGAGTCTGGTTCCCGAATCACTCATCAGTAATGACTCGACCGGTAAAAACAGCGATAAGCTGGGTCCTGACCTGGATCAGGTGGGTGAAGCTACCCTTGATGGACAAACGATTCCTATCCTGCTGGAGCGAAAAACGATACCCGGTCAGGGCCAGCTCTGGCGATTTTCAGTACAGACCGTTCAGCAGATTCCGGCTCAGTCGGCCCTGATGGAACAGTCTGTTGTCAACCGATTTTTGCCCCGATACCTGATCGATAAAAAGTGGGGCGGGGTGCCGGTGGGCCACTGGTTCGTCATGCTGGTGTTGCTGATGGCGTCCTATGTGGTGGCCCGGCTGCTCGTTACACTCGCGGCCTGGCTGCTTGGTGTGTCGTGGTACAAGGCGCGTAGAGAGCAGATGACGCATCTCATCCAGGCCTTTGTGCCACCCGTCCGGCTTTTCCTGACGGTGGTCCTGTTTACGGCCATTAGCGGGGTCATCGGCGTGTCAATTGTAGTTCGGCAAAGCTTCGGCGAGATTATTATCGTGATTGGGCTGGTCGCCTTTTTACTGTTGATGTGGCGGCTGGTTGATGTGTTTTCGAAGTATGCCCAGGTCCGGCTGCTGGAAACGGGGCAGGCCGGGCGGCTCTCGGCCGTGCTGTTTCTGCGCCGGGGTATTAAGCTGGTGCTCATCGCGTTTGGCAGCATCTCTATCCTGAACGTGTTTGGCTGGGACGTTACTACCGGGCTGGCTGCCTTGGGTATCGGTGGTCTGGCCTTGGCCCTGGGTGCGCAGAAAACCATCGAGAATTTTGTGGGCAGCATTACCATCATTGCCGATCAGCCCCTGCGCGTTGGCGATTTCTGCAAGGTAGACGGAATGGCGGGAACGGTGGAGCAGATTGGTATCCGGTCCACGCGGCTGCGGACACCCAACCGCACCATTGTAATAATACCCAACGGGCAGCTGGCTGCGCTTAAAATCGAGAATTTTGCGTTTCGGGACCGGATGCTTTTCAACCCGACACTTGGTCTCCGCTACGAAACCACACCCGACCAGATCCGGTATCTGCTGGATCAACTCCGGTCGCTGTTACAGAACCACCCGAAAGTAAACCCCGATCCGGCGCGGGTGCGGTTTACCGGTATGGGCGACAATTCGCTCAACGTAGAGGTGTTTGCCTATGTCGATACGGCTGACTACAGCGAATTTCTGGCCGTACAGGAAGACCTGGTGCTGCGTATGCTGGACATCCTCGACGAGAGCGGCACCGGCATTGCCTTCCCGTCTCAGACGGTGTACGTGGGGTCTGACTCGAACTATCCAGAGGAAAAAGTACGGCGGGCCGAAGAAAAGGGGCGCGAGCTACGCACGAGGGACGAACAGGGACGCGCCGACGCCGACCCGGCCAAAGAGGGGTAACCAACCTGCGTGTATTAGTCTTAATGTTGGCACCCCCTCTGAACAGACTGCCTGCTACCAAGTTATATATAGACACTACTTAACTAAACAATCAGTTTATAAACATTATGAAAACGTTCCTATCAGTTGCTGTTGCCCTTTGTCTTACGCTGATTCTGGCCTCCTGTACTACCTCAAAAATGGTATTCAACAACTCATCCATTGTGCCGGCCGCTACGGGTGAGGTGAAAGTGAAAAAAGATAAAAACGAAAACTATGCCATCGATCTAAGCATAAAAAACCTGGCCCCGGCTCAGAAACTGACCCCGTCCAGAGAAATGTATGTGGTCTGGATGGAAGACGGTAAGAACCCGGTCCGAAAACTGGGGCGTATGGATCCTTCCAGTTCGCTCAAAGCCAGTCTGACGGCCCTGTCAACGACCGAGCCTGAGAAGGTATTCATTACCGCCGAGACCAATGCCGAAGTGACCTATCCCACCGGCGACGTGGTACTGACGACCAGGAAGTAGCCGAGTCTCCCGTTCGAAGCCGGCAGCCTTGTAGGGAAGCGTGAATCCAGCCCGTTGTCTGCTCCGAATGGGACTCTGTCAGTATCTAATACAAACCCCAACCGTATGCTATCCACCCCTTCGACCACTACCCGGACTACGACATTTGTTTATTACGGCATTATTGCTGTACTGGTGTTGCTGGTGGGCTACTTAATGTATCGCAGTTCTGACCAGAAAAAGGCTTTCCAACGGGAGCGGGATGCCCTTCAGGCCACTGTCCGGCAGCGCCAGCTGGCCAATGATAAACAGCAGCTCATGTTTGGCATGAAGACGTTTGCCTGGGCCGTGCGCAACGCCATGATTCAGAACAAGACCGGCGAAATAAACGAGTACTTCAACACACTCGTTAAAGACCGGGGTATCAAAGAAATGCTGCTTGTCGACGATACCGGTACCGTATTGATTTCAACTAATAAAAAGAATCAGGGTATTCCCTTTGCGAGTCGTTTTCCGGGTGAACTGCTACAGCGTGAGGCCGTGTCTTTTGCCGATAAGCGTCCGTACGAACTCTCCGCTCCGGTTACGGCTCCCAACAAGCGGCTCGGTACACTGGTTATGTTTTACAACCCCGCCACCATACTGCCCGATTCCCTGAGCCGCTGACTCAGCTACATCTGATTATCCATCTCTCTATGCTGTTTCTGCTCACCCTCTGGCAACCCCCTAAAGTAAACCAGCCGCCCTTTACCCTGAGCGACGGCATCTCCCTGTTCTGGGGCACCGTGCGTGACTTTCTGAAGGGGTTCGCCGAACGTCTGCCCTACATTATTGTGGGCGTGCTGATCTATGTTCTGTTTCTGATCCTGAGTAAACTGCTTAAGAAAGGAATCAATAACATTGCCCGCCGGTCAGACTCTATCAACGACAATCTGGCCAGCCTGATCAGCCGGATTCTGGGCACGCTGATTACGGTATTTGGTTTTCTGGCGGCCTGCGTTATTATCATTCCTTCGTTTACACCCGGCGACATCATTGCCGGGCTGGGCATTTCGACGGTGGCCATCGGGTTTGCCTTCAAGGATATTCTTCAAAATTATTTCGCCGGTCTGCTTATTCTATGGCGCCAGCCGTTTAAGGTGGGTGATCAAATCCGGGTTAAGGATTTTGAAGGTACTGTTGAGGAAATCAACATGCGCTCTACCCGCCTGAAAACCTATGATGGTGAGCGGGCCATTCTTCCCAACGGCGATGTGTATACCAGCGTAATGCTCGTGAGAACGGCTTATGACCGACGCCGGACCAGGTTTGTGGTGGGCATTGGCTATCCCGATTCCATTGAAGAGGCCCGGCAGGTGATCCATGCCGTGCTGGATGGTATCGACGGCGTATTGCAGGACCCCGGCCCCTGGGTTTACGTGACCGAACTGGCGGGGTCGTCGGTGAATCTTACGGTTTATTTCTGGACGGAGAGCCACCAGGCCAACGTACTCAAAATCAGCGATCAGGTCATTACGGGCGTTAAAGTAGCTCTGGACCAGGCTGGTATCGATATGCCCTTTCCGCACACGGTGGTATTGCTCGAAAACCAGCCCGGCGGCCCCGACGGGCCCAGCGTTACGACCCGCCCCCCCGTCAGAAAACAACAGATACAACCTGCTAACGGTACTGGTTCATGAACGATTTTCACGACGAGCTAAGCACGCTGGCCGACTGGCTGTTTAAAGGATGGGGTCCTGTTGTGCGGGTTGTCGTGATGGGGGTGCTGGCATACGCCGGGCTGCTCCTCATTCTGCGCACGTCGGGCAAGCGAACGTTGTCAAAAATGAACGCGTTTGATCTGATTGTGACGGTTGCTCTGGGGTCTATGCTGGCCACTATTCTTATGTCGCGGCAAACCGGACTGGCCGACGGACTAACCGGACTGGCCGTCCTGGTCGGCCTTCAGTTTATGGTGGCCTGGTTGTCGACCCGGTGGCCGTGGTTCAAGAATCTCATCAAGAGCGAGCCAACGCTGCTGTATTTTCAGGGGCAGTATCTGGAGCAGGCCATGCGCGGGCAGCGGGTTGTGAAGGAAGAGGTGCTGACGGCCATCCGGCAGTCGGGTACGGCCCGGCTCGATGAGGTGCAGGCTGTAGTGCTGGAGACCGATGGTTCGTTCACGGTCGTGAAATCGCCCGACAAACCTGTCGGCCCGAACAGTCAGTCGAGTTTATCCAACGTCAATCCCGAAGGAACGAATCAAACGGCCTGACCTATGACACAAAAACCGTCTTTTCTTCGGCAATCTGCCGGGTTCTGGTTTGTGGGATTGCTCATGGCGGCTTTGTTTGTGCTGGTGGGCTACTCGGCCAGTTTTTTCTTTCTGGTATTCGGCGGCATTGTATTCGCGGTGGTCATCAGTGGTCTGGCCAATTTTCTAAGCGCAAAAACCCCCTTGCCCTACGGCGCGTCGGTGGCCGTTGTCCTGCTGTTGCTGCTGGGTATTGTGGCGGGTGGCATCTGGCTGCTGGCGCCTACTGTGGGGCGGCAGGCTGATCAGCTGTCTGACTCGCTGCCCGCGTCCATTGACCGGCTGCAACAGGCGCTGAGACAAACCTCGTGGGGCAAAAAGCTGCTCGAAGGCATTCCCGAAAATCCGGGTAAGTTCTTCTCGGCGGGTGGGCCGGGTAAGGGCATTCTGACGGAGATTACGGGTATTTTTTCGAGCACCCTCGGCGGTCTGGTTAACGTGCTGATTATCCTCATAACCGGTATCTACCTGGCGGCTAATCCCGGCAACTACCGCAACGGATTTGTCCGGCTGTTTAATCCCGGCTACCGCGACCGGCTACTGGGGGTAATGGATCAGTGCTATGACACGCTCAAAAACTGGTTTATCAGCCGCAGCATCACTATGACTGTGGTGGGCGTCGTCACCGGCATTGGGCTGTCGATTTTGGGTATTCCCTTTGCCATTGTCCTGGGGATCATTGCCGGAATAACCAATTTCATTCCTAATCTGGGGCCGTACATTGCCCTGGTACCGGCGCTGCTGGTGGCGTTTCCGCAGGGTACCTACGAGCCGCTTTACGTCATTGGGCTCTATATGGGCATACAGTCGCTGGAGGGGTACGTGCTGACGCCCCTTCTGGATAAAAAATTTGTTTCGGTACCGCCCGCGCTGCTGTTGTTTGCGCAGGTGTTGCTGGGTCTGCTGGTCGGCCTGTCGGGCGTGCTGTTTGCTTCGCCCGCTGGTGGCGGTGCTGCTGGTCATTGTACGGGAACTGTATATCAAAGATCGGCTCGAAAAAAAAGGGCCGGGTAAAACAGAACCCGCCCCACAATGAGTTTATATCCCAAACCAAAACAAACGCTATGAAACTGACTCATTCTTTGCTATCCGTTGCTGTGGCTGCGCTGGTAACCGGCTGCGCCGATCCGCTCACCGACGATGCCAACGATGCCGCGGGTACGGCGAGTGCTTACCTGGCCCGCGAAGTAACGGCGACTCGCCTGCTCACGACCGACTATCACTACGACAAAATGTGTACCTATCTCGAAGAGGGATTTGTCCAGGGTACGTTCAACATTGGTCCGCTCGAAGAGATGAACGTGACGGATGAGCGGGGCGGTTGCCGCTACCGGTGGAAAGACGGCGAGATGATCGTGTCGTTTGGAAGTTCTGAACCCTACCAGTCCATTTATCATTCAGAATACGCATTCGACCGGAAATACCAGCCCCTTGCCTTCGATGAGACGCCCGATTCGATCAACGCACCTACCATTTTTGGGCCCGCCCCCCAGGGAACGGCATCGAGCGCACCCGCCATCAAATCGCCCGCATTTGTAAACGACTCGCTGGCTATCATCGACACCGTTTCCGGCACGAATCAGGTGACGACCAGATTAACGGAGGCCGCTTACCCAACGAAGCAACTGGTCGTGATGCCTTACATAGGCGATAAAAGTCTCTGGGATGCCGAAAAACGGACTCTGCACACGCTTTATCTCAACCACGTTGTTGACGTAACGATCAACACAAAAAGCCAGCCGGAACTGCTGAAAAAGCGGGCTGCCATGATCACGCAGATCATTCTGGACAAGATAGGTCAGGCCGACAAACGCGACGGTGTACGGGAGGGAGACTAGATTCTAAGGAGATTCTAATAACCCTAAGTCTATATAGTTAGTTATATTAATGAACTAACACTCAACCACTATGAAAAAGATACTGATGATTTTAGGAGCTGTGATGCTCCTGACATCCTGCTCTCGGCAGGCGAATGTAGTGACCATTGATGCGGAACAAAGGCCCGATGCAAACTTCAAAAGTTATAAGTCATACACCTGGGCTTCTCAGGTAGACAATAAGCTTGATCCCGGCTTTTATTTCCTGAACGACCTTGAGTTGAAAGACCGAATCCGTAACGCGGTTGCCGGTGAACTGGAAGGACGGGGTTACACCATGAACCGGCAGTCGCCTGATTTACTGGTCAACTTCCGGGTATTCGACAAAGCAACCAAAATTGAAACCACTACGGATTATGGGGATGGGTATTACGGAAACGGCGAGATTACTGGCCCAGACGGTATGAAAACTATTGATGTAGCTGCCGGGTCAATTGTCCTGAACCTTGTCGATAAGAAAAGCGGACAGGTAGTGTGGCGTGGACTGGCCTCGGGTCTCACAAACGCCAACGGCTTCGATCGTGGTCAGAACAATATCAAGGAAGCGGTGAACCTGATGTTTGAAAAGTATAGCTACCGCGCGGACAAATATTAAGTGTAGTTTGGTAAAGTGAATGAAACGGGGCTCCTATCAGGATAGGAGCCCCGTTTTGCGTGTATTGATACTGGAATCCGATTAGTTACTGCATCCGTTGGGCTATTTGCTGGTAACCGGTCACGCACAGTCCGGCGGCCAGCACCCCAACACCCGCCCCGGCCAGTATATCGAGCGGATAATGCGCCCCCACGTAAATGCGGCTGTACGAAACAATGGTGGCCCACAAAAATACCCAGCGTACAGAAGGGTATGCTGACCCCAGCAGGAGCCAAAGCCCTGTGGCCAGTGCAAATGTGTTGGCCGCGTGCGAGGAGGCAAAGCCGTATAGGCCCCCGCATTCCAGTACCGAATGAATCAGTTTCTGCAGGCCCGGCGTGTGGCAGGGTCGCAGCCGGTGGGTGAGGGGTTTTAGCAGGGCCGACGCTGTCTGATCGCTGAGGGCCACGGCCACGGCCAGCGTCAGCACCATACTAATGGCCCGCTTCCGGTACCGAAATGTCAGCCAGCTAATCAGCAGCGCGTAAACTGGAATCCAGACGTCACGACCGGTAATTAAAACCATAAACCCATCGAGCCACGGCGCGTACAACCCGTTAAGCCATAGAAATAGGTCCGTATCGAGTTGGTTGATGGCGTCGCGCATTACAACACCAGAAACTGGCTGAGGTAGTTACGGGCGGTCAGAATGGCGGTACTGACATCTTCCGGGCTACCCTCATACGCTTTGTCCTCCACCTCAATGCACACCGGACCCCGGTAGCGCACGTCGGTGAGGGCCGCAAAGAAATGACGCCAGCGCACGTCGCCGAGGCCGGGCAGCTTGGGCGAGTGGTACTCCAGCGGATTCGCCATGATACCAACGCGGTCGAGCTTGTCGCGGTACAGCTTCACATCTTTGAGGTGGATGTGGTGCAGCCGGTCGCGGTAGTCATAGATGGGTTTTACCTCGTCCATCATCTGCCAGATCATATGGCTGGGATCGTAGTTCAGGCCCAGAATAGGCGAGGGGATAATCTCGAACATGCGGTCCCAGACGGCGGGGGTGGTCGCCAGGTTTTTGCCGCCCGGCCATTCGTCGTCGGTAAACCACATCGGGCAGTTTTCAATGCCGATCTTTACATTACATTCTTCGGCCACCTGCACAATACCGGGCCAGTGCTCGGCAAAGAGTTTCAGATTGTCGGTCATGTTCAGCGTGGGATTGCGGCCAATAAAGGTCGTTACGGCCGGAACCCCCAGTTTGGCCGCTGCCCGGATAACCGCCTTCAGGTGTTCGCGGTGGAACGCGGCTTTCTCGGGATCCGGGTCGAGGGGATTGGGATAATAGCCGAGAGCCGAGATACTGACGCCATAGTGCCGGGTCAGGCCCAGAATCTGGTCAACATTCAGGTTGTCAACGTCGATGTGCGTGACGCCCGCGTACCGGCGCGCATCGGCATTGCCAGTGGGCCAGCACATGACTTCCACGCAGGTGAATTTGTTCTCCGACGCAAAGTTGAGAATACCGTTTAAATCGTGATTGGGCATGATTGCCGATACAAAGCCGAGGTTGAGCATGGTGTTTCGATTTAGTTGAATCCCAGTACCTGCCGTACCCGGTCAATGGTTTGACGGGCCACCGTGCGGGCTTTTTCTTCGCCCGCCCGCAGTTCGGCTTCGAGGGCGTCGGGGTTCTCGGTCATGAAGTAATTAAAGCGTTCGCGCTGGGTGGTGTATTGGTCCCGAAGGAGTTCATACAAATCTTTCTTCGCCGATCCGTAGCCGTAGCCGCCCGCTTCGTAGCGACTGCGCATGTCACGAACCTGCTCCTCTGAGGCCACCAGTGCATACAGCTGAAACGTGCTGTCGGTGTCTGGGTTCTTCGGCTCCTCGAGCGGGGTCGAGTCCGATTTTATCTTTTTAACGACGTTATAGAGTTCATTTTCGGGCAGGAAAATGTCGATGTAGTTATTATACGACTTACTCATCTTCCGCCCGTCCAGCCCCGGAATGGTCATGACGCGCTCGTCAATGCGCGCTTCGGGAATAGTCAGAATGTCGCCGTACTGCCGGTTGAAGGCCGAAGCTACGTCGCGGGTGATCTCGAGGTTTTGCCGCTGATCCTTCCCCACCGGAACCAGATTGGCGTCGTACAGCACAATGTCGGCCGCCTGCAAAATAGGGTAAACAAACAGCCCGCTGTTGACGCTGCTAACGGCCATCTTCTCGGTTTTTTCCTTGAAGGCCGTGGCGTTTTGCAGCATGGGCATGGGCGTGAAGCATTCCAGATACCAGGCCAGTTCGGTATGTTCGGCCACCCGCGACTGCCGCCAGAAGGTGTTTCGCTCCGTATCCAGCCCAAACGCCAGCCACGCGGCCGCTACCGCCCGCGTAAACTCCCGGCGCGTTTCGCCGTCGCGCAGCGAGGTCAGCGAGTGCAGGTCGGCAATAAAGAAGAACGAGTCATTGCCGGGTTGTACCGACAGATCGATGGCGGGCTTGATGGCCCCCAGAATGTTACCCAGGTGCGGACGCCCGCTGGACTGAATACCCGTTAAGATTCTCATTAATTAACGATGAATTATGAATGATGAATGATGAATCAGGCTGACGCCACCAATGCTCGCGTCAGCCCATTCATCATTCATCATTCATCATTTATACTTCATTTCCCCTGCGCTTCAACCACCGCGATGGCGACCATGTTCACGATTTCACGCTCCGACGAGCCGAGTTGCAGGACATATACGGGTTTGCGGATGCCGAGCAGAATGGGGCCAATGGCGTCGAACCCGGCGGCTTCGGCCATCAGGTTGTAGGCGATGTTGGCCGCCGACAGGTTCGGGAAAATCAGTGTGTTGGCCCCCTCACCCACGAGTTTGCTGAACGGATGGTTCTGCTCCAGCAGTTCGGTATTGAAGGCCAAGTGCGCCTGAATTTCGCCATCCACGATCATGTCGGGGTGTTTACGCTGTAATATCTCCACCGCCCGGTTCATTTTCTCGGCATCATCGCCCTTAGCACTGCCGAAGTTGGCGTAGGTAACCAGAGCAATGCGGGGCTTGACGTTGAAGCGTTCAACGGTCCGGGCGGTCATCTCCGTGATCTCCACGATCTCATCGGTGGTGGGATTGAAATTGACCGTGGTATCGGAGAAGAACAGCGGACCGCGCTTGGTCATCAGAATATACATACCCGCCACGCGCTGTACACCCGGCTCCTTGCCAATGATTTGCAGCGCGGGCCGGATCGTTTCGGGATACGAACTGGTCAGACCCGAAATCAGGGCATCGGCCTCGCCCGTTTCTACCATCATCGCCCCGAAATAGTTGCGGTAATACATCAGCTTACGGGCTTCGGTAACGTTCACCCCCTTGCGTTGGCGCTTGTCGAAGTATAGTCCGGCAAATTTGGTGATCAGCGGGTCCTGCTCTTTCGCGCGGGGGTCGATGATTGGAATCTGGCCGAGGTCAAGGTTATTGGCGCGGATTATCTGCTGGATTTTAGCCGTTTCGCCCAGCAAAATGGGGTGGGCAATGCCTTCGTCGCGCACCTGCTGGGCGGCTTTCAGCACTTTCAGATTCTCGGCATCGGCAAATACCACGCGCTTCGGGGTACTCTTGGCCTTATTCAGAATCACCCGCGAAATCTGATTGTCGTGGCCCAGCCGCCGGGCCAGCTGCATTTCGTAGGCGTCCCAGTCCTGAATGGGTTGCCGCGCCACGCCCGACGCCATGGCGGCCCGGGCCACCGCCGGGGCCACCGTGGCCAGCAAACGCGGATCAACGGGTTTGGGCAGGATATAGGTCCGGCCAAACAGGATGTTGTCCTGCCCGTAGGCCAGATTGACAATATCGGGAACGGGTTTTTTGGCGAGGTCGGCCAGCGCGTAGGTAGCCGCCAGCTTCATGGCTTCGTTGATCTCCGTAGCCCGGACGTCGAGGGCGCCCCGGAAAATATACGGAAAGCCCAGCACGTTGTTGACCTGATTGGGATAATCGGACCGGCCCGTGGCCATGATGAGGTCGGGCCGGGCGGCCATGGCGTCGTCGTAGCTAATCTCAGGCGTCGGGTTGGCCATCGCGAAAACAATCGCATCAGCCGCCATAGACCGGATCATGTCCGCATCCACCAGGTTACCCCGGGAGAGACCCACCATGACATCGGCGTTTACAAACGCTTCGGCAATAGACGCAATGGCGCGACTGGTGGCAAACGGGCGGGTAATGTCGTTAAGATCGGTGCGGTCGGTAGTAAGGCAACCGTTCACGTCAAACATGACGATATTCTCGTAGGCTGCCCCGAGGGCTACGTATTGCCGGGCGCATGAAATAGCGGCTGCCCCCGCTCCCAGAATAACGAACCGGGCCGTTTGTATCGTTTTGCTCACCAGCTCCAGCGCGTTCAGCAGGGCTGCCCCGCTCACAATGGCCGTACCGTGCTGATCGTCGTGCATAACCGGTATGTTGAGTTCGGCCCGCAGCCGGGTTTCGATCTCAAAGCATTCGGGAGATTTAATGTCTTCCAGATTTACCCCACCGAAGGTGGGCTCCAGAATCTTAACCGTTCTGATAAACTCGTCGGGGTCGTGGGTGTCGAGTTCAATATCAAAGACGTCGATATCGGCATATATCTTAAACAGCAGCCCCTTGCCTTCCATAACAGGTTTACTGGCCACCGCGCCAATATCGCCCAGCCCCAGCACGGCGGTGCCATTGCTGATGACGGCCACCAGATTGCCCTTGGCGGTGTATTTATAGGCATCGTCGGGGTTGGCTTCAATGGCCAGACACGGCTCGGCCACGCCCGGCGAATACGCCAGCGACAGGTCGCGCTGCGTACTGTATTCTTTGGTCGGCACCACTTCCAGCTTGCCCGGACGTCCTTTGGCGTGGTATTCGAGGGCGTCTTCGCGCCGTATTTTCTGTTGCATACGATTCCGTTTGCTGATGAGTTTGGTTGGCTGAGTCAGGACCGCGAAGGTACGGAAACAGGCCATGCAACCGAAATCTGATCACCGAAACGCATCGTATCTTTCCCAACACCCGTTTACTTGCCCAGCCATTCTTTGAAGTCAGTCATACGATCGCCACTAACAAAGACATGGTCGGCATTGCGCTCGGGGCGGGGGCGGGGCAGCAGGTCGAGCTTAAGTTTACCCGCCGAAAACTGGTGAATGGTCTGGATGGCGGGCAGGGATACCAGAAACTGGCGGCTGATGCGGAAAAACCGGCGCGGGTCCAGCAGTTGCGCCAGCTTATCCAGACTGTAATCTACGGGTAGGGTCAGGTTGTCCTGCGTAACCAGAAAGACGACGCGCTCTTCGAGGTAAAAATAAGCGATATCGGCGGTGTCAATGCTGCGGATTTTGGTGCCTACCGTGATCATAAACCGGTCTTTGTAGTCGGTTTGCCGCGTCGGCCCCAGTAGCTGCAGGAGCGTATCGAGGTCCGGACTCCGGGCGGGGGAGTGGCCGGAGCCAAGCTGCTCTTTCAGCGCTTTAAACTTGTCGATGGCAACCACTAACTCAGTGTAATTAATAGGTTTGAGCAGATAATCGATGCTGTTGACTTTAAACGCCTGCACCATGTACTCGTCGTAGGCAGTGGTGAAAATGACGGGCGTTTGCAGCGGGGTCTGCTCAAAAATACGGAAGCCGATGTCATCCTCGAGGTGAATATCCATGAACACCAGGTCAGGGATGGGGCGGTCGGTCTGACTAAGCCAGGCCACCGTATCGGCTACCGATGGCAACTGCGCCAGCACCCGGATAGTCGGGTCGTACTTTGTCAGCATACCCTCCAGCCGTTTCGCCGTCAGGCTTTCATCTTCGATAATCAGAACGTTCATGGTTTCAATGAGTGAATTTTGACTGCTAGAATGAGTGAATACGCTGCGTCAGCGTATTCACTCATTCTAGCAGTCAAAATTGAAAATTAGATAAGGGGTATTTTTACCACGAACGTCTCCTCGCTTTCCTCTACATGAACGGGGTGGGTGGTGAGCAGGGCGTAGCGATTGATAATGTTTTGCAGCCCCACGCCGGTCGAGGTTTCTGACTGCGGGCGGAGTTGCCGGTTGTTCTGAACAACGAGGCAGTCACCGGCCACGACTATGTGCACCTTCAACGGCTCTTTAACCGACATCCGGTTGTGTTTAACCGCATTCTCGACCAGTAGCTGCAGCGTAAGCGGGGCAATGTTGTGGCGTTGCTGTATGTCTTCCGGCACATCGATCACGACGTCAAATTT
This sequence comes from uncultured Cytophagales bacterium, assembly GCA_963826425.1. Taxonomy (GTDB): domain Bacteria; phylum Bacteroidota; class Bacteroidia; order Cytophagales; family Spirosomataceae; genus Spirosoma. Next base: position 59,642 of record CAWGWS010000005.1, on the reverse strand, counting down.
GTTCTCGAAACGGATGTTGAGCAGAAACCGGTACGCCTGAATGAACGCCAGCTCGGTTTTCAGTGGTACCCGTTCGTTATCTTTTTGCTCCAGAATATACCGGTAGGCTTTCGATAGCTGATCAATGAACCGCTCGGAGAGTTCGGCATCGGCGTGGACCAGCGATGACAGGATACTCAGGCTGTTGAACAGGAAATGCGGGTTAACCTGACTCTTGAGGGCGGCAAACTGCGCCTGAAGCGCTTCTTTTTCGAGCCGCTCGGCCTGTACCTGCACGTCCTGGAGCCGGCGGTTCGTTCGGCGGTTGGCCGCCAGATAAAACGCCGACAGCAGCGCCATAACCGTCAGACCATTGTTAGCCCGGGCGCGCTGGTCCCGGGTGTACTGTCGTACCACCGGCAAATTAAGTTCGGCGGAGCGGGGCGGGGGCGTCACCCGAAACGCCGGAAAGCGCTCTTCCAGCTGCCCATTTAATGACCGCGCGATGGTATAAAACCCGAAGTTGAATCCCAGGGCTATAATACTGGCAATCAAAAGGGTAGCCAGCTGGTCCGGCACGCGGAACTCAAGCAGGAAACCGTCGCCAAACCACCGGAACAGGCGGTGCTGAATCCACTCGGTAATGCTGATCCACAGAAAAAAGAACAGCAGCGACAGTAAAATTTCAAGGATAAAAAACGGAATGCGCGTGGCCCGAAAGGCCCAGGCCGGACTGCTGACGTTGACGTACAGCCGGATGGGCCAGTAGACCACAAAAACGCTCACGGCAAGCTGCCACTTCTGGCGGCTGGTCAGCCGGTACAGACTCAGGTCGGGTGTCATACCGTAAAGCTACGCGAGTCCGGTAAGGCACAAAAAATAAACCTATTGAATGCCGGATTTCCGGGAGCGAATGCCCCCTTCGGGCAAGCTAAGTATCTCAACTTAGTTGAAGTCGGACTGGGCGGCCGGGGGGAGGCTACCTATAATGCTACGTACTAAAGGGGCCAGTTTGATTGGCGGGTTCGGGTGGTCGTAGCGGACGGATTCATACGTTCTGCCAGCCGAACTAATTTGAACATGAGCCGATAGCGCGGCATCGACAGATGACTTCGACGCATCAGCAGGGAGACTCGACAGACCGGACAAATCTACTTGGTCAAGAGCCTTGAGGATAACCTGCCACTGACTGACAGGTGTGGGGTACTGGTTAACAACACCGTTCACGTCTGTCTGCGTCTGGCGGGCTGTGATTCGAATCAATTTGTGAACGCCCCGCGTCTGAAGAGTCAAGCTGACCGAATCGACAGAATCTGAGCTGGCCATTGAGAGCGTGCCGACGAGCAAGAAAATGAACTGAAGGATCATGGCCGAAAAAGGCCCTCCCACAAGGAGAGGGCCTGGTTTGCTTAAAGTGTCGTGACGAAACTTGACCGGGCACCGCCGGGCGAGAAAAGAGACTGTGCGCGGGTCTTTTGCCCGCTGGTGAACATATACATGCAGGCATCGTCGGTATAATCCATGTAGTTCATAAATAAATCACCGTTGGTCCCATTGCCACAGGTAACGTGTGGAAACGTAGGGCAGCCGTAGTTGGCAGTTTGCTGCGTGGGGGTGTCGGCTACAAGGTCGTTCCCGCAACTGGCATCTCCCCAGATATGGCGCAGGTTGAGCCAATGCCCAACTTCGTGCGTGGCTGTACGGCCTTTGTCGTAGGGAGCGGCCAGGTATCCCGTGCTGCCAAAATATTGCGGGCCAATAACTACGCCATCGGTTGAGGCCGAACCGCCGGGAAACTGAGCGTAACCTAAAATCCCTCCGCCAATCGTACAGACCCAGATATTGAGATAGCGGGCCGGGTCTTTCGGGTCGATACCGCCCTTCCGGCTGCTCTTCATGGCGTCGCGCGTACCCCACGATGCCTTAGTCGATGATTTACGGTCGATATCAGCTATGTTGAGCGTGAATTTGATGTCCATGTTGGCTGGTAATGATGAGAAGGCACTGGGCAACAACGTACGGTCAGCGTTGGTGTTGCTGAAATCCTTGTTCAGGATGTCGATCTGTGATTGGATCTGCGCCAGGCTGATATTCTCCTGAGCCGTATAGTATAGCACGTGAACGGCCACTGGGATTGTAACCGTATACGACGTGGTGGACGTTGGCGGATTTGTCGGCGTACCTCCTCCACCTGGTTTGCTGGTGCCATTGTTCGACTTCTCAACGAATTCTTTGGTATGCTTTTCTACCTCCTCGTATTTCTTTGCCTGGCCGGGGTTGTCTTTGATGTCTTCGGCGAGTACGTCCATTGTAGCGCAGGTACGAACGGGTATATCTGCACGGGCACTGCCAGCCGGGAGGAGGGTGGTGTTGTCCGCGTCGAAGTTGGTGTCCAGACAGGAGGACGCACCAAAAACAGTCGCCATGAATAGAATTGGAAGCGTAAATTTTCTCATGAGCTGGTTTTTAAGTAGAATTACACGAAACGAGGTGATAACGAGCGAAGTCAATACCTAAGCGAACATACTTATTATTTCGTAAACATATACTTGTACACTACTATTTATTGTAAGAATGTACAAACGCAACGATTTGTAATTCTTAACTGTAATATGAACTATAGTCTGTTCTTGCTGGTGGTATTAACTGGCTGCGGTGGTAAGTCGTCTGAAAGCGATCAGGCCACTTCTGAAACTAAGTCCACTCCATATATCTTCCCGTATGCGCTCAGCGCCCCCACCGATGCCGTAACGTTGCCCAAACGGCTCCGCGAAGTATCGGGGCTGACGTATTACAAAGACCATAAACTGCTGTGCATTCAGGACGAAGAAGCCGCCGTATTCGTCTACGATATTGCCAAAAAGCAAATCGTGCAGGAAGTGGGCTTTGGCGGCTACGGCGATTATGAGGGCATCGAATACGTGAACGGCGACGTCTATGCCCTCGAAAGTAATGGTAACCTGCAGCGGTTCACGCTCGACCTGTCATCGCCGAAGTCGGTTCAGGTAGCCCGTATTCCGACCGACCTCCCCGCCCAAACGGAGGTTGAAGGACTGGGCTACGATCCTAAAACCGAGCGGCTGCTCATAGCCGTGAAAAAAGGGGGCGGTACGTCCAGCAGCCGCGCCGTCTATTCATACGGGTTACGCAGCCGGGCCGTCTACCGCGAACTACAGCTGCCCGAAGAAAACCTTCGCAATGCGGGCGTGAATCCCGATGACTTTAAACCGTCGGCGTTGGCGGTCCATCCCCAATCGGGCGACTGGTACATCCTGTCGTCGGCCAGCCACCAGCTGATTGTTACCAACCGCCAGAAACAGGTGGTGCACGTTGAGAAACTCGACCGAAAACAACTGCCCCAGCCCGAAGGCATCTGCTTTGCCCCCACTGGCGATCTGTTCATTGCCAGTGAAGGCAAAGGGAAGTCGGGGTACCTGCTGCGGTATGGGTCCCGGTAAGCAGCCGTCAGACTCAGGGTATCTGCCTGATCTCGGCCTTGATGGTGGCGTCTTTTCCTTTGGTATCCACGAATGTAGTGCGGGGCTGTTTTTCGCCGGGGTCCAGCTCGGGCAGGCCATCGGTAGTGGTATAGGTCATGCCATCGGCAGCCGTAGCCGTAAATACAGCGCTGAACCGGGGCCTTCCGGTAAAGGTGTACCGGCGGGTCGACGTGTTTGTGACGTCGTAATTGATGCGGTACATATTGGCCGCTGCGGTTGAGGCCACTACCGTGACGCTGAAGTTGGTAATCAGGAACGGCTCGGGCTCAGGTTCGTTTTTTTTACAGTTCCAGAGCGAGAGGGTCAGCAGAACAACAATGAGCCGGATCAGATAGGTTTTTTTCATCATAAAGTAGGGACTTGGTTTTTTAGTGTACGGGTTTACTGGCAATCAGGATTCAGGTCAGGCTAATTTCCGCGCCGTGGGTATGGTGCATCACCGTGCGGAGGGCGGGCCGGAACAGACCAAACGCCCGAATGCCTGCTTCGGTCAGGCCCGGCCGGCCGAACAGTTTCTGCACCGTACGCCCCACCCACAGCCGCTGCCCGAACTGCGCCGACCAGCCGCGCCGGTAGTGCTGCTCCAGCTCGACCCGGCTTAGTGTTCCGCGCAAAAACGAGCTGGACAGTTCACTGACGAGTTTGGCCCCGTGAATGGCCATGGCCATGCCGTTGCCGCAGAGGGGCGTGATTAACCCCGCCGAGTCGCCCACCATCAGGATGTGGTTTTCGATAGCGGGTTTGGGCGCAAAGGAAATTTCGTTGATCACTTCGGGTTTGTCGTACAGGAAGGTGGCGTTCTCAAAGACCTGGCGCAGGTGGGGGTTCTTATGAAGTACCGCCCGTTCCATGGCGGGGATATTCCCGTACTGCCGCAGGTTTTTGCGGGTCGTAAGGTAACAGACGCAGAATTTTCCGGCCTCAATGGCCGACATGCCACAGTAGCCGTCGGCAAAGTTGTGCAGGGCAATCACATCGTCGGGAAAATCCATGATTACGTGGTATTTAACGCCGATGTAGGGCGAGGGCTGGTGCATAAACGCCCGGTCGAGGGTTTTATCCAGGCGGGACCGCTTCCCAAACGCGCCAAGCACCAGCCGGCTCGTCAGCGTTTCGCCGTTGCTCAGCGAACTGGTGAACTGATCGTTGTTGAACGAAATACCGTCGGCCTGTTGACCCAGTACAAACGTAACGCCGGCCGCCTGAGCCAGTTTGTATAGCGCATAGTCAAGAAGATAGCGACTGATGCCGAAGCCCCCCAGATCGAGCGGACTCTCCAGTAACCGCCCCGACGGTGCCGAAACCTGAAACCGGCTGATGGTGGCCGCGTCCAGCCCGGCCAGATCAATGCCCAGCGATTCGACGTAGGCCCGGACTTCGTTGGAGATATACTCGCCACAGACGCGGTGGAAAGGGTATGTCCTGCGTTCCACGAGGGTAACGCCATGGCCCGCCCGCGCCAGTTCCAGGGCCGATACCAGCCCGGCAAGCCCGCCCCCCACGATCACTACGTCCTGCATGATGTTCCGTTTACCAGTTCTCTTCTTTTTATGACAAACGGCAGGGCCGTTTGGTTTTACAAATACAACGCTACTTTTGCTCTTATGCCAACTACCCTCTCCGATATCCAAACCAACTGGCAGCGAAACTACGCCGGCCTGACCGCTGCCTACGGGTCGGGACAAACGTCGTTCATTGCGGATCTGCTACCCCAGACCGCCGTTCAGTTTTCAGTGTACCAAACGCTCGATGCCCTTCACAAACGGCTCGGCACCGACGTGATGCGCCGGGCTCTCGACCCCGCCGAGACGATTGCCAGCCCCGTTGCGGGGCAGCAGGATGGATCGTGGCTTCAACGAAGCAATATGATCGGGGTCAATGTGCGGACGCTGGGGTCGTTCTGGAACGTAGTGGCGTATAGCTTTACCCTGCCTGCTCTGCACGACAGCATCCATTTGCTGCCCGTTTGGGAGCCGGGGGTGGTGGGTAGTTTATACGGTATGGTAAGCTGGCAGATCAACCCCGAATTTTTCGATCCGAATCTGGCGCAGTACGTACCGGCCCTCAACACGGTAGAGAAACAGCTGAAAGCCGTTGTCAATCTGCTGCACGCTACGGGCCGCACGGTGGGTATGGACGTGATTCCGCACACCGACCGCTTTTCAGAGATGGTCATCACCCACCCGGCTCTGTTTGAGTGGGTCCGGCGCGAGGGCAGCCAGCTTACTGACCACAGCAGTGCGGTGTACAAGTATGTCGAAGAAGCCATCTGGCAGTTTCTGCGCAGTGAAGGCACCGCCGACGGATCCGTGCTGGCGATGGGGAAGGATGCGTTCTTTGACACAGCCAGCGAAGTGCTGACCGATGAACAGCGTTCCAGGATACTCTTCGGTAATTCGGGAGACCATGCCGGGCGGCTGAGTCGGCGGCTGGCCCTGATGCGGCACCTGCTGGCGCAGGGGTACGAAACCCTGCCCATGACGATGGCCCCGCCCTACCGGGGGCTGCACATTGACGCCAGCGACTTCACTACCGATGGCTACGGCCAGATATGGTATCAGTACGCGTTTGACGAACCCGAAGCTATGTCGCGCGTGTTTGGTCCGCTGGCCCGGTACCGGTTTTTTGAGTCAAAAAACGATAATCAGGACTGGCAGCTGGACTTCGATAAACCCAATTACCCCGCCTGGGATTACCTGAACCGGCGCGTTTATGACTGCCAGCGTACCTATAACTTTGATTTTATGCGGGGTGATATGGCGCACGTGCAGATGCGGCCCGGCGGGGTGCCTGACATGATTGGGCATTACTACGACCCCCTGAAGGCCGTAAAACGATACGTACAAGGCAACGGCGTACCGCACTTCGGTTTCTTTGCCGAGACCTTCCTGGCCCCGCCCGATACGATGGGCTACGGCGTTGAACCCGATCACCTGGATGCCATTGATGCCGACTCAACGCTGGGTGATTTACAGTCGCTGGTGGTGGGTTCACCCGAATTTAGGCGGCAGCTGGGACTTTATGACGGGTACCGGAACACGCACCGGTTCGCGCCGAATTTTACCGTCATGACCGCCGATAAAGACGACCCGCGCTTCGATGAATTCTACCGTACGGGCAACATATTCCGCTATTTCACGGCTCTGTTCCTGACCGATTGGCCTAGTTACACCGGACTGGGGTTCGAAATCCGGAACCGGCATGAGCAGCGCGGAGCCAACGAAGAATACACCAAACTATACGTGTTTCAGATAGAGGATGACCGCCAGCCCGACAAAGTGACGCACGGCCCGTTTGTCTGGGGTCAGCATGCCGAACAGTTTACGGCTATCGTTCGCATCCGGCAGTTTGCTGAACGAATCTGGGAACAAATCCAAGGCAAAAAAACGCGCTGGCTCGTTGGCCCCGACGCCGGCCAAAGTTACCTGGCCTGGACCCAGAGCGACGGGCCAACCCACGTTTTTGCGGCCAGCCTGACCGGCGAATTACCCGACACCGTTCCAGGAACAGAAACAGGTGACGTGGTTTTTAGGGCCGAGGACTGCCGGATCTGGTCTGTGGCCCCGAACTGAAAACTACTGGAAAACGCTCTGTTGTGGGTATATTGCCGGGAAAGCCTAGTGTCGGTTATAGCACTGGGTCAATCAAACGTAGGCGGATACGATGCCGGGAGTTTTCATGGAACAACCAGCGGAGGAGATTATCCGCTTTGACTACGAGCGCGCGTAATGGCATCTTTCTTACCGTTGGCTAGTCTAGTTTACCTACACGAGGTAGTGGCTAAAAAACTATTGAGACAGGCAGGGTGTATAAGAAGTTGAAACTCGGCGAGACCGTCAGTGGAGTAAACGCTCTGGTACATGAGTCCGCCATTGTTTCCCGCTATACCAAAGACTGCCTGTGTTCATGGCAGGACTGAATTGAATAAACCATACGGGTTGGTGTAGTCAGTACGCCATCCCTTTTGATCGAATGAATCGTAACCTGATCGACGGGCTTAATTTTGCCCGGAAACTAACGCCGAAGCGCATGGCCAATGCACTGCGCGTGCTGTCGAGCTACTATATTTCCAAACAGACGGGCCGGGCCCGTCACCGGGGACTGCCCATGTCGATTGCGTTTGAGCCGACTACGAGCTGCAACCTGCGCTGCCCCGAATGCCCCAGTGGACTACGGTCCTTTACGCGCCCCACCGGGATGCTTGGCGAGGAACTTTACAAACGCACCATCGACGAACTCCACGATACACTGCTATACCTGATTTTTTATTTTCAGGGTGAACCCTACCTGCACCCGCAGTTTCTGGACCTCGTGCGCTACGCCACCGACCGGAATATCTATACCGCCACCAGTACCAACGCCCACTACCTGACCGACGCCAACGCCCGCAAAACGGTGGAATCGGGGCTGGACCGGCTCATCATCAGCATCGACGGTACGACGCAGGAAACGTACCAGCAGTACCGGGTGGGGGGTAAGCTGGAAAAGGTGCTGGAAGGCACAAAAAATATTCTGCGCTGGAAAAAAGAACTGAAATCGCGCACGCCCCACGTGGTGTTTCAGTTTCTGGTGGTGCAGCCCAACCAGCACCAGATTGACGAAGTGCGGAAACTGGCCCGTGACCTGGGCGTGGATGAAGTAGGCCTCAAAACGGCGCAGATTTACGACTACGAACACGGCTCTGACCTCATCCCGACGCTCGACCAGTACAGCCGCTACGCCGAACAGCCCGACGGTACGTACCGCATTAAAAACGGCTTCGGCGACCACTGCTGGAAAATGTGGCACTCCTGCGTCATCACCTGGGATGGCCTGGTGGTGCCCTGTTGCTTCGACAAAGACGCCCACCACCGGCTCGGCGATTTACAGACCGACTCCTTTGCCGACCTCTGGCGCGGCCCCGCTTACCAGAACTTCCGGCAAACGCTGCTGCGGTCGCGCTCCGAAATCGAGATGTGCCGCAACTGCACCGAAGGCACGCAGGTCTGGGCGTAAGAAACCCTCTTCAAAACGCCAGCCAGCCCGATACATTGAGGGCGTAACGGGAATGCCTGTGCGGCTCACGTTGTCCAGATAGGTAAGCCGGTGAATGGCATCGACCCGAAATACGTTAAAGAGGTTATCAATGCCGTAACCGACGTCTACGTAGGGCGTGCTGGTGAGCGAGTTGAAGCCGTCAACGGCCTGCCCCCGGGTGTCGGTGGGAGGCTAAGTTTGTATTGGCCGCCGATACGCTGCCCACCATAACCTTCGCCGTGACCAGTTCGCGCCACTTCAGCCGGCGCAGCAATGGGACCCGGTTAAAGAGCAGACCGCCAAAATTGGCTCATAGCGCACAGTTTCCAGCCCAGCCACAAGCTCGAAGTAATTCATCAGGTTATACGCGTTACCCACGTAAAACCATGACTCGTTCCTCAGGGGCGTGTAGAGCAGGGTGTAGGGAACCGTTGACGGGATAATGCCCGCGTGGATGGTATAATAAGACCTGCCCAAGACGCCCACACGGAACGAGTGCTTCAGCGACATGGATACGCGGTGGTACGCAAAATCACTGTCGAACAAATGCCGGATGCCGAGCGTGTACCGAAGGGTTAGAACCGGTTTGTGGGTGGCACCCGTGCTGAGCCGGTATTGTCATTGTAAATCATCAACTCATCAGGTAGGTAGCACAAAAATATCCTTGACGAGTGCGATTTGAGACAGCCAAATAGGTACGAACAACCAAAAAAATAACGTCCTACTTTGTAGTGGAACGTTATTTTTTTGGTACTGGTATTCAGCCTACGCCTGCTCAACACGAAGTTGATGGCGAAGCTCTTCGATTTGTTTTTCTGACTCAGCAATTTTGCGGTCGATATCGGCGCGGAGCTGATCGGCGTTTTTCGAGCGGGCAAAAAACTCGATGTTATTGCGATAGGTAGCAATATCGTTCTCGATGGCCGTAATGCGCCGGCGCAGGTCTCCCTCGCGCTTGCTGCCCCCGCTGTCGGCCCGGTTGTAATCCTCACGGTAGGCATTGCGGCCGTAGTCACGATCGTCATCCTGATCGCGGCTACTCCGGTTGCCACCGCGGTTGCCGGCGGGTCTTGACCCGCCGTCTGAGCGTCGATCCGACCGGGGGGCTCCGGTACGGGGTCCACCCGCGCGGGACCCGCCAGTCCGGGTAGCTTCGGCTTCGCTCTGGAGCATGATGCGTTCCTTGTCTTTGGCCGGAATCTGGCCCGTGGCACTCACCAGCGCATTTACGGCGTTAATGTAGCGTTTTTGCGTTGACTCCTTGTCTTTTTTAGGAACGAAACCAATAGCCAGCCATTCCTGCCGGAAGGCTTCTAGCTGCGTCAGGTCGGCATTTTCGGTGGCGGCTGCTTCGATGCGTTCGATCAGTGCGATCTTCCTGGTCAGGTTCTCTTCAAACTCGCGTTCGGTATCCTGATTGCGGGCGCGCTTCTTATCGAAAAAGGCATCGCAGGCGGCTTTGAAGCGCTCGAAAATCGAGTTTTTCTGCTTCTCCGGTACCTGACCAATGTTTTTCCACTGCCGCTGCAGTTCAATCACCGTCTGGGTAATCTCCGGCGATTCTTCACCGGCGGCCAGAATGGCTTCTACCTGCTCGCAGAGTTCGGTTTTCTGACGCAGATTGTCTTCGCGCTTGCTTTCTAATTGCCGGAAAAACTCGCCTTTGTTAGCGAAAAACGTTTTCAGAGCGGCCCAGAATTTCTTGCTCAGATCTTTGCCTTCATCGCGGGGCATGGGCCCTTTTATGCCATTCCAGCGGTCCTGAAGACCCATTACCACTTTGGTGCGGTCGTTCCAGTCGTTGATGCTGTTGGATGAGAACGACGTGAGCGGAATCAGTTCTTCGTAGATGGCCGATTTCTCTTCGTACAACTGCGCCGACTCTTTACGCTGCTCGTTGGTCTGATCGCGCCGTTTGTCGTACAGAACATCCAGGGCCGCTTTCATTCTGGCCCACAGAACTTCCTGTTCGGCTTTGGGAGCCGGTCCAATGTGTTTGTACTCCTCGAAGAGTGCGTTGGCATCGTCGATTGTCTGGCGCGTTACGGGCGTCTCGTCCGACGCCTTGGCCATGGCTTCAACCTTTTCGATGACTTCGGTTTTCAGTCCGATATTTTTTTTCCGGTCGAGTTCTTTCAGTTCAAAATAAATATTCCGGTTGCTGAAATACCGGTCAACGAGCGCGTGGAATGTAGCCCAGAGCGTAGCGTTATGCGGGGAGTTCATGTTCCCGGCGGCTTTCCAGTCGTCCTGAATTTTTTTGAATTCGTTCCAGCTGGCCTTCTGGTCGCCCGCGTTGTTCTCGTCCGACTCAACCAGTTCGCGCAGCCGGGTCAGCAGTTCGGTTTTGGCCGTAAAGTTGCCGTCTTTAGCCTTGTCCAAATTCTGGAAATAGGTATTCTTCTGACTTTTAATGAGCTTATAGAGCTCATCGTAACGCAGCACTTCGTCATCCTGCTTAAAGGCAAAGCCTTCTTCCGATCCTTCTTCAGCCTGGGCGGTGTAGGCCTGGAGGGCGGCTTCGCGCTCAGCCCGCTTCATCTGATCGAAGAGGGGTTTCGTTTCTTTCAGGACGCGGTCGGCCCGCTTGAAATCGGCAGGCGTTACCGCCGATGCCGAGATGATGGCGATCTGCCCTTCGAGCAGGGATACAAAGTCAGTTTTTGAGAACTGGGTATAGTCAGCGGCAGGCTCAGCCACGGTATCGTCCTCAACCGCAGTATCTTCTGGCTCGCTGTTTGCCAGTTCAGCGTCTTCCGGCTGGGTTATGCCGGAAACTTCGTTTGCTGCGGTGGGCGCGGCTTCGGTAGCCGCAGCCGCGTCCTGGGTTGATGGGCTGCTCATGTCGGTCTGCGCCTGAACGTCAGTTTCCGCTAAGGCCGGTTCGTCACGGGCTTCCATACCGGTCGCTGGCGCGTCGGGCTCGGGCATCTCAACCGGGGGAGGAGTGGTCGTTTTCGCTTCCACAACGGGCATAACGGCTTCATCCAGCTCTGCCGTTTCAGCGGCATTCGCTGGCGGGTCGGTTGGTTCGGCAACTGCTGCTTCGTCAGGTACGGGCGATTCCACCCCGTCTGCCGGACTGGCCATGACTGCTGCTGTTTCGCCGGTAACCGGCTCATCCGATTGATCGTCAGCCGTTACCTCGCCGGGCGATGGCGTAGCGGTGTCGTCAGAGTCTGCTGGCGGAACGGGTGTTGCCGCAACTGGCTCCGCAGAATGGGGCGGAGCGTCCGTGGCCTCAACCGCCGTGTCGGCTGACGTCGTGGTCTCGTCGGGGGTATTCACTGCCAGCGCGTCAGTTGGAGGAGAGGTGACTTCCGGCTGCTGGTTTATTTCCTGGTCTTGATTTGCCATGTTGGGAACGTACCGATTACTTTTGCAAAACTACGAAAATTGGCGAATCCATCCTCGTTCAGCCTTTTAATTGCCGCTTTAGCCCCGCAAGACATGTCTGCAACCCTCAGTGACTTACGCAAAGAATACACGCTGGCCGGCCTTGACCTGACCGATGTCCTGCCCGATCCGATGGCGCAGTTTCGGCGTTGGTTCGATGCGGCCCTCAGCGCGGGCGTGCCCGAACCCAACGCCATGCACCTCAGCACGGTGAGTGCCGATGGTCGGCCCGATGGCCGCATCGTGCTGATCAAAGACGTGTCTGCCGCCGGATTTGTGTTTTACACCAACTACGAAAGCCGTAAAGGAAAGGAGCTGCTGGGACAGCCATTTGCCGCCCTGACCTTTTTCTGGCCCGAGCTGGAGCGGCAAATCCGTATTGAGGGGCGGGTTGAAACAGTGAGCGATGCCGAGTCTGATGCTTACTTTGCCAGTCGCCCGCGCGGGAGTCAGATTGGCGCGTGGGTGTCGCACCAGAGCCGGATTATTGCCAGCCGCGAGGTGCTCGAAATTCGGCAGCGTGACCTCGAAGCGCAGTTTGCCGATCAGCCCGTGCCGCGCCCACCGTACTGGGGCGGGTTCCGGCTTGTACCCGATGGGCTGGAGTTCTGGCAGGGACGTCCCAGCCGCCTGCACGACCGCATTCAGTATCGTAAAGCAGAAACTGACTGGGTGCTGGAGCGGCTGTCGCCTTAAGCAGGAACCCTGGAGAGTGGAGCGTGAAACGTGTGTGTAGCGGGGATAATGCCGCGTTTTTCGGCATCATCCCGATCGCCACACCACATTTTTCACTACCTTAACGCCATGCAAAGCACCATAACTTCGCCCCGCAATAAAGTTGACGCCATCGAGACGTCAACGGATTTTTACTGTCTCGATGACCTGCTTACTGATGAGCATAAGCTGGTGCGGTCGGCGGTGCGCAACTTCGTCAGGCGCGAGATTTTACCCATCGTGGAAGACTATGCGCAGCGGGCTGAATTTCCGCGTCAACTGGTGCCTAAGTTCGGGCAGATCGGGGCGTTCGGGCCGAACATACCGACCGAATACGGCGGGGGCGGGCTGGATCAGATCAGCTACGGCCTGATGACGCAGGAGCTGGAGCGGGGTGATTCGGGCTGCCGCTCGTGCGTGTCGGTGCAGAGCTCGCTGGTGATGTACCCCATCTGGGCGTTCGGTACGGAGGCACAAAAGCAAAAATACCTGCCCCGGCTGGCCACCGGCGAGTTGCTGGGCTGCTACGGCCTGACCGAACCCAACCACGGTTCGAACCCCGGCGGTATGGAAACCAACTTCCTCGAGCGCAGCGATTACTTTCTGCTGAACGGCTCAAAACTCTGGATTACCAACGCACCCATTGCCGATATTGCCATTGTCTGGGCCAAAAACGAACACGGTAAGGTACGCGCCTTAATTGTGGAACGGGGCCTGGATGGGTTTACTACGCCCGAAATTCACAACAAATGGTCCCTGCGGGCCAGCACAACGGGCGAGCTGGTATTTCAGGATGTACGGGTGCCGAAAGAAAACCTGCTACCCGAGGCCTTCGGGTTAAAAAGTGCCCTGAAATGCCTGGATCAGGCCCGGTATGGCATTAGCTGGGGCGCATTGGGCGCGGCCATGGAGTGCTACGAGGTGGCCCGCCGGTACGCGCTGGAGCGCGTGCAGTTTGAGAAGCCCATTGCCAGTTTCCAGCTGGTGCAGAAAAAACTGGCCGAGATGCTGACCGATATCACGCAGGCACAGCTCCTGTGCTGGCGGCTGGGCGTACTTAAAAACGAAGACCGGGCCACCACCGCTCAGATTTCGTTAGCCAAGCGCAACAATGTGGAAATGGCCCTACGCATTGCCCGTGAGGCCCGGCAGATTCTGGGAGCGATGGGTATATCGGGTGAGTATCCTATTATGCGCCACCTGATGAACCTCGAATCCGTAAGTACCTACGAAGGAACGCATGACATTCACCTGCTTATTCTGGGTGCCGAGATTACCGGCATTCCGGCCTATAAATAAAGGGAGCGCAACGTATTGCGGCTCCCTTTATTTATAGGCCCAGAATCCTTTTAAGAAAAACGCAGCCCGTTTTTAGGCTTACTCCGTCAGAACCGCTTTCGACTGCTTAGTTTCCGGTTCTTTTTCGACGTTGACATACTTCTTTAAAAAATCTTTCTTGTTGTCACGGTACGACGATACCATGCCGAGCTTGTAAAGCGCGAAGATATACATCCAGGCAAAGTCAATCTGAAACGGCAGGAATCCGGCGCGGGCACTACTGGGATACAGGTGGTGGTTATTGTGCCATTCGCCCGAGAAAAAACCGGGTCGGGCCTGGTTGATGGACAGATTGCGCCGGTCAAAGTCAATGCCATCTACGTGTTTAGTTTCGCCTTTGGCGTGGCCGGTGTAGTTAAAGGCCCGTACCAGTACGAACCAGAACATGGCACCGGTAAACAGACCACACACCAGGGCCGGACCGCCAATCAGGTAAAAGACCGTGGCCCAGAATGACCAGTTCAGGATCCATAAACCAATTGTATAATACGGCGAGGCTACAGAACCCCACTTCTGATACGCTGCGTAACTGTTAATCCAGACGCCGGTGTGCTTCATAAAGCTGGCGGCCTTGTTGTAATCCTCTTCGCTCAGGTTCTTGGCAATGCTCTGGTGATTCACGTCCGACAGCATGCAGTACATCAACCCCCCCTGCGCGTTGTAAGGGTCGCCGGGCTGGTCGGACTTGGAGTGGTGAACGTGGTGCGAAATCACGTAAATCTCTTCCGGAAACGTCTTCAGGACCAGATTTTGGGTAATGAACCGCCACACCGGATGGCTGAACGTGAACGCTTTATGGGTGCAGTACCGGTGGAACCAGACAGTAGCGTGGGTACTCATCACCATAATGCTATACAGGAAGGAGACCAGCAGCAGAGGAAACGAGAAGTATTTGATGAAGGCCACCAGGACGAAGGGCACCAGACAAACCGCCATGAGCCAGCTAACCGCAGAAATCCAGTTCCTGCGGTCGGCAAAGAAGTTGACTCGGGAAAAGGCTTCGTTGAAAAGTTGCTTGGTGGTGGGAACAATCAGTTTACCCTGTTCATCACTCCAGCCGTATGATGGTTTCTGAAGAACGTTGTCAATAAATGCCATAAAGGTTGAATAGAGTAAATCAGGCTATTTTTGGCAAGATACGGAAAGAAGCGGAAAACTGCCGGAATGCGCCAAAGACTTGTGAGGAGCAACAAAATTTATCCGCGGCTGTTTGCTGGCTTTCCGATTGCCTGTCACACGGGTTAACTGACTTTTGAACAATACCGTTTCGTTTTGGGTAAACTTCAAGAGATAAACTCCGCTATATGAACCTCACCGATACGTCCGTCAAGGACAACGCCCGCAAACACCGCTTTGAACTGGACTATGCCGACAAAGTGGCCATCGTCGAGTACCGAAAACTCGATGATGAAACGCTGGCCCTGACTCATACCGAAGTTGACCCCAGTCTGGAAGGGCAGGGGGTAGGCTCGCACCTGGTCAAGGGGGTACTGGAATACGTTGACCGCAACAACCTGCGGATTGTGCCGGCCTGCCCATTCATAACTGCCTACCTGAAACGCCACCCAGACTGGAAACGCGTTGTTTCCACCAGTCACAGCATAGCCGACCTGTAATCAAACTCCCGTGGATGGTCAGGTAATTCATCAAAGGCTGATCGTTCAGAGTCAGGTTGCCGGGTGCCCAGCTGGTGCGGCCGTAACAACGGGGGTGAGGCCAATGGATGGACACTCCTAATGAGTACGATGTTCATAACCAGACACAATCGTTCGGAGATCGGCTCAGCGCATGGGCCTGAGTCAGCTATAGTTTCTGCGCGAAATCGTTCAGTGATGCAGCCAGATCCTGCAACAGCGGTGCGCTGCCTTTGTCGGCAGACGACGCTGCTGAGGCTGTTTGCTTCGATACATTCATCAACAGCGACTTCAGCCGTGAACCGTCAGGGGTATCGCTTTCAAGGGCCGTTTTGAGCGCCCTTAATTCAACCGTCAGTGAGTCGTCGTCGTCAAGTACGCCCAGCCAGCTGTCGATCAAACCGGTACCATCTTTAATCGCTACGTCGGCAGGGTTGCCGCTGAGGGCCTGGAGCGTTTGGTTGAGGAGTTTGTTGGTATCGGGCTGAGCTTCCATCGGGTCTAACAGTTTAGTTGAGTATAGGTGTCTAATCTGAATACCCCGTTGATTGTTTGGCTCACCCAGCGAAAGGCCTTAAAACGTAGGCTACGTTTTAAGGCCTTTCGCTGGGTGAGCCGTCTACCGCCAGCCCTGGAGAGTCGTTTTTTCGATACTAATCGTTTAGACGGCAACGGGCTCCGGCTCTGGCTTCATTGGTTTGTCCAGCTGCGTTTCGCCGGTCTGCTTGTCTTTTCGGCGACTCAGATACGTGTAGATGACGGGCACTACATACAATGTCAGGACGAGCGAGAACAGTAGCCCACCCACGATGACGATACCCAGGGGGGCACGGCTCTTGGAGGCCGACCCCAGCGCCAGGGCCAGCGGCAGCGCCCCAAAGGCGGCCACGAGCGTGGTCATCAGGATGGGGCGCAGCCGCAAAGCCGCCGACTCGATAGCGGCCTCAAATCTGTTCTGTCCCGTTAACCGCTGTTCGTTGGCAAACTCCACAATCAGAATTCCGTTTTTGGTGACCAGACCCACCAGCATGATAATACCGATCTGGCTGAAAATATTCAGCGTCTGGTTAAACATCCAGAGCGAAAATACCGCCCCGGCCAGGGCCAGGGGTACGGTAATCATGATAATAAACGGGTCGATGAACGAGTCGAACTGGGCAGCCAGAATCAGATAGACCAGGATCAGGGCCAGCCCAAAGGCAAACAGCGTATTGGACGAGCTCTCGGCGTAGTCGCGGGAGGGGCCGGAGAGGGCCGTCTGGAAGGTTGGGTCGAGGGTGCGGTCGGCAATGGCCTGCATGGCCGCCACACCGTCGCCGATGGTTTTGCCCGGCGCCAGCCCCGCCGATACCGTGGCCGACTTAAACCGGTTGTAGTGATACACCTGCGGGGGGCTGCTCACTTCCTGAAACTTAACGAGATTGTCCAGCTGAATCAGCCGCCCTTCGTTGGTACGCACGTAGAGCGAAGCCAGATCGACGGGCGCATCACGGTCAGCGCGGTCCACCTGCCCAATTACCTGATACTGCTTGCCATTCATCAGGAAGTACGCCAGCCGCCGGTTGCTCAGGGCCAGTTGCAGCGTCTGGGCTACATCCTGTACCGATACGCCGAGGTTGGTGGCTTTCTCGCGGTCGATGCTGATGTTGAGTTCGGGCTTGTTGAATTTCAGATCAACGTCCGAGGTCTGGAACGTGGGGTCTTTCTGCACTTCATCCAGAAAGGTGGGCAGCTTCTCCCGCAGTTTGTCAAAGTTCAAATTCTGGATCACAAACTGTACCGGCAGCCCCCCGCCCCGGCCTACCTGAATGGTCTGGTCCTGGGTAGCAAAAATGCGGGCTTCGGTGAATTTGCGCATGCTTTTGTTCAGGTAATCAACAATGTCCTGCTGCGAGCGGTCGCGCTCCGAAGGGTCAGACAGGTTGTCGAATACGAACGAATTATTAACGGCTCCCGCGCCCGAAAAGCCGGGGGCTACTACACTAAACGCCAGCGTGGTTTCGGGAATCGAATCAAGCATAAACTGCATGACCCGGTCGGTGAGCTGGGCCTGGGGTTCGTAGCTGGTGCCTTCGGGCGAGGTGATGATTACGCGGGTTCGGCTGCGGTCTTCCAGGGGAGCCAGCTCCGATTTGAGCAGCGAGCCAATGCCGGCGATTATGGCCAGACACGCACCAACCATCACCAGGGCCAACCAGCGTGTTCGCATGAATCCGGTCAGCGACGTGCGGTATGACTGGTCGAGCCAGACAAAGAAAGGTTCGGTTTTTTTATAAAACCAGGAGCGGTACTCGTGGTCTTTGCGGGTCATCTTTACGCTCAGCACCGGCGTCAGCGTCAGCGATACAAACGCTGAGATCAGTACCGCGCCGGCCACTACCACGCCGAATTCGCGGAAGAGCCGCCCCACGAATCCTTCCAGAAAAATAATGGGCAGAAACACCACGGCCAGCGTAATGCTGGTGGCCACTACGGCAAAAAAGATCTCATTAGACCCCTCACGGGCGGCCCGCTGCGGGTCCATGCCGCCCTCCACTTTTTTATAGATATTTTCCGTTACTACAATACCATCATCAACCACCAGACCCGTAGCCAAGACGATAGCTAACAGTGTTAACACGTTGATACTGAAGTCTGCTACGTACATGATGAAAAACGCGCCAATCAGCGATACCGGAATGTCGATCAGGGGCCGGAACGCAATGAGCCAGTCCCGGAAAAACAGGAAAATGACCAGTACCACCAGGACAAACGAGATGATCAGGGTTTCGCCCACTTCCTCAATAGCCCGCCGGATAAACACCGTCCGGTCAATACCCAGGTCCACAATCAGGTCGGGGGGGAGGTCGCTTTTAATGCCATCGAACCGCTTGTAGAACTCATCCGCTATGCTGACGTAGTTGGCGCCGGGCTGCGGGATCAGAACCACAATGACGCCCACTACGCCGTTTTGCTTCGAGATGGTTTCATCATTCTCGGCCCCCAGCGTGGCGTACCCAATGTCTTTGAAACGCACGATCTGGTTGCTGGTCTGGCGCAGGATCAAATCGTTGAAATCTTTTTCGGTCGTGAGCCGGCCAACGGCTTTTACGGTCAGCTCCGTGGTGTTACCATACACCTTACCGCCGGGCAGTTCTACATTCTGGGCCGTCAGCGCGGCCTGGATATCCTGCGTTGTCAGCTGATAGGCCGACAGTTTAATGGGGTCAATCCAGAGCCGCATGGCCTGGCGTTTCATGCCGTAGATATTGACCTGGCTCACCCCCGGAATGGTCTGTACGCGCTCCTGCAACACGTTTTCAGCGTAGTCAGAGAGTTCGGTGGCGTTCCGGGTGGTGCTTTTTACGGTCAGAAAAATAATCGGGTCCGAGTTGGCATCGGCTTTGCTCACCACGGGCGGGGCATCAATGTCCTGGGGGAGTTGCCGCTGCGCCTGGGCTACCTTGTCGCGCACATCGTTGGCCGCCCGTTCCAGGTCCGCGTCCAGGTTAAACTCCACCGTGATGGAACTGACGCCGAGGGCTGAGTTGGAGGAGATGGTCCGGATGCCTTCGATGCTGTTGAGCGATTTCTCGATGGGTTCGGTAATCTGCGACTCGATGATTTCGGGGTTGGCTCCCGTATAGCTGGTACGTACCGAAATAACGGGCGGGTCAATGGCCGGGTACTCGCGGACGCCCAGAAACGTAAAGCCAATAATGCCGAAGAGGACGATGACAATCGACATCACCATCGCAAAAACGGGCCGGTTCAGACTCAGTTCGGGAAGACTCATCTTTTTTGTTGTTTCGGGTGCCGGACGCAACGATCAGCGTTGACCCCAACACAGGAAACTATTTAATAAGGCTAATGATTTTTCCAACTTTTACCGGGGCATCCGGCTTTAAAAACAACAGACCCGTAACGGCTACCGTATCGCCCGCCGACAGGCCGGATCGTATCTGGATAACGCCCGCCGTGCGTAAACCCGTCTCTACATCGGTAAAATCCGCTTTTCCATTTTTGATTACCACAACCTGATTGGTACGCGTCTGCGGAATAACGGCCTGGGTGGGTACTACCAGACTCCTATCGTTCTGTACAGTGAGGGTGACGCGGGCAAACGCACCGGGCCGCAGCCGGGCCGACCCATTGCTGACCCGGGCCCGGATGCGCAGGTTGCGGGTGGCTTCTTCTACACCCGGTTCAATCGCATACACCACACCCGTGCCGGGCGTGTTACTGCCATCTACCTGAAACGAAATGGGACTGCCCACCCGCACCGACGGACCGTATTTTTCCGGAATCGAGAAATCGAGTTTGAGCGATGACACCTGTTGCAACCGGGCAATGAGGGTATTGGGCGACACTACCGCACCGAGGCTCACATTACGCAGGCCGATAACGCCCGAAAACGGCGCGCGGATTTCGGTGCGCTGAAGGTTGGCGCGTACCAGCTCAATATCGGCCAGCGACGAACGCAGGTTGGTCGTGACAATGTCGTATTCCTGCTGACTGATGCCGCCCCGCTCCAGAAGCTGTTTGTTGCGGTCTTCGGTCCGGCGGGCGTTATCGGCCTGGGCCTGTAGTTTCTGGAGCTGCGCCCGCAGGTCGGCGTCGAAGAGTTTAACCAGCAGGGCGCCTTTGGCTATAGGCTGCCCCTCCCGAATATTGAGCTGGGTGATGCGGGCCGAGATCTCGGGATAGATATCGACCTGTTCGGCGGCCAGCAGCGAGCCACTGGATACAACGTCTTCGCGCAGGTTCTGCGAGGCAACGATAAACACATTAACGGCTGGCGAGGCTCCTTTGCCCGCGCCGGGGCTCCCTTTGCCGCCATCCTTGCCGTTACCTTTACCACCCGCGGCTCCGGGATTGGCTCCGGGGGCGGGATGTAATACCTTGTTATACACAATAATCCCGCCGAGAACAAGCGCAACGAGACCGAGGGCAATCCATCTTTTCACAGTATAAAAATTTGCAGGACGAAGCCTGTTGAAAAATAGGGGTTGGGTAAGCGTTCCTGCTAACCTGCAAATCTATGACAGCTGGAGACTATATCAAGGGTCAGGTTATCCGCATGGCTCATTTTTCGTGCTGAATGACTTATTTCATACGCGCAATGCCACCCGCGCGTACGTTAGCACCCGTCCGCTGCTGAAGATCATCGCCGAGGTCAGCGCGGGCTTTTTCGGCGAGGGCTTCCAGATCCGCTTTTAGCTGCGGATAGGTTGTGCTGAGATCATAGCGCTCGCCGGGGTCACGGGCCAGATCGTACAGGCCGGGGGGCGTGGGGAAGTTTTCGTTGGTTTCGCCCCGGTACCCGTCTTTGCCAGGCACATACCCTTCGTCGCGCCGACCGGGGTGGGCAAACACCAGTTTCATGTTGCCCCGTCGCACGGCTTCCAGGCTGTTTTTTCGGTAGTAATAATAAAATTCCTGCCGGGGCGACTGCTCAGCTCCTTTTAGCAGGGCCACGGCGTTTTTTCCGTCGATGGGCCGTTTGGGTAGTTTTGCCCCGCAGAAACCGGCAATGGTGGGCAGTAGATCAAGAGTGGTCAACAGTTGGTTGGCTACTCGCCCGGCCGGAATGACGCCCGGCCAGCGCATCAGACACGGTACCCGGTGGCCGCCTTCGTAGGTAGTTCCTTTGCCTTCGCGAAAACCGCCCGACGAGCCGGCGTGGTTGCCAAAGGTGAGCCACGGACCATTGTCGGACGTGAAAATGACGAGCGTATTTTTGTCGAGCCCATTTTTTTTCAGGGCGTTCATCACCTCACCCACCGACCAGTCTACCTCCTGCATCATATCGGCAAACAGGCCCGCGCCGGTTTTGCCCACAAAGCGGGGCGAGGCCGCAATGGGTACGTGTACCATATGATGGGGCAGATACAGAAAAAATGGGTTGTTGCGGTTCCTGGCAATAAAGGATACGGCCCGTTCGGTGAGTCGCTTCGTAAGCAGCCCCTGATCGGTCAGGGTGCGGATGGTATCAACCGACTGCGTCCCGTCGAGCATCGGCAGGGGCGGGTACTGCATTTTATTGCCCGATACCGCCGGGGTGCCGTCGTAATCAACCGGCCACATATCATTGGAGTAGGGTATCCCGAAATACTCATCGAAGCCCTGTCTGGTGGGGAGAAATTCCGGTTTGTTGCCCAGGTGCCACTTGCCGAAAAGGCCCGTAGCATAGCCCTGATCTTTTAGTAACTCGGCCAGGGTTTCTTCGTCAGGGTGGAGTCCGTTGGGGGCGGCAGGCGACAACGCGCCCGACAAACTAAGCCGGTTGGCGTAGCAGCCCGTCAGCAAAGCCGCCCGCGAGGCCGTACAAACGGCGTGGGTAGTCAGGAAATTGGTGAACCGAGTACCGTCAGTGGCCAGCCGGTCAATGGTTGGCGTGGTATAGTTCAGCGCCCCGTAGCACGACAAATCGCCGTAGCCCATGTCGTCCATAAAAATCAGCACGACATTCGGTTTTTTGGGAGCCGTAGGGCTGAGCAGACATCCGGCGGCCAGAATAAGGGCGATGAGGAAGTTTTTTTTCATGGTATCAAGCAAATGGTAAACGAATAGAGCCCAGGGCCTCGAAGAGCCCTGACTTACCGAAGCGGTTCCAGTTCAATGGCTTTTACATCGGCAACTTCCCCGCCCGACACGCGCAGGGCCCGCAGCACCAGCTGACTTTTTCCCTGCGGAATCGTAAGCAGACCCAGTTTGAGTCGTGCCCAGGGCTTTTCAAAAGCTTCTTTGCGCGGTACCCGGTCGGGGCTGGGCAGGAGCGGAGGATCAAAGGCCGGCGCAATCCTGCCCGTAACGAACTGATTCTGAACGGACAGCCGAACCTCCGAACCTGCGGCAGCGGGGGGGCAGGTGTAGCGCAGATAGGCCACGTAGCGGGCGGGTTGCCGCGCGTCGAGCGGCCAGCTTATCGAGTCGGTGGGGGTAGTCCAGTGGGTGAGCCAGTCGTGGGCCCAGCCGTGGCCTTCGGCGTAGCGGATGCCCCCGCCAAAACGGGCTTCGGGCGCGTTGAGCAGCACCATGCCGCCAGCTGGGTACCCCACCGGCGCGGGCGGGGCGGGTTGCAGGTTCCGGGTCACGTCGGCAAACCAGCGGGTGTAGGCGTCGGCGAGTTGCCTGGTTTCTTCGGGATGGTAGGCGGCCACGTTGCGGGTTTGGCCGGGGTCGGCCTGCATGTCGTAGAGTTCAGGCTGTTCGTCTTTCCAGACCAGCCGGTAGCGGTCAGTGCGGGCCGTTCCGGGGCGGGGTTTCAGGTCGGTCACGTTATCGGTAAAGGCCACGTGGTTAAACAGGGTCCGGCCCGCCGGTGCTGCCGACTGTTCCCGCAGCGCCCTGGCCATTGAGACACCATCGATTGGGAGCGTCTCCGGCTTTCTGAGTGCGCAGAGATCAACCAGCGTAGGCAGTATATCGATGTGGGCCGCGATAGATTTTATTGCCAGGCCGGGCCGGATGGTTCCGGGCCAGCGTACAAAGCAGGGTACCCGCATGCCGCCCTCATCTACCGACCCTTTAATGCCCTTCATGCCGCCATTGTAGCGATGGCCATTGGGACCGTTGTCGGTCAGAAAAATAACGATGGTATTGTCGGTCAGTTCGAGTTCGTCCAGTCGACGCAGCAGCCGCCCCACGTTGTGGTCGATGTTGGCAACCATGCCGTAGATACTGGCCAGTTCGTTGTCGTGACCGGCGGCTTTGTGCGGATCGAAGTACGCGTCCGGCACCTGGTGCGGACTGTGGGGGGCGTTGTAGGGTACGTAGCAGAAGAACGGCTTTTTTCGAGTATGGTCTATAAACGATAGGGCGGCATCGGTCAGCGCGTCGGTAATGTAGCCGGTGGTTTTTTGCGGCTGCCCGTTGGTCTGGAGCTCGGTGCCGAAATAGTTGGACCAGTGACCGGCGCAGAAACCCAGAAATTCGTCGAAACCCTGCCCGGCGGGGTTATTGGGGAAATGCTCGCCGTTGTGCCATTTTCCAAAGATACCCGTGCGGTAGCCATTCGTCTGGAATAGTTCTGCCAGGGTTGTTTCATCGGCATGCATTGTTTCCAGCCCCTTGGTTACCGACACCGTACCGGTGCGCAGGTGGTAGCGGCCCGTGAGCAGACTGGCCCGCGTGGGCGCGCACAAAGGGCTTACGTAAAACCGGTTAAAGGTGGCACTCTGCCGGGCCAGCGAATCCAGCACCGGCGTTTGCAGCATGGGGTTACCACTGCTGCCCAAATCCCCCCATCCCTGATCGTCGGTCATGATGAGCAGCACATTCGGCCGGGTCTGGCGCGGACTTACCCATTCCGTAAGAGCCAGACTACCCGCTGCAAGAATCACGAAAAAGAGGAAGCGCATAGCTGAAGAAAGGCCACCCGAAGGTGGAAATACCCGTTCCTGAGGGCTATTACGCAGAGATGCGCAGAGAAAAGAAGAGATTCACGGAGTTATATTTCCTCTGCGAATCTCTTTTTTCTCCGCGCATCTCTGCGTAATAGCCCCTAAGACGAGCGTTAGCGAGTCTTCAATCAACCAAAGCTCGCGATGTGCTTCTGAAAGATCGCATCGTATTTGGCGGCCGCGGCTGTCTGTTTGGCTTCTTTACAGGCTTCCACAATGGTTTGCAGAATATACAGATCGGCGTCGGGGTTGCCAAACTGGCCGCGGCCCGACTTGGCGTAGGTCAGGTTCTGGTCGGCCCGGCCTGCCATTGTTCCGGCAATGTCGAGGGCCTTTTTGGTTTCGCCTACTTCAAACAGGAACCGGACGTAGTTACCCGAAATCTGATCGAAGGGAATGCTCTTGTCCGGGATTACCTTCAGCGAATAGTTGATTACCTCGCGGGCCTTTTCGGTCTTGCCCTCGCGCAGCAGCTGATCGGCCAGTCGGAAGAAGGCGATGCGGGCCGAGATCACCGGCGGGCCTTTGTAGGTCTCGTCGTAATACACGTCGGGGTTATCGAATTCGCGCCAGAAGGTTTTCTTCGTCATGTTGGTGTACATGATGTCGGAGTTAACAAACCCATCGGTAGCACCCGGTACGGCCACCGGCATCAGGCGGTACGCGTAGCCTTCGAGCTGCATGTGGTCCTTGAGGTTCAGGTAATTGTCGCCCCCCAGCGTGCTCGAAAAATAAATGGGCCGCTGCCAGTTGTTGTTGGCAATCATGTCGAGCATGATCAGGTCAGGCTTGTAGAGGTCCTTTTTGCCGATGGTCCACTGGAGCGTATCCTTCATGAATGGCCGCAGCGCTGCCGGTACGAAACCCGCCTTGTCGACAGCCGCCCTGTCAATGGGCATGAACAGAACTGACGAGGGCAGGATACTGGTCAGGTCGCCATTAGTGAGGGGCACCTGCACGGCCTGGTTGTTGGTTTTGATCAGGCTGATGTATTGTTTGAGGTCGATACCGTCTTTTACCGCCGGCACTTCGTAAAACGGCACGATGTCATTCTTGCCTTTATTGAAGTTGTCCATCTCCAGCGAAATGGGCAGGGGCTCTGACAGATACGTCTTGCGCTTCATCTGCTGAATGTACCACTCCGTACCGAGCAGACTGAGGTTACAGACCCGCACGTCGGTCCGGAAGCCTTCTACCTCCTGCACATACCAGAGCGGGAAGGTATCGTTATCACCCCCCGTGAACAGGATGGCGTTGGGCGCGCAGGAATTCAGCAGGTTCTTGGCGAAATCGACCGACTGATAGCGGTTGCTGCGGTCGTGGTTATTCCAGCTTTTGGCCCCCATCATCACCGGCACCAGCAAACTCAGACCCACCACCAGACCCGTGCGGGCGGTGTCGTTTTTGAGAACGTTCCGCAACCCTTCGGCCACAGACATTACGCCCAGTCCCAGCCAGATGGCGAAGAAGTAAAACGAGCCGACGTATATATAGTCCCGTTCACGCGGTTCCTGCGGGGGTGAGTTCAGGAAGATTTGCAGGGCAATACCCGTGAACAGAAACAGCAGGCCCACAATCAAGAAGTCACGCCGGCGCCGGAAGTACTGGAAGGCAATCCCCAGCAGCCCGAGTGCAAAGGGCAGCATATAAAAATTGTCGCGGGCTTTGTTCTCTGCCAGCAGCGTGGGTACGCCCTCATCGCCCGACCAGGGGAGGAGGTAACCGGCCCCTTCTTCGTCGGATTCCCGCCCGGCGAAGTTCCACATCAGGTACCGCCACCACATGTGCCCCAGCTGGTAATTGAATAAAAACTTCAGGTTGTCGCCCATGGTAGGCTTTTGCCCTTCTGACAGGCCCAGCATCCGGCGATAAAGTGCCGGGTGGTTCTGCTGACTGCTATAGACCCGGGGAAACAGCATCTCGTCGCCGGGATTATAGATGTATTCCGGCTGGTAGTCGAAGATGATATACTTGCCATTTTCTTTCTTCCAGAGCGGTGCGCCCCGCTTCTGGTCAACGGGCCGCGAGGTGAACACGGGGCCGTACAACAGCGAACGGCTGCCGTACTGCTCCCGGCGCAGGTACGACAGGAAGTTCAGCGCATCGTCGGGTTTGTTTTCGTTGATAGGCGGGTTGAAATCAGCCCGCACCAGCACCTGCATATACGATGCGTAGCCAATCAGCACAAACGCCAGGGCCAGCAGGGAGGTATTGAGCAGGGGCCGCTGCTGCTTTCCCGACCAGATGATACTGTACACGACGGCACCGAGGAAAACGGCTACGAAAAAGAAAATGCCGGAGTTGTAGGGCAGGCCAAACGTGTTGACGAAGATGCGCTCAACAAAAAATGCCATGCCGGGCAGGCCCGGAATAATACCCGAGTTAATGATGGCCAGAATAACCAGCCCAATCATAAATGCAGCGGCCCCGCCCCAGAACGAGGGCTTGGGGTATTTCTTGAAGTAGTAGATCAGGGCCAGCGCAGGCAGCGTAACCAGGTTCAGCAGGTGAACACCGATGGAAAGCCCTGTGAGATAGGCAATGAAGATCAGCCAGCGGTTGGCCGCAGCTTCGTCCTGAATGCGCTCCCAGCGGAAAGCAGCCCAGACCACAATAGCCGTAAAAAACGACGACATGCCATACACCTCGGCTTCGCCCGCCGAGAACCAGAACGTATCGGAAAACGTGTACGCCAGCGCTCCTACCGCGCCCGCGCCAATGACCAGCAGCGTGTCGGCGGTCAGGTACTCATCCTCGTTCTGGTTGGTCAGCAGTTTCTGGGCCAGCATCGTGATGGTCCAGAACAGAAACGCGATGGTGAACGCACTGGCCAGCACCGACACCAGGTTGACCCAGTAGGCTACGCTGGTGAGATCTCCCAGGGCGAGCATGGAGAACAGGCGGCCCAGCAGCAGAAAAAATGGGGCTCCCGGTGGGTGAGGGACCTGCAGTTTAAACGAACACGCAATAAATTCGCCACAGTCCCAGAAACTGGCCGTTCGCTCAACGGTACTCGCGTAGGTAAACAGCGCGACAGCGAAAACGGCCCAGCCCACAACGACATTCAGGCGTTTAAATGAAGGCATACAAGTGAAGATTAATAAACTGTTTTTGTGTAAGGAATGGCCAAAATTACGCAAAAACAGCCCCGAAAAGGCCGGGTTGGGGTGTTAAAGTTTGTTAAGCAGATTTACTGTCCCAGGCCTGATTCAACGGAATGAATCCATTAAATACCGATAAATAAGGTAAAGTGTCAGACTGTTCATTTGTTTTAAGTAGCCAATAACTTTACAGTACCTACCGGGGAGTGACCAACGAAAACGAATGAAACCGCCCGTCCGCCCGTCGCACGCACCGGTATAGACTATCAGTCAGCGAACATACCCTTCTATGAAATCGAAACTAGTAGACCAAGTCCTGTACCTACTCTATGTCGTAGCCGTCGTAGCCGTGTTGCTCGAAGTAGTACTGCGTATCTATAATCCCCTGCAACCCCGGCTCAAAAACGACAAAATCATCCTGCCCATCAATAAGCGGTACGAAATGACCGTTGACGGGCTGCCCCTGGCTAATAAAAACGTTGTTCATACTAAAAACTCGCTGGGCTTTCGGGGCCCTGAGCCACCCGGTGACTGGGCCCGCCACCTGACCGTATTGGCCGTGGGCGGCAGCACAACCGAGTGCTACTTTCTAAGCGACGCCACCGACTGGCCCGCCAGGCTGGCCCGCCGTCTACGCCCCACGCTACCCAGCCTGTGGGTTAATAATGCCGGTCTGAACGGCCACTCTACCTACGGCCATCAGGCTTTGCTGGACCATTACCTGCTTCAGCTGAAGCCCGATGTTATCCTGTTTCTGATTGGTATTAACGACGTGGGGAAAGACAAAATGGATGGCTTTGATAACGCGCTGGTTCGGAATGCGTACGTCAATCTGGATGGGTCCTGGTGGAAAAATCTGGCCCGTACTGTTGCTCAGAACAGCGAACTGATCAGCACCGTGCGGCTCATTATTCGGGGCGTTGAAACCCAGAAACTGCATTACGGCGATAACCTGTACATGCCCGTTCGGCCCACTGACACCCTGACGCTGTCTCCGGCCCGCATCCAGGCCGAGCTGGATTCCCGCAAACCGTATTTAATGCCGTACCGCAACCGCGTTCTGAACCTGATAACCACCTGCCGCAGGGCGGGCATTGAGCCCATCCTGATTACGCAACCCCTGCTGGTAGGTTTCGCCCGCGACTCCACTACGCATACCGACCTGGCCAGGTTCAGGCTGCACGACACCGAAAATGGCGAACTGACCTGGAAACGTCTTGAGTTATACAACGGCATTACGCGCCAGGTAGCCACCAGTCAGCGCGTGCACCTCATTGATCTGGCCCGCCAGCTGCCTAAAAAAAGCGAGTACTATTATGACGAGATGCACTATACCGAAGCCGGTGCCGATGCAGTGAGCGCCCTGCTGGCCCGGGATTTAGAACCCTATCTGAAGGCAAACTACGGTCCGGCGCAGGTCACCAAGGCCAAGTAATATCAGCGCGCATACACCTCGCCCCGGGCGGCTTTGAGCGTGTTCTGCATGAGCGAGCAGATGGTCATCAAACCCACACCACCGGGCACGGGCGTGATGAAACTGGTTTTGGGCGCTACTTCGTCAAATTTTACGTCGCCCTTCAGCGCAAAGCCGCTTTTCTTGCTGGAATCTACGACGCGTTCCAGCCCCACGTCAATGACTACGGCGCCTTCCTTTACCATGTTAGCGGTGATAAATTCGGGCCTGCCGAGGGCTGCAATCAAAATGTCGGCCTGCCGGCAGATGGCGGGCAGATCCTGCGTGCGGCTGTGGGTGAGCGTTACGGTGCAGTTACCGGGGTACGCGTTGCGCTGCATCAGGATGCTCATGGGCAACCCAACAATCTGGCTTCGGCCCACCACAACGCAGTGCTTACCCGCCGTTTTTATATCGTAGCGGTGCAGCATCTCCAGAATACCCTGGGGCGTAGCCGATACATAGGCGGGCAGGCCCTTGGCCATACGTCCAATATTTACGGGATGGAAACCGTCCACGTCTTTGGCGGGATCAATGGTTTCCATGACGCGGTTGGGATCAATATGGTCGGGGAGGGGCAACTGCACAATGAGCCCGTCCATATCGGGGTTGGCGTTTACCCGGCGTACCGCGTCGAGGAGTTCGGTCTCGGTTACCGCCGGCTCGAAGCGGATCAGCGTAGAGTGCATGCCTACTTCTTCGCAGCTTTTCATCTTACTGGCTACGTAGGTTTCTGACCGGCCGGCGGTGCCCACGAGAATAGCGACGAGGTGGGGAATTTTACCGCCCGCTTCGCGTATCTGCGTGACTTCCTCTTTGATTTCTGCCTTGATTTGAGCCGAAAGAAATTTACCGTCTAATAACTGCATCGTGCGTTCTTTTTTATAATTCGTTTCGCGCCCGGCCTTATCGCCGGCGGTACGGAGGGAGGACAAAGGTCGCAAAGAAAACGGTAAAGGTGGTGTTGGCGGCCGGTAGGCAGAGCACAGCCGCCTGCCAGACCGCCCGCCAGGCGTGGGGAGGCTGCCTACGTCAATCCCGCCCGATACGCGTCAAATAACGATTGATTGGCCAGCTTATCCGTTTTGATCTCCAGGAGCCGGGCCCGGGAGTCGAGTTCGAAAAAATTGGTCAGACGGGCGGCCAGTGACGCGGAGGTGTCACTGCTGAAATAAGTTACCTGCGCGTCCGCAGCTGTCCGTTCAGCCGTGTAACCGTGGGGCGTCTCGAAATACGTTTCCAATTCGGGCAGTTGCCGGGGGCCGTCAATAATGCGGAAGATATGACCGGCGTCGTTGTTGAGCAGCACGATCCGCAGATTAGGCGGGACGGGTGCGGACCACAACGCATTTCGATCATAGAAAAAGGCCACGTCGCCAATCAGCAGCGTCACGATCCGGTCGGTGGTCAGAGCAGCTCCCACGGCGGTGCTTAAACAACCGTCAATGCCACTAACCCCCCGGTTTGCCCACACCCGTACGTCTGTTTGCCCGTTCAGCCCGCATAAGTTGGCGTACCGCACGGGCATGCTATTGGCCAAATGCAGCTCGGAGCCATCCGGCAGCGTATCGAGCAGCATCTGCACGGCGAGCCAGTCGGTAAGGGGAGCGGGTGCGGAACCATTCCCGGCCTTCCGCGACTGGTTGAGCAGTGTAGCCGTGCGCCGGGCCGCCTGGCCGTCCAGGGTCTGCCAGCGCTGCAGAAACGCCGGGGAATCGTCGGTATCGTCGCCCTGCAAAAATTGCTGGTAGTCGAGGTCGGCAAAGAGTTTTTCCAGGAAGGGCAGGGGGGAGGCTTCAATCAGCGTCGTCAAACTTTGAAACGAATCCTGAATACCAGCGGGGGCGGGGTCCAGGTGCCAGTGTTGACGGGCCGGATTTTTTCGGAAGAAGGTTTTCAGGTTACGGGTCAGAAACGAGTTGCCCAGCGTAATCAGCAGATCGGGTCGCAGGGCTTGGGCTGCTTCGTCTGTCAAACCAGCCAGACCGGTGTCCGTGTGGGTGATGAAGGGCGTCCCGGATACGTTGCTGATGATTTCGCCTACGACGGGTACCCCAAACTCTTCGCTGAGTTTGGTGAGTACGGAGAGCAGGGCCGGGTTGTGCGGCAGCTGCCCCACGGCAATCAGAATTGTTTCGGCGGCATCCCACTCGTCCAGTAATCGGTGCCAGGTTTCGGCGGAGAGCGCAGGCTCGCCGGTCACGCTTTCAATAATCCGGACCGGTCCAAACATAACCGAATCTGTAGCGGTGGGGTAGAAGGGTTCGCGCAGCGGTACATTAATATGCACCGGCCCGGCGGGCTGCCGCTGACTGAGCATAACGGCCTCGTTCACACTGCGCTCAATAAACCAGCGGTTGTCGGCCGGGGCGTAGTCGGCTGGTAAATCGTAGCTGCGTTTTACGTGCGGACCAAACACGCCGGGCTGGTGCATGGTTTGTCCATCCTGCTGATGCAGCCACTCGTGGGGCCGGTCGGCGGTGAGCAGCAGCAGAGGGACCTGCTGAAAAAAAGCTTCTACCACCGCCGGGGCCAGGTTATACACCGCGCTGCCCGACGTACAGATAACGGCCACCGTCCGGCCCGTTTGCTGGGCAATACCCAGGGCCACAAACCCCGCCGACCGTTCGTCGGCCCGGACGTGTACCCGCAGGTGGGGATGCCGGGCCACCGCCAGCGTAAGGGGGGCTGACCGCGAACCCGGCGAAACGAGTACATCGGTAACGCCTTTCCGGTACAGTAATTCAGCAATGTCAACGATGGGTTGTAAAACGGGCATTTTATCCTGGTGATGAATGAGAGGTGGTGAACGATACCTTGTAAATGGCGAACAAACGGGCGTAACCCTGTTTTTACGTACAGGGCCTTACTCTTTTATTGGGCATTCCTTTTTAGGCAAACATACGGTCTAAACCAATGAGCGGGTCAACTGTCTGTACCGGGTATCAGCCTTTTTCCGTTTCTTTGTTTAGAAACTTGCCAACGTGCCATGAATCTTACTTACGATAACGAGAAAGAAATTCAGCTCAAGTCTTTTGTCGGGGCCTTGGTCGTCAGCGTAGTCCTGCTGGCGGCACTGTTCCTCATTAGCCTTACGCAGCCTGCCCCCCCGAACCCGCCCCCCATTGAGTTTATCGAAGTCAACTTTGGAACGACGGACCGGGGCAGTGGAAAAATACAGACCTATAATAAACCGTCCGACTCGCCTAATGCCGTCGATGTAAAACCGTCGGACGAGCGGCCCTAATCCCAAAACGAAAACGACACCCCGGCTGGAACGTACCCGCGCTACGCCTACGCCCCCCGTAGCCGATGCCAAACCCGCGAAGACGCCTACCGAAAAGCCCGATATTGTCAGCAAAGTAGCCAGCCCGGTTACCGTGGCCGAGCGGCCCGAACCTAAACGGACCGCCCCGGCCAAACCGACCCCGGCTGCCGAGCGCCCCGCGCCACCGGTAGAAGCCAAAAAAGAAGCCCCGGTTAATAACGATGCGCTGTTTAAAAAATCGTCGGGCGGGGGTGGCTCCAACGGTACGGTTGGAAAAGCAGCCGGTACGGGCGGCAATAACAACGGCGACGATGCCAGTGGGGTAGGCGATAAGGGCAACCCGAATGGCAAGATCGATGCCAAAGAGTTTTACGGAACGCCCGGCGGTTCCAAAACCGGCGTGGCGTTCGACGTATCGGGCTGGTCGATGGCGTCGCGCCCCAACGTAAACGACGACTCTGACGAAACCGGGAAGATCGTCTTTCAGATCACTGTTGACGGCAGTGGCGATATTATCAGCGTGAAAACGCGGCAGACCACCGTTAGCCCCGTTGTGGTCGATCAATACCGCAAGGCGGTGCAGCGGCTCAAACTCCGGCCCAAAGGCGGAGCTACGCCCCCCACTGCTACCGGAACCATCACCTTCATCATTACCTCCAAGTAAATGCAGTTTCCGGAAGCAATCGACTATCTCTATAGCCGGCTCCCCGTATTTCACCGAATCGGCCCGAAGGCCCTGAAACCCGGTCTGGCCAATACCCTGCGGCTCTGTGCCGAACTGGGCAACCCACAGAACCAATTCCGTAGTATCCACGTGGGGGGTACCAACGGCAAGGGCAGTACGGCGCATATGCTGGCGGCCGTGTATCAGTCGGCGGGGTATCGGGTGGGGCTGTACACCTCGCCCCATCTCCAGTCATTTACCGAGCGTATCCGAATCAATGGTCAGCCCATTGCTGAGGACGATGTGGCCGCGTTTGTGACCGAATACCAGGCTCTGATTGAAACCATCGAGCCTTCGTTCTTTGAAGTAAGCGTGGCCATGGCGTTCGACTATTTTGCCCAGGCGGCCGTCGACGTGGCTATTATTGAGGTTGGCCTGGGTGGGCGGCTGGATTCAACCAATGTAATCACCCCGCTGCTGTCGGTTATTACGAACATTGGTTACGACCATACCGATATCCTGGGCGATACGCTGCCGGCTATTGCCGGTGAGAAAGCCGGGATTATCAAACCGGGCGTTCCGGTAGTGATTAGCGAAACGCAGCCCGAAACCGCATCGGTCTTTAGCAAAAAAGCCGGTGATGAGCAGTCGCCTATTCTATTTGCCGACACGCGCTACGCCGTACTAAACGACGGACTGACGGATGGTATCCGGCACGTACGGGTCATGCGCGATGGTATGCCTTCTATTTCCCTGGATCTGGCCCTGGCCGGCCTGTATCAACTTCGCAACCTGCCGGGTGTTTTAGCTACCATCGACGGACTCCAGTCGCTGCTGCCCGTTGCTGAAGCAGACCTGCAGTACGGGCTTCGGTCGGTGATTGCGCTGACGGGACTCAAGGGTCGCTTTCAGCAACTGGCCGATAGCCCGCGCGTTATTGCCGATACCGCCCACAATGAACCGGGGTTGCGGGCCTTGATGGAGACCGTAGCCTCAATGGACTATAGCCGACTGCATATTATTATGGGCGTTGTGTCCGATAAGCCCGCGGGACCCCTGCTGACCGTGTTGCCCGCCAGGGCCAGCTATTACTTTTGCCAGGCTGACTCGCCCCGGGCCATGCCAGCCATGCTGTTGCAGACAGAAGGATACGCAACCGGCCGTTACGGCGAGAGTTATTCGAATGTGAATGTAGCCCTGGAAGCCGCCCGTGAAGACGCACTCCCAACTGATTTGATCCTGATTACCGGCAGCAATTACATCATTGCCGAACTGACCGATTTATAGCTGTGACCCGTCGTAAACAACACCGTTTTCTTCAAAATACTGCCAGCGCCAATGTTATTGAACGAGGTAAACCGTTTTACCTGACCTGTAAGGGCAATTGGCGAACCCACTATTTTACCAACAACAATCCAATTGTGCTTGAACTGGCCTGTGGCAAAGGTGAATATACCGTGGGCCTGGCGCAGGCGTACCCGGATGTAAACTTTATCGGAGTCGACGTTAAGGGCGATCGAATTGCGCGGGGGGCGGCTATTGCGCAGCACAACGGATTGACCAACGTAGCGTTCCTGCGTACGGATATTATCTATCTGCGGGACTTCTTCGCTGACGGTGAAGTCAGTGAAATCTGGATCACGTTTCCGGACCCCCAGCCCCGTCCCAAACAGGAAAAGCACCGGTTAACTCACCCTCGTTTTCTGACCATGTACAGCGCTGTATTGACTCATTCAGGGACGCTTCATCTGAAAACAGACAGCCCTGATCTCTTTGCTTATAGTGTTGACAGTGTTAAACAGTTCGGCTTTCGGGACCTGCTCACGACGACGAATCTGTATGAGTCCCCTTTGAACGAGATTCATCTTGGTATAAAGACAAAGTATGAGCAACTGTTTTACGATCAGGGATTTACAATCAACTATTTACAATGTAAAAGAGGGACGTAAACTAAATCACGTCCCTCTTTTACATTTGTACTTGTCAACTATCGTCCCCTGTTAATCACAAATGTAAATAAAGTCGCTTTATTTACATTTGTGATTAACAGGGGACATTTACGCTTTAGAAGAGTTTACTGATCAGATCAGCAACCCGGCTCGAATAGCCGTACTCGTTGTCATACCAGCCTACTACCTTGGCCAGTGTACCGTTAACCGTAGTTAGCTGCGAGTCGAAGATACAGGAGTGGGGATTACCAATGATATCAATGGACACCAGGGGATCAACACTGTATTCCATAATACCTTTCATCGTTCCTTCAGCGGCTTCTCGCATAGCATTATTGATTTGCTCAACAGATGCTTCTTTTTTGAGAATCACGGTTAAATCGGTCAATGAGCCATCAGGTGTAGGTACCCGCATAGCATTGCCATCCAGTTTGCCTTTCAGCTGAGGAAGTACCAGGCCTACTGCTTTAGCCGCGCCGGTGGAAGTGGGTACAATAGATAAGGCTGCGGCCCGTGCCCGTCTGAGATCAGAATGGGGAGCGTCCTGCAGATTCTGGTCGGCTGTATAGGCGTGAATCGTGGTCATATACCCTTTCTCAATACCAAACAGATCATCGAGTACTTTGGCCATTGGTGCCAGGCAATTGGTGGTGCAGGAGGCATTCGAAATGATGGTTTCTTCGCCGGTCAACACATCATCATTTACACCAAGTACTACAGTTGGAATATCGCCTTTGGCAGGCGCGGAGATTACTACCTTTTTACAACCAGCCTCCAAGTGCATACCAGCTCCTTCTTTATCCACGAAGCGGCCGGTTGATTCAAGTACTACATCAATGTTTAATTCCTTCCAGGGCAGTTTTTTGGGATCACGTTCAGCATAGGCATGAATTTTGGTTCCGTTAACGGATAGGCTGTTATCGTCAGCCGTGACTGTTCCGCTGAACCGACCGTGCACCGAGTCATATTTTAGCAGATGAGCCAGTGTCGCGTTGTCAGTAAGATCATTGATGGCAACCACGTCAATGTTTTCCTTTTCCAGAAGCCGTCTGAAGGAAAGTCTTCCAATACGGCCGAAGCCGTTAATGGCAACTCGAATTTTAGTCATGAATCTTAATAGGTTTGTTTTCCGGGTCAAATATACTGATTATATATATGGGGCATAAAGGAACAAAATTAGTAATGCGTTTTTAGCAATACCGACTATATTTAGTATAATATTAGCATTTAACTACTTTATTTAGCTATTTCGCGCTATATTGCTACCGATTTTTAGTTATTGTGCGGGTTATTACTAAAATACACACTGTTTTAGCTAAAATACTAAGTATGCGTAGCGAATTTACTAATTAATCGTTGTCTGCATCTATACTAATGATAAAGCGATAGGAGTGGAGAGCCATACTATTTATAGAGTGATTAGAGATGTTCCTTTTACGAAAAAGACTGAATACTTAGCAGGATCTTTACTAGCAGCAAACGAATCCGTCGCCTTCTAAAATGACCTTATAGAGAGGTAGAAGATTTAGGCGATAAGGTGGCCAATTATAGCTGAAATCTACTGAGATACCTGATGTTATTTAAGGGTCTAGTGCTATAAGTCAGATGCTCTAATTCATACCACCAGGAGGCTACCTGACCAAAAACCCCTAAGTCTGGGTAATTACTTTTAATGCCTTCTTTTCTAGTTCGATCTCATCATAAATTGGTTTGCGAATACAGAATCGATGAGATGTATTCACGAGTCATTCAGATCATACGATTTGATTCTATGCACAAAATACTGGCGTAGTTAGAAAGAGGGGAGGATTTAATGGGAAAGACAAGGTCGTTTGATGACCTTGTCTTTCCCATTAAGAAGATGATTCGTGGTTTCCTGTTGCGCTCGCTTGAGCCCTTTCAAACGACAGACCAGGCTAACTTATCAGAAGAAAAGATGCCATATATTTCAATTGTAATGGCACGGGCCTTACTTTTGGTAATGAGTAAGGTTGTACAAGTGCAATATAAAGAGGGACCCAAATATTCTTCTGACTTACTATTTGTTCTTATTTTCTATCAGCTGATTATCAGCATATTAAATAAGTTTTTTTAAATCTATACTTTAACAAAATGCAAACTACAATCGAGCGGCTATGGGAAGACCGGGCCCTGCTTACTGAGAAGGAGAACCAGCTAATAGTTCAGGCTGTGATTCATCAATTGGATAAAGGAGAGTTACGGGTAGCTCAGCCTGCCAGTGCTGAATCCGGAGACTGGATAGTTAATGACTGGGTTAAGAAAGCAATCCTTCTGTATTTTATGAGTCAGCCTATGGAGGCCAGTCAATCAGGTATTTTCGATTACAATGACAAAATACCTCTGAAGACTAATTACGATCAACAGTCAGTTCGGGTAGTGCCACCGGCAGTAGCTAGGTACGGATCTTATTTGGCCCCCGGTGTCATTCTCATGCCTTCCTACATAAACATTGGGGCTTATGTAGGTGAGCGGACTATGATTGATACGTGGGCAACCGTAGGAAGCTGTGCCCAGGTTGGTAGAGACGTCCATATTAGTGGGGGAGTAGGCATAGGGGGAGTGCTGGAACCACCCCAGGCAGCCCCTGTTATCATCGAAGATGGTTGCTTCATTGGTTCCCGCTGCATAGTCGTTGAAGGCGCGCGAATAGGGCAACGGGCTGTCTTGGGAGCGGGTGTTACGATAACCGGTTCATCCAGGATAATTGACGTTACCACTCCTGATCGGACTGAGTACACTGGTTTTGTTCCTGCTAATTCAGTGGTTATACCAGGCAGCTATGCTAAACAGTTTCCAGCCGGCGAGTTTTATGTACCCTGCGCCATAATCATCGGCCAGCGAAAAGCATCCACTGACCTGAAAACGTCTTTGAATGAAGCCCTACGCGAAAACAACGTAACAGTATAATAGTACACAGCTATTCACTTATGTGAAATCTATTGTTTTAACATAAGTGAATAGCTGTGTAGTTTAATGTATGTAGTTTACATACCTATTCGTTTAAAATTACTTGGATAGAATTTACAGTATACGATATATATTTGTAGCGTATAACCGCCCTAAATACAGCTATGACTATAAATGACAAAATTAAACAGATACTTATTGAGCGAAATTTTACGCCTTCGTATTTTGCCGATGAGATTGGTGTGCAGCGATCCAGCATCTCACATATTCTCTCCGGGCGTAACAGGCCAAGTTTTGACATCATACAGAAAATCATCCGCCGTTTTCCCGAACTGGGATACGAGTGGATTATGGAAGAGGAGGCTCAATATGCGCAGCCACAACCGGCTAATCGGTACGTAAGCCAGGCAGGTCCGGCAACAGGCAACCTTAAAGGCCAGGAATTTTCAAGTCCACGATCACCGGCAACTCCTGCGAACGGATCGTTCCGCAGTACACGCCAGGAAGTTCAGGCCAATGATGATCTAAATATCGACGCCGATTTATCGACGCCCCGGAAAGTTGAGCGCATTCTTATGTTTTATGATGACGGTTCGTTCCAGGAGTATAAACCCGTATAAAGAGTTGCCAGCCCATTTCACCGGCACAATTCTCGGCTAAAACGGACCTGTTGTTTACCTGGCCCGATTAGTCATACATCGTTCCGTTGGTAGGTTTGGTGGGTGCTGAACATAGTGTAGTGGTTATGTATCTGGTAGTAATCGCTGGCATTGTCTCGCTAGTCGGTTAAACGAAATATATGGTGCTAGCTGGTTAGCCATTCAGCCATTGAGGAGACAAATGCATAATCCCTTCTATGTCAATATATTACTGTTCCACGTGAATATGGACTGTATAACGGGTTACCCTATATATGTCAAGCTATTTCAGGGTAATACAATTTGTTATATAATTTACATTATGTTAAGTAGAATAAACCAATAAAAGGGAGAAGCTGTGAACGGCTTCTCCCTTTTACTGTTATCTATCTCTGGCTATTTGGCAGGCTCGATACAAACTACCTTTCTACCTTCGTACTGTTTCAATACGTTCTCTAAAGTAGTCAGGTTTTCTGTCAGGTCAGCCTCCTCGCGTACCGCTTTGGCTTTATTAAAGTAGGGTAATGCCTGTTTAAACTTACCACAAACCTGCCCATCTACTTCCTTGCCGCGCTTACTGTATTCGGCCATATCCATTCTGTCAACGTCCCGCTTCATCTCTACGGCCTGGTTGAAGTAATACACACCCAGGTTATAGTTAGCGTCATAGTTGGCCGGATCAACAGCCAGCGCCTTATTGTAATATTCAATCGCCATCTTACTGTCCTGGTCCATCTTCTGCTTCAGACCCGCCATTTGTCCCGGTGCATTCGTTGTCGTTGAAGCACTGGTTGCGGCTGCTTTGACCTCAGCGTCCAATTTTGCAATCTGCGTCTGCTGTTCCTTTAACTTTGTCTGTACATCGGCGAGCTGGCGCTTCAAATCTGCCTTGGGACTTTTTTTGATCAGGCCCGACAGACGGGTTACTTCGCCGTTGTAGGTTTGAAGGAGTTCCTTGGCTTCGGCCAGTTGCTTCGCACTGGACTCCCCTTTCTTATCGCCACCGTCCATTTTACGAAGTGAATCGCTCGATACGCGGGCGGCATTATCGTACAGGATGCCCAGATTGACCAGATTCTGCACGTTGTTCGGCTCTTTCTCTACCATCTTTTTCATGCCGGTAATGGCCTCGTCCATCCGGTTAGAGGCCAGCATGATATTGATTCGCTCGTTCGCCAGGTCTTTGTTTTTTGGGTCAAGGGCAATACCCTTATCCAGCGTAGCCAAGGCTTTATCAATGTCTTTCTCAGCCCGGTATAACGTGGCCAGTGATCCGTAAATCGTAGCGTCTTTCCCACCGGCCGCAATGTATTTCTCCAGTTGCGTTTTGGCTACCCCGTTGTTCTGCATCTGCTGGGCAGCAATTGCCGTGTAAAGCGGTGCCAGTGTGTCTTTCGTATTGATCTCACCCGCAATGACCATCGACTTGATGGCATCGGCGTAATTTTTATTCTGAAATTTGGCAACACCCTGTTGCATGAACGCTGCGTACATAGCCTGCCCGGTCAGAGCTTCCTGGGCTTCCTTGGCTAAACGGCCGGGCTCACCCTTTTTAGTCTTGTCCAGTTCAAGGACTTTATTGTAAGCTTCGCTGGCTTTGGTAGCGGCTGCCGAGTCGAGTCGTATGTATTGACCGGCTATACTCTGGTATGTTTTAGCCCGGTCCATCCAGGTACTGGCCTTGGAACCCGCCTTTTCATCGGTGATGTCCTTGTCGCTTTTGTCTTTATCCTTGGTCAGGGCTTCTATGTTTGCTTTTTCAAGCAAATCGTTCGCCCCGGCCCCCTGCTGGGCCTGCACATGCGTACTAAACGCCAGTAAACAGGCAACCGCTAGATAGGTTAGTTTCATAGGTAAAATGGGATTGTTTGTTTGGTTAATCCAACGAAATTAATAAATCAATTTGTATAAGCCTGAACCAACGTAAATGTTTGAACCTCCGGCACCGGTGCGTGTTACTGCCGGGGCTGGAGGTTCAAACCGTAACTACTGATTTGTTCGCAACCCTCAGTCAACGACGGGTTCAGCCGTCTCCCCCGCCACGGTCTCGTCAACTTCTTCCTGCTTAATCTTCGTAACCGATGAGATACTGTCGCCATCGTTTAGTTTAATCAGTCGGACACCCTGCGTATTACGGCCAATTACACTAATCTCACTCACCGGCGTGCGGATGGCAATACCGGACTTGTTGATAATCATTAAATCGTCCTCATCAGCTACGTCCAGAACGGCTACGAGCCGACCTACCTTTTCGGTCACTTTTAATGTACCTACCCCTTTGGCACCCCGGTTCGTAACCCGGTAGTCGTCAATATCAGACCGTTTGCCGTACCCCTTTTCGGACAGCACCAGCAATTGAACCGTGGGAGAATCAATACAAACCATGCCCACCAC
Source organism: uncultured Cytophagales bacterium (assembly GCA_963826425.1). Classification (GTDB taxonomy): domain Bacteria; phylum Bacteroidota; class Bacteroidia; order Cytophagales; family Spirosomataceae; genus Spirosoma. Next base: position 19,286 of record CAWGWS010000005.1, on the reverse strand, counting down.
GTGATCGGTGCTGTTGCTTTCATCAAGCGTAATGCCCCGTACACCGGCGGCTGTTCGGCCCATGGAACGCACCCGGCTCTCGTGGAACCGAACGGCTTTACCCGCACTCGAGGCAATCACAATATCATTGTCGCCATTCGTCATACAGACGCCAATCAGCTGATCGCCCTCGTCAATCGTAATGGCGATGATACCGGCCTGACGGGGTCGCGAAAACGCTTCGAGCATCGTTTTCTTGATTGTACCCTGCCGCGTACACATCACAATGTAATTATTGTTGATGTAGTCCTCGTTCTTCAGGTCTGACACGTTGATGACCGCCCGAACACTGTCGTCCGACTCAATATTGATGAAGTTAGCCAGGGGGCGTCCCTTCGCCGTGCGTGACCCTTCGGGTAGCTGGTGCACGGGCAGCCAGAACATGCGCCCCTTCTGCGTAAATGCCAGCAGGGTATTGTGCATGGTAGCCGTAAAGAGATGTTCCGTAAAGTCTTCCTCTTTTGAGCCGGCCGCCTTCGACCCTACCCCACCCCGCCCCTGCGACCGGTACTCCGTCGTTGGCGTGCGTTTGATATAGCCTTCGTGCGAGATGGTAATAACCATGTCCTTGTCTTCGATCAGCGATAGATCACTGATGTTGCCGTCGCCAACGGGATTGATCTGGGTACGGCGCTCGTCCCCGTAGCGGGTACGGATATCGGTGAGCTCCTCGCGGATTACGTCGCGCTTGCGGTCTTCACTGGCCAGAATTTCACGGTACCCGTTAATCTCGAGCATCAGCTCGTCAAATTCAGCCTGAAGCTTATCGCGCTCCAGTCCGGTAAGCCGTTGCAGACGCATTTCCAGAATGGCCTTCGCCTGCACGTCAGATAAGGCGAACTGCCCCATCAGTCCCGCGCGGGCAATCTCCGCGTCGCGCGAAGAACGGATCAGGTTAATTACAGCGTCAATATTGTCGAGTGCAATCAGCAGACCTTCCAGGATATGCGCCCGCTTTTCCGCTTCGCGAAGGTCGTACTGCGTCCGGCGGGTAATGACGTCGAAGCGGTGCTCGACGTAGTACTTCATCATGTCCTTCAGGTTCAGGATCATCGGACGCCCTTTTACGAGCGCGACATTATTGATACTGAATGACGACTGAAGGGCCGTGTGCTTGTAAAGATTGTTCAGCACGACATTGGCAATGGCATCCCGGCGCAAATCGTACACGACCCGCAGACCGTCGCGGTCCGATTCGTCGCGGAAGGCTACGATGCCTTCAATCTTCTTGTCGTTGATGAGTTCGGCGGTCTTCTCGAGCATTGTCGACTTGTTGACCATGTACGGAACGTCCGTCACAATGATCTGGGTTTTCCCCCGGTTCTCTTCAATGGTAGCGTTAGCCCGCATCACGACCCGGCCCCGGCCCGTATGGAAGGCCGATTTTACGCCTTCCATGCCGTAGATCGTGGCGCCCGTCGGAAAATCGGGCGCCTTGACAAACTGCATCAGTTCATCAATCGTAATGTCGTTATTATCGAGATACGCCAGGATACCGTTTACGACCTCGGTCAGGTTATGAGGAGCCATATTGGTGGCCATACCTACCGCAATACCCGACGAGCCGTTGAGCAGCAGGTTAGGCAACTTGGCCGGCATCACACTTGGCTCTTCGAGCGAATCGTCGAAATTGGGCTGAAAGTCAACCGTTTCCTTGTAGATGTCGCCCAGGATTTCGTCGGCGATCCGCTTCAGGCGGGCTTCCGTATAACGCATAGCCGCCGGAGAATCGCCGTCGATGGAGCCGAAGTTCCCCTGCCCGTCTACGAGTGGGTAACGCAGGGACCAGTCCTGCGCCATGCGCACCATGGTGTCATATACCGACGAGTCGCCGTGGGGGTGGTATTTACCGAGAACCTCACCAACGATACGGGCCGATTTCTTATGGGGTTTGTTATGGTTAACCCCCAGTTCGGCCATACCGAAGAGCACCCGGCGGTGTACCGGCTTCAGGCCGTCGCGCACATCGGGCAGAGCGCGGGAAATAATGACCGACATCGAATAATCGATGTAGGCACCACGCATTTCGTCCTCAATGTTAATGGGAATGATGTTACTGGGAGTTTCGAGGTCGGGAGTTTCGTCCGCCATGTCTGATTGGGATTTCGCAGAAAATTACTATTCCGGACCGCAGCCATTGTGCCTGTCGGGATATAGACAAATATACACTTTTTTTATCTAAAAACAGCTAAAAGCGCCCACAAACGTCCGTAAGCGGCCCGTACGCGCGTGTTCGGCGCGGCAGCAGGCTGTGGCAACACACGCGCACGGGCCGCTTCGTATTCTATATCCAATACTATTCTACGATAACTAAAATACACCCCTTCCCTCCTACCCGATTCCCGTTCGTTTGGGGCTATACGCCGGTCACGGAGACGGGTACCCCCGACAAAGCGGCATTGCCCGTCAGCGCGTCCAGAACGGTTTCGTCGGTGAGATCATTTACGCTGACCCCGGCGTGCTGAACGGCCACATCAAGCTGAACACCGGGTCGGTTGTGGCCGTAGCCGTGCGGCATACAAACCACGCCGGGCATCATGTCGGCGGTTACCTCAACCGGCAGGTCAACCGCGCCCACCCGCGAGCTCACCCGAACGAGTTGTCCCGTCACCAGCCCCCGGTCTCCGGCGTCGGCAGGGTTCATGTGCAGGGTACAGCGATCAGGGCCTTTTACCAGCCGATGACTGTTGTGCATCCACGAATTGTTACTGCGCAGGTGTCGTCGGCTGATCAGCAGCAGGCTTTCTGACGGTATGTTATCTACCTTGCCATTGGCTGAACTGGGCAGCGTATCCCCGCGCAATAGGTCTGCGGCCCGGCCCAGATCAGCCAGCAACAGGGGTGGTGCTATATTGATACGCCCGGTTGCGGTGAGGAGACGGCCGGGCAGCTGCGGTTGTAACGGTCCGAAGTCCAGGCCGTGCGGCTGATCGAGCAGGGCCCGCAACGACAAAGTATGCGACTTTCCGTAGGGGCCATACCGGAGTCCGGCATCGATCTTCAGGGCGGGATCCTGGGGTAGCGCAGCTGTTTCGGAATCATAGACCTCGGCCTCGAGACGCTGCCGAAGTTCCTCGAAAATCTCCCAGTCGTATCGTTGGTCCGGGCCTTTCTCGAACAGGGGCGTTGAGTAGCGGGCCGTATTGCGGATGGCCAGGGCGTGAAACGTCAGGTCATAATGGGCCGTTTCGAGACCGGTAGCGGGCGGCAGAATATAGTCGGCGTGGCGGGTAGTCTCGTTCAGGTAAATGTCAATGGATACCATGAAGTCAAGCTGGGCAAGACCCTCATCCAGCTGGCGACCATTGGGGGTTGACAACACTGGATTACCACAGCTCGTGACCATAGCCCGGATGGCTGTTTTAGCAGGCGAATGCTCCGGACCGCCAGCCACGTCGGCCGTCAGTATCTCTTCGGCCAGACACGACACGGGCAGCTCACCCATGAATTCGGGATACTGGCTAACCCGGCTGTGGTAGCGGCCGTAGCGATTATAGGTTTTAACCGGGGTACCGGCAGACCCGTTCGGGCGGGGAACAACGTCGATGGCGGGCGTTGTAAACATCATCCCCCCCGGCTCGTCGAGATGTCCCGTCAGGATATTGATCACCGCAATCAGCCATAGACTCAGCCCACCAAACGCCTGCACCGACACCCCTACCCGACCGTAGCAAACCGCCCGCTCAGCCACAGCCAGACCGCGGGTCAGCTGCCGAATCGCATCCGCCGACATACCCGTCTGCTTCGGCCGCCACATCCGGGGTGAATGGCTGTACCGCCTTGCGCAGGGTATCCAGACCGTCGATATCCGCCGTTAAGCGACCGGGCCGGACAAGGTCTTCGGCAAACAGGGTCTGCACCATGGCCAGCAATAGAAACACATCGGTGCCGGGCCGGATAAAATGGTGTTCATCAGCACGCTTGGCCGTTTCGGTTCGGCGCGGATCAATGACAATTACTTTCCCGCCCCGCTGCTGAATAGCCCGCAGGCGGGTAGCTACGTCGGGAGCGGTCATGATACTGCCATTCGACACAACAGGATTACCGCCAATGATGAGCCAGTAATCCGTCCGGTCAATATCGGGAATGGGTAGTAGCAGCGGGTGACCAAACAATTGCCAGGCCGCAAAGTGGTGGGGAAACTGATCGACCGACGAGGCCGAAAACACGTTGCGCGTACCGAGAGCCCGGACAAAACCGGGTGAAGTCAGAAAAGTACCGGAGTTATGTACTGATGGATTGCCCGCGTAATAGCCCACGGCGTTTGGCCCGGACTCCTTCCTGATTTGCCGCAGCCGGTCGGCCACCTCGTTGAAAGCCTGTTCCCAGCCGATCGTCTCCCAGCCCGATGCCGTGCGCTTTTGGGGGTATTTCAGGCGGTCCGGGTCTTCGTAAATATCCTTGAGCGCCACGGCTTTCGGGCAGATATGCCCCCGGCTAAACGGGTCATCTTTATCGCCGGTGATACTCAGGACCGTATTGCCTTCGTAGGTAATGGCCAGCCCACAAATGGCTTCGCAAAGATTGCAGGCGCGGTAGTGGACAGGCATACCAGTAAATCAGGATTAATGTGTTTTCCCGAACCGCACCAGTACCAGCGGCTGAATCTGTCGGGAATGCAATACGCTGTCAGTCATACCGCTGGTAATCACATCGGGCCGGAACCAGTCTGGCGGGCGGGTGCGGGGTCAGCGGCCAGGATAGCATCCAGGTCGGCGGGCGAGTAATTGACACTTTTCAGCGTTTTCCGGTCGGCATCGCGGTAAACCAGGTACATACCGTCGGACTCAACAACGTGACAGGGCACCCCTTTGGCCGTGTATTGCGCTACCGTTGCTTCGGCTTCGGCCACAGTGGCGCAGGCTTTGCTCATGTTGGAACGCTGCACTTCCCCAAAAAGCTGGTTAAACCGGTCGCCCAGACCAAATTCCAGAACGGCCCCGCTCAGAACGTATTGCAGATCGCAGAGGGCGTCGGCCACGGCCACGAGATCATGGGCAGCAATGGCCTCGCGGAGTTCGTCCAGTTCTTCGGCCAGCAGCGACACCCGCAGGTCGCAGCGGGCAGCGGTCGGAATTTGGGGCGTATCGAGTACGGGCGCGTGAAACGTACGGTGGAACTCAGCCACCTGATTCAGCGAATCGGGAGTTTGCATCGTTGATGATGAATGATGACAGTCCGCCGTTGCGGGGATGGATTGGGCTGAGCGCACCGACAAAATTATCCGCGTCAGCCCAATCCATCCTTTATGTTATATGATTATTCCTCTTCTTCTTCGCCACCGCTGAATGAGTACAGCGTGGTATCTAATTTAAGAGTACCGGCTTTGTAATCGCGAATAAAGTCCTCGATGACCGCATCGGTAACTTCCTCTTCATTGAGACAAACATCGAGGGCGACGCCGTAGTCCGATTCCTCGTCCAGGTCGACATGCTCCTGCACTTTTACGGTTTCCGTCTCTTCAATTTCTTCGATGATCTCGGCCAGGGCGGTTTCGGCTTCCTCTTCCATCTCATCCGAAATGCTGTATCCGGCTTCCCGGTCTTCGGGTGGCACGTACTCTGGAAACGTCTTGCGCACCTGCTCCACGGCCATTTCATAGACCAGACTGCTATGGTGCAGCCGCAGTGTATAGACCAGTGCGTCGTAAATTACCTCCTGTTGCTGGTACACGCCCGGAAACTGAATATGGACGCACTCGCCCGATTCCAGCACGTCCAGGTCATCGTCTTCGACATACACGAACGATTTACCTTCCTGTCGGCATTCGTCTTTGAGCGCGTTTATCTCCTGGGGGTCGTACCCCTCGTTTTTAATGTTAGCCATACCGCAAAAGTAAGTTTTTTAGTGAAGAATGAAGAACAGACCGGCGCATAACTCCCGCGTCAGCCCGTTCCCGGTGCTTCACGCTTTAGTCATCGCCAACACTACCTCAACGGCCAGATCAACGGCGGTGTGCAGGGCGGTGGGATCAACAGCGTCGAGGGTATCAGCTGGCTGGTGAATGCGGGGCATCCGGCCGTTGGCATCCAGCGCGCACAGCGCCAATACAGGGATATCATTGCGCACAAACCAGACACTGTCAAAGTCGGCAGTGTGCCAGCGGCCCACCTGCGCCCGGTTTTTGAAGGCGTCGGTCCGGAGCAGCTCCCGGGCCGTCCGGGTCGGCTCATTGGCGTAGCGAATCGTTTCCAGGGTACCCGTCTGCTCAATAACGGTAAGCTGACCAGCCCCCAGCGTATCGAAATTAATGGCCATCGTCTGGCGGGGCTTCCAGTTTCGTTTATGGGCTTCCACGTAATGGTATGCCCCAATCATACCCGCTTCTTCGGCACTCGTCAGCACCACCCGCAGGTCAAGATTGGGCAGGTTGAGCTGGCGCAGCCGGTGGGCAGTAGCCAGGGCGGCTGTTACGCCGGTAGCGTTGTCGCTCGCGCCGTTGGTGTATCCCTTCAGCCAATAACCCAGTGTACCAATTATAGCCTGAAGAATAAAATACGCCATCAGTCCATAGCGCAGGTATCGAACAACAGGCAGACCGGTACCCGTTGCTTCAAACAGCGCAATCACCACAGCCAGGACCATCAGACTCAACGACAGGATCAGCGACGTGCGAAAACCAGCCTGTTGGCTCGGCCCGTACAACAGCGATACCGGGGCCGTGTCGTAGTGCGCCATCAGAATAACCGTCTGAATTTCTTTAGCCTGGATTTCTTCAGCTTTATCATTTTGCGTAGCCCGCACTGCGGGCCAGTGGCCAACGACGTTGTACGCCGTGTGCTGCACCGGAAATTTTGTAATAAACGAGTAACGCCAGTTGAAATACCGCCAGGCCAGCCAGGTAAAATACGCCACCAGCCCGACCGCAACCGGCGTTGCCGGCACCAGAGCCAGGCCCGTCAGCAGGCCACCAATAAGCCAGTAGACAATAGTAGCGTAGGTTTTAGGGGTTTGAAACGGTTCGCGGCTTACCGTCGCGCCCAGACCAGCCAGGGTATCGGCAATGAGGTTGGCGGCTGCGGTTTCGTGGGGCGTGGCCGCTCCCCGGTGGGGCAGCCGACAGAGATCACGCAGAAAATCGATGGCATTGAACATGAACAGAGACTAATCAGGAAACGAACCGGGCAAACCGGGACTTGGTTATCAGGGGCAAGTATCAACCCAATTTTCACAAAACAAACCTTATCCAGTTAGTTATGAAGATTACGCGCAACGCCACAGCCCACTGGAGCGGCACCGGCAAAGACGGCAAAGGCACGCTCAGCACCGCCAGCACCGTTCTCGACCAGACCCAGTATTCATTTAACACGCGTTTTGCCGATGGCAAAGGCACCAACCCCGAAGAACTGGTGGCCGCGGCCCACGCGGGCTGTTTCGCCATGCAACTAGCCTTTGACATTCAGGAAGCCGGTTTTGCCGCCGATAGCCTCGATGTTAAATGCGTGGTCACGCTCGAAGACGGCGGCATTACCAGCTCCAAACTGACCCTTACCGCCAGCGTTCCTACCCTGGAGCAGGCTAAATTTGACGAGTTGGTCGATCACGCCGAAAAAAACTGCCCTATTTCCAAACTCTTCAATGCTACCATCAGCGTTGACGCAACACTGAATTAATTTCCGCGTTTTTTAAGCGCAAAAAGCCCGGCTACGTGCGTAGCCGGGCTTTTTATATAACAGGATGGTCAGGCTCACGCCATTTCTACCAGTTCTGCTGATTTTACAGTAGTGATAATCACGGCGGCTACCTTATACGGATCGGCCGCGGAGTTAGGCCGGCGGTCTTCGAGCCAGCCTTTCCAGCCGCGTTCTACCGTAGCAATCGGAATCCGGATCGACGCCCCCCGGTCCGAGATGCCGTAGGAAAACTGGTCAATTGACTGCGTTTCGTGCTTACCCGTCAGGCGCATATGGTTGTCAGCACCGTATACCTCAATGTGGGCCTTAATGACATCTGCCGGAGCAAACGCCTGGCAGATGGTATCGTAGGTGCCTTTGTTACCCGCCGTACGCAGGGCCGAGTTCGAGAAGTTGGCGTGCATGCCGGATCCATTCCAGTCGGTATCACCGAGGGGTTTGCAGTGCCAGTTAATGGATACGTTATACTTTTCACCAATGCGCTCCAGCAAATAGCGGGCTAACCAGATCTGATCTCCGGCTTCGTGAGCACCCTTGGCAAAAATCTGAAACTCCCACTGCCCCGTGGCCACTTCGGCATTAATGCCTTCTACGTTCAGACCCGCTTCGAGGCAGGCATCCAGGTGTTCTTCTACAATAGCACGGCCATAGGCGTTCTGTGCACCAACCGAGCAGTAGTACGGTCCCTGCGGGCGGGCAGGAAACCCTTCCACCGGGAAGCCCAGGGGCTTGTCAGTCGCCAGATCCCAGAGGAAGTACTCCTGCTCAAAGCCAAACCAGAAGTCGTTGTCATCATCCTTGATCATAGCGCGTCCGTTGCTCTCGTGTGGTGTGCCATCGGCGTTGAGCACTTCGCACATCACGAGATAACCGTTCTTACGCTGCGGATCGGGGCAGATGAATACGGGTTGCAGCAGGCAGTCCGACGAACCACCTTCGGCCTGCCCGGTTGAGGAGCCATCAAAGGACCACATCGGGCAGTCTTCGAGATTACCGGAAAAATCGCCTTCGATTTTCGTTTTGGAACGCATGCTCTGCGTGGGCTTATAGCCGTCGAGCCAAATGTACTCTAACTTCGCCTTTGCCATAATACTGTGAGGTGGAGAGTTACTTATGGATTTTTGTTACGATACGTTCAGCAAATATAAAACGAGTTCACCTCAAATTATAATGGTCTCCGGGGCCTTTTACCATATTTTATGGGGTTTTTACGAAATTGTTATAGTTTTAATTCGTTATGTACCGTAATGAACCACATATTTTAGAACGAACCCGCCCCCATCATTTTTTGTATTATTGCCGGATACGTAATTAACCGTGAAAAAAGTAGCCTTTTATACCCTCGGCTGTAAGCTAAACTTTTCCGAGACCTCAACCCTGGCCCGCCAACTGGAACAGCAGGGACACCGGCGCGTGGCGTTCACTGACCGGCCCGATGTATTCATTATTAATACCTGTTCCGTGACGGACAATGCCGACAAGAAATGCCGGAAAATCGTCCGCGAAGCGCAAAAAATAAACCCCGATGGCTACGTAGCGATTGTGGGTTGCTACGCCCAGCTGAAGCCGCAGGAGATTGCTGATATTCCCGGTGTGGATGCGGTGCTGGGTGCGTCCGAAAAATTCCGGCTGCACGAATTGATTCCCACCTTTGAGAAAGCACCCTCCTCCCCAACCGGCGAACCAGCGCGGGCTCAGGTCTTTAATTCACCCATTGAGCAGGCCATTGACTATCACGTCAGCTATTCGCTCAACGACCGCACCCGTACCTTCCTGAAAGTGCAGGACGGTTGCGATTACCCCTGCGCCTACTGTACCATTCCGCTGGCGCGGGGCCGCAGCCGCTCGGGTACAATAGCCAGCGTAGTGGCAGCCGCTGAAGCCATTGCCCAGACGGGTGTTCGGGAAATTGTCCTGACGGGCGTCAACATCGGCGACTTTGGCCTGGTTAACGGGATTAGAAACGAAACCTTTTACGAGTTGGTACGGGCCTTGGATGACGTGACGGGCATTGACCGGTTCCGGATTTCGAGCATCGAACCCAACCTGCTGACCGATGACGTTATTGCCTTCGTGGCGCAGTCGAAACGGTTTGTGCCTCATTTTCACGTACCCCTCCAGTCGGGTTCCGACACGATGCTGGGGCTGATGCGCCGGCGCTACAAGCGCGGATTATACGCGGACCGCGTCGCTAAAATCAAAGAATTAATGCCCCACGCCTGCATTGGCGTCGATGTAATTGTGGGTCACCCCGGCGAAACCAGCGCGCTGTTCAACGAAACACAGCAGTTTTTGCTGGCTCTGCCGGTCTCCTACCTGCACGTCTTCACCTATTCGGAGCGACCCAACACAACGGCCCTCACGATTAAGCCCACCGTACCGGGTAATGTCCGGGCCGACCGCTCGAAAATGCTCCACAGTTTGTCGGACAAGAAACGCAGGGCGTTCTACGAATCGCAGCTTGGCCGTACCGCTACGGTGCTGTTTGAAGAAGGCGACACCGACGCGGACCGACAAACCGGGCTGATGCAGGGCTTTACAGAGAACTACGTGCGAGTGATGGCGAACGTATGACCCACTACGCATCAATGAACTGGCAGCGGTACAACTCACCGCTATTAACCCCGACGGGTTTGTGGAGGTACTCGATGCCGAAACGCCCGTTGACCAACAACCGGCTTTTGCCTAATCTTATTGCTTAAAGACACAGGGCCGGAGGGGTCACAGAGTCAGCAGGATTTTCCCCTGATTTTCTGTGAATCCTCCGGCCCCGTGTTGGTGTGGCAAAAAAATAACGCCTACAATTTTCGGATTTTGACGTTGCGGAACCAGACCGTGCTGCCCCAGTCCTGCAAGCCGATGCGACCCGTGTAGTTTCCGCTGCTAACAGGAGCGTCTTTTAACTTGCTGCCTGCCAGGCGTTGTTTCCATTCGGTCCCGTTAAGGTCAAATTCGTGAATGGCGAAACCGTTCAGCGTAACGGTCAGCCGTCCGTTTTTCTTCGTAAAACTGACCTGATTCCACTCCCCTACCGGATTTACCTCCCGCACCCGGGCATTGGCCACGCTGAAAAAATCGCCCGCGCGGTGCTTATTTTCGTCCGCTCCTTCGTAAATAGTATTGTCAAGGACCTGCATCTCCAGACCGGTGTCGTAGATGTTCTTGCTGGCGGGGGTTTCCTGCACGAAGAAAAAGATACCGCTGTTGGTCAGACGGCCCACCTTCCAGTCGGCTTTGAACTCAAAATCGCCGGTAAAGACGGCATCCGTTACCAGATCGCCCCCGTTTTCGGCTTTGTTACCCACCCGGTTGGGCACGTTCAGATGCAACGCACCCTGCTCTGCCCGCCAGGCCGACCCCACGCCTTTGCCGCCGTAGGTGTGCCAGCCGGTAGTATTCTTACCATTGAAGAGAAGCTGCCAGCCCGCCTTCTTTTCGGCCGACGTCAGGGTGTTTTGTCCCTGTGTCAGCGAGACAGTGAGTAAAAGCAGCAATACGCTGAATAAAATACGCATAGACTATCAGGTTAAGAGAACGTTTGCAATTAAACTGCCGCAGTACCGCCCAAAAAAAGCGTCAGAACGGGCACGATGAGGGGCAAGTTAAGGAACAGCGCACGAATCCGAAAACTCAAAATCTGCCCTGTCCTGTCGCGCGTCTGTAGCAAAGCAGTCTATTATGTATTTAATTTGACCATCTTTTTTATCAAACGTATCCATGAACACCGTTAAAGAATCCTCAGGGTCCGATGTCATAGACTATGGCTGGGACACCAGTGACCCTGGTTCCAGCAACTATCTGAATCCCAAAGTCATCTCGATGGTAGCCCCATTCAGACCAAAGCGAATTCTGGATATTGGCTGTGGAAATGGACTCCTGTGCAAACAGCTCAGGCTGGCAGGTTACGACGTAGTGGGTATAGACTTTGACCAGACCGGTATAGACATTGCCCGTACTACGTATCCCGACATTCCATTTTATCGATTTGGGGTGCAGGATGATCCTGCCGAACTGCTCGCTCAGGAACTCCCGTTCGACATGGTTGTTTCGACGGAGGTCGTTGAGCACCTGTTTGCCCCCCATCTGCTGGTAACGTATGCGTCTACCGTTCTTGCCAACCGGGGTATCCTCCTCGTGTCAACGCCCTACCACGGCTACTGGAAAAATCTGATGCTGGCGCTTCTCAATAAGTGGGACAGCCACCACGTGCCCCTCTGGCACGGAGGCCACGTGAAGTTCTGGTCCCGGGTTTCGCTGGGTACACTGCTGATTGAGGGCGGCTTCGACTTTATTGACTTTCAGGGCGTGGGTCGGTTCCGGCATTTCTGGAAGAGTATGATTCTCGTGGGTAGAAAACTGACGTAATTACCGAATTCAGGCCAGAAAGCCACTCTAAAATGACATTTTGACGTAAAACAGAACGTCGGCCTTTTGTTTGCACATGGATAGCAGACAGCCAATAGTAAGCCCCCTTTAAGGCTTGGTATGGGCTGACTACTATCCATTTTTTTCTCAACGCTTGCCAACACGGCTATGAATCTGAATAACTATACCACTAAGGCGCAGGAGGTTGTGCAGCGTGCGGTCCAGATGGCGCAGGGCAATGGCCAGCAGACCATTGAACCAGGACACCTGCTCCGCGCGATGCTGGAAGAAGATCCCAATACGATTGGTTTCCTGGCCAGAAAGCTGGGGTCCGACAGCAGCCAACTGACGCTGGCCCTCAACGCCCTTGTAAACGGCTATCCTAAGGTATCTGTATCAGGCACTACAGGGACGGACGGCCAGCAGGTGTATCTGGGCAACGACCTGAACGCGGCCCTGCAACGCGCCCAGACGCAGATGAACGATTTCGGCGATGAATACGTGAGCGTCGAGATGCTGCTGCTGGGTCTGGTGGGCGGCAAAGACGCCGTAGCTACCTTATTGAAAGACGTCGGATTTTCCGAAAAAACCCTTAAAGATGCCATCCGCGCGTTGCGGGGCAACAACAATTCCGTGAAAGACCAAAACGCAGAAGCCACCTACCAGTCGCTGGAACGGTACGGCATCAACCTCAACGAACGCGCCAGCGCGGGTAAGATTGACCCCGTCATTGGCCGCGATGAAGAAATCAGGCGGGTGCTCCAGATTCTGAGCCGCCGGACCAAAAACAACCCCATGCTGATTGGTGAACCCGGCGTGGGTAAAACCGCCATTGTGGAAGGTCTCGCCCAGCGCATCGTGCAGGGCGACGTACCGGAAAACCTCAAATCCAAGATTATTATGTCGCTGGATATGGGGCTGCTCGTGGCCGGGGCCAAGTACAAGGGTGAATTTGAAGAGCGGCTCAAAGCCGTTATCAAAGAAGTGACCGACTCGAACGGCGAGGTCGTCCTGTTCATCGATGAGATCCATACGCTCATCGGGGCGGGCGGTGGTGGCGAGGGTGCCATGGACGCGGCCAACCTCCTCAAACCCGCCCTGGCGCGGGGTGAACTTCACGCCATTGGCGCCACAACGCTCAAAGAGTATCAGAAATACATTGAGAAAGATAAAGCCCTCGAACGCCGGTTCCAGAGTGTGCTGGTCGATGAGCCGGACACCACCGATGCCATCAGTATTCTGCGCGGCATCAAGGACCGCTACGAATTGCACCACGGCGTCCGCATCAAAGACGATGCCGTTATTGCCGCCGTGGAGCTCTCCAGTCGCTACATATCGGACCGGTTTCTACCCGACAAAGCGATCGACCTCATGGACGAAGCCGCGGCCAAACTCCGGCTTGAAATCGACTCGGTACCCGAAGAACTGGATGAACTGAACCGCCGGATTATGCAGCTCGAAATTGAGCGCGAAGCCATCCGGCGCGAAAACGACCGCGATAAAGAAAGTAGCCTGAACCGCCAGATTGCCGACCTCAACGAAACCCGCACCGAACTCAAATCGCGCTGGGAAACTGAAAAGGCATCTGTCAACGAAAGCCGTACCCTCAAAGCCGAACTGGACCAGCTGCGCATCGAAGCCGAACAGGCCGAACGCGCGGGCGACTACGGTAAGGTGGCCGAAATCCGCTACGGACGCATCCCTGAAATTGAAACCCGGCTGAAGACGATGTCTCTGGAAGGGGAACAGCACGCCGGAGCCGACCGGATGTTGCAGGAGGAAGTGACGTCGGAAGATATTGCCGAAGTCGTAGCCAAGTGGACGGGCATTCCGGTGAGCCGGATGCTGCAGTCGGAGCGCGACAAGCTCTTGTTTCTGGAAGCCGAGCTGGGCAAACGCGTGGCCGGGCAGGAAGAAGCCATCCAGGTCGTGTCGGACGCCGTGCGCCGGAGCCGGGCCGGGATGCAGGACCCCAGGCGACCTATCGGTTCGTTTATTTTTCTCGGCACTACGGGTGTGGGCAAAACCGAGCTGGCCAAAGCCCTGGCCCAGTTCCTGTTCAACGACGACAACGCGCTGGTCCGTATCGACATGAGCGAGTATCAGGAACGCCACGCCGTGAGCCGGTTGATTGGGGCCCCTCCGGGCTACGTAGGCTACGACGAAGGCGGGCAGCTGACCGAAGCCGTGCGCCGGAAACCGTACAGCGTCATCCTGCTGGACGAAATCGAGAAAGCCCACCCCGACGTGTTCAATATCCTGCTGCAGGTGCTGGACGACGGGCGGCTGACCGATAACAAAGGGCGCGTGGCCAACTTCAAGAATACCATTATTATCATGACGTCCAATATCGGTTCGCACATCATCCGCGAGCGGTTTGCCGGCATCAACGACGATAACGCCGACCGGGTTATTGAGGAGACGAAAGACGAAGTGTTTGAGTTGCTGAGGCAGACGGTACGGCCCGAATTTCTGAACCGCATCGACGAACTGGTGATGTTCCAGCCGCTGACCAAACGCGAAGTGCGCAAGATTATGGACATTCAGTTCAGCGAGATTCAACACCGGCTGGCCGAGCAGGGCATTACCCTCGAAGCCGATTCGGAAGTGCTGGACTTTATTGCCCGCGAAGGCTACGACCCGCAGTTTGGGGCCAGACCGCTGAAGCGCGTCATGCAGCGACGCATCCTGAACGCACTCTCCAAAGAGATTCTGTCGGGACGCATCCAGAAAAATGCCGTTGTGGGTATGATGATGAATGAAGACGAAACCGGTAAAGAAGACATCATTTTCTACAACCTGGATAAGATTGTACCGGACTTGGTGTAATGAGTGTATCAGAACAAAGATGCCCAACTGCGCAGTTGGGCATCTTTGTTTGTGGATAGCAGCTCGTGTCCCATACTATACATTTTGCGCGTTGATTTTACATCGACTCCTACTGTAGAAATCACCTTGTAAAAAGCCGCGCTCAGGTTCGTCTGATCGCGGCTTTTTCATTCGGATAGGCGCGCTAGTGTAACCACCTGACAAAAACCGGACGTTAACCTAACCGATTTTAAGTAAACGAGGAGTTTCGTTACTATTCATTTTAACAACGCTAATTGACGAGCATACGCGCCAGAGATCAGGAGACGATTTCTTTTAATGGTTACAATAGATCTCGTTTCAGAATGAAAAAACTTGTGTTAGGGGCTATGGGGATTGGACTCGGTGCCCGTCAACAGCAGCAAGCGAGTGGTCATACGGTAGTCCGGACTGGTAGCATCAATTATTGATGGCGATTTTTGAACTCCACTGAACGCTTTTATCTGATTTTGTTTTGGTGAGAATAATCGATCCAGACGAGTTTCTTCCTAAGAAAATGAATGTTCCATCCGCTACCGGAAGAATACCGTTACCGGCTGCGGATACGAAAATTCCGTCTACAGTCTGACGGCTCTGCTCGGTACCAAGCAGGGTGGTCGTCAGTAGTTCATTATCTCCCGAGCTGCCGGAATAAGTCAGTACATAAGCGTTATCCAGCGCAAAAATGCTCAGGGGTGTAACGTAGGGTTTTCCACTTCCAGGAGCGTACACCTGTGTCCACGAAACATTGCCATTTTTGTCTAACCGGAACATAACCAGCATAGTATTGCGGGAGTTTTTGCCGAGCATCACAAAGCCCTGATCCTTCGTTTCGCTCACCGAACTAGCCGCGAGCAAGCCGTATTTCCTAAGCCAGGTTTGCTGACCAGTTGCATCGGTTTTCAGTAAAAAAGACTCGTAGTCGCCATTACCGTAGCCGAACCAGGACAGTATCAGACCTCCATCGGCGGTGGCTGCCAGATCGTACGAATTTGGTACTGGCGTGACCTGCGCATACGAACGGCTCCACTGCAACTGCCCCTGTGCATCGAAGCGCATCAGAAACGGCACTGGTCTAGCATTCGTATAAACGAAACCACTAATGACGAACCCTTTATCCGCTACTGAAAGAATTCCCTGTGCCCGGAAACTTCCATCCAGCTTAGCCTCTTCGATAACTTGTTGCCTGAGCACTTCACCACTGCCGTCGAGCTGGATGATAACCAGAACCTGATAAGAGCCATTGGAAGTACTTTGCCTGTACTGACGAGTCGACAAAGAAACGAGGTAACCACCACCGGTGAGTGGGTAAATCATTGGTTTATAACCATCAGCACCTATGCCTGACCAGGCCAGTTTAGTCCATTGAACCTGCCCGGCCCCATCTGTTTTGACCACAGCCACCTCCTGACGCGACACATAGAGAGAACTATTGTACGAGCCGGATGTCTGGCTCGATGCCGTGCGCATCAGAGCCGTTGCGAACCCACCGTCTGATGCCTGACAAACATTGCCAACATCTGTATAGGTTTTGTGGGGCACATCCTGCTCCTGAATAGGCGTTTGGCGAACACTCAATTCAATAGGCTGGCAGTTGCTCAACAAAACACCGAGGCTGATAAAAAGTAGAAAATGTCTCATTCCGTTAGCGGTTTATTAAAAGCGTTTCCCAATTGATAGCCCTAGGCTGGGCAGCAGGTACGTTGTCTTTTGCCAGACCAGATCATCGGAATCCGTTATGCCTGTTCCATTCTCGTGATAGACCCACCCGGCGACGTATAGCCGCAACAGCCAGGTTTTAGGAGCGTAACGCAGCCCGGTAATGACACCGGGTGCATACACACTTTCGCCGATAAACCTTTGGGAAAACAGCGTGCCAGCGTAGCCCAGTTCAGCCTGAAGTTTATGGCCCCACAGCAACAGTAAGCTATGATGGGTTGTTACGGTGGCCTGACTACAGCCGAAAAAGCAGATTGACGGAACAAACCCAATGCCGGCACTTACTTCAATAGCTCCGACGTACGAACGCTGCGCGTTGGCAAACTGAATAAGCTGATAATGATAGCTGGCACCAACAACGGGAGTATTACCGCCCAGATCGAAGGTAACGGCGTGCTTCGCGTTCTCTGGGGGTGGCGTAAGGAGCACTTGTTCCTGAGCTAACGCGGAATGATGGCCTACTGCCGTTAAAAGCAGAACGAGCAGGTATTGTCGATGTGGATGCATATACGGGTTGGGCTATAATGAACTGATAAATAAAAAGTCACCGCATTGGTTATCGAGCACCTTCATGGCTGGTCCCATGTACTACGCTGTAGTTAATGAGTACCCAACCGAAGGCCAAATCCGATATTAAACAGGAATCGATTGAAACCGAGGTCATAGGGAATCACCCGTCCCGTCCCATTAACCCCCTGGAAAGGTAAGCGCAATTCGTTGTGTAGCTGGCCAAAGGCGGCTTCATACTGTCCGCTTAACTCGATAAAAAACGTTTTTCGGGCCGGAAACCGCACCCCTGCCTCAACGACCAGACCCGGCACGACACCCGTCGTTTTGATGAGTTTGGCAGGTGTCCCAAAAAGACCGGGGAAGGAGTCTGTCCCCGCTTCGGTCTGAAGCCACTGAATGGAGGGGCCGATGCTGATACGGGTGGTGCGCTGCCGGGAGTAGTAGCTGTAAAGTGGTGCAAACGAAACGACCTGCCACCGCATCAGGGCATCGTGTGTTCCCTCAACGCGTCCCTGAGCATGACTCAACCTGGCTCCTATACTGGATCGGGACCAGAAAAATTCAGCATATTCAGTGCCAGATTGGGCGAGATAGCATGCGATGGGATATACCGTTCCAGAAAAACTGAATGAGCCACCCAACGCGTTAGCTTCCATGAATCTTCGGATTGCGCCCGTGGGGCCACCAATGAATCCGCCTATCTGAAGTGTAAGGGCTACGGGAGCTGGAGAAGGCTCCGTGTCCTGTGCACTAGCCAAATCGGCACTGACGACCAGAATAACCAGCAGTAAAAGGCAACCCGAAATAGTGGAAATCGTTTTCATGATTGGTATGGATAGAATGGATGGGAGTTGCGCTACAGGAATTTAAAGCCAAGCTGCAGGCCCACATGCAGGTGAGAGGTCGGAAGGTCTCTGGCAGAAAACAGGATGGTCCCTGGCTGGTTTGTCTGGGTCTGGGCCGAATAGGCATAGATCTCCCGTTGGTAGGTGCCCGTAGAAGCCGGCAAACCCAACCGGGCATCTACTTTGGCGGCCAGAAACCAGGTACGTTTGTTGATGAACCGATACTGCCCGCTCAGGTGTAGACCGGGCCGTAGCTGGCTGTGTCGAGGTCCCGCCCTAGGGCCCAATTTTTCAAAGTCCTCCAGTAGCAACAAAGCAGGACCAGCGCTGCCCACCAACCGACTATTGGCACCAAACCAGGCCCACCGAAATGATGCGTAGTAAAGGCGGGTTTGTAAATACAGAGAGGGGCCACTGGACGAACGCCCCGTGATCTCAGCATTATAGGGCATTCCTACACTAAGTTGATAGCCATGCCGAACGGACAGCCGACGACCAACGTCCAGATCAAAACGAACGCTTTTACGAACACGCGGAAAATCTGTTGGGCCTACGCACCCGAAAAAGCACCCGCCCGGATCCCTAGACGCCCAGCCCATCTCCTTCATCGTCTGCACAATGGCCCCGCCCGGGCCAAAACTCTGCCAGCCTGCCAGTGAGGACGCAACCGTCCAGGGTCGTCCAAATGACTGCACTGCTGGTTTCAGCTGCGGCAGAACGGGTTGCTGGCCCATCGCTACGACGGGCAGCAACACTAAACAAATCAGTTTCATGGTGTGTATAGGGTAGCCTGGTTTACCTGCTCAACAATCGTAAATTTTCGGAATCGCGACGGCACCTGGGCCGCCACCGACTGCTCTCTGGCGTTGACGCTTTGGGTGCTGACGGCACCAACAATCAGACCAGCGCCGGAGAAAGGCACGCTATAGAGGGTCGCATAAAAACTGGCCGGAAATCGGATCCATCCGGATTGATCACCCCCCTGAATAAAGCCCGTCAGGACGCCTGCCCCAGCCCCGATCAAAACTCCTTTGGCGGCATGCCCCCGTCGGTGCACGGTCAACCGCCTTATTTTATCGAATCGAAAGGTGCGCAATGGCAGCCGCTTCCGTAGTGCTTCAGTTGGTGGCAGCGTCCCGTTGTGTTGGCGAATCAAGGCGTTGATGGCCGGCTTCAGGCCGTCTATCGGTGCCAGCACAACCGAGGAATCGGTCAGGTCGAACAGGACACCTGACTGGGGGTTCTTCTGGCCGATCAGACGCACATCCATGACATAACGTCGGAGGGTTATGGTATGAGTGGCCTGGTTAACGGGCTGCCCCTGGGC
>CAWGWS010000004.1:1782500-1950657 GCA_963826425.1 uncultured Cytophagales bacterium | reverse complement strand
GGCCTGGGCCATGCCGACCACGGCCAGACAACAGCCCGCGAGGGTGAGAAGAATGCGCATATTAGTGACGAGCTTTAGTAAGAACCTTGATCTGCTTCTCCATTCGCTGGGTCTTCTTGCGGAGGGTGTCGTTTTCTTTCTTCATCTCGATCATGTAGAGGGTAAGTTCTTCGACCTTCTCCAGCAGCTTAGCCTGCATCTGACCCACATCCACGCCCTCCTTCACCACTTCCGATGCCGATGCCACGCCCGGCAGGTGCCTGTTCTGCTGGATAAACTTATCTACCTCCGTCAGGCTTCGCAGCCGGTACGACGGATCAAATACCCGGTCCGACCAGTCATTGGTGCTCCTTACGGCTACCTTCACCTTCTCGGTCAACACACCACCCGCTACGTATAGCTTGTAGCCCGCCGGGGTACTGCTGACGTCGCCGACCACCACGCCACCCGCGTTGGTGTTCTTCAGGTTCTCGCCGTCTGCTTCCCAGCCCGCATCAGCCGCCACGCGGGCCGAACTGTTGGTGCTGCCCATGATCACATCGCCATTGGCATCGACAGTCAGGAACTTGTTGGTGTTCAGCACCGTGGCCGGGCTATTATTCTTCAAATTTGTCAAGCGCAGACCCGACGTATTAGCAACTGCGCTTACCACCTCCAATTTGTTGGCTGGTGTCGACGTATTGATGCCCACATTGGCAGCGTTTGCCCCTGTTCCACCTAACACGATAGCATTACTGGAACCAACTACTGCGTTCGCCCCAATAGCAACTGCGTTTGACAGACCCGCCGTCGAAGCGTCGGCTTTATAACCAATAAACGTATTACTACCACCGGTCGTGTTTGTGGCTCCCGCGCCCCGACCGACACCCACATTGCCAATACCTGTCGTATTACCATAACCGGCGGCAAATCCAATAAAGGCATTCTCTGAACCCGTAGCGCCAGCAGCTCCATAACCGGCGTAGCGACCAATGAACGCATTATCGCTACCCCTAACGTTGTACCCCGACCCGTCGCCAATGAATGTATTACCAGTGCCTGTCAAATTAGAACTACCGGAACTATTGCCCATGAACAGGTTATAGTTTCCCGTCGTGTTATTAACACCTGCCTGCTGACCCAGGAACAAATTGCCCAGACCGGTCGTGTTATTCGACCCCGCCACTAAACCGATGAATACGTTAGCCTGACCTGATTGATTATTGCGCCCTGCCTGATAGCCGAGAAACGTATTGCCTGTACCAGTATTAGTCGCTCCTGCACTTGCACCAACGAATGTATTTTGGGTAGATCCACCACTCGCTGCGCCAGCGAGTGAGCCGATGTAAGTATTGCTCGTGCCAGTGTTATTACCACTGCCCGCATCCGAGCCCATAAATGTATTATCGCTGCCCTGCGTGTTGGCGTAACCTGCCCCAGATCCAAAGAAAGCGTTATTGTTGCCCTGCGTGTTAAAATAGCCAGTACGGTAACCAGAGAAGGCGTTGTTAAAGCCACTAGCATTAGTATAACCTGCTCCTGAACCAAGGAAGGTATTGTTGTTCCCCGACACGTTACTGAAGCCAGCCCCAAAACCTACGAAGGCATTATTTTGTCCCGACGTATTCTGATTTCCAGCAGAAGCACCAACAAAGGCATTTTGCGTACCAGCCATATTCACAATACCAGTACCACGCCCTATGAAAAGATTGCTTGCTCCACTCATATTGAGGTTACCTGCTCCAACTCCTACTAATGTATTGTCGGAACCAGGGGTAGCTGAGGACGGAGTAGTTGCAACGTAGTTGGTTTGACCAATACTACAAGTTACCTTTAGCGCTAACAGCGCCAGTAAATAAAGTAGATTTGTTCTCATGACATATGTTTTTAATATTAGCAATAATACTTTCTTTGGAGTTGCGAGCACATATCATAACTTCGAAATATATTCCACAGAAGTCATTACTACTAAAAAGTAATGACAACAGCTACCAAAAGTACATATTTATAATATCATTTCTTGCTAGCGGCCCTAAGAAATTGTATTTGCTTCTGCTGCGAAATGACCTTTCGTTCTAGGCTAATCATGTAGAGGGTAAGTTCTTCGACCTTCTCCAGCAGCTTAGCCTGCATCTGACCCACATCCACGCCCTCCTTCACCACTTCCGATGCCGATGCCACGCCCGGCAGGTGCCTGTTCTGCTGGATAAACTTATCTACCTCCGTCAGGCTTCGCAGCCGGTACGACGGATCAAATACCCGGTCCGACCAGTCATTGGTGCTCCTTACGGCTACCTTCACCTTCTCGGTCAACACACCACCCGCTACGTATAGCTTGTAGCCCGCCGGGGTACTGCTGACGTCGCCGACCACCACGCCACCCGCGTTGGTGTTCTTCAGGTTCTCGCCGTCTGCTTCCCAGCCCGCATCAGCCGCCACGCGGGCCGAACTGTTGGTGCTGCCCATGATCACATCGCCATTGGCATCGACAGTCAGGAATTTGTTGGTGTTCAGCACCGTGGCCGGGCTATTATTCTTCAAATTTGTCAAGCGCAGACCCGACGTATTAGCAACTGCGCTTCCCGTCCAATTTGTTGGCTGGTGTCGACCTATTGATTGCCCACATTGGCAGCGTTTGCCCCTGTTCCACCTAACACGATAGCATTACTGGAACCAACTACTGCGTTCGCCCCAATAGCAACTGCGTTTAACAGACCCGCCGTCGAAGCGTCGGCTTTATAACCAATAAACGTATTACTACCACCGGTCGTGTTTGTGGCTCCCGCGCCCCGACCGACACCCACATTGCCAATACCTGTCGTATTACCATAACCGGCGGCAAATCCAATAAAGGCATTCTCTGAACCCGTCACGCCAGCAGCTCCATAACCGGCGTAGCGACCAATGAACGCATTATCGCTACCCCTAACGTTGTACCCCGACCCGTCGCCAATGAATATATTACCAGTGCCTGTCAAATTAGAACTACCGGAGCCATTGCCCATGAACAGGTTATAGTTTCCCGTCGTGTTATTAACACCTGCCTGCTGACCCAGGAACAAATTGCCCAGACCGGTCGTGTTATTCGACCCCGCCACTAAACCGATGAATACGTTAGCCTGACCTGATTGATTATTGCGCCCTGCCTGATAGCCGAGAAACGTATTGCCACTCCCTATGTTAGAGGTCCCTGCACCCGTACCTATAAACGTGTTGTTGTATCCTGAATTATTGCTTTGTCCTGCCCGATGACCTACGAAGACATTTGCTCCACTTACATTAGGTACCGTATTACCCAAATCAAGAAACATTAATCTTGCGTTTGCGCTTGATTGTATTACAAAAGGCTCGGTATCTAACGTCGTAATTTGTTGGCAAACACCAGAGTGTGCAACACACAGAGCTAGCAATATTGGTAAAATAGTTTTCATACCTTGGGTTTTATTAGTTGGCATTTAGACTTAAACAAATACAGATGTTAGCAACCTCTATCTAGTGTGTCCCTGCTTCATTACGCCCGATTTTGGCGACGCCATCAATTTTTGCATTTCTTCAATTTTCTTGCTCAGGCGTGTGTACGCGTCTTCACTTCTTGATAATCTATCCTTCAAACTAGTAATCTCGTCATTCAAATCTTTTACTGCCTGTACCAATGGGATAACAAACAATGTATATCCTAGGGTATAATATTTATTTTCTTCTTTACGGACTCCTTCGAAGTTGTAACCAACTGCTTCTGCAGCCTTCTCGACTTCCTGTGCTAAAAACCCGCTATGGGTAGTTAAATCATCTTTCACGCTCGATTGGTCGTATCCTACCAGTAGGGCTTCCTTATTTTTGTTGACTCTATAGGTAACGGGCCTAAGTCTGGTAATAAATGATAGCCCGGGTACATTCTCATCGATATTTTCCTTTATGCGGCTATCGGAGAGACTGGATATTGTTTGTACGTTACATCTTAGTGACGTGATAGCGTTATTCCCCAATACGATGGTATTGCTACTATTCACAACTCCCCGCGATCCTATGACTGTTGCATTTGTGATATCGGGTCCTACTGAAGACAATGCTCCAATCGCCGTTGAAAGTCCATTTGCGCTACTATTGATTGTTACGTCAGAACCTATCGCTATCGAATATATAGCATTAGGTACAGCGGCTGATCCTATTGCTATTGAATGATGGACGTTGTTGTTGCCGCTAGATGGACCAGCATTAAATCCCAAGCTTGAATTCAAGAAGCCAGTGGTATTGTTTTGCAGTGCGTAGTTACCTACAGCTACATTGGAGTGTCCGGTCGTGTTGGAAAATAGGGATAGAGCTCCAGCAGCAGTATTATAGTAACCGCTGGTATTCGTATAAAGAGCAGATCCACCCAAAGCGGTATTATCGTAAGCGCTGGCAGATGAGTATAAAGCATCTGCCCCTAGTGCTGTGTTGGAGAAACCATCTTGATTTGAACGTAAAGCATTTTGACCTACGCCAGTATTTTCCCGCCCGGTTAAATTCCCAATTAACGCGTCATGTCCTATACCTGTATTTGCACTACCTGAAGTGTTGGCAGTTAAAGCACCAGCTCCAGCGGCTGTATTAGCTATTCCTGATGTATTGTTGCGTAAGGTATAGCTTCCAACAGCCGTATTGTATGTACCAGTAGTAGCAGGGTTAATAGAGAAAAACCCCATGCCTAGATTGAAAAGGATGTGATCAATCCTGCCTGCTGTCTGGTTAAATACCCTAAAACTTAATGGAACGTTGTCGGGCGTTCCCAAATAATTCACTTTATCTACAGTACCAGGATTACCTGTGATGTTCCATGATGAACCACCCCCGGTAGGAGAAGACCAGATCGGACTGGAGGTTGTACCGGTGTTCACCTCAAGTCTGCTCGAACTTCTGTTGAACAATAGAAGCCCTACCGCCGGGCTTTGAATTTGGTCTCTTTCACCGGTACTCATCACCGGTGTCGCCAGCCCCCTGAAGGGACTCCCTGAGGAATATGGTCCAGGCCTCACATCTAATGATGCGGACCCTTCCACCATACCTGAAGGTTGTCCGACACGTATCTGGGCGTACAAGTCAATAGACGAAATAATCACTATACCGATTGAAAGAAAGGAAAGTCTGTTCATGAGCTGTACCAAGGATATAATATGGTGAACTACTGACAATAAGCTACTTGCAAGTATTTACTACTGAGTCAAAAGCGAAACTCATCCAAGAGTATAATTGTTACAATTTCTAGAATAATTATTCCAACCTTTTAACTCAAGATCCAGATATGGTAATTTTGCCTTTAACGCTTCTCTTGCTAAGTATTCAGTTAGATGTCAATACCGTTGGCATTACAACCTTCAAAAGTTGTGTAGCCGAATCGCATAAATCGTTTATCCCAGTTAACAGTGTTTCACTTGGAGTAAAAAGTAGGGAAGTAGACTCTCAGAGACCAATCAGTGCTACATTGGAGTCATATGGGGCAAAGGGCGACGGTAAGACTGACGATACTGAAGCAATAACGAAAGCGCTCAATTCTCCCATCGAAATAATTTACTCAGGAAAGAAGGGAGGAAATTACAGGATATCAAATTTAATAGTTGTGAGCAACGTTCACAAAAAAAAGCTTATAGCTTCTGGCGCTAAATTTTTAAATATTGATTCTACTAAGGCTAGCTTCTTGTTTGAAAAGTGTAGCAATATTGAGGTGCGAGGAGGCACATTCGGTTACACTAAGCGCCCCAGTGTAAACGGGAATAACAGTCAACATGTATTACAGTTTGAATCATGTGTAAAAGTAATGGTTGATAAAATACACATTATAAATTCACCTGAGATGGGCGTAGCAATTACTAATAGTAATTTTGTCACTGTTCAACATTCACTTATTGAAAATACTTTCAGAGATGGGACATATGCTCATTATTCATCTAATGTCAAATATCTTTATAATAGGTATAAGAATATAAAAGACGATGCTATGTCCTTTCATGATTATGGAATCAATCTTGAAAAGACCCAGCTCAAAAAATATGGTTATAAATCAGCATCTAATATTTTAGCTTTGGGTAACATAGTACAAAATGCTTATCAAGGATTCGCTTCAGTTGGGAGCCAGAATATAACTGTTTCTAGAAACAAATTTTACAATATTGTTTTAGCTGGCGTTTCATTAGTTAACTCAATGGAATTACGCCCAGGGGGAATGTCCTCTGTAAAAAATGCTGTAATTTCAAAAAATGTATTGAACAACGTGTGTGCATCCCCTGTCATCATAATGGGAAGGAAGTATGATAATAATGGGCAGGCATCAACAGGTAGAGCAGCAATATTTATAGGTTCATTAGGAGCTAGAAGTCAATTGTTTATGGGTGAAACCAAGCGTCTAACCAACGTAAGAGTGGAGAGTAATATAATTAATAAATGTGGAGCAAATGGATTTTGGAGTAATCTTTCGGATAACTTATCGCTGGTAGATAATAAATTTTATAATTGTAGTGGTAAATCACCAGAACACAGTTTAGCGGGAAACGTAATTGAAATTAATAACACAACTGGTTTCAAGGGGTATAACAATTCAATAATCGATAATCGAGCCAAAAAATTGCACGAGTATGGATACGTCTTGGAGGATGTAAGCGGAAAGATGTCCAAATGGAACGTGCAAGGAACTAGAAAGGGTGAGAAATTACTTCGAAATAGTCAATCTCTGCTACAGTTGAAAAATTGAGATCTACGTATTCTACTATTTCTCCCAAAATGACTTATGCATGCTTACGCTTCTTTTTAAAGTATTAGGTAGTTTTTGGTTTAGCAATCCCAATTTATAACCAGTATATTTAGCGAATGTGCGAATGATTTGGACTGGAATAAGGGTAATATGTTTATTTACTATCAAATACTTCAATTCTTTGATGAGGTAGTCCCACCCTTCTGATTCCGCAGCTGAGAAATGTTTTAGTAGTGTATATTGGGCTTTATGAAAAACACCAATGTCAAAATATCGTTTAAACTCATCTACTATACTATAATCATGAGAATGGTAAACCTCAGCCTCAGCGCAATAAGCAACAGCCCTACCTGCCAGTATAAACTTTGCCGCTACTGAAACATCCTCACCCAAAATAATTGCTTCTGGAAATCCCCCAATACCTAACGTCGGCTTTTTACGATATACAGCGAAAGAGTTTGAACAAGAACAGGTCTTAATTCCCATCTTAGGAATTAAATCTAAATTTTTTATAACGCTCGTTTCAGGATAGTTAGTAATTCTGGCAAATTTCCCAAAAACCCCCGTCTCATCATAGGGAATTTGTCGCCCATATGCCATATCTATCGTAGAATTACTATCAAGAGCCGATACAAGTGTAGCAAGTGATGTCGATGAAACTGGTATGGCGTCTTGAGTCATAAATATTACCTCTTCAGAAGTGGAGAGCTCCAGACCCAAGTTTCGAGTAGCTCCATGATTGAAGTCCTTTTTTTTGATACAGTGAAGAGACGCTCCCCACTTAACGGCTATTTCCTGAGTGCCATCAGTCGACGCAGAATCTATAATTATAAGTTCATGCTGTAGCGTTTGCCTACTGAGCAATTCTAGCAAGGATGAAAATTGAGGGCCGGCATTATAGGTTGGTATTACTACAGATACCATATCAGATTATTTTAAGATTTAGTAAAGTTACAACCATAGTCTCTTGGCAATGTAGTACAGAATAAATAATCTATTCACAAAACGTTTGACTACATTATAACCTCTTTCGCCAGTAGGAGAAGCATTATTCCCATGTCTCACGTATTGAATTGTAGATTTGTTGTAGAAAAAAACTTTACCTTTTGCCTCAACTAATAACCCAATCCACCAATCGTGCATATGGATTTTTTTGGGGAAAGGTAGTGCATATTCCAAAACCTCCCTCCTGAATGCCATACAACACCCCATATAAGAATTTTTGTAAAAATTATACCAAAAACCAGGTCTACTACCTCTCTTTTCAAAAAAAGATTGACTAAGGATAGTACCGATTGTGTCAACGACTGTACAGTCAGTTAAAATCAAATCGTAACTCAGTAACAGATTTTTAGTTGTCTCAATCTTATCCTGATCCCATATATCATCCTGATCAGCTACGTAGATATAGTCGCCTGATGCCATTTTAAATGCTTGCTCAAAATTCCCTACCGGACCTGAATTACCAGTGTTATGGCTTATCTTAATACGATGATCTCCAATACTATTCACTATTGAGAAGGTACTGTCTGACGAGTTATCGTCAGATATTATCACTTCGTCCTCATCGGATAATTGGCAAAGTATAGAACGCAACTGACGAAGAATGTATTTTTCACCATTGTATGAAGCAATACAAACACTAATCCTTTTACCTACATGATCCTCCATGAAACTCACGTCGTTATCCTTTTAAGTTTATTCTATACACTGTTCTAAATCTCAAGTTTAATCTTTTTGAAGGAATAATATTGAAACTATATCTCTCTAATTTACTGAAAATAAGGGGGTATATTAATTGAACACTCAACCCGGAAAAATTTATCATGTTCTCAAACATATTGAAGATTGATATTACACACAATATAGAAAGACCGGTATTAAAGTATTTACTTTTTGTAGATACAACAATTAGATAAGAATATATTATTAACGCAAAAAAGGCGAAAACAGTAATTGGTCCTATCCATCCCATACGTATATACGGCTCAAAGTATATGGACCCCACTGTCAGAATAGGGTTTATTGAATAGGTCATCCTATTTAAGCCATCATAATCATCTTCAATTGGCACTATCCTTTTAGATATAAAATCAGGCAGAAGCTCCCAAGTAATAAAAGCAGTGACATCATATCTATGCTGTTTACTCTCAATAGTAGAGTTTTGGAAATTTGCAAATGGCGAAGACGCGTATATATAAAACCAATAAAACTCTTTAGGGACATAACCATCTACAAACTCACTAGTAGCTTTCGTAAACTTCGGAAAAGCTAAGGAATCTCCATTGAATGACCTTACGTTTCCCATGTATCCAAACCCATAGAAAAAAATTATTAGTCCCATTATAAGGTATAATACCTTAGAAAATACTACTTTTCGTATAGAGAATAGATATATTATGCCGCATGCGGTTAGAGTCATTATCAGTGCCCCACGATTTATTATAAGAACATTAGGAAGAATTAAAATTGCAAATACTATTAAATTATGTTTCTTCTTTGAATCGATAAAATTCTGAAATGTATATATTGTATAGAATGAAGTGAATGTATGTAGAAGTACATGGAAGGTAGGAATACCAAATTCCATGTAAGATATATCTACCCCACTAAAGATCAACATTATAGGAATACCACCATTGTAAATAAATTCAATGATATACCCTATCACAATTAGCGATACAATATAATAATTTATTCGAGCCTCTCTATGATGAATATATATTATCTTCCGACTGACTCTTAAACCCAGTATAAAAGCTATACTGAATGTAAATAATAGAAAGAACACAACATCGATAGATAGAGACGGATATATTTCGGACCATCCCCACGAGTATATAAATAGAGCTATACCAAAACTTAAGATATAGCAATAATATGGATTAACAAATATTTTAGTTTTCATATTTATTCAAAAAAAATTTCGCGAAAAAGTTTTTAAAAAATTTATATTCTTAAACCTCCAGGTCATAAGGAGACTCCTTGAACCAACAGTTAAACGATAGCTCAGATAAGAAATAAATCCAGTATCGCATAAACTGGCAGCTTTAGCACCTTCACAGTAGTATGAAAATCTTTTAGCAGCAAACTCGTAATTGGTGTAATCAGAGCTGGAGAGTTCATGCGTTAGTTTGCAATCCACTACAACGAACGATTTATAGTATTTTGTCAACCTATTAAAAAAAATAAAGTCACTGAAGTAAAGCCAGACATTTTCGTCGTATCCACCAACCCTCCTGTAGGCCTCCAAGTTAAGCAGGAGGCCACTGTTGATTATGTTTCTGTTCCGTACACTATTGACACCAGCCTGGACATCTCTTAAAGGGGACCCTCTGTACACATTATATGCGCACGGAGAAAGCATTAAACCAGTGGTATCAAAAACTTTAGGAGCGTACAAAGGAGCGTTTGGTGATTGACGTAAACTCTGTAAATAAGAGCTCAAAGCATTATTTGGGAATATAGTATCCTGGTCCATTACAAGAATCCACTTCTTTCTTTTCATAGATGCAAACTCGGCAGCTTTATTATAGGATGCGCTGATACCAGGATTACTTGAATCATGCAAATAATAAATATTATAACAACTATTAGTTTTTGAAGCAATGCTAAAATCTTGTAAAACCAAGCTATTATCACAAATCAACAAATCCACTCTGAGTTGTGGATGAAGTAATTTAACCGACTCACTGAGCGAGTTGAACGTTAGCGAATCTTCTATGGCGACCCCATAAAGGACTATGACAAAAAGAAAATCATTTATTAGGTCTAAGTTGCTACCTTCCTCATGTTGACAGGGAAAGAAGTCGTCATCTAATTTCATATTAATGGCCGTTTGCAGCACAAAGAGGATTAACTAAATATTGAACACTGCACTCCGTATCTTCTTCTGTAGATAATACAGCCATAGCGCCTTAGACAGCCCTGCATTAACAAGCTTATTCAATACATATTTTCCTCTGATACGATTAGTTTCTTCCAATGACATATCCAGATTGTCACTTGCTCCTCCAACTCCACACGTAGCCACTATAACAGGCATACTTTGATAGCTCATCCCTAACTTGTATATTTTGAGGTTGAGTTCGTAATCGGACAGAATACGTAAAGTACTATCATACCGAAAATCTGAAAAAAGTGTTTTTCTATAAAATGTGGCCTGATGGTGTATCGTATTTTGAAGCAAAGTTCTCAGACTAAAAAAGGAATTTACTAGTCTACCATCATTGAAGGTAATACTTCCATATACGGCTACATTATCCTCTCTTAAGTAAGACTCCACTTGGGATAGCGAGTTCATGCATAACGTATCATCTGCACCAAGGAAGTATAGCCACTCTCCTACTGCCCTATCAATGCCCTTATTCATAGCATCGTATATACCCTTATCAGGCTCACTAATCCAACCAGCTAACTGATTTTCATAACGCCGAATAATATCCAGTGACCCATCAGTACTACCACCATCAATAATCCAGTATTCAAATAAGTCCCTATCCTGATTAAGAACACTGGTAATAGTAGACTCTAAGGTAGACTGGGTATTATACACTACGGTTATAATTGATATCAATGGACGATTCATACGGGGAGTAACTCAGATATAATTTAATGCTTATCCTTTACACTTTGACCATCGCTGTGTAATCTATCCATAGATGATCTAAGCTTTCTCAAGGCATTCGTATCTCTTAGCCTTCCCGATAATACCTCACTATTTGCAATGTTTTCCCGCCTAAACGAATCATCGAACGTAATCCGTTCTACCCTATCAGCTATAGAATCCACATCAGTTGGATCAAAAACGTAGCGTTCATCACCTATGGTTTCAGGCAATGAAGTTGTTTTAGAACAGACCACGGGAACACCCATAAGTATACTTTCCATTAATGGAAAGCTACCCGCTTCGTATAATGTAGGTACTACTACAGCTTTTGCCGTGTGATACAGTGTGTAAAGTACTTTTTCGTTCACCACTCCAAGCCAGTGCACCTGGCTCTCTATCTCTAACTGTTCTACAACTATATCTATATCCTTCTTGAATTCAGTTTGATGACCTGTAAACACAACATGGATCTCTTTTCCTTTTACGTTATGTATCTGTCCTACTGCTTTTAACAAACCGATATGATTTTTATGTGGCCAGGTAACAGCGGGGTAAAAGATAAATTCGTCAGGAAGTTTGTACTCAGCTAAACTTATACTGTCAGCAATGGACATTCTGTCAAACCACAAGTTTTGCATGTCGAGCAGGCAAACTAATACGTCGTCATTGCTTCTATTAAAGTACTTGATCAGGTCTTCCTTTACGTGTTCATAACTTACAACGATAAGATCACTACGCTCGGTTATACTTTTGAATAGGGAAGCTCTCTCAAGTCGTTCCTGCGGTGAGAAAAACTCAGGAAAATGCATCTCCTGCACGTCGTGCAGAGTTGAAATCTGCTTTCGGGTGGTGAGTGATATCTCTTGAAACGGACAGTACACCAGATTGATTTTGTACCGATTGCAGATACGCTCTGTACGACTTATTACAGGCAATTTGAATTTAGTCTCCCGGCGGCCAAGGATTATTTCGTGAAGTTTATGCGCAGACCGGAGTAAACCTTCTACTTTACTTTCCTGACCCACCCTTACCGGAATCAGAAACAGGTTGTCGTGTTCAAGGATTATTGAAGAAACAGTGTCGTCGCCGGTGTTGTGCAAAACGAAATATTCGTTGTCAGTATCCTGTCCAAATATTCTCAATAAGGCGCAGGCATATTGCAAAATACCGCCGTTTGCATTTGTAAGGTTATGTATGTTGTAAAGGATTCTCATGACAACGGCAGTACGTACATGAAAAAGGTGTCGGTTTCTGATACTCGCACAAAACCGACGTTTTCGTACAGTTGAATTGCGCCACCGTTTTGCCTGTCAACAGTCAGCGTAATTTCCTTTTCGTTTCGGCTCTTTGCGTAATCTATCAAATAATCCATCATTGCTTTGCCCAATCCCTTGCCCTGCTCGCGTTCGGTTACTGCCACTCCCAACCACGTCTTACCATCTTCACGTTCCAGATGCCCGTAAGCAACCGGTGACTTTTCGTCATTAAGCATTAAAACAGTTACCAGGTGACTGGCCACTACGCTCAAAGGCCTCTTCTGGAAATACCGAAACGACGCAGCACCACCTCCCAGCCGGTTCAGAAAAGTTTCCAGCAATGATATTGACGTAGGGTCAACGTGATGGAATCTGATCATCAGAGAAATAGGCTAACAAAGAGTCAACGATGTATCTGACGTCTTCGTCCAACAAACCTGGGTAGCTGGGTAGGTTCATGCCCCGCCAGCCCAGGTTCTCGGCCACGTTGAAACGGGCGAATTTCTGCGAATACATGGGCATGGTATGCACCGGATAGAAAAGTGGTCTGGTCTCAATACCCCGTTTTGCCAGGTGGTCCCGTACCGGCTCTCTGTCTTTGGCGTCAGCTGTAAGGACTGAACACATCCAGTAGGCATGCTGAACGTCGCCAATTGGCTCATGAAAGGTATATGGCGAACCTTTTAGCCCTTCTCTGTAGATTTGAGCGATTTCCTGCTTTCTGGCTAAAAAACCGCTAATCTGCTCCATTTGTGCTAATCCAATGGCGGCACAGATATTGGTCATGCGGTAGTTGTAGCCCACCGCATCATGCCAGTACTGCCGGTGTTTTGCCAACCCTTGGCCTTTAAAGTGCAAACACCTGTCATACAGTGTCTCGTCGTTTGTCACTACCATGCCACCCTCGCCCGTTGTAATGGTTTTATTACCGTAGAAACTGAACGTTGCGATATCACCAAAGGAGCCGGTGTGACGCCCTTTGTATAAACTTCCCAGCGATTCAGCACAATCTTCGATAACGAATAAATCGTTTTCGTGGGCAATAGGCAGCAAGCTATCCATATCGCACGGATGGCCGTACAGATGAACGCATAAAATCGCTTTTGTGCGGTCGGTCAGCTTACGACGTACATCAGCGGGATTTACCTGCCAGGTATCAGGCAGCGAATCAACAAAAACGGGAGTAGCACCGGTATAGACAATTGCGTTAACGGAGGCTATGTAAGTCAGGGTAGGAACGATAACTTCGTCGCCGGGACCAATCCCCAGGGCGATTAAGGCGAGGTGAAGGGCAACCGTGCCGTTTGAAACCGAGGCCGCATGCTTCACTCCAACGTATTCAGCCAGACTCGCTTCGAACTGATTGATGTATTTTCCCTTAGACGAAATCCACGAGGAATCCAGGCAATCCATCACGTACGCCTTTTCATTACCATTCAGCGAAGGTTGATAGACCGGTATTTCCCGTAAAGCAATTAAGTTATCCATGTCTGGTTGGTAAAAGACTTGTATGAAAGCACAAAATTAAGTCACAACGTTCATTATAGTAAGCTATGAATCAACGGACTGTTTAACTATACTACGCATTCCAAAGCCCCCTAGCCGTTGCATTAATTAGTTTATTTGCCTGAATGGCAGACAGAAACGAGCCAGTAAGCAGGGTAGCACAAGTGGCTAATATAACGCCGGAACTGCCTAGATTCAGGTACTGACCAAAGTAAACGGACAATGGAATATTAATTATGGAGGCAAGGATAGACAAATACAGCTGCAGTTTGATCTTACCCAAGCCGTTTATAACGGCCACAGTAATATTATTCCAGCAACTGATGGCGACGAAAAGACCCATGAAAATGTTGAGCGAAAGGGGCACTCTAACTCGATTGCCAATCCAGGCAGTATAGACGGGAGTGGCGATCAGGATCATCAATACAATCACAAGAATTAAACCCAGCCATAACTTCTGCAGGTAGCGGTAGGTTTGTATCATCCAGGTCTTGTCCTTCAAAATAGCTGCCTCTGTGAAAGCTGACCAATAAGGCGTTATCGCAATCATGAATAACATACTTATTGCATTGAAATACCGGAATGCCACATTATAAGTGGTCACCTCGGCTGGTCCAAACAACTGGGCTATAATGACATTATCCGTGTAGAAGATTACCACTACTGCGATCTGAATGACGAAAAACTTATAGCCCAATGATAGTAGACTTCCGGTATGCTCCCGACTGGCGAGACTAAAGGAGGGACGATATAGACGAAGCCTGCCCCGGTACAGGTACGCTCCGGCTACTATTAGGATGATAACGGGGCTGATAGCCGACACGGCAGCTAAGTAGATTAGATTTCCCGGCGTAAATTGTATCAGTAGATACGTTCCAACCAAAACCAGGACGTTAGCAAGAAAAGTGATCAGCCCCACCTGACTCGGTTCCTGAAGTGCAAATAGCACGTATGACAAAATATCGAGTACTAACTTAATGGCCATGGCTACCACAGTCAGGAGAACAACAGTCTGCAACTGCTGGGAATCTATAGTTGTGTTGAACACCCGCTGCCAAGGAACATAGCGAACTATTAGCAGAAATACACCAACAATTCCAACCTGAATAGCAGTAAATACGGCGTAGGCAGTACTAACATATACCCGGGCTAAGTGGTGATCCTGCCGCGCAACGGCTTCCGAAAATTTGTTACGCAGTCCGTTGCCAATACCAATGTCCAGAAAGGCCAGCATGGTAACGATGGAACTAATGGTCAGCCAGGTTCCATAGGTATCGGTCGACAGATAGTCAATCGTCATGGGTACCAGCAGCAACGATATGACCATACCGCCCCCTTTAATACCTAAACCAAATAATGTATTGAGATGCGCTTTTCGGGTGCGCGGGTGCGTATTCCGAACGCGCTCCTGTATTTGTTTGATGCTTACTGTCTTCATAAAAGCCCGCAAGTAGCCGACGTAAGGGATATCTGCTCATACATCGATCTGGTGCGGTAATAGCCCGCAAAGGTAGCGAATAGTATGTGACCTACTTGCTTTGCCTTATCCACTGGCTTTCATTGTTCGGCGCAATGGACCCATACACCTTAATAGTTTGCCTGGTGGCGGTATCCCAGGTGAAATGCCTGACCCGTTCCCGGCCATCCGATGCAAGTTGATGCCCCAAGTCAGAATCATCTATCAGCAGCTGAACCTGCGTAGTCAGACTATCGGCTTGCAGTGGGTCGAAGTAGAGCGCGGCATTACCACCAATTTCGGGCAGTGAACTTTGGTTGCTCAGGATGCAGGGGCACCCACAGGCAAAGGCTTCCAGAATAGGAATACCGAAGCCTTCGTACAGGGAAGGAAAGATGAATGCCAGCGCTTGGCGGTACAACTCCGTCAACTGGTTATCTGTTGCGGATACCTGTCGGACCAGGTCCGCCACGCCAAGCGTATCAATAAATACGTTTTCGGCGGGGCTAAATGCCCCGCCACCCACGGACAGCAGCCTTATTTTTTCACGAATCATCAGCGGGGCAATCTCCCTTAGCATGCCATCGAAGTTTTTGTAGCCTTTCCGCAACCCCACGAACAGCAGATAAGGCTCTCGTTGCTGAATAGCGGGTGTATCTGATTCAGGGACAACAGGAGCAAATGAGCTACCATGATAGATCACGTCGATCTTGTCGGGATCAACGTTCAGGAAGTCTACTAGGTCGCGCTTGGTGTTTTCTGAAACGGCAATGAGCCGGTCGGCACGTTTGGCCAGTAGTCGTTTGTGCTGTACAATGGCTTTGTCCTGCGCCAGATACGGAAACTGATGGGCTAGTTTTTCATGAATCATATCCAGAAACGTAACGACAAGGGGAGTTTTTATTTTTCGGGCGTTCAGGTAAGGCAAAAAGTATGGATCATAGTAGGTGGCGTGGAAAATATCGAAGGACTGGGTTTGTATAGCCCGGATGTCGTTCCAGCGGTTGGCCGTATACAGTAGATTTCGCTTACCCCGGAATTGCCGGTTAGGAAAGAACGGGCGGTTTTGCAGGCCCGCATCCTGCAAATGCCGGTTGTTGGACCAGCGCAGGGGCAACAGGGGGGTTGCGTCGCTTGCTTTCTGCAGGCCCGCAATCAGTTCGGTATAATAACGCGACAGGCCACCATATTCCTGAATACAAAACGCCTGATGATCGAAGAATACCCTCACTGCTTAGCCTGATTCGACATTTGTTCAGCTAACCGGTTAAAATCCGTTTGGAGCAAAGAGGCTGGATGCTTTCTCACCTTGTTTATAATGCCATTTAGACGCGGATGAGTGATCCATCTAAACAAGGTGTTGGATATTGGCTTCCGCGTAAACAGGTGAACGTCCCGATCATTCCAACAGTAATTAAGACCAAACCGATTAGCCAGCGCATATAAAGATGCTCTCGAAAATATAGCAATGTGCTGACCCGCAAAAGGCGAGAAGTACCACCAAGTAGCAGGCGTTACGCTAGGGTTAGGCTGAACTGCTGTTGAGAATAGAATTGTATCACTTAATTCAAGCATAGACTCTAAGCCAGCTATAGGGTCAGTCATATGCTCAAATACCTCAAAGGCTGTGACGAGTTCAGCCCGAAAAGGCGGTACATCAGTGATATCAAACGTGGACGCAAACAAGTTGGAGCAGTATGAGTCCTGCCGATAGAAGTCAAACCCCCGGTCCCGCATCATCCTGACGAGCATTCCGTACCCCCCACCATAATCAATAAATTTGGCTTTCTGATCAAGCCAGGTGGTGATGACTGACTGTACAACCCCCGCCATTGACTCATTGCGCATTATCAATCCAATATCTAGCCCTGCAATAGCTGATTCATAAGCTTCGTTCAGCCAGTAGGGGCTTTCAGTGAATATAAATTGGCAGCTACTGCATTGGTAATACTGAATGTTATATTTGTTAAGTACAACTTCGGTGCAATGCGGTACAGCTGGTGACTGACAGATAGCGCAGATCATACGGGTAATAAAATAAAATTAATGTCTAACAAAAATAGCATCCTGCTGTAGTATACTGCCCGTAAGTGGACTGGCCAGTTGGTCGAACGAGCCGGCGTATCTAAATCCCAGTGGCAACAGTGCCGCGCATATGTCGCCGAAAAGCGGCTGTCCATCATATAACTCTTCGAAAGACACTTCTATAAGCAGCACACTGGCGCGGGCGAGCACGGATTGCCCCCCCTCGATAACGGCCTGCTCGTATCCCTGCACGTCGATATTAATCAGCATGGGGCCGCTCAGCTCTTTATCGGCCAGCAGGTTATCGAGCGTGTCGATAGAAACGGGTATAGGCGTACGCTGGCGGGTATGGGGGAAATTCTGCACATGCCGGTCAGCCATAACCAGCACCGATGAAGACGGCGAGTATTCGTTCTGCTCCATTACAATGCTGCCCGTCTGACTACCTACGGCCGTATGATACAGATAGACATTAGTCATACCCGCTGTATTTCGTTTCAGTTGCTCAAAACAGCCGGGTAATGGCTCGATAGCGTGAATGACTGCCTGCGGAAACGCCGACTGAAACATCAGCACCGACTGCCCGGTATTGGCTCCAACATCCACCACGGTTTTGATACCAGCCTGTTGAAAACGTCGGCCCGTCAGTTTACGGTACGTGTCCGGATTAAAGCCGATTTTTCGCCATTTACGCAGCCGGGGATGTCGAACATAAAACCAGAAGTGGTCAAGACTCATAAAAGTGGGGTGTGGGGTAGGCCTTCAGAGGACAAATTAGTGATTACTATGGTAAATCTGGTACCCTTCCACCATTTGCTGTCCAACGGCTTCCATAGTTAGGATAGCCTGCCAGCCCAATTGTTCGTTCGCTTTGGTGGGGTTGGCGTGCCCCTCGGCAATGTCGGTGGGGCGGAAAAACGACGGGTCGGTCTGCACGTGTTCTTCCCAGTTCAGCCCAACGGTCTCAAATACAACCCGGATAAAGTCGCGGAGTTTATGGGTCTGGCCGGTAGCAATCACGTAATCATCGGGTGTATCCTGCTGCAACATCTGCCACATAGCGGCTACGTAGTCGGGTGCCCAGCCCCAGTCGCGGGCAATGTCGATATTGCCCAGCGTGAGGGTTTCGCGACTTCCGCCGGCAATGCGGCAGGCAGTGGCCACAATTTTCTGGGTCACAAACCGCTCCGGCCGCAGGGGCGACTCATGATTGAACAAAATGCCGGTGCTGGCCTGGAGCTGATAGGCTTCGCGGTAGTTGGCTACCTGCCAGAAGGCGGCCGCCTTGGCCACCCCATAAGGGCTGCGGGGCCGAAAGGGCGTCAGTTCATCGGCGGCTACACTGCCTGTATCACCGAAACACTCGCTGGAACCCGCATTGTAAAACCGGATGGGCAGGTTGCTGAACCGGATGGCTTCGAGCAGGTTGAGCGTACCGACGCTGATACTTTCGAGCGTTTCGACCGGCTGCTCGAACGACAGCCCTACCGAACTTTGCCCGGCGAGGTTGTATACCTCATCGGGTTTGGTTTTCAGAAGCGTTTGCAGCACGCTGCGAAAATCATTGATGTTCACCGATACTACCCGCACATCGGCCTGAATGCCGAGCCGGGCCAGGTTACGAAACGACGACATCTGCGCATCGCGCGAGCCACCATAGACTACGTATCCCTTTTTGAGCAGGAGCTGCGCCAGGTAGGCCCCGTCCTGACCCGATACGCCACAGATTAAGGCTGTTTTCATCTATTCTTTTTCTTCTATTTTACTGCGGGTCAGGATACAGAAGTGCCCAAAAACAGGATCAGGCACGTCCATCTGGTATCGGTTACCCGTCAGTTGCATAAACTCGTCGACTGCGGTTTTGGCTCCGGTCGAGAACCAGTCGTAGTCATCAACCACAACGCAGCCGCCGGGTGTCAGTACCCGGTCCAGGTAGGTCAGGGCGGTGCGGATAGGTTCGTAAAAATCGAAGTCAACGTAGGCAAAACAAACGGCACCCGGCAACTGGGGCTGACGAATGGTCTGTTCTATAAAGCCCGCTACGATTTTAGTTCGACTAACCGGAAAATTAAGTTGCCGGAGCCGGGCTGTTACTTCATCGATACCGCTGCGCATGGTTCCGCGGTACGCCTGCATGCTGCCCAGGTTAAAAATGTCGTCTTTCAGCACATCGTTTTCAGTGGGTGCGGGCAGCCC
Organism: uncultured Cytophagales bacterium; assembly: GCA_963826425.1. Classification (GTDB taxonomy): domain Bacteria; phylum Bacteroidota; class Bacteroidia; order Cytophagales; family Spirosomataceae; genus Spirosoma. The sequence goes on along the minus strand of CAWGWS010000004.1, from coordinate 1,930,906 downwards.
CTCAAACGAATCAAACAGCCACAGATTTTTGTCACTGTTTTGCAGTTCACTGGCCAGCAGAGCCGAGGTAGCGCCCTGCGCCACGCCAAATTCGCAGACGTCGCCCGGCAGCGTCAGGCACCGGTAAAGATGATGCAGAATGTAAAAGGCTTCGGTGGGAGTGGTACCCTGAAGCTCGGTTAACAGGTCGGTACGGTGGGCGCACTCCGGCAAAGGCTGCCCAAACTGCCGGGCATATAACGCATCCATCTCCTGCAGGGCTATCTGAAACCGATCCCGAAAATAAACGTTGGGCGTTGACTGTCGATTGTGATAAACCATCCGCTCGGCCCTGGCCATCAGATATGATTTGAGCGTGTTACGAACCGTGGATAAAAGTGGCATGAATAGAATAAGCTGATGAATGACTGTTTACCGTATCTCGCCCCGTTTCCGGAGCAAACGTTTGGCGCGGCCCGCCATGCGCCACCACCACCCTGGCCGCGTGTACATCCTGGTGAACGCATACTGCCGCGCCCGTTCGTGTACGATCACCGACGCGGGGTGTTGCAGCGCGGTAATGGATTCAGTCGGCAAGTTAGCAATTGCCGACTGGAGATTGGTACGCGTAGCCTCGGGTCCATACCCAATATTCGTAATCAGGTTCTGATTGGGCGTGATACAGAGGCCGTTGTGCTGCCATATGGCAAACACCCACTGAAAGTCCCAGCTATCAAGTTTACCACTGGCCGTTTCGCCCATTCCCCACCGCCAGTGCGCTACCGAGCGTGAGTACGGCACAAGGGCATTGATACCACCCTGCGACATGAAATCAGGGAATCCGGCCATTGTTACATCGTAGGTTTGCCAGGCCCTGCGCCACGATGCCCAGCCCCAGACGTGCGGCACAGGCGAGAAAAAATACGAGTCGCTGCCGAATGTCTGCCCGCCGTATAGATTGGCTCCGCTGATGTGCATGACGCGCTCATTGTGGCGATATCGGTCAAGCAGTTCAGCGCAGTAATCAAAAAAGGTAGGATCGGGCAGGCAGTCGTCTTCCAGAATGATTCCTTCCGGCACCTGATCAAAAAACCAGTCAACAGCCGCACTGACACCGTGTTTGCATCCCTGATTGTGCGGACTGATGCGCGTAGCCACCGTACAGGGCCAGTCGATGGCGTCGAGCAGAGCTACGCAGTCAGCCACGCGTTGGGCATCCTCGGGGTGGCTGGCGCGGGGTCCGTCGATAGCCACAAACAGCCGGCCAGGCCGCACCACCCGTAATCGATCCAGCACTTGCCGGGCCAGATGAGGGCGGTTGAACCAGAGCAGCAGCAGCGGAGTTTGCATTTGAATGATGAATTGCTTACCGGTTTGATTTAGCGGTCAGTATAATGCTTCAAATTGGTTTATTTAATGCGAACTATGAGGTTTTAAAGCCGTAGGCTTGGCCGATGTGGTAGCCCTGGAATTCATTCCAGGGAATTTGAATCGCATCCATCCACCAAAATCCCGTAGGGATGACTGATATAGGCTGTTTCATTAAACCACTGAATTTCATGGCAAACACGTACCATCAGATTTACATCCAGACTGTTTTTGCGGTTAAACACCGAACGGCTCTTATCAATGAGGGATGGCAAAAAGATCTCTTCGCTGTTATCGGCAATCTCATCAATGAAACTGGTTGTCAAACAATTATTGTCAATGGCGTTGCAGACCATGTGCATTGCTTTATCGGGCTGAAACCAACTGTTTCCATTTCGAATCTGATGCAAGTCGTCAAGGCAAAATCCTCGAAATGGATTAATGAGCACCACTTGACATTGTCTCGTTTCGAATGGCAGGAAGGCTACGGTGTCTTTTCATATAGTCAGTCACAGCGGGCACAAGTTTATCAGTATATTCAAATTCAGGCGGAACATCATCAGAAACGGACATTTCGGGAAGAGTATCTGGCTTTTTTGAACAAGTTCAATGTGCCACATGATGAGCGGTATATTTTCGATGAACCAGTGTGATACCAATCGGCCATCCCTACGGGATTTTAACGAATCGCGGTACCACATTCCTCCGGATTATCATCCGGGGCTACCAGATCGATCATCCCTGCGGGATTTTCTATAGACCAATCCAAAGCGTCATGCTAATTGCCAAGTCGAATCGGTAAGCAATTCATCGCCGCGACGCTGGACCATCATCATTCATCATTCCCTTACCCCTCCGCGTCATGAACAATGCCGCCCGTGATGTGCTGGGGCTGGTCAGGACCAATCGGCTTGAGGTCCACCTGCCGGGTCATGAAGAGCGAGGTTGTGGTAACGTATCCATTGATGGGGTTGAAGCCCGCCATATCGATTTCGATCAGATCAGTACTGCGCAGGAAGGCTGTTGTTTTTGGAAACCAGTCGGCGTTATCCAGGATAATCATCCCCGTTGCCGACAGATGCTGACGGGCAAATTGGGCGCAGTCGAAGCGATGACTGCCATCGATGACAATCAGATCAAATGGCCCCGGCGCGTTTTCGATGGACTGGATATACCCGGTTTTGTCGGGAACGAGCCGGTAGTCGACGTGGGTGGGCAGGCTATGTTCGAGTTTGGCAAACCAGGCCGGATCATCTTCTACCGCCACGACCTGCCGACTGCGCTCCGCCCAGAAGTGGGTCGAGTTACCGGAACCATATTCAAAAATCCGTTTCTGACTGAAATCGAGCTGCTTCAGATACTCAATCATCGGATAGCTGTACCAGGGAATGGGCTTCCCGGCCCTGTCTATACTTTGTTGTTCTTTCGCACTGCGGTAATGGCCATACTGCTGGCTCAGAATTCGGTAATTGGCCAGCGAGGTCAGCAGAGCCGGGGGCAGAAGTTTACGCAGGAGTGTCAGCATGTCAGCGAAATATACGGCCTATCCGGATGGGGACAAACAGCAGCGCACGGGTCTGAAGCCGGAACACTTCTCGTGTTCGGCCAAAGAGGCCATTAGTCAGGTAGGTAACCAGAATCTGGGCCAGCAGCGTAGCAACCGACGCGCCCAGTGCACCGTACTTTGGAATCAAAAGCAGGTTCAGAATCAGGTTCAGTACAGCTCCGGACAGGGTACGCATCATTAAAAATCGCTGCATCCCCTCGGCCACGAACCAATGGCTGGTGCCGACGCCAATAAATACGAACAGCCCCGTCCAGATGTGTACCCGCAAAATGCTGTCGACACCGGCATAGCGGCTGCCATAGATCAATTCGGTAAGGGGCCCGGCCAGTAGCGTAGTGACTACGGCCAGGCCCAGCCCCAGACCAACCAGTGTGTTCAGCAGCGACTGGTACCGGCGCAGATACCCCGGATAATCGGTGGCCCGGCGTTCGATAATGGCCGGGTACAGCGCAGCGGTAAGCGCGCCCCCCACAAAATACCAGGTCTCGGACAGGCGCAGGGCCGCGCTGTACCGCCCCAGTTCTGCTGACCCCACCATATTTTCGAGCATAATCTGATCGAGTCGGCTGTACACGAACACAAAAAACTCGGACAGCATCAGCGGCCACGACAGACGCAGCAACCGCTGGGCGAGCGCGGTATCGACCGGCCACCAACTGACCTTAAAGCCGCCCCCCCGAACAGATTCTGGTATCAGCAGGCGCTTCTGGTACTGTCGATACAGCAGCCATACCGCCACACTGCCAGCCGTTAGTTCAAGGAGCGATATCAGCAGAAAAAACGACAGGTCAGCCCGATGCATCAGCCCCCAGAAACGGGCCGCAGTAGCCAGGAGAAAAGCGCCTACTTTGGGCAACAGGGTATAATGCACTTTCCGTATGGACTGAAAGTACACATCGATGACGTCAAATCCCTGTAGCATCAGCATCGCGGCCGAGAGCGAAATGAGCAGCCATAGAGTCGGCTCATTTCTGTGCAGAACGGTGTTGGCCAGCATAACCAGCCCGAACGCCAGCAGGCCGGTGGCAAGCCGGAGCAGCACTGCGGTCAGCACCAGCCGGTTGGTTTGAGCGGGCGCAGGACTGAGCGGAATTTCGGTGAACAGAAGATTATTGATCCCCAGACCAGCCAGGGCCGAGAGCAGAAGCGGAAAGACGAGGGCGTAGTTGAGCACGCCATACTGCGCCGGGCCGAGGTACCGCGCCAGCCAGATGCTGACAAACATGCCGGTGGCCAGCCGAAACAGGCGGTCAACAAAGACCCAGCCAACCTGGGCCAGCAGCCGGTTCATGCCGCCCGTCGCCACCGGCGAAACAGCGCGTAGACCAGGCCGAGTATGCCCCCCAGCACCGCAAAGCCCAGCACGATGATCGTGCGTTTAGGGCCGCTTTTGCGCAGGGGTACGGTGGCGGGTTCCAGCACTTTAAACACCGGCGTTTCTTCCTGTACTTTAATTTTAGCCTGTGCGTATTGCTTGGACAGCTCGTTATATACCGACTGGTTCAGCAAATAATCAGCCTGGAGCCGTTGCTCCTCAATCTTGGCCGTGTTCAGAAACAGGTTGCGGTTCTTGTCGCGGTAACTCGACAGGGCGTACTCGGATGACTGGTACTTTTTGTTCGACTCACTCACCTGACTGGCCAGAAACGCAACCTGCTGACGGGCTTTTTCGGTGCGATAGTTCGTAATGTAGTCGGTCAGGTATTCGAGCGACAGCCGGGCCACGGTAGCGGCTACCACGGGATCAGGCTCGACGGCAGCTACGGTAATGACGCCCGTTTTTTTGTCGTAGGTAGTTGATACGCTTTGCTGCACCACTTTAATCAGGTCGTCCTGTTTTTTTGTCACCTCGATAGCTTTACTAAAGTTTTTGGGGTCTTTGCTTTCCTTCAGACCGGCGTCTTCGTCCGTATCATCCCCAGAAAAGAGATTAAGCGTGGACAAGAAAGCCTTTTTCCCCCATTTGCCGGATGAACTCCTCCAACGTCAGTTTTGCTTTCAGTTCCGAAGAGTAGACCGACTGCTTCAACAGGTTGAGCGCGAACGGAATGCTTTGTAGCACCGTGGGATATAGATCAGGGCGGATGGCATCCTGACCGCCCAGATTATCAAGACTAATGCCGGCCAGACCAGCCAATGATCCCAGTCCACCTAACCTGCCCGCACCAGCCGACTGCGCTTCGGGCATGACCGTTACCTGAGACGTGTAGACGTTTGGTTTTGACAGGGCATATACTGCGCCGATGACCAGAAACACCAGCACGAAGCGTAGCACGAGCCAGCGGCTCTCTTTCAAGAAATCAACAATATCGCTCAGCCGGATTTCGATCTCGTCCGGGTCACTTTCAGGTCTGGGAAGGGGCTGTTGGCGGGTGGGTTCTGGTGTCATAAACGTACCTAAACTGACTATCTTCTTAGGTTGATAATTACCGATGCAGCCGTTGCCGCCAGTGTACCAATCAGTGACAAAATACCGATCCGTTCAACCGGACTCAGACCTGCTTTATCGATGGGTTTGAACGGGACAATAATCGATGAACCGGGTTCGACCTTTGGGCGTGAGGTAAAGAATAAAAACCGGTGGGTGCGGTCTTTCCGACCGTTTGGATAGATGATATACGCCTTATTCCGGCGGGCATTTTCGGTAAATCCGCCCCCCTCGCTGACGTAATCGTCAAAATCATAGTCCGTCTTGTAGCTTATCAGCGACGGGTTCAGAACGGCTCCTTCAATAGACACAATTTCAGACCGGCGTGGTACAAATAAGGTATCGTTGTCATTGAGTAACAGGTTTTCCTCGGCGCCGGGATTTTCCAGAATACGCTGCATATTATTGCCGATTACCTGTCCTTTGCGGCTAAACTGCGCACCAGGCATGTAAGCACTCGGCCGCAGCCCGCCCGCCCGCTGAATGGCGTCGCTGATGCGTTCTTCACGGCTCACGATGGCGTAGTTGCCGGGAAACATAACCTCGCCGAATACATACACCTGCCGCTGGGCTTCGTAATTGGGCGAAGAACGTACGTAAACGATGTCAAAGGGCTGGAGCCGGAACGCGTCGGCACTGTCCGGGGCTGCGGAGGGTCGGGTTTCGAGCCGGGTCATGCGCAAGCCCCGGTCGAGCGAGAAGCGGAAGGTCTGCAACGTATTGGTGCGTACCCCTGCCGAGTCCTGCCGGATGCGCCGGGCCACCTCCACCAGGTTGGGTTTGGCTCCTTCCTGGAAGCCACCCGCCTGCGCAATCAGGTCGGCCACGCTCATGTTGTTGACAAAGTTGATGGTGTCCGGGTTGTTCACGGCCCCTTCGATGGTCACATAATACGGTTCGCGCAGGTCCTGAATGGACAGGACCGTCAGGCTGTCCTGCCGCAGCAGCGGAATATCAGCTATTTCGCCCCGCATTAGTTTACCAAGGTCAAACGACAGATTTTCACGGTCCATATCGGGCCGTTCGCGGCTGATGGTAGCGCGGTTGGTAAACGCGTCTTTGCGTAATCCCTCGGCACGGGTAACAAGTTGCTTTACCGTTTCAAGTCCGGGGGTCAGGGCGTAATCGCCCGGTCGCATGACGGCTCCGGTAATCTGAATACGGTTTTCGTAGCGGTCCAGAATCTTGCCCACAAAGTATTTATCGCCGGACTGCGGCACAAACGAGCCGATTTGATCCTGGGTAATAGTCAGAATCTGGCGTTCGCGGTCGGTGTTGCGCCGGAGCGTGATGCTGGCTCGGTAGGCTTCTTCGCCAAAGCCACCGGCAAAGCCCAGCACGGTCTTGAGCGTTTCGCCGGGCAGCACCTCGAATATGGCGGGTCGGCGTACCTGCCCGTTCAGTTCAACGCGGGTTTCGTAGTCGGCCACCCGGATTACGTCCTGGTCTTTGAGTATAATATTGTCGCGCTGATCGGCCCGGAGAATAAAATCGTACAGGTCGATGGTACGGATGGCGCGGTTCCCCCGAATGATACTGATTTTACGAAACGAGCCGGTTTCAGGATTTGGACCACCAGCCAGGTACAGCGCGTTGAACGCCGAGCCGAGCGACGAGATCGTGTAGGTACCGGGCCGGACCACCTCGCCTACCAGCGTAACGCGGATGCTGCGGATGTTACTCAGCGACATGTTGGCGTAGGTGCCGCTACCGGGGCTGTTAAGTCCCTGATACCCGGCCTGCCGCAGGCGGGCAATGATGCGTTGCTCGGCCTGTTCAAAGGTTAGCCCACTCACAAAAATAGGCGGGATGTTGGGCGGCTTTACGGTGCCTTCGGGCGAGACTTTCAGGCGGAAACTGTCCGATGCCGCTCCCGATATGTCAAGGCTAATTTCATCGTCGGGGCCAACGACGTAGTTACGGGGGGTGGCAATGCGCAGATTCGGCTCAAACGACAGATCGGCGTTTTCAAACAGCGACGCGCCAAATACTTTCAGTCTTTTAGTGGTATCGCGCTGACCGGTCAGTGGCAGCGAGTCTACAACCCGGCGCGACAACCCTCTGGGCAGGGTTCGTCCGTTAGCCGTATCGGCGAAGGCCTGATTCCGCTGACGGCCCGCTCCAGACCCGGACCGCAGGTCGTTCATCCGGGTGCGCATCTTGGCAATATCGGTGAGGGTATAGCCCTGCGACATGGCAGCCTGCTCGACCTGGGCTTCGCTGAGTCCGCTGGCCTGCGCCCGTCGGTAAAATTCCATGACCTGATCGTCGCTAAGCTGATCAACCCGCGAGGTGCCGGCTTGCTGGGCCTGAACCGGAGTAGGATTGCCTGCCGCAAACAGGGTTAACGCAGCGAAAAGCAGGCAGGAAGGGAGAGAGTAACGTGACAATTTGTCGGTACTACGCATGAAGAATGGCTATTGGGCCAAAAATTGATTTGCAAAAGTAATGCTTTCCCGTCAAAATTATATTTACATATAACAGCCAAAGACTGGTTCATCTTGCAGTACGGGGTCAAAGCATTAAATTTGCAGAATAAGCCGACGGTCAATCGTTATCCGCCATTAGATACTGATGCAACGGACTAAAACCCACCCCATAACTATTGACGACCGACCGTTGATTAACGACCGTAAAAAACCATGATCAATTTCATAGCCAAACTGTTTGGCACCAAATCACAGCGCGATCTCAAAGACCTGACGCCTTATATAGCCCAGGTGAACGCTGAGTTTACCCAGCTGCGCGACCTTTCGAACGATGACATCCGGCAGGTAACACTCGACCTGCGGGCGTACATTGCTACGGAACTCGCCGATATCGACAATCAGGTCATTGAGCTGAATGAAGCCGCCAACCAGACCGGCATTAACGTCGACGAGAAAGAGAAACTGTTCAACCGCATCGATAAACTCGAAGCTGATCGTAATATTGAACTGGAGCGTGTATTGCTCGCCATCTTACCCCGTGCTTTTGCCGTGGTGAAAGAAACCGCCCGCCGGTTTACCGAAAACGAACAGCTGACGGTTACCGCTACCGATTTTGACCGTGAGATTGCTACCCGAAAGAACAATGTTCAGATTGACGGAGAACAGGCGCACTGGGCCAACACCTGGGATGCTGCCGGTACGCCCATCAAGTGGGACATGGTGCATTACGACGTTCAGATTATCGGGGGGGTAGTGTTGCACGAGGGCAAAATTGCCGAGATGGCTACTGGTGAGGGTAAAACCCTGGTGGCCTCTTTCCCGGCGTTTCTGAACGCACTGGCCGGACGCGGAGTGCATATTGTAACGGTCAACGATTATCTGGCCAAGCGTGACTCGGAGTGGATGGCTCCGCTGTTTGAGTTCCACGGCCTGCGCGTGGACTGCATCGACAAACACCAGCCTAATTCGCCCCAGCGCAAAAGCGCGTACCTCGCCGATATCACGTACGGTACCAACAACGAATTTGGCTTCGACTACCTGCGCGACAATATGGCCCGCGAACCGGGCGAACTGGTGCAGCGCAAGCATCATTACGCCATGGTGGATGAGGTAGACTCTGTCCTGATCGACGATGCCCGGACACCGCTGATTATCTCCGGCCCGGTGCCGCGTGGTGATGAGCAGGACTACGCCGAACTGAAGCCGCGCGTGGCCCGCGTGGTTGAAGCCCAGCGGAAACTGGTTTATGATTTCCTGAACGACGCCAAGAAAAAAATTGCGGCCGGCGATGAGAAAGACGGTGGGGTATCGCTGTTTCGGGCGCACCGGGGTCTGCCCAAGCATAAGCCGCTCATCAAATACCTGAGCGAAACGGGCCACAAAGCCCTGATGCAACGTACCGAGTCGACGTATCTGGCCGAAAACCAGAAGCTGATGCCGGAGGCCGATGCCCCCCTGTACTTCACCATCGATGAGCGCAACAACAGCATCGACCTGACCGAGAAAGGGATTGACTACCTCACGGGTTCGTCAGAAGATCCAAACTTCTTTATACTGCCCGACCTCTCCATCGACCTCAACGCCATCGACAAAAACGGTGAGTTATCAGAGCAGGAAAGAATTCTGGCTAAGGAATCGGTTATTCGCGATTATGCCGTAAAAACGCAGCGGATCAATACCGTAAACCAGTTGCTGAAAGCGTATACCCTGTTCGAGCGCGATACCGAGTACGTCATTATGGACGGCAAAGTAAAAATTGTGGACGAGCAGACGGGCCGTATCATGGAAGGCCGCCGGTGGTCAGATGGTCTGCACCAGGCCGTGGAAGCGAAAGAGAACGTAAAAGTTGAGGACGCTACGCAGACGTATGCTACCGTGACACTCCAGAACTATTTCAGGATGTACCATAAGCGGGCGGGCATGACCGGCACCGCCGAAACGGAAGCGTCGGAGTTCTGGCAGATTTATAAGATGGACGTGGTCGTGATTCCCACCAACCGCCCCATTAAACGCGACGACGAAGAAGACAAGGTCTACCGCTCGGTACGGGAGAAATACAACGCCGTGGCCGACGAGATCAATAGCCTGGTCGAGAAAGGACGCCCCGTCCTGGTGGGTACGACCTCGGTCGAAAACTCCGAGTTGCTGAGCCGGATGCTGACCATGCGCAAGATTCAGCACCAGGTTCTGAACGCCAAATACCACCAGCGCGAAGCCGAAATTGTGGCCTCGGCGGGTCAGCCCGGCACCGTGACCATTGCCACCAACATGGCCGGGCGGGGTACCGACATTAAACTGACGCCGGAGTCGAAGGGAGCGGGTGGTCTGGCCATCATTGGCACCGAGCGGCACGAGTCGCGCCGGGTAGACCGGCAGTTGCGCGGTCGTTCGGGGCGGCAGGGCGATCCGGGAACAACGCAGTTTTTCGTTTCGCTCGAAGACAGCCTGATGCGCCTGTTCGGCTCCGACCGGATTGCGAAGGTGATGGACCGGATGGGACTGGAGGAAGGCGAGGTGATTCAGCACTCGATGATTACGAAGTCGATTGAGCGGGCGCAGAAGAAAGTCGAGGAGAATAACTTCGGCGTTCGTAAGCGGCTCCTGGAATACGACGACGTGATGAACTACCAGCGCGAAGCCATCTACAAACGCCGTCGGAACGCGCTCTTCGGCGACCGTCTGCCGCTCGACATCGCCAACACGATGTATGATGTCGTGGAAGAAACCGTTGCCAATGCCGAAGGGAATTTTGAGCAGGTGAAACTGCAGCTCCTGACAACACTAGGTCTGGAAACGAAGATGTCTGACGACGACTTTGGCCGACTGAAACAGCCCGAGCGCGTTCGGCGGCTGTACGACGAAGCCGAAGCGTATTACGAAGAGAAAAACCACGCCATTGCCGGCAAAGCGCTGCCCGTGCTGACGCAGGTACTGAACGAACAGGGTCATCAGATCAAAAATATTGTCGTACCCTTTACCGATGGGATGCATGAACTGACCGTAGTGGCCGACCTGCGCGATTCGGTCAATTCGGGTGGGGAGTTGATGGTGCGTGAGATGGAGAAAGCCGTGACGCTGTCCATCATCGATCAGGAGTGGAAGGAACACCTGCGGGAAATGGACGACCTCAAGCAATCCGTACAGAACGCCGTATTCGAGCAGAAAGACCCGCTGCTGGTCTATAAATTCGAGTCCGTAGAGTTATTTAAGCGATTCCTGAGCAAGGTCAACCTGGACACGATCAACTTCCTGTCGAAGGCCGACATTCCGGCCCAGAACGAAGCTGAAGTACAGCAGGAGATTCGGCAGGCCCCGCCCCAGCGCCGTCAGCCGCCCCAGCCAAAGCTGCACACCAACGCGGAGGACTTCGACGACGATCACCTGGCCACCGGCCCCGAAGAGTACGCCCGGCGTATGGCCGAGAACAACGCGATGGGTGCGGGTGCTCCGCCCATGCCCCCTATGCCGCGTCAGGAGCCGATGCGTGCAGCCAAAGTAGACCGTAACGCCCGCGTCAGTGTACAGTACACCGACGGTTCGGTAAAGCGCGATGTGAAGTACAAAACCATTGAAAACGACCTGATGTCCGGCAAGGCCATGCTGGTTGAGTAGAACGCGCTGACGGTTGCAATCAAACCCGCTGACTGGTATCTTTATAGGTATCATTCAGCGGGTTAATTTTTTCAACGATATGGTAGCCGAAGAAAAGCAAGTCACGAAACCAGGGTACGTCTCGCCGGAGGAATACCTTGTGCGCGAACGGGCGGCTTTCGAGAAAAGCGAATACTATCAGGGAGAAATCATACCCATGGCCGGAGCATCGAAGGAACACAACAGAATTAAAGAAAATGTAGCAGGTGAGATTTACATGGCCCTTAAGGATAGAGACTGTCAGTCATACTCTTCAGATATGCGCGTTTGCTTACCGGAAACGACGCTGTTTGCCTATCCTGATATCGTGATTGTATGTGGTGAACCTCAACTGGCCGATGGTGAGTTTGATAACCTGCTCAATCCAGCCGTAATTGTCGAAGTGCTGTCGGAGGGTACGGAAGACTATGACCGGGGCCGGAAATTTCAACGGTATCGCCAAATCCCATCGCTTCGGGAATACATTCTCATCGGGTCGCGACGTGTTGACGTAGAAGTATGGCGGAAAAACGAGGACGGGCGTTGGGTACTGGCAGAATCGCATACGGAAGCAAACCAAAGCTTTAGAATTGACACGATTGACCTGTCCATTTCGTTAGATAACGTGTATGCCCAAACGGTTGGGTTGCCTGTCTAATGTCGCTCGTTATTCGCCTTTCCATTCTGCTAAGCGGCCTGCTGATGACCGCATTTCAGCCCCCCGCTCCCATTCGGCTGATGCCACAACCGGCTCCGTTCACGCCGAAAGAGTTTCATTTCGCTACCGTTACCGATCAGCGGTCTGAACGCGGTGCTATAGCCCGACTGGTGCTGTTAGCGGGGCAGCGTCCGCAGGCGGTTGATCTGGAGGGCGGGGCTGCTCCCGCGCTGGAGAAATTTATAAATCGCACGTTCCGGGCCAACAAATCAGGGCGGCCCGTTGCCGTTCGCATTCTTCAGTTGAAACTCACCGAAGCAGCCGTCGGTAACCGCGTGACGGGGCAACTCGCGCTCACGCTGGCCTTTGACCTGCTCGACAAAGACGACGACGGCTCCGAAATCAGCACCCGGCTCACAACATACCGGGGCAACGCCAGCTACACCCGCCCGCTCAATCAGGCCAGCGTTATTGAACCGACCCTCCGCGAGAGTATCCTTACGGGACTGAAGGGGCTGGACAGCTACATGGGCCGTGAGTCAGGAAAAAACGAGAAGCTGGCAAAAACGCTGCAGGTCGTTTTTGCCGATGACCGGGACGCACGTGGCCCCGCCGGTGACGACACGGTGCTTTACAGTCCCACCCGCAAGCTAACCTGGGCTGATTTTCGGGCTGTACCGCGTCCGGGGAGCCGGTACGCAGCCGAAGTATTTACTAGTTTTGCCTACCAGGGGAAAAGTACGGTTAAGAACGGGGTTATTATTCTGAACCTGACCGCTAAAGCCTACATGATCAAAGATCAGTCATGGGGTCGGGCAGAGTCGAAGAATGCCTACGCCCTCAACCATGAACAGCGGCATTTTGACATCACTAAAATTATTGTGGAGCGGTTCAAGCGCAAAATTCACCCCGACAGCCTGACCCTGGCCGATTATAACAGTATCATTCAATACCAGTTTATCGAATCATTCCGGGAAATGCACCGGCTGCAGGAACAGTATGACAACGAAACCACCCACAGCATTGACCAGACTGCGCAGGAACGCTGGAATGTGTGGATCGACAAAGAGCTGCGGAGTCTGGGTGTGAAGTAAGTTCAAGACAGCCCGCATGGAGCATCTCACCGGGATAACAGCGCACTCGTCAGTGTCCTCCTCTCCTTTTCTCTGAACCCCGTATTCACTTTGTGTTAAAAAGAACCCGTATTCTTCTGGTTAGTACGGCACACCCGGCTACCGACCCGCGCATTGTGTTTAAGCAATGCCCCACGCTGGCCGGGCAGTACGACGTGACCTGTGCCTTGCCCAACGCGGATGCGTCGGTTTGTTCGGGAATCCGATTTTGGCGGTTGCCGTATTTTAGACGGGTTTGGTGGCGGGTACTGCTGGTAAGCCCGGTCGTACTGGCGCGGGGATTATGGCTTCGCCCGGCTGTAGTCCAGATTTTCGTGCCGGAGTTGATTCCCGCAGCGCTGGTTTTCCGGCTGTTTGGCATTCAGGTTATTTACGAGGTGCAGGAGAATTTATACAGGAAACTGCATCTGAAAACGCTGAACCGGGGGTTCGTGCTGGAGTGGGCATTCCGGAGGTTCGACCAGCTGGCCCGGCGACATTTTCATTTGATCTTTACCGAGCACGGATACCTTGATACGTATGCCAACGTAGCCAAACCCGCTGTCGTCATCTACAATTACCCGCTACTGCCATTTCTGGAACCGTTGCGGCAAGCGTACCAACCTGATAGAGCCAGGCCATCATTTATCCTGATTGGTCTGCTGAGTGAGGCACGCGCCTTCGATACGCTGATTGGTGCACTCACTCAAATCAAGCCGGACTACCCTAACGTTGTCGTCCATCTGTTCGGCAGAAAAGCGTTTTCAGATGCCTGGATGCGGAGTTTGCCCGGCTTTGCCGATATAGAAGAAAACCTGCAGTTCTATGGGTATACCGATCAGCGCGAAGCCCTCGCCCGCGCGGCTAACACCACGGGTGGGCTGGCACTGCTCAAGCCCGTTGGCGATTATCCGGATTCGTATCCTGCCAAGCTTTTCGAGTACATGGCCCTCGCGTTGCCGGTTATTACGTCAGACTTTTTGTTGTATCGCGATGTGGTAGAATGGCACCGCTGCGGCCTGTGCGTATCGCCAAATGATCCAACAGCCGTTGCCCATGCCCTGCGATACCTGATTGAAAATCCTGCCGAAGCGGCCGACATGGGAAGGCGGGGAAGGCGAGCGGTGGAGATGACGTATAACTGGACCACGGAAGCCGAAAAGCTGAGCAGTCTCTATCAAACATTATCGAAATAATAAAACAAAAATATGATGTTGTAGTGTTGTTCTAAGGACAAATACCATGCTTTCCCGGAAGGATTTAACTTTCGGTTAAATTTCGGGCGTTTTAATTAGTGCCCCCACTTTTATATCTGATGTACATTCACGCAGTTAGCCACTACCTGCCTACCGAAGTAGTTAGTAACGACCACTTTACTAGACTAAACGGACTGTCCAGCGACTGGATTATCGAGCGCACCGGCATTGAAGAACGACGCAAAGCCGCGCCCGAGGAAAATACCAACACCATGACCGTTGAGGTCATCCGGCGATTACAGGAAAAAACTGACCTGTCCACCATCGACCTGATTGTTGGCGCCACTTACACGCCCTACGATACGATTGTGTCGTTGGCCCACGAGGCCCAGCACGAACTGGGCATTGCCGACATTCCGGTTATTTCGGTATCCACGGCCTGCTCGTCTTTGTTGAACGCTATTGAGGTGGTAGAGGGGTATTTCGCGCTCAACAAAGCCAGTCGGGCACTGGTCATTGTATCGGAGCACAACACCGCCTACAACAATGACGAAGACACCGTGTCGGGGCACTTGTGGGGCGACGGAGCAGCCGCTATGCTGATTACCAAAGAACGCCAGGCTGACGGTGATTTTATCATACTCGGCCTGCTCACGGGCGGGGCAGCACACACCCCCAAGGCAACAACGGGGGTGATGATGAAACCTAACGAGGGGGGCGTTTCCATGCCGCACGGCCGCGATGTTTTCATCAACGCCTGTCAATACATGCCCAAAGCCAGCTTACAGATTCTGGAACGCTGCGGCCTGACTCTTGATGATGTCGATTATATTCTACCGCATCAGGCTAATCTGCGCATATCGCGCAATGTCATGAACACCCTCGGCCTGCCCGAAAGCAAACTTATTTCCAACATACAAAAGCTTGGCAATACGGGTTGCGCGGGCTGCGGCATTGCCCTCTCCGAGCAGTGGGATACGTTCCGGACGGGTCAGCGCATTGTCATCACCGTATTTGGTGGCGGCTACTCGTTTGGTGCAATGGTTATAGAAAAGTTATAAAGTTGTAGAGTCGTAAAGTTATAAAGTTGGCTGACGCCGGAGTATTCTTGCGTCAGCCAACTTTATAACTTTACGACTCTACAACTCCCCTATTGCGCTTCTCCGCGCCAGGTATTGTTCTTTGCGTTTACGTCGGGCAGAACCTTATCCGGATCAATGATAACCGTTTTCAGAGCCGAGGTAGACGGATATTTAAACGTCCAGGCAGCACCACGCTGCCATACTTCGACGGGCAGATTGATGCGGCCTTTCTTACCGTTGTCTTCCGTTACTTCTATGGTTACGGGCATGGCCATCCGATCGAGATTTTCGATGGAAATGAGCGCGCCTTTAGTAGCCGAACCATCTACGTACCTCACGCCCTGTACGCCCTGATCGAGCTTCCAGGTTTCGTAAAACCATCCTTTCCAGAACCAGCCGAGGTCCTCGCCCGCGCCATCTTCCATGCTGCGGAAGAAGTCATAAGGGGTAGGGTGTTTGAAGGCCCAGCGGTCAACATACTGCCGAAAGGCAAAATCGAACCGTTCCGGGCCAAGTACTACGTCGCGCAGGAGTTTCAGCCCCATACCGGGTTTGTAGTAAGCCAGAATACCCAGTACGCGGGGTTGCTGCACGTCGGGAATCGTCATAATTGGCTCCGCGGGCGAGAACAGGGCCGGGGCAATGTCCTGCATGGTACCGCGCTTCCGGTTGTACTCACCGTTATTGAAGTTTTCGGTTGAGAGCATGTTGATAAAGGTGTTGAAGCCTTCATCCATCCACGGATATTTCCGCTCGTTGCTGCCCACAATCATCGGGAACCAGTTGTGACCAAACTCGTGATCCGTTACGCCCCAGAGCGCATCGTTTTTGTCTTTATGATCGCAGAACACAATGCCGGGGTATTCCATGCCGCCCACAATACCCGCCACGTTGGTAGCTACGGGATAGGTGTATGGATAGACGTATCGCGAATAAAACTCGATGCAGCCCTTCACATATTCTGTCGAGCGTCCCCACGAATCATTGCCGGCACTCTCAACCGGATAGACCGATTGTGCCAGGGCGGTTTTGTTGTTGGGCAGGTTCATCCGGGCGGCATCCCACATAAACGCTTTTGAGGTGGCAAAGGCCACGTCGCGCGTATTCTGGCAACGGAATTTCCAGGTTTGCGTACCCGACTTTTTCGGGTGCGCATCAGCACTGGTCACTTCATCTCTACCAATGACCATGACGGTTTTATCGCTTTTTGCCGCCTGTGCCAGCCGTTTCTGCTGCTCACTGGTCAGCACCTCCTGGGGGTTCAGCAGCTCGCCAGATCCCGTTACTACGTGGTTCCAGGGTACGGTAATGTTGTACTCGTAGTCGCCGTAGTCGAGGTAAAACTCACCGGCACCCAGGTAGGGCAATACGTTCCAGCCCTCAATATCGTCATAAACGGCCATGCGCGGATACCACTGCGCAATCTCGTAAATCACGCCGTTTTTAGTCGTCAGCATGCCCATCCGGTCCGAGCCGTATGCCGGAATCCTGAACGAATACGCTACTTTGATTTTCACCACGTCGCCGTTGGCTTTGAGGGCTTCAGGCAGGCGTATCTGCATGCGGGTATCGGTAATCTGGTAGGGCGTGGCGCTGAATTTACCTTTGCCAATCTCAGTCTGGACACCCGTGACGGCTACACCACCTGCAAAGCCGAGGTTCCCAAACCGGCCACCCGAAACGGGCGTAGTTTTAGCCGCCCGCGAACTGTCGCTGAACGCATTCTGATCCAGTTGCAGCCACAGATAGGGCAGAGCCTCCGGCGAGTTGTTTTTGTAGGTAATTGTCACCTCGCCGGTGAGTGTGTTCTGCTGATCATCTACCGTGACGTTGATCTGGTAGTCGGCGCGGTTTTGCCAGTAGCGCGGGCCGGGTGCCCCGCTACCGGTGCGGTAATCATTGCCAGGCTGCATGTTGAACAGCGGATGAAACAGGGTCAGCGGATCGTACCGGGTCCCGGTGGAGGAGCCGCCGGGGGCCGAAGGCTGCGAGTTTTGGGCAAACCCCGTCAGGCTTATTGCCCAGAGTGCCGCCCCGAAGATTACTTTTTTCATGTATGAAATCAATGAAGAAAAACTTTATACAAATAACGGCAGAAACCCAGTGAGGTTGTGCAGGGAGGATTAGATAGGACTCCAGATACCAGTTTGTGCCTTGGGATTCACTCGGCTCTCACCAGCACCCGCAGATCGGAGTGGCGGCCCCGGTCGTCGGCGCAGGAGATTTTGAGCGGGCCGGGCCGGGGCCGAAAAAACACGGCGTCGGCAGGACCGGCCCGGCGGTATAGTTTGTCGTTCAGATACCAGAAAACCGTCTGCACATCGTTGGCCGCCTGACAACTCAGTTCGAGTTCGGCGGGTCGGGTGGGGTTTATGAAGTACTCGCTGCCTTCGTTGAGGCTCGTAATCAGCGGTCCTGCCAGCCCAGAAACGCGTTCGCAGGCCGGATTGTGGGGCGGCACGGTCTCCATGGGAATGCGCTGATTCTGGTAGAACGCCAGGACATTGGGCGCTAGGTTGGGGTACAGCCGGCGCACAACCGGCGCAACCGATGGGCCGTCGCTAGGATCGGGGCGGCAGTGGGCACAGTAGGACAGCGTGCCGGCGGTATTGGTCCAGACGGCTTTACGGTGCCTGCACACGCGGACTCTTGATACCCCTTCAATGACATAATCCGTAATGGGGTTCAGGCAGGATTCGCCCGGTACATCGCCGGTTTCGGGGCAGATGAGCCGGGCAGTCAGCGAAGCCGGGGCCTGAAACCAGCCCCTGGCCGAATTATAATCCAGCGCGTTAAACAGCTGAAACAGCAGGGGGGTAGCGGTGTTAGCTCCGCTGAGTTCGGCCACGCCCACCCCCGAAAAATTACCCACCCATACGCCAATGGTATACTGTTTATTGTAGCCAATGCTCCAGGCATCGCGCCGGCCGTAACTGGTGCCCGTCTTCCAGGCAATACGCGGCAGATGATAGCTGTTGTCGAAGTTGTTGGGCAGGTCGGGCCGGGTAATCTGTGTCAGGGTGTTAGTAACCAGGTAAGCAGCCTCGGGGGAGAGGACGTTTTCGCCCTCATTGGCAATGCCTGAGTACAGCCGCGTCATCTCCTCCAGTGTTACGCCACAACCACCCAGAATCAGCGAGAGACCGAGAGATTTAGCTTGTTTTTTTATGGTCGAAAACCCCGCCCGCTGCAGGGCCTGTATCAGCACACCGGTGCCGAGGTCATTTAGTAGCGAGACTGCCGGAATGTTAAGCGAATTAGCCAGCGCAAACTCAGCCGTGACGGGTCCGTTAAACTGCCGGTCGTAGTTGTCGGGTGCGTAGCCGCCGAAGTTGGTCGGTACGTCGGCGAGTTTAGTTTTCGGGGTAATCAATCCGGCGTCGAAGGCCAGACCGTACAGCAGGGGCTTGAGCGCACTCCCCGGCGACCGCACTGCCCGAACGCCATCTACCTGCCCGCCATCAAATGCATTCCCGAACTCTGCCGAACCCACGTAGGCTACCGTTTCGCGGGTTTCGTTGTCCAGAATCAGGACAGCAGCGTTGTGGATATTGAGCCCCTGTAGCCGATTGGCGTAGTTCTGAACGAGCCGCTCGGCGGTATTCTGCATCGTTGGCCGCAGACTCGACCGCACAATGGGAACGCCCGGATTTTCGGCCCGCAACCGGCGCGACAGGTGCGGAGCCTGTTGCGGGGCGGCTCGTCGGTAGGCCGTGAGCGGCTCGTTGATAGCGTCATCGATAACGTCTTCCCGGTACAGATGAGCGGCACGAAAGCGGACGAGCCAGCGGTTACGTTCGGCCACAATCCGGGCGTTGTGGGGGCCCAGCCGCAGACTCGACGGGCGGTTGGGAATAATAGTCAGCGTGGTTAGTTCGGCCAGACTCAGCAGTTGGGGGGGCTTGCCAAAGTACAGCAGCGACGCCGATTTCATCCCTTCGATATTGCCGCCGTATGGAATCAGGTTCAGGTATAGCTGCAAAATTTCGGCCTTCGACAAATGCACTTCCAGCTGCACCGCCCGGAACAACTCAATCCCTTTACTGAGGTACGTCCGCTCGCGGGGCTGCAGCAGCCGCACCGTCTGCATGGTAATGGTTGACGCGCCCGATGTTCGTTGGCCCGTCAGGGTGTTCCTGCCCAACGCCCGCACCATGGCCACGGGGTTGAAACCGGGGTGATAATAGAAATATTTATCTTCCTTGAAAAGAATGGCTTCGCGAAGGGCAGGCGTTATTTCGGGTAGTTCGGCGTACATCCGCCACTTATCATCCCGGCTCAAAAACGCCGATAGGATTTGCCCATCATGCGCCGTTACCAATGTGGAATAGGGCACATGGGTTTTCAGGGGGAACGCCAAATCGAGCAGGAAAAACAGGCAAAAGATCGCTAGAACCGCTTTCGTCCGTTTTTTCCGCCACAGCCACCGCAGTATGTCCCTTCCCTTTCTCATCTGTTCACAAAAAAACTCTGTGATTCTCTGTGTTTCTTTGTGCGTTCGGCTCGGCGTTCCGACTGCGTAACAAATTCTTAAACTCAAAAAACTAAACTCATGACTATCCAATTCTTTGGCGCGGCCCGCACCGTAACAGGCAGCAAGCACCTGGTTACCACCGCCAGCGGCACCAGAATTTTACTCGACTGTGGCCTGTTTCAGGGCATCCATACGGAAGAAATGAACCAGCAGTTCGGCTTCAACCCCGCCGACGTCGATTATATGGTGTTGTCCCACGCCCACATCGACCATACGGGGCTGATTCCTAAACTCGTGAAAGAAGGCTTCACCGGTCCAATTTACACGACAGCGTCCACAATTGACCTCTGTGAAGTGATGCTCATGGACAGTGCCCGGATTCAACAGCGCGACCTCGAATGGATAAACCGCAAACGGGCCCAGCGTGATCAACCCGAAATTGATGCGCTGTATACGGAAGCCGACGCTCAACAGGCTCTTGACCAGATGCGTCCGGTCAGTTACGGCAAACCGTTCAAAATCGCCGATGATGTTACGGGGCTGCTGACCGATGCGGGGCACCTGCTCGGCAGTGCCGCCGTGAGCCTGACCATTAAAGAAAAGGGTGAAACCAGGCAGTTGTTTTTTAGTGGCGACATTGGGCGACCCGACGATAACATTCTCCGCCATCCCGACACGTTTCCGCAGGCCGACTACATCATCTGCGAATCAACCTACGGCGACCGGCTCCACGAGCCAGAACCCGACATGAAAGCGCACCTGTTGCGAATCGTCAACCAGACCTGCGTCGAGAATAAGGGTAAACTCATTATTCCGGCCTTTGCCGTTGACCGGACGCAGGAACTGATTTACGCCCTCGACCAGCTTTCCAGCGAAGGTAAACTACCGGTGCTACCGGTCTATATCGACAGCCCGATGTCGGTAAAAGCCACGACCGTTATGCGCGACCACGAAGAAGACTTCAATCCGGAAATTCTGGCGTATATCAAAAAAGACGGCGATGCGTTCGACTTCCCTAACCTGCATTATATCTCGGAAGTAGCCGATTCCAAAGCCATTAACGACCGCCCGGAGCCGTGCGTAATCATTTCTTCGTCGGGCATGGCTGAAGCGGGACGCATCAAACACCACATCAAGAACAACATTGAAAACCCCACTACTACTATTTTGCTCGTTGGGTACGCGTCGCCCAGTAGTCTGGCCGGTGCCCTGAAGCG
Organism: uncultured Cytophagales bacterium; assembly: GCA_963826425.1. GTDB lineage: Bacteria > Bacteroidota > Bacteroidia > Cytophagales > Spirosomataceae > Spirosoma. Next base: position 1,909,766 of record CAWGWS010000004.1, on the reverse strand, counting down.
GGGCGACAAAGAAGTCAGAATCTTTGGCGAACGTTACCCTGTAAACGCCCGCGTGGAGGTGATGGAATCATTTTCGGCGCATGGTGACTACCGCGAGATGCTCGACTTTCTGAGCTGTCAGAATCCCGCCCGCGTCAGGTCTATGTTCCTGGTGCATGGCGACCTGGATCGGCAGCTTGTCTGGAAAGAGAAACTCGAAGCCGCGGGTTTCACCAATATTCAGATACCGGAGATGAAGGAAAAGGTGGTGCTTTAAACAGAAAAATCCCCGGTATTGAGCCGGGGATGAGGTTTTTCAGGAAAGTAAAGAAGCCTTTATGTAAACCGGATTCGGTCTGCACCAACCCGCGAGAAGCAACGGTTCAGCACACCCCGGTATATTTTACCGAACTGGGCATAGCACCATCGTTTGAGTTGCTTTACTTCTTCAGGAATCAGCATTTTGATAGCTTTTGCTAATTCTTTCTCGAACAGGGACTTATCAAAACTCACCTTCTGAAGGATGGTCTTGATGTACTCAAGCATAGAAAGCATACGGTTAAACGTTTACTGGTTAGAGGAGCCTATTAATGCGGATGAACGCAGCGGTCTCGTAGCCACGTTTATCCATCTGAACGAAGAACGGTCTGTTCGGCCTTTTGTTGCGCAAATATACAATGTTTTTATCAATATTCCGTAAACTTTTTGTATTATCCGTTTGCCTGCCAGCGGTTGTCTTTTCGCAGCAGGCGGGCAATAAAGCGTCCGTAAGCATTGGTGAAACCGAGTTTCTACTTGAACGGCCTTTTGTCATTACGGTGCTCATTCCCGACGCCAACACTCGGCCATCCCTGGCTTTTCCTGACATTCCGGGTTTTAGTAAAAAAGGCACTTCGGCTAGTATGACCACCATCGAAGTAAGTGGCCGCCAGATAGTCAGCCAGATTATCACGCAGGCTTATCAGGCCCGCCAGCCGGGGCGGTATCAGCTGGCTCCGTTTTTGCTAACTATCAATGATGTCGACATACCGGTGGATGGTGCCGAATTGACCGTACTGGCCCCACCAGCCGCTACGGCATCCGGCAGCAGCAGCCTGACAGCTGCCCCAAAAAATGCGGCTTTTCTGCAATTGAAAACAGGAAAAACCGCCTTGTACGCCGGCGAAGGGCTGAGCATGACGCTGTCGTTTTTTGTAGCGGATAACTATCCCTACGTCCTTAATTTCACGGCCCTGGAAAAGCAGTTACAAGCCATTATCAAGCAAATCAGGCCCGTTAATGCCTGGGAGGAAAACTGGAACATAATTGATTTGAAGCCCGTACCCGTACTGGTCGGTGGCAAAAAATTTCGGGAATACCGGTTGTACCAGGCCGTATATTTTCCACTGGTGGCCCGAGCCCTCACTTTTCCCAGCGTGTCGCTGCAACTCACGCGTCAGCCAGTGGTTGGCCCACCCGCAGCCCAGCCAGAGTCAATCAGTTTCAGCAGTCAGCCGGTTGGCGTTGTGGTACGGGCCTTACCCCCGCATCCGCTACGGGGGCAGGTACCGGTGGGTTTGTTTCGGCTCGAAGAGACGCTGAGCAAGGCACGGGTTGATGCCGGACAGAGTGTTCGCTATACCTTTGCCGTGGCGGGCATAGGAAACATTGCGGCCCTGACATCCCCCGGTCTATCGGAAAGCAGCGATATCGATATTTTTCCGCCCGAAGAACGACAGACGATCAATCGTATTGGGGGACAGATTTCGGGACGCAAGGCGTTCAGCTATTTTCTGGTACCACACCAGAATGGAACAGTGGCTTTGGTCAGCCGGTTTCGCTGGATTTACTTTGACCCACACCGGGCGCGCTACGACACCCTACGCCCCCGCCTGACTGTACGGGTGGGCGGCAGTGCCGAAGCAGGCATGGATACGGCGCTGGCCAACCGCTTGGCCAGTCAGTCGCTGTATGCGGGCCTCGACCAGCTGGACAGTTCAGAGCAGCCACTGGTAGTGGCTGACCTGGTGAGATTTTTAGCTAACGTCCTGATTCTTTTCATGCTGGCAGGAATGATTTACGTATTTTTCAAGAAATGAGCAGCACATACGGTACCCTATTTAAGATTTCTACCTTCGGTGAATCCCACGGTCCAGCCATTGGCGTCGTCATTGACGGCTGTCCCGCCGGTTTACCCTTCGACCTCGATTTCATTCAGCACGAACTGACTCGTCGCAAACCCGGTCAGTCGCGCATTACGACCCAACGGCGTGAAGCCGACGAGTTCGAGGTACTTTCGGGCGTGTTTGACGGCAAAACGCAGGGTACACCCATCGCCCTGCTGATTCGCAATACCGATCAGCGCAGCAAGGACTACGGGCATATTGCCGGGCAGTTTCGGCCATCGCACGCCGATTACACCTACCAGACCAAATACGGCTCGCGCGATTACCGGGGCGGGGGACGGTCATCGGCCCGCGAAACGGCGGCCCGCGTGGCCGCCGGAGCCGTAGCCAAGCTGTTGCTGGCACGGCAGGGGGTGCAGATTCAGGCTTATGTATCGCAGGTAGGTACGCTGAAACTCGACAAACCCTACACGGAACTGAACCTGCCCCTGGCCGAAGAAAATGCCGTGCGCTGCCCCGATCCCAACACTGCCGAGCGCATGTTTCAGTACATCGACGAAATCCGGAAACGGGGCGATTCCATCGGGGGCGTGGTCGATTGCGTCATAACGGGCGTTCCGGCGGGCTGGGGCGAGCCGGTGTTCGACAAGCTGCACGCCGAACTGGGCAAGGCTATGCTGAGCATCAACGCCGTGAAGGGTTTTGAATACGGAAGCGGTTTTGCCGGTGTCGAGTTACTCGGCTCGCAGCATAACGACGAATTTTACACGGACGAAACCGGGGCAGTACGAACCAAAACCAATCAGTCGGGCGGCATTCAGGGCGGCATCAGCAACGGCGAGGTCATTTACTTCCGCACCGCTTTCAAGCCCGTGGCCACCATCATGCAGGACCAGGACAGCGTGGACGTGCATGGTCAATCCGTAACGGTTTCGGGCAAAGGGCGCCATGACCCCTGCGTAGTTCCCCGCGCCGTACCCATTGTAGAAGCCATGGCCGCGCTGGTACTGGTCGATATGATGCTGCGAAACCAAACCGCACGGGTCGAGTTGGCCCAGCCTATTCCTTTTTCTTCGTAAACGCAGCCTGCATCAGCACGTAACCGAAAAAGCCGAAGCCGATAGCCTGCGCTACTACGCCCAGACTCAGCAGCGTACCGGTTATTTCCCAGGCATGACTTTTTCCGTAGGCTCCCAGCAAAACCAGAATCACGCCACTCAGCCAGAAACCAGCCGCCAGCATAATAAACTTGTTACGAATCGTAACCATAGCGAATCAAGTCTTTAGGTTTGTTCTGACTAAACAATCCTTCTCACCGGCTTTGTTCATCCGGTTGGTTCTGCCGGGCATTTTGGTAGTCAACACCGCCACTGCCCAGTCGGACACACTGCACCGTTACCAGTTCCGGCGTGGGCTGATGGGAACCGAGTTTATCGTCACACTTTACGCTCCCGATAGCCTGACCGCCCAACGGGCCAATACCGCCGTAAACGCCCGGATGGATTCGCTTAACCAGATTATGAGCGATTATCTCGACGGATCCGAAATAAACCGACTCTCGGCTACCAGCGGAACCGGACAGTGGGTACGTGTGTCACTTGACCTGTTCAACGTGCTAAAAAAGGCCCGGTGGGTGGCTGAACGTTCCGGTGGCCGCTACGACCCCACCATCGGACCACTCTCCCAACTCTGGCGCAGAGCGGTTCGGCGGGGTGAGTTTCCCACCGCACAGCAGCGACGCCAAGCCCGACGAACCGTGGGCTATAAACTGATGGACCTGGACAGCGCGACCCAGTCCGTAAAACTGCGGCAATCGGGTATGAAACTCGACGTGGGTGGCATTGGTCAGGGGTTCGCCATTGATGAGGCTGGTACCGTGCTGCGCAGGGCCGGATTACCTATTTTTCTGCTCGATCTCGGGGGCGATATTCTGGCGGGCCTCGCACCACCTGACCAGGCCGGCTGGCGCGTTGGGCTGGATTCTACCACGCTACTACTAAAAAACGCAGCCATCACCACCTCCGGTGATACGTACCGGCATCTGGATTACCGGGGGCGTCGGTATTCGCACATCATGAATCCGCGGTCGGGTCTGGGGCTGCGGCACTTTGCGCGGGCTACGGTACTGGCTCCCGACGGCTGGCGGGCCGACGCGCTCACCAAGGTATTCAGCGTAGCCGGCCTGCGTCAAAGCCGCCGGTTGCTGCGCCAGTTCCCCGACGTTTCCGTACGACTGATTGAAAACAAAAGCGGTAGACTGCGCCAGTGGCAATCTACCGCTTTTTAAAGCTGAGAATTTACTTTTTGTCATCACCGGTTTCTCTCCGGTGCATCATTATACCGCAATCGTTTTACCCGGCACGGCAATCTCGTACATACCCTCTTTATTAGGCAAACTCTTCGGCATGGCGTCCCAAGCGAGTTTGTCGGGGAAAAGGTCGATTTGCGAATTCAGGGCATCGTCCCACTTCACCTGCTTGCCGGAGTAGGTGGCCATACGGCCCATGAGTGCGGTCATGGTACTTTTGGCGGTCCGTTCAGCATCGGCAAATTTGTACTCGCCTTTGGCAATGGCCTCGAAGAGCTCATCGTGTTCAATCTGATACGGGTTGCCATCGGCTTTTGAGTCGCGGGTGTAAATCGGCTGACCGTTGTAGCCCATCAGCGCGTTGGCACCCCGCTTTTCCATGCCCTCTACCTTGCCTTTTGTTCCGACGAACATTTCGTCCACGCGGCTGTACGTTCCTTCGTAATGGCGGCACTGACTGTTTATGGTTGTACCATCGGCATAGACGAAATCAACGATATGGTGGTCAAAAATTTCGCCGTAGTCTTTCCCGGTGCGTACCTGACGGCCGCCCGTTCCCTGGCACGAAATCGGATAAGCGTTTTTAACCCAGTTGGCTACGTCGATGTTGTGTACGTGCTGCTCATTGATATGGTCGCCACAGAGCCAGTTGAAGTAGTACCAGTTACGCATCTGGTAATCCATCTCGGTCTGGTTAGGCTGGCGCGGTTTCTGCCAGACGCCCCCGCTCACCCAATAGACCTGGCCGCCCACAACATCGCCAATGGCACCGTCCTGGATGCGTTTGACCATCTCGCGATAGCTGGTCTGGTACCGGCGCTGCAATCCCGTAACGACGTTCAGTTTTTTCTTTTTCGCTTCCTCGGCAGCGGCTAGTACCCGCCGGATACCGGGCGCATCGGTAGCAACCGGTTTTTCCATGAATACGTGCTTCCCCTGCCGAACGGCCTCCTCAAAATGACCGGGACGGAAACCCGGTGGTGTAGCCAGTATCACAACATCGGCCAGGGCCATTGCCTGTTTGTAGGCATCGAACCCCACGAATTTGTGATCTTCAGGAATGTCAACTTTGGACGAACCATCGGCGGCTTTGGCCCCGCGCTCCATCAATGATTTATACGCTCCGTCGAGCCGGTCGCGGTAAGCGTCAGCTAAGGCTACTATTTTCACATTCTGCTTAGTACTGAGCGCCTGCTGGGCCGCTCCGGTGCCGCGCCCGCCACAGCCAATGAGCGCCACTTTAATGGTGTCATTGACCGAATGATAAAACCCGCCCGCGCTGGCAGCAAAGGGTAATGTGCTGAGAACGGCACCACCGGTAAGTATTCCCGACGCCCGGATGAAGTCGCGCCGGTCCTGGTTGATCTGTGTCATGGCTTTTCCTGGTTGAAATGTTGCTTATGACTAAAGCGACGGGGCCACACATTTTACTTTTCCCGGTTTGACCGCCCCATAAGTCACTGTATGGTTACTAACTGGCAATAAACTACGCAAACTTGTAGAGAAATCAGCTAAAAATTTATCCGTCACAAGAATTTTTAGCACGAAACACAGACTTCTTTCTAATTTTAGCCCACTAATAACTTGTTCTCCATTCTTATTCTATCGCTACATATTATGCGTAAGACAATTACTCAGTCGATCTCCCTACTCATGGTCATTTGCCTGACCAGTTTCGTCACGTTTGGGCAAACCCTGATTACGGGCAAAATCTCGGATGATATCCGCAACGAGCCCCTGGCCGGTATCAGCATCGCCGTGGAAGGTAAGGTTATCGGTACCATTACGGATACACGGGGTACCTTCTCATTATCGACCAATACCCCCCGCCCGTTTGTCATTGCCGTAACAGGCGTTGGCTTTGCCGGGCAGCAGTTTACCATAAACACCGCGACTACGAACCTGAACATCGTACTGAAAGAGCAGGCGCTGGTAGGTCAGGAAGTGGTGGTGTCGGCATCGCGGATTGAAGAGAGCGTTCTCAAATCGCCGGTTACGGTGGAGAAAATGGGGCTGCGCGATATTCAGACAACGCCATCGGCCAACTTTTACGACGGTCTGGCCAACATCAAAGGCGTTGACATTGCTACGCAGGGCCTGCTGTTCAAATCCATCAACCTGCGGGGCTTCGGCGCAACAGGTAACCCCCGGACAGTGCAGCTCATTGACGGGATGGACAACTCGGCTCCGGGTTTGAACTTCCCGGTCGATAACATCGTCGGTATTCCCGAGCAGGATGTCGAGAGCGTCGAGATTCTGCCCGGTGCCGCTTCGGCTCTGTATGGTCCCAACGCCATTCAGGGGCTGATTCTGATGAACAGCAAAAGCCCGTTCCTGTATCAGGGCATAAGTGCCAACGTAAAAACCGGCCTGATGAGCGCGTCTAACCGTCCTACCGCCAATACGGGTTTTTACGACGCGTCGATCCGCTACGCCAAAGCTTTTAACAACAAACTGGCGTTCAAAGTCAACCTATCATATCTGAAAGCCAAAGACTGGGAAGCCACCAACTACACCGACCTGAACAACCCCACCAATGCCGCCAACACGTCGGACCGGACACAGACTGCGTCTAACTACGATGGAATGAACATTTATGGCGACGAGAATCAGCAGAGTTTACAAACCGTAGCGCGAGCATTAATTGCAGCGAATCGGCTACCTGCTGCCGCCTTGCCCCTATTCCCCAACATTAACATTAGCAGAACGGGATACCAGGAGCGTGATGTGGTTGACTACAATACCAAGAGCTTTAAAGCCAACGGCGCACTCCACTATCGGCTGACCGAAAAGATTGAAGCGATTGCACAGGTCAACTACGGCTTTGGTACGACAGTCTATACCGCCAACGGCCGGTACTCACTGCGGGATTTCAGTCTGACTCAGGGCAAACTCGAACTACGGGGCGACAACTTCACGGTGCGGGCTTACACCACACAGGAGCGGTCGGGCAAGTCATACACGGCGGGTTTGGCCACTGTTTATCTGAACGAAGCCTGGAAGCCGAGCCAGCAGTGGTTTGGTGAATATGCAGGAGCTTATGCGCAGGCACGCGGAGCCGGACAAGCCGACGCAGCCGCTCAGGCTACAGCCCGGGGCGTAGCCGATCAGGGGCGTCCGGTACCGGGTTCAGATGCCTTCAACACGCTGTACAATGCTGTGAGCAATGGATCTATTGCTACCGGTAAGGGTGGAGGATTTCTGGATAACTCCGCCCTGTACCACGGCGAAGGTGTCTATAACTTCAAGAATCAGGTCAAAGTTGTTGACCTGCTGGTAGGGGCTAACGTGCGGCAATACCAGCTTGTCTCGAACGGTACGCTCTTTGCCGATCAGGTGGAAGGTCGTAATGGTAAAATCAAGATTAACGAGTACGGCGCGTTCATTCAGGCCAGTAAATCGCTCTTTGCTGACCACCTAAAACTGACCGCTTCGACCCGCTACGATAAGAACCAGAACTTCGACGGGCAGTTTACGCCCCGCGTTTCGGCAGTAGCTACATTTGGCGAACATAACATCCGGTTATCGTACCAGACCGGTTTCCGTATTCCAACCACCCAGAACCAGTACATAGATCTGCAAACCCCACTGGCGCGGCTTTTGGGTGGCCTGCCCGAATTTTATGATCGGTATAACCTGGGCAACTCGTACTCACGCGCTAATGTAACGGCCGTTGGTGCGGCCATTACCGCACTGGGAGCCAATCCGGCCTTTCAGCAACAGCAAATTCAGGCCCTGACCGGCATTATTACGCCACAGGTTGTTGCCGGTGTAACGGCCCAGGTAACGGCGGGCGTTACGGCGCAGGTAAATGCCGCCGTAGCCGCCGGTCAGCTACCTGCCTCAGCCGCAGCCGCTTCTATTCAGCAGGGGGTGGCGGCCCAATTAGCATCGGCCCCGGTTCAGGCCTCTATCGCTGCTGAAGTGGGCAGACAGGTTACGGCCAACGCACCCAGCTTTATTCAGGCGCAGGCCGTTGGCGCTAACCTGAGTGGCCTGAAGCCATACCAGCGCAAAGAGTTCAAGCCAGAGCGCGTAGCCAGTTACGAGATTGGCTACCGCAGTGTATTCAGCAAGCGTTTATTTGTTGATGCCTACTACTATTACAGCGTCTATACCAACTTTATTGGGGCGGCCATTCTGTTACAGCCTACGGCGTCGCTGGCACCGGGTCTGTTGCCTGCCGCATCGGGTGTATTCGGTGGTGGTACCCGCACGGCCTACTCCATATCGGCCAACAGCAGCGAGCGCATTACGTCATCGGGCTGGGCGGTTGGTCTGAACTACGCGCTGCCAAAAGGCTATGGTTTGTCAGGTAATTTGGCCAACAATGAACTGAACAACTTCGTACCATCGGAAGAGCTACAGACGTCCGGATTTAACACGCCAAAATATCGCTGGAATCTCGGCTTTACCAAGCGGGCCGTGGGTGGCTCCAACATCGGCTTTGGGATTGCGTTCAAGCATCAGAGTTCATTTGAGTGGCAGGGTTTCGGTACCCCGACGGAAGTGGGCGTACCGCTGTATAGCAATACCATCGTGCCGGTCATCAATAACCTCGACGCGCAGGTCAACTATAAGGTGCAGAGCATCAAATCGATCATCAAAGTGGGCGCTACCAACCTGTTTAACCAGCCGTATTTTCAGGCGTATGGCAGCCCGTATATCGGCACGACGTACTACGTAGGTATTACGTTTGATGAATTGCTGAACTGATTTGCCGACTGGCCGGATACGCCTGCCAACTCATAAAAAAGGCCGTCATGCTGGAGCGTGACGGCCTTTTTCTCTATCCCCGGACCAAGATCCAGAGATGCCTTACTGAATCAACAGGAATCTTTAATTATCGGCGGGCTTGGGGTCGGGGCGCTGGCCCATGCCACGAGTGGTTTTTGCACGAACTTTCTGGCGGGGACTCATCGCGTTTCCGGGTTGCTTAACACTGGCGGGTTGCGGGTATCCGGTCGATACGTTTTTATCGCTGGTGCGGGCTTCTTTCTGCACGGCTGCCGTTGACGCAGGTCTTTGAGCACCCGTTTTGCCCGATGTGGACTCCGTGCTGGTTGCCGTATTGCTTTTTTGGTTCACCCGCACGTTGGTGCCTTTGGCTCCGCCCGGTGAGGGGATACTGGCTGTTCCCTGCGACGTACTGCCTTCGGTAAATTTCACCCGCGTGCTGGTGTTATTCATATTTCCGTTCTGGGTCGCTTCAGGACCGAGTTTTCCGGTGGCCCGCTTTTTCACGCCTGGGCCGGACATTTCCTGCTTACCGGCTTTGGTGGCCGGGGTTTCCTGCGCCATGGTCTGACCCACCGTCAGTACGCCAAAGGCAATGCTGAAAACGATTATCTTTTTCATAGTACGTTGCTGTTTAATTATTGTCCTTCGGCCCGTCAGCTTTTACCTTCTTCCGGTCTGCTGTTGGTACTACTTTTTTGTCAGTGCCATTATTCGGGGCTCCGGTCGTGGTCAGACCACCATCGCTGGCCGTGCCTTTCTGGGTGCTTTTGGCTTTGGTTGCCGTCTTGGGTTGCGGGGCAATCTTTAGCGTTGGCTGATTGGTTGACTGGACCGGCGATAGGTTGGTGTTACCACTGCGGCTTACACCCTCGGCCATTTTGCCACTACCCGTTCGTTTGAGAGCGGTGGCGGGCGTTTTCTTTGCGGCTGCCTGTTTGGTTTGCGGACCAGTTGCCTGGGCCGACACCTCAATGGCTAAACCCAGCAGGAGACCTGCACTAAGCATTTGAATGGATTTCATAATGAGTTGAGTTTTTAGAATTACCCTATAAAAGGCTTAGTCTACCAATTTTGTTCAGATAAATTCAGAGCTGATTTCTACACGTTTAGATGGTGACACAACCCCGTTTTGCGAACTTTTAAAACTGCTTTGGCCGTTGGCCGTTACAGATATATTCGCTTTTACCGCCACTCACTTGATTGATTCTACAGCCCACACGGATTCATCCACGGCCGCTCCAGATGATTTACCCCGCCGGTTAACGCTGATCCAGGGAACGGCTCTGAACATGATTGACATGGTGGGTATCGGCCCCTTTGTCGTGCTGCCGCTGGTTATCAAAACGCTGGGCGGACCGCTGTTTTTGTGGGCCTGGGTACTGGGTGCGGTCGTTTCACTTGTCGACGCCTTTGTGTGGTCCGAACTGGGGGCGGCTTTTCCGAGGGCGGGGGGCAGTTACAACTTTCTCAAGATATCTTACGGCGAACGGAAATGGGGTAAACTCTTATCGTTCCTCTACGTCTGGCAAACGCTGATCCAGGCTCCGCTGGTGCTGGCATCGGGAGCTATTGGCTTCTCGCAATACGCGTCGTACCTGGTTCCATTGAATGACTGGCAGCACCGGGCGGTGTCGGGCGGTGTCGTATTACTGATTATCGCGCTGCTTTACCGCAAGATTGACTCGGTAGGAAAAATCGGGCTGGTGATGTGGGGGGCGGTGCTGCTGACTCTAGGCTGGATTATTGTGGGTGGTTTGACCAATATCCGCATTCCGCTCAGCGAAACGCTTGGCTCAGTGGGGTCGATAAGTGGGGGAATATTGGCTGCGGGTCTGGGTAGTGCGTCGGTGCAGACTATTTACTGCTACCTCGGCTACTACAACGTGTGCCACTTGGGGGGCGAAATTCAGCGGCCCGCCCGTAACATCCCTGCCAGTATGTTTATTTCCATTATTGGCATTGCGGGGCTGTATCTGCTCATGAATATCAGCGTGGTAAGCGTAGTTCCCTGGCAGATAGCGCAGGAGAGCCAGTTCATTGTCAGCACGTTTGTCGAGACGTTGTATGGACCTGGCGCTGCCCGGTTCGCTACGGTGCTGGTCTTGCTGGTAGCGTTCTCCTCGCTGTTCGCGGTGTTGCTGGGGTATTCACGGGTTCCGTATGCCGCTGCCGCCGACGGGCAGTTTTTCCGGATCTTCGCCAAACTGCATCCCACCAAACAGTTTCCGTACGTATCGCTGTTGTTTTTGGGCGGGCTGGGATTTGTGTTTAGTCTGCTGTTCCGGCTCGGCGATGTGATTACGGCGATTCTGGCTATGCGCATCATGATCCAGTTTGTGGGGCAGGCGGTGGGTCTGTTGCTGCTGCACCGCCGACGGACCGCCACCCGCGAGAACTTCCCCTTCCAGATGCCGCTGTACCCGCTGCCTGTGCTGCTGGCCATCGGCGTGTGGCTGTTCGTGTTTTACTCGACCGGCCTGACGTTTATGCGGTCGGGCCTAGCCGTTACGGCGGTTGGCGTTATAGCGTATCTGCTCTCAGCAGGCTACCGGAAGCAATGGCCCTTTTCGAAAACAGATCAACCGGATGCGCTTGCGTCGCCGTAGACCAATTCCAAATATCGACGCGCCGAATCTGAGTTAACAACGATTTGATTCGTTTGCCCGTTATTTGGTCAGCACTAGGCCTGAAAGGCTTACCCTGAACAGGCTGATTTTTTTCGTTGATGAAGCAACTACTCGCTATCGGACTGGCTTTACTTCTTTTTGGCGGCAGCCTGGTGCCATCAATGAGTGCCGAGCAGGTTATCCGGTTGCCTGAACTGGTGACGCACTTTCATGAGCATCAGCGCGAAGAAGGCCAAAATCTGAGCGTCTGGGCGTTTCTGATGGAGCATTACCGCTCCGATTCGCAGCACCACAAAACGTCCAAGCATAACCACAGTCGCCTGCCTTCGTTCGACGGCGGTCATTCGACCTACGATTTTACCAGTATTCTCCGGCTTTCTCCCTGCGAGCCACTGGTACACGAGCTACCCGCCGTGGCTGTATTCTGCCTGCGTCATTTCAATGCCCGGCAGGCCCTCTCCTCCCTGTTTCAGCCACCCCGGCGCTGAATTGTTTTTTACCTTTTTGTCTCCCTACGCGTGGCGTAGGGCCGGACCCAATGCGTTATGGCATCACCATAATGCCTTGTAGTTATATCAAACGGGAAGCGCTGCTTCTGTTCAGGTACAGCGCTACATAGTTAGTCCGAGGCAAATAGCAATTCGTTCCGCAGTAGCGGGCCACTTCAAATTCGTTACTCAATTCATGTTCGATACAATCATCCGATTCAGCATTCGGAACAAACTCGTCATTGGAGCCTTTGTGCTGGCCCTGATAGGCTGGGGTAGCTACTCAGCGTATAACCTGCCCGTCGACGCCGTACCCGACATTACCAACAATCAGGTTGTTATCATCACCCAGACACCCGCTTTAGCCGCGCAGGAGGCTGAACGATTCATTACCACCCCGCTCGAACTGGCCATGGCCAATTTACAGGGCATTGAGGAAATCCGGTCGGTATCTAAACTCGGTTTGTCGGTCATTACGGTCGTCTTTTCGGAAGACACCGAGATGCTTAACGCGCGGCAATTGGTATCGGAGCAGATGCAGAACGCGCTCAAAGACATTCCGGCCGATTACGGACGCCCTTTTATGGCTCCCATTACCACCGGCCTCGGCGAGATTTACCAGTACACACTCGTGCCGCAACCGGGTTATGAGGGCAAATACTCACTGACTGAACTTCGCTCCATACAGGACTGGATTGTGAAGCGGCAACTGGCGGGAATTGCGGGCGTCGTCGAAATAAGCAGTTTCGGGGGTTTTCTAAAGCAATACGAAGTAGCCATCGACCCTAACCGGTTACGGGCCGCGGGCATTACGCTGACCGAACTGGCCGACGCCATGTCGCGCAATAATGCCAACACCGGTGGCTCTTATATCGAGCGCAATAATCAGGCGTATTTCATCCGGGGCGAAGGCGCGGTGAGCAGCCTGAAAGACATCGAAAACACGGTTATCCACACCAAAAATGGTTTGCCCGTGCGCATCGGGAACGTAGCGACGGTGCAATTTGGTCACGCCGTGCGGTTTGGAGCCATGACCCGAAATGGTGAGGGTGAAGCCGTGGGCGGCATTGTTTTGATGCTGAAAGGAGCCGATTCCGAAACGACCATCAAAGGGGTAAAAGCTCGTATTGCACGCATTCAGGCCAGTTTACCGGCGGGAATCAAGATTGTACCGTTTATTGACCGGACTAAACTCATCGATAAAAGCATCAGCACCGTTGAACACAATTTGCTCGAAGGCGGGCTGATTGTGGTATTCGTGCTGCTGCTGCTGATGGGCAGCTGGCGGGCTGCGGTAATTGTGGCGTCGGTCATTCCGCTGGCCATGCTCTTTACGCTCGGCATGATGAAAACGTTGGGTATATCGGCCAACCTGATGAGTCTGGGAGCCATCGACTTCGGCCTGATTGTGGATGGCTCCATCATCATTGTTGAGGCCGTGCTGCACCATTTCGGGCAGGAAAAACGCTTTACCGGGCGAACACTGAACGCTGATGAGATGGACGAAGCGGTATTCGAGTCGGCATCGGCGATCCGGCGGTCGGCAGCTTTTGGCGAGATTATTATTTTGATTGTCTATCTGCCCATTCTTTCGCTGACGGGTATTGAAGGCAAGATGTTTGGCCCGATGGCCTCGACCGTTTCGTTCGCCATCATAGCCGCGCTGGTGCTGTCGCTGACCTACGTACCGATGATGTCGGCGTTGCTGCTACCGAAAAACATGGAGCTGAAGCGCACTTTTTCCGACCGGCTCATGGACTGGCTGTACCAACACTACGAACCCGCAGCCAAAACGGCCCTGCGCTGGCGAAAAACGACCCTTGCCGTGGCGGTGGCGATGCTTGTGGGGGTGGTATTGCTGTTTGGGACGCTAGGCGGTGAATTTATTCCGCAGCTGGATGAGGGCGACATAGCCATTGACTTCCGAATGCCGTCTGGCACCTCCCTGTCGGCCACGATCGACGCTACGCTGAAGGCGGAAAGGGCCTTAAAAAGCCGCTTTCATGAAGTCAAACAGATTGTGGCCCGCATCGGCGCGTCCGAAGTGCCAACCGATCCGATGAATGTGGAACAATGTGACCTTATGATTACCATGAAAGACCACTCGACCTGGACCAACGCCACCAACCGCGAAGACATGTCGCAAAAGATGGGTGCGGTTCTGGCGCAGGAAGTACCCGGCTCATCGTCGGAGTTTACGCAGCCCATTCAAATGCGCTTCAACGAAATGATTACCGGCGTCAAGTCCGACATTGTCGTCAAAATCTTCGGTGACGATCTGCAAAAACTTTTCGAGCGGGCCAGTACCGCCGGGCGGCTCATCGAAACCGTGCCGGGCGTGGCGGGGGTCCGGGTAGAGCAGACGGTGGGCCTGCCGCAAATCAACATCGACTACAACCGACAAAAAATGGGGCAGTATGGCCTGGCCGTGGCCGATGTGAACCGGCTCATCAAAGCCGGCTTCGCGGGCGAAATTACCGGGCCCGTTTATGAAGGTGAACAACGCTACGACATGGCCGTACGCCTGGACAGCAACAGCCGCCAAAACCTGAGCGATATCAGCAACCTGTACGTACCCCTCCCCAACCCCACCGGCGAGTCGACAAAGAGCATTCCACTCAGCGAGGTAGCCACGGTGCGGTACGTGCAGGCCCCGGCGCAGATTTCGCACGACAACGCCAAACGACGCATTACGGTAGGTGTGAGCATCCGGGGGCGCGATGTGGAAAGTGTAGTGCATGACATCCAGCAGAAGATTGAGCGGCAGGTCAAGCTACCACCGGGATACTATTATGCCTATGGTGGGGCGTTCGAGAATTTGCAGCGGGCCAAAGACCGGCTTAGCGTTGCCGTGCCCGTGTCACTATTTCTGATTTTTGTCCTGCTCTTCGCCACCTTTAACTCCCTGCGATATGCCTTATTGATTTTTAGCTCGATACCCCTGGCGGCCGTAGGTGGCGTGCTGGCCCTCTGGATTCGCGACATGCCGTTCAGCATCTCGGCGGGGGTAGGGTTCATTGCCCTGTTCGGCGTAGCGGTGCTGAACGGCATCGTGCTGATTGGCTTTCTCAACGACCTCGAAAAATCTGGTGAACACGCGCTGTACGAACGAATCATGCACGGCCTGCGCGTTCGGTTCCGACCGGTAATTATTACTGCATCAGTAGCGTCGCTTGGTTTTCTACCTATGGCCCTTTCTACGTCTGCCGGGGCCGAAGTACAAAAACCCCTGGCCACGGTCGTAATTGGCGGGTTAATTACGGCCACGCTGCTCACACTGCTGGTGCTGCCGGTGCTATACAGTCTGGTTGCTCCCAAAGAGAAAGCGGGTGCGGGCCAACCAAAGGCATCGGGTGTTGTAGCGGGTATGTTGTTACTGCTGCTGGCGAGCATGACCGGGTCATTGAAGGCACAGCCCACCACAGCGGGTTCTGTAACCAGCACACCCGGAACGCTGGCCACCGCCGTTACCCTCCCGCAAACGCTCGACCTCGCCAACCGGCAGAGCCTGCTCATTCAGAGCAGTTCGCTGGAAATCGGTCAGCAGCAGGCCTTAATTGGAGCCGCGTTCGACCCGGGAAAAACAGCGGTTGAGGTGCAGCTGGGTCAAACGCAGGCGCAGCCGTTCGACTACATACTGGGGGCTACGCAGACGTTTGCCCTGCCTGGATTTTACCGGGCGCAACGGCAGCTGTATACCAGCAATGCTACCGCTGCCGAACGCCGGTTATCACTCAGACGGGTGCAGCTTTACGGAGCCATAAAACAGGCCTACTACCAGTTACTGTTCGATAATCAGCTGGTAACGCTGCTACACCGGCAGGACAGCCTGTATCAGATGTCCAGCCGTGCGGCAACGGTGCGGTACCAGACCGGCGAAACCAACCGGCTCGAACAGGTATCGGCCGAAACACGGCTGCAAAGCATCCGGCTTCGGCAGCTCACCCTCCGCGCCACCATCGAAGCGCACCGCCGTACCCTCCAACTGCTGGTCAACACCTCCGAACCAGTGCCCATAGACACTACAGTCACCCTCCGGCGCGACCTGCCGGTATCGGTAGCCGCCCTGCTCGTTTCAGATTCGGTATCCCTCAGCAACCCGGCGCTTGCGGTGTTGCAGCAGGAGCGGACCATCAGCCGAAACCAGACCATCCTGGAGCAGCAGCGGCTCAAACCCGACCTGCTGATTGGCTATTACAATCAGTCAATCAACCGCGAAGCGGGGTTCAACGTCCTACAGGCGGGGGTATCAGTACCCCTGTTCAAACAGGCCACCAAAGCGCGCATCAACGCGGCCCGGCTCAACGAGCAGCTTACTGACGTAAACCTGCAATACGCCCAGGCCCAACTTACTGGGCAGCTGTCTATTCTGGAACGTAACGCCGAAACCGGACGGGCAGCGGTAGCCTACTACGAACAGAACGCCTTGCCTCAGGCCCGGCTCATCCGCGAAACGGCCCTGCGCAGCTACCGCGCCGGAGAAATCAACTACGTCGAATTTTTTCAGGCCGTTCAGCAGGCATTTACCATCGAAGAAGAGTATCTGAATACCGTTTTCGCCTACACAACCGTCATCATCCAGCTCGAACAATTGCTGGGCATTGAATAAATAAATCCATGAGAACTATTCTGATTATCGTAACTATAGCTTTGCTGAACGCTGGTTGCAGCAGCCGGGGAGCTGCAGACGAAGAGCAACCGAATACGGCAACGGGTAGTAAACCGGCGTCTGACCAGATTACAGTCTCGCCGGAGCAGGTAAAGGCCATGAACCTGCAACTCGATACAGCCACGCAACGCACCGTAAACGACGAAGTACCCACTAACGGAACCGTTGATGTGCCCCCCCAGTACATGGCGTCGATCAGTCCGCTGATTGGGGGGGTTATTCAGCGGGTTAATGTGTTGCCGGGTCAAAAAGTGCGCAAGGGCGAAACCCTGGCCACGCTACAAAGCCTTGATTTCATTCAGATGCAGCAGGATTACCTCCAGGCTGTGAGCCAACTGGGGTATCAGCAGGCCGAACTACAACGCCAGAAAACGCTCGTTGCCGAAGATGTGGGCGCTAAAAAACGGCTGCAACAGGCCGAAGCGGACTATGGCAGCAACCGGGCCCTGGTCAGTTCACTGGCCTTGAAACTCAGCAGTCTGGGCACGTCGGTAGCCTCGCTGAAGGATGGCAAACTGGTACCGGTCATGCGGATTACCTCTCCTCTTGCGGGATATGTCACCGTGTCGAATGTGCATCTGGGGCAACAGGTAGCTACCGCCGATATGCTATTTCAGGTGATGAATACTGAACACAAGCACCTGGAACTAACTGTGTTTGAGAACGATGCATTTAAAATCAAACTGGGCCAGACTATTTTGATCAACGATCCCAAACTCGGCACAGAAACCGTTCGCGGGCGGGTTTATCTGGTCGGTAAAGCCTTTCAGGGCGATGCCCGCACCATTACGCTGCACGGCCACGTTGACAACGAAGCGCAGGAAGCCCGGCTTGTTCCCGGCATGTTTCTCAGCGCCCGCATCCTGACCGGCTCACGCATGGCCACAACCCTGCCCGAAGCGGCCATTATCCGCAAAGGCAAAACCGGTTTTATCTATGTTCCTGCCGGGCAGCCACGCACGTACAAACGAATCCCGGTGGGTATTGGCGTAATGGAGAATGGCCGCGTCGAAGTCATTACGCCGGTGGCCCTGACCAGCGTAGTCACCACCGGCGCGTACCTGCTTGAAGCTGAGATGACGAAAGGCGAAGGGGAGGACGTGGAGTAGACAGGATCAGCATCCCGGTGATGCAGCTACCAGACCGGGAGGTCGGAATGCCGCATCACCGGGCTACGCTACCGCAACGCATCAAATAAAATCTCGGCGGGGTGCCGGGCGGTGCGGCCCGTGCCGTCGTGAATCTGGTGGCGACAGCTCGTGCCGGGCGCGGCAATGATGACTTCGTCGGGTTGCTGCCGAACGGCGGGAAACAGCACCAGTTCGCCAATTTGCATCGAGAGCTCATAGTGCTCTTTTTCGTAGCCAAACGACCCCGCCATGCCGCAGCAACCCGATGGTATTAACTGAACGGTATAGTTCTTCGGCAGTGACAACGCTTTTTTACCCGGCACCAGCGACGATACCGCTTTCTGCTGGCAATGGCCGTGTAGCTTAATGAGCCGTTTTTCGTCCGTAAACTGCTCCGGCCTGATACGTCCGGCGTCCAGCTCGCGGGCTATAAACTCCTCAAAAGTCAGGGTATACTGCGCAATGCGTTTCGCGTCTTCGATCAGATCAGCACTCACCAGATCGGGGTATTCGTCACGGAACGTCAGAATAGCCGAGGGCTCCAGCCCAACCAGAGGAGTTTCTTCGGTGATGAGATCGCGCAGGGCCCGTATGTTGCGGTCTGCCAGGGTTTTGGCGTACTTGAGCATCCCCTTCGACAAAGCCGCCCGCCCACTTTCGCCGTGTTTAGGGATGACTACCTCGTAGCCCAGCCGCCGAAACAGACTGATCGCTTTCTTACCTACCTCCACGTCGTTATAATTCGTAAACTCATCGAGGAACAAATTGACGCGCGGTACGGGCATGGTATTTTGCTGGCGGTTGCCCGGTGCCGCCCCGCTCTCCGTACGCTGTGTATTATACCACGCCCCTACCGTCTGTTTATGGAGCAACGGCATCGTTCGGTCAGGGTGAAACCCGACCATACGATTGGCAATGCGCCGGAGGGCGGGCGTTCCCAGCACACCATTCCAGGCCCAGGGAACGTAACTGGCCAGATGCGCCAGGCGCGTGAAATTCGCTACCAGCCGCGACCGGATGGGGACGCCGTTAGTGTCGTAGTAATGCTGTAAAAACTCGGCTTTCAGCTTCGCTACGTCTACGTTGGAGGGGCATTCGTTCTTGCAGCCTTTGCACGACAGACACAGGTCATACACCTGCTTGATCTCCTCGTGGTCAAATCGGTTCTCTTTGGGCGAATGGGTCAGAAACTCACGCAGGATGTTGGCCCGCGCCCGCGTACTGTCCTTCTCGTTGCGGGTAGCCATGTAACTCGGACACATGGTACCGCCCGAAAGGGGCGTTTTGCGGCAGTCGCCGGAGCCATTGCACTGCTCGGCGTGTTGCAGCACGTTCTGATCCTGGTAGCGGAAATACGTCTCGAACAGGGGCGTTTGCTGATCGGCTTCGTAGCGCAGGAAGGTATCCATGGGGGGCGTCTCCACGATTTTACCGGGATTAAAAATCCCGTCGGGGTCCCACGTGTGCTTGATCTGACGCATCAGTTCGTAATTGTGCAGCCCTACCATTTGCGGAATAAACTCGCCCCGCAACCGCCCATCGCCGTGTTCACCAGAGAGCGAGCCATCGTATTTCTTGACCAGCGTGGCAATCTCTTCGGCAATCATACGGTACTGGCGGTGGCCTTCGGCCGTCTTGAGGTTGATGATGGGCCGCAAATGCAGTTCGCCCGACCCGGCGTGGGCGTAGTGAACGGCCGTCATGTCATGCTGACGCAGAATGGCGTTGAAATCGCGGATGTAATCGGGCAGGTCGCGCACATCAACCGCCGTATCTTCAATCACGGCCACGGCTTTGGCATCGCCGGGGAGATTACCCAGCAGACCCAGCCCGGCTTTGCGGAGGGTCCAGATTTTTTTGGTATCGTCGCCAAAGAGCAGCGGAAAATGGTACCCCATCCCGGCCTCACGCATGTCGGCTTCCATCTGGGTAGCCAGCGTCTGTACTTCGGCACGGGTGTCGCGGGAGAGGTCAACGACGAGGATAATCGGGAATTTATCGTCGGCGGTCTTTTGAACGAAGAACGAATTTTTGCGCTGTTCGGCGTTTTCGTCGGCGCGTTCCAGCACAATATCATCAATCAGCTCAACGGCATAGGGGCTGTACTTGAGGGCAACGAGCGTGGCCCGCAGAGCCTCATCAATAGACCGGCAATGGACGCATACCAGTCCCGTTTCTGCCGGGGGCAGGGGCACAATATTCAGCTTAATTTCGGTGATGAAGCACAGCGTCCCTTCCGATCCGGCAATGAACTTGGCGAGATTGAACGATGGACCGGTGGGCGTGTACGGGGCCATGTCGAGCAATTCGTCCAGGGCGTAGCCCGTATTGCGCCGTTCGATAGACTTCTTCGGGAAGTTGCGCCGGATTTCTTCCTGATTGGCCGGGTTGGCCAGTATTTCGTTGGTCTTCAGCAGAATCTTATCGGCAACGGTGGCCGACCCATTCTTTCGACTGGCTTCGGCAAGCTGCTTTTTGAAGGTCCACTCGTCCACCGCCCCAAACTCCACTTCCTGGCCATCGGCCAGTAGCGCCTTCACCGACAGCGTATGCTCCCGCGTGGCGCGATACACCACGGAGTTGGAGCCGCAG
The DNA here is from genome assembly GCA_963826425.1 of uncultured Cytophagales bacterium. Classification (GTDB taxonomy): domain Bacteria; phylum Bacteroidota; class Bacteroidia; order Cytophagales; family Spirosomataceae; genus Spirosoma. Next base: position 1,889,128 of record CAWGWS010000004.1, on the reverse strand, counting down.
GAATTGTTACCCACCATACCGCCAATCATGGCCCGGTTGGCCGTGCTGGTTTCAGGGCCAAAATACAGGCCGTAGGGTTTGAGAAACAGGTTCAGCTCATCGCGAATAACACCCGGCTGTACGCGCACCCATCGCTCGTCGGGATTGATTTCCAGAATCTTCGTGAAATGCTTGGATACATCAACCACAATGCCGTTGCCTACCACCTGCCCGGCCAGTGACGTACCAGCAGTGCGCGGAATGAGTGACTGTTTATGCTCCCGCGCAAAAGCAATGAGCGCCTTGAGGTCATCAACGGTTTTCGGCACGGCCACCGCCATTGGCATTTCCCGGTAGGCCGACGCGTCGGTAGCGTAGAGGGTTCGGTGGGTAGCATCGGTAAACAGATCACCGGTCAAACGGGTACGCAACTGGTCGAAGGGGGCGGTATTCATACGGCAAAGAAACAGAAGAATAGCGGATGCTCGAGTAATAAACAACCCTGATAAGTAGAGAATTCATTGAGCTGACTTTTTGTCGATTTTGCGGAAAAACTGCCCCATTTGATGTTGGTACCTCATTTTTTTTTCATTAAAATCATCGATCCCAGATGACACGGATACTTTAAATAGTACAAATTGAAACGAGAAAAACCATTTCATATGGCTCTGACTGTCAGGATGGTAGATATTTGCCTTATTTGAACAGTTATATTTTTGCGATACTTTTCTAAACGCAGAATAGTCCTATATTGACTGGATTTAAGCAGATTTTAACAAAAGGCCATTTGTATTTTAGTGTGAACCTTTGGTAATTTGCTAAACGGTTCAGATTTATATACCATTATTTCTTATCAGGCTACTAGGTTTCCGCCAGTTAAAAAAGAGACTTCGAAGTCGATAAGGGGCCTATAATGGCGTAGATTAACCGATTTACCCCAATCATTTTATCCTTATTTATTACAAACCTATGATGAACAATTTCTCTAAAGTTAGCCACGTGGTCGGCCATGCCGGTCAGGCTGAGTTAGCTCAACGATCCTCATCAGCGCCAACGCTCATGCGAAGTGTACTGATGCTGCTGACGATGGTGTTACTGCTGGGCAACCAGGCCTGGGCCCAGGGACGTACCGTTACCGGTAAAGTTACCGACCCAACAGGCTTTGGCCTTCCGGGTGTGAGCATTCAGATAAAGGGCACAACCCGCGGCACCACCACAGACGCCAACGGCACCTATACACTGGCCGACGTACCTGCTAACGCAACTCTGGCTTATAGCTTCATTGGCTATATCACTCAGGAGGTAGCGGTAGGCACCCGCACAACGGTAGACGTTCAGCTGGCCGAAGATTCCAAAGCGCTGCAGGAAGTAGTGGTTGTTGGCTACGGTACGCAGAAAGCCAAGGACGTAACGGGTAGTGTAACCTCAATTGGTCCCAAAGACTTTAACAAAGGGGTAATTAACTCGCCGGAGCAGTTGTTGCAGGGCCGTGTTGCCGGTGTGCAGATTACACCAACGAGTGGTGAGCCGGGTGCCGCCAACAACGTGCAGATTCGCGGAGCCATCTCGCTGCGAGGTGGTAACGCTCCGCTGTACGTTATTGACGGTGTCCCCATTGATGGGGGTGATTTCAGCACGGGTAACGCCGATTTTGGTACGGGTGGCTCAACAGCCCGTAACCCGCTGTCGTTTCTGAATCCCAGCGATATCGAAAATATCTCGGTGTTGAAAGATGCGTCGGCAGCCGCCATTTATGGCGCACGGGGTGCCAATGGTGTCATTCTGGTAACGACCAAGAAAGGCAGGGCAGGCGCACCGCAGTTTAACCTGTCGGCGTCGACGGCTATTGCGACTCCCCTAAAGAAGTTCGACCTGCTCAAGAAAGACGCGTTTCTGGCGGGCGTAACAGCGGCTGGTGGCGACGCGGCTGCCGCTGGCGTAAACGGCGGTGGCAACACCGACTGGCAGGACGTGATCTACCGGACAAGCGTATCCCAGATTTATAACATGAGCTTTGGAGGGGGCACCGAAAACACCCGGTACAACCTGTCGCTTGGTTATCAGGACCAGCAGGGAATTATTAACAAGACGGGCCAGAAACGGATTTCGGGCCGGATCAACGCGTCGCAGGACCTGTTCAGCAAGAAAGTAACGATTGATATCAACGCGACTACAGCCAACGTACAGGACCAGTACACGCTGAACGGCAACAACCCCGGCTATCAGGGTAACATCATTGGCGCAGCTTTACAGGCTAACCCAACGTATCCCACACGAAACCCGGATGGTACCTATTATCAGCTGGCGGGTGGTGCTTTCCGCAACCCGGCGGCTATCCTTGATTACTACAAGGACAATGGCGTAACGAATCGGACGCTGGCCAACGTTAGTGCTACCTGGCGTGTCATTGATGGTCTGTCGCTGAAAGCAAACTTCGGTGTTGACAACTCAGCTTCTATTCGGCGCACCTCTATCGACTCACGGCTAAATGGCCAGTTTAGCGTACCGGTTATTCCGAACCTGGTAACGAACAATATTTATGCTGACCCTACCGCGTCGCCGTCGCTGGGTGGTGCGGCTTATGTACAGAGTCTGGACCGCGTATCGAAGCTGCTGGAATACACGGCCAACTACAATAAGAAAGTAGGTCCCGGTAATCTGGACGCCGTTGCCGGCTTTGCCTACCAGACGTTTGGCACAAAGTACAGCAACCTGGTGGGCAGTAACTTTCCCTACAATGAGTCGGTCATCAGTTATATTGACAACATCGGAGCCGCGAACGCCAACAACCGGACATCGTTCGGTGCTGCGTCCAACCGGAGCCAGAACGATCTACAGTCGTATTTTGGCCGGGTCAACTATGATTTTTATGACAAGTATCTGTTGACGGCCACGGTTCGGGTTGACGGCTCGTCGCGCTTTGGGGTGAACAACAAATACGGTACGTTCCCTTCAGTAGCGGCTGCGTGGCGTTTATCGCAGGAGAGTTTCATTCCAAAGAACATCTTCGATGATCTGAAAGTACGGGCTAACTTCGGTATCACGGGTAACCAGGATTTTGCAGGTGGTGCATCGAAAATTATTTTCTCGCAGAATGCCGACGGCTCGCAAACGCAGCAGAACAACCCCAATCCAAACCTGAAGTGGGAGCAAAACCAGACTATTGGTGCCGGTGTTGACTTCAGCATCCTGAAAGGTCGATTGAGTGGTTCGTTAGATTATTACAATCGTCAGGCAACCAACTCGCTGTTTCAGGTATTCTACGCGCAGCCAGCGCCGGTACAATACAAGTGGGTAAACCTGCCCGGACAGATTGTTAGTACCGGTGTTGAGGTAGCGCTGACGTTCCAGGCGGTGCAAACGCAGAAGTTTGCCTGGGAGGTCCTGTTCAATACTACAACGCTGAATAGCACGGTAAAGAACATTGGTACCACCGTTACAGTTGGCCCCATCGACGGACAAGGCCTGTCGGGTGCTTACGCGCAGCTGGTCACGAATGGTTTCCCACCGTTTGCGTTCTTCCTGCCTACGTTCACGGGCTATGACAGCCAGGGATTTGCGCAGTATGCCGATGGCGGTGCCAGCAGTTACCAGGGCAGCCCCTTCCCGAAAGTACGCTTTGGCCTGACCAACAACTTCTCGTTTGGCCGGTTCAACGCCAGTGTTTTCTTCGACAGTCAGTTTGGCGGCTACATCTACAACAACACGGCCAACGCCCTGTTCCTGAAAGGTGCCCTCAAGAACGGTCGGAACGTAACGGTTGACGCGGCTAACACGACTGAGTCAGGTTTGAACTCCGGTTCGGTATCAACCCGCTTCCTCGAAAAAAGCGACTTTGTACGGTTGAGCAACCTGAACCTCAGCTACAACTTCGATCTGCCACAGGGTGGTTTTGCCCGGACGATTGGTTTGTCAGTAACGGGTCAGAATTTGTTCATCGCTTCGCCCTATACGGGTCCAAATCCAAACGTAAGTACGGTTAAAACGCTGAACAACATTCCGTCGCTGGGCATTGACTATACGCCCTACCCAACCCCACGTACGGTGACGCTTGGATTAAATGTTGGCTTTTAAACAACTATTTCCTTCCACAGTCCGTACATGTAATTATTCAAAGGAATGTATGGAATGTGGAAGGGATACCGTAAACAGATTTAACAAAAAAAATCTATGAATTACTCTAAATATCAGACCATTGGGCTGCTGGGAGCCACGCTACTGTTCGGAACCATCGGCTGTACCAATTTGGACGACAAAGTCTTTGGCCAGTTATCGGCTATAGATGCAACGCCGGGAGCCGTCAAACTGGAGCCACAGGCAACCTTGCAGGGAGCGTACCAGACCCTGAACAATTTAGCCACTAACCAGGGTGGCTGGTTTGCCCTGGAAGAGCACCCATCCGACGAAATGATGGGACCAACGCGTGGTACGGACTGGGATGACTTTGGAACCTGGCGCAAGCTGCATCAGCACACCTGGGATGCCTCGCACCAGCGGATTCTGGAAGCCTGGAACGACCTGAATACGGGCGCCTTCCGGGCATCGCAGGCGCTGTCTGTAGCCGGTTCTGACAAGGCGCGGATTGGTCAGGCTGCTTTCCTGCGTGGGTTCTATACCTCCTATCTCGTTGATTTCTTCGGCCGGGTACCGGTGCGGAAGGTAACTGACGGACCTGAAGACAACCCGGCTGTGTTGAGCCGCAAGGATGCGACCACCTTCGTTATCACCGATTTGCGGAATGCGTTCAACAACTTGAGTTCAGGCGCGGCCAATCTAGCTACGAAAGAAGCGGCTGCTACGATGCTGGCTAAAGTGTATCTGAACCGGGCCGTGTACATGCAGGACCCCGGCAGCCCGGCTGGTCCCTACACGTTCGCTAAATCGGACATGGATTCAGTTGTCTATTTTGCCAACCAGGTTATTGCAAGCGGTAAGTATAACTTGACGGCTAGGGGCAAGTATTTTGATAACTTCCACTGGGAGAACAAGACCCGCTCGAAGGAGTTGATCTTCACCATTGCTAACTCAGCAACGAGTCAGCCCGGCAACGTGCGGAACCGGTACTACGAGACGCTGCACTACAATCAGTACGTAAGTGCCTGGAACGGTTTCACGACGCTGGCCGATTTTTACAACAGTTTCGAGAAAACCGACGAGCGGATTGGTGGACCTAATCCAGATTTGACGCCTACGACTGGTCTGAACGCTGGCTTTCTGGTTGGTCAGCAACAGGTTTACAGCCCCGCAACAAAAACGCTCGTGCCTGCCAAAGACCGCAGCGGAAACCCGCTGGTGTTTACGCCTAACGTAAATCTTGGTGCCGCTACCGAGTCGCAGGGTATCCGGGTAATCAAGTACCTGCCCCAACCTGGCGCTGTTGACAACCCAGTGAACGATTATGTGTTTCTGCGTTACGCCGACGTCTTGTTGATGAAAGCTGAAGCCATTGCGCGCGGTGGTACCGATCCACAAGGCCAAACGGCTCTTGCGATTGTGAACACGCTTCGCGCATCGCGGGGGGCGTCAGCAGCAACAGCCATTGCGTTGCCAGCCCTGCTGAAAGAGCGCGGCTACGAGTTCTATTGGGAAGGTAGCCGACGGAGCGATCAGATCCGTTTTGGTACGTTCCTCGATCCCGTTGATCAGCGTCCAACCAAGTCGCCGGCTACGGCGGTTCTGTTCCCATTCCCCCAACAGGCCATCGACAGCAACCCGAATCTGCAACCGCAAAACCCCGGCTATTTATAAGCCGGGCTTGCCCAACAGGTTTTTATCAAAACAGCAGCCCGCAGTGGGCTGCTGTTTTGATTTCATCGCATTGAATTCTGTTTGATTGGTGCGTGTTTACAAAGCAATGAAATTCTTATTCGTTCTCCTTCCTCTATTTCTGCTTACGGCCTGCTCCGACAGGCCAACGCTGTTTGTAAAGACCAGCCCGGACCAAACAGGGGTAGTGTTTACAAACCAGGTACAGGAAACCGAGCAGGAGAACATTCTGGCGTTCGAGTATTTTTACAATGGCGGGGGCGTAGCCACTGCCGATTTCAATAATGACGGCCTGACGGATGTGTACTTCACCGGCAATCAGGTTTCCAACAAGCTATTCATCAACCAGACCCGGTCCGGCGAGACGCTGAAGTTTGACGATGCGACGGCCAAAGCCGGTGTAGCCGGGCGCGCAGGTGGCTGGAAAACCGGCGTATCGGTAGCTGACGTGAATGCCGACGGCTGGCTCGATCTATATGTGTGTTACTCCGGCCTGCGCCCTGACTCGCTCCGGCGCAATCAGCTTTTTATCAATAACCACAACCTGACCTTTACCGATCGGGCCGCCGAATATGGTTTGGCCGACTCGGGTTACTCTACCCAGGCCACCTTTTTTGACTACGATCTGGACGGTGATCTGGACTGTTTTCTGATCAACCACAACCTGACCAACTACCAGCGCAAAGAAGCCTCGGTTATGCGCAGTGCCCGGGACTACAACGCGGGCGATAAGCTGTTTCGCAACAACGGTCCGGCACAGCCTTTTACCGATGTATCGGAACAGGCGGGTATCAAGGGAAACCCACTGGGATTTGGGCTGGGCGTGGCCGTATCAGACCTCAACGGCGACGGCTATCCGGACCTGTACGTGACCAACGACTTTGTAGAGGACGACTACCTGTACATTAACCAGCAGCCTAACCGGTCTGGCGGGCCGGCCTTCAAAGACGAACTCCGCGACCGCGTTGCGCATACCAGCTACTCGGCTATGGGCGTGGACGTGGCCGACCTGAACAACGACGGACTAACCGACATCTTCACGCTTGATATGCTGCCCGAAGACAACCAGCGGCAGAAACTGCTGCTCTGGCCCGACAACTGGCAGACCTATCAGTCGCAGTTGCAGAATGGCTTCTGGCACCAGAATATGCGCAATATGCTGCAACTCCAGCAGCGCGATGGGCAGTTTGCGGAGGTGGGCCAGCTGGCGGGCGTATCGGCGACGGACTGGAGCTGGGGCACCTTACTGGCGGACTTCGACCTTGACGGGCAGAAAGACATTTTTGTGAGCAACGGGCTGGGACGCGACCTGACCAACGCCGACTTTGTAAAATACGCGGCTGCCGAATCGGATGGCCAAACCGGCAAACCTCTGCTCGACCAGATCAGACAGATGACCTCAACCCCAACCAAAAATTACATCTTTCAGAATACCAGTAGTGGTAAACCGGGCAACGTCCGTTTTACGAATAAACAGCACGACTGGGGATTCGACGATATGACCCGTTCCAACGGCGCGGCCTACGCCGATCTGGACAACGACGGTGACCTGGATTTGATTACCAATAACCTCAACGAACCCTCGCGCATCTACCGAAACACCAGCCGTGATGAAGAGCAAGGTCACTTTATAGCTATAAAGCTAACCGGCCCCGCCACCAACCCGTTTGGCGTGGGCGCAACCGTGCAGCTGATCAATGGCGACCAGTCGCAAACGCAGGAATTTTACCCCACCCGGGGATTTTTGTCGAGCAGTCACGGCACGATGATCTTTGGCATCAGCCAGCCTGACAAACCGGTTCGGGTTGTGGTACGCTGGCCCGGACAAAATGGACAACCGGGTCCAACCCAGACCCTTCAGAACGTAAAGCCAGATCAGACGCTGGCTGTTGCCTATACTCAGGCTACCAACGCTACCCGGCCCGATCTCCAGCCCAGCCCCCCGCTGTTCCTGGAAACAACCGGCCCCGACTGGACGCAGATTATTACCCCCACCAACGATTTTGCCCGGCAAATTCTGCTCCCGATGCAGTACTCCCTCGCCGGACCACGTATAACGACGGGTGACGTGGATGGCGACGGAAACGCCGACGCCTTTGTGTGTGGTACACCCGAAAGCCCCGGAACGCTGTTGTATTTCCGCAACGGCTCATTTGGTAAATACCCCTTACCCACCGGACCACTCCGAACCAACACCGATGCCATACTGGCCGATGTCAACGGAGATAAACGCCCGGATCTTTACATTGTGAACGGTGGGTATTCGGTACGCGACACTACCCAGTTACAGGATCAGTTATGGCTGAATGCGGGCGGGGGCAACTTTACGGCAGCCCCGCTACCCGCCGAAGGGAAAAACGGCTCGTGCGTAAAATCACTGGATATAGACCGCGACGGCGATCTTGATCTGTTTATCGGAGGGCACGTTAAGCCGGGTAAATTCCCCTACGCTGACGAAAGCGTTTTGCTTATCAACAACGGCCGGGCGCAGTTCCGGTCTGTATCGCTCGGCAAAATTGGGCTGGTGTCCGATGCGGTGGTAATGGATATGAACAACGATGGCTGGCCCGATCTGGTGCTGGCGGGCGAGTGGATGCCGATTACCGTTCTGCACAATCAGCGCGGGCAGTTTCCGGTTGAGAAGCAGCAAACCTACCCTACCCTGACCGGCTGGTGGAATCGGCTTGATAAAGCGGACCTGGACGGGGACGGTGACGATGATCTGATTGTTGGAAACATGGGACTCAACACGCAGTTTCGGGCCACCAGTACCGAGCCAGCCACGCTGACCTACGGCGATTTTGATCAGAATGGCACCATAGACGCGGTAATGAGTTACTTCATGCACGGCACATCCTACCCGGCCCACACCCGCGACGAAGTAAGCGAGCAACTGCCAATGCTCCGCAAAACATTCACGACCTATGCCGCGTACGCCAACGCCACAATTACCCAGATGCTTAGCCCGGCCATGTTGAGCGAGGCCAGAACGAAAACCATCAACGAGCTCAGAACACTGGTACTGGAAAACAAAAACGGCGAGCTTATTCCACATGAGTTGCCCGAACCCGCCCAGTACAGTCCTGTTTACGGTATTCTGCCTGCCGACTTCGACCGGGACGGCACTACCGATCTGCTTCTGATGGGCAATAACTCCAGTTTGAGGCTGCGTATCGGCAAGGCGGATGCCAACCGGGGGGTGGTTCTGCGCAACCGGGGCAACTGGCAGTTTGAGTACGTCTCCCCCACCCAGTCAGGACTATTGATAAACGGCGACGTACGCGATGTAAAACAGGTGGGATCGCGCATACTGGTGGGCATCTGCAACGGTAAACTACAGGCGCTCAGCCTGACAACGAACACGAATCAATGACAAAGTACGCATTCCTATTCCTCAGCGGGGTACTGGCCCTGACGGGTTGCCGCCAGACTAATTCCGACACGCTATTTGAATCGCTGCCCGCGAGTGAAACAGGTGTTGACTTCGTAAACCGGAGTCTCGACAAGAAAGACTTCAACATTTTCAACTACCGGAACTTCTACAACGGTGGGGGCGTCGCCATCGGCGACGTAAACAACGATGGACTACCCGATATTTTCCTGACCTCCAACTTCGAGACTAACAAACTCTACATCAACAAAGGCAAACTGAAATTTGAGGACGTAACGGAGAAAGCCGGGCTGTCGGGCAAGAAATTCTGGTCGACGGGTGTCACCTTCGCCGATGTAAACGGCGATGGGCGGCTGGATATCTATGTCTGCAACTCCGGCAGTCGCGACGAGCGTGGCAACCAGTTATACATCAACGAGGGCGTAAAAAACGGTCTGCCGGTTTTCGCAGAGAAAGCCAGGGAGTACGGCCTGTCGGACGGTGGCTTCTCTACCCACGCGGCTTTCTTTGATTATGACCGGGACGGTGATCTGGACATGTATCTGCTCAACAACAGTTTCACCCCAATGGACCGGCTTGGTTACGCCAACATCCGTGAAAACCGCGATAAACTGGGGGGCGACAAGCTGTTTCGGAACGAAGGCACCGGGCCAGACGGGCAGCCGAAACCCTTTGTCGATGTATCGGAGCAGGCCGGCATTTACGGCAGTCTGATTGGCTTCGGACTGGGCATTACCATCGGCGATGTCAACAACGACAACTGGCTCGATATTTATATTTCAAACGATTTTTACGAGCGCGACTACCTGTACATCAACCAGAAAGACGGAACCTTCAGAGAAGACATTAAAAACCAGATGGGCCACACCAGTCTGGCCTCCATGGGAGCGGACATTGCCGATATAGACAACGACGGCCACCTCGACATCTTCGTGACCGACATGATGCCCGACGATGATTACCGGCTCAAAACAACCACGGTCTTTGAGGGCTACGATTTGAACCGGCTCAAAGAATCGCGCGATTTTTTCTTTCAGGATTCCCGCAATATGCTGCACCTGAACAATGGCAACGGCACCTTTTCCGAAGTGGGCCGTATGGCTGGCACGAGTGCGACGGACTGGAGCTGGGGCGCCCTGCTGTTTGACATGGACATGGATGGGCGCAAAGATATTTTTGTGGCCAACGGCATCCTGAAAGACCTGACCGATCAGGATTTTGTGGCGTTCCTGAGCGACAATCCCGACTTACAGAACATGGTATCCGGCATCAAGAAGTTCGACTACAAAGAATACGTTGACAAGATGAGCTCGTCGCCCCTGTCCAACTACGCGTTCCGGAATACGGGTACCGGCCTGAATTACGAAAACAAGGCCGCCGAATGGGGGCTGGGTGAGCCGGGCTTTTCGAACGGCTCGGCCTACGGCGATCTCGACAATGACGGGGATCTGGATCTGGTGGTTAATAACAACAACGCGCCGGTGTCGATCTTTAAAAACCGCGCCATTGAACTGCATCACCCAAATTTTTTACGGATTCAGCTACGAGGGTCCAAACAGAATCTGAACGCCATTGGGGCCAGCGTGTACGTTTACCAGAAGGGGCAGACCCAGTTTCTACAGCAGATGCCAAACCGGGGTTTCGAGTCGTCGGTCGATCTGACCATGGTATTTGGCCTGGGTACCAATCCGGCTATAGACTCGCTGGTTGTGGTCTGGCCCGACGACAAAAAACAAACGCTGCGTAGCCCCAAAGCCAACCAGACGCTGAAGCTAACCCATACAAACGCTACGCAGAGAGCCTCGTTCCTCCCCCAAAAGCCAGCAGCACCTCCCCTGTTTACCGACGTAACCGGTCCATCGCAACTGAGCTATTCACATCAGGAAAATGAGTTCGTCGATTACAATCGGGACGGGCTGTTGAAGCAGATGCTCTCGCGTGAGGGGCCGGCGCTGGCCGTGGGTGATGTGAACGGCGACGGGCTGGACGATCTGTTTCTGGGGGGCTCCGTTACCATGCCGCGTTCGCTGTACGTGCAGCGGCTCGACGGTACCTTCACCGCACAGAAGCAGCCGTTTTTGCTCGATGCCAACTACACCGAGGACGTTGCCGCGCAATTTTTAGATGGCGACGGCGACGGCGATCTTGATTTGTACGTGGCCACCGGCAGCAATGAACTTGAGGACCCCAATCTGCTGGCCGACCGCTTTTACCGAAATGACGGCAAAGGCAATTTCGTCTGGGATCGAACGCAGCCCCGAACGCTTGTGAGTAACTCCTGCGTGATATCGGCAGATTTTGACCGGGATGGCGACCTTGATCTGTTTGTTGGAGGACGGCTGATACCGGGCAAGTACGGCGCAACGCCCACCCAAACCCTGCTGGTGAATGATGGCAAAGGCAATTTTAGCAACGCTACGGACCGGCTCATGCCGTTTTCGAACGATATCGGCATGGTAACGGATGCCGTCTGGAGTGATGTTGACAAAGACAGCTGGCCCGATCTGGTACTGGTGGGCGACTGGATGCCGATTACCGTTCTGAGAAACAACGGCGGCAAAGGCTTTGCCAAACAAACCGACGAAGCCGTGGCCAACAGCAGCGGCTGGTGGAACACCATTCATGCGGCAGACCTCGACGGCGATGGCGATACCGACTTTGTGGTGGGCAACCTTGGTCTTAACAGTCGACTCGTAGCGTCGGTAGCGGGACCGGCGCATCTGTATAGCAACGACTTCGACAAGAACGGCAGCTATGACCAGATTGTCACCTGCTTCCGGCCCGGCCCCGACCAGGGCGACGGACCAACCGAAGCCCGCGAATACGTGATGATGCAGAAGAATGATCTGCAGAAGCGAATACCCGGCATTAAGACTAAATTTCTACGCCATACCGATTACGCTAAAGCTGGTTTTACCGATTTATTTTCCGAACAGCAGCGCGAAGGCATGAGCGTAAAGCAAGCCCAAACCGCCGAGACATCGGTTTTGATTAACGATGGTAAAGGAAAATTTACCCGGATCGCCCTTCCCCCTCAGGCGCAGACCTCGCCCATCCGGGCCGTACTAACGGACGATTACAATCAGGATGGCCGGATGGATATGTTGCTGGCGGGCAATTTTTATGATGTGCTGAGCGAACTGGGGCGTTATGACGCAAACTATGGTCTGCTGCTGCTGGGTAGCGGCAAAGGTCCGGACCAGATGCCCCGCTTTACAGCTACCAAACCCGAAGCAACCGGATTCTTTATACGCGGCCAGGTTCGGCAACTGCGAACCCTGCGCGGACCATCGGGGCGGCAGTTGATTGTAGCCGCGAAAAACAATGACCGGGCGCAGGTATTTTCCGTTGCCAAACCCGGTCAGAAAGGTGGTGTGGCACCATGAAAACACTAAAAACGCTGCTCTTCCTGCTGGTCGCAGCGCTACCGGTACTAACCGGTTGCTCGTCAGACAAACCAGAGCCGCCCCTGTTCACACAACTTGATTCAACACAGTCGGGAGTGGGGTTTCGGAACAGGCTGCATACTACCGACAGCCTGTCTATTCTCGACTATCTCTACTTTTACAACGGGGGGGGCGTGGCAGCCGGTGATCTTAATAACGACGGCCTGACGGATCTGTATTTCGTAGCCAACCAGGAAATTAACCGGCTATACATCAACCAGACCAACCCGAAAAAAGAGGGCCTGAAGTTTATTGACGCCACGGTAAAAGCAGGTGTAGCGGGCAAAGCCAACTGGCAAACCGGCGTCACCATGGCCGATGTAAACGGCGACGGCTGGCTCGACATTTATGTTTGTGCCGTCAGCAACTACAAGGGCCTGCAGGGACGAAACGAACTGTATATCAACAACGGCGACGGGCAGAACGGCCTGCCGACCTTTACCGAACGGGCAGCCGAGTATGGACTGGCTTTCGCCGGGTTTGCCACGCAGGCGGCCTTCTTCGATTACGACCACGACGGGGATCTGGATTGCTTTCTGCTGAATCACGCCGTTCACACCTCCCGCAGTTTCGACAAAGCTACCACTCGTCTCAACCGTAATGCCGAAGCCGGTGATTATCTGCTTCGCAATGATGGCCCCGATGCGGCTGGCAAACCCCGCCCGTTTGTCGATGTCAGCGAAAAAGCCGGCATCTACGGCGCTTTAATGGGCTATGGGCTGGGGCTGGCCGTGGCCGACCTGAACAACGACGGCTGGGAAGACCTGTACGTCTCCAACGATTTCCACGAAGACGATTACTATTACGTCAACAACCACGACGGCACGTTTACCGAAAGCATCAGGAAAGCCTTTCAGCATACGAGCCGCTTCTCCATGGGCAACGACGTGGCCGATATCAACAACGACGGGTTCGCCGATATACTGACGACGGATATGTACCCCGAAGCCGAAGCTGTCGAAAAATCCTCGCAGGGCGAAGACCCGTTCGATATTTACCAGTATAAGCTGGCGTTCGGCTATAGGCCTCAATACAGCCGCAATTGCCTCCAGCTGAATGTATCGGGGCAGCACTTTATGGACATTGGTGCACTGGCCGGCGTAGCTGCTACCGACTGGAGCTGGTCGCCCCTACTGGCCGACTACGACAATGATGGTGTTAAAGACCTGTTTATCTCGAACGGCATTGTGCGCCGGCCCAACAACCTTGATTACGTCAAGTACATGGACGACAACCGCCCGTCCGGAATCCGTAGCCAGGCAGCTGAAGACCAGCAGACCATTGATCGAATGCCCGACGGGAAAGTACACAACTACCTGTACCGGGGCACCGGAACGGCAACCCAGCCCGCCCTCCGCTTCGAAGACAAGTCGGCGGCCTGGGGATTTGCCACGCCTACCTGCTCGAACGGGGCGGCTTACGCCGATCTGGACAACGACGGCGATCTTGATCTCATCACCAATAACATTGACGATCCGGCGGGTCTGTATCTGAACAATGCCACAACGCTCTTTCCCGAGAACCAGCACCTGACCATCCGGCTGCGGGGCAATACGGGCAACACGTTTGGCGTGGGGGCGAAAGTAATTCTGCGCTATGACTCGGCCGGGGTTGCGGTACGGCAGGTGCAGCAGCTGATGCCTACGCGGGGGTTTGAATCGGCTTCGGCACCCGAACTCCTGTTTGGACTGGGGAAACAGGCAACTATCGACTCGCTGATTGTTATCTGGCCAACGGGGCAGATGGCCATTCAGCGGCACGTGAAAGCCGGGCAATTGCTAACGCTGAAACAAACAGACGCGAAACTCGACGGTCTGAATTTCCGCTACACAGCCCCGCCCGCCCGTCCCCTCTTTAGTGAGCTGACGGGGTCTGATACCCTCCCCTACCGACACGAAGAAAACTCGCTGTACCTCGACTTTGTGCATGAACTGCTGATGCCGTTTAAGGTCTCGACTGAAGGCCCCCGCTTGGCTACTGCCGATGTAAACGGCGACGGACTAACCGACATCTACGCGGGTGGAGCCCGGCAGCAGCCAGGCCGGTTACTGATGCTGCAACCCAACGGTCAGTTCAGGGCAGTGGTCCTGCCGGCGTTCCGGCGGGACTCTGTATTTGAGGATGTAGATGCCGTTTTTTTTGATGTTGATGGCGACAAAGACGCTGACCTGTACGTGGTGTCGGGTGGAAATGAATTTAGGGGGAACGCTCCGCAACAACTCGATCGGCTGTATCTGAATGATGGACGCGGCAACTTCAGCCGGGCCATAAACGCCCTGCCGCCCATGTATGAAACCAAAAGCTGCGCCCGGCCAATCGACATCGATGGCGACGGTGATCTCGACTTGTTCGTGGGGGGGCGGGTCGTGGGCTACAGCTACGGAAACATTCCGAGGTCGTACCTGCTCATCAACGACGGACGGGGCAAATTCACGGATCAGACCGATAAGCTGGCGCCGGGTTTGCGGCAGGCCGGCATGATTACCGATGCCATTTGGGCAGATTACGACGGGGATAAAGACGAGGATCTGCTGCTGGTGGGCGACTGGATGCCGATGCGGATTTTTGCCAATGCAAACGGCAAACTGTCAGCGGTCAGTGATTTTATCGCGAATGACACGCCCCTGAATGGGTTCTACCAGCGCCTGGTAGCGGCCGATTTTGATAAAGACGGCGACCTTGACCTGGTAGCGGCTAACCTCGGTACCAATACTAAACTCCGAAAGACCACCAATGCCACCCTGCGGATGTTTGTGAAAGACATTGACCACAACAAAACGACCGAGCAGATCATTGCCTACAACGCGGGGCCGGGCCAGCCTTTGTACCCCCTTGCGTTCAAAGACGAACTGGGCAAACAAATGCCGGGTATCATCAACAAACGCTTTACCAATTACGTCTCCTTTGCCGGTAAGCCGCTCAACGACCTACTGACCAGCAGCGAACTGGACGGGGCTGATGAATTCACAGTCAATCAGTTTGCATCTGTTTATCTCGAAAATAAGAATGGTAGATTTGTTGTACATGAACTGCCAGTGCTGGCGCAGGTCTCCAAACTCTTTGCCCTCCTGCCTTGTGACATAGACGCCGATGGCGACCTTGATTTATTGGGAGGTGGCAACTTTTATGGGGTCAGCACGTATCAGGGCCGGTACGATGCCAGTTACGGACTAGTGCTGCGCAACGATGGCAAGGGTCATTTTGAGAGCCTGTCACCGGTCGATACGGGTTTTCTGCTCAACGGCGAGATTCGCGACATTCAGCCTGTCCAAACTCCGCGCGGCCCTGTGCTTGTAGTGACCCGTAATGGAGATAGTATGCAGACATTTCGATTAGTACAGAAAAGAAACTTGTAAATTCTAAACCACAAATCCCTATGAAACGTCTGCTTCGAATTATACTAACCTGCCTCGCTGTAGCACCGCTGGCAGCCGCCCAAACTACCAGTCCCGACTGGCAGATTGTGGGCAAAAACATAGATCCGGCTAACTATTATGGCATTACGGTGGCTAACGGCATGATCGGTCTGGTATCGTCGCCGGAGCCGATGCGGGTGAAAGACGTGGTACTGAATGGCGCGTTCGACACGTATGGACGCGGGCGGGTATCCAATATATTGAAGGTGTTCAACTTCGTTAATATGAACCTCGACGTGGATGGGCAGCGGCTGAGCCGGAAAGACATCGCCAATTACCAGCAAACGCTCAACATGCAGAAAGCCACGCTCACCACCTCTTTCGATTTCAATGACAAGGTCAGCGTAAAACAGACTGTCATGGCCCTGCGACACCTCCCCTACTCGGCCCTGACGATGGTAGAAATCACGGCAAAAAAAGACTGCGAAATCATTCCGATGAGCGTCATAGAAACGCCGGAAAACCTCAACGAGGTTAAGAACTTTTACGCTGAAATTGACCGCCCCCACGTAAAAATCGGCCTGTTAACCTCGGTCGCCAAAAGCCCGACGGGTAAGCTGACCGTAGCCGCGAGTAACAGCTTTATTTTTGAGGAACCGCACGGGCAGGAACCCAACGTCATCCACGAAGACTGGGACTATAATATGCACCTTGCCAAATTCAAAAAACAGTTGAAAGCAGGCGAAACGTACCGGTTCAGTGTGGTGGGTTCGGTTATCTCGTCGGCTAACACGGCCGACCCGCACAACGAAGCTGAACGCCTGACCATCTTTGCCGCCCTCGAACGTACTGAACGACTGCTTACCCGTCATAACGCTGAATGGCAGAAACTGTGGCAGAGTGATATTGTCATTGATGGCGACGCTGACGCGCAGCAGGCGGTGCGATCGGCGTTGTATCATCTGTATTCGTTCTCGCGCGAAGGTACAAGTTACAGCCTGTCGCCGATGGGATTGTCGGGTCTGGGCTACAATGGGCACGTGTTCTGGGATACCGAACTCTGGATGTATCCACCGTTGCTGATGCTGAAGCCCGAAATGGCGAAGTCGTTGCTTGAATACCGCTTTGAACGTATGGAGATGGCCCGGCAAAATGCGTTTAGTCACGGCTACAAGGGCGTTATGTTTCCGTGGGAGTCAGACGCCGACGGGCAGGAGTCTACACCAGTTTGGGCCTTAACGGGTCCATTCCAGCACCACATTACGGGCTGCGTGGGCTGGGCGTTCTGGAAGTATTACCAGGTAACCAAAGATAAAGAGTGGCTTAGAACGCGCGGCTACCCCATGCTGAAAGAGGTAGCTGAGTTCTGGGCAAGCCGCGTGGAACGGGAGGGTCCGGGTAAATACCACATCAATAACGTCATTGGCGCGAATGAGTGGCAGGAAAACATCGATGATAACGCGTTTACCAATGCCATGGCCAAAACGTCGTTACAATACGCTGGTCAGGCTGCTCAGGAGCTCGGTATCGCCCCAAACCCGGACTGGAAGCTCGTAGCGGACAACATCCCAATTCTGAAGTTTGCCGATGGGACCACAAAAGAGAACCGGACGTACGACGGTGTTGTCATCAAGCAGGCTGACGTCAGCCTGCTGGCCTACCCGCTTACGGTCGTAAGCGACCCGGTAGCCATTCGCAGAGATCTGACCTATTACGAGCCCCGCTACTCGCCCGACGGCCCGGCTATGGGCTGGTCGGTACTGGCCACGCTCAATGCCCGGCTGGGCAACACGGACAAAGCATACAGTTGGTTTGAGAAAAGCTATAAGCCTAATCAGGCACCGCCCTTTGGAGTCCTGGCCGAGACAGCGGGCGGCACCAATCCTTACTTTGCCACAGGCGCGGGTGGCATGCTGCAGGCCGTACTAAGCGGCTTCGGCGGACTGGAAATAACAGATAACGGGATAACAGAACTTAGAACTAAGTTGCCTAAGCAATGGAAATCACTAACTATCAAAGGAATTGGCACTCAAAACAGGACTGTTTCAATCAGGCAATAGACAAAATACCCGGTTTACTCTTTTACCGCTCACCATTTTGCCGCCGGTAGATTGGCTGCCTGGAGTTCAAGATTAACGTCTTTTGAGTGGGTAGCCATTTTATTGAGGGCGATGTAAATCGTCTTTACAGCATTTTCAATTCGGCCCCACCCTTCTTCGCTACGCAGGTCGATGCTGATCATAGTCCGGTTATTCTGGGCCATAATAGTCAGGTAAGTCATAGCACCCAACACTACCGCCGAGATAGCCTGTGTATCAGCTCCTTTTACGAACGACAGCTGCTCTACCAGCCGTGTCATTTCCTCGTCCTGTGCCTTGGCGGTCGATTCAGCAATAGAATCGTTCTCCATCACGCTGGCTTTGAGCACTTCGCGGGCCGCTTTGAATGTGCGGAAATAGCGGTATGTCTGAATCACCTGCCGATACCAGATTCGGGCCACGTCAGATTCATGCAGGGGGCGAATCTGGTCAAGTACAGCCGGGCTGAAAATTGGAAACAGTTTGCCCATCTTCACGTAGTATTCCAATAAGCCTTCCATGCCGCCAAAGTAGCGGTAGATGAGGACTTTGCTGACATTAGCTTTTTCGGCTACCCGGTTCACCCCAACGCCTTCGAGGCCCCGCTCAGCAATAACCTCCTCCAGCGCTTCCACAATCCGCTGCGTGGTTTTGGCCCGGTTCCTTCTTACCTTATCTTCTTTCTCTATATTATCTTCCATTTCAATATCCATGTCCGTGTTGCTTGCGCCAATTTGAGGAGTTATACAAATTTGACTTACGTTTTCTGAAGACGTCACTTTAAGTCTCCTAAATTGTCTGTATAACCCCGCTTAACAGCAAAAAGCAGGTCTCCACACAACAAATACAAGCCAAAAAGTAATGAAACGACTCTCTTAACTCACTTATTTATAGGTGGCAGAGTATATATTCTTTATTAACTATATGCAACAAATAGAGGATAAATCACACCGAATTCAGCGTGATCGTAGTGATTCAGAAACTGGTGCGTAACCATCTGCTGGTAAGATTGGACCATTAAAAAAAGCCACCTGATTCAAATCAGGTGGCTTCAGTCTGTAGCCCGAGAAGGATTCGAACCTCCACAAACAGAACCAAAATCTGTCGTACTACCCTTATACTATCGGGCTATTCCGCTTTTGCGAGTGCAAAGGTAGCAGATTAAGTGGGGCAAATGCAAACCCAGCGGCCAATAAACTTATATTTCTCTCCAGGAATGATAAATGTCTGCGTGGACACCATCGAAGTGAAAGCCAGGCAAATCGCCATATACCGTTGTTTTTATACATTTGCCATCATGAAAAGTGCACTCCTTGTTTTTCTGGGCGGTGGTATGGGAAGTGTGTTGCGCTATACCACTGGTCGGATTCTACCCGCTATGGGCATCGGTACGTCTTTTCCATTGTCCATCCTGCTTGTCAACGTGGTGGCCAGTGGGGTTTTGGGCGTAATGGTTGGCTACGCCCTAAGCCGCACCCTGAGCAACGAAGCGCACCTGCTGATTGGCGTCGGGTTTTGCGGTGGACTCAGTACATTTTCCAGTTTTAGCAACGATACGCTCATGCTGGTCCAGAACGGCCGTGCGGGTGCTGCCATGGTCCATATCGGCTTGAACGTCAGTTTGTGTCTGCTGGCTTCTTTCGGTGGACTGGTGGCGGGTGGGCGCATCTAGGCAAGGTCTGCTCTCCAGAAAAAAGGGTGAGACGCGGAGCTATGTAGCGCCAGATGGGAGAACGCATCTTTCTTTACCTCTATGAAAAAACTTATTTTCTTTTTTACCCTAATGACCGTAAGCACCCAAGCGCAGGAACTGTCGCGTCGGCTGTATGATGCCCACGATACCTATAAAGAAAAGACATTTACCCATCGCCGGTTTAAACACCTGGATATTGTACCGCTTTTAGACACCCTGAACGGGCAGGGGCCGCTGTTGGTGAGCCAGGTGGGTGAGTCCTCTGAAAGGCGTAGCATTCACTTGGTCCAGGCCGGAACAGGTACCAAAAAGGTGCTGCTCTGGAGTCAGATGCACGGCGACGAAGCGACCGCTACCATGGCTTTGTTTGACATTTTTAATTTTCTCAAAGCGCAGGACGATGGTTTCGATAGCCTGCGGCAGAGCATTCTGACCAATGTAACGCTCTACGCCATACCCATGCTCAATCCCGATGGAGCGCAGCGGTTTCAGCGTCGTACTACCCTGAATATCGACATGAACCGAGATGCTCTCCGGCTGCAAACTCCCGAGGGTCGGCTGTTGAAGGAGCTGCAGCAAACGCTCAAACCACTCGTCGGCTTCAATCTACACGACCAGAATCCGCGGTACAGCGTGGGCAAGACCGGTAAACAGGCGGTCGTATCTTTTCTGGCTACCGCCTACGATGCCGCCCGGACAATAAATGACGTCAGGAAGCGATCAATGCAACTGGTAGTGGGGATGAACCGCGTACTGCAACAGTTTGTGCCGGGGCATATTGCGCGGTATGACGATGAGTTTGAGCCTCGCGCCTTCGGCGATAATATTCAGAAGTGGGGTACTACGCTCGTCCTGATCGAATCGGGCGGATTTGCAGGCGACCCGGAAAAAATGCGCATCCGGCAGCTCAATTTTGTGGCCATTCTAACGGCACTGGAAGCCATCGCCACCGAATCGCACGTGCAGGAAAACATTGCCGACTACCAGGCCCTGCCCGAAAACAGCCGCGATTTATTTGATGTCCTGATTCGTAACGCAACAATCATTCGCAAGGGGAAACGCGTGAAGGTAGATATCGGGTTTAACCGCTACGAAGAAAACGCCGATTCGGCCCGGACGTTCCGCTATAAAAGCACAATTGAAGACATTGGCGACCTATCGACCCATTACGGTCTCGAGGAAATTGACGCTACTGGCCTGATCCTGACTACTAACCACCCGCTTCAACCAGGCAAAACACCTACTTTCCTGTTAAAGAAGAAGGATGTGGTAAAATATACCTTCGTGAACGGATTTCAGGTAGAATCAGATGGGAAGGTAACAGAGGACGGCGAAGCGGAGGGCCAATAAAATTTGGCAGAACG
Source organism: uncultured Cytophagales bacterium (assembly GCA_963826425.1). GTDB lineage: Bacteria > Bacteroidota > Bacteroidia > Cytophagales > Spirosomataceae > Spirosoma. Next base: position 1,868,055 of record CAWGWS010000004.1, on the reverse strand, counting down.
GGCCAATAACCGGGTCAGCGGCCGGGTATACATTCGATAGACTATTCAGAACGGCTGCGCATCTGAGTTTTTACAATTTTCTGATTATCAGCAGTTTACTTTCACACGTAAACATAATTCAAGGATAACACTAACGTAATGTTGGCGTAATACTGGGCGGGTAGCTTTGCAGCGCAATAGCGACTACCAATATCACCAACATGAAATCAGTTGTGTTTTCCATCCTGTTTGCCTTTCTGGCAACAAGTACCTTCGCACAGACCGGCACCGTTCGGGGCGTTATCAAAGACGCGAAAACCAAGGAAGCCCTGATTGGGGCCACCGTCCAGATTGCCGGCACGCAGCTCGGCGTCACCACCGACATCGCGGGCGCGTTCAGCATCGGTAACGTACCGGCTGGCTCGCCTACCGTTCAGATTTCGTACGTTTCTTACAAAACCAAAGCCATTCCTAACGTCCGGGTCGAGTCGGGCAACACAACCGTTATCGACACCGAACTGGAAGAGGAAGGGACGTCCCTCCAGGAAGTGGTGGTCCGTTCGGCCCGCGCAACCAACACCGAAGTGGCGGTTATCACCGAAATCAAGCAACTGAAAGCACTGGCGGTTGGTATTTCGGCCATGCAGATTCAGAAGTCGCAGGACCGCGACGCGGCAGCAGCCATCCGGCGGGTGCCGGGCGTTAGTTTGGTTGACAACCGTTTTGTGCTCATTCGTGGGTTGGGTTCGCGGTATAATTCGGTGCTGCTTAACGACGTCATTGCGCCATCGACCGAAGTAGAAACCCGCTCGTTTTCGTTCGATCTGGTACCAAGCAATATCCTGGACCGGATGATCGTCTTCAAGTCCGGTTCGGCTGATTTGCCGGGCGACTTTGGCGGGGGAGTCATCAAGATTTATACGAAGCGCAAACCCGACCGCAACTTCCTCGATGCGGGTCTCACCTTCGGCTACCGGGCCAACACCACGCTTCAGAATAGACAAACCCACAGCCGGAATGGCCTGAATGCCCTGGGCTTGTGGGGAAAAACTCAGCAGATTCCCGAAGTTTTTCCGGCCAGTTCAAACGATTTCAACCGCCTGAACGCACCGCAACGAGCCGCTTACGCCCGGCTGCTACCCGATTCCTGGGCGTTGAATACGACCGCCGTTTCACCCGATGTCCGGTTCGCGCTCAACTTTGGCCGTCGGTTCGACGTCGGGAACGTATCGATCAGTAACCTGACGGCCATCAATTACTCAAATACCAACCAATTTGCCACCATTGACTTCCGGCTGTTTCAGAATGCTGACAAAGCCAACGACGTGCTGGAGCAATATACCGACGCCAGCTATTCGCGCAGTACGCGGGTGGGTATTTTGCACAACTGGAGCCTGCGGTTTTCGCCGAGGTTCAATCTGGAATGGAAAACGCAGTTCAACCAGTTGGGCAACACCGAAACCATCGTCAGAAATGGACAGCGGGTGGTTGACGGCGTTGACGTTCGCGCTTTTTCGGAGCGGTTTGAGAACCGGAGCATCCTGACCACGCAGGTAGCGGGCGAACACAAGCTGAGCGAACTGACCAAGTTTGACTGGATTGCGGCCTACGGCTACACGGGTCGGTGGGAGCCGGACTGGAAGCGGGCGCGTTTTCAGCGGGTGGCAGGGGCTGCCGGGATAGACGGTCAACCGGCACCGTTCCAGTTGGCCGCACCCAACGATCCTAACCCGGTCGACGTGGGCCGCTTTTATTCCAAGCTAAATGAGAACGTCTATTCCCTGATTAGCAACGGCGAACACGCATTCGGCAATCCGGGCAGCCGCGAGCCGAATAAGATCAAGTTTGGCGTCTATGGCGAACGCCGGAATCGTGGTTATGCCGCCCGTTTCTACGGATACCAGACCATCGGTAACGCGTCTGCCGTTACGCAGCAGTCCATCAACACGCTCTTCGATCCGCAAAACGTTACGGGTCAGCCCGGCGGCCTGTCTATTCAGGATGGTACGCGCGATCTGGATTCGTACCAGGGCTACACGACCTACGGGGCGGCTTACGCGAGTGCCGACCTGAATTTTGGCCAGAACGCTTCGCTGAACGTTGGCTTTCGGGGCGAGTACTTTCTCCAGGACCTGCGTTCGTCCATAAACGGAACCGAGCGTAAATTAGTTAACAACCCGTTGTTCAGCCCGCTGCCTTCGCTCAATTTCAGCTACAAACTCACCGAGCGGCAGAGCGTACGTCTGGCCTACTCGGCCACGGTGAACCGCGCCGAACTGCGCGAACTGGCCCCGTTCAGCTATTTTGACTTCGCCCTACTGGCTGATATCCGGGGCAACACAGCCCTGAAAACCGCGACGATCCAGAACGTCGACGTCCGGTACGAGTTTTACCCATCGCCCAACGAAGTGGTGTCGGTAACGGGTTTTTACAAAGAATTCACCAACCCGATCGAAACCTTCCTGCTACCAACCGGCAATGGTCTGGCCTACTCGTTCACTAATGCCAAATCGGCGCAGAACTCTGGCGTGGAGGTAGAACTCAGAAAAGGCTTTGCCAACTCGTCGAGCGCATTCATGCAGAATTTGCAGGTAGTGGCTAATGCGTCGTATATCAAGAGTAGAATCAAACTGGGGCAGTTTATACAGGTGCCTGACCTGAGCGGCACCCCGCAGAATGTTGATCTGACCGGCATTACCGACACCGAGCGGCCCCTTGCCAACCAGTCGCCTTACCTGATCAACGCGGGTTTGTACTACGCTGATGATCGGAGCGGCTTTCAATGGAACATCCTGTACAACGTAGCGGGGCAACGCATTTTTGCCGTGGGCAATCAACAGAATCCAACCGTGTATGAGATGCCGCGCGGGGTGCTGGACATCAACATCAGTAAGAAAATAGGTCAGCTACTGGAGTTCCGGCTTGGCATTCAGGACATTCTGAACCGCCCGGTTCGGTACGTGCAGGACTATAACCGCGACGGTAAGATTGGCAGCGACGTAAGCTCGCTTTCACCCAATGCTGACCAGACCATCCGTTCATTCAAGCGGGGAAGCTACTACACGGTTTCTGCCGTGTACACCTTCGGAAAACGTACGCTGGTTCCTTAAAAAAGGTGCAATCCCTCAACAATAATCCAGAACAAAAGCAAGTAGTTATGACAAACCAACCAGTAAGCCGGTCCAAAATCTGGCAATTGACACTCCTCCTCGTTACGGGAATTTTCCTGACCGTGGCAGCCTGTAAGAACGACACACCAGAACCTGCTCCGGTGCTGAGTATCACCAGTTTCTCGCCAACAACGGCTCCGGTTGGCACCACGGTTACGGTTACGGGTACTAACTTCAATACTACCCCCGCCAGCAACATCGTTCTGTTTGGCAATGTACCCGCCACGGTAAGCATAGCTACCCCAACGCAGCTGATTGTTACGGTGCCTGCCGGTGCAACAGACGGGCCGATCTCGGTATCGGCCAATGGCTCGAAAGCAACCAGCACGGCCAACTTTGTCATTGGCAACAAAGCCGTTGTATCGGTTAGTGGTGAGCTGACGGGTGCCGTCAACTGGACCAAAGACAAGGTATATTTGTTGAAGGGCTACGTGTACGTAACCAATGGAGCTACGCTGAACATTCAGGCTGGCACCATCATCCGGGGCGGCAGCAAAGCCGATGACCCCAGCGGGCAGCAGCAGGCCGCCACGCTGGTGGTGGAGAAGGGTGGCAAGATAAACGCCGTTGGTACAGTGGCCGAACCCATTGTGTTTACCTCGAATAAGCCCGCCGGTCAGCGTAGTTATGGCGACTGGGGTGGTATTGTTCTGGTGGGGAAAGCTCCGCACAATCAGGCTGGTGCGCAATTCCTCGAGGGTGGTATCCGGGGCCAGTTGGGCACGGATAACCTCGCGGCTGACAATTCGGGGACGATGCAGTACGTCAGGATCGAGTTTCCGGGTGTGGCCCTGTCCGGCACGGCCAACAGCGAAATTAACGGGCTTACGCTCTACGCCGTTGGTTCGGGTACAACCCTCGACCACATCCAGGTTTCGTACAGTGGCGACGATTCGTTCGAGTGGTTTGGCGGTACGGTAAACGCGAAATATCTGGTGGCCCTGCGTGGATGGGATGACGACTGGGATACGGACTGGGGCTTCTCCGGTAAGGTGCAGTACGGTGTTGCCCTGCGTGACCCTGAAGTAGCCGACCAATCGTCGTCCAACGGCTTCGAGTCAGACAACATGGGCAACCCAGGTTATCCAACGGGCACCACACCAACGTCGGTAACGACCAACAATGGTCTGCCACTGACCTCAGCCATTTTTGCCAACATGAGCAACTTCGTATTCGGCGGTACGCCCGTGGCTACGGCCTCGCCAAAGGGCAGCGGTCCGTACCAATCGGGTATGCACCTGCGTCGCTTTACATCCATCAGCATTTATAACTCGGTCCTGTTCGGCTATCCCGAAGGACTGCGCCTGGACGGCAAAGCCAACACCACCTACGCGAATGCCCTGGCTGATAAGCTGGATTTACGGGGCGTTGTCCTCGCGAACATGACTACGCCGGTACGGGGTGCCGACGAGATCACCAACGATCAGGCCGTTACTTATTTCACCGACCCGGCCCGGAGCAACACGGTCATTGCCAGTTCGGCTGTCGCTACGCTACTACTGAACTCAGCCAGTTTCAACCTGACGGCCCCCAACTTCCTGCCGCAGGCTGGTTCGCCCCTGCTGACGGGTGCGGTAAAGACGGGTAAGATCGCCACGGATGCGTTCTTCGACAAAGTTGACTACCGGGGTGCGTTTGGAACCGTAAACTGGCTGACTGGCTGGACCAATTTTGATCCGCAAAACACGAACTACGACCGGTAATCGGAACCGGGTCGCTTAACGATAGTACAAGTAAAATTCATATTGGTGTCGCACGAAAGGGCCGGAGCATTGCACCGGCTTTTTTCTTGGGCATGAGCGGTCGCAGATAGGCTATGATCCGCTTAAATCATGCCCCGTGCTTTCAGTTCGAGGTATTTATTGACGGTGTTGGCGGTCAGGTTTTGCGGAGCGGTCAGGATAGTCTGGATACCATATTGGCCTAACTCTTTCACAATCTGCTTTTTCTCGAAGGCAAATTTCTCGCCGATGGTTTTCAGATAAATCGCTTCGGTATCGGGGGCGGGGGCGTCCAGGAGTTCGCGGAGTTCGGTATTCTCAAAGAAGATAACGAGCAGCAGGTGGTCTTTGGCCAGTCGGCGCAGGTAAGGCAACTGCCGGTGCATACCGCTTACGGTCTCGAAATTGGTAAACAGGAGCAGTAAACTCCGCTGCCGGATGTTAGCCCGCACACTGGCGTAGACGGTTTCGTAATCGGTTTCGGCGAAGCGCGTCTTCTGGCGGTAGAGCGTTTCGAGAATTCGCATCATCTGCCCCGAACGTCGATCGGCGGGCAGGAGTTGGCCAATGTGGTCGGAGAAGGTGAGCAGTCCGGCGCGGTCCTGTTTCAGCAGGGCAATGTTGCTTAGTACCAGACTCGCGTTGATGGCGTAGTCGAGCAGTGTAAGACCGGCAAACGGCGACTGCATCACCCGACCCTTATCAATCAGGCAGTACACCGGCTGCGAGCGTTCGTCCTGGTAGGCGTTAATCATAAGTGAAGCACCCTGGGCGTCGCTGCGCCGGGCGGTAGCTTTCCAGTTCAGCGTCCTGACGTCATCGCCGGCGGTGTACGGGCGTACCTGTTCAAACTCCATGCTGTGGCCAAGCCGCCGGATGCGCTTCACCCCTACTTCGTTGAGCCGGTTGGTAGCCGCCAACAGCTCGTACTGGCGCATCTGCAGAAACGATGGGTACACGGCCACCAGCTTGCCCTGCTCAAACTGATACCGCCGTTTCAGCAACCCCAACGGCGACAGCACATAGACGTTCACGGCGCCGAAATTGTACTCACCCCGGCGCGTAGGCCGCAGTTCGTATCGAATAGACTGGGTTTCGCGGGGTTTGAGCCGGGCTCTGAACAGAACGTCGCGCCGTTGAAACTGAAACGGTATCTCGTCAATCACGTCTACACTGGCAGCAAACGTACCGCGGTTTTCGAGAAAGATAGTAACCGGATTTTCGTCACCGTTGCTCAGCCGGTCGGGTATGTCGCGCCGGGCAAAAAAGGCCGGATTGGCCGTTCGGTTCCGGGCCGAGAATAACAGCCACGCATCCAGCAGAATCAGGAACACGAACACCAAAAACGCAACCTGCACCAGCGGAAACAGGAGCGGAAACGCATAAGCCGCCACAAACAGCCCCACAAAGCCAGTCAGGACAAACCACAGCCGCAGCGCGACAAAAACAGGACGGAGAAACTTCATGGTGGTGGTGGGTTACGGTTGGCTAAAGTAGCGTCAGGTCGGGCCGGAGCCGGGCAGGTCAACGCGCCTTTGGGCCTATTAGCCCTGTGGCGGGCCCCGCAGGCTGTGTTTTACCGGGGCCGTTGATCTGCGATAGCCCCGGAGTAATCATTCATTTGCCTCACCGCGGCACCTCTACGCGCTGCACCAGCTGCGCAATAACTTCGTCTGGGGTGCTGCCTTCCATCTCGCGTTCGGGGGTGAGCTGAATACGGTGGCGCAGTACGGGTGCGGCCAGCTCCTGCACATCTTCGGGCGTAATAAAATCGCGACCCCGCAGCGTAGCCAGCGCTTTTGCACTGTTCAGCAATGCCACCGACGCTCGGGGCGACGCGCCCAGATACAGCGATTTATTGGCCCGTGTGCTCTGCACCAGCTGCGCGATGTATCCGAACAGGTTATCCTCCACGTGTACCTGATGCACCTGACTACGCAGCATAGCGAGCTGCTCTGCCGACACCACCGGCGTTATGGTCTGCACGGCTTCGGTCAGGCTTTTACGCTGGTGATGGCCCCGCAAAATATCGATTTCGGCAGCCGCATCGGGGTAACCAATGGTGATTTTGAACAGAAAGCGGTCCAGCTGGGCTTCGGGCAGTCGGTACGTACCTTCCTGCTCAATGGGGTTTTGTGTGGCCAGCACCATAAACGGGTCGGCCAGCGGGTAGGTCGTGCCGTCGTTGGTAATTTGCCGCTCTTCCATCACCTCGAACAAAGCCGCCTGGGTTTTGGCCGGGGCGCGGTTTATCTCGTCAATTAAAACAAGGTTGGAGAAGATTGGCCCCTGCCGAAACGTAAAATCGCCGGTTTTGGGCTGAAAAACGGACGTACCCAATACGTCGGACGGCATCATGTCGGGCGTAAACTGAATCCGGCTAAAGTCAACCGAGAGAGTTTTGGCCAGTAGCTTCGCCATAAGCGTTTTGGCCACTCCGGGAACTCCTTCTAGCAGGACATGGCCGTCGGCCAGGAGTGCGGTCAGGAGCAGGTCGATAGTGGGCTGCTGCCCAACGATAACGCTGCCTACCTCGGCGCGGATGGCGTGGATAGCAGCCGTAAGGGGGGCGAGGTCAATGCGGGAGTTGTAGGGAGTCATAGTTTTATCAGGCTGACCGGCAGTCAAACAGTCAGGTTAAAATCGTCAATAGCCTTATTCAGGGTCAGCAAATCGTATTCGGACAGGAAATTACTCTTCCGGGCGTTGCGCAGTAGCCTGACCAGCTCAGCGGTTTCATCGGGAGGCATTCCACTTTTGCGAGCCAGCATCCCGGTAAACTCATGGTCCAGGCTGTTTGTGTTAAGCCCGTACCGTTCGCGAATATCGGCCAGAAAGTACTGTATTTTTTTACGGGCCATGTTATCATGGTCACGCTGCTGAAAATACAGCCGACCTACGTCTTTCACGAAGTTAAGCGAGGTGTTCTGAGGCAGCTCTACCACAGGAATGATACGCTGTGTTCGTTTGCCGGCAAAGAAGGCGTAGAAAACCACACCGAATACGATTAGATAATAGGCCCACGTCAGGGCAGGCTGACTCCAGACGTAACGCAGAATTGACTGCTCGTCTCCATCAAACCGGCCCTGTTTCTGGTACTCGTCCCAGTAGGTTGGTTGGGCGGGCAGGTAGGCCAGGGCCTTAAACGCATAATCGGACGTTTTGGCATCCAGTACATAGTAGTTGGTAAACGCCAGGGGTACACAGTGCACCAGAAACTGACCTTTCCCGTAGCGAACCCGGACGAAGACCGGTTCCTGGCGGGCGTTTCGGCCCAGCACCGTAATATATTTCACCTTCCCGCTGGCTTTTCGGGCCGTGTCGATACGCAGATAGTTACGACCATCATCCTGCGGGAATCTGTAGCCTCCTGCCTGGCGCAGGGATGGGTTCACGAAGTTCTGCTGCAATGACGAATCGGCTTTGGTGGGAGGTTGTACACTGGCTATAAAACCGAGCACCTTACCGAGCGAATCAGGGAGTTCGTAGGCCGCAATCAAAACGCTGTTTCCCTGCTTTACATGGCGAAACAGCAGGCTCAGGTCATTACCGTCGGCAGCAAACTTGTGACTGATAAAGACGTAATTGCTACGCCCCGCCGGTTTGGTTTCGGTCAGAAAATTATAGACCGGCAGCCGCACGATTTTAACCTCCGGTTGCCGCATTATACCGGGCAGCAACTCAAATAACGCCTGCGTACCGAACGGGATCTGATCGTCGTTTTGGTACGTCGGCGTCCAGTTAATGGGCTTCGGGCGGTAGTATTCAAACAGCCCATACGCCACAACGGTAGCGAGGAGAATGAGAAGGTATTTGTTGGGTTTCAAGTTGTGGAGACTGTTGAGTTTAGAAAGTTGTTCCGCAGAGATGCGCGGAGAAAAGAGAAGATTCGCAAAGGGATATTTCAGAGAGATTGCTCTGTGCATCTCTCTTTACTCCGCGCATCTCTGCGGAACAACCCTTAACGAGCGATAGCGAACGAACCTTCGAAGGCCCGGAACTGCACCCGTAACTCGTCAAACCGTCCGGCATCGACCGGGAAGTCACCGTACCAGATGAATTCAAACTGGCGGGTAAGGTGCTCGAAATCAGCTTGTCGGGGCGAGTTGGCCAGTTCATACACATACTGCCGGTTGGTTTTGTCGGGTTTGTACTGAATCAATTCGGCATCGGTCAGACGTTTGAGGGTTTGCAGATACAGCAGCCGCACGGCCAGCCGGTAATTTTGCTGCTCTACTGCCTGACCAATAGCTCCGTTGAAGTCAATCTCGTGGATATTTTCGGTAATCGTCTCGTAATCCAGTTCTTCCCCCTGCTGCGCCCGTTTGGCAAAGAGAGATCCCAGCACGTCGGCCTTTAGCAGCAGGTAGATGATAATCCCGGCAATGGCCGCCAGAAACACGTACTGCCATACATTCTGGTACGCGTCGCTCGCCAGAAACCGGGCAATTTCCTGCCACAGATACGCCAGGAACCGGGCAATTGGGTTGTCGGGCGGGGGGGCGTCGGTACCATACTGGTAGGCGCGGTCGGTTTGCAGGTCACGTAATTTCTCAGCGTCGGGGTAGCGGACCGTCACGGGCGCACGGTCGTTTGTCTGCGCGAGCAGGTTTTGGAACGCAGCGATGAACCAGGATGCCCAGAGAATCACCGGGGTTTTTCTAATAGTCACCTTCATCATTCAGCCGGGGTTTGGTGGGCGTAGTGCCGATGCTGTCAATAGCCGACAGCAGCCCGCGTCCTTCCTGCCGCTCCACGAGGTTTGTGTATTGAAAGGCCAGGGCCACGCAAATCAGCGAGCGGAGCAGTGTGCCGCCCACCGAGCTAATAATAGTGGTCAGCACCAGCCAGAATGTAGAAGCATTGGGCAGCAGCTTACCCGCCACCAGAAACCCCACCACTCCCGACGGAATATTAAATATCAGCCCCAGTATAAAGGATATAATAACCATAATCAAGAGCAGACCGAACGTGGACCACCACTTATCGCGGATGAGTTTGAAACAGCGATTCCAGGTTTGCCCAAAGTCAGTACCCTCGAACGTAGTAACGGCCAGCGACAGCGATAAGACTACGGCGACGTAGATGCCGGGAATCAGGAAAAAGAACATGGCCACAACCGTAATAATCGTACCCAGTACCGTAATGATCAGTCCGCGGGCAATGAGCGGCTGCGTAGCTTCCCAAACTTCGCCCACGGAAGAATCAGCCCCGTTCTTTTCGGCGTACAGCTTCATGTGGGCGTAGGTGACCAGGTTAACGGCCAGGGCGGTGACCAGACCAAAAACCAGCGCGGCCCAGTACGCGGGCGAAAAAATGTTCTGTAACATCCGGAAGCCCGCCAGTGGATCGGAGGGATCGACTTTGGGGGCAGACCCTGCTATTGCCAGCACATTGGACTGTACAACACCCGATGCAATACCGGTAAGCAAAGCCAGCGGCCCCACAATATAGAGCAGGGCCAGACCGAGGCTTTTAAAGTTCTGAGAGAGGTACTGAAACGTAGCGTTGATTTTAGTACCAAAGTCACGTTGTTCGAAGAGAGTAAGCATGAGCACGACGGTTAAGTTGAACGGGATAGATTACAAAATACCAGATAATGAAAGCCGCCGATACACCAATGATGGTGGCACTTACGGGGGCGGGCAGCGTAAGCCGCGTAACGAAACTCTCCAGAAAACCAGCTACAATGAAAACAGGCACCAGACCAACGGCAATCTTCAACCCCTGCTTCATACCCCGCCGGAACGACTCCATCCGGGAGAACGTACCGGGAAACAACAGGCTGTTGCCCACCGTCAGCCCCGCGCACCCGGCAATGACAATAGCCGAGATCTCCAGCGTACCGTGAATCCAGATTTTCAGAATTGAATCCAGCAGCAGCCCGCGCTCAAAGAAAAAGTACTGGAACGAGCCCAGCATCACACCATTATAAAACAGCATCACCACCGTACCGAACGAGGCAAACAGGCCGAAAATAAACGTTCGGAACGCTACGTAGATGTTGTTGAGCGTAATCTGCACAAACATGGTTCCCTGGTCCATGCTATTGTAAACGCCCAGCGGATCACCTTTTTTGATGTTCTCCAGCGTCATGTTCACGTAGGCATCGCCCAGAATCAGCCGCACGAATGTGTTGTCATGGGCCGCCGACACCCAGCCGAGAATACCGGCGGCCAGAAACACCAGGGCGGCTACCAGCAACAGCCGCTGCGATTGATAAAATAGCGTGGGTAACTCGTATTTCCAGAACGAAACGAAACGCCCCTGGTCCTCGCGTCGGTTCTGCATCAGGCCCCGGTGCATCTGGGCGGTCAGTCCGTTGAGATAGCGCGTCACGTTGGCATCGGGATAAAACGTGCGGGCGTAAGATAAGTCGTCGGTCAGCTCCACGAAATTATTAACCAGTTCATCGGGGTTCATTTGTCGGCCGACTACGGGCGGATTTTCCTCGATATCGCGCCATTTGTCGGCGTTGCGTTTCACGAACAGGGCTTCGCGCATGGGGTATTGGCTGGTTATCCAGCCAAGTTAGCCAACGCAGGCAAGTGATGGCCGGGTTTTCAACAAAATCTTTTTGACCAACCGGCAATCCCTTCCGACTTTTGAGGAACGCCCAGCCGGGTGCGCTTACTTCTCCAACTGGTCCAATGTCCGTTGCCATCCGCACGTCGCAGAATGTCATTCTCGAATATGAACCCGCCAGCATCGGCGACCGTATTCTGGCTACCCTGCTCGATTACCTTGTTTTTCTGGGCTGGGTACTGCTAACCCTGGCCACGCCCGCCGGTTTGGGCATGAATCTGAATACCTTTTACGTGGTGATTGCCCTGCTGCCCATTCTGTTTTATGATTTACTCTGCGAGTATTTTCTCAACGGCCAAAGCGTGGGGAAGCTGGCCCTCGGCACCCGCGTGGTCATGCTCGACGGTTCGCAGCCGGGGCTGGGCGCGTATCTGCTGCGGTGGGTGCTGCGCATCGTAGAGTCCGTACCATTCCTGTGGGGTATCGTGCCTATTATCACCGTAGCCGTCAACGGAAAAGGGCAGCGGCTGGGCGACATTGCAGCGGGCACATCAGTCGTAAAGCTTAAACCCGCCGTTTCACTCACCGACGTCCTGCACCGGCCTATACCAGAAAATTACGTGGTTCAGTTTCCCGATGTCCGGCTGCTGACCGACCGGGACATCAGCGTGGTGCGCGAGGTGCTGCAACGGGGCGACGCCATGACCCACGAGCGTACCGCCGAAAAAATAAAGGACGTAACCGGTCTCCAGAGCAGTCTCAGCCCCCGCGCCTTCCTGGAAACGGTCCTGACCGATTACCTGTTCGTAACCACACAGTAGCCCACAGAAAAACTATGCTTGATTCCATAAAATCCCTTGCCCGGCAGTACGCGGCTGACATCGTAAAGACCCGCCAGCATCTGCACGCCCACCCCGAGCTTTCGTTTCAGGAACACAATACCGCCCGCTTCGTGGCTGATCAGCTCCGCACCATCGGCATCACACCACAGGAAGGCGTGGCCGATACGGGCGTTGTCGCGCTGATCAACGGCAATGGGTCCGGCCATTCGGCAAACCGTGTGGTGGCCCTGCGGGCCGACATGGATGCTCTCCCTATCCGTGAAGCCAACGATGTTTCCTACAAATCAACCGTCGATGGGGTCATGCACGCCTGCGGACACGACGCCCATACGGCCAGTCTGCTCGGCGTAGCCCGGATTCTGCACGTCCTGCGCGATGAGTTTGCGGGGACGGTAAAGCTCGTTTTTCAACCTGGCGAAGAAAAAGCCCCCGGTGGCGCGTCGCTGATGATCAAAGAAGGCGTGCTGGAAAATCCGACTCCGGTCAGCATGATTGGTCAGCACGTAGCCCCGAATATTCCGGTTGGTAAAATCGGCTTTCGCGAAGGCATGTACATGGCCAGCACCGACGAACTGTACCTGACCGTTCGTGGCAAAGGCGGGCACGCGGCCATGCCCGACGGCCTGGTAGACCCCGTGCTGATTGCCTCGCACATCATCGTGGCCCTGCAACAAATCATCAGCCGCAATCGTCCCCCGGCCAGTCCGAGCGTCCTCTCGTTCGGGCGGTTCATTGCCGACGGGGTCACGAACGTTATTCCTAATGAAGTCACGATTCAGGGTACATTTCGATGCATGAATGAAGAATGGCGGGCCGAGGGTAAACGGCGCATGGTAAGGCTGGCCGAGGGCATTGCCGAAGCTATGGGAGGCACCTGCACGTTCGAGATTGTTCACGGGTACCCGTTCCTCAAAAATCAACCTGAACTCACCCGTCGGCTCCGGGCGCAGGCCGTTGACTACATGGGTGCCGACAATGTGGTAGACCTTGACCTCTGGATGGCGGGCGAGGACTTCGCCTTTTACTCACAGGTAGTCGATTCGTGTTTTTACCGGCTTGGCACCCGCAATGAAGCCCGGGGCATTGTATCGGGCGTTCACACTCCCACCTTCAACATCGACGAAGCCGCCCTGGAAACCGGCGCGGGCCTGATGAGCTGGCTGGCTGTGCAGGAGCTACGGGGGGCGTAGTCACCGAAGGGCCTTTTGCAGAAAAGCAGCCAGTTCCATACCCCAGGCAATGCCGATGTGCACCAGCAATCCGCCCCAGATGCTGCGCGTGCTCAGGGCCAGTACACCCAGCAGATATCCGCCGAAGATGGATGAAAGAGCCTCACCCAATGGTCTGCCGAAATGGATGGCGCAGTACCAGACTACCATTGGCAATACCGGTCCCCGGAAAGCCGCGCTCATGCCAATGACCAGAAACCCCCGAAAAAGTAGCTCGGTCGGCACAAAATCCCAGCCGTAGCAAAGCTCATACATCAGGGCCGTAACCCAGTCCGGTACGCCGAAAAACGCGCTGGCATTGGTGGAACGATACGTTGGGTAGCTGGCCAGAAAATCGGGCTGGAATGACGCCAGCGTGATAATCGGAATCATCAGGGCCAGTAATACGGCGTACAGCATCAATCCGTTGCGTTTAGGAGCCATGCCATAGAATGCGGTGGGGAATAGTGGCTGGTCAACAATCCGGTAAAAGACGTACAGCGGCAACGCAAGGGTTAGTATGGATTGCAGGTTGTGCAGGCAGTAATACAGAAACACAAATACCTCGCCCCCAAACAGCGTCCGGCTTAGTTCAACATGACCATAAAACCCGGAGTAAACGGCGTAACTGGCTAACGCCACACCCGACCGCAGCCAGAATGAGCCACTGCGCCAGAGGTCGGTTCGCTGATGAAAATAAGTCCACAGCCCCACGCTTACGTAGTAAACGAGAGCGTACAGGCCTAAATACAGGACCGGCCAGATGGGTTTTCCCTGCTGACTATCTATCCACGCGTCTTCGACGTTGAACCGGTAATTGATCGTCAGCAGCAACGCAAGCCACAGAGCAGTTGCCACGTAGAGACCAGGCCGAAAATCAAGCCGAACATAGGTGCGCAGGTCGTGCCAGAGTGCGGGCATGCCGCGAAAGTACAACCATCGGGCATACGCAATTTCGGTTTAGAGAGTTAACTTAGTCAGAACATCCGGGTTGCCTGGATTAAAGCCAAAGCCAGAGAATGAAAGAAATAACCCGTATTGTTGACGTCTTTGATCAGATTGACTTTTCGCAGCGTAAAGCCGCACTGGCAACGGTGGTTTGGGTTGAAGGATCGTCGTACCGCAGGCCGGGCGCGCGGATGCTCATCACCGACGACGGGCGCTGGGAAGGGGCCATTAGTGGAGGCTGTCTGGAAGGCGACGCCCTGCGTAAAGCCCGGGGTGTCATGCGCGACGGTCAGCCGCTGGTTGTTACCTACGATACCATGGATGACGGAGCCAACAGTTTTGGCGTAGGGCTGGGCTGCAACGGTATTATTGACGTACTGATCGAACCCATCGACCCCGCCAATCCACAGCATCCCGTGGCCGTACTGAGGGAGTTCGTGCAGCAGCGCGATGTTCGGGCCGTCGCTACGGTACTGAGCAGCGACGACGATAGGCTCCGGCCCGGCACCCACTTCGTACTAACCGATACCGACCAAAACGTACCCGATTGGCTCATTAATGACATGCGCGAGGTGCTGGCCGTTGGCAAGCCCCTGACTAAAACGATTGGTAACTCCGTCCGGGAGCGGTAAAGGTGTTCATCGAACGCATAGATCCCGGTATTGAACTAATCATTTTTGGCGCGGGCTACGATGTTATTTCCGTGGCGCGACTGGCCCGCGACTTGGGCTGGGCCGTAACCGTTACCGACGACTGCGTGGCGCACCTCGCCCCAAAACGCTTCCCCGTGGCCACCTGCGTTCTGTTTGCCGACCGCACTGCCGTACTGGACACCGTCCCGATTACCAGCCGGACAGCCGCCGTCTTGATGTCGCATAATTTCAACTACGACAAGGCCGTACTGCAAACGCTACTCACCACCGACGTACCCTACATAGGTATGCTCGGCCCGCGCAAACGCTTCGACAAGATGCAGGACGAGTTTATAAAGGACGGATTACTCGTCGACGAGAAAACGCTCAGCCGGGTTCACGCGCCCATCGGGCTGGATCTTGGTGCCGAAACACCCGACGAAATTGCGCTCTCGATCATTGCCGAGATCAAAGCTTTCTTTACCCAGCGAACGGGCGGCTTTTTAAAAGACAAAGACGGCCCAATTCACGAACGGCTATCAGGAAACGCTGCAGGCCGGAGCGCACCGGCGCATCAACCTGCCTAAATCCAATGCGCAGCCTAACCATTGCTACTATTCTCCTCGCGGCCGGCCGTTCATCCCGTTTGGGACAACCCAAGCAGTTACTCCGGCAGGGAGGAGAAACGCTTGTCCGGCTAATGACACAGCTTGCTCTGTCGCTGAATGCGGGGCCGGTAACAGTCGTACTGGGCGCGAATGAGCGAGTAATTCGGCCCGAAATCGCTGATTTGCCGGTCCAGATTATCTACAATGAACAGTGGCAAAGCGGGATGGCATCGTCGCTGCGGGCGGGGTTAACTTCGTTGGCGAATGAGTCGGTTGATGCGTTTCTGGTCCTGCTCACCGATCAGCCATACGTGACGCCCAACCTGTTGCAACAGCTTATCGACCTGCGTCGGCAGAGCGGGCGGGGAATTGTGGCCTGTCAATACGGCGAACCGGATCAGGTGGGCGTTCCGGCCCTGTTTGACATAAGCTATCTGCCTCATTTCCTAACCCTGACCGGCGATATGGGTGCCCGCAAACTCATTCGCCAACACCCCAACGACTGCGCCACCCTCCCGTTTCCGCTCGGCATTATCGACCTGGATACGCCCGACGATGTTGTAAATTGGCAGAACGAATAACCGCGCCGTACCTTTGTGTCATGGCACGACTACTGGCTATTGATTACGGCAGCAAACGAACGGGCATCGCCGTAACGGACCCCCTGCAACTCATTGCTACGGCGCTGGAAACGGTACCCTCGCACGAGATGCTGAAGTTCCTCAAAGCCTATGTAGCCCGCGAGCCGGTAGAGTTATTCGTTGTAGGGCTCCCCAAACAGCTCAACGGCAAGGACTCTGAAAACGCAGCCCGCGTCAGAACGTTTGTGGGACACTTACAGAACGCTTTACCCGACATTCCGGTTATTTTTCACGACGAACGCTTCACCTCCCAAATGGCCCTGCAAGCCATGATTGCGAGTGGAAGCACCAAAAAAGATAGACGCGAAAAAGGCAACATCGACAAAGTCAGTGCCGCCATCATTTTGCAGTCATACATGGAAAGCAGAAAATAATTATGAACGATAAAGTATGAACCTGGCCCACATAGGCTGACTCATGCTCTATCGTGCATAGTTCATAATCAGAATTATGATCCTCCCCATTGTTGCCTACGGCGATCCGGTACTACGGAAGCGGGCAAAAGAAATTGAACGCGGCACGCTCGACGTGAAGAAACTGAGCGAAAACATGTTCGAGACCATGTACGAAGCTTCGGGCGTAGGGCTGGCGGCTCCGCAAATCGGGCAGGGTATCCGGATGTTTGTCTGCGACGGGCAGCCCCTCAATGAAGACGAGAAAGAAGAAGACATCGACCCCACCGTAATTGGCTTTAAGCGGGTATTCATCAACCCCGAAATTATTGAAGAAGCCGGCGACGACTGGGTTTTTGAAGAAGGGTGCCTGAGCATTCCCGGTATCCGGGGCGACGTAGTTCGGCCCGAAATTATTGTGATCCGCTATTTTGATGTAGACTGGAAACAGCACGAAGAGGAGTTTGAAGGGATGGCCGCCCGCATCATTCAGCATGAGTATGACCACATCAACGGCAAACTTTTCACGGACTATCTAACCCCGCTCCGCCGAACACTCATCAAGAAAAAACTCGCTGACATCACCAAAGGCCGCACCGATGTCGACTATAAAATGCGGTTTGTCAAATAACGACGTGTGATGAGAATTGCCCTCATCCAGCCTGATTTGTACTGGCACGATCCGGTAGCCAACCGCGCCATGCTGGAAGAGAAAATCATGGCCCTGCCCCACCCTGCCGACCTGATCGTGCTGCCCGAGATGTTTACGACGGGCTTTACGATGGACGCCCGTGCGGTGGCTGAAGTGCCGAATCTGACAACAATCCGGTGGATGCGGCAAATGTCTCAGCAGACCGATGCCGTTGTAACGGGCAGCTATGTAGTACGCGAAGGAACTTTGTTCTTTAACCGGCTCATCTGGATGCAGCCCAACGGGCAGTTTGACACCTACGATAAGCGGCACCTGTTTCGCATGGCAGGCGAAGATGCGGTGTACACAGCCGGAAATCAGCGCATCATCAAAGAATGGCGCGGCTGGCGCGTTTGTCCGCTGATCTGCTACGACCTGCGGTTTCCAGTCTGGAGCCGCAATACACAGGCTGAGGCACCCAGCGAATTTGCCTACGATCTGCTGCTGTATGTAGCCAACTGGCCCGCGCCCCGCCAGACCGCCTGGGATACGCTGTTACAGGCCCGTGCCATCGAAAATATAAGCTATGTTATCGGCGTCAATCGGGTGGGCTCTGATGGGAACGGTCATGCGTATACGGGTGGCTCAGCAATCATCGATCCAATGGGTGCGGTGTTGTTCCGGCAGGCCGATACTGAAACGGTTCACCAGCAAACGCTTTCACTGGCTATGCTGCGGGACTTTCGCGAACGCTTCCCGGCCAATCTGGATGCCGACCAGTTTACCATTACGGGTGGCCAGTGATCCAGAGTAAATGCTGACAATGGTTAGGAATCGCTTGCGAAATGGTCCTGAAAACCCCAACTTGCCGGTCAACTTAGTCTTTCCTCCCATGACGCAATTTACTACACAGGACCAGGCCCAGATTCAGGCGCAGGGTATCCTGCCCGAACAGATAGACAGCCAGATTCGGTATTTTATCGACGGATTTCCATTCCTAAACGTCATCAAAGCCGCTACGATCGGCGACGGGATCATCCGCGTTCCCAACGAGCAGCGAACCGCCTATATCCGCCGATATGACGAAGCAGCTCACGAAAAAGAGATCGTTAAATTCGTGCCGGCGTCGGGGGCCGCTACCCGGATGTTCAAGTCGCTGTTTGCCGGGCTGGATGGCAAATTTGACAAATCGACTGAGGAGTTCTTTACACGTCTGCCCGACTTTGCCTTTTATAATTCGTTGCGTAAGGTGTTGTCCATGAACGGTGTTGATCTGGACAAAGCTATCGCCAATGGCCTGACCGATACGACTACGCGCCAAACCGTACTACATTACCTGTTGAGCGAAGACGGACTGGATTATGGTAGTTTACCAAAAGGCTTGCTCAAATTTCACCGCTATGCCGACGGGTCGAGAACACCCGCCGAAGAACACCTGGTAGAAGGAGCCGCTTACGCCAATTCAGACGGGGTCGTGCAGATTCATTTCACCGTATCGCCCGAACACCGCAACCGCTTTGAGCAACTCATCAGCGACCAGAAAACCAACTACGAATCCTGGCTCGGCGTAACGTTCGACGTTAGCTTTTCGGAACAGAAGAAAGCCACCGATACCATTTCGGTTAACCCCGACAACAGTCCATTTCGCAACGGGGATAAAAGTCTGCTGTTTCGCCCCGCCGGGCACGGTGCGCTGATCGAAAACCTCAACGACATCGATGCTGACATTGTCTTTATCAAGAACATCGACAATGTCGTGCCGGATGATATTAAGGAGACTACCGTTACGTACAAGAAAGTACTGGCGGCTGTACTGCTCGATGCACAGCAGCAGATTGCCCGAATGCAGGGATTATTGGAAACCGGTAGCCGTTCGCCCGACGAGGTAAGTGATGGTTATCTCGCCGAAGCTGACGATCTCCTCCGCCGGACACTGTTTACCTTGCCGCCGAACGAGTTTACTTCCTGGTCAAAAGCCGAAAAGGTCCGGTACATAAGCCAGAAATTAGACCGACCAACGCGCGTTTGTGGTATGGTCGAGAACGTGGGTGAGCCGGGGGGCGGGCCATTCTGGGCGCGTAACGCCGACGGATCGGTATCATTGCAGGTGGTCGAATCGGCACAAATTGATCTGAATAACCCCACGCAGAAGGAAATCTTCGATACCGCTACGCACTTTAACCCCGTTGATCTGGTATGCGGCCTGAAGGATAAGCACGGTAAAAAATACGATCTGCCCACTTACCGTGACCCGCTGACGGGCTTCGTTACGGCCAAATCGAAAGATGGTAAAGAGTTGAAAGCCCAGGAGTTACCCGGTCTCTGGAACGGCGCAATGGCAGACTGGAACACGATTTTTGTGGAGGTTCCACTCATTACGTTCAACCCCGTCAAGACCGTAAATGATTTGCTGCGGGCTGAGCACCAGCCTCAGTAAGACGGTAAAAAGCTACAGGGGTATACAGTTGGCTGACGCATGAATACTACGGCGTCAGCCAACTGTATACCCCTATAGCTTTTTACCCTTCTTTAGGCCGTCATGCGGCTGACGGGTAGTTCGTCCAGTGCTTCGGCCTTCAGGCCGATGGGAATCTCTCTAGTTACCAGCGAGTCAGGATTCTGAAACGTCAGCAGGGTTGTGTTTTCGTAGACCCCCAGATTAGCATCCCGAACGCGCTCCATAATCGGCTTGAGCATGCAGGTTACCTCGTCTACACAGTCGTCGCATTTAACGTAGAAATTGAACGATACACAGGGCGTAGGAGCAATGGGACCGTCGATAACCCGCATAACCTGCGCCAAGTTGACCCGGCCCGGCTCTACTCGCAACAAGTAGCCACCACCCTTGCCTTTCTGACTTTGTAGAATGCCGTGGTTTCGGAGTTCAAGCAGAATGGCTTCGAGAAATTTTTTGGGGATGTTTTCTTTGGCTGAGATGTAGGAGATCAGGATAGGACCTTTTCCATACTCTTCGGTCAGGACTTTGAGGGCCTTAATGGCGTACTTGGCTTTTTTTGAGATCATTGTTACGGTGCCTGGTTAGGCTTCGGGGTTGCGGTGGGTAAATGATTTAATCTATACAGCTTTCGATGGTTGTGGGTCCAAATTAGTAAGTCCTTCACAATCAGCCAAAAATACGCTTACTTTTTGGTTATGTATTAACTTGAGTTTACCTGAAATGCTTTGACAACAGCGAAACTCACACCCGATTTCCTCCCCTCTGCGGACTTAACCGGCTGTCTGACGACACGTTATGAGTGTAGCAATAAACAATCCAGAAATTCCTTCTTCACTCAACTCACGGCTCCATCTTTGAGCCGTTCAGCATTTTCGGCGATCCTGAGCTGTTCGATAAAGTCGCCGATGTCGCCGTCCATCACAGCCGACAGGTTGTGAGTTGTCAGGCCAATCCGGTGGTCCGTTACCCGGCTTTGCGGATAATTATACGTCCGGATTTTATCGGAGCGGTCGCCACTACCCACCATTGTTTTGCGCTGACTGGCAATGGCGTCGTTGTGCTCCTGTAGTTTGATCTCGTATATCCGCGACCGCAGAACGGTCAGGGCCTTGTCGAAGTTTTTGAGCTGTGACCGTTCGTCCTGGCACTGTACCACCATTCCGGTGGGGATGTGCGTTAGCCGAACCGCCGAATAAGTCGTGTTTACCGACTGACCACCCGCTCCTGAGGAACAGAACGTGTCTTTGCGAATGTCGTTCATGTTAATCTGCACGTCCACCTCTTCGGCTTCGGGCAGCACAGCTACGCTGGCGGCTGAGGTATGAATACGCCCCTGCGTTTCGGTGGCCGGTACGCGCTGTACGCGGTGTACGCCCGACTCGAACTTGAGTTTGCCATACACATCTTCGCCTTCAATTTCGGTTATAATTTCCTTGTAGCCACCTGACGTACCTTCGGTAAAGTCAACGAGCGACATCTTCCAGCCCATTTTTTCACAGAACCGCTGGTACATACGAAAAATATCACCCGCAAAAATAGCTGCTTCATCGCCCCCGGTACCGCCCCGAATCTCCAGGATCACATTCTTGCTGTCATTGGGATCTTTAGGAATCAGCATCTCTTTCAGCGTCTCTTCCATCGTGTCGCGCCGGGGCATCAGCTCGTCAAGTTCGCCTTTGGCCATTTCCCGAAACTCAGCGTCTTTCTCGGTCGAAATAATCTCTTTGGCGTTATCTATTTCCTGGAGCAGCTGGATGTAAGCCCGGTACTCCGTCACGATTTTTTCGAGGTCTTTATATTCTTTACTCAGCTTCATGAAGCGCTTCTGGTCTGAAACCACTTCGGGCTGTACAATCTGCTGGGCTACTTCGTCGAACCGTTCGGCGATGGCTTCTAACTGGTCAAGCATCGTTTTTTAAGCTAATTGGATTGCAAAAATACAACGTTTTGGCGCGCAGGCCGCATACCGTAACTTTACAGAGAACCAGACCACCCAATAGCTGACGACGCACTACCCCAACCTCACTGCTGTTATACCGGCAGACGGCGCTGCCCTCCTATTGGCCGGTCTGTATCAGCAGGTCGATTTTGCAGATATGAACCGCCATTCAGCCTACTACTCCAGCATGAACCTAACTAAACTGATCCTTCCTCTTTTGCTACTTTGTCTCGCATCGTGCGGGCCGGAGCGGGTCAAATACACGTCTGAACTAAAACAGCAGATGTCGGACATGAAAATCAAGCGCATCACCAATACTGATATGGTTGAGACTGTAAACACGCTTGGCGAACGCATCAGCGCAACGGTGCAGACGGAACTGACCGACACCCTGCGTCATCATGCCAGCAACCCCGCGCAGCAGGCCCGGCTGTGCCAGCTACAAAACCTGCCCCGCACCGACGCCATCGAGAAGAAATATGGTGTAAAAATTCAACTGCTGAGCGGGGCTGACGTGCAGAACAAAGCACTGGCGCCCAAAGAACGTGAAGTGCTGGATGCGTATCTGTACAACGCCGAGCAGAAGCTGACGCAGATCTCTAACATCCAGAAGATTGCCGATACGCTCTTCATTTATAATGCGGCCGTACCCACCGACAGCCTGATTTGTCAGACCTGTTTCGGCACCCAAAAAACACCACTTGCCGTATGGCGCATTGTATTTCCCAAGCGCGAAGTTATACGCCGGTCGGTAGGCGACAAGAAATAGCTTCGTCGGCCCAGGCCATAAGCGTCCGGGCGGTTTGGGCGGGCTCATCGGCAGAAACGTCCAGTGGAAACACGTTGGTCTGATTTCGCTGGGAAAGGCCGTAGAGGTACGCCTTATCGTAATAATCCAGGGTCAGGTCGGCCACAGTAGCGTAATCCTGCTGCGCGAGGGCGTCAAGGGCCTGCTGAGTACTTTGGCCACCAAGCCGCTTCCGAATTCGTTCGGTGGCTTCGATGAGCAGTTCATGGTCAATGCCGGTATATTCCCGTACCAGACGTTCTACCCGAACGGCTTTTGGTACATCGACAAAGGCAACCGGTGCCGCCCGCATTTGATGCCAGAGCGGCATTGGTATGAAGCACGAGCCGACGTTACGGCTTTCGTCTTCAAGCCAGATCCGTCTGTTGCGGTCTAACGTCAGCCAATCCCCGAAAATTAAATTCTCAAACTGTTCTGACGACGGCTGCGGCAATTGTCCAATGGCCCCGTAGCTGGAGCCCTTATGGTTGGCCAGCCCTTCGAGGTCAATAATTTGCTCGCCCTGGGCGGCCAGCTGGTGCAGAATATCGGTTTTGCCACTACCCGTTTTGCCACCCAGAATCAGCAGGTTGCGCGGTTCAGAAAAGGCCGCCAGCACCGTATTGCGGTAGGATTTGTAGCCACCCGTCAGGATAGCGGGACTCAGGCCAGCCGTTTGCAGCAGCCACGCAAACGAGCCGCTGCGCATACCACCCCGCCAGCAATGTACCAGTACCTGCCCCCCGCTGCCGTTGCTCAGCCGGCGGGCCTGCCGTACAAAATCGGCCAGTTTCGGCCCGACAAATTCCAGACCCATTAACACGGCGTGGTCTTTCCCGGCCTGTTTGTAGCGTGTCCCGACTCGGGCCCGCTCGTCATTATCAAACAGCGGAAGGTTAACCGCGCCGGGCATGTGGGCCTGGGCAAACTCGCCCGGCGACCGCACGTCAATGACGGGCAGCGTTCCAGCCTGTTTCAAAAACTCATCAACGGGTAAATGGATCATATCCTTTAACACGGCGGAACAAAGGTTTCACAGAAGGAGCGGAATTATTAGCCGTCAAAGCTCTGCTGCTCTTTTGAAACCTTTGTTCCGCTGTGTTTAGTTTGAAAGTTCGCGCCGGTATAACTGAATCGTGTTTTCCAGGCCTAGATATAGCGCGTCGCTGACGAGGGCGTGGCCAATGGATACTTCGAGCAGGCCCGGCACCTGTTCAGCAAAATAGCGCAGGTTGTCTAAACTCAAATCGTGGCCCGCGTTCAGGCCCAGACCCAGTTGCTGAGCGCGTTGGGCGGCCTTGACAAACGGCGCGACGGCAGCAGCGCGGTCATTGGGATACTGACTGGCGTAGGGTTCGGTATACAGCTCAATTCGATCGGTACCCACGGCTTTAGCTCCCTCAATCATGCGTTCGTCAGCATCCACAAAGATAGACACCCGAATCCCGTCGGCTTTAAACGTGTCGATAAGGTAGCGTAAATGGTCAGCGTGGCGAACGGTATCCCAGCCGGCGTTGGACGTAATGGCATCGGGCGCGTCAGGAACGAGTGTGACCTGGGCGGGTTTTACGCGCTTAACCAACTCGATGAATCGATCGTCGGGGTTACCTTCAATGTTAAACTCAGTCGTGACAACCTCACTCAAATCCAGTACGTCCTGATAGCGGATATGCCGTTCGTCGGGGCGGGGGTGCACAGTAATTCCCTGCGCCCCGAACCGTTCACAGTCGAGGGCAACTTTCACCAGATTTGGATTGTCGCCACCCCGCGCATTGCGCAGCGTAGCTATTTTATTGATGTTGACGGAGAGACGGGTCACAGTAAAAATTATGAATTACGAGTTATGAATTACGAATGCTATGCAGATGCGTAACTTTGCCCAAAGGTGGTTGGTTCGAACCAGAGTACGCTGGTTAACTCGCAGAATCAATTCACAACTCATACTTTATAACTCATAATTGCGAAGCCATGTCGCTCAAACAACAAATCGACGCCGATATTAAGGACGCCATGCGGGCTAAAGATCAGGACAAACTACGCGCCCTGCGCGCCGTAAAGTCGCTGATCTTGCTCGAAGAAACCAAAGAAGGCCAGATTGGTGAACTTAAACCCGAAGACGAGACCAGAATTCTGACCAAAGCCGTGAAGCAGCGGAAAGACTCGGCAGACATCTACCGCACCCAAAACCGCGCCGACCTGCTCGCCACTGAAGAAGTCGAAATTGCCGTTATCGAGAAATACCTGCCCCAGCAACTCACCGACGACGAACTGACCGAAAAACTTGAGGATATCATTATCCGGGTGGGTGCATCGGCTCCGTCAGACATGGGTAAGGTCATGGGCGTAGCCAGCAAGGAACTGGCCGGACAGGCCGAGGGCAAAGCCATTTCGGCCCGGGTAAAGTCACTCCTTAGTTGAACTCCCTCGATGTGTTCATGGCCATTCCGCTGGCGTGGGGCGCGGTGAACGGTTACCGCAAAGGATTGCTGGTCGAAATTGTGGGCGTCATTGCGTTTGTAGTGGCCATGATTGTCGGGTTCAAGTTTCTGGGCTTTGGCATCGACTTACTCAGTCCGTATATCAGCCGCGAACTGGCTCGTAAACTGTTGCCCTGGCTTGGCTTTTCGCTTATTTTCTTTCCGACCATTTACCTCGTCAACCAGATGGGGTTTGCCCTCCGCCGATCGCTGAAATACTCCATTCTCGGTACGTTCGACAGCCTGGCGGGCGCCACGGTCGGTCTGTTTACATGGGTATTTGGAATTAGTGTAATCCTCTGGCTGTTAAGCTTCATGAACGTTAAGCTACCCGCCAAACATACCGAAGGCGCGTTTCTTTACCCGCACATCCGGCCCATTGCACCGCAGGTGATGGCCAGAGCGGCCGTTTGGGTACCTAAAACGCTGGAGCAGAGCAAGAAATGGCAGGCGGGCAATTGAATACCATGAACACAACAGCAAAAACCATAAAACAGGACATTCGTAAGGCCAGCCCATTGCAGTTGACCGACTGGCTCACGGGGCAGGGGCAGCCGGGATTCAGGGCGAAGCAGATTCAGGAATGGCTATGGAAAAAGTCAGCGACATCGTTTTCACAGATGACCAACCTGCCCCTGCCCATACGTGAACTGCTCGACGCGCACTACGAAATTCGTCCCCTCACGGTTGACCAGCAGCAGCGTAGCAACGACGGGACTATCAAATCGTCGTTTCGGCTGTTTGACGGCAATCTGGTGGAAGGCGTCCTGATTCCGGCCCTGCGGACTGATGATACTGACCGGATGACCGCCTGTGTTTCCTCGCAGGTGGGCTGCTCACTGACGTGTAAGTTTTGTGCTACGGGCTACATGGACCGGAAACGCAACCTCGATGCCGCCGAAATATACGATCAGGTAGTGGCCATCGACCGGCAATCGCGCGAGAACTACGATGTGCCGCTGTCCAACATCGTTTATATGGGTATGGGCGAACCGCTGCTCAATTACAAGAACGTACTGGAATCCATTGACCGTATCACCTCACCCGATGGCCTGGGGATGTCGCCAAAGCGGATTACGGTCAGCACGGCGGGCATTGCCAAAATGATTCGGCAGCTGGGCGATGATGGCGTGAAATTCAACCTCGCACTTTCGCTGCACGCGGCCAACGATGCCAAGCGCGATACCATTATGCCTATTAACGAGAGCAACACACTGGATGCTCTGGGCGACGCGCTGAGTTATTTTTACCAGAAAACCGGTACCCGTATTACGTTCGAGTACATCCTGTTCTACAACTTCAACGACACCTTGCAGGACGCTGAGGAGCTTTGGAGATTCATGAAGCGCGTACCGGCTAAAGTTAACATCATTGAGTACAACCCTATTGCTGAAGCCAGTTTCAAAAATACCGACCCGCAAACGCTGAATCGCTTTGCAACTTACCTTGAGCAAAAGGGCGTAACAGTCAACGTCCGCCGAAGTCGGGGGAAGGATATAGACGCGGCCTGCGGGCAGCTGGCGGGCAAACAGTAACTACGTAACAATTCCGTAACGTGGGTTGCGGGGGTTTGCGTTACTTTTGTGGCAGTCATCGGCTCACGGTTCTGCCGTTGGCCTGTCCATCGAAGCTATTACCTTATGTTTGGTTTAGAGACGGATATTTTTATCCTCCTGTCTGTCAGCTTATTGGCTGCTTGTGCCTTTGAGTTCGTCAATGGTTTCCACGACACTGCCAACGCTGTAGCCACCGTCATATATACGAATGCCCTGAAACCAACCATCGCGGTGGTATTGTCGGGTATTTTCAATTTTGTGGGTGTTTTGCTGGGCGGTATTGGCGTGGCCATGGGCATTGTCAACCTGCTTCCGATTGAGCTCCTGGTTGACCAGAACGTGTATCATAGTCTGGCCATGGTGTTTGCGCTCTTATTAAGTGCCATCATCTGGAATGTAGGCACGTGGTATTTCGGCCTGCCAAGCTCGAGTTCACATACCCTGATTGGGTCTATCCTGGGTGTCGGACTGGCTTTTTCTACCCTGGGCGTCAGCGACGGGGGTGTAAACTGGGAAAAGGCTATTGAGACAGGCTACGCTCTCCTGTTATCACCACTGCTCGGGTTTAGTCTCGTTATTGTTCTGATGTTTTTGATTCGGCGGATTGTGCCGGAAGAGAACAAGGCACAACTGTTTAAGGAGCCCAAGAAAAATACCCCGCCCCCCACCTGGATCCGTGCCACTCTGATTGCCACTTGCTCTATGGTCAGTTTTGTACACGGCAGCAACGACGGGCAAAAAGGCGTGGGTCTGGTCATGCTGATTCTGATTGGCGTCGTACCGTTTCAGTTTGCCATTAAACCCGGCCTCGACCCGGCGCTCATGCAGGGTAACCTTGTTGGTATTGAGCAGACTATCAATGCGCTGAATCCTCTCCAGCTATCGGGCCTTAATCGTGGTCGTCTGGACCGTGTTCGTTCAGAATTGACCGAACTGAAGAAACTGATCGCTACACCCACCGCAGACAGGGAAATTCCCAAGGAGAAGCGGCTGGACATCCGGCGCGATTTGCTGTTGATTAACAGCAACATGAATAAGATTGCCGAAGACGAAGGGGCCAACCTCAGTTCGAAGCAGTTGGCTGTATTAAAAGACAGTCTGAGCGAAACGAATGGTTTGCGACGCTTTACTGACTACGCGCCCCTCTGGGTTATTTTAATGATTGCCCTCTCGCTGGGTCTGGGCACCATGATTGGGTGGCGCAGGATTGTGGTGACGGTAGGCGAAAAGATTGGTAAGCAGCACCTGACCTACGCGCAGGGAGCCTCGGCAGAACTTACAGCCGCAGTAATGATTGGTCTGGCATCCTGGATGAAACTGCCTGTTAGCACCACGCATGTCCTGTCGTCAGGTATTGCGGGTAGTATGGTAGCTAACAAGGGTATCAAAAATCTTCAGGCCAGCACGGTTCGCAATATTGCCCTCGCCTGGGTACTGACTCTGCCCGTTTCTGTACTGCTCTCGTTTACCCTATTTCTGTTCTTCCGCTGGCTTTTCTAAGGAAGCTACAAAGGGGTAGGGTTACCACTTTTCTTACTTCACCCATTCCGGCGTGTCCTGCTCAATGGCGTGGCGGACGCGGGCCACAATATCATCGACGGTATCATCGGGGCCGTATGGCATTGGCTCCTTGAATCGTACCGAGAGAAGCGTATTACGCTTTTTAAAGCGTAATCCTTTCTTATCAAACGCCCGTCGGAAACCATTGATGACAACTGGAATAACGATGGGCTGGTTGTCGAGAATGAGGTGACCGGTGCCTTTCCGGATGGGTGCGTAGGGGCTGGTGGTACCCTGCGGAAAACTCACCACCCAGCCATGCGCCAGTGCCTGAGTAATCTTGTCGGTAGCCGACGTATCGACCGATCGCTGCACTTCACGCCCCTCGGCCCGCCACGACCGCTCGATGGTGATAGCCCCACCAGCGGCAAACAGACGCGGTAAAATTCCTTTCTGCATTGTTTCCGATGCCGCAACATAATACTGTCGGGCCCGGGGGCCAAGCAGATACATAGGTGGCAACAGCGTGTTTTGAAACCCCCACTTTACGGCGCAGAAAACGTGAAAAAACGCAATTACGTCGGCAAAATACGTCTGGTGATTCGATAAAAACAGCACATTGTTGATGGGCAGGTTTTCCAGGTTCTCCGTGCCTTCGATCTGAATTCGGTTTACGACCGTGTAACGCGCATACGTGGTCCAGCCAATGATGCCGATCAGTATCCGCCTGACCAGCAGTGAACTTCCGAACGGGTCGCACTCGAATAGACCAAGCACGTCAAGTGGCATCAGGAATTTGGGCAGGTAGCTAAACTTGGTTGGCTTTACGTATTTCATAGGGTCGGGTGTCGGTAGCTGGTAAAGATACACCGGCGGCTATACTACCAGCCCGGGCGGGTGCGCGCCACAAAAATAGTTTTATCCCTGATTAATCTTTCGATTCGGCTTTGCATCCAACCACCGAACAGCGCAGGATACCACCATTCACTCTTTGTATTTTTTTATCCTGACCACCCGCTGTTCACTTAAAAATATCAACCGTTTTCTCTTACCACTATGAAACGCATTGCACTCGCCGGTCTTTTTGTTCTCAGCTCATTGATTACCCAAACTAGTTTTGCGCAGGTGCAGGTCGGCGTTCGGGGCGGGGCCAACTGGGGGTTTGCTGCCAAACCTGATTTCCTGGGAAGCATCACCCCAACTTTTCACCCGGCGGCTGGCCCAACGGGAGCCCTATTCCTCGATATTCCACTTAGCAACCGTGTATCGTTCCGGCCCGAACTGGCCTACGTGCAAAAAGGTTTTGCCGTCAAGGAAGGCTTTAACCTCGATTTAGGCGTCATCGACTTACCCATTGGGGCTCGCATTGCCTACCAGTCCAATACTATCGAGATACCATTACTGGCCAAGGTCAACCTGACCGATGGCCCCGTTCAGCCCTATGTAATTGCCGGTCCTGCCGTAAGCTACGCCGTTGATGGTCGGGTCAGGACACGCGCTACAGCCCTGATTACCAGCCGCCCCTTCGACGTAGATGTAAATTACGGCGGTGCCCTGAACCGCTGGGACGTGGGCGCCGTGGGAGGGCTGGGCTTTGCAGTAGATGCCGGAACGGGCAAATTCTTTATCGAAGGCCGCTACACGCACGGTTTCTCGCGGCAGGTGAAAGTACCGGTCGTGAACGTGAATGTCCGTAACCGGGGCGTAGCCGTAACGATGGGTTATTCCATTCCAATTGGCTTTTGAGGGTATAAATTTTTGTTGAATCAACCTGAACAGGTAAAGGCGGAGCCGTTTGGCCCCGCCTTTCTTTTTGTCCTGAATACAACAACCTATTCACCTGAGCCTTGCTTCATTGACTCATAATCAGACTTGATACGTCCCATTTCTTTGGCTAGAAAAGTCTGCAACTGCTGGTTAAAATCAGCTTTGTCATCGTCGGGCAGTGAGTTATACAGGTCTTTGAGTTCTTGGTTTATAGCCGCCCGGTCAGCATCCGAAGCGGCATTGATAGACCGGATGTGGTACCGGCGAAAATCGTGTTTGGGCATTGGTAAAGTTGTTCTTCAGTAGGTAGATTCTCCAAAACGGTTTTTAGCAGCAGTTCATTCCCATCGGTAACCCCTACTCATTCGAGTTAAAGACACGTAGCAGGCGCCCGTATGCTCGGCACAACTGCCAATCAGCATTTGCACGCACTTGGCTACGTTTTCTTGGGTGCGTGCGCCGGCTAGGGTACTCAATTGTTGACATCAGGATACGAAAAAAGGCCGCTTTCGGGGCGGCCTTTCTCAAGCCTTTACGGCCTGATTACGACTTCATAAGAGCCTGCTCGTCTTTGAGCTTAGCCCTCATTACGCGGCCCGACACCCAGATACTCACCTCGTACAACAGTGTTAAAGGCATGGCCACCAGAATCTGACTATATAAATCAGGCGAAGGCGTAATAACACCGGCCACAATCAAAATAACAACCCAGGCATGTTTACGGTACGAGCGCAGAAAGGTGGGGGTCACGATGCCCACTTTTGAGAGGACAAATGATATAATTGGCATCTGAAAAATCAGACCGCAACCCAAAGCCAGCGTAATGACAACTGAGAGTATGGAGGTGAAATCGATATTGTTCTTGATTTGGGGTGACAGCTGATAGTTAGCCAGAAAATTGATGGCCAACGGAGTGACGATGTAGTAGCCAAACAGAACACCCAGCGCAAACAACAGCGATACGAAGAAAACCCCACCCCGTGCCGCCTGTTTTTCGGCGGGCCGCAAGCCCGGCCTGATAAACCGCCATACCTCCCAGAAAGCATACGGAAAGGCAAAACTCAACCCCACGAAAAACGATGACGTGAGCGACATCGTGAACTGATCTGATAGATTCAGGGCTTGCAAACTAAAGGTGAGTTCCTTTACACACAGGTCACTATAACCCGTAAAATCGGCGAGTTTACACATCTGCCTGTACGTCCAGAAATCGGACCTTGTCGGGCCAAGCAGAATCTTATCGAAAATCTCTTCGATAAAGATGAAGGCAATAATGGTAAACACAAGAATGGCACCGGCAGCCCGGATAATGTGCCAGCGGAGTTCTTCAAGATGGTCGAGAAAGGTCATCTCTTTCTCGCCCGATTCCAGTACTTCGTCAGTTACCTGGTCGAGTGGCATAACTTAATAGCGAATATGTAAATGTGTGTTGCAAGAGGTATTGAATAAGCGAACAATAGAAAGCACTCGTTCATCCACCCCCGCACAACTAACTTTTAAAGAGCGGAAATGCTTTCATCCACTCATTAATTTCTTCTTTAACGGTGGCTAACGTACCCGCATCATCGTGGTTCATCAGCACCCGGTCAATATATACGACAATCTGCTCCATGTCCGATTCGTTCAGGCCGCGCGTGGTCATGGCCGCCGTCCCAATTCGCATCCCCGACGTCACCATGGGCGATTTGTCATCGAACGGCACCATATTCTTGTTGATCGTGATGTCAGCTTTGATGAGCGTATTCTCGGCCAGTTTGCCGGTCAGACCTTTGCTGCGCAGGTCAATCAGCATCAGGTGATTATCCGTACCACCCGAAATGATTTGGTAACCCCGCTGGGTGAAGGCGCTGGCCATGGCCTGGGCATTGGCCTTTACGCGAACAGCGTAATCGTAAAAATCGTCGGAGAGGGCTTCGCCGAAGGCTACGGCTTTTGCGGCAATAATATGTTCGAGCGGTCCACCCTGCGTACCGGGGAATACTCCTGAATCGAGCAGCGACGACATCATCCGGGTGTCTCCTTTCAGCGTTTTGAGGCCGTAGGGATTCTCAAAATCTTCACGCATCATGATAAGCCCGCCCCGTGTACCGCGCAGAGTTTTGTGCGTCGTCGTCGTCACGATATGGGCGTAGGCCAGCGGATCGTTCAGGAGCCCTTTGGCAATCAGCCCGGCCGGGTGCGACACGTCGGCCAGCAACAGCGCACCAACCTCGTCGGCAATGGCGCGGAGCCGGGCGTAGTCCCAGTCACGGCTGTAGGCCGACGCTCCGCAGATCAGCAGCTTAGGCCGCTCTCGTTTAGCCGTTTCTTCGACCGTATCGTAGTTGATTACACCCGTTTCGCGCTCAACGCCGTAGAACGTGGGCCGGAAATACTTACCCGAGATATTGACCGGTGACCCGTGGGTAAGGTGACCGCCGTGACTCAGGTCAAAACCCAGAATGGTATCGCCGGGCTTGAGACACGCCAGAAACACAGCCATGTTTGCGTTGGCCCCGGAATGCGGCTGCACGTTAGCCCAGGTAGCTCCAAAAAGTTCTTTGGCCCGATCAATGGCAATCTGCTCCACCTCGTCAACCACTTCGCAACCACCATAATAGCGTTTTCCGGGTAGGCCCTCAGCGTATTTATTGGTCAGCACACTCCCGGCAGCTTCCATAACGGCGGGCGATACAAAGTTTTCGGAAGCGATCAGTTCAATGCCGGACTCCTGCCGGTGCTGCTCACGTGCAATCAGGTCAAAAACGGCAGTATCGCGGGCGGTGATGGTCTCGGTTGTCATGCGCAAACGGGGTTTGTCTGGTTGGTTTTCTGGCTGTTTAGCTTCGACTCGTTTGGTGTCATTAATTCGTCAGCAACAGCCAAACGGAAAAGCTGACTAACACCCAAACTTTTGATGTAGTAAAGGTACGGCGGAAAACGAAAAATGCCCTGCTTTTCACTTCGTTTGCACCGTTGTCTGGTAGCGTAGCGGGGTCATGCCGGTATTCAGTTTAAACTGACGATGAAAATGAGATATATTATTAAAACCGCACTCCAGGCCCACCTCCCCTACACTAACATCTTTGTTGGTCAGCAGCTTACGGGCGTGCCCGATGCGTAGTTCGTTTAAGTACTCGACATACGTTTTGCGGGTACGTTTTTTGAAATACCGGCAAAAAGCCGCCGGAGCCATACCCGACACCGACGCGATATGCTCAATTCTGATTTCGTCGCGAAAATGCGCCAGCGTAAATTCCAGCACCCGTTTCATACGCTCGGTTTCAGCGGCACCCGGCGCCAGCTGGTACCCATCACTGGCCAGCAAGCAGGCGTCGCGGTCGGTGGCCAGCTGGTTCAGAATACGCATAATGCTTAGCACCTGCTCCAGGTCATTCTGGGTGGTTAGCTGATTAATATCGTTGCTTAGCTGACTGGCTACTTCCGGGCTGAACCGCAGCCCATAGCGGGCACGGGTCAGCAAACTCGTAATAGCGGAAGCCTCGGGCAGATTTTGTAGCACCTGCTGGGCGAAAGCCAGCGGAAACTGCAACACGACCCACTCGGCCACCAAGGAGGATGTCGGCTGGTAATATTCGTCGTCACTACGCCAGAAGTGCGGCATATCGGGACCAATCAGGACCAGATCGCCCGCCACGAATGATTCCACGTGATCACCCACAAACCGCCGACCACACCCTTGCATGATATACGTCAGTTCGTATTCTGGATGGTAGTGCCAGGGTACATCGAACTGCGGCATCTGAAACCGCCGAACAAGCAGTGAACGCTGCTCATGGATGGTTATTTTTTCGAAAAGAGCTTTCACGATGTGCTATATTATTGCAAAAGGAGTATGCTGTATTTTCTTTCAAATCAATATGGCACATAAACGAGTAAACTCCTTCCTATTTACTCGGTTCAGAGTATGGTATTTTTGCCAGATAGAATTAAACACTCTTCACATAGCCCATCCGTCACCATGGAAGCAATCATCAACAAATCGTCTCTTCTACAGGAACTGGACTCCCCCTACCTGATTACGCCCGATACCATTGCGTTTTACCGGCATAATGGATATGTGAAACTGAAAAACGTTTTGAGTGCCGACGTACTAATGCATTACGGTAAAATCATCACTGATCTGGTAATCCGGCTCAATACGCTTGACAAACCCATGAGTGAGCGCACCACCTACGAGCGGGCTTTTCTGCAAATCATGAACCTATGGCGTGAGGATGAACAAGCCAGGGAGTTCGTATTCTCGAAACGGCTGGCACAAATTGCTGCGGCTCTGATGGAAGTAGAAGGCGTCAGGATCTATCACGACCAGGCCCTGTACAAAGAGCCGTCGGGCGGTATTACGCCCTGGCATGCCGATCAGTTCTATTGGCCGCTCTCGTCCGACAAGACTACGACGATCTGGATTCCATTGCAGGACACGCCCATAGAACTTGGTCCGCTGGCATTTGCTGAAGGTTCACATAGGGTAGATATT
Source organism: uncultured Cytophagales bacterium (assembly GCA_963826425.1). GTDB lineage: Bacteria > Bacteroidota > Bacteroidia > Cytophagales > Spirosomataceae > Spirosoma. The sequence goes on along the minus strand of CAWGWS010000004.1, from coordinate 1,833,797 downwards.
GGCCGTAACCTTGAAATCAGCGACGAAAGTGAGCAAATTTTGGCCGATGCCCTGCAAAAAGAAAACTTCCCGCTCAACAATACCCCATTCGACCTCGGCGAAGTGAGCTACCACGCGGGCTGGACGTTTCACCGCGCCGGGCCAAATACTTCCAGCCGTCCGCGTGGGGTAATGACCGTAATCTACATGGACAAAGACCAGCGTGTCGTGCAACCCCGGAACAGCTATCAGCAAGCCGACCACGCCAAATGGCTGGATAGCGTGCCCGTTGGCAGTACGCCACAGGATGAGCTAAATCCCGTCTTGTTTAGCTACTGATTCAGGATCAGACAGGCTGAATTTTTGAGAGTGCCCCAGACGCCGTCTGGGGCACTCTGTGTTTAGGGCCCGACAATTGGACGTATTTTTGCAGAAACCGTGTTACGGTACTGAATCATTTTCCATTGTCAGATGAAAGTAATCTTCGCGCTCGTAGCAGGGCTATTCCTGTCCCTGAGTACGTTCGCTCAACTTGTTAAGGATCCGGCAACCTGGTCGGTCTCAGTACAAAAGCAGCCTGCCCGCGTTGGCGATGTAGTTGAGGTTCGTATTCAGGCTACGCTGACCAGCAACTGGCATATCTATTCAAATGATCTGGATCCCAATATCGGCCCGCTCCCAACCACGTTTAAGTTTACCCCGAACGACGGGTATCAACTCATCGGCAAAGTGGTACCGGTCGGTGTAGAGGAAGTATATGAAAAGGTCTGGGACGCCAAAATCAGGCAGTTTTCGGGCCGGGCGCAGTTCGTACAGAAAGTGAAACTGTTGAAACCAAATGCCACAGTGGGTGGTACAGTCGAGTACATGGCCTGTTCGTCAATTGATGGCACGTGCTTACCCCCGAAAGAAGTCAGCTTCTCTACCGACGTAAAGGCCGTAGCCGCTGCGGATGCCCCCAAACCCGCAACCGTAGCAACCGACGTAGCTGCCGCGCCACAGCCGGTAACGGAAACACCGACTATTGAAAGCACAACGACGCCGGATACCCTGCTGACTACTGACGGCCAGACTGTACAAGCGATTGAAGAGGCCATCAGAGAGCCAGAAGCCGCGCTCGGTGCAGCTGACGTAGCGCCGGTTACTGACCCGCTAATGAATTTATCATTATGGTCACTCGTACTGGTCGCATTTGTGGCGGGTTTAACGGGCCTGGCCACACCCTGTGTCTATCCCATTATTCCAATGACCGTTTCTTTCTTTGTCAATCAGAAGGGAGGCACGTGGAAAGCACTATTATATGGGCTGTCTATCGTTTTGATTTATGTTTTTTTTGGTACCGTCATTGCGGCTTTATTCGGGCAGGCAGCCCCGAATTTTATCAGTACGCACTGGCTACCCAACCTCCTGTTTTTTGCTATCTTCTTTGTTTTTGGCTTGTCCTTCTTAGGTCTCTTCGAGTTGACCTTGCCTTCCTCGCTCATCAATAAAATGGACGCTCAATCTGAAAAAGGGGGATTTTCGGGCATATTCTTCATGGCCTTCACCTTAGTTCTAGTGTCTTTTTCCTGTACTGGTCCTTTGGTTGGTTCAATTTTAGGACTCGGCTCAAGGGGAGAAATTCTCAAACCGGTTGTGGGCATGTTTGGCTACTCAATGGCTTTTGCGCTGCCGTTTACGCTGTTTGCCTTGTTTCCGCAATGGCTCAAGAGTTTGCCAAAATCGGGCGGGTGGCTCAACTCGGTAAAAGTCGTGCTGGGCTTTCTTGAACTGGCCCTCGCGCTCAAATTCCTGAGCATTGCTGATCAGGTGTATCACTGGGGTCTGCTTGACCGCGAAGTGTATCTGGCGTTCTGGATTGTCATTTTCGCCCTGATCGGCTTCTATCTGCTCGGTAAAATCCGCCTGCCGCACGACAGTGAGACCAAGTTCACGAGCGTTCCGCGCATGGTGCTGGCCATTGGTACGTTTGCGTTTGTCGTCTATATGGTTCCGGGACTGTGGGGGGCACCATTGAGGGCCTTATCGGGTTACCTGCCGCCGAAGACATCGCAGGATTTCGACCTGTACGAACGGCCAGTTAGCAGCGGTGCGGTAGTCGGCACTCCCCTCAGCGAGACGCCTAAATACGCCGACCTGTTCGAGTTACCCCACAAACTGAACGGGTTCTTCGATTATACACAAGGTCTCGCCTATGCTGAAAAAGTGAATAAGCCCGTCTTTATCGACTTTACCGGACACGGCTGCGTAAACTGTCGCGAGATGGAAGCCAACGTATGGTCAGACCCGGCGGTACTGGAACGTCTTCGGAACGACTTCGTAATCGTGGCCCTGTACGTAGATGATAAAACCGAACTACCCCAGGCACAGTGGTACACCTCACCCTACGACCAGAAAGTAAAGAAGACCATTGGTGCGCAAAACGCTGATTTACAAATCACAAAGTACAACAATAACGCCCAGCCGCATTATTGCCTGGTCGATAGCAGTGGCAAACTGCTCGTATCTCCTAAGAACTACGATCGTAGCGTCGCCAGTTTTGTCGCTTTCCTGGATGCTGGCAAAGCGCGGTTTACGAAATAGGTCAGCTACCCTTGTCATAAAGTAAAAGCGCCCCCTCCGGTACCGGAGGGGGCGCTTTTCTGAACTGTAAATCAATTACGCTTCAACCGACATGGGCTGCTTCTGCGCCAGTTCCAGATCAGGTTTCGACTGGTCGGTGAGGGTGACACGGCCCCGTTCGCTACGGACAATACGCGAATAGAGCGAAATCTCCTGGTCGAAAAGGAAGCGGAAGAACAGCCGGACGTAGGACGTGTGGAACTTTAGCGTATCGTAAAACTCCGGCGCACTGCGCTTGATTTCAGGTAGTCGGCTCCAGGGTATCGACGGAAAATCGTGGTGTTCATTGTGAAAGCCGACATTCATGTTAGGGCCGTTCATTTTGCCATAGTAGCTGTACGTTTCCTGCTCTGGGTCGAGGGTCAGGTAATGTTCCTGAATCCAGCGGGCACCAAGCGGGTGCAGACCAACCGAGAAAAACAGACAAAGCACAAGAAACGCGAGAGCTTTCCAGCCAAAAAGCGTCACAATCAGGACGTCGAACGCCAGTTGCACCACGATATTGGTACCCACCCACTTATCAATCACGGCCAGTTCGCGCATCCGGATGGTGCGGATGGCCTGAAACACCGGGAACAGCAGCAGCCAAAGGGCTTTGCCAATGGCGTAGTTATTAATCAGTTTGGCTTCGTACCAGTCGGGTAAGTCGGCATCGAGTTCATGAACGCCCTGAAAGGCGTGGTGCTTGATGTGGAAGTTTTTGAACGACAGAGCCGTGGGCAGAATCGTGGGTAGATTAGCGAAAACAGCCGCCCAGGCGTTGGCCGTTGGCTTGCGAAAGATCAGGTTGTGGGCCGCTTCGTGAATGCAGACGAACAGCGTATGCGCCGGAAACGCACCGATAAACCACGCAGCGGCTACAATGACCCACCACGATTGGTCGCGCACGAGCCAAGCCATAGCGACCATGAGCGAGACGCAGCCCAGAATGACCCAGAACGTCGTTGGGTTTTTCTGGCCAATAAGTTTCTTAATTTCGGGGTGGGCTTTTAGAATTTGCCGGGTGCGGATGCGGTGCGGCTCAGAAGTGGTTGAACGAACAAAATCAGTTGCAGTTGCCATAATTGGTGTCGGCAAGACGAGAGTAGTTGGTAACAGACAGTAAAAATAACGGATTATGTGTGGACTTACGCATAATTTCCCGGCGCAATCCAGATACCCAATCTAATTAAGCATGGAATTCTACGATGATTTTTTTAACCAAACGAGTGAGCTACCGGTACAGTGGATGCAACACGATTTTGAGCAGTGTCTGTTCCAGAATCTGAATCTATCAGCAGTGAACTTCACTAAATCGAACTTCATTAACTGCCGGTTTGAAAACTGTGATCTGACGCGGGCTCTGCTCACCACTACTAAACTCGACGACGTTACTTTCGTGAACTGCCAGCTAACCCACGTCGATTTTAGTCTTTGCAATTCGTTCGGCCTGCGCGTGGGTTTTCAGCAATGCCGACTGGACTACGCCGTTTTTCTTGATAAGAGACTAAAAAAGACGTTGTTTATCGAGTGTTCAATGAAGGAAGTTCATTTTCTAAAATGCGATCTAACAATGGCCTTATTCGACTCCTGCGATCTTGAACTAACCAAATTCGCCGAGAACAACCTGACCGGGGCAGACTTTTCCAAGTCTTACAACCTGACCTTGGACCCGGACGGTAACATTATCAAAAAGGCTCGCTTCTCACGTCAAAACCTCCCCGGTTTGCTGGTAAAGTATAACATCAAAATCGTGGAATAGAAACGCGAAGAGCCTGATACACAGTCGTGCATCAGGCTCTTCGCGTAGTAATCACCGTGTTTTATCCCTGCATGTTGTCCGAGGTCAGTTTGGCACCCAGGTATTCGCGGTTCATGCGGGCAATGTGATCGAGAGAAATGGATTTCGGGCACTCAACCGAGCAGGCGCCCGTAAATGAGCAGGCCCCGAATCCCTCGGCGTCCATCTGCGCTACCATGCGCTCAGCCCGCAGCGTGCTCTCGGCTTTGCCCTGTGGCAGCACCGCCATGTGCGAGACTTTTGCCGCCACGAATAACATAGCCGATGCATTCTTACAGGCCGCTACGCAGGCACCGCAGCCAATGCACTGGGCTGCGTCCATTGCCTCGTCGGCAATGCTACGTGGAATGGCGATTTCGTTGGCATCGGGTGCTGAGCCAGTGTTAACCGATACATAGCCTCCCGACTGGATAACCCGGTCGAATGCCGAACGGTCTACCATCAGATCTTTCAGGACCGGGAACGCCCGCGCCCGCCAGGGCTCAACTACAATCGTATCGCCGTCATTGAACGAGCGCATGTGCAACTGGCAGGTTGTGGCACCGGTTTGTGGCCCGTGCGCCCGCCCGTTGATGTACATCGAGCACATGCCGCAGATACCTTCGCGGCAGTCGTGGTCAAATGCAACCGGCTCCTCACCCTTTCTGGTCAGTTCGCCGTTAAGGACGTCGAACATTTCCAGAAAAGACATATCCGGCGAAATGTTATCGAGACCGTACTCAACCAGTTTGCCCGCCGTATTATTATTTTTCTGTCTCCAGACTTTCAGATTGACTTTCATCGCTTAGTGAAATTGTAAGTGGTCTGCCACTACGGTCGTATCGGGTCAGCGTCAGGAATTGAGCAGCCGAAGCGCGCCCTGATGCTGACCCAATATGACATTTTATTTATACGAACGCTGGGTGAGTTTTACGTTCTCGAACTCCAGCGGCTCTTTGTTCAGTTTTTCGGGCTGATTATCACCCTGATACTCCCAGGCCGATACATACGCGAAATCAGCATCGTCGCGCAAGGCCTCACCGTCGGGGGTCTGGTATTCCTCGCGGAAGTGACCACCGCACGATTCCTGACGGTCCAGCGCATCTTCAATCATCAGGGCGCCAAGTTCAATAAAGTCGGCTACACGTCCGGCCGCTTCGAGCGTCTGGTTCAGTTCTTCGCTTTCGCCCGTTACCCGAACGTTGCTCCAGAACTCGGCCTTCAGGTCTTTAATGAGACCGCGGGCCTTGGTCAGCCCTTCTGCCGTGCGCGACATACCGCAGTAGTCCCACATAATCAGGCCCAGTTCCCGGTGGAATTCATCGACCGGCTTGGTGCCCTTAACGGCCAGCAGTTTCTCTACCTGATTGGTTACGCGCTGCTCAGCTTCGCGGAAGGCGGGTGCCGTTACAGGGAGCTTATCAGCAGGACCAATCGTCGCCAGATAATCACCAACGGTATACGGAATCACAAAATAACCATCGGCCAGGCCCTGCATCAGCGCTGATGCACCGAGCCGGTTGGCACCGTGATCCGAGAAGTTGGCTTCGCCCAGCGCGTACAGACCCGGAACCGTCGTCATCAGATTGTAATCGACCCACAGGCCGCCCATTGTATAGTGAACGGCGGGATAGATCATCATTGGCGTCTCATACGGGTTGTTGTCGACGATTTTCTCGTACATCTCAAACAGGTTACCGTACTTGGCTTCGATGGTCTTTCGACCGTCGCGCTTGATGGCATCGGCAAAGTCGAGATATACGGCCAGACCCGTCTTGCTCACCCCCCGGCCTTCGTCGCAAACGGCTTTGGCATTGCGGGAGGCTACGTCGCGTGGCACCAGGTTACCGAACGATGGATACCGGCGTTCCAGGTAGTAGTCGCGCTCATCTTCTTTCAGGTCGGTTGGTTTCCGCTCACCCTTCCGAATCTGCTCGGCCAGTTCTTTTGTTTTCGGCACCCACACCCGTCCGTCGTTCCGCAGCGATTCCGACATCAGCGTCAGCTTAGACTGGTAATCGCCCTTTACAGGAATACAGGTTGGGTGAATCTGCGTAAAGCAGGGATTCGCCATCAGTGCGCCGTGCTTGTGGGCGCGCCAGGCAGCCGTCACGTTTGACCCCATCGCGTTGGTAGAGAGGTAAAACACGTTACCGTAGCCACCCGTGCAAAGCAGTACTGCGTGCGCCGAGTGCGACTCAATTTTACCGGTAATCAGGTTCCGGGTGATGATACCGCGCGTCTTTCCGTCTTCAACAACGAGGTCGAGCATCTCGGTACGGATCAGGAGCTTTACCTTCCCGTTGGCAACCTGCCGGCTCAGGGCCGAGTAAGCGCCCAGCAACAACTGCTGCCCCGTCTGCCCCCGTGCATAGAACGTACGCGACACCTGCGCGCCACCAAATGAACGGTTGGCCAACAGGCCGCCGTACTCGCGGGCAAAGGGAACACCCTGCGCTACGCACTGATCAATGATATTTACACTGACTTCGGCCAGCCGGTGTACGTTACCTTCGCGCGAACGGTAATCTCCCCCTTTAATGGTATCGTAAAACAGCCGGAACACCGAGTCCCCGTCGTTCTGGTAATTTTTGGCGGCATTGATACCACCCTGTGCGGCAATGGAGTGGGCCCGGCGGGGGCTGTCCTGAAAGCACAGCGCCGTTACGTTGTAACCCAGTTCGGCCAGCGATGCGGCTGCCGAAGCACCGGCCAGTCCTGTACCGACTACGATGATGTCGTACTTCCGTTTGTTGGATGGGTTTACCAGCTTCAAACCAAACTTATGCCGTGTCCATTTCTCGGCCAGCGGCCCTTCGGGAATTTTTGATTTCAGTTCCATAATTCAATTGTGAATCGGAGAATGAGTGGATCGGTACGCCGAAGCGGAGTGAATACTACCGGCTGATATTTGCTTCGTTCTGGCAGACCAATTCGCCCATTCACTCATTAAATAATCCCATGAACTTGTAAAAAGACGTACACTGGCATAGCCGCGAACGCTACCGGAATGATAATGGCGAAGAAATAAGTGCCGATTGTCTCAACAATGGGCGTGTACTTAGGATGCCGGATGCCCAGGGTCTGAAATCCACTCTGGAAGCCATGCGCCAGATGATAACCAATAGCTACCATAGAAATTACGTACAGCAGCACATACCACCATTCAGAAAAAGCCACTTTTACGACCGCATACAGGTCTTTGTACTGTTTTCCGTCATACTCAGCCATTGGTACAGACCCAAAGTGCATCTCATACCAGAACGTCCGCATATGGATGATAATGAAAAGCAGCAGTACTGTACCCAGAATACCCATGTTCCGCGACGACCACGGACTATTAGCTTCGGGATGCGAGTAGGCATACTTTACCGGGCGCGATGCCTGATTATGGCGGGTCAGGATCAGGGCCATCAGCGCGTGAACCAGAATAGACGTGTACAGCAGATAGGACACCGTGATAATGAGCGGATTGTGCGTCATGAAGTACGTGTACTCATTAAACGCCCGCCCGCCGTCATCTTTAAATAGCTGAAGATTGCCAGCCATATGAATAATAAGAAAGGTACTCAGAAACAGCCCCGTCAACGACATGACGACCTTTCGGCCGAGGGAGCTGGATAGTGTTTGTGTTACCCAAGCCATAGAGTGGATTACCCGGAAAAATTACGGTTAACTAAGTGAATTGTAGCCGGTTTTAACGGCGCGTCAAAACTATATCAGAAACGCCACGCAAACAAGATTTGTCCCTGTTGCCGCGGGTTTTGTCTAATTTATAGCCGATAAAAACTAGACAAACACAATGACTTTCCAACTGAGTGTGCAAAGTTTTTGTTTGCTCCTGCCCAACCCCTTTACTTTGCCCGTTCAAGTTGACCAAAGTTAGTTTCAGTAGCTATGAAGGCATATGTATTTCCCGGCCAGGGGTCGCAGTTTCGGGGTATGGGGCAAGATCTCTACCAGCAGTCCGAAGCTGCCCGCCAGTTGTTTGACCAGGCCAATGACGTATTGGGTTATAATCTGACCAGGATTATGTTTGAGGGGACTGACGATGACCTTAAGCAAACAATATATACCCAGCCTGCCGTCTTTCTGCACGGCGTAGTGGTGGCCATGACGCTCAACGGCTTCGCACCTGACATGGTGGCCGGGCATTCGCTGGGGGAGTTATCGGCTCTGACGGCGGCCGGGGTGCTGTCGTTTGCTGATGGTCTTCGGCTGGCCTCTATCCGGGCCGCGGCCATGCAACGGGCCTGTGACCTGACCCCGTCCACCATGGCCGCCGTGCTAGGGTTATCCGATGCTATCATTGAGCAGGTTTGCGAAGGTATTACCGACGAGATTGTGGTGCCGGCTAACTACAACTGCCCCGGTCAAGTCGTGATTTCGGGAAGCGTGGCGGGTATTCAGATGGCGGAGGAGCGGCTCAAAGCAGCGGGAGCCAAACGGGTAGTGCAACTGGCCGTGAGCGGAGCCTTCCACTCGCCGTTTATGGAACCTGCCCGCGCTGAATTTGCTGAAGCCGTGGCACAGATGCCATTTCTCGAACCGCGCTGTTTGGTTTATCAGAATGTTGATGCCCGGCCTACAACCGATCCAGTCCGCCTAAAGTCCAACCTGATTGCCCAACTCACCTCACCCGTTCGCTGGACCCAGTCGGTGGAACGTATGGTGGCCGATGGCGCAACGAGTTTTGCGGAGTGTGGACCAGGTAAGGTCTTGCAGGGCCTGATTAAAAAGATAAGCCCGGCCGTACCAATCGCCAACGCGATGGACTAACCCGATAACCGAATGCAACTGCCGTTAAGAACTCTGCTGATTGATGATGAACCCCTGGCTCTCGTCCGGCTACGCCGGCTATTGGTGCCGCACGAGGCAACATTCAACATCATTGGCGAAGCGGGCAACGGAGCGGAAGGACTGGCGTTTATAGAAGCAGAGCAACCCGATGTTATTTTTTTAGACATCGAAATGCCAGTACTCAATGGGTTTGAGATGCTGGCCGGACTGACTACCATGCCGCTGGTTATTTTTGCCACCGCCTACGACCAGTACGCGATCCGCGCTTTCGAGGAGAATTCAGTCGATTATCTGCTCAAACCCATCGAAGCCGGGCGACTGGCCCGCTCGGCCCAGAAAATCCGCCACCTGGTTGAACGCGACGGAGCCAGTAATCGCCGTAATCCAATGAGCGATAATCTAATGCAGATCCTGGCGCAGATGCAGCCGAAGAAGGAGATTCATTCGCTTTCGGTCAAAACCGGCGACAAAATCGTGCTGATCCCTCTTACCGACATTGCTTATTTCGAAGCGGAAGACAAGTATGTATTCTTGTGCATGATCGACGGGCAAAAGCACCTGACCAATTATACCCTGACTACCCTAAGCGAGAAGCTGCCTGACACCTTCCTGCGCGTAAGTCGGTCAGCGATTGTTAACCGCTTTAAAATTACTGAAATGCACCGCCATTTTGATGGCAAATACCTGCTAGTGCTGGCCGACAGGAAAGCCACGAGACTCACCACCGGCAGCACGTATGCCGATGCCATCCGGCAACTGCTGGAGCTATAAGCTGGCTTACTTCATCTTGGTGCGCTTCACCAAATAAGCCGTCAGAATTTGCTCGAAACCCTGAGCGATGTCGGCTTCGATAAAGTCAATTTTGTACTGACCGCAGCGCATTTTCAATTCCTGGAAATAACTTTTTACGGCCTGTTGATACGTATCTCGTACCTGCCCCGGCTGGAGCTTCACTTTCTCGCCTGTTTCGAGATCAATGAATTCGTAAGGCCTCTCCTCGAAGGCGAACTCTTCTTCGGTTTTTTTGTCCGTGACGTGGAACAGCAGCACTTCATGCAGGTTGTGCCGCAAATGTTGCAGAGCCGAAAACAAGGCATCACTATTTTCAGAATTATCGAACATATCGCTGAAAATCACAACCAGTGAACGTTTGTTAATACGTTCGGCCAGTTCGTGAATAACCTCAGCGGCCGAGGTTCGGCGTAAGGGTTTGGGTTGTTGCATGAGCAAATCCAGCTGCGTGAACAGCTTGTGCACATGAGAAGGTGTCGATTTGGTAGGCGTTTGCAGATCAATCTGGTCAGCGAATGCCGTCAGGCTCACGGCATCTTTCTGACGTTGCAACATATAGGCCAGACAGGCGGCAGCCATCACGCTAAACGTTATTTTACCGTAATCCTGCTCCGGATAAAACATGGACGACGACGTATCGACCAGCAAATGGCAGCGCAGGTTAGTTTCTTCCTCGTACCGCTTGACAAAGAGCTTTTCGGTCTTCCCGTACACTTTCCAGTCGATATGACGCGTGCTTTCGCCCGTGTTGTACAGCCGATGTTCGGCAAATTCGACCGAAAAGCCATGAAACGGCGATTTGTGCAAACCCGTAATAAAGCCTTCGACCAACTGACGGGCCAGAAATTCGACATTACCAAACGAGCGTACCTGACTTAAGTTGAGCGGTTGTTTCATCGGAAATAAAGAGCGAAAACGTTCGATACCTAGGAAGGTACGCAAAAAACAAGCCCGGCTCACCAGCCCAAAAAAAATTCTGGGGCTGACGAGCCGGGCAGGATAGCCAGAACAGGAGTGCTCGGGTTATAGTCGTGAATTCAGGCCGTACTGGCTTATCTGATGGCCAGCGAATCGGCAACCAGCGCCAGGGGCTGACCCGTGCCAACTACGCGCAGGGATACGTTGGCAACACCCTGCGAAATCATGCCGAGTGCTTTAGCCGCAGCATAAGTTAAATCAACAACACGGCCTTTAGCAAATGGTCCACGGTCGTTGATACGAATGACAACCGTATGCTGATTGGAGAGATTTGTAACTTCAACCAGGGTATTAAGAGGTAGTGTACGGTGGGCTCCTTCGAGGGCTTCAGCCCGGACCCGTTCGCCATATGCGGTCCGGCGACCGCTAAATTTTTTGGCGTAGAAAGACGCTTTTCCCTTCTGCACGAGGAGGGGAAGCGTCTCTGCTGGTTTGATGTTGCTGAAGAACATCATAACAGACAGAATGAAGTGCATATAGCCATTGGTTACGGTGAGAAATAAACGGAAAGGGGGCGCCTTTACACACTACACCACTGCTCCGTCTCCACAAATGCCAATATCAACGAATGCGAAGATAAGGGATACCGAGCTATCTGCCAAGGCATTATACCAAATTATGTAGAATACCTTCTACAATTTGCCTACTGTTTGGGGCAGTTTCACCACAAATGCCTATTGATAAATATGTTCTCCCGGTCCTGCCACTGCGCTTACTTTACCGACCATAGTTGCACTAAACCTGGCTGAAATCGTGGCCGAAAGAGAACAGGGAAAAATCTAGTCAAAGCAGGTTAAGGCGCCAAACGGACAGATTTTCTCGACGTAAGAGCCTCCCCTGCCAATGACCACTGTCTGATTATTGCCGAGAGACGACGGCACCCCCAGGGCGATGGTTTCCCTTACGGAAAGCACAGGCTGTTTCTTCACCAGGAAGACTTTGACAAATTTATCGATGCCCTCCGGCCAACTGCAGAGCCCATGAAACCAAACTCCTGCCCTACATCGATTTCAGCTAGTTTGCTGAACGTGCGCTTACCCGAAGCCGACGACTACACCAACAACAGACTTAAACAGCAATAAGGTAAGGACGCATGGGTCAGAGCGGGTGGGCTGATAGCCTGAGGCTTGTTTAGTTCGTATCTTTAAGCGACCAAGCTAAGTCTGCCGTTCATGTTTCGTTTGCCCCAAAAACTCCCCTTCGCCAGCCTGTTGCCCCATTTTGAAGGCGACCTGTATTTTGATGAATCACCCGAACACACGGCGCAACGATTGCTGTATGCTACCGATGCATCAGTCTATCAGGAAACACCCACTGCCGTAGCGCTTCCCAAAAACGTGGCCGATATTAAACGGCTGGTTCGATTCGCGCAGATGAACGGGAACGCCGGAACGCCGGTAGGCCTGATTCCGCGGGCGGCTGGTACGTCATTGGCCGGGCAGGTGGTAGGCAGCGGCATTGTGGTCGATATATCGAAACACTTCGGGCAGATTCTGGAAATCAACGCCGATGATCGCTGGGTACGCGTTCAGCCGGGCGTTATCCGCGATGACCTAAACGCAGAGCTTAAAGCATACGGGCTGATGTTCGGCCCCGAAACCAGCACCGCCAGCCGGGCCATGATTGGTGGCATGATTGGCAACAACTCGTGTGGCCTGCATTCCATAATCTGGGGCACTACGCGCGATCATCTGCTCGAAGTTCGGGCCGTTCTTAGCGACGGGGCCGAGGTTTTGTTCGGCTCACTCACGCAGACGCAACTCGATGCCAAATGCCGGGGAGAAAACGTGGTCAGTCCACTCGAACAACGAATATACGTGCAGTTCCGCGACTGGCTCAGCAATCCCACGGTTCGCCAGCAAATTCAGGATGGGTACCCCAAACCTACCGTTACCCGCCGAAATACCGGCTACGCGCTGGATGCGATGGTTGGCAACCGGACTAGGTTCAACTTCGCTCCGCTTATTGCGGGTTCGGAAGGGACGCTTTGCTTTATTACCGAAGCCAAACTAAACCTACTGCCGCTACCACCCAGTGAAGCGGCTTTGGTCTGTGCGCATTTTTCAACCATTCGGCAATCGCTCGAAGCCAACCTGATAGCCCTCGAACACGGTTGCGCTGCTTCGGAGCTGGTGGATGATTATATCCTGCAACTGACCAAAACCAATACTGAGCAAGCTAAAAACCGTGCCTTTGTAGAGGGTGACCCAAAAGCGATTTTGATGGTTGAGTTCTTCGATGATACGCACGGGGGCGTGGCCCATAGAGCCCAGGATTTTGTGGATGCGCTAAGTGCGAAGGGGTTGGGCTACGCCTATCCCACGCTGTTCGATGCCGATACGAAAAAACCGTGGGCGTTACGCAAAGCGGGCCTGAGTATCATGTATAATATTCCCGGCGACGATAAACCCGCCAATGTTATTGAAGATACGGCGGTAGATGTGCGCGACTTACCGGATTACATCGACGAGCTGGACCAGATGGCGTGGGAAAATCACGGCCTTAAACTCGAGTACTCAGCTCATGCGGGCGCAGGTGAAATTCACGTGTTGCCGCTCATCAACCTCAAATCGGGTGAGGGACGCCAGAAATTCCGGGCGTTGCTGATGGATACGGCTCACCTCGTAAAAAAATACGGCGGCTCGCTCTCCGGCGAACATGGCGACGGGCGGTTGCGGGGTGAGTTTATTGCCTACATGCTCGGCCCGGAAAATTATGAGTTGTGCAAAGACGTAAAGACGCTCTGGGATCCGCGCAACCTATTCAACCCCGGCAAGGTCATTGACCCGCCCCCCATGAATGAACACCTGCGCTCAGAAGCCGACGCAGTAGTTCCGCAACCAAAAACCATCTTCGACTTCTCGCGCGATGGCGGGTTGCTCGAATTAGCCGAAAAATGCTCCGGCTCGGGCGACTGCCGCAAGACGCATTTGTCGGGCGGTACGATGTGTCCGAGTTACATGGCCACCCGGCTCGAACATGACACCACGCGGGCGAGGGCCAACATGCTGCGGCATTTTTATACGAGTCAGGAAAAGCCAACAGAACACGATTACGAAGTCGTCAAAGGGGTATTGGACCTGTGTCTATCCTGTAAAGCCTGCACATCTGAATGCCCCAGCAGCGTAGACATGACCCGGATGAAGGCCGAGTTTACGCAGCAGTACTACGCGGAACAGGGCGTACCGCTACGGGCGCGACTGGTAGGAAACTTCACAACGCTAATGTCGCTGGCCAGCCTGGCCCCCTGGGTCTACAACGGCATTTACGGCTCTACTGCTCTGCGCCAGCTGGCCAATAAAGCCGTTGGCTTTCACCCCGACCGCACTATGCCAGTTCTGGCGAAGATGACGCTTATAAGCTGGTTTTCGAAGACAAATCGGCTCGTCTACACAACCTCCGCCAAAATGTTTCGAGCCACAGCAGGACAACGAAACGAACGTTTCAAGACAGAATCCGTCGGGGTCGAAGGTGGAAAAACAAAGCCCCTCGTTCACCTTTTCTGTGATGAGTTTACCAACTACAACGACGTTGAGGTTGGTCAGAAAGCCACGAAATTGATGGAACGTTTGGGGTATACGGTCGTCATTCCTTATCACGTTGAAAGTGGCCGGACCTATCTCTCAAAAGGTCTGGTAGAAGACGCTCAGAAACTCGCCATCCGCAACGTGACGCTGCTCAAAGACCTCATTACGGACGAAACGCCCCTAATTGGCCTGGAGCCCTCGGCCATTCTCACCTTCCGTGATGAATACCCCGACCTGGTTCCGCAGGAGTTGAAAGCCGCAGCGCAACACATCGCCAAAAACACGTTTCTGTTCGAGGAATGGCTCGCTCGAGAAGCCGATGCCGGGTACGTCACGGCCGGTTCATTCACTACCGAAGCCCGGCCGGTAAAAGTACACGGGCACTGTCACCAGAAAGCCCTGTCAAGCATAGATCCGGTGATACAAGTTTTGTCATTACCTAAGAACTACACCGTCGAGCCAATACCGTCGGGGTGCTGCGGGATGGCCGGATCGTTTGGCTACGAAAAAGAACATTACGACCTCTCCATGCAGATTGGCGAACTGGTTTTGTTCCCTGCTGTGCGCCAAACAACCAGCGATGTCATCATCTCGGCTGCCGGAACCTCCTGTCGCCACCAGATCAAGGACGGAACCAGCCGACATGCTCAGCACCCGGCCGAAATTTTGTTCGACGCGCTGGTGTAAATGGGCTATCAAACCTTTTACGGCCCCGTCGGTTTTGCATAGACTAAAACATTCACGATGATTATGGAAGATTCAACCCTCAGCGATGGCGCACGACAGGCCGATATGGTATCAAGCGAACATGCCGAAACGATGTTTGGCATTGATCAGGCCGAAACGAATATGGTAAAACTCGTCGATGGTAAGTTAGTGCCCATGGGTAATCCAGAAGCCGACGTATCGGACGATATGCCCCGCATCCGGACCGGCTCAGACGAAGAGCGGGCTCTGATGGGCGACGATAAAAAGAAGTACGAAAACTCGGAGGCCGCCCTGCGCGCCGGGTCGATGTTCAAGCCCGAAGCCATGCCCGATAATCCGATTGCCGTAGCAGGCATAACAGGAAACCCCGACTCGGGTTCGACGGTGAACACGGGTCTGCCTTCGGAGAACGCGCCGAATGACCGGACTGACGCCGGCGATGACGCCACAAAAACGCATAGCTTCCAGGGCGACATGATTCCGCCCACGCCCGGTACGCCCGATCCGATGCAGCCTACGCCCGGTATTCCCGAAACGCCACCCTACAATCCGATTCCGGGCCCGGAAATTCCCGAACTGCCCGGTAGCCCCTCGCCCGATAAGCCTGAAATAGAGGATCCAACGCAGCCCGAACGGTCACACGAGATAAACGCCAACAACTTTATTACGCTCACGGCGGGAACATCGGCTTCGACCTTTGATTACAAAGAAGAAGGCAACGCTGTTCCGGGAAATCAGTACGAAGGCATGACGGCAGGACCGGATGATGAAGGCATGAGCACCAGCGGTATTAAAGATCAACCCGACACCGGCGACTCGGCTCACCCCTACGACGTTGACGCCAAAGCGCCCGACGAATACCAACCTGGTGAACGGCCTGAGGAAGCCAAAGAAACCCGCAACATGCCCCGCGAGCGCATGGACGAAAGCAGTACTATGGCCGAGAATATGATTTCCGGTACAGACCGCTCCGACCAAAAATCGACCGACGGTATACAGCAGTACTAGCAAACAAAGAGCGAGCGGAGGTTTTGCAGAACAACGGAGAATTACTTCGTCAACTCTGCAAAACCTCCGCTCGCTCTGTACTGAGAAAAATCTATCTTTAACCCCAAAAACCGAAATCCTGATGAAAACCCTACTAATCTCCTTGTTGCTTATGGTAGTGACAGCACCCGGAAAATGGGAGAGCCTGTTCGACGGAAAGACCATTAAAGGTTGGCATAGCTACCATAAAGATAGCGTAGTTGGCTGGTACGTAGAAGATGGAACCATGACGCCTGATGGTACGGGGGGGGACCTCGTAACGGACAAGGAATACGAGAATTTTGAGTTTGAGTTTGAGTTCAAAATTCCGAAAGGCTCTAACAGCGGTGTCGTTTACAAAATCACCGAGAGCCCTGATATCAAATCGACGTATATGTCGGGACCGGAGTTCCAGGTTATTGATGATAAAGGGTATATGGGTAGTGATGGCAAACTATACAATCTAAAAGAATCGCAGATGACCGGGGCTAACTACGACGTGATTCCACCGTCGGATTTTAGTCTGGTGAAGACCCCCGGCGAGTGGAACAAAGGCCGTATTGTAGTAAACAACAACCACGTTGAACACTTCCTGAACGGCAAAAAAGTGGTCGATTATATGTACGGCTCCGAGGAGTGGAAAGCGGCCGTGGCCAAGAGTAAATTTGCCGACTGGCCTTACGCTACTCCCCACGCCAAAGGTAAAATTGCCCTGCAGAATCACAGCCCAAAAGAGCGCGTCTGGTACCGCAATGTGCGCATCCGGGAGCTATAACCTCTACAATTCAACCCGGAAACGGAAAGCAATCCACTGGTTTGGTTTCATACAGAGTTAACGGATAAAAATACTCCGCAAGTTCTGTATGAAACCAGGCCGGTGGATTGCTTCCTTTACTCAGCTTAAAGGATTTTCTTTCTCATGTCCTTTACCTCACTCTTGCGCTTTTTGCTGGCCAGCCGTTTTGCCACGACCGCTTTTGATGGGCGCGTTTTCCGGCGGGGCTTCACCAGCGCAAATGCCTGTTCGATGAGCCGGTAGAATTTCTTCGTCACCTTTTCTTTATTAGCCAGCTGCGTCCGTTCGGTCTGATGGGTAAGCACTAGTTCACCCTCAGTCGTGAGTTTGGCAGCCCATTTTTCTTCAAGAATAGACCGCTCGTCGTCTGTGAGCCGCGTTGAGTGCCGAACGTCGAAGCGAAGTTCGGCTTTGGTAGCCACTTTATTTACATTCTGCCCGCCCGCGCCCCCACTGCGCGAAAAGCGGTACTGTATATCGGGCAGGAGTTGGGTAGTATCCATAGGCAATTGAAACAGGTGATAGGATTTGGCGGAAAACGGTTCCACCCGACGAACAATAGACTGGGTAGGGGGTTCTTCTGTTTAAAGCTAACCCATCGACGTTATGGCACATGCACACCCCTCAACGATGATTGAGGAGACCGTACAGGCGCTCAACACGCCCGCGCAACCCACCAGCGCGAACGACTTAATCAAAGACTGGATTTCAATCCTGAATCACACGGATGGGGCCGACGCCCCTGCCAATACATTAGCAGCCCTTTATGACGAACTGCACAACCTGGAACCTGGTGCTGAGCGTGTTCGCAATCTTCTCAACCAACTGGCTCAACAGGTTGAGTCACTCGCCCCCACGAGTGGCGACCAGTACAGGAGCCCCCTTGATCAACTGGCGGCATCGCTGCGCTCCTTCGCCACCGGCCTGGTGCAGCCATAAGGCCAGTTATCAGTTTGTCCACCCAACTGTTTGCGCCGTGTTGAGTTTTCAGAAACTTGAAAACTTATTGGCCAATCAAACCCCATCAACCGCTTCCAGCAACTTTACGCAGGGCGTTTATCATTAACCATCAACAAACAAGACCATGGTATCTAAAAACGAAGAACAGATTTCGCTGATCGATGAAACTGTCAATGCATTTGACAGCGACATCACTACTGTAGAGCCAAAAGATGGCATCGACATAATCGACAAATGGCTCGACCGGCTTGACGAAGAGGGAGACGATGCCACCGACGAGATTGCTGATACGCTCGAAGAACTCCGCGCTGAACTGGACCCAGAAGAGAACGGAGGTACACCAGACGCCGAGGGTATCGCCGAAATCCTGGAAGACTTGATTTCACAAACACAGAGCGTAATGAACTCGCCTGAAGCTACTGCCGAGCAAGCTGAACTTTCGCAACTGATTGCTACGCTCGAGAATATTCATCGGCAGTTGACAGCCTGAAGGCAACGCCTGTATCTACTTGGCTAAGTAAGGCGTAGTCAGCCACGAGGGTGTGTGTCGTCGTTCGTTCTGGACGTTGGCAAACACCCTCATGCTCTGCCGGCAATTCCTCATGTATTCTGATGTCTCAGGGGTTCTGGCACAACAACGCTACAACTCGCGCCAATCCCTCGGCGTCGATCTCCGTAAAATCGTTGAGTTGATCACTGTCCAGATCAAGCACCATCGTCACGTCGCCGGACCGATTAAATACGGGCACTACAATCTCGGACTTTGACACCGATGAACAGGCGATGTGTCCCGGGAAGGCATCAACATCTGGTACAACCATCGTCTCGCCTTTTGCCCATGTGGCACCGCATACACCCTTGCCATAGTTAATACGGGTGCAGGCAATTGGCCCCTGAAACGGCCCCAGCACCAGTTGATTGTCTTTCACAAGGTAAAAGCCGATCCAGAAAAACCCGAATGCTTCCCGAATCGCAGCTACTATATTGGCTAGATTGGCAATCAAATCCGGCTCGCCGTCAATCAACGCGGCAATCTGGGGCACAAGACTATCATAGACGACCTGACGATCCTGGGTTTGGGGGAGAATAAGGGTTTCGGCCATATGTTGACTAGCGGGATGAAGTTTCCAAAGGGTTTGCCGTTTCCGTATTACTGACGGCCTGATACCGAAGGAAACCGCAACGGTTAGGCCCACCCCTTTTTATCTTCTGGTAAAAAACTGAATGAGTACGATACTGACAGTAGTGAGCAGCGTACTGGCGGCAATTTTTATAAGTGTGGGAATAAGTAATGTCAGACTGCTGGCTTCAATAAAGAACAAAGCCGAATGATGAATAAAGGCCATAATAAAGACGTAGCGAAAAAAGGCCCCTGTTCCCAGTTCCTGCAATGAAAATTCAATGCGCGACTCCCCGCCCGGCAGGTCAATTTGCGATCGCACTACCAGCGGCCGAATATAGGCCATCAATACCGTGGCGGCTGCGTGCATACCAAGCGTGTTGTAAAACGTGTCGACTATCACACCCGTCATAAACGCAATCAGCAACAGCCAGGTCAAACTCGTCTCGTTGGGCAATAACAGAATACAGGCGATGTACAGAAAGCAGAAACCATAATCGAACAGAACAATATTACGGGCCAGCAAAATCTGAAGGGTCAGGTATAGCAGGAAGAGCAGCGCAGTAGATACGATTTCGCGAAGGGTCATTTTTCGGTTTCTACTTGGGTTTCCAACTGATTTTGCGCGCTTTGCAACCGGTTTTCAACTATATAGACGAATGACAGATTGCTAAAATTTGTGGCTAAGCCGAGCGTAAGGTCGTGAAAAGTCTGGTTTGGCTGCACACCTATCTTAAGCACACGCCCCACCAGTATGCCGGGAGGAAACGTTGAGTTAAATTCAGACGTCACAACCGAGTCGCCCTTTGCCACGGATTTGTAGCGCGAGATGGCATCCAGCTTAATTAGTTTGGGGTCGACACCATCCCATTTGGCAGTACCAATTTCGTCGGCTTTCTCCAGTTTTGAAGAGACCATAAAGTCAGAATGCAGGATGGATGTAATTACCGAAAAGTGAGGATTGCAAAGCCTGATCTTACCCACAACCCCCGTTGGTGAAATAACGCCCATGCCGGGTCGGATACCGTCGAGGGTACCTTTGTCGATGGTAATGTAGTTGTTGGTAAACTGCGTTGTGTTGTTCACCACTTTGGCTACCGTAAACTTGAACCGGCCGGCAAAAGCCGAGTCGGCGGCATATTCTGCGGGAGCGGGTGGGTGGCTTTGCAGCAGTTGCGTCACCTGGTTGTTAAGCCGCTCATTTTCCCGGGCCAGGTCAACATTTACCTGCCTCAGATTGGCGTACGCATTGGCCGCATTGGACCAGGTCAGAACTTTGGCCGCGTAATGATTAGCGGTATTGAAGTATGTAGCCCCCCAGTAATTGCTGGAGTTGATGATGCAGTAAAAGCACAGCACCTCCAGCAACATAAAGAGGATAAAGTTGCGGCTTCGAACGAAAAAATCAACTAACTCACTCATTGGATTAGTAGGCAGGACACCAGTCCGACCAGCCGCGTCAGCAATACGTAGCTACAACGCTCGCTGCTTTACGGCTGGTCGACTGAAGTCTAATCTACAATTAACTAATCAACACGGACCGGTACAATTCCAGATTTTTGATAACCTCGCCAGTGCCTTTTACTACGGCCTTGAGCGGATCGTCGGCCACGTGAATGGGCAGTTTGGTTTTAGCGCCGAGCCGCTTGTCGAGGCCATGCAATAATGCACCACCGCCCGTTAGATGAATACCGTTGGTATAGATATCTGCCGAAAGCTCCGGGGGCGAAATTTCGAGTGCTTTCATGGTAGCCTCTTCAATTTTCGAGATCGACTTATCCAGGGCGTAAGCAATTTCGCTGTACGTCACCTTAATTTCTTTCGGGATGCCCGTCATCAGGTCACGACCCCGGATTTCGTAGTCAGGGGGCGGATTATCGAGTTCGGGCAGGGCTGAGCCAACTTCCATCTTGATCTGTTCTGCGGAGCGTTCGCCAATGAGCAGGTTGTGCTCCCGACGCATATAATCCACAATGTCACGCGTAAACACGTCGCCCGCAATCCGAACCGACTGTTCGCAAACGATACCCGACAGCGCAATCACAGCGATTTCGGTTGTGCCCCCCCCAATATCGACAATCATTGTACCATTGGGCTGGGTGATATCAATGCCGATACCGATAGCTGCTGCAATGGGTTCGTGCACCATGTACACTTCTTTAGCGCCGGCATGCTCAGCAGAGTCTTTTACGGCCCGTTTCTCTACTTCGGTGATACCAGACGGAATGCAGATCACCATACGGTGCGAGGGCGAAAACAGCTTGCTACCCGTGTCGATCATTTTGATCATACCCCGAATCATCAGCTCAGCCGCCGTAAAGTCGGCAATGACGCCGTCTTTAAGTGGACGGATCGTCTTGATGTTTTCGTTGGTTTTTTCGTGCATCTGCATGGCTTTGTGGCCAATGGCAAGCACCTTTCCGCTCACTTTGTCCATCGCAATGATCGACGGTTCGTCCACCACAATGCGATCTTTATGAATAATAAGGGTGTTGGCTGTACCCAGGTCAATGGCAATGTCACTTGTTAGAAAATTGAAAAGTCCCATTATAGGTTGACGCCGTGCGTCATGTTACGAAAGCTATTTTTTGTAAGTTCCGCAAAATTAAACGATTAATCACAGAATGATAAATGATGATTTTGGAAAGCTCATCCCCCTCTGTACGTAATCGGTGCGAATCGACTGTTTAGGGAAGCGGGTGCGGCCAACTAATTCCCTTATTTTTGCAGGACTATGGGAATCCGTTCGGCATTGAGCAAACCGTTGGCAAAGTGGGTGGTGCAGCGACAGCAGGGCTGGATGCAAAATCCGGTTGACGCTCAAAATCGCTGGCTGAAAAAGCTGATCAAGCGCGGGCAGGACACCGTATTTGGCCGCGATCATCATCTCGCCGACGTGCAAACCGTCCAGGATTTTCGCCAGGCTGTACCCGTACGCGATTATGAAGAGTTGAAGCCCTACGTTGCGCAGATTTTGAATGGCGACGCCGACGTATTATGGCCCGGAAAGCCGCTTTATCTGGCTAAGACGTCCGGCACAACGTCTGGTACCAAGTATATCCCCATCACCCGCGAGTCGATTCCGAACCACATCAATTCTGCCCGCGATGCCCTGTTGAATTATATCGATCAAACCGGCAACAGCGCGTTTCTGGACCATAAACTGATCTTTCTATCGGGTAGCCCTGAACTCGACCAAAAGGAAGGTATTAACGTTGGGCGACTGTCCGGCATTGCCAATCACCATGTGCCGGCCTACCTGCGTACCAATCAGCTGCCGAGTTACGACACCAACATAATTGAGGACTGGGAAACTAAACTCGACCGCATTATCGATGAAACAATCGATCAGCCAATGTCCTTGATTTCGGGGATTCCGCCCTGGGTACAAATGTATTTCGACCGCATTCAGCAGCGGACGGAGAAGAAAATAAAAGACGTCTTTCCCGATTTTTCGGTCTTCGTCTATGGCGGGGTCAACTTTGAGCCGTACCGTGCCAAACTATTCGACAGCATCGGCAAACGCATTGACAGCATTGAAACGTATCCCGCATCAGAAGGCTTCATCGCGTTTCAGGACAGTCAAACCGCAGAAGGGTTACTGCTACTGGCCGACAGCGGTATTTTCTTCGAGTTCATTGCCGCCGACGAGTTCTTCTCCGAAAATCCGAGTCGATTAACTATCGGGGAGGTTGAACTGGGGAGAAACTACGCCGTGATCATTAACAACAACGCCGGTTTGTGGGGCTATTCGCTGGGCGATACGGTCAAATTTGTCAGCCGCGACCCGTATCGGCTACTGGTAACGGGGCGGATCAAGCACTTTATTTCGGCATTTGGCGAACACGTTATCGGTGAGGAAGTGGAACGGGCACTTAAGGACACCATGGTAAAACACCCCGAAACGGAAGTAGTCGAGTTCACCGTTGCGCCAATGGTTAGCCCGGCTGAGGGGCTGCCGTACCACGAATGGCTGATTGAGTTTGCCACGCCCCCAAAAGACTCTACTGTCTTCGCCCGTGATCTGGATACGCACCTGACCAAACTTAACGTTTACTATGACGACCTTATCGCGGGAGCTATTTTGCGACCCTTACAACTGACGAGTCTACCCCGCGGGGCTTTTCAGCAGTATATGAAAAGCAAGGGCAAACTCGGTGGCCAAAACAAAGTACCCCGCCTAAGCAACGATCGCACTCTGGCCGACGGATTGTTAGACACCCTGAAGACGGTATAAAACCTGTAGAAGCAATTGACCATTTTAACCGACGCCACCGGTCATCAAAGGACCATTGCCGTCAGTCTGCGCAACGGCATAACAGATCGGAATGCGTTGAATTACACGACGGCTGAACTTGACGCGCTGCTCGAAAAAGAGCCGAAGAAAAATGAATAAACAAAAAAAACGCCACGTCGCCATTTTAGGCAGCACCGGCTCAATCGGGACGCAGGCGGTGGAGGTAATTAAGGCACACCCTGACCGGTTTCAGGTAGAAGTGCTGACAACCAACAACAACGCCGAATTACTTATTGAGCAGGCCATTACGCTGAACCCTAACGTCGTAGTTATCTGCAATGAAGCCCGTTATGATGAGGTCTTTGCCGCACTAGATCCGCTGGGCATCAAGGTCTATGCGGGGGCAGCTTCTATAGCGTCAGTAGTGCAGATGGACAGCATCGACATTGTTCTGACGGCGATGGTGGGCTATGCCGGTCTGTTACCCACCATGCGGGCCATTGAAGCGGGCAAGACCATTGCGCTGGCTAACAAAGAAACGCTGGTGGTGGCGGGTGAACTCATTACGCGCATGGCCGCGCAGAAAGGCGTCAACATTCTACCCGTCGATTCGGAGCACTCGGCTATCTTCCAGTGTCTGGTGGGTGAATTTCATAATCCCATCGAGAAAATAATTCTGACGGCGTCGGGCGGGCCATTTCGCGGGCGGGACCGGGCGTTTCTGGCCGAGGTGACCAAAGCACAGGCGCTTAAACACCCTAACTGGACAATGGGCGCCAAGATTACCATCGACTCGGCTACGTTGATGAATAAGGGACTAGAGGTAATTGAGGCAAAGTGGCTGTTTGGCCTAACACCCGCGCAGATCGACGTAGTGGTGCATCCGCAAAGCATTGTTCACTCGCTGGTGCAGTTTGAGGACGGCAGCCTGAAGGCACAGATGGGCCTGCCCGATATGCGCCTGCCCATTCAGTTTGCGCTGGGTTATCCCAACCGACTCCGGTCTGACTTCCCGCGCTTTAATTTCATGGATTACCCATCGCTGACATTCGAGCAGCCGGATATGGAAACGTTTCGTAACCTGCAACTGGCCTTCGACGCACTTGACCGGGGAGGGAATGCGCCCTGCATCATCAATGCAGCCAACGAAGTAGCGGTCGATGCGTTTTTACATGATCAGATTAGCTTCCTCGAAATATCGGATGTAATTGAGTCGTGCTTAGGCACGGCCACATTCGTTCAAACACCCGCTTACGAGGATTATGTAGCGTCGGACACGGAAACCCGTCAACTGGCTGGCGAACGAATCAAAAGTTTGGTTTAGTGGTTTTGTTGAGAGAATCTTAAAAGCTCTTAAAAAGACCGCAGCAGGCAGTTTTTTTGACCAAAAGCGAGTTACAATGACCTACTGGGTTTGGTTTATCATCGGCCTGGCGGTCGGCATTTTTATTCTGCGGACATTGCGCCGTAAATCGTGAACGTTATAACTGACCGGCAACGGCCTAAATTCGTAAATTAGCTTACATGGAAATTGCAATCATGGCCGGGCAGCTCATTCTGGGCTTGTCCATTTTAGTGGGTCTCCACGAACTGGGGCATTTAGTTGCCGCCAAGGCGTTTGGTATGCGCGTGGAGCAGTATTTCATCGGGTTTCCGCCCAAAGTCTGGAGCATCCGCCGGGGCGAGACCGAGTACGGTCTTGGTGCCATTCCACTCGGTGGTTTCGTAAAAATATCGGGCATGATCGATGAATCACTCGATACAAAACATACCTCGACGGAACCGCAGCCCTACGAGTTCCGGGCCAAACCCGCCTGGCAGCGGCTGGTTGTCATGCTCGGTGGCATCATTGTGAACGTCATTGTCGGCATTCTGATTTTTGTGGTGCTGGCCTATAAAAATGGCAATACGTATCTGGCCGTTAAAGATGCCAAATACGGTATCGTTGCTTATGAACTGGCGCAGCAGATTGGCCTGAAAACGGGCGACAAAATCGTGAAGGTCAATGGCAAGACGATTACTGACTTCAGCGATGCGCGCAGTTCAGATGTCTTTCTGGGCACCAACAGTTCATACACGGTAGATCGTAACGGTCAGTTGATTGACATCGACATTCCCAATGATTTCATTGACAAGATTGCCGATAAGAAAAGTGCGGCCCTATTTATCGAGCCAGTTATGCCGTTTGAAGTTGGCTCGCTGGCTCCCGGCACGCCCGCCGAAAAAGCAGGACTGGAACCTGGCGACCGGATTGTGAGTGCCAACGGCAAACCCGTTCAGTTTTATCACGAGTATATTGAAGCGGTCAAACCCCTGCACAGCAAGCCGCTTACGCTGGGTATCGTACGAAACAACAAGCCGCTGATCATTAAACTGTCTACGCTGAAGGACGGTACCATCGGCTTTTTCTCGAAATCATTGCTGAATACTACAACCGAAGAATACACCTTTGGTCAGGCTCTGGTGGTTGGTACGCAAAAGGCGTTTGGAGTGGTATATGACAACGTTAAAGGCTTCGGCAAGATTTTCCGGGGTGATGTTTCGGCATCCAAAGCCCTGAGCGGACCAATTGGCATTGCCCAGAACCTTTTCGGCGGTGTTTGGGTCTGGGATCGATTCTGGACGGTTACGGGTCTGCTATCAATGGCCCTCGCCTTTATGAATGCCCTGCCCATTCCGGCTCTTGACGGTGGTCATGCCACCATTTTAAGCTACGAAATCATTTCGGGCCGCAAACCCTCTGATCGTTTCCTCGAAGGTGCGCAGAAAGTAGGTATGGTCCTGTTGCTTGGCCTGATGGCATTCGCAATTTTCAATGATGTATTCAAAGCGTTCTTCTGATAAGCCATTGAAGAACAAAGAAATAGAGCTATCAGCTGAAAAACAGAGAAAATTGGTTCGGAGAATAATCTCCGTTTTCTCTATGGTATCTCTATGGATTTGTGTTTCCATGACTTCCCGCCACGAGTTTCATGCCAGTGTGACTCAGATGCAGTACAATCCGGCAGAGCGAGCGTTTGAAATCAGTATCCGCGTTTTTACCGATGATCTGGAACGTGGCCTGTCGGCTACGTCGGGAACGAAGATCAGTCTGGAGAAAGGTAAACAGGACGCGCTGATAGAGAAATATGTACGGTCACATTTTGGCTACACAAACGCGCAGAAGCAGCCAAAATCGGTTAAGTATGTTGGGTATGAGACTGAAGCCGACGCGCAATGGATTTACCTTGAGATGCCCTACGGGGAGCCATTCTCTGGCGGTGTCATGCGACAGACCATCCTGACAGAACTATTTGATGATCAGGTTAATATGGTTAATATCAAGTACCAGAACCAAAAGAAGACCTTTGTTTTTCGGAAGAACCAGACCGTTCAGGAAATTTCACTTCAATAAGCGGTAGCCATTAGCTACGCCGTCCTTTAGATAGTTATTTTACGGCATGTACCATTTTGGGTGTCGAATCGTCAGAAGGTGAAGGTATTGGCATAGCTATTGCCGCTGTCTATAGTCTTAATTTCCCGCTGGGTACACACCCAATTCTATTTTGATTGCTGTCAGATTGGCAGTGTAGATATGATTTCAAACCAGGAATTAGCAACTCGTTTATTATTGGCCGACTTTGATTCGGATAATCTTGAAATAGTACCCCTCGGCTCGCCCGAAGGGATAGAAGAAGACTATGATTTACCGGCAAATCTGCCCGTTCTACCAGTACGCAACACGGTTCTGTTTCCAGGCATGGTCATTCCCGTAACGGTAGGACGCGCCAAGTCGATTCGACTAGTAAAAAAGGCTTATAAAGGCAACCGGATTATTGGCGTTACAGCGCAACTGAACCAGCAAAAGGACGAACCCACCCCCGACGATTTATACCGCATTGGAACCGTCGCGTACATCATTAAAATGATTACGCTGCCTGATGGTAACATTACCATCATCATTCAGGGTAAGAAACGGTTCGAGATTGAGAAGTTCACACAGGAAGACCCGTACCTAACGGCTCAGGTGAAGCAGATTGATGACAACTTTCCGAATGTGAAGCGTAAGGAAGGTAAAGCATTACTTCAGTCATTAAAAGACGCGGCCTATAAGATTTTGCGGCTCAACCCCGAAATCCCGCAGGAAGCCCGCATCGCTCTCGACAACATCGAGAGCCCAACTTTTTTGCTGCACTTTCTGTCGTCTAACCTGAATGCCGACGTAGCCGACAAACAGCGTCTGCTTGAGACTATTGACGGTAGTCAGCAGGCCAACGTCCTGCTTGAATACATGCTCCGCGAGGTGCAATTGCTGGAGTTGAAGCGCGAAATCCAGTCCAAGGCGTCGTCGGACCTCGATCAGCAGCAGCGCGACTACTACCTGCGCCAGCAGATGAAGGTCCTGCAGGATGAACTCGGCATTGACAATCCCGATCATGAGATTGACGAGTTGCGGATGAAGGCCGACAAGAAAAAATGGCCCGCCGATGTACGCGCTCATTTTGATAAAGAACTCAACAAGTTACAGCGTACTAACCCGATGGCCCCGGAATATCCCATCACGATGAACTACATCGAGCTGATGGTTGAGCTACCCTGGGGTGAGTACACAAAAGATAACTTCGATTTGAAACGCGCCGAGAAAATTCTTGACGCCGACCATTTTGGGCTGGAAAAAGTAAAGGAGCGCATCATTGAGTATCTGGCCGTTCTGAAGCTGAAGAACGATATGAAAGCGCCCATTCTGTGTTTATACGGCCCGCCGGGCGTTGGCAAAACATCGCTGGGGAAGTCTGTTGCCAAAGCATTGGGCCGTAAATATAGTCGCATGGCGCTGGGTGGCGTTCACGACGAAGCCGAAATTAGGGGCCACCGCAAGACGTATATTGGTGCTATGCCGGGCAAGATTATCCAGAACATCCGCAAGGTTGGAACGGCTAATCCGGTGTTTATCCTGGACGAAATAGACAAAGTAAGCAGCGACTTCCGGGGCGATCCGTCGTCGGCGCTGCTGGAAGTGCTGGATCCGGAGCAGAACAGCACCTTCATGGACAATTATCTGGACGCAGAGTTTGACCTGTCGCGCGTACTGTTCATTGCCACGGCCAACTCGCTCGATACCATTCACCCCGCCCTTCGGGACCGGATGGAGATTATCGACATTGCGGGCTACACGGTAGAAGAGAAGCTGCAGATTGCCAAAAAGTACCTGATTCCGAAGCAGCGCAAAGACCATGGCTTGAAACCTAAAGATCTGAGCATTGACGATAAAGCACTCCTGCGCATTATTGAGGGCTACACCCGCGAATCGGGCGTGAGGAATCTGGAGCAGAAAATTGGTGCACTAGTCAGAAAAGTGGCGAAGTCCATCGCGATGGATGAACCCTACAACCACACGGTCAGAGTAGCGGACGTTTCCAGAATGCTCGGTGCCGAAATTTTTGATAAGGAACTCTACGCCGACGATGACATTGCCGGTATCGTAACGGGCCTGGCCTGGACCCAGGTAGGGGGCGAGATTCTACTTATCGAAAGCAGCCTGAGCCGCGGTAAGGGCGTACTTACCTTATCGGGTCAACTCGGCGACGTGATGAAGGAGTCGGCTATTACGGCTCTATCCTACCTGAAAGCCCATGCCGAGGATCTTGGTATCGATTACCGGGTTTTCAGTAACTACGATCTGCACATCCACATTCCGGCGGGCGCGGTACCGAAAGACGGACCATCGGCGGGTATTACGATGCTGACGTCAATGACCTCGATTTACACTCAGCGTAAAGTGAAACCGTACATGGCCATGACCGGCGAGATTACGCTTCGGGGCAAGGTATTGCCGGTTGGGGGCATTAAAGAAAAGATTCTGGCGGCCAACCGGGCGGGCGTTAAGGAGATCATCCTCTGCTCAAAAAACCGAAAAGACATCGAAGAAATCAATCAGACATACATCAAAGAGCTTACGTTTCACTACGTCGACACAGTAAGTCAGGTGCTGGAGGTTGCGTTGCTGCCCGGCCAGGTGGGTAAGCCAATGAAATTTATTCTGCCCGATGATGATTCGGCAAATCGTAGAGAGGCCCGCGAACTCGAACGAGCTTACTAACCTTGACTTATTGATTTTTGACAGGAACCGCACCACTCCAATCCGTGCGGTTCTTATCTTTACCGGGTGTCTGATTACCTCAACCTTGCCGCCGATTATCAGAATGCCCTGACCAGGCAAATAATACCCTTTTGGTTGAAAAATAGTGCTGACAAGCGCTGTGGTGGCTATTTTGATTACCTGTCTGCGTCGGGCGAGGTAATTGAAGGCAACAAGTTTATTGCCTCACAGGCGCAGCAAACTGCCGTTTTTGCCTGGCTATACAGGCACGCCAACAGCCAGTCTGCTCACCTGGAACACGCCCGGCACGGCGGTGACTTCCTGCGGCAGTTTGCGCAGGATACATCCCGAAAATGTTACGCCGAAGTAGATCGACGCGGCCAACCAATAGCTCCCTTGGCAGACAGTACAGCGGCCTGTTACCTGACCATAGCGTACGCTAGCCTACACTATGCTACGGTCGAGACAGATTGGGTAACACTGGCAACGGATTCGTTCAGCGCGCTTTGCCAATACCGAAGCGAGAGTCGGGACGAGCAACAGCGCCTGGGTGGGTTCAGACAGGTGCGTCACCTCGGCGAAGCAGTCGCCTTCCTACAGGCAGCCATCGCCATACGCCCGCTACTGGATAACGATCGGGCGCGAGAGGTAACAGAAGCGGCCCGGCACGAACTCCTCCACGAATTTCTGGACCGCCGGACCGATACGCTCCGCGAGTTTGTTCTGCCCGGCGGTGCGTTTCTAAACACGCCGGAAGGCCGTCGGCAACATGTGGGTCTAACATTCCGGTCCATATGTGCCCTACTCGACTTATGCGCTGAACGTGATCTGACGAAATCCATTACAGATCGGGCCGCTAACCGGAAACTCGCAGCCCGGGTAACCGCCTGGGCTTTGCAGGTTTGTGAATTGGCCTGGGATGAATCTACGGGAGGTCTGATTCAGTATATCGACCTGAAAAATCAGCCGTTTGTTTTTCCGAATGTTGCACAAAAGTGGGCGTGGATACAGCTGGAAGCTATTTTAGCGCTGGCAAAGGGTTACCAGCAAACGCAACAACCTGCCTGCATGGCCTGGCTTGAGCGTATTCACAAATCTGTTTTCCGATACTTTCCTGACCTTAAACACGGCGCCTGGCACATTGTGCTCGACCAAATGAACCAGCCGCTGCTATCAGCGAAAGCGATACCAGCGGCTGAGTCTTTCATCTGTATACGGGCGATGGCAGAAACGGCAGAAATTTTGCGCAACCTTTCTGCGAATACCGACCGAGCCAAGCCGGTCCACACTACTGCCGATACTGCTCGATAGCGGCCCGAATACCGCCATGCTGGGCTAATAACTGTTCGGCAGCGGCATAATCCACGCCTGTTTCGGCCATGACCATTTTAGCAGCCCGGTCTTTCAACTTCACGTTGGAGAGCTTCATATCAATCATCTTATTTCCTTTGACGTGCCCTAATTGAATCATGGCCGCAGTAGAAATCATATTCAGCACAAGCTTTTGAGCCGTTCCGGATTTCATGCGTGTACTACCCGTAACGAACTCTGGTCCAACAACTACTTCAACCGGAAACTCAGCCGCTGCCGCTACTGCCGATCCCTCATTGCAAACAATACAGCCCGTCAACAGACCGGCTTTGCGGGCCTGATGAAGACCGCCAATCACGTAGGGTGTCCGGCCCGATGCCGCAATACCAATAACGGTATCAAACGGGCCGGGCTTGTGCGGGGCCATGTCTTCCCAGGCCTGTTCAGGATCGTCTTCGGCATGTTCGACTGATTTGCGAATGGCTCCGTCACCCCCGGCAATTAGTCCCACCACCAGATCAGGCGAAACACCATACGTAGGCGGACATTCCGACGCGTCGACCACGCCCAGCCGCCCGCTTGTTCCAGCCCCAATATAGAACAGTCGTCCCCCCTCTTTCATGCGTTCGGCAAGCTGGGTAACCAACGGCACTATCTGCGGAATGGCCTTTTCAACGGCCAGCGGCACGCTCTGATCTTCGCGGTTGATGTTCGTGAGCAGGTCATGTACTGACATCTGCTCCAGGTGGTCGTAGTTTGATGATGTTTCGGTTGTCATGGTCGCAAAAGTAAGAAGCTGCCCGATGTGTTTCGGGCAGCTTTGGCAATAAAATACAGAACAAGATCATGCGTTATTTTTTCGCCTGCTTCAGTTCATTCACCTGCTTTTGCAAATCAATCACATACAGGGTCAGTTCTTCGATTTTTTCGAGCAATTTAGCATTCATCTGTACCAAATCGACGCCATTTTTCGTAACCTCCTCGGCAGATGGTACCCCGGGCAGATGTTTATTAGCGTTCACAAACTTGGCTACTTCGCTCAGGGGGCGCAGGTTGTACGATGGGGCAAATACGCGGTCAGCCCAGTCGCTGGGCTGATTGATGCGGAGCCGGTAGGTAGCCAGCACTACGTCACCCTTAGCATTTACGCTTAGAAAGCGGTCAGTGCTGGCCGTGGCTGGGCTTTGGTTAGTCAGTCTGCCCAAACGCATACCGCTTTGGTCGGGCTGGTCGGCCACTACGTCAAGTTTAGCTACTGGTGAAGACGTGCCAATTCCCACGTTAGCCTTGTCTCCCAGCACAATGGCGTTGTTAGTCAGCACGCGGGCATTAGCGCCGATGGCCGTTGCATTCTGTAAACCAACGCCGACCGCCGAAGCATTGGCACCGAGCAGCGTATTATCATTTCCGTCTGCAGTATTGAATCCGGCACCTGTACCCAAAATTGTATTACGCTGCCCATTCTGGTTACCACGCCCGGCGTTGTAGCCAATAAATACGTTGTCGTTGCCGTCGGTATTCAGCTTACCGGCTTCGTAGCCAACCAGGGTGTTGTTACTGCCCGTTGTGTTTGGGAAGCCCGCTTTGTAGCCATAGTACGTGTTGTAAGAACCACTACTATTACTCTGCCCCGACTGGCTACCCATAAACGTGTTGAATGTTCCGCCAATGACGGCACTCGTACTTTGGCCTATGAACAGGTTGTTGGTACCATTGGTGGACTGAATACTGACAACCTGATTATCTGGCGTAACGATCTGGCTCTGCGCAGCCACTAAGCTGATTGTACCACTCAGGCAGAGACACAATAGGGAAGAAGACAGGTGTTTCATAATAATAGTTAAGCGGTGACTCTATTTGATGATGAAATATACGGGTATATACCTTACTACCAACAAAATAGCGGGGATCAGTTTATTAAGCGTGCACTGCGTTTGTAAAACTCCTGCGGTCAAATTACAAGCCACTATTTTGATTTAGGAAAATACATCCCGTTCTTTGGAGCGTTACTTACGCAATCAGCGAAATTTCGCTAGATATGATTTCTGAGCAAACTACAACAGGCCTTAACCGATTCAGCCAGACGCTTACGCAGCAGATGGACAACCCAGCCGCTAAAGCTATGCTTTATGGTATAGGGCTGACGGAAGCTGATATGCAGAAGCCACAAATTGGCATCGCCAGTACCGGTTACGAAGGCAATACCTGCAACATGCACCTTAATGGACTATCGGTTTATGTGAAGCAGGGGGTTCAGGCCAGCGGTTTGGTTGGGCTGATCTTTAACACCATTGGCGTGTCAGACGGAATGACCAACGGCAACGATGGCATGCGTTACTCATTGCCCAGCCGCGATTTGATTGCCGACAGCATCGAATCGGTTGTAATGGCGCAGTGGTATGATGGGGTGGTAACGGTGGTTGGGTGCGATAAGAACATGCCCGGTGCCGTCATGGCCATGGCCCGGCTCGATCGGCCCGGTATCATGGTCTACGGCGGCACTATTCGCTCAGGCCACTATAAAGGGCAGAAGCTAGATATCGTATCGGCGTTTGAGGCTCTTGGCAAGAAGTATGCAAACACCATTTCTGATGAGGATTACGAAGGGGTGATCCGCCATTCGATTCCCGGTGCGGGTGCTTGTGGAGGCATGTATACGGCCAATACCATGGCCAGCAGCATTGAAGCGATGGGATTGAGTTTACCCTTTAGCAGCAGCTACCCGGCCACGCACGAAGGCAAGCAGGAGGAATGCAAAAAAATTGGGGCGGCCATGCGCCTGCTTCTCGAACGTAATATTACCCCCGCCCATATCATCAGCCGCAAGTCCATAGAAAACGCGCTGACAATCGTCATGGCCCTCGGCGGCTCGACGAATGCGGTACTCCATTATCTGGCCATTGCGCGGGCTGCCAGTATCGAGTTAACACTCGACGAGATTCAGGAAATTAGTGACCGGGTACCGCTTTTGGCTGATTTGAAGCCGAGTGGTAAGTATTACATGGAAGATATGCTGGCCATTGGGGGTGTTCCGGCGGTCATGAAGTACCTCTGGCAGCACGGTATGATTCACGGCGACTGCCTGACCGTAACGGGGCGCACCGTAGCCGAAAACCTCACCGACGCACCCGACCTGGATTTCGACGCGCAAAAAATCGTATTTCCGCTGGATAAGGCCATCAAGAAAACAGGCCACATTCAGATTCTGCGCGGCAACCTCGCCCCAACGGGTTCGGTAGCGAAGATTACCGGCAAGGAAGGCGAACGATTTGAGGGTATCGCCAAAGTCTGCGAACATGAAAGTGAAGTGGTTGAAGCCCTTTCCAAAGGTGAAATTCTGCCCGGTCAGGTACTCGTAATTCGGAACAGCGGACCGAAAGGCGGGCCGGGCATGAGTGAAATGTTGAAACCCACCTCAGCTATTATGGGCGCGGGACTCGGCGACAAGGTAGCCCTGATTACCGACGGACGTTTTTCGGGCGGTACGCACGGTTTTGTAGTAGGACACGTAACACCCGAAGCCTTCGACGGCGGGCCCATTGCCCTCGTTCAAAACGGCGACCGCATCACCCTTGACGCTGTGGGCCGCGAACTGACGTTGCATATTTCCGACGAAGAAATGGCCGACCGCCGAAGCCGCTGGATACAGCCCGAACCGCTCTTTACCAAAGGCGTACTGGGCAAATACATTCGCAGCGTTAAATCGGCCAGTGAAGGGTGCGTAACAGATGAGATATAGCCGGTAAGCATGCATTCGGCAAGACCGTCTATACGTTACCGATTAGTTTCATTGAAAGCTGGACTGGTCAGTAAGTCAGAACCTAATTTTCTCAATGCTTTACACATCAACGACATGGAAACGACCACACTACCTGAACCGGAAATTGCACCCGCCGATATAAAATTCATGTCCGGCTCTCAGGCTCTGATGAACGTATTGGTAGCTGAAGGTGTCGATACCATTTTTGGCTATCCCGGTGGGGCCATCATGCCGGTATATGACGCGCTTTACGATTTTCAGGATCGCATCAACCACATACTGGTACGGCATGAGCAAGGAGCCGGTCATGCCGCCCAGGGCTACGCCCGGATGCAACACCGCGCGGGCGTGTGTCTGGTTACGTCGGGGCCGGGTGCTACCAATCTCGTTACGCCCATTGCCGACGCCCTTATCGACTCCACGCCGTTAGTGTGCATTGTGGGGCAAGTGGGTAAGAAACTACTCGGCACAGATGCCTTTCAGGAAGCCGACGTCATGGGTGTTACTATGCCCATTACCAAGTGGAATTACCAGATTACCGATGCCGATGAGGTGCCGGAAATTATGGCTAAAGCGTTTTACATCGCCCAGTCGGGCCGGCCGGGACCGGTGTTGATTGACATTACCAAGTCGGCGCAACTGGAGTTGATGACCAGGCCGTACCGCTACGAAAAGTGCCGGACAATGGTCAGTTACCGTCCGCGCCTGATACCGAAGCAGGATCAGATCGAAGCAGCCGCCAAACTCATCAACGGAGCTCAACGGCCTTACATTCTGGCCGGACACGGCATAAAGATAGCCCGGGCCGAAGCTGAACTAATTGCCCTCGCCGAAAAAGCAGGCATTCCGGTAGCTACTACTTTGCTGGGTCAGTCAACCATCTCGACCGAACACCCGCTGTATGTGGGCTGGCTTGGTATGCACGGCAACTACGGCACCAATGTTCTGACCGACGAAGCCGACGTAATTATTGCCATCGGTATGCGTTTCGACGACCGTGTCACGGGCGATGCGAGCCGGTTTATCAATCAGGCGAAGGTTATCCATATCGAAATCGACCCCGCCGAAATTGGCAAGATTATCAGAGCCGACGCACCCGTTGTAGGCGATGCCAAAGAGGCCCTGACCGCGCTGCTGCCGCTTGTTCACAAAAATGACCACACAGTCTGGCGCAACGAGTTCAGAAAGTACGATGTAATCGAACATCAGGAAATTACGGTACCGAGCTTATCGGGCGAGAGTGAGAAGATGCAGATGGGCGAGGTCATCGATATGCTATCCCGCAAAACCAATGGCGAAGCCGTACTCGTCACCGATGTGGGGCAGCATCAGATGATGGCATCGCGGTACTACCAGTTCCGCCGGCCCAACAGTCTGGTCACGTCGGGCGGTATGGGTACCATGGGTTTCGCCCTCCCAGCCGCTTTCGGAGCGCAGGTTGGCGCCCCTGACCGGCAGGTAGTGGCCATTATTGGCGATGGCTGTTTCCAGATGACATTGCAGGAGCTGGGTACCATTGTGCAGAACAAGCAACCCGTGAAAGCGATCATCCTGAACAACAACTTTCTGGGCATGGTCCGGCAGTGGCAGCAGCTATTCCACGCACGACGCTACTCATTCGTAGAACTTCAGAATCCAGATTTCGTCACCATTGCCAAAGGGTTTGGCATGGACGGGCACACCTGCGCTGACCGCAAAACGCTTTCGGATTCGCTCGATAAAATGCTGGCGCATGATGGCCCGTATCTGCTGGAAGTGATCGTTGAGAAAGAAGAAAACGTATTCCCAATGGTGCCGTCCGGGGCCAGCGTGAGCCAAATTCGACTGAAATGATTAATTATACCATCTGCGTTTTTACGTCGAATTCGATTGGGCTGCTAAACCGTATCACGATCGTTTTCACGCGCCGACGCATCAACATCGAAAGCCTGACGGTATCGGAAACCGAGCGCAAAGGCGTATCACGGTTCACGATCGTCATCAAACACGATTCGCGCGAAGAGGTTGAGAAGCTTGTCCGGCAGATTCGTAAAATTGTGGAGGTACTAGCCGTATTCGGGTATCTGAACGATGAGATCGTTTATAACGAAATCGCCTTGTTCAAACTCTCAACACCCCTCGGCAGCAAACCACTCGACGTGGAGACCATCAACAGAAAACACAAAGCCTGGGTCGTGTACTGGGGCCTCGATTACGTTGTGGTCGAAAAAACAGGCAACGAAGCCGAGATTTTTGACTTTCTGGCCTACCTGCGGCAACAACACGAGATTCTGGAATTTGTCCGGTCGGGCCGCATAGCCGTCGGCAAAACCGAGCAGGGTCTGGTCGAGTACCTGCCCGAAGCCGAGTGGGAGTACACGTTATAAATAATAACCAGAATTTTTACTACCAAATACAAATCAAATGGCACAAATTGACTTCGGCGGAACGGTCGAGAACGTAGTAACCCGCGACGAATTTTCGCTTGAAAAAGCCCTGGACACCCTCAAAAATGAAACCATCGCCGTTATTGGCTACGGTGTTCAGGGACCCGGTCAATCGCTCAACATGCGCGACAATGGCTTCAACGTCATTGTTGGGCAGCGCAAAGGCAAAACCTATGACAAAGCCGTTGCCGATGGCTGGATACCGGGCGAAACACTTTTTGAGATTGAGGCTGCCCTCGAACGGGGTACCATTATTTGCTTTCTCTTGTCTGATGCCGCCCAGATTGAACTCTGGCCAACAGTAAAAGCCGCGCTGAAACCGGGCAAATCACTGTATTTCTCGCATGGTTTCGGCGTGACCTATAAAGAGAAAACCGGCATTATACCACCCGCCGACGTCGATGTTTTCCTGGTGGCTCCCAAAGGGTCGGGTACGTCGCTGCGCCGGATGTTTGTGGAAGGCAAAGGATTGAATTCCAGCTTCGCCGTATACCAGGACGCCAGCGGTCACGCCCGCGAAAAATGCATCGCCATGGGCATTGGGGTTGGATCCGGTTATCTGTTCGAGACTAATTTTTACAAAGAAGTTACCTCCGATCTGACCGGCGAGCGGGGTACACTGATGGGTGCCATTCAGGGCATTTTTGCCGCTCAGTACGAGGTGCTGCGTGCCAATGGGCACAGCCCATCGGAAGCGTTTAACGAAACGGTTGAAGAATTGACCCAGTCGCTGATGCCGCTCGTAGCCGAAAACGGTATGGACTGGATGTACGCCAACTGTTCCACAACCGCCCAACGCGGTGCCCTCGACTGGTGGAAGCCCTTTCGTGACGCCACCAAGCCCGTTTTTGAGCAGCTCTATAACTCCGTAAAAAGCCAGGAGCAGGCCGAAATCAGCATTACCCGTAACTCGCAGCCCGACTACCGCGAAAAGCTCGAAGTTGAACTGGCCGAACTCCGCGATTCTGAGATGTGGCAGGCCGGTGCCGCCGTGCGTAATCTCCGCCCGGAGCGTAGTTAATTCATCAAGTTATTGAGTCACGAAGACGCCGGGTTTTTCGTAGCGAACAGAAATAGATATTTTCCCTGTTCTCTATGAAAAACCCGGCGTCTTTTGCGTTTGAAAATCATGGTAGATATTGAGAAGCCCACCGTTGTTCCTGACCTTGACAGCATTTACGCTGCCGCCGACCGGCTACGGGGCGTGGCCACCCACACGCCGTTGCAGGAAAGTTTGAACTTGTCAGAACGCTACGGGGCCAACGTGTTTCTGAAGCGGGAAGACTTGCAGGTCGTGCGGTCGTACAAGATTCGGGGAGCGTATAACAAAATGGCCAGCCTTCCACCCGATGAACTGGCTAAGGGTGTGGTGTGTGCCAGCGCGGGCAACCACGCACAGGGGGTGGCGTATGCCTGCCGCAAGATGGGCGTAAAAGGCACTATTTTCATGCCGACTACCACGCCCAATCAGAAGGTGAAGCAGGTGAAACTTTTTGGGAAGGAATTCGTGGAGGTCGTGCTGGTGGGCGATACATACGACGATGCCTACTACGCGGCTAACGAGTACGTACAATCTCACGACTGCACCTTTGTACATCCGTTTGATGATGTGCTGGTCATGGAAGGGCAGGGAACCGTTGGGCTGGAGATTTTTCGGGATGCCGACTTTAAAATCGACTACCTGCTCATGGCCATCGGCGGGGGTGGCCTGGCGGCCGGCGTCTCAACCGTATTCAGGCAACTCAGCCCCAAAACCAAACTTATTGGCGTAGAGCCGCTGGGCTCGCCCTCGATGAAGGTTTCGCTGGACGAAGGCCATGTAGTTGCGCTGGATAAAATTGACAAATTCGTGGATGGTGCCGCTGTAAAGCGCGTGGGCGATTCTACGTTTGCCGTTTGTCAGCAAAATCTGGATCGGGTCGTGTTGGTACCGGAAGGTAAGGTTTGCACCACGATTCTGGAACTCTACAACGAAGAAGCCATTGTAGCCGAGCCCGCTGGTGCCCTCAGCATTGCCGCACTTGATTTGCTGAAGGACGAAATTCGGGGTAAAAACGTAGTATGCCTCGTTGGGGGTGGCAACAATGACATCACCCGCACCGAAGAGATAAAAGAGCGGTCGCTGCTGTATGAGGGACTGAAGCACTATTTCATCATCCGGTTTCCGCAACGGGCCGGTGCCTTTCGGGACTTTTTGAACGTGCTTGGCCCCGACGACGACATTGCCCGGTTTGAGTACGCTAAAAAGACCAGCCGCGAGGCCGGTCCCGCCGTGGTAGGGATCGAACTCAAACACCGCCGTGATTTTGAACCCCTCATTCAGCGCATGGAAGCGCAAAACATTGTGTTTGAATACCTGAACGATCAACCCGACCTGTTTCAGTTTCTGGTCTGACACGCTACCCTATAATAGGGCTGTCCTGTCTGACCACATAACAGCACTATCAGGTTTCAGGCCAGTAAGCCCTTCACAAGAGGAACCGGGATTAGTATACAGCTGACTCTGGAAACCGCTGCCAGTGGAGCACCACCGGGAGTCGTTCAGGAAGAGTTTTGACGGACGTTTAAATTTACCCTGACCGTTATGCTCCGCGTTCCGTCATCCATCCAACCCGGCCAGTTTGAGGCTTTGACCATTCAGCGGCCCAGCGCCGACGGTTCGCGGTCCAACGGGTCCGCAATGACGTTTGTGGCGTACCGGAGCGATGTATACCCGGAACGCAATGAGGTTTTTTTTGAGGAACACGCCGTGGTAGTGGTGCTGGAAGGGCAGAAAAAATTCAGTTCGCCCACCCAGGAATTACATGTGCGCAAGGGCGATATTTTATTTTTCCAGCGCGGCTGTTATTCTATGAATGAATCCATCGACTCCAGCTACCGGAGCCTGGTTTTCTTCGTCAACGAAAAGCCCCTCAAAGAATTTGTTGGTCAGCACCTGAATCTGTTTGCTCAAACGTCTACCCCGCTCCCCGGCGATCTGATTCTGGCCTTCGTCTCTTCGCCAACGTTCGCTACGTTTGTCGACTCGCTGCTACCGTATTTTGGTCAGGACACGCCCTACCGAAACGAATTGCTTCGACTCAAGTTTCAGGAACTGTTGCTTCACCTGCTCGAACTCGACCGGGATGGACAACTTCAGGCTATTCTGTGGCATATCTATCAGGGGCAGAAAACCGACCTTGACTATTTAATGAATACCTACCTCCTCAAGCCACTTTCTGTCAGCGAACTAGCCCGGCTGTCGGGCCGGAGCCTGTCAGGATTCAAACGCGACTTTGAGGAAGATTTTCGAGTATCGCCGGGCCACTGGATTCGCCAGAAGCGGCTCGAACACGCGCACTTCCTGTTGCGTAACACCGCCAAAAACGTATCTGAAGTGGGCATGGCCATTGGCTATGAAAGTGTGTCTCACTTCATAAAAGCCTACAAGCAACAATACGGGTTTACTCCAAAACGAGTGGTTTGAGTTGGTACGTGCGGTTTGCTTTTCTGGTTGCCGGAAATCGCTGTCAAATGGGTCGACCAGCAGGTAGAGCCCAGTCAGGAAGATAAGCTGCTCATTAGTGACTCCAAAGCAGTACGGCCAGCCGTCAGGCTAATCAAAGGGTCATTGGTTGAAGAGATGGAGATAGCAACCTGCCTGTTTGCTATGTAGTAAGTGGATAAAGCCTGAAAATGATGGTAGGTTTGCGGAGTAATCCCTCATTAGACTCGTCAACCCGAAACCCATTGAAAAATCGCGCGCTCCGTTATACCAGCCTGGTGCTGTTGATTATGCTCACTGGTGTAGCTTTGCTGGCTACGGTTTTGCCCTGGCTACCGTCGAAACAATGGTATGTGCGCATTTTTGACTATCCAAGGCTACAAACCTTTTTCATGGGTATACTGGCCTTAGTGCTGTACGCGGTTGTTTACTTTAAAAGAAATAGCACTAACTACCTGTTTCTGGTACTGTTAGTAGGCATCATTGGCATACAGGGCTATAAAGCATTTCCATACACGTTGCTGGGTACGCAACAGGTAAAATGGTCGGAACAGGGACCCGCTGATACCACAAGCGTCAGCTTGTTTATCTGTAACGTTCTTCAAACCAATACCGCCTACGATCAGGTCGTTGCGCGAATTAATGAATACGATCCTGACCTTATTATTACCACCGAAACGGATTCAAACTGGCAAAAAGGTTTGTCGGAAATTGAAAGTAGGTATCCAAACCGGATTGCCATTCCTCTACCCAACACCTATGGCATGCACCTGTATTCGCGGCTGCCCTTGGATAATGCTCAGGTGAGGTATCTGCTGGAGCCGGATATTCCCTCTATCCGCACTCGGGTACAGTTACGCTCGGGAGAATGGGTGCACTTATTTATCCTTCATCCCCGCCCGCCGGTTCCCGGCGAGGAGACTGACAGCAAAGAACGCGACGCCGAGATCATTATGGTTGGGCGCGAAGCCCGCAAAGAAACCGACGGCGTTATTGTAGCCGGAGATTTCAATGATGTGGCCTGGTCAGAGACTACGGAGTTGTTTCAGGAAATCAGTGGCTTCCTTGACCCCCGCCGGGGCCGGGGCTTCTACAGTACCTTTCATGCCAAATATCCTATATTTCGCTGGCCTCTCGATCACCTGTTTCACAGCTCCCACTTCAAGCTACTAAATCTTGAACGAGCGGAAAAAGTGAACAGTGACCACTTTCCCATGTACGTAAAGCTGAGCTATGAGCCCAAAGAAGTGCGCGAGCAGCCTAAGGTAAAAAAGGAAGCCAGTACAGAAAAGAAAGCCAACGAAGCTATTCACGAGGGTAAAGTCGATGCTAAGTAGAACCAAAAGTAAAGCAAACTTCATCCGGACGGGATGGAGTAGCATCCAAGTGAGGTATGCACGAGCGTAGCTTTGCGCCCAAACAGATGCTTTGGACTAAAATCGCTATTTACTGGACGCAGGGGGTAATGACCAGACCGGTTTAACCCGCCAATTTTGTAGCCTGTACCAAGTTACCTGCTATTCCTATGCGTATCCTCAAAACACTCTTCGACAAAGTCTGGGATGCCCACGTAATCCGCCATGTTGATGACGGTCCCGATGTGTTGTTTATCGACCGGCATTTCATTCACGAAGTAACCAGCCCGGTAGCTTTTCTGGGTCTCGAAGGCCGGGGCGCATCCGTTCTGTTTGCCGAACGGACGTTTGCTACCGCCGATCATAACACCCCTACCCTAAACCAGCACCTGCCCGTTGCTGACCCGCTATCGGCCAATCAGCTGGCGGCTCTGGAAAGCAACGCCAACAAATACCACATTTCGCATTGGGGCCTCGGCCACGAAAAAAATGGTATTGTCCACGTGGTTGGACCCGAAAATGGCATCACCTTACCCGGTATGACCATTGTATGTGGCGACTCGCACACGAGCACGCACGGTGCCTTTGGGGCCATTGCCTTTGGCATTGGTACTTCGGAAGTAGAGATGGTGCTGGCATCGCAGTGCATCATGCAGCCGAAGCCGAAGAAAATGCGGATTAGCGTAAACGGTGACCTCGGCAAAGCCGTATTACCCAAAGACGTAATTCTATACATCATTTCGCAGATTTCTGCCAGCGGAGCCACCGGCTACTTCGTGGAGTATGCCGGCGATGTTTTTGAGAATATGAGCATGGAAGGCCGCATGACGGTCTGTAACATGAGCATTGAGATGGGCGCGCGGGGTGGCATGATTGCCCCCGACGCCAAAACACTCAGCTACCTCGAAGGCCGCGACCTTTCGCCCAAAGGCGATGACTGGCAAAAGCTGCTTCCTTACTGGGAGTCGCTCAAAACCGATACCGGGGCTACGTTCGACGTTGACCTGACCTTCGATGCGGCTGATATTGAGCCCCAGATCACCTACGGTACCAACCCCGGCATGGGAACGGGTATAACCCAGCACATTCCGCTGGCCGAAAACACCGAAGGCGGAGCCGCCAGCTATCAGAAGTCATTGCAGTACATGGGTTTTGCCGAAAATGATTCCATGCTGGGCAAACCCATTGATTTCGTTTTTCTGGGCAGCTGTACCAACGGACGAATTGAAGATTTTCGGGCCTTTGCCTCTATCGTCAAAGGCCGTCAGAAAGCGGCCAATGTTACGGCCTGGCTGGTACCCGGATCGCACGTGGTTGAAAAGCAGATTCACGAAGAAGGTTTGTACGACCTGCTTACCGAAGCCGGTTTTGAACTTCGTCAGCCCGGCTGTTCGGCTTGTCTGGCCATGAACGAA
Organism: uncultured Cytophagales bacterium; assembly: GCA_963826425.1. Classification (GTDB taxonomy): domain Bacteria; phylum Bacteroidota; class Bacteroidia; order Cytophagales; family Spirosomataceae; genus Spirosoma. The sequence continues at coordinate 1,790,663 of CAWGWS010000004.1, read as the reverse complement.
GACAAGATTCCGGCGGGCAAATACGCGGTTTCAACCTCGAACCGCAACTTCGAAGGTCGTCAGGGTCCCGGTGCCCGTACGTTGCTGGCCAGCCCGCTCATGGCAGCCGCAGCCGCCGTAACCGGCGAAGTAACCGATCCGCGTCAGTTCTTATAATCCTCATCGCTATGGCTTACGATACATTCACTATTCTTCGCAGTGCAGCCGTTCCAATGCCCATTGAGAACGTTGATACGGACCAGATTATCCCGGCGCGCTTTCTAAAAGCTACCGAGCGCAAAGGATTCGGCGATAACCTCTTTCGCGACTGGCGGTACAATAATGACGACTCACTCAAGCCCGAGTTCGTCCTGAATAATCCACTCTTTGCCAATACCGGGTCATCGCGTAAGATTCTGGTAGGCGGTAAAAACTTTGGTAGTGGTTCCAGCCGCGAACACGCAGCCTGGGCCATTTATGACTATGGCTTCCGGTGCGTTGTATCGAGCTTCTTCGCGGACATATTCCGGGGAAATGCCCTCAACGTTGGCCTTTTACCGGTACAGGTTAGTTCTGAATTTCTGGAGAAAATATTCGCGGCTCTCGATGCCAACCCCGATGCCGAGCTGGAAATAAACCTGCCCGGCCAGACAATTACCCTCTTGGCAACGGGCGAACACGAATCTTTCGCCATCAATGGGTACAAGAAAAACAACCTTATCAATGGCTATGACGATATCGATTATCTGCTTTCAATGAAGCCGGAAATCGAAGAATTTGCCGAAACGAGACCGTTCTAAAATGGTCATTTGCCTGCATCTGGCTACGCAGTCATCTCTGTCATTGAATTCGCTGTTTGCCCATTGGAGAGTTCACTTGCAGGAAGTGATTGCGTAGCTAAATGACAACAGATGGCGCCAGCAAATGACAGCAAAGCGATATATTGAAGTTATGGATACGACACTCCGCGATGGTGAACAAACCAGCGGAGTATCGTTTTCAGCGTCGGAAAAGCTGGCTCTGGCTCAGTTGCTGCTGATGGAGCTGAAAGTTGACCGCATAGAGGTTGCTTCGGCAAGGGTATCGGCGGGTGAGCTGGAAGCCGTGCAGCAAATTACGCGCTGGGCAGCCAGCGTTGGTATGCTCGGTAAGGTGGAAGTCCTGACGTTTGTAGACGGACGGGAGTCACTCAACTGGATGCAGGCATCGGGGGCCAGCGTCATGAACCTGCTTACCAAAGGCTCCCTGAATCACCTGACGCACCAACTTCAGAAAACCCCGGCCGAACACTTCGCATCCATTGAAGAGGTGCTCCAGCAGGCGCAGGCACTTGGCTTGGAAGTAAACATATACCTCGAAGACTGGAGCAACGGCATGCGTAACTCGCCCGACTACGTGCTTCAGTTCATTGACTTTTTGAGCACTCAGCCCATTCGGCGGGTATTGCTGCCCGATACGCTGGGCATCCTCACGCCCGCCGAAACGTTTACGTTTGTGAAGCAGCTGACCACCCGGTACCCAACCTTGCACTTCGATTTTCACGCGCATAATGATTATGACCTGGGTGTTGCCAACGTCATGGAGTCTGTACGGGCGGGTGCCCATGGTATTCACCTCACGGTAAACGGGCTGGGCGAACGAGCGGGCAATGCGCCCATGGCCAGCACAATTGCCGTGCTGCGTGATCTTGTGCCTGACCTGAGAATGGGAGTCGTTGAGAAATCACTTTATCAGGTCAGCAAGATTGTGGAAACCTTCTCAGGGCTACGTATTCCGGATAACAAACCCGTTGTGGGCAACAACGTTTTTACCCAGACAGCCGGCATTCACGCCGATGGTGACAAGAAAAACAACCTGTACTTCAATGCCCTGTTGCCCGAGCGTTTTGGCCGCAAACGCAGCTACGCGCTGGGTAAAATGTCAGGCAAAGCCAACATTGACAACAACCTCCGTGAGCTGGGCATTCAACTGTCGGAGGCTGACCTGAAACGGGTAACGCAGCGGGTTATTGAGCTTGGTGATTTGAAAGAGGTAGTCACGCGTGAGGATCTGCCCTACGTCATTGCCGATGTACTGCACAACACCGTTGTAACGGCGCAGGTAGAGGTTCTTAACTACGTTCTTACCCATTCTAAAGACCTTAAACCGTCGGCCACCCTGCGGGTTCGCGTGGCCGACGAGCTGTTCGAAGAAAACGCGCAGGGCGATGGGCAGTACGACGCCTTTATGAACGCCTTGAAAAAGATTTACGGGAAAAAGAAAAAGATCCTGCCTGAGTTGACCGACTATGCCGTCCGTATTCCCACCGGAGGACGAACCGACGCGCTCTGCGAAACCATCATCACCTGGAAGCACAACAGTCACGAGTTCAAAACGCGCGGTCTCGACTCAGACCAGACGGTATCTGCCATTAAAGCCACCCAGAAGATGCTGAACACCCTCGACTAATTCCGTTCAGACAGATTCTTTACTGACAAACGAACCAGAACACCGTCTCGTACCACTTTTACAATGACGCACTCTAACTTTACGACTTGTCATCAAACACGTAACTGAATGAGTCAGGCACAACAAACCAACGACAAAGTCGACTACAACGGCTCCGACAACCTTGCCATCATGCGGTTTGCCGTCAACTACAACGGCGGCCTCTATAAGTGGGTAGCTCAGGACGTAAAGCCCGGTATGGCGGTCCTGGATTTTGGAGCGGGCAACGGCGAATACGCCAATCGTTTCCCACTCGGCAGCGTAGATGCAGCCGAGATAGATCCGGAACTGATTCCGCAGATCAACCAGCCCGTTGTCACGGATATCGACACGCTCGCCAAAGAGTATGATCTGGTGTACACCATCAACGTACTCGAACACGTTGAGTACCACGCCGAAATGACTCAGAAACTAGCTCAGAAGCTGCGTCCCGGTGGTAAACTCAAAATATTTGTTCCGGCCCGGCAGGAGATCTACAGTAAAATGGACGATCACGTTGGCCACTACCGGCGCTATGACAAAGCCATGGTTCGGCAGATTATGGCAGGAGCCGGGCTGCAGGTTACTGACGTCCGCTACTATGACTTCGCGGGCTATTTCGTCTCCCTGCTTTACAAATGGCTTGGTAAAGACGGGCGTATCACCAAAGAATCAGTTGTGTTTTACGATCGCGTTGTGTTTCCAGTCAGCCGATTCTTTGATATTCTTACTCAGGGGCAGATAATAGGGAAGAATGTCATTGCCGAAGCGGTTAAGCCCCTTTAATCCCTGCCCGTTCACTCACAAATTTCAGTCACCCTTACCAGTTCACATGCACAAACACATATTGATTATTGCCGGCGATGGCATCGGTCCTGAAGTCACACAGGTAGGAAAGCAGGTTCTGGACAAAGTGGCTCAGAACTTCGGGCATGCCTTCACGTATGATGAAGCACTGATTGGCCACGCGGCTATTGAGGCTACCGGAAACCCACTTCCTGACGAAACCATAACGAAAGCCAACGCTTCCGATGCAATTTTGTTTGGGGCCGTTGGGCATCCAAAATATGACAATGACCCATCGGCGCCGGTTCGGCCCGAGCAAGGATTGCTGGGTATTCGTAAAGCACTTGGTTTATACGCCAACCTACGCCCCATCAAACTATTTGATGAACTCCTGAGTGCGTCAAGCATCCGGCCCGAAATTCTGCGGGGGGCAGATATTTTATTCTTTCGCGAACTAACCGGCGACGTTTACTTTGGCGAAAAAATTCGCTCTGCGGATCGGAATACGGCGTCAGACCTGATGGTGTACCAACGGTATGAAGTCGAGCGAATTGCGGTGAAAGCATTTGAAGCGGCCCGCACCCGCCGTAAGAAACTTTGCTCAGTCGATAAAGCCAACGTGCTGGAAAGTAGCCGGCTCTGGCGCGAAGTCGTACAGGAAGTAGCCAAGCGGTACCCTGATATTGAGGTGGAGCATCAGTTTGTAGACGCGGCTGCCATGTTACTGATCAAAGATCCCAAGCGATTCGATGTAGTTGTTACGGGCAATCTTTTCGGCGATATTCTGACCGACGAAGCCAGTCAGATTGCAGGATCCATGGGTATGCTGGCCTCAGCCTCCGTAGGTGACACAATAGGGTTGTACGAACCTATTCATGGCTCGGCACACGATATTACTGGCATGGGAATAGCAAACCCACTGGCCTCGGTACTCTCGGCCGCTTTGCTACTCGAGATTTCCTTCAATATGAAAGCAGAAGCAGAGGCCGTTATTAATGCCGTTGACAAAGTCTTGAAAGACGGCTACCGCACCCGTGACATAGCTGATTCGTCTACTGCCTCGGCAATGCTACTGAATACACAACAAATGGGGCAGCAGATACTTTCTGCGCTGGCCTGAGAAATTCTCTGGAATCGCTTTTAAAAACGTAACTATTGCTGTAAGTTTACAGTGTAATTACGCAATCAGCGAAATTTCGCCAGAAAAATGAAGTCGATAACAGCCTCATACCTTCTTCTTCTAAACTCATTTTAGCACATGAGAGGGAGTCGCTATTTTATAAAAAAGCCCCTTTCTGACGAAAGAGGGCTTTTTTTCGGCCTATATCATCACCCAAAATCACTATGAGTCAGCGCATCTACATTTTCGACACTACCCTCCGGGATGGAGAACAGGTACCCGGTTGCCAGCTTACTACCAACGAAAAAGTCATAGTAGCCAAAGAGCTTGAGAAGCTTGGTGTTGACGTTATCGAGGCCGGTTTCCCGGTGTCGAGTCCCGGCGATTTTCAATCGGTCGTTGCGGTATCCAAAGCCGTTTCCAATCCAATTGTCTGCGCGCTCTCGCGGTGTGTCATCGCTGATATTGATGCAGCCGGAGAAGCCCTTAAGTTTGCCAAACGGGGACGAATTCATACCGGCATAGGCTCATCGGATATTCACATCAAAAACAAGTTTAACAGCACCCGCGAGCAGATTCTGGAGCAGGCTGTAAAATCAGTTAAACACGCCCGCAAGTATGTTGATGATGTTGAATTCTATGCGGAAGACGCAGGTCGTGCTGACCTTGACTTTCTATGCAGCCTAACCGAAGCCGTAATTGCGGCAGGCGCTACCGTTGTCAACATTCCCGACACAACAGGGTATTGTCTCCCCGGCGAATACGGCGACAAGATCAGACGTATCTATAACAGCGTACCCAACGTAGATAAAGCCATGATCTCAATCCATTGCCACAATGACCTTGGCTTAGCTACGGCAAATTCGCTGGCGGGAATCATGAATGGCGCGCGGCAGGTAGAAGTAACCATGAACGGCATTGGCGAGCGGGCCGGCAACACTGCACTGGAAGAAATAGTCATGGCCCTGAAAGTACATAAAGAGCTTGGGTTCGATACCGGTGTTGACAGCACCCGTTTGTTTCCGGTCAGCCAGTTGGTATCAGAAATGATGCGTATGCCCGTTCAGGCCAATAAGTCGATCATTGGGCGGAACGCCTTCGCCCACTCATCGGGAATCCACCAGGACGGCCATCTAAAGAACTCAGAGAATTATGAGATCATGAGACCTCAGGACGTAGGTGTCGATAAATCTTCGATTCTTCTCACGGCCCGCAGTGGCCGCCATGCACTCAAACATCGACTCGAATTGCTAGGCTATACCTATGACAAACCAACACTGGATACGGTTTACACCCGCTTCTTGGATATGGCTGACGTTCGGAAAGAAGTAAATGACAAAGACCTGATGGAGTTGGTGCGCTAAGACGAACAAAATATTTTTACAGGTCGTTAAGAACGTAACTTTCAAAAAAACATAGGCTATGGCACGACCAAACCCTGAACTTATCGAAGCACTCCGTCGCACGGCTCGAGAATTACAGAATGGTGCACCGTATCAATGGGGACACATGGGCGGTTGCAATTGTGGCAATCTGGCTCAAGAGTTAACCAAACTCAATAAAGACCAGATCCATCGGTATGCAATGCAACGCTATGGAGATTGGAACGAGCAGGTCGACGACTTTTGCCCTACTAGTCAGCTACCCCTCGACGTCATTATTAGCGAAATGCTCAATGCTGGTCTGATGCTGGAAGACCTTAAACATCTAGAGAAGCTGGATGATCGGGAAGTCCTTTCACGTTTACCAATTGAAAAGCGATTCCTCAAACATAACGTCCGCGACGACGTTGTCACCTATATGAATGCCTGGGCAGATTTACTGGAAGAGAAAATTCTTGAAAAAATCAAGCTACCAAACTTCGGCGAACTCGTATTCGCTTGATATTGACTACCTGCTAATTACAAGAAGGGTCTCGTTCTGAACGGGACCCTTTCTATTTGATCATACGTATTGCCGTACCCCATTTACAGTCAACTCTGCGGAGGAGAAAAGACCCCAAACGCAAAAAGCCGCTGTCAGATCGACAACGGCCTTCGCCTTTAAATAACAGCAGGTGGCACCTTCCTACTCTCCCACCTGTGACGGCAGTACCATCGGCAGTACGGGGCTTAACGGCTCTGTTCGGAATGGAAGAGGTGAACACCCGCCTTACCAGCACCAACCTGCATGCTTATCTTCTGAAGAGTCCGCCATAACTCGCGTCACAGCATCTCCTCAAGACCTGATGCTTTCTTTTTCCCCGCGGAAGAATCTTATCCCAGCAAACTCTGGAACTCACCAATAAATTATAGACCATCAACACGAAAACACGCTCTCGGGGCCATTAGTATGGCTCAGCTCCGCTGCTCTCACAGCCTCCACCTGCCACCTATCAACGTCGTCGTCTCCAACGCCCCTCCTATATTGGAACACTCATCTCTGGGCCGGTTTCGCACTTAGATGCCTTCAGCGCTTATCCTATCCCAACGTAGCTACCCGGCCGTGCCTGCGGCCAGACAACCGGCTCACCAGCGGTTGGTCCATCCCGGTCCTCTCGTACTAAGGACAGATCCCATCAGTATTCCCACGCCCACCACAGATAGAGACCGAACTGTCTCACGACGTTCTGAACCCAGCTCGCGTGCCACTTTAATGGGCGAACAGCCCAACCCTTGGAACCTTCTCCAGCCCCAGGATGTGACGAGCCGACATCGAGGTGCCAAACCTCCCCGTCGATGTGAGCTCTTGGGGGAGATCAGCCTGTTATCCCCGGCGTACCTTTTATCCTTTGAGCGATGGCCCTTCCATACGGAAACCACCGGATCACTATACCCTGCTTTCGCACCAGATCGGCCTGTGTGCCTCACTGTCAAGCCCGCTTCTGCTATTGCACTCCTCCGCCGATTACCGTCCGGCGTGAGCGGACCTTGGGAAACCTCCGTTACCCTTTCGGAGGTGACCACCCCAGTCAAACTACCCACCAGGCAATGTCCAGATTTAATCTGTTAGGATACCGGATGAAGAAGGGCGGTATTTCAAGGTTGACTCCACGATGCCTGGCGACACCGCTTCATTGCCTCCCGCCTATCCTACACATCCTCAGCCAGTATCCAATACCAAGCTGTAGTAAAGGTGCACGGGGTCTTTTCGTCCCGTGGCGGGTAAGCGGCATCTTCACCGCTACTACAATTTCACCGAACTCATGGTTGAGACAGTGCCCAGATCGTTACACCATTCGTGCAGGTCGGAACTTACCCGACAAGGAATTTCGCTACCTTAGGACCGTTATAGTTACGGCCGCCGTTTACTGGGGCTTCAGTTCAATGCGTCGGGTTACCCCTAACATCCCCCCTTAACCTTCCAGCACCGGGCAGGTGTCAGACCCTATGCGTCCTCTTTCAAGTTGGCAGAGTCCTGTGTTTTTGGTAAACAGTCGCCTGGGCCTTTGCTCTGCAGCCTTCCACCAATACTATTGCTAATACCGTGACGAGGCCCCCCTTATCCCGAAGTTACAGGGTCATTTTGCCGAGTTCCTTAACCATGATTCATTCGCGCACCTTAGCATATTCTGCCCAGCTACCTGTGTCGGTTTACGGTACGGGTACGCTTGCGCTTAACGGATTCAACCTTTTCTTGGAATCCCCTTCAGTGATTCGACGCGGCCGAAGCCTTGTCTCAACGCCCTATTCCGTCAGGACCTATCACCCCCGGCAATCCGTCAGCTGTCTCCCTGCAAACGTAGTATGGGACTATTAACCCATTCCCCCTCAGGTCCGCCATTCGGCTACCCCTTAGACCCCGACTAACCCTCCGATGACTGCCATCGCGGA
>CAWGWS010000004.1:1540000-1777500 GCA_963826425.1 uncultured Cytophagales bacterium | reverse complement strand
ACTTCCGACGACTAACGGAGTCAAGTGTATTCGGCATTTTCGGTAAGGTAGGCAGTGGCAAGACCTCTCTGCTCGAAGCCATAAGTTTTGCGTTGTACGGTAGAACCGAGCGTCTGAATCATGGCGACAACAGACTGTATAACATGATGAATCTGAAATCGAAGGAGATGAAAATCGACTTTGAGTTTCAGGCAGGGGCCGACCAGCAACTCTACCGATTTATTTACAAAGCGAAGCGCAACAGTAAAAAACGCCATGAAGTAACCGCCGACGAACGAAGGCTATTCATTTGGCAGGAAACCGACTGGCATCCTATCGGCAACGAAAAAGAAGACGTTTCAACCCTATCCAGGCAAATTCTGGGGCTTGACTACGACAATTTCAAGCGCACTATTATTATTCCCCAGAACCAGTTTCGGGAGTTTCTGGAACTCAGTGCAACGGACCGGACTAAAATGATGAACCAGTTGTTTAAACTGGATCAGTACGATTTAACGGGGCGGGTTAAGAAGTTAACGGCGGTCAATGATAACCACTTAGCTGAGTTGCGGGGTCTGCTATCGCCCTTGGAGGCTGTTACACCCGAAGCGGCTGATGGAGCGAAAGCAGAAATTGAACTAATTGACCAGAAACTTACGGAGGCAACGGCGAAAATTGATCGATTGACGCCCGACGAAGAACGTTTACTTTACGCCAAAAAACAGCACGAATCACTGGCTTCCACCCGGTCAGAATTAGCACACGGGCTGACCGACGAAGCCAGCTTCCAGCAGATCGAGCAGGACATCATACACTACACCAGATGCCAGTTGCTTTTCCGGGCACAACTAGATGCGGTGGATAAACTTCGAACACAGCACACCGAACTGACAGAAGATGCTCAACAGGCAAGACGCCAACTGGAGACGGTTACGCAGCAACTCCCCCGAATCCAGGCTTTCTACACTTCAGCAAAAGCGGTTTACGAGAATCGGGGGTTGATTCATAAGCAGATTGACGATCTGGAAACCGTTCAGGCTATTAGAACGCGACAGAAATCCATTGAGCAACTGACAAAAGACAGAGCTAGTCTCCACACAAAAGTTGCTCTTCAGAAGGAGCGAATTGATCAGTATAAAAGCGAGCTGAAAGGCCACCAGACGCGCATTGATCAGCTATCCGGTCAAGAGTCCAATCTGGAGCGGCTGTACAGGGCGAAGAACTGGTTCGAGGTGTTCAAACCCCTCAAAAAACAGGCCGATACTCTCCAGCAGCAACTCGAAATTAACGACGCCAGCGTAGCCCGGCTCAGGCAGCGCAAAGACGAGGCACTGGTGGGATTTTCGCCTGAATGGGCTAAACTGACGCTGAAGACGTTGCCCGACACCCTTGCACAGGCACTTGAGAGGCTCAAACGTGTTGAAGAGAAACGGGAAGCCGTTTACCAGAAAGCACACCTTGAGGCTGAGTTGCAGCGCTATGCCGAAAACCTGACCAACGGGCAACCCTGCCCCCTGTGCGGTTCAATACACCACCCCGCAAAACATAGCAATGATACCACAGCACTGGCCGTTCGGGAAGCGGATGAGCTGCTAAAGGAGGTACGAAATGAAATTAAGACAACAACAGCACTCCGACTGACCATCAGCAATCTGAAGACTGAACTTATTGGCGAACTAAACAATGCGAAGCGCCTTGCCGACGAGCGTGGCCAGGTTATTCAGCAGCTTACAGCGCACGAAGACAGGTTTGTATGGCCCGAGTTTACCCTTGAGCAGGAACAGTTCGTGGACGATGCTATTGTACGCGAAGGAAACGCGCAGGCGGAACTTAAAAACACTCAAAGAGCCATCCGTGAACTGAACAAACACATTGATGAAACAATGGCCCTGCTTGAAAAAGACAATGAGGAACTTGTCTCAAGGAGCAACGATATAGCAGGTCTGAACGGACAACTGATAACCGAGATTGAATCACTGGAGCACTATACGCTGGCCGACGTAGCAAACTGGGACTTAATTTACATTGCTGATTTACGAACGTCACTTACGCAGCAGTATGAACAGGCAAAAGTTGACTTCGACGAGGCCGACGTACAGCGAAACGAAGCCGAAAAGGAACAAGCAACCCGTCAGGAACGGATAAACTCCCTGACCAAGCAACTTACCGACGTTGAAGCAGACGTGGCTACTCAGGATCGGACCATTAACAAAAGCCTGACTGATAATGGTCTGTTTCGAGAACAGGTAGAAGCAATTCTGCGCAGCAATTTGAATATTGAGCAGGAACGAAAGCGCGTTAGAGACTACCAGGACAAAATAACCGGGCTGCGGAAGATAGTTACTGACCTCAGCACTGAACTTACCGAACAGCCTTTCGATGCCGATACGCTGCTGGCCATCCAAGATCAGCTACAGACCCTGCGTGACCAGAAAGATGCGCTCAATACCGACAGAGGTAAGGCTGGTAACGTCCTAGCAACACTGGAGAAGCAGTGGCGCGAGAAACAGGCGTACTTAAAACGGCATGACGAACTGGACCTTCGGCGGCAGGATCTGGAAAAAATGAACGAACTATTTCGGGCACAGGGCTTTGTTAACTACGTATCGTCGGTTTACCTGACCAACCTGTGTGAATCGGCCAATGAGCGATTTTTCAAGCTAACCAACAACCAGCTACGACTGGAACTGGATGAGAAAAATAACTTTCTGGTGCGTGATTTTCTGAACGGGGGCGAGGTCAGGAGTGTAAAGACTTTATCAGGTGGACAGACGTTTCAGGCGTCTTTATCGCTGGCATTGGCTTTATCGGATAATATCCAGCACCTGACAAAAGCCAAGCAGAACCTATTCTTTCTGGACGAAGGCTTCGGTACGCTCGACAAAGATTCGCTGCAAACGGTGTTCAAAACACTAAAAGCTCTGCGGGCCGAAAACCGCGTGGTCGGTATCATCTCACACGTAGAGGAGCTACAACAGGAGGTCGATACGTACATCTGTACTGAAGCCACTGAAAATGGCAGTCGAATTGTTTGTAGCTGGGAGTAGTGCCAAGGTCCTTTCTACCTTACCACCACAATTCCTTAACACAGGTAGTAAAGAAGATGCTGTTACTTTTGGGGCAACAAACCTGACCTCCTGTGAAAAAATCTGTCCTGCTTCTCTCTGTCCTCTGTATTACCCTGCTGACCAGTTGTCAGTCACCGAAAACAACAGTATCGACCGCCCAAGGTGAATCGCAGGCTGGTTCTCAAAAGCCGCTTACGACCATTGCTTTTGGTTCGTGCAGTGACCAAAAACGCCCACAACCGCTTTGGGACGATATTGTGGCGCAGAAGCCCGACCTCTGGATTTGGCTCGGCGACAATATTTACGGCGATTCTCAAAACATGGATACGCTTCGGGCCAAGTACGGTCGGCAAAAGGCCAACCCAATTTACACACAACTGCGCCAGTCGACACCCATCATTGGCGTGTGGGACGATCATGATTATGGCGTGAACGATGGCGGCAAGGAGTACCCGATGCGTAAAGAAAGTCAGCAGGTAATGCTCGATTTTTTGGATGTACCCGCCAACAGTCCGTTACGAAAGCAGGAAGGTGCTTACTCAGCACATACGTACGGACCCAAAGGACAGCGCGTGAAAGTAATTCTGCTCGATGGTCGCTACTTTCGCGATGCGCTCAAAAAAGACGGAAAAGTCAACGTACCGGACCCAACCGGCGACTTACTGGGAGAAGCACAGTGGCGATGGCTGGAGGAGCAGTTAGCCAACTCCGACGCTGACATGCATATTATTGGCAGTGGTATTCAGGTTCTACCCGAAGAACACGTTTATGAAAAGTGGGCTAATTTCCCCACTGCCCGAAAGCGGCTACTCGACTTATTCGCCAAAACCAAACCCAGCCACGCCCTGATGATTAGCGGTGACCGTCATATGGCCGAAGTCTCCAAAGTAAGCGTACCGGGTCTGAGCTACGACCTCTTCGACATCACGAGCAGCGGCCTCACCCACGTATCACCTCCTCACACAGAACCTAACCAGCATCGCGTAGGCGAGATAGTTTCTAAAGTTAACTACGGGCTAATAACCATCAACTGGACAAACAAAACCGCCGTCATCCGCATCAACGGAGACGAAGGCGCGACTCATCTGACGCAAAGGGTTTTCTAATTAAACGATTGAAAAGCGGATGGGCGGGTGCATGTAAACCATGCACCCGCCCATCCGCTTTTCAATCGTTTAATGTTTGAGTCTATTCTTTATTGATCAGTTCCATCACTTCTTCCGAAATACCGGTCATGCTAAAGCCGCCGTCGTGGAAGAGGTTTTGCATCGTCACCATCTTAGTCATATCGGAGAAGAGCGTAATACAGTAATCGGCGCACTCGTCGGCGGTGGCGTTGCCGAGGGGAGCCGTTTTTTGGGCGAAATCATAAAAACGGTCGAACCCGCCGATGCCGCTTCCCGCCGTAGTGGGCGTGGGCGACTGCGAAACTGTATTGATGCGCACATGCCGATGCCGACCGTAGCGATAACCGAATGAACGGGCAATAGACTCGAGCAGGGCTTTGGCATCGGCCATATCGGTATAGAACGGAAACGTCCGTTGCGCAGCCATATACGTCAGCGCGACAACCGAACCCCACTCGCTGATGGCGTCAAGTTTGTAAGCCGACTGCAGCATTTTGTGGAACGATACCGCCGAAATATCTATGGTCTGTTTCAGCCACTCGTAGTTCAAGTCCGTGTAAGCCCGTCCCTTACGAATATTTGGACTCATGCCGATACTATGCAGCACAAAATCAATTTTACCGCCCAGTACTTCCTGCGATTTTGTGAAGAGATTATCGAGTTCGTCGGTCGAGGTGGCATCTGCCGGGATAATTTCGGAACCGGTTTGCTCGGCGAGGTCACGAATGGCCCCCATGCGCATGGCAATGGGCGCGTTGGTCAGGGTAAAGGTTGCGCCCTCTTCTTTTGCTTTGAGCGCAATTTTCCAGGCAATCGACTGGTCGTTGAGAGCACCCGAAATGATGCCGCGTTTTCCGTTCAGTAATCCGTAAGCCATGTTTTTTTTAGTGAAGAGGGAAAGGCAGAGCGTGGAGAACAAGCTGGTATATGTTCTATAGTCCTCACTCTCTGCTTTTCATTGAAATCTCAAAAGTACGCTATTTTTCAGTTCGGCGGGCCACAATCGGTGCGGATGCGGTGGCGACGGGCATCTTCAGAACATCGGTCAGGAAAGTAGCGGTGGCGGCCTGAACGGCGGGCCACGATCTGGTGGTCAGGTCTGATGTGATTACGTGGGCATCGGCGTCGGGAAACACCTCTTTGCGTTTCAGGTCTTTCGGCGTTCCCAGTTCGACATACATTTTCAACATAGCCGCTACAGAGACCGTTGGATCCTGATGTTTCTCATCCTTGTAATAGTACCCCAGGAATATAGGTTGTTTCACCTCAGCAAAGGTCTCCGGCGTAGCATATTTATCCAGCACTGTTTGCAGCGTAATCAGCCCATTGGTATGGTACTGCTGATACCAGTATTTCTTCCGGGCTTCGGGCATGTCCTTATTATGACTATGCTTATCGGGCATGACCTGATCCAGAATCTGCTGCCCCCAGGGGCCTGTGATAAGCTTGGCCGACGGATCCGCCACTTCAATACAGGGCGAGTACAGCACAATACCAGCAATTTCGGGATGGCGCGACGCCAGGTACAGGGTCAGCATGCCTCCCATTGACGTACCCATCACGATTACTTTGTCGCCGAGTTGTTTGCCGATGGCCAGCGCCCGTTCTGCCGATTCGATGTATTCAGCGGGCGTCAGGTCAATCATAGCGTCGGGCGAATCAAGACCGTGTCCGGCCGTACGGGCCAGATACAGATTGCTACCAAACTGTTTCGCCAGATTTAGGTTGACGGGACTTCCCTCCCCCCAACTCGCGCTAAACCCATGAATATATACGAGGCTGTACGGAGTCTTCTGTTTTTTGCCACTGTCGGCCCACACAATCCGGGCTTCATTGTCGGGTTTGAGTTTAAAGTTGGCTTCGTAGTGGGCCACGTCGGTGTCGAGGCTGGTCAGGTCAGAGGTCACAGTGGGAATGTTTCCGGTGGGTAATTTCGTTTCGGGACGCGGCCCGGCTACGTAGCCAACTCCAGCAACGGCCAGTAGCAACCCAACAACAATGAGTACTCGTTTCATTTCTTTCTCTAGTTTTTGTGGATTCTGTAGCGTGAAAGTTAATCGAAAAACTCGGTCTTCAAGTCCATTCGGATGCGCCAGTCTTTAGGCAGGTAATTATTCACCCGTGTACCGACACCCTTCATCCAACCAAGGTTGACGCCTTTGTATTTTGCCAGCAACCAGCCTTTCACGGGATGATCGAACACCAGATTCTCTTTCTTAAAATATCGCAGCGCATTTTCTTTGTTAAGTTCGATACCGGGTAAATCAGGACGGATAGTTGTACTCAGTGCCAAGGTGTGCGATGGAATGAAATCCTGCCCCTTAAACTGCCCCATTTCCAGCCCAAACCCTTTATTTTTCAGAGCGACATCGAGTAGCATAAACGTCTTCTCCAACGATTTTTGAATGGCCATCACATCGCCATTTGGTTTCTCCCAAAGAGAGAATTGATCGGGATTGGCCAGCCATTTTTTTGCCGACGCCGTTTCGCGAGGGCGCAGGGCGCGAACACTTCGAAAGGTTCGTGCGTCGAGTTTGGCCGGTGCATCGAGCGTCTTTTTCTGAAATAGGCTAATGAAAAAGCCCTCACCCCGTACTTTATGCGGGTAACATTGGTAGCCAACAGCGCTATCCACAGGTTTTTCCACAATACCCCACTCTGCAGGAAACTTAAGTGGCTTATTAACAAAGCCATTATCCATCAGGAACCGGACGTTGTCCGTATTCTCACTGTCGTTGTAGGTGCAGGTCGAGTATATCAACATACCCCCCTGATCGAGCAGCGGCATGGCAGCCGTCAGAATACGTTGCTGCCGCGCCTGGCAACTTTGCACTGCTTCTTCTGACCATTGCCTGACCGCAGCTGGATCTTTTCGAAACAACCCTTCCCCAGAGCAGGGCGCATCAATCAGGATTAGATCGAAAAAGCCGGTTAGCTTACCAAAATCCTCGGGGTCATGGTTGCTGACTGCTATGTTCGGGTAGCCCCACTTATCAACGTTTTCGCGCAGGACCGACACCCGACTACGGATTACTTCATTCGTCAAAAGAAAACTGTCGGGGTGCAGCACCGACGCCAGCAACGTGCTTTTCCCACCTGGTGCACCGCACAAATCCAGTACTCGCAGGGGATGGTTGAGGGGCACGGTCTGGCGCAACGCTTCGGCCAGTAACATCGACGAGGCTTCCTGTACATAATAGGCCCCGCCCTGAAACAGCGGATCGAGCGTAAAGATGGGCCGTTCGGGCAGGTAGAACCCATCCGCACACCAGGGCACTGACTCCAGACCCGCCGTGTCGAGCGCGTACTTTCGCGGATTAACACGAACGCTAACCGGTGTTTCCTGCAACAGCGCGTCGCTAAAGGCCCCGTAGTTCGGGCCAAGTTGCTGGCGCATCTGTGTCTGAAAGTCGGCAGGAAGCAACAGGTCTGGTGTAATCATAGGAGTCGAAAACTCATTCGATGGTGTTTCGTTGGGCCGCATTGCCGAATGGCATCACGGTGCAGAGTAGTTGGGTATCCTGCGTTCCTTGCCCAGCCGTAGTCAGGAAAGTCACAACCCAGCCGCGCCATCAGTTCATCGCGAAACACCTTTGCAAGCACCGACGCAGCGGCAATCGACAAATAATGCGAATCACCTTTTACGATGCAGGTGTGTGGAATCATAGGGTACGGTCTGAACCGATTGCCGTCCACGAGTAAATGCTCCGGCTGGAGGGTAAGCGCGTCCACAGCGCGGTGCATCGCCAGAAAACTCGCCTGCAAAATATTGATCCGGTCAATGTCATCAGAAGAGACTTCGGCTACGGACCAGGCCAGCGCATCACGCTCAACATCAATGCATAGTGTTTCGCGCTGTTTGCGGGTTAGTTGCTTAGAGTCGGTCAGCGTTGGGTGCCTATAATCTTTCGGAAAAATAACCGCTGCCGCCACCACCGGACCGGCCAGGCAACCCCGACCCACCTCGTCCAATCCAGCTTCAAGCAGGTTAGGAGTATGAAACGAGCGTAACATCGTTAGCGGAGCCGGTCAGCACCGCGCACCAATTTCTCATCACGCCGGATGGCACGGTTAGCCAGTGCATTAAACACTAATGCAGTAATAATGGCGTAGAATCCCAGTTGAAAATCGCCCTGTTCGTTGGGGTCGCCATATTCTTTGCCTACGTACAGCGTCCGATAGAGAACAATACCCATAATGGCCGTGAGCATCAGCGCGTTTATGGCGCACAGCATAGTTTGAGTCAGCCGATTGCGGTACTGAAAGATAGCGTACAGAGCGATCAGGCCTACCAGGCCGATCAACAAACCAAGATACCAGACCGACGTAACCATGGAGACAGGAGCCTGGGAAAGCGGCACACCCGCCTGCGGAGCCGAAAACTGCTGCTCAGTATACTGCATAGAAGTCAGGTAGGCCTTTTCGGGGAAAGGCTTTCCGGACTTTTCCCAGATTGGATTCAGCAAAGCCACCCCCATGGCTACGACGATTAAAAACAGAAAAACGGTTTGAATGCGTTGAATCATTGGTAAAATACGAGTGATAATTGACCACAAAAATAGCCTAAAAATAGCGAAGGCCAGAAAACAGTTACTCCGCTATCAATACGGCACAAAATATGCAGTCTGCTAATTTTGTCGGCTATCCGGCGTTACTATGAAAACCAACTAGTATGAATCGTCTGTTCATTATCTCAATCCTGCTACTGGGCCTGGCCGTTTCGGCCTTCCGGCTACCAGTGGTGGGTGTTTCTCAAACGAAGGTCTCTGGTCCCGGCCAGAAGCGCATCAACTGGCTTACTGTGCAGGAAGCCTATGCAGCCACGCAGAAGAAGCCAAAAAAGCTCGTGGTCGATGTGTATACCGACTGGTGCGGCTGGTGCAAGGTCATGGACCGGGAAACGTTTTCGAAACCGGCCATCATCGACTATGTGAATGAACACTACTATGCCGTAAAACTCAACGCTGAACAAACCGCCGACATTACGCTGGGCAAGCAAACGTTCAAGTACGTGGGCACGGCAGGCGGGCGGGGAGCCCACGAACTGGCTGCCGTACTGATGAAAAACCAGATGAGTTACCCGACCACGGTGTTTCTTGATGAGAAATTTAACCTCATTCAGCCCGTTGCTGGATATCTGGAGCCACGAACATTTCACCAGATTGTGACGTACTTCGGTCAAAATTACCACCAGAAGGAGCCATTTGACCAGTACAAAACCGGCACATACAAAAGTGAATTTGGCGGCTCATTAACAGTCGGCAAATAGACAATATAATATTATAGTGCCGAACTGACACCGGGGAGTATACCGCTGTCAGTTCGGCACTTTGTTTTTAGGGAAATGCGTATTTTTGTTGTCTGTCATTAACCCCAACATACTGATTACATGAATCAACAACTGAATGTACTGGCCACAGCAACGCTGGCGTTTGGCCTCATGGCGGCCACGCCACCAGCCAAACCGACGCCGAATCGAATCAGAGCGACCAATCTGAGCCTGGTCCGCCCTCTACCTGCCCCGCCCAAGTTCATTGATCGTGACAACATGAATTTGTCGGTAAAGCCCGGTGATAACTTTTATGAGTATGCGAATGGCAACTGGCTGAAGAAAAACGCAGTACCAGCATCCAAAACATCGTGGGGCAGCTTCAACGAACTGCGCGACAAAAGCCTCGACGCCATGAAATCGTTGCTCGACGACGCCACAAAAACCACAACGAAAGGTCGCTTATACCAGATGGTCGGCGATTTTTACGCCAGTGGTATGGATAGCCTGGCCATCGAAAAAATGGGTTTCGATCCCATCAAAGCAGATCTTGCCCGCATTGGTAAGGTAAACAATAAAGCTGCTTTTCTGGATGAACTGGCCTACCAGCGGGCGCAGGGTAACGGCATGCTGTTCGGCTTTTACGTAGGTCAGGACCGCAAAAACGTGTCAAAATACCTGCCTCAGTTCGCTCAGGGCGGTACCACCCTCCCCGACCGCGACTACTATCTGAAAAGCGACGCCCGTAGCTTGAAAATTCGCGACGCTTATCATGATAATCTGGTCAAGATGTTTGGACTTATTGGCGAAGAATCCACGCAGGCTGCGCAGGATGCCGACATAGTTATGAGGTTGGAAACGGCTCTGGCCAGGGCACAGATGGCCCGCGTAGAAATGCGGGATCCGTATAAGACGTATAATAAATTTGCCGTCCCCACCTTTAGCCAGCAAACGCCTGGCATCGACTGGGCCGATCAGATGGCTAAGTACGGGGCAAAAGGGCAAGACACGGTCCTGGTACAAAATCCCGTTTTCTTTCGTGCGGTCGATAGTCTGATTACAGCTACGCCCATAGAGGAGCTACAAACCTACATGCGCTGGAATACCGTTAAGGATGCGGCCCCTTTTTTGAGCAATGCTTTTGTCGAGCAGAATTTCGCGTTCTCGAAAATCCTGAGTGGTCAGAAGGAACAGACACCCCGCTGGCAACGCGTTAGTGGTTTGATTGACCGCAGTCTCGGCGATTTACTGGGGCAACTCTACGTACAGAAGTATTTCAAGCCCGAAGCTAAGGACAGGATGCTCAAACTGGTCGATAACCTCGAAGCATCGTTCAAAGAACACATTAACGCCCTCGACTGGATGAGTGCTGACACCAAAAAACGAGCGTTGGTGAAGCTGACCTCGTTCAAACGTAAAATTGGCTACCCTGACAAGTGGAAGAACTATGACGGCGTCGTTGTGAACCGCGGTGCGTTTTATAATAATGTGCAGTCGGCCAGTAAATGGTCGTATGAGTACACGGTCAATAAGCTTGGCAAACCTGTCGACCGCACCGAGTGGGGCATGACACCGCCAACCGTCAACGCATATTACAACCCTGTCAACAACGAGATTGCATTTCCCGCAGCCATCCTGCAATTTCCCTTCTTCGACGCTGAGGCCGACGATGCCATCAACTACGGCGGCATTGGTGCCGTAATCGGCCACGAAATGACGCATGGCTTTGACGACTCAGGGCGGCAGTACGACGCCGATGGTACGCTGCGGGATTGGTGGACGAAAGAAGACGCCGACAACTTCAAGCAACGCGCCGATCAGGTTCGTGACCAGTTTTTTGGCTATAAGGTGCTGGATTCAATCAAAGTGAACGGTCAGCTGACCCTCGGCGAAAATCTGGCCGACCTTGGTGGTCTGGCTATTGCTTATGGCGCCTTCAAAAAGACCGACCAGGGTAAGGCGGCCGGCAAAAACGCGCTGATCAACGGCTTCACACCCGATCAGCGATTCTTTCTATCATGGGCACAGGTATGGCGCATCAACGTCCTTCCCGAAACACAGGCCCAGCTCATTATGGTCGATCCACACGCACCGGGTATGTACCGTTGCAACGGCCCCCTCTCGAACATCACGGCCTGGTACGATGCTTTCAGCGTGAAACCCGGCGACGGAATGTATAAGAAGCCCGAGGACAGAATCAAGGTCTGGTAATTTTCCTTGGGACACAGTCGATCCGCCAAAGCGTTTATAGAGCGAAGCACCGACTGTGTCCCAACTTTTCTTATCCACAAACCATATGGTCAAAACCTATCTCATCCTTGTAGTTATCGCCTGTCAGCTCGCTTGTCAGACTAAACCAAAACAGGAAGTAAAGTCCGAGCAGGCCGAAACTGCGCCGGTAGACTTGACAAAACGACCTTCTGACAGCGCCCCCCGTTCTGCTGCCGACCGACGGGTGCGTGCCTTATATTTCGAGCATAATAAAACTGAAAATCCCTTCCGCGATGCAGAAACCCGCGCTGTCATTGACGAATTCTTTAGTAAACCAGTGGCTGACCGTATCTGGAGCGCTCCCCGCAGGATACAGGATAGCTGGAAACGAACTGCCCTAAATCCACTTTTCAATGTTCCTGACAGTAGGGTCAAAAAGACATGGGTGTTACCGGCACTCGTATCAGGCGACAAAGCGGTTGTGTTTGTCACATACCAGGAAAAGCAGATAGAGAAGGAGTTGCGGGTAGAGATGGTATCGATCGGGAATGACCGTTGGCGCGTTTCAGATATAGTTTATGCCAATGGAAGTCGGTTAACGGAGTCGCTCCGCTAAATTATTTTTAGCTCGTTTGTTGCCAACACCGTAAAAGCTTGTAATTTTGCAACTCCAAAACCAGACCGGGGCTGGAAAATGTTCTTTAACAGGATTTTTTGGGGAGTTTCCAGAGTGGCCAAATGGATCAGACTGTAAATCTGCTGGCGTACGCCTTCGGAGGTTCGAATCCTCCACTCCCCACAGTGTAGTCACCAGAATAACGACAGACAATGGACAATTTTCGAATTGATAGTTGTTTATAGGTAGCTGGAGATTAAGCACGCAGAAGTAGCTCAATTGGTAGAGCGATAGCCTTCCAAGCTATAGGTTGCGGGTTCGAGACCCGTCTTCTGCTCAATTGAAGAAAATTTTCGATTATGCCTTCTTAGCTCAGTGGTAGAGCACTTCCTTGGTAAGGAAGAGGTCGTCGGTTCAAATCCGATAGAAGGCTCAAGACTTCGCGACTGAAGTCTATCTGGAGTAAAGCCGTATCGTGACACGTTCTAACAGCGTGATTTGGTGCGGCTTGATTGACGTTCAGCGAGTTTTATTTTAACACAAACAACAGTTCACAATATCGTTTTAACAACATGGCAAAAGAGAATTTTGACCGCTCGAAACCGCACGTAAACATCGGTACGATTGGTCACGTTGACCACGGTAAAACGACGCTGACGGCTGCCATTACGAAAGTGCTGGCCGGAAAGGGTCTGGCCGCAGTCCGGGATTTTTCCTCGATTGACAACGCACCAGAAGAAAAAGAGCGGGGTATTACGATCAATACATCGCACGTTGAGTATTCAACAGCTAATCGTCACTACGCCCACGTTGACTGCCCAGGCCACGCTGACTATGTGAAAAACATGGTGACAGGTGCTGCCCAGATGGACGGCGCTATCCTTGTAGTGGCTGCCACCGATGGACCAATGCCCCAAACCCGTGAGCACATCCTGCTTGCCCGTCAGGTAGGTGTACCTGAACTGGTGGTATTCATGAACAAAGTAGACATGGTCGACGATCCTGAGTTGCTCGAACTGGTTGAAATGGAAATTCGTGAACTGCTTAGCTTCTATCAGTTCGACGGCGACAACATTCCTGTGATTCAAGGTTCGGCCCTGGGCGGTTTGAACGGCGATGCGCAGTGGGTGAAGACCATCGAAGATTTGATGGACAGTGTTGACAGCTTTATCCCATTACCTCCCCGTCAGACGGATCTTCCGTTCCTGATGCCGGTAGAGGACGTATTCTCGATCACAGGTCGTGGTACAGTAGCAACGGGTCGTATCGAGCGGGGTATCATCAACTCGGGCGAAGCAGTTGAGATCCTCGGTATGGGTGCTGAAAACATGAAGTCGGTTGTAACTGGTGTCGAGATGTTCCGGAAAATTCTGGACCGTGGAGAAGCTGGCGACAACGTAGGTCTTTTGCTACGCGGTGTTGAAAAAACCGATATTCGTCGTGGCATGGTAATTTGCAAGCCGGGTTCGGTTAAGCCACACGCTCGGTTCAAAGCTGAGGTGTACGTACTATCGAAAGAAGAAGGTGGCCGTCACACGCCGTTCTTCAACAAGTATCGTCCGCAGTTCTACTTCCGCACGACAGACGTGACGGGCGAGATTATGCTTCCCGAAAACGTAGAGATGGTAATGCCCGGCGACAATATCACCATTGATGTAACGCTGATCAACAAGATTGCTATGGAGAAGGGACTCCGTTTCGCTATCCGCGAAGGTGGCCGCACCGTTGGTGCCGGTCAGGTAACGGAGATTATTGACTAAGTAATGAATTGACAGACAAGTGCATTTCCTAACGGGAATGCACTTGTTTTTTGTGTCTTTTCCTTACCTTTGCAGTCCGTTTCAGCGAAAAGCGTACCAATATTAACTTACGGGTGTAGTTCAAGGGTAGAATAGCGGTCTCCAAAACCGTTGATGGGAGTTCGAATCTCTCCACCCGTGCCAATTCCTTACATAAAATGGACAAATTCATTGCGTTTCTGAAAGCCTCTTGGGAGGAGATTCAGCACAACGTAACCTGGCCTAAATTCAGTGACTTACAGGCGAGCTCAACGCTGGTGCTGGTAGCTTCGCTGATTTTCGCGCTAATGGTTGGGCTGATTGATTTGGTGTTTGAGAACGCACTCAACGCCTTTTACCAGTCCTTTTAACTGTAGTCATTCAGTTGTTGAGATCCCTTCATTGTCATTTATAGTAGGTAATCCTGCGACAGCGAATGGCGACTAGTGGCAAGCAATGACTCTACTAATGACAAAGAAATGAGCGGCATACAATGGTACGTCATTCGGGCGGTTTCGGGGCAGGAGAAGAAGGTAAAGTCTTACCTCGAGAATGAGATAGTCCGGCAAAAGCTAGACGAAATCATTCCTCAGATTCTGATTCCGACGGAGAAAATATATGAGATGCGCAACGGTAAAAAGCGCATTCGGGAGAAGTCATTCTTTCCGGGCTATATTTTGATTTCGGCTGATCTGGGTAACAACCGGGCGCTCGATCTGATTCTGAACATGCCGGGCGTACTTGGTTTTCTCGGCAACTCACAGGTCGGTACAACCAGCAAGGTACCGGTTCCGCTCCGGGAGTCTGAAGTAAACCGTATTTTGGGTCGGCAAGAGGAGGAGACAGCCGAAGCTACTGTGTCAACGGTGGCGTTTATCCAAGGTGAAAGTGTGAAAGTAGTTGATGGACCATTTGGTGGGTTTGTCGGCACGGTGGAAGAAGTTTTTGACGACCGAAAAAAATTGAACGTCGTTGTGAAAATATTTGGCCGGAATACTCCGGTAGAACTCAGTTACGCACAGGTAGAAAAGGAGAACTAAGCTTCCACTTAGTCCTTCATCCCGGTTGGGCGGTCAGTGCTTTATTTTAATGAACGTCCTTCCAAAAAGTCAGGGCAGGAGTGATTCCAAATGGTGCGAAGCATGTGACTGCTGACCCGCAAGGAATAATTCAAGTCTCTTAAAATCAATTTTCAACAATGGCAAAAGAAGTAGGTGGCTACGTAAAGCTCCAGGTCAAAGGTGGGCAGGCTAACCCCTCACCGCCAATCGGTCCGGCTCTGGGTTCCAAGGGTTTGAATATCATGGAATTCTGTAAGCAGTTTAATGGCCGTACGCAGGATAAAGTGGGTACGGTACTGCCGGTCTTGATTACGTATTATAAGGATAAGTCCTTTGATTTCGTCATCAAAACTCCACCGGCACCGATTCTACTCATGGAAGCGGCCAAACTGAAAGGAGGTTCAGCTCAACCAAATCGGAATAAGGTCGGTACGGTAAGCTGGGATCAGGTTCGCACCATTGCAGAAACCAAGATGCCCGATCTGAACGCCTTCACGGTCGAAGCCGCCATGCGGCAGGTAGCGGGAACGGCACGCAGTATGGGAATCACGGTGACGGGTACCGCACCGTTTTAAGCATTAAAACGACTTGCCGAGGCAAATAAAGAAATGGCTAAGTTAACAAAGAAACAAAAGGAAGCCCAGTCGAAGTACGACGCCACCAAGGAATACTCGCTCCAGCAGGCAGTCGGGATTCTGAAGGAAGTTTCGCACACAAAATTCGACGCTTCCGTGGACATTGATGTTCGGTTGGGTGTCGATCCGCGAAAAGCCGACCAGATGGTACGTGGCGTAGCTACGTTGCCGCATGGTACAGGTAAGACGGTTCGCGTCCTGGTGCTTTGCACCCCGGACAAGGAGAACGAAGCGAAAGAAGCAGGTGCCGATTTCGTGGGCTTGGACGAGTATATTCAGAAGATCGAGCAGGGCTGGACGGACATCGACGTGATTATCACGATGCCGAGTGTCATGGCAAAGGTTGGTCGTCTGGGTAAAGTTCTGGGTCCACGTGGGCTGATGCCGAACCCAAAATCGGGTACGGTGACGCCAGATGTAGGCAAAGCTGTTCGTGAGGTGAAGGCCGGTAAAATCGACTTTAAAGTTGATAAGCAGGGAGCCATTCATACCAGCATTGGTAAAGTGTCGTTTCCGCCGGAGCAACTGGCCGAAAACGCGCAGGAGATCATTGCCACGTTAATGCGCCTGAAGCCTTCATCGGCGAAAGGAACGTACATGAAAACGATCAACGTGACAAGCACGATGGGTCCGGGAATCACGATAGATAAAGGCACGGTAGCCGGGATATAACCATGAAACGCGACGAAAAAGGAGCAATTATTGAGGAGTTGACTGGCAAGTTCCAGACTATTCCCTTCTTCTACATCACGGAAGCTAATGGTATGTCGGTTGCTGAGACCAATAACCTTCGCCGGATGTGTTTTGAACGGGGCATTGAGTACAAGGTGGTCAAGAACACCTTTATCAAAAAGGCACTAGAACCCCTTGAAACGGATTACACGCCGTTCAACGACGCGGTGTTGCAGGGACAGTCAGCGGTTATGTTTCACGCTGAAGATCAAAAAGCACCTGCTAGGCTCATCAAAGAGTTTCGCAAAGGCAATGACAAGCTTCAGTTAAAGGCGGCTTCTATTGATTACAGTCTGTTTATCGGTGCTGACCAGCTCGATACGCTGATTGCTCTCAAGAATAAGCAGGAACTGATTGGCGACATCATCGGTCTGTTGCAGTCGCCCGCCAAAAACGTTATTTCTGCCCTTCAGGGTGGAGGTAATAAATTGGCAGGCATCCTCAAAACGCTGTCGGAGCGAGAGGAAGCAGCCTAGCTGCGGTGTAGACTTGGGTCTACTCGATCCGAGATGAAAGCGGGTTATTATCCGCATTATTAAATAAAATTGTATCACAACCAAATTAAGAAATACGACAATGGCAGATTTGAAAGCGTTCGCTGAGCAGCTTGTGGGCCTGACGGTTAAAGAAGTTAACGAACTGGCTACCATTCTGAAAGATGAGTATGGTATCGAACCGGCTGCTGCCGCTCCCATGATGATGGCAGGTGGTGCCGCAGGTGGTGGCGACGCTGCTCCAGCCGCTGCTGAGAAAACCTCGTTCGACGTAATCCTGAAAGCTCCGGGTGCCGCTAAACTGGCTGTAGTGAAGCTGGTGAAAGACCTGACTGGTCTAGGCCTGAAAGAAGCGAAGGAATTGGTCGACAGCGCACCAAAGCCCGTTAAGGAAGGTGTTGCTAAAGACGAAGCTGAGGCTCTGCGTAAGCAACTCGAAGAAGCAGGTGCTGAAGTTGAAGTAAAATAAGCGCCTACTCGATTACATAGTACTCCAAACAAGGGAGGCCAGGTGGTAAATTATCTGGTCTTTTCTTGTTTGGAGAATTTTTGTCTATGCACTTGCAATTGACAAACTAATTCTTATTGCTTGCTGTTAGCTATTTACACCTTAGAGGCAGGATGACTCCTAGGGTCTAATTAGCCGAATGGTTCGGGTGCCGTTGTAAATCTTCGCAACGCGCTTATTTAGAATCGGTTACGCATCTAAACATACAACAATCTTGGCTACAAACGCGAAAATCAGTACCCGCAAAAATTTTGCGACGATTCAGCCAGTGATTGGATATCCTGATTTCTTAGATATCCAGGTTAAATCTTTTAAGGATTTTTTCCAACTTGACACCCCTTCAAACCAACGGTCGGAAGAAGGGTTATTCAAGGTATTTCAGGAGAATTTCCCCATCTCTGACTCCCGTGAAAACTTCAAGCTGGAGTTTATCGACTACTCAGTTGATCCGCCCAAGTATTCCGTCGATGAGTCTATTGACAGAGGATTAACGTATTCCGTGCCTCTTAAAGCTAAACTTCGCCTGTCGAACAATGATCCCGACAACGAGGATTTTGAGACGATTGAGCAGGAAGTTTTTCTCGGCAATATTCCGTATATGACGGAAAAAGGTTCTTTTGTGATTAACGGAGCCGAACGGGTCATTGTTTCTCAGCTACACCGGTCTCCGGGTGTGTTCTTCTCCATGAGTAAGCACACCAATGGTACTAAGTTGTATTCGGCGCGAATTATTCCGTTCAAGGGCTCATGGATTGAGTTTTCGACGGACGTGAATAATGTCATGTATGCGTACATCGACCGTAAGAAGAAGTTCCCGGTTACGACGCTATTACGGGCAATAGGCTACGGCTCCGACAAAGACATCCTTGACTTGTTCGGTCTATCGGAGGAAGTGCCGGCAACCCCTGCCAATCTGAAAAAGGCGATTGGTCGTCGGCTGGCAGCACGGGTTTTGCGAACATGGACGGAAGACTTTGTGGACGAAGATACTGGCGAGGTAGTTTCTATTAGCCGGAACGAAGTCTTGCTCGAACGTGACTCAGCTATATCTGTTGATGATATAGACACGATCACAGAATCGGGTCAAAAATCGGTCATCCTACACAAGGAGGACATGAATATGGCCGATTACAACATCATTTATAACACACTGCAGAAAGACAGTTCTAACTCCGAGAAGGAGGCTGTTGAGCAAATCTATCGGCAGTTGCGTAACGCTGACGCTCCTGACGAGCAGGCTGCGCGCGAAATTATTCAGAGTCTGTTCTTTTCCGACAAACGGTATGACCTCGGCGATGTAGGTCGTTACCGAATCAATAAGAAGCTGAATCTGGAGATTGCGTCGGACATGAAGGTACTGACAACTGAGGATATTATCTCGATTGTTAAATACCTGATTGGCCTGATTAACTCGAAAGCCGTTGTTGATGATATTGACCACCTTAGCAACCGGCGCGTTCGGACGGTAGGTGAGCAGTTGTACGCACAATTTGGCGTCGGTCTGGCCCGGATGGCCCGGACGATTAAAGAGCGGATGAACGTGCGGGACAATGAGGACTTCAAACCTGTTGACCTCATTAACGCCCGGACGCTATCATCGGTAATTAACTCATTCTTTGGCACTAACCAGCTCTCGCAGTTCATGGACCAGACCAATCCTCTTGCCGAGGTGACGCACAAGCGTCGCATGTCGGCTCTAGGACCGGGTGGTCTATCCCGTGAGCGGGCCGGTTTTGAGGTTCGTGACGTACACTATACGCACTACGGTCGGCTGTGTACCATTGAAACGCCGGAAGGTCCAAACATCGGTCTGATTTCATCGCTTTGTGTCTATGCGAAGATTAACAGCATGGGCTTCATTGAAACGCCGTACCGGATTATCGAAAACGGAAAGGTATCGATGGACAAGCCCGTGATGTATCTGACCGCCGAAGAGGAAGATACTCACTACATTGCTCAGGCCAACGCTGGGATTGACAAGAAAGGTAACTTCCAAGTTGATCGGCTCAAAGCCCGTTTTGAAGGTGACTTCCCTATGGCAGAGCCAGGGAACGTAACGTTCATGGATATTGCCCCGAACCAGATTGTATCGGTGGCCGCTTCGATGATTCCATTCCTTGAACACGACGATGCCAACCGTGCCCTGATGGGTTCGAACATGCAGCGTCAGGCGGTACCGCTTCTTCGTCCCGAAGCTCCCATTGTGGGAACGGGTCTGGAAGGTCGTGTAGCGGTTGACTCAAGGACGCTGGTTATTGCCGAAGCGGATGGCGTTGTTGAAGCTGTTGATTCCACTAAGATTGTCGTTAAGTACAATCTGGATGAGGATTTGATGGCTACTACATTCGATGAAGACCGGAAAACGTACAACCTCATCAAGTTTCGCCGGACCAACCAGGATACCTGCATTAATATCAAGCCGACGGTTCTGAAAGGACAGAAGGTGAAGAAAGGCGATGTGCTTTGCGAAGGCTATGCTACGCAGGCAGGTGAACTGGCCCTTGGCCGGAACATGAAGGTGGCCTTCATGCCATGGCAGGGTTATAACTTTGAGGATGCTATTGTGATTTCGGAGCGCGTTGTGCGCGAAGATATTTTCACGTCGATTCACATCGAAGAGTTTGAACTTGAAGTACGTGACACAAAGCGGGGCGAAGAAGAGTTGACTTCAGAGATTCCGAACGTATCGGAAGAAACGGTGCGCAATCTCGACGAGAATGGTATTGTTCGCGTGGGCACGGAAGTAAAGGAAGGCGATATTCTAATCGGTAAAATCACGCCAAAGGGCGAGAGCGATCCGACGCCGGAAGAGAAACTGTTGCGCGCCATCTTCGGTGATAAAGCCGGTGACGTGAAAGACGCTTCCAAGAAAGCACCGCCGTCGCTGAAAGGTGTGGTTATAGATACTAAGCTGTTTGCGCGTCCGGCTAAAGAAGATCGGGGCAAGCATAAGGACGAGGTGAAGGTGCTGATGAAGAAGTACAGCCGTGAGCTGAGTGACTTCCGCGCCCGCATGATTGACAAACTGACGGCTATGCTCGATGGCAAAACCAGTCAGGGGGTGAAGCATAAGTTTGGTGACGAAGTAGTGAGCAAAGGCGTGAAGTTTAGCCGGAAAAACATTACTGAAAACCTGTTTCCCGACAAGAATGCATACCGTGACGAAAGCGGCTACTCCGTACCGGAGGAAGCCAACCTGCTATCAGATGTTAGTCTAACCGACTGGACGGACGACGACAAGGCGAACGGACAGGTGGCTCAGTTGGTAAAGAATTATAATAACCGCCGGAGTGAGATTTCGGGCAAATTCAAGCGCGAGAAATTCACGCTTGAGGTAGGCGACGAACTTCCTGCTGGTATTGTGAAGCTTGCCAAAGTTTATATCGCCAAGAAGCGGAAGCTGAAAGTAGGTGACAAGATGGCTGGTCGGCACGGTAACAAAGGTGTAGTGGCCCGGATTGTGCGCGATGAAGACCTGCCTTTCCTAGAAGACGGAACCAAGGTGGACATTGTGCTGAACCCGCTGGGCGTACCAAGCCGGATGAACCTCGGTCAGATTTATGAAACCGTACTTGCCTGGGCGGGCCAAAAGCTCGACCGCAAGTATGCAACGCCGATCTTCGACGGAGCAACGGAACAGCAGGTTGCCGACGAACTTGACGCTGCTGGTCTGCCATCGTTTGGCCGGACTTACCTGTACAATGGTCTGACAGGCGAACGCTTTGATCAGAAGGTAACGGTAGGTATCATCTACATGCTTAAACTCGGCCACCTTGTGGACGACAAAATGCACGCTCGTTCCATTGGTCCATACTCGCTCATTACGCAGCAACCGCTGGGTGGTAAAGCCCAGTTTGGTGGTCAGCGGTTTGGCGAGATGGAAGTGTGGGCGCTGGAAGCCTTCGGAGCTTCAAACATCCTCCAGGAAATCCTGACGGTAAAGTCGGACGACGTGGTAGGTCGTGCAAAGGCATACGAAGCCATTGTAAAAGGCGAAAACATGCCGAAACCTAACATCCCGGAGTCGTTCAACGTACTCGTTCATGAGCTGCGCGG
The DNA here is from genome assembly GCA_963826425.1 of uncultured Cytophagales bacterium. GTDB lineage: Bacteria > Bacteroidota > Bacteroidia > Cytophagales > Spirosomataceae > Spirosoma. Next base: position 1,755,966 of record CAWGWS010000004.1, on the reverse strand, counting down.
GCTGGCTTTAGAAATTACATTAGAGTAAGGAGAAGATAGGAAAGGGAGGAAAGAGAAAAGGAAGCGCAGTAAGCCTCCTTTCCCTTCTTCCCTATCCTCTCTACTCCCTTTTTCTTCTTTACATTAAACCTCCAACCAATGTCGTTCAAAAAGAACAAGAAGCTCAACAGCGACTTTCAGAGCGTTACAATCAGCCTGGCGTCGCCGGAGTCTATTTTGGAGAGTTCCTACGGCGAAGTGACACAGCCGGAGACCATCAATTACCGTACCTATAAGCCCGAGATGGGCGGCTTGTTCTGCGAGCGCATCTTCGGACCAACCAAGGACTGGGAGTGCCATTGTGGTAAGTACAAGCGGATTCGCTACAAAGGCATTATCTGCGACCGCTGTGGCGTAGAAGTGACGGAGAAAAAGGTGCGCCGGGAGCGCATGGGCCACATTGAACTGGTGGTTCCGGTGGCGCACATCTGGTATTTCCGGTCGTTGCCGAACAAAATCGGCTACCTGTTGGGGCTTTCTACCAAGAAACTTGACCAGGTTATTTATTACGAACGTTATGTGGTGGTACAGCCGGGTGTAAAAGCCGAAGACGGTATTAATCAGCTTGACTTCCTAACCGAGGATGAATACCTCGATATCATGGACAAGTTGCCTAGCACCAACCAGCACCTGGAGGACAAGGACCCGAACAAGTTTATTGCTAAGATGGGGGCCGAAGCCCTCGAAATGTTGCTGTCGCGGGTTGAGTTGGACGAACTTTCCTACTCGCTCCGTCACGCAGCGGCCACAGACACCTCGCAGCAGCGCAAAGCCGAAGCTCTAAAGAGGCTGAAAGTTGTGGAAGCTTTCCGGGAAGCCAATGGCCGCATCGAGAACCGTCCTGAGTGGATGGTCATCAAAATGGTACCGGTTATTCCGCCCGAACTGCGTCCGCTCGTTCCGCTGGATGGTGGCCGGTTTGCCACGTCTGACCTCAACGATTTATATCGCCGGGTTATCATTCGGAACAACCGTCTGAAGCGGCTTATCGAAATCAAGGCTCCCGAAGTAATTCTCCGCAACGAAAAGCGGATGCTACAGGAAGCCGTTGATTCGCTGTTTGACAACTCGCGGAAAGTAAACGCCGTGCGTTCGGAAGGCAACCGCGCCTTGAAATCCCTGTCCGACATGCTGAAAGGCAAGCAGGGCCGTTTCCGGCAAAACCTGCTTGGTAAGCGTGTTGACTATTCAGGTCGTTCGGTTATCGTGGTCGGTCCCGAGATGAAACTGCATGAGTGCGGTTTGCCGAAAGACATGGCGGCTGAATTGTTCAAGCCGTTTGTTATTCGCAAACTCATTGAGCGGGGCATCGTGAAAACGGTGAAATCGGCGAAGAAAATCGTTGATCGGAAAGACCCGGTCATCTGGGATATCCTTGAGAACGTACTGAAAGGTCACCCGATTCTTTTGAACCGTGCTCCCACTCTTCACCGTTTGGGTATTCAGGCGTTCCAGCCGAAGCTCATTGAAGGTAAAGCCATTCAGTTACACCCACTCGTTTGTACCGCGTTCAACGCTGACTTTGACGGTGACCAAATGGCCGTCCACGTGCCCTTGGGTCAGGAAGCTGTCCTGGAGGCATCGCTGCTGATGCTGGCATCGCACAACATCCTGAACCCTGCCAACGGAGCGCCAATTACGGTACCGTCGCAAGACATGGTGTTGGGCCTATACTACGTGACCAAAGGCCGTAAGAGCATTCCAGAGTACCCCATTTCGGGCGAAGGGATGACGTTCTACGGTGCTGAAGAGGTTATCATTGGTATCAATGAAGGCAAGATTTCCAAGCACGCCAACATAAAGTGTCGGGTAACGCTACGGGATGAGAATGGTGAGCTGGTCGAGAAAATAATCGATACGGTTGCCGGTCGTCTATTGTTCAATCAGGCGGTACCGCAGGAAGTGGGCTATATTAACGAACTGCTCACGAAGAAGAAACTGCAGCAGATTATTGCGCAGATCTTCAAGATTTCGGGTAGTGCGCGGACCGCTCAGTTCCTCGATGAGATCAAAGAACTCGGTTTCCAGATGGCTTTCAAAGGCGGTCTATCCATCGGTCTTAGTGACGTGATGATTCCCGATGCCAAGCAAAGCCTGGTTGACGGAGCAAAAGCCGAAGTGCAGGGCGTTTGGGACAACTACCTGATGGGTCTGATTACGGAAAATGAACGCTACAACCAGGTTATCGATATCTGGACGCGAGTAAACTCGCGCCTGACGGTAACCCTGATGGAGCAGCTCGAAGCCGACCAAGGTGGATTCAACTCCATTTACATGATGATGCACTCCGGTGCCCGGGGTTCGCGCGAGCAGATTCGCCAGCTGGGTGGTATGCGTGGTCTGATGGCTAAGCCTCAGAAAAACCTACAGGGCTCGGTAGGAGAGATTATCGAAAACCCGATTCTGTCGAACTTCAAAGAAGGCCTCGACGTGCTGGAATACTTTATCTCGACGCACGGTGCGCGAAAAGGTCTGGCTGATACAGCGTTGAAAACGGCTGATGCCGGTTACCTAACCCGCCGTCTGCACGATGTGGCGCAGGACGTTATCATCAGCGAAGATGATTGTGGTACGCTGCGCGGCTTGCAGGTGTCGGCCCTGAAAGACAACGAAGACATCGTTGAGCCTCTTTCGGAGCGGATTCTGGGCCGGACAACCGTGCACGACATCTACGATCCGTTGCGGAAAGACGCCGACGGAAAGCCGATGCTCATTCTTGCCTCCGGTGAGTTGATTACCGAAGAAGTAGCGGCTCAGATTGATGAAACAAGCATCGAAACCGTCGAAATCCGGTCAGTACTGACTTGCGAGTCACGGCAGGGCGTTTGCGCCAAGTGTTATGGTCGCAATCTGGCGTCGGGCCGCATGGTTGACATCGGCGAAGCGGTGGGCGTTATTGCCTCGCAGTCGATTGGTGAGCCGGGTACGCAGCTGACACTTCGTACCTTCCACGTGGGCGGTACAGCCTCGAACATCGCGGTCGATGCATCGATCAAAGCGAAATTTGATGGTCTGATCGAACTCGAAGAAATGCGGACGGTACAGTCGGAAGACGCCGAAGGCAAGCCACTGACGATTGTCATGGGTCGTTCGGGTGAAGTCAGGATTGTTGATCCAAATGACAAAAACCTTGTGCTGATCAGCAACAACGTTCCTTACGGTGCTTTCCTTCGGGTTAAAGATGGCGATATGGTGAAGAAGGGCGATGATATTTGCGCCTGGGATCCTTACAACGCCGTTATCCTGTCGGAGTTGACGGGTACCTTGCGGTTCGACGCGATTGAAGATGGTATTACTTACCGTGAAGAGTTTGACGAACAGACGGGCTTCCAGGAAAAAGTCATCATCGACAGCCGCGACAAGACAAAGAACCCAGCCATTATAGTTGAAGGAACAACGACGCTGTCGCTACACCTTACCGACACGAACAATAACGGGCTGTTAGAGAAAATCTACAACCTACCGGTTGGATCGCGTCTGGTGGTGAAAGAAGGACAGGCTATCAAGGCTGGTCAGCCGCTGGCCAAGATTCCACGTAACGTGGGTAAAACCCGTGACATTACGGGTGGTCTTCCCCGTGTGACAGAGCTTTTCGAAGCCCGGAACCCATCAAACCCAGCGGTTGTGAGTGAGATTGACGGTGTGGTAACGTATGGTGCCATTAAGCGTGGTAACCGAGAAATCTTCATCGAGTCGAGAGACGGAACGAAGAAGAAGTATCTCGTACCACTGTCGAAGTTTATCCTCGTGCAGGACAATGACTTCGTTCGGGCCGGTGCGCCACTTTCTGACGGTGCTATTACACCAAGCGACATTCTGGCTATTAAAGGGCCGACTGCTGTGCAGGAGTATCTGGTGAATGAGATTCAGGAAGTGTATCGTCTGCAGGGTGTGAAGATCAACGACAAGCACATCGAAGCCATCGTTCGGCAGATGATGCAGAAGGTTGAGATTATCGACTCTGGCGACACTAACTTCCTGGAAGGTCAGGTTGTTGACAAGTGGAGCTTCCGCGAAGAAAACGACAAGATGCTCGACGCCAAGGTCGTAGTTGACGCCGGTGACTCGGAGAATTTCAAGCCAGGCATGATCGTAACGATCCGCCGTATGCGCGACGAAAACTCCAGTCTGAAACGCCGTGACCTGGCCCTTGCCACGGTTCGCGACGCCATGGCTGCGGTATCACAACCAACGCTGATGGGTATCACGCAATCGTCACTAGGTACGGATAGCTTTATTTCGGCGGCTTCGTTCCAGGAAACGACGAAGGTGCTGAGCGAAGCCTCGATTCGGGGTAAGCGGGATACGCTTGAAGGCCTCAAAGAGAACGTCATCGTGGGCCACCTGATTCCTGCTGGTACGGGTCTCCGTAGCTACCAGAATCTGATTGTCGGTTCGAAGGACGAACTCGAAACGGTTACTGAATCGCGTGAATCGTTCACCCGCAGCAAGAAAAAAGCAACGGCCTAATTACCAGCGCTAGCAGTGAAAAAGCCGCCCTAGTCAGCAATGATCGGGGCGGCTTTTTTTCAACGCTTAGCCGTATTTTTGCCCAAAAGAAACAGATTATGAACGCCCCGCAACAAAACCCAAATACCGACGGCTCTATCGACGTCGAACTTAGCGAAGAGATTGCCGAAGGTACTTATGCCAATCTGGCCATGATTGCTCACTCCAATAGTGAGTTTATCCTGGATTTTATCCGGCTAATGCCAGGTGTACCAAAGGCCAAGGTAAAGGCCCGTATCATTCTTACACCCGAACATGCCAAACGGTTGCTTGAAGCCCTGCGTGAGAACATTGGCCGATTCGAGGAAGCCTACGGCGATATCAACGAGCCTAGTGATACATTCCGTCTGCCGGGCGGGGGTTTCGGCGGCCCGGTAGGTCAAGCTTAGTTTCTGGTTCAACATCCGGTATTTAACGTCCGCGGAGAGTTACCGGGAGAGCCAGGAGAGATCGGTCAACTTTGAATTCTGACCCTCGAACTTTGAACAATTTCCCGTATCTTTGCACCTCAAAATTCGGGAAGACCGTTTGTTAAACTCATTCAAGAATGCCTACGATACAACAATTGGTGCGTAAAGGCCGTGAGAAACTGGTAGATAAGTCAAAATCACCAGCTCTTGATGCTTGCCCACAACGTCGGGGCGTATGCACGCGTGTATATACCACGACACCGAAAAAGCCGAACTCGGCTCTTCGGAAAGTTGCCCGTGTTCGTCTGACGAACCAGAAAGAAGTAAACGCGTACATTCCGGGTGAAGGTCACAACCTACAGGAACACTCCATCGTGTTGATTCGTGGTGGCCGGGTGAAAGACCTTCCGGGTGTACGGTATCACATTGTGCGTGGTGCGCTCGATACGGCTGGCGTAAGCGGTCGTTTACAGAGTCGTTCCAAGTATGGTGCCAAGCGTCCAAAGCCCGGTCAGGCAGCCCCTGCTGGCAAAGGCGCACCCGCTAAAAAGAAGAAGTAGTCATATTACGGACTCATAAGCTGTATAGTCAGCTCCCCTGAGCAGCAACTTTATAGGTCCGTAATTACGTGATTTTGAAATTTTGATAAGACTGCCCGTTGAAAGACTACGGCAGAGTAAGACCAAAAATCTGAAGAAACCATGAGAAAGGCGAAACCGCCCAAGCGTTATGTGTTGCCCGATCCTAAATACAAGGAGGTCCTCGTAACCAAATTTGTGAATAACCTGATGTACGAGGGCAAAAAAAGCCTGGCGTACTCCATCTTCTACGATGCCCTCGATGTGGTTGCCAAGCGCACCAGTGAGAGCGGCTTAGATACGTGGAAGAAAGCATTGAACAACGTCATGCCCTCAGTAGAGGTGAAAAGTCGCCGGGTTGGCGGTGCTACTTTCCAGGTACCAACCGAAGTTCGGGCCGACCGCAAAGTGGCTGTTGGCATGAAATGGTTGATTAAGTATTCGCGCTCACGGGGCGAGAAAACGATGGTAGACCGGCTGGCCGCTGAAATCATTGCGGCTGCCAAAGGCGAAGGTGCGGCTGTGAAGAAGAAAGATGATACGCACCGTATGGCTGAGGCCAACAAGGCGTTCTCGCACTTCCGGTTCTAACATCATACACTAACGGTCCGCTCCCGAAGGCTGATTCAGTTCACAAAAGCCGCCCAACATTGGGCGGCTTTTGTTAGTTTTGGCGGTATGACTATGCTGGAAAACGACGCTTTGCGCGTTACTATCAAGCCCGAGGGGGCCGAACTAACGTCGCTTTTTCACAAAGGTAGCTGCATCGAACATCTCTGGCAGGCCGATCCGACTGTGTGGCCTTGGCACGCACCTAACTTGTTTCCGGTAGTAGGTGGTTGTCTGAACAACGAACTGATCATTGGTGGAAAGAACTATTCAATGCAACGGCATGGTTTTGCGCGTAGGTCGTTGTTTGAAACCACCGATACATCAAACACGCACGTGGTGTTCTCGCTGCGGGCTGATTCTGAAACGCGGGCGGTGTATCCATACGAGTTTGTGTTCCAGATCATATACGAGCTCAATGGCCCGCGCCTGACGGTTACGTACCGAATGCAGAACGAAGACGAACAGCCGATTTATTTTTCCGTAGGAGCCCATCCTGCGTTTGCCGTTCCATTTCGGGCGGGCGAGGTTTACGAAGATTACTTTGTTGAGTTTGAGTACGATGAGCCGCTCACAACGCATAAACTATCAGAGGGCGGATACTTTACGGGCGAAACCGAATCCGTTACCACGGCCGACAAGCGGCTCTTCCTTACAAAGCATCTATTCGATCAGGACGCGCTGGTATTCAAAACCCTGCGCTCCCGGCGTGTGACGCTCCGTAGTGACAGGCACGAACATGCTGTGGCAGTCGAATTTCCGAATTTTCCATATCTGGGCTTGTGGGCTAAACCGGGCGCATCGTTCGTCTGCGTTGAGCCCTGGCTTGGGTGCGCCGATAGCGAGGGAGAACCGGTACCCATAGAACGTAAAGAAATGATTCAATTCGTTGACGTGGGGAAGGTGTTTGAAGCGAGTTTTTCGATTACCATTTCGTAACCCGCTCCAGCGCAGGATAAAAAAAAGCCCCACTGAACATCTCAGCGGGGCTTTATATTGCGTTAGCTCTTATTTGCTACCAGCCTGACCGCTCGACAATAAATTGAAGAACTGATCGAGTTTGGGAGTGATGATAATCTCAGTACGGCGATTTTGCTGACGACCCGATGAATTGGTGTTATCGTCTTTCGGTGCGTACTCCGAACGGCCGCCGGCAGTCATGCGCTCCGGGGATACACCATACTTTCCCTGAAGCGTCCGTACTACCGACGTAGCCCGCAACGCACTCAAATCCCAGTTGTCTTTGATAGCCGCTGTCGAAATAGGGACAACATCCGTGTGACCTTCAACCAGAATGTCGAGGTCTTTATGGTCATTAATTACCTTGGCCACTTTGCTCAGGACGTTTTCAGCAGCGGGTAACACTTCGTAACTACCTGACCGGAACAGCATCTTGTCAGAAAGCGAGACGTAAACCACACCTTTCTTTACTTCTACCTGTACGTCCTGATCATTAATGTCGTCAAGCGAACGCTTCAGACTCATCACCAGCGCGAGGTTGATCGAGTCTTTTCGCTGAATGCTCGTGTTGAGGTTGTTCGTGTATTTAGTTTGTTCGTTCAGCGTTTCGAGCGACTTTTTAATGCTTTCGGCACCAGCCTTGCTCACAATAGACAGGTCTGACATCCGGTCTAAGAGGTTTGTGTTGGTCTTTTTCAGGTAGTCTACCTGCGCCATAAGGTCATTAACCTGCTTGGTTTTAGCCTGAGTGTCGCTGTCTTTGGCCGTTAGCTGCGAACGAAGGTCAGCAGTACGCTGATCACAATCGTTCAGCGAAGCAACAGCCTTGTCACGAGCTTCCTGAAGCGACTGAATTTCAGCCTGCCGCTTTTTACTGTTACAGGATGAAAGCATACCTATAGCTGCGAAGAGAATCAGTATTTTTTTCATGAATGTGATGGATTTGTAATGAGGTACTGAAAAGTTAGGTTTGAATAATCTTTGACATTTTACTGTCTACTGAACCACAAAGGTAAGCGATTCTGGCCAACCGCGCAGAAGTGGCCTTATATCCTAAACGAAACTCCGTCTATTATATCCCGAAATACTTTCAATTAATCTTAAAAAGGCGCCACCCTGTCAATGACCAACACGTACAACTTGTTCCGATCATTAAGGTCAGCCTGATAGTTCATTCTGAAAAAAGTCGGACTGTTATTGACCGTCAGCGCCGTCTATACCTGTATATTGCGGTTTCTATGAAATCAAACCTATTCGTATCTGTTGGTCTGTTATGGGCCACGGCCGGGCAATTGCTGGCGCAATCGCAGCAGGAAATTATGTACGTTGGCACCTACTCCATCCGGGGCAGCGAAGGTGTCTACGCCTTTAGCTTTGATCGTGAAACAGGGACTATGCAACAGGTCCAGAGCGTCTCAAATACTAAAAGTCCTTCATTTTTGGCTCTGCACCCATCCGGTAAGTATTTATATTCGGTTAATGAAGGGGCTGATAAAATCGGCGGTGTCAGTTCGTACGCGGTTGAAAAGAAGACAGGGAAACTAACATACATGAACGAACAGTCATCGCTGGGTGGCAGCCCCTGTTACATCAGCATCGATCGCACTGGCAAAACCGCCTTCATAGCCAATTACGGCGGGGGTAGTATGGCAGTATTACCCATTCTGGCGGATGGCAGGCTGGCCCCTTCTACCGATAGCATCCAGAACTTTGGTAGTGGTCCTAACGCGAAGCGGCAGGAACGGGCCCATGTTCACTCGGCCACCGTTGGTCCCGATAACCGCTTTGTGTATGTGGCTGACCTTAGTACTGATAAGCTGCATATTCTGACCATCGATCCTAAAACCAGCACGGTGAAGCCCGCTATTATGCCATTTATTGCCGTAAAGCCCGGTTCCGGTCCGCGTCACTTTGCTATTCACCCGAATCAAAAATACGCTTATCTGGTCGAGGAGCTTACCTCATCAGTAGCTGTATTCAGGCGCGATGCCAAGACCGGCGCCCTGACTCTGCTGAAAGATAATGTACCGACGTTACCCACCGGCTTTTCAGGGGATAATACCAGTGCCGACATTCACATCGACCCTTCGGGCAAGTTCTTGTACCAATCGAACCGGGGAGCCAATACGCTGGCGATTTTTGCTATCGCGCTGATGGTATGCTAACCAAAGTAGCTGACCAGTCGGTTGAGGGTAAAACACCCCGCAATTTCCTGATTGACCCAAAGGGCGATTTCGTATTCGTTGCCAATCAGGATACGGACAACATCACTATCTTTCGGCGGGATAAACAAACCGGTAAACTTACCTATACGGGTAACTCAGTATCAGTTCCGGCACCAGTTTGCGTTATTATGGGACAGCCCTGATCAGTCACATTCTTTCCCTAATCAAACAACTATGACACGTTTCTTATTTCTGATTGCCGTGCTTACTGCGCTGGCGTTTACAATGCCAACTAAGAAAATTCCGCTCTTCAATGGAAAAGACCTGACTGGCTGGACAATTCATGGCACCGAAAAATGGTACGTTGACAAGGGGAATCTGGTATGTGAAAGTGGTCCTGATAAGCAATACGGCTATTTGACCACTGACAAATCATACAAAAATTTTGATCTGTCGCTCCAGTTCAAGCAGGAGGCCAATGGAAACAGTGGCGTATTTTTCCGGTCCAGTATCGAAGGAACCAAAATCAGTGGCTGGCAGGTGGAAGTAGCCCCCAAAGACCACGACACGGGCGGCATCTACGAATCCTACGGGCGCGGCTGGCTTGAACAAATACCCGAAGACAAGGAGGATATCCTCAAGCCCGGCGAGTGGAATACACTACGTATCCGCGTCGAAGGCGACCATGTACAGACCTACCTCAATGGTAAGCCAATGATAGATATGCACGACGAGAAAATTGGCGCAGCCAACGGATCCATCGCCCTACAGATTCACGACGGGGGGGGCATAAAGGTTCGCTGGCGTAACCTGGTGCTAACCGAGTTGTAGGTGTCAGCCACACTACGCAGAATGCCCCTGATTCACCAGCCGAATCAGGGGCATTCTGCTATCACATAGGCCCTTACTTTGGCAAGTCGATGTATGATAGTGTATATACACCGTCGATGTTGATACTGACAAATTGCTCCATAAGATTCTCATAGCCCGTAAGAAACAGGCGACTACCTTTCCGGGGCACCTCTACGGGCTGTTCGATGCGTTTGTCTGCTGCGTCGGCACCACCATTTCGACTGATAGTCCCATGGTTCCGGCGTACAGGTCGATCGTTTAAATAGCGTTCATATGGGAATTAAAGGTGGGCATGGCAAAGTGTTCCACAACGCTGTATCAAGTTGGTGAACCTACTTCGTAGACTACAACGCTTTTCAAAATGTTACACTCAGCTACCACACTGCTCGGCCAGGTAAAATAACCCCGACCCGTTCCAAGTGGTTTATTCAGGATAACCCGCAGTCTAATCCGTGAGAGAACAGTCCAAATTACGCCAGGAACGATACGAACTGCTGAAGCAGTTAAACGGATGGCTTGATACGCCGATGATTGTGCTGGGCTTTGCCTGGCTGGCGCTGCTCATTCAGGAACTCATCAACGGCCTCACACCCTTTTGGCAGGGCGTCGGTACGGTTATCTGGATGGTCTTTATTCTTGACTTCCTGCTCCAATTTGCGCTGGCCCCCGAAAAAATCCCCTTCCTCAAACGCAACTGGTTCACTGTCATTTCGCTGTTCATACCAGCCCTGCGGGCATTTCGGATCATACGGGTGTTTCGAATTTTGCGGGTAGCGCGGGGCGTTCGGCTGGTGCGGGTGGTCAGTTCCGTCAACCGGGGTATGCGGGCGTTGGGCGCGAGCATGGGTCGAAGAGGGTTTGGCTACGTGCTGCTGCTAACGCTATTAATGACCATAGCCGGAGCCGCTGGCATTTACGCCTTCGAGCGCGATGAGCCGGGCACGGCGCTGAACTCGTTTGACGAAGCGCTATGGTGGTCAGCTATGCTGATGACTACACTGGGATCAGAATACTGGCCCAAATCGCCGGAAGGCCGGGCCTTGTGTTTCCTGCTCTCGCTATATGCCTTCGCGGTTTTCGGCTACGTAACGGCTACCTTAGCCACGTACTTCGTAGGTCGCGACGCGGAGAACGAAGCGGGGGAAGTGGCCGGAGCACGGGAAATTCGCGACCTGACAAGTGAGGTACGCGCCCTGCGCGACGAGGTAAAACGCCTGGCCGAGCGTTAGTTGTTGTTTTCGCCTAGTTAATTTGTTCATGCGTAATCCATTTTTTTATGTTCTGTTGGTCGCGCTGGTTATTCTGGATGGATGGTTACTATCTCATCCGAATCTGGTTGGCCGGGCGGGTGTTTTCTTCTTCGACTATAATTACCTCAACACTTTTCCCAAAGCCCTGGGCACCGTTGCTGCGGTTACGGGCGCAGCGCTACTGGCTGGCCGGCTCATTGGTCGCACAGGTCGGCTGGTGAGCATGTTTATACTTGGTATTCTCATGTCCGTGAGTGTGTATTGGCTCATCGACAGTTTTTCACTGTACAATTCCGGGGTGTATAAACTCACCGGCGCGGGTTTCCGGGCGGGGGCAATTTTATTACCGGGACTACTGTCATTAGTTTTTGGCAAAAAATTAGCAGAGTTGCTTACCACTAAACCCCTTCGCCGATGAATCGTATTTTTTTAATCTGTCTCCTTTTTACGACTCGCCTGGCCCTGGCCCAAACCGCGTTCCTGCTCAAACCCGACCGCGTATTTGATGGCGAGACTATGCAGGAGGGCTGGGTAGTCCGGATAAAGAATGATAAGATTGACGCCGTTGGGCCAGCCTCGGGGGTTCTGGCTGCTGGAGCCGAGGTAATTGAGTTAGCCGGTCAGACGCTGTTGCCGGGATTTATTGAGGGGCATTCGCACCTGTTGCTGCATCCGTACAACGAAACGTCCTGGAACGACCAGGTTCTGCGTGAACCCCGGTCCATGCGCACGGCCCGGGCCACGGTCCACGCCCGAAAAACGTTGCTGGCAGGGTTCACTACCGTGCGCGACCTTGGTACCGAAGGAGCTGACTATGATGACGTAGGACTAAAGCAATCTATCAACCAGGGCATCATCCCCGGCCCACGTATGATTGTGGCAACGCGGGCCATTGTGGCTACCGGCTCGTATGGCCCCAAACTCAGTCCTGACACCGATATACCGCAGGGAGCGGAGGAAGCCGATGGGCACGATGCGCTGATCCGAGTGGTGAGGTCGCAGGTTGGACAGGGGGCTGATCTGATAAAAGTATATGCTGATTACCGCTGGGGTCCTACCGGTGACGCCCGCCCCACGTTTTCGCTCGATGAACTGAAACTGATTGTTGAAACCGCCCGCAGTAGTGGCCGGGGTGTAGTGGCTCACGCCAGTACTGCCGAAGGCATGCGCCGGGCCATTCTGGCCGGGTGCGAGACTATTGAACACGGCGATGACGGAACCCCCGAGATCTTTGCCCTGATGAAGAAAAACGGTACGGCCCTCTGCCCTACCCTCGCGGCTGGCGACGCCGTTTCTCAATACCGGGGCTGGAAGAAAGGGCAGGATCCTGAGCCGGAACGCATCAAACAAAAACGCGTAACATTCCGGCAAGCCCTCGACGCGGGCGTTATCATCTGTGCCGGGGGCGACGTGGGTGTGTTTCCCCACGGCGATAATGCCCGCGAACTTCTGATGATGGCAGAATACGGTATGAAACCGCTCGACGTACTCAGGTCAGCTACATCGGTCAATGCCGATGCCTTTCACCTGACCGACCGGGGCCGCATCAAAGTGGGTTTGCTGGCTGATTTGGTACTGGTAACGGGTAATCCGGCCCAAACTATCGGGAGTTTGCAACAGGTAAAGCGGGTGATGAAAGGTGGCATTTGGTGCCAGCCTTGATTAAAACTTATTCCAGTACCGGCAAGTTATCCATCGTACTGGAAGGGCATTGGCTTTTTTAGGTTTAGCTACCCTTAATAGCGGTTTTTGCCCTAACTTAGCCCGTCTTAATTTCCAATACATTCCAACCCATTCTTTCCTGAAGAACACTCCCATCCCGCTTTATATGACAAACGCTGAACTAACCCTCGACGGTAAATCGTATTCGTTTCCCACCCTCGAGGGCACCGAACAGGAAAAGGCTTTCGACATTTCTTCTCTCCGCGACCAAACTGGCTACGTAACCCTTGACCGAGGCTATAAAAACACCGGAGCTACCAAAAGTGCCATTACTTACCTCGACGGCGAAGAAGGCATCCTGCGTTACCGGGGCTATTCCATCGAAGATCTGGCGGCCAAAGCGTCGTTTCTCGGCGTGGCTTATCTGCTCATCTATGGCGAACTACCCACGTCAGAGCAGTACGAGAAATTCAGGACCGGCATTACCCGGCATACGCTCGTTCCCGAAGATATGTATAAAATCTTCGAGGGGTTCCCAGTCAACGCACACCCTATGGGCGTGCTATCTTCGCTGGTGAGTGCCATGAGTGCGTTCTATCCCGAATCGTACGAAGGCGATGATGAGCAGACGGACTTACAGATTATTCGTCTGCTGGCCAAGCTGCCAACCCTGGCAACCTGGTCGTATAAGCGGGCCATGGGCCACCCCATCAATTACCCCAGAAATAACCTCGATTACATCCCGAACTTCCTGAATATGATGTTCTCCCTGCCGGTAGAAGATTATCAGGTCGACCCGGTAGTAGCCGAAGCTCTGAACGTTCTGCTCATCCTGCACGCTGATCACGAGCAAAACTGCTCTACCAGTACCGTACGGCTTGTTGGCTCATCCCAGGCGAACATTTACTCGTCTATTTCGGCGGGAATTCAGGCCCTTTGGGGTCCGCTGCACGGCGGAGCCAATCAGGAGGTCATCGAAATGCTCGAAGCCATCAAAGCCGACGGGGGCGACGTGAGCAAATACATAGAGATGGCAAAAAATGCTAAAACCACCGGCTTCCGGCTGTTTGGCTTTGGTCACCGGGTTTATAAAAATTTCGACCCACGCGCAAAAATCATTAAAAAGGCTGCCGATGATGTACTGAGCAAGCTGGGCGTTAACGATCCTATTCTCGACATTGCCAAAGGGCTGGAAGAGGCCGCTTTGAATGACGAGTATTTCGTATCGCGCAAACTCTACCCCAACGTCGACTTCTATTCCGGTATCATCTACCGCGCCCTTGGCATCCCGACTAATATGTTCACGGTTATGTTTGCCATTGGTCGGCTACCGGGCTGGATTGCGCAGTGGAAAGAGATGCGTGAGACGAAAGAACCCATTGGTCGCCCCCGCCAGATATACACCGGTGCCACTCACCGCGATTTCTTACCGCTGGACAAGCGTTAATGTAATGCCCCACCATCAGGGTCGACACTACAGGTTTGTTTGTAGACTAAAATAACAAAGAGGGGAAGCTGACAGTCAGCTTCCCCTCTTTGTTATTTTAGTCTACAAACCTCGTTCCGATGCATTGGGCACCGGTACCAGGCTAATCGTCGATTTCACCTTCGTCATTGTCTGCGGTGGCCGCAAGAACAGGGTCAAGAAGAGCTTCGTCGTCCGTAGCAATTCTGGCGCGGATTTTACCTTCAATCTCGGCCATCAGTTCGGGATTGTCGAGCAGAAGCTCCTTTACGGCGTCGCGGCCCTGGGCCAGACGGCTGGTGCCGTAAGAGAACCACGAGCCTGACTTCTTCACAATTTCCATCTCCACGGCAAGGTCAAGCACTTCTCCGACTTTCGAGATACCCAGTCCATACATGATGTCGAACTCGACTACCTTGAAGGGGGCGGCCAGTTTGTTCTTCACTACCTTCACCTTTGTACGGTTACCTATGACGCTGTCACTGTCTTTAATCTGACCGATGCGCCGGATGTCAAGCCGCACGGAGGCATAGAACTTCAGCGCGTTACCGCCGGTCGTTGTTTCAGGGTTACCGAACATCACACCGATCTTCTCCCGCAACTGGTTAATGAAGATGCAGCAGCAACCGGTTTTGTTAATAGTACCGGTCAGTTTTCGCAGGGCCTGACTCATCAAACGAGCCTGGAGACCCATTTTACTCTCACCCATTTCGCCTTCAATCTCAGCCTTTGGCACCAGAGCCGCTACAGAGTCAATAACGATGATATCGATAGCGCCGGAGCTAATCAGGTGTTCGGCGATTTCGAGAGCCTGTTCGCCGTTGTCGGGCTGCGAGATGAGCAGGTTTTTAGTGTCGATGCCGAGCTTTTCGGCGTAGGCGCGGTCAAAGGCGTGTTCGGCGTCAATAAAAGCCGCCAAGCCACCGGCTTTCTGGGCTTCGGCAATGCAGTGTAGCGTTAGCGTGGTTTTACCCGACGATTCAGGGCCGTAAATTTCAACGACCCGCCCGCGTGGCACACCGCCAATGCCGAGGGCTAAATCGAGACCAAGCGAACCCGTGGAAATGACCGGAACGTTCACGACTTTGCTGTCGCTGAGCCGCATCACAGTGCCTTTTCCAAAGGCTTTGTCTAACTTCTCGATGGTGGTTTGAAGAGCTTTTAACTTGTTGTCATTAGCAGATGCTGTGGCTTGCGCCGTATCTGATTTTGCCATGTCTGGATGGTTGTTTAAACAGATAAAATTAGCGGAAAATGGCCGGATTTACAAGCCAGTTTTTGAAATAATCAGGGCATGGAAAAGGGCTGGTTTGTTGACCAGCCCCGTTACTTTACAAGGTAGAATCAGCCATGACCGGCTCCTGAACGGGCGGTGCCTGACCCGGCGGCACCGGTGGTGTTTGCTGCGGCATCGGCTGCTGTTGCTGATACCCCTGTGGCTGGTTTTGACCACCCGGATAGTTCGGATTAGCACCATATGGAGTTGCGGCTGGCCCTACAAGTTCTACATCAGTAATGTAGTACTTGGTCTCACCGTTCCAGGGCATCTTCAGGATTTTTTCTTCGTAATGCAGCGTCACGCGCTGACCCGTCTTCACGGCGTCGGTAATCTTGGCGGCCACGGCGTCGTCTTTCACCGAGAAATCAAAATACTGGGGCGTCAGCGAGCCGGTCTCGCCCGAAAAGCCGCCTACGTTCAGAACGCCTTCGTACGTTTTGAAGACAAACCCCCGCCGACTAAATTTGGAGACCGTACCAGCCCGTTCGCCGTCACTGTAACTCCAGCCCGTGAGTATGTACAAAATGCCGACGACAATCAGCAGGAAAAGCAGAAAGTATAATAATCCGCGCATGGATAATAAATGGTTTGGTGGCGTATGCTAGCGCAAATAGACAAATTTTTCGCGATAAACGCCCTATTCAACCTGACACCGGCCGCCTTTGTTCTGATCGGATCAGGACGCTTAGCGGAAGAAAAAGCGCGTAGGACCAATTTCAGCCCGGACTGAGTCAATTAGCGCCCCCGTATCTGGCTTGTAGCGCAGTACATACCCGGCCTGCTTTAAAGAGGGCGCTATACCCGCGTGGATTGTACCCGTTTGTGGATCAACGCCCAGGCCACTGAAGAGCCGGTTGATGAACGGCGTGGCCGCCGGAATACTTGTAGCGTCGATGTTAAACCGGTACGTTTCTCCCTTCTGTCTGTAGTTATCGGCGGGGTCATAAAAGGAGTTCACGAAGTAAAAGGTTTTCCGGTCAGCACTGATTGCAAATGAACCAGGTGATTTTGGCGAACCACCCACCTTAAGCCGGGCTAAAATGCCTTTACTGGCCGGGTCGATTTGCAGCATTTCCTTCGTAGCGCCACTGTAAGCCCACAGTTTGTTGTTCGCATCAGTGGCAATTGGATTCGTGCTGGCTCCAACCATAACGGCGGGCTGTTTCAATTCGTCGGTATCAGTGTTAATGACAACCAGAGTCGGATCACCGGCATCGCTGCCCGCATACGCTTCGTTACCAGCCACAACGATGCGATTGACGCCTTTCGGCATAGGGATTTTTTTGGTGATGGTCTGGGCGGCCAGATCCAGCACCAGCACGTAGCCAGGATTGGCAAAGAAGTTAGCTCCGCTGCCGGTGGCTCCCCAGCACGTAACATAAGCTTTGTTATTTCCTGCACGAACCACAAGCCGGGGATTTTCGACGTCTGGAGCGGCCAGCGTTTTCAATGATTTGAAGGTGCCGGTCGACACAATTTCTATTTTATCCTGCCCCGCCGTGCTGTTATCGACCAGCACGATGCCTTTACCGTCGATTTCGGTGTAATCCTGCACACCACCCGTAAACGTCCGGGCATTGGCCGCGTTGAAGATGTCGGTGACGGCGGTTGAGGAGTTACGCGGTAAAAAGGAGATAGATCCGTTGTTATCCAGAAAATTACCGGAGTTGATAACGTATGCGCCCGACTCGTAGGGTAGCGGTTCGGGGTCGGTCGTGCTACAGCTCCACAGCGTAAGTGCCAGCATTGCGGCCACGGCAGTCTTGGTGAATTGGGTTGTCATGGTTTGATAAACGGAGAATTGATTAACAGATTGATTGAAAAACTACGACCCGGCAGGGCGTTGCGCTTTACGCTGAACAGCAGCGTATCGAACACATTATTGACCTGTCCCTGCACCCGAATTGGCACCGGTCCCACGCGAAGAGCTGTTTCGAGCAACACATTGGTCAGCACCGTACCCTTGAAAAACTGGCTGCCGTCGAAGGTGATGTACCGGCGCGAACCGACCTGCGTCTGAAGCGTCAGGCGGGTTTTATGCCGGGCGATCCAGGCGTTCAGCGTGCCATTATGAACGGGTACGTAGGGCAACTGCTTACCGATGATGTCGCCTGCATAGGTATTATACGCCCGTTGCTGCGACGACCGCGTGAGCGCGTACCCCGCCCGGAGGCCCGTTTGCCAGCCATCGCGGGCGTAGATCAGCGTGGTGTTCAGTTCGCCCCCCTGCGCCACAACCAGTTGCAGGTTTTCGACGCGGTAGCCTAAATCCGGGTTCCAGTACGACCAGTCATCTACGCGGTTTCGGTATACGGTAGCATCGGCAGTGAGCGTAAGGTTATCGGTTAGGGTGGCCGTAGTAGTTAGCCCGGCTTCCATGTTCAGGCCGTTTTCGGGGCGGAGGCTGGGGTTTCCCAGCACAAGCCAGTAGCGTTCGTTCAGCGTCGGTACGCGGTAGCTGCGTCCGATGGATGCTTTGGCGATCAGGGCCAGTTTCTCCCGTCGAATTAGGTTGTGTTCAATCCCGAGCGAGGGTGTCAGGGGCGGATTAAACCGGGTCACGTAAGCCTGCCGGATATTGGTGGTGATGAGCCAGCGCGGGGTTTGTACCCGCAGCAGGGCATACAAATTCTGCCGATTTTCGGTAATGAGCTGCCCGCCGTACCCATCCGTAACGGTGCGGTAATGCGACCATTCGCCACCTATCCGGAGATTTGTCTGCACCTGACTATTCGCAGGCCAAAAGGCAAACTCTCGCTCAGCGCGGGCAAGGAAGCGGTCGGTGCGGGTGCGGCTGGGCAAGTCAAAGTTCCCTTTGGCGTAGTCGAAGCGGTCGCGAATCCAGCCCAGACGCAGCGTGAGGGCATTGGCTTCATAACTGGCCAGTACCCGCGCCGACTGGGTTCGGGTCTGTTCGCGGGCCACGATGTCCTGCGGAGTGATGACGAGGTCATTGTCCGTCAGCCAGGCGTTTACCGACAGTTGCCGTCCCTGTTTGTCGCGCAGAAACACGTCCTGCACCAGACCCCGCTGCGCCGTTCGCGATTGCTCGACAAAATAATTCCGTCGCTCTTTATAAGGATAATCGTTGTTATACTGACTTCGGTACGCGAATGTCTTACCCGACAGCTGCCAGTTTTTCCCCAGCGAACTGCCATAGCGAACACCCACCTGCGTCTGGTTATTGCGGAAACTGCTCACTTGCTGCCCCAGCGAAACGCCGATCCCGTGGCGCCACTCGCCTGCGCTGCCGAGCAGCACGCTGCCGCCTACCGCGCCGGAACCCACCACACTCGCCGACGAACCGTACTGTACCAATAAGCGGTCAAATCCCGCCACAGGCAGAGTCGAGAAATCAGTTTGGCCGAGGTTAGGCTGGTTAATATCGACACCGTTCCAAAGTACCGCCGTATGGTTGGCCGACGTACCCCGAAACGACACCGTGGCGAGTTGCCCCGGCCCGTAGTTTTTGAATGCCAGCGGGGTGTTGAACTGCAGCAAATCGGTTAGCAGACCGAAGCGAAACTGGAGGAGCGTGGTGGAGTCGACGCGCTGCATTTTCTGCCCCGCCAGAAACCGCTCGGGCAGGGTAGCCCGCACCGTCACCGCCGACAGCGTCGTTACCAGCTCACGCTGTGTCAGCTCACGCTGTGCCGAGTCAGACTGTACCGGCTCACGCTGCGCCCATGCAGCTGGCCCGGTGAACAGGCAAAAAAGGATGGGTAGCCCCCACCAAAAAGGATTTTTCCTCACCATCTACGGCGATAACGTGTGTACTGAAACAGTACGCGGTTGGGGCGTTTCCTCCGAACGCCGGAACAACGGATGGTCTTTGGCAGGTCTCCTGACTTACTTCATCCATTCGGGCCTTCCCACCGTTGTACCGGCAGTGACCATAGAGATTGAACGGATTGTAAACGAAGTATACAGTTGCGGGGACAGTTCTGGCTTTACACCAGATTCCCTATTAAGCCATGGATATCACCAAGAAGTAATATCAGGCACCAAAAACTCGGCGCAAAACTACGGAAAATAAACGTAGTGCAGCCTGGTGCGGCAGGCCGAAGTTTGTGAAGCGTGTCATCCCCGCCCATAAAGTGTTGGCTGCAAGTACCTATTTATAGCCTCAATTTATGAATTGACTCCAAAAACCTTTTGACGAATTGAGGTATGTTTCAGCAGCGAATATTGGTCAGAACCCTTCAGCTTTGATTTCTTTCTCGGTTACGGCACCGTACTTTTTAGCCTTTTCGCGTATTTCGCTCGCTTTGCCAACCAGCACGAATTGCAGATTATTTTTGGGGAAATACTGGTCAATGATTTGGCGGGTGCGGTCAACGGTCAGGCCATCAACGTTTTTCTGGAAGTTGTTGATAAACGATTCATCAAAGCCCTGACTATACATATCGGTCAACAGACCGGCCAGCTCGCCCGCCGATTCGTAATTGGGCGGAAAACTTGCTTTGACGTAGTTCTTGGCCGACGACAGGGTTTTGGCATCAATGCCGGTGCGGTGCAAACTATCCAACACAACGAGGGCCAGGTCAATGGCCTCAAACGTGCTGCTGTTCTTGGTAAACGTCGACATAGCAAAGGTGCCGCTGTTGCGATAGGTAGCAAACCGGCTGCCGGCTCCGTACGTCAGGCCGGAGTTGACGCGCAGCGCGTCGTTAAGCCACGACGTAAATCGCCCGCCCAGAATGGTATTGACGACTTCGACCGGAATAAAATCGGGATTACTCCGGGCAATGCCTTTGCCGCCAATCAGGAACGTAGTTTCGCGGGCATCGTCTTTATTGACCAGCAACACCCGGCTGGTGTTAAAAGAGAGCGCAGGCGTGGTCAGTTGGGGGGCAGTGGCCTTCACCGTTTTCCAGCCGCCGAACAGGTCCGTAATGCGCTTTTTCATCTCGGTGGTATTGAAATCGCCCACTATGGCAATGGCGGCCCGGTCGGTCGTATAGTTTTTTTGATAAAACTGCCGCGCATCGTTCGCCGAAACAGCCGATACGGTTTGGGGCGTTCCCGAAACGGGGTTGGCGTAGGGATGCGCATCATAGACCATCCGACCAAAGTAGTTGTTGATAACCTGACGTGGGCTTTCCTTTTGCTGCGTCAGTTGCAGCAGCGTCCGGGTTTTGTACTTGTCAAATTCGGTTTGGTCGAAGGTTGGTTTGGTCAGTACATTATGGATGATATCGAACAGCAAGTCCTGATCTTTCACTGCAAACGACGCCGTCAGTTTAGCCACGTCTTTTCCGGCGGAGGTGTTCAGTTGCGCCCCTACAAACTCGGTTTTCTGGTCGATTTCGGCTTTGGGGTATTTTTCGCTGCCAAACACCAGCGCGTCGGCGGTCATGCTGGCCAGTCCGTACCGATTGCCATCCTGCACGGCTCCGGCATCAAACACCGCCGATACGTTGATGAGTGGTACCTCATGCTGCTCCATCAAATAGACTGTCAGACCATTTTTGAGGGTGAATTTCTGGTAAGACGGCAGCTTAAACGTCTGCGCAATGGCGGCTTCGGCGAGAAGCAGTAGGGTTATGATAAGGTATTTCATCGAATGTTTTATGAAGTGGGTTGGACAGGGGTCGGTGCGCCGATGCGATCCAGCCTGCTCAACTCTTTGGTTCGGGGAGCAGATAGCCAACCGTGCGGTTTCGCTGGGTAAGGTAAGTCTTGGCAACGCGCTGAATGTCGGCTTTGGTCACCTTTTCGTAAAGGGCCGGGGCTTCGTAGAGTTTTTTGTAATCGCCGAAGAACAGTTCATAGGTGCCAAGGGAATTGGCTTTGCCATTGATGCTTTCCATAGTCCGGTAGAACTCCATCAGCTTCTGATTCTTAAGTTTCTGCAATTCCGCATCCGTTACGCCTTCGCTGATAACTTTATCAATCTGACTTTCAATAGCTTTCTCCAGTCGCTCTGCCGATACTCCTTTGGCCGCAATGGCATACACGCTGAACAGTTCCGGGTCAAATGACTCGCCAAAACTGGTAAACGCCCGCGACGCAATGGTGGAGTCCAGCACGAGCGATTTGGTTAGCCGCGACGAATTACCTGAACTCAGGATTCCACCCAGCAAATCGAGGGCGTAGTAGTCGGGGTGGCGCGTGGCGGGGGTATGGTAAGCCAGCAGAATGTTGGGCGTAGCAATGTCCTTATAGGTCGTTACGCGCCGTTCGCCGTTTTGGGGGGGCTCCACTGTCCGCAGACTATCAGCCAGTTTCTGCGCCGGGATGGGCTCGATGTACTGCTCAGCGAATTTTCTCACCTCCGCCACCGTCACATCACCAACAACTACGGCCACGGCATTATTGGGCGAGTAGTAGGTTTTGAAATACGTTTCCAGATCGGCCTGCGTCCACTTTTTGATGTCTGACTCGAACCCGATCACCGGAAACATATACGGGTGTTCAGTGAAGGCCGTGGCCTGAACCAGTTCGCTGATAACCCGGTAATTACTGTTCTCCAGCCCCGTACTACGCTCTGACAACACCACGCCCCGTTCGCTCTGCACCATGGCAGAGTCAATGGCCAGATCGCGGATACGGTCCGCTTCGAGGTCGAAGATTGTTTCCAGAGCCCCGCTCTGAAACCAGTTGGTATAAGCGGTAATGTTCTGCGTGGTATAAGCGTTGTTGGAGCCGCCGTTGGCTTCCATAGTCCGGTCGAACTGCTTGGGGCCGTATTTTTTAGCTCCGTTGAACATCATGTGCTCGAAGAAGTGTGATAGACCCGTAATCCCATGCACCTCGTTACGCGAGCCCACTTTCCAGAAGGTATAAAAATTGGCGTTGGGGATAGAATGGTCTTCGAGAACCAGAAACTTCATGCCATTTTTTAGCGTAAATGTCTTTACGTCTTCCGGCTTAAGTTTGTTTTGAGCCACAGCAACACCCGCCAGCAGCAGCAATCCGGTAAGCAACCCGATTGGTTTAGTCATTTCATGTATTTCGATTGGGGGAACCGCTAAAATTACTGACCTTTCCCGTATGAATCAATCTCTATGGTCGCTCAGCGGCCAGCGTGCCCTCGTGACAGGCGGCACTAAAGGCATTGGCGAGGCCATTGTCCGACAATTTCTTGATCTCGGCGCGGCTGTCTTCATTGTAGCCCGCAACAATGACCTGCTCCAGCAGCAACTCGCCAGCTATCGGCAACAGGGCCACACCGTAGAAGGCATGGCCGCCGACGTAGGCGAACCGGGGGCGGCCACAAACATTATCGAAGCGGTAAAATCAGTCTGGAGCGGACTGGATATTCTGGTCAACAATGCCGGTACCAACGTTCGCAAACCCACCGCCGAATACACCCCGGCCGAATACGACCACGTTCTGAATACCAACCTGCGTTCGGCTTACGAACTGAGTCAGGCCGCTTATCCACTGCTGAAAACAGCGGAAGGTTTATCATCCAGCCCGGCCGGTAAAATCGTGATGATATCATCGGTGTCGGGGCTTACGCATACCAGCAGCGGATCGCTCTATGGAATGACCAAAGCCGCCATGCTGCAACTGACGCGCAACCTCGCCGTAGAATGGGCCAACGATAACATTCGGGTCAACGCCGTGGCCCCCTGGTACATCAGGACGCCCTTGGCCGGTCCCGTACTCAGCAATCCTGAAAAACTAAACGGAATTTTGAGCCGAACACCCATGAACCGTGTTGGCGAACCCGTCGAAGTAGCGTCGGTCGTGTCATTTTTGTGCATGCCCGCTTCGGATTACGTAACGGGGCAAACCATTTCGGTAGATGGCGGACTGCTGGCGTGGGGGTATTAATTACTCCTGGTCCTCACCAAACCAAACGGAGGGTTCCTTCGTAAAATAGACTTGATCGCAAATCGTTAAGCTGATGTACCTACACTTAATCTAACAGATGGAAAATCAACTCATTACCGAACCAATAAAACGCGGAGAATTTATCCGCAGCCTGGGTCTGAGCAGCGCGGCTCTGATGGCCTTCTACTGCATGGGAACGCTCACGTCCTGCTCCAGCAAAAACGACCCGGCACCCGTGGCACCGGTAACGCCGGATCCGAAGCCGCCAACGACTGGAGTTGGTCTAACCGGTAATGCCGAAACCAGCAAAGGCGCCATCAACTTCACCCTCGACCTGACCAGTACCGATTACAAAACCCTGAAGACGGCCGGCGAATTTGTCAAGGTGGGCGATGTGCTGGTGGCCAATACCAAAGGCGGAAATTTCGTAGTTGTGCAGCGACTGTGTACCCACCAGGGTTTGGACGGGCTATCGTACCGGCTTGGTTCGGATGATATCGGCTGTAATGTGCACGGCTCTGTATTTGCGACCAGTGGTACGGTAAAGAATGGACCGGCAGCCAGTGCGTTGAAGGTTTATAAAACCGCCCTCAGCACCGACGGCAACAAACTGACCGTAACGGCCTGATCATGCGGATAAAACAGAGTATCCTGCTGTTTTTATTACCCCTGAGTTTGACCGTGTTTGGCCAGGCACCGGATACGCTGGTCCATATGGCCCCGCCCGATACATTACTGCCTGTTGTAGATTCGGCCACGAGTGCGCTACTCGCCAATCTAACCGACAACACGGAACAGCAGCCCCTGCTGCCCGACCGGATGATTTTCACTGAGCGGGTCTTATGGGGCCAGAAAGGGCTTTTTCGCCTGACTAACATGGCCCCTTTAACGACCGAGGGACGTACGCACGAACTGAAAATACGCCGGACAATGCTGGTGGCGCATCAGATTGGCGGATTTGTAACACTGGCGGGTTTTGTAGTACAGGGCTTACTGGGAGCTAAACTATACAACGCGCAGGGTCAGGACTACGTCGATACCAAACGCTGGCACGAGCGGTCGGCCACGTTTATCAACGTGTCTTACGGTACTACGCTACTGCTCTCGCTCACGCCCCCCCCCCCGGTTATTGGGTCTAAACGCGGCTTTACCTGGATAAAAGTGCATAAGTATCTCGCTGTTGTACACCTCGCCGGAATGATTGCAACCAACGTCCTGGCCAACAAAATTCAGTCTGATTTCAGCCTTAAACCTTACCACCGGGCTGTTGCCTACGGTACGTTCGGGGCATATGCCGCATCGGTGCTGGCGTTGACATTTTGACCTATGAAATACCTGCTTCTTCTCGCCCTGCTCAGTTTCGCGAAGCCTGCGGCTACCCGCAAACTTATGGCCGATAAAAAACTGTCTACCGTGACCTACGCGGCCAAGCACCCGCTGCACAAATGGGAGGGCGTCAGCCGCGATGTCAACTCGGCGGTGGTTTATAACGACGATACCAAACAGCCCGAAAGCGTGGCGGTTTCCATCAAAGTAGCCTCGTTTGATAGCCGCAACAGCAACCGTGATTCGCACGCGATGGAGGTGCTGGAAGGGTTGAAATACCCGAACGTTACGTTTGTGAGTTCAGACGTCAGGATGAATAACGATGGTACGCTTTCTGCCACCGGAAACCTGACCTTCCACGGCATTACCAAGCCCATGACGCTCCGGGCAACGCGCACCGACGCGGGCGGCAAAATGACCCTTGTCGGTGAGTTCCCTATCAGCCTGACCGGATTTAACGTGGAACGTCCGTCACTGATGGGATTGAAAACCGATGATGAGATGACGCTGCTATTTAGCGTTGTATTTATGCTGTGAAGTTTTTTTAATAGTCTGTCTCCTGTCTTCCCCTAACGCCCCATTACAGGGCTTTTTTTTATTATCGTTCAGACAGGTTATTTTCGAAAAAAACAATGAATAGGCGCTCAACTACCGGTGAGTACTTGAAAAGCGTACCGTTGTATCGTAGTGGCAAACTCCTAAACTTGATGGTCAAAGAAAAAAACACTACACCCTGCTGGGTGCTTCGTTACCGTCGGTGAACGCCTGCCAAGCCACTCCCGAACCCGTTTCGCCCGGTCATGCGCTAACCCCATACCTTGGTGAATTCATCCGCAAAACCATGCAGCTGAAAGCCGATTTTCTGTAGGCGACGGCTTCTGACAATCTTGTGCGGGCATCATTCGGCTATCCTGGCCAAAGCAACGCCCTCGCCTGAAGCCGCATCAGCGTGGACAACGCGCTGAGCGGTGGGCTTAGTCAGTAGAGCAAGGGACCTTGATTATCATACGTCGCCATTCATTGTCATCATTCATCACTGAACGGCTGCCTATGACACCTAAACTATTCCTGCCCGGCTAACTGCGGTCGGCGGAAACCACGCCAGGCCAGGTACGCGCTAATGAGCGTCAGGATAGCGCTCAGGACATAGGGCGCGCCCGGAAAATAGACGGGCGCATTGGTAGCCGTAAAATACGAGAACAGGCTGGTCATAATGACCGGGCCAAAAATAGCCGTTGTACTGGTCAGGCTTGTCAGTGCACCCTGTAGTTCGCCCTGCTCGTTGGCTGGTACCTGCGTCGAGATGATACCCTGCACGGCAGGACCGGCAATGCCGCCCAGTGCGTACACGCCCATGAAGGCAAACATCATCCAGCTCTGCGTGGCCAGCGCAAAAAGCAGGAATCCAACCGAAGAGAACAGGAGCCCGATATACACCGATTTTTGCTGCCCCAGTTTCGGAATGATAATCCGCGTCAGACCGCCCTGCACAACAGCGAACGCCAGCCCAATGGTAGCCAGCGACCAGCCAACCGTTTGCTCGCTCCACTTGAATTTCTCCATCGTGTAAAACGTCCAGGTTCCCTGCACGGAGAAACCGGCTGTATAAATCAGCACCAGAGAGGCTATAAGGCCCAGAATAACCGGGTATTTACCCAACCGCAACAACGAACTGGCCGGATTAGCCCGCTTCCAGTCGAATTTGCGCCGATTTTCGGGAGCCAGTGATTCGGGCAGGATGAAGTAGCCGTAGAGGAAGTTAACGAACGAGAACCCTGCCGCTACGAAAAATGGCGTTCTGGCGCCGTACTGCGCCAGCATCCCGCCAATAGCCGGACCAATAATGAAGCCTACGCCAAATGCCGCTCCGATAAGGCCAAAGTTCTGCGCCCGTTTTTCGGGCGTGCTGATGTCGGCAATGTACGCGCTGGCGGTAGAAAAACTCGCCCCCGTTACGCCTGCCAGAATCCGGCCCAGAAACAGCCATTCGATTGTGGGCGAAAAACCCGTCAGAATATAATCCAGACCGAAGCCAAACAACGAGAACAGCAACACGGGCCGACGGCCATACTGGTCGCTCAGACCACCCAGTACCGGCGCGAACATGAACTGCATAACGGCGTAGGCAAACGTAAGCCAGCCCCCATAACTCGCTGCCTGGCTGAGGTTTCCGTTAATAAGCTGCTCGATCAGTTTGGGAACAACCGGAATAATCAGTCCCAGCCCCATCACATCGATCAGCAACGTAATGAAAATGAACATAAGGGCCGGGCTACGCTTGGCCGGGCCAGGCGTGACGGGTGTGGATGAGTTAGTCATACAGGCAATTATGGGGGGGGGTCGAGTGGTGTATCGACACAAAAAATCCCCAGCTCAACCTGAGCGGGGATTAAAAGGAGCCTCCTATAGGACTTGAACCTACGACCCCTTCATTACGAATGAAGTGCTCTACCAACTGAGCTAAGGAGGCTTGGTGCGTAAACCGGCCGGGCCGCCGGTGCGATGCAAATATAAGGCCATTCTGAAAGTTAACGCAAGAGCAAGGCCCTTTTTTTGGTAAATTTGCACCATGATTTCCATTACCAACCTGTCATATTACCTCGGCAGCCGCGCGTTGTACGATACCGCGTCGCTACATATCAAACCCGGCCAGAAAATTGGCCTCATTGGCCTAAACGGAACGGGTAAGTCAACACTGCTCCGCATCATTAATGGCGACTATCAGGCCGACGGCGGTACCATATCCAAAGCAGGCGATGTAACGCTTGGCTTTCTCAACCAGGACCTGCTCTCCTACCAGACCGACGATTCTATTCTGAGCGTGGCCATGCAGGCGTTTGCCCGCCAGAACGAACTTCAGGTGCAGATTGACGAATTGCTGCACGAAATGGAAACCAACTACCGCGACGAACTGGTCGATCAGCTGGGCAAGGTACAGGAAGAGTTCGACGCGCTGGATGGATACACGGTTCAGGCGCGGGCCGAAGAGATTCTGGAAGGTCTGGGCTTCACCACCGACGATTTGCAAAAGCCCCTCCGCACGTTCTCCGGCGGCTGGCGGATGCGCGTAATGCTCGCCAAGTTGCTGTTGCAGAAGCCATCGCTGCTCATGCTCGACGAGCCGACCAACCACCTTGACCTGCCGTCCATTCAGTGGGTTGAGAAATATATTCAAACTTATGAGGGAGCCGTAATCGTGGTTTCGCACGATCGCGAGTTCCTGGATAACGTCATTGACGTAACGGTAGAGGTAGCTAACGCCAAATTGAACTACTACGCTGGCAACTACTCGTTCTATATCGAGGAAAAAGCCCTGCGCAATGAGGTTCAGAAAGGCGCATACGAGAATCAGCAGGCCAAAATCCGGCAGACCGAGCGGTTTATCGAACGCTTTAAAGCTAAAGCCAGCAAAGCCAAACAGGCGCAGAGCCGCGTGAAGCAACTGGAACGTATGGACCTGGTTGATGCCGTAATTGACGCATCGGCGCGGGTTAATTTCAAGTTTCAGTTCTCCACCCAGCCGGGCCGTCATATCCTGCATCTGGACGACGTCTCGAAAGCGTACGGGCCCAAACGTATCCTGACCAATGCCGACGTCCGGCTGGAGCGGGGCGATAAAGTGGCGCTCATTGGGGCCAATGGTAAAGGTAAGTCAACGCTGTTGCGGATCATTTCGGGATCGGAGCCGGTTAGCGAGGGCAAACGCGAACTGGGTCACAATGTATCTTTCAGCTTTTTTGCGCAGCACCAGTTAGAGTCGCTGAACGTGAACGATAACATGCTGGAAGAGTTGAAATCCGCTAACCCAAGCAAAGGCGAGGGTGAGTTGCGGGGCGTATTAGGCTGCTTCCTGTTTTCGGGCGATGAGGTATTCAAGAAAATCAAGGTGCTGTCCGGGGGTGAAAAGTCGCGGGTGGCCCTGGCCAAAGTGCTGCTCTCACAAGCCAACTTCCTGTTGCTTGACGAGCCGACCAACCACCTGGACATGCAGTCGGTCAATATCCTGATTCAGGCGCTGGAGCAGTACGAAGGCACGTATGTGGTGGTTTCGCACGACCGGTATTTTGTTTCGCAGATTGCCAACAAAATCTGGTACATCGAAGACGAGCAAATCAAGGAATACCCCGGCACCTATGACGAGTACGAATGGTGGATGGAAGAGCGCATGGCAGAGGGCGCAGCACCGGGGGGCAAAGGCCAGACCAGCAACGGCAACGGGGCGGCTCCTAAATCACTCGCGCCCAGTCCGCAAGCTAAAACCAGCAATGACGATGAGCGGAAAGAATGGCAGCGGACGCTGAAAAAACTGACGCAGCAAGCCGAAGAATCTGAATCGAAAATCAGTCAGCTGGAACAACGCAAAACCCGGCTCGAAACCGAACTTGCCGACCCCGCTACGTATGGCGACGATAAGTTGATGCAGGCGAAAAATGACGAATACCGACGCGTAATAAACCAAATCAGCGAACTTCAGGACGAGTGGGAAACCGCTATGCTTGAAGCAGAAGCGGTAGAAAAGCGGCTGGTTTGATCTTGCGCAGATGACACCGATTAGGCGCATTGAAAAATAATTTGCCTGAATCGGTGTCATCTGCGTACCAGTAATTTCGTTCTAACAAGCAGATGAAAACCCTGTTTATTGCCTTTCTGCTGTTTGGTACCGTTCACGCCCAAACCACCCCAACGGTCGATTATATTTATGACCCGCAGGTGTACACGGTTCTGCTGTTTCCGCAGGTGGCCCCGGTGGCCACCAATAACCCGCTTCCGGAACCCGCCAGCCCGGCGGCTACGCTGAATCCACCCGTTATTTCGCTCGATGAACCCGCTTTTCTGCAACTGGAATTTGACGACCTCACCGCTGACTATCGGTCATTTCGCGCCAAACTCATTCATTGCAATGCCGACTGGCAGAAGTCTGTCCTGAATGAGATTGAATACACTTACGAATACAACGACAACCCGATTACCGATTACGCCGTCTCCATCAACACCAAGGTCCCCTATTACCACTACCGTTTTGCGGTTCCACGGGTAAAACTGCCCGGCAATTACCTGCTTGTGGTCTATGACGAACGAAAGCGCACCAACATTATTCTGACGCGCCGGTTCAGCACCTACCAGAACCGAATCAATACCGGAGCGGGCGTTACGTTCTCGGTTGACCCGGCGCGGCAGTTCATTGACCAGCAGATTAATCTCACCATTGATTACAAAGGGTACCAGGTTATCTCGCCCCAGGATGATTTTAAGGTCGTGATTCGCCAGAATTTTCGCGACGACCGGACCATCGGCGGTCTGCGGCCCACCAACGTACGGGTATTTGAGCAACAGCTCGATTACAACGTGGCCGATCTTAGTAACACCATACCGGGTAGCAACGAATTTCGCTTCTTCGATACGCGAACCATCTTAAGCCGCGCCAACTACATTGACCGCATTGACCGCCCTGCCAACCGCAACATCGCTTACGTTCAGCCCGATTTACCCCGCAGTCGGGGCGCTTATATCCAGAGCGATGATTTCAACGGCCAGTACATTATCGACCATCGCGAAACCGGCAACGGAGCCACAGGGGCTGACTACATCGAAACAGTATTTACCTTGAAAACGCCCCAAATTCCTGCTGTTGATGTCTTTGTGAACGGTGCTCTTAATCTCTGGCAGCTAAACGACCGCAACCGCATGACCTTCGACCCGGTTTCTGGTACCTACCGGGCGGCTATGCTACTCAAACAGGGCGTGTACAACTATGATTATGTGGTGCAGACCACGGCTCAGCCACCCCGCGTGGACGAAGGTTTTATTGAGGGTAACTACTCGGCAACTGAAAATGTGTACGAGATATTTGTCTACCACCGCCCCCCCGCCAGCCGCGCCGACCAGCTCGTGGGCTACCGACGCGTGGGCGTTAACCGCCGGTGATACAACCCGTCCCTAACCGATTTGACCCTGCCTATGAACCGCCTGTTTCTGATTCACGGGTACGTAGAAGACCCGGCCATCTTCAACACACTGATACCGTTGCTGCCTTCGGTCAGCTGTGTACGCATCAATCTTGCCGATGAGTTTGGTCGCTGGCAGCCTGCCCGTTCGGTTTCGGCCCGTACCCTGGCGCAGTACCTAACGGAGCACTACAGCATCACGGCCGATGACACGATTATTGGCCATTCAATGGGCGGTTGGGTAGCCATTAACATCAAGGAGGTAAGCGGGGCCAAAGCCATTCAGCTCGCGTCTTACACCGACAGGCAGCGGATCAAATTCCCAACCAGTAATCTGATGATCCTGCGATTTCTGCTCGACACGGGCGTTACGCAAAGCAACACCCTGACCGGCTTTTTCAAGAAGCAGTATCCGTTCGCGGAGTCTCGGGAATTGTATGATCAGCTGGTTAACGGGATGCAGACGATGCCCCGGCAGTACATCTGGCAGCAGTTTCAGACGCTCTTCGCCCGTGTACCGCCCCTAACGGTTCAGCCCGACCTTCGTATTCACGCCCGCGCCGATAATATTGTGGCCCCGCCCGCCGAACCCTATACGGAGGTCCCCGGTGATCATTTCAGTCTGATTTTTCACGCCGAAGCGGTGGCCGAGCCCGTACGCGCCCTTATGCGATAACCCTGGGCACCTCGAAAAACTCGTCGGTATGCTGGGGCGAGTTGGCAAGAGCCTGCCCGCGGGAAAGATGCGGCCCGATTACGTCGGGACGCAGGACGTTGACCTCCGGCGAGAGGTGCGTTAGCGGTTCTACACCGGTAGTGTCTACTTCGTTGAGCTGCTCCATCCAATCCAAAACGCCGTTGAGACTTTTCAGCAATTCGGCTTCTTCGCCCGGCTGAATCACCAGCCGGGCCAAATGGGCAATCTTGTGTAACGCTTCGGAGTCTACTTTCATAAAAAATACGGCTGAACAGCACCGGCTATCTGACGATTAGTGTTTGAAATGCCGGACGCCGGTCGTGACCATAGTTAGGTTGTGCTGGTTGCAGTAGTCAATGCTGTCCTGATCGCGGACCGAGCCGCCGGGCTGTACCACCGCCGTGATACCCGCCTGAGCCGCAATTTCGACGCAGTCGGGAAACGGGAAAAACGCATCGGAAGCCATAACGGCCCCGCTTAGATCGAACCCGAACGAGTGGGCTTTCTCAATGGCCTGCCGCAGCGCATCCACGCGCGAGGTTTGCCCTACGCCACTGGCCAGCAGCTGCCCGTCCCGGGCCAGCACAATGGTGTTCGACTTAGTATGCTTGCAAACCTTGAGCGCAAATTCCAGCCCGCCCACTTCGGCAGGCGTCGGGGCCTTGGTAGTCACGGTTTTGAATTCGCCGGCGGTTTCGGTGCGGTCGTCTTTATCCTGCTCCAGCACACCGTTAAGCAAAGTCTTGAACATGACAGTGGGTAGGGTAATTGGCTTCCGTTTTAGCAGGATACGATTTTTCTTCGATTTCAGGGTAGCGAGGGCATCCTCCGAAAAATCGGGCGCAATCAGGATTTCCATGAACAGTTTGTTCAGCTCCTGGGCCGTTTCACCATCAACGGGGGTGTTCGTAATGATGACTCCGCCAAAGGCCGAGACCGGATCGCAGGAGAGCGCATTTAAATACGCCTGCTTGCCGGTTTGAGCCGTAGCAATCCCGCAGGCGTTGGTGTGCTTGATGATGGCAAACGTAGCCCCGCCGTCCTGGAATTCGTCAATCAGCTGCACACAGGCATCCACATCGACCAGGTTATTATAGGACAGTTCCTTGCCGTGCAGTTTCTCGAAAAGTGCGTTCAGATCGCCGTAGAACGAAGCCTGCTGGTGCGGATTTTCGCCGTAGCGCAGATGATTATCCGACAGATTGCGGAACGCGTATACCGACTCATTAACCGCGCCGGTTGCCACCGCCGGAGATGGCGACACCCCGTCAAGCGCCGGTTTATCAGACGCGAAATACGCCTGAATGGCCGTGTCGTAGTGCGATGTAATGGCAAAGGCTTCGCCGGCGTATCGTCGGCGGTCGGTCAGGTCGGTAGCCCCGTTTTTTTCGGTCAGTAGCGTGACTACCCCGGCGTATTGGCTCCGCGACGAAACGATCAGCACGTCGTTGTAATTTTTAGCAGCCGCCCGAATCAGTGAAATACCACCGATGTCAATTTTTTCGATGATGTCTTCATCCGACGCGCCCGATGCTCTGGTTTCCTCGAAGGGATACAAATCGACCACCACCAGATCGATAGGCGGAATCGTATGGTGTTCAGCCTGCTCTACGTCTTCGGGCCGGTCACGTCGATACAAAATACCGCCCATAACCGACGGATGCAGCGTTTTTACGCGCCCGCCAAAAATGGAGGGATAGCCAGTGATATCTTCGACCGCTGTGACCGGAATGTTGAGATTCTCGATGAACGACTGCGTGCCGCCGGTTGAATACAGTTTGACATTTTGCTCGTGCAGCAGCCGGACAAGGGTTTCGAGACCGTCTTTATAATAGACAGAAATCAGCGCAGAAGTGATAGGCGTCATTAGGGAGGTTTTCAGTCAATGGGCAAAGATAACCAAAGCACGTAACTTTGCCGGGACGCCGGAGCAATCGGTGTATCTGGCATGAGCGCATTCAAAAAATTAGCGGGCGATACGGCCCTGTACGGTATCAGCACCATTCTGGCCCGTTCAATCAACTTTGCGCTGGCGCCCATCCAGACCTATGCCTTCCTGCAACCGTCCGACCTGGCCTCCAACGTGACCCTGTATGCGTGGATTGGGGTGTTGCTTACCGTCTATACGCTGGGACTGGAAACGGCTTTTTTTCGATTTGCAGCCCGTGCCAAAGGCATCGAAAACGCCGACGAACGGCAGCGGGTCTTTAACCGATCTACCAGTATTGTGGTCCTGTTCGGCGCGCTGCCCACGTTGCTGGCCGTTGCTTTTTCGGATACGGTGGCCGGCTGGCTCGGCTATCCTGACGAGGGCACTGCAGTGGTGTGGGCCGCGCTGATCCTGTTTGTCGATGCGGTGGTGGCCATTCCGTTTGCACGGCTTCGGGTCGAGAACAAGGCACGGCAGTTTGTGGTGGCTAAAGTCATCAATATTCTGCTGAACGTAGCGCTCAATATCTTCTTCATCGTGCTGTGCAAAGACGTCTCGGAGGGAGACTATCTGCCCGCACTGCAACCCCTGGCGGCCTGGAT
The DNA here is from genome assembly GCA_963826425.1 of uncultured Cytophagales bacterium. GTDB lineage: Bacteria > Bacteroidota > Bacteroidia > Cytophagales > Spirosomataceae > Spirosoma. The sequence goes on along the minus strand of CAWGWS010000004.1, from coordinate 1,721,903 downwards.
TTATCGTCCCGCCATCGGCCCCGGCTACATCCTGCTGGCTAATCTGATTGCGAATGGCCTGTATTTTTTGTTCCTGCGCAACGCCTTTGCCGGTTTCCGGCTGACGTTTGATGCGCCGACCGCTAAAAAACTGCTTGTCTATTCATTTCCGATCATGCTCACGGGGCTGTCATCGGTGCTGAACGCGCTGACCGACCGGCTGATGCTGCGACGATGGCTGCCCGAAGGTTTTTATGAGGGCCTGACCGCCGACGATGCGCTGGGTATATACGGGAACTGCCTGAAGCTATCCATTTTCATGGCGCTGGCGATCAACTCGTTCAAATTTGCCGCCGACCCCTTCTTCTTTAGCCAGGCCGAAGACAAAAACTCGCCTAAACTGCTCGCCGAGGTTACGAAGTGGTTCACCATTGTATGTGTGCTGCTGTGGGTGGGCGTTAGTCTAAACCTGGACGTTATCGGACTGACAGTCAGCAATCTGTACAGAACGGGTCTGAACGTAGTACCGCTGCTGCTGCTGGCCAACCTGTTCCTGGGAGTGTATTACAACATTTCATTCTGGTTCAAACTCAGCGATAAAACGCAGTACGGCACGCTGATTACGGTCGTGGGTTTGGCCGTTACGGTCTTGGGCAACATTCTGCTCATTCCGGTGATTGGCTATATGGGGTGCGCAGTAGCGTTTCTGGCATCGAGTTTCGTGATGATGGTCTTGTGTTACTACCTCGGCGAACGCCACTACCCGGTGCCGTACGATGTACGGTCGGCGGGGGGCTACGTGCTGGGCGCGGGCGTCCTGATTGGGTTGTCGTGGCAGTTTCCCATCGCCAGTTTGTGGCTGGCCGTGCCGGTGCATCTGGCGCTTTTTGGCGCTTTTTTCCTGGTTGTACTATTCGTAGAACGCGCTACGTGGCAACCGGCTTTAGCACGGTTCCGGCAACGCAGGGCAAAGCAACAGAGTAGTACTCGGGAGGTGTAGCATAGTCAACGTATAGTCCGGATTTCCTAGTCCGGGCCAAACAACCTACCATATAATGTATAAGTGGTGACAGATCAGGGTTGGGGAGTCCAAAAGTGCAGGCCACTAGGTCAGTAACAATCTCACGAACAACCCCAATAGACTTGAAACATGTCTTCCCATCACCACACGTACCCGCGCGGCCACTGGCTGCTCATTATTCTCTTATGCAGTAGCCCATTTTGTTTCGGTCAATCCCTTCCCGACGGCTTTCTAAACGCCAAAGCGCAGGATGGCTACACCACCCCGATGGGTACCGTGTTTTCGGCCAGCGGTCAGCAGCTTTTTGTCTGGGATAAGGCCGGGCGCGTCTGGATGTCAGCATGGAACGGCAGTCAGTACGTGAAACAAACCACGCCCGTCCTCGACATCAGCGACGAAGTAGGCAACTGGCGCGACTTTGGCCTGCTGAGTTTCTGCCTCGACCCAAATTTCGCGAACAACGGACTGGTCTATCTTTTCTATGTCGTTGACCGGCATCACCTGTTCAACAGCGGAACAGCCGCCTACAACCCCACCACAAACGACTACTATAAAGCCACCATCAGCCGCGTTGCGCGCTTTCAGTTTCAGGCCAGCGGGGGTACCCTGAGGACCGTTGCCAGTAGCCGGAAAGTTTTGCTTGGCGAAACGCCACAGACAGGCGTACCGCTCACGCATGAGTCGCACGCGGGCGGTACGCTGCTATTTGGGCGCGACGGTACGCTGCTGCTCTCTACCGGCGACAATGCCAGCTACGCCAGTACCGACATCGGCAGTGCGCCGGAGACGTATTTTCAGCAGGCCATTACGGACGGCATTATGACCGCCAACGAGAACGTGGGCGCGTTTCGGGCGCAGATGCTGGCCTCACACTGCGGCAAAATCCTGCGGCTAGACCCTAACACCGGCAACGGCGTAAGCACCAACCCGTTTTACGACGGAGCGGCTCCGCGTTCGGCCAAATCGCGGGTATGGGCGTTGGGGTTTCGCAATCCGTATCGCATGACCATCCAGCCCAACACCGGCAGCACCAACCCCGACGAGGCCAACCCCGGTACGCTGTTTGTGGGTGACGTGGGCTGGAATACGTGGGAGGATATGCAGGTCATAAAACTGCCGGGCGAAAACGCGGGCTGGCCCATTTATGAGGGACAAGAAGAACAGGGGAGCTACGCCAACGCGGCCAAAACGCTGCCAAACAAAGACGAACCCAACCCCACCAACACCTGCAACATTCCTTTCCTGCGCTTCGCCGATTTGCTGAAACAGGCGTATAACCCCACTACTGGTACTTCACAGGCCATTAATCCGTGTAGCCTGGCTCCGCTGCCGGGGGTGCAGCGTCGGTATTTTCACAGCCGCCCCGCCCTTGACTGGAAACACGGCTCCGCCGTGGCCCGCATCCCTACATTCAGCGGCAATACCGCTACGGCCACTACGCTGTCTGGTGCGCTGGGAAACCCTTTTCAGGGCAATGCCGCTACGGCGGGGGTCTATTACACCGGCACGAATTTTCCGGTGGCCTACCGCAATACGTATTTCTTTGCCGATTACGGCGACAACTGGATCAAAGCCGCCACGTTCAACGCCGATGGGAGCATTAAAACCGTGCGGGAGTTTTTGCCGAGGGGGGGTGGCAACGGCATTGTCGATGTAGAGTACAATCCCATCGACGGGTCGCTGTACTACGTGAACATCAATACCGGCGAGATCATGAAAATCAGCTACGGGGGCAATCAGCCGCCGGTGGCGGTGGCATCGGCCAACAAACAAAGTGGTACATCGCCCCTGTCGGTCACGTTTACGGGCAGCAACTCATCGGACCCTGACAACGACCCGCTGACGTTTGCCTGGGACTTTGGCGATGGCACCACATCTGCGCTGGCCAATCCCACAAAAGTATTTTCGGCAACGGGTACGCAGGGCTTCACCGTTCGGCTCACCGTGAGCGACGGGCGCGGCCTGACGGATAGCAAAACGCTGGTCATTTCGATCAATAATGCCGCACCAACCGCCAGAATCACGGCTCCGCTCAGCAACGCCAAATACCCTCTCGACCGCGAAAGTCAGTACACGCTCACCGCTGCTGTTACCGACGAGAACCCGGCTACGCTCCAATATGCCTGGCAGGTGAGTCTGCGGCACAATAACCACGAACACCGCGAACCCGTCCTGACCGATAAAAGCCCAACCGTAGCCATCTCGCCCGTAGGGTGCGACGGTGAAACGTATCTGTACCTCATCAAACTAACCGTTACCGACGCAGGCGGGCTAACCGCTACGGACTCCGTCAAGATTTACCCCGACTGTGCGTCGGGTAGTCTGGCGGTTACAGGGGCAACAGCCACGCCGGGCGTTACGTCGGCAGTGGTGGCCTGGACTAATCCAATGGTTCCGTTCAGCAACGTCCTGGTGGTGGCCAAAGCCGGTTCGGGTTTTCAGAGTCAGCCTACCGCAACGACCTACACCGCCAACGCTAGTTTTACCGGCAATGCTGCTGAAGTGGAAGGCGGTAAAGTGGTGTATCAGGGCCCTGGTACGTCGGTGGGCGTAACGAACCTGACTGCCGGGCAACTGTATTACTTCCGTATTTACACCCGCAACGGCAATGCCTGGACCGGAGGTGTAGAGGTAAGTGCCACGCCTACCGCACCCGTTACGCCCCCGGTTACTCCGCCAACAGGGAGTACGATTGTGTTCAGCAACACCAGTTGCTACCGCATCACCTCGCGGGTCAGCGGCAAGGTACTCGGTATAGACAACGGCGACCTGAATGATGGTGGCCCCGTCCGGCAACGCTCCGATGCGGGCCTGACCTGGCAACAGTGGCGCATTAAGCCGGCGTCCGATGGCTACTATCAGCTCGAAGCCGTGCACAGTGGCAAAGCACTGGATGTGCAATGGGGCTCGCAGAGTGATAACGCCCCGCTGTATCAGTGGGGTTACGCTGAAGCCTACAGTCAGCAGTGGTCAGTAAAGGCCGACGCCGAGGGCTACTACCTGTTTGGAGTTCGGAACACGGGCAAGTTGCTCCACGTGGCCAATAATAACCAGACCGAAGGGGGCAGTGTGGTGCAGCTCACGGCCAACGGAACCCCGGCCCAGCAATGGAGTATTGCGCTGGCTACCTGCGTCAATCCGGGTACAACCCCGCCAGTTACGCCACCCGTCACCCCACCAACGGGCAGCACGATTGTGTTCAACAACACCAGTTGCTACCGCATCACCTCGCGGGTTAGTGGTAAGGTACTGGGCGTGGAGAATGGCGGTTTGGCCGATGGCAATACCATCCGGCAACGTACCGACGCAGGTCAGACCTGGCAGCAATGGCGCGTAACGCCCACGTCGGGCGGCTACTACCAGGTAGCCGCCGTACACAGCAGCAAGGCCCTGGACGTATCGGAAGTATCGATCTCCGATAATGCGGCTGTACACCAGTGGGCGTACGTGGGGGGGCAAAACCAGCAATGGGCGGTTAAAGCCGATGCCGACGGGTATTATCAGCTTGTGGCCCGCCATTCGGGCAAGCTGCTCCACGTGGCCAATAATAACCAGACCGAAGGGGGTAGTGTGGTGCAGCTCACGGCCAACGGAACCCCGGCCCAGCAATGGAGTATTGCGCTGGCTACCTGCGTCAATCCGGGTACAACCCCGCCGGTTACGCCACCCGTCACCCCGCCAACGGGCAGCACGATTGTGTTCAACAACACCAGTTGCTACCGCATTACATCGCGGGTGAGCGGTAAAGTAGTGGGGGTAGAAAGCGGAAATCTGAACGATGGTGCCACTGTCCGGCAACGTACCGACGCGGGTCGATCCTGGCAGCAGTGGCGGGTCCTGTCGGTGGGCGATGGCTACTATCAGCTCGCAAGCCGTGCACAGTGGCAAGGCACTGGATGTGCAGTGGGGCTCGCAGAGTGATAACGCCCCGCTGTATCAGTGGGGTTACGCTGAAGCCTACAGTCAGCAGTGGTCAGTAAAGGCCGACGCCGAGGGCTACTACCTGTTTGGAGTTCGGAACACGGGCAAGTTGCTCCATGTGGCCAATAATAACCAGACCGAAGGGGGCAGTATAGTGCAGCTCACGGCCAACGGCACCCCAGCCCAGCAGTGGCGGGTTGAAGAGGCTACCTGCTCAACCAACGGGGCCGCCCGCGCCGGTGCCGGGATCGCCGATCTGTCCCGTCGCGGTGAGTTACCTGACGGATTTCGGCTGTGGCCAAACCCCGCCCGTGACCACGTCCTGATCGACCTGCGGGCGGCCGATGGGCAACCTGCCGGCATCACGCTGACTGACCCGACCGGACGGGTGATGCACCAGGTGCAGGTCAATTCAGCGGCTGAACCCATATACCGGCTGGCTACCGATGCATTTGGCACCGGCCTGTATTTCGTTTCGATAAAAACGACGGGTAAGCCGGTTGCATCGCTCAGGCTGATTCTGACGCACTGAGTAACCTTACCGCACAAAAAATCCCGCTTCCACCTCAGGAGCGGGATTTTTTGTGGCTGTTAAATTTCCATTCCGCCTACTTTATGATATATAAATTGAATATACTTGCATTTTTATATTAGACATATATTATAACCCCTATCTGCTTTATCAACGCGATGACCAAACACACGAAACAACGCACCACCCGGCTTTTTGCCCTGCATGAGTTCGTTCGGGCCTACTTCACCAAAGCCGACTGGTTTCGGGTAGCCTACCTGACCGATAGCGTCGAACTGATTGAAGACCATCCGCGCCTGCTGCGTAGTCTGGATTTCCGCGACGACGATTACGACGGAAATAGTTTGCAGGTGCTGTCTAAGCTCATTGGCGATGGAACGGCTAACCTTACCGAAATTGAGCGGTACGTTGACAGGCGACAGGCAGGCATGAGCCGGGTTACGCCCGCAGCGTCGGCGTTCGTATCAACGGTGCAGACACGGGTGCCGGATCGGGTCATAACCTTCGCGCCCGACGTATTTCGCATTCCTGATAAACCGGTTGAGCCCATGACACTATCGGTTATGATGCCGTTTGACGGGCGGTTTGCCGGGACCTACACCGCCATCAGAAATGTGTGCGCCCGGCTTGGCATTGACTGCCGACGGGCCGACGATATCTGGGATAACAGCATTCTGATTCAGGATGTGTTTGATCTGATCTTTTCCAGCCACGCCGTGATCACCGACTTTACCGACCGCAATCCAAACGTGTTCTACGAAACGGGCGTGGCGCATACGCTCGGCAAAATCGTGATTCCCATTACTCAATCTGTGGGCGATATTCCCTTTGACCTGAGGCATCACCGCGCCCTGACTTACCTACCGAACGCCGAAGGCCTGGCGAAAGCTGGAGCGTGATCTGGAGAAAAAACTAAGAACGGTATTTAGCTGAGTTATGCCGAAGCGGTGAGGTTTGTCGGCCTCTGCTTACCTTCGCTATTCCTGACGCCTTCGCTATGCAACCTGCCCCTATTGCTACTTCACCTGAATGGACACCCGCTAAACCGGCCCGGCTGTTTTCACTGGATGCCTTTCGCGGACTGACAGTAGCCGCTATGATTCTGGTCAACAACCCCGGTGACTGGGGGCATATCTATGCGCCCCTCGAACACGCGCCCTGGCACGGCTGGACACCTACCGACCTAATTTTCCCCTTTTTCCTCTTCATTGTCGGCGTATCCATTACGTTTGCGCTGGGCAGTGGAGGCAGTGGCGGCAGCGTCATCGGCAAGATTCTGAAACGCAGCCTGACGCTGTTTTTGCTGGGTTTGTTTTTAAATTTCTTCCCGAAGTTCGACATCAGTACGGTGCGGATTATGGGGGTTTTGCAACGGATTGCGCTGGTCTATCTGGTCTGTTCGCTCATCTTCCTCAAAACTACCCCCCGCCAGCAACTGTACCTGCTGGCTGCACTGCTCATTGGCTACTGCGTGCTGCTTACGGCCATTCCGGTGCCGGGCGTGGGCTATGCAAACCTTGAACCCGAAACAAACCTGGCCGCCTGGATTGACCGAATTATCCTGACGCCCGCGCACGTCTACAAACCGGCCCGGGTGTGGGACCCCGAAGGCTTGCTCAGTACCCTGCCCGCCATTGGCACCGGTATCATTGGCCTGCTTGTGGGTCGGTGGCTCCGCAGCGACCGTACTATTGCCGAAAAAGCAGCCGGGCTCTTTACAGCGGGCTGCCTGACACTGCTGGCCGGGCTGGTCTGGAACGACTACTTTCCCATCAACAAAGCCCTCTGGACCAGCTCGTATGTTTTGCTGGCCGGCGGACTGGCCATGCTGGTTCTGGCCATGTGCTACTGGCTTATCGACGGCAAATCCGGGCCAGAATCTGTCCATCGTCGGCTTGCCATGCCGTTTGTAGCCTTTGGCGTCAATGCCATTACGGTGTTTTTCCTGTCGGGTCTGATTCCGCGCATTATGAACCTGATTAAAATTACCCGGCCCGATGGGACCGAAACGGGTTTGCAGTCGTACCTGTACCGCTCATTTATTGCGCCATTTTTTAGCGACCCCCGCAACGCATCGCTGGCTGGTGCGCTTCTGTTTGTGCTGATCTGGTTCGGGATTTTGTGGTGGATGTACCGGAAAAACGTGATTATTAAGGTATGACTCCGCCGTTTCCAAACACTCGTCGTCATTATCTGCTTTTGTTTCGGTAAGCCTCCGAGATCTGTCGTATTATGCCATCAACCATGCCCAATCCCGCCCAGAAAATGCTGTACCCCTTTCTGCAGGGGGGCGGAGAAATGGGCAAACTTACCCGCTCGTTCGACTGGACAAAAACAACCCTTGGTTCGCCCGGCAGCTGGCCACAGAGTCTGCGTACAACCCTGGGCATTGTTTTGAATTCGAAGTTTCCGATGTTCCTGTTCTGGGGGCCTGACCTGATTTGTTTTTACAATGATGCTTACCGGCCCAGTCTGGGCACTAACGGCAAACACCCCCACGCGCTGGGCAAACCGGCTGTTGAGGTATGGCGGGAAGTCTGGCCCGTCATCAAGCCGCTTCTCGATCAGGTAATGGACGGGGGCGAGGCCACGTGGAGCGAGGATATGCTGATCCCGTTTTATCGCAACGGGCAGATCGAAGACATCTACTGGACCTTCAGTCACAGCCCCGTCATTGATGAGTCCGGCGCCCCGGCGGGTGTGTTGACAACATGCACCGAAACGACAGAGAAGGTCAGGATATTACGGCAACTGCAGCAATCCGAACAACGCTTTCAGAACCTCGTTCGCGACGTCTCGCTGGGTGTAGTAGTACTGATGGGCGACGATATGCGGGTCGATGTGGTAAACGAAGCCTATGCCCGGCTCATCGACTACCGGGTTGAGGACCTAAAGGGCAAAGCACTGTTCAGCGTTATTCCAGGCGCAGAGGCTGTTTTCCGTCCGATTCTGGAAGGTGTGCTGCGCACCGGAAATCCATTGTATTTGTATGACCAGCCCTACCGGGTGCAGAACGCGCAGGGTGAGGAGATAAGTGGGTTACTGAATGTGACGTACCAGCCCTACCGGGAAGAAGATGGGACCATTACGGGCGTAGTAGCCATTTGTCAGGATATAACCGAACAGCATAAAGCGGCTGACGACCTGCGCCAGAGCGAAACCAAACTCCGGTCCATCATAGCCACAGCTCCCGTAGCGATGGGTTTGTTTGTGGGGCGTGACCTGATCGTTGACATGCCTAATCAGGCGTTTATCGACATTGTAGGCAAGGGACCTGACATTGTGGGTAAGCCCCTGCGGGAAGTCATGCCAGAGCTTGATAGCCAGCCTTTTCTTCAAATCATGGACGATGTATATACATCGGGCGTGATGCTCCAGATGTCCCGTGCGCAGGTCGATATTGTGCAGCATGGTGTAATGACCCACAATTTTTACAACATCACCTATAACCCGCTGCGGGATAAAGACGGACAGGTTTACGCCATTTTTGAGATTGCCATCGACGTAACGGAGCGGGTGAAGGCCGAAGAGGCCCTGCGCCAGAGCGAAACCCGCTACCGTAACTTGTCGGCCAGCCTGGAGCAGCAGGTGGAGCAGCGCACCCAGCAGTTTGAGGACGCAAATCAGGACCTGAAGCGATCAAACGAAAACCTCCGGCAGTTTGCCTACATAGCCAGCCACGACTTACAGGAGCCACTACGTAAAATACAGTCGTTTAGTGACCTGCTACAGCGTACTTACGCCGATCAGCCCGGAGACGGGATCGATCACCTCCGGCGGATACAGGCAGCAGCCAGCCGGATGTCGGTCCTGATTAAAGATTTGCTGGCCTTCTCCCGCATCTCGACCCGGCAGGAAGCATCGACACCAATTAACCTCATGACCGTTCTACAAACCGCCCTGAACGACCTTGACCTGGCCATTCGCGAAGCCGGGGCCACTGTTACCATTAACGAGCTACCCACCGTGCAGGGCGACCACTCCCAGCTAACGCAGTTATTCGTAAATCTGCTTAGCAATGCCATTAAGTTCCGCCAGGCCAGCGTGGCGCCGGTGGTACAGGTACGCAGCGAACAAATATCCGCCCAGCATCTTCCAGCCACCGTCCGTCCGGGCCGGATGGCCAGCGCATTTTATCGCATCGATGTAACGGACAACGGCGTGGGCTTCGAGGAAAAGTATCTGGACCGAATTTTTCAGGTTTTTCAGCGGCTGCACAACAAAAATCAGTTCAGTGGAACCGGCATTGGCCTGGCTATCTGCGAGAAAGTAGCCGTCAATCATGGTGGGGCCATCACAGCTACAAGCCAGCCCGGTGCGGGTGCAACGTTCAGCGTTTATCTGCCAATCTAAACGATCCGGCGTCTCTTTTCACAGTATCAACAGGCAGCAGACTCATACGTTTGCAACTTTCTTAGAGAGATTAGGAGTATTTTACGGACTCATGCTGCTTTACCTTTATAGCTTCGTGTAAAGACTATCTGATCATTTCCACCAGTACACCGCCGATTACTGCGCTTACTTCCTATGCAGAGGCCAATCTACACCTTATGTCTGTTGGCCATGGTGCTGGGAACGATGGCCGGGTTCGGACCATCGCTCCTACTCCGTGCTGGCGAAGAGCCATCGCCGGTCAGGACACCCGCCGATGAACGGGCTACCTTTCAATTAGAACCGGGTTTGCAGATTGATCTGGTTGCGGCAGAGCCCATGATCAAAGACCCCGTAGCCATCACCTTCGATGCCGACGGGCGACTGTGGGTGGTGGAAATGACCGGCTATATGACCACTATCGACGGCGCGAACGAAGACCAGCCATCGGGACGGGTGCTGGTGCTGGAAGACACCGACAACGACGGGCAGATGGATCAGCGACACGTCTATCTCGACAGTCTGGTGATGCCCCGCGCTATGGCGCTCGTTAATGGGGGCGTTCTGGTGGCCGAGGCCGGTAAACTCTGGCTCACCAAAGACCTGAACAACGATCTGAAAGCTGATAGCAAGACGCTGGTGGATGCAACGTACGCAGCCGGTGGACTACCCGAACACGCTCCCAACGGACTGTGGCGCGGGCTTGACAACTGGCTCTACAGCGCCAAAAGCCGCGTTCGGTACCGGTCCCAGCCCAACGGAACGTTTCTGCGCGACAGTACCGAGTTTCGGGGGCAGTGGGGCATTAGCCACGACGACGCCGGCCATCTGGTGTACAACTACAACTGGTCGCAACTACACGCCGATCTGGTGCCGCCCAACGCGCTGACCCGCAATAAAAATCACAAACCGACCACCGGCATCGACCACGGTCTGACGCTTGACCGGCGCGTCTATCCCATTCGGTCCACCCTGGCCGTGAACCGGGGCTACATTCCCGGCACCCTCGACAGCGCGGGCCGTATCCGGGAGTTTACCGCTGCCTGCTCGCCATTTGTTTATCGCGAAACCACCCTGCCGACCGTTTATCGGGGTAATATCTTCGTGTGCGAACCGGCGGGGAATCTCATCAAACGGAACGTCGTCACGCAACGGGGCGTCACGCTGTCGGCGCAGGACCCGCATCCGGGTCGCGAATTTCTGGCCTCTACCGATGAGCGGTTTCGGCCCGTGGCCCTCGCTACCGGTCCCGACGGGGCATTGTACGTGGCCGATATGTACCGGGGCATGGTGCAGCACCACGCGTACATGACACCCTACCTGCGCGAAAAGACGCTGGAGCGGAACCTGACCCAGCCCGTACACACCGGGCGAATCTGGCGCATCAGACCCAAAAGCCAGACGAGCCGGACTACCAAAAAGCTATCAACGGCATCAACAGCAGAACTGGTAGCGGCTCTGTCATCGGCCAGCGGCTGGCAGCGCGACATAGCCCAGCGGTTGCTGATTGAGCAGCAGGACGTACAGAGCGTTGCGGCCCTAATGACCCTGGTCAGGCAGGGCCACGAACCACTGGGCCGGATGCACGCCCTCTGGACGCTGGACGGGCTGCCAAAAAACCCCGCACCGGCCGACTGGACGGACCTGCTGTTTGGGGCCTTAGCTGACTCCGACACCCGCGTTAGCACCACGGCCCTGCGGTTGCTGGAACCGATGGCCCGGCGCGACAAAACCGTACAAACCAGACTCGGGGCAGTGCTCCGGACCAGCGGGCCTACGGCTTCGCTACCCAGCGTATTGCAAATGATCCTGTCGGCGTCGGCCCTGAATCCGGCAGATGCGCAGTTACTGCTGGCTGATGGTATGGATCGCTACGATACGCTGGCTCTACTGCGCGACGCGGCCCTGAGTAGTCTGGCGCATCAGGAGTTCGCCTTTCTGAAACGAGTCTGGACCGATCCGCGCTGGCAGGCGAAGCAGCCCGGCAAAGAAATCTTTCTGGAAATGCTGGCATCGGCTATCATCCATGAACGCAATCCGGCACAGTTAACGGCTTTGTTCCAACTGGTCGGTGGTGATCAGAAGCCAATGGGCTGGCGGCAGGAAGCGGTGCTGAACGGGCTGGCATTCGGCGGCAGCAACACCGCCAAACCCATTCAACTCAGCGCCCCCCCGGCACTGCTGACTTCCGCAGCGCTGGCAAAATCACCGAAACTGGCGGCCGTGAGTAATTTCTTTGCCTGGCCGGGCCGGACAGTGGCGCGGCACAAGACAGTGCAGAAACCACTACTGAACGAAGACGAACAAAAACTATTTGCGTCGGGGCGGCAGCTCTACCTTAATACGTGTTCGGGCTGTCATGGTACCGACGGGGCGGGGCAATCGCGGTTTGGACCACCACTGGCCGGTTCCGATTGGGTTACGGGTAATGAAAAGCGGCTGGCGCTGATTCTGCTGCACGGTATGGAAGGCCCGGTTATGGTGAAAGACCGACTGTATGACGCACCGGATATACTGCCCTCCATGCCCGCCCACTCAACCCTGGACGATGCCACCCTGACCGCTCTGGTTACGTATATCCGCAACGAATGGGGCAATCAGGCCGGACCGGTTGACAAGCGTATGGTAGGCACAACCCGCGTAACGGGGCAGGGCCGTATTGTTCCCTGGACGGCCAAAGAACTCGATGCCTACATGAGCAAACAATCCCAACCGACACAGACCCAGCCGTAAACCCCAGCCAGGATGCAAAGACGCGAATTTATTCGGCAAACAGCCGCCAGTGCCGCCATGCTGTCAGTTCCGGCCATAGCGGCTAGGCCCGCTGCCGCACCTAAAGCCACGAAAATGGGCATCGTGGTGCATTCGTATGCGTCGCGCTGGCAGTCAAAGACAGAATCGGCCACGTATCCCAGCCTGCGCAACGCCCTCGATTTGCTGGACCATGCCCACAAACTTGGCGCTGGCGGCATACAAACTATTGTGGATGATAGCTGGACAAGCGAGTTTGCCCGGCAGGTGCGTGACCGGGCCCAGACCCTGAATCTATACGTTGAGGGCTCCGTGGCCATGCCTAAAACCCCGCAGGACACCGCCGACTTTGCCCGGCGCATTGGCCGTGCCAGAGAAGCCGGGATTACGGTGGTTCGTACCGTGTGCTCCAACGGCCGACGCTACGAGAGTTACCACTCTGACGAAGCGTTCCGGGCGTTCAAAAAAAATTCGGTCGCGCTGATGCAGGTCGTGGAGCCGACTCTAAAGAAGCAGGGTGTCCGGCTGGCCATCGAGAACCACAAAGACTGGCGGGCCGACGAACTGGCATCCGTAATGAAGCAACTGGCGAGCGAATGGGTGGGCGTCACCATCGACTTCGGCAATAACTTCGCCCTGCTCGATGACCCCATGAATCTGGTACGGAGCCTGGCCCCCTACGTAGTCAGTACGCACGTCAAGGACATGGCCATGGACGAATACGCTGATGGGTTCCGGCTCTCCGAGGTGCCAATGGGCGAGGGCGTACTTGACCTGCCCGCCATGGTTGCCCTGTGCCGCCAGTACAATCCTGCCGTTACGTTCAGTCTCGAGATGATTACCCGCGACCCACTCCTGATTCCCTGCCTGACCACCGATTACTGGCAAACATTCCCGACCTTACCCGCCACCAACTTGGCCGAAACGCTGCGTACCGTCCGGCAGCATCTCCAGCCCAAAGGCTTACCCACCGTTTCGCAGCTCACCCCCGCCGAGCGGCTGGCGATCGAGGACCAGAACATCCGGCAGTGTCTGGCCTACAGCCGTGAAAAGCTGGGTATGGTGTAATCTCAATTCAAATCGTTATGCAATCTGACTCATTACCCGGCATTCGCCAATTTGATTTAACAGGCCGTGCCGCCATCATCACGGGTGGTTCCAAAGGGCTTGGTCTGGCAATGGCCGCCGGTCTGGCTTCGGCAGGGGCCAACATTATGCTCGTGAGCCGCAGCGCCAACGAAGGCGAAACAGCCGCGGCTCAGCTTCGGCAGCAGTTTAACGTACAGGTTATTGCTCTGGCCGCCGACGTAACCAGCCCTGCCGATACCGAACGCATGGCGCAAACGGCTCTGGACACCTTTGGGCGCATCGACATTCTCATCAATAGCGCGGGAATCAACATCCGGGGGGCCATTGACGAACTAACCCCCGACGAGTTTAAGCAGGTTATGGATACCAACGTTACGGGCACCTGGCTGGCCAGCCGGGCCGTAACACCGGCCATGAAGCAGGCCGGTTCGGGCCGAATTATCAACCTGGCCAGTACGCTGGGGCTGGTAGGGCTGGCCAACCGCACCCCCTATACAGCCAGTAAAGGAGCCGTTGTGCAGATGACCCGCGCCCTGGCTCTTGAGCTGGCTCCGTTCAATATTATGGTCAATGCCATTTGTCCGGGGCCGTTTCTGACCGCTATGAACGTACCCATTGCCGACACCGAAGAAGGCAAAAAGTTCGTGGTAGGGGCCACGGCACTGGGTCGCTGGGGGGAATTGCGCGAAATTCAGGGCGCGGCCATCTTCCTGGCCAGCGATGCCGGCAGCTACATGGTCGGCTCAATGCTGACCGTCGATGGCGGTTGGACGGCCAGATAAAACCCTTCACTTCAGGACTTACGCAGACGTACCCCCAACCCCCTTAAGGGGGCTTCTGAACCCGGATGGTTTAGCCCCCTTAAGGGGGTTGGGGGTACGTCTGCTCAGATCAATCCTACACTCTTTAGACAAATGATTGCACCCGCTACCCTTCCCAAAACCCGCGTCCGCTACGGTATGCTGGCCCTTGTGTTTCTCAATGTGGTCATCAACTACATCGACCGTAGTAACATTTCGGTGGCCGGGGCCGCGCTCAGTCAGGATCTCGATCTGTCGCCGGTGCAGCTGGGGTATATATTCTCAGCGTTTGGCTGGAGTTACGCACTGCTGCAAATTCCGGGTGGGCTGCTGGCCGACCGCTACGCGCCAAGAATATTGTACGCGATTTGTCTGGTAACGTGGTCTATCGTAACCATTGGCCAGGGGTTTGTGCGGAGTTTCGGGGCGTTGTTTGCCCTGCGGCTGGCTACCGGCACGTTCGAGGCTCCGTCGTACCCCATCAACAACCGCATCGTAACCAGCTGGTTTCCCGAGAGCGAGCGGGCCTGGGCCATTGCCCTGTACGTGTCGGGGCAGTTTATCGGGCTGGCGTTTCTGACACCGGTACTGGTGGCCATTCAGGTCTGGGCGGGCTGGCAGGGGCTGTTCGTGGTGACTGGCCTGGTGGGCATTGTCTGGGGCTTTGTCTGGTACCAGCTCTACCGCGATCCGCTCGATCATACGGGCGTTAGCGAGTCCGAACTGGCGTATATCGAAGCCGGGGGGGCGGTGCTGAGCGGGCAGAAAAATAACGCGGTCAAGACGGCTACCCTCTGGCAATGGCACAATGTGAAGCAGGTGCTCACCAACCGCACGCTCTGGGGCGTTTACATCGGGCAGTTTGCGGTGAACTCCATGCTGTGGTTTTTCCTGACCTGGTTTCCGACATACCTGGTCAAATTCCGGGGGCTGGACTTTATCAAATCGGGCTATCTGGCGTCGGTGCCCTTTCTGGCGGCCTGTGCGGGGCTGTTGCTATCGGGCTACGTGTCTGACCGGCTGGTGCGGCAGGGACGGTCGGTAGAAGCGGCCCGAAAAACGCCGATCATCATCGGCATGTTGCTGTCGGTCAGCATTGTTGGCGCCAATTACAGCGACAGCACCACCATGATTATTTTCTTTATGGCCCTGGCATTTTTTGGATCGGGCATGGCCCTGATCTCCTGGATTTTCGTCTCGCTTCTATCGCCGAAACCGCTGATTGGTCTGACGGGGGGCATCTTCAATTTTGCGGGAAACCTGGCGGCCATTATCGTACCCATCGTCATTGGCTACCTGGCCGCCGACGGCGATTTCCGGCCCGCCCTGGTGTTTATCAGTGCGCTGGGCCTGCTGGGTGCGCTCTCCTATAGTTTTATCGTTGGGAAAATCGAGCGCGTCGAACTACGGTAAGTACCGGGCAAAACGTTTCGCATAATCCAGTCGTTATCCTGGCGTACATGACCGATTAACGATCCTGCCATGATTCGCTTTTCTATCCTGCTGAGTGTGCTGCTCAGCGCATCATTCGCGCTGGCGCAAACGCCCACTGCTCGCAAAAAAAGTCCTATTCCCGCTGCCAAAGCGAGCGTAACGGCCCCAAAGTCCGGCACGCTTTCGCTCAAAACGCCTATCCCGCTAGACCCGACGGTGAAAGTGGGCGTACTCAGCAACGGTCTGACCTATTACATCCGCAAAAATACCGAGCCGAAAAACCGGGCTGAATTACGACTCGTGATCCGGGCGGGCTCGGTGCTGGAAACCGATGAGCAGCGCGGCCTGGCGCACTTCATGGAGCACATGGCGTTCAATGGCACCAAAAACTTTCCGAAGAACGAGCTGGTCAACTTCCTGCAATCGGCGGGGGTACGCTTCGGGGCCGACCTGAACGCGTATACGAGTTTCGACGAAACGGTTTACCAACTCCCCGTTCCCACCGACTCGGCACGGCTGCTGGAACGGTCGTTTCAGATTCTGGAAGACTGGGCGCATAACATCACGCTCGACTCGACCGAAATTGAAAAAGAACGGGGTGTTATCCTGGAGGAGCGTCGGTTGGGGCGCGGAGCCGGGCAGCGCATGCGCGACGACTATTTCCCGATTTTGCTCAACAACTCGAGGTACGCCAGCCGGCTGCCCATTGGTACCGAGAGTGTGCTGAAGAATTTCAAACCCGACGTACTGCGGCAATTCTACAAAGAGTGGTATCGCCCGGACCTGATGGCCGTCATTGCCGTTGGTGATTTTAACGTGCTGGCCATTGAGAAGATGATTCGCGAGAAGTTTGGCCGCATTCCCAAACCCGCCACGCCCACCAAACGCCCGACGTTCGACATCCCGAAAAACGACGAAACGAGCGTCATTGCCGTAACCGACCCCGAGCAGCCCAATACCGTGGTACAGGTCATTTACAAACGACCCGAAATTGAGGAACGGACCCTGAACGACCTGCGCGAGAGTATCAAACGCGGCCTGTTCAATACCATGCTTGGCAACCGCGTTCAGGAACTCACGCAGCAGGCCAACCCACCCTTTCTTGGGCGCGTACAGCAACTACAGCAGTTTTCTGGGTAATCTGGATGCGTTCACGTCTATTGCCGTGGCTAAAGAAGGCAATGTGGAGCGGGCTATCCGGGCGGTACTGGCCGAGAATGCCCGGGTAAAACAGTTTGGCTTTACGCCTACCGAGCTGGCCCGCGCCAAGCAGGAGTTTTTTACGAGTGTGCAGCAGGCCTATACCGAACGCGATAAAACCCGGTCGGCCAGTTTTGTGAACGAATACGTCCAGAACTTCACCGACAAGGCCCCGTACACGAGCATCGAATTTTACTTCAACTTCCTGAAAAATATACAGCCCGGCATCACCTTACCCGAGGTCAACGCGCTGGTCGATCAGTTTATCCACAACGACAACCGCGCCGTAATTATCATGGCTCCGGAGAAAGACAAGGACAAGCTGCCCTCCCGCGAGCAGGTGCTGAGTTATGTCAACGACGCAGCCAAAAACCTGACCGCCTACGAAGACAATCATCCTCGACGCCCCCCTCGTACCTACTCCGCCAACCCCTTCGCCGGTGGCAAACGCCCGGGAGATCAAAGAGATCGGCGTAACCGAATGGACGCTGCGCAACGGCGTTCGGGTGGTGCTGAAGCCCACCGATTTCAAGAACGACCAGGTTTTGTTTGGGGCTACCAGTCTCGGCGGCACGTCGCTGTACAACCTCACTGATTTCCAGTCGGCCCGGTTTTCCAGTACGCTGACATCGCTGGGGGGTACGGGTGCCTATAGCCAGGTACAGCTGAACAAATTTCTGTCGGGCAAGCAGGTAAACGTGTTTCCCTACGTA
Organism: uncultured Cytophagales bacterium; assembly: GCA_963826425.1. Classification (GTDB taxonomy): domain Bacteria; phylum Bacteroidota; class Bacteroidia; order Cytophagales; family Spirosomataceae; genus Spirosoma. The sequence continues at coordinate 1,704,092 of CAWGWS010000004.1, read as the reverse complement.
GGCGAACTGAGCGAAGGCATCAACGGCAGCACGGCTCCCAAAGACCTCGAAACGGCTATGCAACTGCTGTACAGCTACTTTACCCAACCCCGTAAAGACACGGCGGTGGTGGCCGGGTTCCTTTCCAACCAGCGGAGTGCGCTGCAAAACCAGATCAACACGCCCACGCCCCAGCGCGTATTTCAGGATACCGTATCGGTTACGCTGGGCAACAACAACCCCCGTCGACAGCCGCTCAAACCCGCTGATATCGACAGGGTAAACCTGGACCGCGCCCTGGCTATCTACCGCGAACGCTTCGCCGACGCGGGCGATTTTACCTTTTTCTTCGTCGGAAATTTTGAGCCGCAGAAGATCAAACCACTCATCGAAACCTACCTGGGGGGTTTGCCTTCGAAAACCAGAGCAACGGATGAAAAGGAACGCTTTAAGGACCTCGGTATCCGCGCCCCAACCGGCGAGATCAGCAAGACGGTTTATAAAGGTTTGGACCCTAAAGCCACCGTGCAGCTGGTCTATAGTGGCGATGTAAGCTGGTTACCGGAGACAACGACGCAGATCGATGCCCTGGCCGAGGTGCTGGAAATCAAGCTGATTGAAAAACTGCGCGAGGAAGAAAGTGGCGTCTACGGTGTATCGGCCAGTGGCAGCTATGCCAAATACCCCGTGCCACGCTATACCTTTCGGATCGGCTTTGGCTGCGCCCCCGAAAACGTGGACAAACTCATCGCCAAAACGCAGGAATTGATCAGCGCGCTGAAAACCACTGGTGCCGCCCCCGCCGACATTGCAAAGTTCAAAGCGGAAACCCGGCGCGAAACCGAACTGCAGCTCAAAGACAACCAGTTCTGGCTTAACTACCTGCAAAACCAGTATTACAACAACGATAGCCCCACCGAAATCCTGCGCGAGACCGAACTGCTCAGTGCCGTAACGGTGGAAAGTACCAAAGAAGCCGCTAACACGTATTTCGGCAAGAACTACATCCGCTTGGTGTTAATGCCGGAAAAGAAGCCGTAAACGGTCTTTTCGTATCTTTATCAAAAACATTCGTGAGTTATGGAAGCTACCCTGCTTGAAAAGTCCGAAGCAAACCTCATGGCTGGCATACCGATGTCGAAGCAACAGTTCCTGAACTGGAACGGCGACGATGCCTTTCTGTACGAGTTTGATAATGGCATGGTAATCCCCACCAATGGTATGAAAAAAGGAGAACGGTACTTGGTTGTAAATATTCAGGATAAGTTTGCCGCCCTGGAAGCCTATCAAAACGGTGGCCGTCTGCTGGCTGAAACAGATTGTTGGTTGACTGAAAGCCAGATGCGTCGGCCCGACCTGGCTTTTTTTTCAAAAGAAGCGATACAGATCGTTGATGACAGTTCTGAACCGATTCCACCGTTCGTAGTCGAACTCATCTCGCCCAGCGATACATCGAAACACATTGAGCAGAAGATAATCGAATATTTTACGGCTGGCGTTCAGGTAGTCTGGCACGTTCACCCTGACCTCAGAATGGTACGGGTCTTTACCTCGCCCCGGCATAATGTGACGTGCTTTGAGCAAGACACCTTCAGTGCGGCTCCGGCCCTGCCTGACCTGCAGTTTACCGTAGATGAGTTGTTCACGATCTGATTTTCCTGTGTCTGCATCCCTCCCCGAACTCCGAACCGTTGCCGTAACGCGCTACGTAACGCCCCTCCGCGAAGGGGGCTCACTACCCGCCATTACCGAAGCCAACGATGATTTTCTGTACGTGCTGAAGTTTCGCGGAGCCGGGCAGGGGAGTAAAGCCCTCGTGGCCGAACTGATTGTAGGCGAACTGGCCCGGCTGCTTGGGCTGCGCATTCCCGAGACTGGTGTTTGCCCAGCTCGACGAAGCTTTTGGCCGCACCGAACCCGACGAAGAAATTCAGGATTTGCTACGGGCCAGCGAAGGGCTAAACCTGGGACTGCACTACCTCTCCGGGGCCATTACCTTCGACCCGCTCGTGACCACTGTCGACACCCGGCTGGCGTCGCAGATTGTCTGGCTCGACTGTTTTGTGACCAACGTTGACCGGACCGTTCGCAACACAAATATGCTCATCTGGCACAAGGAACTCTGGCTCATCGACCATGGTGCGGCTCTGTATTTCCACCATTCCGACCAGCCCTGGGAAACACAGGCTACGCGCCCGTTTCTGAACGTCAAAGACCACGTATTGCTCTCCCGCGCCACCGAAATTGACGCCGTAGATGCGGAGTACCGCCAACTCCTTACACCCGATACCATCCGGGCCATCGTCTCGCTGGTACCGGATGCGTGGTTAACGGATGAATCGTCTGAGATGACGCCCGACGAACGGCGGGCCATGTACACGGGCTTTCTGACCACGCGGCTGGCCCAGTCTGAAATTTTTGTGAACGCTGCCAACGACGCCCGCCATGCACTTGTTTGAGTACGCCGTGATTCGGGTGGTGCCGCGTGTGGAGCGCGAGGAGTTCCTTAACGTAGGCGTAATTCTATACTGCTCGGCGCAGGGCTTTCTACAAACCCACTATCACCTTCCCGAAAACCGGCTCCTCGCCTTTTCTTCAGCGCTGGACCTGGCTGAACTGGAAGAACGGCTGCGGGCGTTCGCGAAAATATGCGCCGGTCGGCGGGAGGGTGGGCTTATTGGTCAACTGCCACCAGCCAGTCGGTTTCGCTGGCTAACGGCCACGCGCAGCACCGTAGTGCAAACCTCGCCCGTTCACCCCGGCCTGTGCGCCGACCCCGCCCAAACGCTGGCGCGGCTATTTGCTGAACTGGTGCTGTGATACGTCAAAGTTCACTGTGCATACGCGCCAACACGGCCTGCGCACGGTGTTCTAAACCTTCCCGAAGCTTGCGCTTTCTTTTCTCGGCGGGCATTTTCCTCACCGCGATGGTCTGATTTCCAGGGCCTGGCATACTGCTTCACCAGATGTAGTTTGTCTGGTGAAGCAGTATGACTGTTGCATGATTTATCTCATTTACTTCGATAATTCCAGCATCCGGGCTACGGATTCGTAGGCTTTCAGGCGCACGGCTTCCGGCACCAGAATTTCGGGCTGTTCGTACAGCATGCAGTTGTACAGCTTTTCGAGGGTGTTCATTTTCATGTACGGACACTCCGAACAGGCGCAGGTATTGTTGGCATTGGCCGGAGCCGGAATCAGTTTTTTACCGGGCGCGGCCAGACGCATCTTGTGCAGAATACCCGCTTCGGTACCCACAATGAACGTATCGGCGGGGGTATCGACCACGTATTTCAGCAGAGCGGTTGTAGAACCGATGAAGTCAGCTTCGCGCAGGATGTGTTCCTGGCATTCAGGATGGGCAATGAACTTGGCATCGGGATGCTCTAGTTGCAGGGCTTTTAGTTTCTCCAGCGAAAGGTCGATGTGTACAATACAGGCCCCTTCCCACAGGACCATGTCGCGTCCGGTTTTGTTGGCCACAAACCGACCGAGGTTAGCATCCGGCGCAAAAATAATTTTCTGATCCTTTGGCAGACTCTCCACAATTTTCAGCGCGTTGGACGACGTCACGATGATATCCGACAGGGCTTTGATATCGGCCGAGCAGTTGATATACGACAGCACGATATGATCAGGGTATTGCGCCTTAAACTCGGCAAACTTATCGGCGGGGGCCGAGTCGGCGAGGGAACAGCCCGCGTTCAGGTCGGGAATAACAACTTTTTTATGGGGAGACAGCACTTTAGCGGTTTCGCCCATGAAATGCACCCCGCAAAACACAATCATATCGGCCGTGGTGGCAGCCGCCTGCTGACTCAGGCCGAGACTGTCACCCACGTAGTCGGCCAAGTCCTGAATGGCATCGTCTACGTAGTAATGGGCCAGAATAACGGCGTTTTTTTCTTTTTTGAGCCGCTGTATTTCGGCGACTAAATCAAGGGTATCGTCAACGGGCTGGTTTACGTAGCCTACGCGCTGAACATCTTCGAGAATGGCTTCCATCAGGACTTGGGATTAATGATTACCTGGTAAACAACCGCAACGGGCAAAAGGTCACGGGCATTGTAGCGGGCGAAGTTGCGGATTTTTCAAACACGAGCTGTCTCTGGCGTACTTTTGAGCGAATGACACCCACAACCGATGTTCAGTTTTTCGATTGCCACCGGGGCCGCGTGGCCTTTCGGGTCTTTGGCAGCGGGCCGGCGGTGATGCTGGCGTTCCACGGCTTCGGACAGGACGGCACGGCTTACGCATCGTTTCAGGAGCAGGCCGGCAACGGCTTTACAGTCTATGCCATTGACCTGTTTCTGCACGGGGAAAGCCAGTTGATACCCGGCCCCTTGCTGACCAAAACCGACTGGCATCAACTCATTATGGAGTTTCTACGGGCGCAGGAAATCGACCGCTTTTCGCTGATGGGATTCAGTCTCGGCGGCCGGTTTGCCCTGACTGCGCTCGAAGCCTTTGCGGATCGCGTTGACCGGCTCTGGCTCATTGCACCCGATGGCATTACGCGTAGTTTCTGGTACGGGCTGGCCACGCAGAGCCGCGCGGGCCGCTGGCTCTTTCGGTATACGTTGCGGCATTTGTCGGTGCTTAATCAGGCCGGACATGCGCTGGTGCGGGTGGGTCTGCTCAACCGAACGGCCATGCGCTTCGCCGAACGCTCGCTGGCTACACCCCGGCAGCGTAAACTGGTGTACGACACCTGGACGCAGTTTCGGCGCATTCAGCCTGATCTGAACCGGGTTGCTGATCGGCTCAATACCCATCCCATCACCGTTCGATTCGTCACCGGAAGCTTCGACCGTATTGTGCCGGGCCCGTACATCCTGCCCCTCGCAGACCGCCTTCGGCAGTATGAATTAACGGTATTAAAAACAGGCCATACGCGTCTGGTTGAGCAGATAGCCGCGCAGCTTTAGCCCTTTTTCAACGCCCGCTGCACGACCTGCCACAGACCGATAATCGAGACAGCAATCAGCCCAATGATAACAATTTCGCCCCAGCGGCTTTGGTTGGGATCGTTGAGCAACGCCTGAATTTCGCGGGCTTCCCGCCCCGACCAGACGGCGAGCAGCGTGCGGGGCATCATCCCCAGAAAACCGCCCAGCAGGATATTCCCCAGACTGGCCCCCGACAGGGCAAAAAGCAGGTTGGTCAGGCCAAACGGCAGAATGGGCGAGAGTTTGGCAAAGAAAATAACCTCCAGCTCCTTGTTCAGAATCCGGTCCAGTACCGACTGCGCTTTGGGGTTCTGCCGCAGAAACCGCACAAATCGGTCGTGATCGACCCAGCGAACGAGCAAATTGATAAGCAGAATACCGCCGAGGTTGATTACCAGAATGGGCAGCAGGGCATTCCAGCCCAGAAAATAACCAAACAGCAACGCCAGCATGGTCGGGGGGGTCAGGGCGGCCGAGGTGATTGTGCAGATCAGCGTAACCAGTATCCACTCCGCAACGGACAACTCCGCAATCGTAGCTTCGTAGACAATGGCGTAGTAACTCATCACCGACGTAAAAACGATGGGCGTGACCGACAGCAAAACGCCCAGCAGGGCCGTTCCGGTAAATTTCTTGAGAATGGTGTTTTTCACTGATACCATAAACAGGCAAACGGGTGGTTTTGTGTAGGCGGATTTCAACCCGTAACTTCACCAGATGAACTTCGGAACCAAAGCCATCCACGCCGGTATTGAGCCGGACCCCACTACGGGCGCCATTATGACGCCGATCTACCAGACCTCGACCTATGTACAGGAGTCGCCGGGGAAGCACAAAGGCTACGAGTACGCCCGGACCCAGAACCCTACCCGCGATGTCCTGCAAACCAACCTGGCAGCCCTCGAAAACGGGAAACACGGCATTTGTTATGCGTCGGGTCTGGCCGCTACCGATGCCATTCTGAAGCTGTTCCGGCCCGGCGACGAAATTATTGCCAGCAATGATCTATACGGCGGCACCTACCGGATTATGGTACGCGTGTTTCAGGAATTTGGCCTGACGTTTAGGTTCGTTGACCTGTCCGACGCGTCGGCTCTGGAAGCAGCCATTACGCCAAACACGAAAATGGTCTGGATTGAGACGCCGACCAACCCACTGCTCCGGCTGGTCGATATTGCTGCAGTAGCAGCCATTACCCAAAAGCACGGCATTCGGCTTGTGGTTGACAACACGTTTGCCTCGCCCTACCTGCAAAACCCGCTCGATCTGGGGGCCGATATTGTCGTGCATTCCGCCACCAAATACCTCGGCGGCCACTCTGATACGGTCATGGGCGCCATTGTCCTGAATGACGACGAAACAGCCCAACAACTGGCGTTCATCCAGAATGCATGCGGAGCCGTGCCGGGGCCGCAGGATTGCTTTCTGGTTTTGCGGGGTATAAAAACGCTGCACGTCACGCATGCAGCGGCACTGCGAAAACGCCCAGAAGATTGCTGAGTATCTGCAACAGCATGCCAAAGTAAGCGCGGTACATTATCCAGGCCTGCCCACGCATAGCGGCCACGAACTGGCCAAACAGCAGATGCGCGGCTTTGGCGGGATGCTCTCGTTCGAACTCGCAGGCGACCGCATGGATGAGGCCACCCGGGTCATGGAAAGTTTTCAGGTGTTTTCGCTGGCCGAATCGCTCGGGGGCGTTGAGTCGCTCTGTACGCACCCGGCCAGTATGACCCACGCCAGTATTCCCGCCGACGAACGCCACAAAAACGGCCTGAAGGACACCCTCATCCGGCTCAGCGTTGGTATCGAAGACGCCGACGACCTTATTCAGGATTTGGCGCAGGCTATTGGGTGAGTACACGTCGCTATGCTACTACCTTTTGCCGAAAACTTTCAACTGCTAAAAGACGCTATTGACAGGGCGGTACTACTTAACGAAGCCCGAGCTACGGGTTCCAACCAACAAGGCGATGTTGGCAACTCTAACTCTATTTACCAGTTGACGGACGTCTGTATAGGGGCCAGTACACCGTCTCGCGTTAAGAACATCCTTTGAGAATGGGATTTTACGTAAAAAAGAACCGCGCGACCGCATTGTTAAGCAAAACCTGACGAGCGAGTTTTCCTAGGCAGGTAAGTAAATGGTAAAGGTTGCCCCCTGACCCGGTTGACTCCTCGCCGTAATAGCCCCCCCATGATTGGCAACTACCTTTTCACAGATGGCCAGGCCAATGCCCGTCCCCGCATATTGGTTCTTGCCATGCAGCCGCTGGAACACCTGGAAGATACGATCTATGTACCGCTCATCAAAACCGATCCCGTTGTCAGCCACCTCGATCTGGTAATAAGCCGCTCCCGTCAGCACAGGCTTTACCCCAACGGGTAATTGATCGGCTGATAGCCGAGCCGATCGGATTTGAATATGGGGGGGCACCGGAACGCCGGACCGCTCCGTGCGATGGAACTTCAGGGCGTTGCTCAACAGGTTCTGAAAAAGTTGACCCAGTTGCGAGGCATCACCCGAAACCGTAGGGAGCAGGCCAACTTGAATCTGGGCACCCAGCTCCTGAACACGTAGGTCTAAGGTGTTTACGACACCCTCCACCACGGATTGAAGCGACACCGGGCCGCTGGCATCGCGCTGGGTAGAGATCCGGGAGAAGTTTAACAGGTCTTTGATGAGCGTCGACATCCGGCTGGCTGCTGATTGCATGCGGTTCAGATACTGCCGACTCTGTTCGGTTAAGTCAGTATCTCGTGTCTTGATCAGATCCCCAAACTGCTGAATCTTGCGGAGCGGTTCCTGCAAATCATGCGAGGCAATGTAGGCAAACTGTTGCAGGCTTTCGTTCGAGCGCACCAGCTCGCCCACGCTAGCCTGTAACTGCTGGGTCCGCTGCTGCACCTGGGCTTCCAGCTCGGCCGACAGCTGACGGTAGCGGGTTTCGCTGCGGTGCAGGGCTTCCTGGGCTTTCTTCTGGGGAGTCACGTCCTGGAAGGTCATGATGAACCCATCCCCGTTCTTTACCCCTGAAACCTCAAACCAGTGGTCAAAGCCCTCGTAGTCATAATGGTTCTCTACCCGAAACGGCTGGCCGGTTTCCACCGCCTGCACGTACGAATTAAAGAAGATGTCCTTCACGCCGGGCCAAAGCTGCAACAGCGTTTTGCCCATCATGGTCTCAACGGACTGGCCCAGGATGGTCTCGGCCGCCCGGTTGCCCCCTTGATAGAGAAAGTCAACAATCTGGCCTTGCTCATCCCGAATGGATTGCAACAGACAGATGGCCACCGTAGAGCCGGTGAGCATCAGTTGTTGGGTTTGCTCCGTGCGTTTACGCTCGGTGATGTCGATGGCCGATCCCACCAGGCGATGGGCCCGGCGGGGGGCGCCCTGGAAGAACATCTGACCCCGAATACTGAGCCAGCGCTCCTGGCCGTCGGGATGAATGACCCGGATGTCCTGCCGCAATTGACCGTTACTGGCCGGGTCAGCAGCCTGGGCGACGGCCTGGGCATAGCGGGCCGCATCGTCGGGATGGATCAGGGAACTAAGGGCCGCGGCCAGATTCAGTTCTCCCCCGGGTGGCAAGCCGAACAGGGTGAGCATTTGGGCATCAGGCTCCCCGCGATCCTCCTCGATATACCACACATAGGTGCCCATAGCGGCAGCGATCAGACTCTCTTCACTTTTACGGCGGGCTTCCTGGGCTTGCTTGCGGTCCTGGATGTTCAGGTTCAGGCCAATCCACTTGCTCACGGAGCCGTCGGGCCCGTAGACGGGGATGGCCCGCAGGTTGGTCCATTGCCAGTGGCCATCGGACGTGGATACCCGAAGCTCGGTATTGAGAGGCATTCGCTGGCGGAGGGCTTCCTGCCATTGGCTTAGGGCCTGAGCCCGCTCGTCGGGATGAACGGCACTCGCCCAGCCTTCTCCCAGCCATTGCGCCAGGGTTTGGCCCGTGTAAGCCCGCCAGGTGGGTGAGTCGACAAGAACCTGGCCTGTAGGGTCAGTTTCCCAGACCGCCTGCGCCAGGGGTTCGATCAGCGCCCACAACTCATCGGCCGATACAAACGCCTTACTCCCTGGCCCGGTGAGGGGTGTTTGTGCACCGGGCTGGGGGTTCCCTGAAGTTGTATCCATAGGTTCCATTCGTGAGCAGGCCAGCTGCCGCTGCTCAGATCTGTGGGTATAGAACACCCAATAGCGACTTGTGTTTGCTAACTTAATCGGATCAGGCGGGCCAGGGAGCTACCTTCCGTGTGTATTTACCGTAGTCGAATTTGCTGATCTCAATGGTACTCCCTACGCCATGCCCGTGCTGCCCGGTTCGCAACTGCTCAAAGTGTATCAAGAACCGGTGTTGAGATAGAATCAGACAAACGGGTCACTCACAGTCATAATTTTACGTGATTGATGTCAAGCCATTTTCCGTATGTCCTTGAAATAGAAAGTCACTTTGTTGATTTACGTTTCCACAGAAACCACAAAATGGCTATCGCAAGAGCGATCACCACCAGGACTGGCAAAATGAAACTGCCTTTGTAAACCACTCCATAGTCACCCCCCGGAACTGGTTGGATTTGTCTGATCGTATCCATTTTGGGTCGACGGCGTTGTGTAATTAGTGCCCTATAAAGTCGGCAGCCAGCTAAGATTACCGATGGTCTTTTACTTTATTATTGCCACGTCCGATACTAATAAACGGGTTATAGCTTGACTCTGATTCTACCTAAGCCGTTGATGGGTTCGTGGATTTATGCGGGATGATCGTCTGCCTGCTTCGGCCAATAGTCTGAACCTTCGTAAATTGCAACCTATGCTGCCTGCATCACCACCGGGGCAGTTCGTCATTCCTTCAATGAAACGTCTTATTCAATCTGGTCTGGTCTGTCTGATTGCGTTGCTGGTATTGGCTGGCTGCAAGGAAAAGCCTTTGTTCGAGCGACTCGACGCGGCTGATACGGGTATTGCCTTTGCCAACACCATTACCGACAGTGACTCACTGAACATCCTCAACTACCAGTACATCTACAACGGCGGGGGCGTGGGCATCGGCGATTTCAACGGCGATCAGAAACCCGACGTGTTTTTTGCGGGTAACCAGGTATCGAGCAAACTCTATATCAACGAAACCGAACCCGGCACGGACATGCACTTCCGCGACGTGACCGAATCGGCGGGGGTTACGGGCAGCGGGCGGTGGAGTTCGGGCGTGGCGGTGGTTGATGTGAACGCTGATGGCAAAATGGACCTGTACGTGGCCAACACGCTGCACAAATCGGCAGACCGGCGGGCCAATTTGCTGTACGTCAATCAGGGCAATGACGCGGGCGGGTCGCCCCGTTTCCGCGAAATGGCCGCCGACTATGGCATTGCCGACACTACGTACAGCACCAGCGCGGCTTTTTTCGATTACGACAACGACGGGGATCTCGATCTGTACGTGCTGGTCGATCAGATTTTCGACGAGAAGATTACCACCAGCCTTCGTGAGCAGAAATCCGACGGCACCTCGCCTAACGTTGACCGGCTATACCGCAACGATTTTGATCCCAAACGTGGCCATGCGGTATTCACCGATGTGTCGGACGAAGCGGGTATTACCTACGAGGGCTTCGGACTGGGGCTGAACATATGCGACATCAACCGCGACGGCTGGAAAGATATTTACGTTACCAACGACTTCGCGACGAAAGACCTCCTCTACATCAACAACCGCAACGGCACGTTTACCAACCAGGCCCGCGACGCGTTCCGGCATACGAGTTACTCGGCTATGGGCAACGATGTGGCCGACATTAACCACGACGGGCTGGCCGACATGGTGGCCATGGACATGCTGCCCGAAGACAACCTGCGCAAGAAAAGCCTGATGGGCGGCAGCAACTATTTTGTGCACCAGGAGTGGGACCGGCTCGGCTACGAACACCAATACGCCCGCAACACGCTGCAACTGAATCTGGGCTGGCCCGGCAAAACCGACACGGCAAAAAACAACATACCCGTCTTTAGCGAGATCAGTATGCTGGCGGGCGTGGCCGAAACCGAGTGGAGCTGGTCGCCGTTGCTGGTCGATGTTGATCACGATGGCAACCGCGACCTGCTGGTTACGAACGGCTTTCCGCGCGACGTGACCGACCGCGATTTCACCAACTATTTCAGCAGCGTCAACAATCTCCTCACCGATGCCATGCGGAAAGAGCTGACGCAGAAAATGCCGCAGGTAAAGGTCAGCAACTACGCGTTTCGGGGCCGGGGCGATGGCACCTTCTCCAACGAAACCAATCGCTGGGGCATGAGCGAGCCGAGCTTCTCGAACGGGGCTGCCTATGCCGATTTCGACGGCGATGGTGATCTGGATTACGTAGTCAACAACATTAATGACGCGGCTTTCGTCTATCGCAATACGCTGGCCGACAAGAAATCATGAAAACACCCACTACCTGCGGGTAAAGTTCGTGGGTGATGGAGCCAACCCGTTAGGTATTGGCGCGACGCTGACCTACGAACTGCCCAACGGACACCGCGAGTTTTACGAGCACACACCTTACCGGGGCTACCTGTCGAGCGTAGAATCCGTAGCCCATCTGGGTCTTGGCACCGTACCGTCTATCCCAAACCTAACCATTACCTGGCCCGATGGTCGGGTGCAGACCCTGCCCAATGTAAAAGCGGATCAAGTACTTACGGTGAAAGCCGCCGACGCCAGACCGGGACCAGCTAATATGGCTACCGCGGCTCCGGCTACGCTGCTTCACGACATAACCGACTCGCTGGGCCTGACCTTTCGGCACGAGGAAGCTGACTTCATCGACTTCAACAGCCAGAAACTTATCCTGCATAAACTCTCCGAGTACGGCCCCGCGCTGGCCGTGGGCGACGTTAATGGCGACGGTACGCAGGATATGGTCGTAGGCGGCAGTGCCGACCGGTCGGCTAATCTTCTCCTGCAACAGCCTACCGGACGGTTTCTCGTAAAAGCCCTGCCCACCAAACTCGCCGAAGATGCCGGACTACTGCTGTTCGATGCCGATAGCGATGGCGATCTGGACCTGTACGCCGTAAGCGGCAGCACCGAGTTTAACCCTGACAAACGCGACGAAGCCCTGACCCACCGGCTTTATCTCAACGATGGACGCGGATACGTTCACCCTCGCTCAAAATGCGCTGCCCAAAACTGGTGTCAGCGGATCGTGCGTGAAGGCGGCTGATATTGACCGCGACGGCGACCTGGATTTGTTTGTGGGTGGGCGGGTGGAACCGGGCAAGTACCCGGCTCCGGTGCGGTCTTTCCTTCTGCAAAACGATGGGAAAGGCCATTTTGCGGATATCACGGCAAAACAGGCGCCATCGCTTATTACTGGCGGACTAACCTGCGACGCCCTTTGGACCGACTTCGACAACGACGGACAAACGGACCTCATGCTGGTGGGCGAGTGGGAGGCCCCTACCCTGCTGCGCAACACGAACGGCAACTTCGAACCGCTGACCGTACCGGGTATCTCCGACAAAAATGGCTTCTGGAACAGCCTGACCCCCGGCGATTTCGATAACGATGGCGACATAGATTATCTCGCCGGAAATCTCGGCCAAAATACCCTGCTCCGCGCCACGCCCGAGCGACCCGTGCGCATGTACGCGGGTGACTTCGACAACAATGGCTTTTACGACGCTTTTACCTCGGTCTATTTCAAGAATCAGAACGGACAGTACGACGAGTACCCGTATTTTGGGCTGGACGATATGGTGCGGCAGATGGTCGGCATTCGTAAGCGGTACGTGGAGTACAACGCCATTGGCAAAGCCACGATGAACCAGATCCTGACCGACGATGAACGCAAACAGGCGTTGAAACTCACGGTCAACTACACGTCAAGCAGCTACATCGAAAATCAGGGGAACGGGACATTCGCCATTCGTCCCCTGCCCCTGCCGGCGCAGATGGCCCCCGTGTTCGGGATGCTGGCGCAGGACGTGGATGGCGATGGCAACCTGGACGCCGTACTTGTTGGGAATGACTACGGCACGGATCTCGTGGCCGGCCGCAGCGACGCCTTCGTGGGTCTGGTGCTGCGGGGTGATGGCAAAGGCAATTTCGCGCCAATGAGTACCCGGCAAAGTGGCTTTTACATCCCCGGCAACGCCAAAGCCATTGTCGATTTTCCCGCTGCCAACGGACAGTACCGCCTTGCCGTATCGCAGAACCGGGGGCCATTGCGCATCCTGTCCGTACCGCAACCCTTAACGTTTACACCCGTCGATAGCAAGACGAGGGCCGTTGACATCAAACTCCAAAACGGTAAAGTACGTCGGCAGGAGTTCACTTTCGGCTCGTCGTTCTATTCACAATCCGCGCGGGGCGTGTGGCTGCTGCCGGGGCAGGCAATCATCAAACGGTACTGATGGGTGTAGCTGGACAGGGACCTTTTGTCCTGAAAAGTCGCAACCCAATCGCTAGCAAAACCGGAATGACGAAGAAATCAGAACCCTTCGCGTTCGGCTTCTTTGTCTTTCTTCTCTGGCTTCGGCGCTTCCTTGGCGGCTACTTTAAGAGCTGGCTTGGCGGGTAGCTTTCCTTTTTTATCCTTTGCTTTCGGGTCGGCTTTGGCCGTTTTCGCTGCCGGCGTTGTTGCGTCCGTTGCTCTCGTTGTGGTTTCTTCCGCTACGGGTTCCTCACCGGTTTCGTCGTTTGGATCTGTGGTAGCGATGGTCGGCGTAGCGGGGGTTGGGGTGTCAGGCTTAGGCTGTTTTTTAGGGCGGGGGGCGGCTTTGGCGCGGGTCTTGTACTGGTCCAGGTAACGGTCTACAAACTGCTCTTTTTCGTAGGGTGTGGCGGGAACAACCTCCAGCGTGGCCTTACCGCTGTTTTTCGAACCTGCTGTGAGCTTATCGTTGATATCCTGCTCAGACGTTACAATGGCCAGCTGCCCCAGCGCACCGGGCCCGTTACCGGGTTTATAGTCATAGAAGGTCCAGACATCGGGCGAGGACTCCAGCAGCAGGCTCAGCTCATCGCCACCCGCGCCTTTCCTGATCTCGAGCAGCCCGTCCATCTGCGCGTTGATGTCGGCAGTACCCATGTTCGACACACCGAGTTTACCGATGCTGTAAAACGCGTTGTACTTATCCGACCAGCGCAGGTTGGCATTGGCCAGCACAATAGCCGCGTTCAGCTTAGGCGAGGCCGTATTGAGGGGGGCGTGGGCATTCTGCGCTTTGATCCGGTACGCATCCAGGGCAGCCTGACCAATCAGCGGCAGCAGTTTATCCGAGAGTCGATTCAGATCATCGTCGGCAGCTTCGTCGTTGCCTTCGTCCTGATTGGTCGTGATGAGCTTGCTGGCAATACTGGTTGTGATGGGTTCGGGCACGGGGAAATTGAACGCCATCAGCGTATTGAAGCGATATAACGCACTATCAATGTTGACCTTTGCCGAACCAGCCGCCAGCAGATACGGCGTAGGATCGGTATTGAAAAGATTTAGTTTACCCTTGTAGGTCATTAGTCCCCGCGCATCGCTGAACGTAAACGCGTTTTCATTGTCTTCGTCGGCTACGGCGGTCAGTTCATTTGCGGCATCTTCTTTTCCTTTCGCTTTGCCCTTCTCCGTCGGCGTAACCTCCGTCGAAGGCGTGATGCGGTAGACGCTGGCTTTATCGTCGTAACGCATGACACCGGTAGCCGTGAACAAATCCTGGTCGCGCGGGTCTTCTTTCGGCGACAGGAACGTGGGATACAACGCGCCGTTCACGCCAAAGTGGATGCCTACCACCAGCGGCTGCTGTCCTTCATTTTTCAGGTTCTTATCGACCTTTATTTCCAGGCGTTCGGCTACTTTCTCTTTGAATGGCAGCCAGTCGCCCACCAGATTCCTCCGCTTTTTGAGGGCTGGTTTAATATAGCCGTCCAGCGCGAGGTCTTTTTCGGGTGCCCGCATTGTGATGGCTCCCTTGTACAGTAGTTTGGGAGCCAGTTGCAGGTTGTCTACTTCACTCACCTCGGCGCGGGCTACGGTAAAGTAAGTCGTGGCAGGCTGGTCTGTTTTGGCCTTCCCCGACCGACGACCACCCCGCTTCGTATCAGCAGTTAATAATATAGCACCGGCCACAGCAGGCGCTTCATTCAGCTCGAAACTCTGCATTTTGATAATGGCCGTATCACCCTTCATCGTCGGATATTGGTAGCTGGCATCGCCCGCAAAGCGCGTCCGGGATGCAATCTGAATGTTGCCGTTGCGCAGTTTGTGGAACAGACTTACCGTGTCCAGTTCAAGCCGGGCGTCTTTAAAAGCCAGCATATCGCCATTGCGCCTGATGGTTACCAGGCCTTTGTCAGGATAAATACGGGCGTCGGCAGAGGTGATGAATGGCACCCCGCTGATGTTGAGCGTCATCTTGTCGATGTCGTAGAGGGCGGCAGCCCCGGCAAACGTCAGCCCTTCCTGTTCCTCGGCAGTGGCGGTAAACACGCCCGTTTTCGGTTCGTTCGGCTGTGCTTCGGCAATCACCGGAGCCGGTTTTGGTTTCGTGGCCACTTTCGGATTACGACTGGCAACCGCTTTGGGAGCCGCAGCCGGTATGGTGCCCGCTTTCATGGCAATGGTTTTGGCGTTTATATTCCATTGCGCCCGGCTGATACTGGTTTTATAGGCCGCAAACGGAAACTCCAGCGAGGCCATCACCGTATCCTCTACCGACTGATCGTCCTGATTGATGGCCAGTCCAACCAGTCCCTTTGTCTGGTTGAAGTCCACATCAACCCCCGTACCAACCAGCACCGGCTTGCTGTCTGCCACGGACCCATCCCGACCCGACAGGATCGTGAAACTCGCTTTATCGGCGGTGAACCCTTCTTTAGTGAATTTAATGGTCCTGGAAACGGCTTCGGAGTCTTTCCGGCGCAGCGTACCATTGCCAAACAGCCCCGACGACCGCACCACCAGATTACCGTCCAGATTGGTCGTGGCTGCGTACAGGCTTACGCTGTTCTTCTTCGTCGAAATCACCATGCTGTCAGCTTTGGGCCACCATTTCAGGCTGTAATCGTTGAGCGCCACCTGCGGGTAAAAGGTCTTTCCGACCAGGCCTTCTTTGATCTCGCCCTTGTCGCCGGAGGCCAGCAGCGAATCGGTCATGAACAGAACGCCCTGCGTATTCAGACTGGCGGTGAGATGACTGAGCATCCCCTCGGCCCGCAGCCCGCTCTTGTCCATCGTAATGTCGCTGGTCAGTTTCACGGTTGACTTGCCCCCGTACAGTGGTAGGGGCGTGGCGGGAGCCTTCTGCACAAACCCCAGCGTATTGTCGGGCATGTTTTGGAGCGTGGCCTTGAAAGGCGGAAAAATACCGTCCGAATAGAACGTACCCACGAAGGACACGTCGCCCTTGCCAATGCTGTCATTATCAATGGCTGGTATTTTGAAGTAGACCTTTCGGTTATACACCAGATTTTCGCGCACGGGCTGGTCGAAATAGACGGTCATCCCTTCGGGCATGACGAGCCGCTGCGTGGTTTTTTTGCCTTTGATCTGGCCCGATCGGTTTTCGCTGCTGCCCAGATACACCGTACCCGGATTCTCGTATTTGATGTCTCCCCCTACTTCGCCCGATTTGCCCTGTGCGGCCAGCTTCTGCGATGAGAAAGTGATGGAGTCGATTTTATTGAGGTTCATGGCGAACTTGTCGTAATCGAACTGCATGTCGCGACCGGCGTAGCGCAGTGTTCCGGCTTTAAGCTGCCCGTTGAGCGTAAAATTCCGTCCCTTGCCTACCCGCAGGATTTTGTCGGACGGAACCCCAAAGATTTTGAGGGAGTCGGAAATAACGAAGCCGTTCACCCCCCGGATGGTCAGGATTTTGTCGGCCAGATTGATACTCGCGTTCTTGACGCTATCGGTAGAATTGAACGTCGACTGAACCTGGAAGTTATCATAGTCGCGCTTGCCCACGTAGGCCAGCACATACAGCGCACCTTTCTGGCTCAGGCGCATATTGCCGAGGGCATCGCGGTCGAGATAGCCTTCCAGCACCATCCGGTTCAACGAGCCGCGAAGGGCCGTAGCATTGACACGCGGCTGAAACTGAATAATCTCATCGTCCAGAAACGTCTGCTGCTTTTTGGTCGAGATGAAATTGCCGACAATCTGCATGGGGTGAAACCCGTAGTCGACGGTCAGGTCCGTGTAGCGCTGGGGCAGAAAGTAATCGAACGACTCGAACCGTACCGGCACCTCGTTTTTGGCACCCACCTGATAAAAATCGATCTTTTGACGGGATACATCCCAGCGCACTACTTCGGGCTGAATAAAGAATTTGTGGTACGAGTCCTTATAGGGCACCCGGGCATACGGTGACCGTTCCGGCCGATTAAGCCAGGCCACGTGTTCGGCCTTGTCGAAGCGAAACTGCACGGAGGGATGCGTCAGGGAATCGGTATCGATATACCCCACAAAGGCCGCTGCTTTCGCCGAAATGATGGGTTTGGGTCCGGTCCCGGTCGTATCTCCGCCAAAATCGAACCGACGGCTGCTAACTTTGAACACGGGCTTACCACTGTTTTTAACAATCAGCACCGCCGGTTGCCCACTGGCCGACGAGCCAACCATCTGGGCGCCAGCCAGGGCCAGTCCACCCCGGTAGTCGAGGTCTTTACCGAGGTCAGGAATCAAAACGTCGTTCTGCCACGATAAAAAGCGCGGGTAAGCTGCTTGGCCTCTACGCTTCTGGGCGAGATACTCGAACGTACCCACAATGGGTTTGGCTTTTTCGTAGGTCAGCGTCACGTCGTCGGCCAACAGGCGCGGGCTGGCGACGTTCATAGAATAGTCAGCGAGGGTCACAAAAATATCGGGTCTGCCCGCCGTTTCCCACGTGAACTTGCCGCCTTTGCCAACAAACACGCCGTCCTTAATCAGTAAATCGCCACTGGTGTTACCCAGCACCGCCGAATCACCAAAAGCAACCATCGCCAGCGACGCATCTTTGACCGAAATAACGGCCCCCGAAACCGCCGGAATAGCCCGACGCTGCGGAATGTAGCGGGGCCCTAACTGGCGCGGCTGACGGCTGGCCGAGTCGGATACGGGCAAATCGTCCCAGCCGTCGAAACGCGATTTTTCGGCATCCGCTTTGGCCAGGGCTATCGAGTCGGCGGCCGTGAGCGGAGCCCCCGCAGCAGCCAGTTTCTGCACGTCATCCACAAGCCGAAACTGAAACGTACCACCCAGCGCGTAGAGTTTATGCACGTTGCCCGTGTAGAGCAACCGGCGGTCCAGAAACTGTCGGATGGTTTCGAGCGTCCGGCCGAATGTTTTAGCGTCGCTGGTCTCGAACACCTTTTCAACTACCGTCAGCATCCCGTCAACCGTAGCGGGCGACACGGCGGGTTGCTGGGTATAAAAAGCGTGGTAGAGCGCGTCATAGAACGGGGCGAAATAGGGCGCGGGCTGTAGGCGTTTCTGGTTCATGCGTCGGCTCAGGGCCATAACGCGCTGTTGTTGCGGGGCCGACAGGCGATTTTCTGACCAGAGCGTTTGCAGGTTGGTTCCGGCCCGCACAGCGGTTGGCCCACCCGTTGCCATCAGCTTCTGCACCTCGTCCAGAAACTGGTCGGGCTTATCTGATAGGCGCACCGCCTGCCCAAATGAAAGCGCGGGCAACAGGAGCAGGATTATATAGTTGATCTGTTTCATGTAAGTTGTTGGATTCAGCCGCCCAAACCCCATTTCGTCAATTCCAGGCAGCCGTAAAAAGCGTTGTTATCATCACGGCGTTCAATCCGTCACCGCTGGTTTCTGATAAACGAGCGACGTCCACTGATTCGTCGTCATGCCCTGCACGGGCCGTAGCCCGCAGGCAGTGGCCCGGTGTTCAATATCAACGGCGTCCTGCTCGTAAAATCCGCTGACAAGCAGATGACCGCCCGCTTTAATCAGGTCGGTATAAATCGGAATCTCGGCGAGCAGAACGTTTCGGTTTATGTTGGCCAGCACCACGTCAAACAGCGCGGGTGTCCAGTCACGCACCTTGTCGGGTGAGTTTATGTCGGCAATCGTCCCCTGAAATACCGTGAGTTGGGGGCAGTTGTTAAGGTCGGCGTTTTCGCGGGCGTTCTCTACGGCCCATTCCTCAATATCGAAGGCAAGCACCGCTTTCGCGCCCATCTTCGCAGCCAGAATCGCCAGAATACCCGTTCCACACCCCACATCCAGCACCGTTTTTCCCGCTACAGCAAACGCCAGCTGATGTTCAAGCATCATGGCCGTTGTTTCGTGATGCCCCGTGCCAAACGACATTTTCGGATTGATGACAATATCGTACTGAAACCGCTCATCTTTCTCATGAAACGATGCTCGCACCCGAACGGCACTGGCCACCTCAATCGACTCATACTCACGCTCCCACTCGGCGTTCCAGTTCCTCTTTTCTAACGAAGCGATGGTATAGGCTATTGCCGTTTGCGGGGCATATCTGGCCACGAGTTGCTGCACGGATTTTTCGTCAAAATCGGCCTCGGTAATGTACGCGTTCAGGCCCTCGTCCGTTTCCACGAACGATTCGTAACCCAGTTCGGCGAGTTCAGCGGTGAGAATGTCGGCGTAGTCAGGGGCGACGGTAAGCGTCAGTTCGGTATAATTCATAGCTTGTAAAATCAAAAAAACAGCATCGCCGTTCCACGCTTTACGCGACATAGCTACCCTTTAGTCCGAAAGCCTGTTTAACCCCCTGCTTCGCCAAGACACTCCACCGACACACTTGAACGCGCCCTCGTTTACGGCTGATGTTCGGCAGACGCAACTACCCGGGTATATGACACTGGAGTATTGGTTCAGGCAGGCCATATTTTCAGCGGGGTACGGGGCTGCCCTCCTATCCAATCAATACCTGGCGGACGGGCTTTTCTGCTGAATCAGGCCGAAGCTGTAGTTTTCTTGGTTTTCCGCTTCACCGGTTTTTTTCGGTCGGCCTGGGCACTGGGAATGGCATGCTGCTTCAGAATACGCTCTTTCTCGGCTACTCCGGTTTCGGTTTTGCGGGGCTGGTGGAGTTTTGTGCGGGCGGTGCGGGCGGTCTCCACGATGTCGATGATGGGCACGGGGTAATCGGAGCCAATGTGAAAGTTTTCCATATCCTGCTCCAGCAGGGGCATCGTCCACGGTTCGTGGATATACGCCGTGGGGCAGTTGGTCAGCTCGGGTATCCACCGCCGGATAAACACGCCCTGCGGGTCATGGTCCTGCGATTGCTTTACGGGGTTGTAAATCCGGACGGTGTTGGTACCGGTCATACCCGCCTGCATCTGAATCTGCGCGTAATGAATGCCGGGCTCAAAGTCAGTATAAATTCTGGCCAGATGCTGCCCGCCCTCGGCCCAGTGCTGGAGCAGATGGTGCGTCAGAAATGACGTCAGCATGGCCCGCATCCGGAAGTTGATGTAGCCCGTAGCGGTGAGGCAGCGCATACAGGCATCCACCATTGGGTAACCCGTATATCCATCACGCCAGGCAGCGTAGTGGTCAGGATTGACGTTTTTCTCGATGGCATCGAACGCCCGGTTTACGTTCTCGAACTCGATGCGGTCTTCGCTCTCAAATTTCTGAATGAAATGGTCGTGCCACCGCAACCGCGACGCAAAGGCCACAAACTGCCGGCCCAGCCCCGGCGCGGGCGGATTTTTGGCCGCTGCCAGCTGCGCCTGAAATACCTGCCGGATACTCAGACACCCCCACGCAATGTAGGGCGATAATCGGCTGCACCCTTTGCGGCTCTCCAGTGGCTTGGAGATAGATTTGGCATACAGCGCGATGCGTTCGTCCAGAAAACTGTTCAGATACCGGTACGCATTATGCTCGCCACCGGGCTGGAAAAGCGGGTGGGGCTGGAGCCAGTCGGGTGGAAGGTTGGGGCCGCGCTGCGTCTTGTACCAGTCGGGAGTTACGTTGGCCGGGAGCCACCGGGTCAGATCGGGGTCCTGCTGCGGGCTGCGTACGGTCTGCTGCCAGTCGGCCACCCACGTGTCTCGCGTACGCAAGGGTCGAATCACGCCGTTGCTTTGAAATTCGCGCCAGTTAATCGCCTGCTCCCGACAAAAGGCACCTACCGCCTTATCACGTTCGTAAGTGACACGCAGGCCGGTTTCTTCGTGCGAAAAAATCGTGTCGATGGTGAATCGCGTCTGTATGGCCCGCAATACGTCGATAACCTCACGCTGGAAAATCCAGAGTTTGGCGGGGCCCGTCTCAACAGAATCGTCAGCAACGGGCACATCATCAAACGCAAATGGGAGCCACTCGTGCACAAACGGAGCGGGTGCACTGGTGCGCACAATGGCGACTAGTTGCTGATTTAAATCGGCCAGGCATTCCTGCACAAATCGCCAGTGCCGCAGGTCGTAGTTAGGGATCGGCCATGACCGACGGTTCAAAGCAGTACAGCAACAGCAGGGGCTTGCCCGCGTCAATAGCGGCCCGGAGCGGGGCGTGGTCGCGCAGGCGCAAATCGCGCTTGAACCACAAGATATTGATTGTCCCGGTTGGCTGCATACCTCCACCGGCAGCACCTAAATAGGCTGCCTGGCGGAATTTAACCCCCTAACCGGGCCTTTTGTTGTGAACCAAATGGGTCAGAAAGCCAGCACAGTTTTCTCGATAATGTCGCAGGCGTCGTGCATCTGCTCTTCGGTGATGACGAGCGGGGGGGCAAACCGGATTTTGTCGCCGTGGGTAGGTTTACAGAGCAGGCCGTTGGCCATGAATTGCAGACACAGCTCCCAGGCCGTTTCGGAGCCGAGGTCGGGCCGTTCGGCAATGACGATGGCATTCAGCAGCCCTTTGCCCCGTACCAACTTCACCAGCTCCGTTTTCTGGCTCAGGGCCGTCATGCGGTCGCGAAAAATCTGGCCCATCGCTTCGGCATTCTCGGCCAGCTTCTCGTCCTGCACCACCTGCAACGCGGCCACGGTAACGGCACAGGCCAGCGGATTGCCACCAAATGTGCTGCCGTGTTCGCCGGGCTTTATGGTCAGCATGATCTCATCTGACGCCAGCACCGCCGATACCGGCATGGCCCCACCCGATAGCGCTTTTCCCAGCACTAGGATATCAGGCTTCACGTTTTCGTGGTCACAGCAGATGCGTTTACCCGTGCGACCAATGCCCGTCTGGACTTCGTCGGCAATGAACAAGACGTTGTATTTTGTGCAGAGGTCGCGCACCCCGCGCAGATAGCCCTCATGCGGCACTACCACGCCCGCTTCGCCCTGAATAGGCTCAACCATGAACCCGGCAATGTTGGGGTCGCTTTTGAAGCAGTCTTCCAGCGCGGGCAGATCGTTGTACGGGATAATGATATAGCCCGGCAGCAGCGGCCCGAAATCGTTGGTACTGCTGGGGTCGGTCGACGACGAGATAGCAGCCAGTGTACGTCCCCAGAAGTTCCCGGAGGCATACACGGTTTTGGCCTGATCCTGCGTAATACCTTTGACTTTGTAGGCCCATTTTCGGGTCAGTTTAAGCGCGGTTTCTCCGGCTTCGGCCCCAGAGTTCATCATCAGCACCTTATCGTAGCCAAAGAATTCGCACATAAACTGATTGCAGATACCTGCCTGGTCATTGTAGAAAGCCCGCGAGGTCAGCGTAAGCCGCTGCGCCTGCTCTACCATGGCACTGATGATGCGCGGGTGGCAATGTCCTTGACTCACGGCACTGTAGGCCGACAAAAAATCGACGTATCGGTTGCCTTCCACGTCCCAGACGTACACGCCCTCCCCCCGTGACAGCACCACCGGCAGCGGGTGGTAGTTGTGAGCACCGTACTGTTCTTCTAACTGAATGGCCTGTTGGGTAGCGGTACCGGCTGCTGTCATTTCCATAGTATGGTCATTTTGGGGGAGTGGGTGTTCAGAAAACAATACTGACACCAACTAACCGGGTTAATTCAACGTTAATGCTCAAAAATACGACTTCCCCCACAGACGCCCAAACCAGCAATGGCCGCTCAAATCCCGAAAAAGATCATTCCCGGCCTGTCCGACGACGAATACTACCACACCCCCGAAGGCTATGTTGTCTTTACGGCGGCCTATCACCTCAAGCGGGGTTACTGCTGCAAGAACGCGTGCCGCCATTGCCCCTATGGCTTCAAAAAGAAGGGAGGCTGAGTTGCAGAGTATGAATTGATTAGCTACCTTTGCGCCCTCATACGGAAAACGAGTACGGTAATGGCCAGAATTTGTCAAGTCTCAGGAAAGCGCACACGCTCGGGAAACAACGTTTCTCACGCTAATAATAAAACGAAACGCAAGTTTTTCCCAAACCTGCAAAAGAAGCGGTTCTTCCTTGAATCGACCGGCGAGTGGGTTACGCTGCGGGTAGCTACTTCGGTAATCAAGACTGTTAATAAGAACGGTCTGGAATTAACCGTTAAGAAAGCCTATCAGCGCGGTACCCTGTCGGTATAGTGTTTCGCGATTCTTTCCCGAATAGCCTCTTCCATGCCGGGGGAGGCTTTTTGTATTTCTCTACATGAAACTCAACTTCACCGATCTCATCGTTTTTGAAAACGATGACTATATCCTCATCAACAAGCCGCCCCGTGTGGCGTCGCTCGATGAGCGTACTACCGACCGGGCCGGGCAGAGCATTATCCGCTTAGCCAAAGCCTATAACGCCGATGCCCAGTTGGGACACCGGCTGGACAAAGAAACGTCGGGTATCCTGGCCATTGCCAAGAATCCGGAAGCATACCGGCATCTGGCCATGCAGTTCGAGCATCGGGAGGTGACCAAGCGATATCATGCCGTAACCAACGGGGTCCATGATTTTGATGGCATTTCGGTATACCTGCCCATTTCACCTATCAAGGACGGAACGGCGGTGCGGATTGACCGGGAGAAAGGCAAAGTAGCCGAGACGATTTTTAACACCCTGCAGGCTTACCGCACCACAACACTCGTAGAATGTATGCCCATTACGGGCCGGATGCACCAGATTCGGGTACACCTGATGTGTTTGAAAGCCCCTATTGTCAACGATCCAACCTACGGGGGCGAACCCGTATTCCTGTCGGGGGTGAAGCGGAAGTTTAACCTGAAGCAGGGTACTGAAGAACTGCCGCTTATTCATCGGGTAGCGTTGCACGCCTATTCGCTCACCTTCACCCTGCTCGACGGTACGGAGCAAACGTTCGTGGCTCCCTACCCCAAGGACTTTGGCGTACTGGTAAAGCAACTAGAGAAATTTGCGTGAGCGTAATGGCTCGCAACAGCGTAAATTTGAGCCTTAAACATTACTCTTTAGATAAAACCATGTTTATACACACCGTTTTCTTCTGGCTCAACCATCCTGACAGTCAGGACGACCGCGATGCCCTTCGCGCCGGTCTTGAATCGCTCAAAGGCATTGACGCCATTTCAAACGCATACATTGGCACGCCCGCCGATACCCGCCGACCGGTTGTTGACCACAGCTATGACTTCTCGTTGACGTTTGTCTTCGAGGACCGGGCCGCCCACGATGCCTATCAGGTTCACCCCGTTCACCTTGAATTTGTGGGCGAGTGCAAGCATCTTTGGCAGCGGGTACAGATTTATGACGCAGTCAGTTCGTGAGGAGATAAAAAAGGGTAGGGGGCGGATGATGACGCAGTGAATAATTGCGTCATCATCCGCCCCCTACCCTTTTTTATCTTATTCCTCTTACACCATTACGTCGATTTTCATATCCATGTTACCTTTCACGGCTTTGGAATAGGGGCAAACGGCATGGGCGGTTTCGGCAAGCTGCTGAAGCTGATCTTTGTCCATACCAGGTGCTTTGACGGTGATTTTGCCCGACAAAAACATATTATTGCCTTCTTTATTGAGCGAGATGGCTACTTCAACGGCGTGTTCAGGCAGGATGGTCTTACGGCGTTCAGCCACGGCCATCAGCGCACCGTTATAACAGGCACTGTATGCAGCGGCAAACAGCATTTCAGGATTAGCCGCTCCACCCTTGCCGTGCATTTCTGTTGGCCGGCGCACGTTTAAATCCAGGATGCCATCGAGCGATTTAACGTCGCCCTCCCGGCCTCCTATGTTGCTGACGGTAGCGGTATATACGGTCTCGGCGGCTGATGGAATTTCTGTAGTTGTCATGGTTTCTGGTCTGATTATTGATTTGTGTCAAGTGGCGACAGGTCAACTGTCTCTAATCAAACCCGCAATGGCCTAAACTGTTAACAAAGGGCAGCGCGGGTCGGGTTTTAATATTTTGAATTACCTTTGTTTATAGGGGTGCCCGGCGATAAAATCGCAATAGAACCCAACCCATCGCGTTTTTCATTGATACGCACCAACCGGAATTCCGGACCATTCAACCACCGGAATGCCGGACCGCCCATGAATCCACAAGTAGTCCTATACAAAAGCCGTGTACTGCTGACCTGCGGACTGTTGTTGTTGTTGTTGCTAACTGGCAGTCTTTCTACCCAGGCGCAGCGCAGACGTGCCACCCCGCCCGATTCGGCTCTGGCCAAAGCCGGTTCTACCACGACCGTACGGATGGAGGAAGAAACGCTCTTTGCCGATGGTATGCGATTTCTGATGACCGACGAGCCCACCAAGGCCGTGGCGCAGTTTGCCAAGGTGCTTCAGAAGAATCCCGACAACGCAGCCGCCCAGTACGCCACGGCTAACGCGCTCTCCAAAACCGGCAAAACCACCGAAGCCATTCCCTACGCGGTTAAAGCTTACGCGCTGGATGGCAAAAACAAGTTTTATGCGCTGTTACTAGCTGAATTGTACGTCAAGCAGAAACGCTACGGCGAGGCCGAACAACTGTACGAAGCCATGCTGAAACAAGGCCCCGAAAATGCCGAATACGGCGTTGAACTGGCGGCCATTTATCTGTTTGACGACAAGCCCGACAAAGCCCTGGATACCTATAACCGCGTGGAGCGTGAACTGGGGATAAATGAAGAAATTTCGCGGCAGAAGCAACGTATCTATCTCAAGCAGAATAAGATTGACAAGGCCGTTGAAGAAGCCGAAAAAATGGTCCAGTCAGAACCCGGCGACCCTGATTATCTGCTGGAAGGAGCCGAACTGCTGGTAGCCAACGACCGCAGCGACGAAGCCATTGGCTGGATTGACCGCGCGCTCAGACTTAACCCCGACCTGCCCCAGGCCCACGTACTCTTGGCCGACATTTACCGGAAGAAAGGCGACACCGCCCGCGTAACCGAAGAATTAAACAAGGTCATTACCAATCCGAATCTGGAAGCGGGCCTGAAAGCCCGGATTCTGTCGAATTATGCTGACCTTACCGGCAACGGTGCCGTGGCGAAGCAGGACGCTCTTAAAATGGGCGAAGAACTGGCCAAAGCCAACCCAAACGATCATAAATCGCAGGTAATGGTCGCTGATCTACTGCTGCAGCAGGGCCGTAAAGCCGACGCTCGCAACGCCTACGCCCGGGCGGCCCGGCTCGACGGGTCGGTTTACGAAGTCTGGGGAGCGCTGCTACGGTTGGATGGTGAACTGAACCAGGCCGACAGTTTGCTGAAACACTCCGAAGAAGCACTGGAAGTGTTTCCTACACAGGGCCTGTTCTGGTACTCCAATGGCTCGGCCAATTTGATTAAGCGACGCTACCAGCAGGCAGTCGATGCCTTGG
Organism: uncultured Cytophagales bacterium; assembly: GCA_963826425.1. Classification (GTDB taxonomy): domain Bacteria; phylum Bacteroidota; class Bacteroidia; order Cytophagales; family Spirosomataceae; genus Spirosoma. The sequence continues at coordinate 1,677,504 of CAWGWS010000004.1, read as the reverse complement.
AGGAAAGTCAAAAACTACTGGCTGCTACCAACAACCGGGAACTGCAGAATGGCATACAGTCCCAGTTGGGCGACGCTTACAACGGATTGGGCGAACATGCCAAATCAGACGAAGCCTACGAAGCCGTGCTGAAGGTCGATCCGCTCAACGACTACGTCTTGAACAATTACAGCTACTTCCTGTCCCTGCGAAAAGAAAAGCTGGACCGGGCCCGGCAACTCAGCAAGAAACTGGTTGAACGCCACCCCACCGAATCTACCTACCTCGATACCTACGCCTGGGTGCTGTACGTTTCGAAAGACTACGCCAATGCGAAACAGTATCTGGAAAAAGCCCTGGCCAACCCATCGGGCGTGAGCGGCACGATCATCGAACACTACGGCGATGTACTTTTTCAACTCGGCGAACAGACAAAGGCGCTCGAACAGTGGAAACAGGCCAAGGCTAAAGGTGGGGCCGGAGCCGATATAGACAAAAAAATTGCCACCGGAAAACCCTAAAAACAGTCATCAGTTCACAGCCTCTCACGGATCGATTATCCAGCGCAGGCGTTAAGAAAAAGGTTGCCAATTGTCCGCCCATACATGAATAAGTTTGTATTTATTGCCCTGTTGCTGCACGTAGCTGTTTTCTCCGAAGGTTGCAGGCGTCGTAGCCGGACTACGGGAACGGATGTACCGGCTACGGTTTCGGTCAAGCCCGATTCAGGGGCTTCCGTCATGGTTCCCCCTCCGGCAGTAGACTCGGTGGCGGTGCTGCCCAGCCGGCCCGGCATCAGCGAAGCCCGCGCTAATGTTGCCGAAATCGACTTCGATTACCTGACGGCCAAATCGAAAATCTCGTTCAAAAGTCCCGAACAATCCATCGATAATGCCAGCGTCAATATCCGGGTTCGCAAAGACAGCCTGATCTGGGTATCCATCAGCAAGCTTGGTATTGAAGCCGTGAGGGGCCTGATTGGTCGCGATTCGATTACTATTCTAGACAAAATTCACCGCGAATACTCCGTGTATGACTATCCAACGCTGAGTAAGCAGTTCAATTTTGCCATGAATTTTGATTTATTACAGGCCCTTGTTGTTGGCAATCTGCCACTCCCTAAACGCCCGGCGCAGAAAGTAAAAAACGAGCGTGATTACCTGCTACTACGCCAGAGCGAGGGTAAAGTATTGGTCGAAAACTACATCGGCGCAGACCGGAAATTAAAGAAATTGCTGGTGACAGAGCAACCTACCAAAAATACGCTACGACTGGATTACGAAGACTTTTCGTCACTCAACGACTTTTTATTTCCGTATACCAGTCTAGTCACGCTCGACTACCAGTCTAAAGTCGATGGTCAGTTTTACCAGACTCTACTGCGCATTAAGCACAACAAGGTTGAACTGACGGATAAAAACCCCGGCTTCCCGTTCACAATTCCGGCGAGTTATGAACGACGCCCCAACGTTAAAAACTGACGAGTACCCATGCGCTTCCCTTACCCTGCCCTGTTCACTGTTTTTCTGCTTAGTGGTGGTCTGCTGGCTGCATCTGTAGCCTTTGGTCAACAACAGGGGCGGCAGGCACTGGAAAAGGAGAAGAAGCAGAACATTGAGAAGATGAACCAGCTCAGGACGGTGCTGAAAAAGACGTCTTCTGAGAAAAATGTCAGTTTGGGTCAATTAAAAATCCTTGACCAGCAGATTCAGGTTCAGTCGAAGCAGATTGGCCTGCTCAACAAAGACATCCAGCTAACTGAGAGTGAAATTACCGATCTCCGCAAAGCCAGTCTGAATCTGAGCCGCGATCTGGGCACACTCAAAACCGAGTACGCGGCCATGGTCTACAACGCCGACAAACGCCGTCAACAGGTTAATCCACTTGGCTTTCTGTTTGCTGCTGATAACTTCAACCAGCTTGTGGCTCGTTACCGGTATCTGCGGCAGTACTCCGACGCCCGCCAGAGTCAGGTGCGGCAGATAAACAGGATTCAGAACGAACTACAGACAAAAGAGCAGGTTAGGCAACGTAAACGCCAGCAACAGCAAGGAGCGCTGGTGGCCAAAGTTGGAGAAACCAAGAAACTGGAGAGCCTGAAGGTCGAGAAGAATCAGGTTGTTAAGGCCCTCAGCGAGAAAGAATCTGAGCTTCGTACCGAACTGGCCGAAAGCCGACGGTCTGTGGCCCAACTGGAGTCGATGATTACGCGCCTGGTAGCCCGCGAACGCGCCGAGCGCGCCCGGCGCGAAGCCGCGGCCCGGGCCGAACGCGACCGTCTGGCCCGGGCTGCCCGGGTTGAAGCGGCCCGCCGAACGGCCGAACGCAAACGGGCTGAAGAGGCTGTGGCGGCCGCCCAGAAAGCAGGCGAGGCCCCCAACCCCACCGACGTAGCCCGCGCAGAACGCCCCGCCGAACCTGAGCCAACCGCCCCTAAACCAGACGAACGGCGCAACAATAACCTCAACCGGGAAGAAACGGCCCTGGCCTCATCGTTTGCCGCTTCCCGCAATCGGCTGCCCTGGCCAGTTGGCAAGGGTTTTATTTCTGATCGCTTTGGTCGGCGGCCCCATGGCGTACTGAAAGGAATTTACGTCGAAAATCAGGGGGTCGATATTCAGACTAGTGCGGGCGAGGGGGTTAAAACGGTGTATGATGGCATTGTGCAGGATGTGGCCAGTATGCCCGGCATGAACAATGTTGTTGCCATTCAGCACGGCGACTATTTTACGGTGTACGCCAAACTCAGGAGCGTATCGGTCCGGGTAGGTCAGCGCGTTAAAGCCCGCGAAACCATCGGTACCGTAGCCACCGATAAAAACGGTATCTCCGAAATTCAATTTCAAATCTGGAAAGAGTTCACTAAACTCAACCCCGAATCGTGGCTCAGCCCCCGATGAAGTTAGGGAGTTGTACAGCCGTAGAGTTGATCCGCGTAACGCCCTAACTTTACAGTGCTACGACTACGCAACCAGACAACTCAGCTAAACATGTCCGTTCATAATCCCGATATCAAGCGCGTCACGACGCACACCCTGCAGGAACTGAAGAATAAGGGTGAGAAAATTTCGGCTCTGACGGCCTATGACTACTCAATGGCGCGGACCGTTGATACCGCCGGTGTTGAAGTGATTCTGGTGGGCGATTCAGCCTCTAACGTCATGGCGGGTCACGAAACAACGTTGCCCATTACCCTCGACCAAATGATTTACCACGCCAGTTCAGTGGTGCGGGGCGTAAAGCGGGCGCTGGTAGTGGTTGACCTGCCCTTTGGCTCGTATCAGGGAAACTCATCTGAAGCTCTGCGGTCGGCCATTCGGATTATGAAAGAGTCGGGCGCGCACGCGATCAAACTGGAGGGTGGAACAGAAATCCGGGAGTCTATTGTCCGCATTCTGAGTGCCGGGGTCCCGGTTATGGGTCATCTCGGCCTGACGCCCCAGTCCATTTATAAGTTCGGTACCTATGCGGTGCGGGCTAAAGAAGACGCCGAAGCGCAGAAACTTATCGAGGATGCGCAGATGTTACAGGACATTGGCTGCTTTGGGCTGGTGCTGGAGAAAATTCCGGCAGCGCTTACCAAAACCGTATCTGAACACCTGACCATCCCAACCATTGGTATTGGTGCCGGACCCGACGCCGACGGGCAGATCCTGGTTGTGCATGACCTGCTGGGTATTACCAACGAGTTTAAGCCCCGTTTCCTGCGCCGGTACGCCGACCTGCACACGATTATGACCGAGGCTATTGCGCATTACGTCGATGACGTCAAAACAAACGACTTCCCCAACCAGAAGGAAGCGTATTAATTCATGAAAAAATCATTTCAAGTTATATACGAAGACAATCACCTGCTGATTGTCAATAAAGCCCCCGGCATTCTGGTGCAGGGCGACCGCACCGGCGACGTTACGCTACTGGCCCTGATGAAAGACTACGTCAAGGAAACGTATAACAAACCCGGTGAGGTGTTTTTGGGTCTTGTACACCGGCTCGACCGGCCCGTGAGCGGCCTGGTGGTGTTTGCCCGTACGTCAAAGGCGCTGGAGCGTATGAACGAGATCTTTCGCAAACGACTGGTTCAGAAGACATATTGGGCCGTTGTGCGCCGGAAGCCACCCGAAAGCGTCGGCAAGCTGGTACACTGGCTCGTGAAAGACGAACAGAAAAACGTGGTAACTACCCACGAACACGAAGTACCCGGTTCGCAGCGGGCCGAATTAACCTATCGGGTATTGGGGAAAATCAATGAGCACTATCTGCTGGAGGTAACCCCACTTACGGGTCGTCCGCATCAGATTCGGGTTCAGCTGGCCAGTATGGGCTGCCCAATCCGGGGCGATGTCAAGTACGGTTACGACCGGGCCGTACCGGATAAGAAGATATACCTGCACGCCCGGCGGCTTTACTTCGTGCATCCTGTCAAAAAAGAGCCTCTCCTGTGCCGGGCGGCACTTCCGCCCGATCCTTTCTGGGAAGAATTCCTGGCTTTGGACGATGAAGATACCAAAGACAAGAATATGAATTTTACCTTTGAATAGTGGTTCCGACCCACAGAAAAGCCCGGCATGATTGAATCATGCCGGGCTTTTCTGTGGGGTATATTGTAGTCAGTTAGAAAGTTGCTCGGAGGCTGACCGGGCTTCGTGCTGCGGCATCACATCAGTCATCATTTGCTCTATAACGCGTTCGGCCATTTGCACGGCCCCACGGAACGCACCATAAATCAGACAGAGTGGCAAAATAACGGGCAGAAAAAATACCCATTGAAAAATCATGTACGGGCGGACGTTTTTCATCAGATTAAGTGGGTTTTCAACTGGTTAAGTTAACAATTTCAGTGTTACGGGGTCACTCAAAGCTCTGAATTCACACATCGCTCTTTCAATAGTCGAAATTAACCTTGTGGTAATACAAAAACAAGCATGGATGTCGAAAAAGTTGCAATATCTGTTGCCTTGCCCGTATCAATAAAGTGCCTTGAGTAGTAACATGTATTGTTCCTCAACTAACGTGCCAGATTTTCTGAACTTTGCTCATTCTGGTAATAAATTGCACAAATCCGAGTTTTCTTTCCAGCCAATACCCACGTACTACCGCAAAAAGGGCTTTAACACGCCTAAGCGTATTAAAGCCCCCCCTTGTAACAAGCCCAATCAATTGCTTTATCTAAGCGTTGCTACCGCGTCCTTAATTCGTTGTACGGCCTCCACCAGACTCTCATCCGAAGCCGCCGTGCTGATACGGAGGCAGTTCGGCGCGCCAAAGCCCGATCCTGCTACTGTGGAGACGTAAGTCGTATTGAGCAGCCACTCGGCAAAATCATCCGAATTATTAATCATCGTTGCCCCGTCTGACTTACCGTAATAATAACTCACGTCAGGAAACGCGTAGAAAGCGCCCTCCGGAATATTGGTGCGGAAGCCGGGTATGTCTTTGAGCAGGCCCACCATCAGGTCGCGCCGGCGGTGGTATGCTTTCGTCATGTCCATAGTTGGCTCCAGCGGGCCGTTCAGAGCCGCCACGGTAGCTTTCTGCGCGATAGAATTGGTACCCGACGTTACCTGTCCCTGCAATTTTTCAACTCCCTCAGCAATCCACTTGGCCGCTCCAATATAGCCAATACGCCAGCCGGTCATAGCAAAGCCCTTGGCCACACCGTTAACGGTAATGACACGCTCGGCAATTTCGGGGATGGAACCGATGCTGAAGTGACCTTCGGGCGTGAAGTTGATATACTCGTAAATCTCATCGGCCAGGACATACACGTTCTCATGTTTGGCCACAATGTCAGCAATAGCCCGCAGGTCGGCTTCGGTATAAATTGAGCCGGTTGGGTTGTTGGGTGACGCGTACATTACAATTCGGGTGCGATCCGTAATGGCAGCCTCGAACTGCTCCGGTGTTACCTTGAAATTGTTTTCGAATGACCCGTCGACCACTACCGCCTTACCCTCGGCCAGCTTCACCATTTCGGAATAACTAACCCAATAGGGCGAGAAGATAATTACCTCATCGCCGGGGTTGATAAGCGTCTGGATAACGTTGGCCAGCGAGTGCTTGGCCCCGGTTGAGACCACGATGTTCTCGGGCTTCCAGTCAATGTTGTTATCGCGCTTGAACTTGTCGGCAATAGCTTTGCGCAAATCGGGATAGCCAGCCACGGGCGAATAGCCGTGAAATCCGTCGTCAATGGCTTTTTTGGCGGCTTCGCAGATGTGAACGGGTGTTTTGAAATCCGGCTCACCCACGCTCAGGCTGATTACTTTATGGCCCTGCGCAGCTAGTTCGCGGGCTTTCTTGGTCATCGCCAGCGTAGATGATTCTTCCAGCGCGTTGATGCGGTCGGCTAACATCATGGTATCGAGCAAAGCAGACATGGTATTGGTGGTTTTTAGATAACAGGTTGACTACAAAGGTACAAGTTTAGTCCCGTTCGCTACCGCTCACAGAAGGGGTTGTGACACAGAGATACGCAGAGGTTAAGAGAGATTCACCGAGTATTTAGCTCAGACTGGCTTTACATCTCCCTTATCCGTACACTCGTTCAGTAGCTGAATTGTTGGTTTCTCCAGCAGCGGATGTATGAAATCCGGGGCAATCTCAGCCAGGGGCACGAGCGTAAAGCGTCGCAGATGCAGGTACGGATGCGGCACGGTCAGTCGGCTGGTCTGGATAATCTGATGGGCGTAGTACAGAATGTCGATGTCAATGCTGCGCGCGCCCCAATGCTCCTGCCGGATGCGACCCAGTTGATTTTCGATACGCTGGGTTTCATCCAGTACCGCTTCGGGCTCCAGCGCTGTGTCAAGGAGGAGTACCTGATTCAGAAATGCCGGCTGATTCACAACGCCCCAGGCCCCTGTCTGGTACAGCCCCGATGCCCGCACCACCGGACCAACCTGCTCCACCAGCAGGTCGATAGCCCGACGCATGGTCTGGACACGATCGCCCAGGTTTGCACCGAGAAGGAGGAAGATTTTTGCCAATGCTATATACGGTCTTGAGGCCGGCGTCTTTTGCGCCAGCACACGGCAAGTTACGTTTTCTATCACTCAGGTTGCCAGGGTCAACGTAAGTGTCGTCCTTCCTCATCAGATTCTGACTGACAGCGAACCGGCAGGTTGTTGATACCAGCCCCTTATTACAGCGAGTGGCTTGATGTGAAAACTTCGGAGCTGGTGAGAAACAGACCGTGTACTCGTCGGGCAAGTTTGTACTGAGGGGATTGCCGACCCTTTAGTGTTTGCGTAAGGATCAGGCCCCGCAACGCCTACATTGTATTTTCAGCCTATCCTATTAGCTTTAGGCAATATCGAATGGTCACCGTCAATGATACCGTCATCACACTACGTCACCCGACCACAGGCTCTTCGCTGGTTATTATCAATCCCAAACAGGCGGAGCAGCGGCTATTTACTAGTATCGCTGCTTTGGCTGGTAATGGGTTCGTGTGACTTTACAGCCTCCGACAAGACGTATACAATTGGCTTCTCGCAACGGACCAACGCCGATACGTGGCGTCGGACCATGCTTGAGAACATGAACCGGGAGTTGTCCTTCAATCCTGACATTAAGTTTATAGTCAAAGATGCCGACGGACAGAGTGCCAGGCAGGTAAGACAAATTCAGGAACTGATTGACCAGCGCGTTGACCTGCTCATTGTATCCCCCAATGCCGCTCAACCCATCACGCCCATCGTCGAAAAAGCCTATCAGCAGGGCATTCCGGTTGTTATTCTGGACCGGCGCACCGCGTCGGACCAATACACGGCTTACGTGGGGGCCGATAATGTGGAGGTGGGCCGCACCGCCGGGCGATACGCCCGTACGGTACTGAGCGGGCGGGGCACCGTAGTCGAAATTGGGGAATCGCCGGGGTCGTCGGCCGACATTGACCGGCACGAAGGCTTCATGCAGGGTATTCAGGAATTCCCCAGGCTGCAGCTCGTCAAAAAGCTACAGGGCGACTGGGACCGGCAGTCCTTTGCGGCTGAGTTACGTCTATTACTTCAGGACCAACCATCCATCGACCTATTTTTGCCCAGAATGACCGTACCGCCCTCAAAGCCTACCGGGTTTGCGAACAGCTTGGCCTTGCCAACCGGGTAAAGATCATTGGCATAGATGGGCTGCCCGGCCCGAACGAGGGGATTGATCTGGTTGATCAGGGTAAGCTGAGTGCTACGGTGCTCTACCCAACCGGGGGTAAAGAAGCCATTCGCACGGCCGTAGCTATCCTGAAGAAACAACCTTTCAGGCGCGAGAATCGACTGCCGATCACCCTCATCGATTCTTCGAACGTAGAATTGATGAAACTCCAGGGCGATAAACTTACTGAGCAGCAGATCGATATTACCCGGCAGCAACAGCGCATCGACTTTTTAAATCAGACCTATACGTCACAGAAGAATACGCTTTACGCCATGATTGCCGGCCTGCTGCTGGTTATTGGACTGGGTGGCTGGGCACTCTATTTGTTTCGGTCCAAGCGCGCAGCCTACCAGACTACTGGAACAGCAGACGCAGGAAATTATAGACCAGAATACTAAAATTGAAGCCGTATCGGCCCAGGCACGGTTGGCCACCGAAGAAAAGCTTCGGTTCTACTCGTACATCTCGCACGAGTTTAATACGCCACTAAGCCTGATTCTAACTCCCACCGAAGACTTACTCACTCAGCGTACAGTACATCCGTCGGTCTTGCAAAGTAACCTTCTGCTGATTCAGAAAAATGCCTACCGACTCCTGCGGCTCATTGATCAGATGCTGGACTTGCGCAAGACCGATGCCGGGAAACAGCGCCTGCACGCAGCCGAGCAGGATCTGGTTGCGTTCGTGTTCGATATCGTGATGGACTTTAGTCCCAAAGCCAAAAAACAACGCATCGACTTGCAGTTTTTGCCCGAAAGACCCCGGGTCAATGTCTGGTTCGATGCCGAGAAGCTAGACAAAGTTATTGTTAACCTGCTGGCCAATGCCTTTAAGTACACCCCCCGGGGTGGACTGATTCACGTTCGGTTAACTGAACGAAATGGAGCCGTCGGTCTTGAGATAACCGATAATGGCGAAGGCATGACTCCCGATGAACAGCAACACGCCTTCGATCTGTTTGTCAGTGGCGAAAAAGCCTTCAACTTCTCCAAAGGGCTGGGGCTGGCATTGTCGATGGAATTTGTGCAGCTCCACCAGGGGGATATCCGGGTTACGTCCGAAAAAGGACGGGGTACAACGTTCACCATTCAGCTACCCCTCGGCAATGCGCACCTCACGCCCGAAGAAAGGATGACCCGCCCCGCCCGCCCCCGCGACAACGCACTCTCACAGGCCCAGCAGAGTGTGCTTGTAGAGGATGTACTGCCGCTGCTGACTCAGCAATCAGAAAGCCCAAAGCGGGCCGGATCGCTGCTTATTGTTGAGGACAACGATGATCTAAGAACGTTTCTGACGGGGCAGCTGGGGCAGGAATTTGACGTACTGGCCGAATCGACCGCCGAAGCGGGCTGGCAGCAGGCACTGGCCACCATTCCGGATTTGATCGTCAGCGACATCATGCTGTCCGGAGAAACGTCTGCTCCCGGCAGTATGGACGGGCTCCAGTTTACGCAGCGGGTAAAAGCGGACCTGCGCACCTCGCATATTCCGGTTATTCTGCTCACGGCAAAGGGGCAGATGGAAAGTCGCATTGAAGGGACCCGCGCCGGCGCTGATGCCTACCTGACCAAGCCGTTCAACAGTGCATACCTGCTCGAAACAATTCGTACCATGCTGGCCAACCGCGAACGCTGGCAGCGTCGGTACGCTTCTGATTTTCTGACCACCGGTCAGTCCGGCAACCGCGCTGAACGTCAGTTTCTTAACGAGTTAACGGCTCTCATTGAGCAAAACCTGACTGACAGCACGTTCAGCGTAGAGGGGCTGAGTCACGACATGGGCATTTCGCGAGTGCAATTGTACCGGAAGGTGCAGGCCCTGCTGAACATGAACGTGAGCGATTACATTGCCGATGTGCGGCTCCGAAGAGCGAAACGGCTCCTGGTTGATACAACAAAAACGATGGCCGAAATTGCCGGGGAAACCGGCTTTAACTCCGCAGCTTACTTTGCCACCTTCTTCCGGCAGCACACGCAGCAAACGCCTTCCGAATTCCGAAAGGCTCCTGACCTGACCGGAGCCGCCCGATCCGGATAAAAAATTGAAAAACAGCGTATCAAATTTGAAAGTCTGCACATCATATAACTTAATAACATACTGATATACAGTCCATTATTGTTTGTTCAATTTTCACAACTCTTTGAACAAATTCTAAAAGCCTCCCCGCCAGATCCACTGTAGGTTTGACTCATGAATCGCGCTTCACCCCGGTTCATTTCTGTCAGACATGAGTCAGCAACAACGCATTTTTTTCTGGTCCATTACTGCCGCCCTTGGTGGCTTTCTCTTTGGCTTCGACACGGCGGTTATCTCCGGCGTAGAGCAATCGCTGCAATCACTCTGGCAGCTGAGCGTGTGGGAACACGGCCTCACGGTTTCTATTGCGCTCATCGGTACCGTTATCGGCTCCATGACGGGCGGGATTCCGGCGGAGCAACTGGGCCGCAAACGCACCTTGTTCTGGATTGCCGTTCTGTACCTGGCTGCGTCATTAGGTACGGCTCTGGCTCCCAACTGGCCCATCTTTCTGGTGTTTCGGTTCCTGGGCGGGCTGGGCGTGGGTGCTTCCTCGGTGGCGGCTCCCATGTACATCACCGAGATTTCGCCCGCCAAATCGCGGGGGAAACTGGTGGGTCTGTTTCAGTTCAATGTCGTATTCGGTATTCTGATTGCCTATCTCTCCAACTTTCTGCTGGCCGACGTGGGTGCCGAACCCTGGCGCTGGATGCTGGGCGTGCAGGCGCTACCCTCGGTCATTTTCCTGATTGCCGTTCTGAACATTCCTGAAAGCCCGCGCTGGCTGCTGCTCCGCAAAGGCGATGACGTTCAGGCCCGGGCGGTGCTGGACATGATTGACCCGGCCACTGCCGAGCAAACTTTTGTGGCCATTCGGCAAAGCAGCCACCAACATACCGGTTCGACGCGCCTATTTTCGGGGCAGTATAATACGCCTATTATGCTGGCCGTCCTGTTTGCAGTCTTCAACCAGGTATCGGGTATCAACGCCATTATCTACTACGCCCCCCGCATTTTCGAGATGACGGGGCTGGGCAAAAATTCGGCCCTGCTGTCGTCGGCAGGCGTAGGCTTGATCAACCTGATTTTTACCCTGATTTCCATGAACCTCATCGACCGCTACGGTCGTCGGACACTGATGAAGATTGGCTCGGTGGGTTTGATTATCACGCTGGGCCTGGTGGCACGGGCGTTTTATACCGAAGATTTCGGCATGACCGTACCGGTGCTGCTCTTCTGTTACATCGCTTTTTTCGGCTTTTCGCAGGGCGCGGTTATCTGGGTCTTTATCTCCGAAATTTTCCCGAACGAGGTGCGCGCCAGCGGCCAGGCGCTCGGCAGTTTCACCCACTGGCTGATGGCCGCCATCATCACCTTCGCTTTCCCGTACCTGTCCGAGCGCTTCGGTGGGGGTAACACGTTCCTCTTTTTCGCCATCATGATGGTGCTGCAACTGCTGTTTGTGCTGCGCCTGATGCCCGAAACGAAAGGCACCAGCCTTGAAAAAATTGAACGAACCGTATTCAGCCATTAGCCCAACCAATCATGACACCAACAATAACCTGCTTTGGCGAAATTCTCTGGGATGTACTGCCTACCAGCAAACAACCCGGTGGCGCGCCCATGAACGTGGCCGCCGACCTGCGCAACTTTGGCCTGAACGCCCAACTCATCAGCCGTGTCGGTAGTGATGACCTGGGTCGCGAGCTGATTGATTTTCTGGCGAAGAAAGGCATCCCGACCGAACTGGTGCAGGTGGGTCAGTCCGCACCTGACGGGCGTGGCGAAGGCCAATATTTCGGACACCAACGAAGTAACGTACAAGATTCTACAGCCCGTTGCCTGGGATTATATCATGCCCGAACCCGGTCTGACCGAGGTGGTGAAGCAAAGTGATGTGTTCGTCTATGGCAGTCTGGCCGCCCGTAGCCCACAAACCCACGAAACGCTGTTGGCGTTGCTGGACGTGGCTCCCCGCAAGGTATTCGACGTAAACCTACGCCCTCCGCACTACAGCCGGACGCTGGTAGAAGACCTGTTGCACCGGGCCGACATTGCCAAAGTGAATGAGCACGAACTCACTGAATTGTCAGGCTGGTATAGTCCCGAATCAGACCTCGGGAAAGCTATGCAACAACTCCGCGACCGGTATAGTCTGGAAACGCTCTGCGTAACACTGGGTCCCGATGGTGCGGCTCTCCTCAATGAATCGGGCTTTTTCAGGCAGGCGGGCTTTCAGGTCGAGGTAGCGGATACCATTGGCAGTGGTGATGCGTTTCTGGCCGGTTTTCTCTACAAAATGCTACAGGGCGAAACCCCGCAGAAGACCCTTGAATTTGCCTGTGCTACGGGGGCGTTTGTGGCCACCAAACAGGGCGCCACCCCGAATTTCACCGAAGAAACTATACTGGAGCAGCCGTTTTTGACGGATGCCGATAACTAGCCCGTGTCGGTTTGTACCCGTTATTGTCGATCTAAATACCTATGATCATGAAGAAAAATTATCTGTTTACGCTGTTTGCCCTGCTCCTGACCCTGTCATGGGCAATGGCGCAGCAACGAACGATCACGGGCACCGTGGTCGATGCTAAAAACAAAGAGTCGCTCATTGGGGCGAACATCGTAGTTCCCGGTACAACGACCGGAACGGTACTGGACGCCAGCGGAAAGTTTTCCCTCTCGGTGCCCGGCACGGCTACGGCGGTGCAGGTGTCATTTATTGGGTACACCCCCCAGGAAGTATCCATCGTAAACCGGAGCCAGATCACCGTAGCCCTGGAAGCCGGGGGCGAACTGTCGGAAGTGGTCGTGATAGGGTATACATCGTCCAAAAAAGAAGACCTGACCGGAGCCGTAGCCGTGGTTGACCTGAGTCCCATTCGGGATATTCCATCGGGCAACCCCATGCAGTCATTGCAGGGGCGGGTACCGGGTTTGTACATCGAAAAAACGGGGTCGCCCAATGGCAGCAACGGGCGAATTCTGATTCGGGGCGCCAACACGCTCGGCAATACCGACCCCCTGTACATCATTGACGGCATACCAACCAAACGGCCGGAAGTATTTCAGGGGTTGAACCCCAACTCGATTGAGTCGGTACAGGTGCTGAAAGATGCGTCGGCCTCCTCTATTTATGGGTCACGTGCCTCCAACGGGGTTATTATCGTGACCACCAAAAACGGATCGAACACCAACGGCAAACTCAATATCGACTTTAACAGCAGCATTTCGGCCCAATCCGAAACGTATTCCCGGTTCAAAATGCTGAACGCTGCCGACCGGGGCCGGGCGCTCTGGCAGGCATCGGTCAATGACGGTGTGAACCCCGAAGATGGGTACGGTGCCCTCTATGGCTTCGACTGGAACAAAGACTTCAAAAACCCCAGGCTGAATAGTGTAACGGTGAAACCACTGGTGGGTGGCGACCCCAATATGCCCGCCGGTGACACTGACTGGCAGGCCGCGATGTACAAAACCGGCATTGTAACCAACAACGAACTAACCCTGTCGGGCGGTACCAAAGCCTCGTCCTTACAGGTCAACTTCGGCTACTACAAGAACACCGGCATGCTGCGCTACACGGGGGCCGACAAACTGAGCGGACGCATTAACGCCCTGACGAGCGCCTTCAACAGCCGGCTCAAAATTGGGGCCAATATCCAGGTGGCTTCGCTGAATGAAACCCTGACCGCCACTGACATTGGCGGAGCGGCTACCACCGGTCTGGCCATCACGCTGGCTCCAACCATCCCGGTCTATGCCAAAGACGGCACCTTCGGCGGGGCCGTGGGGTCCGGGTATTCGGACCGGAACAACCCCCTGCACATGCAGTACATCAACCGCTGGGACAACGCCAACCGGCTTACCCTGTTCGGCAACGTATTTGTGGAGGTGGAGCCCATCAAGAACCTGTTTCTACGGACGAGCATCGGCGCTGATAACGCCTATTACTACGCCAAAAACATTGAGCAGTCGTTTCAGGAAGGCTCATTTGGACGAACCAGCAACAACCTGACCATTGACCAGAACCGCGCCCTGAGCGTTACCTGGTCTAACACGGCCCGCTACAACCTGACCCTGGGCGTGAACCGGTTCAACTTCCTGCTCGGCACCGAAGCCATCAAAAACGATTTCCGGTTTGTTGTCGCCCGCAAAGAAGGGTTTGCCCAGCAGACGGAAGATTATTTTGTCCTCAATGCCGGTACGGGTAATGCCAACATTAACGGCAATGGGTCCGGCAATCGGCTGTTGTCGCAGTTTGCCCGCGTCGACTATGCCTTTGCCGACCGCTACCTGGTGGCCCTGACGGTCCGGCGCGATGGCTCTTCGCGGTTTGGTCAGGACAACCAGTATGGTATTTTCCCGGCAGCTTCGGTGGGCTGGCGGCTCGACAAAGAGGCTTTCTTCAAAAACGTTCAGTTTGTCAGTTCCCTCAAACTGCGGGCGGGCGTTGGCCGGGTGGGTAACCAGGAAATCGGGGATTTGGCCCGGTTCGGGCTGTACGATACCCGCTACGGGGCGCGGCAGTCGCAGTATCCCTACGGGCACAACGGTTTTTTTGACCAGTACTACAACATTGGCACGGCCTACGACCTCAACGGAGCCAATACCGGTAACCTGCCTTCGGGATTCGTGTCGATTCAGGGGGCTAACCCCAACCTGAGATGGGAAACTACCGACGAGCTGAACATGGGTGTGGATTTCGGGTTTCTGAACGGGCAGTTTCAGGGGTCGTTCGATTATTTTACCCGCAACACCAGCGATATTCTGATTACGCCCCCCATTGCCTCTGCCGTTGGGGAAGGGCAACTAAGGGCGGTGAACGGAGCGGCTAAATCGAATAATGGCTTCGAGTTCTCGCTGGGCTATTACGCCAAACCCACGGGCGATTTTACGTACAGTATCCTGACGGGCATTAGCCGGTTCCGCGATAAAATTACCAAACTGCCCGAAGAAGTCCGGGCAGCCTACGCCGGCAACGCCCTCAACACGATTCTGGGCCACTCGCAGTTCGATTTGTTTGGTTACAAAACGGCCGGGCTGTTCCAGTCTCAGGCGGAGGTAGATGCGGCCCCCAAACAGGTGGGCGCGGGTCCGGGCCGAATCCGGTACGTGGACACGAACAACGACGGGCAGATTAACGACGACGACCGGGTTTTCTTCGGCACCACCCTGCCTGCTTTTGAGTACAACCTTCGTTTCGATGGTGCTTACAAAGGGTTCGACCTCTCCATTTTTGGGTCGGGTGTAGCGGGCCGGTCGGGCTTCGATGCCTACACGTTCTACAACAATTTTATCCGGGGCCGCGATAATGTAGGGCCGGGGGTATTCAATGCCTGGTCGCCAACCAATACCGGTTCCACCATTCCAACCCTCTCGCTCTCGGACGTAAACGGCGAAACGCGCACCTCCGATTATTTCTTCGGCAGCACATCGTATTTCAAGTTGCGGAACGTTCAGGTGGGCTACACCGTGAAAGCCCCTTTCGTTGAAAAAATCCGGCTTCAGCGGCTTCGCCTGTTCGTAATGGCCGACAACCTGTTCCTGATCAAAGCCAAGGGGTTTCAGGGGCCCGACCCGGAGCGGGTTGACATCAACGCCATCCCAATTCCAAAGACGTTTACGGGTGGTATCAATGTTTCTTTCTAATCAGACAAGCCAACTATCATGAAAAATAAATCCATTTATTCAGTACTGCTGGCCGGAGTTTTAGGGCTGACGACCACTGCCTGTAACGATTTTCTGGACTACCAGCCCCAGGGGCTACTGTCGTCCTCCAGTATTCAGTCGGTATCAGGTGCCGACGGGCTGGTCACTGCCGCCTACGCTGGTATTGGCAATGACGACATGATTGGCCCCATGACCAGTATGTGGGCGTACGGCAGCGTTCGCTCCGACGAT
This sequence comes from uncultured Cytophagales bacterium, assembly GCA_963826425.1. Taxonomy (GTDB): domain Bacteria; phylum Bacteroidota; class Bacteroidia; order Cytophagales; family Spirosomataceae; genus Spirosoma. The sequence goes on along the minus strand of CAWGWS010000004.1, from coordinate 1,661,454 downwards.
GCCTACAAAGGCGGGGGGGGCGTGGGCGACGTAGCCGAAATTGATTTCTACGAGCATTATAACCTGACGCGCCCCGACATGGGGTTGATGCATCCCTTCACCTGGGAGAATTTCTACAAGGCTATTTCACGCGCCAACGCTGCCCTGACCAGCCTGAACACGCTGACCGATGCCGAATTTCCGCTGAAAAAAGTGCGGCAGGCCGAGATGCGTTTTTTACGGGGTCACTCGCACTTTATGCTGAAAATGCTCTTCAAAAATATCCCGTACATCACCGAAACGATGACGAGCGATGACATTCTGATGGAGTCGAATGTGCGGTACAAGAACGATGAACTGTGGAATAAAATCGCCGAAGACTTTCAGTTTGCCACGGATAACCTTCCCGTTAAGCAGACCCAGATCGGGCGGGCCAACAAAATTTCGGCAGCCGCTTACCTGGCCAAACTACGGTTGTATCAGGCTTATGAACAGGATGACAGCCACAAAGTGACAGCTATTAACAAGACTCGATTGCAGGAGGTGGTAACGCTGTTGCAGCAGGTGATTAGTTCGGGGCAGTACGGTTTGCAGCCTGATTTTGCCGAGAATTTTATTGCCGAAACGGAAAACGGTCCCGAATCCATCTTTGCCATTCAGTACTCCATCAACGACGGTACGGCGGTGGGACGGCTGAGCTACGTGACGGGGCTGAACTATCCCCACGGTGCGCCCCAATACGGTTGCTGCGGGTTTCACGCGCCCAGCCAGAACCTGGCCAACGCCTACAAAACCGACGCAAACGGTCTGCCGCTGGTGGATACCTTCAATGACAGGAACGTAGACTTTACTACCGACACCGTTGACCCCCGCGTTGACCATACCATCGGTATAGACGGGCATCCGTACAAATACGACCCGACCAAACCCTTCAGCAATGCCTGGGTGCGCGATCCGGGCGTGTACGGCTTTTTTCATACCATGAAAGAGCAGCAATTGGCCACCAGTCCATCGTACAAGAAAGAAGGCCCCTTTATCGGTACCTCAAAAAATATCGATATCATCCGGTACGACGACGTGCTGCTGATGCAGGCCGAAGCGTACATTGAACTCGGTCAGCAGGAAATGGCCCGCCCGCTCATCAACCAGATTCGGCGCCGGGCAGCCATGAGCACCGGACGGCTGAAGAAAACGGACGGTACATTTGCATCGAAATACAAAATCAGCGAATACGGGGCTGCCGGCTGGACCCAGGATTACGCCCGTAACGCCCTGCGGTTTGAACGGCGGCTGGAGTTTGCCACCGAAAGCCCCCGGTTCTTCGACCTGGTTCGGTGGGGTATTGCCGAAAAAACGCTGAATGCCTACATCGACAAAGAAAAGGTACGGCGGCCTTTCCTGGCAACCGCTAAATTTACGGCCGGGCGGGACGAATACCTGCCAATTCCACAGCGGGAAATCAGCTTCACCAAAGGCTTATATAAGCAGAATCCAGGCTTTTAACGAGACCGTTTAGGTTGGTAGTTTATTTATGATGGGGAACGTTCGGATAGTGGACGATTCCCCATCGTAAATTTTTCTTACTGCTCCTTCCCCCACTAACTCCTTGCTTATCATGCAAAACAAACTCGTTTCGTTTGCCATTTTGGTAGCGTTGACCGCTGGCCAGACGGCATGCAATCAGTCGGCCAAAACCGAATCGGCGGCTCAAACCGAAATCACCGGCGACTCCATCGACTATCGTCCGCAGTACCACTTCGCCCCCCCGAAAAACTGGATCAATGATCCGAACGGACTGGTTTACTACGGTGGAGAATACCATCTTTTTTACCAGCATAACCCGTTCGGCAACGAGTGGGGGCACATGAGCTGGGGCCATGCCGTGAGCAAAGACTTGTTGCTCTGGGATGATTTGCCGGTGGCCATTCCGGAATTTACCAACGCCGACAGCGTGTCGAAGACCGCCATTTTTTCGGGTAGTGCCATCATCGACAAAAGCAATAAAAGCGGCCTGTGCCCCGACGGAACCGCCGATTGTATGGTGGCCGTTTACACCGGCAACGTAACGAAGGGCGATGTGCAGACCAACCAGTACCAAAATATGGCCTACAGCCCCGACAAGGGACGCACCTGGACGCAGTACGCTAAAAATCCAATCATTGATATTGGCAGCAAGGAGTTCCGGGACCCTAACGTATTCTGGTACGAACCCCAGCAGAAATGGGTCATGGCAACCGTGAAAGCCACCGAACACCGCATGGCTCTTTACGAATCGAAAGACCTGAAAAACTGGCAGTTTATGAGCCATTTTGGCCCCGTTGGCGATACAACCAAAGTCTGGGAATGCCCCGCCCTGATACCCGTCTCCATTGAGGGAGAGACAGACAAACAGAAATGGGTACTCTTCATCTCGTCGGGCCATCCGCAAAAGGATTACGTAGGGATGCAGTATTTTGTGGGCGACTTTGACGGCAAAACGTTCAAATTAGACCCGGCCAATCCCAAACCCATTACCGCTGATTATGCCGGTTCGGTAGTGGATTGGGGCAAAGATTACTACGCGGCTATCCCGTTCAATAATCTGCCCGCTGCCCGGAAAAATCCGGTTATGATTGGCTGGATCAACAACTGGGCGTATGCCAACAAAATCCCGACCACGCCTTTCAAAGGAGCCATGTCGCTACCCCGGCAAATAAGTCTTCGGCGTACCGCTGCCGGGCTGGAACTGGTGCAGCTACCCATTGCCGACGTAACGGGTCTGCGGGGAGAGAAATCAGAGAAATCGACTCAGAAGCTCACCAATCAGAGCCAGACGCTGGCGAACAGCATCGATAACGTCTATGAACTTGAAACCGAAATCAAGCCCGGGACCGCCAAAACCATAGGCATCCGGTTCGCTAAAACCGGCAGCGACGGACCGGACGGTGAAGAAACGGTGCTGCGCTATACGAATGGCCATCTTGAACTTGACCGTCGGAAATCAGGCAAAGTCAACTTCAGCGACAAGTTTGCCACCGTAGAAAAAGCCCCGCTGGCTCCGAAAAATGGTCTTATCAAACTTCGCATTTTCGTGGACCGCTCCATCGTAACGGTCTTTGCCAACGATGGAGAACGCGTTATGACTGACTACATTTTCCCAAACAAAGCCGCAGGCGCTATCGAGTTGTTTGCCGATGGCGGCACGGCGGAGTTCACGAACACAACACTTTGGAAGATGAAATCAACCGGGGCAAACAAGGCCCGATAAGGGTAGAAAGGGAATTCTCAACGCCAGCGCGTGTACTGACCGTCAGTACACGCGCTGGCGTTGAGGATTCCGGAATCAGCAGTGTATCCAGTCCGGCATCGGTTGGGTAACCGGTACAGAATAGGCTCAGGGGTTGGCGGTTTAATTCCGGGCTGCGTCGAGCGGCCAATTTACCGGCCGGCCATCAGCCTTGAACGTGGGCATCTGCGCATCCCAGGCTTGTAAGCGTTCGGTAAACAAACGGGCCAGTTCAAGCACTTTTTTAGGGTTTTGGGCGGCTAGGTCGTGGTGCTCACCAATGTCGGCTTTCAGGTTGTACAACGCCAGCTTTTCCCGGCGCAGATCGTACACCAGTTTCCAGTCGCCCTGCCGCATGGCACTGGCCCACGAAACCAGTGGCCCTTCCTGCGGAATCCAGCGGTGCGGATGGTGCCAGACCAGCGTGCGGGTATTATCCCGAAGCCGGGGGTTGGTCAGCAGGGGCCGGAACGATATACCGTCGGGTGATTGCATCAGACCGGGCTTTTTAATACCAGCAATATCGAGGAGGGTCGGAAAAAAGTCTTCGACAAGTACGTACTGATCCGTTACGCTCCCCGGTTTTACTACGCCGGGCCAGCGCACCAGCATCGGCTCGCGAATGCCGCCTTCGTAAACCGATCCTTTACCGGCTCTGAGCGGCAAATTCTGCGTATGGGCGGGGGGTGTGCGGGCGGGCGAGGTGCTCAGACCGCCGTTATCTGACATAAACAGAATGACCGTATTACCGGCCAGGTGTTGCCGGTCCAGAAAATCGAGTATATCGCCCAGGCTCTTGTCCATCCCTTCCAGCAGGGCCGCGTAACCGGCTTCGGTGGGGTCCAGGCCTGCTTTCAGGTATTTGTCAACGAACCGTTTATCGGGCATGATGGGTACATGAACCGCGTAGTGAGCCATGTACAGGAAGAACGGCTGCTTCTTTCTTACCGGTTCGGCCAGCGCCTTCAGAGCCTCGCGGGTGAGGGCTTCGGACAGGAACGTGTCGGTGCCGTGATACGCATCCAGGCCCGGCACAGCGTTGCGATTGGACTTTCCGTTTGCAGGATGGTCGTAGTTATCCAGGCCCAGGTAGCTGGCCGGATGGCCAATTTCGTTGCCCGCAATGTTCACGGCGAATCCCAGCTTTTGGGGGTCTGAGCCCGGCGTTCCGGCAGACCCGAAGTGCGCTTTGCCGCAGTGAATGGTGTAATAGCCCCGCTCATCCAGCAGGGCAGGCAGGGGTGTTGCCAGTACGGTGTGCTCAACCCCAGCCACCGGGCTGAGTCCATTGATGTTCCAGTCTACGGCGTTAAGGGTGGTGTCGCGGTAATCGGTATTGGTGTTTTTGCTGGGCGACGTCCAGTGCGTCACGCGGTGATGTGCGGGGTTCATACCCGTCATCAGGCTAACCCGCGTAGGCGTACAGACGGGGGCCGCGTAGGCATTGGTAAACTTCATGCCTTCCCGCGCCATACGCTCCATGTTAGGCGTATGGTAGCGTTTGTTGAGGGGTGTTTTCTGGTTCCAGAACGGTACCGACGTATCCTGCCAGCCCATGTCGTCCACCAGAAACACGATAATATTGGGTGGGCCCGACTGCCGGACCAACTGAGCAGATACCCCCACTTACCCCTCCGACCCACCAAGCCATGAAGGCGACATAAAAAAATGCGTTACCCATCTTTCAATCTTTGTTCCGGGTTAGTAGTGGCGTAGCATCTGCTGAAAACAAAGGCATGGATTAACCATCCTGTTCGCGTTGGCCCGCTCATCATTCAGAGCTCACCTAATAATCCTTAATCGGTTTGATATCGTAGTAGGCCCGAATTTCTTCCTTGCCGGGCGTTTTGAGCGGACGAACAACGCGAAACCCGACGAACGAGGCCGAGGTAAGCCACCAGTCTGATTTAGGGCTTTGGGGGTCCAGCATTTTCCAGGCCGGGGCGGAGGGAGTGCGGGCGGCCGACCGTAGCGTTTCCGGATCGTCATCCCACGAGCCACCCCGAACCGAATGCGGGTAGAGCGTAGTGGTTGGCGCATACGGCTCCTTTACAGTACCGCTGGCCACCTGCTTGTAATAGTCTTCGATGTACTGATCCTGCGTCCACTCCATCACGTTACCGTGCATGTCATACAAGCCAAAGGCATTGGGTTTCTTGGTCCCAATTTTCTTGTAACTGCCGTCGCTGTTGCCCTTGTACACCGCGTATTGGTCGATCAGTTTCACATCATTGCCGAACGAGTAGGCGAGCGTAGCGTTTTTGTCGTTACCCCGGCAGGCGTATTCCCACTCGGCTTCGGTAGGCAGGCGGTAGAACAGGCCCGTTTTGTCGTAGAGCCACGCGCAGAATTTGATGGCTGCGTACTGCGTCATGTTGATGGCCGGATACCCCGCCCGCCCCATCCCGAACGACATATCGACGTACGATGGGCTGGGCCGCACGGTAGCGTCGGTTTTGCTCAGGTCGGCCCCTTCCGGATAGCGGGCAGCCATCTCTTTCTCAATATTTTTGGTCGTGTACAGGTCATAGATGTCCCAGCTCACTTCGTAGCGGCCCATCCAGAACGGTTCAATCGTTACGCTATGCTGCGGACTTTCGTCGGGTTTATGGCCCTTCTGGTCGGGCGTACTGCCCATCAGGACTTGCCCAGCCGGAACAGCTGCCATCGGGTAGGCCTGGTTACTGCCCGTTATGATCTGGGTATAGGATTTGAAGTCTGATGCGGTTTGGGCGTATGTGCCGGATACGATGGTACTGGTCAGGGCAAACAGGCTCAGAAAATGGTTCAGGCGCATTGGAGAGATTCTGGTTATCAGGTAAAACTACGAACGATTTCCTTTGTCGTACCTTTGTACATACGTGAAGGCGGATAACTATTACGCCATACTCTTTTGTAATGAATTACCTTTCAGCCGAAAATTTAACCAAGACTTACGGCGACCGGACCCTGTTCCGCGACCTGACCTTTGGCATTAGCCGGGGCGATAAAATTGCCATTGTGGGGGCCAACGGCTCCGGAAAGACTACGCTGCTTACCATTCTGGCCGGGGTTATGCCACCCGATGCGGGCCTGGTCAGCCAGCGCAAAGACATCACCATCGGCTACCTCGACCAACAGCCCGAATTTGACAATTCCCTGACCGTTATGCAGGCCGTTTTAGCGGGCGAGAGTGCGCAGCTCGATGCCGTGCGGGCCTATGAACACGCCCTCGCGACTGACAACCACGATCTGCTGGGTGAGGCTATGAGCAACATGGAAAAGCTTGAAGCCTGGGATTACGAGTCGCAGATACGGCAAATACTGGGCGAGCTGGGCATTCAGGACGTGACGCAGCCCGTCACGTCGCTGTCGGGCGGGCAGCGCAAGCGGGTAGCCCTGGCCCGGGTGCTGATTCAGAATCCCGATTTGCTGATTCTGGATGAGCCGACCAACCACCTCGACCTGGAAGCCATTGAATACCTGGAAAGCTACCTCACCACCAACAACGGTACGCTGCTGATGGTCTCGCACGACCGGTACTTTCTGGACCGGGTCTGCAACCAGATTGCCGAGCTCGACAACGGGCAGCTGTTCACGTACAAAGGCAACTACGCTTATTTTCTGGAGAAGAAAGACGAGCGCGAAACGGCAGCCGCTTCCGAACTGGCTAAAGACCGCAACACCTTCCGGCGTGAACTGGACTGGATGCGCCGGCAGCCCAAAGCGCGGGGTACTAAAGCGCAATACCGGATTGATGCCTTCGACGAACTGAAGGAAAAAACCAGCGGCAAAAAGAGCGATGGCGACCTGGACCTGAATTTGCGCATGACCCGGCTGGGCAGCAAGATTCTGGAAGTGGAAAACCTGAGCAAACGCTTCGGCGATAAAGTTTTGCTCGACCACTTCAACTATACCTTCAAACGGTTTGACCGGGTAGGGCTGATCGGCAAAAACGGCATGGGCAAAACCACGCTGATGAATATGCTGACCGGTGAGCTGCGCCCGGACTCGGGCAAAATTAGCACCGGCGGCACCGTCAAATTCGGGTATTACACCCAAACGGAACTGGATTTACCCGAGACCCAGCGCGTCATTGATGTAGTGCAGGATGTGGCCGAGGTGATGAAACTGGCCGATGGCAGCACCGTGTCAGCCACGCAGCTGCTGAGCCGGTTCCTCTTCGACCGGTCAAAACAGTACGACTTCGTGGCCAAGCTGAGCGGGGGCGAAAAACGGCGGCTTCAACTGCTGCTGGTGCTGGTACAAAACCCCAACTTCCTGATTCTGGACGAGCCCACCAACGATCTCGACATTACCACGCTGAACGTGCTGGAAGACTTCCTGCTCAGCTTTTCGGGCTGTGTTCTGATCGTGACCCACGACCGGTACTTCATGGACCGGCTGGTTGATCACGTATTCGTGCTGGAAGGTGAGGGGAAGGTGCGGGACTATCCCGGAAACTACACGGACTACCGCGAATGGCGGGATAACCAACCCAAGAAACCACAGAACAGTATCGCAGCCCCGGCGGTGGTGGCCAAACAAACCTCCGCGCCAGTCGTTTCTGAACCGACCACCAATGGGAGTGCAACCGGTGCCAAAAAGAGACTGTCCTTCAAGGAGATCCGTGAGTACGAATCGCTCGAAGGGGAGATCGAATCGCTGGAGCAGCGGAAGCGGGAAATTACGGCGTTACTATCAGAGGGTGGTCATCATGAGCAACTCACCGACTGGGCGCGGGAAATCGAGCAAATCGAGCAAACCATCGGTCAAAAATCAGACCGCTGGCTGGAACTGGCAGAATCAGTTTAGTTACGAGATGAGTGAGTGGCCAATGATGGAATAGTTGCTGACAAGAAACCATCGCCGGAGGTGTCCACTTCGCTTCGGCAGACCGGTTCATAATCCACCATCGTAGCATGCATCAGATTATAGACTTTTTTCAGTACCTGCTCAATTCCGAAGAAATTATTCGAACGGGCGGTCTGGTGCTGATTACGCTGATTGTCCTTGTTGAGAATGGGCTCTTCTTCGGCTTCTTCTTACCGGGCGATTACCTGCTGTTTCTGGCGGGTGTGTTTGCCGGAACGCGCCTTCTTGACGTTCCTTTATGGCTGCTGCTGGGCTGCGTCTTTGGAGCGGCTGTGGTAGGGGCACTCATTGGTTACGGCACGGGCTACTACTTCGGTGCAAGACTGCAAAACCGACGGGACTCACTTTTTTTCAAGCAAAAATACATTGACGATACCCGCGTAGCCTTCGAGAAATACGGCACGAGCGCCCTGATCGTGGCCCGGTTTCTGCCTATCGTCCGGACCTTTGCCCCAATTCTGGCCGGGCTGATTCACATGAATTTCCGGTTCTTCATGCTCTACAACGTACTGGGTGGGGCCATCTGGGTAATTACGCTCGTGGGCGGTGGCTATTTCTTTGGCGAGCGATTCCCCGGTATTGTTAACTACGTGCACTGGATTATTATCTTCTTTCTAGCCATCACCACCTTCACGGTCGTTCGCGGTTACCTCAACGCCCGCAAAGAACGACGTGCCGAGAAGGTGTAGACAACCCTATATTGATACAGATGCTGCGGATTGACACAGATTAAAAATCTGTGTCAATCCGCAGCATCTGTAGTATCAATATAGGGCCCATCATTGCGGCACCGTTCGTTTACGACAGTTCCAGAACCCAGTCATCCTGCTCCACTACGGTAGCTTCTTTCAGCACAACCTTCGAGATTTTACCTTCGGTGGGGGCGGCTACAATGCTTTCCATTTTCATAGCTTCGATAATGAACAAGGGTTGGTTCTTTTTGACCACATCACCTTCTTTTACCAGCACTCGCGTCAGACGCCCCTGCAGCGGTGAACCGATATCACCCGCTTTCTGGACTTTGGCGTTCATCAGTTTTTCTACTTTTGAAGCCCGGTCGCGTACCTGCACCTGCCGGCTTTGGCCGTTCAGTTCAAACGTAATCGTCCGCATCCCGAACGGGTCCGGCTCGGATTTGAACAGCAGCCGTACCAGAATATTCTTGCCTTCTTCGATATTAATCAGGATTTCTTCATCCTGCTTCAGGCCGTAGAAAAACGCGGGCGTCGGAATAATACTCACGTTGCCGTATTGCCTGCGGGCGGTATAATACTCGTCAAAGACCTTTGGATACAGCTTGAACGATAGGTAGTCGGCCATACCGTCGGCCTGCGGGTACGTATCAGTAAACACCTTGAAATCTCCGTCAAAATCAATCGGGTCGAGGTGCTCGTTGGGGCGACCCGTAATAGGCGGCTCCCCTTTCAGCACAACGCGCTGCATATCGGCGGGAAAGCCGCCTACGGGTTGCCCCAAATCGCCCCGAAAGAAGCCTTTTACCGATTCGGGGAACGACAGCGCATCGCCCCGGTCCAGCACGTCGCCCGCGGTGAGGTTATTGGCCGTCATGAAAATGGCCATGTCGCCCACTACTTTAGAGGTAGGCGTTACCTTAATGACATCGCCAAACAGGTCATTGGCTACGACATAGTTCTGCTTTAGCACCTCAAATTTATCGCTCAGGCCGGCTGCAATGGATTGGGGTTTGAGGTTAGAGTACTGCCCGCCCGGAATTTCGGTTTCGTAAATCTCCGCCGTTCCCGCTTTCAGGCCGCTCTCAAACGGATAGTAATACTCCCGGACATCTTCCCAGTAATTCGAGTAGTTATTGAGCGACCGTAAATCAACGGCACATTCGCGTTCATGGCCCTGCATCATAGCCACTACGGAGTTGAAATTCGGCTGTGAGGTCAGGCCCGACAGCGCCCCGAGCGCACAGTCAACAATGTCGACCCCGGCGTTGATGGCGTTGAGATAGGTGGTTGACTGAATGCCCGGCGTATCGTGGGTGTGCAGGTGAACGGGAATGCTGACGGCCTGCTTCAACTCGCGCACCAGTTCAGTGGCGGCCATTGGTTTCAGCAGGCCGGCCATGTCCTTGATGCATAACAGATGCGCTCCTTCGTCTTCGAGCTGCCGAGCCAAATCGAGGTAGTATTGCAGGGAGTATTTCTCGCTCGGCGTGGTGTAACAGATGGCTGCTTCGCAAAGGGCGTCGGTCCGTTCGCGCACGGCCCGGATGCTCACCTTCATGGCCTCAACCCAGTTCAGGGAATCAAAAATGCGGAATACGTCGATGCCGGTTTCCCACGCCTGAACCACAAATTTCTCAATCAGATTGTCAGGGTAGGCCGTATAACCCACCGCGTTGGAGCCGCGAAACAACATTTGCAGCAACATATTGGGCATGGCTTCGCGCAACAGCTCAAGCCGTTTCCAGGGACTTTCGTACAAAAACCGCATGGTCACATCGAAGGTAGCTCCGCCCCAGACTTCCATCGAAAACAACTCGGGGTGCGCTTTGGCAAAACCCTCGGCCACCCGTTGCATATCCTGCGTGCGTACCCGCGTGGCCAGCAGCGACTGGTGTGCATCGCGGAACGTAGTGTCGGTATACAAAATCGGTTTCTGATCACTGACCCACTGTACAAATTTTTCGCGTCCCAGATCCTTCAGGCGGTTGCGGTTGCCGCCCGGATAGTCGCCGAAGGTATCGAACAGCGGTACAACGGGCGCCCGGAATACTTTATCAGCATCCACCTTCTTCACCTGCGGATTACCATTTACGATGACCTCGGCGAGGTAATTCAGGGCGCGGGTAGATCGGTCGCGGGGCTGGCGGAAGTGGAACAGTTCGGGGTGGTTCTCAATGAACGACACCCGCGCTTCTCCCCGCTGAAACACCGGGTTTTTGATGACGTTGAGCAGAAACCCGATGTTGGTCTTCACGCCCCGGATGCGGAACTCGACCAAGGCCCGCGTAAGCCGCTGCGTGGCCCCTTTGAGCGTCCGACCCCGCGCCGACACCTTCACAATCATGGAGTCAAAGTAGGGCGATATTTTCATGCCCGCGTAGCTGCTGCCTTCGTCGAGCCGGATGCCGAAACCAGCCGCATTCCGGTACGCAATGATGGTACCGAAATCGGGTTTAAAACCGTTGGCGGGATCTTCAGTGGTGATGCGGCACTGAATGGCGAAGCCGTTGAGCGGCACATCGCTCTGCTTTTTAATAAAGATATTGTTGTCAGATAGTTTATACCCCATCGCGATCAGAATCTGCGTTCTGACGATGTCGATACCCGTTATTTCTTCGGTTATGGTATGCTCGACCTGAATCCGGGGATTAACCTCAATGAAGTAAATCTGCTCATCGGTATCGACCAGAAACTCGACCGTACCGGCGTTGGAGTAATTCACGGCCCGGCCCAGTTGCAACGCATAGTCGTATAGTTTCTGCCGGGTTTCCTTGCGCAGCCCCACCGACGGGGCCACCTCCACGACTTTCTGAAAACGCCGTTGCACCGAGCAGTCGCGTTCGTAGAGGTGTACGATGTTGCCGTGTTGATCGCCCAAAAGCTGCACTTCTATGTGTTTGGGGTCTTCAATGAATTTTTCGAGGAAAATCGTATCGTCGCCAAACGCGTTTTTCGCTTCGTTTTTGGCTTCGGCAAAAGCCCGGGAGAACTCCTCGACTTTACGAACAACGCGCATGCCGCGCCCCCCGCCCCCGGCGGCTGCTTTGACCATGACCGGAAAGCCAATGCGCCCGGCTTCCTCCTGCGCCCGCTCCGGCGACATATTTTCCTCCAGCGAATCGGGGATGAGTGGAACGCCCGCACTAGCCGCCAGATTCTTGGCCCGGACCTTATCGCCTAGGGCTTCCATCGCTTCCGGCGACGGCCCCACGAAAATGATCCCCTCCTCGCGGCACCGCCGGGCCAGCGTTACGTTCTCACTCAGAAAGCCGTAGCCAGGGTGAATAGCATCTATTTTCTGACGCTTAGCCAGTAAAATCAGCCCTTCGATGTCGAGGTAAGGTTTCAGCGGGTCATCATCGCGGCCGATCTGGTAGGCTTCGTCCGCTTTGTAGCGGTGCAGCGAGTACCGATCTTCGTAGGTGTAAATGGCTACGGTTGTGATACTGAGCTCGGTGGCGGCCCGCATAATACGGATGGCAATTTCGCCCCGGTTGGCTACAAGCAGGCGATTAATGGGGCGGATATACTCTTTCATGGTCGGTGGCCCGCAGGGGCGTCAGGTTGTCAAAGTTGCAATCGAGTCGGCAAGATTGTAAGAAATTTGGGGAAACGGGTAGTTTGCAGCGTGCGAATCCCGGACTTTCATGGTTAGGCCATACCTTTCGTTAGAACAATTCACAATGTCTTGCTGAAAGCTTTTCGCTATTATTGCCGGTATGGCCCCGTTGGGTGCCCACCGTACTTCTATGGCGAAACATCAACTCAAGCAACTTCTGGGCGTCGGTTTTGGCGTGGCCGTAACCATTGGCGGCACTATTGGCACAGGTATTCTGCGCAAGCCCGGCCCCGTAGCTCAACAAATTGGCGACCCGGTTCTCATCATTGCCGTATGGCTGGCGGTGGGTATATACGCGCTGGTGGGGTCGCTGTCGGTGCTGGAACTGGGCACTATGCTGCCCAAAGCCGGAGCCTGGTACGTGTATGCGCGCCGGGCGTTTGGCAATTACGTAGGCTTTATCATTGGCATCAGCTCGTGGCTCGGCAGCGTGTCAGCCATGGCTTTTGGGGCGGCCGTCATGAGCGAGTACGTGGCCATTCTGGCCCCGGCCACTACGCCCTACCAGAAACTTATTGCCATCGGCGTGCTGCTGGCGTTCGTGGCCTTTCACTGGATTGGCGTTCGGGTAGCCAGTCAGGCGCAGGAGGTGATGAGTCTGCTCAAAGCCGTTGGGCTCCTGGCGTTCGTGGTCGTTTGTTTTCTCTTCGTACCCGAAACGCCCGCGCCCGTTGCCGCCGGAACCATACGCAGCGTGGCCCAAAACGGCATCTGGCTGGGCGTTCTGGCCGCGTTGCAATCGGTTTTTTATACCTACGACGGCTGGCACACGGCCGCTTATTTCACCGAAGAAGACGTGAATCCCAACCGCAACCTGCCCCGTTCCATGGTTATGGGCGTTCTGCTCATCATCGGGATTTACATTCTGGTTAACGTCGCCATTCTTTACGTGCTGCCCATACCAACGCTGGCGGGGTCCAAACTGGCCGCGGCCGATGCGGTGCTGGTGCTGTTTGGGCCGGGCAGTGCGCAGGTGGTTACGTTTCTGCTGATGATTTCGATCCTGGGTATTATCAACGCGCAGTTGATGTTTAACCCCCGCGTCATTTTTGCCATGGCCCGCGACGGCCTGTTTTTTCGCTTCGCCACGCACGTCAACGCGGGGGGTACGCCGGGTTTTGCGGTGCTGTTCACGGCCCTTACCTCCATTGCCATGATTGTGAGCAACACGTACAGCAAACTATCAGACATTGCTACGTTCTTCTTCGTGATCAGTTACGCGTCGGGCTTTGCGTCACTGATTCGGCTGCGGCAAACCGAGCCTGATCTACTGCGTCCCGTGCGGGCGTGGGGCTATCCATTCACGACCTGGACACTGCTGCTGGCTTCGCTGGCGTTTCTGGCGGGCGTGGTCATCGGCGATTTTTCGAGTAGTCTCTACGCCATTGGTTTCATTGCCGTGAGTTACCCGGTGTATCTGCTAATCCTCCGCAAGTAAATGGTATGGCTGCTCGCGAGCCGCTTCAAAACTGCTCGTGAATTTGCTTCAGCAACGCCCCCGTCTGTTTTCGGGCATTACTGACCGAACCGGTGAAGCTGTTGTTCATAACACTGAAATATAGAATGTTACCTTTCTTAGTGAGCAGATAACCACTTAGATTATATACCCCGCTCATGGACCCGGACTTGGCAAAGACGTACGGCTCGCCGGGCAGGTTCAGGGATTTCAGCGTTCCCGACCGGCCCGCCACGGGCAGCAGCGCAAACAGCCGTTTCTGCGGTACGCGGTCTGCCAGCTTCTTCAGCAAATCGATTAGTACGTTGGGCGTGAACAGGTTATAGCGCGACAGCCCCGACCCATCAACCCATTTGGCCGAAACAGCCGGGTACTGCAACACCGAATCCATTACCCGTTTGCGTTCACCCACCGGGTCGAGCTGAGTGGTTTGTCGTTCGGCGGAGGTTATAAAGTGGATCTGTTCAGCAAAGAGGTTGTCGCTTACCACCAGCATCCGCTTGTAGAGCGAATCCGTGGCGGTACCGCGTAGCAGTCGGGTATTGGCTGGCATTGGTGAGCGCGTTACGCCCACGGGCCGGTGCAGGGTATCGGCCAGCAGTTGCGCCACCAGCTCCGCCGACCACCGAAAGGGCACGTCCTGCACGGTAGTGCCGGGTTTATCGGGTACTATGAACTGATTGCTGAATTCATTCCGGCGAATGGCTTGAGCGGCTGGATGTATCCCTACGCTATCGGCAAAACGGAGCGGGCTAATCCGACCTTTCCCAAATCGCGCAACATTGCCATAAATCGGCAACGGCGAGAGCTCAGGCGAGTAGTCGTCGCTATAATCGTCCCAGGACCAACCCGGTCCAAAGCGTGGACCCGTGTAATTGGCGGGGGAGAAAAACAGCTTTTCGGGGCGACTGCGTAGAAACGTAAGGGCCGTAGTATCGGGTAGATCAGGATGGAGCAACAGTGGGTTACCGGTCCCCCAGAAGATTAGTGAGTCATTACGAACTACGTAGCGCAGGGCAGGCAGCGAGTCGGGCAGGGTCAGCAAACCAGCGTACAAACTGAACAGTTTGGTGTTTGATGCGGGCACAAACGGACGGTCGGCATTGTGCTGGATCAGGTAGGTGTTCGTGGCAGGATCGAAGAGCGACACGCCCGTTTGCTGGCTGGCGTAAGCCGGTGCGGTGCGCAACTCGCGGATGATGCGCCGGGCGGGTGAGCAATGGGCAAGCAGTAGGGCGAGGGCGAGGAAAAGTAAAACCTGTTTCATCGGACAATACTAATGCGCTGGCTCATAACAACACCATCAACCATAAGCCGGATCACGTAAATACCCGCCGAAAGCTGGCCCAAATCGAGCCAGTGCCGCACCGACAGGCTACTTACCCGCACCTGTTCGCGACGAACTATCTGACCAGCCACGTTCAGCACGATTGCTTCAGCCATTTTTACGGGAGTCATCAGATCGGCCTCCAGCCGCAGCAAACCCGTACTCGCCGGATTTGGATATACCCTGAAGTGAGGTGTACCGGCCGGTTCACTGGCCAGTACCAGCGGCAGAGCCGGGGCCTGAATAGAGAGGTTATCAATGGTCCAGCCCCAGCCTGTACTGGCCGCATCGGCAAACAGCCGAAACCGAATCAGTACCGTCTCGCCGGGTTTGAACCCGCTCACGCCGAGTAGTGAAACGACCCGCCGTTTAATCAGCGCGGGCAGTCCGGCACTGGTTGAGTTGCGCTCGCCGGGCAATGTACCGTCGAACAGATTTCGGTTGTAATGCCCCTGCCAGTCGGCCTGATCGAGCGCGTTGTAGCCAGCGGCCAGCGGGCGCCAGGTCTGACCGTTGTCGTTTGAGGCTTCTACCACCGCATAATCATTGAAACCCGGCTGCCCGAACCGACTACCCGCCTGACCCGGCTGAACCAGCGCGATTTCATCGAACCGAATCACGGCACTGTCGGGGTTGGCGGCAATCCGGATGGGTACCAGTAACGTGGCATCTGTGCTGCTCTGCCGCCGAAAATCGCTGCCGTTCTGGTAGGGGTGCGCCGAATGTAAAGCCGGATCACCAAATTCAGGCGGCTGAATAACCGCAAACCCCGAAAGGGCAAAATCAGTGACCGACGCAGCTGCATTATTGAAATCGTTGGTGTATCGATCACGGGCGGGCTGCGGACTCACTACCCGGATTTCGTAACTGCCCGTTATTGGGTTAACACTTTGGTTACGGCTCTGCGATGCGTCCCGCGCCACAATCCGGTACGTAATGCGGTCGCCGGCTTTCAGCGAACTGGCCGGAATCGGGATCGTGATACGATATAGACTATCATAGCGCACCCCGTCGATACTAGTTGGGGCGAAGGTGAGCGGTAAAGGGGGTTGTGCTACGCCGTTAATCTGGTACTCAGCCACCGCACTACTGATACCCGTGGGGCGGTCGTCGGTAATGGTAGACAGCAGCAGCAAACTATCAGGCCGGGCCGGGTTTAGCAACAGCGTACGGGCGGGATTATGACGAATAACGGGCGGGGCATTGTCCGGTCCTGACAGCACCCGATAAAAGAGCTGCCCGTTCGACGGCGTTTTGCCCGGGCTCGTGAACGCCCGGCCGGCGGCATCCTGCGCCGACAGATAATACCAGACCTCACCCTGTGCCTGTGCGGCCGGCAGGGTATACCGGTATTCATTCAGACTACCCACCTGCACAAGCGGCACGCTCGTTACGGCGGTGTCGGTCGGCGTGGGGCGGGTTTTTCGATACAATAGCCGGGGGGGGGCCACCGAGCGGGATGTATCACTCACCACACGCATGATGAATGTCAGATCGGTAGTACGCTCGTTACTGACCAGTGGCTCGTGCAACACCGATGTAGTCTGCCATTCCAGATCGTCCAGCATACTGAGCAGAATCGGGCCGGGGGAGTGAATGGCACTTCCCTCTTTCTGGCGGGGCAGCATCAGCCGGTTGTCGGTATGGTTTTCGTAAAAAGCCTGGTCCAGATGGTATAAACTTTCGGCCCTGTCCAGCTTGTTGGGTGCGGCCAGAAACGGCCGTTGAATCCCGTACCGACGGCGGGTTTTTGGCGCATCGAAATACAGGTTACTGCTGGTCAGGTACGCGCCCAGCGCAGTTGAATTATCGGGCAAGGCGGTTAGCGACGATACGGCCCGCCACGGCTGCACATCACCAGCGCCTTTGGCAATAAAATGATCATACACAGAGGGTAGCCCCGCCGTGTACTGGCCCAGGCCATTTTTCACGTCAAAAAACCCAATCACACCCAGCCCGTGCGCCAGTTCATGCAGCACCGCCGTAACCAGATCATACTGGTTACGCAGCGGTTTAGCATCGGTGCCAAAGTACCATTCGTTGTTGCGGTTGATGTTGGCAATGATGTCGGGTTCGTTGTCAGAATTGAGGGCGCGTCGGGCAATTTTTTCAGCGAGGGCAATGGGATAGTAGCCGTAGCCTTTCTGAACGCCATCGGTACCGGCGCGGTAGCTGGCGGGGTACGCTGACCCCAGGGCTCCCGGCTCCTGAATGACCCAGTTAGCCTGAATCCTGATCGGCACCGGGGAGGCAATCTGGGTAGCCCAGATATCGACAGCGTACTGAAAGGCCTGCCGGGCTTCGGCTGGGAAGCCGTTATAAGTAATGATAAACTGCGCCGTAGCGGCAGACAACCGTCCGTTTGGGGTACGCTGACTACTTAAAAAGACGTCAGGAGCCGGTACATAAGCGTCGCCCGACTCAGTTGACAGGTAGCAGGTAGGGGTAGCGGTGGGCAAATACACCTGTGTCAGAGGCTGCGCCTGTGTACCCTCACCCAGCAGGTAGCTGAGTGAGAGTGTAAACAGTCCGAAGAATAGGTTCAACGGTCGATGAGTCATGCCGGGTTATATCGATAGCGGAAAAGCAGCCGGAAGATAATGGACAGAACTCGTTTCGGGAAATAGGCCGCCTGTCAGACCGGATAGTTTGCAGGTGCCAGACTGCTTAGAGCGCCATCCGATACCGGTAAAAATCACACCGCGTCGGCGGTACGCTTTAGCACCAGAGCGACCGAGTTCAGGCAGTAACGCTGGCCGGTTGGGGCGGGACCATCGTCAAAGACGTGACCGAGGTGGGCATCGCAAACATTGCACAGCACCTCCACGCGCTTCATGCCGTAGCTATTGTCGGTTTCGAGCAGGACGCGTTCGGCGTCAATGGGTTCGGTAAAACTCGGCCATCCCGTACCCGACTCGAATTTATTCGTGGACTCGAACAGTTCGGTGCCGCAGCATACGCAGGCGTAAAGGCCGGGATCATGTGCTTCGCAGTATTCACCCGTAAACGGCCGTTCAGTTCCTTTGAGCCGGGTAACCTGGTATTGCTCGGGCGTCAGTTGCTGCCGCCATTCGTCGTCGGTTTTTATGACTTTCTGAATCATGTTGCTGGGGTTGATATCTTGAATAGATAACCCATTTGGGGGCGTTTTGTGTCGTTCGGGTCGTAAATTTGCTTGCTAATGACCACCCGCCAGATCCTTCAGCAATTTTGGGGTTACGACACCTTCCGGCCGCTACAGGCCGAGATTGTCGATGCCGTACTGGCCCGGCAGGACACGCTTGTGCTGATGCCAACGGGGGGCGGTAAATCCATCTGCTTTCAGGTACCTACGCTCTGCATGAAAGGCGTTTGTATTGTGATAACGCCCCTGATTGCCCTGATGAAAGACCAGGTACAGCAACTCAAAAAACGCGGCATTCCGGCCGCGGCCATCTACTCCGGCATGAACGCCCGCGAAATTGACACTACACTCGACAACTGCATCTACGGCAACACCAAATTTCTGTACGTCTCGCCCGAACGGCTCCGCACCGAAATCATGATTGAGCGCACCAAGCGGATGACCGTTTGTTTGCTGGCGGTGGATGAAGCGCACTGCATTTCAGCCTGGGGCTACGATTTTCGGCCACCGTATCTGCAAATTGCTGAGTTTCGCGAGTTGATTCCCGACACACCCGTGATTGCCCTGACCGCATCGGCCACGCCCGATGTGGAAACCGATATCCTGGATAAACTGGCCCTGCGCCAACCCGAGATATTTCGCCAAACCTTTGCCCGGGCCAATCTCTCGTACTCGGTTTTTCTGGAGGAAAACAAGGAAGAACGACTCCTGCGGGTGCTGGAGCGGGTGCCGGGTACGGCCATTGTCTATGTACGCAGCCGGCGGCAAACGCAACAGGTGGCGCAGTTACTGCAACGCCAGAACATCACCGCCGATTTTTACCACGCGGGCCTGACCACGCAGCAGCGCGACGAAAAGCAGGATGCCTGGATTCAGAACCGCGTGCGGGTTATGGTCTCGACCAATGCCTTCGGGATGGGGATCGACAAGCCCGATGTGCGGCTGGTGGTGCACCTGGATGTACCGGACTCGCTCGAAGCCTACTACCAGGAAGCGGGCCGGGCCGGACGCGACGGTCAGAAGGCCTACGCCCTGATGCTTTACACCAATGGCGACCTGGAGAATCTGCGCTTCCGCACCGAACAGCTGTATCAGCCCGTCGAGATGCTGCGCCGGGTATATCAGGCTCTGGCTAACTATACGGCGGTACCGGTGGGAAGCGGGCAGTTTGCCAGCTACGATTTCGACCTCGCCAGTTTCGCCAGTACGTTCAGTCTGCCCCCGCAGGAAACCCACTACGCGCTCAAACAACTGCAGCTGGAAGGGTTCATTCAGCTCAACGAGAATTATTATCACCCCTCGCGGCTCACGATTTTGCTGGACAACCGGCAACTGTACGAGTTTCAGGTGCTGAATCCTAAACTGGACCCGTTCATCAAACTCTTGCTGCGGATATACGGGGGTGAGTTGTTCACCGACTTTCTGACCATTTCGGAATCGTCGCTGGCGCGGGCTTATATGATTGACCAGCGCGATATTGACGCGTTGCTCACGCAGCTGCACCAGCGTAATGTGGTTATCTATGAAAAGCAGAAAGACAAACCCCAGCTTACCTTTCTGACACCGCGCCATAACGCGCCCGAATTACCCGTGAACGCGTCCGAGCTGAATCGGCGCAAAGAGCTGGCGTTGCGTAAAGTACAGGCCGCCATCACCTACGCCCAACACCCCGTGCAGTGCCGCACCCGTCTGTTGCAGGCATATTTCGGGGAGAAGCTAACCGGCACGGCCGATCATGACTGCGGCATCTGCGACAACTGCGTAAAAAAACGCAGGCAGGGCGATGGAGCCTCGTCGGCCGTGCGCGAGCAGGTGCGCGAATACGTAGCGATGGCCAACGGGCCGGGCATCTCGCCAAAGCAGCTGGCCCACCATTTCCGTCAGTCCGACACCGACGCACTGGCCCAAACGCTGAAACAGATGCTGGCCGAAGAAGAAATCAGCTACACCCGCAGCGGCAACCTGAAACTGAACAACTGAAAAAACCGTACTACCCTACTCCTAAACAGAGATATTCATGATTTTAGACGCTCAGCAACCCCTTGCTATCCAGGATTATTTACGCCGGCTGGGCTGGCTCGACCGCAACGAAACAGTATTGTCGGTCGGAAAGCCGGGCGAGGGTAATATGAACTATACCCTGCGCGTCACAACGCCCGTTCGGACGCTGATTGTGAAGCAGTCGCGGGGCTACGTCGAAAAGTACCCAACCATTGCGGCCCCGGCTAACCGGGCGGTTACCGAAGGTCATTTTTACGGCGCGGTTCAGCACATACCCGTACTGGCCGACCAGATGCCCCAGCTATTAGGGATGGATGAGGCCAATAATATTCTGGTACTCGAAGACCTCGGCGAAGCCAGTGATTATCTGTGGCTGTATCGACCTCACCAGACGATATCCGATGCCGACGTGCTGGCCCTGACCACCTACTTATCTGAACTGCATACCCATTTCCAGACCGACACGCCTAACCCCGCCTTCGCCAATAGTGAGATGCGGGCGTTGAACCACGAGCATATTTTCAATTACCCCTTCCTGGAAAACAATGGCCTCAACCTGGATACCGTCCAGGCCGGCCTGGCCGATCTGGCTCTCCCCTACCAGCATGACGCCGGTTTAAAGGAGAAAGTGGCGCAACTCGGCCATATCTACACGGCCACCACCCGCTCTGGCAGTACCCTGCTCCACGGCGATTATTATCCCGGAAGCTGGCTGCAACTTGCTGACGGCGTCAAAATCATCGATCCCGAATTTTGCTTCTATGGCCCCGCCGAATTTGACCTCGGCGTGATGGTGGCGCATCTCATGCTGGCGCAGCAACCCGCCGGGACGATCGACACAGTATTGAAAAACTACGAAAAGCCAGTGGGTTTCAGCGAAACGCTGCGTCAACAATTCACAGGAGTGGAAATTATGCGTCGGCTCATCGGACTGGCGCAACTGCCCGTGTCATTATTGCTCGACGAGAAGGGCACGCTGCTGAAGGAAGCCCGATCAATGTTCAGCTAACTATTACGTTAACACCCGGGGACAGCGGTTTCACAGCGGAAACGAAGGCCAGTAAATTCCTTCCGGGCACGCTATAAATCCGTTGTCACCTCCGTGTTAGAAAACACCATGAAACCACTCATTTTTCTCTTCCTGATGACAACTACCAGCTTCGCCCAACCCCGCCGTATCTGGCTCGACACCGACATTATGGTTGGTATGAAAGACGAACAACCCCGTGAGGTTGACGATGCCGTTGCGCTGATTATGGCCCTCCAGCAGGCCGACAAGATTGAACTGGTTGGGATCAGCACCATCACCTACGCCGACTATGCCTACGCCGTGACGCAGAAACTGCTGGGCTGGTATAACCGAACGGGAAAAACAATTCCGGTTTATCGCGGCTCCGACACGGCCAAAGACGTAGGTACCGAGAACGACGCCACACGCGCTATGGCCGACGCGCTGCGCAACGAAAAAATGCCGATTCTGGCCATCGGCCCGGTCACGAACGTAGCAACGGTTATTAAAAACCACCCCGAGCTGATTTCGCAAATTGAGGAAGTAGTGGTTTGTGCGGGCCGGACGCCGGGGTTACCCTTCAAGCCGGGGCTGGAAAAGCTATCGGTGGGTGACTACAATTTCGAGATGGACCCCGAATCGTTCCGTATTCTGTTCGAGTCGGGTGTGTCGGTGGTGCTCTCGGGCTATGAGTGTAGTATTTATACGTTTCTCGGCAAAACGGACATTGACTTTCTGAATAACAAAAATGAGTCGGACAAGTGGCTGTATGACCAGTTTCGACCCTGGCAGAAATTTAATCAGTCGCTGTTTGGCGTTGATGGGTTCGTTCCGTGGGATGCTACGCCCCTTGGCTATCTGACGCATCCCAACTACTTCAAATACTACCGCGACATCCCCGTAAAAATCAACACCCGCCGAAACGACGCCGACGCCATCGGAGACAAGCCTTATCTGGAAGTATCATACGATTACAAAGACACCACATGGCGGGCCACCTACGCCTATAAAACCCTCCCCGGCTTCGAAGAAATTATCATTGACGATATGAAACGCGCGTCGGCAGGGCAAAAATGATTGTTTTTTTACCCCGCTGAAGAGGATCGTATCCCTGTGATCATTAACACCGGCTTACCGCCCAGATACGTCCTTTATTGGATGGCAAAAACTACAGATATCCAGATACCCATTCCGATTTGACGAATCAGCCCGGTTTACCTAATTTTGAGGGGTTGATCAACTCATTGAAGCAGGCATTCTGATACGCGTCCGGCAGCCCGGAGGTATCGGACATGGATCAGGAGGCCCGCTAAGCTTAAACTAACGCACTCAGCATGAGAGAAATACAATTTCGGGAGGCCCTGCGGGAGGCTCTGAACGAAGAAATGCGCCGTGATCCGCTCGTTTACCTAATGGGCGAAGAAGTGGCCGAATACAACGGAGCTTACAAGGTCAGCCAGGGTATGCTTGATGAATTCGGTCCCGAGCGGGTTATTGATACGCCCATTGCCGAGCTTGGTTTTGCCGGTATTGGCGTCGGTTCTGCCATGAACGGCCTGCGGCCCATCATCGAGTTCATGACCTTCAACTTTTCGCTCGTTGCCATTGACCAGATTATCAACTCGGCGGCCAAGGTTATGAGCATGTCGGGGGGGCAGTATTCGTGTCCTATTGTGTTTCGGGGGCCAACTGGTAACGCCGGAATGCTGTCAAGTCAGCACTCGCAGAACTTCGAGAACTGGTTTGCCAACACGCCGGGTTTGAAAGTAGTCGTTCCCTCCAATCCCTACGATGCTAAAGGTCTGCTAAAGTCCTGTATTCGCGATAATGATCCGGTCATTTTCATGGAGTCGGAGCTGATGTATGGCGAAAAAGGGCAGGTTCCGGAAGAAGAGTACCTGATTCCGATTGGGCAGGCCAAGATAGTGCGCGAAGGCAACGACGTTACGATTGTATCGTTCGGTAAAATTATGAAGGTAGCCCTCGCAGCTGCCGACGAGCTGGCCAAGAACAACATCTCTGCCGAAGTGATTGACCTGCGCACGGTGCGTCCCATTGACTACGCTACTATTATTAACTCCGTCAAGAAAACCAACCGCTGCGTCATTGTGGAAGAAGCATGGCCGCTGGCTGCTATCTCGTCAGAACTGACCTACAATATTCAGCGGAACGCCTTCGATTATCTGGATGCGCCGGTGGTTCGGGTCAACAGCATCGATCTGCCCCTGCCCTACGCCCCCACGCTTATTGAGGAGATCCTTCCAAATTTGAAGCGAACGCTTCAGGCCGTTGAAACAGTCATGTACGCGAAGTAAATTCTGCCCGCGCCGGAATAACTAAAGACCATAAAAAAACCCGGCCATTCATGGCCGGGTTTTGCTTTTCTGCGGTAGTTAGTAGTGAAACCACAGGCCAGCCTGTTTGGTTCGCTGCTTGAAAAATAGTCAAATAGTTTAGCACATAATTACTGATATATACGTACTTGCAGGGAAGTAACAATAGAATGGCCGACAAAAAAGTACTGCGTCCCACCGGGCGAATCATTTACGAAGTAACGCTCCTGCCCGTTGGTACGCTGAACACCGTCAGACAACGGGAGCCAACAGTTATCTTTTTTTCAAACCTGCGAAAAGCTGTTGATGCCATTACGGCCGAACTGGCTCTCAACAACTGGCCCGTCAAAGTGAACTACACAGCCGTTTACCGGGGTGTCAAGCAACGCGATTTCTACGGTTGCGACTTCGACGTGGCCGGAACTCGGGTCTTTCGCATCAAAGTAATACCACGCGTGCTGAATCCTGCCCTGCCCCGTTTAGGCGTCGATGAAAATCCCGTTCCGTAGGGTCAATGCGGCAGTTTACTACGAATGGCCCCGTAAACCCAGGTGCCGGCAATGGCACTAAGCAAGGTAACGGCCACCACGGAATACCCCGCACCAATCTGCGCAAACAGCGGACCCGGACAGGCCCCCGTAATGGCCCAGCCAAACCCAAACAGCAACCCGCCGTAGATCTGACCTTTGTTAAAGGTCTTTGGAGCCACCGAAATTGGGTCACCATGCACGGTTTTGACTTTAAAATGCCGGATAAGCTGCAGTGATACGATCCCGACAATGACCGCCGTACCAATGACGCCATACATATGGAACGCGTCGAGTCGGAACATCTCCTGAATCCGAAACCACGAAATGACCTCAGCCTTCACGAATACGATGCCGAAGAAAATACCGACCAGGCTAAATTTCCAGTTCGCCGACTTTTGTTGAGTGGGCCGTTTTATACTTGGTTGTTCTGAAATCATGATCTGAAATTACATCACCCACCGCATCAGATACGGCAGAATCAGGTGTGTCATGGCGAAACCTCCCGCCATGAAGCTAATAGTGGCCACGAGCGAGGGCCATTGTAAATTGGACAAGCCCATAATAGCGTGGCCGGAGGTGCACCCACCGGCATAGCGCGTACCAAACCCAACCAGAAAACCACCAATTACAAAAAACAGGAGTCCTTTGGCCGTGAACAGGTTATCCCAGGAAAAAATATCGGTTGGCATCAGCCCACTCGCGAAGTCCTGAACACCCAGCGCCTGCAGGTCGCGCAGCGTATCCGGGGCAATGGTCAGGGCCGCGGGGTTCTTCAGCAGCGAACCGCCAATAAAGCCACCCACCACAATCCCGCCCACGAACCACAGATTCCAGGATTCTTTGCGCCAGTCATAGCTAAAAAATGGGAGTTTGGCCGGCATGCAGGCCGCGCAGATGTGCCGCAGCGAGGATGAGATACCGAACGCCTTATTACCCAGAATGAGCAGCGTTGGTACGATCAGTCCGATAAGTGTTCCGGCTACGTACCACGGCCAGGGTTGAGAAACGAAATCAAGCATAGTTCTTTTTGTTTAAATAATCCCCGCCTTCTGAATAGCGGCCAGTCCCCCCTCTACATTCACCACGTTATTGAAGCCGCGCGCTTTCAGGATGGAGTTGGCAATCATGGACCGATAGCCCCCCGCGCAGTGTACGTAAACGGGCTCTTGGTCAGGAATGTCGGTCAGGTACTCATTCAGGTTGTCGAGCGGCATATTATGAGCCTTCTCAAGATGATCCGTCGCGAACTCAGCGGGTTTTCGAACATCAATAATGGGCAGGTCAGGTGCGGCCTGCTGACGCTGGGCGAACTCATCGGCAGAAATTGACTGAATAGTATCAACTTCTTTCCCCGCCTGTTGCCAGGCCGCAAAGCCTCCGTCCAGAAAGCCAATGCACTGGTCATAGCCCACGCGGGCCAGCCGCACAACCGTCTGTTCTTCCTCGCCAGCGGGCGTTACAAGCGCCAGGGGCTGTTTAAGATCGGGTATCAACGCACCAACCCAGGGGGCAAACTGCCCGTTGAGGCCGATGTTTATCGCGTTTGGAATGAAGCCGCCGGCAAAATCGGCTGCATTGCGAACGTCCAGCACCAGGGCGCCGGTTTCGTTAACAGCCTGCTCAAAGGCATCGGGAGCAAGAGCCTGACTACCGCGCTGCATGACACGATCCAGGCTCTCGTAGCCTTCTTTGTTGAGACGGGCGTTCTCGGCAAAGTAAGCCGGGGCGGTTGTAAGTCCATCCAGCACCTTATCAACAAACTCGTCTTTCGATTTAGCCTGTAGCGCGTAGTTGAGCCGCTTCTGATTCCCGAGTGAATCCGTAGTTTCCCGGCTCATGTTCTTACCGCAGGCCGATCCTGCACCGTGGGCCGGATACACAATTACGTCGTCGGGCAGGGGCATGATTTTGGTTTGCAGGCTATCGTAGAGCATGCTGGCCAGGTCGTGTTCAGTCAGATCACTTTTAATGGCCAGGTCGGGGCGGCCCACATCACCGATGAAGAGTGTATCGCCCGTAAAAATGGCGTGTTCTTTCCCGGCTTCGTCAAGGAGCAGATAGGTGGTCGATTCGAGCGTGTGGCCGGGCGTATGCAACACCTGTATGGTCACGTTACCAAGCGAGAAGGTTTCGCCGTCTTTGGCGTGGTATGCCTCATAACCCGTGTTGGCGTTGGGACCATAAATAATCTGCGCACCCGTTTTCTGGGCGAGATCCAGATGGCCCGACACGAAATCAGCGTGGAAATGCGTCTCAAATACATACTTGATTTTCGCACCCGCCCGTTGGGCCTGCCGCACGTATTGAGCTGTTTCGCGGAGGGGGTCAATGATGGCCGCTTCGCCGTTACTTTCAATATAGTACGCCCCCTGCGCCAGGCATCCCGTATAGATTTGTTCGATTGTCATAATTTTTTCAGTTCAGGGATCAGCATTGCCGTCCGGCATTTCGGATGAGTACAATCCTGGACTTTACACATAGAGTCCTGAATCGCGCTAAAAAACCTCCTTGAAGATCACGTAACCAGCCACCGCCAGCACAAACCAGCCGAAGCCCTTTTTGAGTTTATCAGGTGCCACAAAGCGGGCCAGGTACATACCCAGAAAAATGCCTGCAATTGATAAACCCGTAAACGGTAGTAGAAAATCCCATTGTAGTTGAACGTGGCCAATGTCGCCAATGAAGCCAACGAATGAGTTCACGGCAATAATCACGACCGACGTAGCCACGGCCCGGTGAATTGGCAAACCGGCCAGCAATACCAGCATCGGCACAATGATAAAGCCCCCCCCGCGCCGATTGTCCCGGTCAGCAAACCAACTGCCAGGCCATCCAGCGCCAGCATAATGTAGCGCGGTTTGCCGTCAGCAGCTTCGCCCTGTTCCGGACGATCGCTGCGGATCATGGCCCGGGCGGCTACAATCATTACAAAGACAAAGAAGTACAGGATAGCATGGCTCTTGGAGAGCACGAAGCCGTCGAAGCTAAACAACGGGTCGGGCAGGGCAGGCAACAGAAACCGACGGCTCAGGTAAACCGACAGAAACGAAGGCAAGGCAAAAGCCGCCGTTACGCGTAAATCAACCCGCTTCTTGGCGATGTGATTGACGGACCCGATTAGCGAGGTAGTTCCCACCACAAACAACGAATAACTGGTGGCCAGCAACGTTGGGACTCCGAACATATACACAAAAATCGGCACGGTCAGGATAGAGCCACCCCCTCCCGCCAGGCCGATTACCAGTCCCACCATCACCGCCGAAATATATCCAAATAGCTCTTCTCCGCTCATTACGACGTAAAACTACGATGTGTGGGCAGGTTATTCCGTGACTCAGGTCACGCAGCCGGTGACAGACTGATTTTATTCCGCGACAAACTGACCCGGCCCAATCGCTCCAGTTGCTTCAGGAGCCGCGAAATAACCTCACGGGACGTATTCAGGTCACGGGCAATGTCTTCGTGGGTAAGGTACAGATGCCGCCCCCCGGCCAGTCGGGCTTTCTGATCAAGATAAGCCAGCAGGCGCTCGTCCAACTGTCGGAAAGCCACCAAATCAAGGGTTTGCAGGAGGTCATCGAAGCGCTTCTGGTAGGTTTCGAATACAAATCGACGCCAGGAAGGGTAGCGCCCCAGCCAGTCTTCAGCACGTTCGATGGGAATCATCAATACGTCGGCCCGCTCCTCCACAACCGCCAGAACAGGACTGACATCACCACTGAGCAAACTACTAATCGACAGCGCACAGGAATCCGACGCGTTCAAATAGTACAGAAGCAGCTCACCCATATCGTCGGCAGGACGCATAATCTTGATACTGCCCGATAAAACAATTGGCACGAACAGCATCGGTTGGCCGGGTTCCATCAATACATCACCGGCCTTGACCTGCCGGACCTGCGCCACCGTGTTGAGTTCGGCAAGCAATTCCGGCTCGAAGGGGAATGGTAATTGAGTATTCACTATCATGTAAGCGTATAAACGCCAAACGGCCCCTAACAAGTTGCCGGGGGCCGTTTGTACCAGTTAATCTGTACCATATAATCTGGACGCTTGATTAGTCGTCCTGCGGATTGTTCAGATTGCTGTGTTTCCGGCTATACAGGAAGTACACCGCCAAGCCCACAATACCCCAGACTAAAAATGTGATTTTGGTATCGGTACGCAGGTTCCACATCAGGTACAGGTTGGCCACAATGCCCAGCGTAGCAATGACGGGCAGGGCGGGTGTTCGGTACGGACGGGCCAGATTTGGCTCCCGAACGCGCAGCAGCCATACGGCTCCGCAAATCATAGCGAAGGCAAACAGTGTACCCGAACTGGTCAACTGCGACACCTTGTCGATGGGCGTAACGGCGGCTACCAACGAGACGATGGCCCCTACAAAAATCGTACTCTTCCAGGGCGTTTTAAACTTTGGATGGATGGCGGCAAACAAACCGCGCGGTAGCAGACCGTCTTTGGCCATACCCAGAAAAATACGGGTCTGGCCCAGCATCATCACCAGCATTACGGAGGTCAGACCGGCAATGGCCGCAATCGTAATCAGATAGACGGACCAGGTTAGTCCTACGTCGGCAAATGCCTGCGCCACGGGTGCCTTCAAATCCATCTGCTGGTAAGGAACCATACCCGTCAGCACCAGCGATACCAGGATATACAGCACCGTACAGATAATAAGCGATGCAATGATGGCGAAGGGAATATCTTTAGTTGGATTAATAGCCTCGCCCGCCTGCGTCGATACGGCGTCAAAACCGATGTACGCGAAGAAAACGATACCAGCCGCCGTAACGACCCCACTGAAACCGAAGTGAGTCTGGCCGGTTTCGTCAACTACCGGTGGAGGAATAAAAGGCGTCCAGTTAGCCACGTCAACATAAAATGATCCGGCAATAACGACGAAGATGACCGTAGCTACTTTCAGAATAACAATGATATTATTGGTACTGGCTGCTTCCTTAATGCCTTTCACCAGAATGTAGGTAACCACCCACACAATGAGCAGGGCGGGCAAGTTGAAGGCAAAGCTAAACTCTGGTACCACCTGACCAGCGGCCCGCATGGCCTCGGCTTTCTCCTGCGCCGTAACGGGGTCGTTCATGAGCCAGATGGGCGGATCAACGTGAAATAGGTGCAGAAACTTCTCAAAATAACCCGACCAGCTTACGGCTACTGTAGTGGCCCCCATCATGTATTCAAGAATCAGGTTCCAGCCAATAAGCCAGGCAAATAACTCGCCGACGGTACCATATGAATAAGCGTACGCCGAGCCTTCAACAGGCAGGATCGAGGCAAATTCAGCGTAGCAAAGGGCGGCAAACGTACAGGCGATGCCCGCAAAAATAAACGCCAGGGCCAGGGCAGGGCCAGCCCACTCATTGGCGGCAATTCCCGTTAAGACAAAAATTCCTCCGCCAATAACGGCCCCAATACCCAACGACGTCAGACCCCAGCGGGTCAGCACGCGCTTGAGCTGACTGTTCTGCATATCAGCCGCATAGGCCGATAGCGGCTTTTTGCGCATGACGCTCATGTTGACATGTTTCTGTTTTGATTCCATGTATAAAAAGTATTCAGTTTGGCAGTAAGGTGGTTTAGAAAAATTTTATTTGGCACCGAGTGGCGAAAGATACGGATATTAATGGTTGAATTGGTGAATGAGTGAATGGGTGAATAACTCCGGCATTAGCCATATTCACTCATTCACTCATTCACCAATTCAACCATTACATCACGACTGCGAAGGCCGGATCAAGGGCTTCTTATCTTTCTTTTCCTTTTTAGCCGTGAACTCCTCCGGGGTGGCCGGGTTAGCGTCGGTGAAATCGGTGGGGACGGCGTCGAAGCCGGTTTTCTTCTCTACTTTAGCCGCAGCGACCGCCGTATTTTCATTACTCTGCTCGCGTTGCAGCGAGTCGACCACAATTGGCGTAGCCACGAACAGCGACGAATACGTACCGACAATTACGCCGATCAGCATGGCGAATGAGAAGCCGCGGATGGTCTCGCCCCCGAACAGAAAACAGCACCAGCAGCACCAGAATCGTAGAGAAGCCCGTTACCGCCGTGCGGCTCAGTGTACTGTTCAGCGCGTTGTTAATAATGGTGGCAATATCTTCTTTCTTGCCTTTGTTGTCGTTCAGATACTCACGCACCCGGTCAAACACTACCACCGTGTCGTTCATCGAATAACCCATGATAGTCAACAGCGCACCCACAAACGCCTGGTCAATGTCGAGTGAGAAAGGCAGAATACCGTTGAAAATCGTGAATATGGCCAGAATCACCAGTACGTCGTGGAAGAGAGCCACCACCGAGCCGTAGCCAAAGGCCAGTCGCTTAAATCGGATCAGGATATACACAAATACCACCGCAACTGCCAGCAAAATCGACCAGATAGCCGACGTCAGGATATCGTACGCAATGGTTGGCCCTACCTTTTGCGAACTCTCGATCCGGGCCGGATTACCTTTTATGGTACTCAGCCCTTTGTAAATGGCTGTTTCAGCCTGCTTGTCAGCATCGCGCGAGTTGTCGTCAATCAGGTAGGGTGTAGTCAACTTCACCTGGTTTGAGCCGATACCTGTACCACCGTACGTTTTCACCTCGGGCGCGGCACCCAGTACCGGCGTCAGAGCAGAGCGAATCTCATCGGTATTGACCGCATTTTCAAAGCGTACTACGTACGAACGACCCCCTTTAAAATCGACACCCAGACCAAAGCCCCTGAAAATGGCCGAGACCAGACCCAGACCGATAATGACGGATGAGATGGTGTAGTACGTCTTTCGGCGCGATACGAAATCGAAATTAGAGTCGGCAAAGAGTGATGTGGCCAGTTTAGACGTAAAGTTCAGCGTCTTGCCATTGCGGATGTAATACTCCAGAATGAGCCGGGTGATGAAAATGGCCGCAAATAACGAGGTTAGGATGCCAATAATCAGGGTGGTGGCGAAGCCCAGAATCAGACCCGTACCGAATACGAACAGGATGATACCCGTCAGAAAAGTCGTTACGTTCGAGTCGATAATGGACGACAGTGCGTTCTTAAAGCCATCACCAACGGCCGTTTTGAACCCCTTTCCTTCAGCCATTTCCTCTTTGATACGCTCGAAAATCAGCACGTTGGCATCCACCGCCATACCAATTGAAAGTACGATACCGGCAATGCCCGGCATAGTGAGTACAGCACCGAGCGAGGCCATGACCCCCAGCAGAAAAAACAGGTTGATGAGCAGAGCCAGGTCAGCAATAAAACCGGCTCGGTTGTAATAGAACACCACGAAAATCAACACCAGAATGATACCAATGATAGACGACAGCACACCGGCCTCAACCGCTTCCGAACCCAGTGTGGCACCTACCACACTTTCTTCTACAATATTAGTGGGGGCGGGTAGCTTCCCGGCTTTCAGAACGTTGGCCAGGTCTTTGGTTTCTTCGATAGTGAAGTTGCCTGAAATGCTCGACCGACCGTTCGGAATCTCGTTTTGTACGTTTGGTGCCGTATAAACCAGGTTATCAAGCAGAATGGCCACGGGACGACTAATATTGGCGGCAGTCAGGTTTTTCCATTTACGGGCACCATCGGTATTCATATTCATGGTCACCTCCGGGCGACCACGGTCGTCGTAATCACTCGTAGCATCCGTAATCACGTCGCCTTCCAGCGGAGCGCGACCACCCGGCTTTTTCAGAAAGAAAATAGGCAGAATTTCCTTGCCATCAGTCGTTTTAAACGACTTACGGTCCCAGGCAAAAAATACGTCGGCGGGGAATAAACCACGTACTTCGGACGCGTTCAGTACATCGTTGGCACGGGCCGTATCACGCAGGTAAACGCCCAGCTGATCCTGACCTACGGGCAAAAATAACTGCGTCAGTGCCGTGCCGGCAGCCGTATCGGTAGCTGCCTTACCCGTAGAGTCGGCTGTTTTCTTTGCCAGTTGCGAAGCCAGACTGTTATCAGCAGCCGCCGTACCCGTAGTGGGAGCGGTAGTTTTTTGAGCTGCTTTGCGCTCAGTTTCTTCACGAAGCAGATACGCGCCCATGCCTTCGAGGGCGGGGGCCAGTTCGTTCAGACGGTAGACTTCGGTAAACTCCAGCTTGGCCGCGCCCGTTAGCAGGCGACGAATACGATCCGGATTTTCAACGCCCGGTAGCTCAATCTGAATCCGGCCCGAACCCGGTAGCCGCTGAAGGTTCGGGTTGGCCACGCCGAATTTGTCGACACGGGCCTGAATAACCTGATACGCACGCGCAACGGCACCTTCCACTTCGGTAGTCAGCATTTTCTTCACCTCCGTGTCAGTCGACTGGTAGCTGATCTTGCTGCGGTTGGCGCTTGTGGCGAAGATCGTGGCCAGTTTAGTGTCAGGAGCCAGCTTTTTGAAGTTACCGGTAAACAAATCAACGAAGCTGCTGCCACTTGTCTTCTTGTCTTCCAGAGACTGCTTAAGGGCCTGGTTGAACTTCGGATCGCGGTTGTTACCTGACAATGAACGTAGCACATCGGCGGGCGACACTTCCAGTACGACGTGCATACCACCCTGAAGGTCGAGACCCAGTCCCAGTTCACGCTCAGTTACTTCCTGGAGGGTACTGCCCAGATAAACGGGCTCTTTCCAGAGTGAGTCCAGGTAAAACTGCTTTTTGTCACGGTCAAGCTGACCCTGCTTGTTGGTGGCGTACGCTTCAGCATCGGCCTTGATGCTGCGCGCCACAAAAGTGAACGACAGGAAATAAAGGCAAATAGCTGCCAACACACCCGTCAGAATTAGAATTCCGGTTCTGTTTTGCATTGTTGTACGAACGAACCGATGGCCCGCTCAAAAGAAATAAAAATTAAATTGGAAAATCTTGACCGGTATTGTCGGTCGGGCGAGGACATTCGCCGTCATTCATTTTGGTGAATAATCAACCGTCATCAAAATAATTGATGACCATGAATGACACTGCGTTTACGGTGCGTTTGGCGCGATTGCGTGACCGAAAACGTGTCGAAAATAGGAGAAGAAGTAATGCGGGAGGGTAAAATACCGGAGCAGCAAAACACTCAACAGCAGCAGAATCAGCAACGTTGGTGTGGGCAACAGAAATATTGTCTGATTGCCTTCATCAATGCTGGTAGCCGGGGCCGCCACAGCTTCAAAGCCAGCCGCACTCAGTTTGGCTTCGTCCTGATGCGCATTCTGTGCTTCGCCCGATTTGGCAACATGCTGAGTAACCGCCTTCGCCTTGGTCGCTGCCGCCTGACGATAGGCCAGACCACCGGGACTCCAGACCGCCGTAAACAGCAGCAGGGATGCCAGTAGCAGACCTGAAAGACGATGGATTACTCGGGGTTGCTTCATATATTTCCTAAGCGGATGACAAATTTCGTACCATTTTCTTAAATGTACAACTCCCTGCTCCCACGAAGCCACGAAATATCCCCTTTTAATAAAGTACACTTTTGACATTTGGCTACTCGCCACAAACAAGCGACTTTCGGTGCCCCTAATGATTACTATTGCGCAGCGTGAGCAAATAGAATACATTCACTCTTCAATTTCCCAAAAGCCCGTTCCGGCGCCTTAGGGTCAGTGATGGTTTCGAAACGGTATGATTTTTTCACCTGAACTGTTCAGCATAATGCTTGCAAACCCTTCGGCTTTCCAACCGGCTTTCCAACGGCGGGGGTAGGGCCTCTCCATACAGACGCTACCGGCAGTTAAGTAGCACTATCAGGTTCATGAAGACTATCCATTTGCATGAAAAACCATCATCTATCAATTTCATTTGCCATTTTCCTCTGCTTCTTCGGCCACTCTATTTTAGCGCAAAAAGTGCCTCAATCCAATCAGCCTTTCGTTGATTGCGGTACACCCGTACCCAGCAGGGAATTTATTCAGGCAACAGAGAAGTCTATTGCCCAACTAAAGCAGGGGGGTAACTCTAACGCGCCCCCATCCTTGGTAAATATTCCTGTAAAGGCGCATATTGTTCGCCAAACCGACGGCACAGGTGGGCTATCGG
This sequence comes from uncultured Cytophagales bacterium, assembly GCA_963826425.1. GTDB lineage: Bacteria > Bacteroidota > Bacteroidia > Cytophagales > Spirosomataceae > Spirosoma. The sequence goes on along the minus strand of CAWGWS010000004.1, from coordinate 1,627,242 downwards.
TATCGGCGCTCAATGCAGCCATTGCGGCTATGAATACCAAATACACCGCCACCAATCTCCAGTTTTACCTGTGCGGCAGTGTACATTACATCGATGATGATGATTTATCCGACTGCGACATTGATACCGATAATGCTCGTTTGGTGCAGAACAATGTTAATGACGCGCTCAACATCTATTTCACGGGTTCGCTAAGGGCTGGCAACAGCCTATTGAACGGAATATCGGCTTTCCCCAGTGGTAATGCCTCTGCTAACCGAATTGTTATGTGGAACAACGCCGTTCCGAACGGATCGACATTATCGCACGAAGTCGGTCATTACTGGAATTTGTACCACACGCACGAAACCGCTGTTGCCAACGAACTGGTAACGCGCGGTACCGGTGCCAACTGCAGCAGCGCCGGCGATCTGGTCTGCGATACCCCCGCAGACCCCTGCTGTTACTTCTATAACTCATCAACCTGTACCTATACGGGTACCGGGACCGATGCAAACGGAGCCCCGTACTCGCCCCTGATCAACAACCTGATGTCTTATTATACCGAATGCCGGACCACGTTCACCACAGGACAGCATAACCGAATGGGCGATGGCTATGCGTATCGGCTATCGCTCATGCAAATGTCGGGGGCTTACACCTTTAGCTGTCAGTCGGTTGCTATCGCAGAACCCACCAACGTATCGGTTGCTACCAACAGCAGTACCTGTAGCCGAACCATTACCTGGACCGACAACAGCACCAACGAAAACGGGTTCATCGTTGAACGTTCAACCAGCGCAACCAGTGGTTTTGTTGCCGCCGGTACTGTAGCGGCCAACGTCAGGTCGTTCACAGATACATCACCCGTATTAGGAGCTCCGGTCTACTACCGCGTGGTGGCAGCCAACGGCAACGCCACACCCAGTACCGTTGTTCAGGTAGCTTCCTGTGGCACGGTTACAGCGCAGTATTGTCTGCCTGGCTCAACGGACTGCGGACAAGGAGATGCCATCATCAGTTTTGCCCTCAAGAGTAGTGTTGGTACGATGGTCACGAATGCGTCGGGCTGTGGTAGTGGTGGCTATAGCGACTTCACCAGCCTGACGTCAGCCACGTTAACGGCCGGACAGACGTACTCAGTTGTTGTGACAAACCAAAATCAGTATCCGGAAGGCTTTACTACGTGGATTGACTACGACCGGGATACGACCTTCTCCGCTACTGAGATTGCCTTCAAATCAGCAACTACGACTAAACTGGCGGTTCAGCATGGCACCTTTACCGTACCGTCAACGGCATTGGGTGGCCTAACCCGACTGCGGGTCCGTCAGAGCGATAACACAAACGGGGTACCCGGCTCACCCTGTGCCAGTTATGCCTATGGCGAAACGGAAGACTACACGCTGTTCATTGTTCCGGCCAATGCAAATGGCCCCGTAGCCAGCATAAAGTCGGGTAATTGGTCTGACCCAACTACCTGGTCAACCAATCAGTTGCCAACGGTCAGCAACGAGGTCACGATCAGTTCGAATCACGTCGTTACGCTCAATGGTATAGTGGGGCAGGCCAAAAATTTACGATTGACCGGCAAAATTCTCTATCAGAACAACGGCAAACTAAGGTTGGGTCAGTAATAAAATGGCAACTTTGCAGGCATGAACCTGACCGAATTTATCCGCTTGGCGCTCGCCGAAGACGTCGGCGATGGCGACCATACATCGCTCTCCACCATTCCGGCCGATGCGCAGAAACGGGCCCGACTGCTCGTGAAAGAATCCGGCATCCTGGCTGGTGTCGAAGTAGCCAAAGCCATTTTCACCGAAGTTGATCCGGACTTTATCGTTGAGACCTTACTTCAGGATGGCACCCGTATAAACCCCGGCGACATTGTACTGACCGTAAGTGGCAACGCCCGCCATATTCTGACTGCCGAACGGCTGGTGCTGAACTGTATGCAGCGCATGAGTGGTATTGCTACCCATACCCGCCAACTGGTGAATCTGCTCGAAGGTACCCGCGCCCAACTCCTGGACACCCGCAAAACGACGCCCAACTTCCGCATCTGCGAGAAAATGGCCACTAAAATTGGTGGAGCAGTCAATCACCGGTTCGGCCTATACGACATGATTCTTATCAAAGACAATCACGTCGATTATGCCGGGGGTATCAAGGCAGCCATCACAAAAGCCGTTGCGTATCTTAGGGAAACAGGGCGGCAGTTGCGCATCGAAATCGAAACCCGCAACCGCGCAGAGGTTGAAGAAGTTCTGCGTGTGGGGCAGGTGGACGTGATTCTGCTCGACAACTTTGCCCCCGACGGCATCCGCGACATGGTACGGCTCATCGACAAACGCTTTACCACCGAAGCATCGGGCGGTATTGACCAAACTAACCTCCGTGCTTACGCCGAAACCGGTGTCGATTTTATCTCATCCGGTGCACTGACGCATCAGGTCAAGAGCTTGGATTTGAGTTTGAAGGCGTACTGACCATCAGTTATCCACGTTCTTTACCGTTGGTCGGTCGTCATCCTTTCTCTTCTCATATTCAATGATGAACCGGCTCAGATCGGGTGCGTACCGGCGTTTGCGGGTTCGTTCATGCTGGTAAATGGTTTGGCCCAGCTGATACATGAAGGGGGCACCGACGCTATCGATGTCGTATTTGTCATCATTCAGAATACCGTCACTATTTACATAAATCGTAGCCGTGAGCATGTATTCAACTTTATTTTTAAAATCGACCACGTACGACGCATCCGTCAGGAAGCCATACGCCCAGCCTACCTTGTTGAAGACCCGGACACCCTGCGGCAGGTTGTGATGCAGACTGTCCATGAAGAAGAACTTCACGTAGCTATCATAATACTGTTTCGCATCGTATTTTGGGTAATTGGTCTCGCCCGGAAACTGCGACATATACTGCATCAGAAGCCGGTAGTCCCCGGCAGTCAGGTCAAACCGTTGTTTTTCCGATACGGATTCAGGAAACAACGTCGATTGTAGAATCTGTTGCAGGGTTTCGAGCGGCATCTTATTACGGCCCGTAAAATCGAATGGACCGTGCACCAGACTATCGCCGGCCATGTAGCCCACGCCGAGCGTATCAACGCGCCGGGCACCAAACGAGTCAGGATTGTAAGCGGGCGGTTGAGCATACAGTACCCTTCCATCGGGGTTGATGAACCGAATGGGGTTGGTATGCCGGTTTTCGTCGGGACTCATCCGAACAAAGCGGTGGGTAATGCGCGTGTCGAGATAGCCCATTCCGTGTAGCCGCCGGTTAATAGCCTGTTGACCCATGAACTCGTACATACGGCTATACGGGTCGTTTTCACTAACCAGCATCGCCTTACGGATCAGGTGCGCTACCGATGGATAGCCACTTTCGGCGGTTTCATCGCGCCAGTGCCGCGTCTGTTTACTATACGAGCTATCAAACTGCATGGCGGTAAACTTCGTCACGCCCGGTTCCTTCATCCGATTGATTTTCTCCAGCGATAACAGCGCGAGAGGTAGCTTGACGGTTGATGCCGGGTTGAAATACTCAGTGCTGTCAACCCGGTAATGATAATTTGTGAACGTCGGCTTGTTGGCTTTGTCGCGGTCAATTCGGGTGTAGATGATTTGCAGCCGGTACCGGTCGGGATACTGCAACACCTCCCGGAAAACTGGATTTTGGCTGGTGCCCAGCAGGTTGCTGAGCAAACGATCGGTTCGCGGTTGACCATAGCCGACCGTCAATCCAAGGCAAAGAGCGAAGGCCAGGGCCAGCCTTTTCATGACGGTAGAAATTTACCGGACTGGTAATACTTGCAAAAATCACTCAACGCACACACAGCACACTTGGGCGAACGGGCTACACATACGTACCGACCATGCAGAATGAGCCAGTGATGGGCCTTCGGAACGTATTGCCTGGGAATGTACGCCATCAATGATTTCTCGACAGCCAGTGGGGTCGTGGCCGTAAGCGGAGCCAACCCCAGCCGGTGCGACACCCGAAATACATGCGTATCAACCGCCATCGTCGGTTCGTTGTACACTACCGATAAAATCACGTGGGCCGTTTTGCGGCCCACACCTGGCAATGTCTGCAAATCAGCCAGTGTAGCAGGCACCTCACCGCCAAACCGTTCCATCAGCGCTCGCGCCATGCCAACTAAATGCTTCGCTTTATTATTGGGATACGAGACACTACGGATATAGGTGAATACCTCCTCGGGTAAGGCTGTTGCTAACGACTCCGGCTCGGAAAAGCGGGCAAACAGGGCAGGTGTAATCTGATTGATACGCTTGTCGGTGCATTGCGCCGACAGAATTACGGCCACCAGCAGCTCGAACGGATTACTAAAATTCAGTTCAGTTTCCGGTTCAGGGTAGTGCTCCGTGAAATAGTCAATAAACCGACGAAAACGTTCCTTTTTGAGCATAGCGAAATGCCTTCATAGTTTGCTGAAATTATAGCTTCAGCAAACTATGAAGGCGCTGCCTAGCAAAATCCCAGCTACCTTACCGCGACGGGCGCAGATGGGTGGATGGGTTTGCCAAATGATTCTGTGAATAACTAAGTATAGACTGAACCGTGCTTTCGCGGGGTTGTCGTTCGATTTTGTTCATGAGCGAGCGCAGTTCGAGTGCACTCAAAAAGAACGTCATCATGTCCGGCTCGGTCATCAGGGACTCTTCGATGAGCAGATTTTCCTCGGGCGAGGTCTCCTCATACACATACCGGACTACATCATCTGAGGTAAAGGTTTTTGTCATAACTCGGCGAACGTTTGCTTAGCTGTTTACGCAAATTAATCAACGCGTAACGCATACGTCCCAATGCCGTGTTAATACTGACGCCGGTAGCATCGGCAATCTCTTGGAAACTCATTTCCTCGTAGTGCCGCATGATAAGCACCTGACGCTGTTGCTCCGGCAATCGCTGAATCAACTCGCGCAAATGCTCGTGTGTTTCCTGCCGTATTTGGAGCGACTCGACCGAGTCCTCCGCAAACTCAAGCGTATTGAACACACTGCTTCCGTCCTCAAACACCACACTGGGGTAGCGTTTGTCTTTTCGGAAATAGTCAATGGCCAAGTTGTGGGCGATCCTGACAATCCAGGGGAGAAATTTTCCTTCTTCGTTATATTTACCCGACTTGATGGTGTCCACGGCCTTTATGAACGTGTCCTGCATCAAGTCTTCAGCTACATACTGGTCTTTAACAATCAGATATATAGTCGTGTAAATTTTCGACTTATGCCGTTGCACCAACTTAGCAAAGGCTTTCTCATTACCTCGGATGTACAGAGAAATCAACTCACTGTCGTTTACCTGGGCTTTTTCCATTTTCAGTAAGACAATTAGGTAACGTAGAGTGCTGTTCCGATAGTGTACGTGGTTTAGAGATTTGTGAAGACGTTAATTAATTCGGCATTAAAAGTAAGAATAATGTACGTTAAATACCAAATCATCAGTACAAAAAGTAGGCCAAATGTCGTTTAAGCGACTCACCATATTGGCAAAATCCAAAAATGAATTATTTATCCTGTGTTTTGTACAAAAAGGGAGTTATTCTTAGATTTAATTGTACTTACGTTGGTTTTGACCCTATAGATTCTGGCAACGCCCAGACGGTTTAAAAGTTTTTTGCTTTTTTTTATTTGACTCGTCCATCTACCGTAAAGTCACGTTTGTTCATGTAGGCAAGTTGCTGAAATCCTTTAATCGAATAGTGGATCGATGCATTACCCGGCATTTTCTCAAACAGCAAACGACGTTCAGACGTGTAAAGGGGGTTATCGGTTTGCAGCACGGCCTCAATTCGTCGGGGCTTCCCGTTAGGTTCTGTCAATTGAACCGTTAATGAACGCACAGTCAGCGTCTCTTCCGTTGGTTTGAGGGTGTACACATAGGTAAGCGAATCGGGCCGCTCAATCCGGTAGCTGTTGCGCAGAGCAGGTTTATTTATGTCTGCTTGTAGAAACAAACCCAGTTCACGGCTCCAGTCAATACCTGCGCTAGTTTGCTGGCTTTGTTTGTCATCTACCGATACGGTTTTCTGCACGGCGGGCTGGCGGGCCGTCAAGTCGGCAATCTGTTCATTCACAAATCCAGCTACATCATAGTAAACCGGGAGCTGATCCTGCTCAGCAGGATTAGTACAGGCAGTGAGAAACAAAAAAAGCAGAAGAAGGAGGGAAGCGGATCGCATAGTGGGATATAACAGGCCTTTGCCTGGCACGACTTTATCGAACCCCCAACACGATTTTCAGGAAATCGGTTTGGCGAACCGGTTTCTGAACCAAATTTGCACCTGCAATGCTACTTTGTTAGTTGTTCATTCAAATACTCAGGGCTTGAGGTTCCCTATTCTGGCCTGACGCCCCAATACTCAGGGTTCAGGATCCGGCAGGGTATCATGAACCCTAACCTTAGCACATTAACCGCTGATCGAAAAAATGGAATACGACGTAATCATAATTGGCTCGGGACCGGGTGGCTACACGGGGGCCATTCGCTGCGCTCAACTGGGCCTCAAAACGGCTATCATTGAGAAATATTCGACGCTGGGCGGCACTTGCCTGAATGTGGGCTGCATCCCATCCAAAGCCCTGCTCGATTCATCGGAGCATTACCACAATGCAGCCCATACGTTCGCCGAACACGGCATCAAGCTCGATAATCTGGCTGTTGATATGCCGCAGATGATCCACCGCAAACAAGAGGTGGTGGACCAGACGACGAAGGGCGTGGCGTTTTTAATGAAGAAAAATAAAATTGACACCTTCTACGGTACCGGCTCATTCGTTGACGCGCACACGGTAAAAATTGCGAAGAACGACGGCAGCGAAGAGACCATCAAAGGCAAGAATATTGTCATTGCCACGGGTTCCAAACCGATGTCGTTTCCGTCGATGCCGATTGATAAGAAACGGATCATTACCTCCACCGAAGCCCTCACCCTGGAGCAGGTACCCAAGAGTATGGTCATTATTGGCGCGGGCGTAATCGGGGCCGAACTTGGGTCGGTCTATGCCCGGCTGGGGTCGAAGGTATCGTTTGTGGAGTTTGCCGATTCGATGATTCCGACAATGGACAAGACGATGGGTAAGGAACTTCAGAAAGCCATCAAAAAACTCGGCGCCGATTTCTACTTCAACCATAAAGTCACGAAGGTTGAAAACACCGGCGACGAAGTGGTTGTATCAGTCGATACGTCTGACGGGAAACAAATCACGCTGAACGCCGACTATTGCCTTGTTTCGGTTGGGCGCCGACCCTATACCGACGGGCTGAATCTGGAAGCCGCCGGACTGAAAACCGACGATCGGGGTAAGGTAGACGTAGACAGCTATCTCCGCACGAGCGTACCGCACATTTACGCGCTCGGCGATGTAATTCGGGGCGCCATGCTAGCGCACAAGGCCGAAGAAGAAGGTACGTTCATTGCCGAAACCATTGCCGGTCAGAAACCGCACATCCATTACCGCCTGATTCCAAACGTAGTGTACACGTGGCCCGAAGTGGCAGCAGTGGGGTACACCGAAGAGGAAGTGAAGCAGGAAGGCATTCCCTACAAAACCGGTTCGTTCCCGTTCAAAGCCCTGGGCCGGGCGCGGGCCAGTATGGACATCGACGGGTTGGCGAAGGTGCTGGCGCACAAGGAAACTGACGAAATTCTGGGTGTTCACATCATTGGCCCCCGGGCCGCCGATATGATTGCCGAAGCGGTAGTAGCGATGGAATTCCGGGCCTCTGCCGAGGATATCAGCCGGATGTCGCACGCTCACCCGACCTATACCGAGGCCTTCAAAGAAGCCTGCCTAGCCGCTACGGATAACCGGGCGATTAATATGTAATCTCGGTAACCGGATGAACGCAGAAGGCCCGGCAACCATATGGTTATCGGGCCTTCTGCTCTATAACTGCCTTATTTCTCCGCTACCAGTTTATCAATCAGCCGATTGAACTCGCTCACGTACTGATCGTAAAATTTGCCGGTACCGGGGCCGCTGAATCCGGTGTGGATGTGGCGTACCTGTCCTTTCCGGTCAATGACAAGGGTGGTGGGGAATGCAACAACGGCATTCAGGTCGGGCAGGGCTTTGCTGGCGTCGTCTTTTTCGCTGCTACCGGCCAGCAACACAGGATAGTCGATGTCGAAGCGTTGTTTCATTCGCTCGATTTTCGGCCCTGACACGGCTTGGTCTGCCGATCGCTCGAAGGCCAGACCAAGCACCTCGACGCCACGGCTACGGTTTTTCTTATACCACGGACTCAGAAAGTTGGTCTCATCCATGCAGTTTGGGCACCACGTTCCCAAAATTTGTACGACCGTAACTTTACCAGCTAAAGCGCGGGTCTTTTAGCGAAACAACATTACCATTGGGTTCGGGAAACGAAATGTTGAGCGCTTTTCGACCCGGCTTCAGATACGTCAGACTGGCGGGATCGGGAAGTTTAGCGTTAGGGTCGAGCCGGGCCGACCACGGCTCGTAGTAGGAAGCCCCCGACCAGAAGCCCCCCGTCAGGGTATTGGCTTTGGCATCGTGCTTCGCTTTGAACAAAAATACGTGCGTACCGTCAAAGCAGGAGAGCAGCAGGCTATCACCCACAACGTTACCCGCCAGATACCGATAATCGCCGGTAGGCGTCAGAAACGTACCGGTAATTTTATTGTCGGTCTGCTTGAAAATACCCACCGCGTTCACGGTATCGACCCGACCCGTAGTGTCGTTGAAATTGGCCGCCCACGTACCGGTCAGATTGCCCACCGCCAGTTTATCCTCTTTGGCGAAGCGATAATCATAGCCCGCCGTAGCCTCAAACGGCAGCGTCACAACCTCATCGGGGGTGCGGTGGCGTCGCCATTGGCCCCGCAGTGTATTCCCGTCTATCTTTGCGACCAGTTCGGACTCGAACAGCCCCGCCGAAATCCGCAGGCTATCATCTTCCACGCGGGCCGAATCGAGCGGCAGCCGCTCGGGGCCGTTGAGCGCAAAGACCGTGTACATACCGGGCTTACCGGCGGTGGGCTGAATGTCGAGTCCAAAAGGCAGTTCACCACCCGGCGTTTGCAACACGGCCCGGTACTGACCGGGCTGAACCGTGGCGGGGTCTGACGATTGAGAGCAGGCGGTTACTAAGGTTATGAACGAAGCGAAAACGAACGGAATATTTTTTTTCATTGTGTAGTATCATCGTGCGAAAGCATGACAACAACGACTGCCCACACGGGTTAGTTTCTGAATGGCAACCAATTACCACGACCCCGTTTTACTCCAGCCCTGCATTGACGGGCTAAACCTGCAACCCGGCGGCACTTACATTGATGTCACGTTTGGCGGAGGGGGCCACAGCCGCGAAATCCTGCGCCAGCTCGTGCCCGGACCCGACGGGCCGGGACGACTCTTCGGCTTTGATCAGGACGCCGACGCCCGCGCCCAGGCTCAGGCCATCGACGATCCGCGCCTGACCTTCGTGGCCAGTAACTTCCGGAATCTTAAACGCTATATGCGGCTTTACCGGGCGGAACAGGTTGACGGAATTCTGGCCGATCTGGGCATTTCGTCGCACCAGATTGACACGCCGGAGCGCGGCTTCTCGACCCGCTTCGACGCCGACCTCGACATGCGCATGAATCAGCAGGCCGACCGTACCGCCCGCGAAGTACTCAACGAATATACTGCAAGCGATCTGCACCGGATTCTGGGCATGTACGGCGAAATCACTAATGCCCGCACCGCTGCCGGGGCCATTGTGTCGGCGCGTGCCAACAGCCCGCTCAATACCATCAATGACCTTAAAAATGCGTTGCAGCGTTTTGCCCCGCGCGGGAAGGAGAACAAGTATTTCGCGCAGGTTTTTCAGGCCCTCCGTATCGAGGTAAACGAAGAATTAACCGCGCTGGAAGAATTTCTGGAACAGGTGCCCGACGTGCTGAAGCCGGGTGGGCGGCTGGTAGTCATGGCCTACCATTCGCTCGAAGACCGGCTGGTGAAGAACTTCATCAACAAGGGCAAATTCCAGGGCGAGGTCGAGAAGGATCTGTACGGCAACGAGATTAAGCCCCTGCGGGCTATCACCCGCAAACCTGTCGAAGCAACTCCCGACGAGGTAGCCCGCAACCCCCGCGCCCGCTCTGCCAAACTGCGCATCGCCGAAAAACCGGATGACGAATAAACCGGAACAAACGGGCTATTTCAGTATCACTTTAGCTACAACCGACAGATGGTCTGACGGGTAATGCTGGTCCTTATCATCAGTAAATGCGCCGTATTTCAGCACGTCGAACTGCTTGCTGACAAAAATGTAGTCGATGCGGTCGTTGAACGGTACGTCGAATTTGAAGCCACTGAAGGTTCCCACCGGACCGTAGGGGGCATCTTTATCACCTTATATACATCAAGTGGCGGTTAAGTGGACAGGCACACAAGGCTAACAGGGCAGCGCTTTTCTTAGCCTCACGGCTACCGTACCAAGAAGTACGGGCTACACCCTCGCTTTGAGGGGTGCGGTTAGTATTTGTTTGTCCGACCCGGCTTGGTTTTTTTGTTGCCCCCTCCTTCCGTAGATTTGACATTTGTCACGGCTATAAATCTTTACGTAACTCTATGTTAGCCAAAACGTTCGGCGCGGCCGTTTACGGGGTTAATGCAACCATCATCACCATTGAAGTAACCGTTGGGCAGGGGCTGCACTTTTTCATGGTCGGCCTGCCCGATAGTGCCGTGAAAGAAAGTGAGCAGCGGGTAGAAGCGTCGCTTAAGCACCTGGGCTACCGGATGCCCCGCCAGAAAATCGTGGTGAACCTTGCCCCCGCCGACATCCGTAAAGAAGGCTCTTCGTACGATTTGCCCATTGCGCTTTGTGTGCTGCAATCGTCCGAGCAGCTTGGTCCAACGCGTAACCTTGAAGACTACGTCATCATGGGTGAACTCTCGCTCGACGGACGGTTACGGCCTATCAAAGGCGTATTACCCATTGCCATCGAAGCGCGTAAACAGGGCTTCAAAGGCTTTATTTTACCCGTTGAAAATGCGCAGGAAGCAGCCATTGTCAACAATCTGGATGTTATCGGTGTGGAGACGCTACAGGACGCTGCGGAATTTTTCGAGGGCAAGAAAGACATCGACCCGCTCCAGACCGATACCCGTGATCTGTTTATGACGCAGGTGAACGCTTACGAAGCTGATTTTTCGCACGTACAGGGGCAGGAGAACATCAAGCGGGCCATGGAGATTGCCGCTGCCGGGGGTCACAACGTCATCATGATTGGTCCACCGGGTGCGGGTAAGACCATGCTCGCCAAACGGCTACCCAGCATCCTGCCGCCCCTGAGTTTGCAGGAAGCCCTCGAAACGACCAAAATTCATTCCGTAGCGGGTAAGCTCGGGACCCGCGCCCAGCTGATTGCAGCCCGCCCCTATCGGTCGCCACACCATACCATTTCCGATGCGGCTCTGGTAGGTGGGGGCAGTTTTCCGCAGCCGGGCGAGATTTCACTGGCCCACAACGGCGTGTTGTTTTTGGATGAGTTACCGGAGTTTAAACGGTCGGCGCTGGAGGTGATGCGGCAGCCGCTCGAAGACCGGAAGGTGAGCATCTCACGGGCGAAGTGGGCCGTGGAGTTCCCGGCGAGCTTTATGCTCATCGCCAGTATGAACCCCTGCCCGTGTGGCTATTACAATCATCCCGACAAAGAGTGCGTCTGCGGGCCAGGCGTGGTGCAGAAATACCTGGCTAAAATCAGTGGTCCGCTCCTCGACCGCATCGACCTGCACGTGGAGGTAACGCCCGTTTCGTTCGACCAGATGACGGCTAACCGCCCATCCGAAACCAGCGAAGCTATCCGCGCGCGGGTTATTCGGGCGCGGGACGTCCAAACGGCGCGGTTTGCCGATAGTCCAGGCATTTACTCCAACGCCATGATGCCCTCGCAGATGGTGAAAGAACTCTGCGAGATCAGCGATGCGGGCCGGGCGTTACTGAAAACGGCGATGGAGCGGCTCGGATTATCGGCCCGTGCCTACGACCGCATCCTGAAAGTGTCTCGCACGATTGCCGACCTCGCCGGAACCGACGAAATCCGTATTGAGCACCTCGCCGAAGCGATTCAGTATCGCAGTCTGGACCGGGAGAACTGGGCGGGGTAACCGACAACTCGTTCGTACAATGTATCTGACTAAACGCTATGAGTAAGAAACAAACCACCGGCAGCCGGAACACCAGCGGAGTTATCTACTCCACCAACCCGGACTACGCCTATCAGGTCAGCGACGCAGCAGAAACCGTAACCCTACCCCCGGCGCAGCAGAGCCTGAAAATCTGGCTCGTGAAGCAGGGCGGCAACAAAGTCACCACCACCGTGCGAGGCTTCGTCGGTACAGATACCGACCTGACCGACCTCGGCAAGCAACTCAAGGCTGTCTGTGGCGCGGGTGGTGCGGCTAAAGATGGCGAAGTTCTGGTGCAGGGCGACCACCGCGATAAAGTACTGGCCTGGCTCACCGGAAAGGGCTATAAAGCCAAGAAAGCGGGTGGTTAACCGATCTGGTCACGTCTCGCCCGGCTTCTATGTTGTATCCTCAGAGCCGCTGGGTAACCATCCAAAACCTGGTCTGCAATCGGTTGGCGCGTGTGGCGGTGTTTGCCAAATAAAATAGTGCTGACGTGGCAGATAGAGTTGGTAATGTTGTGGCGAACCGGGAAATTTATACCCGACAGTTCAACCCAATTAATACCTAACCGCTCCATCAACACGATGCTCTTTCCGTCGCCTGCCCGCCTATTGGCTGGTCTTCTTTTACTAAGCCCCGGCATAAGCCCGACTTCTCTGGCGCAAACGCCTAAGCCAACCCCCCAATCTGCCTTCGCCGAGCCAACGATCTCGCCCGATGGTCGCGAGATTGCATTCGTGTCCGGGGGCGATATCTGGACGGTTCCGGCGGCAGGGGGCGAAGCGCGGCTACTCGTAGCCCACGCCGATAATGAATTTCGGCCGTTGTATTCGCCCGATGGCAAGTATCTGGCCTTCGGCTCGACCCGCTCCGGCAACGGTGACATTTATCTGCTTACCCTCAATACCGGCGACCTCAAACGACTGACGTACGACGACGGAGCTGAAACGCCAACGGGCTGGTCGGCCAATGAGAAGATGGTCTATTTTCAGTCTACAAGCCGCGACATTGCGGGCATGAACGACCTGTATCGGGTGGCCGTTGTGGGCGGCACACCAATGCCCGTTTCTGCCGACCGGTACGCCAATGAGTTCTCTGGCGTACCCTCGCCCGATGGTAGTACCCTGGCGTTTTCGGCGCGGGGTATGGCGTCGTCGCAGTGGTGGCGAAAAGGTAGCAGCCACATTGACCAAACCGAGCTATGGACGGCGAAAATCGGGCAGAAAAAAGGCGAGAAACCCGTTTACGAGCGTGTAACCGAAGGCGGTGCCAAAGAACTCTGGCCACTCTGGGGTCCCGAAGCGCAATCGCTGTACTACGTTTCGGACCGCAACGGCCACCAGAATATCTGGCGTATAACCGGCAAGGAAAAACCCGTCATGCTCACCAACTTCACCAACGGGCGGGTGCTTTGGCCGGCCATCAGCCACAACGGACAGTCACTGGTGTTTGAGCGGAATTTCCAGATTTGGCGGTACGACGTAGCCACGAAACAGGCGGCTCCGGTTTCCATCCGGCTTCGGGGTGCGGCAGCGGGCTTGTCGATAGAGCACTTAAAGCTAACCAGTCAGTTTCGCGATTTAGCCCTCTCGCCCGATGGTAAAAAAGTAGCGTTTACGGCGCATGGCGAAGTCTTTGCCGCGTCGGCCAAAGACGGGGGCGATGCGGTACGCATCAGCAACAGCCCGGCGGTAGAATCGCAGATAGTGTGGTTACCCAACAGTCGCAGCCTGATCTACGCCAGCACCCGCGACGGCATGGACAATCTTTACCAGTATGATTTTGCCACCAACGCCGAAACCCGCCTGACCGATTCTCCGCTGGACGACAGTTCGCCGGTGGTGTCGCCGGACGGGAAATCGCTGGTGTTTCTGCGAAATGGTCAGGAACTACGAGTGATGAACCTGGCGACTAAGAAAGACAAGCTTCTGTACAAAGGCTTTCTGGGGCGCCCGCCCCTGGCCCGAACGGGTACAGTGGTCTGGTCGCCGGACAATAAATGGGTGGCGTTTACGGCGTACGGCACCAAGAATTTTCGCAATATCTGGGTCGTTCCGGCAGCGGGGGGCGAGGCCAAACCGGTTAGTTTTCTGGCCAATACCTTCGGCGGCAACGTGGACTGGAGTCCTGATGGAACCTATATTCTGTTCGGCACCAACCAGCGCACCGAAACGGCACAGATTGCCCGCGTGGATCTAATTCCAAAGCTGCCTAAGTTTCGCGAAGACCAGTTCCGGGATTTGTTCAACGAGGAGACCCCCAAAACCGTTGCGCCAACGCCCGCTACCCCGGCTAAAGACAAAAAGCAAACGCCCCGCGATACGGTGGCAACGGCAGTGAAGCCGGGTAAAGAAACCAAAATTGTGTTCGACGGCATCCGGCAGCGGTTGAGTATGCTACCCGTAGGGTTTGAAGTCGATGAACAGACCATCAGCAAAGACGGCAAAACGCTGCTGATCATTGGCAGCGTGGCCGGGCAGCAGAATCTATATACTTACTCGCTCGACGAAACCAAATCGGAAAAACCCGTCGCCAAGCAGCTAACGACCACGTCGGGCAGCAAAAGCGACGCTCAGTTTACCGCCGATGGTAAAGACGTTTTCTATCTGGAATCGGGAAAAATCGCGTCGGTCTCGGTCGATAAGCGCGAACCGAAACCCCTGGCTATTACGGCCGAAATGGACGTTGATTTCAGCACCGAAAAAACAGTGATGTTTCAGCAGGCATGGGACATTCAGAACAAGGGCTTTTACGATTCAACCTTTCACGGAACCAACTGGCCTGCCGTTCGTCAGGAATATGAGCCGGTGGCTGCAGGTAGTCGTACCCCCGACGAGCTGCGCCGGGTGCTGAACCTGATGGTGGGCGAATTGAACGCGTCGCACTCCGGCGTGGGAGCACCCCGTACCAACACCGACGTGTCGACCGGGCGGCTGGGCCTGAACTTCGACCGGACGCCCTACGAGGAGAGCGGCAGACTGCTCGTTACCGAAGTCATCACGCTCGGCCCGGCCTCACTGGCGGGCATCAAACCGGGCGAGTACCTACTCTCGGTGGATGGTACAACGATTGACAAAAGCACGAATCTGGACCAGTTACTGAGCAACAAAATAAACCGGCGGGTTGCGCTGTCAGTAGCGGATTCACCGACGGGCAAGGGTCGTGAAGTGACGGTTTTACCGGTTAATCTGGCCACGGAGAAGGGACTGCTGTACAAGCAATGGGTGCAGCAACAGCGCGATTTTGTGGAAAAAGCCAGCAACGGGCGACTCGGCTACGTGCACATGTTCGACATGTCGGAAGGAGCTCTAACTCAGTTGTACATTGACCTCGACGCCGACAACCAGGCTCGTGAGGGCGTAGTGGTCGATGTACGGAACAACAACGGCGGCTTCGTGAATCCCTACGCTATCGACGTATTTGCCCGCAAGGGGTATCTGACCATGACGTACCGGGGCTTACCCGCTGCACCCGCCCGGAATCAGCTGGGGCAGCGGGCGCTGGAGAACCCTACGATTCTGGTTACCAATCAGCATTCGCTGTCCGATGCCGAAGACTTTACAGAAGGCTACCGGACGCTGAAGCTCGGTAAAGTAGTGGGCGAACCAACAGCGGGCTGGATTATCTTCACCTCGGCGGCCCAACTCATCGACGGTTCCACCATACGGCTGCCATTCTCCAAAATCACCGACAACACCGGACAGGACATGGAACTGAACCCCCGCCCGGTCGACATCACGGTATCGCGCCCCATCGGCGAGAGCTACACCGACCAGAACGTGCAGCTGTCTACGGCGGTGCAGGAGTTGCTCAAGCAATTAGGCGACGCCAGGCCGGGAAAAACGGGCAGCGGGAAATGATATGATTGTTTGTCATTCACCTTTCTATCATCCCATTTTTGTCATCGGAGGGTGGGGGTATCTCACGGTCAGCTACAGTCTGCATCTCATAACGATTCTCCATCTCGATGCAAAAAATCTCAACTAATCAATGCGCCGTTCATGCACCCGCCTTCGCTTTCCTCCTGCTAATCAGCCTGTCCGGTTATCGCGTACAACCTGATATACCAGCTGCTCCCGCCCTGCCGTTTGCTCTGACCGAAACGACCATTGCCGACATTCATCGGGCGTTGACGGCAAAAACCTGCACCTGCGAGCAACTCGTCATGGCCTATCAGCAGCGCATCACAACGTACGATCAGCCAACGAAGCTGAACGCCATTATCCTGACCAACCCGGAAGCTCTGACTAATGCCCGGCAGTTGGACGCGGAATTTCGGCGGACGAAAAAGCTGCGCCCTCTGCACTGCATCCCGGTTATCGTGAAAGACAATTACCAGACGGCGGGTTTGCAAACCACGGCGGGCTCGGCCCTATTTAAAGGGTTTGAACCGACTGATGATGCGTATCAGGTAAGGAAACTAAAGGAGGCTGGAGGCATTGTGCTGGCCAAGTCGAACATGGCCGAGTGGGCGTTCAGCCCGATGGTCACCATCAGTTCGATCGCGGGCGAAACGCGGAATCCATATAACCTCGACCATACCACGGCGGGATCGAGTGGCGGTACGGCGGCAGCGGTGGCGGCTAACTTCGGTACGGTCGGGTTGGGAACTGACACGGGCAATTCCATCCGGGGGCCATCGTCGCACAACGCGCTGGTAGGGTTTCGAACCACGCTCGGCCTGACGAGCCGGGCCGGAATTGTGCCCCTATACCTGCGCAACGACGTGGGCGGTCCCATGTGCCGCACCGTAGAAGACGCGACACGGTTGCTGGAGGTCATCGCGGGTTACGACCCCGCCGACTCGCTCACGGCCAACAGCCGGGGTAAAATACCGACTAACTACCGGCAGTTTCTGAAAAAAGACGGGCTGCGCGGGGCGAGAATTGGCGTGTTGCGCACCCTGAGCGACCGCAACCCCGATCCACAAGTAGCTGCCCTATTTACGCAGGCTATCGCCGATCTGAAGAAAGCGGGTGCCGTCATCGTGGATCCGCTCGTGGTACCCGACTTCGATACGCTGAGCAAAAATCAATGGTGTTCGCTGTTCAAATATGATATCGGGCAATACCTGACCTCGCTGGGAAACCGCGCTCCGGCGCAGAATCTGGAGCAGATCATCGCGTCGGGTAAGTTTGCCCCTTCCATCGAAAACAACCTGAATTATCAGCTTAAAAACGCGGTCGAGCCCGGTACCGAAACCTGCACGGGGCCATACACCGACCGCAAACGCATCGCCTTTCGCAACGCAGTCGTAGCCGTTATGGATCAGTACAAACTCGGTGCTATTATCTACCCAACCTGGAATCATCCTCCGGCCAAAATTGGAGACCCAAAGGGCTATAAAGGCGATAACAGTCAGATCATTGCCCCGCACACGGGTCAGCCCGCGTTCACCATTCCCATGGGCTATACGTACGATAACCTCCCGGCGGGGCTGCAGTTTCTGGGTCGCCCGTTCGATGAGCCGACGCTGATTCGCTACACCTACGCCTACGAGCAGGCTACACACCACCGCAAAGCCCCGGCTCAGTTCCCGGTACTCGCTGCGCCTGCGGTCCGGTAACGGGCTGTTCTATTTCCCAAACTTCGTTCCGAAAAAATCGCCTTTGTTCCAGACGGGGCGGGTGTCAGCCTGGGCGGTGAGGTAGCCGATGAGAAACTGGAGTTGCACGTGGCGGGCGGCTGCGTTCCAGTCAAAGGGCTGGTTCATATCATCCCGCGGGCTATGGTAGATACTTGCCCGCCACGCCAGATTCAGGGCCGTGCCATCGCGCGAATCGCCGGTGGTAGAGCCGCTTTTGATGTAGATGGCCGGGATGCCCTGCCGCACAAAACTGAAATGGTCCGACCGCATAAACACCGACTGCTCCGGAATGGGGTCTTTGGCAATGGCAACCCCCACGAATTTTGCGGCTGCGTTTACGGCCCCCGCCATGTTGGAATGCTCTACGCCATACGGCACAATATCGAGCAGCGGGTGGAAGAAGAACGGCATATCAAGACACATGTTGGCCACTATCTTTTCTTTCGGTACAGTAGGATTACTGGCGAAATAATCGGACCCTAACAGCCCCATTTCTTCGGCAGTTACGGCCACAAACAGGATGGACCGGCGCGGGGCTTTGGGCAACAGCGTAAACAGCCGGGCCGCTTCCAGGTTAATCGCCACGCCCGAGGCATTGTCGTGCGCTCCGTTGTTAATCGAATCGCCCGGCATGGACGTGCCCGGCATGGACGTGCCTTTTACTGGTTTTGTGATGCCGAGGTGGTCGAGGTGCGAGACGTAGACGACGTATTCGTTTTTCAGCGCCGGGTCGGAGCCGGGCAGCAGGCCAATCAGGTTTTCGCCCACCAAGTCGTTATTCAGTTCCGTTTGCGTGGTGGCGCGCACGGAGAGGTTCAATGGAAACGCCTGCGGCTGACCTTTGCTGGCCGCTATCCGGGCCTGATCGAACGACGTAGCAGCCCCGGCAAAGAGCGTCCGGGCGGTCGAATCCCCCATGGAGGCAATGACTTTTAAAGCGGGGAATGTGCGTTGCACCTGGCCTTTTGTATCGACCCATTTGTAGGTAGCCTGCCGGGTGCGGGGCGCGTTGGCCTCAATGCGGGCCATCATATCGGTGGGCAGGCTGAACGTAATCATGCCCACCGCGCCTTTGGCAGCCGCCACGTCGGGCTTGGCCGAGTTGGAATACGCCCGCTGGTTGGACGGGAATGTAGCGGGTGCCCCGTTGAAACAGGCCACGATTTTGCCTTTTACGTCGATGTTGGCATAGTCATCGTACCCCAGCTCGGGAGCCGACACGCCGAAGCCCACGAACACCACCGGGGCCGAGACGGTGCTGATTTCCTGACTGAACTGCGGGCTGAACACGAAGTTTTTGCCGTATATCAGTTTCTGTTCGGGCGTACCATCACGGGTAATGGCCATTGTGCTGCCTGCTTCGCGCACCTGCGCCCGGCGCAACGGCACCTTTTGGCGAAACGTACCGCTCTGCCCCATTGGTTTGAAGCCGAGTGTTTTGAACCGGGCCTCCACGTACTGAGCCGCTAATTCAAACCCGCGGGTGCCGGGTTTGCGCCCTTCGAGTTTATCGTCGGCCAGGTAGCGCATGGTTTTCTCAACGTTGCCGGGCTGAACGGAGCGGGCCACTGTTTGAACTTCGGCAGGGATGGCAGGAATTTGGGCCGACGCGGTATACGTCAGCGCAAGGATTGCCAGAATAATTCGGGTGTACGTCAAGGCGATGTGTATGGTTCGTTGGGACAGGAGAGCAATATACAGCAAAAGTCATCTTTTGAGAGCGGCATCCAGAAATGCCCTAGTTAGGGCTATCTTGAGCGGTGAAAGACAACTGATAACCATGAAGCACACAATACGCCTTCTTTCTCTGCTCATCCTCTCTGCGGCCACCCTCCGCGCCCAGCCCGCCACCAATACCCCCGCCGACATCGGCAAATTCACGGCGGGCATGGCCAAAAATCCGGGTTTCCTGCCGTTCTACTACGACGCAAAAAAAGGTAAAATCTGGCTCGAAATCAGTCAGTTCGATACGGAACTCCTCTACTACCCTACATTGGCGCAAGGCGTCGGCTCCAACGATATCGGGCTGGATCGAGGACGTTTAGGACAGGAACACGTCGTGAAGTTTCAGCGGAACGGTAACAAAATTTTGATGGTCGAACCCAACTACGCCTACCGCGCCATTACGTCCGACGCGCCCGAACGCCGGGCAGTCGAAGAGTCGTTTGCGCAGTCGGTGCACGCCGGGTTCGAGATTGCCGCCGAAGACGCCAATGGTGCGGTGCTGGTTGATTTGACGCCGTTTCTGATGCAGGATGCCGTGGGTGCCGTAAAAGGCATTTCCCAGACCAAACAGGGTACATACAAATTCGACGCCATGCGGTCGTCCCTGTACATGGACCGATCCAAAGCGTTTCCGCAGAATACCGAGTTCGAGACCATCATTACGCTCGTAGGCGAGAATCCGGGTGCGTACCTGCGCGAGGTGGTCCCCACGCCCGAAGCCGTGACCATGCATCAGCACCATTCGTTCGTGCAGCTGCCTCCGCTTACCGGGCCCGATGCCTACCAGCCCCGTTTGTTCGACCCGCGCATTGGCTACGGGGGCATCGAGTTTTTTGATTACGCCACGCCCGTCAGCCAGCCCATTACGAAGCGGTATATCTCGCGGCATCGGCTCCAGAAGAAAGACCCGTCGGCAGCCATGAGCGAGGCCGTAAAACCCATCATCTACTACATGGACCCCGGCGCACCCGAACCCATCCGGCAGGCCCTCATAGACGGCACCGCCTGGTGGAATCAGGCGTTTGAAGCGGCTGGCTTCCGCAATGCGTTCCAGGTAAAGCTGCTCCCGCCCGACGCCGACCCGATGGATATCCGCTATAATCTGGTGCAGTGGGTACACCGCTCCACCCGGGGCTGGAGTTACGGCGGCAGCATCAACGACCCGCGCACCGGCGAGATTCTGAAAGGAAAAGTAACGCTCGGCTCCCTGCGCGTTCGGCAGGATTATCTGATTGCGCAGGGTCTGGTGGGCAACTTCGACGGGCCCACATGGATTCCTCCAAAGAAGACCCCATGATGCAGATGTCCATAGCCCGGCTCCGGCAACTGGCGGCTCACGAGGTAGGGCATACGCTGGGTCTACCGCACAATTACATCTCGAGTACACAAGGCGGTCCGACCGGTACGCCGGAGCGGTTCGGGCGGGCATCGGTGATGGACTACCCCACGATGGTGGCCAAACTCAACGGCAGCACTATTGATTTATCAGACGCCTACGCCAAAAACATCGGCGAGTACGACAAATGGAGCATCCGCTACGGGTACGAGCAGTTTGCGCCCGGCACCGACGAGAAAGTGGCTCTCCAAAAAATCGTGCAGGACATGCAGAAAACGGGTTTGCTGTTCCTGACCGATCAGGATGCCCGGCCCGAAGGTTCGGTACACCCCGCCACCCACCTCTGGGACAATGGCCGCAACGCCATTGACGAGCTGAACCGCGTGCTGGACGTTCGGCAGGTGGTATTACGCAACTTTTCGGAGCGCAAAATACCCGTTGGCATGCCCATGGCTACGCTCGAAGAGGTATTTGTGCCGATGTATATGTTTCACCGCTATCAGGTCGAATCGGCCGTTAAGGTGGTGGGCGGTATGAGTTACACAAACGCACTGCGCGGAGACAGAAACGCCGGACCAGAACAGCCGATTATATCGATTGTACCTGCCAGCGAGCAAAACCGGGCGCTGGATGCCCTGCTCAGCACGCTGGACCCACGTTTGCTGGCGGTACCGACTGCCGTGCTGAACCTGATTCCACCCCGCCCCTTCCGGTTCTCTCCCAACTCGCGCGAGGTATTCAAACGGCATACCGGTATGGCCTTCGACGCGATGGGGCCACCCGAGGCCGCGGTGGGATTAACCCTCCGGCTATTGCTCAATCCCGAGCGCTGCGCCCGACTGGCCCATCAGGCGGGGCTGTATTACCAGAACCTGCCCAGTCTGGACGGGGTGCTGGCCAGTCTGGTGCGGTCTACGTTCGGTACGTCCAAAGAGTACCGGTCGCAGCCACGGGTTCCCTCCTACCTGGCAGATATTCGGCAGATGACCCAGCAAAAGGTTCTGGAATCCCTGATGCAGCTGGCTGTCAATACCAGTAATGAAGGAGCCGTGCGGGCATCGGCCCACCGCGCCATCATGGGGATCAAGCAAGAGTACGCCGAGAAAGGCATAAAAAGTGTTTACGACGCGAATTCACCCATTCTCAGCGAATACCCCGACTATCTGTACTGGCTCATTGGGCAGTACGAAACCAACCCCGGCAACGTACCGATGACCATGCCCCTCCCCGCCCCCGACGGTTCGCCCATTGACCCCGGTCAGGAATGGCTCACGCCCGACTGCGACTGGACGCGGTGAGGGATACTAGTATGTTACATATAGAAAATGCGGGTTTGCTCTACATACAGCTCCATATATGTATAGGCAAACCCGCATTTTCTATGTACTTTCACCTTAACACGACGACCGCCTTGCCGGTAAAAAACTACCCATCGACGTCGGTTTGACGAAGGTTTTGCCTTACCAACCACTTTACCAGGACCACTATGTTAGCCACCGTAACGGGAACCTATAAAAACGGGCAGATTATTCTGGACGAAGAATTACCTATAAAAACTAATACCGCCAAAGTGATTGTGACGGTGGTTGAGGAAATAGAAAAGCCGGAAATACCGATACGTACCCCCGGTCTGATGAAAGGTGCGTTTTGGATATCCGATGACTTTAATGATCCAATTGACGATCTGAAAGATTATATGTGATGCAGCTTCTCTTAGATACACACGCCCTGATCTGGTTTTTGGAGAATGACGACCGGCTAACAGATAATGCCCTTGGGTCTTGTCTGGATACCGCTTGAGAAGCAGCATTTGTTAGCCTACCAACGAATACCTTTCTTCGAGGAACACCGGGACCCATTTGACCGGATGCTGTTGGCTATTGCTCTCGCTGACGATCTGACAATCCTGTCCGCCGACCAGAATTTCCCGCTTTACGCCGATTTGGTGACCACCCTCTGGTAATAGCCCTCCCAAACCCGCTTCGGCATACCATCTTCATGCTGTCTGACATTGCCTTCCCAAAAAGCGAAGAATACCGCACCGGTACCAACCACGAACCGCTCACGTTCTACCTGGAATCGCTGACCGAAAGCACCCGGCTCGATTTGCTACTGGGCTATTTCAGTTCATCGGCCCTGCGGGTGTTGGCAGTGGGGTTTGCCAAATTCATCAGCAACGGCGGGCGGGCGCGGCTCATTATCAACCACGTTTTGTCAGGACAGGATAAGCAGGCGGTGCTTGCCGGTACGTCGGCGAACCCGGACGAGTATGCATTTTCGGCAGACGATTTTCAGGCGTTACGAAAGACGTTAGACAGTTACGGCCATCATTTCTTTGCCTGCGTGGCGTGGCTGATTGCGTCTGACCGGATGCAGATTCGGGCGATCCGACCCACCGGCGGACGCGGCATTGCGCATTACAAATCGGGCATTTTCTCTGACGGCACCAACAAAGTAAAATTCCGGGGTTCGTGTAACTTCACAGCGTCGGGGCTGCTCGAAAACCTGGAAGAACTGGACGTGAAACTGTCCTGGAAAACCGACATCGACGTATTCGACAGCTACGAACAGGAATATAACGCGTTGTTCGCCGGTACCGCCACCCACGCTAAGCTGATTCCGTTCGCCCAAATCGAAGAAGCCATCGTCCGCGAATACGGCGGTAAAGACCTGGATGAACTGTTGACCGACGAAGCGAAATTAGCCGCGCAGCAGGCCACCCAACTCCGCAACAAAATTCACCAAACCGCCGTCGCTACCATCTTGCAACGTATCGAAACTCTCCGCACCACGCCCCGCTTCCCCTACCCAGAAGGCCCCCGCGATTATCAGCAGACAGCGGCTCAGAATTGGGTCGATAACGATTACCGGGGCATTTTTGCAATGGCCACCGGCACGGGCAAAACCATTACATCGCTCAACTGCGTACTGAACGAGTACCACAAAACGGGGCAATATCAGGCCGTTATTCTGGTACCGACTACCGTACTCGTGGAGCAGTGGACGCATGAAGCGCGTAAATTCAACTTTCGGGACATTATTACGGTCTCTGCCAAATCGAAAACGTGGCCCGCGCAGTTGGCCAACATCCGAAACAAGCTCAGCTTTGGTGTACCGGCCTCGTTTATCATCATCGTAACGTACCAGTCGTTTACTAAACCACAATTCCAGAAGTATTTCAATGGCCTACCCATAACCACTGTGCTGTTGGCCGACGAAGCGCACAACATCGGGTCGCCGTCGGTAGCCAAATTGCTTGGCGGCATTCACCTGCCGAAACGCATCGGGCTGTCGGCCACACCGAAGCGGATTTACGACCCTGACGGTTCGGCGCAGATGGATGCGTTCTTCAACGAGTCGGCAGACAGGCCGTACACGTACAGCTTTTCGATGGAGCGGGCTATCGAGGAAGGTATTCTGTGCCCGTATTATTACTACCCAAACATCGTGAATCTGACTCCTGACGAGATGGTGGCTTATGCCGAGATTTCGGCCAAACTCGCCAAGCTGTACGCCCGCAGCACCGGCGACGATACGGCTTCGAAGTCGGTAGAAATGCTCCTGATGCAGCGGAAACGCATTATCCACAAAGCGCAGGGCAAACTAACGGCGTTCGAGACCATCCTGCACGACATCATAGCCCGGCGCGACCGCATCGACTACACGCTGGTGTACGCGCCCGAAGGCTTCTACGCCGATACCGACATGGACGACGAAACCTTTCCCGACCTCACCGACGACAACCGCATCATCGACTTTTACGCCAGTATTGTCCGGCGCGTGTCGCCTACGACTACCATCACGCAATACACGAGCGATTCTGACGACAAAGACACGGTATTACAGCAGTTTGGGCGGGGCCAAATTAACGCCTTGCTGTCCATGAAGTGCCTGGATGAGGGCGTCGATATTCCGCGTACCGAGCAGGCCATTTTCTGTTCAAGCACCGGCAACCCCCGGCAGTTCATTCAGCGACGCGGGCGTATTTTGCGGCAACACCCCGACAAGTCATTCGCCTATATTTACGATATGGTGGTTATTCCCCGTACTGACCCAAACAGCCCGAATTTTGATCTGGAGCGAAATTTGGTGCGGAAAGAGTTAGAACGGGTGGTGCATTTCGCTTTTATGGCCGAAAATAAATATGAAGCTACCAACGTATTCCGCGACGTTTGCGACATGTATCAACTTAATTTAGACACCATTCACCTCGATTTAGCCTCCTGAACCGAATGACCCAACTCGACATTGTCAAGGCGTTTCTGGAAGACGCCGATATTCAGACCAAATACCACATAGCACCTGATGAGGTGGCGCAGCTAACCATGACGAGCCAACAGCAAAACGCCGATGCCCAATTACTTGTGGGCCTGATTAGACAGATGGCCAGTGTTGCAGGAGACTCCGGCACTACCATTAATTTGGCGGCTTCCCGTCTGAACGCCCACCTCGAAACCGCTTTACGTCAGGCATGATTATCAACCGTATCGACATTCGCAATTTCCTGTGCTACTACGGCACGGATAATCAGTTCGCTTTTTCGGAGGGATTAAACATCGTGCTTGGCGCAAATGGATACGGAAAATCGAAGTTGTACGACGCCTTCCAATGGGTATTCAGCGATGGCATTACCGACAATTCGCCCCGCGCTGCGGCAGGCGGTTTAAAGGCCACGAGTGCGGTAAAAGGGGATTTGGTTTCCGAAAAAGCTAAAGCCCAATGTGCCATTGGCGACAGTGTGGAAACGTCGGTTACAATCGAGGTATCGTACCCGCGCAACGCGCATCAGTACGTTGCTGAGCAACAGTATCAACTAATCAGAACGTATCGGGTTCGGCGAATCGATGAAAAGACGTGGGCAGAACCCGGCAAAAGCGAATTTCAGATCATGGAGTTCGACATCAAATCTTTCAAGCCCGTTCCTGAAAGCAAATACGAGGAGATTCTTGAACGACTACTGCCGGTAGATGTAAAACCCTACGTGTGGTTTCAGGGCGAACGTGGCATCAGTAACCTGATCGACACCACGAGCAGCAACGCCCTGCGCAACGTGATCAAACGCCTGTCGGACATTGAACGATGGGACCGGTATATTCAGGTGGCGGAGAAAGCGCACGACACGGCGAAAAACGCGTTCGATCAGGAGCTTAAAAAGTCGCAAAAGAATCAGGTCAAAATCAATGAACTACAGACCGAACAGCGCAAACTTCAGCAACGTACCGAGCAACTCGACCAACTAATTACCAACGCGTCGCTGAACCAGAAAGCCGCAAAGAATACCGCCGAGGAGTTGGTAGCAAGCATTGAATTTGCCCGGCAGATTAATACCCTGACGTCCGCCCGAGATCAGGTTGCCACGAATCACCAACGGGCCATTAAACAGGTCGATGTCTTTTCCGAAGGACTCAGCCGGAACCTCTTCACAGATCAATGGGTGCTGTTGGGTACGGCAGATTTGCTCAACCGGTTTGAGCAGAAAAAAAGTAATTACGAGGCCGTTGTTAACATGCGCATTGCCATTGCCAACATCAACAAGGAGACGAGCCAAAAACTCCAGAATCGGCTGCCCCTGAACGTACCCGAACCCATGCACATCCGGGATATGCTGGAACGGGAACATCGCTTAGTATGTGACCGAGCTGCAAAAGAAGGTACCGACGCTTACAACGCCATTGCGGGTTTGTTGCCAAAAGAGCAGGTGGTTATTCCTGCTGAACCGCACCGTACCGATCTGAGCGGCCTTTTTAAGCGACTGTACGCCAACGGACTGAGTTTGCAGGCCAGCATTGACGGGATTGCACACCGGGTGGGACAGTCCATGCAGGCAGGCGAAAACCTGAAACAGCAGGTCGATCAATTAAGCGAGGAGTTGGCCGCAAAAAGACGCGAGTTGCAGGAAGCTGAGCAGACAAGCGGCCTGACCGACGCCCGAAGCATCGCCAACTCCATGCAGATCGCCAACGAAGACACCGTGAAATACGGGTTAGCTTTATCGAAATTTAACGACGAAATAGAGAAGATTGAGAAGCGGCAGAATGCCATCGACGCGGAGTTGATTGACCTCTCGAAGGATTATGTTCCGGCGCATCTGACGAAGAAAAAAGAGCTGTTATTTGATCTGATGCAGTTGGCCAAGCGCACAAAGGAAACCAAATACCGCGAGTTGGTGCAGCAGCTTGAAGATGCCGCTAATGAACACTATCGGAACATCAACGCGCCGACGGGGGCCTTTTTTGGCCGCATCCAATTTATGGAGACGGCGGACGGCGGGTACAGACCGGTAATTATTGATACCGACGGGACCGAGAAGAACAACTTGAACACGTCGCTTATGAGTTCGCTGAAGCTGTCGATTATCATGGCCATTGTGTCGGCCAATAAAACCCGCAACTACGCGCAGTTTTACCCGCTTATCTCCGATGCACCCGTGTCTGATTTCGACGTAGTGAAAACGCTGACGTTTTTCAAAGAAACGGCCACTACCTTCAAACAAAGCATTGTCATCGTAAAGGAAATGCTGCTCGATGACCCCGACCGGCCGAGCCGCTACAAACCCGACGTTGACCGACTTCGAGAACTTCAGGCTGACCTTCAGGCGGCCGAAAATCCCTGAACGTTTATCAATTGGATATGCCCGATGGGGTGTCGAACGCACTCCGAAGTGAAATTGAGGTTAGCATCCAGAAAATTGACTGTTAACAGCTACCCACTGCCCGCACCATTCTATGAGCAAACAGAGTAGCCAATACGACAAAATCTTCCGGGAGAATCTGGAGGTCATTATTCCGGGTTTGATAGAAAACGTCCTCGGCATTCGGGTCGCTTCGTCGGAAGAACTGCCCGACGACATTCAGCACACGAAAGAGCGCAAGCCCGATGTGTTGAAGAAAATTACCGACAATGAGGGGGACGTTTATATCCTGCAAATTGAGTTTCAGGTGGGTGATGAGCCGGAGATGGTTTATCGGATGGCGGAGTATTACATCATGCTGGAGCGGAAATACAAGCTGCCGGTACGTCAGTTCGTCATTTTTCTGGATCGGCTGCCCCGAAAATGCCCGTTCGGCTTGACCGGGGAGCGTCTAACGTTCAACTTCCCGCTTATCTCGTTCGCCACCCTCGACTACCGTCTTTTCCTCAATTCAACGCGACCTGAAGAAGTGTTACTGAGTGTTCTTGCCAATTTCGGTGGAGAGTAACCCGGACGCTACCCTGCGGCAGATTGTCCTGCGGATCGAAGAAACGAGCGAAGGCAGCTTTTCGTTACAGAAGCATATCAATCAGTTGCGCGTATTGGCGCAATTGCGTAATTTAGGTGTAAAACTAAAATCAGCTATGAACAGCATCGCACGATTTATTAACCCGGAAAAAGACGCCTTTTATCTCATGGGCGAAGAAAAAGGTGAGCAGAGGGGTGAGGAAAAAGGTCAGAAACTAGCCGAAGAGCGTATCATTCTGGGTCTGTTGACCAATCGGTACTTTCTACGGAAGATATTGCTGAATCCGCCGGCGTGTCAATAGAGTTCGTGGAACAGATCCGGGCAAAAATTTCCGCCAACTGACTAAAAGCACAGTAACAACTAGGAAATTGACAAATCTGCAACATGAACTTTTGAAACTATACGCGCAACAGGTGAGCAAAAACAACTTGCGTTACATTCGTGCGCTACTCGGTCAGTACTTCGCCAATCGGCTGACTACGTTAGCCGATAAAGCCTGGGAACAGCAAGGTTGGTCCGACCAAACGATGCACGAATGGCTGACCAACGAAAAGTAGATTGTCCATCCCTGCCATCTCACACCCCCGCCCACCCCGCTTCCAATGCCCACCATCTTAGACCTCTTCGATAAGAAGACTCCGCACTACCCGACCGCTTTCGTGACCTGATTGACCGGCTTTCGCGCAAGCGGGCGTTCGATACGTCGGTGGGGACCGAGGAAGAGAAATTTGCGCAGGGCAAGATTTTCGCCAACTATTACGAATGCTTTCTCTACGCGACCATTTTGGGTATGCGGCAAAATTACCGCTTCAATACGTTCTTTACCCCCACCGCTCAATTCTTATGTCGCCGGTATAGCGCGGTATGACGTGAATGCTGGCGTGAGGGTCCCGCTTACTGGTCGCCTGCGCCGATGTTCCAGACCAACTGCTAAACCGTTCGTGCGTACCGCTCCTGAATCAATTTCTGTAGGTTTCATTGACGACCTGCCAGCACTGATTTTGCTCCGACAAGGACAAGTCGAAGAAGTTGGCAACGTGCTTTTTGGGCGTTACCAGCGTATGGCCTTTGCTGACCGGAAACCTATCGAGAACGGCATAAGCCAACGTCGTTTCTGCCAGCAGTTCAAGTTTAGGTTTGCGCGCAACAGAACGGGCATTTCGCAGGCTCCGCATCAAGCTGGTTGAATGTGCCGGTACTCGTAAAATTCCGGCATCCTCGTTTCGGTAAATCGACTGGTAGGGTAGCTTTACGTCGCACTGATAAACCGGCTTGCCGTGTAGCTGATGCGTTCGGAAACCGTCGCGGCTAATGTCCCGACGTACCGAAAAAATAGGCCCGTCCGCTGGGTTTTCAGCAACCGCGAAATATCCATCAGCACCGCCGTTTGCTCGTCAGGAAAGAGAACGTTCAGGACGTAGAAGCAGACGATCGTATCGAACGTACCGGTTGGCACGTTGGCGCGTGATACGGGTTGTAAGTAGTTGTGGGCATCGAAGCCTTTCGCCCGCAGTAAAAACTGACCGCCGCTGTGTGAAGCCGCAACCATAATCTGAAAACCCGCCCCTGAATTAGCTTCCGCTCGTAAAGCATCCGAATCGGAAGCGACGGCGTGTTACGTTCTTTGGCTGTAAGGTGGCTATTCGGGTTGTGGTGTCTTCACGAGTTACGATAGATGAATGGATAAGGGAAAACCAAGATTCCGGGCTGTTTGAAGTTGAGGCATAGACCGAAACGAGACAACCGCTCTTTGAATTCAGTAAACGACTGTTGCTGAATGGATTCAATACCCAGTGCGAAAAGTATGTGGTAGTCCTCTAAAATTGTTTGGTCGTCCTGCTCGACGTAAAAGCTGAATCCATCGTACTGCATCCGGGCGTACCTATCGAAGTATAAATCCAGTGAAGGTAATCTGTCGCCCTTGGAAGAGTTGACTGACTTTGGCGTTGGAATGATATTCCAAAGCTGGTCATGCGCCAACCAATGACCAGGGAGAATCTGGTCTAACTCAGGTTGGCGGTCGAAACCGTCTGCCCGGAATAGATGCACGTCAGCCCCGGATGTTCGGCTAAATATCCTTTCCAGAATCGGCCAGCTATTTTTAAATCGCGCTCAGCAGGTTTGTCTAATTTCTCGGTTAGTCCCGTTACGTTCGGGTTGTTCTTTTGCAGATATCGAACCAAATGCCAGTACGTAAAGCCTCGCAGAATGCCTTGATGCCGCTGTAGATAAGACTTCCAGGTCTCACTAAGCTCTATCGAACCGTTCGAGAAACGGTACATGACTCGCTCAGGATTGGAAAAGAAAAGACTGTTGCTAAGCTGAATGACAGCATTTTTGATGTTATCTCCTTCATCTTTGACTGTAATCAAATCGTCAAGAAAAGGTCTCACAAACCGGTAAGGTACGTATCGTGCTTTTCCATGAACCATTCGATTAACAGAAGTCAAACTACTGGCGGATAACTTACTCTGCAACTGGTCAAAAAGAGGCAGTGAATTCGTGGTGTTATCAACGGCGATTAGTTGAGAGACGTAGTCTGCAATTGGCTTAAAACCATCCTGTTTGCCAAACGACAGCTTAAAATAATCCAGTGGATACCAAACCAGCGCGACCATTCGCAACGACAGATCACGTACTGACATCTGCGTTTGGCCGTTTTCCCAAAGGCTATCCAAAATAGCCAGAAACCAGTAGAATTTGTATGAGTTGGTCGTATCCGAAAAGACCGAAGCCAGTTTGCCAATATCTAATCCGTCGCTTTCTGGTAGTTCCATAATTCAAATAAAACAAGCCGCACAACCTTCACCTTCCGCGTCGCTGAGGATGTCTAAGAGGTACGGCGATTTTGATTTTTGGGCGTTGCGGCTTGTGCGCTTGATGTACTCTTCTTTGATCGACTGTATCCGGGCCGGTTGCACCATGCTTTCCAGCGTTTCTTCGTCGTTCCAGGTGTAGCCGTCTTTTTCGTAGGCTACGGCTTTGGCAAAGCGGTCGGGGTGCTGCTCGTACAGCCAAATCCATTCGATTTTCTGCTGGTAAAAACAAAAGTAACAGCCCGACCTACTCCGCGAATACTGCCCCTGCTTGCCATTTACCGTAAAGTCGAGTTTGTTGTAGTAGGCCGGTACGCCCACCCCGCTCTCTTCGAGCAGCCGGAAAATATCGCTCCGTACCAACACCTCGTCGTTGTCCATGAGCGGAAACGCGGTCTCTGCCGCCAACGGGTAGTTGGTTTGCCCTAAAAAGGCAAACACCAGCGCGTTGAACAGCCGGGTGTCGAGGTCGAGCAGCAGGTTCAGCTTTTGACCCTGCGGAAAACTGAACGACACCGGCTTGTTCAGCACCTCGGCAAACCGGCTGCTTACGCCGGCGTTGCAGCCACGTGCAGTACAGGTCGGCGACGGTGGCCGCGTTGGCGTTTGCCAGCACTTTGCTCACTACGTCTTCGCTCCAGATGTTTTTGCGGAAGGGGAAAATAGACTGAATGTTGGTCTTTTTCGAGATGTAGCCCTCCCGGTCTTCGTCGCCCCGGATGCCCACATACGACACCACCGGGTCGGTGCCCACGAATTTCTCGAACGGTTCGAGTTTCAGCTTTTTGGTACACCACCGCGATTGCGACGACGGCAAATAGCCGCCGTACATGCGTCAGGTAATGGTCGAACGGGTCTTGCGTGCTGTTTTCGGCGGCCTGCAGCAGCTTAATCGGCTTACCCAAATACATTTCGAGGTTGCTGATGAGTTGATAGGTCTCCTCCAGTTCCTTGCCCGTGTCGCAGGTGTAATACTCGATGTCGAGTTCGGGGTAGCGATGGCGCATATAGATCGCCAACGCGGCGCTGTCTTTGCCGCCCGATATGCCGAGAACGTGTCTGATGTGGTCATTTGTTTAGCAACTCTTTAAGGATGTTTGTCAATGCCGCAATATTAACGACAAATTCGTTGCCTTTAAGCACCTTTAACACGGCTTTTTCGGCGGCTTCTACCTGCGGGCGTTTGCTTTTTGGCATTCTGACCAACTGCTCGCTCAGGCCTTCTACCAACGTACCTATTTTCAGGCTAAATACCTCTTCCTGCTCCGTGTCAATATCGGCGGGGGTTAGGTACGTTATGTTGTCGAGGTCGCGCATCATGCGCCTGAACCGGTCGTAGAGTACGGCTTCGTCGGTATCGCGCAGTTTGTCAGGGGCTTGCCCACTAGGGCCTGCGTCAGTGAGTTAAGCCATGCCGTACGGTCGTCGAGCTGTGAGCGTAACCGGCTTAAAAACGTGCGTTGCGGCGGTTGCAGCAGATCGTCGGCTATGTTGGCGAAGCGGTCCTGTAAGCGGGCCTGATACGCCTCGAAGTTGCACCGTTTCGCCCACGTAGTTGGTCAGCAAAAACGCCTCCAACCGGCCAATCAACTCGTCGTAGACCGTTCTGATGTCGCTGATTGCATCTTGCAGGCCCACGATAAACGTTTCGAAACGGTCGGGCGCGGTTTGTAGTTCATCGGTCGAGTAGCCAAGGGCCGTGGGCAAGTCATCGAAAAACGTCTTTTCCGGGTCCTGCGCCTTCTCAATCGCCACCCGCACAGCAAGGGCTTCGCGGCTCAGGCGTTTGGTGTGCTTGGCGTAGTCGGGCAAGCCGCGAAGAACGTCATCAGCGGTTTAATCGTCTCGATAAACGACCCGTTGCTAAACCGCAACTCGGTGTTTTGCTGAAACAGGTGCCGGTAGCCGTTGAGCAGGTTCAGCCGCAGACCGTCAACGCCGAATGCTTTCACGGCATAGCGCTTCGGGTCTTTCATCATCAACTCCAGTATCTCATACGTAAGTCGGCTACGTAGATGCCTTCTTCATACAAGGCAAAATCGTCGCGTTTCAGAAACAGGTACGTCGGCACCCAAAACTCGATCAGCCCCTGCTTCAGCTTAAACGGCTTGGTGCTCAGTATTTCGCAGAATTCGGCCACCGTCCGCCGCCCCTGTTTCGCCGATTTGATGAATCCGCCTGATGCCTCCCACAACGGCCCAAACGTTTGGAGCCGGGGGCAACGCTCTTTTGGTATCGGCAGTTGCGTTGTCGGCGGCGAGGCGGTCGGTGCCAGGTATGCGTCGTAGAGGCCGTTTTGGGCCAACAGCGTCAGGTAAATTGTTTTTTCGGGCGGAAACACGGTCTTTGTCGAACCCTAATTCGGGTTCGCCCCACCGCTCGCTCAACGCTTTCAGGTAGTTGCGCTTTGCCAGTCCAATCGACGAAGCGTATTTAGTGGCGGTTCACCAGTTCGTTACGGAACGTAGGGGCCGCGTTGTAAACCTCTTCGCATACCTCCGACAGCAATTGATTGAGCGCGCGGGGACTTGTTACGGTTCTGTTCTTCGCCCTGAAACAGCCACGTTACCTTGCCGGGATCGAAAAGCCCGTCCAGAATTTGGTGGTTGAGCAGGTTGTTTGGTGTTCCAGAATCTGCTTCAGTTCACGCAGAGCCACTTTGTCTTCATCGTGCCGCTCCATCACGAGCTTGGTCTTTTCGATGTCGAACAGTTGCTCGCGGATTTCGTCGGTATGTTGATAATAGACGTACAGTATTGCCTCCGGCTGCGTAGCCGCGTGCCCGAATGTCTTCGAGCGTACGTATTCACTAAAGATCAGGTTGATATACCCGTCTATTTCGCCTTCCGGCACCCGTGGTCGGGCGCTCCGAAATCCAGTACTCAAACACGCGGGGCGTTCCCGTCAGGTACGTATGTCGTTTTGCCACCACGGGCGGCAGTTGATAGTAACGTTGCAACAGCGTAGCCATGTCGCGCACTTTGTCCACGTCGTTACCCGCCCGGCTCAGTTCTACCTGAATATCGAGGTCTGAGCCCTCGTTCGGTACGTAGCGGCCCCGGTAGTTCCGGTATTTGATGATGTTCCAGGTCTCCAGTTCGCCAATCCGCTGTTCAGCGTCGGCAATGCCCAGACAGCTCTGCGCGTATTGCACCAGAAACGTCTTGTCGAGTGTAGCCGAGTAAGGCATGAAAATTGCCAACAGCCCCACTGTTTTTACCAATTTCTCGTAGGGTTCAGCGGCCTGCCGAACTGTCCTTCCACCTTTTCCAGCGTCATCCGAATGCCCCGCCACGCAGGTAGTCGGGGTTGTCTGTCTGCTGCTGAGGTAGGCGTAGAAATTGAACTGTCAGGTAGTCGAATACGTTGGCAACGTTATAAAACGGGTTTGTCGCCGACAGCTCAACCCGGCTCATCCCCGTGTGGTCGGTCGATTCAAGAAACGAAAACAGCGACCGCTCGTTTTGCCCGTAGCGTTGCAGGGCAAGGGTCAGCGTAGCTTGCGCTGAGCGGGTCGAGGGGAAAATCTTGGCGGCAATATCGGGAGCCTGCGATTTTTCGAGCGACAACGCTTTACTGCTCTGCGCCAGTTTCAGCGCGGCTTTATCTGTGCCTTCGTTGGAGTATTCAGGTACGTGCCGCCCGGCGCTCATGTGTTCACCGGCCAAAAACAGCAACTGCTCTACCGGCTCGTTGAACGTGATCTCGCGGAGCCGCCCTTTCACCTTCGTCCACTCTTTGCGCTGCGTATCGTTCAGCGACGACGCATAGGCATCGGTGTTTTGGTGGACGGTCGTAATCAGGCAGATGTTGTGGTCGGTGTTGTTGGCAAACTCGGCGAGCCGCTGAATGAAGTAAAACTCCTTCTCCGGCTCGTGTGCACGGCATATTCCAGGAACTTACCAAACTCGTCGATCACCAATACCAACAGCGGTTGCCGTGGGGTCGTTTCTGCCCGAAATCGTGATACCGGTTGAAGATCGCGTGCAGAATCGTTTGTCGTCTGCGATTCGTCGGCCCCGAACCGCTCGGCAATGTGTCGATGATCGATGCATGACTCGCCCACGAATTGACGACCTCAACGGCAGGTTGGCAACCAGATTAACATCGAAAAAACGCTTGCGATCCGGTTCGGTAGTGGCCGCAAACTCTGCTCCAACGCCCACAGCAACGACGATTTTCCGGTTCCATACGCGCCAACGATGTTGAACGCCCGTGCGCCTTTCTTTAAAATCGTTGGCAACTGATTTACTACATTCCGGGCATTTGGCGTGGGGTAATAGACAATCGCGGTTAGCATCACGGATGATGTTGACGGAAGGAGTGTATGTATTAACGGGCATAGTAGGTGGCTAAAACATGGCAAGGGGTCGGGGCTGGATTTTATAAACGACAGTTCGCGAATACCGGCCTGATCGCTGAACACGGCGTTATTGTCTCGTTAGCAGCAATGCGTTCCAGCTTAGTGTACAGCCCCGTTGAGTTAAGCGCAAACACGCTCCCCACCTGAAACGGGTCCGTCAGCAGCGTGTTGAAATTGACCGACAGGTCGAACCGCCAGCTGTCAGAATACCGTACAGCACACGAGCATCGGGCAGGTCGGGCCTCTCCGCGTTTTCGATGACATAGTAAGGTATTTCTCCTTCCTTTGTACGGCGCAACGAGCGCATCAGGTTCAAGTCGGTCAGCAGGCCCGATGATCCCTCATCGCGGTCTTTTGTCTGCGTTTCGGGGCGGGTATACATTCTTACGAACACGTCGAAATCGGACTTTCTACCGTATTGTCATTCACGGATTCGCCCTGACTTCGGCTTGCCGCCGTGGCATAGTTCAGAAAATGGGCCTTGGTAAACTCGATCCTGTCGCGCCGGAACCCGTTGAAAATTAACCTATACGTTGACGCCCTTTGGGACGCGTACCAACTCGATAGTGCAACAGCCACAGCGAGTCTTCATCTTCAAGATACGGGTCCCATCCGTCGACGTCATTCAGTAGCTTATTGGCTAACGGGGTTGGTTTGTCGTTTTCGTAGGTCAGACCAAACGCTTTCATCCAGAAGCGAATCGCGTTGACCATGTTCTTTCCTACACCCAGTTCAACAACGGCATCTTCATTGGTGAACGAGTGGCCGTTGTTTACAAAATCATAGCCTTTTTTCAGCCACAGGCTGCGGCACTGAAACGATTCATGGCCGGAGAAGGAGAGTTTTTTAGGGTCAGCAGCAATCATTAACGCAGAAGTCAAACGGGGAATTTGGTCAAATTTACAGCTTTTACGCCCAGCTATAAAGACCTGTCGAATCTGATTCAAGGAATATGCCCACCGGTAAGAAATACCGTAAGTTGCCGCTGTCTGACTGTCAGCGACGTACGAAACCGCTCATACCTGCGTAATTTTGGCCCATACGCTACGCAACAAACCCACGCACTACGGCCATGCCCAAACTTCTCATCAAAAACGCCCGGCTCGTCAACGAGGGGCAGATAACCGACGTCAACGTGCTAATCGAAGATGGTTTTATTGCCGCCATAGGGCCGGGTATGCCCACCGAAGCGGTACAGCCCGCCTTGTCAACGAAGGGCAGATTACCGACGTCAACGTTCTCATTGAAGACGGGTTCATTGCCGCCATCGGGCCGGGGCTGCCCACTGAGTCAGTTCAGCAGGTTATCGACGCCAACGGGAAGTATCTGCTGCCGGGCATCATCGACGATCAGGTGCATTTCCGGGAGCCGGGCCTGACCCACAAGGCGCATATAGCCTCCGAAGCCAGAGCGGCCGTGGCGGGGGGGGTTACGTCGTTCATGGAAATGCCCAACACTGTACCCAACGCCCTCACGCAGGAATTGCTCGCCGACAAGTACGCTATCGCCCGCATGTCGTCGCTGGCTAACTACTCGTTTTTCATGGGCGTATCCAACCACAACCTGACCGAGGTGCTGAAAACAGACCCGCAGACCGTTTGTGGTGTCAAGGTGTTCATGGGTGCCTCGACCGGCGATATGCTCGTGGATGATAAGCATCGTACTGAACGAGCTGTTTCGCGAGAGTAACATGCTCATTGCGCTTCACTGCGAAGACGAAACTACCATTCGGGCCAACGTGGCCCGCTACAAAGCCGAGTATGGCGATCAGGCTACGGCAGAGCTGCATCC
Source organism: uncultured Cytophagales bacterium (assembly GCA_963826425.1). Classification (GTDB taxonomy): domain Bacteria; phylum Bacteroidota; class Bacteroidia; order Cytophagales; family Spirosomataceae; genus Spirosoma. Next base: position 1,590,249 of record CAWGWS010000004.1, on the reverse strand, counting down.
GCTCATCCGCAACGAAAAAGCCTGCCTGCTTTCTTCCTCGCTTGCGGTCGAACTGGCCAAACAGCACGATACCCGGCTGCACATCCTGCACATCTCCACCGCCGATGAACTGGCCCTGTTCAGCAACAATGTACCCCTGACCGAAAAGCGCATCACGGCGGAGGTTTGTGTGCACCACCTCTGGTTCGACAGCCGGGATTACGCCACGCTGGGCAATCAGATCAAGTGCAACCCGGCCATCAAGGCTCCGCACCACAAAGAAGCCTTACTGGCCGCCCTGCTGGATGACCGACTGGATATCATTGCTACTGACCACGCCCCGCATACCTGGGCCGAGAAGCAGCAACCGTACTGGCAGGCGCCGGCGGGTTTGCCGCTGGTACAGCACCCGCTCCTGATGATGCTGGAATTTGTGAGGCAGGGTAAGCTCAGTATTGAAACTATGGTCCGAAAGATGTGCCATGCTCCCGCCGACTGCTTTCAGATTGACCGGCGGGGCTACGTTCGCGAAGGCTACTGGGCCGACCTGGTACTGGTCGACACGAATCAGCCAACAACCGTCTCGAAAGAAAACATCCTTTATCAATGCGGCTGGTCACCCCTGGAAGGCCAAACGTTCGGGGCTACTGTCACGCACACCATCGTATCGGGCAATCTGGTATATGAAAACGGTCAGTTCGTGAGCGACACACCGGGGCAACGGATGCTGTTCAGTCGGTAAGTCAAAATTTTTTTTGCACGGGTCTTGCGCGATGCCGACGAGGCACCGTATCTTTGCACTCCCAATCGGGGAAATAGAGTGAGCTGCCGAAGTGGTGAAATTGGTAGACACGCACGTTTCAGGGGCGTGTGTCTTTACGGACATGCGAGTTCGAGTCTCGCCTTCGGCACAGAAAAGGCCCGTCAGCAGTGCTGACGGGCCTTTTTGCTATTGCCGTGCGTGATTAACGGCTGACTATTTGACCTTCACCGGTTCGGCGGGCGCAATTGTTTCAGGCAGGAAACCCTTGCGTCGGAGAAGGGCATCGGTAAAACGCAGGTCGTTGTCGCTCGTGAAAATGCTATACGGCAGGTATAAAAACTGCGCCTTGGCCAGTCCTTTCGTGACAGTGCGGGCAAACCAGCCGGCCTTCATGCCTTTCATAGCCTCGGCGTTGTCCAGAAAAAGAATGTAGGCGTTTTTGTCTTTCTCGACGCTGCCAATCTGATTCCATTTCAGTATGCCGCCTTCTTTGGCGTTGATACGCATTAAAATCTGGCGGCTGTCAATCTCGTAGACATACTTCTGGAACAGGGGCTTACTCTGCTCCATTTGGGCGATGCCCGTAATCTGAACGCCCCAGAACAAGACGTACAGAATAGTGAGCAGGACAATAACGATGTAAATCCAGTAGTTGTCGTAAACATCGGTTACGTTTAGCACTACGTTCAGCAGAATTAGTCCCAGGGGAACAAACCCCCACTTCCAGTTTTGCAGAACCCACTGCCGAAGGGCTACGCTGATATACGTTTTTTGCTCTAAGGCGTATTTTTTTGTCTTGACAATCATAACTCGTTAATGAAAAGACAAAGATAACGCAATCAGATGGTCAGTCGGTCAATACGGGCTTTTTCCCATCTTTACAGCTTCAAAAGTTTCCCGTATATGACTACCGACGTACCCACGCTGATTCTGAATGCCGAGCAGATTCGCCAGAAAATCCGGCGCATTGCGTTCCAGATATACGAAACCAATTTTGAGGAGTCGGCCCTATTGCTGGCCGGTATTTCGGGCGAGGGCTACGTACTGGCCCAGGCACTGGCTCACGAACTGCGCCAGATTGCCCCTTTTGCCGTTGAACTCTGCGAACTTCACCTGGATAAATCACAGATGGCCCAGCCACCCGTCACACCCGAACGGCAACTGACCAACCTGACTGACAAGGTGGTCATTGTCATTGATGATGTGTTGTACACGGGACGGACGCTGGCCTTTAGCCTGCAACCGTTTCTGGCCGTGCCGGTCCGTAAGTTACAGGTGGCGGTGTTGGTAGATCGGAACCATCCCCGCTATCCCGTTGCCGCCGATTACAAAGGCTACGAACTCAGCACGACCCTCACCGACCACGTTGACGTTGTGTTGAGCGACGAAAACCGGATGGGTGTGTATCTACGATGAGTTAGCCTTTTGTAGTACGAACGAGACTAATCCCGGCAAAAAACAGGATGCCACCCATAATCAGGTAAACAAACGACGACTGCGCCACGCCCCCCTTGGCGAAATCCATACCGCCATAAATCAAGCCAATTAAACCAACCAGGGTCAAAATCATGCCCAATATGCTTTTCGTAGTCATGTTATTTCGTGTTAAGTGAATACTGATATCAACACAACAACTCATAAACCTGCGAAATGTCTTTACTATTCGAGCAAAACCATGATATCCTCTTTGGTGAGTGATTTCACGAAGCTGTCTTCTGTGGTGATCAGGCTGCCGGCCAATTGTTGTTTGGACCGCTGGAGGGCCAGAATTTTTTCCTCAACAGTGTTCCTGGCGATGAATTTATAGGTGAACACCGGTTTCTGCTGACCAATACGGTGCGCCCGGTCCACAGCCTGCGCTTCGATGGCGGGGTTCCACCAGGGATCGAGGATAAAAACGTAGTCGGCAGCGGTGAGGTTATGGCCCAGTCCGCCCGCCTTGAGCGAAATCAGAAACAACCGCACCGTTTCGTCGGTCTGAAACAACTCAACCTGACTCTTGCGATTGGTGGTGGCTCCGTCCAGGTAGGCGTATTTGATTTGTTTTTCTTCCAGATAGTCACGCACAACGCTCAGGTGCTTGATGAACTGACTGAACACCAACACCTTGTGATTTTCGGCAATGGCCGTTTCGAGCCGCATCAGCATGTCGTCCAGCTTTCCAGAATCGCCCTCGTAATCAGCATCGACCATGCGTGGGTGGTTGGCAATCTGGCGGAGCTTGGTCAGACCCTGCAGCACAATCATCTGCGACCTGGCCATGCCTTCTGCTTCGATGCGCTCCAGAATCAGGTTGCGGAAGTACGACTTGGCTTCTTCGTACTGCGTGGCCTGGTCGGGCGTCATGTCAGAAAACAGGATGCTTTCTACTTTCTCGGGTAAGTCTGTAGCGACCTGTGCCTTATTGCGCCGGAGCATGAAAGGCTTGATGAGACCATAAAGGCGGGCGGTTTTTGTTTCGTCGTGTTTCTTTTCAATGGGTATCTGAAACTCGTTCCTGAAAAACGCCTGACTGCCGAGTAAGCCCGGGTTGATAAACGACATCTGCGACCATAAATCCATGGTACTGTTCTCCAGGGGCGTTCCCGTCAGAATAAGCCGGTGGGCCGTATTGAGTTGCATAACGGCTTTGGTAATGTATGACGAGGGGTTCTTAATGGCCTGCGATTCGTCCAGAATGGCGTAGTTGAAGCGATATTCGCGCAGGAGGTCGATGTCAATGCGAACAATACCGTAGGACGTTAGAATCAAATCATAGTCGTCAAACTGAGCAGTATTCTTGTCCCGGTAGGTACCGGTATAAACAAATATGCGCAGCTCTGGCGTGAACCGGCGGGCTTCGAGTTCCCAGTTATACAGCAGCGAAGTAGGCATTACCAGCAGGCTCGTTCGGGCTATCGGTGTGCCGTTTTCGGGTTGCATACCAGCCATCTGCTCTTTCTGATTCTGAAGCATGGCCAGCGTCATCACGGTTTTTCCGAGCCCCATATCGTCGGCCAGACAGCCGCCAAAATGGTATTGCCGCAGGAAGTTCATCCAGTCGTAGCCTGCTTTCTGGTAGGGCCGTAATGTACCCAGAAACTGGCAGGGCATGGGAGACGGCTCAATATCGGCAAAATCGCGCAGGCGTTCGAGCTTGCGGCTCATCACGGTCGTGGCGAGGTTGTCGCGCTCAAGTTCCTGAATTAGCGCCAGGTGGTGTTTTTGGAGTACCAGCCGGTCGGCATCACCGTCAATATGGTGGTGTTCCAGAAACCCGAAGAGTTCAGAATACTTGGTGAACCAGGCGTCGGGGATGACGGCAATTTCGCCGTTTGGCAGGGTGAACTCGCGTTTCTTGTTGAGGATAAGGGTCCGTAGTTTCAGAAACGGAACCTCAAACGCCCCGAAGCGTACGTTGGCGTAAATATCGAACCAGTCGCGGCCTTCGCGGATCGATACGTCGATGCTCGAATAGCCCAGAAAGTACCGTTTGGCGTCGTCGGCCCGTTGCTCCAGCCGGAAGCCTGCTTCTTCGAGTCGCGGGTTTACTTCGGCCAGCCAGGCAAAGGCATCCGTTTTGGAGAGAGCCAGCCGCCCCTGCCGCAGATCAAGCCCTGTTTCGCGCAGGAAATTCAGCTTCTGGCGTTCCAGCCGCTGATCACGCCGGATGCGATGAAAGATATATTCGTCACCTTTTTTTTCCAGACTCACGTTAGCCGCCGGTCCAAAACTGTCGAACCTAAATTTAAAGGCCCCGTACTGAAAGGATAAATCAAAGGCGATCTGCTGATTGGCGTTGTCAGACACGGTATCCTCATCCGGTTCATCGTCGAAGAGTGAGGGCGTTAGGACCCGGCCCGTTTTAGCCATCTCAGAAACAGTCAGAACGGGCGTCGGTAACATGGTTTCGGGCCGAATCTCAAACCCTTTGGCAAACACATCGTAACTGGCAATGAGCTGCGTTACAAACTTTTCGTAGTACTGTTGCTCAATAGTACGGGGAATAACGATGTGGTTTTTAGCAAAAAATGGTCGCAGCTTTTTTCCATCCACGTTTTTGCTAAAATGGTATAGCCGGTTGTTTACCAGCATATACGCCGGTTCGTCGCAAACCATGAGCGCATCTTTGAACTGAAAATCAACGCGTTCGCTCTCATTCCCCACACCGGTTGGGTACCGGACAATAGGGAAGTAGTGGGTTGAATCAGCATTACGAACAAAGTGAAAATGTACCCGTGCCGGCTCCGGCATCCAGGTAGTGGCAGCCCAGGCGGGGTTACCGTCATTACCCATCACATACAATGGTTTGCCGGGTAACAGGGCCATTATCTGGGACTTTTGGTCTTCCAGATACTGGCTAATAGCTTCCTGAATGCTTTTATCCCCTTTTTGAGAGTCGTAGATCTTTAGAAAAAAATCAACCGCGGGTAGCTTACGCGTGCTAAACTTCTTAACAATGGCATCCTGCTGAATGCTGTCAATGAGCGTAACGAGTTCAACGTCATTCCCATCAAATCCGGCAGCAAACTCACCCACGTTCTTGATAGAAAGGGTTTGGTTTTGCAGCGTTAACTCGCCCCGGCTGTTACGCTGTACTACAAACGCTTCGATTAGGTAGCCCAGGAATTCGTGGCTGAGCAGCGAATAAATGATCTGAAACGGCTGGGTGGGCGAAACTCTCATGCGGCTGTGTAACCAGCAGGTTGCCAACCCGAAGGATGGCACCAAACGGCGGCAAGGTTGAACGAATTAATTTGAGGTCTGGCAGAAAAAATTGCTGGCAGCAAAAGAGGACAATAACCTACTGATTAGTAGGGCATTGTCTCAATTTCACTATCCCACGGTTTCAAATATACGACCCAATATCAATTCTGCAATCCGGATTTATCCGAAAGTGTTGGAGACGGGCAGTCACGTTAGTTAAGTTATCGAATGGTAACAAGGGAGGCTAATGGAGTTTGCTCCTGCCAGAAAACAGGAAGGTAGACACCTGGTTTGCCAGGCGGATTGTCTGTGTTGGCAAGGCTATACTGACTACTGTTCTCCAACGCAGATTTATTATTCATCAGGGCGTAAGCATACTGTGTTGTGCAATGATGTCCGGGTAGCGGTCATCGTTGCATTCGATGAACAGCTTCCTGAGCCATTTACACCAGCACCAGACAATTATTTGACTATCAGATTATTATTTTTGACCATGCCTTTTATATACTAATTAGTTTTTGCGTAAACAAAAATAATTCATTTTGTTTACGCATATTTGCCAAAAGTAGGTAAGACCGCGATAGGTATCTTTCTCGAATGAGTCCTTATCGACGCCATTACGGCCTTTTATTCGTGCATTAATACGGTTTATGTCCTTTAAAGAGCGCAACCTGTTTTCTATGAAAAGCACCCATATTATCACCACAAATACTCATATAGTTACACAGATGTTACGAATCTTTTGACCAGATTGTGCTGGATCCTACCAGCCCTCGCGGCTGAATGTGATTTCTGCCTGGCCTGGTGAACACGAGTGTACCGTACAGCAGTATGGACAGCAACCCACCAACAGCAAGACGTACACCATCCTGAACAGCAAGGCGGAACCGTGTTCGGACTCCCTTCCCAGCGCACCACAGCGCCTGGCGTTTCAGGAGCTTTCGCAACGAGACGCGTCGGGCCTGGATTAGGCGAGGTGGGGCATGTACCACGTTAAGCACTCGGGTACAGCGCTACAGGACTAATCACGTCACAGCGCTTAACCCCGGCAGCGTAGCCTCCAAGGTCGACCCGGGCTCGCGGCCAGCTCAACCAGTCAAAATCAGAATGTGCGGATGCACAATCAGGCAGAACCCTTTTAGGTGATAGTAACTCATGATGAACCCGCCAGTCAAAGGCACCCTGTATAGCCATCAGCGGACGGGTTTTAAGCCGTCAATACGGCGCAAAGACAGTATATTGAGAGGATAGTTCGGAAACCCCGGTAACGATTGTTGCCGGGGTTTTTTGTTGATTCAGCCGGTACGGCGGTTTCACTTCTTTTCTTCCGTGTAGAATGACCGGAAGTTTCGGACACTCTCGGCGATTTCGGGAGCATTATTTTCCCAGTGGTACTCGTACTCCGCCATGATGGGGCCTTTGAACCGCTGCCGTTTCAGTTCATTAATAACGGCCCGCACCTGACTTGACCCCGTTCCCCAGATTACGTCGTGAAATTTGGTTGCGCTGGTAACTGGCTCGTCCTGCCTGACGTCCTTAAAATGTAGCCCCAGCACGTGGCCATCCAATTTTTTCAGGCATTCGACCGGATCAAGGCCCGAGCGTACCCAGTGACCGATATCGGAGCAGGAGCCGATAAATTTGCTCCCCCCAATGGCCGCCAGTACGGTGTCGGGATGCCAGTAACGCGACGGCTTGGGATGGTTGTGGAGGGCCACGTTGATTTTGTACTGTTCGGCCATCGGACGGATGTAAACGAACTGCTCCGGTTTGGGTTCGGAGTTGATGTTGCGGATTCCCATGTCTTTAGCAAACTCAAACAGCATTTTCCATTCGCTTTCATCTTTAGGGCTAATCACCCCGTACGATACTAGAGTTAGCCCCTGGTCCTTAATCATTTTTTTGACTGCGTTTCGGGTATCGGCATCCATCCTGAAATCCATTTTCCCGGTTAGATTGCCCCCTATGAGCTGACCTGGAAACGACTCGACATAGTTTAGCCCGCAACTGTCAATCTTACGCAGGGCTTCGGCAAAGGGAAATGATTTGAACGAGTAAGCCTGCGCCCCCAGCAGCCAGCCTGCCTGCTCCTCCGGCGTTTTTTTATTGGTTTGTGCATTGCCCTGACCGGCAATGGCCAGCCACAGTAACATTCCCAGATAACAGAAATTCAGACGATTCATCTGCGGTAAGAAGTTTGGTTTGTAGCCTACAAAGAAATCTGGTCAGGCGCTCTACCCGTGTTCATACGCGCCACGCTAAAAGCGATTACGGGCCGGCTGGGGTTATCTTTGCCTGATGAAAAAGTCTTTGCTGTACTATCCTGGTGCGGTACCTTCTCTGCACTGGCTGACTGGGTCGATTCTCTATGCCGACGGGTTGCTGTCTATTTTTCCGAATGAAGCTTTTTACAACTACCTCGTTCACCAGCACCAGAATCCCGGCACCGACACGTACAGCGAAGAGTCTAACACCCGCCTGTCGGCCCTGCGTTATCTCATCGACGAAGAACTGTTTGAGCCGATCCTGGCCAGCGATTTCATTGATGAACCGTATCTGAATGCCTGCACACAGGAATTATCGGAACTGCTCCGTTCGGAATCTTCATCCCAGTACAATCGTCTGCTGCTGACCGCCTACGACCACCTAACCAACGACCGCGTAGTGGGCAGCGTAACCGAATCTGATACATTCTCGTTGCTTTCCAGTTTCGTAACCGATACGTACCAAAGTCAACTACCTACCGCGCCCGGCACCCTGTTTCGTACCGACCTTATCGATCAGGCCATCTGGATGTTGCTCCGGCTGGTACGGGAAGGGTTTAGCCAGCGGGGGCGGCAGGTTATTCCATCGACGGACGATTATGACTTTACGAATCTGATTTTCCAGCACTCGGCCAATGATATTGCGTCTGTGCGGCTCGTGCTGAACAAGTGCGTTCCCACTCCCGATGCGGAGGTAGCCATCGAGACAGTCGTAGCCTTCAAGAGACGGAATGGCGAGTTACTGCGGCAGTTTTACCGGGCCACGAACGAGTTTCAGGTAGGGTTACTGCAAATTGACGCCGACGAAGACCTGACCGTTCTGCTTCATCAGTTTGAACACACCATTGCCAACCTGACCGATGCCATCAGCCACGCCCTTACGGCCGAAGGTATTCGCCACCGCCGGGCTAGCTGGAGTACACTGCTGTACCTGAACACCGGTCTGAACCATCGCCTGCTTGCCCGGCCCGACCTGGCTACTCAGCCGCTCACCCTCGGCTCGCAGCCCGTCCGCAAACGCCGGGTCAAACTCGTAGGCACCCGCGTCACATCCTTTATGCGCCAGGCCAATCGCATTGGCGGGCTGGAGTTATCGCAATTGCTGGAGTAGAGAAGGGTTATTACGCAGAGATGCACAGAGGAGTAAAGAGATTCGCGGAGGATTATCCTCATTCTCATTGTGTACCTCTGTGCCTCTCGGGCGTCTCTGCGGTAAAATCAGAAAGCCACGCTCTTTAGCCGTAACCCCATATCCTCCGGCATTCCAAAGAGCAGATTCATGTTCTGAACGGCCTGCCCCGATGCACCCTTTGCAAGGTTGTCGATGATGCTCGTGATCAGAATTTGCCCGTCAACAACCTCCAGATGCAGCAGGCATTTGTTGGTGTTTACAACTTGTTTAAGGTCGATTGGGGCGCTACTGAGGTGGGTAAAGGGGTGGCCTTTGTAATACGCCTGGTAGAGGTCTATGGCTTCGTCGAGCGTACCCGCATAGGGCGTGTAAACGTTAGCCATAATGCCCCGCGTGAAGTTGCCCCGGTACGGAATGAAGTTGATAGCGTACTTAAAGTCAGGATCCAGTTGAGTGAGACTCTGCCGGATTTCGGCAAGGTGCTGATGGGTAAACGGCTTGTAAACCGATAGGTTGCTGGTACGCCAGGTGAAACCCGTTGTTGGTACTAGTGCCTGTCCCGCGCCGGTACTGCCCGTTACGGCACTTACCTGCACGTCGGCGGTCAGCAACCCGGCTTTGGCCAGCGGCAGCAACGCAAGTTCAATACTTGTGGCAAAGCAGCCAGGGTTGGCAATGCGCGTAGCTTCGGCAATGCGCTCGCGGTTGAGTTCGGGCAGTCCATAAACAAAATCATTACGCTCGTCGCGAAAATCGGTGCTGAGGTCAATTACGGCCACATCGTCCGAAATCTCGTGTTCGGCCATGAACGTTGCCGACGCGCCGTGTCCCGAACACAGGAACAGTACATCAAGGTCAAGTTCATCATCTTCGGCGTCGGCGGGACTACTGAACTCCAAATCAGTATCGCCCAGCAGGTCGGTGTGCGTGGCCCAAACGGGTTTGCCCGCCTGACTGGTGCTCTGCACAAACGCCACGTTGGCAAAGGGGTGATTAATCAAAATGCGGAGCAGTTCGCCCCCCGTGTATCCGGCACCGCCAATGATACCTACCTGTATTTTATCGTTCATAAAGCAATGGTCTCCAGCCAGTCTAATGCCCTCCTCTGCGTAGCCACATCGAACGTTGGTACGTACTGACCCGTAAAACCGGGCCGGTCAAGGGTAAGGTTCCGGCTCCGGGCGTGATTGTGCAACACCAGCGTAGGCTGACTCGCGATGGGAAAAAACTGAACACCCATGCCATTCTGCTGAAACGATACCGTTGGGCAACCCAGACAACATAAATGCATCGGCAGCGAATCGAGCGTGACAGCAGCCCGCGCCTGTTCGCTCAGACTGGCAACATCCTGCAAATTCAGCGTGCCCACCGCCGGAATCAGCCGCTCGTGTGTGGTTGGATTATCGGCCGTAACCCGTTCGTACAATCGAGTTGTAAAGGCCTTCTGACCGCTAAAAATCAAGGGGTTTTTAGTTTCGACAAGCAGACGGGTGGCTAACTCCGACCAGAAATCAATGGACAGCATTCGTATTTCATCGCCCGATTCGGGAAAAATAAGGATGGGCTTTCGGTCAGGAACGGGTCGGTTCAACTTATTCCACAATTCGGTGGGTGTTTGCGCCGGATGGACGAATTGCGGCCTCGATGTCCCGCAACGGAATATCGATACCCAGCGGACGCAGTACCGTTAAAATCAGTTCGAAGGTGTGCACCTCCTCTTCGGGCATAAAAAACTCTTTATCCAGCAGCCCCCCAAAACCGCGCGTGCCGAAACCAATCGATTGCTTCACGTTCAGATACGGCAACATGAAGTGCATCGGCGCACTCGAAAACCGAATGTCTACTGAATAGTCATACACCGTGTCGCGTAGCGTGCTAATTGCCGCGCGACCCGTCTGTACCAGTTCCCGCCATTTGCCCAGCCGCGACAGGGGCCGCCGGTTGTTGCCTGGATGATTCAGATGAATAACACGCCGGATATACGGATTGCCTTTCCAGATGGGATCACACCATACCCCGGCCATCACGTCGATTTTGGCATCGGGAAACCGCGCCCGGATAAGCGGAAACGTATAGGTCAGAATTAGGGCGTCACCCAGGTGTCCCGATGACATCAATAGAATTTCTGGTGCGTCGGTATCCGGTTCTCCCGGGCCCCGCTTCCGGTAGCTACCCCGCGCGTAGGCATCTACGGCCACGTCGAGCAGTTGAAGCGGGTAGGCCACACTGCGGGGCGCGCAGTATTTTCGCGCTTTTCCAATCACAGTTTATTGATTTTCCCGTAGATCATCATCTGGTTGGACGTTACTTTGGAGAAACCACGTACGTCGTCGCCGGTCCAGGCGTTGTTCATCTCGCCGTAGGAGCCAAACACGGGAGCCATCAAATCATGCTCTGACTCAATACCCAGTACCTGAAAGCGGTACGGCGCCAGTAGTACCTGAACACTACCCGATACAAACGGCTGCGTATCGGCCAGGAACGCTTCAATGTTGCGCATGACCGGCTCCATAAACTGCCCCTCGTGCAGCATAGTACCATACCAGTTGCCAAGCTGCTCTTTCCAGGACAGTTGCCACTTGGTTAAGACGTGTTTTTCGAGGAGGTGGTGGGCCTTGATGAGTATTAGCGGAGCCGGAGCCTCGAACCCCACCCGTCCTTTGATGCCGATGATGGTATCACCCACGTGAATGTCGCGGCCAATACCGAATGGTCCGGCCAGTTCGGTCAGTTTACGAATGGCATCAACCGGATTGTCGAACCGCATCGGCGGGCCGTTCTCACCCGCTACGCCTTTAATTTCGCCCTGCTCAAAATGAAGCGTAATGGTTTCGGGTTCGGTCTTCGTGACCTGGGTTGGCCAGGCTGATTCGGGCAGAAACTGGCTTGACGTCAGCGTTTCTTTACCCCCAACCGACGTTCCCCACAGGCCTTTGTTGATCGAGTACTCGGCCTTATGCCAGTCCTGCTCAACGCCCTGCCCTTTGAGGTATTCGATTTCGGCCTCACGCGAGAGTTTCATGTCGCGGATGGGCGTGATGATTTGCGCGTCGGGGGCAATAATTCGAAAAGCCATGTCGAACCGGACTTGATCGTTCCCCGCGCCCGTGCTGCCGTGCGCAATGGCCAACGCCCCGATTTCGCGGGCGTATTCGGCAGCGGCAATGGCCTGAAAAATCCGCTCGGCACTGACACTGAGTGGATAGGTATTATTTTTCAACACATTACCGAAGACCAGATATTTCAGACACTGCTGGTAATAGTCGTCCGTTTTGGAAATAGTTACGTGCGATATGACGCCGAGCGAGTAAGCCCGGGCTTCGATAGCCCGGAGCTCCTCGTCCGAGAAACCACCCGTATCGACCAGTACCGAATACACGGCCATGCCCTGCCCCTGAATGACGGAGCCGTCGGACGTGGTGAATTGGCTGGCAGGATCTCCGGAGAGATATTTAACGCAGAAGGACGTATCGAGACCTCCGCTAAAGGCAAGTACTACTTTTTGTTGAGACATTGGTTACTATGCTACGCCGGGTCTGCACCCGGCGTGATTGGTTTTGGCAGGGCAAATATCGGGCTTGTTCGGGTAAGATGAGAGTTTTATTGGCCTTTGCACTAGCATAACCTCCGGTGAGAGTATCCAACCTGCTTTGTATCTTGCGCCTTCGCGTTCTCGAATCACGCTGTAAACTGAAAAACTATACGCATGGCTTCTGTTGAATATCTGGGTATTGATGTAGGCGGTACCAATGTTAAAATGGGCGTAGTTGACGCCGAAACGGGTAAAATCTCAAATTTTTACAGCCATGACACGATTTCATGGCGAAAATCCGGGCATTTCATGGACCGCTTCGGCGATGCTGTGGCGTTGCAGCTCATGGCCAACAAGGACCTGAAACGGGTAGGTATTGGCCTACCCGGTATGCTCAGCGCCGACCGCACTATTGCCCTTGAGATTACGGCCATTCCTGAAATTGATGCTACGCCCATTGTCGATATTCTGACCAGGCGATTTCCGGGCGTGGAGTTCTTTCTGGCCAACGACGCCAACGCGGCTGCCCTCGGTGAGTATTACTTTGCCGAAGAAAAGATCACTGAGAACTATATTTTTATCACCCTCGGTACGGGCGTAGGTGGCGCAGCCATCGTCAACAAAAAGATTTTTACGGGGGGCGATGGCAACGCCATGGAGCCGGGCCATATCCCCTCGCGAAACGGGCGGGTGCTGGAACGGAACATCGGCAAGGTAGAACTGCTGCAGTTAGCCAACCTGCGCCGGAAAGAATACAGCGGAGAAACGCAACTCCCTGACGACGACAGCATCTCGACTACCGGGCTGGTAGCCGCAGCAGCCGAAGGCGACGAACTGGCGCAGCAAATCTGGGACGAGGTAGGCGAAATACTCGGCGAAGGTCTGGCGTCGCTCATCAAGGTGCTCGATATTAAGCAGGTACTGATCGGGGGGGGGCTGTCAGCTTCTTTTGATTACATCATGCCTTCCGTTCATCGTACTCTTGAGTATTGGCTGAACGACTATTATAAAAATGGCCTGTCGATTCGCAAAGCCACCCTCGGCAATGACGCCGGACTACTCGGGGCGGCTTCGTTGTGTTTTGAATAGCCGTAGCGCGGATGGGCACCCGCTGGCCCAGGCGTCAGTGGGCGCTCATCCGCGCTACATCACATTCACCTCCGGTGTAATTTCAATGCCGTATTTTTCCTGAACGGATTGCTGTACCTGCCGGGCCAAGGCCAGAATCTCATGGCCGGTAGCATTGCCGTAATTAACCAGCACCAGGGCTTGCCTGGCGTGAACACCCGCATCGCCCGTGCGGTAGCCTTTCCAGCCAGCCTGTTCAATGAGCCAGCCCGCCGGTACTTTTACCCGACCCGTGTCGGCCAGTGGATAACCGGGAAGGTCGGGGTGTTCCGCTTTAAGGGCGTCAAACTGGGTTTGCGGAATTTCGGGGTTTTTGAAGAAACTGCCCGCGTTGCCGATTTCTACGGGGTTGGGGAGCTTGCTGCGCCGGATGTGGATAACTGCGTTGCTGATGGCCCGGATGCTCAGGCTCTCGTCCGATATCCCCATGGCGTTCAGCGTTTCCTGAATAGCCCCGTAACGGGTATGAAATACGGGCTGTTTATCCAACCGGAACGTAACGCTTGTAATGATGTACTGTCCTTTTAGTTCGCGTTTGAATACACTATCGCGGTATCCGAAGGCACAATCGGCATGAGAAAAATGCCGAAGTTCACCAGTTTGCCGGTCTACGGCCGTCAGTGAATCAAATACCTGCTCGATTTCCACGCCGTAGGCGCCAATATTTTGCATGGGAGCCGCACCTACAGTACCCGGAATCAAGGATAGGTTTTCCAGACCGGCATACTCGTGGTCTACACAGTACAGCACCAGTTCGTGCCAGTTTACGCCCCCGCCAGCCTGCAGATAGATGTGCTGCTCATCTTCCCGCACAACTTCAATACCCTGAATATCAACGTGTACAACCATACCGTCAACATCCTGACATAACAAAACATTACTGCCACCGCCCAGTATCAACTTAGGCGTATCGACGTATTCAGTAAGCTGGAAGAGCGTTTGCAGATCATTGGCGTGCTGAATATCGACCCAGTAACGGGCCTTTACGTCAATTCCAAAGGTATTGTAGAGCTTGAGCGAAACGTTACTTTGAATACTGAGCATTACAGAAAACTGGAGAGGAATCCCAAAATTAACCAAAAATCAGCCATCAGCTTTGACCCAAAGCTATACGTTCGCATTTAGAACTGGAAAGCGCTAATTTTGCCGGGTCAAACTCAACCGAAATGCGCTTCATTCAGGCAAACTGGTTTATTGGTCTCGTCTGCGTACTCACCGCCTGTGCTGGAAGTAAGTCGGCCACCTCGGGTGGTTCGTCAACCGATTACAATTCGTACAACGAAGATTTATCGGGGGTTCGGCCTGTTTACGCACCCGCACCGGTAACACCCACCAGCCGCCCTGAGCCAACACCACCCGCGCCCGCGCGCAGGCCCGACCCGGTACGGCCAACTGGCTCCGCAGAGCCGATGACGGTAAACCGACAGCTCGACGCGGTGCTGGACACCCTGGCCAACAGGAACCGTTCCATTCGCTATGCGCCAGGTTATCGCGTTCAAATTTATGTGGGTACGCAACGGCAGAAGGTAGAGGAAGCGAAGCTGCTGATCTACCAGAACTTTCCGGAACTAAGTCCTTACCTGACGTATTCGCAACCTACCTACACGCTGAAAGTAGGTGACTTTATGCGCCGTATGGATGCCGACCGGTACTATTCATCTATCAAACAACTGATTCCCTCGGCACAGCTACAGCCCGACAAGGTTATCCTGCGCCGGAGCCTGTTGATAAAATAAGCCTCTCAACCCCCTGATATTTCCTACTTTTGTAATTGATTTATTTCCGAAAAAGCGAGGGCCGGACGCCTTCGCACACAGTATGAAAAAAGCGTTGATAACCGGCATTACCGGTCAGGATGGGGCCTACTTAGCCGAATTGTTACTGGCGAAGGGCTACGAAGTACACGGCATCAAACGCCGGAGTTCGCTGTTTAATACCCAGCGGATTGACCACATGTACGAGGATCCGCATGAGAAAAACGTGCATTTTAAACTTCACTACGGCGACCTCTCCGACTCGACCAACATCATTCGAATCATTCAGGAGATCCAGCCCGACGAAATCTATAACCTCGGTGCTATGTCGCACGTGCGGGTGAGTTTCGACGAGCCGGAATACACCGCACAGGTCGATGGCATTGGTACACTTCGGATTCTGGAAGCCGTCCGGCTACTGGGCCTGACGGAAAAAACCCGCATCTATCAGGCATCAACCTCCGAGCTTTACGGCGGTGTGCAGGGTCATGCGCAGTCTGAGACCACGCCTTTCTATCCGCGTTCGCCCTATGCGGTGGCTAAACTGTACGGCTACTGGATTACGGTCAACTATCGCGAAGCCTACAATATGTATGCCTGCAACGGCATTCTGTTCAACCACGAGTCACCGCTGCGGGGCGAAACCTTCGTGACCCGCAAGATAACCCGCGCTGTAGCCCGTATTGGACTTGGTATGCAGGACAAGGTGTTTTTGGGCAACATGGACTCCCTGCGCGACTGGGGCCATGCCAAGGACTATGTAGAAGCCATGTACCTGATTTTACAGCAGGAGAAACCCGAAGATTTTGTCATTGCCACCGGCGTAACAACCAGCGTTCGGGATTTCGTCAGAATGTCTTTTGCCGAAATTGGCGTTGAACTCAAATTTACCGGCGAAGGTGACAAAGAAGTAGCCACAGTTGTCAGCGCGTCGAATCCTGACTTCCCACTCGCAGTTGGCAAAGAAGTAGTCTGCGTTGACACGCGCTATTACCGCCCGACCGAAGTTGACCTGTTGCTCGGCGATCCAACCAAAGCCATGACGCAACTGGGCTGGAAACCTAAATATGACCTACCGGCCCTTGTCAACGATATGATGACCGCCGATATTGACCTGTTCCGGCGTGACAAACTTCTCGCCCAAAGCGGCCATTCTGTTCTGAATTACTATGAATAAGAGAAGAAGTTCATAAAAAAGGGGCGGGTCGATGCAATTGCATCGACCCGCCCCTTTTTTATGAACTATCATTCATTAAACAGGTACCGCGTAGTAATACATGCGCGAACTGTTGGGGTACATGCCAATCAGCATCAGCCCCTCCCCTTCTTTCACACTCGACATAACGGCCTGCAAATCCTTCATACTCTTCACATTCCGACCATTGGCTTTAACGATGATGAAACCCTGTTCGATATCGGTTTCGGCCAGTTTACCGTCACGGATTGACTTCACACGAACGCCACCCAAAATGCCCAGCTGCTTGGCATCCTGAGCCGACAGGTCTTCAAAACTGGCTCCCAGGCTGTTAAGTGTAGTAGCGGGCGCGGTAGCGACTTCCGACTTCTTGATCACTTCATTACCTCCGTTGCGGTTACGCAGCTGTACTTTCACATCTCGCTCGCTACCGTCGCGGTTTATCGTCACGACAACCACATCGCCCGGCCGACGACGGCCAATGATTTCCCGCATCTGAGCATCCGAATTAAGGGGCTGTCCTTCCATCTTCACGATGACGTCACCTTTTTTCAGGCCAGCGGCTTCAGCAGCACCTTTTTCGGATACCTTATCGATATAGATACCCTGCCCTACATTTACGCCTTTCTCTTTAGCGATGGTGCTGTTCAGTTCAACCGGATAGATACCGATGTAGCCGCGTTGCACGGTACCGTACTTCAGCAGGTCGGCCGACACTTTCTTCACAAGCGAAACCGGTACGGCAAAGCCATAGCCACTATAGTAGCCCGTTGCTGATGCAATGGCCGAGTTGATCCCTACCAGTTCACCCCGCAGGTTTACCAGTGCGCCACCCGAGTTACCAGGATTGATGGCCGCATCGGTCTGAATAAATGCTTCGATAGGTGTGTCAGCCTTTGGATCATCCTGCTGCATGTTGCGGTTCAGGATACCAATACCCCGGCCTTTGGCACTTACAATACCTGCCGTGACAGTCGATTCAAGGTCAAGCGGATAACCAACGGCTAGCACCCATTCGCCGAGTTTAAGGGCATCAGAGTCGCCCAATGTAATAGCAGGCAGATTGCTGGCTTCAACTTTAATGACGGCCAGATCGGTCAGTGGATCAGTACCAATTACTTTGGCTTTGAAACTCCGCTTGTCGGTCATGATCACCTCCACTTCATCGGCATCCTGCACCACGTGGTTGTTAGTCACGATGTAGCCATCTCTGCTGATGATCACGCCCGAACCGGAGGCCTGCCCCTGCTGCCGTTGCGACCGACCCCGCCCCTGTTGTCCCTGCCCACCGAACTCATCGCCGAAGAACTCCCGGAAAATATCGGGCATTTGCTGCTGTTGGCGTACCGTACGGGTCATAGTGGTACGGATATGAACAACCATGGGAGTTACGGACTCTGCCGCCGTCGAAAAATCGCCGGGTGCCATCGTTGAGTTACCATCGCCGGTAAGAGCGGCTAAGCGACCCGTAATGGTTTGCGCGGGCGTAGTCTCATTCAAAATAACGTCCCGGTTATTGAAACCGAGCAGGTTATAGGCGGCCAGCGTAACAACACTCGAGAGGAGCGCCATCAGGGCCATTACTTTCCAGTTGCTTTTCATACTTAGAATGATTGCTGTTTTTTGTGTAGAAGACTGCTTTGTTACGGATATAACGGAAACGAATGGGTAAAGAATCCGGTGTGTATTAGGGCTTAACAAAAATTAACAGAGCCTTGTTATCACTCTTTTCAATGGAAAACAGCCCATAAACGAGAATCGTTTCGGGCTGTTTCTAACCTTACTTAACGGATTATTGATGGGCTCTTCAGCCTAGCTTAGACGACAACTCCAATCTGTTGGGGCAGCTTTGCCTTAATTGACCTCTTCACGACGCCTGGTCAATTTGATAGTTAACACGCCGTCGTAACCAAAGGTTACCTGAATGGCGCCGGGGTTGATTGAGGCAGCTAACCTGAACGGATCCCGGGAAGACGGGTAACTAAACACTGGGGAAGTATACGATCAGGACATAATCCTGTACTACCATAAGGTAGTCCCTACTCGTTGGCTTCTATCAGTGCGATGGCCTTCTCAGCAGCAGATTGCTCGGCCTTTTTCTTAGAATAGCCGCTCCCGGTGGTAAACGGCTCATCGGCCACCAGCACCTGGGCCACAAATTCGCGGAACTGACTGTTTCCTTTCTCGGAGAGAATTTCAAACCGGATGTCTTTGCCGGATCGCTGCGCCCATTCAATCAGGCGGCTTTTATAGTTGGCGTTATTCTGCACCACCGATTCAATATCGTAGTGCGTCAGCAGTTCGTTCAGGATAAACCGCCGGGAAAAGCTGAACCCCTTGTCTAAATAAACAGCCCCAACCAGAGCCTCAAGCGCGTCGCCGTACATCGATGTTCGGGCGGGTAACCCCCGCGTTCGGTTACCATCGTACTGAATGAGTTGATCGAGACCAATCTTGCGGGAAATATCGTTCAGCGATTCGCGGTTTACGATTCGGGACCGCACTTCGGTCAGGAAACCTTCGTCTTTGTAGGGGTATTTTTTGAACAGGAACTCAGCCACTACCATGCCAAGCACAGCATCGCCGAGGTATTCTAACCGCTCGTTCGATTCGCGGAACCCTTCAATTGCCGTGGCTTTAGAAGCCGACGTATGGCGCAGGGCTAACTGGTACAGACCCACATTACCGGGTCGGGCACCAATGATGTGCGCAATGGGCCGACGCAGATTCTGACGTGGTTCGCCTTTACCTGCCTTTCCGGCCAGACCGCCGGACCTGAACCAGTTGAACGGATTAAACAAACTACGGGATAGCGGAAATTGCACGGCTCATTCCGGGCTGGATGGCCTTAGTTTACTAAAAATGACAATGGCATTGTGCCCCCCGAAGCCGAACGCATTGCTCATAACCGTAGTTAAAGTGCGTTTTTGGGCAGTCAAGGGCGTGAGGTTGAAGCGGGGGTCAATCTCTTCGTCTACATTCTCCAGATTAATGGTTGGCGGCACGATCTGCTCTTCAAGGGCCTTGATGCTCGCAATGGCCTCCACGGCTCCGGCAGCCCCCAGCAGGTGGCCCGTCATAGACTTGGACGAGCTAATGTTCATCTTGAACGAATGATCGCCGAATAGCTGGTAAATGGCTTTTAATTCCTGCGGGTCGCCGATGGGTGTTGAGGTGCCGTGCGTATTGATGTAATCGATTTCGCCGGGTTCGATACCCGCGTCGTCAAGGGCGTCTTTCATAGCCAGGAATGCGCCGAGACCGTCAGGGTGCGGGGCCGTAATATGGTACGCATCGGACGACATGCCCCCGCCAATCAGTTCGGCGTATATTTTAGCACCCCGCGCCTGAGCGTGTTCCAACTCTTCCAGGATAAGGGCACCGGCCCCTTCGCCGAGTACAAATCCATCGCGGTCTTTGTCATAGGGACGGGACGCGCCTTTTGGATCGTCGTTCCGTTCGGAGAGGGCGCGGTTGGCATTAAAGCCGCCTATGCCTGCCCGCGTCACGGCCGCTTCTGAGCCACCCACTACGCACATATTGAGCCGCCCCAGCCTAATGTAGTTTAACGCGTCGATGATGGCGTTGTTGGTAGAGGCACAGGCCGAAACCGTTACGTAATTGGCACCTCTAAACCCGTAGCGCATAGAAATCTGACCCGATGCGCTATCGGCAATCATGCGCACGATAAAGAACGGGTTGATGCGGGGGGTACCATCTCCTTTGGCGTAATCAATCATCTCGTCCTCAAACGAGCGCAGACCGCCAATACCCGACCCCCAGATAACGCCGACTTTGTTCCGGTCAATGGCGTCAAGGTCCATTCCCGAATCCTTCACGGCCTCATCGGCAGCAATGAGGGCATAGTGCGTGAAGGCGTCCATTTTGCGGGCGTCCTGCCGGGGAATGTACTGCGTCACGTCAAGGTCTTTGAGTTCGCAGGCAAACCGGGTCCTGAATTTACTGGCGTCAAATTTAGTAATGGGCCCGGCCCCGCTTACGCCAGCCACCAGATTGCTCCAGTAAGTGGAAACGTCGTTGCCAATGGGTGTCAGCGCACCTAGGCCGGTCACTACTACTCGTCGGAATTTCATACAGAACAGGCTGCGTGATGAAGAAGGGAAAGACCAGCCAAAAATGCTGGTAAGTGGGTTCTGCTGTTACGGATGAGGCCCCGCCTGTCCCAGCCATTCAGAATCGTATTCTCAATGGCTGAGATGAGCAGAAAGCGGGGACTAAAACAACCAGTGGCGTTGGGAAAGGATTACTTACCGGCGTTTTTTTCCAGGAAGTCGATGGCCTGACCAACGGTGAGGATCTTCTCAGCCTGATCGTCGGGAATGGTCTGATTGAACTCTTTCTCGAATTCCATAATCAATTCGACTGTGTCGAGCGAATCAGCACCGAGGTCGTTGGTGAAGCTGGCCTCCGGCGTTACTTCTGACTCTTCAACGCCTAATTTTTCAACGATGATGCTCTTTACTTTTTCTGCAATTTCTGACATTTTGGTAGCCCTTTTGGGTGTTAAAAAACTGCGCAAATAAACAGATTTACCGTTGTATTGTCAAACTATTTTTTGCGAACAGAAACAGTATCTTCAGAGAACCCAAGAGAGATAACTCATTAATAATCAAATTTTTATTACTAAACCGCAGGTATTCATTCAGGGGTGTACTACCCCAATGATTGGCCCACCAGATCTCTTCATAATGGCTTTAATTTTGGCCTAACAGCCCGCTAATCAACAGGTACAACCCCCGCTTTTCCAGACAATACCGGTATATTTGACCTTCTTATCAGCACAGAATATGTCTCAGAAAATAGTACGTGTCGGCAACATCGACTGCGGCTCCGACGAGTTATTTCTCATCTCCGGCCCCTGCGTGATTGAAGATGAAAAAATCATGATGACCGTCGCCGAGCAACTCGCTGAGGTAGCACAGCGGCTTAACGTCAAAGTCATTTACAAGTCATCCTTTCAGAAAGACAACCGGTCCGACCTGTCGTATTACACTGGCCCTGGCCTTGATAAGGGCATTGCGCTGCTGGCGAAAGTGAAGGAGCAGTTCGGCTTCCCGCTTCTGACTGATATTCACTATCCCGATCAGGCTGCTCCTGCGGCTGAGGTAGTTGATGTACTCCAGATTCCGGCCTATCTCTGTATGCAGACTACGCTCGTAGTGGCAGCGGCCAAAACGGGCCGGGTTGTAAACGTGAAGCACGGACAGTTTCTGGCCCCGGAGAACATGAAACACCCGGTCAAGAAAATCGAAGATTCCGGCAACAATCAGATTATCCTGACCGAACGCGGCTACAGCTTTGGCTACAACGACCTAGTGGTTGACCCCCGTAGTTTCTACCATATGGGCCGTACCAACTATCCCGTTGTATTTGACGTAACGCACGCCATTCGGAAGTACGGCATTCCATCCAAAGATGCCAAAGGTGGTGCACGCGAATACCTGCCCGTTCTGGCCCGTGCGGGCGTAGCCGCTGGTATCGATGGCTTATTTATCGAAACGCACACCTGCCCCTCCGAAGCCCTCTGCGATGCAGCGAGCCAGTTGGACATCCGATACCTCGAAGAGTTCATGAAACCCCTGCTCGAACTTCATGCCGTCGAGGTAAAGTACCGCAATACACTGCCGGAATTAGCGTAAGCAGGATACTCCGACCCAACCTGCTCATGCCATGATTGAAACCATTTTTGAAAACCTCGGCGGGCAGTTTGTTACGCCGGTTGATGAGCTTACCGAAAAAATGCGGCATGTGCGTGCCGTTGTATTTGATTGGGACGGGGTATTTAACGATGGTACCAAGACCGGTTCCGGCAGCAGCCCATACAGCGAAGTTGACTCGATGGGTACCAACCTGCTGCGGTTCGGGCTTTGGCTGCATCACGATGAGAAAATGCCCGTAACGGCCATCATTACGGGCGTTACCAATACGCTGGCCGATCATCTGACGGGACGCGAGCATTTCCAGGCGTGCTATTCGCAGGCAAAGCACAAGATTGACGTACTGCATCATTTGCTGGAACGGCACAATCTGCAACCGCACGAGGTCGCGTTTTTTTTCGACGATGCGCTCGATTTATCAGTGGCCGAGGTAGCCGGGGTTCGGGTAATGATTCGGCGGTCAGCCAACCCACTGCTGACAAATTACGCAGTGAATAACGGTTTTGTCGATTATCTGACGGGACACCAAAGCGGTCAGTTTGCCGTACGGGAAGGCTGCGAGATGCTGCTGGGTTTGCTGGGTCAGTTTGAGCCGGTCATGCTCGAACGCCTGCGCTATCGTCCTGTTTACGACCGCTATTATACCGAACGTCAAGCTCTCCCATCAGCCCTCTGGATCGTAAGTTCGGCCGGCGAAATCATCCAGACTAATCAGGGTTGAACGCGTTTTGGGTAATACTCTGTTCAGCAAACAGCTTCTAAAATAAACCGGCTGGTAAAAATAAGGCCAGCCCGTGTCGATATCCGATGAGTCCACAACCCCTCAAAATCTATAATACACTTTCGCGTCAGAAAGACTTGTTTGAGCCGATCAGCCCTCCTTACGTGGGCTTGTATGTCTGCGGACCAACGGTCTACAACTACGTACACCTCGGCAACGTCCGCACGTTCCTGACCTTTGATACGCTCTTTCGCTATCTGACGTTCGTCGGCTACAAAGTCCGTTATGTCCGCAACCTCACTGATGTAGGCCATCTTGTAGGCGATGGTGACGAGGGCGAAGATAAAATTGGGCGAATGGCCAAGCTGGAGAAGGTGGAACCGATGGAAATTGTGCAGCGGTTTACGAACGATTTCCACACCGTCATGGCGCAGTTCAACACCATTCCGCCCAGTATTGAACCCACCGCTACGGGACACATGCTGGAGCAGATTGAAGCGGTGCAGTCATTGCTGGATAAGGATCTCGCTTACGAATCAAACGGATCGGTATATTTCGATATCAGCAGATACAACGCAGATGGCGGCAACTATGGCGAACTGTCGGGTCGCATTCTGGACGATTTACTGAACGAAACCCGCGTCCTGGATGGTCAGACGGAGAAGCGTAGCCCACTCGATTTTGCCATCTGGAAGCGGGCCAATCCTGAGCATATCATGCGCTGGAATTCTCCCTGGGGCGAAGGCTTTCCGGGCTGGCACCTCGAATGCTCCTGCATGAGCATGAAGTACCTCGGTACACAGTTTGACATTCACGGCGGTGGTATGGACCTCAAGTTTCCGCACCACGAGTGTGAAATTGCCCAAGACAAAGGACTGACGGGCCGGGAACCTGTGCGCTACTGGATGCACTCCAATATGCTAACCGTGAACGGACAGAAGATGAGTAAGTCGCTGGGCAACTCATTCCTGCCCGCCGAGCTCTTCGCAGGCAGTCATCCATTACTCGACCAGCCCTACAGCCCCATGACCGTACGGTTTTTCATGCTCCAGTCGCACTATCGCAGTACGCTTGATTTTTCGAACGACGCCCTCAAGGCAGCTCAAAAAGGATATCGGCGACTGGCTAATGGTCTACGCGTTATCAAGACGATGAGCTATCAGGCGGACGAAACCGTTTTGCCCGACGCTACCAAGCGGGAAGACGTTCGTAAAGCGGTACAGCAGTTTTACGACGCCATGAACGATGATCTGAATACATCCGTGGCAATAGCGCAGGTTTTCACCCTACTTAAGTACGCAAACATGTTGTACATGAAGCAGTTGCAACCAGCGCATTTGGGCGAAGACGTATTCACGCTGTTGAAAGCGTCATTCATTTCGTTCATGGAGGAGGTATTGGGCTTACTGGGGGAGGGCATTGAAAATCAGCCCATTCTGGATGGCATGCTGACGCTCTATCGCGAATACAAGGCGCAGCGGCAATACAACAAAGTCGACCAGATTCGTTCGTATTTCAAAGCGCAGGGTCTGACTATTAAAGATATGAAACACCAGATTGACTGGGCCTACGAAGAATAAATTCATGACCAGATTTATAGCAACCCTCGCCATTGCCATCGCCGTTACAGCCTGCAAAGACAAGCCGAAGCAGGAAAATACAACCCAGATCGCTGAGCAGCCACTAGTAACGGCACCTGCCTTCGATGCTGATTCGGCGTATCAATACATTGACCGGCAGCTGGCGTTTGGGCCGCGCGTTCCCAACACACCGGCACACGTGAAAACCGGCGATTATCTGGTGACAAAGTTCAGGCAGTTTGGCTGTACGGTAACGGAGCAGACCTTCGTAGCTACCGCCTGGAACGGCAAGAAGTATAATGCCCGTAATATCATTGCCAGTTTCAACCCTGACGCAACCAAACGGGTGTTCATCTCCTCGCACTGGGATTCGCGGCCTTTTGCGGATAGTGATACAGTAAAAGCAAACCAGACGAAACCTGTTCCGTCGGCTAACGATGGTGCGAGTGGCGTGGGCGTGATGCTCGAGCTGGCCCGCACCATTCAGCTGGCTAAAACCAAACCAACCATTGGCATTGACTTCATCTGCTTCGATGTAGAGGACCTGGGTAATGGCGAAAAGGCGCAGAAAGATTACGAACAGGGAAATACCCAAATTGACTTCGTGGGTTTTGCCTTAGGATCGCGCTACTGGGCCAAAAACCTGCACAAGCCGGGCTACTCAGCCTATTACGGTATTCTGCTCGATATGGTGGGGGGGCAGGGGGCAACGTTTCCCAAAGAAGCCTATTCTATGCAGTTTGCGCCCAGTATTGTCAACTCTGTCTGGCAGACGGCAAGTCGGTTAGGATATAGTCAGTATTTTGTGGACACCGCCGGGGGTGCCATCACTGATGACCATGTTGCTCCAAATCTCATAGCGAAGATTCCCACAATTGACATTATCCAGATGAACACGCAGACGGGAATGTTCTTCCCGGACCATCACACCACTACCGACGACATGCGTAACATTGATCGGGGTACGCTGAAAGCCGTTGGTCAGACCCTCATACAGGTACTTTACAACGAACAATGATCAAGAGACAACCTATATTACTTAAACTACTCATGTCGCTGCTGATCGTCGGCGCCTTCGCACAGTGCGGTACGCAAGATCAGTTCGGGCAGCTCGATCTGAAAAAGTGGCGGGGCGACAGGGGCGGCTGTAAGGGCGTTCGGGCCACGCTTGAGCCCGCATTTAGGGCTGAGGTACAGAACCTGAAGGGTAAAACGGCTAATACCCTCGGCGAATGGCTCGGCAGACCCGACGCCAACGTATTGGCCGACCGCAATCAAAAATTTTACATCTATTTCTTCGATCGAGGACCGCACTGCGATCAGCCCGGTACTAAATCAAGTAGCCGCTCGGTAGCGATCCGGTTCAGTGCCATCGGTCTGGCAACCGAAATCACGTTTCAGAACGGTCTGCCGTAAGAAACTCGGCCAGCTAGCCCAGGGTAGCTCGTACACGAATTACCCTACTGATAGAACCGCTTCCGCCCGATCATTTCAGCTACTATGTCAGGCACCATATACCGAATGGAGCGATTGGTTCGGATGCAGTCACGGATGAACGTAGCCGAAATATCTAAAAGAGGGGCCGCTACCAGCTTTACGTTAGAGTGTGTTTTGAACGGGCTTTCAGTAGTACGGGGGCGGGGATAAACGCTTAGGCCGTAATACTCCAGAATGGCTTCGTGATTTTTCCAGTTAGCAAACTGCTCCAGATTATCCTCGCCCATAATAAGCCGGAACTGATGCTGGGGAAATTTCTCGGTCAACCGCGTCAGGGTATCGACTGTATAGCTTGGTTTCGGCATCGAAAACTCAACATCGGTAGCTTTCAACCGGCTGTTGTCGGCAATGGCACGTTCAACCATATCGAGCCGGTCAAACTCATGCAACAGGCTTTTAGTTTTCTTGAACGGATTCTGGGGTGATACCACAAACCAAACCTGCTCCAGATCAGTCGAAGTGGCCATAGTATTGGCAATGATCAGATGCCCAATGTGAATGGGGTTGAATGACCCGAAAAACAGACCAATTCTCATTTACAGCTCTATAACGCTACAACGTTTTACAGCACCGTCGCCTTCTCCGGTACTTTCTGGTCAATAATAAAATCGTCGACCAGTTTCTGGGCTTTTTGCAGGGAGGTCTCCAGATCGTCGTTGACCAGTGTTACGTCAAACTCGGGCTGGAAACTCATTTCGAAGTGTACTTTAAATAAGCGACGCGACAGGCTTTCTTCAGTTTCGGAACCGCGCCCGATCAGTCGTTCACGCAGGGTTTCTTCATCAGGTACTTTCACAAATACGGCCAGGGCTTTATCACCATAATATTTTTTCAGCTCCAGCCCACCCTTTACATCCACATCAAAGAGCACATGTTTACCGGTAGCCCATAGTCGCTCAATTTCAGACTTCAGTGTTCCATAAAACGCGCCGGTGTAGACCTCCTCCCACTCAACAAACTCGTGGTTGTCAATCTTCTGCTTGAATTCTTCGGGCGTCATGAAGTGATAGTCCTTCCCATTCTCTTCCGAACGCCCCCGACGGTCTCGGGTGCAGGCCGAGATAGAAAATCCAAGGTTAGCGTTTGTAGCTAGTAAATGCCGGACAATGGTGGTCTTGCCCGAACCAGAGGGAGCCGAAAAAATGATGAGTTTACCGTCCAATTGATTACGGGGGTTGGTATAAAAAAATTGGGGTAACTGAGTGCTGAACAACTCAATTACCCCAACCAGTAACTTTTATCATTAACTAAACGTCAGAATTTTCTCTCGGATTGTTTCCACCAGTCGATCAGGGCAGGGGCGTTTACCCATCCGCTTAGTCAGCAGTTCCTTTACCTCCTTTTCGAGATGGTACATCTGAATACAGGGCTTACAGCTCTCAAGATTGAGTTGTAACCGACTGACTTGCTGATCGGTAGCTTCACCGTCCAGAATTAGCTGGATCATCTTCAGGCAGTCCTTCTGGTGGCTGCAATTTTCTTTCATCGCAGGCTCTGCACTGGATGAAGACGACGATGGCAATGGGGTTTGCATTGGAAAAATAGTATTTATTCCAAAAATAACAATACGTTAAGTTAAAAACAGAACTAAGTATGCATCACAAAAAGTTCGGTTCACTCGTCAGAATCTTCACTATACCCCATCGAAGCCGCATATTCGCGCAATTTGTCTTTTAAAAGATTACGAGCGCGGTGCAATCGGGAGCGAACTGTACCAATAGGAATATCCAATATCTTGGCCATCTCCTCGTAGGTAAACCCTTCAATGTCACAAAGGATAATTACCGTTCTGAAGTCAACCGGCAACGAATTCAATGCCGTTGCTACCTCATCACCAATCAAATCGGAAACCGACTCGGCCCGTAGGTCTACCGTATGCTCGGTTTCAGCGTCCTCCGAATTATAGGTCGTTTCAACGTCCTGATAATCGACTTTTGCCGGTTCCTTACTCTTCTTTCGGTAATCGTTAATGAAGCTGTTCTTCAGAATCCGAAACAGCCATGCTTTTGCGTTGGTTCCCTGCTCAAATGACGATATAAACCGAAAAGCCTTTAAATAGGTGTCCTGCACAAGGTCATTGGCATCATCCTCGTCGGTCGTTAAGCGGAAGGCAAAATTGTACATGGAGTCAATGTGCGGCATGAACTCCTTATTAAAGACCTGATACTTCTGCTCGTCGGTATACCGGCGGGCAGGTTTTTCGGCCTGAGGCTGCTCCTGAGAACCGCCATTCTGGGTGCTTTTTTCGTCGTCGCTCGTTGTCGTGTCTGACATAACTTCGGATATAGTCGCCATAAAAGTAAGCGTTTATTGCCGTTTACGAACGGCAGACGGCAACGAATTCCTAAATCGACTGGAACCAGTCCGTTGCAACGTATCGATAGTTGACTGCAAAAATCAATCCTTTGTTCAGAAGAAAGGTTTAAAATCAATCCCTTATGCCGATTTGACAGGGAACGATTCAAAAACCGACAATGTTAAGGCCGGTCAGTATCCATCCCTCAATAAAGTCTGTTAACTGGCGTCTTGTGTTCGTTAATCTAGGCCGTAATTCTTCCGAAATAGCGTTTTAGCCACGAGTCTGATGCCCGTATCTGCCAGTCTGACAGAAATTCCGCCTTCGTCTTTACCAGTGTGTTGAACACAACCGTGTCAGGCGTAATCAGTTCTTCGGCAACGGCATTCTTTAGCGTCGGCAATGGATAGGTCCGTACCTCACCATCCGTAGCCTGCACAGCCGCAGATCGGTCAAAAAAGTCAAGCGGTTCATCGCCATGGCTAATCTGGTGTCCAATATTCCGCAGTGCCTGCACCGATGCATCAATAGAGCAACCACTCGGCAGGTTGTAGCCCTCATCGACACCCACTACAACAAACCGGTTCTTGATTACGCGGGCCGACGCTAACAGGGGCTGTCCGTGTGCCACCCAGGTACTAAGTACCGTTTGCAATGTGTCATCTATCGCCGAAACCTCCGCATCGGTCAGCGGCCGGTTGGTCTGATATACCCACACGCGGGCATGATCGGGCAATGTGTTGAAATCGGTATACATGGTTCTGTTATTTGGTACTTTGTCGTAGCGATCAATCCAGCATTGAGGACGATAAATAAGCTAAAGTCCCTCGCCCTGCGCGATCAACTCAGAGACGTCATAGACTTTGACACTGTCTTCACGATTCTGATTTTTTACGCCGTCTGACATCATTGTCATACAAAAAGGGCAGGCGACGGCAATCGTATCAGCTCCGGTGGCCAATGCTTCCTGCACCCGCTCGATATTTACATCTTTATTACCCGGTTCGGGTTCTTTGAAGTACTGTCCGCCCCCGGCACCACAACACAAACCGTTAGCTTTTACACGCTTCATTTCTACCAGGTCAGCGTCAAGTGCAGCCAGAACCTCCCGCGGAGCCTCATATATCTTATTGGCCCGGCCGAGGTAGCACGAATCATGGAATGTGATCTTGCGGCCCTTGAATGATTCCCCATCTTTAACTTTGACCCGCCCTTCGTTAATCAGGCCCTGCAAAAACTGCGAGTGATGAATAACTTCGTAGTTGCCGCCTAACTCAGGATATTCGTTCTTGATGGTGTTGAAGCAGTGTGGACAGGCCGTTACAATCTTTTTGACATTGTAGCCATCCAAAACCTGAATGTTGCTCATAGCCTGCATCTGAAACAGGAACTCGTTACCCGCACGTCGGGCGGGGTCGCCGGTGCAGGCTTCTTCCGGCCCCAATACGGCGAACTTGATGCCAACATGGTTTAGAATGCGGACAAAAGCAATCGTCACGCGTTTGTAGCGGTCGTCGAACGAGCCGGCACACCCCACCCAGAACAATATTTCCGGGGTATCACCAGCCGCGGCCATATCGGCCATTGTGGGTACGCTGTATGTTTTTTCAGTGGTCATTTCTTAGAAATTTATGAGGTTGTAAAAAGTTATGAGCCGTTCACGCATAACTTTACAACTCTACTCATTGACTTGTTCGGCCCAGTTAAACCGGTCGCTGGGCGAGAATTTCCAGGGGGCCGCATTATTTTCGATGTTACTGAACATGGCATTCCACGAAGCGGGGGCATCGGAATCTTCCATGACGCGGTACCGACGCATTTGCAGGATAATATCCAACGGATTGATGTTTATGGGGCAGGCGTTGATGCAGGCCTGACAGGTTGTACAGGCGTTCAGTTCTTCGGCGGTGATGCGGTCGCCCAGCAGAGCTTTATCGTCCTTGTAGTCGAACCCATGCTCTTTCCAGCCTTTCTCGATTTCCTGCAGCCGGTCGCGGGTGTCCATCATAATTTTACGGGGCGACAGTTTTTTGCCGGTCATGTTGGCCGGGCAGACCGACGTACAGCGACCACACTCGGTGCAGCTATAGGCATTCATCAGGTTGATCCACTTCAGATCATACACATCTTTGGCGCCAAACCGGCCAATCTCTGCCGGGTCACCGGAAGTAGCTTCGGCGGGTTGATTTCCATTGTCGTTTGTCTGAGACCCGTCGGGCCCGGTCGTAAGGGGCAGGCCAAGCATAAGCTGAACTTCCTTCGTGACTTCGGGCATATTCTGCATTTCACCTTTGGGTTGCAGGTCGGAGAAGTAGACATTGGGGAAGCCAAGCGCAATGTGCAGGTGCTTGGAGTAGGTCACATAAACGGCGAACGCCATAATACCCAGAATGTGCAGCCACCACGCCCCACGCTCATAGGCTACTAAACCTGAATCGCTGAATCCGGCAAACAGCGGCTTCAAAAACTGACTAAGTACAAAGTCAGGCACCATGCCCTGTAACTCGCCATAATGGCCAACGCCCCGGTCGCGCAACACACTGTCCGACGCGTTCCAGGTCAAAAAGGCAATCATCAGGATAATTTCAGCTACTAGAATAATCGTGGCATCAGAAACGGGCCAGCCGCGCATCTCGCGGTGCCGGTCGGGCTGCAACCGACTCACCCGCGCCACAAACCGGCGACTGAGAAACACCACACAAACTGCCAGCACCCCAAACGCCAACACCTCGAAGACGTTAATCAGAAACGGATAAATTGGCGTGATGTACGGCGCGAAGAGCCGGTGTGTACCCAGTACTCCGTCGAGGATAATCTCCAGAATTTCGAGATTGATGATAATAAACCCGGCGTAGATAACGAAGTGCATAGAGCCAACCAACAGGTTGGTGAACATCTTTTTCTGTCCGAACGCTACCAGCAACATTGTTTTCCAGCGTTCGCCCGCGTTACCGCTACGGTCGGCGGGGCGGCCAAGTTTGATGGCCCTCGTAATGAGTTGCACCCGTTTGGTGATGTACCAGCCTGTTGCGCCTAAGGCAAGTGCGAACAAAACCTGTTGAAGAATAGTCAATTCCATAGTATGTTACGAATCGTGCCTGATAATCAGATTATTGACTAATTCAGACGTGTTCTTAGAAAAATATTCGAACCAATGTGTTGCAAAAAGCCGCTGAAGACGTACTTTTGCACCCACGTTTCGCAGCTGACTTCCGGTGATGTAGCTCAGTTGGTAGAGCAAAGGACTGAAAATCCTTGTGTCGGCGGTTCGATTCCGTCCATCACCACCCCTAAAAGCCTTTCCAAACCGGAAAGGCTTTTTTGTTGCCTTGCCTTTTTACCTTCATCAGTCACCAGAAACAGTATGCACGCATACCATTTTTGACGATAGCAAAGTTACGAAACGCTGACCGTCTAACAAGAAGTTAAAGGGGTTGTTTTACCGCGCGCCTACCCGGTCCATCTCAATGCCGATGGCCTGCATCAACTGGCTGGCATTAAAACTCTGACAAATACCATCGCGGAGCTTATAATCGAAGATAAGCTCGCCGTTGCGAAGGTCGGACTGGAAATGATAATTCCGCACGAAGTCGTCGGCGTCGGCTAGTTGCCCCAGCTCAAGGTCGTGGGTCGAGACGAAGCCGAACGCATTGGTATGATGCAGTTGCCGGATAAGTGCTTCTGCACCCCGGTGCCGGTCGGCCGAATTGGTTCCTTTCAGAATCTCGTCGAGGAAATACAAAGTTGGCAGGTGGTTCTGCAGCAGGTCACCGGATTGTTGCGTCAGTCGGATCAGTGTTTTCAGGCGCAATAGTTCCGCGTAGAATGACGACGTACTTTCTTCGAGCGAATCCTGTGTCCGCATACTGGTAAATACCCGCACCGGCGAGCAACGCATGGCATCGGCGCTAACGACCGCACCCGCCAGAGCCAGCACAACATTCGCGCCCACCGTTCGCAGAAACGTACTCTTGCCCGACATATTAGAGCCGGTGATCAGCACTGTCTGCCCCGCATTGGTTAGCATTAAGGAGTTGGATATGCTACGGCCAGGTGGTAATAAGGGGTGGACCGCCCTGGCTAAGTCAAGCGTAAGTACGCCGTCAGCAATACCAGGGGTGGCGTAGGTGGGATGAGCATAGGCAAAGCCGGCCAGGCTGTTTATCGCTTCCAATTCGCCGAGTGCGATGAACCAATGGTTTAGGCTGGGACCATATTGCGCTCGCCAGGCTTCCAGCCGGAACAGGTAGTGGATATCCCAAAGCGTGAACAGGCCAATCGACAAGGAAAAATACGGGTTGCGTCGGTAGTTTAATCCTTCGGTCAGACCGGCCAGCTCACCTATGGCAACTGACGCCGGTTGACTGTCAGCCGCCAGCGCCTGCCGGATGGCCAGCAGCCGAACCGAATTTCCCGGTGTCTGCTCCGCCATAGCGAACAACGCCCGAAAGGCATTCAGTGCCGATGACATCGCTACAGTTTGTTCACTCACAACAGCAGCACGAGCAGCTGTCCGGCTCAGCACAAATCCGTGAATACCCAATGCAATCAGCACCGCTACACCGGGCAAAAAGCCCAACAGCCAAGCCACGAACAGAGCCGTTGTAATAACCGGAAACAAAAACCGAACGACATTGAGATAACTTGGCAGTGGCTTCGCGGCCTCCGTTGCCCACTGAACGAGCGCATCGGGCGAGTGGCTAACTGCTGCATTAAGGTCGGCAACAGCTTCGAGCTGCTGCCGCCAGTCAAGCTGCGGTTGCAGCTCGGTAGCGGCCTGCTGGCGAAGCCGGATGGTATCGGCACCGGCGGGGTTCAGGAGCCATTCAGCCAGTCGGGATTGCCCCTTGTAGGTGTGAGTTCGATTCAGAAGCCGAAACAGGGACTGCCGCCCAAATACATCGAGGTCATGGGCGTAGAAGTGGGTTGGATTAGCAAGCGGCTCACCGGCGTCAGGGCGCAGGTATTGGCGCGAAAGCCGGGCTGTTTCGTCCTCGTTAACGAACGCCAGCTGCCGGGCAAGGTCGCGCTCGTGCTTGATAGCATTATGTCGCTTTAACAGCACCAGAAAGCCGATGATACCGACGAGTAGGGCAACTGCCGCGCCAATCTGCTGATCTGCTTCTGCCAACAACCAGACGATTGCTACGACGCCAAAAAACCAGACAAGCCGCCAGAAAGCCAGTTGATTGTACCGGCTTTGAGCGGCCTGCTCCTGCTTCTGAAATTGCTGTTGACGCTGAGTAAACGTTGATAGAGGCATTTAGAACAAGATTTATATTACCCGTTGCATTCCTGACAAACGCCCTGAATGAGCAGGTTCATTTCTTTGCGGTCATAGCCATCGGGTAGTGAAACGGCGGGAATACGTACTTCGTCCAGACAGGTAGTTTGACCACAGGTTTCGCACTTAAAATGCACGTGATCATGATGGTGATGCCCATCGGCGCATCTTTCGCGGCAGAGCGCGTATTTCGTACCACCTTCGTCGTCAAGCACTTTATGTAGCAGACCAGCGTCCAGAAACGTGCGTAGGGTTCGATACACCGTTACGCGGTCGTGGTCAGGGCCGAGACCGGTTTCTACGTCGCTGTGGGCCAGGGCATGGTCGGCGTTCAGGAATAGATCAAGTACCTGCTCCCGGCCAGCCGTCAGGCGGAGGTTGAACTCTTTCAGGGTTTGGGCGGAGGCAGTCATGGTTTTTTCGGTTTAGGGGTTCAGCAGGATGAAAACCATTTACGATACGGCATTCTCAAACTGCAACTTAACCAGGTTGGCATAAACCCCTTCGTTGAGGCTGGCCAGTTCGTCGTGCGTACCCTGCTCGGCAATCTGGCCTTCGCGCAGGACGTAAATGCGGTCAACCTTACGGATGGTAGCCAGTCGGTGGGCGATAATAATTGTCGTGCGGTTTTGCATCAGGACGTCGAGCGCGTCCTGCACCAGTCGCTCCGACTCGGCGTCGAGTGCACTTGTCGCTTCGTCCAGAATCAGGATGGCGGGGTCTTTCAGGATGGCGCGGGCAATGGCAATCCGCTGCCGCTGACCACCCGATAACTTAACGCCCCGCTCACCAACCAGCGTCTGAATACCCTCGGGAAAGGTATCAATAAACTCCAGCGCGTTGGCTTTGCGG
Organism: uncultured Cytophagales bacterium; assembly: GCA_963826425.1. Taxonomy (GTDB): domain Bacteria; phylum Bacteroidota; class Bacteroidia; order Cytophagales; family Spirosomataceae; genus Spirosoma. The sequence continues at coordinate 1,555,908 of CAWGWS010000004.1, read as the reverse complement.
GCGGCTTCACGCACGTCGGCTTCCGACGCGCCGGGCTTACCGTACTGAATGTTTTCCAGAATCGATCCGCCAAAGAGCATCACCTCTTGTGGTACAACGGCAATATTCCGGCGCAGTTCAGTAATGTTAAAAGCCGTTAGGTCACGCCCATCAACAGTGATTTGCCCACTGCTGAGTGGATAGTACCGCATCAGCAATTGAATGATGGTTGATTTACCGGCTCCGCTTTGACCCACGAGCGCAATCTTACGACCAGCTGCCACGTTGAGCGTAATGCCTTTCAGCACGGGCAAGTCGGGTCGAGAGGGATACGAGAACCTCACATCGCCGAAGTGAACATGGCCATGCACCGGCACAAACAGCGGAAGTTCTTCATTAGCCTCTACTTCGGAAGGCTCTTCGAGAATTTCAAGTATCCGATCCGACGCGCCGATGGTTTTCTGCACCTGAGCGTACATATCGCCGATGCCCGCCACCGAGCCACCAATGAAGGCGGTGTAGAAGATAAAGGTCAATAAATCAGCAAAGGGAATCTCGCCCGACAGCACCAGCCGCCCGCCGTACCAGACAATACCCATGATGGCGCCGAACATGGCGAAGATGACAAACGACACAAACACGCCCCTGAATTTGGCCGTGCGCAGCGCTGTTGCCACCATGAGTTGCAGAGCTGCGTGATACCGGCCAATCTCAATGCGCTCGTTGGTGAAGGCCTTTACAACATTGATTGACTGCAGCGTTTCTTCGACAATCACGCTCGCGGCTGCCAACTGGTCCTGGGCCTGCTTGGATAGTTTACGAATGAATCGCCCAAAAATGATGGCCGATATGATAATGACTGGAAACGTGGCCAGCATGAACAGCGTCAGTTTCCACGATACCCACAGAATAAACAGCGTACCACCAATCAACGTCGCCACCTGCCGGAACAACTCGGCCAGCGTGATGGACAGCACATCCTGCAACTGCGTTACATCTGACGAGAGCCGGCTGGTGAGTTCGCCCACACGCCGTTTTTCAAAGAAAGGAATGGGTAGCGTAATGATTTTGCTGTATACCGCTTGTCGCACGTCAGCCATTGACCGTTCACTGACCTGAGCGAAGAAATAGATTCGGAAAAATGAGAAAATGGCTTGCAAGATTAGAATACCGCCAAAAATCAGAATCACCTGATTGAGCGTAAACGCCGATTTCCCCTGAATAACACTTGTAACCTGCCCAATCAGAGCCGGGAAACTCAGTGTGGTTAACGTCGATAGAATCAGAAAAACAAACCCGACAGCAAATTGCGTCCGGTAGGGACGCACAAACCGAAACACGCGCAGGGCCTTGGAGAGACTCTCGCGGTTTAGCTTTTTCTTATCTGCCTGATCAGCTCCTTCACCAAAATTTTGTCCGCGCTTTGCCATATAAAATCAATTAGTCAGCCTGTCCTTTATAGCCTGACTGTTCAAAAATTTGCCGGACGTTTGCAGTGCGCATCAATTCGGCAATGGATATACCTTTCTTATCGTAATAGCTGCTCACAATCCGCCAGCCAATCCAGCGGGCAATGCCCCCCGGTGCGGCTGGTCCGATTTCGGCAGTAAAGGGACGTTCGTTCAGATACTGCTGTTTCGTAATTGGGTCGCTCTTGTATAACAACTGGTTATCAACAAAATGCGCCCAGACAATATCCTGTGCGTTAAACGTTTCGGTCAACTGCCTGTCTGTATAGCCAATTACCAGACTATCGGCCACGTTGGGCAGCATAGTTTTGGTAAATACGTAGCCCTTGCCATAGTACACCATGTCGGCCAGCAGGGTTTGGTCGGTCCGATTCGTGGCATTGTATTTGTCAGAGATAGCGAAAACAATAGCCGGAACGATGTGGTCTTTCTGGTAGCGTCGGAGGATGTATCCCGGATACGCTGGCCCGGTTGGTCGGTATTTGGCGGCAGGTCCGGCAAAGTAATCGAGTCCAATAACAATCAGACTATCGGTCACGACGAGGTCAGGCCCCAGAAAACCCGTTACAACGGTAGCGACTTTGGGTGCTTTGAAATTGGGGAATTCTTTTTTGATAGTGGTGAATGCTTCGGCAAGTTGCGTGCGGAGATTGATCATATCGCCAAATTCCCCCTGTACCTGTCGGTTGAGTTCGTTCAAAGCGGGGTTGCTGACCCGGTTACTCAGTTCACCGATGAGCGCCGTATCAGTTTCGGCGTCATTCGCGTTAAAGTACAATTGAGTGACACCCGGATTCTGGCTCAAAAAAGCCTGGACACTGTCGGGCGATGGGTTGGCGAACAGTTTCTGGTCAAGCCGGACAATCGTAACATCTTCGTTTTTAGCACACGAAGCAAAGAGAGTTAATAGAAACAGGCCAACGAAGGCCACCCGAAATTGCATCAGCATCATTAGTTTCCTTTCTTGAAAACAGGCAAAATTATGAAAAAAGTTGCAGGGATTAGCCTGATGATGACGCTACTGTTTAGCCCGGCTTTTGCGCAGTCGGTGTCGCGCCAGTCAATTAACCGTCCGCGTGACAGCTTCTCGGCTGAATCAGATAAGCGCTTTCGCAAAATTCTTGGCAGCCAATACCAGGGCCAGGTGGCGAACGAAGCGCAGTACGAAGAAGAACGAAAAAAACGGCGTCGTCGTCAGCCAGCCGCCGACTATGATGGCAGCGGCCCCGACTATGCCCGTCCGATTCACCAGATTGAAATGGGTCTTCGGTTCGCGCCTTCGCTTAACCTCAACACCGCCGAGGGGTCAGGTGCCTACGCCGGATTTTTGCCCAATGGCTCCGGCGTACGGATGAGCGTTGGCCCTACCATTGACTACTTCTTTTTCAAAGATCGTTATGCCCTAAGCAGTGGCCTGTATTACACCATAAAACGGTCAGGGTTCCAGATGCCCGGCAATTTCGGCGAATCGCGGGTTGGCGCCGGTGTACCCTATAAGGAGTCAACGTACAATCTACAATACCTGCAGGTACCGGTATCGGTGAAACTGTTTGCTAACAACATTGCACCCAGTGTGCGGGTATACGTGCAAACAGGTGGTTTACTGAGCCTGAAACTCGCCGAACGTGCGCTGGAAAAAGAACGAAACGCCCTCTACATGGCCGAGAGTGGGGGTAGCCAGCGACAATATGGCTTCGGCGACATTGAGTTGCTGCTTGGGGCGGGCATTCAGTACCGAATCAATCCGGTTAATGCGGTAAACATCGGCTTTAGCTACCAGCGTGGTCTTCTCGATGTAGCGCGGGGCGGGCAGCTACTCTCCAAAAGTCGGATAATAAGTCTGGATTTGGGATTCAAATTCTGAGCGATTTTCAACACAGAGAGGCTGCCTTAAAAATCACACCCTCATTTCAATTCCCTTTTCCTTTAGATAGCCCTTCAGGGCCGGAATTTCAATTTCTTTGAAGTGAAAGATACTCGCGGCCAGACCAGCATCGGCTTTACCGGTAGTGAAGACATCAACAAAGTGATCTATTGAACCCGCCCCGCCCGACGCAATGACGGGAATGTTAGCCGCACCCGAAATTTGGGCAGTAAGCTCCAGCGCGAAGCCCGCTTTTGTTCCATCGGCATCCATCGACGTCAGGAGAATTTCGCCCGCACCCCGTTCTTCCACCTCTTTTGCCCAGGCAAGAGTACGGAGTTCGGTTGGTATTCGCCCCCCGTGCGTATGAACGATGTGTTCGCCATTCATATACCGCGTATCAATTGCCACCACGATGCACTGACTACCAAACGCCAGGGCCAGTTCGTTCACTAAATCCGGGTTGCGCACCGCCGACGAGTTGATTGAAATCTTGTCGGCACCGGCATTGAGCAAAGCTGATACGTCGGCAACAGACGAGATGCCTCCGCCAACCGTAAACGGGATATTGATGGTATGCGCTACCTTCCGAACCAGGTCGAGCAGGGTTTTGCGGCCATCAACGGTAGCAGTGATGTCCAGAAAGACCAACTCATCGGCACCCTGTTCGGCGTAGATAGCGGCTAGAGCAACCGGATCACCGGCGTCGCGCAGATTTACGAAGTTGGTACCTTTTACGGTCCGTCCGTCTTTAATGTCAAGGCAGGGAATAATTCGTTTCGTAAGCATGGTATCAGGAAGAAAACTTCATCAGTTCAGTCAGCGTAACCCGGCCTTCGTAAATTGCTTTGCCGACGATGACACCGTATAGATTCATATCAGCAAGGGTTTCAATGTCCTGCATGTTGCTGACGCCCCCGCTGGCGATGATGTTAAGCTTTGGGGCACGGTCCTGCAAATTTCGGTACAGCTCGAATGATGGTCCCTGCAACAAACCGTCCTTCGCTACATCGGTGCTAATCACGTAATTAACACCCTTATCCACATAGTTATCCACAAAATCGTACACCCATAAATCGGTGCCCTCCTCCCAGCCACTCACGGCAATTTTCTCATTTTTGGCGTCGGCACCCAGGATTATTTTCTCCGGCCCATACTGACTCAGCCACCGCTCAAACACGTCGGGCTGTTTCACGGCAATACTGCCGCCCGTCACCTGTTTAGCCCCACATTCGAAGGCCACCCGCAAGTCGTCGTCCGACTGAACGCCCCCGCCAAAGTCGATGTGCAGCCGGGTTTTGGACGCCAGCAACTCCAGCACCTTCCAGTTAATAACGCGCTTCTCCCGCGCGCCATCAAGGTCAACGAGATGCAGTCGGGTCAGGCCCGCATCTTCAAACTGCTGCGCTACCTCCAGCGGGCGGGCATTGTATTCGGTTTTCTGACGGTAATCGCCCTGCGTCAGGCGCACGGCTTTTCCATCAATAAGGTCAATAGCGGGTATTATATGCATACTGGATTTTCTTAACAAAGAGGATGGAGAAATGACAGGGGGATCAGAGAAAACAAGACAGTGACTCTGTTCTCTCTGTGAGACCTCCTTTCCGCTGTATTAAAGGTCAAAGTTTTAAAAAGTTCTCAAGAATCTGCTGCCCGGCGTTACCGCTGATTTCGGCGTGAAACTGGGCCGCGTAAAAATTATCGCGGTGAAGCATAGCACTGAACGGGCGAACGTAATCACAAACGGCAGTAGTTTCAGCACACACATCGGCGGCATAGCTATGTACGAAATAGACATAAGCATTTTCGGCAATACCATTGGTCAGCGACCCGTGCAGAGTATGGATGTTATTCCAGCCCGTATGTGGCACTTTCAGACCCGATGTGCCGTCTCCGCGGCCGGCAGGAAACCGTCGTACATCGATATCGAAAATGCCCATGCAGGTTGTATCATTCTCCTCCGAATACCGGCACATCAACTGCATGCCCACGCAGGTGCCTAACACGGGCTGGGTCAGCGACGGAATAAGTTTATCCAGCCCCCGCTGTCGTAGGTATGCCATGGCCGTACTGGCCTCGCCTACGCCGGGAAAAATTACTTTATCGGCAGATCGGATTTCGGCTTCGTCGTCGGTGAGCAGGTAAGGCGCACCGAGCCGCTCCAGCGCGAACATGACCGATTGTACGTTTCCGGCGTTGTATTTAATGATTACTGTCTTCATGGAACGCAAAAACCCGGCTACTGTAACAGGACCGGGCTTAGTATGTATGTGTGTAACAATGGCTTCGCAACAATCACAACAAACTCACCCCGCCCGTTATTGATGGACGCGGTGGTACGATGCAATTGTTGGAGTCATAAACATTCGACAAAGGTAAATAAGGTCAGGGATATTAAAACAGTGTTCCCTGTACCACCTTTGGTTGCAGTACTGGTTCGCGTAGGTTCAGGCCGCAGTGCTGGTTGAGCTGACGGATCCAGTACAAAATCAATTCGGGCGCGGTGTCGTTTTCGGCCCCGCCATGAATAAACAGATAAGCCGTTTGCAACCCCTGTTCAAACCAGATTCTCAGCCGCTGTACCCACGCATCGGTGCGGGTGTAGTCAGTAGGATGACCGTCGTTGGCAATGAACCGGAGCGTCAGAACCGGGCTGCTCAAACCCATATGCAACACATCACGCCGACCGGCTACGTCGGTCATAACCACATGCCGACGTAGTGCACGAAGTCGTTCCAGGGTTTGATGCCAGATGGCCGGGGCAAACCAGTCGGCATGGCGAAACTCCACAGCAACGGCCAGTTCGTCGGGCAGGGTTTTGAGGTACGTTTCCAGTACAGGCCACTTATCGGGGCTGAAGTAGGGCGGCAGTTGCAGGAACGACATTCCCAAAAATTCTTCCAGCCTCAGAATAGCGTTGACAAACTCGTCGGTCAGTAGTTCAGTCGCGATAAGTTGCCGGTCATGGCTAATAGCCTGTGGAAATTTAGGGGAGTACACAAAGCTCTCGCTGGCTTCAGTCTTCCAGCGGTCAATCATGGCCGGGGTTGGAATCTGGTAGTGCGTCAGATTCAGCTCAATGGTGTTGAACTGTCGAGTGTAGTGGTGCAGAAAATCGCGCTCTTTAGCGTTCGTCGGATATATTTTACCAACGTATTCTTTGTTGGCCCATATAGGTCCGCCAATAAATACCTGCGGGTGCGAAGCCGGTTCTACCTCTGACCAGACACGGGCGTTGAACGCTGCGTCGGGAGGGAGTAAAAAGTTTACGGCGTCGAGACTGGGGAGTTTGCCGAATTCCATGCGCTTGTCGTTGAGGGTATCTGTATAACTCAAATTGGCGTCGATTTGTCCTGATCGGGTCAAATGGGGGCCAGAATCGACGCATAGACACGGCAAATCAACAGCCCGTCCGGTATTCTGCGCCGACGGGTTTATTTTTGCACACCAACTGGCCCCGGCCTAACCGAAATCGAATGATTGCCAAAACATATAACCCTAAAGAGATTGAAGAAAAGTGGTATCAATACTGGATTGATAATCAGTTTTTCAAATCGACGCCCGACGATCGCGAGCCGTACACCATCGTCATTCCGCCCCCCAACGTAACGGGTGTGCTGCACATGGGGCATATGCTTAACAACACCATTCAGGATGTACTGGTCAGAAAAGCGCGGATGGAGGGTAAAAACGCCTGCTGGGTTCCCGGTACCGACCACGCCAGTATTGCTACCGAGGCAAAGGTTGTGGCCATGCTCAAAGAACGGGGTATTGATAAGCACGATCTTACCCGCGAGGAGTTTCTGGAATATGCCTGGGAGTGGACGCATAAATACGGTGGCATCATTTTGCAGCAACTCCGTAAACTAGGCGCATCCTGCGACTGGGACCGAACGCGCTTCACGCTGGAACCGGCCCTGTATGAATCGGTTATCGACACATTCGTTGACTTGTATGAGAAAGGCAAGATCTACCGGGGGGTTCGCATGGTCAACTGGGACCCCCAGGGCCAAACCGCCGTCTCAGACGAAGAAGTTATCACGAAAGAAGTAGCGCAAAAACTGGTGTACATCAACTACACCATTGCAGGTCAGTCAGATCAGTACATCACCATCGCCACCGTTCGGCCCGAGACAATCATGGCCGATGTGGCCATTGCGGTTAACCCTAACGATGATCGATATCGGCATCTGTACGGCAAAAAAGCTGTCATCCCACTCATTGGCCGCGAGATTCCAATTATCACGGATGAATACGTAACCGTAGACTTTGGAACCGGTGGTCTGAAAGTAACGCCCGCTCACGACCCCAATGACTACGCGCTCGGCATCAAACATAACCTGCCGGTTATCGACATTTTAAACGACGACGGTACGCTGAACGAGAAGGCTGAGATTTTAGTCGGGCAGGACCGGTTTGCCGCCCGCAGAGCCATTATTAAATTACTGGACGAAGCTGGACACCTCGAAAAGACTGAGGAGTATAAATCGAACGTGGGTACGTCGGAGCGGACGGGTGCGGTAATTGAGCCTCGCTTGTCGTTGCAATGGTTTTTAAAAATGGACGAGTTGGCCAAACCCGCGCTCAGCGCGGTCATGGATGACATTGTTCAGTTAGTGCCGCCGAAGTTCAAGAACATGTACCGGGTCTGGATGGAAAATGTCCATGACTGGTGCATCAGTCGGCAACTGTGGTGGGGGCAGCGCATCCCGGCTTTCTATTTACAGGATGGGTCGGTAGTCGTGGCCCGTAATAAGCACGAAGCCCTCGAAAAAGTACAGCACGAGCGCCTGCTCTTTGCTATGACCGAAGCCGACCTGACGCAGGACGATGATGTGCTGGACACCTGGTTCTCGTCCTGGCTGTGGCCTATGTCAGTCTTCAAGCCGTCTGGCAATCCGGAAGACCCTAAAGCCGGGCCCGGTGATCTCAACTATTATTACCCCACCAACGATCTGGTTACGGCTCCCGAAATCCTGTTTTTCTGGGTCGCCCGCATGATTATCGCCGGCTACGAGTATCAGGGCGAAGCCCCGTTTAAAAACGTGTATCTGACCGGTATTGTCCGCGATAAACTAGGCCGAAAAATGTCAAAATCGCTCGGTAACTCGCCCGATCCGCTTGACCTTATCGAGCAGTACGGTGCCGATGGTGTTCGAACCGGTATGTTGTTCAGTTCGCCTGCTGGCAATGATTTACCCTTCGATGAAAGGCTGGTTGAGCAGGGCCGTAATTTCAGCAACAAAATCTGGAACGCGTTTCGGCTGGTAAAGGGCTGGACAGTTGGCGAGCCGTTATCTGTCGGCAGCAATCAGTTGGCGATTGACTGGTTTGAATCGAAACTAAACGAAACGCTGGTACAGATTGAAGACGACTTCAGTAAGTTTCGTATTTCGGATGCCCTGCAGGCCATTTATAAGCTAATCTGGAGCGACTTCTGTTCGCAATACCTCGAACTCATCAAACCAGCCTTTGACGAGGGTGTAGCCAAACCCATTGACCAGCCAACGTATGAGGCTACAATAAACTTCTTCGAGCGGCTGATGTGTCTGTCACATCCGTTTATGCCGTTCATTACCGAAGAAATCTGGCAGGAAATACGCGAGCGCAAACCCGGCGAAAGCATTTGTATCACCTCATTCCCGCAACCTGGTGCTCTTGATACGCCCCTGATGCAAGAATTCGACGTGTTTTTCGAGATCGTTACCAGCCTCCGAAACATCCGAAGTGCCAAGCAGATTTCACCAAAAACAGCCCTTCCACTCACTATAAAGACCGATAGCCCCGCCCGCTTTAATTCCTTTGAATCGCTCATCCAAAAAATGGCCAATGTATCGGAGATCAGTTACGTTAGCCAAGCTGTTGACCAGTCTGCTGATTCGGTATCATTCCTGATAAAAAGCGATGAGTTTTTTGTGAACGTAGCGGGCGAGATTGATATAGCACAGGAGATTGAAACCGCGCAGAAAGACCTGGATTATCTGGTTGGCTTCCGGGAGTCGATCCTCAAAAAACTGTCGAACGAGAAGTTTGTCGCTAATGCTAAACCCGAGGTAATAGAGCGGGAACAACAGAAACTTGCCGACGCCGACGCCAAGATTTTGGCCCTTCAGCAGCGGCTTTCCACTCTAAAAACCAGCGCAACTCATAATATTTCAAATAAATAAGAGAATTATTGTATTTTTGAATTCATATTATCAGCGTTACGGTATGAATAAGTGCGTGTTTCTGGACCGCGATGGCGTTTTAAATGAAGATCGGGCCGACTACGTGTATCGGGTGAAAGACTTTATCATTCCCGATGGTGTATCAGAAGCATTGCGACTATTGAAAGACGCGGGCTACCTGCTCATCGTTATTACGAATCAGGCTGGTATCGCCAAAGGGTTATATACCCGCGACGATGTAATGGTCTGTTACGATTACCTGCAACAGCAGTGCGGAAACGTTATTGATGACATTTATTACAGCCCGCACCATCCTCAATACAACAGCGCGTCGCTCACCCGAAAACCCGGTTCTCTGATGCTCGAAAAGGCAATGGCCAAGTATGGCATTATTCCCAATAACTCGTGGATGATTGGCGACGCCCTGCGCGACATGCAGGCGGGCCGACGGGTTGGTGTCCGTACCATCCGGATTATGGACCAACCGGAAATATCTGACGAATGCGATGCCTGCGCAGCGACTCTACTCGAAGCATCACGATTTGTGCTTGAGCAATAGTAACGCAAAAGCCGCCAACTCCCAAGCAGGGGTTGGCGGCTTCTTTGCCAACGTGACCTTAGGCCCGAACCTGTGCCGATACCGGTTTCTGAATGCTTCCGTAAGCAGGGCAATTTGCTTTTCGTGCACACGACCCAAGCGATACCGTTGCTACCAGTGCTACTAAAATGAATGATTTTCTCATTGATGTCCCCGTGGTTTGATTCGTTCGTCGAAAACAGATAAACGAAAATAGTGCCAAAAACTTTCAGTCAGCCTTTTCCAGGCCGTCAATTGATTGATCGGCCACCTAAACTCCTAGGGTTAACCCTCTTCCTGCACTAGCTCAGCTTCTTCTTCGCGCTCCTCAGCAGCTTCGGTTGCTTCGAGTTCGGTCATACCAGGTTCGGCACCCCCGTAACCCAGAATTTTAAGCATGGTTTCGCTATTCTGCTCCGGTGCAAAAAGACGCGTTCTAAGATTGCCTTCGTCGTCTCTGTCGATAATAACGTGTTGCGGGGCCGGAATCAGACAGTGTTGGATGCCGCCATACCCACCTAACGACTCTTGATATGCGCCGGTATGAAATAGACCGATGTACTGTTCTTCAGCTTCCTGATCAAAAATAGGCAGGAATAAGTCGGCACTGTGCGTTTCGGTATTGTAAAAATCGTGCGAATCGCAGGTTAGGCCACCGAGGTTAACTTTCTGGTATGGATTGTCCCAGTTGTTCACCGACAGCATAATGTATTTTTGGCCCAGGCCCCACGAGTCAGGGAGTTGCGTGATGAACGAACCGTCAATCATATACCACAGCTCCTTATCGTTCTGCAGTTTCTGATCAATCACCTTATAAATCACGGCTCCACTTTCACCCACCGTATACGAACCAAACTCGGTAAAGATATTAGGTACCGGTACGTTGTTCTTGTTGCAGATCCACTGAATACTTTCCACAATCTGGTCGATCATGGCCTGGTAATCATACGTAAATTGGAATGACGTCTGAATTGGCATTCCACCTCCGATATCTATTGAATCGAGGTCGGGACAAATCTTAGCCAGTTCACAGTACTTATACATGAACCGGCTTAGCTCGCTCCAATAATAGGCGCTGTCTTTGATACCCGTATTAATGAAAAAATGCAGCATCTTGAGCTTGAACTGCTCGTTGGTAGCAATCTTGCTCCGGTAGAGTTCATTCACGTCACTATACCGAATACCCAGCCGCGATGTGTAAAACGCGAAGTTAGGTTCCTCATCGGTCGCGATACGAATACCGAAATTGACTATATCTGCTGTTACCGTGTTTTCATAGGCTTCTATCTCCTTCAGGTTATCCAGAACCGGAACCACATTGAAGCCCTCGTTCAGCATCTCGCTGATGTACTGCGTGTAGAGTGGTCGCTTGTAGCCGTTACAAATGATATACGTATTCTTGTTAACCTTCTCGGCTTTAACCAACTCCCGAATGATCTGAATATCGTACGCCGACGATGTTTCGAGGTGAACGTTGTTGCTCAAAACTTCGTCGAGCACAAACTTGAAGTGCGATGATTTCGTGCAATAGCAATACGTGTAACTTCCCTTGTAATTGTACCGTTTCAGGGCATTTTTGAACAGCAATTTAGCGTGTTCAATATGCTCCGTGATCTTCGGTAAATACGTCAACTTCAGGGGTGTCCCATACTCTTTAACAATGTCCATGAGAGGTACATTGTTGAACATGAGCTGGTCGTTCTCCACGTTGAACTCCCTCGTTGGAAATTCAAATGTCTGGTCAATAAGGTCATAGTATGTCTTCATCCTTATTATCTGGGCATAAATTGAAAAGGCTTGCCTACGTAAATGTTCTCAGGTGGAAACAGCGAGCTTCCGTCTGTTCTGGTAACAGGTTTATCAACGAAAAAGCAGGGGGTTTGATTCGGAATTGTTCAAATTTAACATATGGAACGATGGGAGGCAGGTAGAACAATCCCCTGCTACGTTCCGGATCCGTATGCATAGGTGGCTGACTGCGTTTGGTCCGTAAAAGGCGTATTTTTGTTGACTACTGATCTTAAAACCTAATGCAAACGTCTATTCATTTCATTTCCGTTGGCGGCAGTGCCATGCACAATTTGGCTATCAGCCTCCAGCAATATGGGTATATAGTAACTGGCTCTGACGACGAAATCTATGAACCATCGCGGTCACGGCTCAAACAACGGGGCATATTGCCCGAAAAGACGGGTTGGTTCCCCGAAAAGATAGTAGATACTCTGAGCGCCGTAATTGTGGGTATGCACGCTCGTAAGGACAATCCTGAGTTGCTCAAAGCCCAGCAAATGGGTATTCCAGTGTTTTCGTACCCGGAATATGTATACGAGCAAAGTAAACAAAAGCAACGTGTGGTTATCGCCGGAAGTCACGGCAAAACAACCATCACTTCAATTATCCTTCATGTCCTGAATTATCATAAACGGAATTTCGACTATCTGGTCGGTGCTCAACCCGATGGCTTCGCTACAATGGCCAGGTTTACGGCTGATGCACCGGTAATCATCATAGAGGGTGACGAGTACGCTTCTTCACCAATTGATTCACAGCCCAAATTTCTCCATTACAACCCTCACATTGCGCTTATCAGCGGTATTGCCTGGGACCACGTCAACATCTATCCAACTTGGGAGGAGTACGTCAGTCAGTTTGAGCACTTGGCCGAAGCCATGCCCAAAGCCGGTATTTTAATCTTCGACGAATCGGATGATATGCTTGACATAATTGGCCAGAAGGAGCGGCCTGATATTACGAAAGTGCCCTATGATGTTCACCCAAGCACAATTGTTGATGGGCAGACATTCCTGATCACCAAACAAAAGGCACCAGTATCCGTCAGAATCTTTGGTGAGCACAACATGAAAAATATTGCCGGAGCGATGACGGTGTTAGATTATATTGGCATTACAGAAGAGCAGTTCTACGAGGCTATTCCGTCCTTTAAAGGCAACGAGTGCCGACTCGAAAAGACCATTCAACCAGGTAATCGGATTTTATTTCGTGATCTTGCCCATTCTCCATCTACTGTGAGGGCCACTACCAACGCCGTGAAGAAACAGTACCCAGAAAGTCGCTTGCTTGCCATAGTTGAGTTACACACCCCAAACAGTTTGAGCAATGTCTTCCTCAATCAGTATAAAGGAACATTGGATTCAGCTGATATATCAGCTGTTTATCTGGATGCACTGGCCTTAAGCAGCCGCCAGGATGACCCCGTTACTATTTCTGATGTTATTGATGCTTTTGGCCGGGCCGATTTGCACGTACTTTCAGGTCCTGACGAGTTGAAGACGTTCATACAGAATCAGTACACGATCTCTGATACCACGTTAATGATGAGTTCAGCGAGTTTTGGCGGTCTGAACACTGCTCAACTATTCAATACCCCTCAATGACAGCGTCCCCGTATGATTTAACAAGGTACTAAAATGCAAAAGGCCGTTGTCGATCTGACAACGGCCTTCGCCTTTAAATAACAGCAGGTGGCACCTTCCTACTCTCCCACCTGTGACGGCAGTACCATCGGCAGTACGGGGCTTAACGGCTCTGTTCGGAATGGAAGAGGTGAACACCCGCCTTACCAGCACCAACCTGCATGTTGATCGTTTGGTCTACACAACTGTTAGACCTAATGATGTAATTCTTTATCCTACAGAGAGAAATGAAAATCAACAATGTAAACTAATTAGGCAATTTAATCTGAGTAGCAATGTATAAGACGCTCTCGGGGCCATTAGTATGGCTCAGCTCCGCTGCTCTCACAGCCTCCACCTGCCACCTATCAACGTCGTCGTCTCCAACGCCCCTCCTATATTGGAACACTCATCTCTGGGCCGGTTTCGCACTTAGATGCCTTCAGCGCTTATCCTATCCCAACGTAGCTACCCGGCCGTGCCTGCGGCCAGACAACCGGCTCACCAGCGGTTGGTCCATCCCGGTCCTCTCGTACTAAGGACAGATCCCATCAGTATTCCCACGCCCACCACAGATAGAGACCGAACTGTCTCACGACGTTCTGAACCCAGCTCGCGTGCCACTTTAATGGGCGAACAGCCCAACCCTTGGAACCTTCTCCAGCCCCAGGATGTGACGAGCCGACATCGAGGTGCCAAACCTCCCCGTCGATGTGAGCTCTTGGGGGAGATCAGCCTGTTATCCCCGGCGTACCTTTTATCCTTTGAGCGATGGCCCTTCCATACGGAAACCACCGGATCACTATACCCTGCTTTCGCACCAGATCGGCCTGTGTGCCTCACTGTCAAGCCCGCTTCTGCTATTGCACTCCTCCGCCGATTACCGTCCGGCGTGAGCGGACCTTGGGAAACCTCCGTTACCCTTTCGGAGGTGACCACCCCAGTCAAACTACCCACCAGGCAATGTCCAGATTTAATCTGTTAGGATACCGGATGAAGAAGGGCGGTATTTCAAGGTTGACTCCACGATGCCTGGCGACACCGCTTCATTGCCTCCCGCCTATCCTACACATCCTCAGCCAGTATCCAATACCAAGCTGTAGTAAAGGTGCACGGGGTCTTTTCGTCCCGTGGCGGGTAAGCGGCATCTTCACCGCTACTACAATTTCACCGAACTCATGGTTGAGACAGTGCCCAGATCGTTACACCATTCGTGCAGGTCGGAACTTACCCGACAAGGAATTTCGCTACCTTAGGACCGTTATAGTTACGGCCGCCGTTTACTGGGGCTTCAGTTCAATGCGTCGGGTTACCCCTAACATCCCCCCTTAACCTTCCAGCACCGGGCAGGTGTCAGACCCTATGCGTCCTCTTTCAAGTTGGCAGAGTCCTGTGTTTTTGGTAAACAGTCGCCTGGGCCTTTGCTCTGCAGCCTTCCACCAATACTATTGCTAATACCGTGACGAGGCCCCCCTTATCCCGAAGTTACAGGGTCATTTTGCCGAGTTCCTTAACCATGATTCATTCGCGCACCTTAGCATATTCTGCCCAGCTACCTGTGTCGGTTTACGGTACGGGTACGCTTGCGCTTAACGGATTCAACCTTTTCTTGGAATCCCCTTCAGTGATTCGACGCGGCCGAAGCCTTGTCTCAACGCCCTATTCCGTCAGGACCTATCACCCCCGGCAATCCGTCAGCTGTCTCCCTGCAAACGTAGTATGGGACTATTAACCCATTCCCCCTCAGGTCCGCCATTCGGCTACCCCTTAGACCCCGACTAACCCTCCGATGACTGCCATCGCGGAGGAAACCTTAGCTTTTCGGTGTGGAGCGTTCTCGTCTCCATTATCGTTACTTATGCCTACATTTGCTTTTCTGACCTCTCCACCAGATGGCTCACGCCCCGGCTTCACTGATGTCAGAATGCTCTCCTACCACAATACACTCCAAGTGTATGTCCACGGCTTCGGTACTATGCTTGATGCCCGCTTATTATCGACGCCCGCCCCGCTCGACCAGTGAGCTGTTACGCACTCTTTAAAGGAATAGCTGCTTCCAAGCTAACCTCCTGGCTGTCTCAGCAGCCGGACCGCCTTTGTTCAACTTAGCATAGATTTGGGGACCTTAGCCGGTGGTCTGGGTTGTTCCCCTCTCGGAGCAGGACCTTAGCACCCTGCCCCTCACTGCCACGCACCCCTCTGCGCATTCGGAGTTCGACAGAAGTTGGTAGGATGTGACTCCCCCGCATCCTATCGGTCGCTCTACCTCACAGACGGTAACACGCAACGCTGTTCCTAAAAACATTTCGGAGAGTACGAGCTATTTCTCAGTTTGATTGGCCTTTCACCCCTATCCCCAGCTCATCCGGAAGCTTTTCAACGCTTATCGGTTCGGCCCTCCACGGTGTGTTACCACCCCTTCAGCCTGGCCAGGGATAG
>CAWGWS010000004.1:130000-1535000 GCA_963826425.1 uncultured Cytophagales bacterium | reverse complement strand
GCCCATTACGCCAAAGACTCCGACAAAGAAGTTCACATATTGGTAGCTACATCGGGCGATACCGGTGGGGCCGTGGCTATGGGCTTTCATAATGTACCGGGTGTTCGGGTCTCGATCCTTTACCCAAGTGGGCGGGTTAGTGATTTACAGGAAAAGCAGTTGACAACCCTTGGTGGAAATGTACAGGCATTTGAGGTTAGTGGCTCCTTTGATGACTGCCAGGCAATTGTGAAGCAGGCGTTTCTCGACAAAGAATTGAACACTAGCCTATCACTTTCCTCGGCCAATTCAATCAATATTTTCCGGCTTATACCACAGGGGTTTTATTATGTCCGGGCATACGGCCAGGTGCGGCAGTATGGTAAACCGGTAGTCTTTTCCACGCCGAGCGGTAATTTCGGTAATTTAAGCGCCGGCGTTCTAGTGCAGCAAATGGGATTGCCCGTTGCGCATTTTATAGCGGCTACCAATCTGAACGATGTTGTACCAGCCTATATCAATTCTGGCCTTTACGAACCAAAGCCTTCAGTGGCCACAATTTCCAATGCCATGGACGTGGGCAGTCCAAGCAATTTTGCCAGGCTACGGCATCTTTACGGAGACGATTATAACCGTTTTCGGGCAGGTATGACGGGATACTTTTTCGACGATGACACTACGCGGGCCGGTATCCGGCGTATTTTTGATCAGTACAACTACGTGGCTTGCCCGCACACGGCCATCGGTATTATGGGAATGCAGCGATACCTCAGTGCATCTACTGGCAATATTCAAGGTGTTGCATTGGCTACGGCGCACCCGGCTAAATTTAAACCCCTGGTTGAAGAAGTATTAGGCTGTACCATTGACGTACCCGACCGATTATCCGTTTTGGCCAACCGCCCCAAGCGAAGTATTCGGATTCCAGCGGACTATGCTGCTTTCCGGGATTCGCTGCTTCAACACGTTTAAGCCGAGTTATCCACAGCTACTTCTTGGAAAATAATTGTCTTGTTTGTAGATAGTTAGAATAAAGGTTGTGGATAAACTCACCTAGTTATCCACAACTAATTGATTGTATCGCCCCTTAGTTTACGGAATCGTTTACGGGCGTCGGCTCCATAAATACTACCGGGGTATTGCGTCAAGACTTTTTGATAAGCTTCCATAGCGGCTACAGTGTCTTTGAGCCGTTCTTCGTGTATGATTCCCTGTGTATATAGCGCGTCATCACCCAGGATATCATTGGGATATTTCTCGGTGATTTTTTTCAGGTCTCCGAGAGCCTCGGCAGCTTTTCCCTGCCTGAGGTACGTTTTGGCCCGAAGCCACAGTACTTCATCGGCAATGGTGTGTTCGGCGTAGGTTATTAACATTTTGTTGAGACCTTCCACAGCTTCGTCCGTTTTATTCTGAAAAAGTAGTAAGTCGATAGCCGCGTACTCACGCATGGCAGCTTCGGTGCTATCCATGCCTGTATTGTCCACAATAAGCAAACTCAATTGCTCGGCGTCATTTGCAATCTCGCGTGAGGTGGCCAGCTTTAAGACGTCCAAGATGTCTTTCGCAACCGTAAAATCACCTTTGTAATACTGTAATTTGGCATTTTTTAGCTTAGCTTCATAGCCCAATAGTTCTTCCTTTTGTGACTTCTCTACTTGCGAATATAACAGTGTTGATTCCCAGGGCTCGCCTTTAAGGAGATAGATATCGCCCTTATCAATCTTGCACTTATCCACAAAGTTTCGATCGGTCTTCCCCAAATCAATAGCCAAATCCAACACAGTCAACGCAGTGTCTTTACTATCTAAATACGTCCCGTACAAGTTAGCGGTACTCCGAAGGGCTTCCAGCGTTTTACTATTAGTACCAATCTCCTGCAACATCCGTTGATAGTCGGCGATGAGTTTACGGATTTCGCCATTGTCGATTGGGTAAGTGTTCTTTACCTGCTCCTCACGGGCGTTGATGACCAGTCGGCGGGCAAACGGGTAGAGTTGTCCCTGCGGATATGTTTGCGCGATGTATTCGAAGGCATCGGCTGCGGTCTTGTACTCTTTATTATTCATAGAGAGTATACCAAGATCGTAGACTCGGCTACCACTCAATTTCATGCGCCTATCTGTCGCTTTTTCCTGTATCAACGCCCTACTAAACTTCTGCTTTTGCACGAAATACCAAATCAGGAGTTCATTATAAGCGAGTTCATTTGGTTCTTGCTGAATACGGCTGTAGAGAGCCTTTTCCACAAGTGGTTCCTCTTTAGTGTTGATAAACCCCTGTAGGGCTGCCAGAACTGCTTCTTTCCGCTCGGGCTGTTTACTGGTTGTAATGATTTCTTCAATTGCTTTTTCGGTCTGCCCGGTAGCCCTGTACAACGCGCTCAGCTCTTCACTATAAGCCCCGGCATCTTTAGCGACTTCGCGGGCCGTCTCGAGTGTGCGAACGGCCCAGCGGCTCTCTCCGGCATCAATGAAAGCAGTAGCGGTCTTTTGGAGCCGCTGGGCTGATGATCGGCTCGATTGTAAAGCGGCACTGAACTGTTGTTTGGCCTGAACGCTGTCACCCTGTTGGGTAGCAAGCTGACCCAGCAGTATTTCGTAATACTGTCGATTGGGTTCGTCGCTCCGTTGCTGTCTTTTTAGGTACTTCTTGGCGTCATCGATTTTGTTAGCTTTCTCTAAACTGAAAACGTACCGATTCAAGTGCGTCCAGGTCACATCGCCCTTCAGCAGCTTTCCGTACTCATTGGCCGCCTTCTCAAACTCGCCCGCCCTGTAGTACTCCTCGGCCAGGGTACCTCCGCTCTGTCCGAACGTGATACCTGCAGAGAGCAGCATGTACAGGAAAACAACTTTAGACCTTATTAACATTTTTTAAAAGGTTTTTTTTCAAAAAAGAAAATCTGTCTTTTCTATTAGTGCTGTTGACAAGTGGATAAGAATCTTATCCACGTTTAACTCGTCTAAGTGTTGATAAAGATCGGTGAACTTCTCTCTGTATTACCTACATTATCAACAACTATACTGTTCATAGTCAGACTATTAACAAGTTTTCCACAATCTATCGTCTGTAGACTGTGTATATGTGCGCAACTTTTATGCACCATAATGTATGAGGAAAACATAGAGAGTAGCTGGTTGATATGTTGACTTCTTTCCACACAATTTACAACGCATCCAGTGGCTGTGGATGGATAGCTAGCCTGTACACAGTCGTCTTATCTTCTATTAACCCATTTTCCACACCATTTCGTGTTTTGTACACACCGTTATGCACACAAAACTTTCACTTTTTTAATTTTTAATTGACCTGTTTTCCAGCAACTACGAAATAGACTGTACTACCCTAATGGGCGGTGCAATTATCTTGCCTTCCTAAAGACGTAGGTTATGCTGGATGCCTGACCTGTTTGTCTTGCTTTCAAATTGGACGCCACACCCACCCGTATGCTCTCAAGATAATTTGTGTTGCCTGTTCGGTAGCGACTACTCAACATAGCAATATAAAAGGCATCGAAAAGCATGGGCTGTTTCTCTGCTAATACAAATCCGTGCTGTTTAAATAGGGGCTCAATGGTGGTTGGCGTAAAGTGATGGAGATGGCGCGGTACGTCATAAGCCGCCCAATGCTCTTTATAGAACAGGGCGTCGTATGAATCCGAATTGGGTACAGCAACTAGCACAGTACCATCCCGCGTAGTCAGTGAGTCGAGTAGCTGGATCGTGTCAGCTAAATTGGGAATATGTTCCAACACATGCCAAAGCGTGATTACATTGAAGGGTTGGGTGGTGGGTAAACTAATTAGATCAGGGGCTATTACACCACCAACCTTCTTTTCCGAGACTAACCGGACATCAGAATCGGGTTCCATACCCATCACAGTCCATCGTCCCTGTTGACAGGTCTCCAGAAACGCGCCCGTGCCACAGCCGACATCGAGTAGTCGCCCCGGCCCCTTGTTAAGCCGATTGATAAGCTGCAATTTCTGGCGGAGCGTGTAATTTCGTACCCCCCTATATACTGAACTTAGTATGCCTTCCTCCTTATCGTTATGCGAAATGTATTGGTCTGACTTATAGTAGGCTCCAATTTCACTGGAATCTGGTCGGGGATTGGTAAGCCGGTACGCACAGTTAGTGCATTGTTGGATAGCAAAAGTTTTCTGGCTGATCAGATAGTCAACGCAGTTTAGATATGAGCTGAAGGTCTCATTACCACATACCGGGCATTGCTGGACGGTTTCCAAATTAGTTTTCTGTTATCGGTCAAAATAATACCCCCGGTGCTCTTGGTCACCGGGGGTAGTTAATGCGCACGGACCTACCGGCCCATGTAAACCAGTAAAATTGATACGTCGGACGGACTAACGCCACTGATACGAGATGCCTGACCAATGGTTGACGGGCGCAAACGTTTCAGTTTCTCCTTTCCTTCAAACGATAACGCTTTAAGCTGATCATAGTCAAATCCGTTGTTGATGGACAGGTTTTCCCACTTATCCAGCTTCTCGGCATTCTGTTTTTCACGAGATAAGTAGTCTTCGTATTTGATTTCAATGACGGCTTGCTCTACTACCTCCTCCCCTACTACAGGTAGGTCCGGTACAAATTTTAATAATGATTTTACGTCTATCTGATCAATTTCCGGGCGTTTGAGTAGCGTGTAGAGACTACCCTTCTCCCGTAGTGGTGAACTGCCTTTTACTTCCAGCCAACTGTTTACATCCTCTGGTTTTAGCTTAGTTTGCCGGATGGCATTGGTTAGCTTAGCAAGGCCATTACGCTTCGTAACCATGTTATCGTACCGTTCCTGCGTGGCTAAACCAATTGCGTACCCCTTCTCAGTAAGGCGTAAATCGGCATTATCCTGTCGGAGCAGTGTGCGGTATTCGGCCCGGGACGTGAACATCCGGTAAGGCTCCTCAGTACCTTTCGTAATGAGGTCATCAATCAATACGCCAATATACCCTTCCGACCGTTTAACCGTGAACTCTGCCTCTTCGTGGACGTTCCGGTGCGCGTTGATACCTGCCATGAGTCCCTGACAGGCGGCTTCTTCGTAACCGGTAGTGCCATTAATCTGGCCTGCAAAGAATAGGTTCTCTACCAGATGCGTCTCCAGTGTAGGCTTTAGTTGCGTCGGCGGGAAGTAATCATACTCAACTGCGTAGCCGGGACGGAACATTTTAACTTGCTCAAATCCGGGAATTTTACGCAGGGCATTTTGCTGCACTGTCTCAGGAAGTGAGGTTGAAAAGCCGTTTACATAGACTTCTACAGTGTCCCAGCCTTCAGGTTCTACAAAGATCTGATGGCGGTCTTTGTCGGCAAAGCGATTGATTTTGTCTTCTATTGATGGGCAGTAACGCGGCCCGAGGCCTTTTATACGCCCTGTAAACATAGGTGATTGTTCAAATCCCGTTTTCAACTCGTCATGGACGTCCTGGTTCGTATACGTAATCCAGCAACTACGTTGTTTAGTCAGGGCGGGGGTATTGGAATAAGAAAATTTGCCGGGATTTTCGTCGCCAAGCTGTTCTTCCATCCGTTCGTAATTCAAACTGCGGCCATCCACCCGGGGGGGGGTTCCGGTTTTCATCCGGCCCGCTTCAAAGCCGAGTTCAACTAGTTGCTCGGTTAATCCTGTCGAAGATCGTTCGGCAGAACGACCCCCGCCAAATGTCTTTTGCCCGATAAACATCTGCCCGTTCAGGAATGTACCATTTGTCAGGACAACGGCTTTAGCCCGAAACTCCACACCCAAACCGGTTTTCACGCCAATAACCCGATTATCTTTCACGAGTAACTGGCTGACCATATCCTGCCAAAAATCAACATTTATATTGGCTTCAAGCGCTTTCCGCCACTCCCAGGCAAAAAGATTCCGGTCGCTTTGGCAACGCGGACTCCACATAGCCGGGCCTTTTGAGCGGTTTAGCATCCGAAACTGAATCATACTCTTGTCACTGATAATACCCGACAGCCCCCCCAGCGCATCGACCTCGCGCACGATTTGTCCTTTTGCTACGCCACCCATGGCTGGATTGCAGGACATCTGCGCTATTGTCTGCATGTTCATTGTAATCAGTAACACGCGCGAACCCATTGCCCCCGCTGCGTTAGCTGCTTCGCAACCGGCATGCCCGGCTCCAACTACAATGACATCATATTGAACATTCATTTGTGTGAATTTTTGAAAAATGTTTCACGTGGAAACTTTTACTAAAATTAATGCTTTGAAAGAATTTCACGCAAGTAGCAGAGTAACGGACAGCCTAGTTGAAAAGTGCCACCGATACCAAGCTGTCATTTTCCTACTTTTTGCAAATACTGATTGGCTTCCTTCTTGTAAAACAGGTTATAGTTAGGTGATACGGACCGCAGTACCTCTACCTGCTTTACCTTGTTCTGCATGTTCAAAGAATCAAAAAAAGCGGGCGTACTGCGCTTATCTGACTGAGCAGCCTGTGCTTCGCGCCGTGGGTCTTCTTCCTGTTGTTTTAGCGCTTTTTCCGATTCAAGTAGACGGGTCATAATCTCATTTTGGCGATTAATGGTACTCTGGGTGAGACGCTTGTTAACAAGGTCGGTTTCGGTCTCGTCCATTTTCTGCATCAACTCATCTACCTGTTTCTGTTGTTGTTTGCCTGCTTCGGTACCCTTTGCCTTCTCTTCCATTTGCTTTAGAATATTGCGAATCATGGCCTGCTGCGCGGCTAATTGAGACAATTCTTCAGACAATCCCTTGCCCGATTTACCGCTTTTGCCCAACTGTTGCATCTTGCCGTTCAATTGCTTCTGCATCTCGCTAATTCCCTCACCGTCTTTTGGCTGTTTCCCTTTTTTGCCCCCCGAACCTGATCCTGGCATGGCCATCGCGTTCATTTGCTGTTGCATATTTTTCAGGACATCGCTAAGCATGAGGGCCAAATTGTTGATGGAAGTCATGGCAAACTGCTGCTTTGATGCGGCCATGCTGAGCCGACGTTCTTTAAGCTGCTGTGTGCTTTCGTCCATATACGATTTCATATTCGATAATTCCCGCGTCACGAACGACTGTATCTGCACCACCCGACTCGCCAAGGCATTCAGGCTGTCTTCGATGATTTTAGCGTCGTCCTGCAACTTCAACTGCTCCTGGGATAGCTTCGTGACGCGCGGGTCCTGCAGACTCATGCCCCGAAAATCTTTCATAACGCGTTCCTGACCAAACGAAAGTGTGATCAGGTTTTCAAGGATGTTTCGTAGATCATCCATATTCTCCTGTAGTTCTTCCATCTCCTGCGATTCCATGGATTCTTTCATGGCCTTGCTCATTGCCCGCATGGATTTAGACGCTTTGCTTTTTGATTGCGCTGACTTTTTGCCCTGGTCCTTCTTCATCTGCTCCATGGCTTCCTCCATCGATTTCTCGGCATCTTTCTGGTCCTGCTCCGATACTTCGGGCTTATTGAGTTCGTCTTTCTCAGCCTGTTTCTGTAGCTCATCAAGCTGCTCTTTAGTTGCCTTAAAATCCTCCTGCGACTTCTCCAGTTGCTTTTGCTGCTCTGGTGTTGACTCGTTTTTCTTAGCGTCTTCCTTGGCCTGCTCGTCTAACTTGTCAGCTTGTTTCTCTAGATTTTCGGCCACGTTGTTGACCTTTTGCTCTAGCTGCATTTGCTTAAATAGTTTAAGAGCACGGTCCAGATCGCGTTCCAGATTACGCTCTTTCCGACTCAGTTTATCGAGCAACTGCGATGCTTTATCGTCCTGCTTCTTCTCCAGCATTTGCTTTAACTGTTCGTAAAGCTGCTTGGATTCGGGGTCCATGAGTTCGCTGAAGAGCTTTTGCAACTGCTCCAATTTTTCCTGCATGGCCTCATTTTTCTCGGCAAATCGCTGCTGGGTTTCGTTCGTTTTCTGAAACTGCTCCTGTAATTTCTGTACCTCACGAAGGAGTTCTTCACGCTTCTGCAGCACCTCCTGCAACTGCTTCTTATCCTGAAAATCGGACGACTTCTTGGTGCGCATGCGGTCCTCCATCTCCTTAAGTTCTTTCTTAATCTGCTGCGTTTTACTGAGCGCGTTATTTATGTCCTGCTCAGTCTTTTCCGCCGATTTATCGACCTGTTTCTGCACCTCGGTTTGCGACGGTATCACGAAGTTCAGCTGGTTAGACCGGCTTGATTTTGGCCCGTTAACGCCGTCGTTATCCCATACCTGGACGAAGTATTCAAGCCGATCTTCCTGACCTAATTTCAAGCTATCCAATGACCAGTTATACACGAAGTTCTGCGAAGTAGTTGAGCGGTTAACCGGGATGTCTTTGCTGTACATAGGTGACACCTTGTCGCCCCGTTTGATGCTATAATTCAGCCTGAGTTTTGAGAAACCGTAATCATCCGAAACCAGACCCGACAGAGCGATATAATTATACGTAACGGTGTCCTGGATGCGCTCAACAGATATCTGCGGATACCGGTCGGGAATGACCTGCACCGTATACTGAATCTGCGAGGGATTGGCAATCTGATGGTTTTTAAGGGACACCGTGTAGCCCGCCGTTTGCATTACCCGCCGATTTAGTACGAACGTATTGTTACCGGCCGAACGGGTCAGTACTGGCCGTGATTCGGTGTTGAATTTTAGCTGAAGCGAATCGGTATGGTCGGCTACAAACTCCCAGTTTACGATTGTTCCCTGCGGAATAAGCAGGTTGCCGACGTTGGCAAGTTGCTCAGTAGGCTTATTTAGATACGCCGGATAATCGAGCCGGACATTAAACGACAACATGGCTGGCCGATCAATCAGGGCAACGGTGTATTTCACCGAACGAAACCCGGCGGCCTCGATATGGAAGTCTAAGTCGCGCTGAAGATTGTCGAAGGTGTACGTAAATGCGGTGCCGGTTTGATCGAGTTTAAAGCGTGTTCCGTTAGCCACAACATAGGCGGTTTTGGGGATTGCATCGCCTGTGATCTTAACGGACAGGGGAAAATCCTCATTCCGAAACGCGTTCAGAGATTTGTTCTCCAAGTTAAATGTAAACGGGGCTTCCTCCACATAATCCCGGTTATAATTGACCAGACGAGTAGACGACGTAGAGAAGAATTTCGGATTTACCAGTAGAATCCCTATGATCAACGCCAGGGGCGGAATGGTGTATTTTAGAAATTGTCGATTCCTGCTAATCTGAATGGCGCTGGCGAACCGATTGATAAGCAACTGGTCGGATCGCTGATTCAGACTGGCCAACAACAGGTCGCTCTGAGCATTGTTGATACGTTGCAGTTGCAGCGTATTCAATAGCTTATCCCCTACCTCAGGAAAGTAAGAACCTATCTGACGGGCTGCTTCGTCGTTTGTAAGCGGTTTATTTACTCCGTACAGGCTCATCAGCGGTCGGATGATAAACCAGTACAAACTACCCACCGCGAGCAGCAGGAAACCAAAGAAGAGGGCCCCACGCCCAAACGAGTTGAACCGGCCTATGAACTCAGCCGTATTTATGAGCAGATAGCTGCTGCCCAGTAGAGCCACGAAGAGTAAACTGCCCTTTACCAATTGATTCTGAAAATACCGCTTCTTGTACTCATCGATGCGTTGTAGCAGCGTAGTATATGCGTTTGGAGTAGCCATACGATTGTGGAGTGTCTAAGCCAGTACAGACTGGAAGTAGAGAACAATGTGTTCCTTTAAAAACTGTTCCTGCGCCAATAAATCACCATGCGGAATTGATTTGGCCAACTCCCAAAGCGGCCAGCCGTCTTTGTCATACCCATCAAATTTATAGTAGCCAGACTCGCTTAGTACCCGACAAACGGCAATATGCATTAAGTCCTGTTTCACCTCTTTGCCAAAGCGTCTGGGACCACGGCCTAGCTCCTGTACACCGATTAGGAAAAGAACCGCGTTGAGGTCAGCGGGACGTTTGCCAACCATAGTTTCAATCTGGCTGAGGACGCTTTCCCATTGGTCCTCCGTATATTTTGTATCCATTGAAATCGACCGTAAATTTCTTCTGTCTAATTTAAGCGTTTTAATCTGATTAACGTCCGCTCAACGTGTTTCGGTTTATCCATACCGCCTTTATAGATTTTGCAGACTTGCTCTTTCCCACGCTTTGTCTGGGCTGCACCCGTTCACTGGGTGCAAACGAGAAGGTGCTATGTGCGCACTGTCGCGTTAACCTGCCCGAAACCGGGCAGTATCGGCAGCCCGATCCTGATTCTATCCTCAATAAGTTTGCCGGAAAAGTGCCTATCGAATTTGTTGCGTCATATCTCCACTTTGCGAAGGGGGGCATAGTGCAGAAACTCATCCACCGTATCAAATACAAAGGACAGAAAGAAGCGGCCAAAGAGATCGCCATCTGGTTCGGCTACTACCTGACCGACGAGCACAGTCTGATGCCCGAACTTGATCTGCTAATTGGCGTTCCGCTGCATAAACGGCGGTTCCAGCAACGCGGCTATAATCAGGCTGACTGGGTTGCCGCAGGCCTATCCGAAGCGTTGAACATTCCGTTTCATACTGATGTACTGCTGCGGAAACGTTTTCGAAGCTCGCAGACGCGCAAGAACAGGCTGGAACGCTGGGAGAACGTAAAGACGGAATTTGGCCTGCAACGTTCGGAAGTAGTAGTAGGTAAACGCGTTGGGCTGGTCGATGATGTGCTGACTACAGGCGCTACCCTTGAAGCCTGTGCCATTGAACTGTTGCGGGCTGGTTGCCTGTCGGTTAGTGTGCTTACGCTGGCGGCTACACGCTAACGGGCCAAAAAAAAGTGGCTATCCATTGCTGGATAGCCACTGCATTCTGAAAGACATTTCTGCTTACTTGTTCCGGCCAACGCCAATCATGGCGCAACGGAAACCGATCATGGCCGTAGCGGAATCCTGATCCAGGAACCGGCGCGTTCCGGGAGCGAGCCAGTAGCCTACGTCAGCCCAGGAGCCGCCCTTGTAGACGCGTACCTTGTCGTCGATCAAGCTGTTATTGTTCTTGGTATCGTAGTTCTTGGCAGGGTCCAGATAGCCATTCCGACGGATGGGGTTCAAGTCATTTACGTCTTCATAGGATAATGGACGGTACACGTCATACACCCACTCGTTTACGTTACCGGCCATGTTATATAGACCGAAGTCGTTGGCCGGGTAGGCATATATCTCATTGGTAATAATGGCTCCGTCGTTTGAACGACCGGCAATACCGGCGTAGTCACCGCGTCCCCGCTTAAAGTTGGCCAGCATCTGACCCTGTTTGCGACCCTTCTTGGGATTACGAACCGACGAACCATCCCACGGATAGATTCGCTGATTGACTTGATTCTCGTCCATGTATTGCGTACCGATCAGCGCCTTTGCCGCATATTCCCACTCGGCTTCGGTTGGCAGGCGGTAGTCGGGTAAAATCATACCACTTTCCAGACTTGGTTTGGCGGATGGAGAAGCTGTGGCTTCGGCTAAAGCCGGCTCGGCGTCTTTCTTCGACTTCCGCTTCAGTGAGAAGCCACCGCCTTTTTTTGCCTTGCTGCCCCCTTTGGCCAGATCATTGTTTACAGCATCGCTGCGCCATTTTGCGTAGTCACTTGCCTGAACCCATGACACGCCTACAACCGGATAGTATCGGAAAGCGGGATAGCGCAGATATTGGGTTACGTAAGAATCGTTAAACGATAGTGGATTGGCCCAAACGGTTGTGTCAGGCAAGGCTGCCTTTACGACTTCTTCCGACGAGTCGCGGGTAATGGCATCCAGATATTCGAGGTAGTGAACATTAGCCATCTCGGTCTCGTCCATATAAAAAGACTGAATCGAAACGGTACGCTCGCGGTTGTCGCGCATGTTCATGACGTCTTCTTCCAGCGAGCCCATTGTGAACCGGCCGCCTTCAATAAAGACGAGGTTTGGTCCGGCTTTCTGGCCGGCAAATTTCTTTACCTGAAAACCGTCTTTCTGGTTGTATGCAATACCGGTAGCCGTGCTGGTATTGCCCGGCTTTACGCTTGTCGGGTGTTTCGACTTGCTACAGGCTGCGAACGCCATAGTAGCCATCAGGAAACAGGCCGCTTTGTGCAGGTGATACTTCTGAGTCATTGCTGTATTTTGTATGAAACGTAGGGTGCTTATTGGGATGTTATGCGATCATCTGAGCCAAGACGTCATTCAACTCTTCTACCGAATGAACATCGGTATGCGTGAAGATGGGTCGGCCCTTCGATTCTTTGAGCGAGAACTTGGCAGGGTTTCGTTTCATGTAGTCAATTACCTTGCCAAATTGGTCGCCTGTAAAGAAGGCATCGTTCCCGTTAGAAACGAAGTATCCTTTCACAATAGTATTCTTAAGTACCAGTTTCTCAAGGTACAGGCGTTCCGCTTTCCAGCGTACATTCACCATCTTTATCAGGTTCACTACCTCTTCGGGCATCGGCCCAAACCGGTCAGTTATCTCCTGCTGAAACGCCAGGAGTTCCTCCTCGTTTTTAATGCTGTCCAGTCGGGTATACAGCGCGAGCCGTTCTGAAATATTCTGCACGTAGCGTTCGGGGATCACAACGGTCAGATCGGTTTCGATAACCGTGTCGGGCAACGTCAGTTTGAGATCGCCGGGTTTGGTCTCAAACAGATCTTTGAACTCACTTTCCCGAAGTTCCTGTACCGCTTCGTCCAGAATTTTGTGGTACATTTCAAAGCCGAGGTCGTTCACGAAGCCGCTCTGTTCAGAACCCAGCAAATTGCCTGCTCCCCGTATATCCAGGTCGCGCATCGCGATTTTGAAGCCCTCGCCCAAGTCCGAGAAGTCTTCCAAAGTTTGCAGCCGCTTACGGGCATCCGACGTCATTACCGACGGCGGAGGGGTCAGCAAATAGCAGAACGCTTTTCGGTTAGACCGCCCTACCCTACCCCGCATCTGATGCAGGTCAGACAGCCCGAAGTAATGCGCATTGTTGATTAGAATTGTGTTGGCGTTCGGGATGTCAAGGCCGGATTCAATGATGTTGGTTGAAACCAGGACATCAAATTCACCTTCTATGAATCGTGTCATGGTGCGTTCCAGCCGGTCGCCTTCCATCTGCCCGTGTGCTACCCCCACGCGGGCTTCCGGCACGAGTCGCATAATCAAATTACCAATCGACTCAATATCACTCACGCGATTATGCACGAAAAAGACCTGCCCGCCCCGCCGGATCTCGTAACTAACCGCGTCGCGAATAGTGACCTCATTGTAGGGGTGGACTTCGGTCGTGACAGGTTGCCGATTGGGTGGGGGGGTAGCAATAACTGACAAGTCGCGCGCACCCATCAGCGAGAAATGTAAGGTCCGGGGAATGGGCGTAGCCGTCAGCGTCAGGACGTCCACTTCAACCCGCATTTCCTTCAGACGATCCTTAGTTTTCACGCCAAATTTCTGTTCCTCGTCAATTACCAGCAGGCCGAGATCTTTGAACTTGATGTCTTTATTTACAATCCGATGGGTGCCGATCAGGATACCGATTTCTCCCGAAGCTACACCGTTGAGCGTTTCCTTTATCTGAGCTGCCGACCGAAAGCGGTTGATGTAATCTATTTTAACCGGGAAATCGGCCATGCGCTCCACGAACGTTTTGTAGTGTTGCATGGCCAGAATTGTGGTGGGTACGAGTACTGCTACCTGTTTGTTATCCGTGACAGCTTTGAAGGCGGCCCGGATGGCAATCTCGGTTTTGCCGAAACCTACATCGCCACACACGAGCCGGTCCATAGGATGAGACTGCTCCATGTCGTCTTTCACGTCATTGGTGGCTTTTGCCTGATCGGGTGTGTCTTCGTAAAGAAATGACGATTCGAGTTCGGCCTGGAGGAAGCTGTCGCGGCTGTAGGCGAAGCCCGGTGCGGTACGGCGTTTGGCATACAGGGCAATCAACTCACGGGCAATATCCTTTACCTGTTTCCGAACGCGCGACTTCTTGTTTTCCCACTCCTGCGAACCGAGCTTGCTCATGGTAGGTGGCCCACCCTCACGGCCGCTGTACTTGGCAATCTTGTGCAAACTGTGGATGCTTACCAGGAGGATATCATTATCGCGATAGATAAGCCGAATCGCTTCCTGCTCATTCCCCGCATTATCTACCTTCTCTAGGCCCGCAAACCGCCCGATGCCGTGGTCAACGTGCGTCACGTAATCGCCGGGCTGTAGCGTCTTGAGTTCGCGCAGGGTCAGGGCTTTCGATTTCGAGAACTTATCCTGCACGCGATATTTGTAATACCGGTCGAAGATCTGATGATCCGTGAACACGACGATCTTCAGCACGTCGTCCTGGAATCCTTCGCGCAAACCGATGTTTAGCGGCTGGAATTTCACAAATGGATCGAGCTCTTCAAAGATTGTGCGCAGGCGGTCGAGTTGCTTAAACGACTCAGCGGCTATGACGTTAGTGTAACCCTTCGCCTGGTTCTCGCCCAATGCTTCGACCAATCGCTTGAATTCTTTATTGAACGATGGTTGCGGTTTTGATGGATACTGTTGACGCCCCTCCGTCTTAAAATAAAATTTGCGGCCAAACTCTACCGTCCTGAATTGCTTCAGTTCGTTAAGGAATGTTCGTCGGGTTTCAAACAATTCATTTGGATTCGACACTACCTGTATGCCACCACTACTCCCCACTACCGAAGCAAAGCTCTGTTGCGCTTTTTCATAGCATTGCTCAATGATATCTAAGGTAAAGTCTACGTCTTTCGCCCATACTGTTGTGTCGTCTGGCAGGAAGCTGAAGAAAGGATCCCGGGTTTCCTCAACCAGTCTGGTCTGGATGTTTGGGATGACGTTTACAAAATCAACCGCATCCATAGACAGCTGCGATTCGGGATTGAACCTGCGAATGCTCTCCACTTCATCACCAAACAAATCAATCCGAAACGGAAACTCGCTGGCAAACGAAAACACGTCTATGATACCACCCCGCACCGAGAACTGTCCTGCTTCGTAAACGAAATCGGTCTTCTCAAACTCATACGTCTGAAGTAGTTCCTCCACAAAATTCGTGTCGAGTTTCTCACCCGCCCGGATGGTTAGCGTATTGGCCTGAAGCGACCGTTTGTTGATAACCTTCTCCGATAATGCTTCGGGATACGTTACCATCAGCAACCCGTTTTTCGGAGCAGGATTAAGTTTATTCAGCACCTCGGCTCGCATCAACACATTGGCGTTCTCAATTTCCTCGTACTGATACGGCTTCTTGTACGATATCGGAAACAGCAACACTTCCCGGCCCAGCAAATTTTGCAGATCGTTGAAAAAGTAGGCAGCTTCGTCACGATCGGTTAGTATATACAGATGGTTGCCACCTACCGATCGTAGTACAGCAGCGGCAAAAACGGCATCGAGACTACCCGCCATACCCTTAATCTGTAGTCGTTGCGGCTCGCCTGAGGGTGGGTGGGCAAACGGCTCAGCAAGTAATTTTATAAAGCTGTCATCGGCGTATAAACCGAGTAGTTCGTCAGGTTTCAAGCGATAGCTGGATTGGGTGATTCAACGCAAAAAGGCCGCAGAGTCAGGCTCCCGCGGCACGCATTTGTAACAGTAGGTTTCCTGAATTTGTTGCAGTCCCTCTGTGCTTATGTTACCCCCTTCGCTTGTGTTTTAGGTTAGGATAGATGGTTTAATAGGGCAAAGGCGATATCTTCTTTTTGGAGAATTTTCTGAATACGTTCACTATATTCAAACACTACAATCAACTCTTTTTTGTCGGTTTTCTCTTCCTCACTAATCCACTTCCAGTCCTCGGCTGTGGCATCTAACACGTTTAGTACACTAGCCATTTTTGCCGGGTCCCGCTCCTTCATTACGAAGGAGTTTGTATTGGTTATATATAGTACAACCCGTTCATCTTCGAGCCACCCCAGATCGTTTAGGGCATCGTTTAAATCATCAAGCGTTCGACCAAAATCCGGTATTTCCAGAACGTCTTCCATCACCTCGTAGAACTGTCGCAATGTCGAGGTTTTTCCTCCGTCTATGTGGGCAATGAAGTCATCTTTAAAGTGCTTTTTGAGGTCATTCTCAGACTGACACAGCAGAATATTGGGCGTCATAAAGGGGCTATTTTAGGCGATAAATCTGGTGAAACTAATGTTCCACGTGGAACTGATTATCAACTAGTTGTGTGCGTATGTAACCAGTTTTGCCCTGGTTACTTGCGCGTTTTTAAGTAAAAACTGACATGATGTCAGTATAAAATCTGGCAAAGATACGGGCGAAAATAGACGTATAACTTGTACCACACACCATATACCGAAAGCAGGGAAAGTAATGCCAGGAAGAAGCCGCAAAAGAATGACAATGACAGCGTGAACAATGGTGAGGTCCAATAGAACAGCACTACAAAAAATACCGTATTACTACATGCCTATGCTACCCGTATTAAGGGTTGGAAGGCAAATAGCAGGGGTGTTCTTAACGAGTGAGTAGTGCGGAATGTGGGCTTACCCAAAGGCGGTAGTCAGCGAAAAAAAAGCCCTTATTGATAAGGGCTTATCGTTTAGTTTAAGGAGAAGAGTGGGATTCTTGCGGTCACCATATTATGAAACATCAACTCGGTAATCAGGGGAGTCATGTACTTAATAAGTGGGAATTCGGAAATAGACTCCATAACCTCCAGTTCTGATTCAGCCTTGAAAGATGCACCAGAGTTTTTGGCGGTCGACGGAAAGCGAGTAAGAAAGTAAAAAACCGGACTCCATCATCTCTTCCACCTTCAATCGCTGGGCCGGAATACGATTGGCAAAATCTTCGTCCATCGCGGGCGGCAAATCAAATTCAACCATGTATTGGCTCATAGTAGTGTTGTTGACAAGCCGGTTGTTATTGGCTACAGTCAGCCCCCGGCTATAAGCAAATTAACGAAGTTTAGCTCGTCTTCGTTAATGGAGTGCGGAAAATTTGGGTAAAGCTTTGCCGTTACGTTCGCGCCCATATCACGCAGTATCCGCTCTGTTTCCAGCACACGTGCCTTCGGGATGTGCGGGTCAGTGTCGCTACATCCGAGAAAAATTGGCGTCCCGGAAAGAGCTCCCTGGTGTTGACGTGGGGTGGCATCCGGACCAATCAAACCACCGCTCAAACCGAACACACCACCGTATTCTATTGCGTTGCGGGCGGCAAACTCCAGCGCCAAACAGGCCCCCTGCGAAAAGCCGAGCCAGTACATCTGCGGGAATTTAAAGTTGTAATCAGATTGTAGTCTGGCACGCAAACCCACCAGCACCTGTAAGGCCGAAGCGAGGTGCGGTTCATTCTCTTCCGTGGGACGAAGAAAGGAGTATGGATACCAGGAATTACCCGTAGCCTGAGGAGCTATGAAGGCAAAGTCCTTGTCGTTGATATGGTCAGCTAGCGAAAGAATATCCTGCGCCGAACCACCCCGGCCATGTATCAGTACCATTACTTTTTCAGCCTGATCAAGTGGCCTGCCAGCGGTCAGAAAATTGTTTGGGTCATGAATCATATCAGGGAAATTTGAGGTGTATCCGGGAATTGTACCCAGCGGTCCGGGGGCAATTCCCGGACCGCTGGACTTAAGAAATAACTGGTAACGCCCGTTCCAGACTAACCCGTCGCGACTCATATTGCGGGGGTAATTTTAAATTCTGGCCCAGTTCTGACAGCGGCTCATCAACGGTGAAGCCCGGCGGATTGGTTGCAATCTCGAACAGGATACCGCCTGGCTCACGGAAATAAATGCTGTTGAAATACTGGCGATCCTGTACCGTGGTGGGCTGGAAACCGGCCTGCATTAATTGTTCACGAATGGATTGCTGCGTGGCGTCCGAATCAGTTGAGAAGGCTACATGGTGTACCGACCCCGCACCCTGTAAGGCCCGAACATCCGTTGGCGATACCTGCACATCGACAAAATTACCAGATCCCCCCACGCCTGCACTGAACCGCATGCGGCCCTGCTCCTCCCCTACCAACGTATGCTGCATAATGTCGGTCAGGAGTTGCACCGTACGGTCAGGATTTTGCTCGTTCAGCGTAACCGTGTGGAAACCGCGAACGGCGAAATTAGCAGGGACATGACCATTGTCCCAGCCGGGCCTTTGGTCATCATCAGAAAATACAAGTTCGATACCCGCGCCGTCGTAATCCTCAAACTGCAGAAAGCTTTCCGAAAAGCGTCTGTACGGTCCAGCGAAAGAAATAGTACGCTCGTGAAGCCGGTCCATCCAGAATTGCATGGAAGACACAGGGGCCGAAAAAGCTGTGTAAGTTAGCTGACCGACGCCTTTGCGCCCGCGTGGCAGACCGTTACCGTACGGAAAAAACGTAAGGATGGTACCGGGCGAACCCGTCTCATTACCATAATATAGGTGATACACGTCGGGCGCGTCGAAGTTGACGGTTTTCTTCACGAGACGCAATCCCATTAGTTCAGTGTAGAAATCAACATTGCGCTGGGTGTCACCGGCAAGCGTCGTAACGTGGTGCAGTCCATTAATGAGCGTTTCCATATGACTAAAAATTAGTTGTTCGAGAGACTATTTATTATCTGCAAGTGTATTTGATGTATATACATTAAAACGTAACGTTTTGTTCAGATTTCAGTGAAATAGTAAGGGGCAAAATCCGCTGGCAGATGGATTGACTGCCCGTACAAGTTTAAACTGTCCGCATAGGTACCGTAAGCATATGTTTATATAAAAAAAGCCTGACTTCACAGGCAGGCTTCTTCGTTAGGGTATTGTGGCTAACTACTCCATAAGGAATGGATAATCAGTTTGCACATATACGTCTTTGTAAGCTTCTTCGGCGGGTGGGTACGGCGACTCTTCGGCGAAAGTTACGGACTCATCTACGATGGTCTTGATCTTGTTGTCAATAGCATCCAGTTCTTCCTGTTTAGCCAGGTCCTGCTCCAGAATCCGGGCTTTTACAATCTCAATTGGGTCGCGGAGTTTGTACTGGTCAATCTCATCGCGGCTCCGGTATTTCTGGGGGTCAGACATGGAGTGACCCCGGAATCGGTACGTGCGAAACTCAAGAAACGTGGGGCCATCGCCCGCACGGGCCCGATCTGCAGCGCGGCCAACGGCTTCATGAACAGCCTCAACGTCCATGGCATCAACCGGCTCGGCGGGCATATCATACGACTCACCGAGGGTGTATAGTTCCGTTACGTTCGAGGTACGAGCTACCGACGTTCCCATGGCGTAGCCGTTGTTCTCAACTACGAAAATGACCGGTAATTTCCAGAGCATTGCCATGTTGAAGGCTTCGTGTAGCGCACCCTGCCGCACGGCTCCGTCGCCCATGAAGCAGATACAGAGGTTTTTGGTCTTGTTGTATTTCTCGGCAAATGCAATGCCCGCGCCCATGGGAATCTGCGCACCCACAATACCGTGACCACCCATGAAGTTAACCGACTTATCGAAGATGTGCATCGAGCCGCCTTTGCCCTTCGAAGATCCGGTTTGCTTGGCGAAGAGTTCGGCCATAACGGCATTGGGATTGGAGCCAAGAGCGAGTGGGATACCATGGTCACGGTAGGCCGTAATCCATTTATCATCTTTCGTCAGGGCCGAGAATGCGCCGGACGAACCAGCTTCCTGGCCGATATACAGGTGGCAAAAACCCCGGATTTTCTGCTGCCCATAAAGCTGGCCAGCTTTCTCCTCAAACTTTCGCTGCAACTGCATCGACTCGTACCACTGCATGTACTGCTCTTTGGAATACTGCGTCTTGGTCTGAGCGGGTCCCGTTGCGGAGGCTTTCGACGTTGCCTGACCGTTTGTGGCTGGGGATACTTCGTCGGATTTTTTCTCTTTTACACTTGCCATTGAATAAG
The DNA here is from genome assembly GCA_963826425.1 of uncultured Cytophagales bacterium. Classification (GTDB taxonomy): domain Bacteria; phylum Bacteroidota; class Bacteroidia; order Cytophagales; family Spirosomataceae; genus Spirosoma. The sequence continues at coordinate 1,515,212 of CAWGWS010000004.1, read as the reverse complement.
GTCGTTAGTCGTCAGGTTATCGTGTTCGGTGCGGTCGTGGAGCGTCAGTTACCTAACAATGCGACCGTATCTTTGTTGCCATACCAACGGCCAGTTAAGCCGTTAGCAACTGCGAAATTAAGCAATCCCGACCGATAACGCCACCCATGCACCTTGAAAAGCTAAGCCTGACCAATTTTAAAAATTATGAGGATGGGCGATACGCGTTTGGGCAGCACGTAAATGTGGTGGTGGGGGCCAATGGCAGCGGCAAAACAAACCTGCTCGATGCCATCTACTTTCTGTCGCTCAGCAAGAGTGCCTTTCAAAGTCAGGACGCCTACAGCATTCAGCACGGAGCTGACTATTTTATCCTCGATGGAGTGTTTGCCGATGACAGCCATCATACGCAGGTTACCATTAGTCTACAACGCGGACAACGAAAAGTACTGATGGCCGATAAGAAGCCGTACGAACGCATCAGTGATCATATTGGCCGGTTTCCGGTGGTACTCATTGCCCCAAATGATACCGATCTGGTTCGTGAACACGCCGAAGAAAGACGCCACTTTTTTGACGGGGTACTATCGCAGTATACCCCTGATTACCTGACTGACTACCTGGCCTATAACCAGATTCTGAAACAGCGCAACAGCCTGCTGAAGCTCTTTGCCGATCGCAATCAGGTGGACAATGACATGCTGGATACCTATGATGGGCCGTTGCTGGCCATTGGGCAACGAATTCATGACCGTCGTCAGGCATTCGTTACGGAATTTCTGCCTTTGTTCCAGAGTCACTACGCGTACCTGAGCGACGGGCGCGAAGCCGTTAACATCCTGTACGAATCAGAAGTGAGCGATCCGGGTTTTGCTGAGGAGTTCCGGCATTTTCGTCGGCGCGATACCACGTTGCAACGCACCACAATGGGGGTGCACAAGGACGATTATACCTTTCTGATCGAAGATGGTACGGGTGCGTCGGTCCCGATGAAAAAGTTTGGCTCGCAGGGACAGCAGAAGACATTTGTTATTGCGCTAAAGCTGGCCCAATTCGATCAGCTGGAAGCCACCAAAGGCAAGAAACCTATTCTGTTGCTCGACGATATCTTCGATAAACTCGACGATCGGCGCATTGGCAAACTGATTCAGCGGATGGATGAGAGTGAGGACCCTGCCAGCCAGTTTGGGCAGATTTTTATTACCGACGCCCGCCCCGAACGTACCCGCGAACTGCTCAGTCGGGTTACGGCCGATGTGCGCTTTTTTCAGATTGGTTCATAAGCCTTTGGCTCCAAAGCCACCCAAATTTCTTGATTCTGATTCCTAGGCGTCGCTGCTTTTTGGAAATACCTCAAAAGCCGGGTAAAGAGTGCTCTCGTCCAGTAGTCCGCGCGGACCGTGGGTTTCAAAGTACGTGACCGATGCCGCGCCGATCCGGGTAAGGGAAGCAAGGCTTCGGCGGGTCCATTCGGCACCGAAGTCGGTTTTCTGGCGTGGATCAGCGGGCGGAATGTTGACACGGTCGCCGGGTGGAGCATCGGCGTTGTAGCGGGGCAACAGTGTGATGGGGGAAATATGCACCGGCTTGCCGCCCGAAAGTATCCGGGCCGACAGGACGGTGTCGGCCTGCCCGGCCACATTCTCCATCAGGGTCAGATCATCATTTAAATGCACCTGCGGGGTGATAGAATATGTAACGAAATCGATTAGACTGAAATCGAAGCGATTGCCGTTTAGGTCAACGAAGTGCGCGTTGGTGCCACCACCAAGCAAAACATCGGGTAGCTCCTGACGTAGTACCGGTAGTACGTCGGTCAGCAGGGCATCGGATGAGCGGGAGGTTTCAGACTCGAACAGCGATAGTGCATACATACTCAGCGCATGGTCTAAGGCAAACCGCGCAAACGTATGGGCCTGCTCAGGGGCTTCATCGCCGAAAAATAAAGCCAGTTCGAGAGGAATACCCAGCAGATGCGCATCCAGTTGTACGGTCAGCAAAATGTCCGCCCAGTCTGCTTTGGTTAAATGAACGTCAGCCCGCAGGTGCGACAGATTGAGCGTTTTGAGTGTATTGGCTTCGGCCTGCGACAACGGTGGCCCATCGGGACGGTGACCCAGACCGATACGCGGACGGGCGGGGAGGCCGGATTTTTCAACGGTAAAAATGATCTGCTGCCTGATTTCGGTGCCGGTCTCTACCGTTACGGGTCTTGGCAAATCGACCGGTGTTGGATAGGTTTTGTACGATGCGTCGGTAAAGTTACGCTGATCTTCAGTCTCGAATACCTCACCGGAAAACGCCAGCCGAAACACCCGTCCCGACGCCATTTGCCACGTCATACCCCGAATATCGCGGAACGGCTGGTTGGGCGGTATCAGCACCGGAAATAGGGAATTGGTAGTTTGCCCGTTTGTATGCTCGATGCGGCAGGGCTGTCCGGTCAGACCGGCTACCGGGTGTAGTACGCAGATACCGATACGGTTGCGCTGAAATGTAGCGGTGGCTTTGCCGTAAAAGTCGAATGTAATGGTTCCGTCAGATTGCCCCGACATCTGCGCATTGCCCACCATACGAATACCCGCGTCGTTAACCTGCCAGTCATACGCAATCGTAAACGAACCGTCGGCCTGGTGAATGCTCTGATTGGTTAGTGTAATAGCTGCCGTGTTCCATTGCGGGTCGCGGAATGACAGGTACACCATTTGCAGCACTTCTTCGCCGTTGACGAGAAACTGGCGCAGCGAGCCATTGTCGAGAAAAAGCTGAATGGGACCGGCGTTGAGTTGCATAGCTGATGTTGTTCTGTCGAGCGAAAAAGTAATCTCTCGGCAGTCTTTACCTTTTAGATGCATGAAAATCTTCCTGATTCTTTCGTTCACTCTCCTGTCGCTACGCGGGACCTTCGCCCAAAAACCCTTCACCAACGGACCGTTGCGGGTGTCTGACAACAACCGGTATTTAGTTCATACTGATAAAACGCCGTTTTTTTATCTGGGCGATACGGCCTGGGAATTACTACACCGACTAAACCGCGAAGAAGCTGACCGCTACCTGAAACGCCGGGCCGAACAGGGCTTTTCGGTCATTCAGGCCGTTGCCCTCGCTGAGTTCGACGGGCTAAAGGAACCCAATCCCTACGGCGACATACCGCTGATTAATAATGATCCAGCCAGACCTAACGAAGCGTATTTTAAACACGTCGATTACATCATCGATAAAGCGGCTGAATACGGGTTGGTGATTGGCCTTTTACCAACCTGGGGCGATAAAGTCTTTAAAAATACCTGGGGAGCCGGGCCGGAGATTTTTACGACGCAGAACGCCCGCATCTACGGACAGTGGCTTGGCAAACGGTACGCAACCCGCAAAAACATGATCTGGATTATTGGGGGAGACCGCACCCCACGCGATGGCTCGGCAGACGTAGCCATCTGGCGCAGTATGGCTGAAGGTGTTCAGGAAGGTGTGGGCGGCCCCGAACATGCGCTGATGAGTTACCACCCGCAACCCAATGGCATCAGGGACGGCGGTTCAGCGAAATGGTTTGGGCAGGACGCGTGGCTGGATTTCAATATGCACCAGACCGGCCACTGCCGTGATGTACCGGTTTATGACCACATCGCAACGAGCTACAACCAAACGCCCACCAAGCCGACCATGGACGCTGAGCCGATTTATGAGGACCACCCGGTTTGTTTCAACGCTAACGGACTCGGCATCTCTAACGCCCTCGACGTGAGGCAGTCGGCCTACCTGGATTTGTTTGCCGGTGCGCACGGCCACACGTACGGCTGCCACGATATCTGGCAGATGTACAGCCCCAATCGCCCCGCCGTGAACGGTCCCCACGTCTACTGGCCCGAAGCCATGGAGCTACCGGGTGCCAACCAGATGAAGTATGTCCGACAGCTGATGGAATCCCGTCCCATGCTGGAGCGCGTTCCGGATCAGTCGCTGATTGTGGAGAACAACGGCCCCCCGGCCGAACGGATTCAGGCTACCAGGGGCAAGAACTATGCGTTCGTTTACTCCGTAGCCGGTCGGTCATTCACTGTGAACATGGGTAAGATTACGGGTAAGACCGTGAAAACGGCCTGGTTTAATCCCCGCACCGGCGAGACAAAAGAAAACAGTACCCTATCCAACGCCGGTCAGCAGAAATTTACGCCCCCCACTTCCGGCTACGGTCAGGACTGGGTGTTGATGATGGACGGGTTATAGGTATCGCTGATTATTTAGTCATATATCATATTTGTAAAATATAATCTCTGGGGGGTTGGCTCTTACGCGTCTTTATCCATATATTTATAATATAATTGTATTATAGTTTGCAGAAATTGAGGACCTTTACTCCCCCATTTCCGCCGTTCGTCATTTTGTTGGAAATAAACTCAGGAAACTTAGAACCTTTGCAAAGTTTCCTGAGTTTAACCCGATAAAGTGCAAATCCAATATGAAAGAACGGATCTTATCGGAAGCCGAGCAGCTCTTCTGGAAGTACGGAGTTCGGTCCGTAACGATGGAAGATATTGCCCGCGAACTCGGTATCTCAAAGAAGACAATTTATCAACACTTCAGTGACAAAGAAGATATTTTGTATCAGGTCATTGAGCTGAAAATCAGCACAGACGTCAGCGATATCGAATGTGTAACCACACAATCGCCCAACCCGGTTGAAGGTTTATTGATGGCCCTGGAGATAATGCATAAGAATAAAGATGGTGTCAGCCCAAACTTGTTGATCGATATCAAACGATACTACCCCAAGGCTTTTACGCTCTTTCGCAAGCATATGGATCAGCATCTAATGAAATCGGTTCTTGAAAATATACAAAAAGGCATGGCTATGGAATTATACCGTAACGATATAAATCCAGCTATTTTAGCCCGGATGCGGGCCGAGCAAATCGAGCTGGCGTTCAACAATGACTTCTTTCCCACTACGCAGTATACTATGCTCGACATTCAGCGCGAATTGATTCACCACTTCGTGCGTGGCATGCTGACCGAAAAAGGATTTACCGTTTACAATCGCTACATACATAAAGAAGAACACACACAACCGAACGCATGAAAACAAGTCGTACAACGCATACCGCTGCACTCTATTTGCTGGCTGGCTGGCTGGGGGCTGTGGCGCAGGTCATACCCGCGCAGCCGTCTGTTGGGCAGCAGCCAACGGGCGCAGCTGCGAGTGGGCAGCAGCCGGGGGCTCAGCAGGCCGCCGGAACGGGCTCAATAGTGGCACAGCCCGGCAGCACGCCCGGCACCAGCAGCAACGTGCCATCGCAACCGGGCGTAAACACGGGTACCACAACGCCATCCCTGACAACGCCCAACGGCGTAGTGAACTTACAGCCGGGCGACATTTCGACCTTCAATTCGGGTTTAGGCGTTGCTCCAAACGGATTGTCGCCAACGGGTCAATCGACGGGCGGGCAGACATTTACGCTGCAACAGGCCATCGACTTCGCCATCGAGAAGAACGTGAGCATCCGTAACGGTAAACTCGACGCCCTGAGCGCCGAAGCCCGCATCAAGGAAATCAAAGCATCAGCCCTGCCGCAGATATCTGCCAGTGCTTCTATAACAGACAACCTGATTATTCAGCGTGCATTCTTGCCGGCTATCTTCTTTGACCCAAAGGCCTCACCTGATGCGCCGGCTGTACCGGTACAGTTTGGCGTTGCCTACTCGGCCAACGCGGCCGCCAGTGTCAATCAGGTGATCTATAGTGCGGCTTTGAATGTTGGGCTTCGGGCCGCAGATACATACCGCGAACTGGCCCAGCGGAATCTGGCCGGTAGTAAAGTTGTGGTGGCCGAGCAGGTAGCGAAAGCGTATTACGGCGTGTTGGTGGCTCTGGAACGTGCCAAGCTGCTTGACTATAACATTACCCGATTAGACACGACACTGTACGAGACACAGGCAATGAACACGCAGGGATTCGTAGAGAAACTCGACGTACAGCGGCTCGAAGTGCAGGCCAATAATTTGAAAGCCGAGCGGCAAAAAGTGCAGAACCTTATCGAGCTCAGCTACGTGTTGCTGAAGTTTCAAATGGGCCTGGGCGTCAATGACGAAATCACGCTGGCCGAACAATTGGAAGACCGCAGTGTAAACGATCTGCGCCCGTTAATTTCGGACGACCCTACATTTAAGTACCAGAGCCGGATTGAGTACTCAACGCTTGAAACGCAGATCAAACTGGCGGAGCAGGACATCGAGGTTACGCAGAAAGGGTATTATCCAACGCTGGCTGCGTTTGCCAACTACGGCTACAATGCAGGTCGTAATCAGTTCACTCAATTAATTAATTCGCCCTGGTTCAACTTTGCATCTCTCGGTGTGAGCCTCCAGATACCCATTTTTGACGGGTTTCTGAAGAAAAATCAGATCGCGCAAAAGCGGTTTACGCTGCAGAAAGCGCAGAACAGTGGCGAACTGCTGCGCAATTCCATAGACCTGCAAATTCGCCAGTCGAGCATCACGCTCAGAAATGGCCTGCAAACGCTGCAAACCCAACAACGCAACCGCGACCTCGCCGAAGAGATTGTGCGGGTCACGCGTATCAAATACAAGTCGGGCGTTGGGTCGAGTCTGGAAGTGCTGAACGCCGAAGGATCGCTCCGCGAAGCGCAGACCAACTACTATTCATCGCTCTACGACTTCCTGATCGCCAAGGTTGACCAAGACAAATCTCTTGGACGTCTCTACATCGGAAACTAACCTACTATACACGCTCATTTTGAATCAACCAATGAAATCATACTACGCTATTGCCCTTTCCGCAACACTGTTAGCGTCCTGCGGGGGCGAAGAGAAAACCGACCTGCAAACCAAACGCGAAGAGCTTCAGAAGCTGAAGTCGGAGCAGGCCAGCCTGAATACAAAGATTAAAACGCTGGAAGGCGAGGTGACAAAGCTCGACCCTAAAAAGGCCGAAGAGTCCCGTGTGAAAGACGTAGCCGTATCGCCGGTGCAACCCACAACGTTCAAGCACTTTGTGGAATTGCAGGGTACTATCGACGCCAAAAACAACGTGCAGGTGTCGCCCAAGTCGGGTGGGGTTGTTACGGCGGTGTACGTAAAAGAAGGCGACAACGTGCGGGCCGGACAGGCCATTGCCAAAGTGGACGATCAGCTTTTGCGCGAATCGCAGGCCGAACTGCGGACGCAGATGTCGCTGGCCAATACCATTTTTGAGAAACAGGCCGCCCTATGGAAGCAGCAGATTGGCACCGAGATTCAGTATTTACAGGCTAAGAACAATAAGGAAGCGCTGGAACGGCGGCTCTCAACGCTGAATGCGCAGTTGGGTCAATCGACGGTAAAGGCACCCATTTCGGGCGTTGTGGACCAGGTAACCGTAAAGGTGGGACAGTCGGCCGCGCCGGGTATGGGGCTGGTGCGGGTGGTAAACCTCGGCCAGCTTAAAGTAGTAGCCAAGGTATCGGACACCTACGCGGGCAGCGTTCGCAAGGGCGACGCCGTGCAGATTGAGTTTCCCGACATTAACAAGAGCATGACATCGCGCATCTCATTCGTGTCGACAACGGTTGACCCGCTTAGCCGGACGTTTATCATCGAAGCCCCGCTCTCATCGAGCAGCAGTTTTAAGCCGAATATGCTGGCCCGGATTAAAATCAACGATCAGACGGTAAATGATGCGCTGGTTATTGACCGGAACATCGTGCAGAACACCGAGAATGGACAGCTGGTCTACGTGGCTGAAAGTGAAGGGAATAAAACGGTGGCGAAGGCCCGGACGGTAAAGACCGGTGATTCGTACAATGGGCGGGTCGTGATTACGCAGGGCCTGAAAGCCGGCGACAAAGTTATCACCACCGGCTATCAGGACGTAGTGGACGGACAACCAATCAGTTTTTAACCAATCGGTTTCACCATGAAATTTGAAAAATATAAGACCCTCGGCTTTACCAACTGGAGCGTTGAGAACCGGACGGCAATTTACATATTCGCCCTTCTGATCACGCTGGGTGGGCTGTTCGTGTATACCAACCTGCCCAAAGAGCAGTTTCCCGACATCAAGATTCCGCAGGTATACATCAACACGGTATACGTGGGTACGGCCCCGGCAGATATTGAGAACACGATTAACAAGCAGATTGAGAAGCAGCTTAAGTCGCTGTCGGGTGTGAAGCGCATCAAATCGAACGCGTTGCAGGACGTATCGGTCATCCTGGTCGAGTTTACGCCTGACGTGAAGACCGAAGACGCCTTACAGCGGGTGCGCGACGCCATTGACAAGGCCAAGCCCGACCTGCCCCAGAAACTCGACGCGGGCCCTACGGCACAGGATGTGAACTTCTCGGAGTTTCCGATTATGAACATCAACATGGCCGGAAATTTCTCGCTGAAGCAACTCAAGGAATACGCCGAAGATTTGCAGGATGCCATTGAAGCCATGCCTGAAATCCGGCGCGTGGACATCGTAGGTGCCCTGGACCGTGAGATTCAGATTAACGTTGATTTGCCCCGGATGCAGTCGCTGGGTTTGTCGTTCAACGACATTCAGCAGGCCATTCAGGGCGAAAATATTAACGTGTCGGGTGGCGATCTCGACGTGGATGGCGTACGCCGGACAGTGCGCGTGAAAGGGGAGTTTACCGAAGTGAGTCAGTTGCGCGAGTTGCAGATCCGTACCGCAACGGGGGCAACCGTACGGCTGGGCGATGTGGCTGAGGTGCAGGACAGCTTTGAAGAGCAGCAGAGTTACGCCCGGCTTGACAACAAATCGGTTGTAACGCTGAACGTAATTAAACGCGCCGGAGCCAACCTGATTTCGGCAGCAGACAATATTGAGAAGACCATTGAGGAGTACAAAGAAACCCGCTTTCCGCAGGGGCTCGATGTTAAAGTGACCGCCGACCAGTCGGAGCGCACCCGCGAGAGTGTCAATGACCTGGTGAACACGGTTGTGCTGGGCTTTATTTTCGTAGTGCTGGTGCTGATGTTCTTTCTCGGTATTCGCGACGCCATTTTCATTGGTTTGTCCATACCGCTGTCGGCTCTGGTGGCCTTCGTGCTGATGCCCGTAATTGGGCCCATCGTGGGTACGGCCTTTACGCTGAACACCATCGTCCTGTTTGCCTTCCTGCTGGGTTTGGGTCTGGTGGTTGACGATGCCGTGGTGGTTATCGAGAACTCGCACCGGCTCTTCAACGAGAACAAAAACTGGGACATCAAGCAGGCCGTAAAGGCGGCAGCGGGCGAGGTATTCGTGCCGGTATTGTCGGGTACGCTGACGACCATTGCGCCGTTCTTTCCATTGCTGTTCTGGCCGGGCATTGTGGGCGAGTTTATGAAGTTCCTGCCCCTCACGCTCATCCTGACCTTGTTTGCGTCGTTGTTTGTGGCTTACATCATTAACCCGGTGTTTGCCGTAACATTCATGCAGCGGCACGAAGACGACAACCACGAAGGCAAGCAGTCGTTTAAGGAGATTCAGCGGCCGCTCATCATCCTGACGGTGCTGGCGGGTATTGGCTACGTTATTGACCGGGGCATTGGCAACCTGGTCGTGCTGCTGATTATCCTGTACGTATTCAACCACTACATTCTGACGCCCAAGCTGATTGTCCCCTTCCAGGAAGGCCTTTTGCCTGCCCTGAAGAACAATTACCGGAAGCTGATTTCATGGACACTTACCGGATACCGTTCGGTGTATGTAGTGGTGGCCGCGTTTGTGCTGTTGATTGCCACGTTCTTTATCGTAGGTATTGCCCAGCCAAAAGTCGTTTTCTTTCCCAGTGGTGAGCCGGACTATATTTACGTGTACAACGTAATGCCGGTGGGTACCGATGCCACCGTAACGGACTCGATAACGAAGGTGATCGAGAAGCGGGTGTTTGGAGTGTTGAAAGACAATAAGGCTGAGTTTGCGGTGAATTCAGTCATCTCGAACGTGGGTAAAAATGCGGGCGATCCGCAAAACCCCGACCGGGCGGCTACACCCCAGAAATCGAAGATAACCGTAGCGTTTAAGCCGAACGAAGAGCGCGAAGGTGTCTCGACCGATTCGCTGCTGGCTAAGGTCAGAACGGCTATGCGGGGCATTGCCGGTAGCGAAATTTCGGTAGAACGTGAATCAACGGGACCGCCAACGGGCAAACCGGTGGCCATCGAAATTTCGGGCGACGACTTTGCCGTGCTCAGCAAACTGGAAAAACAGGTGCGGGGCCAGATTCAGCAGGCGGGTATCCAGGGTATTGACCAACTCAAGACTGACCTGATTACCAACAAGCCCGAAATTGTCATCGACATCGACCGGGACAAGGCCGAGCGCGAAGGTATTTCGTCGGCGCAGGTGGCCCTGACGATTCGGACCGCGCTGTTTGGTACCGAGGTGTCGCAGTTTCGGGATGCCAAAGACGAGTACCCCATCATGGTGCGGCTGAAACCCGACGACCGGAGTCAGATTGACCGGCTGCTGAGCCTGAACGTGGTCTATCGTGATATGGCATCGGGTGGCATGCTCCGGCAGGTGCCGATCTCGTCGGTGGCTGACATTTCGTACTCCACAACGTTCAGCCAGATTAACCGCAAGAATCAGGAGCGCGTTGTTACGCTGAGCTCCGACGTGGTGCCGGGCTACAATGCCAACGAGATTGTGGGCGAGATTCAGCAGGTAATTGGCCAGATGGACGTACCTAATGGCTACACCATCCGCATGGGTGGTGAACAGGAAGACCAGCAGGAGTCTATGACCTTCCTGATTTCGGCTTTCGGCATTGCCATTCTGCTGATTTACCTGATTCTGGCTACGCAGTTTAACTCGGTAGTGAAGCCAATTATCATTTTCGTCACCATCCTGCTCTCGCTGATTGGGGTACTGCTGGGCTTCATTATCGCGGATAAAACGTTCTCGGTCATCATGTCGGGCGTGGGTATCATTGCCCTGGCCGGTATCGTGGTTAAGAACGGTATCCTGCTCATCGAATTCATTGAGGAGTTGCGCGGTCGGGGTGTTCCCCTGCGAGAAGCCATTATCGAAGCCGGTGGAATTCGTCTGACGCCGGTGTTGCTTACGGCCTCGGCTGCCGTGCTCGGCCTGATTCCGCTGGCGTTCGGTATCACCATGGACTTCGTGGGTCTGTTCCGCGATTTAGACCCACACCTCATCATTGGGGGCGACAGTTCGGTTTTCTGGAACATCCTGGCTTGGACCATCATCTACGGGCTAACGTTTTCGACGGTGCTGACACTGATTATGGTGCCCTGCATGTACTGGATTAACGAGAAAGTCCGCATGAAGTGGTTCGGTAAGAAAGACCCCGCCCTGGCCATGCAGCGCGAACTGCAACGGGAGGAAGAACTGGTGTAAACTTAATTAGCGAATGAGTGGATGAGTGACTATTGCCGACGCCAGTGTGCGACCGTACCTGCGTCAGTAATAGTCACTCATTCGCTCATTCACTCATTCGCCATTCACTTATGAATCGTAGCCTTGTTTTGTTTATCCTGCCCGCCATCCTGCTGCTCATCGACTGGTATGTGTGGCAGGCCATAAAAACGCTGAGTCGCTCAACTTCCGAGGGCACGCAACGTACCATTGCCATCATTTACTGGGGCTTCACGGCGGTAGCCATTTCGCTTTACATAATTGTACAGCTTTTGCCCGCCGATTCCCTTAGCCGGCAAACGCGGACGCTGCTGTGGGCGGGTATTGCCGTGCCTTATTTTTCGAAGTTCATTGCCATCCTGTTCCTCTTCGTCGATGATATGATCCGGTTCCTTCGCTGGGTAGTCTCGCTGTTTTATAAGTCCGACGTGCGTCAGGCTGTGCAGGACGGTACGCAGCCGGTCGATCAGGCTACCAATACCATCTCACGCTCTGATTTTTTGATGAAAACGGCTCTGGTAGCCGGAGCCGTGCCGTTGGTGGCGTTCTCGTGGGGTATCATATCCGGCGCGCACGACTACCGAATTCGGCGGGTGCGGTTACCGATGAAAAATTTGCCATCGGGCTTCAACGGTATGACCATCGCGCAGATTTCGGATATCCACTCCGGTAGTTTCTTCAATAAAACTGCCGTGCGCGGGGGCGTAGAGATGCTGCTCCGGCAGAAGCCCGATATGGTATTTTTTACCGGCGATCTGGTCAATACCTATGCCGAAGAAGTGAACAGCTACATCGACGTATTCGACAAGGTAAAAGCCCCGCTTGGCGTCTATTCCACGCTGGGTAACCACGATTATGGCACGTACGCGCAGTGGCCTTCTGAACAGGCCCGGCAGCGGAATGTGATGGACGTAGTAGCCGCTCACAAACAAATGGGCTGGACTATTATGCTGGACGAAAACAAAATACTGGAGCAGGACGGCGACAAAATCGCGCTGATTGGCGTGCAGAATCTCGGCTTTGGTCCGGCGGCCCTGCGCAAAGGAAGCCTCGCCAAAGCCTACGAGGGAACGCAGGACTACCCCGTCAAGTTGCTCCTCTCCCACGACCCTACCCACTGGGATGCGCAGGTACGTCCGCAGTATCCCGATATCGACATAACGTTCAGTGGCCATACGCACGGGGCGCAGTTCGGCGTGGAAGTCGGTGATATGAAATGGAGTCCGGTGAAGTATTTTTACCGACAGTGGGCTGGTCTGTATCAGGAAGGTGATCAGCGGCTGTACGTAAATCGGGGCTACGGCTACATCGGCTATCCGGGCCGCGTCGGCATCCTGCCGGAGATTACGATTTTTGAACTGGTGAAGGCATAAGTCTCCGGGACAGAGCAAGTACGATCCGGGAAAAACAAGTTGAATACAGAGTGGTTGGGAAAAGAAGGCGTCGTAACTAAATGGTTCGTCAGCCTGTTGTGAAGCCATTGTCGAACGCCACAAACCGACTCTCCCATGACGCTACTTGATGAGCTTCGCCAGTTCCCGACATTTGGCCCTGTACCCGACGGGCAGCTGCAGTGGCTCATTGATCGGGCCGATCAGAAAACGTTTGCTCAGCACGATATCATCAATAAACCTGGAGATCCGGTCGATGACCTGATGCTGGTACTGGAGGGTTGCATCAGCCTCGGCAATCCCGGCGATGAGATTGCCCGTTACCCCTCTCAGTCCATTCTGGGGGTTTTGCCCTTTTCACGATTGATCGAAGCCGTTTCGTGCGTGATCGCCGACGAACCCACGCGGGTATTGCTGCTGCACCGTGACCATTTTCGCCACCTGGCCCACGAGTGCTACGAACTGACCGAGACGCTGGTGCATCAAATGACCACCCGTGTGCGGGATTTTACGCGACAGGCGCAGCAGAACGAAAAGCTGGCGTCGCTGGGGCGGCTGTCGGCGGGGCTGGCGCACGAACTGAACAACCCCGTAGCTGCTGTATTGCGGTCTGCCGATACGCTCGAAGACCATCTTCGGGCCACACCCGACGCCTTCAAAGCCATTATGCACTTAAAGTTGACCGACGGACAGATCGATTCAGCCAATGAAATTATCTTCCAGAAAATAGACCAGAACAGGCCGGATGGCCCTGGGCATCGGCTGTCGCTCATGGAACGCAGCAGCCTGGAAGATGCCGTAACCGACTGGCTCGACGACCACGGGGTAGACGACGCGCTGGACCTGGCCGGACCGCTAGTCGATTTTGGCTTTACGACGGATGATCTCGATGGACTGCTGAATCAGATTGGTGATCAAAATCTGGTGGGTGTTGTAAGCTGGATGGTTAATAATTTGGTAGCCGAGAAACTGGTGCTGGATATCAGCGAAGCCTCCAAACGGATTTCAATGCTGGTTGGCTCGATCAAGAACTATACGCAGATGGACCGGGGCGCGGGTAAAACTGAGGTCAATCTTGCCGAGGGTATTCGCAACACACTTGTCCTGCTCAACCACAAACTAAAAAGTAAAAAAATAAGTGTAACCCTCGACTTGCCCGATACGGTACCGGCAATCTGCGGCTGGCCTGGTGAGTTGAATCAGGTCTGGACCAACCTCATCGACAACGCTACCGATGCCCTGCCCGACGGCGGTCAATTAACCATCAGTACCCAGCCCGACGGCGATTTTGTGCTGACCAAAGTGACCGACAACGGCATGGGCATTCCAGACGACATCCGCGATAAGATATTTGACCCGTTCTTTACGACCAAAGAAATCGGTAAAGGCACTGGCCTTGGTCTAGACATTGTGCGGGGTATTATCAAGCATCACAACGGCTCAATCAAAGTCAATTCAAAACCCGGCCAAACGGAGTTTTCCGTGTGCCTTCCTATTCAATGAGTGAATATGTGAATGAGCGAATAGCTGACGCGCTCGCTCGGCTACATGATATTCACTCAATCACTCATTCAAAATTCACTCATTAAAAAGATGCGCCTTCCCATAATCCTTTCCATCGACGATGACCCGCAGGTGTTGCAAGCCATTCAGCACGACTTACGGAAGCAATACCGCAAGCAGTACCGCATTCTGGCCACATCGTCGGCCCAAGAAGCACTGGACTCGCTGGCAGAACTAAAGAAAAAAGGTGAGGAGGTAGCCCTGTTTCTATCCGATCAGCGAATGCCCGGCATGACCGGTGTTGAGTTTTTGAGTGAAGCCCGTAAATTTTTCCCCAACGCCAAACGGGCCCTGCTCACGGCTTATTCAGACATTGACGCGGCTGTGCGGGCCATTAATGAGGTACAGCTGGATTATTACATTGCCAAGCCCTGGGACCCGCCCCAGGAAAAACTCTTTCCCGTGCTGGACGATCTGCTTAGCGACTGGCAATCCAACTACCGCCCGGCGTTCGACGGGCTGAAGCTCATTGGGTATCAGTTTTCGTCCGCGTCGCATCAGCTCAAGGATTTCCTGGCGGGTAACCTGTTTCCTTACCAGTGGCTTGATATAGAAACCAACCCGCAGGCCCAGGAACTGCTCGATTTACACAAGCAGACCCTCGCCGATCTACCCATTGTGTTGCTGGAAGACGGGACCCTGATGAAACAGCCCAGCCTGAGCGACGTGGGCGAAAAGCTGGGGCTGGCACCCAAAGCCGAGCACGACCTGTACGATCTGGCCATTATTGGTGCGGGTCCGGCGGGTCTGGCCGCTGCGGTTTACGGCGGTTCGGAAGGCCTGCGCACCATCCTGATTGACAAACGCGCACCGGGTGGGCAGGCGGGCACCAGCTCCCGCATTGAAAACTACCTTGGCTTTCCGAGTGGACTGAGCGGTAGCGATCTGACCCGCCGGGCCATTACGCAGGCTCAACGGTTTGGCGTCGAGTTTCTGGCTCCACAGGAGGTTATTTCCATTGAATCGCGCGGACAGTACAAAGACATCAACATGGCCGACGGCAGCAAGGTTGTAGCGCGTACTATCCTCTTAAGTACGGGGGTCTGGTATAACAAGCTGGAAAACGAAAGTCTGGATCGGTTTACGGGGGCGGGCGTTTATTACGGCGCGGCCACTACCGAAGCCGTCGCGTTCAAAGGCAAGCCGGTCTATATTGTAGGGGGCGGCAACTCGGCGGGGCAGGGGGCTATGTACCTCTCACGCACGGCAGAACACGTGTATATCTGCGTGCGTAAGCCCGATCTGAGTTCAAGTATGTCGCAGTACCTCATCGATCAGATTGATCAGACGCCTAATATCACTGTATTGGGTTGTACCGAAATCGTGGAAGCTCTTGGCAAGGAGAACATGGAGTGCGTGGTGCTGGAAAACACCGATAGCCACGAACAGACGACCGTACCCGCAGCGGGGTTATTCATCTTCATCGGTACCAAACCCTACACCGACTGGATTGAGATGGATATTATCAAAGACCCGAGAGGCTTCATCGCAACGGGCCGCGACATGGCCCGGTTCGCCGATTTTAGGAAAGTCTGGAAGCAAAATCGCGAGCCGTTTTCTTTAGAAACGTGCAGCCCCGGCATCTTTGCCGCCGGCGATGTGCGGGCCGGGGCCATGAACCGCGTGGCATCGGCCGTAGGCGAGGGGTCCATGGCTGTCAGTTTCGTGCATAAGTATTTAGCGGAAAGCTAATACGGGTTACTGACGCCGGTGCGGCAGGATATCGGGTCTATACCTACCTTTGCGGTATGACTGATCGCTACGCCCAGCGCGGGGTTTCTGCCGAAAAAGAAGATGTTCACGCGGCTATTGCCCAGCTTGACAAGGGTTTATTTCCGAAAGCATTCTGTAAAATCGTCCCCGATACGCTGGCGGGCGACCCGGATTTCTGTACCATTATGCACGCCGATGGCGCCGGTACCAAATCGTCACTGGCGTATTTGTACTGGCGCGAAACCGGCGACCTGAGCGTTTGGCGCGGCATTGCCCAGGACGCTGTAGTGATGAATACCGACGACCTGATCTGCGCCGGAGCCACCGGCCCCATGCTGCTGTCCTCGACCATTGGCCGTAACAAAAACCTGATTCCGGGGGCGGTCATTGCCGAACTCATTGCCGGTACCGAAGACGTACTGACCCTGTTGCGCGAACATGGCATCGAAATTTACAGCACCGGGGGCGAAACCGCCGACGTCGGGGATCTGGTCCGCACCATCATTGTCGACAGTACCGTTATTGCCCGGATGCGCCGGAGCGATGTAATCAGCAACGATCGCATCCAGCCCGGCGATGTGGTGGTGGGTCTGTCATCGTCTGGACAGGCAAACTATGAGGTAACCTACAACGGCGGCATGGGCAGTAATGGCCTCACCTCGGCCCGCCACGATGTACTGGCCAACAGCCTCGCCGACAAATACCCCGAGAGTTTCGATCCCGCCGTTGATAAGTCGCTCATTTACAGTGGGTCGAAAGAGATAACGGAAGCCGCCGGAGCCACCGGCCTGACCGTGGGCCAGCTCATACTCTCCCCTACCCGTACCTATGCGCCGGTGGCAAAGGTTTTGCTGGACGAACTACGCCCACAGATTCACGGCATGGTGCACTGTTCGGGCGGGGCACAAACCAAAGTGCTGCATTTTGTAGATGATCTGCACATTGTAAAAGACAACCTCTTTCCCATTCCCCCCCTGTTTTGGCTCATTCAGCAGGAGAGCGGTACGAGCTGGTCCGAAATGTACAAGGTCTTCAATATGGGTCACCGGCTGGAGGTTTATCTGCCTGCCGCGTATGCCCAACGGGTCATTGAGATTTCGGAATCGTTCGGCATTGCCGCGCAGGTTGTGGGTCGGGTCGAACCCTTTTCTGGTAAGCGGGTCACGATTCAAAGCGAAGTGGGCACGTTTGTATACTAACGGTTTGAAAGTCAGTAGTTAGTAGATACCTTGCGGAGCTATTGAGTTCTCAGCAAACAGGTTGTCTATGAAGTCATTATGTGCGATTTTTCTGGCCCTTGGCTGGCTGAATGTTTTTTCGGTCCTGGCGCAGACTGCGCCATTCACCGGCACCTGGAGTTTCGAGGGTAATGACAATGGTTCATCGACGAACGCGTTCATTAGTGTATCGTCGGTCAGCTACAAAGACGTAAATAAGTTTGGCGCAAACCCGTACACAACGGGTTACTCCAATCTTGGCGTCAATATTCAAAACTGGAAAGTTGGGGCTTGTACAAACAGTGAGTACGCAGAATTGAGCGTGCAGCCTACTGGTACGGCCAAACTAACACTGAATGTTTTGTCGTTTGCTTTCTCCCGAACGGCACAGGGGCCCCAGCAGATCAGCGTTCGGTCGAGTGCCGACGGATTCGGAGCGGATATCTTCTCACAGGCTACCACCGAAAATTACCAGGTAGCTACGATCAGTCTGAGCAGTCCCGCCTTTACCAATCAGAGCGGATCAATCACCTTCCGAATCTACGGCTGCAACCCAATGGCAGGTGGGGGACTACTTAAACTGGACGAAATACAGGTTACCGGATCATCGCTCCCCGTTACGCTGCTCTCCTTCACGGCTCAACCCGACGGCAACCGCGTTCAACTGGCCTGGACTACCACCGCAGAGCAGAACGCCGACCGGTTCATTGTTGAAAGAAGTACCGATCTAAGCGAGTTTACACGGGTGGGCGAGGTGCCGGCCAAAGGCACTACGGAGCAACGGCAGGACTACGGCCTGACTGATCGTAACCCTACCCCCGGCACCAACTACTACCGCCTGCAACAGCGCGATTTTGACGGCACTACCACGCTGTTTAAACCCGTATCGGCCATTGTCCGCACCGACCAACCGGCTGTTTCTATCTATCCAAACCCCGCCAATGCTGACCGGATTCACCTCCGGCTCTGGAATGCCGACAATGCCCCTGTCCGGCTGTTGAACCTGCTTGGCCAAACCATTGCCGGACAGCTCGACCGCTTGCCGGGCGAAGCTGATTTCCGGCCCGCGCAGCCGCTTATGGCGGGTATGTATTTCCTGGAAGTAACAACCGAGCAGCAACGGCGGGTGTTGCGGGTGCTGATAAAGTAGTTCCGCTCAAATGCCATACTGAACGGTAAACCGGACAGGGTCGGCTCTATCGCTACACCTGTAAGATACCTGCTGTTGCGCACTTGTCGAATAAAGGAACTGGACGAAATAGCCCGGTACCTCCAGTATACGGCTAACAATAAGACGAGTTGAAAGGTCAACTTTATCAGCGCGCTACAACTTGATCGATCAGGCAGCGTTGCGGTTCCGAGGTCACGACGGGAACCCGGGAAAGGCTGTTTCGTTGGAGCATGCTGACTGATCTAGTCAATCTCTCCTGATGAAAACTAATCTTTAGCGCTTCAATCCTGTCCAACCCTTAATGAACAAGCCGTTGATACTCAAAAAATTCCTGTTTGCGTTTTTGCTTCTGGCAGCTACGCAAACAACTGTACCTGCGCAGACCAAGGGATACGCGCTGGGGGATATTATTGCTGATTTTCAGCTCAAAAACGTGGATAATCGCCTTGTGAGCCTGGCCGACTATGAAAATAAGAAAGGCCTGATTATCATGTTTACCAGCAACCACTGTCCGTTTGCCAACGCGTACGAAGACCGCATCATTGCTCTCGACCGGCAGTTTGCCCAGCAGGGCTTTTCTGTACTGGCCATCATGCCGAACGATCCGATAGCATACGAAGCGGATTCGTTTGCCCAGATGCAGATCCGCGCCCGGGAAAAAAACATGTCATTTCCCTACGTCATTGACGAAAGCCAGCGCGTAGCCAGGGCCTTTGGTGTTACACGTACACCACAGGCGTTTGTTCTCAGAAACCAGAGTGGACAGTTTACAGTCGAGTACATTGGTAGTATTGATGATAGTCCGCAGGACGCTGGTAGTGTTCGCAGGCAGTACGTCAGTGAAGCCGTAATGAGTCTGCTGGCGGGTCAGCCCGTACAGACGCCCCTGACCAAGCCCATTGGTTGTGCGGTTATCTGGAAGTGAAACACCTCAGCGCGTTTTGGCACGGCCTTTGCCACCGACTTTTTCGTAAATCAAACTACACATAAAGATTATGAAAAAGACACAGTTAGTACTTACCCAACTCCGGAATGCTGCAGGTATCATAATGCTTGTGGCCGCTGTAGCGTTCACACAGGGTTGCTCATCGGATGGCAAAAATGAGTCGCGCACTGAAGACGCCATGGAAAACACGGGTGACGCTATGAAGGCCGACGCCAACGAAGCTGCTGACAATGCAAAGGATAACATGCAAGAGGCAGGTAACGATTTTGAGCGGGAACGCCGGGAGGCCGTAGCCAGTCTGAATGTGCAAAAAGACAAGCTGGACGCTAATATCGATGAGTTGAAGGCTAAAATGAAGAACGAGACAGCGCAGGCTAAAGCCAAGTCACAGGAGCAGTTAGCTAAACTTGAAGCGGATCGCAAAGAGCTCGGCAACGATATCGACAAAGCGCAAAACGCTACGGCCGAAGCCTGGCAGGATGTTAAAGGCGGCTTCAAAAAAGCAGGTCGCAATATTGGTAACGCTTTCGACCGCGCCGGTGAGAAACTGGACGGCGATAACAATTAAGAAGCAGTCAACTTTCTGCATTCATAACAAAACCGGGCCAGTTCGCAACCGCGGACGGGCCCGGTTTTGTTATGAACACGAGGTAATTTCTCCCCACTTATGTTGACATAACGGACCTATACCACTGGGTAACTGCGTTTCTGTGAAACCTATAAACAACTAACCTATACACCTACTTCATCTGAGCATGTCTGTCGTAACCGTAACCTGTTCTCCGCTACCAAGCCCTCGCTCGCTTCGGCGCGTTTGCTAACATGGGGCGGGTGCTGATGCAACCTATTAGGGCTGAAGGCCTACGATTTAGTAAGCTTATGGGGAGTGGTATTGACTTCGGCCTGCTCCCTGATCTCTCCACCTACGTTCACCTCGGCGTGTGGGACGACATACAACGGGCCGAAGAGTTCAAAGAAACGCTCGCCTACCAGCAACTTAGCCGGGGTACCGAAACTACCCAGACGCTTTATCTGTCGCCAACAAAAGCCCATGGTCTCTGGGACGGCCAAAACCCATTTGATCAGCGTAGTACCTCAAAGAGTGAGGGGCCGTTCTTAAAAAATGATGATGCTCCCGTTCTCATCCCCCATCCGGCTTATCCCCAGCCTCCCGCTCCTCTACCCGTTGCTGTCCTGACCCGGGCTACCATTCGCCCCCGCGCCCTGCCTGATTTCTGGCGGCACGTACCCCAGGCCCGTCAGCGGCTTCGCGACCATGCTGACAATCTGCTTTTCGGTATCGGGGTGGGCGAGGTGCCCCTCCTGCAACAGTGTACCATCAGCGTCTGGCGCAATGCTGCCGCCGTAGATCAGTATGCCTACCGGCAATCCGGCCACCGTGAAGTAGTACGACTCACCCGGCAAAGGCAGTGGTATTTGGAAGAAATGTTTGCGCGTTTCGCCGTCCTGCGCTGGGACCGGTAAGGTAATTAGTAGCGAACCGCGTGGGAAAGGGATTGCCACGACTGACGGAGCAGTTGCTCTACGCGTTGCCAGTCGGCTTCGGTCATAGTCGTGTTACGGTTATCCCGGTAAAGCATGGCCTGGGTGCGTAGATTGCCGTACTGCTGGCATGCCGCTACGGGAAGGCGGTACAGATCAGCGGCTATCTGCGCCTGTAGCGTAGCCCACTCAGCGGGCGGGTGTTTAGCGCGCTCACGCCGGATAATCCACCATTCCAGCTCATTGCGGGCCGCTCTTTTTTCGTCCATTGGTTTGGTGCTCAGGCGGGCAATACCCCCGTAGAACTTCTCCAGGCTTGGCAGCGCAAGGACGTAGTCGGCCCTTGTTTCACCGTCTTTAAACACGAAAGCAGCGCGAGCTGCATAGTACGCCAGCGTGAACGACCGCCAAAACGGCGCGTGCACCTGCTTTCTGAGTAACTCCGCCGACTGCCAGAGCAGGGCCAGCGGTTTGCGCTCGTAGTATGACCGCCACATGCCCGCGTCGAGCCGGGCCACAGCTGCCGGGTCAAAACGGCAGAAGTTGCCCCGGCGGGGTACCAGCATATCCGTCAGTATCCAGCTGGTCAGCAGGAGCAGAAAAATTGAAACAATTTTTCGTTTCATGGGTTGAACAAAATTTCTGCACGGTATTTGCAAGGCATCGCTACGCAAAACCATTGTTTACCAACCCGAAAAATCGTTATTTTGCGGGCTAAATTGTCCTTTATAACACGAAATGTCTGTTATCAATAAGATTAGAGAACGTTCAGGACTGGCCGTCGGCGTCATTGCCGTCAGCTTACTCCTGTTCATTGTAGGCGGTGATTTGCTTAGTGGCAATAACAGCCTCTTTGGTGGAAATAATCAAAAAGTTGGTGAGATCGCGGGCCAGTCCATCGATTACCCTGAATTTAACGCCAAAGTAGACGAGATCCGCGCCCAGTTTGAGCAGCAATCGGGCCGCGCTCCTGCCGAGCAGGACCTGGTCCAGATTCGGGAGCAGGCCTGGAATCAGATGCTGTTCGAGGTTGCTTACCAGAAGCAATTCGATAAACTTGGCCTGAAGGTATCGCCGGAAGAGCTCATCGACATGGTGCAGGGCAACAACATCAGCCCGGCCGTACGGCAGGCGTTCACGAATCCTCAGACGGGCGTGTTTGACAAAAGTCAGATCGTCAGCTATCTCAAAGGACTCAAAAATCTGCCTCCCCAACAACAGGCATCCTGGGCCAGTTTTGAGAAGAACCTCAGCAGCGACCGGCTCCGTGAGAAGTACGAAAATCTGATGCGGATGTCGATCTTTGCCACTACCGCCGAAGCCCAAAGAGAGTACCAGGCGCAAAACAGCCGGGCCGACGTGAAGATGCTTTTTGTTCCCTATTATACCGTGAACGATACGACGGTAAAGGTGACTGACTCCCAGTTGAGCGATTATCTGAAAAAGCATCAGGACGAGTTTCCCGGCGTAAATAGCCGGTCGCTTCAGTACGTAACCTTCTCGGTGGCTCCCTCAAAGGAAGACAGTGCGGCTCTGTATGACGAAATCAAGACCTTGGCCCGTGGCCTCGGTGCTGCTCCCAACGACTCGATATTCTCCCAGCAGAACTCTGATGTGCGCGTACCCCTTTACCTGACAGCGGGCGAAATGCCGCAGCAACTCCGCGACGCCATCCCAACGTTCTCACCCGGGGGTATCTACGGCCCCTTCCGCGAAGGAAATACGTATTTTATTTACAAGTACGGCGGCACCAAACGCGATACCAGCTTTACGGCCCGCGCTAGCCACATCCTGATCCGGCCCACGGCCCAGACTGACTCGGCCAAAGCAGATGCCCGCCGACGTGCTGAAGGGGTTCTAAAGCAGATTCAGGCCGGTGCCAGCTTCGAAGCGCTGGCCCAGACGAACAGTGCCGACGGCTCGGCGCAGAACGGTGGCGACCTTGGTTACTTCAAGAATAACGGCCAGATGGTGAAACCATTCGAGACAGCAGTCTTTGCCGCCAGTAGCACGGGCCTGATTCCGCGGCTGGTTGAGACCGACTTTGGGTATCACATCATCAAGGTAACGGAACCGAAGACCAACCAGCTTTACCGCGTGGTGGGTATTGGCAAGACCATTAATCCCAGCCAGGCCACCCGCGACGAAGCCCTGCGCAAAGCCGATCAGTTTGCCGCCGAAGCCCGCACGAAAGAAGCATTTGACGCTAAAGCCAAAGAAGATAAATCAATCGTAGTTGCCACCGCCGAGCGTATTCCGGAGGGTGCCTCGAACGTCAATGCCCTCACCGACGCCCGTGCCGTAGTCCGCTGGGCATTCAACGACAAAACCGAAGTTGGCGACGTATCGGAGCCGTTTGAGGTGGGTGATCAATACGTGATTGCGGTGCTGAACAACAAGACCGACGAGGACGACGTGAAAGTAGATGACTACCGGGCCGAACTGACTGCCAAAGTTCGCAATGAACTGAAGGCTGAGCAGATCGTTGCTAAAATCGGTAATGCTGGTGGATCACTGGAAGCTATGGCCCAAAAATATGGAGCCGGCGCCCTGGTTGAAGAAGTGCAGGATGTAAATCTGGCAACGGGTTTCCTCCGCAGTGCCGGTGTCGATCCTGTAGCTTTGGGTCGTATTTTCGGTCAGAAACCGGGCAAGCGCTCCAAAGCTTTCGCTGGGGACGCCGGAGTTCTGGTTGTTGAAACTACCCGTCTGACGCCTGCCCCCGCCGTGGCTGACTACACAATGTATAAGACTCAGATTCGGCAGAACGCAGCCGCCCGCGTTGGCTTTGCCATCAATGAAGCGATCAAAGAAGCGGCCAACGTAAAAGATATGCGCGCCAAGTTTTATTAAGCCGGGTTTAGAATTGACTTAGCAACAGGCAAAATTCCCGTCACTGCGCGTCAGTGACGGGAATTTTGCGTTCAGGCAACGCGGGTATGGGTCAAATAATCAACCATATGGGCCAGGGCCTGCGCGCGGTGGCTAATGGCGTTTTTTTCGCTTATGCTCATTTCGGCGAGGGTACGCGTATGACCGTCGGGCCGGAAAACAGGGTCGTAGCCAAAGCCATCTGAGCCGCGTGGTAAGTCGGTGATTTGTCCGGGAAAAACGCCCGTAAACTGATGTTCTACGGGTTTGCCATCGGGGTCGGGCATGATGAGCGTAAAGACCGAAATGAACTGCGCGTTCCGGTTGGGTTGGTGCCGCAGCTTCGTCAGGACCTTCTGGATGTTCTTATCGTGATCGCGGGTGCCGGAGTAGTGAGCTGAATCCACACCAGGCTCGCCGTTGAGCGCGTCAATTTCCAGGCCAGAGTCATCGGCGAAGCAGGGGATACCAAAGTGCTGCCAGACGTACTGCGCTTTCTGGCGCGAATTCCCCGCAATAGTCCCAGTGGTTTCAGGAAGTTCATTGGTGCAGCCAATATCATGCAGGGTACGGAGTGTAAAGGCATCGCCAAGGGCGGCAGATACCTCATCTAACTTGTGTTGGTTGTTGGTGGCAAAGCAAAGTTTCATCCACAAAAAAAGCCGTTTGCGGTTAGAACCACAAACGGCTTTTTTTGTGAAGCACTGATCTACTTCACGCTAAAGACCTGAACCTCATACCGGATTGGGCTGTACGGCAGAATTGTTATGGCTCCGGTTTGACTCCTGTTTCCAATACTTCCGTACCCGAGCGAAGAAGGGAAAATGATTGTGGCTTTCTCTCCGGCTCTCAATGTTTTCAGCCCACTCTCCAGACCGGGCAATACAACGCCCTGCGCGCCAATCTGAAGATCGCGGGATGTGGCCGTGTATTGACTGTCAAAAATAGACCCGTCCAGCCGATACCCTGTATAGTTCACCTTAATGGTCTTTCCCACGGCAACGGCGGCAGAATCGGTGGGCTGGGTCAGGGTTTTGATGACCCGAACACTGTCAGTCGTCAGCGTTGTTACGGTCAGATTATTGTTCTTGATGTAGTTCTCAATCTGCTGTTTCTCCGTGCGTATCGTAACGATGCGCAGGTCATAGCGCACGGGTGAATATTGAGGCAGTAACAGTGAACCTACCCGGCCCCCATCCAGTGCGGCCGGCACCAGAACGGAGCCCGATTCTCCCTGCTTCAGTTGCAGGATAGCTGCGTACTTGCCCAGTGTAATGCCCGTCGTATTACCGCTGGCCAGAACAACTGACGCCGGTACGTCGCCCGCTATGTTCGTGCTATCGACAATAACGCCGTCTAATCGGCGGGCCACGAAATGATACCGTACTTCATCGCCCGTTTGGGGTGTTTGCCCCGTTGCATTGGCCTGGGTCCTGAAAAACCAGACACCCTGGTCAGTTCTGGTCGCGTTGATGTTATTCTGGGTGATGTAAGTCTGAATCTCAGCTTCGTTTTCCCGCTGTTTACGCGTAGTAAGTGCTTCGCCGGGCTGCTCACAGCCGGTTAGCAACGCCGAGACGGCCAAGGGGATCGTCAGCCAGAACAGACGGTTAGTCTTCTTTATCATGGTTACTTGTTTCAAACCTGCTCTGTCCCGACAAACGAACGGTCTTCACGGACAGGTTTTTATAGAACGAAGAAGGAAGCCGTCTCTGTTCGTTAATGAGCAAAAAGTTGCGTGGATCAGATAAACCAGAAAGCCGTAATGAGAAAGCTGATAGCTTTCTCATTACGGCTTTCTGGTTCGGACTTTCTACCGACCTGGCTGGGGCATACCCGGCATCTGCCCCGGCTGACCTTTTTGGAAACTAACCAGTTCAACGTCGAAGAGCAGTACCGAGTTGGCTGGAATCTTTGGGTTAGGGCGGCTGCCATATGCCATCGTTGATGGGATAATCAGCGTAGCCTTCTCGCCTTTGTGCATCTTGGTCACGGTCTCATCCCAGCCCGGAATAACCTGACCCACACCAATTGGAAACTGTACCGGCTGGCCGGTAGCCTGCGGGTTTTTAGCTTTATCCGAACTGTCAAATACAGTACCGTTCAGTAACTTACCCGTGTACTGTACCGACACCACATCGCCGGGCGAAGGCGTTGGGCCGCTGCCTGGTTGCGTCACAACGTAATACACGCCATTTTCAGTTTTTTGCGCTTTGCCGCTGAGATTGTTCTTGGCTATGTAATCGTCAATGACTTTGGCGTCGAGGCCTTTCTGTTTTTTAGCTGCGGCTTCCTCCGCGGTTTTGTATTCCTCCTCCGACTGTACGTTGAGCAGTTTCACGGCAATACCGATATCGGTACCCTTATCAACCCCCGGGGGAAACGGCTGCCCGGCTTTGGTAAAGAGCGAATCGGCACTGACGTAGAACGTAGCACTATCACCTTTGCTGAGCATGGTCAGACCTTCTTCGTATGAACCCTTGAACGGAGGAACCTGAAGCAGCATCTTAAACGGCTCGCCCTCTTTGTGGGTGTCGCGCAGAATAGAGTCTTTGGTGTTGAGCAGGGTTAGGTGCAGGGTCAGGATATCACCAACTTTGGCTTTGCGGGCCGCTTCGTCGTTTTGCTCATGGACTTGGTACTTCAGCCCGTTTTCTGTTACCTGAACGCGGTTCTTACCGCAGGCCGCCAGTATGACGACGATCAAAGCGGCTTTCCCGAAATGGTTTAGAGACATCTTCTTTTTTTGGTTGATTGTTTATTCTTAAAAGTTCTTTTTCTGTTTAAGGTTCAATGGCTTACGGTCGATGTGGACGGTTTCTGGTTCAGGGGTGCCCATCCCGGAAACAGACGAACGACAGCGGGCTTTGACCCCGGAGTATCAAAAATTACACCGTTCGTAAAAGTTGCTCTCTGTAGTCAGGCAATATGGATAGGAGTTTCTGCTCCGTTTCGGCTAGGGTGAGTTTAGTGCGTCCGCCCGCTGCATTGCGATGCCCTCCCCCGTTAAAGTGCCTGCTGGACAGATCTCTTACTGAGAAGTCTCCAATAGAACGAAACGACAGCCGGATTTCGTCACCCCGGTCAATGAGAATGCACGCCATCACTACGCCTTCTACAGCCAGCGCGTAGTTGACCATCCCTTCGGTATCGCCGGTTTTGGAGCGGTATTGCTTTAGTTCGGCGTCGGTCAGGGTGATGTAAGCAAATCTGTATTCGGGTAGAACCTTCAGTTTTTCATTCAGTACGTAGCCCAGCAGCCGGAACTTGTCAATCGACACATTGTCGAAAATACGCCGGTGAATATTGCTTACGTCAATGGGCAGGTCGAGCAGGTCGGCGGCCATGCGGTGAACATCGCCGGTGGTGTTGCTATGCCGGAACGAGCCGGTATCAGTCATCAATCCGGCGTACAGGCACTCGGCAATAGGCACGTCAACCAGCCGTTTGTCGCCCAGTTCAACAATGAGCCGGTACACCAACTGCGCCGTTGCCGCAGCCGAGGGATCCCAGAGGGCGAGGTCGGCAAACGATTCGGGTTCGAGGTGGTGATCAATCAGGATTTTCTGGGCACGAGACTGTCTCACCATCGGAGCCAACTCCTTGATGCGGTCGAGAGCCGAAAAGTCGAGACAAAAAATAACATCGGCTTCGGCAAACAGGGCATTCACTTCGACACGGCGTTTTTCCTCAAAGGCAATCACACCGTCGTCGCCCGCCATCCAGCGTAGGTTTTGACCATAATCGGTGGGTGTCACGACGGTAACGAGATGGCCCTTTTTGCGGAGGTAGCCCGCCAGCCCCAGCGATGACCCCATGGCATCGGCATCGGGATTCTGGTGGGTGGTAATCAGTATCTGCCGGGGTGTTTTATAGTTGGCTATGGCCCCAATTGCCCTAATATCTTGCATACATAGTGGGCCGCGGCCCAAACGAAACCCAAAAGTACGAAAAGGTTAGGACACAGACGGGGTTGTAACGCCCGGACGCGCCGAGGGAAAGAAGATTCACGGATAAAAATAAAAACAACCCGGCAAGTCTCCCCTTTTTCTCCGCTCATCTCTGCGAAACAGTTCTCTGTACGAGCTACAGCGAATAACTCTTTACCTTTGCTCCCAAATCGATAACACAAAATGACAACGAACCGAACGTTCACCATGATTAAGCCCGACGCTGTAGCAGCGGGCAACAGTGGAGCCATCATCAAAATGATTGAGGAAGCAGGCTTCCGCATCGTGGCCATCAAAAAAACGCAGCTCACCACCGACCGCGCCGGGCAGTTCTACGCTGTACACAGCGAACGTCCGTTTTACAACGACCTGAAAGCGTACATGTCGTCGGACAGTATTATCCCGATGATTCTGGAGAAAGACAACGCCGTAGCTGACTTCCGCAAGCTGATTGGGGCCACCAACCCCGCCCAGGCCGAAGAAGGTACGATTCGGAAACTCTACGCCCAATCCATCGAAGCCAACGCCATTCACGGCTCCGACTCCGACGAGAATGCGCAGCTTGAAGGCAGCTTCTTCTTCGCCGGAACCGATCAGTTTTAAGGGCGGGCGATAGCGGGTCAAAACCCCTTGGGAAACGACCCGCTATCATAACGGTGTTAGAGAATAAACACGCTTACAAACGGAATATCGCTTATGGAAATGACTGTTCAGGTAGGCTTCGATGAGCTGCTTAGGGCGATAGACCGGCTCTCGCCCGAGCAACGTAAAACAGTGGAAACGGTACTTCGGTCAAAATCAGGCCATCCCGCTACCCGTCAGCAGCGACAGTTTGGCTCGTTGAAAGGACTGATTACGTATATCGCTGATGATTTTGACGCTCCGCTCGATGATTTCGGCGACTATATGTGAGCATGAAATTCCTACTCGACACCCACACCCTGCTTTGGCTGCTTAACGACGAGACCGTTATTCCTGCCGAAACACGTCGCCAACTGAGCGATACCACCAATCAACTTTTTGTTAGCACAGCCAGTATCTGGGAAATTGCTATAAAACGCAGTCTGGGTAAATTAGTCCTCAGTCGCCCAACCAGAGAAATTATTGACGAACTGCCAGCTATCGGTATCTTACTGATGCCTGTTCTCTCCGAACATATTCTCCGGCTAGAGGAGTTACCATTTCATCACAAGGACCCGTTTGACCGCATCATTATTGCGCAGGCATTAGTCGAAGAATGGGTTATCGTGAGTAGAGACATAAACTTTCCTTTATATCCGGTCAATGTGCGCTGGAATTAACCACTATGCCCCACCAATTCGATTTTCTGATCATCGGCTCCGGTATTGCCGGGCTTAGCTACGCCACCAAACTGGCGATGCATTTCGAGCGGCAACAGCAGTCGAACGCCACCCCAGCCGTCAGGATTGGCGTTATTACTAAGGTGCGGGCCGACGAAACCAATACCAAATACGCCCAGGGTGGCATTGCCGCTGTGTGGTCGGAAGACGATTCGTTCGAGAAACATATCGACGATACGATGGTGGCGGGCGATTTTCTGAGCGACCCGCACATTGTTGAAATCGTGGTGAACGAAGGGCCGAAGCGCATTCAGGAGCTCATTGACTACGGCACCCGCTTCGACCGCGAACACGACAGTACCGATTATGATCTTGCCAAGGAGGGCGGGCATTCGGACGGACGGATTCTACACTTCAAAGACATTACGGGGGCCGAAATCGAGCGGGCTTTGCTGGAGAAGGCTCAGTCTTTGCCGGCCATCGAGATTTTCACCCACTTCTACGCCGTTGAACTGATTACGCGGCATCAACTCGGCGAAACCGTACACCGCTACGATACCGATAATGACTGTTTTGGCGCGTATGTTCTGAATACGCATACCGGGGAGGTCGAGATGTTTCTGGCCAAAACAACGCTGCTCGCTACGGGTGGCATTGGGAACCTCTACCAGAACACCACGAACCCCAGCATTGCCACCGGCGATGGCATTGCCATGGCGTACCGGGCGAAGGGCATCTGCAAGGATATGGAGTTCATCCAGTTTCACCCCACGGCCCTGTACGAACCCGATAAAAAACCTAACTTCCTGATTTCAGAAGCCGTGCGCGGCTTTGGGGGCGTTTTGCGCAACATGAAGGGCGAAACGTTTATGGAGCACTACGACCCGCGCCTGTCCCTGGCCCCGCGTGATATTGTGGCCCGTGCTATTGACTCGGAAATGAAAAAATCCGGCGATCCGCACGTGTTCATCGACGTAACACATGTGGACTACGAACGCTTTCTGGAACACTTTCCAAACATTACGGCGTATTGCGCCGATCAGTACGGGCTGGATCTGCGAAAAGATTTTATCCCTGTCGTACCGGCTCAGCACTACATGTGCGGGGGCGTTCGGGTGAATGAGTGGGGACAGACCAACATTAACTTCCTGTACGCCGTGGGCGAATGCGCCTGTACGGGTCTGCACGGGGCCAACCGCCTGGCCAGCAACTCGCTGCTCGAAGCCGTCGTGTTTGGCCACCGGGCCTACCTGAAAACCGTTGAGAACTATACCAACGCCACTACGCCTGCCGAAATACCGGCCTGGAATGACGCCGGTACCACCCACCCCGAAGAGCTGATTCTGGTTACCGAAATCCAGCGCGAACTCGAAGCCATTATGTCCAACTACGTGGGTATCGTCCGCACCAACCGACGTCTGAAACGCGCGATGGACCGGCTCGAACTGCTGTACATCGAACACGAAGAGCTTTATAAGCAATCGAAAGTGTCGGTACGCATCTGCGAACTGCGCAACATGATTGAAGTGGCGTATCTCGTGATCCGGGCCGCCAAGGCCCGCATCGACAACCGGGGTTTGCATTTCAATCTGGATAATGTAAAGTAACCTCGTTACTTCACCCGTTCACCGTGGTAGCTGCCGGCTGGGGAAAGCTGCGCCTTGCTGGTGGTGAGCTGATGACGCTTTTCGCGAAAACATACGGTACCCGGACGGGCGCTGTTCTTATTCTTACCCGAAAGTCATTTAAACGCTTTGTTCGCAGACCGCCTGAAGGCAGGAGGTTTCAGCAGGCAATCCAGCACGCTGAGTTTAATGCTTTGAAGGGTACAGGTGAAAGCGGCAGCGTCTGTCTCGCCTTGCTGATGCAAACGAATCAATGTCCTGCGCCCCCTGGCAACCCCGGCCGGTTTGGAAGGAACCGCCCGAAGTTTGGGATGAAGCCCGTAGCAACGCATCTTTGTGCCTCACTCGCGTCAGTATGTTCATGACTCCCGAAGCCATTACCGCTTTCCTCGCCGAACACGACATCCAGAAAGTCAAATACGCTTTTGCCGATATTGACGGGGTGCTGCGCGGGAAGGTGATCAGCACCCAGAAATTTCTCGGTAGCCTGACTGGCGATTTTGGGATGTGTGACGTAGTGCTGGGCTGGGACGTAAACGACCTGACGTACGACAACGGCAGCACTACCGGCTGGCAGTCGGGATACCCCGACGCCCCCGCCCGGTTTGCCCTCGAGACGTTTCGGCGCGTACCGTGGGATAATGACATTCCGTTTCTGCTGGCCGATTTCTCCCACGCTGGCGAACCTTATGCATCGGCCTGCCCACGGTCGTTGCTGAAGCGGGTGGTGGCGCAGGGGCGGGATATGGGGTTTGTGGCGCAGATGGCGCAGGAATTTGAATGGTTCATGTTTCGCGAGAGTCCGCAGAGTCTGGCCGACAAAGGGTATCGAAATCCCGAACCGCTCACGCCCGGCATGTTTGGCTACTCCATGCTGCGCCCCTCACTCGAACACGATTTCACGAACGACCTGTTCGATTCCCTGACCCGCTTTGATATTCCTATTGAAGGCATGCACACCGAAACCGGGCCGGGCGTGTACGAAGCCGCTATTCATCATGACGATGCGCTGCGGGCGGCCGACAAAGCGGTGCTGTTCAAAACATCAGTAAAAGAACTCGCCTACCGGCATGGGCTGCTGGCGAGTTTTATGGCTAAGTGGAAAGCCGACCTACCCGGTTGCGGGGGCCATATTCACCAAAGTTTATGGACTGTGGAAGGCGACAAAAACGTGTTTTTCGACCCTGCGGAACCCGGCAACATCAGCGAGCTGATGCAGCAGTACCTGGCCGGGCAGCTACACTGTATGCCGCACATCCTGCCTATGTTCGCGCCAACCATCAACAGCTACAAACGGCTTGTGGAAGGCGCGTGGGCGCCCACTACCCTTACCTGGTCTATCGACAACCGCACTACGGCCCTGCGGGTACTCAGCACCAAGGAAGCAAACTGCCGGGTTGAACACCGGGTGCCGGGCGCAGACACGAACCCATACCTGGCGATGGCTGCTTCGCTGGCGTCGGGGCTGTACGGCATCCGGCACGGGCTGGAACTGACCATTCCGGCATCCACCGGTAACGGCTACGCCGATAAGCAGCACGGCGTATTACCCGCCAACCTTGCCGATGCCACCCGGCAAATGGCCGAATCGCCCGTTGCCACCGAACTGTTCGGTCCTGAATTTGTTGACCACTTCACCCGCACCCGCTACTGGGAAACCCGCCAATACGCGCAGCATGTCAGCGACTGGGAAATGAAGCGGTATTTTGAAATTATCTGATGTAGCCCGGACCGGTACGCCGGAGCGAACCACGTCCGATAGCCGCCAACAACGGCTAGAAAATCTATAGTCACATGAGAAGCTGCCGCTGGCGGCTGATAATGTGGACATCCGAGTTACTCTTATGCGTCCTGTTGATTATACCCATATCATAACCAAAGCCTGGGCGGCTTTTGACTCCTCGCAAACGGTACAGACCATCGAGGATATCAGTGCCCGCGTCTCCACCAACCACGTTTTTCGGATTACACTCGACTCCGGCGACCGGATTATTGCCAAACTGTCGTACTTCGGAAAGTACGAGCATTTTCGCGATGATCATCGCATCATTCAGGCGCTGGCCAATAACCTGCTGTATCCGTTCGAGAATGTCCTGGCGCGGTCGCTTTCTAAAAACGGGCAGGTATTTATCCATCGGCATCAGGATAATATGATCGATGCGTGGGTGGTGTTCTACAAGCCCATCCGGTTTAAGCAGCGACTCCCGAAACGACTCAGCGAAGCCGAAATTCGGGGGCTGGGGGCCGAGATCGCGCGGTTTCACCTGGCCTGTAACCGCGCCAGTCCGGTGCTGCCCAAATACGCTAAAACGCTGCGGTCCGATATTCAGGGGTTGCTTGATCTGCTCGATACGGAAGCCGGTTTTACTGAACACCGTCTACACATGGCGGAAATACGCCGGCAGTGCAATCTGTTCAAGGAAAATCGGCAGAAACTCGTGGCGAAGGTGGTAGAAACCATGCCCGTTTTTGTGGACTGGAATATTGGCAACTTCTCCGTTACCAAAGATCTTCGGCTGTACTCACGCTGGGATTACGACTGGTTCCGCATCAGCTACCGGGTCATGGACTTTTACTTTTTCGCCCGTGTCTGCTCCGACGTGGGCGACCGCACTACGTTCAGCTACGTCATTGGTCCACTCATGGAAGAGCGGTTTGGGTGGTTTCTGGAAGAGTACCATAAGATCTACCCACTCACCGAGCGCGAAATCCGGTTTTTGCCCGAAGCGTACCGATTTTTCATCCTCAACTACGTCATCAAATACGGGCGGTATTTCTTCGCCCCCAATTATGCCACCAAGCTCCAGCGTGAAGCTTACCAGCTCTATTTTCCATCCATCGAAACCTTCGACGCCGAAGCTACTTCTGAAGCGGCTGGGACTGTAAGTTATGTAGCCCGGATCCCCCGGACACTACCAAAAAATGAACACCACCCTCTTCTCTACCATTGCTGACCGGTATCAGGTTTTTTTCTTCGATGCATTTGGCGTTCTCAAGAACTACAAGGGCCTGATTCCGGGCGTGGCCGACACGTTTGCGTACCTGCGCGAGCAGCAGAAACCGGTGTACATTCTGACTAACGATGCCAGCCGCAGTCCCGAACAACTGGCCGAGTCATACCACCGGCTGGGGCTGCCCGAGGTAACGGCCGATATGATTATCTCGTCGGGGATGCTGGCGCGGGAATACCTCCAGCTTAAAGTTGACCGGGGAACGGTGGCGTATCTCGGCACCGAAAACTCGGCCCACTACATCCGTTCGGCTAACCTCAACACGCTGTCGATTAGCGAACTGACCCTCGAAAATATCAGTGAAGTAAACGCCCTCGTGTTGCTGGATGACGAAGGGTTCGACTGGAATACCGACATCACCAAGGCTATGAACCTGCTGCGTCGGCGTAATATCCCGGTCGTTGTAGCCAACACCGATCTGACTTATCCGGTCTCTAAAAATCGGCTGGCCATTGCCATCGGCAGCATTGCCGATATGCTCGAATCCATCGTAGGTAAACAGTTTATTCGGTTCGGCAAGCCCGATGCGCAGTTGTTCATGTTTGCGTACGAACAGGTGCAGAAACGCCTGCCGGATATCAGCAAGAACGATATCCTGATGGTGGGCGATACCCTCCGCTCCGACATTCTGGGCGGTAATAAATTTGGGCTGGACACTGTCCTGGTCCTGACGGGCAATACCGGCCCCCACGAAGCCGAAATTCGCATTTTGGGTACGGGTATTATTCCCACGTACGTCTGCGAGTCTGTTGGCGGGCTGGGCGGGGTTTAGTGCGGGTTCGGGTGGTTTCGCTATTTTTGCGGCTTTATCTCTCCCATCTATCGAATGCAGCTTGTTGACGTTGGCTCCAGTACCCGCTACCAGAAGGAGTTTATTCAGTTTCCCGTGCGGCACTACAAAACCGATTCGTGCTGGATTCGGCCGCTCGATACCGACGTGGAGGAGGTATTTGACCCGGCCCGCAACAGCCGCTTTGAGCATGGCGAGTGCGTGCGGTATCTTCTGCTGAACAGCGCGGGCGAGACTATTGGACGTGTGGCAGCTTTCATTGATTATGATATTGCCAACCTGGACAACGACCAGCCCACCGGCGGGCTGGGTTTCTTTGAGTGCATTGAGGACCAGAAGGCCGCCTTTATGCTCTTTGATGCGGGTAAGGCCTGGCTGCAGCAGCGCGGTATGGAAGCCATGGATGGTCCTATTAACTTCGGCGACCGTGACCGCTGGTGGGGATTGCTGGTAGAAGGCTTCGACCGCGAACCGAACTACTGCATGCCGTACACCAAACCCTATTACGTCGGTTTTTTTGAGCAGTACGGCTTCCAGGATTATTTCAGGCAGTTCACCTTCGAGATTCCCACCACCTGGGCCGGGCTGACCAATATGGCGCAGTCGGTAAAGGACCGGGCTCAGCGGGTGTTCGACAACCCGGAGTACAGCTTCCGAACGCTGAATAAGCGCGAACTGCCCGTTGCCGCCGAAGCCTTCCGGCATATCTACAATGCCGCCTGGGGACACCACGCGGGCGTGAAGGAAATGTCGGCCCAGCAGGCACAGTCGCTCATGCAGAAGCTGAAGCCGGTTATCGACGAGACGATTATTTACTTCGCCTACTACGGCGACGAACCTGTTGCGTTCTTCGTGTCATTGCCCGAACTGAACCAGATTTTTAAGCACGTCAACGGCAAACTTGATCTAGTGGGTAAGCTGAAGTTCCTGTGGCACATGCTTCGTAAAACTAACCACAAAGCCTTTGGCGTAGTGTTTGGCGTGGCTCCGGCGCACCAGGGTAAGGGTCTGGAAGCGGCCATTGGCTTACGAATGCCCTACGAAGCCGAAAAAACGCCGAACTTCCAGTACAATACGCTGGAGATGAACTGGGTCGGTGATTTTAATCCGATTATGGTCCGGTTCGTGAGTCAGTTAGGCTCGACTATTGTCAAAACGCACATTACCTACCGGTATCTGTTCGACCGAACAAAACCGTTTAAACGCTGCCCAACGATTGGGCGAAAAAAAGAAAAACAATGAGTTTACTAACCGTTGGTTCCGTAGCGTTCGACGCGCTGGAATCGCCCTTCGGCAAGACCGACAAAATCATTGGCGGAGCCGCCACCTACATCACACTGTCGGCGTCGTATTTTACGAAAGAGAACAACCTAGTTGCGGTGGTTGGCGACGATTTTCCGCAGTCGATGATTGACGCCTTTACAGAACACGGCATCAATACCGACGGGCTGGAGGTTCGGCCCGGCGAAAAAACGTTCTTCTGGTCGGGCCGGTACCACAACGACATGAACACGCGCGATACGCTGGAAACGCAGCTCAACGTGATGGAGCATTTCGACCCGAAGATTCCCGAAGCGTACCAAAGTTGTAATTACCTGATGCTGGGCAATACCGCGCCCGCCATTCAGCAGATGGTGATTGAGCGGATCCATAACCGCCCCAAACTCGTGGTGATGGATACCATGAATCTCTGGATTGACATTGCCAACGATGATTTGATGCGAACGATTTCGATGGTGGATGTGCTGGTCATCAACGACGAAGAGGCCCGGCAGCTAACCAAGGAATACGCACTGGTAACCGCAGCGGCCAAAATCCTGGCGATGGGCCCGAAAACGGTTATCATCAAGAAGGGTGAACACGGCGCCTTACTTTTCCAGGACGATCAGATTTTCTTTGCCCCTGCCTTGCCCCTGGCCGTTGTTTTTGATCCCACCGGCGCGGGCGATACGTTTGCGGGCGGCTTCATTGGCCACCTCGCCAAAACCGACGACATCTCGTTCGACAATATGAAACGGGCCATTATTTACGGGTCGGCCATGGCGTCGTTCTGCGTGGAGAAGTTCGGCGCCGAGCGGATTATGAACCTAACCCAGGACGAAATCGACGGTCGCGTACGTGAGTTCGTGAAGCTGTCGGCGTTTGGGCTGTAATTACAGCCCAAAGCACGTCAACGTGGCCCCGCCAACGCGACGGACAGGCGACAAACCGGACGAATCAGCTTTTGCGGCAGGTTCGTCCGGTTTTTTATTGAGGACAATCGTACCCCCGTCGGAGCCCAAATCCCAGAGGTTGCCGCGCAGAAATACGTTGATAACCTTGTTGACACCCGCTTCGGACCGGGCACGACCGGCCATTGCGTAACGGAGCCAGGCTTGCCCTTCGGTTAATTTTCCCATGTCTTTGCGGGCATAGTCCGGTGTTGTGGTACCGCTGTAGCCGCCCCAGCGAGTATTCCAGATGCCATTTCCGGCCGAGTAGGAGGGAACCGCCAGCAGCGTTGCCCCTTTTTGCTTCAGCGTCTGGTACATTGATGAATTCCACGAATCGGCCCAGACCAGCACACCCAGCGTACCAACGGGCGTGTTGAATACCGGTACGTTGGCGGGGCTGGCCGGGCAAACAAACGGTTGCTCGTCGATGATGGGATAAACCTTTTTTATCAGCGGGGCCATCAGTTGCCCGTCGGGCCGAAATACGGCCGAGACGTTGTACAGCGGCCCATCGCTGACCGTTAGTTTGCCGTTTTGTACCGATGGGTTCTGGAGCAGAATGGACCCCGTCACAATGGTTACGTTAAACTCAGCCGCCAGCATGTCGAATGTGAGTTGATAGTCCCCGTCCATTTGCGGGACCTTCATGGCAAATACGGCGTATCTCGTTTTGTCGGTCACCTCGTCGGGTGCGCTTCGGTAGGCTTTCCAGAATTGCAGCGGGCTGTTCAGGACCATGGTCGTCAGGGCGCACGGTACTGACGGCATACACGCGACCTGGCTCGTTGGCGGCTACGAGCCAGGTGTCGAGGTACTCGGGAAAAACGACGATGGTTTTCTGCGGTACAATCAGCCCGCTGTCTTTGGCCGCTTGTAAATAGCCTTGTAGCTTTTCCCGGAAACTCAGCCCATCGCGGTAGTCAGCGGGCGTCATCCAGGGCTGAACACCAAGCAGATTTCCCCTCCCTTCGTTCGCATTGATTCGCTCAATAGCGCTCACAGTAGCCACCGTTTCTTGGGGTATGGCCAGACTATCACCATTGAGCCAGTTGTGCCAGCGCAGTGACGCCATACAGAATGTTACACTGATAAGTACACTGGCAACCGTATACTTCCCGAAGCGATTGTCCATGAAAAAACCGGTAGCAAACCACGAAATAACGCTATTTTCGGCCTGCTATTTTCATCCACATACCAGGATCTTATGACGTTCACCAGGCAGATTGTATTTGTAACCGGCGCCGGCGCGGGTATTGGCCGGGCAACGGCCCTCGCCTTTGCCCGTCAGGGAGGCAAAAT
This sequence comes from uncultured Cytophagales bacterium, assembly GCA_963826425.1. GTDB lineage: Bacteria > Bacteroidota > Bacteroidia > Cytophagales > Spirosomataceae > Spirosoma. The sequence goes on along the minus strand of CAWGWS010000004.1, from coordinate 1,477,301 downwards.
CGTTGTATCTGATATCAACGAGACGACTGGCCAGGAAACCGTCGAGCAGATTAAACAGGCTGGGGGCAACGCATTCTTTATCCGCTGCGACGTAGCTGATCCGGCTCAAATAGAAGCCGCAATCAACAAAACCGTCGATGTATTTGGCCGCCTGGATATTGCCGTTAATAACGCGGGCATTGGCGGCAAATTCGGCAAGCTGCTCGACCAGTCGAAGCACGATTTTGATCAGATGATGGCCATCAATGTTGGTAGTGTATTTTACGGGATGCAGTACCAGATTCGGCAGATGCTGGCCCAGGAAAATCCCGGCGGGCGCATCGTAAACGTGTCGAGCATTGCCGGCGTACGCGGTATGCCAATGGGTGCGCCGTACAGCGCGGCCAAGCACGCCGTAGTTGGCCTGACCAAGACAGCCGCCCTGGAATACGTAAGGCAGAGAATCCGGGTCAACGCCGTTTGCCCGGTCTATACCCATTCGGCCATGGTCGATGATTTGATTCAGGCCGCCCCCGGTATGGAGGACCGCATGCGCCGGATGATTCCGATGGGTCGCTTTGGGGAGCCTGATGAGATTGCCCAGGCCATTGTGTGGCTCTGCGCCGACGAAAACGCATTTACCACCGGTCAGGCGCTGCAACTGGACGGCGGCATGACGGCAGGATGAAAGCAGTAATCCTGAATTCAGCCATCGAGTTCAGGATTACTGCTGCGATGTACAAGGTCGTTCCCTATTCGGTCACTACGTCTGCGCCAGGCGCATTTTTTTTGACTGACTCAATCCCGTTATCGCGGCTGGCTTCGCTTTCGTACAGTTCGCTGGAGCCGATTACCTGCCCGTTTCCAGCCTTCAGATTGAAAAAAGGCTTACCATTGGCTGACGTTTTTCGATCATAACGGCCATCGTCAGGCGCGTTTTTTTTGACCGACTCAATACCGTTTTCGCAGGCTGGCAGGGTAGTGTAGCCTTCGCTGGCCAGGATGGTCTGACCATTGCTGGCTTTCAGGTTGAACTGAAATTCGCCGTTTTTGCGGGTTGAAATCACAAATTTGCCCATTGTAGTACAATTTTAAGGTGAACAGTTAAGGCCTATCGACTTGATAAAGAGCCATTTGTCACCATCTACTGAGCCACTCATCTTCTTTGGCCCGCATCAGAGCCACCTCCTCATCGGTTTTGTCGCCGTAGCCGCAGAGGTGTAATAATCCGTGGGCCATGACCCGGCGCATCTCCTGGTCGGGGGCAGTACCAAGCTGGTTGGCATTATCCACCACCCGGTCAACGCTGATGAAAATGTCGCCGTCAATTTTAGCGTCGGTTTCGCTGGTGTCAAAGGTGATGATATCCGTATAATAATCGTGCTGAAGAAAGTCGCGGTTGACCTGCAACAGGTGTTCGTCGGAGCAGAAAATATAATTCAGTTCGCCCGCCGTTTCCCCTTCGGCATCAGCCTGACGTTTCAGCCATTGACGGGTATCCTGCTTCCGGGGTAGTTTATAGTCGGTATCTTCGTTAAAAAATCGAATCATTCATCTGGCGTTTGTTCACGGCAAAAGTACGTCCTTCTCTCGCTACCCGAACGTCCTCCAAATTATTCCCCTGGTGGTACAACCTCCCGTAAATTATTGTCTATGAAGGCTATTCAACTCATTAATAAAAGCCAGCCGCTGCAACTCGTCGACGTACCCACGCCTGTTGCGGGAGCCGGTGAGGTACTGGTACACATCCGGGCCGCAGCGCTCAATCACCGCGACGTATTTATTCAGCAGGGTCTGTACCCCGGTATCCAGTTACCCGTTATTCCAGGTTCCGACGGGGCGGGGGTAGTGGCGGATGTGGGCGCGGGTGTCGACCCGGTCTGGCGCGGTCAGTCCGTTATTATCAATCCGGCGCTGAACTGGGGCAGTAATCCGGCGTTTTACGGGCCCGATTTCCAGATTCTGGGGATGCCCACCAACGGCACCTTTGCTGAATATACAGTAGTTCCGGTGCAGAATGTTTACCCCAAACCGGCGCATCTATCGTTTGAACAGGCGGCTGCCCTGCCGCTGGCGGGCCTGACCGCCTGGCGCGCCCTGATGAGCCGCACCAAACTCCGCACGGATCAGGAACCGGAACGGGTGCTGATAACGGGCATTGGCGGGGGAGCGGCTTTGTTCGCCCTGCAATTTGCCGTAGCTGCCGGCGCCGAAGTTTGGGTAACGTCGGGGTCGGACGAGAAGCTGGCGCGTGCGCGGGATATGGGCGCTACCGGGGTTGTAAACTACCGGGAGCCGGAATGGGCCAAAACGCTGATGCACCAAACGGGGGGCGGAAAGACGGGGTATTTTGATGTGATTATTGACAGTGCGGGCGGGCCGGGCTTTGCCAAACTCATCGACGTAGCGGCACCAGGGGGGCGCATCGCGTTCTTTGGCGGCACGACGGGGAACATTACCGACGTTGTACCCTCAAAAGTATTCTTTAAACAACTTAATATCTTCGGCAGCACCATGGGTAGCGACGCTGAATTTGACGCGATGACCCAATTTGTAAGCGATAACGCGCTCGTTCCCGTGGTTGATAACGTGTTTTCTCTGGCCGATGCGGAGCAGGCGCTACGACGGATGGACGCGGGTAAACAGTTTGGTAAGATTGTGCTGAATGTGAGCGTGTAACGCGATGTTCAAAATAATGTTTCTACCGTTTACGAAATTTAATTTGCAAATAATCAGGTAAACCCATAGTTATCCACAGGGTTTGTGTGGATAACTATGGGTTTATGCACATTTCAGTAAAACAACCTGGTTGAAAAATGGATGAACGGGTAGTTTACCTTTGTATCCATGATTGATACCCAACCATCCGTTGTGAACAGGCTGCACAGCCGCTTAGCCAATCGGACACTGACCGGGCTGTTGCGACAGCTGCGAACGAGCAAGGGACTGGTTGACTTCTGCTCGAACGATTATCTCGGGATGGCACACTCGCCGGCCCTGCGCCATGCCATCCGCCTGGCCGATGCAGAACACGCCGACGCCCTGACCGGCGCAACCGGCTCGCGCCTGCTGGCCGGCCAAACTGACCTGGCCGACGCCCTCGAAACTGACCTGGCCCAATTTTACAAAACTGAAGCCACCCTGCTGTTCAATTCCGGCTACGATGCTAACCTCGGTCTGCTGGCCTGCCTGCCGCAACGGGACGACGTACTGCTGACCGACGAGCTTATCCACGCCAGTATGATTGACGGGGCACGACTCAGCTACGCCACCCGCCACCGCTTCCGCCACAACGATTTGACTGATCTGGCCGAAAAACTGGCAATGGCAACCCGCCAAACCAATGGTCAGGTGTTTGTGGCGGTTGAGTCGGTGTATTCGATGGACGGCGACGTGGCCCCCCTGCGCGAACTCTGCGACCTGTGCGACCACTACGGTGCGGCTCTGCTCGTTGACGAAGCCCACGCCACGGGCGTGTACGGCCCCGATGGCGAGGGGCTGGTGGTGGCCATGGGGTTGCAGGACCGGGTGCTGGCGCGGGTCCATACGTTCGGCAAAGCGCTGGGTGTTCACGGCGCGGCTGTGGCGGGCCCGGCGGTGCTGCGCAACTACCTCATCAATTTTGCCCGGCCCTTCATTTATTCAACTGCCTTGCCACCCCACAGTCTGCTGGCCATACGTTGCGCCCATCAGCATTTGCAAACGCATCCCGAAGCCCGGCAACACCTTCATGACCGGGTCCGTTATTTTCGGGAACGGATCGCGCAAACGCTCCCCAGCTCTGGCTGGACCGATAGTACCTCACCCATTCAGTGTCTGATTGTACCCGGCAATGACCAGGCCCGGCGCCTGGCCAATACTGTGCAGGAGACCGGGTTCGATGTGCGGGCTATCCTGAGTCCTACCGTTCCGGCGGGGCAGGAGCGCCTGCGCATTTGTATCCATGCCACCAACACAGAGGAAGAAATTGACGGACTGGTACATCGATTGACACCATGATAAAACTCATCATCGCCGGTATCGGCACGGAGATCGGTAAAACGGTTGCGTCAGCTATCGTGGTCGAAGCATTGCAGGCTGATTACTGGAAGCCCGTGCAATCAGGGGCGCTGGACGATTCGGATACCGAAACCGTTCGGCAACTCATTAGTAACCCGGTTTCGCAGTTTCATCCCGAAGCGTACCGGCTACGCGAGCCGCTGTCGCCCCACGCGGCTGCTGAACTTGACGGCATTCAGATTGAGCTATTGCAAATTCAGGTGCCGCCAACCAACAACGCGCTGATTGTGGAACTGGCCGGTGGCCTGCTGGTGCCGCTTAATGAGCAGGAGTTGACGATTGACTGGGTAGCGCAGTCGGGGTTGCCGGTATTGCTGGTGTCGCGGAATTACCTGGGCAGCATCAACCACACGCTGCTCTCGATTGAGGCCCTGCGCAGTCGAAATATCCCGATCCTGGGTGTAATCTTCAATGGCCCGACGGTTTCGGCCACCGAGTCGTTTATTCTGAGTTATACCCGGCTGCCCTGCTTGGGCCGGATTGGCGAGGAGCCAGAAATTACGCCCGCCGTTATTCGGCATTACGCCGATGCTATCTCACCAGCGCTGCACCAAATCATCGAAGCGTTCGAGCAGAAACCGTGACGCCGATCCAACCTGCCCGCTGCCAATGGGCATATTACCGACCTGCGTGATGGGCAAAACTTTTTTGGTCGAACTGGTCGTGAATGCTTCGTCGGCCTCTTCCAGATCGGATAACAGCACCGCGCGTTCCTCGACTGTGAAATCACTTTTTGCGAGCTCCATAATGGTTCGGCGGGTGATGCCATGCAGAATGTGCCGGTCGGGAGTAATAAGCCGGGTACCTTTCACGAGAAAGAAATTGCTGCGGCTCAGTTCGCTAATCTCACCGTTGCGGTGGTAGAGCAGGTCCGATGCCCCGGCCGCCCGAATGGCTTCGGCCATCAGGATAACGCGCCGGTAGTCGGTACTTTTTACCTCGGCCATTTCGCGCACGTAATCATCCAGAATCACTTTGATACCCTGTTCGTACTGCATTGGCGGCACGGGATGGATGCTTTCGGTCAGAATTAAAAGGTTGGGACTTTCCACGCTGATACTGTCCGACGAATAGCCGCCCGTCAGTACGAAGCGAAACGCCACGTCGGGGTCGCCACTGCGTTGCACCAGGTCCATGACAACAGCAAAGGTTTCGTCTTTGCCGATGGGCAGCCGCAGGTGCATCCGGCTGGCCGAATTCTGAAACCGCTCCCAGTACCAGTCCCACTGAAAGGGCCGGCCGTTATAGGTCAGAAAATAATCGAACAGACCGTAGCCGCGCAGCAGGCCGAGATCCGTACTGCCAAGCGAGAGCTGGTCGGTAGGGGCGATGGTGCCATTGAGATAACCGTAGTGCATGGTGTAAAATTACGGCAATGTCCCGGAAAACTGGCTTATCCGGTGGGTTGGCGTAACAGTATGGAGTGTGGGTTGTTGAAACGTAGGCCGGAGACACGGCCTACGTTCCCAAAAACATAGATGACAGAAAATACACAACCCCGTACCCTTGGCCTTGGCGTCATCGGCATGGGTGGCTTCGGCCTGTTTGCGGTGCAGCAGTTTTTGCAGACCCCCCACGTTAAGCTCATTGGCATTGCCGGGTCAAGCCGGGAGGAAGCCCACCGTACGGCTAAACGCTTCGGGGCCGGTATATTCGGTAGCCTTGAAGAGCTCGTTGCCCATCCCGATATTGACATTATTTATATTGCCACGCCCCCGTTCATGCACTACGAGCAGTCGATGCTGGCGCTGAATACCGGGAAACACGTTATCTGCGAGAAACCGCTGGCCATGAATCCCGAGCAGGGCCGCGACATGCTGGCACTCGCCCACGAAAAAGGGTTGCTGATGGTTACCAATCTGATGCAGCGCTACAACCCGATGTTCGCCCGGATAAAACAACTCATCGACAACAAGCTGCTCGGTGATTTTCTGCACGGCTATTTCGAGAACTACGCGGGCGACGAGGGGCTAAATCCTGAACACTGGTTCTGGGACCGTAGCAAATCGGGCGGTATTTTTATTGAGCACAGTGTTCACTTCTTCGATTTGTTTGCGGGCTGGTTTGGTCCCGGTAGGGTAGTGGCCGCGCAGACTATTCAACGACCTGACAGCCATGATGTCATTGACCAGGTGCAGGCCTCCGTCGAATATGGCCATGAAGAAACCGGAATAAAACTCGTCAACTTTTATCACGGCTTCACCCAAACGGGCCGCATGGACCGGCAGGAAATGCGATTGCTCTTTGAACGGGGCGACATTACGCTGTATGAGTGGGTGCCCACCCGGCTGGTGATGCGGGCCGTGGTGGACGAAGAAACGACCCACGCCCTGATGAATTTGTTTCCTAACGCTCAGTTGAATGTAACGGCCAATATTGGCAAAGAGCCCCTGCGTGGACGATTCAAAACGTTTTCGGCGTATCAGCAGATCGAACTCAAATTTGGCTTTGATCAGGAAAAGCAGCACGTGTATTCCGAACTGCTCCGGCTTATGTTCCGCGATCAGGTCAATCATATTTTTGCTCCCGAAAGTCACCGCATCATTACCGAAGAGAATGGACTAACATCGTTGGAGACGGCTGCGGAAGCAGAAAGGCAGGCTTCAGCGGGCAGAGCCCAGTAATCGATCAGCCGGGGGTGAGCAATCGATTGTACCATCGATCAGGGCGAAATATACGGGTTCAGGCCAATGAGGACCAGAAATGATACCGGATACCTGCTGACTGATACCGGATTACTCCCGTACTTTGCCGGGTCAAACTAACTCATCCGCCAAACGCATGATTACGGAGTCGCTTCAACTTGAACAGCCAGAGGGTCAAATTCCCGGCGCACCGCTTCAGTCGGCCATCACCTACGAAAAAATTCCGACGCATATCTACGCCGACGCCAAAGCCGCATCGCGGGCCGTAGCGCACGAGATTGCCGATCTCATCCGGCAGAAACAGGCCGAGGGCAAACCCGCTGTGCTGGGTCTGGCCACCGGCTCATCGCCCAAAACGGTCTACGCCGAACTGGTGAGGATGCACCGCGAAGAGAGCCTGAGTTTTCGTAATGTGGTGACGTTCAACCTGGATGAATACTACCCGATGGAACCAACCTCGCTGCAAAGCTACTGGCGGTTCATGCGCGAGCAGTTGTTTGATCTGGTCGATATTCCCGCGGGAAACTACCATGTGCCCGAAGGCAACATGCCGCCCGATCAGGTGAGTCAGTATGCCAAGCGTTATGACGCCGAGATTGAAGCCGCCGGTGGGCTGGATTTCCAACTGCTGGGTATTGGTGGTAACGGTCACATTGGTTTCAACGAGCCGGGGTCGCTGGTCAACTCGCACACCCGCCTGATGATGCTCGACAACTCCACGCGGGCGGCTGCCTCTGCCGATTTTGGCGGCTTACCCAAAACCCCGCGTAAAGCCATTACCATGGGCGTGTCGAGCATTCTGAACGCCCGGCGCGTAGTGTTGCTGGCCTGGGGTGAGCGGAAAGCCTCCGTTATTCGCGGTGCGGTAGAGGGGCTGGTAACGGAACTGAACCCGGCCTCGTACCTGCAAACGCATCCCAACGCTCTGTTTGTCATTGACGAAGCCGCGGCCTCGGAACTGACCCGGATGAAAACGCCCTGGCTGGTGGATTCCGTGGTATGGGATAACCGGATGGTGAAGAAGGCCCTGACGTATCTTTCGCTGGCCCTCGACAAGCCGATCCTGAAACTGACCGACCGCGACTACAACGACAACGGCATGAGCGATCTGCTGGCGCAGTACGGGCAGGCGTATGACATCAACATCGACATTTTCAACCAGCTTCAGCACACCATTACGGGCTGGCCCGGTGGTAAACCCAACGCCGACGATACCAACCGCCCCGAACGCGCCGTGCCCGCCCACAAACGCTGCCTGATTTTCAGCCCCCACCCCGACGATGACATCATCTCGATGGGCGGCACCTTTCAGCGGCTGGTAGATCAGGAGCACGACGTACACGTGGGCTACCAGACCTCCGGCAACATTGCCGTAGCCGATGACGAGGCCCTGCGCTTTGCCGATTACGTGGTCGATTTCAACGAGAAGTTTGGTATTGACAGCCCCGAAGCGACGCGCATCTTTCGCGATGCTGCCGAATCACTCCGTACCAAAGGCGATACGGAAATGGACAGTGCCGAGGTGCGCTACGTAAAGGGTCTGATTCGGATGGGCGAGGCCAAATCGACCTGCCGCTTTGTGGGCATTCCTGTCGAGAACGCGCACTTTATGAACATGCCATTTTACGAGACGGGTAAAGTGACCAAACGGCCGCTCAGCGAAGAAGACGTCAGGATTGTAATGGCTCTGATCGAAGAAATCAAGCCCCACCAGATTTATGCCGCCGGTGATCTGGCTGACCCGCACGGCACGCACAAAGTCTGCCTGGATGCCGTACTGGAAGCCGTTCGGCGGTTGAAGGATCGCGATTTCATGCAGGAGTGCTGGGTGTGGCTGTACCGGGGGGCATGGGCCGAATGGGGTATTCACGAAATCGAAATGGCCGTACCCATGTCGCCGGATCAGGTGATGAAGAAGCGGCTCGGTATTTTCAAGCACCAGTCACAAAAAGATGGCGTCGTGTATCAGGGCACCGACGCCCGCGAGTTCTGGCAACGCGCCGAAGACCGCAACCGCGACACAGCAGACCTTTACAACCGCCTGGGTCTGTCGGAATACGAAGCCATGGAAGCCTTCGTTCGCTGGCATTTTTGAGAGAATTTTGATTAAAGGCCAACGCCCGGCTCTTCTTGACGAAGGGGCGGGCGTTGGCTTATTCCGGTAGCTGTTTTATAACTCATGTTATATAAAGAGATTAATTCAATAACTGGAGGTTCTGTTCTAATAACGACCTCTTGTAAAAATACAATTTATATACTCTGTCTCTGCCAAACTGTGCAAGTCGATCCGGCTGGCTTTCTCTTGACAAAACTGTAATAGATAGAGTGTAATTCTGAACTTCCGCAGCCGTTGAACTTTACCTTAACTAGAAATTTAGGCGAATCCTTCAGTAGTAAGTCAGGTACAATGATTGTTTCACTGCCAACTAGAGTTTTTTCTAAAGGACCAGCAATATTACTGTTTAGGGTGGTATCACTTTGTGGAAAAATGGACCAAGTGAATTGGGTTCTATCCGGGGAACTGGTCTGGCCAGATGCCACCAAAGTCAATCCACGAGTCGGATCATAACAAGTACTTTGAGGGGTTATTTTCTCTACTGGCTTACACGTTACTGAGTCATCATTTTTCTTGCAGCTGAGTAGGCAACTAATTGCAATTACCACTAGTCCCTGACTATTCCGATTGATAAGCATACAGTAGATGTTAAGTAAGTGAACAATAAGTTTTGAAACCACATCCAAAGTTGAAACTACTATTTTATGAGTGGAAATGCTTTAAGCTGGCGGTGAATTTTTGGGACTTGGGCCTCTCTGCTTTATCTTGCTCAGCAGCCAGTGCTTGAACGCGAGGCATCACTGCCGCCCAGCGGTTATCTCCGTATTATCCTGGCTTGCTGCCCGCTTCTGGCGACGGTACGACAAGTAAGCGGCCAGAAAGAAAAAATCTGCCAGTACCGCGTATAGATAACTGCCACTCGCTATGGTCATCACTACCAGCAAAATGCCAGACCCCACAAGGGCCAGATAGTTATTTTTCATGCTATACAGGGGGCTAAAGGTTGCCTGGGTGAAGCTACGTAAAGAAAGCGATTATCAAAATGGGATACCAACCCTTTTGCTGGCTAAAGTCATTGGGAGCTTCCCCCGCTCTTCAACCAGGTTGTTTGCAGCGGTACGTCGGCGAAGACGGCCATACAGGTGACTATTCGGGACAATTCCCGTATTTTAGTCGTCGGATTTCATTCCACTGACTCGTAATGCTACGAATTTTCCTGCTTTTCATAAGCCTGACGCCCGTTCTGGCTCAGCTACCGCCCGGTTTCGTACAGCGGCAGGTAGCCCGAAATCTGAACCCAACCACCGTCAGCTTTGCTCCGAATGGCCGTCTGTTTGTGGCCGAGAAGGATGGAAAAATTCGCGAAGTCGTGGGCGATGTGTTGCAGGGCGACCCGTTTATGACCCTGCCCAATGTCGACAATACCAATGAACGGGGGCTGTCGGGCCTGTGCTTCCACCCCGATTTTCCGCGAACGCCCTACGTGTACGTGTACTACACCGTAAAAGGGGCCGACCATAACCGGCTAAGCCGCTTCAGCCTGAAAAACGGAGTACCTGACCTCAGCAGCGAAACTGTCCTGTTCAATTTCGACACGTTGCTCGGTACCATTCACAACGCCGGGGTGCTGCGTTTTGGGCCTGACCGCAAACTGTACGTCTCGCTCGGCGACGGGTCAAACTCGTCGGCAGCTCAGCGGTTGGACAGCTATCTCGGTAAGATTCTGCGCATGAACGACGACGGCAGCGCGCCCGCCGACAATCCGTTCAGGGGCAAAACCGACGGCGGGTATCAAACCATCTTCGCGCTGGGATTCCGCAATCCGTTTTCGATGGACATTGACCCCGCTACGGGCCGGATGCTGGTCGGTGACGTTGGGCTGGAGTCGTTTGAAGAAGTAAACGACGTGCGGGCGGGTCGTAACTATGGCTGGCCACTTATCGAGGGTAAGCGTACCAACCAGGCCGCACCGGAGAATTACACCGACCCTATTCATGCCTACGATCATGCCGCCGATGCCTGCGCCATTACGGGTCTGGCCCTATATAATCCGGCCTCGGTCCGGTTTCCGGCTGAATACCGGGGCAAAGCATTTTTTGCCGATTACTGCGCGGGCTTTATCCGCGTTCTGGACCCCGCTACGGGGCAGGTAACGGGTAACTTAGTGACGGGTGTCGACCGGCCTATTTCGATGATTACCAGCCCCGACGGGTACGTGTACTACCTGGCCCGGGCCGGAATGGGGGGCGGCACGCAGGAAGACAACACGGCTACCAGTAACGGATCGCTCTACAAAATCTCGTTTCTCGATGCGGGTCTGCCTTATATCACCCAGCAATCGGCGGGGAAACTGGTGCCAGTGGGTGAGTCGGTAACGCTGTCGGTAAACGCAGTTGGCCAGAAGCCGCTGACCTTTCGCTGGTATCGCAACGGTGCGCTCATTGCCGGGGCCAGTCAACCACAGTATACCATCACCAGCTCCTCCCTGGCCGATAATGGCGCGTCGTTTCGCTGCATCGTTGCTAATGCCCTCGGTACGGATACCAGCCAGGATATGGTGCTGCGGGTAGTACAGGGGCAGCGGCCCGTAGCGCGCATCAAGCAACCCCTTACGGGTACTACATACCGGGGAGGAAGCTCTGTTGCCTACGCGGGCGAGGCCGTGAACGCCAGCCAGCAACCGGTGGCCGGGGCCCAGTTAACCTGGTGGATTGACTTTCACCACGACGACCATACACACCCCGCCCTCGATCCCGTTACCGGTCCTACGGCGGGTACCTATACCGTGCCGCGCGTAGGCGAAACGGCCACCAATGTCTTTTATCGCGTTCATCTGCGGGCCACCGACGCTATAACGGGCCTGACCAGCGAAACGATTGCCGACGTGAAACCGGAACTGACCTTACTGACTGTTGGCAGTAAGCCTGACGAAGCCATACTGACGCTTGATGGACAACCCCGGCAGGCAGGATTTGCGGTAGAGGCCGTAGTGGGTACCGTGCGCACGCTGGCTGTTAAACCTTACCGGGCCACTCCCGAAGGATTTTCTAAATTCAGCGGCTGGAGCAACGGACAAAAATCCCTCAGCCTGGCTTACGAAATTCCCTCCGGCAGTGGCTCAACCCTGACCGCCCTGTACAGCGCCCTGCCCGCCCCCGGCGGCAACGGGCTGGTGGGGGAGTACTTTACTGACCACGGTGACTTTACCGGAACGCCTACCGTAACCCGCATCGACACCACCATCAATTTCTACTGGGGAAACGCATCGCCCGACCCACGCGTCTCGTCCGACGATTTTGTGGTACGCTGGGCGGGTACGTTCGAGGTGCCTTTTTCAGATACGTACACGTTCTCCACCCAAACCGACGACGGGCTGCGTCTCTGGATTGATAATAAGTTACTCATTGATAAGTGGCAGCCACAATCAGTCCTTGAGTGGTCAGGCGTGATGCCGCTGACCGCCGGGCGCCCCTACTCGATTCGAATGGAGTATCAGGAACTCAAGGGCGAAGCCGAAGCCCGGCTTCGGTGGAGTTGCCCCCAGTTCGACAGGGCCGCCATCAGCAAACCGTATTTGTTTGGAAAGATACTCGTTACGGCCAATGAACCCATTGCGGATGCCAGCCTGATCGTATTCCCACAACCCGCGCAGGACGCTGTGACGGTTCGCTACGTAGCCGGCCATCCCGGCCCGGCCCAACTCGACGTGGTGGATTTGCTTGGTCGGCGGCTGTTGGGTCAAGCCGTCCGGGTCCTGACCGGCCCCAATGAATACCAGATTTCGATAGCCGACTGGCCAGCCGGGCTGTACTCGGTGTCAATCCGGGCCGAGGGTGGCACCACCGTGAACCGGCGGTTACTGGTGCGCTAAAGTAGTTTTGACACCGATTGTCGAACACAGAGGAACGGAGGTCTTACAGAGGAAAGAGGTATAGCAGTAAAACCTCTGATTTCTCTGTAAGACCTCCGTTCCTATTTATTATAAATTAAAACCGCAGCCGTATGCCCGCCAGAAAATTCCGGCCGGCCTGGGGATAATAGCTGTTCTCGGCCACGACCCGGCCTTCCGAGACATAGGCGTACGAGTAGCCGTTGGATTCGTACAACTCATTGAAAACATTGTTCAGCAGCAGCGTAAACGCAATCTCCTGCGCGAATTTCGGTTTCAGTGTGTAGATAAGCCGGATGTCGTTAGTGAAGTACGGGTTCAGCCTGCGGCTTTCGTTCGAGGTGTTATCCAGATACTGCTTACCGACGTATTTCGAGAGCAGACTCAGCTCCATCTTCCTGGTGGCCGAATACACCAGCTGACTACCAGCAATGACGGCGGGCGAAAACGAGATATCGGTTTCGGTATGCGGAACAGCCACCTGCTGGCCAGTGTCAAAGTTATCGAGATACTCAGTAAAGCCCTTTACGCGGTTGCGGCTCAAAGTGGCATTCACGTTCCAGCGGAGGGTTTTGGTCAGGCGGGTGGCGGCTTCGAGTTCCAGGCCGGCGCGGTAGCTGACCGGAATATTGACGCGGTTGTAGGCCCCCACGTCGTTCAACTGCCCTGATAGCACCAGCTGATTCCGGTAATCCATGTAAAAGCCGTTGGCCGTGAGCGACAGGTTTGGTCTCTGCCACTTGTAGCCCGCTTCGTAGTCGATGAGCTGCTCGGCCTGGGGGCGGCTTCCGGGTGTCGACTGCGTGTAGTCATTCCGGTTGGGTTCGCGGTGGCCCACACCCACGGATGCGTAGGCCGTGCTGCGGTCGCTGAAGACGTAGGTCAGCCCGGCTTTGGGGTTGAAGAACGTCAGCGTAGCGGTTTGCTGCACATTCTGCAGTTGGGGATTGAAGCCCAGAAACGAGTAATCGACGGTACGCACCTGCAGGTCCAGAAAGGCGTTGAGTTTGCTGGTGGCCTGATAAAACGCTTTGGCGTAGAGATTCAAATCGTTTTTGGTGGCGTTGTCGTTGTAATACCGCTCGCGGATGTTGGTATTCCCGGCGATTCTGGCCCAGATGATCTCGCCAAAGTGTTCGCCTTTGTATTGATTCCAGCCCCCGCCGAAGTTAGCCGTCAGCTTGCCGAAGCTATTGTAATCAATAGAGAAAACGGTGCCGTAAAAATCGTTGTCCAGCCACCTCCGCCGAATGATATCCGTTTTTTTGATGGTCGAATCGCCCAGAATAACGTTGGGTAGCCCGTATCGGCTGTACGAGTCATTGGGGCGATACTGTTCATAGTACCCCCGGCCTTTGGTGTAGAAAAAGGAGGCATTAAGCCGCCAGTTCCGGCTTAGCTCGTGCGACGAGATGAGCTGGTACTGGTCCTGCTGGTAGTTATCGGTCTGATTGTCGTAGGTAAACTCGTTGTACGTCCGGTTGGTCCTGAGCAGGCTTTCGGGTACGCCGTTCCAGGCCTGATAGGTTTTTTCCTGCCCCGAAAACACGTTCAGCCGCACAAAACTCTTGTTGGAATACCACCCGCCCGACAGATAGAACGACTTCAAATCGGACGAGGCCCGGTCGATGTATCCGTCCGAATGGATAGCCGACAGCCGCGCATCCACCACAAAATGGTTCTTTAAAAGCCCCGTTCCGGCCATCACATTTGCCCGGCGGGTGCCAAACGAGCCGCCCGACAGGTTGGCCTCGGCGTAGGGCTCTTTCTGGAGGTCGTTGGTCTGGATATTAACCGACGCCCCAAACGCCCCCGCCCCGTTGGTAGACGTACCAATGCCCCGCTGAATCTGAATGCTGCTGACCGACGAGGCAAAATCGGGCATGTTGACGAAAAACGTCCCCTGCGATTCCGCATCGTTGTAGGGAATTCCGTTCAGCGTCACGTTCACCCGTGTAGGGTCTGACCCCCGAATGCGGATGCCGGTATAGCCCACGCCCGCGCCCGCATCGGAGGTGGTCACAACCGAGGGGGTGAAGTTGAGCAGTTGCGGGATATCCTGCCCCAGGTTAAGTTTCTGAATAGACTGCTTCGATACGTCGGTGTAGGCAATGGCCGATTTCTGATTGGCCCGCGTGGCGCTCACCACCACCTCATCGACTACCAGAGCGGCTCTCTGGAGCGCAATCGTAATCGTGGCTGGCTGACTGGTTAGCCGGATCGCCCGGGTCTGCGGTTCGTAGCCGAGTAATGAGACCTGCACCGTAGCGGTATCACTGGGAACGGTCAGCCGGAACCGCCCCGACGCATCGGCGAAGGTGCCCAGATACGTGCCCGACAGCGTAATGGCCGCGCCGGGCAGCGGACCACCATCGGCGTCGTTCACCTGACCAGAGATAGAGAATTGCGCCCAGCCGGGCAGGGCAGACAGCCACAGCAGGGCAGCTATCAGGTAAGTAATCGTCGTTTTTTTCATGATGAAAAACGGACGATAGGCAAAGGGGCCAAACCTACCTTTGGTTGGTTGTATAAGTTGGTTAAGTGCGCAGCAGACATGCCGTCTGCTGGTTCATTTCCCTTCACGGCATTACCCGCGCAGGTTCAATGGGTATAATCTCAGCCCGTTTGGTGGGGCACCCCTTAGAAGATTAGCGCTGCAAAGATAAGGAGTCGTCAACAAGTAGTCGATACCCATGCTCCAGATTAACCCGGATTTCTTTTCTGATTCGTATCAATCAACACGTCTGCGCACAGGCCTTCAGCGCCAGTAGTAGCCTTTCTGCTTCCGTCGAAACAGGGTTTTCAGCCCGGCCATGCCATAATAGCCCGCCAGCAACGCGTCAATGAAGGGCATGACGGCCCAGTGCACCGTGTGAGCCAGCCGGTAGCTGATGCGACCTATGATACCCCAGAACATAAGCCAGCGAACCGCAAAAGCAGCCGTTGCGGCCAGCAACAACGTCCATTCCGGTACTGTAAACGGACTCGCTGTTATTTCTTTGATGAGTAGTATTCCGCCCGCTACCAAAGCTAGTAGCCAGCTTAGTACGTGCGAGCCGGTGAGCAGGCCCAGCCGGATTTTGTTTCCGCGTTTGTAGTACTGCCCTACGTTCAGATGCCGCCGTTTCTGCACGCGCCACTCGGCCCAGGTTTCTTTAGGTATCGACCACGTAAACGCGTCAGGATCCAGACAGACGGCGGTATTGCGGCCCGTGGCCACTTCGTTGATAAACAGGTCGTCGTCGCCACCGAGTACGTTTTTGTGGGTGTAAAAACCCCGGTTGTCGAAGAATGTTTTGGTTCGGTACGCCAGATTGCGGCCCACGCCCATATAGGGCCGACCCGCCAGCGCGAGTGACATGTACTGCACGGCGGTAAACAGTGTTTCGGCCCGGATCAGCAGGTTCAGAAAGCCGGGACGGTGCTCGTAGGGCGAAAAACCCAGTACAATGGCTTTGGCCGGATTGGCCAGCGGAGCCGCCATCTGTGCCAGCCAGTTAGTTGATGTCGGGCGGCAGTCAGCATCAATAAGCAACACAGTGGGGTAGATCGCTTTCTTGAGGGCAATGGTCAGGGCGTATTTCTTGGCCGTAATGTGTTCGTGTTCACGGTCAATGCGGATGAACCGTACCTGGCTGAGGTGGGTAATATCATGTTCGAGAAAACGGTCGGTACCATCGGTCGAGCGGTCGTCCATGACCAGTACCTCAAACGTGGGGTAATCCTGTTCGTTGAGCAGTGGCAGCAGTTCGGTAAGATTCTCCAGTTCATTGCGGGCGCAGACCACAATTGTAACGGGTGCCGATACGGCTGCTGATTCGGCTGCGGGCCGCCGATGGAAGGCCGTGCGCGAAAAAACGAACAGAATATAAACAAGCTGAACACCCAGCACAATGAGCCAGACCAGCAGGAGAGCAGTAATCACAAACGGAAATGGTTGAACGACACAGTATTGGTTTTCAAGCCGCAAAGGTACGGGTTGCTTAACTTTGTGCATGACTTTTTCGCTTACCGCCCACGATTCGGCGTCGAAGGCCCGCACGGGTACGCTGACCACCGAACACGGGCCAATACAGACGCCTATTTTTATGCCCGTCGGCACGGCAGGAACGGTGAAGGCCGTGCACCAGCGCGAACTCGAAACCGACATCAATGCCGAGATTATTCTTGGCAATACCTACCACCTCTATCTGCGTCCCGGCCTCGATGTGATGCAACAGGCAGGCGGGTTACACGGCTTTAACGGATGGAAACGGCCTATCCTGACCGATTCGGGCGGGTATCAGGTGTATTCGCTTTCCAATACCCGCAAGATCAAGGAAGAAGGGGTTACGTTTATGTCGCACATCGACGGCTCGAAACACGTCTTCACGCCCGAAGGCGTGATGGACATTCAGCGCATCATCGGGGCCGACATCATTATGGCTTTTGATGAGTGTACACCGTATCCCTGTGAGTATGACTACGCCCGCAAGTCGATGGAGATGACCCATCGATGGCTCGATCGCTGCATTAACCAGTTCGACAGTACTGAAGGTCATTATGGCTACCGGCAAACGCTGTTCCCCATCGTGCAGGGCAGTACCTACCCCGACCTGCGCCGACAGTCGGCCGAGGTTATTGCCAGCAAAGAGCGGGAAGGCAATGCCATTGGCGGTCTGGCCGTGGGCGAACCCGCCGAAGAAATGTATGCCATGATCGAGCTGGTGAACGAGATTCTGCCCGCCGACAAGCCGCGCTATCTGATGGGCGTGGGCACGCCCGCCAACATCCTCGAAGCCATTGCGCGGGGCGTGGATATGTTTGACTGCGTGATGCCGACCCGCAACGCCCGGCATGGTCTGCTGTTCACCACAGAAGGCATTATCAATATCAAGAATCAGAAATGGAGTCGTGACTTCAGCCCAATAGACGCTACACTGGGCGGCTACGCCAGCACATTTTACAGCAAAGCCTACCTGCGCCACCTCTTCAAAGCCGATGAACTGCTGAGCGGTCAGATTGCCAGTCTGCACAACCTGACGTTTTATATGTGGCTCGTTCGGCAGGCGCGGGCGCACATTGAAGCCGGTGATTTTATGGCGTGGAAAAACGAACAGGTCGTTAAGCTGATGCAGCGCCTGTAGGCTGAACCGATACGCTGGCCCGGCCTGGAAATCTATTGGTAACTTTTCGACAAAATAGATATATTTGGCAGCTGCTTTTTCCAGAAGCACGATCACTGAAGCGTATTCATTGTGACCCTGCCAACGCGACCGTTCAGTTCGGATTTATCGTCTCATGCCCTGTTTCGGTGGGCTTGGTTCCGGCGTTGGCAGGCAGGCGGGATTGTTGCGCTGTTTGCGGGCTTGGGCGTGGTGGTGTCGCTGCTGCTGCCGTTTGAGTACGAGGCCGGTGCGCAGCTTATGCCCGAAATGACCGGTGGCTCCGGCGATGTATTCCGGCGGCTGGCGTCTATGGCGAACCTGTCGGGCATTGACCTGTCCGAAACAGAAGGGATGGATGCCGTTCGGCCCGATCTGTACCCCCGTATTTTAGAGAGCAAACCCTTTCGGCTGTATCTGATTGGACAGACGGTGCCGACCGCATCGGGAGAAACTACGGTTGGCGACCTTTTGCTGCCTGCCCACCCCTGGTATGCGCGGCTGGCAGAGTTTCTGGGCCGGGAAAAGCCAGCGCTGCGCCCGATCCGGTCAACGCCCGGCACCATTCCGTTGCTAACCGTCCGGCAGAAAACCCTGCTCGACGCTATCGACAGGCGCGTAACGGCCCGCTTCGAGACCCGTTCCGGCATTATCGCCATTTCCGCCCGGATGCCCGACGCGTTGAGTGCCGCTACGGTAGCGCAGGTAACGATGGACTACCTGACGCGCTACGTGACCGGCTACCGGACAGGCAAAGCCCGGCAGGACCTGAACTTCTATACCCAGCGGCTGAGCGAAGCAAAAAAGCGTTATCAGATGGCACAACGGACGTTATTTGACTACAACGACCAGCACAAAAGCCTGATTCTACAGGCCGCCACCATAGAACGGCAGCGGCTTACCGATGAACTGAACATTGCACAGCCCATTTATGTCGAGCTGGCCCGGCAGTACGAACAGGCCCGACTGAACGTGCAGCAGCAAATTCCCGTCTTTACCGTCTTGGAATCGCCCACCGTACCCCCCGAACGGGCGTCGCCAAAACGCATGCTTGTGGTGGGGGTCTTCACGCTGTTCGGCATCGCCGTGGTTGCCGTCTGGGCCGTGCTGCACCAACTCAACTGGACCCAGCGCTGGCAAACGCTTACCAGTTTCCCACTTCGCAATGATTAATCAGCTCCTGTCGCGGCCATTTCGGGTATTTGGGTACCATACCGAACCCACGGGTCGCTACGATGCCGCCCTGATGACCCGTGCGTACGCCGGATGTCAGTGGCTGCCCATCCGCTATTTTCAGTCGCTCGTGCTTAGCGTCCCGGTTTTGTCTGAGTTGAACGCAATTTGTTTGGCATCTGCCTTGGCAGGAGTTGACTACCGGCAGCTATGAACTGGACGCGAAGCCTGATTGTCAGCCTATTTCTGCTGATTTGTCTGCGGTCCATGCCTGTTCCGGCTCTGTTGCTGGCTACTGTCGTTTTGTGCGCATACGTGGCCGGAATGCTCCGAAAGCCCGTTTCCTACTGGGTGTTTCTGTATCCGGTTGTGAGTTACGCGCTGGCGCAGGGATTTGCGGGCTATACCTTTTTCGAGATTGGGGATGGCCCCACCTATTTCACCGTTATGGACGAGATCATTCCCCGCCTGCGGGGCGACATGGGCCGGGTGCTGGGGCTGGTGGCGGCTGTTGGTCCCAAGTACCTCAATGCGGGTTTTCTGCCCACCGCCCTGCTGCCCGGTTTCCTGTTCGATAACCCGGATGCCGAGACGTACCAGCTTACGCAGGTGTTTGTCCACGCGGGGCTGGTGAGTGGTTTGCTGGGCCTGACCATCCGATGGGACGTCATCCGGGAGCCGTACCGAACGCCGGTGTTTCTGTTCATGCTCATTTCGCCTGGCTATCTGGCGCTGGTAGCGTACCCAACCCGCCATCACCTGACGTCGTTTGGTGTCTTTCTGTTTTTTATCAGCCTCGAAGCCTGTCTCACCAGGCGGACGCCGGGCCGGGCCATAACGCTGGGACTGGCGGTTGTGCTGCTTTTTCTCTGCAAAGCCGCTCTGCTGCCGTTCGCGCTGTTGTATAGCCTGGTGCGGCTGTATCAGCCCCACCGCTTCTGGCTGAATCTTACCATGGGGAGTCTGCTGCTGGGCAGTACTATTTATGCCTACCAGTACGTGCGGCCTTTTTACGATACCCGCTACGCAGCCGAAACCATCGGCGTGTTTCGCGGGGCGTGGCTGGGGCCGTTGCTGCCGCTGTACAAATACGTCATGGCTCTTATTTCGCCGTTTCCGTACTACAAGTTCGGGCTGATGATTGATACCATTGCGTACGGCGGTAACTGGCTTTTGCTGAGTCTGTTCGTGCCAGCGGGCGTCATCGGTTTGTGGCTTTTTGGCCGGATGCTGTTCCGCCCGTACAGGTTGTGGCAGTACGATGCCGATACAAAGCGGCTGTTCGGCTACGGCGGCATTATGTCGCTGTCCGTTCTGGGCGGCTCCACAGGATTTATGCTATACATCCTTGTGTTCCTGCCGTTTTTCGCGCCCCTGTTCGTTATTCGCGACTACCCCCTGCCGCTCGTGTTGATTATGCTGGCCCTGCTGCTGCTGAATGGAGTGGTTCTGCTGCTGAATGGCGATAACCTGTTCGACTATCTCTGACTAATGGTGATTGTGAAACTAACCGGCGGCATGGGCAATCAACTGTTTCAGTACGCTATGGGACGGGCAATGGCCAACCGGCATACCGTGCCCCTTAAACTCGACCGGTATTTTCTGGACAATCAGCACGATCGGCAACCCTTTGCCCGGCGCGACTATGCCCTTGATCTGTTTACGATTGAGGCTAAACGGGCCAGTGAAGCCGAGGTAAGTCAGTACGTTCCACTGGCGGCATACCGGCCCCGGTTCCGGCTGGAGCGGTACGGGCAACGACTGGTGCAGCGAGTTGGTCAGGCCGTAAACCCAGACTACATCACCGAGAAAAACGCTGATGCCTACACCCCTGAATTACTGGAAAGTAGTCCGACTCATTGCTACCTGGACGGCTACTGGCAATCCGAGAAATACTTCATTACCATCCGGGATGAACTCCGCGCTGAACTTTGCTTTAGCCAGTCACTGAGTGGCGAAGCGGCTGCGCTGGCCGAAACGATAGAGACCTGTGAAGCCGTTTGTGTGCACGTTCGGCGAACGGATTTTCTGACTGATTCCGCCACAAACTACGCTGACCCTTACCGACATTGACCGGGGGCTGGCCTACCTCCTGAGCCGGGGTATTTCGCCCAGGATATTTGTGTTTTCGGACGATATCGCCTGGTGTCGGCAGCACGTTCGGGCCGGGCGGTGGCCAATTCACTTTGTGGACGAAACGGTGGGTAATGCCGATGTACAGTTTCAGCTAATGACCCGTTGCCGCCACTTTATTCTGTCGGTCAGTACGTTCGGCTGGTGGGCGGCCTGGCTGGCTGCGCACCCTGAAAAACGTGTGCTACACCCCCGTCACCCGCGTTCTGCCGACTGGGCCGCCGATGGCTGGATTGCCCTCGATACCATTCCTGTATCCTCGTACTAAGTCATGACTCAACCCCTCGTTTCTGTTGTCATGGCCTGCTACAATGCCGAAACAACGCTGCCCGTTGCCATCGAAAGCATCCTGAACCAGACTTTTCGTAATCTGGAGTTCATTGTCGTGAATGATGGCAGTACCGACAAAACCGCCGATGTGCTGGCCCACTATACCCGTACTGACGCCCGACTAATCATCATCAGTGTACCCGAGAATCGGGGGCAGTCCTGGTGCCGAAACCGGGCTATCGGGCAGGCGCGGGGCCGTTACATTGCCAGTATGGACGCCGATGATTACAGTTTTCCCGAGCGGCTTGCCCGGCAGGTTCGGTTTATGGAAGCCCACCCGGAAATAGACGTGCTGGGTACCGCTGCCGAACTCGTCAGCACAACCGGCAATGGCATTGGCACGCTGGTGCTGCCCACCGAACACGCGCAGATTGTGGCGCAACGGTACATCAAACCGCTGTTTATCCATCCTGCGGTACTGTTCCGGGCTGACTTCTTTACCCGGTTTGGTCTGTACAATGAGCAAATGCGTGGGCCCGAAGACCTCGATTTATGGCTCCGCGCCCGGCAGTCAGCTACCTACCATAATTTGCCCGATGTCCTGTTTCGCTACACCTACAAACCACAGAAGCCCTTCCGGACGTATCTCAGCGATATACAAGTTCAGTACCGGCACATGCGCAGCAGTGGAGAGCTGCTGGGCAAGGGGTATGAGCTGGTGTATTTTGCCCTGCGCTACGGCTGGGTTCACCTTACCAATCGCAAGCAATAGCCCGCGCCATGACTATTCTGCTCACTGCCGACTGGTTTTATCCCTCGCCCATAAGCGGGCCGGGCAACGCCACCTATTGGTTGGCCAAAGCCCTGACCCGCGCCGGCCATACGGTGACGGTTGTGGCAACGGCGCTGGATTTGCCGGCGTCGGTACCGCGCAATAGCTGGCTGGTGCGGGATTTTGGCCGGGTTATGTACACCACCAATCTGCACCTGTATCTGCCCATTCGGCACGTATGGGCGGGGTTTCGGACTATGCGCGGGGTCGATGTGGTGCATGTAAACAGTTTGTTTTATCCAGGGTCAATGGGGTTTGTAGTGCTGGCGCGGCTACTGGGAAAACCGGTAGTTTGGTCACCCCACGGCGAACTGAGTCCGGTGGCGCTGGCATTTAGCCCGCTCCGAAAACGGCTGGTGCTACCGCTGCTCCGGTGGCTTGGCCGGTCTGTCGTATTTCACGCTACGGGTGCGGCTGAAGTAGCGCAGATCCGGAAGCAGTTTGGTTCCGATGCGCGCGTGGTTGAACAGCCTAACCGGATGGAGTTGCCTGTGCCGAAACGTCACGGGCCTGAGCGCAGCCCGACTGAGCGCAGCCCGACTGAACGCAGCCCGACCCGGCCGTATCTGCTGTTTATCGGGCGACTGCATCCGGTCAAAGCCCTTGACCGGCTCCTCGACGCGCTGGCTTTGTCTGATCGGTTTCGCACCGGCCCCTACACCATGACTATTGCCGGACCCGACGACGGCAGCTACCAGGCTCTGGTTGACCAGACAAAGCGACTGAACCTAAGCGAAAAAGTCAGCTTCGTGGGGCTGGTAACGGGTGAGGCCAAAGCGCAGCTATTGGCCGATGCACGGGTAACGATTTTGCCCTCGCAGTCCGAAAATTTTGGCGTCGTCGTCATTGAATCGCTGGCACAAGGAACGCCCGTCATTGCCGCCACCGGTACGCCCTGGCAGCTGTTAGCTACCGAAGGCGCGGGTCACTGGGTTGCTAACGATCCGGCATCGCTCCAAGGGGCTATCGACACCTACCTGACCATGCCGCCCGGCGAATACCAGACCTACCGTGATAAGGCGTACCAACTCGCCCACGATAAGTTCGACACGTACAAAGGCGTTAAGGAATGGGAGACGGTGTACCGGTCAGCAATCAATGGTGTGAAAAGTCAGGGTCGTGACGCCGTTGCATTCCACGACGCTGACGCGCTTACTTTTTCCGGAAAATACGATACCTCACCCGATTTTCAGGAGCGGTTCCGGGTCTGGACGGGTCTGTTTGCGCGCTACGTTCGCCCAACGGATGCCGTGCTGGACCTTGGCTGTGGGTCAGGCATCTTCAGCCACCACCTCGCCGAAAGAGGCTGCACCGTAACGGGCGTCGATGCGTCACTGGCCATGATTGCGCTGTGCAATGAGCGAAAAATACGGAGCAATGTGACATTCAAACTGGCATCTCTGCCGCTGAACAATCCCGCCGATTACGCCGGGCAAGACGTAGTGCTGCTGTCGAGTGTGCTGGAATACCTGGACGACTTGCCGGGCATGCTCCAACAAGCACATGAGTTGCTAAAGCCAGGTAGTCTGCTGTTTGTCTCAATGCCCAACCGCCAAAGCGCGTACCGAACCGTAGAGCGCCTTATTTTTTGGCTTACGGGTAAACCCACTTACTACGCACACGTCCGGTACATGGCAACCGCCGAAGCCTTTACCCGTCAGCTGTCGGCATTCGGCTTCGACCCGCTCGATACCGTTTACTACGCGGGGGCGAACCCGGTTATGCGGTGGCTGGCACACCTGCTTCCGAAGCCATACGTGAATAACCTGTTTGTGAGTGTGTACCGGAAACGAGATAACGAATCGGCCGCATCGAACCCGATCAACCGCTAACCCCATACGAATAATGAAACTTTTACTCGTGGTCGGAACGCGGCCTAACCTGGTAAAAGCGTCGGCACTAGGGCGGGCGTTTCGCAGAAATTCAGCCCTCGATCTTGTCCTGGTGCATACGGGCCAGCATTATGACGATAGCCTGAGCGGGCAGTTTTTCGCGCAACTCGATCTGCCCGCCCCCCAGTATACCCTGAACGTCTCGCCGGGGTCAATCACCCGGCAGACTGCCGATATCATGACCCGGCTCGAACCCGTACTTGTGGCCGAACAGCCCGACTGGGTCGTGGTCATTGGCGACGTAACGAGTACCTTGGCTGCGGCACTGGCGGCCAGGCAACTTAGCATTCGGGTGGCGCACGTAGAGGCCGGGCTGCGCTCCAATGACTGGGCGATGCCTGAAGAAATGAACCGTGTCCTGACCGATAAACTGGCCGATGTGCTGTTTGTGACCGAGCAGTCGGGCGTCGATAACCTGCTGCGCGAAGGAGTCCCCCCCGAAAAAATCCAGTTTGTTGGCAACGTCATAACCGACACATTGGTACACTGCCGCCCCCAGGCCAACGCGCTTGACACGGTTGGTGCGCTGGGTCTGATACCGAAGCAATACGTGCTGATGACCATGCACCGCCCCGCCAATGTCGATACCTATGTCGGTTTACAGGCAGTGTTGCACATTGCTGAAACCACCGCCCGGCAACTGACAGTCGTATGGCCACTGCACCCGCGTACCCGCGCCGGGCTGGTTCGGTTTGGGTTGTTCGACACGCTCATGCAACTGCCAAACGTCCGGCTGCTGGAGCCACAGGGCTATCTGGCGTTTTCAAACCTGCTCGAACACGCGGCCGTTGTCCTGACTGATTCGGGCGGAGTGCAGGAAGAAACGACTTTTCTCAACGTACCCTGCCTGACCC
This sequence comes from uncultured Cytophagales bacterium, assembly GCA_963826425.1. GTDB lineage: Bacteria > Bacteroidota > Bacteroidia > Cytophagales > Spirosomataceae > Spirosoma. Next base: position 1,452,375 of record CAWGWS010000004.1, on the reverse strand, counting down.
TTCGTACCACCACCGAACGGCCCGTTACCATTACCCAGGGTACCAATCAACTCGTGCCAGCGCTTGACCCAATCCTCGTTCAGGAAAAGATAGGCAACATCCTGGCCGGACCCCCACACCCCGGCACCCTGCCACCATTTTGGGACGGGTGTGCTGCTGAACGCATTCGGGAGTTTTTTCTAAACACAGCTCACTATGAATCAGCTCATTCTTAACCTCAGGTCTGGTCAGCTCGCACTCGAAACCGTACCGGTACCTCAGGTAGGGCCGGGGCAGGTGCTGATTCGATCGAGGAGGTCGCTGGTGTCGCCGGGTACGGAGCGGATGCTGGTGGCATTTGGGCGCGGTAGTTTGTTCAGTAAAGCACAGCAGCAGCCGGAGCGCGTGCGGCAGGTGCTTGACAAGATCAGAACCGACGGGCTGCGGCCTGCTATCAACGCCATTCGCCGGCGGCTCGACCAGCCAATGCCCCTGGGATACTGCAATGCCGGTGAGGTACTGGCCGTAGGCGCTGACGTTACGGATCTATGCATTGGTCAGCGCGTGGCCAGCAACGGACCCCACGCCGAAATAGTTTGTGTGCCGCGCGGGCTGGTCGCGCCCGTTCCCGACGGGGTCAGCGATGACGAAGCCGCGTTTACAGTGGCTGGGGCCATTGCGTTGCAGAGCGTCCGGCTCATTAGCCCTACACTGGGCGAAACAGTGGTGGTTATGGGACTGGGACTGATTGGCCTGCTCACGGCCAGCCTCCTGGATACCCACGGCTGCCGCGTTATCGGTATCGACCCCAACGAACATCGCTGCAACCGGGCCCGCAGGCGTGGTATCACGACCCTGAATCCGGATGAAATCGACGTAGTACGGGCCGTGTGGGAACGAACCGGTCAAATTGGGGCCGACGGCGTCATTGTTGCCGCTTCGACCGAATCCGGCGAGGTTATGGCGAAGGCCGCCCGCATGAGTCGGCAGCAGGGACGGGTGGTCGTATCGGGCGTGGTGCCGATGAACCTGAACCGTGCCGATTTCTTTGCCAAAGAGGTACCTGTACGGCTGTCGCACAGCTACGGCCCCGGTCGGCATGATGCACAGTACGAGCAGCACGGTCGTGATTACCCCATTGGCTACGTGCGATGGACCGAGAACCGTAATTTTCAGGAAATACTACGGCTGCTTTCCAGTAAAAAACTACGGGTGGGTGATCTGGTTGATGACGTTGTCCCGCTGGCCGAATTCGCTCATGTTTATGCCCCGAAAAATAAGCCTGGAGCTATCGCTACGCTGTTCAGCTATCCCGATGCTATCAACCTGAGCCCGGTTGTTCAACTGCGCGAATTCCAATTCTCAGGCAGTAGGGGCGGAGTTGGGTTGATTGGTGCGGGTAGTTTTGCCGATGCAACGCTGCTCCCGGCGTTGCTGGCTGCCGGTCTGACACCCCTGACGATTGCCAGCGCGGGCGGCCTGAACGCTACCCGGCTGGCCCGCAAATTCGGCATCGCCCAGAGCACCTCAGATTACCGGCACCTCCTCAACAATCCCGCCATCGACCTGTGCGCCATCGCCACCCGGCACGATAGTCATGCCTCATTAACCATGGCTGCACTGCGGGCGGGCAAGCATGTCTTTGTCGAGAAACCGCTGGCCCTGTATGAACAGGAACTGAGCGACATCGTAATCGCGCAGCAGCAGTCAGGACGCACCGTAACCGTAGGATTTAATCGCCGTTTCTCGCCGGTTGCGCAAAAGATGAAGGCATTACTCGGGGGTGAAGCATCGCACGAGGTACCGATGAATGTGGTGGCGACGATGAACGCCGGAGCCGTACCGGCTGATTCGTGGCTGCACGACCGGGCCGTTGGGGGCGGGCGGCTCCTCGGCGAAGCGGTGCATCTGGTTGATTTGATTACGTTCCTGACCGGTAGTCGCGTAACGTGTGTATGCCTGAACGCGATGGGAACGAATCCAACTGATACTACTGATTCGGCTACGTTGCTGCTACGCTACGAAAACGGCGCGACGGGAACAATTCATTACTTTGCCAACGGCAGCGCGGCCTATCCTAAAGAACGGGTGGAAGCATACAGTCAGGGCCGGACGCTGGTGCTGGACAATTACCGCAAACTGACGGGCTACGGGTTCAAAAAATTCTCCGGTATGCGGGGGCGGCAGGACAAAGGGCATCAGGCCCTGCTGACCCGGATCGCTACACTACTCCGCGCCGGAGGTACCCCACCCATTCCGTTCGCCGACAGCGTTAATGCCACCCAAACCATGCTGGCGGCTTTGCAAAGCAGACGCGATCAGGGCTGGGTTGAGGTGGCCACGCCCGGCCATCCGGTTGTTACACCCATACGGATATGAGGTCGGCAGGGCAATACGGGCGAACGATACGGTACCTGACCGGGCGGCAGTTGTTCTTTCTGGTCTGGTATCGCTTCCGTGACTCACTCCGCCGGTTTGTATCCGTCCAGCCCTTTCCTGAACCGGAATTAACCGGTCGAAATACACCCGCCACGTTTACCTTTCTCCACCAGACCGTTCACTTTCCTGAACGTATCGACTGGAATTACGCTGGATACGGTAAACTCTGGACGTACCACCTCAACTATTTCGACACCTTAAATGCGCCGGAAACAACGCCCGAAACCGGTCTTGCGCTGATGCACGATTTCATCAGCCAATATCCAGCCCTGAGCGACGGACGGGAGCCCTATCCAACATCGCTACGACTGGTAAACTGGGTTCGCTTTCTGCGCCGTTATCAGATTCTGGATGCCCGGGTCGAGGCCAGTTTACGCACGCAGACGAATCGCTTACGGCGCCGGCTGGAGTATCACCTCAGCGGTAATCACCTGCTCGAAAACGGGTTTGCCCTGCTCACGGCTTCAGTGTATCTGCACCATAAGCGCTGGCGTAAAAAAGCCATTCGGCTGGTCCGGGCCGAACTTTATAAACAGATAGGCCCCGATGGTGGTCACTACGAACGCAGCCCGGCCTACCACCGCGATATACTCGGACGGCTGAAGTATGTACTCGATTTTCTGACCGAAACGCCGGGATTTTCTGACCCGTCGCTCCTCTCATTTCTTGATGAAAAAGCAACAGAGATGCAACACTGGCTCGGGGCCGTAACCTTCCGAAATGGCGATTTGCCGATGCTGAACGATGGTATCTCTCCGGCTGGAATATACAGCACCCGTGCGCTGGACGGATACACGGAGACGTACCGGATGTTTCGGCAACCCCGCTACGAACTCCTGGCGGATGTGGGGGCAGTAGGGCCAGACCATCAGCCGGGCCATGCCCACGCCGATTCGCTGAGTTTCTTGCTGTACGTCGATGACCGGCCCGTGCTGGTCGATACGGGCACCTCTACCTACGAATCGGGCCTTCGCCGGCAGTATGAGCGTAGCACCGCGGCCCACAATACGGTGACCGTAGCGGGGCAGAGTTCGTCGGAGGTATGGGCGGTGTTTCGGGTGGGTCGCCGGGCGCGGACCCGTGTGTTGACCGATGCCGGCGGCATTCTGACCGCCCGGCACGATGGCTACCGGCATCTCGGCCTGATTCACGAACGAAGCTGGTCGTGCACCCCGGATGCTATTCAGATTACTGACCGCCTTATTGGGAGGCAGCGGCCCGCAGGCCCACCGAACATTGCCCGGTTTCACGCCCATCCCGATGTGTTGATTCAACTCACCGAAACCGGAGCAACGCTCGGGCTGGTGCGACTGACCTTCGGGTCTGCTGAGCCGGTAACGCTGCGGTTAGACCGCTACGAAGTGGCCGACGGGTTTAACCGGCTAAGACCCGGCGTTTGTCTCGAAGTAAAATTTATGGCAGATTTGGTCACGAATATTTACCTCTGTAATTCATTCCACACCATTCCCGATGCGCGTTCTGTACCTGACATTTTACTTTGAGCCGGATCTGAGCGCCGGATCGTTTCGCAATACCGCACTGGCCACGGAACTGGCCCGCCAGCTTGCGCCCGATGGTGGTCAGGTTCACGTGATCACGACTCTGCCAAACCGCTATCCATCGTTCAGGCCTTCTGCCCCCGCCCATGAGCAGCGCGGCAGCCTGACTATCGATCGCATACGGGTACCGGCACACCACAATGGCTATCTTGATCAGATTCTTGCCTTTATCGCGTATTTCCGGGCGGCCCGGCGGCTGGCGAAAGCAGCAGCAGTACGATCTGGTTTTTGTGTCATCATCGCGGTTATTTTCGGCCTTGCTGGGATCGTGGCTAAGCAGTCGGATGGGTATTCCGCTGGTGCTCGATGTGCGGGATTTGTTTCGCGAAGTGATTCTGGATATGCTGAACAGGCCGGTACGGGTATTACTTGCCCCCGTGCTCTGGGCTGCCGAAACCTATGCGTTTGGCCAGGCACGGCACATTAATCTGGTTTCAGAAGGATTTCGGGATTATTTCAGCCGGTTCGACCGGGCGTCGTACAGCTGGTTCACCAATGGCATTGACGGAGAGTTTTTATGTATGCCCTCGTCCATTCCGCCCGGATCGGAGCAGACTAAAACCATTTTCTACGCCGGAAATATTGGGGCGGGGCAGGACCTGCACACGCTCATTCCCGAAGCCGCCCGGCTGCTGGGTGATGCCTACCAATTTATCGTGATTGGCGACGGGAGCACTCTGGTCGAGCTGGAGACCGCCGTGCGGCTGGCGAACATAAACAATGTGACCATTCTTCCGCCCGTTAGCCGGCAGGCTCTGCTGGAGTTTTACCAGAAAGCTGACTATCTGTTGGTACACCTGGCTCCGGTAAACGCGCTGAAGCGGGTGCTGCCATCCAAACTGTTCGAGTACGGGGCCACCGATAAGCCAATTCTGGCGGGCGTTTCCGGCTATTCCGCTCAGTTTGTGCGGCAACACCTGGACAATGTGATCCTCTTCAACCCCGGTGATGCCCACAGCCTGACCGCTCAACTGCGTGAGACGCCGTACCGTCTTCAAAATCGTCCCGAATTCAGGCAGCAGTTCAACCGGCAGATCATCACCGACGACATGGCGAGGTGCATCCGAGCCGTTATAGAGACTGACCTGGCGGACGTAGGTTGACTTTGCCAACGTTTCGGCAAAAAAAGGAGGTCAGCCTTTTGGCTGACCTCCTTTCAGAATCAATAAAATGTCTGTGCTTATTTCACGCTTTGACCGATTGCGATCAGGTTTTCGGACGACTGGTAACCGAGGACTTTTTTCAGCACCCGTCCATTACCGTCGATGAAGAGTAGGGTAGGGTAGGCTTCCAACGGATAAACCTGCATCAGGGCCGGACCCTCGCCTTTTTCCATATCCATCTTTACGTTGATGAACCGGCCGTTGTAATAGTCGCCAACGGACTTTTGAGTGAACACGTTCTTTTGCAACATCTTACACGGACCACACCAACTGGCGTAGGCATCCAGGAAGATTATTTTCTTCTGAGCTTTGGCCTGCTTCAGAACGTCGCGCCAGGCCGCGTCAGTGAACTTGATGCCGGATTCGGCAGCGCTGCTAACCTCAATAGTCATGTCGGTGGGCGCAGGCAGGTCAGCGTTGGAAGTAAGGGCGCTAAAACTTGCGAGCATAAGAGTCAAAAGCCAGGTCATAGTCATCATACGTATAGGCGGCAGGCCGCTGTCTTTAGGTTACTGGGTATATAACGCAGGCCGACGCGCCTTTCGTTTCCGCCAGCCGGGTTTTAAGGCCGTCTGACATCGGGTCGATATTGGGTCATATACAATTCGTATGCCATTGTCGAGACTATTTCCGAACTTTGGGATTCGTTTCCGTAAATACATCATGCCCGTTAAGCAATCCGAATTTGTTGTCAGCAACTCCGACCCCGCCAAATGCCCGGCACCCAACCGGCCAGAATTTGCCTTTATTGGCCGTTCCAACGTCGGCAAATCGTCGCTGATCAACATGCTCACGGGCCGGGCATCACTGGCTAAAATATCGGGCAAACCGGGTAAAACACAGCTGATTAATCATTTTCTGATTGATACCAGCTGGTACCTGGTCGATTTGCCGGGTTATGGATACGCGCAGGTAAGCAAAGCTGACCGCGAAAAATTTGCCGCCCTTATCGATACCTATCTTCGTACCCGGTCTAATCTGGTATGCACGTTTGTTCTGGTCGATTCGCGCATTGACCCGCAAAAGCTCGATCTTGATTTCATGACCAATCTCGGCGAGCGCGGTTTGCCTTTTGTGATTGTGTTCACTAAAACCGAAAAGCTAAGTGGCACGAAACTGGCGGAGCAGCTGGCCAATTATCGCGCCAGGATGCTGGAGACTTGGGCCGAAACGCCACAAATTTTCGTTACGTCGGCCACCGCCGGAACAGGCCGCGAAGAACTCCTGACGTTTATCCAGACGCTAGTCGCGTAGTCGGCCGATTGCTGACCCTGGTCTGCCGATGCGGTTTAGCTGGTAGCTACCAAGCCAATCAGCAATAAGACCCGCCACCAAACGGCCAAAACAATCCAACAACAAAACAAACTAAGTAAGTATGGAAAGCTTGAAACAAATTGCCAGTGTGGCCGGGTACAGCGGTCTGTACCGCATCGTGAAACCGGGCCGGGCGGGCGTGATTGTCGAAACCCTCGACGATAAAAAAACAAAGACCATGATGGGCCCGACCGCCCGCGTGTCGGTCCTGAATGACATTTCTATCTACGTCGACGATGACGAAGAGAGCGAGTCGGCACCGCTGGCTGAGGTATTGCGAAGCGTCAACGAAAAGTACGGCGAGAACCTGACCGTCGATCCAAAAGGCTCGAACGAGGAGCTGGCCGAGTTTATGGCTACCGTGGTTCCTAACTACGACCGCGACCGGGTACGCTCTACCGATATCAAAAAACTCATTGTCTGGTATACTACCCTGCGCCAATACGCCCCTGAGGTGTTTGAAAAAGACGACACGGCCGTTGACCCGGAACCCGATGACCCGAAGACAGAACCTGCCGACGTGGCCGCTGAAACTGCCGCCGACGCTCCGGCCGCCAAGACTGAAACGCCCGGCGAGTGAGTCTGATTGATACCCATGAAAAAGCCGCTATGCCTAAAACATAGCGGCTTTTTTGTTATTCAGAAAACCAGTTGGCGTCAGCCTGTTTGTTGAGCATATTGGGCTGACACAAGACCGCTCGAAAACGGGTGGAGCAGAGAATGGGCCTTGCGTACTCTTGGTGTTTGTACCAGCCTGCACGGGTTTGGCCAGCCTGTCAATTCTCCCGCAAATCGCGCGTCTAGTCTACCGAACTCAGTTTTACCGTATTGGTACGCCGATCCTTGGCGAAGGGAACGCTGAGCGTATTAATGAATATATCTCCCGATTCGAGTTTGTTCTGACTCACCAGGACCTTTTTGATGCCTTCAACGGTCTGGTCGATGTTCAGATCGTAGTTCTGTTCGTAGGGCAGCACCTGAACACCCCAGAACAGTCCCAGCGTATTGCGGAGCTGCGGATCGTTGGAGAATACGAAGATGTCGGCTTTAGGGCGGTGGTGCGAGATGCGGACTGCCGTATAGCCGGAGTTGGTGATGCCAATAATGGCCCGGGCCTGGGTATCGCGGGCCAGGCGGCAGGCGCTCATCACCACGTTATCGTTGATGACGTTCTCGGTTGGCTGCTCGTTGACGTGAGCGTGGTAGCGGTAGTAAATCTTGTCTGTTGTCTGCTCCACCTGCTTAATGGTATTGGCCATTGCCTCAACGGCCAAGACAGGGTATTTGCCCGATGCCGTTTCGGCACTGAGCATCACGGCGTCGGCTCCGTCCATAACCGAGTTGGCAATGTCGTTGATTTCGGCGCGGGTGGGGCGGGGGGCGTCAATCATGCTTTCCAGCATCTGCGTGGCCACAATTACGGGCTTGGCGGCTCTGTTGCACTTCTCAACCAGCATCTTCTGAATCATCGGTACTTCTTCGGCGGGCAGTTCAACGCCGAGGTCACCCCGGGCCACCATCAGACCATCGGTAGCGGCAATGATTTCGTCGATGTTTTCGATGGCTTCGGGCTTCTCGATTTTGGCGATAACCCGGCAGGTTTTGCCCTTGGAACGGATATAGTCTTTGATTTCAAGAATCTCCGACGCTTCCCGAACAAACGAGAGCGCAATCCATTCGGCGTTGTGTTCGAGACCGAACTCCAGGTCTTCCCAGTCTTTTTCGGTTACGGCGGGCATGGATACCTTCGTATTAGGCAGGTTCACGCCTTTCTTGGACTTCATCAGGCCGCCGTACACTACTTCTGTTACCACGTCGGTGCCTTCGGTGCGGAGTACGCGCACTTCCAGTTTGCCGTCGTCCATCAGGATGCGCTCGCCGGGGTGTACATCGCGGTACATGTCTTTGTAGGGCGTACTGACGCGCTCGGCGGTGCCGATGATGTCGTCGTTGGTGAAGGTGAGCGTATTGCCGGCTTCAAGCAGGACCCCGTCTTTATTTTCGACGTTGCCGATGCGAATTTTGGGCCCCTGTAAATCCTGTAAAATGCAGAGATTAAGGTTGTGATCGGCGTTGATCTGGCGAATGCGTTCGAGCCGCATCCGGTGATCTTCGTGGGTGCCGTGGGAGAAGTTGAGCCGGAAAACGTTTACCCCGGCCTGCGCCAGTGCCAGCAGTTGTTCGGTTGTTTCGGAAGCCGGGCCAGTGGTGGCGACAATCTTGGTTTTCTTGGACATGGGGAACGGAAAAGTTGGGCAAAACGGCTAAAAGCCGGTGCAAAAATAACCCGCTCCCATGATTTACGGCTGTATGAACCGAAATTTCACGAGCAGTTCGTCAAAACGTCAACTCCCGAATCTTGTCCATGTACGACCGGCTCACGCGTACGACATCGCCGTTTTGCAGGATGACGTCGTAGCTGGATGGGTACTTCTGAATTTCGCGAATAACGTTCAGGTTAACAATGTCGGAGCGATGGACCCGCAGAAAGTGCTGCGGATTGAGCCGGGCTTCCAGCGCGCCGATGCCGTAATTGCTCAGGTGCTTTCCCGTTGCCGTAACGAGCGTGGCGTAGTCACCCTCTGCTTCAATGCGCAGGATGTCGGCCACGGCCACCGTCACGAGTCGGTTGCCGGTCTGCACCAGGATTTTTTCGGGATAGGGGACCGATGCCGTGAGCAGACTTTCGGCCAGGGGCTGGAGCTTCTGGATGTTGTTCGCCCCAGACGTGACGCGCTGAATAGCCTGAGCAAAGCGGGCGCGGGTATAAGGCTTGAGCAGGTAATCGACCGCGTGGACCTCAAACGCCCGGAGTGCGTACTGATCGTAAGCCGTTGAGAAAATGATCTGCGGAATCTCGTCGACGTGGGTCAGCACGTCGAAACCGGTCAGGCCGGGCATCTGCACATCCAGAAAAATTAGATCGGGTTTAAACTCATTGATGAGCCGCACGGCATCGACGCCGTTGTTGGCTTCGCCCACTACAATCAGGGCCGGGTACGCCGTCAAATATTCCCGAATCAGGCTTCGCCCGGCGGCCTCGTCGTCAATAATGATTACTTTCTGCATGTCAAAGGGTGGGAGAAGTTGTTACGCAGAGATACACAGAGGGAAGGGGGATTCGCAGCGATTTCTAAGAGGCTAAAAGAGACCCTCTGTGTATCTCTTTTGTCTCGGCGTGTTTCTGCGTAACAACCCTTATCGGAACCGCGAAGCGAACAACTACACCGTGCGGTTGATTTTCAGTGATGGCTAACGCTGTACCATACATTTTTTCTAACCGCAATCGGGTGTTGGTCAGGCCCAAACCATTACCAGTTTCGGCGGAATTATTCATACCCACGCCCGTGTCGGCCACTTCGATATGTAGCTTCTCCACTCGCCGGTGAATGCTGACGCGCACGTCACCCCCGTCAATCAGCGAAGCGAGGCCGTGCCGTACCGAATTTTCAACCAGCGGCTGGAGCAGCATCGGTGGTAAGAGGCAATCCAGCACCTCGTCGGCCACGTCGAACTGAACGCGGAGCCGATTGCCGAAACGGGCTTTTTCGAGGTCGAGGTATTTGCCAACAAAGCTGATTTCGTCGCGGACGGTGGCCTCGTCGGTGCGGGATGCCTGGAGCTGGTAGCGGAACAAATCAGCGAGGTCGGCCAGCAGTTCGCGGGTGCGTTCCTGCGCGGGTGGTACGCTCGCACTGATGGTATTGAAAACGTTGTAAAGAAAATGCGGGTTTAGTTGGGCTTTCAGGGCCGTGAGTTCGCTCTTCACAGCCAGTTCGCGCAGCTGAATTTCCTGAATGCGCTGTTGCTGCAAATCTCGGTAGTAGGCGTAGGCGTGAAAAATTCCGAACTGCACCAGGTAAAACAGTGAGCCGATATACGTGTCCCAAATCTGCCCGCTGTCGCGCAGCCGCCCCACGCCAATGATATCGGAAACAGCGTAATAAACGCTCTGCCAGACGACGATAAACAGGGGCAAGAGAATGACGTGCAGCGATACCCGCCGAACCAGCGACCAGTGCCGCAACCGCACGAACAGTAGATACCAAATGGGAATGGTAAAGAGCAGCTTCAGGCCGTAATCCAGAAAAACACGCGGTAGTTCACCCATGAAATCATCAAGCAGCGTTCTCTTCGACCAAACGTGCTGACTGATGGATAAGGCTCCGTCGTACAGCAGAGCGGCTCCGGCGTACATACTCAGCACGAGCAGGAGAGGGCGGAGGGATATAATCTTGTTCATGAGGGTTCGTGCTTCTTCTGGCCACCGGGAGACATCAAGGCGTACGGAGAGAGATACCCACCCCTTTGAAGGGGGCTAAACCATCCGGGTCCGGAAGATCCTTTCAGAGGGGGGGATCTCGGCTGAGTATCACTGTGCGGCTCTGTCACCCAAATAAAACCTGTTCTTACGTCATCCCAACCTTCTTTTCCGACGAAGCGACAAATCTGTCGGTGAATGGCAGGGCCCGGTAGTTCACCGATGAATCCGTCCACTCGCCGATTGGGGCTGGGCTGTAGGAGGGCCACCCGGTAGTTTTGGTCTGTCTAATCAACCAAAGCTATGAAAAAGCTTCTCCTGTACTTCGCCCTTTTCATCGTGGCGACGCCTGTTTTTGCGCAGACCGCTGCCCTGAGTGGTACCGCCGTGTCGGCATCGGATCAGCCGGTCCCCTTTGCCACGGTGTCCCTTCGTTCGGCAACGGATTCGTTGCTCGTCAAAGCTGCGGTGGCCCATGCCGATGGCGTATTTATGTTGGCCGGATTACGGGCGGGATCGTACTATATAGAGTTAACGGGCGTGGGCTATGCGGCCTGGACATCGAAAATCGTTACGCTGGCCGATGGACAAACGGTTGTGCTGCCGCCTGCCGTGCTTACCGAAACGGCGCAGTCGCTGGCCGAAGTGCGTGTAAAGGCCGCGAAGCCACTGGTAGAAGTGCTGCCCGACAAACTCGTGCTGAACGTACAAAGCAGCATTACGGCGTTGGGCAGCTCGGCCCTTGAGCTGTTGCAGAAAGCGCCCGGCGTTCTGATCGATCCCAGCGACAATATCATCCTGCAGGGCAAAAACGGTGTTCGGGTGTTTATCGACGGGAAGCCCTCGCCCCTCGGCCCGGCCGATTTGGCTGTGTATCTGCGGACAATCCAGGCTACCGACATCGACGCCATCGAGATCATTACCCAGCCCTCAGCCCGTTTCGACGCGCAGGGCAACGCGGGCATCATTAACATCCGGCTCAAACGCAACAAAAATTTCGGTACCAACGGCAGCGCGACCCTTGGCTTCGCCATGGGCCAGTACTACCCGAAATACAATGGCTCGGTCTCGCTGAATAACCGGACAAAAAAGACCAACCTGTTTGCTACGTATAGTCAGCGCAATGCCCGCGACTGGTCGTTTATTAACCTGTATCGGGAGCAATCCGGGCAATTCTTCGATCAGCGCAGCGAAACGACCACGTGGTCAGCAGCGCACAACGCCCGGCTGGGGGCCGACTGGTTCCTCAGTCGGTTTAGTACCCTCGGCGTGTTGCTGGATGGTACCCTGCGCGACGCTACCGGCAACACCCTGGGCCGAACGCCTATTGGTCTTCTGCCCAACCGGACCGCCACGCAACTGCTCATCGCCAACAATAGCAATACCAGCAACCGGCTGAACGGCAACGCCAACCTGAACTACCGCTTTGCCGATACGTCCGGCCATGAACTGACCATCGACGCCGATTGGGGACGCTTCCGTTCGGACGGAAGCAGCTACCAGCCTAACCGTTACGTAACGCCTGAGACGAACGCGCTGCTGCTGGAACGTAATTACCGCATGAATACCGCTACGGCCATTATGCTGCGCACGCTCAAATCCGACTACAGCCAGCGGCTCTGGGGCGGCAAACTCAGCGCGGGGTTCAAACTGTCATCGGTGCAGACGGATAATGCATTCGACTTCTTCGACGTCCAGAACGGGCAGGATGTCCTGAATCGTGACCAGACCAACCGCTTCGTCTATACTGAAACGGTGAACGCAGGCTACGGCTCGTTCGAGAAAACGAAAGGCAAGTGGCAGGCGCAGATGGGTGTGCGGCTGGAGCACACCTACTCCGACGGGCAACTAATTGGTGCCGCTGAACAAGCCGCCGACAGCCGCGTAACGCGCCGGTACCTGAACGCTTTTCCGAGCGCAGGTCTGACCTGGAACCATAGCAAAAGCAACACCTTCTCGCTGACGTACAGCCGCCGGATTGACCGCCCCACCTACCAAAGCCTGAACCCGTTCGAGTCGAAGCTGGACGAGCTGACCTACCAGAAAGGCAACGCGTTTCTGCGTCCGCAGTACACCAACACCTGGCAACTGGCCCACACCTATAAATACAAGCTGACCACCTCACTCAGCTACAGCGATACGCAGGATTATTTTACGTCCATCACCGATACCGTAGCTACCAGTCCCGGCGAACGGCCCCGCAACTTCATCACGACCCGTAACCTGGCCAGTCAACAGGTAATTTCGCTGGCCGTTAGCTACCCGTTCAACCTCGCAAAATGGTGGAATGTCTATCTAAACGTCAGCGCGTATCACTCAGCCAACCGCGCCAACTTTGGCGACGGCAAAACCATTGGGCTGGCCGCCAGGGTGCTAAGTCTGTATGCGCAGCACACCATTACACTGCCCGGCGCGTGGAAACTGGAAGTATCGGGCTATTACACCTCGCCCTCCATCTGGGGCGGCACATTTCAGAACCGGCGGTACTGGGGCAGCACGGTAGGTTTGCAGCGTAAGGTATGGCAGGAGCGGGGTTCGGTGGTCCTGACTGTATCAGACCCGTTTAACAGCCAGCAGTGGCGGGGGATCAGTCAGTTTGGGGGTCTGTACATGGACGCGAGTGGCGGCTACGAAAGCCGGCAGGTTCGGCTGAATGTTACCTACAACTTCGGAAGCAAGCAAATCAAAGCCGCCCGCCAACGCAAAACGGGACTGGAGGACGAGAAAGGCCGGTTGTGACCAAGACGGCGGTGTCTCTGCGATCGGAGAATCAACGAGTTGGGGGTTGAGCCTCCGATTATGCAGAGATGCCGCCCCATAAAACTGCCGTTGAGCAAAGTTCCTACAGACAATCCACGTCAATCACAATGCTGACCTGGCGTAAACCCTTGTCGGTCAGAATGTCGTTGATACGGTCCTGCACATAGGCTTTCACCGCTTTGATGTTTACCTTTTCGCGCTCGATCTTGATGAGGATGTCGAAGAGAAACTGGTTGCGAATGCGCTCAACCAGCGGCTGTTCGGGGCCGAGGACGCGGCTGCTGCCGAGGGCGTCGGTCAGTTCAGCGCACAGGCGTTCGGCGGCCTGCTGACTCACGGCCTTGTCCACGTGCCGCACGGTGAGTTTGATAAGCCGCGAAAACGGCGGGTAATTAAAATCCTGTCGCTCCTGAATTTCTTCTTCGTACAGCCCCTTGTAATCATTCTGAATGATTTTTTGCAGGATACTCTGCGTAGGGTTGGCGGTCTGGATGAGTACCGTACCCTGCCTTCCGGCCCGCCTTCCGGCGCGTCCGCTCACCTGGGTCAGCATCTGAAACGAGCGTTCGGTGGCCCGGAAATCGGGGAAGTGAATGAGCCTGTCGGCGTCGAAAATACCCACCAGACTTACGTTGTCGAAGTCCAGCCCTTTGGTAATCATCTGCGTACCCACCAGCATATCGACCCCGCCCTTTTCAAACTCGCGGATAATCTGCCCATAAGCGTCTTTGGCGCGGGTGGTGTCGAGGTCCATCCGAAGCACGCGCGAGTTGGGGAAGAAGACCTGCAGCTGGTCTTCAAGTTTCTCCGTGCCGAAGCCAATGGTTTTCACCTTGGTAGAACCGCAGGTAGGGCACACGCGGGGCACGGCTTCTTTATGGCCGCAGTAGTGGCAGCGCAGTTCAGCGTCGCGCTGGTGATAGGTCAGGCTTACGGCGCAGTTGAGGCACTCGGCGGTCCAGTCGCAATCTTCGCACTGCATATAGGGCGAGTAGCCCCGCCGGTTCTGAAACAGAATGCTTTGCTCTTTCTTCTCGATGTTCAGCCCCAGCGCGTTGAGCAACGCCGACGAGAACTCGCTCTTCATGGTCTTCTGCCGCTTCTCAGTCTTGGTGTCTACGAGCAGAATGTTGGGCATGGTGGCATCACCAAAGCGGTGGTGCAGCTCCACCAGGCCGTAGCGGCCCTGCCGGGCCTGGTAATAGGTTTCCAGCGCGGGCGTGGCCGAGCCCAAAAGAACTTTGGCCTGCTGCCAGTGGGCCACCATCATGGCTACGTCGCGGGCGTGGTAGCGGGGGGCGGGGTCGTGCTGCTTGTAGCTCGTTTCGTGCTCTTCATCCACGATAATCAGGCCGAGGTTATCGAACGGCAGAAACACCGACGACCGCACACCCACCACAAACTGATACTGCCCCGATACCACGCCTTTCCAGACTTCTACCCGCTCGTTGTCCGAGAATTTGGAGTGGTAAATGCCCATTTTATCCCCAAAGACCCGTTGCAGCCGCACCACAATCTGGGTGGTCAGCGCAATTTCAGGCAGCAGATACAGTACCTGCGAGCCGCTGCCGAGGGCCTGCTGAATCAGGTTGATATAGACCTCGGTCTTACCACTGCCCGTGATGCCGTGCAGCAGTACAATATTCTGCGTAGCAAACTGAGCCATGATGTCGTCGGCGGCCCGCTGCTGATGCTCGGTCAGGCGGATTTCGACGGGTGTTTTTGGATCGTTGTCGGCAAAGCGTGGCTGAATTACCTCAAAGGTCTCGAACACGGCATTCTTAACCAGCGTGTTCAGCGACGATTGCGAGAGTTCGTCGTCCTGATTCAGAATCGTTTTGTCCAGGCCGCGCTGGTTGAGGTCAGGGCTGTTCTGCACCGGTACGTGGCTCAGGTAGCGCATGACCACCTCCTGCTGTTTGGGCAGTTTGTCGAGCCGTTGCAGCAGCACAAGGAGCTGTTCCTTTTCTTCGTAATTCCGGTGCAGCCTGATCTTACGAATCATCTTCGGCACGTATTTTTCCCGCACCTCCTCAAAGACGATAATTGCTTTTTTGCCCACCAATGATTTGACCAGGGCCGCGATGTTGGTGCCTTCGCCCGCCAGTCGACCCAGTTCATCGTAGGTGAGGGCAGGATGTTTTTTTAGTTCGGAAAGAATAACCCTCTCATAGTCAGTAAGTAGTTCAGGATAATCAAAATCCGGGTTGAGCTGCACTTTGGACTGACTCGAAATCTTGAGGCCCGACGGCAGGGCAATATTCATTACCTCGCCCACGCAGCACATATAGTAGTCGGCCATCCAGCGGAATAACTCGAGCTGGTAACTGTTAACTAAAGGATACTCATCCAGTAATTCGGTAATATATCTGGCCTGGTAGTGTTCGGGTGGAGCATTGTGTAAACGCGCCACGATAGCGGTCAATACGCGGCTATTTTTCTTTCCGAACGGCACTATGACCCTGGCACCAATTTTGACATGCTCGGCCATCGCCCGCGGCACCCGGTAGGTAAACAGTTTAGGGACCGGAATGGGCAAAATCAGGTCGGCGAAGTAAGTCACCTCCTCAGCGTCAAATGACGCGAACAACGTATCAGGTTGATTTTCCAAAATTCTTTACCTCCGTCTAATAAATATACGGCAAAATGGCCGGTTCAATGGCAGGGATTTTGTCTAACAGGCTGGTGCTTTTTAGCGAAGACAAACCAATTAGCGGAACATTTCCATGCTGATTGGTAGACTATTCGTCAGAAAAGCGAAAATAAGTTAACTCACTAATGATGTGATGTATTGACTCAATTATACCAGTAAAACAGCCTTTTTCATGAACCGTGTCCATCAATTCCGAACCACTGCCCCTGGCAGATGGTTCGCCGTTCTGTTGCTCCTCTTCTTCTCCGTATCCAGCGCCCAGGCGCAGGTCAGTGGCGTTGTCTATCGCGACTTTGACCTTAACGGTATTCGCTCCGACACCCTTCCCATCGAAATGGGTATCAGCGGTATTCGCGTCCGGGCATTCGTTGATACCAGCCGAACCCCCATTCGGACTACCACCGGTGCCGACGGTACGTTTAGCTTCAGCCCGGCACAAACGCCCGCTGGCGTGTCCGTTCGGGTCGAGTTTGGGGAACTGGTCCCCGGCGATTTTGAGGGACCGGTTGGGAGGGGCAGCGGCACGCGGGTGCAATTCGTTACAGCCGGGGTATCAACAACCGCTATTCAGGTGGGCATGAACTTTCCGTCTGACTACTGCCAGCGCGGGGGCGTCAACATTGTTACCCCCTGCTATGTAAACGGCAACAGCAATAAAACTACCACTGAAGACAGCTCCCCCATTGACCCGGCCAACCAGGCCGCTGCGGGCGTGTCTGTGGTCAGTTTCGCCTACGAAGCGACGGGTGTAACGAGTCCCGCCAATTTTCCACTTACTTACCTGGCCACTGCTGCGCAGACAGGCGCGGTGTGGGGGCTGGCCTACCAGCGAAGTACCAAAAAGCTTTTCTCGGCGGCTACGCTCAAGCGGCATACGTCATACGGCCCACTGGGACCGGGCGGTATTTATCAAACCGATATGACGACCAATGTCACGACCAGCTTTCTGAACGTTGGCGACATTGGTATTAATGTAGGAACAGACTCGCACAGCGGACTACCGGGTAACAAGCTTCTGCCCAGTGCTGACCCTGGCCCCATGCAGACAGTGGGCAAGGAAAGCTTCGGTGGTATCGACATGTCAGAAGACGATCGGACGCTGTACTTCGTAAACCTCAATGAGCGTAAGGTATACAGCGTGTTTGTCGATGTGCCGGCCCGGACCCCCACTGCTGCCGATGTACAGTCATGGGACATTCCTGACCCCGGCTGCTCCAACGGAGATTTTCGCCCGTGGGCGTTGAAAGTGTATCGGGGCAAAATCTACCTGGGCGTTGTCTGCTCGGCAGAAACCTCACAGAAAAGAGAAGATCTGAGCGCAACGATTTACCGCTTTGATCCCACGCAAACCAATCCGGTATTTGAAACGGTGCTGGCCTTCCCACTCGATTTCCGACGCGGCCCCGCCGACAACACCGCCAACTGCATTCAGTACGACCATTGGTTACCCTGGACCGATACGTTTCCGGCCCCCTGCGGCAACGGAGCCGGGTCATTCTTTGTGATGCACCCGCAGCCCATGCTGGTTGATATGGAATTTGATCACGAAGGTTCCCTGATGATTGGCTTCCTGGACCGATTTGGCAACATGGGTGGGGATCAGAACCTCGATCCGCAGGGGAATGGCGCGTTTCAGAAGCCGGATGGCGGGCAGCAAAACTTCGATGCCTTTGCCGGGGGTGACCTGCTGCGGGCATACAATAACAACGGCAGACTTGAACTGGAGAGAAATGGACAATCAGGCCCCTACACCGGCACCGGCGTGGGTAACGACGAAGGACCACAGGGGGGCGAGTTTTTTGGTCTCGATAACTGGATTTTCTTTGGCAACATTGCCCACTCCGAAGTGGCCAACGGAGCACTGGCTCACATTCCTGGCTACAACGAAATACTTACGTCGGCCCTCGATCCAGTCGAGCAGGAATATAAATCGGGTGGTCTGAAGGGGTTTACTATCAAAAACGGCGGCAATACACGCAATTTTGTTATTTACCGGCAACTGCCCGGCTCGTTCGGTAAGGCGTCTGGACTGGGCGACACCAAAGCACTCTGCGATCCGGCTCCGATTGAGATTGGTAACCGCGTTTGGTTCGATGACAACCGCGACGGTATTCAGGACGCCTACGAACCCGGTATAGATGGTATCGTGCTGACCCTGCACGACATGGAAGACGGCGGTAAGACGGTGGGCACTCAAACTACGCACGATGGCGGGCAGTACTACTTTAACAACTCGACCGTGCCAACCGGCCTCCTGTTTAATCATAACTATGAGATCAGAACCTTTTGGCCAGCATTGCAGACTATGGACATAACTCTGGAGGGAAATCGGCCGCTCAGCTCATTCGGTGCTGGTGGAGGTCAGGTAGCTACTCCGGCATCGGCCGGTGGTCGGGTAGCGGCCTCCCCGCAGCCCGTACGATCCTATGGCCTTTCGCCACGGAAGCAAACCGATGGCAATGACGATGTGAATCTACGGGACTCAAAAGCTACCGTAGAGGGTAGCTGGGCAGTAATCCCGCTAACCACGGGAGCGTTTGGGCAAAACAACTTTACGCTCGACCTGTCGATGTTCTCCTGCCCTATTATTGAGCCGCAGAAAGAAACGATCCTAGTTTGCCCGGACGGGAAAATCGATTCGCTGGTGGCCTATGGGTTGCACCTGGCTAAAACGGATCAGGTGCGGTTTGTACAGTTTAGCAGTCCGCAGTCTGGCACAGCCTTATACAGTGGCGGTACGGTGCTGGGTACCATATCGGCAAGTGCTGTCCTGGCATCGACGGTATCGAGCACGGCGCTTTCTGCATCGGCAACGAATACGGCTGACCCACTGATGCAGGCCGTACTGAAAAATCCCGCTATCAACACGACCAACAACACATCGGCTCCACTGAAACAGTACATCTATGCCATCGTGTTTCCCACGCCTACCGATCTGAACTGTCGCCAGTTTGCCGAAACCGAGATTATTATCAATCCCGCTCTGAAAGCCAGAGTCACCGCCGGTGGGCTGACCTGCGCCATCACATCGGCCACGCTGACCGGTCAGGCTCTTTATGGTAACGATGCGCCCGTTACCAGTGCTACGTTTGCCTGGAGCGGGCCGGGGGGCTTCACGAGTGCGCAGCAAAACCCGGTGGTAACAGAGGCAGGAGACTATACGCTTACCGTGGGGGAAGGCACCTGTCCATCGTCGCTGAGTACCGCCGTTGCCACAGTCACGTCCATAACCGCCGTGCCGACTCTGACGGCGTCGGTAACGACTGCCAAGAGCTGTTCCAGCTGTGCCGCCACCCTAACCGCCAGTACATCAGCTACCGGCGTCAGCTGGAGCGGCCCGCAGGGTTTCACGGCTGCCGGAACCACTGTTCAGGCCATTGAACCAGGCGAATATATCGCTACGGCTACGGGCGAAGGCGGTTGTCTAGCCACGGCAACGGTGCTGGTTAATGGATTTGAGTGCCCTGCTCCCACCTGTCTGCCCGTTGTCATAACCCGGCTTCGATAACAGGCAGTAACCGGATTGCAACGCTAAAACCCCCGCAAAGGCGCAACCTTTGCGGGGGTTTTGGTTGTTGTATTACGAATTCAACGGGTGTTTTTTTTATGACGTACGACGTGATTATTGTGGGGGCCGGGCCATGCGGGCTGGCTGCCGGCATCGAAGCCACTAAGGCGGGGCTGAGCCACCTGATTCTGGAAATGGGCAGTATTACGGAGTCGATCCGTGAGTACCCGCGCCGGATGCGGTTTTTCTCAACGGCCGAAAACATCGAGATCGGCGGCCTGCCGTTTCCCATTTCGGGCGTAAAAGCCGGACGCGACGAAGCCCTGCAGTATTACCGCAAAGCCGCTGCGTACTTCAAGCTGAATATCCGGCTGTTTCAACAGGTCGATACCGTACAGAAGCACGACCACGAGTTTACAATCGTCACTACGACCGGCGAGCAGTACCACGCCCACAAAGTAATCATGGCTACGGGCTACTTTACCCACCCCCGCTGGCTCGATATTCCCGGCGAAGACCAGGCCCACGTATCGCACTATTATGACGAGCCGTTCAAGTACTCGTTTACCAGGGTAGTCATCATTGGCGCGTCGAACTCCGCGGTCGAAGCCGCGCTGGAGCTATATCGGCACGACGTAGACATCACCATTGTGCACCGGGGCGAAGATTTTCGGAGTACGGTAAAATACTGGCTTGTTCCCGATGTGAAGAACCGGGTAAAGGAAGGGAAAATCAAAACGGTGTTTGACTCTGTTGTGACGCAGATTGACGAGAAAGCGGTGACGGTCAATAACCTGAAAACGGGCGAAGAGGCCCAGCTTCCCGCCGATTTTGTGTTCGTCCTGACGGGATACATTCCGGATGCCGACTTGTTGCGCCGGTGTGGTATTGACCTGAATCCCGAGACGCAGGTGCCCTACTACGACAAAGAAACGTTCGAGACCAACGTACCGGGCCTGTACGTTTGCGGTACGGTGCTGGCGGGAATTTACACGGAGAAGGTGTTCATTGAGAACGGTCGTGAGCATGCCCTGGCTATTATTGACCATATTGCCGGCCGCGAGGTGCATAAAGTAGCCGAACTGATTCAACGTATCTGAGCCGTTGTATGAGCAAAATCCGCAAATTTTACGACGAGTATAAACCATACATCTTTTCGGACGGCTGGTATTACGTGTTCATCGTTATCTTTATTATCCTGCTCTTCGTTTTCTTTTCCTGAATGGCAAACCTGTCGGCTGTTCTGGCCCTTATAAACCCCCTGTCCGGTACGCTGCCCGCCAGCCGGAAAGATCAGCTCCGCGAGTTGTTCCTGCGCCGGGCCGACGCACTCGGTTTCGCACCCGAAGCCATTGTAACAACCCACCCCGGTCACGCTACTGAGCTGGCGCAGGCTGCCGTGGCGCGGGGCGTAAGCCGGATTATCGCCATCGGGGGCGACGGCACCATCAACGAAACGGCCCGTGCCCTGCGCCGAACGTCAACTGCTTTAGGCATCGTACCGCTGGGGTCGGGTAATGGCCTGGCGCGGCATCTTGGCGTTCCGCTCCATCCCGAAAAAGCCATTGAGCGGGCCCTGCAGGGGCGTCCGGTGGTGATCGATTCGGGCGAAATTAATGAGCATCCGTTTTTCTGCACCGCTGGTCTGGGCTTCGAGGCTTACGTAGCGCATGAGTTTGCCAGACAGCCGGTGCGGGGGCTGCCCACGTACGTGGGTACAGCTTTCCGGGCTTTTTGGGGATACAAACCGGAGTCGTACGTACTTGATGGGCAGGAGCGAACGCTGTTTTCAATGACGTTTGCCAACGCCGGGCAGTTTGGCAACGGTGCCTGGATGGCGCCCACCGCCAACATTGCCGATGGCAGGCTGGAACAGTGCGAGATGCGCCCCTTTCCAGTGTATCTCGGCGGCCTGCTCGCCTGGCGGCTCTTTAACAAGACCCTGAACCAGTCGGGCTACTGGCAGGGTCACGCCATTACCAAAGCCACGGTGCAATCCGGGCATCCGTTGCTCATTCATGCCGATGGCGAACCGCTCACGCTTGAATCGGGCCGCGCTGAGGTCCGGGTCCTGCCGGGTAGTTTGCTGGTGTTGTTGTAGCGGGCGGGTGAGTTGTCCGCGGTTACCTTTGTAGATCCATCTCTTTCTTTACCCCATGAAATACATTGCCCTTACTGTACTGGCCGGTCTTTTGCTCACCAGCGGTTGCCAGCCCACCCAAGATACGGACTGTATCCCCACCACTATTACCACCAAAGCTCCCGACGCTGAGATTGCCGCGCTGAAGCAGTATATCAACGCGCAGACGATTGTGGCCACCTTCGACCCACGCGGGTTTTACTACAACATCCAGTCGCCCGGCTCTGGCAACAAGCCTACGGTCTGCTCAACGGTTACGGTCAATTACGCGGGTAAGCTCACGACCGGAAAAACCTTCGACAGCGGTTCGGGCGTTCGGTTTGGGCTGAATCAGCTCATTGTTGGCTGGCAGGAGGGTATTCCGCTCGTGGCACCCGGTGGTAGCATTACGCTCTACCTGCCGCCCAGCCTGGCATACGGCAGTCAGGAACAGGCGAACATCCCGGCCAACTCAATCCTTGTTTTCCAGATCGATCTGGTCAAAGCTGAGTAGTGGTATAGCCCGGACAGTAATGTTCGGGCTATACCTGCTCCGTCATAGATCTCCCAGCTGCGGGCGGATCAGGATTTCTTCAACCACGGCCGATGACGAAAGCGAGTAAGCTCCCCAGACGCTGTCGGCTACGTCGGCGGGTTTGAGGAAGCGGTCTTCGGGCAGGTCGGTACCTTCCCAGCTGGCCGTGAGGGTGGCACCGGGCAGAATAGCCGTTACTTTCACGCCGTGTGGTTTGAGTTCTTCGCGCAACACCCGGCTCATGCCCAGTAAGGCAAACTTGGAGATGCAGTACGATCCGCCGTTGGTATAGGGCGTGATACTGGCCGTTGAACACATCATGAAAATATGCCCCCGTCGCTGAATCATCATGTCGCGTACCAGACCGCGCGTTAGGTGGTAGGCACTGGCCACGTTGGTGTTCATCAACTGCTCAAACGTACCCTCAGCCTCGTTGTGAATCTGACCCGGCTGGAAAATGCCCGTGTTATTTACCAGCACATCCACCGGCCGGCCCAGCGACTGCACGTAACCGACCAGCTCGTTTACGCCGTCGCGCGTGGATAGATCGGCGGCAAACGGCAGCAGTCCGTCGCCCTGCACGTCGGCAACGGAGCGGGCGCACACAAGAGCGTCGAAGCCCTGCGCTACGAACGAATCAACAATGGCGCGGCCAATGCCTTTGGTGCCGCCTGTTACAACAATGAGTGGTTTCATAGTACAAATAACGGCAGAAACCATTCTATCGTTATCGAGGTTTTAGGCCTGAACCTTCCCCGCCCGGCTGGTACATACCACCGGGCTTTCGCTACGCGCTTTATGTCACGAATTGGCCTTTATTTTATTTTCCTCGGTACCCTGTTTCGTAATCGTGAGAAAGCGCGGGTTTATTTCAGTTTGATTCTTGACGAGTGCGTTTCCATCGGGGTAGGGTCTATTTTCATTGTGGCGCTGGTCAATACGTTTATCGGAGCCGTTACCTGCGTTCAAACGGCCTACAACCTCACCAACCCGTTTGTGCCGAAGAATATCATCGCGCTCATCGTGCGCGACAGTACCATTCTCGAACTGGCGCCTACGCTCACCTGCATTGTGCTGGCGGGTAAAGTCGGCTCCAACATTGCGGGCGAACTGGGTACAATGCGCATTACCGAGCAAATCGACGCGCTGGAAGTGATGGGTATCAATTCGGGTTCGTACCTGGTGCTGCCCAAGGTCGTTGCGTCGGTGCTGATGTTTCCCTTACTGGTAATCATGGCCGCGTTTCTGTCCATCCTGGGCGGCTACATTGCCGGTACGCTGGCCGGGGTGATCTCGCCCGAAGAGTACGTATCGGGTCTGCGGCTTGATTACAAACCATTCGGGGTAGCGTTTGCGCTGATCAAAACCGTGGCGTTTGCGTTTCTGGTGTCCACGATCTCAGCCTATCAGGGCTTCACGGTTAGTGGGGGAGCACTGGAAGTGGGCAGTGCATCGACCTCCGCCGTTACCAACAGCTGCATCGCCATCGTTATGGCCGACTTCGTCCTGACGCAGGTACTTTTGACTTAATCGCAGATTGCCTGCTCGTGCAGGATCTACATCCATTCATAAATGATTGAGATAAAAGACATAGCCAAAACCTTCGGTGACCGGGAGGTACTGTCGGGCATTGACGGTGCGTTTCAGCCGGGTAAGACCAGCCTGATTATTGGCGGTAGCGGCACGGGTAAAAGCGTCCTGCTCAAAAGTATGATTGGCCTGATCAAACCCGAGCGGGGCGAGGTGCTGTACGACGGCCGTAATTTCCTGACGGCCAATCTGGAAGAGCAAAAGTCTATCCGGCGCGAAATGGGCGTTTTGTTTCAGGGGTCGGCCCTGTTCGACTCGAAAACGGTGCTGCAAAACGTGCGTTTCCCGCTCGACATGCTTACTGAGCAATCGGAAGACGAAAAGGACCAGCAGGCGCGGGAAATACTAAAGCGGGTAGAACTGGAAAAAGCCGCCGATCTGATGCCGTCAGAAATCAGCGGGGGGATGAAAAAACGCGTTGGCATTGCGCGGGCCATCGTGCTGAATCCCAAATACCTGTTCTGCGATGAACCCAACTCCGGCCTCGACCCGCTCACGTCCATCACCATTGATAAGCTTATCCGGGAGATTACGCAGGAGTACCAGATTACAACCGTCGTCATTACGCACGACATGAACTCGATGATGGAGATTGGCGAAAATATTATGTTTCTCTACCAGGGCCATAAACTCTGGGAAGGCAACAGTGAAACGCTCGTGCAGTCTGACGTAAACGAACTCAACGAATTCATCTTTGCCAGCAAGCTGATTCGGGATATGAAAAAGTAAAGGTCGTGCTGCATGTATCAGCCCGGTTTGATCAATCAACAAATCGGATTTTCAGAAACGCCAGCGGGCCTGCACCTTTACTTCCGACTTGTGCGGCACGGTAGTTTCGTCAAGACCAGAACCCACAGTGGGCTGGTTGGTGAGGTCGGTTCTGGCCCAGCGCACCCATAAATCAACGTGGCGACTCAGATTATACTGCGCCAGAACGTAATGCCGGACACCATGGTCGAAATAAGCCGGGAATGAAAACGCGTACAAGACATCGCGCTCGTACACGTACTGGCGGCTGTCGTAATCGTCGGTGCTGAACAGCGCAACCCGGCCGCTCAGGCTCCAGCGCTGGTAATTGTACGTAGCGTCCTGCACCAGCACGATTCCATTCGATGCGCCACGACCGGCGTAGGTAAAGCTGCCCCACTGCACCCTTGATCGTAGTGATAACCCCGGCAGCAGCGTGTAATCGGCGTTGAGGGCCAGGGTCCGGCGGGTTGTGCCAACTACTTCGCGGGGCGTAGTTTTACTGCCGGGCGCGTTCTTCTCTTTGTGCTCGTCATGAAAGACCACGTAAAAAGCCGATTGACGGTTGGGCGTGTACCGGGCCTGAAGCAGGTAATCAAACCCGCCGGATGGCCGGTCAACCAGGTATTTCCACCACGGGAACCGGAAGCCGTCCACAAAACCACTCAAGGTCAGTTTGCGGTACACGGAATATTTCAGCCCGGCGTATAAACCCGTTTCGTTAATGGTCCGGCTCCCTTCGCTAAACCCATTCGCGTAAAAGCTGTGAAAATTTCTGTCGTAGTGCCGCGCCACAAGGGCCAGGTCGAGCCGTTTGGTCAGGCTGGCCAGCGCCCCGCCCACTACCCCGACGCCCCCGCTGCTGGTGGCCGAACCACGACTGTGGGCCGCTTCGCCAAAGAAATTCCAGTTGCGCCAGACGTAGCCGCCGTGCAGACCAATCACCAGATTCTGCTTACCCGTAAACTCGTATTGATTGTAGGTCAGGTCGCGCTTGCGGAAGAATTTGTCGTAGCTGGTTTGCAGGATTGTCAGGCCAAACTGGCGCTGTTTCGGCGTGTGATACAGCAGATGCGCCCCCAGGTTGGTTTCGAGCAGACTACCCATGTCGGCCAGTTCGGAAGGCGTCCGGTGCAAACCCGATGTCTGAATGGACGTCGCGACTATGCCTTCTGCCAAACTTCCCGGTGTAGTATTTGCATCGCGCCGGTTGCGGGCGGCCAGTAGCGTAATGTCCAGATGGGGATGAATGGCGTAGGTGGCGGTGGCACCCCGGAAATAACCGTACTCGGTCAGCGAGGTGTAGGGCCGGGCCCCCAGCGTAGGTCGCCGAACCGTTTGCACCGTCTCAGCGCTCTTGCCGAGTACAAACCCCGCCGACAGCACCAGCCCCTGCCCAACCTGCATCTGATAGTCGCCCACCAAAATGTTGCGCCAGCGGCCCCGGTCCTGCACCTGCGCGTGAAACGACACGTAATCGGCTCCGTATCGCCGTTGGTTGGGTTGCCAGCCCAGGGTTTCGCCGGGGTCTTTTTCGAGGGTGAAGCCAAGGCTGAACGCACGGGGGCGGCTGTATCGGTAGCGGACATACCACTGGGCAGCATCGCCGAGATAACGCGTGGGTAGATTCCCTTTTTTGTCGGGGTTCGCTTCCGAAAAGCCTTTCTGAAGTTCCGGTGTTCGTTCGTAGCGCAGAATCAGGTAGTTGTTGACGGGTGTAGGCAGCGTACCGAACAGCCCCGACCCGGCAACTGTCACGAAGGGCAACAGCTTCCGGATGGTGCGTAAATCAAAATCGGGCACGGCCTGCAACTCATACACCGACAGCAGACTGCCCATGTCGGCACGGTACGCCAGCAAACTGGTTAGCTGTCGTTCGGAGAGCAGATACGTAGCGGCCAGTTCGTCGCGGGTGGCAGTGTTGAGGTCGAGCCGGTTCGCGTAAAGCTGCGTCAGCACGTCGAATACCGACTCATAGTCGATACCCTCGGTTTGCACCGGAAATAAATCCTGCAAATACTGACTGATATCAGCATTGCGTTGGGCGGTTGGGTTCTGGGCAAAACCAGTAAGGGTCAGCCAGCCTGTCAACCCCAGTATGAGGTACAGTTTTAGCAAGCTACGGGCGGTTAAACGTCTGATTGTGCTGAAAGATACTAATTATCACACTTTCGTCACAATCAGACGTTTACCTACCTATATCGTTACGCAAACCGGCGTTTGAGTATCTCTACCAGTTCGCTCACTTCGTCGCTGCTCATGTCCCACAGGTATTGGCTGGCGTAGCGATACGAGATCAGATCCAGCGCCTGCCCATAATTGTCCAGCGAGTCGATCTCGTCCAGGGCCTGGCTGTAGGCGTTGGTGTTGCCGTTGAATAGCTGATTGATGAACCGAAACTTCTGATTCAGCGAAATACTGCGGGCTACGGTCTCCACGGGCGCGCGTCGAAACGCCTGCGCCATCGTCGGTGAATCGTCGGCGGCAACGGTCTCCCGCAGGGTGTCGTTCAGCGACGGTGCCGCATCTGACGAAGCGGTCAGCGGTTCGGCGTCGGTGTCGCTGGGTTGCGACAAACTACCGGTCTGCATCTGCGATGGATAGGCCGTAGGGGCAACTGGTGACGGGCCGGCGGGTTCATTCGAGAAAATCGGTCCGCCCGCCCCGCTTTCGCTGGTAGTCTCCGGGGCGGGAGTTGGGTCAGGCTGCGGAGCCACGGGGGGCGTCTGAGGTTCCGGTTGCGTCCCGTCGGGGGTGTCGGCGGTTGGCATCAGGGGCGCGGGTGGGTTGGCGGGCTCGGTGGCGGCATCGAAAAACGAGCGGGCGGGCGGGGCCGGAATAGCATCGGGAACGTGGCTCCGCAACAGGGCTGAAACGTTCATCGGGTGCTTCTCGGCCAGTTTTGCCACAAAGCCGTCGTAACGTTCCAGTTCATGGCCACGCTGGCTCAGCACTTCGTCCAGGTAACTAATGGCCTGATTGACATAGATGAACGGCTTCCCATTCATCCGCTGCGCGATATAGGCCGGAATAAACGTGTTGATTTTCGTATAGCGTGTAATCTGCTTCAGCACATCGGCGGTAAGCGTAAATTCAGGCTGGTCGCGTACAATCTCATCGAAATACGAACGGGGGTCAAACACCAGTTCAATGGTTCTGCAGGTGGCATCGGCAAGCAGTGGTTCGAGGTGTTCACGCCGGACGGCAATGTGCTGCGATACCACGTTCATAAAATGCTGCATCGCTTCTTCCACATCAGGAGCGGTAAAATCGAAATAGGGACTGCGAAACTTCCCGGCATCGGCCCGCCACTTGTCGGCTAAACTGCTGATGACCAATAAATTTATTTGCGGAATAGCCGTGAGAGACATAATCTGCTGGCCGCTTAGGGCAGACCCCTGCTGATATGAATCGGCGGCTACCTTACGGGCGTAATTCCTGCAGTATTCGGAAAGGGCGTTGGTGTTGAACTTGTTCGACATTGGGAAAAGCCTTTTTTTTGTAGAGGGCTTGTAAATAAGTCAGGAATAACGGGGCTTGTTTGAGCAGGGCGAAAGTCGTGCCAGTATCTCGTTTTTTGTCCCGTCGTAAATATATCTATTTCACTGCCAACCCATCCGTTGCTACTCCCAAAATCAAAGCCAACGGCCTGCTGACACCAATTATGTTTATTGAACCCTCCCGACGGCGCGAGCCGCCCCACCTCCGCACCGGCTGGATCGAAGTGATCTGTGGCTCCATGTTTTCGGGTAAAACCGAAGAGCTGATCCGGCGGCTCACCCGCGCCCGCATTGCCCGGCTCAACGTACAAATCTTTAAGCCCGCCATTGACACCCGCTACCACGACGAGAACATCGTCTCGCACTCGGCCCTGACCATTCCCTCAACGCCGGTACAAACGGCGGGTCAAATTCTGGAGCTGGCCGGCAACTGCGACGTGGTGGGTATTGACGAAGCGCAATTTTTCGATCAGGAAATTGCCGCTGTCTGTACCACGCTGGCCAATAAGGGGCAGCGCGTCATTGTGGCGGGGCTTGACATGGATTTTTCGGGCAAGCCCTTCGGCTGCATTCCGCAACTGATGAGCATTGCCGAGTACATTACCAAGGTCCATGCCATCTGCGTCGTCTGTGGCGACGTGGCCCACTACTCGTACCGGCTCGTACCGTCGCAGGAGCGAGTGCTGCTGGGCGAAACCGACAGTTACGAA
Organism: uncultured Cytophagales bacterium; assembly: GCA_963826425.1. Taxonomy (GTDB): domain Bacteria; phylum Bacteroidota; class Bacteroidia; order Cytophagales; family Spirosomataceae; genus Spirosoma. The sequence continues at coordinate 1,423,538 of CAWGWS010000004.1, read as the reverse complement.
GCCCGCTGCCGGCTTTGTTTTAACCTCGGTAATGAGGCCATTCGCAAAGAATGGGCGTATGAAGACGTTTCGTAGAGAATGATGAATGATGAATGATGAATGATGAATGATGAATTAGTCTTTTCCCGGCGAACAGGTCAGCAATCCCGGCTGGTGGGGTTGCTTCTGGCATTCATCATCTATTACGCATCATTTATACCCAGCGAAGCGCAGCCCGGCACGTGGCAGACGCACGTCAGTTACCGGTCGGGGCAGTCGGTGGCGGTGGTGGGGAGTAAGGTCTATGCCGCTACGCAGAACGGGTTTTTCTCTTACGACACAACGGCCCGCGAAACCACTCCACTCTCGAAAGTACAGGGACTGAGCGACGCCGGTATCAGCCGGCTGCTGTATCTGCCCGATCAGAACCGCCTGCTGATTGCCTACCGAAGCGGTAACCTTGACTTCCTGACCGTCTCAGCCACCGGCGAACCGGACAGGACACAGCTCAGTGGTGTGCTGAATGTAAACACCATCGTTGTTGCCACCAACCTGCCCGCGTCGCGCGGCATCAATCATCTCAACCGCATCGGCAACAACGTGTACCTCAGTACCGATTTTGGGCTGGTGGTACTGGATGTGACCCGCAACGAAATCCGCGATACGTACTTCAGCCGCCGGGCCGATGGGTCGCCGTTACCGATCCTGCAAACTGCCGCTACCGCCGACAGTCTGTTTGCCCTGACCGCACCCGCCCGCCCGGTTGCTGGAACGCAGACTTTGGGTTTGGGGCGGCAACTCCAGGCCATCCGGCTGGCACCGGGCGTGAACATTGCCGACCCGGCCAACTGGCGAAACGTCTCCGTACCCGGCCCGGCTCCCGAAACTATTATTGCCGACCAAAACCGGCTGCTGGCCACCGTAAACCGCGTGGGTGTTTTTGAGAGACAGGCGGGCCGGTGGGTGCAAACGCGGTCTGCCACCAGTGAGCCCGTCCGGCTTTTTGCTACGTCGGCGGGAGTTGTGCTGATCACCGATCAAACGATTACCTTACCGGGGATGGTTTCGCGCCCGGCCCCGCCCGTCGCTGATCCGCGTGAGGTTGCGCTGACGGGTGGCCGGGTGTGGGTGGCCGATGCGGTGTCGGGACTGCTGACGAGTGTGGGTAGTACCTTCCTGCCTGTGGCTCCTGAAGGCCCGGCCCGCGATAATTTTGCCCAGTTGTTCAGCCCGGCAAATACCCTGCTTGCGGTCTCGAACGGGCCCTTTGACAGGACGCTTTCCGGACCATATCCGGGTAGTACAAGCCTGTTTTCGATACCAGATCAGCGCTGGACAGCCCTGGTAGCCCCGCAAGTCGGCTATAATGCCGCGGCTTTTGATGGGCTGTCGCAACGGCTGTATCTCGGCAGCTACGGCAGTGGGTTGTGGAGTTATACCAATCAATCGCTCACCACCGTAGCCCTGCCGACCAGCGTCGGGGCGTTTATCACGAGCCTGGCAACCGACGTTACCGGCAATCTGTGGATCGCGACGGGCAACCCCAACGGGCAAGCTGCCACCCTGCACGTGCGCCGGGCCGATGGGCAGGTGCAGTCGTTTCCTGCCGTAAATCAGCTCAACATTGCGCAGGTCGTTCCGGATGATAACGGTTTTCTGTGGATGCGACTGGACGGGGGCGGGGGGCTGCTGGTGTTCGACCCGCAAACCAACCGTACCCGCTTTCTGAGCACATTCCTGAACGAAGGAAATCTGCTGACCAACAGCATCCGGTCGCTCGTGAAAGACCGCAGCGGAGCCATCTGGGTGGGCACGGACCTCGGCCCGACGGTATTCGATTTTCCGGCGGGCGCGTTCGATGCGGTCGTGCAGGCGCAGCCGCCCCGCATCAATGGGCGCAGACTGCTGGCAGACGAAGTCGTTACGGCAATAGCAGTGGACGGTGGAAACCGCAAATGGATGGCCACCCGTAGCGGCCTCTACCACGTCTCGCCCGATGGGTCGCAGATTCTGGACGTATTCACCGCCGACAACAGCCCGCTACCCGGTAACACCATCCGATCGGTCAGTATTGAACCCACCGGCGGGCGCGTATTCATCCTGACCGACAAAGGCATTGTCTCCTACGGCGGCCCCGCTACCGAACCCGCCGAAACGCTCAAGAAACTGACCATTTTTCCCAACCCCGTGCGCCCCGACTTTACGGGTGTAGTGGCCATCAACGGCCTGACTGACAATGCGACCGTAAAAATCATGGATGCGGGCGGGCAGCTGACCTACGAAACCCGCTCACAGGGCGGCACCGCCACCTGGAACCTGCGCGACTACCGGGGCCGTGACGCCCAAACCGGCATCTACCTAATCGTCGTCATTGCCGCCGACGGCACCGAGGGCGTAGCGGGTAAATTGGCCGTAGTGCGGTGAGCAAATTGCGAAAAAGCACATAAAAAAGCACCTAACATTTCTGCTAAGTGCTTATTTCATGCTCCCGAAGCTGGGCTCGAACCAGCGACCCTCTGATTAACAGTCAGATGCTCTAACCAACTGAGCTATTCGGGAGTGCTGTTGGTTATTGTGGTGCAAAAGTAGCGCGTAACGCGACACGACGCAAGAATTTGCCCTAAAAAATCTGTCGCTTACAGCCGGCCCGGCCCGGTGATGGGGTCGGTACCGTAATGCGGTACGTTTTGCAGAATCAACTCTTTGATGCGCCGGGCGTCGCCCTTGGTGAAATTATCCAGGACGATCTGCGGGCGGGCGCGGGGAATGATGCGCACCGTGGCGAAGAACAGACCGTTGTCGATCTCGACGCCCGATATGTCGGAGTAGAAAACGAAGTTGTCGGTGCCCCCAATGAGCTTCTTGGCCCGGAAGGTGACGCCCTTGTCGTTGAACTCGACCTCATCGCGCCGGATGGGGTCTTTGAAGCTGCTGGAACTGAATTTTTCGTTCATAGTAATGGCTGGTCAGTTATTTCTTGGGTATGTAAATCACTTTCTTCGTTTCAAAAAACGGCTCGGCAAAATAGTCGGAAAGGTCGTATACGCGGTAGCGGTCAGTGATTTCGGATAGTTCTTCGCCGAGGTCGCCCCCTTTCAGGTATAGAACCCCGTTGGGCCGGTCGTTGTTGCCGCTCTTGTGAATCTTGTACCGTACCCAGCCCAGAAACGGCTTCAGACGCGTAACGGCCCGGCTTACCACAAAATCATACGTCGTGCTAATCTGCTCAACACGGGTCTGCTCCGCTTTTACGTTGCTCAGCCCCAGCGCGCTGGCCACTTCCTGTACCACTTTGATCTTCTTACCAATACCATCGACCAGATGAAAGTCGACCATGGGGTACAGAATAGCCAGCGGAATACCCGGAAAACCGCCCCCCGTACCCACGTCCAGGATTTCGGTGCCGGGTTTGAAATTGATAATTTTGGCAAGGCTCAGCGAGTGCAGCACGTGCTTTTCGTACAACGCGTCGATGTCCTGCCGGGAAATGACGTTGATCTGCGCGTTCCAGTGGCGGTATAGCCCGTCGAGGGCGGCAAACTGTTCGCGCTGCTGAGCGGTAAGGCCCGGAAAATAGTGGAGAATTTCGTCCATGGGTTTATGGCTGCTGACTTTGTTGGTACACGGCACGTAAAATACTCTCCTCTGCGGCATCGAAAGCCGTATTCCGACGTGAAAACGTTTCTTTGGCTACCTGCAACGCTTTATCAATGCGATACGGCACAAACCCATCGACGGTGCCACCCCATGAAAACGATGGTATGTGCTTGGGCTGGATGCCTCCGCCGTACACATTGACGTTGACGCCCACCACCGTACCGGTATTGAACAGCGTACCGATACCGGCCTTGGTAAAATCGCCCATCATCAGCCCGCAGAATTTACGCCCTGTATCAACCAGGCCACCGGTAGCGTAGTTGTGCAGTTTCACGTTCGCGTAATCATTCTTTAGGTTCGAGGTATTGGTGCCCGCGCCGAGGTTGCACCACTCGCCCACGACCGAATCGCCCAGGTATCCTTCGTGGCCTTTGGCACTGTTGGCAAACATGATGGAGTTGGCAATCTCGCCCCCCGCTTTGCAGTACGGTCCAATGCTGGTGTTGCTGCGCATGCGGCTCTGGTAATGCACCATAGCGCCTTCGCCCAGCCCAAACGGTCCAACAATTACGCTTCCCTCACTTACGATGGCATTTTTGCCGATATAGATCGGGCCGTCTGCGGCATTCAGAATTGTGGCTTTCAGGGTAGCGCCCGGTTCGATAAATATATTTTCGGGCGCGTAGCACTGCGTAAATGGGTCCGTGATGGGTTGCGATTCCCGTCCCGCCGTCAGCAGGTCGAAGTCGGCCCGGATCTGGTCGCCATTGGCGGCAATCAGGCTCCAGAGGTGACGCATGGTAGGTATGAACTCCTCGAATACGCTGCTGCTCCGGACGGCATCGGTAAGCTGGGTGACCTCGGTAATGGCCTGGTCGGTGCGCAGGGCCACGAGCAACCCCGCCGATGACAGGAGCCCTTCGCCGGAGGTGAGGTGCTGCACCCGCCGGGTCAGTTCATCGGTAGGGCAAACGGCCCCGTTTATGTAGAGGTTATCGGTCGTAGTCCGGCAGGGATAGCTGGCACTCAGATAGGATTCTGTCAGAAAAGACGGAGCATTGTCGAGCCTTTTCTGCCACTTCTCAGCAATAGTCAGAATACCTACCCGAATATCGGCCACCGGCCGGGTAAAGGTAAACGGCAGCAGCTCAGGGCGAATGGCGGGATCATCGAATAAAATCAGGTTGGTCATCTTGCTGGATAAATGGGAAGGCTTTATTTGCGGACCGCAGCCCGTATTTTTGGCAAAAGTACGCCAAAACGTGTTGACCCCCGACGCCATCATTCAGCGCATTGCTTCGCTCCAGCAACCATCCGGTTTGTTTCCGTCGGCACGATACAACGCCACGCTCGGCTATAAACGCGCCGATACCAACGTCTTCTTTACGGCGATAACGGTGTTTACTCTACAGGGCCTGCGCCAGATGGTCTCTGCCGAAGCGGGCGCACTGATTGATCAGGTGGGTGAACGGGCGCGGATGGCTTACCCGAACTTCCAGAATAAAGACGGGCTGGCTACGTATAACTTCTGGCCCACGCGCCCCTCGCAACACTTCCCCAACGGCCACGTATTCCGGCATTTTACCCACTTCCGGATTCCCGACGACATTGATGATACGGCGATGGTGTATCTGACCACGCCCCAAACGCCCGATGAAAGAAAGTGGCTTAAAACTAAACTAACCCGGCACGCCAACGGCAGTCAATCCCCAACCGGAGCCATCCGGCAGATCAAAAATACGTACGCTGACTACCGCAATCTGCAGGCCTACTCCACCTGGTTTGGCAAGCATATGCCCATTGACTTCGATGCCTGTGCGCTGAGTAACTTGCTCTACTGGATTTACGCCAGTAAGCTGCCGCTCAACCGGCACGATGCCGACTCGCTGACGTATCTGCGGGACATTGTGCAGTCGGGCCGGTACCGGGCGGAGCCGTTCCGGTGTGCACCCCACTACGCCCGTACCTCGCTGATTGTCTATCACCTGACCCGGCTGATAGCCGCATTTGACCCGGCCGAACTGTCGGTTATCCGTTCTACGCTGGTTGCCGATGCCCGTCAATTGATGGGTGCGGCCCCTAATCGTGTCGAACAGCTTCTTCTCGCCATCTCGCTGCTGCGGCTTGGCGAATCGGTACCCGCTATTGACCTGACGGCTATTGAGGCTGACTTCGGTGGCTTTCATTTTTTTGTGGCGGGCATGCTGACGGCTTATGAACAGCCGATTCTTCGCCGGTGGGCCAACCGTCCCATTACGCAGATGCGCTGGCAGTGCGATGCCCATTGCTGGGCACTGGTGGCTGAATACGCAGTGCTGGTGAATAAATAGTGGATAATCGACCAAATACCAGACTTGATTATTGGCGGGTGTCGCTTAGCTTGTCCTGTTATTTGATGAACCGATCTACCGAAACTAATATGTCGTTTTCTCGCCGTCGCTTTCTGCGCCAGTCGGCCGCTTTCTCTGTTGGCTCCCTCTCTGCCGGTCCTAACGCATTGGCCAACGCGCCATCCGAGTCTGATACGGCGAAACTCATTAAACCTGATCTTGTGGTAAGGTCGCTGCCCGAAAATATGGTTTGGGGTTATTTCGGAGCCGACGTGACGCCCGTGAGCCGGGTGAAGAACGGGGCTATCGTGGAGATTCAGACCGTGAACCCGTCGGGGGTGAGTCGTACCGATCCCGAAGCGTTTTATAAGACACACAACCTGCCCATTAACGACCACGCGCGGGAGGTGATTGCCATTATGAAAAACGTGAAACCGGAACCATCCGGCATTCGGGGGCATATGCTCACGGGGCCAATCTTTATTGAAGGAGCTGAGCCGGGCGATCATATCGAAGTCAGGATTCTGGACCTGACCCTACCTGCCGATTTTGGCGTCAATACGGTATGGCCCGGCGGGGGTGGCCTGCCCGACCTGATAAAGGCCCGCGAGCTGTTTATCTATCGCTACGATGCCAAGCGTCGGACAGCTACGTTCACGGACGGTGTTGAGATACCGATTCAGCCGTTCATGGGCGTCATGGCCCTGTCGCCCCCCGCCGAAACGGGCCGCGTCAGTTCGATACCACCCGCCTTCTTTGGGGGTAATCTGGACATCCGACATCTGGTCAAGCATACTACGTTGCATCTGCCCGTATCGGTACCGGGCGGGCTGTTTACCACCGGCGACGCTCATGCGGCTCAGGGCAACGGCGAGGTAAGCGGGGTGGCCATTGAAACGGCAATGACGCTAACGGCACAGTTCATCGTCCACAAAAACAGCCCGCTCAAAATGTGCCGGGCTGAAACGCCGACGCACTTCATAGCCATTGGCTTGGATAAAGACCTCGATAACGCCATGAAACAGGCCCTCGCTGAAACCGTGCAGTTCATTCATGCCGAACTGGGTTTCACCGTTAACCAGGCATTATCCATTGCCAGCACCGGCGTCGATTTTGAAGTAAGCCAGGTGGTCGATCAGGTACAGGGCGTCCATGCCATGATTCCGAAGGCCATCTTCACGAAGCGTAAATTTGCTTACTGGTAGGCACCCGTCAGTACGTCTTGGTCATATCGTCGGCGATGGCGATGACGAAGTTAGCGAGGTTACGGGTCTCGTCGGTGCGGGCGGGCTTGTCTACGTCCGGCATTTCGATGGACGAGATGGTCAAGATTTTCAGGGCAGGCTGTTGCTGGTGCAGGTACCAGCTAATGCCTTCGAAATTCCTGGAGTGATAGTCGCCGTTCAGGTGCAGGAATGTCTGGCCGGGCTGCCGGTTCTTCAGAATAAAGTGGGCCATTGTGGCATCTTTAATGGCCTGTGCTCTGGCAAAGTTGGCGGCCTTGCCGCTCATGTCACCGTGCGGACTGGCGGCTCCACCGCTGCCGTGCGAAGCTGCACCGGACCCTCCACCCATCATGTCGAGCATAGCCGCGTAGCCGGGAAGTGTCAAATCAACCGTGAGTGGGAGCGGGGCCAGTTGCTGTTTGGCATCGGCGGAGAGCGTATCGAGGGCAGCCAGACCCTGCCGGGCCACAAGCATGGCGTATTTACGCGGCACGTTGGTGGCAACGAACAGGAGCTTCTGCTCCCGGGCTATGTCAACAATGGGTTTGTAATCGGTGTCGTAATTGGGCCACAGCCGTGCCTGATCGGCAAATTCCTTATCGGTAACCTGCCCCTGCACGTAGTTGCTGAGCGCGGTCTGGTTGTCAGATTCGAACATCTCGGCCCCCAGCACCAGCTTACCCGCCTTCCGGGCGGCCAGGTCTTTGGTCAGTTGCAGTTCGAGCCAGTGGCAGATGGGGTTGTTGTGCAACTCGCCGAACAAGACTACGTCGGCGTTGGCGGCCTGTTGCAGCAGTTTGGCGTACGTTGTTTGTTTCAGTCGGGCATCATACAGCTGATACGCGGGCTTGTCGGGGCCGCGAAACGAGACGGCAACCAGACAAACACAAAGCAGGAGAACACGCATACTGCCGTAACTGTCTGTACGCTCAATTCGTTGCCTGACCCGGCGATGGTCCTGTTTATCCCGTTTGTCCCAAAGCTGTGCGGTTCGTCCCTTTGCGTTGCCATGGTGTTTATCGAAACCACTACGTTTGTCAGGCCGGGCAGCGCATGACCGGTTTCACAAACCAATTAATCCCATGAAAACCTGCTTTGCCTCCGCTGTTATCCTGTTTGCTATGCTGACGTCTGTAGTCTCATTCGGTCAGACGACGGTTCCGGCTACCACGACTAAAACCTACCAGCTCACGGTGGTGATCCCGAACGTATCGCACCGCGAAGGCACGCTTCATATTGGTGTGGCGAACGACAACACTACATTTTCTGGCGAATCATTCAAGACGCAGACCCTTGCCGTACCCGCATCCGGCGTGGTGACGGTGGCGTTCGACGGATTGCCTGAGGGGAAATATGCCGTACGCATCTTTCAGGATTTGAATGACAACAAGAAGATGGATTTCAACGGACAGATGCCTGGCGAACCCTTCGGATTCTCGAACATCACGATGCTGATGGGGCCACCGACGTACAGCGATGCGGCATTTGACCTGAGTGGGGATAAACTGATCGAGGTCGCTATGATGGAGATGTGACCAACAAAAGCAATGAACCCCCGGTTAATCTGTCAATACACTTATGTGACATACGCTCAACATTATAGATCATGACAGAACCAAACGAATTCCGGCCCGATTCCAGCGAGTTTTCCGGTCAGCAACTCCCTTATCCCGCCAAACAGTCGGAGATGGACCCCGCTCCTGATTCTGATTTATCAAACTATAAACCCGCCGGCAAACTCACCGACAAAGTAGCCCTCATTACCGGGGCCGACTCCGGCATTGGCCGCGCGGTGGCTATCGCGTTTGCCATGGAAGGCGCCAAAATTGCCATTGTCTATAACGAAAACACCGACGATGCCAAATACACCCAGCGCATCATCGAAAGCAAAGGCCAGCCCTGCCTCATCATTCAGGCCGACGTACGCCAGAAAGCCAATTGCGAGAATGCCGTCCGGCAAACCGTGGAGAAATACGGTAAACTGAATATCCTGGTCAATAACGCGGCTTTTCAGGCCACGCAGGATAAACTCGAAGACATCACGGAAGAGCAGCTTCGGCGCACATTTGATACCAACATCATCGCGTACTTTTTTATGGCCCAGGCCGCCCTACCGCATCTGCAAAAAGGCGACGCCATTGTGAACACGGGCAGTATTGTGGGCATTGTGGGCCACCCCATTCTGCTCGATTATACCGCTACCAAAGGAGCCATTCACGCCTTTACCAAATCGCTGGCCATTCAGCTGGGCGAGCGGGGTATTCGGGTTAACTGCGTAGCGCCCGGCCCTGTCTGGACACCAAATATTCCGGGCACCATGCCGGCTGATGAGGTCAAAAACTTTGGTCACGAAGTAGCGCTGGGCCGGCCCGGTCAGCCCGAAGAACTGGCTCCGGCCTATGTCCTGCTGGCCTCGTCCGAAGGCTCGTTCATGACCGGCAGCATCGTAGAAGTTACGGGAGGGAAACTGGGATGAACTACACGGCCACTACCCTCCTGAAGACCGACCTGGTCACGGACCCCACGCGCAGCGTTCTGACCGAACGTCTGCAAGCGCCTGCGCATCAGCCCGCGTTCTTCTCGGCTGCCGAGTTCGCTCTGCTGGAAGCTGTTTGCGACCGGCTCGTGCCGCAACAGGCCGCCGAACGTATTGACATGGCGGGAAGCATCGACAAACGATTGACCGAAGGCGGTTCTGACGGCTGGCGGTATGACGATATGCCGCCCGACGGCGAAGCGTATCGGCTTGGGTTGCGCGGCATCGCTGAAACGGCAGACGCTCTGTTTGGCAAGGCATTCCAAAACCTTTCCGCCGAACAGCAGGATAATATACTAGCTAACATTCAGTCGGTGGAGGCCCCCGGAGAAACCTGGAAGCGAATTCCTGCTGACCTGTTTTTTGAGGAGATCATGGCCGAAGCCGCCGGTGCCTATTACAGTCATCCGCTGGCGCAGGCCGAAATAAACTACGTTGGTATGGCCGATGCCCCCGGTTGGCAACGAATCGGTCTGAACGAACTGGAAGAACGCGAAATGTAACGCGGAGTTCTGCTCCGGGAGTCAAGACTACTCAACAAGACGGCGAACTGGAATATGGAACGCCGAACTACTCATGAACGAAACAGTTGACGCCGTTGTCATCGGCACCGGAGCGGGCGGGTCACCGCTGCTGGCCCGGCTGGCAAAAGCCGGGTTGCGCGTGGTAGCCCTCGAAGCCGGAAAGCACTGGAATCCAAAACAGGATTTTGCCACCGATGAGAAAGAGCAGGAAAAGCTGTTCTGGACCGACGAACGACTGAGCGCGGGTAACGATGCCCTCGCCTTTGGCAGCAACAATTCCGGTATCGGTGTGGGCGGCTCGACCCTGCACTACACCGCCTATACCCCCCGCGCTCAGCCCACTGACCTTCGTATCCGCACCGATTTTGGCACCGGTGAGGACTGGCCGCTCGAATTTGCTGACATCGACCCGTATTACGACGAAGTAGAGCAGTTTTTGGGCGTCTCAGGGCCGGCATCATACCCGTGGGGACCGCCCCGCAAAAAGGCATACGCCCTGGGACCGTTGCCTATAAATGGGGCGGGTCAGCTTATGGAGCGAGGCTGTAAAACGCTGGGTATCAAAACGTCTCCGGCGGCTAACGCGGCTTTGTCGGCGGGCTATTATCAGGAAGGAGTCGGCTTTCGTCATGCGTGTACCAACCGGGGCTTTTGCCAGGCGGGGTGCAGCGTGGGTGCCAAGGCGAGCATGGACGTAACGTATTTGCCACTGGCGCAACATTACGGGGCCGAAATCAGGTCGGAATGCTTTGTGACGCAGTTAATCAAAGATGCATCGGGTAAAATCAGCGAGGTTATCTACGTCAGAAACGGGCAGGAAGAGCGCATTAAATGCAAGAACGTTTTTCTGTGCGCGGGTACCGTCGAAACGCCCCGGCTGTTGCTCATGAATGGTCTGGCTAACGGCAGCGGGCAGGTAGGACGCAACATCATGGCCCACACCGCCCTGCAGATCTGGGGCGAGTTTGACGAAGATGTCCGGCCCTACAAAGGAATTCCCGGTGCGTTGATTTCAGAAGATACCCATCGCCCTAAGGACGCGGATTTTGTCGGCGGTTATCTGTTGCAATCCATCGGGGCAATGCCACTGACCTATATTACCCAAATGGCCCGGAAACGGGGCATCTGGGGGCAGGACCTGAAACGGGCGGCTGCCGCTTACAACCACGTAGCAGGAATCAACATCCTGGGCGATTGCCTGCCCTATGAACGTAACTTTCTGGAGCTGTCCGACGAGAAAGACAAACGAGGGTTGCCAAAACCCCGCATCCACTTCTCGAATGGCGAAAACGAAGTACGGATGACGGCCCACGCCGACAAAATCATGCGCGCCATCTGGGACGCTGCCGGGGCAAAGAACGTCTGGGCATTTCCACGCAATGCGCACGTGATTGGTACCTGCCGCATGGGTCACGACGCCGACCGGTCGGTAGTTGATGCCGATGGCCGGTCGCACGAGATTCCCAATCTCTACATCAGCGATAATTCCACGTTTCCGTCCGCGCTCAGCGTCAACCCCGCCCTCACTATCATGGCTCTGGCGTTACGTACAGCAGATAAATTTTTGGCCAGCCAGTAACCCAACCACCCATCTACTACTCTCAGCTTATGAGCTTTCTCAGCGAAATCAAGAAAAAATACGGCGACGGCGGTTACGACGGCGACGAGTTTGGTGGGGCCGCCGGTCACGATGGGGGTGGTTTCCCCGCCGACAATCCCGGTAATTTTATGTTTGCTACCGGCATCGAGTGCTCGTATCCAACCATAAAAAACGGAAAAGTCCGGCGCGACCAGCTGCGCGAGTGCGACCATTACAACCGCTACAAAGAAGACCTCGGTCTGGTGAAAGAGATGGGGCTGAACGTGCTGCGCTATGGCCTGCCGTATTACAGCATGCACCTCGGCCCCGGTAAGTATGACTGGGAGTTTGCCGACCTGGCTATGGCCGAAATTAAGCGGCTGGGCATTACGCCGATCCTCGACCTGATGCACTTTGGCGTACCCGACTGGCTCGGTAATTTTCAGAACCCTGAACTGCCCGTTCACTTCGCCGATTTTTGCGCGGCAGTGGCGAAGCGTTATCCGTGGGTGCGGTATTACACGCCCGTCAACGAAATTTACGTAACCGCCCGCATCAGCGCTAAAGACGGAAACTGGAATGAGCAGCTGAAGACCGACAAAGGGTTTGTTACAGCCCTGAAACACTGCGTGGCGGCCAGTATCATGGGTAATCAGCAGATTGCCAAGCACCGGTCCGACTGCGTAATTGTGCAGAGCGAAAGCGCCGAATACACCCACGAGCTCCTCGCTACGCCCTCGGACGAAACGAAACTCAATAACGAACTACGCTTTTTATCGCTCGATTTACTGTACGCCAATCCACCGTCGGCCAACGTGGGCATGTACATGATGGATAATGGTCTGACCCGCAAGGAATATGATTGGTTTATGGCCGGTAAACCACCGGGCTACCAAATCATGGGCAACGATTATTACGGACGCAACGAGCGCATCAAACTCCCCGATGGTAGCCTCCAGACTTCAATGGATGTGCTGGGCTGGTACAAAATCACGAGCGAGTACTATAAACGGTATCACCTGCCGGTCATGCACACCGAAACCAACGTGTTTGATCCTGAACTGGCATCGGAATGGCTTTATAAACAATGGGTTGGTATCCTGCAGATGCGTCGTGATGGCGTACCGGTCGTTGGATTTACGTGGTATAGCCTGACCGATCAGATTGACTGGGACAGTCAGCTTACCGAAGAAAACCATACCGTAAACGCCTGTGGGCTGTATGACCTCGACCGTAAGCCCCGCCCCGTGGCCGAAGCCTACAAAACCGTTCTAAAAGAATTCGGTCAGATCACCGTCGTTCCCTATGCCGAAATGCTCGAAATAACCGACCGGCCGGCGCATCTGAAAGTAAATGTGTAATGCGGATAGCCATCAACAATACGCAGCTGAACGTTATTGAGCAGGGCAGCGGTCCACTTACCCTGGTGCTGTTGCATTACTTTGGCGGTTCGGCGCTGGAGTGGCACTCGGTCATGGCGCAACTGTCGGGCCAGTATCGGTGCATCGCTATCGACCTGCGCGGCCATGGCGATTCTGATGTTTCCCGGAGTGGGTATTCGGTCGATGCAATGGCAGATGACGTAATGGCTGTGCTTCGCGAGAAAAATGCCGGAGATTTCGTAGTGGTGGGACATTCTATGAGCGGCAAAGTTGCCATGGCACTGGCGGCCCGACAACCTATCGGACTGCAGTCGTTGCTGCTACTCTCGCCATCGCCACCACTGCCCGAACCAATTTCCGATACGAATCGGCAAGCGATGCGGCAAACGCACGGGCAGCGCGAAGCCGCCGAAGATACGTTTAAACAGATCACCGAAAAGCTGCTTTCCGACGCAGCCCGTCAGCAAATCGTGGCCGACAATCTACGGACTTCCCAGGCCGCCTGGGATGCGTGGTTGCTGACAGGCAGCAGAGAGGACATTGCCGACCGAATGCCGCGTATTCTGGTTCCCGTGCATTTGCTGGTCGGTGCCGACGACCGCGCCCTGAAGCCAAACGTATCTGAAACCATGACGATACCGCACCTGCGAAATGCTACCCTGGAACTGGTAGAAAACGCCGGACACCTGCTGCCGTGGGAAACGCCGGACGTTGTAGGGCGCTTTATCCAGAAAAAAATGGCCATCTATTTCGCCTAACTCAACCAAAGGCTTTATCTTTGCCTGCTCATCCAGAGCCCAACACCCTGTATCCGGGCTTGGAGAGGGGGCGGGCGGCCGTTATCGGTCAATTGCTGCGGGGTTGCGAAGATCACCCCGACAAGATTTTAGAAGAACATGACTCAGTCAATGAACAACATGTGGTGGTGGCTTTCTTCCTGTCTCGGATGAGGGTTGCCGCTTTGTGTATATAGCACTATCAAAGGCTCACCGTCGTCCCGGTGAGCCTTATTTTTTTGCCCTTTTTCCTAACAGAATCAATGACAACTGAACCCAACCAAACCTACCGCGTGGTGAGCCGCCACAAACGAATGCTGGCCGACATCATTACGCCGGTGAGCATCTATCTGCGGCTGCGCGACCGTTTTCTAAACAGCATCCTGCTCGAAAGCTCCGACTACCACGGCAATGACAACTCGTTTTCGTACCTCGCCTTCGATCCGGTAGCCCGCTTTAGTTACGAGAATCAACGCCTGACCGTACAGATGCCCAACGCACCTGAACAGACCCGCGCCGTGCAACATCACGAGATGCTAACGGCCCTGCAGACGTTCAAGAGCAGCTTTCAGCACGAGAAACCGGCCTTCCCGTTTATTACCAATGGGTTATTCGGTTACTTCGGCTATCCGGCCGTGCAGAGTTTCGAAGATATCAGTCTCCACGCGCCCGTACCGCCCGAAAATGAAATGCCCTCGGCCGTGTTCATGGTCTATCGCTACGTCATTGCTATTAACCACTTCAAAGATGAACTGCACCTGTTTGAGCATAGCTACCTCCAGCACGGCGATTCGGAACCCGACGACGTTGTTACCAGCGCCCGGCTCAACGACATCAGCGATCTGATTACGGGCCGTAACTACCCCACCTACTCGTTCAGTGTGGCCGGACCGGAATCATCAAACTTTACCGATGATGCGTTTCGGGGCGTCATTCAGCGGGGGAAAGACCACTGCCACCGGGGCGATGTGTTCCAGATTGTTTTGTCGCGGAGGTTTGAGACGCCGTTTTCGGGCGATGAGTTTAACGTGTACCGGGCTCTGCGTTCGCTGAATCCGTCGCCGTATCTGTTTTATTTCGATTACGGCAACTACAAACTCTTCGGCTCCTCGCCCGAATCGCAGATTGTGGTGAAAGACCGGCAGGCGACCATTTACCCCATTGCCGGCACTTTCCGGCGCACGGGCGACGACCTGCGCGACGCCGAACTCGCCCAGAAGCTCTACGATGACCCCAAAGAATCGGCCGAACACGTGATGCTCGTTGATCTGGCCCGCAACGATCTGAGCCGAAACTGCGACGTGGTGAACGTAGAGACCTTCAAGGAGGTGCAGTATTATTCGCACGTGATTCACCTCGTCTCTAAAGTGGTGGGTACCCTCACGGCCGACGCTGATCCGCTCCAAATCGTAGCCGAAACGTTTCCCGCCGGTACGCTGTCCGGTGCCCCCAAACACAATGCCATGCAGCTCATCGACCGCTACGAAAGCATTAGCCGGTCGTTTTACTCGGGCAGCATCGGCTACATGGGTTTTGACGGCGAGTTTAACCACGCCATTATGATTCGCACGTTTATGAGCCGTAACAACACGCTGTACTACCAGGCTGGCGCGGGCGTCGTGGCCAAATCGGTGGTAGAAAGCGAACTTCAGGAAGTACACAACAAACTAGCTGCCCTGCGCATGGCAATTGAGCAGGCAAAAACTTTATGAAACTCCTTGTTTTAGATAACTACGATTCATTCACGTACAACCTCGTGTATATCCTGCGCGAACTGGGTTACCGGCCCGACGTGATCCGGAACGATAAGTTGACAGTCGAAGCGGCCGGTCAGTACGATAAAATCATGCTCTCGCCGGGTCCGGGCCTCCCCGCCGAAGCCGGCATCATGCAGGATCTGGTGGGCGAATACGGGCCAACGAAAAGCATTCTGGGCATTTGTCTGGGTCATCAGGGCATCGGCGAAGTCTATGGAGCCACGCTCGAAAACCTGGGCGACGTGCTGCACGGCGTAGCCCACCGCACTACCGTTACCGACCAAAGTGAACGACTCTTTGCGGGCATTCCCGATGAGTTGACCGTGGGCCGGTATCATTCCTGGACCGTGGCTCCCGGCAGTATTCCCGATGTGCTGCGCGTTACGGCAGTTGATGAAAGCGGCCGGGTTATGGCCCTCGCGCACGTTCGGCATGACGTACGCGGACTGCAGTTTCATCCCGAATCAGTATTGACGGAGCATGGCGTGAAAATGATTGAAAACTGGCTAAATCAATGAGCGAATTAGAGAATGAGTGACGGTCCGGCGTTCCGGTTAGCGAATGTTTTGAGTCGCTATCTATTCACTCATTCAC
Organism: uncultured Cytophagales bacterium; assembly: GCA_963826425.1. Lineage (GTDB taxonomy): Bacteria > Bacteroidota > Bacteroidia > Cytophagales > Spirosomataceae > Spirosoma. Next base: position 1,407,258 of record CAWGWS010000004.1, on the reverse strand, counting down.
TCATTCACTCATTCACTAATTGATTATGAAAGACATACTGAACCATCTTTTTGAATACAAGTCGCTGACGAAAGACCAGGCGAAACAGACGCTGATTGGCATTGCGCAGAATCAATTTAATCAGGCGCAGATTGCTTCGTTCCTGACGGTTTACATGATGCGGAGCCTGCGCGTTGAAGAGCTCGAAGGCTTCCGCGATGCCATGCTTGACCTTTGTCTGCCCGTCAACCTGTCGGCCTATGATCCCATGGACCTCTGTGGCACGGGGGGCGATGGTAAAGACACCTTCAATATCTCCACCCTTTCGGCCTTCGTGGTTGCCGGCGCGGGGCAGCGGGTAGCCAAGCACGGTAACCACGGCGTATCGTCGCTGGTGGGTTCATCGACGGTGATGGAACGGCTGGGATATCAGTTTACGAACAACGTAGACGAACTGGAACGCAAAATTGAAACGGCCGGCATCTGCTTCCTGCACGCGCCCCTGTTCCACCCCGCCATGAAGAACGTGGGGCCGATCCGGAAGGAGCTGGGCGTGAAAACGTTTTTCAATGTGTTGGGACCGATGGTGAACCCCGCCAGGCCCCAAAAACAGCTCGTGGGCGTCTACAGCCTTGAATTGGCCCGCCTTTATGCGTACCTTTATCAGCAGACAGACAAGCAGTTCACGATTCTGCACGCACTGGACGGGTACGACGAAATATCGCTTACCGGCGCGTTTAAAGCCATCAGCAATGACAGCGAGCAGGTGCTGGAACCAGCTAGTCTGGGGCTGAACCGGCAAACCGCCGAGTCGCTGGCCGGTGGCCGGACGCTGGACGAATCAGCGCAGCTGTTTCTCGACGTGCTTGACAATCGGGGAACAACGGCGCAGAACCAGGCCGTCCTGGCCAACTCGGCCATGGCGTTGCTTACGGCGGGCAAAGCCAGTACTCGCAGCGATGCCGTGCTGATGGCACGGGAATCGCTGGAAAGTGGTCGGGCAAAACAAGCGTTCGAAACGTTGCTGGCGTAGCAGGTACTTACCAATGACTCTTTAGAAATGACCATTCTTGACGAAATAGTTGCCCGGAAACGGCTTGAGGTTGAGCAGCGAAAGGCCGAAACCGCTACGACAGTACTGGAGCAGATGCCGGATTTTAAACGCCCCGTCATCTCCGCGCGCGATGCCGTTCAGGACTTTAACTCAACCGGTATCATTGCCGAGTTTAAGCGCCGGTCGCCCTCTAAAGGACTCATCAACGGGACTGCCGATGTAGCCGAAACCACCCGCGGTTACGTACAGGCCGGAGCTGCCGTGCTGAGTATCCTGACCGACGAGCCGTTTTTTGGCGGTACCCCGGCCGATTTGCTGGCTGCCCGTGCGGCTAACCCCGGCACGCCCATTCTGCGGAAAGACTTCGTAGTTGACCAGTACCAGCTGCTTGAGGCCAAAGCGTGGGGTGCCGATCTGATCCTGCTGATTGCTGCCTGTCTGTCGCCGGAGGAGGTGAAAACACTGAGTGAACAGGCCCAGGATTTGGGGTTGCAGGTCCTACTGGAAGTTCACGACGCCGATGAACTGGACCGTTCGCTGAATGCCTCCGTTGATCTGGTGGGGGTGAACAACCGCAACCTGCACACCTTTGACACTCGCATTGACACGTCGCTGGAACTCGTCGAGCGGATTCCTGACTCGTTTGCCAAGATAACCGAGAGCGGTCTGCAGGACGCTGAAACGATGCAGGCCCTGTTTCGGGCTGGTTTTGACGGGTTTCTGATTGGCGAAGCGTTTATGAAGACACAAGACCCGGCGGCTGCGCTGGCCTCGCTGGTTGCGCATTACAAACAACTGATTACTGTACCCACCTAACTTGCTCCGTCCATGAAAATCAAAGTATGCGGTATGCGTGATGCCGACAATCTACAGGATGTTGCCGCCCTCAATCCCGACTTTATCGGGTTTATTTTCTACGATCAGTCGCCCCGGTTCGTGGGTGATACGCTGGACGAAGGCGTGGTGAAGGCCTTGCCGCGTGCCATTCGGAAGGTAGGAGTTTTCGTTAATGCCAGTCCGGATTACATTTTGCGGATGGTGAAGAAATACGATTTTCAGTACGTGCAGCTTCATGGTACCGAAACACCTGACTTCTGCCGCAGTTTGCGCAACCGGGGCATCAGCCTGATTAAAGCCTTTCGGGTCGATGGGTCGTTCAACTTTTCGATGCTCAATAACTTTAAAGCCCACTGCGACTTTTTTCTTTTCGACGCCAAAGGCGAGCAACCCGGCGGTAACGGCGTCTCGTTCGATTGGAGCGTGATGCAGAATTACGACAACGAAAAGCCGTTTTTCATTAGTGGCGGCATCGGCCTGCACAACCTCGATCAGCTGGAGCAGCTAAAAGGGCTGAAACTGTACGGCGTAGATGTAAATAGCCAGGTTGAAACCTCGCCGGGTGTAAAAGACGTTGATAAAGTAGGCCAACTGATAGCCAGGCTACGGCCCGTTGAGGAAGAAGAGGAAGCTTGACCGCGTGAGCGACGTCGGCGAAACACCGAAAGAGATCGCGGCTCTGGATGAATCCGGTAAACGAATATGCAGGGACATGGCTAAACAGGCCAACCCCGAAAACGGGATCAGCCAGCGCCTGTATTGCGAATAATGACCTAATACCTATCAGGCAAAACGGGTAGGCTGAATGAGCTAAATCATCATGCAAACAACTCTCGAAGCACAAACATCTTTTTCGGTGAGCGACGCCGGTTTTTACGGTCGCTTTGGTGGCGCGTTCATCCCCGAAATGCTGTATCCCAACGTTGAGGAACTCCGCCAGAATTACCTCGACATCACCGCCGACCCCGATTTTCAGGCCGAATTCTGGCAGCTGCTGGAAGATTACGTGGGCCGGCCAACGCCTTTGTTTCTGGCCAAACGGCTGTCAGAGCAGGTAGGTGCCACGGTGTACCTGAAGCGGGAAGATCTCTGCCATACCGGCGCACATAAGATCAACAACACTATTGGGCAGATACTGGTGGCGCAGCGGCTGGGCAAGAAACGCATCGTGGCCGAAACCGGCGCGGGGCAGCACGGTGTGGCTACGGCCACGGTCTGCGCGCTGATGGGGCTGGAGTGTATTGTGTACATGGGCAGCATTGACATGGAGCGGCAACAGCCCAACGTTGACCGGATGCGGATGCTCGGCGCGGAGGTACGGCCCGCCACGAGCGGTAGCCAAACCCTCAAAGACGCTACCAACGAGGCCATGCGCCACTGGATTAACAACCCGGTCGATACGCACTATATCATTGGCTCGGTGGTGGGGCCACACCCGTATCCTGATATGGTAGCGCGGTTTCAGTCGGTTATTTCGGAAGAAATCCGCAAGCAATTGCTGGTGAAAACCGGCCGCGAGAATCCTGATTATGTAGTAGCCTGCGTAGGCGGGGGCAGCAATGCCGCCGGCGCCTTTTACCATTTTCTCCACGAGCCATTGGTACGGCTGGTAGCCGTAGAAGCGGCTGGTCTGGGCGTTACCTCGGGGCACTCTGCCGCAACAACGGCGCTTGGCAAACCGGGCGTACTGCACGGTAGCCGCACCATTCTGATGCAGACGGAAGACGGGCAGGTAACCGAGCCTTACTCTATTTCGGCCGGTCTGGATTATCCGGGCATCGGGCCGCTGCACGCCCATCTGTTTGAGTCGGGCCGGGGTGATTTCTACGCCATTACCGACGACGATGCTATTCAGGCCGGGTTTAACCTGAGCAAACTCGAAGGCATCATTCCCGCCATTGAAACGGCCCACGCCCTGGCCGCCCTGCCGCTGATGAACCTGAAACCCGACGACGTAGTCGTGGTGTGTTTGTCAGGCCGGGGCGACAAGGATTTGAGTACGTATTCCAAATACCTCTGATGACCACAACACTAACCAAAAACCGCATTACCGACCTTTTTGCTCAGAAGAATGAGCGGTTGCTAAACGTCTATTTCACGGCCGGTTTCCCTGAACTCGACGACACCGTTACCGTACTGCGCGGTCTGCAACAGGCGGGCGTTGACATTGTTGAAATCGGTATGCCGTACTCTGACCCCGTGGCCGACGGCGAAACCATTCAGCAGAGTAACAACCGGGCACTGGCAAACGGAATGTCGCTCAAAGCGCTTTTTGCGCAACTGGCTGCGTGCCGTGCCGAAGGAATTACCGTGCCGATTCTGCTGATGGGCTACATCAATCCGGTGTTGCAGTTTGGCGTGGAAGCCTTCTGCCAGCAATGTAAGGCGGTAGGTGTGGACGGCGTGATTCTGCCTGATTTACCGCTCGATCTGTTTCTGGCCGAGTATGCCGATACGTTTCGCGCCTACGGTATTCTGAACGTGAACCTGATTACGCCCCAGACCGCCGAAACCCGCATTCGCCACATCGACGCCGAATCTGACGGATTTATCTATATGGTTTCGTCGGCCAGCACCACGGGATCTACTACCGGAGTTAGTGACTCAATGCGGACGTATTTCGAGCGCATTGGGGACATGAACCTGCGCAACCCGTGCCTGATTGGCTTCGGCATCAACAACCACGATACCTTCGATTCTGCCTGCGAATACGCCAACGGCGCTATCGTTGGCAGTGCGTTTATCCGCCACCTGGACCAGAATGGCACCTCGCCCGAGGGCATCCAGAAATTCGTAAAAACAATACGCGCCTGAAACAGGCAAAACAGCAGCAGCACGAATGCCATTACGGTACGTAATGGCATTCGTGTTTCCAGCTATACCTTTGCGGCAATGAACAGAGAACTCAATTTTGATAAATCGGCAGATGGGCTGCTGCCGGTGGTGGTGCAGGACAGCGAAACCGGTAAGGTTTTGATGCTGGGCTACATGAACCGCGAGGCCTACGACAAAACCGTTCAGGACAACATCGTAACGTTCTATAGCCGCAGCAAACAGCGGCTCTGGACCAAGGGCGAAACGTCCAACAACTTCCTGCACGTTCGTGAGCTGCGCATTGACTGCGACGGCGACACGCTGCTGATCAAGGCTATGCCCGCCGGACCGGTATGCCACACCGGCGCCGATACCTGTTTTGAGGAAGTGAACACGGGCCGGGGTCATTTTCCTGAACTACCTGCAGGACATCATTCACGAGCGGAAGATTAACCCCTCCGATGCATCGTACACGGCCAGTCTGTTCAAGAAAGGCGTGAACAAGATTGCCCAGAAAGTAGGGGAGGAAGCCGTTGAGCTCGTCATCGAAGCGAAAGACGATAATGACGATTTGTTTCGGGGCGAAGCGGCCGATTTACTGTTCCACTTTCTGGTCCTGCTCGAACAGAAGAACATGAACCTGGACGACATCATCGCCGTGCTGCAGGAACGCCATCGGAAATAGGTGTTAAACAAAGTTATTCGTTCAAGGTTCACTAGTTCAGCCCGCCAGCGTGGCGGAGCGTTACACCTTGAACTTTAAACCTTGAACAAATAACATGGGTCTCATCATTCGCATTCTGATTAGTGCCGTTGCTGTGTATGTAGCGGCCATGTTTATTCCCGGCGTAAGCGTAACGGGTGGTCCGCTTACGTACATTATTGTTGCCGTTGTACTGGGTCTGCTGAACGCCTTTATCAAGCCCATCCTGACTATCCTGACTATTCCCATCACCGTCATTACGCTGGGTCTGTTTCTGCTGGTCATCAACGTGCTGATGGTCTATCTGGCGGCTTATCTGGTGTCAGGTTTTGCTGTATCAGGCTTCATTGCTGCGTTACTGTTCAGTATCGTGGTCTCGCTGGTTACGGCCCTTATCGACGCGATCGTTTAAACGACCTTACCATCTGGTGTCCCGTTTGTTTCCGGCTGGAAGCGAACGGGATTTTTTTGTTTCAGAGTTCATGGTTTTTAGGTAGGTTTCGTACCGGATACCAACACCAGTCATGACCACTTTGAATGCTCCCCAGTACGACGTAATTATTGTGGGCGCGGGCTATGCCGGGCTAACGGCAGCCCATCAACTGATTAAGGCTAACAAGACGGTTTTGCTGCTTGAAGCTCGTGACCGGGTTGGGGGGCGGGTCCATACGCAGCGATTTGATGATGGCACCTATCGTGGATCTGGGGGGCGCGTGGGTAGGTCCCTCGCAGGATCGGCTGTACGCGCTGGCCCGTGAGTTTGGTGTAGAGACGTTCAAAACCTACAATACCGGCAAAAGCACGCAGTATTTTCGGGGTAAAGTCAAACGCTATACGGGGCTGATTCCACCCCTGCCGCTGTTCTCCCTGCTGAGTCTTGACAGGGCCATCAGGCGCATGGATAAGATGGCCAAAACCGTGAACCTCACCGACCCGGCCAAAACACCCGACGCCGAACGACTCGATGCCATGACCCTGGCCGACTGGATGCAGCAGCAGATGCGTTACGATACCGCCCGCGACTTTTTCAAAATTGCCGCCGGTGCCATCTGGGCCGCTGACCCTACCGACTTGTCGATGCTGCACGCTCTGTTTTACACCAAATCGGGCCGGGATTTCAATACGCTGATGAACGTAAAAAACGGGGCGCAGGAAGAACGGTTTGTGGGCGGGGCGCAAACCATTGCCGACCGTATGGCCGCTGCATTTGCCGACCGCATCAGACTCAACGCTCCCGTTCGGGCCATCAGCCAGACCGAAGGCCACGTCAGTGTAACGACCGATACCGGGACCTGGACGGCTGCGCACGTGGTGGTAGCCATTCCGCCCCCGCTGCAGGCCGACATTCGCTTTGACCCCGCCATGCCCCCCGACCGGCAACAGATTATGCAGCAGATGACGATGGGCGCGGTCTGGAAATGCTATGCTGTTTACAACCGTCCGTTCTGGCGAGATCAAAACCTGAACGGTATGGCCGCTACGCCCGACGGTCACGTTAGCGTTACGTTCGATAATTCTCCCCGCATTGGAAGCGACAAAGGATGGAAGCCACGGTATTTTGATGGGATTTGTCCTGGGCGATAAGGCCCGGGAATTCTCACTGCTCACGGATGAGCAACGCCAGGCGTCGGCCATACGGTCATTTACCACGTTCTTCGGCCCCGAAGCTGCCGAGCCGATTCGATACCTCGATCATTCGTATCTGAACGAAGCATGGAGTAAAGGTTGCTATGCTGCCGTGCCGCAACCCGGCTTCTGGACTAGCGTGGGCCACGCAATTCGGCAGCCCGTAGGTCGGATTCACTGGGCTGGGACCGAAACCTCCGAGGTCTGGAACGGCTACATCGATGGGGCTGTGCGTTCCGGTGAACGGGTTGCCGAGGAAATTCTGGCGGTGCTGTAATACCCGGGGTGGGTTAACCAGCAAACAACGACAACTGCCCGCTGGCCGTGTTTCCTGCTTCGCTCAAACTCGACAGGGATACGCCCAGCAGTCGAATGCCGAGCGAAACGGGCATGATGCCGTGCAGCAACTCGCCGATAACCTGAGCCAGCAGAACGCGGGAATCGAGCGAAACGGGCAGGGTTCGGCTGCGGGTGATTTGCCGGAAATCAGCGAATTTGACTTTCAGCGTTATAGTACGGCCCCTGATCTGCTTGGTGAGGCAGTATTCCCACACGTCATCAATGAGAGGTTGCAATTCGGCCAGCAGATCGTCGTACGCGGACAGGTCCTGTTCGAAGGTGCTTTCCGAGCCGACGGATTTGCGGATGCGGTCGGGGTTGACGGGGCGGTTGTCAATACCCCGCGCAATGTGGTAGTAGTGTTGCCCAACCTTGCCGAAGTGTCGCTGCAAAAACTCGGCGGATTGCTGCCGCAGATCAAGGCCCGTTACAATGCCGAGTTCATTCATTTTCTGCGCCGTTACGCGGCCCACCCCGTGAAATTGCCCCACCAGCAGTGTCTCCACAAAACGCGGCCCGGCCGCTGGTTTGATCACAAACAAGCCATCGGGCTTGCGGTAATCGGACGCCAGTTTCGCCAGAAATTTGTTGTACGATACGCCCGCTGATGCGGTGAGGCCGGTAGCCTCCCGAATATCGGTTTTGATGCGCCGGGCTACCTCGGTGGCCGATGCCAGACCGTTCAGATGGTCAGTCACGTCGAGATAGGCTTCGTCCAGCGAGAGCGGTTCGATCAGGGGTGTATACCGGGCAAACACCGCCCGGATTTCTGCGGAAACAGCTTTATAAACGTCGAACCGGGGCTTAACGAAAATCAGGCTCCGGACATTTACGAATCGCCGTAACCGACGCCATCGCTGAACGGACGCCAAACTGCCGCGCTTCGTAACTCGCAGCCGCCACCACGCCCCGCGCCCGTGACCCACCCACGGCCACGGGTTTTTCGCGCAAATCAGGATTATCACGCTGCTCAACCGACGCATAAAACGCGTCCATATCCACGTGAATAATCCGGCGAATAAGGGGCTGGTCGGGCAAAGCGGGCATTACGCAAATTTACGCACGACAGGCTACTTCACCTCTACCCGAACCCCCGCCGAATGCGCCGAGAACTCCGGTGCGTAAAAGCACTGCACCGTCGCTACACCCGCCGAAAAGTCGCCGGCCTGGGCTACGCGCAGGTCATACTCGAATACGTGCGTACCCACGGGCAGAGAGTCCATGAAAAAGTCAGTGCTGGCATCGCGCGGAGACTCATAATAGCCGAGGCCGTTCTGAAATCTATAGCCCGATAAGGCTGCTACCGGTTCAAAACCCGATGCGCGGCTGTCTTTCAGATGGACATACTCCATCAGCCGGTCGGTTTTAAGAATCAGCCGTACCTTGATCAGATCGCCGGGTTTGAGGGGCGTTTTTTCGGTTACGGGCGTAATGACCGGCCCACCGGGCGAGTCGCGCTGGACATAGAGCGTCTTTTGAACAGACAGACCTGCGCTGCCCGGCATTACCTTGTCTAGCGGCTCGAAATGCTGCCAGTACAGCGCACCCCAGGCCGGGCCGGTAGTCTTTTTTGTGACGGTAATAGTCCCCATGTCTGGTTTGATCTCCGACGGGGCATAGGTTACTTTCTGATAGCCCGTAATGGCATCGGCTTTCGTAACGCGGGACTCAATGGATTGCCCGCCCAGACTCACCTGCGTATTCACACCCGTGCCCAGCCAGTCGCTGCCCCGCAGTAGCAGGGCATATACGGCTTCGGTGGTGGCTTTGGTAGAGGACCACGACTGCGTTTGCTTCTGCCGAATCAGCCAGCGTTTCATCTCGTCGACAATGAAGTTCGAGGTGATTGTCCGCTGCGTCTGCTCTCCCATCCAGGCAAAGCAATCGATTGCTTTTGTCTTCGTATCGATTTCGCCGAAGGCTTCAATCAGATACGCCTGTGTTTCGATGGGAGCCTGATACCATTGTAACCCGCTCACGTTGTCGGGCCAGTACATGCCCAACTCTTCCGATGATCGGGCGCGTTCTACCAGCGAGTTCATAATGCCGGTGGCGGTTTTGGTATCGCCGAAGCGGTTCAGGGCCATAGCCGCGAGCGCCTGTCCCTGCAAAGACTGGCTGGTCCAGTCGGCCACAACCTGTGCGGTCAGGTACGCCAGCAGCGATTTGTCGACGGGTTTGTCCCTGTAAAAGCTGCGGGCGTAGAGATACTGCGTGGCCGAAAAATACCGGGGACCAATGATTTTGCCCTTCTTTTGCGCATCCGCTTTCTTCTGGTCCTCCACCCGGCGTTTCATCTCGGCATCTACATAGCGAATGGCATTGGCCTGCATATCGGCCACGCTGGAGCGCAGATCGTCCGGGAACTGAACCGCACCGGCAGACTGATCCAGCTTTGCCAGATGTCCGAAGCCGCTCAGGATGTGCAGCGTCATAGACAAATCCGGCTCCATACCGCTGAACCACCGGAAGCCGCCATCCGGCGTCTGGAGTTGCTCCAGCTTCGTAAATGCCCGTCGCTGTTCGTTTTCCATCCGGTTGGCATCCAGCAACTGGCCTAACTGAGCCTGTCGTTCGGTTTCGGAACGGGCGCTGGCCAGCCACGGCGAGTTTTCCAGCGCCACGGCTTTCAACTCCTCATTGGTTGCCAACGGCGACTTCGGCGGATTCTTCTGCCACTCGCTGATTACCTGCCGGAACGCCGGTTTGCTGCCGACGATGTACGCGGCCAGGGTGTTGGCATACAGGCGGCTGAACAACTGCTCGGAGCTTTCGTAGCGCTGTTCCATCAGGTACGGCAGGGATTGCAGCGCGTACCAGCTGGGGTTGCTCGTTACTTCTACCGTCAGGCGTTCGTGCTGCGCGGGCCGGTTCAGGCTGGTGAGTTCGCTGAGTTTGACGGTTCTGGTTTCCGCACCGTTTACCCAGAATGGTTTTGAGTCCGTTACCAGCATCCGGTTGGGCAGAATAGGAAGGGTAAATTCTTCGCCATCGGTGAAGCTCCCCGCCTGCGCTGAGAACCGGCAGGTTACGGCATCCAGCCCCGACGGAATCACAAGTGTCCAGCCTACCGCCTGTCCCTGTCCGGCGGCTACGGTAGCGGTTGTTTGCAAACTGGACTGAATCAGGGACTGGCTAACTGGCTGACCGGTGAGGGCGTTGAGCACCATCAGACTGGCCGTTACGTTCAGCGGTTTCCCGCTCAGGTTGTTGATGCGGGCCTGAACGCGGATGGTATCGCCCTCGCGCAAAAAGCGGGGGGCGTTGGCCGTAATCATCAACTCTTTCTGCGTGATGATTTCCCGCTCCAGCGTACCGATTTTCAGGTCTTTAGTATGGGCAAAGGCCAGCAGTTTCCAGCGGGTAAGGGCTTCCGGCATGGTAAACTTCAGCACCACCCGGCCCTGCGCATCGGTTTTGAGCTGGGGCAGAAAGAACGCCGTTTCATTGAAATTCCGGCGTGGATTTACGGGCGGAGCATCGGCGGGCTTTGGCGTATCGGATGAGGAATCTCTGCCACGATCAGAAGTCGTTTCCGGGGCTTCTTCATCCGCTTTTGCTTCCATAGCCATAGGAGCAGCCATTTTAGCTACGGCCCCGGTTACAGACCGTCTCGCCTGAGTAGAGTAACCAACAATGCTTACCTCGTCCAGCGTCTGCTCATCGGGCATAAGCCGGAATGACATTGGTTTCTGAGCCAGTGAAACCTCTTTTGTTACGTAGCCGATAAAGCTGAAAACCAACGTTACCTCCGCCGTTTTCGAATCGACGGATAACGAAAACTGACCATCCGCATCCGTGGATGCCCCTTTTGTGGCCCCTCGCAGACTGACGGCAACGCCGGGCGTACCCGCACCGGTATGATCCTTCACCGTTCCCGAAATCACCTTCCCGTTTCGTTTCACCGTCACGCGTAAGGCGTTATCGACCACACCAAACTGTCCGCTGGATGGTGGGGTGGCGAAACATCGGTCTGTTATACGGATTGAAGCGGTATCCCAGCCATCCCAACTGGTCGTACTGCCGCTCCGGAATGGTTGGTTCGGGGCGGTAGCGATACAGGAGGGCCTGGCTTGACTGCACGTCAAAACAGCCCGAACGCCAGTTGAAGAATATTGGTGAATACGGACTGTACACCGACGTAGGCCAGTTGTGTGGTACGAATGTGTCCAGCGATGCGTCGTAAAGGGTAGCCACCAGCTCGGCGGGGGTCTTGTCCAGCCCCTTTATCCGCAGCGTCCATTCTTCGCGCTCGCCGGGCTTGAGCTTGCTGCGGAAGGTTTCCGTGTCAATCGTGAGTTGCTTGTTCGTGAAGGGTACCGTAACGGTCTGCGATTTCTGATAAAGTCGCCCGTTTTGCACCATCAGAAAATGCACGGCAAAGCCGCCCCGTTGTTTTTCGGTAACGGGCAGGGCCACGCGCCGGGGCTTGCCGTCGGTTTTCAACCACGTCTGCCGAACTACGGTTCGGTTTTCTTCAACCGTCATCAATACCCAGCCGGGCTGTGCATTACCCACCCAGAAAACAGCGTCTTCGCCGGGTTGAGCCGTGGCTTTACGGACCTGTACCCAGTTGTCGGGCCGGGGCGATGCGGTAGGCTGGTTGTCATTGACCGCGGCAAAAAACATCTGCTCGGTACTGGTTTCGCTGGCGGGATTGGTAACGGTAAATTCAGCCACGTACTCGCCGGGCGTCAGCTTGCTCAGGTTTAGCTGAATCAGGGAGTCGGTGGGCGAAGTGATGGTCTGTTGCTGTACCCGTTCCCCTTTGGGCCAGGTACGCGGGTCATTTTCGTTGGCGTACACATCGTTTGGAAATAGCTTCTCAAACTCGGTACGGGTTAAAAAAGTCCGGTCGGGGCGGGCCCACAGGCGCTCGCGCAGGGGGCGGGCCGGGGGCTGCAACCGGTAAATAGCCAGCTGCCCTTTGGCCGCGGCTTTTTCGCCCGACTGGTTCGTGATGGTGATCGGAAACGTGGCCGGACCGTTACTATCTACCTGGGAAGGAATACCCAGACTGATTCGCAGGGCCGAATAACCAATGCCAAGCGTCTGTGTGGTTGAACGGGTTTCGCCTGCCTGATCGGTAACGTCGATGGTCAGCTCAAAATTGAAAACGGGATTTGTTTCGCGGGCTTTGGTCAGGTCAGGCGTAGCGGCAAAGGTTATAGTGATGTTGCCCTGAGCATCGGTCTGGGCCGTGCCGCTGGCAATTTCAGTTTCGTCCGTATTGCGGCCCGGCCAGTACCGGCCGGAGCTACCGGATGGCGACCACCAGGACCAGCGTGGCCGGAATTGACGCACTACCCGGTAGCGTACGCTGGCACCATCCACCACCGCCCCTGAAAACGTTTTGACCACGGCCGAAACCCTGACGCTGTCGCCCAGAACAAACGACTGCTTTATGGGCTGCGTCTTTACGTCAAACGTAGGTCGTTTGTATTCCTCGATTCGAATGCTGGCGCTGGCATCAGGCATTTGTAGCGTCATCTGGCCGGTAAGTCGCCCCACGGGTGCGGTAAAAGTGGCGGTAAACGTGCCGAACTCATTGGTCGTCAGCGTTTGTTTGGCCACGCGTTCACCATTCTGGTCCAGCAGCTCCACGGCCACCTCTTTGTTGGCCAGGACCGAGAAGTCGTTGGTTTTGCCTTCGTAGATCAAGCCCTTCACATAGATCAGCTGGCCCGGCCGGTAGATGGCCCGGTCGGTAAAAAGGCTGGCGTGGGTCTGGATCTGCTCCTGATTGGATTGTTGTTGCCGTACCGGTAATTGTATTGCCGGTCAGAAAGGAGTGTGTCGGCTCCCCGCGTAATCAGGTATTGAAAATTGGTCTGTTCAGGAAGTTCAAATTCATACGTCGGAATCCTGACCCATCCGTTTGCATCGGTCGTGTACAGTTTTCTGACCGGCACCCCCCTCAGTGAATTAACACCAGCCATCGAAACGGTTGCGCCTTCAACGGGTTCGCCCGTGAGTCGATTGGCCACCAGTACGGTCCGGGTCCGGTTGCCCTGATCCTCAGTCAGTACATAGCTCAAGGCCGAAACGGTGAAGTTGGCAAACTGAACGGTTTCCGTTGTGGGCTGAAATGCCTCGTCGGTCGTGGCCATCAGCACGTACTGGCCAGCCGGCAAGCCCGAAATCGGCACCTCAACGGTATGCGGGTTCAAATCACCATCGTTGGGTAAGGCAATCGTTTTCCCGGCTATTGCAGGCTGTTTCAGCCAGTTGAGATACCGCTTTCTGCGTTGTGCATCATCCCCGTACCCGTTCTGCAACGCCTGTTTTTCTGATGCCGATACGCTGACAATCCGGTACGTTAGCCGGCTAACGTTCTGGTAGCTGATCAGTGTCCGGAATGGTTGTGTGGGCGCGTTTACGTCTTCAACCTGAACGGTCAATGTAGGGAGCAGCAGCCGGTCGAGCAACTGAGCCGCCTGCTTACCCGCCAGGGTGTTTGGGAAGCGTTGGGCCAGATCCCGGCCAATGTCAGCGGCCTGTTTCCGATTCCAGCGGGCAGGGTCTGGTTTTGGGTCCGGGTCGCCAGAATCATTAAGTGGCCGGATGGGTGAACCGAAATTGGCCAGAAACTGCGCCAGCTGAAATCCATAAACGGCTTCAACGGGGCTGTTTTTGTACCGGCTAATCTGGCTGTCGAGCGTTTTGCGGTACAGCGAATCTTTGTTGGGCAGCGTACTGTTGCGGTGGGTAAATTCCAGCCGGAGTTTATCCACATCCGCCAGCGCATCCGGGGTTTTATCGGTCAGATGAAACGCCAGCAATTGCTGATAGAGCCGTAAGGTCTGATATGAACCCGACAGTGAATCGGAACTCTGAATGGTAAATTTGGTAAACACCTCCGGCCCCGCCAAGTAAGCAGGCTGATTCTGTTCAAACTGGAAAACGGGCTTAAGTAAGTCGGGTTCGGTATTCTGGAAGAACGCAATGGCCCGGTGCGCCAGCAAATCGTACAGCGTAGGCCGCAACAACCGCGCATCCGGATCGCCCTTATCAAGCAGAGCGTCATAAGCCGCGATGGGCGTTTTCTGCAATACGTCTTTATCCCGAACCGAAGCCAGATAAGCCTGCGTAACGACGCCGATCAGCTGACGGGCATCCCAGGTTGTGAAGTCGGTGGTAGAGTCGATTGACGGGGCAGCCGGGTTAGTCTTTGTGTTCGTCGTAGCCCGACCTACGGTAGCTCTGTCGTAGAACTTGTACCGGTTTTGCTGAAAATACTGCCAGTACACATCCGCCAGTACCGACTGCAGCACCGATTTGGCCGGTTCGGGCGTATTGGCTATATCAGTCCGTAACGAGAGGACCAGTTCTTTGTACGCGTCCTCGTCTGCGTAGCTCCTAAAAATCATCCGTGCCATGGCGGCTTTGGCTACCTGCGGCTCGTTCTGCTTTGCTTTGGCTTCTGCGTAAATCTGGTTGGCAATCTCCAGAGCGGATTTAGGCAGACCCTTGGCCGCCAGTGAGTCGGCACGTTTCCAGTCGCGGGCGTAGTCGGGCATGGGTCTGGTTTGGGCCGAAGCAGCCAGTAGGGCACCCAGGCCAAAAAGGATGGTTAGCAGGTAGTGCATAGATCAATGGTGAGCGGGAGATACGTATCAGATGGTGCCGACACGCCGGTTTTTCCACACAGACTATGACTAGGACCCCAATTTAGTAAGGAGGGTTTAGTTTGACGCCCAACCCTCTGTTACTGCTTCAGCAGAAACGCCATTAAGTCGGCCACTTGCTGCTGATTGAGTTTCATGGCGTCGGCGGTGGGCATCAGGCTGGTCCTGTACTGTCGGCGCGACAGGACCTGATCGGTTGGGATCTCGTGCTGCTGACCCGTTGCGCCCTTTACTATCACCGACTGTTCGTTGTCACCGACCAGAAGCCCGTAGAACGTCTGTCCTTTTTTAGTTGTGATCAGCCAGGGTTCATACCCGGAAGTCAGGCTTGCGCTGGGGTTGATAATGGATTCCAGCAGGGCATCTTTGTTGAGTTTCTGATGAATCTGCGTTAGTTCGGGACCAACGTTTTTGCCGAGGGTTCCGTGCCGGTGGCAGTTGGTGCAGTTGGCTTTAAACAAAGACAAGCCGGCCTGCTGGTTGCTCGTCAGCACGGCCACCCGTTCGCTGGCTGGTGTTATAACGGCACTGGTCCTGGTGTCCGTAGCGGGGGTTGATTTGCGTTCCGGCCGGGCGGGTTCGTCGGCCGGCTTTTGGGGTTTAGCTGTAAAGTATTCCTTGGCCATGGTCCGGACGTTCGAGTCCGGGTTTCTCAGAATCACTGGTCCCACGGCCTGAATCAACTCATCAGACAGGCTTCTCCCGGCAGCCAAACCAATCAGAAGCTGACCGCCTTCGGCCGTTCGGGCCATCTCCAGCGCCGTGCGTCGCTTCTCGGCATCGCTTTTTGAGTCGCTCAGCAACTCCTGCTGTTTGATCAGCATCTTCTGCCCAACGGTCGGGACTGTCCGGGGTATCAACTCGTCCCAATTGGCAAGTTTCGCCCAGTCATTGCCCTGTCTGAAAGTAAGCCAGTACGACGCCTGTGTCGCCACGTTCTGATCCGTCGACTTGGTCAGGTCTTTCATCACCCGTACGGCCGACGAATCATGGATAAATCCGAGGGTTGTAATCGCCAGTTTCCGGGCATCGGCCGAGAGTGTAGGGGCATCGGCGCGACTGGCGAGCATCGGAACGGCTGCTGCGGGGTGTAGTTCCCAAATAAGGCTGGCCGTCCGGTCGTCCCAGTCAGTAGGCTTTTCGGGCAGGGTAGGGCGGAGGTCGGCAAAGACATAGTCCTGCTTCCCATCGGCGGCAATACCCAGCGCGTTGAGGTAATAGCGGTCCTGTCCGTCATAGCCTTTTACCAGGTTCTGGATAATGTAGCGGCTGTCGCGATAAGGCATATCGCGTACGGCCACGGCTACCTCCCGCCGAACGGCCGCGTTCCGATCCAGCGACAGATTCCCCAGCAGCGGCAGCAGTGCCCGTTGTGAGGCCGTCAGGGCCGGGTTTGCTTTCGTATTTTCGGGCGTGATGCTGCGGATGGCGCGCAGCGCGGCAATGCGCACGGGGGCATCAACCGCTTTCAGCAACCGCTCTACCTCAAACTGCCCTTCGGGACCCAGGTGGACCATCAGGAAGATGGCCCGCGCCCGGTGGTAGGGATTGGGCGACGATAACAGGTTCATGACCGGTTCCAGCACCTTTTCTCCCTGCGCTTTCAGGGCCGAAAAACCTGCCATTCTAACGTTAACGGCCGGGCTGAGCAGCGCGTCGATCTGCCCTTTTGTACTGCTTAGGTCAATTTTGGGGGCGCGTGGATTTTTGCCCCGGGGGGTTATACGGTAGATACGCCCATAGCCTTTGCGGTCGTCCATCTGATGTCCGCCCACTACGGGATCATACCAGTCCGCCACGTAAATGGCGCCGTCGGTGCCAACAGTTACGTCGCTGGGGCGAAACCATGTGCGGGTGTCCGCAGCCGTATCGGTCAACTTGTTATCTTCATCGACGTTGGGGAATGTGCTGAGGAAATTGACGCGCGGCATGCGGTAGCCGGCGCCTATAGACTCGGGTTTGTAGCCGAAAACGACGTTGCGGCCCGCGTCGGCGCTTAGCAGCATACCCCGGTAGTTCAGCCCCAGGGCATCCCCTTCGTACACGACCATACCCCTCGGCGACCCCGCGCCCGTTATATCACCCACGGGTAGCACGCCGGGATCTTCCTGATGCCAGTGAGCTGACTGACCGGGCTGACCGGGACGCTGATCCCCCTGCCAGCTTCGGGTGCCATCGGCGCTGAAAAAGCCTGCGTTGCCGCCTTCCATGAGCCAGTTCGTACGGCAGGCCGCCACCCCGTCATCACTGTCGTTCTGCCATAGGTTACCGTAGGAGTCAACTGCTGTTTCATAGGTGTTGCGAAAATTATGGCCCATCACCTTCAGCCCCGTTCCGTCGGGATTGATGCGCAGGGCCAGTCCGCCCGTCCAGACGCGTCCGTCGTCGCTGACCTGGTTGCCGCTGTTCTGGGCATTGTGGGGTGTACCGCCCCCGTACACATTGCCCGACCGAAGTGTCCAGCCCGCCTTGTCCGTCACAACGTGCGGCCCGGCGTTTCCGGCGTTGAAGTAATACTTGCCGTCCGGCCCGGCCACCAGCGCGTGCAGGCCGTGGTCGTGGTCCAGTCCGCCGAAGCCCGTCAGCAGAATCTCTTTGCGGTCGGGCCGGTCGTCGCCGTTTTCGTCGGTATAGACAATCAGGTTGGGCGAGCAGGAGACAATGATTTTGTTGCCCACAATGGCAATGCCAAGGGGCGAAACAATGTCCGGGTCCTGCACAAACATTTTGCTGTTATCGGCTTTTCCGTCGCCGTCGGTATCCTGCAAAATCATAATCCGCTCGCCGTCGGGATGGTTGAGCCGGTCGCCTGCCTTATGGTTGACTTTACGATAGTTCACGGCTTCGGTAATCCAAACCCGCCCCCGCGCGTCGATATCCATGTTCGTTGGATTATAGAACATCGGCGTTTCGGCCCAGAGCGTAGCTTCAAGGTCCTCGGGCAGGTACAGCCGGGTTAACTCGTCGCCAGCGGGCACGTTGCGCTGTTGCTGCGATTCACCACCAGCAATGATGCGTTTGGTACTTGGGGAGACGATCGACGGGGCTACGAACAACAGTCCGGCAGTGAGAGCAAGAGGCAGGAGCGTGGAGTACAGAGCAATTGATTTCATAACAGGGTATTGAAACGATTTTCTTCGCAGGCCGAAGACTACTTTTGCTATCTGCCGGAATTCGCTGAGCCTGCCGGTACAGCCGCTCTGGTGGGCTGTACCGGCAGGCTCAGCAAGTTTTATACAGCCGGCTCCGGAGGTCCGGCTGTACTTTATACCAGTTTTCGGTATTTGATACGCGTTGGCGTGGCATCGCTGCCGAGCCGCTTACGCCGGTTCTCTTCGTAATCCGAGAAGTTACCCTCAAACCAATAAACCTGCGAATCGCCCTCGAAAGCCAGAATGTGCGTGGCAATTCGATCCAGAAACCAGCGGTCGTGGCTGATGACCACGGCACATCCGGCAAAGTTCTCCAGACCTTCTTCCAGAGCCCGCAGCGTGTTGATGTCGAGGTCGTTGGTTGGTTCGTCCAGCAATAGCAGATTGGCGCCTTCCTTAAGGGTCATGGCCAGATGCACCCGGTTGCGTTCTCCGCCCGATAGGGTCCCGACTTTCTTTTCCTGATCCGCTCCGGCAAAGTTGAACCGGCTTACGTAGGCCCGGGCGTTACTTTGCTTGCCGCCCAGCATAATCCAGTCATTGCCGCCCGCAATGGTTTCATACACCGATTTATTGGGATCAAGCCCGTCGTGCTCCTGATCGACGTATGCTACCTGCACCGTATCGCCCACGCTAAACGTACCGGCATCGGGTTTCTCGCGGCCCGTAATGAGCTTAAACAGCGTAGACTTACCCGCGCCGTTTGGGCCGATTACGCCCACAATACCACCCTGTGGCAGCCGGAACCCCAGATGTTCGAACAGCAGCCGGTCGCCGTAGGCTTTGGTTACGTCATCGGCTTCAATGACTTTGGCACCCAGCCGGGGGCCGGATGGAATAAAGATTTCGAGACGATCTTCCTTTTGTTTGTTGTCTTCGTCCAGCAGCCGCTCGTAGGCACCAAGCCGCGCTTTGGATTTGGCCTGCCGGGCTTTGGGGGCCATGCG
Source organism: uncultured Cytophagales bacterium (assembly GCA_963826425.1). Taxonomy (GTDB): domain Bacteria; phylum Bacteroidota; class Bacteroidia; order Cytophagales; family Spirosomataceae; genus Spirosoma. The sequence continues at coordinate 1,388,179 of CAWGWS010000004.1, read as the reverse complement.
GACCCACTCCAGCTCGCGCTGGAGCGTCTTCTGTCGCTTCGATTCCGTTTTTTCTTCTTTGGCCAGGCGATTCTGCTTCTGTTCTAGCCACGACGAGTAGTTTCCTTTCCAGGGGATACCCTCGCCCCGGTCCAGTTCCAGAATCCAGCCTGCCACGTTGTCGAGAAAATAGCGGTCGTGGGTTACGGCAATGACGGTGCCTTTGTACAGGCGCAGGTGCTCTTCCAGCCACAGCACCGATTCGGCATCCAGGTGGTTGGTTGGCTCGTCCAGCAGCAGTACATCGGGCTGTTGCAGCAGCAGGCGACAGAGAGCCACCCGTCGTTTTTCACCACCGGAGAGGTTGTCGATCAGGGCATCGGGCGGGGGGCAGCGCAGGGCGTCCATGGCCCGGTCCAGTTTCTGATCAAGCTCCCAGGCTTCGTGCTGATCGAGCTTTTCCTGCACTTCGCCCTGCCGGGCCAGCAGTTTATCAAAGTCGGCATCGGGATCGCCGAAGGCTTCGTTGATCTCGTCAAATTCTCTGAGCAGATTCACTACCTCCTGAACCCCTTCCTGAACCACTTCCAGCACGGTTTTTCCGGGGGTAAACTGCGGCTCCTGCTCAAGCATTCCGACCGAGTAACCGGGCGAAAACACAACTTCTCCCGTGTAGTTTTTATCGATACCGGCAATGATCCGCAGCAGGGTTGACTTACCGGATCCGTTCAGACCCAAAACGCCGATTTTGGCCCCGTAAAAGAAGGAAAGGTATATGTTCTTTAGGATTTGTCGGTTAGGGGGAATAGTTTTACCAACACCCGCCATGGAGAAAATTATGTCCTGACTCATTAATTTTAAATAAATTTGTGATTAGCAATACCCCCAAATTTAATCCTCAGCGCGACCTTAACCAAGCATAGAATGGAAAACGCTTCACTGGTAGATGAATACGGTTACGTCAAAGACGGAAAGGTATTTTTGAAAGGCTACCTGAATTATGAAGACCGCCAGATTGGCGAAGTCAAACGGACCGAGCAGGAAGCGCTCGATTACTTTAAGAATCGCTTCGTCATTGCCCAGAACAAAGTAAGCCAGTTAGAGGCCGACATTACCGAGGCTCAGAACAAGGGTTCCTACCGGACCAAACTGGTGCAGCTCCGCAGGAAACTGCTCAGCTTCGATGCCCTTGGTGACTTTCCGCCCCTGCTCGCCCGGTTGGACGTGCAGGAGGATATTCTGAACGAGTTGATTATGGTCAACCAGCTCAAGAATCTGGAAATCAAACGCGCCCTGATTGTCGACGCCACCACCCTGGCCGAGAGTACCGACTGGCGCGAAACGGCCGAAGCTCTCCAGGAGGTGAAAACCAAGTGGATTAAGACCGGACCAGTGGATAAGGCTATTGAAGCCGATACCGAAGCAGAGTTTCAGGCCCTGCTGGATGGCTTCTTCACACGCCGGCGCGAGTTTTTCAACGAGCAGAATAAGGTCATTCAGGAGCGTCTAGATAAGTACGACGAATTGATTCGGCTGGCGTTCCGGGCCAACCGGCTCGGCGATCTTGACGCGGCTTTTCAGGAAGTTCGCAAACTCAATAACGCCTGGAAAGCCGTTGGTGAAGTGCCCATCAAGAAAAGTGGTAAGCTGTACAAGCAGTTCAAGAAGGCCACAACCATGTTCTACGCCAAGTATAACGACGTGAAGGGCATTGTGATGGTGCCGAAGATTGATCCACGTGTGGAGCAGCAGATGAAAATGGCCGATGAAGCGGAAGCGTTATCGAAACAGGCTGACATTGTGGCGGCAGCCGACCGCGCCAAGGTGTTACTCAATGCCTGGAAAGAAGTGCGGGTGCCGTTCAAGTTACAGGATAAGGGCGTGAACGAACGCTTCCGGGCGGCCTGCGACAAGATTTTTGAGCTGAGCTACCTGAACCGGGTCCTGTCGCGCAAGTACCCGGCGTTTGAGCTTAAGAGCGAATCCGAGCAGGTCCGTACCAAGCTCCGCGAGATGGAATACCTAGTCAAGCGTGAGAAAAATGATCTGGTGTTCGCTCTTCAGGATGCCGATGGCCTTGACCCGAACAACGAGGAAGATAAGCAGGCACTAAACCGCATCAACACGCAGAAGCGTAAAATAGCAATGAAGGAAATCATTGTCCGTGAGTTCCAGAAGCAGTTGGAAATGGCTGGTTAGCCACGGCGATAATCAGTTGCCAAACGTGCCCCGGTAGTCTGCCGGGGCACGTTTCAATTTGGTGGGGTGTTTACCAGGTATGGAAACTAATGAAACCGCGATTCTGACCAACGCTGATTTTCGGGCGTTGATCCCGCTCAACAAATACGTCCGGCTCGATTACTTCACCGAGTTGCGCGAGTTCATCCGTACCGACGCGCTGGTGAAACGCCTTATCACTGGCGAAGATGATAGTCAGCTCGAACTGGCCACCGGTGAGCAGATTTCACTTGACCGCATCATCCGAATCGACGGGCACCTTTCGCCCAGATACCCCGGTTACGACGATTATTCGTGCAGTTGCTGATGGGTTAGTCAATCCTGTCAAAGCCGCAGTACGGCACCAATACCGCCGGGATACGGATACCGTCGGGCGTTTGATTGTTCTCCAGAATCGACGCCAAGATGCGGGGCAGGGCCAGGGCAGAGCCGTTCAGCGTGTGCAACAGCTGCATCTTCCCCTCCACTTTGGTGCGCAGCTTGAGTCGGTTGGCCTGATACGTCTCAAAGTTGGAGACCGAACTGACCTCAAGCCAGCGTTCCTGTGCGGCTGACCATACTTCCATATCATACGTCAGGGCGGAGGTAAAGCCCATGTCACCCCCGCAAAGCCGCAGTACGCGGTAGGGTAGCTCCAGCTTTTGCAGCAGCGACTGCACATGCAGGCTCATAATTTCCAGCGCAGCGTACGAGTTTTCGGGCTTTTCGATGCGGACAATCTCGACCTTGTCGAACTGGTGCAGCCGGTTTAGTCCCCGTACATGTGCGCCCCACGAACCTGCTTCGCGCCGGAAGCAGGGTGTATAGCCCGCGTTGCAGACAGGCAACTGACTTTCGGGCACAATGACGTCGCGGTAGAGGTTGGTGATGGGTACTTCGGCGGTCGGAATCAGGTATAGCCTGTCTTCCGGCATATAGTACATCTGCCCTTCTTTGTCGGGCAATTGGCCAGTACCAAAGCCTGAGTCTTCGTTGACCACAATAGGCGGCTGCACCTCCATGTAGCCAGCGGCCATGGCTTCGTCCAGGAAGAAGTTGATCAGCGCCCGCTGTATCCGGGCCCCTTTTCCCCGATAGACCGGAAAGCCCGCGCCGGCAATTTTGACGCCCAGCTCAAAGTCGATCATTGGGCCGTTGACGCCGTACTTTTTGATGAGTTCCCAATGCGGCTGCGCACCATCGTACAGCGTTGGTTTCTCGCCGTGTTCCAGCACCACTTCGTTATCGTCGGCGGTGCGACCTGCTGGTACGCTGCTGTGCGGAATGTTCGGGATGGTGACGAGAATGTCCTGTACTTGCTGCTCGGCCAGGCGGAGCGCGTCCTCCAGTTCTTTGGAATGAACTTTCAGATTGGTGGTTTCAGCCTTAGCCGCTTCGGCAGCGGCTTTGTCGCCCGACTTCATCAGCGCACCAATCTCTTTGGCTTTCGCATTCGACTGCGCCAGCGTATCATCGAGATCGCGCTGGGTATCACGCCGGTGTTGGTCGAGCGTGAGAACCTGCTCAATAATGGCTTCAGCGTTGGTAAAGTGCCGCTTCTGCAAACCAGTCAGCACGGCGTCTTTATTGTCGCGGATGTAGGCGAGTTGTAGCATGAAAATTATTGTTTGGCCAGTGCGGTGATGACGTTGATAAATTGTTCGGCATCGTCAATAAAGACGCCGATTTCTTCCTCGTTAAAATCAGCAAAGTCTTCGTAGTCAGCCTCGTTTCGATTGTCAAAGAGTTTCTGATACAGCTTGCTCCAAACCACGTCAACCAGACCGGATTTGATGAAGTGCTGGCTCAACATAACTTTCACGCCTTTATGCGTATAGGTATCCATGTCGTTTCTCGCCAGCAGGGCCAGTACAGCATAAAAGCAGGCGTAGTATAGTCTATTGGCCACCGCGTTCCAGTCGCCGGAATTAGCCAATATTTTGGCGGTCTCAAGTGTGCCAAATGCCCGCTCAATACGATAATCAACTAAATCGTCTTTCGTGCGATTCATAGTGGGATGCCATCGCGTTTGATGTTGCGGTATAGCGGTGTCACTGCGTGGGTACTCTCCCACTCTTGTTTTGAATGAATGATAGAGCCAATCACTCTGCTGTTGTGCAGTTCTATGTCGTAGAGGTGATCCCGCAACTGATATTTGAACAACCGATCGACAGGCCTATCCGTCAGGACCAGAAAATCCCAGTCCGAATCGTCTCGGGCGTCGCCCCGCGCCCGGGAGCCGAAAAGCCATACCTCAGCCTGCGGGTCAATTTGGTGAACCGAGCGTTTAACGGCCTGCAGGAACTCAGCATCGGTCATGGCAGTAGCGGGTTGGTTGCGGCAAAGTTACGCCGAAAATAAACCTTCGTTCAGGGCATTCAACGCGTCGGCTTTGTAACGACCGTGTATCAGCATAGACAGATTGCTTTCGGTGCCACCGTACGAAATCATGCGAATCGGGATGTTCTTCATAGCGTCAAACACGCGCACGGCCACGCCCCCGTTGTCGGCACTGAAATTACCCACGATGCAGACAATCGTCTGGTCGTAATCAGGTTCTTCGAGGTCGCAGAAGGTGCTTAGCTCGGCGGTTATCTCGGCAATGCGGTCGGTGTTGTCAATCGTGACCGATACCGACACCTCCGACGTGGCCAGCATATCGACGGGCGTTTTGTACTTCTCAAAAATCTCAAAAATCCGCCTGAGAAATCCATAGGCATTCAGCATCCGGCTGGAGTGGATGTACAGGGCCGTGATGCCATCTTTGGCCGCAACCGCCTTGAACACCGGTGCCGTACTATCGAAGGTACCACTACGATCGGCAATGAGGGTGCCGGGGGCCGACGGTTCCATCGTGTTTTTGAGCCGGACCGGTACGCCGAACATGCGGGCAGGCGTGATGGTGGACGGATGCAGGATTTTTGCACCGAAATACGCCAGCTCAGCCGCTTCATCGAATGTCAGCTCACGAACCGGGTGGGTGTTTTTGACAATGCGCGGGTCGTTGTTGTGCATCCCGTCGATGTCAGTCCAGATCTGGATTTCGTCGGCGCGGATGGCTCCGCCAATCAGCGAGGCCGTATAGTCCGAACCGCCCCGCTTCAGGTTATCGACTTCGCCCCGGGGGTTGCGGCAGATGAAGCCCTGCGTCACGATAATCTGCTTATCAGCCTGGTTGGGAAGCATCTCGGACAATCTCTGCTCTGTAAAAGCAATTTCGGGTTCGTTGTCGGCATCGATGCGCATGAACTCCAGGGCTGGCAGCAAGGCAGAGGCCACACCTTCTTCCGCCAGATACGCCTGAAAAAGCTGGGTGCTCAGTAGTTCGCCCTCCGCTACCAGTTCTTTTTCCTGCTTGAGCGTAAACGGTTTAATTCCTGTCAGTGACCGGATAAATGAAAACTCGGCATCAAGAATCTTTTTCCCGGCTTCCCGACCCGCATCAGTATCGTACAGTTCGCTGATGAACGCATCGTAATGCGACCGCAATGCATCGATTTGTGCAACCGCATCGGTGTCGGTATTGGCCTTCAGGCATTCGCCGATGGCCAGCAGAGCATTGGTTGAGCCGGACAGGGCCGAGAGGACCACAATTTTGCGGGTATCATCGGCAGTAACGAGGTGGCGGATGGACTGCATCCGGTCGGGCTTACCAACCGACGTTCCGCCAAATTTCCAGACGTGCATCTTTTTAATGAGTGAATGAGTGAATTATGAATGAGTGAATAGGCTGACGCGAGAGTGCTGGCGGAAGCCTATGCACTCATTCGCTCATTCACTCATTAAACGGAGCATCTTGATCGCCGTAATGGCGGCTTCGTCGCCTTTGTTGCCGTGTTTGCCGCCCGCCCGGTCGAGGGCCTGTTGCTGGTCATTGGGGGTCAGGACACCAAAAATGACGGGCTTGTTAGTTTTCAGGCTCACGTGGGTCAGGCCCTGCGCTACGGCGTGATTGATGTAATCGTTATGTTTAGTCTCGCCCTGAATCACGCAGCCGATGGCAATAACGGCGTCGATATCGTCGCGCTGCGCCATCCACTGGGCGGCAAGGGTTAGCTCGTAGCTGCCCGGTACATTGCCACGCACAATATTTTCGGCAGTGGCTCCGTGGAGCAACAGGGTTTGGTACGCGCCGGAGAACAGACTCTCGGTAACGTCGGCATTCCATTCTGATACGAGAATGGCGAACCGACGCTGGCTGATGTCGGGCAGGTCACTGGTAGCGTAATCGCTGAGGTTTTTTTGTGCGGAAGCCATTTGATTGATAAAAAAAAGGGACAAACCCGAATCGGCTTTGTCCCTAACAGTCTATACTTGTTCAGAACCGCTTACGACTCGCCGACCGTTGCTTCGAGCAACGATTTATATTTTTTGGCACTGATGGCTTCGACCGACTGCGGGTATTTATCCGTGATGTCGTTATAGGCGTCCATAGCCTTACTGTTTTCCTTTGCCTGTTCATAGGCAACGGCCAGTTTCAGCATGTAGCCCGGCGTAAACTCTTTGTTGGGGTTATAGTCAGCCGCTTTTTTGTAGAAATCAGCCGCATCGCTATAGCTCTTTTTTTCCATGTACGCATCGCCGGTGAGGGCGTAGGCGCGGGCCTGTACCAGCAAATCAGACGAGCTGAAGCTTTTCAGATGCTCGATGGCCTCATCATACTTACCCTCTTTCAGCAGCGCCGTACCGGCATAAAAGTGAGCCAGATTACCCGCGTCCGTAGAGCCGTAGTTATCGGCAACAGACAGCAGACCGGGCGTTTTGCCGTCGCCATTCAGGGCTTTTTTGGTTGAATCGGCTTCGGCCATGTACACCGACGGGAACAGTTCAACCTGCGCCGTTTCATCCTGTGCACTCTGGTAATACCGATACCCGAAAAAACCGACGATCAGCGCGACGATAACGCCCACTATGCCTATTACGACGGTCTTATTTTCGTCAAAAAAGTCACCGACTTCTTCTAATTTTCCTTCTAATGCATCCGGGTCTTCCAGAAAATCGAGTCCGGGGTTCTTTTTGCTCATGTTTTTGCAATTTGGAGTGCAAAATTAATAGGATTTGTTGGTACCGGAAACGATACCGACTAAAAGTTTCGCGTGTGTGGCTCACCGCCTTACGATTGGGCTTACTAACTCAACAGCATAGCTGCGTAGCTTTGCACACGCGTTTTGCCCTCACCCTGCAAATACCATGCAATTTTCCGACATCGTTGGTCAGACCGACACAAAAGAATTTCTGACGCGGGCTGTGCAGACCAACCATCTGGCACACGCCCTGCTATTCGACGGCCCCGCGGGCAGTGCCAACTTGTCCTTGGCTCTCGGATTGGCACAGTACGTCAACTGCGAGGCCAAACAGGCCGGTGACTCGTGTGGGCGGTGCGCATCCTGCGTAAAAATACAGAAACTCGTCCATCCTGATCTTCACTTCGTGTTTCCGGTGGCTAACCTTGGCAAAGGGAAAAACTCCGAAACGTACCTGCCCGTCTGGCGTACCTTCCTGCTCGAACGGCCTTACCGTAGCCTTGCCGACTGGCTTGAAACGATGGGTGGCGATAACAAACAGGGAAATATATCTGCCGAAGAAGCCCGGAACATCCTGCAAAAACTTTCCCTGAAGGCGTATGAAGGCGCGTACAAGGTCATGATTATCTGGTTGCCCGAACTGATGAACGTGACATCGGCCAATGCGCTGCTCAAGGTGCTGGAAGAGCCGCCCGCTCAAACATTGTTTCTGCTCGTGACCAATCAGCCCGACAAACTGCTCATCACGATTCTGTCCCGAACGCAGCGGGTGGCCGTGCGGGCTTTTACCGACGAGGAGATTGCCACGCACCTGCGGCAGCAGCAAAATCTCGACGAAACCACCGCCCGGCGCATTGCCTACCTTGCCAACGGCAATCTGGCCGAAGCGCTAGGTCTGAGCAGTCAGGACGAGAAGGGGGCGGGTATGAGTCAGCAGCACGCCTGGTTTGCTGAGTGGATGCGCGACTGCTATAAACAGGATCTGACTAAACTCGTAAAGCAGGCCGACCAGTTCGATAGCTTTCCCAAAGAGAAGCAGAAGGCTTTATTTGAGTATAGTATCCGGCTGTACCGCGATTTGTTTCTGTGGCAGCAGGGCGTGGGTGAGTTACTCCGGCTGCCCGACGAGGAACTGGCCTTCGTGAAAAACTTCGCCAAAGTCCTGACCACTACTCACATCGAACGCATTGTAACGGATCTGAACGAAGCCACCTATCACCTCGAACGCAACGCCCGCGCCAAGATGATTCTGCTCGACCTCTCGCTCACCTTTAGTCGGCTCATCAAGACGAAGTTACCAGCCTGAAAACCTATCTCTTACCAATCACGTTACGTTCCTGCACTTACCAATCCCCTGCTGCATGAAATTCATCATCATTACCGGAATTACCCTGGTCACGTCACTGTTTTCGCTGCTGACGCCGACTCCCGAAACTACGGGTATTCCCATCTGCCATAGTAACGACATGGCATCGATGGCGGCCGACCCGGCCTTTGCCGCGCTCCACGCTAACCCGCTTCCGTTCACCTACCGGGGCGACGGCGATATGATTACGTTTGCCACTCCCGACGGGCAGAAAGCCAGCGGTTTTCTGCTGAAGGCTACTACTCCCTCCAATAAGTGGTTACTGGTGTATCAGGAATGGTGGGGTCTGAACGATTTCATTAAACAGGAAGCCCAGAAATACTATGGCGATCTAAAGGATGTGAACGTACTGGCCGTGGATATGTACGACGGCAAGGTGGCCACTGAGCAGGCCGATGCTATGAAGTACATGCAGGGGGCGACCAAAGAGCGCCTGGGCAGCATTATGCAGGGGGCTATCAGCTATGTGGGGCCGAAGGCAGACATTGCCAGTATTGGCTGGTGCTTTGGTGGTATGCTGTCGCTACAGTCAGCCATGCTGGCGGGTAAGCAGGCTAAGGGCTGCGTAATGTACTATGGTCGGCCCGAGCAGGACGTGGCTAAACTAAAAACCTTAGACACTGATGTGCTGGGTATTTTTGGTAGTCAGGACAAGGGCATCACGCCAGAGTCGGTAAAGACGTTTGAGGAAAATATGGCCAAAGCCGGTGAGAAAGTAGAGGTGAAGATGTATGACGCGAACCACGCTTTTGCCAACCCCAGCAACCCCGTGTACAACAAAGAAGCGGCTCAGGATGCCTATGCCCGCTCACTGACCTACCTGAAAAAGCGGCTGAACGCATAACGGATACGCGTATTGGGTAGCAGGTCGTTTCAATGAAAATGGTTAAACTATTGCCATCGTACATAGTCTAATCTATAGAATTCATCCATAAACACACTCGACCATGAAACTCGTAAAAACAATGCCCTGGCTAATGACCCTGCTGGTAGCGGTAGTTATGACCAGTTGCGGGCCGTCTTATGTGGGTGTTCGTACCGCCCCTAACTATGGGTACGGACCGGGCTATTATGGTGCTCAACCCTACTACGGCGGTTATTATCGTAACCCCTACCGCTCTTACCGAGCACCGGTTATCGTCAGAAATCGTACGTACGTAGTACCGCGCAGGACTTACACAAACCCTAACGCCCGCAGTTATAACAACTCGCGCAGCAACACTCAGGGCGGCAGCCGCGGCTATAGCCCTCGTTCCGGCACCAGTGGCGGATCGCGCGGCCCCAGATAGACAGAAAAACACCGGCTCAGGCCGGTGTTTTTCTGTGTGGATGTATGTGAATACAAATCAGGCTGCGAAGCTATACGACCTGACTACTGTAGCGCCCTGATAGGATTTGCTGACTATCCTGTGTGGCCCTGTTGTAGAGATACGTCCAGCAGAATAATTTTTTGGTGCCGGATTCTACGATGATGGGTATCATAGCCCGGATGTATTCGTCGGCAGGAGTAGGTGGATTGTTCACTCCTTCGTAACGGTCCAGATGAGTCAGCAGGCCGGGCCTTTTCGTGATGTCGAAAACAGTACCGTGTACCCTAGTTACCCCGTCGGGAGCATGAATTGCGCCGGGGTACTGGCCGATCAGGTAGATACGTCCGCGCATCGTTCCGTACCCAACGGAGCGGCCTGCCCGATGTAATAGTTGCGCAAACGGATTGACAAAGCCCGGTTGAAGGGTACCGTAAACGAACAGATAAACAGCGGATTCTATCATTTATGATCGAAAAAATGAAAATCTTTTCCTGACGAATTACTCCGGTTCTGCGTTATAAACCAAACAGGTTGATAGACTATGAAAAAGGCATCGATAGGTTTACTGCTGGCATCTACATTGTTTCTCGTGCAAGTCCCGCTGGAAACGCACGCAGCGGCAACTACTACCAAGACAGAAGTTACTACCGGTATCAAGGGCAAGAAGAAGAACCGCTACAAGAAAAAACGTGGCGGACTGTTCAATACCGGCCTGTTTCGCAAGAAAAATAAATGCGGCTGCTCCAGTCACTGAACACGGGGGATAGCTCTGTCAATTGACAAAGTCATTCATTCCTGGCAAAACCACCTGTTAACCTGCTGACCACAGTATTTGGCATTGCCGATCTACGACTGACAGTCCAGCCAGTAGGTTTTGGTATCGGTAAAGACAGGTTCCTGCCATTGTTTTACAAAATCCTGCAATTGCACAATAAGAGGACGCATCAGCTTCCTAGGTTCGGAGACACAACATCAGCTTGTAAAAATCTGTGTTTCAGCACAAAATTCACTATCTTTGCGAAAAAAAGACCGGGCGTTACTAGAATAGGCTGACGCCCAAAGCAAACTATATGCAATCCATCCGCAATATTGCCATTATCGCCCACGTTGACCACGGCAAAACTACGCTGGTCGACAAAATCATCCACGCATCGAAGCTCTTCCGGGACAACCAGGAATTCGGAGACCTGATTCTCGACAACAACGACCTCGAACGTGAACGCGGCATTACTATCGTCTCCAAGAACGTATCGGTCCGCTACAATGATGTTAAAATCAATATTATCGATACGCCCGGCCACAGTGACTTTGGCGGAGAAGTAGAGCGCGTTCTGAAAATGGCCGACGGTGTTTGTCTGCTGGTCGATGCCTTTGAAGGACCGATGCCCCAGACGCGTTTTGTGCTTGGTAAGGCTCTGGCACTGGGTCTGAAACCAATTGTGATCGTTAACAAGGTCGACAAAGAAAACTGCCGCCCTGAAGAGGTGTATGAGCAGGTGTTTGACCTGATGTTCAACCTCGGTGCAACCGAAGACCAACTTGATTTCCCCACCGTTTACGGTTCCTCGAAGCAGGGCTGGATGGGACCGGACTGGAAGAATCCGACCGACAACATTACCTACCTGCTCGATACGATCATCGCTACCATCCCGGAAGCGCCTGTCCGCGAAGGTCAGCCGCAAATGCAGATCACCTCGCTCGACTATTCGGCCTTCGTAGGCCGGATTGCCATTGGCCGGGTACATCGGGGTACGATGAAAGAAGGTGCCAATATGGCGCTGGTAAAGTCAGATGGGTCCGTCAAGAAAGTGAAGATCAAAGAACTTCAGACGTTTGAAGGACTGGGCAAGCAGAAGGTGACTGAAGTGGCCTGTGGCGACATCTGCGCAATAACGGGTCTGGAAGATTTCGAGATTGGCGATACGCTGACCGACATCGAAAATCCCGAAGCCCTGACCCGTATTGCCGTTGATGAGCCGACGATGAACATGCTGTTCACCATTAACAACTCGCCGTTCTTTGGTAAAGAAGGTAAGTTTGTGACGTCGCGCCACCTGCGCGAGCGGCTCTATAAAGAAATTGAGAAAAACTTGGCCCTGCGCGTTGAAACTACCGACAGTGAAGACCGCTTCCTGGTTTATGGCCGGGGTATCCTCCACCTTTCTGTCCTGATCGAGACCATGCGTCGCGAAGGATACGAATTGCAGGTGGGTCAGCCGCAGGTACTGTATAAGGAAGACGAGAACGGGCAGAAACTCGAGCCTATCGAAACCCTCGTAGTTGACGTGCCGGAAGAAACTGCTGGTAAGGTAATTGAACTGGCCACACAGCGCAAAGGAGACCTGCTCATTATGGAGCCCAAAGGTGATCTACAGCACCTCGAATTTGAAATTCCGTCGCGCGGGCTAATTGGCCTGCGGTCCAACGTGCTGACGGCTACGTTTGGTGAGGCCGTAATGTCGCACCGGTTCAAAGAATATCAGCCTTACAAAGGGCCGATTCCAGAGCGGATTAACGGCTCGCTGATTTCAATGACGGGCGGTCAGGCTACGGCCTATTCGATTGACAAACTCCAGGACCGGGGTGTGTTTTTTGTAGAGCCGGGCGAAGAGATTTATACGGGTCAGGTAATTGGCGAACACAATCGGCAGAACGACATTGTAGTAAACGTGATGACGGCCAAGCAGTTGACTAACATGCGGGCATCGGGTTCGGACAACAATGTAAAAATTGCTCCGAAGATCGCGTTCTCGCTTGAAGAGTCGATGGAATACATTCAGAAAGATGAGTATCTGGAAGTAACTCCCAAGTCGATGCGGATTCGTAAGGTTTTCCTCGATGAGAACGAGCGCAAACGCAACGCCAACAAGTTTGCAATGGCGTAATATTAGGTTTTCATGATGACCCGTCCTGAAATAAGTTGACAGGTTATTAGTAGATTTTAGCTTTCAAGCAGCACCCGCATCACCGGGTGCTGCTTGTTTGTTTATAGTGTACCTGATCAGGCGTTTGGTACTGTAAAGATAAGTGCGGTCGCCTTTGATTATAAATGGCCACCGACTCGGCTACCATTTGTCTGGCTTCGTCCAGATTCTGGGGTTGAACCACTAAATGTCCGGGCATCGTCCACACTCAAAAAGCAGCCGCCTTCTAATAATTCCGCCTTCAGGCGGCTCCAGAACGATTCCACAAAGGCGTTGTCGTAAGGATCGTCGGCCCGGCTCATGGGCCTAATACGCCATAAACTGACCAACTCTTGCAGATCGTTGGAGACTTACTGACCACCACGGTCTGAATGAGTAATGAGGCCGTGAGCAGGCTGACGCGATTGCAAAGCCATTCGCAACGGGCCAATTACCAGCGCATCTTCCATGTTGTCGTCCACCCGCCAGCCCACGATTCGACGCGAGAATAAGTCCAGCCAGCCACCTAAGTAGGCCCATTGGCCATTGACCAGCGGTAGGTATGTTATGTCAACGCGGTTGCCGCACTCACCCAAACCAAATTCGGGGCTGTCGGCACAGGTCGATCCAACAATAGATTGGGCCAGTATCCTCTGCCATGTGTACTATCAGTCGTACGTGGTATAAATGACTTGGGCTGAATGGGCTGTAAATCAGCCATTCTCATTAACGATCGTACCTGTTGACGGCCTACCTCATGACCTTGCTCTCGTAACTCAGCGACGATTCGGCGACTCCCATAGCGTCGTTTGTGCGCCCAAAACACTTGTTCTACCAGTTGCTTTTTAGCCTGTTTGTGAGTTGTTGGCTGGTAACTCTGTCCCCTTTTGTATCGGTAATAAGCTGTTCGGCTCACACCCAATACAGCACACAGGGTTTCTACGCTAAACTCCTCAGCCAGTGCCTGGATTAGCGTGTAACGCAGCGTCAACTCGCTCGGCTGAAAATGCTCAAGGCTTTTTTTAAGATTTCGCGCTCCGTTTCAAGTTGTCGCACTCGTTCTTTCAACTGCTGGTTCTCCACCGTTAGCTCGCTTTGACCAAAGACTAGATTTTCGTTTGACAGAGTCCGCCAAAAAACGCAGCTATTGTCTATATTCATCACTACCAACTAATTGATTGACGGTATTCACGAGGTGTTTTGCCAGTGATTACATTAAAAGTTTTGAAGAAGCTAACCGGGTTGTTGAAACCACGTTAATACTCGATAGCACCAATCACGAGGGCCTGGTTTTGTAACAGATGACAGGCGTGGCCGATTCGTAATGTAATTCGTTTAGAAGCTACCCAACCGGAAGCAACTAAACAAGTTAGCTGCCGATGTATCGTATCCGTGCCGGAGCTTACCCCATCAGGTAGGCTCCGTTTTTCAGAGGTCTATGCAGGCAGCATGGCAGCGTATTCAGCTTGACGCTCCGACAATCAGCACGAGTTAAGCTGGAATGTAAGTGTAGGCAAGGTTTTCTGACGAAGAGAAAGAGTAGCTATCGGGCGAAATTGGTAAACCGTCGGGCCATATAGTCATTTCGGAAACAGACCCAACCAGCAACCTTTGTTCTGTCAATCAAACATCACAAAAACAATTGACAACCCATTCTAATGACACAATTTACAGTTCCAACCCACGATCAAGTATCGCCTGCATCACAAGAACCGTTTGATGGCCTGCTAAAAATGGCTGGCTTCGTGCCTAATTTATTCGCGACTTTCGCCCATTCTCGGAATGGGCTGCCCAAGTACCTGGCTTTTCAGGGCGGGAAAACCTCCCTCTCGAACAAAGAAAATAAGCCGTTAACCTCGTCATTAGTGAAGTCAACGGTTGCCGGTACTGCCAGAGTGCCCACACTGTTTTCGGCAAAATGAATGGCTTCTCCGACGACGAGGTGCTGATCATTCGGGGCGGCAGCAGCAGCAACCCCAAACTGAATGCACTGGTCGTTATTACCAAAGACATCACCGAAAACAAAGGCCGCGTATCGCCCGAAAACCTTGATGCGTTCTTCGCAGCGGGTAACACCAACGGTAATCTGGTCGATGTAATCTTGCAGGTGAGCGACAAAATTGCCGCCAACTACCTCCACAACCTCACCAGTGTCCCCATCGACTGGCCGATTGCGCCCGTGCTTGAACCCGTAGCTGCTTAATCGCCACTAACGCCGATGAGAACCATGCTCTCGCTCTATCAAGACCCGGCCTCCAACGGAATTATTCGGCTCATTAGGGGTGAGGGGGGGAGCGGCAATTTTTTGACGAAACGATCGCATCCGGACAAAGCCGTACTGGTCGCAAACAACGCCTGCTCACTATTGCCTGGAACCCCGGTCCCGATCAACTCATTACCATTGGTGGCGTTGAGTATACATTTCTTGCCCACACGATGTTACTCTTGGTGGTGAATCAAACGTTTAGGTTCGAACATCCCAGTGGAATCATTGCCTGGCAGTTTGACCGGGAGTTCTACTGCATCATCGACCACGACAAAGAAGTGTCGTGCTCAGGGTTGCTATTCTACGGCTCGCCGGAGCCACAGTTTTTGGAATTATCCGAATTGCAGCGACCCCAATTTCAAGCACTGTTGACGGTATTCGATGAGGAATTCAATACCCATGATACCATTCAGGGAGATATGCTTCGGATGTTGCTCAAGAGGTTGATTATCAAACTGACCCGGTTAGTAAAAGAACAATATGCGGCTACCCTGCCTGATGGTAGTCTTGAACTCATCCGTCAACATTGTATGCTGGTTGAGCAACACTATCGCCATCAACATCAGGTAACGTTTTATGCTGACCTGCTCAACTAGTCGCCCAAAACACTGACCAACGTGTTTGCACTGCACAAGCAGGAAAGCCCTCTTCAGATTATTCATGATCGGATCAGTTTAGAAGCCAAACGATTGCTGCTCTATACCGACAAGTCGGCCAAAGAGATCAAGTATGAACTTGGCTTCGAAGAACTGTCTCACTTCAACTTTTTTTAAGAATTTGGGGTGCCGCCTTCTGATTTGAAGGTCACTAAACACCAGAAATTGTAAGTAAGAGGTGTTTTTGCATTGGTTGAGCAGGAACTGACCGATTTGTGTCCTGGCAAAATGCATCAGAAACATTGCTCTGCGAACGTATTTACCTAAACGGTTGGATCAAAATTACTTCCTCATCATCGGCGGAGGGACCATAGGTTGCAGGGACGGGAATGTCGAGGAGCCGCAAATAAACGCCGAGTTGCGCCCTGTGATGCACTAAATGGTTCATGCAAAATAACCTCAATACTTGCTTTTTAGGCAGTGTAAACAGTACATCTTCTCCGTTGATCATGCTCCAATCCCGATCCAGTTCTTCATTCTTAACGTCGGACAGAGCACAATTTGCTTCAGCCAGGAGGCTATCAAAATAGGCAAGAAGCTCGGCTGTCGATTTGATAGTCACTGGTTCAAAGTCGATAAAGTCCAACGTATCATGATTAATGGATTCGTTCCACCAGGCGATGATTTCAGCCACATGAATAGCCAGTCGGCCTAATGATTCTGATTTTTCAGACGGCTTATAGGCTTGTTTGTCAAAAGGCACAAGCTCTAAAAATCGCCGGGTCACAGCTGCTTCGAGGGTCAACTCCTGTAACAATTCTTGAGCTGTAGTCATGTCTATTGATTTTCTCAGGCAGGTTACTGACCGGCATGAATCAACCGGATGTCGATCTCCCGATCAACATATTTCCATTCCTAGGTCCAGCGCAAACGGGCAACTGATTCTTCGAACAAATTGATATGGGCCGGTGCTTATTCAAACCACGTCAGAAAATTGAAGAGTTCGGCAATATCCCGGCAGTGATACAACTTACGGGCTACAGCGGGTAGATACTCCATACCTACCGGGGTGTGGTGCGACTGAGTGTTGAAAAGGTTCTCCGTTCATCCTGAGTGAGTACCCACCAGGCTTTACTTTTTCGTATCGGAATAAGAGCCGCATAGGTTGCTTCAGGGCGACCCAAATCAGCCTGAATTGCTGTTAACTGGTCTTTTTCCGCCCGTTCGGTATCGCGAAGATTGCTGATCACCCCCTTCAACGACCACAATCCTTCCGTCGGTTTGTCAAGCGAACCCGGCCTTATAATCAGGTGCGATACGGGGCCAAGTGCGTCCCCGGTTATGGTATTCATATTGATGACCTTCCAAGAATCGGTGTTGTTACCAACGAAATCAAATAGATTGCTGTTCATTTAATTGGTGGTTGTCAAGGTCTTCCGGGTTATGGAAATCTCGATGATGGTTAGTGAAATGTCCTCAAAACAGCGGAAACCGCAACCCGATTTTGGTCGTCAGGTAGCTATTGGATTTTGCCGCTACCGGCGAACTGACCGGTACGACATACGCATTGACCTCGCCAAAGGCGGCTAAGGGTTTCGAAAACTGCCAGTTGATCCCTATTCCGCCCGATAAAAAACCCGACGCTTTCGAGACTGATTCGAGTGATAACAACTGACTAGCCGGGGTGTACACCAATTCGGGGACGGTAATGATGTTCAAACCCACCCCTCCCGTCAGATACGGACGCAGGGGACGGTTTTTGCCGTACCAGATACCGTACACCCCAAACGCATTGGTCTGATAGGCTCCTTTCAACTGGTTGATAGCTACTTTCAACACCGGGTCAAGCCCGGCAACGAGTTTGCTGGTCTGCACGGGCAGAAAATTGGCATCCCAGGCCCCAGCTACCGAAAATCTCGGCTTTGTCCGGTACTCAATGGTAAAGGTGGTGCCGCGCCCGTTTGCGGCTACCTGCCGCAGCGACCCCACCGGAAAGGCCAGACTCACCCCTGTTGTTGTGAAAAACCGCACAGCAGGCATTTCGGCAGCCGTCGGAACGCCGGAAACCTGAGCCACAGCGGAGTCCGCAAACAGGCTGCCGCCCAGTAGCAGCAGCCTCTTGAGTAAGGGTTGGCTCATTTCAGTTCGGCATTACCAAACAGCACTGAGAAGGCTTTGCACCAGATCAGTACGAAGCGTTGTTTGGTGAGGTCGGCCCCGGTGGGCAACTCGACCGAGAAATTGCCGCTATTCTCTAATCTCGATACTTCGACGAAATTACGCAGCCCCGTGTTTTCAGCTAAATAAATCCGAAGGTCAGGACCACCGTCGGTCTTGAAATTGGTAAATATCAGCGTCTGCTTACCGTTCACTTCGGCTACCCTCACGGTGCCACTGGTTAGATGCACGTTGCTGATGAATATACCCTGTAAACCGCCGATTGCAGTCGTCGTGGGCGTGGTAGCCGTCGTACTGCTTACGGTCGTCGTGCTGCCCGGTTTGGTAGTAGTCGGGGAGTTAACGGGTTCGATGGTTTCTTCGGTGGTTGTTGTGCAACCAGCCAGCAGCCCCATCGTGAGCAGCAGGGCAAACGGAATGAGTGATTTCATGATCCAGGACCGTCGTAACGGTTGTTTATTGTTGATTATAGAGATTACCATTTAACGAAAATACCGGCATTGTACGACCGCGAAAACGGTACGTTCTCCCCGGCTAATGCGCCGATTACGCTGGCTGTCAGACCAAATTTATCGGGTACGATGTCATACGCAGCTTTCAGACCCGCACCCAGAAACATCTGGTCGTTGAGGTACGTACCCGTGAACTGGTAGGCTTCGGTGTTGAAAAACGGGCCGTTTTTGGCCGGTAGCCGGAAATCGAGCGTGCCCGCCACCCATAGGTTCGGTATCAGCCGATACCCGAGTTCGCCGTTCAGTTTCAGAAAATTACTGTAATTCTGGGTCATAAACCCATAGCCCGCTTCGGCAAAAAAATAGGTACGTTTACCCCCCGACCCGACCGACAGGTAGGGCAGCACCGTGAAGCCTTCGTAACCCGTCCGCAAACCCAGCCGGTCGTTGTTGGTGAACGTGTTGGCCAGAGCATCTACGCCAACGCTTAGTTTGACCGAACCGTCGGACAAGGCGCGTTTGAGGCCCAGCCCGATATTGCCAATGCCATTCAGCGTACCCGCTGGAACCGGGTTGGCCGTCCGGTTGGTGCTGGCATCGGTTTTCAGCAGTTTGTAGGGCAATACGCCCCGGATGGCCCACTTCTGGGAAATACCGTATTCGGCGTAGAGTTGCAGGGTCACGTCGCTGGTGTTGCGAAACGAGGGACTTTCGGAGCCGGTGGGGCTGAATACGGAACTGTAATACAGGCCGGAGTAACCAATCTGTGCAAAGCCTTTTTTGCGACCCGGCAACCAGGGACCGGCCTCAACAACGGTTGACAAAAGAGTCAGAATCAGCAGGATAGGAATCAGGCGGGTTTTCATGAATCGGTTTTGGTTTATTTGGTTGTTTTTATGTCTGTCCAGTTCTTATCAGCTTTCTGGATATAGCCCGGCTTGTCTTTGTCCCACTCGGTGCGGACTTTGGTGTTGTAGTTCAGGTAAAGCTTGCCATCCACAATGGTCCAGGCATCGGGTTCGGTGGGGGCTTTGTAGCCCCGTGAGGTGCCAAACGCACAGTAACCGCCGTACTGGGGCGCGTACCTGACCGGGTCAGCTTTAAAAGCGTCGCGGTTTTGGGCATTAGCGAAGAGCCAGGTAGCTCCGTCGTAAGCGTAGGTTAGGGTCGAGTCGCCCTTCACGGGCTTGCTGTCGGTGAAGTAGGCCACCGGGTCGTAGCCGTGAATGGCCTGACCCGCCGTGCTAAAGACCACGGGCTTTTGAGCGAAACCGGCGGTTGCCACCAGCAAGAAAGAGAACAGAGTCAAACAGAGATTGATGCGTTTCATAGCATTTGTTATTTACTGAACTGGTTGATAAGTAGACTGTTGAATTGAAAATTAGTGGTTACCCGTCCGGGTAGTTAGTTGATGAAGAATAGCATCGTGAATCAGATCGGGACGGCTCCACGGAATGAAGTGATTCATTTTGGGAATCAGCTGAATCGTTACGGGCGCATTCACTAGCATGCGTTTGGCAAAGGGGGCGTTTCCCGCCGGCACTAATGGATCATCTTCCCCCTGAATGACAATCACCGGTACCCGAATGCCCGCCCAGAGCGGCATCATTTTTTCCAGTTCGCCTTTGAGCGGCATTATTTCCTGGTTGCTCACGTCGAGTTCTCGGGGAAGCCATTGCCGAAACGGGAATACGTTGCCGATGGGCCGGTACCATTGATTTTTCTCTAGTTCAGGGGCAATTGAAGGCGCGACTAAAATCAATCCGCCAACGTCGTCCGGGTAATCCATCGCGATCCGGGCCGCTACGGGTCCGCCCAGCGAATGCCCGACCAGAATCGCTTTTGAACCCGGTCCACGCAGCCGGAGCAGGGGGGCGATAGCAGCGGCCTGGGCCTGTAACGAACGTTCGGGATTCCCCAATCCTGATTTGCCAAAACCGGGCCGGTCAACCGAAATCAACTGCGCCTGATTGTACAGCGATGAGTCCGCGAAAAAGCCGATGAATGCATCCCAGGCACCCGGCGAGCCGTGAATAAACAGCACCGTGGGTAACGTATCCCCCGTGCCACCGGTACGCCGGAGTGGGTCCGATTCAATACGGGCGTAGTGGATTGCACGGGTACCCGCCTGAACCACGCCAAACGTGGGCTTAACGGGTCGGTTGGCAAAATACTCGGTTACTTTCTTATCTGACATCCGCACCGACACGCACTGGGGAAGCAGGGCTACAACCGGCACCAGAACGAGCAGCAGCATACGCCAGCGAAATATGAACAACCCCGCAAGACGTGTCATGACGGTAGTACCCGAATGAGCTGCCACAGGGCCATACCGATAAACAGCCCACCCGTCAGACGATTGATCCACGCCCCGTTCAGGTAGTGTACAATCCGTTGCCGTTGCCAATCGGCGAGCCAGACCACACTGACCAACAGCCCAAATGCCCCTGCTGCCGTGCCCAGCGCAAATACCCACTGACTACCCGCCTGACCGACCGGAATGAGCATCTGACTACCGATGGTGGCCTGGCTCAGGTATAGCCACACCGCCGACCAGAACGGCAGCAGCTGCGGGTTGGTACCGCCCAGCGCCACGCCTTTCCAGAAGGGTAGCGATGCCCCGTTGGTTACCGACGCGTTCAGCACCACCGGCTTCTGCCGGAGGGCGGCAATACCAGCTCCCAACAGCACCGGAATGGGGGCATAAGCCAGGGCAACCGTCCAGTTCGGGTTCATGGGTAGCAGCATCAGACCACCAGCCGCCAGCGCACTATACCCAATTTCGGGCAGGCTTCCGCCGAGGGCCAGCCACAGCCCGGCGCGTCGGCTCTGGCTGAGAGTCGTTTGCACAACCGCCAGGTTGACCGTGCCGGGATGAATGGACCCGGCAAAGCTGATAACGCTCACGATGAAAAATAAGAGAAGCATGGCGGTCGGGTTGAGTATAAGTATACAGCGGGTTGCAATCCGGTGGACACCGGTTGGGTTAGTGCGACTGGTGCTGTACGGTTGAGTAGGCTACGCCAAAATGGTTGGGCAACTCAAGCTCCGGGAAGTCGTTAACAACAGCGACCTGAATCAGGGCCATGTGGTGAATCGCGTGTTCGACATTGTAAAGCAATTCGCGGGCAAACGAGGACGGAATCTGAATCGGTTCGGCACCGGCAACCGACAGGTCCGTTTCCAGCTGCAGCGGCTGGTTCAGGTCGAGGTGATGGATAGCCCGGTCGATGGTACCAATCCGCTGGAGGGCTTCATCAGTGTCAACTTCGAGCCGCACATCGCGCTGCCGACGGTCGTAATTAAGTTGGGCAGCACTCCGTTGGGCGGCACCCTGCGGCCCGGTTTCGGCGCTGTTGACCAGCAGCTCATAGCACTCCAGAATGTGGCGAACGTGCTTGCCAATGGTGTTGCCCGACAGAACACCCAGCGGGCGGGCATAGTCGGCGTCGGTTAGCTGACCAATTACGTGGGCAAGCTGCATGAGCATATCGGTGCTGGCGGATTTCAAAGACATGGCAGAAACGATGGGGAGATTAATGAATGGGGCTGTTTGTTGATCCTATTGACCAGGTACGTGCGAATCGGTTTTCCGGGTTTACTACCTTATAAAACCGACTCAACCGGCCGTGTCCTGGTGCGTTTCTTACCCAGCCCGTTTCCCAGCAGGCCATATATGATGGGCAACCACTGCTGGCGGGTCAGAAACAGGATAACCACACAACTAACCGCCACAACTACACCCAGAAAGAACAGGTATCCACCGTCGCCCAGTACGTCGATGCCCAGGATGGTCAGGTGCGACAGGATAGCCCCGGCCATAACGCCCAGGCCAATACCGGCGCCAATCCAGCTCGTGCGGGGAATCAGGATCAGGACAGACGCAATCAGTTCGACAACGCCCGAGCCAATGCGGCCCCAGGGCTCAACGCCCAGTTTGGCGAAGATATACACGGATTCAGCCTGCGCCCCAAACTTGAAATACAGCGTCTGCAGGAGAATAACGGCGGCTACCAGGCGAGCGGCCCAAAGGAGATAAAAAGTTAAGTTCTTCATGATCGACAAGGGGTTTAAACAGATTAGGGATGATGGTTAAGACTGGGTGAATTTCGACCAGCTGGCATCGGCTTTTTTGTGCAGATTCGGCTCGTCCTTGTTCCACTTGGTCAGCGTGTTGTTGATGAAGGTATGGTAGAACAGAAAGAGCTTGCCGTCTTTGATTTTAAAGGTTTCGGGATCAACCTCCACCTTTTCACCGGCCGCGCCCATGGCGTAGGCGCACCAGCCGCCGTACTGGGGTTCGTATTTGTCAGGATTCGCCTGAAACGCTTTCAGGTTGGCGGGTGAAGCGAAGTGATACGCCACGTTCTTAAACGTAACGGTGTTGGCGGCCGACCCTTTCACCGCCTTGTTCTGGGTGAAGTAAGCAACGGGGTCGTAGCCCTGAATGGCTATTCCCTTTTCGAGGTTGTACTGCTGCTGCCGAACGGCCGGGTTAGACTGAGCCGAAGCCGTGTACATCAACGCAAATGCGATAAATAATAACGAAAGCGATTTCATAGTAATTTTTTTGTTTGGAGCTGGTTTTTGTTCGTTGATTCGTAATGGCCTTACCAACCTGGTTGTGCCAACAGAATTGCCAAATACCGTTCCAGTCGGGCCAGACTACCTGGAAAAGGCCCTGAACGAGTGAAAAAGGCCCAAAACAGCTATTGACGGGCCTGTCAGCTCCCTCCGAAGGCAACG
This sequence comes from uncultured Cytophagales bacterium, assembly GCA_963826425.1. Lineage (GTDB taxonomy): Bacteria > Bacteroidota > Bacteroidia > Cytophagales > Spirosomataceae > Spirosoma. The sequence continues at coordinate 1,365,142 of CAWGWS010000004.1, read as the reverse complement.
GTCAATTCCTGATATTTCGTGATCTTTACGAAATGGCGGAGTGCGTAGCCGTGGTAACAGGCCTGTTATCGGGCCAATTACCCGAAGAAGCCCCCAATGCGGCTTGTGTGGGCCGTAATGAATGTCAACCACGGGTTCGGACCGGAAATTGTACAGCATATACAGGTACGTGACCCGATCTAAAACAGCCGGGCACCTTTTTTAACCAGTTGAATGAACGCAACCGCCGTCATCCTCGAACGCAGCCTTCGCCTGTCGCACCTCACCATCGAAAACGCGCTGGAGCCGATCGTGCTCTTCGACCAGCCGGGGCAGGTGCACCGGGCCAACCGGGCTGCCTGCCGACAGCTTGGCTACGAGCCGCCCCTGGTAAACAGCCTGCACTTTAGCGACATCTATCCGGAATACAATCCCGCTCAGTACGAACAATTGTGGCAGCAACTGAAACGCGACCACACCCTGACGGTCGAGCTGGCGCAGCGTCGGCGCGACGGGGCGCTTGGGCAGGCGGAGGTCGGGATGAACTTTGTCCGGCTCGACGGGCAGGATTACCTGTGCTGCTTTGTGCGCGACGTGACCGAGCGTTCTCAACTGGATGATACGCTCCGCCGGATATCTGAGGGTACGGCCGCCGACATTGGCATCGACTTTTTCCAGTCGCTGGTGCAGCAACTGACCACCACGCTCAACGTATCTTACGCCATGGTGACCGAGTGTACGAACATTGAAAAGACCCGCGTTCGCACTCTGGCCTTCAGCGTGAATAACGCGTTGCACGAAAACATCGAGTACGACCTGGCTGGTACGCCCTGCGACATCGTGATGAAGGATCGCGACTTTTACTACCCCACCGATGTTGCCGAAAATTTCGGTAAGGACGCTGGGGTCGAGTCGTATCTGGGCGTACCCATTCACGACAAAGCTGGCGAAACCATTGGTCATTTAGCCGTTTGTGATTCCCGCCCCATGACCGACCACCACAAGTACGTGGGCATTCTGCGGGTGCTGGCGGCCCGGTCGGGCGCGGAGATTGGCCGTAAAGTGGCCGAAGAACGACTGTTGCAAATTCAGGAGGGTCTGGAAGCCACCGTCATCGAACGAACCCACGAATTGGCCGAAGCCAAAGAAGAAGCCGAGGCCGCCAACCGGGCCAAGAGCGATTTTCTGGCCACCATGAGCCACGAACTGCGCACCCCGCTCAACGGTATTCTGGGCTACACCCAACTCTTCCGGCGCGACCCGTTGCTGTCCGACAACCAGCAAAAAGGGGTGAAAGTCATGCAGGACTGCGCCGAGAGCCTGCTGACACTCATCAACGACGTGCTAGACCTCTCCAAGATCGAAGCCCGCCGGATGGAGGTGTTGTCGGAGGTGTTTTACCTGCCCGAACTGCTCCACAACCTCAGCCAGCAGACCCGGATTCGGGCCGAGCAAAAAGGGCTGACGTTCGAGACGCACCTATCCGACAACCTACCAGAGTGGGTGGTGGGCGACGAACGGAAACTCCGGCAGGTACTGCTCAACCTGCTGGGCAACGCCGTCAAGTTCACCCCGGCCGGCACCATCACCTTCCGGGCCGAGTGGAACCCCGGCAGGGCAGAGCCATCAGCTCAGGGTGAATTGTCGCCCACCATTCGGTTCATGATTGAAGATACCGGCATCGGCATCGCCAACGAGCAGCTGGCCAGTATCTTTCAGCCGTTCCAGCAAATCCGCGAGTCCAATGATTTTGTGGAAGGCACAGGGCTGGGGCTGTCCATTACCGACCAGTTGGTGCGGCTCATGAACGGCGACCTGTACGTGGCGAGTCAGGCGGGCCGGGGCACGCAGTTCCGGCTGTCGCTGCGGCTGCCCGAAGCACCCGTTCTGCCAGCCGCGTTGCCCACCACGCCACCGGGTCTGCTCATTGTTGGGTATAACGGGCCGCGCAAAACCATTTTGGTGGCCGACGATGGCTGGGAAAATGGCTCCGTGCTGAGTAACCTGCTCCAGCCGCTGGGCTTCACCCTCCTCGACGCCCGCAACGGCCGCGAAGCTGTGGAAAAAACCATTGAACACCAGCCTGACCTGATCCTGCTGGATTTGGTCATGCCGTATCTGGATGGGTACGGGGCGTTGAAACAGATTCGGGCCAATCCGGCCACCGAACGGACCACCGTATTTGCCTTTTCGGCGCGCGTGTTTGAGCAGGACAGGCACCGCAGTCAGCAGGCGGGTTTCGATGATTTCGTGCCCAAACCCGTTGATTTAGACGCCCTACTCACCAAAATTGGCCAGCACCTGAACCTGACGTGGCAGACCCCGGCGGGCGCTGACTTATCCGTTCCGAAAACGCCCGCCGTTGGTCGGGTTGGCAGTGTACCGGCTCAGTTACCGGCCCCATCGCAGCTCCAAGCCTTGTACGAACTGGCCCGCGTGGGGGATATTCAGGCCATTCAGACGCAGGTTACTCGCGTGGAGCAGGATAGCCCGGCGTGTCAGCCCTTCGTGGATACCATCCGGCAGGCTGCGGCCGAGTTCGACACGCGCCAGATCAAAAAATACCTGCAAGCCTGCTTAAAAACGGTATGAACGCATTCCCCACCAACAACGCCGATACCGACGACGCCGACAGCGTTGGCACGGGCCGTACCATCCTGATTGTGGACGATATGCCCAACAACATCAGCGTCCTGTACGAGACCCTAACCCGGTTCCGGTATAAAGTACTCGTAGCCCGCGACGGCAAAAGTGCCATTGAACAGGCGGGACTGGCCCGGCCCGACCTGATCCTGCTCGACGTGATGATGCCCGGCATGGACGGTTTCGAGACCTGCCGGCGGCTGAAGCAGGGAGAAACCACGAAGGCCATTCCGGTGCTGTTCATGACCGCCATGGCCGAAACCATCGACAAGGTCAACGGCTTCAACATGGGCGCGGTGGATTACATCACCAAGCCGTTCCAATTGCAGGAGGTACTGGCCCGCATCAATACCCACCTGACCCTGCGGCAGCTACAGTGCCAACTCGAAGACGCCAACGCCCGGCTCGAAACCCGCGTGGCCGAACGGACCGAATCGCTGTCGAAAGCCCTCGCCGAAGTAGAGCAGCTCAAGAACAAACTCCAGGCCGAGAACACGTACCTACGCGAAGAAATCAAGCAGACGAACAATTTTGAGGACATCGTCAGCCAGAGCAAAGCCTTCGGCAAAGTACTCCGGCAGGTGGAGCAGGTAGCCCCCACCAATACATCGGTGCTGATTCTGGGCGAATCGGGTACGGGCAAGGAATTGCTGGCGCGGGCCGTGCACAACCGAAGCAGCCGCAAGAACAAGACGCTGGTCAAGATCAACTGCGCGGCCCTGCCTGCCACACTCATCGAAAGCGAACTGTTCGGCCACGAAAAAGGCGCGTTCACGGGGGCTACGAATCAGAAAATCGGTCGCTTCGAGCTGGCTGATGGCGGTACCATTTTTCTGGACGAGATCGGCGAAATGCCCATCGACTTACAATCCAAGCTGCTGCGGGTGTTGCAGGAAGGGGAGCTGGAGCGGGTGGGCGGCACCAAAACCCTCAAAGTCAACGTGCGGGTGATTGCCGCCACCAACCGCGATCTGGAAAAAGAGATTAACGAAGGGCGTTTTCGGGAAGACCTGTACTACCGGCTCAACGTGTTCCCGATTCATAGTATACCATTGCGGGAGCGCAAAGACGATATTCCCCTCTTGGTGCGGCACTTCTGCGCCAAGCATGGCCCCGGCATCGGCCGTCAGATCGACGTAATCCCTCCCGACGTACTCGAAACGCTGCTGGACTACCACTGGCCGGGCAACATCCGCGAACTGGAAAACGTCGTCGAACGCTCACTCATCCTCTCGTCGGGCCGGAAACTGGAACTGGGCGACTGGTTGAGACGAAAAAACACGACGCCCAAACCGGTTGGATTAATCTCGATGGAGGACTGCGAACGCAATCACATCATCGCTGTGCTGGAACATACCCGCTGGAAAGTGAGTGGTCCAACCGGAGCCGCCAAAATCCTGGACATGATCCCCACCACGCTTGATTCGCGTATGAAAAAGCTGGGCATTCAGCGCCCGTAAACGTTTGCCAATGCTCAGCTTTCCCCCAATCCATTTAAGGATTGATACCACCCGCCACTTCGATGCGCTGGGCGTTGATCCACCGGCCTTCATCGGTACAGAGAAACGCCACCACCCCGCCGATGTCCTCGGCGCTGCCTACCCGGTTCAGGGGCGACATGGATGCCAGCCGCTCCTTCAGTTGCGGGTTGCTGCGGATGGCCGCGTTGTTGAAGTCGGTCTCAATTGGCCCCGGTGCCACGATGTTACAGCGGATGCCCTTTGGCCCCAGTTCCTTGGCCCAATAGCGGGTCAGGACTTCCATGGCTCCTTTCATGGACGCATAGATTGAGTAGCCCGGATTAACAAAGCGCGTGGTACCACTGCTGATGTTAACAATGCCACCGCCTTCGTTCAGGTGGGGCAGCAGCTTCTGCGTCAGGAAATAAATCCCCTTGTAATGCACGTTCATAAACTCGTCGAACTGAGTTTCCGTCGCGTCCTCAAACGGCACCGTGCCCCCCATACCAGCGTTATTGACCAAGAAGTCGAAGCCGGTAGCGCTCCAGCCGTGCTCCAGCGTATCGGCGACGGCCTGTACAAATGGGTCCAGGTTGGCAATAAGGGCCATATCGAGCGGCAGGGCAACGGCTTTACGGCCGATGGTCTGGATGGTTTTCACCACGTCTTCGGCTTCTTCTTTCTGGGCGCGATAGGTCAGGATAACGTCGATGCCTTTGTGGGCCAGGCTCAGGGCCATGTCTTTGCCCAGGCCCCGGCTTCCCCCGGTAACTAAGGCGATTTTGGTCGTACTCATCGTTGTGTTGATTGGTTAGAACAAGACAAAGGTAGCCGAGCCGGCGGTCGAACCGGTTGCAAATTACAATCTGAAAGTTGCAAAATTCAAATCCTGGTGCTTACGCCCGGAAGGCTAAGGGAGCCAGTGTAGTTTGCTTTTTGAAAAAGTTGGAGAAATGCGCTACCTCGTCGAACCCCAGACAATACGCAATTTCGGAGACGTTCCAGTTGGTTTGCTTCAGCAGAATTTTTGCTTCCTGCACCACGCGGTTGCTGATGAGGTCGGTGGTGGTTTTACCGGTGTTCTCTTTCAATACCTTGTTGAGGTGATTGACATGTACCGCCAGCCGGTCGGCATAATCTTTGGCCGTCCGCAGGGCTAACGTCTGATGGGGCGACTCAATCGGAAACTGCCGCTCCAACAGTTCGATAAACAGCGACGACACCCGCGCCGAAGCCGTGTGAGTTGGGTATAAAGCCGTTACGGGCTGTAACTTCTGACCGTAATGAATCAGTTCGAGGACGTAATTACGGAGCAGGTCGTACTTATAAATGTAATCTGAGACCAGTTCCTTCTGCATTTTCTGGTACAGATGGGTCAGTTCATCGGCCTGCTTACTGGTGAGTTGGAAAACGGGCAGGCCGCCCGGTTTGAACAGGGGTAAATCTTCCAGAACGACCCCACTTTTGCTGTGGATAAGAAAATCGGCGGTGAAAATGCAGAAGTATCCCGACTGATTATCGTCCTGTGGCACGTAATGATAAGGAATTTTGGGCGTGGCAAAGAGCAGCCCATTCTGGTCAATATCAATCACTTTATCGGCATACTCGGCCTTGTTGCGCCCCCGGATGAGGCTGATTTTGTAGTAAGCCCGCCGATTGTAGGGCATGACCGACGGTGATTTTCGCTTAAGTTTCTGGATCTCACTGATTTCAAACACGTTGAAATGACCGATCTCTTTATTGATTCCCTCTGGAATCAGCGTAGCCGTTGTCCGGTAAAAATCATTCAGTGTGATGGGCTCCATGGCAGCGTCTGATTTACAAAAATCAAATCTACTCAATTTTACTGTTTACTACCATTACGCTGTGGATTCGGTCGCAGCAGACGACCGTCAAACCCAGGGCTGATCCATAAGGATGCACCATTGGCTATCTGTACTGACCTATCCGTTACGGCAGAACGTGAGAGTTACGAAATATCGTAACCGTCCGGTTAGTAGCTTTTGCCCTTATCAAACATAAACCATTGACAGTCAGCAGATCTTTTCTAATTGAGTGGATGGCATGTAGCTTGTAATAGATGAAGCAGGTTAACAAATTAAGTATAAGTATGTGTACTGCCACCTATCTCCCCTTCGGCCCAACCGGCTTTATCCTGACTCACAGCCGGGATGAGAAAGCCGTTCGTCCGGCAGCCCGGCCTCCGCAACCAACGCGCATCAATGGGGAGGATGTTACATTCCCGCAGGACCCGCAGGGCCGGGGCACCTGGATTGCCTTCAGCCAACGTTCCAAATCTACCGGCCTGACGGCCTGCTTGCTCAACGGCGCATTTGTGGCGCACCAGCCCCAGCCACCCTATCCGTATAGCCGGGGGTTGGTTGTGCTAGCCACGTTTACGTATGATTCCATTGACTCGTTTATCAGCCATTATTCCTTCACCGATCTTGAACCATTCACGTTGCTGCTGGCCGAAACTAACCGTCTTGTCGAATTGCGCTGGAATGGTGAGCAGTTGTTTGCCCACGAAAAGGACCCGCAACAACCGCATATCTGGTCGTCGGTGACGCTATACACGCCCGAGGTGATGGAAAAACGGAAAGGCTGGTTCCGTAACTGGCTCCGCGAGCATCCGGTGCCGTCGGTAAAAACCATTCGGTGGTTCCACCAGACGGCGGGCGACGGTGATCCCGAAAACAGCCTGCGCATGAATCGGCGGGGTGTGTTTAGCCACGAGGCCCTGATGACGCTCAGCCTGACCAGCGTGGTGCAGCACGAGACCGGAATCGAGATGGTGTACGAAGATTTTAACCAACAGATGTCCTACCGGCAACCTTTTGAACAGTCCGCTTATGCAACCATTTAGTTCCTCCGTAACATCGTCCGTCAGCTACTGGGAAACGCTGCTCACCCGGTTGCCCCGGCTGCGGCCCAACAGCCCGTTCCTGATCCGGCTCAGGTCGTGGGAGTACTGGCCGTTTGCAGTGGTTTATTTTCCGATCTTCTTTTACTGGCTGTGGTTGTCGCTCAAAGCCCGGTCGTTGTTTTTCTTCTCGGCGTCGAATCCATCCATTGAAACGGGCGGCTTGCTGGGCGAGTCTAAAATGGACATTCTGGACCGAATTGACGACGCCTTCAAGCCCCAAACCCTGTTCGTTCGGGCGTCAACGCCCACCGACGCGCTGTTTACCCAGCTCGACCGGCACGGGCTGACGTACCCGCTCATTGCCAAGCCCGACGTTGGCGAACGCGGGTGGCGGGTAGAGAAAATTGAGCATGGGGAGGATCTGGTCCATTACTGCCAGAGCAGCCCGGTCGACTTTCTGATTCAGGCGTACGTCGATGAGCCGCTCGAATTAGGGGTGTTCTACTACCGGCTTCCGGAGCAGGCGCAGGGGGTTATCTCGTCTATCGTGCAGAAAGAGTTCCTGGCCATCCTGGGCAACGGCCGCGACTGCGTAGAAACCCTGGTCAGGCAAAACGAGCGGGCCATTCTGCAACTGCCCGTCCTAACCAGACAGTACGGTTCCATCTTCCAAAACATACCGGCTGCGGGCGAAACCATCACGTTGGTCAACATCGGCAATCACTGCAAGGGCACCAAATTCTTAGATGCCAATCACCTGATTACGCCCGAACTGGTCCGCGTTTTTGACCGCATCAGTCAGCCGGTGGAGGGATTTTACTACGGCCGCTACGACCTGCGCTGCCGGAGCGTGGCCGACCTGTACGCGGGCCGACACATCCGGATTCTGGAACTGAACGGTGCCGGAGCCGAACCCGCCCACATCTACCAGCCTGGTTTCTCTATCTGGAAAGCCTGGCGCGTGCTGCTCAGCCACTGGCGGGTGCTTTATGACATCAGCCGCGAAAATCACCGCCGGGGGGTGCCCTACATGACCGGCCGCGACGCCCTGCGCATCTGGAAGCGAATTCAATCAATTAAAAAGTAGCGTTTAAGGTCGCCCGCTACGGCCTGTTAATTCCTCTAAAACAACAAACAGATGAATTCCTTATTTGCGCCCATCTACACCGATCTCACTGGCTTGACCGTGTTGCTGACGGCCGGTCCGACGCACGAGGCCATCGACCCGGTACGCTACATCAGCAACTACTCCACGGGCAAGATGGGGTACACCCTCGCCGAAGTCCTGGCCGAACGGGGGGCTAACGTGACGCTCGTTAGCGGCCCGACGAACCTGACCGTTGCCCACCCAACCATTACTGTCGTGAAGGTCCACTCAGCGGCCCAGATGTACGCGGCCTGCCAGCACCATTTTCCGACGGCCACCCTCACGATACTCACAGCCGCCGTGGCCGACTATACGCCAAAGGTGGTGGCCGACCGGAAGATTGAAAAGAACAAGGGGGAGTTTCAACTCGCCCTCGTCAGGACGGTGGACATAGCGGCTCGTTTGGGCCAGCAGAAGCGCGACGACCAGTTCCTGGTCGGGTTTGCGCTCGAAACCGACCAGGAACTGGCCAATGCCCGGGCCAAACTGGTGAGCAAAAACCTGGACCTGATCGTGCTCAATTCACTACGCGACGCCGGAGCCGCGTTTTGCCACGATACGAATCAGGTCACGCTCATCCACCGCAACGGCGCCATTCATCGCTTCGGACTGAAGTCAAAGCGGGCCGTGGCGCACGACATTGCCGATCAGATAAGTACGGTGCTGGCTGAGTCACCACTTCATCAACAACAACCCCAGTTATCATGAAACGACAACCCTGTTAACGAGCGTAGGCGGCCTGCTACTGATCGGCTCGATGGCCCTGCTGACCACTACCTTCGGGCCAGCCAGCCCCACTGAAAAGGACGGCAACCCACCTCGCCGTGAAGTCGGTCGCCGTGAAGACGCTCGCCGTGAACGCGGGCGTCGGGTAGAAAAAACGGAGGCTGAGTGGAAGAAAGCCCTGACGCCCATTCAGTTTGACGTGATGCGCAAACACGGCACCGAGCGTCCATACAGTAGTCCACTGGCCCAAAACCACCAGAAAGGACTCTACCGTTGTGCGGGTTGCCACGAACCGCAGTTCAACGCCAGCACCAAGTTCGAGTCAGGAACCGGCTGGCCAAGCTTCTACGCGCCGGTCAGCACCAATAGCCTGAAAGACGTGTCGGATACCAGCTACGGCATGGACCGGACCGAAGTACAGTGCGCCGTGTGCGATGCCCACCTGGGGCACGTTTTTGCCGATGGACCCAGGCCAACCGGCCTTCGGTACTGCATAAACGGAGTGGCTTTGGAATTCATCAGGAAACGATAAATGACCCATATCATGCGATTTAGTCAACTCATTGTCCTGGTAGTTTGGCTTATCAGTCAAACGGGCCAGGCGCAGGATGTAAACTCGTCACCGGCTCGCTTACCCAGGCTAAAACCCGGTGAGGCTGTAGCCACGTTTGCGGGTGGCTGTTTCTGGGCGCAGGAAGAAGGCTTCGAGCAACTTCGGGGCGTTCGGGAGGTGGTATCGGGCTACTCGGGTGGTCATGTGGCCAACCCGACCTATCAGCAGGTGGGTACCGACCATACGGATCATGCTGAATCGGTGCAGGTTTACTATGACCCCAAAACCATTCGCTACCGCGATTTACTGGATGCTTTTTTGCGGGCCACGATCCGACAACGCTCAACCGGTAGGGCCCCGACGTAGGGCGAGACTATCGGTCGGTGGCGTTTTACCGCACACCGACCGAAAAACAGGTGATTATTGCTGGACATCATAGTATTCTCCTTGAGGTGGCTACCCGACATGCAATGGCCGTTTTCAAGTAGATTGGTATGGTTTCATCAGCACACAATCCCCTCCGAATTCATAGCCTATAAACCATGATTATCCTGATCAGTTACTGACTCATTGACCAGCCGATAAGAACGTAGATAAGACCATACACTAGCTAAACTACATACCCACACTTGGTCCGAAAGCCGGAAATCACTAGCTGAAGGCGTCACGATCAGCAAAGGGATATCGCCAAGATCATGACTTGAAATGTAGTTGCCCCTGCTCAGCGAAGGGGCATTGGTATACTTTATTTCTATACCCACGATTGGTTTACCGCCCCGAACCAGCACCAAATCCAGTTCGGAACCGTCAGCTGTGCGGTAATAGAAAGCCTGAACAGTATAGATCAGATTGGCTATTACTTGCTGAATGACGTAGCCCTCCCAGGAAGCCCCCACGTACAGGCTGCCGCTCAGGGCTTCGATAGAGTCAATATCAGCCAGGGCATGAAACATGCCACTATCCCGCAGATACAGTTTAGGCGATTTGACTAAGCGCTTACCAATGTTGACGAAGTAGGGGGGCAATCGGCGAATCAGAAAGGCCTGTTCTAAAAAGTCCAGGTAGTGCTGAACGGTCGGGACGCTTATGCCCAATGAACGTGACAAGGCTGATGTATTGAGTTGATTAGCGTGTACGCTCACTAACATCGACAATAAGGCTCGAACACGGGCGGGCGAAGCCCCTAAGCCCAAGCCGGGCAGATCCCGCTCGACATAGGCCTGCACAAAGTCATTCATTCGTCGGCCGGCAGCCCGGTCGCTAGCTGCCAGCAGCATATCGGGGTAGCCCCCCCGTAGCCAGTGCTGCTGATAGGGAATCTGCGGCCTTACTTCGGTCCAGGAAAGCGGCTCCAGTTCCAGATAGGCAATACGGCCTGCTAATGACTCGGAGCTTTGTTGAAGCAACTGGGGTGAAGCGGAGCCCAAGAGGATAAATCGGCCCGGTACCCGATGCCGGTCAATCAGTGAGCGTAGGAGGGGAAAGAGTTGAGGCATACGCTGAATCTCATCCATGATGATAAGATTGGCCTGTCTTTCGGAGAGGTAGCGTTCAGGGTCCTGCAATCGATTGAGGTCCTGAGCGGATTCAAGGTCGAGATAAATTGACGGGGTTGTGAGTTGGCTGGTGAGGTCAAGCACTAAGGTGGTCTTGCCCACTTGTCGTGGCCCTATCAAGGCGACCACTGGCCTATCGGCCACGAGTTCGAGCAGTTCTTGGGCAATTGTTCGCTGAAACATAACCCCGCAAATTTAAAGTATAATTTTAAATTTGCGGGGTTATTTACTATTTTATATGCTTCAGAACTGCCACACTATACGAACAAGTGCGGCAAAAACACACGTAAATAATTGTACCGAAAAATTCACTCCTTTTCTATACCCCGGTAATCCGGAGTTGACTGCCGGCGAATCTTCCTCTTTTTTACCTTTAATCGTCCAGTGGTTAACCACCCCTCATGCCCGCGTCACCTCTCTGTGTCTTAAACGGGCGAGGGGGCAATGCTTCATCCCCCAGCGACCCAACTTGTCCGTTTCCTATCTGAACGAAAATCGTTCAACAAACCATATCTATGACGTTTCCTTTACCCTCATCTATCCGTTTCCTGCTGCGAGCCTTCAGGCTGCTGGTGCTGCTGAGTGCCAGCCCGCTGACGCAGGGCAAAACGATTCGCTGCGTGAAACCCGCTGCCACGGGCACAGGCAACGGCAGTAGCTGGGCCAACGCCAGCGGCAATTTGCAGGCTATCATCAACGCCAGCAGTGCCAACGATCAGGTGTGGGTAGCAGCCCGGACGTTTAAGCCCGGTGATAACGCCAACACCGACCGCACAATCAGTTTTGCCTGTATCAACATCACCTGAATACTTTATGCGTGACATACCGGTACATAAGGTTTATAAAAATACCTACTTGTTACTTGCTGCTACTTGAAAAAATAACATATATTACTGAAATAATTTATTCGGTGTCCAAAACACGCCTTACCCTTTCCAAAAAATGCCTCAACCTCGCCTTCTCCGTAATCAATTCTTTCCCCCTTCTACTACCCAAAGCAGCCCTCGCCTGCGAGCAGACCTGATCGACGGGTACGCACACACGCTTCAGGTACGGGGGCGACTTCGATTCTTCTCCGGCTTCTCCCATTAGACCGTCAGCCGCTGGATCGCACGGTGGTTGGAGCAGCCTTTTCCCGCTACGCTCAGTCCTTGGCACGCCCTAAGAAGTCCGTGAATGTGGCTCCCGAGGAGAGGTAGCCATCGTAAATCAACGGACGGTTACGGCTAGCGATGATGATCGTGTACCTTCTGAGCCCATCCAGCGTACCTACCGACACCTACACCTTTGACTTTAGCTACCGGGTAGGGTCCACTTTGCTGAACGGTACCAGCTCATTAGACACGCTGATTCCAGGGGCGGGGGAAGGCCACCTAATGGCCGTTCCATCGTAGGCCCCCTTTTAGCCAGTCAATAACACCGGGTCAAAAATGTCCCTTTTATGTACCCCTGATTTTCCACAAACCAAATGAACCAACGACTACTCAACCGACCCCCGCTGCCAGGACTAGCCCCGTTGTCGCGCTGCCTGCTAGCCCTGTTACCCTGCCAGGGGAATACTCAATTGCATTGCCTGATGACTAATGGGACGTTTGCGACCACGCTGGACGAACCACGATGTACACCCTTGGGTACCACTGGGGAAACGAGGCTGACCAACGACATCGTTGAGTCCCCGGCTCGCTGGCCGTCGAATTGGCCAACAACGGTAGTCTGATTGCCAGGGTACGCAACGATACGCCCGGGGTCGTAGCCATTCGTTTGAGGGCTCCCTCCAGGTTTCTAGGTGACCCCCCGTTAACCAGGCTATAGTAGCAGAATTATCCCCTTTATGGGGTTCGGCGTGGATACGCCGGGGGCAGCTTCGCTCAAGTCAAGTAGTTTACTCTTTTTTTTACTTCGTGCTCATCTCAATGAATACAATTCTACGAATGCTCTGTTGCAGTACCCGGCCTAGCCGGATTCTCTTCCGGTCGGGCCTCCTAAACCGGCGAGCTTTGTATGGCTGGTCGCTATTGTTCCTGTTGCTGCTCCTGGCCTCCTGGGGTGCGCGGGCGCAAGTTCAACTCCAAAAGGAATCATTCGAAACCGACGGCGAAGGCACCCGGTACATATCGAATTACACCATCCTACCCAATACGGTGCCGGCGGGAGCTCCTACCCGGAACCAGTATTTCTTCCGGGCCTCGGAAGCCAGTATGTGCAACGGTACCACTACGCCCTGCACCGGAAACCTGGCGGACCACCGCGGCACCCACACGGCGGGCGGCACGCTGGATGGCACATACTACTGGGCCGGAGAAGGCGTACGAGGTGCGACCCCCGTTGCTCCCGCGGCACCAGACCGGCAGCCGGGCACCGTTACCCTGAACTCGATTAATACGACCGGCTACCGCAACCTACAGGTGAAGGTAGGCCTCCAGGATGGGCGCTACTCAGCCACTTCCCAGAATTGGGAGCCAAATGATACGCTCAAAGTACAGGTTCGCTTCAACGGAACGGGCCCCTGGGTTACGGTGGGTCAGTTTACCAGCGATGCATCGGTTTTGATACAAACAGGGCCTGACGTTTACGCCGGGCAGTTGCGGCAGGATGTGAACCTGAATGGCACGGCCACGACCGCAGACCCGCTGGTTACCGCGACCATGCAGGACTTCACGTTTGACCTGCCCAGCACGGCCACGACGCTGCAAACCCGATTTGTGGTATCTCAGGCGGGGCTCAGCGAAGAGTTTTCCTTCGATAATATTCGGGTGCTGGGCACTCCCACCGCAAATGCGGCCCCGGTGCTGGCCAATATTGAATCGACTATAAAAAATTATCCGACGGCTAACGCGGCCGTACAAATCACCAACACCATTACCCTGGCCGATGCCGACAACCCCACGCAAACCAGCGCGATAGTTCGTATCACCGCCGGCTGGGATCCCGCCAACGACGTGCTGGCTTTCGCGGGCACGGCTGCCACGGGCAACATCAATGGCACCTACAGCCCCTCGACCGGGGTGCTGACGCTGACTTCGACTGGCTCGACGGCGACGCTGGGCCAGTGGCAGGCCGCCCTGCGCCTGGTTACCTTCCAGACGAATACCGCCCTGCCATCGGGCAGCCAGGACCGCGCTGTTCTGTTTGCAACCACCGACCCTTCGGGTACTCAAAGCAACGCGGCGTTCCGTACCGTGGGCTACTCGCCCGCCGTGGCACCAACCGTATCAACCGCTGCCCCCGGCAGCGTGACGACGACTAGCGCCGTGCTGGGCGGTAACGTGACGGCCGACGGCGGCGATAATGTGACCGAGCGTGGCGTGGTGTATAGCACCAGCAACAACACCCCCACCACGGCCGATGCCAAAGCCACCAACGGTACCGGCATCGGCACGTTCTCGGCTACGATAAGCACCTTGATGCCCGGCACTACCTACTATGTGCGGGCTTACGCCGTCAACAGCGCGGGTACCAGCTATGGAAGTTCCATTTCCTTCACCACCACGCCCAACGCTCCGGTGGTGGTCAGCCCAGCCAACGGCAGCCTGCTCAGCACGGACACCCCCACTTACAGTGGCACGGCCCCAGCGAGCAGTACGGTAACGGTCTTTGTGGACGGGTCGTCCATTAGCACCACCACCGCTACGGGCGGGAGCTGGTCGCTGGCCCAGCCCACGGCTCTTTCTCAGGGGAACCACACGGTCTATGCCACAGCCCAGGTGACAGGCAGCGTGGCCAGCGCCAACTCTACTACCAACACCTTCTCGATCGACACGGTCAGACCTTCGGTGGCCATCAGTTCGGGCACGGCCCCCAATGGCGGCTCCAGCAGCAGTGCCCCCTTCGCCTACACGGTCATTTTCTCGGAGAGCGTGACCGGTTTTGTGACGGGTGATCTGAGCGTGAGCAACGGCACGATTACGGGATTCTCGGGGTCGGGCACCACCTATAGCTTCAACGTGACGCCCTTGGCCAACGGGGCGGTGGTCGTGAACGTGCCCGCTAACGTGGCCCAGGATGCGGCCGCTAACTTCAACACGGCCGCCGGCCCCTACACCATCACCTACAGCCAGCCCGTTACGGCGGCCCCGGTAGTGGTCAGCCCGGCTAACGGCAGCCTGCTCAACACGGACACTCCAACTTACGCGGGCACGGCTCCAGTGAGCAGTACGGTGACGGTATTTGTAGACGGGTCATCCATCGGCACCACCACCGCCACGGGCGGCAACTGGTCGCTGGCCCAGTCCGCAGCCCTGACCCAGGGTAGCCACACCGTTTACGCTACGGCCCAGGTGCCAGGCAGCGCGGTGAGCGCCAACGCCAATACCAACACCTTCTCGGTTGATTCGGTCAGACCCACGGTGAGCATCGGGTCCACGGCGGGGGCTTCGGGTAGCAGCACCACTGTAAGTCCAATCCCTTTCACGGTGACCTTCTCAGAGGGTGTGACCGGCTTTGTGACGGGCGACCTGACAGTGAGCAACGGCACCATCTCCGGCTTCAGCGGCACGGGCGCAAGCTACACGTTCAACGTAACGCCTACCACTAGTGGGGCGGTAATCGTGAACCTATCCGCTAACGTGGCTCAGGATGCGGCCGGTAATGGCAACACCGCCGCCAGCAGCCCCTATACCATCATCTACTCGGCCACCCCCACTATTGCGGGCTTTGCCGCCGGCCCCGCGTCGGTATGCGTGGGCAGTCTCCTCACCTTTACCGCCACGGTGGGTAATCTGAGTGGCAGCGATGCCTACACGCTGACCAACGGCAGTAGTGTCCGTACGGGTACCCTGACCAGTAGTGCCTTTCAGGAAACGCTGACCAGCAACGGAATGGGGGGACAGAGTTTCACCCTGACGGTCAGCAGCGGTGGACAACGCGCCATGTCTACCACGCCGGTGACGGTGAATGCATTGCCAGTGGCCACCCTGACTAATGACGGGCCGCTGAGCTGCACCATGACCTCTGTAACGCTGACCGCTACGGGCGGCAGCACCTACCAGTTCAGTGCGGGAGCTACCCAGCTCAATGGAAGTAACACGGCCAGCGTCAACACGGCGGGTCTCTACTCGGTGACCGTCACCGGGGCTAACGGGTGTTCGGCTACGGCCAGCACCAGTTTGCAAAGCAGCACCGCTACGGTGACCATTACCACCCCAACGGTCAGCACGGCGACAGTGGGGGTGTCCTTCAGTCAATCCTTCACCGCTTTGGGTGGTAGTAGCCCCTACAGTTACAGTCTGGCCAGCGGCAGTCTGCCTGCGGGCCTGAATCTGGCTGTCACGGGGGTAGTGTCGGGTACGCCCACCCGAAGCGGCAGCTTCACGTTCTCTGCCAGGGCCTACGATGCTACCGGCTGTTCGGGGGTGAGTGCAGCCTACGTGCTGACGGTGATTGATGCCACGCCCACCATCACGGGCTTCTCGGCCAATCCGGCCGCCCTGTGCGTGGGCAGTCCCGTCACCTTTATGGCCACCATTGGCAACCTCATGGGCAGCTACAGCTACACGCTTACCAACGGCAGTTCAACCCAGACCGGTACCAGTACCAGCACCACCTTCAGTCAATCGGTGACGGCCAGCGGGTCGGGCACCCAGACCTTCACCCTGACGGTCAGTGCCAATGGCCAGTCCGCAGCCAGCGTCACCGCTTTGACGGTCAACCCGCTCCCCCCGGCCCCAACCCTGACGGGGGTGAGCCGCACGGTCAATGCCAGCAACACGCCCCTGTCACTGGGTCAATTTGTGAGTGCGCCGGGTACGCTGAGTTTCTCGGGCGTGAGCGGAGCGATTACCAATCCGCCCACGGCTACCATCAGCACGGGGGGCGTGCAGAACTTCTCCGTGACGCAGACCAACGGCAACGGGTGCGTGAGTGCCGCAACGCCCTTCATGCTTACCGTAGTGGCTACCCCGACCAGTCAGAGTGTGTGCCGCAGCAGTACGGTGGTGCTGAACGCCATTACGACGGGGACGCGTTACGAGTGGTACAAAAACGGGCAGAGTGCCCCCTTCAAGCTAACCGAGATCGCCAGTATCCAGAAGGGAACCACCACCAGCAGCCTGACTATAGTGAGTGCACAAACCACGGCCACGTACTACTGTAAAGTTTTTCAGACCGACGGGAGTTTTAGTTTTGCGGGTCCATTTGTGGTCACTGTCAACTATGGCTGCACGGCCCCCAGTGCCCGGCAGGCGGCCCTGGATGGATCGGCTCCGGTCGAGTGGACCGAAACCGGTTTGCAAATCAGGCTGCTGCCCAACCCCCTGACCGATGGGCGCTTGCGGGCCGTGGTGCAGGGCGCCGAAGGCCAGCCCCTAATGGTAGAACTGCTTGACCTGCGGGGCAGGCAGCTGCACCAGCAGCAGTGGGCGGGGGCGGCTCCGGCGCAGGCGGTAGACTGGGATGTGAGCGCTCAGCCCGCGGGGGCCTATCTGCTCCGGGCAGTCAGCCAACAAGCCAGCGGGACGACCCAAAGCCAGACCCTGAAAGTCCTCAAGACAGACTAAAAGCATGTCATCATCGCGTTGGCCACCGGCACGGGCTGATTGACTCACCCGGTGGCCAACGCGATGATGACATACACCAAACTCAACGATGATTCATCCTTTGGTTTCTCCCGCGCCAACCCTGTCCCTGTACTTGGGGCAGGGTCGTGGGCGAGAACATCGTCCCCTGACGGAGCTGCTCTATTTACAGTCGGAGGCCAACTACAGCTGGTTGGTGTGGGCCGACGGCACGGCCCGTTCGCTGTGCTTTTACGTCGATCGGCTTCTCGCCGATGCGTTCTTGCGGCTGCATCGGCAGTACCTCGTCAATCTGAAAACGGTAGCGAATCTGGAACGGGAGGAAAACAGTGAGGTTGCCTGGCTGACCATGGGTGAACGGTTGCCCATTTCACGTCGGCAGTGGTGGGTTGTGCGTTCCTTGCTAGCGGTGGCGGGTCCAAACTGGGCAGAGTAACGGGCGAAGCGGAGAGCAGGTCGATAAAATGAATTCGTTACCTTTCCCCAGCATAGTACCACTATCAAAGTGCTGGCCCATGAAAAAGTGGTGATTTATCAAGCACACCAATCTGACCCGTCCTGAAATAGGTTGACAGGTTATTAGTAGATTTTAGCTTTCAAGCAGCACCCGCATCACCGGGTGCTGCTTGTCTTTATAGTGTACCTGATCAGGCGTTTGGTACTGTAAAGATAAGTGCGGTCGCCTTTGATTATAAATGGCCACCGACTCGGCTACCATTTGTCTGGCTTCGTCCAGATTCTGGGGTTGAACCACTAAAAACTCGTACTTGAGAATGCCATTGATGCGTTCAGCCAACGCATTTTGATAATAGTCGTACCCGTCGGTCATTGAGCACAAAAGGTGGTGTTTGCGATGTAACTGCTGATAGTAATCGGCGCAATATTGACTCCCCCGGTCAGAATGATGAATTAAGGGCTGAGTCAGTTTAGTATCAGCCAGGGCCATTTCCAACGCTACTCGTACCGGGTGCACATGCAAACGATCATGAACATGATAGCCCATGATCCGGCGCGAGTAAGCGTCGGTCACCAAACTTAGATACCCATGCCCTTCTACCAAGTCCAGATAGGTAATATCGGCCACCCAAAGCTGATTCTGTCGCGCTACGACTAGGCCTTTAGTCAGGTTGGGATGTTTGTGCATCCAGTGAGTAGAGTCGGTCGTTTTGTGGTAGCTGCGGGCTGGTCTAACCAATAATCCCTGAGTTCGTAAGAGAGCAAACAGGCTGTCCCGGCCCAGTTTAAGCCTTTCTTGATGTAAGCTGACGTTGATCAGGTGATAAAGTTTGCGCGTCCCCAGGCGGGGCATTATCCGGCGTTGGTGTTGCACCAGCTGGATCACCCTTTCGTTGATTTGCTGGTTGTGGTGGTGGCGTTGCTGGGCCTGATAGTAGCCTTGAGGGCTGACCCCGAATAGTTGACAAATGTAGGTCAGGCTCATTTGCCGCTCCGCCTGGAGCCGTTGGACTGTGCGGGGGAAGCCTTTTTTCGGATGCTAAGCCCATGCTCTTTTTCGGCTATCTCAATCATCGTTCGGTAGGCTACTACCCGGTCCCGTTCAAGTTGCAGAGCCGCTTCAAGTTCTTTGATCCGTTGCTCAGGGGTAGGCGGTTTGGGGGTAAGTGGCTTAGGCATTTGGGGCGGTCTTGGTGGAAATTGCCAGTCTAAGCTACCCAACTTGCGCAGCCAAACCAAGACTGTCGAGCGGCCCTGGATACCGTATTTATGTTGCGCCTGCTTATAGGTCAGTGTGCCTTGTTCAACCTCATGAACGACGGTTCGTTTAAAGGCGAGTGTATAGTCGCGCTGAGTACGCTTAACTACTTGATTGGTTGGGCTATCCATAAAATAAGCTGGGGTGAGTGTCAACTTATTTCAGGACGAGTCATGAAACGCAAAAAAGCCCTCTCGGTCTGAGGGGGCTTTTTTGCTTGGGTCCTTATCGTCGACTCACCAAATGATAGGTAACGGTATTTTTGAGTTGGGGCCGGACCTGACTGATCTCGGCTGCTTTGTCAACAGAGGCAACAGTCTGTTTTTGATGGGCTATAAACTCAGCCTGTCGGCGGGTGTAAGCACTGCCCGCCATAAATAGGGCAATTCCGAAGAGCGTAAGACCTGTTTTTTTCATGATGTTGAGAGTTAATTCACCCTCGGATAATTCCAAAAATCATCCGAGGTGTGAGCACTACTATTCGTTTAAAAGCTAAATCCCATCCTAAAATACAACCGGTTATACCGCCGGTCTTCGATTTGTGACACCGTGTAAACGCCATCAACGGGGGCATCATAACGGGCCTGCTGATGGCGATAACCTGCGCTGACCAGAAACCCGGTGCCGTTGCCCTTATTGATGCGGACGCCAAGTCCCGGACTCCACATAAAGCCACCGTGCAGATCGTTACCGTGCGGGTTTGGCCCCCGAAAGGCATAACCGCTTTCCAGGGTGTAAAACGGTGATAACCGCCGTTCCCGCCTGAACAAATCGCCCTGTACATGGCCCGCAAGAGGGAAGAATGCTGAGTTATTGTAATAGTCGACACCCGTTGCCAGCCCCGTTACCAGTTGGTTACTCCACTTATAACCGCTGAAGGCATGTATTGTTAATCCTATTCGATTGCCAGCGGCCCGTTGCGATGTATAGTAAGGCGGATAATAGCCCCCGTACCACCCACCACTGTAAGCAGGTTGATCGGGACGAACCCGCCCTGTTGTTACACCCATTTGAACCATAGTTAGCCAGCGGGTCACACTTTTCTGAGGTTCCGGCTGTGATTTTGATGGAATGGCCAGCAGTAGCCCCATCACAAAAAAGAGTAGCGTTTTCATGGCAGTGGGGTTAGATGGGTTGCTGAATGGCGATCCGACTCAGGAGCCGCAGGTTGGCGGGGTTGCTGTAATCATATTGGTAGAGCCCGTCTTTCCCAATCATGAGCAGCACGTTGGCGAGTGGAATGACGTCGAAGGCGTGGGCGTCTGGAAACGTTTGGCGCGGTTCGGGATTGGTAGGATTGCTGATGTCGAACACGCTCAGGCCTTTACTGCCCTGACAGACAAACAGCGTCGGGAAATCGACACCCAGGCCGTAGGGTGTTTGGAGGGGGTAGCTTTTGACCAGTTGCGGACGGGCGGGATCGGCAATATTCACAATGTCGAGCACATCCTGCTGATTCCAGCTCCCGCAGGTGCTGGCCCCGCGCAGCGTCACGTAGGCGTAGTTGTCATGCACGACCACCGGGTCGCAGGAGCGGGCGTGGGGAAAGGCCGCCACCTGCTTCGGCTCGGCGGGTTTGCTGGCGTCGAAGATGAACAGGCCGGTGGTTGTACCAATAAACAGATTCTGCCGGTACGGAAAAATCGTTTCGACGTTCCAGCCGAGATTAATCGTTTTGGTTCGTTTGGGCTGATCGGGCCGGGCCAGGTCGAAGAGCTGCATGGCGTAATTGTTGACCACGTAAAGCTGATCATTCAGCAGCGCAAACCGGGCCATTGAGCCACCCGTACCGACCGTTGGAGCCGTGGGCGAGGCTTTAAACGAGTTAATCTGAGCTGAATAACTTAGAAAATCGCCTTCAAAATAGCCCCGGCCAAACCAGCTAACCGCGTATAAATAAGGCAAGATATTAAAGGTACCCTCACAGTCGGTCTGCACCGTTTCGGTGGTTATTTCTTCGCGGGTGTCGTTGAGTTTCCGGTTCAGCGAATCGTAATTCCAGGAGGTTCGGCCAATCTGCCCATTTTTAAACCCCGTTTCTACCCGGCCCACTTCGCGCACACTGGCGGGATTGCTGATATCAATGGCCACCAGGTCAAGGTAGCTGTCGGCGTACAGGATATTATCGCGCACGGCCAGATCAACGGTGCCGGGAATGGTCAGGAACGAGATAGCCCGGGGGCTGGCGGGGTTGCTGTTGTCGAAAATGTGGATACCCTTTTTTATCTCGACGATGAACAGATACCGATCCCTGACGTATAGTTTGCCCGGCTCGGCCACCGCCCGCGCGCTTCCGGATGTAACAGGCTTTCGGAGATCGGCCAGTGGAATCTCCACCGGCACAAGCTTACGATAGATGCGGGTTTGCTGACAATTATCCGTGCAGCCTGTCAGCAGGGGCACGGCAAACAGCACCGTAGTGAGAATAAGGAGAATGTGTTTCATAGCGACCAAACGGATGTATGCTAACGAGACTCTGCACCGGGCAAAAGCGTTGGAACGCCCCTAAAAATATTGCCCGGCTGTCCTGATTACGGCCGGGCAATATGGATTCTTACACAAAAATTACAGAAATTATTCTTCCCGATACATCAGCGTCTTTCATACACCAATACCCCCGGCTGGGAAGACCCGTGAGAAAGCCGTAACTGATTGTCGGTCGTATAGCTGAACTGAACAACTGTCCGCAAACTGGACAGATACATTTGCCGGAACGGGTCCGATCCGGTGGTGGGCAGAAGATCGGTCAACGCTGTAACTACCATCAGTCCGTCTAATGCCGCCGACGACCGGCCCTCGTAACGACTGCCCGCTATTGTACCACTGACCAGAAACGGCGTTACATCGCGGGGTGGGTTGTCGGTGTCCAATACCAGCTGCAGGTGTACAGGATAGGGCGGAAGCGGTTCACGGAGTTCCCAGATGCCCACCAGCTTCTCAACGTTCGGGGGCACTACTAGTGGATCGCGCTGGCATCCACAGAAGATTATGAAGACAAAAAATACGACTGGTAATTTCACTGGTTCGTTTGGGTTGGGTCGGCAACTTTGCCGATGAACAAGACGGTGCCGCTGCTTTTTTCGTGGATAATAAACACAAACGGACGATCGCAAAGATACGACTGCGGTACCGACGTTACCGAGACTTCACCCGTGGTTACAGCAGCAGCTTCGGTACCGGTTTCATCGACTGCTACAAACGTGTTTTGCTTCACCCGGCTTAGGAGCAGGTTACCGGCGCGGCTGATTTTCGTAAAATCGGCCCGGTCGGTAAAGGCGGTAGGCATGCCCATGCTGGCCAGCACATTATTCAGGTTGACATCGTAGCTGAACGAGAACTTGGGCAGACCAACGTCTATTTTACCCGTTGTGAGCGTCTTCTGCAGTTGCATCCAGTCGTCGGCGGTCAGGGTCCTGAGCAGCGCGTCGGCGGTGGTGCCGGTGTTAGGCAGCAACACCGTCATGACGAAACGGCCAGCGCCGTAGGGCAGCTCAAATGCGGTGTAGGTAGGGGCGAATGACCGGCGCAATGGAATGTTCAGCCGCATCATCCGAACCGTTTTCTGACTGCCCGATGCCAGTGTAAACGCCCTGTCCTGGGTATCTTCCGGCTTGAAGCGGGTTTGCCAGTCGCCTTTGAAGTAGAGCGCGTTGAGCAGGAACAAAACGTTATCCGGCGCAATCTGATCGATGACCTTCGGGATTTTACCGTTGGTCTGCTCACTGGCCCAGCCGTTGATCTTACTGACGGTGGCGGAGCTGGCAAAATCCTCGCCCGATACGGTCGCCGAAAACGCATCTGTCAGCAGTGTTTTGTAAGCCGGTTCGACCGTGAACGTATTGCGGTACCAGACCGAATTGGCCAGCCGCAGGGTTACTTTCGGGTCTAGGCCGGGCAGGTCTTGCAGCAGGTTCTGATACGTAGTGTTTATATCGGTCCGGGTTTGGGCGTCCAGCCTGAGCGTTTTCTGAATTTCCTCCGCCGTTTGCCCATCGGCCCCGTTCAGAATCATGCCGAGGGCAATGTGCAGGCTCAGGGGTGACACAAACAGGTTTTTGCCGATACTCTCCTGCTGACTGACCTGCCGGGCCATATCGAACGCAAAGCGCGTAGTCTGACTGGCAAACGGAGCGGACGCCCGCAAATCTTTACCCGCGTCGATACTGGGCGGAGCGGTTTTGTCAGCGCAGCCAACGGCCATGAGACCGAAGCCTGCAATGGCCAGTGAACGGGAAAGGATTGCGTTTATTTTCATAGGAGAGGGTTGATTAAGGACACGAATCAAACTGGCTGCGCTGCTTCCGGAGAGCGTTCACAAGGGGCTCAAAACCCGGAATGGTCTGGCCGTAGGGAAACGTGACGCGGTGTTTACTGTCGCCCTGTTCGAGTTCAATGTATTCGGCCCCTCCATCGGCGCAGTCGGGGCAGCCAATTACTTCGGGCTGCCGGTTAAACATGCTGAGGTCCACGGCGGCTTTGAGCGCGTTCCAGTCCTGGGCCGAGAGTTGCTTCTGGCAGGTTTTAGCCGGTGTGGGATTACCCCGCCCGTTACCACTATGCGTCAGCGTTGCGCTGGTGCCATTGAATACGTATTCTTTCCGGCATTTATCGCCCACGCACATACCAAACGATGTACCCGTGCGGATAGTCAGCGAATCGCTGACCGATTGTACCGTGGTTTCCTGACAGCCCACCGACAGGGCAACAAACGCGAAGAAGGTAAGGAGGTAATTCATGAGTATGTCTGTTAAAAGTGATAATCGATGCCAATAGTTAAGCCTGTGGTGGTGGGCTGAGTACGCACGGGCGAGTCGGGCCGGGTGCCGGGGGTTATGGCCGGTTGATACACACCCGCCAGCGAAGCCGACCACCGCTCCGTTGACCGGTACCGGAACCGTGCCCCCATACTCGCGGCCAAAGCTATTGGTTCGTAAACACCATCGCCCGCTTTCACGACCAGCGCATCATCAACGGTGTTTTTTACGAAGATATTGGTAATCAGCCCACCCAGTACGGCCAGCGTCAGGCGTTTGCGCGGGCGGAGTTCGTAGCCCACCTGCACGGGTACCTGTACATAAGCATAATCGTTGGCAATAGTTTGTCGGTTGCCGTAACTGTTGCTGCTCAGGTTCGCGTATTGATTGGTATTGCTGATCAGAAAGTCGCTGGCGGCTCCGGTGGTTCGATTCCCCGTTGCTTTACCGGCCTGGCCCCGTAACAAATCAGTGTATAGATTTCCTGTAGCAGCCGGTCCCACGTTGGCAGCGACGCCCGACTGTGGGAAATTATACACTGGCTGCGCCCCCGGACTCTCTACCGTTGACCGACCTACCAGATAGCCCACGCCCGATTCCAGCGACCACCGGTCCGTTAACTGCACCCCTGCAATGGCCTGAACAGCCACGGCTACGCTGGCCCGGCTGCTCACGACTGAGCTGCCCGTTTTAGCATTTGAGCTGTACGCCAACGCACTGGCAAAGGCAGGTACGGCCACCGCAACGGCTGGATTGAATATACCCGGCATGACATGAACCGACGCCCATTTGGCTTTGGTCGCCACGCGTACCGGCTCCTGAACTGGCTGAACTACGCCGTTCGTTTCGGCTGACGCAAACCATACAACGCGCTGAAGCGGCTTCATTTCGTACAGGTGAATGCCCCGGCTGGCAAGCTGGTCAGGTTCCGCCAAAGCAGGTAACTCCGACCCGGGTAAAGATGGATTAAAAATCGCGTTGGCTGGAAGAGAGACTATCGGGCGGGTAACCGGCCCCGTCCACACGCTGCGTACGAGGCTACCCGGCACCAGAACCGCCGATTCCTGAGCAATCTGCTCACCGCGTCCGGCCGGTTTTTTGTCAGGTCCGTCATGATTGAAATCCAGTGTAGCCGCCACCCTTTCTGATGCATCCAACGCAACCGGAACTTTGGAGAACTTGGTTGACTTAGGGGACGATGCTAGGGCTGTTTCAGCGCTGGCATTGATGGACACTGAACCGGGCCGGGCTGCTGCCAATGGCTGTTGAGTTTTGGTGGGCTGTACACGGGCCACTGTGGGTTGTTGCGCCGGTTCAGATTGGGTAAGCCAGATGCCTGCCAGTAGCAGGGCTACCGCAGCCGCCAGACCCGTACCCCACATGATTGGGCGTGACAGACCATTGCCCCACAAAGGAACAACGCGCCCGCTCCCCGGCTCGTCTAATTGCCGTTCAATGGCGTTCCAGACGCGGGGGGGCGGGGTTTCGGCGGCTTCGTCGAATACCCGACGCCACAACTCATCCGGTATGTTCTGTTCTTCGTTCATGGTGTATTTGTTCGTTGGCTGGATCGGCCTTCGGCGGGGCGGCTGTCCTGTTGAAGTTTCTGTTGCAATAAGTTTCTGGCCCGGGCATACTGTGATTTTGAGGTGCCCTCGGCAATCGCAAGCAAATCAGCGATTTCGGGGTGGGTATATCCTTCGATGGCGTATAGATTGAAGACTGTACGGCAGCCGGGGGGCAGCTCGCCCACCAGCTCAAGCAGGTACTGGTAGTTCAGCATGGGCAGACTCTGGTCGGCCTGGGGCAGGAGTGGAGCCAGTTCCTGCACGTCGACGGTGTGTTCCCAGGGCTTTTGTTTACGCAGATGTTTCAGGGCCGTATTGATAACAATGCGTTTCAGCCACGCTTCGAGCGGGCACTCGAACCGAAAATTGCCGATGCTTCGGTAAATCTTCACGAAAGCATCCTGTAGCACATCCTCAGCCTCGTCAGGATCCTTTACGTAGCGTTTACAGATGACAAAGAGCTTCCCGGCAAACCGCTCATAGAGCTGTCGCTGCACAAGCCGGTCCTGCCGCTGGCATCCTTCTACTACTGCGTATTCATCCTGCATAACAACGCTGACTGTATCATGACCCTCCCTGTGTCTGAACGGTTGGAAGGGTCCGCAAATTTTTTGAATCTGTGTCGCCCAGGTCCATTAGCCTAAAAAATAACCCCGGCCTGTCGGCTGGGGTCGGAGGGTATTCATGAATAATCCGGGAAAACAGGCGGGAGATGTGATCCTAAATGGCAACCGTTGGTTTGGCGTGATTCTTGTTTTAAGGATGTATGTTCCTAAAATCAGGCTATTATGAAAGTGATTACATTTCTCCTTAGCGTTTTGGTGGCCGTTTTGCATATCAGTCTGACGGTGGTACTGGCCGTTGGCTTTCTGGCGTTTATTGTTCCCGGTGTCGTGGCCCGGCAGGCTCTGAAATTAACGTAACTGAGGCCCCGGATTTTACCGGCGGATGGTCTGATCCGTTACCCGCACCGACCGGCTGCGGATGGCCGAAGCCGTGAAAAATCCGACTGCCTCGCGACCATTGGGATCAGTATTGATCACGTTGGTTGGAATATTGGCCGGGGGCGTAGCAAACAGGCCGCCGTTGGTGATCTGCTGCCGAAACTGTTGCCAGAAGTTGAACGCTTCGGGCGTTAACGACAGTAACTCGACTTTTACCAGGTCATTCAGCGCGTACAGACTGTCGGTGTTTACCGATTCCCGGAGTGGACGGATAAACACCAGCCCGTCGGTATCGGCACTGCCCGGAAACGATGCGTCCTTGAGCGTAATGATATTGCGGGGCTTGTTCTGCAACGTGTCATTCCGGTAGAACCTTATTCGGTAGTAGTCTGTAGCCCCGGCAAAGTCTTTCGCGAAAAACTCTGCCTGATACCCTTCCAGGGAAGATATGGGGTTAATTGTCTTTTTCGTGAAGATGATCGAATCGATGACCGGTACACGGTTCATCTTTGACCTGGATACGTAGGTGCTGCCTTCATATTGAATGAGTAGTCCGTACGTGTTGCCAATGCGCCCCAGCGTATCTTTTGGGCCGGGTGTCCAGGTGTAATTACCGTCGTTATCGGGATCGGTAAATGAATAAACGCGATTGGCATTGTCAGCAACGGTTACGGTTGCGCCCAGTGCAGCGGGAGCCGGCCCGTTGTTGAAATAAGCCGCCGTTTGCGTAAGCCGGATGGTTTGCGTGCCGGGCTGATCGGTCAGTGTACCGTCTACGGAAAGCTGGATCTGGCCGGTTTCCAGTTTCGTGTCGATCACCGTTTCGCAGGCCGCCAGGGAAAGGCAGATGAGCAAAAAGGCTATGTAGTTAGCAGACTGTTTCATAGTGTCTGACCGCCCCTTGGGGTCGGTGATAAGCTAAAATTTGAAGTTGTACGTCACCGACGGAATGGCCGTAGCGAAGACTGAGTACCGGATAGCCTGCGTTAGTTGCGGGTTATCGGCGCTGGGCTGGAAGAATACTGAGAACGGGTTTTTGCGGGCATACACATTATAGACCGAAAACACCCAGTTATCATCCTTGCGTTTGCCAACCCGTTTGCGCCCCTGCAGGGTAGCCGCCAGATCAAGTCGGTGATAGGCTGGAATGCGGTAATTGTTGCGCCCCTGGACGATAGGAGCCACAAAATCGCCAAACTCAAACCGGTTGGTGGGGAACGTGGCCGGCGTGCCGCTGGCGAGCGTGAACGTAGCCGAGAAATTCCAGCGACTCTGGCCCGCTTCCCGGCCCGGCGGATCAATGAGCAGTACTGTGGTGAGCGTATGCGGTTTGTCGAAGCGGGTGGGATACCAGTTGCCGTTGTTGATGGGTAGCACCTGCCGTTCGGTACGGGCCAGCGTGTAGCTGATCCAGCCATTGACTACGCCCCGGTTGCGTTTCAGATAAAATTCGGCCCCGTAGGCCCGGCCCCGCCCGCTCAGCAAATCGCCTTCCAGAAACTGGTTCAGAATCAGCCGCGCCCCGTCAACGTAGTCGATCTGGTTTTGCAGCCACTTATAGTACACCTCTACCGAAGCCTCAAACTCGCTGCCCCCCGACGCATTCGCCCGCCCGAAGTTTTTGAAGTACCCCCCTGCAATCTGGTCGGCAATCTGCGGTTTAATGTTGTTGGTGGATGGTGTCCAGACGTCGAGCGGGGTAGAGGCTGTGGTGTTGGAAATTAAATGGATATACTGCGCCAGCCGGTTGTAGCTGAACTTAAGCGAACTGCTGTTGCCCAGTTCATACTTGGCCGAGAAGCGCGGTTCCCAGTTGCCGTAGGTCTGAATAGTTTCGCCCTTTTTGTACTGCACCGTCGTAATCGGAAAGCGGCTTTGTCCTATTGGTACAGTGGTGGAGAAGGCATAGGCATCGCCCGGGCCGATGTAGTTGAAGAGCGAGTACCGCAGGCCGTATTGCAGTTGTAGTTTAGGAGAAACCTGCTGCTCGTTGCCCACGTACAGCGCATTTTCAAAGGCGTACTTACTGCTCAGCCCAAACGTGCGCACATCGCCCGAACTGGCCGCGGTGGCCGTGCCGGGCTGGAAGTCGTGTAGAATACTCTGCCCGCCGAACGTAACGGTACTCCGGCCCAGAAACAGCGTGAAATCCGGCTTGACGCTGTAATCCACTATTTTGGAATTAGTGCGGAAATAGTCATTGGCATGTTCTCTGCCTTCTTTTTCAGGTCCGAGTCGAGCGAGTAGTCGTAGTTGCTGTAATAGGCCGTAGTGTTCAGGAATAGCCTATCGCTGAAAACGTGGTTCCAGCGGGCCGAGGCCGTGGTGTTGCCCCAGTTAAAGCCAAAATCTGCCCCGAAAACATCGCGCCCAAAGTAGCCCGACAGGAACACGGTGTTCTTGTCATTGATGCGGTAGTTGGCTTTGGCGGTCAGGTCGTAGAAATAAAATTTCGAGCCTTTCAGGTCGCCGGATAAAAACGGCTGCGCCAGAATATCGGCATAACTCCGCCGGCCCGCCACGATAAACGAACCTCGCCCCTTAAACAACGGAGCCTCGTACGATAACCGACTGAATATAAGCCCGATGCCGCCGTTTAATTCGGGCTTCTTGGCGTTGCCTTCTTTGAGCCGAACGTCGAGAATAGAAGCAATACGGCCGCCATACAGGGCCGGAATACCCCCTTTGATGAGCTTCACATCCTTGACCGCGTCAGGATTAAATACCGAGAAGAAGCCGAACAAATGGCTGGAGTTATAGACCGGGGCCTCGTCTAAAAGCACCAGGTTCTGGTCGATGCTGCCGCCCCGCACGTTGAAGCCCGTAGCGCCCTCGCCCACCGTCGACACGCCCGGCAACAATTGAATACTCCGCACCACGTCCACCTCGCCGAGCAACGCCGGGATGCGCTGGAGCGTTTTGACGTCAATCCTGTTGACGCTCATTTCGATGTTTTTTACGTTGTCGTCTTCACGCTGTGCTGACACTACGACTTCCTGAAGCTGTTTGCCTTCTTCGCTCAGTTCAATGTTTAGCCGCTTGTTTTCGTCGGTCAGCGTCACGGTGCGGGTTTGCTTTTCGTAGCCCACGTAAGTAATCACCAGATTATACGTTCCCGCCGGGGCCGGTACTGAATAAAAGCCGTAGTTGTTGGTTACCGCCCCCGTTGCCAGTTCTTTCACGTAGACCGATACGCCGATGAGTCCTTCGCCATTAGCCGCGTCTTTGATGTAGCCGCTAACGGTGTATTTCTCGGCCGAAGCCGCTTGCTGAACCGTATTCTGATCGGTCTGCCCCCGGACGTCAGTCGGCGACAAACTGGTTAGTAGCAGGAATAACAGATTGACTAATAGATACTTTTGCATTGTAAATAGGTCTGATCTACCGATAGACGAAATTGGGCCGGTTGTTTTTTAGCAACACAAAAATACCGCCCGATAATTTCGGGCGGTCACGGATTATAACGGGGCGGTAAATCGGCGGGGTTGAGTGGTAAGCAACGTGAGTTACTTTTCAGGCCCCGTCCTGCTTCTGAATCTTCCTGATTAATTTTTTCGCGGTGGCCGGATCCTCTTCAGGAAACTGCGTGGGTAATGACTCCAGCATATCCGCTACGATATGGCCGATGATGATCTGCTGATTATGCCGATCGTCGCTCGGGATAACATACCAGGGGTTGTTCTTCGTGGCCGTTGCGTTGATGGTATCTTCAAACGCCCGCATGTAATCGGGCCAGAACTGCCGTTCATCAAGATCACTCTCCGAGAACTTCCACTGCTTTTCCGGGTCGCTCAGGCGGGCAATAAGTCGTTTACCCTGCTCTTCTTTCGAAATATGCAGATACAGTTTCACGGTGGGGAAGCCGTTGCGGAACAGGTAATCTTCAAAGTGGACAATATCGCCGAATCGTTCTTTCCAGAGGGTTTCATCCGCTTTGGGCAGTAGGTTAGCCGGAATGTTACCGTCGCGGAGCCGCTCCGGATGTACGCGCATGGCCAACACCTCTTCGTAATAGGATCGGTTAAAGACGCCAATCATGCCTCGCTCGGGTAAGTCACGCCAGAACCGCCACAAAAAATCGTGGTTTTTCGCTTCTTTCTCCGGCTTCTTAAAGGGCTGAATCATAAACCTCGACGGGTTCACACCCCGGAATACCCGCCGGATGCTGCTGTCCTTGCCGGCCGCGTCCAGTGCCTGCAACACCACCAGTAACCCGTAGTTCCCCTCGGCATGCATCCGGTTTTGGGCCTGATCCATGCGGGCGGCCAGTTCGGCCAGCTGGCGGTCGCGGTCGTCGTCGTCGGTGTACAGCGTATCCGTGGTGGTGGGTAAGTTGGCTGAGAAGCTCTTTTTGCCGTCGTAGCGGAATAGGTTTGTGTTCATCGTTATTGAGCCCGGATAAGCGGAATCATTTTCTGGAGTTCGTCGAAGCGCGTAATGTCGGGCTTTGGATCTTTAATGGGTAGTTTGCTGATTTCGTCGGCAATGATGCGACCTACCAGCAGCCGCATGGTTTTCTTGTCATCGGCGGGGATTACGTACCAGGGCGCGTATTCGGTGGCGGTTTCGTTGATAGCATCTTCGTAGGCCTGCTGGTAGTCGCTCCAGAATTCGCGTTCCTTTACATCGCCGGTCTCAAATTTCCAGTTCTTCTCGGGGTCTTCAATTCGGGCAATGAGCCGGTCGGCCTGCTCATCTTTCGAGACGTGCAGAAAAAATTTGATGGTGGGAAAGCCGTTATGGCACAGGAATTTCTCCATAGCCCGGATGGCTTCGTACCGCTGTTTGAAAAGCTTGTCGAGGTCTTCCGTCACGGCCTCAGGCATTCGCTGGCTATCGGTCAGGATTTCCGGATGTACTTTCGTGACCAGCACTTCTTCGTAATATGACCGGTTAAAGATGCGGATGGTGCCGCGCTCGGGCAGGTCGCGCCAGCTCCGCCAGAGCCAGTCGTGGTCAAGTTCCTGCTCGGTAGGGCGTTTAAACGACGTTACCTGAACTCCTACCGGGTTGGTGCCGGTGAACACCTTCTGGATAGTCCCGTCTTTACCGGCGGCATCCAGTGCCTGAAAGACAATCAGCAGCCCAAAATGATTATGGGCAAACATCCGGTTTTGCCAGTCATCAATTTCGGCAGCCTGCTCTGCCAGCACCTCCTGATATTCGTCTTTGTCATCGTAGAGATCATCAATCTTGGTGGGCGTTTTGCTGATCTTTAACTTTTTGCTGCCGTCGTAGCGGTATTTATCAGTGTTGAACTTCATAAAACTTTCAGGAAAACAGGTGCGTTATAAAATGAAGAACAACGCGCACCCCGAATGGTTGCGCCGGTAATCAACTGCTATGACTATGCATCAATCTGATAATCTTGAGAAAGCCACCTTCGGCACCGGCTGTTTCTGGTGCACTGAAGCTCTCTACGAAACACTCGATGGCGTAATTGACGCCGTGTCGGGTTACGAAGGCGGGGAGAAACCTGACCCATCGTACAAAGAAGTATGTACCGGCACTACCGGCCACGCCGAATGCGTAGAGGTGACCTACGATTCAGCCAAAGTTACCTACGCAGAACTGCTGCAGGCATTTTTTCGTAGCCACGACCCCACCACGCTGAACCGGCAGGGGGCCGACGTAGGTACGCAATACCGCTCGGTCATCTTCTACCACAACGACGGGCAGAAATACCTGGCCGAAACCGCCAAAGCAGAGCTCGATAAAGCCGGTGCCTACAGCAGCCCGATTGTAACGGAAATTAGCCCTGCCGAAACGTTTTATCCGGCAGAAGCCTATCATCAGAGCTACTTTGCCAACAACCCCAATCAGGGATACTGCGCTTTTGTTATTGCGCCGAAGATGGACAAATTCAAAAAAGTATTTCAGGAGAAACTGAAGGCTGAAGCGGCTTAGCCAGGATTGTCTTTAGCCTGTATGTAGGGACAACGGGACGACTTGAAAAGGTCGTCTTGTTTTGTTTCAAAGCATAGATTAGGTATAGATCGTAAGGCGGTATGACCGATTAATAATACGCGTCGATACGGCTTGTTAGCTGAGTAAAATCAACATTACTTTGCCGGGAGTTCTCACTAAAATAATTCCCGACATGAAAAAATTTAACGTTCTTTTCCTACTAGTCGCTAGCCTGTTGATCGGGACCCAGAGTTTTGGCCAGTTTGCGCCCGATAAAGGAACCAAGTTACTGAACCTGGGCATTGGCGTGGGCAACTACGGTGGCATCGGCTTTGGTGGGGGCGGTCTTGCCTTTGGCGGCTCATTTGAGGTGGGGGTGATTCCTAACCTCACGGTAGGCGCTGTGGGTAGCTTTCGTACGTACTCCGGCTTCGGTTCGTATTACAGCATTGGTGCTCGTGGCTCGTACCACTTCAACCAATTGCTTACCCTCTCCGACGAAAAATTCGATTTGTATGCGGGAGCCGGATTGGTGTACAGTGGTTTCTCATACAAAGACGGTTTCCTGAGTTCAGCGTATAACTACGGTGGTGTTGGCCTTGGTCTTCACATTGGTGGTCGCTATTTCTTTTCAGATAACGTAGGTGCCTTTCTGGAAACGGGCGTCGGCTTCGCTCCTCTTCAGCTAGGCGTTACGTTTAAGTTTTAAACGAGTTTTTCTACCAGAAAGCGGCCTGCCAGATGATCTGGCAGGCCGCTTTTGTGTTGGAGGGCAGATCTACTTGCCTACTTCTGCGCCACCTCTTTCAGGGACCGGACGCCCACGTTCCAGAGTATGAAGGAGTAGATGTCGGCGGTGGTCTCGATGTTCTTTTTGGTATTGCTCGCGCCGTGACCGGAGTTGACATCAACCCGGATCAGGACTGGGTTTGCCCCTTTGTAAGTCTCCTGCAACGTAGCCGCGTACTTGAACGAGTGGGCCGGAACTACGCGGTCGTCGTGGTCGGCGGTGGTGATAAGCGTGGCAGGGTACTTAATGCCGGGTTTAATGTTCTGGATGGGCGAGTAGGCATAGAGCATTTTGAACTCGTCGGGGTTGTCGCTGCTGCCGTAGTCGGCAATCCAGTTCCAGCCAATGGTGAACTTATGAAACCGGAGCATGTCCATGACGCCCACCTGCGGAATAGCCACCCGGAATAAATCGGGCCGCTGATTAATAACGGCACCTACCAGCAACCCCCCGTTCGAGCCGCCCTGCGCGGCCAGTTTGTCGGTACTCGTGTATTTCTGGGCAATCAGGTACTCGGCAGCAGCAATGAAGTCGTCGAAAACATTCTGTTTTTTGGCTTTCATCCCCTGCTCGTGCCATGTCTCGCCGTATTCCGACCCGCCCCGCAGATTGGCCTGAGCATAAATGCCGCCCTGTTCAAGAAACGGTATCCGCAACGGGCTGAACGCGGGCGGCAGGCTGATGTTAAAACCGCCGTAGCCGTAGAGCAGGGCTGGATTGGTGCCGTCCAGCTTCAGTCCTTTTTTGTACGTCACGAACATCGGCACGCGGGTACCGTCTTTACTGGTGTAAAATACCTGCTTCGTTTCGTAATCTGTGGGTTTGAAATCTACTTCCGGCGCGCGGAACACACTGCTTTTTCTGGTGGCTATATCGTAGCGATAAATGGTAGGCGGAAAGGTGAACGAGGTAAAGGTGTAAAACACGTATTTGTCGTCTTTCTCGCCCCCGAAGCCCCCCGCTGAGCCAATGGCGGGTAACTCAATCTCGTTCTCCAGTTTACCGGTGTAGCTGTATACGTATACCCGTGACGTTACGTCTTTCGAGTATTCAACAAAGAGCTTACCCCCGGCCGCCTGTACACCCACGAGTGGTTCGGGCTTTTCGGGCAGGACCACACTCCACTTCTTCGTGGTGGTGCTGTAGCGCGTAATTTTGCTGTTGGGTGCGTCGGCGTTGGTTTCAATGAGCAGGTCGGCCCCGTCGTTGTCCAATACACCGTACTTATCGTTTCCCGGCTCGGCCACAACGGGTATAAACTGGGTTTTGGCAGCCTTTGTATCCATAAAAAACAAGGCGTTGCCGTCTTTTCCCTTGCCCCGGTCGCTGATGGTCAGCAGGGCAAATCGCTCATCGTCGGTAGTAGCAACCGTGTGGAACCGCTGCGGATTCTTTGGGTCTTCGTACACCAGCCGGTCCTGGCTCTGGGGGGTGTTGAGCGTGTGGAAAAATACCTGATGGTTCTCATTCTTCGCGGCCAGTGCCGACCCATCGGGCTTGGGATAGCGGCTGTAATAGAATCCACTGCCCTGCCAGGCTACTCCCGATACCTTCACCCACTCCAGCGTTTCGGGCAGGTACTGCTTGGTGTTCAGGTCCATGATGCGGTACTGCTGCCAGTCGGAGCCGCCCGCCGAGGTGCCCACCACGGCGAATTTCCCGTCTTTGGCCAGCGAAAACGCGCCAAGCCGGGTTGTGCCATCGGCCGAGAGTTTGTTGGGGTCAATGACCACTTCGGGCGCGCCCGTCAGTCCTTTCTGCCGGTACAGCACCGACTGATTTTGCAGTCCGTCATTCTTCGAGAAATAGAACCAGTCGCCCTTGCGACTTGGGGCCGAGTATTTCGGATAATCATAGACCTGCTCCAGCCGGTTTTGCAGCTGCTTCCGGTAGGGAATTTGCGCCAGGTAGTCGAATGTGACTTTATTTTCGGCCTTTACCCATTCGGCGGTTTCGGCAGAGCGGTCATCTTCGAGCCAGCGGTACGGATCGGCAACGGTTGTGCCGTGATACCTGTCGACCTGGTCGGTTTTACGGGCAACGGGGTACGTAAGCGGGGCGTTGATCTGGGCCAGCAGGGCCGATGTAGTCAGCATAAGCAAACAGGAAAACGAAAAGGCGGAACGCATGCCAGTATGGGGGAGTATTGATGAAAAATTGCTTTACGCCACGAAGTTCGGTCCAGCCTGCCAGAAAGACAACCGTCGCCGGGCTAATGTGCTTTATAGGCTTGTTTGCTTGCATATTCATTAAATACTATGCTCATTTACAATAATTTAAGTCTGCTTACTATCAATGATATGTAGCCAGTTTATCCCTTTCCGGTTGTGGAGCGCGTAGAGAGGGAGACGCGACGTATGGATTCTGCAACAAGAGTATCTGCCTTTGCCTGCCCGTTCTATGACGCTATCTATACGTCTTTTTCTACGATGGACTCTGCCTGTCTGGTGCGTGTGGACGGGCCTGGTGTGGGCACAGCCAGCGCATCTGGCTGACACGATGTCGTTTCGAATAGACGCGATTGGTGTGGCAGATGGCCTGGCTCAGGGATCGGTCTATTACATGCTCAAGGACAGCCGGGGATTCATGTGGTTTGGTACGCAGGATGGCTTGAACCGGTATGACGGTCATCACTTCCGGACGTACCGCCCGGTTCTTACCCGCCGGGGGCTTCCCCAGGCCGGCTCTATCCGGGGTATCAATATCTTTGGTATTATCGAAGATACTGATGGTAACCTCTGGATCGGGACCGAAGAGGGACTAAACCGCTACGACCGGCTAACGGATCAGTTTCAGTTCATTCGCCAGACCGCATCTGGTACCCAACGTCCAACGGGCCGGGTGTTGCCTTTTTACGTCGACAACACCGATCTGCTGTACCTGAGTGATGCCGAAGGGCTGGTGCGGTTCACCTATCGAACCGGCCACCGAACCATACTGACCACGAAGCTTCGCCCCCCAAAAGAGTATAACCTGCAGAGTTCCACGGTACGCACCCCAACGAACGATGTCTGGCTACACGCGGCTAAAGGGCTGATGCGCTATAACCTTACGGACGGCTCCACATCGCATTATTTTAGCGACCGACCCGATAATCAGGCGGGTTTGGTAGAGGCCGTATTTTCTTTTTTTATCGATGCTGACAACATCGCCTGGATTGGTACGGCCAATGGGCTAATCCGATTTGACTACCGGACTAAAGCCTACCAGATTTACGCCGTAGCCGGCACCACAAACATTGGGTCCATCTACAGTATCGCTCCCGATGCGCAGGAGAGGCTATGGCTGGGTACGCAGCGTAATGGTGTTTTGTTTTTCGACAAACGGGCGCGGCTGTTTGGCCACGTGAAGCAGCCCGTCATTAACAACCGCCCCATGACCGATTTCGAGATCAACAAGATCTTTGTCGACGATATTGGTATTATCTGGGCCAATGCTGACCCCGCCGGGCTGCTGCGCATTATCCCCGGTGCGTTCGTTTTTGGTGGCCTGTACAAGCAGCAGCAAACCGACGTTCTGTCGCCCGACCGGACGCTGAGCAACCACACCGTCCGGGGATTTATGGAAGAACGATTTGATCGTATCTGGATCGCCACCGCCAACGGAATTGATGTACTGGACCCACGCAGCAATCGGATTATACAACGATTTTTAACCAATGCCGGCCGGGGTGACATGCCTAAGCAAGCCCTTGTAAAGTGCCTGTATCGCGATCCGCAACAACGCATCTGGGTAGGTATGCCGGGTGGGGTACTGGCCTACCAGCCCGATAGCCAGTCGTTTCTGCCCATCCGCTTCAGTACAGACAGCAGTCTCCTGGTCAGTAATTACGTACGAAACCTAACCAGCCTGTCTGATACAACGCTTGTGGCCGCCACTGAAGCGGGGTTGTATTTGCTGAACACCCGCCGGAACCAGTGGACTAAACTACCCCATCTGCCCGAGACTAATATCTTTAGCTTATGGTACGATGCCCCGGCCCGTCAGCTTTGGGTCGGTACGTTTCTCAACGGGTATTTCTGCTATCAACTTCCCGACTCTCCCCAGCCAGGAAACAAACCCAGCCACTGGCGGCTACTAAAGTCCGGTCTGAACGGATCTATGGTACTGCATATCCGCCCCGATACAACCAGAAAAATGCTTTGGCTGGCCACAAACCGGGGGCTGATGGCCCTGAAACCACAGTCGGGCCGGAGTAAACTATACGCCGAAGCACAGGGACTGGCCAACTCGTTTGTGTATGGGTCACTACCTGACGTAACGGGTGCCGTTTGGCTGAGTACCAACCGGGGCCTGTCACGGCTCGATCCGGCTACGGGAAATATCAAGAATTTCACGCCCGACGATGGGATCCAGGGCTACGAATACAACGGAAATGCGTTTCTGCGGGCCACTAACGGCGACCTGTACTTTGGCGGGGTTGATGGCTTTAACCGGTTTTCGCCCAACCAGTTCAGGAGCAGCTTTTTTAACCCTGTGGTCTATATTTCTTCACTGCTCATAAATGAAAAACGCCTGGAGGCCAACGCCTACGCCGGTGAGATGGAGCACATCAGTCTGCCCCATGATCAAAACACGCTCTCGCTGGAGTTTGCCGCCCTGGACTACCTCAGTAATGGCCACAACACCTACCAGTACAAACTCGCCGGTTATGAAGATGACTGGATTATGGCCGGTGAGCGAAACTACGTTCGCTACGCTAACCTGCCCCCCGGTGCCTACACGTTTCTGGTTAAGGCCACCAACCGCGACGGTAAGTGGAGTAACCGGGTGCGCCAGATGACCATTCAGATCAATCCCCCATTCTGGCAGAGCTGGTCGTTCATCATCCTGATGGTGCTGGTGGTCACGACTCTGATACTGGCCTGGGTGCGACGGCGCGAAGATGCGATTCGCCAGAAGCAGGTTGAGCGGTTGCGGCTGGCCTACGACATTCAGGAACAGGTGAAACGGGATATTGCCCGCGATCTACACGACGAAATCGGCACCCGCCTGGCCACGGTGAAACTCTACACAACGCAGCTAACCCGCCAGGTGGGCGAGACGCCTGCTATACTATCACTTAAAACTACCATATTCTCGCTCATCAATGACACCATCAGCGACGTTAGAAACCTGCTTAGGAAACTAAACCCCAAAACGCTGGAACAGTATGGCTACGTGGCAGCAATTGAAGAGCTGTTCGACCGCGTCAATGCCAGCGGTATGGTGCAGGCGCAGATTCTGCTCGAACAGAAGACGCCGGGCGAGCCGACTGCCAGCAGCCGACTGCCAGCCAGCGCAGAGGTAATGCTGTATCGAATCACGCAGGAATTAGTCAGCAACTCACTTAAACACGCTAATCCCCGGCGCATAGACCTGCGGGTGCTGATCCTGCCCGATCTGGTGCGGCTGCGCTACGCCGACGACGGGAGCGGATTTGACCGGGAGCGAATTCAGCAAGGCAGTACAGGCCTGGGAATGGGCAGCATTGAGTCACGCGTGGCGTTGCTGAACGGGAAGATTATCTGGCAAACCCAGCCTGGCCAGGGTATGTACGTAACCATCGAAGTACCGGTGCGGGCAAATACCGGGCGCCCCTACGCCTGGATGGGTAACTGGTCAACATCGGCCCAAAACCGGGTTTAACTGGTTGCCCGTGGAATAAGACCATTGTGGTCATGCCTGAGCAGCATCTCAAACAGCAGCACCGTGGCGGCAGCGTCGCCCTGCGCCCGGTGACGCCCATTGAGGGGAATGTTCAGCGACTGGCATAAACGCCCCAGGCTGTAAGACGGATAGCCGGGTATCAGCTTGCGACTGGTACGGACGGTGCAAAGCGTTCGGCGCAGAAAATCGTGGCCGAGCCAGTTCATTTCTTTCCGTATAAAATTAAAGTCGAAACTAACGTTGTGGGCCACGAAAACGGCGTCCTGCGTTATACGCAGAACATCGTCAGCTACATCGGCAAAGAGCGGGGCGTGGGCTACCATGGCGGGCGAGATACCCGTAAGCCCCTGAATAAATGGTGGAATTTCGCACTGCGGGTTAAGCAGCGAATGGAACTCATCAATCACCTGCCGACCATCGTGGCGGTACATGGCAATTTCGGTCAGGCGGGCCGGGCCCTTCACCCCACCGGTCGTTTCAACGTCAACGATACAATACAAGGTGGTTTTCAGTTTTCGATTTATCGATTCCCCGGCAAGTTACAAAGCGCGGTTTGGATGACTTCCATGGGCTGTTGCTTATTGATAACTCATTCATTGGTAGCCAGGGTTCGCTGAGCGGGTGTGCGTGCACCCGGCGAATTCACGCCGGGCCGCACCACAATGCCGTTGCGAATAATCTGCAGGGCGTAGTTGAGTATGTAATCGTGGTTACCCAGCAGATCGTTGTAGGAGCGGGACACCACAAAATCCGGCTCAACAGTAAAGCCGTTGGCCCGGTCGGGACTAACGGCGTGGTAAAGTTTTTTAAGCGGTATGCGCACCTGAATTTTGGAGTTGGGCAGCGTTATGGTTTTGAAATAACCGGCGAAGTCGCCCCAATACGCGCTGCCGCTGGCTTCTCCCACGTACGTACCCAGGTCGGCGTCGAGCGTCTTGGCCAGTACCGACGTAGCCGCCGAAAATGAAGCCCCATTCATCAGGAAGTATAAATCACCCCGGAAGGCCATTCGCTTGCGGGGTTTAAACCGCCGGTGTGCCGACCGACTGGCAAAACCTCCCGACGCTTTATCGGTCCGGTACCGCAGGCGGAAGTTCAGGGTCGAGAACGGATTCCAGCGGGTAGTGAGTTCGGCACGGGCCGCGCGTTTCATTTCCTCGTGCTGCATAATGGTAAACGGTTCCGGCATCCAGTAGCGCAGCAGCCGGGCCGAGTTCAGCACAATACCGCCCCCATTGCCTTGCAGGTCAACAACGAGATGCTGTATATTCTGCTTTCGAATTTCCCGAAAGGCCCGCCTGAGACCCTGGTTATAGGCTATCTGGAAGGGGTCACTTTTTTTCAGGCCCATGAAGGAGGATACGCGTAGCACTGCCGTTCGGGTCAGGGTGTCGATAACGTATACCGACAGGTTAGGCCGTTGATCGGCTTCCTGGTGGTAGCGCCGGTACATGGTAGCCCGGAAAATCGGTAGGGTAGGGCAACGCAGGGTTTTGGTCTCTATAGGCGCGGTACTGAAAAGCTGGTTGGGCCGCCGAAAGGTAATTTGTATAGAATCTGCTGAGCCAAACCAGGCCGCATAGTAATCGGCAAACTGCACCATACTCCACTGCCGCCTGCCCGTCAGGTT
Source organism: uncultured Cytophagales bacterium (assembly GCA_963826425.1). Taxonomy (GTDB): domain Bacteria; phylum Bacteroidota; class Bacteroidia; order Cytophagales; family Spirosomataceae; genus Spirosoma. Next base: position 1,324,744 of record CAWGWS010000004.1, on the reverse strand, counting down.
GTCGCCGTCGGAACCGGTTCGGTCAGCGTCCATTAGTTCGCGGTGGAGGTCGGCCATGGTCCGACCATTGATGCTGAGGAGTTCTGTGCCGCGCCGAAGGCTGGTGTCAGTTGACGCGTTTTGGCTAATGAAATACCGGTTGTCTACCTGCCGGATGTAAAAGGGAATGAACCGGGTAGATTTGCCCGCCCATGCTTTGCGGTGATTCAGGTTGGTGTGCCCATCTTTCAGCGCATTGACCAGTGGGCCGACGTGCCGGAAAAACGTTAGATAATTCATGGGTCCGGTCAGGCCGTTATAGAGCGAATCAAACAGCTGCTCCATTCGGATTTGGGGGGTGTAGTGCCCCATGCCGGGGTGTAGCAAATCGAGTTTACGCTTCAGGTAGCTGAGATCTTCGTGGGTCTGGCTGGTAGTGAGCAACTGAGCCGGTACAGGGGAGGAGCTACACGCAAGGGCGAGACTCCAGAGCAGAAAAATTCGACCAGGGTTCTTCATGTACAGTCACGGTGGGCAGGCCCGTTTTTAGGCGGGCTGTTGTTTGACTGGTGAAGATAAAAATCGACGCAACTATTCGCAAGCTATTTTGTTCAACGGTGCACGAATAATTCGCGTTTGGTGGGTTTTACAGGATAAACACCCCGAATAGGTAAATGCAGAAGACAAGTGGCTGGTTAAGCGCCTGCATCCGGCGCAGTAAACTCAGCGCACAGGCTGGCCATTCTTAAAGAAACCCGTAATGGTCTCCCCGTCTGAAAAGGTGTAGACGCCTTTGCCGTTGGGAATATTACGGGAAAACTGGCCTTCATACCGGTCGCCGTTGTGGTAGTAATATAGTCCGTAACCGGTACGAAGATTGTTCTGAAACAGACCCCGGTATTTCAGTTTGCCGTTGGGATAATAGTCGGCACCGGCACCGTGCTTGTCGCCATCAACGAAGCCTCCCACATACCGCTCCTGCGTAGGGTAGACAAACACGCCTTTGCCATCATCGCAGTTGCCCGATACACAACCGAGCGCCACCCGAGCCGGGCTTACTCGGGTGGGGGATGGCCGAGACGCTACGGGAGTACCAATGGCTCTGGGCGCTACGGCCACGGGGGGCTTACTGGCTGAGCGGCTTTTGGGGTACAGGGCCTCTGCTTCCAGCCAGCCTTTACGAATAGACTCGATACGAATGGGCTTGGCCGGGTGCGTGGACGTAGCATAGGCATTGCCCAGCTTACGTACTGCCACCAGCGACTCGTCCAGCGAGGCTCCCAGCTGATGCAGCACAAAGCCCGAAAACTTGTCGGCCTCCAGTTCCTTCTGCGGCTGCTCACCCCGCCCGTCAATGGTATGCCCCTGCAGATGGTGACCAATTTCGTGGGCCATAATACTGATGGCCGACCAGTCGGTTTCCGTTTCTTCTTCGATGCTTTGCATGAAAGCTGCATCATATACAATGAACCGCTGCCCTTTCAGAACCGTAGCAAAGCAGTTTTTGGTGTTAGAGCACTCAACCACCTTGAAATTCCGCAAAAGACCGATGGGGCGCAGAATCCGGTCCACAACGCGCTCGGCATGGCCGTTGGAGGTGACTTTTTCGTTGCATACCACCTGGGGTTTCACGCCATTGCCCGTATAATTGCAGATAAACTGGCCGGGGTTATTCAGCACGCCCGATGTGGTCTGGGCCGACAGGGGGGCTGCCAGCGTAACGCCCAGCAGCGTGATTGTTAGGGATAAAGCCGTTCGCACAGGATGACCGATGGAGTTAGTTGGTAATACGGCAGAATAACGACTGGAAGGCGCGGTTTCTTATGACTTCTTCGCCACTACCATTGCCCGGCCCGGAACCGTGCGGTACTTGATAACCTTGTACAGCGCCAACCCGGCCTGCTCCTGCCAGGCCTGAATTTCGGGGATAGAATAATTGCCCGCCGTGCTGCTCAGGCCATAGAATAAATCGGTGCTGCTACCCAGGAGTTCGGGCTTGGCACCGGTTTCGGGCCGGATAAACTCATTTATGATGAATACCCCACCCGGTCTCAATGCCCGCGCCACTTTGCTGGCCACCAGCTGATTCTGCTCCGGCGTAAAATGATGCGCCAGACTCGACAGCAGTACGATGTCATAGGTGCCTTCACCAAAGTCATCGGTGAGGGCATTGCCGACCTGCTGCCGGATGCGGTCGCTCATGTTCAGTTTGGCCACGAGTGGAGCCGCCTGCTCAATGGCCCCGGGCAAATCGAGAATGACTGATGTCAGGGCCGGGATTTTTCGGCAGAGAGCCGCTGAGTGCTGCCCGTGCGAGCCGCCAATGTCGAGCATTGCCGTGGCCGATTTCGGGACCGGTGCCCGGCGGCCAAACTCCGGTGCTTCGGTATTACTGGCGGCTACCATCGCTTCCTGGTAGTAACGCCATTCGTCGGGCGTGAGCTTGTCGTGGTAATGAACGCCTTCGCCGGTTTCGAGGTAGGTGCCCAGCTGGCTCATCCAGTCCCAGACAACCCGGTTGTTAAAGACCATCATACCGTGAACGGACTGCGCATTGTCTTTGAGCGCGTACTTCCGGGCCATGGGCGTGAGCGTGAACCGTTCCTTATTGAACGTGAAATATCCCATGGCCGTGAGCAGGCCCATCAGTTCGCCGAGAGCCTTACGATTCAGGTGTAGGCTGGTATTGAGTTCATCGAGGGTTTTGGGACCGGAGCTGGCGGCTTCAAACACGCCTTTATCGGCCGCTTCCAGCACGGCTTTGGCCAAAACGGGCATAATCTGCACATGCAGAATGGGTATGGCTACCTGATTGGTACGCAGACCAATCCATTCGAGCAGGTTTTCGGGGGTAATAGTGAGTTGCATCAGCGTGGCTTATAGCTGTATAAACAACCCCGAATGGCTCCGGATGGGCGGGTCAACGAAAAAGTTTTTTGCGGAATAGGGCTTGCCACTACGGGTTGCGTGGTTTCAAATAAACTCTTTACTTTTATCTAACTTTTCCGTTAACGACTGGGTTCTGTGTAGATACACCTAAATTCGGTTGTACTTCCTCAAACGCAGCATCCTGGTGGCTCCCTTTCTTTACGCTTCTGAGGCTGACCTGGTCAGCGCGTTGCGGACTGGTGATTCCAGTGCGTTTGCCAGTCTGTACGATCAATACGCTCCGATTTTGCTTGGCATTATCGCGAAGACGGTTGGCGATGAACAGCGGGCCGCAGCAGTACTGGCTGAGACGTTCGCCACCGTCCGGTCAGAAATAGAATTCTGTCCGGCCAGCCAGTCGTTGTTTCTTTGGCTGTTTGACAGGGCCCGACAAACGGCCGCCAACGCGCTTGCCCAGGCGCCAAAAATCAGCCACTCCGCCCTGCAGTTAACCCCAACTGGTGTAGTTTTAACTGGAACTAACCGGACAGGCTCTGTGCAGAAAGCAGACAACACGCAACAGCGGATGCTTAATGCCGTATTATTTGAGCGCTGCACTCCCCAGGAAGCCAGTCAGGAGGCTGGATTACCAACCGAAAATGCCCGCCAGCACCTGCGTCAGGCCTTTATGCAACTACGGAGACAGGAAGCATAACGCCCCCGCCGTCCATAGTTGATTCGATACACCAATTGGTTTGATTGCCCTGCGCTACTTCTTTTTACGGACTGTTTTTTTTGCGGAGACTACTGGTACCGGCGCGCTTTTGGTCATGGTGACGGGATTCCAGTTAACCACCTTCTGCTCAAAGTAGCTCTCGTTGCAGGCCAGCGCCGGAGCCGCGGCCCGGAAGGCAAAAACAGGATCTTCGACGGTATTCTGACTGCCTTCACGCACGTTTTTAAAGAAGTTGCCGAAATGCTGCGCATGAGCATCGTCACCTTTGGGCGCGTCAAAGCGAATTTCTTTAGCGGGCTCGGCAGTGCGGGTATCGGGCGGGTACTGCGCGTCGTACTGCTTCACAAAATCCTGCTGCACCTCCGGCGTGAAGGTAAAATAACTGTCGTACCCACCGTAGCCCGGGGCCACGGGTAGTTTTTTCTTTGTCAGGATCAGGTTGTTCTGCGAAAACTCGATCTGCCCTTCGCTGCCCACAATCCGCGTTACGTTGTTGATTTTGCCTGCGTTGGCAAAGTTGACCCGTAATACCATCTGAAAAGCAGCGTGTGCGTCCGTTTTGGGATATTCCATTACTGTCGTCATTACATCCGGCACGTCACGACCATCATTCCAATACGCCAGATTACCCGACGAGAAAATGCGCGTGGGCCCCAGCGAATTGGTGACGAAATGAACACCCGTCAGCAGATGCACGAATAAATCGCCGGCTACGCCCGTGCCGTAGTCTTTGTAGTTGCGCCACCGGAAAAAGCGTTTGGCATCAAAGGGGCGTTTGGGGGCGTCGCCCAGAAACCGGTCCCAGTCTACGGTCGTCAGCGAAGCGTCGGGCGGGATGGAGTAGTTCCAGGCTCCAATCGCACCGAAGCGGTCATAGGTTGCCTCAACGTAGTTAATGGGGCCGATTTCACCCGCCTGTACCAGCCGTTTCGCTTCCTGATACGCTGCACTGCTGATGCCCTGGCTGCCCACCTGCATGGTTTTGCCCGACTTTTTCCAGGCGTCAATCACGGGTTTACCTTCGTTAAGGTGGTGCACCATTGGCTTCTCACAATACACGTGCTTGCCCGCCTTGAGAGCCTCAATGGTGATGTGATCGTGCCAGTGGTCCGGTACCACAATGAGTACCGCGTCAACATCGGGCCGGGCCAGCACTTCGCGGAAGTCACGCGTGGCGAATAAATCTTTATCGGCTCCAAAAGCGGTCTTAGCATGGGCCAGCCGGCCGTCGTACAAATCAGATACGGCCACCAGCTCAACATCTGGATTACGCAGGGCCGCCTGGGTGTCGAAGTTTCCCTGAATACCAACCCCGATGGTCGCAATGCGGATTTTGTCATTGGGGCTATTACCAACCAGGTTTCGAATATAAGCCGGGGCGGTGTTGCCCAGTACGGTATTTACGCCACCCGTTGCGGCAAAGGCCGAAGCGGTGGAGAGAGTTTTGATAAAGTCTCGGCGTGAGGGAGTCATAGAGCGGGGTTGATTTTGGAGAAAAGTGACGTGGCCCGTCAATTTACCCCACTTCGGGATTAAATTGACGGGCCACTGATTCGGTAGTCCAGACTGAAAGGCCCGGGTTATTTCTTCGCGGAGGCTGATGCGTTCTTTTTGATTGTTTCCTGCTGCCGCCTGTTAAAAGCGATGAAGTCCTCGATTTGCTCAACGGGTAGTTTACGGGCCAGAATTTTTTTGTTTTTATCCAGTATGTACACCGTTGGCGTGGTCCAGACATCGTACTTGTGCCGGTAATCGGTGCGGGACGTATAATCGTAGCCATTGACCAATTTCTGGAGTTTGAACTCATTGATGAATTTCTTCCAGTCCTCGGGACTTTGCTCAACAGCCACCGCCATGACCGTCACCCCTTTGCTGCGGTTGGCATCGGCAAACTCCTTAAGTTTCGGCGCACTAGTCGCGGCAGTGCCCGCAACTGGGCGAATAAAAATACATCACGGTATAATCAGACTTGATGTTGTTGAGTACGATGGGCTTGCGCAGTGTGTCACTTACAGCAGGGTCGACCAGGGTTTTGCCAACCAGCGTTGGTTTGAGCGTAGCTACGCGCTCGCCGATCTTCTGGATGGTGCTTGAGTCCGTAATGGGCATGACGCCGGTAGCGTAGTACTTCTCAAACATGTGTACGTACAGCCCATCGGTACCCATTACCTTAGGCTGCTCATACTGGCTCGTGATGTACCAGATAGCATACGACTGTATTTCTTCATTCTTGCCCGCCTGCGCTTTGCCCACGATGTAGTCGGCTTCTTTAATGAGCGAATCAGGTACCTGCACGGTTAGTTCTTTCAGGTACCGGTCAAGCTTGCGCTGAAGAATGGGCGTTCTGACAAACCGCTCATCCGAGAAGTCGAAGTCGTTCCAAAAGTGATCTTTGTAGTAGTTGAATACCCACACCGAATCGGGCCGGCCGCTGGCAAGCTTGGGAGCGGTGGGTACCTCCGGTTCGGCGGTGGCTTTGAGGAGTTTCACAGCAAAGGTGCCGGTATTGTCTTTCAAGAACTTGCTGCGGTACGTCTGCGCCTGTTTCTGCAAATCGCCCATCTGCTTGCTCACCAGTGCCTTCGATACGTCGTCGTTGCGGATTTTCTTCTGTAATTCGAGGGCCTGGGCTTCGTCGTAAATCGTGCCGAGTTGCTGCTGGTAGGCATAGAACAGTTCGTTCTCGGCAGAGCCGGTAATTTTCATGTTCCTGACAATGTTGGCGGTATCGGTAGCAAACGAGAAGTCCTGATTCTTCTCGTCGATAATGAACTCGACATACCCGTTCTTCGGCGTTACCAGTAAATACAGGCCGCCGGGCAGGCGCTTCGATCCCGAAAAGGTCATTTTTCCCTCGCTGTTCACGCGGGCCGTGTCTTTGGGAATATACTGCGTGGCTCCAAAGTAGTGCGCCAGCACACAGGTCGTGTCTTTAATTCCGCTGATCTGACCCGTAATGGTGAATGCGGGCGTGGTCGACTGCGCCCAGAGCCATGACGGAGCGAACAGGCATAAGAGACTAACAAGTAAAAGGCGATTTTTCATGGACTATGCGGTATATCTTCGCGACGCCGGACTGACCGGCTAACAGACATCAGAAAGCAAATTTACGGTTTCGATTCGTAATCAGCCAGCTACAAAACGCTTGCCAGCCTCGGCGTAGTCTATGTTTTATTTCTTTTCCAAAACCCTCAGTTACCTCCTGATGCCCGCCGGGTGGCTAATGGCTGTGCTATTGTTCGCCCTGCTCACTAAAAAAACGACGCGTCGGCGGGTAGCAGTGGGGGTTGCGCTTGGTATCTTCTGGTTGTTTGGCAATACGTTTCTGGTCAACGAGCTGGCTTTGGCGTGGGAATACCCGCCTGCCCCCGTGCCAACTGACTCGTCGGCCCGCTTTGCCGTAGTCCTGACCGGGGGGATGACCAACGGCGAAACGGCCGTGCCAGACAGTCGCTTCCTGCTTGAGCGGGAAGCCGACCGCGCCGGGCAGGCTCTGTACCTCTATAAACAGGGAGCGGTTGCGTACATTCTGATTAGCGGGGGCAACGGCGACCTGCCCTTTAACCGTAGTGTCATCAGCGACGAGAACGAGGTTACCACCCGGTTTTTACGAACGGCGGGCGTTCGGGTGGGCGACATACTCTACGAAAATAAATCGCGTAATACGTACGAGAACGCGGTTTTTACGGCCCGATTCCTGCGCGAGCGGGCTAATTCCAATCGTTGTGTGCTTGTCACATCGGCCTGGCACATGCGCCGGGCGGTGGGATGTTTCCAGAAAGCAGGGGTTGTTGTGCTACCCTTTCCCGGCAGTTTTCGCAGCCATCCCCGCACGTTCGTACCCGGCAGAATGGCTTTTGCCCAACGCCCAGGCATTTTTTGATGCCCACACCCTGGTGAAGGAGATAATTGGCTACGCGGTATACTGGGTAGCGGGGTATTTATAGCGCTGCGACGCTACCGCTCTGTAAATCTCTTTAAACCGACAGAATCTTTACCATCCTGAGCAGGTCTTCGCTGATCGGCTTGGGCAACCGTATCGTGTCTTTCAAAGGTGTGTAGACCAGTTCGTTGTTGATAATCCCCGCCATTACGTTCGCCTGACCATTCATGAGTCCTTCCACGGCTCCCAGTCCCAGTCGGCTGGCCAGAATTCGGTCATAGGCTGTGGGAACGCCCCCGCGCTGAATGTGGCCCAGCGTCGTAACCCGCATGTCGATGTCCGATTGAACCCGCTTGCGGATTTTCTCGGAAATCTCACCCGCACTGCCTTCTTCTTCGCCCTCAGCTACGATGATGATCGACGATGATTTCTGGCGGCTCCAGCCCGCTTTGAGGGTTTCAACCACTTCTGAAATGGGTGTCAGCACTTCGGGAACCATAACCAGCTCGGCTCCGCCCGCAATACCAGACTGAATGGCGATGTAGCCCGAATCGCGGCCCATCACCTCGATGAAAAAGATACGATCGTGCGAGTCGGCAGTATCGCGGATTTTGTCGATGGCTTCCAGAGCCGTGTTTACGGCGGTATCGAAGCCAATGGTATAGTCTGTACCGTACAGGTCGTTGTCAATGGTGCCGGGTGCGCCAACGGTAGGAATACCAAACTCGTCGTAAAAGAGCGAAGCCCCCGTAAACGTACCGTTGCCGCCAATGGCAATCAGCCCTTCGATGCCAAATTTCTGGAGTTGCTCGTAGGCCTTCTGCCGACCTTCTACGGTCATGAAGTCTTTACTCCGGGCCGATTTCAGGATGGTACCCCCGCGCTGCACGATATTGCTGACCGAGTGCGACGACATCTGAAAAATATCGCCATTTATCATGCCGTTGTATCCCCGGCGGATGCCAAATACGTCGATTCCGTGGTAGCATGCCCCCCGAACCACCGCCCGGATGCAGGCATTCATTCCCGGCGCGTCGCCCCCCGATGTAAATACAGCAATTCGTTTCATTAGTTAAGTCAATTTTTTACGGGAATAGCACAAGTCAGCGAGCTTTTACACCCATGAACCCCGCAAATTTATCCGCAATTATTAATCTAAAGCTATCCAACCCTTATTTATCCCCCTTCCTTTCATGGAAACTTAATATGATGGGCAATTTCACTGTAAGCGCTGCCTACCAGTTGGCGTAAGTCACTGGCAACTGTATCGGCTTCCTGGCGATGCCGTTGAATCCAATCGGGCGAAAGTCGTTCCAGGGCGGCTTTTACCTGCGGGTCAAGCGCAGAATGGGCGTCGATGAGCAGAGCGGCCTCCCGCAACAGTACGTAGCTATCGCTGTGGGGGTCTCCACAAAACAGAATGGGCGAACCGGCCCCTACTGCGCTCATGGCTTTGGACGGTACGGCAATGTGGGTCCACTCCGGCAACAGGCTCACCAGCTGCACGTCCAGATACCCCAGCTGACTCCGCGGAATAGCTGAACGTCGGATTATACCCGCCCGGTTGTCTGCCACGGCCCATACCTCGTCGGCTTTGGTGCCGTAGAGGGCCAGCACGAGCCTAAACCTGGTAGGGTCGAGATTTAGGATGATACTTTTCAAAAACTCTGCCGAATGGGCCTGACCTACGTTGCCCGCGTAGCCGAGGTAAATCAACCCATCGTCAGCCCGCCAGTCCGGTCGGTTCGAGTCGTGGGGCTGGTGCATCAAAACCCCGCAGGGCAGAATGGTTGTGGGGATAGGCTGGTTGTACTGCGCCAGCAGGTGCCGGGCCTGCTCAGGACCGAGGGCAATGAGCCGCCGGGGAGCGCGCCGGTAGGTCTGGTTAATAACCCAGCGGTAAACCGGATTCTTTGGGCTTACTTTTCCTTCGGCCGCAAACCCTTCGGGAAACAGATCCATGGCCCACAGCCAGTACGTTCGGTTGCGCAGCAGCAGCGACGCCCAGAACGGCAGCATGGGGGGGCTGGTCATAATCAGCAGTGGCCCGCGCCCCACCCGCAGCGCCTTCTGAATCAGCATAAACCCATCCCACAACCCCGCCAGAATACGTAGTGCCCCGTTTTTGCCTTTGTAAATGGTCTTTACCGCGTAGGTCCTGCCCACGGGCTGCCGCACCTGCCCGCCCCCGTCGTAGGTCCGGTCAATGTGGACTACCGTAACCTCGATACCGTGCTGGTCAATGAGGTACGTCGCCAGATCCCAGGCCGATTCGCCGGTGATCCCGGGGTTAGGCGGATAATGGCGGTTAACGATGGTGATAGCCGAGTTCTGCATACAGTTTGGCGTAGGCCGTAGCCACCACTTCTTCGGAGAAACGCGTCTGCGCCGTTTGGCGGGCGTTCTGCCGGAGTGTTTCGGGGTCAGGATGTGTGAGGATGAACGCCAGTCCATCGGCGAGTTCCGGTACTGAGCCGGTGGTGGCCAGATAACCGGTTTGCTGGTGGTCAATCAGCTCGGGAATGCCGCCGGTAGCAAACGCCACAACGGGCGTACCGCAGGCCAGCGATTCAAGTACGGTATTGGGCAGGTTGTCTTCCAGTGACGGAACCACCAGCGCATCGGCCGCATTGTAGGCCGCCACCACGTCGTCGGTTGAGGTGAGGACGCCGAGGTGCCGAACGGGGTAAGGAAGCTGGTCAATGAGGTAGTTGCGGCCTTTGCCAAAAATTAGAACTTCGACGCTGAGTTCGGGCCGTTGTTCATGGAGCCGGGTCAGGGCCTCGGCAAAGTACTGAAACCCTTTGCGTGGGTCGGTTACGCTGGCACTGCCAAACAGCAGCCGAACCGGGCCCCGGGCAGACTGGGGCGTAGCCGGCAAATCGAGCCGGTCGTTGGCATCGGCGCGGGCTACGGGGCAGTACAGGTCAAGGTCAAGGGGATTAGGAATGACCACAAACGGAAACCGGCGCAGCAGGGTTGAGCGCATGGCATCGTCGGCCAGCCAGCGACTGGGGGGCGTAAAGCAGATGTTGGCCTCGGCAAAAAGCGCGAGTTTCTGCTCGAAAATACGATACGACAAGTCGCGCTCGCCGGGGTTTTTCAGGTACGGGCAACGGTGGCAATGCTCCAGATAATGATCGCAGCCCCGCGTGTAGTGACAGCCGCCGGTAAACGCCCACTGGTCATGCAGGGTCCAGACAATTGGCTTTTTGAGCGCGAATAAGGCCCGCAGGGTGTCTATGGACAGAAAACCGAAGTTAATCCAGTGCAGATGCAGTACATCGGCCTGCTGAATGGCCGGGTGAAACGTCAGATTGGCCCCGAACACGGCGGGCGAAAACAAAAACCGCACCGACCGGTCGCGTTCGTAGGGCAGAAAATACAGCCGCTCGGCCACAAAACGCCCAAATGCAGTTTGCTCGGCCAGAAAATTATTGGCCAGATAACGTACACCCGGCTCGGCAATATGGCGCTCCTGCCGGGCCGATGTACCCACTAGCAGCGTACTTTCGGCCAGACCCGTACGGTTCAGAGCCCGGTGCAGCCGGGTGGCTGCAATGGCAGCCCCGCCAAACTGATGGTAGGTACTCAGGTGGACAACGTTCACGGGCGAAAGGCAAACAGGTTGAGCTGCACATCCATCTGGTTATTACCCCGGTATCGATGGTTCACCAGCGGTTTGGTTCGCCCCTGACTGCTGTCAACGTAATACCGGAACCCGGCCTCCTCCAGCACCTGCATCACAGCCGCCAGGGTCTGCGGATGATCGATATAGGCGTGGAACTCAATAAACATATTCTGCACGTGAGCCAGCGCATCGCGACAGTCGAGCAGAACGGCGGTTTCAGCCCCTTCAATATCGATTTTGAGCATATCGATGCGGGTTTCCTGAAGCAAATAATCCCGCAGCCGCACCGAAGGAACCCGCTTACGGCCCGTTTCGGAAAACAGCGAAGCTCCGTCGGCGTCGCCACTGCCAAAGTCCAGCCCGCCTTTGTCGACCCAGACGGCTTTTTGAACGATCTCGACACCGGAAACGCCGTTGCGCTCCAGGTTACGGGTCAGCACCGCGCCAATGGCGGGTTCGGCCTCGAACGCAATGATCCGCGCGGTCGGGTACGTTTGCCGAAACCATACGATGCTGGTACCAATGTTGGCTCCGCAGTCCAGAATAACGGGAACAGGAGCGGTAGTGGCGAAGCGGTACGACTCATCGGCGAAGATTTCCTTGTATTGCCACACGAATGAAAAGGCATCCGGAACCTCGAACCGATACCGACCGAAGGGAATTTCGGTGGTCTGGTGACGGGGCCGGCCGGCGTAGCGAAAAAATAGCCACAGCAGCCGACGCCCACTGGCGGTTTGCCCGGCGCGGTACAGGTTTGTAAACAGGTATTTAAACAACCACATTGTTTTTTGGGTGTTTTTTCGCCACAGAGATGCACCAGGACGCACGGAGTTACGCAGAGAAAAAACTCTTTTATTTCAAAAAATCTCTGTGAATCTCCGTGCGTCCTGGTGCATCTCTGTGACAAGAAGACTGTATCAGAATCTTTTTTTCACCTGCTTCAGCAGGTCATTCGCATCGGGCGAGAGGTTTAAGGCGTATACGATGCCGATGAACACGCCCGCAATCAAACCCGACCGCAAAATTACATCGAGGGCCACGCGCCACCAACTGCCGCTGCCGTAGGGGAGTAGACTGGCTAGGAACCAGACCAGCCCGGTCAGCAGCAGAACCGCACCGTTGCGCCACGAAAACGGCTGCATCTTAAATAGTCGCCAGACCAGTAACGTCCTAACCGCGTTGTACAGCGTCGTAGCCAGCACCGCACCCAAAGCGGCTCCGTTCATGCCGTAACGCGGAATCAGGAAATAGTTAGCCACAATGGTAACCACCACTACGCCAATGAACAGAACCGTATCAAACGCGTAAAAGCGCGATGTGGACAGAATAATGCCGTTTACGCCCGTGGCCATGTCAATAAGCTTGCCCAGCCCCAGCAGCAGAATGACGACGTAACCCGCTTCGTAACCCGGCGGCAGCAACAAAAACAGACTCGGCAGGTTGGCGGCCACTCCTACGAATACCAGACAACCCGCCAAGAGTTGATTCAGGCAACTCTTCTGATAAATGGTCAGGATGTTGGCCTGGTCGTTGGTTTTCCAGGACTCGGCAATGAGCGTGGCCGATACTTTATACAGGGCCGTGGCGGGCAGGGCAATAACGGCGGCAAAGTAGGAAGCCGTACTATACACCCCCGTATCAGACAAACCCGCGTCGGCACTGAGCATGGCTTTGTCGATGATGAGAATAACCTGACTCGACAGGGCTGTAGTCAGCGTCAGCGACGAGTAGCGGACCAGATTCCGGCGCAACTCCGGCGAGACCGTGACGTACGACAGGTTGACGGTTAGGTTGCCGCCCCGCGCCACACTCCCCGCCATCAGTAGCGTCGATATCAGAAACGCGCCCAGCCAGGCCATCAGAAACTGCTCAAACGTGAGCCAGCCGAGCCAGTACAGTCCCCCCGAAGCCAGAATCAGCAATCGCAGAACAAACTGCTGCAACAGCGTACCGGTAACGGGGTCGTAGAGGAGTTTGGCGTAGTTGTCGAATACCGAGAAAAAGACCGTGAACAGGGTCAGTGGGATAAGCAGATAGTAGTATTGCACAAACAGGGGAGACTCCGGGCCGTACTGGGCAATGACCCAGGGCCGGGCCAGCCACAGCAGCAATACACACAGGCCAAAGCCCGTCAGCGTAGTCAGCAGGCTGATGGTCAGGTAGCCGTTGTGTTGCCGTTCGGGATTGCGGAAATATGGAAAATACCGGCCCCCGGCGTTGTTCAGCCCCAGACTCGCCACTTGCATCAGCACCAGCGACAGCGCAACGAGCAGTGCCAGCAAACCAATCTGCGCCTTGCTGAACACATGCGGAAAAATCAGCCCCTGCGTCAGAAACCCCACCGCTACCCCCGCGTAGGAGTACACCGATGCCTGAATGGTCTGACGTTTAATAATACCCACTACTCGCTTTTTAAATGATGAATGATCGTGATCGGTACAGGCCCAATTCGCACGGAGATACCTCCTCTGACTGCCGCAAAATTACTCCGAAGCATCAGGTCCGCGCTGCTGCATCAGAAACTCGGCGAATTGCCAGTTCAGGGGCGTGTCAAGATCAACGGAGTCGGTTGCCGTCATAACGTATTTTTTGATGTAGGCGAACTCCCGCAACGTCTGTACAGCCAGCGATGCCGTGTTGATGACATATACCGCGCCGTTATAGGCGTAGGCCGTGGGCGCGTCCTGTCGCCGGACAAATTGCCCGCCGTCTTTTGACGGTTCGAGATAACCCGCGTTGCTTTCCTCGAACAGATTGAAATACGGGTTCAGGTCCGATTCCGTTACCGACACCACCATGTCCAGCTCGCCCGTGTACAACGCCATTGCTTCCCGCACGTGTCGGGCCTGACGAAACGGCGATGTGGGTTGCAGCAGTACGACCGTATCATACACCCGGCCCTGTTGCCGGTAAAAGTCAACGGCATGGCGTAAAACGCCGTAGCTGCCCGCCTGATGGGTGGCCAGTTCGTCGGGACGTTTGAACGGTACGGCCAGACCGTAGTCCGCAGCCGCCCGGATAATCTCGTCCGAATCCGTCGAGAGGCAGATGTCAGCGTCGGGGGCGAGCTGGCGGGCCACGTCGAGCGTGTAGTAAAGCAAGGGTTTACCGGCCAGCGGCTTCAGATTCTTGCCGGGAATGCCCTGCGAACCGCCCCGCGCCGGAATCAGAAACAGGGTTTTCATAGGGCAATGTGGTTTATATCGGTGCAGGCTTTCTGGTAATCGTCGGGGCGGCCAATGTCGAGCCAGTAACCCAGCAGCGGGAAGTAGGTAACCGTTTTTTTATCGGCAATGAGTTGTTCGAGCAGGTCGGTCGCGTTATACGGCCCCGGTGGTATCCGGTCAATGACACTGCGCTTCATCAGATAAATACCGGCATTGACGTAATAGGTATAGGTTGGCTTCTCGCGCAGAGCATGGACGCGGCCCGCGCTGGTTTCCAGCACCCCAAACGGAATGCTGACCGGGTACGGCACCGTAGCTACTGCCATATCGGCATCCTGCCGCCGAAACTCACTGTAAAAGTCCTCGAAGTCAATGTTGGTCAGCAGGTCGGAGTTCATCAGCAGTACCGCGTCGTTGTGGTAAACAGACGTCAGGCGCATGGCGCCCACCGTACCCAGGGGTTCGGTTTCGCGGGTGTAATCAATTCGAATGCCTTTGGCAGTGCCGTCTCCGAAAAACGTTTCGATCTGCTCGCCGAGGTAGCGCGTTGTGATGTGGATGTGGCCAACACCGTATTGAATCAGCCGGTCTACATTGTGCTCAATAATAGGCTTGGAACCCACCGGTAGCAACGGTTTAGGCGTATTCTTGGTCAGGGGCAACAGGCGCTCGCCCCGCCCACCCGCCATGATTACGGCGTCGATGGGCAGCAGAGCCCGCGTTTTAGCCAGATTGATGATACGGACCAGCCGGTTTCCGGCGTCGAGTTCAGGAATGAGCTGAAGCAACTGCGCCCGGTACTGCCGGATGGTATCGGTATTGTCTTCATGCTGGCGCAGAAACCGGAAATTCGGGTTCATAAACCGACTTACGGCGTCGGTGAGCGGCTTGCCGCTGAGCAGCCCCCGCCGAATGTCGCCATCGGTGAGCGTACCCAGCAGCAGCCCCGTTTCGTCGGCTACGAACAGGGTCAGGTACTGACCAAGCTGCCCGATCTGCTCAAGAGCGCGGGTAACAGGGGCGTCGGGCGCGATGATATGGTTAGCGTAATTCGTCACGGATTTGGGTTAAGATAGACACCATCTGGCGGGCGGTCTGACCGGTGCCGTAAGCGGATACCGGCGCGGGCGCGGGCGCGGCTTCTACCTGCTGCACGGCGTCCAGAATAGCCTTCGTATCCAGCGGGCAGTCAATGATATTGGGCGTCAGGATGCGGCCCCGCTGCCGGTCGCCCAGATTGATAACGTACTTCGGGAAGAAACTTGCCTCAACAAACCCACTCGACGTATTGCCCAGCATAAACCGGCAGGCGTTCATACACGATAAATACCCGATGGTTCCAAACGATTCGACGCCCACCGCATTGGTATGCGCGTCGATAAATGCCCCCAGCCGTTCCCGGACATAGTTACCCATGGTGTCGGCATTGGGCATCGTAATGACCAGTTGGTACCGGTCAAGTTGCTCCATGGCTTCAAGCAGAGCGTTTACGTGCCCGGCGGTGTGCTGAAATGAGACCGTTTCGGGATGAAACGTGATGAGTACAGTGGGAATATTGAGGTCAATGCCAAAACGGTCGAGAAACTGCTCGTTGGTCAGTAGGGTGAGGTGGCTCAGGTTGTCGATGCTCAGTGCACCAACGTTGTACACGTGCCGATCTGAGCCGGTCAGGTCAATGACCCGCTGTTTATACGTTTCAGTGGTTGTAAAGTGGTAGTTGGCCATAACCGTAATGGCGTGGCGAAACGAGTTGTCAATGGCGCCGAGGGTTGTTTCTCCACCGTGAATATGGGCAATCGGCAGCGTAAACGGTACGGCACTGGCTACCGCGGCAAACATCTCGTACCGGTCGCCGAGGCACAGAATCAAATCGAACGATGTAGTGGTCCATACGTCAGCAAAGGCCTGCATGGTCTTGCTCATCGTGCGGCTGAGGTCGCCGGGAGTATCGCCGGCGGGTACGGCCTCGACCGGGCGAACGGTAAAGCCATCGGCCCGAATCTGCTCAACGGTATAGCCGTGCTTAGGCGACAGGTGCGTACCAAACGCCAGCACCTCAACCGTAAAGCCGGGTTCGCTGGTCAGGGCTTTCAGCAGCGGCAGGTAAATGCTGTAATCCGCGCGGGAGCTGCTCAAAACGCCGATAGTCATACGAGGTCCTCCCAGGTTAAGAGGTGATCGGCAGCGCGGGCGCGGAGCAGCTGACGGCCCACGAGGGCATCGGTCTGCATGGGTGAAATCCCACTACCGGGCCGTTTCATGGTCAGGTCATTTTCTGTCAGAACATGTCCGGCCGGCAGGTCCTGACTCAGGTGAACGCTTTTGCGGGCTACCACCCGGTTTTTTTCTTCCGATGGGGTAGGCTGCTTAATCCCATTACCGAGGGCGGTTTCGATGTGACGGATGCTGCGGACCATCTGCTTCAGTTCGTCGGGTTCCAGCGAAGCCAGATGATCGGGACCTTCCAGCGAACGATCGAGGGTAAAGTGTTTTTCGATGACGGTAGCCCCGAGGGCCACGGCAGCAATAGGCACTTCAATGCCCGATGTATGGTCAGAATAGCCAATTGATACCCCAAACGCGTTGCCGATGGTCTGCATCGCCCGCAGGTTTACGTCGGCAAATGGCGACGGGTATTCCGTGTTGCAGTGCAGAATGGTGATCTGGCTGCGGGGCGTACCCGCCTGCTCCAGAACGGTCAGCATCGCCGAAATATCGTCCATCGTAGCCATGCCGGTAGAGGCAATGACCCGTCCGCCAAACCCGCCAATCTTGCGCAGATACGGCAGATTCGTAATCTCGCCCGATGGAATCTTGAACAGGCTGATGCCCAGACCCACCAGAAAGTCGAGGCTTTCCAGATCAAAGGCTGTGGATAGAAACTGGATGTTCCGCGTCTGACAGTGGGATAGTAACGCATGATGGTCGGCTTCGCTCAGTTCAAGCTTTTTGAGCATCCCAAACTGTGAGGTGTCCGTATCTTCGGGCATGTTTCCGACCTGATACGCTGCTTTCTGCGCGGCTTTGCTGACCAGATTTTTTGCCTTGAACGTCTGGAACTTGACAATGTCGGCCCCGGCCTCAGCGGCTACGTCGATAAGGGTTTTGGCCAGATCGAGGCTGCCATTGTGGTTTACGCCTGCTTCGGCAATGATGAGTGTATCAGGCATGTTTATCTTTTTTGAAAACGGCCGGATTGCCCGCGTACAGTCCGTTGACAACAGTGTTGACCAAGACAACGGATCCGGCGCCAATAACGCTATCGGATGATACCTGCACAGCGTGGGACAGAACGGCGTTGCTCCCCACAAAACAACCATCGCCCACCAGACAGGTTCCGTTGACAATGGCCCCGGTCGAGATATGGCAGAAATCACCGATTACGGCGTCGTGTTCAATGAGGGCCGCCGTGTTGATAATGGTGTTTACCCCAACTGTAGCTCCGGCGTTGACAAACGCGCGGTGCATAACTACTGTACCCTCGCCCACGGTGGCGTGGGCTGATACGTGGGCCGTTGGCGCGATGATCGTGGGGAGAATTCCGCCGAGGTTCTTGATCTGGTAGAAGAGCCGGGTCCGGATGGCACCTGATTTTACCTGCCCCACCGTTACCAGAAAATACCGATACGTCTGCGCCAGCGCGGGCAAATCGTCGTCGGTAGCCATGATGGGGTAGCCACAAATATAATCGCCTTTCTTGGCCGGTGCGTCAACAATACCGGCAATGTGAAACCGCCCCCCGGTCTCAATCACGTCGATAACTGACCGGCAATGCCCGCCACCACCCACTAAAATGATGTCTTCTTTCATAGTCGGACACTGCTGGGAATATTGACAAGCCGGTCTTCGATAGACTGGGCATTAGCGCCACCGTCGTGCAGGCAGTGCCGCAGCATGGGCAGACTGCTGAGCAGGGTCCAGGCCGGACGGGTCATTACACCCCGATCGTTGGTATAGGTTAAAAAGGCATCCCGCTCGGTGCGGTCAGCCAGCAGAATGGCGTTTAGCCAGTAGTTCGATTCGCTGTGGGCCGGTTGCGTAACAAACTGGACCGAAGCGCCCTGAAAAAACGTCTGGTACAGGCCGGCCAGTTGCCGTTTGTTGGCAATGAATGCGTCGAGCTGCTCCATCTGAGCGCAGGCCAGAGCCGCATTCAGATTGGGCAGGCGGTAGTTATAGCCCGTCTGGTCGTGGTTAAATTCCCAGCGGTGCGGCACTTTGGCCTGCGTTGTGAGGTGTTTGCCCAGCTTGCCCAGCCGGTCGTCATTCGTCACAATCATGCCGCCCCCACCTGCTGTAATGGTTTTGTTGCCATTGAAGCTGTACGTACCCAGTAGACCAAACGTGCCGGTTTGCTGCCCTTTGTACAGGCTGCCCAGCGATTCGGCCGCGTCTTCGACCACCGGAATTCCATATGCATTACAAACCTCAACAAGCGCTGTAATGCGCGCCGGGTGGCCAAAGGTGTGCATGGGTACGCAGGCACTGATTCGCCTGCCGGTAGCCTGGTGATAACAACGACCGTTGCGCAGAACGGTCTGGCTTTTCAGGAAGTCCGTCAGCGCATCAGGACTTAGACTTAGCGTATCCAGATCGATGTCGACAAAGCATGGCTCGGCACCGGTATAGGCAATGGCGTTGCTGGTAGCCACAAAAGACAGCGGCTGGGTCAGCACGAGGTCGCCGGGTTCTACCCCCGCCAGCAGCAGAGCCATGTGCAGCGACGCCGTGCCATTTACCGTGGCAACGGCGTAGCGGGCTCCAGTATACTCGCGAATCTGCTCTTCAAACCGGTCCACGTACCGACCCACCGACGAAACAAACGTAGAGTCGATGGCGTCGACGACATACGCTTTTTCATTGCCCGTAAACCGGGGTTCGTGCAGAGGAATGAAGCTTTCCGGCGCGCCAAACGTCTGGCGGACAAATTGAACAAAGGGCTCAAACATTATACAAATGGGCTTTGTACTGACGCAGATTTTCGGGTTGGCTAAACCACGCTATGGTTGCGCGGAGTCCGTCGGCCAGGCTATACTGTGGTCGCCAGGGGGTGGCCGACGTAAGTTTCTGATTGTCGCCGAAGAGTCGTTCCACTTCGCTTTTTTCGGGCCGTAGCCGCTGGTCATCCGAAATAATCTCGGCATCTACTCCCATCAGGCTGATAATCAGCCGGGCCAGATCACCAACGCTGATTTCGGTATTGGTCGCAATATTTACGTCCTGCCCGATCAGTGCGTCATGGCGGGCAATTTCGGCGAAACCATTTACCGTATCGGCCACGAATACCAGATCGCGGGTGGGGTGGATGGCGCCGAGTTTAATTTCCCGCTGTCCGTTCAGCAACTGCGTAATGATGGTGGGGATTACGGCCCTCGCCGACTGCCGGGGGCCATAGGTATTAAAGGGCCGGACCGTTACCACGGGCAGGTTGAAGCTGCGGTAATACGCATCGGCCATGGCATCGGCCCCGATCTTGGTGGCCGAGTAAGGCGACTGTCCCTGACGGGGGTGCGTTTCGGTAATAGGAACAAACTGCGCCGTACCGTACACTTCTGACGTAGACGTAACCAGAACCTTTTCCAGATTCAGATCGCGGGCGGCCTGCAGCACGTTCAGCGTGCCTTTCACATTGGTATCAACGTAGCTATCGGGCGAGTGGTAGCTGTATGGAATGGCAATCAGGGCGGCCAGGTGAAACACCATATTTACGTCCTGCATGGCCGTTCTGACGCCATTTGGGTCACGAACATCGCCCGCAAAAATCTCGACCTCGCGCAGAATCTCGGCGGGCAGCGTATCCAGCCAGCCCCAGCTGTTGAAGGAGTTGTAATACGTAAATGCCTTCACGGCATAGCCATCGCGCAGAAGTCTTTCAACGAGGTGACTGCCAATAAACCCGTCGGCACCGGTAATCAGCACTTTTTTCATACGTCAATTGTCAATCAGAACCGGTCAAAATTACTAAGAAGCGATCTGAGTTAGCGATTTGAGTTTGCAAGCCCTCCCCATTAACCGGTAAACCAGCGCCGGATACAGGCGAAATTTCATCTCGCAGGGGGCGGGGCGAGTTATTCTGCCGACTAATTTATGATCCGGTTCGGAAGCGGGGAGGGCGGGAAAGAATCCGGCTTTTCAGTGTTTCAGGACGTTCGTCGTACTTTCGTCCTTTCCTCTTTTTGTTTTCCGATGAAATACCTCGGTCTGAATATTCCCCGCATCCTGCTGTACTGGCTGGACACCGTAGCCCGCAACTGGTATTACCGCCTGAAAGTCGTGCTGCCCCATTACGGGCGATTGCGCCAGACCCGGAAACTGAAGAATAGCAAAAAAGGAAAAACGGCGCTGGTACTGGCTAACGGCCCGTCGGTGGGGCAGCTTGACCCGGAAAAAATCAGTCGGTTGCAGCGGGAAAATGGGCTGGAGGTGTTCGCGGTAAACTCGTTTGTTAGTTCGCCCATGGCCGCAATGGTCAAACCCGACTATTACCTGTTAAGCGACCCGGCGTTTTTTCAACCCGAAAAGTTTCCGCACCTGACCGAGCGACTCACCCGCGATATGCAGCTTTTGAACGATGCGGACGTTCCCTGCTTTGTGCCGCTGGAGCGGTACAACACCGTGTCGTTTCGTCAGAAATATGGCTACTACGACCGGGGTAATTTGTTTCTCAGCAAGATCACCATTACCGGTCCGCGCAGCTATATTTCAATGACCTCGTACAAGGCGCTGGCAGCCGCCTGCTTTATGGGCTACAGTCAGATTTTTATCAGTGGCTTCGACAACGACTATTTTCTGAACGTGGTAGTCGACGACAATAATGACATGTACTATGTTGACCGGCACTTTTACGACACGCCCGGTGCCGAACCCGCCCGCGTGCGCGACACCCACGCCAACAGCATGGGCGAACTGCTGTACTCGCACCATTTCCTGTTCAAAGACCTCGAAAAATTCCGGGAATATCCCATTGTCAACCTTAATAAAGGCGGCCTGGTCGACTGCTTTCCTAAGTACCACACGCTTGACGTGTATAAAGGGAATGGTGAATCGTAAGGGGGATACCCTCCGGCATTAGTCCCCTCATCACCTCTTCTTCCGCATCACCTGCGCATAAACCAATTGCAGAATGCCGTCTTTCAGGCCGAGGTCGGGTACAATGATCGTGCTGGCTCCGGCCCATTGCATGACCGAGATATAAATGTCGGCGGCTGGTACGATCACGTCGGCCCGGTCGGCGTTCAGGCGCAGTTCGTTGATGCGTTCGTCGAGGCTGAACCCGGCCACGTAATCGCGGATGCGCTGAATCTCGTCGAGACTGGTTTCAGAGTCATTTTTACGGGCCATGTTAAAGAGCTTGCTGATGTTGCCGCCCGTACCCACGGCAGTAATGCCCGCCTGCCGGTCCACATTTTCATCCACCCAGTCTTCCATCTTGCGCCAGGCCCCTTTTACAGCCTTGCCTTCGAGCAGTCGTACCGAGCCAATTTTGAACGATTTAGAGTTGATTTTCTTCCGGTTTACGTATAGGTTCAGTTCAGTGCTGCCCCCACCCACGTCAATGTGCAGATACTGCCGTTCGTCGAGAGCCTGTACAACCACGTTGTTGATCAGCTCGGCTTCTTTCTGCCCGTCAATGATATGAATCTTCACGCCCGTAGCCGCTTCAATGCGCTGAGCCACGTCGTGGCCATTCTGGGCCTCGCGCATGGCCGAGGTGGCGCAGGCGCTGTAGTTTTCCACTTCGTGCAACTCCATCAGCAGCTTATATATCTGCATCAGTTTAGTGGTAGCTATTTCGGCCTCAGCAGACATTTGACCGGTGGTAAATACATCATGACCCAGGCGAAGCGGAAACCGGACGTATTCAACTTTCTTGAAGCTGACGACGTCTTTATTGTGAAGAACCGTCGAGATTTGCAGTCGGGCTGCGTTGGAACCAATGTCGATAGCGGCAATTTTCAAAATAGAGGGCAACAGCGTGGTTAAAGGCTGTGGGGCCAAAGATACCAACTTTTAAAAGCAATGGCAGAGCCGACCGGACGCAGGGACTAACCACGTAAAATGTGTCGTTGAATAAGTGACTCGCTATCTGTTTGTTATTAGCCGGTCAATGACCTTACCTTTGCCGTCCATTTTGAGTCAACTCCTCACTAATGACTATATTAGGTATATCAGCGTTTTATCACGATTCGGCAGCCGCGCTCATCGAAGACGGAAAGATCATTGCAGCCGCCCAGGAAGAGCGGTTTACGCGGAAAAAACATGATCCCGGCTTCCCGACCAACGCTGTTCAATATTGCCTGGAGTACGGGGGAACTACCCTCAATAAACTCGATGCTATTGTCTTTTACGATAAGCCACTGCTTAAGTTTGAGCGGCTGCTGGAGACGTACTACGCCTTTTCGCCCCGCGGGCTGTCGTCTTTTTTGAAGGCCATGCCGGTCTGGATGAAAGAGAAACTGTTCCTGAAACGGCTCATTCGTGACGAACTCAAGAAAATTGGCTACGACGCTAAAAAGCCCGTACCGATGCTCTTTCCTGAACACCACCTCAGTCACGCGGCCAGCGCGTTTTATCCGTCGGCGTACGAAAAAGCGGCTATTCTGACCCTCGACGGCGTGGGTGAGTGGGCTACGGCGTCTATTGGTCTGGGCGAGGGTAATCAACTTAGCATCCTGAAAGAACTGCACTTCCCGCACTCGCTGGGTTTGCTGTACTCGGCGTTTACGTATTTTCTGGGCTTCCGGGTCAACTCCGGCGAGTATAAATTGATGGGCCTGGCTCCCTATGGTGACCCTCATTCGCCCGATATCACCCGGTACGTCAGCATCATCAAAGACAAGCTGATTGATATTAAGGAAGACGGCAGCATCTGGCTTAATCAGGATTACTTCAACTACGCCACCGGTTTGCGGATGGTGCATGAAGACAAATGGGAAGAACTCTTCGGATTTCCGCAGCGCAAGCCGGACGATGAACTTGGCCCCGAGCACTGTAACCTGGGTCTGGCCATTCAGCAGGTAACGGAAGATATAGTAATTCTGATGGCCAAAGAAGCCAAGCGCCTGACCAACGCCGATAGTATTGTGCTGGCGGGGGGCGTGGCCCTGAACTGCGTTTCGAACGGTAAGCTGCAAAAATCGGGCGTCTTTAAAAACGTGTTTATTCAGCCTGCTGCCGGCGATGCCGGCGGTGCGCTGGGAGCCGCCCTGGCGGCCTACTACATCTACTTCGGTAAGCCCCGCGTCATTGACTACGAGCAGGATGCCATGCGCGGTTCATACCTCGGTCCTACGTTCTCTGACCTGGATGTAGAACTGATGGCCCGTAAGTACAAGGGCGTGTATAGGCACTACGACGATTTTGGGAAACTCAGCGCCGATGTTGCCACCATTCTGGCTACCGAAAACGTGGTGGGCTGGGTACAGGGCCGGATGGAGTTTGGCCCCCGGGCCTTAGGTGGTCGTAGTATTCTGGGCGATCCGCGTTCGGCCGAGATGCAGAAAAAGCTGAACCTCAAGATCAAGTACCGCGAGTCGTTCCGGCCGTTTGCGCCCTCGGTGCTGGCCGAAGAAGTGGATACGTACTTCGACTATGAAGGAACATCGCCCTATATGCTGCTGGTGCACCCGGTTCAAAAAAACCGGCGCATGACCCTGCCCGATAACTACGAAAGCCTGTCGCTGCGCGATAAACTCTACTACCAGCGATCCGACCTGCCGTCCATTACGCACATCGACTTTTCGGCCCGGATTCAGACGGTACACAAGGAAACAAACCCACGATACTACCAGCTTATCGACGCCTTTAAGCAACAGACGGGTTACGGCGTTATTGTGAACACCAGCTTCAACGTACGCGGAGAGCCGATTGTCTGCACACCCGACGATGCCTACCGATGCTTTATGCGGACCGAAATGGATTATCTGGTTGTGGGTAACTATGTATTCGATAAGAAACAGCAGCCCGAGTGGCAGGAAAAAGATAACTGGAAAGAAGAGTTTGTTCTGGACTAACCCCTACTATGTCTAAATTAGTCAGCAGTGTAATCCGGCTTGTTCTGCTCGGATTCCTGACCTTCTTCGTGTACTTCCACGATTTATTCCACATTACATTCGAGTATCCGTACCACCAGTTCATGGATAATACGTATATCCGGGTGGCCAAAATATGCTTGCTGCTACTGCTACTGATTGACGTATTGCGGGTGTTTTACTATGGCGTTATCAAGAACGAGAAGGCTCCTAAATGGCTCGGCAATGTAGGTACGCTGGCCGTGCCACTGGTTGCCCTGCTGGTGTTTCTTGAGATTGGATTCATGTTTGTTGAACAGAGTCACGAAGGGGCTCTTTCGCTGGCCTCGCATGTTTGGTTTCAGCGGCACTGGCCCCCCATGACCGGCATTGGTTACCGCGATGCACCTCATACCGATACGACCGGTAAGAAAAAGGTGCTGATCGTGGGTGACTCGTTTACGTCGGGCCATGGTCTCAAAAATGTGGAAGACCGCTATGGCAACGTCCTGGCTAACAAACTTGGCAAAGACAAGTACGTGACCTATAACCTCGGTATCTCCGGCTCCGATACCCGCGATGAGTTCAAACGATTTACTGAATTCGGCGTCCGGCCCGATCTGCTGGTGTTACAGTATTTTCCAAATGATATTGAGAAAGCGGCCGCCGGGCGGGGTGTGACGCTTGATGGCATGCGGCCCTACGGCGATTTACGAACACCCTGGCGGCAGCTCGTGCAGCAATCTTACCTGCTCAATTATATCTACTGGCAGATTCCCCACGGTGATGCCGCTCCGTTCATGGAATACACCCGGAAGGTATACGGCGACCCCGGCGTGATGAATGACCACCTGAGCGACCTAGGTAGGTTCGTGGCCATCCGCGACAGTCTCAACATTCCGCTCTACGTCGTGCTGTTTCCGTTCTCGCATAATCTCGAGAAAACGGCGCAGTATACCGCACCCATTGCCCGCTTCTTCCGGCAGCATAACGTACCCGTGCTGGAGGTAGGACCGTTAGTGAAGGACGTTGACCCAAATGACCGTATTGTTGGCCGAAACGATTTTCACGCCAGCGCCGTGGTCAATCAGCGCGTTGGCAATGCGCTGTATGAGATGGTAGCCCGTGGTAATACCCAATCAACCAGTCTAACCAAAAAATAAAAAAGATGGATTTCTTCTCAGACATTCTCAAATACCTGAAGCAGCGTAAAAAGTGGTGGCTGGCTCCGGTTATCATCCTCTTACTGCTCATTGGCGTCATTATCGTTATTGGTGGTGGCTCAGCCGTAGCTCCGTTTATCTATACCCTGTTCTAAGATGGAAAACACTCCCCTCGATCGGGTAAAGGCCCAGCTGGTTATCGTGACTGGTCTGGTTGTCTTGTATTTCGTTACAAAGTCAATTTATTTTCTGTACGGTGCCGCTGCCGTGGGGGTATTGAGTCTGGCTATTCCGGCGGTGGGCAACGGCATTGTATGGCTGTGGTTCAAGATTGCCGAAGTGCTGGGACGCATTAATGGAGCCATCATCCTGAGCGTTTTGTTCTATGTGATTCTCTTGCCAATCGCCTTCCTATATCGGCTGACAAACAAGAATCTGCTCTCGCTCAAACGAACACAGGGTGGCTCGGTCTATCGCGAACGAAATCATCTGTTCAAAAAAGAAGATCTGGAAAACACCTGGTAAGCTGACAGAAGATCTGTTTACGCTATACGGTTGGTTAACGCGCGTTGACCAATCGTATAGCGTTTTTTGTCTCCATAGTGTTTTGCCTACCTTTACACTGATCCTGCACAAGGAAAGAACCGTCTGCTCGTAAACGTCTGTCAATTGAATTATTCCGGGCTAACGCCGTGTTGCTGAGGAATAGAGCCATAACAATTTGTATCCAGTGAAGCCGATCACCGAACTCCTCCACGAACGTATCCTTGTCCTTGATGGCGCGATGGGTACAATGATTCAGCGGTACAACCTGACCGAAGCCGACTACCGGGGCAACCGCTTTGCTGACTGGCAGCACGATCTTAAAGGCAACAATGATTTGTTGTCGCTGACCCGGCCTGATATCATCAAAGCCATCCATCAGGAGTACCTCGACGCTGGCTCCGACATCATCGAGACCAACACGTTCAGCGCAACGACCATTGCCATGGCCGATTACCGCATGGAGTCGCTGGCCTATGAACTAAACTACGAATCGGCCCGGATTGCCCGCGAAGTAGCTGATGAGGTGACCCGCCAAAACCCCGATAAACCACGCTTCGTGGCTGGTGCCATGGGGCCAACTAACCGCACGGCTTCACTCTCGCCCGACGTTAATAACCCAGCTTACCGCGCCGTAACGTTCGATGATCTGGTTGAGACGTATTACGAACAAGTATCGGGCCTTGTTGATGGTGGTGCTCATCTGTTGCTGGTCGAAACTATTTTCGATACGCTGAACGCCAAAGCCGCCCTGTTCGCCATTGACAAGTATTTCGCGGACCATCCCACCCCTGCGCCCCTCCCGATAATGATTTCCGGTACCATCACCGATGCATCGGGTCGGACGCTGTCGGGGCAGACAACGGAAGCGTTTTTATACTCAATCTCGCACCTGCCGTTGCTGAGCGTGGGCCTGAACTGTGCCCTCGGTGCTGAACCTATGCGGCCTTACATTCAGACGCTGTCTAAGGAAGCCCCGTTTTTTACCTCGGCCTATCCCAACGCAGGTTTGCCCAACGCGTTCGGTGAATACGACGAAACGCCGGAGATGATGGCGGTGCAAATTGAGGACTTTGTACGTAGTGGCTTCATCAACATCGTGGGCGGCTGCTGCGGGTCCACACCCGATCACATCCGTGCTATTGCCGATG
The DNA here is from genome assembly GCA_963826425.1 of uncultured Cytophagales bacterium. Lineage (GTDB taxonomy): Bacteria > Bacteroidota > Bacteroidia > Cytophagales > Spirosomataceae > Spirosoma. The sequence goes on along the minus strand of CAWGWS010000004.1, from coordinate 1,297,613 downwards.
TAGCTGCCAAATACCCGCCCCGCCAGCTGCCACAGCCCGAACCCTATCAGAAGTTGAGTGGGCTGGAACCCCTGAAGATTACCGAACAAACTAATTTCCTCAACGTTGGCGAACGTACCAACGTGACCGGCTCGAAGAAATTTGCCCGGTTGATCAAAGCCGGTAATTTCGAGGAGGCTCTGAGCATTGCCCGGGGGCAGGTTGACGGTGGAGCCCAGGTTATTGACGTGAACATGGACGAGGGCATGCTCGATTCCGTTGAGGCCATGACCACGTTCCTGAACCTGATTGCGTCTGAGCCCGACATTGCCCGTGTTCCCATCATGGTCGATTCCTCGAAATGGGAAGTCATTGAAGCGGGTTTGAAGTGCGTACAGGGTAAAGCTATTGTCAACTCAATTTCACTCAAGGAAGGCGAAGAAGCGTTCATTGAACGGGCACAACTTGTGAAACGATACGGCGCGGCTGCAGTGGTGATGGCGTTTGACGAAACCGGACAGGCCGACAACTATGAACGGCGCATCGAAATTTGCGAACGGGCTTATCGGATCATGGTCGATAAGGTCGGTTTTGCCCCGCAGGATATCATCTTCGACCCCAATATCCTGACTGTGGCCACGGGCATTGAGGAACACAATAACTACGCGGTTGATTTTATCAACGCGACCCGCTGGATTAAGGAAAACCTGCCGCTGGCCAAAGTAAGCGGGGGCGTGTCCAACGTCTCGTTCTCGTTCCGGGGTAATGACGTCGTGCGCGAGGCCATGCACTCAGCATTCCTGTACCATGCCATCCAGGCGGGTATGGATATGGGCATTGTAAACGCCGGGCAGTTGGAGATCTACGACAGCATTCCCAAAGACCTGCTCGAACGCTGCGAAGACGTACTGCTCAACCGCCGTTCCGACGCTACCGAGCGGCTGGTCGATTTTGCTGAAACGGTGAAAGCCAAGGGCAAAGTGGTGGTGCAGGACGATGCCTGGCGTAGCGAACCGGTGGCTGCCCGGCTCAAACACGCGCTTGTCAAAGGCATTACCGACTTTATTGATCAGGACACCGAAGAAGCCCGTCAACAGGTTGAACGCCCATTGCACGTCATTGAAGGGCCCCTTATGGATGGCATGAATGTGGTTGGCGATTTGTTTGGCGCGGGCAAAATGTTTCTGCCGCAGGTGGTGAAATCGGCGCGGGTAATGAAAAAGGCGGTCGCGTATCTGTTTCCGTTCATCGAAGCCGAGAAAATGATTAGCGGTGATACATCCACCAATGCGGGCAAGATTCTGCTGGCAACGGTCAAAGGCGACGTACACGACATTGGTAAGAATATTGTGGGTGTGGTTTTGGGCTGTAACAACTATGAAATTATTGACCTTGGCGTGATGGTGCCGACCCAGAAGATTCTGGACGCGGCCCGCGAACACAACGTCGATATCATTGGTCTGAGTGGCCTGATTACGCCCTCGCTCGATGAGATGGTGGGCGTAGCGAAGGAGATGGAACGGCAGGGCTTTACTATTCCGCTGCTTATTGGCGGGGCCACTACCTCGCGGATGCATACCGCCGTAAAAGTTGACCCGCACTATTCAGGACCGGTCATTCACGTGCTGGATGCCAGCCGCAGCGTACCCGTTGCCGGTCGGCTGGTGAGCGACACGACGGGGACGAAGGAAGAAATATTCCGCGAAATCAAAGCCGAATACGCTAAACTCCGCGACGAACACGCCCGGCGCAGACAGGACAAAGCCACGCTTACCATTGAGCAGGCCCGGGCCAATCGCGCTGTTATTGACTGGTCTACTTTCGAGCCGACAAAACCCACGTTCCTGGGTAATCGGTATTTCGAGGATTACGACATTGCCGAGCTGGCTAGGTATATCGACTGGACGCCGTTTTTCCAGACCTGGCAACTGAGCGGTAAGTACCCCGCTATTTTCGAGGATACGATTGTGGGCGATGAAGCGCGTAAACTCTTTGACGATGCCAACCGGCTGCTGACCGAGATTATAGACGGTAAATTGCTGAAGGCCAAAGCCGTGGTGGGTTTTTATCCCGCCAATGCCACCGACGACGATGTGCTGCTGCATGATTATGCCGAAGAGACCCGTGACATTGCCTGCGAACGGCACGGTTCGCACCGGCATATTCAATATAAAATCAGTCGCGCCGAACCAGCCGCCCTGAGCGTATCAACCGCCGGCGAGCTGATCTATGATACGCAAACGGTACTGCACTTTTTGCGTCAGCAAAATCAGAAAGCCCCCGGCCTGCCTAATTTCTCCCTTGCTGACTTCATTGCCCCGCTAGACTGTGGCCGCGAAGATTACATCGGTGCGTTTGCCGTAACGGCGGGTATTGGTATCGAAACGCTGCTTGAAAAATACGAGCGGGACCACGACGATTACAGCAGTATCATGGTTAAATCTATTGCCGACCGGCTGGCCGAGGCTTTCGCCGAGCGGATGCACGAACGCGTTCGTAAGGAATTCTGGCCTTATGCCACGGATGAAACGCTGAGCAATGAGGAGCTCATTAAAGAAAAATACCGCGGAATTCGCCCCGCGCCGGGCTACCCTGCCTGCCCCGATCACACCGAAAAAGGGAAACTGTTTGACCTGCTCGACGCGGGAAAAATCGGTATTGAACTGACAGAAAGCTACGCCATGTACCCGGCTTCGTCGGTTAGTGGTTTCTATTTCGGCCATCCGCAATCGACGTATTTTGGGCTGGGCAAAATAAACAAGGACCAGGTTATGGACTATGCCCTGCGGAAAGACATGCCGCTCGAAGACATTGAACGCTGGTTATCCCCGGTGCTGAACTACTAAATGACAGCAGCGAACATAGAACGCAAAATGCCCGACCGTTTGGCCGGGCATTTCTATGTATGCTGAATCACTGATTTAGTTGGGCATCAGAACCGTATCGATGACGTGAACAACGCCGTTCGACTGGTTAACGTCAACAGCCGTAACCGTAGACGTTCCGCCTTTCTCGTCCATAAGCACTACATTTTTGCCTTTCATCATAGCAGTCAGTGTGCCACCGGCTACGGTTTTTACCATTGCCTTGCCACCGTTGTCTTTGATCATTTTTACCAGATCAGCCGCCATAACTTTTCCCGATACAACGTGATAGGTCAGAATACCGGCCAACGTAGCTTTGTTCTCAGGCTTCACCAGCGTTCCAACCGTACCTGCAGGTAATTTGTCGAAGGCATCGTTGGTAGGGGCAAATACCGTGAATGGACCCGAACCTGATAGTGTCTCCACCAGATCAGCCGCTTTTACGGCGGCTACCAGTGTAGTAAGATTTTTGGCCTGACTGGCGTTCTCAACAATGGTCTTGTTGGGATACATGGGTGCACCACCTACCATGGGGGTCTTCTGAGCAAACGTAAACTGACTTACGGCAACAAGGGCAATCAGGGCAAAAATTGACTTAAACGGTTTCATGTCGTTATGTTTAAATTGTGTATTAAATTGATAGTTTGTTAATGGAGAGACATACGGTCTAACGGGATTGTTTAGATTGTTTGATAATGATTTTGCTGTAAAATTCATTAAAATCAACACAATACCATTTGTTATTTGCGGAAAGCAGATTGCTGATTATGAGGTGGATACCGTCTCTACTCCGTCGGTCCTATTCCCGTTTCCTATACCCGCGTATCTTTGCCTGATGCAGCTACTGATTCACCCCGCCGACCTTCGGCTCCGCCATACGTTTACCATTGCCCATGACAGCCGCGACGTGCAACCCACGCTGATTGTTGAACTGCGCGATGGCGAATTTTCCGGCTATGGCGAAGCAACGGCTACGCGCTACTATGGCGTTACGATTGAGGGGATGACGGCCAGTCTGGAAGCCATACGCGCCAACATTGAAACCTACGAACTGACCGATCCCGAAACGTTCTGGGCCGATATGCAGCCGTATCTGGTCAATAATCCGTTTGCCCTGTGCGCACTCGACCAGGCCGCCTGGGATCTGTGGGCTAAACGTCAGCAAAAGCCGCTCTACCAAATCTGGCAACTCAACCCGGCCAACAGTCCGATAACCAACTATACCATCGGGCTTGACACGCCCGAACGAATGGTTGGGAAAATGCAGGAGTGGCCCTGGCCCCTGTATAAAATCAAGCTGGGTCGTCAGGCTGATGCTGATCTGGAAACCGTGCGGCTGATGCGTACGTACACGCCTGCTGTGTTCCGGGTTGATGCTAATTGTGGCTGGACGGCTGATCAGACCCTTGCGCTCGCGCCCGAACTGGCCGTGCTGGGTGTTGAGTTCATTGAACAGCCGTTGCCAGCCGATGACTGGGCTGGAGCGAAACGAGTGTACGAGCAATCAGTCCTGCCGATCATTGCCGATGAGAGTTGCATTGTGGAAGCTGACGTAGATCGGTGTGCCGGGTACTTTCATGGGATAAATATCAAACTGACAAAGTGCGGGGGTATCACGCCTGCCCTCCGAATGATTGCCCACGCCCGAGAATTGAATTTGCAGGTGATGGTCGGCTGCATGACCGAATCGAGCGTAGGTATTTCGGCCATTGCGCAGCTGCTGCCCCTGCTTGACTACGCTGATCTGGATGGCTCGCTGCTTATTGCCAATGATCCTGCCACCGGCGTTACGTTTGATAATGGCCGGGTAATCTACGCCAGCGAAAACGGTACCGGAGTCCAACTACTTTACTGAACGAACGAGTGGAAGAGCGAACGAGTGATTTAACCCTATTGACTATCAGCCATTTACCCGGCCGGACTATTCGGCATGAGGGGCGTGCGTATCTTTTTTTTAGTGGTACGTCGTATCTGGGTATGCCCCAGAGTCCGGAATTTCGGCAACTGGTAGCCGAAGGGATGGATCAGTACGGAACGTCGTACGGTAGTTCGCGTAATGGAAATGTCGAACTGGCGGTGTATGCGGAAGCAGAAGCGGAACTGGCTCGTTGGATGGGTGCCGAAGCCGCGCTGACGCTCTCGTCGGGTATGATGGCGGGGCAGGTTGTAATGCAGTATCTACGGTCACAGCACACGCAGTTTATCTACGGACCCCAGACACACCCGGCCCTCTGGCACGAGCCCACCATTGCGTTACCTGCTGCGTTGTATACCGCCTGGATAGCGCAACTGCCCGCCCAGCTTGAGGCACTACCGCCTGGTCCGGTAGCAATCCTGCTTAATTCGGTCGATGCCCTGCGGTCGGCCTACTATGATTTTACCTGGGTAGCTGAGTTACCAGCGGATCGAAGCATTACGGTTGTTATTGATGATTCGCATGGATTGGGTTTGCTGCATGGTGGCAGAGGTATCTGGCCGGAACTGATACAAAAAAAAGGCGTTAGAGTGCTGGTAACGGCCTCATTGGGAAAGGCAATGGGCCTTCCGGGGGGCGTCATTTTTGGCGACGCCGACAGGCTGGCGTACCTGCGTCGAACGGCATTTTTCGGGGGCGGCTCGCCCATACCACCCGCTTATCTGGCTGCTTACTGCCGGGCCAGCGAAGTGTATCAGCAGGCCCAGGGGCAACTGCGGGAAAATATAAAGTTGGCCGAGTCACTGCTCGACAAAACGGCCCTGTTTAGCCACGCGAAAGGCTACCCGGTCTTCTATACTGACCATGACGATTTATACGCGTTTTTGCTGGAGCGTGGCATTCTCGTGTATTCGTTTTCATACCCCACTCCCCAAAGTTCACCCAGTAATCGCCTTGTAATCAGCGCATACCATACATTTGAGGACATCCAGGAACTGGCAAACGCGGTATACGCGTATCTTTTTTAGGGAGTTCGTATATCCTGCCTGAGCCTAAAGCCGGCAAGTGTCAATCTCAGGCAGGATGGTAGAGTAAGATGGTCTATGGCTATGTGGTGCTGGTATTATACAAACTCGGCGCCCCGTTCTTTAGCATCGGCTACAAATGCTTTTACCTGCTGTTCTTCCTCCTTACGGCAAATCATCAGCACGTTGTCATACTCGGCCACGATATAGCCGTCCAGCCCGTTCACGACTACAAGCCGGTCTTTGGGAGTTTTAATAATGCAGTTTTTAGTATCGTAAAGCAGGATGTGCCCGTCAATGACGTTCAAATCATGATTTTTCTCCGACACTTCGTACAGGGATTTCCAGGTGCCGAGGTCCGACCAGCCGAAATCGCTCAGTACTACGTAGACGTTGTCGGCTTTCTCCATCACGCCATTGTCAATTGAGACATTTTTCGTCAGCGAGTAGGCCCGGTCAATAAACGCTTTTTCGTGGCTGGTGTAGTAGGCCGCCTTGCCCTCGTCAAAAATCTCGGCTACATCGGGCAGGTATTCGCTGAATGCCCGGATGATTGAGCGAACGTTCCAGACGAAGATGCCGGCGTTCCAGACAAACTCACCACTATCCATAAACTGTTGCGCCAGATCCAGATGCGGCTTTTCGGTAAAGGTCTTTACCTTCAGCGGCTTTTGGTTTTTGGTATCGACACCCTGCTCAGGAATATACTGGATATAACCATATCCCGTGTCGGGGCGGCTGGGCTGAATGCCGAGCGTAACCAGAATATCATCCTGCGCCGTAGCGGCCAGCGCTGTTTTAATAGTTTTCTGAAACTCGTCCTGCTTCAGAATAATATGGTCGGCGGGAGCTACTATAACATTGGCATCGGGATCCTGCTGCGCAATTTTGTAACAGGCGTAGGCAACGCAGGGAGCCGTATTCCGGGCAACGGGTTCGCAAAGAATCTGGTTGTCCGACAGTTGTGGTAATTGCTGCTGGCACAGATCTTTGTAAAGTGAACTGGTAACGATATAGATATGCTCGGGCGGGCAGATGCCCTCGAAACGGTCGGCCGTTTGCTGCAACAGCGTACGGCCCGTACCCAGAACATCATGAAATTGCTTAGGGTAACTCGTGCGGCTAAAGGGCCAGAAGCGGGTGCCAACGCCCCCCGCCATGATAATGACATAGGTATGATTCATGAATATCGTAGCGGATCGAACAGATAAATGCAACCACAAAGTTGCTACTATCTTACTGGTTTCACCAACAAAAGGTTTGCCATAAGCCAGGTTTTCGGGTAGAAGGAGCGCCCATTAGGGCTTACCAGCGTGAGCGCTGCTACGGTAATGTTCCTGCAGGAGGTCTTCGCCGAAGTCGTTGGTCAGATCGCGCACGACGGTATGAATGTGGTTAGCGTTTGTCTGGGTGTTGTCGTACTCAATCAGGATAGTTGGCCCATGAATGCGGTAGTACCAGCCCTTGCCCGCGCCGAGTTCCGGCGTCAGGTCGCCTGCCCAGGCAAATCGGAGGTTATCCAGTCCGGCCTGTTCCAGTTTATCCATTTGCTGTTTGGCCAGTGTAACGCGATAGTTTTTCAGGTAAACCTGCAGTAAGTCTGTGAACAGGGCCCGTTGCTCTTTGGTCATGTCGGCCAGCTTCAGGCCGTCCATCCGCTCAATGGAGGCTTTGCGTTTATTAGCCGTCACAATTTCGGGGTAGGCTACCGCATCAATAATGACCTGTTTACGCTGGTCAGCATTCAACAACTTTAGTAGATCGAAGGCCAGCTCAGTTTCCTGTTTAAACACTTGCTTGTCTCGCTGGGGAAGGTCTTTAATACGGGGGTTCTGCATCCGTTTGTCGGCCATTGTGCTGTCAAAGAGCAGCAGAGCCGGGTTGATACCAAAAAAAGTAGGCGTCTGGGCGAGTACACTCCCCGTTTTAGACAAAAAGTGCAGGGACAAATGATGGCCTTCAACGCGCCAGCTCCAGGGCTCCTGCGCAGTAGGATTGCCAAATATGGTAAATGAATAATTAGTTGGATCCCGGTACGTGTCGTTAGGCGGGCGGTTATCGATCACCCGCAATACATTCTCCATATCCATGATGCTGCTTACTCTGTCGTAGCCCTGTTGACTGAGCCCGGTTTTGAGTAGAGTCATAGCCGCACTACGCTGCGCTTCGGTCATATTGCGCATGGATAGACCCTTGCGCTCGCGGGGTACGTAGTGCCAGTTAAAACGCTCCTCGTCCGCCAGTGGATAGGTGGTCTGTCGTTGCTGTTCGGGCGAGAGCGTTTGCATAAATGCCGTGGCCGCATCAAGCATATCGTCCTTTATCCGCTTTTGGGCGCTCGATGACGTAGTGATGGTGCGGTGGGAGACGCATGAACTGAGCAGAAACAGGCAAAAAATGAACGGACGGGTCATATCAAAGGAGGTGTTTAAGCAGGCAGATACTAATCACAGCCTGTGGCGTACGATTTTTAAAGGTCAAGATCATCCGTATTTACTTTTGTCCCGTGTCTCCATTCACATTGGCTTGGGTAAAGCGAATTAATTAGCTGCTTATTCAGAAATTGGCACGATTCTTAACAACCGGCACACTTCCACAGTTGTAGAGATAATTCCCCTACACCCCCCGTCGTTATGGCTACTCATTCTACCCAAAATCTTAACTCGCTCGACACCCTCGCGATGCGCTACCTGAGTCATTCGCTCACTATATCGCATCCAGCAGATGAGCCATATGTATTAAACGATCTGGAGAGTCGGGTTATCCGCCGTACTAAAAAAGCTACAATTGTTGCAGCCGCATTTTTGGGTATACTTGGAGTTACGCTGTTATACCTGCCCCAACAAAGCTGGCCTGCATTCTTCAGCAATACGCCTGTTACGATCAATGGAAGTGTCTACCAGCTACCTCTCATCACGATCCTTTACGGTGTTTTGCTGGTGTATACCGAGGTGAATCTGTTACTGGCCATAAACCGGTGGGGTGTTAGACTTATTATGCATGTTTGTCAGTTTCCACGCAACCACGATGCCCAGTATGACCGTCATCTACGGGCTTTAGCCAATGCTGCTCTCGAAGAGTCCAATAAAGGAATCATCCGGTTTGGGGTTGACCCCTACCTGCATTTACCACGCTGGGGTGTCACGGTTTTTTTGCTGCTTAATCTGGCCAAAGCCGCACTCAGCGAACTGGCTCTGAAAACGATGCTGACACAGGGGGCAGGGCGGTATATGTTCCGGCAAATGACCGACTTTGTAGGCGCTCCCTTTTATGCGTTCTGGAACGCCTGGGCATCGTGGCGGGTATTTCATGAAGCCCAGATACGGATCATGGCACCGACTACAATCCGTGAGTTTGTGAACGAACTACACGATGAGTGGGGTAAAGACGATCAGTTCCGGTCACTCATTCTGGAAGCTCTGGATTACACTGGTGTTCTTAAAAGCCAGTACAACTACGCCAATTTTCTGCTGACCGAAACCCTAACGGACCGTTTCGCCCTGAAAACTACGGATACCCTAACGGGTCACTTTGCCGAACGGCTTGCAGCGTCGCCTGCTACAGTCAGGCTCAGTATCGAACGACTGCTTATTTTTGGCGTCCTCATTGATGGTAAATTATCGTTAGCTGATCGGAAACAACTCAAGCTACTGCGAAAAAAAGGCGTGTTTACCCAGGACATGCAGGATATTGAGCAACTGAGCCGCGAGTACAACGCCGGACGTGGATTGTGGGTGTAAGGGAGTCGCTGATGTGTAAACCAATATAGGGTGTATCGCTAACGCGACGTATTAATCTGTCAGCCGGAAGCTTTGTACTGTTCAGAGCGCAACAGTCTATATAGTTGTCTGCCTCCGGTAAAAATGCCTTCCTGGCTGGGCATGATGCTACGCATTAGCCGCCGGCAAATCGCTTTTCATGACTCTCACCTCATGAATCCGTTTGTCGTCGGCAGAGAGAACCTCGAATGAAAAATCACCGTAGGTAATTTGCTCGCCGGGTTGTGGAAGTCGGTTGAAGAGCGCAAGCAACAGGCCTCCCAATGATTCGCTATCGCCCTGCACCAGCTCGAATGTATTTGATTCTGCGTTTAACACCCGGCACATATCCGGCACGGACGTTTTGCCTTCGAACACAATCGTTCGCTCGTCTTCGCGTCGGTAACCATCGGGCGTTTCATCGTCAAACTCGTCGTTTATATCTCCGAAAATTTCTTCGATAATATCTTCCAGTGTCACCAGGCCGCGCGTTCCGCCGTATTCATCAACGACAATGGCGATATGTACACGCCGTTTCTGAAAGTCCTGAAGAAGACCGTCAACCTTTTTATTTTCAGGAATAAAATAAGCTGGCCGCATCAGTGCCTGCCAGTAAAATGCATCGTCCTGATGAATGTGCGGCAATAGGTCTTTAATATAGATAATACCCTCAACGCGGTCGAGCGACTCGTGATAAACGGGTACCCGTGAGTAACCCGATGTGTTAATCTGCTCAATCAACTGCTCAAAAGAAAGATCGTCGGCTACTGCCGATATATCGACCCGTGCCCGCATGACCTGCCGGACGGTTAGGTTGCTGAAATTGACAATGCCTTTGAGAATCTCTTTTTCCTCAACAGTAGCATCCTTACCGGTCAGTTCAACAGCATGGCTCAATTCCTCGGCGGTGAGTTTATAACCCCGCCTTTCAATGCGCCGATCCACCTGATTACTTAAGCTGACCAGCAACACCGACAAGGGTCGGAACAGAATTAGCCCCAAACGAGCCAGCGGTGCTGTTCGGCGGGCTACCATCAAATTGTTCTGACTGGCGTATACTTTGGGTACTATTTCGCCAAACAGGACAATAACCAGTGTAGTCGTGAGCGTAACGGCTGTTAGCACCCAACCTGCCCCGTACAACTCCCGTGCATACGTCCACGCCAGATACGTAGCAATAACGACGATGGCAATGTTAATAAGGTTGTTAAAGATCACCAGCGATGCCAGCAACCGCTTGGGCCTGTCGAGCAAAAGAGCAATGCGCTGTTCGGCAGGGTGCCCACTCTCCCGGCACAGGGTACGATCGGCGGGCGAAAGCGAGAAAAATGCCGCTTCGGCCGCCGATATCAGTCCAGCCAGCGTAACCAGCAGCATCAGCAAGGCTGCGTAGGGGCCGTAAAAATCAAAATAGGTGCCCCAGCCGTCTATAGCTGGGAGCACCTGTCGAGGAAGAGGATCACTAAGGTCCATGTAAGTCAGGTCACGTTCAACAATCGAGCTACAGGGCGTTAAAACGGCAGATCGTCATCATTGCCATTGCTCTCAAACGCCGGGGCGGGCTGCTGTGCGGGAGCCGCCTGTTGGCGGACAGGAGCTGGTTTAGAGGGAGCGGGAGCGGGGGCCGCCTGCTGCCGAACAGGCGGCTGCTGTTCAGAAACCTCGTCCTGACGGTCGTTGGGGCCACCCAGAAATTGAAACGTGGTAGCCCGCACGTTGAGCGAGAAGCGCTCTTTACCTTCTTTGTCCATATATGTTTCGGTCTTCAACCGACCTTCAACATAAATTTGCTGCCCTTTGCGCACATATTTTTCAATGGTTTTGGCCTGATCGTTCCATACCTCGACCCGAAACCACTCTGTTGATTCTACCTGCTCGCCGGAACGGGTGGTGTAGCGTTCGTTCGTAGCTACGCTGAACTTGGCCACAACCGAACCGCCGTCTAAATAGCGCACGTCGGGATCGTTTCCTACGTTGCCAATAATAATCACTTTGTTTAAGCTTGCCATTGCTGAAAATTAGTTAGTTACCGGTGAAAAATGCGGGATTAGGTGAAATAAAAATACGCAAATGCAGCCACTTATACAAGCATCCGGGCCAAATAGTTCGTGATAAGAACCGGCTTTGGCAGCGTACCAATTTGTTCAGGTGTGTACCATTGCAAACCACCCGGCAACTCCCCACATAGGGCATCAGGTAACTCAATCTGATAGAACACAGCCCGAATTCGCTGGTGAGACAGCAATTGGCTCTCCGCTGTCGGCGTGCCTACTACCTGCCCGCTTCGTACCAGATCCATAACCGAATCAGGCAGCGTCAGGCCGCGTAAATCACGTATGGGTTCGTCCGTCTCGACCGGATAAAAATCAAACAGGTTCTGCCACACATCACGATCAGTACGTTCGCGCAGGGCCAGCCGCTTTCCTTGTCTGAATACCAAGTAACTAATAAATCGCTCCCGAACAGGTGCTTTACGGGCCTTAACGGGTAGTTTATGCTGCTGTCCGGTTTGGTAAGCAATGCAGTACGGCTGTAGTGGACAGAGCAGGCAGTCGGGCGAAATGGGCGTACACTGGATTGCTCCAAATTCCATAATGGCCTGATTATAGGTAGCCGGGTCGCTGGCGTGGTCTATAAGCCGGCCCGCCAGGGCGGCAAACGTTTTCTTCGCCCAGGTTGTAGTGATATCTTCTGCAATGCCGAATACCCTCGCCAAGACCCGGTACACATTACCATCTACCACCGCTACCCGTTCGCCAAAGGCAAAAGACGCAATGGCGGCCGCTGTGTACGAACCTATTCCTTTCATTTTCAGCAGCTCACGGTGTGAGTCAGGGAACCTGCCGCCCAAGTGATCGGTTACAAAGCGGGCGGTTTGATGCAGGTTCCGGGCGCGGGAGTAGTAGCCTAATCCCTGCCAGAGTCGGAGTACTTGTTGCTCATCGGCGCGGGCCATATCGGCAACGGTGGGGTAAGTATCAACAAAGCGCTCATAATAAGGCTTGCCTTGTACAACGCGGGTTTGCTGAAGAATTATTTCCGATAACCATATTCGATACGGATCGGTAGTATGCCGCCAGGGGAGGTCGCGCTTGTGGCGTTCATACCAGGGTTCCAGCGTGGAGGCAAGTATCCTCTCGGTGACGTTAGTGTCTGATTGCCAATTCAAAATAAAAGCTGGAAAAGCATCGTTGGTCAGAGAAATGGTAAAAGCAGGGTTTCATAATTTAGGGGAAAGCCGTACCTTTGTGTCCCATTTTTGACACCCGAATTTCAACATTACAATACACGTTAAAGTTTAAGAAGTCGTGACGAAAGCAGACGTAATTGCAGAGATCTCCGATAAAACCGGGATCGACAAAGCAGAGGTGACCAATACACTGGAAACCTTTTTCTCGGTTGTGAAAGATTCACTGGCCGAAGGAGAGAACATCTACGTGAGGGGGTTCGGCAGTTTCATCAACAAGAAAAGAGCCAAGAAGGTAGCCCGTAATATCTCGAAAAACACCGCAATGGTGATCGACGAGCATTTCATCCCCAGTTTCAAACCTGCCAAGATCTTCGTAGAGCAGGTTAAAACCAGCGAAAAGGCCAAGGAAGCGGTCCAGTAAGTTTTTTGGCACCCGGCGTTGGCGACGTCCTATTCAACTATGAATAAATTTATTTTGCTTGTTATCATTCTGGCTGCGACACTGACGGCGGGTTTATACACCCGGCCCAAGGTAGTAGTGCGCAATGAAGACAAGCGATTAAGCCAGACCTCGCCGACGTCGGGTGGCCGAAATACTACTACCGACTCGCTAAACCGGGCTGCTTCCATTGGCCCGGCCGACCCCAGTAAGCCTGACCGGGCGTCGATGCACAACGAGCCGCTGTCGGTCAAAGATCAACAACGGGTAGCGGGCCTTCGTAACGAATATGAGACTGCCGACGCCAAGAGCAAGTCCGCCGTGACAACGCGGTTGATCGAGGCTTTCCGGCAGGTAAACCGGTATGACAGCGCTGCTTATTACGCAGCTATCCTGTCAACCGACCAACCCACCGAGGCCAATATATTGCAGGCAGGCGATCAGTACTTTGAGGCCTACACATTTGCCGTTGACGAGCAGAAGGCGGCCAGGCTGGGCCAAAAGACCCGCGACCTGTATCAGAAGGCATTGGATAAGAATCCGAATCTGCTTTCTGCTAAGGCTAACATGGCAATGACCTACGTAAATACGGAGAATCCAATGCAGGGAATCATGCTGTTGCGTGATGTGTTGCAGCAGGATCCCACCAACGAACTGGCCCTGTTCAATATGGGGCTTCTTTCTATGCGGTCTAATCAGTTTGAGCGGGCCATAGGCCGGTTCAGGCAGATAATAGTTGTAAACCCGACCAGTCGGAAAGCAAAGTTTTATCTCGGTATCAGCCTGGCCGAAGCTGGTCAGAAAGCTGAAGCAAAAAAGGTACTGGCCGAGGTGAAACAGCAGGAGAAAGACCCGCAAATTCTAGCCGCTATTCGCGAATACGAAGAACGGCTTGCCAATTGAGTTATACAGTTGAGTGGTCACAGGGTTTTGAATTGACGTACTTGTCAACAAACCCTTAAACCAGGCGACTTTAAAACTATACACCTTTTTAGGGTTAGCCGGGTGGCTAACTGACTTATTCTCTACCACTAAACAATATATCATATGCCCTGCGGTAAAAAACGGAAACGGCACAAGATTGCCACCCACAAGCGGAAAAAACGGCTCAGAAAAAACCGGCACAAGAAAAAGTAGGCCAAGGTTTGAGTGTTTGTTGCTCAAAGCTGAACCACTATTTGCAGGGGTTCAGCTTTGAGCAACAAACCTTGAATGTTGACCAAATTTTACGGAAGCCTCGGCCGGCCTGCGAAGACCGTACGCGGCTTCTTTCTTTTTATAGCCATTCTAACCGTCAATTCATCTTGTGAGTAATGAATTAGTTATCAGTTCGACTCAGAAAGGTGATCGGATTGCACTCTTGCAAAACAAGAGATTGCTGGAGTATCACGAAGAAGAGTTAGACAGCAGCTTCACTGTTGGCGATCTATATTTGGGAACAGTCAAAAAACTATCCTCAGGACTCAATGCGGCTTTTGTAGACGTTGGTCATGAGAAAGACGGCTTTTTGCACTATCAGGACTTGGGGCCGAATATCAATTCGCTCAACAAGCTGGTCAAAGATGTAATTGCGAAGCGCGTCAATACGGGTCGGCTGAACGGCGTAACGCTGGAGCCAACTATCGATAAGATTGGGAAGATCGATAAGGCACTGACCAAGAACGCTCCCATCCTGGTTCAGGTGGTTAAGGAACCCATCTCAACTAAAGGTCCGCGCCTTTCCTGCGATATTTCTATTGCGGGCCGCTATTTGGTCCTGGTACCGTTTTCAGACGGTGTTAACCTGTCAAAAAAGATTACTGATCGTACCGAACGATCACGGCTGCTTCGGCTCATGTCGTCATTAAAGCCGCAGCATTTCGGTGTTATCGTGCGCACAGTAGCGCAGGACAAAGACGTTGAAGAACTCGACCGTGATCTGCAAAACTCACTCGCCAAATGGGACCAGGCCATCAAAAGTCTGGCCGACGCCAAACCGCGTGATCGGGTTCTGGGCGAGATGAACCGGGCGTCGTCTATTCTGCGCGATATGCTCAACGAATCTTTTGAGAGCATTACGGTTGATAGTCGCGAGTCGTTCGAGGAAATTCGGGACTATATTCACACAATTGCGCCTGAAAAGGAAAAGATTGTTAAGCTTTTTAACGGTAAGGGTAAGCTGTTTGAAGCACTCGGGCTTGAAAAACAGCTCAAAGGTCTCTTTGGCCGGTCGGTGAGTTTGCCCGGTGGGGGCTATCTGATTATTGAGCACACCGAGGCCCTGCACGTCATTGACGTCAACAGTGGTAACAAATCGAATTCAGAAGAAGATCAGGAGGCAACGGCCATTAGTGTAAATCGTGAAGCGGCCAAGGAGATTGCCCGTCAACTCCGGTTGCGCGACATGGGCGGCATTATTGTGATAGATTTCATAGACATGAAGAAAGCAGAAAATAAAAAACTGCTTCAGGACATCATGCGCGATGAAATGAAACCCGACCGTTCGAAGTTCACGATACTGCCCCTTACCAAGTTTGGTCTGATGCAGATTACCCGCCAGCGGGTTCGTCCAGAGATGAACATTGTTACCCGTGAGGTTTGTCCGACTTGTGGCGGCACGGGTACCATTCAGGCTAGTGTACTCGTGACAGATGTCATTGAGAATAACCTGGATCATGTGCTGACCAAGCAGAATGAACGTGGCATCGCTATATCCATGCACCCCTTCCTCTATTCGTATTATACTAAAGGTCTGTATTCCAAGCAGATGCAATGGTACAAGAAATACAAAACATGGGTTAAAATTGTGAAAGACAGTTCACTGGGAATCGTCAATTTCAAGTTCTTCAATAAATCGGGCGAAGAAATAGAACTCAATAGCACAACTTGAGTCAGGCCGGTAGGTCATATATAATGAATGCCATTACGCTGAGTAATGGCATTCATTATATATGACCTACTGAGCTATTTAATGAAGAACTTCTAGCTCTACCAGTTCGCCGAATAACTCTTGACCAACTATATCTTCTACGGAGTCAACACCGTTGATATTTAACAAAAGATCGCGCAAATCGTCGGTGATTTCATACGTTTGATACAGACGCCGGTCAAATAGGATTGGCGCTTGTTCCATATCGCAGAGGGCATACCGATCCTTGTTGAAAGCTGGTTTGCCGAGTTGACGACCTAATACGAAGCGGGACTGCTCTGGCTCCAGAAACAAGTGGATGTGGTTCCAGCCGCTCCACTGCTCCGGGTATCGTAGCAAATACGGCCAGAGCGCGTCGTAGAGCTGCTGCATAGCTTCACGGCAATACATTTCCCGGTCACTCTTCCGGATGGGCCGGATTGCCCGCTGAAAATGTAATACGTTGGTCAAGTCCTTCTCGCGGTAACTAATCACAGGTACCATTGGTACACTAGCAGCATGCGACAGATACGCTACGCCTTTTCGGGTCATCACGCGTCGGTTGCCCAGCCGAACAGACAGATACTGACTTTCTTCTCCCGGTTTCGGAGCGGATTCCGGGCTACCATCCACATAAACGATTAGCGATCGGCCGGCCTTCAATTCGCGCAGCACCGTCAATGCGGCCGTTGGACTACCGGCTTCCACCACGCGAAACGCATTCGTGTAGCCGTGTTGTTGGCGAAGACCCTCAATATGTCTGGTCATATCGTCGCCCTGACTCTGGTTCATGCTGCTGCCCACCATCAGGACGCAGTCAACCCCCCGTCGAAAGAGAATGCTGGTTAGCAACCTGTAAGACCCCAAGTGATAGGCGCAATAGATAGCGGGCTCGTTGGCTTGGGGAAGGTGAGCTGTACCGGCCAGCCGCACCAGTTCGCCCGCCGACAGGCACTGTTGATCCAGGGTGGCGTAGAGCTCATGCTGCATAACCTCTCGGAATAGGTTCTCATGAGTGGCACGAGGAAGGTGAGGGACTACGTTCTCGACATTAGCCGAGAACGTAGTGAATCTCATCAGATATCCCCGTTCCTGCTGTAAATCAACCCGCTCAAAATGCTCCTGACAGCGGGCCAACTCCTTTCGGTACATTGTCCGGGCGGTTGGCATGGTTCGTGCGGAGGTTTAGAGCGTAACGGCCGTAAAATTAGATTTTGTAGGCTCTGAAAGGTCCCAGGAACTACAGCATGGAGGGCCATCCATAAAGTTAAGTCTCGTGGCTGTTTCTGCTTTAGCAGCAATTTTATTGATGACTTTAGCGACGTTTACTGGCTTGATGTTGAATTGCTTTTTCATGGCTTTTTATGATTGATTTTCGGTTGCTTTATTTGAGGGGCGTTTCTTGCCCCATTTTGTTGATACAAAGCTACCGGCCCGATGAAGGGTCATCAATCACAGAAAAGTCATAGTAGTCGGTTGTAAATAGTTAATTATTACCAGTATCTTAGTCCTGATTTCAGCAGTACAGTAGTATGAAGGAAATTCGACTAACCAGAAGTTTCTTGCGCAATCCACTCAGCAGCGTCATAATCCTGCTAGGTTTGGTATTGCTTATGGAAGCCTTATCCTGGTCGATTGGATACAATATCAAGTCTGCGAAGATGGACCAAGCTGGTGGGACGTTACCATATATCGGCTTAATAATCTCTAGATTCTTTGTTCCTGAACTCGTAACCCTGTTTGTTATCGTGTTTCTTCTGAACCGATTTCACAGAATTGCCAGTATACAATACGTAACGAACTCATTCAAAGGCATAGCTACTTATGAGTTATCCTGTTTTCCCGTTTTGCTGGTAGCTTTTGTTTTCTTCAATCCACTTACACAAACAGTCCGATTTCTCACGGAACGATTTCCGATTTATAGTTTTCAAGACTACTGGCAGGATTACGTAATCAAAACATATACATGGTCCACCTATTTCACGTATCTGTTTCCTGTACTTATAATTGGATACTTTGCCATAAACGTCTCACTGATCATTGACAGTTCTAAACAGCGACGTTCAACTCATGAGGCAGCTCAGGCCCAGATCACTGAAGCGGAACAGAAGATAGCGTCTTTGTCAGCCACATTCATCCCAAAACCTATATCCGTTACGCCAACGCCATACCTAACCCACTTAAAAGGGAAGGGACCAACCGGCGAAATGGCCTTCACAGTCAACGAAGCATATTTCTATACCGTCGAAGATCGTATATACTACGCCGAGTTGACTAAAGGCCGCTTTCAGATCAGTAAGACAATCAATGAACTGGAAAAGGAACTTGATCCGGGCGTGTTCTTCCGTATCAAACGCGATTACATCATTAACAGACAAGCTGTGCAAAGTTTCTCATACTGGGAAAACGGTAAATACATTGTACGACTCAACACGTCCGACGTTTATGAGATTGTTGTGCCGCGTAATCGGATGATTGAGTTTAAAGAGTGGCTGCAGCTAACCCTCCCCACTCAGAATGCCTAATCTGCTTCACAGATGATTTTTCACCGCAATACTGTATCGAGGCAGTTGCCGACACCCGTCCAGATCCAGCTTCCTGGCAATGTGAGCCTTATGGTTAATGGCTGTCCGATAACTGATGCCTAGTTTTTCGGCAATTTCATCGGCGGTGTACCCATTTGATACCATCTTCAGTACTTCCCGTTCACGGTCAGTTAGCCTCCCTAATTCTTTACGGGTCTGATCGGTCAGTACGTCGACCCCGTAGTTTTTCATCAGGGCAGTAAAACCGCTACTGTAATAACACCCTCCCGCGCTGACGGTATGGAAGCAGCGGTATAGCTCGTCCAGGCCGTCACTGGCGTAAAGAAATCCAAAAAAGCCCATCTGCATGGCACTGGCAATCTGGCGCAAATCCGGTTTGCTGGTGTACAGGATAAACTTCGTTTTCTGGTTGGTCTCTCTAATCTGCGGCACAATATCGAAGCTTTGTCTGCCCGACATTTCCGACTCCAGGATCACACATTCCGGCCGTTTTACCCTAATCTGCTGAATAGTGTCATCCAACTCTACCGCTCGCCCAACTACGTTATAGCCCTGCTCTTTCAAGAGCTGACTTAGAACTTCGCAGTTGAAAACTTCGGATTGGGCCACCAGAATTGAGAAATCCCGACGGCGAATTGCGAAGCTTCGGGCCGCTTCCTGATCGTTAATTGGCTGATTCATTTTGGCTGTAATTTTAACGGTTTTTAAAAGGCTGTAAAAGTTAAAAACGGCCATAATAGCTGTCCAAAACTGTTATTTCATTCGGTTCATTCTATCTAAAATATCGGTCAGATTGCATCAGAGCGGGTATTTGAGTGATTTCGCGCACGAAAACGGTGATTTCACGCAGAGGTACTTGATGGGTCAAAATTACTGAGCCTACTTTGTATTGCAGCTAGGGAATAGCACACAAAAGAACCGGGGTGATGAATCAACACAAGGCAACAAGATCGACAACCTACGACGTGTCGACCAAAGAAGTTCAGAGCATTATCACCGATTGGGTAACGTCTATCGAAGCGTTCCGTATGCGCCACGTTAACCTGACAAAGCTCATCAATATACTGCAGGCATCGGCCCGGCGAAATCCGAACGAGAGTCGTAAAAGGCTGCGTAAGCTGATCGAATTGCGTCAGTACATGAGTGATGCTTTGATGACTCTTATGCTCGATCTCTCAGAGCAAAAACCAGATCGTTCCATGCAGTCGTCAAAACCAGGTCAACTGCATACCCACGCCAGTATATTGGCTCAGTTGAGCAAGGAGATCGACGCCGAATTAACGGCAGGAACAATAGTGGCCCAAGCATAGTGTTCACTTCCCTTCAGATAAAGGCAGGCTCTCCAACGCGTTGGAGAGCCTTTTATGTTTAGCTAGTGTAGTAAATATTTACTACATAAAACCACTAGGGTATATTTTCTCTTGTTAGTTAAAAGGTTTAAATTCTCATACCGTATTCTTAAAGACTTTAATACTACCGACTGTGGGTGTCTGGTAACTTAGTTTTGTCCTGAAATTACCGTTCCCAGTTCCTGGGATATCTGCATATCTATTCGCTTTACATGCATATATTCGATCATGAGCTGATCGGCTTCATCGGGAGTTGCCCCTTTTAAATCCCGCAGTTGCTGTTGTAGTGAGGTCATGCGTTGCTCGGCCAGCGTTTTCTTAATCCGCAATATATTTCGATAGGCAGCCATCGCCAGTATTTCATCTTCTTCTTCGGATGGAACAAAAATCTCGTGCTTCACCCAGCCATCGCTAATTTCATAGCGGGGAGTTGTCAGATTGATGGCCTGATGCAGAATCGCGTCATTCTGCTGGGCCCCCGTATCAGATTGGCGGTTCAGGAAGTCATTAGCCAGCAAGATTCTGCCCTGTCCGTATGATTCACGATACAACGTAAGAATTAGATCGTATGGAGAGGTCTGGAAATCAATGTCGTTTAGTTCGCTAAGGACGTAATGACAAAGCGTGATTCCGGGTTCCAGTTCCCGCGCTCCATAATTCATGAGTAAACGAATACACTCTTCTTCCTGATACGATAAAGCCGTTCGAACGGTAGGTTGGCGGTGTGGCGGTTGGGTCGTGGTTGCGGCCTGAGTCGCGTTCGAGCCAGTGGGTAAATCAATGTCTAGGCCATTGAGCAGGGCATTGATATCGTCCAGCGTCTGATCAGGGGCTTCAGGCTGGGCCACTGGATTCGGCTGACGTTTGTCCCGGTCGCGCTGCCGATCGGATTCTTTGTTTCGCTGATCGTGCTGTTGACGTAGGAGACGGTTGATTTCGGAAATGACAGACTGCTCACCTACGTGAAAAACCTGCGCCACCCGCTGACTAAGGGTCTGCCGTTTAAGCGGGTCGGGAATGCGGGTAATGCTGGCGCAAACGTCCGAAATGCCCTCGGCACGCCTGAGCGGATCGTCGCCCGCTTCGGCGAGCCAGTGTCTGGCCTTAAAGTCGATAAAGTCCTGGGATTGCTCTCTTACGTACGTTCGGAAGGCATCGGACCCTACTTTATGCACGTAGCTGTCCGGGTCTTCGCCATCGGGCAGTAAGAGCAAACGAAGATTTAGCCCTTCCTCAAGTACCATGTCGAGCCCACGCAGGGCCGCTTTAATACCAGCGGCATCACCATCGTACAGAATCGTGACGTTGGGGGTAAAACGGGCGATGAGACGAATCTGCTCAGTGGTTAGCGAGGTGCCTGAGGAGGCAACTACGTTTTTGATGCCCGCCTGGTGTAGCGAAATAACGTCGGTGTACCCTTCAGTGAGATAGCAGACATCTTCCTGCCGGATGCTTTGCTTAGCCTGAAAAATACCATATAGCACTTGACTCTTGTGATATACGGTTGTTTCGGGCGAGTTCAGGTACTTCGGCTGCGTCTTGTCTGCTTTTAAAATCCGGGCCCCAAAGGCGATAACCCGTCCCGACACGTTATGAACCGGGAACATGACCCGTCCCCGAAACCGGTCGAATACTTTATCATTCTCCTTAACCAGAATCAGGCCCGCCTTTTCCATTAACTCGCGAGTGTGTCCCCGGCGTAGCCCTTCCTGCAACAGGCCATCCCACTGATCAAAACTATAGCCCAGGTCAAACGCGTCGATAGTAGGGGTGGTGAACCCACGCTCGCGAAAATAACTCAAGCCAATACTCTTCCCTTCCTCAGAGTTGAGCAGTGTTTCCTGAAAAAACGTTTTGGCGAAGTTCAGCACGATCAGCAGACTTTCGCGCTCGTTCTGGCGGAGTAGGTCCTCGGGTGTCTGCTCCTGCTCCTCAATCTCAACCCCGTATTTTTTGGCCAGATATCGTAATGCTTCCCCGTAACCGATATTCTCGATGTCCATTACGAACCGGACGGCGTCACCGGCTTTTCCGCAACCGAAACACTTGTAGATCTGGCGCGTAGGATTGACGTTGAACGATGGAGTTTTCTCGTTGTGAAACGGGCAGCAGGCAATGTAGTTACTGCCCCGTTTTTTCAGGGAGACAAAGTCATTAACGACTTCGAGAATGTCGGCAGACTGCCGGATTCGGTCAACGGTTTCTTCGGGAATACGCATAAGCCAAGCGCCTGGTTGCTGTAAGACCAAATTTACGCTGAAAGTCGGGCAATGATGGTCAAGGCTACCAACAGACTCGCTTATTTTGGCAAACTATTTGCACCTGTTCCAGTGGTGTGAACCGGCTAATAGCCATTGCCTTGTCTCGAACAATCTCTGTAACTTCTTTATGGACCAACACCTACCACCGCTTGCATCGGGCCTCCTGGCGAAGCTCAGACCATTGGGCAGCACATTTACGGTTTTCGTGTCGATCCTGCTACTTGTATTGGTTCAGTCTTGTCGTACCGATCCCCAAGAGGTTAGTGGCCCCGTTGCGCCAGCGGGTAAGACCCCCAACCAATACAGCAGCGATGTAGCCACCAAGTGGGCTGCCCTGCAACTAAAATTAACGAAAGACACCCCGGGATTCAGCCCACCCGTAGCCGCACGGGCATTTGGTTATGCTGGTATAGCGATGTACGAAGCCATGGTGCCGGGGTCAACCACGCAACAGTCTTTGGCTGGTCAGCTACAGGGGCTGGCCCTGCTGCCACAGCCCGAAACCGGACAAACGCACAACTGGGCACTGAGTACCAATACGGCCCAGGCAACTATTCTGCGGAGTCTGTACCCGGGAGCAAGCGGTGCCTACAAGAGTACAATTGACTCACTAGAGCAGGCACTTCGCAGCGAATTCAAAGACGCTGATGAAACCGTAAATGACCGATCTGCCGCGTTTGGCAAAAAAATTGCGGAGGCTGTTTTTGCCTGGTCAAAAACGGATGGGGGCGATGCCGGTTATGATCACAATTTTCCTGCCAGTTTTATAGTGCCCGTTGGACCCGGTATGTGGCAACCCACCGAAAATGGCGTTAAGCAACCGATGCAACCGTATTGGGGAACGGTTCGCACGTTTTTGAAGGCAAATAATGACCTGCCCATGCCCAAACCCCTTCCTTACTCAACGGATACCAAATCAGCAGTTTTCAATCAATACTTAGACGTCTATAAAAAATCGATAAGCCTTACTCAGGTCGAGAAAGAGATTTCTTTATGGTGGTCTGATAATCCGGGCGATTCCTTTACGCCCCCCGGTCATTCGTACAACTTGGGCCGCATTGCCATACAAACATCAAAGGCCGATCTGGCGAAGGCCGCAGAAACCTTTGCCCGAACCGGCATTGCTGTTGCCGATGCCTTTGTGCTGTGCTGGCGTTGTAAGTTCACTTACAATAATTTGCGTCCCTACACCTACGTCCGGCTGACTATAGACCCTAACTGGGTGCCTTTCTGGCCTGCGCCACCGTTCCCGGGTTTCCCATCGGGCCACGCTACACAGTCATCTTCGGCGGCTACGGTGTTGGCGGATTTGTACGGCGAGAACTTCGCCTTTACAGATGACTCACACGTTGGCCGGGCCAACGATCCCGTACGGGGCATACCGTTCAAAGCTCGCTCTTTTACCTCCTTTGCGCAATCGGCGCAGGAGTCAGCAGATTCCCGCTTCTACGGAAATATTCACACCCTACAGGATAATGCCACGGGTTTAGCGGAAGGCAAGAAGATGGGCGCAAACGTAAATGCGCTCAGGTGGAAAAAGTAGGCTCTGCAGACTGGAAGGGATATAAAATGCGGAGGGTGTAAGAGTATCAATAACTACTTACACCCTCCGCGTTTTATATCCCTGCTTTAGTACCTTATCTCAATACGCTCGCACCAGCTTGCCTTCCATAAAGTTAACGAACGCCTTATTCACTACGTTGTTGCCGCCGGGGGTAGGGTAGTTGCCGGTGAAATACCAGTCTCCAGAGTGATTTGGACACGCTGCGTGCAGGTTCTCTACGGTCTGATAGACCACGGCTACTTCAGCCCTGAGGTCGGGGGGCGTAATGATCCGGGCTACCTGCTGTGAAATCTCTTCGTGGGTAAATGGCTCGAAAACGGCTTTCACGTAGTTTTCCTGATCTGCATTTCCCGACTCGACAGCCGCTACGCACTGCGCATATACCTCTTCAAGAATATATTCCTGATCGCGCTCGCGCAGCAGATCGAGAGCGGCACGAAAACCGATAAACTCTTTTAGTTTGGACATGTCGATACCGTAGCAATCGGGGAAGCGAATTTGTGGAGCCGACGATACGATTATAATCTTCTTGGGGCCGAGCTTATCCAGCATCTTCAGGATGCTCTTTTCCAGGGTAGTACCGCGCACAATAGAATCGTCAACAACTACAATGTTGTCTTTCCCTTTGCGAATTACCTCAAACGTGGTGTCGTACACGTGTGATACCATTTCATTGCGCTGGCTGTCGTCGGTGATGAACGTGCGCATTTTTACGTCTTTGGCCACCAGCTTTTCGATGCGGGGTCGGAAGGACAACACCCGGTCCAGTTCCTGTTCAAACAGGATACCATCCATAATGGCTTTTTTCCGCTGCTTGTACAGGTGCTCTTCCAGCCCTTCAACCATACCGAAAAAGGCCGTCTCGGCGGTGTTCGGGATATAGGAGAAGACGGTGTTTTCCAGATCGTAATCAATCTCTTTCAGGATCTGCGGAATGAGCAGTTTTCCCAACGTTTTGCGCTCATTATAGATGTCAGGGTCGGTGGCACGGGAAAAATAAATCCGTTCGAAACTACACGACCGCTTCTCTACCGGCTTAATAAACTCGTACTCACCGTACTCACCATACTTATCCACGATGAGCGCGTGGCCGGGCTTCACTTCCTGAATTTCGCTGTATTCAACATCAAAGGCCGTTTTTATAGCCGGTTTCTCCGACGCCACAACCACCACCTCATCATCGGCGTACCAATAGGCGGGGCGAATGCCGGCGGGATCACGGGCCACGAAGGACGCGCCAAAGCCCGTCATACCCACCATGGCATAGCCCCCGTCAAAGTCGCGACAGGAACGGTGCAATACGCGTTGTAAGTCGAGGTTATCCTCGATAATATCTGACAGGTCAGGATTCTCGTAGATACCTTTAAAGCGGTCAAATACGCGCTGATTTTCTTCGTCAAGAAAGTGGCCGATTTTCTCCATCACCGTTACGGTGTCGACTTTGTCTTTTGGGTGCTGCCCCAGCGAGACGAGTTTGTCGAACAGGCTGTCAACGTTGGTCATGTTGAAGTTTCCCGCCATAACTAAGTTTCGGCTTCGCCAGTTGCTTTGCCGCAGCATAGGATGGCAGTTTTCAATTTCGTTGCTGCCGTGGGTGCCGTAGCGGAGGTGGCCCATCCATACCTCACCCGTAAACGCTACGTTCTGCTGAAGCCAATCGGCGTTTTTAGCTTTATCCTTATTGCCTTTTAGAGCCTTCTGAAACTTTTTGTTAACCTTTTCAAAGATCTCCGTTACGGGTCGCTGATCAACGGATCGATAGCGGCTGATGTAGCGGTGGCCGGCTGGTACATCAAGTTTAATGTTGGCAATACCGGCACCGTCCTGCCCCCGGTTTACCTGCTTTTCCATGAGCAGGTACAGCTTGTTGGCTGCGTAAAGGCCCGTACCATACTTGTCGATATAGTACTGGTACGGTTTGCGGAGCCGGATTAGAGCAATGCCGCACTCATGTTTGATGGTGTCGCTCATGAGAGATGGTCGCCGAAGCGAGAGTGAGATTTAGTTGATTATGAAGTAACGGGCCTAATTTCCAAAGGGTTCGCTGCTGGTTGGTCTATTCCATTCAAAACACCCAGTTGCTGTAGGGTAAATTCCAGCGTAGAGCCAGCGTGGCCACCTGGTCGGTGTATTTGTTTTGGCGGTTCTGACTGTCCTGGTAGCGGTATAATACGCGGCCTTCCAGAAAAACATTATGACGGGCCATGTACGATGCCCGCACATCGGCGTAGGTCGTAACGGTTTTGCGACCCTGCCCAATAAAATTGCCGTCGTTGCGCACGCGGGTGTTGTAATCGAGCAGAATATTATTGCCATAGTTTCGGCCAGGCAAATCGGTGCCAGACGCCATAATACCGAAAATGCCATTGAGGGAAAGCCGCTTACGCTGGTACCGGACAATGCCCAGCCCTTCTACAAAGTTGGCACCCAGGGGGTGGGCCAGCGGCTGGCTGTAGTGGGCGTAATTTGTTTGGCCCGCGCTAACTGTTGCCGATGCTTCGTGTGAGTATGTATAGGGACGGGCCAGGTTGGCTTCAAGCTGCAAATCAAGATTAGGGACGCCAAAAGCGTCAATGTATTTACCGCCCAGCTGCACGGCAAATTTATTGGTCCAGCTTCCGTTGCCAGCCCGCAATTCGCGCAGCACAAACTCATCGAGCATGACCTGCGTATACACCATAAAGTGCGAGAGGAAGTTAGCCTTGGCGTCGATACCGATCAGCGCGTTATCGGCGCTGCCCTGACTTGACTCTACGTAGCGATACAGAATAACCGGGTTAAGATAACTCAGGTCAAGGCGATCCCGGCTGAAAACCTCTGCCTCAAAAACACCAACATTCAGATGATCGCCAATATTTACGCTCAGGTGGTGCATGGCCGCAAACTTGGGGGGAATTTGCCGTACGCCCGTCGGTAAGGGAGCCTGCGTATTCTGCAGCTGCGTAAATAGATTGGTGTACTGAATGCGCCGACCCAGCCGGGTTGTAAATCGGGCGAACAGATAGGGCGGGGCATTATCGGACAAAAGCAGGGAGCGGAACCCGTTGCCTATAAATACACGATCCTGACCGAACTGAACATTGATTATTTTCAGCGCATCGAATGTGATATAGCCCCGGGCTGACAAAAAGTCGACGCCGTTGGTGCCAAACTTTTTAACGAACGACTGTCCCGGTGCCGAGGCTTCCTCAACATCATAGCGGCTATACGTTTGGCCGTATTGCTGGATGTATTCGGGAAATATGGCCTGATTGTCGGCAAAAAACGTGTAAAAGCCCAGCCGTTTGGCAATAGTTCCGCGTATTTCCAGCCCGCGCGTGTTGATGAATAACGCCTGCTGCTTATCGGGGGGTGCATTCCCTTCCTGATCGCGGTACGTGACGTTTTCGGCGCCTAAACCAAAATTAAAAACCGGATTTACGTGCAAATCGAAATCGGGCGTTTTCAGGCTGTAGAAATCAGCTTTTTTTCGGTAAAAATTTTTTAAAAAAGGCTTCCGGCTGTCGCCCGGCCCGGCAGTAGACATCAGATGGCGCGAAAATGGGTCGACGGCCAGCGAGTCGAAGCGCGAGTTGACCAGCTCCCAGCTATCATTACGCAAATAGTCGAGATTGAAGTAATCGGTGTCTGACAGATCGCGCGTGGGGTTGGCAACGAGGCTGTCAGTGAGCTGAATGACGCTCTGCCGGTTATATGGCTTCACGGAACTATGAAACCCTTCCGCCCAGCGGTTCTGCCTGATTTCGAGCCGATCGATCAGATGGTAGTAATCCGGGTTGAGTGGTACAAACGGACTCTGCGCCACGGCGGTGCAGGATAGTACGAGGAAAAACGAGAGGTAACGGCTACTTCGCATGAGAATTATCAACTCCTGAAATCACTGTTGCTTATCGCTCTCACAGATTAGGAGTCAAACGAGCGGGTTAAATTAACAGTTGGCTTGCATATACGCCAACCGTGCGGCTAATTTACGGCGAAAGTAAACCCCGCTTCCATGTTTGTTTTTGCCCATCAGCCATCCATTGCCAATCAGTACATTGCCGAACTGCGCGATGTAGTCATTCAGCAGGACCGAATGCGGTTTCGTCGAAACCTCGAACGACTTGGCGAGTTGATGGCCTATGAAATTTCGAAAACGCTATCCTATCAGAACGCTACGGTACAAACCCCATTAGGTATCGCTGCTACCCAAGTACTTCGTAAACAGCCCGTTCTGGCTACCATTATGCGTGCCGGGCTGCCCCTGCACCAGGGATTTTTGAATTACTTCGATCGGGCCGAGAATGCTTTTGCAGGGGCTTATCGCGGATACGCGCCCGGAGAAGAAGAAGCCTTCGAGATTGAAATGGATTACATCAGCAGCCCTGACCTGAGCGGAAAAATACTGATCCTCTCTGATCCTATGCTGGCTACGGGCCGTTCGCTCGAAAAAGTGTACCACGCTCTGCTGCGCTACGGCACCCCGGCCCAGACGCACATTGCCGCTGCCATTGCCAGCCCCGAGGGCGTTCGGCATGTGCAGCGGCAGTTGCCACAGTGTCATCTCTGGCTCGGTGCCATTGACGACCACCTCAATGAGCTTTCCTATATTGTTCCGGGTCTGGGCGACGCGGGTGATCTGGCGTTTGGGGAGAAGGTCTAACGTAAATCTACCACCTCTACCCCCGGGTAACGGGCTTTGTCAAAGACGAAGTAGCTATCTGGTGCCTTGACGTTGGGTGTAAATTTCGTGATGATGTAGGTGGTGCGCTTGCCATCCTTATTGACGATCTCCCAATTGCGTACCGACTTATCCGCTTTATCGACCGAGATCTGCACGGTCTTGATGTTGCTCTTATCGCGGTTGGGTGTTAGTTCAATGACTTCGAGTGTCCGGCCACCCTGCTTCACCTGCTTTAGGTACCGGTAGTCAAATCCGCGTTTGTAGATCGTATAGATCTGGGTTGGGTTCAGTTCACTGCCCGAACCGGCTTCGTAATCCTGCACGTTCAGCTCATTCGACTCTTTAATATAGGTGGACATTGTTTTGCCATCGGTGAATACCTCCTGCCCACCCAGCAATAGCCGGAACTTGTCGTTTTTTACCGTCAGGTCGCCTTTGGTACCGCCCCCGGCCCCTGAATATGTGAAGCTGGCCTGGTACGATTTCAGGGCTTGGTATTTCTTACTCATCGCGTCCAGAATCGTTTGGGCACGTTTGTCTTTCTGGGCCAGAGCGGGCAGGGCTAGCAGCGTAACGAGGGTTAGTATTCCAAGTATCTTAGTCATAGTCAATGGAGAGTATTCGTAGAGTTGGGTATTGAATGGCGGCTATGGAACCGCCTTTTGTAATAAATAGACCATTTGTCAACGCGAAAGTTTAACCTCATTCGCCTTTCAGACGTTTCAGGATCTCTTCCAGATTCTGCAGGTCGCTCACCAGCACATCGCGGGCTTTGCTACCTTCAAAGGGACCAACAATCCGGGCGGCTTCCAGCTGATCGACCAGGCGGCCGGCGCGGTTATAGCCGAGCTTGAGTTTGCGCTGAATAAGCGAGGTGCTACCCTGCTGGTGAATAACGATGAGCCGGGCCGCTTCGTCGAACATAGGATCGCGGTTATCGAGGTCCACGTCTTTGTCATCGGCTTGACCGCCGTCGTCGCCCAGAAATTCGGGCAGGTTGTACGCATCATCGTAGCCGCGCTGGTTACCCACGAATTCGCAGATATCTTCAATTTCGTTGGTATCGACAAACGGGCATTGGAGCCGGATAATGTCGGAGTTAGACGACAGCAGCATATCGCCCATACCCACCAGTTGCTCGGCTCCGCCGGTGTCCAGGATTGTACGGGAGTCAATTTTAGAGGTTACTTTGAACGATAGCCGTGCCGGGAAGTTAGCCTTAATCAGACCCGTAATGACGTTGACCGATGGCCGCTGCGTAGCTACTACGAGGTGAATGCCAATGGCGCGCGCCAGCTGCGCCAGCCGTGCAATGGGCTGTTCAACTTCCTTACCCGCGGTCATCATCAGATCGGCCAGCTCATCAATAATCAAGACGATGTACGGCAGGTATCGGTGTCCTTTCTCGGGATTCAGCCGGCGCTTCACAAATTTGACATTGTATTCTTTCAGGTTCCGGCAACCGCCATCTTTCAGCAGATTGTAGCGATTGTCCATCTCGATACAAAGCGAATTCAGCGTATTCACCACCTTTTTTGGTATCGGTAATGATCGGCTCGTCGGCGTCGGGCAGCTTGGCCAGGAAGTGACGTTCGAGTTTGTTAAACAGCGTGAGTTCCACCTTTTTGGGATCGACCAGCACCAACTTCAACTGCGACGGATGTTTCTTGTAAATCAGCGAGGTCAGCAACACGTTCAGCCCTACCGACTTACCCTGTCCGGTAGCACCAGCCATGAGCAGGTGGGGCATTTTAGCGAGGTCGGCCACGTAGATTTCATTCGAGATGGTTTTCCCCAAAACTATCGGTAGATCGAACTTACTGGAGCTGAATACATCACTCGTAATCATTGACCGCATCGACACCATTTCGCGGTTTTTGTTCGGCACCTCAATACCGATGGTTCCCATGCCGGGCATGGGTGCGATGATCCGGATGCCCAGAGCCGATAGATTCAGCGCGATGTCGTCTTCGAGGCTTTTTATTTTGGAAATGCGAACGCCTTTGGCCGGTACAATCTCGTACAGCGTAACAGTTGGCCCAATAGACGCCTGAATAGAATCGATTTCGATGCCGAAGTTGCGCAGGGTGGTTTCGATTCGTTCTTTATTAGCCGTCAATTCGTCGTCTGATACCGACGCCTTACGGGTGTTGGCATATTCGGCCAGCAGGTTGTCTGTGGGGTATTGGTACTGCGGTAAATCGAGCGTTGGATCATAGAGGCCGTGGATAGCCACCAGATCGTCCTCTTCGAAGGTGTCTGACTCAAACACCGGCGCGGGTACAGCACTGAGTTCCTCCTGGTCGGCGGGTTCGCTATCCGATACGGCATCGCGGTTTTTGATCGAAAATGCCACCCCAGACGTCTGAGCTACAACCTCCGGCAGTGGCGTTTCAATACGCTCATTGGTGGGTATGGCTTTCGCTGGTTCAGCAAACGCCGGCTCTTTCTCCTCCTCATCTACCTCCGTTTCCAGCATTTCGTCACTCTCAACGAACGTCTGGAGTGGGCTTTCATTCGTGTATTGATGGGTTTTCCGGGGCTCTTTGGGCGTAAAGTCGGGTAGCTTGATGTTCCGGACATCGAAGAAATAGACGACGAAGAAAAACAACGCAAACCCGATAAAGGCCAGATTTCCCCAGCCGAACAGACTGTACAGCGCCACGTTCAATTCGTAGCCAATGCCGCCACACCACACACTCCGGGTTTCAGTGGAGTTGGTAACCAGGACAATGTATCCCAGCAGTAAACTCGTCCAGATTGCGGCAAACAAAAGCCCGATGGTAGCCCGCCGAATGGGCAGAAGTTCGGTGCGGAATACCAGTTTATAACCCGCCAGAAACACAATGATCGGCAATGTCAGGGCGCCTACGCCAAACCAGCGAAACACGAACGCATGCCCAACTGACGCGCCCACCAGCCCCAGCCAGTTGCGGGTTTCGTTACCCGACTCGGCCAGCGGCCTCGCCAGAGCCGATGCTACTGTACTCTGGTCCGCAACCCCATTGAACAGATACGAAATAAAGGCCACCAGCAAACCAACGGCTACGACCATCATTAAAACGCCTAGCGTCAGGGTCGAGCGGTAGTCGGTAAACCACCCATCCAGGGCAGCCCCCCAGTTTAAGGACGCTTTAGGGCGGGGTCGACGGGCCGGTTCACCGTTGCGGGTGGTCCGGGGTTCAACGGGTTCACGAAGCGTGTTTCGGCGGGTTGATGTTGTGGGTTGGGCCATTTGAAACAGGGTTAGGCCGGGCGGCAGGGGTAAATTTCCCGCTTTTTAACGAATAACTACGAAAAATAGCGCTAAAAATAGATTAACAGGATTTCATAGTAACCCCTGGCAGATACGTTTGGCCAGGGCCGGTCCTTCGTAGATAAAACTGGTATAAACCTGCACCAGACTGGCTCCGGCGTCTAATTTCTCCTGCGCATCTTCCGCCGTAAAAATGCCACCAACGCCAATAATGGGAAACGCCCCGCCCGATTGCTGGTAGAGATAGCGGATTACCTCCGTAGACCGGCTGCGCAGGGGTTTGCCGCTCACGCCCCCTGCCCCCAAGTTGTCAACAACAGCCGCCGATGTAGCGAGGTCAGCCCGACTTATAGTTGTGTTCGTAGCAATTACACCGGCAATGCCTGTTTCAGAAACGATTGCAATGATGTCGTCCAACTGCCCATTCGTGAGGTCAGGTGCAATTTTCAACAGAATAGGTTTAGGCAAATCGTATTGCCGATTTGTGGTTTGGAGAGCCGACAAAAGTCGGGTCAGTGGTTCACGTTCCTGCAAATCGCGCAGGCCGGGCGTGTTTGGCGAACTGACGTTTACCACGAAATAATCGACCGCGTCGAACAACTCCTGGAAACTGAGCAGATAATCGTCCAGCGCGTTTTCGTTGGGTGTGTCTTTATTCTTGCCGATGTTGCCGCCCACAATGACGCGCCGACCATTCCTGTTTTTGGCAAATTCCCGCAACCGGCCTGCGGCTGGCCCGGCCCCTTTATTATTGAAACCCATGCGGTTAATCAGCCCGCCGTCGGCTTTAAGCCGGAACAGACGCGGTCGTGGATTGCCCGGCTGGGGGCGGGGCGTCACGGTGCCGATTTCTACGAAGCCAAAGCCCAGATCGGCGAGTTCGCCAACGAGTTCGGCGTTCTTGTCAAAGCCAGCTGCCATGCCCACCGGGTTCGGAAACGTCAGCCCAAACACCGTCCGCTCCAGTCGTTTGTCTTCTACCTGATACAGCTTCCGACAAAGGGCAGGTACACCGGGCAAGGCCAGCGCAAATTTGAGGAAAGTCGTTACGCTATGGTGAATTGTCTCGGCATCAAACCGAAATAGCAGCGGCAGGATAATGCGTTTGTACATAATCAATAGAACCGAAACTCCAGTTTCGACTGTAGAGAGAAATTTTCTTCACAACCGAAGCTGGAGCTTCGGCGCTACATCACCCAAACAGCCCCGACGAGAGATAGCGGTCGCCCCGGTCGCAGATGATACAAACGATCAGCGCGTTTTTGAGGCCGTTGGCTTCCAGTTCGTCGGCGAGTTTTAGGGCTGACCATACGCTGCCCCCGCTACTCATACCGGCAAAGACACCCTCTACACTGGCCAGCTGACGGGTCATATCGGTAGCATCCTCTGCCGAGACGTCGATTACCCGGTCAACGCGACTCGGATCAAAAATTTTTGGTAAATACTCTTCCGGCCACTTGCGTATACCGGGGATGGATGAGCCATCGGTTGGCTGGCAACCCACAATCTGCACGGCCGCGTTCTGCTCTTTAAGATACCGGGATGTGCCCATGATGGTACCCGTAGTGCCCATTGACGACACAAAGTGCGTAACCTGCCCGTTGGTATCGCGCCAGATTTCGGGACCAGTGGTGCGGTAGTGGGCCAGGTAGTTGTCGGGGTTGGCAAACTGGTTGAGCATGAAATAGCCCCCCTGCTTCACCTGCGCGTCGGCATAGTCGCGGGCTGCTTCAATGGTTTCGGTCAGGGTAACTGTTGCGCCGAAGGCCTCCATAGTCAGGATACGTTCGCGGGTCGAGTTTTCGGGCATGGCCAGCTCAATCTCAATGTCATACAGCCGGGCAATCATAGCCAGCGCAATTCCCGTGTTACCGCTCGTTGCTTCAATGAGTTTAGTGCCGGGTTTAAGATCTCCACGCTCCAGCGCACCCTGAATCATGCTGGCTGCCGCCCGGTCTTTCACACTGCCGCCGGGATTGTTGCCTTCCAGCTTACCCAGCACCCGAACATTGGTTGTTCGATTAAGCCGGTTCAGTTCTACCAGCGGAGTATTTCCTATTAGGTCAAGCAGTGTTGCCATACTTGTATGTCGCGTCTTTGGAAAACAAGTTGAAAATACCGCCGATAAGTTCGCTGAACAGCTCTACAGGTGATCAAATGAGAGATGACTGGATTGAGAACGAAAGTTTTTATCTATAGTGAATAGATAGGTATTGAATTTTCGGTAAACTTGCTGCCAGGTAGGATCAACAGGGGCCACTAGCCCGTGTTGCGATTGCCTTTCTTATTCACACCATCTTAATGATAGTACCATGAAAGCAGCCATGTTGGCCAAGCCGCTTAGCAAAGCTGGCGTCGAAGAAATTGCCAGTCAGTTCGAAATGCCCGATCTGACGCTCCCGTTCTGGGGATGCCGCAAAAAAATGCCCATGCACCGCATTGTGCGGCTGGAGGGCGAAGGCAACTACACTCTGTTTCATTTTTCTGATGGAAGCCGCCTGATGGTGTCGCTGACGCTGAAGAAAATGGAAGCCCGGCTTTCGCCGAAAGTGTTCGTGCGACCGCACAAGAAGAATATCATCAACCTACTGTATTTAGAGGATATTCACGCCGGAACCATCGATACGGACAATACACATCTGAGTGTTAGTTTGATGAATGGGCACCGCGTTGAGGTGTCCCGCCGGAAGGCAAGTTCGTTTATCAAACAGGTTAGAGGGTTTCAGCAGGAGCTCAATGGAATGACCGAACTAGCCTAGCTTTTCTGTTCAACTGCCCAAAGTTCCACCGGTTTACGTCAACCGGTACTCCAGACCGTGACTCCTACCGGTGGAACTTTGGGCAGTTGAACAGAAAAGCTACTTTTTAAGCTTTTCCATTTCCTCGTCGCGCAGGGGTCGGCGTAGTATTTTACCCACGTTTGACTTCGGCAACTCATCTCGAAACTCAATTATTTTTGGCACTTTATAACCCGTCAGATTTTCGCGGCAATACGCCAGAATGCTGTCCTCGGTCAGGGCCGGATCTTTCTTAACGACAAAAATCTTGACCATTTCGGTCGATTTCTCGTTTGGAACACCAATGCAGGCTACCTCCATTACCCCCGGGCACTGGGCAACTACGTCTTCAATTTCATTTGGATATACGTTGAAGCCCGATACCAGAATCATGTCTTTCTTTCGATCCACGATTTTGAAGTATCCGTCTTCATTCATAACGCCCACGTCGCCGGTTTTAAACCAGTCGCCGAGCATTGTACTGGCCGTTTCTTGGGGGCGGTTGTAATAGCCGCCAAACACCTGCGGGCCCCGGGCCACAATCTCTCCCGGCTCACCCAGAGCCGCATCAGTGCCGTCGTCCTTGATAATCTTCATCTCGGTGCTGGGCCAGGGAACGCCAATAGTGCCTACCCGGATGCCACTGCCAAGGGGATTGGACGACAGCACGGGCGAGGTTTCGGTCAGGCCGTATCCTTCGCAGGGCGTATTGCCCGTTAGTTTTTGCCAGCGTTCGGCCACAATCTTTTGCAGGGCCATGCCACCCGCCGAGGTCACTTTCAGATGGCTCCAGTCTACCTCACCCACGCGCGGATGGTTCAGCAAACCATTATACAGCGTGTTGACGCCCGTGAACGCCGTGACCTTATATTTTTTCAGGTCGTCGATAAACGCGTTCATATCGCGCGGGTTGGTGATGAGGAGGTTCATCGATCCGGCCTTGAGCGATGCCAGCGCATTGGTAGTCAGCGCATAGACGTGGTACAAGGGTAACGCAGCCACAATGGTACCTTCGCCGTCAGGAATACCAGCGGGCTTCATCCACTCGTGCTGACACTCTACGTTCGAGACAATATTCCGGTGCGACAAAACTGCCCCTTTTGAGACACCCGTCGTGCCCCCCGTGTACTGCACAAATGCCATATCGGTGCCTTTGATGGTCACCGGTTTAAACGTCTGCCTGCTGCCCTGACTAAGCGCATCACTGAACGAGATTGCGTCGGGTAGATTGTAGGCCGGCACCAGCTTCTTCACGTATTTCACCACGGCATTGACGAGCTGCTTCTTGGGGAAGCCCAGCAGGTCGCCCAGACTCGTTACCACCACATGTTTAATGTCAGTGCGAGCAATAATCTTTTCCAGATTACCGGCGAAGTTGCTCAGGATCACGATGGCTTTAACGCCCGAATCCTTGAACTGATGTTGCATTTCGCGGGGTGTATAAAGAGGATTGGTGTTCACTACCGCCAGTCCGGCCCGAAGCGCACCAAACATAGCAATCGGGTACTGCAAACAATTAGGCATCTGAATAGCAATCCGGTCACCTTTTTGCAGACGTAGATCGTTCTGCAAAAACGACGCAAACTGGCGGGATAGCTCGTCTACTTCGCTGAACGTCAGTTGTTTGCCCATGCAGGCATAGGCTGGTCTATCGCTGAATTTCTGAAAGCCTTCAGCCATTAACTCCGCCAACGACGGGTAAGCATCCGGGTTTATGGTGTAGGGCACGCCCTTTGGATAAAAGCGACGCCATGGATATTGTGTATCAGTAGGTGGTTGGGTTTCCATGTGAGAGCAGACTTATGAGGTAAGATCGTAAAAATAAAAGGAAAGCCTGAAAGGTTTGTGCGGTTTTAAGAAATCTCTGAAACCCTGTCTGCCCACAACAAAAAACCCACCGAGGGTATCGGTGGGTTTTGTTTGTGCTCCCGAAGGGATTCGAACCCCTATCGTCGGTACCGGAAACCGAAATTCTATCCATTGAACTACGGGAGCCGGCTAATATTTCCCAGATTTGGGAGTGCAAAAGTAGTGAATAAAGACTAACTGACAAGATATGATGGTGGAGATTTTCCGTCGTTTGTTTCCGTCATAACCGTTTCATTGTCTCATAATCGCCTACGTGATGCAGGTACAAAAAATGAATGAGCAGACCATTTACATTATTCACCAGTTTATGGGCTTCGGGCAGGGTAGTCACAACAGTGGTAATGCGTTCAAACTCCGAGGTGCTACCCATATTCTTATGATGAAACGCCCTGATTTCGTCGTACGATAATTCACGCTCGATGAAAAAGAAGTGCATGGCTTCGTCACTGGTACCGGTGCTGGGAAACCATAAGTGGGGGTTGAGCTTGGTCAGTTCAGCAGCGGTTGCGTCAAGTCCTATTTCTTCTCCCAGTTCGCGGGCCGCTACCTCGTTAGGAGCGTCGGCAGCATCGACCATACCCGCCGGGTGTTCGTAGGTATGCTCTCCGCTACAGATGCGCCGTTGCCGAACCAGTACCACAAACTTCTCGCGCGTTTCCCGATCGATCAAACATACCAGAATCGACGCAGCATGACCTTTCAGAAACAGAGCGGGTGGAATTTTATCGCCTTCGGGTGTGTCGGCATCCACTTCGAGCATGGCAAACAAGACTTCGCCGTTGTGCCGATACCGAATGTACTTTTCGTTAACTGCGTTGATCGTCAGTCCATTGTCCACCATCTGGCTTTTCCAAAACCGGAACTTAGGGGCGTCGGTGAGGGCTTCGAACGTATTTGTTTTACTCATGGCTGACAGGTGTATTCGGGGGGATGTGCGTGACCGGATAACGGTATAACGGCGGTCCAATTCGGTTGGTTGCTAAAATGCCCTGTAGTCATTGGCTACAGGGCATTTTTCCTAAAGCATACGCTGGTAACTTACTTTACTTTCAGCCGGACTTTGCCGTTGGTCAGGACAATGTCATCGGTCTTAGGTTGCTTTTTATAGCCGTTGCCTTCGGGGTCAATGTCAGAATCATAGCCGGTGGCCTTTGTTACCACTTTGTCTTCCATCTTGTTCATAAGCCGCCCCACCCCGCCAAATACGGTTGCCGAGCCGCGTTCTTTCCAGTAACTGCCCGCCAGTTTGCCCTTGAAAGCAACCTCCAGAAACCCGTCCGATCCCATTTTAACATCGATTGTCTCATTGTTATCCTGCGATTTGCCCACGTGGTATTCCATACGGGGGGTACGGGTTTCTTCCACGTATTTTATCATGGCAATGCCTTTGTAGCTGCCTGCGTCGTATTTCTCACGAACTGCCTTATTGCTGGGCTTGTCAAAATCGACCACCAGATACGTACCGGGTTCAAGTATATCGCTGCGGTCAAAGGTGCCAAGCCACATCCGCAGCGACTTGTCGGGTTTGATGGCATTGGCCGTTATCCAGAACGCATTGCCAATCCGGATACGGCGCGGCTGGGTCGTGAATTCGCTCCCGTCAATCTGAACGGTGAGCGTGTTGTCATTAGCAACCTGACCAATCGCTAAAACGGCTGTTGACAGACAAAGAGTGAGTAAAAGGGTGAGTTTTAGCATAGCCTTCTGAGATAATATGTTCATTGTCAATAAACATACTAAATACTGGCTAACTCCCTTCCCTAGTTTTGAGCCTCCGGTTGCTCTTGTCTATTTGCCGGTCGATACCGGTGCATCGTCACCAACGTATCGCTCAAAAAACTCGTAGATGCGTAGTAAACGGTCAATGCGCTGCCGAACGTTACCACTCCGGCTCAGCTCATGCGTGGCACCCGGCATGCGGACGTACTCAACGGGCCGACCCAGAATCTTGAGGCTCTTGTAGAGCATTTCGCTTTGAGACACACCCGTACGTAAATCGTTTTCGCCGTGTTTGATGAGTAACGGTGTTTTGATATTCTGCACAAAGGCATAAGGCGAGTTGGCGGCCAGCACTTTTGCGTTGGCATCCCACGGGTAAGCGAAATAATTGGGAACGAGCCGCCAGGCATTAGCTTCGCCCATGAACGTGGCGAGGTCATAGACACCCCGCTGCGCAAAGGCGGCCTTGAACCGGTTATCGTGGCCCACAATCCAGGCGGTCAGGTAACCGGCATAAGACCCCCCCGTAATGACCTGCCGGCTGGTGTCGGCCCACGGTTCTTTGGCCGCGCTGGTAGCCGCCGTCAGAACGTCTTCGGTAGGGCCGGTACCCCAGTCGTTTATGTTGGCCCGCTGAAAGGCTAGCCCGTAGCCACCCGACCCGCGTGGATTGGCATAAACAATGCCGTAGCCCTGCGCAGTCATGTACTGGAACTCGTGCCACATGCTGGCTTCGCCCGGCCCCCACATGGCCGTTGGGCCGCCGTGCATATTCAGCAGCAGCGGATGTTTGTCGCCGGTTTTCAGCCCGGTCGGTTTCATAATCCAGTAATCAATCGTCTGACCAAGCGAGTTGGTGAAGTTGCGCTTCTCGGGATAACTCAACTGCCGCTGCGCCACCCAGTTGTTGTGTTCCGTGATTTTAGAAGCATTTTTGATGTCCGAAACCATAGACGTGTATAGTTCCGATGGGTTAGCTACTTCAGTTTTGGCAAACACAACGCGGTTACCCACTACGTCGAAACTTGTAACGCCCTGCTCAATACCCGTTAGCTGCGCTACCTGCCGGGTAGTCGGGTCGAGTCGGTACAGGGGAACGCCCCCGTTGGTAGAGGCTGTAAAGTAAAGCATCATTGCCGACCCTGTTTTTCGGCCTTTCCCCGACCCAATCGGTTCTGTTACCCAGCATAACCCACCCGCCGAGCGGTCGAAGTCAATGAGCCGAATATCCGATGCTTTTGTATTACTGAGCGTGACCAAACCCAACTGTGGAAAGTTTACACCCGCCGATGGGCTGGTCAGAAACGCCAGCATCCGTCCGTCGGGCGAGACGTGGGGGGCGATGAATGTTTTCCCGGCTTCAGCCAGCACCGGTATGCGCAGGCCGGAGCCATCGACAGGTATAAACACAATGGCGTTATCAAGTTCGCGGTCGGGGTGCTGGGTTGAGTCGCGGTCTGTTACAGCCAGCAGGCCCTGACTGCCGGGCAGCCATTCGCCCCCCTGGGTAGAGGTAAAGCCGCGCGTTAACGGCCTGGCGACCGCCCCATCGCGAACGTCGATGACGTACAGTTGTGTAAACGATGGGTCGGGTTCGGTGGTGGCTTCACCCTGGAAGTTGAGTCGGTTAATGACTTTGGCCTTCTTATCAAGCACGTCTTTGGCTAAGTAGGCCCGTATTTCGGCCAATGACCCGTCAGGATTGGGTTTTGTTTTAGCATCGGGCTTCATAAAATTGTTGGACGTGAATCCCGGCTTCTCCAGCGACCAGGGGGGCAGGCGTTTGCCAGGATTCAGCAACGAGTCGGTCAGCATGTCGGCCATTGGCACTGTAACCGAAAACGCAATCCGCTTTCCATCCGGCGACCATTTTGGGTCTGATGCGCCGTAGCTCAGGCTGGTAAGCTGAAAGGCTTCACCCTCCGCTCAGGGGCAATACAAATACCTGTCCTTTGCCCTTCACCGTGCGTACAAAGGCAATTTGCCTCCCATCCGGCGACCAGGTCGCCTGCTTTGCCGATTCGCTCCCGTGCGTCAAGGCCCGGCTGTTGCCCGCTTTAAGGTCATTCAGGTAAATATGCGTTCGGTACTCGTATTCGCCGGGTTGGTCAGGGGTAGGCTCGGTGGTGGTAAGCGTGTACAACGCCTGGGAGCCGTTGGGCGAGAGTTCGACACCGCCTACCTGATTGATACGGGTAAGGTCGGTAACGCTGATTTTTGATTTGGTCTGCGCGAGTGCGCATTGCGCAGTCAGTGCAAGAGCAAAAAGGATACGTGTGAGCATAACTTATTGGTTTACAAGGGGTAAATAGCGTTCGTTGATGATCGTGACGTGGTGCAGAGCGTGGCCAACCAGCATAAATCCAATGGCTAGTACCGACAGCGTTTGGTAGTTGCCCACGCCCCGGCGCTGTAGCATCTCATCGGTAAAGCTTTGAAACAAGGCAATGTTCGCCTGGCGAAGCAACGTGTATTCGTCATACAAATCGGCCAAATGACGCCGATTAGCCCCGGCCATTTGGCCGAAAAGCTCTTCGTTAAAGCCGGGTAGGGTCGTCCCGTCAGTACGGGCGAAGCGCAGGGCGCGGTAGGCCATGATGCGCTCGGTATCAATGAGATGCTGGAGGGTGTCCCGAAGGGTCCATTTACCGGGGGCGTAGACGCGGTCGCCGAGTGATTCAGCCGTTTGAAGCGGAACCAGCCGCTCAAAGTCAGCCGTTTGAGCCAAGGCCACCAGTAAATCAGCATCTGTATCAACCAGCTTGATGTACCGGTCAAAAAAGTCGGGCATTGGGGAAATATCGGTTCGGGTCATAGCTGTTTCGGCACGGACCTAATAAGGGATCCGTCGGCAGGGTTTTCGCAAAGAACACAAAGAAAAGCAAATCTCTATGACGTTCCTGTAAAACCCGCCGACGGACCCCTCCACTTATCCGTATCCGAAAAGCTCATTACGCTGCGTTATTTTTTGACCAGGCCTCGTTCGCTACCTCATCGCCTTTGCGGATGAAGGGGCGGATAATAATGCGGGTGCCCCGCTGGTAGGTGAACAGCCGGTAAATCCAGTTGCTGAACACCACCAGTTTGCTACGGAAACCGACCAGGTACGCAATGTGAACAAAGATCCAGGCCATCCAGGCAAAGAAACCACCGATGTTGATATTACCTGGCAAATCGGCGACGGCCTGCCCGCGGCCAATGATGGCCAGTGAGCCTTTATCAAAGTACTTAAATGGTTTTGTTGGCTCGTTCCTGAGCATCCGATGGATATTTTTGGCCAGGTGGTCACCCTGCTGAATGGCTGGCTGCGCCACGCCGGGATGTCCTTTCGGGTATTTATCGGTCTTCATAAAGGCAATATCGCCGATGGCGTACACGCCGGGCAGGCCACTCACCTGATTGACAGAATCGACCAGAATCCGGCCCCGTTCGGTCATCTCGTTCGGGATCCCTTCCGGGATGGCTCCCGTGACGCCCGCTCCCCAGATAAGCGTCTGGCTCCTGATCTGTTCGCCCCCTTTAAACGTCACAATCTCGCCGTCGTAGTCCTCAACCAGCGTGTTCAGCTTGATGATGACTCCTTTATTCTCAAGATCGCGCCGGGCAATTTTGCCGCCCTTATCCGAGAACGGTGGTAATACCTTACCCGTGCCTTCGACCAGATAGATATTCATCTGACTGAAATCCAGCCCCGGGTAGTCGTTGGGGAGCACGTGTTCACGCATTTCGGCCAGTGATCCCGCCATCTCGACGCCGGTTGGCCCGGCTCCGGCAATTACGAAGTTCAGCAGACTTTGCCGCATGTCAGCGTCGGTGGTGATGCTGGCCTGCTCGAAGCACTGTAGCAGCTGACTGCGAATATCCAGGGCTTCTGGAATGGTCTTGAGCGGTAACGAGAATTTTTCGATGTTATCGTTGCCAAAGAAGTTTGACTTGGAACCAGTAGCAACGACCAGATAATCGTACGTCAACGCGCCAATGAGCGTATGTACGGTCTTTGTCGCCGGGTCAACTT
Source organism: uncultured Cytophagales bacterium (assembly GCA_963826425.1). Classification (GTDB taxonomy): domain Bacteria; phylum Bacteroidota; class Bacteroidia; order Cytophagales; family Spirosomataceae; genus Spirosoma. The sequence goes on along the minus strand of CAWGWS010000004.1, from coordinate 1,255,537 downwards.
TATCGACCCGTACCATACGGTAGTGGAAATCTTTCTGCCCGTCAAACATCTTCCGAAACGGTTCGGCAATGGCATCGGGCTCCAGGCCGGCGGTAGCTACCTGATACAGCAATGGCCAGAAGCCATTGTAATTTTGCTTGTCGAACAGCACCACCTGCACCTCGCTGTGGCGCAGGCTTTTGGCTAAATTCATCCCGCCGAAACCGCCCCCGATGATAACGACGCGGGGTTTGAGGGTGTCAGGTACGTTGAGCGAGAGTTTATCGAAATTAAGCATAGGTAAGGAAGCCGTTTTTTTAGCGTAGTATTTTGCTTATAGTACCTCACCATCAGCCTTTTTGTTCGGAAAGAAAGGCATAACCGCTTTACCGCATGCATACGAAATGATTGGTAATCCATGTTAACAAGGAACTGTGTTGCCGGTCTGTTTTCAGCCGTCCGGTTTCGTTTGCCCATCGTTCGCTCAAGCCCCTCCATATGCGTTCACTTATTTACCTGTTCGCGCTGCTGGCTTACTGTATTCCGGGCTGGTCGCAGCCCGGAACTGCTACCGTCAGTGGCTACGTACGCGAAGCCGGAAGTCAGGAAGCCCTCATCGGCGTTAATGTCTATCGGCCCGGTACTACCATTGGTACGGCCACCAATACGTACGGTTTTTTTTCGTTTACCCTGCCCGCTCAGGATTCCGTTCGCATTGCCTTTTCCCTGGTAGGCTACGAACCCGTTTTTCGCCTGATTGACCTGCGCAAAAACACCAGTCTGGATGTGCTGCTCACCCCCGGGCGCATTCTGTCGGAAGTAGATGTAAAAGCGAGTCGTACCACAGAACGCGTTAGCGAAACTGCTCAGATGAGCCGCATCGACGTGCCTATTTCTCAGATCAAAAAGATACCGGCGTTTCTGGGCGAAAAAGACGTGTTGCGCGTGTTGCAGCTTATGCCCGGTGTGCAAAAAGGCTCCGAAGGTCAAACCGGCATCTACGTGCGCGGGGGTGGTCCAGACCAAAACCTGATTATTCTGGACGAAGCAACGGTCTATAACGCCAGCCATTTGTTCGGCTTTTTCTCGGTCTTCAATGGCGATGCCCTTAAAAGTGTGGAGCTGACCAAAGGCGGCTTTCCGGCGCGGTACGGCGGGCGGCTATCGTCGGTCATTGAGCTGAATATGAAAGATGGCAACAAAGAGAAATTGCACGGTGAAGGGGGCATTGGCCTCATTGCCAGCCGACTAACGCTCGAAGGGCCGTTCACCAAGAATAAGAAAGGTAGTTTTCTGCTATCGGGTCGCCGGACGTATCTCGACGTAGTGGCGGCCCCGCTCATCACCGCGCAGAGCGACGGACAAACGAATGCAGGGTATTATTTTTACGATTTCAACGCCAAAGCCAACTACGATTTCGGACCGAAAAACAGGATCTATCTCAGTGGTTACTTCGGGCGGGATCGGTTCTACGCCCGCGACAAAAGTGAAGGCTCCGATGTGGGCATCGGCTGGGGAAACGCCACCGGTACGCTCCGCTGGAACCACCTCCTTAGCCAGAAACTGTTCGCGAACCTGTCGCTGATTTATTCTGATTACAAGTTTAACATTTCATCGGACGAAACGAATCCGGGCGTTGGGGGTACCGACGCGCTCAGTACCTCCCTGCGATACTCATCGGGCATTCGTGATGTGTCGGCCAAAATTGATTTTGATTATTACCCGTCGCCCCGGCATTCGGTTCGGTTTGGGGCACAGGCCATTGCGCATCGCTTCACACCCAGCGCACTGGTGGTGCAGAACACACTGATTGACCGCTACACCCGGGATGTGGAAGCAATCCATGCTCTCGAGTCGGGCGTCTATGTTGAGGATACCTGGCGACCCACCGATAGGTGGCGCGTGAACGGCGGGTTGCGGCTGAGTTTATTTTCTCAGAAAGACGTCAGCTACCTCCGGCCCGAACCCCGGCTGTCCATGTCTTATCAGTTGCAGCCCGGGCTCTCTGCCAAGGCGTCCTACGCCACCATGAACCAGTATGTGCACCTGCTAAGCAACACCGGTATTGGCCTGCCCACTGATTTGTGGGTACCTACCACTGACCGCGTTAAGCCCCAGCAGTCACGGCAGATGGCGGTAGGGTTGGCAAAGGATTTTTCAGACAATTTTCCGCTCGGCAGCGGCTTTGCGTTTACGGTGGAGGGATACTACAAGACGATGCAGAACATCATTAATTACAAAGAGGGGGCTAGTTTTCTGCTCGTCGATGACCCGACCTCGGCCGAGCGGGTTCGGTGGGAAGACAATGTAACGGCGGGCCGGGGCTGGAGTTACGGGGCCGAAGTTCTGTTGCAGCGCAAAACCGGGCGGCTGTCGGGCTGGCTGGGTTATACCCTCTCCTGGACCCAGTGGCAGTTTGCCGAACTCAACGGCGGCCGCCCGTTTTATCCGCGCTACGACCGGCGGCACGATGTATCGGTGGTAGGTATTTATGAGTTGAGTAAACGCATCACGCTATCCGGTACGTGGGTGTATGGCACGGGCAACGCGCTCACCGTACCCATTGCCAGCTACCGCGCCTACCAACATGACCCTGGTACGCAGTTGAAGGCAGAGCCAGCCGCCGTTCCGTCAATCATTGCGTCACTCTTCGATACGGGAACAAGAGTTAACGACTATGGTCAGGAGAAAAACAGTTTCCGGGCCGAGGCCTATCATCGGTTCGACGTGTCAATTCAGTTTCATAAGCAGAAAAAGTACCACGAGCGTACCTGGGAGTTCAGCCTGTACAACACCTACAATCGACGTAATCCGTTCTTTTATCGGCTCGAAACGATCAGTGTAACGGGTCAGCCGAGTCGAACGGGTTTGTTTCGGTACTCGGTGTTTCCAGTGGTGCCTTCGTTCAGCTACAATTTCAAATTCTGACCTGTCTCTACAAATGAAAAATTCATCATTTATATGGGCTTGTCTGTTCCTGTTTGGCTGTGATAGTCTGAAACAGGAAGTAGACCCGCGCGGGCTGAGCAGCGAGCCGGAGAAGATAGTGGTAGCCTGTTTCATTTCCCCCCAGGATACCGTGCTGGCTGCCCGTATTGGTCGTTCGTCAACTATACTGGGTCCTGACAACCAGGTCATACCGGACGTTAGTAATGCGGTTGTGACGCTGTCGGATGGAACGCGGTCGGTAGTTCTCAAAAAGACCGTCAACAATCTGCTGGGATATACCTACTACCGGGCCAGGCCAGAACAGATACCCGTTGTTGTTGGCAAGACATACACGCTCACCGTCAGCGTACCCAATGGGCAACCTGTTAGCGCCAGCTGTACCGTTCCAGAACCGGTGGCTATTGGCGGTGTAGTAATTGACTCAGCCATCACCAATGAGTTTGGACGGGTTCGCAAACGGTACTACGCCCGGCTGCGCTGGACAGACCCTGCCGGGCAGGTCAACTATTACCGGGTGGCGGGTAATAACGAAGTCACGTCGGCAGGCCGCATACAGAACGGTCCGAATACGCCTGTACGAGATACTACGTTCACGTCAATCAGCACCTGGTATTATGAGAACGGATCGACGTTGCTTGACCTGGGGCGCGACGGTCAGGAGCTGATTTCGCCACGGGGGATTATGGGTACACCCGTCTCGTTTGTAAACGGCCAATCTCAATTTTCGGCACCAAGGGGTAAGGTAACTGTCTATCTGCTCAACGTTGATGAAAACTACTATCGTTACCACGACGAGGTGGCGAGACAGAGCAAGGTCAGAAATAACCCCTTTGCCGAACCGGTCCTGATACAAACTAATATCCGGGATGGGTTGGGCTGCTTCGGCGCCTACAACAAATCGACCCTAACAACGCAACTGAAGTAAGGCCACCGGGCCTGCTAACAGGCCTGGCAGAGCGAACAGAACGGGTTTGATGATCAGCGTGTGCTAACAATGAAGTTTATTACATGCGTCTCCTTTGTTGGGAGAAAAGTACAATTCCCTTGTTACAAGGTAGATTTCTGGCCAAGAAAAAGAGTATTCTGGGGCGTTCACAAAATCTGGGGTCTTACTTTTGCGTTCTCCTCATTGGACCATCCCATTATTGTTGCCTATGAACCGCATTGCCGGTATTGGTATAGGTCTGTGTTTGTCTCTGCTCGGGACATCTAACGGCCATGCCCAGGATACAAAATCGTTTCAGATTAGCCTTCCTACCCAGATTAACTGGAACGTAGTCCCTGAAGGAACGCCTGTTCGCTTCATGTTAAAGGCTTTAACCAGCTCTAACGACCTACTTCGATACAGCTTTGGCCCCGATCATCTGGAGGGTATGCAGCTTGACTCACTGGGGAATTTTAGCTGGACACCCAGCTACGACCTTGTTGACCGTGTACAGGGCGCTAAACTGATTCCGGTAAGTTTTGAGGTGCGCAATCAGCAGGGGCAAACGGCCAGCGAGCAGGTCGAGTTCAAGGTCATGCACGTAAACCGTCCGCCGGTGGTGACCGATATGCGTCCGTTCTACGTCAGCTACCGCACCCAGAATACCTATAGCCTTAACTCCGATTTTGTCCGTGACGACGACGGCGATCCCATCACGTTTATTCCTATTCTAGACCAGATGCCGGAAGGCAGTAAACTTACTTCCCAGGGCGAATTAACCTGGATACCATCGCTCAGTCAGTTTAACCGGCTGCGCGATAAACCGCAGTATATGGAGTTTTGGGTAGAAGATCAGCCCACCAAGACCCGTACCAAAGGTCGTCTGAAAATCGAGGTAACTACGCTGGATTTACCACCCGAAATTACTGTGATTCCCAAGCAGACGCATTACAAACTGCGGGAAGATGCAACCGTGAACCTCAAGTTTTCTTTGCTTGACCCTAATGGGGAAGACGACGTAGCTACATTCGGTTTTTTGTCTGATAATCAGAATATCCCGAAAAAAGCCCTGGTCAGGAACACCGATAATCAGTACGAGTTTATCTGGAAGCCCGACTACGACTTCGTAAAGGACCCCCTGGATTCACTTAATATACAGATTACGTTCTACGTCCTGGACAAAGCACAGAACCGCGACGAACGCCGGATTACGTTTACAGTATTCAACACGGTAAACGAAGCAGAAAAGGACCGGTACTATTACAATCAATACCGGCAGTTGCTGGTACAGGCCTGGGGCCTGGTAGAGCAGCTGGGAGAGAAAGAAGAGCAGTTAAAGAAAGACTATAAAAAAGCAAAAGGCGGCAAGCGGAATCGCTCGATGGTCAATGCCTCGCTGGGCGCCGTAACCGGCGTGACACCCGCTGTATCAGGCGCAAGCAGCAGCCCAGATACCCAGAAAACGGGCCGCATTGTATCAGCAGTGGGTGGGACCGCCGTTCTGACAATGGGTACACTCGAAGCTACTGAGGTGATTGGTAAGTCTATGAAAGATCTGCTCGACCGCTATAACTACGTCTTGGGTAAACGGGCCGAACTTCAGAATAAGGGCGACATTTTTGCCCGCGAGTACGGTCTGAAATCAGCCCGGCGCAATAGCGATTTCGTTAAGAAAATGGATGAGTTTCGGAATACCATGAGCCTGAGCGGTCTGGTTGCCCTCGAACTCGATGCTAACTGGCAGAGTAAAAAAGAAGCAACTGATAAAGCCATCAAGCGTACCTTCAAGGATTATCAACCGCTCGACGAGGTGCAGTGAGTGAGACTCTACTCGTTCGTCTTTCTCTCGTCTCGCGGTGTAGATTCAGCGGCTGAATGCGGTTCGGGATCCTCAACAACCCCGGCATCCGTGTTGGGGTTTTCTATGGCATAATCAGCCAGTTGGCTGGCGGGAACAACGGAGGCCTCGGTAGCGTCGGGGCCGGAAATGGGCAACATGCCACCCTCAGCAGACTGCTCGCCGAAGAAACGTCGCTGGAAAAACAGGATCAGGCAGACGCCGACGAATATGCAGGAGTCGGCAATGTTGAAGATCGGTGTTGAGTAGTACTGCCCGCCCCATACAGGTACCCAGTCGGGAATAAATCCTTCCCAGACATCTACAAAAATCATATCAATTACCTGCCCGTGAAACCAGGGCGTTGGTGATCCATAGGGAGCATTATCCAGCAAAACGCCGTAAAACGTGCTGTCGATGACGTTACCAACGGCACCCGCCAAAATCAAGGCCATTGCCCATAACAGTCCATTGGGCGCACCGCGATAGGCTAGATAAGCGAGGTAATAGCCAATGCCAAACATCGCAAACAGCCGGAACACACTCAACAGCAACTTGCCGTACTCGTAACCCAGCTGCATCCCAAATGCCATTCCGGGGTTTAATACGTAATGCAGCTTCAACCAGTCGCCCGACACTTTTATTTGCCCGGCAAAACCGGGAGCCATGTACTGATGAACGGCCAGCTTTACGCCCTGATCAATTGCTATAAGGATGAGAGCGAGCAGAAAAAAGCGAAAGGGATTTTTACGAATCATAAAAAAAGCGGGCCAGCCGCTGGGCTGGCCCCTATATAAGCAACAAAGGTATGGCCTGACGGTCATACCTGTCTGATCAAAAAAATTACCTCTGTCGCTTCCGGCGTTTCAACTCGTCGCTCACCAGATTAAACTCACGGCTACTTTGCCCTGCAATGGATTTGTTCTCGTCGGCCCGGCGGAACAGATACGGCATCACAGCTTCAACCGGACCATACGGCACATATTTGGCCACGTTGTATCCGGCGTCGGCCAGGTTGTACGAGATATTATCGCTCATGCCCAGCAGTTGCGCAAAATAGATATGCGAATCATCGTGGGCAATGCCCCGCTCGTCCATGTGCTGCACGCAGTACTGGCAACTGTACTCGTTATGTGTACCCAAACAAATCGAGACTACGTCGCGGTTGTCCAGACAATAGTCGATTGCTTCGTTGAAATCGCGGTCCGTATCCTCCTTCGTAGCCTGAATGGGATCCTGATATTCTTCTTCGTGAGCCCGGAGCCGCTCCTTTTCAAGATAGGCACCCCGTACTAATTTGGCCCCCAGGAAATAACCTTTGGCACGGGCTTCTTCGGCGTCACGTTTGATGTGGGGTAAGCTTTCCCAGCGGTAAAACTGGTAGGTGTTATAAACAACAGGCCGCTCGTGATTGTAGCGATCCATCATTTCATAGGCCAGCGTATCGATGGTGTCCTGAATCCAGCTTTCCTCAGCGTCAATAAAGATGCGCACGTTGCGTTCAAAGGCCCGACGGCAAAGCGTATCGACCCGTTTCAGTACCCGGTCAAATTCAGCTTTCTGTTCGGCATTGAGCGAGTTGCCAACCTGTATGGCTTCCAGCAAATCGGTAGAGGCAATACCCGTCACTTTGAAGACAGAAAACGGAATATCGGCCGACTCGCTGGCGCGTTCAATGGTACGCAGGATTTCAAGCGTAGTCTCGTCAAAACTTCGTTCGGTTTCTTCACCCTCTACCGAGTAATCGAGAATAGTACCAACGTGATACTTCTGGAGGTGGCGAATTGTACCTTCGGAGTCCTGGATGCTTTCCCCTCCGCAGAACTGGTCAAAAATGGTGTTTTTGATGAGGAAATTGATGGGCAGGTGCAGTCGTAGGGCAATCTTTATAAGAAAAGTCCCTACATTTACCAACCATCCCTTATTCATCAACGCAAAAAGCCAGTACGTCTTCTTCAACTTGAAGTTTGACTGACACGAAAAGGCAATCGAGGTATCATCAAATGAAACAGGCTTTGGGTTTACTCCCCCAGTAGTACTCTGTTTCAGATCCGCAGGCCGCATGGCGATCTCCGGCATTGAGTTACTTGGATTCGACATATCAGTGCTCCGTTTGGGCGGTGCTACATCCATAGCGTTAGATGCGTGTCGGTTAACACGACCGAAAGATAAAACGAAATTTCGGTCTAACAGTTAATCCTGCCCACGCGAGTTGGTCAATAAACTAATCTGAGTGCGCTAAAATGAGGAAAACTAGCCTGATAAACAGTCTGTTCTCTCAAATTATATACCGAAATTTGGGGCTGAAAAGTTCCCTGTTGAGTGAGTGTAGTTAAGACCAGAATACGCACAAATTTATGAAAGTTGATTTAGCTGTAGAGCCGCTTGATTCGTGGATTGATACCAACGGCAAACCCCTGATTATTGCCGGTCCGTGCAGTGCCGAGACCGAAGAGCAACTTGTTGAAACCGCCCGACAACTTGCCAGTTTGGGCGGGGTTCACGTTATCCGGGCCGGGGTATGGAAGCCCCGTACCCGCCCCGGCAGTTTTGAAGGTATGGGCGAAGCCGCCCTGCCCTGGATTCAGCGCGCCAAAGCCGAAACCGGCCTGCCCTTTGCTGTTGAAGTGGCCACGCCCGAACACATTGAACTGGCCCTGAAATACGGCGTCGATATTCTCTGGATTGGTGCGCGTACCACTGTGAATCCGTTCAATGTGCAGGAAATTGCCGATGCCCTGCGCGGTGTCGACGTACCAGTATTAATCAAAAATCCGGTTAATCCTGACCTCGCCCTGTGGGTTGGTGCGTTTGAGCGGATTGCGGGCGCAGGTATCAACAAACTCGGAGCTATTCACCGGGGGTTTGCTACCGGCGAAGATACCAAGTATCGCAATGTACCGATGTGGCAGCTGGCTATCGAACTGAAGTCGATTTTTCCGCACCTGCCCATTATCGGCGACCCGAGTCACATGGCGGGCAAACGCGCTTACCTCAATGAGTTGGCGCAGATGGCGATGGACCTTAACTACAACGGTCTGATCGTTGAATCGCACATTGATCCGGATAACGCCTGGAGCGATGCGGCTCAGCAACTGACGCCCACGGCATTCGGCGAGATGCTCGATCACCTACAGATTCGGCAGGTTGAGTCGCCAAGCCTGGAGTTCCAGAATGCCATGGACAAAACCCGGCGCAATATTGATAATGTGGACCGGCAGATCGTAGAGATGCTGGCCGCACGTATGGGTCTGGTAGAACGTCTGGCTGAATACAAGCGTGACAACAACGTTACGCTCTTCCAGCCCGACCGCTGGAACGAAATTCTGAAGACCCGTGCGGACCTCGGCCAAAAGCTGGGCCTGTACCCCGAATTAGTCGAGGAGATCTATAAGATTGTGCATATGGAATCGATCCGGAAACAGACCGAAGTAATGAACACCGCGACCGTTTAAGGCTATTGCCAAGACCTGCCGGTCTGGACAAAAGAGGGAAAGGCCCGTTCAGTATCTGAACGGGCCTTTCCCTCTTTTGTGCGTGAAGTTACTTTTTCTTCGGCGCAGTAGCTGGTGTAGCAGGCTTTGTAGCGCTGCTACCTGTGGCCGCTGGCTGATTGGCGGCTGCGGCTTTGGCAGGGTCTATACCCATCTTACGCAGTACCGATTCCGTGATGTTGTTCTCCTCGGGAGCAACCAGCAAAATGGGTATGGTGTTGGCCCCGGCGTCCAGGTTAAATACATACGTGTATCCTTCTGCTTTGGCTACCTCATCAATGGCTTTCTGTATTTTCTGCACCACTGGGTTTACCAACTGCTGGTACTTGGTCTGGAGCGACTGCTCGGCCGTACGGCCAAACTCCTGAATTCGGGTTTGCAGACCCTGCAATTCGGTTTCGCGATCCTTTCGAATCACGTCCGACATCTGGGCAGCGCCTTTTTCATAGGCTCCGTACTTTTCTTCCAGTTCCTTCTGCATCCGCTTCAGTTCATTTTCTGACTGAGTGCGCTGAATGGTGAGCTGGTTCTGAATATCCTTGGCTTCGGACGTTTGGGCCAATACATAATCGATATTAGTATAGCCTAACTTCAACGGACCGGCCGACGGAGCGGTAGTTGCGGGCGTTGTGGTTGCGCTTTGGCCCTGTGCCTGTGCATTTAAACCGCCTACCAGAAGGGTTGCTGCGGCAAATGCCATGACGAGGTTCTTTTTCATTTCGTTTTTTGGTTTGTCTTTACTTTGGATTTGTACTTGCTTTTACTGCCGGGGTCCTGGCTGCCGTTGCTTTAGCGTCAAGCCCCAGTTCCTCCATGACATAGTCGGTATAGTCATGGCGGGGATTGGTGTAGAGCATAACAAAGTCAGATGCTTTATCGAACATAAAATCTAACTTCTTCTGCAGGGATACCTTTTCAATGGCCCGGTTTACCAACTCCATCGGGCTTTTCATAAGTTCCTTTTTCTTTTGGAAAAGCAGGCCCTCATAGCCAAACACTTTGTTATTGTACTCGCGCGCTTCCCGCTCTTTATCACTCATGGCCCGCTGCCGGTCGCGTTTCATATCGTCGGTCAGCAGAATTTCCTCGGCCTGGTAGGTTCGTTGCATCTTCTCAATGTCAACGTACTTATCCTGAATGTCTTTCGACCATTTATCCGTGAACTTGTCTATCTCGCCCAGGGCTTTCTGATATTCGGGCATCTTACCGAAGATGAACTCCGTATCGACGTAGCCAAACTTCTGTGCCTGAGCCGGAAGGGCCAGCAAAACGAACGGCAAAAGTACGAAAAAAAGCGTTTTTCTCATCGCCTAACTGATAGAATGCGGATAATACTGATCTCCTTATCAACGACTAATCAATGATATCCGTATTCTATGGCCTGTTTGAGTGAGCAGTGACCGAAAGGTTTAACGGATTTGCTGACCTATAGTGAAGTGAAACTGACCCGACGCTTTTTCTTTCACGCCCGGAATCTTATCAAATCCATACCCGTAGTCGATACCGATCAGACCAAAAGCAGGCATGAAAATACGGGCGCCGAAGCCAAGTGACCGCTTCAGATCAAACGGGTTATATTGCTTGTAGCTGCCCCAGTTATTACCCGCTTCGGCAAAGGCCAGTACGAAAATTGTGGCCGATGGGTTGAGCGATACCGGATAGCGCAGTTCCGCTACAAACTTGTTATAGGCCACCCCACCCTGGCTACGTTCCTGCGAACTTGCCTGCCGATCATAGTCGGCGGTGTAAACAGTACGGTCGTCATAACCACGCAGACCAATAATGTCCTGAGCCAACGCAAACTGACCCTGACCGGCCAGACCTGAACCACCCAGAATGAATCGCTCAAACGGACCAATCTCCGTACGCCGGTTGTAGCTGCCCAAGAAACCCATGTGCGCCCGTGCATTCAGCACCAGCTTACCAAACACGGTCTGAAACCAGCTGGCATCAAACATATATTTCTGATACTCAACCAGCTTGAATTTGTCCTCCGCCGATGCATTGGCCGCTACCGTGCGGAACACCGACCACGGGGGGGTAAACGTACCACTCAACGAAAACGACGATCCCGCACGCGGAAATTGCGGATTGTCTATGCTGTTGCGGGCCAGCGTGGTGTTGAACGCGATGTTGTTTGAGGTTCCGTTGTTGTAGCCGTTCGAGAAAATGTTGATGTTGTTCAACACGTACCGCTGATACGTTAGCGAGTTGGTCAGCGAGAAAAAGTCATCGGGGACTTTTAGCTGTCGGCCTAATCCAACCGTCAGAGCCGTATTCTCGTACGAACCGATTGGTGGCAGATCGCGACCGGCACCGGAATAGAAGCTGCGCGGATCATACTGCCGGTATACCGTATGGCTGGCGCTGAACGAGAGGGCCTGCGGCTTGCGGCCACCCAGCCAGGGTTCCGTAAACGAGGCCGAGTACACCTGATACTGTTTGCCGTTGGCCTGAAAACGCAGTTGAATGCGTTGCCCATCGCCGGCGGGCAGGGGCCGCCACGCGCTGGGATTCGTGATGTTGCGGGCCGAGAAGTTGTTGAATGTCAGACCAAGTGTTCCCACAAAGCCCACGTAGCCACCCCAGCCACCCGATAGTTCAATCTGGTCCGACGGTTTCTCTTCAACCGTGTACTCAATATCAACTGTACCGTCATTTTGAGGGATGGGGTTGATGCCGATTTTTTCGGGGTCGAAATAACCCAGCGTAGCCAGTTCGCGCTGGGTACGGATCAGGTTCGTTTTTGAGAATTTTTGACCGGGTAACGTCCGCAGCGAACGCATCACTACGTGATCGCTGGTTTTGGTATTACCGTTCAGGATAATCTTGTTGATGGTGGCCTGCTTCCCCTCGAAAACACGAATTTCGAGGTCAATCGAGTCACCTTCTACCGAGCGTTCAATGGGCTGCGCGTTGTAGTAGAGGTAACCGTCGTCCATATACAGCGAACTCAAATCCTGGCCGGGGTTACCGTTCAGTTTTTTATCCAGGTCTTCGGGGTTGTACACGTCGCCTTTCTGCACGCCAAGCACCTCGCGCAGCCGATCAGCTTTGTAGAGGTAGTTGCCCGCAAAGTCGACGTTGCGGTAGTAGTATTTCTTGCCTTCGTTCAGTTTAATATTCAGCGTAATGGCGTCCTTGCCGTTGTTAATAACCGTGTCTTCCTCCACAACCGCATCGCGATAGCCCAGCTTGTTCAGGTATTCAATCAGCTTTTGTTTGTCTTCCTCGTACTTCTTCGGAATAAACTTCGAGGGGCTGAATAACCGGCCAAATCGTTGCTCTTTCGTGCTTTTTAGCTTCATCCGTACGGCAGACTCATCTACCTCGTTGAGCCCCTCGAAGTTGATCTTGGCGATTTTTACCTTTTGCCCCTTATTCACCAGCACGCGCATAGTGGCGTTGTTGCGAGTGCTGTCAGGAATGGTCGTGATTTTCACTTTCGTGTTCAGGAATCCTTTGTCCACGAAGAATTTACGGACGGCCATCTGTGTATTTTTGGTAATCGTGTTGCTGACGATTTTACCAAGGTTCAGCTTGATTTTGTCTTTCAACTGATCCTGCTCTCCTTTCTTCACACCCATAAACGATACCCGGTACAGACGGGGCCGCTCTTTAGCTTTAAACAGCAGGGCAACTTTGCCTTCACCTGCTGGTTCGGCCAGCAATTCGACGTCATCCAGCAAGCCGGAGTCCATCAGTTTTCGCACCGCCGAGCCAATAGCCTCACCCGGAATACGAATCTTATCGCCCACTTTCAAACCCGCCAGCGATACCAGTGAGTTAGGGTCGAGGTAGCGGGTACCGGTCAGACGCAGAGCTGTGATTTCGTATTCCTTGGGGTTAGCGTAGTCAGTGAGCGGGTTGGCCGTGGTCGTGGTTGCTGATGGCGTGCCAAATCCGGCGCCCACCCCAACGCGGACCTGAGCCTGCGCCGAAAAATTCAGCGTACTGCCGGTCAGCAAGATGGCTCCGAGAAGGGCTTTTATACAGTGCTTCAACGTCGTGTTGTTTTTATATCGGTTCATTAGATAAGGCCGCAGGCGCTGGCCGTCAACAGAGACCCCTGAAGGAGAGAAACCGTTGGAATACACTACTTTATTAACTGCTCGCTCGTTTTACCAAACCGGCGCTCGCGCTGCTGGTAACTCAAAAGAGCTTCGTATAAATGTTCTTTTCTAAAATCAGGCCAGAGTACGTCGGGCATATAGAGTTCGGAGTAAGCCAGTTGCCAGAGCATGAAGTTACTGATACGCATCTCGCCACTGGTCCGGATCATTAGTTCGGGGTCGGGAATACCGCCCGTGGTCAGGTGCTGTCCAAACACGGTTTCGTCAATCTCGGCAGGTGTCAGATGGCCATTACGAACGTCGGTTGCCAGTTGCCGTACTGCTTCGATGATTTCCCAGCGACCACTGTAGCTCAGGGCCAGAATCAGGGTCAGACCGGTGTTGCCAGCCGTTTCACGCATAGCTTCGTTGAGTTCCTTTCGGCAGTCGGCGGGCAGACTTTCAGTGTTGCCAATGGTAGTCAGCCGCACGTTGTTATTCGTCAGTGTCTTGATCTCGCCCCGAATGGTATGCACAAGCAGCGTCATAAGTGCATCGACTTCAAATTTGGGGCGATTCCAGTTCTCGGTCGAGAAGGCGTAGAGTGTCAGAAATTTAACGCCAAGCTCGGCACAGCCTTCCGTTACTTCGCGCACCGCTTTTATGGCGTTTTTGTGTCCAAAAATGCGGGCTGCTCCCTGCCGTTTGGCCCACCGACCGTTTCCGTCCATGATAACGGCTATATGCTGAGGCAGATTGTCAGGGTCTATGCGTTCCTTCATCCCAGATAGGGCGTTTTAACATCTTTTAATAAGGCCGCGAAGATACGAAATTTTTATGAGTCAATAAGTTAGCGTGTGCCCCCATTCCTGTCACTCTTCAGCCCAGCCGTAAGACGATTTCATTGTCAGGCAGGCTATATTTGGCAAATCAGGCGATGAGGGAATTGAACCGGTCGCTATTCAGAAGCTGTTCTACACGTATGAGTGTTTCCGTCGGTGCCCGCTATTATTCACTGCTCTTCCTGATCGGAAGCCTGCTAACGCTGTCGGCCTGCCACAAGGATGAAAATGCCGTTCCCCAATCCATTACGGATCAGATCCTGGCCGGTGAACGGTTTAGTCTGTTGCGGTTAATGGTGCAGCAGGCTGACGCCGGCGACGCGCTACGGGAGGCCGATTTAACGTTATTTGCTCCTGACAATGCGGCTTTTCAGAAGACAGGGGTGACTACCGAAGCGGCCATTAAAAAACTATCCAAAGAGCAGTTACGCATCATCCTCTTCCACCATCTGATGCACGCCCGCTCGCCATTGGCGTCTATTCCAACTGGTCTCAACGAGGTGGAGATGGCCGATCAGCGTCATGTCTATCTAAACAAGACTAATACGGGTAAACTGTATATTGACAATGCGCAGGTAACGCAGTTCGACTTGCCAGCCTCAAATGGGGTCATTCATATAATTGACCGTCTGTTACTGCCGTAGTTTGCTGTCGATTCCACACCTGTCTCTCATACTTCTTACTGACCGATTCTATTTTGCAACAAGGCTTAATCATCCGCTCAACCGGTTCCTGGTACGACATCCGCAATGTGGATGGCCATATCTATCAGGGACGACTCAAGGGCAAATTCAAGATTAAAGGACTGAAAACGACTAACCCCATTGCTGTGGGCGACTGGGTCACGTTTTCTGTGGAAGACGAAGCCGAAAACACGGCCATTATCTCTGACATTGCCCGACGCGAAAATTACATTATCCGGCAATCGGTTCATAAAACAGCGCACGGCCACATCTTAGCGGCTAACCTCGATCAGGCCGTTCTGCTGGCCACTCTGGCCATGCCGCGTACGTCGCTTGGTTTTATTGATAGGTTTCTGGTGTCTGCCGAATCGTTCCGTATTTCCACAACGATTGTCTTTAACAAGAGTGATATTCTGAACGATGAGGGGTTGGCCTACCAGGACGAAATCATTGCCCTGTACGGTCAGATCGGCTACAACTGTCTTATTACGTCGGCTACCGAAGGCGAAGGAACCGACGCATTTCGGCGCCTGCTCGACCAGAAAGTGACGTTGCTGTCGGGGCACTCCGGTGTGGGG
Organism: uncultured Cytophagales bacterium; assembly: GCA_963826425.1. Taxonomy (GTDB): domain Bacteria; phylum Bacteroidota; class Bacteroidia; order Cytophagales; family Spirosomataceae; genus Spirosoma. The sequence goes on along the minus strand of CAWGWS010000004.1, from coordinate 1,240,198 downwards.
AAATCAACGCTGGTCAATGCTATCGCGCCCAATCTGAACCTGCGCACCAACGAGGTGTCAACTTTCGCCAACAAAGGTGTTCACACGACTACGTTTGCCGAGATGTTTGAGCTGGCTCCCAATACGTTCATCATTGACACGCCAGGTATCAAAGAACTGGGCCTGATGGATACGTCGAAGGAAGAGATCAGCCATTATTTCCCCGAGATGCGCGACCGGCTCAACCAGTGCCGGTTCAATAACTGTCTGCATCTTAACGAGCCCGGCTGCGCCATCAAAGACGCCGTAGCTGAGGGTAATATCGCCGAGAGTCGCTATATGAGTTACCTTAGCATGGTAGAGGGCGGGGATAACCGGCGGTAGGTACGCGGTTAGTTTAGCGCTACTGCCGGCCCGGTCATACCACCGATGACCTCGAGATTTGGCATGGCTTTTTTCAGAGCAGCAATGCCTGCTTCGGTCGTTTTGGTTTGCCAGAGATAGATTGTTCTGAGGTTTTTCAAACCGGTGAGCTGGGTCAGACCCGTGTCGGTAATGTTGGTGCCATACAGGTTTAGGTACTCCAGATTGGTCAGGCCGCTCAGGTTTTTCAGGCCCGCGTCAGTGATGTTGGTGCGTTCGAGGTGCAGCTTTTGCAGGTTCTTTAGTTTGCCCACCTGCGTGAGTGTCGCGTCCGAAATCTGCGTGTCTCCCAGCTTGAGCCAGACGAGTTGCGCGCTGATTTTAGTGAGCAGTGCCGCCTGCGCATCGCTGAACAGCCGACTGTTTACCGCGCTGACTTCCAGCTGATTCTGCTCTTTTGAGATGGGTAACACTAACAGGCCCGTTTTCTTCAGTTCTTCAATGACGGCGGGGGCAGCGGCTGGAACATCCATTGTCAGTACCCGCGCGTCGGGAGCAGGCCCAGTTGAAGCAACCGACTTGCCCTCACCAGTGTTTACCGGACCACCCTTGCCCAACGCGGCCAGCACAGGCCGAATCGCATCGGATACGCTTAACTCGGTTACTTTCTTCTCAAAAGGTGCGCCCTGATCAATCCACCAGGTTAGCAGGGCAATCTGACTTTCGGTAAGCTGGGGCTTTCCGTTAGGAGGCATGTGGTCGTCGTTATCTTCGGGTAGCAGGCACCGTTTTACCATTTCGCTTTCCAGTCCCTTACCCGCCACAAAGACCGGCCCGTCTTCTCCGCCTTTACGCAGCATTTCTGCGGTATCGTAGCGTAACCCCCCTTTGGCTTTGTCGGCATTGTGGCACTGTACGCAACGCGTTTGCAGAATCGGGTTTACGATCTGCTCATACACCATGGCCTGATTGATGTCAGTAATGGGCTTGATGGCCACTGTCTGAGCGCGGGGCGCCATACCCGCCAGGGTACGCAGGGGGCCGGGGGTGTACTGGGTGAGATAGTCAGAGCCGTGGGTAAGCGAGCCGCCATGATGTCCCGCCACCGCCAGCAATACCAGCGAGACCGTTAGCGCGGGCAAATACAGGGCCGAACCGAATGGAATTTTGTTGCCCAGCCAGTCTGACTGTACCGCCCAGGCCAGCCACGCAAACGCAGCTACGCCAATGCCCTGCCACTTGTGTTCGTCTAGAATTTCTTCGTCATACCCTCCCCCCAGCGAGAGCATATAGCCAAACGCACAGGCCAGCGTTGCGCTCACCGCCGACCAGAACAGGATCGCCGTTATGGTTGATCCCTCCACCCCGATCCTGCCGGTGCGCCGGCCAATTTCCAGGGCACCGGCAATGATGAGAAACCCAATCGGTAAGTGCACGATAAGCGGGTGAAACCGTCCGAAAAATAGCACCCAGTCGGGAGGTTGGGCAGCCTGTAGTAGTAGCGTGTGCATGAAAGTCACCTCAACATCATTAGCAATCAATGGTTGTCATTGCCTGTCATTCCTGATTGTTGCTGCTATGAATACCCCTGATTATTGCGGATGACTAAATTAAATCCGCTCCAGTTTGATGGGGTATGTTTTCTGAGAAGCCCACTGTGCCACGTATAAGCTTTCGTCTTCGTCTACCAGTACATCGTGCGGGTGCATGAACGCCGGGAAGCCAAGATCTTTTTGCTGAGCGGCCAGCACGTTATTTTGATAGATGGGTGCTGAGCCGCCGGGCGTAGAAACTACGCGGTCGTTCTTGTCCAGAATTTGCACGTAACCCGAGTTGGGGTAACTATCTGAGGTACTGCGGAATACGGCCCCGTAGATGTTTTCGCCCCGGATAACCGGGCGGCAGATGTATGACCCCGGCAACGCAATGGTTGACAGGTAGTTGCCGTCCAGCGAAAACCGTTTCAAAGCGTTACGCCGACGGTCGGTGATGAGCAGGGTGGGCTGAGCCGGGTTTCGACGATCAACTACCACGCCGTGGCAGCAGTCGAACGATGCGTTGCCTTCGCCCCGCCCGCCAAAGTGCCGGATCAGTTTACCCGTCTGGTCATACTGCATTACGTAGTTGAGACCGTAGCCATCCACCACATAAATATTGCCGTTGGCGGGGTTGATGGCCGTTTCGGTGGGTTTGAACTGCGTGGGGTAAGCGTACAGACCGGTTTCGCGGGGGTAATCGATTTTCATTAGTTCGCGGCCCTTCAGGTCGGTTTTGATAACCTGATGGCGGTCCGTATCGCTGATAAGCAGATACTGGTCATTGCCTTCGCCCCCAATGGTGAAACCGTGTGCACCTGGATAATCGTGTCCCCAGGTGTCAAGCAGCTTGCCTGATTTGTCGTAAATCAACACATTATTTTTGGTCTCATTGGTTAGCAGCATCAGGCGGCCTTTGCTGTCCTGCACCATCTCATGGCAGTCATTCACGGGGTTCTTACCCGCGTCAAGTACACCCCAGCCCGGAACCACCCGGTAGCGAAACCCATTGTGGCCCACCGTTACTGCATCGGTCTGGCGACGATACGGGCTGGCCGACAGAATGGTTGGGATGGCAATGCCGGCCGCCGTTGCCAGCGATGCCTGGTGTAGAAACGACCGCCTGGTAAGAGAAGCATCCATATGGTTAGATCTTTACAGAGAAAGAAGGCAGGTGACAAATCATACTGCAAACAAACCGCTATGCAACGGGTTTATCCCTGTACAAGATAATTCAACAAACCATGGCAAATAACCACACACAGTCGGCAGGATCGTCGGCCTCTACACTCATTACGGCCACTATTGAGGCATTTGACGAAGGACAGGCCGCATCGCCCCAGGAAGGCATGTCGCTCATTACCGACTGGTTTTCATCCGTAAAAACTAATCACAATGCCAGCGACGTGATGGAGCCCCTGCGTGAGCTACACGACGAGCTTCAAACCGGTGCACCTAGCAACGAACGGCTAAGCAAACTGCTCATTCAACTGGCTGACATCACCGAAAGCAAAGCCCCGGAAGCGGAGGGCAGCATGCGGTCGCAGCTCGAAACGATGGCTACTGCCCTGCGCAATTTTGCCGGACAATTATCAACAACAGTGTAAGAGACGTTGTCCGGTTACAGCGTAATAATTGGTTTGCCGACGTGGACATGGTCTCTCTTTCCCGAGTCAAGTTCCAATACGGAATCCAACTTTGTAACCCTACAGCTCTGCAACTCCCTAACCTTAGAAACATGGCTTCACACGCACTAGAGCAGAATTTATTTGCCGATACCGCAGCCGGTATGGGTACCGATGGTACCGCTACTCCACTCGATGGGGCGAAACTTATTGACGGATGGCTGAAAGTCATTGATGGCCACACCGGTACGGATACCGTGAAAGGGCGGCTTGAAGAACTGCGTGGTCAACTGCGGTTAGCGAATCCCGACCCATTTCAGGTGCAGGACCTGCTGATGATTATTGCCGATCACACCTCGCAAATGTCGCAGGGGCGGAATGTTCCCGGCGATCTGGCTGGTCAACTCGAGAATTTAGCTACCTCTTTACGGCTCTTCGCGATGAAGATGCAGCCCGACGCCCAACAGCAACAGTAAGATCATGGGAACGAACATACTGGAGGAGCGAATGCTTGAAGACTCGCTGGCCGTTTTCAGAAATGATGAGGTTGAAGCCGTAACGCCTGCCCAGGGCATAATGCTTATTGATGGCTGGCTCCAGGCCTTGCAGGGCGATCCGAATCTGGACCAGATGCGTCAGCAAATGACCGAGATGCATGCAGAGCTACTGTTATCTACGCCAAACTCACAGCGTATCAAGCTCCTGCTGAACGAATTGGCCAACCACGCCCAGCAAACCGCCGAGGCTCCAACCTCCGAAGGCACCTGGACGGGTGGCCTCGAGAATTTCTCGACGCTACTCCGCAGCTTCGCCAGTAAGTTGTAACAAAAAACTATTCTCATTCCCTAATGGAAGCTACACAACCCACCCTCGAACAGCGAATGCTGACGGATACCCTCGGCGCGTTTGGCGATGGCAGCACAGCAGTCATTATACCTGACCGGGGTATTCTTTTGCTGGAAGGCTGGCTTAACGCTTTACAGGGCGATATAGGAACGGCCCGCATTAAAGCTGAGCTGGAATCGTTGCGCGACAATCTGAAGTCAGGTGAGCCCGATACGAACGCGATCCGGCACTCACTGTTGAGTATGGCCAGCCACACGGTAGCCATATCGGGCGAGCCGATGGTTGATGACGTTACGCGACCCAAGCTTCATCAATTAGCTGACGCCCTGCGAAACTTTAGCAACCAGTTTTAACCCACCAGACTTATGAGCCACGAAGACGTTTCGGCCCTGCTCGACGCCACGATGGGTACGCTGCATGCCGATATTACCAACGAAACGCCCCAGACCGGTACCGGCATTCTGGATCAGTGGCTCGATCAGCTCCGCGAAGCCGCCAATGCCGACACCCTTGTTCATGCCATGGAGCGGTTGAAGACCCAGTTGAAGAGCGACCAGTTTAACGCCGGGGAGTTGAGCGGAGTACTGAACGAGGTATCAGAAAAAACGTCCGAATTCAGCGCTAACATGGGGTCCGACGGTGACGTAGCCATCCGGCTCGAAAGCGTGGCCTCAGCCCTCCGCGAACTGGCCGGACAAATCGGAAACGGCGAATCAGTCCTGTAGTTGCCTGGCACACAAAAATCCCTGTTTTGTAAAGAGAGTGCTCTGAAACACCTTCTTACGAAACAGGGATTTTTACGTGATATGGGCTGTGTTTTTCTACTCGGCCAGGTTAAACTTGAGCTGTACGCCCCCCGATGTAGTAGCCCGCCGGAAGTTGTTGGACACGAGTGGGTCATTGAAGGTACGGTCGAAATAGACATTCAGGTTCAGCCGCCGGTTTACGATGTAACTCACCTGCGGGCGGAACTGGAAGTTGACGTTACCCGCCGTAACAATCTGCTCAGCGTCGAGTTTGCGCTGAATAGTGCGCGTATCGCGCAGGGTCAGGTTCACTGAGACCGTCAAATCGTTCTTCAGCTTTTTGTACGCGCCCCCAATGCGGAACGGCACGCGGAGATTCTGCTTCGTGAAACCGATAGATGCCGTCAGGTCTTTGTTGCTTAGCTCGGCCACCTGTACGTTGGAGAGGTTCAGCGCAATGTCGCGGCTTTGGTTATATTCAAGCCGCCCGCTAACCCGGCTTTTGGTCTGAAACTGTACCCCCAGCATGGGCGCAAACCGCTCTGACATGGTAATAGTGCTCATGGCAAATACCGGCACGTACTGCCCCAGCTGATTAATGGCCGACGCCATGGGATAGCCCTGCACGGTCAGGTTCACGAAAGCCGCCCCATAATCCAGGTTTGAGATGAAGTTGCCAACGCTGTAGTTGGAGTTGTAGCTGTGCGTAACGGTAAACGCGCTGAACCGGTCGCGGATAAATTTCAGACCCGACAGGCCATTGTAGTCTACCCGCCAGTTGGGTAGCGGGAAGTTGAAAAACGGATTCAACTTTGCCTTGTCCAGCTTTGAGGAGTCTTGTCCGCTATAGGCCGCAAAAAACGCCGGAATCAGCACATCCTGCGACGTTTTGGTGTACCTACCCCCTTTGTCGGGATTCAGGCGCGTCAGCTTGTCGATAAAAAACTGCCGGTAACTTTCAAACTTATCAAACAGGGGTGAGGTGTTGTCGCCACGCAATCCCACAAAGGCCGTGCGGAATGACCAGAACGACATGGAGAACTGACCGTTGCGCACCGGGGAGTACGTCTCGAACGGGCCGCCCTGCGCCCCGGGCCGGTAGTACTCCTGATACGCATCCGTCCGGTCCAGCCGCCAGTTGATCTGCATCCGGAAGTCCTTAAACGGTTCGAGCGTGGTGTTGGCGGTGAATTTCTTGGTGATGTTCTGTTGAAAAGCCGTGTTCAGTACCGTACTCGGCGCCAGCCAGCCGTTGGCAGCCGCCCGATCTTTGATACCCGCGTCCTGACTGCCCAGGACGAACCCTAACCCCGGCGCGTTATTCTGGTCCACCCCAAAATACTTGGGCGTCGGCAGGAAGCCCGGCAAAATCGTGGATTCCTGTACGGTGTACGAGAAGTTGATGCCCCGCACGGTAAGCAGCACCCGCGTAAAATTCTTCAGTACTTTGCTTTCGCCCCGCTGAATCTCCTCAATATCGCCGGGGTTACGGGCGAAGTTTTTGCGCACCGGCGCGGGTGTGTTTACGAAGCGCAGATACCGGATTTTATTGTACAGCCGAATCAGATCAACGCGCCCGTTAATACCCCGCTCGCGGTTGTTGCGCACGACGTTGCCAAACGGTACCCCCAGCGTGTCGGCAATCCCGAACGAGTTAGCCTGAAACTGGTAGCCCACGCCATAAATAGCATCGGCGGCCATCCAGTCCAGCGCCGGAATCTTGTCGAGTGGCAGACGGTACGTAGCCCGAATGTCCTGCACAAAGTTCTTGAGCCGCCCAAAGTGTTTCAAACTCGTCAGAACCGAGTCGCGCCGGGCCTGCGTATTAATGTCGCCCGCCGGTTCGTCAATGATCGAGTTAGCCACCGAATGATACGTCAGCACCAGACTGCGTGTCAGGTTCCAGGTCAGGTCGTAATAGCGGTTGAAGAGAAAATACTTTTCAAACTGCGCCGGTATGCCGTTGGTCGTTAGGTCGGAGGAACGTAACTGGGTTTTTACGAAGCTACGGTCCAGCTCAGACCGGACACTAACCAGTGAAGGCAGCAGTGTCACGTTAAAATCCTTGAGCCAGACCAGATAGGGAGCCTCCAGTCTGGTACTGTTCCTGAATGGCTCGAATGCCTTTGGCTGCCCGCTGAACGTATAGGCAATGCCGCCCCGCTGCTGTTGCTGCAAATACTCGTCGGTCAGGATGTTGCTACGTTTGGTGTCGGTAAATGCATAGGTCAACGCAAAGTTCTCGACGTCCCACGGATGGAGTTTGGCGTTCGGGTTTGTCTTTACCTTGCGCACGTTCGAGAAGTTGAGCCCCCGGCGGGTGGTGTTGTCCTGCACAATGCGCTGGTAGGCTGTCCGGCTCAGACCCTCCGGCAACGAACCCAGCGATTGATCGAGCGGTACGTCGGGATCGAGTGGGTCGAAGTGGGGATCAATGTTGCGGTGGTCGTAATTGATGTACATCGGAATCCGCAGCCCCCAACTGGCGGGCAGAAACTTATCGACCGATAACGCTGACGAGAGCGCGATCTCCGACGTTGTCTCGCGGGCCCGTTCGCCAATGCGCGTAGCCACGCCCCCGAAGCCAAACGTCGTGATCCGGCCCGATGCGGTCAGCGTACCAAGGTCGGCGAGTTTGATGTTCACCGCCCCAATGGCCGCCCGGCCCGGACTTTGATCGTAGCCGTTGGTGCGCAGTTCATCGACCCAGATCGTGAAGGATTTGGCCCGCTCTCCATCGTTGGGCAGTCTGGGATTACGTACCCCAATCATGACTGACTGCACCGAGCTGATGTCGGGACTACCTACGATCGTGATGATATACTTCCCGTTGGCGGAGCGTTGCGAAAACGGCAATGACGTTCGGCGGCTCAGGAGTTTATTCCGTTCCGTTTTTACGTTAATGAGTTCTTCGATGGCCAGGTCCAGTTCGTTCTCCGTTGGCCAGACTGCTTCCGGCGTTTGCAGCCCCGGGGGCGTTGCCCGCAATCCCGGAATCTCGATTTCGTAGTAGTGTTCGGTGTAGTCAGTACCCAACCGCACAAACGCCGATACTTGTCCGCTTTCCTGGTCGTCGTTGTGCATGTGCACGAACATTTTCAACTGCTTACGAAACAGCAGATCGAAGCTCACGTTCCGGAACGCCCCGCGCGAATCGCCATCGCGCAGGTTGGTCACGCTCAACCGCATCGACTGCTCGTTGAGGAGCTGATTGTTGAGCGAGGTGAAATCTCGGTCGCGCTGATAATCGGGTGGTACCGAATACACGTATTTGTTGCCGGCACCCGCGCCGGTTGGGGGCGTGGTAGCCGCTAGTGTACTGCTATTTTCTTCGATGTTGACCGTTGAGACCGTGAAGTTGGCGTCGTAAGGCTCGGGCACTTCCTGCAGGCCGCGCTGATTCAGATCGCCGAGGTATTTGCGGTACTGGTTGGCTTCCATCTGCATCTGCGAAAACCGCAACACGACCGGCTGCTGAAACCCGGTCAGGTACGTCCGTAAAAACCGGATCGACTTAAAGCCGTTGATGCTGCCCACTTTCCGCAGGGGCTCCCGAACCGGAATCCGGAACTGGTACCACGTTACGCTGCCATTCGGCGTCGGCACTACCACCTTATCGACGATATAGCCCTTTCCCACCACCAGATTTTTGGGCTGAAGATCAATTTCGTATTCGTAGTACGCTTCGTTATCGTTGATGGTATTGTCGCTGTTGAGGTCCTCAATGTCGGGGAGGGTGGTAGAGGCCGGGGTCAGAAACTGGTTAGTGCTGGTGTTCTCGGGCGAATTGTTTTCGGTACCCATGTACTGTTTGTACCGGGCCACAATGAACCTCTGCTGATCGGCTTCTTCGCCCAGATAGAACTTGAAGTCGTCGTTCGACGGGTCATTCTGCAACTGCGCGCGCACGGCGGGGTCGGTTACCCTAGCCAGTACCTGATCGAGGTAGCCTTTAAAGAATGTCTGCTCCGTAGCCACGTCCGCGCCCGCACCAGGGCTGCTGGTTAGCCCGTCGAGACCGATGTCCTGATTTTCGCGCCCGCCACTCTGAAACGCGTTGGTCACGAACTGCTGGGTTGGGGCGCGGCCCCAGGCGGTTGTTTCGGTGCTGCCGCCCCGCGTAGTCGTGGTGTCGCCACTGGCTGGGAAGCCATTTTCAAACGTATAGCGGCTGTCTTTCATCACGTCTTCCGAGATGTCGCCGAGGTTGAAAAACAGCTTGCCTCCCGTCGTGTTGTTGATGTTCTTGCTGGGGTCCGGATTGCCTCGTACAACGCCTGCCGGCCCGGCTACGAACGGGTCCATGAGCCAGAAGGTCATATTCTCGATGTTGGCATTGTCAAAGTCAATGTCTGACGTAATGGCCCGGGTAACCGAGCCAAAGTTCTGACGGGGGTCGTTGTTGAGCGTACCGTCGGCCCGCAGGTTGGGGTTGTAGTTATACATGCCCCGCTCATTCGGGAAAAACGAAAAGTCCAGAATATTTTCGGGTAGCTGAACAACCGCCGGTGTCCGGCCTGGAAACAGATCGGCAGGCAGGAAATACCGTTCGTACACGTTGCGGTTTACCTCATCCGGATCCACGTTCGATACAATCCCTTGCGCGTTGGGAGTATACAGGGTCTGATCGACAGAGTAGACCGAAATACGGGCACGATTGAACGCCGACGCCAGCGGATTCTGAAACGACCCTTGTGGAAACTGCTGGGGTGTACTGCCCAGCCGCCAGCGGGTAGGTTGCCGCGTAAGGTCGAAGATAGTCCGGGCGGCTTCGAAATCGTCCAGGTAACTATCCCCCCGGGCCCGCTGATTGGTGCCGGGAAACAACTGTGCTACCTCTATGTTGGCCTGAATGCTCGATAACTCTTTGGTTTGTACGATAGGCAGTGCATCCAGTAGGCGCGTCAGACCGGGCGAGTCGCGCCGGTAATTGGCGTGTAGCCCTACAATGGCGTTGTTGACCGGCTCGTTGCCAATGGCCACGCGGGTCAGGAATCCAGCGGGCGTCTCGCGCATACTCATGGCCGTCAGCCCGAAGTTTATGCTGGGCGTCAGCAGGTAATCCAGCCGTGTACCAATCAGGGTTCTGATCTGATTCTGGAACAGGTCGGGCTGTTCGTAGCTGATCCTGATTTCGCGGCCCGAATTGCTCACGCTCGGGTTGATGATCCGCAGCCGCCCAATCTGACTCTCCAGCACGTAGTCCTGCCCCGGCATTAACGGCACTCCACCGGCCGTAACCTGCACCGACTGCTCGTTTACGCCGTAGGGTAACTGCACCTCGGCCCCGTTGCCCGACTGGAACGAGCCGCGCAGAAAGAACTTGTTGCGGTCGGCCTGCTGAATAGCGTCGGCCTGTGTACTCCGGTAAAGTTCGTTGAATACGTATTTGGCTTCAAACGACGGATCGTTGATCCGGCGGGCCAGATACGAACCAAACGGCTCCAGCACGGGGAAGATGATTTTGCCAAAACGCGGATCGACCGTGATGTTTTCTACGTAGTCAAAGTTGCCGTCGGGCTGGGCGTCAAGCTGCTGGTTGAGCCGGTCCATACCGAAGACCTGTACGAGCGGAATATTCTGCAACCGGGTTTCCTGCAAGTTGGGATTGTCGATACCGGTCAGGTCATCTTTATACACAATCCGCAACTGAAACCCGTCGCGGCTGATCTGGGCGTTGTTGAGCGAATAGATGTTCTTCATCATCAGGTCCCACATCGGCAACTGGAGGTTGTTGCGCAGCGTGGCCGACTTCAGCAACTTCAGCACCAGCACTTCACTGGGTTGCCGGGCCTGATAATCTTCGGTCAGTTCACCCACTTTGTAGCGTCGGCCCTGGTAGGTGTATTCGTAGGAAACGGCCAGAATTTCGTCGTTGCGCAGGGGCGTCACGAGCGAGATATAGCCGAGTTCGGGCTGGAGCCGGTACTCACGGTCGGTCAGGCGTTTGGCTCCGCGCAAGACGTCGAAGTCCTGACCCTTTGCCAGCCCGAAGGTCTGGGTCAGCACCTCATTGGTCTGGTCAACCTGCCGTAGCGGACTCTGTGTATTATTGGTCAGGCGGGCAAACAGGCCGTTGGTAGCGTTGTCGGTCGGGGTTCGGGCACTACCCGGAAACGGCTGTAGATTGGGATTGCTCTTGGCGTAGGGATTGCCCTCGCCAAGATCCTGCAAACCAGCAATGTTGCGCAGGGTTTCGGTTGTGTTGGTGCGGTTGGTCACGTATACTTCCACCCGCGTCACGTTCACGCCCGAGGTGACCTGCGGCAGTGTTTTGAGCGACCCTTCGTAAATGTTCCGGAAAAACTGCGATAGGAAGAAGTGGCGGTTTTCGTCGTACTGGTCGGCCCGTACCTCAAACGGCCGGCTGGTGGTGCCGCCCCGCAGGACAATTTCGCTCTTGCGGCTGCGCTGCTGCGAGGCCACAAGTGTTGCGTTGAGTTTGCCGAACCGCAACTGCGTTTTTATCCCGAACAGGTTCTGTACGCCCGGAATCAACTGGCTGTTCACGGCCCAACTGATATTTCCCACTTCGAGCCCCTGCAAAATGCTTTCGTTCTGGGGCGTAAACGGAGAAACACCCGGCAGTTGGCCATTTGCCCCCGGCACATTGGGCAAACCGGGCGCGTTGGGTAGACTGGGTACGGCCGGCATACCCGGCAACCCCTGGCCTGATCCCAGACCCGGCAGTGAGCCACCGGGCCGGTAGTTGACTTTCAGGGCGTTCTCGAAATTGAAAGCGGCTTTGGTATCGAAGTTGGCCAGAACACCAAGCTTCTCACCGATTTTACCGTTGAAGTTGATGCTGATCTGCTCATTGAACAGGAAGTTACCATTCCTGCGCTGACGCACGGGTAACACTGGATTGTCGATGAACTGATAGAGGTAGCCAAAATCGAGGGTGACAAAGCCATTGGGTTTAAAATCGACGTTGCTGCCGCCAAAGAGCCGGTCAATAATGGGCGGCAGTTCGAGCTTGGGAATCAGCCCGCGCCCGCTGATGGCACTTTGTCCGTCACGCTGGGCCGCGTAGTCGCGCCAGATACTACGTTCAACGCGCTGATTCTGGAGTCGGTTATAGGTGTCGTACGGAATGGTCTCGGCGGGCCGGAACGGCAACCCAAACTGCGACGGCGGCAGCGCGGGCAGAATAGCGCCCTCCCGCACAGGTGGGCCGGGGAGAGCGGTTGACGAAGCAGGGCTGGTTGGTTCAGTACTTCCCGACGCACTATTGGGCAGCGGATTGCCGGACAATGATACCCCCGCCCGTACCCGTTCGGTCACACCGATACGTCCATCGGGACTAAGCCGAAAATCGGTAGAAACCCCTTTTGGATCCCGCAGGATAAATGGCGACCGGGACGACCGTTCTGAGAAGCGAGTGGCCCGGCGGTCGGGCCAGTTAATAGTAGGTCGGCGGTCGGCAGAGCGGGCGGCCCGAAGGCTGTCGGTGCGCTCCTGAACAGCCTGTTTGATGGAGTCGGTACGGGCAGCAACGCGTCGACGGGCTTCGGCCCGGATAGAGTCAGGGTTGATTTGCTGCCGTTTGTTGGTACCACGTCGGGCTGGTGTCGCCGGGTCCTGCGCATACACCGTACCCGCACCTGTCAGTAACCACAACATCAGCAAAAGCCTACCCCCAAGGGCAGACAAAAACAGGCTGGGGGGCAGAAAACGGGGACTGACGGTACGGTCGTGAACAGGGTAGCGGTTCACCATCGAAAGAAAAAAATTGTTCAGAAAGGGTATCATACGGCACGTACCTCTAAACGGCCAAAATCGGGCCAATCGTCTAATGACCAAATAGATTTTTTGCCTAACGACATTTAACCGCCTTTTAATCAATTTTAAGGTCTGTTCTGTCAAACATGGCTGGCTCCAATATTCGGGATACACAACCCAGGGGAACATCTCTTTAAGGTCGGTAGGCCCCGCTGCTACGCAAAGGTAGGGCGTTGGGTAAGGCAATTCATGGTCAAAAGATTTAGATTTGTCATTAAATGCCACCTAGGGCCGTTGCCTGTAAACCGGTTGCTGCATCCAGTCTAGTATCCAATACCTTTCCCGATATGCGTCTGCGTTTCCTGCTTTGCCTGATTCTGTTAAGCCAGTTTGCTGCGGCCCAAGACTATACCAACGTAGTACGCCATCGCCCCGTACTCTGGACCCAGGTCGATCTCGTATACCGTACGGCGGGGCGGTGGAGTTTTCAGCTCGATAATATCTACCGGCGGCAGGCCGACGATACCAACGGCAGCGACCTGAATGTGCTGCGCTATCCGTTATTGCAGGTGTTGCGGCCCTGGATTACCTACCAGTCCAGCAAGGCCGTCCGGTGGTCGCTTTCGCCCATTAGTCTGTGGTGGGGCTGGAACCAGTCGAGCCGGTCGCCCCTTACGTTTCAGAAGAGTTTGCGCGTTACACCCCAGTTTGTATTCACCCAACCCGTTGGTCGTGGTGAATTTGTGTTACGTCTTCGTACCGAATTTCGGTGGCTGTCGACCAGTGATACCCTGCAGCACGTTTTTGATTTTCTGCCCGATCATGCCCCGCCCCTTACCCGGTTTGACACCCGGCCCCGGCTTATGGTACGGTGGGTGCAACCCCTGTCGCGCCGGGTCGCACCGGCCGATGCCTGGTTCGTACAGACCAGCATTGAGCCGGTGGCCAATGTGTCGGTGGCCGGTACGCGGCTCGATCAGTTGCAGGTTTCGGTTGTGTTTGGGCAGCGCGTCAGTGAGCAACTCCGCTTAAGCTTCGGCTATCAGGGACTGATGTCGGCCCGGAAAAATGACGCTACCCACGTCCGGGCCATTCAGCTTACCCACGCGCTGACGCTTGGCATGGGCATTGGCAACCGGCTTCGCAAACAGCCCGGTACCAATCCGGTGTCGCAGTAAAACAAACCGGGCCGCTATGCAAATCTGCACAGCGGCCCGGTTCCGGTTGGTGTTGTAAACCTATTCGTCAGCGTCTTTCTTATACTGCTGAATAATTTTGTACAAGGCTTTCTGCTTCTCCAGATCCGGGAAAAACTCAAACAACTGCACGTGGGCGTCGTAATCGAGCGAAAGTCCGGCTTCCAGTTGAATCAGGGCTTCGCGGTAGTGCCCGCCGTGGATGAGGTACACCGCAGATCGGTAGTACAGGTCAGCGTCAGCGGGTAAACTCTCGACACCCATCTGAATGATCTCGTTGGCCCGCAGAAAATCGCCCTGATCAAAGGGTACCAGTGACCAGGTCAGGTAAACGTCGGGGTTCTCGCCATCTACTTCGGCTGCCTTCTCAAATGCTTCAAAACTTGACAGCACATTTCCGATTTTGTATTCGGTTTCGGCTACGGCCAGCAGGTATTCGCCATTGGTCTCGTTTAGTTTCACTGCCTTTTGCAGAAACGGCAGCCCCTCATACCACTTACCCGACTCGCTTAGACATACACCAATACCATACCAGGCCTCGTCCCACTGCGGGTCGAGTTTCAGGGCTTCGCGGTACTGCGTCACCGCTTCGGGCAGGCGGTCCTGCTTTTCGATACTGGCACCGAGGTGGCAAAACGTGTCGGCGGTAGCTTCTTCGTATTTCAGCGTATCGCGGTAGCAGATCTCGGCCTTCTCGAACAGGCCCAGGTTCATATACGTATTGCCGAGGTTGAAATGAGCCGAGGCAAAATCAGACTTGATAATAACCGCGTAATCATACGATTCGGCGGCTTCGGCGTAGCGGGCCAGTTTGCTGTACGCAATGCCGATGTTGTACCACGCATTATACGAGTACGGGTCGGCATCAATCAGCTGCTGGTAATACGACAGACTATTTTCCAGTTCGCCCGTTACGTCCAGGCAAAAAGCCAGTTCGTACAACGCGTTTTCGTTGTTGATATTCAAGGCAATCGACTGCTTGTAGTAGCTGATTGCCTGGTCGTACTTGCCCCAGTTCTGGTAACTCTGCCCCAGTTGAAACAGGATGTCATCTTTATCGTCAGCACGGCCGAGAAGGTCGTTCAGAATAGTGATCGACTCTTCGTACCGACCGGCCATGTTCAGCACTGATCCGTGCATAAACGGCACGTCAAGATCACCGGGATTAAAGAGATACGCCCGTTCCAGCAAGGCGAGTGATTCGTCAAAATGTTGTTGATGGGCCAGGATCTGGGCTTTGTCGAGCATTAGCTCGAGGGCATACGGGAAATTTTCCAGACCGGCATTGGCGGCTTTGAATGCTTTGTCCAAATCGCCTTTACTGAGGTAGTGCTCAACAATCTGTTCATAAACGTCGAGGTCAAAAAACTGGTTTTCCTCATGCGCCAGCATATGCTCAAAACGCTGAATTGATTCTTTACTGTCCCCTGCTCGTTCGTCAAACTCTTGCTCCATGCTTTTGCCTTAAAAATGTGGGGCGGATAGGGGCCGTAAAAACCGGTACGATTTATCCTTTAGCAGTGTAAGATAAACTCAAAATGTGAGAATCCAACAGGGCTGCCCTAAAAATTAACCGTTTCCCAATGGCTCGTTAACTGCTCCGGCAATGCGGTTCAGCGTCATGGCCAGCGGGCGGTACTGAAAACCAGCCACCTCCTCAATTCTACCCCCGGCGTACTGAAAATACGAACTTGCCGACCGGGCCGTTTCGCAGGTAATGAGTGGGTCTTTACCAAGCAGCCACGCCCTGACAGCCTCCAGCGGCCATAACAACCGCGTTAGACCCGGAGCTATGCGTATGCCAGGCGGACGTTTGCCGAGGGCATTGGCTATGTTTGTTAACAAAGCGCGGTAGGGAATGGTGCCTGCGTTTAGTACATACCGACGGGCCGACGTTGCCCCGCTTTTGGTGTCCTGTTGCATAAGCCAGTATAGCGACTCTGCCACGTCCAGCACATCAACGTAGTTGGCAACTCCGGCGGGATAAAACAGACGTTCATCCTGCACATACTGGATCAGTTGCAGACTACTGCGGCTCCAGTTACCTACGCCAAAGACGAGACTGGGGCAAACCATAACGGCATCCAGCCCTTCGGCCACCCCCCGCCACACCTCCAGTTCGGCCTGGTATTTCGTTTTGGCGTACGCTGAATTGTACGGCGATTCTTCCCACTTATGACCCTCGTCAATAATGACGGGCTGGTCTGGCGTGGTACCGGCCCTGGCAGCCGGCCGACCCAGTGCCGCCACGGAACTGACGTAACCCAACTTGCGCACGTCCGCGCTCAGACACACGTTTACAACGTTGGCCGTACCCTCTACATTGACATGGTACATTTTATCGCCTTCGCCGGGGCTGAATGAGACCATCGCGGCCGCGTGAATTACGTCCAGTACGCCCTTCTGCTGACCTGCCTGAACGGCCGTTTCGAGCGAGGGAATATCTAGAACGTCGCCTTCATGCCAGATGATTTGATCGGCCACGTCGGCCAGCAGTCCGTACCCATTCCGGGGCCGGTGCAGCACAGACACGGCGTGTCCTGCGGTAAGGTAGTGCCGGGCAATATGCGAACCAACCAGACCGGTGGCTCCGGTTATAAGGACGGGATTTTCAGGGGGCAACATTCGCATAAGCACTATTGCCCCTCAGGACGCTTTTGCTCATCTCTGGCGGGTAACTGACGCGCCAGATACGCCATCTGCTGGTAGGCTGGTGGCGTCTGAAATGGTACGGTAGCGAACATGAGGTGCTTTTTGGGTTAAAACTACGGATTTTGACCGAATCGTTCCGGTTTAGTCGGTTGGGTTCTACGTCGTCGCTGCCCGTGCTGTACCTTGCGGTATGATTCAGGACCGTCGGCTTCGGCTGATTTACGCCATTATTTTTGTCGATGTTATTGTCGGCTCGGCCGTGGCGCCGGTGTTGCCCGCTTTTGTAGATGACCGCCCACACCCCGAACTTTGGCTGGCCCTCGGCACGGGCCTGTTTCTGGGCGTTCAGCTCATATCCGGGCCGCTGCTGGGCAAACTCTCGGACGGCTACGGTCGGCGGCCTGTTTTTGTGGTCTCAGCGGTCGGTACGCTACTGGCCAATACGCTGTTGCTGCCCGTCCGGCTGGGCTTTTACCTGACCAACCGGCTGAGCGACGGCCTGACCAACGGTATGTACGCCACCGTTCGCTCGGCCATTACCGATATTTCGCCCCCCGACAAACTCTTCAAAAATCTGGGTATCGAGGGCGCTATTCTATCTCTGGGTTTTGTGATTGGCCCCGCCGTATCGGGCCTGCTGCTGACGGTTTTCGATGTTGTCGACCCCGACAAACAGGCCAGGGTTGTGATTTTGATGGCCGTAATGCTGTCGGTTGTGAATGTAGGACTGAGTCTACTGATGCGCGAAACCAAACAGACGCCAGTAGTGCCTGTTTCGCCGTCCGAACTGAAAACCCAATTGCGGCAGGCGGTGGCCGTTGGTACGCTCTGGCACCGGCTGAACCAGAAAGACGCGCAGTCGCCGGGCCTGCGACAGCTGGTGTTGATGCAGCTGGCCCTGACCCTCAGCACGGGCTATTATTTCTACTTCGTAACGTTTATGAGTTTCGGAGCTATGCAGATGGATGCGCGACAGATTTCGTATTTCTTCATGTATTTCGGTTTTCTCAGCGTCATCATCAACTACGTTTTCTACACCTTTTTTGCCGACCGCATCAATCAGCGCCGAACCATTGTCTGGCTGGCGGGCCTGTCGGTGCCCATACTGGCGGGCTACGGCCTCATTGGTAACTCCACGCTTAGCCTGTACGTCCTTGTTACCATCGACTGCCTGACCATTTCGCTTATTCAGGGACTCATCGAAGGACTGATGGCCCGGCACACGACTGACGCCGACCGGGGCGAGGTCTTCGGGCTGAACCAGGCTTTGCAGGGACTAGCCAGCATCATCACGACGCTGGTGTTTGGTGGCTTGTCGCTGCTCGATCTGCGGTTGCCCTTCGGCTGGTTTGCGGTGTGCATTGGCGCGGTGGCTTGGCTGGCCTGGCGCAAGCCATCCGCACCGGTAGTCGCTATCGAATCGGTGAGTAATCCGTTGGCGTGAGATAGAGCGATTCCACTTTATCGGTGAGCTTGCCGTTGGCTTCCGATGCGTCACGGGCTTTTACCCACGCAGGATCCGTGGCAAAGTCCTTGAAATGCTGACGCCCTTCCGCTTCGGAGGGGTGGGCCAGCATATAGATCAGCCGGGGCTGTTTGCCGTCGGCATCGGTTGTGATCCAGTAGCCAACGTGGGTCATGCCATGCTTGCTGAACAGGCTGATGGTGTGATCGCGGAAGCGGGCAAGCAGGTTGGTCAGCTTGCCGGGGGCAGCGGTGTAGGTGCGCAGTTCAAACGTGCGGTTCGGTGACTTTGCCGCCGTTTTGATAGCGGGCGAAAGCTGCGATTCGGTCATGAATATCTGGTCAACGCGCTCAACGAGTTTACCATTAGCCTGGGTTTTGGCTACTACGGCTTTCCACTCCGGGTCGTTGCTGAATGCCTGCCAGGATGCCTCACGGGCTTCGCGGCTGGGGTAGGCCAGAATGTACACCAGTTCCTGGTTGGTAGTATCGGTGGGTGTCCAGTAGCCGATGTTTTCCATGCCATGTTTGGCGAAGATCGTTGTTGTGTATTGCCGGAACCGATCCACAATTTCGGCGTACTTGCCCGGCATAGGGTGGTACACCCGAATCTCGTACAGTTTACCCGACGGCTTGGGTTTGGCGGTGGCAACGGTGACGGCAACCGTCAGCAGCAGCAGAATTTGCTTGAACATAAACAGGCTTGAAATGAAACGAAGGGGAAAGGAGATTTACGTATCACCCGCAAAATTGACTTTTTAGTGAACGCTGCGTAAATCTCTTTCAACCCGGCGTCTAAACCAACTTGAATCTTGCAAAACACCCCTAAAACCTTATTTTTGTCTGTTACCCCTCACCGATACCCCCCAACTATGCTGAGCCGCGTTGCCAATTCTGTCTACTGGATGCACTGCTACATTGAGCGGGCCGAAAACTACGCCCGATTTATGAGCGTGAACTTCAACCTGGCCCTCGATTTGCCGCCTAATGTCAATGAGCAGTGGGAGCCGCTACTCATTGCCACTGCTGACGACCACCTGTTCAAGAAGTTTTACGATAAGCCTACCCGCGAAAACGTCATTTACTTTATGACCTTCGACAAGCGCAATCCTAACTCGATTGTAGCCTGTCTGAGTTATGCCCGCGAAAATGCCCGCACTATCCGTGAGGTGATCTCGAAGGAGATGTGGGAACACCTGAACCAGTTCTATATGATGGTGCGCGATGCGGCCCCTAAACGGGCGTGGGAAGAGAGTCAGACGCAGCAGTTTTTTACCGAAATCCGCAACAGTACCCAGCTCTTTTACGGCATTATTGACGCGACTATCACCCGCAATGAAGCCTGGCACTTTGGCCGGATGGGCCGATTTCTGGAACGGGCCGACAAAACCTCGCGTTTTCTCGACGTAAAATACTTCACGCTTCTGCCCGACGTAGAATCGGTTGGTACCACCATCGATTTGATGATCTGGTCGGCGGTGTTAAAATCGGTGAGTGCGTACAACATGCACCGGCAGCAGCACCGAAGCCTGACGCCGGCCAGCATCATGGAATTTCTGGTGCTGGACCGCCGGTTTCCGCGGGCCATTGCCCATTGTATCCGGCAGGCCGAACTGTCGCTGTACGAAATTTCGGGTAACAACCCCACCGTTGGGTTCGCCAATTCAGCCGAGCGCACTTTGGCTAAGCTGCGTACCGACATCGAGTTTGCCGAAGCCGCCGATATTTTCAACGTTGGACTGCACCAGTATCTCGACGATCTCCAAATTCGCATCAACGACGTCGGTACCGCCATTTACCAGACATATTTCGATCTAAAGCCGGTAGAAGCGTAACCGGGGAGGTGGGCAGTTATACCCTTACACAGTTGTCGGGTTGATTGGCGCCAGATTAATTCTGCGTCAGTCAACCCGACAACGTTGATAACTCAATTATACCTCAATCTAAAAAACCGGCAGCGTCAGCGCTATGTAGGCCAGGTTGGCCCGGTGGCGAAACCGATTGTTGTCGGCAACGACGTCGCGGTTCGCTACAGTTGTTTCGGTAGTCAGAAACTGGTAGCCCACTTTGATGCCGATCCGCTGGCTGACACTGTACCGGGCATAAATTTCGGTCGAAAGTGTGCCAATGTCGTTATCGCCGAGGAGCCGGATATTCAGCGTACTGGGTCTGGAACTCTGAAACGTACTGGCTCCCTGAAAAGGAACACTGACCGAATCTTTTCCGGAGGTCCCCTGAATGGCGTACTGCCCCATCGAGGACTTATAGCGCCCAATACGCTTCTTACCGAATGTCAGCCCTAGTAGATCGGCACTGGCCCCAATGGTTAGTTTTCCGAGGTTGACCTGCGCCCGGACGCCAACGTTGGCCGAGGTCATAGTCACATAGTCATACCGAACGGTATCGATGTTACGGATGACGAGGGGTGCGCCGAGGGCGGCAAACCCCGTTTTCTCGCGGGTGAGCCGGGCGGGGGCCGTGTAGTAGTCCAGGTTGTCGCCGTAAAACGCACCCAGTCGCGCGGTCCAGCCCACGGCAAAGAGTTTTCGTTTGCCGATGTTAATGAGTTGGTAGTAGGTTCCTGAAGGGTTGTAATTGCCCGTTGAGTAGGCCATGCCCAAATCATATCCAGTTTGTAAACGGGCCGAAACCGGAGATTGGGCAACCGATTGGGTAGTAACAAAAGCGGCCAATACCGCCAGCATTTTCTTCATGTGGGCAAAATTAGTCGCATTGGTGGTTAAAGTTCAGCGCTTCAGGGTCAACGCTGACGGCCAGTAGAAAACTAGTGCGTGCTATAGTTGATCCTGAAGCGCTGATTATCAGTAGTTAACCAACTTTTAAGACTGTAGCCCCCAAGGGGGGTACATTTAGACTGAGTGACTGCTCGCGGCCCTGCCAGTTCTGGGCATTGCTGCTGATGATGTCGGGATTAGTGACGCCACTACCATAAAACTCATTCGCGTCCGAGTTGAAAATTTCCTTATATACGCCCGGAATTGGCACGCCAATGCGGTACCCGTTGCGCGGTACGGGGGTCATGTTCAACACAATCAGGAGCGTATCGCTGGGGTTGTTTCCCTTACGAACGTAGGTGATCACGCTGTTTTCGCGGTCGTTGGTTTCAATCCACTCGAAGCCATCGGGCGAGAATTGCTTTTCATGCAAAGCCGGTTCGTTTCTATAGAGGTGATTCAGTGCTTTAACGCAGGCCGCCATGCCTTTGTGTGGCGCGTATTCGAGCAGATGCCAATCGAGACTGGTATCGAATTTCCACTCGTCGGTTTGGCCAAACTCACCGCCTTGAAACAAGAGTTTAGTACCGGAGTGGGTGAACATATAGCTGAACAACAGCCGTAGGTTGGCAAACTGCTGCCACTCGTCGCCGGGCATTTTCCGCACCAGCGAGTGCTTGCCGTATACTACCTCATCGTGCGAGAGGGGCAGCATGAAGTTCTCCGTAAAGCCATAGACCGTACTGAACGTCAGCTCGTCCTGGTGGAACTTACGGAAAGCCGGGTCGCGCTCAAAATACCGCAGCGTATCGTTCATCCAGCCCATCATCCACTTCATGCCAAACCCCAGCCCACCCGTAAATACCGGTCTCGACACGCCCGGAAACGCTGTTGACTCTTCGGCAATGGTCTGCGTATCGGGGTAGTTCAGGTAAATCGCTTCGTTCAGTTCTTTAATCAGCGAGATGACTTCGAGATTCTCGCGTCCGCCAAAAACGTTCGGCTCCCACTCGCCCGCGTTCCGCGAATAGTCTAAGTACAGCATTGACGCTACAGCATCAACGCGCAGACCGTCGGCGTGGCAGCGGTCAAGCCAGAACAGGGCGTTGCTGAGCAGGAACGAACGTACTTCGGGGCGGCCGTAATTGAAAATATAGCTTTTCCAGTCGGGATGATAGCCCTTGCGCGGGTCGGGGTATTCGTACAGGTGCGACCCGTCAAACTCGTACAGCCCGTGGGCGTCGCCCGGGAAGTGGCTCGGTACCCAGTCCAGAATGACGCCGATGCCGGCCTGGTGGAGCCGTTCAATGAGGGCCATAAAATCCTGCGGAGTACCAAAGCGGCTGCTTGGCGCATAATAGCCTGTAATCTGGTATCCCCACGACGGCGCGTATGGATACTGCATCACGGGCATAAACTCGACGTGCGTGAAGCCCATATCCTGCACGTACGGCACGAGCGAATCGGCAATTTCGCCGTAACTCAGCTCTCGTTCAGGATTGCCGGGATCACGTTTCCAGGACGACAGGTGCACTTCATACACCGAAAATGGTGCGTTGAGGGCGTTTTTCTCCGCCCGGCTGCTCATCCACTCCTGGTCTTTCCACTCGTAATATGTATCGCGGACAATAGAGGCCGTTTTGGGTGGTACCTCCCAGAAGTGGGCGTATGGATCGCCTTTCTCCAGTTCGCGCCCGCCTTCGTGAACGATAAAATATTTGTACGACTCGCCACTGCCCACGTGTGGGATAAACGTTTCCCAGATGCCCGACGAGTCCCAGCGGACGTTCATAGCCGCACTGCCTTTATCCCAGCCGTTAAAGTTGCCGATGACCGATACGTATTTGGCAGAGGGTGCCCATACAGCGAAGTACGTACCGGTAACGCCGTTGTATTCGACTACGTGCGAACCGAATTTCTCGTATAGTTTCTGGTGCTTTCCTGACCCGAAGAGGTAAATATCAAAATCGGTAAAGCGCGAGTATGGGCCGGCTTCGGCGGATGTCGGGCTCACCACCTCAGTGGGTTGAACGGCAGGATCGGCGGCTGCGGATGCGGCCGACACGATGCTTTCGTCGGTTGGCGAGGTTGCGGATGCCGTCTTCTTAGGGGCCGTTTTGGTACGACCAGACTTTGGTGTGTTAGAAGAATCGGTTGTCGATGCAGGGGAAGTTATCTTTTTTGCCATTAGGTTGGGGAATCGGTTACGTATCTATTATGAACACGCTCAACGGTGTAAAGTTAGAAATTACGCCTACAAGCTATCAGCCTTCGGTATTGAATACGCGCTCAATTTGGCGCTTCATTAGCCGAACATAACCCGTTGGAAATGTCCGCGTGAGCCACTCGAACAGTTGGGCATCGGCACCGATCAGGACGCGGGCTTTGTGGCGCCGAACGCCGTTCCAGATCACGCGGGCGGCCTGTTGGGGCGTGGTGCGGGCGGCTTTCTCGAAACTGGCTATCCCCTGCTTATGCATACCCTCGGTTACGAACCCGCCCTTCCCAATCCGCCCACTCACGGCAATGTTGGTTTTGATGCCGCCCGGGTGCACGCACGTTACCCGGATGGGCGTATCGAGAAGTTCCATTCGCAACACGTCCGAAAAGCCCCGAACGCCGAACTTGGCCGTGCAGTAGGCTGACTGATGCATGACGCCCGCCAGCCCAAACACGCTGGAGATATTGACGATGTGGCCGCTATTCTGCGCTTCCATATACGGTAGAAATGCCTTGGTCATACGGATGACGCCCCACAGGTTAATGTTTAGCAGCCACTCAAAATCGTCCAGATCAGTCGTGCTGAACGGTCCGCTGCCCAGGCCTACCCCTGCGTTGTTGACCAGAATCAGTTTGCGGCCTGCCAGTGTCGGGATAGTTGCGGCAGCAAAAGCTTTGATGGCGTCGGGGTCTGATACGTCCAGCCGGGTAGTTGTGAGCGTGCCGGTGGTAAGTGATTTGGTTTCGGCCAGGCCCGCTTCATTTATGTCAGTTGCCAAAACGTCGGCCCCTTCGGCCGCGGCCTGAATGGCAAGCTGCCGTCCAATGCCCGACCCGGCTCCGGTAATCAGCACAACGGCATTCTGAAATGGATTCACAGGGAACGGGTTAGGGGCGGGAGGTGAGTATAATCTTCGGCCGGGGAAAAATCCGGATGGGCAAATCAGTGTAGTGGTCGGGTAAGGGCCGGGCCGGCAGGTTTGCCCACCCCTAAGATACGGCTTTCTCCGGCTTCAGCAGGGCCGATTGTAGCATGGGCACGTGAGACTTTATATCGCCTTCGCTCAGGCGTATTTTCTCGATTTCGCGCACAACGTCGATAATACCCTTGAGCGGAATTTTTACCCACGAGGGCCGATAACTGATTTCGTAGCCGAGTTCGTACACGGCTTTCTCCAGCAGGTAAAGTAGTAGCAGAAAGTTGATCTCGTTGTTATTTTTAAACAGCGGGTGCGGGGTGCCGATGGCTTCCAGGTAGGCGTTCAGGTAGGTGTCGCGCATCAGGTAAAACCACCGGTCTGACACGCGCTGCAACTGATTGGGGTCAATATCGCGTGTTTCGTCGGCCGTAAAGAGTTTGGCACTCACGGCGTAATGGTACGAGCGGATCATGCCCGCCACATCTTTCAGGGGCGAATGCTTGATTTTACGATCGCTGATGCTGCTTTCGGGCTCACCCTCAAAATCAATCAGGACAAAATCATCGGGCGTAGCCAGTACCTGACCGAGGTGGTAATCGCCGTGAATCCGAATCCGCTGCGAGTGAATAGTACGGGTCTTGAACTCGTCGATGAAGTTGTCGATAATTTCCCGCGCTTCCATGAATACCCACGCCAGCCGCTGCGCCTGCGGGTCCAGTTTGGTGTAGTTGTCGATCAGCAGGGCGTACCGTCGTTCCAGCAGGTCATCAAGCCGACGCACCATGAATGCCCGGTACTCGTCGGTAAATTCTTCGGGGGCAAATGCCGCGTCAGCGCCGGGCTTGTAGAGGGCTGCGTGCATCTCGCCGGTGCGTTTGCCCAGTAGTTCGACCTTGTCGAAGACATCTTCGCGAATGGCGAACATCCGGTTGGGTACGGCGTAAAGAAAGTCGTTGAGGTAATCGCCGGTCTGCATCCACGAGTCTTTTTCGTTCGGCACCATGCGCTGTACCATGCCAAGTGTCACGTCCGACACCCCATCCTGTTGCCAGACCACGCTGCCCCCAAACGCCGGAATATGCGTGAATTCGCTCTCATCGGTCAGAAACGCCACCATTTCAACCTCCGGATTGGTCTCTTCAAAAAGTTTGCGGTATAGCTTGAAGAAGTATTTCTCGCCGAATGTCATGGCCGAGTTGCTCGAATCAACGGGCAGCACCCGCGATGATAACTTGCCATCACCTTCTTCGAGACCCTTACCCCGGTGAAAATTCAGTTGCCCGTCGGTTTGCGGCCGGGTTTGGTTCTGGTAAATGTCGCTGAATAGCGCGGACCGGAACCGCTCGTCGTAAATGGCATCGACGAGCCAGCCCGTCAGATTACTAAGGGTAGCTTCGGTAATGCGTCCTTTATCGGGGACGTCGGTCAGGGCGGGGGCATCTGCTGGAAGAAATGCCAGGGGCAGCAGGTAATTTTCGGGAATGCCGTCGCTGTAGGTCGCTTCAACAACCAGCAGATACGCTACATCATTGTCAGGCAACGACAGCACGTGCATGGTTTTGATGGAGCAACCGGTCTGGGTCCTGGCCTTACCGGCAAACCAGCGGCAGGTGTTCATATAGGGCAGCAGTGTATTGGCCAGGGTGGTCCTAAAACCAGTGTCGGTGGCTAATTTGATCCATGTCGTAGTGGTAGTCAGGGCAGAGGAAGCTATCATAAGAATTTTTGTATTTCCTCTATATACAACAAAACCCCCCGTTCTATGTTACGAAACCCCGGCAAACCGACGCCCCACGGGCTATATCACAAAAAAAGCCGGACCCATGCGGGTCCGGCGGGCGGGGTCGGTGAGCGGTCAGCATTAGTAAGTGGTTGGCAACTGCGTTTGTACCGTACGCTCCAGTTTGGTGGCAATCACAACCGTTTGACGGGTTATGTCAACACCGTTGGTCAGCTCCAGTTCATAGGTTCCATCGGGCAATTGCGAGAGGTCGAAGCGAGTACGGAACTGAGTATCCTTTTTGGCGATCTGACGGGTGATCAGAACGTTTCCGCTGGCGTCTTTGAGCAACAGGTCAACGGTTCCGCCCAACTGCTTATCAACGGATACGTGTAGTTTACCGGTTACGGTTGTGTAAATGCCAGTCTCGTAGCGGGCCACTTTGGTCGGGCGGGCAATAGGGTCAGTGTTGGCAGCGACGGTAACTGTGGCCAGCGAAAGGGCCAGGGCGAGGGTGGTGATGAGGGTTTTCATTGGGTTTGCCTGTTTAGTTTATCCAGCCGGGTTTCTCCCTTTCTGGTGTAACAAAGATATGGGCGTAAGCCGGTACTTTGCATAACAAACTACCGGAATGGTTTTCTGCCTGGATGAACGGCATGAAAGACAGGCTGGCTGAGCGAACGGTCGGCCATAAAATCCCGAACTTTACCGGATGCAACCATTTAGTCCTGCCCCCCTGTACCGAAAACCAGCCGTATTTACGCCGTTCACTACCCTGATTGCCGCCGAAAGTACCCGGCACGGCGGCCGTAGTCCGGCTCCGTTCGGCTCGCTCAATCTTGGTGTCAATACCGCAGACAGTCCTGAGCACGTTACCGAGAACCGTCGGCGTTTTTGTGCTTCTCTCGGCATCGACACAAACCAACTGGCCGCGTCGTTTCAGGTACACGGCACCGAAATTCTGAATACCACCCAGCCGGGTTACTACGAGGGATATGATGCCCTGATCACGAATCAGGCGGGAGTGATGGTGGGTGTTACCGTGGCCGACTGTGTGCCGGTGCTTTTGTATGATAGCCGTACTCACGCCGTAGCGGCCATCCACGCGGGATGGCGTGGTACGGTAGGCGGTATTGTAACCAAAACCCTGGCCCGGATGCAGGGGCAGTTTGGTAGTCAGCCCGCCGACTGTTACGCCTACGTGGGTACCTGCATTGACGACTGTTCGTTTGAAGTCGGGCCGGAGGTTGCCGCCCAGTTTTCAGCCTCCTTTGTCCGTTTCAACTCCCATACGCAGCGCTCCTTTGTGAATCTCAAAACGGCCAATCAGCAGCAGTTGCTTGACTTTGGTATTCCCGCTTCGCAGATTGAGGTATCAGCGTTCTCAACGGTAATACACAACGCCGATTACTTCTCGTATAGAAATGAAGGCGGACAAACGGGCCGGATGCTGGCGGTCATTGGCTGGAACGGCTGAACAAAGCAGCGGGCGCTGCGTTAGTTGTAGCGCCATCGTTAAGGGCGGTTATCGATCAGTTCACACACTTAATGTCTTACCTGTATGGGTTTCCTGGTTTCTATTCTGGTAGGGGCGGTAGCTGGCTGGCTCGCCGACCTCGTATTCAAACGATTTTCCTTCTCGCTGCTCGTGCAGATTCTGCTCGGTATTGCCGGTGGGTTTGTGGGTCGGCTGATTTTTGGGGGTGACACCACGCTTGTTGGTCAGATTTTAACGTCGTTTGCCGGGGCTGTCATCCTGCTCTTCATAGCGGGCCTGATCAAGGGATCGAAAAAGACGGTCTGATAACCTGGAGCGATTACTGCGTCCTGCCTCAGTCGCATACTTCTTTACTCAGTCAGGTTAGCAGGCCCGGAACTACTAGTCAAAACCAACCGTAGCCGCGTCCTGTCAGGACGCGGTTACTCATTTTAGAGTAGGAAACCCTATGTATTGACATTTCCCGTTTATGGACAGAAAAAATTCGCTTCGGCTCACCCTGCTTATTCTCCTGACTCTGGTCACGGTTACTCAATTAACGGCCCAAAAACTGGGTATTTTCGACGGATACGGTGATGTAGGACACCCAAAAAAAGCGGGTTCTTCCCGCTACGATGCTAAGACACAAACCTATACGCTGACCGGCGCGGGCTACAACGTCTGGTTTGATCACGATGAGTTTCAGTTCGCCTGGAAGCGCATGACCGGCGATTTTATTCTGTATACGCGGGCCGGTTTTGTGGGGAAGGGTACCGACCCGCACCGCAAAGTGGGATGGATGGTGCGCAGTACCCTCGATAGCAATGCGGCACACATTAACGCCGTAGTGCATGGCGATGGACTAACCGGACTGCAGTTTCGGCGCACTAAAGGTAGCATGACCGAAGAGGTTCGCTCGGGCGTATCGGGGGCGGATGTTATCCAGCTGGAACGAAAAGGAAGCGTGTATACTATGCGCGTGGCCCGGTTTGGCGAGCCGTTCGTAACTGAGCAGGTGACGGATATTGCCCTGGGCGATGAGGTCTATGTGGGCCTGTTTGTGGGCTCGCATAATAAAGACGTGCTGGAACAGGGTATTTTCCGCGACGTACGAATCAGCGTACCGGCCCCCGCAACGCTGACACCGTACCGGACGTATCTGGCCAGCCAGCTGGAAATTCTGGACGTGACAACCGGAGATCGGGAGGTAATTCACACCGCGCCGGGCTCCATTCAGGCCCCGAACTGGACGCCCGATGGTAAAACTCTGCTCTACAATGGCAACGGAATGATTTACCGGTTCGATTTGGCCAGACGCCGGCAGTCGGTGCTGAATACGGGCGAAGTCAAGTCCAACAATAACGACCACGTCCTGTCTTTCGATGGCACGCTGCTCGGTTTGAGCAATGACGAAAAAGAACGCGGTGGGTCAGTCATCTACACGGTTCCGGCCACGGGTGGCATTCCCCGGCAGGTAACCCCCCGTGGCCCGTCGTATCTGCACGGCTGGTCGCCGGACAACAAATTTATGGTCTTTACAGGGCAGCGAAACGGCGATTATGACATCTACCGCGTGCCGGCCGCTGGTGGCTCCGAAGAGCGGCTGACCGACGCCAAAGGACTGGACGATGGTCCGGAGTACGCGCCCGATGGTACGCATATTTATTTCAACTCGGCCCGCACGGGTACCATGCTTATTTACCGGATGAAACCCGACGGTACGGAACAGGAAGCTATTACGACCGGTGAGTTTCATGACTGGTTTCCGCACGTCTCGCCCGATGGCAAATGGATTGTGTTCCTTTCCTTTCTGAAAGAAGAAGTCAAAGCCGATGAGCACCCGTTCTACAAGCACGTTTATCTGCGCATGCTGCCCATTTCCGGAAAAGGACAGCCCAAAGTAATTGCGTATCTGTACGGGGGGCAGGGTACCATAAATACCCCCTCGTGGTCGCCCGACAGTAAACGGCTGGCGTTCATCAGCAACACCGCCGAACTCATAACGCCCGCAGCCAGGTAGGTGGACAAAATTGTAGCCCGGACCGGGAGGTCCGGGCTACCTTTGTGGCATGTCTTTCATACAAACAGATACCTACATCGTTCGCGGCTACGAGTGCGATGCCAGCGGGCAGCTCAGCGTACCAACGCTGATGAACTGGATGCAGGAATCGGCCAATCGAAACGCCATCGACTACGGCATCGGCATCGACGACCTGGTCCGGCAAAATTTAGGCTGGATGCTCATGCGGTTCCGGCTACAGATGCACCATTACCCGCGCTATGGCGAGCTGGTCCGGGTGGTGACGTACCCAACGGTTGTCGAGAAGTATTTCATATACCGGGACTTTCGCATTCTGGCCAATGATGATACGCTACTGGCCGAGGCTACCAGCACGTGGCTTGTGTTCGACACGCAGAAGCGGACTATGGCCCCGCTACCCGGCTTCATTCGCGCCCTACAGGTTCCGTCCGGCATCGATCATGCCCCGAAACTGGCCCTCAAACCCGATTTTCTGGCGGCAACATGGCCAATGCCGAACCAGCAGGATACATCTGTTGCTGTAAACTGGTTCAGCATCGATCAGAATCAGCACGTCAACAACGTGGCGTATATCCAGTGGCTGCTCGAGACGACTGACAAAACCGCGCTTCAGACGCGGAAATTGACAGAACTTGATGTACTTTACCGTACCGAAACCCACTGGAACGACCAACTCCTCATTCAGTCGGCACCAGTACAGTCCGATAGTAATCGGCACCGGATTATACTGGCTGAAACCGGACGCGAGGTCCTGCTGGCTCAAACCCGGTGGCAATAACTGAAGAACCATGAACACAACTCTGACAACCGTTCTCAACGGTTTGATGCGCCGATACAGCGAGCGCGTTCCTGATGTCCAGCGGGTATTTGACGCGATGCTGAACGAAGGCATAATCACCGCGCCCGCCGAAATTGAGAACGACCATATTGCTTTCCGGACCATGGGCGTACCGAACCTGGGCCTGGCCTCATTCGAGAAGATTTTTATGCACTATGGCTACGAGAAGCGCGACCGCTACGACTTTGCCGGCAAGAAGCTAACCGCGTACTGGTACAGCCCGCCGGCCGGAGCCGAAAACCTGCCGCGCATCTTCGCCAGCGAACTGCGCGTTCATGACCTCTCGCCCGATGTTCAGCAGATTATTCATAAATACACCGACACCGTCACGAGCGACCCGGTCGACGACCTAAACCTGGACGATGCGGACGCTGTAGATGCGTTTCTGCACCGCCCGCTCTGGCAAACGCCCACCGTGGCCGACTATCAGGCACTGCTGGCCGAGAGTGAATATGCCGCCTGGGTCATTTACAATCGGTACTACCTCAACCACTTCACCATCAGCGTGCATAACCTCAAGCCGGGATACAATACCATCGATGAGTTTGTAGCGTTTCTGGAGCAGTGCGGCTTCCGGCTCAACTCGGCGGGGGGCGTTATCAAAGTCAGCCCGGACGGTGGCCTGCGGCAGGCCTCAACCGTAGCGCAGATGATTGACGCGGCCTTTGCCGGGGGTGAGAGCCTGCGTATTGCCGGTTCTTACGTCGAGTTTGCCGAACGGCGCGTGCTGCCCGAATTTGCGGAGGTGCCAGCCGGGCAACTTGGCCGTCAGCACCGGCGCGAAGGCTTCGAAGCGAGCAACGCCGACAAGATTTTTGAGAGCACGTTTACCACCCAGACGAGCAGATAGGGTAGGCCGGTGTGACTCCTGACTAACCCGCAACGATCCTAAACCAACCCGTTTTCATGAAGCGCATACTCCTTTTTCTCCTGCTCGCTGCCAGTACCGCCATGGCCCAGAAAGCGGCACCGGTTGGTATTGAACTGTATAGCTTTCGGAAGCAGTTTGCCGACGATCTGCCCGGAACTATGGCGAAAGTACGGCAGATGGGTTTCCGCGAGGTGGAAGTGGCGGGCATCGAAAATCTCGACGCACCGGAGCTGCGCCGGCTGCTCGACAAAAACGGCCTGAAAGCCATCAGTCTCGGCGCGAGTTTTGAGGATCTGGACAGGAACGTGCCGAAGGTGCTGGCGCAGGCCAAAGCCCTTGGTGCGAAATACGTGGTCTGCTTCTGGATTCCTCACAGTGGCGATGCGTTCACCATTTACGATGCTGACCGCGCCGTTGATGTGCTCAATACTGCCGGGAGCCTGCTAGCTCAGAACGGCGTTTCGCTCTGCTATCATCCCCACGGCTACGAGTTTCAGACTTATAAAGACGGTACGTTTATGGATTACCTGGCCGAGAACCTCGATTCTAAATCGGTTAATTTTGAGATGGACGTTTATTGGGTCAAGTCGCCGGGATACAGCCCCGTGGCGTTGTTACAGAAATACCCGAAACGCTTCCCGCTTATGCACCTCAAAGACCGCAAACCCGGCACCCCCGACAGCATGACCGGCCACGACGATGTAGAAAACAACGTTACGCTCGGCCGGGGCGACGTGGGCATTGCCGACGTGATTAAACAGGCTAAAAAGTCGGGGGTGAAGCATTATTTCATCGAAGATGAATCGTCGCGCGCTATGCAGCAGGTGCCGGAAAGTATCGTGTTTCTGAATGGCCTAAAATAGATTATTCAGTGCGGGAAACGCCCGCAAAAACGCTGCGCTCGTTTTGTTCAGGCCGCCAGCTGTACGAACCGTACTTAGCCGATGAAACCGTGGCCGGAGAGGTTGGCACCCCTTTTGCGCGGCTTCGTTCGTTAGTTCTCAACCCACGATTATAACCGGTTGCTGCTTTGTGAAAAACTGTATCGTACTCATCGCCCTTATTATTTCGCAATTAAGTTTGCTTGCCTGCCGGGAACCTGCCCCGACGTATCCTACCGGCACGGGCGATGCGCGCATTGCCGGTACCTGGCAGTTGGTAGAACGGCG
This sequence comes from uncultured Cytophagales bacterium, assembly GCA_963826425.1. Taxonomy (GTDB): domain Bacteria; phylum Bacteroidota; class Bacteroidia; order Cytophagales; family Spirosomataceae; genus Spirosoma. The sequence goes on along the minus strand of CAWGWS010000004.1, from coordinate 1,208,079 downwards.
GTTTCAGAAAGATTCGGCGTTTTCGGTACTATCAACCACTCCCGTTGCCCGTCGGGACTCCATAACAATTGTGACCAGTACGGGTCAGATCATCCGGAAAGACACGGTTATTACCCGAATTGACACGATTTTTATCCGGCGCGACACGTCGTTTTACACGACCAGACGGTACCCGGTCGGTCTCTCCCAAACGATTACCTTCGGTGCCGACGGACTGCTCACGGCGTCGGGCTCCGAAATGACCTATTACTACCCGGTCAAAGCCTTTCGGGTCGATTCGCTGGAGGACGAAACTACGGGCGTTGCCTCGCTGGGCGTAAGTCTGTTTCTGACCACCAACCGAGCCACGGTATCGTTCCGGCAGGGGGTCCGGTTTGGGCGCGATACACTCACCCTGCTGCCCCGCTGCGAACAGCCGTGCTACCTGAAATTTAGTAAGGTTCGGTAAGTCAGAGACTAAGGCCCACCCGTTCGGTTACGCTCAACACCGTTCCCAAGGTAGCCAGATAGGCTTGGGCAGCTACCGTTTTTAGTTTCTTGCGGGGATCCATCATGGTTTTGACTTCGCGCCTGTACTGTTCCCAGTTCGAGGCATTCAGCGCATCTAAGGCAACCGAAATGGTGGGCGTGAGTGAGCGGGCTGTGTGCCACCAGCCGCAGGGAATAAACAGCGTTTCGCCCGGCCCAACCACAAACGTAACGGGTGTAGCCTGCGCAAACAGCGGAAAACGCTCCAGGTCAGGATATCGTACGTCGTTTACTTCCGACACCCACGCATCGCCCGGTTTGGGATACACGTACTGGGTCTGGCTGGGGGGGATGACGGTAAATTCTTTCTGCCCGTAAATTTGGGTTATGTACGCGTGCAGGCACATGTAATCGTAATGCACGTAGGGAAACTGTCCGCCCGGGCTGCCAAAGAATATTTCGAGCGTGTCAGCACTGTTTAGCAGCCGACCGGGCAGCAACCGGCTGTGGGTACGATCGGGCAGGGCATAGCGCAGCCGGGGTAGTACGTCCGGCACCAGCTCGGGGTAGTCGCGGTCCATCTGTAGTTTACAGGGATACGGGGCCGGATTATCTTCGGTAGCCACCAGCATCAGGTCTATGTAGTCGCCCAGGCGGTACGGTTTTCCTTCTACTATGACCTGCCGGTCGCCGTAGTGCGTCCTGAAAAATTCAGGTGTGAATTTATCTTTGGCAGGCCATTCGGCACAGGCATCGCCCAGTACAACGGGATAGTTGGCGAAGAGATGCTGCTCGGCAAATTCCTGATACGAGAGTCCGTATTTCTTCTCGACCACAAGGTTGCCAGCGCGGGCCAGTTCAACGGTTTGGACAGCCATGCTTCGGGAGTAGCGGCAGGGTTAGGTTAGGACTACTACCACTGTCCTTTAGACCAAAAATCACTGCGTGGTCAACACATTGGCGGAGAATTAATCGTTGCGCCCCGTCTTAGTAGGGCTAAAGGGCTAAACTGCGTAATGGCGGTACCATTGTTGGAACACCATTAGTGTCCAGAGCAGCTTGCGGTGATTCTGCTTGCCGGCAAAGTGTTCCTCTCGTATTTGCGCTATGTACCGGGCATTAAACAGACCGTGCTGCTTCAGGGATGCTTCGGAGAGCAGGTCATCGCAAAGGGGGCGCAGCTCGTTCCGCAACCACTGCGAGAGTGGAATGCCGAATCCTTTCTTGGGCCGGTCAATGATGTCGTTCGGTATCTTGCCCCGCATCAGTTCTTTCAGGATGTATTTGCCCGTCAGGCCTTTTCGCTTGAACGACTCGGGCAGGCTGTTGGCAAAATCCACTACCCGGTAGTCCAGAAACGGGGCGCGTACTTCGAGCGAGTTGTACATACTGGCCCGGTCTACTTTCACCAGAATATCGTCCAGCAGATACGTCAGGTAATAGATATACGTGGTCTGGTCGAAGTCGCTGGTGCCCGCCGGCAAGCTGGCTACGTGCCGGTCAATCAGCCCCAGGCCGGTTTTGTCGGTAAGTTGCGCGAGCACGTCGGGGCTGAGCAGCTGCTGTTTTTGCCGGGGCGAAAAACTGCCCAGCCAGAGCGTGTGTGTGTAGTCCGGTTTCTCCTGAAAGCCCTTTAAAAACTGCTTGGCCTTGAAATCCAGACTGATATTATCGTCACTGACGGGCAGCAGATTGGCTACGCGGTTGGCCAGCGAATCGACCAGCCGGGGCATTCGGCTGTAGATACCCCGCAGGTAATCGGAGGTGAATGTAGGGTAGCCCGCCAGCATCTCGTCGGAGCCGTCGCCACCCAGTGCCACCGTTACCTGACCCCGCGTAAACTTAGAGAGCAGATAGGTTGGAATAATCGATGCGTCGGCAAAGGGTTCGTCGAGCTCAGCGGCAATGCCGGGCAGCAAATCGAGTGAGTCCTGAGCCGTGAGCGTTTTTTCGTGGTGCTCGGTACCCAGGTGTTGCGCTACGGTACGGGCATACCCGGCTTCGTCGTATGACTTCTCCTGAAAGCCAATGGAAAAGGTCTGAATCCGGCTTGCGCTGTTGCGCTGCGCGTAATACGCTACCGCCGACGAGTCCAGCCCGCCACTCAGGAACACGCCCAGCGGCACGTCGGCCATGAGCCGGATGGCGGTTGCATCGCTCAGGAGTTCGTCAAAGCGGGTCAGGGCCGTCTCAAACGTAATGGGCTGGTGATTGAACTGAATGGTCCAGAACGGTTCTTTAGCCGTTACGCACCCGTTTTCGAACGTCAGGTAATGGCCCGGTTCAAGCTTCAGAATATCCTGATAGATGCTGTACGGTGTTGGTACATATTCAAAGGTGAGGTAGGCGTTCAGGGCGTCGGGGCTGATGGATTTACCAATAAGCGGGTGTTGCAGCAGGGCTTTGAGCTCCGAACCGTACACGAGCGTATCGCCCTTCAGACTGTAGTGCAACGGCTTCTTACCCATCCGATCACGGGCCAGCAAGGTTTTCCCCGTGCGAAAATCATAGATCGCAAAGGCAAACATTCCGTTAATCTTCGCGAACATCTTTTCGCCGTGTTCCTGGTAGAGGTACAGCAAAACTTCGGTATCCGACGTAGTCCGAAAGGTATACCGGCCCGTTTTCAGCAGCTCATCCTTGAGCGTCAGGTAGTTGTAAATCTCCCCGTTAAAGACGATGCCGACGCGTTCATCGGCGGTGAAAAACGGCTGATTGGCTCCTGAACTGAGGTCAATGATGCTCAGCCGGGCGTGTCCCAGCCCAACGGCCTCGTGGGGTTGTTGCTGCCACCAGCCGCCCTGAAAATCCGGACCCCGGTGTTTGAGTTGCCGGATCATCCGCAACAGATCGTCTTCTGTTCCCTGCCCGCTAAATCCTGCTATTCCACACATATCTTCTTGTTCAGAGTTCAGCGCGAACCAACTCACCCGGTCCGTCGAAGTTGATCAGTTCTTTTACAGTGTAGGTTGTCTTGTTCTGCGATTCGTAGTACGTCCGCATTAGAATCTCCGCCATGACTCCCATCAATACCATCTGAATGCCCACGATGAAAAACATGGACGCAATGGTAGGCAACGGCGTTTCGACCAGATCTTTCTGACCGGCCAGTTTGAAATAAGCCGCCAGCACCGTGGCCAGAAACGCCACGATAAACGCCAGAATACCCGCCCCCCCAAAGAAGTGAATGGGCCGCTGCATGTATTTTTCCAGGAATTTGATCAGCACCAGATCGAGTACCACTTTATAGGTACGGAAGATGCCATAGTTACTTTTACCAAACCGGCGCGGCTGGTAGTTAACCGGCATCTCAGTCACGAGACCACCCTGCCAGGCGCAATAGACTGGAATGAACCGGTGCATCTGACCATACAGCACCACGTCTTTGATCACCTCGCGCCGGTAGGCTTTGAGCGTACAGCCGTAATCATGCAGCGACACGCCCGAGATGGAGCTAATGAGTTTGTTGGCGGTCATGGAAGGCAGCTTACGGGTCAGGAATTCACCTTTCCAGCGGTTCTGCCGCCAGCCGCTTACTACGTCGTACCCCTCATCCAGCTTGTCAACTAACTTGGGTATGTCGTTCGGATCGTTTTCCAGATCGCTGTCAATCAGAACCAACACATCGCCCGACGCGTGTTGAATTCCCGCGTTGATGGCGGCTGTCTGCCCGAAGTTGCGCTTAAAGTTAATGGCTTTAACGCGGTGGTTACGCTGGCAAACCGCCCGCAACTGGATTAACGAATCATCTTTAGAGCCATCATTGATGGCAATGATTTCATAGTCATATTGCCCAATGGCTTTTTCAAGCGCGTCGAACAGGATGGGTACGCTCTTCGATTCATTATAAATCGGAACAATCACGGATAAGTAGGGCATGAACGTGGTCTGGTTGTGGCTGTTTATAAGGGAAAATAGTTAGCCATGTATCCACGGCGCAGAGGATCAGAAATGGGTAAAAAGGAGCAAGGTAGCGTGTTTCAGGGTGTCGTAAAACGACCACGTAGACCAGTACGGAGTAACCAACGGCCAATGGCATGACCAGCAGCCGGTCATCACGTTTCCAGCCCCGTACCAGCAGGAGTATCAGTCCAATCAGGCCCGGCCCCATCACCAGCAGCCAGTGATACAGCCGCAGCAGGAGCCGGGGCCATTGGGCCACAACAAGGTCGTCCAGGAAGTGATATCCCCAGGTGCCGTTCAGGAAATTGGCGGTGTACCGCAGTGGTGCCCACACGTAGTATACCAGCGGGTGTTCCTGCCGGATGGACTGCGTGTAGCGGTGGAGCCGCGCGCCTACCTCCGTCTCAATAGCCCGGTACTGGACCGAGTCCAGCGTATGGTCGTTTCCCAGTTCATAATACAAGGCCCGCGTCTGGATAATAGAGTCGCGGGTAAATGTTGTCGTGTACACGTAATCAGGGGGGGCAGAGAGCTGTTCTGTTTTATGCCAGCGAAGGGGTTGTAGAAAACTACCGTTGCCCCAGCCCATAAACCATCGGATGCCGGTATTGGGAAACCAATACGAAAAATCTTCGCCGTACGACTGGAAAAACGGCATCATGTCGAAGTAATTGGTGGGCCAGAAGCCTGCTTCGTACCAGGGTTCTTTCAGAAGGGGAATCACCTGCTTATACTCCCGGTAGTTACGTGCCATCCAGGCTCCGTCGGCCAGCAGGAACGGTAATAAAAACACAGCACTGTACCGCATCAGCTTGCCGAACAACAGTCGCCCCCGCAGCCAGCGTATCGTCCAGATGGCTATTGGAATGCCCAGCAGTGGTAAATGAGCCGGTTTCAGAAATACCGACCACGCCATCCAGACACCCGCAGCCAGCAGCCACAGCCACCGACGCCCCCCCGAAATGCCCGACTTTTGGTTGGCCTGTAGAAAACAATACAGAAAAAAGATGGATGCCGAAGCCGCAAAACTTTCCGTCAGGAAGTACCCATCAAAGACGCTGACGAACGTACTGAACAGATAAATAAAATACGCCCAATAAAACGCCCGGTTCGTACCGAACAGCAGTTGCGCACACAACCCCAATCCATAAACCGACACGGCTGACAGCAGAACCTGCATTAAAATAGTGGCGTTGGCGGCCCCCACCTGACCGAAGATGAAGCGCATTACCAGGTAAATCGCCGGGTAGCCCGGCATGCGGTCGTCGGTCTCAAATCCCTGATGGTTCAGCAGGCTCTCAACGGGCTGAATATAGGTCATCATATCGCCATTGCTCTGTCCCCAAAACCCCGGCAAATCGTGCATATAGGTTTGGGTAAGGAACCAGCCAAAAAAGGACCCCTTTACCAGAAGGGCCAAAGCTGTCCAGAGTAGCCAGGATGAGGGAGGGGGCAGTAACCGGGTCATTTGGATAATGCCTTATACCAGTTTACAAAGCGGCCTAACCCCTCGTCGAGCGATACGCCGGGACTGTACCCTAACAGGCGGGCGGCCCGGCTTACATCAGCATAGGTGCGCTCCACGTCGCCGGGTTGTTTGGGCAGGTGCTGAATAGTGGGCGTTTTCTCCATCAGCCGGTAAAGCATCTCAACCAGAGTTTGCAACGTTACGGGGCTGTGATTGCCCAGGTTTATAATCTCGTAGGCGTCCGGGTGTTCGTTTACGTAGCGTAGCGCGGCCATAATGCCATTGACGGTGTCGCTCACGTAAGTATAATCCCGCGAGGTGTCGCCCTGGCCGAACATCGGAATCGGCTCGTCGCGGTCAATCATTCTCACGAACTTATGAATAGCCAAGTCGGGCCGCTGCCGTTCGCCATATACCGTGAAGAAGCGCAGATTCACCACGCTCATATTATACAGGTGGTGGTAGGTGTACGTCAGCAACTCACCCGCCCGCTTTGTAAAGGCGTAGGGCGAGATGGGCTTCTCAACGGCGTCGGCCTCGCTAAACGGTATCTTTTCATTATTCCCATAAACCGACGACGACGACGCAAAAACGAGCTTGCTTACGCCTTTCCGCTGCATCCAGTTCAGCAAGGTGTGGGTACCCGTAATATTGGTGCTGATGTACTCGGCGGGCTGCTCAATGGAAGGACGAACGCCCGCCCTTGCCGCGATATGAATAACGGCATCAACGCTACCATCCAGTGCGTCGAGCCAGGTGGTGTCCCGGATATCGGCTTCAACAAACGTAAAGTCAGGATGCGTCAGCGCAGTGGCCAGGTTCCGTTCCTTAACGGATCGATCGTAAAACGGATCGAAGTTATCGACACCTATGACCTGATAACCACTGTTGAGCAGTTGTTCGGTCAGATGGCTACCGATGAAGCCCGCGCACCCCGTCACTAAAATCTGAGCAGAACGTATCATGTATAGATGGATGAGATGCGGTAGATCATGGGTATCGCGTCAGGGACACCCATGATCTACCGCATCTCAGCTAGTCAAAGATTAGGCAGGCATACCCAAACGGGCCACCATGCTGTCGTGAATCTGCGTCATAGTTTCGCGCAGGTCGAAGGTCCAGTCCCATCCTGGGTAGTGCTGTTTGAATTTGCTTAGGTCCGAGATATACCAGATATGATCGCCCGAGCGGTTAGTCTCCGAATACTGATAGTTCATTTTGTTGCCCGAAATTTCTTCGCAAAGCGCCATGGCTTCGAGCATGGAGCAGTTGGCGTAGCGACCACCACCTGCATTATACACCTCACCGGGGCGCGGATTCTGGTAGAAATGCCAGAACATATTCACCAAATCCCAGCTATGGATATTATCACGCACCTGCTTGCCTTTGTAGCCAAAGATGGTGTACTGATTACCGGTAATAACGCACTTCATCAGGTATGACAAGAATCCGTGCAACTGCGCCCCCGAGTGGTTTGGGCCCGTCAGGCATCCACCCCGAAATACGGCAGTTTTCATGCCAAAATAGCGGCCATATTCCTGCACCATGATATCGGCAGCTACTTTGCTGGCCCCAAAAATGGAATGCTTCGTGTGGTCCAAACTCATGAACTCGTCGATACCGTTCTCAAAATACGGATGATTCTGATCAATTTCGAAGCGCGTTTCGGTTTCTACCAGCGGTAAAAAGTTAGGGTTATCGCCGTATACTTTATTGGTCGAGGTAAAGATGAAAACGGCTTCGGGGCAGTGTAGTCGCGTCATCTCGAGCAGGTTGACCGTGCCCACGGCGTTAACGCCGAAGTCGGTAAACGGCTCGCGGGCGGCCCAGTCATGCGAGGGCTGTGCGGCAGTATGCAGTACCAGTTTAATGTCGGTGCCGTATTCCTGAAAAATGGTTTCCAGCTGAGAAACCTCGCGGATATCGGCAGCGCGGTGTTCGTAGTTTTTATAGGCGCTGGCCAGGCGATTGCGGTTCCATTCGGTTGAGCCATCGGCCCCGAAGAAGTATTGCCGCATGTTGTTGTCGATGCCCACAACGAGGTCAAACTTATCGGCAAAGAAGGCAACGGCTTCGCTGCCAATCAGCCCGGCAGATCCCGTAACTAATGCAATATTCATAGCTATGTGAAAACGTTATGAAAAGTGAACTACCAAAAAAATCCTATTGATAGCCATTATTTGATGACAAAGTAACGGAAAAATCCCAACTCAAGGTACTTCATATTGAGCAAGCGAATTGGTAAAACAAAAGCGATAGGCCAGCGGATATCCGCTGGCCTATCGCTCTACACTGGCTGATAAACCCGGCTCAGGCTCCTTCCCCAATGGTACCCGCCCCGAAGAGTTTCTCCCGAATCTTCTGTGTACGCTCCTCCAGGGCTGGATTAGGGGTGTATTTATAACCGTTTTGTACAGCCGCTGAGTCTTTGCCCCGGCCATATACATTCTCGTCGCCAGCCTGATAGTTGACGTCGTAATCCCGGGCGCGGACGTCGGCCTGGCGGATGGTGTTATATTTCTGATAGTCGCACGAAGCCAGCGAGAAGACCGCCACGGCCAGCAGGGCCACGTTGAGTAGGCGTTTCATAGATTTCTAATTTTGATGGTGCAAAGGTAAACAAAAAAGAGTTTTAGCCACAGAAATGCCGCAGGACGCGGAGAGATACATGACGGTTTTTTTTAGGGAAGTTTCACTGCCTGTCTCCCTGCGTCCTGCGGCATCTATATGGCTAAAAAATCGTCAGTTCACGTATCTCTTCTTCCACGAAGGTCATCAGCTCCCGGATGTACGCGCCCGAAAAGTCGAAGGGTACCCCAGCGGCTGCATAGATGTCGCGCAGGGGGGCTTTGTAGCCAAGCCTGAGCGCGGCTTTGTAGCCCGCCAGTCCGGCCCTGGGATCACGCCGGTAGTTACGCCAGACACCAAGGGCTCCTAACTGCGCAATGCCGTACTCAATGTAATAAAACGGCACTTCGTATAAATGGAGCTGCCGTTGCCACAGGTATTCTTTGTAAAAAGCCAGCCCGCTCCAGTCCGTGACAGAGTCGGCAAACTGATCATAAATACGTACCCAGTTGTCGCGCCGTTCAGCGTCGGTAGGCGGCCCAACCGACCGAGTACCGACCGCATTCTCGTAGATCCAATGCTGGAACTTGTCGATGGTCGCTACCCAGGGCAGGGTTTCAATGATGGATTCGAGGTGCTGCCGTTTGGCCCGGCGCAGGTCGTCCGGATTTTTGAAGAAGACGTCCCAATGCTCCATGGATAGCAATTCCATACTCATCGACGCCAGTTCAGCCACTTCCATCGGTGGGTTTTTAAAAGCTTTCAGTGGCAGTTCCCGGGTCAGGAATGAATGCGCAGCATGCCCGCCCTCATGTACCATTGTGACCAGGTCGCGCAGACTGCTGGTGGCGTTCATAAAAATAAACGGTACGCCAGTCTCTTCCAGAGGATAGTTGTACCCACCCGGTGCCTTGCCCTTGCGGGACTCTACATCGAGATGCCCCATTGCTTGCATAATCCGTAGATCATTCCCCAGTTCTTTGTCAAGTTTGTCAAAGCAAAGAATAGCCTTTTCAACCAGCTCGCGGCCCGACCCGAACGGTTTGAGCGGAGGGCGGCCCTCCATGTCGACTTTGCTATCCCAGGGGCGTAATGGCTCGACACCAAGTCTGGCTTTACGTTCCTGAGCGAGGGTATTCAGCAAGGGTACTACGGCATTGGCAACGGATTCGTGAAAATCAAAACAGTCCTGCGGGGTGTAATCGAACCGGCCGAGGGCGGCAAATGAATAATCGCGAAAGTTGGCGAAACCAGCGTTGAGGGCCACACGATGCCGGAGGTCAATGAGTGTATCGAAAAGCTGGTCCAGCGTTTCGTGGTCGCGGTACCGGCGCTCGCTGATTTTACGCCAGGCCGTTTCGCGCTCGGCCCGATCGGTGCTTTGCAGCCGGTCGCTGGCTTCGGGGAGGGTCAGTTCGCGCCCGTCAATATTTACGGTCATGGCCCCGGCAATGGCTCCGTATTTGCGCTCTTCGGTCTGGAGGCTGGTTTGCAACGGAATGTTCTCTTCCCGAAAAATCTCGATGGCTTTTTTCATTCCCCGCACCATAATGTCGAAGCCTTCGTCGGTGAGTTCGCTCAGATACGGACTGTTCACGGCCTTCAGGTCGAGGTCGTTGCCATACTCGGTCATGCTCGGCTGAACGTCAGCAATAAAGAAGTTCATATCGTTGACCAGTTTTTCGTTGGCGGTATCGCGGGTCACGTTGATATAGCGCCAGGCAAAGTTTTCGGAGAGGTACGATTCCAGCTCGCTACGGTCAAGCAGCCATTGCCGGAGGGCGTCAGCGTCGTTTATGGAACGGTGCATCAGCGCATCGTAAAACGACTTCACGTCGTTCCAGCCCTCAAGAATTATTGCCTCACCAATAAACCGGCGGGGCGGGCGGGTTGGTATTTGTAGTGTATTAGTTGGGGTCATGGGATAGATCTTGCATAGCAGCGCAGTTGAAGAGCTACACCAGACAAATAAAGCCATTGTAAAATTTTTTTGTTCACCATAGTTGCATCTACGAAATCAATCGTATATGTTTGTACGAAACTATTCGTAGATAGATGAAGCCAACCGACGCTGAACTCGAAATCCTGCACGTTCTCTGGGCCAGTGGCCCCAGTACGGTGCGGCAGGTATACGACCGCCTGAGCCAAAACCGTGATATTGGCTACACAACGGCCCTAAAACTGATGCAGATCATGCACGAAAAGGGCCTGCTCACCCGCGACGCTGAAAGTAAATCGCACCTCTACACAGCCGCCGTATCGGAAGAAGCGACGCAGCGCGGGTTGGTTGATCGGTTTATCGACACGGCCTTTCGCGGCTCATCCTCCAAACTGGTTATGCAGGTACTGGGTCAGCACAAAGCCTCGCGCGATGAATTAGACGAGATAAAACGATTACTGGATAGTCTGTAACGCCTTAAACCAATCAACCATGAACTCAATAACTCTTTCGGGCCCGGTAGCCGATGCGCTCGGCTGGACGCTGGTGCACGCCGTTTGGCAGGGTTTCGCGATCGTGTTGCCGGTGGCCATTTTCCTGCACGTTTTGCGAAGTCAGTCTAGTGAATGGCGGTACCGGGTGGGGGTAGCCGGGCTGTTGGTACAGGTGCTGGTATCGGCCGCTACGTTCGGCTGGCTGTACAAACCTGCTACGGCTGTTTCGGCAGTAACGATGACCGGTCAAGCACCGCAAACGCTGCTTGTGAACTGGCAAACATTACCGCAAACGCTGTCCTGGCCCGTTCAGATGCAGCAGTTTCTGGCCGCGCACCTGAGCGAATTTGTACTGCTTTATATCATCGGCGTGGCGGTATTTGTACTGCGGCTGGCGGGTGGCTGGCTGTATCTACAACGCCTGAGCCGAACGGCCACGATACCTGCCTCAGACCGGCTCGACGCGCTGGTGCAATCATTGCGGACAGTGATGCAGCTTGGGCCGGTAGTTCGGGTGCTCGAATCAGCGCGGGTGGCGGTGCCGATGGTTGTTGGGGTGTTGAAGCCTGTGTTGCTGCTACCGGTAGGAATGGCTACCCATCTGAGTATTCAGGAAGTGGAAGCGGTATTGGCGCACGAGCTGGCCCACGTGAAACGATACGATTACGCCGTAAATCTGCTGCAATCGGTGATGGAGGTGCTGTACTTTTTTCATCCGGCATTATGGTGGCTCTCGGCGCGGGTGCGCGAAGAACGCGAACACTGCTGCGATGATCTGGCCGTACAAACCATTGGGGGCAACGGACGCATGCTGGCCCAGGCACTGGCGCACGTAGAGGAACTGCGGCTTACCCAATTTACTACGCCCGCGCTGGCTATGGCTTTGAGTAATAAGCGTCAACTGTTACTACACCGCGTTCGGCGGGTGCTGGGTGTGCCAACGCGCCCTTTCGTCTCGAACGGAAGTCTGGCCGGCCTGACACTGGCGACGTTGCTGTTGCTCAGTGCGTCGGTATATGCCGTGCAGCAACAGCCACAACCGAAAGCAAAAATCGCTCCGCCAACCCAGCGTCATAAAGTTGACAGCAACACCGAGTTCGGCATTTCCGACAACAAAAAGCTGGACTACGTGATCTGGAAAGGCCAGAAACTCCCGGCGTCGCGCGTAGCGAAACTCCAAAAACTTTACGATCAGGTCATGGCCGGACAACTCAACCTCGATGACGTAAAGCAGCCCGACCGGGATATGCTGTTGGAAATTATAGAGGTGAATTATTCGCCGAATAAGGGAACAGATGAGATGAATGAAGGGCTGAACGTGGACCTGAACGCACAAGGTTCTGCCCGGATTGACTACAACACCCTCATGAAAACTGCATTTGATGCGGCTAATTCGGCTGGAACATTCCCGGTCAATGTTGATGAAGTTTTGGAGAAGGTTGAGAAAATAGATTACAACGCAATTATTCAGGGGGCTTTCGCCCGTATCGACACTAATATTATTATTGAGGGCATGGCTACAAAGCCCGGAAGCGAAGCGGAACGTGATAGGCAACGGGCGTTTCATGAGCGGCAACTGGACAGCCTGAGTCAGATGATAGCCCAGCGGTCACAACAAACACAGGGGTTGCGTTTACAGATGGAAAAACTCAGGTTTCCGGCTGAGCAGCTCGAACGCGCCGAACAGGTACTTGACTGGCGTAAGGATAAGCTTATGCAACAGCGCGAGGCCCTAATTGACAAACACCGTCAACTTCTGAGCAGCGAGGGAAGGTCCAAACTCAGTCAGGCTGATACAGAAAAGCAATTGACCACCCTCGAACTAGAGATCAAACGATTGGAAACCAGCCTGGAAGCTATGAACAAGGAGCTGGAAGAAAATCAGGCCAAACAAGAAGCTGCTGAAAAGTCTATTGAAAAACTAGAGCAGGAAATGGAGCGTCTGGACAGTACCGTTGATAAATGGTCGGAGCAGATCGGCCTGCACGGGGATGCTGTCGGTCGATTAATCCCCCCTCCTCCTATGGCTGAACGTGGCTATAGTTTGCGAACACCACCCCGCCCGGCCCGCGCACCGCGCCCACCCAAACCAGCCTATGGGGTAGGAGCAGTCAAACCCGTGGCCCCTGCCATACCACCCGTTCCCCGCCCGGCCCGTGCGCCACAGCCGCCGAAACCGGTAAGCGGGGTGGAGATAGCCAAGCCTGTTGCTCCTCCCGTGCCACTCGTTCCGGCTCCGAAGCTTTAGATTTATTGGTATGAAAAAGCGGAATCGCCTGGGAGAACAATCTTGTTCTGCCAGGCGATTCCGCTTTTTCATACCTCCTGTTCCGGTCATAGTGACAGACGCTGGATATCAAAACTTCGCTACGTCAATCAATCTCGATGACTACATCGCGGCCAACGGGGTGGGCTACGCAGGTCAGGACGTACCCCGCTTTGAGTTCAGACTCGGAGAGGCCGTCTTCCTCGTCCAGTTTCACCGTTCCCGACGTGCATTTGCCCAGACAGGCCGTGCACATCCCCGCCTGACATGAGTAGGGCAGGTCTATATCGAGGTCCAGGGCTGCTTCGAGAATGGTCTGGTGCGGGGCCACGGCAAATTTGTATTCCGCACCTTCGTACAGCACTGTCACTTCGGGCGAGCCGCTCTCGTCGGCACCGGCCGGGTCTTCGATTACCTCGCCCACCGGCACCTGCGCCGTTACGTAGCTTTCCTTGAATACCCGTTCCGCTGGAACACCCACCAGCGACAGGGCCGAACGGGCTTCGGCCATCATACCGTCGGGACCGCATAGGTACGCGCTTACGTGCTGGCGTTCCTGAGCAGGCAGGTCTTCGAGCAGACTCGTGAGCGTATGCTGGTTCAGACGCCCTTCCTGACCCGTCCAGCCGGAGGTTGGCTGACTGAGCACGTGCGTTACCGAAAACCGTGACGGCCCGTAGGTCTGCGCCATAGCGTCCAAATGCGCTCTATAAATAATTGATGCCTGATTGCGGTTGCCGTAGATCAGCCACACACGGCTGTTGGGTTCGGCATGCAGGGCCGATTTGGCCATCGAGAACAGGGGCGTAATGCCGCTGCCCGCACCGATGAGAACAAGGGTCCGGCGGTTTTGCAGGTCGAGTTTAGGGGTAAACGTGCCCATAGGCTCCAGCGTTTCCAGTACGTCGCCGGGGCGAATACGGTCGCAGAGGTAGTTGGATACCAGGCCGCCCGGCACGCGCTTCACCGATACCGCCAGCGATACATCGACATGGGGTGAGGAAGACATGCTGTACGACCGGCGAATCTTTTGGCCGTTGATATTGAGCAGAAACGTCAAAAACTGACCCGGCTGATACCGGACTTCTTCGTTGATGGGATGCCAGAAGGTAATCGTTACGGCGTCGGGCGTTTCCCGAATCACCTCATTCACTTTTAAAAAATATCGTGCTGCCATTGAAATTTAACACAGAGAAACAGAGACTATACAGAGAATAGACAAACGGAGAGATCGACTACAAAAATTCACTGTCTCCTGTGTAATCTCTGTTCTACTGTCAATCCACCGATGCGGTTAACCGGATAAAGGTACGTCACGCTTCTTGCCGATGGTATTCCACCAGGCGGTCGGCGGGGGCTTTCAGGATGCGGCCCATTGTCAAACCTGCCTGTTCAACGGCGTTTTTGAGCGCTTCGGCGAAGTATTCAGCAATGGACCCCACAAAATGGACGGGCCACTGACGGGCTTCGGGAAATGGACACACGTAAATTGTCAGAAAGCGCGTAAACGCATCATTTAGCAGACCAACGACGTGTGGATGCCGGATGTTTTCAGATAGAAAAGGGGTAAACCCGGCAAAGTAGCGGTTGGGATAAGGTTTCTGATAGGCATTTTCGAGCAGCGCAGGCCGGTCGAGGGTGTAGCGGGTTTGAAAGGCCTGGTGCAGGTCGGGTGGCAGTTGGTTCTGAAAAAAATCGCGCACCAGTGTTTTGCCGAGATAGCCTCCGCTGCCTTCGTCGCCAAGCCAGAATCCCAGCGACTGAATACCCCGCGTAATGGCCTGACCGTCGAAACAACACGCATTTGACCCTGTACCAAGAATACAGACAACCCCCGGCTCCCGACCCGATGCCCCGCGCGCTGCGCCCAGCATGTCACTCTCGACGGCAACGGTTTGCAGCGCCGGTAATACCGCCCGAAGTGCATCGGCTACGCGCTGGTTTACGGTTGGGTTCGCGCAGCCGGCGCCGTAGAAAAACAGGTCGGTTACGGTGCTGATTTCACGGGCCAGTTGCGGTACCAGTTGTGTTTTCAGGGTATCGGTGATCTGCGCCGTAGTTTGGTAGTACGGGTTGATGCCATCGGTATGGAGGGTGTCGGCCTGTCCGCTGGGGTCAACAACGCGCCAGTCCGTTTTGGTCGAGCCGCTATCGGCAATTAGCTGAGTCATTTGCTAGGTGTTCGTTTAAACCAGCCGCCCCACTGCCGTAAACCGGGCGAAAACCTGCCCGCTGTGGGGCGCGTTGGCGAGTTCGGCGGTGAGGTCCTGACCCGCCCAATGTTCATAGTGTTTGCCATGGCGCCACAACCGCGAGGGCGATACGTCATAAATGATTCCCTGGTAAGCGCACCAGATTTCGGGGCGGTCCTGTCCGTTTCGCAGGGCCAGTTTGGACCGGGTAAAGAGGGGCAACTGTGCCAGATCGGAGGGGTTCATGTTCGCCGTAAAGTCAATCGGGTAATTTATTGGGGGTATTTTTTGTGGGCTACGACAAATTTAGCGTTACTTTAGCAACTCATGATTTTTCCGATTACCATCGCCATGAAAAACAATACGCTTACCCTGTTTCTTTCAACGCTCATTATGATTGCGTTGCTGTTGGGCTGCAAAGGCAAAGATCCCGCACCGGTATCGGAGCGTATTGCCAAGGCCTGGACGGCCCAGAAAGTAGATGAAAATACAGCTACGGTATACACCAAAGGAGGTACCAACGTCCGTAACTACGATAAATTTCGGCTCGATTTGAGCAAATCACCAACGGTCACCTTCACTGACTTTGACGGTAACACGTTTACGGGTCAGTACTCAGTACCGTCTGATACACGTCTGGTACTGACAGGTCTTACGCCTGCGCCCACTGGTACCAACGGCACCATCGAATTTACGATCAGCAACCTGACTGATACCGGTGTAACCCTAGCCCGCACTACAGCCAGCCAGAAAACCGGCAACACCACCAACGTCTATACCCTGACGAATCCGTAAGCCAGGACAAACCAATCGACACTAAAAGCCGTTCCCACACCAACTGGAACGGCTTTTTTATGATGACTGACCTTACTACCCTTGGCCCTGTTGGGCTGCGCCAACGAATTCAGCAGAATACACCCGCGCCCGCGCATGCCGAAACCGTACGCGGTATGGGCGATGATGCCGCCGTGTTTGACTGGGGCAACGACTACGGCCTGCTGGCCAGCGAGCTGCTGCTCGAAGGCATTCATTTCGATCTGACCTACGTGCCGCTCAAACACCTTGGCTACAAAGCGGTGACGTTCGGCGTGTCGGACATTGCGGCTATGAACGGCCTGCCGGTGCAGGTAACAGTGAGCGTGGGTCTGAGCAGCCGGTTTCCGGTCGAAGCCGTCGACGAACTATACGAGGGTATTCGGGCGGCTTGCGCAGCCTATAATGTAGATCTGGTGGGGGGCGATACTACGGCCTCGCGGTCAGGACTGACCATTTCAGTGTCAGTGCTGGGGAAGGTACCGAAAGATTGGATTACGTATCGGAGCACCGCTCAGGCTAACGACGTGCTGTGCGTAACGGGTGACCTGGGCGCGGCCTATCTGGGTTTGCAACTGCTGGAGCGCGAGAAAGAAGTGTTTCTGGCTGATCCCAACATGCAGCCCAATCTCTCCGAAGAGCGGGCCTATTTAGTGCAGCGGCAACTCCGCCCCGATGCCCGCACCGACATTGTTCACGAACTCCGCGATCTGGGTATAGTGCCTACCGCCATGATTGACGTAACGGACGGGCTGGCCTCTGAACTGCTGCACCTGTGCCAGCAGTCAGGAACGGGCGCGGTGATCTTTGACGAGAACCTGCCCATCGACGATCAGACGCATCTGGCCGCCAGCGAGTTTGGCGTTAGCCCCATTACAGCCGCGCTGAACGGGGGCGAAGATTATGAACTGCTCTTTACGGTACGGCCCCAGGAATTCGAGAAGCTGGCTAGTAACGCCCGCATTACCGCCATCGGCTACCTCACCGCTGACCCTGCGCAGCTCGTGCTGGCCACCAAAGCCGGACAGCAGACCCCTATTCGGGCGCAGGGGTGGAATGAGGCATTTACGTCCGGCTAATAAGAAGTTTTGACAGGCGACAAAAAAGCTGAATCATACGCCCTGACTGACTGTTTTCGTTGTATATTGTCTATCCCGGTTTATGCCCGTAGCCGCCGACAACGACACCATGCACAACATCATTCAGCTTCTGCCCGATTCTATTGCCAACCAGATTGCCGCCGGTGAGGTGGTGCAGAGGCCTGCTTCGGTGGTGAAAGAACTGCTCGAAAACTCGGTAGATGCCCACGCTAAATCTGTGCAGGTCATTATCCGGGAAGCCGGGCGCAATCTCATCCAGATTGTTGACGATGGGTCCGGTATGACCGAAACCGATGCCCGCATGAGCTTTGAGCGGCACGCTACGTCGAAAATCCGCACGTCTGACGATCTGTTCAAGATCAAGACGATGGGGTTCCGGGGCGAGGCATTGGCGTCGATTGCTGCCGTGGCGCAGGTAGAGATGCGTACCCGCCGGGCCGACGAAGAACTGGGTACGCTAATCCGTATCGAGGGCTCGGACATCAAAGCGCAGGAAGCCATTTCGTGTTTGCCCGGCACCAACCTGCTTATCAAGAACCTGTTCTTTAACGTACCGGCCCGGCGCAACTTTCTCAAGTCCAACTCGGTCGAGATGCGGCACATCATCGATGAGTTTCAGCGGGTGGCGTTGGCCAATCCGGGCGTGGCGTTTTCGCTGTTTCACAACGATCAGGAAGTGTACAACCTGCCCGCCGGGAAACTCAGCCGCCGGATCGTGGATATGTTCGGCAAGACCTACCGCGAGCAACTCAACGCCTGCGAAGAAACCACGCCCTACGTGACGGTGCACGGCTTTATTGGTAAACCCGAATCGGCCCGCAAGACCCGCAATGAGCAGTTTTTCTTCGTCAATAATCGCTTTGTGAAGCACAATTACCTGCATCATGCCGTGATTGGGGCTTACGAAGGTACCCTGCCCGATGGGAGCCATCCGTTCTACGTGCTGTTCATCGAGATTGACCCGTCACACATCGATATCAATATTCACCCTACTAAAACTGAGATCAAGTTCGACGATGAGCGGTCGGTATATGCCATTATGATGGCTGCCGTCAGGAAAGCGGTAGGTGTCTACAGCCTGTCGCCCTCGCTCGATTTTGACTCAGATGTTAACTTTTTTTCTGGAAAACGGCCCTCGGCACCGGCTTCATCTGCGCTGGTAGCCACGGAGGGGACCGATCCAAAACCTGTTTCGGCAGCCTGGGCAACGGGTACGAGCGGAGCGGTGTCGTCGCGTTCGGCGGCATCACAACCCGCACCGGCGTTGCGCTCTGACGCGCTTGATCAGGCAGCGGGTCGTAATTTTGGCCTGGAGCAGAAGTCCGAACCCGCCCGCGAAACCCCGCGCCCGTCGGCTAATAACTGGGAGGTGATAACCAAACGTACTGACCCACCCGCCCCTCATACAGCCCCCCCTGATGCGGGCGACTGGCTCGGCCCACTCGCCGAATCGACCCGGACGCTGGGCAGCAAAGCTAATCAGTTGCCAATGTCACATGGCCCTGCTGAACCCGGCGATACCGTCAGTCTGGACGACGTTGACGGGGACGCGGTTGTGCAGGTGCAGAACCGGTATCTAATGGCCCCGGTACCGACGGGGATGGTGCTGATTGATCAGCGTCGGGCTTATGAGCGGGTACTGTATGACCAGTTTCATACCGCCCTGACCAAGCGCAGTGGAGCCTCTCAGCAACTGTTATTTCCCAAAACCGTCACGCTCTCGCCCGTCGATTTTCAGCTGGCTCTTGACCTGCGTGAGGACCTTGTTAGCTTAGGCTTCGAGTTTGACGAACTGGGGCAGAATACCTTCGTGATTCGCGGCATCCCGGAACTGACCATGGGCGAAAACGAGGAAGAGTTGTTTGCTAACCTGCTGGCCCAGGTTCGGGCTGATACTGGACGACTCAGGCTGGACCGTGTTGAGGCTATGGCGCGCTCGCTGGCCCGTCGGGCGTCACAGCGGCATACCGCCCGCCTGAGCGGCCCGGAGCGGAAAGCACTGGTGAAGCAACTGGCGGCTTCGGCCACCTGGCAGTATACACCCACCGGCGAGCCGGTTACCGTATGGCTGTCACTCGATAAAATTGCGGGACTTTTTCGCTAAAAATCGAGTTAAATCAGGTAAATTAATAAAAGACAAATGTTTGCAATTACTCCTGTAGTTCGTACTCTGCTTATTATCAACGTACTGGTATTTTTCGTTACGAATGAAACGATCATCGATCAGTTTGGGCTGCATTCCTTCCTGTCAGATTTGTTTAGTCCCGTTCAACTGCTGACGCACATGTTTTTGCATGGCGGGTTTGGCCATATTTTCAGCAATATGATTGGGCTGGTGGTGTTTGGGCCAATGCTGGAGCGGGCTTGGGGACCACGGCGGTTCACGTTCTTCTACTTTTTCTGCGGTCTGGGAGCGGCAATGCTGTATTCGGGCATCAATTACTTTGAGGTGCGCGACGTGTATGAAGCCGTTCGGGATTACCGGTTTGCGCCCACGCCCGAGGGCTTCGTTGGGTTTGTGGACACGCAGGCCGGGCAATTCTACGATCAGGTGGCTGGTTTTATTGACCAGTACGAGCGCCAACCCAAAAATCCGCAGCTGATTCAGGGTAGCTTGCAGATTGTCAATAAGTTGTATCAGCAGCAGGTCGATCAGCCAATGGTTGGCGCGTCGGGTGCGATATTCGGGGTAATCATGGGTTTCGGGCTTCTATTCCCGAACACTCAGCTATTTTTGTTGTTTCCCCCTATACCGATAAAGGCCAAGTATCTCGTTATTTTTTACGGAGCTTTTGAAGTATATTCGGAGATGAACCGTCAACAGGGCGACAACGTTGCGCACTTTGCTCACATTGGTGGTATGCTCTTTGCTTTTATATTGATAAAATACTGGGGTTCACAACGTAAAACGTTTTTTTAGGGATGAGCGGTCTGTTAGATGACTTTCGGAACGAGTTCAACAAACCCAACAATACGTTGGTGCAGTTGATTTTGGTGAATACAATCGTATTCCTGGTGTTACTGCTGTCGAAAGTTGGGCTGACCATGGCAGGCAACCTGCCTATTTATTATGCAATTCGGGAGCAGATTATGATTCCGGGTAGCATTACCGATTTCCTGCACCGTCCCTGGACTCTACTGACGTATTTCTTTGCCCACGAAGAGATCTTCCATATCCTTTACAACATGCTGTTCCTCTACTGGTTCGGCAAACTCATTGACGAATATCTGGGTAACCGGCGCCTGATTGGTTTATACTTTATGGGGGGTATTGCGGGTGGTTTGCTATACTTGGTTATGTATAATACCATTCCGTATTTTCAGCAGCAGGCCGACACGGCCCGGATGCTGGGCGCGTCGGCGGCTGCCTTTTCAGTAGCAGTTGGTGCGGCTACGTTATTGCCTAACTATACATTTCATCTGCTTTTGATTGGAGCGGTCCGAATCAAGTATATCGTCTTCTTCTTTATTATACTGTCGGTAGCTAACTCGGCAGGAAGCAATGCCGGCGGTAATCTGGCGCATCTTGGCGGTGCGCTGATGGGCTTTACCTACGTTAAACTCCTGCAGAACGGCACGGATCTGGGGCGGCCTATTTACTGGATAGCTGAGGGATGGAATAACCTGCTCAAACCCAAGCCTGCCATAAAGGTGTCGTATCGACAGCGCAGCAGTGCCAGTACACAGGCCAGCACGTACGCAACGGCAACGAATGGTCCTGCCCCCCTATCGACTCCCGATCAGGATGAAATTGATACGATCCTTGACAAAATTTCCCGCTCCGGCTACGAGAGCCTTACCCGCGAAGAAAAGCAAAAACTTTTCCGCGCCAGCCAGCGCAATTAAGAGTCCAGTTATAACTGACCAGTCGAATCCGGGGCACCACCCCGGATTTTGTATTTTCAGCCGGTTATCCTAATAACGGCTAAGACCGGGCCCGAATACCCCAAGCAATACAGCACGGTATTCAAAAGATTATCCTGTATTTTTGCCCCGCCTTTTACCCGTAGATACCGACAGAAAGAAACAGTACACGTTAACCGTTTGTTGTTGATAAACAGACGCTTTATGCCCCCGCTATGCTGATTACCCCCGGTCCACTTTTAGCTGCCGTCACTTCACCAGACGATCTTCGCCAACTAAGCAAAGACCAGCTTCCCCAACTAGCTGACGAGTTACGGCAGTTTATTATCGATGATGTATCGGTTTATGGCGGGCATTTCGGTGCCAGTCTCGGTGTGGTAGAATTAACGGTTGCCCTGCATTACGTCTTCAACACACCCGATGACCAGCTGGTCTGGGATGTGGGCCATCAGGCGTACGGTCACAAAATTCTGACTGGTCGGCGCGAGGCATTTCACACGCAGCGGTTTTACAAGGGGCTATCGGGATTTCCCAAAAGGAAGGAAAGTGAGTACGACGCTTTTGGCGTGGGCCACTCGTCCACGTCTATTTCGGCAGCGCTGGGTATGGCTGTAGCATCGCAGTTACAGGGTAATACAACCCGCAATCATATCGCCGTTATTGGCGATGGTGCCCTTACAGCGGGCGAAGCCTTCGAGGGTATGAACAATGCCGGGTCGTCGGACAGTAACCTGCTCATTGTACTCAATGACAACTGCATGAGCATCGACCCTAATGTGGGTGCCCTCCGCGAATACCTGACCGATATCACGACTTCCCAGACCTATAACAAGGTCAAAACTGAGGTTTGGAATCTGCTTGGTAAGATGGACAAGCTCGGCAAGACGGCTCAGGAACTCGTATCGCAGGTGCAGACCGGCATCAAATCGTCATTGCTGGAGCAAAGCAACCTGTTTGAGTCGCTGAATCTGCGGTATTTTGGGCCTATCGACGGTCACGACATTGACCATCTGGTGAGTGTGCTGGATGATATGAAGCATATTTCAGGGCCAAAACTGCTGCATGTACTGACCGTAAAAGGCAAAGGCTACGGCCCTGCCGAGAAGGATCAGACTAAGTGGCACGCACCCGGTCTGTTTGACAAAGTAACGGGCGTCATCCAGAAACGTGTCTACGATACGCCCCAGCCGCCCAAGTATCAGGACGTTTTTGGCCATACGCTGGTTGAACTGGCCGAGCAGAATTCGCGCATCGTGGGTGTAACGCCTGCTATGCCGTCGGGATCGTCGATGAACATTATGATGAAGGCCATGCCGACGCGGGCTTTCGACGTGGGCATTGCTGAGCAGCATGCGGTTACGTTCTCGGCGGGTATGGCTACGCAGGGTGAGGTAGTGTTCTGCAATATCTATTCTACATTCATGCAGCGGGCCTACGATCAGGTCGTACATGATGTTTGCATTCAGGAACTGCCCGTTATTTTCTGTCTTGACCGGGCCGGATTTGCCGGTGCCGATGGGCCTACGCACCACGGAGCGTATGACCTGGCCTATATGCGCTGCGTACCAAACATCATTGTAGCCGCGCCCATGAATGAAGAGGAACTGCGCAATATGATGTTTACGGCGCAGTCGCCGGAGGTGCAACGGGGTAAGCGCGCCTTTTCAATTCGATACCCGCGCGGGGCCGGCGTCATGGCTAACTGGAAAACGCCTTTCGAGCAGCAGGTTGTTGGAAAGGGCCGGATGATTCAGGATGGGGAGGAGGTGGCTATTCTGACCATTGGACACATTGGAAACTACGCCGTTGACGCCACAAAGCTGCTGGCTAAAGAAGGGATCAGTCCGGCGCACTTTGATATGCGCTACGTGAAGCCCCTCGACGAAGCGTTATTGCACCAGATATTCAGCCGGTTTGACCGGGTGCTCACTGTAGAGGACGGCTGCGTTATGGGCGGATTTGGCAGCGCCGTACTGGAGTTCATGGCCGATAACGGCTATATGGCTCAGGTGAAACGACTTGGTATTCCCGATGTAGTGGTTGAACACGGCGAACAGGACGAATTATACCATGAATGCGGGTTTGATGCCCCGGGTATTGCTGATGCGGTGCGTGAGCTACTGTTTACGAGCCGTAGCGTAACTGTTTAATATCTCCTTATCCCTTTTCTTCACGTGCTTGTTTTTAAGTTTGGCGGAGCGTCGGTAAAAGACGCTGCGGGAGTACGCAACCTGATCGATATTGTCAGGACGAGAGGCCATGATACGGTAGTGGTTGTGTCGGCGATGGGGAAAACGACCAACGCGCTTGAAGCCATTGTTCGGAATTACGTGAACCGGCAATCCGCCGATTTACAGAACGACCTGACTGCACTGCGCACGTACCACGAAAGCATTACGGCGGACCTTGGTTGCGGAACAAGTGGCATTACGCCCTTTTTCGACCAGCTCGATGCGCTGCTGACGCAACCGCCTATGGCGCCTTACGACGAAGTGTATGATCAGGTTGTGTCAATGGGCGAACTGCTTTCCACGCGTATCGTGGCCGATTACGCCGTGGAAATGGGCATCAACGCCCGTTGGCTCGATGCCCGTCAGCTCATCCGGACCGACGAAACATTTCGGGAAGGTCGGGTAGACTGGGAGGCAACAGGACGGCAGATTACCAACGCCGTTACGGGGCGCGAAATGGTTGTTACCCAGGGATTTCTGGGCCAGACCAATTCGGGGAAAACCACAACGCTGGGCCGCGATGGCTCTGACTACACGGCGGCTATTCTGGCCCACTGTCTAAATGCTGACTCCGTCACGATCTGGAAAGACGTACCGGGCGTGCTTAATGCTGATCCGAAATACTTTGACGAAACTGTTTTGCTGGATACGCTGACCTATCAGGATGCCATCGAACTGGCCTATTACGGTGCAACCGTCATTCACCCAAAAACCATCAAACCACTTCAAAATAAAGGGATTCCTCTGCACGTCCGTTCATTTATTCATCCCGACGCGCCCGGAACCGTAGTGGGCAGTAGTGAGCAGCGGTTAACGACGCCTTCATTTATCTTCAAGGTCGATCAGGTGTTGCTGTCTTTGCATCCCAGCGATTTCTCGTTCATTGCCGAAGAAAATCTGAGTCTGATCTTTAGTCGGTTTGCACGGGCAGGGGTCAAAACGAATCTGATGCAAAACACCGCCATCAGCTTCTCGGTGGTTGTCGATAGCAACCCCGCTCGATTGCCCGCTCTGATCGATGTGCTGCGGCAGGATTTCCGGGTCAGTTACAACGATGGCCTTGAACTCATCACGATCCGGCATCACGACGAGGCCACTATTGACCGGGTGCTGCTCAACAAAACCCTTCTGCTGGAACAGAAGAGCCGTTACACGGCACAACTGGTAGTAAAGCCGTAACTAGAATTTAGGGCAGGGCAGTCGCTTGTCTTTCTTTCTGACGCCCCCACGCCGGGATTCGGGCTTATCGAAGATATAGGAGAGCGACAGTTCATGCGAGCCACCGCTGTTGCCCAGGGTTGATACAGTCACATCGTAGCTATAGCCAATCGAAAACTTGTCAACCCGGTAACCCGCCAGCACGGCAACGGCATCGTGGTTGTTAAGCGTCTGATCGTACTTTTTGAAGGGAATACCCCGGTAGTATGCACCAACCGTAATGGGCGAATACGTCAGGTACGCGCCCACGTCCAGCTGATCGTATTTTCCCTGAAATTTGTAGAGGAGAACCGGTGAGAAACTGATTTCACGATCCAGATCATCGGCATACCCTGTAAAACTGGTCAGCGGAATCCGAAGCCCAGCCTGAATGCTGCCTTTCATGGGTAGCCGGTCACGGCCACTCACGAAGAAGCCCTGATCGGGGCGGTTGATGTGGTGGGCTGCCGCGCCAATCCAGAACCAGTCAGAGTAAAACAAACCGCCGGTCGAGAAGTCGAGATACTTGTTTTTAGGAAACCCACCCTGCAATGTTGGATCGCCTGATACGCTGCCTGTAATGAAGCCCCGGTCGGTAAACTGATCGCCCGTGGTCAGGCCAAAATAATTGATGTTGCGGTTTACATACGATCCCTGTAACCCCAGCCTGACGAATGATTCCTGACCCACCTGAAACTGGTAGGAGTATTGCAGCCCGATTTCAGTCGACTGAATGCGGCCCTGCCCCTGATTGTCGTTCATAATCAGCAGACCTATCCCGCTGTTAAACTTATCAATGTAATGATCAACGCCCACCATAGAGGTTACGTAGCTGGTAATGGCCGGCCACTGATTGCGGTAGTTGGCTGTAACACGCGGAGCCAGGGCCGATCCGGCAAAAGCAGGATTCAGATATTGTGGAGCCGCATAAAACTGAGTAAACTGCGGATCCTGCGCCCTGGCCATCTGAATAAGCAGCAGCGAAAGCAGTAATAATAAATAGTTCTTACGCATATGGGTGAGACCGGGCAAAGAATGGGCCAACTTGTACTGGTTACTGCCGCTGATGCAACGCTCCCGATTGAGAGCCGCTAACTGAGGGGGTCAAAACAGCTTATAAAGTTAGTTTGATTAGTAACGTCTGAGAGCCTGAGAGCCGTAAAATTTATAGACTCCTGCTTCGTTTAACTTAACGTAAAGCCCCCGTTGTCTGTTATGTATAGTACTGAATTTGCGCGGGATGGGCTGGTTTCCTTTTCATTCATGCGTACCGTATCTGGTATTTTTCGCTTCGCAGGTGTATGGCTGTTGTTGCTGACAGTTCTGGCAGGTGCGTATGCCCAGACCACGCCGGGCGGCCCGGCCACTACGCCCCTGCCCTCAACGTCTGCTGTGACGGCTGGCTTTAAAGTCAGTGGTAAAGCCTGCGTACCCGATCAGGAATGCAAGGCCGACTCACTGCTGTTCACCGACAGCACTACGACCGGCGTGATCACCCGCGCCTGGAACTTTGGGGATGGCAGTCCGGTGCTGACCACTACCAATAATCTGTTGGCCCGGCACGTGTATCAGCAGGCGGGTACGTATACCGTAGCCCTGACCCGTACTCTGAGCGGCACCGCAACCGAAATTGTGCAGCGCAGCGTGACGATAAATAACCGGCCGCAACCATTTCCAAAATGGCGTACCGATACCACGATCTGTATTGGTGAGAAAATTACACTGGACCCTTATGGCGGAGGTGGACCACCTCAATCAGGTCTGAAGTTTTTGTGGTATCCCAAGGGCGATACGACGCAAAGTATTCAGGTCGATAGTTCGGGCTGTTATTCGGTAGAGGCCATCAGTCCTAACGGATGCTCATACCAGGACCGCATCAACGTGACGGTTTGTGGCGAAAAAAACGAGTCGCAGGGCGTGAAATGGTATTTTGGGCAGAATGCGGGGCTTGACTTTGGCGGTGGCGGTACACCCAAACCCATTGAAGACGGGACGCTCAACACCATTGAAGGCTCGTCGTCCATTGCCAATACCAAAGGCAAACTGCTGTTTTATACCGACGGTGTCAATATTTACGGCAAAGATGGCAAACCCCTGAAGTCGCTCGACCCGCGTGATTCTGCCGCGACGGCCACGCCCATTCCGCTCGGTGGTAATAAAAACTCGACCCAGTCGGCACTTATCGTTCCCAAACCAACCTGCCGGGGCTGTGAGTACCTGTATTACGTGTATACTACGTCGGAAGTAAACGGCATCAAACAGCTCTCATACAGCGTCGTGGATATGCGAAAGAATGGGGGTAAAGGCGCCGTAATTGAGAAAAATATTCCCGTGACTGCCCCCGGCAAGGGCACTGAGCAGTCAGCTGCCGTGCGCAATGACCGCGATTCTACCTACTGGGTCATTACGCGTAATTTTGGCACCAACCAGTTTGAAATTCGCCACCTGACCCGCGCCGAAAATGCTGATGTGACCACGTTTGAGGGCGGCCAGAAAATTGATTCGCTGGCCAACGCCGAGGGTTATATCAAGATTGGCCCGGCCGATACCACCGGTGGCAACGAAGGCAATCGCCCCGTAGCTGTAGTAATTCCCGGCCCACCCAAGAATTCGGTTGATCTGTACACTTTCAACGACTCGACGGGGAAGATGACATTTAACCGAACGCTGGAACTGGGGCCTTACCCACCCAAAGCGTACGGGGCTGAGTTCTCGCCCGATGGGAAGAATCTGTACGTGACCATGCTGGCCGATACCAATCAGGACGGCAGCCAGAAAGGATCATCCTACATTCTCAAATACGACCTGACGCAAAAGTCCGACTCGTTGCTGAAACGCTCCCGAACGGTGGTCGACAGCAGCACGACGCGGCAGTATGGCTCCATCCAGATTGCGCCCGATGGTCAGATCTATATTGCCGTTAACAACAGCGGATCACTGGGGGTGATTGAGAACCCGGATGCCGGGTTCCTGGACAGCCTGCGCTTCAACCCCGAAGGGCAAACCCTGGGCGGCAAGACCAGTCAGCTCGGCTTACCAAACCTGGTGGCCAACTTCAACGACCAGTCTAACGGTCCGGGCTTCACCTACGCGGATACATGCGCCAATAGTCCAACAACCTTTCAGGCCAGCCCGAACTGTCCCAAACTCAAGGAAACCTATACCTGGACCTTTGGCGATGGCAGCGCACCTGTATCAACCACGGCCCTGAAACCGCAGTTGCACACCTACAAGCAGAAAGGCGAGTATCCGGTCAGTCTGCGTATTGTCACGCAGCTTAGTAATGGCCGGGGCATCTGCAAAGACACGACTATCAAGGATACCATTACCATTGTAGAAACCCCGCCCGATATACAGCTGGGAGCCGACACGGCGGTCTGTACTAAGAAAGGGTTGACGCTCGATATTAAGGTGGATGCCAAAATTTACGTCTGGCTGGTAAACGGCAGGGTAGCGGGCCGACAAAAAACGATTACCCTTACCCGACCGGGTTTCTACGATGTTGTGGGTATTGCGGCTAACGGCGGCTGTTTCAAGACCGACACCATTATTGTGCAGATCAGACCCACGCCCTCGCTGGACCTTGGTCCCGACACGGTATTCTGTTACCGTTCATCGGTTACGCTCACGGTGCCGCAACAGACCTGGAATCAGTTTCAGTGGAGCAACGGCAGCACCGAACGGACGTCGGAGGTTTCAAAGGCGGGTACGTACTTTGTAACGGCCACAAACCGGCAGGGCTGCGAAAACTCGGATACGATTAAGGTGGTTGAATTGCCCAAACTCACGCTACGGGCTAACCTTACCGGGCCTAGCGCCTGTACAACCGCCAACGGCATTATCCAGATTACGCCCAGCCAGCCGGGTTCGTACACCTATGTCTGGAGTACTGGGGCCGGAACTGCTCTGCCCGGCACTACTAACCGTATTACGAGCCTGCCTGAAGGTAATTACAAAGTCAGTGCTACTGATTCGCTCCGGGGTTGCAAAGCTGATACGTCGCTACGGCTCAAATCACCCCAGAACAATCTGGCTGTGGCCCCTACCGTTCGTGACGCACTCTGTAGCCTGCCCAACAGCGGTACCATCAGTTTGCGCGTTACGGGTGGCACAGCCGCTTCGTTTGCGTGGGTTGGCCCGTCGGGTGCCCCTATATCGGCCAGCGGTGTGTTCGGGCAGGCAGCGCCGGGTCAGTACAGTGTGGAGGTGACCGATACGCAGGGGTGTAAAGCGGGTCTGGACAGCGTTAAAGTAGGCCTGGACAGCACCGGCTTTGCCCGACTGGTGCCCGATACACTCAAGTGTCCCGGTAATCCCGTTCGGTTAGCCACCCGCGACGGCAACCAGCCCGGTAACGTCTATCAGTGGAGTACCGGAGCCAGTTCGCCCGTTATTTCCGTAGCCGACCCTGGCTCATACAGTGTTGTCGTCCGAAATACCCAGACCGGCTGCGTCGGCCGTAGCAGCGTACGCGTTGGCGACCGCCCACCACCACCGTTCTCACTCACTAAAGAGGCCATCCTGTGCGAAGGGGATCAGGGGCGGACACAGCTGACCGCCAGTGGCGCACCCACGCTGAAATACCTCTGGCTGAGTCGTAACGACACTACCCGCAATATTATCGTTGACCGGGCGGGTGAGTATTCTCTGCGCGTAACCGACGTACAGGGCTGTACCGCCACGGCCTCGGCCCGCGTACTGAATCTTTGTGAGCCACGGGTGAACGTACCGGATGCCTTTACGCCCAACAGCGATGGCGTTAATGACGTGTTGCAGGTATTCACCGCCTACGTCAGTGATTATGAGTTCCGGGTGTATAACCGATGGGGTGAGGTAATCTTTCTAAGTAACAATCCTGAGCAACGCTGGGACGGTACGTATAAGGGAACAATCTACCCGAACATGGTTTATCCGTACGTTGTGACGTACAAAAGCGAGTCGTTTCCCGAGCGCGGACGGATGGTCAAACGGGGCTCCGTGATGGTGATTCAGTAGGCGGTATTTTGCCTGTTTTTTCGTAAATTTGAGGAAGACGACCGGGTGCGGAAAGGCCATATTGGGGCCAGGAATGAGCCGGTATTTTACGAAAAAACAAGTATGCGAAACGACATCATAAAAGGCTCTGGCGAGGGCATGTCGGCCACCGACAAAGAAATTGAACGCGCTCTGCGGCCCCTGTCTTTCTCCGACTTTACGGGTCAGGTCAAGATTCTCGACAACCTGGAGGTATTTGTGCGGGCGGCCCAGCAGCGGGGCGACGCGCTGGACCACGTGCTGCTGCACGGCCCGCCGGGCCTGGGCAAAACTACCCTCTCGCACATTATTGCCAATGAGCTGAGTGCCAACATCAAGATGACATCCGGGCCGGTCCTCGACAAGCCTTCTGACCTGGCTGGGTTACTCACCAATCTACAGCCTAACGACGTTTTGTTCATCGACGAGATTCACCGGCTCAATCCCATTGTGGAAGAGTACCTGTACTCGGCGATGGAGGATTATAAGATTGATATTATGCTGGACTCGGGCCCTAACGCCCGCACGGTACAGATTAAATTGAATCCTTTTACGCTTATTGGCGCTACCACCCGGGCCGGTATGCTGACGTCGCCCCTACGGGCCCGGTTTGGCATTAGTTGCCGGCTGGAATACTACGACGCGCAGTTGCTGACCAGTATTGTACAGCGATCATCGGCTATTCTGGGTACGGCCATTGACGAAACGGGTGCCTATGAAATTGCCCGCCGGAGCCGGGGAACGCCCCGTATCGCCAATAACCTGCTGCGACGAACTCGTGACTTTGCCCAGGTAAAAGGGAATGGATACATCAATATAGACATCGCCGAAATTGCTCTCAGTGCCCTTGATGTGGATCAGAACGGCCTGGACGATATGGATATTCGAATTCTGACAACCATTATCGAGAAATTCAAAGGCGGACCGGTGGGGCTGAGTACCATTGCCACGGCCTGTGGCGAGGAGTCAGAAACTATTGAAGAAGTATATGAGCCGTTCCTTATTCAGGAGGGTTTTCTAAAGCGTACATCACGGGGTCGGGAGGCCACCGAGCGGGCTTACATTCACCTCGGCATTGTTCCCAACTACAAAGCCGGTGAGTTATTTGGCTAGGCCGTTAGACAGTCAAAAAGCCGGTGTGCAAGTTGCACACCGGCTTTTTGACTGTCTAACGGCCTGGTTGCCGATCAGTTTAGAATCTTGCTCTTATAGATGCACTCGATGATCTCCGATACGGCGTTATCGACCAGAAAATAATAGATATTTTTGCCGCTACGCCGAATATCCAGAATGCCCTTATCGCGCATATTGATCAGGTGATGTGAAATCAGAGACTGTTCAGCGTTCAGATTCTTGTAGATGGTCGATACATTCAGTTCCTGATGCTCATTCAACATTTGAATGATTTTTATGCGAAGTGGATGCGCTACGGCTTTAAGTACATAAGCCGCTTTCTCAACACGTTTCTCGTCGTCCATTGTGCTATTTGCTGTCATGATCATACGTGTATTGGATGTAAGGGGTGAGATGAAACTGAACAAATTTTCACAGATTATTTGGAATAACCTGCTGAAAGTGAGCGCAATTTATCGAAAGGTTAATTTTATATCCTATACTGAAATGTACTGGTGTTGATATGTTGAAGGTAGATATAAAAAGAGTTGCATACTAACAGATTTGTAAATAGTCAAATCCGGAAATTGGCTAATTGACTGTTACCGGTACTGCCCCAAAAGGCTTGCCTTTCCAGCCAATAAGAAACACACCCCCCAACACCAGTAACGTGCCAAACAACTGGAGGCCGGTTATGCGCTCATGCAGTACGAGGGCCGACAGAATAATGGTGAAAATTGGTCCGATGCTGCCAATAATCGAGGTGTTACCCGATCCTACCCGCCGAATACCCTCGGCCATCATAAACGTAGGAATGACGGTTACAAAAATGCCCATGCTCAGCCCCAGCCAATAAACGGGCCTTGGAAATGCACTGAGATGAAGTCCGTTTTGCCACGCGCAGTGCAATACTGTTGGCACGGTGGCGGCTATCATAGCGTAACAGGTAAATCGCTGCGACCCCACACGAGCAATCATCCGGTCACTGCCTACTAAATAAATGGCGTAAACCAGCCCGCTCAGAATGACCCAGAAGGCGCCCAGCAAGATGTTGTTCTGTTTAGTGTGGTCAACGTTGCCCACAAAAGCAATCAGAATGCCGACGTACGTGAGCAGTAGCGCTACTAGTTGCAACCGGGTTACGCGCTGACCAAAGCCAACGGCGTTCAGCAGAAGAACAAAAGTGGGGTAAGTGAATAGCAAAATCCGCTCTAAACTGGCTGTTACGTAAACCAGACCCAGAAAATTGAAGAAACTGGCGAAATAGTAACCCGTAATGCCCAGTAGGCCCAGCACTATCCACTGTCGCAGCGTTAGCACGGGGGCGGGTGGTCCCCGCCAGGCCAGGTGAAGCGCCATGCCCACGTAAAAAGGCAGCGCAAACAGCATTCTGAGTGTTAGCAGCGAAATACTGTCAATCTGGTACTGGTATGCCAGTTTAATCAGAATCCCTTTGCAGGCAAAACAGAACGCCGACAGAAACACCAGGATAAACCCAATCCAGAAGCGGCTCATGTATGGTCACTTACTTCAGGGCTCTGGTAGTCATTTCTGGTCATTCATAATTAGCGGCTGGTGCCAATGTAAAATGACCGGGAACGACTACCAGGGCCGCTATCCTATTTCTGCCGAAAAAACAGCGTAATCGGAACGCCGTCAAAGTCAAAGTGCGACCGGAGTTTGTTCTCCAGAAAACGCTGGTATGATTCCTGAATGTACTGCGGCAGGTTGCAGAAAAACACGAACGTGGGCGAAGGCGTGGGTACCTGAAGCATATACTTGATCGTGATGAGTTTCCCTTTCTGCGCCGGGGGCGGGTAATGCTCAATCTCGGGCTGCATGGCTTCGTTCAGCTTTGATGTGGTGATCTTCTTGCTCTTGTTGGCATACACCTCCATGGCCTTCTCCATGACCTGAAAAATGCGCTGCTTCTCGTGAACCGACGCAAAAATGATGGGCAGATAGTCAATCGGCATCATCCGGGCAATCATTTCCTTGCGCAGTACGTCGGCCGTGCGCTGGTCTTTCTCTACCGCGTCCCACTTGTTGACCATAACGACAACGCCCTTCTTGGCTTTCACGGCCTGCCCAATGATGTTCATATCCTGCCCTTCGAGTCCGCGGGTAGCATCGAGCATGACGATGCAGACGTCCGAATCCTCCATTGCTTTCAGGGCGCGGACGGTCGAGTAAAACTCTATGTTTTCGTGAACGCGGGCTTTGCGCCGAATGCCTGCGGTATCCGTCAGGATAAAATCTTTCCCATACGCTTTGTAGCGCGTATCGATTGAGTCGCGGGTGGTGCCGGCAATGTCCGTAACGATGGTGCGTTCCTGACCCGTCAGGACGTTCAGGAACGACGATTTACCCACGTTGGGGCGGCCCAGAATAGCGATGCGCGGGACGCCCTCATCGGGATTCTCGACGCCCGGGCCCTGAAAATGCTTCACCACTTCGTCGAGCAGATCGCCCGTACCGCTGCCGGTCATGGACGAGATGGGGTAAGGATCACCCAGGCCAAGCGCGTAAAACTCGGACGACTCGTGCGCCCGGTCCGACGTTTCGGCTTTGTTAGCCACCACGTATACCGGCTTTTTGGTTCGGCGCAGCACGTCGGCAAAATCCTCGTCCAGCCCCGAAATACCCGTCTGTGTATCGACTACAAACAGCAGCACCGTCGATTCCTCAATGGCAATCTCGACCTGATTACGGATTGACTCCTCAAAGACGTCATCGGAGCCAACAACATAGCCGCCGGTGTCGATAACGGTGAAATAGACCCCGTTCCATTCGGAGGTGCCGTAATGCCGGTCGCGCGTTACACCGGGCTGATCGTCCATGATAGCCTGTCGTTGTTCGACCAGCCGATTAAAAAGCGTGGATTTGCCTACGTTAGGGCGGCCCACTATTGCCACAATATTTGCCATTTTTTGAAAGGAGAAAAGGGAGGAAAGGGAAAAAGAGACGAGAGGGAGTGGACTAGCGAAATTCCTGCTCCCTGGCTTGCCACTTGCCGGCTTCCTCCTTTTATTCGTCGTATCCCAGCCGCTTGAGCATACGCTCTTTCTGACGCCAGTCGGGTTCTACTTTGACGAACTGTTCTAAAAATACTTTTTTACCAAAGAACCGTTCAAGTTCCTGGCGGGCCATAATGCCCGTTTTCTTAATCATTTTTCCGCCTTCGCCCAGCAGAATGGCCCGTTGCGTAGGCCGCTCAACCAGGATTTCGGCCTGAATCACGATGATGTCTTCTTTTTCCTTGAAGCCAATAATCACAACTTCACTGCTGTACGGCACCTCTTTCTTGTAGTTCAGGAAAATCTTCTCCCGGATGATCTCCGACGCAAAAAAGCGCTCTGGCTTATCGGTCAGTTCGTCTTTGGGAAAGTAAGGGGGGTGATTGGGCAGGCGGCTAACGATACTCTCGAACACCGCATCGATGTTAAACTTATTCAGAGCCGAAATCGGGATGATCTCCTGCGCGTTGAAGTTCTGCCGCCAGTACGCAATCTTTTCTTCAACCTGCTGCTGCGTGGCCTGATCCACTTTATTAATGAGCAGCACGATGGGTACGTCCGACTTTTGCAACCGTTCGATTACGTCGTTTTCGTCATACTGCTCAAAAATGTCAGTAACAAACAGGACCACGTCGGCGTCTTCGAGCGAGCCCCGTACAAAGCTCATCATCGACTCCTGTAACTTATAAAGGGGTTTGATGATGCCCGGCGTGTCGGAGTAGACGAGCTGAAATTCCTGACCGTCGTGGGTTCCGTTGAGGATACCCATGATGCGGTGGCGGGTAGTTTGGGCTTTGGCCGTGATGATACTGAGCCGCTGGCCAACGAGCTGATTCATCAGCGTCGATTTACCCACGTTGGGCTTACCAACAATACTGACAAAACCGGCCTTGTGATTATCGTTGGGGTCAATGACCGGCAACGTATTGGCAGCCGACTCGTCGGTCGGGAATTCGGGGATTATTTCTTCGTCCATTGGAGGTGATCCCGCCGACCTGATTGTCAGCAGCTTTGTTCTTCCAACCGGCGCGCTTCCAGAAACGTTTCAGGAATCGAGAACTTTTTTTAGAGTCTGGAAGTTGCATATCCAGAAAGTCGCCGTACTTTTGCAGTCCAAACACCGCGGGATGGAGCAGTTGGTAGCTCGTTGGGCTCATAACCCAAAGGTCGCTGGTTCGAGTCCAGCTCCCGCTACTAGAAAGACCCCCACTGAATTTCAGTGGGGGTCTTTATTTTTATAGACCTGGGTTTGGGCCTCTTTGCAACACAAGCCGGGTGAATGGCGTTTATCTCATTACTCCATTCATTACTGACTCTTCAACGTGTATCTGCGTCCTTTAATCGGCTTATCATTTTGCCTGCTGGCTCTTGCCGCTACGGCACAGCGCAGACCGTTACCTGCCGACCATCCACGGGCTATTGACCCTACTATTCGTCAGCCCTCCATTTACTTTCCGGAGGCACCGCGCCCCGGCGAGTGGCGCAAATCACTCGGTCTTGTATTCACCACGACACCCCCCGCCCTGACCGAAGAGTTGCGACTGCGCGTACCCGCAATTGATTTCAACCTGCAACGCGGCCTGACCAAACACGTTTTCATAGTGAGCCGGCTACAAACGCAGTTTATCCAAAGCAACCTGTCGGTAGGTGTTCGCTGGGCCACCCCCCTAACCGATCGGCTGTTTTTGTCGGTTGGCAATGACGTACACGGCTGGATGGGAGTGCTGAAACTGAAAGACGTGTTCAATAGCCAGGCTTATGGCATACAGAACATACCAAACCTGTCGGTAGGATACCGGCTCACCCGATCGCTGCAGTTGAACGTAAAAGGCGAGGCCATCACCGATTTGTACTACCGCTCGCAGGTTGGAAGTTTGTCTATCGAAAACCAGAACCGGGGGTTTAACGGGGTAGCCTTCACCGCCGTCCTGGAGCAGCCTTTTTATGGAAATCAGCACGTATCGCTGGGGCTGCGGGCGGCTTACTCCAACTTCAACTGGCAGTTTTGGTCGCTTTACGATACGTTCGACCGAAACCTGTTCTACCCCCAACTTATTTTCAACTTTATCCTGTGAAAACGCTCGGTTATCTTTCCATTTTATTGCTGGGACTGTCCGGATGTCGACAGGAGTACGAGGCTCCGGTACCCTATACCTTTGCCAACAGGTCGGGCGCGGGTCAGTTTACACCATCTGTGCGTCAGGCCCTGGAAGGCGTGTATGCCGTAACCACAGGGAATAGTCAGTTTGGCGAACAGGTGGCCGTGAAATGGACATACATTGCGAACGGACCTGACACCACCCATTACCTGTCGGTATTTACCGGCACGGATGTAGGATACTTTAATTTCGAAGTCGTGAAGGCCGATACCATGGCCCTGACCGGTTACTGGCGGAAACTGGTCAACACCGAAACCGGACGCGCCCGGCTGTCGGTCAAAACAACGCGCAACGGACAGGTGCGGCCGTACCGGGGGCAACTGGCCGGGGGCGACACACTCATGCTGGATGGCGCGTTTAGCGAGGATACCGCTGAGCCGTCTCAGCCCATACGACTAACGTACCGCCGACCACTTAATACTGAGCCGTTCGCCATTCTGGCGCACCGCGGGGGCGGCCGCACCTCCGACCTGCTGCCTACGTCCGAAAATTCGCTCGCCATGATTGAACTGGCGTCGCGACTGGGGGCTACGGGTATCGAGGTCGATGTCCGCTATACCAAAGACGGGGTACCTATTCTGTATCACGATAATACGCTGAACCTGCGGCTCATTCAGAAGAACGGACTCAAAGGCCCTATTGAAGACTATACGTATCGGCAGCTGACCACCCTTGTTCGGCTCATCAACGGCGAGCAGATTCCAACCCTCGAAGAAGCCCTCGAAACTGTTGTCAGTAAGACGTCGCTCAATTTTGTCTGGCTTGACACCAAATACATCGGTCCCATGGACAAGGTGCAGGTGCTTCAGCAAAAATTCCGGCAGCGGGCCGTGCAGCTTGGGCGTAAACTGCAAATCGTTATTGGGCTGCCCACGCAGGACGCTGTCGACTCGTACAAGGCACTGGCCAACAAAAGCGACACCCCTATCCTGTGCGAACTTGACACGGCCATTACCCGTAGTCTAAGCGCGAAAATATGGGCCCCCCGCTGGACCCTTGGCCCGCAGACCGACGAAGTGCTGGCCATGAAAGCCGAGGGTCGGACGGTGTTTGTGTGGACCCTGGACGAGCCTAAATTCATCGATGAGTTTATCAACCAGGGGCGGTTTAACGGTATCCTCTCCAACTATTCGCCCACTGTAGCCTATTATCACTACACCAAACAGCCATGACGTTCCGGAGCCGCACTTCTTTCTGGATGATATTGACGCTGCTGCTGACTGGTTTGGTGGCAACGGCACAAACCGACTCGACGGTCAGCAAGCGGGGGCCTTATACGCTTGTGGTTACGGCGGGGGGCGGTCTGTCGTACTACGCAACGCACCTTGGTGTACCGCCCCCCCTGGAGCAACTGCGGGTGAGTCGATTTGGTATTCCGGCCACGTTGCGGGTCATGTGGCACCCCGATCACCGGCTGCGCATTGGATTGGAAACGGGCTGGGTGCCTATGTATTCGTACCGGGGTGTGGCCGTTGGCGAACCGGCGCGGGTAAATGTGGAGGCTATACCGGTTCTGCTGGTTTTCTCAATGCCCCTAGCTTGGCTGTCTGGTACGGAGCGAAGCCTGGCCCGTCGGCTGTCTATCACGGGGGGGACGGGTGTTTACCTTGTTCAGTCCCGGCTACGCTATGCCGGCACGGTGGCCGAGAGCCAGACGAGTCTGGGCTGGATGGTGGCGGGTTCCTATACCCAGCCCATTGGCCGGCGGTTTCGCGTAGCCACCGAAGTGAAGTGGTTCGATGCTACCACGCCCGAAGATGCTGCCTTTACGGCCCAGCTTCAACTCATCTGGCGGGCCTTTTCGTGGTAACAAGCACAAAGGTATTCGTTGTCGTATCTGGTCATTGATTGTCATTCGCCATTACTGATACAGACAAACCAAGTTGGCGACGAATGACAAAAAATGACTGACAATGACAACGAATGACTCCAGCAGCAACGAAAGTATATTTCTGAGTGATACGCAGGCCCCTATGTTTGTGGAGCGGCTGGTGTTGCGAACCCATCAGAATACCAAAGCCACCCGCGTTATTTTTGCCGAAATTCTGCGCAAAAAACCGCCCGTGATGTACTGGCTCGGCGATATTGTCTCGCTTGGTTACCGGACTAAGAAGTGGTCAGTAATTGATACATTTTTGGCGCAGTGTACCGAGAACCAGATTGCCGTTTACGCCATCATGGGTAATCATGATGTGATGGGCCGCCCCCGCAAGGGCGAGCGAAATTTTCAGCAGCGGTTTCCCAACCACAGCCCTACCGGCTACGTACAGCGCACCGGAGACCGGGCTGTTGTGATGCTTAACTCCAACTTCAGCACCATGTCGGTGGAGAATATCCGTAAGCAGCAGGCCTGGTACGAACAGACCCTGGCCGATCTCGATGCCGACCCGGCCATTGTGGTTGTCATTGTCACCTGCCACCACGCGCCCTACTCGAACAGTAAGCTGGTGGGATCGTCCAAGCTGGTGCAGCAGCGGTTTGTACCGCTGTATAAGGCGTCGAAAAAGGCGAAACTGTTCATCACGGGGCATTCCCACGCCTTTGAGCGCTACGAATTCGACGGTAAGACGTTTCTGATTATTGGGGGCGGTGGGGGATTGCGGCAGCCGCTGAATACCTCGCCAAGCAAACTGCCCGACCTGGCGGCAGAGTACAAGCCCATGTTTCACTACCTCACTGTCCGGCGCGAAGGCGAAGCCGGTTTGCTGCTTACGTCACACTGTCTGCACAAAGATTTTTCGGACTTTTCTGTAGGCTACCAGTTCTCGGTATGAGACGTTCAGGTCCAACTGAACAGGTCCGTTTCTAACCCGTAGAACCTTATTCCTCTGAGCTAAAACGCTCAGCCCAACGCCCGCAGCATCTGTACATGCGATTGCAAAGCTGCGCCAAACGACGGTTTCTGGTTATAGGGAATCCCATGCTCCAGGGCCGTTTGCCGTACAATGCCGGATAGTGCCGGATAGTGCCGGTGCGAGACCGACGGAAACAGGTGATGCTCAATCTGGTAATCCAGCCCACCGATGTACCACGATACCAGCCGCGAACACCGGAAATTGGCCGTTGTCAGCAATTGATGAACCGCCCAGGCATTCTGGATGCTCCCCAGCGAATCGGGCAGGGGCTGCGATGCACCTTCTACGATATGCGCCAGCTGAAATACGATGCTCAGGATCAGCCCGGCCACAAAATGTAGTACGAAAAATCCCAGCAGCCACTGACCAAAAGAAATGTCGGTAGAAGCCAGCGGAACAACGGCAATGAACAGGGTGTAAACGATTTTGCTCAGGACCAGCACGCCCATGTCCTGCCGGGTAAATGGAGCTACCTTACCCGTACCTTCGGCGTGCTGACGGTTGTAGGTTAGCGCGAGCCGGAAATCCTTGGCCAGAAACGAAAAGGTCATCAGCCCGTACAAGCCAAAGGCATAGATATGCTGAAAACGATGGTACGGCCTGTGTACTTCGGAGGGACAGAGCCGCAGCCAGGGTTTGCCGGTTATGTCTTCGTCAACGTCGTGAATGTTGGTGTAGGTGTGGTGCAGCGTGTTGTGCTGCGTCTTCCAGTTTTTTACGTTGCCGCCAATCAGAAACAGACTCGCGCCAAACAAGGCATTGACCCACTTTTTACCGGAGAATGACCCATGATTGGCGTCGTGCATCACGCCCATACCCACGCCCGCCTTGCCCACACCCATCAGCACGACCAGGCCCAGCATGGCCAGTGGAGAAAACTGATTACTCACGATCAAGCCATACGGAATCAGCATTGACGCCAGCAATACCACGCCTTTGGCCACCATACCGCCCGTACCGTGCCGAACCTGCGCCGTATCGGTAAAATAAGCGTCGGTACGATGACGCAGTGCCGAGAAAAAGGTCGATTTGTCTTGGTTGATGAATTTAACGAGGGGCTTGGTCATAGGGGGTACGGTGAGTCAGAACGGTTGGCCTTCTGCCTGCTTATCAGTCTAACGAACCATCGTGTTGTATAGCCGGAAGTAGCCCCATTACATTCTATCCTTTGGGTAAGTTCACGAACTACACCTTCAGCCATTTGCGTAGTGTCAGCGCGTCCAGCGCACAAGATCCCCGCTTATCAACCCGTTCGTCTGGTTTGTAAATCATCTGCTGAAACTTCAGTCGATTTTGTGTACTTTGGCCTTGTTAATCAACTCTATATCGTACGTGAAACTAACAAATCTACTCCGTCCAGCGCTGTTGTGTCTGCTGTCGGCGGGGGCTGCCTATCCCCAGGCAAAACTGGTTGAAACCGTGACCAGGCCGGGTAACGCGCTGGTCATTCCTTACCAGAAATATGTCCTGCCCAACGGCCTGACCCTGATCGTTCACGAAGACCACTCTGACCCGCTCGTTCACGTCGATGTAACGTACCACGTCGGGTCGGCCCGCGAAGAAATTGGCAAGTCCGGCTTCGCTCACTTCTTTGAGCATATGATGTTTCAGGGATCCGATCACGTAGCCGACGATGAGCATTTCAAGATCGTTACCGAGTCGGGCGGTACACTCAACGGCTCTACCAACCGCGACCGGACCAACTATTACGAAACCCTGCCCAGCAACCAACTCGAACGCGCCCTGTGGCTCGAAGCCGACCGCATGGGCTTTCTGCTCGATGCCGTTACCCAGAAAAAATTTGAGATTCAGCGGGCTACCGTCAAAAACGAGCGCGGCCAGAATTATGACAACCGCCCCTACGGTCTGGCCAGCGAATACGTAGCCAAAACGCTGTATCCTTACGGCCACCCCTATTCATGGCTTACCATTGGCTACATCGAAGACCTCGACCGGGTGAACGTCAACGACCTGAAAAACTTCTTTCTGCGCTGGTACAGCCCCAACAACGCCGTGCTGACCATTGGGGGCGACGTAAATGCCAAAGCGGTGTTGGCCATGACTGAAAAATACTTCGGTTCGATTCCGCGCGGCCCCGAAGTAACCAAAACCCAGGTGCCAACGCCGACCCTCGACCAGGACCGTTACGTATCGTACGAAGACAATGTGCGGTTCCCAATGATTCAGATGGTGTTCCCGGCGGTGCCGCAGTACAACCCCGACGAACCCGCCCTCGACGCCCTGGCCGCCATCATGGGCGGAGGTAAAAACTCGCTCTTCTACAAAAATCTCGTGAAAAAGCAGTTGGCCGTACAGGCGAACGTATCGCACCAGACCACCGAACTCGCGGGGCAGTTTACGATGGTCGTGCTGCCATTCGCCGGCAAATCGCTCGACAGTATCCAGGCCGTCATGCGCCAGACGCTGGCTGAGTTTGAAAAACGGGGTGCTACCGACGACGACATCGCCCAGTTTCACGCTACCCGCGAGGCTGACTTTGTGAACGGGCTGGCCAGCGTAAACGGCAAAGTAAGGCAGTTGGCGGCTTACCAGACCTATACCGGCAACCCTAATTTCCTGCCCGAAGAGATGAAACGCTACCTGGCCGTAACCAAAGCCGACGTCATGCGGGTGTACAACAAATACATCAAGGGCAAACACGCGGTTATTCTGACGGTGTATCCCAAGGGTAAAGCCGACATTGTGACCACGCCCAATAACTACACGGCGTCAACGGCCAACTACAAAGCCCCCGATTATGGCTATAACGGCCTGACCTACGCCAAAGCAACCGATAACTTCGATCGGGCCGCCAAACCGGGTCCCGGTGCGAACCCGGTTCTGAAAGTGCCTCCTTTCTGGACTGATAAACTGGCCAACGGCATCAATATCATCGGTACGCGCAACACCGAAATTCCGGCGGTGACGATGCTGTTCACCATCAAGGGTGGGCATATTCTGGAGGCCAACGATCCCACAAAAGCGGGAATTGCCCAGCTAACGGCTGCGCTGATGAACGAAGCCACCCAGAATTTTACCAACGAGCAGCTTAACACTAAACTCGAAAAACTGGGGAGTTCCATTTCCGTCCGTGCCGGTACTGAAGAGATTACGATTTCGGTAGAATCACTGGTGAAAAACATTGACTCCACGCTGGCACTGGTCGAAGAAAAGTTGCTGCGGCCCAAGTTCGCTCCCGACGATTTTGAGCGGCTTAAAAAGCAGCAACTCGAATTCATCGGCAACCAGAGTACGCAGCCGGTCGTGATTGCCAACAAGGTCTACGCCAAACTGCTTTACGGTCCTGACAACATCCGGTCGGTACCCACCAGCGGCACGATGCAGACGGTAGCGGCTATTACCCTCGACGATGTAAAGGCGTTTTACGCGAAGTACCTGTCACCGTCCGTAACTAACCTTGTTGTTGTGGGCGACCTCGATCAGAAGGTTATCATGCCCAAACTGGCTTTTCTAAACAAATGGGCAGCTAAGCCGGTGACGATTCCTGAGACGCCAATGCCGAAAAAGGCCGACAAAATTCGCCTGTATCTGGTGGATAAGGATCAGGCTGCCCAGTCCGAAATTCGCATCGGCTACCTCACTGACCTGCCTTACGATGCCACCGGCGAGTATTACCGCACAGGACTGGCTAACTATATGCTGGGCGGAGCGTTCAGCAGCCGCATCAACATGAACCTGCGCGAAGACAAAGGGTACACGTACGGCGCACGGTCGGGTTTTTCGAGCACCCAGACCCCCGGCCCCTTCACGGCGCAGGCAGGCGTAAAAGCCGCCGTTACCGACAGTTCGGTAATCGAATTCGTGAAGGAAATCACCAACTACGCCAAGTCGGGAATTACGGATTCGGAACTCTCGTTCGTGAAAAATTCGCTGGGGCAGGTCGACGCGCTGCGGTACGAAACGTCGCTGCAAAAAGCGTTCTTCCTGGGGCGAATTATCGAGTACAACCTGCCCTCCAATTACATAGAGCAGGAAAATGAGATTCTGCGCAAGATCACGAAGGCTGAAATCGACGCCGTTGCTAAAAAACGACTACTGGTAAACAATCTGATTATTACGGTAGTAGGCGATAAAAAGCTGATTGAACCCGGCCTGAAGAAGCTGGGCTATGAAGTCATTGAACTGGATAAGGAGGGTGATCCTGTCGGGGCATCCGCTGCACCGGGCGGTAGTGTGCCGGCCAAAGTATCGGGGGGTCAGAAAGACAAGAAGTCGAAGTAAGCCCGCGAGTTGGTACGGTGGGGGTGGCCAACAGGCCGCCCCCACCGGCAACCGGCTGAGCATGGGAGATATTAGCTCACTAAACCGAGAAAAGTTGACCGGGAAATTCCTGCCAGTCGGGTTGCTGTTGGGTCCCGGTTCTGTGAAACACGTCGTTCTATCCCTATCAATCTACCAGCAGGTGTAGGCCCTTTACTCACTCCTCTTCCACATTCCCTGCGCCGAGTTCGGCGAAGAGCGTTTGCCAGTACTGGGTTACGGCGGGGTTATTTTCGCGGGCCGATGCGTTGGGAGCGAAGGGTAGCACCATTGTAATAGCGGGTGAGCCAATGGCGTAGCGGTTGAGTTGCGTTGCGTCAGCTTTGGCCCATTCATCGGCCTGGGCGCTACTTTTCGGGGGTAGTTTCTGAAAATCGCGCCGGTTGTCCGCTGCGCCGGTCCGAGCCGGTACGCTCTCGATCATGTCGCTGAGGTAATACGCCTTTACCACCATGCCGCTTTCGCTGGCTTTTTCCAGCACGGGCAGGCTCGCCCAAATATCCGTGCGCTGATTTGACGCGCCGGCGTTCTGGGCGTTAAGCTGTTGCAGTACCCGTTTTCTGATGATGGCTTTCTCGCGATTGAGCAGCAGCGCGAACTCGGTTTCGGCGGCTTCGCGGTCGGTGGGGCTTACGGTCGACACATCCTCCATTTCCGACCGGACCGTTATGCTTAGGGCGCGGGCCTTGCTGGTGTTTTCGTGGATGAAGTACACGTCAAGCCGGTCGCCCTGCTGGTTGATGTTGTCGGCAATAATCTTATCGATGACAGTTCCGTATTTCTCCGCTACAAAGGCATTATCGACGTTGACACTGCGGGTTTTGTCGATGAAAATCAGCGTGTAGGTTGGATCTGGAGACTTCGTTTCTTGCTCTGACGAGCAGGAGGTCAAGAGAGTTATTACGCAGAGAAACGCAGAGAAAAAGAGAGATGCACAGAGACTTTTTCTCTCCTTTTTCTCTCTTTTTCTCAAAAAATTCCTCTGCGAGTCTCTCCTCTTCTCTGCGCGTCTCTGCGAAACAACTCTTTCTCTCATTTTCTCATCAACTCTGCCCGCAAACCACTGTCTGCCGGGGCGTTATGGTTCCAGTAATCGGTCTGGATGGTTTTGGTCAACACGGCGCGCGACGTCAGCAGCGAATCGCGGCTACGGTAGGTGTCGGCCCAGCCCACGATTTTGTGCGGGAAACGGCCCTCAAACACAATGACGAGGGTGCGATTATCGGTTGGATATTCAACGGTGTAGGCTC
Source organism: uncultured Cytophagales bacterium (assembly GCA_963826425.1). Lineage (GTDB taxonomy): Bacteria > Bacteroidota > Bacteroidia > Cytophagales > Spirosomataceae > Spirosoma. The sequence goes on along the minus strand of CAWGWS010000004.1, from coordinate 1,163,888 downwards.
TCAGAAATTGGCCGGGATACAACACGCCGAGATAATCATCGAGTTTAGTCGTGGCCGGCAGAGGTTCCAGTGTTTTGTGCCGCAGCCGGGCCGCCATCGTGCCGGGAATCAGCCGTACGTCGCCGATGGGTAGTTTGGCGGGGTCGAGCCGGATGCGGTTCCAGAGCTCGTCTTCCAGCATCGCTTTTTCTACCGTATAGTCTTCGTCAACGATCTTCTCGAAATACGACTTACCGCTGACTGCGTAGCCATTATTCCGGTAGTTGACCTGCTGATAGCTGTGCCCGCACCAGTCCTGCACCGACGTACTGACTTTAAGGGTGTTTGGGTATAGCGGAAGACCGAGGGGGGTAAAGACCGACGTGAACAGCGAATAATCATACACGCCGGTCACGAATTTTTTGCTGATGTTGGTCTTCATCACCGGTACGGCCCGGTCGCTGGGCGCGTCGGCTTTCACCTGTTTGTCGGTCAGGAAATCTTCGGTTACGAAGATCAGTACCGCTTCGCCGGGGTGCAGCGTGCCGTACTGCCCCTGCTCCAGCCGGTAGCGGTTCAGCTCGGCCTTGCCCGCTAAACCAGTAGCCGGCAAACTCCGCCGACGGCTCCTCTGCGCGCGCTGCCACACCGGGGGCCGGCGTTGTGGGTGCTTCTTTCTGGAAGATGGTTGCCCGCGCTAAGAAGGCAATCCCCACCGCCAGCAGTAACACAATGAGCAGAAAGTTCTTCGTGATGGTCTGTTTCATATACCCCGCAAAATTCACCTGCTTTCCGTTATCTTACAACTCCTTACTGAACCATATAATCCCAATCATGATTTCACGCTACCTACGCCCGGTACTGATTCTTCACATTGCCCTCTTCATGGTTCACTCCCTGTGGGCGCAGATACCCAAAGCGCCCGCGCGCGCCGAGGGCGACGGGCCCTATAACCGGCTCATCATTCGGGGCGTTACGCTCATCAACAGCACCGGCGCACCACCACTTGGGCCCGTTGATATTGTCGTGGAGAAAAACAAGATTGCCCAGATCCGGCAGGTGGGCTACCCCGGTGTTCCCATCGACCCCAAGTCACGCCCGCAACTGAACCCCGGCGATAAAGAACTCAACTGCGAGGGCATGTATCTGATGCCGGGCCTGATCGATATGCACGGCCACATTGGCGGGCAGTCGCAGGGGACCCCGGCGGAATACGTGTTTAAACTCTGGCTCGGTCACGGCATTACCACCATCCGCGACCCCAGCTGCGGCAACGGGCTGGACTGGGTGCTGGAACACCGGGCCAAAAGTCTGAAAAACGAGATTACGGCCCCGCGCATTCTGGCCTATACCGTCTTTGGGCAGGGTAGTAAAGACCCCATCACTACGCCCGAACAGGCCCGCGCCTGGGTGCAGCTCAACGCCAAACGCGGGGCCGACGGTATTAAATTTTTCGGGGCCGAACCCGCCGTGTTCCGGGCGGCTCTGGACGAAAACAAAAAACTCGGTTTGCGGTCAGCCTGTCACCATGCCCAGCTGGAAGTGGCCCGCATGAACGCGCTGGCCACTGCCAAAGCGGGCCTGACCTCGCTGGAGCATTGGTATGGCCTGCCCGAAGCCCTGTTCGAAGATAAAACCGTTCAGAATTACCCGGTCAATTACAACTACAACAACGAGCAGGACCGCTTTACCGAAGCGGGCAACCTCTGGCAGCAGGCCGCCAAACCCGGCACCGCCCGCTGGAATCAGGTCATGGACGAACTGATTGCGCTGGACTTTACCCTTGACCCCACCTTTAACATCTATGAAGCCAACCGCGAGCTGATGCTGGCCCGGCGCGCCGAGTGGCACGACGACTACACCCTGCCGAGCCTGTGGCGGTTTTACGGACCGAGCCGCATCTCGCACGGATCGTACTGGCACGACTGGGGAACGGAGCAGGAGGTAGCCTGGAAAAAGAATTACCAGCTCTGGATGCAGTTCATCAACGAATACAAAAACCGGGGTGGACGCGTTACGGCGGGGTCTGACTCGGGCTTTATTTACCAGCTCTATGGTTTTGCCTATATCCGCGAACTGGAGTTGCTGCGCGAAGCCGGGTTTCATCCCCTGGAGGTCATCCGGGCGGCTACCATCAAAGGCGCCGAAGCCCTCGGCATGGCTGATCAGATTGGATCGGTAGAGGTGGGTAAACTCGCCGATTTTGTGATTGTGAAGGAAAATCCGCTGGCCAACCTGAAAACCCTGTACGGCACCGGAGCCATCCACCTGAACGAAAGCAACGAAGTGGAGCGGGTAGGGGGCGTGACCTATACCGTAAAAGACGGCATCGTCTATGACGCCAAAAAACTCCTCGCCGACGTTCGCAAAATCGTGGCTGACACCAAAGCCAAAGAAAATTTTGAGATTACCCAGCCCGGCGTTCCGGCCAGGGTGGGGAGTGGCAAGAAATAACTTGATCGGTGTACTGAGACCGGAGGTTGGTTTGGGCTGTCTATCCCGAATCAGTCTCCGGTCTCCCCGTTTATACTGATGTCTGTTCCGTCACCACCTCCCGAGCCCGCTGCCGAAGCAAAAACGGCACAATCAGAAAGCTGATACCACTCAGCAGCAGATTGATGCCAAAACCAATGGCGTGCAGAAACGTGGCCGTTACCACGCCCTGCGCAATGGTGAAGCCATACAGCACCAGCGCCCGGCTCACCAGAAAATGATACGTGCCAATGCCCCCCTGCGTAGGAACCGCCAGCCCCCCCAGTGACGAAACCGCCAGAATAGTCAGGGCAGCGGTAGGGGGGAGGTCATGTGTAGAATCGACAGCCAGCAGCATCAGCCAGGTAGCCAGCCAGACGAGCAGCTGACTAAAAACAGTCAGGAAAATAAACAGGCCGGGCCGGGGCAGTTGCCGGATGGCCATAAAGCCCTGCCGAAAACCGGCCAGTAGCGAAAGGCCCCGGACCACCAGCGTGTGTTGACGCACAGCTCCGTTGCGGGCGGCCAGCCAGATCAGCAAACCCAGCACCAGCGCCACGCCCAGACCACCGCCCAGCAGTACGGCCCCGGCAAAGCGAAACGATAAGTCGGCGAGGTACCGCTGCATCCGGCCAAACTCCAGCACGAACGTGAGCAGCAGTACCACCACCAGCATGAACAAATCCACGATGCGCTCGGCCACTACCGAGCCGAGCCCCTGCGACACCGGAACACCATCGGTGCGTTGCAGGGTCAGGCAGCGGGTCAACTCGCCGGAACCGATCACGATCATGCTGGCAATAACGCCCGTTTGCATGGCCACGGTAGTTGGAACGCGGTTGGCCGATAGCCCAGAGCAATCAGCGGTTGCTGCCACCGAATACCCCGCACGAAATAATTCAGCACAAATACCAGACCCACCAGGCCGATCAGCCCGTAGTTGGCCTGTTGAAACTGACCGGCAATATCCCCGAACGAAACATCTTTCAGGGCATATGCCAGTAACGAAACGGCCAGAATAATGGGCAAACCGCGTCGGACAAATGACGTATTCATGGGGCCAAATTAGGTATTTTCGGGAAGAGACAGGACGTTGTTGGTAGAACTGGCACGGTATTCGTAGTTTTGAGTAACGTGCTCCGTTCCGGTGCGACGCAACCCATACAATAATCCGTCCGTAACCCTCCTCATGTCCAAGAAAAAGAAAGGCCAGCCCATTGCCGCGGCCACTTCTTCGCCCAGCCGCCCTCAGCCTCTGCCGTTACCCGCCCGCAGCCCGCATCCGGCGCGTTCACAACCCGTTGTGACCACGCCCACTCCGCCCGTTGCATCGACTAAACCCGTTGATGTACCCGGAGCTGACCGACCATTTGAGATGATCCGGTTCGATAAGCGGGTGAAGCGGCTCATTTGGGTCTGCACGGTCCTATTTATTTTACTGACGCTGGCCAAGATCAACTACTCCTCCGTTGGGATCTGGAATCAAATATTACCCGACGGCAGTCCGCCAAAACGGGGTATTGTGGCAGGTACGCCACGTCAGATCAGGATGGACGACTACGCGGTTGCCATTCCTTGGATACTATCGCAGGCAAACAAAGGGTTTCCGCACACCAATGAAGTAATTGGCGGGGCCGAGGCACCGGTTGTTTTTTTGCGTCAGTAATCATTATTTCACCCTATTCAAACCCGTCAACTGGGGGTTTGTTCTTTTCGGTGCCGAGTATGGTTACGCCTGGTGGATCAACCTCATTTTATTCAGTACGTTGCTGAGCATCACACTCATGCTGCTGTTACTGACGGGTAATAACTTCTGGCTGTCGCTATTTGGCAGCGTCTGGATTTTATTGTCGTCGGCCACGCAGTCTTGGACGTACATTCCCATTTACCCGGTGGCTACGGCCTGTCTGCTTTTTGTGGCGGCTGCCTATTTGGTGTTCAGTTCGTCGCGCGGCAGAATAATTGCGGCTGCCATTGCCTTACCGCTGCTATTCATCAATTTCCTCACTTGGCTTTACCCACCTTACCAGGTTCCATTAGCCTATGCCATTGGGGCCATGTTCGTTGGCTTCGTCATCAATAAATTTACCCCGCGGCAGATACTCGCCGAGAAAAACGTAAGGCTGGCCGGCGTGGCCATTGCCCTGATGTTGCTGGGCGGGTTGTCGTACCTGATCTATGCCGACATTAAGCCCACGCTGGCCACTATAACCGAGACCGTGTATCCCGGAAAGCGGAGTGAAGTAGGCGGTACCGGTTTTATAGCCAACTGGTTTTCGGATTATTTTAGCTGGTACGTCAGTGATACAAAATTCCCAAAGGGTTGGCTTAACCATTGTGAGCAATCACATTACCTTACCTTTGCTCCCATTATTATTCCGGCGTTAGCCCTTTCGTTCATAAAAACCCGTCGCATCGACTGGCCCCTGTTACTGCTCACTGTTTACATTCTGTTTTTCTACTATTACATCGAGGTTGGCTTCCCCGAATGGCTCGCCAGGCTAACGCTTATCAACACCAGTCCTACCCGGCGGGCGCAGGTACCATTTGGCATGGCCAACGTTTTTTTCACGCTCCTGTATCTACATTACGTAGCAAAAACGAAGCTCGCGATCAACGGTCTGTACACCGCAATTGGGGGCGTGGGCGTGGTGGCGTTCATGATTTATGCGGGCTACGTGAACATTAATGACAGCGATGGTTTTTTCAAATGGCATCAACTGTTCCTACCCATCGTCTTTTTCAGCCTGCTTGGCCTGCTGCTCCTGCCCACCTGGAAACCACAATACCGGGTAGCCCTTTTCAGCGTGGGTATTCTGTTGTTTCTGCTGCCCAACGTTGGTATGAATCCGGTGGCGAAAGGACTGACGCCCATTACGCAACATGCCCTCTACCAGACCGTTCAATCGCTGAGCCAGCAGAAACCCAAGGCCCGCTGGGTTGTATTTGGTGGTCAATTTCTGACTTACATCGTAACCGCCACCGGTGTCAATACGCTGAGTGGCGTTAAGATAACACCCCCCCGCACCATCTATAATGTACTCGACCCGACCATGAAGCGCGATTCTGCCTACAACCGGTATGCCCACACCATCTATAGTACGTTCATCGACGGGCGCGACAGCGTTGTTATTTACAATCCGTTTGAAGATGGCTGTACCGTCGCCATGGATCCGTGTTCACCCCGCTTCAAGCAACTGAACGTTAAGTACATTGTGTTCGACCGTGAACCACAGGCTGCCGAAATTCGATGTATGAAGTCAGTTTCTACGCTTGGAAGCATCCATATTTATCGAATTAATGATTGATAAGCCACCACTGGTATGATTGCTTCGGCTCCCCTTATCTATATTGTCATTCCGGCCTACAACGAAGGGTCGGTTGTTCGGCGCACCGTTCAATCGCTGAAAGATGTCTACGAGATTGTAGTAGTCGACGACGCATCGGACGATAACACGGCCAACGCCGTCCGCGATCTGCGCATTCATTACCTGCGACACGAGATTAATTTAGGCCAGGGGGCGGCCCTCCAAACTGGCATGGATTATGCCCGGCAGCGGGGGGCCGACATTGTTGTTCATTTCGATGCCGATGGTCAGCACAACCCCGACGATATTGCTCGCTTCATCGACGTACTACAAACGCAGAGGGTTGACATTGTACTCGGATCGCGCTTTTTACGCGACGAAGATTTGTTGGCCGTACCTACGCTCCGCCGGGGGCTGCTCCGTGTGGCCCGCATCGTCAATGGCTTATTGACCGGCGTCTGGTTGTCTGATGCGCACAATGGTTTTCGGGTACTGAACCGGAAAGCACTCCAGATTATCCGGCTAAAGGAAAACCGCATGGCGCATGCGACCGAAATACTCATGCAGATTCGGCGGCAGCGGCTGGTGTACACCGAATCGCCATCGCACATTATTTACACGGACTACTCGCAGCAGAAAGGCCAACGCTGGCAGGGAGCGTTCAATATCTTAGTGGACATTATCATTAATAAATACCTCCGATGATTGAACTCACATTCACCCCGATTCAGCCGCTGCTAACGGTATTGCTGTTGCTTATTGCGATAGCCTCGCTGCGTTTGTTTCGCAATAAGCTGCTCTACCGGGCTTTTCTTTATTCTGATTATCTGCGTTGGTATTCTGTTTACGGCTATGCCTTCCCTGCCGGCTTACTTGGCCACGCTTACCGGCGTAGGGCGGGGTGTTGACTTAGTTTTTTACCTGCTTTTCATTGTTTTTCTTTTCGCCATTATTATCCTTTACCGGCGTTTGCTTCAGCATGACCTGACTCTAACGCAGATTATTCGGCAGGCGGCCATCAAAAATGCTACTATTCTTAATCCGAACCGGACCGATCACGAGCGGTACAGTGCCGACTAAGCGTTCTGAGCAGCAGATGTACTCACTAAATCGGCAGGGGGTGGAACTTGTGCGGAGCTTGACGATAGGGTTGGAAACACCCGGTCCCGATAGCGCAGGATAGGATACTCGACCCACTTGCCGACCACTATTCCCGTCACGACCGATAGCGTCAAGTAAACCCCAAAACGAAGCAGCACGGCAGGCGTATAACCCTCATCGAGTTTGGTTTTGAGCAGATCGACAAAAATGTAGGAGAAGAATCCGTGCCACAGGTAAATTGAGTAGCTGTAGAATCCAATTCGACAAATAGCCCCGTATAGCCGCTGCCCAACCAACCGGATAAAATAGCTGTCGAGGGCTGGGATCGTGACAAACAGAGCCAAAATTCCACCGAAGCCAACGTAAAGAGTCACTACGCCATACAGAGCCAGATAACGCGCTTCGGCTGGATTGTCAATGTTGAGGTAAAAAGGCGGGGCCAGACAGGCTAAGCTGACGACCAGAATCCAATACCGATACCGGCTCATAAACTGCGTAAAATTCTGATAATAAAATTGATGCAGGCAGGCAATCAGGACGCCAAACAGCAGCGAACGGCCTGCAGGCGCGTGAGTGACTGATGGGTCAGAAAGTCATACCTCGGCTGCGCAAAAAACAAACTGATCTTGAAACCGATAGACAAGGTAATGCCACCGAAACAGAACCAGAGAAGGCCGGTTTGAACCCGCCGGATGTACCGTACCAGCAGCCATATACCAAGCATCAGAAAAATGTAAAAATGCTCTTCTACCGCCAATGACCACGTATGGCCCCATTGACCACCAACGTAGTTTTGAACGAACAGCAGTTCACCCCAGATTCGCTCCGGCGTGACGGTTGAATGTAGCCCCGAAAAAAACGTTGTAGCCAGCCAGTCGCCCAAAACGGTAACGGCAATGAGCAGGTAAAAACCAGGATAAATTTTAAAGCCCCGCCGGATCAGAAATCTTTTTCCGTTAACCGTAGTGGTCTTTTTATATTCACGAAAAAGTGTGGTTGAGACCAGAAAGCCACTCAGTACGAAAAACAAATCGACGCCGATCCAGCCAATCTGGTAGCCTAAACCCTGCACCTTAAAATGACGTATCAGTACTAAACCAATAGCCACCGTACGTAAAAAATCGATTCGGTTTAGTCTCATGATACTCAGGTAAGTAGTGGCCCAAGCTTAGAATAAGCAGACCAACTAAAAACGAAAGAAATTTACTTGGTGGGTTCAGGTGTAGCAACATCAATAGTAATTTTTCGGGTACGTACTTAATAAGTTTATCCTGTACGCCTACGATCAGCCGATGCCGGTACGACGGGGTATAGCCAAACTCGTTTACAAAGGCCCGCTTTACCCGCATGTTTACTGCCCATTTACGACTGAGGTCGGTAAACACGGTGTTCTTCCCGTGCATTCGGTACCGGGTTAGGTATTCAGGAATATTAGCAAATTGAAGGCCATTATGCAGGTGAACGAAAGACAATAATAGTCGTCGGTAAATATTTTTTCTTTCAGGAAATAAAAGTCTCCAGGCACCACGCCCTGCCGATACATAATGGCCGGATTGCCCAACGGAAAGCGCAAATAAAATTCCCTGTAAATGGCTTTGCTGGTAAGTGGATACGTTCTGACCCCTATTTTCTGACCTTTTCGTTGATGACCTCTAAATAGCTGCCTACTAAGAAAATAGCGGGATTCACCTGTAAAAAGGCCACCTGCCTAGCCAGTCGCTCCGGTACGGCCAGGTCGTCGGCATCCAGTTTGGCAATGTAAACCCCCTTGGCGTGCCGGGTGGCCATGTTCAGCGGCCTCCCCCGCATGACCCAGCGGTTCGGGGTGAAACAGCACCCGTACCCGCGCATCCCGATGAACGTAACCGCCAAGATTTCACCCGTGCGGTCGGTCGAGCCGTTATTGAGAATAATTAATTCGAGATTCCGGTGCGTTTGATTAAGTACGCTCTCGATTGATTCGGCAATGAATCGTTCGCCATTATAAACGGGCATAATCACCGAAACCAAGGGTTCTTGCTCGCTCATACCAACAGCCGTTTTAGGTTTTTCCAGGTAGAAGCCCGTGACATAATGAGCCGGTCGCTCATAAATCTGCTGATGTAGTAAGCAGGCATCATAGATATTTTCAACGCCATATTCCGACGCGTCGAACAGCATAAATGGATACAGGTATTTTTTTATGTCGTAGCCAATTATATTTTTCCACCGGCTTTGCGAACTGTTTATGAGTTTCTCTATGGCCTGCCTGTCTGACTGATTATACTCGGCAATGTAGCGGGTGGCGTCAATGATGGTGGTACGTTTGTGTTTCAGTTTTGAGTTGGCTTCTTTAATGGCTGTTTTGACAAAGGGCCACAGGTCAAATGCCTGCTCTTCTTCGGGGTTAAGCCCGCCATCAAAGGATTTTAAATAGCTTTCGGCAACTAAATAACTGTAAGAGGGGCAAAACTGAATGGCTGGGTGAAAGGGAATATTGCCTTCACTCAAAAACTTGGTGGCAGCCGATTTCTTTTCGTCTTTGCTGAAATAAGAAGCCCCCGTGCTGTGCGACGATGCCCCGGTGATACGAAGCCGCTTTCGGGCATGGACAAACCGCCCCACCGTATTGGCCACGGCCACACCCGAATACACATCAGGATTGAGCGACAGGAAGAAATCGGTTGTCTGGCGTTTTGTGGCGTCGATGGCCTTAACGCTGATAAACGAATTGTAAATAAACGGAAGCGTGTAGTACTCGGCTTCGCAATTCATCACGCGCCTGAGTTCTTCTTTGCCCTCCAAATTTCGTAGCCCTTCTGAAAACTTACTTTCAGCAAATTGGCGTGTGTGGGATTGATGTACGACGGCCAGAAATACGAATCCGGGTCGGGATTCATATTTATGGCTTCTACGCCTGTTTCGGTCAGAATGGCATCCACTGCCTGTAGGGAATTGGGTAATAACCCGTCATCGTCGCCCAGAATAGTTACGAAGCCGTCGGTTGCATGGCTAAGGGCAAACTCCCAATGCGCGGACATACTCAGTCGTTTGCCTGGATTGATGTAACGAATCCGGCTGTCGTTGAACGAGTCAACTACCTCACGGGTGTTGTCGGAACTCTGGTTATCGGATACAATAATACGTAGCTCGTTATAGTCCTGCGTAACGCACGTACGCAGGGTGTGGAACAGGGTATCGGCTCGTTCGCGGGTGGGGATAATAACCGTTAATGAATTTGACATAATCTCGGATCACGATAGAAAATCAGGTTACTGGTCAATAACCGGCGTACGCAGCAACCGGGCCGGATTCCCAACCACCGTAGTGTATGGGGATACAGACCGGGTAACCACTGCACCGGCACCTATTATGGCCCCCTCGCCAATGGATATACGCGGTAAAACTACGGCCCCGGTCCCACCATGACGTAATCGCCCACGGTAACGCAGCCAGCAAGCGTAGCACCGGGACAAATATGCACGCCTGCCCCCAACTGACATTCATGGTCAACAACCGCATTGGTGTTTATAATACACCCATCACTCAAGACGCTATCTACCCCAACCGAAGCATTAGCCAGAATCTGGCAGCCCGTTCCAATGCGGGCGTCTGGTGCTACGAAGGCCGTTGGATGCGTTATGGATAGGGCCAGCAATCCCTGTTCGAGTAGGTAATGCTGGATGTTCAGTCGGTCTTTTCCCTTGCTGCCGCCAATGGCAATGGCAAAATAAATGCCACGATGCGGTTTGGTTCTGAGCCACTCCTCGAAACCCGCCTTACCAGTATAGCACGGTATATTAGTAACGGGGAACGTTGGTCGGGGTTGCTGTCGAAGAGTGCCATTAGCTGGCAGGCGTCATGCCGGAGGCATTCCCGCAACACTTTGGCTTGGCCTGTAGCTCCCCAAAAAATAACCTCTCTCATAGCAATTTACTTTCACGGCTGTTTACGCCATGGTTGTCTGTTTCATAAAAGCCAGCAGCGTATCGACCACGAACGTTGCTCGCTATACGTGATGTCGTAAAAACTGGGCAGGTGCATGGCCTGCCGGTAGAGACCATAACTGACCACATTCGTGGGGGTCGGCGTAAACATGGGTAACGACGACAATGGATAGAAGAACGGGCGGGTATCGATGCGATGCGCGGTCAGGTGAGCAAACAATTCGTCGCGATTGAAGGCGTGTTCCTCGCCAAACACAAGGGTAGGCATCCAGTACGAATTCAATGCGTAAGGCTGTTCGGCGTTGAGCTGAACAGCCGACAAACCCATCAGCAGCTCCCGATACGTGTGAAAAATGGCGAGTTTCCGGTCAACCAGTTCGGGAAGACGTTCGGTTTGGGCCACTCCTAGAGCCGCCTGGATATTGGAGATTTTGTATTTATAACCAATCCGTTCCATCCAGAACTGTTTCGGGTTGCGGTGGTCACGTCCGTGGTCGTTATGAATGCGGGCTTCGTCGAACAGATTGGCATTGTTTGTTACCAGCATACCGCCCTCGCCCGTAGTCGCGGTTTTTGTACCATGAAACGAAAAAACGCCAAAATCGCCCATGCTTCCCGCTTTGCGTCCCTTGTATTCAACCCCCAGGGCCTCGGCAGCATCCTCGATCACGAAAAGATTATGTTTGCGGGCAATAGCCAGAATCTCGTCCATCTCGCAGACATTGCCGTATAGATGCACGGGCATTATGGCTTTTGTTCGGGGCGTAATGGCCGCTTCAATCTTGCCGGGGTCAATGCACCAGGTGTCGGGAAGTACGTCAATGAAAACGGGCGTTGCTCCTACGTACGTTATGGGTGCTACGGAGGCAATCCACGTCGTATCGGGGCAAATCACTTCGTCGCCCTGTTGTATGCCCATCGCGAGCATCGCTAAATGAATAGCCCCGGTACAGCTCGACGTAGCCATAGCATGGCTGATAGAAAGATACGTAGCGAAAGCATCCTGAAAGCGATAGATGTAGTCGTAGCACGAGGCTCCCATCCATTCGTGATGGCATCCGTAACGTAGCTGATTTCTCGTTCGGTTATGGAGGGGCGGGTAATGGGTATAATCGTATTCATGGCATCAGACAATGGTTAGCTGTGGAATCGGTATTACAAACTGCCCGCCCCAGTCCCGAACGTAGGACAGTTGTTCGGTAATCTCGTCGGTCAGATTCCAGGGCAGAATCAGGACGTAGTCGGGCTTTCGGTCTTTCAAGACGGTTTCCTTCACTACCGGAATGTGACTGGCGGGCATGAATTTATTCTGCTTAGCCGGATTTAGATCCACGACAAAGTCGATCAGGTCGTTTTTCACCCCGCAGAAATTGAGCAGCGTGTTGCCTTTGGCCGCGGCTCCGTAAGCTGCTACGGTCTTCCTAGCCCGTTTTTGCTCAACAAGAAAGCTAAGTAAATCGAGCTTTACCCGTTCGGCCTTCTGCCCGAAACCGGTATAATAGTCCATTGAAGTTAGTCCCGCGTCGGCTTCTTTTTTTAGCAAGGCCGCCACGCGGGGCGACACCGACAACGCGTCATTGGTGGCGTGTCGGGCATAAATTCGGAGCGACCCGCCGTGTGTTGGCAGTTCCTCCACATCGAACATAACCAGCCCCTGCGACGCGAAAATCTGGCTGACGGTATAAAACGAGAGGTACGAAAAATGCTCGTGGTAAATGGTGTCGAACTGATTTTTGTCTACCAGATTCATTACGTGCGGAAACTCCATCGTCACCACGCCGGTCGGCTTGAGCACGATAGTCATTCCCGCTACAAAATCCACAATGTCCGGCACGTGGGCCAGTACGTTATTGCCCAGCAATAAATCGGCCTGGATACCCTGTGCGGTTAATTCGAGGGCCAGTTCAGTGCCAAAAAAGCGAGTCAGCGTTGGAACGCCCTTGTCGATGGCCACCGCTGCCGTATTGGTCGTGGGTTCGATGCCCAGCACCTGAATGTTTTTCTCTACGAAATACTGCAACAGATACCCGTCGTTAGATGCAATCTCGATTACCTGTGAATCGGCATTCAGCCCGAACCGTTCGGTCATAACATCAACGTATCGTTTCGCATGGGCGAGCCAACTACTTGAAAACGAAGAAAAATAAACGTAATCGCCATTGAAGATAGCATCCGATTTTTTGTACTCGTCCACCTGTACCAGAAAGCAGGTTGGACAGACAAAGACCTTCAGTGGATAAAATGTTTCTGGCTCGTTTAACTGGTCAATGGTCAGAAACGAGTTCGACGCGGGCGAGTTGACTAAGTCGATAAAGACGTGTTCCAGTGGCGTTTTACAGAAGCGGCAATCCATACAGGTTACGGGGTTAAACCGGCGAATCGGTCGTTAAGAAACGGGTGAGTTGCGTCGCGTTCCGAGACGTCAGCAACGGGTAAAGGCCATTCGATACCGATGCGAGGGTCGTCGTACCGAATGGCCCCTTCTTGGTCGGGTGCGTAGGCAACGCTGTGGCAATATACCAGCTGGCAGTCAACGGTGAGCGTCTGAAAACCGTGGGCAAAGCCCTTGGGGATAAACAGCATCTGCCGATTGTCAGCGGTTAGTTCAGCCCCGAACCAGCGTAGAAACGTGGGCGAACCGGCCCGCAAGTCGACAAGTACGTCGAATACGGCCCCGGCTACGCAACGCACGAGTTTGATCTCGGCCTGGGGCGGACGCTGAAAGTGCATTCCCCGCACCGAACCGGCCTGATGCGTCATCGACTGGTTCATTTGTACCCACTCGTCGGTAAAACCGATTTCAGCGAAGGCCGTTTTGTCGAACGTACGCATAAACCAGCCTCGGCTGTCGTGGCGGGGGGCAGGCGTAACGAGGTACGCGCCAGGTAGCGAAGTTTCGGAAAACGTCATCGGGTCCAGATCAGGTTAGCGGCCCGCGCCTGCTGCACGTAGGCGGTCAGGTCAGCGTCAGAGTAAAGCTGATTTTGTTCGTAGTACGTCTGGTACCAGTCGATGGTCCGGTCGATGGCTGTTCCAGTATTCCAGACGGGTTGCCAGCTGAGTTGCCGGTGCGCTTTGGTACAGTCGAGCCGCAGCAAGTGCGCTTCGTGCGGGTTGCTGCCCGATGGTTGCTCGTCAATGGCTACCGCATCCCAGCGGCTTTTTGCCCGGTCAATCACGGCCCGCACTGACATCGTATCATCAACTGTCCGGGCCGAAGTTCCAACCGGTAGCCGCTGACACGTTGCCGGTTAGCAAGTGCTGCCCTACCAGCAAATAACCCGCCAGGGGTTCCAGTACGTGCTGCCACGGACGCACCGCATCAGGATAGCGAACTGATACCGGCTGCCCCGATACGCTGCCCCGAATCAAATCGGGAATAAGCCGGTCGGCGGCCCAGTCGCCCCCGCCAATAACATTACCCGCCCGGACACTCGCTACCAGCGTCTGGTGTGATTGCCCGTACTGCTCCGGATTGAAAAACGAGTTTCGGTAGCTCGCCGTAACCAGTTCTGCCGCGCCTTTCGACATGCTGTACGGGTCGTATCCGCCCATCGCGTCGGTTTCGGTCAGTGGTCGGCCATCTTCCGGATTTTCGTAGCACTTGTCGCTCGTAACAATTACCACCGCCCGTACCGACGGCGTTTGGCGAACGCACTCCAGTACGTTTGCCGTGCCGAGGATATTGGTCTCGATGGTCTCCAGAGGTTGCCGGTACGAAGGCCGGACGAGGGCCTGCGCGGCTAAGTGAAACACGATATCGGGCTTCGTTTCGCTGAAAACACACTGCGTTTGAGCCAAGTCAGTGATGGTTCCGATTGTGCTCCGAACTGGCAAGTCCAGTAGAGCCCAATGGCTCGGCTCAGTGGGTGCGGGTAGTGAATAGCCAACTACATTGGCCCCCAACTGATGCAGCCAATAGGCCAGCCATGAGCCTTTGAAGCCCGTATGGCCCGTGAGAAGTACGGTTTTATTTCGATATTGGTCAGCAAACAAGGACATGTGCTTCGGCTGATTTACCACGTTTTCCACTCGGCCGTGCCTGCATTCCAAGCCGTTTCAAGCTCGAGTTTGTCGCGCAGGGTGTCCATCGGCTTCCAGAATCCCTCGTGCCGGAATGACATCAACTGATCTTCTTTGGCCAGATTTTCTAACGGAGCTGCCTCCCAGGGGGTTGCGTCGCTGTCTATGTAATCAAATATTTCTGGCTGACACACAAAAAAGCCGCCGTTTATCCAGGCTCCGTCGCCTTTGGGTTTTTCAAGAAACGAACGAACGCTTTTGTCATCAGCAATGTCCAGTGCCCCAAATCGGGCTGACGGTTGCACCGCCGTGAGTGTACAAAGTCTGCCATGTGCCTGATGAAAATTGACCAACGCCCGGATGTTTACATCACCCACCCCGTCGCCGTAGGTCAGCATAAACGGTTCATCGCCAATGTGGTGTCGGATGCGCTTGATGCGTCCGCCGGTCATGCTGTCTTTGCCGGTATCGACCAGCGTAATCTTCCACGGCTCGGCGTAGGAATCGTGGATATTCATGTGGTTGCGGCCCAGATCGATGGTTACATCGGACTGGTGCAGGAAGTAATTAGCGAAGTATTCCTTTATTATATAGCCTTTGTAGCCGAGGCAAACTACGAACTCGTTGAAGCCGTGCGCTGAGTAGATTTTCATGATATGCCATAAGATTGGCATGCCGCCAATTTCAACCATCGGCTTAGGCTTAACAACGGTTTCCTCGCTCAGGCGGGTGCCTAAGCCCCCGGCAAGAATCACGACTTTCATACGAACAGAGTTAGGATAATCACGACCGTAAATGGGTTAGTGCTGGTTTGACAAATATCGTGCGAGACTTTTTGCCGGGCCAGGTCATGCCGAAAATTTTATGAACAAGTCAGTTGGCTATCTGTTGATTGAGCCGCCTGAAACTGTCATCATTTATCGGGAAACATCGCACCTTCTTCCGTATTTTTGAGTTTCTAATCAAACGAAAAAGCACGCGGGCAACCCCGGTATGAAACTTAATCTTCTTCCAACAGACCTGTTTGAAAGCCGTCATAACGGCCTGAAAGACGCCGATTTCGACGCCATGCTCCAGACCGTAGGGGTGGACTCCGTCGATGAACTCATCCAGCAGACCGTTCCTGACGCCATCCGGCTGGATCACCCGCTCGATCTGCCCGCGCCAAAAACCGAACGGCAGTTCCTGACCGACTTCAAAAAACTGGCCGGCCAGAACAAAGTATTCAAGTCATATATCGGCACGGGCTACTACGATACCGTGACGCCGAACGTGATTTTACGGAACATTCTGGAAAATCCCGCCTGGTACACGGCCTACACGCCCTATCAGGCCGAGATTGCCCAGGGACGGCTCGAAGCCCTGCTTAATTTCCAGACGGTGGTGTCCGAACTGACCGGTATGGATCTGGCCAACGCGTCGCTGCTGGACGAAGGTACCGCGGCTGCCGAAGCCATGACCATGCTGTTTGCCATGCGTCCGGCCCAGACCAAAGCCGCCACTACGTTCTTCGTATCGGATCGCTGCCATCCCCAAACCATCGACGTTATCCAGACCCGCGCTACACCCGTGGGCATCACCGTGCGGGTGGGCGATCACCGCAGCGTGGATCTGACCAGCGGACAGATTTTTGGTATGCTGCTGCAATATCCGGCTTCTGACGGCGACGTGTTTGACTATACCGATTTGATTGCGTCGGCGCATGAACTGGGCATTACCGTAGCCGTAGCCGCCGATCTGATGGCCCTGACGCTGCTGACCCCTCCCGGCGAAATGGGAGCCGATGTAGTGGTGGGTTCGGCGCAGCGGTTTGGCGTGCCCATGGGCTTTGGTGGCCCCCACGCAGCCTTCTTTGCTACCCGCGATGCCTTCAAGCGGCAGATTCCGGGCCGGATTATCGGTGTCTCGGTAGATGCCGAAGGAAAGCCCGCCCTGCGGATGGCCCTGCAAACCCGCGAGCAACACATCCGGCGCGAAAAAGCAACCTCCAACATCTGCACCGCGCAGGTGCTGCTGGCCGTTATGGCGAGCAGCTACGCCGTTTACCACGGTCCCGAAGGGCTGCGGGCCATTGCCGAACGCGTGCATGGCCTAACTAAACTCTTTGCTACGGCCCTGCAGAAAAACGGCCATACGGTCGTAACCGAAAACTTCTTCGATACCGTAACGGTACAGGTCAGCGACATTGATTCGCTGAGAAAATCGGCGCGGGCGGCTCAGCTGAACCTGCGCTACCATGCCGACGGCCAGCACGTAGGCGTTTCGTTCGATGAGGCCAAGTCGATGCACGATGTGTCGGAACTGCTAACGGTATTTGGCGTAAAAGCCGATCTGGACTGCATTGCTGCCGATCTCGAAATTACCTGGCCCAGCCGGCTCGTTCGTCAGTCGGATTACCTGACGCATCCCGTATTCAGCACGCACCATACCGAACACGAGATGCTGCGCTACCTGAAATCGCTGGAAGAAAAAGACCTTTCGCTGGTACATTCCATGATTGCGCTCGGTAGCTGTACCATGAAGCTGAACGCCACGGCCGAGATGATTCCCGTGACGTGGCCGGAGTTTGGGCAGATGCACCCGTTTGCCCCCGCCGAGCAGACGGCCGGTTACCAGCAGCTTTTTGCCGATCTGAATACCTGGCTTTGCGAGATTACCGGTTTTGCGGCCATGTCGCTGCAACCCAACTCCGGTGCGCAGGGCGAATATGCCGGACTCATGGTGATTCGGGCCTACCACGAAAGCCGTAATGACCAGCACCGGACCATTGCCCTTATTCCGCAATCGGCCCACGGTACCAACCCGGCCAGTGCGGTTATGGCGGGCATGAAAGTGGTCATTGTGAAGTGCGACGAGCGCGGTAACATTGACGTAGCGGATCTTCGCGCCAAAGCCGAGCAGTACAGCAATGACCTGGCTGCGCTGATGGTTACCTACCCGTCTACGCACGGTGTTTTTGAGGAAAGCATCAAGGAAATCTGCGCCCTCATTCATCAGCACGGCGGGCAGGTCTATATGGATGGTGCCAACATGAACGCGCAGGTAGGTCTGACCTCGCCCGCGGCCATCGGGGCCGACGTTTGCCACCTGAATCTGCACAAAACGTTCTGCATTCCCCACGGCGGGGGTGGTCCCGGTATGGGTCCCATTGGCGTAGCGGAGCAACTCGTGCCGTTTTTGCCGGGCCACGTAACGTCGGGTAAAGGGCAGAGTAGTGCACCGGCCGGGGCCGTATCGGCCGCGCCCTACGGATCGGCGTCTATTCTGACGATTTCATACGCCTACATTGCCATGATGGGCGGTGAGGGGCTGACCAATGCCACCAAACGGGCTATCCTGAACGCGAACTACATCAAAGCCCGGCTGGATGGTCATTACGACACGCTGTATACCGGCACCAACGGACGCTGCGCCCACGAGATGATTATCGACTGCCGTCCGTTCAAACAGTCGGTAGGGGTTGAGGTAGAGGACATCGCCAAGCGGCTGATGGACTACGGTTTCCACGCGCCAACGGTGTCGTTCCCGGTAGCGGGCACCATGATGATTGAGCCAACCGAGTCGGAATCGAAAGCTGAACTCGACCGGTTCTGCGAAGCCATGCTGGCCATCCGCAATGAAATTCGCGAGATTGCCAATGGTGAAGCCGACCGCGCCAACAACGTCCTGAAGCACGCGCCCCACACGGCCAGTATCGTACTGACGGGTGAGTGGAACCGCCCCTACAGCCGCGAGAAAGCCGTTTTCCCGCTGCCGCAGGTTCGGGCCCGCAAGTTCTGGCCCAGCGTGAGCCGCATCGACTCAGCCTATGGCGACCGGAACCTGATCTGCGCCTGTGTGCCCATCAGCGACTACGAAACCGAACTGGCGATGGAAGCGAGCCTGGAGCAACAGGCATAAGCGTTTGCTTATATCATCCAAAAACGAAAGGCCCAGCCCGGATATCCGGGCTGAGCCTTTCGTTGTTGGGGATGATTGAAACTGAGTTTATATTCCGCTTAATAAATTTTCGTATGCATATGCCCGCATAGACATGACTTTGCGGTTTCAATACCATTTTATACAACTTATCGCTTATGGAAATGAAATCAACTACTAGTGGCCGCCCTATTGTCGGTACTTACTACCGCCGGGTTTGCCCAGAACTCAGTCACCGTCGCCCAGACCGGAGCCACCAACTCGGCCACCGCTGTTCAGAACGGCTCCAGTCTGACTGCCACTATTAGCCAGGTGGGCACTATTGCCAATACGTTTAGTAATACCGGTGTAACCGACCAGACGGGTATGGGTCATACCGCCACCGTAAATCAGAATGGCGGCAGCACCTTTAACCGGGCGGGCATCACTCAGGTTAACAGTGGTACGGCCGCCGGAAACACGGCCACGATCTCCCAAAGCAACGGCAGCGGGGGTACCACCGCCCGCAGCAGCGACCCCAATACCTCGGCAACCACCGATGGCAACTTTGCCGGCATTGCTCAGACGGGTAGCAGCAACACCGCCGTTATCACCGCCGATGGGGCCAATACCAACGCGAACTTCGCCGAGACCTGGCAGTTAGGCACAACCAACAAGGCCACAACGACCCAGAGCGGGGGCACCGACAATCGGGCGGAGATTTTTCAGGGCGACGACACGCGGGGGGGGACGCCTTCGGTACCTCCGGGCCTGATGGTGCAGGTAGAGGTAACGGGCAACACCGCCACCATTAACCAGACTAACTCCAGAATCAATGATGCCTTTGTTCGGCAGTTCAGCAACGGCAACACGGCGACGGTCACCCAGACCGGGGCAAGCAGCACCAGTAACGTCGCCAGCGTACAGCAGGGCGATGGTACCAATATAACGGGGCAGGCCAGTAATATGGCCACCATAGATCAGACCAGCACCAGCAGCGGCAACTCAGCTTCGGCTATTCAAACGGGTACTACCGGAACGGCTCTGATTATTCAGTCCAATAATAGCCAAAACAACCAGGCTGTCATTCGCCAGATTGAGGGGGCTAATGGATACGCTGAAGTCAACCAGGGGGGGATGGGTAATGGTAATCAGGCCGCTATCACTCAGTCTGGAAGTACGGGCTTAAAGGCTCAGATTTTTCAGCTAAACGGCGCGACTACTAACACGGCTACTATAAATCAGGGCGATGCCGGCAATACCAGCTCCAATAATGCAGCCTTTATTGGTCAGGGCTTTACTGCCACATCAAATACAGCCGTAGTGGGTCAGAACCGGGGGGCTGTCACGGGCAGTAACAATGGAATCAGTATTGAGCAGGTATTTGGCGCCACCAACAACGTAGCCACCGTTACGCAGGCGGGCAGCGGCAACCTGGCCGGTTTGCGCCAGACCAATCCGGGCAGCACTACCGGCAACGTGGCTTCTTTCACGCAGACGGGAGACAATAACCTGATTACGGGTTCAGTAACACCAATTGGCGGGGCACTTCCAACGGGTGTAACAGGCGAAGCGTTACAGAACGGGTCAGGCAATTCAATGCTGGTTAACCAAACCTCTGTGGTGGGCGGTGCTTTCAGTAACACGGCAACCCTGAACCAGAATGGCGATCTGAATACCTTGACCGTAACCCAGACGGTTGGCGCAGGGGCGTCGGGTGGTAACATAGCGACCAGTAACCAGACCGGCAACATGAACGTTTCTACCATCACCCAAATGAGTGGCATGGTTCCATAAGAGCCGTTTTCGGTGGCCTGAGTAAATTG
This sequence comes from uncultured Cytophagales bacterium, assembly GCA_963826425.1. Taxonomy (GTDB): domain Bacteria; phylum Bacteroidota; class Bacteroidia; order Cytophagales; family Spirosomataceae; genus Spirosoma. The sequence continues at coordinate 1,143,356 of CAWGWS010000004.1, read as the reverse complement.
CCCGATGCGAACGCGTCGGGCAATTTACTTTTAGTTGTGAGCCGTAAAAATCGCCCGGGGTTTGTACCTAAGCAGGTCTCAATAAACCACGATTGTATTCGTTAAAATTAAGTCCCCACCTAATTTGTCCTATCTTGGCGCGACCGTCGTTTTTTGCTTACGTATCACTATGAGAATCAATATGTCATGGGCCGGACTGTTTCTGCTGAGTCTGGCTCTGTTGCTGAACGGCTGTAATTCGGCCATGCAGGCTTATAAAAAAGGCGTTCGGCTCTACGATGCCGGTGAATACAACCCGGCGCTGGTGCAGTTTGAAAAGGCTGCCAAAGGCAATATTGATGCGGCCCGGCTCAACTACCACATGGCCGAATCGTACCGGCTCTCAAACCGATTTGCCGAAGCCGTACCCTTTTACCAGAAAGCGCTTGAAGCCGGTACAACGGAACCGGATGCCCGCTTTAACTATGCCTACGCGCTTAAATCGCAGGGAAACTACGCGGCCGCGCTCGATCAGTTGCAGCAGTTTGTAGCCACCGCGCCCAGAACAATGGCCAAGCCGGTGCTGGCCAAAGCCAAAGCCGAAGTAGAAACGCTCAAAGCCATTGACCTGATTGCCCAGAACAAACTGGCCATTACGCTCCAGAACCGGACCGATCTGAACACACCGGGTACCGAGTTTGCACCGGTCGTACGCGGCAACGAGCTGATTTTTACGGCGTCGCGCAAGGAACAGACCTATAAGAACAATGGCCTGCCCATGCTGGGGCTGTACAAAACCAAACTCGACAGCAAGCCCGACGAAACCGGTACGCTGGTGGCGCCCGAACCGTTCAGCCAGACTGTATTTCAGGGCAATGTGAACGAAGGAACGCCAGCCTTCTCCAAAGACGGGAAAGCCATGGTGTTTGCACGGGGTAACACCGGCAAGCGCAAAGGGGGCGAAGACGTTGATCTGTTCATCAGCCGGCTGGGCGAAGGCGGCTGGAGCGAACCCCTGCGGCTGCCCATCAGCGATTCGCTGGCGTGGGATGGCTCTCCGGCGTTCTCGGGCGATGGCAAGACCCTGTATTTTGCGTCGAACCGGGCCGGGGGCGCGGGTGGCATTGACCTGTACCGGACCAGTATCGACGCATCGGGCCGGTTTAGCCGCCCGGTCAATATGGGCCGCACCATCAATACGCCCGGCGATGAGATGTTTCCTTACGTTGGGGCCGATGCCAAACTGTATTTTGCGTCGGACGGTCATCCGGGACTCGGTAAGCTCGATGTGTTCGTGGCAACCCGCACGGGGGGCGTAACGCGGGTAGAAAACATGGGGCAGCCCATCAACTCGCCCGCCGACGATTTCGGACTGGTATACACCAAACCCACCGAAGGCTTTCTGGCGTCGAACCGGTCGGGCGGCAAAGGCGACGACGATATCTATTTCTTCCAGGAAGGCATAGCGCCAACGGTTGATACGACCACGATTGCCAAAAACGACGCGCCAAAAACGGTCAACTATTTTCTGGCCGGAACGGTATCGGCCAACGAAACCCCCGTTGCCCCGCTCGATTCGGCGCGGGTACGGATTATTGACGACGCCACGGAGCAGCCCATCGCCGAAGTGACAACGGGTGAGCCCGGTACGTTCGGTAAATACCCCGTGCAGGAAGGCAAAGACTATACAATTCTGGCCGAGCGTAAAGGCTACCTGACCCGCCGGGAGAAGTTTACCATGCAGGGAAAGGGTATTCCAGGCGTATTCCTGACCAAACCCGTGACCGATACGACGTACAACGTAGCCCTGCTGCTGGATAAAGCGACGCTGAACAAAACCTTTGCGCTCGACAACATCTACTACGACCTGGACAAGTATAACATCCGGTCTGACGCAGCTCCGGAACTCGACAACGTGGTTACGATTCTGAAAGATAACCCAACGCTGAAAATTGAGCTGGGTTCGCACACTGACGCCCGCGCCAGCGATGCCTATAACCAGAAGCTTTCGCAGAACCGGGCCAAGTCGGCGGTCGATTACATTATCTCGCAGGGAATCGACTCCGGACGCATCACAGCCAAGGGCTACGGCGAAACGCAGTTGATCGTGAAAAACGCCAGAACGGAAGAAGAACACCAGCGTAATCGCCGGACCGAGTTCAAGATTCTGGAGCTGTAAGAAAAAGCACTGCCGAAAACAGAAGCCGAACGGGGTTGGTTGTTTAAAGACACCAATCCCGTTCGGCTTTTATGCAAAATGATAAACTCCGCCAATTCCTCGTCGTCTTCAGCGTCGTCTCAATGATTGTGATGAATTACCTGTCCAACACCGGCGCGTTTGGAGGAATGACGAATGGACAGGTTTCTGATAAGTACAATACGCTGATTACCCCCGCAGGCTGGGCTTTCTCTATCTGGGGGCTGATTTTTCTGGGACTGCTGGCCTTTGCTGTTTATCAGGCGCTGCCTTCGCAGCGGGAGAATATCCGGTTCCGGGCTATTGGCTGGCTGGTGGTTGTCAATACGCTGGCCAATGCCATCTGGAGTCCGCTCTTTAACAATGAACGCATTGGGGTAGCCCTGCTGGTGATTCTGGTCATGCTGGCTACGGCCGTCATGATTGAGCAGCGGCTGCTGATGCGGCTCCGCATTCCCATCGTGGCGCCCGACCTGGATGCTACCCTGCCCGAATCGCCCACGACCACGGCCGAGACCTGGCTGGCCCGGATTCCGTTTTCCATCTATTTCGGCTGGCTTACCGTGGCCACTATCCTGAACATAACGGTGTACCTCAAAGCCACTGAGTTTAATACCCAGCTGCTGCCCGAAACAACCTGGGCCGCTGGCGTACTGGTGGTTGGGCTGGTCATTGGCGCGTGGGTATTTAACCGGTTCCGGAGCGTGGCGTATATGCTGGTGTTTGCCTGGGCTTTCGTGGCTATCGGGGCCGATCAGGCATCTACGGATTCAACGGCTCTCGTTGCCTGGGGGCTGGCGCTGGTGTCTGTCGGGTTGGCCGCTGCCGGTTTGTTCTCGCGCAAAACCCCGGCCTACTCGTAACCGACTGGCTGCTCACTACATAACGAAGCCCGTTCTGACCACCATAGGTGCCAGAACGGGCTTTGTTGCGTCATGGAGCATCCGCAGCTTACTCAGCTACCTCGATGCTCGTAATTTTATCGCCCTGCTTAATCTGGTCGATAATGTCGAGCCCGTCTACAACCTTACCAAATACGGTATGGTTGCGGTCGAGGTGGGCGGTGTTCTGGCGGCTGTGGCAGATAAAAAACTGCGAACCACCGGTGTTGCGGCCGCGGTGGGCCATGCTCAGCACACCCCGGTCGTGGTGCTGGTTTTCGCCGGTCAGCTCACAGTCAATGCTGTAGCCGGGTCCGCCCGAGCCGGTGCCGGTAGGGTCACCCCCCTGAATCATGAAATCATTGATGACGCGGTGAAACTTCGTTCCGTCGTAAAAGCCCTTTTTAGCGAGGGTGATAAAGTTTTCAACCGTTTTGGGGGCATCCTGATCGAAAAACTCGATGGTCATCGTTCCCTTGTCGGTGTTCATTTTTGCCGTTGGCATACGTTGCGTTGGTTTTGTTTCCGCCACAAAGGTACGTCATTGCCGCTATCGGTAAATTACCGGCGGCCCTGAGTTGCGAAGGCGGGTGCCAGCCCAATTCATTCTTCTAATGTTGCAACGCCGTGCTATTGACTTGTGCCCAGGGAGGGCGGTAACTTGCCAACGGTCAGTTACCTGAAAAAATCGGGATCAACGGCTGCCTGGCAAAGTCTGCCAATTTATTCAGGTCTTTTCGAACGAACCCGTTAGAAGTGGCGGCTGTGTTGCCTTTGGTTTATGCTCTATGTGGATTGTCCGGTTAGCTTTAGAAAAGAAGTACACCATCGCCGTCATGGCGCTGCTGATTGTTATCATGGGTGGGCTGGCCGTTCGGCAGATGCCAACCGATATTTTCCCCCGCATCAACATTCCGGTTGTTACGGTACTGTGGGGCTATAACGGATTATCGGCCAATGAGATGGACCGGCTCATCACGAGCTTCTCCGAAACGTCGATCATCAACAACGTCAGCGATATTCAACGGATCGAGTCACAGACGTACGCCAGCACCACGGCCATCAAACTGTATTTTCAGCCGACGGTAAAGATTGAGGAGGCCATTGCGCAGGTTACGGCCATCTCGCAGACCATCCTGACCCGGATGCCGCCCGGCACCCAGCCCCCGCTTATTGTTCGCTACGACGCTACCGATGTACCGGTGCTGCAGCTGGGTCTTTCGTCCGACAGTCTGAGTGAGTCGCAGATCAATGATTATTCGCGCGTTCGGGTGCGGTCGCAGCTGGCAACGCTGCGCGGGGTGCGGCTCTCGCTGGCCTTTGGCGGCAAGGCCCGGCAGATTACGGTCGACCTCGAACCCGGTCAGCTGATTGCCCACAACACCACGCCCGAAGAAGTCCTGAACGCCGTGGCCGCCCAGAATTTGACGCTGCCCACCGGTACCCTGCGCCTGGCCGACCGCGAATACAACGTCCGGCTCAACTCCAAGCCCGATGCAATAAGTGTCCTGAATGATATTCCGATCAAAACCATTGGCGGCACCACCGTACACATGCGCGATGTGGCGTTTGTGCACGATGGGGCTACGGTACAAAGCAACATCGTAAAGCAGGATGGCCGGCGGGGGGTGCTGCTGAGTCTGGTAAAAACCGGCAGCGCGTCTACCACCGAGATTGTCGATATCATCCGCAACGAAATTCTGCCCACTATCCGGGCGGCTGCCCCGGCTAACTTCCGGGTCGAGGAACTATTCGATCAGTCGGTGTTTGTGCGGGCGTCCATCCACGGCGTTTTGGTAGAGGGGTTGATTGCGGCCCTGCTCACGGCGGCTCTGATTCTTTTGTTTCTGGGCAGCTGGCGCAGTACGCTGATTGTGGCGGTATCCATTCCGTTATCCATTCTGGCGTCGCTGTCGGTGCTGTATGCGCTGGGCGAAACGCTCAACATCATGACCCTGGGCGGGCTGGCGCTGGCCATTGGTATTCTGGTTGATGACGCGACCGTAACCATCGAGAATATTCACCGCAACGAAGAACTGGGTTTGCCGCTGCGGCAGGCTATTCTGGAAGGGGCCAACCAGATTGCCACGCCCACGCTGGTGTCGACGCTTACCATCTGCATTGTATTTACGTCGGTGCTGTTTCTGGAGGGTCCGGCCCGGTTTCTGTTCGGACCGCTGGCCGAAGCGGTGGTCTTTGCCATGCTGGCGTCGTATGTTCTATCCCGAACGCTGGTGCCTACCCTGGCCGATATGCTGCTGAAGGGACACCCCGTTGCCGGCGACAGCCACACCGGAACGCCGAACCAGCCCACGCGCCGGTTTGACCGGGCGTTTGCCCGCTTTCAGACCCGCTATATCAACGCGCTGACCTGGACGCTGAACCACCGCAAGGTGGCGCTGGTCCTGTTTGTCGTTGTCATTGGCTTTACGGCCCTGCTGCTGCCGTTTGTGGGGCGCGACTTTTTTCCGCGCGTTGATGCGGGGCAGATTCGGCTGCACCTGCGTGCGCCCGCCGGTACGCGGCTCGAAGCCACCGAGCAGATTGCCGCCCGCACCACTGATATTATTCGGGAAGTGATTCCGGCCGCTGAGATTGGTACGGTCATGAGCAACATTGGCCTGACCCCGGAGCGGTATAACTTCATCTTCACCGATAATGCCTCGCTTAGCAGCGCCGACACCGAGCTGCTCATTTCGCTGACCGACGAACGCTCGCAACCCACCGAAACGTACGTGCGGGAGCTGCGCAACCGGCTCCGCAACGAGATGCCCGGTATAACCTATTTCTTCCAACCTGCCGACATTGTCAGTCAGATTCTGAACTTCGGCCTGACGTCGGCCATCGACGTGCAGTTATCGGGGTTCGATCAGGCCAACAACCTTAAACTCGCCCGCGAACTCCGCGACCGCATAGCCGGTATTGCCGGTGCGGTGGATGTGCACCTGCACCAAGAACTGGACGCGCCCGAACTGTTTGTGGAAGTAGACCGCGAACGGGCCAGCCAGTTCGGGCTGACCGAGCAGCGGGTAGCCACCAACATGAACATCTCGCTGAGCGGGTCGGGGCAAACGCGGCCAAACTTCTGGTCAGACCCGGTTACGGGCTTTCCATACATCGTTACGGTGCAGACGCCCCCTTACAAACTCGACTCATACGACAAACTCCTGCAAACGCCCGTGGGCAGCAACGGAACAACGACCCAGCTGCTGGCCAACGTCACCACCATTAAGCGTACGGTGTCGCCGGTAATCATCAACCGCGTAAACACCCAGCCTACGTATGACGTGTATGCGTCGGTAGAGCGAACGGATCTGGGGTCGGTGGCCAAAGAACTGGAGAAGCTGGTGGTCGAGTTTAAACCCAGGCTGAAGCCGGGCAATACCCTTACCATTCGCGGGCAGGTGGCCAGCATGGAGAGTGCGTTTAACCGGCTGGGGCTGGGCATTGTCTTTGCGGCTCTGCTGGTGTACCTGCTGATGGTTGTCAATTTTCAGTCCTTCCGGTACCCGTTCATTATCATCACGGCTCTGCCCGGTGCCTTGTGCGGCATGGTATGGCTGCTGTTTCTGACGGGTACTACGTTCAGCATTCCGTCATTGATGGGCGCTATCATGAGCGTTGGGGTAGCTACGGCCAACAGTATTCTGCTCGTCAGTTTCGCTAAAGATTACCTGCCCGAAGTCAACGGCGACGCCTACGCAGCGGCTCTGGAAGCGGGTCGGACGCGCCTGCGCCCCATTCTGATGACGGCCATTGCCATGATTATCGGGATGCTGCCCATGTCGCTCGGGGTGGGCGAAGGGGGAGAGCAGAACGCACCGCTGGGCCGGGCCGTTATTGGTGGACTGGTACTGGCTACGTTTACCACCCTTTTGTTTGTGCCGGTCGTATTCAGCTACCTGGCCAGAAAATCAACGACATGATCTACCACATTGTAACCAAAGCCGACTGGACCGCGCAGCACGATAGGCCTGCCTACGAAGCCGCCAGCTTGGTAACCGAAGGCTTTATTCACCTGTCTACCCGGGATCAGGTGGCCGGGGTGCTGGAGCGGTATTACCAGAACGTGCCGGACCTGCTACTGCTGCACGTTGACCCGGCCCGGCTAACGGCCGAACTCCGGTACGAAGCCGCTACTAACAACGACTTGTTTCCGCACGCATACGGTCCGATAAACCGGGACGCGGTGGTGACGATTGAACCGATAGCCTCATGAAAATTCTTCGAATTCTAATTCCCCTGCTGGTGCTGGTTGCCGTATTCGTGTTTTTCGGAGTGCTGCCACGCATCCGCAACGCGCAGGAGTTACAGGCCGGTATAAAGGCCGAAGCCGCGCGCGAGCCGGTGGTAAACGCCGTGCCGCTCAAACAGGGATCAGACACGACCGGACTTACCCTGCCGGGTCAGATCCAGCCGAATCGCCAGACGCCCCTGTTTGCCCGCACGCAGGGATTTTTGCGGAAATGGTACGTGGATATCGGTACGCAGGTGAAGCAGGGTCAGCTCCTGGCCAGCATTGACGTGCCGGAACTTGACCAGGACATTGCCCGGGCCCGGGCCGATCAGCAACTGGCCCAGACCAACCTCGACCGGCTTGAGAGTGTGCAGCTGCCCGGCGCCGTGGCCAAACAGGACATAGACACCCGGCGGTCGGGGGTAGCGGTGGCGCAGGCCAATCTGCGCCGGCTGCAGGCGCTCAAAACGTTGCAGGAGATTCGGGCACCCTTTTCCGGCGTTATTACCACCCGCAATGCCGAAAACGGAAACCTCGTCTCGCCGGGATCGGGCCAACCCTTATTCACGATTTCGGAGCTGGGCTCGCTGCGGGTGTTTGTCGATGTGCCGCAGACCTACTTTCAGATGATTAAAGTGGGCATGCCCACCACGGTGTCGGTACCGGAACTGCGCCAGACTCTGCGGGGCAAAGTGGTACGGACGTCAGGAACGCTGCGTACGGACTCCCGCACGCTGCTGACCGAAATCATGATTCCGAATCCCGGCAACAAAATTCCGTCGGGACTCTATGGTTCGGTTAAGTTCGATGTGATTGCGTCGGGTGGGCCGGTGCTGGTTCCCGCCAACGCCCTGAAAATTACGCCCGATGGGCCACTCGTGGTCGTTGTAGAGGCTAACGATCGGCTCAAATTTGTTCCCATTACCCTCGGTCGCGACTACGGCACGACCATTGAGGCCGCCACCGGCCTGACCGGGCAGGAGCGCGTAGTGACCAACCCCAATGATCAGCTGCGCGAGGGGCAGAAAGTTCGGCTGTACAAACCCGTTCCCGTCAAACCCGTTGCGTAATGGTACCGGGCCGGGAGTGGATGCTGCATCACCGGGCTACTCTACCACCCAATTCAATGAAACACTTCGTTTATTTTCTGGCTGTACTACTCGGCTTCGCTCAAACGACGTTTGCCCAGACCGCGCCACTCAATGCGCCGGGTGGTGCCGTTACGGTACAGTCGGGCAGTGCCGGAACGATTCAGCCGGTACCACGGGCCACGGCGAAACTACCCGGTTCCTTTGCCCGGTCAACGTTTGGCGAAGCCGCCCCGGTGGTGTCGCTGGCCGGGTTTGGGCAGTTTAACGACCCGCTGCTCAATGCCTACATCGAACAGGGCCTGAGCAATAGCCCTAACGGAAGGGCCGCCCTGAGCCGACTCGAAGAAGCCCGGATTCGGGTGCGGGTAGCACAGTCGTTTTTATCGCCGTCGTTGCGGAGTTCGGCTCTGCTCACCACGCAAAGCCTGTCGGAGCACCGCCCGCTGGCTATTCCCAACGCGGCCGATCAGCTGCCCCGGTTTCAGCTCAACACGTTTCAGGTTTTGCCCATCGACGCGAGCTACGAACTGGATCTGTTCCGGCGCATCAGAAACGGCATTACCGTCGCCGATCTTCAGGCGCAGGCTACCGATGCTGACTACCAGACCTTCCGGCTTTCTTTGGCGGCTGACATTGCCCGTACGTACTGGCTTATTCGGGGTAACGATGCCGAGCAGGCCGCCTTTCGGCGTAACATCCAGTCGCGCGACACCACGCTCTCCATTCTGCGCGAACGGTTCCGGGTAGGGCTTATTAGTCAGATTGACGTGCAGCGAGCCCAAACAGATTCGTCCGGGTTGCAGGTAGCCCTGCGCGGCTTAGCCCGCGCCCGCGCCGAACTCGTGAATAGTCTGGCCCAGCTGTGTGCCAATGAAACGGATCAGTTTGCGGTGCCGGTTGGTCAATTGCCCGAGTCGCTGCCTGCCTATCCCAATGCGCCGATCGAAGCGGACCAGCTCACGCGCCGGCCCGATCTGACGCAGGTAATCCGGCAGGGGCAGGTGGCCGATGCGCTGGCGGTGCAGCAGCAGTCCGGCATTTACCCGCGTATTAATCTGGTGGGTCAGGCGGGGTTGCTGTCGGGGCGCTTTGGCTCGTGGTTCGTGCCGGGCAGTGCCACGTTTCTGGTGGGGATCAACGCATCGATACCGCTGTATGAGGGCCACCGGGCCCGGCAAAGCATTGCGCTGGCCCGGCAGCAGGCGCAAACCATCAGCCAGACGTATCGCCAGACCATGCAACTTGCCCGTCGTGATGCCCAGACCGCCCTGGATAACCTGACCATCCTGCGGGAACAAATCGAGCTGCAACAGCAAACGCTTATCCTGGCCCGCCGTACCGAACGCTACAACCGCGAACTATACGTAAAAGGCCTGAGCACGTATCTGGAGGTGTTGGATGCCCAGCGAACCGTGCTGGCCAATGAGCAGCTGCTGGTACAGCTGCGCAGTCAGGAAACGCAGTACGTGGTGGCCTTGCTGCGGGCGGTTGGCGGTGAGTTTTAGTGGTCTTCCCCGGACAATCAACAACTTTTATTCTCGCCAGTGCGTTAGTTTCTTCGTAAATTGTGATGATTCATTCACGTTCAAACTTTCATGAAGAAACTCATTTTTAGTGCGTCGATCTGCCTGCTTTCGCTGGCTGCTTCGGCCCAGACTACGCCCACTACCCAGCCCGACCAGCAGTGGTACCTGCGCGACAAAACCCCGGCCACGGCGGGCATTGACATAGAGCGTACCTACCGCGAGTTACTTACCAACCGCAAACCCACTCCTGTCATCGTAGCCGTTATTGACGGGGGCATTGACACCACCCACGAAGACCTGCGCCGGGTTTTGTGGGTCAACCCCAAAGAAGTGGCTGGCAACGGCAAAGACGACGATAAGAACGGCTACGTTGATGATATACACGGCTGGAATTTTATTGGCGGCAAAGACGGGCGCAACGTCAGTTACGAAACCACCGAAGTGACGCGCCTGTACGCAAAACTGAAGCCTAAATACGATGGCAAAGACCGGTCAGCGTTCAAAGGGGCCGAGTTGAAGGAGTTTGATCTGTACCAGCAGACGAAAGCTGAGGTTGAGAAAAACCAGAAGCAGTACAAAGCCCAGTACGAGGGTATTCAGCAGTTTGCCAGTCAGTTTACGGATGCGGTTGCGGGCCTGAAAAGCCAGCTGAACGTAACCACACTCGACACCGCTACCCTGGCTATGGTGGGCGACACAGCGAAGAGTATGAACGTAAAACGTCCGGCAATGGGTATTCTGAATATGCTTCGGCAGCAGAACGTGAACGACGCCGACAAAATGGTGGGTGAGTTTGCCAAATACATTGACCAGCTCAAAGCCCGCGCCGAATACCACTATAACCCCGATTTTGTTGCCCGCGATATTGTGGGTGATGATCCGGAGAACACGAAAGACCGCAACTACGGCAATGCTGACATCATGGGGCCAGACCCCAATCACGGCACCCACGTAGCGGGTATCATCGGGGCTGATCGAACCAACAACCTAGGCATAAAAGGTATTGCCGACGCCGTGCAGATCATGGGTGTGCGGGCCGTGCCGGATGGCGACGAACGCGACAAAGACGTAGCCAATGCCATTCGCTATGCGGTGGATAATGGCGCGCAGATCATTAACATGAGTTTCGGCAAAGATTACTCGCCCCAGCAGGCTGCCGTCGAGGAAGCTGAACGCTACGCCATGAGCAAAGGCGTATTACTCGTGCATGCGGCCGGTAACGATGGTAAAGACATTGACACCGCTTCCAACTTTCCCAATCCGCGCTTTATGGACGGGATGCTGATTCCGAACGTCATCACCGTGGGGGCGAGTGCCGAACCCAATACAGGTGACTTGATTGCCAGCTTCTCGAACTACGGCAAGAAAACCGTCGACGTGTTTGCACCGGGTAAGGATATTTACTCGACCGTGCCGGGCAGTAAGTACGAAAACAACAGCGGCACCAGCATGGCCTCGCCGGTGGTGGCGGGTGTTGCCGCCGTCCTGAAGTCGTACTTCCCGAAGCTGACCTACGCCGATATGAAGCGTATCATTGTTGAATCAGCTACGCCTTACACCACCAAAGTGCGCCGACCCGAGTCGGAAGATACCGTCGATTTCTCGACTCTCTCGCAGCGCGGTGGCATCGTCAACCTCTACGACGCCGTGAAAATGGCCCTGGCCATGGAGTCCGGTAAAGCAGCTGGTGCGAAGGGGAAGTAAACAGAACTAAAAAATGTCGAAGCCGTGCCCCGTCAACTTGATTGGGCACGGCTTTTTTTGTCTACGCTTTATTTCCTGGTAAAGCGTCCTGTTCGCTCGCCGGAGCCGCCGGTCAGATAAAGGATGTATGAGCCGGGTGGCAGGGTGCTGGTGGGAAGCTCGGCTTCGTAACGACCGTTGGTGCGCCGGAGCAGAAAGGGATAAATGACCAGCATTCCCCGGCTATCATAAACGCTTACCTGCACCGGCCTCGTGGTGCTGCTTTTGTAGCGAATAGACAGCAGACCATCCGCCGGAACGGGGTAGAGCTGTAAGGTCGCTATCGAATCTGACGGTACGGCCGATTCAACGACGCGCTCCGTTGAGAAGCCGACGCAGGTTTGCTGGCTAATTTCCACCTTGTAAATACCCGTCTGCGCCACTGACAGTTGGTACCCTCTGGCATTGGGAACTACGGCTGCATCCCGAAACCACTGATATTGATAAGACGCATCGAGTGGGGCCGCCAGGGTTACGGTGGCACCGGGCGGTAAAGTCAACTCGGTTTCAACGGGCGTCAGATCAACATCGTTAACCGTGCTTGGTCGTACAACGGCAGGCTCCGATATCCACTGACAACCCGTTTGATCGTCGCGAATCTGATACTGCCCCGGCTGGGTGATGGTGAGCGTGGTCGTTCGGGCTTCGGGTAAGACCTGCCCGTCGCGCAGCCAGATCACCGCGCTGACCGCACCAGCCGTGGTGGTTGTGATGGCCGTAAGGGTTAGTGGCTTGCCGGGGCAAAGCCACTGATCGCCCGCTGGGCTAAGCGAAATAACCGGATTTTTAGTCGTTACGTTTATGGCTTTTGCTGTGGCCGAACAGCCTGCCCCATCGGTGAGACGCAGGGCATAGCTGCCGGGCTGAGCCAGGGCCAGGGTGGGCGAGCTGGCTCCGGACAGGGCCACACCATTACGCAGCCACTGGTACTGATAGCCGCTCTTTTGCGTCGTTGACTGGAGGATCAGGGTCTCGCCGGAGCAGATTGTAGTATCGCGGCTGGGTGCCATGCTGGCCGTAAGCGAACAGTCGTTACCCCGGCGCAGACCGCTGATAATGAGCGAAAACGGCTGATTATCGTACGTGAGTGAACCCTTGTGTGAAACTGTCAGGGTGTAGGCCTGGCCGGGAACAGGATTTTCGATGAACACCTGTTCTATATTGTCGAGGATATTGTCGCCGGATTTTGCGGGCTGATCGGGCTGGGCGGGGTTGAGTATGAAGGGCAGCGATGTACCGCGATTGTCGGTCAGGCGCAGGTCAAGGTCGTTGATGAGTTTAGGTGACCGGCTGTTGACCCGGCTGGCCACAACGGGCGTAGCAGGCGCTTCGGGATCGGTCCAGCAGAGCGTTATAACCAGCGGCTCGCTGCCCTGCGCCACCACCCGGCGAGTGAATGTTTGCCGGCTCGTGAGTGACAGTTCCAGCACGTCGTGGGCCAGGGTTTCGTTTATCAATACCCGCGCGGCCGCTTCTGCGTTGAGCAGTCCCCAGCCCGTGCGGTACGTAGGGCCGGTGGCCGGGTAGGGCCGATCGGCGGTGTGCAGGGCCAGACCGCGCAGGGTAGCCGCCCGCATGAACACCGGCCGGCCGGTGGTGATGCCCCGCTGCTGCGCGTACAGTTCCTGCAGCAGAAACAGCGAACCCGACACGTTGGCCGACGCCATCGACGTGCCGCTGTACACCCCATAAGCGGTGTTGCTGGTGCTCAGCGTAGAGTAAACGGCCGTACCTATGCCGAGCAAATCGGGTTTGATCCGCCCATCGTCGGTGGGACCCCAGCCGCTGAACCCCGCTGATTCCAGAGCCGTAAGCTGCCGGTATGGTGCGTCGAAGGTGGGATCGGCGGCTCCAATGGTCAAGATATTTTTAGCGGTAGCTTCACCCGGAATCACGTCGTAGCCATCGTTTCGTTGCCGACTGGCGGTACTTTGGGTATTGGTGTTGCGCAGAAAATACGGGGTTCCGGCGGGTGGCCCGGTTTCAGCCCGTTTATTGTCGGCGGAGCGGACCATCAAAAAAAACGGGTTGTTATAGGCCAGCCGGTCCAGGTCCCGGGTCTGCGCCGAGTAAAAGCCGAACAGATAATCTTCCGTTTGACTAATGCTGGTGTTACCCCACCATTCCCATTTCAGATTCGGGTCGGTTCCGGGGCGCGATGCGTTGAATACCCAGCCCGCTACCGGCCCGTAAGCATGGTTGGAAACGAGCAGGTCCGGGGCTGCCGTAGTCAGCTCGGTTAGGTCATTGGTGTAATCCCAGACCGAAAGCTGCGCGCCAAAGGCCATCCCTTTGGCTTGCGCGTCACTCCCTTTGGCCAGCAGCGTACCGGCCAGATGCGTGGCGTGGTCGCTGATGGCACTGGTGATATCGCCCTGCCGGATGCGGGTGGCCCCCAGCTCGCGGTGTGTGGACAGCACCGCCCCACCATCCCATAACCCCAGCCGCCCGTTCATGAACGCCGACCCGCCCGATAGCATGACCGGCAGGGTTCCGTTGCTGAGCGATGTGGTGCGCGTACCAAGAGCGGCTTCGGCGTTATGGAGTGAATAATAAATGGGTTGCCCGGTAGTATCAACGCCCTGCAGCCTAAGCTGCCGGTGTTTGGAATAGTTTTTGAGGAGAGGCCAGCCGTGTTTATTGGCCAGCCGAAGCGTCAGTTTTCGCTGTGCCGCGTAGTGATTCAATAACTCGATTTGCTTGTTTGCAGTAGATTTGTGAGCTGATTGCTGCCCAAACGTTGATCTGTTCAACAGCAACAGCAGGGCCAGTCCCCAAACCTTAATCCATGAAAAAGGTGTTTGGTAGCCGATAGCCCCATACAGGCGAGTGCGTTGATGCCAGGTAGACCGATTCAGAATACGCAACGGGTTAGTAGGTAAGCAAAAGCAGCGGCCAAAAATAACCGCTCATTGATGGCTCCTCCCCCACAAAAAACATACCGTTGGACGAAGCCATTACCGGGAAATAAAACTTGATGAGCTAACGGATAAAATCGGGGTGCCCATACCTCCAGAAATCATGATAAAAATTGGTATTATCAACGTCTCTGACCGCGCCAGTGCGGGTATTTACGAAGCCACACCGGGCCAGGCCGTTGTAGCTCTGCTTACCGAGTGGCTGATCGGCGAATGGACACCCGTCCTGCGCATCATTCCTGATGAGCAGGACCAGATAGAAGCCACCCTGATTGACCTCGCCGATGCTGAAGGCTGCTGCCTGGTAGTCACCACGGGCGGTACCGGCCCCGCCCCCCGTGACGTAACGCCCGAAGCCACCGAAGCCGTTTGCCACAAACTGATGCCCGGCTTCGGCGAATTGATGCGGCAGGAAAGTCTGAAATACGTACCTACCGCTATTCTGTCCCGGCAAACGGCAGGCATCCGCAACCAGACGCTGATCGTGAACCTGCCCGGCAAGCCCAAAGCCATTGGGCAGTGCCTGTCGGTGGTGTTTCCGGCCATTCCGTATTGCATTGACCTCATCGGCGGCCCGTTTCTGACTACGCACGCGACAAAAATGCCGGTATTCAGGCCGAAAGGGTGAGATCAGGGTAGCGAAATCTTCCCCATCGTAATGCTCGGCACGCCCTGCCGGTTGCCAAAAGACGTGCTGCCACCCATCAGGCATTCGTTGGCCAGCACCGCAAACAGCACGGCTTCTTTAGCGTCGCCGTCAATGCCGAGGTCGGTGGTGTTGCCAAAGATACAGTCGGGTAATCGCCGACGAATGGCTTCGGTTAGAACCGGGTTATGGGCTCCGCCCCCGCTCATGTACACGTGGTATAGGTCGCCGGGGTGCATAATGCGGCCAATGGCGTCGGTAATTGTGTCGGCACTGAACTGCACAAGTGTAGCCATCAGGTCGGCGGGGGCAATGGTGTTGACATGGCCACGAGTTTGGGCGGCTTTTACGTAGGCCTTGCTAAACACTTCGGGCCCGGTCGTTTTGGGAAAGGGCGCGTCAAAAAACGGGTCCGTTTTCAGGGCGGTCAGCAAATTGGTGTTCACCTGTCCGCTGCGGGCCAGCGCACCATTTTCGTCGTAAGGCTGGTTCAGAAACTCCCGGGCGTACGCATCCAGCAGGGTATTGCCCGGGCCAGTATCGGTGGTAAAAACCTGACTGGCATCTTCGCTGGCGGGCAGAAAGGTAAAGTTGGCAATACCCCCCATGTTGAGCAAAAGCCGGTTTTCACCGGCTTTCGAGAACATGAAATAATCGCCGTACACGGCTAAAGGCGCTCCCTCGCCCCCGTGCGCTACGTGTTTCTGCCGAAAATCGCTGAGTGTAATAATCCCAGTCGTGGCTGCTATGTGGTCGCCGTCGCCAATCTGGAGCGTGGCGTTCGGGAACCCATCGCGCCGGTGCTGACTCCGGGGGGCATGGTACACCGTTTGTCCGTGACTGGCCACGACGTCAACGGCTGTTGGGTCAATTTCCCACTTACGCAGGGCGTCTACCACCATCTGCCCGTGCAGCCGTCCAATGTAGGGATTCAGCAGACACAGCTGCTCAAAGTCAATTTGCCGTTTAGCGAAAACAGCCCGTACTTCCTCTTTAAAGCGGTCATCGTACGGAACCGTCACAAACCCTTCGAGGGTTACGGACGTGGTCGGCCCGCTGCCCGTAATGCGGCACAGGGCCACGTCGAGACCATCGAGCGATGTGCCTGACATCAGCCCGACAATCCGGCGTTCGGGTTTTTGGGCAATCGTAAACAGGTGGTGGAGTTGGGCGTTCATATAAGTAGCCCGGACGTCCACGTCCGGTAGCCGTAAAGGCTAAAAAAACGAACTACATATTTAGCCATTCGGCTACCGGACGTGGACGTCCGGGCTACGATACAGCAAAGCAAATGAATTTCTGGGGCGACGAGCAATTTTCTTTTTTTGAAAGCATTCTGTTTCAAACACTGGGGCAATCGGTGCAGGTGATCGAAGCGCAGTTTTTGTCGGGTGGTAACGTGAACATGACCGCTCAGGTGTTTTCGTCGGAGGGCGTTTTCTTCGTCAAATGGAGTCACGCCGGGCACTACGCCACGCCCGAACCGGATGGCCCCGCCTATCCTGCCCCGTTTGAGGCCGAAGCGCGGGGGCTTGATCTTCTCCGCCAGACGGATGTGCTTCTGATTCCGCAGGTGGTTGGTTATGGTGAACACAGTGGCAAATCGTATCTGGTTCTGGAATACATCGACACTGGTAAACCGGAACCCCGCTATTGGGAGGAACTGGGACGTGCCCTGGCCGAACTCCATTCGCACACCCAGCCGCTGTTTGGGCTGGATACCGACAATTACATTGGCTCACTATTGCAGCCAAACACGCCCACGGTCAACGGCCACGACTTTTTCTTCGAGCAGCGGCTGCTGCCTCAGGCCGGCATGGCGCTCTACAAAGGGTTGCTGAGTAAGCCCACCTACGACGCCCTGCTCCGATTACGCACCCACCTGCCCAGCCTGATCCCGACCGACCGGCCAGCGCTGCTCCACGGCGATTTATGGTCGGGCAACGTCTTGACTACCGAAGCGGGAAACCCCGCCCTGATTGACCCTGCCGTGTACTACGGGTATCGCGAAGCTGAACTGGCATTCACTAAACTGTTCGGTGGTTTCGACCAGCGATTTTACGACGCCTACAACGAAGCCTTTCCATTAAACGACGGTTTCGACGAGCGCGTGGGTCTGTACAACCTTTACCCGTTGCTGGTGCACGTGAATCTGTTTGGCTCCGGCTACGTTAGTGGCGTGGAACGAATCTTGAAGGGTTTCTAACCGGACAAATTAACACGTGTATCACCGCGGGCGCAAATGCTCCCCGGATGCAATCGGTTGCTCCCGCGAAACCGGTGTTCCCTCTGCCTTAAAAAACTATGGAAATTTCTTCTTTCGAGCAGTTCGAACTGAATCGGCAACTGCTCAACGCCGTGGCCGATCTGGGTTATACCGAGCCAACGCCCATTCAGCAAAAAACCATTCCGATTAGCCTGGGTAACCACGACGTGCTGGGTATTGCCCAGACGGGTACCGGAAAAACCGCGGCTTACCTGCTGCCGCTGCTGATGAAAATCAAGTACGCGCAGGGTAAAAATCCCCGTGCGCTGATTCTGGCTCCCACCCGCGAACTGGCCATGCAGATTGCCGAAGCTGTGCAGCAACTGGGTAAGTACACCGACCTGCGTCACGTGGCGTTGTTTGGTGGTCTCGGTCCCAAGGCGCAGATTGCCCAGCTCGAAGCGGGTGTCGATCTGATCATTGCTACGCCGGGCCGGTTACTGGATCTGTACCGGCTGGGGCATATTGTCCTGAAAGAAGTCAGAACGCTTATTCTGGACGAGGCTGATAAGATGATGGATATGGGATTCATGCCCCAGATTCGATCAGTCCTGGAGGTAATACCCGCGAAGCGGCAGAATATGCTGTTCTCCGCTACGTTTGGCGGTCGGGTAGAACGGCTGTCGGGCGAGTTCCTGGAAGCACCGGTACGCATCGAGGTAACGCCCCAGGCTTCAACGGCCGAGATGGTGGCGCAAGTCATGTACGATGTGCCAAACTTCCGTACCAAGATCAACCTGCTCGAATACCTCGTCACACGCGACGATTTTAGACGGGGTATCGTTTTTGCCCGCAGCAAAGGCACCGCCGACAATATCTATAAGTTTCTGGCACGGAAAGTGGTTGATCCCGAGCAGGTTCGGGTAATTCATGCCAATAAAGGGCAGAATACGCGCATCAACTCGATGGACGCCTTTAAAGAAGGCAACGTACAGATTCTGGTGGCTACCGACGTGGCCGCGCGGGGTATTGACGTAGTTGATGTAAGCCACGTCATTAACTTCGACGTGCCGCTGATTTATGAAGACTACGTGCACCGGATTGGCCGGACGGGCCGTGCGAACCATACCGGCGAGGCCATTACCTTCGTAACGAAAGCGGAGGATTACCACGTGCAGAAAATTGAGAAGATTATCCGCATGACGGTACCGCGCCAGTCATTGCCGAGGGCGGTGGAGGTAGCCGAAACGCCTTTCGAGGAGGAGCAGTCTATGTTGCGCGAAATTGACGAACAGCGCCGAAAGGATGACCCGACCTTTGCGGGGGCTTTCCACGAGAAAAAGGAAAAAAACCAGTATCCCGCTAAGGGCAAACCCCAAATGGGAGTTACCCCAGTCAAACGGTCAACTCAACCAAAAACAGCCGCCAAAAGTCCCGCAGCCCGTCCATCTGGTGGTCGCCCGAGAGCGGGTGGGTCGGGCGGAGCAAAAGCGGGCGGTAGTAAACGAACGGGTGGCCGGAGCGGTCGGCGGTAATTCGGCCGGGATGTACTAACTTGAATCCCTGCATCGTTCTACCGGGACAGAAACCCCCTCTCCCTCTCTGTATATGATGGTTATGCGTTTTCGAATGAAACTGGTGCCGATAAGCCTGATTGTGCTGCCCATTCTGGCAATGGCGCAACCAAAGCAGCTAATCACATCCGTCCGAAACAACGCGCCTGCTGCCACTACGCAAGTTGAAAATCAGCCCGCATCCGCCGATGGTGGGGTAAACACCGACCGTAGCAAACTCACTGTTGACGACCTGAATACGATGCCGCTCTTTGGCGAACAGGCCAAAACAAGCGAGCAGATTGACCGGGAAATTCGATTTCTGAACGATTGTGACCGCAGCTTCCCCACCCGTCCTGAAGCCAGTAAGTTCTTTACTGACCGGGGCTGGGATTACGTGGCCAGTGGTCAGCTGGATACGGCGGCTTACCGCTTTAATCTGGCCTGGCTGCTCAACGACCACAATGCCGATGCCTACTGGGGGCTGGGTGTGGTTTCCTATCAGAAAAACCAGTTGCCCGACGCCGTTCGGATGCTGAAGCGGGGCCTGGCCGTAGCCGATAGTAACGTTACGCTGATGACTGACCTGGCCACGGTGCAGATTAAGTACCATCAGGATCACAATGATTCCAGCGCTTTAGCCGATGCCGAAACGACGCTGCAGCGCGCTGTGGCAATCAGTCCCAGTGCGTCGGCCTATCAGAAACTATCGCTGGTCAATTACCTGAAAGCTGATTACGGCAAAGCATGGGCGTATTTTCATCAGGCCCGTACCCTCGATCTGGCCTCGCTTGATCTGGGTTACCTCAACGATCTGCTCGCCAAACAGCCCGATCCGCAGGGCATGTTTAAATAGCGCTAGTTATCCGCTTCATCCTCGTCAATAGCCTTTTTCTTGTCTTGTTTGAACGTGGTTTTTCCTTTCTCGTCCCACTCGGTCACGATGAACGGTTCGAAGTCAGCGTCCCACTGATTGCTGGCGTGCTGGGTGATCCTGGACCGCATTCGTCGCCCGCCGGGACTGATGGGATGGTACTGCGTCCAGCGGCCCACTTTTACGCCATTATCGTACTTGCCTTCTTCGGCCAGGAGTCCGTTTTCATGAAAGGCCATGTATGTGCCTGTTGTACGGCCATAGTCGATGGGAATGATTTCCTTAATTTTTCGGTGCGTGGAGTCGTAATAGGTTAGCCTGGACTCGGCCAGAACACCCTGATGCCACTGCGTTTTTTCGATGAGCATAAACTTGCTGTCGTACTTTTCCCAGCGACCGTCGCGCATACCGGCGTAGTAAAATCCTTCCTCCATAAGGTCGCCGTTCTGGTAGCGTTTATAGGGACCGTGCAACAGCAATCCAGTGCCTTCATCGCGGATGATGGAGCTCGTGACGCGGCCCGATCGCTGAAAATAACGGAACACTTCGCGCACGTAGGGGAGGGGTTTGGCCGCATCGTTATCGCGTAGAATATGAAACTCCTCTATTAGAGTCCGGTCGCCACTGCCTATTTTAGTGTATGATTTCAGAATAGAAAGGCCTTCATACTCGGTCTTCAGCAGCTTTACTTTACTTTTTTGCTTCGCCCGCTTTTCCTTTAGTTTCTTTACCTTCAGTCCCAGATCAGCCGGTACAATACCCGACACATAAGCGTCTTTCTGCTTTTTCAACGACTCCTTGTCAGGAATGCCCAGCGTTTTAAGCGACGAAGACACCGAACTGAACGACGAAAACGGCGACGGTGCCGCTCCAGACGGGTCCAATACTGGTTTGCTGGCCGTGGTCAGCGCGTCGGGCTGGGTCGTCTGTGCCATCGATGAATAGCCTAGCAGGAACAGGAAAGCACCGGTGAGGCAGAAGTGTATTGGTTTCAGAGCATTCATAACGAGCTTGACGGATTGGTCGGCGTTGTGTTGTAGTTTTGTAACGGGCCAGGCAGACCTCTTTTTTTTTAACGTTCAGGGTGCCGCCCTATTTTGTTTCATCGCCGGTTCTGGCCGGCACTACACGTATAAACAACCGTGGAAAAAGAGGCTCGCATCTATGTAGCCGGACACCGGGGTATGGTCGGTTCGGCCCTCATTCGTAAACTCCAGTCCGAAGGTTTTACTAACCTTATTACCCGCACGTCGGCAGAGCTGGATTTGCGCAACCAGGCCGCCGTGGCCGATTTTTTCGCGCAGGAGCAGCCCGATTACGTATTTCTGGCGGCTGCCAAAGTAGGTGGTATCTTAGCCAACAACACCTATCGTGCCGAATTTCTGTACGATAACCTGATGATTGAGGCTAACATCATTCACAACGCGCATCAGACCGGCGTAAAGAAACTGCTGTTTTTAGGTTCATCGTGCATCTATCCGAAAATGGCCGAGCAGCCACTCAAAGAAGAGTACCTGCTGAGCGGTTTTCTGGAGCCCACCAACGAGCCTTACGCCATCGCCAAAATTGCGGGTATCAAGCTCTGCGAATCATACCGGAGCCAATACGGCAGCAATTTTATCTCGGCCATGCCCACCAACCTGTATGGACCCAATGACAATTACGATCTCAACGGCTCGCATGTGCTGCCCGCGCTGATTCGTAAATTTCACGAAGCAAAGGTAAACGACCAGCCCACAGTCGAAGTATGGGGAACCGGCTCGCCCCGGCGCGAATTTCTCCACGCCGACGACCTCGCCGACGCCTGTTTCTTCCTGATGGAACACTACAACGACGACCTGTTCGTGAACATTGGTACGGGCCAGGACGTCACTATCCGCGAAGTGGCCGAGATGATCCGGGACGTAGTGGGCTACGAAGGCGAACTCCGCTGGAACACCGATAAACCCGACGGCACCCCCCGTAAACTCATGGATGTATCGCGACTGCACGCCCAGGGCTGGCAACATACCACCGACCTTCGCACGGGTCTCGAAGAAACCTACCAGGATTTTCTTCAGAACGAAGTGATGTACGTGGAATAAAGGGTAAAAAGGTATCGAGATGATAAGGGGGGCTGATACAGGATAATACTGTATCAGCCCCCCTTCCTATTTATCGGTTCTGGCACTGCTATTCCTGAATCAGACTCACCCCATTCATCTCGGCGGGTTGCTGAATGCCCATGAGTTGCAGAATGGTGGGGGCAATATCGGCCAGCTTACCGTTGTTCAGGGCGGGGCGATACTGGCTGTCGACCAGAATACACGGCACGAGATTAGTAGTATGGGCGGTGTTTGGCGAACCGTCGTCGTTAATCATGAACTCGGCATTACCGTGGTCGGCGATGATGATGGCTGTATAGCCGTGTTCCAGCGCGGCTTCTACCACTGCTTTTGTGCAGGCGTCTGCGGTTTCGGCGGCTAGTTTTACGGCCTCAAACACGCCCGTATGCCCCACCATGTCCGTGTTGGCGAAGTTCAGACAGATGAAATCAGTTTCTTCGTTCTCCAGTTCCGGCACAATAACATCGCGGATATCATAGGCGGCCATTTCGGGCTTCTGATCGTAAGTCTTAACCGGAACCGTTACGATATTACCCTGCTCGTCAACAATGGTCATTTCCTTTGGAGAGGGGCATAAGAGCCGCTTTTCGCCCGCGAACGGCTCTTCACGGCCACCCGAAAAGAAGAACGTTACGTGCGGATATTTTTCAGTTTCGGCAATGCGGATTTGCTTCCGACCCGCTCCGGCAATGACTTCGCCGAGGGTATTTTGCAGGTTGTCTTTCTCGAAAATGACCTGAACACCTATAAAATCATCGTCGTACTTGGTCATCGTCACGTAGTGCAGGTTCAGCTTGTACATGTCCTGCTCCGGGAAGTCTTTCTGCGTCAGGGCCTGGGTGATTTCGCGGCCCCGGTCGGTCCGGAAGTTAAAGCAGAGGACCACATCACCCTCATCGATTACCGCCACCGGCGAGCCATCAGGCCTAGTAACGATGATGGGTTCGACAAATTCGTCGGTTATGCCCGCATCGTAGCATTGCTGTAGTGTGTTGAGAACGGCATCAGATGCGCACCGTACGTGGCCTGCGCCCCGAACCATTGCGTCGTAAGCAACTTTGACGCGCTCCCAGCGATTGTCGCGGTCCATGGCGTAATAGCGGCCTGTTACCGTGGCAATTTTGCCGGTTGTATTGGCCATGGCGTACTGCAAATCAGTCAGAAAACCGTAGCCGCTTTTGGGGTCGGTGTCGCGACCGTCGGTAAAGGCGTGGACAAAGACATCGGTGAGTCCATGCATGTGGGCAATGGCCAGTAGCCCTTTCAGGTGGCTGGTATGCGCGTGAACACCCCCGTCAGATACGAGACCAATGAAGTGTACTTTTTTGCCGTTTTGTTTGGCGTAGGTCAGTGCATTGACCAGTACCGGTTCCGTATCAAGTGTGTGTTCATCAACGGCTTTGTTGATGCGAACCAAATCCTGATAGACCACCCGGCCCGCGCCTAGGTTCATGTGCCCTACTTCCGAGTTGCCCATCTGACCAACGGGTAACCCTACGGCCAGACCCGACGCTTCGAGGGTACTGTTCGGGTAGTTGGTGTACAAGGATCGAACAAACGGTACGTTGGCGGCTTCGATCGCTGATACGTCGGGCTTGAGTGGAATACCCCAGCCGTCAAGGATGATGAGGATTACTTTTTTATTCACTTGTCAGGTAGGTTAGCAACTGCCGACAGCAGCGTAGGCAGATTTGGTAGACGTCTTCAAAAACTTCGGGCCCTTCATAATAGGGGTCTGGTACGTTGGGCTGATCGCCGACGTCGGGGTCAAATTCGCGCAAAAGAAAAATGGTATCCGTCGTATACAGGCCCGTGGCGCGGTAGTTTAGCTTTTCAATGGCTTCTAGATTCTTGGCG
This sequence comes from uncultured Cytophagales bacterium, assembly GCA_963826425.1. Taxonomy (GTDB): domain Bacteria; phylum Bacteroidota; class Bacteroidia; order Cytophagales; family Spirosomataceae; genus Spirosoma. Next base: position 1,119,543 of record CAWGWS010000004.1, on the reverse strand, counting down.
TCCATGGCCACTAAGTAATCGAACTGCGCCAGATCATCGCCGGTGAGCCGGCGGGCGTGGTGAGTTAGCGTCAGGCCGTGTTCCAGCGCATTTTCGCGGCTTCGACGGTCGGGCAACTGCCCAATATGGAAGGACGCCGTACCGGCCGAATCGCAGCTGAACTGTTCCGATAAACCCGCTTCGGCCACCAGCGTCCGAAAGACTCCCTCCGCCACCGGCGACCGGCATATATTGCCGTAACAAACGAAAAGAACGGTTTTCATTATGAATGATCAACTGCACATGACAAATTGTGAATGCTCTCCCGAGCTGCCTTTTAACAGCCCGTTCTGAATTCATCATCTACAATTCACAACTACTTTTCAAGGGGTTCGTTGTTCTCGTCCACGATGACGAAAATGTCTTCCGTGGGCTTCTTCATCAGATACTTTTCGCGGGCGTACTTCTCGCGCAGGCGGTCGCTGCCCAGCACTTCCCGGCTCTCGCGCCGAATGGTCTCAATCTGCGAATTATAGTACGCAACTTCGCCTTCCAGCTCGCGTAGCTTCCACCAGTTACTGAACTGCGACGGTAAATCGTTGGCATCGAAGAACGTCATCCAGGCCAGTAGCCCTATTACCGTGGCCGTGTAAAAATTCCGGAGGAAACGAGGAATACGGTGCATACCTGTCTGATCTTTTTTTGGTATTCCGACCGGCGGGACCGGTCGGAATACCAAAATGTTAAAACTTCAACCCTGGGAAGTACGCGGTTTCGCCGAGTTCTTCTTCAATGCGCAACAGCTGGTTGTACTTGGCCATGCGGTCGGAGCGGGACGCCGAACCGGTTTTTATCTGACCCGTATTGAGTGCGACGGCAAGATCAGCAATGGTCGAATCTTCCGTTTCGCCGGAACGGTGCGACATGACGTTCTTGTACGAATTGCGCTTGGCGAGGTTCACCGTATCGATGGTTTCGCTCAGCGAACCGATCTGATTCACTTTCACCAGAATAGAATTGGCAATGCCTTTGTCGATGCCTTCCTGGAGACGCGTTACGTTGGTAACAAAGAGATCATCGCCTACCAGTTGCACATTTTTTCCTTTCAACTCGTCGGTGTGCAGTTTCCAGCCATCCCAGTCGTCTTCGGCCATGCCATCTTCGATGCTCAGGAGCGGGTATTTGGTAGCCCAGTCTTTCCAGAAACCGGCCATTTCGGACGACGTAAGCCGGTCGCCGGTCGACTTTTTGAAGTAGTATTGCTTGGTTTCAGCATCGTAAAACTCCGAACTAGCGGCATCCATCGCAATCCAGACGTCTTCGCCGGGACGGTAACCCGCTTTTTCGATGGCCTGAATGACGGTTTGAATGGCCTCTTCGTTCGACTTGATATTCGGCGCAAAGCCGCCTTCGTCGCCTACGTTGGTGGCCAGTCCCATCTTCTTCAGAACACCTTTCAGGGTATGGAAAATCTCAACCCCCATCCGAAGCGCTTCCGAAAAGCTCGGCGCATTGGCGGGCATAACCATGAATTCCTGAAAATCGATGGAGTTGTCGGCGTGGGAGCCGCCATTCAGAATGTTCATCATCGGCACGGGCAGCGTGTTGGCACTTACGCCCCCAATGTAGCGGTAGAGTGGCAATCCAGCTTCCTGAGCCGCGGCTTTGGCTACGGCCAGCGATACGCCCAGAATGGCATTGGCACCCAGACGTCCCTTGTTGGGTGTACCATCAAGTTCCAGCATGACAGTGTCGATCAGATTCTGATCAAACGCTGACATGCCAATCAGCTCGGGAAAAATCAGTTCATTGACGTTCGAGACGGCTTTCAATACGCCCTTACCCACGTACACATTTTTGTCGTCGTCGCGAAGCTCAACGGCTTCGTGGGTACCGGTTGAGGCACCCGATGGTACGGCGGCCCGGCCCATATAACCGTTTTCAGTACGTACGTCTACTTCAATGGTAGGGTTGCCGCGAGAATCGAGGATCTGCCGGGCATGAACGCTTTGGATTGTACTCATTTTCAGGAAGTAATAAAGGGTGACTACGAAAAGACCCACTACTACTGATAGATGTTTCTGTCAGCAGACGGGTTTGTTTACTGGAGACAAAGTAACGCAAACTGGCGCAAAAGTTAGGGAACCTGCGTTGAAAACTACCCCATTTACCTACCTATCCTAACCAAAACACGATGAAATCAGGGCGGTTTAAAACCAGAAGCGGAGACCAAACTGCTTTGGTCTCCGCTTCTGGTAATGACTTATAGTACCGTTAGAACAGGCGTCCGATAAAGATCAGAACCACCGCTCCGATAACGGAAATTAACAGGTTCATCAGCAATCCGTCGTTTGAGGGATCGTTGCCAAGCCTTTTGGCGATGAATCCACCTACGAAACCACCCACGATTCCCAGAATGATATTGATCAGTGCACTATTGCTACTGCCCATGAGTACGCTGGCCAGGTAGCCGGCAATGCCGCCGATAATGATTGAATACAAGATTCCCATGATAAATTAAGTGTTTAGTGATGATGCCGATATGGCGTTGCAACATTAGCACTAACTGGCACAACATAAAAAAGTTGGATTAACTTTTTTACAGGCCATTTCGAAGCCGGAGTAAGCTACTCCTGGGCCAGGGTGCGGGAGATGTTCATGCGGTACACGCCCAGCGCGGGCAGAGCAGCCGCTAGCAGACCAACCAGACCCGCAATGCCGAGTAGTATCCACTCTTCGGGCAGGATGCCAAAAGCGGCTAAATCGTAGTGATAATCCGCCGAAACGCTACTCGAAAATAACCACAGTCCCACCCGGCTCAGCCCAATACCCAGCCCGAACCCAATTAGCGCCAGCACTAGCCCTTCCATCAGCAACATTCCGAAAAGCTGCGCCCGTGTAGCGCCCATCGACAGCATCAGGGCCATTTCATACCGCCGTTCTTTCAATGAATTGTACAACGATACAAATACGCTGATGCCGGCAATGAGCATAATGGCAATGGCGAGTTTCTGCAACGTATCAACGCCTACGCCAAGCAGCGAAAACAGCCGGTTAATCTCAATGTTGGGTAACGCTGCCTGTACACTGGAGTTCTGGTTGATGCTTCGTGCCAGCATCATACCCATCGGATTGCGAAACTTAACGAGCATGCTGGTGATCTCACGTGGCGTTTCTTCAGGGTGTTCATCTCCCCCGTCGTGGTGGTCGTGAATGGCCCAGATACTGGCTACGGGCGTCAGAATAAGCTGGTCCGTCACGGTATTAGTCGTGTTCAGGATTCCCACCACTTTGTATTTGGTGGCGGCATGGGCCTCTCCTTCTCCATCCAGACCGTGCGCACCGGCAAACGTATCGCCGGTTTTCAACCCGGCGGCTTCGGCCACGCGCGGCCCGATTACGGCTTCGAGCGGTTGCCGGAACATAGCTCCCTGCGCTACGGTGGCTCCAAAGTGGTCAACGTACTTCTGGTTGGTACCTACAATCCGGAATGAGCGGTAATTGTCGCCCATGGAGAGCGGAATGGCCGTTTTGATCATTGGATTGCGGGTCAATTGGGTAACCTCGTCGAGGGGAATGTTTCCTGTCGGCGTGTCGATCTGATAGATACTCGACAGAATGAGCTGCAATGGGCTGCCTTTGGCGCCAATCACCATATCGATACCCCGAATGTTGCGACGAAACTGGTCATCCAGTTGCTTATTAAGTAGTAGCAACAGCGAGATAATAGTAATGCCGAACGTCATCAGCAGCCCACTCAGGAAACTGCTCAGCGGTTTGTCAATTAGGTTGCGCCAGCTAATGCGGAACAGGTTCATAAGGTCAGCGCAACGTGATGCGAGGTAATAGTAAATCCTTTTTTTAGATATAGCCGGTGGGCATCGTAGCGAGCCGGGTTCCGTCCCGAATCGAGCGAAACGGTCTGGCAACCGGTTTGGGGGGCCTGCTCAATGACGAAATCGAGTAGTCTGCCGGTGTAGCCTTTTCCGCGTGCCGTGGGCAGCATCGATAAATCGTTAATATACAGGGTTTTACCGCTGTGCAGGGAGTTTAGGATTCGGTAGCCAATCACGGCGGGAGCCGGATTGGCGGGGCTTGCGTCATCCACAAAAGCGAGCGTAAACCCATCATCAATCTGCTGAAACCGAATCCGTTCAAACCTATCCTTGGTGGCCAGATGCGCGCGCAGCGCCAGCATAGCGGGCAGACACTGACGAACCTTGGCGTCGGACTGAGCAACTTTAACGATCATAACTGTTCGCGAATGGTCCGTAAAATTTTGTCGCCACCCTGCGCCATAATATGCTCGGCCAGCGCGTTGCCGAGCCGTTCCGCGTCGGTAGCGGGGCCACTAAAGGTTTCGCGCAACAGCGATGTACCGTCTAAGCCAATCAATCCACCCGTTAGCGTTATAGTATCGCCGGTGTGCGCAGCCAGGGCAAAAATGGGGATGCTGCACCCGCCTTCCATCCGACGCAGGTAAGCCCGTTCGGCCCTGAGAACGACCTCGGTCGGCTCGTGATTGGTCAGTTTGCGGACAGCATCGAGTTTGTCAAGCGATAGTGTATCGGCAGCTTCGACGGCTACGCTTCCCTGGCCCACGGCAGGCGTAAATTCTGTGATAAGCAGATGGTCGGCAATCAGGTCATCGTACTGCATTCGGTGAACACCCGCGTAAGCCAGCAGTAGGGCGTCACATTGCCCTTCGTCCAGTTTACGGAGCCTCGTCTGTAAGTTTCCGCGCATATCCACAATCCGAATGTGCGGGCAATAGTGCCGGAGCATGGCTACGCGCCGGGTTGAAGACGTACCTACCACAAACGGTTGCCCGCTCGTAAGTGAAAGGGAAGTGTCGCGGCTCACCAGCACATCATTAGCCCGCTCGCGCTCGGTAAAGGCAATGATACCAAGGCCCGGGGGGAGTGATGACTGTAAATCTTTGGCACTATGTACCGCAATGTCAATAGTGCCCGCCCAGAGCTGGTCTTCCAGTTCCTGCGTAAACACACCCTTACTACCAATTTTTGAGAGCGACCGGTCCAGAATCTTATCGCCTTTTGTTTCGAACAGGATCAGTTCAGACGTTAGCCCACCGGTCTGTAAAAGGGCCTGGATATGTTCTGCTTGCCAGAGCGCTAGCCGGCTGCTGCGGGTACCAATTCGGATATGCATAATAAGGCAAAGGTACAGCTTCGCTCAACCTAAATCAGCCATTGGTGCTTAACTTCCGCTAGTGCCGGGTTGTGGAAAGATGGCCCCAAAAATACCCATCAAAGCAACAGGATACGTGAATAATTTTGTCTGACAGATTTGTACAGCAACAGGAAGAATACCTCTTAACTACGCCAAAAAGGCATATATGGGCTGGTAATGGATTGTTTTTATGACAGCGTGGCGGGCAGATTACTGTCGGGAAGCTTAGGCACGGCGTTTGATTGTTAACCAGTATTGAACAGAAAACAGCAACTCCTATGAAAGCGATAAAAAATGTATTTCAGGGGACGGGCGGACAAGTCGACTTGCTCAACACCCTATATGGCGGCTCAAGCCAGACGACGATGCATGTCGAGCGTGAAGATGGGCAGCTGGTAATTACGTTGCGTGCCCCCGGTGTGCGGGCCAGCTCATTTAACGTGCTGGTTGAAGGTAGCAAACTGGTAATTTATACGCTTCTGGTGGGTAACTCCGTTCGACAGGATGATGAGGAAACTCAGCGACTGGCCGTACCGATGTTCCTGCGGGTTCTTGATATTCCTGACTTCATCGATTCTAATGAGATCGAAGCCGTCCATGAACTTGGTAGAGTAGTGATTACCCTTCCTTTCAAAGATGAAGAGGCTATGCACCGCCGAATCGACATCAAAGATTTGTTTAACTGACCAATAATCCGTCCGGGGTCAGTTATGGCCCTGTAATTTATAGATGTGTACCGAAGCCGCTTTAACGAAAGCGGCTTTTTTGGTTAACGGCCACAAAAAAGCCTAAACGGACACCCATTCAGGCTTTTCGACTCTGGTACCAGGAGCGGGAGTCGAACCCGCACGGGCTTGTGGCCCACAGGATTTTAAGTCCGGCGTGTCTACCGATTCCACCATCCCGGCGTGTACGAAAAAAGCACCGCTACTCGGTGCTTTTTTCCTAGAGCGAAAGACGGGGTTCGAACCCGCGACCTCGACCTTGGCAAGGTCGCGCTCTACCAGCTGAGCTACTTTCGCAATGAACAATCTACCTCTTTCAGCGAATTGTGGATGCAAAATTAAGGTTTTTAAGGCGTTTGTCAAGCGTAACGCCCGATTTTTTTTGTTATTCGTTGGCCTGCGGACTGCCAAAAACTGATAACGAAGGAGTTACGTATATAGATGACGCTCAAAATTGATCAGGCCACTCCTCAGGATATACTACTGCGTAGACGCGGATGCGGGCAGGATTTACAAAAGATGATCTGATCCGTAGCGCAGGCCGCTCATAGGAGTTTGTGAGCAACGAACTTTCAGGCAAACGAAAAGTTATAGGAACAATCCTTGCCCACCCCGTACTATCATTTAATTCTGGCAACCCATTCTATGCATAATCTTACTAGTGGCTATATAAATAGCATTGGCACGGCCGTACCTGCCTATTCCTCAACTCAGCAAAATGCCGCCGAGTTTATGGCCGATGTGCTGCAGCTTGACGAGCGCGATACCCGGCGGCTTATGGCCCTGTATCGACACACCCGCATTGACCGGCGGCACTCGGTACTGGCTGATTATGTGCGCCCAAAGGAAGCGTTTACATTCTACACTAACTCACCGGGTATGGAGCCGTTTCCAACGGTGAGTCAGCGAATGGGCGTGTACCGCCAGGAGGCCGTACCATTGGCATTGAAGGCTATTCACGACTGCTTTGTCAGTTATCCGGATTTTGATCCGCAGAGCATCACGCACGTCATCACGGTGAGTTGCACGGGTCTGTACGCGCCAGGGCCGGATATCGAAATTATCGAAGCCCTTGGACTGCCCGGCACAACACAACGGCTTGCCATCAACTTCATGGGTTGCTACGGCGCCTTCAACGGCCTGAAAGCCGCCGACGCCATTGTGCGGTCTACTCCCGACGCCAACGTACTGGTAGTATGCATTGAACTGTGTACGATCCACTTCCAGAAGAAAACAGAAACCGACCATCTGCTCTCCAACGCGCTCTTTGCCGACGGTTCGGCGGCTGTGCTCGTGCAAAGCAAACCCCGCCCTGAACAGGCGTTTCGACTCCGGTCTTTCTACTGTGATTTACTGCCCGAAGGCAAACAGGCCATGGCGTGGCACGTGAGCGATTTCGGGTTCGAGATGACCCTGACGGCGGAAGTACCCACGTTTATTCAGCAGGGGATTGGCGCGTTAATGGAGCGATTGCTGGATCAGTGTGGATTGACCCTGGATGACATTGGCCATTATGCGCTGCACCCTGGTGGTCGTCGTATTCTGGAGGTGATTGAGGGGCAGTTGGGCATTACACCATTCGATAATCGGTACGCCTACGAAGTATTGCGGCAAAACGGCAATATGTCGTCAGCAACCGTATTGTTTGTCCTTAAAGCAGTGTGGGATGCCCAACAAGACCTTACTGACTCCGAAACGAAGACGAACCGTCCGGCCAATATTCTGAGTTGCGCGTTTGGGCCAGGCCTGACGCTGGAAGCAATGGTGCTGGAGGCCGTCACAGCCGAGCCTGACCGGATTATGTCAGCACGTTCCAGCGCATTAGTCCAAGCTTCGTGAAGAGGTAATATACCGACGTACGCAACACCCCAAGTCCATAAATAGATGACCGCTGGAAGTTAATGGAAGAAGCTTCATCGAAGTATTTGGTGGGGCAGGTTACTTCGCCAATCTCGTAGCCCTTGTAAAAGATCTGGGCAATCATCTCATTGTCGAAAATGAAATCGTCAGAATTATGGGTGAAGTCAAGACTGCGTAGCACCTCGCCCGAAAAGGCCCGGTATCCCGTGTGATACTCTGACAGCTTCTGGTTCATCAAAAGATTCTGTGTAAAAGTCAAAAACCGATTTGCAACGTATTTATACATCGGCATGCCACCTTTCAAGGCACCTTTGCCCAGAATTCGCGAACCAAACACCACCGGGTACAGCCCATTGCCGATGATCGTAATCATGGCGGGTAACAAAAGGGGTGTATACTGGTAGTCAGGATGAAGCATAATAACGATGTCGGCGTCGAGAGATAAAGCTTTGGCGTAGCACGTTTTCTGATTACCACCGTATCCTTTATTACGGTCGTGCCGGATTACATGCTGAATGCCCAGTTGCTGGGCTATCTCAGCGGTATTATCGGGGCTGGCATCGTCAACCAGAATCACGTCATCGACCAGATCGAACGGAATCTCGCGGTAGGTACGTTCAAGGGTGAGGGCGGCTCGGTAGGCGGGCATGACCACTACCACTTTTTTATTATTAAACATGGGTCAAAACTAAGGTCTATACGGCACTATGCCAATATTGTGCCGAATCTGCCGGTTTGTTTCGGCGGTTTGCCATTAGTTTTGTCCTGAAAACCAATCTACAGAGTCGGGCTTATGCCAAAGGAAGCCTGTTCTTATCCGTTATGATTAGCAGCGAAACCATATTTTTTACCGCGTTTGCGGCCTTTGTACTTCTCGTTATGTCACTCGATCTTGGCGTGTTTTCGCGTCAGAAGAGCCACGTTGTTCATTTTAAAGAAGCGGCTGCATGGAGTGCCGTTTGGGTAGCTCTATCCGTCGGTTTTTATTTTTTGCTCAGGAATTATGGGTATCTGGTGCATGGTATTACGGACATGGCCCAACTGGAAGAAGTCCGAAACCGGTACGCGGCCCACGTTCAGCTGATTCCCGGCGACTTTGCGACCAGTCTGGCGGCCTTCCAGAAGAATATGGCCCTCGAATACATTACGGGTTATCTGGTAGAGTATTCGCTTTCGGCAGATAACATTTTTGTATTCATTCTGATTTTTAAATCGTTCGGTGTGGCCGAGCGCTATTACAAGAAAATTCTGGTCTGGGGTATTCTGGGAGCCATTGTGCTCCGGTTTGTCTTTATATTCCTGGGAGCCGCCCTGCTGGAGCGGTTCGACTGGATTATTTACATCTTCGGTGCATTTCTGGTGTATACCGGGGCGCAGTTGTTTTTCCAAAAGGGAGAAGATGAGAAAATAGAACCCAGTAAGCATCCAGTTGTGCGGTTTACGAGCAAGTACCTCAATGTGTATAGTCGGAACGTGACTGACAACTTCTTTATCCGGCGGAAGTCAGATCAGAAACTGTTTGTAACGCCCCTATTTATCATTGTCATCGTGGTAGCATTTACCGACCTGATCTTCGCCGTTGACTCGATCCCAGCCATTTTTTCGATTACAAAAGACCCGTATATCGTCTTTTTCTCGAACGTATTTGCCATCATGGGGCTACGGTCTATGTTCTTCTTCCTGTCGAGCATTATGGATCAGTTCCGGTTCCTGAAAGTAGGTCTGGCCGTTCTGCTGACGTTTATCGGCCTGAAAATGCTAACCGAACACTGGCTGGAAGGCTTCGGCTTCAAACCTGTCTACTCGCTTTACATAATCGTTGGCATCTTAACGATCAGTGTACTGGCATCTCTGCTCATCCCGGAGAAAAAGTCTGATCCGGTTGAAATTCCCAAACCGCGACACCAGTGATTTTATGAAGGTCGAACAGCCTGGTTACCTGACATGAATTGTTGGGGCGACCAGGTTTTCAGGATTGGTCAGGCACGGGTATGTTCTGGAAATCTGGTTGCCCCGAAAATTTACGGTTTAGAAGATGAGGATTTCGCTTCAGAGTCTCCGCCAGTTTCGCAGACGCCTGACCAACCTGAGCAGCCGCAACCGCTCCCTGGTACTGACCAGTTTACCCGCTAGTCAGTTTCTGGACCTGCACGAAGCCGATTTCCTGCTCAACAAACCCTCCTTCAGCCTGATTGCTGACTTGATTGGCCGTAAAGCGTCGATCCCACTGTGCGACGTGCTGGACGCCCGATTGGAGCGAGCGAACGAAGTGAGCCGCAAACTCCGGCGCATTGATCGCACCGCGCGGTTTATCGAAGAGGAGCGTGGTACCGAGGACCTGTACGTAGGCTGGCCGTTTGTGCGGGGTAAGTTAATAGATGACAGCGTTGTGCACGGGCCGCTGCTGTTTTTCCCGGTTAGTATTGAGAAGCGCGGCAAACACTGGATGTTAATGCGCCGGGGTGATGAGACGGCTTTTTTGAATCCAACGTTTTTGCTCGCCTACGCCCAGTTTAATCAGGTAAAACTGTCCGACGAGGTTCTGGAAAAAGATATCACGGACATGGACCGGGATCCACTCGTATTCCGAACGGAACTGTATGAATGGCTTCGTGACGGTCCGCTCGAAATTAATTTCAATCCCGATTTATTCACCGACCAGCTTCATCACTTCGACAGGCAGAATACCAAAAGCCTGGCGCAACTCGAACGTACCGGCGAGTTAAAACTCTTTTCCGAAGCGGTACTCGGTATTTTTCCGCAGGCGGGTTCGTATCTCGTACCTGATTATGATGCGCTGATTGGGAGGGAAGAAAGCGAGAAGGAAGAGGAGAGAGAGGAAATGCGTTCTTTCTCGTCTGCTTCTCTTCCCTTCCCCTTTCTTCCTGAAAAAAATATTCATACCCCTTTGCCGCTCGATGCGTCGCAGGAAGCGGCCTTACGGGCAGTCAGAGCAGGGCAGTCGCTGGTGGTGCAGGGACCGCCGGGTACCGGGAAGTCACAACTGATTGCCAACCTCATGGCCGACGCTGCCGCTGCCGGAAAACGGGTGCTGCTGGTTTGCCAGAAGCGGGCCGCGCTCGATGTTGTACAGGAGCGATTACGCCAAGTGGGTATGGGATCGTTTCTGGCTCTGGTTCACGATTTTCAGGATGACCGGCGGGCTTTATTCGAGCAGATTGCTGCTCAGATTAATCAGATCGAAGCAAACCGTCAGCAGAACAACGGCCTGAACACCGTCCTGCTCGAACGAGATTTTGACCGGGTTTGTCGTCAGATTGATGAAACGGTGGCAGAGTTTCAGACCTTTAAAGACGCCCTGTTTGACTCCACCAGGTTTGGTAGGTCGGCAAAAGAATTATATCTGAGTAGTGATCCCGACGCACCGGCAATTCCAGTCGATGATGTGTATGCTCACGTTCACCATGATGATATAGAAAATTTCATGTTGCGGCTCAGTAATCTGGCAGCTTACCGGCACCAGTTGGGCCCGGCCCATCCCTGGGAAGATCGTGTATCCTTTGCTGCGTTCACAAATGCCGATCTGACGTGGGCTAACCAAACCATTACGGCATGGGCACAGATGTGTGAAAGGGCCAGCCAGATACTTACCGACCAGCTGGATAAATCCTGCTCACTGACCGAACTGGAAAGCTGGCAGGCGCAAACCTCCGAGTTGACCGCCCTGCTAACACAACCCGATCTGCCTCAATTGTGGCCACTGGTGCTGTTGCTGCGTAATACGCCGAACCATGCCGCGCTGACCCAACCCGAAACACGCCTGACTGAACTGGCCGACGCCTGGGATGAAACTCTTTGTTTGCCCGGCCCCGAGTCCTCACTACCAACGAATGCGTTGCGGGCGTTTCGTGAGTTGCTGACCGATGCCCTCAACGCCCGCCAATCCTGGGTGCGGTGGAACTGGTGGCTGCTGACGAATGATGGTAAGGATACGCTGAGGTCGGTGGCAATGGCCAACACCCTGTCGATGACTACCGCCGACCTGCAAACGCTGGCCCGCAAGGTCGACAAGCGTATCAGGCTGGAAGGATTACGGGTTGATGCGGGGCCTTTGCTGTTGGGTGCGTCATTATCCGATACGCCCGCAAGTCTGCGGCTCGTTTGGCGCGCGCGAAATCTAGCGACTCAACTGGCCAGCCTGATCCTGCCAAATTCCCTGCCAGCATCCAGTTGGCAGCATAGCGACCAGTTTCAGAATGCGGTTAAAGAACTCCTGACACTATCACAGATGGTAAACAGGCAGCGGGTTGATAGCCAGCAATACCTGACCAGCGGGCAAACCCAACAAATTTGGGATGATAACACCAGAGCGGAGACGCTACAGCAGTCGCTTCGGCGCGATTTTAACTTGCTACTCGACGCCGACCGGTTAGAAGCCGGGTTTTCAGAACCGGAAAAGGTGATTATATCCCGATTGAAAGTAATGCCAGTCCAAGAATGGGTCGGTGTGTTCCGCAATGCAATTTATCTGAACTGGCTGGACCACATTGAGGAGGAGTATCCCTCGTTACGTATGGTGTCCTCGTTACGAATGACGCAGGCCGAGCAGCAACTTCAGGATGGTGTGCAGCGGAAACAGACCCTGAGCCGCGAAATTCTGTTGATCAAACTACGTGAACAAACCTACCGAAATCTAACGTTCAATCGGCTGAATAATGCGGTTACTTACCGCGATCTGCTGCATCAGACCACCAAAAAACGAGGTATCTGGCCTATGCGAAAACTGATGGGCGCGTTTGCCGACGAAGTGTTCAAACTCGTTCCCTGTTGGCTGGCCTCGCCCGAAACGGTATCGGCGGTGTTTCCCCTGCGCCCTGAGTTGTTCGATCTGGTAATTTTCGACGAAGCGTCGCAATGTTTTGCTGAGCAGGGTATTCCGGCTATAGCACGGGCCAGACAGGTTGTTATTTCGGGCGATACGCAACAACTGCGTCCCAGCGATTTATATCGAACTCGACTGGATGAATCTGAATCTGATGAGAATATTCCTGCCGAACTCGAAGCAGAATCACTGCTTGAACTGGCTGCTCAGTCGTTGCCGCAGGTATCGCTGACTGAACATTACCGCAGCCGCTCGCTTGATCTGATCACGTTCTCGAACCAACAGTTCTACCAAAATCGACTCAAACTGTTACCCTATTTTGGGGATGTAAATCAACATAGTCCGGCCGTCCGGTACGTGAAGGTTGATGGCGTCTGGCAGCACACTACGAACCTTATCGAATCCGACGCCGTCCTTCAGCTTCTGGATCAGATCGCTGTCGAACTGCCGGGTCGTTCCGTTGGCATTGTCACCTTTAACCAGCCGCAACAGCAGTTGATTCTGGATAAATTGGAAGAGCGTTATGCGGGCGACCGTTCTGGAGAGCACATGCCACCATTGGTCAAAAACATTGAAAATGTGCAGGGTGACGAGCGCGATGTAATCATCTTTTCGGTGGGCTACGCACCCGACGAGCGGGGGAAACTGGCGATGCAATTCGGTAGTCTAAACCAACAGGGGGGCGAAAACCGCCTGAACGTAGCCGTAACGCGGGCCCGGGAGCGCGTCTACATTGTCACGAGCATCTGGCCTAACCAGTTGCGCGTAGAGGAAACCACCAATGAGGGCCCACGCGTACTGAGAGCATACCTCCAATACGCGCTTGACGTATCGGAGGGTAAATTCAGCCCTGCCCCCGCCGGTATCGGCAACTTTCCGGTCAGCTCACTACTGAAAGATCGATTAGCAGAAAAACAATCCAGCTGGCAACCCGAGCTACCCTTTGCCGACCTGACCGTCAAAGCCAACGGACAGTATCAATCCCTCATCTTAACCGACGACGAGATCTATTACCAGCAAACGCCAAAGCAGGCTCACGCCTACTTACCAGCAGCTCTCCAAACCCGTCAATGGTCATTCAAACGCCTTTGGAGTCGGGAGTTTTGGCGGAAGCAGCCATAAAAAAAGCCTGAGTCTCCTCAGGCTTCCGGTCTGTTATTCATTCATCATCTGAACGAACTGATCGAACAGGTAGCGCGAGTCATGCGGGCCGGGCGATGATTCGGGGTGGTACTGAACTGAAAATGCAGGCTTGTCTTTACGCCGTATGCCTTCAATCGTGTTATCGTTCAGGTTAATGTGCGTTAATTCAACATTGGCGTGGTCGCGGAGCTCATCGGCACTGACGGCGAAACCATGATTCTGGGAGGTGATTTCAGATAGACCCGTAATCAGGTTCTTGACCGGATGGTTCAATCCACGATGACCGTTGTGCATTTTATAGGTCGATACACCACTGGCCAGCGATAAAACCTGATGACCCAGGCAGATACCAAACAGGGGTTTCTCTTCGTCCAAAATATGCTTCACTGTCTCAACGGCGTAGGGCATTGCCGCCGGATCACCGGGGCCGTTGGCAATGAAATAGCCGTTCGGCTGCCAGGCAGCCAACTCAGCATAAGGCGTTTGGGCCGGGAATACCTTCGTGAACACGCCCCGTTCGTTCAAATTATTCAGGATGCTGCGCTTTACACCGAGGTCAAGTACCGCCACCCGCAGCTGGGCTTCGGGGTCGCCCTGCTCATACATTTCCCGGGTACAAACCTTTGACGATAGCTCTAGGCCGTCCATATCCGGTACGTCGGCCAGTTTTTCCAGCAACACTACCGGATCCAGAATCTCTGAAGAGATAATGCAGTTCATAGCTCCTTTCGAGCGGATATCGCGTACCAGTTGCCGGGTATCTACGCCATGAATACCAACAATACCAGCCCGCTCAAAATAATCCTGGAGGGATCCATCGGCGGTATAGCGTGAGTGGACGCTGGAGAAGAAATTGCACACCATACCACGGATCTTAACTCCACCCGATTCCTGCTCGGCGTCGTTTAATACCCCATAGTTGCCAATGTGTGAGGTGGTATTGATAATAATCTGACCATAGTAGGATGGGTCGGTGTAAATTTCCTGGTAGCCGGTCATGCCCGTATTGAAGCAAATTTCGCCCCCTACCGTACCCATTTTTCCGAGGGCCAACCCCCGATAAGCGGTTCCATCCTGCAAGACCAGTAAAGCTTCGGGCTGCTGCGTATGTTTCATCGTGTGCGTTTTGGCGTTTGAGACTAAAAAAAAGGGCTAACCCATCACGGTTAACCCTCTTCCAATATGGTTGTGTTGTATAGCAAGACTATTCTTCTTTTCCGCCTTTTAAACGGTCCTGAAGCTCTTTGAGTTCATCCATTTTTCCATCACGGGCCAGGGCAGCCTGTTCATTCCAGGTTGTGGCATCATGTACATTAAAGCGCGAACCCGCATCGGTAAGTACCTGCTGAACTATAGCGTCGTCAGCATCGGCCAACTGGGCAAAGGTAGTAATACCAGCCGCGTTGAGCAATTCTGCGATTTTCGGGCCAACACCTTCTACAACCGTCAGGTCATCGGCACCCGTTGTAGGGGCAGCGGCCGATTCGGTAGTATCGGTATTCGGCATTGCAGCAGCTGGCGCCTGCACCTCTTGAGTATCAGCCTGGGTTGCAACCGCATCCTGAGTGCCCGCTTTTGCACCACTACCCCGGCGACTCCGGCGTGTTTTGGTGGTAGCCGCAGCTTTCTCAGCAGCCGCGGTCAGCAACGTCTCGTTGAAATCGACCAATTCAATCAGGCATGTTTCAGCGTTGTCGCCAGCCCGGTTACCCAGTTTGATGATACGGGTATATCCACCCGGACGATCAGCGATTTTGTCGGCAACGGCACCAAACAATTCAATGATGGTTTCCTTATTCGCCAGTGACTGGAATACCACTTTGCGGTTTTGGTTGTTGTCTTCTTTAGCCCGAGTCAGGATTGGCTCTACAAACTTGCGGAGTTCCTTAGCTTTTGCGAGGGTCGTCTCAATACGCTTGTGCATAATCAGCGACGAGGCCATATTCTGCAACATCGCTTCGCGGTGCGAATGTGTGCGTCCAAGGTGATTTACTTTATTACCGTGTCTCATTATTTCTTATTTGGTTCAACCGGCCCGCCGGTGGGGTATTGGCTTCCATGTCGCAAAATCTCGAACACTGAAGCCAAAACAAGTTTCTATTCTTCGTCTAGGCGGTATTTAGCTACGTCCATACCGAACGTCAGGTTCTTCTCCGCTACCAGTTGCTCAAGCTCCGTCAATGATTTCTTACCGAAGTTGCGAAACTTCATCATGTCTGAAATTTCAAGCCGAACCAGATCTCCCAGCGTCCGAACATCAGCTGATTTCAGGCAGTTGTAGGCCCGAACTGACAGGTCAAGATCAGCCAGATTCGTCTTTAGGAGTTTGCGCATGTGCAATACTTCCTCATCAACTACACTTTCTTCTTCTGGCTTAGCTGTTTCGAAACTCATCGTCTGATCCGAAAACAACATAAAATGCTGGATCAGGATATGCGCTGAACCCTTGAGAGCTTCTTCGGGGTGAATGGAACCGTCCGTTTCAATGTCAAGTAGCAACCGCTCGTAGTCAGTTTTCTGCTCAACGCGGGTGTTCTCAACACTGTATTTTACGTTCTTAATCGGCGTAAAGATGGCATCCATAGGAATATGGCCGAACGGTAGCTCGTTTACCCGTGGCTCGTCGGAGGGAACATAGCCGCGACCCTTCTCTACGAAAATCTCCATCTCCAGGTCTTTCGTATCATCAATGTGGCAAATCTCCAGATCGGGATTTAACACTTCAAACGAGGGAGAAAACTTGGATATGTCGCCGGCTCTCAGAACCGATTGTTTCTTAATGTTAACCGTGATCTTATTGTCGACCATGTCGTTGATCTTCTTGAACCGAACCATCTTCAGATTCAGAATGATCTCCGTTACGTCTTCAACCACGCCCTCAATGGATGAGAATTCGTGCAACACGCCGGGAAACTTTACACTAGTGATAGCATAACCTTCCAGCGACGATAACAGAATACGCCGGAGCGCATTACCAATGGTTACACCGTATCCTTTTTCGAGGGGTTTGAATTCAAATACACCGTGAAAGTCGTCAGCTTTCTCCACGACGACTTTGTCGGGCATTTGGAACGCTAAAATGGACATACGATTTGTATTGTTTACAGCAGTTCTCTGCCTTACGTGAAGACTATCTAATGCTGTTTGGGTGTTTGCTTGTTTGTCTGCTGAATTGCTGATGAAATTACGAACGGACGCAACTGAACAACCAAACTATATATACAGACAGCACAACGCCCCAGGGCGTTGTGCTTGACCAATTACTTCGAATACAATTCGACGATGGCCTGCTCGTTGAAATTTTCCGGAATCTGATCGCGCTCAGGATAGCTGATAAACTTGCCAATCATTTCCTGACCGTCCCATTCTACCCAGCTATAACGTCGTGGGTTACGGGCAGATAAACTCGCCGTAATATTTTCCAGCGACTTCGACTTTTCACGGACACCGATTACTTGACCCGGCTTCAGGGAGTAAGAAGGAATGTTTACAACTTCCCCATCAACAATGATGTGCTTGTGAGCTACAAGCTGGCGAGCTGCGTTGCGTGAGGGCGCAATACCCAGACGGAATACCGTGTTATCCAGACGGGCTTCACAAAGCTTGAGCAGGTTTTCACCTGTAATACCCTGCCGAACCTGCGCCCGGTGGAACAGGCCCCGGAACTGACGCTCCAGAATACCGTAGGTATATTTTACTTTCTGCTTTTCAATCAGCTGAAGCGCATATTCAGATTGCTTACGCTTGCGACCGCGACCGTGCATACCCGGTCCGTAATTTTTCTTCTGTAACGCCTTGCTCGGGCCGAAAATCGGCTCACCGAACTTACGCGATATTTTGGCCTTTGGGCCTGTGTAACGTGCCATTCTGTATTGAATGAATAAAGTGAAACAACGGGCAGACACAACTAAATGTCACCTGCCCTTATTCATTTTCTATTGCTCATATCTTGTTTAACGCTTCAGGTTCGCTAGTCCGGTTAAATGGACTTTTAGCCTCAAGTGTCAGACAGGGAGCAATGAAAGATTAAACCCGACGGCGCTTAGGAGGACGGCAGCCATTATGGGGCAGGGGGGTGATGTCACGAATCGTAGTGACTTCGATACCCGAATTCTGGATGGTGCGAATTGCTGACTCGCGACCTGAACCCGGACCTTTAACGAATACTTCTGCCTTCCGCATACCCAAATCGTGGGCTACGGCAGCGCAGTTCGAAGCTGCGGTCTGAGCCGCATAAGGCGTGTTTTTCTTTGAGCCGCGGAAGCCCATTTTACCTGCTGACGCCCAGGAAATAACCTGACCGTTCATGTTGGTAATCGAGATAATAATGTTGTTGAACGTAGCCCGGATGTGTACCTGACCCACGGGTTCAACGACCACTACCCGTTTTTTTGCTTTGTCTTTACGTTTTGCCTGTGCCATGTTGTGAGGTAATCGTCAGTGTGTCATCGGTATCGTTACGTGCCGCTTAATCAGCGACGTCAAACGACCGGCCATGACTGTGATCGACCAATTTTTTACTTGGTTACTTTCTTCTTGTTGGCAACTGTCTTCCGCTTGCCTTTACGCGTACGGGAGTTGTTCTTGGTGTGCTGTCCACGAACGGGCAGACCTTTCCGGTGACGCAGACCCCGGTAGCAACCGATGTCCATCAGGCGTTTGATACTCAACTGAACCTCTGAGCGCAGTTGACCCTCCACCTTGTATTCTCCCGAAATAGCGGTACGTACCGCATTCGCTTCATCGTCTGACCACTCATTGGCCTTCTTGTCAACGCTGATACCAGCATCGGTCAAGATCTTCTTCGCCCGGCTACGGCCAATGCCATAGATGTACGTTAGCGCAATCTCGCCACGTTTCTTGTCCGGAATATCAACGCCTGCAATACGTGCCATGCTTATCCTTGTCTTTGTTTGTAACGGGGATTTTTCTTGTTGATCACGTACAGCTTCCCTTTCCGACGGATCACGATACAGTCTTCACTGCGTTTTTTGATCGATGCTTTTACTTTCATTGTTTCAACTGTTTACGGCTTTCGGCCCCCAGTCTTTAGTCGGCTAATACGTCAATCATGAGTGCATTAGATGACTGAAAACCGAAATCGAAAACCTACTTGTATCTGTACACAATCCTTGCCTTGCTCAAATCGTAAGGCGACATTTCCAGTTTCACACGATCACCGGGCAGGATTTTGATGTAGTTCATCCGCATCTTGCCCGAGATGTGCGCGATAAGTTCGTGCTTGTTGGAGAGTTCAACCCGAAACATAGCATTCGACAATGCTTCGAGAATGATACCGTCCTGCTCAATTGAGTTCTGTTTTGCCATGTTTGCTTTATGCGGCCATCAATTCCTGCGTATTGACCATCAGGCTGGTATTTTCGGTAACGGCCTCGATATACTCAAAGGTGGTCAGTATCTCGGCTTTCCCACGGCGTACTACCACCGTGTGTTCAAAATGAGCCGACGGTTTACGATCAATAGTTCTGATTGTCCACCCGTCTTTATCCTGCGTCACACCCTTCTTACCAAAGTTGATCATCGGCTCGATAGCCAAAACCATACCCTCCCGCAACCTGATTCCCTGACTCCGTTTACCAAAGTTAGGTACTTCTGGTGCTTCGTGCAGATGCTGACCCACACCATGTCCAACCAGTTCACGCACTACCGAATAACCTGCCTTCTCATTGTACTGTTGAATGGCAAAGCCAATATCGCCTACCTGATTGCCATCGATTGCCTGCCTGATACCCACGTATACTGACTCCTTTGTCCGGGTCAACAAACGATGGATTGACGGACTAACGTCTCCAACCGGATAAGTATAGGCGCTGTCACTGTGGTATTCATTTAACTTTACGCCACAGTCTACCGAAAGTATATCGCCGTCTTTGAGTTCATAACGCCCCGGAATCCCATGTACTACTACGTCATTGACTGACACACACAGAGAAGCTGGAAAGTTGTTATAACCCAGGAATGATGGATATCCACCGTTGTCCCTGATAAACGTCTCGGCAACGGTATCAAGTTCCTTTGTCGTTATACCCGGTCGGACAATCTTAGCTACTTCGGCATGAGCCTTGCCGAGTACCTGCGCACTGATTTTTATCAGGTCGATTTCTTCGTCGCTCCTGAGATAAATCATTTTGTCTTTTTTGTCCTTACCACTCATCTCCTTAGACAGCGGCTGCCGTTTCGTTCACACGCCCTTGTACCCGGCCGGACTTCATTAGTCCTTCATACCGACGCATCAGCAGATAGCTCTCAACCTGTTGTAACGTATCTAGTACTACGCCCACCATGATGAGCAACGAGGTACCGCCAAAGAACTGCGCGAAACTGCTCGTCATACCAAACAGATTGGCAATAGCGGGCAGGATAGCTACGATAGCCAGCATAATTCCGCCCGGCAGCGTTATACGGTCAAGAACAGTACCGATATAATCAGAGGTCTGAATTCCTGGCTTGACACCTGGAATGAAGCCCCCACTCCGCTTCATATCATCGGCAATCTGAACCGGATTAACCGAGATGGCCGTGTAGAAGAAGGTGAAGATAATGATGAGCACTGCAAACAGGATATTGTACGGCCATGAGGTATATGTAGAGAACGCATTCTGTACACCGGCGGCAAAGTCACTTTTGTCCGCGAATAATTGCGCCACATAGCCTGGAATGAACATCAGGGCCTGAGCGAAAATGATCGGCATGACGCCAGCTGCATTCAGCTTGAGAGGCAGATATTGCCGTTGTCCACCCACTACCTTATTTCCAATGACCTGCTTGGCATATTGAATCGGGATGCGTCGAACAGCCTGAGTAAGCACCACTGCGCCCATAACCACGAAGTACAAGGCAACTAGTTCAAGAACGAAAATCAGGATTCCACCCGACCCACGCGACTGCTGTTCACCAATCAGAGCGCTGGGCAGACGAGACACAATACCGATCATTATAATCATCGAAATTCCGTTACCAATGCCTTTATCAGTAATCCGTTCGCCAAGCCACATACAGAAAATTGTGCCTGATGTAAGGATGAACACCGACGAAATCGTCAGTAGGCCCCGATCAATTAGCAACGCTTCCTGCGGAATTGTCGTCGTGATATACGTAACCGCCTGAACTGCTGTGACAATGATTGTCAACACGCGAGTAATCTGATTCAATCGCTTACGCCCTGATTCACCCTCCTTCTGCATTTTCTGAAAGTAGGGCAATGCCAGCGTCAACAGCTGAATAGCAATCGACGCCGATATGTACGGCATAATACCCAGCGCGAAAATTGACGCTCTGCTGAATGCCCCCCCCAGAAACGTATCAAGCAAACCAAGCAGACCCGATGGGTTCAAATTCAGTTTGTTCGGATCGACGCCAGGTAATACAATGGCTGAGCCTAAGCGAAAAGCCGTGATGAACAGCAACGTGTTGAGGATTCGGGTCCGCAACTCGTCAATGGCGAAAATATTCTTAATCGTGGTGATCAGTCGATTCATACAAGTAAGGCGGCTTTTTCCTGCTCACACAAATTAGTTCGCGGCTTCTTCTTTAACGGGTTTGGCTGGTACAATAGCTTTACCACCCGCTTTCTCAATGGCCTCTTTGGCACTCGCCGAAAAGGCGTGAGCGTGGATTTCAATGGCTCCGGTTACGTCGCCACGGCTCAACACTTTCACCAAGTCTTTCTTGCTGACCAGACCATGCTGGAGCATGAAGTCGAAATCAATGACTGTGACTTTAGTTTGATCAGCCAGCGCCTGGATAGAATCCAAATTGAGGGGCTTGTACTCGACACGATTGGCATTTTTGAAGCCAAACTTTGGGACCCGACGCTGAAGGGGCATTTGACCCCCTTCAAAGTGTACTTTACGGCTGTAGCCCGAACGCGACTGCGCTCCTTTGTGGCCCCGGGTAGAGGTTCCACCCATGCCTGAGCCTTGCCCACGTCCGACTCGCTTGCGCTCTCTGACGGAACCTTTTGCCGGTCTAAGGTTGCTTAAATTCATGATTTTATTTGTCTTGCCATTTACAGTCGACAATTATCACCGGTAGTCATTTATCGAGTGAACGATGAGTGATACCAATGATAATTACCCGGCCAGTTATCGGCGATTTTTAAAAGAATCGCAAAGGTACTTAAATTTCTTCGACCTTCACTAAGTGTTGTACTTTCAGAATAGCTCCTTTCATCGCGTCGTCGTACTCGCGCTCAACGCTGCGATTGATCTTGCCTAAGCCTAGAGACTTGATGGCATTTTTCTGCGTTTGTGGACGCTTTATGGTGCTTCTAATCTGCGTAATGCGTACCCGTGCCATAGTTGTGCCTAGTTAACCGTTGAAAACTTTATCGACGCTTACCTGCCGCTGAAAAGCTACCTGGTGGGGCAAACGCATTTTCAACAGAGCCGTAAGCGTAGCTTTTACTACGTTGTGCGGGTTTGACGAGCCCTTAGACTTCGCCAGGATGTCGTGGACACCAGCTAATTCCAGAACGGCGCGCATGGCACCGCCAGCAATCAAGCCCGTACCCGGAGCAGCCGGTTTAAGCAGCACGAAGCCACCACTATAACGACCTTCCATCTCGTGCGGGACCGTGCGCTTCAGCAGCGGCACTTGCACTAAATTTTTCTTGGCGTCTTCTACGCCCTTGGCAATGGCATCGGTCACTTCGTTGGCTTTGCCCAACCCGTAGCCCACAACACCATTTCCGTCGCCGACGACGACGATAGCTGAGAAACTGAACCGGCGTCCACCTTTAACCACCTTAGCAACGCGGTTAATGGCCACTACCTTCTCTTTCAGGTCCGCTTCGTTGTACTTTGTCGGTCTTGCTGCGTTCGTATTCATGCTTTTTATCGCTTAGAACTTAAGGCCACCCTCGCGGGCTGCGTCGGCCAATGCTTTTACTTTACCGTGATACAGGTAGCCGTTCCGGTCAAACACAATAGCTTCGATATTTTTGGCAACGGCTTTTTCTGCCAGCCGCTGTCCAACTTTCTTCGCTGTTTCGGTCGTGTTGCCCTGTACTTCGCTCTGCACTTCAACCGACGAAGCCGAAGCCAGCGTGGTACCCGCTACGTCATCAATGAGCTGCGCATAAATGCCTTTGTTCGAACGGAACACCGACAGGCGTGGCCGTTCGGGCGTACCCGATACTTTGGCCCGGATACCAAACTTTATCCGTTGTCTTCTTTCTTGTTTGCTTGTTGCCATGATTATTTGATTCCGACCAAATAGGCGAAAAACTGTTCACTGTTTGACGTTCAATGTTCAAGGTCAGGCGACCACATATTCGAAGCACTGAACCTCGAACCTCGAACAAAAAAGCTTTACTTCTTACTGGAGGACTTGCCGGCTTTCCTACGAACCTGCTCACCAACAAAGCGAATACCTTTTCCTTTGTACGGCTCTACTTTGCGCAGCGAGCGGATTTTAGCCGCTACATCGCCCAGCAGCTGCTTATCGTAACCTTCCAAATATACCTTCGGGTTCTGACCTTTCTCCGTAACTGCTGTTACCTTGATCTCAGCCGGCACAGCCAGATACACGTTGTGCGAGTAGCCAAGCTGGAGTTCAAGGATGTTATTGGCAACGGAGGCTTTATAACCAACCCCGATTACTTCGAGATCCAGTTTATAGCCTTCGCTTACACCCGTTACCATGTTGTTGACCAACGAACGGTACAGACCGTGCATGGCTTTATGGCGTTTCTGCTCTGTAGGACGTGATACCTGAATTTGGCCGTCTTCTACAGCGACCGAAATATCCCGATCAACCGACTGGGTCAGGGTGCCTTTCGGCCCTTTCACCGTCACGACGTTATCGTCGCTCACGGTCAGCGTTACGCTGCTGGGGAGGGCAATGGGTTTCTTACCTATGCGTGACATCGTTCTATCTCGGTTAATATACGTAACACAATACTTCGCCACCGACGTTGAGCGTCTTGGCTTCTTTGTCAGTCATAACACCTTTAGAGGTCGTTACGATGGCGATACCAAGGCCATTGAGGATACGCGGCAGATTGTCGGCACCCCGATACTGACGCAGACCCGGACGACTGATCCGCTGCAAATCAACAATAGCCGACTGCTTGGTAGTCGGATTGTATTTGAGCGCGATCTTGATTGTACCCTGCGGAGTGTTATCATCGAACTTGTAGTTCTGGATAAACCCTTTGTCGTACAATACCTTCGTGATCTCTTTCTTTATATTAGAAGCAGGAATTTCTACTACCCGGTGCTTAGCCTTGATAGCGTTTCTGACGCGGGTCAGGTAATCTGCTATTGGATCTGTATTCATTCTGATCGTTGCGTTACTTGCAAATCCCTGTTTCCAAGGGAATTCACAAAATTACGGAAACTGAATATCTTACTGGTTGAAGGGTCTGGAAACTACCAGCTTGCCTTGGTTACGCCTGGAATTTTACCTGCTGATGCCATTTCCCGGAATGTTACCCGCGAAATACCAAACTTGCGCATGTATCCCCGTGGGCGACCGGTAAGCTTGCAGCGATTGTGCAGGCGAACCGGCGATGCGTTTTTGGGCAGTTTGTCCAAACCGATGTAGTCACCGGCGGCTTTCAGAGCAGCCCGTTTGGCTGCGTATTTGGCAACCATTGCTTCGCGTTTCCGCTCCCGTGCTTTTAATGATTCTTTTGCCATGTCGGTTGGTTGTTATTTGCCGCCTTTTGTGAAAGGCATGCCCATTGCTTTCAACAGTTCGTAGCTCTCATTGTCCGTATCGGCTGAGGTAACGAACGTGATGTCCATTCCCGAAATGCGGGCTACTTTTTCGATGCTGATTTCGGGGAAGATGATCTGCTCCTGTACGCCGAACGTATAGTTGCCCCGGCCATCAAATCCTTTGTCGCTGATACCTTTAAAGTCACGGACGCGGGGCAGCGATACCGATGTCAACCGGTCCATGAATTCATACATCCGCTCGCCACGCAGGGTAACCTTCGCACCGATAGGCATTTTCTCCCGCAGTTTGAAGTTGGAGACGGCCTTCTTCGACATAGTCTGAACAGCCTTCTGACCCGTGATGGTAGTCAGTTCCTCAACACCCACATCCACAAGTTTCTTGTCGGCAACCGCGGCACCAATGCCTTTGTTGATAACAATTTTGCTCAGGCGGGGTACCTGCATGACCGACTTGTACTGAAACTTGTCTTTCAGCTGGGGTACGATCTCGTTTACGTATTTCTCTTTAAGTCTTGGCGTTGCCATCTTGTATAGACCTGTTTCGTGTTATTGCTTTTGGTACGAATCCGGCACAAAATTGCCCGTCTTCTTAGAGTACCGTTGCAGCTTTCCTTTCTCGTTTTCCTTACGACCCGTGCGGGTAGGTTCGCCGGTAGCCGGATCAATCAGTTTCAGATTGCTGATATGAATCGAGCCTTCTGTCTTGACCAGACTTCCCTGTGGGCTGGAGGCAGTCGGTTTCATGTGTTTAGTAATCATAGCCACACCCTCAACCCGGGCACGATCTTTCTCTATGATTACTTCCTTCACCGTTCCGCTTTGACCCTTCGCGTTTCCACCGATAACCAAAACGGTATCACCGCTTTGAATGTGGAATTTATGTTTCGGCAGCCTTATTTTCTTTTGCATAGCTTAGAGTACCTCCGGTGCTAATGATACGATTTTCATAAACTGCTTCTCGCGCAGTTCGCGGGCCACGGGTCCGAAGATACGGGTGCCACGGGGCTCGTCATTGTTGTTGAGCAGTACCACGGCGTTGTCTTCGAACCGAATGTACGAACCGTCTTTGCGACGAATCTCTTTCTTAGTCCGAACGACAACGGCCTTCGATACCGTTCCCTTTTTCATACTGCTGGACGAGAGGGCCTGCTTCACCGTGACGACAACCTTGTCACCGACCGATGCATAGCGTTTGCCCGTACCGCCCAGGACCCGGATAACCAGCACTTCCTTCGCGCCTGAGTTATCGGCCACTCCTGATCTCGATTCTTGCTGTAACATGGCTTACTTTGCTTTTTCGATGATTTCAACTAAACGCCACCGTTTGTTTTTGCTCAACGGACGGGTTTCCATTACGCGAACGGTGTCGCCAATGCCGCAATCGTTGTTCTCATCGTGAACCGTCAGTTTCTTAGTCTTCTTCTGGAACTTACCATAAAGCGGATGCTTTACTTTACGCTCGATCGCCACGGTGATGGTCTTCTGCATCTTGTCAGACGTGACCTTTCCAATCCGTTCTTTGCGGGCGTTACGCTCCGATGTCTTTTCCTCACCCTTCGCTTCCGTGTTTACAGGAGTCGCTACAGTTGGCTTCTCAGCCTCCGTAGTGTCGGGTAGTTTGCTGTGCTGCCACCGGTGTCTGCGTTTCTTCCTGCGGGGCGGGTGCTTGTTGCTCTTCCATTGTCGTATCTTATTACGCTTGCCGCGATTTAGCTGTCAGTTCGGTATGCAGTCGAGCAATCCGTTTCCGGCTCTCGCGAATGCGCATTGGATTCTCCACAGGAGATACCGCATGGGCAAACTTCAGTTTCAACAGCCGATTCTGCTCGGCGCCGATTTCGGTCTGAATCTCATCGACCGACAATCCTTTCAAATCTTCCTTTTTCATTTCGTTCGTGGCTTAAGGAATTAGTCCTCGGTTTGCTCCTGATAATCGCGCCGAACCACAAACTTGGTCCGAACGGGCAATTTCTGAGCGGCCAGCCGCAGGGCTTCCTGACCCGTTGCCAGGTCAACACCAGTGGCTTCAAACATAATCGTGCCGGGTTTTACCACAGCCACCCAGTACTCGGGTGCACCTTTACCTTTACCCATCCTTACTTCGGCGGGTTTCTTCGTAATAGGCTTGTCGGGGAAAATGCGAATCCAAACCTGGCCTTCGCGTTTCATGGCCCGCGTTACGGAGATACGGGCGGCTTCGATCTGGCGGGCGGTGATCCGACCGGGTTCCAGCGATTTGATGCCGAACGTACCGAAGGCAATCTCGAAACCACGCGATGCGATGCCCGGAATCCTGCCTTTGTGTTGCTTACGGAATTTAGTTCTTTTTGGCTGTAACATAGCTCTAAAAGGTTGAAGTCGTTAGTCGTTAATCGTTGGTCTCCAGCGCCTGACTGTTAACTACGGATAGCGGACTGTCAACTGATTTATCGTCTTGGACCTCCGCCACCACGGTTGCCACCAGCACCGGGTGCACCACCACGCGTGTTGCCACCACCGCGGTTGCCACCAGCACCGGGTGCGCCACCGCGCGTGTTGCCACCCCGGTCATTGCCACCGCGACCACCACGACCACCGCGGTCATTTCCGTCACGGTCGCCACGTGGACCCCGGCGATCACCACGATCGCTGCCACCACCGGCGGCACGTTCGCTGGCCTGTGCCTGCGTCATCATAGCGGCTGGCGACAGATCGCGCTTACCATAGACTTCGCCTTTGAAAATCCAGACTTTAATGCCGATTTTGCCGTACACGGTTTGCGCTTCGGACAGGGCGTAGTCGATGTCTGCGCGGAGTGTGTGGAGAGGAACACGTCCCTCTTTGTACTGCTCCGAGCGAGCGATTTCAGCACCGCCCAACCGACCCGACACTTTAATCTTGATCCCCTGCGCCCCAACCCGAACTGCTGACTGAATAGCCTGCTTCATGGCGCGACGGAAAGAGATACGTGCCTGCAACTGCTGAGCGATAGCTTCGCCAACCAGTTTAGCATCGATTTCGGGGCGTTTGATTTCGAAGATATTGATCTGGACATCTTTGCCCGTGATCTTCTTCAACTCCTCCTTAATCTTGTCCACTTCGCCACCGCCCTTACCAATGACAATACCCGGCCGGGCCGTGTGTATAGTCAATGTTACGCGCTTCAGCGTCCGTTCGATAACGACCCGAGAGATAGCTCCTTTCGGAATACGGGCGGCTATATACTTGCGGATTTTTTCGTCTTCAACAAGCTTTTCGGCGAATTCTTTGCCACCGTACCAGCTCGACTCCCAGCCCCGAACAATACCAAGTCGCAGGCCAATTGGGTTTATTTTTTGTCCCATGTCTTAGTTCTCGTTTTGAGCGGTTTCTGCTTCATCCTGCGCCAGCACGGGTTGAACCGCGCTGTCGATCACAATGGTGATATGGTTCGAGCGTTTGCGCACCCGGTGACCACGTCCCTGCGGAGCCGGACGAAGCCGTTTCAGCATGGGTCCGCCATCGACGAAAATCGTCTTGATGTACAGGTCCGCGTCTTCAATACGCTCGTCTTCGTTTTTTTGCTGCCAGTTGGCAACTGCCGACAGCAGCACTTTCTGCAACGTGGCAGCGGCCGTCTGTGGCTGGTATTTCAACACTCCCAACGCCCGGCTAACGCGCTGACCCCGAATGAGGTCGGCAACGAGCCGCATTTTACGGGGCGACGTGGGCACATCTTTAAGTTTTGCTACTGCTTCCATGCTTTGAAGTTGTAAAGTCGTAGAGTTATAAAGCTGTAAAGTTTATCGTCAGTGAAATGGACAGGAGAACTTTATGACCCTACAACCGTATAACTTATGTTTATCGTTTGCCCTTGTCTTTCTTGGCGGTGTGACCCCGGAAGTTACGCGTGGGCGAGAACTCACCGAGTTTGTGGCCTACCATGTTCTCCGTTACATAGACCGGAATGAACTTGTTGCCGTTATGCACAGCGAACGTGTGGCCAACGAAATCTGGCGAAATCATGGACCGACGCGACCAGGTTTTGATGACCGATTTTCTACCCGAGTCATTCTGCTTCTGAACCTTATTGTCCAGGCGGAAATCAATATATGGGCCTTTTTTGAGTGAACGTGCCATTATCTATTACTTTTTGCGTCGGCTAATAATCATGCTCTCAGATGCCTTGTTCTTCTTGCGGGTCTTCTGACCTTTGGCCATCTGACCATTTCGTGAACGGGGGTGTCCACCCGAAGCGCGGCCCTCGCCACCACCCATGGGGTGATCGACGGGGTTCATCACAACGGCACGGGTACGGGGGCGAACGCCCAGCCAGCGGTTCCGGCCAGCTTTACCCAACACCACGTTCATGTGATCAGGGTTAGATACCGAACCAACCGTAGCCATACCCTTACTCAGAACCCGGCGTGTCTCTCCCGAAGGCAGCCGCAGGATAGCGTACTTATCTTCACGACCCACTAACTGAGCATACGTACCGGCAGACCGGGCCATTGCACCACCTTTACCAGGTGTCAGTTCGATGTTGTGAACGATAGTACCAATTGGCATGGCACTCAATGGCATGGCATTGCCCACATCCGGGGTTACGCCTTCGCCTGACTGAATGGTCTGGCCAACGGTGATACCCTGAGGGGCGATGATGTACCTCTTCTCTCCGTCGGCATATTGTACCAGCGAGATGCGGGCCGAACGGTTGGGATCGTACTCTACAGTCAAAACTTCGGCCGTCTGGCCGACTTTGTCGCGCTTAAAGTCGATAATGCGGTAGTGCCGCTTATGACCTCCACCCATGTAGCGCATAGTGCGGTGACCTTCGCTGTTGCGGCCACCGGTTTTCCTGAGGGGTTCCAGCAGGCTTTTCTCGGGCTTGCTGGCGGTTAGTTCCGCAAAATCGGGTGCTACGCGAAAGCGCATACTCGGTGTTACGGGTCTCATTTTTTTAACTCCCATGACTGATTAAAATAAGGGCATTGCCCGGTTTACAGGTCAGCGTAAATGTCAATTACCTCGCCTTCTGCCACCGTCACAATTGCTTTTTTGGTGGTTGGGGTCTTGCCCGTTACAACGCGACCGTTGATGTTCTTGCTCCGCTTCTTACCGTACACCCGCATGGTGTTGACGTCCGAAACGTTGACGTTGTACAACTTCTCGATCGCTTTCACGATTTCGAGTTTGTTTGCTTTCAAATCGACCTCAAAAGCATACTTGCCCTGCTTGTTCAGGTCCGTCATCTTCTCCGTGACGATTGGCCGTTTTAAGACGTTCATGCGTTTGTGTTGTCGAAAATGGTTTGAATACTTGACAGGGCTTCTTCACTGATGAGTAATTGCTCGGCATTCATCAGATCGTAGGTGTTCACCTGCGAGGCCGTCGTTACTTTCGTTTTCTTAAGATTGCGGCTCGACAATACTACATTCGTGTTCACGTCGGGCAGAATAAGCAGGGTTTTGCGACCCGTCAACTGCATATCGCTCAGAAACTGAATGTAATCTTTGGTGCGGGGAGCGTCAAGCGTAAGGCTGTCGATCACCGAAATCTTGGAAGCCTGCGCTTTCACGGCGAATGCCGACTGGCGGGCCAGTGCTTTTACCTTCTTGTTCAGTTTGAAACTGTAGTCGCGGGGGCGGGGTCCAAAGATACGGCCACCACCAATGAAAACCGGCGACTTAGCACTACCGGCGCGAGCACCGCCCGTTCCTTTCTGCTTCTTCAGTTTGCGGGTCGAGTGGGCATTTTCGGCGCGCTCTTTCGCTTTGTGTGTACCCTGCCGCTGATTGGCGAGGTACTGCTTCACGTCCAGATAAATGGCGTGCTGATTGGGCTGGATACCGAAGATGTCTTCCGACAGCGTTACCTTCTTGCCCGTGTCTTCGCCTTTGCTGTTATATACGATTACGTCCATGGCCTATTTTTCGATAATAACGTAAGAGTTTTTAGCCCCTGGAACCGAGCCGCTTACTACGACTAGATTCTGCTCAGGCATGACCCGTAATACGCGCAGGTTTTGTACCGTAACGCGGTTGCCACCCATCCGACCGGCCATTTTCAGACCTTTAAATACCCGAGAGGGGAACGAACAGGCACCAATCGACCCAGGGTGACGACCCCGGTTGTGCTGACCGTGTGTTTGACCACCCACCCCGCCGAATCCGTGACGCTTTACAACGCCCTGAAATCCGCGACCTTTAGAGGTGCCTACCACGTCGACAAACTCGCCTTCGCCGAAAACATCGGCAGCGGTAAGCGTCTCTCCCAGATTAAACGCTTTGTCGAATCCTTTGAACTCGACGAGCTTACGCTTGGGGGTAGTGCCTGCCTTCGTGAAGTGGCCCATCTGCGGCTTGTTGGTGTGCTTTTCTTTCTTCTCACCGAAACCCAGCTGCACAGCCGCGTACCCGTCTTTCTCGACGCTACGAACTTGGGTGACGACACAGGGACCCGTCTCAATGACTGTACATGCCAGAGCCTGCCCGTCCGCATTGTACACACTGGTCATCCCGATTTTCTTGCCAATTAAACCAGACATTTGTGTTTGTTTAAAGTAAGCAGGTAATTAAGATATGCTTTCCCGAACCCAGTCCTGAGCGATTGCCCACTTCCGAATCGGGCCGCAAAAGTAGGCAAATCGTCAGATAAATCCTATAGATGCTTCATTTTCAGGCCCGTTGAACGACATAAAAAAAGGCCGGGCGCACCGCACCTGACCTAATCAAACAAACGCAGACACGCGGAGCGCGGTGGCTTGTCGGGAAGTCAGGAGTGGTTTCTGCCGAAGCAGACCTTCACCTTCGTATATGCCGTCGCCCGGCGTTCCGGGTTTGGGAGTGCAAAAGTAGGAAATTGTCAGGAGAACTGGAAAACTTACTCAAAAATAGTTTTGATCGAATAGCTGCTTTCCCCGGCACACTACCTTAACACGTTGTACACTTCGACTGGCTGTGCTTTGTTTTTGAGGGAGGCCGGGCCGAGAGATTCGCAGGTGAATGATTCTGAAATTTGCTGGTGAGCAGTTTCGGTGATGACGATTTGACCAGGCCGGGCCGTGCTTTGGAGCCGTTGCGCCGTATTTACCGTATCGCCGATGACGGTATAGTCTAACCGGCGAAGGGCCGTGGAGCCGATATTGCCCGATACCATTTCGCCGGAGTTAATACCGATGGATACCTGCGGATGATAGTTGGACTGACTCGACAGATCGTCCTTGAGTTCGGCAATACGGTTGCGTACGCCAAGGGCCGCTTCAATAGCCCGGTCTAGGTGGTACTCGCCCCGAAACACGGCCATGACGGCGTCGCCCATGAACTTGTCGACGTGCCCGCTCTGCGCAATAATTTCTTTGACCATTACGTCAAAGTAGCGATTAACGAGTTTCACGACCGTATCGGCATCCTCGCGCTCGGCGATGGCCGTGAAACCACAAATATCGATGAACATGACTGTGGCCGTAACCGTTTCGCTGGCCGACAGCGAGGTTTCGAACTCGGCTCGACTCATAAATGTCAGCACCGATGCATCGACATACATCCTGAGAATATCATTCTCGCGAACGGCCTGGAGGGTTTTACGGAGTTGCGCTACATACGCCATTGTTTTCTCCATTGTCAGTTCGAGATCTTCGAAGTTGACCGGTTTGGTTACAAAGTCGAACGCCCCCCGATTCATGGCTGTGCGGATGTTCTCCATGTCGCCATAGGCTGATACAATGACGGCTTTGAGCATCGGATTTGCCTCGTGTAACCGTATTAACAGCGTCAGGCCATCCATACCGGGCATGTTGATGTCGGTCAACACCATATCCATATCGGGGTGTTGGTCCAGCATGGTCAGGGCTTCGTGACCGTCGTGGGCAAATACAAACTCATATTGTTTCTCACGAATCTGCCGCCGGAATTTCTGCTTAATAAGCAGTTCCAAGTCGGTTTCATCATCGACTACCAGGATTTTTGCTTTCATGTCAGGAGAGGAGAACCCCAGTTTCAATCCAGAAGAACGGATCGGTCCGCCGTTTCGGCTACATAGAAAAGACGGAGTTGGGTTAGTCTGCCAGGTGCCGCAGTTTGTCTTTAAGCAGAGAAAAGTCGAGGGGTTTGGTCAGGAAATCGTTCGCTCCCAGTTCGGTTGCCTGTTGCTCTGACTGGGCATCGCCGTAGGCCGTAATCATCATCACGACAGGCGGGGGCGGGGCATTGAAATCGCTGCGGATGTGGCGTAACAGTTCAAACCCACTCATGCCGGGCATATTGATGTCGGATAAAATTAACACCACTTCGGAGAGACGATTCGTTAGGTAAGCCAAAGCCTCCTCGCCCGAATTGGCGAAAGCCAGCTCGAATTCACCCGACCGGATTTCGCGCCGAAATCGCTGCTCGAACAGGTCTTTTACGTCGATCTCGTCGTCAACTACCAATATTTTCATTGCTTTATTTTTGTGTCAGGTGGGTAAGGTAATGATAAACGCAGTGCCTTCGCCCTCCTGACTCTCTACGGCCATGGTTCCATTGTGGCCTTTCGTGACGATGTCATACGCCATCGACAGACCCAGGCCCGTACCTTCGCCGGTGGGTTTGGTGGTGAAAAAAGGCTGGAATATTCTGCCCATCGCCGATTCTGGTATACCGGTGCCGTTGTCGATGACCTGAATCTCGGCCTTACCGTCTCGGCACCGCGTTTGTACCCGTACTACAGGTTGATACGCGGTTCTTTCCGGCGCCGGCTGCTCTTTCTGACGTTGGCGAACGGCGTAAAAGGCATTGGTAATCAAATTAAGTAATACCCGGCCCATGTCTTGCGAAACAACCGTGACTAATCCCAAATCCGGGTCGAGGTCGGTACTGAACTGAGCGTTGAAGGTCTTGTCTTTAGCCCGCAAACCATGATACGCCAACCGCAGGTACTCGTCGGCGAGCGCATTGAGGTCGGTTGGCTCGCGCTGACCGGTGCTGGCCCGGCTGTGTTGTAACATGCCCCGCACAATGCTGCTGGCGCGTCCGCCATGCTGGCTGATTTTCTGGAGATTCTGCCGCAGATCGGTCAGCAGTTCGGCTTCGAGACTGAGGTCACGGTCTGGTTTCTGCTGCTCGTCAGCCAGTTCGTCGAGTAGCTCTACGCTGACCTCGGAGAAATTATTGACGAAGTTGAGCGGATTTTGGATTTCGTGGGCAATACCAGCGGTCAGTTCGCCCAGGCTGGCCATTTTTTCGGAATGGATAAGCTGATTCTGCGTAGCTTTCAATTCGACCAGCGCCTGCTCCAGTTCTTCTTTCTGGCGGGTAATTTCGGCGGTCCGTTCGGCAACGAGGTATTCAAGTGCCTGCTTTTTCTCTTCAATTCGACGTCGTTGTTCAGCTTCAATGCGCTGTAAACTGGCCGCTACCTCGCGCTCCTGGTCACGCTCCTGCTCCAGTTTGATGAGGTCTTTTTTCTGCCGGTTTGCCAGAACGCTGAAGACGATAATCCAGAGCATGGCAAAAGCCAGGGCTGAACCAAAGTAAGTATCGTACGTCTCATAAAATTCAGACGAAAGCCCTTTTACGAGCCTGCTGATTGTATAAATTACCACGTAAGGAGTTAGCGCAACCAGCATAGTCCGGGCGGGACGGTACGCACGTTCGAGCCATATCGTGACACCAACGGCCAGGAAAACGGCCCCCCAGATCGGAACAGAGACGTCAATTTTGGTAAAGATTGCAACGCCCAGCAAAATGCCTCCTACTGCCCAGTAGCGTTTCAGCACACTGTCCCAATCGGGTAGCCGGGTCTCTGTGTCAAGCGTCTTTCGCACGAACAGCAACGCCAGCCCGGCAAGCGGGTACGCGATATAGCCATCTCCAATGTTCATAACGCGTGTTGGTTAGCTGGTTTGTCCGCCAGCAGTTTGTTCTGCCGGCGGATGCGGCCCGACAGATTACGCACGATGCTCCGCAGCACTTCGCTCCGTTCTTCCATCAGATCGAAAAAGTCATCCTGGTCGAGCCGAAGTAGCCGGAGGTCGGTAGTGGCTTCGGCGGTGGCCGAGCGGGTTTCGGCGTCTAACAGGGCTAACTCGCCGAAGAAATCACCCCGCCCGAACGTGGCCAGCCGGGTTTCACCGTCCAGGATGCTTACTTCGCCCGCATCAATCACATACAGCGCCGTACCCAGATCGCCTTTCTGAAATATAACGTCTCCAGCTGCGTAGCTTTCTTCTTTCATGATGGGTACGATGCTGGCCAGCACATTTTCGGGCGTTTCGGCAAACAGGGACGCATTCGTTAAAAGCAACACCCGTTCATAATCAGGAATCTGGCGGTCAGCAGTTACGGTATGGGCCATGAGCAGGGAAGAGGGGAAGAGGTTACGGGTCAGGTAGGTCTGGTGGATGGCACTGGCATGAGTCTCGGGCAGGGTTCGCAGCACCAGCGCGACCGTCCAGGCCGAGAAAACGGTTTCGCCCTTTTCGAGGATGTAGGGCCGTATCTGTTCGTAGTTACCGTCAGGTTTGCCCAGTTCGGCGTCTAAAAGCTGCGCCCGTTCGCGGGGTGATACCAAATCGACTAAGGCCAGCAGCGTTTGATACACGGCCCGGGGAATGAGATTATCCAGCAGTTCGAGGGCATTGGCCCGCCGTTCGCGGGCGGGGTGGTGAACACCCAGTCGCGCCCCAGAAATGGTTGTCCCGTCGTGTAATTGCGACAGAATGTCGAACAGCCGTTGCACCTGCCCATCCATTTCGTAGCCGACAGCGCGGGCAATGGCTTCGTCGGTTTCGTACAGGTCACCGTAGATCAGCCGTTGAGCCAGCGCGGTTTCTTCCTTAAGCAGATTGCGAAAGATCATGTCGTCGGCCGGATCGTTCGGGAACCGGCGTAACGCCCGCAGAGCCGCCCCCCGTATCCGCAAATCGGGCTGCTGCACCAGTTCGTTCAGTAATCGGCGGCTGTCGGGTGTTTGAATAGATCCGCATATACCGGCAATTCGCTCAATCACTACCGGGCTGGCCGTTGTGGGCCAGGCGTCGCGCAACAGCGGTATCAGGTTGGCGCGGCTTCCCCTGAGAGCGTTGGCAGCCATGCGCCCATTTTTTGGGTCGCCCAACTGACCAACCAATTGCCTCGTCAATGCGGGATCGGTTAGTTGCCCGGCGGCAAACAAAGCATCGGGTAGCAGACCGTTTGGCGTACTATTCAGGATGTGTGCTACGGTGGGGGCAAAATCAGATAGGCGAAGTAGGCCAATCAGATGGAGAGCGGTATGTTGATGGGCGGGATCGGGGTGCGTGCTCAGACTGGTCAGGCACCGTACCGCCACCGGGTCGTGTGGGTTCAGCTCCAGAACGCCCCGGATAGCACCCTGTCGGATAGTCAGATCGGTATGATTCAGCAATGGGGCCAGTTCAGCCGGGTCGGCACTGATGCGCCGACCGAGCAGGTAAGCTGCCTGTTCGCGCAGGGCTGGCTCAGAATCGGTCAGGGCCACGTGCTGAACGGGTTGCGCGGGTAGCGGATGCGTCTGCCGGGCGGCCACGGTCAGCGTCTGCCGTCGAACCTGCGGGTTGCTGTGGCTGAGAAGCGTTGGAATTTGCCGGGCCAGTTCATCGGGGTTATGCCGGTCGAGCCAGCCGATGGCTGCCATAACGTTGTGGGGCTGCCGGCTGTTGAGCCGGTCCAGCACGGCCATCTGAGCCGTAGCGGGCATGGCCAGATCGTCTCGCTCCAGAAATCGCTTGCCAATGGCGTCGTTCAGTTCGTGCAGGTACTGCTTATACGTCCGGGCCAGCAGCCAGACCATCCCGCCCAGCAGCCCAATCCAGGCGAGTGGCATGAGCATTTCAAGGATGGGATGGGCGTGGAGGGCAAAGATGAGAAATCCGGCAATGCCCAATCCCAGCGGTTCATACAGTCCCTTGGCCAGAGTATGGCCCTGCAACCGCTGCGGAGCTGACAGTGGCTGAAACAAGACCAGAAAGACGGGGTCGAACAGCGATCGGCGCACTACCTCGAACACCAGATACAGAATGCAGAAATACACCAGCCGGGCGGTTTCGTCGGTCGTAACCCTATTCAGTACAACCAAACCAACAAGCCCTACCATACCTACCCAAGGCAACACAACCAGCGATCGCTCCACGCCAAAGCGGTCCAGGGCCTGCCGGGATAGCAGAAGTTTCACCAGCATTGCAATGCCATACGTGGCAGCCAGAATCAGGCTGACGTATAAGATGACGTCGGTTTGGCTCTGAAAGCGGTGCTTGACGTTAATGAAAAAGCTGTACTCAATTTGCGTAGCCACGGCAGCCAGCGTAGCCAGACTCAGACACATGAACAGGATAAGCTCACTACCAGCGAAGCGTTTCTGCACCAGTGCCGACACCGGTTGCCGCGTTACCCGGGCCGGGCGGTGGGGGGCGTGTACGTCGTGCGAGGCTATCGTTTTGCGAAGTATAAACAACGACGCCACAAATGCAGCCAGTGCCAGAATCAGTAGCCGCAAAATTTCTTCGTGGGCATGCACCAGGGCCGCTAAAATGGCTCCGATGGCTTTGGCGGGCATATCGCCGGAGCTGATCACGCCAAACAGCCGCTTGCTTTGTCTTGTATCAAACACTACCGCCGACACGCCCCAGAATTCCAGGTTGGCCAAGAGATAGATGGTTCGGTAACCTACCATAATAGCGACCGCTGCCGTTACTGAATGCCCCACCGCTATCAGAACGCCCACGATGACCGTTAGCACAACGACCGCCAAGAGCACCCGCACGGCCAGCTTACTCAACAGCAGGTGATGCTCAAAATGGGCATAGACACGCCCTACGCCAATCATCCCAATGGCCGACAGTATATAGGCTACCGGCAGACTCGTTTCGGGATTATTCTCCAGCAGGATGGCATTAGCGGCTACGTAGATAAGAATTGTGCCGATGCCCAGCAGGAAGTTGTGGACGAAAAACAGCCCTACCGTTTTAGCTTCGTCAGGCCGGATTCCCATGGCCCGATGCCAGCGCGACGAGGACACGGCTGCACTCGGCGACAGGGTGGAATGGGCGTTCATGCAGGAGAAGAAAGTCGATTCACAGCCAAATATAAGCAAGGCGGCAGAATATGAAGCTCTCGTGGCAGCTGGTGCGTTGTCCGAACCTGTTTCAACCAAACCGACCTGGATGCGGTTGTATGATGATAGTCGTCGTAACGGGCTCTAGTCCGATAAAAACGCCTGGGTTACGGGCAACTATCTGACTGATACGCTACCTTTGCGGGTCAAAACAACGACGTCACTCCGTCATGGACCAGTATTCATACATCGCCAATTCCGACGCGGCCTACGTCGACCAGTTGTATCAGTCCTATAAGCAGGACCCTCAATCGGTTGATGAGAGCTGGCAGCAGTTTTTTAAAGGATTCGAGTTTTCGCTTGCGTACCCCGATGGGGCTGCGTCTGGATCGAACGGCAGCGGAAAAACGAACGGAGCAGCCAATGGGGCTGCCGCCAGCGGGCAGACCAAATCCGCAGGAACGGCGGGCCGCGACGCATCACATGCTGAGAAAGAGGTTTCAGTGGCCAGCCTGATTAAGGCGTACCGCTCCCGGGGGCATCTACTGGCGAAAACAAACCCCCTGCGCGAACGCAAAGACCGCCAGCCCCGCGTTGACCTGCCCGATTACGCGCTGACCGACGCCGACCTCGACACTACGTTCGAGTCGGGTAAGTTGCTGGGGGTTGGGCCCGCCACGCTACGGACTATCATGGAGTCACTGCGGAAAATTTACGCAGGTAACATCGGCTTTGAGTACATGTATATCCGGGAGATGGAGGTGAAAAACTGGCTCCGGAACAAAATCGAAAAGGAAGCTCTGGTTTTTTCGCCGACGGTTAAAGAGAAGACCCGGATTCTTGAAAAACTCAACGAAGCATCGGTGTTCGAGAATTTCCTGGCTACCAAGTTTCTCGGTCAGAAGCGCTTCTCGCTCGAAGGTGGTGAAGCTACCATTCCGGCTCTGGATACCCTCATCAGTACGGCGGCAGAGCTGGGCGTTGAAGAGGTAATGATTGGCATGGCCCACCGGGGGCGGCTCAATGTGCTGGCCAACATCCTCGGTAAATCATACGAATCGATTTTCGATGGTTTTGAAGGGAACATACCTACGCAGGTGCAGGGCGATGGCGACGTGAAATATCACCTGGGCTATACCAGTCTGACCCGGACACCATCGGGAAAAGAAATCAACGTCAAACTGGCTCCTAACCCGTCGCACCTCGAAACCGTTGACCCAGTGGTCGAAGGGTTTTTGCGGGCGCAGGCCGACGAAGAATACAAAGGCGATTTCAACAAGATTATGCCTATCCTGATTCACGGCGACGCGGCTGTGGCGGGGCAGGGCGTGGTCTACGAAGTAATGCAGATGGCCAAGCTGCCCGGCTATCAAACCGGCGGCACCGTGCATTTTGTCATTAACAACCAGATTGGTTTTACCACCGATTTTGACGATGCCCGCTCGTCTATCTACTGTTCGGACATTGCCAAGATTATCGACGCTCCCATTTTTC
This sequence comes from uncultured Cytophagales bacterium, assembly GCA_963826425.1. Taxonomy (GTDB): domain Bacteria; phylum Bacteroidota; class Bacteroidia; order Cytophagales; family Spirosomataceae; genus Spirosoma. The sequence continues at coordinate 1,080,595 of CAWGWS010000004.1, read as the reverse complement.
ACGTCAACGGCGACGATCCCGAAGCGGTGATTTTCTGCGCTAAACTGGCGGTTGAATTCCGCGCAAAATTCAACCGGGACGTGTTCATTGACATGGTCTGCTACCGCCGTTACGGCCACAACGAGTCCGACGAGCCGAAGTTTACGCAGCCCACGATGTACAACATCATCGACAAGCGGGCTGGTTTGCGCGAACTCTACAAGACTCTGCTCATTGAACGGGGTGACGTAGATGCCGAACTGGCACAGCGGATGGACACCGAGTTTAAGCAGCAGTTGCAGGACCGGCTCGATAAGGTGAAGCAGAAGGCCGAGATTCCGTACAAGCCGCTCACGCTGGATCGTGGCTGGGCAGAGTTACGCACCTCGACGCCCGAAGATTTTGACCAGTCGCCCGAGACCGGTGTTTCGCCGGAGGTTATCGAGATGGTTGGTAAGGCCCTCGTAACCATTCCCGAAGGGTTCAAGCCTCTGAAACAAATTGATAAACTGCTGAAAGATCGGAAAGCGATGCTGACCGAGACGAAAATGGTGAACTGGGGTACGGCCGAGTTACTGGCGTATGGTTCGTTGCTGCTCGAAGGCCGAATTGTGCGCCTGAGCGGTCAGGACGTACAACGAGGTACGTTCAGCCACCGGCACGCCGTATTGCACGATGCCGAAACCAACAAAACCTATTCGTCGCTGGATCATATTAAAGAAGGTCAGTTAAAGTTCCAGGTGTATAATTCGCTGTTGTCAGAGTACGGCGTATTAGGGTTTGAGTACGGCTACGCGATGGCTACACCCAACGCACTCGTAATCTGGGAAGCGCAGTTTGGCGATTTCTCGAACGGAGCGCAGTTGATTATCGACCAGTTTATTGCCGCTGCCGAGTCGAAGTGGGGTATCGAAAATGGCGTTGTTATGCTGTTGCCGCACGGCTACGAAGGGCAGGGACCCGAGCACTCCAATGCCCGACCCGAACGCTACCTGCAACTTTACGCCGAATACAATATGGTGGTGGCGAACGTCACGACGCCCGCCAACTTCTTTCACCTGCTGCGCCGTCAGTTGACCTGGTCGTTCCGTAAGCCGCTGGTCGTTATGTCGCCCAAGTCGCTGCTGCGGCATCCCAAGTGCGTTTCGCCTGTTGGAGATTTGACCGGTGGCGCGTTTCAGGAGGTGCTGGCCGACAGCTACGCCAAGCCGAAAAAGGTAAAGCGCGTCTTGCTCTGCACCGGCAAAGTCTATTATGACTTGCTGGATAAGCAGCAGGCTGACCAGCGCGACGACGTGGCCCTGGTGCGTATTGAGCAAGTGGCTCCGTTCCCGGAAAAACAACTCGATGCCGTGCTGAAGCCTTACGGTAAGGCCGAGCAGATTTGGGTGCAGGAAGAACCCGACAACATGGGTTACTGGACATATCTGCTGCGTATTGGTCAGCGCTGGCCCGTTATCTCGCGCAAGGCAGCTGCGTCGCCCGCTACAGGTTTTGCTAAAAAACACGCTCAGGAACAGGCTGAACTCGTTCGCCGGGCATTTGAATAACTCACTGATTTACGACTGATCGATTATGGCCGTTGACATGAAAATCCCCGCTGTGGGAGAAAGTATTACCGAAGTGACCGTAGGCACCTGGTACAAAAACGAAGGCGATACAGTAAAGATGGATGACGTGTTGTGCGGACTTGACTCCGACAAAGCCACGTTTGAATTAACCGCCGAAGCCGACGGCGTTCTGCATATTCTGGCTCAGGAAGGCGATGTCTTACCCATTGGCGCCAGTATTTGCAGCATCAGCGACGATGGGGCGGCTCCCGCCAAATCTACCCCACCGGCCGAACCCGCCCAGGCCACCGTTCCCGAACCAACCTCGTCTAAACCCGAGCAGGACCCAACTCCCGCGCTACAGGATACTGCAGAACCTGCACAGTCTGGCGATTCGGCAGTTGGCGGAGCAACGGGAGAGATGAGCGTTATTGAGATGAAAGTGCCGTCCGTGGGTGAGTCGGTAACGGAGGTGACCATTGCATCGTGGAGCAAGAAAGACGGCGACACCGTTGCGCTGGATGAAGTGTTGTGCGAGCTCGAATCGGACAAAGCTACGTTTGAACTGCCTGCCGAAGCCGCCGGCACGCTTCGTATTGTGGCGCAGGAAGGCGAGACGTTACCCATCGGCGCATTAATCGCTAAAATTGAGACCAGTAATGCTGCCAAGCCTGCTGGTTCAGCCCCGGCGCAATCTGCTCCCCAGCAGGATGCGTCGATCAGCAACGGTAGTGCTGACAGCGAACAGAGTAGCTACGCGGCTAATCATCCTTCGCCGGCAGCCGCCAAGATTCTGGACGAAAAAGGTATTGCTACCCGGCAGGTACAGGGTTCGGGTGTGGGCGGACGCATTACGAAAGAGGACGCCGTGAACGCCCAGGCAACTAAAGCCGCGCCTGCTCCGGAAGCGAAACCAGCGGCCCAGGCCGCGCCCCCGACGCCGAAACCGGCGGCTCCGGCCCCCGCGCCGGTCATGACGGGCGAGCGGGTTCAGCGTCGGGAGAAGATGTCGTCCCTGCGCCGGACCATCGCGCGCCGACTGGTGGCCGTCAAGAACGAAACAGCCATGCTTACAACCTTTAACGAGGTGGACATGAAGCCGATCATGGACCTGCGCGGCAAGTACAAAGACAAGTTCAAGGAAAAGCACGGTGTGGGGCTCGGTTTCATGTCGTTCTTCACGAAAGCTATTTGTTCGGCTTTGCAGGAGTTTCCGGCCATCAATGCCCAAATGGATGGTGACCAGATGATCTTCAACGACTTCTGCGACATCTCCATTGCCGTGTCGTCGGAGCGTGGATTGGTAGTACCTGTTATCCGGAATGCCGAGCAGATGAGTTTCGCGCAGATTGAAAAAGAGATCGGGCGATTAGCGGGCCTGGCCCGCGATAATAAGCTGACTATTGAGCAGATGACGGGGGGTACGTTCACCATCACCAACGGCGGTACATTCGGCTCCATGCTTTCGACGCCTATTATCAACGCCCCGCAATCTGCCATTCTGGGTATGCACAACATCGTGGAGAGGGCGGTTGTCGTAAACGGCGAAATCGTGGTGCGCCCCATCATGTACGTAGCCCTCAGCTACGACCACCGCATCATTGACGGCAAAGAGTCGGTTAGCTTCCTGGTTCGCGTAAAGCAACTGCTCGAGGATCCGGCCCGGTTGCTGCTGGATATGTAATTACAGCGTTTGATAAAGAGAGACGGAGTCCTCATAGAGAAACACAGCATAAACTCTGTTTCTCTATGAGGACTCCGTCTCTCTTTATTGACCTACTATCTATACCCCTTTTGCCGGGTTGCCAAATACCGTGGCCGTGGCTGCTACGTTTTCTACCACCACCGATCCGGCCCCAATGCGGGCATTTTTGCCGATGTTAATACCTGCAATAACCGTGACCCCCGCCCCAATGAATACGCCCTCGCCCACGGTGGCCCCGCTTCCGATGGTGCTACCCGTACCAACCTGTACATAATCGCCGAGAGTCGCCTGGGTTTCAATAACTGCACCCGACTGGATGACGCAATGCTGGCCTACCTCAGCCAAAGGGTTGATGACTGCCCGGGCTGCAATCAGGTTACCGTGGCCCAGCGTAGCCATTTTTGAGACGACTGCCGTATCATGAATGGCATTGACGGGCTGCATCTTCCGACGCTCATTAAGCAGTTTAACCAGCCGTTTTCGAACGCGGCTGTCGGCAATGGCTACAAAGGCTTCGCACTTCTGACCAATCAGTTTCAGATAGCCATCGTCGTCGGTCTCGCCCAGCACCGATACCTCGCCGAACTCTTTACCGTGAAGATCTTTGTTATCATCCAGAAGCCCGTAGACAACTACATTGTTCCGCTGAAAAAGGTCTAAAGCCGTCAGGCCGAGGGTACCGGCCCCGAAAATCATTACTGGATTTTCCATGTATCGTATTTTTTCTAAAGCGACGCGAAAAAGCAGCCGCCATTTCTAAAAACGGTTTTACCGCAAATCGTTCATTACGGCCTGGGGGGCGTGGGTGGGCGAGGACCGTGTGAACGGCTCGGCTACCCGTATAAAAAGTCCAGCGGGTTGGGGCACTGAAAGTCGTATTGCATTTGCTGAATCAGCTTGGCCGGACTAACCACTTTGTAGGGAATGGAGGTGTTGGGTTCGACAAAAATGGGTAGTTCATAACCGAAATCCTGGCAACTTTTGCGATAGATAGCCTCGCGGGTGGGGTGTTCCGGGGCGACGCCGTTGAAAACACCCACTGGCTGCTGCCCAATGACCAGCTCCAAAATACCCACCGCATCACTCCGGTGGATATAGTTGACCGGAATGGCTCCACTATCAACGGTTTTCCCGGCTACGTATTTTCCGGGAATGCGGTCGTAACCCATTAACCCACCGAAGCGTACCACCGTCACGAGTTTTTCCGGCAGGAGAGACAGCACCAATTGCTCGGCCCGGACCAAATCCGGCGCGGCTGATTCTGACTCATTCGTTACGTCAGCCTCAGCCATTATTCGGCTCAACTCAGGATAGACCGAGGTTGAACTCACGTAAACGACGTGCTGAATAGATGATAACCGAACCGCATCGGTCAGGAACCTGATTTGTGCCGGATGAAAATCAGAACCCATCTTCCCGCGTTTGGGCGGAATATTAATCACCAGCGTATCGGCGTCGAGCAACGCGTGCAGGTTACCCGTGGGCTCTGGATTGAGTACCAGTTGGTAGGCGTCAATGCTCTGCTGAATGAGTACCGCCCGTTTCTGCGCCGAGGTTGTGCTGCCTTTCACGGTATATCCCGCTCCCAGTAATTGTTCAGCCAAGGGTAAGCCGAGCCAGCCGCAACCAATAATCGAGATGGTTTTTTGATTCATAATCAGAAGCTGATGCCGAAGCTGATAGCGCGTACGTCGGGGCCGAGGTTGGTTTTAAACAGCGGGCTGAGGTCGTACTTAACGAAGAAACTGGTACTGCCGATACCCACATCAGCCATGACGCCGTAGCGAAAATCGTTCAGGGCAAAATTAGAGTGTCGCCGGTCTTTACTGCCGTCGGCTTCCTTGATTTTACGATAGCTGTCGAGCCGGTAGTTGCCGTACACACCCACCCCGATGTGTCCGGTTGGGCGGTTGCGGCTGTTGTAGAACGTAACACGCGGTACGAACGGAATACCGACGGTGGCTACGGTCATCTTACTCTTCTGCAACTCACGCCCCTCATCTTTGAAGGTTACCGCATCACCCATCTTGTCAGCTATGTTGTTCCCGTCGAACATGAAGTTCTGCCAGGCAACCTCTACGCCATAATACAATTTCAGCGATGCCCGGCTGCCCCGGATCAGTGTGGGCAATGACCCGGCAGACAGCGCCAAATACCGTGAACCAATGGGTCGTAGGTCATAGCTGTTTTCGGGGTAAGCGGGTAGACTACTCTGCGTGATGTAGTTGTCCAGCCCGATACTGAAGCCGTAGATCAGGCGGTTGCCGTCGCGCCGGTCGCGTCGTTTCGCGTTACGGTAGTCACGATCTTTGTCGGTCGATTTCCTGACCGTGTCGCGCCGGACGGTATCCGATTTAGTGCCACCAAGGACAATTTTTACGCCGTTTCGGGTCTTGGTTACTACCAGTACGGTGTCTTTCAGATATTGGTCGCCATCGCGTTCAATGGCAGACTTACCCTCCGGAATCGAGTCGAGCTGCGCACTCATTTCACGGACGATTTTATTGAGGTCGTAGTTAGACAGGGCCTGAATACCGGCTTTGTCGGGCGCGTAAATCACGAGCCTGGTTTTATTGGCAAACCGAATTACGAGCGAGTCGGTGGGTTGGGTCGCGGCTTGTACGTAGGTAGCGCACAGAAGTGTAAGGGTGATGATGGCTCCAGAGATAGATCGTTTCATTGCCGGGCTGTTTTGTCTTTGTCAATACTATTCTTAAGGCCGTTGAAAGCTCTGTTAAGCAGACCACCTTCGTCGTCGCTACCGTCGGGCCGGGCAAATGCTTCGCCTTCTTTCACCCGACGAACCTGCTCCCAGAAACCGGGTTTAGCGGCTTTTTCGGGCTTGCTGGCTGCGGCAAGAGCTGTTTCCATCATGTCCATTTTAACGGCCTGCCGGGCGGCAACCAGTCGCTCCGGCTCGGCAATAGTCACGATTAGAACGCGCTGGGCTGTGGGTACTGGTTTGACGGTAGCTATCTGATCCGGCGCGGCCGGTACCGGGGTCTGCTCAATTACTTTTTTCGGAGCAGGCTGTTCAGTAAGTCGTTCGGTTTGCCGTTGCTCAGTTGATTTAGTTTGCGCGAGTTCGATGCGGGGAGCGGGGGTAATGGCCTTTACGTTTGTGCTCTGCCGTCCCAACGTACTACCTGCTCTATCCTGCCCGCTGGTTTTCGGTGCCACACTGGTAACTCGTTCAGCTGGCTGATTGCCGATCGTAGAATTTACCTCGTTCGTCTGCTCAGTCGTTGGTACGCTGGTTCCGTTGGCCTGTGGCGTTGCCGGTACGTCGATAGCCGGTACGTTCCCGGTTGTTGCGGTGGCTAATTGCGGTTCCTCTGCTCCTGTTGTGTTCGATAGATAGAGCCATCCGAACAGACACAGTACCAGCAGACAGGCGGCAATGGCCATAAATTTTTGCACGTTCGGGTTACGCCAGACCATGAAGCCCGCTTCCTTTACGGGAGATGTCCGGTTAAGCCGGGCCTGCAACCGGCCAAAGCCGCCGGGCGTGGGCGTCGATGCATTGCCCAGTTTGCGGGCAAATAGGGCATCGACGGCGTGTTTATCGGGTTCGTTGTTTTTGTTCATTGTATGTTGTTGACGAGGTGCGCTGTGGCACCGGGTTTTGCTCTGCTTTTTTCAACTGCGTCTGCAGCAGCGCGCGGGCGCGGCTCAGCTGCGATTTCGACGTGCCCTCCGAGATGCCGAGGGTCTCAGCAATTTCGGCGTGTGAATAGCCTTCAATGGCATATAGGTTAAATACCGTTCGGTAGCCATCGGGTAGCTGCCCTACCAGGCGCAACAGGTCGTCGGCATTCAGCGAAGCGTCGGCCCACTGATAGTCGGGCTCTTCGGGTACGTCGTCGAGCGGCAGTTCGTGTCGCCACTGCTTCGATTTTCTGAGAAACATCAGCGATTCCGTTACCATGACGCGCCGAATCCAGCCCTCGAAACTACCATCTTCCCGAAACTGATCGATTTTTTCAAACACCCGCATGAACCCGTCGAGCATAACCTCCTCGGCGTCCGCCCGGTTAGCGCAGTAACGGGTGCAAACGGTCATCATTTTACCCGAAAATCGTTCATACACAATTTTATGGGCCTTCGCTTCACCCCGCTTCAGCGCAGCAATGAGTTGCGTTTCGGTCGTGAAAAATGGTATAAGAAGACGCATATAGATTCAGGTTCAACAGCAAGATGCAGAACGGGTGGGGGCAGGTTGCATGGGTTGGCAAAAAAAAATGGAACTGCCGGCGCCGTTCCATTTTCTTGTTCACTTCCGACGCTTTAACGCCAGGTCGTGGGCGGTGTCGTAGTAGGAGCGGAGGTTGCTCCAGTCGAATACTTCGGCGATGCTCTCCACGCGGTTGCGCTGCTGAATACGGTCGCGCTGGGCCATTTTCACAAAGCGGAACAGGACGTCGGCCAACTGGTCAGCGGCTTCGGTGAAATTCTGTGTCCGGCGATTAATGACGTAAATGCCCCGGTTTTCGTAATCGCGCATGATCTGCATAATAAAGTCGCCGAATCCTGACTGATCGCTCGTCACGGTTGGGATGCCGCGTACTACGCACTCCAGCGGTGTGTAGCCCCAGGGCTCATAATAGCTGGGAAAGACACCTAGGTGGCAACCGCGCACAAACTGACTGTAGTCCAGTCCAAATAGCGGATTGGTAGAGGCAATGAAGTCGGGGTGGTAAACGATCTTGACCCGGTCGCTTTCGTTGTTAACCAGGTTAGCCTGCCGGATAAATCGCGTCATATCGTCTTCCTGCACCAGATTATGCGTCAGAAACGGCGGCTGTTTTTTGGTTTTCCAGCTCTGAACGGTCCGCCGAAGACGCAGCCGCCAGTATTCATCCACAAAACTGTTAAGGTCAGGCAGGGTATTGGCCGTTGGATTGGCTGCAGCCGCTAGAAAGAGCCGTTCGCCAACCTGCTTTTCAATGGCCTGCGTTGTTTCCTGAATCTCGTCGAGCAGCGCGCGCGAATGCAATACCTCGGGGTCGATGCTGGTAAACGGCTGTTTGGTGACCATAAACATCACTACGGTCATGTCCATATCGGCCTGCTGCATGCGGTAGTTGAGCCGGGCCAGGGCCTCCAGCGTCAGATCATAGCCTTTGTTGGTAAACTCGAACCGCCCCGACGTAAAGAAGTACAGCGTCTTTTCCAGATCGAACGAATAACTCTGAAAAAAGTGACCCATGATGAACTCATGAATCTTGTCTTTGAACTTAACGTGCAGATTCTGAAACTCGTGGACAGCGGCAAAGCGGGTAATATTCAGGCCATTCGGTAGTACCAAATCTGTTTGTCGACCCAGGAACACCTCGCACTCGCGGGCGGTTACGTCGCTGACGGTGGTGAAGACGTGACTTTGCTGAGCGGCCAGGCGCTCAATAGTAGCCTGGGTTTCAATGCCGTAGTGCCGGGCCTCGCGCAGCCAGTCGAAGAAAGGGAGCTTGCCGTAGAAGCCAGCTTCGTTCTGGGCCAGATACCGCCCCAGCATGGTAGCGTGAGTCGTAAAAATGGTAGCCACTTTTACGTTGTCTTTGCGCAGATCGGGCAGGCCACTGCTGGCCATCCATTCGTGAAAATGCGCCACAAAATCAACGCGTTTACTGTGGTCAGCGGCCAGCAAGGTAAGAAACTGCCGCACCATCTCCCCAAAGATAAGGGTCTGGTCAACAAGGGGTTCTACATTCAGGGTGGTGAGCTGGTGCCGGTTCCAGAGTTCGCCCTTTATGACGTTTAGCTGAGCGGTACTGACGCTGGCAATGTCGAACAGCACGATGCGGGGGCGGCCTGTAACCAGCCAGTGACCGTACTGAACGCCGTAACCCATCTGCTGCATCTTGCGCACCGTCTGGCCGATAACGGTTTCGTCGGCTTCAACAATGGGTTCAAACTCGGCATCGGCCCGTTGCGGAAAGTACGGTCCCACGGCAATGTAGTTGTCGTCCCATTTTTCAACCATCGCCGGTACTTTTGAACGGATTACAGTGTAAATGCCGCCTACCTGATTGCAAACCTCCCAGGCAATTTCAAGCAGGAGTTTACGCTTTGTTGCAGAGAATACCGATTCCAAGATGTAATAGGGTTATTAGGTGAAATTTTTGAACGATGACGGTAGTGAAAATAACCAAAACTTACCGTAAGAGTTCAAAAACATGCCAAACTACGGATACCAACCGGCAAAGCCCAAACTATTTGTTCAGAAAAGATTTGGCTTCCAGCACCTGCGTACGGCCACTCTGAGATACCGTATAGTTGAAGCCCGGCTGAATACTGTACGCACCTACCTCGCCCTGTTTGTTCACCGCCAGAAAACCCACCTGAATATCTTTGTAGTCTTGCTTGCCAACAATTCGTTTGGCGGCTTCTTCGCACGCCTGTTGCGGAGTCCGGCCCTGTCGCATCAGTTCTACCACCAGAAACGAGCCACAGGTGCGCATCACCAACTCACCGAGTCCGGTGGCGCAGGCCCCGCCAATTTCGTTATCAACAAACAGCCCTGCCCCGATAATGGGTGAGTCGCCTACGCGTCCGTTCATCTTGTAAGCCAGCCCACTGGTAGTACACGCGCCCGATAAATCGCCTTTGTTGTCAATAGCCAGCATCCCGATGGTGTCGTGCCGTTCAATGTTGACTTTGGGTTCGTATTTAGCCGTTTTGAGCCATTCGCGCCAGGCTTTCTCCGACGATGCCGTGAGTAATTTCTCTTTCCTGAACCCCTGCGACAGCGCAAAAGCCAGGGCACCCTCGCCACTGAGCATAACGTGGGGCGTTTTCTCCATGACGGCCCGTGCCACTGAGATGGGGTGCAGGATGTTTTCGAGAAACGTAACGGCTCCGGCGTTGCCTTTCTCATCCATGATGCAGGCATCGAGGGTTACGCGTCCGTCGCGGTCGGGCAGGCCCCCGTAGCCCACGCTGGTATCGTTGGGGTCGGCTTCGGGAACGCGGACGCCGGCTTCCACAGCGTCGAGGGCACGTTTACCCTGCTTCAGTACCGCTTCGGCAGCCGCGTTGGCTTTAGGCTGATTCCAGGTCGAAACAACAAGGGACGTGGGGACAGCAAGTTTAGGGCTGAGCGCAAAAAGATTGGGGCTGAGCGCAGTTAACGAACTCAGCGTCAGAAAACGACGTCGGTTTAACATGGGAGCAGAAACTTTTACAAAATAATGTTCGGCCAAGTTAGCCGGTTTGTTTGTTCTGACGAGGCTTCGGCCTTATTTTCATGCGCCATTCCATTCCGGCTGAATGCCAAAATCACTACTCGTTCGGGCAAGGGCAGTTATGTAGCGCCCGCTGGTTTGCGGGGGGCAGATAGACAAATGGTGCGTACTGATGGCTTGATGAAGAAGTTGATTGTTTGTTCTCTTTCCTATCTTGTACAATGCCCGACGCTACCAAACACATTCTCCTTACCGAAGGCCCCGACCGTACCGGGCTGATTTATCACGTAATGGGCGTACTATTCCGGCATGGGCTGAACGTGATTCATAACAACGAGTACGTAAGTCCGGCGGGGCATTTTTTTATGCGTACCGAATTTGCCGCCCTTGCCAATGGTACGCTTGACGCAGATACGCTCCTGAGCGAACTACAAGCTGACCTGCCTGATTCCGGCATTGTATTCCGACTAAGTCCGCAACGGAAGAAGCGAATCGTGGTCATGGTCACGAAAGAACACCACTGCCTCGGCGATTTACTGATTCGGCACGCGTTCAATGAGCTGAATGCCGATATTATGGCCGTTGTCAGCAACTACGATACGCTGGAACCGCTGGTAAGTACGTTTGGTATTCCGTTTCACCATATTCCGCATGAAAATCTTAGCCGCGATGAACACGAAGCTGCCATTCGGCAAACGCTGGCTCAGTATGCACCGGAATACATCGTACTGGCCAAGTATATGCGGGTACTTACGCCCGATTTCGTAAATCAATACCCGAACCGGATTATCAATATTCACCATTCGTTTCTGCCCGCTTTTGTCGGGGCCAACCCGTACCGTCAGGCATTTGAGCGGGGTGTCAAGATCATTGGAGCTACGGCCCATTTCGTCAACAATGACCTCGACGAAGGCCCAATTATTGCGCAGAACGTAAAAGAGGTGAACCACCGCCAGTCAGCCGCCGATATGGCCACGGAAGGCCGCGACGTGGAGAAGATCGTCTTGTCGCAGGCATTGAAGCTGGTCTTCACCGATCGCGTGTTCATTGCCGGAAACCGGGCCGTAGTGTTGTGATGGCTCGAATCTTATCCTCATCGGCTTCAACCCGCTCGTACTCGCCGGGTGTAGCTGAGGCCATCGAAACGGCGGGCTGGCGGAACTGCATACCGCTCTCGTGGCGAACGCTGCCACTCGTATGAAGCGCATCAACGCCCGTTGCCCACAACGGCCCGGCATTTTCGGCATTTACGCCCGCGCCCGCCATAATCTCAATGCGTCCGGCAGCCTGCTTCACCAGCTCACCCAGTAACGGAATGCCTGCCTGGGCGGTGGCTTGCTGGGCCGACGTCAGAATACGAATGGCCCCGGTGCGCACTACGGCTTCGAGGGCTTCGGCCGCATCGGGGGTCATGTCAAAGGCGCGATGGAACGTAACGGGCATTGGACGGGCGTATTCGATAAGCTGGCGGGTGCGGACTTCATCAATGGTACCATCGGCGTTCAGGATGCCCAGCACTACACCATCGACCCCTAGCGAGCGGGCTACATCGATATCGGCCTGCATGACCGCAAACTCATCATCGGTATACAGAAAATCGCTTCCCCGTGGCCGAATCATTACGAACAACGGAATGTGCAGGTGTTTCCGGGCCAGCCGAATCAGCCCCGCGCTGGGTGTTGTACCGCCCTCAGGCATACCCCCGCAGAGTTCAATACGCCCTGCTCCGGCGCGTTGGGCTATTAAACAGGATTCGAGCGAATAGGCGCAGACTTCAATCATAACTCCGTCGTTTAAAGTTCTTTCCAGTTAAGATGCTACTTTTAAACATCGATCATCAAACAAATAAACGGTCATTGCGTTAATGGCCTAAATCGGTGCTGATTTCATTCTGTAACATTTTTGCGGAAATAGGTTTGGATGTTACCAATTTTTTTACTTTTGCACCCTCATTGAAAAATACGGCTTAAAGACGAATACACACTATGTACTGGACACTTGAACTGGCCTCCTATCTTGAAGATGCCCCCTGGCCCGCTACGAAGGATGAACTGATTGACTTCTCGATTCGCTCCGGTGCCCCGCTCGAAGTAGTGGAAAACCTTCAGGAACTCGAAGATGACGGTCAACCTTACGAAAGCATCGAAGAAATCTGGCCTGACTATCCAACCAAAGACGATTTCTTCTTCAACGAAGACGAGTATTGATTTTTGGCCCATTTGGCACAAAAAAGCGTATTTCAGCACTGGAATACGCTTTTTTTTAGATTAATCCACTACACCAGAGCATCTCCTGACCCACCACACCCGGAGTCAAAGAACGCGGAGCGAAATGCCTGCGCCAACCAGGCTAGAAAACAGCATTCGTACAGTGTGATTGATGGCTACTATGATTGGACCTATAGCTGTGTCGGCAAACACAAGGGAGAATAGATCGTTCCTCTGAAAAGTCGGTTGTAGCGGCTGTGATAATGGCGGTGCCAGGTCCGTAAAAAGTTGCGTACTACATGCTTGTGCGCAAACCAGATAACCTCCTTCCTAATAGGGAACGCGCCAATAACCAGCGCAACGTTTACCCGCCTTTCAGCGTTATTATTAGTGATTGGTTCAATCCCTTTAATTTTCCTCTGACGGCGCGTTTACGGTAAATGGCTGGTTTAATGCGGCCGGTTTTCTACCGAAAAGAAAGCCAACAGGAACACGTGTACAGTTGTTGCCGGGTTGCGGGAAAGCTGTATATTTATCGCGATTCAGTACTCAACCAGATGACCCCATCGGTTATGGACTATCAGGCACTCAGGAACCTGGTTAAGCGGGGCGAAGGCCCCCAATTGGAGTTCAAGCTGAAAACAAATCATCCCGAAAAAATTATCCGGGGCATAGTCGCCTTCGCGAACACCAAAGGCGGCATTATGCTTATCGGCGTTGCCGACGACAGACGGATTGCGGGGCTGAAATACGCCGACGAAGACGAGTACCTGCTCGTTCGGGCGATCAGTAAGTTTTGTTTTCCGCGGATCTCTTATGACATCGGGCGGGTGCAGCTCCCCGATGAGCGCGAGGTACTCGTGATTCGGGTACCGCCCAGCCCTGGTAAGCCCCATTACATTATTCCCGACCCGACCAACCCCGACGACAAGAAAGCCTATGTCCGCGTGGCCGACATGTCTGTGCAGGCCAGCCGCGAGGTGCGGGAGATTTTGAAGGGGCAGCAGGCCGATCGTGACATCCGATTCACCTACGGCGAGAAAGAGCAGAAGCTCATGCACCACCTCGGCGAACACAACAGCATCACGGTTGATCTGTTTGCGGCCATTGCTGGGGTATCACGCAAGATTGCCTCCCGAACGCTGGTGCTGCTCGTGCTGGCCCATGTGCTGGAAATTCACCCCAGCGAAACAATGGACCAGTACACAACGCGGCCTATTTGATGGTCGAAAGCAGTTCTTCCACCTGCCGGTAGGCGTATTGCAACTGCGTGTTGGTGGTGCAATAGGGTGGCATGAAATACAATACGTTGCCCAGCGGACGCATCAATACGCCCCGGTCGAGCAGAAAATTATACGCCTGGTCGCGGATGGTATTGAAATACGAGGTTTCTCCCGAACTTATCAGGTCAAAGGCCAGCAGCGTGCCGCGCTGCCTGATGTTTTCTACGTTGGCAAACGTGCTGAGCCGTTGGGCGAATCCCGCGTGCTGACTGGCAATCCGCTCCAGACTGGCCGTTGTATCGTTGGAAAGGGTTAGATCCAGACTGGCCAGCCCGGCGGTACAGGCCAGCGGATTGGCCGTGTACGAGTGGCCATGAAAGAGCGTTTTATAAGGCGAGTCGGAGAGGAACGCGTCGTAGATAGCCTGGGTGCAACCCGTTACGCCGAGAGCCATGGTGCCGCCGGTCAAGCCCTTTGACAGACACATCAGGTCCGGCTTTTCGGTCAGGTAATCTGACGCAAACAGTTTCCCCGTCCGGCCAAATCCTACCATTACCTCGTCGGCAATAATGAGCGCATTATGTCGCCGGGCCCGCTGGACAAGCTGATCCAGCACACCGGGTTCGTACATGACCATGCCGCCCGCCCCCTGCACCAGTGGCTCAAAAATAAAGGCGGCAACATCGTCGGTAAATAAGTCTTCAGCCTGTTGTAATACAGTTTCCTCCTGCCCGGAAACGGGTACCGGCAGGTACTCGACATCGAACAGAAACGGCACGAATGGCTCCGTAAATGCGCTCCGGCCACTTACGGCCATAGCCCCGAATGTGTCACCGTGGTAGGCGCCTTCCAAGGCTACAATTTTTCTGCGTGGCTTTCCTTCATTGTGCCAATACTGAAACGCCATTTTCAGGGCTACCTCCACCGCCGTCGAACCGTTATCGGAGTAAAAGATTTTGGCCTGACCAGTGGGTAATACGGCCAGCAAGCGCTCGGCGAGCCGAACGGCGGGTTCGTGCGTGAACCCGGCAAAGATGACGTGTTCGAGGGTCGTCAATTGTTCCGACACGCGCCGGGCAATGTGCGGGTGGGCGTGGCCGTGCAGATTTACCCACCACGAGGCAATCATGTCCAGGTATTCGCGGCCATCGGCGTCGTACAATACCGTGCCTTCGCCCCGTACAATCGGAATGGGCAAGGGGGCCGTCTGCATCTGCGTAAAGGGATGCCAGATTGCGTTTTTATCTCGTTCGGAAAGTGTTTGCATGTACCGTGTGGGTTGCTTCGCAGAGATGCGCGGAGAAAAAGGGGAGATTCGCAGAATTATTTTTCTCCGCGCATCTCCTTTTTTCTCTGTGCATCTCCGCGAAACAACTCTTTAAACTCTCAAAACTCTTAGTTCCATTTACCCTGCGCCTTCAATACCTGCTCGATCACATCGCGGACGGCACCGCGACCACCGGGTTTGGGGGATATGTACTGGCAAACGGCCCGTACTTCCTCGACAGCGTCGGCGGGGCAGGTAGGAAACAGGCCGGGGCGGATCAGAATGGGGCAGTCAATAATATCGTCGCCCATGTAAAGGATTTCGGATTCGTCCAGGCCATCGCGGGAGACGTAGTCGAGGTAAGCATTGAGTTTCTGGTCGGGCGGACCACCCATGAACAGATCACAAACGCCCAGCACCCCGAACCATTTGCGCGCTCCTTCGGCGTTGGCCGACGAGACGATGCCAACCCGAAGGCCGGCTTTCACGGCAGCCCCAAGGGCGTAGCTGTCTTTAATGTCAAAGGTTCGAAACTGCTCGCCGGATTCCAGTAAATGCACGTCGCCGTTGGTCAGGACACCATCAACATCAAAAATTAAGGTCTTTACGTTGAGAAAACGCTGGTCTAAATTGGTCATGCGGTAAAGGTAGCGAACGCCCGCCATTGCCCCGCCGAAACGGAACCCACCCCCGCCCGTCAACGTTGCTGTTTAGAATATACCGACCCCAACAAATACAACGTGATAGTAGACGAAAAAGCAACCGGCAGCCCCGCCGTTTTAACCGATATTGACCTCACCGGCTACGATCAGATTGAGGTACTCGGTGCCCGTGAACACAACCTCAAAAATATTGACGTCAGCATTCCCCGCAACAAACTCGTGGTGGTGACGGGTATTAGCGGCAGCGGCAAATCGTCGTTGGCCTTTGATACGATCTATGCCGAAGGGCAACGTCGGTACATGGAGAGTTTTTCGGCTTACGCCCGCTCGTTCATCGGCGATATGGAGCGACCCGACGTTGACAAGATCAACGGTCTGAGTCCGGTTATTTCCATTGAGCAGAAAACGACTTCCAAAAACCCCCGATCCACCGTTGGTACTACCACCGAGATATACGACTTTCTGCGCCTGTTTTACGCCCGCGCCGGCGATGCCTATTCCTACGTAACGGGTCGGCGAATGGAGCGGCAGTCGCAGGACCAGATTGTCGACACGATTATGGAGCAGTACGAAGGTCAGAAGCTAACGCTGCTCGCGCCCGTGATCCGTAGTCGTAAAGGCCATTATCGGGAGTTGTTCGTGCAGATTGCCAAGACGGGCTATACGAAAGTGCGAGTTGATGGGGCGGTGCAGGAGATTGTGCCGAAGATGCAGCTGGACCGCTACAAAATCCACGACATCGAAATCGTAATTGACCGGCTCGTGCCGAAGCGTGACGACGGCGACGGGCAGTCGCGGTACCGGCTCAGCCAGTCGGTGCAGACAGCTATCAAGCAGGGGAAGGGTGCAATGCAGATGCTGGATGGCGACGGGAATCTGGTCTATTTCTCGCAGAACCTGATGGATCCCGAGTCGGGCATCAGTTACGACGAACCCTCGCCCAACTCGTTTTCGTTCAATTCTCCCTATGGAGCCTGCCCGGTCTGCACCGGCCTGGGTGTGGTCGAGGAAATCACCGAGGAGTCCGTCATCCCTGACAAATCGCTGAGCATTAGCCGGGGGGCCATTGCTCCGCTGGGTGAGTTTCGCGAGCTCTGGATCTTTAAGGAGATCGAAGCGATTCTGAAAAAGTACAAACTGAACCTTAGTTCGCCCGTTAGCAAATTTCCCGATGACCTGATGTACGCACTGATGTATGGCACCGAAGAAGAAGCGGCTGGCGGTGCATCTTCAGCATCGGGCAGGAAACATCCGGGAGAAAACCAGTACAGCTTCAAGTTTGAAGGAATTGTCAATTTTCTGAAACGACAGCAGGAGCAGGGCAGCGACAAAATTCTGGACTGGATTCGTGATTTTATGGTGATCAGTACCTGCCCGGAGTGCCAGGGAGCGCGGCTCAGGAAAGAATCGCTGTACTTCAAAATTGCCGATAAAAACATTTCAGAACTGGCGCAGATGGACATTGCCGACCTCGCCACCTGGTTTGTGGGTGTGGAAGAACGTATGACCAACCGGCAGCGGCTGATTGGCAAGGAAATCCTGAAAGAAATTCGCAAACGTATCGGCTTCCTGGTGGACATCGGCCTGGAATACCTGACCCTCGACCGTCCCTTGCGTACCCTGAGCGGGGGTGAAGCGCAGCGGATCCGGCTGGCCACGCAGATTGGTACGCAACTGGTTGGTGTACTATACATTATGGATGAGCCCAGCATTGGCCTGCATCAGCGCGATAATGTCAAACTCATCGACTCGCTCAAGAACCTGCGCGATCTCGGCAACACCGTACTGGTGGTTGAGCACGATAAAGACATGATGCTGGAGTCGGACTACATCCTCGACATTGGTCCCGGTGCGGGGCGGCACGGCGGCAACGTAGTAGGGCAGGGAACGCCCGACGAATTTCTGAGAAATGGCAGCACCACCGCCGACTACCTCAGTGGGCGACGCTCTATTGCCGTACCGGAAAATCGGCGCAAAGGCAGCGGTAAATTTCTGATTATCAAGAATGCTACCGGCAATAACCTGAAAAACGTCACCCTGAAACTACCGTTGGGCCGGATGGTCACGATTACGGGTGTATCGGGGAGCGGCAAATCATCGCTGATTCACGAAACTCTGTTTCCGGTGCTGAACCGGCACTTTTACAAGTCGAAGCGTGAGCCACTGCCGTTCAAACTGGTAGAAGGCCTGGAGCATCTGGATAAGGTTATCGAGGTGGATCAGTCACCCATTGGCCGCACACCCCGCTCCAATCCGGCCACGTATACGGGTATGTTTACCGAGATACGCATGCTGTTTGCCGAACTGCCCGAAGCCAAAATTCGCGGCTACAAGCCGGGCCGGTTCTCGTTCAACGTGAAAGGTGGCCGCTGCGAAGACTGCGAAGGGGCGGGCATGAAGAAGATTGAGATGGAGTTTCTGCCCGACGTACACGTGCTGTGCGAGACCTGCAAAGGCAAACGCTTCAACCGCGAAACGCTGGAGGTCCGCTTCAAAGGCAAATCCATTGCCGACGTGCTGGACATGACCGTGGAGCAGGCGCTGGATTTCTTTGCCAGTCAGCCGAAAATCCTGCGCAAGGTCACGACCATGAACGACGTAGGGCTAGGCTACATTACGCTCGGTCAACACGCCACGACCCTGAGCGGGGGCGAAGCACAGCGCGTGAAACTCGCTGAAGAACTCTCCAAAAAAGACACCGGTAAAACGATGTACATCCTGGACGAGCCCACCACCGGTCTGCATTTTCAGGACATTGCTCACCTGCTGGACGTGCTGAATAAACTCGCCGATAAGGGCAATACCGTCCTGATTATTGAGCACAACCTGGACGTTATCAAAGTCTCTGATTACCTCATCGACCTCGGTCCCGAAGGCGGCAACAAAGGCGGCTTTATCATCGCCGAAGGCACCCCGGAGAAAGTAGCGGGTACAAAAGGAAGCTACACGGGTAAGTTTTTAAAGGCGGAGCTGGCGGGGTAAGAAGAATCCGCATGAACGTCCCTGGCTTTTTCCCTACTGCGGACTCAGTAACTCGCCAACCTCAAAGCTGACGTCTGCTTTGGTCGCGCTGCTGTGCAGCAGGGGGTGTCGGAATTGAGTCAGGGGCAGTTCTTCATCGTAGTTGGCTACGATGCGTTTGCGCGGAATGCGAATCCAGGCAGTGCCGGATAGGCCGCGTACCAGCTGCGCGGGGCCTGTTACCTCAACCGTGCGGGGTGTCACGTTGATAACGCTCGATATAACATAGGGAGAAACTACGTCAATGCGGGTGCTATCCACAGCCAGCCGGATGGTTTTGGTCATGCGCTGATCAAACTGGAGGTCGAGCGTGTCGGCTACAACGTGATTGACGCGCAATCGCTTGATGTGTTCGGCCAGTGCCATTGTCAGTGACGACGTATTGATAACGGATGCCTGAAGCGGGTTGCGCACAACGTAATCAACAGGTTCATCCTGAAAGGGTTGCCAGGCATGACGCAACAGGCCCCAGCCATCGCTCGATACGTTGACCGTCACCGTGCGGGGCAGGGGTGTGGTGGGTATGTACAGCGAGTCGTTATAAACGAAATGAATTGGGTACTCAACGTTGAGTGTGTAGCCGGGTTTGTTCAGCGCATTGAGCAGCCAGAATACCGCAGCCGCCCCCACACATAGCAGGAATTTACTTAGCTGAAACGACGGATTGCTATTCGGAGTAGTCACGGCAGAATTTCCTTTTCGTACGTTCAGGACGCTTTCGTCCAACGTGGGCTTGTAACACCAAGCCATGCGTTGTACCCGACCGGCGACCGGTTTTGAACAAAAGAGCCCTAAACAATAAAGAGAGCTTACTTGAGTTCGGCTTCGGTGGGCTTACCACTGGCTTCGCGCGAAATTGAGCTTTTCTCGAAGGTCATCTTCACGCCCCGATCGACTTCCAGCACGACCGTAGTACCGTCAACCGCTGTTACGCGGCCATGCAGCCCGCCGATGGTTACGACGTTGTCGCCTTTTTTGATATTGTCGACAAACGATTTCTGGTCTTTCTGCTTCTTCTGCTGAGGCCGGATCATGAAAAAGTAAAATACCAGAATAATGCCACCCCAAAGCAGGATGTTGGCCAGCATAGAAGAGCCGCCGGACGGTAGTAGTTGTAACAGGATTGCGTTCATGTCAGGAGTATGATTGAGTGAGTTTACGACCTGGTCGAGTCGGGTTTGGGCAACACCAGTGCCCGAAATTGCAGATCGGTCATGGCCGGGTCGGTGTTGGCAAAGATGGTGATGGTTTTGTTCTGTTCGCCCATCCGGCTCCGGCTATTAAACCGTACCGTTACAGACGATTTCTGACCGGGCATGACTGGCTCGCGCGGCCATTCGGGCGTGGTGCAACCGCACGACGCCGTTACATTGTTGATAATGAGCGGAAATTCGCCGGTATTGGTAAAGGCAAAGACGTGTTCAACCGTGTCGCCTTCAATTAGCTCACCGAAGTCGTGAATGCCCTTGTCAGCGAATGTAATCCTGGGGCTTTTCTCTGACGCTGTTGTCTGGGCTTCCTGCCCTTGTTGCCGATTGTCGCAACCAAGCTGCCCGAAGGCCAGCGTACCGAGCGCGACGACGTAAAACCAATATTTCATTGTCTTGTTGTTCGATGGTTCCGGTTCAGCTCCTCCGGTTCAATTGGTGAATCACCTGCACTTCTTATTGCGCCAATCCCTGAGCGTTGAGCCTCAAACCTACTTCAGGCGTTTTGCTGTTTGATCTGAGCCATGAGCCGGTCAACGTCTTCGAGCAATCGTTCGGCTTTTTCGCGGGCGTCATTTACCACGCGCTGCCCTTCATGGCGCGACAGGTTTTCGGGAAGCGCATCGGGACGCCGGAGTTCATCGACCAACTGCTCGACCTGCTCGCGGTATTTCGACAGCCGGAACGTTAGTTTGTCGCGGGTAATTTTGCCCTCTTCAGGAGCATACAACAGGCCCATCAGGGCACCGCCAACCATACCGGTCAGCAAGAAGGTCAGATCACGTGATATACGGCTCATTTTTTGAGAAGTTATAAAGTTATAATCGGCCCGCCGAAGCGGTTGTAGCGTTGTAGAGTTGGCTGGCTCCCGATGGAGTGGCTGAATAACTAAACAACTTTACGACTATACAACTCATTTGTTGTCTAAAAGGCCCCGGCCACTTTTGCGCAGCCTGCCGGAGGCCTGTAATTTGTCGGACAGATTGTCTAAAATTCCGTTCACAAACTTACCACTTTGCGGAGTACTGTAGGCTTTAGCCAGTTCTATGTACTCATTAATCGTGACTTTGACCGGAATGTTCGGGAAGCTCAACAGTTCGGTCAGAGCCAGCTTCAGAATAATCCGGTCCAGCATGGCCACCCGCTCCACGTCCCAGTTCTGTAGCTGATCGACCAGCAGTGTCTCAAATTCGTCGTTATTTTCCTGAAACTGCTCAAACAGCGTGTTCATAAACAGCTGATCCTCGTCCCAGTCGTCGGTGAGGGGTTCAAGCTGTAGACCTGTAATGGACTGCACTGATTTAAGCGTTCGGATGGCCAGACCACGTACCACCTCGCTGTTCTCGGCCCAACTCAGATCAATCTCGGCCAAATGATCGCGGATGGTGTCATGCTTGAAAATAAGTGTTCGCAAGACGTATTGCGCTAGGGCCTGATCTTCGTCGGCGGTGTGGGTGGCCTGGGCGCAGTAGGCGCGGTAAGTAGCGTCGGCTTTCAAAACTTCTCGCAGGGCCGTGCGCACAAAACCGAGTTCGTCGGCCCAGGAAATGCCGGCGCGCAGGGCTTCGTCATGCAGGGGCTGGTGGCTGGCCAGGGCCTGCACGACTGTATTGCTATTCAGCGTACTTTCAAAGGGGAAGGGCGTCTCGTCCACATCGCGGTACCGGCGTTCGCTGTCGGTCTGGGCGGCATGGCCGAGTTCAGGCAGTAACAGCAGGGCCCGCAAATAACTTTCGTAGATGCCGTTTACCTGCCTGATCATCATCTGGGCGAGATGCTGCCGGTCTTTTTTACGCCGAATCTGGTAGTACAGCAAGGCGTCATTGGCCGCTTTCAAAACTTTTTTGGGCGCGTCGTCATCGTCGGCGGGCTGATTTGTTTTGATGGCTTCGGCAAAGAGCAGGTTGGCCAGTTTACGATACCCCTCAAGCTGCCGTTTGTTCTGCGGTTCCATGGAATTGAGGTCGGGCTGGAACAACTCGGCAATGCCGTCGATGGCCAGTTGCTCCGTAGCCGACCCCGCCTGTTCAAGAGCGTATAACGCCTGCATCACTTTAATCCGTAACAATCGCCTGTTTAACATGCTGTTGATTTACTGCTTCCGAAAAGAAAAGAACGAACCGGGGTGGTGGTTTACTGTAACACCCGGCCCGCAAAATTACGGCTCATTGCCAAGTTTTCCCAATCGGATGATGGCATACCGGTGGCCCGGAAACCGAAAACTGGCTGTAGGCGTTACTTCACCCAAAACGCGGCCCGTCTGTGAAAGCTCTTTCGTATCTCAATAAATACCTCGTCAAGTACAAGTGGTACCTGATCTGGGGAACGGTTTTTACCATTGTCTCCAACCTCTTTGGCATTTTCCCGGCGCAACTTGTCCGGTACGCCATCGATCTGGTCAGCGAAACCATTGATCTCTACTATCTCTACGCGCAGTCGCCGTTGCAGTCGGCCATGTACGACATATTTGCGTTTGGGTTACTGCTCTTTGCGGGTGGTACGCTGGTGCTGGCACTGCTGAAAGGTTTCTTTCTGTTTCTGGTCCGGCAAACGCTCATCGTTATGTCGCGGCACGTGGAGTATGACCTCAAGAACGAGATTTACGATCATTACCAAACCTTGCCGCTCAGCTTTTACCGGCAGCACAACACCGGCGACCTGATGGCCCGTATTTCGGAAGACGTCAGTAAGGTGCGCATGTATGTGGGACCAAGTATTATGTATGGCCTGAACCTGATTGTGCTGTTCGTGCTGGTCATTAGCTACATGGTCAGCATCAATGCACGACTATCCCTGTACGTGTTGCTGCCGCTACCGGTGCTGTCGGTATCCATTTACATTGTTAACAGCACCATTATCCGCCGGTCAGAGGAGATACAGCGGTCGCTGTCGCGGTTATCCACCTATGTGCAGGAAGCGTTCTCGGGAATTCGGGTGCTGAAAGCCTACGTACAGGAAGCTAACTCAGCGGCCCGGTTCGAGCTTGAGAGCGACGAGTACCGTAACAAATCGGTGGGTCTGACGCGGGTCGATTCGCTGTTTTTTCCGATTGTAGCCATTCTGGTGGGTCTGAGCAACGTGTTGGTGGTGTACGTGGGTGGTCAGGAGATTCTGGCCGGTCGGCTCTCGGTGGCCAACATTACTGAGTTCATCCTGTACGTCAATATGCTCACTTGGCCCGTTATGGCTCTAGGCTGGACCACGAGCCAGACGCAGCGGGCGGCCGCGTCGCAGGAGCGCATCAACGAGTTTCTGACCATCAAAACCAACATTGTTTCGCAGAAAGATCTGAAGCACGAGATTGCGGGCGAAATTGAGTTCAAAAATGTGCGGTTCGTGTATCCCGATTCGGGGATTGTAGCCGTCAAAAACTTCTCTATGCACGTGCGGGCGGGCGAAACCGTCGCCATTCTGGGCACCACCGGCTCCGGTAAAACGACCATTGCCAACCTGCTCACGCGCATGTACGATGCCTCATCGGGCGAGATCCTGATCGACGGTATTCCGATTAAGGAGTATAACCTTACGAATCTACGTGAGCAGACGGGCTACGTGCCGCAGGACGTATTTCTGTTCTCCGACACCATCAGCGACAACGTCCGTTTCGGTAAGCCTAACCTACCGCAGGCCCGCGTGGAGCAGGCCATTCGCGATGCCGATCTGTACCAGAACGTACTGGATTTTCCGCAGCAGTTCGAGACGCGCGTGGGCGAGCGGGGCGTAACGCTTAGTGGCGGGCAGAAACAGCGACTCAGTATTGCCCGCGCCATTGCCCGCGACCCCCGCATCCTGATTCTGGACGACTGCCTCTCGGCGGTCGATACCAACACCGAAAATATCATTCTGAACAACCTCCGGCGCATCATGGCCAACCGTACCTCGGTAGTTATTTCGCACCGCGTCTCCTCAGCCAAACTCGCCGACCATATCATCATGCTCGACAACGCCGAGATTGTGGAGGCTGGTACGCACGAAGAGCTGCTGAACGCCAACGGAGCCTACCGCGAACTCTACGAAAAGCAACTGGTGACGGAGGAGGTATAAATTCACAAACCGTTAGTTTTCTCCACATCGCCCATGAACGACATCTCCATTGTTCCATACGCACCAGAATACCAGTCCGATTTTAAGCGAATTAATGTGGCCTGGATTAGCGAACACTTTCAGATTGAAGCGCATGATCTGGAGCAGCTGGATCATCCCGAAGCGCATATTTTACCCAATGGCGGGCAGATTCTGCTGGCTCAGTCGGGCCATGAAATTATCGGGACGGTAGCGCTGATTGCCACGGGTGCCGATTCGTTCGAACTGGCGAAAATGTCGGTGATACCCGCGTTTCAGGGCCGGGGTATTGGCAAAGTGCTGGCTCTGGCGGCCGTTAACTACGCCCGGCAGGCTGGTGCACAACTGGTCTGGCTGGAATCGAACCGAAAAGCGAAAGCTGCGCTGGAACTGTACCGGCGAATTGGCTTTGTGGAGGTGCCACTCAAGCCCTCGCCCTATACCCGCGCCGACGTTTGTATGGAGCTGGCTCTGTAATCCCCTAGCCCGGACGACCTGCTGTTGCGGGCATACCACCCACCTGACTAGTCAACAACGGGCCGCAGGACTTCAGTCCAGCGCTCGTACCCGGCGGGGAGCATGTGCAGGCTGTCGGATCGGAACAGAGCGGGTATTGGCTGTCCGTTCGGGCCGAGCATGGCCGGTCGAATATCAACGAAACGGGCGTTTTCCTCTTTTTTCAGATAACTTTCGATGAGTCGGTTGGCTTCATCCATTTCCGGCGCGTACTGCCGTCGTGACGGGCTGGGCTTGATGGAAATAAACACAAACGGCACGTTGGGTAGTTTGAAACGCACGTATTTAAACAGCATCACAAACCGCTCATACGTCTCCTTACCCGTTTTTTTGCCGGTCGCCACGTCGTTCTCCCCTGCGTACAGAATAATTTGCCGCGGTTTGTACTTCGTAATGATCTGATCGGAGTAGCGAATTACGTCGCTGAGTTCCGAGCCGCCGAAGCCCCGGTTCAATACGGGCTTGCCGGGGAAATCCTGCGCCAGACTGCTCCAGAACCGGATAGACGAGCTGCCCACGAACACAATTGGGTTGGCGGGTGGGGGCGAAACGCTGTCCTGCCGCTCAAACGCCCGAATCTCATTTTCGAAGGGTTGCGGCTGAGCAACGGTCAGGCTACCAATAAACAGGCACAGTGCTAGAGGAAGGTACTTCATGATCTTTATAAAAACTGTACAACGCTTTCTAAACTAATGCCCCGCGAACCCTTTACCAGCACGTGCGTATTGGTTTGTGGGTTGTCCATGAGCCAGTTGTGAAGCGAGAACTTGTCAGGGAAATAATAGGCTTTGGGCAGATACACCAACGCGTGTCTCATCGCCTGTCCAGCCAGAACTACGAGGTCAAAATTTTGTTCGGCAATAAGTTTGCCCAGGGCCGCGTGTTCGGCTTCACTTTCGTCGCCCAGCTCAAACATATCGCCCAGAATCACCAGTTTTCGGTGGGCGGGCGTAACCGCAAACTGACGCACTGCTGCCGCCATTGAACTGGGGTTGGCGTTGTAGGCGTCCAGCAAAACGGTGTTGGTGCCTTTCTGAACCACCTGCGAACGGTTGTTGGTTGGGTTATACTCGGCAATGGCCCGGTCGATATCGGTATCCGGCACTTTGAAGTATTGCCCAATGGCCCGCGCGGCCAGCATATTGTCGAAGTTGTAGCTGCCGGGCAAATGCGTCGTAATCGTCTGGCCTGCCGCATCGCGATAGATCACAACCGGGGCTTCCTGTACAAGTTCGACAGGTTCGCCGGAATACAGAATGCTCTCGGCAAAGGTGTCTTCGGAGCGCAGGGTTTTGAGTCGTTCGCGGTACATGGCCATCAGCACCTGATCGCGGCTGTTGACAAAGACCGTACCGCCCGAGTGGGTCAGGTAATCATACAGTTCGCCCTTGCCCTTTCTGACCCCCGCCATACCGCCAAACCCTTCCAGATGCGCTTTGCCAACGTTGGTAATCAATCCGTATGAAGGCTGGCAGATGGTACATAGCAAGGCAATTTCCTGCTGATGATTAGCCCCCATCTCAATAACGGCCAATTCGTGCTGGGCCGTGATCGCGAGAACCGACAGCGGTACGCCAATGTGGTTGTTGAGGTTGCCAGCCGTAGCGTAAGTGGTGTATTTCATGGCCAGAACGGCGTGAATCAACTCTTTGGTAGTTGTTTTTCCATTCGAGCCGGTCAGGCCAATCACCGGAATGGTAAGCGTCTGCCGGTGGTGCCGGGCCAGGTCCTGTAGGGCCGTAAGGGCGTCATCGACCAGCAAAAGCCGGTCGGGTTGCTGGCTGGCCAGGGTGGCATCGTCAACTACGGCATACTTTGCCCCGGCGTCCAGAGCCCGGGCCGCAAACTGGTTACCGTCGAACGTATCCCCTTTGAGGGCCACAAACAGGCAGTTCGGTGTTATCTTCCGGGTATCGGTCGAGACACCGGTGCATTCCCGAAATTTGTCGTACAGGTCTTTGGGCAGTATCATCAATTTTGAAGGTCTTTCAGCGTTTAATTTTTAACACAGAGAGTCAGCGTTAACGCCGAGAGAACATATTTTTTTGTGGAATTTTCTTGGTGGTCTCTGTGGCCCCTCCCTTCTTCCGTGTTACTAACCTGACTCAAAAGTAGAATGAAAAAGCTCTTCCTCTTACTCCTGTTCATACCGCTGTTCTCGAATGCGCAGTCGAATGGGGCGTTTGCCTTCCGCTATGATCAGTCGCCGGGCGTGACGGTAGCGGGCAAAACGCTGCGTAACCCCTGGGCGGGTGGCCTGAATGCGACCCAGTACGCAACCATGCGGCTTAACGACGACAACCGCGACGATCTGGTGGTGTTTGACCGGGCCACGCAGAAACTCAGCACGTTTGTCGCTATCAGCAACCCCACTGGCTCTGGTGTTGTCTGGCAATACGCCCCCGAGTACGAAACCGGATTTCCGCCGTTGTATGACTGGATGCTGATGGCTGATTACGACGGCGACGGGCGCAACGATTTGTTTATTCCCGGAGCGGGTAGCATCCGGCTCTTTCGGAACGAGTCGCAGAACGGGCAGATTGCGTTTCGGCTGGTGGCCGACCCCCTGATGACCGAAGGATTCAGCAGCCGGCAGGTACTCTACGCCGGCAATACCGACCTGCCCGCCATTACTGATTTTGACGACGACGGCGACCTCGACATTCTTACCTTCGATCCAACCGGCGATCAGGTCTCCTACAATCAGAACATGAGCGTAGAGCGCACCGGCAAACGCGATGGGCTGGATTTTAAGCGTACGTCGGGACTATGCTGGGGCGGGTTCCAGAAAAACTACTGCAATGATTTCTCGTTCGGCCTCAACTGTGGGGGTACTTTACCGAATCCAGGCCGGGTGGCTGCTCCGCTGGCCGATGCAAAGCCGCCCCTGCGCGGCACAAACCCCAATGCCCGCCCGCTGCATTCAGGAAACACCCTTACCATTGTTGACACCGATGGCGACGGGAACAAAGATTTGTTGTTTGGATTCGTTACCTGTCAAAACCTCGCCCGCATACGCGGGGCGGGCCCCAATTCCAGCAACGCCCGCTTTGTGGGATTCGACAGTTTGTTTCCGGTCAGTAAGCCCATTCTGTTTCCGGCCTTTCCGGCCGTGTTTTGGGAGGACGTCGACGGCGACGGGCAAAAAGACCTGATTGCTTCGCCCAATGTCAGTTTCAACGAAAATAATGTTTTCGATTTCCGGGCATCGGGCTGGTTCTACAAGAATACCGGCAATAACCGGAAGCCCAGTTTTGAGTTTATTCAGCCCGATTTTCTGCAAAGCGAGATGATTGATCTGGGCGAAAATGCCGCGCCCGCGCTGGCCGATCTGGATGGCGACGGTGATCTGGATATGCTGGTGGGGTTTGCCGGTGCACCCACCGGTAATGGCTACCGCGCCGGGCTGTGGCAGTTCGAGAATCGGGGCACGATGCAGAATCCGGCTTTTGTGCTGGTTACAACCAATTACCTGGATGTGGCCCAGACACTGAATCTGGTGAATGTACGACCCCAGTTTGCTGATCTGGACGGGAACGGAAGCACAGATCTTGTCCTGACAGCTAACCGGGGTGACGTTCGCAACGGGGGCGTTGAGGTGCGAGTCCTGCTAAACGCAGCCCCAAAAGGAGCCGCTGTACGCTTTGAACTGACTAAGGCCGTTAGCTGGCCCATACCGGCCAACATAGGCATTGATGAACGCTTTAATGTGATTGATGTTGACCGCGACGGGCTGCCCGATCTGCTGATTGGCAAAAATGGGGGTACCATCAGTTACTACCAGAATACCGGCTCGGTAGCTGCGCCGGTGTTTCAGCTGCGCAACCAGCAGTACGGTGGTCTGGCAGCGGATATTTTTCAGAACCGTGCCCGCTCGCTATCCGTTGCTGATCTGAACGGCGACCAGAAACGCGAACTGGTGTCGACCTCCAACGACGGTCGGGTGCGCATCTTTGCCATGCCCGACCAGCCCGATCAGCCGCTGGTCCTGCTTGATTCGTTGCCCGCGCTGGGTTTGCCCGGAACGGGACTGGTAGCCGCTCTGGCCGATCTGGATGGTGATCAACTTCCCGATCTGATGCTGGGTACCCGCAGCGGGGGACTGCGCTACCTGAAAAACACGTCGAGAAAAATCGTTATCACGGCCATTGAGCCGGAGCCCACCAGCCCCTGGGCGTTTCCGAACCCCACCGACCGCTACCTGACCATCCGCCCCCCGCACAGTGGTCAGATTGAGCTGATTTCCTTGTCCGGACAAACGGTGCTGCCAGCCCAGCCTGTCCGGGCCGGTGCAGAGACGCTGCTTGATGTTGGCCAGTTTCCTGACGGTACGTATCTCCTCCGGCTCACAACGGCTGATCGGCCCGTGATGGTGCAGAAAGTGGTGGTGTGGAAATGAACAGTTTGGCGGTTACGGGGTTTTTTAGCGATAGGGTATACTTAGCAGAACAGCGATATACCGGGACAGTCTCCTGGCTATTTCAAACCTCCGTGTATCTCTGGTACATCCCTGCCTCTGAAAAAATCTATTCAAAAAAATAAACTCAACCAGATGGATAACCAAAATCAACCCCGCGAAACTATGTCGCGCCAGGATGTGAACATGCCCGCCAACAACGATGAACTGGACGATGCGGTCTACGCGGGTCTGGGTGTGAACAACGATCCTGACGTGATGAACCCCGGTAGCGAAGAGGCCACCGATACCGTGTTGCACACCGACACTATTACGGCCCAGCACGCTGCCGATGAGGTACCAAATGCCGGTGACCCCGCTAATGATCTGCTCGACGGTGACATTGCCGATGACGACGATGAACTTGATAAAGAAATTACCGAACTCGCTGAGGAAGAAGGTGAAGGCAATGAGCGATATTAAGTAGAAAGAGGTTTTCAGACTTCTTAAATGCGCAGTGCCGGATGTCCGTTGCTGCGCATTTTTTATGGCCTGACCTGTACCTAACTCCATCAGACTGATGAATACTGAACTTAATAAAATGCTGGCGGGCGACCTTTACGACGCCAGCGATGCGCTACTCGTTCAAATGCGCTATGAGGCCCGCGCCCGATTTTCCCGCTTCAACCAGCTTCCGTACGATGCTGAATCCGAACGCCGGGCTGCGCTCGACGAAATGCTGGGCCACGTTGGCAAAAACGTGAATATCCAGCCGCCCTTCTACTGTGATTACGGCACGTTTATTTCCATTGGCGATAACGGTTTCATAAATTTTAACTGCACATTTCTCGATTGCGCTAACATTACCATCGGCCATAATTTTCAGTGCGCGCCCAATGTGCAGCTTTACGCGGCCTACCATCCCGTCATAGCGTCGGAGCGCGACAAAGGGCCGGAACTGGCCGCGCCCATTACCATTGGCAACAGCGTCTGGCTGGGCGGGGGCGTGATTGTCTGCCCCGGCGTTACCATTGGCGACAACACCACTATTGGCGCGGGCAGCGTAGTGACGAAAGACATACCCGCCAACGTTTTTGCCGCCGGAAACCCCTGCCGCGTCATTCGTGAACTGGCATAGCGTACTCACTCGCTCTGCAATGACCTGACCGCTTCGTTGCCGTTCTGTACTTCTGCCAGCACGTAGGACTCCAGGGTTGTGGCGCGGGTGTCGGCGTTCAGGAAATCAGCAGAGACCATACTGACATGGTAGTACGGGAACGTAGCCAATGGCCTGACCCGAAAGCCACCCGACCGGAGTGAATCGGCGTAGGCCGCCGACGTGAAAACAAGTTTTGGCCCGTTGCTGACCTGCATTCGCATGGCTGAGTCCGTGCGGACGTAGCGTGCTGGATCGCGGGCGTAGAACTCGTAGGACCAGAAACTGCCCCCACCAACGCCCGTTCCCGGCATGTACAGCAGCGTTTCACGTCTTTGACTATTTAGAGAACTGTCTGGCTGTCCGTTTAGGGCCAGTGCCGCCGTTCGACCCGCCATGTAGTGCAGCCAGGTAGGGTACAGAAACAGATTCAGCGAAACAAAGAAAATCAGCATGACGCCCACCATGCGTCCCATCAGCGAGCGCAGGTTCGGGTGCCGGAATAGAAAAAACAGCGCAACCAACGCCCCACCCACCCAGACCAGTGAGATCAGCAACCCCGCGGGCCGGACCACCAGCAGCAACGCCCCGGTAACCAGCACCATCAATACCCCGATAATCGTTTGCCCGATGGTCCACCGGCGCAGGGTAACGGACGAAAGACCCGTTAAAAACTGCGCCGTGACAATGGCGAAAAACGGAAACACAATGTTCATGTAGTGCGGCAGCTGGAATCCCGACAGCGAAAACAGGACGAATGTAGCCAGCCCCGATCCCAGCGACACGTATTCTGGCAGCCGTACACGCCGGCTAAACAGCCCGCCAATGGCTTTGCCTGCGCCAGCGTACAGCGGGAGCGACCAGGGTAGAAAGGCCCACAGCAGCGTATGGACGAAAAAAAACGTATCGCCCTCGCCCTTGATAGGTCCCGTGTTGAAAAACCGCCCAAACTGGCTGTCCCAGAAGAAAAACTGCACCCCCGAAACGCCTTGTCCCCCGAAAACTATTTTCTCCGGATGCCGATCGAACTGCTGGTATAGGGTATAAACTTCGGGTAGCGTAAACAGAAACGACAACCCCACGGCAACGTACCAGCGCGGCCTGAGCAATTCGCGCCACTGACCTGTAATGAGCCAGTGCACTACCAGTCCCGCGCCGATGGGCACCAGCACAAACACGCCTTTCGTCATCAGCGCACAGCCCGTTAAGAGCGAGCCGAGGAGGAGATGTAACAGGCCGCCTTTGGTAAACACCCGCCAGAAATGATACACGGCACCGATAATCAAACCGGTCAGATACGGCTCCGCCCGAACATCGGAGTTGGACAATACGCCATGAAACGCCGTTAGTAGCACCAGTGCGGCTACCTGCGCCACCACTCTGGGGTACACAAGCCGGGCAAATCGGTAGGTATAGAACACACCCGCCAGAAAAAAAAACAGGGCCGGAAACTTGTAGGCAAAGGTGTTGACGCCGAAAATTCGGAAGCTGGCAGCCGCCACCCAGAACGGGAAATGGGGCTTATCGAGCCAGTCGCTGCCTACGGCGTAGAGATTTACGAAATCGCCGGACTGGGCCATTGTTTTGGCAATGCTGGCGTACAGGGCACCGTCGGGTTCGAGAATGGGCGGATACAGGCCGGTGGCGTTCAGCAGCACGCCCGCCACAACCAGGCTAAAGAACCAGCGTTCAGACAGGGGAGACGTAGGAGGTGTCATTGAGAAGTATCAGGCGTCATTCCCCGGAGACAGGCGAGCAGTGACAAAGAATGGCAATGATTGACTGTCAACAAAGATGGTGCGCCAAAAATACGCAATGATCCTCCGCCCAGACTTATCATGACTACATCTACTTCACCAGCATCAGGCTACCCCGTAAAACCGGCTTTTCGGGAACGGTATAAACCGTATACGCATACAGGCCAGCAGGCAGCGGGGTACCGTCCTGCGTCCCGTCGAAAGGTTCGGGGTAGCCGGGTCCGGAGCGGTAGATAACCTCACCCCAGCGGTTAAAGACCGTGACAATGGCATCGGGAAACGCGCGGATGCCCGGCAGTACCCAGCGGTCATTCATGCCGTCATTGTTGGGGCTGAATGCGTCCGGTATGCCCACGCTGTTGAATACCGTAATGCGAATGGTGTCGCGGGCTGCACATCCTGATGCGTTGGTCACCGAGAGTGTATAGACTATATCGGCCTGAATGTTCTGCACCGTGGGTTGGGCTATGTGATCGTTATCCAGGTATTGAGCCGACGACCATATAAACTGGGTTGGATTGCCCGTCATAATTGGATTCAGCAAGAAGGTGTTTCCCCGATAGGTAGTCATAGTGTCAGACAGGTCAATGGCCGGGATGACGGAGACCACGGCAGTGCGGCTGGCTACGGTACCCAGGCACTCGGGCGCGGGTTTCACAGTGTACGTCAGGACAAAACTACCCACACCCGCCCGGTTGGGACTAAACTCGCTGCCCAGCAAACCCGGACCGGCATACTCGCCCCCGGCAGGGCTGCCCCGCAGCGTGTAGACGGGTGCGTTTACGCCACACACGGGTGATAATGAGTCGAGCGTTACGCGCACGGGTGGAACGGGTACCAGGCTGAACGGTACTGACTCCCCCGTGCAGCCAAACAGATCGGTGGCCGTAACGGTATAGGCCCCCGTGGCCGACGCGCTGTACTGCGCCGTTGTTGCACCGATAAGGGGCTGGCCGTCCCGCTGCCAGACGTAGTCAACCCCGCCACTGCCTTGTAAGGACAGGCTTTCGTCTGGACAGAGCCGCGCAAAACCCGAACTGGATCTGACCACTGCCGATACGGCCGCCGAGCGCGTAATCCGGGCGGTGTCGGTTCGCGAAATACAACCCAGTGTCCGGTGTAGCAGTACGCTCCAGTAGTTGCCTCCCTGCGCCACACTGGTCGATGCGTCTGTCTGGAGGGATAGCGGAATTCCGTCACGATACCATTGATAGCTCACGTCATTCTCCGAGGTCTGGACGGACATGCTTACCGCACCGGAGGTGGCGCACAGGTGTCCGTCAGTGGCCAGTTTGGCGTCGCTGCCCAGCACCTTTACATTCAGTGTCTCAGAGTTACCTACCTGACTGCACAGGTTTCGGGTGGAGGCTACTACGGTGTACTCGCCTGTGGTGCGCACCGTAAGCGACTGGCTGGTAGCCCCCGTCAGGTTCACCCCATCGCGACGCCACTGGTAATTCCAGTCCGGGCTGAACGTAGCCTGTAGCAGGGCAGAGTCGGCCGGGCAAATGGTCAGGTTCTGGATGTTGGGGCGGTTCACAATTTCGGCAACGGGATTGGGCGTTACGGCGGGGGGGCAATCCACCACCAGCAACTGAAAATCGCGCCGAACTTCGCCAATCTTGACGCCATTTCGGTATTCCGAAACCCGAACGGCGAATACAAACAACCCCAGCCGGTCAGCCGTGACCGACAACTTTCCTGTTTGCTCGTTAACCGTCAGGGCCGGACTGCCCGGAATGGCATTGCCGGTGCCAAAGCCCTGCGCCCAGATCACATCGGGGTAAGGCCCTGAGGAGACTACATTGACGGCTCCCTGCCCGTTGCCACCACTGTGGTTGAGCGGAGCCACCATGGTATAGCGCAGTTCGTCGCCGTCAGGGTCAGTGCCGCCAAAGGGGAAGGTAAAGGGCTGGTTTATACAAACATACTCGCCATTTATGGGCGGAAATCGGGACGATGAGTTGGTAAACAGCCGCCCGTTCTGAAGCAACGCCGGAAACTCCAGATAAAACGTGTAGCCGGTCATCACAGCATCAACAATGTTGGTAATACTGGCGTTTCGGTTTCGGGTCTGGTAGGATATATAGTAGCCGCCGGGATCGTTGTAGGTAGCGGGGTCGAGCTGTAAGTCGGCAGAAAACGTAGCGACAATGAAGCGCAGGTTTCGCTGACTGGCGCAGGTCTCGTTGGCGTAGACAACGTTGGCGCGCTGTCCGGTTTCGCGTACGGAGAACGTAGTCATCCGCACGTTATCGCGCAGGCGAAAGATGCCCAGTGAGCCACCCGCCTGCTGATCGGCGCGGTTGCCGGCCTCGAGGTAATTCGTTACGGTTATACGATAGGCACCCGGACTGGTGCCTAACGCCCGCATTTCTATCTGCCCGCCCACCTGGTGGGTAGCCCAGGTAAAAGCGGGGGTAAGTATGATCCAGAAAAAGGCAATGAACCGTTGTACAGGTTGCTTCATAAGGCTGGCCGTTTCTCCTTTTAAAAGTACTGATAATCCTGACGTTACATGGTACGCAACTGGAAAAAGAACTGTGGCAGGGAGGCTTCCTGATCAGGTTCCATGTGTCTATAGCAGGAGAAGTCAGGCCAGCGTACCTTTACCATACCGTGTTAAACCCCCGGACACACGGTTTGTCTATCTCTTCGAAAACACTTGATTTCTATGAACCTTCCTGAACAGATTACCCGCCGTCAGGCACTCAAAGCTGGTGCCCTGGCTACCGCTGGCACACTCCTGTCCCGTTTCGATGCCCTGGCCGCAGCTCCCAAAACGGTAGGTCTGCAGCTGTATACGCTCCGCGCCGAAATGGCCAAAGATCCCAAAGGTACCCTTAAGCGGGTGGCCGATATTGGCTACAAAGAGGTGGAATCATTTGGGTATGCCGACGGCAAGTTCTTTGGCATGACACCGGCCGAATACAAAGCCGTTTTGAACAACCTCGGTTTGTCAGCTCCCAGCGGCCACTACATGACGGGCAAGGTAATGAAAAGCAAAGGGTCGCTAACCGACGGCTGGCAACAGGCCGTTGACGATGCCGCTGCGCTGGGACAAAAGTACATGGTTTGTGCGTACCTGTTCCCGCCCGAACGTACCAAACTCGACGACTACAAACAGTTTGCCGATCTGTTCAACAAATCGGCGGAGATGTGCAAAAAGGCGGGCATTCAGTTCTGCTATCACAACCACGATTTTGAGTTTCAGGAACTGGAAGGCCAACTGCCTTTCAATGTGATACTGAGCCAGACCGACGCCAAACTCGTGCAGATTGAACTCGATTTATATTGGGCCACCTTTGCCAAGCAGGATCCCGTTGCGCTGTTCAAAAAGCATCCCGGCCGGTTCCCGCTCTGGCATGTGAAAGACATGGAAAAAACGGCAGAACGTGCCTTTGCCCCCGTCGGCACGGGCAGTATTGACTTCCAGCGCATTTTCAACGCCCGAAAAACGGCAGGGATGAAACACTTCTTTGTGGAGCAGGACGTAATTAAAGGCCCGCCTATGGAGGCCATTACCATTAGCTATAAAAACGTCGGTAAGCTGACGGTATAAGAGACGAACCCGCACCGTGACCAGTCGTTTGCCCGGTGAATCCTGCCGGGGCAGACGACTGGTTTTATATTTTGCTTACGTTTGCCAAATGATGACTGCCGACGATAACTTCTCTGCCCTAGGCCTTGAACTGCCCCCCGCCCCTAAACCATCGGGTGTGTATAAGCCCGCGCTGATTGTGGATAACTTCATTTACGTATCCGGTCACGGACCGTATCTGCCCGATGGTAACCTGATCACCGGTCGGGTAGGGTCGGAGGTGGATATAGCCGTTGGGATTGAAGCGGCCCGCCAAACCGGACTGGCCATTCTGGCTACCCTGAACGAGACACTCGGCAGCCTGAATCGGGTAAAACGCGTTATAAAAGTCCTCGGCATGGTGAACTGCACCGCCGATTTTCAGGAACATCCGCGCGTTATTAACGGCTGTAGCGAACTGTTTGCTCAGGTCTGGGGAAACGAGAACGGTATTGGGGTACGCTCGGCCGTGGGCATGGGGTCGTTGCCGACTAACATATCGGTCGAGGTTGAGGCCCTGTTCGAGCTGGACGTGTAGGCGTCAGACTGCCGAAACAACCCGGATACCTGCTTTCACGGCTTCTGCTTTTTCGCGCAGTGCCGCCAAATCGGAGTCCATGACCGTAACGTGACCCATTTTGCGGAAGGGTTTGGTAATGGCTTTGCCGTAGAAAAACGGGAATACGCCGGGCATAGCCAGGAGCGTTTCCAGCCCTTTATATACCGCCGGGCCGGTATGCCCGTCCTCACCAAGCAGATTGACCATAGCCGCGGGCTGGTAGGCCGTAGTGTCGCCGGGCGGGAAATTCAGAATGGCCCGCCAGTGCTGCTCAAACTGCGACGTTACGTTGGCTCGCATGGTGTGGTGGCCGCTGTTGTGTGGTCGCGGAGCCACTTCATTAATCAGGACGTTACCCAACTTGTCCAGAAACAACTCCACGGCCAGTAAACCCACAATGCCGAAAGCTTCGGCGGTGCGCCGGGCAATATCCTGCGCTTTCCGGTTGATGTCTTCCGAGATGTTGGCGGGGGCAAACAGGTAGTCCACGAGATTCAGCTCCGGGTGAAACACCATTTCGACGGTCGGGAAAGTCTGTACGGCTCCGTCGGCGTTGCGCGAAACAATCACGGCCAGTTCCTTCTCAAAATCAACCGCCTGCTCCAGCACGCCCGGCGCATCAAAGGCCAGGCCCACGTCTACCACCGAGTCAATGCGCTGTACGCCCCGCCCGTCGTAGCCATCGCGGCCGAGTTTGTGAAAGGCCGGGAAAAAGTCGGGCTGCTCAATCTCCAGCATCGCTACATCGGCGCGGGTTTCGGTCAGCATGAAGTCGGCGGTGGGCAGGTTATGGTCGCGGTAAAACTGTTTCTGGAGCCGCTTATCCTGAATAATCCGAATGACCGACGGCTGCGGATATACCTGCTTGCCCTCGGCTTCCAGCGCTTCCAGCGCATCGACGTTTACCCGTTCAATCTCGATGGTTAGTACGTCTACACCCTGCCCAAACTGATAAACGGTATCGTAATCCGTCAGTGAGCCGGTGGTGAACTGGGTGCACAGATGGCGGCAGGGCGCATCCGGGTCGGGGTCAAGAACATGTACGCGCAGGTTCCAGTCAATACCTGCCTGAAGCAGCATGAGCCCTAGCTGCCCCCCGCCGAGAATACCAATAGTTGGGATCAAAACTTATCAGGTCAATACGTGAACGGGCAAAATTACGCGACTTCACGCACTTTCGACACAATCTACTCCATCACCGCCCAGCGGTCAGCGGCATAGTGCAGGCTGGGGTTGAGGTAAAAATCGCGCATCTCATGGTGCCACACGGGCATGGTGCTGCCCCCCGCCGACGGTACTACCCACGACCACTGCGCCGGACACTCGCGCCCGGCCCTTTTTTCGCGCAGGTCATGGGTCATAAACTGTCGGGCTGCCGTCTGGTGATCAATAATCGTTACTTTGGCTTTGGTAAATGAATGCAGCACGGCC
Organism: uncultured Cytophagales bacterium; assembly: GCA_963826425.1. Lineage (GTDB taxonomy): Bacteria > Bacteroidota > Bacteroidia > Cytophagales > Spirosomataceae > Spirosoma. The sequence goes on along the minus strand of CAWGWS010000004.1, from coordinate 1,043,135 downwards.
ACGTTCAATTCCAGAAAGGCCCGGTCGCGCCATAGGGTTGATAGTTTTGAGGTGTTTAATCCAAAACTATGGGCAATGGCTTCGGCCTGATTATAGCGGTCAGATTCCCAAAGGTCGCGGGCAATTTCGGTCTCCATAAACCAGCCGTTGAACGGCACGCACCCGTACTGAACCCCCCCAATGTCGAGCCGAAAATTAGCGATGGCCGGTACGGCGCACCAGGACAGGTTTAACTCATTAAACGCCGGATAATCAGGATGTTCGATATGTACGCGCAGGACGTCGGTTCTGTCGAATTCGTATAATCTGACTGGCTGGCCCGGTACATCGATGGCCAGGGGCAGGACATCAAAGGCCGTTTTCTGGGTTGGCGGTACCCAGCCCTGCCGGATCAGGGCGTCGGTTAGCGCGAGGTTGGCGGAGTCGCCGAGTACGGTGCCGTCGGCCTGACGATAGGCCGCAAACCGAATGTACTGGCTATTCCAGATGCGTGGTCCCCAGCGCTCGAGCGGTTTCCGAGGTCTGAACACGGTCATTACCGACTGAATGGCCCCGCCATTGGTAGCGATCCGCAAATGCTCGGCACACTCCTGAAACATGGCGTCGGGATCTGTAACGTGCCGTCGGTCGCGTACTTTCATCGTTCGCCACGAAATGCGGCCAATGCACTTACTGGCATTGCGCCAGGACAACATGGCGCCGTAGGTTAGCTCATCGGTCGTGTGGGTATAGGTGCCGGTCTGCTCAATCTCTTCTTTGATTTCGTGCCAGCGGTGGGCGCTGGCTGCTTCGGACCAGTTTAATTCCTGAGCGATCTGACGAATAAATGCCCCTGCGGAGTTAAGCAGCCGCTGTCTGCTGGCTGATGATGGCTCCGGAAACGGCAGGGGCGCATCGGGCTCTGGTTGATGGGTATCCAAAGCGGGTCGCATCACATAGAGCGAGAAAAAGCGGTACAGAGCCGAATCGGGTCCCCTGGCGAGGTTCTCGCGGTCGTATGCTTCGATATGCGGCATACGGGCCATTGTCCAGATCCACACCTGGCGGGCTGTTTGCCAGTGGTGGGGTTCCATACCCAGGGTATTGAGCCACTGCGTCAGAGACTCTACTGTTGGCCGGACGGAACCAGTCTGAGGCCTGTCCGAACCCCTCGAAACGGCTTGCTGGTGCGGACAGCCCAACTGCCCAACGGCTTCTTCCAGCAACTGCATCCAATACCGGGGAATCTCATCGAGGGCGTCGCCAAAGCGGTTGATGAGGTCAGGTTCTTCGTGAAGCAGCCGCTCGAAAAACAGTTCGATCAGCATATCCTGATAAGCCAGAAACTTGTTCCAGCCATCACGAACCAACACCATGTCGGGGGCGGTGAGGGGAGGCATGGTCGCCATGTCGGGTGGAGAAACACCGGGTGGGGCCGGGCTGGCGAATGAAGGGCTGATAGACTGTGTCAATAGTAAGGAAGTAAAAAGAGGAAGAGTTATCAGTAGGGTAGCTCAGAGCAGATTAAGCCTGTTCATCAGTTCGGGTTTGCTGGCCCGGCTAATAGGGATGACCTTATCCTGCACGACGAGGGTATTCTCTTCGATATCTACGATTTTATCGAGGTGAACGATGTACGACCGGTGCACCCGCAGAAATGGCTCCCCCAGCTTTTCTTCGAGCGATTTCATGGTCGTGTGAACCACGTGCGTTTGCGAGGTAGTGAAAATCTTGACGTAGTCACCCATATTCTCTACGTGCGTGATGGCATCGAACGGCAGACGAATGTAGCGACCGTCGGACCTGACGTAAATTTCCCGGTGTTTGGGCTGGGTATCGGTCTGTGCCCGGCGGGCCATGTCCAGCACTTTCTCCACGGCCATCTTGAAACGGGGTAGCGTAATGGGTTTACGGATGTAGTCCGTTACCTGATACTGAAACGCATCGAAGGCGTACTCGACTTTGCTGGTCGTAAGCACCACAAACGGAATGGCCGGGAGTTGCTCCAGCAGATCGAAGCCGGTCTGTTCGGGCATCTCCACATCGAGCCAGATCAGATCAACCGGGTGCTGGGCCAGATAATCCAGGGCTGCGCTGACACAGGAAAAACTTCCGCCTACCAGTAAGGCAGGGTGCTGGTCGCAAAGCCGTTGCAGCGACTGACGCGACATGGTTTCATCATCGACGATTATGCAGGTCAGGTTCATACGGGTTTCCCGGCGGTGAGTGACCGTAACTCGGTTTGCAGGTCAGGCAGCAGGGCAGTTAAGTGGTCGGTAAGGGTACGGCAGCGTTGCGTGACGGTTGGATTGTGGATGTCGATGAGCAAATCTTCTTCGAGGGTATATAACTGAGTTTCCAGCTCTGTCAGGCCCACCATCCCGAGTGTGGGCCGTAGCTTATGGGCCAGCGCAGTCAACTGACTGCGATCCGGGCTGTGGCAAACGGTGGGCAACTGGAGCAGCTCGGGTACTACATCGTTCAGGAACGTAGTAAACATATCGGCGGCATAGGCCGCGTCGGTACCGTACAGGTCGCGCAGACGTTTGCGATCGAGTAGTTCGGTCTTGCGGAGCGGGGCCGGTGCGGGTACCTCGGGCAGGCAGTCATTCGTCTGGTTGGCTACCGCGGGTAATTCGACCAGGGCATTACTGAGTACGGTCTGGTCCATTGGCTGGGCCGGTGCGTACCGTTCCAGCATGCTCATCAGTTGGGCTGGCTCGAAAGGTTTGGTCAGAAAATCGTTCATACCTACCTCAATGGCTACACTTTTATTGCTGAGCATGGCCGAGGCTGTCAGCGCAATAATGGGCACGTGCTGGTTCGGGTTGTGTGCGCTGCGAATGGCAACGGTGGCTTCATACCCATCCATGATAGGCATCTGAATGTCCATCAGAATCACGTCGAACCGTTGCTTCTTGGCCTCCTCAACCGCTTGTTTACCGTTTGCGGCCAGCGTAAACGGTATTTTCCACTTTGTAAGCAGGCTACCGATGTAGGTCTGGTTCATCAGGTTATCCTCTACCACCAGCAAATGGCTGATCGCCAGTTTTCCAGTAGCGGGCGGGGTTTGATGCCGGGTGTCTGGCGCGTCAGTTGCCGTGGCGCGGGTGTAAGGAATCCGGATAATAAAGGTGCTGCCCTGCCCCACCCGGCTCTGTACCCGAATGCTGCCCGCCTGTAGCTCAATCAGTTCTTTAGTGATGGCCAGCCCCAGACCCGTACCCTTGTATTTGTGCCCCTGTGGATTTATTTGCCTGAACTTCTTGAAAATCAACTCCTGCTTGTCTTCGTCAATGCCCACACCCGTGTCACTCACCCGAAACTCAATCAGACACTGGCAGTCGTCCTCCTCCACAATCCGGGCCGATATCTCAATGCTGCCCGATTCGGTAAACTTGTCGGCGTTGCCAATCAGATTCATCAGAATCTGATTCAGCATCACGTCGTCCCCCACAAAATCGCCCGATAGCCGGGCATCGAGCATGACATCGATGGTAACGGGCCGGTCGTTGAGTTTAAGGGCAAATACCTTCTGGATGGCCCGTAGCAAACCCACCAGATCAAAAGGACGCGGGTGTATTTCAATCCGGCCCGCTTCTATCTTGGTCATGTCGAGCAGATCGGAGATCAGACTGTGCAGGAAGTCGGCGGAGGTTTTGAGAATGTCAATGTATTCGCGCTGCTGGCGGGAGGGCTGGGTATCGAAAAGCAGGTGTGACATGCCGATAATGGCGTTGAGCGGAGTCCGTATCTCATGGCTCATGTTGGTCAGAAACTGCTTTTCGGCCTGTTGGGCTTCTTCGGCCGCCTGGCGGGCCTTGGCAAGTTCCTGCTCGGCCTCTTTGCGGTCTGATACGTCGCGGGCAACGGCCACCAGCTCCACCACGCTGCCCTGCACGACAATGGTACGCACGGTTTGTCCGATCCAGACAATACGGCCTGTTTTAGCTACCACCGGAAATTCGTTGTACGTGCTGTCCTGCTGGTTCTGAATCATGTTCAGATAGAACTCAATCAGCGGTTTCCGATAGCCCTCCACCACGAACCGGGTGAAGTGATTTCCCAGAAACTCGTTCTCAGTGTAGCCCAGCAACCGCTCCACCACCGGACTTACGAAGCTGAAACAGCCATTGGGTGAAATTTTGTAGATAATGTCCTGTATCGACTCAATCAGCTGGCGGTAGCGCTGTTCGCTCTGGGCCAGTTCGGCCAGTTTGTCTCTGATCTGCTGCTCAAGGTGTTCGTTGAGGTGGAGAAGCTGGCTGTTGGCATTATAAAGCGCGAGAGCTTTTTCTTCCAGAATAGCCTCTGCCTGAATCCGGGCTGCTTTCTCACGAACAAATCGCCGTTTAAAGAGGTCGATGTTTTCCATACGGCTTAGTGCTTCACAATGTCAAACAGGACGATGGTTCCATCTTCAGTAACGTTGGTCTTCTGAATCGTTGCCGCTTCGCCATAATGAGCCAGGCAGCCTTCAATTAGCCCGTGCGCAAAGTCAGCCATCTTCCGCTCTGACTCGTAGCGCATCCGTAAGTGGTTTTCGGTGGGCTGTTCAACCGTAAAATGGGGCAATTCAGCATCGGGATACAGCTTCCTTACCTCCACATGAATGTAGTGATGAATGGAATTAAGCAGGCAGAAGGCCGTTTTGGAGCGTTCGATGAACGGATAATAATTACGGGTAAATGCTCCGAACATGTACCGCCCGTAGTTCTGCATCAGGTCCGGAACAGGTGTATTGGTCGATCGACTCAGATGCCGAAGCAGGGTTATCATCTCGGCATGTTCGTAGGTACCAATGGCGGTGTAAATACCCCCCGATGGGAGGTCATTCTCACTAAGTAGCTGATCTACAAACTCATAGCCATATTTCTCTTCGACCATCTCCAAGAGCTCAGTAAACACAATGCCTTTCATTTGGGAAAAATATCTGTTAAATAGAAGCAATATAGGAGATACGGTAACATGATATCAATAGTATCGTAAATAAAACCACTGAATTTAGTTAATAAGTACAAATGATACCGAAAATCGGCCAAATAGTGCGATTTGTCGAATACCTGATTACTTATGATTGTAGATACACCAATTTTGAACCGTCAATAGTACAACAGCACACATCTATTCGTTATAACTAAACTCCAATTACCGCAGGTCCATGAAAACGAAGCTGAAAGACGAAGAGGTAATTCGTCAGTACCGCGAAACGAATCCAAACGATTGCTTTGAAGAACTCTACAGCCGTTACGTGCAAAAAGTGTATCGTCGGTGTTACTCCATGACCAAGGACTCGGCCAAAGCGCAGGACTTTACGCAGGATATCTTCATCAAGATGTTTGCTCACCTCGATCGTTTTCAGGAACGTTCATCATTTTCGACCTGGCTGTATTCCATTTCCCATAACTATTGCGTTGACCAGATCAAACGCGATAAGCGGTTGAACACCAGCTCGCTGGAAGAAGGGTTCGATTATGGCAGCAACGAGGAGGCCGATGAGCGGGAACATACTCTGCAACAACTGGCGCGGGCTATGGAGTCGCTGTCTGAGCAGGACGCGCAGATTTTACGCCTGAAGTATCAGGATGGTCTGGATATACTACAGATTTCCAAGAAGCTGAAGATCAACGAAAGTGCCGTAAAAATGCGACTCAAACGCTCACGTGATCGGGTTCGGCAGCGCTGCGAAGCCACTCTGTGAACCGTTTTCCGAATTCTCCTCTCAAACGATCTTACCTATCCTTTCAAACGGCATGAACCATTTTACCGCTTCCGGCAAATCCGCCCCTGTGGCAAACTTTATAGCCTGTCGATATACGCCAGCCCGGACGCATCTGACGGGTTTCGATACCTTCGCCGAAGCCCGTCAGTACATAATCGGTCAGGAAACGAATTGGGCAACTACCAGCCGGGTAACACTGGCCATTGTGCAAACGTATAATGACCAGGTGGTGTACTACCAGCAATGGTCCAAACCCCGCCCAATGGCCCGTCTGCTCAGTTTCTTTTTGTAATATCCGACCCGCCCGATTTGCTTTGAGCCGCTATCCGCGCCGGACCAGAATAGTAAATATCCGACCCGCCCGACGCCTTCAGATTCAGTTCGCGCGTGGCGTAGAGAGAGACGTTTGACCCGCCCGACGCGTTAGCACTGCCGATCTCAACGGTTAGTTTGCGGGCGTCCAGATCGGACCCGCCCGTCCCGTCGGCGATCAGCGTTCGGGCCGTTCCCTCCAGGGCCAGATCCGACCCGCCCGACGCCAATGCATTCAGAGAGTTGGCAATCAGATTCAGTTTTACGTCGGCCCCGCCCGCTGCCGACACGTTCAGGTCACGGAACGAAAGTTTCTCCTGTCCAATTACTGTGGCCCCCCCTGTTGCCGCCAGGCTGCTGAGTTGCCGAAAGGTAACATAGGCTTTCACGGAGCGGCTCCGCCCGAAGCTGAAGTTCATGCCCCTGCGTTCAACAGACAGTTTCAGGATGCCGTTGCGCACGTCGCTGATGACGTCTTTCTCATCTACGCCTTTTGCCTCGATAGTCAGTTTTTCGTCGTTGCCCTGCGTCAGATAAACCTCGATGCCGTTGCCTACGCTCAGGCCGGAGAAACGGCTCACCGGGCGATTTTCCTTCCAGTCGCCGGAGGTGACGAATAAGGACGTGAACAGGAAGAAGAGAACCGTTAGTGCTTTCATGCGTCAGATTGTGTTGGTTTAGGTTGAGATGCGGAAACCGGCTCCGGCGTTGCAGATTACCGGAGAAATGTGTCCGATTTTGATACTACGGCTGTCCGCTTTCGGACATCTTCCTATCCGGCAAATGTATAATAATCTGACAGTGAGTAAGATGTAAAACAGGCACGGGCCTTGTGCACTCGTTGATAGTATGGTCAGGTTATTGGCCAAAACTAATCAATCATGATTCAACTTCGTAACGTATCAAAACACTACTCCGCTGGTTTTGGCCGGGCTTACGTTCTCCGTACCATTAACCTCGACATTGCCCAGGGGGAGTTTATGTCTATCATGGGGCCGAGTGGGTCGGGCAAGAGTACGCTGCTCCATATCCTGGGTTTGCTCGAAGAACCAAGCGAAGGCGAGTATTTGTTTGACGGGCAACCCGTGCAGAAACTGAGCGAGAAGCAGCGCACGGCTCTCCACCGAACCCGCATCGGTTTCGTGTTTCAGGCGTATCATCTCATCGATGAACTGACGGTTTATGAAAACATTGAAACACCCCTGCTCTATAAAGGCACAGGCAGCTCGGAACGCAAGAGCCGCGTGGCCGAGTTGCTGGACCGCTTCAGTATGGTAGCTAAAAAGGATTTGTTTCCATCGCAGTTATCGGGCGGGCAGCAGCAACTGGTGGGTATTGCACGGGCGCTGGCCGCCGAGCCAAGCGTAATCTTTGCCGACGAGCCCACCGGCAATCTCCACTCTGACCAGGCGCGTGACATCATGGAGTTGTTCCGGGAGTTGAACCAGAAAGACGGCGTCACCATCGTACAGGTCACCCACGCCGAAGCCAATGCTGAGTATGGCTCACGCATTATACGGCTCAAAGATGGCTGGCTGGAAGAGGGTCGTTAGTCGGCAGCGGGTAGTTTACTATACGTTACGCTGGCGACGACTCACCGTCAGTTTTCTAAATCAATCAGAATTATCGACCGAAAACCTACCCGGTTTACGCCGTTTATCCTAAAACGATGGCCGGTTCATGGGTTAGTTTGTAACATTGACCAATCAAAGACCATGACAACATCACGTATGCGCTTCTTCCGAATCGGATTAATAAGCTGTCTCGTTGCCGGTAGTGCACTGACCAGCCTGGCTCAGGTGTCTAACGGCCAGCCAGCCGCCGTTTCGCCCGCAAACGGTACGGCTTCAACTTCCCCTGGGGCGCAGGAACTGAACCTGCAGCAGTGTATCGACATTGCGCTCAAGAACAACATCAGCATTCGGCAAAGTCAGTTGCAGATACGAAACAGCGACATACAGCTGCAGCAGGCCAAGCTAAACCGGCTGCCCAACCTGAACGGCTTTGCTAACCAGAACTTTAATGCAGGGTTTAACATCAACCCCGCAACCAACCAAATTGTAACCCGGTCAGTACTGTCCAACAACTTCCAGCTGACCTCATCGGCCACCATTTTTAACGGGGGTGTTTTGCAAAACACGGTTCAGCAGAATGCCCTGTTGCTGCAATCGAACGAGAAAAACCTCGAAGCCACCCAGAACAATGTGATCCTGACCGTTATTCAGAATTACCTGAACGTAGTGACCGGGCAGGAGCAATTAACCGTTGCCCTGCGGCAGTCAGATGTGGGCCGGGCCCAGCTGGAACGAACTCAGAAACTGGTTAGTGCGGGGGCATCTGCCGAGTCGGCTCTGTTTGATTTACGGGCGCAGCGGGCCACCGATCAACTCGCCATCGTAAACGCACAAAGCAATATTGCACTGGCCAAAGTGGCGCTGCTCCAGTCAATGAATCAGTTTGGCGATCAGCCCATTGAGGTAACTCCGGTCAGCATTCCAGATCCTGACGTGATGGCCTATACTGCTACGCCCCAGCAGATTTACGAGATTGCTACCGACACCCAGCCCGACGTAAAAGCGGCTGAACTGCGCGTTCGCAGCGATGATAAAGCCATTGACGTAGCCAAAGGGAATTACTATCCGCTGCTCACCTTCAACGCGGGATTGACTTCGTTGTACTCAAATTTTGGCTCACAGCGCCGAATAGAAAACGGGGTTACGCAGATTCCGCAAACGATTATAGCGAACGGGGTGTCGACAACCATCTTCATTGAGCAGCCCAACTTTTCGTTCGAGAATTTTACTTTTCCCGAGCAGCTCAAAAATAACCTGAACCGATCAATGGGCTTGTCATTGCAGATACCAATTTTTAACCGCTTTCAGGTACGTAACCGGGTACAGACGGCACAGGTTAACAAGCAGAACTCTGAACTTCAGGCTGATAATACGCGCCTGTTGCTGCGGCAGAACATTGAAAATGCCTACGCTAACTTAACTGCGTCAGGCAATCGCTACCAGGCCACGCAGGCGCAGGTGCAGGCCCTTGAGCAGGCGTTTGCCGCATCGGAGAGCCGGTTAAATGCCGGATCGATCAATTCCGTTGAGTACAGCATCGCTAAAACCAACGTCGACCGTGCCCGTGCCAGTCTTGTACAGGCCAAGTATGATTACGTGTTCAGAATCAAAATCTTAGATTTTTATCAGAATAAACCCCTTACTTTTTAATTGTGAATGAGTGAATGATAAAATGAGTGAATAGTGCTGACGCGTACAGATGCGCACCGGAGGTTATTCACTCATCCACAATTCACTCATTCACTCATTGACAATGAAGAAGAAATCGAACCGGATTTGGTGGATATTGGGCGGAGTTGTTGTTCTGCTACTTGTTGGACTGGTAGTGGCCAAGCAAATGGGTCTGATCGGTAAGCCCGATATGACCGAAGTGGACTTTGCCGCCGTCAAGCAAACCGATATTACCGAACGGGTTACGGCCTCGGGCCGGGTGCAGCCGCAGGTAGAAGTAAAAATCAGCCCTGACGTATCGGGCGAAATTATTGGTCTATACGTTAATGAAGGGGATCCGGTCAAGGCCGGGCAGTTGCTGGTACGTATCCGCCCCGACAACTACGAGTCGCTTTTGGCGCGGGCGCGGGCTACAGTAAATCAGAACCGGGCCCAGCGCGAGCAGTCCAAAGCTGGCGTAGCGCAGTCTGCTGCGCGGCTGATTCGGGCCAAAGCTGACTTCGAGCGGAATAAAAAGCTGTATGCCGACAAAGTCATCTCCTCCGCCGATCTGGAAACGAGCGAAGCTAATTACAACGTAGCCAGGCAGGAAGTAGAATCGGCCAACGCCACTGTACGGGCGGCTGACTTTGGCATTAGAAGTGCCGAAGCCGGCCTGCGCGACGCTACCGAAAACCTGCGCAAAACCACGATTTACGCCCCCGTAAACGGCACCGTCTCCAAGCTGAACGTCGAACTGGGCGAGCGCGTAGTAGGTACGTCGCAAATGGCCGGTACGGAGATTATGCGTATTGCCAATCTGCAAAACATGGAGGTACGCGTGAACGTGAACGAAAACGACATTGTACGCGTGTCGCTTGGCGATACCGCCGACATTGACGTGGATTCCTATGCTACCTCGGGCCGCAAGTTTAAGGGACTGGTGTATGAAGTGGCCAACACCGCCAATGGCCTGACGGGTGCGGCCGCCAGTGCTCTTTCGGCAGACGCGGTGACGGAATTTGAGGTGAAAATCAAGATACTAAACAGTTCATACGAAGATTTACTGAATCAGAAAGGTAAAAAAGGCTACCCCTTCAAACCCGGTATGACAGCATCTGTCGAAGTGATAACCGAACGTAAGAAAGGCGTATTGGCCGTGCCGATTGCCGCCGTAACAACCCGTAGCGTTGACCAGGAGACAGAAGAACCCCAGGAGCAGCGTAGCGGTACGGTCATTGAAAAACCTGCCAATCAGATTGAAAAGAAAGCAGAGATCAAGGAAATTGTATTCGTCAACGTGGCGGGTAAAGCCACACAGCGCGAAGTGAAAACCGGTATCAGTGACTTCGAAAATATTCAGATTACATCGGGTCTGAAAGCAGGTGAGCAGATCATTTCCGGACCCTTTATTGCCGTATCCAAGAAACTTAAAGAAGGTGAACTCGTCACAAAGCGCGATCCGAATAAGAGCCGTAAAAAGGAAGACAAAGATGAATAAGGCCTAGCTTCATAAAGCCTAACAAAGGGGCAGGGTCTTTTCAGAGGCCCTGCCCCTTTGTTTACAATCCTGTCTGGTGCCGCATTGGCTTGAGAAAGACCGTTTGCCGACCGGCCAGCCAGTCTGGATCAATACCTGACACGCCCAACACACGGTCCCAGCTTCGCTCGTAACAATGGGCCGCGTCGGGAAACTCGATTGATACGGCCAATGCCTGCTCATAAAACGACAGGGAGCGCTGCTGAATCACATTGCGGTGCACAGCAAACTGCGCCCCCAAGACGAAGGTATACGTTTCGGGCCCGTCGGTGCCGAACACCGCCCGGTGAAAACCCACCATGTCCAGTCCGCGCCCGTCTTCATTCTTGCTCCAGGGCCGAAACAAACGGTTGCCCCGGTTATCGTCGGTGTCGAGCAGGTGGCCTAGCCAGTGGAAACCTGACGGGTTAAAGGCCATTGACCTGTTGGAGAAATCACGCAGGGTTTTCTTGAAATCGAAGGCGTGATCGAAGGGTTTACCCTGACAGAAGATAGTCCACTCGGCCAGTGAATCGTACCGGCTCAGGATGTGGTGCAGATACGTATGGGCCTCACGACCCACGTTGGGCAACAGCCGCCTGCTTACGTCGTTCAACCCCGCTTCTGAGGTCGGCTGGTTGCTCTTATCATAGACCGTGACCCGCAGATTGGCGGGGCGTTTTCGGAGCCAGGCGAGGTCTTCTACGTAATGAGCTACCACCAGTTCAGGCGTGGTCGGGGCGGGTTGATTGCCAGATTTCTGTGACATATCGGCAAAGGTCGTGTTGTTGTCTGTATGAAACCCAACTTCGACCTTAACACGGCACTTGACCGCATTGAAACGGCTATTGCGCCTTATCCAAAAGCGGCTATGTTCGAGCTGGCCGAGCGCGGTTACAGCAGCTTATTTGAGCAACTTATCTCCTGTATCGTTTCCATTCGTACCCTCGACGAAACCACCATTCCGGTGTCACTGCGCCTGTTCGAAGCCGCCCGTACGCCCGAACAATTTCTCACGCTCGAGATCCCAACGCTGATCCAACTCCTGCACGGCACAACCTATCCTGACCAGAAGGCTTACACCATGCGGGGCATTGCCGAAAAAATCATGCATGAATTTGGTGGTACCCTTCCCGCCGATTTCGATACGCTGACGTCGCTGAAAGGCGTTGGGCCAAAGTGCGCCAACTTAGCCCTTGGTGTCGCTACTGGGCAGGCCGCCATCAGCGTAGACGTGCACGTACACCGGGTCGTGAATCGATGGGGCTACGTACAAGCTAAAACCCCTGAGCAAACGTTGAAAGTGCTGGAAAAACAAGTGCCCCGCGAGCGGTGGCGCGACATTAACCGGCTGCTGATGCCGTTTGGTAAGCATCTCTGCACGGGAACTTTGCCGCGCTGCTCTACCTGCCCCGTGCTGGAATTCTGCGCGCAGGTAGGTGTAGAGCGGCATCGGTAAGCCCTTGGTGGAACTGAAAACGGACGATCCCTGACCGTTCTGTATGGTCAGGGATCGTCCGTTTTTGGGTGGTGGTCCCGACGGGAATCGAACCCATATCTAACGTTTAGGAAACGTCTATTCTATCCGTTGAACTACGGGACCCTATTGCCCTGCAAAAATGCCGAAAAAGGCTTAGCCCGCCAAACCGTCGCCGTATTCGGCACTTTCACTAAGCGGCACATTTACCCAGTTGGGATAGATGAAATAGTGCTTTTCTTTCACGAGGTCATACAACAACTCACGTAGCTCGCCCACGTTCTCGCCGGTCTGGGCGGAAATAAACGCTACGTAATCGGCCTTGTGGCTGAGGTGGGTTCGTTTCAGATATTCCAGCGCGTTTTGCCTGCGTTCGGCAACGGGTACCTCCACATCAGGCAGGAACGTGTCATCATCCGGATCATCATCGTCGCCCGAGATAGCAAGCGTGGTTTTGGCGGCCCACTCTTCTTTGGCCACAAACTGATCCATCTTGTTGAAAACCAGAACCATTGGCTTGTCAGCGGCATTGATATCGGCCAGGGTGGTGTTCACAACCTCGATCTGCTCTTCAAAATTCGGGTGTGATACATCCACGATGTGCAACAGAATGTCGGCTTCGCGCACCTCGTCCAGGGTCGACTTGAAGGACTCAATGAGCGTGGTAGGCAGCTTGCGGATAAAGCCAACGGTATCGGTCAGCAAAAACGGGATGTTGCCCAGCGTTACCTTCCGCACCGTCGAATCGACCGTGGCGAAGAGTTTGTTTTCGGCGAACACATCCGTTTTAGCCAGCGTCCGCATCAGCGTCGACTTCCCCACATTGGTATAGCCCACCAGGGCTACCCGCACAAGCCGGTCGCGTTCTTTACGGCGAGTCTGGCTCTGCCGGTCAATTTTTGCGAGTTTCTCTTTCAGAAATGAGATCCGGTCCTTCACGATCCGGCGGTCGGTTTCGAGTTCTTTCTCGCCCGGGCCGCGCATACCCACTCCGCCTTTTTGGCTGGTTAGGTGTGTCCACATACGGGTTAGCCGGGGATACATGTACTGGTATTGTGCCAGTTCTACCTGCACGCGCGACTGCGCCGTTTGCGCCCGCATCGAGAAAATATTCAGGATTAACAGGCTACGATCCAGTACCTTGATGTCAACCAGCTCCGCTTCGAGGTTACGAACCTGCGCGGGGGTGAGGTCATCATCAAAAATGACAATGTCGACCGGGTTGTCGCGGATATACGTTTGGATCTCTTCCAGTTTGCCCTTACCCACAAACGTGCGGGTATCCGCTCGCTCAAGCTTCTGGGTAAAAGTCTGCTTCGTTACAATGCCCGACGTCTCGGCCAGGAATGCCAGTTCGTCCAGGTATTCCTTGGTCTGGTCGGCTGTTTGCTTCTGGGTAATGAGGGCTACGAGAACGGCTGTTTCGGCGGGTGTGGCAGTGGTATGTAATTGAGTTTTTTCCATAGTTCGTAACGGATTAAACAGGTCATTTTTTGGAAAAGTTTCGGCCCCTTCGTTTGGTGGACCGTCTCGATTCTCTATAACTTAACGAGGATCTGGCAGGTTAGTTTGGTATGTATACGCTCACTGAGATTGCCGATTTTCTGGCCGCTCAACTTCGCACGGATCGGTACCCGGACGCCGAGCGGGGCGGTATATACCGGCCTGCAAACCAATCCGTTGTTCGAATGGGTCTGAGTCTGGAGCCGTTTCCTGGTTTGAATGCCTGGATCGAAGAAGCCCGGCTGGATGCGCTCTGGCTGCACCGCCCCTGGCAGCTCGACTGCGCCACGCTACCACCCGGCCTTGGTGTTCTCAGCCACCATTTGCCTTTCGACGAGCTGCTGACGGTGGGGTTTAACCCGCATCTGGCCATGCTGCTGAGTGCGCTGACGCATCCTCAGCCGATAGGCTTTAAAGCGATATCTGACTCCAGCTTACCCGCGCGCCCCATCGGTATGCTCATTGACGTGCCTGAATGTGAGTTTGACGCGCAGCTACTGACCATCAACAGTACCTTTGGCGGGTACGATCATGCTGATTCGGGGTGTTCGGGAGTGGTAAGCCGCATAGCGGTAGTGGGCGCCATGACGGAGGCACTCGTGCGGGAAGCGGCCAGCCGTGGGGCCCATCTTTACCTGACTGGACAGTATCGAAAATCAGCGCAGGAAGCCGTGGCCGAAACCGGTATTGCCGTTATTACCACCGGACACCGGCGGGCAGAAACTTGGGGGATGCGGGCGATGGCTAATCTGCTTCATGAACGCTGGCCCGACTTATCGGTACTCATTCAAACCTGACCCGTTTGTTCGTCGGTTTAACAATGCGAAACAAGCCCTGTTACCAATAGGCGTGGCGTGTGCTTATAGTGACGACACCTGACGGATAAAGTCAGGATATGGCGTACAACGCGCTTTTATATGAAGAAAATCTACGAAATCGCGTGTTTGGGTTTGGCGTTGCTGACGGGTGCGCAGGCACAGCCGGTGCAGTACTCTATCGAAGTGGGCGGGGCGGTGCCCATGGAGTCGCCAGAGCGTCAGCAGCCCTTCTGGCTGCGGGCGAATCAGTATGGTACAATACCGCTGACGGGTGCGTTTGGTACCGTGCGCATGGGGGCATCGCGCCAGTACACCCCTCAGGCCGACACAGCAACGGAACATCGGAAAAAGATTGACTGGGGTTTTGGGGTCTATGCAGTAGGCAACACCCGCCCCAATAACAGTGCGTATCCGGCGCGGGTGCTGCTGCCCGATGCCTTTGTAAAGGTACGGTACCGCTGGCTGGAGCTGATGGGAGGGAACCGGCGCGAAGTATACGGGCAGGGCGATACACTGCTGACATCGGGATTTCTGTCCTGGTCGGGCAACGCCCCTACTTTCCCGAAAATACAGCTCCACACGCCGGATTACGTAGCCCTGGGCGGTTTCCTGAAAAAAGCGGTTGCTATCAGAGCCGGCTACGCACATGGCTGGTTTGCCAATACGTATATTCAGGGGAGCTACCTGCATCAGAAATACGTGGCCATCCGTTTTGGCAGGGCACAGGCCAGAGTCAGAGGCATTATTGGGCTCAACCATCAGGTGCAGTGGGGCGGCCGGGCCGACTACCTGATTGGTACGGATCTGTCCGTCAATGGTAATCTGCCCACGTCTTTTCGGGATTATCTGTCAATGATTGCGGGCCGCTACCCGGACGATCCGCAGAACGACCGCTACACCCTATACGACGGCACCAACCGCATTGGTAACCACGTCGGCCATTACGACCTGGCGCTGGAGTGGCAGCGACCCGGCAGTTACTGGGCTCTGTACCATCAACATTACTTCGAAGACACATCCGGACTGGTTCTGATCAACGTACCAGACGGTCTGACGGGCCTGCGGTATCGCAATGATCAGACGCGTCCTGTCTGGTTTCGGCTGACCCGTATGGCGCTGGAATGGCTTAGTACTATGAGTCAGAGCGGCTCTATTTTCGACATTACGGCGCGCTACCAGGGGGCTGATAACTACTTCAACAATAGCCAGTACCGTGAAGGCTGGTCGTACCGGGGGTATGGTGTTGGAACACCGCTGGCTATGCCCCGGCCGGGCCTGTCTGATGCAGTCAACGCGATTAATGCCGGCGGTTTTTTTCTCGACAATCGAATCAAGATGGGGCACGTCGCTTTTATGGGTACGTTTCTGCACGGCCCGGCCGTAACGTTGCGGGCAACCTACAGCCGGCACTACGGCACATACGGGACGTCATTTAATCCGCCGTTTGATCAGTTCTCAGGACTCTTGTCTGCGCAGTGGCCGCTTGGAAAAAGGTCTGGTACCACGCTTACAACCTCGTTTGCGGTTGACCGGGGTAGCTTTATACAGCCCGCTACGGGTGGGTTTGTCAGCCTGAAGAAGGTTTGGTAGGGTCGATTTTAACTACTTTCTACCAATACGCATCTAACACATTGGTTAGTGCGTATGTGTCGTACATTTTGAACTAATTGTCGAACCTTTTTCACCAGTCAAATCCATGAAATACGCTAAACGACTACGTGCCGTGGTTACCTTATTGGCTTTCGGCTCGCTACTGGCACTCAATGCCTGCCGCGACGAAGCCTTTCAGCCCGTTGCTCCAACTGCATCCAAACTGTCTGGCGCACGGGTAGCCGCTGATCTCGATTTTTACGTTCTGACCGATGCGAATCGGATCATGATGCTGAACATGCGTAATCTGAGTACACCCCTCAAAACCATTAATGTAACGGGGCTTATGTCGGGCGAGCGGCTGGTTAGCATGGACTTCCGTCCGGCAACGGGTCAGCTGGTAGCCGTCAGCAACCAGAGCCGGCTGTATAGTATCAACCTCAACAGCGGGGTTGCCACGGCTCCCGGTACCGGATCGTTTACTCCCGCCATTGACGGAAATGCGGTCAGTATAGACTTTAACCCGACCGTGGACCGGGTTCGGCTGGTAACCAACACAGGACAGGATTTACGGCTTAATCCTGAAACAGGTGCCGTAGTAGCCATTGATGGGGCAATCAACGGCGTAGCGGGAGCCGCTATCAATGCGGTTGCCTATACTAACAGCCGGGCGGGCGTAACAGCAACTACGCTGTACGACATTGACCCGATTACGGATAAACTGTATAAGCAAAACCCACCCAATAACGGTACCCTCGAAGAAGTTGGCCCCCTCGGTATCAATATTGCCGGAGTAGGGAGCATGGACATCAGCTTTGATGGTATTGCCATCGCATCGCTCATTAGCGGTAACACGCGCGGCCTGTATCAGATTGATTTGACAACAGGCCGGGCTGAGAAGTTAGGCGATCTGCTCACGATGGGTATGAGCATTGTTGGACTGGCCATTCCTGCTGAGCCGGTGGCCTACGCCGTTACGGATCAGAATATGCTGATGATTTTCAACCCCTTTGCACCAAATCCGATTATGAAGTCAATTACCGGTCTGAAGTCGGGTGAGATGGTGTATGGTCTTGATTTTCGCCCCTTCAACGGTCAGCTTTACGCCCTGGGCAGCACCAGCCAGATTTATACAATCAACACGTCGAATGGTGCAGCAACGGCCGTCGGTGGTCCCTTTACGCCCGCCATTAGCATTGGCGATTATGGCTTTGATTTCAACCCCACTGTCGACCGGATCCGGCTGATTGGTAATTCGGGTATCGATCTGCGGCTGAATCCGGAAACGGGGGCTGTTGTGGCCATTGACGGAAACCTGAACGGGGCCTCAGCAACGGCGTCGGCGGCTGCCTATACGAATAGCTTTGCCGGTGCTACCACCACCACCTTATACAGCATTGACAACAACCGCAGTATGATATTCACCCAGAACCCACCCAATGCCGGTACGCTGGTGCCGATTGGCAACAGTATGCTGGGTATTCAGTTTGAGGGTGGTAATGGTTTCGATATCGGGAGCACAACCAACATGGGGTACGCCCTGTTCCGGTCAGGTGGTAGAACCGGAGTTTATTCGGTAAACCTGACCATGCCCGGCACATCGGTCGTAAGTATGCTGCCTGGTAATCCGGTGGTTCGTGGCTTCTCGCTCGGCCTGAGTTTGTAAGCCATACACCTTACGCCCACGGGTTGGGCAGTCAACAGAAAAGCCGCCGGCAGCAATGCCCGGCGGCTTTTCTGTTGACTGAGTTATCGGCTGGATACCTGTTCAACCGGAGACAGGACCGGTGGGCGGGTGCCCTGGATAGTAACGACCGGCAGATTCATGCTTTTCCACTTTTACAGTTACTATGGGCAGTCACAAGCTAAGAGCCGAAGAGGCTGATTCATTACTCTGGCGACAGGTAAAGGAAGGCAGTGAGTCGGCTCTGGGTCGGCTGGTACATCGCTACGCTAATGCCCTTCAGAATTACGGATACAAGTTTGTACCCGATCCCGACTTTGTGAAAGACTGCGTACAGGAAGTGTTCATTGACGTCTGGAGTCGGCGACAAACCCTTAGCCAGCCCGATAGCGTGCGGGCTTATCTGCTCAGTTCGGTACGTAAGCGGGTACTTCGCCAGGGGTTCCGGCAGCAAATTTTACGCAACGACGTTCTGACCAACATAGGCGAGTATCCCGGATTCGTAGAATTCTCACCGGAATGGCTGCTGATTGAGCAGGAAAGCGTTGCCGAAAAGGCCCGGCGTGTGGCAGACCTTCTGAACCGACTTCCCAAACGGCAGCGCGAAGTAGTTTACCTGCGATTTTATCAGGGACTTGAGCGCGACGAAATTGCGCATATTATGAATGTTGCCCCCCAGTCGGTTTCTAACCTGGTTCAGAGTGCGTTCAAAACATTTCGGGAGTTGTGGACGGGGGCAGTCTTTGCCTGGCTGTGTCTGAACGTTTGTTAAATAAACCGTCGAAAAGCAGTATCTACCCGACGACGCTGCCATCCATCGGTATCAAGACTCTGGTTTGTATGAACGCAACGTATCGGCACTACACGGTTGAGCAACTCGCCCGAGATGATTCCTTCCGGCAATGGGTAATTGAACGAGACCCGGTGGCTGGCGCTATCTGGACCCGGTGGGTGGCCAGAAATCCTGATCGGGCGGATACCGTTGCGCTGGCTCAGGCTTTTTTACTGACCTTGGGGGATATCAATACCACGCTGAACGCCCGGCAACTCGATACCATAACCAGCCGGGCTATTGGAACGAGCAGGCCATTGGTCAGGCTGCGCTGGCAGCCGTGGGCCGCACGGGTGGCCGCTTTGCTGGTCCTGGTGCTGGGTGTTGGTTACGCAGGCTGGTTCTTTGTGACGCCACGCGCTGTCGGTTCTGCAGATATATCTCTGGAGCAGATCAGCCCGACGCTGGCAAGTAACGCGCTGGAGTGGGAGAATCGGAGTGATACAATCCAGCGTATTGTTCTGAAAGACAAGAGTACGGTTATGCTCTACCCCAACAGCCGCCTGCACTATCCCCGGACGTTTGAGCACCGTAGACGCGAGGTGTATCTGCACGGAAAGGCGTTTTTCAGCATTGCCAAAAATCAGAAGCATCCCTTCTGGGTCTACACCGACAAGATTTCGACGCAGGTGCTGGGCACCCGGTTTATGGTCAACGCATCGGGTCAGCAACTGCAAACCAGTGTGGCCGTTACAGAAGGCCGCGTATCGGTGTATCGGCTGCAGGATGTTAACAAGGCCCGGCAGGAGGGGCACCCGGCCATGGCGGGCGTAATTCTGACGCCTAACCAGCAGGTATCGTACACAGGTCGGGAAGAACGGTTCGTGAAATCGGTCGTAGAAAACCCCCGGATGGTGCTGCCCCCTGCCCCGGATGCGTTTGTGTTCGAAGAAATGATCGTTGCCGATGTGTTTGCCCGGCTCGAAAACGCGTATGGTCTGACCGTCATTTTTGATCAGAAAGCTATGGAAAACTGCTACGTAACGGCTAACCTCACCGGCGAATCGCTGACAGATCAGCTCACACTTATTGCCAGGATCACCCGTTCCACGTACGAGTTGGTAGATGGGCAGATTATTTTCCACGGGCAAGGGTGCGATGCTAATTGATTGGTTTTAAGCCGGGATTGGTTGGTAAATCAATTTTTTTAAATAAAATCACAAAAAAGCAGTATCTAACCCTTTCGCCTGCCATCCATGCTAAACGTCGTTTTATCATGGATAAACTCTATCGTATTCCCCCTTCACTCTGGCTGGTTATGAAAGTATCGTTTCTACAGATGCTGGTGGCCATTCTATTTGTTAGCTCCACGCAGGCGCACGATGCCATCGGGCAGGAGTTGTTGAATCAACCCGTAACGATTGGGTCAGTTTCGTCGGACCTGCGCTCTGTGCTGGCCACGCTGGAGCGTACCACCAGGGTTCGGTTTGTCTACAACCCCCGCGAGATCAGGGCCAGCCAGCCGGTATCGCTCAGCCACCAGTCGGGTCGTTTAGGTGCCGTGCTGGACGAGTTGCTGAAGCCGCTGCAAATTACCTACGAGGTAACGGGCCGTCAGATTGCGCTCGTCAAGAGCCGGACCAGTGCGGCTACGGCCTCTCCGCTTCTGGTGGCTGAGCTAACGGCCAACCCCAAAGACATTGTTAGTGGTACCGTTGTAGATGGTAAGGGCGAGACTCTGCCGGGCGTGAGTGTGGTGATAAAAGGTACCCCGCGGGGTACCACTACCGATACTGACGGCAAATACCGGCTCGACGTACCCGAACGCGCCACGCTGGTATTCTCTTACGTGGGTTACCTGACGCAGGAGGTGGTTGTGGGCAGCCAGACCACGCTAAACGTGACCCTGAAAAGCGACGATAAATCGCTCGAAGAGGTGATTGTGGTGGGCTACGGTACCGTCCGTAAGAGTGATCTGACGGGGGCGGTTTCCTCCATCAAAGCGGAGGAGATTGCGGCTTACCCGGCTGCCGGCATTACGCAGGCCTTACAGGGCCGCGCGGCCGGGGTGCAGATCCAGGCTAACAACGGCGATCCGGGCGCGGGGTTTAAAATCAGAATCCGGGGTGGCAGCTCCATCAACGCCAGCAGCGATCCTATTTTCGTGGTTGATGGGTTTGTGGGAGGAACCCTTCCTCCGCCCGAAGACATTGCCAGCATCGAGGTGCTGAAAGATGCGTCGGCCACGGCCATCTATGGGTCGCGCGGAGCCAACGGCGTTGTGATGGTAACGACCAAGCAGGGTAAAGAAGGCAAATCCCGGATTGAACTCAATACGTCGTATTCAACGCAGAATGAAATCAACCGGCTCGATCTGCTGAATGGGGAACAGTACACGGCTTACATGAAAGAGGTCATTCCCAACTACGTATCGCCGGGTGCCAATACCGACTGGCAGGACCAGATTTTCAAACAGGGGGTTATTCAAAATCATCAGCTTTCGTTTTCGGGCGGTAACGAGTCGGTTCGGTATTACGTATCGGGTTCCGTTTACGATCAGCAGGGTATCATCATCGGCACCAATTTCAACCGGTATTCGCTCACCAACAACCTGTCGTTTCAGGTAAGTAAGCGGCTTAAAATTGGTATGAATCTGTTCGCACAGCGATCAGGCCGGAACGGTACGCGTACCCAGGAGGCTTCGGGCGGGGCCAGTGAGGCCGGAGCAGTGTCGTCGGCGTTCAAATTTATGCCCAATCAGGGCATCTATAATCCCGATGGTAGCTACACCATTGCGCTCCAGGGCGATCCGATCGACAATCCCTACGCCATTGTGAGTGAGTTTCAGAATGAATCCATCAACGACCGCCTGCAGGCTAACTTTTCGGCGGATTACGATATCTATAAGGACCTGAAATTTCGCATTACCCTCGGCGGATCGACCAATAACCAGCGCGTTTCCTCGTATCAGCCCACAACCCTCAACGCAGGCCGTATTGTGGGCGGCAATGCAACCCAGGATGGTGCAAAAAACACGAACATCATCAATGAAAACTACCTGACCTATACCAAAACGCTGGCTGGGGTGCACAATCTGGGCCTGCTGGCCGGCTACTCGTTCCAGAAAACGTCGGCCGAGAGCTGGGGTGCCCGCAGTCAGTCGTTCATTACCGATGCCGTATCGTTCTGGAGTCTGGGATCGGGGGCCGTGTTTCAGGCTCCCAATTCGGCCCTATCCGAAACGCAGTTGTCGTCGTACTTCGGGCGAGCCAATTACGGCTTTAAAGATCGCTACCTGGTAACGGTAAACGCCCGTTACGACGGCTCGTCTAACTTCAGCAAGAACAACAAATGGGCGTTTTTCCCATCGGGAGCCGTGGCCTGGAACATCATGAACGAGGACTTTATGCAGTCAGTGAGGTTCCTCAACACCTGGAAAGTCCGGGCCAGCTACGGTCTGACCGGCAACCAGGCCATTGGTCCGTACCAGACCCTGGCGCGGTTCTCTTCTACGCTGGCCGTTATCAACGGGAAGCAGGTCAACGCCGTTCGCCCCACCACCGTAGCCAACGATAACCTAACCTGGGAAACCACGGCTCAATTTGATATTGGTACCGACATCGGGTTTCTGAACAATCGCTTCAACCTGACCGTAGACTATTACGACCGGGTTACCAGCAACCTGCTGTTCAGCGTGCCGCTGCCGCAGTATTCGGGGTTTCAGGATCAGCTGAAAAACATTGGTAAGGTGAGTAACAAAGGCGTTGAAGTGGCCCTGAACTCCAAAATCCTGACCGGCGCGTTTCAGTGGACACTCGATTTGAATGCGTCGGCTAACCGCAATAAGGTGCTTGAGCTGCCCGATGGCAACGATATTCAGTACGGTGCCGGACCGGGCCACATGATTGGTCTCGGCAACACCAACATTCTGCGCGTGGGCGAATCGGTCGGTAGTTTCTGGGGCTGGGTCTATGATGGTGTGTACCAGACCGGCGACACGTTTCTGCCCGGCGGTGGCTTTGAGCGGGTTGCGGGCGGTGAAAAGTACCGCGACATCAACGGCAAAAAGGACGCTAATGGCCTGCTTACCGGCGAGCCTGATGGCCAGCTCAACAGCGACGATCGACGGATTATCGGCAACCCTAACCCCAGGTTTATCTGGGGCATCAACAGTGACTTCCGTTTCAAAAACTTCGACCTGAATGTCTTTTTTCAGGGATCGCAGGGCAATGACCTGTTGAGCTTTACACTCCTCGAAATCGAATCGATGGGGAGCCCGTACAACTCGACCGTGCGTTCGCTGAACCGCTGGACACCTACCAATACGAACACCGATGTTCCGGTACGGGTCCTGAACCGGTCGCAGCGGGTGTCTACGCGCTGGATTTATGACGGCAGCTATGCCCGCCTTAAAAATCTGGCCATCGGCTACACGTTGCCAACCACCCTGCTGAGCCGGGTGAAGCTGAGCAAAGTTAGGATTTACGCCAGCGCGCAGAATATCCTGACCGTTACCAACTACCCCGGCTATGACCCCGAAGTCAACTACAATTCGGGCAGCGGTACGGGTGCCAACCGGAATCTGGGTCTCGACTATGGCAGCTACCCCAATGCCAAATCATACACCATTGGCCTGAATATTGGCTTTTAACGCTTGAAAACCATGCAAAAACTTAAACATATACTGGGACTGGGTCTGTTACTTGGCGTTACCGTCGGTTGCGTGGACCTGACCGAGAATCCCGTGGGGCTGCTGGCTCCTGAGGGCTTTTATAAAACCAAAAAAGACGTGGAGAGTGGCATTTTTGGGGCTTACAGTTCCATAGCTTCCGAGCCATTGTTTGGGCGGCAGTTTTTGTCGGCCCTCATGCTTCGCAGCGACATGGTGGATATTGGTAACCGGGGCACCTCGGCCGAGCGCATTCAGGTGAATGATTTCACGATGGATGCCTCCAACGGTATGGTGGCGCGGTTCTGGCCTATCTGGTTTCAGGTAATCAGCGCGGCCAACTCGGCCGAAGCCGGGGCCAAAACCCTGACTCTGCCCGAAGCCGAAATTAATCCACTCATTGCCGAAGCCCGGTTTGTGCGCGCCTTTAGCTATTACCACCTCGTGCGCTGCTTCGGTGGGCTTCCGTATCTCGAAACGTTCGTGAACGACCCTGAGAGTGTCAAGACCGTCAAGAAATCGTCGGAAGCAGAAATCTACCAGAAGATCATTGCCGATCTGGAATACGGCAAACAGTGGCTGCCCGACAAGCAGGCGGCTGATGTTCGCAGCCGCCCGTCCAAAGGGGCCGCTGCGGCTTATCTGGCATCAGTGTATATGACGCAGGGCAACTTCGCAAAGGCCTATACCGAAGCCAAATTTGTAATTGACAACCGCGACAAGTTCGGCTACCGGCTTGAGAGCGACTACCAGGATCTGTTTCGGGCCGAAAAGGCCGATGCAATCAAGGAAACCATTTTTGCCTCTGATTTTCTGGGCAACATCAGCCAGGGTAATTACAACGACGATCTGATGGCCAACATGGTAGGAAACCGCCTGCCTGAAGTAGGCGGGTTTGGTGTGCTGGTTCCGTCGCAGCGGGTGTATAGTACCTGGGACAGCCGCGATTACCGCAAAAAGGTGAGTTTTCAGGATACACTGGTGCTTGGTACGCGGGTGATACCCTACACGGCGTTTCCTGATCCGAGACCACACATCGACAAGTGGCGCCGGTTTCCGGGTAATTCCGGGGCTGGTGGCCGGTATTCCGACAATAACTATAATGATATGCGCTACGCCGAGGTCCTACTGATTGCTGCTGAAGCCCTGGGCGAAACCACCGGCCCTACCGCCGAAGCTGTTGGATACCTGAATCAGATCAGAACCCGCGCCCGCAATGCTGCCGGTAAGCTAAACGCGTTTCCCGAAAACGTACCAACCACCCTTAGTAAGGCCGATTTTATTAACCTCGTTCTAGACGATCGGCGACTGGAGCTGGCCTTTGAGTTCAAACGCTGGTACGACATCAAGCGCCGTAACCTTGGCGATGCTGTGTTCAAAGGCCCCAACTCGCTGGAGCCCCGGCCGGCGTTCGACTCCAAGCGTGATTACCTGATGCCGCTGCCTGCCACTGAACTGGCCATCAACCCCAACCTGGCTCCCCAAAACCCGGGTTACTAAGCCATTGAGTTAGTAGCAACAGGAACGCCACCCGGAAATTTCCGGGTGACGTTCCTGTTGGCGTGAGGACTGGAGCCGACAGTGACTACCGGCTCAGGTACAAATTCCGCTCCGAGTAGACCTTCAGAAAGAAATCATCCGTCAGGTCATCAATGAAGTAGATGCCTTCGCCGGTCGATTTCATTTCAGGGCCAAGTTCCTTGTTTACATTCGGGAATTTGTTGAACGAGAATACCGGAATCTTGATAGCAAAGCCTTTTTTGACGGGCTTGAAATCAAAATCTTTCACCTTCTTGTCGCCCAGCATCACCTTCGTGGCGTAGTTGACATAAGGCTCCTGGTAGGCTTTGCAGATAAACGGCACGGTGCGGCTGGCGCGCGGGTTGGCTTCAATGACGTATACCTGCTCGTCTTTGATGGCAAACTGGATGTTGATCAAACCCACTGTACGCAGGGCAACGGCAATCTTTTTGGTGTATTCCTCAATCTGCCGGATCACGTTTTCGCTTAAATCGAACGGAGGTAGGAGAGCATATGAATCGCCGGAGTGAATGCCCGCCGGTTCGATGTGCTCCATGATGCCGATGATGTACACGTCTTCTCCATCACAGATAGCGTCAGCTTCCGCTTCAATGGCGTTCTCCAGGAAGTGATCGAGCAGGATGTTGTTGTCGGGAATGTCCTGCATGATTTTCATCACGTGGTTTTCGAGCTCCTGCTCGTTAATCACGATTTTCATGCTTTGTCCGCCCAGTACGTAGCTGGGCCGCACCAGAAGCGGGAAGCCCAGTTCGCGCGAGAGTTCAATGGCGCCTTCGGCTTCGCGGACGGTCCCAAACTTGGGGTACGGAATGTCCAGATCGCGGAGCATACCCGAAAACAGGCCGCGGTCTTCGGCCAGGTCAAGGGCCTCCCAGCTGGTACCAATGATTTTTATGCCGTAGCGGGTTAGTTTCTCCGCCATTTTCAGGGCCGTTTGCCCACCCAGCTGAACAATGACACCCTCGGGCTTTTCGTGCTGAATGATGGCGTGTACGTGTTCCCAGAAAACCGGTTCAAAGTACAGCTTGTCGGCAATGTCGGGGTCGGTTGAAACGGTTTCAGGATTGCAATTAATCATGATCGTTTCATAGCCCGCTTCTTTGGCCGCCAAAACGCCGTGCACGCACGAATAGTCGAACTCGATCCCCTGCCCAATGCGGTTAGGACCGGAGCCAAGCACTACAATCTTCTTACGGTCCGAGCGTATCGATTCGTTACCGGGCAGGTCAGACACGGGTTCGGGCCGGTCCTGCGTAATGGGCAATTGATTATTAAACGTCGAGTAGTAGTACGGCGTTTTAGCCTCAAATTCAGCCGCGCAGGTATCCACGCATTTGAACACCCGCCGAATGTTGTGATCCTGTCGGTAATTATAGATTTTGCTTTCGCGAACCTGAAGAATGTGCGCCAGCTGCCGGTCAGCGTAGCCTTTTTGCTTCGCCGTGCGGAGCAGTTCGGGCGGGAGATCATCCAGATCGTACTGACTGATTTCGCGTTCCAGCTCAATGAGTTCTTCAATCTGGTGCAGGAACCAGGGGTCAATGCGGGTCAGTTTCTGGATGGTGCCAAACGACATCCCGGCTTTGAACGCGTCGTAGATGTGAAACAGCCGGTTCCAGCTGGGGTGCTCAAGACTTTCTTTCAGCGCGGCCTGATCGGTCAGTTCGCGGCCGTCGGCGCCGAGGCCGTTACGCCGGATTTCCAGACTCTGACATGCTTTTTGCAGGGCCTCCTGAAAATTCCGGCCAATGCCCATTGCCTCACCTACCGACTTCATCTGCAGGCCCAGCGACCGGTCGGCACCCGGAAACTTGTCGAAGTTCCAGCGCGGCACTTTCACGATCACGTAGTCAATAGCCGGTTCGAAAAAGGCCGAGGTAGTGCCCGTAATGGGGTTTGTCAGTTCATCCAGATTATACCCAACGGCCATTTTAGCGGCAATCTTGGCAATGGGGTAGCCCGTTGCTTTAGACGCCAGTGCCGATGACCGGCTCACGCGGGGGTTTACCTCAATGACAATAATATCGTCCGTTTCTGGATTGACCGAAAACTGAATGTTACAGCCACCCGCAAACTGTCCGATGCCGCTCATAACCCGGATGGCCAGATCCCGCATCTCCTGGTAGAGCGTGTCGGGCAGGGTCATGGCCGGGGCAACGGTGATGCTGTCGCCCGTGTGTACACCCATCGGGTCGAAGTTCTCAATGGAGCAGATAATGACGAAGTTGCCGAGGTTATCGCGCAGTAGTTCCAGCTCAAATTCTTTCCAGCCCATGACGCTCTGCTCTACCAGTACCTCATGTACCGGCGATGCGTGTAATCCGTGCGTGAGGGCCTTGTCAAATTCTTCGGGCGTATTCACAAAGCCACCGCCCGTACCACCCAGCGTAAATGAGGGCCGGATAACCAGCGGGAAGCCGATTTCCTGCGCAATCTCTTTGCCTTCCAGAAACGAGCGGGCCGTGCGGCCTTTGCAAACGCCTGCGCCCAGTTCAAGCATGAGCAGGCGGAATTTCTCGCGGTCTTCGGTCGTTTCAATTGCTTTGATGTCGACGCCAATGATGTTCACGCCATACTTCGCCCAGATACCCGCCTTGTCGCAGTCGATGGCGAGGTTCAGGGCTGTCTGACCGCCCATTGTGGGCAGCACCGCGTCAATGGGGCGACCCATAGCCTGGTGTTTCTCCAGAATCTGAATGATGGACTTCTTCTCCAACGGTAGCAGATACACGTGATCGGCGTTGATTGGGTCGGTCATGATAGTGGCCGGGTTGGAGTTGATCAGGCTAACCTCGATGCCTTCCTCGCGAATGGAACGGGCGGCCTGAGAACCAGCATAATCGAACTCGCAGGCCTGACCAATAACTATGGGGCCTGAGCCAATGATAAGAACGGAGCGAATAGCAGAATTTTTAGGCATTGCAGTCGGACCGCCGAAGCGGGGGCGATAAGGTATAATATACAATGAACGACAGACAATAGATGACGCACGGATTGTCGATACGCAGGGTCAAAAATCCCGCAAAGGTAGGGTCTATGCGGTAAACTCGCCTGTAAACCTGTAAAATATAATGCCCTGAACCCACAATTGGAATACGGAAGGCAATCCCTTAAATTTGACTACTCACAAAAATACTCTGCGTTTATGACCCGGCTTTATTCTGTATGCACCTGTCTGCTGATGAGCACGTTCGCGTTCACCTGCGTTCGGGATTATCCGGCTACCGAGCCTTACACCCCTCCCCCGGCTTTGCCAAATACGCCTGGCTTACCCCCGGCTCAGCCAACACCTTCGCAAAAACGCCTGTTTCTGGGTAATGACGCCGTGCGGGTCGGTATTGATCTCAACGCAGGGGGGGGCATCACCTACCTGGCCGAAGCAGGCAGTAACGTGAATATGGTCAATAACAATGATCTGGGAAGACAAATACAGACCTCAATATACGGGGGCCCGTATCCTTACTCGGTCAATGGTAAAGACCCCGTTGAAAAATGGAAATTCCTGGGCTGGAACCCCGTGCAAACCGGCGATTATTACAATCATCCGGCCCGCATTGTCAGCTATCAACAGCAGACCAATCAGATTTATGTGAAGAGTGTACCGCTAATTTGGCCGCTATTCAATGAGCCTGCCGACTGCCAGTTTGAACACTGGTACGAATTGCGCGACAACGTGGTAAAGGTCCGCTGCCGGATTACCGTAAACCGGGCCGACACCACTGTGTACGAAGCCCGAACCCAGGAAACACCCTGCGTGTATCTAAATGGCCCCTGGTACCGGATGGTTACCTACGACGGTATGCAGCCTTTCACCAATGCCTCCGTGACTGAGTACCCTGAAAAGGACCGCGACATGACCGAACGCTATGGTACCGAAAACTGGATTGCCCTGCTCAATGAAAAAGGGCGGGGTGTGGGCCTGTACCGCAGCAATGAGTTTCAATTCAGGACATCAGGTTTCGGCCTGCCAAGAGTGGGTACTGAATTCGACAATAATAGCGGGTATATCAACAGCGACAGTTTTATTCAGTTCGACTACAATGGACAGTATGAGTTCGAGTATTCGCTCGTAGTAGGTACATTAACTGATATCCGGCAATTCGCCTATGCACAGGCCCGCCCGGCCGCCGGTCCTAACTTTCGGTTTGAACAGGATCGGCAGGGCTGGTTTTTTTATAATAGTCAGGACACCGGCTGGCCCATTCGGAATGAACTGAATATGAAATGGCAACGGCAAACTATAACCAAGCAAAATCTGGCTCTCAAAAGTCCACAGGTATTCTGGCGGGCAGGCGACGTGCCACGTTTGTATATACAGGCAGCCTACACTACCAAAGCAACGACCGCCCGTCTGGCCTGGCGCGTACCCGGCGATCCGGACATCTTTGATGTGCCCACTCGCGTAGTTGACTTCCCCATCATTGGGGATGGCCAATATCGAACTTACGAGATCAATATGAGTGGCCGGCCCGGCTGGGAAGGCGTGATTTCTCAGATTCAATTCACGTATTCGCCAGATCAGCTAAAGTTCGAGAACGGTTCCCGATTCAGATTACGCAGCCTGACAGCAACCCGGCCAAATGGCTAAATAAAGAGGGTCCTGAACATTCGTTCAGGACCCTCTTTATTTAGTATTAACCAGTTCAGCTTATGCGAAGTAAGGCTTAACGATGGCCAGAACCTGATCTTTGGTCAATGGCTCATCGAATGACTGTGATACCAGCGCAGCACTATAACCAGTTGCCGTTACCAGATTTACACCACCTTGTACAACGTTATCTTCTTCAGCGTAAGGCAATCCTGGAGGAGACAGGTTGATCCAGCCCTGTAGCCCGGCCAGATAACGAACCTTAGCCGCGTGTAGAGCCTCTACCGAGTGAATCTGAAGCGCAACGGTAAGGAAATCTGGAGTAGGCATCAAACGGGGAGCCTGGCCTTTGTAAGCCCGCACACCAACATCTTCAAAAGCCGATGCCTGGGTCAAAAACGTTCTGTAGTTCGAGAACGTGTCAGGATAAACACCGCCGTAGGTCAAATCGAACTTTGGCTTCGACACTGCATTGCTACCCAGCGCACTTCTCAGAAGAGCTACGTGAGCGTTCTCATGCTTGGCAATCTGCGCGAACGTAGTCTGCGCTTCTCCCCGCAGGAAGTTGGGCGTTGCCAGCGCAACATTATAATATTCTGCTTCGAGGTATTCCAGTGTCAGTGCAAAGTTGAGTACCTCATAAGCTACGGTCAGGTGATCACCGTAGGCCTTGTTCAGCATAGTACCCAGTACTACCGGGGCGGCCGCTGATCCCGCAACAACTGCTTTCTTAAGCAGGCCACTAAACATGTGACGACGGGATATGTGGTCAAGCCGCTCATAAACGTCGGCATCAACCTGTTCAATTTCGTGAAGTATGTTTTGTAGGTTCATGTTCGTAGTTGAGTTTATACCGGTTGATCTTTACCATTAACTGTTTCCTGAATGAAGGGCCGAACCAGTGCCAGCACTTCCGAAGGCTTACGTGCCTGACCTAACCCCGACATCGGATCAACGATGTCATCACCGGCAAACGAAGTCGTCATAGGGTTCAGCAGTTCGCTGATGATTGCCGTGTGGCGCGCTTCAACCGAAACGATTTTTCCAGCCAGCGCCAAGAAATCTGCGTTCTTCAGCAGACGACCAGCACCATTATAGGCTGATACACCAACTGCCTCAAACGTGCGAGCGGTACCCAGCACAGATGCACGGCTGTTGAAATTGATGCTGCTGAAATTTGGTGTCAGACCCGGAATAGCTGCTTTGCCAAGGGCGGCTTTGAAAAACTCGCGGTGAATGATCTCATGATCGCGGATTTCAGAAAGAGCCTGCCGCTCGTAGCCGTTCATGCCAGCAAAGGGCGTCATCATTACCTGCATATAGAAAGCTGCTTCCAGTTGCTCAAGGGCATACGCGTAGTTAAGCACGCCGACATCGTCGTAACCAATGTCGCCGAGGTTAATTACGTCGCCAGCACGGGCAGCACCACGGGCAGCAGGATCCACAATTTGGTTTTGGCAGGCACTGAGTGCTACGCCCGCTGCGGCTGTTGCACCAATGTAACGCAGGAAGATACGACGCCCTAGAGCTGCCGATTCCTTGCCCGTCAGTAACTGACTTACGTCGGTTGTGTTGGGTAGTTTTTCCATGGAGTTAATAACGTTTAGAGAAATTCCCACCGTGAATCGATGGTACCTGCAATTAATACGACCAAAAGTACTATAGGGTTTTAAAATTTGTAAAATAATTTCCTGTTAAGGATTACTAAAAAAAATGTTTAGGTCAGGCTAAAATTTTCATAGCCTGAAATGTGTTCAAATAGGCGTATTGGGGAACAAAAATTCATATGTAATGTACCTGTATGGTAGAAAATGGTTATAAAAAATAGCAGCGAGCGGAAGTAACTCAACTCGCAAACATTTGGGCCTCAATCAGGTTTTTGAAGTGAGTTTGCCACTGATAAACACCCAATGTTATGATTAAGAACGAAGAAATAGTTGACGACCTTAACGACCTGGTGAAGATTAATAACGATCGGATTCAGGGTTACGAGAAAGCGGTAGAAGACACCGAAGACACGCAGCTGGACGACCTTTTCCGTCATTATATTATTCAGAGTCAGGGATTCCGCAGCCAGCTTGCCGAACACATTGTACGTATTGATGGGATGGCCGTATCTGACGCAACGACCTCTGACGTGTCGAGCAAGATCCACCGTGCCTGGATCGATATCAAGTCGGCTGTAACGGGTAAGGACACCGATACGGTGCTGAGCTCGGTTGAGTTTGGCGAAAATGCCGCTCTTGAAGCGTACAGAGATGCCATTGAGAAGGACCATATCCCGGCTTATATCAAGGAAGACCTGATGAAGCAAATGGGCCAATTGGAAGACGCGCTCGATAAAATTAAAGCCATGCGGAAGTAAAGACATCCGTTCGCTTCACCAAAAATGGCCCGGTTAGAAAATTTCTGACCGGGCCATTTTCTGTAAAGTAAGCCTGCCTTACGCGGGTAACGGCATATCCTTAAAATCTTCATCGGTCAGCTTGATCGTAGCCGCCTGAACGTTTTCATCCAAATGTTTGACAGATGACGTACCGGCAATGGGCAGCATAACCGGCGACGCGGCCAGCAACCAGGCCAGGGCAATCTGGTACTCGGTACTACCCGGGTGGCGCTCAACAACGCGGTGGATTGCTTTATCGGCTTCCAGATTTCCCGCACTAAGCGGGTACCAGGGAATAAAGGCCATGTTGTTGGCTTCGCAGTATTTCAGAACATCATTCCATTTCTGCTGTCCGAAGTTGTACATGTTCTGCACCGAGACAACCTCGAAGTAATCCTGTGCCTGCTCAATCTGCTCTACGCTTACTTCCGACAGGCCGATGTGTTTGATTTTACCCTGCTGCTGCGCTTCGTGCAGAAACCCCAAAAACTCCTCGGCGGGTACTTTGTCATCAAACCGGTGCAGCTGATACAGGTCGATACAGTCAACCTTAAGCCGTTTGAGGCTACCGTGCAGAGCTTCCTCGAGGTGTTTGCGGCTCCCGTCTACGGGCCACTGGTTGGGGCCGGTACGCAGTAATCCCCCTTTCGTAGCAATGACCAGCCCGTTGGCATAGGGGTGCAGGGCTTCGGCAATGAGTTCCTCAGACACGTAAGGGCCATATGAATCGGCGGTATCGATAAAGTTAATGCCGAGATCAAGGCAGCGTTTTAAGACGCGGATCGCTTCGTCATGGTCGCGGGGTGGCCCCCAGATTCCGTCGCCGGTAATGCGCATGGCGCCGTAGGCCATTCGATTCACGGTTAGATCGCCCCCGATGGTAATAGTCCCCGCCTGCGTAGCGGGTTGATTGGTTTGTAGCTTCCATGCTTTGAGTTGATTATCGTTCCTTAATACGACCATCCGCACAGGCAAACTGTTCAAACATCATTATCACCGTTTCTCAATCCCGTCCAGCACCCGCCGAATTACGTTGGCGCGTTGCATAAACTCAAGCGAAGTTGATATGTCCTGATTGTCGACCACCTGCTTAAACTGTTGCAGGAAATCGATGTAAGCGGCCAGGGCATCAGATACGTTGGTGCGGTTCTGGTCAAAAATGGGTGCCCACATCTGCGGAGAACTTTTGGCCAGCCGCACTGTACTGCTGAAACCGGTACTCGCCATATCGAAAATTGCCTGCTCGTCTTTTTCTTTCTCCAGCACGGTCAGGCCCAGCGCAAACGCGCTGATGTGGCTGAGGTGCGATACGTAAGCCAAATGCAGATCGTGTTCTTTTGGGGTCATGAAAAAGAGTTTCATCCCAATATCGCGAAACAGGCTTTCGACCAGTTTCAGACTGTCAGGTAAACTTTTGTCACGGTCGCAGATGATAAGATTTTTGCCCGGCAGTAATTCCCGAAAAGCCGCGCCGGGACCGGAGTTTTCGGTACCGGCCATGGGATGGGCCGCCACAAACTGCGCCCGCTTGGGGTGTGCATCGGCGAGGTCGCAGATGAGCTGCTTGGTTGAGCCGAGGTCCAGCACCGTGGCACCGGGCGGCAGTAGCGCCAGCACGGTGGGCAGCAACTCCAGGATAATGTTGACAGGTGTGGCCAGTACTACCAGCAGACTCTTCGGCACGGCTTCGGCCAGGGGCAGTACTTCATCGACCAGCCCCTTCGCCAGCGCCAGTTGCCCGTTTACTACCGACGCATCGACACCAATGAAGTGCATGTTCGGGTATTTTTCGCGCAGAGCCAGCGCAAACGAGCCTCCCAGGAGCCCTACACCAATAATTGTAACGTTCATTCTTTTACACGTTTAACAGCTTCCTCAATTCTTTCTTTATCTACGCACAGCGACACCCGCACGTACCGGTTGCCCTTGGGGCCAAAAATGAAGCCCGGCGCAATGAAGACATGCTTATTGCGTAACAGCGTATTCACAAAATCCTCTGCCGATGGGACCGATTCGGGGAGTTTAGCCCAGATGAATAGCCCCTCCTGATCGGGTGCATAGCTGCAGCCGAGGGCATCCAGCAGGGCGTGAACGGCGGCTAATCGACCTTCATAAACGGCGTTGCGGGCCAGATGCCAGTCGTCTGAGTTCGTGAGGGCTTCGGCGGCAGCATCCATCAGGGGCCGGAACTGCCCTGAATCGACGTTGCTTTTGATAGCCAGCACAGCGTCGATATATGGTTTTGCTGCGGCCAGCCAGCCCACGCGCCAGCCCGCCATGTTGTGCGATTTGCTAAGAGAGTTCAATTCTACGGCCACGTCTTTTGCGCCGTCGATGGAAAGAAGGCTGACAGGCGGTTTTTTATTCAGGATCAGACTGTACGGATTATCGTGACAAAGCAGCAGTTGGTGATCGTGGGCGAAGCGAACGGCCCGCTCAAACAAGGGCCGGGTAGCCGGTGCACCGGTAGGCATGTGCGGATAGTTGAGCCAGATGATTTTGGTGGTATCGGTCAGCCGATCGGCCATTGCGCTCCAGTCAGGTTGCCAGCCATCGTATTCCATCAGCGGGTACTCCAGCACACTGGCTCCCACCATCTGACTCACGGCCCGGTAGGCGGGGTAGCCCAGTTCCGGCACCAGTACGCCGTCGTCGGGATTTAGGAAGGTCATTGACAGATGCGTAATGCCTTCTTTTGAGCCGATAAGGGGTAGGATTTCGGTGTCAACATCGAGCGTAACGCCGTAGGTATGATCGTAAAATGTGGCGATAGCCTGTCGCAGGCCGGGTGTTCCTTTATAAGGTTGATACCCATGCGCCAATGGTTGCCGTGCCGACGCTATGAGTGCGTTAAGCGTGTTGTCGGAGGGCGTCATATCGGGGTTGCCGATACCGATGTTTATAATGTCGTGGCCGGCGGCCATAAGCTGGCGAACTTCGGCGAGCTTGACCGAGAAATAATACTCCTGCGTTTGGTTGGCGCGGTGGGCTAACGGGATAATCATAATACCCGCAAAACTACACACAGAATCAATGTGCCGTTCGTCTGTTGCTAACCCCGGTTCAGCAGATAGCGCAGGAGCGGGGCTGCGCACATGGCTTGTGGCATTTGTCCACTGTCAATGATGCTCAACGCCTGCCCGGCGGAAACAAGGTGCACCGTAATGTCTTCGGTACTGTCGAGGTGTTGTGGTTGCTGCCATATCACGTCGGTTGCCAGAAAGGTGTAGTTCTGGTTAGTATGGGTGCCTGTGTTGGCCGATAGCGCCATGAATGGCTGCCAGTCACCCCCGCCGTAGCCGGTTTCTTCGAGCAACTCGCGCCGGGCGGCCAGCAGCAGCCCCGCGTCCGAATCGCCATCGGAGGGGTCAACGGTACCCGCGCAGAGTTCGTAGTGTACCCCGGCAATGCCGTGCCGGTACTGACGCACCAGAATTAGTTGCCCGTCGGTTGTAACCGCAATAATATTGACCCAGCTAGGGTACTCAAATACGAAATAGTCGGGCATGAATTTTCCGTCGGGCAGTCGAACAGCGTCCTGCCGAACGGTCAGCCAGGGGTTACGGACGAGGTAGTCTGACTGCTCCACCCGCCACAGAGCCGGATCATTATCGGGTAATATCATGGCGCAA
Source organism: uncultured Cytophagales bacterium (assembly GCA_963826425.1). Taxonomy (GTDB): domain Bacteria; phylum Bacteroidota; class Bacteroidia; order Cytophagales; family Spirosomataceae; genus Spirosoma. The sequence continues at coordinate 1,007,718 of CAWGWS010000004.1, read as the reverse complement.
AGGTAGCGGCAATCCAGAACGACTTTTAAAGAATTGGTACGATATGGCCTGTGCGATTCGTTGTTTAACCGATTTTTGCCTTCACACTGCGCCAGAGACGCACCTGACTTCCGCCTACAACCTGATGAAATACGCTGTTTTGCTCATTGCCTTGTTCGGCCTGTTTATTACCGCCTGCCACCGCCCCGTTGGCTATTTCCAGCGAACGCCCTACACATCGGCGCGGACAGTACCCACACCAACCGATTACCCTGCTGTCGGACTCACGGCGGCCGGTGCACCTGCCGGGTCGCTACCCGTCTCCGAAGAGGCACCCGTTCCTGCCGACCTGGTTGCCAGTCGCCAGAATCAACCCGTCCGAACACCCATTCAGCAGCGTATGAACCGGATAGCGGTGGTACTTACCCCCCCCCTTACAACAGTGCCTATGTCGGCCACGCAGCCCAAACCCGGCAAAAAACTTCGGTTGGGCAACAAGATCCGGGAGTCGCTGGGTATGCCGCTTCGCAAGGAACTGAACTGGTGGCAGCGCATTAGCTGGAAACTTAAGGCGTCTGTGATCGTGATCATCGTAGCGGTTGTTTTTGCGATCCTGAATATTACTACGCTGGCTATCATTTTTGGCTTGCTCGGCGCGTTCCTGCTCATTACTGGCCTGAAAAAGTCGTTTAAAGTTCGGCGCCCCTGGTTTTAAGGATAATGAATTCGTAAGTAGATGAATATGAGCAGTTTTACCTAGTTTTTTTGCTGAGGTAAAATGGGTTTAATCAACTTTTAATCAGTCAGTTGACTCGTTTCGATTCGGGGTGTCGTTACTTTGTTGCGTCTCTTCAGAATCGAATGCATTCCCCCCGAAGTTTTATTGCTGGTCTCTGGTTGTTGTCTTTGGGTGTAGTAGCGTCGGCCCAGACACCCCTAACGCTCAAACAGGTACTGGAGCAGGTGCGTACCAATAGCCCCGTACTGCGCGTAGAGCGACTCAATATCAGTGCAGCCCAGGCCGATCAGCTTACAGCCAATCTCCGGCCAAATCCCGTTCTGAATAATCAGACGCTGTTTCAACTCAGCCAGCCCGGTGTTCCGTCCGATCTTGCTGTGGGTGCGCTAGGTCGGCAAAGGCGGCAGTTCTGGCTTCAGGCTACCAAAGAGTTCGACGTATTTCACAAACGACAGTACCGTAACCGCTTTGCCGAAGCCAGCACCAATCTCACCGTGACGAGTGTGGCCGAGACCGAACGTGGACTGCTTTTCGACGCGGCAAACCGTTTTCTTGATGCCTGGTATGCCCGGGTCCAGCTCGCCCTGTTGCAACGCGCTAAAGCCAACGTTGATACGTTGGTGCAGCTTAATAAAGTCAGACTTAAGGACTTAGTTATCAACAGTACAGAACTGACCCGTACCCAGCTGGTGTCAGATCAGTTTGGGCTGCAAACCCGCACCGCCCGCCAGGCCCTGCGCAACCACCTGACCGAATTACGTCTGGTGCTGGGAACGACCGACAGTGTGGCCGTGGCTATGAGTGACAGCATTGTCCGGCCCGATTTTACCGACCCACTTAGCCTGTATCCATCAGTAGACGCATCTGTCGACAGTTTATTGCGGCTCGCAGCCCTGAGCCGGACCGATGTGCACGTTGCCAGTGCTAATCTCGAAACGGCCCGGCGTAACGTCGACTTGCAACAGGTGCTGGCCAAACCCCGTAATGAAGCCGGCCTGATCTGGAACCCGCAGAATGCCGTGCCGTATGCCGGCGTATTTATGACCCTCGAACTACCATTCTATTCGCGCAATCAGGGCGGGATTCAGAAGTCGCAGGTGCTGGTCGATCAGGCCAATCAAGCAGCCGCGTTTGTACAGGCACGAATCCGAAACGAGGTCGAAACGGCGTATCAGTCATTTATCACCAGCCGCCAGAATGTGGACCACTATATCAGTATCCGGCGAGACGCTGACAAAGTGCTGGGATCGGTACGGTACGCGTACCTGCGCGGAGCTACAACGCTCATTGACCTGCTGGAAGCTCAACGATCGTGGTTCGATACACAAACGGCCTATTATCAGACACTTTACATCTACCGTCAGAATTATGTCCGGCTGCTGTACGCAACCGGGCAGATAAACTCGTACTGAGTAGGCTGGACAACCCTGTCCGATCAGTCGCGCAGCGACCAACGCTCGAGTTGAAGCTAAGTGGCTACTGTGTTTGCGACACCCAATTAGTCCCTTCGCAACTGACTGGACGGGATTGTCCAACCTATACCAAGACCATGAAATCACAACATATTCTTTTCTTAATCGCTTTGCTGACTATATCCTGCAAAGACAAGCCGAAGCCCGTTGTAACGACGGTACCACGCCCAACGGTCTCTGCCGATGGCAACAGAATTATATTCCCCGACGCAAAGATGATCGGGCCGTTTACAACGCAGCCCGCCCAGTCACAGGCCATGCGTACCGACGTGTCGGCCCCCGGTCATGTAGCGGCCATGGTACTGCGCTCCGTCGAAAACCCCGCCGAGCGACTTGTGTTGTTTGATGACCCCAGCCTGTCGAACAACTACACGGCCATTTTACAACACCGCATCAACATCCAGACCCAGCGCGGTAACCTAGACCGGGTGCGCGATTTGCAGGCACACGGGGCTGCGTCGGGCAAGGAAGTGATCGAAGCTGAAACGCAGCTAGCCAATGAACAGGCGGCCATCATTACGGACGAAGCCACGCTGAAACTGGCTGGCTTTGACCCGGCTGCCCTGCGCCGGGCCAGACCCAACTCCATTCTGGTGGTGTGCGAAGTGCCCGAAAATCAGTTGGAAGGCATTCGAAGCGGGTTACCCTGCGTACTCAACTTCGCAGCCTTTCCCAACGAACGCTTTTCGGGCCGCATTGACGACGTGAACGACTACGTCGATAACACAACCCGACAGATCAAATTGCGCATCGGGGTTAGTAATCCCGATGGGCGACTTAAGGCGGGTATGTTTGCCACGGTAAGTTTTGGTGTGGCCGACGGGCAGCAGATGGCCGTCTCGCGCGACGCTGTTGTAACCGTGCAGGGCCGTGATTATACCTTCGTGAAAACCGGTCCTAAAACCATTGAACGCCGGGCTGTTCAGCTCGGTCAGCAGCGCGATAATAAGGTCGTCGTGCTGGGTGGTCTACGCCAAAACGATGCCGTAGTGACGGATAATGTGCTCCAGTTGAAAGGATTGAGTTTTGGTTATTAAAAAGCATGATTCAGAAACTAATTACGCTTTCACTCCGTAACCGCTGGGCCGTTGTCGGGCTGGCGGTTGCGCTTATGGGGCTGGGATACTGGTGCTTCAGAATGCTCAAGATTGAAGCCTACCCCGACATTGCCGATACCAACGTCATTGTCATTAGTAAGTATGACGGGCGGGCGGCCGAGGAAGTGGAGCAGCAGGTCACGATTCCGATTGAGCGGGTGCTGAATAATGTGCCGCACGTAACAGACCGGCGGTCCCGCACCATCTTTGGGCTGTCGGTAGTGCAGTTAAACTTTGACGAAACCGTTACGGATTATTTTGCCCGCCAGCAGATTATTGAGCGACTCAGTTCAGCGCAGTTGCCCGACGGCGTCGTCCCGGAACTGGCTCCGCTGACTACGGCAGTCGGTGAAATTTACCGCTATGTTATCGAAGCTCCGGCTACCATGACCCCTATGCAGCTTCGCGATTTGCAGGACTGGGTTATCGTACCACAACTGCTACAGGTACCGGGCCTGGCCGATGTAACAACGTTTGGCGGACCCATCAAGCAGTTTCAGGTTATTCCCGACCCGGCCAAAATCCGTAAGTACAACCTGACGCTCCAGGATGTGGTTGATGCGGTGCAGAAAAATAACCAGAATACCGGCGGTAATATCATTGCAAGGGGTGGGCAGGGCTTTGCCGTACGCGGTCTTGGTGCCCTCAAAACCCCCGATGATATCGGTAACATCGTGCTCAGGACCAATGAGGGCGTTCCCGTGCTGGTCCGCGACGTGGCTAGTATCGAAATTAACCCGCCCGCTCCATCGGGGATTCTGGGGTACCGTATTCCCGGCGAAAAACTCGACGTGGTGGGCGCTACCGAAGGCATTGTCCTGTTGCGCCGGGGCGAAAACCCGTCCGAAGTGCTGGAACTGCTGAAAGCTAAAATTACCGATCTCGAAGCCCGTGAACTGCCTAAAGGCGTGCATTTACGGGTACTCTATGACCGGGGCTTCCTGATTGACCACTCGCTCGAAACGGTGGCGCACACGCTCATCGAAGGTATTGTCATCGTTACGCTGCTGCTCATTCTATTTCTCGGCAGCTGGCGGACCGCCCTCGTCGTGACCGTTACGATTCCGTTCTCGCTGCTGTTTGCGTTCATCCTCATGAAAATCGCCGGTATTCCGGCCAACCTGCTCTCCCTCGGCGCCATTGACTTTGGTATTATCGTGGACGGAGCGAGTGTAATGGCCGTACACCTGTTGCACCGCTACCGACATGCCCGCCCCAGTGACCGCGACGCCGGTATTGTACCCGTCACGATTGGGTCGGCGGGTGAGGTGGCGCGGGAGATTTTCTTCTCGGTCACGATCATTATTCTGGCGTATCTGCCGATTCTGCTCATGCAACGGGTGGAGGGCAAGCTGTTTTCGCCGATGGCTCTGACGCTGTCATTTGCCGTGATTGGCTCGTTGCTGTGCGCCCTGACGGTCATTCCGGTGTTGATTTCGTTCGTGTATAGTAAGTCGATCAGACCGAACGCTAAACCGCTCAAAGAATATAAAAACCTGCTGCTGTCGCCCCTGGAGCGTGGATATGCGAAGTTGCTGCGCTCGACGCTGTTCCGCGCTCCGGCGATGGTGGTGGGCGTAGGTATGTTTGTGGTGCTGGTAATGATTGGCTTTGGTGCAAAGCTCGGCACCGAGTTCCTGCCTGAACTGGACGAGGGGTCCATTTTCATGCGGGCGTTTATGCCGTCGGGCATTACGATTCAGGAGAACGCCAAAATATCGCCTAAAATCCGTGAGATCATCGCTAAATACAAGCCCGTTAGTTTCGTGATTACACAGGCGGGCCGCAACGACGACGGTACTGACCCATTCCCCGCCGACCGCACCGAAATTCTGGTGGGCCTGAACGATTACAGCACCTGGTCAGACAGCGTGTCGAAGAAAGAGATTGTCCGGTCCATGCAGAGCGAGTTGCAGGAGCAGTTTCCGGGCGCGTTTTTCTCGTCGGGCCAGCCCATAATTGACCAGGTGATGGAAATTGTCACGGGCAGCGCGGCAGACCTGGCTATCTCTATTGTGGGCAACGACCTGACGCTGATGCGGGCCAAAGCCGATAGTATCGCAGTCCTTGTGAAGGGTATGGAAGGAGCCGTATCAGTAAACATCGAGCAGGAAGGCCCACAGGATCAGCTGGCCATTCAGATTAACCGCCCGGCAGCCGCCCGCTACGGCATCAACGTGTCGGAAATCGAGAATATGATCGAAGCGGCCATCGGGGGTAAAACTATCGGTACGGTCTATGACGAAGCCAAACGCTATGACATCGTTATCCGCTTCACGCCCGAAAGTCGGGGCAGTATCGACGCCATCCGGCAGCTTCAGGTGCCGTCGGCCACGGGTGCGCTGATTCCGATGAGCGAACTGGCCGATATCCGCTACGTGCAGGGGCAGACCAATATTTACCGGCTCAATGGCAAGCGCATGGTTACGGTGCGTACCAATATCCGGGGCCGCGATCAGGGTGGTTTTGTGAAAGAAATCAGCCAGAAAGTGGCGCAGCACGTCAAAGTTCCTGAAGGCTACAGCATTATCTACGGCGGGCAGTACGAAAACCTCGAACGCGCGGGCGGGCAGTTGGCAATCAGCATTCCACTGACTATTGTGGTGGTGTTTCTGTTCCTGTTTCTGCTCTACGGCAACGTCCGCGACACGCTCGTGACGCTGGCCTGTCTGCTGTTTGCGCTGGCTGGCGGCATTGGCGCATTGCTGTTGCGGGGCTACAATTTCAACGTCTCGGCGGGGGTGGGCTTTGTGAGCATCTTCGGTATTTCGGTCATGGCGGGCGTACTGCTCATTTCGGCCCTGAACCGTAACCTGAACGACCCAACCAAATCACTGCGCGAAATCACTATCGAAACGGCGCAGGAGCAGTTCCGGGCCATCATGGCGATTATGGTCGTGGCCATCATCGGCCTCGTACCGGCGGCCATATCAAGCGGAATCGGCTCTGACGTGCAGCGGCCCCTGGCCACGGTGATTATCGGTGGCCTGACCACCACCCTATTTTTCACTCCGCTGATTATCCCGCCGTTATTCTACCTCGTCAACCGCAAACGAAAGCGCGTTATCCTGGACGAAGACGGCAAGCTTGAGCCTGAACCGATTGAGGAAGGAACGGAGATATAAAAACAGCGAAAGCCACTACGTTGAGTAGTGGCTTTCGCTGTTTGACGGAATGACGTGCTGCTATTTAGTACGAAAAAACTAGTTCTCCTGCATGGCCAGCGCAACGGCTTTGAGCAGTCTGGCCGAGATGCGCTCTTTGAAGTTGGGGTTGATGTGTTCGTATTTGATCACGCCGTTGGTGTCCAGGAGAAATACGGCGGGTACGGGCAGCAGACCGTCTGTGTTTTTACCCGCACTGCTTTTGAGCAGCATTTCGTCAACTCTGGCCGGGGCTTTAAAAGCCAGCCCGAAGGCTTTGGCGGCTGTTACGTCGGCGTCGGAGAGGAGGGTATACGTTACCTCGGTTTTGTCATAGGTGCCGCGCAGTCCTTCGGGGGCGTCGGTGCTGATGGCAATCATCTGATAGCCCAGCCTGTCCATGTCGGGTTCGATGGTGCGCAGGTCAGCGAGCTGGGCATTGCAGAATGGACACCAGCCACCCCGGTAAAATACCAGCAGCGTCGGTTTCTTAGCCACTTCGGCTTTCAGATCCACCATCTTACCCGATACGTCGAGGAGCTTGACGTCAGGAATGATTTCGCCGATGAGCAGCGGGCTGATGTCTTCTGGTCTTTGAGGTACGTCGGGTCCGGTCAACAGGGCAAAGAAAGGAATCAGTAGTCCGGTCAGGAGCATCGTTTTCATTCAGTTTGGTTGATTTGTGTGTAGCAACGACAGAGGTAGCGGGCCGTATAGCTCACTCTGTTACAGTACACAACCAACAATAGTTCTGGCGGCTGCTACTTGATAAACCGAAACGTAAGGGGGTAGCGGTAGTATTCGCCGTTGTAAGCTTTGAGGGCGGCAATAATGGTAAAAACAAGCCAGACTGCTCCTACAATCCAGATCAGTATCAGGCCAACCAGCAAGAGTAAGAGGAAAAATGAAATTGCTGCGGCAATGGCCATCGTAATTTGAAAATTCATGGCCTCTTTGCCGTGATAATCTACAAACGCCGATTTGTCTTTCTGAATCTGCCAGATAATCAGCGGAGCGGCCAGACTCCCAATTATGGTAAAAATGCCACTCAACGCACTCAGGTGCGTGAGCATGGCCCACAGCCGCTCATCGGATTGACTCAACTGGTTCGGCGAGTTCGGGTAGGGGGGAGGGGTTGGCTGTTCCATGACAGGGTTTAGTTTTGGTGACTAAGATACAGATACCGGGAGTCTGGTGAGGGTCCATTTTATATTCCGTGGGTGTCCAGCAGATATACCAGCGCAGCCATTGACGCGGCACCCAGTTCAAGCTCGCGCTGACTAACGGTTTCGAACGTATCAATGGGCGTATGGTGGTAATCGAAATACCGCTGCGAATCGGGTTTGAAGCCGAACAGTACCGTGCCTGACTGCGCCAGCGGGCCAATATCAGCCCCGCCACTGCCCGGGCCGATGTCCGTCAGGCCGTAGGGGAACAGCAATGGCTTCCACGGATTGACGCTGGCCTGCTGACTGGCATTACCCACAATACCGAAACCGCGCGGAGTAAAACCGCCGTTGTCCGACTCGATAGCGGCAATGTGTTTTTCGTTGTTCTGCCGGGCTAGGTCCGCGTATTTAATGCCACCCCGCAGGCCGTTTTCTTCGTTCATGAACAGCACCGCCCGAATGGTTCGCTTTGGTTTGATACCCAGCGTTTTCATGATGCGCAGTACCTCCATGGCCTGCACACAGCCCGCGCCGTCGTCGTGCGCCCCCTCGGCCAGATCCCAGGAATCCAGATGGCCGCCCACTACGATGATTTCGTCTGGTTTTTCGCTGCCCCGTATTTCGCCCACCACATTATAGGATTTGGCGTCGGGCAGGGTTTCGCAGTTTTGCCGGAAGAAGAAGGTCAGATCAGGTTTTTCGGCGAGTGATTGGCTGAGTAGGTCGGCGGCATTGGTGCTGATGGCAGCCGTAGGAATTAACGGAACACCCGTGCCGTAGCGCATCCCGCCCGTGTGCGGGTTGTCATCATGAAGGTTGGTCATGGATCGGACAATGGCCCCTACGGCGCCGAGCTTGGCGGCTTCGGTGGCTCCGCTGCCCCGCTGATCTACGGCCCCGCTGTAGGCTTCGAACGTGTTGATTTTGGTCGGGTCCATCGGTCGGTTGAAGAATACGATTTTACCGCGCACCCGGTCGGCTCCCAGCGCCCGCAGTTCAGGAAAACTTTTAACCTCGATTACGCCTGCTTCCAGGCCGGCCGGGGCTGTGGCTACCGAGCCACCCAGGGCCGCCAGGGGTACGGTAATTTTCTGGTTGCCGATGTGAATATAAGCCTGCTCTCTGGCCCCGCGTACCCAGTGCGGTACCATAACTTCCTGCAAAAACACCCGGTCAAAACCCGCCTGCTCCATTGTTTTTTTGCCCCAGTCGACAGCCTTCTGCGCACCTACCGACCCACTCAGCCGCGCCCCAACTCCCTTCGTGAGCTGCCGAAGCCAATCATAGCTTTTGCCGTGGGCGAGGGCTTCGCTGTAGATGGCCCGAATGGCGACCGAATCGGTTTGGGATGAAGCGTTTTGGGCCTGGACACCGAGCGCAAACAGGCAGGCAAATAAGGTAGTGGCTTTTCTCATAGCGGATAACTTTGTCGGGTTGACGGGCAATATACGCAGCCGTACCTTTGTTTACCTGCTTTACCAAGAGTCAATTCATGTCCCAGTCCCAGCAACTCGTCCGGATTTTAACGCCTGACAAAGTCAACGCGCCCCTATCAAAGGCTCAGAAAGAGTTTAATAGCCTGACCAATCGAATCGGTGAACTGGAGATTGAGATTAGAAGCTCTCAACAAGCCGTAGACGCCATTCAGCAGCGTATCAACGCCGAATACCGGCCCATGCTGATCGATTATAACCGCCACCGCGCCGATCTTGTACGGGTGTTCGATCAGGCCCACGACCGGCCCGAAGCCACCAAAGCCGAGAAGAAAAAACTCACTCACCTCATCCTCGACATTGCGTATTACCTCATCGACAAACACAGGATGGATGAACTGAAGCCAATCTTCGACAAGTACGACAAAGACGGGTTCGATCAGACCACTGCTGATGCCGACGGGTTAATTTCTGAAGCCCTAAAAGACAGGATGAGTGCCCTGTATGGCATTACGTTCGACCCCGACGTGGATGTGAGTACGCAGGAAAAATTTGGGGCCTACGTGCAGGAACAGCTGCAGGCCCGCCAGGCCGAACACGAACAGCAGCGACATCAAGCCGAAGAGACGAGGGCAAAGAAGCCCAAAACAGCAAAACAGCAGGAACGCGAACAGAAAAAGCAACTCGAAGAACGTAACATTACCAAAGCCGTTCGGACGCTGTACATGGATTTGGTCAAAGCTTTCCATCCCGATCGCGAGCGTGACGAAGCCGAAAAAGAACGCAAAACCGGCATCATGCAGCGCGTAACGGAAGCCTACGAAAAAAGCGATTTGCTGGCCCTGCTTCGGTTGCAGCTGGAGTTTAATCATATTGATCAGCAGCATCTCGAAACTCTGGCCGATGATCAACTCAGATACTACAACAAAATTCTGAAGCAGCAGGTCAGCGAACTAGGCGATAAACTCCACGCGATGCAGGAACACCTCTCGGCCATGCTTGGCAGACCGATTATGCTCACTACGGCCTTCGGGCTGGAATACGCGTTCAATAATGACCTTCGCGAGCTGAAAAGAGGTATCAAAGCTGTGAAGCGCGAGGTGAAGGACTTCCGTGACCCGTCCGTACTGAAAGCATGGCTCAAAGTCTATAAAATCCCGCAGGACAATGGCTATGACGATCTTGGATAAACTGTTAACCCGCTGCGTTTACAGTACATTATGCCGGTCATACCGGACGCACCAAAGACCAGCAGCACCTGACAGGGAGAAGAAGACGAAGAGAACATTGTTGATGTTCCAGTAGAAATCGAACGTCTCGTCGGATACGGTCTTCGGGTCAAAAATGAATTCGCTGAACAGGCTGGTGAAAAACGTACCCAGCACAAAGATCAGCAGCCCGGCCGTGAACCAGAAGAGCGGGTGCTTCAGAATGTTTCTGATGCGCAGATCGGCCAGAATTCTGTTGAAATAAGCTAATGATATCACGATAGAATACACCCGGAACAGCAGCAGACTGGGCAGGGAGAGTTGATCGGGGCTATAGGTAAGCAGAATAACGCCCGTCGTTAGTATGCCTGCTCCCAAAATAATTCGTCTGGAGTTTCTGTTTGAGAAGCAGGAATAGTAAATCAGCCCTACTAATGCCGTCTCAAACAGGGTCTCCAGATTTTGAATGAACAGGTTCGTTGACTTCTGGTAGATGTACCAAAGGGAGTAACTGTCTTTTACAAAGAAGAAAACGAACAGGAGCCAGACATACCGGTGTGCCGGACGGTGAAGCCTGAATGTAATCATCCCAAAAATAACCGCCACCAGGCTGCTCAGGTGAGCACAGACATCAAGGGGATACCGTTCGGCAAAATGCAAAAGCCTGTCCATTTCTGGCCTGGCTATTGTTCGTTTGTGCAATGACGTGGGCAGGTGTAGCCGTCGCCCAACACCTGTTCGTCGGCGTCACCGTCTTTCAAACCGGCGCGGCCTGCTTTGATGGGCATATCGTGGCCTGTGGCGTCAACACCGGTCAGTAGAACGCGGGGCTTTAACTGACCTTTGCCCGACTCGGTGGGGTTACCGTCGGTATCTTCCCAGCGCTTGGCGTGGTGAATACGCAGGCCAATGCAGCCGGGTTGTTCGAGCAGGGCCATCACCTGGTTAATGCCGAAATATTCGGAGCGGGTGAACTCGTCCGGTTTCAGGCCAACATTCACTTTGCGTTCGCGGTATTCGCCCGTCATAGTGTCGGCTTCGCGGGATTTCAGGAACCGCCCCGCGTCTTTTGTAAATAGAGGCATGACTATAAAAGGTGAGGGTTTAGGTGAGGTACCAGGAAGATTGATTGAGGATAAAAGTAGAAAGCCTGACAAACCTACAAAAATGCCCGCTCATGCAGCCCAACAGAGAAGTCTATTAATCTATCTGAATTTGCTGATAATCAACTATTTAACCGTCTAATAAATATCAATAATACGTAGTTCTACGTGCTAAATCGCGGACATTTGCGGAGCACCAACTGCGCTTTATTGGGTTGCATAACATACCAAAAAGCCCAAAACCAGGCTGGTTTTGGGCTTTATTTTCAGCCGATAGCTGAATGAACAGGATAGTGATAATGGGTGCTTTACTTCAGAATATCGAGCAGGTACTGACCGTAGCCGCTCTTGACCAGGGGGCGGGCCAATTCGGCAAGCCGGTCGGCGTCAATGAAGCCCATGCGCCAGGCAATTTCTTCGGGACAGCCAATTTTGAGCCCCTGCCGCTCTTCAATGACATGAACAAACTGACCGGCCTGCATCAGACTCTCGAACGTACCCGTGTCGAGCCAGGCGGTACCCCGGTCCAGCACGCCTACTTTCAATTGGCCCCGCTCCAGATAGACCCGATTCACGTCGGTAATTTCGTACTCCCCCCGTGGCGAAGGAGCAATGTTTTTGGCAATCTCTACTACGTCGTTGTCGTAGAAATATAAACCCGGCACGGCGTAATTCGACTTCGGCTGTTCGGGCTTCTCCTCAATAGACAGGACGTTGAACGCATCGTCGAACTCTACCACGCCGTAGCGTTCGGGGTCGTTTACCTGATAGGCATAGACTACTCCCCCGTCGGGATTGTTATTGGCCTGCAACAGCTTCGACAGGCCGGAGCCGTAGAAGATATTATCGCCCAGTACAAGGGCCACTTTATCGGTGCCAATGAACGATTCGCCAATAACAAACGCCTGCGCCAGACCATCAGGACTGGGCTGAACGGCATAGCTGAACTGGCATCCAAACCGCGATCCGTCGCCGAGGAGTTTCTCGAAGTGGGGCAGGTCATGGGGCGTCGAGATGATAAGAATTTCCTGAATGCCCGCCAGCATCAGAATCGAGAGCGGGTAGTAAATCATCGGCTTGTCATAAACCGGCATAAGCTGCTTACTCACGGCCAGCGTCAGCGGATGCAGCCGGGTACCGGATCCACCGGCAAGTATTATTCCTTTCATGGGTGTAAATGACTGAATTTTAACTGATAGAATGAGTGAATAGCGTACGCAGGCAGATTGCTGCCGGAGGTTATTCACTCATTCTATCAGTCAAAATTCACAATTATCTGTTCGTGTACATTCCCTGATAATAGCCCTGATAAGCGCCTGATGTGACGTTGTCGAGCCATTCCTGATTGGTCAGAAACCAGTCAACAGTTTTTTCGAGCCCTTCCTCAAACTGGAGTGAGGGTTGCCAGCCGAGTTCGTTCATAATCTTATGGGCGTCGATGGCGTAGCGCAGGTCGTGCCCGGCCCGGTCGGTGACGTAGGTAATAAGCTGCGCCGACGTACCGGCTTCCCGACCGAGCTTGCGGTCCATAATATCGCACAGCAGATGCACGAGATCAATATTCTTCCACTCGTTAAACCCACCAATGTTGTACGTTTCACCGGGTTTACCATTGTGAAAGACGGCGTCGATGGCGCGGGCATGGTCTACGACGAACAGCCAGTCGCGAACATTCTCGCCTTTGCCATACACGGGCAGGGGTTTGTTCTGCTGGATGTTGTGAATCATCAGCGGAATCAGCTTTTCGGGGAAGTGGTTGGGACCGTAATTGTTGGAGCAGTTTGTCAGCACCACCGGCAGTTTATAAGTATTACCATACGCCCGCACAAAATGGTCTGATGCCGCTTTAGAGGCCGAATAAGGCGACTGTGGGTCGTAAGAAGTATCTTCCAGAAAAAACTCATCGGCGTTGTGCAGCGAACCATACACCTCATCGGTCGAGACGTGGTAGAATCGCTTTCCGTCGAAGTTTCCTTTCCAGGCGTCTTTGGCTGCATTGAGCAGGTTTACCGTACCCACCACGTTGGTCATTACAAACGACATGGGGTCGGTAATGGACCGGTCTACGTGCGACTCGGCGGCCAGGTGAATGACCCCATCAGGCTGCACCTCGGCAAAGAAACCGGTTAAAAAACCCGCGTCGGTAATATCACCCTTTACAAATGTATAGTTCGGTGCGTTCTCGATGTCGGTGATGTTGGCCAGGTTGCCCGCATAGGTCAGTGCATCGAGGTTATAAATCTGGTAGTCGGGATATTTCGTCACGAATAGCCGCACCACGTGCGACCCAATGAATCCGGCTCCGCCGGTAATTACGATTTTCATAGTTTGTAGAGTTGTAAAGTTGTAAATGGGGCGTCACTTCGGTCATAAAGTCACTACGTTGGCTTGCGCGTCAGCCCTGGCGGGCACCGCAATTTCACAGCTTTATGACCGCAGTGGTAAACCATCTACACCTTCATGACGCAGTCTTTCCTGCCACTGCCAGGCATCTCGCAGGGATTCGGCGAGGGAACGGCGGGCAGTCCATCCCAGAGTTTGCGTGGCTTTTGTTACGTCGGCATAAACCTTTTCAATATCGCCCGGTCGGCGTGGGCCGATGGTGTAGTTAAGCGGAACGCCCGTTACCTGCTCAAACGTTTTAATGATGTTCAGAACCGTTTCGCCCCGGCCTGTGCCAATATTGATCACATCGTACGATGAAGTCTCGTTCGACCCCGCCAGGTTTCGCAGCGCCTGTACGTGCGCTTCGGCCAGGTCCACAACGTGGATATAATCTCGGATGCAGGTGCCATCGGGGGTGTCATACGTATCCCCGTATACCGTCAGGCTGGGGCGTATGCCGGCGGCTGTCTGGGTAATGAACGGTACCAGATTGGCCGGAACCCCCAGTGGTAACTCACCAATCTGCGCCGATGGATGCGCGCCAATTGGGTTGAAATACCGCAGGGCCAGTGCACAAATCGGCATATCTGATCGCACGGCATCGCGAATAATATCTTCGCAAATGGCTTTGGTATTACCGTAAGGTGATTCGGCCGGCTGCCGGGGTGTTGCTTCTGTTACGGGCAGCTGATTGGGCTGACCATACACCGTACAGGACGATGAAAATACCAGATTTTTTACCCCATACTGCGGCATCAAGTCAAGCAACAAAAGCAGCGAGTCGAGATTGTTCCGGTAGTATTTAAGCGGCTTTGCCACTGACTCGCCCACGGCTTTGAAAGCCGCAAAGTGAATGACACCACTCAAATTCTCACGCGCAAAAATTTCGTGCATGGCCGTAGTGTCAGTGCAATCAACGGCATAGCAGGTCACATCGCGGCCCAGAATGGTACGAAGGCCGTCGAGCGCAATGCGTTGCGAGTTGGAAAAATCATCGACGATAATCGGCTCAAAACCGGCCTCAACCAGCGATACAACCGTGTGGGAGCCAATGAACCCGGCTCCACCCGTTACCAGAATTCGGGGAGTACTGTTTGCGAGTGCCAAACTGTTTTTGGTAAGATTTTCGTTGTTAGTTGGGGCACAGAGCCCGCCTTGCCCCACAAAAGTAGTATATTCGGCAGGTTTGCGAAACAGGTATTTACCGGCGGGCAACCGGCCAGATTTCAGAAACACATGAGCGATAATGAATTGAAAGCCCTGATCTCGCTACTTGACGACGACGATCAGGAAGTGGCCCAGCACGTAGAAGAGCAAATCCGGCAACGGGGCAGTACGATGATTCCTCTTCTGGAAACCGAGTGGGAAGGAAGTTTTAACCCGGCTCTGCAAAAACGCATTGAAGAAATTATTCACGACCTTCAGTATGAATCGGTGCTGGAGCGGATGATGGCCTGGAAAAACGGTGGCGGCATGGACTTGCTGGAAGGCCTTTGGATTGTGGCCACCTACCAGTATCCCGACCTCTCGCTCGATAAACTGCGACAGGAGGTGGAACAGCTTTATTACGAGGTATGGCTCGATTTCAAAGCCGACATGCACCCCGATGAGCAGGTAAAACTGATTAACAACGCATTTTTCACCAAGCTGAAATTTGCGCCCAATACCAAGCATTTTCATTCGCCGGCCAACTCCATGATTAACCAGGTGCTGGAAAGTCGCCGGGGTAATCCCATTACGCTTTGTGTGTTGTATATGCTCATTGCGCAGCGGCTCAATCTGCCCGTTTATGGGGTGAACCTGCCTAACCTGTTTGTGCTGACCTATAAAACCAGTGGCGTCCAGTTTTACCTTAACGTCTTCAACCGGGGGCTTGTCTTCACCAAAAAAGACATTGACCAGTACATTGATCAGATGAATCTGAAGCGGCTGGACACGTTCTACCAACCCTGTACCAACGCCGACATTGTGCGCCGGGTATTGCGCAACCTGACACTGGCCTTTGAGAAGAACGGCGATACCGATCGGGTTGGGGAGGTAGAGCGCATTCTGGCTACCATTAAGGATGATGGTGACGGTCTGCCCCTTTCGGATTACACGCAGCGATAAGTAGTTGGAGGGTCGGATTCCCCCAAAAAACAGGCCAATGACGCTTTATAAGTGCAGCCTCCCCGCTCCATTCTCTCGGTTATTGGGGTGATTTTTTAACGAAATGTAAAGAAAGCGGGGAGTTCCCCGTTTTTTTGTGTCCGATACATAAGGCTCAAGTTGGATATGCAACTCCAGGATCTCCTCTACAAAATTCCGCTGCTGGCTACTTCAGGTCGCATGGATACCGATATTAACCACCTGACTATGGACTCGCGCCGGGCGGGTCCGGGTAGCCTGTTTGTGGCTATACGCGGTACCGTTACCGATGGGCACGCCTACATGGAGACGGCAGTACAGCAGGGCGCGGCAGCTATCTTGTGTGAGGAACTACCGGCCACGATGGCCGGGAATGTAGCCTATATACAGGTGCAGAATCCCGCCCGAACGCTGGGGTTGGTGGCGGCCACGTTTTACGGGCAACCATCGCAGAAACTCCGCCTGGTGGGCGTAACGGGCACCAACGGCAAGACGTCGGTAGCTACACTGCTCTTCCGTCTGTTCAGGGGGCTGGGCTACCATTGCGGGTTGCTCTCTACAGTGCAGAATCAGATTGATGATCAGGTTATTGCCGCCACCCACACCACTCCTGACGTCATTACGGCCAATGAACTGCTCGTGCAGATGCTGAACCGGGGGTGTCAATATGTTTTCATGGAGGTCAGTTCGCACGCGGTGGTGCAGGAGCGCATTGCCGGGTTAACATTTGCCGGGGGTGTCTTTACGAACATTACGCACGACCATCTCGATTTTCACGGTACCTTCGATAACTACATCCGGGCCAAAAAAGGCTTCTTCGATCAATTGCCCGCGTCGGCCTTCGCGCTCACCAACGCCGACGATAAGCGTGGTTTGGTGATGTTGCAAAATACCGTAGCCCGCAAAGAAACGTACTCACTCCAGACGCTGGCCACCTTCAAAGGTAAACTCCTGGCCGATTCGCTTTTTGGGCTGAACATGCTGGTTGATGACCGCGAGGTGTGGTTCAAACTCATTGGGAAGTTCAACGCGTACAACTTATTAAGCATCTATGGGGCTGCCGTGCTGCTGGGCGAAGAGCCAACGGAGGTGCTCACGCTGCTATCGTCGCTGATGCCCCCACCGGGCCGGTTTGAGCAGGTGGTTTCGGCCAATAAAATTGTGGGTATTGTTGACTACGCTCACACGCCCGATGCGCTGGAAAACGTGCTGGAAACCATTGCGGGCCTTCGCCAGGCTGACGAACAGGACGCCATGCCCCAGATAATTACCGTGGTGGGGTGTGGCGGTAACCGCGATGCTACAAAACGCCCCCTGATGGCCGCCATTGCCTGTCGCTTCAGCAACCGCGTCATTCTGACATCCGACAACCCGCGCTACGAAGACCCAATGGCCATACTGCAACAGATGCAGACGGGGGTGCCGCCGGTAGATTTCAAAAAAACGCGTACCATCGAGGACCGGCGCGGGGCTATCAACTACGCTGTTTCCATAGCGCAGCCCCACGATATTATTCTGGTAGCGGGCAAAGGCCACGAAACTTACCAGGAAATACAGGGCATTAAACACAACTTCGACGACCAGGCCGTACTACGTGAAGCGTTTAGGGAGTTTCCTGGCCGTTGAATTAACCGAATGGCTCAAAAAACACTCGTAACCGCCGTACTTTTGACCTGCATTACACCACTCTTATGCTGTATTACCTCTTCCGTTTTTTAGACGAACAATACAACTTTCCGGGCGCGGGAGTTTTCCAATACATCTCATTTCGGGCACTCGGTGCCGTCATTACGTCGCTGCTCATTGCGGCTGTTTTCGGTCGGCGCATTATCGACAAACTCCGTAATTTACAGATTGGCGAGTCGATTCGTGACCTGGGTCTGGATGGGCAGATGCAGAAGCGCGGTACGCCCACTATGGGTGGCTTCATAATCTTGGCGTCGCTACTGGTTCCGGCGCTGCTGTTTGCCAAACTCTCCAACGTGTATGTGGTACTGGCCCTCGTCTCAACTGTCTGGACGGGTATGATTGGCTTCCTGGACGATTATATCAAGGTATTCAAAAAAAATAAGGAAGGGCTGCAGGGTAAGTTTAAGGTAGTTGGACAGGTTGGGCTGGGCCTGATTGTGGGTCTGACGCTTTACTTCAACGACAACGTCAAAATCCGGGTGTACGCGCCCCGGCGGCTCAGCACCTCCGATGTGCCGGACGTATACACCGATATCACATCGACGCTGACGACGGTGCCATTTTTAAAGAATAACGAGTTCGATTACAGTTCGTTGCTGTTCGGTCTCCTGCCCGACGAGTACACCTGGATTGTCTATACACTGGTCTGTATTTTCATCATCACCGCTGTCTCGAACGGAGCCAACATTACCGATGGTATTGACGGGCTGGCGGCTGGCACGTCGATAATTATTGCGCTCACGATTGGGGTGATGGCCTACCTGTCGAGCAATAAGCTCTTCGCGCCCTACCTCAACATTATGTATATTCCCAATTCGGGCGAGCTGGTTATTTTCTGCGCGGCTTTTGTAGGCGCCTGCGTTGGCTTTCTATGGTATAATTCCTACCCGGCGCAGGTATTCATGGGCGATACGGGTAGTCTGATGCTGGGGGGGGTGATTGCGGTGCTCTTTCTGGCCATTCGGAAGGAGATTATGATTCCGGTCATTTGTGGCATCTTCCTGGTTGAGCTGGTATCGGTCATTGCGCAGGTCAGCTATTTCAAATACACCAAACGAAAGTACGGCGAGGGCAGGCGCATTCTTATGATGTCACCGTTACACCATCATTTTCAGAAAAAAGGGTATCACGAAGCTAAAATCGCGACCCGCTTCTGGATTATCGGTATTATGCTGGCAGTACTGGCCCTGGTCACGCTGAAACTACGGTAGTTCAATTTCCAGATACCTTCTTGTAATTCAGGCATATACCAGCTATATTTGCACTCCCGTTTCAGGACGGGAGCTTTTTTTTTGCAAGTAATTCGTTAGAAATCAACCAATTAGTCTCCAAAATAGTGAACACGCTCAGTTACAAAACCATCTCTGCCAACAAAGAAACGGTGCAGAAAGAGTGGATTGTGGTTGACGCTCAGGGCGAAGTGCTTGGTCGGCTGGCCAGCCAGATCGCACGCCTGATCCGCGGCAAACACAAACCAGACTTTACGCCCCACGTTGACTGTGGAGATAACGTGATCGTCATCAACGCCGAGAAGGTACGCCTGACCGGAGCCAAGATGACCGACAAAGTCTATATTCGCCACACGGGTTATCCCGGCGGTCAGCGATTTGCCTCGCCCCGCATCTGGCTTGAGAAGTATCCGGAGCGCGTTCTTGAACACGCAATCAAAGGCATGTTGCCCAAGAATCGGCTGGGCCGCAAGATGTTCACCAACCTGTACGTGTACGCCGGTGAGCAGCACCCACACGAAGCGCAGCAACCAACCGTCGTTAAATTTTAATCAGCTACATGGATCGTATCAACACACTTGGTCGCCGGAAAACCGCCATTAGCCGCATTTATATGACGGTAGGTAGTGGTGCTATTACGGTAAACGGGAAAGACTACAAAGAGTATTTCCCGACCGAAGTCTTACAAATTATTCTCAATCAACCCTTTGTCACGGTAAACGGCACGGGTGGCTATGACGTAAAAGTCAATGTTCGGGGTGGCGGGGTATCCGGTCAGGCCGAAGCCACGCGTATGGCCATTTCCCGTGCACTCGTTGAGATGAACGCTGAGTTCCGCCCGGCCCTCAAAAAAGAAGGCTTCCTGACGCGTGACTCGCGGATGGTAGAGCGGAAAAAGTATGGTCGTGCCAAGGCCCGCCGTCGGTTCCAGTTCTCGAAACGCTAAAATTTGGCTCCGGGTGTGGAGTATGGAGTTTAAAGCTGTTTTTGCTTGTATTCCTGTTTTCCACTCTCGTGTCCTATTGTCCAGACTGCCCTTAGATGATGCCGACGGGTGGTGCTGCGTATTTTTTCATTTTTCATTCTTACCAGAAAATGGCACAAATCGAATATAAAGAACTCCTCGACGCCGGTGTGCACTTTGGCCACCTGACGCGTAAATGGGACCCCCGGATGGCTCCGTATATCTTCATGGAGAAGAACGGCATCCATATTATTGATCTTAACAAGACTGTAGCGGCTCTGGACGAAGCTTGCAATGCCATGAAAGGTATCGTACGCTCGGGCCGGAAAGTAATGTTTGTGGCTACTAAAAAGCAGGCGCAGGAAATCGTTTCGGAAGAAGCCCGCCGTCTGAAAATGCCCTACGTTACGGACCGCTGGCAGGGTGGTATGCTCACTAACTTCGCTACCATTCGGAAGTCGCTGAAGAAAATGCAGACGCTTGAGAAGATGCTGAAAGACGAGGAGACCGTCAAAAGCATCGCTAAGCGCGAGCGTTTAACCCGCAGCCGCGACAAGGAAAAGCTGGAGCGCGTTTTAGGTGGTATTGCTGACCTGACCCGTTTGCCAGCCGCTCTATTTGTAGTTGATGTGAAGCGTGAGCACATTGCTGTGTCAGAAGCGCACCGCTTGGGTATCCCGGTATTTGCTATGTGTGATACCAATTCGAACCCCGAGGACGTAGATTTCGCCATTCCAGCCAATGACGATGCGTACAAGTCAATTTCGATGATTACACTGGCTATTGGCCGGGCCATTGAAGAGGGGCTGATGGAAAGGAAGCAGGACAAAGATGATCAGCGAGTTCAGGAAGAGGAGGAAGCTAAACGGAAAGAAGATTTAGCTCAGGCTAAGGCAGAAGGCGAATCACAGCCCGAGGCAGCTGCGCCTGCTCCCGTCACTGAAACGCAGGAGGAAGCATAAACGCTATTTAAGTTTCGGTTTGTATGTTCGTCTGTTCGTAACAGAGTGAATGACCAGACTGGCAAACGTTAAAATAGGGAGACAATAAAGATAGCCCGTAGCAGTCGCTATGGGCTATTTGCTAATACAGTAAGCGCACAGGCTGTGATGTTTACCAGCGGTGCTGACAGGAAAAATTAATCACTGAAACCAACTTTAAAGATGGCAATTACTGCTGCTGACGTAAATAAACTTCGGCAAGAGACCGGAGCCGGTATGATGGACTGCAAAAAAGCCCTGACCGAGGCCGATGGCGATTTTGACAAAGCAAAAGAGGTGCTGCGCAAGCAGGGTCAGAAGATAGCTGATAAACGGGCTGACAATGCCACTGCAGAAGGTATTGTGCTGGCACACGTGAGTCCAGACGGCAGCAGTGGCAAAATCATTGCGCTGGCCTGCGAGACGGAACCCGTGTCCAAGGTTCCTGATTTCCAAAACCTGGCTAAGTTGCTTATGAGCGAAGCCGTGGCCGCTGACGTAACTGATAAAGCAAGCTTGCTGGCGGTGAAACAAGCCGATGGTCGCACCATTCAGGACCAGATTACGGACTTGATGGGTAAGATTGGCGAGAAAATTGATGTAGCTTCATTTGATACCATATCAGCTGAGAAAGTCGTATCGTATATTCACTCGAATGGTAAACTTGGTGTTTTGGTTGGTCTGACCAGCACCAGCGGTACTGACGTGTCGGAAGTAGGACGTGATGTAGCTATGCAGATTGCTGCCATGAAGCCGGTAGCCCTCGACAAGGACGGCGTGGATGCTACTACGGTAGAGCGGGAAATTGAAATTGGCAAGGAGCAGGCGCGTCAGGAAGGTAAGCCCGAGGCCATGCTGGAGAAGATTGCGATGGGTAAATTAAACAAGTTCTATAAAGAAAATACCCTTCTAAATCAGGAGTTTGTCAAAGACAGTTCACTAACAATAGCTCAACTGCTCGATAAAACCAGCAAGGGATTGACGGTGTCTGCGTTTAAGCGTGTCGTTATTGCGTAGAAGACCTACAAAAAGGTACCGAATAATAAATTCCCGGCCAAATGGCCGGGAATTTTGCGTTTCAAAGCATCTGATCAGATCTAGATGTACGTACATGTAATTTTAATAACTACTTTTACGAAGTAACTCATAGTAAATTTATGGCTCACAGGTACTCAGACGAAGAGTTGGTCAGCAGTTACGTTGAAACTCGCCAAAACGACTTTTTCGAGCAATTATATAACCGATACTGCGATAAAGTACACCGCAAGTGTTTATCTTTTACCAAAGATCAGGTTCAGGCTGAAGATCTGACCCAGGATATCTTCCTGAAATTAGTTACCAAATTAGATAGCTTCAAATATCAGGCCAGGTTCTCAACCTGGTTATATTCGATAACACACAATTATTGTGCCGATCAGACGCGAATTCGAAACCGGCGGGACGAATTAATTATTGGTGACAATTGGGATCTAATTGGCTCAATTCAGGAAGAAAACCCGACTGAACAACTCGAACAGTCAGCTCAACATCTGAAACAGGCCATGGGAATGCTTTCGACAGAGGAGCGTCAGTTACTTATGATGAAATACCAGCAGGAAGTTAGCATCAAAGAACTGGCTGTTCAGAACGCCCTCACAGAAAGCGCCGTGAAAATGCGTCTAAAACGCTCCAGAGACCGACTGAGACAGTTTTATTGGCAGGTTGCGGCTGTTTAGAACATAATGATACTGTTGTGAACGAAATGTATCACTTACGTTGTACTGCTTTACTGAAAGCCTGGCTAATTGGTCAGGCTTTTTTATTAGTGGGCAATCGGGCATTTACCTTGTTGCAACCAGCTATACGGCTATGACGCGTAACCTAAGCAGATGCTACCTGACAGATGCTCAAAGCGATCGATCATCGTAGGAAAATCCGGCTCACGGCCAGAGTCAGTAAGTCTATCAGTACCACATTTTGTAAGATTGTCCTTTTTGCCAAGAACTTCTCAACTAACTGACAAATACAGCCAATACTCGGTATTGGCCTGATTTACAAGGTATTTTCCTTTCGTAAGCAGTAAGATTTGATTGCGAAGTGACAAATTGATTAGTATGTTGCGGTTAACGCGTAACACCCGTTCATTTTACTAACCCAAAAAATACGTACGTGTATGTTAAAAGAATTTCGTTTGTTCATTGCCCAGGGTAACGTACTGGATCTGGCCGTAGGCATAGTTATCGGAGCTGCCTTCGGTAAAATTACTACGTCATTGGTTGAAGATATTATTAACCCAATTATTGGCCTTCTGATTAGTGGGGTTGACTTCAGCAGGATGAAAGTTGTGCTGAAAGAAGCCGTTGGTACCCAACCTGAAGTGGCAATTATGTACGGCAATTTTCTGAATACACTGCTTCAGTTTCTGATCATTGCCTGGGTTAT
Organism: uncultured Cytophagales bacterium; assembly: GCA_963826425.1. Taxonomy (GTDB): domain Bacteria; phylum Bacteroidota; class Bacteroidia; order Cytophagales; family Spirosomataceae; genus Spirosoma. Next base: position 984,580 of record CAWGWS010000004.1, on the reverse strand, counting down.
TTTTATGATCGTGAAAGCTGCCAACCGCGCCCGCCTGTCCGACTCACTAGCCCCCAAAGAATAAGGAATTTCAACAGGAATAGTAGAATCAAAAGCTTTCCGACTATTCGGAAGGCTTTTTTTATGCGTTATTTTGCAGCTGGTAAAGCAGGGATTATGGCAGCAAACGAATTGGTTATTTTGGGTGGGGGCGAGAGTGGGGTAGGCGCTGCCCTGCTGGCACAGGCCAAGGGCTTCGCCGTATTTCTCTCTGACGGAGGAACACTTAAAGACAGTTACCGGAAGGCTCTCCGGAAGGCCGAAATTTCATTTGAAGAAGGACAACATTCTGAAGCTCGTATTCTGGCGGCTGCTGAGGTAATTAAAAGCCCTGGTATTCCGGCTACGGTGCCGCTGGTGCAAAAGCTGTACGCCCGGAAAATACCGGTTAGTTCAGAAATTGAATTTGCCGCCCGCTATACCACTGCTAAGCTTATTGGTATTACGGGTAGCAATGGCAAGACAACGACTACCCTGCTGACGTATCATCTGCTGAAAGCGGCCGGGCTGAACGTTGGGTTGGCTGGTAACATTGGTGATAGTTTTGCCGCTCAGGTCATTACCAACGAGTTTGACTACTACGTGTTGGAACTAAGCAGTTTTCAGCTCGATGACATGTATAGTACCCACCTCGATGTGATGGTACTGCTGAACATTACGCCTGATCACCTCGACCGGTACGGGTACGAGTTTCAGAACTATATCGATTCAAAATTCAGGATTCTGCAAAACGCCCAACCCGGAGATCCGTTTATTTACTTCGCCGAAAATCAGCCAATTCTGGACGAATTGGCGAAGCGAAATCCCGACGTTCAGCGATTACCCATCTCGCTGAAAGCGCAGCCGAACGTGGGTGGTTACCTGAGCGATGGCTTGTTGACTGCCGTTCAAAATGACCAGTCGTTTGTGATGAAACAAGCCGAAACAACCCTTACCGGGCCACATAACGCTATCAATTCGCTGGCGGCCGTGCTGGTGGCTCAGGCAGTAGGCGTCTCAAACGAACCAATTGCTGAGGGGCTACGCACCTTTACTAACGCCCCGCACCGGATGGAACCGGTGGGTACAATCAATGGCGTGCGGTTTATCAATGACTCTAAAGCTACTAACGTCGACTCGGTATTTTACGCCCTGTCGAGCATGGATGCGCCAACGGTCTGGATTGCGGGAGGGCTGGACAAAGGCAATGACTACAGTCAGTTAGATGAGGTGGTGAAGCAGAAAGTAAAGGCTCTGGTTTGTCTCGGCGCAGATAATCATAAATTGACGGATTACTTTCAATCAATTATTCCGTCTATCCGTGAAACGCGGGACGTGAGTGAAGCGATTCGGATGGGTCTGGAGCTGGCCCAACCCGGCGATGTAGTGCTGCTCTCGCCCGCCTGCGCCAGTTTCGACCTGTTCAAAGGCTACGAGGACCGGGGAAAACAGTTTAAAGATGCAGTAACTGGAATGATGAATTATAAATGATGAATGCATTGTCACCAGTTGGTCCTGCGACAGCCCTGCTTCGGCGGACCGATTCATCATTTATAATTCACCATTTATAATTTAAAAACATGTGGCTATTCGCGAGTGGGTTCAGACGAGTTTAAAAGGCGACCGCCAGATCTGGTGGATTGTGATGTATCTATCCATCATGAGTGTTCTGGTTGTGTACAGCGCCACCGGAACAAAGGCATTTCGGGAGCTTGATGGCAACACGGAAGTGTTTCTGATCAAGCACGGATCCCTGTTGCTGGTGGGGCTGGCCTGTACGTATTTTGCGCATAAAATCAACTACGTACATTTTGCCCGGCTGTCTAAGTTTGGCCTGTGGCTATCGGTTCCCCTGCTGCTATGGGCCTTTTTTAAAGGAACGGCCATCAACGACGCATCGCGCTGGGTTACCATTCCAATTATCAACCAGACGTTTCAACCGTCCGACCTGGCTAAGCTGGCCCTGATCTCGAATCTGGCCGCTATGCTCGCCAAGCGGCAGCGGTTCATGAGCGACCCAACCGTTCTGTTCAACATCATTTTCTGGATTGGCCTGATCTGCTCGCTTATCATTCTGACCAATACCTCAACGGCTCTGCTGCTGGGCTTCACCTGTTTTCTGCTGATGTACATTGGCCGGGTTCCCGTACGCTACCTAGTGTATATGGTGGGTTTCTGCGTTTTATTTGGCGGCACTGCGCTGCTCTTTGGAGAACGTTACGGTACAGCCTCAAACCGGATTAAAAGCTATATGGACACCGAAACCATTGTTTACCAGGTCGAGCAGTCGTACATCGCCCTGGCCAATGGTGGACTTACGGGGCAGGGACCCGGCAACAGCCATCAGCGCAATACGCTGCCCAATCCATTCTCTGACTTTATCTACGCCATTATCGTTGAGGAATACGGATTACTGTTGGGTGGTATTCCGATAGTGTTGGCGTACCTGTGGTTTCTCTGGCGAGGCATGAAAACCCTTCAGAAAGCCTCCCGGCCGTTTGGGGGTTTACTATCGGCAGGCCTAACATTCAGCATTGTGTTTCAGGCGTTTGCCAGCATCTGCGTGGCTATTGGGCTGGCTCCCGTTACGGGACAACCGCTGCCTTTACTCAGTATGGGTGGTACATCGCTGATATTTACCGGCTTGGCCATTGGCATTGTGCTCAGCGTTAGCCGCGAAGAAGTGGACGAAAGCAAAATATGAAATACATCATCAGCGGGGGTGGCACGGGTGGGCATATTTACCCGGCCATTGCCATCGCCAACGAACTGAAAGCCATTGACCCTGCGGCAGACATTCTGTTTGTGGGGGCCGAGGGCAAGATGGAGATGGAGAAGGTGCCCCGCGCGGGCTACGCCATCGAGGGTCTGCCGGTGGTGGGCATCCGGCGCGAACTGACGCTGGCTAATCTGGCCTTTCCGTTTAAACTGGGGCAGAGCCTATGGCGCGCGCGGCAAATTGTGCGCGACTTCCAGCCCGACGTAGCTGTGGGGGTGGGTGGCTACGCCAGCGGGCCTACGTTGCTGGCGGCCTCAATGGCGGGCGTGCCAATACTTATTCAGGAACAAAACTCCTATGCCGGGCTAACCAATAAAGTGCTGGCCCGCTGGGCAAAGCGTATATGCGTGGCTTATCCGGGTATGGACGCTTTCTTCCCGGCTGACAAAATCCGGCTGACGGGCAATCCCGTCCGTGTCGATATTCAATTTGCCGATCAGCAGGTAGAAGCCGGCCGGGCGTTGTTTGGACTGGATGCCGGGCGAAAAACGCTGCTCGTCATTGGCGGCAGTCAGGGCGCGCGAACACTCAACGAAACGATGGAAGCGGACTTGACGCAGTTTGTTAACGCGGGCGTGCAGGTGATTTGGCAAACCGGCCCGGCGTTTATTGACCGGGCGCGAACGGCCATCCTGGCAGCGGAATCATCGTTCGTGCGGGCTTATGAGTTCATCTACGAAATGGACAAGGCGTATGCCGTGGCCGACGTAGTAGTAAGCCGGGCGGGAGCTTTATCTGTGTCAGAACTGTGTTTAGTGGGTCGACCGGCGGTACTGGTGCCGTTTCCGGCAGCTACTGAAGACCATCAGACTAAAAACGCAATGGCCCTGGTGAACCGGAACGCGGCCCTGCTGGTACGCGATCAGGACGCCCGCGCCACCCTGGTAAAAACCGCTCTTGATCTGCTTGGTGATTCAGCCAAGCAGCGAGAGCTACGAAACCAGATAAAAGAATTTGCCAAACCAACAGCCGCCCGTGATATTGCGGAGGAGGTAATTAGGTTGAATAAGAAGTAGGCTTCTATATAGAATTGTAAGCTTTTATGGAGGCATACAGTAACGAAACACCATTAGTAATTTCTCTGTTGTAACTTCATAGTCTACATGACGCTGTCCGATTATAAATACATTTATTTCCTTGGCATTGGTGGTATTGGTATGAGTGCGCTGGCCCGCTGGTTTCAGGTAAATGGCTACGCAGTGGCAGGGTATGACAAAACGCCCACCGCGTTGACCAATGCGCTGCAAACCGAAGGGGCGGGTATTCATTTCATCGAAGACATAGAACAGATACCGATTCTGTTTCGCGATAATCCGGCGCAGACCCTGGTGGTCTATACCCCCGCCGTGCCGAAAACCCACGCGGAGTACATATACCTGAGTGAAAACGGGTTCACGTTACAAAAACGAGCGCAGGTACTGGGCCTGCTGGCGGGGCAGATGAAAACCGTAGCGGTGGCCGGTACGCACGGCAAAACTACTACGTCGTCGATGGTGGCGCATATCCTTCGCGACGCGGGTGTTAACTGCGCGGCTTTTCTGGGGGGTATTGCCAACAACTATAATACCAACTTCCTGCTCAATCAGCCGGCCGATAAGCTGAACGAGGTGGTCTGCGTAGTTGAAGCCGACGAGTTTGACCGTTCGTTCCTTACCCTGTTTCCGCACGTAGCCATCGTTACCTCAACCGACGCCGATCACCTCGACATTTATGGAGCGCACGACGCCGTGCTGGATTCGTTTAGCCAGTTCGTAAGCCAGATCGATACCGATGGTCTGCTGCTGATGAAAGCCGGGCTGTCACTCGCCGAAAAAACGACCGCAACCGTCCGGCCTTATTCGCTGGAGACCGGCGATTATCACGCCCAGAATCTGCGCATCGAAAACGCTGCTTTTATATTCGATCTGGTGTATCCCGACGGCGTCATCCCCAATATTCAGCTCATGCTGCCCGGCTTTCACAACGTTGAGAACGCGGTGGCGGCTGGCGCGGCTGCACTGGCAGTGGGCGTTTCGCCGGAAGCCATCCGGGCAGGGCTGAATAGCTACCGGGGCGTTCGTCGTCGGTTCGAGTACGTACTCAAAACAGATCGGGCCGTGCTGATTGATGACTACGCGCACCACCCTGAAGAAGTACGGGCCTTCTTGTCATCGGTGAGAGCCCTGTATCCTGACCAGGCCATAACGGCTATTTTTCAGCCGCACCTCTTCAGCCGCACCCGCGACTTTGCCGCTGGTTTCGCCGAAAGCCTCTCGCTGGCCGACCACGTTATTCTGCTCGATATCTATCCCGCCCGTGAATTACCCATCGAGGGCGTAACGTCAGAATTGATTTTGGGGGCAGTTCAATCGAAAACAAAACAGATAAGCACCAAGGCCGACCTACCCGACGTTGTGCGAAAACACCATCCGCCCATACTGGTTACCATCGGCGCGGGTGACATTGACCAGCTGCTTCCCGTCTTAAAAGCAGCCCTTGCGGACCAATAGATAAAAATATCTCGATAATGACTTAGCTAATACGCCAATGTTGTCTACCTTTAATTCAACCAAAAAGAGCCTGTATGTGGCTGGATTGCTCGTTGCAACCCTGGGCCTGATTGCCTTTACTGAAGTGCGGCAGGAACAGAAGCGGGTTGGGGAAGTGGTGATTCGACTCAATCAGGTGGACGGACATCAGTTTCTGACTCGCCGGGATGTAACGGGCTATCTCACCAATGACGGAGCCGATCCGGTAATTGGGAAAGACTACGACGATGTTAATTTTGGTCAGCTGGAAGAAAGACTACGGCAGCATGGGCTGGTACAAGCATGTCAGGTATCTCGTGATTTAAGGGGAAATTTGCTTGTCCAGATTGAGCAGCCGAAGCCCGTAGCCAGACTTATGACCACTACCGATGGGCAGGTAGGCGGGCAGTATGTGAGTCAGGAAGGGCGCTTTTTTCCGGTATCAATGAATTACACGGCGCGGGTACCTATTTTGACCGGGGCTTATTTTAACCAGAATCGCTCCTTAACCAGCGAACGAAACGGGCCCCTGCTCGATCTGCTCCGGCAACTTCAGGACGACGTGTTCTGGCGGGCGCAGATCACTGAGTTGTCGGTTGATAAGGAAGGTCAGGTAACGATGTGGCCGCAAATGGGAAATCACCGGATTGAGTTTGGTTCGCCAACCGATCTGGAGGCTAAATTTAAGAAACTGAAATTAATTTATACAGACGTCTTGCCGGCTAAGGGATGGGATCGCTACAGCCGGATCAGCGTTCAGTATCGTAATCAAATTGTGTGCGAATGACAACCCAGGGAAAGGACGAACATATAGTGGTAGGCCTAGACATTGGCAGCACCAAAGTGTGCGCCGTGGCGGGTCGGTTGGTAACGAATAGTCGTGATCAGGAAACGCTCGAAATCCTGGGTGTGGGCGAGATCCCCCTGGTCGACGGCGTTACCAAAGGTACTGTGATGAATGTAAATAACACGGTTAATGCCATCCGGAGGGCTATATCTGAAGTTTCCAGCCAGTCGAAACTCGACATCGAAACGGTAAACGTCAGTTTTAGCGGGTCGCATGTCAACTCGATCAAGGCGACGGGAAACATCACACGCTCATCGCCCAGCGACGAAGTGCAGATGGAAGACATTGACCGGTTGCTGAGCGATATGTATCGCAACCGCACATCGATTTCTGCCGACACGGCTATTATGCACGTGTTGCCTATGAACTTTACCGTTGACAATGAAACGAATATTGACCAGCCAGTAGGTCGTAATGGGGTTAAGTTAGGGGCTGACTTTCAGCTGATTACGGCTCTGGGTAGTGCTATCCGGAACGTGAACAAGTGCATTAGTCGCAATAACCTCGAAAGCGAAACTATGATGCTGTCGGCTTTGGCATCGGGCCTGGCCGTGCTGACCGACGAGGAAAAATACGCGGGCGTGGTGGTGGTTGATATTGGCGGGGGCACTACTGAGCTGGCCATCTATTACCGTAACGTCCTGCGGCACGTAGCCGTATTTCCGTGGGCAGGCAACAGCCTCACGTCCGATATTCAGGCGGGCTGTAAAGTATTGCCTACTCAGGCTGAGCAGTTGAAGCGCAGATTTGGCAGTGCCAGCCCCAGCGAGTTTAATCTCAACGAAGTGGTAGCGGTACCCGGCCTGAGTAATCGCAAACCGAAAGACGTTTTACTGAAAAACGTGGCGGTCATTATGGAGGATCGTCTGCGCGAAATTGCTGCGCTGGTACAGACTGAGATTATCAAATCCGGTTACGATGGTAAACTGCTGGGGGGCATTGTGCTCACGGGCGGAACAGCCATGACGCCGGGTATTGAGCACGTTTTTAGCCGTGTGACGGGCATTGAAGAAGTTCGGGTTGGCTATCCTGAACACCTCGAACCCAACGGGCGGGCTGATCTGGTGGGTGAACCCGCCTTTGCCACGGCGGTTGGGTTGGTCTGGGCAGGTTACAAAACTATTGACCACCGTATTCCGTTCATTAGCGATCCGAGTCGGGCCGTACAAACCAATGAGGAATCGATGCCGACCCGACCTGCCGCTACGTACACACCTCCAACTCCGACTCCCCCCGTGCGGGAGAAGGAAAGAATAGAAAAGCCGGCCGGAAGTGAGCCCGAAGAGACGGGTCTGCTGGGTTGGCTTCGTAAGTTGACCCGACCCATTCGCGGGAGTGAGATTGAACCTTATTAACACCCTGAAAAGGACAACCGGCTTCGCGCCGGTTCATTTGCATTCAGATATCTCTTTACCAGTACACCGATACCACAACCAATACCATGCTAAGCCAGGGATACCGATACGACAATACGCCAGAAGAAACGCCAACCATTATTAAAGTGGTGGGCGTAGGGGGTATGGGTGGCAACGCCGTGAAGCATATGCACGACCTGAAGATGAAGGACGTGGATTTTGCCGTCTGCAACACCGACCGGCAGGCACTTATGAAAAACCCGATTCGCAACAAGTTGCAGTTAGGGGATGGACTGGGGGCTGGTACGGAGGCTAAAGCGGGGGAAGACGCTGCGCGAGCCAGTATTGATGAGATTCGGAATCTGCTGGCCCCACCTACCAAAATGGTTTTCATTACGGCGGGCATGGGGGGCGGTACCGGTACCGGTGCGGCTCCGGTAGTAGCTGAGGTAGCCCGTGAAATGGGTCTGCTGACCGTTGCTGTTGTAACGGCTCCGTATTACTTTGAAGGGACAGACAAGAAAGACCAGGCCCGCGAGGGTATCGAAAAACTTAAGAAGAGCTGTGATACGGTACTGGTCGTACTGAACGACAAACTGGCCGAACTGTACAGCGAACTGACCTGGACCGATGCCTACGCTCATGCCGATGACGTCTTGGCCAACGCCGTGAAAAGCATTGCCGAGATCATCACGACGCAGGGAGACATCAACGCGGACTTTGCCGACGTAAAGAAAGTACTCGAAAACGCCGGGCAATCGGTAATGGGCTCCGCCGAAGCGGGGGGTGATGACCGGGCGCTGAATGCTATTGAAGCCGCTCTGAACTCGCCCTTGCTGAATGACCATGATATCCGGGGTGCCAAACGTATCCTGCTTACGATATCTTCAAGCAAAGAACATGCCATGTTGCTACGCGAGCAGATGGCCATTTCGGAACACGTAGCGCAGAAAATTCAGACCGAAGCCCGGATGTTCAAGTTTGGCGCGATTACGGACGAAAAGCTGGGCGATAAACTGCGGGTAACGGTTATTGCCGCTGGTTTTGAAGGAACTACCAAGCTGATGGATCAGCTCAAAACTCCGCATGACTCAGGGGCTGTTGAGTTACAAGTGATCCCTGAAGAGGTCGCAGAAGATGAGACAGCCTTACCGGCCGAAGAAGAACAAAACGTGATTTCGGCTGAGACCGAGCCCGTTGTTGCTGGTCAGGACATACCGACCAGCGAGGCCTCTGATGATGTTATCCGGCACATGAACGGCAAAGAACTCACACCAACCAGTTACAGAGGAACGTCTGTTATTGGACCTGATCTGGAGCGGGGAGCGCGGCAAAACCATCCTTTCGTTGACGGAGGAGTGCTGATGGTTGATGAAGAGGAACGCCCCGATGACAGCGAACTGATTGCAAAAATGCTGACTGCTTTTCAGGCCGGGCAGTATACGGCCGCTGAACTTGACCGGCCTGCGTTCGAGCGTAACAAGTCGATGCTGTACGCCATGCCTATGCTGCCCGAACACGAGTTTATCCGCTCAAACCTGAATGACCGGGGTTAATCAGTCTTGTATAGGTTACAACAACAACGTCCGGCCCTGTACTAACAGAGCCGGACGTTTTGCTTTCGGGCGTACCGTCCTACTCCCGGATGCCCACCAGGTTCAGGATGAAGGCATAGTCCAGCGCGATTTCTTTCAGAGCCTGGAATCGGCCCGATGCGCCCCCATGACCGGCTTCCATATTGGTGTGCAGCAGCAACTGGTTATCGTTGGTTTTCATCGTGCGCAGTTTGGCAACCCACTTGGCAGGCTCCCAGTACTGCACCTGCGAGTCGTGCAGGCCGGTGGTGACCAGCAGGTTGGGATAGTCCTGTCGCGCTACGTTGTCGTAGGGCGAATATGACTTCATGTAGTCATAATAAACCTTCTGCTTGGGGTTGCCCCACTCTTCAAACTCGCCGGTGGTGAGCGGAATAGTTTCGTCCAGCATGGTCGTTACCACGTCCACGAACGGTACGGCGGCTACCACCCCCCGGTAGAGTTGCGGGGCCTGGTTGACAACCGCTCCCATGAGTAAACCGCCCGCGCTGCCGCCCATGGCAAAGAGCTTGTCAGCCGCCGTGTATTTCTGCTCGATCAGGTACTTTGATACGTCGATGAAGTCGTTAAAGGTATTCTGCTTTTTCAGCATCTTGCCGTCTTCGTACCATTTGCGTCCCATTTCCTGCCCACCCCGGATATGCGCCAGGGCGAACACAAACCCCCGGTCCAGTAAGCTCAGCCGCGTACTACTGAACCCCGGCTCGATATTGATGCCATACGAGCCGTAGGCGTACTGCAACAACGGTGCCGATCCGTCTTTTTTGATTCCCTTCCGGTATACCAGCGATACGGGGACTTTTGCGCCGTCGCGGGCCGCTACGAATATTCGCTCGGAGGTATAGTTGACCGGGTCAAAACCGCCCAGAACCTCCTGCTGTTTCATCAGCGTAGTAGTCTGGGTGTCCATGTTGTAGTCGTAGGTTGAGCTGGGTGTTGTTAGCGACGCGTAGCCGTAGCGCAGCACGTTGGTGTTAAAGTCGGGATTATAGGCAATGCCCGCTACATAAGCCGGGTCCTGAAAAGAAAGGTAATAGTCGTCGTGGGCCGTGTTCCCGGTTTTATGCTGACTAAGCACCCGGATGTTAGTCAGGCCCGCTTTACGCTCGCCCAGTACGAGGTGGTTGACAAACACATCCATATTGGTCAGATATACGTCGGCCCGGTGCGGAATAACTTCTTTCCAGTTTGCTTTATCCGTTGTTTTGCCCTCGGCCACTTCCATCAGCCGGAAGTTTTCGGCCTGCCAGTTTGTGCGGATGTAAAACTTGTTCTGGTAGTGTACCAGGTCATATTCGTGACCTTTCTGCCGGGGCAGAAACACGGTGAATGAGCCGGATGGTCTGCTGGCTTCCAGCAACCGTGATTCAGTGGCGACGCCGTTGTGGTCAACGCTGATAATAATGTACTTCTTTGATTTACTGCGCTCCAGTCCCATGTAAAACTGGTTATCGGGTTCTTCGTAGACCAGCACATCCTGGGCGGGGTCGGTGCCGAGGATGTGCCGGAATACCTGATAGCCCAGCAGGGTTTGCGGGTCTTTTTTAATATAGAAGAAGGTTTTGTTGTCAGCCGCCCAGGCAAAGCTGCCCGCTTCAGTATTTGGGATGACTTCGGGATACAGCGCCCCCGTTTTTAGGTTCTTGACCCGCAGCGTATACAACCGGCGGCTCACGGTGTCTTCGCAAAAAAGGGCCAGTTCGTCGTTGTCCGATACTTCGTAGCCGCCCAACTGGTAGTAGGTATGACCCTTCGCCAGCGCGTTGCCGTCGAACATAATTTCTTCAACACCGTTCAGCGATCCTTTTTTGCGGCAGTAAATCGGGTATTCGCCCCCCGTTACGTAGCGGGAATAATAGTAGTAGTTACCTTCTTTGTAGGGCACCGATTCATCCTGCTCTTTGATACGACCCTTCATTTCGGCGAAGAGCTTGTCTTTCAGTTCGGCTACGGGGGCCAGCACCTGATCAACATGGGCGTTTTCGGCATTGAGGTACTCAATCACTACGGGGTTCTCGCGGTCGTTGAGGTAGTAATAATTATCGGTGCGGATATCGCCGTGGGTGGCAATAGGATGGGGTTTTATGACAGCCTTTGGGGGCTGTGGCGTTGGTTGTGCAAGAGTCATGCCTAGGGGAATGGATACCGTGATGAGAGTGAGAACGCCTTTTTTCATGCGGAAAAAGCCACGCCGATGGCGGGGCGGCCAGTTGGTAACGAAGCCGTAAAAATAAGGCCAAATGCCTACACGGTCACGACAACCATCTCGACACGCCGGTTTTCGGGCCGTTCTTTCAGGCCGCGGTTAGTGTTGATGGGCCTCGACGGACCGTAACCCACCGTGTCGATGCGGCCCGCGCTGATGCCTTTGCTCACCAGATACCGCTTCACAGCGTTGACCCGGTTGCGCGACAGTTCCACGTTGGCGTCGAAATCGCCAATCGTATCAGTGTGGCCTTCGAGCTTGATCTGCAGCCGGGGGTTATTCTGCATGACCAATACGAGCCGGTCCAGTTCGGGGAATGACTCTGATTTTAAATCGTATTTCGATGCGTCGAAATAGATGTTCTTCAGCGTGAGTTTGGTCCCTACTTCAATGGGCACGAGGTCAAAATTGCGCGTTATATTAATTCGGTTGGTCGCCAGTGTGTCGGTTTGACTGAAATAGCCATCGGCCGAAACCGTCAGGGCATAAACACCCCGCTGTACATCGGAAATTTTATAGCTGCCGCTGGCTTGCACGCTCTGTACGGTCTCGGGGGTGTTGCCTGTGATTTCTGCTCCCGAAATAAGCTGATACGATACGGTAGCCGCAACGGGTTTCTTCGTTTTGACGTTGCGCGTTACGCCGTTGATGCTCGCATTGGCCGGAGCTGGGTTGGGCGTTGTGGGCGTTGGTTCAGTTTTTGGCGCGGGCGTACCAACCCCTGGCGACGTGCGGGGCGTATAGCGCGGCTGTGGTGTTGATTTAGGGACAGGTGTTGGAGCGGGTGTCCGCCGGGTATAGGTTTCTTTCTTTTTAGGATTAGTAATGTGAACCCCCCAGAAATTAAAGCAGGTGATTTTAGACATCCCCTGCACGTAGTCTTTGCACTCAAATAAATCGAAAACGGTATAGCCGGGGTCAATACGCTCGAAGTACGCTACGAAGTCAACCCGTTCGCCGGGCGAAACGGATCGCCGGGTTTCGGGCGGAATATTTTCGGCCCGGATGAGCTTAAACGATTTCTCGCCCTGATTGACGTACAGCCGGGAGTCAGGCTGAAAGCCAATGCTGCTGCTGCCGTCAAATTCAGACTGACCATTTCCCCCCCGGGGCAATGGAATCGAAAATGGCCATGACCGGCGGTTATCCTGTGGTTGGGGTACCTCTTTACCCCGCTGAAACTTCATGTAAATAATGGTGTATTCCTCCGTTAGCTCAACCCGTTGAATACTCACATCACGGTCGTTTACGTCGTCAACACGGGGGGCTACCGTTACGTATTGCGCCGATAGCTGCGGCAGAGACGCCAGCAGCAGGAACAGGGAAAGTAAGAGCCGGTTCATAGTCGTTGTTCTGGGAAGTGTTCTTCTCTAAAACGTTGGACAATAGCCGAGAGTTTATCGTTTAGTCAGCTGGCCGGCATCGACATACCAATGCGTTGTGCCTGCGCCCGGTAGCGGCTGGAACGTAAGCAGATTAAACCCGTTTGTACCTCCTGCCGAACCCTGAAGAGCCGTGACAGTTACGGCCTGTTTACCGGCAATCCAGGTCAGTGATTTTCCGGGCTGGCACACCTCCGGCTTTGTGGCCGATGCCAGCAGAAAATACGCTGTACCCGTGCCAAATACCGTGGTCTGACCGTTGGGAAATATGCAGACGGCGGTACGCTCATCCACGCCGATGCCGCGCGGTTGTTGGCCCGGCCCGGTGGTTAGGCGGGCCAGAAAAGTCAGGTGCCGCCCCTCGCGGCTGCGGTTGGTATAGTGCTGATCGGTAAGTGTGTTTGTCAGCAGGGGGTGTTGGAGAAAGTTGTTCTGCCCAAGCGTAACGGCCGGGTTGTATGGATTGGCCAAGGCTTCGTTGGTAGTGACCGAGCCGCTGAGGGCCGCGTAGTATATCTGCCCCAGAATGGCGCAGCCTGCACTGGTGCCACCCAGCACCGCTCCCGCCCGAATGCGCTCATTGAGCGCGGTATTTAAAGGGGTATCGCGGTAGAAATTGACGTAGTTGGCCTGATCGCCCCCGGCGAAAAAGATGGCTTCGGCCCCGCGTACTTTCCGTAGTACATCGGCATTATAGGACAAGGCGCGGTTGTTGAGCAGCAGCGTCTCGACCGAGTTGACCGGCACCCCAAGCTGACGAAACAGATAATCGTTGTAGCCGTTGCTGCCCGACGCCCGAATGATGAGTACATCGCCCCCGCTGGCGCGCTGCAGCAGCCACCGCATGGCCTCATCTACGTCCGTACTGCCCCCGGCTAGTACCACGCCCCCCAATGGCTGAACCACTATATCGGCGGTGTCGCCCACGATCCAGGACGTGAACGCGGGCGGTCTGGTTAGCGCCTGGTCAGATAGTTCCGGAATCGATGCGCCACAGGCTGATGGCAGGCCCCTAATCAGAAAGAACAGGATGATTGCAGCAATGCGTTTCATGAGGGTATACGGGGTCGATTATACGTCAACTGTATGCTGTGACTGTCCACTGCCGAGATCCGGCGCGTCCCGGTTCTCAGTATCTGTCGTTTGCGGCCGCGCTGTTGCGCTGTGGCGAGTGCGTAGCCCGGAAGCTAAAGTCGCACTTAATCATATAATTCTATATAACGTATGTAAAATTTGGCTTTCGATCATTTTATAAAAATTAAATTCTGAATAACGGCTGTTTGTGAAATGTTTAATCTTTTTTTAATCGAATGGTCAAGCGTACTTTTGCAATTCGATTCACTAAACAGGGAATTTGTTATGAACAAACTACTACTTGGCTTATTGCTGTCTTTGCTGATTAGCCACATGGGGTACGCGCAGACTCGTCAGGTAACGGGCCGGGTCACTTCTGCTGACGATAATGCCGGATTGCCGGGCGTATCGGTCAGTGTTAAAGGGCGCACCGCCGGTACGCTCACCGACGCCACCGGTAATTACTCGCTTGGCGTAAACGATGGCACCACACTCGTGTTCAGTTTCATTGGCTTTGCCACAATCGAGGAGGTGGTGGGCAACCGCTCAACCATTAATCTGACCCTGCAGCCTGACACCCGCAACCTGAGCGAGGTGGTCGTAACCGGCTATGGTCAGCAGATTAAACGCGACCTGACGGGAAACATCGCCAAAATTAAACAGTCCGATATTCAGGATATCCCGTCTCCACCTTCGATCAGGCCATTCAGGGTAAAGCCGCCGGGGTGCAGGTTAACGCGGGCAGTGGCAAGCTGGGGCAGGGCATTCAGGTACGGGTGCGGGGACAGTCGTCGGTATCGGCGTCAAACCAGCCGCTGTACGTGATTGACGGTACGCCCGTAACCACCGACAATCTGTCGATCAACGATGCCACAACCAACCCGCTCTCTGACATCAACCCGTCGGATATCGAGAGTATCGAAATTCTGAAAGACGCATCGGCAGGGGCCATTTACGGCTCGCGGGCGGCCAACGGCGTGGTGCTGATCACAACTAAAAAGGGGAAATCGGGTAAGACTAACGTGAACGTAAGTGCGCAGTACGGCGCCAGCGAACCTACCCGCAAACTCCAGTTTCTGAGCACCGATCAATACGTTGATTTTTACCGCCAGGCAGCCGCCAACTCCGACCGTATCGACGAAATTCCCGTTGCTGACCCGGACTCGTACACCTCGTACATGGAAAGTTTCTTTGAAACGCAGGGGCTGGGTACCTTCGGAACGGCCAATCAGGCCAACACCAACTGGGGCGATCTGGCCTACCAGCAGGCACCCTTCCAGCAGTATGACGTGAACGTAAACGGCGGTACCGACAAAACCACGTTCTACCTCTCGGGCCAGATTCTGGACCAGAAAGGCATTCTGATTGGCAATGCGCTGACGCGCTATTCGGGCCGGATTAACCTGAGCCACAAGATTTCGGACCGGGTGCTGGTGGGTTTCAACACGGGGCTGACCCGGACACTCAACAAGCGGCTTTCCGGGGACCGTCAGTTCGACAATCCGGTGCAGATGGTAGCCCTGCCGCCCGTTACACCGTCTATTGACCCCACTACCGGTTTGCCTGTTGGTACGCCCCCCGGCGACATCAGCGTGCCGTACTACTACAACCCGATTGTCAATCTCGGCAACACGATTTTTAACACGACCGTTTACCGCAATATCAGCAATGTATTTGGTCAGGTAAACATCGTGAAGGGGCTGAACTTCCGCACCGAGTTTGGACTCGATGTGCTGAACCAGCAGGAAGAGCGGTACTGGAACAGCAAAACGCAGCGTAACACGGGTATTCCGGGTGGCCTGGGCCAGAGCCGCTCCGTGCGGGTAGAAAACTACACAACCAACAACTTCTTTAACTACAATACTACTTTTGGGCGCAGTAACCTCGATGGCGTAGTGGGCATATCGTACCAGCAGTCGCAGCAGAAATCGGTGTTGGCCGCCGGGCAGGATTTTCCATCCGATGCCTACCGTCAGTTGGCGAGTGCGGCCCGCAAAACCGACGCCAGCACCGCCCAGACCGATTATAGCTTCCTGTCTTATTTTCTGCGGGCCAACTACAAATTTGCCGACCGTTACCTGGTGGGCCTGAGCGGACGGATCGACGGCTCATCGCGCTTTGGTCAGGACAGTCGCTACGGTTTCTTCCCGGCGGTCTCGGCAGGCTGGGTACTGTCGGAAGAGAACTTTCTGAAAAACACGCCGGCCATCAGCTTCCTGAAACTCCGCGCCAGCTATGGCCGCACGGGTAACGCCGAAATCCCCAACTTTCCGCAACTGGGTCTTTTTACGGGCGATGCCGCCTACGCTCAGCTACCGGGTCAGCGACCTTCCCAGCTGGCTAACCCGGATCTGAAATGGGAAACTACCGATCAGGCCGATATTGGTCTCGACTTCGGCTTCCTGAACAACCGCATCAACGGCGAAATTGACTACTACAACAAGCAAACGTCAGGCCTGCTGCTAAACGTGAACGTACCGGGTAGTACGGGTTTTACCACCCAGTTTAAAAACGTGGGTAGTCTGGAGAATAAAGGCTTCGAGTTTGTGCTGAACACCGAAAACACAACCGGTGCCTTTCGCTGGACCACCAGCCTTAATGCCGCTACCAACCGGAATAAAATTACCAACCTTCAGGGCCAGATCATTGAAGGTGGACTGAGCTCCATGAGCCGTGCCGTGGAAGGGCAGCCGCTGGGGGTATTTTTCACGCCTGAATACGCCGGGGTTGATCCGGCCAACGGCGACGCCCTGTGGTACCTGAACACGACCAATGCCGATGGGTCGTTTGACCGGACCACGACCAATCGCTACAACCAGGCGCAGCGTGTGGTAGCGGGCAGTCCGCTGCCGAAGTGGACGGGGGGCGTTACCAACACCTTCAGCTACAAAGGTTTCAGCCTGAGCGTCTTTTTTACGGGTGTTTTTGGCAACAACATCAATTTTTACGGCGTAGGCCGGTTCTCGTCGGCCAATGGGCGGTTTGAAGACAACCAGACCGTGAATCAGCTGGCGGCCTGGACTCCCCAGAATACCGATACGCGGGTGCCGGAAGCGCGGCTGTTTTTCAACAACGGTGCGCAGCCTTCGAGCCGGTTCATCTTAGACGGTTCCTACGTGCGGCTTCGTAATGCCACCCTGGCTTACAACCTGCCAAAAGCGCTGGTAAGCCGGGCCAAACTCAGCAACGTGCGCGTGTTTGTGACGGGCCTGAACCTGCTGACCTTTACCAACTATGCCGGCTGGGACCCCGAAGTAAATGCCGACGATGTGGAAACAAACATTGCCCAGGGGTATGACTTTTATACCGCTCCGCAGGCGCGTACCATCACCGGCGGGATCAACATTGGTTTTTAATCAACGGACAACTAGCATCAGATCATGAACATACTTTTTAAAAATAGCCTGCTGATTGGCGCGGGCGTACTATGCCTGACGGCCTGTGCCGACCGGCTGAATGTGCAGCCCACCCAGAGCATTGACGCCACCCAGGCGTTGGCCAGTGAGCAGGACGTACGAATTACCCTGACGGGTGCCTACGATGGCATCAGCGACGTGAGCGTGTATGGCGGAGCCATTCAATACGCGGGAGATCTCCTCGGCGATAACCGCGACGTGGTCTTTGGTGGTACGTACACCACGCTCGACGAGATTTACCGAAAAACGGTTACGACCTCCAACGTTGATGTTCGTGATCTGTGGCTGGACAGCTACCGGGCCATTAACCGGGCCAATAACGTACTGGCCAACATTGATAAGGTGAGTGCCGCCGACCGGCCCAGCATTGAAGGGCAGGCACGGTTTATCCGGGGCTCGCTTTACTTTGAGCTGGCCAAATTCTTTGGCAAGAGTTTCAACGATGGCAGTCCGGCACAGAACCTGGCCGTGCCGCTGGTGCTGACCCCCACCGGCAGCGTTACCGAATCAGACAGCCGCCCCCGCAATACCGTGGCCGAGGTGTACACGCAGGTACTGGACGACCTCACCAAAGCCGAGCAGCAGCTGCCCCTGACCCCAACGGGTATTTTCAATAGCGCCCTGATTGGCAACGCCGGAGCCGCTACCAAAGGAGCCGCCCAGGCCATGCTGGCGCGGGTATACCTGCAGCAGCAGAATTTTGCCGGTGCCCGCGATGCCGCCAACCGCGTTATCACGGCCGGTACGTTCTCGCTGGCTCCCACTTTTGCCGACGTCTTTACCGATACCTCGCCTGAAGTAATTTTCAAGATTGTGGTGACGGACCAGGACGGTGCCAATGACCTGAATACGTTCTACGCATCCAACCGTAATTCGGGCCGGGGCGATATTCGGGTGCAAACCAGATTCCTGGACCTCTATGGGGCAAACGACACGCGCGGCAGCTTCTTTACGCGGGTCAACAGCAATGTGTTTACCAGCAAATTCAACGACCTGTATGGCGATGTACCGGTGGTGCGGCTGGCCGAGATGTACCTGGTGCGGGCCGAAGCTAACCTGCGGCTCAATACCAGCGTAGGCGCTACGCCACTGGCCGATGTGAACACCATCCGCGCCCGGTCAGGAGCCACGCCACTTACCGCCGTTACGGTGGCGGCTATCCTGCTGGAGCGTCGGCTCGAACTGGCGTTTGAGGGGCAGCAGGTTGCCGACGTCAAACGTACCCAGGGCAGTGTGGGCAGCACGGCCTACAACGCCAACAATCTGGTATTGCCGGTGCCGCAGCGCGAGATTGATACCAACAAAAGCTTGGTGCAGAATCCGGGATACAACTGATTGGAAGATCCTGAACGCAATTTCTTCCAACCGAAAAGAGACTGGATCTGTGTGGTCCAGTCTCTTTTTCTGTTCGGCAATACCCGCTGCTATTTATCAAAAATCGCCCGAATAAAACGGACTGAATACGTAGTAGGTGCTATCTCGTTTAGCCCGTTTGGGTGCGGTGTTAATGTGTAACTCAAAGCGCGAAAGTGGCTTTCGAGCCCGGAACCAGTCGGTGTAGGGTCGCTCAAGGGTGTATAGCCGGGCCACCTCTCGTACGTGGATCGTTTCGACATCGGCGGCAGTGGCGGGAATTCGGTTTATGAAGATGGCGGTGTTGTCCGAAAACTCGTCGTAGAGTTTCAGGTGCTCGTTGGGGCTGCGTTCGACCAACGCAGTTTTGTTGTGGAAAAAAGTAGCTTCGAGCAGCGAGTTCATGGTGAACATGTGCGAATCACCGTGCGGATGCTGCGACAGACTGGCCGCCTGCAGCAGGGTGAAAAATTGCTTTCGGGGGCCATTGAACGGCAGCGGTTCGGGACTCGTCTGGATGAGTACCTGATAGGGTTTCAGCGTTGTATTGACGTTCGGCTGGTTGTCCCACTGATGCATCACAAACACCTCACGTACAAACTCCGGTGCTAGCTGCTTCAGCGATGCCGCCGGTGTTTCTTTCCCGTTGAGATACACGGTAACCGCGAATAGATAGTCATCCGCAATCGCAAAGCGGTCTTTTTTGATCGTTAAAATAACCGGTTCGCTGGTGGAGAGCCGGGGGCCTGAGCGTGTTTGATACAAAGCCAGGTGTTGATACCACGGCCCCGAATCTTCCAGAGCAACCACCCGCGCCCGCGTTGGACTGGTGGCCGGTAATCGTTTGTCACTGATGGCCGTATTATTAACGAGCTTTTCATCCTGCCGGTGCCGACACGCCATTGCCATCAGCCCCAGCATACCGGCCCACAATACGTACCGCGCCCAAACCGAAGGGCCCGACCGCTGCCGGTTCATCATACCAATGCGCTGCTTGAGGCCGGACCCGCTAAAAGTGTTTGCGATAACAGCCCGACCACCCGTCAGACTGACTTTGACCAAGTTGTACTGGTACACCCGTGCGTCGATACCCTCATTCAAGACGGCCCGGTCGGCAGCAAATTCGAGCGTTTGGTGCAGCAGATGCCGAAATAGATACACCGCCGGATTGAACCAGAAAAGAATACTCAGCCCCTCAGCCCCCAGCAGGTCTATACTGTGCCACGCCCGCACGTGGACGCGCTCGTGCCTCAGAATCTGCTCTAGTTCGTCCGGTGCGTGGTTGTCAGGGTTCAGCACTACCCATTTGAAAAAGGAAAACGGCGAAACGACGGTCAGATTCTGCACCAGTACAAAATCGGAATACGGCTCGTGGTCTGACTGATTTATGAGCCGCCGGATTGATAGTAACTGCCCCATGAGCCGGATCAGCAACACCAGCGCAACGAGTCCGTAGAGAACGATCAGTATGTGCTGCCATGACCAGCCAACCGGCCCGGGTAGTTGTCCACCGAAGGCCGGATATAGCTTGTCGCTGGGCATGGTGATGGCTGCGTTTGCCGGGGGCCGAGTAGGCAAAACACGCGGAACGATTATCTGCGCCGTTCGGTACATCACGTTTTTGACGGGTTGCGGTCGCCAGTCGGGTAGGGTGAGCAGGGGCAGACCTAGCGCGGCTGCTACACCGAGCCAGAGGGCCAGTCGGTTGGCTCCAAAGAACGTTTCGCGCCGGAGCAGGATATAATAAGCCACCCCTACTATCAACAACAGCCCATTGGCCAGCACTACGTAACGCAGGGTTTCCATGAGAAATCGGTTTGCGCAATTCGTAACGGATACTATTTTTTCTCAATCATAGCCAGGATCTCGCGGAGTTCGTCGGCAGAGATTTTCTCATTCTCGGCGAAGTAGCTGACCAGATTCTTGTACGAATTGTCGAAATAATCGCCCACTACTTTGGTCAGTACGAAGCGATTTTGATACTGTTCTTTGCTCACGATGGCAAAATACTGATGGGTATTGCCGTAGGCGCGGTGGTTTACGTACTGCTTTTCTTCAAGGTTACGCACAATGGTCGATACCGTATTGTAATGGAGGGGCGGGTTGCTGAGCTCAGGCACCATATCTTTTACGTAACACGGTTCCATACGCCACAATACCTGCATGACCACTTCTTCCTTGGCGGTTAGTTTTTCCATAACACAAACCTAAAACTATTTTTATCGTTTGCAAACTATTTCAGTCGTTTTTGCGCTGGTCTCGTTGGGAGTTGATAAGCTATACGGTGGGTGGTAGCTTTGTCGTTCCTGTTAAAACAAATTATGAAGCAACTGATAGGGCTGGTCTGTCTGGCATTAACGCTGGCCAGCTGCGATACGAACGCGGTTTACAAGGCGTATGAAGACATTGAGGGCGGTAAGTGGTATGTGAAAGATGCGCCTTCCTTCACCTTTGAGATCGAAGATCCATCGGTGCCGTACAATATCTATTACAACCTGCGCAACGGGCTGTCATACGGCTACTACAACCTCTACGTAACACGGTATCTGCGCGATGCCAGTGGTAAAGAGATTGAATCGCGTCTGGACGAACTGATCCTGATGGACTCGAAAACCGGTAAACCCAATGGCGACGGTATCGGTGATCTATACGATCACAAAATCCTGATGAAGCGCGCCTACCGGTTTCCCAAAGCGGGCAAGTACACCATGCAGCTACGCCAGTACATGCGCCAGGACCCACTCCTACACATTGAAAGCGTGGGTATTACGGTCGAAAAAGCAAACTGAGTTACGAACTACGATTTATAATCAATGTCCGGATTACGACGCTTCCTGCGCGAAAATCGCTGGTTTTTTGGGCCTTATCTGCTGGCGTTGCTTTTGGTTGGTCTGTTGCAGCTACTGACAACACAGACACAGCTCATGCGCTGGGTCAACGTCCGCAACACACCCGCAGCCGACCTGTTTTTCAACTACGCTACTTACCTCGGCGACGGGGCTTTCTTTGTCGTTGTCTGCGTCATTTTGCTGATTTATAACCGCCGAATGGGTATTCTGGCCTTCGCCAGTTTCGCGCTGTCAACGCTGGTGTCGTCGTTTCTGAAGACGGTCGTGTTTGATGGATCTCCACGTCCGCTGCGTTTTTTTGAGCACTCGATCAGCGAATATCATCTCATTGAAGGGCTGGACATTCACAGCTATAACAGTTTCCCATCGGGCCACAGCACTTCGGCCTTCGCGCTGTTTGGTTTACTGGCGTTTCTGGACAGGCGGAAGGGCCGGGGCTGGGTTTATCTTTTGGTGGCTGCTCTTACCGGCTACTCACGGGTTTATCTGTTCCAGCATTTCGTTGAAGATGTATTTGCGGGCTCGCTCATCGGCACGGGCGCGTCGGTGGTACTGTATCTGACGTTGCGTAAATGGGTAGCTGGGGCGGAGCCGCTGATGCGGCCTAAGGGTTTTTAGTCACAGAGTCACACAAAGACGCGCAGAGTTTCACAGAGCATACGAGAAGGAAAAATCTTTGTGTAGCGCTGGGCGTCTCTGTGAATACTCTGTGACCAAAAAGCACAAGCCACGCTCTAATCCTCCAGTACATTACCGAAGATCGTGCATTTCAGCAACAGGGCCAGCAGCAGAAACACGATGGCCCAGTGTAAGTAAACCCGGTAATAATCGCGCACGTCTTCGGAGATCCGGACCCGGACGGGCGCTTTTTCCAGCCGGTTGATCTGCGCGAAAATGGCCTGGAGCCGGCGGGTATCGGCGGCCCGGAAAAAACTGCCGTTGCCCGTTGCCGCAATCGTCTTCAAAATTCCTTCATCAATCGTGGCCGCTTCCGATGCCGACGCGGTGGGTTTCCCCACGGCGATGGTATAAATCCGAATGGCGAACGCTTTGGCCAGCCGGGCCGCCGTAACGGGGTCGAGGTTACCCGCTGTGTTGTCACCGTCGCTGAGCAGGATAATGATCTTACTACGGGCAATACCGGCTGTCAGGCTATCCGTTTGGGTGCTGTCAGCAGTCGTCTGGGGTCGCAACCGGATAATACACCGCGCCAGCGCATCGCCAATGGCCGTGCCCGACGTGCGGATCATCCGGGCATTCAGGTCGCTCAGGTATTGCCTGACGAGGTCGTAGTCGGTCGTGAGGGGGCAGAGCGAATAAGCTTCCCCGGCAAAGACCACCAGCCCAATGCGGTCGTGTTTACGGCCTTTCACGAACGACTGCGCCACGCGCCGGGCGGCAGCCAGCCGGGTAGGCGGCAAATCGGTTTCGGTCATCGAGTCCGATACGTCCATCGCCAGCATAATATCGATCCCGTCCGATTCTTCCTCGCGTTGCTCCCGCACAATCTGCGGCCGGGCCAACGCCACCAGTACCAGGCTCACCCCCAGAAAAACGCTGATGGGCAGTAAATACCGAAGACCGCGCAACAAACCTGCCCCCCGCTGCGCCGACGGGCCATTTGCCGATCGGAGCAGCATCGGCTCGAGCGATACCGTTAGTCGCTGCTGCGAATGGCGGTGCAGGTAGTAACGCAAGACAAACAGCAGTAACACCACCGGAATACCCCACAGCGCCAGCGGATTGACAAACCGGTACTGCTGCCACTGCTCCCAACCCAGCCACCGTACGTCGTACCAATCGTTCATCTGTAGTTTCCGGGCTACTCGACGGTAACAGATTTGGCCAGGTTGCGGGGCTGGTCTACGTTGCGGCCCCGCATCACGGCAATGTCGTAGGCCAGCAGTTGCAGGGGTATTACTGAAATCAGCGGCATCAGCATGTCGTGGACTTTTGGGATCTCGATGGTGAAGTCAACCATGCCGGGCAGGTTGGTGTCGCCTTCGGTCGTTATGGCAATCACGCGGCCTTTGCGGGCTTTTACCTCCTGAATATTCGACACCACTTTCTCATACGAGCCGTCTTTAGTGGCAATTACCACTACCGGCATGTCTTCGTCAATGAGGGCGATGGGGCCGTGCTTCATCTCGGCAGCCGGATACCCTTCGGCGTGGATGTAGCTGATCTCCTTAAGCTTCAGTGCGCCCTCCAGCGCTACCGGGAAATTCATGCCCCGACCCAGATAAATGAAGTTACGGGCATAGGTAAAGATATAGGCAATCTCCCGGATCTTTTGCGCTGATTCCAGCACCTTCGCCACTTTGTCCGGGATGCCTTCCAGTTCAATGAGCAGTTGCCGAAACAGGGCGTCGGTAATGGTGCCTTTGCGGTGGGCCGTGGCAATGGCCATAATGGTCAGCACCGTAACCTGCGCCGTAAACGCTTTGGTACTGGCCACGCCAATCTCCGGCCCCGCGTGGGTGTAGGCCCCGGCATGGGTAGCGCGGGCAATGGACGAACCCACCACGTTGCAGACCCCGAAAATGGTGGCTCCCTTCGATTTGGCCAGTTCTATGGCCGCCAGCGTATCGGCCGTCTCGCCCGACTGCGAGATGGCAATGACAATATCACCCTCGTTGATGATAGGGTTGCGGTACCGAAATTCCGACGCGTACTCGACCTCGACGGGTACGCGGGCCAGTTCTTCAAACAGATATTCGGCCACCAGCCCCGCGTGCCACGACGTACCGCAGCCGAGAATAATGATCCGCTCCGACCGCGCCAGCTGATCCATGTAATCGCGCAGGCCGCCGAGCTGAATGGTACCGGCGTCGGCCAGGACGCGACCCCGCATTGAATCGGCAATGGAGCGTGGCTGCTCAAAAATTTCTTTGAGCATGAAATGGTCGTATCCACCTTTTTCGATGGCTTCGAGTTCCAGTTCAATTTTATGGACGTAGGGCGTGGTGATCGCGTTGTCGAGGGTGGTTACGCGCAGTTCGTCGTTTTTAATGACCGCAATCTCGTAGTCGTTCAGATACACTACGTCTTTGGTATACTCCACAATGGGCGTAGCATCGGACGCCAGAAAATACTCGCCCTTACCTACGCCAATAACCAGGGGCGACCCTTTGCGGGCGGCAATCAACTGCGTTGGGTCGGCTTCGCTCATGACCACAATGGCATAAGCTCCCACCACTTCCTGCAACGCCAGCCGCACAGCGTCTTCCAGTGACGCGCCGGGGGTATTTTCCCAGATGTCCTCGATAAACTGCCCCAGCACTTCAGTGTCGGTCTCGCTCTGGAAAGTGTGTCCTTTCTTGAGCAGGGCCTGTTTTATAGTAGCGTAGTTCTCAATAATACCGTTGTGAATGATGGCCAGTTTCCGGTGAAACGAGTAGTGCGGGTGGGCATTTCTGTCATTGGGTTCGCCGTGGGTAGCCCAGCGGGTATGGCCCATGCCGATGGTGGCGTTCAGGTCGCGCCCGGCCAGTTCGGCTTCCAGCGCGGCTACTTTGCCTTTCTTCTTGAATACGCTCAGACCCGCTTCATTTTGCAGGGCTACACCCGCACTGTCGTACCCCCTGTATTCGAGTCGTTTCAGGCCTTTTATGATAATCGGAGCTGCGTTCTGCTGCCCCACATACGCTACAATACCACACATAGTTAGTTAATGTTTACGGAATGTAATATTAGATAAATAATTTGTTTATTGAATTGCTAGTTACTGGTATATATTGCTCGCGAGAGTTGGGATGTAAAAATAGAACGCAAAAAGCCGGAGTCCCGGCTTTTTGCATACAATACGAACCAGTCAGACTAGACTAACCCGATGCCGGTCAGGTCGACGTTGTATAAAACACGACTAATTTCACGCTGGCCTTTCCGTCCATGATCATGCGCCAGAGCCGGTCCGTGAGGTAAAACTGCGTCTGATCCGATATACCCCCGGTTTGTGGATTTGACGCGAGTAGATCACCACCGGGCGACAGCAAAGCCAGGCCCGTGTTCGGACTCACATTGGCAACAATCGACTGAAAGTAGCCGCCCAGCTCGAACGTGTAGGTGTTCGTCAGCGTATTGCGACCTACCTGCTGCACCTGAACAAAACTACCCGACGTCCGATCGAACGGTCCCTGGAAAGGGACTAAAAATGGAAACCCACCGAATGCCGAAACGCCCGTACCAACCACGGGTAATCGGCGCAACTGATTTTTCTCGTTTATCTCGCCCAGCGCCAGAAGCCCGGGATTGGTGAACAACAGATTGGCTGGAACGGTCGGCGTGATGACCAGGTCGGCCCGGTTGATGGCTACCCGGCCCCCCGGCGACAGATTCTTCAGCGACGGAAAGCTCAGCTTGGTAACTACCCCCGTAGCGGGCTGACTGTACGTAAACCCACCCGTGGTGGCGGCAGGCAGCGAAACGCCCTTCTGCAACCGGGCCAGTGCCGTCCCGCTGCGGTCAGCAGTGATCTGGTTGAACCGCTTGCCATTGAGCAGTAGAAACTGTGTCCGGCGCGATGTTTCGCCCTGTACGTGGTAATACACCGCTACATAAGAGCCAAATATGGTGCTGTTCGATATAACGCCGGGTGCGAAGCCCAGTACAGCCGCCTGCGCGGTAGTGTTGGCCGTCAGCAATAGTCCAGATCGGAATTGTGCCTGAAAGGCTGCGTTGTTGGCTACTTTTCCGGCATCGGTATTGGCCAGCGCCAGTACCTGTTTGCCGAAGTTGTCGGGCAGCGGGAAGCGGGCGTTTACCGAGTCGCGGGCGGTTGGCCGGGGTCGAATGAGTTGCCTGGCCAACGGGGTGGTTTCGGCACCCACCACGCTGCTGATGTCATAGGACTGCGCCTGACGCAGACTGTCGGTCAGCCGAAAGACCTGAATCTCCTGCCGCAGCGTTGTGTCGCCGTACCAGGCCCCGTTCAGGTCCAGTACCAGCCGGGTCGAATCATACACGATCCGGCCGGGGAGCGTAGCCACGTTGGTCAGCGTATCATTCACGACAAAATCGGTGGCAAAGCGGGACTGCACAAATGCCTTGGCCTGTATCTTGCCAAAGACCGGATCGGTGTACTGACCCACCAGCAGCGTACTCTGATCGTTGCTGCGCACCGAGTCCAGCAGAATTGTTTCGCGGGTAATAGTTAGCGTGTCAGTGTAGGAAACGCCCACCGGCGTGGTGGGCGATAGACCAATTTCTTTGGGTTCTTCACAGGCAAGAACGCCCGCTACGGCACCAGCAAGTAGAAAAAATCTACCCAGCCAGTTGCGTGTAGAGGTTGTAATAGCGTTCGGCAACATCTTCATCTTCGGCAGCATCAAATTTGTGTTCGGGGAAATCGGTTAAAATGGCATTCAGGCTTTCGCTGGTTTCCTCGTCGGCCCGCACTACGGCATCCGCATAGGTAGAACCGAGCCGGATAAAGCCCGTAAAGTCGGCGGATTTCAATTCAGCCAGCATGGCTTCGTCGATGTCCATCATACGGGCTTTTTCAATCAGGTCGCCATTAAACCGGTGATCGAACCCGTTATTATAGACTGTAAAGACAGACTTGGTGTCTTTGAACATCGGGTCGTTCTTGTAAGTCGTTTTGAGGTACAGCGGGATCAGAGCGGTCATCCAGTCGTTGCAGTGAACAATGTCCGGTGCCCAGCCGAGCTTCTTTACCGTTTCCAGCACGCCTTTGCAGAAGAAGATGGCCCGCTCGTCGTTATCGTCGTAGAAACGATTTTCCTTATCATGGAAAACGTACTTCCGCTGAAAATAGTCTTCGTTGTCGATGAAATAGACCTGCAGCTTGGCCGTTGGAATCGACGCTACCTTGATGATCAACGGCTTTTCCTCATCGCCAACGGCAATGTTGATGCCTGATAGCCGTACTACCTCGTGCAGCCGGTTTTTACGTTCGTTGATCAGCCCGAAGCGCGGTACCAGAATGCGGATTTCCATGCCTTTCTCCTGCATGACCTGCGGCAGCTTGCGGACAAAATCAGCCACGTCGGAGGTTTTCAGGAAGGGGTTGATTTCACTGGCTACGTAAAGAATGCGTAATTTGCTCATAGGTAACGGGAAGCGTGTGATGTCTGAGAACCAAAAAACTTGCAAAATTATACAAATTTTTCCCGTATTTCAATCAGTATCCGTCAAAAAAGATGCTTCAGTTTACGTCTATCCCTGCCCTCCGGCAGCACCTCAGCACCCTCAACCCCACTCAGACCGTGGCCCTCGTACCCACCATGGGCGCGCTGCATAGTGGCCATCTGGCCCTCGTTAAACAGGCGCGGCAGGAGAACGACATAGTGGTGTGCAGCATCTTTGTAAATCCCGTTCAGTTTAACAACCCCGACGACCTGGCCCGCTACCCACGTACGCTGGAGGCCGACCGGGCTCTGCTCGAACCGACGGGCTGCGACATACTCTTTGCGCCCGCTGCCGACGAGATGTATCCCGAACCCCCCGCCCTGACGCTGAACTTCGGCGAACTCGAAACGGTGATGGAAGGAGCCATGCGACCGGGGCATTTCAACGGGGTGGGTATTGTGGTGGCCAAGCTGTTCAACATTGTACAGCCGCACCGGGCGTACTTTGGTCAGAAGGATTTGCAGCAGGTAGCCGTCGTGCGCCGGTTAATCCGCGACCTGAATTTCTCCGTCGACCTGATTCGGTTTCCCACCGTGCGCGAACCCGACGGCCTGGCCCAGTCATCGCGCAATCGCAACCTCACGCCTACCGAACGCCAGCAGGCCCCGGCCCTGCACGAAGCCCTGACAATGGCGCAGACTATGTTGCGCCAAGGCCAATCCGTAGCCCAGGCCAAAGCCGCTGTACTGGGTTACTTTGCCGACCGGCCCGACTTCCGGATTGAATACGCCGAAATTGCTAACGCCGACACGCTCCAGCCCGTTACCGAAGTGCTGGCACCGGGCCAGACGGCTATCTGCATAGCGGCTCACCTCGGCCACGTCCGCCTGATCGATAATCTGGTGTTCTGAGTATTTCTGCAGGAGCAGGCAACTCTATTCTCCGGCGAAAGAGAATGAAATTTGGTGGCGAAGGAGAGTTAGTTGTTTTTCAACGGCTAAAGTACGTCACCGGCTTACTACATGCCCCCTGCTGTACCCCCGGACAGAAGTGCCGGAATGCCACATTACCGGGTTACGCTGTTTATACCGCGTCAACCGGCACTTCGGCTTTGACGGTGGCCGCAGGGCGGGGAATGTAGTGCCGGAAAAAGCTGCTGATCTTCATCTGTAATACGCCGAACACCGCTTCCTTGAAAATATGGGACGACATCTTGGAGACGCCTTTGGTTCGGTCGGTGAAGATGATAGGGACTTCGGCGATGCGAAAGCCGTATTTCCAGCAGGTAAACTTCATCTCGATCTGAAACGCGTAGCCCACGAACTTGATGGGATTGCGCAGAATGACCTCCAGCACCCCGGCCCGGTAGCACACAAAACCCGCCGTGGGGTCCATGACCTCCATACCCGTAATGAACCGGACGTACACGCCCGCAAAATAGGACATCAGCACCCGGCCCATCGGCCAGTTCACCACGTTAACGCCCTTGATGTAGCGCGACCCCACCGCTACGTCGGCCCCGTCTACAGCGCAGGCGCGGTAAAGTTTAATCAGATCTTCGGGGTTGTGCGAGAAGTCGGCATCCATCTCGAACAGGAATTTGTATCCCCGTGACAGGGCCCATTTGAACCCGTCGATGTAGGCCGTGCCAAGGCCGAGTTTACCGCGCCGTTCCAGCAGGTTAAGCCGCCGGTCGGGGCCGGTAGCGGAAAATTCCTCCTGTAAATCGCGAACGCGCCGGGCCGTGCCGTCAGGCGAGCCATCATCAACAATCAAAACATCAAAGGCATCGGGCAGGCTGAATACCTTGCGGATAATGGCTTCGATGTTCTCGATTTCGTTGTAGGTCGGAATGACTACCAGGCGTTCTTTCACAGTGGGGGACGTATAGAGTGGCGGGTCTATTTACTAACACAAACCAGGGGGTAATTTGTGCGAAACGACCATTAAAATTTGTTAATTAGATATTTAGCTTCAAGTTCTTTGGCCATATACCGGGCTTTGCCTATGCAGTCGGATACCGACAGGCCGCCGTACCAGTTGGCACAAACCCGCAGCTGATCGGCTTCGGCGGCTGCCACCAGCGGTTTCAGCGCGGCCAGTTGCGCATCATATTGCGGAATGGCCCGCTCCCAGCGATAGACGTCCCGAAACACGGGCGAGCTGGCCGAAATACCAAAACTGTCGGCCAGCTCCTGGTGAACGTTCTCATAGATCAGCTCATCGGATTGGCGGGCGTTATCCGGAGACTGGGCCCCGCCCACAAACGTAGTAAACAAAACTTCATCGGCGGGGCAGCGACCGTCAAACAGCGAACTGCTCCAGATATGTCCGGCGCAAAACCGGTTTTCTTTTTTCGGGTTCAGCCCGCCAAATCCGTTAAGTGGATGACTCACGTCGGCGCGTTTATAAACCGAATGTACGGCAGTCATGTACGGATAGTTGACGGCTGCCAACGACCTGGCCAACGCTGAATTGTAGGGTTGCACCAGCCGGGCCGCTGCGTCGGTACCGGTAGCCAGCACCAGCTGATCGACGCTGATTGGTCCCTGTACGCCCGTTACGCTCCAGCCGTTGCTCACCCGCCGAATTGCCTGAACCGGGTTGTTGAGCGAAAGGTCCGTCAAGGTAGCGGCCAGCGCGTTGGGCAGCATCTGCATACCGTTGGTGAAGCTGAACGATTGCTTTCGGACTGCCGAGGACTGGTTTTTGATGAACCCCCGCACTACTGATTCATACGCCTGCTCGTACGCAATCAGCGACGGAAAGGTTTCGGATACCAGCAGCTGTTCCGGATCTCCGGCGTAGATGCCCGCCACAAACGGCCCCACGGCGTAATCGACCAGTTCAGGCGTGAACCGGCGCCGGAAAAACTGCCCCAGTGTTTCGCCGGGGGGCGATTTGGTTTTGTTGTTCAGCTCGCGAAAAATGGCCCACCTGGTTTTCCAACTGAAAAATGACGGTTGGCCGATGCGCCCGAACAGCAATGACGCCGGGCCGGATGGCAACGGCCGGTACTGCCCATCGCGGAAAATGAACCGGGCCTTACTAACCGGATTGGCAAAAACCAGATTGGGAGTCAGTCCCAGTTCGTCGAGCCAGCCCAGTAAGTCAGCATCGCCGAGCAAAGAGTTGGGGCCGAGTTCACGCACGTAACCGGCCGGGTCGCACCGGGAGCGGATATAGCCGCCGGGTTCGTCGCGGGCCTCCCAGAGGTGATAGTCAATGCCGCGCTTTTGCAGTTCCCAGGCCAGCGTAAGCCCGGAAATACCCGCGCCGATAATGCCGATTGTCATAATTTTGCCGGCTTTTTGCGGGTGGTATCAAATTGGGCCTCTAGTTTTGCCACGACCTGCTTATAGATAGTCTCCATCTCGCGGGGATGCGACGAATAATACACGTAGCTCTTTTCGTAAGCCGTTGTATCGACACCATGTCTGCGCAGGATTTGGGATTCGAGTCGTTTATACACCAGATTGGACGAATCGACTGAAGCGATGCCCAGACGGGTTACGCGGGTTTCGGCCAGATGTACATCGGTCAGGATGGCGGCCATTTTGTCGGTTTCAACCAGGTTGTCTGGCTGATCGTGGCGGGTTTCGCAGCCGGTGAGTAACCCACCCGTCAACAGCAGCCAAACCAGAACAGAATAGAGACGGAAGTGATGCATCAGAAGAAAACAAAGTGACAGGAGTACCTTTGTGGTGTCAACTTTGTAAGGCAGACCCGCTGGGCAAAGTTCGGTACGCACCGTTAAAATACCCTAACTCCGAATGGATATAGACGAGTTTCTGGCCAAAATTCGGCAGTTCGACATCCGCATTCGCAAAGCGGTCAACTCGCAGATGCGGGGTAGCTTCCGCTCCATTTTTAAAGGTACCGGTCTGGAATTTGCCGATCTGCGCCCGTATCAGTACGGCGACGATATGCGTTCAATCGACTGGAACGTATCATCGAAAGGACACGGTGCGTTCGTGAAGGTATTTCGCGAAGAAAAGGACCAGACCGTTTTTTTTATGGTTGACGTCAGCGCGTCGCAGACGGTAGGCCCTCGTCATCGCAGCAAACTGGCGGCCACCAAAGAAATCTGCGGGGTACTGGCGTTGTCGGCCATTCGAGAAGCCAGTCACGTGGGCATGTACTGCTTTTCCGATCAGAACGAGTTGTATATCCAGCCGGGCAACGGCATGAAAACGGGGTATGGATTAATCATGAATCTGTACAAACTCGTACCGCAGTCGGGCCGGACCAACATTGCCGACGCGCTGCTCTTTACGCTCAACCGCCTGAAACGGCGCAGCGTAGTGATCCTGCTGTCTGATTTTATCGATCAGGATTATGAGCACAACCTGAAGGCCATAGCCAAAAAGCATGATCTGGTGGTGATTCACCTGTACGATCAGCGCGAAGTAAACCTGCCTCGGCTGGGTATTATTCCGGTGCATGATCGGGAAAGCGGCCAGACAACGTGGGTCAATACGTCATCGGTAGCGTTTCGGTCGGCGCTGCGTAATACGTTCCGGCAAAATCAGGCCGCTCTGGAAACACTCTGCAGGCAGTACAGCGCCAGCTACGTAGCCCTCGACTCGCAGGAGGATTTCGTCCCTAAACTCGTGGACCTGTTCCGCATCAGACGATGAACGTACCCGCCCGCCCGCCCCTTATGAAACGAATACCGGGTCTCTACGGGCGTCTGCTGCTCATATTTATAGTTTATCAGTTTATCATTCGTTAGTATCCACGCCCAGACACCGGGGGTGGAGGGCTCTTTTCTGACCGACAGCATTGAGGTAGGGCGGCCTTTTCAATACGCACTTACGTTTGATCACGCGCCTACGGTCGATGTATTGTTTCCTGATACCATCCGGCAGTTCAGCCCGTTTCTGGTGCAGCGGGTGGCCATATTCACCACCAGAACTACCGGTACCGGTCAACGGGCCGTAAGCCGAGACAGTGCCGTATACACGCTGGTCTCATTCCAGATCGAGGCCACCCAGGTGCTTCGGGTGCCGGTGCAGCAGATTAGGGATACGGACACCACGACGCTCATGACGCAGCCCGATACGGTGATTCTGCGGTCTGTTCTGGGTAGAGCGTTGCCAGGAAATTCTCATACGGGCCTGCTGGCTACCGAAACCGACGTCATGCCGTTGCAGCAGCAATTCAATTACCCCTTGCTGGGGGTTAGCCTGCTCCTGGCGGGCATTGTAGGGTTTCTCATGTATGGTCTCTTCCGGCGACCCATCCAGCGATTTTTAAGTTTGTACCGACTGAACCGGCGGCACATCCGGTTCCAGCGGGAGTACAACCGCCTGAGCCGAAATCTTACCGTTGACACCGCCCCCGATTACACCAACCAGGCCGTTGTTCTCTGGAAAACGTATCTGGAAAAGCTGGAAAAGCGCCCCTACGTATCGCTGACGACTTCCGAGATTGCCGAACGCCTGGCCGACGATCGGGTAGCCGACGCCCTGCGTGAAGCCGACCGGATGATTTACGGCAGCGGCTACTCCGATGAGTCGCAGCCCGCCCTGCATGTGCTGAGCGACGTAGCGACCCATGCCTATCACCAACGGCGCGAAGTGCTGCGGGGGTAAGGAGTACCCCGACTTTGTACTCTATACTTCCTCGATTTTATAGGCTACGGTATGGCTGCCCGGCTCGGCGGCCTCATTGATTTGCTGGGCATACTGCCGGGTAAAACTCGCGCCGTAATAGAAAATCAGAGCCGCGTAAAACACGAACAGCAGGATCAGAATGATGGCCCCCGACGTACCGTACAGGGCCCCCACCGAGCTCTGAATCAAGAGCTTACCTAGTATTTGCTCACCAATCTCGACCAGAACCCCCGTTACCAGGGCACCTACTCCCACTGCCCGCCAGTGAATACGAATGTCGGGCAGGTATTTAAACACCACCGCGAACCAGGTTGTCAGCACCAGTATTGACAAGATATGCTGCCCAATACTGGGCAGCCAGGTAGTTTGGCCCAAATCCTTATTCAGGGGCGATAGCAACCGATGTACGGCCAGCGAACCGGTGAACAGCAACCCCGAAAAAATAATAATACCGAAGGCTACCGCCCGGTCAATGAGGGTGTGCCAAGCACGGCGGTCGGCGGCTGGTTTTACGTTCCAAAGCTGGTTGAGCGAGTTTTTGACAATGGCGAAAAGCGTGGTTGACGCCAGCAGTAGCAAGACCACGCTCAGCCCGGTTTGCCACTGCCCGGTGGGCCGCTCCTGAATGTTCTGTGAGATAGCCTGCAACTGCTTCGCCCCGGTATAGCCGAACAGATTGGTCAATTCCCGGAATAGCTGCCAGTTCACCCGCCGGTCGTGTCCGTCGAGCAGGTTGCCGTAAACCTGGCTCAGGATGATGGTGATAGGAGACAGGGCAAAAAAAGAGAAGAAGGCCGTAGCAGCCGCCATCCGAATCGGATCGTTGGTTTTCAGGTTCGCGAAGGCTGCCGACGCCACACCGAACCATCTTTTGAGAGGTTGCGCCATATGTCATCTTGAACGGCCCGTTCAACAACCTGGTTTCCCGGTATGACCAGTAGCGGACGACCGGCGTCAGATTCGGCTTTCGGGATAAGTCTTTTTGTGACTGCTGGCCAGAATCTGGTACTGCGCAGGGGTTAGGATGGTCTTGTACTGCCGCACCTTTTCGTCCTCAACCCGCACGGCCAGTGCGCGGAGTTTCGCCTGATTCATTCCCGATTTCTTCAGCGCTTTTACCCCGTCATTGAACGCTACGGTAGCATCGGTAATAACCTGCCGGGCCCGAGGTAGCTGGGCCTCGGTCAGGGTGAGCCGCTTCTGGTCGAACTTGATAACGGACTTGATAATCATGCCCACCGTGGCCCCGTTGTTGAGCAGGGCGAACTTTTGATTCTCAATGGCTTTGTCCTGCGCCACAACAGGCAGCACAAGACCAATGAGCAGGAGGGTAAACAGCAATAAAGTCTTTTGTTGAATCATGGCCGAAGATACTATTTCCGGCTTACAAACCGGTTGCCGTCAATATAATACCGGTAGGGTAGCTCCGCGCCAAACTTAATGCCGATGCGCGTGGTGGTAACCATCCCGAAATCGTGACCGGCCGGTCCGGCTATGGTAATGCCGCCGGTGATGAGAGACGTGAAATTATGATCGTGCCGGTCAATACCCATCGAGATGGTGAGTTTGCCGGGGCCGTTGCACAGGTTTTTAAAGCCGTCGGTTGTGCTGGCGTCAATAGTGTTGTTGCGGTAGCGTTCAAAGCCGGTTTTGAACGCTTGGTTGCGCCGGTACTGCATCAAATCGATACCGTCGGTGGGTTCAAGGGCTCGGATGAGCACGGCTTCGCCCACGCCTTTGGGGCCGGTCACGACGTTGATGCAGTTGTAGTGATTATAGATCTGATACACATAGAGCGTACCGGCCGGGCCAAACATGGCCGCGTTTCGTTTGGTTTCGCGCCGGTACGCGTGGCAGGCAGGGTCGTCGGTGAGGTAGCCTTCGGTTTCAACAATGATACCCGCCGTGCGACCGTCGGGCGAGTCGTGCACCAACTCGCAACCGAGTAAGCGCTGCGCCAGCGTCAGGGTATCGTGGCTTTCGTAAAAATCGTTGTCGAGGGTCTGCATAGCTGATCGGGTGTTCCAACCAAACCGGCAAACTCAGGATCGTGTTTGACCCGCGTACAAACTGGGATCTGTTCGCCCGCAATGCCCGCCCATTCGCGCTACTGCTACGGGGCACCCGCTGGCAGTTTGAGCGTAAACGAATGCTGGTTATTCGAGTAGGCGTACTCAATCTGAATGCCGTAGCGATCGGCAATTTGTTTGACCAGTGCCAGCCCCAGCCCGGTCGATTCGGTCCGGGCAGTATTCTTTACGAACCGGTTGAACAGCTGGCTGGAAGCAAACGGCAGCGGATCGCCCGCGTTCCGAAAAACGAGTTCGGTAGGGGTAAGCGTAACCTGAATGGGTTGGCCGGCCTGCCCGTGCTGAATGGTATTTTTAAGCAGATTTGACAGCATAACCTCGGCCAGTTGCCGGTTCAGCTGCACCAGCACGCCCGGCTCCAGGCGGGAAGCAAAAGGCATGGCTTTGTGGCTGGCAAAATCGGCGTAGGTATCCAGAAGCTGCCGGAGGAGGCTGGTCAACTCAACGGCTTCAGATTCGGCATACTGATTGGTTTCTATTTTGGTCAGTAATAGCAACGACCGGCTTAGGTTGGTCAGGCGGGTGAGGGCGCGGGTAGCCCGGTCCAGGTGATACCAGTCCGTTTCCGATAGTTGTTGCGACTGCTCGAGCTGCTCGAGTTCGGTAATGGCAATGGCTAGTGGCGTTTGCAATTCGTGAGCGGCATTTTCGGTAAACTGCTTCTGGCGGTGGTACTGCTGCCGAATTGATCCCGCCATCTGGTTGAGCGTTGTGCTGAGCCGATTAAACTCCCGGATGCGGCTTCCCGGAAAGGGTTCGGCGCCCGACTGGTCGAGGGTATAGCTGCGAAGTTGCGCAAGCAGGGCGTAAAAGGGTTGCCAGATTCGCCGGTACTGCAGGAGCTGGGCCAGCACCAGCAATAAAACCAGCCCCAGAAAACAACTTACTACTGCTACCGTTACGCCCCCGGCAATTTCCTCAAACTCCTCGTAGGGTTGCCGAAGTGTAAACAGGTAACGCTGCCCGGCCACCGTAGCGGTTTGTTTAAAGAGCCGCACCGGAATCCGATCCTGACCCCCGCGGCTCTGGTCATACTCAATGGTGTCGGCATAAACCTCGTTCAGGGTCAGCGTGCCGGGCACGGCACGGGCCCGCCAGTGGCCTGAAACGTCGCTTCGGGGGCTGAATGCGTCCGGCTGTCGGGCCAGAGCCACGGCCATGCGTCGCCACTCGTGCCGGAGCTGGTCGTCAAGTTCTTCGCGGATTTGCCGGTGCACAAAATAGCGTAGTCCCACCGCCCCGATGCTGGCTATCAGCACCGCGCCAATCAACAGACTCAGGGCAGTTCGGGCCAGCAGACTCATGCGTCGATGGAAAAAAAGTAACCCACACCATAGCGCGTCCGGACGTAATCGGGACAGCCGGCGGCCATCAGCTTACGACGCAGATTTTTGACGTGCGAATAAATAAACTCGTGCGAATCGGCCATATCGGTAGCGTCGCCCCAGATGTGTTCGGCCAGGGCGGCTTTAGAAAGCAATCGGCCGGCATTAGTGGCCATAAACAGCAGCAGTTCGTATTCTTTGCCGGTCAGCGGCACCACCTGCCGGGCGTGGTCCGGTACCAACACGTCCACGCGCTGCTGATCGGGCACAATCCTGAGCATACCAATTACCAAATCCGTATTGCCCCCAAATACCCGCCGGCGCAGTACCGACCGCAAGCGGGCGTTTAGCTCGGAGAGGTGAAAGGGCTTGGTCAGATAGTCGTCCGAGCCCGCATCCAGCCCGGCGAGCTTGTCGTTGAGCGCGTCTTTGGCCGTCACAATGATGATGCCGGGGGCCACACCATCGGTCTGCGCTTGGGCAGCCCGTACCTCACGCACCAACTCAAGACCATTGCCATCGGGCAGCATCAGATCAATAATCAGACAGTCGTAGGTATAGTCGTTGGCTTTGGCGGCACCCTCCCGAACCGAAGTGGCGGTGGTGACTATATAGCCTTCACCCTCCAGATAATCCCGGATGGTATCGCGGAGCCAGGGTTCGTCTTCAACAAGGAGGAGTTTCATGCCGTAATCCGCAGTTAGTTGCTAAAGTCTACGTCGGGCCGGTCCAGTTTGCGCTGGCTGCGCTTGAGGCTGGCATTGGGTTTGCCAAGCGGCAGCTGAAGGGTAAGCTTGTAGTACCGTACGTCGCGCCGGTTCATCGACTCCTGAAAAACTGTTGGCTGGTCATAGACCGTCACGTACCGGCGCGAATTGAACACATCGTTGAGGGTGAAGACCACACTGGCCCGGTTTTGCCAGAAACTTTTGCGCAGGGCAAAATCAGCCGCGCTTACGGCCCGGCGGTAGCCCTGCAACGACACCCCCCGACTGTCGCGGGTGCCGGTGACCTGCGCCGTAATGCCGGCAGGAAACTTGTAGGTCAGGTTCAGCTTAGCGTTATAGACCCACTGCTGCGTACTAAACGTTTCGGTCTGTATGACAAATGAACGGGTGTTGGCGCTGGCCAGAATACTGAGGTTAGGGTGCAGGTCGAGCTTCAGCGTCTGGTCAAGCCCGTACTGAATATCGGCTTTTACGTTGACAAACGTCGTAACCAGAATAGATGAGTCAGCGGTTGAGGGCTGCGTAAATGGCTTGATGGTATGGTCTTCGTAAATGTAGTAGGCCGTACTGAGCCATTGCAGCTTGTCTTTGGTGAGCGTGTAAGTCAGTTCGGCGGTGTTTACGAACTCCGGGCGCAGGGCCGGGTTACCAATCGTGACGTTCTGCCGGTCGTTGGCCTGAATGCCTACAAACACATTCCGGAAGCTGGGTCGTCCTACTTTGCGGCTTAAGCTCAACCCAATCTCCCCGGTTTTGCTGAGTTGTTTGGTTGCCGAAATCGATGGGAAAAAGGATTGAAACCAGTTCTGACCTGTTTTGGAGGGATAGTTATAGCCAAACGTACTGCCATCAAACCGCGACAGTCCGTACAAACTTGACTGCTCCAGACGTAACCCCGCCTGAATGGCAATACCCGATTTGAACTGACCCGTGTAAAGAACGTAAGCCGCATTCACCGTTTCCCGAATGTCGGCATTCTGCGAATAAAGCGGCAGCAACTGGTAGGCCTGACTGGTCTCATCCAGCCGATTGAACAGGTAACGCTGATCGCGGGCATAGGTGAAACTCCGCAGGCCAAACTCCCACTTTGCCGAGTCAGAAACGGGATGCGTGTAATCGAGCTGAGCGAGGTATTGATTGCCTGCGGTGCGCCCGTCAATGCGGTTGCGTTCGGGATAGCCGGGCCGGGGAATGCCCGGAGCCGCGTCCGATTCGGAATCAAACGAAGTGGTAAGCCAGTTGGCCGCGTTGGAAACGGTATTTCGGGTCACGGACGTAACCAGGTTCAGCTCCTGTTTTTTGCGCGGAAAGCTGTGCTTCCAGTTGAGTTCGGCTCCCAGATTGGTGAAATCATTCCGGGGGTCAATCAGGCGGCTGCCGTAACCGGTGCGGTTTCCGGTAGCATCGCGGTAGGTGTATTCCTGACTGGAAAGGGTATTGTACGCGCCTGCCGCTACGTTGCCCGCTACCGAAACCAGATTATGATCGCCAGCCTGATAATCGATCGCGAGCCGCCCGTTCTGGAAGCGATTGTTGAGACGGATGAGGGTATTCTGGTCGAAAAAACTGGTGGGTGTGTTGGTGCCGGCTATTCGGTTGGTACGGTTCACGTAGCCCGTAAGCGGGTTTTGGGTGGCGTTCAGGCTATACAGAGCCGTTATGTTCCAGCGGCCCTCGCGAAAGTCGAGGGTGGCCGTGGCATCGTAGCGGCTGTTCTGACCAATGCTACCCGTAACCTGTCCGTTGTAGCCCGGCTGCCGGTTTTTTTTCAGAACAAGATTGACGATTCCGCCCGAGGTGGAAGCATCGTACCGCGCGGATGGATTGGTGATGACCTCTACCGATTCAATCTGATTGGCCGGAATCTGGGCCAGCGTCAGCTGGGTGGGTTTGCCATTGATATAAATGGTGGTGGCCATGTTTCGAACGCTGGGACTGCCGTTTTCATCGAGCGTAACGGACGGAACATTGCGGAGTAACGATTCGGCGGTGCCGCCAATGGTGGTCAGATTTTTGCCGACGTTGAAGACCCGCTTTTCGGTGCTCATCGTTAGGCTTTCCTTTTCGCCCGTCACCTTTACTTCGTTCAGCAGCCGGGTATCCGATTGCAGCGTAATGGTCCCGACATCAACCGAAAGCTGGCTGGCGGTCAGGGTGGCCAGCTTTACCACGGGCTGATAGCCTATGAAGGACGCCCGGACCCAGAGGGGCGAAAGTGGCAGATTCAAAACTATAAACTGACCCTGTTCGTCCGTTTGAGTGCCCCCGGTCAGGCTACTGTCAGGCCCGCTTCTGGCCCAGACTGCCACACTGGCAAAGGGGATAGGGCGCCCGGTAGCAGCATCGAGCAGTCGCCCCGTCAGTTGCCCACGGGTGGGTAGTGGCTGCGCCTGACTTTGGCCGGACCAGAGCAGACCCAGCAGAAACAGCGCAACACCGGTTGAAACGAACGTCCGCATAATTGGGGAGAAGTGTATGCAAAGGAGCGGTCCGAATCTGGAGATAATTTGGAGGAAAGCCTGATCGCTGCATCTATCGCGCAGGCACTGCTGCTATAGCTTCAGTTTTCCAGCTCCTGCCGAATGGCTTCCTGCGCCTGACTCACTACCTCGTCAACGGTTTGTCCGGCCGGGTCAATGGTGGGTAATACAGTCCAGGACATGGGCGTAAACGATCGCAAGGGAAATAACCCTTTTGGATTGAACCGGCCCGTGCCGCGGATGGCTACCGGTACCACCAGCGCCGACGGTGCGCGTTTGAGCAGGACCGACATGCCGCCCGTGGCAAAGGGCCGCATCTGTCCGGAGGCCGAACGCGTCCCTTCCGGAAAAATGACAACCGAGTGTTTCGTTTTTTCAATGTGTTTGGCCAGCCGGGCAATTTCGGTGATGGCCTGCTTGGGATCGGTACGGTCAATGAGCGCGGCATGGCTCTTCCGCAGGTTGTACGAAATGCCCGGAATACCATACGCCAGTTCTCGCTTCGATACGAAAATAGGCGTGTGGGCCCGCATAAACCAGATGAGGGGCGAAATGTCGAACATACTCTGGTGATTGGCCACGATGATCAGCGGTCTGTTTTCGGGGATGTCCGCGCGCAGACGGTAGGCAATCGTGCTGCCGGTGAGGTACCAGCCATAGGCAATGGCCGCGTTCATCCAGTCAACTACGCGCTTCTGAGCGGGTTTGCCCATCCCATTAAAGGCCACCACCTGAAGCACGTGGAAGACCAGCAATACAATGCAGAAGTAGAGCAAATAGACGCAGCTCAGGACGTAATCCACCACCTTTTTCATAGAAATCCACGGGTCAATAAGACTCCAATGTGCTTTTACGGGTTAAAAATACGAAAGCAGCACACCGCACAGCCGACAAAAATCCGAAACAGCGGTAACTTTAAGCGTGTTTTCTTCTTTTATTCACTATGGATACTCCAACTACGACCCTCTCCGGCTCCCGTCTCGATGTAATGCAGTTTGTAGGCGAACGCATCGATACCGTGCTGGGCGATTTCCTTAAACCCATCGACGCTAACTGGCAACCCACCGATTTCCTGCCCGACTCCACCAAGGAGTCGTTTCTGGATGATGTGAAGGAATTTCGCGAAAGCGCCCGTGAACTACCTTATGATTATGTAGCCGTACTTGTTGGCGATACCATTACCGAAGAAGCCCTGCCTACGTATGAGTCGTGGCTGATGGACATGATTGGGGTAGATCAGCAGAAGGCCAATGGCTGGAGCCGCTGGATTCGGGGCTGGACCGCCGAAGAAAACCGGCACGGCGATCTGCTCAACAAGTTTCTGTACCTGTCGGGCCGGGTAAACATGCGGGCCATGGAAGTGTCTACGCAGTACCTCATTGCCGACGGCTTCGACATTGGTACGGGCCGGGACCCGTACCGCAATTTTGTTTATACGTCGTTTCAGGAACTGGCCACCAACGTTTCGCACCGCCGAACGGCCACGCTGGCAAAGCAGGCCGGTTGCCTGCAGTTGTCTAAAATCTGTGGGGTTATTGCCTCCGACGAAATGCGCCATGCCAAAGCGTACAAAGCGTTCGTAAAGCAGATATTCGAAGTCGATGCCTCCGAGATGATGCTCGCTTTTGAAGACATGATGCGCAAAAAGATTGTAATGCCCGCGCACTTCCTGCGCGAAACAGGCGTGAAAATGGGGGATACTTTTAGCCACTTCTCCGACGCGGCCCAGCGCATGGGCGTGTACACGACCCACGATTACATTGATATTGCCGACTCGCTGCTGGCGGACTGGAATATTGCCGATGTTCGTGACCTGAACGACGCCGGCCAGCGTGCCCGTGACTACCTCATGGCATTGCCCAACCGCCTGCGCCGGATTGCTGAGCGCACTAAAATTCCCACGCTCCAGTATCCGTTTAGCTGGATTGCCTGACCTTCCGGAACAGACTCACACGCGGCCTGTCGTTGACTTCACTATACGTCAACGACAGGCCGCGTGTGAGTCCTGACGTACTCTTCTGATTATATTGACCAATGATGTACCATTAACCGCTTGCTAAAACGGTTTGAAGATTCTTGCCCCATCGCTTGCTAAACTGCTCTGAAATGGCAAGTTTGCGGGGCAATTACGCTCACGTAAGTGAGTGATTATCCACACCTTACTTAACATGTCTTCGCCCCAGATCATATCCATTGGGCGGGCGCCCGACAATTCGCTCGTTGTTGATAAACCCAGCGTCAGCAAATACCATGCTGTCGTGACGTTTATCACGGATCATGTTGTTCTGCTCGAAGATAAAAACTCCACCTTTGGCACCACCGTCGATGGT
This sequence comes from uncultured Cytophagales bacterium, assembly GCA_963826425.1. Taxonomy (GTDB): domain Bacteria; phylum Bacteroidota; class Bacteroidia; order Cytophagales; family Spirosomataceae; genus Spirosoma. The sequence goes on along the minus strand of CAWGWS010000004.1, from coordinate 942,538 downwards.
CGCCGAATTCAGCAGACGGTTATCGGACCCGAAAGCGCGGTTGTGCTGGGTCAGGTAGAATCGCTGGACTACCGGGCGGTGCTGGCTCTTCGCGCCGGCTCTACGGCCCCCCGTCCGGCCCCATCTCCCCGCTCCGCGCCTGTGCCGGGCCGCGATCCGCTCGATTTTCGCGGGCCGTTTGCCGAACTTGAAAAGGTGCAGGAACTCTATCTTGCCACCCGCGAGTCCATCCAGATCAATAATCCCCGTCAGCAGGCCCGGCTGCGGGCTGCCTTTGGGCTGGTTCCGCTCGTAGGCCTTTTTCTGGGGCCAATTGGTATCGCAGCGGGTGTGCTCGGCTCGGCTGTCAGTCAAATTCTGGCCGCCGAGTTTCTGAACCCGTCGCAAAAGCTCATCGCCCTCGAAAAAGAATACAAACGCACGTATGTATGCCCCAATCCGGTCTGTCAGAAATCGCTCGGCAATGTGCCGTTTCTGGACCTGGCCGCCCGAAAGCAATGCCCCGTCTGCAAGGCGAGGTGGACCGACTAACCAATTAATCAACCACTAACTTCTATCACATCATGAACGAGTACGAAGAGTACGATGACGACGCTACCAGCGTTCAGGGTTCGCCCGCCGAAACAGCCGCCAAACCGCTCAACAAAGATCAAAAATCAGCCATCGCTGCCGCACTCGTGGGTACGGCTGCGCTGGGGGGTGCCGCCTACGGCATGTCGCGCTTTCTCGACGACTCGGGCGAGGGAGCCATGGCGCAGGAAACCCCACCCCCCGTCGATCACTCCGCCGATGATCACGGCTCCGGCAGCGGACTGGACGGTGGGGCGGGTAACGCAAACGGGCTGCTGGTCAGTAATACCACCCTGCCCACTGAGGTACTGGTCGATACCACGACCAACCGGGACGATATGACCTTTGAAGAGGCCTTTGCCGATGCGCGGGGTGACATGGGACCGGGCAACTATTTTGAGTGGCACGGTAACTTGTACAATACGTTTTTCAAAGACGAGTGGGATGGTATGAGTCCCCGCGAACACCAGGATTTTCTGGCTACCGTCTACGGCCCCGACTCGCCGGAAGCGGGCGGTGGCGGTGGCGCACCCGGAGGTGGTGGGGGCGGTGGGGACATGATGGCGGCCAGCACGCACGCTGCTGCCGCAGCAACCGTGGCCGCAGCCGACGTGCCACCCCCTATTGAGAGTGATGGATTTCCGGACATTACCGTCGAAGAACCAACCCCCGGTAACGTACACGCGGTGGCCAATGTAACCGTAGAGGCCGACGCCCCCGTACTGCCCGGCAGCGACCCCAACGCGGGGCTGCTGGCCAATGCCGACGTGGCAATGGCCGAACTTGACGGCAACCAGGTATCGGTGTTTGACAGTGACCGTGACGGCCGGCCCGATGCCATCATGGACCACGACAATGTTGTGCTGATTGACACGGACCATGATCACATACTGGACACGCGGGCTACCTACGATGCTCAAACGCATCAGCTATCAGGCTTTGAAAAGGTTGACCAGCCCATGAACATCGACGGCAGTATGGAGACCCTGCACAATCTCGACAATCACGCTACGCCTTCCATTGCCGGCGTAGCCGACTTTGGGGCCGACTACAACCCCGACGCTGACATTACCGATTACGTTGCCTAACCTCCCCCGTCCGTTGGTGGCACTCCATTAACGGACGGCTAATTCTGTTTTACGCCATGCCAGCTGAGCCGTTACGTGTTGTTTGTGGTAATCCCAGCTGTAAAGCGGGGCTCCTTATCAAAAACGCTGAAAACCTGACCAACGCTAAATGTCCGCGCTGTGGCTATATAAACCCGCTGCCCCCGGTACCGGCACCCGTAGCGGTTGCTGATCATGCCGATGCCACGATGCTGTTTGGGCGGATGGCGGTGCCGAGTCAGCCGCTGCAGTCAGACAGTCTGGGCTGGCTTATTGTAAAGGACGAACTGACAGACACGCAGACGTTTACGCTTCAGCTGGGAGTGAATACCATTGGCCGGCAGTCGGCCAGACGACCGGCAACCCACGTCATCATTACCCGCGACGAGTACATGAGCCGCCCCCACTGTACAATTGAGGTACGTACGGGTAAGCTGGGGCCGGAATATATCCTGCGGGACGGGGCCCTGATTGACGGTATCTGGAAAAATAGTCTGAACGGAACCTACCTGAACGGTAATGAGCCACGACTAAGTCAGTACGATCAGTTTTTTCTGGAAGATGGTGACACGATCCAGATTGGCGAAACCAAGCTGGTGCTGAAAGCCGGCACCTCGGTGGCGTCTCAAAAACAGGCGGCTCAGGCCGTGGAAGCCATGGACTATGAACGCACCGTGGTAAGCTTTAAACGACAGACAAATCCTTAACTATCCCACCCGATATCATAATGGACGTTCGTATCGCACGGCCACTTGGCTACTCTGAACTTGGCAACCGGGGCAACAACGAAGATGCCCTCTATCCCGATCCGCAACAGGCCTCGGCCCAACAGCGCTGGTTCCTGGTCTGCGATGGGGTGGGCGGAGCCGAACGGGGCGAAATAGCCAGCAAACTGGCTGTTACGGCTTTAGACACGTATTTTCACCAGCATCCGGTGGCGGTTGTAACGGAAGCCTACGTGCAGGAGGCCGTAGCCCACGTAGAGGATCAGTTCAACCAGTATCTGACTGCCAATCCGCAGGCATCGGGTATGGCCACCACCATGACCATGCTCTATCTCCACGAAGCCGGCGCCACTGTAGCCCATATCGGCGACAGTCGGGTATATCAGATTCGGGAGGGTAGCATTATCTGGTGTACCGACGATCATTCGTACGTGAATGAGCTGGTTAAAGCGGGGGTGCTGTCGGCTGCCGAAGCCCAGAAACATCCGCAGCGAAACATCATTACCCGGGCATTGCAGGGGGGCGAAAAAGGCGTACAGGCCTCGGTACAGGTACTCAACGATCTGCGGTCCGGCGATTACTTCTTTCTGTGTTCCGATGGGGTGCTGGAGCGGGTAAGTGATGAACTGCTCGAAAATACCCTGCGCGACCGGGTCGAAACGAACGAACAGAAAATGGCCCGGCTTCACGGCTATAGTCTGGGCAATACCCGCGATAATTTCACGGCCTATCTGATTCAGATCGATCAGGTTACCGGGGTCATTGCATCCCGCTATCAGGTGGCCCCGCCCAGCTACGAACGTTCTGTCATCGACACCGATCATGGTGATGCGGTGACGCTCATCAACATGCCCATTCCCGACGCGGTAATGGCCCCGGCGCCCCCCGAAACACCCGCGCCGGTTGCCGTACCCGTTCGCCCGGTGCCCACACCCCAGCCCGAAATTAAAACCACGCCCCCCCTGGCGCCACGCAACCCGGTGCGCCCGGCGGCTCCGGTACTGGCACCCACCCGGCGGTCGTCCTCCTGGCTAACCGTGGTACTGCTTATCATTGGGTTGGCACTCGTGGCAGGGGGCTGGTATTTCTGGCAGCAGTACAGCCACAGAACCGACGCTGGTGAACTGCCCGTTGACGATCAGCTGCCCGCCAGAAAAAGTATTCCTATGCAACCGACCGATCAGATTGGCGAAGAGCTGACCGTGCCGTCGGAAAGCAGTGCGTCCGAAACGCCGGAACCGGCTACGGCCTCGGTAGGTCTGCCCGAAACGGGGAGTAAAGCAACGGACGATGTCATAAAAACCATTGCCGACAACCTGAAGATTGCGCGGGACAAAGATACCGGACTGCTGGGCCTGCGTACCAGCGACGGACAGTGGACAACCGCACGTCACTACGCTAAAATCGGAGATTTTGACAACGGCGTGGCCCGGGTTGAAACCAGCAGCGGGCCGGAGAAATACCTCAGTAAAGACGGGAAAACCTTCACCCGCTTTGACGACTACCGGCATGGCATAGCCACGCTGACGGAGGTAGGTGGCCATAAATGGTATCTCAGCAAGGGGGGTAACTGGCTCGACGAAGTCAAATCGCCCAGTAATCAGCGCATAGCCGTTCGGCAGGATCAGAAATGGGGGTATCTGAACATGAACGGGCAGGTATCAAACTATATTCAGTATGAAAAAGCTGGGCCGTTTAGTGACGATGGTACGGCCGAAGTTACGCTGAATGGTAAAACCTTTCGCATTGACAAAGCAGGCAAGCCGAGTGTAAAACCGGCCAGACCAAAGAAAGAAGCAACCGCCAGACGAAGTACGTAACAGCAGCCCGGACGTGAATCACGCCGGCGCCCCGATCCGTACTACGTTAATCCACACCACCCGATGATCCATTCTATTTGCCTGTTCCTGGTCGGTTGCCTGCTGCTGCTCCAACAAACATCCGTTTTGGCCGCAGCACAGCAAACGTATGCCGTTATCGTAGGTATTTCGGATTACGCGATGGGGCAGCCGGGAAAAGGTGATCTGAACTTTGCCGATGACGACGCCCGCCTGTTTGCCAATATGCTGCAAAGCCCCGCCGGGGGGAGTGTGCCGACGGCCAATATCATACTGCTGACCGAGAAACAGGCTACGCGGGCTAATATCATTAAGGCGATGATGTTGTTTCGACGGGCGGGCAGAACGGACCGGATCATATTCTTCTTTTCGGGTCATGGCGATCGGGGGATGTTGCTTCCCTATGATGCCGCGCCGGGAGTAGTCGTGCTCCATAACGATGTGAAACTGGCCTTTCGGCAGTCATCGGCTCAGACAAAACTTTTGCTGGCCGATGCCTGTAAGTCAGGCAGTATGTACCGGTCCTCGTTGCCCAAAACGCCCGTTGCCCGCGCACATACGCTCAACAACAATGTCATTGTGATGCTGTCGTCGCGGGCTAACCAGTTTTCGCAGGAACTGGCGCAGCTGAAACACGGGGCCTTCACGTATTACCTGGTGCAGGGAGCCAGTGGCAAAGCCGACGCTGACCACGATCAGACCGTGACCATGCGCGAACTATACGCCTATATGCGGAACACCATACAACAGGCTACCTATAATCAGCAGACACCGGTGGTCTTCGGCCGATTTTCGTCCGATATGCCTTTTGCGGTGGTTGCTCACTGAATCAATACTATCCACAGAAACAAGAAGCCATCATGCGAGCTGGTGATAAAATCCTGAACTATAACGTAACCCGGCGCATCAAAGCGGGGGGGATGGGCGTGGTCTTCGAGGGCGAACAAACCTGGGGAAGCCGCCGGAAAGTAGCCATCAAGCAGCTGCTCGAAAACCTGCGCGACGACGAGATGATCCGACGGCGGTTTATTCGCGAAGCCGAGATTCTGGAAATGCTCGACGATCCGCGTATTGTTAAAATCCTGGGGTTTGATCACGAGCAGGATGCCTTCATTATGGAGTTCATTGACGGGCAGACGCTTTCTGATGTGCTCAAACAGGACCCACACGCGTTCCGGCAGCCGGAGGTACTGACCAGTTTCATGACTCAGCTGCTCGATGCCTTTGCCTACGCCCACAACGTGGTGCTCACCATTAATGACCGCGCTGAAAAGGGAATTGTCCACCGCGATATTAAACCCAGCAACATTATCGTGCAGCCCGACAGGCGCCCCAAAATTCTGGATTTTGGCATCTCGCGCATCGCCAGTTTTCAGAGTACCCTTACCGACCCCAAGATGCAGATGGGGTCAGTGCCGTACATGAGTCCCGAACAGATTGTCAGCCCTACCGATGTAGACTGGCGTAGCGATGTCTATTCGCTGGGGGTAACGCTCTGGGAAATGCTGGCCGCCCGCTCGCCCTACCCGCGCGTAACTACGCACGAGGTTGTGGTTGAGGTGCAACGCCAGATTCGCTTTGAGCCGCTGCCCTCGCTGCTGCAAACTATGCCCGACGTGCAGCCGCACGAACGGGCGTTTTTGCAGCATATCGATGAAATCATTGCCATTGCTACCGCCAAAGACCGGGCCGACCGATACCAGCACTGCAACCAGATGCGCGACGACCTACGCGACGCGCTGATTCAACCCCGCCCTGCCGACACACCGCCTAACTTCGCCAGTCCCTCTGTTTCCACCGACCTGCCCGACCTGGACGACGCTACGCTGATTAGTGCCGCTCCGCCCCGGCCCACTCCTCCGGTGGCGGCTCCGGCGGCCAAATCCCGAAAAGCGACGCTGACCAAGCCCCGGTCAGAACCGGGGCGGGTGGCTGCTCCGGCTGAACCGGTAGCGGAGCCAGTGGCCGAGCCGGAACTGCTCGTGGCTCAGACACCCATTACGCCCGACGGCACCCTCCAGCCCGTGGCTGACCCCCTTGTGGCGGCCCGAAACCGGGCGGCCCGCCAATCGGGGGTTCCGGTCTGGGCGTATGGGGCGGCTGCGGTGGTGCTGATTGGCGGGGGCGTCTGGTGGTTCAGTTCATCGTCCGACGCGTCAACGGCCAAACCGGATCATCAAACCTCTACCGCGCCCATTGCTACTGAACAGACTATGGCTACCATGGCCACCGCCGATTCATGCTTTGAGGTGGGTAACGATTATTATAACGGGCTGAATGGCACGCCCAAAGATTATAAGCAGGCTGCCATCTGGTACACGAAGTCGGCGGAGCTGGGCAATTCGTACGGGCAGAATCTGCTGGGCTACATGTATCAGTCCGGGCAGGGTGTCGAGAAAAATCTGCCGCAGGCCGTAACCTGGTTTGAAGCATCGGCCCGGCAGGGCAATGCCGAAGGGCAGAAAAATCTGGGGTACATGTACTACCTCGGAACGGGCGTGCAGAAGGACTACCCCACGGCTATGAAGTGGTTTCTGGCTTCGGCGGAGCAGGGCAACGCCGAGAGTCGGGCCAATCTCGGCATTATGTACGAAGAAGGGTTTGGCGTGGCTGTTGACAATAAAGAAGCCATGAAGTGGTACCTGCGGGCCGCCAATCAGGACTATCCCCGGGCTCAGTACTACGTAGGGACCATGTATGCCGTTGGGAAAGGGGGGGAGCTAAGCCAGACCAAAGCTGTGCAGTGGTATAAACTGTCTGCCCGGCAGGGCGACGCCAGTGCGCAGGCCGAACTGGAAAAACTCGGCCAAACCTGGTAGACTATCTATTCATAACCGTTATGAAACGAATCCGCTCATCTGTCAAATTTGCCTTGCTGTTTGGTCTGCTGCCAACGCTGCTGCTGGCCCAGGAAACGGTCTATCTGGCCAATGGTAACCGTTCGCCGGGGAAGCTGACAGCCGCCGAAGGTGAAAAGCTGACCATTACGGTCAACCGCAACGGCAAACCAGCCAACTTTTCGCTGCGTCGGGAAAATATCCTGCTGGCTTTTGCCGACGATGGCCGTTTTCTGGTCGTTAGCCTGCTCGACGCCGACCCGGCCAGGGCACAGCAGGAAATTGACGAGTTTAACAAAGGCAAATCGTCATCGGCCTACGACATACTGGTAAAAATTGCCCCGCCCTCGGTCATTGCGGGTAGTATCAGTTACGAGAGCGACGCGCTGGTCAACTACAAGAGCACAACGGGTGTGGCGGCATCCATCAGCAAGCGCGAACTGGCCGCCATTATTTACCGCGACGGACGCCACCGGTTAGTGGCCCCACCCAATCAGGCCGTTTCTGCCCTGATCAGCACCCGCTCCGAGGTCTTTAAACTGCTGACGGCTCCACCCCCGCTCTCGGTCAGGAAAGCGGGGGCGCCCCCTGCTTCCGCTCCGGCACAGAAAAAGCCGGTGGCTACCAAAGTCACTGAAAAAACCACCTCGGTGAAACCTAAAACTACACCGGCGGCCAAACCGGAGCCTCAGACCGTGGTTGTGGAGGACAAGCCGGTTGAAGTAGCCCGCCCCGCCGAACCGCCCCCCGCCGATAAACCCACGCTGAGCGACGCACAGTATCAGGAATACCGGGCCAGTGCCTTGCAGCGCGTGGATGAGTTTGTTGCCTATCTCAACGTCATTACCGACAAAGACATTGACGACGACAAGAAAGACAAGGCCATTAAAGAAGCGGTGGCGCTGTTCATGCCCAACGCTACCATCGACGTAGCCTCAAACAAACGGCCTGGTGTTCGCAAATATAAGATTGACGCGTACCTCAAGAACCTGAAAATGCTGCCCTACGCATCCACAACCATTGAATGGACCGAGATGCAGTACGTAAGTGAGTTGACTCAGGCCGCCGATGGCGACTACTACGGCATGATTACCGGCCAGCAAACCTTCACGGGATACGCTGAAAATGGTAAAGATGTGCTGTATACCGACGTAACGGAAAAAAGCGTGAAGGTGAAGCTGGAGTCGTATCGAAAATCAGGCAACGAAGGTCCTGCGCTCAAATGGGCCGTGCTGCTGGGAAATATTGGCCTGGTAACGAAATAGACGACGGTACGCCGTCGCGATCATGAATAGCTGTTGCATTAACCTACTCTATTAAGCGAAGGAACACATGAACCGAAACCTATTTACTCTCCTGTACCTCCTGCCTGGACTGTTGCTGGCCTGGCCCAGCCTGGCCCAGCCGGTTTCTTCGCGCGATAGCGATGAGATCAAACTGCTGGCCAAGCGCAAGGTGGAGCGGGGACTGAACGATCTGCTCAACGTACTGACCTTTGAAGATCTTGAAGAATCGCAGCGCAAAGCCATTGTGGCCCGCAGCTACGCTGACACGATTCGAAACCGGCTGTTTTATAATACCGATGTCATTATTGAGGATGACCTCGAGCCCGACCGCCCCATTGACAAGCCCGTTGATCTGAAAGTTGACAAGTACATGGCCAACCTCGATCTGTTCTACACCAAGTCGGTGGACCGCAGCATCGAGTTTTCCAACGTGAACGTATCGGCCGTTAAGGAGCGGGTCTATCCGTATGTGAAGGTGTTTTACACCCAGCTTTTTACGGGTAAGAACAACCGGGTCTCGACACCCTTCCGGGCCGTACCACGCGTGGCCGAAGTGCGGGCCGAACGGGTGGGCAAAAAATGGACCGTTACCATTATGCAGATAGGCTTTCCTGAGCCGGGCGAAACCGTTGATTCACCCATTAACAACGTGACGCTGGTGGAACCCGAAGCCCCCGTTGACAGTGCCGCTCTGCTGGCCCAGCAGGAACAGGCGGCCCTGCTCCAGGCGCAGTTGGCAAAGGATCGTGAGCAGGAGCAAATGGCCCTGAAAGTCTATCGCGATTACATCGCCAAAGGCGACAAAGCCGTGGCGGCCAAAGATTTTCCCGGCGCGCTGCTGGCCTACGCGCAGGCTGATAAACTGAAAGCGTCGGAGGATGATATTTTGCCAAAATCCAGAATTGACCGGGTAAACCGGCTGGTGAATGCCGACAAAATTGCCGACCGCGAACGCCTGCGTGACTACCGCGAAAAGGCTGATCTGGCCCGTAAAAAACGTCAGTATGCCGATGCCCTTGGCTACTACCACAAGATTCTCGACAAGTTTCCTGACTCAACAGCCCTGATTGCGGTGATTAAGGAACTGACTCAAAAGTCAGCCATCAAAACCGAGTATGACGAGCAGTACGCATCGGGACAGTACGATAAACTAGTGGATGAATACGACAAGATCATCAAACGCGACAATACCAACTCGGACTGGTACCTGGGGCGAGCCAAGTGCTACCTGAAGCTCAATAAAGACGACCGCGCCCTGCGAGACCTGACCAAGTCGCTCGAGCTGGATTATGCCAATCTGGATGCTATTCTGGCCCGCGCCGAACTGTACCGGAAACTTAATAACCTGCCCAAAGCCGTGGCCGACTACTCATCCTACCTGATCATTGACCCGAAAAACGACGATATTTTCTCGCAGCGGGCGCAGTTGCGGGTAAAAACGGGTAACCTGCCCAGTGCCGACGATGATTTTACCCAGGCTATTACGCTTAACCCCACCGAAAGTCGCCACCATTTTGACCGGGGGCTGCTACGTTTCCGAACCCAGAAATATAATCTGGCTTTGACCGATTTTGGGCAGGCCATTGAAACCGCTCCGACGCAGCCGGACGCCTTCTTTTTTCGGGGACTGATTTACGCGGCTCAGAAAGAATACGGTCCGGCGGGGGTTGATTTCGCAAAGGCTATGGAGAATAAGCTGTCCGACCCGCTCGTGGCCCGGATCGACTCTATTGCCACGAGTTTGTACACACAGGGGCAGCAGGCCAACGAAGCCAAAAGTTATGAGCCAGCCATTGACTACCTGACCAACGCCCTGGCCGTTCGGGCCACGTTGCCCAAGGCCCTGTACGAGCGGGGGCTGGCGTATCTGAACCAGGGTGCCTATGATAAGGCCGTTGCTGACATGACGGCGTCCATTGCGCTGGCTCCCACTGAAGAACTAACCTTTAGCCGCCGGGCCGATGCGTACATGGCACAGGCAAAGTACGACCTCGCTGCCACCGATTATAAACAGTCGGCCGCGCTGAACCCGGCCAACTACGCGGCTCTGCTCGGTCAGGCTACGGCCCTGGTGAATCTGAAAAAATATACCGAAGCTATTCCACCCCTGCTGTCGGTGAAAGCTGCGCAGAAAAAGATCGAGAAGAACTACACACCGGTCTTTTTCCGTGACGTGTTTTATCGGCTTGCCACCAGCGAACTGGCCACCGATCAATACGAAAAGGCCGTTGACGACTATACAACGGCCTTGAAATACGACGAGACCTTTGCGTCCGCCTATGCCGAACGGGCAGCCGCCTACGAAGGACTTGCCAAATACGACCGGGCTATCGACGACTACCAGCGGGCCATTGGCCGCCAACCCGGCCAGCCCGAACTGTATTTTGCCAAAGCGGGGGCACTGGAGAAGAAAGGCGATTACAAGGCCGCTATTGACGCCTATAGTGAACTGATGGTCGTGGACTCGACCCGGCGCCTGTACCCGCAAACCGTGTTTCGGCGGGGTACCAATTACCTGCTGGCGGGGCAGTATATAGAAGCGCTTGGCGATCTGGAAACGCCCCTGGTGCAAACCAATACGGATGTTTGCCAGAGCGAATGCTGGCTCAACACCGGCCTGGCGCACGTGTATGCCGGCCAGCCCGATGCCAGTATGCCGCACCTGAGCAAGTGCCTGAAAAATCCGGTGGTAGCCCCCCGGGCGGCATACGCCATGGCCTGCGCGTACCTGCAAAAAGACAACGAAGCCGAAGCCCTGGCCTGGTTCGAGAAAGCGTTTTCGGCCAATGGTATGACCAGCGCCGATGTCAAAAAAGATAAACTGGTCGACGTTTCCCGGAAGGATTTCCGGAAGAATAAATCGTTCAAACAGCTGGTTGATAAATACGCCAAGTAAGTTATTACCGGCTTCGAGGCTCACCTTTTACCCCTGTACTCATGCTGCCGTACCAATGTGCCTTTCTTGTTATCTGCTACTGGCTGACCCTGCGTCAGGCCGTGGCGCAGGAGAACTCGGCCCCGGACTTCGTGCAGCAGGGATTGCAGTACGAACGGGCTGAGGACTACCAAAAGGCACTGCGGGCGTATCAAAAAGCCAAACCCCTAGCTATCCCGTCCGATCAGAAGCTAATCGATAAGGCCATTGACCGGGTTGAGGATCTTATTCAGCAACAGGCGCTGGTCAATCAGGCCCGCATTGATGACATTCGGGGCAACATTCAGGCTTTGTCTGACCCCCAGATTCGTCAGCGACTACAGGAAGACCTGACGAAGATAGAGCATGACGACAACGTGTCACTGACCGATTTTCAACGGTTGGTGCGCCGGGTCGATGCGGCCAAACGGGTAGAAACGGCCCTGAGTAGTGAAAGGCGGGCCAGCCCTCCGGTCTCCCGCCCGCCCGACGCAGCCCCCACCCGCCCCACCGTTGCGGCCCGCCCGCCAGGGCAAAGGCAGGTAACTACTCCCAAAAAACAGGTAACGGTGGGTATGCCCGGTGTTGAAGCCGGGGTATTTCGGGGAAGTCAGAGCACCAAGTCAATTGAGCAGACTAAACCGATAAAGCCATGAAAATTAATTCGTCATACCTCAACATAGAACCATTATGCGTGTACTCCTCCACCTCCTCTTCGTTTTAATGCTGGCCAGTTGCAGTCAGAAAGTAGCTCAGTTGCCCGGCAAACCCGTTGCCATAGCCCAGGACGTTGTCTTCTTTGCGAAGAACGACGAAGTCCTGCCAAACGCCCGTATTACCGACATCACCGCCGACAAGGTTGTGGTCACCGCCAGTGTGAACGGCAAGACGAAAATCTATCCCCACGCCCGCACAAAGGTTTTGATGGCCTTTACCAAAGCGGGTAATTACCTGGTCATGTCTGAACTGTCGGCTGACCCGGTAGAAGCCAAGCGGCAACTAAACGAGTTTTTGACTGCTCCCCTCCGCAAAGACGGTAACGACTACCTGATTCGTAGCACTCCGCCAGCGGTAATACCAACTCGTATTTCGCTGGAAAACACCGATGTCATCGCCTACGCCACGTCCGACAATACGGCGGCTTCGGTTAAGAAGACTGACCTGTCGGCCATTCTCTACAAAGACGGGCGGTACCTGTTGCTGACCACGCCGGGCCAGGCAGCGCCGGTACTGGCCGGATTACGCCAGCAACTGATTGAGGCCGGAAAGCCCGCACCCGTGCCCGAACCTCCCGCCGTTGAAATGAAGTCTGCAATTATTGTCGAGCCAGAACCCGAAATAGCCACCCCCGTCCGGACGTATACGCCCAGCCGCCGGGTGGCCAGACCGAAAAAAACGGCTCCGCCCAGGAAAGAAATTATGGTTAGTACGCCCGGTGTCAAATCGGGGTCTGCACCGAAGTCAGCCACTAAGTCGGCGGGTTCGTTACCCAAAAAACCCTGATTCATCCCATTCTTACCACACCAGCATGCGACCAGTCCTGTTTTCTTTCATTCTGATGGCCCTCCTTGTAGGCTGTACCCGGCGGGTCACGGTCCGGTACACTCAGCGGCCTACCGAAATGCACTCGTCCGAATCGCTGACGCAGGTCATGCTCGTAAACCAGTCGCCCAAAATCGTGCTGCGGGTACCCGAAACGCGCAAGGGAGTCACCAACGATCAAAGCACCGACGGTCAGGCCAAAAAACGCCAGCGTGACGCCCGCCAGCCCGCCAGCGATGACGCACTCTACAATGATAACCTGCTGTACAATGCCATTGAAAAAGAGCTGTTTCGGCAGGGCTTCAGCGTGCGTGACCGGGGGCTCTTCAACGAAGTGCTCGATAAAGCCATGAGCGTCGATTACTCAAAAGTGAACGGCCTGACCAATACGGATCTGATCCTGGAGTGGATTAACATTGACCGGCAGGTAGGCTATAAAACCAATGTCTGCTACGAAACCACGAAACGCAACAAACAGAAAGCCATTCAGCTGCCTGCTGATTTTCGGCGGTTGGGAGCCTCGGTCGAGTTTAAACTCGTTTACGTGAAAAGTAACGAGGTGGTAGGTACCTATAAACTTCATTATACGCCCTGTACCAGCGGCTGCGCGTACGAATATCGGGGGGGGCGGCTCACGCCGGTGGCTCCCCGCCTTAAAATTGGTATGTACGAAGCCGTTGAACAGGATGAACTCGAAACCTTTATGACCAATGCCACCAAACAGTTAGTACAGGCCATGCGCTGACGAAACGGTGCCGAAGCCTGCCCGAAAAATTCTCCACACCATGAAACCATACGTTACCCCACTGGCCCGGCTTTTAGCCGTTGCCTGCCTGTTGCTGACCAAAGCCCTCGTACCGAATGCATCGGCACAGGACGTCATTTATTTCGAGAACGGCGACCCCCTGCCCAACACGCGAATCACCTTCATTGACGACACCAAAGTTGTTCTGACGGTGGAGCGTGACGGTAATCCGAAAGAACACCAGTTTGGCCGGTCCCGAATTCTGATGGCGTTTACTAAAGCCGGTAACTACCTGCTTGTATCCGAGCTTTCGACCAATGTTGACCAGGCCCGGCAGCAATTACAAACGTTTCTGAATGCCCCGCCCCGCGCCGACGGTACCGATTACCTCATCAAGGCCGTACCGCTTACCGTTATTCCGGCCCGGATTTCCTACGAGAGTGCCGAAGTTGTCAACTACAAAACACCGGAGGGTACCGTGGCCTCTATTGGTAAGGGCGAACTGATCGGTATCGTGTATAAAGACGGCCGGCACCTGCTCACCGTAACGGCAGGCGAAGCGGCTCCGCTGCTCACTGAAGTACGGGAAAGTTTAAACCCCCAGGGAAATTCTGCTCAGCCACCCGCCCCTGCTGTGCCCTTTAGCCAGGCTACCGAAAAAAGCACCCCGCCTGTAGCCACTGCCGAACCAGCACCGGCTGCACAGAAACCCCCGGCCGAGTCGACCCCGGGTGCGCCGGTACAACCAGTGAAAACAGCGTCGGGCCGGGTCATTGCCCTGACTGAAGATGAGAAAGAGAATTACCGCCAGCATTCGTTGCAGCGGGTTGAAGAATTTGTTACCTACATCGGAATCATTACCGACAAAGAGCGGAGCAACGACGAAAAAGACAAGGCAATTGGTCTGGCCAAAAAGCTGTTTCTGCCCGATGCCATGATAGAGGTAACGTCGATTAACCGGGTTGGCTCGCGCCAGACGCCTATTGGGCAATACCTGAACCGCCTGAAACTGCTGCCCTACATCTATACCCGCGTCGAGTGGATTCAGTCCCGGTTTGTGAAAGACCTTACTCAGGAGGCCGATGGTAATTATTACGGCACCATTGCCGGTCAGCAAACCTTCACGGGCCTTGGTGCCAACGGGCAGGTGAGGTACGAGGACCTGACGGATAAGAACGTACGCGTTAAACTGGAATCCCGGCAAACAATTGTCGACGGGCAGGAAATAGACAAATGGCGTGTTCTGCTGGGCGATGTACGCCTGACTCCCCAACAAAACTAAATGACTCATGCCACCACCAATCCGTCAGTTTGTTTGGCTAACCACCAGCCTGTTGTGGCTGACCGGACTGGTACGGGCGGCTCAGCCCTGCCTGCGGTTAACCGGGCTGGTGCAGGACTACGCCAGCCGGCAACCCGTAGCGGCCCGGCTATACGCCCAAACGGCGGTGGGGCGGCTGGCACTCGGCAGCAGTA
This sequence comes from uncultured Cytophagales bacterium, assembly GCA_963826425.1. GTDB lineage: Bacteria > Bacteroidota > Bacteroidia > Cytophagales > Spirosomataceae > Spirosoma. Next base: position 927,499 of record CAWGWS010000004.1, on the reverse strand, counting down.
CCCAAACAGGCCAGTTTACGGTTGATATTACCTGCGCTACGTTGAATCTGGTTATTGAATGCCCCGGCTACCGTACCCAGCTACTCCAGCTCAACACGGCCCACCTGCCCACCCCCCGCGAGCCGGTTACGGTGGTTATTCCACTGGTAGCCGTTGACAAGCAGGACCGGGACCGGCCCTACCAGCAAACCGAACAAACGCACTACGAGCAGAGCCCGGCCGCAGCGGAACCCGGCAAAGCAGCTCGCCCGCTCCCAGCACAATCTGTTTACAATTAATGACGCCCTCTCGGGCCGGATTATACCGGCATCGGTCTGTTTTATCTTTACCAGTACGGGCCAAAAGCGCTGCCTGACCACCAATGCTACCGGGCAGGTTCAGATCGACTTTCCGACGAAAGATATTGTAGCGTTTGAAGTCTCGGCCCCCGGCTACCAGCTGTATCTGGGAAACCTGACCATCGATGAGCCAAACGGGCAGCAACGTCAGTACACCGTTCGGCTCACTCGCGAGCTGACTATTTTGTCGGTGAGGCTCGGCAAACCGGCGGGGGGCGCCGAGCTGCGCGACGAAGCCACCGGGGCCGTGATGCCGCTGACCGCCATGCCGGGCCAGCCAGCCGTTTTGATTAATAACAGCGTGTTTGCCAAAGCATACCGGTTTACCGTGCGGGAGGAGAACCAGACCGTGCGCGCTCAGCAAAAAATAACCCTGATTAGCGGCCTGAACGTAGTCCATATTAATACCGAACGGCTGGCTGCTGACTCGGCGACAGCCATACTAGTAGCGGTAGTAGCCCGACCGGAATCGTTGCCGTTACTGTATTTCGAGCAGGGGAGCTACGCGCTGGTGCCCGATGCCAAAACCGTTTTGCGCCAGACGGCCGCTTACCTCAAACAGAACCCCGCCATCAGAATCCGGCTGGTGGGCCATGCCGACCGCGAAGGCGAAGAACGGCTGAACCAGGCCCTCTCAGAAAACCGGGCCAAAGTAGTGTCGAGTTTTTTGTTTGCGCAGGGCGTGGCCGATGCGCAGATGGAGCTGGCTGGTATGGGGAGTCGGCGCCTGATCGCTCCCAGCGATACCGAAGAAAATAAAGCCCTGAACCGGCGCGTTCAGATCGAGTTTTTGACCACACCCAATCGATAGTTATGCGAACCGTTATCTCTTTTCTGACTATGGGTGGCCTGCTGGCCCTGGCGGTACTGTCTGCCTGCCACCAGGAACCTACCCTGCCCACATCAATCGTTCCGTTTGGCTGCCGGGTGTCGCAGGTCGATTATATCGATACCACCAGCCGGGCCACCTATCGCTACCAGTACGATGTAAAGGGTAATCGTACCGGCAGTACCGACGGCTCAACCACCCGCGCCTATACGCTGGACACCACCAGCGGCTACGTGATCAGCCAGGACGTAAACGGTACCAAACTAACCTATCAGTATGAAGGAACTCCCCGACGAATAATCCGGATTGCGGGTGGTGCAGTCAGCTACGTCTATACGTATGAGGGCGATGCCCTGAAAACCTATGTGGCCAGCGAGAATGGGCGTACCATTACCTACGCGTTTACGGGTGGAAAGCTTACGGCGGTGACGGGCGTTCCCGGCGAAACCATCACGGTGGCCAGCGGAAGAATAAGTCAGCGCACCGACGCTGCCGGAAACGCCATGACCTATACCTACACCGGCGATAAACTAAGCCAAACTGAATTTACATCGCCAGCCGGTCGGCAGGTCACGACTTACGCCTATGACGCCAAATCGTTTTACACCAATACGGGTCTGTTTTTTCAGGGATTTCCGCGCTTGCCTACCGATCAGGCCGGCGCGGAGATTCAGCCGGGGCCGGGTCTTGATAATATCGGCGGTCCGGTAAATCTGAACGCCCCCATCACCAGCAGCCGTGACCGCATTGGGCTGGACGAAATTGGTGGGCCCGTGCAGATCAGTAATTATCAGACGATCGGTATCAAACAATACGCTAAGGGGGCCACTGAACTCCTGATTCCGGAACGGATACTGCGATACACGCACCAGTATAACGCCGATGGATATTCGCTGGGATACTCCCGGACCGACGGAGCCAGAGCGCGGTTTTACTACACCAACTGCAACTGACCCGCCATGAACACATCCCTACTCTCTGTCCTGATGATCAGTGCCCTGCTGATTACTGACGCACCGGTAGCCGTGGCTCAGCCGGCCCCGCCCGTTCAGGCTGCAGAGCTGAACGAACGTGATGTCAGGCTGATTAGTATAGCGGCCCGCAAGCGACTGGAGTTATTCAATCAGCTGCTGAACGAGCTGAGCAGTCGGGACAACACCGAATTTGACAAAAAAGCGCTGATCAGTAAATCGTACCTGCCCGGCGACTCTCAAATTTTCAGAGATGATCTGGTGCTGGTTGATGACGATGTGAATCCTGCCTTCACAAAAGCGGGTAATGCCGCCCAGCCAACCATAGACGAGTACCTGAAAATATTTGATCTGGGGTACGCCAAAGTCACGACAACCAACACCATTGATTTTAAGCCCCTTCAAATCAGGCCGCCGGTGCAAACGGGGAGAGGGGTGTTCGTAAAGGTATTTTTCATATCGATGTTCAAGGGCCGGCACAGAACCATTCAGCAACCTTACCAGACCATAGAACGCGTCATGGAGATGCAGGCCGAACGCGCGGGCAACGACTGGCAGGTGCGCGTGGTACGGCTGGGCTTTATCTTGCCCGGCGAGGATAATAAGCTGCTTGCTCAAGCCAAAACACCGGCTGCGGAGAATGGCCGCCCAAGCATTCCCAATAATCTAAGTATAAACAGTCCGGAAGTGCCGTTTCGCCAGCCGGATAATGGTACGACGGTTACGCTGAAATTTAATAAGTACTGGCTCGAGGTAGTTCAGTCGGGTAGCGTGGATGTTCCCCTGGGGTTCTACGAGCGTCGTAATGAAGCGTATTTTTATGATGGCCAGAACTCCATTGAATTTCGGGATAACAGCAATCAGTTTCTTTTTCGGAAAGGGTCTGAATATCAGGGATATGTACGGTTGGTGCCAATCGTCTCGGCGTCGCGCCCGGCCAGTGATCCGGTTAAAACAGCTCCGCAGAGTCCACCTCAGGAAGTAGCGGCAATGCCCAAACCGGTAAATTCTATACCGGTAACTGCACCGACCGATACTACCCGGATTGCCGCCGTGACCCGAAAACAGCCCGAACCACAACCGAAGCCCGTTGCGGACAAACCGGTTGCGCTATCTCCCGATCCTAAACCCCGTCCATTACTTGCCGCCCCACCCATTGCCGCCCAGCTCCGCCCTGACACGACCAAACGAACCATAGCCGCAGCGGAGAATCCCGTTCGTAAACTGACGCCCATGCCGGTGTACGAAAAAACGCCCGTCACGCCTGTCAAACTAGTTGATAACCCCGTCAAATCGCCCGTCCGGACGCCTGCTTCGCTACCTAGACCTGATACGGGCCGGGCGTTAGCGGCCTTGTCACTACCGCTAAAGGTCAGTAGGGCTGAACCGACGCCAGCAAAACCCGCCGTACCGGTGTACGAAAAAAAGCCGCCCGTGAAGCCCGACCTGACCACGACGCTGAGTGCCGATGCCAGGAAACAGAAAACACGACTACGCACCCTCGGGGCCATTCAGGTCGTCGCCGGCCTGGTTGGTCTGGCTGGTAGTTACGTGGGCTATTCAGGTATCAAAAAGGACTATGATGCGTATGTGGCCAGGGTTGACAAGCTCAATGCCGAGTACAACGCCTGGCACGACTTGGCCCGGAAACCCACGGGCAGTCCGCTCTCAGCCATGTCCATCACAACCTACGGCAGTCCGGGTATCTACGGTGTTTACGCTGGTGGAGGCATCAGCCTGCTGGCGGTACTGAACGGCGTTCGATCGCTCAGCAAAGCCGGGAAGATAAAGCCGAAGCCGGCGAAGTAAATGACCTGATTACCCAATGAACTATCCAATCCACACCAACCATGAAACGAATCAATTCACTCCTGCTCGCCGGTGTGCTCGTGCTGGCAGGCACATCCGCCGTGCGGGCGCAGTCGCAGTCAATAACGACGCTGACCTTGTCAAACAAAAGTCCTGACGGATACGAATTTGACGGTGTCGTCTTTTATTCAGGCAGTGAATACGGGGATGCGGGTATCTATGCACAGTTTGGCGGTAACGGCACCAAGTATTTTGAGGTGTTATCGCCAGGCGAGAATAACTCAACTAAAGTCATACAGGATAAGAGTCAGCTCTTCTTCATCCGTCCCACCGGCAACTACGTAGTCGATAAAAGTAAAATACTCAAGTTCAGCGGCTCGGCGAACAACATAAGCGGATCTGTTAATATTGTCGCTAAACAGCTTACCATCAGTGCCTATGCGGTGCAGGATGCTTCCCCCCTTCCGGGGGCAGAAATAACGACAACCTATCAGACCGGAACGGGTACCTTTCCCATTGGGATGATTGACCAAAGCCAGGGTCTGAAAACTAATCTTAGGGTCGAGCTACTGAATGAAAACGGCAGCTCCACAGGGAAATTTCTGGCCAACCCGAACGACATGGGTGGCAACTATACCAGTAGCGAAAACTTCGGCTACAGTAAAGGCAATAATCGATTCATCAGGGCTACTTTACCCAATGATATTTCACCCGGTACGTACCGGGTCCGGATTGTTACGGCGGGCCTGAGGCAGAATGTAGTTGGCAGCGCCAGCAGCCCCTTCACGATCAAGGCAAACGCCACTATTACGATTGGCAACGTAGCCGCCGATGTTTGCCAGGGCGGCACGCTATCAGTACCGTATTCGACCAATGGTTCTGTTGGTAGCTTGATTGTTCAACTGCTCGACGCTAACGGAAACGCCATGAGTGGCATTACCACTTCGGGTTCATCATCTCCGCTAACCGTGCAGTTGCCGGGCGGGGTATCGGGCAAATACCGGATTCGAATAAACGGCACGGGTGGTGGGTCTGGTACCAGCAGTGACTTCACCATTCGCGCCCGGCCAACGCTTGCCCTCTCAAATACGCAGGGTGGCGTTACCTTCGACGGTAATGTATTCAGGGGCGGTACGGCGTCTATTGCCGCCAATGCTACCTCCGATAGCCCCTGGTCCATGAAGTATTTTGATCCCGAAGCGGGTCGATTTCAGCTCATTTCCCGATCCTGCGCAGGGGCAGGGTACCTCCGTCAGCGGTCAGAAATTCTTTTATCCCAATCCCGTCGCCAGCGGACCATACGGTATATATGAGAAGACGGTAAATGTAACTGACTTCAAAAACCAGTACTGCGACGGATACGTATCAGGATCGGTCAATATCAACGTGAAGCCAATGGTAATTACCACTGGTGATCCCGACCCGAAAGTGCTGTGCGGAGGAGCTACCATAAAAGTCCCCATGACCACCAACGGACCGGGATCATTCCGGGGAAAAGACCGGGGCTCTGCTTTTGTGGTACAGCTGCTGGATGGCAGCAATAACTTTCTGCGCGACCTGCCAACAGGAGGTGGTTTTGGTGATAACTACTCCAGTGGCGGGACCACCTTTACTGCTGATGTGCCAGCCGATCTGGGTAGCGGTACCTATAAGGTCAGGGTAGTCTTCAAAAATGGCAATCCCGATGTAACCGGCTCGGTGGGGGGGAGTTTTATTGTGAGCCGGGCCGTTTCGCCGAGTGTTACCAAACCTGAACCCGTGTGTCAGGGTAGTGCCGAGGTTAAACTGCAGGCGTCGGGTTCGGGTGAAATCCACTGGTTTGATAACGCCGGTAAATCAATTGCGGGCGCACCGTCGCAGTTTACCCATATTCCGGGCTTGTACACCTATTTCGTTTCGCAGAATACGAGCGGTTGCGAAAGTGACCGGGTAAGAGTTGAAGTCATCGTAAAGCCCAAATCCAGCCCCCCCGGCGATGCCACCCGGGAGTTTTGCCAGAACGAACCGGCGCAGCAACTGACCACCAACGCCCAGAATCCGGTTTGGGATGGCGGTACCGGTCAGGCCCCCACACCCGCAACGGGTACGCCCGGTACGCAGACCTTCAAGCTCTCGCAGGATACCAACGGCTGCCGCTCCGACCCGTCAACCATAACCGTCCGCGTAAAACCGATGCCTGCCGCGCCGGTCGCTACCGTGCCTGCTGCCATTTGTCAGTTTGGGCCTTCGCAAAAACTGACCGCCAGTGGAAACGGTCTGAAATGGTACCGCGCCGACGGCACTCTTATTGGTACCGATGCGCCCACGCCCACCCTTGGCAACACCGCCCCGCAAACGTATCAGGTAAGCCAGACGGCAGACGGGTGCGAAGGCCCCAAAGCCACCATAAACCAGACCTTCCGGCCCGCGCCCACCAAACCCGTTACCGACGCTAAAACCTATTGCGTTGACCAACCGGCTGTGCCGCTGACGGCCACCTTAACTGCCCAGACTCTGATCTGGTACAAGGACGGAGCCCGGCTCAGCGAAGCGCCCAAACCACCAACCGCCCAGGCCCAGACGCTAACCTATGAAGTAAGCCAGACCGACGGAACCTGCGAAGGCGAACGCAACAGCCTGACGGTTCAGGTATTGTCAGCCCCCGGTAAGCCGGTGGTTACGGCACTGGGGTTGTGTGAGGGGGTGCCGCCCCGTTCGTTATCAGCCAGTGTAACCGCCAGCGGGCCGCTGAAATGGTATACCGATGCGGCCACCGCTACCAGCCAGCCCGAACCAACACCCGTTACATCGGCAACGGGTAGTAAGAGTTATTTTGTGACGCAGACGGTGGGTAGTTGCGAAGGGCCCCGTGCCGAACTCGTTGTAACGGTTTTTCCAATACCGGCGGCTCCCACTGCCCCTAGCCCGGCCCCTGTCTGTGAACGCGTAACGGGACAAACGCAGCCGGTAGGTCCATTTACGGCCAGTGGAAAAAACCTGACCTGGCTCTTTTCCGGTCAGTCGGCGGGTGTTAATCAGCCACCCACTACTGCTACGACACCGCCCGGTACGTTTACCGTAGCCGTGACCCAAACGATTGATGGTTGCGTTAGCCCCCGTACATCTATTTCGCAAACCATTATCCCGGCGCCCGTTAAACCCACCGCTACCTCCCTGCTGCTTTGTCGGCTCAAAGAGTCGGCTCCGGTTTCGGCCACGGCCCTGCCGGGTCATAAGCTAAACTGGTATGGGCAGAACGAAACGGGCGGTACGGCGTCGGCCGATGCGCCGGTCATTGGCACCAGTACCGCCATCCGGACCAGTTATTACGTAAGCCAAACTCAGGAAAGTACTACCTGCGAAAGCCTCCGACAGGCCGTGTCCGTTGTTGTAGCCGACTCGCCCGGCCCACCCAGTGTTAACGCCAGCCAGACGGTTTGCCTCAATACCCCGCCCGTGGCGCTCACCGCCGGGGGCGATGCCCTGTTCTGGACAGCCAGCAGCGGGGGCGGACTCACCTCGCCCGAGGTGGCCCCGGTACCGCCTACCAGCGCAGCCGCTACCTATTCATATACGGTGGTGCAGCGGCTGGGTAGCTGCGTGAGTCCGGCTAGTACCATTGTATTTACGGTGCGGCCCCTGCCCGTTGCGCCCGTGGTCAGGTCACTCCAGGTTGCCTGTATCAACGATGTATCCTTCACGCTGTCGGCCACGGCCCTAACTGGCCATAAACTAACCTGGTATGATGATGAGCAGCGCAAAAATCCGCAGTCGTCCGTAACGGTATCAACGGGCGCGGCCGCTACCCGGAATTGGTTCGTGACCCAGACCGATGGCAACGGCTGCGAGGGTCCGGCTACGCCACAAATGGCCCGTATACTGGCCAAAGCGACCGCCCGGCTCTTTGGCGACGATGAGGTTTATTTCTTCGACAGCACCGCCATCCGCATTCAGCTGGGGGGCGCGGGGCCGTGGAACCTGACGCTCTGGAACGACAAGGTCATTGCCAACAACCTGACCAATCCGCTGGTGGTATGGGTGCCGCCAACAACCGTAACCCGGACCTATGCCCTGAAAGCCCTCAGCAACGAATGCGGTACCGGTGCCCCATCCAATACCTACGAGATACGGATCATTAACCGCCCGGTTGTAACCGCTGTTGATCCCGGCCGGCCTGATGCATCGCTGACCGCCTATCCCAATCCGGTGGGTGCCGACGTGCGGGTAGACTGGCGGGCGGCTAATCGAAGCGTGGTGGTGCTGCGGGTGCTGTCGGTTACGGGTAGTGTAGTCTGGCAGGTGGAACGGACGGCAACGGGATCAACGCAAACCGAAACCATTCAGGCCGGGTCTTGGGCCGCGGGGATCTATACGCTGCAACTCCAGACCGGTACGACAAACCAACTGGAAAGCCGGCTGCTGAAGCTATGAGCCGGTTGGCTGTACGTGTCAGAATTCGGGTAGTACGACCCAGTAAAACGTGACGACGCGCCGGTTGGGGTCGTTGAGCGGTACCGAGGCCGCCGTGCCACGCGGTAGTTCTTCGCCCCGGCCCAGCACCGAAATTCGGATATCCATTGGCTCCCCACCGTCGCTGGCTCGGGTTTTGATAATCGTTTCGAGTAAACCCCGGATCGTTCCGGCGCGGAGTTCAGAGAGTTTCTTATTCAGGTCGCTGCCGGTAGGTTCTGAAATCCGGTCATCGCGCTGCACCCGGCGGGCCAGGTCCAGATACAAACTGCTGCCGGGCTCAACGGGGGTGGCATCCGAGTAGCCGGTAACGATGATCTCACCCCGCAGTTTGTTGGCCGCCTGCCGGTATTTTTCCGAAAAGGTAAACAGCTTCTCCACAATGGGTCGGAAGCGTTTGAGGCCTTCTTTGGTCTGGCTGGCATTAAGCGTGAAGTCGCCCGGTCGGAACAGGGTTTTGATCTCGGACTTACTGAATGTTTCGCTGCTTAGAAATTCAACGATGACTTCCGTTTTCTTATCCAGAATCCGGAGTGTCTCCGCCGATCTCATCACGGTTGCGCTGGCTGCGTTGAGCACGTCGCGTTCGCGTTTTTTGCTTTTGCCGCTCGAATACGCATCCACATCAGTAATAGCCTGCTTGATTTCCTGCCGCTGGGTGTTGATGGCGGTTCGCTGACTGACAACGTAAGCCTGAACGCTGCTATCGGCCGAGGCCACAACCCGCCCATCGGCCGAGGCCCGGGCCGACTGTTCGCTCATTTTGTCGAGTAGTTTAAGGGTGTTGTCCTGCGCCTGCAACGATGCCTGGAGGGCCAGCGACGAGCGTTTTACCGCCGTTGTATTTCGGGAGCAGGAGAAGAGAATGAGACAGATCAGAAGAGTTGTGGATAAAAGGGAGCTGGACATGGGGCATGGATCAGGGGTTAACTTCGGAATCCGGCACGAAAGTCGCACTGGCTTTTGGAACTGGTTTGCGGGGCTGTCTGGCTTTGGCGGGGCGCGCGGCTGATTGAACTTTGGCCTTGCCGGGTACCGGGGAAGGCATCGCCTGCAGGCGGTCGATGCGGTTTTTCAGGGCCGGGTACGGCTTCAGCGTGTAGGCCGTCTGGTACCAGTCGATAGCCCGTTGCCGATACCGGACATCTTTGGTATTGGTGAACGCCATAATCGCTTTTGCTCCCTCGGTTGAACACAGGACATAGATCGAATCAAGCGGCCCCCGGTCACCGGTCTGTCGGTAGGCGGTGAACGATGCACGGGCCGCTGCGAAAACAGCCTGGTGATTCCGGGCCGGAATGTCGTCCAGATGCGCCAGCAACCGGCCCTGTTCCCGCACCGACGCTACGCCATGGCCGGAAATTACTTTACCCGACAGACCATCCGGCGCAACGGATTCGCTGCTTTCGTCAGGCGTCTGCCCGCTAACGGACTCCGTTGCATCGGGCGTATTAGACTGGTGTAAAACGATGTAACCCACCGGCAGGGCCAGCGCAACCAGTACAAGAATCAGCCCGGTTTTCAGCTTCCTGTCAAGACCTCCACTGGATTCCCGGACTGGTTTGGGTGCGGTCGCTGCCCGCTGGGTGTGGCTGGGCTTTGCTCCCTGAGCAGTACCGGTAATGAGCGGGGCCCGGGCAACGGGTAAGGGTGATGAATGAACCGCCAGCCGGTTCAGATCATCCAGCAATTGCTGCACCGACGAATACCGGCGGGCCGGATCCTTTTGCGTAGCCCGCTGAATGACTGGCTCAAACCCGCTCAGAGTACCCGGCAACGGGGGCAGACTCCGGTTCACAACCGCGTCCTGAATATCGAACATACTGGTGATGGGCATGCCGTCGTAGGGGTTGCGGCCCATCAGCAGCGTATGGATCGTTACCCCCAGCGAGTAAATATCGCTCCGGTGGTCAACCGGTGTGCCCCTGATCTGTTCGGGGCTCATGTACATCGGTGATCCCATTACCTCCTGAAACTGCGTCAGACCCAGCGTCATGCTGTTGACGGGAGCAGTGTCCTGCACCAGGGCTTTGGCAATGCCGAAATCCAGAATTTTCAGATTTCCCTGATCGGTCAGGAAGAAATTACTGGGCTTCACATCGCGATGAATGATTTTTCGGTCGTGGCAGCGGGCAAAGGCAGGCAGGAGTACCTGCATCCAGTGGATGAGTTGCTGGGCTGGTACAGGACCGTTGCGCCGGATGAACCAGAGCAGGTCGTGACCGACCAGGTACTCCATAACGATAGCCATCTGCTGCCCGTCTTCATAAAAGTCTTTGATCTGGCACACCTGCTCAATGTCACGCAGGGATTTGAGGGCCTCCATCTCGTTGCGGAAGCGGTTGCGAATGGACGCCTGCTGAATTAGATCGAGGTTCAGGGTTTTAAGAGCGAACTGATCGCCAATGCTGTTCTCCGCCAGATACACCGTCGACATGCCACCGCTGCCAATTTCGCGCAGGAGCGTATAGGACGCAATTCGGTTCGTTTCCAAGAGGGTGTGGCTAAATAAACCAGCAACCGGATCTGCCTGGTTGGCAGCGGGCGACCGCCGGTAGGTGAAGAAATGGAAGTCAGACTCGGCGGTGGCTACGGGCGCTGGTCAGAAAGCAGGGCGTGGCGCCATGCGGATGCCGGAGACGGCAGAAGGGTGTGTTTCATACGAAGTGGTGTGGATAATTACCGTTTACGAACGATATGGTAAATTTAAAAAGAGAAACATTGCCAATCCTATTAAAAGCTGATAAATTCCCCCGAAAATTCTGCTGTTGGCAGAAGCGTATTTGGGGACCTGTGCGAAACGGCATATTTTCTCAATTCGCGTACCTTCTATCCACAATCATACAATGACCCTCTCCGAAACGGCCAAACGGGCGGTACAGATCGCTCAGGCACTCGCCAAAGAAAACCACCACGCCCAAATCGGCCCAGCCCACCTTATGCTGGGGCTCCTCCACAACGACGTTACGCTGGCGTCGTGGCTTATGGCCCTCGGCAAAGATGTACACTACCTGCGCGACTGGGCCGAAATCCGGCTCGAAGATGTGCCCCGCTCCGGGCGCGTTCCCGAAAACCCCGCCGGCGACGGTGCCGTGCAGGCCACCGTACAGATGGCTGAACTGATTGCGCTGCAACTCTCCGCCATGGCCGTTGATCCCATCCATTTGCTGGCCGCCCTGCTCAAACCTAAAGTGGCCTTTACCGAGGATCAGCTCAAATCGCTGCCTATGACGCAGAAAGAACTGCTCGATGCCGCCGTGAATGAAGAGGCCGTCATGGCCGCCGTGCTGCCCAACGGACAGGACGCGCCGGCGGGTGGTGGCGAGTCATCGGCGGGGGGAGAAGGACAGAAGGCGTCGCTCTACAAATTCTGTTCGGATAAGACGGCCCTGGCCCGCGAGGGTAAACTTGATCCCATTATTGGCCGCGACCGTGAACTGCGGCTGATGATCGAGATTCTGGGTCGGCGCACCAAGCCCAACGTCATGCTGGTGGGTGAACCGGGCGTCGGTAAAACGGCCCTGATTGAAGGCTTCGCGCAGGCTATCATTGCCGGAAAAGTGCCCGATAGCTTGCAGGGAGCCAGTTTGTTTGAACTGGACCTGGGCGCCCTGGTGGCCGGGGCTGCGTACAAAGGCGAAGTGGAAGACCGCATCAAAGGCATCATTCGCGAAATCAAAGCCTATGACAAAGCCATTCTGTTCATCGACGAAGTCCACGTCCTGCTGAACCCCAACGGCTCGGTTGGTACGGGCGTGTCGCAGTTGCTCAAGCCCGAACTGGCACGGGGGGAGCTGACCGTGATTGGAGCTACCACGAACGAGGAATTTCGGCAGTATATTGAAAAAGACGAAGCGTTCAGCCGCCGGTTTGAGCGGCTCATTATTCCCGAACCCGACGTTACGACCGCCATTCGGATGATGGCGAACCTGCTGCCGCTCTTCGAGAAACACCACGACCTGAAAACCGAGCCCGGCGTGGCCGACGAAGCCGTGCGTTTAGCCAGCCGCTACGTCAAGGACCGCCGGTTGCCCGATGCCGCCGTTGATCTGCTCGACCGCACGATGGCCGCCATCCGTACCACCGGCGACACCGCACCCGCTGAACTCGATGCCCTGCAAACGGAGTTGGATGCCCTGCCCGATCAGGTGGCCGGTCGCGAGCCTGCCGATCAGCTTGCTGAATACCAGTGGTTGCTACGGCAGTTTCAGGACCGCATCAGCCCCATTCTGCGCCAGCAGCTCGAAGACGAAACCCCGCCCGAAACCATCGACGAATCAGCCCTGCTGCACAGCTATCTATCCGACCGATTTGAGAAACTCCGTCCGCTGGCCGAGGCCAAGAAAGATGAAGTGACGCGGCAGGACGTAGCCGCCATGGTCTCGGCCAAAACGGGTATTCCGCTCGGCAAACTGCAGTCGAGTGAGCGCGACAAGCTGAACAAGATGGAGGACGTACTGCGTAAACGCGTAGTGGGGCAGGATCACGCCATCACCTCGCTGGCCGCGTCTATTCTGGAATCAAGAGCGGGACTGACGGGCGGCAAACAACCCACCGGCGCGTTCTTTTTGCTGGGGCCAACGGGTACCGGCAAAACCGAAATTGCCAAAGCCCTCGCTGATTTTCTGTTCAACAACGAGTCGTTCCTGATCCGGTTCGATATGTCGGAGTTTAAGGAAGAACACTCGGCGGCTCTGCTGTACGGGGCCCCTCCGGGCTACGTTGGCTATGAGCAGGGTGGTCTGTTGGTCAACAAAATCCGGGAGAAGCCGTACTCGGTGGTACTGTTCGATGAGATCGAGAAAGCCCACCCGTCGGTGTTCGATATTTTCCTGCAAATCCTGGACGAGGGTAAGCTCCACGACCGGCTCGGCAAAGAAGGTGACTTCTCGAACGCCGTGGTGCTCTTCACGTCCAACATTGGCTCGGAGTTCATCGTACGCGAGTTTGGCGAAGGCCGGATACCGGCGGCCAATGATTTGATGGATATGATGGCCCGTCAGTTCCGTCCCGAATTCCTGGCCCGCCTGACCGAGATTGTGCCGTTTGCGCCCATCAGCGAGCAGAACGCGGTCAAGATTTTCAGCATTCACCTGCGGGCGCTGGAAGACCTGCTTACCAAACAGGGAATCACGCTCGACCTGACCGACGCAGCCCGCGAAAAGCTGGCTCTCGGCGGTTTCTCACCCCGCTATGGAGCCCGGCCGCTCAAAGGGGTCATTCGCAGTCAGTTACGCCGACCCATTTCACGCATGATTATTTCGGGCGAACTCGGTAAGGGCAACACGCTGACCATTGGTACCGATGCGGACAATACCCTGACCTGGAGTGTCGATGGTGTAGCCCTGCCCCCCGCTGCAACGCCCGCACCAGTCCCGCTGCCGGAGATGGCAGCGCTTGAAACTGCCGAACCGGTTGCCGCAGTAGAGACCGAATGAGTTAATAAACGCAGCTAACTAATAGACATCGCATGGAATCTCCCTTTGACCCCTATGTGCCGCAGTCAACGCCTGCCCAGACTAGTACGGTACCGTTGCAACTTGTCCTGATTCGGCTGGATACGCGGTACGATTCGGTGAAAGGAAAAAATCACGGGGCAAGCCGCACCGCGGGGACGTTACTGGTGAACGGCCATCTGATGTCCGATACGATTGAAGATTACGACTACGGCTGGGATGAGAACACGACGGAAGCTGATATTCACCGTTTCAAAGGTGATGAAGCAATCAAAAGTCGGGGCAGCACAGACCCCCGTACCAAACAGCCCTATAAAGGCCGAACCGCTATTCCGTCCGGGCAGTACCACATCAAACTGCAGGGCGGGGGTAAATTTGGTCACGACGCCATCATGGTCTCCAAAGATTTGGGTATCGACAAAATACCGGGCTTTACGGGGGTACGTATTCACGCGGGCAGAAACAGCGGCTATACCGAAGGGTGCATACTGGTGGGCGTGAATAGTATAATCAGTAAAAATCGATTTGCTGATTACCAGAACCTGCCTTTCGACCGGGCTAAACTCGGCGGTGGAGGCAATCCAAGATGGACGCCCGTTTGGTTGCAGGAGCTGATTCGGTTGCATGGTGGCACGGCCACGCTGACCATCCGGCGCAACTACGCGTCGCAGGCCTTGTGTGATCGACAGGAGCAGGAAAAAGATAAGCAACAGCAGTGCCTGGGTCGTTTGCAAAGCCACCGCGACAGGACGGTTATTTTGAATCATTTCGGGTTGCTGTCTTCCGCACCGGCTACCAGTCAGGGCACTGGCCTCTCGCGGGCCAGCCTGTTCGATGCTACACTCTCTGTGCTGAGTGCCATAACCCGACCGTATAAGCCGTATCCATCGGCAACCATTGGGAAAAACATATAAAAGTTAGTCCAGTGTAGTAAAGTGATCCGGTTCTGTTTGCGTTTGGTCAGCCAATCCCGACTAACAATCCAAATGCGGCAGAAATCCTGACTCTCGTTGGTTTTACCGCTTACACAATTCATAGGATACTTGACTCAAAAAAAGTTGCAACCTCAATTTCAACGCTTTACATTAGCATCAGTTAATCTGCTATCCACCCGTTTTTATGAACCCTACTCTGAACATGCCCGGTGCATGGGCCGCCGTTCGCGACGTGCCGCCCAGCCTCTCGCCCGTTAGCCTCAACAAGACGCTGTACCTGGCCAAACTCTCCGACGAATATTCGCCCACGCCCGAAGCCGTTCCCGGTCTGGAATCGGTAGAAGACGTGATGGAGCATTACAAACCCGAAGTGGGCGCCACGCTGTACGACGAAGAAGGGGCGCCTAACTACGAGACGTTCCAGTTCCGGCAAATGGGCGACTTCGCCCGCGAAGGACTGGTGGAGCAAAGCGAGCTGATGCGTGGGCTGAACCGGAAAATCATGGATCTCAAGAAGATGGACATGCAGTTTCGGTCTAACAAACTACTGCAGAACGCGCTCATCAATCCCGATGCCAAGCTGGTGGTGCTGGACATGATTCAGCAGATGCTGGACGAAATAGAGCAGGCTGGTTAAGGTCGTTCGCACCGGCGCAATCTGCCCCAAACCCAACTTTTTCTCACTCTTTTTATCGCGGTTCGTGAACCGCGCTCCATCTGCATCATGGCTAAAACCCAACAATCTGCTGGTACCGACGGACCAGCCGCCACCGCCGAGCGGACCTTAACCCCCTCGCGGTCGTTCGATCAGAATATTCAGGAACTCCAGAAACTGCGCTTCGGCGGGTTCAAACTCCTCGAAACAACCATCGACGGCAGTGATAACCTCAACCCCGAACGCCGAGCCAAGAAAAGCATTTTCCTGAACGAGGCAGGCCGCAAGAAAGAACGGGAAGCCCTTAAACAGCGGCTCGAACTCTGGAAAGAAGTGCTGAGTAAAGAAGGCGTTACGGTTATGGATATGGCCGACGATGTGGCCAAACAGCAAGCTACGGCCGAAGAACTGTTCAGAACTAACCTGCAGGCCATTGTGGGCGAAACCCGCGAGTATGAGAGTACCTACCGGGGCGTAACGCTGTTTTTTGAGAACGCCAAAACCAGCGGCCTCAAGATCAGAAATGCCGTGTTCATGAATGCCGCGACTGAGCAGCTCGATGCAACCGACGTGATCAACAAGACGACCATTGACCACATCACCAACGAGATTCACCAGGTATACAACCGGTTCGATCTGGGCGAAAGCTATTCGCTGATGGTGGTGCCGGGCTACATCAAAAATAAAATGTCGGTGGATACGTGGGCGCAGATTGCCAATGACCACAAGCTGATGTTCATTACCGACTACCGCAACATGGACTCCTTGAAAGACATGCTGACGGAGTTTCAAAAGGAAAAAATTGCGTCGGATACGCCCCGCAACGCCAACGTGCTCATGGCCTGCAACCACCTCGTGGGCCGCGGTAAATACGACGACCTGGATGAGAACGACGATCTGTACGTGGAGCCGTCGAGTGCGCTGGCGGGCAAGATCTATTCGAACCTGATTGCGCAGGTGTCCGCCGGGTACCAGTACGGTACGCTGGAGCGGGTAGACGGCTGCCGGCTCGATCTGCTCAAGACCGAGGTGGGTGAGCTGGAAGGGCTGGGCCTGATTCCAATGACCAAAGAGTGGGGTAAAGTAGTACCCTTCTCGGGCAAGACGCTTTATACCGGCAATAACCTGGGCCTGAAAACCTACTCGGTAGTGCGCGTCTTTGACTGGATTATGAAAGTGCTGATGCAGTTTCTGAACAAGCGGGCCATGGAAAACTGGAGCGGCAAAGTTGAGAACGAAATTCAGCGCGAGATTATCCAGTTCCTGGACAAGATCAAAGGGCCGGGTAAGATCATCGAGAAGTTTGAAGCTCCGCAGTTCAAGCGCGACCCGTTTCAGAAAGACCGGATCTATCTGGACATTCACATCACGCCGTTCTTCCCGGCCAAGACGTTTGTCATCGGGCTGACGGGTGAGGATGGACGTGATCCTGAGACGGGCCGACGTGGCGATTTTTCGGGCGGGGTCACGCAGAAATAACCTGATACAACCATGCCTTCCTTCAGCGCGGAATTTCAGCTCGGTACCTATAAAACGGCCCTGAACTACGTCTATCTCGACATCAATCAGGCGGTGGATTCGCTGGGTCGTCCCGGCGTCGCTGACGCGGGGGGGTAAGATTACGCTGGAGTTCAACGCAACCGCCGACAATATTGTGGCGGAGTGGATGGCCAATCCGGCCAAACGACTGGACGGGAAAATTCGGTTCATTAAAATGGACAGCGTAGAATCGACCGAAAAAGAACTGCGGTTTACCAATGCCTACTGCGTGGAGCTGATGGAGCGTTTCGACGGGACAACGTCGTCCAGTCAGATGGTTACCGTCATTACGATTTCGCCCGAAAAGATTGCCGTTGGCATGACCGAATTAGATAATCGCTGGCCCGAAACGGCCTGATTAGATACCGTCATTGGTTGCCAAACAATTGATGATAACGAGTACTACTTCTATCCACATTCATGGCTGCTTCCTTCTCTGCCGACTTGCTCGTCTCGGGCAAGACGTTTACCGTGCTGACCTGCGAATATTCCCTCTCGCAGCCGACCGACCCCCGGGGGCGGCCCTCGGCGGGCGTGCGGAGTGGCCTGTTGCGTATATCCATTGTAGGTACCGACTACGCCGTGCTCACCGAGTGGGCTATCAATCCAAAGAAAGCCTTGGACGGTAAGGTCTCGTTTCACGACGACAAGGGCGGTACGCTCAAAACCCTCTCCTTCGAAAAAGGCTACTGCGTCTCGTACCGGGAGATATTTACTCCGCACGAGGGTGTAACGGCGGCCTATACCTTCGACATCGGTATTACAGCCGCAAAAATTCTTCTGAACGGTACGCTTCACGATAATCAGTGGCTCGACTGGCAGGTATCCTAAGCCCCAACCCGATATGGCACAGCAAGTTAACGTCAGCGTTTCGATTGGAGGCACCACCATCCGGCACTTCACCAGTCTGCGGGTCGATCAGTCGATGCACACCCACCACACCTTCGAAATTGTGGTACCCTACGAAGATATTGACGACAAAAACGAACTGTTCTTTAAAACGGCGCATCAGAAGCTTGTTGGGCAACAGACCGAAATCAGCATTACGCCCTATTACAAGAAGGTGCCGGGTAAGTTTGCGTTCAAGGGGGTCGTTACTGAACTCGTGCTGCGCAACAACAGCGAGCTGGTCAACTCTTACGTGATTCGGGGCCACAGCCCTACGTTTCTGGTCGAAGACGGTGTGCAACGGCGATCGTTCATCAAGAAAACGCTGGCGCAGATTTTTGGCGCGGTGCTAATGCCGTATCCATTCCTGAAAAGCATTGACCCCAAATACCAGGCCCGCATCGACTACAAGGCGCAGTATGACGAAAGTAATTTCGATTTCCTGAACCGCCTGGCCGCTGAATATGGCGAATGGTTTTACTACGATGGGCAGAAACTCGTGATGGGTAAGCCCGGGGTGGCTTCGCAACCATTTGTAATTGACGGAGTGCAGCATTTCGACATGGCCATCAGTCTGAAGCCCAACCGCTTTGCTATGCGCCATTACAACTACACCAAGCATGAACCCTACGCCGGGGCCGGCAAGTCGGTGGGCGGTTTGGGTAATCTGGGTGCCTTTGCCTACGGTCAGGCGCAAAACCTGTTTACACAGGCTGCCCAGTTGTGGCCTCTGCGCGACGTGCAGTTTCAGGGCGAACTGGATACGGCCATTCATAGCGCCAACGCCACCAATGCCGCCGATCTGGTCCGGTTTCACGGCGCGGGCGAGAACCCGAACCTGAGTGTTGGCACCATTGTAAACGTGACGGGTCAGAAATTAACGGCCCCCGGTAAATACAAGCAGGACAACGCGGGCAGCTACCGCGTCACGTCTATCAGCCACACCGTGGATCAGATTGGTAACTACGAAAACTTCTTCGAAGCCATTCCCGACACCGCCGAGTTTCCGCCCCGTAACCCTACTGTCCGGATGCCCGTGGCCCTGCCCGAAATTGCTACCGTAATCCGCAACGACGATCCGCTCAAGCTGGGTCGGGTGCTGCTACAATTTCACTGGGCCAACCAACTGGAAGGGAAATCATCCTGGGCGCGGGTGGCCTTCCCCTACACGGGTTCGTCGCGCGGGATGCTCTTTATTCCCTGAAGTTGACGATCAGGTCTTGGTCAGCTACGAAGCCAATCACGTCGACTTTCCGGTAGTGGTGGGTAGTTTGTACCACAAAGCACCGGATACAGACTACCAGTCGGAGAACAACTACACCAAATTCATCCGGACCAAGGGCGGCAACAAGATCGTATTCAAAGACAAGCCCGGCAAACAGGAAATTTTTATTACCAACGCCAACAAGAAAGGTACGAACATCCATATCTCATTCGATGGCGACGGCACCATCAAGCTTCACACGCAGGGGCTGATTGAACTGAAGGCCAAAGACATTCGCATGACCGCCACCAACAATATCGAGATGAAGGCGCAGAATAATATTGAGATGACCGCCGTAAAAGAACTCAGCATCAAGGCCATGAATTTCAACACGACTGCCAGTCAGAAAGCCAGCCACAAAGCCAGTCAGGCCATTGAATTACAGGGCGGGGGCAAAGTAGAGGCAAAAGGCGCGCAGGTAGATATTCAGGGAGGGAAGGTAGCCGTGCAGGGTGGTATGGTTGATATAACCGGAGGACTCGTAAAAATTAATTCATAAGTCAATAGTGGGCAGCAACGAATGCTCCTATCCGCACCGATAATTTAATACCCGTTTCATTTTTTTCTCACAATCCAAACCAAACAAATCTCATGCCCGCATCAGCTATTGCCGCCTATTTTCAGGCCGCCGGAGTGGCCGACACCGAAGTACAGAAGTGCTTCTACGAACTCCGCCGGTCAGTCGACCAGAAAGGTCGCCCCTCGTCCATTACGCAGGGAGGTATCATCACCGTTGAAATTGTATCGAGCGAAACCGATACGTCGCTTGCCGACTGGATGGTGAATTCGTACAAAGAAGCCGATGGTCAGATTCGCTTCGTTGACGATAAGGAAGGGACGCTCAAGACCGTGGAGTTCAAGAAAGCCCGCTGCGTTGGGTACTCGGAGCGGTTCGACAAAACGCCGGATCTGGCGCAGCCCGACAAGCCGTCTATGACGCTGACGCTGACCATCTCCGCCGAGAAAATTACCATCAGCGACGCTGAGCACGACAACAACTGGGACGATAAAAAGTAATGAGAGAATGGGTGAATTGCGAATGAGTGAATAATGGCTTGCGCGGGCAATCTGACGCAAGAGGTATTCGCTCATTCGCAATTCGCTCATTCACAATTAACCAACGCGCCGGGTAATAATGCGGACGCCGTTCTGCAGGAAATTCTCGCGGCAGTTGCGGTCGGGATCAATATACAGATTGGGCCGGTACCAGGGGCGCTGCACGTAAAAGTGCCATTTGAAGATGTTGCTTTTGGGATTCGGGTTCTTAGCGTCCCGTACCTCAATTCGCCGGGTTGGTTCGTCTTCGTTGTGTTCGTCGAGCGAGAATTGGAAACCATCGCCCACGTTCATCTTATCGGGAATAAACGACCGGATGTCATACGTGTTCCGCTCCCCATGCCGGATATCCGTAACGAATACCACGTTAGTCGTGCGTCGAAACTCGGCTTCGGTTAGGTCGGGCATTTGCAGGAAGGGGTTGTACTTCCAGAGTTTGTAGATCTTGGGTGGAATCTTGTCGTAAGCGACATAAGCCCAGTTGATAAAATACGGCAGCGGGAAGATAAGTACGGTCGTGATGAGTGGCCGAACGTTGGCCTTAAGTTCCTGCACGTCGGTAATGTGCAGCATGCGGGGCCCAAAAGATAAAGCGAAGATGGCAATGCCACCCACAACGCCAATGAGCAGCGTCATCAGCGTACCGATCATGTAGTTATCGGGCCCGATACTGGGCATGGCTTTGGGCAAGATTGACACATTCCAGACGCCCAGCAGCAAGACAAGGGTCAGCACGGCAAGGTAGCCCCAGAAACCAGGTGTTTGGCCAGGCAGGCTGCGGATGAGCAGATGACCCAGGTAGCCGGTGCCCCCGAACAGAAGCAGGGTACCTAAGATGTAAAGAACCGTGTTGCGGACGGTCCGGTTGCGGACAACGTTACTGCGGGCCTGGTTGACGGAGCTGTTCACCATGGAACCAAGCTCAGACTCGACATTGAAGCGGGCCATAAAAGAAGGGATTAAAAGGGTTGTGGATATCAGGTCAAAAATAGCCGCTTAACCCCTGAAATCAAGCTACCTATAAATAAAAATACCAGGTCCGGTCAACCCAATTAATGCGATGCACAACGAACTACAGGATTTGCTCAAAAGCCATGGACTAAGCGGGGCCGAGGCTGATCAGGCCATTGCCAACTGCAGCCGGGCCATGATGAAAGGCGCGGCTGTCAGCTATTTCGCTGGCGGGGTCATCATGTATTTTATGAACACAAACCCCGCATCGGCTTTTGGCTATGGCACACTGGCCCTGGGTGTTGGGGCTGGTAAGGCTTTTCTGAGCAGCGATCAGTGTTCGCGGGTTCGGCAGGCCGTTGATTTCTGGTCGACTCAAACAAACTAAATAAAGCTATGGGACAACCCGCTGCCCGCCTGGGCGATATGCACCTTTGCCCGATGGCTACGCCCGCCTTTCCCTCGCCCATTCCGCACGTGGGCGGGCCAATCATTACGCCGGGCATGCCCAACGTACTCATTGGTGGTATGCCAGCGGCTACGGTAGGCTGTATGTGTACCTGCGTTGGCCCGCCCGACGTCATCGTAAAGGGATCATTTACGGTGTTGATTGGCGGACGCCCGGCGGCCCGGATGGGCGACAGTACCGCGCATGGGGGGGCAATCACCATAGGCTTCCCCACGGTGCTGATTGGCGATATGGGCATGGGCGCGGCCAGTTTTTTTGCCGCTATGCCGCCAACGGTGCTGCTCCAACTCATAGGTGGCATGACTAACCAGATGGCCCGCACGGTAAAACAGGCCGTAGCCCTGGCTAACGGAGCCGCTACGGGCGCGATGGTCTGTGCGAAGTGTATTTAACCGCTACAAAGATGATCCGAATTTCCGATGGGCAACTGACGGCTTATCAAAGCCAGTTAGACGAGCGATTAATCCAGAAAATTCTTGCTTTTCTCAAAGAAGAATGTGCAGCCCCATTGAATCAGCTTACTGATCCAATGATTTTACGCATTGTCGATATCGGCATCAGGAAGGCACGAGGATATGAGTTAGAAAGCGACTACGCCATAACGTCGTTTGTGGGCCTGATGGTAAAGGTTGGCTTCGCCTTTGACAAGCAACCGCGTATTCAGGAAATTCTGCGCACGACCCGTCTGGACGACAATCAGCGAGTGGATTTCTTAATCAAGGGCGTAACCGAGCAGGAATGGCAGGAAGCCAGTCGGCTCGAAGAGCTAGATCAGTAATGCCTGCTCACTACTGCCAACCACACCATGCCAACGGAAACTATACCCCAAACGGTCGAAGAAGCAGCCGCAGAAGCAGAACTTCGGAAGGCACAGGACAATATGCGCTTTGAGATGGCGCAGGCGGCTGTCGATGTGGCAGGAATCATTGACCCAACGCCTATCTCCGACGGTATTAGTGCGTCTATGAGTCTTTACAAAGGTGATCTGATCGGGGCCGGACTGTCGCTGGTTTCGATGGTGCCTTTCGTGGGTGACGCTCTGGCCAAGGCTGTAAAAGGTCCGCGAACAGCCGCAAGAATTGCTAAATTAGAGACGAAAATACTGGCCTTAACCGCCAGGCTAAACAAGGCAAGGGCAGCCGCGAAAGCCGCTGCTGCCGAAACAAAACTCGGCAAGCAGGCAAAGCAGGTGGTTAATAAAGCCGCTAAACTTGGTAAAGCCGCCAGTAAAGCCCTAGTTCAGTGCCCGGCTGCCGAACGGATACGCAACAAAGTTGACAAAGCACTCAAAGCCGGTCGGTTCAAGAAATTCCCAATCCTGAAACTAAGGCCCAACTGGAAGAATAAATTGAAGGGGATGCCCGCTGCCGAACGCAAGGCCGCCCTCGCCAAACGAGCCGAAGCCCGAGAGTACTGGATTGACAAAGCCGCCAGGAAAAAAGGCGGCAACCTCTCCAAAGCAGAGGAAAAGAAAATTCAGGATAAAATTGATTCGTTTGACTGGTCACAGTACAAGGAGATTAACAATAAGAAAGTGAACAAAGGCGACGAGTTTAACCGAGTTGTTGATAAGGGTAATACCCGGGCGGGTGAGGGTGGATTTTTTACCCGAACAGAAGGCAATCCACTGCCTGGAACCAGCACTGAGGCCCGGGAAGCCCGTGCTTTACCCGATACATCAAAGGCCGAAGAACTGGCTCATTTCAAGGCAGAAAAAGATTTTGAGGTGATGGAAGGGCCGCTGGATGGTGGGAGCTGGGCCTACCATGACGACAGGGGAGCAGTGATTGCTACGGGGCCGCCACGAACTGGTGGCGCGTCGCAGTCGGTAACAATGGACGGGACAGATCCCGGCAGCTTGGTGACGCACACGGGTAGCACCCCATTACAATAGACAGACATGAGTCAGCAGGATAAGATAAATCAGTGGATTAAGCAGGCCACACAACTGGCGCAGGAAACAAACCGTCCGGAGTTATTGCCAATCTTCGGCCAGATTGCCCGCGAAACAGCAGCCGATACCCTTCCACCCGTTCAGAACCGGGCAACAGGACTGCTGGCCCCCTACATTTACCAGCGGCCCGTTGAGGGTGAATTGGGTAAACTGATTAACGAATTATACTATTTCTTTCAACTCCTTCCGGACGGATACAACTGGTCGTGGCAGGAAGTCGATCTGGCCGGCAAGCCCCTGCCAACCGGGCTGATCGTATCGGCAGCTTATCTCGTCGATACAACTGAAGTGATTAGTGTGGGTGTTGATCGCCTGTCGGCAGAAACCCCCGCCCCGCAGTCAGATGGCTATGATGACTCGCTGTTTAACATTGAGCGAATTCTGACGAAAGTAGCCCGCGACTGGTACGTACTTTACGATGCTTCTTCCAGCGAGTACATACCCGATGCAGTTTCGCAGCATGAAGTCATATTTGTTCTGGAGACCGCCGATGCTGATGTACGGTTGTGCAAACTCGATTTTAGGGATCAGGATCTAATGTGGGCACTGGTGCAGGAATATGAGTTAGGTGATGGCATTGCGCTACTTCATTTTGATGCGCCGGACATCCCAAAATTGAAGACCTGGCTACTCGACATGTACACGTCCCTCTATGATGGCGATCTGGAAATAGATGACGTCATTAGACCAACCAGCCTGGCCGAAATACTGGGCGAGCCTGATTTGTCGGTTCAGGTCCGTAATCTGTTCGGTATAGTAAGTCTGATTGCCCTACGCTTCGATACCAACCCGGACGAATTCGTAATATACCGCCAACAACCTCAGGCCCGATGACACCAACTAACCACAGCACCCGGCATGCCCTTCTGGACGCTGCGCGTATGGGTGCACACATGGCACACGCCCGGTCCATGAATCAGAAAAATATCTCGCTCTATAAAGGAGACAGCGAAAGAGACCTAGCCGAATTTGCACCGTATATTTTTTCGCTCACTAGTGGTGATGAGTTTTCTCGCTGGTTGCTCGATGCGGGCTGGGGAAACTCTTGGGGTGTTTTTCTGCAAACGACAGCACCGGGTAAAGACCTGGTCCGCCACTTTCGCCAGTTTCTAATGATAATGCTCAATTCAGGCGAGGAAGCTTACTTCCGGTTTTACGACCCCCGCGTACTTCGAGCTTTTCTGCCCACCTGCAACGCTGGGCAGCTTCGCGAGTTTTTTGGCCCGGTGCAGTGCTTCTTTACGGAGGACGAAGACCCGACGTTCGAGTTACGCTTCTGGCTCGAGGGAGGACAATTAAAACGTGAGCGAGTCAACAAAATAGATAGCAGTCAATTCAATTTTTTCACACCATTAAATAAGTAAGCCAATGGGAGTTTTAGCAGACAAAGCCAATAGCCTCGTAGGATCATCGCGCGGAGATTATCAGTGCAACCAGGTCGTAAACCAAGTTTTTTACGACCAGAAGAACGCCGGAAAATTAGCGAGAGACTACCTGACGTGGGGCGTTCCGACCTATGCCTTTGGCGAGGGCGTAGTAGTGGTTGGGAAAAATGGCGCACACGTGGGAGTATTTGTGAGTGATACCCAGTTTGTGCACTCGAGTGAAACGCGACAGCAAGTGATCAAGGTAGGTCTGGACCAACTGCCGTTTGCGTTTCCGATGGGCTATGTCCTGCGAAAAGAGCAGTAAGCCATGCCCGACGATTATTACATCCTGCCCATTCGCTGCGATCTGCTCATTCAGGGGGCTGCTGCCCGGCAGCCCGGCAGTCAGCGGCAACTGTATGGCTCACTTGAGGAGTCGATTCACGAACACGTGTATCTGCTCGTGACCACGCCGTTTAAAACGGTGCGATTCGATACGGCCTATGGCTGCGAGGTGTGGGACGGTGATTTTTCGTCGGGTAATGAGTCGAACGATACGCGCTGGACCGACCAGATTCAGAACTCGGTGCTGCGGGCCATCCGGGCCTACGAACCCCGGCTCGAACGCATCGAGGTACTTGTTGAGCTTGACCGCGACGGGGCGAGTGACGCCCACAAACGGCTGGTGGTGACCGTGACTGCCGAAATCAAAAAATCGAACCACCGCGCCTTTCGTTTTCAGCGCGTTATTCTCATCGCTCCCTTTGCCGCCCGGAAATAATGACTAACCTGACCGTTCTTGATTTTTCGCGCGAGGAAGTGCGCAAACGCATGAAAGAACACGCGGCTGCCATCTGGCAGCTGCGTGTGCGCGATGTGGAAGCATCTGACCCGCTCGTGGGGCTGCTCATGGACGCCTGCGCCTTTGAGTTCGAGAATACGTCCCGCGCCATTGAAGCCACCCGCACCCGCATTCTGGACCGGCTGGCCAGTACGCTCTGCCCCGACGTGATTGACCTGCCCCGGCCCGCCCACGCCATTTTTCACGCCCGGCCCGATGATGCTCAGCTCGACCTGCCCCAGACGGCGCAGTTTTTTCACCGGCAACTCGGTAAGGCGGGCGACGAACGCAGCACCGATCTGTTTTTCTCACCCGTGGTGCAATCCCGGCTCGTCAACGCCGACGTGCGCTATCTGCTTAGCGAGCAGGGGCTGTTTGCCCTGCGTGGCCGGGATCGGGTCCGGCTCGAGCGCGCTCAGCAACCGCTCGTACCGTCCGATTATCAGTCAATCTGGCTGGGCATTGAAGCGAATGCCGAACTAAAGTCACTAGCCTGGCTGCCAGTATATTTTGGCTGGGAAAATGAATCGGAGACGGCCAAATCGAGCTACTACCGCAAAATACAGGACACTACCCGCGCCCGCTGGTTTTTAAACGGGCAGGAGTTACCCGTAGAGGCCGGGTTTCGGCCCGGGTGGCCTGTCGAGAATCCACTGGCGCAGGAACTCGACGGGCTGCACCAGCTGGAACAGTCGGTGCTGGGCGAGTACAATCATTGCTTCGTGACCCTCGGCAACGTACCCAACCGCGACGTCTGGTCCTACGAACTGCGGCCCTATCCCGATACCTACGCCTTTTCGGAGCAGCAACGGCAGCGGTATTTTGCCGATGATCTGCTTTGGCTCGAGTTGCGGCTGGGGCGCGATATTGCTCCGTCGGCCGTTGAAAATATCGATATCCGGTTCAACTGCTTTCCGGTTATGAACCGGCACCTCAACGAGATTGTACACCGGCTTCAGCAAACGCTTAACGTCTATGCGCTGCGCTCGACCGAAGAGTTTCTGTTTATCCGGCAGGTGTACGACGCCGAAGGCAACACGCCCTACAAACAGTCGCCCCTGCGCAACCCCGATGAGCTGACCGACAACTCGTTCATGTGGCGACCGCACGGCGTTGGCCGGTTTGACCGGCGCAACGCCCGCGAAATTATCCAGTACGTGCAGCAGATGCTTCGCGACGAAAGTAAGGCGTTTTCAGCCCTTGGCTCCGGCATGTTCTCGCAGGTGATCGATAGCCTGGACAAGAACGTAGAGGAGCTGAGTCAGCGGATTCTGGATAATCCCGACGACAGTTTCCAGGTGGGATTTCCGTATATTTTTGTCCGGCCCCGCCAGAAGGACATTAACCTGTTCATTGAGTTCTGGAGTACCCACGGAGCGGGTGGCAACGGCATTGTGGCCGGTACGCGCCTGAATCAGTACGAAGGGCATGGCCGGTATTTCATGCACGATGAAAAAGAAGGTCTGTATCTGCTGACAACAACCGTGGGTGGGGGCGATAAACCCACCGCATCAGACAAAGAGCGACAACTCCGGCGTGATTTGCTCACCCGCAGTCGGCTGGTTACTGCCGAAGATATCAAGGCGGAGTGCCGGGCGTACTTTCCGCCACGGCTGGGTACTGACGTGGACGTAGACGTGAAAAAAGGATTTGCCGAAGGGCTGCTGGAAGGGGCGGGTTACGTGCGTTGCATCGACGTAACGGTACGGCCTGTGGGGCGCACCGAGGTGAGTGACATTGAGATGGCCGCCGAAGCGGAACGCTGCCGACGCCACCTCGAAACAAAATCGGCCATGAACCTGCCTTACCGCGTCCGGCTGACGCCCAACCGCCGATGACCTTAACCGAATGCGCTCAGGAGATTAACCACGTTGGCCGCAACATTGGCGTTGATGTGCGGCTGGAAGTACTACTGGCCGAACTGATGAAAGGCGGGCTGGACCCCCGGCGCGATATACTGGTGTATCCGCAGGGTTTGTTCTCGCGCGATTACCGCCCCGACGTAGGCGTGTCGCGGGTGGTGCGGAGTCAGCCGGTAAACCAGACCGGTGCAGAAAAGCCGGCCGAAAGCAACGCGTCCATAGCCAACGATACGTCGGGCGTGTGGGCGGGACCGGCGCACGTGTTCGAGGGCGAAGCACCCAACCCCAATGTGCTGGATCACCCGGATTTTCTGAATATTCCGGTCTTTCGGGATGGGCTGTATGATTACCTGCCCGAAGGCCTGTTCCACCAGCCGACGGTTGACGACGAACGGGAATTTGGTAAGGAAATTGACGAGCAGGCCAAACGCAAACGGGCTGCCCGGCGGTTTTTTCGCCCCATTGAGCAGGAGTTTTACCTCCAGGGCGTTCAGCTGGAACTGGAAGAGCGCAAGTATCTGATTAACGAAGAAAACCTCAGCCGCGACGATCAGGGCGAGGTATTGCGTGGTATCTGGGGCCTGCCCGCCGACCGGCTCGTACGGGTGCCGCGCCCTGGCGGTACGGGCTGGACCGTTACCCGTGCGCCCCTTCTCGATGTTCGCCAGCTCAATAATCTATTGCATCTGCTGCCCGTTACGCACCGGATTATAAACGATCAGGCCCTGGTAGAGCAGGTCCTGGTGCTTATGCTGGGCGTGCCGGTACAGCTACGCACCATTCCGCCCCTGCTCCTGCTCATTGAACTCGAACCCGATGATCATATAGCGCCGAATGAACTGGCGCAGATTGAGTTGGGTAATTTCTCGCTCGAAGGCGTATATCAGGGTACCATGCCCGCCATTGAGATTCGGCTGGGGCCACTGAACGAGGCTCAGCTAACGGATTTCCTGCCCGAGGGCCGCAGCCGGGCGGTGCTGGACCTGTTGCTCGGCTATCTTCTGTCTGCCGAGACTGAAGTAGTGACGCACCTCCTGGCCGACGAAGCCAACCAGTTCCTGACCCTGGCCGACGAAGGCGAAAATCCCACCAGTGTTCTGGGCTGGGCGTCATATATCTAACCTATTTCCGTTCCGACGGTAAAAAGCAAAGCCTGCTTACAGCAGGCTATCGTAACCGGACTAACTAAACTACCCTGCATTGTCCGTTATCTTACAGGCGGCTCAGGACCTGGTCAATTTCGCGGACTTTGCCCGAGGCTAATTTCTGGATGGTGAAGCTGTTACGGGCCTGCTGGGCAATCTGCTGAAAATTGAGTCTGGCCGTCGAATACAGTTGTTTGCGTTTGGGGCTTCGTTGTAAGCGGCCAGCATGTCGGCCTTGGTTTTGGTGCAGTCGGCGTCTTCAAAGCGCAACTGCCATTTTAGATCGGTGAGAGCCTGCGGGTCGCCACCGCCCCCTCCTCCACCACCCCCACCACCGCCCGCTGGTTTTTGAGCCAGCATAGCGTTAGCGGTGTTGAGGTTATTCTGTATCTGTTGTTTTTCCGTTTGCAACGCCTGTTTCTCGGCCTGAAGCTGCTGAATCATGGCGGTGCCGTTGCTTACCCCGCGCAGAGCCTTGAGGTTGTCCAGGTGAACACCCCGCTCGTAATAGACCATGTCCAGGTACGTGCAGGCACTCTGGCGCATGCCATTACGGGATTCGGTAAACTCCTTCGCAGTCCGAAACTCATTGACCGACTGCTTAAACTTCTCGTTTTGCGCTTCGGCCTCGTTGAGCCATTGCTTCCAGTTCTCCGGCGACGATGTGCCGTTGGGGCGGCTCTTGTCCAGCGTCTGCATGTCGGTGATGAACAACTGGAGTTTCTCCATGCGTTCGGCCAGCAGGGCCTGTTCGTTCACGGCTTTGGCACTGCCCCCGCCGGAGCTCTTGCGGGTGCCGGCGAAAAAAGCCAGAAACAGCGGAATGGCCAGAATAATGATGTAAACCGCTACAAAGTTGACGAGGGAGGTAGTCCGTTCGGTCTTGTTGATTGCTTCCATGTGTGATAGACGAGGGTTTATGGATAGATGAAAAATACGAAAATCAGTTGCCGCCCGTCATCCGCCGGCGCACCGGCGCCACGCTGTCATCGTCGAGCAGCGCCGTGGTGGGGCGGTTGGGGAGTTTGGTGGGGTCGGTCACGACCGAGTCGTAGCGGATAGTGCGGTCCTTGCGCTCCTGACCAATGTAGTCGAGTTTAGACAGTTCGTTCAGGATCTTGGCCAGGTCGGTCCAGCACTTCGTAATGACCTGCAGGTGCGGATACAGATCGGCGTGATCGTAGGTGTAGGTCGTTACGCGCTCCAGTCCCTGCTTGGTCAGGCGTTCGGGCGAGATATCCGTCCAGTCCTGAAAGTATTTCAGCACCAGCTGATCGCCCATTCTGACGCTGCCGGTGGTAGCGGGGTTGTTGAGATTCATCAGGGTAGTCTGCACCCGGCGCGTGGCCAGCGTAATGGCCTCGAGCAGCAGCACCGGTGCCTGTTCGTAGGCGGTGAAGCCAAAGCGGTTGAGCGTGTCGTCTAGCCCGATGGTAAGTTGTTCGCAGAGGTCGCGGATGAGTTCAGCCAGGGGGCCGGCTTTGCGGGCGTCTTCGGTACCGCGCTTTTCGCACACTTTTCGGACGATCAGAAAGGCGTCGCGCTGGGCTTCGGAGAGGAGTTTACGGATGCTGTTGGCCCAGGCCTGCAAACGCGGGTGGCTGCTGATGGCGGTGCAGGCCGGGATATACGTATCGTCGTTGGCCAGCTGCCCGTATTTACAGGTCAGTTGCCCCACAATCAAGTCGAACGCTTCAAACTCACCCGACCGGTAGCGGGGCCGCTGCCCGGGGGGCGCATCATACTGGTGGCTCGGTACGACGCTGAGCGTATGCGAGGGGCGCGAAAAGGGTGGGCGTGGGAACCCCTCCGTGGGCGAGGGTGCACCGATTGGTTTGCGGTTGAACAGGTCGATGGAGAGCACAATCAGAAACTGGAGTTCATCGGCCATCGGCATGTTAAACTTATTGAGCACCTCGGTCAGGCTGGTGGCCAGCTCGAGCGATTCGTTGACGAGTTCAATGCGGCAGCCCGCGCCCGTAATGGCCCGGCAGTTGGTAAGCTGAATGCGAAGATTCTGGTTGGGATCGGTAATGACCTGGGCGCTGAAATCGGACAGGGTGGAGGGCAACAGGCCGTAGTTGAACGACGTGATGTTCAGGGCGCCGGTATCGCGCAGATGATCGGTAACGAAGTATTCGAACTCGGTAAAATGCCGACGGGCAATCTTCATGCCGTCTACCCAGTTCACGGGATAGTGGTTCAGTTCAGGAAGCATTGTGTGGATAGAAAATACGGTGGTAAAGAACGAAATTATTTCTTTACCACCGTGTGCCGGTACCTAAAAAGAGAAACTTAAACCCGGTTTGGGTCGGGGTGTTTATACGGTGCCCGGTAAGGCCGTTGCAGGAGCCTGGTGGCTTCGGCATCGCCCACAATGACCCGTTTTTTGGGGTCGTACACCAGCGGGCGGCCCAGCGCCATCGACATATTAGCCATAATGCAGCTGGCCGTTGAGATGTGACCCTGTTCGATATCGGCAATGGGACGGCCATTGGATTCGATGGCCTTCAGGAAGTCCAGCATATGCGCCCGCGTGGCGGGGGCTGCGTTGAGTTCAATGCGCTCTTCGGTCAGATCTTCGGGGTATTTTTCCTTCTCATACACCACATCTTTGTGGATCTTTTCGCCCTTGGTTGGGCCGTCTTTACCTTCGGGAATAAAGTCATAGCTCATGGTGCTGCCCCAGAGCGTACCCTTGTCGCCGTAGATCGTGAATGACCACGGGTAGTCGGGGTTGTTGGGCGTTCCCCAGGCGCGATGCTGCCACACGCAGTTCAGCCCGTCGTACTCAAACCGCGCGCTTTGGGTATCGGCGATGTTCGATTTGCCGGTTTTGTCATTATAAATGCCGCCACTCGAATCAATCCGGTTGGGCCAGCCGAGTTGCAGCATCCAGCGCACGGTGTCGAACATATGCACGCACATGTCGCCCATGATGCCGTTGCCATACTCCGTAAAGGTGCGCCACCAGCGAATGTGCGGCAGTCCATCGTAAGGCCGCATGGGTGCGGGGCCGGTCCAGGTTTCGTAATCGAAAAAGGCCGGTACGGGCTCAACGGGCGGGTTGCCGTTGGCCCGCATATGGAAATAACAGCACATCTCAACGTGCGAGATTTTACCCAGCAACCCGGCGTCGACAATATTCTTTTTCGCATCGACCAGGTGTGGGGTACTCTTGCGCTGCGTGCCAACCTGCACTACTTTGTTGTAGTTGCGGGCTGCTGCTACCATGGCTTCGCCCTCCAGTACGTCCACGCTGATGGGTTTCTGCACGTACACGTGCGCCCCGGCTTTAAGGGAATCTATGCACTGAAGTGCGTGCCAATGGTCGGGCGATCCGATGAGTACGATATCGGGTTTTTGCTCGGCCAGCATTTTCCTGTAGTCGCCGTAGAGCGCGGGGACTTTGCCGGATTTCTGCCGTTTGCTAACCAGTTCGCCTGCCTTCGTCAGTTGATTTTTGTCGGGATCGCACAGACCAACTACGTCAACATCGGCCACCTGAATAAGGCGGAACAGATCGCTCTTGCCGTACCAGCCGGTGCCAATCAGACCCACCCGATACGTTTTAGCCGGTTTTGCCACCGGGAAGCCCTGCGCATCGAGTGACAAAAGGGCCATCGACGCTGCCGTTCCGTACAGGAAATCGCGCCGATTCAGGGGAAATAAAGGAGTCATAGGCGAATGAAATGAGAAAGGGTCTGTTTTGCCTTATTAAAGCAAAACAGACCCTGGACTTACCCAATACACCCGTGTTTACTGCTTATCCGGATATGGAATAACGAGTTTCTCGCCCCGTGTGGCTATGTCTTTGGTTTTCCCGTTGGCCCGCATCAGGGCTTCCTTGCTGACACCGTACTTTTCGGCTACTACCCGCAGAACGTCGCCCGCTCCAACGGTATGTACGGCCCGTACTTTCACGTTCAGTTTGGTAACGCCCGCCTTGATCTCCTTTTCCGACACGTCGGGGTTCAGTTTCTTAAGCGTACTGATGCTCATGTTGTATTTGTTGGCTACGCCGTAGAAGGTCTCCCCGGCCTTGACCGTATGCGTATTGGCCACGCCACCCGCCGGTACAGAAACGGGCTTTACGGCAGGTTTTTCCGCTGCGGGTTCGGGCTTCGGTTTCTCACTCGGCTTCTCCGCTTTTGGCTTCTCGGCTATGGGTTTGACGCTGGTCGCCGGTTTTTCGTCGGGGCCGGGTTTGCCGGCGGTGGTTTCGCGGTTGGCAGCGGCTACGTCTTCGGCCAGCGCGTTGGCTTCGGGCGCGTCGGCGGGGGGCGTAGCCTGACTCAAATCGACAGGGGTGGGGAGCGAAGAATTATCGTCTTCGTCGGGAGCCATCAGCATATCGGGGTCGTTCTGCGCTATCGGCTGCTGCGAGGTCGTATCCAGGGCCACATTGGTCAGTTCGTCGGAGCCATTGGTATTGTCCACGAAATAGTCATAACCAACGTAGAGCAGGGCGGCAACGAGACCTACCAGCACAAGGAGCGTAATGGTGGGCAGGCTGGATGTACCGGTTGGGCGGGGGTTTTTAGCTTCAGTTTGCATGGGTCGATAGCTGCTGACTCATCTGAGCCACTTTTTCCTTTAGTTCTTCTTTAAAATTTACCAGGTTTTGGGCCACCGTGTCATCGAATGTACCCACAATCTGCGCGGCCAGAATGCCGGCATTTCTGGCTCCGTCCAGAGCCATAGTTGCCACCGGAACACCACCGGGCATTTGTAGTATAGACAGCACGGAGTCCCATCCGTCAATTGAGTTGCTGGATTTTACGGGAACGCCAATCACGGGCAGGGTAGTGAGAGAGGCCACCATGCCGGGCAGGTGAGCCGCCCCGCCCGCGCCCGCTATAATCACGCGCAGCCCCCGGCTACGGGCTGTTTTGGCGTAATCAACCATTTTTTCGGGTGTGCGGTGAGCCGATACAATGTCCATTTCCCAGGCTACGCCCAGTTCGGTCAGGACGTCGGCCGCCTGTTGCATGATGCCCCGGTCCGAGATGCTGCCCATGATAATACCTACCATCCAGTGCTTTACGAGTTGATTCTCTGCGAAATAACGCAGATTGGCCCATAGTTGGGCTGTGGCCGACCGAAATTTTGTTTGCTTTGCTCCCTGTTTGGACCACCTTCGCCATGGAAAATCTTCCTGTTCATATATCATTCGTCTTCATGCTGACGGTTCTGCTGGCCGGCTGGCTTTTTGCCAAAGCTACCCGCTACAACCGCTCCTTCGAGATTATATTCATTAGCTGGCTTGTTGGTCAGGGCGTATTGGGTGCCCTGGGGTTCTATACAGGTATCAACCCTGTACCACCCCGGTTTCCATGGCTGCTGGTGCCGCCTGCGCTGGCCATCACTGTACTTTTTATTACGACAAAAGGCCGGACGTTCGTTGATACCCTCAACATCCGAACGCTGACGCTGTTCCACGTCATCCGGGTTCCCGTTGAGTTTGTTTTGTATTGGCTCTTTCTGCAAAAGACCGTTCCTGAAATGATGACGTTTGAAGGGAGAAATTTTGATATCTTCTCTGGCCTGTCAGCGCCGGTTGTGTACTATATAGCTTTCGCCAGTAGCCGCGTGAATCGTTCATGGCTGTTAATCTGGAATTTCGTTTGTCTGGCGTTGGTCATCAACATCGCGGTTATTGGGCTGCTCTCTGCACAAACGCCGTTTCAGCAGTTCGCGTTTGAGCAGCCCAATATCGCCATCCAGTATTTTCCGTTCAACCTGCTGCCTTCCTGTCTGGTGCCGCTGGTTATCCTGGCCCACCTCGCAACTATCCGGCAGTTGATAGCCAGCAAAAAGACGTTACTTATTGCCCAGTAATACCGCTACCGGCAACGTGCCGAACAAGGTCTGTATTGATATATCCGTGACCGTCTCACCCGTAAACTGATTCGTCCAGTTGGTTGATGCGCTGTTGGGTAACACAATCCGGGTGTCCTGCCAGTCGATGGTTAGGGTGTCGGTTTTTTGCTGGGCGGTGGCCAGTTGTGCTACGTACAGCGGCACGGCTACCACGCAGCTGTCGGCACCATTCCGGCGCATGAATGCCAGCACGTGTCGGCTGTGCGCACCCTCTACCGACAGGGGGATGTATTCGCCGTCGGCAAACAGGGTGGGGTTATCTCGCCGGAGGTGCAGTAGTGTTCGGAGCAAGGCGAGTTTTACGCGGCTGTCGAAGCGGTGTTCCCACAAATCGGCCCAGTCGATGGACTTCTGCGCGGCCAAGGCTTCGAGGTCGCGCTGGCGACGGGCGAAGTCGACGGGCAGGCGGTTGTCGGGGTCCACCAGGCTCAGGTCCCAGCCTTCAGCACCGCGGTACACGTCGGGCACACCGGGGCAGAGTGCATTTGAGAACGGTCTGAACCAGCGAGTTGGTTACGCCAAAGTCAGCCACGCGCTGGTGGAACGGCGCAAACCGCGCCCAGAACGGCCCCGCCTTGTCGAACATCCGCGTAGATAAACCGCCGGACGCCTTCGTGATACGTTTCTTCGACCATCCAGCCCGTTGTGTGCCGTTTGGCTTCCTGCAACGCTTTTTCCATGTACAGGCCGAATCGATTCTTAAACTCGTCGTCTCCTTCGCCCGGCGAATCCACGCTGGGCATTGGATACGCACCAATCATGTTCTGGAGCATAAAATACGCGTCGTTCGCATCGGGTATACCCACGTATGTTTCATCGCCTGTATTTTCATCCGACAGAATCTGGAGCCACTGCTTGGCTTCGGCCAGCCACTCGTCGGCGAGGTCGGGCAGGACATTGAGCCGCGCTCTCACATCTTCGCCCCGTTTGGTGTCGTGCGTTGAGGTTGTGTTCATGGCCAGGGGCCAGTGCTGCTGCCGGTCCTGCATGATTGCGTGAAAGTCATCCGGCGACATGCCGTGCCGTTCAGGGGCGTCGCCTACTTCGTTGTGGGCAATAAACGCATTGTAGGTATAGAGTAAGGTGTCTTCTACGCCTTTGGCCATGAGGGGGCTGGTAAACTGCATAAGCCGCTGGTAAAACTTCAGCGCCCGGTCGTTGTAGTCAGCGTCGGCGGTTTGGGGGCGGTTTAGCAGGACGTCCAGGATCAGGCTGGCCGCGTCGGTCAGTTCGGGGCGGATGGCGGTGGTTTCAGCCGCAATACTACGCAGGGCACTGGCATCACGGTCGGGCAGGGGCATGGCGTTGCCGTAGTACCGATATACCGGGCAGCGCACCAGAAATTCGGCAATGGCCTGTTTTAGCTGACCCTCGCGCAGATCGGCCAGTTCGGCTTCGTCGGCGAGGTTCTGAGCCAGAAAATAGGCGTACAGGTTGTCGAGTTCACCGCCCATGTATTTAGTCAGGAAATACGCTTTCCGGTCGCGCACCTGACTGTGTACCGACACGCCGTTGCCAATCAGGTCGGCGTAAAAGTTGCGGAAGGCGGGTTCGCTGCGGGCGTCGGTCATGACGTTGCTGAGCATGGCCAGAAATTCGTAGCCCGATGCGCCTTCGATGGGCCAGTCTTCGGGCAGTTTTTCGTCGGCCTGTAAAATCTTCTCAACAATCAGATAGGTTTCCGGCCCGGTCAGGTTGCGCAGTCGTTCCAGATACGTTTTTGGGTCATACAGCCCATCAACGTGGTCAACGCGCAACCCCTGAAATACGCCCGCATCAACCAGTTCTTTGGTATATGCGTGGTAGGCATCAAAGACTTCCTGCTCGCGCATGTTCAGGCAAATCAATCCGTTTACGGTAAAAAAACGGCGGTAATTCATCTCCCGGCGCGTTTCCGGTTCGGTCCGGAACTGATAATGCTGGCTGGTTGCCAGCGTAGTCAGCTCTTCCGGCGACTGGTTGATGATATCAATGGCCGACCGGATGAACGTGCCCGTTGCTTCGTTCTTCATCAACGCCCCAAACTGCATCATAAACTCCGACCAGGCTTCGGCTAATGCTTCCGGTTCTTCAACGTGATGGATCTGGTCAAGCTGCGTGAGCAGTTTCTGGACAGCCTGGTTTGGTTCGGGCCGCGTTCGGTCGCCCTGTCCGGCCTGTAACACCGTAACGTAGCTCTCGGGCTTCAGCGGCAGCGTATTACCCTGTACCTGAAGCACCAGCCGGTCATACTCATAGTTGAGCTGCAGCGCACCACCGGCAATGGATTTGTCGAGGGCATCGGGCAGGAACGGGGCTTCGATGCGATCCCGGAAAAAGAGGCTGCTCAGCGAATTCTCGAAGAAGCGGGCAAAGCGAGAACGCGACCCTTTTTCGAGCATATCCATTAGCCAGCTATTGTTGGGGTGATAGGCCATATGGTTCGGCACAATGTCCTGAAACCAGCCCATATTGGCCTCGTGGAGCCGGTCGGTCAGGGCGCGAAGCTGCGCTTCGGTACCAATTTCGGGATTGATGCGGGTGGGGTCAACGGCATCGTAGCCGTGCCCGCTCTGGGGTGTCGAAACAAAAATAGGTGAGCCGTAAATAGTACCGATGCCCAGTTGCTGCAAGTAAGGCAGGAGCGCTTCGACGTGATTCAGGGTAAATTCGTTATTGAGCTGGAAGCGGTAGGTGGAGACCGGATTATACATAAGGCAGATTGTGTTGCTGTCGGTTGGGCGAATTGGTCGCCCTGTTGTACAACACGCGGCTGGTCGGTTGTGTTGGCCGCAGACGGGCGGGGCGGAGACTATTTAGTGCAAACAAAGGGCTCGCCAACACGGCGTAGTACGCCACCAGCCGACGCCCGTCAGGCTAAGAATGACCCGATACTGCGGAACTCAGAACCGAATTTTTGGGGTTAATTCCGTGATTTTATCCTTTCGTTTATATCCCTTCGCTTTTTAGTCGTATTCCGTGGAAAGACGCAAAGCCCTTCAGAACATGGCCATGGCCGTGGGTGGTTTCATTAGCTTGCCCGCCTGGGCCAATGGCTGGAACGCTACCACCATGCCGGCAACCTACCGGATTTTGTCCCGTCAGCAGGATGAATTACTGGCCATTGTTGTCGATACCATCATTCCCACCACTATCGTCAACGGCAACGAGTCGCCGGGAGCCAGGGCGTTGGGCGTTCACCAGTTTCTGCAAAAAATGGTGAGTGACTGCTACGAACCCGATGCGCAGCAGACGCTGACGAAGGGCCTGACCACCGCCGACGCGCTGGCTCAGCAGACCTACAACCGTCCGTTTGCCGATTGCGACACCGCGCAGCGCATTGAGGTGCTGAACCGGATGAGCCAGGCCGAAGAGCCTACCCAGCAGGGTTTCTACCGGCTGGTAAAAGCCCTGACCATTCGCGGATATATGAACTCCGAATACGTAATGACCAACCTGACGCACTATCAGATGATACCCGGCCACTACTACGGCTGCGTGCCGGTGCCGGCCACCGCACCGTCTCTTACTCAACCCAAATAAAGACTACACCGAATGGCTTATCTGAATATCGACGCACAGGCTCAGAATACGTACGACGCCATTGTAATTGGCTCGGGTATCAGCGGAGGCTGGGCCGCCAAAGAACTGACGGCTAAAGGGCTGCGAACGCTCGTGCTGGAACGCGGACGCGATGTGCGGCACGTGACCGATTACCCCACCACCAATATGCAACCCTGGGAATTTGAACACCGGGGGCAGCTGACCCGTGAGGTCAAAGACGCCAACCCGATCATTAGCCGCTGTTACGCTTTCTACGAAGGCTCCCAGCAGTTCTTTGTTAAAGACGCCGAACACCCTTACGTGCAGGAAAAGCCGTTCGACTGGATTCGGGGGTATCAGGTGGGTGGCAAGTCGCTGATGTGGGCCCGGCAAACGCAGCGGTGGAGCGACTTTGATTTTGACGGTCCCGCCCGTGATGGGTTTGCGGTAGACTGGCCCATCCGCTACGCTGACCTGGCTCCCTGGTACAGCTACGTGGAGAAGTTTGCCGGTATTTCGGGCAACAAAGACGGGCTGGCCCAACTACCCGACGGCGAGTTTCTGCCTCCCCACGAGTGGAACTGCGTGGAGAAACACTTCAGTGAGCAGATGACAAAGAAATACCAGAACGCCCGCCCCGTTATCATGGGCCGGGCTGCGCACATCACCCAACCCAAACCCATTCACTTTCAGCAGGGGCGGGCGCAGTGTCAGCACCGGACCATCTGCGAGCGGGGCTGTCCGTTTGGCGGGTATTTCAGCAGCAACTCCTCTACCATACCCTGGGCGGCCAAAACCGGCAAAATGACCCTGCGTCCACACTCGGTAGTTCACTCGATTATCTACGACGAGAAGCGTAATAAAGCCGTTGGCGTCCGGGTGGTTGATTCCGAGTCGAAGCAGATGATGGAGTTTTACGCCCGCATCATCTTCGTCAACGCAGCCGCTCTGAACACGAACTTAGTGCTGCTGAACTCGACCTCGAACCGCTTTCCGAATGGCCTTGGCAACGACAGCGGCCTGATGGGCAAGTACGTGGCATTTCACAATTACCGGGCGGGCGTTTCGGGGCAGTACGATGGACTGCTGGACTCGACTACCGACGGTCGGCGCCCCAATAGCCCGTACATTCCGCGTTTCCGCAATTTGCACCGGCAGGAAACGAGCGGTCCGGCGTCCCGGTTTATGCGGGGCTATGCCGCCGGATTCTCGGCGGGTCGTATCTCGCGCAACAGTCAGGACGGAATCGGGGCCGACCTGAAGACCAATCTGCTCACACAAAACCTGGGCGGCTGGCACGTTGGCTCGCATATGATGGGCGAAACAATCCCGAAAGAAACCAACTTCGTAGCCCTCGATTCGGCTCAGAAAGACCCGTATGGCATTCCGCAGCTTAAAATTAGCGTAGGCTATGACGACAATGACGAGAAAATGGTGAAGGATTATCTGGAGCAGATGACCGAGATGTTTACCGCAGCTGGCTTCACCAACATCCGCACCCGCGACGACAAGCGTAACCCCGGCCTCGACATTCACGAAATGGGGGGCGTTCGGATGGGTAAAGACCCTAAAACATCGCTGCTCAACAAGTGGAACCAGCTCCACGCCGTCAAAAACGTATTCGTTACCGACGGGGCCAGCATGACCAGCACGTCGACTCAAAACCCCTCGCTGACGTACATGGCCATAACCGCCCGCTCAGTTGATTATGCAGTGAAAGAGATGAAGAAAGGGAACTTATAAGGTTTTCAAAGGCAAAGAAACCGGATGATTCACCGGGATAACAGAAATAGCCCGTCTATACGGTTTTGCTCTGTTATCCCGGTGAATCATCCGGTTTCTTCATGTCTGAACCTTCTTACCGGGATACCCCTAAATCCCCTTCACCATCGCCTGCATTTTCGCGAAAGAATTGCGGGCTACGACGTCGGCGGGCTGGGCGTAGTAGCCTTTGTTGAACACCTCCAGCGACAGTACGATGGTTTTTGTCGGGTCTTTGATTAAGCCAAGCGTTTCGCGGATAGGCGCCACGCCATCGCCCGGGTAGACGCGGTCAGCATCGGTAATGGTAGCGCGGTCGAGGGTGGCTGGGTAGTCATTGACGTGAAAAACCTCAATGCCCGGTTTGCCCACGAGCGGTAGACTGGCCTGCGCCGTTCCGCCTTTGTAGAGGTGGTAAATGTCCAGCAATACCCGCGCCGAGGGGTGTTTACTTTCGATGGCCACAAACATGACCTCGCTCAGTTTATTCAGGTTTTTGGAGAAGCCCCAGAGTTCAAGCTGCGGCACGACGCCGGTTTTGTCGCCCAGTTCGAGGATGGTCCGGTAGCGTTCTGCCGCCCGGTACAGGTCAACGATGGGTGCGTCGGGTGTTTGCATGCCAATTGCCGGGGCAGCGGTCCGTTTGCAGCCTATCTCGGCCAGTAAACCCATCTCCTGCTTTAGCTGCTCAACGCCTTTTTGCCGGGCCGCGTCGTCATTCACGATCCAGGGCGCAAAGCCAATGCAGTTCTGAACGGTCAGGCCAAGGTCAGACAGCCGTTTGCGGAGGTCGGCGGTGGTATGTGTTTTGAGGTATTCCTGATAGGTATCCATCCAGATTTCGACCGACCGAAAGCCGGCCTTCGACGCCGTTTCGAGTTCGCCGATCAGGCCAAGCTTATGGCCGCGGATGGTGCTCAGGTTCAGGCAGAGTTTAAACGGCTCGGCGGCTTTCGCTACGGGCATTGCCTGGGTGACACTGGGTAAAACGGATGCGCCGGCGGTGGCGGTCAGGGCCGTGAGAGTTTGACGACGATTCATAGCTATAGATTGGACCGGTGCGCGGGTGCGGTTCCTGTCTGCCTTTGAAAGTCACAGTACGGCATCCTCTACCGTTGTATCAAAAACACCGGTAAGTACGCGCCCGTTGCGTTTGACCTGCACCCAGATGCGGTACTGCCCGGCGCGGGGAAATGAATACGGAAACTCGACCATGTTATTCACCGGCATGGCGTGGTTCATTCCGGGCATTTCGGCATACAGCAGTTTGTCCTTTTCGGCATCGGGAAGCTGGCGGAGCCGGGCAACGTAGCGGTCAATACTGTCGCTGAAGAGCCGGGCGTCGGGGTACCGGAAGGTGCGGGACGTATCGGCCAGACGGTTCTCAAACGAGCCTTCGGCCGCCATTGAATACGTACCAATAGGATGCAGGTGAATATAAACCGAGCCGTCGTCGCGTAAGATGACCGCGTGCCCACCCATACCCAGATACGGCTCCAGCGGGGCGGCATTCCCCTGCGCATCGGCCACGGCAAACTTGAGGGTGTAAAGCTTGCCGGCGGTTTGCACACTGCCCGGCTGGTCCATCCAAAGCATGGTTGACCCATCGGTGAGTTTGACGCTGACACCCGGTTTTCCGCACAAAACAACATCGTTGGCCATTGCTGGCGTCAGGGCAGGGGCCTTTCCCGTCTTACCAACCGGCGAGGTGATGAGCCAACTGTCGTCGGTATCAGTGGGTGTGTAAGCCGCTTCTTTAGCAGCCGGGCTGCTAGCAATCATAACCGTATCGGTCAGGGTTTCGGCGAAACCATTGCGATACACAATATCGGAATACAGTAGATATTTGCCGCCGGGCAGCGGGGGTAGGGCTGCTTCATAGGTCAGTGTATCCCGCCGGAGGGGGTGAAGGTGCGCAAATCCGTCGAGACCGGGCAGCCGGACAATAAAGGTGTGCATGAGCTTGCCGTGGTCGGGAATGACGAAACTCATACGCCGTCGCGTTTGCGGTGTGTTGCGCCGACGGCCACTACCCGCCGACTCGCCCCCGAAGCCGCTGGTGTCAATCCGAATGGTCAGCAATGGCCCGGTGTTCCGGGTCTGGTCAGCGTCCACCGATGCGTTGATGCGGAGCGGGCGGTAAAGCTGCTGCGTCTGGTATTGCTCCGTTGAAAGGTTCCACCACGAACGCCAGCCCGTTAGCAGCAGGGCGAGTACTACACCCCCGGCTACCATACCCATGAGCCGACGCCGACCCAGCTTAGGTGGTTTGGGCGCACCGGGCTGGGTGACTCCGTCGGCATTGCTCGCGCCGATAATGGTAATCATCATCACTACCAGCAACAGGCCCATGGCGGCCAGCGCCATACCCGTTCCGGCGGGCATGGTGCGCGTTGCCGTAGCTACTGACATGACCGGTACAACTACCTGCTGTAGGCCATCGGGTCCGTTAATGCTTAGTTCAATACTGGATGAGCCGGAATCCATCAGCCACAAATCGCCGGTAAAGCGGCCCGTACCGGAGGCCACCAGTTCGTCATACGTTGGCGCGCCTTTGCTACCGGGACCAAAATAAACGGGTCTTGCGCCGACTTCTGTGGCGCGGCCCTGCTGCACAAATACCGTCACCTTCGCCGTTCCCGGCACAACGTCGGGGGGCTGAATGCTGACCAGGAGCTGGTACTTTCCGGCCTGTTTCTGTAAAATTACCCCTGAGCTACCTACGTGGGCAGAGGTAATGAATGAATTCGCGAGGGTGAGAATGACTGAATAAAAAAGGACTGACCAATTTTTCATGGAACGCGACTGAAAACTATGAAACCGAAGACTAAAAAACCCTAGCGCGCCACCCGTTTCATCCAGCTACCCCAAAGCAGACCGATGCGGGCCGAGAGTATGGCGATGAGCAGCGCTTTGCCGAAACCAACCGCAAACGCACCGGTCGTTTGTAGGTTCCAGGGGGCGAATGCATAGCGGTACTGCCAGTCGGGTGGGCTGTCGTACGTCCAGGAGTGCGAGAAGAAGAACCAGTTACGGGCAAGGGGTGAGGTATGCAGAAATTCCCCGAATGGCCACTGAACGGCCAGCAGCACCAGTAGAAACGGTACGGCCAGTACCACCGATAATAGCCAGTCGTTCAGCTTCTTGCCCATGTTGGCATTGTCATACCGATGCATGAGTAAATCGACTACGAAGGCCGGAATGACCAGCAGCATCGGGAAAATAAAGCCCTGGTACGTGGTGATGGGGTTCAGCACCGGCCCTAGCCGGGGTATAGCCGGAAACTGCTGCAGCACCCAGCTCGGCACGGCCATAAACAGCATATACAGCGCGGCAATAATCGTGACGGGCCAGCGCAGCAGCGACGCCCTACCCACCGCCAGCAGGTAAAACGGCAGGATAATGGCCGCTGCCGTATAATATGACGACTTGTGGGTATTGTAACGCCCCATCGACTCGGCCGCTAGTGTGCAGAGTACCGTCAGCAATAGCCCGGCGGCAATAGCAAACAACCACGTCAGTCGCGTTTTTTGCCGTGCTTCGTCGGTTCCGGACTGGACAGCCCGGTTGCGGTAGCGGTTTTGCAGAGCCAGCACACCCACAATGGCCCCAAACTGCGCCGTCATAATGCCGATGGCCAGAATGGTATGCGGAGGGGTCAGAATCTGCACGTCGAGGCCGTAGGTGTTGTGCCACCAGTCGTCGAACGGGGCGGAGGTGAGCATGGCCAGGGCACCCCAGACGCAGAACATGGCGCCCAGTGGTCCGTAAAAAACGCCCCAGAACGGCACCGCATCGGCCCGTCCCGGATGAGTCCGGTTCAGGGTCATGCTTAGAATCTGATAGGCCGAAAATAACCCTGATAGCACAGCCCCGATGTAAATAACCAGGTGCGGGGGCGCAAACAATCCGTCGCGACCGATGCTCATGTGCCACATAATATCCCACAACAGGCCCATGACCACGCAGAACGAAGAGAAGACCACGGCGTAGATATACGTCGGAATGCCAAGCCGCCAGTCGAGTGCCTGGTCTTGGACCCGTTGAGAAACGAGCGGCTGGGTAGCAGTAATGGCCGATTGCATGCACTAAGGTGTTTTAGCTGAAAGGTTTAGGAAAGTTACGGGTTTCTTTTTCTCCGCGCCGAACCGTTTACGAACTTTGCGGCTCCGTGGCAATACCAGCCCGGGTTTATGCCGTTCTTTATCAAAAGAAATTACCCAACCCGCTGCCATGACGTCTTCACTGACCCGTACCCTTCTCTTCGCCAGTCTGCTGCTGCTTGGCGGCTGCGTTCCCGATTTTCTGGTCTCTAATCCCGAGTGGGTTGTTATCGACAAAGATGAGCATGAGCCGCTGCCCAAACGGAACGCCGGCATCGTCATCGGCCCCGACGAGGTATCAGCTACCGTTACCTTCGACAGTACGTGCATTTACGACATCGGTACGGCTGATCAGGATGACTGGAACAAGGTAATTGGCATTGGCTTTGTCGGCTCCAAAAATCAGGATATCACAACCGGCGTACCTCCACACCAGGTGGATGGGGTGCGCGTGGGCTGGCGGTGGAGTGCCAAACGCGGCCGCATCGAACTCGGGGCCTACGCCTACGTAGATGCTAAACGGATTGACTTCAAAGTGGCTGAAACAGGCATCAACGT
Organism: uncultured Cytophagales bacterium; assembly: GCA_963826425.1. Lineage (GTDB taxonomy): Bacteria > Bacteroidota > Bacteroidia > Cytophagales > Spirosomataceae > Spirosoma. The sequence continues at coordinate 882,894 of CAWGWS010000004.1, read as the reverse complement.
ACCCACGCGGCTGGTTATCAAAATCGACTACGACCGCAAGCTGTATCAGGTGCTGGGCGGACAGCCTATTCCGTTTACGCACAACAAAACCTTTGCTTACAAAACCGGTCTGTACTTCGGCGGCTCTTACCCGGCCCCGCACCAGATACGGGTCAAAATCGTGGAATAGCTTAGGTCAACACCTGCCAGATGCCGTACACGCTGATGCTCAGGATGGACAGGACACTGAGCCAGAGCCACACATCGTAGCCCGCCGACGGCTTCAGACTAACAGGCTGCTGCCGGTACCGGAACTGCAAAGCCGCCCAGACCACCACCAGCAACAGTACCGACGTAGCGGCTCCGCCCAGCAGGATCATCAGCACGGGTAGTTTGATGAACAGAAACAGGGCGCACCATACCGCCGGAAACGCCCACGATAGCGCGGCCAGCGCTTTTTTCCGGGCAACGACATCGCTAAAATCAAGCCAGCCCAGCTCCCCGAACGCATCGGCGAAAATCCGCGACCAGCTTGCCGTTGCCGTAAACAGCGTGGAGTACAGCACAAAAAACGCACCCACCAGAAACGCCACTTTTGCCCCCGGCCCCAGCGTAACGGTAAACAGCCGCGACAGCGTCTCGACCATGCCGTACCCCTCAGGAATGGTGCCGCCCTCGTGCAGCAGCGACGCGCCCAACAGATAAAAAGCCGCCGTAACGACGGTATAAACGATCATTGAACAGAGCGCGTCCATGGTCATAACCCGAATCCAGCCCTGCGCCCGCTGGGTCCAGGCAGCAGACGCTTCGTAGGGACCCACGTACCCTGCATAGCCTTTTTCGATGCACCAATACGTGTAGTACATGATTTCGTCGCCCCCTACGCCGGTGATGCCAAATGCGGCAATGGCCACGCCCACCGTGGCGGGGGGTAGTGAGAAGGTCAGCCCGCTAAGCAAATCAGGCCCGTCAATGGCGTAGGAGGTTTGCTGAAGCATGAACAGCGAGCATAAAATCAGCGTTGTGAACAGCATAATCATTAGCAGCGACCCCCGCTCAACCCAGCCGTAGCGACCGCCGTAGATGAGCAGCCCCGCCGATGCCGCCGACAGGATGGCCCATACCGGAACCGAAAGGACCGGGAACGCCATGTTCAGCACCAGCGCTACGCCACCCACAATGCCGCCCACCTGCAGCACTTTCAGCGTTTGCAGACTGAGCCAAAACCAGATGGCCAGGTGGCCGCGCCCGAATCTGGGACCCGGCAGTCGGTTGAGCGACTGCATGGTAGGCAGGCCGCTGTAAATGGCGTTTTTACCGAACTCCACCTGCAGGGCAACCTTCACGAAGCAACTAACCAGAATAACCCAGAACGTAACAAACCCTGCCTTGGCCCCCAGCGTGGTCGTGGCAATCAACTCGCCCGAACCAACCACAGCCGCCGACAGAATAAAGCCGGGTCCGAGGTGACTCAATGCCCCCCGAAACGTGGTAGGTGCCGCCATAATACGGTCGGGTGTGAGCCGGTAAGGGTCGGGTAAGGGTACGCGGGTAGAGGGGAGAGAGGTCATAAATCCATTGGTTTGCAGGATTGTACGGAGATGTCCGCTGTATTTAAAAGACAAGTTTCTATCGGCATACTACAAAGTCGTTGCCTTTCGGTATTCGGTCGCGTACTTTTGTCGACTCAAGAAATCGTATGCATGCATACTAATTCACTGATAAAACTATGGCCGAAGCCTTCATTTACGACGCCGTCAGAACCCCGCGAGGCCGGGGCAAAAGTGACGGTTCTCTGCACGATGTGCAACCCATTACCCTCCTGACCAATGTCCTGCGCGAACTCAAAGACCGTAACCAGCTCGATACGTCGCTGGTCGATGACGTGATTATGGGCTGCGTTACGCCCGTGGGTGAGCAGGGGGCTGACATTGCCCGCACCGCAGCCCTCGAAGCCGGATACGCCGAAACCGTGGCCGGCGTGCAACTCAACCGCTTCTGCTCGTCGGGTCTGGAAGCCATCAATATGGCCGGAGCCTACGTCATGTCGGGGCAGGTAGATGCCATTGTGGCCGGGGGGGTAGAGAGCATGTCGCGGGTGCCGATGGGCAGCGATGGCGGGGCTATTTTTATGAACCCCCAGATTATTGCCCGTCATAACATTGTGCCGCAAGGTATCTCCGCCGATTTGATTGCTACCAAATACGGCTACTCACGGCAGGACGCCGATGGGTTTGCCGCCGAATCGTACCGCCGGGCTGAGGCCGCGCAGGCCGACAACCGCTTCCACAAAACGCTGGTACCGCTAAAAAACGATCTCGGCATCACCGTACTCGACCGCGACGAGGGTGTTCGGCCCGGCACCACGGCCGAAAGTCTGGGCAAGCTGAAACCCGCTTTTGCCGGCATGGGGCAGATGGGACTCGACGCGCTGGCCCTGCTCAAATACGCCCAGTTCGACAAGATCAACCACGTACACCACGCCGGCAACTCGTCGCAGATTGTGGACGGGGCGGCTGCGGTGCTGGTGGGCAGCAAAGCGTTTGGCGAGCAGACCGGCCTGAAACCCCGCGCCCGCATCAAAGCGTTTGCCATTGTGGGTTCGGAGCCAACCATCATGCTGACGGGACCCGTACCAGCCACGCGCAAGGTGCTGAAACGGGCGGGCATGAGCATTTCGGATATTGATTTGTTCGAGGTGAATGAAGCCTTTGCCGCCGTGCCGATGCTGTTCATGGACGAGTTTGGCGTGGATCACAGTCAGCTTAACGTCAACGGCGGGGCCATTGCCCTCGGCCACCCGCTGGGCGCAACGGGAGCTATCATCTCAGCTACCCTTATTGATGAGATGGAACGCACCGGTAAGCAATTCGGTCTGTCCACGCTCTGCATCGGGGGCGGCATGGGAATAGCTACCATTTTTGAACTTGTTTAAGTACCCTCACATTGGCCTATAGCCGGGCGCAACGGAGCTACCATCTCCGCTACCCTTATTGATGAGATGGAACGCACCGGTAAGCAATTCGGTCTGTCCACGCTCTGCATCGGGGGCGGCATGGGAATAGCTACCATTTTTGAACTGGTTTATGGTCAAAGGTCTTCTATAGTCCGGATGAGCCGAATGCCTTCGCCCGCACAGGCGGGGGCAAAATCAGCATCGAAGCTGGCGACTTGTAGGATGTTGTGCAGCTTGCACGTGGCCAGGATCAGGGCGTCGTTGGGCAATAGGTTGTACGTATCCATGAAATAGACGTACAACGACACGACAGTGGGACTGTTATACAGAAAGGAAAACTGCATCAAAACAGGTTCGATATCGGCCTCTCTGAGCGTCGTTTGAATTTGCCGGCTGACCTTTAGCGTTAACGGCGCTTTACGACCGTATAACGCCAGCATCTGAAAAGCATATTCGCTCAGCACGGTCTCGTTGATGTATAGTCGGTACTGGTTTCGTTCACATAGATAATCGAGTAGTTCGGTTCGGTCCGAACGCTCGTACTCAACCAGAATGGAACTATCCAGAAACACGTCACTGGTTATAGACATCATACTTGTCAATGGGGTATGATTTGTCTTTCAGCCGCCCTTTTCTTTGGTTCATAGTAGCGATACGCACTTCGTTGTCATTAGCCGACCAGACTTGAATAAAGGCAGAGCCATTGTGCTTCTCGATGCGGATGATAACAGATTCGTCGCGCATCTCATCCGGTACATCAATCGTAATCTGGCCATTCTGTGGCCGTTGCGTGAATTCGATGGCTTCCATACACACGTCTTTTTTTATAAATCTACAAAAGAATTTCCAGATGATTAATTACACCGTCAATGATACCGTCGCCGTCATTTCGTGGGCCATGACCTCGGCCCCGATGAACGTGCTGAACGACGACTCGATTCCTGAATTTGAAGCCGCGCTCCAGAAAGCCCAGGCCGACGACAGCGTAAAGGGCATCATCGTTACCTCCGAGAAGCCCGAGTTTGTGGCCGGAGCCGATTTGAAAATGATCCTGCGCAACAACGACAAAGACCCGGCCGAGATGCTGAAGGTGTCGGCAGAACTGAACCGGATTTTCCGCAGTATCGAAACGGGGGGCAAACCCACCGTGGCCGCCATTAACGGTACGGCCCTCGGTGGCGGGTACGAAATCTGCCTGGCCTGCCATCACCGCATTGCCCTGAACAATCCGAAGACGCTCATTGGCCTGGTCGAAGTCACGATTGGCCTGTTGCCGGGTGGGGGTGGTACGCAGCGGCTACCGCGCATGATTGGTATTCAGCCTGCTCTGACGCTGATGCTGGAAGGCAAGAAAGTGGGTGTGACAGAAGCCTACTCGCTCGGTATGGTCGATGCCGTTGCCGATACGCCGGAACAGATGATGGCCGACGCCCGCGCCTGGATTCTGGCCAATCCGCAACCCCTGCGCCCGTGGGATGAAGTGGACCGGAAGACCGGCAAGATTGTCGGCAAAGAGAATTTCAGGGTGCCGGGTGGTAACGTACAAAGCCCAACGGGGGCGCAGGTATTTGCGGCTGGTACGGCCATGCTGATGGATAAAACCAAAGGCAATTACCCCGCCCCAATCGCCATTATGTCGTGCGTGTACGAAGGCCTTCAGGTAAACATTGACCAGGGCGTAGGCATAGAAGCGCGGTATTTTGTGCACGTCGCTACGTCGAACGTGGCCAAAAGCCTGATCCAGACTATGTTTCTGGGTATGAATCAGGCCAACAAAGGCGCAAGCCGGCCCAAAGACCAGCCCAAAACCGACGTGCAGAAGCTCGGTATTCTGGGTGCCGGCATGATGGGCGCGGGCATTGCTTACGTGTCAGCACAGGCGGGTATCGACGTGATGTTGAAAGACGTATCCATCGAAGCCGCCGAACGGGGTAAAGACTATTCGCGAAATTTGCTCCGAAAAGGCGTGGAGCGTGGTAAGGTAAAAGCCGAAGCGGTTGACGGAATTCTGGCCCGTATCAACCCCACCGCCGACTACGCCGATATGCAGGGTTGCGACCTCATCATCGAAGCCGTTTTTGAAAATCCTGACCTTAAAGCTACTGTTACGAAAGAAGCCGAGCCCAGGCTGACCGACACCGGTGTTTTTGCCTCCAACACCTCTACACTGCCCATTTCCGGGCTGGCCGAAGCGTCGCAGAAGCCGGATAACTTTATCGGGATTCACTTCTTCTCGCCCGTCGATAAGATGATGCTCGTGGAGATTATCATGGGCAAACAAACCTCCGACTATGCGCTGGCGGTGGCGATGGATTACGTGCGGAAGATTCGTAAAACGCCGATTGTGGTGAACGACAGCCGGGGTTTTTATACGTCGCGCTGCTTTGGTACCTATACCGCCGAAGGCATGGAACTGCTCATTGATGGGGTGAATCCGATCCTCATCGAAAACGGCGGAAAAATGGCCGGTATGCCCGTTGGTCCGCTGGCCGTTCATGATGAAGTGGCCCTCGACCTGAGCCTGAAGGTGATGAACGCATCGGTTGAGGCCGGTACGCTGTCAACCGATGAACCGACCTATAAACTCGTGCAGCGCATGAACGAACTGGGACGCATCGGCAAGAAAGCCAAAGCTGGTTTCTACGAGTATCCCACCAGCGGACGCTGCCGAAGGGAGAATCTAAAAGGCTCTGGTCCGGCTTATCGGATCTGTTCCCCGTTTCGGCCAATCAGCCAACGCTGGACGAGGTAAAGACGCGGCTGCTGTATCGGCAGGCCATCGAAGCCGTACGCTGTTTTGAAGAAGGCGTAGTCCGGACCAAACTCGACGGTGACCTCGGCTCGATTCTGGCGTGGGGCTTCCCGGCCTATACCGGTGGTGCCCTCTCGTTCGTAGATTTTGTGGGTGTAGACACGTTCGTGCAAACCCTCGACCGGCTCACCGAACAATACGGCGACCGCTTCCGCCCGACGGAGAGGTTGCGCCAACAGGTGGGCGTGGTGGCGTAGAGACCAATAATGCCAAATTGAAATCCCGCAGTAGTGGCCACTGAAGAGGCCGTAACTGCGGGATTTCTTTATGACTACCGGTTGCATGAAGTCCCGCCGTAAATTTGCCAGTAAGCCAATTGCTTACCCCAACCTGCTCAATCTCCTTAAAATCATGGCTCATTCGCACGATCATAATCACGACCACGACCATAGCCACGATGATGATGTAGACCTGATAGAACAGGGCATCACACCTGTTGCTGCGGCAGAAGCATCTTCTAAAACGGGTTTCCGGCAAACGTGGCAAACCTATGGCCCGGCCCTGATTAGTCTGGTGCTGCTGCTGAGTGGTCTTGCGCTCGACGCCTGGGTGGGCGACTGGTTTAGCGGTCCCATCCGGCTGGTCTGGTACGTGGTTGCTTACTGGCCCGTGGGCTGGCCGGTGCTACGCCGGGCCTGGAGCGGCATTACGCACCGCGATGTGTTTACCGAATTCTTCCTGATGGGCGTAGCCACGCTCGGTGCGTTTGCCATTGGCGAATACCCCGAAGGCGTAACCGTGATGCTGTTCTATACCATCGGTGAGTTGTTTCAGGAAGCTGCTGTACTCCGGGCACGCCGGAGCATTAAAGCCCTGCTGGACGTGCGTCCTGACGAGGTGAACCTCCTGCGCAACGGCCAGATCCAAACCGTGAAAGCCGCTACGGTGGCCGTAGGCGAGATTATCCAGCTCCGGCCCGGCGAAAAAGTAGGTCTCGACGGTACGCTCCGCTCCGCCAGTGGTTCGTTCGATACGGCGGCTTTGACGGGTGAGTCGGTGCCGCGCACGATTGAAAAGGGCGAGGTTGTGCTGGCGGGTATGATTAACCGGCAGTCGCTGGTGGAGATGACCGTAACCACTCCCTATCAGGACTCCAAACTGTCGCGCATTCTGAAACTGGTGCAGCAGGCTACGGGTCGTAAGGCGCAGACGCAGGAGTTCATCGCCCGGTTTGCCCGGATTTATACCCCCGTCATCTGCGCCCTGGCGCTGCTCATTACGGTGGTGCCGTTCTTTTTCGTCGCCGATTATCGGTTTGCCGACTGGCTGTACCGGGGGCTGATATTTTTAGTAATTGGCTGTCCCTGTGCGCTGGTTATCTCTATTCCACTGGGCTACTTTGGCGGCATTGGGGCGGGGTCAAGACAGGGTATTCTGGTAAAAGGCTCGGTATTTCTGGATTTGCTTACGCAGGTGAGAGTGGTGGTCATGGACAAAACCGGCACGATGACAAAAGGCGTGTTTGCCGTGCAGGACGTTAAAACCAACGGCATCGACGCGCCCGAACTCGCCCGGCTCACGGCAGCACTCGAAAGCAAATCGACCCATCCCGTAGCCACGGCCATTCTCGACTATGCCGGACGCGGAGATAAAGAAAAAAGTTATGAAACCATTGCCGTTGCCGATGTAGAAGAAATACCCGGTCACGGACTGCGGGGGCAGGTGGATGGCCGAAGCATGCTGGCCGGCAATGCCAAACTGCTCCGTAAATTCAACGTGCCTTTTGACGATGCGCTGGCCGAACTGCCCTATACCATCGTTATGGTAGCCCTCGATGGAAAGGTTGCTGGCTACTTCACCATCGCCGATGAGCTGAAACCCGGTGCCGCCGACGCCGTGAAACGCCTGAAAGCCGAAGGGATTCGAACCGTCATGCTGTCGGGCGATAAATCGGCGGTGGTTGATATTGTGGCGAAGCAGGTGGGAGTAGACGAGTGGCACGGCGACTTACTTGCCCGAAGACAAAGTCGCGCATGTGGAGCGGCTCAAAGCGGCCCTGACCGATACCCAAAAGCTGGCCTTCGTGGGCGATGGCGTAAACGACGCGCCCGTAGTAGCCCTCGCCGATGTAGGCATGGCCATGGGCGGGCTGGGGTCTGACGCTACCATCGAAACTGCCGACGTGATTATCCAGAACGACGAGCCGGGCAAGATTGCCATAGCCATCGAAATTGGCCGCGCTACCCGCCGTATTGTGTGGCAGAATATCGGGCTGGCGTTGGGTGTCAAAGCCATTGTGCTGATCCTCGGCGCGGGCGGTTTGGCTACCATGTGGGAAGCAGTCTTTGCCGACGTAGGCGTGGCCCTTCTCGCCATCCTCAACGCCGTGCGCGTCCAAAACCTAACGTTCAAGTAAGCGCGGGCTGGTTTGTTTCATCATGGAAAGGGCTAATTGTACTCCACCCGATTTCAACGAGCCCCCGCACAGCGTTTATACAACCTGAGTCGCGTGTTCAGCAAAGACACCAAGCCCGAACTCACCACCCGTAAATTTCTCCGCGCGCACGTCTGATACGCCGGTCCGATCCGCTACAAACTCCACCACAAATCCCTGCCCGGCCCGCCTGACCTAGTGCTGCCCTAACTCAAAAACCGTATTTACGTGTATGGCTGCTACTCGCTTATGGACTCGTAATGAACTGATTGTCGCGTTCAACCTCTATCTCAAATTGCCGTTTGGCAAATTACATTCAGGTACTCAGGCCATAAAAGACTTAGCAGATTTGATAGGACGTAGCCATAGTTCGGTGGCTATGCGGCTAAACAATTTCGCTCATGTTGACCCGTATCATCAACAGCGTGGAATAATGGGCCTTGATGGAGGGCGCAAACAAGTACAACCCATTTGGGATGAATTTATCAATAACCAGGAGGATTTGGTTTTTGAAAGCGAGCGTATTTTAGCTGATTACAAGCACTTGACTATTGAGGAAGCCCACCCTGATATAGAGTTTGATCTGCAAGGATTGACGGGCGAAGTGAGGATCAGAATGGTGAAGACTCGGGTAAATCAACGTGTTTTCCGGCAGATGATTTTAAAAACCTATAAGAATCAATGCGCTATTTCCGGGATTGATTTGCCCGAAGTATTGGTGGCGGGACACATCGTTCCGTGGTCGGAAAATGAACACGAACGCCTGAACCCTGAAAACGGCGTCTGTTTATCAGCCTTGTATGACCGAGCCTACGAGAAAGGGCTGATTTGCATAGATACTGATTACAAAGTGCTGATTTCTGAAAGACTGAGAAAAGAATCTTCGAAAGAGTACTACCAGTATTTCTTCGGACGCTTTGAAAACCAATCCATTCTTGTGCCGAAGACGTACCAACCTAGGAAGGAGTTTTTAGAGGTGCGTCTTAGCCGCTTTGAACCATAGCGCCCGCTCACTTTAATGACTGGCCATCGTTACTTTGAAGATTTTATCTACAGAAAAGCGGGGCCTATCAGTAGGAAACTTAGCTAATCGCTGTTTTTCTTTAAGAGCTTGACTGTTTGCGCCTTACGAAAGAGGCAAGCCTATACGTTAATCAGCGGGTTAGTTTTTGGGCTTGTGTGAGCGGTCAGAACGGTTAAATTTGTGAGCAGAAGTAAACTTGACTATGCGCCCGGCCAACCGGGTGTTTTCACATAAACCAAACATGCCCCGAACATGGTACAACAGGACGTAATGGAGCCCATTTTACAGGAAGACAAGAACCGATTTGTGCTGTTTCCCATTCAGCACTGGGACATTTGGGAGTACTACAAAACCCACGAAGCTTCGTTCTGGACCGCCGAAGAAATTGACCTCGGTCAGGATATGAGGGATTGGAATGCCCTTAACGATGGCGAACGGCATTTCATCTCGCACGTGCTGGCGTTCTTTGCGGCTTCGGACGGGATCGTGAATGAAAACCTGGCCGTCAACTTCCTCTCCGAAGTGCAGTATGCCGAAGCCAAGTGCTTTTATGGGTTCCAGATTATGATGGAGAATATTCACTCCGAGACCTACTCGCTGCTGATTGATACCTACATCAAAGACGCCACGGAGAAAGACCGGCTGCTCAATGCCATCGATACTATTCCGTGCGTGCAGAGAAAGGCCGAGTGGGCCTTGCGCTGGATTGAGAACGGCTCGTTTGCTGAGCGACTCATTGCCTTTGCTGCCGTAGAGGGTATTTTCTTCTCCGGTTCCTTCTGCTCCATTTACTGGCTTAAAAAGCGTGGTTTGATGCCCGGCCTGACGTTCTCCAACGAGTTGATCTCGCGCGACGAAGGGCTGCACCGCGACTTTGCCTGTATGCTCTACACCGACCACATCCAGCACAAAATGCCCGAATCGGCGCTGTACGAGATTATCCGCGACGCCGTAGAGATCGAGCAGGAATTTGTCTCGGATGCGCTGCCGGTGTCGCTTATCGGCATGAACGCCGATTTGATGAAGCAGTACATCGCCTTCGTAGCCGATCACCTGCTGGTGACGCTGGGGCTGAAAAAAATCTATAACGTTACCAACCCGTTCGATTTCATGGATATGATTTCGCTGCAGGGTAAGACCAACTTCTTCGAGAAGCGCGTGGGCGAGTACCAGCGGGGCGAGGTGATGTCGAAGTTCAAGGCCATGAAAGCCGCTGCCGAAAACCCGCAGAACGGCGATGCCCAGACCGTTGTTGCCGCCGAGGAGACAAAAGGTTTCGTCCTGGACGCTGATTTTTAGATTATTACAGTCGGAACTGAACTGATGATCGAGTTTATAATCGACCAGTTCAGTTCCGGTAAAAATTATAATACAGATGCACTTATCGTCAGAAAATTGTAAACAATGAATTTTGTATTGTCCGAACACTTACTGAAACAAGCGTTAGAACGAGATATTGACTTAAGATTGATAGAAGAGATATTAACCAACCCAGATCAGATTGTTAACGATGAATCTGGTGAAGCGGGACAAAAAGTTTATCAGTCGATTGTGGAACTTAGCGAAAAAAAAACGTACTTAGTGAGAGTATGCGTTAATATGGAAAAGCAACCAAACGTTGCGAAAACCGTTTATTTGACGTCGAAAATACGCAGGTACTATGAGAGTGAGATATGATCGTGAGGTCGATATACTATATATCCGGCTAACGGAGACGAAGATTGAGGAGAGTGACGAGGAGCGACCAGGTACGATTATCGACTATGATGCTGATGGTATGATTGTTGGTATTGAAATTCTGAACGCATCGAAACGAATGGTGCACCCGGCAACAGTAGAGTTGGAGGTCGCGTAAAGGGAATTATGTTCGTAACGCAAAAAGCCGCCGTACAATGCTGTACGGCGGCTTTTTGCGTAAACGTTGGTAAAACTATCGGCTGATGGTTTTAAGTAGCGTCCCGCGCGTGACGCGGTCGCCGGACTTCAGACCGTTGAGCGTGCCAAGCTCGTCGAGACGGCTGGTGGGCATACCAAGCGCAGTCATTGCCTGCGAAAACGTACCGTCCTGCGGGGCGGCCTTAATACGAATGCGGTCGGGTTGCCGGTTTAGTTTGTCGGAATCAGTGAGGGTGCGGAAACCGCCCGCTACCTGCCGGAACGTATCGAACGACCGATCGAACGAACCCGCCTGAGACAGGCCATGCAGGCCATACACGGCATTGCCAAACTGGATAAACCAGGATCCAATCTGCAGCTGTTCATTGGGGTTTTGCTGCTGTTGCTGCTGACCCTGCTGTTGCTGGGGCTGCTGTTTGGCCACGACGAAAACGGCCGGGTTGCCATTGATCGTGGTCTTCTCGCTTTGCAACACGGTTAGCTGCTGCGCCTTAATAAAATCCTGCGCAGCCGCGTCGGGGGTGTCGCCTTTGGCTCCCATCAGAATCATAGCCGACTTGCCATCTTTCGGTCCCATCTGAAACTGCGATGGGGCGTTCTGGTACTGCCAGCCGCGCGGCACCGGAAACTGAAATTTCAACTCGGGGTGGTAAAACTGGTCATTCTCCACAAAGCCCTGCTTGGGGTCTTCGCCCACAATGATGCCTTCGATCCGGCGCAGATAGCTATCGCGGTCAATTTCATAATTTTTGGGATTCTGCTTTTGGTATTCGGTCGCCAGTTGGTTCACCCGCTTCTCTCGATTGCCGGGGTCGGGATGGGTAGACTGGAACTCCGGGATGGCCTGTCCCGATGCATCCTGGATGCGCTTAAGTGTACCGAAAAATTCGGCCATCTGCTTCGCGTCATACCCAATCTTGCTGGAATACTCTACACCAAGCCCATCGGATTCTGACTCGTGATCGCGGCTGTAGCCCAGCAAGGCCAGCTGGAGGCCTTGCGATGCGGCCTCGGTGAGTTGTCCGGTTTTATCTAACAGCACCGATCCCAGAATCAGGCCCGCCGTGCCGAGGAGTTGCGTACTTTGCTGACGGGCCGAATGTTTAGCGGTGATGTGACCAATCTCGTGACCCAGCACCCCGGCAAATTCAGCTTCGTTGTTGAAGTGGGCCATGATCCCCCGCGTAAAATACACATAGCCCCCCGGCACAGCAAAGGCATTGACCACGGGCGAATCGACAATGTAAAACTGGTAAGGCAGATCAGGCCGGTGCGAGATGCTGGCCATTGCCTTCCCTTTTTCGTTGATGAAAGCCTGGAGTTTGGGGTCCTCGTAAAGGCCCATTGTAGCTACCACCGACGGGTGGGATTGTTGTCCGAGTGCAATCTCCTGCTCTTTCGACATCAGCACCAGATCGCGTTTGCCCGTAACGGGATTACGCACGCAGGCCGTCAGGCCAAGAAAAGTAACGAAGAGTAAAAGGCGAAAATGCTGCATAATGCGGAAGTTTAGGGGTTTAATCAGGAATGAAAAGGGCGGGGAGTCAGTAAATAGCGACGCCCGGTGTATAAAACTACTTCCGGAATGATTATGTTAACGGCTCGCAAATGTATTCCCTACTACTATGCCTGTTCACGGACTACGCCGATATGCCCGCCTGTGGCAACACATAGCTAATCCCGGTGAGTATCTGTTTCACAAAAGAGACCGCCAGCACCGGGATTTCCAGTTTACGACCAGGCCGATTCCCATCACGTTTCGGGTACCCAACAGCCTGTATCTGGTATTCAAGGAGATTTTCATGACCGATGTGTATGAGATCGATACGCTGGTACGCCAGTTACCTCCGCGCCCGGTCATTATCGACATCGGGGCCAACGTAGGATTTTTTGGGATTCAGCTTTTGTCCAAACTCGAAACGGCTACTATATACGCCTACGAGCCGATGCCCGCCAACATACAGATGCTGCGCGAGACGATGAACAGAAACCCCCGGCTGTTAACCTGCCTGAACCTCTACCAACGGGCCGTAACGGGCAAATCCCTTGAAACAGTCGATCTTTTTGCCGAAGCAGAGGAATCGAGTCAGGTTGTGGCCTCCGTATTCTCCGGTTTCAACCAGAACAATACCCACCGACTTACGGTACCCGCCATTACGCTCAACGACATCATCCGGCAGAACAATCTGCAGACTGTCGATTTGTTGAAACTGGACTGCGAAGGCAGCGAATATGATATTGTTTATAATACAGAGCCCGCGCTGATCCGGCGAATTACCCGCATGGCCATTGAAGTACATGATCTGGATACGGAGCAGAACAACATCGGCCATTTTGCCGCTTATCTGCAACAGTTAGGCTACCAGACCACACATACACCGATTAACTCTTTTTGCCACGCTCTTGACGCCGTGCGTACCTAACTCATCTACTACAAAACCTGCCTGTATAGCGTCCAGTAACCGGCGGCAGCAGTGGTCCAGCTGAACAGGCGGCTCTGTTGCCGAAGCCGCTCTGGTAGGGTAGGATCGTTGCGGTACGTTTCCATGCCCTGCCGAAATGTGTTTATAACGGTTTCCGGGTCGAAGGCCGGGAAGTAGACCGCTTCAGTACCGCCCACTTCCGGTAAACTGCTGCTGGCCGACGAGAAGACGGGTTTGCCAAACGACATGGCCTCGGCAACAGGCAAACCAAAACCCTCGTGCAGCGACGGAAATAGAAACGCGTCGCAATGGGCATAGAGCCACCATTTAGTGACTTCATCGACCGGGCCGGGTAGTGTCAGCCGATCAGACACGCCCAGCTGCCGCGCTTGTTCCAGGATCTGCTCCCGGTAAGCCGGGTTGTCTGGTCCTGCCAGCACCAGCCGGTATTGTGGAAACGCGGCCAGTAAAGGCAGCATGGTATGCACATTTTTGTAGGCTTGCAAAAAACCGATGAACAGCAGAAATGGGCCATCCGGGCGGAAGGTTGGCTCCCCTAAAGCCGCTATCTGATCCAGTTCTAACCCGTTGGCGGGGGTGTCGATACCGCAGTAAATCACCTTTACGGGAGTCGTATCGGGTACCGTCAGTTGTTGCCGGACATCCCGGGCTACAAAGGCTGAGATAGTCGTGACGGCAGCGGCCCGGTCAATGCAGCGCTGATAGTGATTTTTCTTGCCCTGTTTACGTCGTGCTGAGTACTGCGGCAGGACAAGAAAATTCAGGTCAAGTACCGTGTAAACCAGCCGGACTTTGTCCCGCATCGGTAGCATCTGCGACCCCTGGTGCAGGCAGTGCCAGACATCGAATCGCCACGGACGCCACCACCGGTGCCACCACTTCGCCACGATGTACTTGACCGATTGGCCAAATACGCCGACTTGTTCAGGCGGCACAAGAAACGTGATTTCCCAGCCCGATGGTCGCTGCTGAACCAGTTCCTGACCCAAATGCAGACAAACCTGCCCTAGTCCGCTGGTCAGGTTACTCATGCGTTCGGCGTCTATAAACAGATGGGGCATAGGGGGGCGTGAAACAGAAAGAAAACGTCAGTCGCTACCGCCAAGAACGGAGAAAATCAGGTCACTTTCGTAGCCTCTGCTCATGGCGAATCGGATTAGTTTTTGTTTGATAACGAGCGGATTGTCGTCGTGGAGCGTCTGGCGTTTCTTCTCGAGCAGGTCGGTCAGAGTTTGTCGATAGTCGTCGGGTTCGATTTCGCGTATGGCCTGTTCGAGATTATAGCCCGAGATGCCGCGTTGTTTGAGGTGCTGCTGTATTTTTCGCTTTCCCCAGCCTTTCACCCGGAACTTACCCCCCGCAAAACTTTTGGCAAACCGCTCTTCGTTAAGGTAATTCTGCGTGATGAGCTCGGCAATCACCTCTTCGGCATCGTCTCCCCAAATACCCCAGTCTTTTAATCGGGTGCGTACTTCCTGCTGGGTCCGCTCCTGATAGGCGCAGAACGAGGCCGCTTTTTGCAGCGCATCTTTGAGGAGTTGAGTCATGGTGCAAAAATAAGGCAAAGGGAACCGGCATGAAAAAGGCGCAGGGTGCAAAGGGGAGTAGGGTGTAGCCAACGCGCTCCCGATCCTGTACCCTTTTACACCCTGCGCCTTCTAGTTTTGTCGCCCCATTACCGCCAATATGGCATCTCGGCAGGGGTAAGCAATGGCCGTCGGTTACGGCCGTCGAGGTCTGATACGAATACCGAACGAACACCGGAGCCGGTATTGTCGGTGTTGGTGAAGATGATCTGCGATCCGTTGGGCGAATAGCGAGGATCAACGTCGTTGGTACCGGCGGGCTTATTCTGTGACTGGTTATTTCCGGACTGAACAAGCGATAAGTCGGTCAGATTACCGGATGTCAGATCAAACCGGAAGATCCGGGCGTCGAGCTGACGGCCCTGCTCATTCTGAAAACCGCTGATGTCGATGGTAAACAGAAGTTGCTGACCGTCTACCGAAAACACCGGATTCCCCACGCGGCTGGCTTTGCGGACCAGCACCGAGGTAGCTGCACCACCCTCGGCCGGGTACAAGGAAATTTCGTTGTCGTACACGTCGGTGCTGGTGGTGCGGGCCACTATACGGTTGCCCTGCGGGGTCCAGTCACAACCGGCAAAAACCCGGCCTGCGGGGGCCTGCGCCACAATTCGCAATCCGGTACCATCTAACCGAACGGCATACAACCGGTTGTTGCTCGGGTACAGCAGCTGGGTGCCGTCCGGCGACCAGGCAAACGATAAATCAGCCGAAGTAATACCCGCAACAGGTACAGTTGTGACCCGGCGTTTATTACTGCCATCGGCATTCATTATGTATAGATGCAGGTCGGTATCGACGTTCGAAATATAGGCAATCAGCTGCCGGTTAGGGCTGGCAATGGGGCGCCAGTTGCTACCCTCGCGGGTAAACTGCGCGGCTCCACCCGTGGCATTGGCTCCAAAAATCTGGAATTGGTTATTGATCCGCCGGGCAAACAGGTACGAGTAGTCGGGAAAGGTGCCGGTCCTGAACGACCATACCGGTCCGTTTACCGTATTCACTCCATCTTTCACGATTACCTGCCACAGATAGGGGGTGTTGTAATCCAGACTGACCACGAGCGAATCGGCCCGGATGCTGGTAAACGAAGACGTAGGCGTGGTACTGCCGCCCCGGAACAACAGAACGTCGTAGGTGAGCGTATCCCGGTTGGGATCGGTAGCCGTCCACTGCAGCGTCACGGTGTTGGACTGGGTTGTGCTGCTGATGGCCGGGGCTACCAGCTGGGGCACGCCGGGCGCGCGGTTCTGGGTTTTATCGTCGGTGAGCAGGATTGTCAGCAGGGGCGAAGTGTCCACGCTGGCCGCTACCGTAGCCACTTCGGTACCGTAGCCCGCCAGCGAAGCCTGCACGGTGTAGTTACCCACCAGCACACTATCAAACCGGAACGCACCCGCCGAATCGGTAGTCACGATGCGGCCACCGGGTGTGAGCCGGACCGTTGCTTTACGGGCGGGCTGCTGACTGACACTGAACAGAACCCTGCCCCGAATGGTGGTAAGCTGAAGCGGATCAACGTAGGTGTCTTCGTTGCAGCTCCACAGACCGGTAAGTCCGGCCACAAGAAAGGTTAGGTATAAAACGTATTTCATCACGGATAATCCAGAAAGGCATTTTTTAGATAAGACTGGTTTAATTACGGGGCGGTGTTGCTGCCGGTTGAGTGGCTGGCCGGGCTGCTGGTCTGGCCGCTGGGCGGGCAGCGGCCGGCCGGGCTGTCGCAGCGGGCTTGGCCGGTGTCGTTACCGGTCTGGCTTTTCGGCCAAAACGGCCCAGATTGATGACCAGACCAACACTTCCGCGCAGGTAGTAATCGTTGCGGGCACCAAAGACTTTGCCGTCAATCTCGTCGGTAAGCAGCTGACTCAGGGCAAGTGTAGAGCGAAACCCAATGGTCTGACTGGCCAGATACTGAACACCAACCCCACCGTTTACCTGATAATACGTGCTGCCCCGGAGTTCAGTGGGTCCGTTGCCACGCCGGGAAATGAGGCCGCCCCCGGCAAAGAGCAGCGGAGTCCAGCGCTGGTTGGGCAGTGGCCTGAACAGCAGATTACCCTCCAGTGTGCCGATGTTGGTACTAAACGCACCCTGGCTCTCCAGGGTGCTGACGCCACCACTGATTTGCAGGCCAAACTGGGGCGTCAGAAAGACATCGGCCGAAAGGCCGTAGCCCAGGCGGGGTGTTTTGCGGGCGTAATCTCCGCTGTATTGCCACACGCCCGCGTAGGGCTGCAGGCTGACCCGGGCGGGACTCCGCTCGCTACGCACGTTGTATACGTCGGTTTCGCTCATTACCTGCTTGTCCTTTTCGTACTCGTCCATGACGCGCTTCATGCTGGCATTGGCTGTATCGGCGGCTGCCCACAAACCGTCTTTCGCCCCTTCGATAATGAGCCCGTACACCGCTTTTTCAATGGCTTCGGTCACAACCATCTGCCCCGGCTCGGTAGTGGTAATGCCTGTTTCGGCTTCCAGCAGGCGTTTAAAGGTTACGTAACGAAACAAACTGGCGTCAATGGTCTGAGAAAGCAGGGTCTTTGACGTATAGATGGTTTTTAGAATCTTGCCCGACTTGGTAGCTACAGCCCGCAGATAAACCGTTACGCGGTCCTGCCGATATTTGGTGGAACTGCCCGCGCCAAAGTAGCGCACGCCCCCGCCCCCCGTCATGATGTTGGCATCGTACGAAACTACGCCCCCTTCCAGAATAATGCCCGCAAAGAGAAGGGGGGGGAGGTTTTCGCCTTCTTTGAACTGCGCCACGCTGGAGCGGACAATTTTGCGCTCGTTCAGCAGGTTGCTCACGTTCTCGCGCTCGATGGGAACGAACCAGCCGCTTTCCTCAAGAGCTTTGAGCAGGATATTCGTAGTGCCCTGCGTAACGGCAGTCGAAAACGTCGACCCTATTTCTGACTGTTTGTACTGACCGGTCAGATCGCGGAATTTATAAACGGCAGCCACTACTTTTTCTTTGGTAGTGGGCAGGTTACGAAGGTCCGAGGTGATGGGCGTGTCTTCGCCCAGGCGGGCACGCCGGGCTTTGGTAGGCTGGTGGAAATAATTGGCACAACCCGAAGCAACCCAAATCAGACTGCCAAGCGCAATGAAGCGAACAGCAGCGGATACACGTAAATTCATTGGACAGATAATAATAACGATGCGTCAAATGGGCGACGCAGTACGCTGGAAAATAAATGATAGAACAAATACCCGGCGACGAAAGGCTCAGTAGTACGGGACCGTAATGGTGGTCTCGCCCCCTTTACCGTCCACAATACGGACCCGGACGCCATCGGCCGCGTTGGCAATCTCAACCTGATAATCACCAAAGCGATAGGTGCCTTCTTTCAGATCGCCCTCGCCAAACTGGTTGCTGACCAACTGGCGGGTAATACGGCTGAGAAGCTGGCTTTGAATACTCTGAGAAAAGTTATCGAGCGTACTGTTGGTAGTGCGGGCGGCAGCGGTCGCGCGTTTCTGAGCGGGGTCAACGGTCCGGTCCTGGGCCGTGGCCGACCCCTGAAGCCACGAATAGTTGAATGTATTGCCGCCGAAAGCCGGGTTCACGGGCGTGTAGGAGAACGTTTGTGCCTGAACGCCCGCGCAGAGAGCCAGTACAAAAAGAAGGGAGAGTAACGTTTTTTTCATTGTGGGTTGGCTGGTACGCTTAAAAAATGCCGCTGCCGCTCTGGTCTTCGCTCTGGAGCGACCGCTGCACTTCCTGATAATTGAGTACGTATTGATTAACAACTTCGGCCGCATTATTAGCGTAGGCTTCAATAATGTCCTGCCGGATCTGGACGTAGTTCTGCCAGACTAACTGATCGTTCAGCGTGACCGAGACAATGGTTGTGCCGATACCGAAAGCTGGCAGCTCATCTATGGTGACAATGAAGGCGTTAATATCAAGTTCAAGCTTGGGCGTGATTTTCGCCGTTGAATCGGTGGGGGTCAGCACGAGTGCATCCGGCCCGGCAGGGGCTTTGGGCAATTCAGCGTAGTGCCGAAAAAAGGCTTCGTAAAAATCGCGGCCGATTTTGGAGCGGGTGTTGTCAAGCAACAGCGTTTCGGCGCCATCTTCGGTCAAAACGGCCTCGTTCATCGTTTCTTCGATGAGCCGGCCCTCGTCGAGGTCAGGGTCCTGCGCCCGGGCTGCGTTCCCCGCGCCGAGTAGTCCAATGAGCAGGAAGAGATAGAAAATTCGCATGTTACTGACCAATTACACGACCTTGCTGAATCGTGATGTTTGCCCCGCCCGTTTGCTCGATGCGCAGATTAGGAATGCCGGTGCTGAATGGATCGGTAAACAGCGACGAGTTGTCGGTATTGAAAGTGTTGTTGCCCGCGCCCTGCCGCAATTCAAGCCGCCCGCCGGTCTGGTTCAGGCCCTGCAGGTTGGCAATGTCACCCCCGTCCTGCGTGAGCAGAAACCGGTTGTTGCTGCCGGTCAAATCAATATTGAGCTGGTTACTGCCGCCCGTCTGACCAACGATCAGCCCGTTGCCGTTGCCCGACAAAACAGCATTCAGCACGTTACCATCGTTTTGCTGGGTGGCCTGCAACAGGTTATTGCTTCCCGATGGAGCCTGGATGATCGCCTGGTTGTTGTTACCATTCTGCTGAAGCATAACGGTATTCGCGGGCGAGTCTGGCCCCTGCAACTGAGTCACACTTTCGACCAGGACGGTTGTCAGTTTCTGACTGGACGTAAGTTCAATATTCCAGTACGCGTCTGTACCTGTCGTACTGGCCGCTGCGGAGGTAATCTGCTGCGCGTTAGCGGCTAAACCAGACAGGCAAATAACAAGGGTAAAGAGACGATTCATGGGCGTGGCTATTTTTAGCGTGTTA
This sequence comes from uncultured Cytophagales bacterium, assembly GCA_963826425.1. Taxonomy (GTDB): domain Bacteria; phylum Bacteroidota; class Bacteroidia; order Cytophagales; family Spirosomataceae; genus Spirosoma. The sequence goes on along the minus strand of CAWGWS010000004.1, from coordinate 862,966 downwards.
AAGATACAACCTTAAGGCCATTCCTGCCTAATTCAGCGTAGTGAACGGCAGGTAAATTAATTAGATGGTAGTAGTAAACACCCTCTCTGAAAAAAAGCAGGCCACTACCCGGGGTGGGTAGTGGCCTGCTTTTTTTTCGGATATAACCCTGACTAGGGAGTCATACTGTTCTGCGTAATGGTCAGCGTATTCATGCTGCCCGCCTGATTTATGCTTGCGCAGTGTTACCCGCGCCCATACCCGACTGCGTCTGGCTAACGTTGAGCCGTGTTGCCAGAGCCTGACTGCATACCGACCGAACTCGGCCATACCACCATCAATGACGTTGCCATTACCCATCTGCATGAGCGTTGCTTTTTGGTCCGTACCCGACTGGTACAGACGGGCTGTGTTGCCCGTACCCCCTGCGCTACCCGTTTGAACCAGCGAAACGACGTGGCCCGATCCGGCCTGATACAGCCGACCAATATTATTGTCGCCACGTTTGCTCGATGGTAGCGGTACTGTTGGTTGCCGAGACACCCGTGAGGACAGTAGCCCCCGTACCGTCCATGATAGAAACTGCACGACCCTGGCTAATCAACGCTTTATTCAGATTGCCGCTAACCTGGTTGATAGAGGCTACGTTATTGACCGAATTGCCGCCCGCATCGCGTCCCTGATTAATCAGAGCTTCGCTGTTGCTGGTGGCATCGCCCTGCGTGATCGAAGCCGAGTTACCGCTGCTGGTAGCCGTACCGGTATTGGCAGCTGCTCCCTGAACAATTTGAGCGAAGTTGTCGCCCGATCCGCCCTGCGTAATGCCTGCCTTATCGTTGCTGGACGTAGAGTTGCCGCCGAATGCCCTGAAAAATGAAGGCTTCAGCGCTGTTGGCCGCGGCCGGTTTGCGTAATGGTAGCGGTGTTGCTGGTTGCATACACCAAGATAGCCCTGAATACGAGCGCTACTCCAGCCGTACCTGCCTGCTTGATCGTGATCGCGTTGCCGCTTACGTCGTCGACCGCCTTGGAGACCGCCCTGCACAATTGTAGCCGCATTGGTTGTTCCGGTTTGCTCTACGCTGGCCTTACTACCCCGCGATTCGCCTGACTCTCCGCCCTGTACTACCGAGGCCGCATTGCTAGCGCCCGACTGCACAACTGTAGCCGAACTGGCTTCGAACGCCCGGCCGAAATGGCACCGTCGTTGTCAGAATCAGCTGAAGCCCCCTGGCTAATCGTAGCGCGTTGTTGCCATCAGCAATCTGGGTGATCGTAGCGGTGTTGCTGACTGACTCCGCTGCTACGCCCGGCGTAAAGTTCTGGCTGGCAGGGTTGATGCGTCCCTGCGTTATCACCGCTGTGTTGCTCGTTACTTCCACGCTGGTACCCGCCCGACTACCGCCCCGGGTGTCGTCGCCCTGGAAAATTTCAGCCGTGTTGATGCTGCCGTTTGACTGCGAGGTTCTGGCGGTGTTGGTGTTGCCTTTCTGCCAGGTCTCGGCAAAGTTGGCCTTCGTACCTACCCCATCAGCCACGATGCTGGCTCGGTTGCCACCACCCGTCTGGGCTACACCCGCCCAGTTGCCTTCTGTACCCACGGCGCTGGCCGGTACACCCGTTTGCATACTGGTGCCGCCCGCCCCATCGCTCTGGGAGATGGTGGCCGAGTTGGCACCGGATACGCTGGTGCCATTCACCTGTCCAATGCCCGCCCGGTTATAGGTGCTGCCATTGTTCTGGTTGATGAGGGCCGAGTGTCCCGTGCCGGTCTGGAAGGTAACGCCCTGGTTGTTGGTGTTGCCGGTAGTTGATCCTACCTGACTGATTGTGGCTGTCAGGGAGGAGCCGCTTTGGTTGGCGGTGGCCGTCTGGGAGGTGCCGTTCTGGGTGGTGGTAACCACATTTTGGGCGAAGCTGACTGTTGCGAGAAACAGGGCAGCTCCAGAGAGAAGCAGTTTTTTCATGATAAACTGAGAGAAATTAAATTGTGAACATAAATGAAAGAAAGCCCCATTCGCACTATGTTAAGCCATAAGTGCGATGGGGGTATCGTTACCGCCAGTTAGGGCGTCGTAGTGGTCAAAGCGTTGATCTGCATGATAGTAGCCGCGTTTGAGGATTACTATTTCTAAAGTGAACGAACCCGACATTGAAAGAATAACTATTGGAAAAGTCTCGGGTCCACTCGGTCTTGTAAGCCAGTAGAACAAAGACGCTGATGCACTTACTGATCCGCTTTTTTGGCTTTCCGTTTGTTGCGTCTGGCAGGGGATTTCTCGCTTGGAGAAGCGTCTGGAGAAACGCCGCTGGTTTGGTTAACGATTATGTGATTGTTTTGACCGTCGGTCTGGTCAATATGCGTTTCGGTGTTGCCCGTTTGCGTGACGTTAACCGACTGCCCGTCTGCCCCGGTGCTGCCACCCTGCGTAACGGTCGCCACATTACCGGCTCCAGACTGATTGATGACGGCCCGGCTACCAGTAGTACCTGGACGTTGACTTACTACCGACGAGTTGCCACTGCCCGACTGCACTACCGAAACCTGCTGCCCACCCGATTGGTTGATGATGGCGGTATTCTGGGCCACAGCACCCGTGCCCGCCAACAAGGCTGCACTCATAAACAGAATCGTTTTCATAGGGATCAGTGCGTTGAGCATTAAAAAGCAGACGTTTGCAGGCTCATACTGTTGCAAAGATACTCTAGCATACTACAGGATTAGACTACCATTTAATATATTTTCGATTCCTTACGCTTAGTAATGTCATAGAAAATAATAAAAATAGTCTACTGCTTTGGTCATTGGTCTTATCCACTAAATTTACGTTTCTTCAATTAATCAGTAGAATTTTCATGCAGAGCGCTCAGAGACAAACTTAAAATGGTATTTTATTTACTGTATTATAATTTTGTTAATATTTGTATATATATTGTAGGTTCAAAATACTTATGAACTGGACCCCTAAGGGAAGCGGCAACAGGGACCATTAGATAAAATGAATGTATATTCATTCTATCTAACGGAAACAGAAGAGTGGGTTTGATCCAGTTATTGGCTTGCCACTGCCCGGTTCAAACCCACCTTTTTGACTGGCCAGCTTACATACCTGACTGATTGATCAGCACTACATTGGCGATGCCTGTCTGGCCCAGCTGGGTAATATTGAATTCGGCATTGGCAGCCTGGCTGATCGTTGCCGTATTACCTACACCTCCCGATGTGGTTTCCTGGCGGGCCGTTGTCGGATCAGCCGAACCGGGTAATCCCCGAATGATGTTGCCGTTGCCGGTCTGGGTAAACAGCGCTGTGTTGTTGTTACGCAGTTGCAGCAGCCGCGCCTGGTTGGTACTGCCTTCCTGAGCAATGGTAGCGGTATTATCGGCTGAGAGACCGCTGAAAATGCTGCTATACCCCTGTGTAACCACAGCGATATTGCCACTACCCGACGTGGTGAGGTTTTGGGTGATACTGGCTGAGTTGCCCTGCGAGGTGAGGAGTTGATTGATAGTAGCCTGATTGCTGGTGCCCCCCGTGCCCTGTTCAATAAAGCCGATATTATTGCTGCTGGTATTCTGATTGATCAGGGCGGTGCTGGTGGTGCCCAGTTGCTGAATCATAGCTTCGTTGGTAAAGCTAAGCCCACTTTGGTTGGTGGTGGCCGTGTTGCCATTGCCTAATTGTGTGATGGTGGCTTTGTTTCCGTCGCTGATACCGATAAACGACTGGCCGTTCTGGTTGGCAGTGGCCTGGTTGCTGCCGCCGGTCTGGCTAATCAGCACGTCGTTGTTGCTGCTGCTGCTGGTCTGATTGACGGTGGCTATGTTCAACCCAGGTGAGCCGGCCTGCGTAATGGCAGCCGCATTGCCCGTGCTGAACGTGCTGCCGTTCTGGCTCACGGTGGCGGTGTTGCCACTGCTGGTTTGCGTAATGGCCGCGTCATTATCGGTTGAGAGCAGGATGTTTTGGGCGATGGTAGCCCGGTTTGTATTAGCCGTTACCGATGATCCCTGCGTAATGGTGCCCCGGTTATTGGTAGCATCAGTCTGACTGGTGCTGGTTATGTTACCCGATCCGTTCTGGCTGGTGTTGGCATAGTTGCTGTTCGCCAGATTGGTCTGTGTGGTGGTAGCATTGTTGCCGCTGCCCTGCTGCGTGGTGTTGGCATAGTTTCCCAGTCCGGTGGCCACGCTGGCGTCGCTGCTGCCGCGTTGCGCCGAGCCACCACTCCGGGTTTGCGTGATGGTGGCCGTCTGGTTGGCACCACGCTGGGTAATGCGACCCTCGTTATAGCGCGAACCCACCGCGCCAATCGGAAAAGCAGTATCTCAATTCTGGTTAATAGTGGCGGTGTTGGCCGTGCCACTCTGACTGGTAACGCCCGTATTAAACCGGTTGGCAGTGGTGCTGGTGGCCGTCTGGCTAATTACCTACGTCAGAACCGAACCCGTTTGCCCGGCGGCAGCACTCTGGCTCTGCCCGTTCTGGGTGATGGTTGAGTTGTTGGTTTGCGCCAGGGTACCTGATAAGGGCAGGGCTAACAGCCCGATAAGGAAGGATTTTTTCATGGATTTACGGAATTGATTGAAAAAAATAAGCCCCGTCTGCGTGGGCCGAAACCGGAAACCACAACAGACGGGGCAAACCTACAACGCCTGAACGGTGGATACCCTACCGTCTAATAAATCCTGATATCGTTTACAAAAACTTCACTATCCAGCGATAAAAACTGTAATAGCTACACTGACCGGAGTAAGTTCAGGCCAACATGGCTTTTTTGTAAACTTGTGAGTTTTGGCGCCATTTCCGCCGATTTCAGGTGCCGGAAACTACGCCCGGTATTGACCCTGGTATTCACCGGTGGCTGAACCCTGGGTGCTATACGTATCTACGCCAGCAAGTTCCGTAAGGCTGCGTCCAGCTCGCCGAAGTGATACTGGAAATCAGTCTCTTCGGCAATTCGTTTGTTCAGAACGTAGTTGCCTCCCGTTACGGTAACGGCCAGTTCGCCGAACATCAGCTTAATGACAAAGTTCGGGATGTTGGGCAGCAGCATGGGGCGGTTCAGCGTGTGGGCAATGGCCCGGGTCAGTCCTTCATTGGTAGCAGGCGTTGGCCCCACGGCGTTGTACACACCGGCCCAGGTTTCATGCTGTATGCTTTCGATGTACAGCCGGCATAAATCGTCGATGTGAATCCACGAAATGTATTGCTGTCCCGATCCAATGGGCGCGCCCGCACCGAGCCGTACCGGTTGCGCCAGTTTGGGCAGCGCCCCTCCGGCCATTGTCAGTACCACACCGGTCCGGAGTTTTACGGTGCGGATACCGAGTGCGGCTACCTGATCTACTGACCGCTCCCAGGCCCGCGTTACCTGCGCCAGAAAATCAGACCCCCCCGCACTGCTTTCGGTCAGGGGGCGGTCGCCGGTGTCGCCCCCGTAGTAACCAATGGCCGATGAGCCAATGAATGATTTGACGTGATGAGGCTGTTCTGCCAGGGCTTTTGTCAGTAAATCGGTCGATTGGGTACGCGAGGTAAGTATTTCGTCTTTACGGGCGTCGGTCCAGCGTTCGTCGGCAATGCCCGCTCCGGCAAGGTGAATAATATGGTCGGCTGTTTGAATGGCCTGCGGGTCTATCTTGCCGGCCTGTATGTCCCATTCATACACGGTTACCCCCGACACAGGTTTACTGTTGCGGCTGAGATAAGCAATCTGGTAGTTCTGTTGCTGAAGAAGTTCGGTAAGCCGGCGGCCAATGGTGCCGGTACCCCCGGTGATTAATATGGTTTGAGGCATGTCAGAAAGAGTCAGGTCAGGTGAGTTATCTATACCCGTATAACCCCGGATCAGTCCCGCGGTTTAATTTGTATGTGGGTTGCCTGGACAATTGTTGATGGCCCATACGTGTCGGGACGCCAATAGGATTACTTTTGCATTTGGCCTCATCATTGATTTGATGGTTCTTCGTATTTGTTTATTTCAAGAGTGAGCCGCTATCTCATCTATTTGTTTTCGAGTGTACCTACAGACCTTCAGGCGTCCTTTCAGCAACGCCGGCTACTGCGGCTGCTGATCCGAATTCGATGGATGTTCTGGATATCGCTGCTCTTCCACCTGGTTCTATTTAGTTTTGACTGGATACGCTACCAGCAGCAAAGTCTCTTTGCAAATCCTGTTCACCTCCGGCTGCTTTACACGCACCTTGCTTCTCTGCTGGTGATTCCGCTCTACTGGTTCTCCTGGCGGCAGGTCAAGGCCGTGCGCCGGGGTGAGTTAGGGCGCGCGCAACGCTGGATAACGTTTATATATGTGTTTATTACCTTATATGGGCTCCCACGGGCCGCTTTTGCCTATCAGGACCGTAAAACGCTGCTCTTGTACACTATGTACCTGATGGTTAGTCAGATTGTTCTGTTGATGGAACACCGTACCCGGCTGCTATCAACGGTGATCAGCGCGGGTGTTATTGTGCCGGTCGTGTGGGCCAGTTACGCGCCCGATTCTCAGCAACGCTACGCCATTCCTGTTGAGGTACTCCTGCTAACACTGGGCGTTTTTAGTTTGAGCACGTATTTGTACAATCAGTTCATCCAAGAATTCGTCCAGAATGCCCGCATTGAAGCGCAGAACCGAACGCTGAAAAAGCAGAAAGTCCTGCTGGAGAGGGAGCAGGACCGGGCTGTGCAGGAGCTGGAGCAGCGCAGTCAGGAACTCGTCAGCTACGTATTGCAGGAGCAGCAGCGTAACGCGTTTTTGCTCGAACTTCGCCAAAGGATAGGGGCCACAGAACCAGAACGCCTGACCCAATCCATTGAACATCAGATCAATCAGGAAGATCGCTGGAAGTATTTTCTAACCCTGTTTGAGCGATTGCATCCTTTGTTTTTCAGCCGGATACAGTCGACGTATCCAACCCTCAACGCCGGCGACCTTCGTCTGATTGCCATGCTGCGGCTTAACCTGAGTACCAAAGAAATTTCTGCGTTGCTGGGTATATCGCCCCAGAGTGCCAACACGGCCCGCTACCGGCTCCGCAAGCGGCTTGACCTGCCGCCCGAAGCCTCGCTGGAGTCGTTTTTACAGCAACACTAACACTTTAAGGTTGCTGTAAAAACGATGTCGATGCTCAACAAACGGGCTGATTAATGGCCTGACGCAGTTGCCCGCGTACGCGCCAAAGCCGCATTTTTACCGCCGAGGGCGACGCGTGGGTTGATTCGGCCAGTTGATTGATGCTGTGGCCGGTTTCGTAGCGGGCAGCAACCAGCTGCCGATCGTTGTCCGGGAGTTTGCCCAGGGCTATTTCCAGCAGAGAAAGTTGCTGCTCCAGTGGCTGGGTTGTATCAGGCAAAACGCTCCAGTCGGTAGTCTGGTAATAGTCAGTCATCGCGCGGTCGCGCCTTTGCTGTTGCTGGTACTCCGTAAGACAGTAGTTGCGGCAAACAGCGTATAGCCAGGTGGCGAAGCGGGAGTGCCCCGTGAAGGTGTCAATCTTTTGTAATACCCGCTCAAAAACATCATGCGCCAGGTCTTCGGCCTGGGCGTTTTTTCCGGCAAAGCCAACACAATGCGCGTACACTTTTTGATAATACCGTTCGTAGAGCAGGGTAAAATGCTGGGTTTCGCTCGTGCTAATGTAAGCTGACACCAATTCTTCATCGGTCAACTGTTTCATGATATGGGTTGAATTGAAAGGTTGCCTCTCGGCTAACTGGCTGCGTTGGCAAGTAGGCCCGATTTAGCTAATCAACAAAGTATCCCATATAGACTTAGTATAGACAAAACCCCGCCACCATTCCGAAACCCCAATTTTCACCCGTTATATGGTAAATTCATGCGGTAGAGCGAGTTGCCGGGCGTAATAGGCGGGGGCCGTGCGGTGGAGCCAGCCGAGAAGCGTATTGAAGGCATCGGCAAACTCAATGTGGTAATCGGGGTCGAGCTTCTGCACTTTCCTGAGCGTTTGATCGGCGCGTCGGGCCACGTATTCGGCGCACTTGTCGGTGCGGCTGTTGTAGGTCGAGAGCAGTTGTTTGTTACGTTCGTACAGCGTGTTGAGCATGTACAGGCTCAGGTCTATATCGCCATATTTGTCTTTCGTCACTTTTACGTGGCGCGTAATGTAGCCCGATACCGTACGCATGTCCATCATCAGCCAGCCCGCCGAGTCGGGGTGGAGTTCAGCCGTGCGGTCAATAAACTGCCGGATCAGGTCACGCCGTTCGTCAATGGTCTGCCCGCGCTCAACCAGATCAAAGTAAAGCTTCTCGGTCAGGATAGCATCTTTGGCAACCAGTCTGAGCAAAAGCTTATCTTTCTCCGCAGTGGGCATGTGCACAATGGCTTTCTTCAAATCAGAATCGAGAGCAGGCATAGCTTTTTTTAGTAATGAAATGGGTAAAGGACGAAAGTGGACTGAAACCCTGCCAGCTCACCCGCGTCGGCTTATCCGTTGCGTTTCTGGCGTTTCGTGTTGACGATAAATAAGGGTTGCCCAATCATCCGGAAGCGAAGCCTGATTTAAAAACCAACCGCGCATCATCCGCACTTTTTTACAAGGCAGCACCGATGTAAAGGCCCCCGTATCTACCTTCGCCGGTAGGTCGGTCAGGTCCGGTCCAGGCCAATCGACCAGATTGGTCATACCGATAGGCTGCGTTTTTAGAACCACGCCAGCGCTGGTCGTGCATCGATTTGTCGACGGTAAAGTTCTGCCAACAATTACCGAAAAACCAACAGGCCGACACGAATAAAAATTGTCTTCAGTAGCCAGAACTGCCAACTGCCTGCCGAATAAGGCGTTTTTTGAAACCATGACCATAGACTTTTTAATTGTGGGGCAGGGCGTGGCCGGTTCTGTACTGGCCTGGACGCTGGATCAGCGCGGCTGTTCCGTATTGCTGGTCGACAGCCCCGCCCTGCCTTCGGCGTCGGGGGCCGCAGCGGGGATCGTAAACCCACTCACGGGCCGTAAACTCGTGCGCACCTGGAATGCCGATAAGCTGTTTCCATTTCTGCACGACTTCTACTCGACTATCGAATACCAGCTCGACGTGCAGTTTTTTCACCCCAAGAACATATACCGTCCCTTCCGGTCCGAAGCCGAACGGGTTGATTATCTGGCCTTGTTAGACGACCCGGAAACAGCGCAATACGCCCACGAAACCTTTGATAATCAACCCTATAGCGGTTGTATTCATAATGAGTTTGGTGGGCTCACGGTAACCCAGTCGGGCTGGATCGATCTCACTGAGTTCGTCAGAATTATAAAGGGATATTTTATTAAAAAAAATCAATATTACGAAGGAGAGGTAAGGTCTAATGAGCTCATAATCAATGACGATACATGTACGTGGAAAGACATCACTATCAAAAAAGTAATATTCTGTGACGGGGCGCAGGGTCGCCAGAATCCGTTATTTGACTGGCTGCCGTATAATCCTGTGAAAGGAGAGATTCTGACAGCGACTGTGGCGCAGTATCCTATCAAATCAATCGTTAATCAGGGTGTCTTTATTCTGCCCCTCCGGCCCGGCCTTGTTCGGATTGGCGCGACCTATACCTGGCATGACCTCAACTGGCAAACATCTGGCGAAGGCCGCGCATTTCTGGAGAAGAAAGTCAGTTCGGTACTGCGGGTGCCGTACACGGTGGTGGCGCAGCAGGCGGGTATCCGGCCCTCTACCAAAGACCGGCGTCCGTTTGTGGGGCTGCACCCCAAACACCGGACGGTGGGTATTTTTGGCGGCATGGGCAGCAAAGGGGCCTCGCTGACGCCGTACCTGGCCCATCAGTTGGCCCGGCATCTGCTCGACGGCGAAGATTTAGACCCGGCAACGAATATTAGCCGCCACGAATCGTTATATTTTGAGAAAAAGAACGGAGCCTGACCGCATGGGTCAGTCAGCGTCCCGGTCAGATACAAAGCAACTCATGCGGAAACATTACCTCTTGCTGCTGAGCCTGTTGGTGGGCGCGCTCAGCACAGCGTCGGCGCAGAACTATCCCTCGCTCGAACGTTTCGGAAAGAACCGGATTCAATACCAGAATTTTGACTGGAAGAGTGTCCGTACGTCTAATTTCGAGATCTACTATTACGACGGTGGTACGCAGATTGCCAACCTGACGGCTCAGTACGCCGAATCGGAGTTTGACCGCATTACCGAACTGCTGGGCTACACGCCCTACAACCGGGTTAAGATTTTCCTTTTCAATTCCCCGCAGGAGCTGGCCCAGAGCAATATTGGCCTCAACACGCAGTCGGGGCTGAGCACGCGTGAACTGGATCTGGCCAAATCGCGGGTGGAACTGGCCTTTACCGGCGATCAGATTAGCTTTCGGCGGCAGATTGTGCACGACATTTCGATGCTGTTTGTCTACGACATGCTTTACGGCGGCAGCCTGAAAGATGCTCTCCAGAGTTCACTGCTGCTGACCCTGCCTGACTGGTTCATGCCGGGTATTGCCTCGTATATTGCGGAAGACAACAGCGTTGAACTGGACGATTACATGCGCGACGTGGCCCTGACGCGCCCCGTGAAGAAGCCATCGTTGCTGGCGGGTATCGAAGCGGAGCGGGTGGGGCACTCGATCTGGAATTACATTGTCCAGAAATACGGACGCGATAACGTATCCAATATCCTTAACCTGACCCGGATCATCCGCGACGAGCAGCGGAGCATTGCCAGTACGCTGGGTATTCCATACAATCGTTTCCTGCGCGACTGGCGTGAGTATTACGCCGGTATGGCCGGGGTAGTAACGCAATCGTACAAGACAGGCGCCGACGATTTTCAGAAGAAAGTCAGCACAGACAACGAGAAGTCATCATTGGTTAGTCTGAAGCTAAGTCCTGACAATCAGTTTATTGCCTACTCGATTCTGCGCGACGGGAAGTTTACCGTAGAGGTAGTCAGCACGGCCAGTCAAAAGAAAATGACAGTGCTGTCGGGTGGTTACCGGCTCGACGGATTATCGACCCGCACCAGTACGCCGTTGGTGGCCTGGCAAAAAGGAAATGAACTGCTTATTCTGACCGATGAACTGGGCGGCACCAACCTGTACAAATTCACGAACTTCGAGAAAAAGCCAAAGCAGGAGTTTCGGCGCCGGGTAAACGGGCTGGAGCAGGTGGTCTGGATGGATGCGGCCGACGACGGGGCCACGCTGGTGCTGAGTGCCAACAAAAACGGTCAGAACGACCTATACCTATATACTATAGGGCGCGGCTCGTATCAGCAGCTGACCAACGATCTGTTCGATGACCTGTACCCGCATTTTGTGGGTCGTACGCGGCAGATTATCTTCAGCTCAAACCGGGCAGCCGATACGCTTGGTGTAGACAAGGGTAGTTACCGATCCGTGCGCGATCAGTTGAGCCTGTTTGTTAAGTCAGGAAATCCGCGCGAGTTGAACGTAACGCGCCTGACCGACTCGCTCAGCCACGCCACCCAGCCGGTGATGACCAACGAAACAACGGTTTATTACCTGAGCGATGCCGAGGGAATCCGTAATCTGTACCGGCTCAACACGGAGAACAATGCCGTAGGCCAGTTAACAGCCCTGACGCAGAGCATACGGCTGTACGACCTCAATCCAGATACGGGTGGCTTTGTGTATAGCACCCTCAAAAACGGCGAAGAATACATTGGCTACCGCGCAAAGCTGAGTCTGACGCAGAACGTACAGGCACCCCCCACCCAACGGGCTGCCGCCCTGAGCCGCCGGTCGGTTGCTGCCGTGACCAGCCCCAATGCCGTTCAGGCCGATACCACCCGTACGGCCACTACGCCCGCAGACAAGACTCCGCCAACGATTCAGGGGCAGCCCGGAACAAAATCTGATCTGGCCCTGGAACCAGGCGAGGTTGATACGGACAATTATGAATTTGATGCCGATGTTCTCAAAGCAGCCGAGTACCGGCAGCGCCGGTCGCCGGGGTTAACGCCAAGCCTGGCCATTGCCCCCCCCCGTAACCGTCGCCGGGAAAACATTACCATTCGGGGACCCTACCCGTACAAAGGTATGTTCACCGTCAATGATGCTGTCTCCAACTGGCGCATTGATCCGATTCGGGGCTTTGGCTTCGCCCAGGACGTGACGCTGACCGATTTACTCGAAAACCACGTGTTGCGGGCCGGTGGGTTCATCTCAACTACGTTGTTCAACAGCAACCTGTTCGCCGAGTACGTGAACCAGACTCATCGTATTGATTTTGGCGCCCGCGTAGACCGGCAAACCCTGCGTGTAGACCAGTCCGGTCTGATGCAGCGGTACCGCTTTAACCGGGTAGACATTTCGGCATCGTACCCTATCTCGGTGAACAGCCGGGTAACCGTCTCGCCATTCTACGCCATTACCCGGCTGATTGATCTGAACAGTTTTACCGAGGGCGACCGCACCGCAGACTACGGCGGTTTGCGGGGTGAGTTTGTGTATGATAACACTAAAATGAACGGCATGAACATGCTGGTGGGCACGCGGCTTAAGCTCCGGTTCGACGAATACACCGGTTTACGGGGTTCGTCGCAGGGGTTCCGTCGGCTGTCACTCGATCTGCGTCACTACCAGCGGCTTCACCGCGATCTGATTCTGGCGACGCGCTTTGCATTTAGTCAGTCGGGCGGGGCCGCCCCCAAGCAGGCTACGCTGGGTGGTATGGAGAACTGGATTGGCTCGGATCAGAAAGAGCGCACGGCCAAGAATCCGTTGCTGGTGCCCAATACGCTGGCCAACCCGGTACCCACTGATTACAGCGATGTGTTTTTCCTGGACTTTGCCGCCCCACTGCGGGGATTTAGGCAGGGTAAGCTGACCGGAAACAGCTATATGCTCTTCAATGCTGAGTTGCGGCTGCCGCTGGTGCGTTACCTGTACCGGGGCAATATCACCTCTAATTTCCTGCGTAACCTGCAGTTGGTTGCTTTCACTGATATTGGTACGGCCTGGAGTGGGTCGGGACCGTTCAGTCAGCAGAATAGCCTGAATACCGAAATAGTAGGGGGGGGGCAGTCCCGTTCAGGGCTAAGGTCACAAATTTCAAGAACCCGTTCCTGATCGGGTACGGTGCCGGAGTGCGCACCATGTTGCTGGGTTACTTCGTGAAGTTCGACTACGGCTGGGGCCTTGAAGACAAAATCGTTAGTAAACCGATTGCTTATCTGACGCTCGGCTACGATTTCTGAGCAGTCCAAACATTTCTTTTCAACACGGCGAAAAGCTACTCTTACCGGAGTAGCTTTTTTTTATGACCATGCAATAGACTTTGGGACAGATACGTTTAGGGCTGCCTATATTTGTTGACCTAAGCCGGTACAGATTGCGGGATAAACATCCCGCGTTTCTGACAATCAGTACCATGGGCGGGGTAGGGCGCGCTGCCGGGTGTAGACAACAAAGCAGCCCCCAGGTAAAAGGCCTCAAAGGAGATAAATTGATTTGCCAGGACGGTTACAATAGAGTTGGCATAGTTTTCGCTAACCCCCGTCAACTATTATCAGCCCATTCGCTGATTTCGGCAATGGCGTTTGGGCCGTTATAAGGATTGGACGGGATACAGTTGACAGGCTGGTTGAACGTCGAAAAAAGGGATTTTGCCCATTGCGGGGGTAAAGCAACAAAGCAACTGGTTGTTTGGCATAGTTTTCGTTTAATTCTGAGTGAGTAAAAAGCCCTGCTCTGTCAGGTCTGGTAGCAGCGAAATGTTCGCGGGCATCAGATAGTCAGAATGTACCGTGTACCGGGCAAGTTTACCGTTTTGCTTACGCTCCAAATTAAGTTGCAGATGGAAGTAACATTTACCACTCGCAAGACCAAGCCCAACGCCCGCCTATTGCCAGAGAACCGGCAATCAACCGGTGTCTGTCATTCGGTAATCTGCCTTGTCGGGCAGGTAATCCGCTACTTTTTGCATCTGACGCAAACTCCCGGGTCAGCTATGCCTATGTCTGCTCTACAGACGAACGTTCGGGCCGGTACAAGGCCAGTAACGCGCGGGTTTTACCCAATCCAACGTGACAACATTCCTTCGGTCCGATATGGAGGAGAGCCACCTGACATACCTGATATTGCCTCCCCCGGCTACCAGAATTGTCTTATCGCGCAACAATCTACTTTTGCACCATTTCCGATGAATGAGCAATTTTTACCTAACAAATCCCCTCATCTGAGCACATGCCGGGCCGTACCCGATGCGGCCGGAGGGTCTATACAGAAAAGCCATGAGCGGGCCTCCCGGTCTGGCGTCCGTCAATGGCTGTTGCTATTGGCCGGATGCGTTCGGGCAGGGTTGCTATCCGTCCAAGCGGCAACCTCACCCGTACTGCGGGGAGGATTATCGCTGGTGGCACTGCTCGTGCTCTGCTTTGGTGCTATGCCTGCCTACGCGCAGAGTGGCACAATTGATCTGAGCCTGACCAAAGCCATCAGCAGTCAGAATCCCGCCATTGGTGATGTGGTAACCTATACGGTTACGGTCACTAATGCACCGGGTGCTGCCACAACGGCCACGGGGGTAACCGTAACCGATCAGATTGCTGCCGATGGTGCGACGTACGTTCCTAATTCGGCAACGGTGTCGGCGGGAACGTTTGCCTCGGTCAGTTCGGCCACGCTTGTTACAGGTACCTGGACTATTCCGTCCATAGCACCGGGGGCCTCAGCCACGCTGGTATTTAAGGCCACCGTGAAAGCACGGGGCGTCTGGTTCAACACCGCAGAGGTGACGAAAGCCGATCAGACCGATCTGGATTCGACACCCAACAACGGTGTCGTGGCCGAGGATGACTTTGAAGCGGTCTGCTTTGCGCTGCCTATTTTCTTTTATCAGGGCGACGAGTATACCGTAGCCATCCCGGCCGGATTTGACCGCATCGAGTGGACGCGAGATGGTGTTCCAATCAGCACGTCGGCGGTTTCGGCGTCACTGGCTATCGTAAATAGTGATAATTCACTGACGATTAAGAGCGTCGGCACATATGCATTTACGACCTACAAGAATAACTGCCCGTCTACCAATTGCTGTAGTATCATACTGATACCCGGCCAGTTTGGTAGCCTTGGCGATTTTGTCTGGGAAGATAAAAACGCCGATGGTAAGCAGGACGTGGGGGAGCCGGGCGTCGTGGGTGTTCCGGTGCAGCTGTTTAATCGGGATGGAATAACGCTGCTGGCTTCGACCACCACCACCGTGGGGGGCGCGTATAGTTTTACGGGCCTGACCGACGGTGGCTATATCGTTAAGTTTGGTACGCCCACCGGGTTCACGGCTACCCTCGCCAACGTTGGTGATGATGCCAAGGATAGCGATGCCGGTGCAAACGGACTGACTGGTGTTTATACGATAGATACGTCGCAGCCCGTATCCAGCACCGCCCGCAACAACACAACGGTAGACGCCGGTTTCTACAAACCGGCATCGTTGGGCGACAACGTCTTTGCTGATAACAACGGCAACGGCATTCAGGACGCCGGTGATACGCCTATTGCCGGGGTGACCGTCACGTTGTTGCTCAATGGTTCGGCAGTGGCCACCACGACCACCGCCAGCAGTGGCACGAACATCGGCAGCTACAGCTTTACGGGCCTCACACCAGGTACTGCCAATGTTTATTCGGTGAGCTTCACGGCCCCCGCCGGTCTGACGGCTACTATGCCATTGAGTGGTACGGATAGAGCCAATGACTCTAACGTCAATCCGGTAACGGGCCTGAGCGATTCGGTCACGCTGACCTCGGGTGAATACAACTCTACCATCGACGCGGGGTATCTGTCACCCAAGGCTTCTCTTGGCGACAAGGTGTTTGCTGATTTAAACGCCAACGGTATCCAGGATGCGGGCGAGCCCGGTATTCCGGGGGTGCTGGTGACCCTGATCACCAACGGGGCTCCCACCTCGACCACCCTGCTCACCGATGCCAACGGCGAATACAGGTTTGCGGGCCTGACGCCGGGCAACAGCCTGAGCTACGCCGTGGGCTTTGGCAAGCCAGCAGGCTTCACCACCACCCAGGCCCTCTCGGGTACCAACAGAAGCAACGACTCGGACGCCGATGTGATAACGGGCGTGTCGGGCAGCGTGACGCTGGCCAGTGGTGCGTACAACAGCACCATCGACGCCGGGTACGTACCGGGCTTCGACGTGGGTATTGTCAAGTCGGTACTCAGCGAGAAGGGTTCCTACCTGCCGGGCGACGCAATTACCTATCAGCTGCTGGTGAGCAACAACTCGGCCTACCCCGTATATAACGTGGTGGTCCAGGATCTGCTGCCAGCGGGGCTGAGCTACGTGTCGGGCGCCGGGTTTGTGGCCTCGGGCCAGAGCCTGAGCACGGTGCTGGCGGGTCCGCTGACAGCCAGCGGCACGGCCGGCAGCACGAGCAGTCTGACCTTCACGGCTCAGATCAGCGCTGGTGTGTCGGGCACGACGGTGACCAACATCGCTGTTGTGACGCCGTTCACCTCGGTAAGCAATACGGACGGCTATGCACCGGTGGACAGCAACCCCCAGAACAACACCTCGACGGTGACTGTACCGCTGGGCAACTTTGCCTGCGTGGGCGACAGGGTGTTTGCTGACTTGAACGGCAACGGCCTTCAGGATGACGGCAACACGGGCATCAACGGGGTGAAAGTGACCTTGTACATCAACGGGTCGGCTACCTCCCAGACGCTGGTGACGGCCAATGGGGGTCCTGACAACGGGCCTGGCTACTACAAGTTTGCCAATCTGACGCCGGGCGGCAGTTTCTCCTACAGTGTAGGTTTCGGCCGGCCGGATGGCTTCACGACGACGCAGCCGATGAGCGGTACGGACCGGGGGAACGACTCGGACGCTGATGTGGTGACGGGCGTGTCGGGCAGTGTGACGCTGGCCAGTGGCGAATTCAACAAGACCATCGACGCGGGATATGTACCGAATGCTCCGCTGGTAACAAGCGTCATTGTGGCGGTTGCACCACCAGTTTGCGATCCGGCTACGAATATCTACACGACGACGGGTACTGTCTCATTTACCAATGTTACCCCGGGTAAGGTAATTATCATTACCGATAGTGAGGTGGGTAGTGGTAGAGTAGTTGCTACCATAAACGTGGTAGAAGGGCAGACCTCGGCCAGTTTCTCCCTCTCGGGTATCAGCAACGGGCCAACTTCACATACCGTACAGGCTACTGTGAACTATGCGGTTGGATCGGGTAGCTTTACCGATGCTGTGTATATCGCCCCAGCCTCCTGTACGGTGGTGACCCCGCCGACGCCGGTTATCGCTATCGCGGTAGTGGCACCGGTGTGTAATCCTGTGACGAACACGTACACCACAACGGGAACGGTGTCCTTCACGAACATCGTAGCGGGCACACTGACGATCACCGACAACGGTACGCCGGTAGCGACGTTAACCCTTGTGGCGGGTCAGACCTCGGCACCGTTCACATTGACGGGTATCAGCAACGGCCCTGCTTCGCGTACGGTGACAGCCGCGCTGAGTGGCACCGCCGGTCTGGCAGCCAGCACAACCTACGCTGTACCAGCTTCCTGTACAGTGGTGACCCCGCCGACGCCAGCTATTGCCATCGCGGTAGTGGCACCGGTGTGTAACGAGGCAACCAATACCTATGTGACAACGGGAACGGTTTCGTTCACGAACATCATACCAGGTACGCTGATCATTACTGACAACGGGACACCCATTGCAACGCTGACCATTACGGCTGGCCAAACCTCGGCACCGTTCTCGGTATCGGGTATCAGCAACGGCCCTGCTTCGCGCACCCTGACAGCCGCGCTGAGTGGCACCGCCGGTCTGGCAGCCAGCACAACCTACGCTGTACCGGCCTCCTGTACGGTGGTGACCCCGCCCACGCCAGCTATCGCCATCGCGGTAGTGGCACCGGTGTGTAATCCTGTGACGAATACGTACACCACAACGGGTACGGTGTCCTTCACGAACATCGTAGCGGGCACACTGACGATCACCGACAACGGTACGCCGGTAGCGACGTTAACCCTTGTGGCGGGTCAGACCTCGGCACCGTTCACATTGACGGGGGTCAGCAACGGCCCTGCTTCGCGTACGGTGACAGCCGCGCTGAGTGGCACCGCCGGTCTGGCAGCCAGCACAACTTACGCCGTACCAGCTTCCTGTACAGTGGTGACCCCGCCGACGCCAGCTATTGCCATCGCGGTGGTGGCACCGGTGTGCAACGAGGCAACCAATACCTATGTGACAACGGGAACGGTTTCGTTCACGAACATCATACCAGGTACGCTGATCATTACTGACAACGGGACACCCATTGCAACGCTGACCATTACGGCCGGCCAAACCTCGGTACCGTTCTCGGTATCGGGTATCAGCAACGGCCCTGCTTCGCGCACCCTGACGGCTACGCTGGGTGGCGTGGTAACGATGATCAAGAGCACTACGTATGCCGTACCGGAGTCCTGTACCAGAGCGACTCCGCTAACGCCGGTGCTTGCCATCTCTGTTACGGATCCAGCGGTGTGTAATCCGGAGACGAACAACTATACCTCGACGGGCGTAGTATCGTTCACGAACGTCATACCGGGTACGCTGATCATTACTGACAACGGAACGCCCATTGCAACGCTGACCATTACGGCCGGCCAAACCTCGGTACCGTTCTCGGTATCGGGTATCAGCAACGGCCCTGCCTCGCGCACCCTGACGGCCACGCTGAGTGGTACAGCAACATTGAGTAGCAGTACTACGTATGCTGTGCCGGAGTCCTGCACTAAGGTCAACTGCCCAACCAATTACAGCCTGACGGTAACCGCCGACGCAAAAATCTGTAATGGCGAGAGCACTACCCTGGTGGCATCGACCCCTCTGTCTAATGCTAAAGTATGCTGGTACCTGACGCCTTATGAAGGAACAGCGCTGAATAGCCTGGATAGCGGTACGCCGTTTGTGGTAAATCCAACGACGACGACGGTCTATTACGCCGAAGTGGTAACGGTAACCAACAATGTCACCTGCGTGAGCGGACGGAAGCCGGTAGTGGTTACCGTAACGACCGTACCGACGCCAATCTGCCTGAGTAACATCAAGAATGCCTGTCCGAAAACGACGGTTGACCTGACGGGCATTGCTGTTCAGAATCAGGAGTCATCGCTGACCTACGAATGGTTTACGAGCATTGATCGGGCTGCCAACACCCGGGTTACGAACCTGACCGCCGTAGGGGCCGGTAAGTTCTATCTCTTCGCCCGAAACGGTGTCTGCTACAGCAACCCAACGGTGCTGACGGTAGAGATCGTCGACTGCAACTGCCAGAACATAGCCGGTGTGAATGTAGGACCGGGTGTATCATCCTGTGCCAGCGACCTCATCCCGCTGAAAGCTGTTCTGTCTGGTTCTGCAACGAGCGTGGTCTGGTCAACGAGTGGCACGGGCAGCTTCAGCAACCCAGCCAGCCTGAGCACGACCTACACGCCATCGGCTGCCGACATCGCCAGCGGTTCGGTCCTGCTGACGGCTACGACCAACGATCCTGACGGAAACGGAGTTTGCCAGGCCGCCACGAGTTCGCTGATTGCTACGCTCAACAAGCGTCCTGAGGCTCCCGTTAGTGTAGCCTGCGACGATACACTGGTTTGCCAGGGCAGCAGCACAAAGCTGATTGGTTTTGCGCCGGGTGCTACCATCAACTGGTTTGATCAGGATAACAAACTGGTGGGCACAACCCAGAGCGGTGGTAAACTGATTGTGACGCCGTCGAGAGTCGGAGCCATTGTCTACACTGCCCAGGCCGTCGGTGCCGCCGGTTGCCTCAGCACCCCAACGCCGGTAACGGTAGTGGTGGGCAGCTGTCTGGCCGACCTGGCGGTGAAGAAGACGGTTGTGACGGCTGGCCCGTACAAAGTAGGTCAGAAAATTACCTACTCAATTACGGCCACCAACAACGGCCCGATTACGGGAACCAGCGTATCCGTGAGAGACATCCTGCCAGCAACCCTGACGTTTGTAAGTGCTACGCCAGCCGCTGAGTACAGCGCGGGTACCGGCAACTGGACGATTGGTACGCTGACTACTGGCTCCAGCCGCAACCTGCTGATTGAAGCCACGGTAACGGCGAGCGGTTTGACTAAGAATACGGCCAGAATCGTTGGCTCGAACAATGACCCCAAGTATCCATTGAACGATACGTCGTCGGTAACGATAGATGTGCCGGTCTGCACGGTAGTGGCTCCGCACATTGCATGCGCCATCACCCGGATCTGCGAAGGTGGTTCGACTACGCTGGTTGCCCAGGGTTGCGAGGGTACGGTGAAATGGTCTGACGGTCAGATGGGGGCTTCGGTCGTTGTCTCGCCGAAACTCACCACCACCTATACCGCAAGCTGCCTCCAGAGTGCCAGCTGCGTGAGCGGGGCCTCGAACCCAATTACGGTTACAGTGGGTACATCGCAGCCACCGGTCATTACGGCCAGCAGCGACAACGTCTGCCCAGGATCGTCGGTAACGCTGACGGCTTCGGGTTGCGAAGGTGGGGTGATTGAATGGTCGATCGGTCAGAAAGGCAATGCCATTGTGGTTGTGCCCGCCAACAAGACGACCTACACCGCCCAGTGCGTAATAGGTAGCTGTCCAAGCAGGCCGGCTACGAAGACCATCGGCATCACAACCGATGTTCCAACGCCGACCATCACGTGCAGCACAACGATTGCCTGTCCGGGCGAAGAGGTAACGCTCACGGTAAATGGCTGCATCGGTACGCCGGTCTGGAACAGCACGACGGCCACAACGGCCAGCATCGTGGTTCGCCCAGCAATTGGAGCCAATACCTACTCGGTATACTGCCAGAGCAATGGCTGCCGCTCGGCCTCTTCGAAGGTCTACTCGATCAGCGTAGTACCGGCCGCCGTACCAACGGTTGTTGCCTCGGCTGACTCGGTTTGCGCCGGTGCACCGGTATCGCTAACGGCTGCGGGCTGCAACGGCACCGTTGTCTGGAACGCGATGGACAAGAGTGGCAACGCTCTGACGGGATCGGTCATTACGGTGAACCCAACGGCCAGCATGAGCTACTTTGCCCAGTGCCGGTACCGTGCCTGTCTGAGTGAGCCATCAAACGCCATCCCGGTGAAAGTGGTGAACCCACAAACGCCACAGGTCAGCCTGACATCGGGCAAGAACGTGGTGTGCAGTGGTGAGAAAGTAACGCTCACGGCAGAAGGCTGCGAAGGAACGGTGAAGTGGTACGGTATCGACCGCGTTGGTGCCAGCATCAGCTTCTTCCCGACCGCCACGGCTAGTTACTCAGCTACGTGTAAGCAGGGAAGCTGCGAAAGTGATCCATCGCTCAGCATTCGTATAACGGTGACGACCTCGGGTACGGTGAACGCGCCAACGGTAGTGGCCTCCACAACGGCCCTCTGTGGTTCGGGTGTTGTGTCGCTGACGGCCACGGGCTGTGCCGGTGGAATGATCACCTGGTCTGACGGTCAGACCGGCCCGGTTGTTTCGGTAACGGCCACGCCGACTTATAACGAGTTCTACGCCATCTGCACCGCCACCAGCGGCACGGCCTGTGGCAGCAGCCGCTCCAACACCATTAAGGTGAAGGTGACCGACCTGCCGAAGCCAACGGTTATCTGCAGCACGGACCAGATTTGTCCGGGTGAAGAGGTAACGCTGAACGTGAACAACTGCGTAGGTCTGCCGATGTGGAGCACGGGCGAAACCACCGCGAGTATTGTGGTATCGCCAACGGTAACCACGGGCTATACGGTCATGTGCCAGGAGGGTATCTGCAAGAGTCCGCTCTCAGTTACCTATACCATCACGGTAACGCCGGTACCAACGCCAACCATCATGGCCTCGGCCACAACGGTAGAAGCGGGTGGTACGGTAACGCTGACGGCTACGGGCTGCAACGGTGAGGTGATCTGGAGTGCAAATGGGGTAAACGGCGCCAACACGGGTACTACCCTGGCGGTGATGCCGGTTGGTACCCAGACGTACTACGCCCAGTGCCGCTTCCGCACCTGTCTGAGCAATCCGTCGGTAACAATCACGATCAATCCAGGCAACTGCATTGCCAAAGCGGGTACGCTTGCGCCGGTCAACAGCACAATCTGCTCCGGTACGGCAATGGTCAGCACGCTGGCCGCTACGGTAGCGGGTGGTATTGTACAACCGCAGGGATACTCGGTACTGTATGTGCTGACGAAAGGAGCTGACCTGATTATCCAGCAAACCAGCGCTACGCCAACCTTCAGCGTCACGAACGCCACGGGTCTGTACACCATCCACACGCTGGTCTACAACGCCAACGTGGCTGACCCCAACTTCCTCGACCTCTCGGTTGTGAAGCCAGGACTGACCACGGGTGCGGATGTGCTGAAACTCATCGCCGAGAAGAAAATCTGCGCTGATCTGGATGCGGCCGGTGCCAGGGTTAACGTGAAGCGAATTGCACCGCCAACGGTAACGCCACATGGTCAGATGACTGTCTGCGCCGGAACGGTGGTAACGTACACGGCATCGGGCTGCGAGGGTGGTACCATCAAGTGGAGCAACGGCGACACGGGCGCTTCGATCACGAAGACCGTCGTAGCTGATCTCTGGGTGATGGCCAACTGCACCATCGATGGCTGCACGAGCGATTGGTCACAGACGATTGACTACATTGTTGGAACGCCGGGTGTACCAACCATTGTGGTTGATAAGCCAACGGCCTGCGCCGGTGAAACAGTAACGCTCACCGCCACGGGTTGCAACGGTGGCCAGTACATCTGGTCAGACAACAAGACAACGGGCAGCACGCTGAGCTTCGTTATCGGCTCAGCGGATGTTAGCTACCGCGTCAAGTGCAAGGTTGCCGAGTGCGAAGGTGCCTGGTCGGCCACAACGACGATCAAAGCCGGTTCGCCAAATGCGCCAACTGTCTCGATCGCCGGGAATGGCACGGCAACGGTAACGAGCGCCACAGCCTGCTTCGGCTCGCCGGTAACGCTGGTAGCGCAGGGATGCCCCGCCGGTTCATACGTGACCTGGTCCAACAACCAGGTTGGTCAGACCCTGACGGTATCGCTGGCTTCTGGTCAGACCTTCACGGCTCAGTGCTGCGCATCGACAACCTGCAAGAGCGCACCATCCAATCCGGTGAGTGTTGCTGTTCTGCCGAAGATTGCGGCACCGAAGGTGGTTGATAAGACGAACGGCTGCCCAATCAACACGGTAGACCTGACCACGGCCGTGACGAGCCAGGTAACGACCCTAGGTGGTATGTTTGAGTTCTACTCAGATGCTTCACTCAGGTCGAAACTGACCAATACGAACGTGGGTACGGGTACCTACTACGCCGTGGAGAAAACCACAGACGGCTGCTTCAGCCTGCCGGTGGCCATCCACGTGATGATCACCAGCTGCACGGAGATTGCGCCATGCGATCCGCAGAAGCCGGTTACGGCCAGCGCGGGCAGCGACGCTACGGTGTGTGCGGCCAAGAGTTACCAGTTAGCGGGTGTGGTTGGTGGTGCGGGTAAAACCGCCCACTGGACCACCAGCGGTACCGGTATCTTCAGCAATCCGTTTGCTGCCAACGCTACCTATACCGCCAGTGCCGAAGATGTGCTGGCCGGTACGGTAACGCTGACGCTGACGGGTATGAGCAACAATACCGCCTGTGCTACGGTGAAAGATGAGATGGTCCTGACCATCGACGGCGTGAAATCGACACCGATTGTGCAGGTAGTTGGCTCGACCAACCTCTGCTACGGTGATTCCGTGAAACTCGTGGCACCCGCCGGTGCTGCGGGGTATCTCTGGAGCAACAACGCCCGCACATCGAGCATCTTCGTCAGGAATAGTGGCGACTACACGGTGCAGTTGATAAACGCTGGTGGCTGCAGTTCCGTAGCGTCGGAGAAGGTGACGGTAAAGGTGGCCGATCCGGCTGCCATACCGCTCGTTCAGAACCTGCGCAACACCTGCCCCGCTACGGTGGCTAACCTGACGTCGGCCCTCTCGGCTACCACAGCAGGCAGCACCTACGAGTACCGTATTGGTGCGCCAGTCTGGTCTAAGCAGATCAGCCGTCCCGATTCAGTAGGTACCGGAACGTACTTCGTATTTGAGCGCAGTGCCACCGGTTGCCTGAGCGCACCTGCCAAAGTGATGGTGAACATCATCAACTGCGCTGCCGACACAATCTCGACCGACCTCGCCATCAGCAAACTGGCCAGCACGTCGGTTGTGACGAATGGTCAGCCGGTGACGTACACGATCAAGGTGACGAATAACGGAACGCATACGGCGAAGAACATCGACGTTCGCGACGTTCTGCCCGCGGGTCTCGACCTGGTGCCGGGCAGCGTTGCAGGCTTCACTGTCTCGAACGGCACGATTACGAAACGGATCGACAGCCTGATGGCTGGCAAGTCTGACTCGATCGTGTTCCAGGCGCGGGTGACGAAGAAAGGGGTGGTTACCAACACGGCCGAGATTACGTACGCCGACCAGAAGGATCCGAACACGGCCAACAATAGGGCCAGTGTGTCGATCACAAACACCTCGGCAGCACTGCCCAGTGTGATTGGTCTGGCCAAAGCGGTGATGGGTACGCCCACTGCCGTGGGTGACTCGCTCATCCGGGTATCGTACCGCTTCGTAGCCACCAACTTCGGCGACGATACGCTCCGCAAGGTGCAGGTGGTTGACGATCTGGCGTACTTCTTCGTACCCAATACGATTCAAAGCGCGGTGGTGAGCATGGCAAACGGCTCGACCCTGAAACCATCGGTTGCCTTTAC
This sequence comes from uncultured Cytophagales bacterium, assembly GCA_963826425.1. Classification (GTDB taxonomy): domain Bacteria; phylum Bacteroidota; class Bacteroidia; order Cytophagales; family Spirosomataceae; genus Spirosoma. Next base: position 838,205 of record CAWGWS010000004.1, on the reverse strand, counting down.
CGGCACGGGTGCGGGTTCTACCAACATGCTCGACTCGGCCAGCTTTATCGCACCGAACCGGTCGCAGATATTCACCCTCGAGGTAGTGGTGAAGCGGGCGGCCGGCGACACGACGAAGGCGTTCCGCAACATAGCCATTGCGTCGGCCATGAATAGCGTAACGATGGTTGAGGATATGTCGACGGACGGTGGTGATACGGACCCGGACAACGACGGCAACCCGGCCAACAACTCGGTGCTGACCAGCTTTACGCTGGGGGCTACGCAGCCACAGGGTCCGGCCATTGGCCTGGCACTGGCCGTAACGTCGGTTAAGCCGGATGGCGACGATACATATCTTATCTGCTACCGGGCAACGATCAAAAACCTGGGCGACGTGGACCTGACGGGTATTACGCTGATCGACAGCCTTGGCAAAGCCTTTGCCGCGCCGGTATCGTTCACGGTAACAAAAACCCAGGTAGGAGCGGGTAGCAGCTTTGTGCTGAACACCGCCTACGATGGCAGCACGGTTACTAACGTTCTCGATGCCTCCAGCACGCTGATGGCGGGCCAGATGGATACGATTCTGATTGCGGTGCGGGTGAAAGTAGACGGCAACAAAGGCCCGTTCTTCTCTTCCGCAACGGCAACCGGTACAGTAACCAGCACGAGCCAGACGGTGAGCGACATCTCCAACAACGGGCTTGATCCAATTCTGGAAGGAGCCATCTCAACACCAGTTCGCTTCGACCTGCCTGCGGGACTGATCGGGGTAGCCAAGTCGGTGGGTAAGCCGGTGGAAGTGTCGACGGGTGTGTTTAACATTCCGTACACTATTGCGGTGAAGAACTGCGGTACGGTGCCGCTCACGAAGGTGCAGGTGGTCGATAACCTCTCTGAGGCCTTTGGTAACGGCGCACTCATCGTCAGCAATACCATCGCGGTGTCGGCGGGTGCGGGTCTGACGCCTAACCCGAACTATACGGGACAGGGTCTGATTACGAACATGCTGATTGACTCGATGAGTACACTGCAGGCGGGCGAGATTCGTACCCTGACGTTCATGGTGCAGGTTGACGTTCGGAATGCCGACGTGCTGACCTTCAACAACACGGCCAAAGCCACGGCACAGATGCCGGACAAGACGGTGGTAGAAGATCAGTCAACGGCGGGTACCAACGAAGACCCGGACAACGACCTCGATCCGCGCAACAACAGCGCCCCGACGCCGATCTCGCTCAACAGTGTCAATACGGCTTCGTCGATTGGTATTGCCATGGCGATTCGCGACACGGTTCGGCAGGCCGATGGCACCTTCAACGTGACCTACCAGGTAGTGGTTAAAAACTACGGTGCTGAAACGCTGAAGAATGTATCGGTCAGCGACACGCTCTCGAAGGTATTCAACAGTCTGACGGGTGCCAGCTACAGAGTAGTTAGTCCGCCGGTATCAATTGCCACGGGCAGCACGCTGAAACTGAATCCGAACTTTGACGGGGGCGCCAATCCGCTGCTCGTACTCGGCGACAGTACCAGCACGCTCGCAGCGGGTCAGGTTGATTCACTGCTGATCGTAGTGAACGTAGCGACGGATGGCAGCACGGTAACGTACCTGAACTCGGCCTACGCCGAAGCCAGGGCCAGCACGGGTCTGGTGCGCGACATCTCGACGAGTGGTCTGAACCCTGACCTGAATGGTAACGGCAACCCAACGGACGCCAACGAGCGCGAAGCAACGGCTCTCAACCTGCCCGCTACGTCCTCGGCTCTGTTCATACCGGAAGGCTTCTCGCCAAACGGTGACGGTGTCAATGACCTGTTCGTGATTCGCGGCACGGGCGCAAACACCATCGGTCTGGAAGTATACAACCGCTGGGGCAACCTCGTGTACAAAAACGAAGACTACCGCAACAACTGGGACGGAAAAGCCAACACGGGTATCCTGATCAGTGGCGATGCGGATGGCCTGCCGGTTGGCACGTACTTCTACAAGATTAACCTGAGCGATGGACGCCAGTTTGTACGATACATGACGATTAACCGCTAATACCGATGGTAAACCAGCTAGTAAAAAACAAATGGGCGGTCATGCTGCTGCTGATCCTGGGGATCGGCAGCAGCCCCCTCCGGGCGCAGCAGGACAAGATGTTCTCGCAGTACATGTTCAACATGATGGCCCTGAACCCGGCCTACGCCGGCAGCCGCGACGTGCTGAGCGCGTCGGCACTCTACCGGAATCAATACACCGGGATCAATGGACCGCAGACAGCCACCTTTACAATGGATATGCCCCTGAATCGGGAGCGCGTTGGGGTGGGGCTGCAACTGTACGGCGATAAGTTTGGCGAAATGCAGGAAGCCGGGGCCTTCGCGTCCTATGCCTTCCGCATTAAAGTAGGGCAGAAAACTACGCTGGCCCTGGGCCTGCAGGGGGGGGCATCGAGCTTTAACTGGAACCTGGCCAACGTAAGAACCGGCCCCGACGGCCAGATCGACCCGGCTTTTGCCCAGAATATCAGCAAGGTGTTACCCAACTTCGGTACGGGCGTTTACCTGAGTAACGACCGTTCGTATCTGAGTTTGTCGGTGCCGCGCCTGATCAAGAACAAGCTGAGCGAATATGCTACAACGAACAACCGGTCCGAACTGCGTCGGCATGCGTACTTAGCCGCCGGGTTTGTCATCGGTATCACGCCGGGGATTAAGATGAAGCCGTCGATGCTGGTGAAGTATGCCGAAGGCGCACCAATTGGATTCGACGGGAACATCAACTTCTGGTTTGCCGACCGCATTGCCATCGGTGCGTCGGTTCGCCGGAATCAGTTCTCGAGTTTCACGACCTACTCGACCGACGCCCTCGTGGGGATGCTGGAAGTGCAGCTAACGGATCAGTTCCGGTTTGGCTACGCCTATGACCACACCATGAACGGTTTGCAGAGCATTGCGCCCAGTTCGCACGAGATCATGATACGCTACGAGTTCGGCTTCGGCAAGAACCGCATCCTGACACCGAGGTACTTTTAACAATGGGCGAATGAGCGAATGGCGAATCAGTGAATAGGCTGAAGCTGGCGTGAGAATCCTCCAGCTTCAGCCTATTCACTGATTTAACACGCACGGCCCGGTTCCCTATTGGGGAGCCGGGCCGTTGCGTGTTAGCCTGTATCACCGCTTCGCAGCCGCCTGGTTCTTCAACAAGTCCAGGGTGTGTTGCAGCGCTTTTGTGTCGCTCCACGCATCATGACCGGGGACCACGATTTTTGCCGTACCAAACAGGTGCATAACCCGGCGGATGGCGTTAGGCCATTCGCTCAAGTTGGCGTCCGCTACGTTGCCCATACCGTCTGCCACTACGCTCTTTATGAAGCAGCCTCCGTGCAGGATTCGCTCGTTCGGCAGCCACACCACTATGTTATCGCTCGTGTGACCTTCGCCGGGGAAAAAGCAACGAATCGGTACCCTCCCAACTGTGAACGTAGTGTCGTTGGAAAGTACAGGATCGGGTGATGCATAGCCCTGCTTCACCGTCTTTTGCGCCGTTAGGGGTGTACTGACTACCCGAATACCGGCCTTTTTTAAGGCATTGATGCCACCCACCCGGTCGTCATGGGCGTGGGTTACAATGCAGAGCCGCACGGGCTGGTGCAGACTGTCGACTACCCACTGTAGTAACTGCTGCGTATTTTCGGTATTGCCCTCGCTGTCCCAGCCGGTATCAACCAAGACTACGCCATTGCCGGTCTTGATAATCAACCCGTTGGACGGTACGGCGTTGCCCTGATACAGGCCGTAGGTAGTGTGTACCAGCACCCGGTCGTTGAGGGGCGTGACCACCAGTTTGGGGTTTGGAGGGGTTCGCGCCGGGATAAAGCTGGACAACAGAAAGAGAAGAATGCGCAGCGAAAAAGGGCCCATAAGATTGGTCAGGTGAATTTGTCTATAAACCTACTTATAATTTCGGCGTAGTATTTGCATAGAGAAAGCAGAGGGTCTTTCGTAACGGAAATCGGCCGATTTCCTGTTACACCGGTTTGTCCCGTAACCATTTCGTTTATGATACGCCCATTTACCTTATTTGTCTTTCTTTGTCTCTGGTCAGGTCTGCTCATGGCCCAGTCGCTGACCAAGCAGGCCGATGGTCAGTTTAATCAGCTTGCTTACGCTAAAGCCGCCGATCTGTATGAACAGGCCCTGCGCCGACCCGGCTCGCTCACCGACACCGAACGCCAGACAGCCCAGGTTCGGCTGGGTTACAGCTACCGGCAAATGCGTGACATGCCCAATGCCGAGCGGGTGTATCGGGAACTGGTCGGGACCGATGATTTACCCGAACAATACACACCGGTTTATCTTTACTACGCCCAGGCGTTGGCCAGTAACGGTAAATACCGGGAGTCGCAGGAGGTATACGAAAAATACAGTAAAATTCAGGCTGCTGACAAGCGCGGCCCGGCCTTCTCCCAGCTATATAAAGACGTGAGTTCGCTTACCAAAAATGCGGGTAGCTACAAGGTTGAATTTCTGAAAATGAACACCAAAAAGCCGGAGTTCAGCCCCATGCGCTACAAAGACGGGCTGGTATTTGTGTCGGCCAGCCACGGTGGTAGTTTTATCAGGCGGGTATTTAACTGGAACCGTACCCCCTTCCTGGATTTGTACTACGTGCCGGAGTCGGCGAGTCTGCGCGGTGGCAGCGCATCGAAACTCGGCGGCTCAAAATCCAGGCGTCAGCGGTTTTTGGGTACGCCCGTGCTGCGGCCTCTCGGCAGCGATGCCTTTACGGCTCCTACCGCCAACGACTCCAAAACGGTGGGCGTATTCCGCAACCTGACCAATGGCTACGAAGACCAGCCCGTAAGTGAGTCGGACCGGTTCAGCCGCTCGCTCAATACCAAATACCATGAAGGCCCCGCTACGTTCAGCCAGGACGGGTCGCGGGTTATTTTTACCCGTAACAACTATACCAACGGCCACTACCGCCAAAGTTCAGATGGGATTAACAAACTCAAGCTCTACACGGCCAAACAAACCAGCGGCTACTGGAGCCAGGCCGAAGAACTGCCCTTCAATAGCGACGAATACTCGACCGGTCACCCCGCCCTGAGCCAAGACGATCAGTTGCTGTATTTTGCCTCCGACCGGCCCGGTGGCTTTGGCGGTACTGATATCTATGTCTCGCGCTATGCCAACGGTAAATGGGGTGAACCCGTTAATCTCGGCAAAGACGTGAATTCAAAAGGCAATGACCTGTTTCCGTTCGTCGATGAAAAGAACAACCTTTATTTCTCGTCCGACGGCCACCCCGGACTAGGAGAGCTGGATATATTCTACGTGCAGCTATCGGATAATGGCATGAGCCCAGTTCAGGGTGTCCGGAATCTTGGCGAGCCACTCAACTCGCCCAAAGACGATTTCGGCATCGTGGCCGACGGCGACCGGCGGGGTGGCTACTTCAGCAGCAACCGCAAAAACGGTGGGGCCGATGATGACCTGTACCGTTTCAGCCGCGAAGGAAGTTTGTATTCCTGTCGGGAGCTGGTAGTTGGTGTGTATGATGCCGAAACCCGCCAGCCCCTTACCAATACCCTGGTTGCCATTGACAACGAAAAAGCCAGCGGCCAGAAACAGGTCAGTACCGACGAAGAAGGAGCCGTTCGGCTGTGCGTAGATGCCAACAGCGATATTAAATTCATGGCCAGCCGCGAAGGATATCTGGATAACAGCATTGGTTTTTCGACCAAAAACATGTCGGACGATGCACCGAGCCGGCTGGAAATCCTGCTGACCAAACCCCGAGACGTGCTGGCCGGTGGGCGTGTGGTAACGGGCCGGGTAACGGGCCAGACCGATAAAAAACCCATTGCCGGGGCTAAAATTATTCTCGTGAACCAGTGCGATAGCAGCCGGGTGGAAGTAACGACCGACGAAAATGGCGTCTATTCCTTTACTACCACCCTCGATTGTGATTACGTCATTGAAGCGCAGAAAGACAAGATGGGGACCATGGGATCACGCATCGGTAAAGATGGTACCGGCTCGCCCGACCTGACCATGTTCCGCAGGGGCGACGTGATGAAGGTAGAAAACATCTACTACGACCTCAACAAGGCCGACATCCGCCCCGACGCAGCCGCCGAACTCGATAAAGTAGTGGCGCTGATGGCCAAGTACCCGAAAATGATTATCGAGATGCGGTCGCACACCGACAGCCGGGCCACGACGACCTATAACGACCGGCTATCGGCTAACCGCGCCAGGCAGGCCGTGGCCTACCTGAAGTCGAAGGGCATTGCAGGTGAGCGCATGATTGCCAAAGGCTACGGGGAGGCAGACCCCATTAATGGCTGCAAAGACGGCGTTGAGTGTACCGATGAGCAGCATCAGGCCAACCGCAGAACTGAAATCAAGGTAATTAAACTGGATTAGAGAGCTGTTCCGCAGCGATGCGCAGGGTTAAGGAGCGATTCGCGGAGGGAAGATGAAAATCTCTGCGAATCGCTCCTTAATTCTGCGCATCGCTGCGGAATAACCCTTTACTTTTGCCCGAAACCATCAACTATGCGTATTGTCCTTTTCATCCTCTTAACTCTCTCTTCCTGTCCGGTTTGGGCGCAGCAGGAAGTGCTGTACTCGCAGTACCTTATCAATCCGCTGGCCATTAATCCCGCCGTGGCGGGTAGCCGTGAGTCGTTTATGCTGACCGGTATGCTCCGGCGCAAATGGTTTGGCGTGCGGGGTGCCCCCGTAACGCAGAGTTTTGCCGCCGACGGTACGGTGGCCGGTGGGCGGGTAGGGCTGGGGTTTCAGGCCCTGAACGATAGGATGGGCTTTTTTAACACAACGGGTGTTTACGGTAGTGTGGCGTATCGGCTTGCGCTGCCTGCGCTGGCCCGGCTGTCGGTGGGCGTGCAGGCAGGCGTGAATGTGCTGCCGTTTCAGAGTCAGAATTCGTCTACGCTTAACCAGACCCAACTGTCGCTGGGCGTGGGGGTGTACTATAAATCCGACCGTTTTTTTGCCGGACTTTCCATGCCCGAACTGGCTGGGAAAGTACCCGGCCTTGCGCAGTCGGGGGCGGTGGTGCGGCTGCCGGGCATTCAACCCGTTATGCTACAGGTGGGGGTGCCGCTGTTGATAGACGAAAACGCCGTGCTGATCCCGTCGGTGCTGGTATCGAAACTTATCGGAAATGCGACCCGGCCGGTTGGCGTTGATCTGAATCTACAATTATGGCTACAGGAGCAGGTTGGCCTTGGCCTGTCGTACCGGTACAACACCCCTGGTCTGATCCAGACGAACTACCTGTACGCTCAGGCGCAGTATCAACTCACGAGTGCCCTGCGGCTCAGCTACCAGTTTTACTCCCAAACGCCCGAGAACCCCAACGCAACGCTGTATTTCCAGGCCAGCGTCCACGAAATTGGCATCCGCTTCTCGCCCAATACCTTGACGTTTACGCGCTGAGGACGCCGGTCTCTGATTGGCAAATCATTAACTTTACGGTAACTTAGTCGCTTAGAAACGTAATCCGACGCCCCGTTGAAACCTCAGGAAAACCCTTCGCGGGCCGACGTGTATCGCTATCTGACGGCCAACAGCCGTATGCCCAACCACCAGGTGATTCAGAACTTATATATCCCCAGCGACCTTGACCGTGAGTTTCCATTGGCCCCGCATTTCGTACAGGCCTTTGGCAGCTATCCTAACTATCTGCATTTCAACGAAGATTTTAAACTGTCAGCGCGGGATCTGCTCGACAGCCGGGGCTTCAGACTTATCAACCATACCACCCGCGTCAATGACGCGGGCTGGCATACCATTGAGCGCGTTTACGAACATGACGAGGGGTTGTTGCTGAAGGCTGAGTTTGTGGGCGAGCGGTTTTTTCGGCTATACGGCTATTACCGCGATGAGGTATCGGCAAAGACGCTGCTCGATGGGTTTCTGGAGCATAAGTATGTTCACGAAGACAACCAGACTCATATTTATCTGATTCAGAGTGGGCTGGGTGGGCTGCATACAGAGCGTGTCGAGATTCTGCCGCCCACCATTAACCTTGATCTGCATTACAACGCCGACTTCCCGCCGGTGCATGAACGACTGGTTACGCTACTGGCACAACCCAAAAGTAAGGGTTTGATTTTGCTGCATGGCGAACCGGGAACGGGCAAAACCACCTATATCAAGCATCTGAGTTCGCTGGTCAAAAAGGATATGCTCATCCTGCCGCCTTACATGACCAACTACCTGACCTCGCCCGAAATTATCCCGTTTCTGCTTGACAATAAAGACTCGGTCCTGATTATCGAAGATGCCGAACGGATTCTGCAGTCACGCGAGGCCGGGGGCGACACCAACAGCGTATCCAATATTCTTAACCTGACCGACGGTCTGCTGGCCGACTGCATGCACATTCAGGTTATTGCTACCTTCAACGCCAGCAAGCATCTGCTGGACAAGGCATTGCTTCGGAAAGGGCGTCTGATGGTCGACTACGCCTTCGGTAAATTAGCCACCGACAAGGCCAACGAACTGCTGGCCCACCTCGGCATGGACTACCGCACCCGCGAACCCATGACCCTGGCCGATATCTTCAACCTCGAAGAGCAAACCGTATCCGGCGAGCGGCAGGACGCCGTGAAAGTTGGCTTCTGAACAAACAGGCTGTTCGGGAGAGTTATTAGGGCATAATCCTACTGTATTAATCCCGAAAATACCTATGAAAGCCATCTGGAACGGACAAACCATCGCCGAAAGCAACGACACCGTTGTGGTCGAGAACAATCATTATTTCCCCAAGGATTCGGTAAACCCCGACTACCTCACCAGTAGCAGTACGCATTCTACCTGCCCCTGGAAAGGGCTGGCGTCGTACCACTCGCTGACTGTAGACGGTAAAACCAATACCGATGCGGCCTGGTATTATCCAGACCCCAAAGATGCCGCCAGCCACATCAAAGACCATGTGGCCTTCTGGAAGGGTGTTCAGGTAACGGAATGATTGCCGTTGAACACCTGACCAGACAGTTTGGCGGATACGTCGCCGTGAACGACGTATCATTCCGGGTGAGTCAGGGCGAAACCCTGGTCCTGCTCGGCACGAGTGGTTGCGGCAAAACCACGACGATCAAGATGATAAACCGGCTGATTGAACCCAGCAGCGGCACCGTCAGCGTTAACGGTACCGACGTTACCCAACAGCCCGGCCCGGAACTGCGCCGTAGTATTGGCTACGTCATTCAGGACGGTGGGCTGTTTCCGCACTATACCATTGCCGATGCCATTGCCACGGTGCCGAAACTCATTGGCTGGACACCGGAGCAGATTCGGGAGCGCACCGCCGAACTAATGGCTAAACTTCAGCTGCCCGAAAATCTGCTGAACCGATACCCCGCCGAACTCAGCGGTGGGCAGCGGCAGCGCGTGGGTCTGGCGCGGGCACTGGCGGCCCGCCCGCCGGTGGTGCTGATGGACGAACCCTTCGGCGCACTCGACCCCTTTACGCGCCGGCACGTCCGGCGCGAACTCTTCGGCCTGAATGAACTCCGCGAAACTACCGTTGTCCTCGTCACGCACGACGTTGCCGAAGCCCTCGAACTCGCCGACCGTATTGCCCTGATGGACGCCGGAAAAATTGTGCAGATGGGCCGGCCGGACGAATTGATTCACCACCCGGCTTCTGATTTTGTACGGGATTTTCTGGATGTATGAGTGGTTTAAACCCATACTGGATAAGGTGATTGGCTGACAGGTTATAGTCTTTTTTCTCAGTGTAGGCTCTCCTTTCTCCGTATTAAAAAAGCATGTTCGATTTCATCCGCCAAAACGCCGACAAGCTGCTTCAGCAGACGATCACGCACGTTGGGCTGACGTTTGTATCGCTGTTGCTGGCCTTACTGATTGGGGTTCCGCTGGGCATCCTTATTGCCCGCCGGAAGCGGCTGGCAAGTAGCGTGCTGGGCGTGGCGGGTGTGTTGCAAACGGTGCCGAGCGTGGCGTTGCTGGGATTTTTGATTCCGCTCATGGGCATAGGTATTGGTCCCGCACTGGTAGCACTGTTTTTGTACGCGCTGCTGCCTATCATTCGTAATACGTTCGTGGGTATTACCGAAGTTAGTCCGGGCGTGCGGGAGGCTGCGCGGGGGGTGGGCATGACCGACGGGCAAATTCTGACGAGGGTAGAGTTGCCGCTGGCGTTGCCGGTTATTTTTGCGGGCGTTCGTACGGCTACGGTTATCAACGTAGGCGTGGCTACGCTGGCGGCCTATGTGGCGGCTGGCGGGCTGGGCGAGTTTATTTTTAGCGGTATTGCCCTGAGCAATACCAACATGATGCTGGCGGGGGCTATTCCGGCGGCCTTGCTGGCCATTGGCTTCGATTTCGGGCTGTCCCGGTTGCAAAAACTATCCGGTAAAAAAATGCGGGTGGGTGCGCTGGTGTTTGTGTTGCTCGTGCCGGTACTGTCGGCATTTGTGCTGATTCCGGGTAGTCAGGACCGGCTGGTGGCGGGGTTTGCCCATGAGTTCTACGGACGGTCTGACGGCTATCCGGGTCTGCAAAAGACGTACGGTCTGCAGCTACGTCCTAGGCTCATCGATCAGAATCTGATGTACGAGGCCATCCGCAGCGGGCAGGTCGACATAATCAGCGGCTACTCGACCGATGGGCGCATCCGGGCGTTTGATCTACTTGTCTTACAGGACAACCGGCACGCCTTTCCGCCCTATGATGCGGCTTTGGTGGTACGTCAGGCTACGCTAAACCGGTACCCCGGTCTGGGTCCAACGCTTAATCTGCTGGCCGGTAAGTTAACCGATTCGGTAATGACCGCGCTCAATTATCAGGCCGACTATCTGCATCAGCCACCCCGTACCATTGCCGAAACTTTCCTGAAACAAATAGGTCTATACAAGCTGCCAACGCCCGGCGAACGATCCGAAACTATCGTGCTGGGGTCGAAGATTTTTACCGAGCAATACATTCTGGCCGAGCTATTCCGGCAGCTCATTGAGGGGCAAACGCAACTGCGGGTAGCGTCAAGGACGGGATTGGGTGGTACGCAAATATGCCAGGATGCGCTACAAACGGGGTCCATCGACTTTTATCCCGAATACACGGGCACGGGTTTACTGGTAGTCCTGCAGCCATCCGACCGCGTACTCAGCACCCTGCCCATGCAACCCGATTCGGTATTTGCCTTCGTGCGGCAGCAGTACGGCAAAAAGTATGAACTGGCCTGGCAACAGCCGCTGGGGTTTAACAATAGCTACTGCCTGATGATGCGCCGGCAGCAGGCAGTAGCACTCGGCATCCGAACCATTAGCGACCTGGTGCAGTATCTAAACGAGAAATAGCCCGGATGAGGGGTTTTCAATAGCTTTACGGCATGAAAACTCAACACCAACCCACCCGTCTGACTATGGTGGGGGGCGGAAGCTGGGCTACCGCACTCGTGAAAATTCTGTCGGAAAACAACACGACGATCAAATGGTGGATGCGCTCAAAGGCCGATGCCGACCATATCAAACACTTCCATCACAATAAAAACTACCTCAGCGATGTACAGATCAACCCGCGGAAGGTAAAAGTCTGCCTTAAAATCCGGGATGCGTTCAAAGACAGCGATTACGTAATTCTGGCCGTACCAGCCGCCTTTGTGAGTGACGCACTAACGGGATTATCCGCCAGTGATTTTGCGGGAAAATGCGTCATATCGGCTATCAAGGGCATGATCCCCGAAAATAACCAGCTGGTTACTGACTGGGTCAGCGAACAGTACGACGTACCAGCCAGTCGCGTAGCGGTAATTGCCGGGCCGTGCCATGCGGAAGAAGTAGCCCTCGAGAAACAATCGTATCTGACTATTGGCTCCACGGATCTGATCTGTGCCGATGAGGTGGCCAAACTCCTGACCTGCCGCTTTGTACAGGCATCGCCCCTTAATGACATGTATGGCATTGAATACAGCGCAGTCATGAAAAACATCATTGCGCTGGCGTCGGGCATTACCCGCGGTATTGGCTACGGCGACAATTTTCAGGCGGTGCTGGTTTCAAACGCCATGCAGGAAATAAAACGATTCGTTGATGCCATTGCTCCGCTGCACCGGGATCTGAGCGGCTCGGCCTACCTCGGCGATCTATTGGTTACGGCCTACTCGCCCTTTAGCCGCAACCGTACGTTTGGTACGCTCATTGGCCGGGGGTACACCATTCAGTCGGCGCAGGCCGAAATGAACATGATTGCCGAGGGGTACTATGCCGCCAAAAGCATCTACCAAATCAACCGTAACTACCGCGTCGACATGCCTATCACCGATGCAGTTTATAGGGTCCTGTACGAACGGGCCTCGCCGGTAGTTGAGATGCGGGAATTGCAGGGAAGGCTGCGGTAAGTCTTTTGGTCATTATTGGCGGTAATCTCTGGTCATTGGATTGCCATTCACTGCCATCACAAATGACCAGCGATTACCGCCAGGGGTTATTGAATCTGCTGTCGAATCCGTTCCGCTGTAGTGGCCAGTTCGTCGGACGTGGGCTGCATTTTGCGGCTGAAGTCCATGTCGGCCATTGAGTTGAGCGGAATCAGGTGGATGTGGGCGTGAGGCACCTCCAGCCCCACAACGGCCATGCCGATTCGCTGGCAGGGAATTGCTTTCTCAATGGCCGCGGCTACCGTTTTGGCAAACGTCATCAGCCCGGTATACGTCCTGTCGTCCAGATCGAAGAGATAATCCACCTCCCGCTTTGGAATCACGAGCGTGTGGCCAACGGTGGTAGGCATGATGTCCAGAAAGGCCAAAAACTCGCTGGTCTCGGCAACTTTATAGGCCGGGATGTCACCGGCTACAATGCGGGAGAAGAGGGTCATTGTCGGCTAGTTAGTTGGTGCTTGGTTTAGCGGCATGACCATAGTCTACGCCAATAAGCAGATGGGTGATCAGCGCGTAATGGCAAGTACCTCAAACTCCACCATGCCGGCGGGAACCTTGATTTCGGCGGTTTCACCTACGCGCTTGCCCAGCAGACCTTTGCCAATCGGCGAATTGACCGAGATCTTGCCTGTCTTTAAATCGGCTTCTTCTTCCGATACCAGCGTGTACTGCATCTGCTGACCGCTTTTCTTGTTTTTGATTGTTACGTTCGACAAAATAGATACCATAGATGCGTCGATGGTCGATTCGTCGAGGACGCGTGCATTTGAAAGCACCTCTCCGAGTTTGGCAATTTTCAGTTCGTGCAGGCCCTGTGCATCTTTGGCAGCATCGTACTCGGCGTTTTCGCTGAGGTCTCCTTTATCGCGGGCTTCGGCAATCTGGTGGGCAATGGCCGAGCGGCCCTTTGTTTTCAGGTCATTCAATTCGGCTTTGAGCCGGTTGAGTCCTTCTTCGGTGTAATATGAGATTTTTGCCATGGTGATCTTATCTTGAATTCGTTTTCCACATTGGTTTCGGGTACTCCCGGCGCATTAACTTAAACAAACAAAAAGAACGGCCTACTGACCGTTCTGCAACCAAATTGGTTTTCTTTGCAGTCGTGTCAGCATCGAAGCCGGAGGTCCGGCGCGAGCAGTTTAAGCAAGTAAAGCGTTGACTTTATGGGTCGTTGCATTGGGTTTTGACCGGTTTAAACAAACAAAACGCGTCCTTGTCGGCGCGTTTGTGATACAAAAATACGCATACTTCCGGGCTATATCAATATGTATCCGGTCCGGTAACTAAAATCCAGCTTTCTAACTATGACCCAGCCGCTCCGTATCGTATTTATGGGTACGCCCGATTTCGCCGTAGCCAGTCTGCAACGACTACTTAACGCGGGTTGTGCCGTAGTAGCCGTTGTTACGGCACCCGACCGACCGTCGGGTCGCGGCTTGCAACTGACGCCCTCGCCCGTAAAAAAAGCCGCTGAAGCCGCTGGCCTGCCCGTGCTTCAACCCGAGAAACTGCGCGCCCCAGCCTTTCTGGAGCAGTTGGCCAGCTTCAACGCTGATCTGTTCGTGGTTGTCGCCTTTCGTATGCTGCCCGAAGTAGTCTGGTCCATGCCAACAGTCGGTACATTTAACCTGCACGGCTCCCTACTGCCGCAGTATCGGGGTGCCGCTCCCATCAACTGGGCCATTATGAATGGCGAAACCGAAACCGGCGTCACGACCTTTTTCATCGAAAAAGAAATTGATACCGGCCAGATGATTTTGCAGGACCGCGAGCCCATCCACCCTGACGACACCGCCGGCACCCTGCACGACCGGCTGATGGAACGCGGGGCCGACCTCGTGCTGCAAACCGTGCGGGTCATCGAAGCGGACGAGTACACCCGTACATCCCAACCCAGTGGTACTGAACCGAAAGCCGCGCCCAAGCTCAGCCGCGAAACCACCGAAATAAACTGGAATCAGTCGGTACAAACGATTCAGAATTTTGTGAGGGGCCTGTCTCCTTACCCAACGGCCTGGACAATGATCAACGGCAAGTTTTTCAAAATTTATGCCGTATCCGTGGGTAATGAATCACCCCTTGCTGCTGAACCTGGTGAAGCGTATACCGACAATAAAACTGTACTTTTAGTCCGTGCCGTTGATGGCTGGCTGAGCATAGATTCACTCCAGGCCGAAGGGAAACGGCGTATGACTGCCGGCGAGTTTCTGCGGGGTAATACTATTTAAAACGGACAAACAGCAACGACAAACCCTACTCCATTACCTGACTTATGAAGCCCCTGATCTTTTCAATCCTGTTGCTACTCGCCAACACCTCAGTCCGGGCTCAGATAGAGACCTACGCCGAAAAGCTCGGCTTCCCGAAAGGGAAAAAAGTCGTGATTTTCCACGTCGATGACGCGGGGATGAGCGCCGAATCGAACGCCGGAGCCATGACGGCGCTTGGTAAAGGATTGTCTAACTCGGTCAGTATTATGATGCCCTGTGGCTGGGTACCGCAGTTTTTTGCTTACCTGAAACAGAATCCTGATACTGACGCGGGCATCCACCTTGCCCTAACCGCCGAGTGGACCAATTACCGTTGGGGGCCGCTGGTGGGCTGCCAAGCCGCACCGGGCCTGTGCGACGAACAGGGTGCTCTCTGGCGCTCGGTAGCACAGGTGGTTGAACACGCTAGTGCCGACGAGGTAGAAGCTGAGATGAAGGCGCAGATTGCCCGCTACCGGAGTTTCGGGCTGGAACCAACGCATCTGGATTCGCACATGGGTACACTCTTTCAGCCCAAGTTTCTGATGCGCTACGCCAAAGTGGGCATGGAAGAGAAAATCCCCATTCTGTTTCCGGGCGGCCATGCATCATTGATTGTGGCGGCCAGTAACGTACCGCCTTCCATGCAACAGATGGTGAAACAGGTAGGACAACAGCTCTGGGAAGCCGGTCTGCCCGTGCTGGATGATCTTGATGGCAGCAGCTACGGCTGGAAACTCCCCGCCGGAACGCCCGCCACTGATGCCAATCTGCAACGCTTCAAAACGCAGAAATACATCCAGCTACTCAATACAGCTAAACCCGGCCTGACGTACATAATCATGCACTGCACCGCCCCAACGCCCACCTTCGACCAGATCAGCGACTCCGGTCAAGTGCGTAAAGGCGATCTGTTAGCCATGCTGGACCCGGCCCTACGTGCCTACGTCAAGAAAGAAGGGATCATCATCACAACCTGGCGGGAGCTGATGGAACGCCGAAAAAAACTATGAAAATAAGCCTTATCGCAGCCGTAGCTCAGAACGGTATTATTGGTAAAGAAAACGATCTGCCCTGGCACTTGCCCGACGATTTCGCGTATTTCAAGCGTAAAACCAGCCAACATCCCATCATCATGGGCCGTAAATCGCTGGATGCTCTTGGTAAGCCACTACCTAACCGCACCAACATCGTGCTGACCCGTAACCCTGACTTTCAGGTCGATGGTGTCACGGTCGTACATACGCTCGATGAGGCCGTCGTTGCTGCGAAGGCCGTGAACGATCAGGAAATTTTTGTGATTGGTGGCTCTGAAATCTACGCGATGGCTCTGCCCGTTGCTACGACGCTCTACCTGACCGAAATCCATAAAGCCTACGACGGTGATGCCAGTTTCCCCGCCTTCAACAAAGCTGACTGGACTGAAGCGAGCCGCCAGCCTCACTCTGCCGACAACCGACACGAAACGTCGTTCGATTTTGTGGTGTATGAGCGGAGAGGGTAAGGGATATTAAATTGCTTACCGTAACAAGCCTAAATCAAGCGAACAGGTAATACGTCTTGGCCCCCTAATTCGTTGCTAGACCTGTGAAAGGAGCTGTTGGCGCGATAATAAACCCTTACCCTTTCATGAACCGTACTAGGCCGACCTCAAGCAATAGGAAACCCAGGGCGGCCAGGAGGAAAGATTCCCAGAGACTTTTGCCGAGGTTTTCCTGCTCCAGCACCTGCACAAAGTCACCATCCTGAATGCTGTCGAATACCTCCACGTTGGGTTTGCTGGCGAATATCCGGCGTAATTCGTCGGCAGAATAGAACTGCATGGCTGACTCGGCATTGCCGTGGTTAAAGGCCAGTAACCGCTCGGTTTTGCCTGCATTATTGAGTAGCTCGTAGTAGCCCGCTTCTACGTTCTGACCGGTAGATAGTTCGTTACTCTTCGGCATTTCAAGCAGAAGCTGGCTCCCTACTACGCGCTGCACCGGAATGATTTCCAGCTTGTCGCGCCTGAGCTTATACACCGCCCGCTCGGCAGGATTGCTGATAGGGATAGTCACCAGATTATCGTCGAACGAGTAGGCCGTACGCTGTGCCCGGACACTCAGCGCGGCCATCTTATACATAATGGGTACGAATAAAGCGTTCTCTGCCAGGTTGCCGTACTCAGTTGCCAGTGGGGCTGCCAGGATGTAGACGCTGCCATTACCCACCCGCGTACGGCTTAGCATGGGGTTACCGTCGCGCAGAGTCAGTAGTTTCTCCCCTCCACCAAACCGCCAGACGGGTGCAGCATCGGGCAGATTGAGTGGCTCCGACTGGTAACTTCGTTGGAACACATCGCTGAAAAACGGATTGTTGCGGTCGGGGGGGGCCAGGGGCAGGAGCGTGGGAGTAACCTGAGCAACGGCCTGCACACCCCCCATACCCAGGCTGCTCAGAAACGGACTATACGAAGCCGCATCAGGACTGGGGGGCGGAATAACAGCCAGACTGCCCCCCTGCCGCACAAATCGCTCGAGTTCGGTCCGTAACGTACCTGACACCTGCGATACGCCCTCCAGTACCACCAGATCCGTTTCGCGCAACTGCCCCACGTCAAAATTCTGCGCGTTGAAGCTCCGACGAACAAACAGACTATCGTCCGCGTATACCGCGTCGATATAGTTTTTCGGACTGCGCTGTTCATATAAATGTAACATCCGAACGGCTGGCGAAGCCTCAATAACAAAGTAGTACTGGTTGTCGAATGTAATCGGGAAATCCTCGAACACAATCCGACCCCGATGATAGCCTTTGGTGGTGACGTTAAAGTTAAGCGATACTGTTGCCGACCCGTCGGGCGCAATGGTTGCCGAAGCTGTTGAGGTCTGGGTATCGTCCAGGTACAGCCGCACGGGCAGGTTTTTTACGTTTTCGCGCCCACCGTTTGTCAGCTTCACATTTAGACTGTTGTTCTGCATTTCGCGAATGAAAGGCGTACTGAGCCATACCGAATCGACATACACGTTTTTAGTCGGCTGAGCCTCAACAGGGACGATAAACAGCCGGTCGGTAGTATCAATGACCAGGCGCGATAAATCGCCGGCGGTACGTTTCTGAAAGTCGGAGAACCAGAAAAGCTGGTTACGACCCCCGGGGTTCTGACTGCTGAGCAGGTTACGCTGCCGCCGGTACACCGCTTCGAGTGTGCGGCCCGTATGGGCGAAACGAATGGACGTAACGCGCTCCCGAATGGCTTCGGCCGTACCGGTCTGCTGCTCGGCGGCAGAAAAATCGTTGGTAAGCAGTTGCAGCGAAGTAGCGTTACGGAATAGGGTCAGGAGCTCATCAAGTTTGCTAGTGGCAATGTCCAGGTACCGCTTCTCGCCCCGTTCGTTCTGCATACTATACGAATTGTCGATATACAGACTTGTAACCCCCTGCCGTGACAACCCCAGCTTGCTCTTACTGGGAATGAACGGCTGTGCGAAGGCAAACACCAAACAGGCCAGGAACAGACAGCGAGCCGCCAGAATGAGCCAGTGCTTGAGCCGCCGAAACGATTTGGTTTCAGTCTGTACGTTCCGTAGCAGGGCCACATTGGTGAAATATACCCGGCGTGTCCGGCGAAAATTGAACAGGTGAATGGCAATGGGAACCGATACGGCCAGCAGGCCAAACAGAAAAGACGGATACAGGAAGTTCATTCAGGCTGGGATAATCGGGTATGAGAGCAAGGGAGAAAGGCAAGAAAACGAGTTTTCTCCCTGCTAACGGACATTTCACAAATAACGCTCCAAACCGGGGCTTTGGTTTGTGACGTAATAGCAAAGCCCCGACCAATTTCCTGGCCGGGGCTTTTACCCTATACTAACTAACGAGTTTACAACGTCCGCTTCACTTCTTTGAAGTCGAAGCTTTCAATTACGTCACCCACTTCAATGTCATTGAAGTTTTTGATGCTCAGACCACACTCGTAGCCGAACTTCACGTCGCTCACATCATCCTTGAAGCGTTTCAGCGCACTGATTTCGCCCGTGTGCACCACGATAAAGTCGCGGATAACCCGTATTTTGTTGTTGCGCTTGATGTTGCCTTCCGTTACGTAGCAACCGGCAACGGTACCAATCTTGCTGATCTTGAAGACATCGCGTACCTCAATAGTACCCACAACAATCTCTTCGACCGATGGGGCCAACAGACCCTCCATAGCGTCGCGCACCTCATTGATGGCGTCGTAGATGATAGAGTACAGTCGAATTTCGATCTGCTCCTGCTCCGCCAGTTTCCGCGCACTTGCCGATGGCCGCACCTGGAAGCCAACAATTACAGCGTCAGAAGCCGATGCCAGCAGAATATCTGATTCTGAGATCTGACCAACTGCTTTATGGATGATATTCACCTGTACTTCTTCCGTAGTAAGCTGCAACAGCGAATCGGACAGGGCTTCAACTGAACCGTCGAAGTCACCTTTTACAATTACGTTCAGTTCCTTAAATGTACCGATAGCTTTGCGTCGGCCAATCTCTTCGAGCGTAATGTGCTTGCGGGTCCGAAGCGTCTGCTCACGCAAAAGCTGCTCGCGTTTGTTGGCAATTTCACGGGCTTCACGCTCCGTTTCCATTACGTTAAACTTGTCACCTGCCTGTGGTGCACCCGGCAAACCAAGAATCTGAACCGGCTGAGAGGGGCCAGCTTCTTTAATGCGCTCACCCCGGTCATTGGTCATGGCCCGAATACGCCCGTAGTGCGCACCAACCAGCACGATGTCTCCCTGACGAAGCGTGCCGTTCTCAACCAAGACGGTTGATACATAGCCCCGGCCCTTGTCAAGTGAGGCCTCGATTACCGTACCCAACGCCCGGCGATCGGGGTTAGCGGTCAATTCGAGGATCTCGGCTTCGAGCAACACTTTTTCGAGCAGGTCATCAATACCAGCGCCAGATTTCGAGGAGATTTCCTGCGTCTGATATTTGCCACCCCACTCTTCTACGAGCATGTTCATGCTCGACAACTCGCTCCTGATTTTTTCCGTGTCGGCGCCCGGCTTGTCCACCTTCGAGAAGGCAAAAACAATGGGTACGCCCGCCACCTGCGCGTGGTTGATGGCTTCACGGGTCTGGGGCATCACGCTGTCGTCGGCCGCAATCACGATAATAACCACGTCCGTCACTTTAGCTCCCCGTGCCCGCATAGCCGTAAAGGCTTCGTGGCCCGGTGTGTCCAGAAAGGCAATGGTACGATCTTTACTGGCTTTCACGCTGTACGCGCCAATGTGCTGGGTAATACCACCAGCCTCCCCAGCCGCCACTTTCTCGCGACGGATGTAGTCAAGCAAGGAGGTTTTACCGTGGTCAACGTGACCCATAATAGTCACAATTGGCGCGCGGGGCTGGAGGTCTTCCGGGCTGTCTGCCTCTGTATCGACGCCTGCTTCGGTTTCGTCTTCTGCCGAAATAAACTGCACGTCGTATCCAAACTCGTCGGCAATAACCGTAATAGCTTCGGCATCGAGACGCTGGTTAATGGAAACAAACATACCAAGGCTCAGACAGACTGAAATCACTTCGTTAATGGACACGTCCATCAGTGAAGCCAAATCGTTAGCCGATACGAACTCGGTGACGCGGAGGATTTTGGCCTCCATTTCCTCCTGCTCGTTCATGGCGCGACGGTCGTCTTCGCGCTGACTTCGCCGATCACGCCGACGGTCAGCACCCCGGTTGGGAGTATTGCCACGCATCCGGTCGCGGGTTTGCTGAATCGACTTGTTTACGTCGGCCTGCGTTGGTGCCTCACGGCGGCCGGTTCCCCGACTTTGCGCACCCGTACGGCTATTGCCGCTTCGGTTGGCGTTACCCGTACTGGCACCTCCGCCAGCGCCGGCAGGGCGGTTGTTAGCCGCGTTTGTATTAGGCGTAGCAGTACCCTGAGCTGGTGGCCGATTGCCATCACGAGGGGTTCCAGGCTGATTCTGATTACGGTCGCCGGGCGCGCGGTTGGCAGGCGTACGATTGCCCTGACCCGGCTGTCCGGGTTGAGCCGCTCCACCTGCAGGCCCCTGAGCACCCCGAATGCGCTTGCGCTTGCCGCCGGGGGCGCGGCTGTTATTATTATTTCCCTGACGCGAACTAGGCGTAGGGAGTTCTATTTTGCCAAGAATTTTAAGTCCTCCCAATTGGTGACTGCCTGCCGCCCGAATGGTCTCGGTTGGCTTTGCCGGAGTTTCTTCAACGGCTGGCGTAGCCTTATCGGCTAGTTTAGCTGCGTCACCAGACGCCGGTTGGTCGGCTGGTTTCTGGGCAGGTTTTTCAGTCCGGGGCGGGCGGTTGGCTGTTCTGGGCTGTTCGGCAACGGGTGCCGGTGCGTCTGGTTTAGCTACTTCCGCCTTTACCGGCTCTGCTTTGGGCGGCTCAACGCGGGCAACCGGCTCAACAATCGGAGCAGGCTTCGGCGTTTCAACCGGGGGGGCAGGGGCCGTTACCTTGGCTTCTGGCTGCTGAACCGTTGGTTTAACGGGTTCGGGCTGAACTGACTTTTGTATCGGTGTTTCTACCACAACGGGCGTTGCCGGTACCGGAGCGGCGACCGGCTTAGGAGCCTCTGCCGGTTTTGGGTCAACGGGTGCTTTCGCCTGAGGAGCCGGTTTGGCATTCAGGTCGATTTTACCGATCACCTTCAACCCGGGCAGACCAGTGTGGGCCACCGGTGGAACGGGCTTGACCGGTTCAGTAACCGCAGCCGGTTTAAGGGCCTCAGTTTTTGCTTCGGTAAGCGGACGACCCGCGTCATCACGACGGTAGGTCGGCAAGAAATCTTCCTCCCGGCGCTGGGTTGGCTCGGCTACCGCCACAGACGGCTCAGTCCGGCGCGTTCCACTCAGGAGCTCCGCAGAGTTGTACTCTTTCGCCAATACCTCCAACTGTTCAGTGTTGATCTTGGTATTGGGATTGGTTTCGACCTTAAATCCACTGGCAGACAGACTCTTCGCAACAGAGGATAATCCTTTGTTGAGAATTTTTGCCACCTGGCTTAGGCGCATTGACTTTTCTTCTGCCATATTATCGGTCTGTATTCGGCAAATTTACTGGTTGTTGGTATGGTATGAACACGAGATTGGATAATAAAAATCCCTCGGTTTGCTTAATGCATACTACGAGATGAATAATGTACACCGACCCGAACGGTATAGTGCAGATTATTCATCCTTAACTCTACATTTCTTACTCAAATTCCTGCTTGAGGATGTTCAGAATCTCTTCAACGGTGTCTTCTTCAAGATCGGTTCGGCGAACAAGTTCCTCTTTGCTCAGAGTCAGCACACTTTTAGCCGTGTCTAAACCTACTTTGCGCAGTTCCAGAATCATCCACTCGTCAATCTCATCAGAAAATTCCATCAGGTCAACGTCTTCGTCATCTTCGTGACCTTCGTTATCGCGGAATACGTCAATCTCCATATCGACCAGCCGACCGGCCAGTTTGATGTTTTGACCACCTTTTCCAATAGCGAGCGATACCTGATCCGGTTTCAGGAACACTGACACCCGACGCGTATCATGATCGATCTGCATCGAACTAAGTTTCGCGGGGCTGAGCGAGCGACTGATAAGTAATTCGAGGTTCTCGGTATAGTTGATAACGTCGATGTTCTCATTTCCGAGTTCCCGCACGATGCCGTGGATTCGGGAGCCTTTCATACCCACACAGGCGCCTACGGGATCAATGCGGTCGTCGTATGATTCAACGGCTACTTTGGCACGCTCGCCCGGCTCACGTACAATCTTACGGATCGAAATCAGGCCATCATAAATCTCGGGCACCTCGATCTCGAACAACCGTTCCAGAAACACCGGCGAGGTACGCGACAGGATGATCTTGGGCGTTCCATTGTTCATGTCAACGCTCTTAATTACGGCCTTCACCGACTCCCCCTTGCGATAACGGTCTTTGGGGATCTGCTCAGTACGGGGCAAACTTAATTCGTTACCTTCCTGGTCAATCAGGATAATCTCGTGCTTCAGCAGTTGATAGACTTCGGCCCCCAACAGATCGCCAACCTGATCCTTATATTTCTGATAAAGGAGCTCTTTCTCCATGTCCTTTATCTTCTGGATGAGCGTTTGACGGGCTGTTTGCACCACGCGCCGACCAAAGTCCTCCAGCTTTACCTCTTCAGCTACCTGCTCGCCAACCTCGAAGTCGTCCTGAATTTTACGGGCGTCGGCAAGAGGTATTTTGTCGAAATCCCAGATGTCTTCCGAATCATCGTCGACAATTTCGCGGGTGCGCCACATTTCAAGGTCACCACTCTCGGCGTTGATGATCACGTCGAAGTTTTCGTCGGTACCGTATTTTTTGCGAATCATTGTCCGGAAGACTTCTTCCAGAATAGCGATCATGGTAGGCCGGTCAATATTCTTCGACCGGGCAAAATCGGCAAATGATTCGATCAGTAGTCCACTGGTCATCTTTTCTGTTCCTGGTTTAGAGTTCAATGTTCAAAGTTTAACGTTGACGGCTGCGTACTTGCTTCATCAGGACCAATTTAAACTTTAAAACCCGAACTACTTAAAGGTTATTTCTACGGTTGCTTTTCTGATCTGATCGTACGAAAAGGGGGTTGACCCGCTGCGTACGACGACACCGGCTTCGGCGTCCTTCTTTTGTTTTGTCTTGGAGCGTTTCTCCGGCACAATGTTCAACACGATCTGCGCATCGTCGACGTCTTCGAGCGTACCGCGTTCGGTAGTGCCGTCAGTCAGCATCACGAGCAACTGCCGCCCAATGTTACGCCGGTACTGACGCGGAAAACCAAGCGGGAAATCAACTCCCGGCGAAGATACTTCGAGCGTGAACGGCGACTCACCGAAAAAATCCATCTCATCCATCTGCCCACCCAACTGGCGGCTGATGTCAGCGCACTCGTAAATGGTGATGCCCGCGTCGCTGTCCAGCAGGATGGTCACCTTGAGTCGCCCACCCTGACGGCCAACCACCTGAATGTCAACGATATAAAGTTGATCATTATTCAGGAATGGCTGAAGAAGTTCGGTAATTCGTGTTTTATCGTCCATAAAGTATTGGCTAACAAAAAAGGGAGTTCGACTCCCCCTTTGCCTGACACCAGAAACTTTTTTGCGGCACAAAGGTAGTGGTTTTCACGATGTTTCACAAGAGACTATTGGGTCGTTTACAGGGGCTTTCCCGTTGGTCTGACGTACTTTTGGGCAGTTACTGCCTATTTCCGCTTCCAACGCTCATTTTGTATGTCTATCCGACAACAGATAAGTCACTTGATTACCTTCTTCCTCCGGTCATTGCTCTGGTCAGTAAATCTGTTGCTGTTTGTTTTTACAACGCTGGCTTATTGGCTGCTGGGCTGGCTCCCTACCGAACACTGGCTGGCGGGGATGATCATGATTGCCATTCCAGTGCTCTGGGTTCTCAACTTCGTGTTTGTCATTTTCTGGCTCACCACGCGCCCGTGGCGTAGTTGGTTGTCAGGGCTGGCCCTGCTGGCGGGTATTGTGCTGTTTGGTTCGCGAACATTCTCCTGGAACAGCATCGCCCGTTCAGAAGGCGCGACTGGCTCCGGCACGGCGTTTCGGGTATTCAGCTACAACGTGCAGGGGTTTGGTTATACCGATGATGAGGTAGATTATCCGCAGAGTTCGCCCCGCGTTCGGCGGCTAGTTAACTATGTGCTGCGGTACGACGCGCCGGTCAAATGTTTTCAGGAGTTCTATAATTCGACAGCCATTGCTGATTACGATATGATCAACCGGTTTAGGAGCGCGGGCTACCGGTATTCGGCATTGCTCAATCCAGAACTGGCCAACGTGGCAAAAGGCCCAATTGGCGTGGCTATCTTTTCGATCTACCCAATTGTGGCGTCGGGCCGCGAGGATTTTAGAGGCTTCAACGGCATGGTATGGGCTGATATTAAAATCGGTTCCGATACAGTAACTGTCATCAACGTTCATCTGCGGTCCATGGGTATTCGGGTGGGGCGCGTATGGCGGCAGGACCAGCTCTCAGGCGTGAAGCAGGAAACGCGTGGGGTATTGAGTGCGTTACGGGCAGGCTTTATCGACCGGCGTGAGCAGGTCCGGCTCGTGGAAGAGCAGGTGGCCCGCAGCCGTCATCCGGTGGTAGTGACCGGCGACTTCAACGATACGCCCTATGGGGTAGTGTATGACCGGATGCGGTCTGTACTGCCGAGTTCGTTCGAGGATGCGGGGCGGGGCTTTGGGTTCAGCTATAACCGCGCGCCGGGCTTTATCCGTATTGATCACCAGTTTCATAGCCCTGGTCTGAAGGCGCTCGACTTTGAGACAATTAACTACGTACGCTACTCCGACCATTACCCTATTGTAGGAACCTATGCTACCAAAAAGTTATAGACAGTCTGCCACTACGGCTATACAGGGATGGCGTTGTAAAGCTGACGGCCGGAGTGGAAGCTGACAACCCGGCTCTCTTCATCACTCTGCAATTTCACAAGGCTCCCCTTTCTTCAGGGGTGCGCGTTGACCCAGACCTCACCGTCGGTAAAGATTTCTTTCTTCCAGATGGGTACAGTTTGTTTGATGGTATCTATGATGTAGCGACAGGCTTCGAAGGCGTCGGCGCGGTGGGCTGTGGCCACACCGATGAGAACGGCCATTTCGCCGATGAGCAGCGTACCGGTTCGGTGGATAACCACGCAACCCAGCAATGGCCACTTTTGATGGGCTGTGTCGACAATCTTTTGCATTTCGCTCAGGGCCATCCGGTCGTAGGCTTCATACTCGAGCCGGTCAACGGGACGATTCTGCGTATTGTCACGCACAACGCCGAGGAACAAATCGACCGCGCCTGCCTGGGTTGTTTGCAGATAACTGAGGGCCGACGCTACGTCAATGGGAGCCGAGGTAAGTGTAATCATGATTAACCGCCACTTACGGGGGGAATAAGAGCAATCTCGTCCTGATGAGTCAATGGCCGACTCACGTCAGCATATTCGCCGTTTACGGCAACCAGCATCGACCGAATACCCAGCAGTGCCGGGTACCGCTCGTGGACCGTCGAGAGCAGGTCGGCCACGCATGTGTCAGGCCCGATGGACACCGATACAGACGACTGACCGGTCAGGTCGCGGGCAATGCCGAACAGCAACACATTCGCAGAAGAATTCATACAAACAAAATAAAGGCCTGTTGGTGTAGTAACCAACGGTGCTCTCTGAAAAAGCAAAAAGCGCTAAAAAGATTTCTCCCGCGCTTTTTTTAATATGTTGGGTTTAGCAACTAGCGGCTATTGCCCATATTCCGCTCTGTTTTCTTTAGTTTACAGTCAGCTTAATGAAGTACCCGGTTGGTGCCATGCTTCGCGTCTTCCTGCGTGTTTTTGGCAGTACGACTTAGCTTTTGGCCGACTTTTCTGATTTCTCGCCCTGCTTGATCAGCAACAGTATCAACCAGTTGTCCGACCTGCTGATCCGTTTGTTGTCGTCTTGTAGTACGAGCTGAGCCTGAGCAGCAGTGAATGAGAGAGCCACCCTCAGGACCAGTATACTCAGTCTTTTTCAACGTTGTTGAGTATCTGACGTTTCTTCAACAAGGGAGACAAGGAACGGGTTAATGCTTGAAAACCTTTACCTGATACACATACTCCTGAACCTGCTCGATCTGCTGTTTTCTGGACGATCGGGCGAGGGCCGTTTTGCGGGGAAGCCTGACGGGTATTCCATTGAGGGAGTCGGTCGAGATAGCGTTGATCGTTTGCAGTAGATAGTCAGTTTTAATGGCAAAACTAACCCCTTCGGCCGTAACCTGCTTGCCGCTAATGATGCCGATTACGTTGCCTTTCTCATCCAGCAACGGCCCACCCGAATTGCCGGGATTCACGCCAATGGCTACCTGATAGGCAATGGAGTCGCCCCGGTAGCCCGTACGGGAGCTCAGGTAACCCTCGCCATAGACGACCTCTTCACGCGGATAGCCCAGTGTGAAAACCCGCTCACCCAGCGCAGACGGACGGGCATCGAACCCATACGGGATAGCAGGTACGGGTCGGAAGGCACTGTCATCGCACAACTGTAGGATGGCCAGGTCATGCTCCTGGTTGGTATGGACGATCCGGGCTTTATAAACGTCCCCTTTGCTACTTTGTACGTAAACCGAATCGGCACCCTGTACGAGGTGGTTATTGGTCACAAAATATCCGTCGGCAGTGATCAGGAAACCTGACCCCGACACCTGCGCCGGGTTCTGACTAAGAGCAAGACTACGCCCGTTCAGATCACTCAGAATTCGTCGCTGCGAATACTTTACGGCCTGAATTTCTTTGCTTAACTGGCTATATTGCTGTTCCTGCTTATGGCTTTGCTGATAGGAACGATACAGGAAAATGGAGCCGAACGTAGTCACAACTGCTACCGACGCTGCCACCGCCAGCGTAGTGCCGTAGGTACGCCAAAAGTTTCTTCCGCTGTGGAGCGACCGCAGACCAGCGCGGTACGAACCGGCTTCTGCCCGCAACTCGTTCAGGTCCATGCTCTTATGGACAGCAACCAGCCTGCGTCGAAAGCGAATCCGGTCACCATAGGCGCGGAGGGCGTTTTCCAGGTCGTTAGGTTCGTTCATTTCCATCGTCGTGAGGAGTTAAATAAGAGATCAAAACAGCACTAGTACTTTACAACGTATCTAAGTTTTGTACTCGGCAAAGAACAGTCGCTTCAATCGCATCAGGCACTTGTACTTCTGCGTCTTGGCATTGTCGGCGTTGGTGTAGCCAAACTTTTCGGTAATGTCCTGCATGCTCAGATGCCGGATATAAAAATCTTCCAGTAGCGTGCGGCAGGGTTCGCCCAGCCGCACCAGCGAGTCAGCCATCAACTCAAACTGCCGGTCGCGTTCTTCATGATCGGCCAGATCATCACTAACCTGTCCGGCGGCCGTTGCATCGGTAGCGTCCACATCAATGTCGCGCACCATATACCGGCTTTTCTGAGCCAGCTGCTTCAGCCACAACCGTCTGCCCACCGCGTAGATATACGTCTTGAGCTGACTATGTAAATCGAACGAACCGGCCCGAACTTTTTCGTAAAGTACTACCAGCGTTTCCTGATAGATGTCTTTGGCGTCGTCTTCGTTGCCGTTGTTGGTCGTTATCAGATGCAGGACCATCGGAAAGTACCGCCGGTATAGCTGCGTTAGCGCATCGTCTGAGCCGTTGGCCAAACCCGTCAGCAATTCTTCGTCGGTCAGGACCGGTTGCCTGTCTCTCATTACATGATCTATTACTTAATACAGAAAAGGGCGAAGATGTAACCCAAAAAGTTTTTTTAAAATCGTGGGTTACCTTTCAGCCTATAGAGTATTAACATTGACATTGAATCATTTTTCACCGCTAAACAAAAAACAAATCAAAACTATGAAAGCATTCACGAAAACCGCCTTCTTTTTCGCTGCCATGATTGCACTTGCTACGGGCTGTTCGAAAAAAACCGAAACCGAAACCAACGAAACCACTGTCATGACCGACACGACGTCGACGATGATGATGGGTGATTCGACGATGGCTACCGATTCGGCCTCGACGATGATGTCGGATAGCGCTCAGTAATTTTTGTTGAGGCACAACTGCCGGTGAAATATACCGACAACGCTATAAACGTATTGAAGCCCGCCTGAGCAATCAGGCGGGCTTTTTGTGTCTACGGTGTTCCAAAATAAAATTACTGTTGCCCCCGGCTGCCGTTGCGTGTGTCGCTGTTGCCGGAGTGCCCGGAGCCACCACGTTCATAGGCGAGTTCGGCTTTGGATTTGTCCAGCAGGGCGGGGTCATGTTCATCTTCCTCACCCTGTTTGGTTTTATTGTCGTTGGTCATTTCCTGTTCGCCGTTAGGGCGGTTGCCACTCGTATCGCGAAATTCTTTGGTGCGCGACTCCTCGGTCTTCGCACCGGGCTGGTTAGTTGACTGGTTGTTGGCCATAATCGTGGTTGGGTTGTTGTACAAAACGATAACGGTCAATACTAAGAATGGTTTAGAACGCAAAAACCCCCTTCTATTAGTAGAAGGGGGTTTTGTGTACGCTACTACGGGTAGATCAATAACCCGGATTCTGCTTCAGTACGTCTTTGCCCTGAATGTCAATCTGAGTCTGTGGAATGGGCAGAAACTCATCCTTACCCGCCGTGAACTTGGCACCACCCAGCGTGTTAGGCAGTTTGGGACCCTCGTAGGCTAGATAAGCGTTTAGTGTGGGAGCCGCAATACCCCAGCGAACGAGGTCAAAGAAACGGTGCCCCTCGTCACCCAACTCCAGTCGACGCTCGAAGCGAACTGCCGTGCGGGCCGACTCTTTCGTGGCAAATGTAGAAGCTGGATATGGACTAATCACGTACTTAGCCGCTGGTGCACCTGCCTTCATCACAAAACTGGCTGGATTAGCTGCCCGATTGCGAACCAGGTTCGTATATTCTAATGCTTTGGTTAGCGAACCCACTTCAATTTCCGCTTCGGCTGCCATCAACAACACATCGGCAAACCGGATAACGGGGAAGTTAACGGCAGTGTAACCCGGCGTCCATGAACTGTTGTCCTGAAACTTACCTACGTCCGACTTGTAGTACGTAAACTTCTTGTTTGAGTAGGGGCCGCCGTTGGGCTGGTTCCGAATCCAGTCCTGACCGGGGTGATCCTGCCAATCCAGATAAGGAATACCGCGCCGACCAACTGTGTGATCCAGACGAGGGTCAAGGTTACCGGCGTCGGGCGTAAAGGCTGTTTTAGAGGGTACGCCCTGGTCGTTTTTAACCTGGTTGGCACCCGTGTTGTACGAGTTATCAAGCAGCGGCAGACCGTTAGCCGTAGTACGGAACGAGTTCACGTACTCAAAGCTTGGCTGGTTGAATCCGCAGCAGTTACCCGGTCCGTTTGGGCCCGTGTTGTAAGGAAAGTTCAGGTCGAACTCTGGGTTAGCATTATTTACGTTACCCGTGTTAGCAGCCGCCTGGATAGCAAAAATTGACTCTGTGTTGTTATCGTTAGCGGCCTTAAACAGATCAGCATACTGAGGAAGCAGGGCGTACTTGGCACCACCCGACGTCTTGCCATTGGCAATAATCAGATCAAATAACGCTTTAGCTTCGGTAAATTTCGCTGGCTTCTGAGTCATGTACACCTTGGCCAACATTGAAGCAGCCGCCCACTTGTTAGCTCGCCCTACAGCAGCCTGGGTTTCGGGCAGGTTGTCGTACGCAAACTTAAGGTCAGCCTCGATCTTAGGATAAAGTTCAGTCGCTGTGTTGGTTACTTTCTCAATACCCGCAGCGTAATCGACCGTTTCGTCGATGTACGGCGCATTATTGAACAGACGCTTCAAATCAAAGTAGTACAGGGCACGTAGGAATTTTGCCTCGCCCTCAACTCGCTTTTTATCAGCTGCCGATATAACCGCAGTGGGCGAAGCCAACAGTCTTAGCGTAGCATTGGCCCGGCTGATACCTTCGTATTTCGTTTGCCACGTACCGCCTATATCTCCAATGGTGGAAAGCGCTTCATACCGCTGAATGGGGTTGATGGTCGAGAAGTCGCCGGGATCGGTGCCTTTATTAGCGTCGCCCCCCCGAATGCCGCCCCATACCCAGTTAGATGACAGAAGCCAGCCGATCTCCGCGACCATTCAGCATAGCATACACAGAGATGAGCGACCCTTCTATACCGGCCTTCGAGCTAAGCTGGCTGTTGTCTAACTGAGCCGTTACCGGAATTTCCAGAAACTTGTCCTGGCAAGCTACTGACACAACCGAGAGCGCTATAGTTGCGCTGGCAAGGATGGTGAATTTTTGTCTGTATTTCATGATTTGTTATTTGGTTTGACGGGTACCGAAATCGTTTGCAATTCCGGTACCCGAATAATTTGCTGATTAGAAACCAAAGCTTAGGCCACCCAGCACCTGACGCGTGATAGGGTAGTTACCCACGTCGATACCAAAGTTGGTGTCGGCGTTGCCACCCACCGCCGGGTCAAGACCCTGGTATTTAGTGATCGTGAACAGGTTGTTGGTCGAAACGAATACCCGAACACGGCTTACGCCAATCCGGCTCAGGGCCGTGGCGGGTACGTTATAACCCAGCGACAGGTTCTGCAGGCGGAAGTACGAACCGTCTTCTACGTAATATGAGTTGGCCTGCGAGTTCGTGCTGAAGTTCGAAGCTGACTCAAATATAGGCAGCTTGGCATTGGGGTTCTGGGGTGTCCAGGAATCCCGAACACGGGCACTGATGGCCGCGCCGGCAAACGATGGGTAGAAGTCGGTAAACCACTTCGACTGATTCCAGATTTTGTTCCCAATCGAGGTGTAGGCATACGTCTCAATATCAAATCCTTTGTAGGTGAACTTCAGCGTCAGACCACCGGTGAATTTTGGTACCGGGCTGCCGAGGTAGGTCCGGTCTTCAGGGGTGATTTTGCCATCGCCGTTGATATCGGCAAAGCGGAAGCGACCCGGACCGGCACCATCCTGTTTCGGCGCGGCATCAACTTCCTGCTTGCTCTGGAACAAACCTATGGTCTGGTAGCCGAAGAATGACGAGATGGATTGACCTACCTGATTCCGGATCGGATTGATGCCCCGGAAGCCTGGATTGATATACGTGATGTATGTCTGATCACCGGCCAGCGAAACAATCTTGTTGCTCAGGAAACTACCCGTAACGTTAGCTTCATAGCCCACTTCGCCACCAATCCGGCCCCGTGTAATCAACTGCATATCGACACCCTGGTTACGCATCTTGGCTACGTTAACCGATGGGGCACTGGTGTAACGAGTTCCTACTACGTCGGGGATGGGCGTCTGGTACAGCAGGTCGCGGGTGTCTTTGCGCCATACGTCGAAGATAAACTCAAGCCGGTTATTGAAGAACGAACCGTCGAAGCCGACGTTGGTTGTTACGCTGGTTTCCCACTTGGCATTGGGGTTACCAATCCGGGTCCGGTAGTACCCTTCCTGGGTGCTGGAGTTGGTACCGGCAATGTCGTACGCCGAGTTACCCAGGTTCGTACCATACAGGCTGAACTGGTTGTTAGGGTCTACGTTGTTCGAGTTACCCATGATTCCGTAGCCACCGCGGATTTTCAGATCCGTTACCCAGGGCAGATTCTTCATGAAATTCTCGGACGACAAACGCCAGGCAGCCGAAGCGGCCGGGAACACACCATAGCGGTTGTTGGCGCCAAAGCGGCTCGATCCATCGCGCCGAATCAGACCCGTAAAGATGTACTTGTCATTGAAGATGTAGTTAACCCGCCCAAAATAGGATGCGAAGTTAACGCCCAATCCCTGACCGCTGTTTACGACCCGGCCCGTTGCCGATACCGTACTCAGCGTTATGTAGTTAGGGTCTGTCGAGAACGGATTTTGTCCGTTACCATTGATATTCCGTCCCACACCCGTGTTCAGGGCTTCCTGACCTACCAGCAGGTCAAGGGCGTGTACGCCAAATTTGCGCTTATAGTTTGCGGTGTTGGTCAGTACCCACGACAGAAAGGTATTGGCGCCCTCGCCGTAACCGAATGCCGAGTTGTTCTCCGAGTTTTCGTACTGTAGCCGGGTGTAGTTCACGAAATAGCCGCTGCCGTACGTACCGCCCAGCGTACTGCGCAGGGTCAGGTTTTCAATCGGGTCATACTCAAGGTATACGTTACCAAAGGCACTGTACCCACCCCCTTTGTTATTACCTTGTCCCAGACGGTTCGCTACCGGGTTCCGCGGGTTGTTAAATCCTTTGGCTGCCGTACCGGCGTATCCACCAAATTCGTCATAAACGGGAATGATGGTTGGCATACGGAACGCCTGCAAAATATCGTTCTCGTCGGCAGCTACCCCTTGGCCGTTGCCACCACCACCCTGACCCAGTACCGAGCGGTAGGTAAGCTGAATGTTCTCGCCAAAGCGCACCCGCTTCGAGAGGTCGAACTCCGTGTTGGCGCGGAAGGTGTACCGCTTGAAACTATTGTTCAGCAAAATACCCTGCTGATCCTGCAAACTCATACCAATGTAGTAGCGGGCGGCATCACTGCTTCCCGAAAAGTTCAGGCCATGCCGCTGAAGAGGGGCCGACCGTGTAATGGCTTTGTACCAGTCGGTGCCTTCTTTATTAGCCCGGGTAACCTGGTAAATAGCCCCTAGTGCAGGGTCTACGTTGTACTTGGCGCGTTCAGCTTCCAGATTGACTGTACCCGTCACGCCCGGTGTGCCGCCTACACTGATGTAATCAGGAATAACCGGCGTAGCTCCTTTACCAAACTGAGGGTGGCCCCAGCCTTCGTCGCCGGGTTTCAGGCCCGAATTGCGGAAGGCCAGCCAGGTATAATCGGCAAACTCCTGCGGCTTCAGCATCTCCTGCCCTGTGCCGGGGTCCGTAACTCCGTACTGACCATCGTACGAAACCTGCAGTTTACGGGCTGTTTTTGAGCCTTTCTTGGTCGTGAATACAACCACGCCATTGGCGGCCCGTGCACCATAAATTGACGCCGATGCAGCATCTTTCAGAACGGTTGTTGTCTCAATGTCGCTGGGGGCTAAGAAATCAACGTTGCCGGTTGGAATACCGTCTACTACGTACAGGGGCTCGTTACCACCGAAGCCACCAAAACCACGAACCCGCACCTGACTGGACGTACCAGGCTGGCCATTACTGATCACCGTCAGACCGGCTACGCGGCCCTGCAGCTGCTGCTCTACGTTGCCCGATGGAATAACGGTCAGGTCTTTCGCTTTTACCGTCGAGACAGCACCGGTGTTATCGCGCTTGTTTTCTGTGGTGTAGCCTGTTACGATTACCTCGCTCAGCGCCGTTGCGTCATCTTCGAGCACAATGTTTACTGCCGAGCGGTTGCCAACGGTAATTTCCTGGGTTTTGTTGCCAATAGCCGAGATAACCAGAACGGGGGCTGCTCCGCTTACATTAATGGCGAAATCGCCATTGGCATCGGTCGAGGTGCCGGTTTGGGTGCCTTTCAGCACCACGTTGGCACCGGGAACAGGCCCATCTGTACCCGTAATTTTGCCTGTTACTCTGCGGCCCTGAGCAGAAGCACTCAAGCCCCACAGCAGCATAACTGCGACCATTAGTGTGGCGGGCAGTAATCTGTAGAACATTGCTTTCATGGATGTTTGGTTGGTTTTGTTTTTGTTTAAACGCACCAATATTAACTGTTTTTTATCTTATCGAAAAGAATAATATCACTACTAATAGGTGTATTCTATGAAAAATACCCATACGATGGTCAAAATAGTACTATTTCGATGCCTGATGACTGTAATGCCCCGTGGTGCGTATGAAATTGTTTTCAAAACTAATCCTACGGATCAGTTGGATGTTGGGCGTATGAGTATTTCTGACATCCGGCCCATCAGGTGATTGGCTACCTTTACTCAACAATGCACACAAATTATTATTTTCTCCGGCAACTGGCTCCGGTGCTTGAGCAGCATCTAACGGGTTTGTCGTTCATGGAGTGTTTCAGTCAGGATCGCGATGAGGTTGTGCTGGTATTTGCGCAGGCTAAAGGAAAGATTAATTATTATAAACCCTTCCATATCAAGGCTACGCTTCGGCCCGATTTCTCGGGTTTGTATTTTCCCCCTGCCGTACACCGCGCCCGCACCAATAGCGTCGATCTGTTCGGGGACGTTATTGGTGAGGAGACTACTGGCCGTCTGGTGCTGGGCGTCCGCTCTTTTCTGAACGAACGCTGCCTGGGCATTACGCTGGCCGACGGCTATACAATGGTGTTCAAGTTCTTCGGGAACCGGCCTAACCTGCTGGCTTTCCGGGACGATGAGGTCACCGATCTGTTTAGCCATAACCTGATAACCGACAAGCAACTCCGGCTCAGTCAGCTTGACCGTCCCCTCGATCAGTCCCGCCAGGCGTACGAAGCCGCGGAATTTAGCGTCAGAAGGGTGTTTCCAACGTTTGGGAAAGCTGCGCCGGAAACGAATGACTGGCCTTCTATTCAGGAAAGACTCCGGCTGCTCGAACAGCCGAGGTACTACCTGACCCGTGCCAATTACAGACCTGCGCTGTGGCTGGTGCCGCCCCCGGAAGTGGATGGTACGGAGGGGGCAACCGTAATGGTATTTGACGACCCCGTTGAAGCCGCCAATCGGTTTTATGTGTCCTATAATGGGCTAAGCGGATTTGAACGGGAGAAAGCGGATTTGCTCCGGCTACTTGACCGGCGCCGACGCCGGGCGGCTGCCCTGATCGAGGCCAACATGCACCGGCTTATGGCCCGCGACGAAGGGGCATCGCACGAGGAGATGGGGCACATTCTGATGGCAAACCTGCACGATATACCGACCAGCGCGGGCGTGCCGTCTCCAGACCGGGTGACGCTGCACGATTTCTACCGCAATCAGCCCATTACAATCAAGCTAAAGCCCGACCTAAACCCGCAGAAAAACGCTGAGAACTTCTATCGCAAAGCAAAAAACGAAAAAATTGAAGAGCAGCACTTAACCGATCAGGTAACCAACCGGGAAGATGAGATCCGGCGAATTGACCAGTACATGGCTGACCTGAGCGACGTGAAAACATTAAAGGAATTACGGCGCTACATAAAACAGCACAACCTGCACGGGCATGAAGCCGCCCCGGTTGATGGGGCGGCAGCTCCGCTGTTTAAAGAGGTTACGCATGAGGGCTTTCGGATTCTGATTGGCCGCAACGCCAAAAACAATGATTTGCTTACCCAGAAATTTACCTACAAGGATGATCTCTGGTTACACGCCCGTGATGTGGCCGGATCGCACGTGATTATTAAACACCAGTCGGGCCGGGTGTTTCCAAAAAGTGTCATTGAGCGGGCTGCCGAACTAGCCGCGTGGTACTCTAAACGCCGGACAGACAGTCTGTGTCCTGTAACGGTAACGCCAAAGAAGTATGTCCGCAAGCCAAAAGGCTTAGCCGAAGGTCAGGTCATTGTAGAGAAAGAAGACGTCGTAATGGTAGTACCCAGGCAATGATTACTGATAGTTTCTCACGGATGCCAGCATGATCTCGTGCATCTCCTGCCAGGTGTTGTTCCAGGAATTGTTCTTCAGAAAGGCATCAATAGCCGGCCAGTTTTGCGGATGTTTTTTTGCCAGGGCCAGTTCAACAGCCTGAATAAACGCTTCGGGCGAGCTAACGATCTGTACAAAATCTTCAGAACCGTAGGTACGCACTACATCGCGTATAGGCGTAGATACCACTGGGAGTCCAGCCGCCAGATACTCCGGAGTTTTGGTGGGGCTGATGAAGCGAGTTGAGTCGTTCATGGCAAAAGGCATCATGGCCACGTCCCAGCTGCTGAAATAGTGTGGCAACTCGTTATAGCCTTTCATACCCAGGTAGTGCACATTTGCGCCCTTGGGTAACAGATTCTGGTCGATTTTGACAACCGGACCAATCAGCATGAACTGCCAGTCTGGCCGCTGACGGGCTACTTCATCCAGCAGCTGGTAGTCAAAACGCTCGTCAATGACTCCGCTGAATCCAATGCGGGGGCTGGCTATAGTACGCTGATCGACCGGGTCGGGCTGCGGCTGGCGGGCGGTGGAAAAATGGGCAAAATCTATGCTGCTTGGAAAGGCAAAGACGTTTGGGTGGCGATGTTGTTTGGCCTCGTACAGGCTGTAGCCACCGGTAAATACAACGCCGGCCCGTTGCATCAGATTCTTTTCCTGATCCAGCAACTGCGGGGGCGCGCCCCAGAACGCCGATAGCTCGTCCATACAGTCATAAACCGTTAGTTTCGGTTTCAGATGATCGCTGAACAACAGGGCCATTGGCGTGTAGTACCAGGCAACAAAGTTGTCGATCTGCTGACTGGCCATGAAGGTATCCAGCAACTCCTTCTGTAACTGAATGGCCTGGTGGGGGTTAGTGCCGTGCGGGAGATGAGGGATAACAACCGTTAATTGGTTCGCCTGTTTGTGCTGGACCAGGCGCGGTTCGCCGTCGTCATACATCGGTTCTTCAAGAAACCAAACCCGGTAGCTTTCGGTAGCCCGGTTGAGCAGGTGCTGAGGCCGCTGATAAACGAAGTTCCAGCGCAGGTGAGAAAAACAGACGAGGTCCTGCGCATCGCCGGGCAAAGGTGAACGCGTTGGGACAGCTGGTGTAGTGGGTTGAGATCGTGAAGTTGAGGCTTCGGCATTCATGGCTGTTGAGTCGGTAACTTTCATAAACGTAAGTAGCGGATTAGCTGAAAAAAGCAACTCGATCAGTGGGCTGATCGAGTTGGCAGGGCGCGATGGAAAAACCCCGTATTCTGCAAAATGTTACGGTAATCGACGCAAAATTGAGTACTCGGATACTAGTGGTCTATTTTGTAGGTAGATAAACGATGAAAGTAGACCCGGTCCCTTCCTGACTTCGCGCCATAATGCTGCCTCTGTGCCGATTCACGACCTTTTTGCAGAGGGTCAGTCTCATACCCGTGCCCGTAAATTGCATGCGCCCACGCAGCCGCTGGAAAATGATAAATAGGCGATCCGGGTAGCGTTCATTGAAGCCAGTTCCCTTGTCAGCCACTTCAATGCTAACGTACCTGCCTCTCATCGGTGCTATCCCCGACATTGGTTACAGCCCGTTCTGGCATATGCTGGCTAATTAGTAACCGTTTAGTGGCTGATCAGTACCCGGCTCTGCACGCCGTCTCTGTTGTCAATACCCACTATGTATTGTCCCGCTGGTAGACCCCGCACATCAATCATTCGACGGTGCAGCCCCGCTGTTATCCGTTCCTGAGCGAGAGTCCTGACGCGTTGCCCCAGTGAATTTGTTAGCGAAATTGCAACGGATGCGGGCGTACTCAAGGTAAATTCGACGGTCAGCTCCTCAGTGGACGGGTTAGGGTATGTCCGCAGACTCATGCTGGCTGGTTCGGGCAGGGCTGTTACCAGCCCAGAGAGAACCGTAGCGTCACTGGCTTTGAGGAGCCGATTATTTGGGTCCACGAGCACATTGGTTACGCTGCCCCGCGTGGGCAGCGTAAAGGTCTGGTTAGCGCGGTCGTTCAGTACGGTTACGGTTGTGTCGCCACTGGCTGATTTGATGAGTATCTGCACGGGCATAGTGAACGAGGTGGGGTTACTGGCGGTGGCGTTTCGCTGCTCCAGTTGTATCGTTACACTGTTGGTCGATGCGTTTGTAACCGTTGCTCTGTAAGTTGGGTAGCCTGCACCAAAGATCCATTGCTGGAAGAAATATCCCAGATCTTTGCCCGAAACCCGCTCGGCAACCGCCCTGAAATCATCGGTAACAGCGGTACTATAGGCCAAATTCGGCGCGGCTGCGTAGGCACGCAGCGTCTGAAAAAATACGTCGTCGCCCAATACCCATCGCAGCATATGGAGTACCGAAGCCCCTTTGGCATACGTCCGGTTACTGTCGAAGATGTTGTTTACACTCGTAATATCCTGTACATACAAACTACCCTGTGCCCGCCTGGCATTGGTCAGAAAGGTGTTCATTATACTGGCGTAGGTGGCTGGTCCGCTGCTGGCTTCGGCATACAGGGCTTCGCCATATGAGGCAAAACCTTCGTTGAGCCAGATGTTCTGCCAGTCGCGGCAGGTGATCTTATCGCCAAACCATTGATGCGCCAGCTCATGGGCAATGATGCCGGTACTCCAGGCACCCATCGACGAAATGGTCTGGTGTTCCATACCCCCGCCCCAGCCAAACTGCGCATGTCCGTACTTCTCGCGCAGAAACGGATACGGCCCGAACAGGCCGGAGAAAATTCTCAGCATATCGGGCGTACGGTCAAGATTGGCTTTGATGGTGGGCAGCGTTTCGGGGTAGATATAGTGCGTAACGGGCATGGTCTGACTCTGAAATGCAAACGGCGTATCGTACCGCTCGTAGTTGGTCATGGCCAGCGAAATCAGGTAGGGCGCAATGGGGTAGCTGTTGCGCCAGCGATACGTGCGGGTACTGTCAGCATTATCGGAAGTGCCCAGTAAAACGCCATTCGAGACCGAAACAAACCGTTTATCAGCCGTGATAGTAACGGCTGATGAGTCTGCTTTA
Organism: uncultured Cytophagales bacterium; assembly: GCA_963826425.1. Taxonomy (GTDB): domain Bacteria; phylum Bacteroidota; class Bacteroidia; order Cytophagales; family Spirosomataceae; genus Spirosoma. Next base: position 799,483 of record CAWGWS010000004.1, on the reverse strand, counting down.
TCGGCGGGGGTGTCTTTGCAGGGAAACCAGTCACTGGCTCCGTAGGGTTCGCTCAGACTCCAGATAACGGGGTCACTTTTGGGGCCGTGTTCAGAAAAGGCAAAACTGCCAAATCCGCCCTGACTGGTCGGATTACCCTGATAATGTACCGTCAGGGCCAGCGTCTGTCCAACGTTGAGCGGTTGCGGGGCCGTAACGGTAAGCCGGTCAGTGCCGCGCACAAACGACAGCCGACGCCCGCTGCTCATGACCGAATCGACGGTAAGCTGCGGGCTGCAGTCCAGAAAGAAGCTGGTCAGGCTGGCGGTCGTACTTTTGAGCCGGATGGTGGCAACGCCCCGCAGGTAGTTGGGCGTGTGCGTCAGCTGCAGATCGAGACCGTAATACGTTACATCAATAGCATTGTCGCCGGGGTAGGCTACGCGGGCGCGGGGGTTACTTTGCTGCTGACTCATCGACCGGATTTTAGCCGTCCTGCACAGGTCGGTGGCTGTTTGGGCCCGCAGGCTACTGGCTATCAGGAGAAAGTAAAAAAGAAAACAGCCGTTTTTCATGCTGGAAAAACGTTTAGGATGCCTTGTTTATGCGCTGAAAAAAACCTCTCGGGCACGGATTAATCAGGTTATGCACCGGGCAACGACCTGCCGGGCGGGGTGTTTGGGTCTTCGGCCTGCTCTTTCAGCACGTCGAGCTTCATCTGCTGGGCTTCGGGGAGCTGAAGACTCCAGCCCATCGAACCGGCCAGCTGATACATCATGTACTGAATCTGGTTGTTGGCAATCTTGGGCAGATCGCTTTGCAGCGCCCGTTCATTCATGGCCCGCTTGGCGTCGTCCAGAATTCTGGTGTAGTCTTCGCTTTTGAAATAGTTAAGGTATCCCGCCTGAATATCGTAAAACTGGTAATCGGTGTCAATCGACAAGACTTCCGGCTCCGGGAAGGCTTCAATGACAAGGACCTTCCTGCCCGCTTCCGGCACCCGAAACCGAACCTTTGCAAAATCAAACCCCACCAGCACTTTGGATTTGGCAATGACCATCGCCTTCTTGGGGTCATCCAACACATACAGGATTTTCTTCTGATCCTGATAATTGTAAATCTCCGAGAAATATCCTTCGGCCATCACGACTTTGAATACCTTCTCAATACGTTCGAGCAGCACCGTTGAGTTGCGCTGTACGTCGGTGATACCCGCCCGTTTCCGCAGCACATTGGCCACCACTACACCCCCGCCCGCCCCAACGAGCAGAAGAAGAAGAACCGTCAGAAAATCCATGTCTGAATCAATGGCTTAAGGATATAAAGACGGTGGTTCCGCTCTATCTCCAGTACTGGAAACAGGGCGGAACCACCGGTCAAACAAAATTCATTTTTATTACTTCGCATAAGCCACTGCCCGCATTTCACGGATGACGGTGACTTTGATCTGACCGGGATATTGCATTTCCTTCTCGATCTTCTGCGAAATTTCGTAGCTCAGTGTGCCGGCCCGGTCGTCGGAAACGTGATCGGCATCAACCATAATCCGCAGTTCGCGACCGGCCTGAATGGCGTAGCACTTGGTTACGCCCGGGAAGTTGCCCGCCAGTTCCTCAAGTTCTTTCAGTCGTTTGATGTACGACTCCATCATTTCGCGCCGGGCACCGGGCCGCGAACCTGATATGGCATCGCAAACCTGTACAATGGGCGAGAGCATGCTCGTCATCTCAATCTCGTCGTGGTGAGCACCAATGGCGTTGATGACTTCGGGATTCTCTTTGTACTTTTTGGCCAGTTCCATACCCAGCAGGGCGTGGGGAAGTTCGGCTTCTTCGGGCCATACCTTACCAATGTCGTGGAGCAGACCGGCGCGTTTGGCCAGTTTGGCGTTCAGCCCCAGTTCGGCGGCCATGGTGGCACAGAGTTTGGCCACTTCGCGGCTGTGCTGGAGCAGATTCTGCCCGTAGCTGGACCGGAAGCGCATGCGCCCTATCATCTTAATCAGTTCGGGGTGCAGGCCATGAATGCCGAGGTCAATAACGGTACGTTCACCAATCTCCACAATCTCATCGTCGATATTCTTGCGGGTCTTGGCCACGATCTCTTCAATGCGGGCGGGGTGAATGCGTCCATCCTGCACAAGACGGTGCAGGCTGAGCCGGGCAATCTCGCGCCGAACAGGATCGAAGCCCGAAATAATGATGGCTTCCGGGGTGTCATCTACAATAATTTCGACGCCGGTGGCCGCTTCAAGGGCGCGGATGTTGCGACCCTCGCGCCCGATAACTTTTCCTTTCACATCGTCGGATTCGATGTTGAAGACCGAGACGCAGTTTTCAATGGCGTGTTCGGTGGCGGTGCGCTGAATGGTTTCGATCACCACCTTTTTGGCTTCTTTGGTGGCGGTCAGTTTGGCTTCTTCAACGATATTCTTAACGTAGGAGCTGGCACGGGTTTCGGCTTCGGCCTTGAGCGTGTCGATGAGTTGCTCACGGGCCTGATCGGCGGAGAGGCCGGCAATTTTCTCGAGCTGACTTACCTGCTCGGCCAGCATTTTGTCAGCCTCGCTCTGCCGACGGTCCACGTCTTCAGTACGCCGGGCCAGGGCATCGACCTGCTGCTGCAGGCCATTCTTCTGCTGGTTTAACTCGTTGCGCTGCTGATTGAGATCGTTGCGCTGCTGGGTCAGTTCGCTCTCGCGGGTCCGCTGCTGGTCGGCCTGCTGGGCCAGTTGCTGCTCGCGCTGCTTGAGTTTGCTTTCATTCTGCTGAAGCAGGTTTCGCTTCTGGCTGGTCGTTTCTTCAAACTCAGTTTTCAGCTTAAGATATTGCTCTTTAGCTTCCAGTATCCGGTCTTTTTTCAGCGTTTCGGCCTGGGCCTCGGCGTTTTTCAGGATAATGGCAGCCTGGTCTTCGGCTTCCTGCTGTCGTTTGTTCGAAACGCGGGAGAGCAGCTTGCGCCCCACGAATATGCCAATGCCGATCATGACAATATTGTCAAATACGAGCATCAGCCACGTTGTTGTGTTCATTGGCTTTGATATCGTTAAGATTGATAAAATAGATTCATCAATCCGTCTCCGATACGACTGCCTTCAAAATCCCGATGCGGGGTATAAAAGACCCAGTTACTGGTCAGGTTATGGCTGGCGTGACCACCTCATCCAGGCGGGTAATTTTATCGTAAACCATTTGCTGAAGACGGTGAACCCGTCGTTCCTCCTTTAGCTTGAGCACCAGACAGTCGAAGGCAATCCGTGCCAGGGCATCCTGGGTATCTCGTACACCCATATCCCGGTATTCTTTCAAGACATCCTGAATCAGCTTGGCGGCTTCGCGCACGATTTCTTCGGCGGCAGGTTCTACAAACAGATCGTAGTTCCGGTCGGCAATTTTTATGTGCACAGACAGTTCTTCCATCGCTGCAGCTAATGCAGGGGGCGGGCTCCCGGCATTTTTTTTGGTTTATGACAAACTACTCAGATGAGCGATACACCGGTTCAATTCCTGAATATACGCGTCGAGTTGTTTTTTTAAAGCGGCATTCGTATCTGTCTCCGACAGATTGTTTTGTACAAGTTTACTCAAATGTTTTGACTTCGCGGTCTTTTTGTCTGAGTCGGCCTGTTTTTTCTCTAACTCCTTAAGCTTTGTCTGCTGTTCCAGCAAACGCTCTTTTAAGGCAGAATTTTGCAGTTCCAGGCGATTAACCTCTCGTTTAGCATCGTTGCAAATTCCCCTTAGCAAACCGACCTTCCGTTCGAGCTGCTCAATAACTGCAATAATCTGATGCTCGCTAACCATGACTAATTAGTGAATTATGAATGAGTGAATACCTCCCGCATCAATCTCCTGCGTCAGAAATAGTCGCTCACTCGCAATTACTTCCGTATTACCGCGCTCAGCTCCCGCTCAAAGGTCGTGATGAGCCGTTGCATGGTTTTATCAATGGTGGCATCGGTCAGGGTTTGGGCAGGATCCTGCAACAGGAAACTGACCGAGTATGATTTTTTGCCAACACCAATCTTTTCGCCTTCGTAGGTGTCAAATACGTTCAGCGAACGAAGTAGTTTGCGCTCCGTCTGACTGGCTAACTGGCTGATCTGCGCAAAACTGACGCTCTGATCGACTACTACCGAGAGGTCGCGCCGGACTACGGGAAAGCGTGGCACTTCCTGATACCGGACTTTGCCACCCGCCAGCTTCAGCAAAGCGGCCCAATCAAAATCAGCGTAAAAAACGGGTTGTTTCAGATCAACCAGGCGGGTTAGTTTTGGCTGCACCAGGCCCAGACTGACCAGCGGCTTTTTATTGACGAGGTACGTCAGGCCGTATTGAAACAGCGTGTTGTCGGCGGGCTGGGTATCAAAGGTTTTGATTCTGAACAGATCCAGCACGCGCTGCACGGCAGTAGCTATATCGTGGTATTCGACGGGCCGTGCGCGCTGCCGCCAGCTTTCGGCCTGCTGATTGCCCACAACGGCCAGGCTCAGGCGGGGCTGCTCGGTGTACCTGGTGCTGCCATCCTCCCGAACGGTTTTGGCGTAGATCTTACCCAACTCGAACGTTTTGAGGTCGCGCTGCCGCCGGTTGGCGTTGTAGACTAATGTTTCGAGGGCTGAAAAGAGTAAGCTTTGACGCATGACCGACAGGTCTTCGCTCAGCGGATTGAGCAGGGCTACGTCGGCACCGGACAGGGCCGGGCGGATGGCGTCATTGTAGGCCGGGCGGGTTAATGATATTGTCAGAATCTCGTGGAAACCGTTGGCCGCCAGCGCCTGACCCACGCGGTTTTGCCACTGATCGGGATCAACCTTCGGAAACTCCGACAGCGACTCAGCCGCCAGCACCGGCGACAGCGGTACGTTGTCCAGCCCGTAAATGCGCAGAATCTCCTCAATCACATCGGCTTCGCGCGTTACGTCCACGCGGTAGGGCGGCACCAGAGCAACGAAATCAGTACCAGATTCTGGCTCCGGGGCTTCGGAGATAATACCAAGCCGGTCCAGAATGTCGTGCATCAGCTGGTGGTCAAGCGGCATGCCAATCAACCGGTCAATATGGCGGTAGCGCATCGGCACCCGCCGAAAATCGGCAATGGCCGCGTAATTCTCCGATTCGGCCCGGACCACCTCAGAGCTGATCACACCACCGGCAATTTCGCGGAGTAATACGGCCGCCCGTTGCAGACCCCAAATGGGGCTGGTAGGTGCCGTACCCCGCTCGAACCGGAATGAGGCATCGGTTTTCAGACCGTGGTGCTGCGCCGTCTGACGAATGGAACCAGGCGAGAAATAGGCCGATTCGAGAAAGATGCGTGTGGTCTGCGCTGTAACGCCGGAGTTCAGCCCGCCAAACACGCCCGCTATACACATTGGTTTTTCGGCGTCGCAGATCATCAGATCAGTAGCCGTCAATTTGCGCTCCACGCCGTCGAGCGTCACGAAAGGCGTTCCTTCGGGCAGTGTCTTGACAATGACCTTACCCCCGGCAATCCTGTCGGCATCGAAGGCGTGCAGTGGCTGACCAAGGTCATGGCAGACGTAATTGGTAATGTCAACGATGTTGTTGATCGGCTTCAGGCCAATGGCCAGTAACCGTCGTTTCAGCCAGTCGGGCGATTCGGTAACGGTCAGGTTGCTGATGGTCACGCCCATGTATAGCGGGCAGGCATCAGGAGCCTCTACCCGTACCGGAATGGTCAGGTCTTCGTTGTCGACGCTGAACGAGTCAATTTTACTGCTTTGCTCGTGCATGGGCCACTCGGTGGCGGCTGCAAGGTCTCGGGCCACGCCCATGTGCGAAGCCGCATCGATGCGGTTAGGTGTCAGACCAATGCTGATGCGGTAATCGGCTTCGAGGTTAAAGTACGTGGCGGCCGGAGTTCCATTGGGCAGGTCGGTAGCCAGTACCATAATCCCGTCGTGCGATTGACCCAGACCAAGCTCATCCTCGGCGCAGATCATGCCTTCGGAGGCTACCCCCCGAATTTTGGCTTTTTTGATCTGGACAGGTTCGGCCGGTGATCCTGCTCCGCCGGTTGGGTATAGCGTAGCCCCCACGAGCGCAACCACAACCTTCTGTCCGGCGGCCACGTTGGAGGCTCCGCAGACGATAGAAACGGGTTCGGCGGCTCCCACATCTACAGTGGTCAGACTCAGCTTGTCGGCATCGGGGTGTTTGCTACAGGTCAGGACTTCACCAATTACCACGCCTTCCAGACCACCCGGAACAGCCTCTATTTTCTCGATACTCTCAACTTCAAGGCCCGTGGCAGTCAGGCGCTTGCCTACTTCATCGGGGGTTTCGGGCAGGTCGATATAGTCGCCCAGCCAGTTATAGGAAATCTCCATACGGTATACTGGTTTTTAACCGCATCGGCGAACCTACAGAGAAAGGAGAGGTTGTAGATAAAACAGCGTTGCAAACCGCTATGGGATAGCTAAATAACGCTGCTTTCGCTATGTTAAACTCGTTTTCTCTGTCGCCCCGGCGTACCAGTTAAAAGAAAAAAGTAAAATGCAAAGATAGGGCGTTTGGCTACTCATGCGGTACGTAGCGTTCCCCTGCTTTGACGGAGACGTCCAGCACATTCTCGGCGGGTGGTACAGGGCAGGCGTAACTCGGGTTGTAGGCGCAGTAGGGATTATAGGCTGCATTAAAGTCCAGCACAGTCTGACTGCCCGTCAGCTGATCGGCGTTGAGGTCCAGGTAGCGGCCTCCACCATAGGTTTCCTTATTTGAAGTGGCATCGCGAAACAGAATCGAGTATGTATCGCCGGTGCTGACAACCAGTAGCCGGTGTGCGCTGCCGCCCAGACTGAACACGACATGAGCCACCTTACTGTATACTTCTTCGGTGCCGTCGCTCATACGAACAACGAGTTTCTGAGTTTTGTCGGCGAAAGGTTCGATCCGGGCCGTGACCCGATAGGCGGGGTCGGGTCCATAGTATAACAATCCATTGAAAGCCGATTTGTCGGCCATGGGCGAATCGGCGTTGGTTCGCATAAATTCGTCTTTCTCGACTCGTTCGGCCCTGATTTCCTGGTTGTACGCTGCGGTGTCGGCTATGGCCACTGCGCTGGTAGCAAGATTGGTTTCCTGACCGAAAAACAGAAAATACAAGAACAGACCCAAGGCCAGTATCAGCGCGATGGGGGCAATTCGGTTTAGCTTCATACTATATTAGTGTTCTTTTGCATGAAATAGTCTGGGGCGATAATAAGTTTTTCCCGCTGATCGCCATAATACGGTTGTAGTTTTCTGAGTTTTAATGCATTTTTAATACATTTAAGGTTTGAAAATAGGGGGTACTTTTTGCACACAACCATATGCCTCAACTCTACGAACTAAAGACGGTTTTCTCAGAACGCGGTAACTTGACCGTTTTCGAAGATATCATTCCCGGTCCTATTCAGCGAGTTTTTTACATATACCAGGCTGGTAATCAGGTTCGGGCGGGCCACAGGCATCACAAAGCCTGGAACGCGCTGGTCTGTGTGAGTGGAAGCTGCCGGGTATACAACCATAACGGGCAGAAAGAAGACTACTTTCTGCTCGACAATCCCCGCAAATGTCTGGTACTCCAGCCTGAAGACTGGCATACGATGGACGAATTTACGGACGACGCTATCTTGCTGGTGGTATCCAACCAGCTTTACGATGTAAAGGATTATATTGATGAGCCCTATCCTGCCCTGCCCGGTTCTGTCCGGGCCGAACTGGCCGACGTAAACTGATCTGATGATTCCGTTTCTGGATTTAAAACGCGTCAATGAACCCCATCAGGAAAGTATTCAGCGGGCTGTGCGCCGGGTTACGGAGTCAGGCTGGTTTGTGCTGGGCCGCGAGGTTGAACAGTTTGAAAGGAGTTTTGCCGATTACTGTCAGACGCGACACTGTGTTGGCGTAGCCAACGGCCTGGACGCCCTGGCCCTGACGCTTAAAGCCTGGGAGCTGCCACCAGGCAGTGAGGTTATCATGGCGTCAAACGCTTACGTAGCCGGCGTACTGGCTGTGCGGCAGGCCGGACTGACACCGGTGCTGGTTGAACCTGAGCTAAGTACGTACAACATTGACCCGCTTCGTATTGAAGCGGCCATTACCAGCCAAACGCGGGTTATTCTTTGTGTACACCTATACGGGCGGTGCTGCAATATGGAGCCTATTAATGCACTGGCTGCCCTGTATGGATTGCGGGTACTGACCGATGCGGCCCAGGCCCACGGGGCCCTATACAACAACATCCGGGCGGGTGGACTGGCCGACGCGGCTGGCTGGAGTTTTTACCCGACTAAAAACCTCGGTGCCCTTGGCGACGCCGGCGCTATAACTACCAACGACGATGGGCTGGCCGACCGGCTTCGCTACTGGCGCAACTACGGGTCGGGGCAGAAATATCATAATCAGTACATAGGGCAGAACAGTCGTTTGGATGAACTACAGGCTGCTATCCTGAGCGAGAAACTAACCCGACTCGATGCCGAAAATGACCGGCGCCGGCAACTGGCCCGGCGGTACCTGACCCAACTAAACCCCGACAAACTGACGCTTCCCCCCGCCGATGCTGTTGATGAGGATGCCTGGCATTTGTTTGTGGTTCGCCATCCTGACCGCATCCGGCTGATCAGCTATTTGCAGCAGCGGGGTATCGGTACCGACGTACATTATCCTATCCCGCCACATCGGCAGCAGGCATTTCCAGAATGGCACGACCTGGTACTGCCAATTTCAGAGCAGCTACACCGCGAGGTCATCAGCCTGCCGCTAAACCCAACCCTTACCGACGACGAGGTTACCTACATCATCGACACGATTAATGGTATTCCGGCCTATTTGTCGGGGCGGGTTAACTGATTCATCATTTTTTATATGTACCTGTCCGTAGTTATTCCGGTTTATAACAGCGAAACCACCATTGGGCCTTTGGTGAGCCGGTTGAATGACTGCCTGGCAGGATTATCATTTGAAGTGGTGCTGGTTAATGATGGGAGTGTAGACCATTCAGAATCCGTTTGCCGCGAACTGGCCAGCGCGTACGATATAGTCACGTTTATATCGCTGCGTCGGAACTTCGGCGAATTCAACGCGGTGCTGTGCGGCCTGAACCACGCGCGGGGGCAGTTTACCGTTGTCATCGACGACGATTTTCAGAACCCGCCCGAAACGATCCTGACCCTGCTCAGAACCGCCGAAGCCGGGCAATATGATGTGGTGTACAGCCGATACACCGAAAAAAAACACAGCTGGGTCCGGAACCTGGGCAGCCGGTTAGTCAATACGCTCACAACGTATTCGCTCGGTAAACCACCGGATTTGTATCTATCGAGTTTCAAGCTGATTCGGCGCGAAGTAGTCGACGAAATTATCCGCTACCGGGGGCCGTACCCTTACATTGACGGGCTGATTTTTCGGGTTACGCGCAACGTAGGTAGTGTCCTGGTGCCGCACCACGCCCGCACAGAGGGGCAATCCAACTACACCCCCCGTAAGCTGATTGGCCTGTTTCTGAATGTATTTATTGGCTATTCCCTCTGGCCTATCCGGGGGTTTACAGTACTGGGCGCGGGGCTGTTCGGGCTGGGCCTGCTGGCGGGTCTGGTCTGGCTGGCTGGCTGGCTGGCCGGAGTGTTTTTAGCGTCGGGCTGGGGCGTGGTTCTCTGGGCCTTCGGCACGGGGCTGGGGCTGTTGCTGCTGTTTCTGGGCGTCTTGGGCGAATACCTCGGTAAGCTATTCATGGCCCATAGCGGTCTGCCGCCGTACGTAGAGAAATAGCCAGTAGGGGGGACCTGGGCTTTGTGGCTGGCAGGCCTTTACGGATGAAACCAGTGAATGCAGCCGATGATGCCCCGCAAATGATAAGGAAATGATTGGACGGTCGGACGAGTACGAGAAAATGTTTAAGATTGAGCAGCGGCTGTGGTGGTATCGCATCCTGCACGAAACCGTTGTGCGTCATCTGGAGCGGCAGTTCGGTCCGCGTCGGGATGTGGCTATCCTGGATGCGGGCTGCGGCACGGGCGGTATGCTCGATTTTCTGCGGAAACGGGGCTATACCAGGCTGCATGGTATCGATGGCTCGACCGACGCCGTACAGTTTTGCCACGAACGCGGGCTGGACGCGGCCCTGGTGAACCTGAACGAACTGGCCAGCTACGCGCCCGCAACAGACCTACGACGCCATCATCTGCAACGACGTGTTCTGCTATTTCAGCGATCCTGACCTCTCCCGGCTGCTGACTGAACTGGCCCGGCGACTCAAACCGGGTGGGCTGCTGCTAAGTAATAACAATGCATTTAACGTTTTCTGGGGGCAGCACGATCTGGCCGTTGGCAGTACCCGCCGGTTTAAGCGGGCTGATTTTGTCGGGTTACTGCCCCGGGCCGGTCTGCAACTGCACGACTCCACGTACTGGAGTCTCGCCCTGTCGCCCCTGATTCTGCTGGCCCGGCAGTGGCAGCGTCTGCAACTGCGCCTGGGCTGGCGCAGCCCCGATCAGCCCGCATCAGATGTGTACCTGCCGCATCCCTTCGTCAACGAAACGCTGTACCGCATTGTCCGGGCCGAGCAAAGCCTGTTGCCCCGAACCCCCTTCGGCAGTTCACTGTTTATAGAGGGGCAGAAAGGACAATCGGTATAGGGAGTGCACGAGCCGATTCTGCCGACGCGCCCCACGTTTTATCCCTTACATCCTCTGCCTCTTATTTTATGTTTACCGGAATTGTTGAAACTACCGGCACCGTAGCCGCCATTGCCGAAGAAGGCACCAACCTGACCTTTACCATCGCGTCTTCGCTCACGCCCGAATTAACCATTGATCAGAGCGTAAGCCACAATGGCGTTTGCCTGACGGTAACGGGCGTATCTGACGGGCAATATACCGTAACGGCCGTGGCCGAAACGCTGCAAAAATCCAGTCTGGGCACGCTGAAACCGGGCAGTCGGGTCAATCTGGAGCGTTGTATGCCCGCCAATGGCCGGTTCGATGGCCACATTGTACAGGGGCATGTTGACCAGACCGGCGTGTGTACCAGCGTGCAGGATCAGGATGGAAGCTGGCTGTATGATTTTAACTATAATCCCGACGAGGCCGACAACGTAACCGTCGAGAAAGGGTCTATCTGTATCAATGGTGTGAGTCTGACCGTTTTCAACTCCGAAGCTGATCGCTTTCGTGTTACCATCATTCCCTACACCTATGAGCACACCACCTTTCGGGATCTGCGGGCGGGCGATACGGTCAATCTGGAGTTCGACATCGTTGGCAAGTACATCAAAAAGATGTTCGGTGCTTATCAGTTGAAGGGGTAATGACTTTGGGCAGTAATGGCGAATCAGGTACAGGTTTCACTAAATTTGCTGGCATAACGCAAAAGGCCCACCGGCGGCAAGCAGTTTTCTTCTCAAAATGGCAAAAATCAGCACCCGATCAGCATCCGACCTGTTGGTTCATGTCGGCATTATTCTGGCCCTCGTTGCGGTGCTGTTCCTGGCCTTCTTCTTTATTTATTTGCCCGTTACTACCAATCATGGTCAGACCATTACGGTGCCTGATGTAACGCGGCTTAGTTTCGATGAGATGCAGAATACGCTTAGTGACCGTAACCTGCGCTACGAAGTGAGCGATTGCACGTTTGTGGCCGGCGCGCAGCCACTCACGGTGTTACAGCAGTATCCGCGCCCTAACGCCAAGGTGAAAGAAGACCGGAAAGTCTATCTGACCATCACTAAGCGCGTGGCACCCATGGTGTCCATGCCAACGCTCACCGACCTGACGTTGATGAGCGCGAAGCTGAGCCTGCGGTCGATGGGGCTGGAACTGGGCGAACAGAACTACGTACCCGATGTGGCCAAAAACTCGGTGCTGCGCCAGCTCTATAACGGCAAGGAAATAACCCCCGGAACCTCCGTGCCGAAGGGAGCCAAAATTGACCTCGAAATTGGCGACGGACTGGGTAATACCATGTTCGCTATTCCCGACGTTGTAGGATTGCCGCTCGATGAGGCCGAAGCCGCTATTCGAGGCTCAAATCTGAAAGTTGGCACGAAAATTTCGGTCGATGATCCCGAAAAGGAAGTCGGCACGGTGGTGAAGCAACGGCCCGAAGCCCGTCCCGGCGAACGCATTCGCGTGGGAGAGGCTATGGACATTTGGGTTGTAGGCCCCGTTGATCCGGATCAGTAAGCGGTCTTCCGGTATGTCTATCAAATGAAAATCTATTTACCAGACTGGTTAGGGCAATGTAATGTTCGGCGTACAGCATATGCGTTGTGGTTGGCATCCTGCTGGCTTCCGTCGTTGGTGAGGGCACAAACACCCCTGTCGCTGCCGTTTTTCGACGATTTTTCGAGCGTTGTTACCCTGCCTGCTCAGCCAGGTGTGTCGGTGCCCAGCCCGGCCCGCTGGCAACCCGGTAGTGGTGTGTACGTCAACAATACAATGGCTATCAATCACCCCACGGTAGGGGTGGCGTCGTTTGATGGGCTGGCGGCCAACGGCCAGCCCTACGCCCAGAACAACCGCTTTTCGCAGGGGTATACGGATACGCTGCAATCGCGCCCTATTACGCTGGCCGGACTGGCGGCAACGGACAAAATCTTTCTTAGCTTTTACTGGCAGATGCGCGGGGTTGGCGAGCTGCCCGATCCGGGCGATTCGCTTACGGTGCAGTTTCTGGATAATACCGGCGCGTGGCGAACGGTCTGGCAGGTTGAGAATACGGGCGATTCGCTGAAGATCCGCACCATTACCGACGCGGGCCGACCCGATTCGACCCGGCAACTGAATGGCTCCGATGCCACGCGTCAGTTTTATCAGGCTTTTATTCCCGTTGCCGAATCCCGGTTTTTTCACGCGGGTTTTGCGTTCCGGTTCCGAACCTACGGCCGCGAGTCCGGCCCGTTTGATACCTGGAACGTTGACTATATCTATCTCAACAAAAACCGAAGCCGCACCGACCGATTCGTAAAAGACGTGGCCGTGCGGCAGGCCCTCAGTCCGCTGCTGAAGCGGTACACGGCCATGCCGCTGGCGCAGTATGTTTTAAAGCCAGCCGCCGAAACGGCCGATTCCGTTACGACCGACATCAATAACCTGTTCAATAACTTCAACTTCACCACCTTCCGGTTCAGCGTGCGCGACGAGGTATCGGGGCGGCTGGTGCAGGATACCCCATCGGCTAATTCATCGCTGATTCCGGCCCTTGGCACGCAGCGAAAGGTAGCCGCAGCGGCACCGGTTACCGGATTGGGTACGGCCACGCGGGCGTTGCTGCGTTATACCTTTGATCTCAACACTACCGACGATCAGAGCCCGGCTATTGCGGGCGTGAATCTGCGGCAAAACGATACGCTTTCGGCGGTGGCCGTGCTGGATAACTATTTTGCCTACGATGATGGAAGCTGGGAGTTTGCCCAACAGATTGGGCAGCGCGAACAGGTAGCCATGCGGTTTTTTCTGAACAAGCCCGATGTCATTGCGGGCGTTCGGGCGTGTATCGTGCCGTTTCTGAGCAACCAGACGGGGCAGTCGTTTGTAATCAACGTGTACAGCAACAGGAATGGCAAACCCGATCAGGCCATTTATCAGAAATTATTTAAAGTACTGTACCCGGCCACGCGCAACGGCTTTGTTGAGTTTCCGTTTGATCGGGGCGTGTCGGTCAAAGACACCTTTTATATAGGCTACCGACAGATTACCAGTAACGACACGACACGGTTTCGGCTGGGTTTCGACAAGAACAGTCCGTTTGGGCGGGAGATTTTCTACAACGGCGGCACTAACTGGGAGCAGAATCAGCAGTCGGCGGCTCTGAACATAACGGGCGCGTTCATGCTGCGGCCCGTTATGGGGGGGAAACCCGACAGCATTGTTACGGCCCTGCCCGAACCACTGCCCGTTCAGCGAATTTCGAGTCTATCCCAATCCAACCACCGGCCTGATACGCTGGGATATGCCTGACCTGTTGCGGCTCGATGTGATTGACCTGCGCGGTCGGCTGCTGCTGACGCTACAGCCCAGCCGGGGTCAGCAAACCACCAACCTCAACCACCTGTCTACCGGTATGTACCTGCTCCGGCTCACCAACGGAAAACAGACCGTAGTGCAAAAGCTGCTGGTGCAACCGTAGGGTGCGTACCGGATCCACCACTATGATAACACTCGCCCAGACCGATGACGATTTACGGGGGATTCTCGCCCTGCAACGGGCCAACTCAGTCAGGAATGTTCCGCCTGACAGGCAGCGCGAACAGGGATTTGTAACGCTGCAATACACACTTGAACAAATGCGGCAAATGAATGCGCTGGGGCCGAGCGTCATTGCCAAAGATGGTGATACGGTGGTTGGATACGCTATTACGGCCATGCCTCAAACGCGTCAGTTCATTCCTGAACTCGCATCTCTTTTCAACCAGATAGACGAACTTACATACAACGGTCAACCCATTCGAGAGTTGCCGTACTACGTAATGGGGCAGGTTTGCGTAGCCGATGGGTACCGGGGGCAGGGGCTGTTCGACCGGATGTACCAGCATCACCAGGCTGTATATGGTGGTGATTTTCAACTGCTGATTACCGATATTTCGGCCCGCAACACGCGTTCGATTCGGGCCCACGAACGGGTTGGTTTCCGGTCTCTGCGTGAGTTTTACGAACCCGGCGCAGGCGAAATTTGGGTGGTTGTAGCCTGGGATCTCAAGAAGGAACATACCTCATACCATACTTCCGGACTGGATCCAGATTAATAATCCCGGAGAAATGAATGACGACTGTTAACACGATCGACAGAGTTCTGACCCGCCTGATTACCTCTTTTCTCGGTGTGGGTCAGCAGTTCATGTGGATGAGCATAAGTCTATTAAAGCATCATAGTCTGCCCCCTACCACTGCCGAAAACGTTTCTGGCAATAGAGGGGGCAGACTATGGTGTTTCGTGGATCAGTACCCGGGATTCTGTTTTATTTTGCCCGGATTGATGTCTATCTGACTCTGGGGAACCGGAAAGATCAGGTTATTCGCTGTCAGGGGCGTTTTGATGCCAATGGCAGCCGCTTTCGCATTGAGTACCGGAATGGCCCGGTCGGTGCGGACCAGATCAAACCAGCGGTGTCCTTCGAAAGCCAGTTCAACGCGTCGTTCCTGCTCCAGCGCCAGCCGCATATCGGCCTGCGTCGTGATGGCTTTGTCGGCCAGGTTCACGCGCCGGCGAACCTGGTTCAGATACGTGAGGGCTTCGGTGGTCTTTCCCGTTTCGTTGAGCGCTTCGGCGTACATCAGCAGAACATCGGCATACCGCAATACATACCAGTTATCCTCAGAATCATTGACGACAACCGGCGGATCGACGTATTTTCTAATGTGATACGCTTCCACTCGGGCTCCATTGGTGTTGGTATAGCCGGTAGCCAGTGATACGGTCCGGCGGGGGTCGTTTGCCTCATAACTCTTTTCCAGATCGGCCGTTGGAATGTTGTTGCCGCTACCACCGAAGGCGATAACCGAACTGCCGGAGTTGGTTGGAGCGTATGCGTTGGCGTAATTACTTCCCTCAAGAATGTTCCCTTTCTTGTACTGCACCTCAAAAATCGACTCCCGGCTGTTCTTGTTGGCAGGCGTAAACAGGCTTGCATAGCTGGGCAGGAGCGCGTACGTGCCCTGATCAATGACTTCTTTCAGTTTGGTAGCCGCAGCGGTAAAGTTCTTCTGGGTCAGGTACACCTTACCCAGGAGGCTTTTGGCAGCTCCGGCCGTAGCCCGACCCACGTTGGCGCCCGTATAGCTGACGGGTAAAACGGTGGCCGCATCGGTCAGATCTTTACCAATCTGCGCGTACACATCGGCCACCGGTGCCCGGCCAAAGTCATACCCCTGCAACGGGTCGGTAATCTCCGTCAGCACCAGCGGCACATCGCCGAAGAACCGTACCAGGTTGAAATACATCAGGGCCCGCAGAAATTTCGCTTCGCCGATAATCCGGCTTTTCAGCGTCTCGTCCATGGTGATGCCTGCAATCCGGCTAATGACCGTATTGCACCGGTAAATGCCCCGGTAGCCATCACTCCAGGTGGTTAGCAGATACGGGTTTGTCGTAATCAGGTACGATTTGTCGAACTGGTCCTGATCGGTCACCGTACCGGATAGAACTGGGTAGGTATCGTCGGACGGGATTTCGGCCATGACGTAAAACTGCCCGTACTGCCCGGCAAATTGCAGGCTTCCGTACGCACCACTCAGCGCCGTGAGGATGTCGGACTCGGTCTGATAATAGGAGGACGTATTGATGGACGAAATAGGCGCCAGGTCCAGAAATTTTTCGTTGCAGGCGGTCAGACTCAGCGTGAGCAGACCGGCCAGAATATATGATTTTTTCATGCGTTCAGGTTGATTAAAGGCCCAGGTTTAAACCAATGGTATAGGTGCGGGCCAGCGGGTAGGAACCATAGTCGACCCCGCCGGTAAGCGGGCCTTCGTAGCCACTTACCTCCGGGTTGTAGCCGATGTATTTCGAGAACGTAACGGCATTCTGCACCCCGGCATACAGGCGAAGGGTCTGAATCTTTACTTTCTTCGTCAGTACCTGCGGGACGTTGTAACCCAACGTTATGTTACGGATCCGGAAATAGGACGCATCCTCAACCCACCGGCTGGATACCTGCCCGTTGCTGCCCGTGGAGCGGGAGTTGGCGCGGGGCGTTCTGCCATCGCCGGGATTCTGCTCCGAACGCCACCGCCCGTCAATGATGGTCAGCTGGTTCTGGTTGCCTTCCAGATTCTCGAAGAACCGGCGCGACAGGTTCAGGATCTGACCGCCCTGCACGCCCTGCGCTACCACGTTCAGATCGAATCCTTTGAACGAAAAGGCGTTTGTGATGCCGTAGATAAAGTCGGGCTGGTTGTTGCCGATGGTGGTCCGGTCATTCGCGTCAATTTTGCCATCATTGTTGATGTCGGCGTATTTGATGTCGCCCGGCCGGCTATCGGAAAAGTGCGGGTACGCATCCAGCTGGGCCTGATTCTGGAAAATGCCCAGTTGCTGATAGCCGAAGAAATTGCCGAGCGGCTTCCCGACTACCGTAATGTTCGTGGCCCCGATGCCCGAACCGCTGGTGATGGCGTCGCCGTTGGGTCCAAGGGCCAGGACCTGGTTGCGGTTAAACGAAAGGTTCAGATCGGTAGTCCAGGTAAAGCCGTTGCCCGTGCCGGCAATGTTTCGCGACGACAGGGCGAACTCCATTCCTTTGTTCTCTACTTTACCGATGTTCTGCACCGCCGTGGTGAAGCCCGTCAGCGTAGGCACCTGTACGGATAACAGCAGGTCCGTTGTGATCCGGCTGTAATAATCAACCGTTAGGAAAAGCCGGTTTTGCAGCAGCCCTACGTCAAGCCCTACATCAGTCTGGCGGCTTTTTTCCCAGCCCAGCCGATCATTGGCAATGCTGCTGGTGGCCAGTCCGTTCGACAGGGTATTACCAAATACATAGTTATCCTTGCTCAGTACCCCAATGGCCGGGTAGTTGGTAGTGAAGGCGTTGTTTCCGGAAAGACCGTAGCTGGCCCGGAGCTTAAGGTCAGTAATGACCGGCACCGATTTCATAAACGGCTCTTCAATGATGCGCCAGCCCACCGATGCGGACGGGAAGGTACCAAACCGATTGGTGGCACCGAAACGGGATGAACCGTCGCTCCGGATCGACGCATTGAACAGGTAGCGCTCCTTGTAGTTGTAGATGACCCGCGCAAAATACGACGCCAGCGACCACTGCGTCTGGTTGGAGGTGCCGCCCGTGATGGTACCTGCGTTGATGGTGCGTACCACGTCGTTCGGGAAATTGTTGGCGTTCACCTGGCTTTCCTCGAACGTATTGCGCTGGGCTTCCATACCCACCAGGGCTTCCAGGTGGTGCGTATTGCCCAGGTCAAGCGTGTAGTTCAGGGTGTGGTTCGTTACCCAGTTTATGTTCTGATTCGTGTAAGCGTAGCCGCTGTTGGGCGTGGGAGGCAGCAGGTTGCTGGTAGGCAGAGCCGAGGTCTGGTAGTAATTCTGACGCAGGTAATTCAGATCGCCCCCAATGGTGCCCCGGTAGCGTAAGGTTTTGTACAGACTCAACTCCGCGTAGGCATTTCCCAGCAAACGAAGCTGGGTCACTTTGTTTTCGACTTCCGTGATGTTGGCTACCGGATTCGTTACCCCCGACCAGTCGTAGGCCGTGGCGTAGAGGAGTTCCGAATTGTATACGCGGGTGCCGGGCTGGTAGATGGGAATAAAAGGCAGCAGGGTCAGGGCCGCGTTGAGTACGCCGTTGCTGGCCCAGTGCCCGTCAGAATTGACCCGGTCTTCGGATTGAAACGTCGGGCTAAAGCTCAGGCCAACCTTTAGTTTTGAGGAGAGCTGCGCATCCACATTCGAGCGAACGGTGTACCGGTCTATGCCTGATTTCAGGATGATACCGTCCTGCTTGAGGTAGTTTCCTGACAGAAAGTACTGCACTTTTTCGGTCCCCCCAGCCGCCGACAGCTGGTAATTGCTGATGGGTGCTTTACGGAAAATCATGTCCTGATAATCGTAGGACTGCAGGCTGGCTGGGTCGTTGAAATTTAAGCCCGGAAATTCAACCCCCTGCGGATACCGGTACCGCAATCCGTTTGGACGAGCGCTGTTGGGATTGCTGACCAGTGCGCCGGGTACCCGCTCCAGATAGGCGGTGTTGGTGGCTTCTTTGTTGAACTCGGCAAACTGCTGGGCATTCAGCACGCTCATCTTCTTGCTTACCTCCTGCGAACCAACGTAGTAATCGAAGTTGATCCGGCTCTGGCCCGACTTACCCCGCTTGGTAGTGACCATTACCACCCCGTTGGCACCCCGCGAGCCGTAAATAGCCGTGGCCGAGGCATCTTTCAAAACATCTATTTTTTCAATATCGTTGGGGTTCAGCTGGTTGAGGCCGCCGGCGTTGGTCTGGCTGCCCGAGTTGAGCGGCTGTCCGTCCACCACAATCAGGGGTCCGTTGCCAGCGCTGATTGATCCCAGTCCCCGTACTTTTATGGAGGGGGCATTGCCGGGAGCGCCCGTGTTCTGCTGAATCAGAACGCCCGGCATCCGGCCCGCCAGTCCTTCAACCACGTTCGGAACCGGCTGGTCTTTTATGGTTTCAGTCTTGATCGAGGCTACTGATCCGGTCAGTTCCCGCCGGTTTTGGGTACCGTAGCCCACCACCACAATCTCACTGAGCGTCTTATCGTCGCCGGATAGCGTAATGTTCAGGGCGCTACGATTGCCCACTACAACCTCCTGCGTAACGTAGCCGATGAACGAAAAAATCAGTGTCGCGTCCTGATCCGGCACAACCACGCGATAATTGCCATCCGTGTCAGTTGTTGTACCCCGGCTGGTACCTTTTATGACCACACTTACGCCGGGTAATCCGCTTCCGGTGGCTGCGTCGGTAACGACCCCGGTAATGGTCTGGTCAGCTACTCGCTGAGTGCCCGGTATTGGCCGGTCTTTGGCCATTAACTGGCTTACGCCTGAAGACCCACTCAGGAGCAGCCCAATTAATAGCAGGGATAGTGTACGGCGAGATTGTATCATGAAACAATACAGATTAAATTATAGAATTGATTTTACTACGGTTAGCACCCATCGAGTCGGATAACAGCTACCAGACTGGAGTAATACGTGGTTACGGTTTCCAGCCACCCTGGCGATCGGTTAGTCATCAGCGTGGCATCAGCGTTCCGGGGCTGACATTGAACCGGGTGCCTGTTCCGGCGCACTGCCCCAGGCTTTGTTAGGCTTGTCGCCCATGTTTAACGTCAGGGTGCCGCCGTTGACAACCGTCTGGTGCGAGACCCACGGCCGATTGAGGGGTTTCCCGTCTAACTGAGCTGACTGGATATAAACGTTCTGGTTCGAGTTGCCGGTAGCGTTAATGACAAACTGCTTTCCCTTGTAATAACGGGGGTTAAGATGAAGGGTAATCCGGGTGAAAGCCGGACTACTAATCTCATAGAACGGTTCGGGCGTAGTGCCGCCGTTGGTCGAGAACAGACCCGTTTTGAGCAGCACGGACAGACTACCCATCAGCCCCTGGTCTTCGTCGCCACTGTAGCCGGAATCGGGCGAGATGCCGCTGTATACCTTTTCAATGACCTGCCGCGTCCAGTATTGGGTGAGCCAGGGCGCACCGGCGTAATTAAATAAATGGGCGGTTTCAATGCTGGGCTGATTCCCGTAGTTGATAAATACCCGACGCAGCGATTCAAGGGTTTCATTGTCGTGGGACTTACCCGATACGAAATCGTGCTTCTGCGCTTTCTCGAGCGATTCGTTCAACTTATTGATAAACGGTTCGCGCCCGCCCATCAGGTTAATGAGTCCCTGCACATCGTGCGGCACGAACCAGGTGTACTGAGCCGCATTACCTTCTTCCCAGCCATTATCGTAGCGCAGAATATCTATGGGTTCGCCCCATTTCCCATCCAGCGTCCGGTTCCACATCCAGCCCAGTTCCGGATTCCATATATTTTTGTAATTCTCCGCCCGCTTCATGAACAGGGCATAATCGTCGGTTTTGCCCAGTTTTTTGGCCAGCTGCGCTAAGGCATAATCCTGATAAGCGTACTCAAGCGTCTGGGTGGAGCCGTCCTGATGAAAGCCGTACCGAATCTTACCCATTGGATGCGGTACGTACCCCCGCTCCAGATAGTATTCCAGACCGCCCCCTTTAACCGTTTTGTGCTCATAACCCGCTTTGCTCATCATGCCGCCGGGGAAATGGTTCTTGCGAAGCCCTTCGTATGCTTTTTCAATGTCGAATCCTTTGATTCCCTTCAAATAGGCACTCACAATAAACGGGGTTGTAGCCGCACCCGTCATTACGTAGGTGTAATTGCCGCCCGCCGGACCACGGGGAATAAGCCCACCGTCCTGATACATCATCACCATCGAGTTCACGAACGATTCGGTTACTTCCGGGTACACCAGGTGCCAAAGGGTATTGAGCGTCCACTGCGCTCCCCAAAACGAATCCGAATTATGGTGGTTAAATTTAGGTTTGCCCGACGCGTCCAGCGGTATCTGTCCAACCCGCCGTTCGGGACCAGTCATGTCGCTGTATTTTCCGTTAACGTCCGAAATAATCCGGCGACCCAGCAGGGCGTGCCACAGGTCGGTGTAAAAACGGCTGCGTTCCGTATCGGTACCCCCCTGAATCTCGATCCGACTCAACCACTGGTTCCAGTCCGTGCGGCTATCGCGTACCGTTTTTTCAAAGTCCCAGTGCGGCAGTTCGGCCGCAAGGTTCAGGCGGGCCTGCGCTTCACTGACGTACGATATGGCCACTTTCATTTTCCGAACGTCGCCCGCTTTGGTCGTAAAACTGAGGTAGGCCCCCGTCCGCTCCCCTTCAATGACATCGTTGGGCGTTTCAAGTTTGCCGTTTCGCCAGCCGTTAAAGGAATTGAAGGGCTGATCGAAAACGGCCACGAAAAATACCGTCAGTGTTTTGGGCCGGCGCACGGTTGGGGCCATGATGGCATAGCCTTCAATTTCCCGATTGCTTACTTTTTTCACGTGCCCTTTTTGCGTGTCTGACGGGCCCAGAAAGGTAGAGAAGTCGAACAGGATATGGCTTTGCGACGAGGCCGGAAAGGTGTATTTGTGAAACCCGACGCGCGTTGTCGACGTCAGCTCGGCGGTGATGTTGTACGCGTCCAGCACGACCTTGTGGTAACCCGGTCTGATGGTTTCTTTCGTGTGGCTAAAAGTTGATCCATACTGTCCTGATCCTAAATGACCCTTAAAATCGCCCGTAGTGGGCAGTACCGGAATGCCCGACAACTGCCAGCCGTGAACGTGGCTAAAGCACTTGATACTATCCGAATTGTACCGATAGCCCGCGCCCCAGTCGGCATTCACGGCGTTGTCGGGACTCAGGTTGACCATGCCAAACGGACGGGAGGCCGAGTTGAAAAAGAACCAGCGCGAGTTGGCGGCATCAACAATCGGGTTAACCAGATCAACAGGGTCTTTTATAGTGCTTTGGCCCCATACCGAGGAATGGGCGGATAGTAATAAGAGGAAGATTACACGTCCCCAAACGCTTGCTTTAGTCATGATGCTTATGGGTCATTCCTGGCAAATAAGTTGTACGACGGGTAGTACTACCCGGTAGTGAGGTAATAAATGTTGACTATTTTTCTAACCGAAAGGGCCTTGTGGTGCTGCGGGATGGAGATTTGGACGAATACCTGCCCGTTACCCTGGCTGGAGCTAGCGGGTTATTTTCTATCCAGACCCTGTGGCTATTGCAGCGTATAGCTAAAGAGTACGGTACTGAATTCGCTGTCCTCCGGTGATCCTGTTTTTACCGGGACCTCGTGGGGCAGGCTCCTGAACACACGCGGCCCCCAGTTAGGCTGAACTGGGGGCCGCGGTTCAATGACCAGTAAACCTGCCGGGTCTGGCTGTTTATGGATTCATCCCGTTATTCGCTCTTCTTTGAGTCACTCACCGCCGTTTTTGGAAGCGTACTTTCGTACAGCGCGTTGAAAATCAGCTTGTACGTAGCGCGTGGCTGACCGCGAAACTGGGGCCGGAACCCGAATAGTACAACGCTCCCCTTATTCTGGTGCGCCCGCAGCACGGCCGCTTTACCAGCAATGTATTTGTCTTCGTTCAGGGCCCAGCCGCTCATCAGCAAATCTTTTTTGGCGTAGCTGGCAATCAGTTCCACGGCGGGTTCGGGAGCGGCTTTCAGAGTTTCTTTGCCGCCCTCACCTTCCCGGCGCTGCCGGACTATCTCAAACGCCCGGCTGTTGGAGAACGCGGCTGCCACCTCGGGCTGCATACCGGCCGCGAGTGAGTTTTTGGTGTCTATCGAGGTCCGAATCAGGGAGCCCGGGATATAAAACTGCTGGCTGGACAGCCCGTCTGTCACGTTTTTGACCGGCAGGCCCAGCAACTCAATGGCAAAATCGCTGGCTTCGTCGAAGGTGATGAGCATACCGCCGTTGTTCACGTACTGGCTCAGGGCCATGGTTCCGCCCAGCCCTATACCACCCGTGTACTGCGCGGGCATGGTGTTGGGCGCGTGGCCATTCAGAATTTCTTTCACGCCCTGATCGGGAATGATGATGGCACTGTAGGCCGACAGATCCTTTTTGGCAATATCGGCATCGTGCAGCGTATCGACCGGGAACCCGTAGCTTTCCAGAAACCAGCGCGTCCACCCTTCGTCCATGTTGGCTACCCACGATTTGTACAGCCCTACCTTAGGCAGCTTGAGGGGCGTAATTCCACTGGCTGGTTTGCTGTCCAGCGCCGTAAACCGGATGCCCAGCTCGGTGGCTAATTTTTTAATGCGGCTTTCGGTGTTGGCTCCTTTCTGGATGAAAAACGAAGTTGCATCGGCCGATCCAATGGACACGATTTCGCCCTGGCTCAGCAGCCGGTTTACGGCCATAACACTGGCGTTTTCCTGGCGTGACAACTGGTAGCCGTAGCCTGTACTGGCCACTACCTCACCCGTCTCTGCCGTGGCCATTCCCGTTACCGGGCTCGTGGTAGCAGTAAACTCCGTGTCGACCCGATTCACCTTCACACCCATTTGCATGGGGAGTGTCCAGCCCGCCAGATCGTAGGGCGGAATGGGCGGACCACCCGGATAAAGCCGCTGATTGGGGTGTACCTGCTTTTCCATCAGATCCATCACATAGGGAATGAACGCCTGCGCTCCGTAAATGACGTAAGCCCCTGCCGGGTAGCTGGTGGTATTGGCCTGAAACGGCTGGGTTGCTTTGTTCACCTCAACACCACTCTGCCGCAGCATATTGATGAGATTGATAGCTTCGCCCTTATCCCACTGATCGGCAGAAATTACGTACGCGTAGGGCTTGGTTTTACCAACGGCTTCAATAGCATCGCGGCCCATCTGGTAAATGTTGTACAGAAACTCTTCGCGCTTGTCGGCCGCCAGTACTAACGTAGCCATCGACGCTTCTTCCATGTAATTGACGGCATCCCGGAAGTGCGACTCGCCCCCTTTCCACGGGTTGGCGTAAAAAATTTCGGTTCCGTCGGTAGCCGCCGTTACGCCCACACCCACCGTTTTAGGCAGTGAATCGGGCGGGTAAAAACGGGGCGACGGTGTCGCGTGGGCCGTTTCGGTCAGAATCCCGATCTGGTTATGAAAATATGGTACGGTACGCATCCCGCCGTTCCACCACATGCTGAACCGCAGTTGCGACACCACGCCGGGCATTTTTTTCATGGCAAACCGGCTGGCCATAGCCGATCCAACCAGATTGACGCCCGACGTAACACCGGGGTGAATCTGCGGGTTGACCGGATTGGCAAAAGGCGGAATAAAAATGCGGGTCCAGGCGGGAGATGTCTGGTGCTGGTTATAGACAATTTGCGGATACCACTGGTTGTACAGCACTTCCGATACGGCCTTGGTTTCGGGCATGTTGTTGGTAAACCAGTCGCGGTTGTTGTCGTGGCCAACGTAGTGGTGGTAAAGCCAGGGGGGCGAGGTGGTCTCGTAGGGCGTACCCAGGTTGGCGTTGTACCAGTCGGCCACAATGTCGAGTCCGTCGGGGTTCATTTCAATCATAAGCAGGGCTACCACCTGATCGCGGATTTTCTTCATCTCCGTCGATTCTTCGGTGGCCATGCGATACGCCAGCTCGGGCATCATCTGGGCGGCTGCCACTTCCGACGCGTGCAGACCCACGTCAATCCAGACAACGGCTTTGCCCGTTTCGGCTAACGTCCGGGCCTGTTTGGCGTCGATTTTGGCGCGCGACAGTTGCTCGCTGATGCTGCGCCATTTGTCCAGCTGCTTCATGTTGGCTTCGCTCGATACCATCAGCAACATCAGCGGCTTACCCAGTACCGATTTGCCGATTTGTATCATCTTGACCCGGTTGCTGGCCTTGTCCAGCCGCTGATAGTAGTCCAGAAGCAGGTTGTACTTGGCTAGTTTGTAGTCAGCCCCCGGCTCAAAGCCAAACACGTCGATTGGTTTGGGTACCTGCGCCTGCGTAACGAGCGTAGTGCACAACAGGGCAAGCAGTAGTCCGGTCCGGTAGACCTTTCGTTTCGGTATCGAAAAATTCATGCGGTGTTAGGGTAATAGGGTTTACCTGTTCAGAAATTACTGAAACAAGGTGGGTTTATCAGCCTGCACCGATAAACCCACCTTGTTTCAGGACGCAATGATTACTCCCCGGCCATGTCCCGGCCCGATGGGCTGGTTTTACCGACGGTATAAAGCTGGTTGAACAGCATCTTGAACGTGCCCTGTGCCTGCGCGCGGAACGTAATCTCCGGTCCAAACGCATAAAACTTACCCGCCCCAACCGGAGCCATGAAAGCCGCTACGCCATCCTGCAGGTACGACTGCCCCCAGGCCCAGCCACTGCGCAGGGGTTTGGCAGAATTGAACCAGGCAAGGGGTACCACCTCTCCTTTGGCAAGGGCATCGGGCGCCAGTTTGAATACGGGGCTGGCATCGAAATACACATCCGTCTGGGAGGGTAACCCCCAGGTAGCCTGCTGGGTTGAATCGACATCGACACGAAGCACACTACCGGGAATATAGTATTTCTCATTCGGCAGGGGGCGGTCTTTACCACTGCTGGTCATCTCTACCAGGGCATTACGAACGGGCAGTTTCAGGTGGTACGCCAGATTGGTACTGCTGCCAATGGTCACGATGTTGCCGCCCGCTTCCAGAAACGCTCTCAGCTGTGGTACTGACTTTTCGGCGGTAATTTTGCCCAGACGCGGCTGGTATTCGGCCGGCGTGTTTTCTTTCTGCGGCTCGCGCTCCAGGCCCTGAAATGGATTCTCATCTTTACCGTCGAGGGCAGGAATGGCGCGGGTGACGAACACAATCACGTCATACTTCTTTCGCAGATTACCGGCGTCTACATCGTTCGGGTAGATCACCTCCATCGGGAAATGGTACTGTTCCATCAGCCAGCGCACCCAGCCCGATGGCATTGACCCGCCGTAGGTATCCCAGAGGGCAATCCGCATGGGCGATACTTTGCTCAGCACCGTAGTCGGCCGTTTGGCCAGACCGCTTACGATCAGGCCCAGGTCTTTGGCCGATTTGTCGAGCAGGGTTTTGGCTTTGGCCGATGCCGGTACGAAAAAGTCACCGGTTTCGCCCCCCGCTTTGGAACCCGCGCCATTGGGCATACGGAATACCTCAATGTTCGACGCCAGCAGATCATTGACGGCGATAAACGAGTTGTTGGCTTTGGCGCTCAGCGTATAACCCGCGGAGGGCGTACCCGTAACAGCGCCTTCGGGCGACTGGAGTTCGCCAATGGTCAGCTTTTTAAACGGGCCGTCAAAGCCATCCAGAATCCTGTCAAACTGCACATTCATCAGGTACGCCAATGTCCAGCCAGCAGCATCGTACGGGCGCACGGGCGGCCCACCGGGGTACTGAAAATCGTTGGGGTGATCCTGCGGCTCAAACATATCCAGCAGGTGGGGCCGGAACGCCTGATCGGCTTTCACCACGTATGAACCCGACGGGTATTTTTTGCCGGCTACGGTAAAATCGGCGGTGGCCTGATGAATCTGAATGCCGGTTTTAATGAGGGCGTTCACGAATTTTGTGGCCGTAGCAAAATCGGGCTGATTAGCCGTGATGATGAACCCGCGTGGATCGCGCTGCGCGGGGGCCGTCATGATGGTATCGTAGTATTTGAGCGGCATACCTCCCCCGCGTGGCACAAAACCATACACGGCCAGAGCTGCGTTGGTGGGTGGTTTTACTTTTTTCGGGTCGCTGTTAAAGGCTTCCTCAATGGCGTCGATGCGCTTGGGTGATAACGCCCAGAAATCTTTGCTGCCCCGCTCAATGGAGTTTTTACCCATGCGGTAGATGTTGAACAGCAACTCATCACGGTAGCGGGCGGCATAGCCCAGCACGGCGTAGTTGAGCGACACCGAATAATCGATGGATTGCTTGAAGTGCCACTTTTGGGGCTTAACCGGAAAGGGCGTGTTACCGTTAGGAATCAGCCGTTTGGGCACCAGCGGGATATCTTCGGGTGTGGGGTTGCCGATGATTTCGGTGAGCAGCCCAATCATGTTGTGGAAGTGCGTGGTGGTGCGCAGACCGCCGTTGTACCAGGTGGAGAACACCGAACCACCCAGGCGGGTAAAGCCGGGTTTGTTTTCTGAATTGAGCCGGTTAATCATGGCCGCCCCCAGGGCGTCGATACCCGTCACCATCAGCGGATCGAAGACGTAGTTGAATGGGTCGCGGTAGGGCGGACCAGCCACAACGGAGCCCGCCGGGCCGCGCTGGTGGTGGTTGTACATAATCTGCGGAATCCACTCCACGAACAGCTGCCGGCCCATGTTCTGGGTCTCTTTCATGTTCATGATAAAGAAATCGCGGTTGTTGTCATGGCCAATGTATTTCTGATACAACCGGGGCAGATTGTCTACCAGCCGTTTTTCGGGGGTCTTTTCCCGCATGTACCAGTTGCTCACCAATTCCTGCCCGTCGGGGTTGGCGTGGGTAAACAGGATGATATCGTTGTCCAGAATCCGCATCGTTTCGGGGTCGTTGCGGCTTACGATCTGGTAAATGGTTTCGATGAGCTGGTGGGCGCCCACCACTTCGGTTGCGTGCAGCCCGCCGTCAATCCAGACAACGGATTTGCCGTCATTGGCCAAGGTACGGGCTTGCTCGTCGGTCAGGTTTTCGGCGCGGGCCAGTTTGGTAGAAATCTCCTTATAGCGATCTAATTTGGCTAAGTTGGCGGGCGACGAGACAATCAGCATATACTGGTGCCGGCCTTCTTCGGTCAAACCAATGTCAACTAATTTTACCCGGTCCGACGCGGCTGCAATCTTCTTAAAATACGCTTCAGTCTGGGTATAATTAGCCAGGTGATAATCGTCGCCGATGGCGAATCCAAAGTGTTCTTTGGGCGAAGGTATGCTCTGGGCTATACCCTTACTCAGGGTAGTCAGCAGCAGAAAAACGAGTAGGTAGTAAGGGGCACGCATTGGTTAGCAAATAGTGGTTAAATGAATGACTAACTGGTAATTCTACTTCTTCCGGAACCGGACACCCACCCGGCAATCGCCGACTTCGCCCCGCGCTTCGTCACACACGTTTTCCTGAAAGCCTTCAATCCGGCGACCGTCTTTCAGATTCAGGATGAATTTGAACAGAAAATAGTCGTTCTGCACCACTTTGGTCAGGTCCGTACCGGTAAACGTAGCCATCTGAGCCGCGGTTATGGTAAAGGTTTTAGGAAACTGAGTAACGGTCTCGTATAGTTTGTCGGCGGCTACCACGCGGCTTGGCAGGGGAAACTGCGTAACACTCGGATACACGCCACCGGGGCTGGAGAGGATAATCGGGTAAGACGGATTGCCGGTAGCAGGCGCCTTTACAAACCCCAGATACACCTCAATCGACTTGACCTCAGCCTTGCCGAAGCCCTCCCAGTTCAAACTATATTCAAACTCCTGACTCGCCAGATTAGCCGCTCCCAGATCAAAAAAGGATGTATTGGCTGTACCTACTGTTGGCAGGGCTGATTTGGCCGTATTCACCGCCACCAGCGGCACGGCGGTATAGGTCCATTTTTCCCATTCGTAGGTTTCGGTTTTGCACGCATTCAGGGTCAGCAGACCGAGAACAGACAGGTAAACAAGTATATTTTTCATTCGGGTAGTTGATTATTTGTCCCAGAAAACAGGCGTGATTTGTTGAGCGGCCTGCAGTTTGTCCGCGTTGTCAGACACGCTGCCGTTGGTAGCCAGTTCGGTAACGGAATAGCTCAGGCGGAGTGGAAAGGTATTCAGCGGGGCAATGGGCGCAGCCAGCACGGGCAGATCCGTTCGGCGGTAGTCGGTATAGCTTTCCATGCCGTTACCAAACTGGGCAATGTATTTCTGGGTCATGACCGCACCCAGTTTACCAGCCGCATTGGCCGCGTCATACTGCGCGGTGCGATTGGCCACAAAGGCTGTAATGGTGGCCGTCGGCAGCACGGGAGCCGAGTTGCCGCCCGATGTGGCAATGGTGTTAACGCTGTTGAGGTGCGCCGTAATTCCGTCCTGAAATAACTGCTTCGCGTCGCCGGCAGTCCCCATGGTAAGCGCTGCTTCGGCCAGAATAAACTTAACCATCGCGTTGGTAATGAACGGCAATACCCCCGCCCCGGAGCCATCCGTGTTGGTTACCACTTTGGGCGATCCGGTAGCGCCCGAATTGCTGACAAACACGTTCGATGCCGTGAGGTTGTTGATGGGGGCGCTGTCATACAACCCACCGGACGGATACACGCCAAAGGTGGCTTTCAGGGCATTGTCGTTGGGCGAGGCTGTCGCGTCGCCGGTGTACCGGCCAAAATAACCGTTGCCGGTAGGCGTAAACCCGACGGTATAGTTCGACGTTTGCCGGAAGAAAAAGTAGCGTACCCGGGGGTCGTCGGTGACAAAAAGCCGCTCCATGAAGTTCTGACTCATGTAATAGCTTTTGCTGGCCTGGTACTCGGCGCGGTACCACGGATGGCGGTTGGCCGGCGTCTCGGACGAGCCGAAGCGGAAGGCAAAATCCTGCGCATTGGTGCTGATGAGCGGGGCGTTGGCGCTCAGCAAGGCCGCAATACCCGCCCTGGCTTTGTCGGGCTGCACCAGCCGAATCTGGTTAAATAGCTTTAGTTTTAAGGAGTTACCCATCCGAATCCAGGATGCTTTGTCGCCCCTGTAAATAAGGTCGGCGGTAGTGGGCTGGATGGCAAAGTTTCCCTTGGCCGCGTCGGCCAGACCGTCGTCGATAAGAGCAAACAGCTTATCATAAATCACCTCGCCTTTCTCGAAAGCCGGGTCGGTTGAGGTTAGTCCTTTTGTGGCATCGGTATACGGTATATCACCCCATAAATCAACCATCAGGCTATAGATGTAAGCTTTCTGCAGTTTGGCGATAGAGACGTAATCCCACCGTTGCTGGGCGGTCCCTTCGCGGATAATGATTTCAAGGTCGCCAAGTGCCTGCGTGTACAGGGCATTCCAGGATCCTTGATAATCGGTACCATCCTGAAAGTTGCGGCTGGTAGTGGTGGTGTACAGCTGCTGCGTCAGGATAGAGGTACCTACGTTTACATCACGCAGGCTACCCGCCATAGACACCTGAGTAGCCGGCAAAATGAGGTCGAGTACCGGCGTAGTAGGGTTGTTGGGGTCCGCGTTAATATCGACAAAGTCTTTGCAGGATCCTGCCAGAAAGAGCAAGCCCAGCACCGAAGCCGTTCGGAGGGTATTGATAAAATTCATATATTTTTTTGCTTTTGGTGATTGTACCCCGTTCACATCCCTGCTACCGGGAGCGGGATGTGAACGGGATGATTCTGTTAGAAACTGAACCGCAGGTTTACACCTAACCGGCGCGTGGTTGGAATCCCGATGAGGTCGAAACCCTGCGAGTTGCCCGCACCCAGCGAACTCACTTCAGGGTCGAAGTTGAGGTGCTTGGGGAAGTTAGGAGCCAGATACCACAGATTCCGGCCACTGATGGAGAGAAAGGCACCCCCGAACGGCGTTTTTGCCAGCCACGCTTTGGGAAACTG
This sequence comes from uncultured Cytophagales bacterium, assembly GCA_963826425.1. GTDB lineage: Bacteria > Bacteroidota > Bacteroidia > Cytophagales > Spirosomataceae > Spirosoma. Next base: position 768,882 of record CAWGWS010000004.1, on the reverse strand, counting down.
ATACCCCAGCGACACTTCGCGCAGCCGGAATACCGTAGCATCCAACACGTTGACTTCGGCAGCCCCACCAGGGCCAAAGCCGCCGGTGAAGTAGTAATCCGCCACCCCGATGCCAATATTGTTCGGAATTTTTTTGCCCTCACCATCCAGAATTGGCTGTAAGGTGTTTACGTTGCCCAGCACACCCGGCCCAACCAGAATAGCTTCCCGTTCTTCGGTATCTTTGGTAACACCCCGACTCAGGAGTTCAAAGGCCGTGAACGAGTACATATCCCCACCTTGTTTCCAGTCAAACAGGGCGTTGAGCGTGATGCCCTTGAAACTAAACGTGTTGGTAATGCCCCAGATGAAATCGGGATTAGGGTTACCAATAGCGGTAGTGCGACCTGACAGGATAGGCTTACCCGTGTTAGGGTTTACCAGGATGTTTCCCTCGTCGTCGCGGGCTAAGGTAGACCCCCGAATCTGTCCGTAGGGCTGACCGGCAATGTGAACGCTGCCCAGATCCGAGAACCCGCCGTAGGGTAGTTCTTTCAGGTTGCCAATGTCCCGTACGATGTTGCGGTTCAGGGTAAAGGCCGACGAAATGTCCCAGCGGAACCCATTCGCCATCTTTACCGGATTGGCGTTCAGGCCAATTTCCAGTCCCTCGTTGGTCGAGCGACCCAGGTTAATTACTTTCTGGGTATAGCCCGTGGAAGGGGCTGCGTTGACCGTGAAAATCTGCGAGGTACTTTCCTTATTGTAGTAGGTGATATCCAGACCAAACCGGTTGTTGAAAAACTGGAGTTCGGTACCCAGTTCGAGTTCGGTAATGAATTCGGGTTTGAGTTCGGCGTTGGCCAGCAGGTCAGATTCCGTCAGGGTACTCTGTCCGTTAAACGGCGAAGCAATAGAGCCCGTAGCCGAACCAATACCTAATACGGGGTTGGCAATGTAGACCGTTTGGGTCTGGTAGGGTGTGGCTTCATTACCCACCTTGGTGTAACCCGCCCGGAGTTTGCCAAACGAGAGTATGTTCTTGGGAATCTTCAGGGCTTCGGTGAAAATCAGCGACGCACTGGCCCCGCCGTACAGGTAACTCCGGTTGCTGATGGGCAGCGTGGATGATACGTCATTGCGGGCTACGATGTTCAGGAAGGCGAAGCTTTTATAATCCAGCGAAATATCGGTAAAGAACGCAAAGTACCGCTGTTTGAAATCGTTGCGGTTGTTTGGCAACACGCGTGGAATGGTAACGCGGGTGTTGTTGAGCGAGTTAATACCCCGGAAAATGATGCCATCGCCAAACACAACCTGCCGCTCGGTAAGTCGCTGGTTTACGTTGTTGCCCAGGATCACCTTCAGGCCGATGCTCTCGCTGATGGATTTGCTGGCCGTCACCAGAAAGGTATTGTCCAGCTCTTGCCGGTAAATGTTGTCGGTGGTGATGTTGCCATTGGGGAAATAGTCCCCGCCTTTGCCGTTCACTGTTGTGCGCCGGTCGGTATACGCGTTAAAACCCACCGTGTTCTGTACGTTGAGCCACGGCAGCACATCCACACCAAGCACTACGTTGCCGTAGTAGCGGTCTACCTTGCTGGTTGTGGGGCTGTTTACCACCGACCAGTAGGGGTTATCAGTACCCACGCGGTCATACACGTTGTTGCCGTTCAGCGGATTGGTGTTTGGGTAGCCGGTCAGGTCGTAGCTCGATGGCGTAAACAGCAGAATATCCAGTATAGACGCGCCGGCTCCATTGGCCGCTGTAACCTGGGGCGACACCTGCGCCGTATTGACGTAGTTGAGGGCCCCCCGCACGTAAAACTTGTTATCCAGCTGGGCATTACCCCCAATATTTACACCCGTCCGGGTAATCTGGTTCTCGGGCACAACGCCCTGATTGCCGGTCCGCGACAGGCCCACCGTCAGGCTACCCTTCTCACCGCCCGATGATACCGATACGGCATTTTCAAAGACATTCCCCGTCCGGAAGAAGTTCTTAGCATTGTACTGCGAAAACGACTCGTACGGCACCTGAATTGGCGTAGTGCCATTGGCCTCGTAAAACTGCGGGAATACCGACGACGGGTAACGGTTGTTAGTCGTTACGGGATGCGGAATGGTTTGGCGCGTAGGAATCAGACTCGGAATACCCGGATACGGAGGCCCCCAGGAACCAAATACCCCACTCCGGTAGTCGAAGTTGGTGCCTTGTCCGTAGCTGGTCTGGTAATCGGCCAGGCCCGCCACGGTTTCGGTGGCATACCCCATGTTATAGGTTATCTCCAGCCCTTTTTTGCTCTGGCTTTTTCCGGCTTTGGTCGTCACAATGATGGCTCCGTTAGCCGCCCGAGACCCGTAGAGCGCAGCCGCTGCGGCCCCTTTCAGCACCGTCATAGTCAGGATGTTGTTCGGGTCGAGGTCGAAGGCACGGTTAGTCGTTGTTGAACCACCCACAAAGCCGTCGGGCTGCGCGAAACTGGAGTTATCGAAGGGTACCCCATCCACCACAAACAGGGGCTGGTTGTTATTCCCCAGCGACGAGTTACCCCGGATGGTGATGTTGGTAGCTCCGCCCGCGGCCCCACCCGACCCCTGTACGTTTACCCCCGCCACCTTGCCGGTTAATGCCCGAAGGGGGTCCGGCTCTGAGCGTTGAGCTAGTTTAGTGGCATCCAGGGTACTGACGGAGTAGCCCAGCGCGTTTTTGTCGCGTACAATACCGGCGGCCGTTACTACCACCTCACTGAGCTGTTTGGTGTCGGCGGTCAGCGTGACGTTAATGATTTCCTGAGAACCCACCGTAATTTCTCTGGCCTCAAAACCTACCGACGAAAAGACCAGAATGGCCTTCCGATCGGGAACGGCTAATTGATAGCGTCCGTCAGCATCGGTCACGGTGCCGGTAGTGGTACCTCGTACGGTCACGGTAGTGCCCGGCAGCGGGGTTTTCTCTGCCGATTCGCTCACCCGTCCGGTTACGGGCCGTGTCTGACTGAGCGCATAGAGTGGAATCAGTAGGATAAGAGTGAGTAGTCTTGTTTTCATATAAGTGTTGGGGTGTAAACTGTGCAGAAAATGCCTGCAAGTATAAAGAAGAAAAAACTGCAAAACTGGTACTTTGGCAAACAAAATACTATGATAATGCTATAGTTAAAAATTTCTTTTGTTTTATGCCAATAGGTGCCGTATAAATAAACATTAACAGAAACTCCGTTGCTCACCGTTCACGGGGGTAGTTCGGGTGGCCGGGAGGCTGGCCGTAACGTAGGGTGAAAGTGCACGTATCCAGGTGGTTTTCCGCAAGAGTCCTGGTTTACGTAGCCCCGGTCAATGGGCTATTGATCGTTAGCGAGTGCGCACATACTCACAGATGCCATCTATCCCCCCGGCAGCTGATCGTAGCGGTGCCCCATCTCGTAGCCAGTCATGAGGAGCCGATCAGAAATGCCTGATTTTTATAGATTCTGCAACGACCACGATTTGCGCCGGTACGTCACCCCCTACTGTCGTACTCAGATTCTGGCGGCCTGTTTCAAGCGGACAATCACTCATAAGGGTGTGGTGGAAAGGAATTTACCGTAGGCTCAATAGTACAAACAGCAAAAGAATCTATTGAATACCTTTCTTCATAATTCACCACGAATGAACCGATACGAAGATGGCAGCTACCCAGGAAATGAAAGAGAGGGCACTTGAATGCTTTGCCTCCATAGAATCTGTCCAGTTCTCCGCCAGTCAGACCTCGATACGGGCGGGCGAGGAGGTTGTCTTAAACTGGGCTGTAAAACCGTCTCCCGGCTGTCAGTTCAGTGTGGCCATGAACCAGGCTCAGGTACCCAAAACCGGTAGCCGACGGGTCCGGCCCGTCGGTAATATCAGCTACCGGCTGGCTGCGCGGGCTGCAGGCTTGTCAAAGGCGCTGGGGGTGGTCAATATCAATGTGAATACGAGTGGCTGCACGGAAAGCGATATTCCCGAAGACCTTATCGCGCCCGTCATTCAGTCAGCCGTCACCAACAGTCTGAATGAATACAATGCGGATCCCGAAACCGAAAACGACATAACGGAACGCAGAGTTACGGGTGTCGAGATAGAGACACAGGGCATAGTCCTTAAGCTAAGACTCAAACTGGCCATCAATAATTTTTTTGATCCCGATGTCAATATCGATGCGGTGGTCAGGATCGGCGTTTCGGCGGAGGGTCAGGCACTGGTATACTACAAGAGTTTCAGCACCGATGTAGACTGGCCCTGGTGGGTTACGGGCATAACGGTAGGGATAACCAAAATCATAGAGGAATTTCTGGACGGAGCCGTTGAGAAGAAAATCAAACCCCGTGTCTTAGCCGACTTCAAAGCCCGGGTTACGAGCTTGCTTGCTTCGGCCGGTACGGTCAGCCGAATTGAGACCGCCCAGGATCGGATTGTCGTTACAACCTGCTCCTGATAAAGAAGTTGGATTGGTTTCGATCGTTTCTGTCATCATAAGGCTACTTCGGTCAAAACGGTTACCTTGCCAACTCACCCCGGTTTTTGTCAGCCTTATGCGTTCCCTGCTTCTTGCCTTCTGCCTGCTTGCCAGCCTGCCCCTTTTCGCACAGCAATACGATCTGGTTATCAAAAACGGTCGGGTCATCGACGGGAGCGGTAACCCCTGGCAACGGGCCGACGTCGCTGTGCAGGCCGGCAAAATTGTGCGCGTCGGCACGGTCGATGCAACGGGTGCAAAGCAGGTCATTGATGCAGGCGGGCAGATAGTGGCACCGGGCTTTATCGATGTGCATACGCATGTAGAGAGTAGTATTACGAAAACGCCCCTCGCGCCAAACTTTCTCTACGATGGCGTTACAACGCTCATCACAGGCAATTGCGGTGGCTCGGCAGAAGACCTGACCGTATTTTTCGATTCATTACGAAGCATTGGTATCGCCCCCAACGTAGCGGCTATGGTTGGCCATAATACCGTGCGTCGGCAGGTGATGAAGATGGCGTTCCGGCAGCCCACCGCCCGCGAACAGGCCCGGATGGAAGACCTGGTTGGGCAGGCCATGAAAGCGGGTGCCGTTGGGCTATCGACGGGGCTGATTTATACACCCGGTACCTGGGCCAGTACCGATGAGGTGGTTGGCCTTGCCAGGCAGGCCGCTAAATACGGCGGGGTCTATGCATCGCACATTCGAAATGAAGGAGCTGACGTGAAAACGGCCGTGGCTGAAGCCATTCAGATTGGGCGGCTGGCCGGTATTCCGGTCGAGATTTCGCATTTCAAAGTAGCCAGTAAACCGATCTGGGGCAGCAGCACCGAAACCATTGCACTGGTGGAAGCCGCCCGGCGGGAGGGCATCGACGTAACCGTTGATCAGTATCCGTACACGGCGTCGAGTACCTCGCTGGAAAGCATCGTACCAAGCTGGGCGCTGGCCGATGGCGACTCGGCGGTGCTGCTGCGGCTGACCAACCCAACATCCCGCGCCAAAATCAAGAACGAAATGCTGACGAGTCTCAAAAAAAACCTGCGCAAAAATTACGAGTACGCCGTTGTCTCCATGTACCGGCCCGATACTACCTACAACGGTATGAGCATTGCAGCCATCAACCAAAAACTGGGCCGCAAAGCCGATGCCGCCACCGAAGTAGAAACCATCTTCGACCTAATGACCCGCGCCGAACTCAAGCGTATTCAGATGGTCTACCACACCATGTCGGAAGAAGACGTAGCCACGATTTTGCGCTATCCCAATACCATGATTGCATCGGACGCGGGCGTGGCGCAGTTTGGGTCGGCCATGCCGCATCCCCGCGCTTACGGTACCAACGCCCGGGTACTGGGCCGCTACGTGCGCGAGAAACGGGTAATCCCACTCGAAGAAGCCATCCGGCGTATGACCTCGCTGCCGGCCCAGCGCTTTCGGCTCGCGGGCCGGGGGCTGCTCCAACCCGGCTATGCGGCCGACATGGTTATATTCGACGAAAATACCGTTGGCGACGCGGCCACTTACGAAGCCCCCCACGCGTACTCGACCGGGTTCAGCCACGTGCTGGTTAACGGGGTTCCGGTCATTACCAACGGCAAACAGATTGACGGGCGCTCCGGTCAGAATCTGCCGGGGCGGGTCTTGCTGGGCGCGGGCGCAAAGGCGGGGGAGTAAGTTGCTCAGGCTCGTGTCGCGATAGACGGGCAAACTCGTATTTTTGCGGTTTTACGTTCTAATCAATGGTGAAGAAAATTGCGCTTGGGTTTGTAGCGCTGGTATTGATACTCGTGGTGTGGCAAGGGGAGCTGGTGCGGCACGGCTACCGGCTGGCCAAGGGTCAGCTGACCATCATGCTCAATACCCGGCCCGTTGTCGATGTTCTGGCCGACCCGGCTTATCCCGATTCGCTGAAGCGCAAAATCAGACTCATTGGCGAAATAAAACGGTTCGCCATTGACTCGCTGCACCTCGACCCGTCGGGGAGTTACGAGTCATTCTATGATTTGAAGGGAAAGCCGCTGATGTGGGTGCTGGTGGGCTCCGAAACCTACCGGCTGGTACCGTGGGAATACAAGGTGCCCATTCTGGGGGCGTTTCCGTATAAAGGCTACTTTGACCGTGACCAGCTTCTGCACGCCGATACGCTGCTGATGCACGAAGGGTATGATACGCAGATTAACGAAGTAGCGGCTTTTTCAACGCTGGGCATCCTGAACGAGCCCATTCTGTCGAACATGCTGCGCCGATCTGATGGGAGTCTGGCCGAACTAATTATCCACGAACTGACGCACGGCACGCTATTCATTCCCGACAATCTGGAGTATAACGAAAACCTGGCCGATTTTGTGGGCGACTACGGGGCGCAGCGGTTTCTGGCCAGCAAGCACGGCCGCAATTCAGAGCCGTATCGCAACTACCTGGCTCGAAAAGAATACGGTGAACGCTATGACGAACACATCCTGCGCGGCACCCAAACGCTCGACAGTTTGTACAAAACATTTAAACCACAGACGCCCGAAGTAATCAAAGAATCATTGAAATGGCAGACCATCAGCCGCATCGTTACCCGTGCCGATACGCTGACTAACAATCAGATACGAACGAAGCCTGCCCCAAAAAAGGAGCCGCTGAGCAAACTAAATCTACCCAATAATGCGTATTTTATAGGGTACCTCACGTACCGAAAACAGCAAAATCAGTTTCGGGAGGAGTTTGCAAAGCGGTTTGGCAATAACTTTGACCGTTACCTGGCGTACCTCAGAAAGACATATCCATCCTTATGACACCGACTCAGCGACGACCTCTTCAACCCATGAGAAAATACTTCTTTGCCCTGCTCGCCATCCTTAGTCTGGCCACCGGATTCACCTACGTGAACTCCTACCGACGGGTGGTGAACAACAGTTTCGGGCCGGGCGAACACCTCGAATACCGCGTTCACTACGGATTCGTCAATGCGGCCACTGCCGTAGTGGACGTTAGTCCCACGCTCTATAAAGTGAACGAGCGGCCCTGCTACCGGGTCAACGTGGAAGGGCGCACAGTGGGCGCGTTCGACCTCGTTACCCGCATCCGTGATACCTGGCGGTCCTACATTGATACGTCGGCCATTCTGCCGCAGAAATTCTTTTCGAGCCTTCAGGAAAATAAATACCGCAAGGAAGAAAACATCACGTTCTACCACGCTACCAATACCGTAAAGGCTGAAGAAAAAGCCGGGCGCAACGTGTTTAACGTTCCGGAAAACGTTCATGACTTTGTCAGCGGCTATTTTTACCTGCGGACTATCGATTTTAACAGAATGGCTAATGGGCAGGTCGTAGAACTGCCGGCTTTCTACGACGATACGCTTTACAATATGAAGGTGCGCTACCGGGGCAAAGACGTGATAAAGACCAAATCAGGTAAGATCAATGTCATCAAGCTTAACCCGGTGTTGCCCAAAAACGGCCTTTTCAAAGAAGATGAATCGATTCGTATTTTCGTGTCCGACGATGTTAACAAGGTACCCGTTAAAATTGAGGTAGACTTGTGGCTGGGTGCAATGGTGATGGACCTGAAAACTCATACTAACCTCAAACAGCCGCTTCGATTCTTCTAACGGGGCAGCATCCCCTTAAGCAACCGCTCCGGCCACGTCAGCCGGCTCCAGCGCAGGGAGTAGAAGGGCTGGTTCACCGTCCCGAAACTGGCGTAAAAATCCCGAATTGACGATTTTTCGGGGCTTTCAAAATCAAACACAACCGGGCCGGTCAACACGCGTTGACCGGCTTTTCTTTGAATATGCTGGTCAATCAGCCATGTGCGGGCGTTGCCGTGCCGCCCCGCTTCGGTAGCCGCGTTAAACAGGTAGATGATTCGGTTCCGGTCCTCCACAAACAAGGCACCGGCTTCTGTTTTCCCGTTCTGTTCCGTGTAAAGCAGCGTGGTCATAGTCCGTTTCCTGAGTTCGGCGTATAGGTTTCGCAGCATGGAATAAGCCCAGTCACCAACGCCCCCGTCCAGAGCATCCGCGTGATTTTCCCGGAATAGCCGGATGAGTGGTTCGATGTCAGTGGCTTCCCGAACGGACCAGCCCGCCGTTTGTGCCCGGCGCAGATTGCGCCGGCGGTCGGCCGTATAGCGGCCGTAAATAGCCGCGTATGAATCCGAGAGGTCAATGGTCTGGGTACCTGGTGGCGCCTGCCTGGACGGCATACCGGCCGGGGGAGGCTGGCCCACCTGCCAGACCGAGCCGTAGCGAAACTGTTTGTAAACGGACTGGTAAAACGGCGTGGTGTCAAAAGCCGGATCGAGGCTGAATACACCCAGGATTTGACAAAAAAACGGCTGATGCACGCGCCACATACCCCACTTCCGGCGCAGCGGTACCGGCATTACGGCGGCATACCCGCCATGCGTGTCGGTTTCTACCAGCCCCATCCATTTCCAGTCTGGTCCGGGCAGTACGGCGTCCAGATACCACGAAAAACCATAGACAACCCGCTGCGCCGAAGTTGCCACGCAGGTATCCCAGGCGCGGGCATCAATCCGGTGGCGGGGGAGAATGTTTATGGTCGTGGGAATAGGTCGTACCAGGCCTGCCTATTTGAACTGCGCTCTGAGCTTGGCCACGGCGTTGCGGGTTTCGGCGTGTTTGACGACGAGGTCGCTCACGGTCTGTACGGCGTGGATGACGGTGGTGTGGTCACGCCCGCCGAAGTGGTAGCCGATGGATTTGAGTGACAGGTCGGTTTTTTCTTTCGCCAGATACATAGCTACCTGCCGGGGGTGAACTACCTCGCGCCGGCGACCTTTGGACTTCAAATCGGCGATCGTTACGTTAAAATAATCGGCTACGGCTTCCTGAATCGAGTCAATATTTACTTCGCGTTCCGAGTCCACTACAATGCTGCGGAGGGTGGTTTTGGCCAGATCGAGGTCAATATCGCGCCGGTTCAGCGATGCCTGTGCCATCAGCGAGACAATGACCCCTTCCAGCTCGCGCACGTTGGTATTGACGCTGTGGGCCAGGTACTCGATCACGTTATTCTCAATAAAGACCCCCTCTGCCTGGAGCTTCTTTTGAATAATGGCAATGCGGGTCTCCAGATCGGGCGTTTGCAGATCGGCAGACAGTCCCCACTTAAACCGCGAGAGCAACCGGTCTTCGAGTCCGTCGAGGGCACGCGGGGCGCGGTCGGAGGTCATGATGATCTGCTTGCCGGACTGGTGGAGGTGGTTGAAAATGTGGAAGAAGATTTCCTGCGTCTTTTCTTTTTTCTGCAAAAACTGCACGTCGTCAATTACCAGCACATCAACCTGCATGTAAAAGGAGGTAAAGTCGCGGATACCATCGGAGCGGACGGCGTTCAGGAACTGGTTCGTGAACTTCTCCGACGTAACGTAGAGGACAAACTTGTTCTGGTTGTTATTCTTGATGTAGTTGCCAATGGCCTGTACCAGGTGGGTTTTGCCCAGCCCTACGCCCCCGTGAATCATGAGCGGATTGAACGACGTAATGCCGGGCCGCTCGGCCACGGCGTAGCCCGCCTGACGCGCCAGCCGGTTGCAGTCGCCCTCAATATAATTGTCGAAGGTATAGGTTGGGTTGAGGTAGGAGTCGAGGGTAAGCGAGTCGAGGTCTTTGAGCTCAAACGGACTCCGCAGCAGGTTAGGGGTAACGTTGTCGGGTTTGGAGGTCTGCGGAGTTTTGGTAGTGGGCATTTTCACCGTCAGCGGCTTATGCTGACTGTCGCCATTATCGACAATGATCGAGTACTCAAGCTGGCCATCGCGGCCAATGGCCACGTCCAGCGCTTTCCGCAGCGCGTGAACAAAGTTTTCTTCGATGTGTTCGTAGAAGAATTCGCTCGGTACCTGAATGGTCAGGACGTTCCCGTTGAGTCGGGCCGGTCTGATCGGCTCGAACCAGATATTGAAACTGTCTTCGGGAACAATATCCCGAATGACGCTCAGACAGCGGTTCCAGACCGTAGTTACTTCACGCTGTATGTTGGGCTGAGATGTTCCGTTCACGGGTAGTGGCAAATTACGATGGCCGACCAGCAGACTGGCCTGCCAAAAAAGGGGAGACAAATGTAGCTAATAACAGGATGGGCAGCCCCCGTACGACCAGCTTTATTTCGCAGAGTCGCGGGTTGAGTCGGGCTGACGGTCGGCAATTGTGAAGCGAAAGTTACGCCTTCCCCACAGATGGTCAAACGCTCAGCCTAATCCCTTTGAATAATGCAAACGGAAGCCCTCCACTGCTCTTTCAATCGGTTCGTTGTCCCCGAAAAGATAAAGGGCTACTTTTACCCGTATTGTTTTGACGAACAGATGAACACAGAGAAACAACCCGATTTCCCACCCGCTGGTAAAGCCGACTGGCTGGCGCAGGTACGTCGCGAACTAAAAACGGAACGCGCCGACGAGGCCCTCCGCTGGAACCTGCCCGGCGAGTCTACTACCGGCGTGGATTCGCCGGACGAGCTTTCGCTGGCCGCTTACTATACTGCCGATGACCTTGCCCAACTGCCGATTGATGTTATTCAGTCGGCTCAGAAAAGCCAGCCCGGCTGGCTCAACACGCCCGAATATACCATTGATAATCGGCTAGGCACCCAAAATGAAACCCTGCGTAATGCGCTGACTGCCGGTACCGATGCCCTGTTCCTCTCCGCACCACCCGCGTGGCCGGTCATTCAGTTGTCCCGGCTGCTGCACGGCATCAAGCTGAGCGAAACGCCGGTCTTTTTTGGTCTGACTGATAACGCCGTGCCGTTTGTAGAAGCCCTGAAAACTGTCGCTCCGTACCAGATGAAGGGTGGCCTGCTGCTGGGAAATGACGTATCAACTGCCGACCTCGCCAGTGTTACCCGCCTAACCGCCGATTCACCCCAGTTTCGCACGGTGGGCATTGGTAGTCACGATTTTCATAACGCCGGGGCCACCGCCACGCAGGAACTCGCTTTTTTGCTGGCCCGCCTGACCGAACGCTTCACTGCGCTGACGCAGGCCGGACTTCCTGCCGTCCTGTTTCTCTCCAAAATCTGGCTATCGGTATCGGTTGGGACGAGTTATTTTGTTGAAATCGCCAAGCTTCGCGCGTTGCGGGTTTTGTTCCAGCGACTCCTGACTACACACGACGTACCGCCATCGGCTGACAACTCCGTTTTTATCCAGGTGCAGACATCGACCTTTTACGACGCTGCGGCCACGCCCTACACCAACCTGCTGCGGGCTACTACCGAAGCCATGTCGGCCACCATCGGCGGCTGCAACGCCCTGACCGTGCGGCCTTTCGACGCGATGCTGAGCGCGTCGGCCGATCCGGAATTCAGTCAGCGTATGGCCCGGAACGTGTCGCTGCTGCTGGCCGACGAAGGGTATATGAATAAAGTAGCCGACCCCTCGGCGGGCAGCTATTACGTTGAAACCCTGACCCACCAACTGACGGAAGCCGCCTGGGCCCTCTTTGAGCAGATACAGGCCATGGGCGGGTTGGCGGCTGCGCTTGGTAGTGGATTTGTACAGACCGAGCTTGACCGGTCGTATCAGGAACGGGTAGCTGCCGTCAAAGGTGGGCGCGTGCTGGTGGGGGTCACCAAATACCGGCACGACGAAGAGAATACGGCTCCGGCCCCACCGTTACCCGAAACGCCCGCGGATGAATTGCCCCTCCGGCGGCTATCGGCGGAGTTTGAATGAATCGCTCTAACAGACAGAATCATGGCCAAACGCTGGCAGGAACGATACGAGACATTTGACCGGGCTTTCAATCAGTTAAGAGCGGCTGTGGCAAAGCCAGCGTATAGCGAACTGGAACGGGCCGGGCTGATTCAGGTTTTTGAATATACCTTCGAATTAGCGTGGAAACTCATGCGCGACTACTGCCTTGAAAACGGGTATGATGAGCTAAACTCACCCCGTGCCGCTATTCAGAAGGGTGTCCTGGCTGAGCTGGTAAGCGAAGCCGACGGGTACGAATGGCTCGACGCGCTCAAACAGCGAAACCTGCTGGCACATACCTACGATGAAGCAACCAGTTTAACGGCTGAAACGCTCATCAAACAACGTTACTTTCCCATTACGGAACGACTATGGACACGCTTCCAGACTATAGCCTGACCTACGGCCTGCGCGATACGGACCTGACGTACATGAACGAACTGTTTGCCCAATGCCCTGACATTGAGCAGGTATGGCTGTACGGCTCGCGGGCCAAAGAGACCAACCGCCCCGGCTCTGACGTGGACCTGGCCCTTGTTGGTCCTGACGTCAGTCGCGATACCGTAGCGCACATTCATTTTACGCTCGAAGAAGAGAGTCCCATGCCATTTTTCTTCGACGTGTTGCATTGGAATGCCCTTAGTAACCAGACGCTTAAAGCCGAGATTGAACGCACGGCTAAGCTGCTTTATCAACGAACTTTATGACGACCCCACCGACCATCACACCCGCCCAGTCAGGCTTTACCACGGCCGAGGGCATTCGCCAGAAACCTTACTTTACCGCTGCCGATGCACCCGACGTGGCCGGACAGCAGGCCGGTGTTCCGCCGTATCTGCGCGGCCCGTACGGCAGCATGTATACGCAGCGCCCCTGGACCATCCGGCAGTACGCGGGCTTCAGCACGGCCGAGGCATCGAATGCGTTTTACCGGCGGAATCTCGCGGCTGGTCAGAAAGGATTGTCCGTAGCCTTTGACCTCGCTACGCACCGGGGCTATGACTCCGACCACCCGCGGGTAGTGGGCGACGTAGGTAAGGCGGGTGTAGCCATCGACACGGTGGAAGACATGAAAATCCTGTTCGATCAGATTCCGCTGGATGAGATGTCGGTGAGTATGACCATGAACGGGGCCGTGTTGCCCGTTATGGCATTCTTTATCGTAGCCGCCGAAGAACAGGGCGTGGCCCCGGAGAAGCTGTCGGGTACCATTCAGAATGACATTCTGAAGGAGTTCATGGTGCGCAATACCTATATCTACCCGCCCGCACCGAGCATGCGCATCATCGGCGATATTTTTGCGTACACCAGCCGGCACATGCCGAAGTTCAACAGCATCAGCATCAGCGGCTACCACATGCATGAAGCGGGTGCCCCGGCCCATATCGAACTGGCCTATACGCTGGCCGACGGTCTCGAATACATCCGCACGGGGCTGGCGGCCGGTATGGCTATCGACGATTTTGCCCCGCGCCTGTCGTTTTTCTGGGGCATTGGCATGAACCACTTTATGGAAATTGCCAAGCTGCGGGCCGGTCGGTTGTTGTGGGCGAAAATCGTGCAGCAGTTCGCGCCGAAAAGCCCCAAATCACTCATGCTACGGACGCACTGCCAGACCTCCGGCTATAGCCTGACCGAGCAGGATCCGTTCAACAACGTGGCCCGTACCACCGTCGAGGCCCTGGCCGCTGTGCTGGGGGGAACGCAGAGTCTGCATACCAACTCGCTCGACGAAGCTATTGCGCTCCCCACCGATTTTTCGGCCCGCATTGCCCGTAATACCCAGCTGTATCTCCAGCACGAAACCGACGTAACCCGCGCCATCGACCCGTTTGGCGGCTCGTACTACCTAGAATACCTGACGCATGAACTGGCCGAAAAAGCCTGGACGTTAATCGAAGAAGTGGAAGAACTCGGCGGCATGACCAAAGCCATTGATACGGGATTGCCCAAACTCCGCATCGAAGAAGCAGCCGCCCGCAAGCAGGCCCGCATTGACAGTGGTAAAGACATAATTGTGGGCGTAAACAAATACCGAACTGATGCCAACACCCAGATTGACCTGCTCGACATCGACAACCAGGCCGTGCGCGAAAGCCAGCTGGCCCGACTCAAAACCGTGAAAGAAGGGCGGGACGAGACTAAAGCGCAGGCGAGTTTAACCCGGCTAACCGAAGCGGCTGAAAACCCCGGCGTAACAACCGACAACCTCCTCGCCCTCGCCGTGGAGGCTGCCCGTCAGCGCGCTACGCTGGGCGAAATTTCTGATGCGCTGGAGCAGGTCTTCGGGCGGCACAAAGCTACCATCCGGGCCGTGTCGGGCGTGTACTCGGCGGAAGTGTCGGACGATGAAAACTTCCGGCTGGCCCGCGAAATGAGCGACCGCTTTGCCGAACTCGACGGGCGACGGCCGCGCATACTGGTGGCCAAGATGGGGCAGGACGGCCACGACCGGGGTGCCAAAATCATTGCCACAAGCTTTGCCGACCTTGGTTTTGACGTAGATATGGGCCCTCTGTTTCAGACCCCCGCCGAAGTGGCTCGGCAGGCCGCCGAAAACGACGTACATATTGTGGGTGTATCGAGTCTGGCCGCTGGTCACAAGACACTGGTGCCGCAGTTGATTGCCGAACTGAACGCCATTGGTCGGGGCGATATTATGGTCATTGCGGGGGGCGTAATTCCCGCGCAGGACTACCAGTATCTCTACGACGCGGGCGTGAAAGGCGTGTTCGGACCCGGAACGGTTATTTCCATTGCCGCCCAGAAGATTTTAGCTGAGCTGATTGGCTTTGAAGCAGACGCGGCCTGATAGGCGAATTGGGCCGGTACGGGAAGGATACAGGCCACGCTTGCTGAGCCATCCGGCATCTTAGCCATAAAATGGGGCGGTACAAGTCAGTTACTTCGCTGGAAGCAACTGACTTGTACCGCCCTATTTAGCTTGTTAACGAATAGCCCCACCTGTACGGACCACTACCGGATAATGGTCGACGTTTTGTCTACGCGGGGTGCCTGCCCACCGCGCAGGACCGAACTGCCGTTGAAGCGTTCGCTCTGGTCGATGGTGAGGGGCTGGGTGAGGGTATCAACGTCGATCTGGCCGCTCTGGGCAAAGGCCGCCACGGCGTTCTGGAAGGTAACCAGCCGGATGGTTTCGTCCGAAATGCCGTGCTGCTTCATCAGGGCCGCCGTTTTGGGGACGGCCAACGGATCGCTGATGCCCCAGTCGGCAGCGGAATTGATCATGATGCGTTCGGGCCCGTACTGCTTTACCACTTCAACCATGCGCTCGTTGCCCATCTTAGTAAACGGATAGATGGTGAAACCCGCCCAGAAACCCCGGTCCAGTACCTCGCGCACCGTCTCTTCATTGTTGTGATCGACAATGACCATATTCGGCGCCAGACCGTGTTCCAGCGCAATGTCCATGCTGCGGCTGGTGCCCTGCTTTTTGTCGCGGTGGGGCGTGTGAATCTGCACCGGTAGGCCCGCTTCTTTGGCCAGGTCAAGCTGCGCCCGGTAGTATTTTTCTTCGGCGGGGGTCTGATCATCGAAACCGATCTCGCCGATGCCCACAACACCTTCTTTATAGATGAACAGCGGCAGCATTTCCATAACCTGCTCAGCCAGGGCTTCCTGATTGGCTTCTTTGGAGTTCAGGCCAATGGTACAGTAATGCCGGATACCAAACTGCGACGCCCGAAACCGCTCCCAGCCCACGAGCGTGGCAAAATAATCGCGGAAGGAGTCGGGACCGGATCGGGGTTGACCCATCCAGAACGCCGGTTCAATGACCGCCACGATACCCGCGTCGGCCATCGCCTGATAATCGTCTGTGGTGCGGGAAATCATATGGATATGCATATCGAAGAACGACATGCCGCGAATCTGATCCAGAAAATCCATGAGCCTATTGGTTCGTTGTGATGTTGTACAGACAAAAGTACGGCTTATCGGATAGCAGACTAACTCCAATTCTAATTCGATTCTAACGAGTTGGGGCAACCTTAGCGAACCTCTGTTCGTTTGTATAAGTAAGTACTATCAACAAAAAAGCTATGAACATTTTCCAGAAAACAGCCGGTACGTGGGGCCTGTACGCGGCTCTGCTGCTAACGCTGGGTGGTACGCTGACGGCCTGCCGCGACAACGCCACCGATGGCCTGTCTCCTCAGGACAGTCAGGTATACATCACGAACTACGACCGGTCGGTGAATTTTGGTCAGTATAAAACCTTTAGCCTGCCCGATTCCGTTGCGGTCCAGTCCAACGACCGGATTACTACCGTCCGGGGAGACCTCGAAGACCGGTTCATAACCAACGTAGCCAACAGCCTTCAAAGTAAGGGCTTCCAGCGGGTACCAAAAGGACAGCCTGCCGACATTGGCGTGGCCATTATCCGGGTGAATAACCGTTATACCGGCGTGGGAACAAATCCCTATGGATCCTATTATTCGAATTACTGGCTGGGTGGTTTTGGGGGTGGCCTGGGCGGCTACGGCTATAACCCATACTACCCAAGCTACTATACCTATCAGGTGAGCGAGCGGTACTGGGAAATTCAGATGGTTGATCTGAAGAATCGCCCGCCCGCTACCGGGCCCGATCAGGTGCAATTAAATGTCATCTTCGACGCCACGATTCGCGGAGGTGACATTACCGCTACGCAGGATGTAGACGCGGCCATCAACGCCATTTTTGCTCAGTCGCCTTATCTGACGGCCAGCAAGTAAACAGGCCTGAGACGGGTTGTCTTTTGGCCTATTTTTCACGATTTCACGCATTAACCATGAAACGCATATCAGTTGGTTTTACGCTGCTCCTCGCCCTGCTCACCTCCGCGGCCTGGGCGCAGCAACCGCAAAATCCTTACAGCGAAATTTTTGCGTCGCCGTTTGACCGGTACGTTACGTTCAATATTTCGGCCCGCTATGGCGTGGCTATGCCGCTGGGCGGTCAGAAAGGATATATCGATCAGATATCGCCTGCCAACTTCGCGCTCGACGGCGAATGGCTCTTTCCGCAACGGTTTTCGGTGGGTCTCAAGTCCGGTTACCAGTATAGCCAGCAGCGGTTGAGTCGGCAGGTTGTTTCGTCCAGCGATGGCAACCTGGTGCAGGACATTTCGGCGGTGCAGACCCGAACGCTGTCAATCATCCCGGTTATGGCGTCGCTGTCGTATTATTTTGCTGAGAACTCTGCCGCGCTTCGTCCCTACGTGCAGGTGGCCGGGGGTGGTGCCTACGTTGACTATACCAACTATTTCGGTACGCTGAACGACCAGAGCAATGGCTTCAAAACGGCTTTTGCGCCCGCCGTCGGCGTTAAATACTACGGCAAGCGCGAGCAGCGGCTGGGGGCCGAAATTCAGGCGCAGTATCAGCAGGTAAATTTCAGCTACGATCAGCTCAAAGGCAGCGCCCCCTCGCTCATGCTTTCGGCGGGTATCAGCTACCGGTTCTATTAAAGCAACTCCTCAAGGTGGGGCGGTACACTGCGCCCGGCAGCCCGGCGTTCGGCTACGTAATCGGCCAGCGTTTGGGCAAGCCGGGCGTTTTTGCGTTCGGTCAGACCCGTAATCTGCGTTACGTCTTTGTCAGTAAAAAACGCTTTCAGCACCAGTTGATTCCAGGCCGCTTCGTCGAACTCGTCTTTTGGATACGGGTTGTGCAGCATAATGGCCGACTGCACGTCGCCGATGTTGCTGCGGATGCCTTCGGTCGCCTGAAACCGCCATGCTGCCGGATAAGCCAGTACGGGCAGGGCCGAGTACAGCGCAACGAGTTCGTTGATTTCGCCCGCCCGGAACAGCTCGGTAATGGTCTGGACGTAGTTGGTTTCGTCGTCGGCGGGGAGTTGCAGCAGCCACCACACCCGCGCCAGCCGGTCCAGGGTCCAGCCGGTTACGGTAAAACCGGGCCGGATGCGCTCCAGCGCAAAGGCCAGATCATGGGGTACAGTCAGGGAAGCCTTACCAACAAACCGGGGCAGGGCCGTAAACACGCGAAAGAACACAGCGCGTTTGGGGTCGGCGTGAAACGCGCTGGTCTGCTGTTGCAGGTACATAACGGCTTTGTCGGAATCGGGCTGCTGCTCAATCAGGTAGAACAGCGTCTGGCTCATCTGGAGAATATTCATGGCGTGTCGAGGGAAAGATCACCCGCGCTGCCGGACTTCGGGTGGGCCTGATCGTAGGTTTTTTTGAGTTGCTCCAGGCTGGTGTGGGTATAAATCTGGGTGGCGGCCAGGCTGCTGTGACCCAGTAAATCTTTAATGGCGTTGAGGTCGGCGCCCCGGTTCAGCAGGTGCGTGGCAAAGGTATGGCGAAGCACGTGCGGGCTGCGTTTCTCGAGGGTCGTAACCAGCGTCAGATGTCGCTGCACAATCCGCTGAATGAGCATGGGATAACTGGCGATCCCCTTGTCGCTCACAATCAGGACTGACGCATCGGCATGCTCACCAAACTCACTTGTTTTCAGGGTGTTGTACTGCTGGATTAACTCAAACAGCGGCTGGGTCAGCGGCACGATGCGGTGCTTGTTGCGCTTACCGAGTACCGTAATGGTTTTGTTGTAGAGGTCGACACTGGTAGTTTTCAGGCCAATCAGTTCGCTCAGACGAATGCCGGTACCGTAGAGCAGTTCCAGCACGAGTTTGTCGCGCAGTCCGGCAAAGGTATCGGGAAATTCCGTGTCACTGAGCAGCATGTCCATCGGCTTCTCCTCGACGTAAACGGGCAGTTTACGGCTTGTTTTCAGCGCCTGAATCTTTACCATCGGATCGGCACTGATCAGCTTTCGGCGCAGCAGATAACCGTAAAAAGTCCGCAGCGTAGCAATCTTACGGTTCACCGACGATTTGTCCAGGTCGGCTTCTACCAGACTTACAATCCACGAGCGGATAGGCCGGAAGTCGGCGCGGGCGGGCTGGTCGATGTTGCATTCGGTCAGCAGAAACGCGCTGAATTGCGCCAGATCATTGGTATAAGCCGTGAGGGTATGCTGGCTCAGCCGCTTTTCATAGCGGATGTGCTGGAGGAAATCAGCTGAACAGTCCGAAACAGGCGTCATAGGATTGGGAAAATTTCAGGGGTCATACTCCCTGTATCGTTACCAGCCCGAATGTACAGACGGCAACAGCAGAAAAACCACTTTACGGTTGAAAATCCGGCGCCGACAACAAAAAAGCAGCCGACATAACTGCCGGCTGCTTTGATTTTCTTGGCTAAACTGGTTTAAGCGGGCTGACTGCGCAATCAGCAACCCAAACCAGGTGCGTTCTACCGGCAGGCTCTATTGCTCGGTATGGTTACCATACATCCGCTCTTTGTAAGCCGCTTTGATAACCTCCGTACGACGCTTTACCGACGGCTTCTGAAAAGCCGTCCGCGACCGCAGCTGACGGAGTACGCCCGTTTTCTCAAACTTCTTTTTGAAGCGTTTGAGAGCTTTGTCAATTGACTCGTTGTCTTTAACGTTAATGATAAGCATTGTGTAAAATGTTGTGTTTTAGCTAAAACCGGACGGCAAAGGTAATAGCTTTGCCGGTATGAAGCAAGCCATTATCGATCTCGGTACCAATACCTTTCACCTGATCATTGCCGAGAAAACAGACAACGGCTACCAGATACGTTTCCGCGAAAGCCGACCGGCTAAAATTGGTATGGGGGGTATTAACCAGGGCCTTATCACCGACGAAGCCACAGAACGGGCGTTGGTGGTACTGCGGTATTTTCGGGAGGTTCTTCACCAGCATGACATAGATTCGTCGCACGTGGTAGCGTTCGGTACGAGTGCCATTCGGGTGGCTCAAAATCAGGCCGAATTCATCGAACGCATCCGGCAGGAAACCGGTATCGTGGTTCGGGTCATCTCCGGCGATCAGGAAGCGGAATACATATACCGGGGCGTGCGGGCAGCGGGCGCACTCCGTGAGCAAACCGCTCTGGTGATGGACATTGGCGGGGGGAGTGTGGAGTTTATTCTCGGCAACCAGACGCGTATTTTCTGGAAGCAGAGTTTCGAGATTGGCGGGCAGCGGCTCCTTGAGCGATTCATGCGCGAAGACCCTATTTCGGCTACGGCCATCGGCCGGCTGCACAGTTTTTTTCGGGAGCAGCTGCTGCCGCTGGCCAACGCCATTCACCAGTACGAGCCGGTGGTGCTGGCAGGCTCGTCGGGCTCATTCGATACGCTGGTCGATATGTGGTTCATGCGTGATCAGGGCCACCTGCCTTTGCCCGACGAGACCGCATTTGAGCTGCCCGTTGCCGAGTTTTACCGGTCGTACGAGCAGCTCGTGAGCCGTAACAAAACCGAACGGATGCAGCTACCCGGTATGATTGAGCTGCGTGTTGACATGATTGTGGTGGCCGTTTGCCTGATCGACTACGTGTTGCGCACCTACAACCTCGACCGAATTGTGACCTCGACCTGGTCATTGAAAGAAGGGGCGATTGCCCGGTTGGGCGACGAACCGGTGCGGGTGTAAGCAATGCCCCTTATTCGCTACCTTTTCCTGTACGTCAGCTTACCACTTCTTTCTCCGCTCCGAATCAACGCATGAAGTCTGCCCGCCAAACCCCTTCTCCCTACCAAAATCTGCTGTACACCGCCCTGATTGTAGCGGCCGGTGCCGTGGCCCTGGCGTTTCCGCATTGGTTTCAGGAAATCAGGGGCTTTCCACTCAAAAAACTGATTGTGCCGCTGCTGCAGATTATCATGCTCGGTATGGGAACGACAATGTCGCTGTCCGATTTTGAAGGGGTCGTTAAAGAACCGCGGGCGGTCTTTATTGGGGTGGGCTGCCAGTTTCTGATTATGCCCCTGCTGGGTTTTGCACTGGCCAATACGTTTAGTTTTCCGCCCGAAATTGCCGCTGGCGTGGTGCTGATTGGCTGCTCGCCGAGTGGGCTGGCCAGTAACGTCATGTGTTTCATTGCCAAAGCCAACCTGCCGCTGTCCATTACCATTACCACGCTGGCCACGTTGCTGGCTCCGCTGCTGATGCCCGCGCTGCTGAAACTGCTGGCCGGGCAGTTTGTGGCCATTTCGTTCTGGGCCATGATGCTCGACATTATTCAGATCGTGATTGTGCCGGTGGGCGTTGGGCTGCTGCTGAACCGGATCTTCCGCCGGTCAGCCGTATTCATCAACCGGATTATGCCGCTGGTGTCCATGACCGGCATTATCCTGATTGTGGTGGTCATTACTGCCGCCGGGCGCGATAGTCTGCTGGCCGTGGGCTGGACACTGGCTCTGTGTGTGCTGGTGCATAATCTGGCGGGGTACACGCTGGGCTACTGGGCCGCGCGGCTGTTCCGGATGGATGAGCAAAGCTGCCGTACCGTGGCCCTGGAAGTAGGCCTGCAGAACGGCGGACTGGCGTCGGGGCTGGCCGTACAGATGGGTAAAGTGGCAACGGTTGGTCTGGCCCCGGCGCTGTTCGGCCCCATCATGAACGTGAGCGGTTCGCTGCTGGCCACCTACTGGAGCCAACGCCCACCCTCGATTGTCTTGAATCAGCCCGATACTGCGCTGGTACGCTGAGAAGCCCTCTGCCCTAAAGAGACTACACCGCTGTAAAGAATGAAAAACACGATGACCGAATACCACCTCACCGTTCAGCGCACGGCGCGATACTACGTACTGGGCGAACCGACTCAAAAAACGCGGAACATCTGGTTTTGCCTGCACGGCTTTGGGCAGCTGGCGCAGTATTTCAGCCGTAAATTTACCGGCATTGTCGATGAAGAAACGCTGGTGGTGGTGCCGGAGGGCCTGTCGCGGCTGTATCTGAACGGCGAGTACAAGCGGGTGGGGGCGTCCTGGCTCACCCGCGAAGACCGCGACCATGAGGTGCAGGATTTTCTGGCTTATCTGAACGCACTGTATGATACTATTCTGGGCAGCCGACCCGCTCAGGATTTCCACATTACCCTGTTTGGTTTTTCGCAGGGCGCGGCTACAGCCTGCCGCTGGCTGAACGACGGCCATGTTCAGGCCGACCGGCTTATTCTCTGGGCGGGTTTTTTTGCCAGCGGCATGGCTGATCTGATTGAGCCGGAAAAGCTAACCCGCGTAGAAACGCACTACGTCTATGGTAACGAAGACGAGTTTCTAAACCTTATTCCCAATCCGGCCACCTACCTCGACCGTATCCGGCAGGAGGTACCAAGCATTCAGATCACCGAATACGAGGGCGGCCATCGCGTAGAACCCGCCGTGCTGCAAACGCTACTGACTACTCGCTCCACGGGCCCTTCGTTGGATTGATAAGCAGATTATTGCGGTTGACAAACCTTGCCTATTCAGACCGTTTGCGAGAACAAGCCGTTTCGCTGTGACCTGCCGTTCGGTCAGATCGTAGTCGAACGCCATCGCGATGTTGCGCAGGAATGGCCGCCCGGCGGGGCGCACCGGCAGGCTCCTCTCGCCTTATTTGAGCGGAGCTTTCTTGTGAAGCCGCAGGCATAAAATCTCCGTAGAGTCAGACCGTTATATTTCTTCCGAACCCGGCAGGTCCGGGTTATTAGTCCTGCCGGGTTCGGAAGAAATATAGCTGAGACGGCTGAGCAGAGTCAATAGTAGGTTAACTCAGTGCTTCCACCCTGGGTGTGCCGAATGCGAATGGGCAGACTGTCGGCCCGGTAGTCATAGGTATAATCGGGCGAGGCCTGTATGTGGGGACTCAGGAACAGGGCCGATGCGAAATAGACCGTTTTGACATACGGATTCCGACCGGTTTCGTAGGTGTAGCTGAATGTTCGGTCGGCGAGGTCGGGTGGGGCAATGGGGCTTTGCTCGCGCACAGACGTTACGTTACCCCGGCTGTCGTAGGTAAGCGTTTGGATGCGCGTTGGTTTACCCGTACCGTCTGTCTGCGTTACCCCCGTAAGCTGCCCCTGTGGGTTAAAGGTGTACGCGTTGATGCTGCGCAGATCCCACGCTCCATTGACGCTGAGATAGACCCGGCTTTCGGTAACGCGCCCGGTGGCATCGGTGGTCAGATCATCATAACTCGTCCAGTTGATTGGCCCCGTGCAGTTGGCAAGACTCGAAAAGCCGCAGTTATTGTCGAAATGCTGCACAAAGCGAAGATGCCCGTTCGTATCGTACCGGTACTGATCAACGGCGTTAAGATTACCGAGTAAAAATCTTTTCCACTCCAGCAGTTGACCGCGCTCATTGTATCGCCACTCGCCCGCTGGTTTACCGCCCTGCGTCTCGCTCTTCAGCCGGTTGGCCATAGCAATACCCTGCACAGGCTGGTACGTGGCTGGTAAGTTGGCGAGGGAGATGACCGGGCTGTCGAGCGGCAGGACATCGGGCTGGTTTTTACAGCCAGTGATGAGCAACAGCAGAAAAAGGACGGTAGAGAGATTGCGCATGGCAGCGGGGTTTTCAGGCCTAGACCCCCGGCAAGGTAACGAGGTTGCAACGTGCTGGAAAAATTCCCGAAATCAGGCTTCGTCAGTGGTCAGCAAATCGGCGTTGTTCAGTCGACCCTGGATGACGGTGGCAATGCCCTGGGCCCGCTGCCGGGCTTCGTCAGTTCGGGGGCCGCTGAAGAGGTCGGTCAGGGTTTGGGAAAACAGAAACAGCCAGCGGTCGAAGTGGGCGGGGCGGAGGGGCGTTTTAAAGGCCAGGTCAAAGTGGGCACGCATAGGGTTGCCCGCGTAGGCACCGGTATTCAGGAGCATACTGCTCCAGAAATTCGTGATACGGGGTAGGTGTTCGGACCAGTTGACCTGCGCAACATCGTCGAAAATAAAGCCCAGTTCGGCATCCTGCCGGATGCGGGTATAGAATTGCTCCACCAGAAGAGCTACATCAGCTTCGGTCTCGATATCGTTCATAGCATTCAGAATTATGTAGACGCTTCGTTGCGCCCGTAGCGGAGCCGGATGACACCGGACCGGTTTAGCCACCGGACGAGTGGGCCGGCCGGGTCGCACTCACACCAGCGAAAGCCGCGCGAAACACCGTTCGCCAGGTCCCTGCTCACGGTACCCATCAGGTGGGCGGCATAGTAGTGAAGAGAAAACGTTTGCATCAGCACCGGCGTATACCCGTGCGCGGTGCGGTAAAGATAAAGAACATTAAAGGGGAGGGGGTATGCAAGCTGTGAGTCAACGTACCAATCCGGGATAAGTCCTTAATCAGGCTGTAGTGCGACCGCCAGTTGCCGGTTTCGTACAGATCGCGGTCTTCCAGATACGGCGAGGGGGCCGAGAGTGACCCGGAGGCCCAGTGCTGCACCCGGGAGCCTACCTGCCACTAGTTTTCGCCTTCCTGCGTAATGCCCGACAGTTGAGCCTGCGCCCGTTCGCAGGTCTATCAGGCCCTGAAAGGGTTGCGCACGGTCTTTGACCAGCACAATTTTTCGTTTTTTTTTCGCGCTGATTACCAGTTGTTTCTACCCGTAACGCAGGTGGACGACTTTCCCCGGTTATTGCGCTACCGTTGGGGGCGTGATGCCATGCCTGATGCTACACCGAAGCCTTATTGGGTTACACACCAGACTCTTACCTGTTGGTTTGCCCTTTTACCGTAGCTTTGTAATTCATTTATCAACAATCCAACCGTATGGCTGAGCCGTATACTAGTGCGTACCTATTTACTACTTTATGAGGGCTTTTCGCTACATGATCTGCCTGCTGATTGGATCTTGTGGTACCGGTTTTGCGCAGCCTGCCGACTCGATTCCGAAGGCCGGCGTGCCCAAAGCCTTTAGCCTCTTTCCAATTCCGGTAGTCTATTACACGCCTGAAACTCGCTTTGCCTACGGGGTTGCTCTGTCAGCTACGTTCCGGTTTGGGCGCGATTACCAGCTTGTCAGCCATGATACAGCCTGGGCGGTGCAGAACAGCCCCAGTCAGCCCCGCCCGTCTAATATCCAGCTCATCGGAGCTTACACGCAGAATAAGCAGTTGCTGATGTTTGTGCCTTTTCAGGTCTTCTACGACCGTAACCTGTATTACTTCTACGGCGAAGCAGGCTACTACAAATACTCATACAACTTCTTCGGAGTAGGGGAGCGCGAGGTACCCGCCGAAAATTACAGCGTCAATTTTCCGCGTATCCGGCTCAACGCGTTTCGGCGGGTTCGACCAAATGTCTATGCCGGCCTGCGCTATGAATACGAACGATACGACGTCACCAAAGTCGATCCTGATGGGTTGCTGGCTACCGGCACGGTGCCGGGTGGGCTGGGCAGTCTGATCTCCGGGGTGGGCGTGGGGCTGCTCTACGACACCCGCGACAACGTATTTTATCCATCCAAAGGCGTTTTTGCTGATTTTTCGTACCTCGGTCACGGCAGCGGCACGGGCAGCGCGTTTAGCTACAACCGGTACGTAGCCGATATCTCGTCGTACCAGTCGCTGAACGACCGGGTTATTCTGGCTGTAAACTATTTTGTGAGCCTGACGGGCGGCACGGCTCCGTTCAACGCGATGTCGGCCCTGGGCAGCGGTAAAAAGCTGCGGGGTTATTATGAAGCCCGTTTCCGTGATGAGAACGCGGCTCTGTTACAAACCGAACTGCGCGTTAATGTCTGGAAGCGGCTCAGTGCCGTAGTCTTTGGAGGTATCGGCGTGTTGGGAGACAGCCAGCAGCTCTTCCGGTTCAACGCGCTCAAAGCCGCCGGTGGTGCCGGGCTACGGGTACGCATCAACGACGATAAACTAAACATCCGCGCCGACTACGGTATTGGCAACGGCTCAACCGGCCTGTACCTGACCATCGGCGAAGCATTCTAACCCGATGAGGAGTGATGAACCCGCTGGCGTTGGGCCACCGGTTACCGATTGACCCCGCATAGTGTATACTTCATACCTGAAGAAGCATGACCCTTAGTGTAATCATACCAACCCTGAACGAAGCCGATCATATCGGGCAGCTCATCTATGACATAAAGCGGTATGGCGGACCCCACCTGACCGATCTGCTCGTGGTTGACGGTGGCAGCACGGACGCTACCGTAGCGCGGGCGCAGCAGGCCGGGGCGCGGGTTGTCAGGTCGGTGCTGCCGGGGCGGGCCAGCCAGATGAACTATGGGGCCAGCCTGACTGCCGGTGAGGTATTGTACTTTGTCCACGCCGACGTGAAGATTCATCCCGACTTTGTGGCTGACATTGCCCGGGCCGTAGCCGATGGGAACGATGCCGGCTGTTACCGGTTTAAGTTTGCCTCTGAACACCCAATGCTGAAACTCAACAGCTACGGCACCCGGTTTGCCGGATTAATGAGCCGGGGGGGCGATCAGACGCTGTTTATTACGAGGTCCCTGTTTGATAGATTGAATGGGTTCCACGAGCGATATGTGGTTATGGAAGACTTTGACATCATCTCCCGCATTCGTGCCGTAGCCCGGTTCTGCATCATTCCGAAAGACGTAATTGTATCGGCCCGCAAATACGAGACCAACAGCTGGCTACGGGTGCAGGTGGCTAACCTGACCGCTTTTTCGCTGTTTTTTATGGATGTATCACCCGTTCGTATCGCAAAAACGTACCGTAAAATGCTACGCTGATGAAAACGGTTCTTCTCACCGGTGCCAATGGCTTTTTGGGCGGACACCTCTGCCGCGAGCTATTGCGTCACGACTACGCGATACGGGCGTTTGTGCGGCCCGACAGCGATTTACGGGCCCTGGCGGGTCTGCCGGTCGATGTCTGGGCGGGAGACCTGCGTGACGCTGCCAACGTGCGC
Organism: uncultured Cytophagales bacterium; assembly: GCA_963826425.1. Classification (GTDB taxonomy): domain Bacteria; phylum Bacteroidota; class Bacteroidia; order Cytophagales; family Spirosomataceae; genus Spirosoma. The sequence continues at coordinate 741,992 of CAWGWS010000004.1, read as the reverse complement.
GGGGCCATATACGGCTGCGACTACGTGATCCACGCCGGGGCACTGGCGCAGGTGAACCCGGCTCGAAGCAGCGCAGTCGTTGACGTAAACGTGGGCGGCACGGCGGCTGTGCTGGCCGCTGCCGTGCAGGCGGGCGTACACCGAATTGTTACCGTAGGAACGGCCAATGTATTTGGTTTTGGCACGAAAGAAAAGCCGGGAAACGAAACCTCTCCCTACATGGGTTGTCAGTATGGGCTCGACTACATGGACAGCAAACGGGCCGCGTCTGATCTGGTAACAGAAGCCGTTCGGCAGGATGGGCTCCCCGCTATTCAGGTGCACCCCACCTTCATGCTTGGTCCACTCGATTATAAAGTCACCTCCAATGCCCTGTTGCTGGCTTTATTCCAGGGTGAGGTAGGGGGTATTCCGGCGGGGGGCAAGAATTACATTCACGTAGCTGACGTGGCTACGGCCACCGTGAATGCGCTGGAGATGGGACGTATCGGCGAATCGTATATATTGGGCAACGAAAACCTCAGCTATCAGGAAGCGTTTACTCTGTTTGCCAACTGGATGGACGTCCGCCCACCGGCCCTGCGGGTACCGCCTGCGCTGGCCAGTGTAATTGGCCAGTTGAGCGAGTGGAAACAAACGATCACCGGCAAACCAGGCCGGCTCAATAAAGCGATGACTGCCGTAGCCAATGACGGCCACTACTTCGACGTTACAAAAGCACGACATGAACTCAACCTCCCCCAAACGCCCATCCAGCTTGCCGTTGAACAGACCCTTGACTGGTTCCGCCAGCATAACTTTTTCGCCTGATCTGATTTCGATTCCTGACCTGAAGGCCTCTGAACTTAGCGCACCGCCAATACCGGCCAAACCAGGACCCCGGTTTCATTTTACGGACAAAGTCGTCATCATTACCGGCTCCGAGTCGGGCATCGGGCGCGAAACCGCCCGCCAGTTTGGCGAGCAGGGTGCCCACCTCGTGCTGAACGGCCTGCACGCCGACCGGCTGGCTCAAACAGAGCAAACCTTTCGCGAAGCGGGCTATTCGGTGGTGAGCTGCGTGGCCGATGTAACGGATTACGGGCAGTGCGAAACCCTTGTTGATACGGCAGTGCAGGCGTTTGGGCGTATCGATGTGCTGATTACCAATGCCAGTATCTCCATGCGGGCCTACTTTGCCGACCTTACCCCCGAGGCCTTTAAACGGGTTATGGATAGCAATATTTATGGCTCGGTGTTTCCGCTCAAGGCCGCCCTGCCGTACCTGACGCAGTCGGCGGGGAGTGTTACGTTTATTTCGAGTATATCGGCTCTGAACGGCATGCCCAGCGGGTCGGCCTACTGCGCCGGCAAAGCGGCCCTGGCCAACCTGGCCCACACCGTTCGGCTCGAACTCTACCAGACGGGTATTCACTTCGGCATCATCCACATTGGCTTCACCGAAAACGACGCTGACAAGCGTGTTCTTAACGCCACCGGCCAGCCCGTACCCATTGCGTACCGAAACCCGAGTTATCAGATGCCCCGCACGGAAGTAAGCCGGGCCATTCTGCGCCACATCCAGAAACGCAGACGCCGGACCATTCTGTCGCCCACCGGATTTCTGATCCTGTTCGTCCACGGGTTGTCGCCCCGTCTGGCCGATGCCATTATCCGCTGGAGCATGCGTAACTGGTCGCGGTTTTACGAGTAATCTTTTACCGCATTGGCAGACCGACAGAGGAACGCAGGGCTCACAGAGCCCAGGGCGAGGCATAGACCTTGTTTTCTCTGAGCGTCTTCCGTCACTCTGTCCGTCTGCCGACGCAATCAAATCTTAACCAGTTCGCCTGACCACCGTTCGTAAGCCTCCCGGTAGCGGGCCTGGTCCCGGATGTTGGGGTCGATGGTTTTGGTAACGTGCAGGCCTATAAATGCTTCGGATGCGGTTTTGTAATGGCCCAGCCCCAGCCCGGCCCCGCGCGCGGCACCCTGTGCCCCGTCGGTGTTGTAGAGTTCAATGGCCGCTCCGCTGAGGTTGGCCAGCGTATCGCGGAACAAGGAGCTGAGCATCATATTGGCTTCGCCCGCCCGGATGGTTTGCAGCCCTACGCCCACGCGCTCCATAACCTGGATGCCGTAGTATAAGGCAAAAACAATGCCTTCCTGAGCCGCCCGGATCAGGTGTGGCAGTCCATGCCGGTTCAGTTGCAACCCCCGGAAGGACGCCCCTAAATCGGCATTTTCCAGCACGCGCTCGGCCCCGTTACCAAACGGCAGGCACACCAGCCCGTCGGCCCCAACAGGAGCTTCGTGAGCCAGCTGGTTCATCTCGTTGTAGCTGATACTGCCGCGCAGAACCTGGTTGCGGAGCCAGCTGTTAAGAATGCCCGTTCCGTTTACGCAGAGCAACACCCCGTAGCGCGGAGCTTCCGGCGTACTGCTGACGTGCAGAAAGGTGTTTACCCGCGATTTGGGATCGTAATCGGCGCGGTCGCTGACGCCGTATACCACGCCCGATGTACCGGCGGTGGCCGCAATCTGCCCCGGCTCCAGTACGTTCAGCGAGAAAGCATTGTTGGGCTGGTCTCCGGCGCGGTAGGTAACGGGCGTGTTGGCGGTCAGACCAAGTGCCTGAGCGGCTTCGGTGGTCAAACGGCCCTGTTCGGCAAAGGTGGGCCGGACGGTGGGCAACACCGACGCGTCAAAACCAAAATAATCGAGTAGAAACTGCGCGGGCTGGCCGGTCTGAAAATCCCAGAGTGCTCCTTCCGATAACCCCGGCGCGGTGGTTACGATGGCGCCGGTCATGCGGGCCGCCAGGTAATCGCCGGGCAGCATCATCTTGTCGACTTCAGCAAATACAGCCGGTTCGTTATCCTTAACCCAGGCCAGTTTGGCCGCGGTGAAGTTGCCCGGCGAGTTGAGCAGGTGCGTCAGCACCCGTTCGTGACCGAGGTCGTTGAAAGCCTGGTTCCCGTAGGGAACGGCCCGGCTGTCGCACCAGATAATGGACGGCCGCAGCACGTTCATGGCTTTATCAACCACCACCAGCCCGTGCATCTGGTACGAAATGCCGATGGCCGCTACGTCGGCGGGGGCCACCCCCGACTGCTGCATGACGGCCTGGCTGGCGCGGCAGGCGTTTTGCCACCAGAGTTCGGGCTGCTGTTCGGCAAAGCCCGGCTGGGGCGAGTCGATGGCCATTTCCGTCTCGGGAAAAAATGCCGAGGCTACTACGCTGCCGCTGTCGGCATCGAGCAAACAGGCTTTCACGGACGAGGAGCCGAGATCAAATCCAATAAAGTACATAGTTTCTGTTTTTTTTAGCCACAGTCGGTCCGCTAGAGAGATGCACAGAGGAATTTTTAAGAGAATCACGGAGAAGAGTCATTTTTCTCTGTGAGCCTCTGTGCGTCTTAGCGCATCTCTGTGGCGGACCGACTGTGGCCCAACCCTTAAAACTCTTTCTTCGCAAAGTACGGCAAAACCGGTTACTCAAAACTGTTTTCAAGACCGCGACTGCCGACGACTAATTGACTACGTTTGTTTGGTTGTCAACCTGATCTATCCGCACGACCAGGTTTTGCCTTGCCCGGCCCATATGCCTTTTCCCTCTGGCGGGCGGGTCATCCTGATTCCAGCCGTTCGTCGCGCCGTTCAAAAAGAGGCTAAGCCGCTGAAGGTAAGCCGCTCTAATACATTCGATTCTATCCGAAACATCCCACCATTCACAACGATGATAACCGAACTGATTCCCCAATCGATTCCCGCACCCGTAGCCGATGTGCAGCGCATTAAACTTATTGACGCGCTGCGCGGGGTGGCCCTGCTGGGCATTCTGCTGATGAATATTCCCGGCTTTTCGATGCCCGACTATTCGTTTGAAGCGTTCAAAAATGACCCGGCTTCGCTTAATTTCTGGGTGTATAAATTCATTACGGTGATTTTTGAGGGGAAAATGCGCGCCCTGTTCAGCCTGATCTTTGGCGCGGGCATTTTGCTGTTCATCGCCAATAAACGGGGTAAATCGGCCCACCTGTTGTTTTATCGGCGCATGGGCTGGCTGGTCCTGTTCGGTCTCATTCACGCCCACCTGATCCTGTGGATTGGCGATATCCTGTATCTCTACGGCGTGTGCGGCATGATTGTGTATCTGTGCCGCAACATGGCTCCCAAGTACCTGATTATGGCCATCCCGCTGGTGGCGATTCTGGACTTTACGATGGGCACGGCTTTTTACCAGACCCTGCGCGACAAACGCATTGCGTATGTAGCGGCTGTACAGGCGCAACGTGAGAATAAAACGCTCACCCCGGCCCAGACAACAGCCATGACTACCTGGCGGGCGGTAGAAAAATCCATGATACCAAGCCGGGAAGACGCCAAAGAAAATACCCGCAAAATGAAGTCTGATTACGCCACCGTAGCCAGCTATCTGCGTCCGCTGGCTTTTGATGGCCAAACCACCTATATGCTGTACGAAGTGTGGGACTGCCTTGCACTGATGCTGCTGGGATTTGCGCTCTTTAAATGGGGATTTGTAACGGGCAACTGGTCAACGGGCCACTACCGAACCGTCATGCTGATGGGCTACGGCATTGGCCTGCCGCTGGTGATCTACAGCACCTACTACAGTTACCTTAACTTTTCGACCCTGGAGGCCAACCTCAAACGTATGGAGGAAGTCCCCATCAACTGGATCGGGTTAATCTACCCATTTCAGCGGATCCTGCTGGTCATGGCCCATGCCTCGGCGTTGATCCTGCTCTATAAATCGGGCGTGATGCAGGGCCTGTTTCGCCGGCTGGAAGCGGTTGGGCGGATGGCCTTCACAAATTATATCATGCACTCCAGTATCTGTACGCTGTTTTTCTTCGGCTACGGCCTGAATTATTACGGCGTACTGGATTACTACCAGATCTATTACGTCGTGTTGGTTATCTGGGTTTTGCAACTGATTGTCAGTTCCTTGTGGCTTCGTTCGTTTTATTTCGGTCCGCTCGAGTGGCTCTGGCGTAGTTTGACCTACTGGAAAGTCCAGCCGTTTCGCCGGGGCTGATGTTGACGCATTTATACTCCTAAATCATGAGTCAGACCGTATCCGCTCCCGGTAGCCCCTTGTCTTTACATTCGAGTATACCGGCCAGCTACCGTGGCAATCATGAATACCGTGAGGAGGATAACGAAGGCGAGCTCCCTGGCTTCACCAAAATCCTGTAAACTTCGGCTGTGGCGAGTTGCTGAGATGGCAAAAACGGCTTCGCTCCGGTAAGCTTTGGGATAGTCGGGTAACACCAGCCGCCGTTTGGGAGTTGTGTTTAGATAGGTTCACCCGTAACGAACCGCTTTCACCATGACTCGCATGACGAACCAGCTACTCAAACAACATAACATCGGCGTCCGTTTTGAACATTTGCCTGACCTGCCCATTCCGATGGCGCACGTGCGCGTGTGGGCACCGTTTGCCGACCGCGTTGACCTCCACCATACCGATCGCGATCTGATTGTACCGCTTGAAAAAGACGGGCAATACTGGCAGACAACGACCCTGGAGCTTCAGCCCGGCGACTGCTACACGTTCCGCCTGAACGGTACCCTCAACCGGCCCGACCCGGCTTCGCTGGCGCAGCCCACGGGTGTACACGGCCCTTCGCAGACGCTGGATGTTACCCGGTTTGTCTGGAGCGACGATACCTGGAATAACCTGCCCCTGGAGGACTACCTGATCTACGAACTGCACACCGGCACCTTTACGCCCGAGGGTACCTTTGCCGCCCTGGAAACCCGGCTCGATTACCTGTGCGAATTGGGGGTCAACGCCATCGAAATCATGCCGGTGGCGCAGTTCCCCGGTCAGCGTAACTGGGGCTACGATGGCGCTTATCCCTACGCCGTTCAGAATTCGTACGGGGGCGCGGTGGGGTTGCAAAACCTGGTTAATGCCGCCCACGAGCGCGGGCTGGCCGTTATTCTCGACGTGGTGTATAACCACATGGGGCCGGAGGGTAATTACTTTACCGACTATGGCCCGTACTTCACCCAGAAATACCAGACACCTTGGGGTGTTGCGCTGAACTTCGACGACGACGACAATGAACCCGTGCGGGGGTATTTCATCGAAAACGTTCTGATGTGGTTCCGTGATTTCCATATCGACGCCCTGCGGCTCGATGCCGTTCACGCCATTCACGACCATAGCGACCTGCATATCCTAAGCGAAATCCGGCAGCGGGTTGATGATCTCAGGGCCGTAACGGGGAAACAGCATTACCTGATTATCGAATCGGACCTGAACGAAACGCGCTTTATCGAGCCGCTGGCGGGCAACGGCTACGGCATGGATGCGCAATGGAATGACGAGTTTCACCACGCCCTGCGCGTAACGGCGGGGGGCGAACGCAGCGGCTACTACGCCGAATTTGATGGGATCAAGCACCTGGCCAAGTCGTTCCGGGATGCGTATGTGTATGATGGCATGTACAGTCCGGGGCGGGGTCGTGTGGTAGGCAAACCTACCGCCGAACTCGAGGGGCGGCAGTTCATTGTCTTCTCGCGGAACCATGACCAGATTGGCAACCGGATGCTGGGCGAGCGCATTGGGCAGCTGTTTTCTTTTCCGATGCAGAAACTTATGGCCGGTGCCGTCATGAGCAGCCCCTACCTGCCCATGCTGTTCATGGGTGAAGAATGGGGTGCCCTGAGTCCGTTCTCGTACTTTGTCAGCCACACGGATCCAGACCTGGTCAGGGCTGTGCGCGAGGGGCGTAAGGCCGAGTTTGCTGCCTTTCATACCGACGTACAGGCTCCCGATCCGCAGGCCGAAATCACCTTTGCCCAGTCTAAGCTTGACTGGTATCGGCTGGCTCAGGAGCCACACCACACCCTGTTCCGGTACTACCAGACGCTGCTGTCCCTGCGTAAAAACTCGCCCCTGCGCCACCCCAACCGCGAACTGGTGGAGGTACACGTTGATGAAGAAACCGAAACGCTGCTGGTTTTCCGTCAGCACCATGAGGAGCGGGTAGCCTGTATGATGAATTTCTCCAAGGTTCCCCGCGGCTTTGTCATGCCCCACGATTGCCACTGGCAAAAACTGCTGGACTCCGCCGATCCCGTCTGGCAGGGCGAGGTGTCGGCCCCAGACCGGCTCGAGGCCAGTGCACAGGTCGAGGTTCAGGCCGAGTCGATTCTGATTTATACGAATGCATCGGCCTGAGCAGGAATCGGTCTGCCGGAGCGGGGAATTCGGAATATGCCACTACATTTACCAGCCTGACTCCCTTTCACCTGCTTCGGCATCCCCATTTCCTATGCCCGCATCCATTCTTGTCATCGGCAGTGCCAATACCGATATGGTGGTGAAGACCGCCAAACTGCCCGCCCCCGGCGAAACGGTTCTGGGGGGTGAATTTTTGATGAATGCCGGTGGGAAGGGAGCCAATCAGGCGGTGGCTGCGGCCCGGCTGGGTGGCGCCGTTATATTTGTGGCCCGGGTGGGTGATGACGTATTTGGTCGGGAAGCACGGGCTGGCTTTCAACGAGAAGGCATCGACACCCAATACGTTCTGACCGACCCCGACAGCCCGTCGGGTGTTGCGCTGATTAATGTGGATGAACAGGGTGAAAACTGCATTGCTGTGGCACCAGGGGCCAATGGGAATCTGCAACCCGCCGATACCCGTTCTGCCCTGGAAACCGCCCAGCCCGGTACGCTGCTGCTGCTGCAGCTCGAAATTCCGCTGCCAACCGTTGAAGAAGCTGCCCGGCTGGCGGCCGAACGCGGCCTGCGGGTGGTGCTGAACCCGGCCCCGGCGCGGGCGCTGCCAGACGGCCTGTTTGCAAACCTGTTTCTGATTACCCCCAACGAAACCGAAACTGAGCTCCTGACCGGCATCCGTGTTGCCGACGAAGCTGCCGCCGAACGGGCCGCCCTGAAGTTTAAGGACATGGGCGTCCAAAATGTTATCATTACCCTCGGTGCCAAAGGCGCGTATCTGCACACCGCCGACGGCGGTACCCTGATCGAGACTCCGCCCGTTTCGCCCGTTGATACTACCGCAGCGGGCGACTGTTTCAACGGCGCGTTAACCGTTGCGCTGGCAGAAGAGCAGTCACTGGCCGATGCGGTTGCGTTTGCCTGCCGGGCGGCTGCTCTGTCAGTTACGCGCATGGGCGCGCAGGCATCAATGCCCACGCGGGCCGACCTGACCAAATGAACGGCTGGCTCCTTTTCATGCTGGCGTTCCTGCCGGCCGGGCAACGTCCTGAACCGCCCGCGCTGCTGCCAAATCCCGCGAAAACCCTGCAGACGTACCGGCAATGCCTCAGTCAGCTACGGCAGGACTACCCCGCTACCGATAGCCTGCCTGAGTTGGCGTTTTTTCTCTTTGGCATGGGCAACCGGATGAAACTCATCTATCGCAACGGACGGCTGGTCAACGCCCGCACGGGTAATATCGAGTGGCAGTGGGATGCTAGGCAGGAAATCATCGTACCGTCCGAGTATACCGTGCAGCTCGATTTACGCGCTGAGCCGGGTACCCCGCTACGGTCGGTGCAGATTCGCGAAGACGAAACGGGAGTCTGGATTCTACAGACTGGCAAACGCCCGCGTCTGGTGCCCGGTACGCGTAGCCCAGTTCGACTACCGCGCTTCGAGAGCCGCCCGGCGGGGCCGGTGATGCGGGTGCTGCTTCAGGAAGTCCTGATGAACATAATGGAGGGTAAGCCGCTGACCAGTTTTTTCGTCTATGACCAGCCCATTGCTCAGGATACGGCAGCAATACGGGCGGTTCTGCAGGCTACCGGCAATACCAGTTTGGTCGACCCCCAAAAAGACACTGCCACTGCTGGAGTCATACCGGTCGCTGCCATTGAAAAAAACAGACTCGGCGGGGTCGATTATCCACTGAGCTGGCAGCGCAACGCCCCCGGTGCGCACTACCCCGGCCTGACCGTTCTGGAGAAAACGCTCATTAAACAGCGGCTCATACCCGCCCAGGCTGGCTACGCGGCCAGGTTGTTTCTGGCTATTAGCGGGCGGCAATAATCAACCCCAGACCCAGCACGTAACACGCGCCCATCAGCATCAGGTAGCGATTTGACGTAGCCGGTGCCCCTTTAAACTCTCGCCAGGCAAACACGCCCCATAATACGGCAACAATGGTGGCTCCCTGCCCCAGTCCATAGCTAATGGCGAAGCCAGCCGCCCCCGACGCCAGCAGACTCGAGGCCATACCCAAACACCAGATCATACCCCCTAACTGCCCAATGCAATGATTTTTTCGGCTTACATCCACGTACCAGATGTCGCCGTCGGCGGGCATGCTGGCGTATTTGCGGAGAAGAGGCAGGTACAGCGGAGTACTAACTACCACGCCGAGCGCAAACAGAAACAGGGCTGAGTAGGGGGAAAGCAGGCCCGGCGATGGATTGGCAAAGTCGGGTGCCATAGATTCGGCCACGAAGTAAAAAAAGAAACTCATTAGAAAGCCACCCACCAGCGATAGCACCAGGCCCCGCGAGCTGACCTGACCACTGGTTGTCTTTCTGGCCCGGTACGCCATCGCGCTGAACAGCACTGACCCAAACAGGGCCAGCACGCCCACACTCAGCAGCATGGCGTTGCCCACGGGTGCCCGCAGGTAATTGACCACTACACCCAGAATCAGAGCCAGCCCGATACCTACCGGCATCGCCACCGACAAACCTGCCAGTTCAATACCGGCTACAATGAGAATGTTGGCTACGTTGAATACGAACCCGCCCACCAGAGCCATTAGCAGGGCCTGTGTATCGGCCTGGCGGAGGTCGGTGATAAACGGACGCCCCACCGAACCGAAGCTGCCGAATGTAACGGCCAGCACTACGCTCAGCAGCAGAATGCCGTAAGTATAATCCCGGTAAAAGATGGTGGTAGGAACCTGCCGATTTGTTAACTTCTGGGCGTTGGCCCAGGAGCCCCAGCAGAGCATCGTCAACAAACTAACGGCTACAGCCAGCGGGTACTGCGTGATGACAACCATTTGTTTAAGAGAAGTTTAGGTTTACATCGCAAGCTACGAAAAATGCCGTTTTGTTAACACCATGTTGATAAAACAAGCGGCTGGTTGCCTCTTTCTCCTGCTTATCTTTGCCGCATGAATTACTTATTTTTATTACTGGCTTTCCTGACGGGTGTGGCCATTACGGTTCAGGCGGGTATAAACGCCAATTTACGGTCGGCTATGGGCAATCCGGTGCTGGCGTCGGCCATTTCATTCGTGGTTGGTTTAGTGTTTCTGCTGGGTTTTCTGCTGGTTTCGCGTGCGCCGGTACCCTCTCTGGACACCATTCGGCAGGTAAGCTGGTGGAAATGGACGGGCGGGCTGATTGGAGCCGTCTATGTGACAACGGTTATCTTGAGCGTTCCGAAAATTGGTACGGCCAATCTGGTCAGCCTGAGCGTAGCGGGGCAGTTGCTGGCGGCCGTCGTGCTGGATCACTACGGCATGCTGGGCTTTGCGGTACATCCCGCCAACAGCTGGCGGCTGATCGGCATCCTGCTGATTATTGGCGGGGCGTTGCTGGTAGTCAGAAACTAAGCAGCCTGTTTACGGTTTTCAGCTTACGGTAGCTGACGCTCTATAACCTTCGGCACTGGCTTAGTCACAGTAGCCACCGTAAACTGAAACCTGTAAACAGAATGATTCACTACCGTTTTTACCCCTCGCTCCTCAACACTTTTTCGCGGTACCTGCGCGGGGGTAATTTCTCCGAACAGGATCTTCTGGATAGCATCAACCGCGTACCAACGCCCGGCACGGCCGCGCAGCAACGGGGCGTTTCGTTCGAGGATGCGGTGATTAAGGGGACTGATGAAGATCAGTTTGACCCGGCCTTGTTGCAGCAGGTACGTAAACTGCTGCCCCGGCCCATTGTAGAAACACAGGTGTACTGCCAGTGGGAAATTGACGACGTGCTCTTCTATGGATACGTTGATCTGATTGGCAAGTTCAAAGCGGTGGACATCAAAACGACGGGTTCGTATCAGAAAGACCGGTTTCTGTTCAACCACCAGAATCTGTACCTGCACGCCCTTAAACGCCGGGGTATTAAGTTGATGGAATACGTCATTGCCGAGTTCCGGCCCGACGGTACCGCCGAGGTGCATCTGGAGAGCTATTCGCTGCTGCACCCCATTGAAAAGCAGCTGGACGAAATCAGGCTGTTCAAAGCTTTTCTGGAGGAACACCGGACCCAGATTAGCGACCCGAAGATTTTCGTGGCCGAGGGCGAAGACACCAATCCCGGTCGGCGCCGGGGCTGACGCATCCCCTAAAACGACCTACCTTTGCGGGTATGCAGCGAGTGCTTCGTCTTTATCGAAATGCGTATTCGGGTTTGTCACCGGCTGTGTGGCTGCTGGCTGGTGTGATGCTTATCAACCGTTGCGGCACCATGGTTTTGCCGTTTCTGACGCTTTACCTGACGCAGCACCTTGGCTACTCCATTGCCGACGCGGGCATTGTGATGGCGCTCTACGGCGTTGGCGCGTTTGTGGGTACGTTTATGGGCGGCAAACTTACCGACCGCTACGGCTTTTACTACGTCCAGTTACTAAGTCTGCTGTTTGCGGGTGCGTTTTTGCTGGTGCTGCAACTCGTTACCGGCTTTTACGCGCTCTGCGCCAGCGTATTTGTCTTTGCGCTATTCGGCGATACCTTCCGGCCCGCCAACCAGGCTGCCGTGGCCTATTATGCCGTTCCGGCTAACCGAACCCGCGCCTTCTCGTTCAACCGGCTGGCCATCAACCTCGGCTGGGCCGTTGGCGGGGGGCTGGGGGGCTGGCTGGCGGGTGTTAGCTACAACCTGCTGTTCTGGGCCGACGGGCTCACCTGCCTGGCCGCCGGTATTGTCCTGGCTATATTTTTGCCTAAACCAGTAGCTACTGCGCTGTCGCCGACCAATCCAGACCAACCCAACGATCCTCTGCCCCCGGCTCCCGGCCCCGCCCGCTCTCCCTGGCGCGACCGGCTGTTTCTGGCTTTTGTAGCGTGTTCGGCCCTGTACTTCTTTGTATTTATGCAACTGTTCACCATTGTGCCGCTGTATTTCAAGGAAGTGCTGCACCTGACCGAGCAAACCATTGGCCTGATGATGGCTCTGAACGGTCTGTTGATCGTGCTGATTGAAATGGCGCTGGTATATAGTCTCGAGCAGCGGGGGCAATCCAAAATTCAACTCATCAGCTTTGGCGTAGTGCTCACCGCCGTCGGGTACGGGTTGCTGACGCTTACCAACCTGCCGGGTCTGGTTATTCCCTTGGCGTATATTCTGTTCATAACCATCAGCGAAATGTTTGCCATGCCTTTTATCCAGTCGTTCACGGTGGAGCGGGCGGAGCCAGCCACGCGCGGGCAATACCTGGCGTTGTATGCCATGGGCGGAGCCGCAGCGCAGACCATTACCCCGGCCTTCGGCTCGCAGATGGTTACGCACGTCGGCTATTCGACCAACTGGCTGGCCCTGACCGCGCTGGCGCTGCTGTCGGCAGCCGGGTTCTGGCTGGTTGGTCAGCGATTAAACCGACAGGCTACGAACGTCAACCTGAAACCAATTGCCGATTAATCCCTCATTCACTCCGTTCGGCGTTCACCCTATCCATTCACCGGGCCGCCGGACGGTCTCAATTCACAATTCACTCCGTATCCTCGTGAAACTCTGGCAAAAAGACACCACCGTTACCGACGCGCAGATTGACCGCTTCACCGTAGGCCGCGACCGCGAGATGGACCTGTACCTGGCGCCCTTCGACGTGCTGGGTAATCTGGCCCACGCCCAAATGCTCGAAACGATTCAGCTGCTCACGGCCGATGAACTGGCGATGCTGACCGCTGAACTAAAACGCATCTACCAGCAAATCGAAGCCGGCGCATTCAGCATTGAGGCCGACGTAGAAGACGTGCACTCGCAGATCGAACTGATGCTGACGCGGACACTGGGCGATGTCGGTAAAAAAATTCATTCGGGCCGGTCGCGTAATGACCAGGTGCTGGTGGATATGAAACTCTTTACCCGCGACCGGCTCTGGACCGTTGCCGAAGCCACCCGGCGTGTATTTGACCGGCTTATTGCCCGCTCCGAACAGCACAAGGCTGATTTACTGCCCGGCTACACTCATTTGCAGATTGCCATGCCCTCGTCGTTTGGGTTGTGGTTTGGGGCGTATGCCGAGGGGCTGGCCGATGATATGCTGACGCTGCAAACGGCGTATCGGCTGGCCAACCGCAACCCGCTGGGATCAGGCGCAGGCTATGGCTCGTCGTTTCCCCTAAACCGGCAGCTCACTACCGATTTGCTGGGCTTTGAGGGGATGCACGTCAACGTCGTGTATGCGCAGATGAGCCGGGGCAAAACCGAACAGACCGCCCTTACGGCACTGGCCGCCGTGGCTGCCACACTCTCGCGCATGGCGATGGACATCTGCCTGTACAACAGCCAGAATTTTGGTTTCCTGACCCTGCCCGACGCCCTCACAACCGGCAGCAGCATCATGCCGCACAAGAAAAATCCGGACGTGGCAGAACTACTGCGGGCCAAAACCAACCGGCTCAAAGCCCTGCCCATGGAGGTAACGCTGGTGCTGAGCAATCTGCCCTCCGGCTACCACCGCGACATGCAGATTCTGAAAGAAATCCTGATGCCCGCCTTCGACGATCTGCTTGATTGCTTGTCCATTGCGGACTATATGCTGGAACACATTCAGGTGAAACCAAACCTGCTCGAAGACGCTAAATACGATTTGCTCTTCAGCGTAGAGCGGGTTAACCAGCTCGTGCTGGAAGGTGTGCCGTTCCGCGAAGCGTACCGGATCATCGGTCAGGAAATTGCCGACCACACCTACGCCCCGCCCCGCCACCTGAACCACACCCATGCGGGCAGCATCGGCAACCTGCAAAACGACCTGATTACGGAACAGATGGAACAGGCTCAGGCCGGCTTTGGAGCCGACCGGGCGCAGGAGGCCGTGGCGCGGCTGCTTTCGTGAAAAATTATCGGTATCTTGTCCTTAGCTAACTAACACGATCATGACCGCGACGCAGGAGAAAGAGCAGCCAAAGGCACAGGCCATTCTATCGGCATTGGTCTATGAGGTACTCAACGGAAGACCGCTGTATTACCGGGGCTACAAAGAAGTTATCGAGAAAAACCTGAACCCCGAACATGTTATGGGTACCAGTTCACTACAATCGCTTTTAATCACGTTGATCACTGCCTTTGTGATGAATAATCGCGATAAGAAACGGTACTTACCGTTTACAAACGAAGCGGGTGTTCATCTTGATCTGAACAGCAATCTGTCCTGCGACATTGCCATTTTTGAGAAAGGTACATTTGAGATAACCACGAAGTATTTCGACGTACCGCCCAAAATTGTCATTGAGGTGGACATCAAGGTTGACCTAAGTGAATTTCATGGTCAGGAATATGACTACGTAGCCGAGAAAACGCAGCGGCTGTTCGACTTTGGCGTAGAGCGGGTATTTTGGGTGTTCAGCAAGTCGCGCCGGGTGTTTGTCTGCCTGCCCGGTCAGGACTGGATTTTTACCGACTGGAACAATGACATCTCTATTATGGACGGCTGCATCCTGAACGTAAAACACCTGCTGGAAGAGGAAGAAATAACGTATTGAGAAGAAGTGCTGACCTTCTGACCAATCCTGTTGAGATCGCCAGGAGGTCAGCACCATAAAGCTCATTTTCGTAGCTATTTAACATATTTTCACTTATATAACACTTATATCCTTCTCCTACTAACTTCTCGTCGTTTTGAAGCGGATTCTACAAGTGCATATGGATAGAGGATGGTTGATATGGCTTGTCCCTACCCGATGCACTTTGCACGACAGTATCCTAACCCCAGCATCAGATACACAATCAGTAATCAGACCAAGCAGAGGATAGACTACCTTTATGTCAAATTGAGTCCGATGATCCTACTGTTTCTGCTAACTGATACTGTGAGAGTTATTCCCGGTATGCGGGAGGGATTGTTAACTATTCAGAGCCAGCACAGCTCGTTTAAGCCCTATCAAAGACTCGTTATCCAAACCGATCAACAGCAGTACCAAACGTCGGTATTGACTCTTGATGATAACTGCGCAGCTTATTCCATTCAGATCACTCGAACCGGTTTACTTACTTCAGGACGATTACTCCTTTCGTCTTCGTCGTTGGGCCATCGAAATTGTAATTGTCTGTCTGTTCACCTTTGCCATCAAAGGGGTTCCTTTGCTGCTAACATCGACACCGTATATCAGCAAGGTTTACGTGCCATTCAGCATTCTGAATGGAATCTTTGTTCTTTGCTTCTTAGTTCTGAGCCATTATTCATTCGGTCGTCCAGTCCAAGCGGGAGCCGATTGAGCCAAAAGTCTATTATCTTGTTCTTTTAGCTGTCACCGTGGCGGAATGTTTTTGGTACTACAATTTAGAGATCAAGTCAAAAGCCAGAACTCGATTATTGTCTGGCTCTGTCCTGGGTAGCCTATTTTGGATTTTTCTTGGCTTTCTGATGACTGTATTCGCTCTGTACTTATTCGCACATTGCTGAGATTATTCTCATAGTATAATCTGAGTTACAAAATACTCCTCGGAATAACACTATGCCCGGCTCCTGTTGAAAAGGGGACGGGCGTTGTACTTTGTCAAGGCGGGAAAACTCACCCGTTAATTACTCCACCCGGTACGCTACGAGTTTATTACCGAAAAACGTGGGAACGATCAGGAGTTTCTTTTTGGCAACAAACTCAATATCAGCCGCACTGACCTTTTCGGTTCGGGTGTCCAGCAGTTGTTGTTTTTCGCCCCCGCCCGTTACGTGGAAGACCTGCCCGTTCCAGTCCGAGACGAAATAACCCGCTTTCCCGTCCAGATACAATGCCGTCGGTAGCGGCCATTCCGTCGGCAATGGTTATCATAGTCTTGGTCGCTATATCTACGGCCCGCAGCGCGCCGATTTTAGTGCTGCCAATCATCAGTTTGTCGTTGCCCACGGCCAGTACGCCGTTGGGTTTGTTTAGTTGCTCGCCCTCCATCCACAGGGTCCAGTCGCCGTCTTTGAGCCGGTAAATCTTATCGTCGCGGCTGTCCGATACATACACGGTTCCGTCTTTGGCTACCGTCACGTCGTTCAGAAAGGCCTTTTTCGGGTCAAGGGCGTCGTATGTTTTTTCGGCCTGTCCGGTAGTAACGTCGATTACAACAAGGCGGTACACATCCGTCACGTAGAGTTTGTTTTTGTGCAGGCCCATGCCCTTCGGCGCGTTCAGCCCGTCAACCCAGTGCAGGTTTTCGATTTTGCCGTCGAGCGATACTTTCGAGATAAACCCGGCCCCGTCAAGCGCGTCGGACTTTCCGTCGATGTTAGCTACGTAGAGCGTATTTCTTCCGTCGAACAGGACCGACTCGGGTACGCGCAGGGTCGTGTCGGTTTCCCAGGCTTTTACGAGCTTCATAGGCTTCGGAGCAGCCGGTGGCAACATGGCTGTCAACGATACGCCAGCGATAAAAACGAACGAAAAACTGAGTAGTACACGCATGACAAGTGATTGATTTTTAGAGCCTATTGAAATTTTAATGTGGTATTTAACCAGGTCGCTTCACCCCAAAAAAGGCCTTGTATCCCTACAGAAAGGCTTTGACGCCAGCGGATATTAACGGGAATATTTTCAGGCTGAAATTTCTGTAAAACATTCTAAAAAACGAAGACGTTAACAAACGCGCATAAAGTAAATCTTAACTCAAACTTATTCCCGGCTTATGGAACCGTTTCAGTCTTCTTCCGCTTTACCCCGCCCCGCTCTTGCTCTCAAAGCCAGCATCCGCGATATGATGAAAGTGCAGCAACACTACAACCTGCCCGATGAATTGTTCTGGGAGCTGTTTAACGCCCGTGTGCTGCTCAATCAGGAAATCGACGTAATTAGTTACGTGCAGCGCCGGAACAGACCGTCGGCCTGAGGGCAGGCTTCCTAAAACAGCTTCACGCTGAAGAGGGCTTTGGACTTGACGTATATGAACGCTAGCACGACCAGCGTCAGCACACCACCGCCCAGCACCGACGGCACCGTCCCTACCAGGCTGGCTGCCAGGCCCGACTCGAACGCGCCAATCTCATTTGAGGTACTCACAAAAATGCCGTTGACAGCCGCCACCCGCCCGCGCAGATGATCGGGCGGGAAAATCTGCATGATCGTTTGCCGGATAATGACGCTTATACTGTCAAACGCGCCGGTCAGGGCCAGCATGAACAGCGAGAGATAGAAGTTGGTCGATACCGCAAATATGATGGTAGCCACGCCAAAGCCCGCTACCGCCAGCAGCATGTTGCGCCAGGCGTTATGGGTGGGTGGGTTGCGGGTCATGTATGCCATCGTCAGCACGGCCCCTATGCTGGGTGCGGCCCGCAAAAAGCCCAGGCCTTCGGCCCCCACCCGCAGAATGTCTTCGGCAAAGACGGGTAGGATGGCTATTACTCCCCCGAAGAGTACCGAGAACAGATCGAGCGAGATAGCGTAGAGAACGATCGGCGTTTTAAAGACAAAATCAAAGCCCTCGGCGAGACTTTTTCGCAGGCCCAGCTTGGGCGAGTCATTGACCGGCACCGGCTTGCGGCTCACCAGCGAAATCAGCACGAAGCACACGACCAGCAGCCCGATAACGACCAGCAGCGTATTGTCAAACCCCAGGCCGCTGTACAGGAACCCCGCTATACCCGGCCCGGCAATGGCCCCCGCCTGCCAGAATGAGCTGCTCCAGGTGGCCGAGTTGGAATACAGTTCCCGCGGCACCAGAAACGGCTTCAGCGACGAACTGGCGGGCGAATAAAATCCTTTGGCCGTGCCAATGAGCATCAGCACCCCGTAAATCGTGGCCAGCTGGGCGGTTTGTGAGAGGTGGCTCACCACGGAGGGCTGGAATACGAAATACATGATAACCGACCCCAGTGTAATGACACCCAGACTCCACTGTAGAATCCGTTTTTTGTCGCGCCGGTCGGCAAGGTGGCCGCCAAAGAGTGAAAGGGCGATAAAGGGAAGAGCTTCGGCCAGACCTACCAGACCGAGGGCCAGCGGCTCGTGGGTCATTTTATAGAGTTCGTAACCCAGGGTTACTTCCTGAATCAGCAGCGTGGCCGTGATCAGGAAGCTGTTCGAGACAAAATACCGGAAGTCAGGGATACGCAGTGATGCGAGAGAGTCAACGGATTGTGTTTTCAATGTTGGACTGCGAAGTAGGGCGTCACCGTGACGCAAAAAGAAAGTGCAAAGGTCGCAAAGAGGAAATCCCCCTGCGACCTTTGCACTTTCTTTTTGCGCCTTTGCTGTGAAAAAAATTACGAGATGGTAATCTCTTTCACTTCGTTTTTCACCTCTCTCTTCGGCAGTTGCACCGTCAGGATGCCGTCGGCGTAGGTCGCCGTAATGGCGTTGGCATCAACGGTTTTTGGAAGCTGGAAACTCCGCTCGAATGCGTGTATGCCGAATTCGTGGTGGCTAAAGGTTTTGTTGGCTTCCTGGGCCTCGGGCTGATAGCTGATCGTCAGCATAGCATGCTCAAGCCTAATGTTGAGATCCTCCTTTTTCAGACCGGGTGTGGCCAGCGCCAGTGTGAAGCCGGTTTCGGTTTCCTGCACGTTGGCAGCCGGAACGTTGGGACGGGTATTGTAAAAGCGATTGACAACCGGACGCGTGTGGAGCGGACTGAAAAAAGCGGGGTGGTTATAAGGGACTAACGTAGCCATGGTTGATTGCTGGTTTTTGTGAACTGTTAGTTACTGGATACACTAAGCCTTAGTCAAACGGCGTACCAGGGCGAAAAACAAGCCAATATGACATTGTCTGGCCAGGCTGGCCAGTCATAAAGGGACAATATGTCATTGTTTATGAATTCTGGATGAGGGGGTGCGTGGAACAGACGGACAATATGGACCAGATTTCGTCTACATAGAGTACACACAACTTCAGGAAAAATTAACGAAAGACAGGCTTGGCTTCCCCAAAATGAAGACCTATTTTTAGGGTCTGATTTTTTCCTTTTCATCGTAACCTTCCTTAAAAGTATGTGCCGTAACCTGTTGTCTCTTACCATTTTGATAGGCTGTTGCCTGGTGGCTGGCAGTACCGTAGCCCAGCAGTCGGCCGCTGACCTTTTCAACACCGGACTTACAAAAAGCAAAGCAGGCGACTACACGGGCGCGCTTCAGGCATTCTCGATGTCTATTACGATGAATCCCGACAATGCCGTCAGCTACTATAACCGGGGCGTAGCAAAAGCCAGTCTGAAAGATCACCGGGGGGCCATTCTTGACTACGACCATGCCATTGAACTTAACTCGAAAGACGCCCTGGCGTACATGAGCCGGGGTATTAGCAAAAGCAAGCAGGACGATCACCGGGGCGCACTACTGGATTACAGCCGCTCTATTGAACTGAACCCCGACGAGCCGCAGGCGTATTACAACCGGGGTACCAGCCGGGGGCAGATTGATCAGAACCGGACTGCCCTGCTCGATTTTGACAAGGTCATTGAACTCGACCCGGCCAACATTCCGGCGTATTACAACCGGGGCATTACCAAGCAGAAACTCGACGATTTTTCCGGTAGCTTAGCTGACTTTGCCAAGGTGATCGATGCCAGCCCTAAACGGCCACAGGCGTATGCTGCGCGGGGCTACTCGAAGGTTGAACTTAACGACTACGCCGGAGCTATAGCTGATCTCAACAAAGCCATTGAACTGAGTCCTGAAGACGCCGATTCTTACTTTTATCGGGCCTTCGCTAAAGGGAAACTGGAGGATTATAAAGGCGCATTGCCCGACTATAACAAAGCCATAACGCTCAAAAATGACAATGTACGGGCGTATTACGGGCGGGGGTTTTGCCGCAGCAAACTCGGCGATCAGAAGGGGGCTGTGCAGGATTTTAATGAGGCCATTGAGATGAACAACAGCGACCCCAACGCTAAAATTACGTATAGCGGCCGCGTTACCCGCCCCATTCTCGACAACCTGCGTAACGTGGTGCAGGAGCGCAACAAACTCAATAAACTCGGCGACGACCGGGCCGAAGCGTACTTCAGCCGGGCTGTCAGCCGCAGCAAGCAGGGCGACGCTAAAGCGGCCCTTGCCGATCTCAGTAAAGCCATTGAATTAAGCCCTGCCTATTCAGAAGCCTATTTTACGCGCGGCATGATTAAGTCGATGCAGGGCGATCAGCGGGCAGCCATCATCGACTGCAACAGTGCGGTGAAGCTGACGCCCGGCTACGCCGAAGTCTTCTATGTGCGGGGTATCATCAAGCACAGCCTCGGCGATGAAAACGCCGGCTGTCTGGACCTCTCCAAAGCCGGTGAGTTAGGCTATACCCCCAGCTACAAAGTCATCAGCGATTACTGCAACTAACCCCCGGGCCATTGCGGCTGGGTCACACCGGTCAGCCTGCTACTCAAACCGCAGGTGCTTGACCGAATCGCCGGAGCTTTCGAGTTCCAGCAGAGAGTCGATACCAATGTCGAGGTGTTTGTTCACGAACTGACCCGTTACGCGCTTGTCGCTTTCTTCGGTCTTCACGCCCTCCGGTACCAGCGGATTGTCGGATACGAGCAACAGGGCACCGTGCGGAATGGAATTGGCAAACCCAACAATAAATAGGGTGGCTGTTTCCATATCAACGGCCATGGCCCGGGTTTCCACCAGGTAGTTTTTGAACTTTTCGTCGTGCTCCCAGATGCGCCGGTTCGTGGTATAGACGGTGCCGGTCCAGTAGTCGAGTTCGTGCTTCTTGATCATTGAGGACACCGCCCGCTGGAGTCGGAATGAGGGCAGGGCCGGAATTTCGGGCGACATGTAATCGTTGCTGGTACCCTCGCCCCGGATGGCGGCAATGGGCAGCACCAGATCACCGACCTGCGTCTTTTTCAGTCCCCCGCATTTACCCAGAAACAGCACGGCTTTGGGGTCAATGGCCGACAATAGATCCATAACTGTAGCCGCCATGGCACTTCCCATACCAAAATTGATGATGGTGATGTTGTTAGCCGTTGCCGTCTGCATAGCCCGCCCTACCCCAAATAC
Organism: uncultured Cytophagales bacterium; assembly: GCA_963826425.1. Classification (GTDB taxonomy): domain Bacteria; phylum Bacteroidota; class Bacteroidia; order Cytophagales; family Spirosomataceae; genus Spirosoma. The sequence goes on along the minus strand of CAWGWS010000004.1, from coordinate 720,892 downwards.
CTCGACCCCGAATTTCTCGGCAAACATATCGACGTAATTGATAAAGTTAGTAAGTAGCACGTATTCGCCAAATTGCTCGATGGGAGTACCCGTATAGCGCGGCAGCCAGTTGTTGACGATCTCTTCTTTGGTTTTCATAATCAATGCGTGAATGGTTGACGGTTGGCGTTCTGGTAAGCGCGTGGGCAGATGGAGTACCGACCAGCCTCATGCTCCCATTAGATTCGTTATCTTCGCAAATGCTGGACTTGAACCTGCCCGCGTTTGACTGCAAAACTAAGCAGATCGAAGGCAAAGCTTATATTTTTGATTTATTACGCCGGAAGTACGTTCGGCTCTCGCCCGAAGAATGGGTGCGGCAGCACGTGGTCAATCTGCTCCTGACCCATTACGCCTACCCCAAAGCCCTGATCCGTAGCGAAGGCGGGTTGACCCTTAACCAGACTCAGAAGCGTACCGATATTGTCGTGTTCGACCGGCAGGGTCAGCCGTTTCTGGTGGTCGAGTGCAAGGCACCACACGTACCGCTGTCGCAGGCGGTGTTTGATCAGGTGGCCCGCTACAATTACGTCCATCGCGCCCCATATCTGGTCATTTCCAACGGCCTGGTTCACTACTGCTGCCGCGTCGATCACGAAACCAGCCGTGTTGCGTTCATGGAGGATTTTCCGGCGTATGAGTAAGCGCATCAATCCAGCCGGGCCGGGTATGGCAACCGGTTGCCAGCCCGGATTTCTGCTAGCAGAACGGCAAAAACGACACCGTATTCCAGGGCCGTGAGCCACAGATTTTCGTGGTACGGTAACGTATGATAGGTGAAGTACGATACCGGAATCAAGGCCGACCAGACCAGTGGGTACCGAAACCGGGTGAACACCGCAGCCGCCACAATAGAGCAGATATACCACGGATGTACCGTAGTGGCCAGCGCAAAATACAGCGTCAGGGTAGCCAGCAGCTTTACCGCCATCGACGGATTTTTCCAGCGGAGGGCAATCCACACAATGCCCAGGGTAGTGATCAGAGACAGCCCAAGACCAACGTGGGCAATGGTATTGTAGCCCTTAATCCAGTACCCAATTTGCCGCAGCAGATAATACACACTCGCGTTGAACTCGAATTTTTGAAAGTACAGTTCGACACTCGAAAGAACATTTCGGGCCAGTTCTAAACTGGCAAACGGCGCGAACAGCAGCGCCGTAACCCCACCTGTCAGCGCGGCAAAGGCCATACCCCGGCGCCAGCCCAGATACCATACCGCCAGCGGCAGGAGCAGCAGCGGCAGGAGTTTAGTGGCAATACCCAGGGCCAGTGCTCCCGCCGACAGCACCAGCACCCGCGTTGATTTGCCGTAGTGGTCAACCAGCCAAACGGCCAGCAGCACGAAAAAGATCATGACGGCTTCGTAGTGCAGATTGCCGGTTAGTTCAATGATTACGAGGGGATTCAGACCATACAGCAGGGCCAGATTTGGATTGCGGCTCAACCGGCGCAGTAGCTTCATCATCAGCCAGATTGTACCGATTTCGCTCAGTACGATGGGCACGCGCAGCCAGAATACGTGCCAGGGAAAGCTGCCGCCACTCAGCCACGCGGCCAGACCAAATAAGGCCTGATTAACGGGCGGGTAAACCGTGTAGTAATTGGGTGAGTTGAGTTTCTGAAACAGCGGCAGATCCAGTCCGGCCGTCGTTGCTGTCGCTGTGTTTACCAGTGCGCTCGGCAAATACAGATACGGATTGAAGCCATTGGCCAACAATCGCCCATCCCACACAAAGCGGTACACATCGTCAGAAAGACGGGGAATGGTAAACAGAAACAGGCATCGAAAAAAGACAGCCGCGCCAACCAGCAACCAGATGGGTTGGTAGGGCCGGGTAGCGTTTCTGAATCCCGTAACATACCCACCGTACCCCATGAACAGCCCGAGCAACGGTATGACAACTGAGCCCAACGCTGATCGGTCAGCCACCCGAATCAGCAACAGATACAGCAAGGTCATTGTCAGAACCGACAACCAATGACCAAAGGAAGGCGGCAGAGCGGGTTTTCTCATGCGCCCGCTGACGAAGCCCGACGACCGGCATGAACGAGCGAATAGATGAATACCATCCCAAAGCCTACCATAAGCATGATGTGCAGAAAGAACATGCGGAAATCGTGGACGTAGAACGCCAGTCCCAGCCCGCCCAGGAAATACAGCATTAGTCCGCCTTCGGCCAGGGTGACCCAGCTCACCTTGCTGCTCATGTATTTGTTGGCCACCCAACTATCGGTAGCGGCTTTGACGTTGAACTTGGGCGTACGCACAAAGGGTGTTTTGCGGCCCATATAGCCTTCAATAACGGCAATGGCATTGTGCAGCGAAAGGCCCAGCATCAAACTTGAATACATCGGAAAATACCACCCCAGTTTTGCCAGACTGTTCCGCTTTAACAGCAGGAGCGGAATCCCGTAGAATGACAGCAGAATAAGCAGGTTGACCTGAAACAGATTGATAATGAAAAAAGCCCATTCCCACTCCGGGTGGCGGCTGCGAACGTAAATCAGCGGAACGCTCATCACGCCCAGTATCAGCACCAGAATGAATGTGGCACTGCTGAACAAATGGTAAAACGCCTGTATTTTCGCTCCCAGCGATACATTGGGCGATTTCAGCACGCGCCAGATCAGCTTGCGGGCGCACTCGGCGGCTCCCTTCATCCAGCGGTACTGCTGCGACTTGATGGCATTCATGGCCACGGGCAGCTCGGCGGGCGAACCGACGTCTTCGCGGTACACAAATTTCCAGCCCCGCAGCTGAGCGCGGTAGCTCAGATCGAGGTCTTCGGTGAGGGTGTCGCTCTGCCAGCCACCCGCATCGGCAATGGCCACCTTACGCCAGACGCCCCCCGTGCCGTTGAAGTTGGCCAGAAATCCAGCCGCGTACCGCCCGCTCTGCTCAATGGTAAAGTGCGCATTCAGTCCGAATGCCTGCAACTGGGTCATGAGCGAAAAATCTTCGTTCAGGTGTTCCCAGCGGCTCTGGACAATAGCCACGTCGGGGTCGGCAAAGTGCGGTATGGTGTTGATCAGAAAGTCGGGATCGGGCAGGAAGTCAGCATCAAAAATAGCGATGAACTCCCCCTTGGCAATGGTCAGCCCAAAGGCCAGCGCCCCGGCTTTAAAGCCCGTTCGTACGGGTCGGCGCACATGGGTAATGTCGAGACCCAACTGCTGGTACTGCGCCACTTTGGCGGCAATAAGATCAACACTCTCGTCGGTCGAGTCATCCAGGAGTTGAATGTCTAACTTGTTGGTGGGGTAGTTGAGTTTAGCCACGGCGTCAATGAGCCGTTCTACCACGTAGAGCTCGTTATAAACCGGTAGCTGCACCGTAACGCGGGGCAGGGTTTCGGGGCGGCTCACGTCGGCCCGCATAATCATATCCCGGCGTTTCTGTTTCGAGCGCAGGTAAATGATAATCAGGCTGAGTTGCCCACAGTTGTAAAGAAACAGGAGCAATAAAGCCAGCCCGTAAATAATGAGTACAGACGCTTCCATTCTATTTATAGTCGTTGATCGTCATCCCTTACACGGCCACTCGTGGTCATCAATCGTCACGCATTGCTTTCGCTGAGAAACGACTGCGAATGGCAATCAATGACAACAACAACTACCAGTACTTAAAAATCGTTGTAATAATCTTATAGCCTGCCCCAACGGCACCCTTTACCGTTCCCGATATTTTAGAGAAGCCGATGCGCTTCCGGTAGCTGACCGGCACTTCTGTTATTCGTAACCCTTTTTTAGCGGCTTTGAGTTGCATTTCAACCGTCCAGCCGTAGGTTGTGTCCTGCATATCCAGTGCTAACAAACTATCGAATCGAATGGCCCGGAACGGACCCAGGTCGGTATATCGAACGCCATACATCCAGCGCATCAGGGTGGTGGCCAGCCCGTTGCCAAACACCTGCGGAAACGTCATCGAACCGCTCTCCCGCTGCCCCAGCGCCCGCGAACCAATCACCAGATCAGCATCGCCCGTCAGAATGGGCCCCACAACCTGCGTCATCTCGCCGGGGTAATCCGAATAGTCGGCGTCGATAAAAACAATAATATCGGGTCTTTGCTGGCGGTTTCTGGCGTAGGCAATCCCCCGCAGACAGGCGCGTCCGTAGCCCTGAACAGGCTCGTTCAGGACGGTGGCCCCGGCGCGGGCGGCTTCAACGGCGGTCTGGTCGTTGGAGTTATTGTTGACCACCACAATCTCGTTGGTCAGGCCAGCGGGTATGTCGCGCACTACACTGCCCACCGAGTTTTCTTCGTTGAAGGCGGGAATAATGACAAGAATAGAAGGGGAAGTCATAGCCCCAAAGGTAAGCCCCGGATTTCGATAGAATGTCTTATACTTGACGCATGGAAATATCCTTTATCGGAGCGGGCAATCTGGCCTGGCACCTGGCCCCGGCCCTCGAAAACGCCGGCCATCACATCAACGAGGTGTATAGCCGTCAGCTTGCCCACGCCCGCCAGCTGGTTGCCAACCTTTATGACGCCCATACACATTCTGACCTGAACCTGGCCGACAGCGTCTCGCGGTTGTTTATTCTGGCCGTACCTGACGATGCCGTCAACGTCGTTTGCCAGCGGCTGGTGTTACCGGAGAAGGCTCTCCTCGTGCACACATCGGGCAGTTTGCCCCTGTCGTCGCTTGAAAACGGCATGCGGGTGTACAGCGATGTTCCCGTTCAGACCGGCGTTTTTTACGCGCTCCAGACGTTCACTAAAGATCAGCCGTTTATGTCGTTTGAGCGGATTCCTGTTTGCGTAGAAGCCGCCGATGCGGCCACTGAAGAACGGCTGGTTGACCTGGCTCAGCAACTAAGTGACACGGTTTATGTACTGCCTTCGCCCGAACGCCAGCGGTTGCATCTGTCGGCGGTTTTTGCGGCCAACTTTACCAACCACCTGCTCAGCATTAGCCATGACCTAACCCATGACCTCGGTCTATCGTTCGAGACGCTGCACCCGCTCATTACCGAAACCATTCGTAAGGCACTGGCGGCCAGCACCCCCGCCAACGTGCAGACCGGCCCCGCCCGCCGGAGCGACCTTAGTACGATAGAAAGTCACCTGAGTTTGCTGGCCGATCAACCCCAGCTTTCCGAAATCTATCAGGTACTTACCAGCAATATTCAACGAGTCTATCGTTCCTATTAAGCCTGCTAAATATCAAGTGCGAGATAACCCGGTGTGTATCGGCAATGTTTGCTAAAAACAATCTAATTTTGATTCGATTACGTATATAGGGTAATTTGTATTGCCAGCCAGTCCTGGCCTAACTGATTACCTCTGTGCTTTATCTAACTGAAACCGTGTCTGCTAACCGATATTTAACTCGATTGCTGCTCAAGCCTTTTCGTTCTGAATTGGCCTCAGCCTCCGAGCGCGAAGAACTCGATGAGTGGCTGGGTGAAGACCCCGACATCCTGGCGGATAGTCGGGAGGTTGAAGCGGGCCTGGAAAACTTTTTGCAGGCAAATGCCGTGCCGCCCCCACCCAATGTGTCGTCAGCCATCTGGCAGCGAATTAGTGGGACTGAAATTCAGAAACACAAACCACAGCCGCATTACGCTCCTCCGGCTTCTGAACAGACCCAGTCGGGTTACGTCGACGTAGAGGTCAGTGACTCATACATGCGGGTTCATAAAAACTGGCGGGCCGCGTTTATTGCTGTGTTCATTCTCTCCAAAATTTTTCTGATTGCCGGGCTCTACTACTATTTCAAGGCCGACAGCCAGGCTCAGGAAATTGACCGGCTCAGGTCCGTTGTTCAGCAAACGGCTCCGGCTGGCCGACTGCCCTAATTCAGTCGGTTGGATATCGCTTATCTTTGTCGGGTCTGGTTCATCAACCAGACCCTTTTTATATGAAATCATCCTGCCTGACTTTCCTTAGTCTGCTAATGGCCCTGCCCACGTTTGCCCAGTGGCAACCGCAGGCAGTTAATACGAAGGCCAGTTTCCGGGCGGTGAGCGTGGCCAGCCCGGACGTGGTCTGGATTGGCGGCACCAAAGGCACCTTTTTGCGCACGACCGACGGCGGACGAACCTGGCAGACGGGTACCGTGGCTGAGGCCACCGACTGCGATTTTAGAGACGTGCAGGCTCTTGACGCGCAGACCGCCCTGCTGATGAGTGCCGGACCCGCCGAAAAAGGGCAGGCCCGCATCTATAAAACTCAGAATGGGGGCCAGACCTGGCAGCTCGTTTACCAGACTGCCCAAACCGGCGTGTTCTTCGACGGTATGGATTTCTGGGATGCCCAGCACGGTATTGTATTCAGCGACCCGGTAGACGGTAAATGGGTGGTGCTGACGACTGACAATGGTGGAAAAACCTGGCAACCCGTGCCGCCTGGTAACCTGCCGGCCATGCAACCCGGCGAAGCCGCGTTTGCGGCCAGTGGCACGAGTCTGGTGGTGCAGGGTAAGCGCAACGCCTGGATTGCGTCGGGTGGGGCCATTGGTGGTACAGGCCGCGTATTTCGCTCCGCTGATCGGGGCAAAACATGGTTCGTCAGCCCCGTGCCGCTGCCTGCGGGCGAAGCCACCGGCCTATTCGGCATGCAGTTTTTCAGCGCGAAAGTAGGCGTTGTTGTGGGTGGAAACTACAAAGAAGAAAAGCAGCCCGGCCCCAATGCGGCCATCACCCGCGACGGAGGCCGAACCTGGCAGGTACTGACCGAGACTAACCCACCCGGCCTGAAAGAAGCTGTAGCCCTGCTGCCCGGCGACCGGCTGCTGGTGGTGGGGCCGTCCGGCACGAGCCTGTCTGCCGATCAGGGGCAAACCTGGCAGCAACTCGACTTGGAAGGGTTCCACTCGGCAGGCTGTGCCAAAGGTACCTGCTACGCCGTGGGTGCAACCGGAAAAGTAAGCAAACAGGTTTTCAAGTAAGAACAAGTCACCAACGTTTCGGACCTTTGTGGCTATAAATAATCTGAACAGAAACGATTTATGAAATTCAAGAAACACGTCTTCGTCTGCACAAACCAGAAAGATGCCCCTAAAAAAAGCTGCGGTACCGAACACGGTCTGGCCCTTATCGATGCTTTCAAGCAGGAACTGACCGCCCGTGGGCTGCAAAAAGAAATCCGGGCGCAGCGGGCCGGTTGCCTGGACGCCTGCGCGTTTGGCCCCACCGTAGTGGTCTACCCCGAAGGCACGTATTATGGCAATGTACAGGTGGCCGACGTAGCGGAAATCGTAGAAAAACACCTGGCCAACAACCAGCCCGTTGAGCGGCTCACACTTGAGTTCTAAAGTTGCATAGTCATAAAGTTGTACAGTTGCGGTCCGACGTATCGGCTGCCGCAGTGGATGCTGACGCAAAAGTCTCACATGCGAAAGGCAACTGTACAACTGTAAAACTTTACAACTCTACGACTTCATGAAGTACAAACATCTCTTTTTTGACCTTGACCATACGCTCTGGGATTTTGATCGCAACTCGGCGGAGTCCATTGCGGAGATGTATGAGACATTCCAGCTGGCCGATGTGGGGATTGCGTCGGCAGCGGAGTTCAGTACCCACTTTATTGCCATCAACAAAAAGCTCTGGGCGGATTATGACCAGAACTTAATTGAACATGGCTATATCCGGCAGCACCGATTCCCGATGGTGTACCGCGCGCTGGGTATCGACGAAACCACGGTAAAGCACGATCTGAACGCCGAATACCTGCGCCTGCTGCCCCGAAAGCCGCATCTGCTGCCCTCGGCGAAAGAGATGCTGGATCATTTGAAAGACCGGTATACCATGCACATCATTACCAACGGGTTCGCCGAAATACAGGCCATCAAGATGGACAGTGCTGAAATTGCGCATTACTTTTCACTCGTGGTGACGAGCGAAAACGCCAACGCCAAAAAGCCGGATCCACTGGTGTTTGAATACGCCATGCAGGCCGCCGGGGCCAGCGTATCAGAGAGCCTGATGATTGGTGATAATTACCTGGCCGACATCATGGGCGCGAAAAGCGTGGGTATGGATACGGTTTTCTACAACCCCGCCGGCCTGCCCAGCGATGATGCGCCAACGTATAACATTCGCCACTGGCGGGAGCTGCTGACCATCCTTTAAGATATTTCCTTCTGCCGCGCCGGTATACCGGCTGAAATCAAATGAAAATTCTCCTCCTGCTTCTCCTCCCTGTTTCCTTACTTGCCCAACAGCAGTACGATGTATGCGTCTACGGGGGCACATCGGCGGGTGTTATGGCGGCTGTTACGGCCAAACGGGCCGGTAAATCAGTCGTGTCTGATTGAGCCGGGGCGGCACCTTGGCGGTATGACATCGGGTGGGCTGGGGGCTACGGATATCGGTAACAAGTCGGCCATTACGGGGCTGTCACGGGATTTTTACCGGCGTATCGGACAGCATTACGGTAAGTTCGAGCAGTGGACGTTTGAGCCGGGCGTGGCCGAAAATCTGTTTAACCAGTATATCAAGGAGGCCAACGTCCCGGTTATGCTGAACCACCGGATTACGTCGGCCGTGGTAAAAAACAACCGTATTGCATCGATCACACTCGAACCAACCGCGACGACCGGGCGGCCGGAAACCATAGCGGCCAAACAGTTTATCGACTGCACCTACGAGGGCGATCTGATGGACCGGGCGGGCGTGGCCTTTACCGTCGGGCGCGAAGCCAATAGTCAGTACGGCGAAACCTGGAACGGCGTGCAGCACCTCGACAAGCACCAGTTTCCCGATGGCGTTGACCCCTACGTCATTCCCGGGAAGCCTGAAAGCGGATTGATTTACGGCGTCAGTACCGCCAAACTCATGCCCAACGGCACCGGCGACAAAACCGTGCAGGCCTACAACTACCGGATGTGCCTTACCGACAATCCCGCCAACCGTTTGCCCATTACCCGCCCCGAGGGGTATGATTCCACGAAATACGAACTGCTGCTGCGGCAGATTGCCAAAAAGACACCCCGCGAACTGACCTGGAATCTGATGCACTTTGTCATGATGCCCAACCGCAAAACAGACATTAACAACTGCGGGGGGCTCTCAACAGACATGATCGGGGCCAATTTTGATTACCCCACCGGCACCTACGCCCAGCGCGACGCCATCATTCACGACCATGAGCTTTATACCAAAGGCTTTTTCTATTTCATCGGCCACGACCCGCGCATGCCCAAGCACCTCCGCGATGAAATGCTGAACTGGGGGTATCCCAAAGACGAATACACCGATACCGGTAACTTCTCGCCCCAGCTCTATGTCCGCGAAGCCCGGCGCATGGTGGGTGAGTACGTCATGACCCAGGCCAACTGCGAAGGCAAAACCACCGTGACCGACGGCATTGGCACCGCAGCGTACACCATGGACTCGCACAACTGCCAGCGGCTGGTGGTGACGGGACCAGACGGTACGGCGCAGGTGCGTAACGAGGGCGACGTGCAGGTAGGGGGCTTTCCGCCCTATCCAATCAGCTACCGGGCCTTGGTGCCGAAGCGGGGCAGCGTACAGAATCTGCTGGTGCCGGTCTGTTTGTCGTCCACGCACATCGCCTTCGGCTCGATACGTATGGAGCCGGTATTTATGGTGCTGGCGCAGTCGGCAGCGGTGGCGGCCTGTCAGGCGATTGATGAGCAAAAGGCCGTTCAGGACATCGACGTAAAAAAATTACAGACTACGCTGGCCCGCAATCCACTGATGAATGGATCGCGACCTGAAGTGCTTATTGACAATGACGATGCTGCGCAGGTGACGCAGCAGGGGAGCTGGCAGCGCGAAACCAAAAGCGGGAAATACGGCGCGTCGTCGCTGGCAAGCGCGGTGGGTAAATCGGGGTCGGTGCAGTTTCGGCCCGCGTCACTTCAGCCGGGCCGCTACGCCGTGTACGTCTACAATCCGGCCCGGCAGGGTGGGGGCGGCAACCCCGATAGCCACGGCGACGAAAAACGCAGCACCGACAAAGCCCCCCGCGTGTCTGTACGGGTAAATACCGGCAGCACCGTAATGACGCAGATCATTGACCAGCAACTCAAAAGCAACGACTGGATTCGTGTGGGTGACTATGCCTTCGCCGGAAAAACACCCTGGGTCGAAATCACGTCGGCCAGTGCCTCCCAGCCCGTCGTAGCCGACGCGGTGCTGTTCGTACCGGTAGAATAACTTTTTACCATACTGGCCGTGCCAGTCAGCCTACTAAACCTATGAATCTACAAAACGCAACGGCCCTCGTCACGGGGGGCGCGTCGGGGCTGGGAGAAGCCACCGTCCGCATGCTGGCCCAACAGGGCGCGAACGTCGTCATTGCCGATCTGAACGAAGAGCGCGGGAACGCCCTGGCTGAAGAACTGGGTAATTCCGTTCGATTTCAACGCACCGATGTAACGAACGAAGCCGACGCGCAGGCGGCCGTGAACCTGGCCGTCGACACCTATGGCGGGTTGCATATTAATGTCAACTGCGCCGGGATTGCCGAAGCCCGCAAAACCCTCGGCAAGGTTGATGGCGTTTATGGAGCGCACTCGCTGGCCGCTTTTCAGAAGGTGGTCACGATTAACCTGATTGGTACGTTCAATGTCCTGCGGCTGTCGGCCCTGGCCATGGAGCAAAACTCACCGGCCGATGAGCCGTTTGCCGGCGAGCGGGGTGTCATTATCAATACGGCTTCCGTGGCGGCCTACGACGGGCAGATTGGTCAGGCCGCCTACTCAGCGTCCAAGGGGGGTATTGTGGGCATGACTCTGCCCATTGCGCGCGATCTGTCGCGCTCCGGCATTCGGGTAATGACCATTGCGCCCGGCCTGTTCGAGACGCCGTTGCTGCTGGGGCTACCCGAAGAAGCCCGGATTTCGCTGGGGCAGCAGGTGCCGTTTCCGGCAAGGCTGGGCCGGTCGGTTGAGTACGGGTTGCTGGTAAAGAGCATTCTGGAAAACCCCATGCTCAACGGCGAGGTAATCCGGCTCGACGGAGCCATCCGGATGGGACCGAGGTGAGTTTTTAAAGGGTTATTACGCAGAGATGCGCAGAGAGCAAAAGAGATTCGCGAAGATAAATCACTCTGCGAATCTCTTTTGCCTCTGCGCATCTCTGCGTAATAACCCTTGAAGACTTAGAAAGTGAAGTTCAGCCGGGCAAAGAGGAACCGGCCGTTCATGCCAAACTGCGACGTGTTGCGCGAGTACACAAACTGGTTCTGGTTCGACAGGTCGATGGTGGCAGGCGCAGTGGCATACGTTACGTTACCGCTGGCATCCACACCATTAGGCCGACGGGCCGATACCGGACCGGGGTTCAGGTCAGGGTATATGTCGAAGATGTTGTTAGCACCTACTACGATTTTGGCAAACTTATTCACCGAATAACCCACCGACAGATCCGTGATAACCCGCGCACCCCAGACCGGGTGTTCGTTCTCAACGGCCTGCCCGTTTACCACAATACCACTCACAAATCCGTCGCCGTTCACGTCAACCGTGTTGGGGTCCGTTACGCTGCCGAAGTAGACGTTGCGCAGGAAGAAATCGAACTTATTGGCCGTCAGGGTATGACCGAGGGTGAACTTGGTGCGCGGAATCGACTCCTGTAAATACACCCGCGAAGACTCCGAGAAGTACCGGTTTATCTGCCCATTGTCGATCAGAATCTGCGATCCTTTGATGTTACCCACCTGTTTGGTTTGCGCTACGGTACCGGCCAGATCGTTTCTGAGCGACATGCCGTTCCCCAGCCGCGCCCGGTGCGATACAACAATGTCAACACCCATCGTACGGGTGTCAATAGCGTTGGCAAAGAACGTAGCTGCCGTAGCGTTGGCCTGATCGAAGAGCTGCTGCAGGGTCAGAGCTGAGCCGGTTGGCGTGCCGCCGGGTCTCGAGAACTGATCGGTCAGGGTTACCCGGTCTTTGATCTCGATCAGGTAGCCATCGGCGGTAAAGGTCAGCCCGGCTTTAGGAACCGTAGCCGTGAAACCGGCACTCAGGCTGCGCGAATTCTCCTGCTTCAGCTGCGGAATACCCAACAGTTTAGCAGGTTGCGACGCATTGCTGAACGTACCGACTTCAAACGGAACACCCCCCACAAACTGCGTAGATGTAGCGTTGTAGTAGATCTGCGCCAGCGACGGGGCCCGGAAACCAGTTGAAGCGGCTCCCCGAATGTTGATAGTCGGCGTCAGTTTGTAGCGTGTGGCCAGTTTGAAATTAGTGGTGCTGCCAAAGTCAGAATAGTTCTCGAACCGAACAGCACCCTCCACCAGAAACCGATCGGTCAGGTCCACTTCCGTATCGACGTATACGGCTGCACTGCTGCGGTTGGCATCCTGCGTATCGCGCTCGTTAGCGGGGCGAAAACCGGGAAATACCTGGGCCCCACCGGGCCGGGCTGCTCCGAAAAAGTCGGTCGGCGCAGCCTGCGTTGAGGTGGTAATAACATTACCGCTCACATCATAGCCCGCCCACGAGTTTTGATCGCCTGCCTTAATGCGGTAACTCTCAAACCGTGCTTCGGCACCAAACGCCAGGTTCAGACCGGCCAGCACATCATATTTTTTGCTCAGGTCGAGGTTTACCGTGTTCTGTTTGAAGTTCAGCCCGCCCGCGTTGAACGTGGTCGGCGATTTTTCCCGCAGGGTTGCGTTCACCGTGTTCTCAATGCTGTAGTTGAAGCTGTTGGAGCCAAAGGTGTTGCTCAGATCGTAGCGGAACGAACCCAGTTTGCCCCGAATACCGGCGGCCGCCGATACATCGACGATCTCCGAATGAATTTCGGGCAGAAAACCATTGATGAAAATAGGCGTGTACGTCCGGCTCTGGTTGGGTCGGCGGTAGAAACCGGCCGCGTTGCCCTGCCGGTTGCCGTAGCCACCAAAGGCGTAGAACTCGTGATTCGGCGTGATGGGGATGGCCGAGTTCAGAAAGAACTGACCGCTCTGGAGCGATGACTGCCCAACGCGCATGTTAAAATCGCTGCGCTGCATTCCCCGGCGGCCCAGTTCACTATCGGTCACGTCGGCACCCAAAATACTGCGCAGGGCCGGAATGGTGGTAGCACCGGCAATACTGGCCTGGGTAGGCGCATCGAAATATCCAACGCCCAGCGCACCCGCTTTGATGGCGTCGATGCTGGTAGGCAGGTTCACCAGATTACCACCGGCCTGCTGCACGCTGTACTCAATGGCGTTATACCGGTTGAAGATACCGCCCGTAGCCGGCATGGCGCGGCTGGTATAGCCACGGTTTTGAACCGAACCCGTCAGGTTGACGAAACCCGCTTTGCCAATCCGGAACCCGTAGTTAGCGTCTATTTGGAGGTTATTGCCGTCCGAACCGCCGTTGAAGTTATTCGATCCCTTCGAGAAGTTGGCACCACCGTACACCGACAGGGCCAGTTTGCCAGTAGCTTCTTTCATCTTTACGTTGATAACCCCTGCAATAGCGTCGGACCCGTACTGAGCCGAGGCCCCGTCGCGCAACACCTCGATCCGCTCCACGGCAAAAGCCGGAATGGCGTTGAGGTCGGTACCGACCGAACCCCGGCCCGGCGAGCCGTTTACGTTGACCAGCGACGATGGATGACGACGTTTGCCGTTTACGAGTACCAGCACCTGATCGGGGCCCAGGTTACGCAGCTGCGCGGGGTCGATGTGGTCAGTACCGTCGGCTACGGTCGTGGTGTTGGAGGTGAATGACGGTGCCACAAAGTTCAGAATCTGCGTCAGGTTATTCTGCGGAGCCTGCGTGGTCAGTTCTGATACGTTGATGACATCGACGGGTACGGGGCTTTCTGTTCTTACCCGCCCGGCCCCGCGCGAACCCGTTACCACGACCTCGTTCAGGCTGGCCGACCCTTCTTTAAGGGCTGCATTGGCCGTTGAGTTTCCCGTCGATACCGTCACGGGAATGGTCAGTGTCTCGTACCCCACAAAGCTAATGCGCAGGCTATACTGACCCGGACTCAATGACAGGCTGTAGTCGCCATTGGCATCGGTGGTAGCCCCAAGATTCGTATTGGCAACCACAATGGTGGCACCGGGAATGGCGGCCCTGGAGGTAGCATCGGTAACGCGGCCCCGCACCCCCTGCGCCAGTACGGCCGTTAGAGTCAGCAACCACAAACCGGCAGACAGCAGCCATTGGTTTGATTTGTAGTGTGTTTTCATAAAATTATCCTTGGTTGTTTACCGGCGAATTTAGAACAAAAACAAGTTACATAGGTATATGGCCGAACTATAATTTGATTTATCCAAGAATTTCAGAATGAATTAATCATAAAAAAAAGGGAGCCGTCGCACTGGACGGCCCCCTTTTTTACGCAGAATTGGCTACTGTGCCGACACCAGTTCGATATCAAACCGCAGGGGGGCGTAAGGTGGAATAGTGCCCCGGCCCGCAGCGCCGTAACCGGCCTTTGACGGAAAAACGATGGTGGCTTTTTCGCCCACGCGCAGGGTAGCCAGACTCTCATTAAAGCCGGGTACCGTGTCGCCCAGTTTAAAGGCCACCGTGCCGGTTCCGGTGCTGTCAAAGGCCGACTTACTCCGCAGTAGTTGTCCCCGGTACCGTACGGCCAGCGTTTGCCCGCTACTGGGCAGCGCACCGGTGGGGTTAACGGTGGTCTTGACAAGGCGCGCACCACTAGCGGTGGTCTCGGTAGGGGTAATTTTGTTGGCCGTCAGATACTCGCTGATCTGCTGATCTTCGGTTCTAACCCGGCGCAGGCGTGTATCGAGCCGGATGGGCGCGTCGGGTGGTACAAGACCGTTGACCGATCCCTCCCGCCCGAAGCCATAAAACGAAGGCAGCAGAATGTCGGCCTGATCGCCCTCGCGCAGGGTAAGGAGGCCTTCCGTCAGGCCCGGCGAGGAGGCTACAATAGGAATATAGCGGGGTTTGGTGGCAAACGTCGAGTCAGCCAGCCGCTCGGTAATGGTTCCCGCCGTGGATCCCGGCACGAGCGCGTAGATCGTATAGGTAAGTTCCGCTTCCAGCCCTTCGGCAACCGCCACCGGCGCTGGCAGGGTAGTGGGTTTGGTAACGGCAACGTAAACGCCCGTAGCGGTCGATTTGCCATTTAGCCCCTTGGTCCTGGCGTAACTCAAAATATCGTTCTGGTTGGCCTGAGAAACGTCCTGGTCGGTAGGGCCAACATCGGCATTTTTACAGGCGGTCAGGCTGCCGGTCAGTAAAAGGCCCGCTAAAAGAATCTGGTTGGTACGCATAACGAAACACATAAATTGATTGAAAGAGAAAAATTACCGCGCCGAAACAACCTCCACGTCAATTCGAAGGGGCGCGTTGGGCGGAATCAGGAACAAGCTGTTCTGAATGTAGCCGTTGCTGGTATAGCCCAGTGACGGCGGAAGAATCAGTATGGCCCGCTCGCCCACCCGCAGCCTGGCCAGTCCCTGCCGAAAGCCCTCCGTTGCCAGAATCGGGCTGCTGGCGGTCTGACCCACCGTGTACGGACGTGTTACGTTGCCCGCTGTGCTGTCAATGGCCGTGGCCGACCGCAGGCTGCCCCCGTTGAAGCGCAGATCGAGCGTAGCCCCGTTGCGGATGCTGTCGCCGGCGGGTCTGCTTTTCACTTTGACCAGCCGCAACCCAGTTGTCGTGGAGTCGGTAACGGTCAGCTTATTCTGGGTGATGTAGTCGTTGATCTGCTGGGTTTCGCTGCGGGAGCGTTTCAGCGTTACGTCGATACGGATTGGCGTGTTGGCCGGAATTGTGCTGTTTACGGATCCCTGCGCCCCGAAGGCCAGCCGGGCAGGCATCAACAACGTGGCTTTGGCACCTTCACGCAACAGCAGCAACCCTTCCTGCAAACCGGGAATAAGGGCTTTATCGAAAAGCGGCACAAATGCCGACCGCGTGGCATACGTGGTATCAATGAGCGAGTCGCGAACGGCCAGCGTACCGGGGTCAGTTTTAACTACGTACTGGACGTACGAAAACTCAATTTCGTCGCCCAGAGCCGCCTGTTTAGCCGTGGGGGCGGGCGACTGATTAATTACGTACCGCAACCCCGAAGGCTGATTGACCGTGGTCAGGCCCTTGTTGCTGACGTACGTATCGAGCGTGACATTATTGGCAGCAAAGGCATCGGCCTCGGCCGTGGCAGCGTCGGGTGCTTTGGAATTACAGGCAACCAGACCGCTCAACAGCAGCCCGCTCAGCAACAAATGAAAATAATGGATATTCCGCATGAATTAAACTAAATCGGATCAACACTAACTGGTACGCTTACTGACCCTCTTTGGTGGCAAGCGGTTGGAACAGGTCTGCTCAAACCCCTATACTTTCGCCATTTTTTAACGCCCTGAACTGCCCGGCTGGTATATGGTGCGCATCCAGCGCCAGTTGTAGATCCTGAATTGGTTCTGTTTCGCCATCGTCGGCCAGCGGAAATGTGCCGAAGTGAATGGCTACGCTCTGCCGCGATTGCACATCCTGGTGAATCTGCACGGCTTCGGCAGGACTGCAATGGATTGGCGACATGAACCACCGCGGTTTATAGGCACCAATCGGAATCAGCGCCAGTCGCATCGGCCCAAACTGTTCGCCAATAGCCCGGAAATGAGGCCCGTATCCCGAGTCGCCCGCAAAATACAGCCTGCCTGCTTTCTGGTTATCGATAACGTAGCCGGCCCAGAGGGTGGCATTCCGGTCAAAGAGGCCGCGACCGCTGAAGTGCTGGGCCGGTACGCAGTGCAGCGTAGTGGTGGGGTTGATCGTGGCCGTTTGCTGCCAGTCCATTTCGGTCACGTGGCGGCAACCGTGCTGTTCCAGAAACGCTTTGACCCCCAGCGTACAAAATACCTGCGGCTGGTGCTGCGTACAGATTCTCTGAACCGTTTTAATTTCCAGATGATCCCAGTGGTTGTGGCTCAGCAGCAGCACGTCGATACGGGGCAGGTCGACAAAACGGATGCCGGGCGGGCAGTCTCGTTTGGGTCCGGCAAACTGGAACGGACTCACGCGCTGCTCAAAAATAGGGTCAGTCAGCACGTTCAGCCCGTCGAACTGAAGCAGCACCGTGGCGTGGTTAATAAACGTAACCCGGACTGAATCACCGTCGACGCGGGCGGGTGGAGCCAACTGGGGTGGGTCGTTGTGGTAAGGGGGCCAGGGCTGGGTTCGTTCGTGGTGCAGCTGCCAGCCAATAACGTCTTTAAATCCCTTGGGTGAGGGAGCATCGGGCGTAAAAAAACGCTGACCGTCGAAGTGATCGCTGACGGGGCCGGTGTAGCGCGGAGCCGATATGGCGTACCCAATCCCAACGGCTGCGAAGACGATCAGCAAAACAAGGCCGGCAAGAATGGATAGAATCGTCAGGAACATATCAGGAGTGGAGCAGCGACTGGACCGTTTGCATAACCTGCGCCGTGGCCCCAACGTTCCGCTGCACGTAGGCACGGCTGGCGCGGCCGGCCGCGGTTGGGTCGGCGTATTGCCGCGTAAAGGCGTGGGTCAGATCGGCCACGCTCCCTACTGAAAAGCCCGCCCCTCCGGAAATCAAGATCCATCGCTTCGGGAAATTCAGCGTAGTCAGGGCCGAAGAATACCGGCATCCCGAACGCGGCCGCTTCCAGCACATTGTGTAGTCCCTGCTTAAACGCCCCGCCAATAAACGCAAACTCACCGTACTGATACAGCGACGACAACATCCCGACGTTGTCGATGAACAGGATATCGGCAGGAAGGCGTTCTGGTGAGGCATGCGTCACCAATTCGCTGTAGCGCACCGATGGTTTGTTGAGCCGGGCTTGCCAGCGGGTTAGCTCATCGTCGTGAATTTCGTGGGGAGCAATAATGACTTTGAGCGGCTTGTCGAACGCATTCAGAAAAGGAATCAGCACGGCCATATCTTCGGGCCAGGCGCTGCCCACTACCAGTAGCGGCATAGCGGCTTTGAACGCCCGCACCGCCGGCACATCGGGCGCGGCTGCGGCCGTTTGCGCCACCCGATCAAAGCGCGTATCGCCCGACAGGGTTACGTTTGATACACCAATGCGTTGCAGTAAGCCGACCGATTCGGAGTTCTGCACCAGAATATGACTAAAGCCGCTCAGTAGCTTCCGGTAGAAGCCACCGTACGGTTTAAAGAAGAGCTGGTCGGGCCGGAACAGGGCTGAGAACAGTACCGTTGGCACCTGGCTGGCCCGCAGCTCACGGAGGTAATTGACCCAGAACTCGTACTTGATGAAGAAGGCAATAGATGGCCGCACAATCTCCATGAATTGCCGGGCGTTTCGGGGGGTGTCGAGCGGCAGGTAAAAGACAAAATCGGCCCCGGCGTAGTCCTTGCGCACCTCGTAGCCCGAGGGGGAGAAGAAGGTCAGCAAAATCAGATAGTCAGGATAGGTTGCCCGAAACGAGTCAATAACGGGTCTTCCCTGTTCAAATTCGCCGAGCGAAGCCGCATGAAACCAGGCCAGGGGCGGGGCGGTTGGTCCGGTGCGGTTGGGCAGGGCGTGGGCCAGGCGGCTCAGCACCCGATGCTGCCCGGCAGTCCACAGGCGGGCTTTGCCGTTAACCGGTGCCGCAGCCCGCGCCAGCAATTGATAGGCCCGCAGCCCGGTGGTATAGAAGAACGAAAACAAGCGGGTCTTTTGTTGGTTACACTACCCGCAAAGGTAAAGCAACCAAACTGAATTGTTTCCCCGGTCCGCTGCACGAACGACATGACGATATCCACTCCACCATCGTTTCAGTTCAGTATTCTCTACTAAGCCAGAAGAGTAAGGAACGAACTTGTAAGAAATGAGATTACTCTTAGGCCAATAGAATCTGTATATCAAAAATGAACTGGAATAAACTCACGAGCGACACTCAGCTCGCCGAAATAAAAGAAGAATCGGCCCAACAGCCCATTTTGATTTTCAAACACAGTACCACCTGCTCGATCAGTGCTATGGCCCTGAGCCGTATGGAGCGCAACTGGAACGATATCCTGGGGGTGAAGCCCTACTATCTCGATTTGCTGGCCAACCGGCCCATCTCCCGCCAGATAGAGGACGAATTTGGGATCGCACACGAGTCGCCACAGGTGCTGCTCATCCGCAATGGCACGTGTGTTTACGATGCATCGCACATGGCCATCTCCTTCGCCGGTTTGCAGCAGGCGGTGTAAAAGGAGTTGTAAAGTTGAAGAGTCGTAAAGTTATATAGTTGGCTGACGCAGGCGTAATACGCCTGCGTCAGCCAACTATATAACTTTACGACTCTTCAACTTTACAACTCCTTTATTCTTTGAGGGTGATTTTGGCGCGGTGGCAGACGCCCCCGATGGGCGGGTTGAATTTGGACACGCTCACCTCCACCGTTTCCACATCCGGGTATTGTTCCCGAACTTCTACAATGATGCTGTGGGCAATGTGTTCGAGCAACCGGGCCGGACGCAGCATGACCCCCGCCGTAATCGTATACAGGGCTTCGTAGTTGACCGTCGCGCTCAGCCGGTCGCGCCGGGCTGCTTCCGAAAAATCGGCAGTGACGATGATATCGACCGCGTACTTGTTGCCAATTTTCTGCTCCTCGTCGTAGAAGCCGTGGTAAGAGAAAAACTCGAGACCTTCCAGTGCAATGGTTCCCACCCGCCTTTGTACGTTAAAACTGATCGAAGAATGAACCGCTTTTTTTGGTTTCGCCCGCTTCTTCAGGCTGGACTGTCACGGGCTCTTTAACGGCCGTATCAGCGGCTTCTGGCTGAGGAGTTACTTCACGAACGGGTTCAGCCGCCGTATTGTCGGTAGCATCGGCCACGCCACCGCCGACAGAACCGACGGCGTTTTCTGCCTTGTCGTGTGTATCCTCAATGGCATCATTCAACCTGTCTACCAGTGATTCGTCGACCGGAATGGCTTCCGGAATGGCCGTCTCGCGTTCAATAGCGGGTGGCAGGTCGATTGGACTGTCTATGGCGGAGGGGCTGGCACTGGCGTCGGTATCGGCGGGTTGTTCGTCCGCCAGGGCTACGGGCCGTGGGTCAGCTCCGGCGTCCTGGCGGGCGTTCCGGCTTTCTTCAATCTGCGTGCTCACCTCATCAATCTTACCTTTCAGATTCTGTTTCGCGAATTTCTTCTCGAACCGATCCACGCTATCAACTGCGTTGGCCGCCAGCGTTCGAATTTGAATGCCGAGGTTTTCTTTATACTTCTCCAGCGCGTTGAAATCGTATTCCATCGCTTTAATGTCGTTCAGGATATTGTCTTTAAGGTACTGAGCCTGATTTTCGGCATCCTGCACCATGATGGCCGACCGCTTGCGGGCTTCCGACAGCATTTCGTCGGCTTTCTGGCGGGCGCTGGCTACGTACTGTTCGGCGGCTTTGTTGGCCTGGTCGGTAATCTGGGCGCTGGTATCCTCGGCGGTTTTTAACGTTCGGAACAGCGTCATTTCAACCTCCTTGAGTTTGCCAAGTTCTTTTTCGGCAATTTCAAGCTGCATTTTCAGCATTTTATGATCGCTCGAAGCGCGCTCCCATTCCTGCGAGAGTGAGCTTAAAAACGCGTCGACATCTTCGGGTTTGTAGCCGCGCATCACCTTATCGAAGGTGTGCTGCCGTATTTCGATGGCTGTAATTTTCATCGGTGCGCTCTGGTTAGGGGTATTATAAACGGTTCGGCAAAAGGTGAAGTAACGGTCATTATCCTGATTTAGCAACGTTCGGCCCCGCAAATTCGCGTTAACGGTCAGATTGTGCTTCTTTCTGCACTGTCCAGACCGAAATGGTGCGGTCATCGCTGGCCGAAAGAAGCAGCTGGCCATAGTCCGTCCAAAGCAGCTTATTGACCGACGTGCCATGACCGGCGTGACGGGCGCGGTCAACTACTTTCAGGAGCTTGTACTGACTGGCATCCCAGATCTTAATGGCCTTGTCCATGCTGGCTGTAGCAAAAAAAGTGCCATCAGGCGAAAATACAAGGTGATTGATCGCAAACAGGTGCGCCACAATATCCTGATGGAGGCTGTAGTGGTGCTCGGCGTCCCATATTTTGAGGTGCGCATCGCGGCCGCCACTGAGCAGAAACCGGAAGTCGGGCGAGTACCTCACCGTAAACACCGAGTTCTCATGGGCCGGAATGACCCGCTTCAGTTCGTACGTCAGCAAATCGAAAATGCGGATGCTGTTGTCGCTATAGCCAACGGCCAGGTCCCGTTCTACGGGGTTTACGGCCAGGCACCGCGCCGACTGGCTGCTGCCCTTGAGGTGTTTTTTTACCGCCATCTGGTTGGCGTCAATCACGGCCACTACGCCATCGCCGAGGGCTACGAACGCATCGGTCGCGTAAAAAGCAATGTCGAAAATGGCCGAAGTGGTCAGCTTGAGCGAACTGACTTCTGTTTTTCGAACGGTGTCGATGAGGTGTAAACCTTCGTAGTTTTGTCCTACCCACAGCAGCTCAGTAACCGGATGCCGGGCCAGGGCGTAGACCGAAGCCGGCACGGTGGCTATCCGTTCGCCGAGGTCGGGCCGGTCGAGGTGCCAGCGAACTACCTGCCCGTCGCCCCCGGCAGAAAAGAACTGGCTACCCACGGTATCCTGTTCAAGCGCATACACGCAGTCGCGGTGACCGCCGAACGTATCGAGTTTCTGTATCTGCATGGTGGGTCAAATTTCGTGAATACCCATGCCATCGTCAACCTTTATTCTTGTTACGCCCGGCTGTACGGCCGTGCTGCGTCCCATTACAGAGACCGAGCCAGCCCTTCGGCAGCAGCTTTCGCTGACGGTTTCGGAGGAAAACGAACTGGCGGCCATTACCCATCCTGACCAGCGGGTGGAGTGGCTGGCCTGCCGGGTGGCCGTGCGGCAATTAGTGGAACGCCACGGCTGGCACTACGCGGGTTTGCAAAAAGACGAATATGGGAAACCGCACCTGGCGGGCTACAGCGCCCATATTTCCCTGTCGCACACAGCGGGCTGGGCCTCGGCCGTGCTGCACCTGACCCGCCCGGCTGGTATTGACATTGAACCCATGCGCGACAAGTTTACGCGGGTGGTGCCGCGCATTTTGTCGGCACCCGAAATTGCCCACGCGGCCGGCGACCCCGCCCGCCTGGCCATGTACTGGTGCGCCAAAGAAAGTTTGTACAAACTATACGGCAAGCGGCAGCTCACGTTCCGGCAGCACCTGTTTATTGACCCCTTTACCGACGGAGCTACCCAGCTTACGGGCCATGTTCGGCTGCCCGACCATGATGAGCAACTGACCATCTGCTGTTACCGGATTGGTCCGGGATTACTGGCCGTAGCGTTCTGAAACAGGATGATCCGGTACCGGTGCTAACCCGGCCCGCGCAGCCGCAGTGTCTTCAACTGTTCACATACTGATCATATGCCAACGTTTACAGCAGCGCGTATGGGTGCAGAACGTGCCATACAAATCTTTGATTGATAGACCGGGTGAGGCAATTTTCTCATACATTTATAGCTGAAAAATTTTTATTATTTCTTAGAAAAGTCACACAGTACATTAACCTTTCTTTATCATTCCTGAAGGGCAAGGATCGAGCGCGTTCAGTGCGGACTTTTGCAGCTTCAGTTAACCCCCTAATCGTATGAAGATTCATTACCTCTTTCCAATCCCGGGTGCGTACCGTCTGCTGGTTTGCCTGCTTCTGGCCACAGCACCGGTATTGGCAATGGCCAGCCCCCCGCCCAGGCCCACCACCCGACTGACCGCCGACATCACCGTATCGGGTCGGGTGACCGATGCCGCTACCAATGAGGCTCTGGCGGGTTGTACCGTGGTTATAAAAGGTACGCAACGCGGTACCACTACCGACGCCAACGGCGCGTACAGCATTGCCGTACCCAATCAGCAGGCCACGCTCGTGTTCGGCTTTATCGGCTTCAACCAGCAGGAAATAGCCGTTGGCAGTAGAAGTACCATTAACGTATCCCTGACCCCGTCGGCGTCTGACCTGGCGCAGGTAGTGGTGGTAGGCTATGGCAGCACGGCCAAAAAAGACATTACCGGCGCCGTTACATCCATCAAAAGTACCGAGTTTAACCGGGGCGTTATTAACTCGCCGGAGCAGCTTATTCAGGGCAAAGTGGCGGGCGTGAACGTGACCTCGGCCAGTGGCGAACCGGGCGCCCAGCAACGCATTACGGTACGCGGCCCCGGTGGTGTTCGGACGGGTAGTACACCCCTGTTCGTGCTGGACGGGCTGGCACTGGATAACTCCAGCACGGGCGGTGCCACCAATCCGCTCACGTTTCTGAACCCCCAGGACATTGAAAGCATCGACGTGCTGAAAGACGCCAGCGCAACGGCTATTTACGGCTCTCGCGGGGCCAATGGCGTTATCCTGATTACAACGAAACAAGGCAAATCGGGCAAGCCATCGCTCAACGCATCGGTCAGTATTGGCATCTCGAACCTAAGCCGTCCGCTGAACCTGTTCTCGGCCGACGAGTACCGCCAGCAGGTGGTGGCCCTGGGTGGCGTGCTGGACGATAAAGGCGCCAATACCGACTGGCAGAAGGAGATTACCCGCACGGCCTACACCAAAAATTATAACCTGTCTTTTGGCGGGGGCAGCGACAAAACGACGTACTACGGCTCCGTAGGCGTTCAGCGGCAGGAAGGTATCCTCAGAAACAGTAACCTCGGCCGCTACACGGGCCGCATCAACGTATCGCAGAAACTGCTCGAAGACCGGCTGACGGTAGACGTGAACCTGAACGCATCCTACACGGATAACCAGCGCCCGCCCATCGACAACTCATCGGGCGGTTCGGCACCGGGCAGTCCGGGTAGTCTGGTGGGTGGTGCCCTCGCGGCCAATCCCACCTATCCGGCCTACGATGCCGATGGTACGCCGTTCAAATACCAGAGTGGCAACCCGCTGACGACCCTGGCGCTGCAGAAAGACGTTACGTCAACTACCCGCATTATTGCCAACGTCAGCCCCTCGTTCAGAATCATCGACGGCCTGGTGTATAAATTGAACCTCGGAGCCGATTATTCGACGGCTACGCAGGATTTACAGTCACTGGCGAGCGCGGTGCCGCAGCAGGACGGCCGGTTTGAAACGGTGGCGTCTGTGAACCGCAACACCCTGATCGAGAACTACCTGACGTATACGCTGAACCGCCCCAATCATGGCCTGACGGCTCTGATCGGGCACTCGTACCAGCGGTTCTTTATTCAGGGCCGGAGTTTCAGCATCAACAAATTCCCGATTTCGCCCATCGAACCGATTTATAACCCCGGTTTAGGTCAGGATTTGTCGCTGGCGAACAACAAGCCCGGTGGTTTTGCCATTCAGAACGAACTCCAGTCGTTTTTTGGCCGTGTCAACTACCAGTATCGCGACCGGTACCTCGCCACGGCAACAGTCCGGGCCGACGGGTCGAGTAAGTTCGGTTCCAACAACAAGTATGGTGTGTTCCCGTCGTTCTCGCTCGGCTGGCGTATTTCGGAAGAAGATTTTTTGAAAAATGGCCCCTTTACGGACCTGAAATTCCGCGCGGGCTACGGCCGTACCGGCAACCAGGAAATTCCGGCGAAAATCACGCAGGCGCTGTTCACGTCGCAGGTTGGCCCTACCACCAGCTACCCGCTCGATAACGGCACCACCTACCCGGCGGGTACATCGTACACCCGACTGGCTAACCCCGACATTCAGTGGGAGGTGTCGAACCAGACCAACATTGGCCTTGATTTCGGGCTGTTCAAAGGCGCATTCAGCGGCTCAGTCGATTATTTCCGCAAGGTATCGAACAACATCCTGCTGGAAGTTATCCCCGCCGATCCCGTGCAGCCTGCCAGTACGTTCTGGACCAACGTGCCCGACATGACCATTACCAATCAGGGGGTTGAACTGGCCCTTAACTACCGCTACGCCAGTCTGAACGGCTTCCGGTTTGACCTCGGGGGTAACATGACGTTCATTGACAATATTGTGCGCAACTCGCCGTACTCGGTCATTCCGTCCGGGTCGGCCTCCGGGTCGGGGCTTACGTCGGCTACCATTAATGGCTACATCAACGGGCAGCCCATTGGTACGTTCTTCCTGAAAGACTTTACGGGTTTTGATGAGAAGGGGATCAGCACGTACCGCGATGTGGACGGCGACGGCATCGTGACGGATAAAGACCGGATTGCGGTTGGTTCGGCCCTGCCCACCAAGCAGTTCAACATCAACGCCAACACGTCCTGGAAAGGATTTGACCTGGCGTTGAACTTCAACGGCGTATCGGGCAATAAGATTTACGACAACACGGCCAACGCCAACTTTTACAAACTGCGGCTCTCGAAAGGGCTGAACACCACCCCCGAAGCCATTCAGTTTTCGAATGAGTCGGTGAATAACTCGGCACCGGTATCGAGCCGGTACCTGAAAAATGGGTCGTTCTTCCGGCTAAACAACGCTACCCTGGGCTATAGTCTGAATCCTAAGCTCATTGGTATGGGCCGCTGGATTCAGGGCATCCGGCTGTCGGCAACGGGGCAGAACCTGTTCGTGATTACGAAATACGACGGGTTCGACCCCGAAGTAAACACTGACCGCACCGTGAACGGCATTTCGTCGTACGGCATCGACTACCTGAGTTATCCCAAACCCCGCACGTTTGTACTGGGGCTAAACCTGACCTTTTAATGAAAACGAAACTTGTATCGCTGCTGGCTCTGGCTGGCCTTCTTTACCTCGGCAGTTGTACCAATCTGAACGAGCAGGTTCTCGACGAATCGTCGGTATCGGGTTTATCGGACAAACAGGCGGCAGATGGCATCCTGGCTCCGGTATACGCCCGGTTGCCGGATTTGTATAACCACACGACGTACTTTGCCCTGCAGGAAATTTCGACCGATGAGGCCATCTTACCCTACCGGGGCGGTACCGACTGGGGCGACAATGGTATTTATCTGTCGCTGCACCAGCATACCACCACCAGCACCGATCCCAACGTCAGAAATGCCTGGCTGCTGGCCTTGCAGGGTATTTCGCGCAGTATAACGGCCCTCACCACGCTGCCAACGCTCAACGACCCAACCACCAAAACGTACATAGCCGAAGCGCGGGGCATGCGGGCGTTTTACAATATGATGCTGCTCGATATGTTCGGGCTGGTATTCGTGAAAGAGGACGTAAACGCTACGTCTTCCGTGCTGCGGGGTAACGATGCGGTGGAATACATCAGGAAGGAGTTTCTGGCCGCTGAACCCGACCTGACCAACACAACCGACCCCGGTAGGCTTAGTAAGAACGCCATTTATGGTTTGCTGGCCCGGCTGCACCTGAACGCGGCTGTCTACCGCGACCGCTACGCAACGGCCCTGACTTTCCAGCCTGCTGACATGGACAAAGTGGTTGAATACACCGATAAAATTATCAACTCCGGTCAGTACGCACTGGCTCCGGAATATTTCTCGCTGTTCGACTCTGAAAACCATACGAATAAAGAAATCGTGTTTGCCGTTGACCAGCGGGCCGAACTGAACGGACACAATCGTCTGGCCTATTTCTCGCTCTCCGGCGATCAGTTTCCGCTCCCCGCCTTCCCGGCGGCCAACGGCACCGACGGCCCGGGCATTACGTCGGATTTTTACCGGTCGTGGGTGGCGGCCAACGGCACGAAGGACCCGGCGGTCGATCCACGTTTTTACAAGCAGAACCTCTCGATTTACTCTAACCCGGGCGATTCGTGCGTGGCAGCCAGCGATTTCAACATCAACCGGGGCATTCTGCGCGGGCAGCAGTACGGTCTGATTCGGGTGAATGGTGCGTTTCTGAAATGCCCGGACGGAAAGTTTAAAGTAGGTAAACTCTTCAACGTGACCCGTAACCGCCCCACGCTGGCTGTCAATTTCACGGAGAAGATCGACTTCACTGTGCCAGGCAGCGATTACATTACGGGCTACCGGGTGGAGAAGTACGAGTTCAGCAAGAAATCGACCAGCGGGCGTAACCTGGGCGACGCCGACATCGTGATTTTTCGTTTAGCCGATGCGTATCTGATGCGGGCCGAAGCCAAACTCCGCAAAGGGGGCGACGCGGCCACTGCCCTCGCCGACGTGAACATTGTCCGCGCGAGCCGCACCGCCCGCCAACCCGCCCCCGCAGCCCTGACAACTATGAACCTGGATCTGCTGCTGCGCGAGCGCGGATTTGAGTTTTACTGGGAAAGCCAGCGCCGGACCGACCTGATTCGCTTCGGTAAGTATGAAAGCACCTGGACCGAGAAAACCAACGCTGACCCTAAAAAGCGGCTCTTCCCCATCCCCCAAACGGCCATTGACGGGGCCTCGAACCTGCCGGGTTATCTGGCGCAGAACGACGGGTATTAAGTACGGTATTTATTAGGCTGAATCGGCTTTTCAGTTGACTGTCACGCTATGGCGACAGTTAACCGGAAAGCCGATTTTACTTTATAGGCCCGGAGCACTTACCCTGGACCCCTTACACGATGACCCTTCTGCAACCCAACCGAAGAACGTTTTTTAAAACGGCGGCAGCCAGTCTGCCGCTGATCGCGGGGGTAGGGCCTGTGTTGGGCAGGACAGCAGAACCGGGCAAGTCAGACCATCTGCGATTGAGCTGCAACCTGTATTCGTTTAATGAGCCCCTGGTGAGTGGGCAAATGACGCTGGAGGACGTGATTGAACGCTGCTCCGAAATTGGGTTCGATGCCGTTGATCCAACCGGCTACTACTTCCCTAACTACCCAGCCATCCCGGATGATCGCCACGTGTATCAGATCAAGCGAAAGACGTTTCGTCTGGGTCTCGACATCAGCGGAACGGGTGTCCGTAATGATTTTACGCTTCCCGATGCCGCCCGTCGAAAAGCGGAAGTTGACCTGGTGACGCGATGGACAGACCTGGCGGCTAAACTGGGGGCACCCGTTATCCGGATTTTTGCCGGTACGGGCAAAGAACTGCCGGTGGGCTACAATCGGGAGGAGGTAACGGAATGGGTAGTCGAAGCCATTCGGGAATGCGTTGAGTATGCCGCTAAACGAGGGATAATCGTTGTCTTACAGAATCACGCTGACTTTATCCAGACGGCTGACCATATGCTGGACATCCTACAACGGGTCAACTCCGAATGGCTGGCAGTTAACCTGGACATTGGCAGTTTCCGAATCGGCGACCCGTATGAACAGATTGCCCGCGTGGCCCCATATGCGGCCACCTGGCAAATCAAAGAAAACATGTTTGTTGACGGGCAGGAGGTGGAGACCGATTTGCGGAAAATTGTACAGATCGTGCGCGAATCCGGCTATCGGGGCTATCTACCCATCGAAACACTGGGCAAGGGCGACCCGCGCCAAAAAGTGCCCGTCTTTTACGAGAAAGTAAAAAAAGCGCTAACCGCGACTCAATAATTCATCGTCAACACCATTACACACTGTTACAAATGATGCCCCAGCCTGCCGGGCTATCCGGCTCTAAAATGACAGGCACTAGTTCGCCTATTTTGACACCATGACAAGTCCGCTATAACGTGGTGGCGGGCTTTTCATGATGTCCAAGTAGATGATCTCTTCAAAGTATCCACGGTAATTACTTGAATGGCAACTCATTGCCTTCTTACTCAACCAACTGAGCCAGGTTAACCACCATAGCAGATGATATGGCCCATGAATGACCGCAATCATACCTGCCAGCGATCAACACTGTACCATTTCCTAAAGACTAGCTACAGCACCTGTCCCAACCCAAACAGGATAACAAACAGCAGCGTGGTGAGGGCCAGTTGGCCCAGCCGGGGGTTGAGCTCGGCGGCCCGTTTGTGGGTGGCTACGGCCCTCCCATTCAGCACCAGCAGCGGAAACGACAGCAGATAGAGATAGCTAATTATCGGAGCATCGGTCAGGAACGAGTAGGCCACGGCGCAGGCCATACCCGCCAGCAGCAGACCCCAGTGGTACCGCACGGCCAGCCGCAGGCCCAGGCGCGCCGGAATCGACTTTTTGCCGGTCATGGTATCGGTTTCAATGTCGCGGATGTTGTTGATGTTCAGCACGCCCGTGGCAAACAAGCCTACTGCCGTAGCGGGCAGCAACAGCAGGGGCCGGAACGTGAGCGTGTGCAGATAGTAGGTGCCCAGAACGCCCACCCAGCCAAAGAAAATCAAAACCGCAATGTCGCCGAAGCCCGCGTAGCCGTAGGGTCGTTTGCCGTTAGTATAGCCTACCGCAGCCGCAATGCTCAGCAGCCCCAGCGTCAGCAGCGTATAAAACGCCCGGTCGCCCGCTCCGTACAGCGACACGACCAGCAGCCACACCCCCGACACCAGCGAGAGCCCCGCCGTGATAATGATACCCCGCAGCATGGCTTCTTTGGTGATGTCGCCGGTGGCTACGGCCCGGCGCGGACCCACCCGCAGTTCGGTGTCTTTCCCCGACACCGCATCGCCGTAGTCATTGGCGAAGTTGGACAGGATTTGCAGGAAAATAGTGGTCAGGGCGGCCAGCAACGCAATGTTCCAGCCGAAATGGCCCGCCGTCAGGGGGTCGTGGGACGCAGCCAGAAAGCTACCCAGAATAATACTGGCCAACGCCAGCGGCAACGTACGCGGACGAGCCGCAGCAATCCAGGATTTCATGTTGAAGTTGTATAGTTGTAAAGTCATAGAGTTGGCTGACGCAGGAATTTATGTCGCGCCAGCCAACTCTATAACTCCATAACTTTATGACTTTATAACTCAAAGACCAACGGCCTTTTTAAACCCGGCGTCGTCCGGCTTCACGCCCGATGCGAAGAAGTCAGTCAGTTTGCCGTTTTCGTCAACCACGTATTTACAGAAATTCCAGGTGGGGGCTTTGTCGTTCCAGCCGTTCAGGGCGGGGGTGGAGAGCCATTTATAGAGCGAGGCCTGATCATTGCCGAGTACCGATACTTTCTCGAACATCGGGAACGAGACGCCGTAGTTTTTTTGGCAGAACTGGGCAATCTCGCTGTTGCTGCCCGATTCCTGACTAGCGAAGTTATTGGCGGGAAAGCCCAGAACCACAACCTTGTCTTTGTGCGTTTCGTAAAATTTCTCCCAGTCGGCGTACTGGGGGGTGAAGCCACACTTCGAGGCTACGTTCAGGATCACGACCTTCTTGCCTCGGTAGGTGCTCAGCGCCACTGGTTTGCCGTCAATGGCGTTAACCGTGAAATCGTACAGCGTTTTGGTGGGAGCCGTTGCGGTGGCCGGTGCCGATACCGACGCTTTTTTATCGCTGAATAATCCTTTGACAAGTGTGGTAATTGACATGAAACTGGTAAGGGCCACGACCAGCGCGACGCCAAGTAAAGTGAAAATAAGGGGCTTCTTCATAGACTACATCTGTTCGGGAACGCCGATACCCAGTAACCCCATTGTCCGTTTGATGGTTTCCGCTACGGATTTGGCCAGTATAAGCCGGGTGCGGAGCTTATCGGGGTCTTCTTCCTTGAGAATTGACAGCTTGTCGTAAAGCTGGTTGAACGTCCGGGCCAGGTCGTAGGCGTACTGCGCCAGATAGGACGGGGCCAGGTACTGCGCGGCCTCCGAAACGCGCTGTGGAAACTGACTCAGCAGAAAAATAAGCTGTTGCTCAACGTCGTCCAGTGCTACGGCTGCCAGCGGTCCGCTGGTGGGTAGGTTTGTTTCGTCTGCCCTGCGCAAAATGGACCGGATGCGGGCATGTACATACTGAATGTACGGCCCCGTATTACCGTGCAGATCGACTGATTCGGCGGGGTTAAACTGCATCCGCTTCTGCGGGTCGACCTTCAGCAGATAGTACTTGAGGGCTCCCATGCCGAGCTGGTGAAACAAGGCTGCTTTTTCAGTGTCGCTGAACGCATCGAGTTTACCCTTGGCGGCCTCGTCGGCGGCCGTGGCGGCTGCGGCAACGGTTTCGGCAATCAGATCGTCGGCATCCACCACCGTCCCCTCGCGCGATTTCATCTTGCCCGTCGGCAGATCAACCATGCCGTAGCTGAGGTGATACAGCTCATTGGCGTAGGGCCGCCCCAACCGGCGCAGAATGGCGAACAGGACTTTGAAATGGTAATCCTGCTCGTTGCCTACCACCCAGATCTGCCGGTCGGTATGAAAGTCGGCGGCTTTCATGTCGGTGGTGCCGAGGTCCTGGGTAATATACACCGAGGTGCCGTCGGCGCGGAGTACGAGTTTCTGATCCAAGCCTTCGCCGGTCAGGTCGATCCAGACCGAGCTGTCTTCTTTTCGGAAGAAAACACCTTTGTCCAGGCCTTCTTCCACCACTTCTTTGCCGAGCAGGTAGGTGTTGGATTCGTAATACGTCTTGTCGAAGCTGACGCCGATACTGTTGTAAGTCGCTTCGAACCCGGCGTAGACCCAGTTATTAAGTTTTTGCCAGAGGGCCACGGTGTCGGGGTCTCCCTGCTCCCAGAGCCGGAGCATCTGCTGCACTTCCTGCATGAGCGGGGCCTTTTTTTCGGCGGCTTCCTGAGTCGAGCCTTCCACCACCATTTCAGCTACCTGCGCCTTATACGCTTTGTCGAATAGGACGTAATACTTCCCAATCAGATGATCGCCCTTCAGCCCCGAAGACGCCGGCGTTTCATCGTTGCCAAACATCCGGTAGGCCAGCATCGACTTGCAGATGTGGACGCCCCGGTCATTGACGATGCATGTTTTGGTAACGTCGTACCCGTTGAAATCCAGAATCCGGCTGACCGAATCGCCAAGGAATATATTGCGCAGGTGGCCGAGGTGCAGCGGCTTGTTCGTATTCGGCGACGAAAATTCGACCATTACCGATTGGCCGCGCTTCCCGCCCGCGCCATATTCCGGCTGGCCGGCCATCTCGCTCAGCAAACCCAGCCAGGCCGTATCGGCAACGCTGAGATTTAAAAATCCCTGCACCACGTTAAACGCGCTGACGAGATCGCTGTTGTCCACAAGCCACGCGCCAATACGCTGCCCAATCTGCGCCGGAGCCTGCCGAAGGGCTTTGGTAAGCGGAAACGTAACGAAGGTATAGGTGCCTTCAAACTCTTTTTTGGTGGGTTGCAGCGGCACCTCGCCCATATCCTGCTGATAGAGTTCGGCAAGGGCGTGCTGAATGGCTTTACTAAGGTCTTCCTGAATATCCATGGTGTCGCAAAGGTAATGAAGTCGCCCGGTGAAGCGCCATTCCGACCTCCCGGCCCGGTAACCGAAGGCTACCCCCGTAGTTCTTTTGATTTATCCCGGTGATGACGTAGCCCGGACTAGGAGGTCCGGGCTACGTCATCACCGGGATACTTTACTTCAACAGCGTCGTGCTTTCCGCGACGCTGTTTATTTTTTCTTTCGAGAAGAACACGGGAAAATAGCCGTTTTCGGCCCAGAGCGAAAAAAGGTCGGCGTAGTGGGGGCTGTCGGGATTGCCGGATTGGCCGGGGGCGTTGACGCCGAGCGTTTTGTCCCAGTCTTCAGTGTCGACCAGAATGCGGAACGACGCGCCGTGGCTCTGGTTTAGATTGTTACTCGTGGCGTTTACCGTTTCGCCGTAGCCGCCCCGGATGGCGGGGCCGAGGTCGATGCGCTGCTGCAGGGCTTTGTCCACTACGTTGCTGAGGGGGTGCTTAATGGCGATGTGTTTGTTTTTACGCTGTCCGTAGGCCCAGTCGTCGGGGTTGTTGCCCAGCCGTTCGGTGAGTTCGGCTACGGCCCGATCCAGGCAGGTGAGCAGCATACTGTCGCGGGCGGCCATTGTATTGCCCGAGAACAGGGGTGGGCCAGGCGTTATGAGCCAGTCGATGACCCGTTTGGACGACAACGAACGCATATAGGGTCGGGCCACGTCGGGAATGGCGCGGTTGGCGGCTTCGGTTCTCAACTGCCCTTCCCAGGCCACATAGATACTGGCCGCTACCGATTCGGGCCGGAGCTGGTAGTCCCACTTGCGCAGGTAGCTCAGGGCCTGTTCGGTTTTGTTGTCGGCCGAGGCCAGGTTTTGCAGCAGGGGCACGAGTGTCCGGGCCGGAACAGACAGGTAATCAGCCTGCAACGCCATGAAATCGACCAGATTTTTGCGTTTGCCATCGGTCAGAACTTCTTCAATCCGCTGCGCCCGGCTGGGTCCCGCCCAGGTCCAGCCAATGGCATTGCGGTGGGGAAAGTTGGGGGAGGTCAGGTTGTTGTTGGCCGTGGCAATGAACCCATCTTTGGGGTTGAGACTGTGGGGCAGTTGCTGAATGGGCAGGTACCCACTCCACTCAAATCGGCCATCGCCCGGCACGGGCACCAGCCCCGAGAAGTTCTTCCGGATGGGGGAGAGGCCCACCGCCTGCCAGCCAATAGTGCCGGTTTTGTCCGACCAGACCATGTTTTCGCCCGGCAGTCGGCTATAGCCACACGCCTGCCGGAACTCGGCCCAGTTTTTGGCCTGATTCATTCGTAAGCTGGCCAGATAAGGCGCGCAGCCCCGGTCCATCCAGCCCGCCCGCACGGCATAGGCTTTGTTTCGGATCGAATCGATGAACACAACGGGTCCGTGTCGGGTGTATTGCAGCCGGGTCGTTACGGGCCTGCCTGCTTTGACCGGAATGGTTTCCTGGCGCGTTTTCATGGGTACCCATTTGCCCCGGAACTTGTACAGGCTGCGGTTTTTGGGGTTAAGATCATAGACCAGTAAGTCTTCGTTGTCGGTTTCAAATACGGTCAGGCCCCACGCGCCGTGGTCGTTATGGCCAATGGAAATGCCGGGCAGCGTTGGCTCACCCGCGCCAATGACGTTCCAGCCCGGTGCGTTCAGATGGACCCAGTACCGGAGCGAGGGCGTCGTAACGGCGCGGTGCGGATCGTTGGCCAGCATGGGGTAATTACTGGCGGCTTTGTCGCCGGCAATAGCCCAGTTGTTGGAGCCAACGTATTGCCTCTCCACATCGAAGAAGGCATTGATTTCGCTGGTTGTCTGCGCCACTTTATCAGGACCGACGTTGCCACCCGGATACTTTATGGGCAGCCGAAACGCTTCGTAAATGCCTAGAATTGGCAGGAACAGGGCTTCGCCATCCACGTGCAGCCTGAGGTCGGGTTCGGTCGATTTTGTTTTGGGATGAAACCAGTCCAGTTCGCGGACTTTATCGGCACCCAGTAGCTGCACCAGCCGTCCGTAGTCCAGCTCTTCGCGCACGTTGCCCAGGAGGCCCTGGTGGCGGCTGATAACGATGTCGGGCGTCCATAAACCCGGTTTGGTATCCAGCACCCGAAACTCAAACGGCAGCTTTTCGGGCGTTTTCAGAATCTCGGTTATGTACGCGTTGATGCCCTCCACAAACGCCCCTACAATCTGCGGCCCGTGCGGATGATAGTGCTTCAGTTCGAGATTCAGATCGCCCCGGAATTTGAACAGCCGCGTACCAATGTCCCGCTTTACTTCCTGCGGACCCAGCAGTTCGGCTACGGTGCCGGTGGCCTGCCGGCGCCAGATCTCAAACTGGAACAGGCGGTCCTGCGCGGCCGCGTAGCCCTGCGCAAAGAACAGATCGTGTTCGTTTTTGGCGTAAATGTGGTTAATGCCCCAGCGGTCGCGGATGATCTCGACGGGTTGCCGGGTGCGGGCGGGCTGGGCCGTGGCATGCAGGGTGATGAAAAGGCCGGTCAGGGCTACGAAAAGTCGACGCATAGAGCTGGGGTTTGGGCAGCAATATACCAAATCGGCCCGTTCAGGTAAGGTCGGTGGGGTTCGGGATGCTCAATATATAGGCTGACGGTGGACATTCGGCCACCTTTCAGTTGTTTGGCCTTACTGTACGCCCGGAACGCAAAGGTCACGATGTCGGTACCATCCGGGCTCGGGAATAGCTTTGTCTTGTCATCCAGCGCGTTCACAAACAGCACCACCGTCAGGTTGTCGGGCAGTTTCATCCAGAGGGTCCGCAGGCCTTGGTATGATATGGTTTAGTATCGTCGCGGTACCACCAGCCATCGTGGTAGGCTACGTTGCCCAGACTGGTCGACAGGCGAAACACGCCGAGATTGTTGGTGAGCAGAGAGTCTTTATACGCCGTTGGCAACACGGTCTGGTCGCCTGACGACAGCACCGTAGCGTATAGTTTACCGGCTTCGCGCGGACTCATATACCAGCCGTAAGCGCCTAAAACCGGGTAAAAAGAGCCTGGATTCCAGCCCGCTATGCCCGAATACGGAGAATCGTAGGTATAGGTAGGGCTACCCGCCGGATACGTGGGTACAATGCCGGTCAGCCCCGCCCGGCCGAAGATATTGTCCTGCACATAGGTCAGATACCGCTGCTGCGTCTGCTGATCGTCAGTTTGCGGGATGCCCGTGAATATATAGCCCGTCAGGGCCGGAATCAGCACCCGGAATAAACTGAAATTGGCATTCTGGTAGCAGTAATGACCCCGGTTGGCACGTGGTTACGCCTTTTTCAATCAGCCGTTGCAGACCCGTGTAGATATTCTCTGAATAGGCCCCATTCTGGCAGTTATCGCCCAGCCCCGTAATGCCGGAGCGATGCGTAAGCAGATCGCGGAACGTAATGCGGTCAACGTTTGGCCCCTTTATCCAGGCTGGCGGCAGGAATGGCGCAATACGGTCGGTGGTACGAATGCCTTTCTGGGTCGCCATCTGCGTAAAAGCCATAGCCGCAATGGTTTTGCTCAGGCTGGCTATGTGCATTTTGGTGTCGATGGTAAATGGCTGCTGCCCCTCCCGGTCAACCAGCCTCGACCTAAACCCGCCCGACCCTGACGCTGCCATCGTCTCGTTTTCATAGATCACAAAGCCGTAGCCAATGTCGCGGTTCTGGAGTCCGTCGGCCAGGGTTTGGGCGTATAGCGTAGCCAGGGTAGGGGCTGGCACTGGGTCCGGCTCCTGACTGCGTTTGCAGCCGCCGGGCAGCACCAGCCCCGCCAGTATAAGCCAACAGTAACTTGATGATGGCAGCTTCATAATTGGTCAGGTCTACCTATTTCAAATAACTAACAGATGATCAGTCCGTTGTAGATTTACGCTGAAACTATACCGCAATATAGCTATGAGAATCCCGCTCTGTTTCGTGTTAGTCGTCCTTTTGATGGGGTGCGTATCCATTCGCTCAAGCGTGAAATCAGGCGAAGTACCTGAATTTGGGCGGATCCTGGTAGTTACCAGACTGTATGATCCCCCTCGTGGCTACGAGCAGCGGTATCTCAACGTCTTCCCGAAAGAGTACGAAGTATGCGCCGTTGGTGTAACGCCCCTCTCGTTTAACCCTGACAGTTTAGTGAACGCCGAGCTGACGTACTGCAAAAGTGATGTAATGCTGACCATCCGGCTGGATCAGGAGGGTGTTGTTACCTACAGTAACGTGGGGGGCGTTGCCCAAAATACCAGTACGCCCTCCCGTTATCTCGCCGAGATGAAGTCAACCGCTACGGGGCAGCCGTTCTGGAAGGCCATTATTTCGGGTAGTGTAGGCGGGGTGGTTCCGCCCCGCACGGTAGTAAAGCAGCTAATCAAAGATGGTATTCTTAAGGGAAAGATACCCTTACCCATGTAAAAACGGGCTATGTGCTCCGCGTCCGGCCGATAGTTACAGTTCGCCCTCTACGCCCAGCCCGAATAAGGCGAAATCATACCGTACCGGGTCGGTGGGGTCAAATTGTCGGAGCGTTTCGGTCAGCTCAAGCGCAGCTTTCCAGTCCGTTTGTGGTCGGGTCAGCATACCCAGAGAGCGGGCTACGCGATTCACGTGGACATCAATCGGAATCACCAGCTGACTGGGCCGGAGCCGCGTCCAGAGGCCGAAATCAACGCCCTTATTATCTTGCCGGACCATCCAGCGGAGAAACATCAGTAACCGTTTGCACGATGAGTTGCGGGCGGGCGTGGCAATGTGCTTGCGCGTCCGGGCCGGAAAAAACGGGTCGCAGCAGAACCGGTCGTGAAACGCGACAAGGTTGGGTTCAACCGTGTTTGCCGTATTTTCGGCGATCAGAAACGCATCTTCCAGCGAGTCGTTTTGCTGAAAATACTGCCGGAAGAAATGCAGAAAATACAGCGCGTCGGTTGCGTTGAAGGTACGGTGCTTGAACGCCAGAAACCGCCTGAGGTCGCTGTCCTGGTGGTTGCGGACAAACTCGTAGGGGCTACCATCCATTAGCTCAACCAGTTCACTGGCTTTTTTGAGAATGACGGGCCGCTGTCCCCACGCCAGCACCGCTGCCCAGAACCCCATAATCTCGATGTCCTGTCTGCGGCTGAACCGGTGGGGAATGCTGACCGGATCGCGCTCAATGAACGAAGGCCGATTATAAAAATCGGCCTTCGCATCCAGAAACTCCTTTAGATCATGGTGAGCGGTCATTTGCTCTTGCCCCCACTAACTACCCAGGCCGCAGCGCGGGAGATACCCGAAAAAACAGACAGTAACGCCGATATCACGAAGGTAAAAACGGCAATGAACGGGTACGCCAGTACGAACATGACATTGAACGTCTGGTACCCTGCTGAGCCTTTCATCTGCTCGTCGCGCTCGCGGTGCCGCCGGGCAATCCGCTCTTCTTTTGTCTCATTCATACCGTTCAGGATGTCGAGTTGACTTCATACTCGTAAACGTGAGTCCGTGCCAACACGTACAACTGCATTTACCGGGTAATGTAACTGACCTCAGCCCGAAAACGCTTGTCCTGGGGTGAAAGTTTCGCGAAGGCCTGCCCCGAAAGTTTGATCAGAATCTTATCGTTCAC
Source organism: uncultured Cytophagales bacterium (assembly GCA_963826425.1). Lineage (GTDB taxonomy): Bacteria > Bacteroidota > Bacteroidia > Cytophagales > Spirosomataceae > Spirosoma. The sequence continues at coordinate 683,221 of CAWGWS010000004.1, read as the reverse complement.
GCCCGTGTCGGGTAGACGACCCACTACTTTCACCCACATGCTCTGGTTGTTGAACAGGTTTCTGACCTGCACCAGCGCACCGATGGGTGCCGTGCGGTGCATGGCCAGATACTTCCCAGAATTGTCGCTCTCAATCATTTCGGCCACGCCACTGCTCGACTGACGGCGTCCGCGTGTGGGCATGGGCGCGTCGTTGCCGGGCGAAGGCAGGGGTATCTCCGGCTCGGTGTGTTCGGGTAGTGCAGGCTTAGAGGGCTCTGTGGCCCGACTAGTCGAGACTGGGCTATCTGGCCTGGGGGCAGGTGTGTCGGGTCCGGCAGGGTCCGGCATACCGGTGGGGCGTTCAGATGGCCGCACCACCGGTGCGCCGGGTTTGGTACGCTCGGCGGGTCGGGTTGCCTTCGGGCTGGCGGCATCGGGCGTGGAGACTGCTGGCGTACCGGGCTCGCGGTCCTGGCTGGCCCGTTCAGATACGATCAGCGCCTGACCAATCAGGATGTTGTTGTTGCTCAGTCCATTCCATTTACGCAGATCTTCCTGAGACACGTTGTAGCGAACGGCCAGGCTGTACAGCGTCTGTCCCGGTGCCACCACATGAATACCCGCTTTGGCCGGATCATTCCGGGCCGGATCAATGGCGTCTTTCTCTTTTTTCAGGATTGGCGCAGGTTTGTCTGATTTAGCATCGGGGGCGGGCGGGCCGATGGTTGGTTTGGATTTAGTGTCGGTTTGGGCTTCGCGCTTTGTCATCTTCTCTTCTTCGCGAATGGCCCGGTCGAGCTTTTTGGCTTCTTTTCGGCTCAGCGACTCGTCGGGTATCGGCACCCGGATTACCTGGGCGTATCGCAGTGCGTCGGCCATGTCAGGGTTGGCCGCCCTGATCTCATCTACCGACCGGCCATACCGCCGGGCAACGGCATAAAGCGTCTGCCCTTCATCGACCCGGTGCAGAATGTAACGCTTCCCGTCTTTCTTCTCAAGCCCAATCGAGTCGGCAGGCACAACAAGCGATGGGGACGGGGTGGCCTGCGCCGGATTACAGAACCCTATAAGGGCCAGCAGCAGGAGTGGGATCAGTATGGATGGTTTCTTCATGAGTTAGTATCGGGACAGGATTCGCCGAAACGAACGGAGCGGATGTTGCCCGTAAAATTAACGTAAAATATGCCGTGATAGTCAAAAAAAGGCGGTTTATGACGCTGTCAGCGCTGCCAGTGAGCCGTTTCCAGGCTGTTAATTCTTCTTAAATACCGGCCAGATTCCTCCAGAACCGAACCACCCGAACACAACCGGGCGTTTGCCGTTTAATTATGTACGGCGACATTACCAGGCCGCCTTCTCCCACGGAACTATGCAAACCTATTCAATACTATGGGCTGACGACGAGATCGATCTCCTCAAACCCCACATCTTGTTTCTAAAAAACAAAGGCTACGACGTAACCCCCGTAAACAGTGGAGCCGACGCTCTCGACGCCGTTGATCAGCACAATTACGATGTCGTTTTCCTGGATGAAATGATGCCCGGCATGACAGGCCTGGAAACGCTGACCCAGATTAAACAAACGCGGCCCAATCTGCCCGTGGTGATGATTACCAAGAGCGAGGAGGAACACATCATGGAAGAGGCCATTGGGTCTAAGATTGCTGACTACCTCATTAAACCGCTCAATCCCAACCAGATTCTGCTCTCGGTCAAAAAAATCCTGGATAACAAGCGGCTCGTTACTGAACGAACCAACATTGGCTACCAGCAGGATTTCCGGAACATCATGATGCAGTACAACGACCGTATGGACCACGCCGAGTGGGCAGACGTGTATAAAAAACTCATCTACTGGGAACTGGAACTAGACACCTCGCAGGACAAAAGCATGAACGAGGTAATGGCCATGCAAAAGAGTGAAGCCAATGCCACCTTCTGCAAATTCGTGATGGACAATTACGAAGACTGGCTCAACGAACCCAAGATGGACGCGCCCGTCATGTCGCACCAGTTGATGCGCAAAAAGGTATTCCCGCTCGTTGAACAGGGCAACAGTGAGAATCCACTGTTCTTTTTGCTCATCGACAACCTGCGCTATGACCAGTGGAAAGTGCTTGAGCCGCTGCTGATGGAGTATTTCACGGTAGAAGAAGAATCGTCGTATTACTCCATTTTGCCAACGACCACCAGCTTTGCCCGGAACGCCATCTTCTCCGGCATGATGCCCAGCGAAATGGAACGCAAACACCCCGACCTGTGGGTTAACGATGACAATAATGAAGACGAGGGGCTGAACAACCACGAAGAAGAGTTTCTGCGTCGGCAGCTTACCCAAAGCCGGGTTGATGCAAAAATGTCGTACCACAAAATTCTAAACGTGAATCAGGGCAAATCGCTGGTCGACAACTTCAGCAACCTGATGCAGAATCAGCTGAACGTAGTGGTGTACAACTTCGTGGATATGCTCAGCCACGCCCGCACCGATATGGCCATGATCAAAGAGCTGGCTCCCGACGAGTCAGCTTACCGCAGTATCACGCGGTCGTGGTTTTTGCACTCGCCCCTGTTGGAATTTGTGCGTAAAGTGGCCGATAACGGCGGGCGACTCATCGTCACGACCGATCACGGCATGATTCGGGTGCAGAAGCCGGCCAAAATTGTGGGTTATCGCGAAACCAACACCAACCTGCGTTACAAACAAGGCAAAAACCTCGGTTTCGATGACAACCACCTGTTTGTGGGTCGTAAGCCGGAGCGGCTGTTTCTGCCTAAGCCGCACGTATCTACGGCGTATGTATTCACGCTCGAAGACTACTTTTTTGCGTATCCCAACAACTACAATTATTACGTGAATCATTACCGCAACACCTTTCAGCACGGGGGGGTCTCACTCGAGGAGATGGTGATCCCGTTTGCCTACCTGAAAGCCAAATAAGCTGGTACGGATTCATAGACAGCGCTATAATCGGGCAGACAGGGCAGCGGGGCGGTAACGTCAGAAATTAGTTTCTGACGTTACCGCCCCGCTGCGTTTATCCCGTTGCCAATGTGGCGGGTCAGACGTGACTGATGACTGTGAGGTTTGTTGTAGAGTTGTTAAACATTTTTGTTTAGATTTGGCAACGATAAATGTGAAATCAGGTGCTTAAGGGCACTATTTCAATAAATGATCCTGTGTTCTTCTTATGTGTATAGCTTTCTGTACAGTAAGAACTTGCTCAGCTGATTGCAGAAAGTGCTTTTAGTGTATGAACTCCGTAACCTGATTGACATGACTATTCTGATTGCCGACGACGATATAGACGACCGCTTGTTTATGGAGCGCGCGTTGCGGCAGAACGGGTTTGCCCAGGCCGTCAATTTTGTGGAGGATGGCGAGGACCTCATGGACTATCTGCGGCAAAGTGGCCGTTATGATGGTCAGCAGCTGGTTTATCCAAACCTGCTGATTCTGGACCTCAACATGCCCCGAAAAAATGGCTTCCAGGCCTTGGCCGAAATCAAGGCCGACCCCGCCCTGCGCCGGTTACCCGTCATTGTGATGAGTACATCATCGGCCGACGAAGACGTGCTGAAGACGTATAATCTAGGCGTGAATTCGTTCGTTATCAAACCGTTTAATTTCAACCGGCTGGTTGAAATAGTAGGTGCCCTCAAAATATACTGGATGGACACCGTCAAACTACCCTGATCCACTCTTTTTGCTATGATAGTGCCGGTATCTATTGCTAGCCACCCTGACGTAGGTGAACAGGAGCCGTTTATCCGTGTTTTGCTGGTTGAAGACGATGAGGACGATTATATGCTGACCAAGGCATTTGTATCGGCCCGCGAGAACGCCAACATTCGGCTCGACTGGGTTGACAGCTACGAACTGGGCCTGGCCGCCGTTGCCAGTCAGCAGCATGATGTATACCTGGTTGACTACCGGTTAGGAAACTTTACGGGTATCGACCTGATTCAGGAAGCCTTTCGGATGGACTGTCACGCACCCATGATTCTGCTGACCGGGCAGGATGACCTGGCCGTTGACCAGTCGGCCCTCGAAAAGGGAGCTGCGGATTATCTGGTAAAAGGCCGTATTGATGCTCAACTGCTGGGCCGCAGCATCCGGTATGCCCTCCGCCAGGCGGGGGTACTGGCCGAGGTAGCTCAAAAAGAAAACAAGTACCGTTCGCTCTTTGAGCGCTCTATCGATGCCATTTTTGTTGCGTCCAAAGATCTGCATTTTCAGGACGCTAACCCCTCTGTTGAGCGACTTCTGGGCTACAGCCGCAACGAGTTGCAGAAACTGAACCCCGCCCGCCTGTTTGCCAACCTTGACCAGCTGCGCGAACTGCGTCTGAACGTGCGGGAGTACGGCCAGATCAAAGATTTTGAGACAATACTTCTGGATCGAAATGGCCGCAAGATCGTGTGCCTCATATCCGTTTGGGCGGTTGAGGACGTGGTTGGCCGGCCGGAGTGGTACCAGGGTATTGTGCGTGACATATCGGAGCAGAAACGGGCGCAGCAGGAGTTAATTATGGCCGAGAAACTGACCATGACCGGCAAAATTGCCCGCAGTATCGCGCATGAAGTACGTAATCCGCTCACCAATCTGAGCCTGGCCCTGGAGCAGTTGAAAGACGAACTGGCTACTGACGATGAATACATTACGATGTTCACCGATATCCTGGGCCGTAATGTAGATCGGATTGGTCAGCTGATTACCGAGATGCTTAACTCGTCCAAGCCCCGCGAACTGGACCGGAAAAAACAGGATTTTAACGCCGTAGTCAAATCAACGCTTCAACTCGTAAGTGACCGGGTGAAGTTAAAACAGATGCGGCTGAAAACATCATTCTCTGCCCACGACTGCACTGCGCTGATTGACCGCGATCAGGTAAAAACGGCTCTGCTCAACATTCTGGTTAATGCCGTTGAGGCAATGCAGGATGGAAAAGGTATCCTTGAGGTTAGTACAGAGTGCACGGATGATGACCGGGTTTGCGTTGAAGTTAAGGATAACGGGGGGGGCATATCCGAAGCCGATCGACAGCGACTGTTCGATCCGTTCTTTACCGGTAAGTCTGGGGGAATGGGGCTGGGACTAACGGCCACCCAGAATATTTTGAAGAGTCACAAAGGTGCCATTGAAGTAGAAAGCACGCTCGGCAACGGAACCACGTTTCGGCTGTACCTTCCCAAGTAAGCAACCCCAATACCATGAAGCCACCCGATCAACCCGGGTGGTTTTTTTGTGGAATACTGGGTAAAAAAATACACACCTTTCCGTGAAATTGCCCACTTGCGTACTCTCTTGCTAATCCCTACAGGCGTGTGGGATGTACTCTGAATGAAAATTAATGAGTTGTCAGTTAGGCACTTGTCCGTGCGGGCAGGAGCCAATGATTACGAAAATTGAGTGTGGCATCATATAAGCTATGTGATTAGAAAAAAGCTCTATTCACATGTGGACTGATACTCACTTTCCGGCGGCCATGCGCTCACTTAACTCCAGTACGAGGGCAAAAGCAATCGAGATTGCCAATCACCTCCTGATGCAAGGGCGCACAGATAAGCCCGCTGTTGTTTCGCAGAGCATCACCGAAGCCCGTCAGTGGTCGCGTTGCAACCATGCCTTACCGAATGGGGCAGGTAATACGCGTCCCTATGCACGATAATGGCATAAGTTGTCTAACCAACACACCATGAACTGGAAGAAACATATCTACGATGACCTGACGGGGTGTTCAACCCTGTGCGATGCCTTTGCTACTGAGTGCTCGGGAGCTACCAATATTGACGAGTTATACCGCAGTATCATCCTCAGCCTTGACTGTGCTGATGTATGCCGACAGTTGGCTATCCTGTACGTGCGTGGGTCTGAAAATACCAGGCTGATGGCAAAAGCGTGCATTGAAGTGTGTGCAAAATGTGCCCAGGAAGTTAGCCAGTTCAATTCGGAAGTCTGTCGTCAGGTGTATGCCATGTGTCAGCAAGCTATAATGAGCTGCGTTCTGCTTTCCAACATGACCGATCAGCCTGATGCCGTGCCGGTAAGTCGCCAGCCCACACCCTCATCCATATTTTATGGCATTGACCTTCGGGAAACGCTATATAATTAATAGTCACTACCATTAATGGAAACGAAACCACAGAAGAACGAAAAACTGGAAAAAATCCGCGAGATGGTTGGTGATATCCGTATTGCCATGATGACCACTGTCGATGAAGGCGGCCATTTGCAAAGTCGGCCCATGGCCGCCCTCGAGATGGATGAATCCGCGACGATCTGGTTTTTCACGAAGAAATCTTCGCCCAAGGTTGAGCAGATTGAGCAACACGAACGGCAGGTCAACCTAGCGTTTGCCGATGTTGGTGATGCCAACTATGTCTCCATATCAGGCACCGCCGACGAAGTTGACGACCGGGCCAAAATCGATGAACTCTGGAATCCTCAGGCAAAAGCCTGGTTTCCCGATGGTAAAGATGATCCGGACCTGACGCTGTTACGGGTGCATACCCACATGGCAGAATACTGGGACTCGAACAACAACATCATGGTGCGTCTGTTTCAGCAGGCAGCGGCTGCTCTAACCGGTAATCCACCCAGAATGGGCGAGAACGAAAAAGTGACCAATTAGATACCAGGCCTGTAAAACACCAGCGCGAGTCTGGATACCGTAATCTTTTTACGGTATCCAGACTCGCGCTGGTGTTTTACAGAAAATATATTGAACAAATATCTGACGGAAAGACATCGATTTAGTCTAAACCATACAGCCATCAATTTATCTATTATCAGTGTCATTCCCATCTGTCTCCACCCTCCGCCGACGAACCCTAACCGCTCTGCGCAGCCGGTTAAACAAACCAATTCTGCGCCTGTTTCATCTGTTGCGATTCCATCTGCTTAGCAAGAATGAAACCATCGCATTTCTCGAACCGCTGATTATCGCATCCACCGCACCTGACTGGGTAGAGTTACCACAGGTGGTAGATGCTGTTGACCCTAGAAAGGTCATGTTTGCGCAGGACAGTGCCGTTACAGAGCCCAGTTACGTATGGAGTTTCAACGACTCTCCCAATCATACGCTGCTGCTGCCACTGGGCGGATTGGTATACCAGCGCAAGGCACTCTGTACGGACTACGAAGGCCAGCGCGGCATTATCTGGGACAGTATCATGCCCGATTCCCGGATAACACGGTATGCAGACACGTTGCTCGCCCCGTGGAGTCATTCGCTCGATGGCGTTCGGTTCGGAGGGTACTATGACTTCATGATTCTGGTAGCGGCCAAACTGTGCCGAATGAGGGAAGCGCTGCCCAGCGTTGTTTTTAAGCAGGCTGTGGCCGCTTACCCGCTCTTTAATACTGATTATGAACATGAATTCTTAGACCTGCTCGGTATTGACAGTAACCGGACTATAGACAGCCGCACCACGCGCGTTCGCGCTGATCAGTACGTATTAGGAAACAGTGGTGACTGGCTCTATCCAAATGTGGCCGATGTGATGTTGTTGAAAACAACTATCGAAACCAGTCTGAAACCTGTTCGAACGCAGCAAAACCGGGTTTATATCAGCAGAGAGGGCCGTCGGCGGGTAGTTAATGAAGACGAGTTGATTGCCATGCTGCTTGATTATGATTTTACCATCATTCCTGACGAACCCCGGTCACTGGCCGACCAGGTCAAAATCTACAGAAATGCGTCCTTTATCATAGGCCCTCATGGTGCTTCGTTTTCTAACGTGATCTGGTGTGAACCCGGTACGCATCTGCTGGAGCTATTCTCACCCCGCTATGTAGCGGGCCACTTTCGTTACTTGGCGAAAATCATGGATTTACGCTATTCGGCTTACTCCTACGGCTCCAAAAATGATCCGGAGCGGCAGGATCTGGAAGAAAACATGTATGTTTCAGTTCCAGATCTGGAGCGAATCCTGGTCAGTCTCTTCTGAGGGCATACCAGTTTTACTTCAAATCATCCGGGGTCGTAATCTTGATGTTCTCGTAGCTACCGTCTATTAGGGTAATAACGAAGCCAGCATGTTCAAGAACACTGGCGCAGTCAGTAAAGCCGGGTTGTTCGTCCGCCCGAAATGCCCGCCGAAACCAGTCGAGCCGGAACGTCTGGGGCGTTTGTACTAGCCGCACGCTAGCCCGGTCAACAGCCTGGTTGCCATCTGCGCCCACAAGCCGTACCGAATCTTTGGCCGCCACGCAGGTAACCGCCGAGCCGAGCCGGTTGGCGATGTCGAAACTATTCCGGATAATGGCTGAGGATACAAAGGGCCGAACGCCGTCATGCACGGCCACTACGCCATCGGTATCGGGCAGGGAGGCCAGCCCGTTACGTACTGACTGAAACCGGGATGCTCCCCCATCAACCAGGTGGATAGGGGCCTGAAAGCCATACTGCCCGCACAGCCTTAACCAGGTTTGGCGCTCATCGGCGGGCAGGACAAGGGTGATGTTTTCGGCGGGCAAAACCGTCAGAAACCGTTCCAGCGTATGCTGTAGAATAGGTTTGCCGCCAAGTAGTAGAAACTGCTTGGGCACGTTAGACTGCATCCGGCTCCCGCTACCCCCGGCCACAATGATGGCAAAAAAATTATGTTGTCAGTCGATGGTCGTTTGTCATCAGTTAGAAGAACTGCTGCAAAACTACTCGTTGACGGACAACTAATGACTATTGAGACCTGACTGACGGTTTATAAAATCAACATCGCATCGCCGTAGCTGAAGAAGCGATACTTCTCTTTAATTGCCACCTGGTAGGCTTCTTTGATAAGTTCGTGGCCCCCAAATGCGCTCGTCATCATGATAAGAATCGACTCGGGCAGGTGCATGCTCGTAAGCAGCGAGTTGGCAATCTTAAACTCGTAAGGAGGAAAAATAAATTTATCGGTCCATCCTTCCGCGGGCTTCAGCCGACTGTTGGCCGATACCGACGATTCTATAGTTTTGAGTGACGTAGTACCTACTGCGCAAACCCGCCGGCTGCTGTCCAAAGCCGTGTTGACCAGTTTTGCCGACTCTGCCGGGATCCGGAAATTTTCGGAATCAGTTTTATGCTTGGTCAGGTCTTCTACGTCCACTTGTCGAAACGTACCCAAACCCACGTGCAGGGTGACGGGGGCAAAATGGACGCCTTTGATCTCCATCCGCTTCATCATGGCGCGGGTGAAGTGCAACCCGGCGGTAGGTGCGGCAACGGCTCCTACGTGTTCGGCAAAAACGGTCTGGAAATGCTCACGATCTGCCTGCTCGGCTTCGCGCTGCATCTCGCGTGGAATGGGTGTTTCACCCAGCTGATCAACCGCCTTCATGAACTCGTCATGATTTCCATCAAACAAAAACCGGATGGTACGGCCTCGCGACGTTGTATTATCAATGACCTCTGCGACTAGATCACTGTCACCAAAGTATAGCTTGTTGCCCACCCGGATTTTGCGGGCCGGATCTACCAGTACATCCCAAAGCTTCATCTCGCGGTTGAGTTCGCGCAACAGAAATACTTCAATCTTGGCACCGGTTTTTTCTTTATTGCCGTACAGTCGGGCCTGAAATACCTTGGTGTTATTGATGACCATCACATCCCCATCGTTGAAATAGCCCAGAATATCCGAAAACTGCTTGTGTTCGATGGATTTGGTCTTCCGGTCAACGACCATCAGCCGTGAGTCGCCCCGCTCAACCGGATATTTGGCGATTAAACTTTCGGGTAAATCGAACTTAAATTCGGATAATTTCATGATCTATTGGCACGAATGCGACGGCTTATTTTTCTCTAAAAGGCCGCAAAGATAGTGAAAAGCCCGGAAAATTGGTCAATTTCCGGGCAGGATTGTTGCAAATATGAAGGAAATCAGTTATCGCCCGTCGGTAGTCCATCCATCGGTGTCACGGCCCCATCCGTATTGACGCCGTCGCGGTTGGATACGTTGAATTTGGCCATCAGTTCGGGCGAGGCTTCTTCGGAATAGGTGCCCTGGGCGGCTACAAACACACCTTTCATACCGTTGTGGCACGTGATGGCGTACAGCGTCATCTCATCGCCGGGATCAGAAGGCCCCTCGAACCGGTAAAACTCATCAACATCAAACTCGTCGCTCCTGACCTTTACTTCTTTCGTTGTGTTTTCCAGGTATTCGCCTTTTGGGCCAAACTGCTGGGTATAGCCGCGCTCCTGGAGAGTCTCCATAGCCTCAGTCATCGTGTCGTATTTATACATAGTGCTGTCGGGGATTGTCTTGTCAGGTAAACCCAAATCCTGTCAGATAGTTTTTCTCCTGTGCAGCTGCCCACACCACCCTTCTTTACCCCTCATGCCCCGTTCATTTCTAGGGTAATGGCCGGACCATGATATTTTTAAAGTAGACTACGCTCTTGGGGTCATGACCCTGAAGCGCGATGGTGCCGCTGCTGAGTTTCTTGCTGCCGGCCGACTGACTTACGCTGTCGGGTTCGGTGTATTCGTTGATGATTTTGTCGTTGATGCGTACCGTTACCTTATTATCCTGAACCGTAATCTGTTCGGTGTACCACTCGTCATCGCGCACGAAGGTTTCCTTCACGTCCTGCATGGCATACACACTGCCGGTTTTACGCCAGTCGGTATGGGTCTGGTTCACCTGAATTTCGTATCCTTTGCCGGGCCAGCCCGTATCCTGATAGGTCGTGTGGATGAACATGCCGGAGTTAGCACCGGGCATGGTTTTTACGGTGGCCTTCCAGTCGAAGTTTTTGAAAGCGTGGTTGCTTACCGGCCCATCGTAGAACAGGTGCGCCCGGGGGCCATGAACCATAATGGCTCCGTCGGCTACGCTAAACGTGGCCGGGTTTTCGGCGACCCGCCAGCCGTTCAGGGTTTTACCGTCGAAAATGCTGATCCACCCATCATCGGCGTTGGCGGTACGGCTGGTAGGTTTGTTCGTGTGGCAGCTGAACAGAAACAGGGCTGCAGCAAAGAAAAGAATGTTGTTTTTCATGAGCATGGTTTCCGGGTAAAAGACAGGGCGTGTCGAAAGCTACCGAATGTTGACTGTCAAAGAGCGTTATACCGCTTGCCAAACGAAGGAACCGTTCGGTCAGCGGTTTGCTGAGGTAGGAGGATTTGGAAAGAACTTTCGGCCAAACATCTATAAAAAAGGTCAATGGCCCTGAAAAATACGCTTGTGCTCTTTGGTCTACTTGGCCTTGTCTGGCTGGGCGGAAGCTGAAAAAAAAGAAGATGATGATGTTACACCGGGCGTGTCGGCGGCCGACATTGCCGACGCTCGCGCATCAGTCAGGGACATTGTTTGCCAATAAACGCTAGTTTGTCCGATTGGCTTTCCAGCGGCTTTTGGTAGACGGCTGCAATGAATTGCCGGCTACTACGCCGGCAATCGGTTTCGCGTTCGCCAACAGGTAAGCCGCCAGTACGGCCGCCAGATCGGTTTCGTCGGTGCCGGGGGTGGGCGTTAGTTTGTCCGGGCTGAAATAGTTGCTCACAAAACCCGTGTCAAAATTACCGCTACGGAAAGCCTCGTGCTCCATGACGAACCGACCAAACGGCAGTGTGGTCTGCACGCCCGAAATCTGGTATTCGTCAATGGCCCGGATCATTTTCTGGATCGCCTGCTCGCGGGTGTCGGCATAGGTTACGAGTTTGGCAATCATGGGATCGTAATAGATCGGAATAGCCATGCCCTGCTCAAACCCATCGTCAACCCGAACCCCGTTACCCTGTGGCCTCACGTAGGTGTCAAGCGTACCAACGTCGGGCAGGAAGTTGTTGGCGGGGTCTTCGGCGTAGACACGCAGTTCAATGGCGTGGCCTGTCATGCGCAGGTCTTCCTGCCGGAAACTCAGCGGTTTGCCTTCGGCGATATAGATCATCTCGCGCACCAGATCGACGCCCGTGATCAGCTCCGTGACGGGATGCTCGACCTGAAGTCGGGTATTCATTTCCAGAAAGTAAAAATCGAGCGCGTCGTTCACGATGAATTCTACCGTACCGGCCCCGTAATAGCCACAGGCGCGGGCTACGTTTACGGCGGCTTTGCCCATGGCTTCCCGGATTTCTGGCGTTAGAATGGCCGATGGAGCTTCTTCAACCACCTTCTGATGGCGTCGCTGCACTGAACATTCCCGCTCAAACAGATGCACGATGTTGCCGTGCTGATCGCCCAGCACCTGAATTTCTACGTGCCTAGGTGAGGTAACGTATTTCTCGATAAAGACCGACCCGTCGCCAAAAGACGAAACGGCTTCGCTCACGGCGCGGTCCATCTGCTCATCAAATTCGGCATCGTTCTCCACCACCCGCATGCCTTTGCCACCCCCACCCGCCGAGGCTTTGATAAGAATAGGATAGCCAATCTGCGCCGAAATGCGTTTGGCTTCGGCGCGGTCCGTCACGGCATCGGGCGTGCCGGGCACCATTGGAATATTATAGTTGGCTACGGCGGCTTTAGCGGCTAACTTGCTGCCCATTACCTCGATACTTTCGGGCGAAGGACCCACAAAAATCAGCCCGGCCTGCCGCACCGCTCTGGCAAAGCCCGCGTTTTCGCTGAGGAACCCGTAGCCCGGATGGATGGCGTCAACGCCAAGGCGCTGGCAGACGTCAATGATCGTGTCTATTTTAAGATACGATGCTGCTGAAGGGGCCGGGCCTACGCACACGGCTTCGTCGGCAAAGCGAACATGCAGGGCGTTGCGGTCAGCTTCAGAAAAGATGGCTACCGTTTTAATGCCCATTTCGCGGGCCGTCCGCATGATGCGCAGGGCTATCTCGCCCCGGTTGGCAACTAATAGTTTGTTGATGACTGGCATAGTGAGACAATAATACAACACAATCCCGGTCCTGAATTTACAGGACGTGATTTTGTCGGGCAGGGAGATAACCGTACTTTTGCACTTATAGCTTTAAAAACAGGGTATTAGCCCGTTAAACGATACCGTAAAGTGGATTTATTTGAGAAACTACGCCAGAACTTAGGCCCAATTGGTGGGCAGGCCCGCGACTTCAATGGCCATCATTACTTCGCTTTTCCAAAGCTTGAGGGTGAACTGGGCCCTCGCATGAGGTTTCGCGGCAAAGAGGTGCTGAACTGGAGCCTGAACAATTACCTCGGCTTAGCTAACCATCCTGAAATCCGGCAGGTCGATGCCGAAGCGGCCGGGCAGTGGGGCCTGGCCTATCCAATGGGTGCCCGCATGATGTCGGGTAATTCAGACCTGCACGAGCAGCTGGAGAAAGAACTGGCCGAGTTTGTCGGTAAAGAAGACGCTTTTCTGCTCAACTACGGCTACCAGGGCGTCATGTCGGCCATTGAAGCCGTAGTAGATCACCGTGATATTATTGTGTATGATGCCGAGAGCCACGCCTGCCTCATAGACGGCATCCGGCTGCACAAAGCCAAACTGGGCGATTATTATAAGTTCAACCATAATGATATGGTCAGCCTGGAGAAGAACCTCCAGCGGGCTACGCGCCGGGTCGCCGAAACGGGGGGCAGCATCCTGGTCATTACCGAAGGCGTCTTTGGTATGTCAGGTAAAGTGGGTAGCCTGGACAAAATCGTGGCCATGAAAGAGACCTATGAATTCCGGCTGCTGGTAGACGATGCGCACGGGTTTGGGACCATGGGCGAGACCGGAGCCGGGGTGGGTGAGATGCTGGGCTGCCAGGATGGTATTGACCTCTACTTCTCGACGTTTGCCAAGTCGATGGCCGCAATCGGTGCGTTCATTGCCGGCGACCATGACATCATCATGTACCTCAAGTACAACATGCGGTCACAGACCTACGCCAAAGCCCTGCCTATGCCCTACGTGGTGGGTTGCCTGAAGCGGTTAGAGATGGTCCGGCGGTCGTCGGAGCTGCGCGACAAACTTTGGGAGAATGTAAACGCGCTACAAAGCGGACTGCGCGAGCGGGGTTTTGACATTGGCGAGACCACCTCGCCGGTAACACCGGTGTTCCTGCACCACATTGAAGGCGGAGTGGCCGAGGTGGCTGCTCTAACTATTGATCTTCGGGAGAATATGGGTGTATTCTGCTCGATTGTCGTGTATCCGGTTGTTCCCAAAGGCACGATTATGTTGCGGATTATACCCACGGCGTCGCACAGTCTGGACGACGTAGCGTATACGCTGGATGCCTTCTCGAAAATGGGGGAAAAACTGGCAAAGGGCTTCTATCGTCAGAAATCAAGCATTATTGACCCCAGAACGCTCGAAGTGTCGGCAGAAGCGGCCACGGAATAAGGTTTTTGAGGGAAAAGTTGCATTTTTCAGCTAAAAATTTGGCTCGCCTATTGCGCTGTATTGCATAATGACTAAATTTCAGCCGAAAACCGCGTTTTTAGCGGATAGAAGGCCATTTTTCACCCTAATAAACCCCTATGTAAATTATGGGACGCTTCGAAGAAGTAAAGAACTTAATCATGTCGCTGGAAGGAGACTTTGATAAATTCTACGACAAAAACAACCAGGCAGCTGGCACCCGTGTTCGCAAAGGCATGCAGGAACTGAAGACTATGGCGCAGGCCATCCGTTCGGAAGTCCAGGATTCCAAGAACAAGGCTGAAAAGGCTTAATTGCCTCGGGCCCGGTCGCGCTGACCGCAGGCAGTACCCGCCCAACAACTTGTTGGGCGGTTTTTTTTTGCCTATTGAATCGCTTCTTTGTGCATGAGCCGGGCCGTGCCGCGCATCGTGACTTTACCCGTATTCCGGTCGCGAATCTCACCCAGAATTTCGGCCATGTGTTTGGCCGGATCAACGCCTTTGACCGTAAACGTAGCTTCGTAATCGGTATCCACGAACATGGGCCGGAGAAATTCCAGCGTCTGACCGAGATAGACCGAGCCATAACCCGGAAACTCTGTACCCAGCACTTTGGTAAAGACGCTGGCCGATAGCATTCCGTGAATAATGGGCCGCTTGAAAGGGGTGGTGGCTGCGTAATCCGCGTCGAGATGCAGGGGATTAGTATCACCGGTAACCCGGGCAAAATCAATAACATCGGCTTGTGAAAACCGGAAGGGGTAATGGTATTCGTCGTTTAGCTGCATGTTGTAAATGATAAATTATGAATGATTGTGCCTCATCGGCAAAGGTCGGTGGTTTCTGAATCCATAATTAATTCATCATTTATAATTCATCATTACCCCGCCTACCTTTGTGGGTAATATGCTTTATCAACTTTTTTCGCTGGGGTCATCAGCTAAGCGGGGGTTTGGACTGGACGTGATGCGGGCGGCAGCCATCCTGGTCGTCGTAGATGCCCACGCCACCATCGCGCTTAAGGAGTACTACGACGGAGCGTTCTGGCACTTTCTGCTGCCCGATGGCGTCGAACTATTTTTTGTGCTGAGCGGCTTTCTCATCGGGGGAATCCTGATTCGGACCTACGAAAAAAACGGGCGATTTGACGGGGGGCTGCTGCTTAATTTCTGGACCCGACGCTGGTTTAGAACCCTACCCAATTACTATCTGGTATTGGGTGGTCTGGTTTTGCTTACTTTACTGCGGGCCTGGCGTAGCGGCATGCACCATGCCCTGCCCCCCGCATTAACCCTGGCGAAGTACGCCCTGTTTCTGCAAAACTTTGCGACCTATATTCCCGATTTTTTTTCTGAAACCTGGAGCCTGGCCATTGAAGAGTGGTCATACATTACGCTGCCGCTGGTGCTGCTGATTTTGCACGCAGCCCTCGGAAACCGCTGGTCGCATCGGCGTATTGTCCTGACGATGATCCTGACGATCATTCTTGGCACCAATCTAATGCGGATTGTTATTGCGCTGCAAACGCCCATCGGTGCCGGTGAACTGGGTTTTCGGGGCATTGTGCTGACCCGGCTGGATGCCATTTCGTACGGGGTGCTGGCAGCCTACGTCAAACAGTATTTTCCGGCCCTGTGGACCAACGCGCGGCTGAATCGGCAATGGCTGATAACCGGCCTGGTTCTGACCGGGCTGGTGGCGTTCTCGTCGTCTATCTTCATCATTGGCTATTATTATGAGTGGGGGCTGACGCCCGCTTACGTGCTGTACAAACGGACGCTGTATTTCCCCGCCATTGGCCTGAGTATGGCCCTGCTCATGCCCTACATGGACAACTGGCGTACGGCCACCGGCCTGTGGGCGCGCTTTGGCATCGCCCGTGCCATCACGCACGTCAGCCTGATTTCGTACTCGATGTATCTGCTTAACCTGACGCCCATCATGGTCAACGGCCTAGAGCATATCCCTACTACGTCGCTGGCGGTAGGCTGGGCAAAGGTGATTGTATTCTGGGTGCTGGTGCTGGTATCGTCTACGTTGCTGTTCAAGTTCTTTGAGCGGCCCGTTACCGCCCTCCGCGAACGCCTGTCCAACAAAGAACCAACGCAGCTGACGGATTTGAAAAGTGAACGAGTGAACGAGTGAAGGGGGCTGACGCGGGAAGCACGTGCGTCAAAACATTTCGTGTGTTAACTGGTATGGTCACTGACAATAAGCCAGCGATTATTGATTTTGCGCCAGACAAGGGTGAAATGGCCGCCCACGTCGCCAATCTTAGGGCGGGACAGGCGCCATTTTCCAATGACAAACGCGACATCAGGCCCCAGCAAATCGAGTTGCAGGACATCGAATTTAAGCGTACCCATTGAGGTCCTGTCGGGATAGCGTTTTTTGTAGTTGTCGAGGGTAGCGCGGTAGCCATAGGTTATGCCTGCTTTGCCCACAAAGGTCAGCGAATCCGACGGCCAGTACCCGTCCATGAATTTGTCGATGCGGCCCGTGTTCCAGTCTGCGGTCTGGCGTTTGAGCGTTTGCAGAATGGCCCGCCGGTTGACCGATGCCGTTTTGGCCCCCGACTGACTGCGGGCGGGTAAGGTAACGAGCAAAAAGAGCGTCAGCAAGACGAATTGTTTCATTCGGGATCAGGTTTTTTGTAGAACGATGGCACTGTTCATAAACGCCGGCCCAATCAACGAATTGCACTTATGCGGGGATCCGAACTGGATATGTGGCTGAGCGAAGGCTACTTCCGAATGCGACAGGAGGTGTTCACCTGTCAGTTTGTTCCTTCTGACGATGGATTTTTATCGGCCTTCTGGCTACGTATTGTGCTGTCAGACGTTCGGTACGGCTCTAAACAAAACCGGTTACTGCGCATCAATAACCCGTTCACGTCACTAGCGAAACCGTTTGTCCTTACCCGCGAACTGGAAAGGCTGTATGCTACTTATCGCGCCAGTCTGGACTTTGAAACGTTTACGTCGGTCGAGGATTGCCTTTTTGGCGGGGCCGTACGCAACCGCTTCGATACCCAGCTTATCGAGGTTCGGGACAACGGGCGGCTCATTGCTGCTGGTATCTTCGACAATGGCAGCGATAGTATTATGGGCATACTGAATTTCTACGATCCTCAGTATGCCCGGCATAGTCTCGGCAAATACCTGATGCTGCTCAAAATACAATACGCGCAGCAAACCGGCAGGGCGTTTTATTATCCCGGATATCTGGTGGTGGGCAATACCAAGTTCGATTACAAACTCTTTTCCTGCGAAGCCGCTACCGAGTTATATGACGACAACACCGGGCAGTGGCTCCCCTTTACCTGGGACACCGTAAACGCCCTCACCGCCGATCGAATGCGCGAGTTTGGCTTCCTGACGTAACGCGGCTCCCCAGCCGCGCTATACGGCCAGTAGCGTTAACAAGGCTTCCTGAGTCTTGCCTTCGGCCAGTAGTTGCCTGGCGCGGAGGTGCAGCAGATCGGGCAGGTGCTGGCAACCATGGCGGGCTTCGGCAATCAACTCATCCAGAACACCGGACTGGCGGTAGTCATTGATCTCTTCAGTAGTGGGCAGTACCGGAAGGCTGCCCAGCTTGCCGAGGTCGTTGCCCGTCAGAATATGGCTGTGGCGGATGTCGGAGGACAATTGGTCAAGGCCGATGCCCATTTGCGGACGGGCTACCTCGAAGAGCGCGTCGTGACTCGCCCGAACGTACCAGTCGCCACCGAGCCGCCCAACGAGGTCGAGTTTGTGGGGGTCAGCCGAGCCATTTTCTACCAGTATGGTTTCGTTGACGTGAGCCAGTACCACCTCGCAAACCACCAGCGTGCCGGCACCGGGGCCGTCGCCAATGGGTAACAACTGCCGCACCACACATTCGAACGATACCGGAGATTCCAGCACACGCGGGGGGCGGATGCGCTCCGAGGCCACCTCGGTAAACCCGGCTTTAGTGAACTCGTTTACGTGCCGGTCAAACTCCGCACTGGCCAGCGACATCTGCTCGACCATGTCATGATTGACTATGTTGATCACGACTTCCGGCACGTCTTCGACATTCAGCAGAGAGTGTTTTTTGTGGCCGTGCCGGTTGCGGCTGGGCGAAAAGACCAGAATAGGCGGATTGAACCCAAAGACGTTGAAGAAACTGTAGGGCGCCAGATTGACATTGCCATCGGCGCTGATGGTGCTGACAAACGCAATGGGGCGGGGGGCTACGGCACTGTTCAGCAGGCGGTAAAATTCGTGGGGTTTCAGGTCGGCGGGGTCAATCGTCTGGTTCATGGTTGAGAAACGGTAACCGGGCGTGGGTTGGTTCGGTAAAACAGGTGGGGCAGACTTAGTTCGAAGCCAACCGCCACCGGATCGCCTGCGGCATAGCCAAGGCCCGGAATAAAAAAGGTTTTTATCTCATCGACGCCGTTGTCAAACAAACCTGCTACGCCCACCCGAACCGACACCCGGAAAACCAGCCGGTTCGACAGGTACAGTAGAAAGAGGAAAGCCTGACAGGAAGAATCCCGGGTTAATCCGTTAGTGGCAAAGCCGGAAGTACAGTGCCGTGAACCTCGCCCAGATCAACGCGCCGACCGTCTGCAACTCCCCAACCCCGTAACGTTACGGCGTCGCTATCGTTGAGGAAGGTGCGCTGATCGCCGTTGGGCAGATGCACAGGGCGAGTACCGTTTTCGCTCAGTTCCAGCAACGAACCGTAGCTGCCCGGCGTGCTGCCCGAAATGGTGCCGGTGGCCAGCACGTCGCCAATTTGCAGGTTGCAGCCATTCACGGTATGGTGCGCCACCATCTGCGCAAACGACCAGTACAGCTCCCGCGCATTGGTTTGGCTGATCACTACATCGTCGTTGCCGGTGTGCAGCACAATCTCCAGGTCCAGATCAAAATGGCTGGCGGTCCGGCGATCCAATTTTTTCGATTGTAGATAGGGGAGGGGTTCGGGTTGCTGCGCAGGACCGGCTACCCGAAACGGCTCCAGATCGTGCAGCGGCACCACCCAGGCCGACATACTGGACCCGAAATTCTTGCCCAGAAACGGCCCCAGTGGCTGATACTCCCACCGCTGAATATCGCGTGCCGACCAGTCATTAAACAGCGTAATGCCAAAAATATAATCTTCGGCATCGGCCACCGAAACTGGTTCGCCGAGTGGATTCTCTTTGCCAATAATTAGCCCCAGTTCAAGTTCAATATCCAGCGTTTTTGAGGCACCAAACATAGGTTGTCCGTCGGGGTTCAGGGTTTGGCCATTGGGTCGGCGAATGGGCGTACCGGATACCACAATGCTCGACGCCCGCCCGTGATAAGCCACCGGCATATGCCGGTAGTTGGGCAGCAGTGCATCGCCACCGGGTCGGAACAGGCGCCCTACGTTTTCGGCGTGATGAATACCCGCGTAAAAATCGGTGTAGTTGCCAATGCGTACCGGCAGATAAAGCGTGGCCCGCGACTCATGAATCAGAACCTGATCCCGAATAGTGGCCAAAGCGGCTGCGTCGTCGGCGAGAAGTTGCCGGATGCGGGTACCCACGGCCAGCCAGGCGGGTTTGCCCAGGGCAATGAAATCGTTCAGCCCCGGCCGGGCAAACACCTTTCCGTCAATGCCGAGGTCACGGAAATAGCCAGACAGCCCCACCGCTTCGAGGTCAAGGATATAGTGGCCGTGTTTGTAGCCCACGCGCCGGTCGGCGATATCGTAGTTGAAAATTCCAAACATGAAAGTAGCCCGGACATCCACGTCCGGTAGACTATGACTAATGGAGTAGCTGCTGGATTAGCCGTTGCTGGCGGCTATCGGACGTGGACGCCCGGGCTACATTACTCACTCACATTCTGATAAATTGAATCCATGATGCGGACAAAGTGCTGGTAATCAGCCTCGCTTAGGTCGCCCCAACCCTTACGACGCATGGCCGATACAACGGGCAACACTTCATTATATTTGGCTTCACCCGCTTCGGTGAGATAAACCAGAAATTTACGCCGGTCATTGTCGGTCAGGCGCCGTTCGGTCAGGCCTTTCTGAGCCAGCAGGTCAATGATGCGCGTAACGGTGGGGGCATCTTTGGTGGTCATGTCGGCCAGGGTATTCTGACTGATACCTGGATTCCGAAATAAATGATCAATGACTACCCACTGATCGACGGTCAGGTCAAATCCTGCGTCGTTGAACTGCCGTTGTAATGCCGTTCTGATTTTTTTGATGGTCGTGTCGATCTTAAAGAAATAGGCCCGGCTATCGGAAGGATGCGTCATTACGGAAAGTCATTGGTTGTCACTCAGAGTCATTTCTAATCAATAGTAGTAAAAAATGGCCATGAATGACGCGAAACGAAGGGCTTTTTACGAACTAACCAGCAAACCCTCCAGCACCGCTTCAATTTCCGGGATGGAGTCAAATAACTGCTCGTACGAGTCGATAATAAAGTATTGCTCCTGAAAATGGTCAATGATATACGGCGTTTGTAACAGCGTCTGTACGTGGTACGGCAGCCGCTGCGGTATATCGCTTTCCAACGCGTAAATCGTCTCGCCCGGCGACGACAGAATGCCCCCCCCGTATATTCTCAGCTCACCCGCTTCCCGAATCAGGCCAAACTCTACCGTGTACCAGTACAGCCGGGAAATCATGTCGATGGCTTCGGGATGATCCACAAATCGCAGGGCAATGCGGCTTAGGGCGGCCAGAAAATCGCAAAACGGCTGGTTGGTCAGCACCGGTACGTGGCCGAAGGTGTCGTGAAACATATCCGGTTCGGGCAGGTAATCGAGCTGCTCGCGGGTGCGTAGCCAGGTCGTAGCCGGAAATTGCCGGTCGGCCATCAGTTCGAAAAACGCGCGGTTATCAATCAGCCCCGGCACGGCCACCACCCGCCAGCCTGTAATGGGCAGCAGCCGTGGGTTTAGGTCGCGCTCAAAGTCGGGAATGTGCACATTTGGAAAACCCGTTGCCACAATACCGTCCATATACGCCTGGCTCGCCCGGCCCGGTAACCGGTCCATCTGACGCCGAAACAGCAGCGCCCAGACTGCCTGCTCATCGGGGGTGTAGGTGTCGTATTGTTGAGTCATTTGCTAATGAGCGAATGAGCTAATGAGCGAATGAGTGAATGTTGCTGACGCAAGCAAGCTGACGCCGAAGGTATTCACTCATTCACTCATTCGCCAATTCACAATTGATTAAAGTGTTCCCCGAACGGCCTGTTCGCGTTCGATAGCTTCAAAGAGGGCCTTGAAATTGCCTTTCCCGAACGAGCGGGCACCTTTGCGCTGAATAATCTCAAAAAAGACGGTGGGGCGCGGGCAAATGGGCTTCGTGAAAATCTGGAGCAGGTATCCCTCATCGTCGCGGTCAACCAGCACACCCAGCTTGCGCAACGTGGCAATCTCCTCGTCGATTTCGCCCACGCGCCCGGCCAGCGTATCGTAGTAGCTGTCCGGTACGGTCAGAAACTCGACACCCCGGCTTTGCAGCGCCACTACGGTGTCGATGATGTTATTCGTGGCCACTGCGATGTGCTGAATGCCCGGTCCACCGTAAAAATCCAGATACTCCTCAATCTGCGACTTCTTTTTGCCCTCGGCGGGTTCGTTAATCGGAAACTTGACGCGGCCGTTGCCGTTGCTCATCACCTTACTCATCAGGGCCGTATAGTCAGTGGAAATGTCTTTGTCATCAAAACTGACGAGTTGCTGAAAGCCCATCACGTCGGCGTAGAACTGCATCCAGGGGTTCATCTCGTTCCAGCCCACATTGCCCACCAGGTGGTCGACGTACTGCAGGCCTACGTCAGCGGGCTGATAGGCCGGATTCCAGGCTTCGTAGCCGGGCAGAAACAAACCTTTATAGTCGTTGCGCTCCACAAAAATATGCACCGTATCGCCATAGGTGTGAATGCCTGACCGAACCACGTAGCCGGTATCATCCTGCTCGTGGGTGGGTTCCATAAACGGTTTGGCACCCCGGCTGGTGGTTTCGGCAAACGCCCGCGTGGCATCGTCAACCCATAACGCCACCACCCTGACCCCGTCGCCGTGCCGGTCTATGTGCTGTCCCATCTCCGAGCCACCGTGCAGGGGGGAAGTCAGCACCAGCCGGATTTTACCCTGCTGTACCACGTAGGATTCGCGGTCGCGCAGACCCGTCGATAGTCCGGCGTGGGCCAGCGGCTGGAAGCCGAAGGCGGTTTGAAAGTAATGCGCCGACTGCCGGGCATTACCTACGTACATCTCTACGTAGTCTGTGCCGTTGAGTGGTAAAAAATCAACTTTCGCTTCGGACGGAGTGAATTCGAGTGTTTCCATGAGTTGTTGATGAATTTAATATCGCAGATACCGGGTGAAGACCGGTACTTAATCCAGCCATGATTTATAATACGCTCCGTCGTCAATAGCCATAGCCTGTTCGGTCAGCATCAGCGGGCGGAACGTATCGACCATGACGGCGTATTCAACGGTTTCTCTTTTACCAATGCTGCGCTCCATGGCACCCGGTGCCGGGCCGTGCGGAATGCCGCCGGGATGCAGTGTGATGTGGCCCGGCGCAATATCGTTGCGACTCATAAAATCGCCGTCGACATAGTAGATTACCTCGTCGGAGTCGATGTTCGAGTGATTGTAGGGAGCCGGGATCGCCAGTGGATGGTAGTCGTACAGGCGCGGGCAAAACGAGCAAACCACGAACGTATCGGTCTGAAATGTCTGGTGCACCGTTGGTGGCTGATGTACCCGCCCCGTTATAGGCTCAAAATTCTGGATGTTAAAGGCATACGGATAGTTGTAGCCATCCCAGCCCACTACGTCGAAGGGATGACTGGCATACACAAGCGAGTGCAGCGACCCCTGTTTCTTGATTTTTATCAGAAAATCGCCGGTCTCATCGTGAGTTTCCAGGTCCTGCGGCCGGCGGATGTCGCGTTCGCAGAAGGGCGCGTGTTCAAGCATCTGCCCAAAGTGATTGCGGTACCGTTTGGGCGTGTAAATAGGCGAACGCGATTCTACGTACAGCAGCCGCGTCTCGTTGGTGTCAAAGTCAATCTGGTAAATAACCCCGCGGGGAATAACGAGATAGTCGCCGTAGCCGAACGCAAGTTGCCCAAACAGCGTCCGCAGCGTGCCGGACCCGCGATGCACGAACAGCAACTCGTCCGAGTCGGCATTTTTATAGAAATAATCGGTCAGTGAATCTTGGGGAGCGGCCACGCCCAGAATCAGATCGGCGTTCATCAGCAACGGCACCCGGCTTTCCAGAAAATCCTGGCTGGTAGTCGACTCAATCTGAAAGCCAATGAATTTGCGGGCCAGTATGTTCTTTTCCACGGCCAACTTCGGCGTTACGTCCACACTGCCCAATACCTCGCGTACCATCGTGGGGCGATGGGTGTGGTACAGCAGCGACGACATGCCATCAAACCCAACCGTACCAAACAACTGCTCATAGTATAGAGAGCCGTCAGTTTTAGCGAACTGCGTGTGGCGTTTAGGGGGAATCTGACCGAGCGTGTGGTAAAAGGGCATGGCAGGTAGTGCCAGCATCACCCGGCCGGACTGCTTTAATGGCCAGCCGGGTGTTCTGGTCTTTTGCTGATGAAGTATTTTATTGTTGTGACAACTATTGTTGTGCACAAAGTTATATAAACAACTCGTTTCAGTTGCATCCTGTTCAGATTAATTTTTGTTAAAACAGGATTTGGGAGAGTGAGTCAGGTTCGGTGAATAACCGTCCGTCTTTTCTCTAATTTTGGCCCGGTAAATGGTGGTCGGTGTGACGTCGCCGACCACCATTTACCCGGGCCATTGCCCAAATCCTGGACATTTATAATCAGACCTATGAAACCCACTCTTTTGATTTTGGCCGCCGGCATGGGCAGCCGCTACGGAGGTGTCAAGCAACTCGACCAGTTTGGCCCCCACGGTGAAACCATCATTGATTATTCCCTTTTCGACGCTATCCGCGCCGGTTTCGGTAAAGTCGTCTTCATTATCCGCGAAGAACTACGCGCTGATTTTGAGGAGGTATTCGGCAAGAAACTAGCCGGCAAAATCGAGGTTGACTACGCCATTCAGGCCCTTGATTCGTTTGTGCCCGAAGAAGCGGGCGCGGTGCGCCGGACCAAGCCCTGGGGAACGGGCCATGCTACGCTTTGTGCCTGGCACCACGTCAGCACGCCCTTTGCGGTTGTCAACGCCGATGATTTTTATGGATACGAGGCTTTTCAGCTCATCAGTGATTTCCTGCAAACAGATACCGACCCCAATCTACACGCTATGGTGGGTTACGAAGTGCAGAAAACTCTGTCAGAACACGGATCAGTATCGCGGGGAGTATGTGCCGTTGATGCCTACGGGCACCTGACGTCGG
This sequence comes from uncultured Cytophagales bacterium, assembly GCA_963826425.1. Lineage (GTDB taxonomy): Bacteria > Bacteroidota > Bacteroidia > Cytophagales > Spirosomataceae > Spirosoma. The sequence goes on along the minus strand of CAWGWS010000004.1, from coordinate 658,591 downwards.
TGATTGAGCGAACGAAGATTTACGAAGACAAAGCTGACCCCGTCAACCGGAAAATCGTGTTTGAAGAAGCTGATGGTTCGACCCCTCTTTTGCCCGATACGCCCGTATCCATGAATTTCTGGGGTTTCAAACCAGACGTGTTTCCGTTAATCGAGAAGCAGTTTGAGAGTTACGCTATCGCGAATATTGACTCGCCCAAGGCCGAATTTTACATTCCAACGGTCATGACAACGCTGATTCAGACCGGCACGGGGCGCTGCAAGGTGTTTCGTAGCCAGGCGGAGTGGTTTGGCGTCACCTATCCTGAGGATAAGCTAGTTGTACAGGCCGCCTTACAGACATTGCATGATGAAGGCGCGTATCCAGACAAACTCTGGTAGTTTTTAGAGGAGAATGCGCTGAGCTTGGCTAATCCTTTGCGGATGGTTGCCCGGCCGGGTTGGTACGGCTACCCATCAAAGTGGCTGCGTACTGCCCATTGATCAAGTCGGTGAGGGACACGCCCGAAGCTTCGGCGTTGGATATCTCCTCACTACGACAGGATCACACTATACAGAACGAAGTAACTGCGCCCAATGTCAGCAGCAGCCAGGACAGCTAATCAGTAGCTGTCCTGGCTACTGTCGGACTCGCCTAATTGCTACACTACTTTCCGTCAGCTACCGGAGCCGGGCCCGACAGGGGCGAACGGGGTGTTTCTACCGATGAAGAATTGTTTTCCGCACCCACCGACTGGACACCCGGTATATCCAGAGGGGCTATTGGGGCCAGCAGCGAACTCAGGCCGGCGGGCATAGCCTGCCAAACCACCCTGTTCTGGCTGTTTAACAGACCAGCCATACCCAGCGGTCCGTCGCTGTCAGACTTCATTCTCAGCCCCAGTAGTCCCAGCATCACCGTTCCGGCCAGACTCAGCACTGATGAAGCCGATGTGGGCAACAGACCGCTATCTTTTGCCAGAGTGTCTACAACTATCCCGGCTCTGGTACCGAACAGGCTCAACACGGCGTCTGAACCCGTAGAGAGCAGCTGCGCGAACGAATCGGTGCCGCCCGCTGCCGCTTCAGTAAGCTGATCCAGGATGCCGCGCGCCGGTTCAATCACTTCGCCGGCCGCACGGCTGGGCGTAGTGACCTGAGCGGTGAGGTCCATAACCGAACTAATGCCTCCCGGTTCGGATGCCCGCTGAATCAGGCCACCCAATACCGCCGGCAGGGCACTGTGCAGGGCCGTCTGGACGGCTGATGCATCCGTACCAAGCTGACGGGCGAAATTGCTGATAAAATCGGACGTCAGTAAACTGGTTGCTTCATCGATAAGGTTTAGAGACATGAACTGACTGTTAAAACTATTCATGATATGGGTTAGAGTTCACCCGTCCGTACTGAATGACTGAACCAAAGAGATCCGTAACCAATACGGCTATGTATTGGTCACGGAAGTTGAGACGGCATTCGTACTGGCGGGTAACGCTAACTTTTCCGTTATGGAAAAATTTCCGTAATCTGGTGGTACCCGGCCCTGGGTTTTCAGGCGCAATGGCTACTGCAAAGCCGGGTGTTGCTGGTGCCAGCCCGTGGCGTCCTGATACGCTTTTGCTACTGCCAGCACCTTGCCCTCTTCGTACAACTGACCCATGAATGTAATACTGGTGGGTAGCTTTTCTTTCGTAAAGCCATTGGGCAGAACCACGCACGGATGGCCCGTGAGGTTGGTCAGTGTCAGGTTGCCACCCGCGTAGGTCGGCGATACATAAACGTCCACATTGGCCGTTTTCAGCACCTGAGCCATATCGTTGATGAGTCTGGTACGGGCGCGGTTGGCCTGAATGTACTCAACGGCCGGCACCAGTCGCGCCGACCGGAATGAGTTGGGCCACGAATTTTTGGTTTGCCGCACCAGCAGATCGTCGCGGTCAGAGCGGGTCAGATCATCGAAAGCAGCGGCCGCTTCTACGCCCAGCAGAAACGAAATCCGGCTGGCCGGTACGCTGGTTGGCAGATCGATGGAGACCAGTTCGGCACCAAGGCCGCGCAGGGTAACCAGCGTGATGGAGTCGTTGGCGCGGTTCGGGTAGCTGCTTTCGAAGCCCTTGCGCACGTAACCAATGCGCATGCCTTTCAGTGACGATACGGGCGCGTACCGGAACGGTGCGTTCGCCAGTGTGGTTGGGTCGTTGGCGTCGGGGCCGTAGATGGCGTTGAACACCAGCGCGCAGTCTTCCACGCTGCGGGCAATGGGGCCAATTTTATCCATGCTCCAGCTCAGGGCCATAGCTCCGTGCCGGCTTACGCGCCCGAACGTGGGCCGCAGCCCCGTTGTGCCGCAAACCGTGGAAGGCGAAACGATAGACCCCAGCGTCTCGGTACCAATGGCGAAGGGCAGTAACCCCGCCGATACGCCCGATGCCGACCCTGCCGACGAGCCGCTGCTGCCGTTTTCGGTATTCCAGGGGTTGCGTGTCCGGCCCCCAAACCAGTAGTCGCCCATGGCCAGCGCCCCCAGCGTCATCTTGGCGCATAGTACCGCCCCCGCATCTTCGAGTTTACGGATAACGGTGGCATCCTTATCGAACGTCTGGTCTTTATACGGCATGGCCCCCCAGGTAGTCTTGTAACCCTGTTTGGCCAGCAGATCTTTCGCTCCGTAGGGAATGCCGTGCAGCGGCCCCCGGAACTTATTCTGTTTAATTTCCGCATCGGCCCGGCGGGCCTGTTCCATCGCCAGGTCTTCGGTCAGCGTTACGACGCAGTGGAGTTGAGCATCATATTTTTTGAGTCGATCCAGGAAAAATCGGGTCAGTTCGACCGAAGTAATCTGCTTTGTTCTCAGCAGTTCACCGAGTTGCCCAACCGTGTAGTACGCCAAATCGGCCCGGTTAAGCACCAGCTTCGTAGGGGCCGATGCCCTGAACGACGATGCCCCGGTAGGCATGGTAAATTCTGCCGGTACCGGATTGAAATACAGGGCGGGAGCCACGCCATTGGGCAGGTCAATCTTGCGGAGCTCTTCGTAGTCTTTCCGGCGACTTTCCAGATTTTCGAGCATTGAATCGCGCTCGGCGGGCGAGAAGGCCAGGCCGATTACCCGGCTGGCTACCTCAATCATCTCGCTGGTAATGGGTTTTTGCGGATCGTCGGGAGCGGTAACAAATGCGCCAAGCAGAAAACTACCGGCGCAGGCCGAGACGATGAGCAGCGTCTTTTTCATACAGATGTATTCGGGATTTTTAGGGCACTAAAGATACGTATCTGATTTGATTATGTCTGATTGGTAAACTGAGTGTGCAGGGCCAGAATCTGCGGTAACAGCAATTCACTTTCGTCATTGGCCAGCACGTAATCGGCCAGTTGCAGGCGATCGTTATCACTGATCTGGCGATCGATGATGGCCTGGATGTCGGCTTCGGAACGATGCGGGTCGCGCTGCCGGATTCGGGTAATCCGCAGGGCAACGGGCGCGTGAACTACAATTACTTTGTCGAGCGTATTGCCATCGCCGGCGGCCCGCATCAGGGCGGCTTCCTTTACCACGTACTGCGCGTCGGCGTGCTGGCTGATCCAGTCAAGGGTATCGGTCAGCACCCGGGGGTGAATTACGGCGTTGAGCTGAGCCAGCAAAGCCGGGTTGGTAAATACCTGCGACGCCACCCACGTCCGGTCGTAGCGGCCCGCTGAATCATAAGCCATGGATCCCAGCACGCGGACGATATCGGTTTTCAGGGCAGGGTCGTGTTCGGTGAGCCATTTGGCCCGGGCGTCGGCTTCGTACACCGGAGCGCCGAGGGCCGCAAACATTCGGCATACCACGCTTTTGCCCGATCCAATACCGCCCGTTACGCCTATTTGCAGCGGATGTTTCATCCGGTAAACATACGCCTTCTATTTTTGCGGTATGCAACAACAACTCGATACCTGGATTCGGAGTATGATTCGCTGGGCGGGCTTCGTTCCCAACCGCGACCTGTCGGGCTGGGTGCTGCTCATTATGGCGGTGCTGCTGGGGCTGGCCGTTAATGTGTTCATTACGCAGACCATCCGGTACGTGAACCGGCGTCGGCCCTTCGACGCTATTACGCTACTGCGGATTCATGTGCGGTGGGCATTCTGGATATTCGTGCCGTCGCTGTTTTTTCTGACGGCTACCAATCTCCAGTCGGCGCGGTTCGTTCGCCGGCATCCCATAACCGATAAAGCTGCCGAGGTGCTGTTTCTGATTGCGTCGACCTGGCTGATTATGCGGTTGTTGAAGTACGGCGAAGTGCTGCTTATCCGGCAATACGACATCACCCAGGATGTGAATCTGGCGCAGCGCAAGTTTGTCACGCAGGTGCGGTTTGCACGCCGTGTGCTGGTGAGTGCCATCCTGCTGATCAGCGCGTCGCTGCTGCTGATTTCGTTTCAGGGGAGCCGGAAAGTAGGGCTGAGTGTGCTGACGTCGGCGGGGGTAGCATCGGTTCTGATTGGTTTCGCGGCTCAGAAAACGCTGGCCAACCTGATGGCAGGCGTACAGATTGCCTTCAACCAGCAAATCCGGCTTAACGATGTGGTGGTGGTGGAAAAAGAGTGGGGCCGCGTAGAAGAAATCAATCTGACAACGGTCATTGTGCGGGTCTGGGATCAGCGTCGGCTTATTCTGCCCATAACCTATTTCGTGGAGCAGCCATTCGAGAACTGGACCCGCAACAACGCGTCTATTACGGGGGCAATTCTTCTGTATCTCGACTACCGCATACCCGTTGATACCGTGCGGGCCAAAGCCCAGGCGCTCGCCGAGGCCAGCCCGCTCTGGAACGGCGACGTATTTGCCGTGCAGATAACGGATACGCAGCCCACCTGCCTGGTTATGCGCATAATCGTATCAGCCCACGACGCCCCCGACGCCTTTGATCTGCGTTGCCAGCTACGCGAAGAAATCATTGCCTTCATCCGCGACGAACACCCTGAAGGCCTGCCCCAGACCCGCCTGGTATTTGCCGAAGAAGCCCGGTCCGGAAAAATATCCTGATACCGAAAAGCGGCTTCTTTGACCAAAGAAGCCGCTTTTCATTGCTTAGCAGTCTACACGCGTTTGTTACCAGCCTGGATTCTGACTCAGGCCGCTGTTGATGTCCCGCTCGCGCTGTGGGATGGGAAACAAATTGTTGCGTTCGATAAACGTGCGCTGTTCCCGTTTGAACCGCTGGGCGTCGCCCGCCGAATAATCGGGAATGTCGTTCAAATCACGCACCGACCCTGCCACTCCAAACGAGGGCACCGGTGCGGGCTGGGCGCGGGTTTTGGAGGCTCCATAGACCAGCGTGTTCAGGGTCAGGTTACCCGTGTTCCACCGGCGCATGTCGAACAGATGAATGCCCTCACCCGCCAGCTCTACGACTTTCTCGCGCCGGATCAGCTGCCGCATTTTGGCCTGATCGGTTCGGATGGCTACGTCAACCACCGGCATACCGGCCCGCTGACGCACCAGATTCATGGCGTTAACGGTGGCGGCATCGAGCTGGCCCAGTTCAATTTTGGCTTCGGCAAAGGTGAGCAGGATTTCGGCGTATCGCAGATAAGCGAAGCCGGTTTTTGCCGTGAACATATCCTGCGTATCATCCAGCGAATACTTTGTCCAAAGCACGCCAACGCCGTTCAGAACCGGCCCGAAAGCGTTAGTCAGGTCAACGTTAGGGGCTGATCCCCAGGTGTTGGTTGTGAAATTAAAGAACCTCGACTGCGCGTCGTAAATGTTAAACACCGTGCGTCGGCGAACCTTGCTGGCCGTGGCCGTGAGGGTGTCGCCATCAACGGCTACCGTAAACTTCATGCGCGGATCGCGGTTGCGGTTGGGGCGGGCAGGGTCGTAAAGCGTTGACTGGTCTATGCGCTTACCATCGGTGGTTTCGAAGCGGTCGGCCAGGGCCTGCAACGGGAACCGGCCCGACTGCCCGGCCAGACTGCGCGACCCCTGCCCCAAGGCGATGAATGACACCGGAAAGGCCTGATCGAGCGGCAGCAGAAACTCGAACATGATTTCTTTACCTACGTTGGCCTGCTGCCCCGCCAGTGTGAAGAGCGTTCCAAAGCTGGGGTTCAATCCGTACTGCCCGCTGTCAATTACCTTCTTGGCAGCATCGGCGGCCGCCTGATGCCGGCCCAGCAACAGCGCTACTTTCGACTGAATACCAAACGCCACGCCCCGGCTCACCCGGCCCCGGTCGCGCGGAGCCCAGTCCAGCTTGGCGGCAGCATCGTCGAGGTCAGTAGCCAGAAAGTCGGCGATTTTAGCGCGTTCGGTGCGGGTGAGCGTGTAGAAATTATCGGTTGTGAGCGGATCGGTGTAGAACGGCACGTCGCCAAACAGGCCCATGAGGTTGTAATAAGCCCAGGCCCGCAGGACTTTGGCTTCGCCCTGTATCCGGTTGAACGTAGCGGGGGGTACATTGGCCTTGCCGCGTTCCATGCCCGCAATCAGTACGTTGGCGCGGGCAATGGTCTGGTACATGAATGACCAGTAGCTGGACAGGGTGCCGTTGGTAGCATCGTACGACCCCGACGCAATGCTGGGTGTGCGCTCTATCCCGATACCGGTGTACAGGTCGTACAGCGATTGGATGGGCAGGTTGCCAACAGTCCAGTAATTGGCGTTGTATACCCCCGTGAGGGCCAGGTTCATCTCAGCCTCATTGTTGAAATAGGTGGCCGCAGCCGGGGTGTCCAGCGGTTGTCGGTCCAGGTAGTCTTCGCAGGCCAGTAGCGTCAGTGCGGTACCGGCCAGCAGCAGGTATTTTTTCATGGTATAAAAGTGGGGTCAGGCCCCGGTAATTATCGTGAATAATCAAAAGCTTAGAAACGCAGGTTCAGGCCCGCCGTGAGGGTGCGCATAACCGGATAGAACTCGCCGTTCTGGTCGGTCCTCTCGGGGTCGAAGCCCTTCACAAAGTCAGTGAACGTCAATAAATTCTGCCCGCTCACGTACAGCCGTACCGACCCTACCTTGATTTTATTGGTCAGCGCAGCCGGAATGGTGTAGCCGAGCTGCACGTTTTTGAGCCGCAGGTAAGCCGCGTTCCTGACCCAGTAGTCTGAGTCGCGCCAGTTGGCCGTACCCTGGTCGGTGGTCAGGCGGGGGTAGGTAGCATTGGGATTGGTGGGTGTCCAGTTATCGCGGTGAATGCCGAAGGCCGTCGAGATGAAATCGGCGGAGTAAAAGGCCCACGCGCCGGTGCCGCTGATATAGCTGTCGCGCTTGCCTACGCCCTGAAAAAACACGTTCAAATCAAAGCCTTTAAACGCCAGCGTGGTATTCAGGCTGTACGAATAGCGGGGATAGTTGTTGCCAATCAGCGTCCGGTCGTTGCCGTCAATACGGCCGTCGGGCACGCCATTGGGGCCGCTGATGTCCTTATACCGGATGTCGCCGGGGGCGGTGTTGGCCAGGATAAACGGAATGCCCGCGCTGCCCGTGCCTTTGTTGGCCGCATCTATCTCTTCTTTGCTCTGAAAAAGCCCGTCCGACACATAGCCATAATAGGAGTTCAGCGGCTGATCCGGCGTTGAAATAGTGCGTCCGCTGATAATGTTCTGCCCGGCCAGGTCGAGGACCTTGTTCTGCACGTCAGACACCAGCCCCGTTACGCTGTAGCGCAGTCCGCCCACGGTGTTCTGGTAGCTCACGCTCAGTTCCCAGCCCGTGTTGCGCATAGAGCCGGCGTTGAGAAAGGGGGCCGATAAACCGGTATAAAGCGGCACGGGCCGTTGCAGCAGGAGGTTGGAGATGTCGCGCCGGAACACGTCGGCCGTTACGTTCAGGTTCCGCGCCAGCGTCAGGTCAAGGCCGAGGTTGGCCTGCGTTGAGGTTTCCCACGAGATGGCGTTGTTGGCGGCTGTGGTCTGCCCCACACCGAGGTTGAGCTGATTATTAAAATAGTAATTCAGCCCCTGCGACAGGTTAGCGGCAAAGGGATAGAAGTCGGTCAGGTTCTGGTTGCCGAGGCTACCGTAGGATGCCCGTATTTTGGCAAATGTAACCGCCTTGTTCAGACCGCTCATGAAATTCTCGCGGCTCAGAATCCAGCCCACCGATGCCGACGGGAAAAAGCCCCATTGCTTGTCATTCGCCTGCGAAAACCGCGACGAACCGTCGTAGCGACCGTTTACCTCCAGCAGGTACTTATTGTCGAAGGCGTAATTGAACCGGCCAAAAAACGCGGCTAAGGCGTACTCATCGGCTCCGCCGGAGTTGCTTTGGTTGTTGGTGCCTACGTTTTGATACGGCTGGTCGGAGGGGAGGTCGGTGCGCGATGCCGCGAGCGTTTCGCTGTAAAAATCTTCGGCCTGGAAACCCAGCAGCAGTCGCAGGTCGTGCGCGCCCACGTTTTTGAACAGCGTAGTCTGGAGCAGATAGTTGTTGAGCCGCTGCCGCGTTATAGCGTCCTGAATGGAATTCTGACCGGGATAGTTGGCCACAAAATCAAGGACATTGGTGGTCAGGTTGGGCCGATAAACGCCGTAGTTCCGGAAGAACCGTTTCTGTATTACCTGCCGGGTGTTGTTGGAGACCATAGCTTCTACGTCCATAAACGGCAGGGGTTTGTAAATGAGATTGCCGCGCAGGATGGTGATGGGCCGCTGAATTCGGTTGGTACCGCTGGCTTCGGCCTGCCCAATGGGATTGCGGAAGTTACTCTGACCGGCATCGCCGTACTGCCCGTCGCCAAATTTGCCCGCGCCCGTGGCCGGTACGCCCAGCATCTGCCGGATAATGAACTCGGCTGTTGACCCGCCCGGCTGAATCTCGGTCGCAGTTGGTATGGGTCAAATCACCCTGAAAGGTGAGTTTGTTGCTCAGCTTAATGTCGGAGTTGAAGCGCAGGTCGTAGCGTTTAAAGCTGGTGTTCTGGGTCAGGCCCTGCTGGTCGAGGAAGGTACCCGCCGAGTAAAACTTAACCCGGTCGCTGCCGCCACTGAGGTTGATGTTGTGGTTTTGCATCAGGCCGCTGTTGGTCAGCACCCCCGCCTGCCAGTCGGTGTCGATGTAGCGGAAATTGTCGGCGGGGTTGGTTTGATAGGCCTGAATCAGGGCCGGATCAAATTCGGGTTTGGCCCCGGCACCCGAGGTGTTGGCAATGGCCAGATTGCGCAGTTGCATATGCTCTACTGCCGACACGCGGTCGGGCAGGGCGGTGGCCCGCTGCTGCGACACAAACCCGTTGTACGACACCTGAACACCGTCGCCACTGCCGCGCCGTGTCTTTACCACGATGACACCGTTGGCCGCCCGCGAGCCGTAAATGGCCGTTGAGGCCGCGTCTTTCAGGATTGAAATGCTTTCAATATTATTGGGATCGATGTTGTTGAGCGTTTCGAGCGAGTTGGGCGGCTGCGGTACATTATCAATGACGAGCAACGGCGTGGTATTGGCACTGATGGACCCCACACCCCGGATGGTGATATTGGCGCCGTCGGCACCGGGTCGGCCCGACTGCTGGGTAACGGTAACACCCGTAGCCAGACCCTGCAACAGGTTCGATGCCGTAGCTACCTGGCGGGTGGTTAGTTCCTCGCGCTTGATAGACGACACCGCTCCGGTTAGGTTGGCGCGTTTCTGGGTGCCGTAGCCTACCACAACCACCTCGTCCAGATTTTTAGAGCCGGGGGCAAGACTCACATTTAGCGTGGTTTGACGGCCCGCTGCCTGTTCCAGCGCGGTGTACCCAATAAAGCTGAACACCAGCGTCTCGTTTGGTCCGGCATTGATGGAATACGCACCGCTGGCGTCCGTAACCGTACCGCGTGCCGTGCCTTTGATGCCTACTGACACACCAGGCAGGGTTTCGCGGGTGGTCTGGTCGGTCACCGTTCCGGTAATGGTCTGTTGCTGAGCATAGGCCGTTGTGAGCCAGCAGAAAGCCAATAAAAGGCCAAGTAGTCGTTGTTTCATACAAAGAAGTAGGGAGTGAATAACAAATATACCGGGAACAGGAAAAAGGGTCAACTCACCAGTGTGCCTATTTTGTGTTTTTTTAACGAAGCGGACTGCCGTAAACCGCTGTCCAAAACAGAGTTTCTGGTACAAAAAAAACACGCCGGATTCGAATCCGGCGTGTTTTGGTAAAAGACGGCCTATAGGCCTTTTATACGTTTGCGTTTTCCAGTTCTTCTTCCAGCACGGGCTGGCCAAGCAGCGTAGCAAACCGGTTGATATTAAACGTGGGTTCAAACCAGACCTCGCCCATAACTGGGTGTTTTACGGGGACGTCGGGGTTCTGAATCTCGTTGAGCAATACGCCCGTATCGCCCGTTGTATGGCGTTTTACCTGCCGCACCGTATACAATTGGTCACGTTTGGGAGTCTGAATGCCGAATTCGGCGTAAAAGGCCAGCACCGGGGCCGGGAAGTTATCGTTCGTGCAAATGATATCCATATTGAGTTGATCGAGAATTGCTGTGTTTGTAAACACGAATAATGACGAAGAAATTTCCTGATGGGCGGATTAATCTGGATCGAACAGGAGTTGGTGCGCCGAGGTAATCCAGCCCTAGTCCAGCAGGCCACCCAGCTTACCCAGCACCGAGCCGCTTTCTTTGGTGGCCTGTCCGCTGTTGATGGATAGCCGCTGCACGAGTTTAGAGATAGGCATGCTCTGAATCCAGACTTTACCGGAGCCGCGCAGAGTAGCCAGAAACAGCCCCTCGCCCCCGAAAACCATGCTTCTCAGGCCACCCGCCCGCTGAATGTCGAAGTTAACGCTTGGCTCAAAGCCGACTACGCAGCCCGTATCGACCCGCAGCATTTCATTGTTCAGCGTCCGCTCAATTACGACTCCCCCGGCATGGATAAAGGCCATCCCATCGCCCTGTACTTTTTCAAGAATGAAACCTTCGCCCCCGAAGAAGCCCGTCCCCAGCCGCTGATTAAACTGAATACTAAGTTTGGTGCCGAGGGCTGCGCACAAAAAGGCGTCTTTCTGTACGATCAGCGTATTGCCGTAGATGGTAGCCAGATTGATGGGCATGACCGTGCCGGGATACGGAGCCGCAAACGTGACTTTACGCTTACCCGAGCCCCGGTTCGTGAAATGGGTCATGAACAGCGACTCGCCCATGACCATGCGCGAGCCGGCCTGAAGCAGCTTTCCCAGAAACCCCTGATCGGGCTGCGAGCCGTCGCCCATTTTGGTCTCGAACTGAATGCCATCTTCCATATAAAGCATAGAGCCAGCCTCAGCAATGACGGTTTCGTTCGGATCCAGTTCTATTTCGACGATCTGAATGTCTTCGCCGATGATTTTGTAGTCGATTTCGTGAGAATACATAGTCTGTTCGTGATTTTTGGACCAAGATACTGCCGAATCCGTTCGGGAGCAGACCGATTTAGTAAGCGGATTGGTAGGCGGCTAAGCGGTGAAGGCGCGGGATAATCCATGACGAATGTCGGCTCAGGTCCGGTCCAGGGCGTATTGCAGCACAAGCGCCAGGGCCTTGTCATTAGGGGGATGCATGAGCGTGGCGTGGTCGCCGGGAACGTCATGAATATGCACCTCCGGCACGTAGTCTTTCCAGCCCAGATACACCTGCTCCTCCACGAAGTACAGCCGGGTCATGGCCCGAAACAGGTCAATGGTGCCGGGGTAGGGCTGCAGCCGGTAACTGTAAAATGCTTCGTCGTGGGCGGCCATGATAGCGGCCATATGAGCCAGTTCGCCGTCGGGTTCGGGAGCCTTGCGCAGGCCGATAGCCTGTAGAGCCTGCTGATACCGGTCGGTGAAATAAGTGCACTGATACCGCAGCGTTTCAACGGGGTGCTTCAGCAGCGACCGACCCACAAAAAGCAGCTTTGGAAACTGCCGTCTGGTGCGCCATAGCAGCCGGTCCAGTTTGGTTTGGTGCGTTACCAGCGCCCGCGCATCGGTATCGAACATGGCCAGCATGTTTACCTCTTTGCCCATTGCCGTGAGCTGCCGGGCCATCTCGTAGGCTACATACCCGCCAAAGGAATACCCGGCCAGGGCGTAGGGGCCAGTCGGGTTTTGGTCTAGAATCTCCTCAATGTAATGAGCCGCAATGGTTTCCATCCGGTTCAGGGGCTCCTCCGTCCCGTCCAGTCCTTTGGCCTGCAACCCGTAAATAGGCTGATCGGGGTCCATGTATTTTGCGATACTACTGAAATTGAGCAGATTCAGACCCGTTCCATGAATGATGTAAATAGGGGGTTTGTTGCCTGTGGGTTTAATGGGCACCAGCGATTTCCGGGTCATGGCGGGCGTGTCGGGCCGAAGCAGATGCGCCAATGTACGGATTGTGGGGTACTCAAACAGCGTGGATAATGGTAACCGCCGGCCGGTTTCTTTTTCGAGCCGGGTCATCACCTGTACCGCCAGCAGCGAGTGGCCACCCAACTCAAAAAAATCGTCGTCGGGCTGTACGCTGTCGGTGTTGAAGGCGGTATTCCAGACGCGGATTAGCAAGGCTATCTCGCCGGACAAGGCCGCCGATTCATGGAAAGCTGTGATGTTTGTTTTGCGCTGACCAGGCTTAGGCAGGGCTTTTTTGTCGAGTTTGCCATTGGCCGTTACGGGCAGGCTGTCCAGCAGAACAACGTTATTGGGCAGCATAAACTCCGGCAGCACCAGCCTCAGCTTCTCGCGCCACGTCCGAATCAGCGCGGTCTCGTCCGTTACGTAGCGGTCCGGCACCACGTAGGCCACCAGACGCTGATCGCCGGGTGTATCCTCCCGGGCCATGACCACCGCATTTTTTACGCCGTCCTGCTTCAGCAAGTGATGCTCAATCTCGGCCACCTCAATCCGATGTCCGCGAATTTTCACCTGCTGATCAATCCGGCCCAGGTAGTCAATCCGGCCATCGGGCAGTTGTCGACCCAGGTCGCCGGTGCGGTACAGCCGGGTCTGGGTGCCATCAGACTGGGTGAACGGAATGAATTTTTCGGCAGTCAGTTCGGGCTGATTCAGGTATCCCCGCGCCAGCCCGTCGCCCACAATGCCAATTTCTCCGGACTGTCCGGCTTTGAGTGGCCGTAGGTGCTCGTCGAGAATGAAAATCTGCGTGTTGTCAATAGCCCGGCCAATGGTAATGCGCTCGTCGGCCGGAAAAATAGGCGTACCGGTGGCGTAAATGGTCGTTTCGGTGGGGCCGTAGTAATTCCAGAGCGACCGGCAGGATCCCATCAGTTTCTGCGCCAGATCCATTGGTAACGCTTCGGCGCAGGAAATTACGGTCAGGTCGGGGTTGCCGTGCCAGCCTGCTTCCCAGAGCATCCGCCAGGTAGCGGGTGTGGCCTGCATGAACGTAACCCCCGTGCTGGTCAGTAACTCACTCAGGGCCTGTCCACTCCGGCTCACGGTGCTGTCGACAATAACGAGTTCGGCACCAACCAACAGCGGTAAATAAATTTCGGTCGTGGCGAGGTCAAAGGTAACGGTAGCCAGCGTAGCGGTTTTATCGGTTGGGCCCAGGCCGGGCGTTTCCCTCAGGCTGTACAGCACGTTGACCACCCCGCGATGAATCGTTTGCACCCCCTTGGGGCGGCCCGTTGTGCCGGAGGTGTAAAGCACGTAGAAAGCATCGTCGCCAGATCCGGGCCGATCGGGGTCGGCATCAGAAAAGGTGTGGAGCTGGGGCCATACGTTCTCCAGCACTACCTCCCGCAGCGATATGCTCAGCCGGTTTTTATGCGCTGCCGATACCAGTAACACCTGACAACCGGCATCGGAGAGAATATACTCAATGCGGTCGGTGGGGTGCTGCGGATCAACGGGTACGTAAGCGGCACCGGTTTTCAGCACGGCCAGCATGCTCACGATGAGTTCGGGCGAGCGGTCGGCCATCAGCCCCACGTGATCACCGGGCTGCACCCCCTCCTTCAGCAGCAACCGCGCCAGCTGATTGGCCTCACTGTTCAGCGTTGCGTAGGTCAGCGTCCGGTCGTTGTGGCGCAGGGCAATGCTATTGGGAAAGGTTCGCGCTGTTTCACTCAGCAAATCGTGCAGGGAACGATCGCGCGGGTAATCAGTCGGATAATATCCCCCCCCCTCTTCCCGTAGAGGCAGGAAAGGAGCTGAACCGTCCGGGTCAAAACGCTTTTCTTCTTTTTTCAGGGGAAGGCTGGGTGAAGTAGTCTCCAGTGCAATCTCTCCCAGTAACACCTCCGGCTGATCAACAATACGCCGTAATAACTGCTCGAACTGCCGGTGGTAGCTGGTAATTGTTTCCACCGTAAACAGCTGCGTATTGTACGACCACTCCAGCGTCATTTGCCGGTCGGATCCCATCGCGTTGAGCGACAGTTCAAAATTCTCGAACAACCGGGCGTTGTAGCTAAGCTGGTACGTCAGGTCGTGAAACGAAACCCCGTTATCTAACCCCAGATCGACGTTAAAGACAACCGGCACCAGCGGAATCCGGGACGAGTCCCGGGCTATGGGTAGCCTCTTGAGCAGACTCCCGAACGTAAGCCGCTGGTGATCGAGTGCATCGAGCAGGCCGGTTTTGCGCTGCTTCAGGTAATCCACAAACGATAGGTCAGCGTGTGGATAACTACGCAGAGGCAGCAGATTCACGCAATGGCCCACCAGACCGGGCCGGTCGGTAGCCGACTGCCCGGCGGCCGGTAACCCCAATACAATGTCGGTCTGACCGGTAATGTGATGCAGCAGCACCTCAAACGAGGCCATAAGCGTTGTCACGAAACTACACCCGGCCCGAACGCCCATCTGCCGAACGGCCTGCACCAGCGTGGTATCGATCGAAAAGTCGAGCCGGTTACCCGCGTAGGTGCGCCGGGTGGGACGCGGGCAATCGGTGGGTAAATCCAGTACGGGTATGGCGTCGCGGTACTGATTGAGCCAGTACTGTTCGATGGTACGGTAGTCGGGGGTGGTCAGAAACCGGCTCTCATCGGCAGCGTACTGACTGAACGAAGGCGCGGGAGAAAGCGCGGGTTCCCGATTCTGCGCGAAGGCCGAATATAACGCGCTTAAATCCTGCAACATAACCCCCAGCGACCACCCGTCGCAAATGATGTGATGCGCCGTCAGGGTGAAAAAATGGTCTGTACTGCCGAGCTTGAGCAGCCCCGCTTTTACCAGTGGCCCAAACGTCAGGTCAAACACGTGCTGCATGTCCTGTTGCACATACTCATCTAAAAGCTGCGCTTGTTCGTCAGGGCTGTGTTCGGCGTAATCGGCAAAAAAAAGCGAAACTGGCTGCTCACTGAATACAAACACCTGTTGCCCGTCGGCACTGAACGCCGACCGTAAGCTTTCGTGCCGCTGCACCAGGGCTGCCAGCGCCCGTTCAAACGCCGTGCGGTGCAGTGACCCGCTAAACCGCAGCGATACCGACTCGTTGTAGGAGCGGCTGGCGTCATTGCCCCCCAACTGACAGGCAATCCAGACTTCGATCTGCGGGTCGGTAGCCGGAGCCACGAAGGCGATGGCCGGCCCGGCAAACGGATCGAAATCAACGGCAGTAAGGAAGGGTAGCGTAGACAGTTCAGTCATGCGTCAGTCGGTTAACATCACTTGCACGTACTTCCCCGGCTGGTCTGGATTAGGTAAAAACCAGGCTGGATTCCCCTGCGGGTCACGACCCAGCCGGGCGTTGGGTACGGGCGATGATTGCGTTATGCCCGGCGAAGGGTCCGGTAGATTTGGTGCGGTTGGTGCGACAGACCCGCCCAGAAACCCCGCCCCGATCAATTCATCGGCACTTTCGGTAAAGCATCGAATCATAGTATCAACGTCGGTATCCGTGTGCGCTTCGGTCATAAAGCACGGGAAGCCGTCCCAAATATGAACATTTTTTTCGCGCATCAGCGTAAACAGCAACTCACCATACTGTACATCTTCGCGCATTTTTATCTTCCAGAGCGAGCCAAACTGCGCTACGAATAACGGTAACTGCCGCTGTTTGGCTACGGCGTTCAGGGCGTCGGCCAGTCGCTGCGCTTTCTGGGTAATGCCCTGCTGCAAAGCCGGTCCGCGTTCTTTCATATACGTCAGCGATACGCTGGCCGCAGCGAGGGCCAGCGGATGCCGCACAAACGTACCGGCAAAATATGTAACGCCCACCTCTGGCACCGAATCGTTGCCGTACTGCCAGAAGCCCCCGTCCAGTGCGTCCATAAAGGCCCGTTTGCCCGCAATGACGCCAATGGGAATGCCGCCCCCCACCACTTTGCCGTACGTGGCCAGATCGGCCCGGATACCGAACAGAGCCTGTACCCCCCCCGGATGCATCCGAAAGCCGGTAATGACCTCATCGAAAATCAGAGCCGTACCAGACTCCGCCGTGATGCTGCGGACTTCTTTCAGAAAATCGATCGGCACAAATTCAGGTCGGCGGCTCTGTACGGGTTCTACCAGCACGGCGGCCAGTTCGTGCGCCCGCTCACGGATGATGCGCAGGCTTTCGTCGGTTCCGTAATCCAGAATGAGCATGTTCGCCACCGCTTCGGGCATGATGCCGGGAGCGGCCGGAAACGATTTCAGTTTTTTGGTGCCCCGTACCAGTACTTCGTCGTTGATGCCGTGATACGATCCCGTAAACGCTACAATCAGCGAACGACCCGTTACGGTGCGGGCTACGCGCATGGCTCCCAGCACGGCTTCGGAGCCGGTGCTGCACAGGGCGGCCCGGTCAGAACCAGTCAGGTCGCAGATAAGCCGGGTTACCTCGCCCGCCAGTTCGTGTTGAGGCCCCACTTCAAAGCCACTCTCGATTTGATCATGCAGGGCGGCTTTGATGACGTCGGACTGATAGCCCAGCATGTTGGAGCCGAATCCGTTGAGGGAATCGATGTACTCATTGCCGTCGATATCCCACAACCGGCTGCCTTTTGAGCGGTTCACCACCAGCGGATACACAATTTCTTTGGTCAGGGGCCGAAAGCCCGTTACCACGCGCGGGTCGGCCATGTGGGCCCGATTTTGCTGGGCATACGCTTTGCTTTTAGCCGTTTTTTGGTTGTATCGCTGGATTAAGCGGGTCAGGAAATCCTGCTGCGCAGGGGTCAGTTCCAGAGCCTGCCGATCAATGCGGGCGGTGGCCCCGAATGGTTTCTTGAGTTCAGCCGCTTCCTCCGGCGATACGTCGGCCAGCGGGTTGCTGAGCGGGAGCGGTGCGGTACCGTTGGCATGATGCCCGTTGGTGCCGGCCGTGCCGTTGGGACTATGGTGCCCATTGCCGTTCATCGCCAGCATGCCATGAATCGGTTGCGCGGATGCCGGAGCCGTTGGGGGCAGTGCCAGTCCAGCCTGGTCTGTTCCCTGCAGGAGCGCGAGTTGCTTCGTAAGCAGCGCGAGTTGCTGAGCAATCAGGCCAAGGGCCGTATCATTGGGCGCAATGCCCGTTGACACGGCGGGTATCGTGGTTTGAGCTGGCGGTATGGAAAGGGGCGTAACGGGCGCGGCAGGTGTTGGGTCGGGTGGCAGGGTCTGATCGAGGTAGGCCACCAGCCGGGCGGGCGAGTCCAGATCGCCGGTGAGTTGCCGGAAGGTGAGCGGTACGCCAAATTCTTTCTTCAGGTTCAGGGCTACCTGCGTCAGCAGGAGTGAATCAAAGCCAATTTCGAGAAAACTGGTTTCGGAAGAGACGCCGAGTACCTCCAGACCGGAGGCATCTTCGAGTAGCGTACCAACGCGATGCAGCAGCGTTTTGGTACGGGATGGTTGAGCAGTCATGGATAGGTCAGGTTGAGGGGCCGGGGGGGGCGGAACGAGTGGAGCGGGTCCCCTATCCACCGTGGGTAGGGGGACGGACAGGGGCGGGTCAATCCAGCACCGTTTTTTGTCGAATGCATACGTGGGTAACAGAACCTTGCGGTACGATTGTCCGGCGTAAAATGCGTTCCAGTCTACAGTAACGCCTGTTTGCCAGAGATCGCCAAGCGTAGTCAGGAGTTGCCGGTACGCAGCCGCATCGGTGGGTTGGCTGATTAGCCCGCCCCGTACAGGAATCGTTTTTGCTGTCAGTGTTTGCCGCGCAAAGGTTGAGGTGGCTACGCCGGGTCCTATATCGAGCAGCAGCGGACTAGTAAGCGACTGCATGGTGGTAACGGCATCGGCAAAGCGAACGGTTTCGCGCAGGTGCCGGGTCCAGTAGTGCGGGCTGGTAGCGTCGGCATCAGTCAGGAAGGTACCCGTTCGGGTCGAGATAATTGGCTTCTGCGGACGGTGCAGCGCAACAGCCGCGACGGTTTCGGCGAATTGGTCCAGAATCGGCTCCATCATGGCCGAATGAAACGCATGACTCGTAGTCAACCGTTTGTGGGCAATACCGCGCTCGTCAAGCGTTTTGATGAAGTCAGTTATGGCCTCGTCGGTACCGGCCACCACGCTTAGTTTCGGGCTGTTGACAGCTGCCATCGAGAGCGTTTTGGGTAGGATCGGCAGCAACTCCGGCTCCGGCATCCGTACCGACAGCATGCTGCCGCGTGGCAACCCGCTCATCAGTCGGCCCCGCGTAGCGATGAGCGTCAGTGCGTCGGCCAGCGTAAACACACCCGCCAGATGAGCGGCCACAAACTCGCCGATGCTATGACCGCACAGAACGGTGGGCGCAATGCCCCAGCTCATCCAGAGTTTGGCCAGCGCATATTCCGTTACAAACAGGGCGGGCTGGGCAAAGCGGGTATCGTTCAGTTTCGCTTCGGCTGCCGCGTCGGGTGCTTCCAGGTACATCACGAGCCGGATGTCCTCACCGAGCGCATCCCGCACCAGGTCTGCGCAGTCGTCAACCGCCTGCCGAAACACGGGTTCGCAGTCGTAAAACGCCCGGCCCATGTTTAAAAACTGGGCACCCTGACCGGGAAACATAAACACAATGTCGTCGGGAATAGACTCAACCGGTTTTACGTCGGCTTTCTCGTCCCGCAACGCAGTAACGGCTTCGGGCGCGTCAATAGCCACCGCGAATCGCCTGTAGGCATAATCGGGGCGGGTGGCGGTCAGCGTGTAGCCCACGTCGGCGAGGTCAGGTGCGTCGGGCTGGTCAAGCGCATCGGCTAAAGTATGCCCGTATTGAGTCAGACTAACCGGCCTCTTCGCCGACCAGGTAAGGAGTTGGGCGGGACGATTTGCCTCACCCGCACCCCCCTTAAAAGCAGGGGAGGAGTTTTCGGATTCGTATGGATTTAGCCCCTTCCCGGTTGGTGAAGTGAGCGAGCGAGGTGTGGTGCCAGGGCCTTCTTCCAGCACTATATGGACATTGGTACCACCTACGCCGAACGAACTTACGCCCGCCCGCAAAAGAATGCCCGCTGGCCAGTCGGACAGGGTATCATTTACGAAAAACGGACTGGCGGCAAAGTCGATAGTGGGATTCGGAGCGGAGAAATGCAGCGACGCAGGTAGTTGCCGGTGGTGCATAGCCAGCACGGTTTTAATGAGTCCCGCCACGCCCGATGCTGCCGTGAGGTGCCCCATATTACTCTTGACCGAACCAATGGCGCAGGACTGCCGCCGTACCGCATCGCCGAAAGCCATCGTCAGCCCGTCGATTTCGATAGGGTCGCCAATGGGCGTGGCGGTGCCGTGGGCTTCTACATAGCTGATGCTGTCGGGCGAGACCTGCGCGTCGGCGAGGGCTGCCCGAATGGCCCCGGCCTGACCGGCTGCGCTCGGGGCCGTGAAGCCGCCCTTGCCGTTTCCGTCGTTGTTCACGCCCACGCCTTTGATGACGCCCCAGATGGTATCGCCGTCGCGCTGTGCGTTTTCGAGGGGTTTGAGCAGAACAATACCGGCTCCGTCGCTGAAAACCGTTCCCTGCGCGTCGGCACTGAACGGGCGGCAGTGTCCGTCGCGGCTGAGCATGCCTCCTTCCTGGTACAGATAGCCGCTGTTTACGGGGGCGGTCAGGCTAACGCCCCCCGCCAGGGCTACCTCGCACTGCCCGCTGCGCAAACTCTGTACGGCCTGCGCAATAGCCAGTAGTGATGTTGAGCAGGCCGAAAAAACGCTCACGGCGGGGCCGGTCAAATTCAGCTGGTAGGCCGTGCGGGTGGCAATGTAGTCCTTCTCGTTCAGGGTCATTGCCTGAAATGGTCCAACGGCATCTACCGCCTGCGGATTGGTCAGGACATTGTTCAGGTAATACGAGTTGTTGTGGCACCCCGCAAATACGCCTACCCGCCCCTCAAAGCGTGGCGAACTGTAACCCGTCTGCTCAAGCGTTTCGGCGGCTATCTCCAGAAAGATGCGCTGCTGCGGGTCCATAACCTGCGCCACAGTAGGCGGCAGACCGAAGAAGTGCGCATCGAACCGGTCGGCATCGTCCAGAATTCCCCGGGCTGCTACGTAGTTTGGATCCCGTCTCAGGGTGTCGGGAACAGTAGCGTCGAGTTCGGCATCGAGGAAAAAATGCGTCGTTTCCCGGCCTTCTACCAGCACCTGCCAGAAACTGGCGATGGTCGGTGCCCCGGGGAAGCGTCCGTTCAGCCCGATGATGGCAATAGCCTGTCCGTTGTGGGGCTGGCTGTTCAGGGCAGTGGCTAAACGCGACACTTTCTCTCCGGCCATGTGCCCCGCCAATCCCGCTACCGTTGGAAATTGATATAGTTTAATGACAGGAACCGGCATACCCGCTTCGGCCAGCAGGGCAACCGTGTGCTGGGCGAGGAGCGAGTTGCCGCCCATCTCAAAGAAGTTATCGTCCAGCCCGACCCGATCCATTTGCAGGGCTCCTCCCCAGAGACTGGCCATGCTGCGTTCGGCGTTGGTGCGGGGATGGCGGTAGGTGGTACCCAGGTCAGGGCGGGTGCGTTCGGGGGCGGGCAGGCGTTTGCGGTCAATTTTGCCACTGCTGGTTTGCGGAAATGTATCGAGCCAGACAAACGCCGATGGCAACATGTAATCGGGTAGTTTGGCGGCCAGCATCTGCCGCACCGACGCCCGATTGGTCAGGGCATCGTCGGCAATCAGATAAGCTACGATCTGCTGGCCGGCTGCGCTATCCCGCGCCACAACCGCTGCCTGCCGAACGCCCGGTGTCTGGTTGAGCACCACCTCAACTTCGCTCAGCTCGACCCGGTGACCACGAATCTTTACCTGATCGTCGCGCCGGCCCAGAAACTCGATGGTACCATCGGGCAGAAAACGACCCAGATCACCGGTGCGGTAGGCGCGTTTGGTTTGCCCGTCGGGCGAATTTCCGTCGGGTAGGGTCAGACTGATAAATTTTTCGGCAGTCAGGTCAGGCTGGTTCAGGTAGCCGTCGGCCAGACAGGCACCCGCCAGACAAAGTTCGCCCGTTTGGCCGGGGGGCAGGACGGTAAGTGACTCATCCACAAACCACACCTCTACATTGTCGATGGGTTGACCAATACCGGGCAGGGCGGGCCAGGTGGCAGGGTCGCCGGTGAGAATCAGCTGGGTGACTACGTGGCACTCAGTAGGGCCGTATTGGTTAAACAGAACGCAGCCGGGCAGACCGGCAAAGAAACCGGCCACCTGTGGGGTGATCTTCAACTGCTCGCCCGCCGTCATCACTTCTCGTAGTGCAACTGGAAACAGACCCGTTCGGCCAGCGGCTTCGCTTAGGTACTGCAGCGCGACAAACGGCAGAAACAACCGCTCAATGCGCTGTTCGTCAATCAGCAAAAGCAGCGCGTTCAAATCCAGCCGGGTGGCTTCATCGACCAGAACGAGGGTGCCGCCGGTGCCGAGGGTGGCAAAAATCTCCTGAAACGATACGTCGAAACTGAGCGGGGCCAGTTGCAGCGTTCGGGTGCCCAAACCCGCCCCCGATTGACCGGCCTGCCATTGCAGCAGGTTCAGCAGGGGCGCGTGACCCATGCAAACACCCTTGGGAGTGCCCGTTGAGCCAGACGTGTACAGGATATACGCCAGGCTGCCCGGTATCCGGGTCAGTGGCGATTCTATTGCGTGAATGGACTGGCTGTCAATGATCTGTAAGCCAAGTTCAGCAAATAAAGCCGCGTCGTAGCCGGTAGCAACAACGCTGCGAATGCCGGAGTTGAGGATGATTTCCCGGAGCCGCTGGGCGGGATAGGCGGGGTCGAGGGGCAGGTAAGCGCGGCCACTTTGCAGTATGCCCAGTACGCCCACTACCATGCCCAGCCCCCGAGTGGTACTGATACCTACGTACGGACCATCGGTCTCGGCCCGGTTCACCGCGCCGGCGAGGGCGTCGGTCTGCTCATTGAGTTGCCGGTACGTCAGCGACGCATCACCAAAAACTACCGCTACGGCATCGGGATGCGCATTGGCCACCTGACCGACCAGCCGGTGAACGGACATCGGCCCAGAGGCTTCACTATCGTCGGCGGAGGAAGTCATAGGAGCAGGTTAACTGAGGTGTCGCTGGGTCTGTAAGGGTTGCCCGGTGGCTAAGGGAGAATTTTTGGTTTCGTTGCGGCCCGGCGTATCCATATAGTCACCCCCCACGCGGTTCAGCACCAGCAGGGTAGGCTGGTTAGTAACGCGGGAGTACAGACTTAGTAATTGCTTTTCGGCGCGGGTCCAGGCGGAGTTCGCGTCGATAATCAGGAGCGACAGGGCCGACCGTTTCAGCAGAAACACCGGAATCTGGTGGTCGATAAGCGACGGCAGTTCGAGCAGAATGCGGTCGAACTTCGTAGGATCGAACCCATACTGGTGTTCGATCAGGTACTCGATGCCGGTCACGTTCATGAAATCGGCGCGAATCGTGTAGGGAAAATAGGTAATGCCGTTGCGCTGTTCGGGCTGTTCGTGGCCTTTTTCGCGCGGGAAGCAGTACGCCACCTGCTGGTCGGCTTCGCTGTAGAGTTTGGCCAGGCCCTCGGCTACCCACGTTTTGCCCTGCCGGGGCCGAATACCGAACAGCGTAATGACGGGCGGGTAGGGTGTGGTGGTAGACTGGGTAATCTCGATGTGAATGGCGTTGAACAGCCGCTCAAACATGCTGCGGCTGGCCCAGGTCACTTTTGAAAACACGTTGGGCTTCTTTACCGTAGGAAATACCGCCGTTACGGGCATACCTACCATCTGCTCAGCCTGTTCGGGCGAGTTAATCTTTTTATCGAACAGGAAACGCAGGGCCGTCAGCATCAGGGCCAGAAACAGGCCCAGGCCAAAGCCAATGATAATGAGCTGCATCCGTTTGGCGGCTTCGGGCAGGAGCGGAAAGTTGGGAGCGTCCAGCACTTCGAGCGTACCACCAATTTTAACGTCCTGCCGGCGCGTCTGCGACGCATCAACATTCTGGAGCAGATCGAGGTATTCACGCTCGGCAATGGTCATCTCGCGCTGCAGCTGCCGCAACTGCGTGCCCAGCGGACTGTATTCGTTCAGCTTGGCCTGCTGCTCGCCAATGCGCTTTTTATAGGTTTCCAGCCGGGCCGTAGCTTCTTCATACTCCATAATTTTATTCATCCGATCGTTGGCCATCGTCTGGGCAGGCAGGGCATCGGGGGCACTGGCGGCCGCATCGTATTTCTGGGCGCTGGTTCTCAGCTCCTCGCTGGCCTGGGCCACCGTAGTCTGGAGCCGCGTAATGACAGAGCGGGGCTGATTATAAGCGCGGGCATTGGCCAGCTGCGTTTCGGCCTCGGCCAGCTTCTTCTGCTTGCTGCTCAGGTCGCTGTTGGCCGTGCGGATGCTGCCCTGCTGGCCCATGCGTTTCTCCAGCATGTCGATAGAGGCTTTGGCGGCATCCCGGCGCATCTGTTCCTGACTGTATTCGCGGGTGAGGACCTCCTGCGAAGCGGCTACGTTCTTTGATTCGGCGTCGAAGTCAATTACATTATACCGCACGTTGAAGGCTCTCAGGCTGGCTTCGGCCCGGTCGAGTTTCTGCTTGGCAGCGGCCAGTTTTCCCTCGTAATACCCTACTACCGAGTTGGTTTCGGAGGTTTTAAAGAGCGAATATCGCTGATTGAGCACACTGATCGCGTATTTCAGCGTGTTCTGCGCCACAGCCGGGTCGTCGGCGGTGTATTCCATCAGCAGAATGTCGTTCGTGGCTTTACGGGCGGTACCTTTCAGCGTTTCAGTAAGGTGCCGTACGGAATAATACGTCTCAGACGCAAGAAGCAGTTCTTTAACAGAATTGCTCGTCTGCGATTTGGACAGGCTGTCCAGCGTGCCCCGCAGCGTCTCTACGTCACCATTGATGGGAAGCTGATCGCGCAGGCTGACGGGAATTTCGGCCTGTAACTTTCTAAAACCCACCGCCCCCAGTACCAGACTGTCGGGCTGCTGTAGGCGCAGATGGTCAGCCAGGAGGTTAACGCCCACCTGTAACATGGTTTCTTTGGAATAGAGCGTAGTGAGCAGGTTGTCGAACGCGCCGGCCGAACGGTCGCCGAACGCGGCCTGCTTGTCGGACGTGAGCGAATAGCCCGATGCCAGCCCGGTGTACAGAGTCGCTTCGGACTTAAATACCTTTGGCTCATCGCGGGTAGTAAACCAGGCCGTTGCTGCGGTCAGTATCGGCAGCAGAATCAGCAGGGGCAGATGCTGCCGTAACAGCCTAAGAAATGCGTTGATATTCATGCCGTTAATACCGTTTCAGTTGTTGGATAGAGACACCCATCAGTGATTCAAAGAGGTGTACATTTCGCAAAAAATTGCCTTTACTTTCTTCCACAATAGACCGGGCCTGTACGTAGGCAGTGGTGTTGCTGGCCAGTTCACGGGCCGTAATTTTTCCTTTCTGAATTTCCGATTCGGCGATGCGCATGGCTGCCAGAGTCGCCTGCTCGTCGAGTAGCCGCGCTTTCAGGATTTGCTGGCTGGTAATCATGTCCTGATAAATAACGATGAGCTGCTGCCGAAGCTGCAGGGCAATAATGTCTTTCTGCACCAGGGCCGCCTTGTGGTTGGCATCGGCCTGCCGGATGAGGTGCTTCCGCCCAAACACGTCGAACAGCGACACGCGTACATCAACGCCCACCCGGTAGCCGTTCAGCAGTTGGTTATTGCGCGCATCGGGCTGGAGATTGGGTGAAGTTGGGGTCCCCGGGGTTACGGTACCCGTCTGAAAGTTGGTAATGTTAAGAGACTGGTTACCGCCCGAATAATTGGCAAAGCCGTTTATGTTCTGCAGGATCTGCGAGCGTGTTACGCTGCGGGCTTCGTCGAGCGAGTTGGCCACGGCGTCCTGATATCGGAGCGAAGGCGAATAGGCCGTCGCAATTTTCACCATATCCTCGAACGGCATCAGTTGCACGGCAATGTCCTGATTAGGGTCCAGCAGCAGCGTATCATTCCCCAGCCCTGAGGAGGCCCCGAACGATACCAGTCCGCGCCCGCCCCGGTTCTGGGCAAATGCCACTGAACCAAGGCAGCAGCCCACGAGAATTAAAAGACAGAATCGATAAACAGCAGCCATTCGATGCTCACAAGCGCGACGAGTCATTCTACACTATATTAGCCGATGCATTTACTGCCGTTACGAACGCACAACAGGGCATCGAAAACAAACTCAAGTTAACTTTTTTCAATATTCAGCATATTGAAATTTACGAGTCGGCGGTTCAGGAAATCGAGGCTGCGATAGAGAACCACCTTAGTTTATGGGAGACGGAGTATTGTTCTGACGGGTCACGGGGAGTTTTGTCACTCCACAAAGATAGCAGACTTTATTGTACTGCCGAACTGGAGTGGGGGGTGTGCATAAACCGGCTGAACGCCCTGCGCATGTTCAGCACCGCCCGCCCAAAACTCAGCATCAGCACCGGAATGAGCATCAGTTCGCGCAGGGTTACCCGCTGGCGCAGATAAGCCGGTACGGACATGATTAAGGTCACACACAGGATTAGCAGCATACCCAGCGGTAACCCCCATAGCAAAGTATTGCTGGTAAAGAAAGCCAGCAGCGTAGTCAGGCCCAGCACACCCAGCAGCAACACACGGGGCAGGATTACCGCCCGCAGCATACCAAGGGCGGTCTGGAACCGACCCTGCCGCAATTCGCTCAGAGCAACGGGGTAGTACGTCTGCAAAAACTGCACCTGCGCGGCAATCCAGCGGGTACGCTGATTTTCGAACACGGCCCGCAGGGCTACCTTTTCATCGTACACATAAGCGTCCTGGAGGTAGCCGACGGTATATCCCTCGCGCACAACTTTCATCTCCAGTTCCTTGTCATAACCGCCCATTGTCTTTAAATCCTGCATGGCAGTTCGCATCAGCGCAAAATCAAACGCCACGCCCGACCCGATTGTTGGGGATGACAGGCCAAGGGCGCGGCTGCCTCGGCGGAAGATGTGGTTGTTGATTTCTTCGCTGATAGCATCCAGCAGAGCCACGCTGGTGTTGGTGTTTTTAGCAACCCGGTGCCCCTGTATGACCCGCCAGCCCCGGTTAAAGGCGTTGTTGATGCGGTCCAGGAAATCGGCAGCCATGATGTTGTCGGCGTCGGATACCACCAAGATATCATATTCGTTCTCCCGGAATGTTGCCAGAGCCGCCCCGATAGCGTTGGAGACGGTTGAGATAGGAAACGACACCTCAAGGACTCGAATGGGCCATTGCGCCAGCTGCGCCAGCGTAGCGGGCTGCATGGAGTCGGCGATGACGATCAACTCGAAATGGGTAGCCGGGTACTGTTGCCGTAGATTGGCCTGCACCGACTCAACAATAACGGCATCTTCTTTGTAGGCGGGGATCAGGACGCCAATGCGGTGGAGGTGGCCCGGCGTGGGCGTGGCTGGTGCCGGACTGGGTGAGTGGTTATCATCAGCCCGCCCCAGTTTACCCGCTATGGCAAACAGCAGAAGATACAGGACGGTGAAACCCAGAAAACTCAGAAAAAGTAAATACAGTACAAATAGGAGTTGCATCAGTACGCCATAAAGAGACATTAATACACTTGAGACTCCGAAATGATCGATCCGTTACGCTGAAATGAGACGAATAAGCCAAAAGATCTATTAGGCGGCCGGTGCACGAACGAGATACTAAATATTCTCTGCTTCCTCTCATTTGGCAAACATTTAGCTAGTCGCTCAACGTTATCAATCGAAAAGCAGCCCCATATTCACAGGGCATTGTCCTGCGAAATCAGATAAGACGTCACCCCACAAAAGAACATGAATAACAAACCTGACATCAGAAACGATAAAACCACCGTGCGGCTGCCCATGCTGCTTGGTATTACGCTGGCCGGCGGTATGCTGATTGGCGCCACGTTCTTTGGGGGCAGCCAGAGCCTGAATACCATTGGCCGGGGCTACACCAAATACCGCGAGATTCTGCAACTGATTGAAAACAACTACGTCGATTCGGTGAACGTCGACGAACTGGTCGATTATTCCATCGAGCAGATGCTGCACAAACTCGATCCGCACACGGCCTACATGAACCCGGTTGATGCCGTGGCCGCCCGCTCGCAGCTCGAAGGCGGTTTTGACGGTATCGGCGTGGAGTTCAACGTCTATAAAGATACCGTATATGTCGTGACGCCCCTGGCCGGGGGACCCTCCGAAGCGGCCGGGATTTTGAGTGGCGATAAAATTGTGGGTGTCGATGGCAAACCGCTGGCCGACGCCAAAGGGAAAGTGGATAACAGCGCGGTTTATAAAGCCCTGCGTGGCAAGCGCGGCACCGATGTCCAGCTCACGATTTTACGCCGGGGTAGCGCCCAACCGAAGCAGTTTACCATTACCCGCGACCGGATTTCGACCTACTCAGTCGATGCTGCGTACATGATTGATGGTAAAACGGGGTACCTGAAAGTCAACCGGTTCTCCGAATCGACCTACGACGAGTTCAAGACCGCACTGGCCTCGCTGAAGGCCAAAGGTATGACTCAGTTGCTGCTCGATTTGCGCAACAACCCCGGCGGCTACATGGACCGGGCCACCAACATTGCCGATGAGTTCATTTCGGGTAACAAGCTGCTGGTCTACACCGACGGTAAAGACAATCGCTACGATCGCAAAACAACCGCCCACATTGCCGGCCAGTTTGAAGACGGTGCGCTGGTGGTGCTGATTGACGAGGGCAGCGCATCGGCGTCGGAGATTGTGGCGGGGGCGTTGCAGGACCATGACCGAGCCCTGATTGCCGGTCGGCGGTCGTTTGGTAAGGGGCTGGTGCAGATGCCGGTAGCCCTCTCCGATGGGTCAGAACTGCGGCTGACCATTTCGCGCTATTACACGCCGAGTGGCCGGAGCATCCAGAAACCCTATGTACTGGGGCAGGAAGGTAACTACGAGAAAGACCTCGAACTGCGATCGAAACGGGGTGAATACTACGTGGCCGACTCCATCAAAAACGACCCAAAACTCAAGTTCAAAACCGACGGTGGCCGGGTGGTCTACGGTGGCGGTGGCATTACGCCCGACTACTTCATTCCGCGCGATTCGAGTTTCCAGACCCCGTACCTGATTCAATTATACGGCAAGAACATTGTCCGCGAGTTTGCGATGGAATATACCAACGACAACCGCAAGAAGCTGGAGAAGATGCCCTTTGCCGAGTTTGACAAAACCGTGTCTATCAGCGACGAGCAGTTGAAAAAGCTCGTAAAGGACGCGACTGACGAAGGCATCAAGTTCAACGAGAAAGAGTATAACCGCTCTAAAAGCTTTATAAAAACGCAGATTAAAGCGCTGGTGGCGCGGAGCATTTACCAGAAGAACAACAAAGCCGGTTTGAACAACGAGTTCTTCAAGGTTATTGGCGAGTCGGACGACACCTACCAGCAGGCGCTTAAACTCTTTGATCGCGCCAGCCACCTTGCCCAGGGCGAGATGACGTATAACCAGAAGTAAGGCGTAAGGGTAAAAAGAACGGGGGCTGATGCGTGAGTTACATTCGCATCGGCCCCCGTTCTTTTTACTCCCTGTTCTTTTTCTGGAACTGATACACCAGCCCCAGAAATGACTGGAGATTGCCGGTTTTGAAGTCTTTGCGGGAATAGGGGGCCAACTCAAACGCAACGCGCAGGGGCGGCACAAACGGAACCTGCGCCCGAACACCAACATGCAGCGAGTAGCCCTCCAGCGCACTCCGGTTGTCCAGTCCGTTCAGAAAATTGAACCGAACGCCCAGGCCCGTGTAGTAGTTGACCTGCGTTCTGCGCACTACGTTTACCATCGGACAAAGCGTGGTACTGAGCGAGCCAAATACGGTGTTGGTTTGCAGCCGGGCGTCGAGCCAGACGGCCCGGTTGGGGTTGGTGCTGACCGTGGCTATGTTGTTGAAGGGGTAGTAGGCTACCGAAGCCTGGCCCAGTACCGACAGCGTGACGCTGAGCAACAGCGTGGTTAAAACATATTTCATAGCCGCAAAAAAACGAGTTTCCCGGCAGAAACGAGCCGGATGATTGGGAAAACGAGGGTTCGGCCCTGCTTTGGTGAAAAACCGATACTTTTAAGCCAAAAACCAAAACACTATGACACGCTGGGGAATACTGGGACCGGGTAACATTGCCCACAAATTTGCCAAAGACCTGCAAACACTGCCCAACGCGCAGCTTTACGCCGTGGCGTCTACCGATCAGCAACGCGCCGACGGCTTTGCGCAGGAATACGGTATGCCCCACGCCTTCGGTACCTACGATGGCCTGCTTACGCTCCCGGAACTCGACGTGGTGTACGTGGCTACCCAACATATTAAGCACTACGATAACGTCATGATGCTACTAAACAGGGGTATAGCCGTGCTGGGCGAAAAGCCGTTTGCCATGAATAGCGGTCAGGTGCGGCAGATGGTCGATACGGCGCGGGCAAAGGATGTCTTTCTGATGGAAGCGCTCTGGAGCCGGTTCATGCCGGTTATTCAACGGGCGAAACAACTGGTCGATGATGGGGCCATTGGCACCGTAACAGGTGTCCGGGCCGACTTTGGCTTTGTCGCCCCGTTTCTACCCGACCGGCGGCTCTTTAACAAAAACCTGGGGGGCGGATCACTGCTGGACATTGGCATTTATCCGCTGTTCTGGTCGTACCTGATGCTCGGCATGCCGGAGCGGGTGAAGGCGTCGGCTATTTTTGGACCAACAGGCGTTGATGAACAGTGCGGCATGGTGCTGACGTACCCCAATGGCGAGCTGGCTATGCTGGATAGTACATTGCGTACAAAAACGCCCTGCGAAGCGTTTGTTCATGGTACTAACGGGCAGATACGGGTGCACAGCCGCTGGCACGAAACCGAAGGCCTGACCCTGGAACGCAATGGACACGACCCCGAAACGATTGACATTCCCCGCCAGACGTTTGGGTACGACTACGAAGCGAATCATGTCATGCAGTGCCTCGCCGAAGGCCAGACCGAGAGCACACTCTGGTCGCTCACCGACAGCCTGAATCTGATGACGTTGCTGGACACCGTTCGGGCCGAAGCCGGCATTGTCTATGCGTAGCCCGGTCCGGATTGCGGTCGGTACAAAAGCTGTGTTTCCACTGCTGGCGGCCCTGCTTTCCGTGCCCGCCCTGGCACAGAACTGGCGACCCTACCACGAACTTGGTGACTTTTACCCGTCGTTTGCCATTGCTGTCTCAACGCTCAGCCCCGAAGACAGTACCCGCGATGAATTCACCTTTGGCGACTCGAAGGGGTTGATGGGCGTTGTTGTTACACCCGCCCGCGCCAACACTACTGTCCGGCTAGATCTCAGTTCGGGCGGTGATGTGTCGCTGTTTGCGCCGGTGGTGCTGGAGGCTACGCTGCCCGAAGCAGGGGCAGACTACCTGCTGACGCCCCGTATTGCCTATAATCCGGCGCAGTTGGCCGCGCTTCGGCAAGCCGTTACCACAACCATTACGTATAGCCTGACCATTAACGGGCGGGCGCAGACACCCCGTACTGAAACGCTGCCCGTACACGCCATCAATGACTGCCCGTTCTCTGTCGTGGATTCGACCGATACCGAAACGCCTATCGATTACGTGTTTGCGGCCTACGTAAATGAAAACCATCCGTACGTAGACGCTATTTTGCAGGAAGCCCTCCAGAAAAAATACGTTGATACCTTCACCGGCGACGCAGGCAGTGAACCCGACGTATATCGGCAGGTGGCGGCTGTCTGGCGGGTGTTGCAGGAGCGCGGCATCCGGTATAGCGATAGTCAGGTAGCCCAGCCGGTTCGCAACGGTGTGGTATCGCAGTACGTCCGGCTGCTGGACGAGAGTGTAGGAGCCGCCGAAGTCAACTGCGTGGATGGCAGCGTGCTGCTGGCGTCGGTGCTGCGCCGGATTGGTATCAACCCCATACTGGTGGTAGTACCCGGACACATGTTTGTAGGCTTTGATGTAACGCCCGACAGGTCGCATCAGGCCTATCTGGAAACCACCCTCCTCGGAGCCGATGCCCGCACCGCCGACGTAGCCGACAGCCCCCTCTACAAAGTTCTGCTGGCTGACCGTACCGATACGCCCACGCAGGTAGTGCTGAAATCGTTCGTGGCGGCTATCGGCGCCGGTGACGAACTCTTTACACAGCACGAAAGCCGGATGCAGAATCTACAGCCCGGCTACGCATACGTTACTATCGGCGACGCCCGCGACGCCGGTATCGTTCCAATTCAGTACGTAGGGTCAGGTATTCCCGGTCGTTGATACAGTCCGACTACTTTTGTTCAGTAATCCTGCGGTTACTGAACAAAAGTAGTCGGATGGCCAACTGGTGCGGGCTCCGCCACATCTACGCTTTGTCTAAGCAACCCGTACCCGAGCAACCCTGCCACAAGTGACGCCAGGAGAATGGCCACTTTGGCCCCGTCCTGCAACGCGGGCTGCCCGTCAAAAGCCAGCAGGGTTATGAATATCGACATGGTAAAGCCAATACCGGCCAGTATCGACACGCCGATGAGTTGCTGCCAGTTTACCCCCGCTGGCAGCGCGGCCCAGCCCAGCCGCACGGCCCCGTAGCACAGCAGCCCAATGCCGATGGGTTTGCCCAGCAGCAGTCCGGCCAGAATGCCGAGGGCCAGCGGATCGGTAAGCTGTCCCAGCGTGGCGGGGTCGAAATGGATGCTGGTATTGCAGAAGGCAAACAACGGAATGACCACAAAAGCCACGGGCCAGTGCAGGATATGCTCGAGCCGCTGGGCCGGTGAGCCAATCTCCTGCGAAAGGTCTTCAAGCTCTTCACTGAAATCGCGCGGCACAAAGTTTTTCTCGCCAATCAGCCGCTTCATGGTACCGAGCCGCAACTGTACGTTGGCCGGGTTGGCCAGACGCGTGCGGAACGGAATGGCCAGAGCCAGCAGCACCCCCGCAATGGTAGCATGTACACCCGATTTGAGCGTGAGATACCACAGGACCAGACCGAGCAGCAGGTACACCGACAACACCCGAACGCCCAGCCAGTTGAGCAGACCCAGCCCCAGCCAGAACCCCCCGGCGGCTATCAGATAGCCCCATTCGATGGTGTGGGTATAAAAGACGGCAATGACCAGCACGGCGCCGAGGTCATCAACAATAGCCAGGGCGGTCAGAAATATTTTCAGAGCCAGTGGTACGCGGTTCCCCAGCAGATTGACAATAGCCAGTGCAAAGGCAATGTCGGTAGCCATTGGAATGCCCCAGCCCCCGGCGGTGGGGGTGTCTTTGTTGATGAGCCAGAACAGCAGGGCGGGCGCCACCATACCCCCCAGCGCACCCACCATGGGCAGGGCAGCCTGCCGGACAGAGGCCAGTTCACCCTCCAGTACCTCGCGCTTGATTTCCAGCCCGACAATCAGGAAGAACAGGGCCATCAGCCCGTCATTGATCCAGTGCGACAGGGTCTTGTTCAACGCCAGGTCGCCAATGGTAATCGAGAATGTATTCTCCCACAATTCAGGAAAGTACTGCGCGATACCTATATTGCTGTTGGCCAATCCCAGCGCTACCAAACTGCTGACAAGCAGGACAATACCACTGGCAGCTTCCTGGCGGAAGAATTCAGTAAAGGGTTGTAGAAGCGGTTTTCCAATACGTTGACGTAGCGCGTTACGACTCATTCGTGTGCAGGTTTTAGGGCGTATTTATTCAGGTAACTTTTTTGAAACAAGCTCGATTATGACCGACCAGAAAAACGGGTGCAGTCACCTCACCGCTATTGCTGACGTACTATCCGCCCGCCGGTACGAGTGCGATGAATGCATTAAAACCAGTGGTGCCTGGGTACATCTACGCACCTGCCAGACCTGCGGCACCACGCTCTGCTGCGACTCTTCGCCCAATAAACACGCTACAAAGCATTATCAGGCCAGTGGTCATCCGGTGGTGGCCTCCGCCGAGCCGGGCGAACGCTGGCTCTGGTGTTATGCCGATGAGCAGCGGGCACGGTATTAAAAAAGGCCGGTCAACTGTCCGGCCTTTTCCCGCATTACACCCCTTCGACCTGCCAGTCAGACTCGTTGATGAAGAAAAACAGCAGGCGAGTATTCGCACAGCGAACGCAACAAAGGTCAGATTATCAGGTGAAAACGGGATTAGGTCTGCATTAGAAGGAAATTAGAAATGCCTGCCGCGTAATGATGGGATACCGCTGCGCCTTTTTTTCGCCGGCAAACAATATTCTGCCTCAACTTCCGACTACCGGTAAAGAAGACAACCAACTGTGAACACAACCCCCGTTACCTCCCCCGACCCCGGCCCCGTTACGCAAGCCCGGCCCCCGCTGGCTGAGCTGGGCGAAACCGTCCGGCGGGAGCGGGGGCGGTTGTTGTCGTTTATCAGGCAGCGGCTGCCCGACCCCGACGATGCCGAAGATATTGTGCAGGATGTGTTTGTGGAACTGACCGAAGCGTACCAGGCTGCCAAACCCATTGGGCGGGTAGCCGCCTGGCTGTTTGCCGTGGCCCGCAACAAAATCAGCGACTGGTACCGGGGCAGCAACCGGCGGGGCGGGCAACCGCTCTCGCTCACCGACGCCCTGTACGACGACGACGAACCTCATGCTCCCGTGCTGGGCGACTGGCTGACCATGGCCGACGAAGCCGGTCCGGAACATGAATTTTTCCGCGCAACCCTGATGGACGCCCTCACCGATGCTCTGGCCGAACTCCCCGCCGAACAGCGCGACGTATTTGTGCAGCACGAACTGGAAGACCGGAGTTTCAAGGACATGGCCGACGAGTGGGACGTATCGGTAAACACGTTGCTGTCGCGCAAACGCTACGCTGTGCTGCACCTGCGCCGGAGATTACAGGATTTGTACGACGATTTTTTTAATGACTACTAACCATGGCAAACAAACAACACACAGCAAATCAATCCCGGAACCCACGCCGTCGGCCAATTTTGGTTTCGGCGCGGGTTGCGCTTTCTTGGCTTTGGATTGCTCCTCGGCATAGTAGCGGGATTTGTGGTCATGGGGCTCTGGAACGCCCTGTTGCCCGACATTCTGGGTGTTTCTGCCATTACGTTCTGGCAGGCACTCGGCCTGTTGTTGCTAAGCCGGATTCTGTTTGGCCGGTACGGTGGCGCCGGGCGCGGGTTCGGACCTGGGCCGGAGGGTCGGCGCGGGTGGAAACAGAAAATGGCCGGACGCTGGCAGCAACTCACCCCCGAGCAGCGCGAACAGATGAAACAGCACTGGCGCGACCGCTGCAACCGGGCGGGGGGCGATGGGCGTAAGGGCAACAGGCCGGAGGGAACACCATCTGCGAACCCAGTCGGGCCAGCCGATACCTGACAAACAAACCCGTTTGTGGTCCGTTAGAAGAAAGACAAAGTAAACTCAGCGAAACCATGCAAACTGAACCAACCAACAGCAACTTTGACGAAGGCGAGGGACGCCTGGCGGGCGAAGGCACCACCAACGGCGGTCTGACCACTGAAGAGGCCGCCGGCATGGAACCCCTGCCCGACGACGAGTTCATTGAAGAGTCTGCCGAGGTGGAAAGCAACACCCTCGGCGGCACCGAAGAGACCGGGGGCGAAGCCGTTGTTGAAGAACAATAACGGGTAACTCAAAAACGCCCGGTCAACATGGCCGGGCGTTTTGGGTGAAAATGCAATGATCAGACATCGACCCGTTTGCGGTAAGTTGGCAGAACGCAGTTGGGTGTTGGGGTTGCGACTGGCAGAGATAGCTGGCTGATTGATGAATCCAAAACGGCAGAAAAATAAAGCGGGAGGGCCACTACAACGGCCCTCCCGCTTTATTTTTCTGCCGTTTTGTCTGCCTTACTTCAGCGAGTTAATCCAGGCGGCAATCTTCAGCGCGTCGGCTTTGGGTACCTGCGGCATGGCGGCCATTTCGGTATAGCCCGGCCAGTGTTCGGGTTTGGGGTGATAAATCAGGTCCACAATCTGATCGTTGGTGTACTTGCGTTTGGCCACGTCCACGTACGCCGGGCCAACCTGCCGTTTGTTGGTCTGGTGGCAGGCCAGACACGTGTGTTTGGTCAGCAAACCTTTTACCTCATCATAGGTCGGAGCTTTGGCCATGGTCACGGCCTGTCCTTCCATCAGCTTTGGTTTGGCTCCGGTTGTGTTTTTGGCACCCTTGGCCGGGGTTGTTTTGACGGGTTCGGTTTTGGCCGGGGTTGCCGGGGCAGCCGCTGAGTTCATCGTGCTGACGCCATTCAGGCTTAGCTTCTCGCCGGTGGGAATGTTGTTGAGCGTGTAGTAGGCAATGGGGTGCACCAGCGAATACGATCCTTCCTGTCCCCGAACGCCATCGAGCGTGAGCTGATGAATGTAGTACTTGCGCAGATCGCCCACAATAAGCCGCGCCTTCATCCCGTCGTCCGAGATTTTTACGCCTTTCAGCGGCAGGGCTTCTTTGTTGATCGTTGGCGAGCCATACACGGCCTGGTACTTGTAGATGAAACTCTCTACCCGGTATGAGGCCAGATCCTGGGCCGACTTTTTGTCGACTGGCTTTGTAAACTCGATCTCGAAACCGTCGGGCATGGCTTTTACGGTGCGCATCTCAAACGGAAGGGTACCGTTCCAGACCAGCCGCTGCAGGCCTTCGTTGGCCTCGCCCGCCGATCCCCAGCC
The DNA here is from genome assembly GCA_963826425.1 of uncultured Cytophagales bacterium. Taxonomy (GTDB): domain Bacteria; phylum Bacteroidota; class Bacteroidia; order Cytophagales; family Spirosomataceae; genus Spirosoma. The sequence continues at coordinate 622,696 of CAWGWS010000004.1, read as the reverse complement.
CCGGTTCGTCTCGCCAATGAACAGCGAACCATCTTCGGCCCAGGCCATGCGCAACACCCCCGACCGGAAACCGTTGCGAAACTCGATGGCCCCGCCCTGGTACTCGCCGTTTACTTTCTCCATAAACACCCGCGAAATCTTGCTCATGCCCTGATCGCCCACGAGCAGCTGCCCGGCAAACGGCCCGAAGGCCCCGTCCGGAATTTGAACGATCTCGGAGTTGGATATGCCCAGAATGCCGTGCGGTAACCAAACGGCGGGTGTCTGAATATCGACGTCCGGAAACTGCTCTTTCAGTGTATACAGCACGTCTGGCTTCTCGTTGACTACGTTTTCGGGCTTGATGGCCCGGCCGTTTTCGTCCCGACGCTGGCGCGGATCCACTTTGGCATACAGTTGATCGGTAGTCAGTTTAAGGGGTGAGTTGGCCATGCCCGTCCATTTCAGTCCGGCGGGGTGACCCGTAAATGAGCCTTTTCTGAGGTGCGTGATGCCACCCGAGCCCATCCAGTCGCCCTGGTTGTCGGCGTAGAAAAGTTCACCTTCGTAAAAGCCCATGCCGGCGGGCGAGCGCATACCCGTGGCCCAGGGCTGCATGGTACCATTTTCGTTGATTTTCATGGTCCAGCCGCGCCAGGGTACCCGGCTTTCGCCCCGCCACCATTCTTCGTTGCCGAAGGCTACGTTACCCGTCACAAAAAACTGCCCGTCGGGCGCAATTTTTGGCCCGAAGCTGTACTCGTGGTAATGGCCCGACAGGGGCCAGGCATACACCGTTTCGAACACGTCGGCTTTGCCATCTTTATCGGTATCCACCAGTTTGGTCAGCTCGCCCCGCTGAGCGCAGTAGAGGGCCCCATCTTTGTAGGCCAGCCCCAGTACCTCGTGCAGGCCCGATGCAAACTTGCGGAAATAGGGCCGGCGGCTGGTTGGGTTTTCCACAATCCAGATGTCGCCCCGGCGGGTAGCTACGCCGAGACTGCCGTTGGGCAGCGTCACCAGGCCACCCACTTCGAGCAGGGTGCCTTCGGGCGAGGTGACTTTCATAATCTTGGAGAAATCTTCTTCTTTGGGCGATTCCTGCGCCCACGCCGTCAGCATGGTAGCAGCGGCAAAGAGAGTGGTAAGTATCTTTTTCATCGCTTAAAACAAGATGGAGTACTGGACTTTATCTTTTACGGGCAGAATCAGTTCCTGCCGGCCACCCGCGCTGCGTACTACGGGTTTGGCGCCGTTGGCGTTGTCAATACGAACGTATTCGGTCCCGTCAACGAGAAACATGCCGTTGTTCATGTCGCTGATGCTCTTGCCACTGGCCAGACGGGCAAATAAACCGCTGGCCGGGTTGGTAACTGATACCTCGCGCTGAATGCCCTGACCGTTGGGTAAGCACCCGAATTTTATCATCGACCATCGCGCCGTAACTCTGGTAGCGGAACGTGGGCAGATCGCTGGGGTCCAGTACATACCCTTTGGGCCGGAAGCCCGACCCTGTCGTGTCGGCAATCCAGACGGCTTCGGGCGAAACCAGTTTGCTCAGAAACAGCACGGGCGTTCCCATGTGTTGCACCATGCCCGTTGGGCGGGAAGAGCCGTCGCCCCGGTCGTGCCACATAGGCGTAGCGTCCAGGAAATCGCCCCGCCAGACCTGCACCACCGCGCCTTTATCCAGATCGTAGGTATAGTGTACCTTGTCGGGACTGCCTACCGAAACGCCATGCGTCACGCGCATACCCTTACCATCGGCGGTGGTACTGCCCGGCACGTCCATAAACGAACGTAGTATGGTATTCGTTGGGGCATCGATCAGAATGGGATCAACGGGGTCGCGCTGTGGCGCGTTCTGGTTGCCGACGACGTAGGACCTGTTCGGGTTAGGGCGGGGTTTGTCGTAGGCTACGTAGCGGATATTCCGGAAGGCCACCGCGCCATGATCGCCCTGAATCAAAAGCGGTCCCGTTGGCTGTTCGGTTGCAAAAATTGACCCGCGCGTTGGGCCGCTCATTTCCACGTCATCCTGTATCACTACGCCGTTCAGTTCGAGTCGGATAACGCGGGCGTTTTCGGTTTTCTGGCCCTGCGCGTTAAAGCGGGGCGCCTGAAAGGAGATTTTGAGGTGCTGCCACAGGCCCGGGGCACGACTGGCGTTTTGCCGGGGAGCCTGGCCTTCGTAGCCTTTCTGACCCTCGGGACGCTTCTCGTCCCAGCGTTCGTACACAGAGCCATTATCGTGAACATTAGGCTGTTTAATGGCCCAGCTATCCCGCAACTGTACTTCGTAACGCCCCTGCAGATAAAGGCCGGAGTTGGCCTGCGGGGCCATCATGTAGTCAAGTTCCAGGTCTGCGTCGCCGTGTTGCAACAGGGTTTGCAGACTATACTGATCGCCGGGTAACAGCTCTCCTTTCTTGGACATAGCCGGTATGTTGACCAGTACGCCCGTGCCTTTTTCGGTCATGAGCATGTTGGGTTTGCCGAGGTCAGCGCGAACGCTGCCAGCAATCTGCCAGTTGGCCGCTGCGGGCTTAAACGCACCGAGGTCATTGAGGGGTACCGTTGTTCCAGGCGTTGGCTGGGCCTGCGTGGTTAGCCAGCCAGCGCAACCCAACGCTACCGCCCACCCAAAGCAAATGAATACAGATGGTTTTTGCATGGAATAATTATAAAATTTAACGGTCGAAATTTACCATTTTTTCCTCATAAAAGGCTTAACTGTGGGCTTTGCCCTATATTTGACCGGTAAATAACCCCCTTATATCGACCATGAGAAACAGATATGTAGTGCCCGCTATTGGGTTAGTTCTGGCTGGTTTGGCTAACGTTACGCCTACTTTTGCCCAGCCCGAACCCGGTAAACAAACACCCCAGTCCACTGAAATCTGGGAACCCGTTCCGCCCGTCGTCACGCCCGGCGTCTACTCGGGCAGTACCGCCGGTACTACCCCCCCATCCGATGCTGTCGTACTTTTTGACGGTAAAAATGCTGATCAGTGGGTGGCCAACAAAGGGTACAATCCTACCAACAGTACCGACCCGCTCCAGTGGGTTGTGCGCGATGGCGTGTTATACTCGGGTAAAACCTCGTCGGCCATGACCAAACAGCAGTTTGGCGACATGCAGCTGCACATCGAGTTTCAGACGCCCACCAAAGTAGAAGGCAACGGGCAGGGCCGGGGCAACAGCGGTATCTTCTTGCAGGGCCGCTACGAAATTCAGGTGCTGGATAATTACGAAAATCCGACCTACGTAAACGGTATGGTTGGCTCGGTGTATAAGCAGGCCATTCCGCTGGCTAACCCCAGCCGCAAACCCGGCGAATGGCAGAGTTACGACATCATCTATCTGGCCCCTCATTTTAACAAGGCCGGGCTGATGATTGAGCCGGGCTACGTAACGGTATTGCTCAATGGCGTGCTGGTACAGAACCGGGCGGCCATTCGCGGCACTACCGAGTACATCGGCTATCCTAAAGTGCAGGCCCACGGTAAAGGCCCGCTCATTTTGCAGGACCACGGCAATCCCGTTGGCTTCCGCAATATCTGGGTGCGGGAAATTTAAAAAATCAGCCGCATACACAAACACACCCCGGTACCAACAGTTGGCGCCGGGGTGTGTTTGTGTATGCGGCTCTTCATCTCTGATAATCAATACCCCCGCGCCAGTATTACGGCACTTTCGAGCGGTTCGCCAGCCTTGAAACGGGTCAGGTTACGCAGGAACTGGTCAATTTTTCCCTGGTCTTCGTGGGGTTGTCCTCCGGCGGTGTGCTGGGTCAGAACAACGTTGGGCAGGGTCCAGAGCGGGCTGTTGGTGGGAAGGGGTTCGGTGGCCGTTACGTCCAGTACGGCACCGGCCAGATGCCCGCGTTGCAGGGCTGCAATCAGAGCCGCTTCATCGACGGTGTTGCCGCGCCCTACGTTGGCAAATACACTGCCGGGCATCATGGCGTCGATCAGGTCTGCTGAGAAAAAGTTGCTGGCCGTGCCGGGTAGCGTACTCACTACTAAATCGGTATCGGGCAGGGCCGCCCGCAGGTCATCGATGGTGTGCAGTTCTGCGTCGGGACTGGTGCGGGCCATCAGCTGAACCGAACAGCCAAAACCCACCAGCATCTGCCGCGTTGCCTGCGCAATGGTACCCGCGCCGAGAATGACGACCCGTTTGTGGCGTAGCGTGTTCAATCTATACCGAACGGCATCGCGATTCCACTGCTTTTTTTGTTGCAGCAAAACCAGCTCATCAATGTGCCGGTAATGCGCCAGAATGCCCGCCACAATGGTTTCGGCGCAGGGCCAGGCAAAGTAATCGCCCATGTTGGCAACCTGTGCGTCGAGCTGCAGCTGCTGATACCCATCAAAGCCCGCCGAATCCAGCTGCCAGAACAGAAGACCGGCGGGTGGATGCTCCCACCAGGCCGGGGGCGGATTGCCCAGCACCATACTGGCATCCTGAAACGCGGCCTGTTGTTGGGAGGAGTCGAGGTCAGTTCGGAAAATGGGGGTGACGGTATCAGGAACGTGCTGAAGCAGATACGCGCGGTTGTCGTCGCTCAGGTGGGTATAAATGAATAAGGTCATTTTGGCTGACAAAGTAAGGCAGTACAAATCGTGGTTATAAACCGGCAATCTGGAGTAATAGATTTGGATCGGGGCATATTTCAAGAAACCGGGCGCGTTCGGCCACCGAGCAGACACCGGGAAAATCGCCCCGCAGGCCGAGCATATCGGTCATCAGCTGAAAGTGCAGGTGCGGGGGCCAGTCGCCGTTTTCGGGGTAGGGGCCAATTTCGGCCAATTTCGCCCCCGCCTTTACGGGCATTCCCTCGTATAAACCATTCAGCGACGTTCTGCTGAGGTGGCCGTAAAGCGAGTACAGCGGGCCGGTTTCGGTTTCGTGTTCCAGAATAATGGTCGGCCCGTAGTCACCAAAGCGGTTATTGTCCTGAAAGCTATGTACAACGCCATCGAGCGGGGCAAAGACGGGCGTTCCGGCTGCCGCCCAGAAATCAATGCCGAGGTGAATTTGGCGCGGTCCGTCGCACGGCGGTCCGTCGCACGGCGGTTCGGCGTCGCCAAAATGCGCCGAGCGGTGGTAAATGGCCCGGTGCTCATTGTAGCCACCCACGCCAACGACTGCCCCGGCTTCGCGCAGTTTCCCGAAGACATAATCCGTGAAGCGGGCCGTATCGGTCAGGTCGAGGTCAGGGGACAGGTCTGGATTGGCGGCCGAAAAGTCAAGCCGCAGGTACGGGTCGCTCTGGAAGTTGAATGGTAACAGCATATTTCGTTGACCCTGAAGATTTGACGCAAAGGTCGCAAGGCGTATTCATCTTTGCGAACGCTGCTCATTGCTTTTGCCGGGGTGCGCCCGGTTGCGGTTAAATGCTATTTCAAAACTATATTTACCCCTATTTCTTCTGGCTAAACTGCCACCTTACCTAACTTACATGCAGTCAATAAGTAATAAATCTGCTGGGGAAACCCAGATTTTTGGCCACCCACCGGGCCTGTTCGTTCTTTTTTTTACTGAAATGTGGGAGCGGTTCAGCTACTACGGCATGCGGGCCATTCTACTGCTGTTTCTGCTCGACAAGGTCCGGGGCGGTATGGGTATGAACGAACCCGATGCCGCGGCCATCTACGGCCTGTATACCGCTTCGGTTTATCTGCTCTCCCTGCCCGGCGGCTGGATTGCCGACAACCTGCTGGGGCAGCGCAATTCTATCTGGTACGGCGGTATTCTTATCATGATCGGTCACCTGATTCTGGCCTTTCCGGCGGGCGAAGTCGTGTTTTATCTTGGCCTGGTGGTCGTGGTGCTGGGCACGGGGCTGCTCAAACCCAACATCAGCAGTATTGTGGGTGAGCTGTACCCCGAAGGGGGTGCCCGCAAAGACTCGGCTTTCTCTATCTTCTACATGGGCATCAACATTGGTTCGCTGCTCGGCATTTTCATTGTGGGTTATCTGGGGCAGAAAGTAGGCTGGCACTACGGCTTCGGCGCGGCTGCCGTGGCCATGGCCCTCGGCCTGGTTACCTACCGGGCATTCGCGCAACGCTACCTCGGTGAACACGGCAAGTTCATTCCCCAACAGGCCACCGACCAGCCGCAGGAAGCGGGCAGCAACCGCCCCATTCTGATATTTCTGGCCGCATTGGTCGGTCTGCTGGCTATTCTGCAACTAACCAGCGTACTGGATTTAACCACCGCGCAGGGCCTGGCCAGAGGCATGGGAACGATTATCTCGCTGGTGGCCCTCGGCTACTTTGCGTATATCCTGATTGGGGGTGGCCTGACCACCGTCGAGAAGAAGCGGGTGGTGGTGCTGTTCGTGTTCTTTTTGGCTGCTGCCGTCTATTGGGCCGGTAACGAGCAGCAGGGATCGTCGCTGCAAATCTTTGCCGACCGCTACACCGACCTGACTATTCTGGGCTGGCAAATGCCATCGAGCTGGTTTCAGAACCTGAACCCGGCCTTCATCCTGATTTTTTCGCCCGTGCTGGCCGGACTCTGGATTTTCCTGGACAAGCGCAACATCAACTACTCGGTACCGGCCAAAATGGCCACGAGTCTGCTCTTGCTGGGCCTGGCCTACGTCATCATGATTTTTGCGTCGAACGTAGCCCTGACCGGGGTGCAGACCTCGCCGTTGTATTTGTCATCGACGTTTTTGTTTTTCACGCTTGGCGAACTGTTCATCAGTCCGGTGGGGCTGAGCGCGTTTTCCAAGCTGGCACCCAAACGGTACACCAGCCAGCTCATGGGCATCTGGTTCGTAGGGGCATCGCTGGGTAATCTGGTGGCGGGTCTGTTTGCGGGTGGATTCGAGGAGGAGAATATTCAGCAAATGCCCTCGCTGTTTCAGAGCGTCGCCGTGTTTGCGCTAGTGGCGGGCGCGATCATGCTGGTCTTCGCCAAGCCACTGAAGAAGTGGATGGGGGGGATTCAGTAAAAGCTCACCACCGCACCTGTCCGTTGCCCGTTACGACCCATTTTTCGGTCACTAACTTCTCCAGCGCGAAGGGGCCGCGGGCGTGGAGTTTCTGGGTAGAGATGCCAATTTCGGCCCCCAGCCCAAACGCCCCGCCATCGGTGAAGCGCGTCGATGCGTTGGCATAAACGGCAGCCGCATCTACTTCACTCAGAAACCGGTCTATGATGAGCTGGTTTTGCGAAATGATGGCTTCGGAGTGCCGCGACGAATACGTTTGAATGTGCGACATCGCTTCGTCCGGGCCATTCACGACCTTGACCGCACAGGCGTAATCCAGAAATTCGCGGCCAAAGTCGCCGGGCTGAGCGGGTTGCAACCGCGCATAACCGGCTTTTTGGAAGATGGCAAGTGAAGTTTCGTCGGCATAGACGGCTACGTTCCATGTTGTAAACTCATCCGTCAGCATTGGCAGAAACGCATCGGCAATGGCGGCATCGACCAGCAGGCAGTCGAGCGCGTTGCAGACCGACGGGCGCGATACCTTGGCGTTCACCACAATGGCGGCTGCCTGAACCAGATCGGCGGTGGTTTCGACGTAAGTATGGCAAACGCCCGCGCCGGTTTCGATGGTGGGTACCAGCGAGTGTTGCCGCACAAACTGAATCAGCGACTCCGACCCGCGCGGAATGATAATATCCACGTAGCGCACCGCCGTCAGCAGTTCGTTTACCACCGCCCCCCGGGAGGCTGGCCCGTCGAGGGGGAGGAGGGTAACGGCGGCTTCGGGCAGGTCAAATTCGGCCAGTACACGCTGAATCAGCCCGACCAGATACCGGTTGGAATAATCCGCTTCCTTGCCGCCTTTCAGCACGCAGGCGTTACCCGACCGCAGACACAGCGACGCCACATCGACGGTTACGTTGGGCCGGGCTTCGTAAATGACGCCCACCACGCCCAGTGGCACGGCTATCTTTTTGAGCCGCAGCCCCGGCTGTATCTCACGCTCCAGCAGTACCTCGCCGGTTGGGTCAGGCAGGGTAGCTACGGTGCGCAGGCTGACGGCCAGGTCGAGCACGCGGGCGTGGGTAAGTTTAAGCCGGTCGTATTTGGCGTCGGTGCGGTCCATGCGGTCCAGGTCGCGCTGATTTTCGGTCAGGACATCGGCCGCGTGTTCGGTCAGTACATCGGCCAGGCGGTTAAGCAGGTCGGTTTTGCGGTCGGCACTGAGCCGCCGGATAGACGCCGACGCCTGCTGTGCGGCCTGTAAGAGCGGGGTAATGGATGGCAATATGCTGTTAGGACTAAGGGTATCTGTCATGCTGGTGCCGATAATTGATAAAATTGGCGAAAAATGCCTGGGCTATAAGAGGACGATGTCGCTGGCGTTGGCCACATCGACGTTCTGCTGATGCAGTTGCTGCGTGAGCGTTTCAGACGAGAGCCGCGCCCGCGCTACGGCCACTGTTTTGTCCTGCTCGTCGATGATTTCAATCATTTCGCCGGCGGTAAACTCACCCAGTACGGCCCGAACGCCCACGGCTAACAAGCTGCGCCGTTGGCCCAGGGCCCGCACTGCACCCGCATCCACCCGTACCCGGCCCACTGTTAGCGAGCCGCTGCCCAGCCACCGGTTCCGCGCCGACAGGGTGGTTTCCTGCGCCGGGAACTCGGTACCTACCTCGCCCCGGACGGCCCGCGTCAGGCCGTCCGGCTCGTTCAGCCCGAAGATCACCACCCGGATGCCCAGCCGGGTAGCCAGTTTGGCAAAGGTCAGTTTAGACGCCATGCCCCCCAGCCCAGCCGCCGATTTGTCGGGGCGGACTACGCCGAACACCTCTTCATTGAACGTGGTTACGCGCCGGATAACCTGCCCGTCGGCATCGAGCAGCCCCCCCACCGACGTGCAGAGCATCAGGGCTTCGGCCCCAAAACCGGTGGCAATGAGCGTGGCCAGTTCGTCGTTGTCCGAAAAACGCAGTTCGCGGTTGCTGACCACGTCATTTTCGTTGGCAATCGGAATGATGCCGTTGGCCCAGAGTTCTTCGTAGGTCTGTTTGAGTTGCAGAAACTGGTCACGGTTGGCAAAGTGATGGCGTTCGCACAGGCTCTGCGCAATGGCAATGCCGTAGATTGAGAAAAAGCGCGAGTACTGATTGAGCAACAGCAGATTGCCCACCGCGGCTGCGGCTTTGCGCTGCGTAATGTCGCCCCGGTAGTTCTGAATCAGGCTCTTGCCCGCCCCCACCGCGCCCGACGACACCAGCACAATACGGTAGTGCGGGTGCAGAGCAGCCACCTGCCGGGCAATGTCAACCATAACGGGTTCGTTGGGCTCACCATTAGGTTTGGTAATGGAGGCCGTGCCAAATTTAAGGATAAGGATAGGGTTCGTATTCATTTTCTAAACAGATGCTCAACGGCAGGGTCGGTGAAGCGAACCTTTTGGCGGAGGGCCGTTTTGAGCTGTTTCAGATAATCCGCTTTGGGTATTTCGACGGCGCCGAACCGCCGGACGTTGTCATTGATAAACTGCGTATCGAGCAAGGCGTATTGCTGGTGCCGCAGAATAATGATCAGGTAATGGAAAGCCACCTTGGCCGCGTCGCTGACGTGGTAAAACATGGACTCGCCGAAAAATGCCGCGCCCAGCGATACGCCATATAAACCACCAACCAACCGGTTTTCCACATACGTTTCAACGCTGTGCGCAAAGCCCATGTGGTGCAGTTCGGTGTAGGCGTCAATGATTTCTTCCGAAATCCAGACACCGTCATGGTCGGAGCGGGGGTGGGCGCAATGGCGCATGACCTGCTCAAAACTGGTGTTGATGCGCACCTCAAAACGCGCCTGATTCAGCACCGGGCGCAGCGACCGGGCGGGTTTGTAGGTGTCGATCGGGATAACAGCACGGGGGTCGGGCGCGTACCAGTATAGCGAACCGTCGGTATCGGCCATCGGGAAAATTCCGTTGATATAGCCGTAAATCAAATCATCGGCGGTAAGCGTGTTCATCAATATAGCAACTGGCGTTCGCTGACAAAGGTAAACAACCGTTTTTTGTCATGCCTATTTTCTGCACTCCGTTCGCTTCAGCCAGCGGAGTACCTGGCAGACTAAACTAAATGGGGGCAAAGCAATCTGACGTTAGTAAGCGAAACGATATAGCTTTGTACCATGAAATACACCATGAAAAAATACCTCGTTGCCCTTTGCCTGATGCTGCCCCTGCTGCTGAGTCAGTGCGCTGTGAATAAACAGATTTCGCAGGCCAAGACCCTCGGCGACTGCCGCTACAACCTGGCCTCTGCCGACAGTATTTACCTGGCCGGTATCGACGTGCGCGAACTGCGGAACACCAAAGACTTCAATCCGCTCAAGTACCCCCGGCTGGCCACGGGTCTGCTCCTGCGCAACGTTCCGCTCGATGTCCGGCTCAACCTCGACGTAACCAATCCTACGGCCCGCCCGGCGGGTATCAATCAGTTTGAGTACAAGATTCTGCTGTCGGGGCAGGAGTTGTTCAACGGATTTATCAACCAGCGCGTTGAGGTGCTGCCCGGCGGTACCACCCGCATACCGTTCCAGCTCAGCACTAATGCCTACCAGCTCATTACCGACGCCAGCACCCGCGACGCCTTCACACAACTGGTGCAGAATCTGGCAGGTACGGCCAATACGAAACCGTCTGAACTGACCATTAAGCTCAAGCCAACGCTCGATTTGCTCGGTGGTCAGGTTAACTATCCGGGTTATATCACCATTCAGAAGCAGATCGATAACAAAACGGTTTCGGGAAATTAATCCTCCAGCCTTAAATTCCGGGCAAAGAAGGGCCCCGGCTTTAGTAGTCGGGGCCCTTCTTTGTCTTTTCAGTTCAGATCAACTTATCCATCCTTCTGCCTTATGCGCCCGGTACTATTTTTTCTGCTCCTGCTGGCTTCCGTTTCAGCAATAGCTCAGCAAAACAAAATTGATATCCGTCACGATGAAGCTGCCAAAAGCGTTCGCGTATCGGTTGATGGTAAACCATTTACGGCTTATATTTATCCCGGCCCAGACGTGCTGAAAAAGCCGGTGCTTTATCCAATCATGACGGCGGGTGGTAACTTTATTACGCGCGGCTGGCCTCTTGATCCGAGGCCCGACGAGCGCATTGATCATCCACATCATGTAGGGATGTGGTTCAACTACGGCGATGTGAACGGTCACGATTTCTGGAACAACTCGACTGCGGTTGGCCCTGAACACAAAGGCCCGTTTGGTACCATTGTACATACGGGCGTCAAATCTATGAAAAGCGGCAACGGAAAAGCAGAATTGGTAGTAACAGCTAACTGGCTCGATAAAGACGGCAGCCCCTTGCTGGAAGAAACAACGACCTACCGCTTCGGAGCCACTGCAAACAGCCGCACGATCGACCATATTACGACCCTGAAAGCCCTGAGCCGGGCGGTTGAGTTTAACGATAATAAGGAAGGGATGATTGCCATCCGTATGGCCCGGCAGCTGGAGCAGCCAAGTACCAAACCCGAAGTTTTTACGGACGCGCAGGGGGTAGCCACAAATGTGCCGGCCCTCAACAACACGGGCGTAACGGGACACTACCGCAGCAGCGAGGGTATTGAGGGCGACGCCGTATGGGGCAGCCGCGCCCGCTGGGTGAGCCTGACCGGAACCCTGAACCAGGAGCCCGTTGCTGTCGTAATTCAGGACCATCCCAAAAACGTTGGTTATCCAACGTACTGGCATGCCCGGGGCTACGGACTGTTTGCCGCTAACCCGCTGGGGCCATCGGTGTTTACCAATGGCAAGGCACCGGCCATGAACTATAAACTACCCGCCGGTCAGAGCGTTACATTCCGGCACCGTGTGTTGATACAATCGGGCGAAAAAGAAAGCAAAATGAGCCCGCTCACGGCCAACTGGTAAAAATGTAGGACCGACTCAGCAGGTAAATGTACTTTTGGCATGTAATTAGTAGGAAATCTAAAACCAGCCCATTCGTATTCCATAACGTACATATTTGCTATGTTCAATGAACTCTGCACCCCAATCTTTGCCCGTAGTTCAGTAAGGCTCTTCTGCACGGCTCTCCTTGTTAGCCTTCTGACAACGTCTTTGATTTGGGGGCAGGTCCGCTCACCCGGTCCGACAACCCCTCCTCCCCGCACCCGCGCCGGTAGTACCGGCGACGGTCTGCGAACTATTAAAAACGATAGGATTGAAGTTGGTATCGACCTCAACTACGGGGGCGCTGTGACGTACCTTGCCTTTCTCAACACCCGGGGGGGGCAGGTGAGCACTAAGAATATGATCAACAATCCGGATCTGGGCCGACAGGCGCAGATTGCTCTGTACGGTGGTCCGAGAGATTATTCTAAAAATGGGGCTGAAGCCTGGCGTGGGCTGGGATGGGACCCTATTCAGGCGGGCGATACCTGGGGTAATCCGTCGAAGGTGGTCGCGTTTGAGAAACAGGATAATCTGCTATATGTCAAGTGCATTCCCAATCAGTTTGCCATCAACAACGAGCCTGGTGAAGCTACCATTGAACACTGGCTCCGGCTGGACGGCAATGTTGTAAAGGTGCACGCCCGCGTGGTGCTGTTCCGCAAAGACCAGACTCAGTACGAAGCCCGGCAGCAGGAAATGCCCTGTATGTACATAAACGGTAATTACCGCAACCTGTACTACTACCGGGGTTCGGAACCATTCACCAACGGAAGTACCGACAAGTTTTTCGCCGATCCGCCCAGGCAGTTAATCGAGTTTGGAGACGTATATCCAACTGAACCCTGGATGGCCTCCCTGAATGACAACGGCTATGGGGTGGGTCTGTACGTGCCGGGAAACTACGACTGGAAGAAAGGCTATTTTGGCCAGGACCCGACAGAGGGAGAGTTTGATCCCACCGCATCATACATTGCCGCCACCAACTTTGTGCTGCTCGACCATAACATTGTACACGAGTGGGATTACCAGTTTGTGGTGGGTAATTTAGCCGAGATTCGGTCACACATCAACGCCCAGCCCCGGCCTGCTCCCGGCCCCAACTACCGGTTCGACAATTCAAGAAAGGGGTGGTATTATCACTCAGCGAAGGACAGCGGCTGGCCCATTGCCGGTAAACTCGATGTTAAGATCAGTAACTTTACGCAGGATCACATCAAGTCGCCATTCGTGGCGTGGCCTGGCCGGCAGGTGCCAAAGATTGTGGTGCGGGCGGCATTCAAAAACAACAGCACCGCCGATCCGAATGGCACAATGCGATTGACCTGGCGTCGGTCCACAGACAATGCCATTCTTTCCCTACCCGACCGATATGTAAATTTTCCTGTTAAGAACGATGGTCAGTTCCATAATTATACCATTGATCTGAGCCAGAACGACAACTGGAAAAACCAGCTTATTGGGCAGATTCAGTTACAGGCTAATCCGGATGGCCCCGCCGTAAATGGGTCGCTCCAGCTTGAGTGGATTGCCATGTCGGAAAACGGGCCCGACTCCGGACCTGATCCGGTCGTAAATCCTCCCGTTGTGGTGGTGCCACCTGTTGTGGTTACGCCACCCCCGGTCGTAGTGCCACCTGTTGTCGTTATACCACCCCCGGTCGTAGAGATCCCGGTTGTGGTTGTTCCGCCACCGGTTGTGCAGATACCCGTTGAGGAGCCTTGTAAACTACCGGGATGCATTTCAATAGGCGTGAAGCAGATTCGTTTTGTGCGGACGGGCAATAAGTAGCTACCAACGCAGGACGGGGCATCAACTGGTTATTGCCGGTTGATGCCCCGTCCCGCGTTGGTTTAGTGCACCGGTCTGTCAACCAATCACCGCACCGGTAGTAAAAACCAGTTGTTGTCTGGTCCTGGTAACGTTGTTTGTGGGGTGTCAACTACGATAATGACGGCAATTGCCGTACCTTGTTCCTGAAATCTCTGACGTATGAAACGATTGAAATGGCCTGGCCTTGCATTATTCCTGATCGGCTTCACAGGCTGGATTTTTGTGCTCACCCTGGGGCAGTTTCGGCTCACCGACTCAGTTATCAGCAACACGGTAAAAGCTGAACAGCAGGCTGTTGTGCGGCAGCAGACCGCCTTTATGACCGATAAGGTTTACGAAAATAACTGGTCATTTATCAGCGACTTTCGGGGGGCTCTCGGGCAGTATAATGACCGGATGAAGGCTGAAAAAGCCTGGGACAAAGTCATTTACGATGACTATACTTTTGAGGTTACCCGGGCGTCGTCGCTCGGGGTACTATCCGGCAGCGGGTCGTGGCTGTGGTTCTGGCTCACGTTTGGCCTGGGCGCCCTGGGAGGGCTGGTATACGCGTACGGCGGCCTGAAGCGTATGCCGGGGATCGATAATAACCGGCAGTTTCAGAGCGCAGCTACCAATCGGGGCTGGATTGGGATCATTTTGGGCGTATTCCTGATTGGGTTTTACATCGTTCTTTACTTTTATCCCGAATACCTCACCAACTGGGTTTTACTGGTTGACCCCATCAGCCGCGCCCTGAACACCGGTCCCGCCAGCAAGTGGTTTTTATATGGCTTCCTGTACACACTCGTTATTTTGGTCATGGGTGTTAGAATGCTGATTCATTACCGGCATGTACCGTATCAGCAATGGCGCACGGCCTCGGTCATGTTCTTTCAGCTTTGCTTTGCGTTTCTGATTCCCGAGATCATGCAGCGGCTCAATCAGCCGTATCAGGATTTGAAAAACAGCTGGCCGCTGGATTATTCGTTCTTCTTCGATTATCGCATCGATGAGAAAATCCAGGCCGGTTCGCTGGGTATTTTTATGCTGGTCTGGGGCATTGTACTGGCGCTGGTAGTGGTACCCGTACTGTCCTACTTTTACGGCAAACGCTGGTACTGCTCGTGGGTGTGCGGATGTGGTGGCCTGGCCGAAACCCTCGGCGACCCTTACCGTCATTTGTCGGATAAAAGTTTGAAAGCCTGGAAGTTTGAGCGGGTTATTGTTCACGGCGTATTGGTCTTTGCCGTGGTTATGACGGGGCTGGTGCTGTATACCTACTTTACCGGCCAGCATACCGTACTGGGCTTTCTGAATAGCGACAGTATCCGTTCTACGTACGGGCTGTATATCGGGTCTATTTTTGCCGGCGTGGTCGGTACGGGTTTTTACCCGGTTATGGGTAACCGCGTCTGGTGCCGGTTTGGTTGCCCGCTGGCGGCTTACCTGGGCTTAGTGCAGCGGTTCAAGTCGCGTTTCAGAATCACGACCAACGGTGGTCAGTGCATTTCGTGCGGCAACTGCTCAACCTACTGCGAAATGGGCATTGATGTGCGGGCCTACGCCCAGCGCGGTCAGGACATTGTACGGTCGTCGTGCGTAGGGTGTGGCATCTGCTCGGCGGTGTGTCCGCGTGGCGTGCTGAATCTGGAGGTAGGGCCGGTATCGACCCGGAAGATTTGAGAATCCGGGTATGGCATTCTGGTCTGGGCGAACTGTACCCGTTGCGGGTTCTGGCCCACCAGTCTTACCTTTACCCGCCCAGTACCCAATACTGAAAATCTCAAACTGACATGGATCCTATCTACCGCGCCCTCATTGTCTGTACCAGTCACGCCAGTTTCCCCAATAAGCCCCAGAAAACCGGTTTATGGCTCAGCGAAGCTACCCACTTCTACGATGAGCTGGCCGATCGGAACCTGCCCTACGATATTGCCAGTCCCGGCGGGGGGGCCGTACCAATTGATGAGCGAAGTACTGACCGGCGCGATACCACCAATGAAAAATGGCATAATAACCCGGAGTTCCGCCAGAAACTTGATAACTCGCTGTCCCTTGCCGAGGTAAACCCGGCCAAATACCAGATTATCTACCTGGCTGGCGGGCACGGCACCCTATGGGATTTTCCTGAAAACAAGCGATTGCAGGATATTATCCGGCAGGTGTATGAAAGCAATGGCATGGTAGCTGCTGTTGGTCACGGAACGAGCGGATTACTCAACGTACAACTATCCGACGGCTCAGCAATGCTTACCAATCGTCAGGTAACGGGCTTCTGTAACATCGAAGAGAAAATTGCCCGCCTGGACGACGAAGTACCTTTTTCGCTGGAAGACGCCCTCCGTCAGAAATCGGATTGTTATAGTAAGGGACTCATTCCGTTTCTGCCCCACATTGAAGTAGACGATCGTATCATAACCGGTCAAAATCCACTCTCCGCCCGCAAAGTGGGCAGGAAGGTGATGGAGGAGATGTACGAGAAATAGGGGTTACCTGTTCAGGGTTCGTAATCAGCCAGCCACGAACCCTGAGCGGGTAATCTACACCGCCTGTTGCGGAAATACATCGCGCAGGGGCATTAACTCCTGGTCCTTTTCAGAGACAATGGGATTGCTGACGCCCCAGTCGATGGCCAGGTCGGGGTCGTTCCAAAGAATGCCCGACTCGGCCGCCTTATTATAAACATTCGTGCATTTGTAGCTGAAGATGCAATCCGTCAGCGCAACGAATCCATGGGCAAAACCTTCGGGAATATAAGCCATATTGGCCAGCCGGGCATCCAGCAAAAATGTTTCGTACTGACCAAATGTGGGTGAGCCGAGCCGAAGGTCAACGGCCACGTCCAGTACCTGGCCCATAATGACGCGTACCAGCTTACCCTGGGCAAACGGCTCATTCTGCATGTGCAGACCCCGCAGAACACCCTTCACTGAAAAGGATTGATTGTCCTGCACGAACTCCATCGGCAGACCCAGCGATGCAAACAGCGATTTGTTGTATGACTCGAAAAAATGGCCACGTTCATCGTCAAACACGCGTGGAATCAACTCGATTAGACCTTCAATGGCCGTTTGCCGGATTTGCATAAATACGAAATCAGTTTACGTAAGTTACCAACGCAAAGGTATGAAAGACGCCTGTAGTTCGTACTTTTGGGCGGGCCGTTTTTAGGCTATGGCCCTATTTTTCGAATGACCTACTCCGAACTTCGCGACCAGATTTTTCAGAAACAGTCCTATCTCTGCGTTGGCCTCGATACCGACGTTCGCAAGCTACCCCGCCATTTGCGGAGCGAACCCGACCCCGTTTTTGCCTTCAACCGCGCCATTATTGATGTCACGGCTGATCTGGCCGTAGCGTATAAACCCAACATTGCCTTTTATGAAGCACAGGGGCCGCGCGGGTGGGAGAGTCTGCAAAAAACGCTCGCCTACATCCCTAAAACCTGCTTTACCATTGCCGATGCCAAACGGGGCGACATTGGCAACACGTCTGGACTGTATGCCCGCACATTTTTCGATCCCGAAGCGGCCGGGCTTGATTTTGACAGCGTTACCGTAGCCCCGTATATGGGACACGACTCGGTGATGCCGTTTCTGGAGTATGCTGATAAATGGGTTATTCTGCTGGCCCTGACGTCCAACCCCGGCAGCGCCGATTTCCAGCGACAACCCGTGGGGGAGCAGGAATTATTCGAAACCGTGCTGGAAACTGCCCAGAGCTGGGTTGGGCCGGACAGTCACGAACGGCTGATGTTTGTCGTTGGCGCTACGCAGGCTGCCGGGCTGAGCCGGGTGCGGCAACTGGCTCCCAAAAATTTTCTGCTTGTGCCGGGCGTAGGAGCACAGGGCGGTTCGCTGGCCGATGTGTCCCGCCATGGCCTGACTCCCGACGGGGGATTGCTGGTCAACGCATCACGCAGTATCCTGTACGCATCTGACGGTCCTGATTTTGCCGAACGCGCCCGTGCCGAAGCCCAGGCGTTGCAGCAGGAGATGGCTGGATATCTATCTGAACTGTAGTTCGGTGGTGTAGCCCGGACCTCCCGGTCCGGTAGTTGCTGGGCTAAAAAACGCGCTACATAATTAGCCTTATGGCTACCGGACCGGGAGGTCCGGACTACAGTTCTGACAGGCAGTCGTCAAGTTAAGAGATTGTGTATATTTGGCCGTTGCAGTTTTACGACCCTCTGCCCCGCCATGCCCGAAACCTTTCTTTATTTTCTCTGGCAGTATCAGTACTTCACTACCACCCAACTGCTCACGACCGATGGCGAAGCGGTTCAGGTGCTGCATCCGGGGTTTCGGAATTACAATGCCGGACCTGATTTCACCAACGCCCGGCTGCTCATTGGCGGGCAGGAGTGGGGTGGAACGGTAGAGATGCATACCAAAACCACCGACTGGCTGGCTCACCGCCACCAGCACGACCGGGCTTATGATAACGTAATTCTGCACGTGGTCTGGCAGGACGATCAGCCTGCCACGTCCCGGCGCGTGGAACGGACTAACGGTACACCATTGCCCACGCTGGCCCTCCAAACCCTGACCGATCCCGCTTTGCTTACCCGCTACGGTACCCTGGCCGACTCGCCCGATGCCATTCCGTGCGCCAGCCAGTTCAGGTCCGTCCAGCCGCTGCGGCTTACGTCCATGCTCGATAAAGCCATGCTGCAACGGCTGGAGCGTAAAGCCACCGGGGTACATGAACTCTTCGAACAGTGCGGAAGTGACTGGGAAGAAACCGCATATCGGCTGCTGGCCATAAACATGGGCTTCAAAATTAACGCCGATCCCATGGCGCAGCTGAGTAGGGCCGTACCGCTAAAAGCCATGCTGAAACACCGCGATGTGCTGCTTCAGGCCGAAGCCATGCTGTTCGGCACGGCGGGAATGCTCGACACGGTAGAACAACCCGACGAATACGTAGCTATGCTACAACGTGAATACCGGTTTCTGGCCGCCAAATATCAGCTGGCTGACCGGCAGGTGACCGCCCACGCCTGGAAATGGGGGAAGCTCCGACCCGCTAATTTTCCAACTCTCCGGCTGGCCCAACTGGCCCGGCTCCTGACCCGCCACGCCAGCCTGTTTTCCCTGTTTGTGGGTACCACCGATGCCGAACTGCTTCTGAAGGGATTACAGATCACACCGTCGGACTATTGGAAGACACATTACCGTTTCGGTAAATCGACCGAAAAAGCTGCGCCGTCGCTGGGTCTGAACTCGGCCGTGAACATTGTCATCAATACGGTTGTACCGCTACTGGCGGCCTACGCGCATCACCGGGGCCAACCCGCCTACATCGACCGCGCCATTGCTTTGCTTGAACAGCTGCCCCCCGAGAAAAACCGGCTGACCGACGACTGGAATACCCTCGGCCTGGGTATCCGGACTGCTTTTGACTCGCAGGCGGCCATTGAATTGTATAATGAGTTCTGTACCCAGAAAAAATGCCTGAGTTGTCAGGTAGGGGCGGGGTTGATGAAGAATCGATAAAGGCATGACCAAACCGATAGGGCGTTACTGGCCTGATAGCGGAATGAACTGCGCCGATAAATTCGGTTTGGTCATGCCTTTATCGAACGGAAACATGGGCCGCTTGATGCGTTTATAAGGCAGCCGAAACAAATCCTGATCAACGCCCCCCGGTGTCAGGGCCATAATCCATCCTTTCTGCATGGCGTAGAGTTCAGGTTCCAGATACCCGATTTTCACAACCACCATATCTGCTTCGCGTGGCTTGAGACCCAGCCGGGTAAAATCAATTTCCTTATGATACGGCTTGCGCTTCTGGGTAATAATTACGTGAATGCTGCCTACCCGGATTACGGCTTCGACCCCGGCATTCTGATCGCCAGAAACAATGGACTCGACCGTGCCCTTCAGCGGGACAGGTGGCGAAAAACGGGCATCGACTGCGGCTCCGGCAGTTCCTTCCACGTGGCCACCAACCCCGGCCGCAATGGCTTTCTTGATTAACTCCGGTGCCGGAATAGACGCGTAAATCAGGGAGGGGCCATCCGGCTTTTGAAATTCCGGGCGGGCCAGGAGCTGCGTGAGCGTCCAGGTTACATCGCCCGCACCACCCGCCGTGGGGTTGTCGCCGGTATCGCTGATGAAGAACGGATGCTTATCACTGGCGAAGGCGGCTTTCAGACTCTCGTCCAGCGTACCGGTGGGGGCCACAAAATCAAACTGATTGCGAACATCCCAGAAACTGGCGGCCAGCTTTTCGGCGGCCTGCTGTACGGCTTTCCTGTCATCGCCATATACCATAACAACGGCGTGGTTGCGGGGTTCGTCGGCCCAGGCGTAGCCGATCCAGATGGCCGCGTCGATAATGCCGGGTTGCGCAGCCGCGGGGGCAACCTGCTGGTAAAGGCTTTTGCCCGGCTCGATGCGCGTACTGGTTTTTTCGCCCGGCAGCAGAATCGGTACGGGTATCCAGGCTTTGTAAGCTGGTTTACCCTTGCCACTTTTGAGCCGGTCGAGCAGGTTGGTTACGGCCCGCTCTTTGCTTTGCATGGCGTCTTCGTGGGGAGCCATGCGGTAGCAGGTAATCAAATCGGCGTTTTGCGCCAGTCGCTTCGATACGTTGCCATGCAGATCCATCGAGACCGAAACCAGCGTTTTGTGGCCGATGACGTTCCGGATTCTCGTGATGAAATCGCCTTCCGGATCATCAAGCCCCACCACGCTCATGGCCCCGTGAATGTCGAGGAACAGACCGTCGTAAGGCGCGTTTTTTTTGAGCCGCTCCAGCGTTTGACCCACCAGCGATTCGTAGGCTTCGCGCGTAACGGCCCCGCCCGGCAGCGATTTGCCCACCAGGGCTGGTAACCACGTAACCTGTTTCCGCAGCGGGGCATCGGCGCTCAGGAATGGGTAGGATGTAAATACGGCATCGTTATACTTGGCGTGAAAGGCTTCTTCAGTCGTCAGGGCGGGCGAGAAGGTGCTGGACTCGATACCCAGACCCGTAATGCCCACGCGGAATTTGTTTGTCGCTCTGGTTCTTGACGCTGATTGGGCAAGCCCGGCCTGGGCGATGACACTGAAAAAGCAGGCTATAAACGCGACAGTGATGTATTTCATGTCGACAAGATACAGACAAAATTGACTTGGCCGGGTACCCTGTTTGGACGGGCATCATCCCGCCTACCGCTCTCGACTCGCGGACGACACCGAATCAGGCAATACGTTTTGCACCCGGAAAATGCCTGAACTATCAGGAAAAAAACGGGGCTGCCGGGGCTAGTCCGCTTATGGAGAAGAATCGGAACGAAGATTTCTTCGGGATTTTGGACGGGCAACGTCACTATTGACAGGTATTTTCGGTTAATAGACGATTAAGGGGCTTTTGCCCCGCCAGAAAATTCTCTACCAAACTTTATCAGAAAGCAACAGATATGATTGACGTAAAAGGCTACGCTGTTCAGGACCCGCACTCACCGCTGGCACCTTTTCAATTTGAGCGTCGGGAAGTTGGACCGCATGATGTCCAGTTCGATATCATGTATTGTGGCGTTTGCCACTCCGACTTGCATCAGATTCGGGACGAGTGGGGCGGCTCAATTTTTCCGATGGTACCGGGCCATGAAATTGTAGGACGGGTAACGGCCGTTGGCGAGCATGTAAACAAATTCAAAGTCGGTGATCTGGCCGGCGTAGGCTGTCTGGTGGATTCCTGCCGCCACTGCGCCAATTGCGAAGAGGGCCTGGAGCAGTATTGCCTCAATGGTCATTCGCAGACGTACAACGGGCTGGAGCAGGATAAGAAAACGCCTACCTACGGGGGGTATTCCAACCTGATTGTTGTTCACGAAGATTTTGTACTGAGCGTATCTGACAAGCTGGAGTTGGCGGCCGTGGCCCCGCTGCTGTGCGCCGGGATCACCACGTACTCGCCCCTGCGGCACTGGAAGGTAGGCGAGGGGCACAAGGTTGCCGTGCTGGGACTGGGTGGTCTGGGCCACATGGCCGTTAAATTTGCCGCAGCCTTCGGAGCCGAAGTAACCATGCTGAGCACGTCGCCCAGTAAGGAAGAGGACGCCAAACGGTTAGGGGCTCACAAATTTGTCTTAACCAGCGATGCCGAGCAGGTAAAAGCGGTAAGGGGATACTTCGACTTCATTATAGATACGGTTTCGGCTCCCCACGATTACAATATGTACCTCGGTTTGCTAAAGACCAACGGGGTGCATATCTGCGTTGGTGCCCCACCAACCCCTACCGAGATTCTTGGTTTCAACCTGATCGGTGGGCGGAAGAGTGTTGCCGGGTCAATGATTGGCGGTTTGCCGGAAACGCAGGAGATGCTCGATTTCTGCGCCGAACACAACATCGTATCGGACATTGAACTGATTCCCATGAGCGACATTGAAACCGCCTATGAGCGGATGCTGAAAGGCGATGTTCGCTACCGGTTCGTGATTGACATGAGTACGCTGTAATTGACTTACCCATGCCCGTAAACAAGCGAAGCCCGGATATCCGGGCTTCGCTTGCTGCTTTATGACCATTGGCTAATCAGCCAAGAATCATATCGTTTTTGGCGGCATCCCAGGTAACGCGCTTGCCGGTGTGCAACGCAGTGGTGGCCATAACGTTGGCAACCGAGTGGTTGAATCCCACGCGGGCCGGTGCATTGGGTTCTTTGCGGCTCCGTACGCATTCCATCCAGTTCAGCATGTGCAGCGAGGTCATGGGGTCACTACCGGTATTGGCGCCGGTTTCCATTTTAGGACCGCTCCCCAGCGACATGCTGGGCAGCATATTGGCCTGTATCTTCATCTCTTTGGCGTACCGCTCCTTCAAGCCGCCCTCGGACGTAATCTGGTTTGTGTCGAGGTTAATCATGCCTCCGTTCGAGTAGTAATACTCTTTAGTGCCGCCGGCTTCGTTGGTCATCCGCGAGGAGTACGTTACCTGAAAGCCTTTGCTCTTGTCATTGTCGGGGCCATAATCAAATACCGCCGTAAACGTATCGGCGTTTACGCGTCCGTCTTTCCAGAGGTACACGCCCCCGTTGGCAACCACCGAGCGCGGATGATCCAGACCACTGAACCAGTGTACGGTATCGATCTGGTGCGACATCCACTGGCCGGGAATGCCCGACGAGTAGGGATAGAACAGCCGGAATTCCAGGTATTTGCGCGGGTCCCAGGCCGTTTTGGGACGGTTCATCTGGTAGCGGTCCCAATCGGTATCTTCCTTACGGATCTGCGCCACAGCTTCGGGCCTGCGCCATCGGCCGGGCTGGTTTACATTCCAGGTCATCTCGACCATGACAATATCGCCAAACTTACCCGACCGGATAAAGTCATTGGCCGAGTGATAATTGGGGGCCGAGCGTCGCTGCGAACCGACCTGCACAATTTTCTTTGACTTCTCAACCGCCTTCAGCGCCACCCGGGCGTCGTCGAGCGATTCGGCGAAGGGTTTTTCACAATAGACGTCGCGGCCCGACTCTACGGCGGCCGCGCAGTGCAGAGCGTGCTGGAAATCGGCGGTGCTGATGATGACCGCATCTACATCTTTCCGATCCAGCAGTTCGTCGTTGTTGCGGGCTTTGAAAAAGGAATCGTCGTTCCAGCCTTTGCCTTTCAGGTAGTTTTCGGCTTCGTCGCGACGGCGGTTCCAGATGTCGGACACGCCCACAAACGCAAAGTTGTTGGCTTTGGCGTGATCCATGAACGCCGGCGCCAGCGACTGCCGGAACCGATCCGAGAAGCCGATAATGCCCACCCGAACGCGTTCGTTGGCCCCAATAATCCGGTTGTAACTCTTGGCCGAAACACCCACCGTGGGCAGGGCCAGCCCTAAACCGACCACTGCCGATTTCTTGATAAACTCACGACGATTTTCCATGATAATTAATTGTATACCCGTTTAAAGAAAGTGAGCCATCCATCGGTATCCTGACAACTGAATACCGGGGGCGCATATATCTGTTAAAGCGGTCTACAGTGTCGATTTACCTGTCTGTCGGTCTGTTACAGACGCGGTTATGTTACAGTCAGACACGCAGCCACCGGCGCATGCCCGGAAACCCTGCTCCAGATGGGTTAGGTTCGCTGGTTAATCCCATCCAGATCAGCAGTGGCAACCCCATGTACAGGCCACTCGTAAACTGCTCGATGAGCCAGTCACTTTGTCCTTTGTACCCATCCGGATGAAAGACAACCGCTGGGTTGAGCCGGAGGTGGCAACAGGCGGCATACGTCCATAGCAAAACGGCCAGCTCATCACCGGCTTTGTCGGGCCGGTCGGCCGTGACGTTGCCACCCAGCCGGGCCCGGTCTTCGGGTAAGCTAACGGCCATATGGCCTGCTTCGTGCAGTATATCGCCGGGATACAGCAGTCGTTTCGGATCAATGAGTAGTATACCCTGGTCGATGAGTAAACCGGGTAAAAAAGTAGCCTCAGGCAAAACCTGCTCGCGGGTTTCAATGCCGATTTCATTCAGGAAAGCCTGTATGATACCAATCAGCTCTTTGGTAGATGGGGCCATGGCATGAGTTGGTTTAGTCGTTGTGTTTCAAGGTCGTTATAAGCCTTTTGAGCGGGTAATTGATACGACGGAATCGGGTTGTCAGGCAATGCTTCGGCAAACGCCTGCCCCGGGTGTTTGGCATGAAAGCCACTGCGCTCACTAACTTTTGCCCAGTCAGATTCCGGTTGATTCAGCGCGAGGAACGTCAGCATTGACCTGAGCAGGACCGACCCATCGGGCTGGTAGGCCAACAGCAGCGCGTGATTATCCTGCCGGGCAACGGTCAAAAATCGGCCATAATAGTGCGTCAGTACAGACGCTGTATACGCATCGGCGTTCAGGTAAAACTGGTTGCTGGTGGGAAGATTAAACAGGTAGGGGGGTAATAAACCCGGTACGGCGTGCATGCCCCGCTGCCTGCGGTGCGACTGAATAACGGGATCTGGCGGGCGATACAGTAGCACTACCGGTACGTCTGGAAACAGTCGGCGCAGGGTTTCGTAAAAGGTGATGTGCCAGCTGTCGAGTTTGATGAATAGCTCCGTTTCCTCACCCGTTCGTTGCTGTCCCAGTAGCCTGATAGCCGCCAGAAGCGCCTGTTCCCGCAGGGTAGCGTCCAGGTCGGGAAAGTGCTCCGAAAGGCGCAGGAGTTCATCCAGCAGGGGTACTTCCGACAAAACGATGCGGTGTTCACTTATAGCCAGTAGCTGCGACAGCAGCGTAGAGCCGCAGCGCGAGACGTGGAAAATAAAGGCCGTTGGTGATACCGGCGGAATATCCTGAGCCAGTTCGATCAGCCCGTTGAGACTGCTTTCTGACCGAAACCAGGCCGAATTGTATGGGTGCCGCATACACTGCCCGATGGTTTCGTTAAAGAAAGGCGCGTCGAATCGGCGTTCGCCCGTGTACAGCCATCGGCAGCGGACCGTATCGTTTTCGATAAGAAGTCGGTACGGAATCCAGTTGTGAAGCGGGTGGGTAGTCATGCCGGAGACTCGAGCTGGTCAATTTCCCGGCGCAGGGTTTGGATGAGTTGCCGGGCGGTATTGGAATCCATGCGTTCAAGTTCGGTAATCATTTGCCGCTTGGTAGCGACTGATGGGCTCTGAGCACGTTTTTCGGTCTCAAAATCGTAACCCGCCCGCTCAAACAACCCATCTGACCACTCATTGCGTAAGCCGTCAATAACCAGGTGTATGCGGTCAACAGACCCCTTGTTATGCACGCTGTGTGGCAGATGGAAACTGGCATACCAGCACTCGCCGGGCTTCATCAATAAATCGGTCCCATCGACCCGAAACTGTACGCCGGAACCGGTCTGGAGAGGAATGTGCAGGCGAAAACAGCCGTATTCGTAAGCCAGGTGCTGGTCGGTATGTTCCCGGATAGTGCTTCCCGGTGCCAGCGACAGCAATCGTACGGTCTGTAAATCGACCTTAAACTGGCGTAACACGGCTTCGAAGTACGGGCATTGCCCCAGCAACGCTGTATCCTGATAGCCGTTGGGCTGGTCATGGGCCAGAATGTCGGTCTCCAGCCCCGACGCCGACCGCAATGCCAGGCTCGTCCAGCTGCCGGCATAATCGGCCGTATTGAAATGATTGGTCCAGGAATGGCTCTGGCAGTGTTCTAAATCCTGCCGAAGCAGGTGGGGGTCGAAAACGAACGGCAGTTGAAAAAAACGATTGCTCATGCGGTGGTAAAAAACTAATTTTCAGATATGCTACTCATTCAATTGACGGGCCTGTCGGGAGCGGGTAAAACGACGTTGGCGGAAGGAGCCAAAAATACGCTGGCGATTCTGGGGTACCGGGCTGGGGTGCTGGATGGCGACACTTGCCGCAGGCAGCTATGGCCCGAACTGACCTTTTCTCGGGAGGATCGGCAAAAAAATATCCATCGATTATCAGCGGTGGGTCAGCTCCTTTGCCAGCAGGGAGTCATTGTCTTTATGGCGGCCATCAATCCTTACGAATCCGTGCGGGCCGACGTATCGAAGCACAATCCTAACGTGAAGACTGTTTACGTGAACTGCGATTTGTCTACGCTTATCCGGCGCGATACAAAAGGTTTGTATGCCCGTGCGCTGTTGCCTGATAACCACCCCGATAAGCTGACCAACCTGACTGGGGTTAATGACCCCTACGAAGTGCCGAACGCGCCTGATCTGTGCATTAATACCGCAACCCAATCCGAAGCGCAGTCGATTGCCTGTCTGGTGGCTTTTGTACTCAGCAACATCAGCCATTATTAACCTGTATGTTTTCAAACGCCCGTTGCCTCTTCAGACAACGGGCGTTTGAAAAAAGGACTCCGTAAAACTCCGTACGACGTTATGGTTTGATAACCCGGATTGTTTGGCGCTGATCCGGTGATTGGGCCTGGAGCAGATAAACACCCGATGGCTGCGTACCCATAGGTAGATCTACTACTTGTTCCGATTCGGCGACGGCCCAGCGTTGTTCTCCGGCTGGTTGACCCCGTAAATTGAATAACGTTACGGTCAGGGCCTTACCACCGGCACCACGCACCACGGCCTGCACTTTGCCGTCGGTAACGGGGTTGGCCGTCAGCACAATTGACAGGGACACCTCAATCAGTTCGGGCGCGGCCTGCCGTGGGCTACCTGCAACACAGTTATAGTCGACCGTCAACTTAAACGGCCCCTCGAAGACGAAACTTCCGTCGGCAGCAAAAACCTTCAGGTAATAATTGGCTGTGGTCTGTGGGCTTACCACCGTCAGGCTGGCCGTGCGGGTACCTCGCTGGATACTGGCAATCTCGGTCAGCTTGAAGGGGGCACTCGTGCCGTTCTTGTACCACTCATACCGTGCGCCGACTGTAATGGAAGTCAGGACGGCCGGGCTACTGCGGCAAACTGTCTGATCAGCTGGTATGCTGGGCTGAACGGTCAGACTGAACGGGGTGGCCGTACTGGTACATCCGTTGCCGTCGGTCTGCGTCACCAGAAAGTCTTGAACGCCTACTTGGCTGATGTCGACAGTGGGCGGATTGAGTACTCCTGCTGCGCCTGAAAAGCTGAGTACATTACTGCCCGTAGCTGTTACGAACGGGAGCAGCGAGAGGGGCGTGTTACTTTGTGTAACACTTCGGCTCACGCCCGTCAGTGTTGGGGCTGCTGGAAGCGGGTTGACGGTTACGATGATGCTGGTAGTACTGGTACAACCATTAGCTCCTGCCACGATTACCGAATACGTACCGCTTTGCGTAACAACGGCCTGGTTGGTGCTGCCGATCTGGCTGGCCCCCGCCGAGAAGGTGTAGCTAACGCCACCACCGGCGGTGAGAGTGATGCTGGCAGGTGAGCAAACGGCCGTGCTGCTGGCGGTGAGCGTCGGTGTTGGGGCGGTCTTGTTTTCGAAGACGGTTACGCTGGTGGTCGCCGAACAGCCGCTACTGGTCGCTGTGACTGAGTACAAACCGCCTGCGTTAACCGTTGCTGACCCTGCCGAGGTAGCCAGCAGACCCGGACCGGCAAATGTATAGCTTGTGCCCCCGCCTGCCGTGAGCACTTGTGTTGGCTGGGCGCAGGTAACGGTGCCACTTACAGATAGGGTTGGCACGGGAAGCGGATTGACCGTGGTAGAGGTGGAGGCTATATTCGTGCAGCCATTGGGGGCCGTAGCGGTAACGCTGAAGCTATACGGCCCTGCCGATAGACCCGTTACGGTAGTGGTACTGGACGCGCCTGAACCAACTGGGCCAGCACCACTTGTGAATGTGTAGCTGCTGAAGCCACTGGTGGCCGTTAACGTAACCGGCTGACCTACGCAAAAGCTGGTAGCTGTACTAAGGGTCAGCGCTGGCGCAACAGGATCAGCCAGGTTGACCGGGGTGGCCACCGAACCCGTACAGCCATTGTTGGTAATCGAGAAGTTGGAGTAAGCCCCCGCCGACAACCCCGTCAGACTGAAGGCATTACCCGAAACAGTAACCGTCTTGGGACTGCCCGTTCCAGTGTAACTGAGCGAGTAAGAGCCGTTAGCCAGATTGGTGGTGAAGCTGATGCTGCCGTTGGTCCCTCCGCAGGTGCTGGGGTTAGTCGAGCAGGTTGGTGGTGAAGCTGATGCTGCCGTTGGTACCTCCGCAGGTAGTGGGGTTAGTGGAGCCGTTCAACCCCAGCGTGGGTGCGCCGGTCTGGTCGCCCGTCACGGTGGTAGTGGCCACGGCCGTACAGCCGCTGGCTGAGGTGGCCACTACCGAGTAGCTCCCCGCCATGTTGACTGTAGCGGTTGCGCTACCCTGGGCCGTTATTCCCGGTCCGCTAAAAGAATAGCTGGTTGCACCCGTGCTGGTGGCCGTTAAAGTGACCGTAGTAGATGTGCAGCTTAGTGGCCCACTGGGGTTCAGAACTAAGTTTTGTGGCCCATTATTTACCGTTAATGTAGCGGCCGACGAAGTAGCGGATGAAGGTTCTGTACTTTCAGAGGCAATGAGTCGATATCGATTGCCATTCAATCCGGTCGTATTTGAGATAGTTAATATCGTAGAGGTTACGCCCGAATAAACACCACCATTCGATAGATTCCCAAAGGAACCACCGCCGTCTGTTGATACCTGCCACTGATAAACCGTTGCGTTTGCGGCTGTACTGGTGAAACTGACCGGTTGACCCGCGCACACCGTTTTACTGGCAGGCTGAGTCGCAATTTGCAGTTGCGTCAACGCAAACGTACAGTTTATCGGTAGATTATAGCCAGTTGGAATACTACTCTGTGGGCAGTTAGGATCAAAGGGCGCATAAATGTATCCTTCACAAAATGTACCTGGGTTTGGATATTCCCAGTTGGCTGGATTGTTAATCGCATTCCGGATTGCTTTGGGGAAGCCATTGCTAACCGTACATTTATAGATCGCTATTGTATAAAAAGAACCCTGTAGGTATAAGGCAGCATTGACGCCATTGGCCGTCAGGGATGCCGGTAAGGTGGTTCCTGAGGAAGTCATTGTATTGTTATCTCCCGTAGCGTCCCAGGTTGAGGCTGTACCCCTTGTGCGTATACCCGCCAGTAGTGTTGGATTGGCGCTCCGGGCCGTTGCTGCCTGATAGGCAAAGATGTCATCGGCAGATCCATCAGCAATATTCATATAGAAGCTCTGCCCTGGTATATCTTCAAACCCGGCTACCGTACCGGTACTGGCACTTAAGTTGTATTTACATAGGATAACAACCTACGTTCCAACCACCAGACTGGTAGAGGACATCCAGGAGATAATGCCATCATCTGTAGCGGCAGCTCCAGCGGTCGGGTTGATTGTTTGAAAGCCCCCACCCGTTAGCCAGCCGAAATCCGTGAAGAAAATTCGGGTGTTAGCCGTAACATTTTCTAGGAGCACGAAGGAGAACTTATCGTTGGAGTTAGCCCCAGTTGACCGGTCATCAACCCCATTGAAGCCAACGAAAGCGATATCGCCAGCCGATAGGGTGGTTTGCGCCATCAGCCCCGCCGGGGCCAGTGACCCGAGCAATAATATACTCAGCCAGCAGACGATAGAGCGGCTTAATCCCGGAAAGAAGTAGTTATTCTTCATACGATCAATCGTTATCAGATACAGAGAAAGGTGTTATGCCAACCAGAGTGTGAAAGAGGCTTTGGTTCTGCTTTAAAGGCCAGGTAATCCTGGATTACGGTTGGTTCCGGCAGTAGATCCGCTAATCGGCAACAGCCCTGCTCATCGGCTATTACCGTGGTGGCATACGGCATAGCCCATGAATAGTGCGTATCGGGATCGAACGTTACCTGCCCGCGGGGGCCATTGAACGACAGGGTTTTCAACCGGTCGAAGTCGGCCGGAGTCGGATAACCCGTCGGCTCTATAGACCGTAAATAGTCAGCTACAATGAATCCGGCTTCATAAGCCAGCATCGAAAACAGATTGGGTTTTCGACCTCGTCGGCGCATCGACGCCTTGAACGTATCGTTGCTGGCTGTCTCCAGTTGCCCGGACCAGGCTACGTAACCCCGTACATCCTCCAGCCCAAAGGGTACAGTGGCCAGCATCTGTTCTTCCAGCAGCATGGGCCCTGCCCACAAAGGCAGTTGGTTGGACAGTGTTGCGTAAAGCTGATAAAATTGCCCGGCCATATTGCCTGTATACTGTGCCACAACGGCCTGCGCCGATGTTAGCCCATCCTGTAGATTTTGCAGGTTAACCTGCGCGGGAATATGCGAGCTAACCGCGTATTGAACAATTTCCCCACCAGTAGTTTCTACCCCCTGCGCCGATGCATATCCCTGCAAATACCCCGCATCGTAAAACGACATGGCCTGAATAATGCGTTTGTACCCTGCTTCAACAGCCTTACGGGCCGTCAACCGGCTATACAGGCAGGATTGCAGCGAATGATAAAAGACGGTGGGGGCAGTTGATACGCTGCTGAAAAAATCACCCAGTACATCCAGCACCAATAGCAACCGATTGGCAGCCGTAAACGTCGGGGCGACCTGCTCTGCCATTCGTCGACTCATCATCCCCACTACCAGATCAACACCATCCTGCATGAGCTGTTTCTGGGCTTTCCCCCCGTATCTCTTCCACGTCCGTTCCAAAGCCAATGCTTTCAACTACCCAGGTCAGGTTGGTAATCAACGCATCGTCCAGCCCTGCTTTTATTCCTTCCAGCAGGTCGAAACTCAGCGTTGGATACAGGGTAGAGTGCGGTAGCAGAAGCCCAATCGTGGCCATAAATTCCGTTTAGTTTCGACTGGGGAAAATACCGGTCAGGGCAATACAAAAGTTCAGCACCAAATAAGGCTGCACAACACTGACAGGCTGATTTCCGCCCGCGTTGGCCGTTGAGAGGGTAGCTCCGCCCTGCGCCGTATAACCCAAATTTACCGTGGCAGGTGAGCCGTAGCTGTTTGACGTGGTCGCTGCGGGAACATTACCTGTTGGATCAGCAGATGTAGCCGCACCGGTACTACACGGGGGGGCATAAGACAAGGTGTGTGTATGCGAGGGAAGGTTAGCTACCGATAAGGTTTGTGAATTTCCACCAACTACCTGTCCCTGAGAAAAATTATTACCCACATGCATCGCGGCTCGCCCCTGCAGATTCGGCAGGGCAAAAGTCACTCGTCCATCCCCCCCGTACTGCGTTCCCAGTAACGAAAATAAGGCTTGATTTTGGTTAATGGGCAAAATCTGGCCATTGCATAATGCCCAGCCTCTGGGGGCAAAATCGAAGCCGACAATGGCTATACCACCAAGATAAGACTCTTCCATAGTTAGTGTGATTTATGAAGTAGAAAAGCTGGCTAGTTGCGGGCCGGGAATACCCCCTGCAGGGAAATGCAGTATGTAGTACAAGGCCTGACTGCATGATATTGATGGGTTGGCCACCACCGGCAGGCTGAAGCGTGGGCGTATAAGGAGCCATGGATGCATTGCCCGCAGGAGCATACATCAGGCGGCTGGCACTTGTAGCGGCCGGAACTGCACTGTCCGGGCTATTGCTTGTACCCGCCTGATTGGTAGCGGGCTGGGCCAGCGAGGGTGTCTGGCCAGATTGACCACTGTGGGTATGCGCAGGCATATTCGTTACCAGCAACGTAGCGGTCTGACTTCCACCCGTTTGTCCGATTGTGTAATCTGACAGGCCGGGACCCTGACCTTTATGGATAGCCACACGACCCTGCAAATTGGGCAGGCCAAAAGTTACTCGTCCATCCCCCCCGTACTGCGTTCCCAGTAACGAAAATAAGGCGGTATTCTGGGCAATGGGTAACAGCTGGCCATTGCATAAGGCCCAGCCCCTGGGGGCGAAATTGAAGCCTGCAATACCGATCTCACCAACATATGGGTCTAGTGCTGTCATGATTGATAAACGTATGTGTGATTAGTAGATGGGACAAAAGAGGTTAATTCCGACTGGGGAAAATACCGTTCACCGCGATGATATAATTTACCACCTGATAAGGCTGTATCAATGAAAAGGGTTGGCTTCCTCCGGCTGGACTCGTCTGGACAGAGGGCGCAGCCATAGTCCCGTTAACAGTATCTACCGTACCATAAGCCATACCTCTGCCTGTGCCGGCGTAATACACATTTTCAGGGCTCGTTTGTGAACCGGCATTGCCTGAAGCCAGGGGTTGGTAGCTAAATGTGTGAGCATGGGCGGGCATTTGATTCGCATTTAGCGTAATCTCCTCGCTACCAGATGATTGTCCCAAGGAATAAGTTCCCCCCGAAGATGCTCCCGCGTGTATAGGTATACGACCGCGTAAGTCAGGTATACCAAAAGTCGATTGTCCATCCCCCCCGTACGTAGTCCCAAGCAGGGCATATAGCGCATCATACTCCGCAATAGCCACGAGTTGGCCATTGCACGACAACCAGCCCACTGGATTAAAATTGAAGCCGACAGGGCGAATCTCTCCGAGGATTGCCATAGTTAGAAAGGGTTTAAGGTGAAAATGAGAAAGCCTGAGTTATACAGCACTACGGGCTGCGCCGAAAATCGGTTGACGACCACGT
Organism: uncultured Cytophagales bacterium; assembly: GCA_963826425.1. GTDB lineage: Bacteria > Bacteroidota > Bacteroidia > Cytophagales > Spirosomataceae > Spirosoma. The sequence goes on along the minus strand of CAWGWS010000004.1, from coordinate 590,001 downwards.
CCGGTTAAATCGAGAATCTGATAACCAGCAGTCGTCGTTTGCAAAACACCTTTACTGCCCAGCACACGAAGCTGACAGGATATGGGTTGGGCTTGCATACCGTAACGGGCTAACGCCTGCCAGATGATCCTGGTGGATTCGGTGCCCACTTCGGCGGCACAGGACCCATACAAAGGAGCGGGAGCAACCTGCTGCAACAATTGAGTTTCAGTAAGTGGGGGTAGTCCGGCTATGGCCAGACAGGCGTTAACGTCGTGTTGAGCCGTACGCGCCAGGGCTTCCAGGGTAAGCCCTTCCGGGCTGTAGACACGCGTGATGGTTAGCTGTTGAACCGCCCCGATTACCCCCTGACGGATGTCGGTGGCCAACTGCGCAAACGCATGCGTATCTAAAATGGCCTTATCCTGCGTATTGTCTTGTCCAAAGGCAGAAAAAGAGAGAAAGGGCAGCACGCAGCCAGCACTGACCCGATTGATGAATAGTCGTCGATTCATGTATAAAGGGGTAAGGGTAGATTAATACGGAAACGTTATACAGGTAGTGAGGTTGTACTTACAATAGTACAAGTTATCGGTGGAAAAAGTCTAAAGATTTAGTAAGCGGTAGATAGCCTAAACGCTTGGGAATCTGCATCTCTATAGTCGCTTCCTAGCTACAGGTAACTTATGGTGGCAGTATGTTTTACAAAAAAAAGCGGACCAGCCATGTAAAGGAGGGTCCGCTTTTTCAGAGGTAATCGCTCGGGATGATAGTATCTACAACGGCTTTATCTTCATGTTTCGAAAATAGACCCGGTTGCCGTGATCCTGCAACAGAATGTGGCCTTTGGGAGCTTCGCCAAACCGCCCGTTAGTATTGTAGGAAGAAGCACTGTATTTACTCTTGGCCACGGCCTCGCGGAAAGCGTCGCTGCCGCGCTCATACTCGACTACTTTTTTACCGTTGAGCCAGTGCTCAACGTGTTTGCCTTTGGAAAAGACGCGGCCCGTATTCCACTCGCCAATGGCATTGGCTTTCTTGCCCTGCGCCGGCATGAGGTCGTACAAAGACCCAACGGTACGGTTGCCATCACGACCGAGCTTGGCATCGGGGTGTTTGTCGTCATCCAGTACCTGAAACTCCAGCCCGTAGGCTGAGCCTTTGGGTTTGGGTTTTTCTTCGGCTACGAAATATTTCAAACCGCTGTTGGCTCCGTCGGTCAGTTTGAAATCGAATACAAGATCAAAATCGCTGTACTCACTATCCGTCACGATGTCGCCGAAGTTTTCCGACTCCGACCCGTCAGACTGTTGAATGGTGAGCATGCCATCCTGCACATCCCAGCCTTTGTCGGGAAACTTATCTTTGTAAGCCCCGCGCCAGCCATTGGTCGTTTTGCCATCGAAGAGCAGTTTCCAGCCTTCTTTTTTTTCTTTGGCGGTGAGCGTGTTGGGCGTCTGCGGCTTATCAAACGCGAACAGGCCGATCAATAAAGAACCTAAAATGAGCGTGTTTTTCATAACTCAAGTGTTCCTCTGCGATTTACAGAGAGATTTTTAACGTTTTGGTGATGTAATCTTTGTTGATCTGGGCGCACTGCATGGGCGTTTTATCTTTCTCCGGTACTCCATCCAGTTCCACGATGCCCCAGCCAGTGAACCCAATGTCGTTGAGGGCCTTGATAACCGCCGGCACGTTAACGTTGCCCCGACCCAGTTCCACAAACTTGTAATCGCGTTTCTCGTCCGAACCAGCGGGCAGGGGCGACATGGTGTCTTTCAGGTGCAGGGCGTAGATCAGGTCTTTGTACTGCCTCACCGCTTTTTCGGGCATCCCACCCCCCTGCCGGTAGTGGGCAATGTCGAGTTCAAGTTTTACGTAGCGCGGGTCCATCGCTTGCACAATCACATCGACCTCTTCGGGGGTTTCGCCGAGCTGGTGCATGTGGTTGTGGTACGTTGCCTGCACGCCTATGTCGGCGGTTTGCTTACCAATCTCGTTCATGACCGTGGCCAGCCGTTTCAGCTCGGCGGTAGTGGGCAGCCGGTCTTTGGGCCGGGCCGAGTTGGTAAGCTGAATGGCCGAACCCCCCAGGGCTTTTACGAAGCTGGCGTGGGCTACGTGCATGTCGATCGTGCTCTGCTCTTTAGTGGGGTCAACCTCCACGTTGCCGCTCGAAAACATGGCCAGTTGCATCTTGTGCTGATCCAGCATGGCCTTCAGTTCCGACGGTTTGGCTTTATACGGCCCAAACGTATTGGCCCGGAGCTGAATACCCCGGTAGCCCAGCGCAGCCAGGTCGGCAATAGCCTGTGCATCGTTGCCGCCCCAGGTAATGGCAGAGTAAGCAATTTTCAGGTCGGCTTTTTTCAGCGGATGGGCCGACAGGAAATCGGCTCCGGCCGTCAGAGCCAGAGCCGATAGTCCAAATGTGTTCAAAAACTGCCGCCTGTTTACGGACTCGTTCATAGTGAGAAAAGAGAGTTAGCAATAATCAATGAGAAGTTGATCTTGTCTGTTAATAAGGTTGGTCTGTCAGAATCTTACCTATGGAAACCAAAGCCCGGAAAAGGTTTAATCTGACCTTTCCGGACTTTGGTCGCTCACTCGTTTAGTACCCCGGGTTTTGCGGGAATTTAGTAGCTCCGTCGGTGGTGCGGTCAATCTGATCCTGCGGAATGGGGCGCAGCACGTGGAAATCCTTGATGTTAGCTTTCGCATCGGGGTTGTAGGCCCGTACCCGCTCCAGGAGTTTGCCTGTGCGCTTGAGGTCAAACCAGCGGAACATCTCGCCCAGCAGTTCACGACCCCGCTCTTCCAGAATGAAGTCGGTGCTGACCTGAGCGGGTGTAATGGTCATCTGGGCCGTTTTGCCCGGCCAGGCCGCCCGGCGCCGTACGGCGTTGATGGCTTCGGCGGCTTCGGGTAATTTGCCCAGCTTAAACTGCGCTTCGGCCAGAATCAGGTACGTTTCGGCCAGGCGGAACATGATGTAATCCCGGCTGCCCGCTTCGTAGGTACGGTCGGGGCGGAGGGGGTCCAGAAATTTCTGCATGACGGGGAATAGGTTTGCCCGGTAGTTGCTGGGAACCAAGACCTGGTACGGTCTTTTGGCCCGCTCGGCCTTCGACATCTCAAAACCCGGAATGAAAATGGTTGTATCGCCCGCCGAGAATTTCAGCGCGGTCTTCGAGTCATCGAAAATGGGCGTGGTTTTGGCCGGGTTGTTGCTCAGCCAGGTGTCTCTGAACGTTTTTTTGTAGCGCGAATCGTTTACCCGGTTGTCCAGAGCAAAAACGGTTTCGAGTGTATAAACCGTAGGACGGTAACGCTTGAACGGACGGCCATAAAACACATCGCGCTGCATGCCGGCCTGCGTATCGTATTCCATCCCAAAATACAGGTGCGTCTGATTACCCTGAACGACGTCCCCGCCGGCAATACCAATGTCGGTCAGGGCATCGGAGGTATACTGCGTCGCAAAAATGACCTCGCTGTTAATTTCGCCCGCTCCCTGCGCAAATACGCTGGCAAAGTCAGGCAGCAGCGCGTACCCGTAGTTTTTAGTTACGTTCGTAGCCAGCGTAGCGGCTTTGGCGTAATCGTCGGCAGCAGCAGCTTCAGAAGTGGCTTTGGTCAGATAGACCCGCGCCAGCAGGTGTTCAGCAGCTCCTTTGTTGGCCCGCCCGTAGTCGGCACCACTGGTAGCTTGTGGCAGGTCAGGAATAGCGGCTTCGAGGTCACCGGTAATCTGGGTATACATGTCTTTGACCGATGCCCGCGTAAACACTTTGGTGGGTTCCAGATTTCCTTTCGTTACCAGGGCAACGCCCCCAAAGGTCTGGGTCAGGATAAAGTAGTGGTGGGCCCGCAAAAACTTCATTTCGGCCACCCGGCGTTTCACCAAAGCTGCGTCGATCCCCGTTACGGTTGCCGAGTTATCAATCACGATATTCATGGTGTTGATGCCCACGTAAAAGCGGTTCCAGAAATCGCGCAGAATGTCCACCCGTCCGTCAAACTGCGACAGGTACTGGTTCATGAATTTGTAGCTGCCGTCGGCTCCTTCGGTGTACAGGTCGGTACCAAAAACGGTCAGATTCGTACCGATTTCGCGACCATAAAAATCGCGTAGGGTAGAATAGGAGGCCCGGGCAGCCGCTTCAAAGCCAGCCGCCGTATTGATGTACTGCGCGCCTACCTGCGAAATGGGTACTTCGACCAGGGCATCTTTACACGAGATGGTACCCAGCAGCAGCCCGGCGGTGAGTGTTCCGATAAACAAATATGAATTCTTCATGGAAATGTGATGCTTAGAATTTGGCGTTGATACCAACGGTAAACTGTTTAGTGGCTGGCGACTGATTTTCGTTGACGATGTCGAACGATTCGTTGTCGATACCCTTGTAGCGCGACCGGTACTCCGAAAAGTTAAACGGGTTCTGCGCCGAAGCATACACCCGCAGGCCACTGATGCGCATTTTCTGCGTTACCGATTCCGGTATGTTGTACCCAATGTTGATGTTCCGCACTTTCAGGAATGTGCCGCTGTAGTACTGCAGCGTACTACCAAAAGCCGGCGATTCCTGGCTCTGGTTAGGGCGCGGAAAATCATTGGTTGGATTGCTGGGTGTCCAGTAGTCAATATCCAGGTTGTTGTATCGACCTGCCAGTGAGTTGAACCCAGTATGAAATCCACTACGAATGACGCTGCCCACCCGCGCAAAAAGGAAAAACGAAAAGTCGAATCCTTTGTAATTAAACCGGTTGGTCATACCCATCGAAAAATCCGGTACCTGCGAGCCAATAATAATCCGGTCGTCGGCATTAACTTTTCCGTCGGGCTGTCCCGTTAGCTGACCGTCGGCCGAGCGACCATTATTATCTTCCACTTTGATCTCTCCCACCTTCCGGCCAAAGCTGGCGGCCTGGGTTTCTTCACCCAGTTGCCAGATGCCAATCTTTTTATAATCGAAGTAAGCCGTCAGGGGCTGACCAATAAACCGGGCGTTGCCAACGTCATCAACTTTGCCGTTGAATAGCTCAACGATGGCTTCCTGGTTCTTCGCCCACTGAATGTCGGTGGTCCATTTAAAGCCCGACGGCGACTTTACGTTGACTGTCGAGAGGGTAACCTCTACGCCCTGGGTGCGGGTCTTGCCCACGTTACGCAGCACCGCGTTGTAGCCGCTGGTTCCGGGCAACTGATCGGCCAGGAGCAAATCGGTGGTAAGGGCACGATAGACCTCCAGTGAGCCAGAAACCCGGCCCCGGTAGAGGCTGAAATCCATACCGATGTTGCCCGTTGTTGTCGTTTCCCACTTCAGGTCGGAGTTGCCGATGGTGTTGGGCCGATAGCCGTACGCTGCGGTGCTACCAAAGGCATAGGTAGTACGGGTAAGCAGGGTTTGCGTCTGGTAGGGGTTAATGGCCGTATTGCCCGTTGCTCCGTAGCTGGCCCGCAGTTTAAGCAGATCAACCCACGACGAACCTTTCAGGAAGGGTTCGTTGCTCAGGTTCCAGCCTACCGCTGCCGACGGGAAAAATCCATACTTGTTGTTAGCCCCAAACCGGCTACTGCCATCGGCACGGGCCGTAACCGTAAGCAGATACTTGTCGTTATAATCGTAGTTGATCCGACCCATGTACGAGTTCAGTGTCCACTGAGACAGGCCGGTATTGATGCCGTTAATAATGGTTGCCTGACCAAAGTTAAAGTACTGCTGCGTTTCGGCCGGGATGCCCGTTACGCTGATGTTGCCGCCTTCAAAATCGTCGCGCTGGAATGAGTGCAGGGCCGTTACGTTCAGGTTGTGCACGCCCTTAAACGTTTTCTGATAGCTCAGAATGTTTTCGAGGGTATAGTTAAACTGGTATTCGTAGTTGGTAAAGCCGGTGGGCTCGCCCCCGCGCCGGGCGTTGGTCTGGCTGCCCGTAAACCGACCCACGCGCCGGTTGGTAAAGTCCGGCCCGAAATTGACGCGGTAGGTCAGCCCGTCAATGATGTTGTAGGATGCATACAGGCTGTTAAACATCCTGATACGCTTGGTAGCATCAATCTGCGCGCCCGGTATTACTTCGGCAATGGGGTTGGTCCGCAAGCCGTCCGATGTGGGCAGGAATATAAGGTTGCCGTTATCGTCGTAGGGTTTGCCCAGCGGGTTTTCCTGTAAAGCCCCGCCGTAGGGGTTAAAATTGTCGCCGTTCTGAATGCTATAAGCACCCAGTGAGGTAAGCCCAACCCGAATTTTCTGGTTGATCTGGTGGTCAATAGCCAGGCGGAAATTGTACCGGCTGAAGTCCTGATTTTTAATAATACCCACGTCGTTGAAATACCCGACTGACAGGCCGAACTGCGTTTTTTCGGAACCACCCAGCACCGACACATTGTGGCTCTGAATTTTGCCCGTCCGGAGCAGATACGACTGATAATCGGTTGTGCGGTTGGCAGCAATACCGTCCCGCTCGATGGGTTCAAACAGGACGCCGTCGGCGAAGGCATTGGTTTGACCCGGTGGGACCGGATTGCCGGCTTCGTCTTTATAGCCACCGGTTCCTGCTCCCAGGGCCCGGCGCGACTCCCGCTTGTACTCGGCAAACTGCGGCCCGTCCAGCACGTCAATCAAACCCTGCGGACTCGATGTGCCGTAATAGCCATCGTAGGCCACCACTGTTTTGCCCGGTTTGCCGCGCCGGGTCGTTACAATTACCACGCCGTTGGCTCCGCGAGATCCGTAAATGGCCGTGGCCGACGCGTCTTTCAGGATCTCCATGCCGGCAATGTCATTGGGGTTCACATCGTCGATGTTACCCGCCAGCGGAATACCGTCCAGCACGTAGAGCGGGTCGTTGCTGGCGTTGATGGAACGCCGGGCCCGAATCCGCACCGTTACGCCTGCTCCGGGTTTACTGCCGTTCTGAATCACATCCACACCCGCGGCCCGCCCCTGCAAAGCCTGCCGGGCGTTTGTGATGGGTAGTTCGGAAATTTCCTTGGCTGATACAGACGAAATGGCTCCCGTTAACTGGCTCTTCTTCTGGGTACCGTATCCCACTACCACCACCTCGTTGAGGGCGCGGGTATCAGGCGCGAGGGTTAAACCAATGGTGGCGCGGTTACCCACGGCAACTTCCTGCGTAGTAAAGCCAACCGATGAGAATACCAGTGTGACGGTGCCGGCCGGGATACTGATGCGATACTCGCCGTTGGCGTCGGTAGTGGTGCCGCGCGTGCTTCCTTTTACAGCCACGTTAACGCCGGGTAGCGGGCTGTTGTCATCGCCCGACAGGATTTTGCCGGCTACGCTACGTTCCTGCGCCGGGTCTTCAATGCCGACTGGTGGTGGAGCAGATGAACTGAAAGCGGGCTGTCCTAAAACAGCAAAAGCTGCGAGCAACACGACGGGACGCCACGCTATTCCCAGCATACGGGTAGTTGTTAATTCCATGTATGTACAGTTTATAACTGGTAGGTTGGTAAAAAAATCAGATATTATGGTAAAGATCGAATAATGCCTCCAGCTACTCGTATTGAGTCGCCGGGCTGAAGCCGCAGTGCTTTTTTCTGGCTGAGGAGAATATCAACGCGGCCCGTTTGCAGAGAGACCTGCGTATCTACGGGCTGCTGTCTGACTCTGAACTGAGTACCAACGGCTTCAATCGTAAGGTCAGGCGTATGGACCCGGAACAGTCGGCTTGAGGACGTGTCAGGCTGATGAACAACTGTGAAGTCGGCTTCCCCCTCCAGCCAGACCGCACGGGGCAGATCGTCGGTCCATCGGCGGGCGTACTGAACCGAGCTGTTGGGACGCAGCGTAACTACAGAATGATCGGGCAGGTGAATGGTGCGCGTCTGCCCGGTGGCCGTTCTGACCATCTGCATGGACTGGCCGGGGCCATACTGCATCCAGAATGCCCAGCTCGCCAGCAGCACCAAACCCAGCGCAGCGGTGGCCATGCGCACAAAATACCACCAGCCCACCACGGCCCGCACGTCGGGTTGCAACGGTCTGACGTCTTCCAGCGTTTGCAGCGATTCACGGATGCGTCCCCAAACGGTCGATATCTCGTCGGTAGTCAGTACAGGCAGCCGGGACTGCCCACCCGCCCGGATAATTTTCCGGGCTGTAGTAACTGTTTCGTGCCGTTCAGGATTGTTGCTCAGCCACTGCTCCCAAAAAGCCGTTACCTCTTCGTCTGAGGGGTATTGCACCCAACGGACGAACAAGTCGTCCAGGGCAAAATCCTCGGCACTGTAGGCAGCGTATGGTTTGTGAGACACGGTTGAAACCAGTAATTTAAGGGCAAAAGTCGTCCGTATCCAGTCTTCTACTTGTGTAACTAATGGTTGCCTTAGCGAAAATAAACTCGCCATTCGCCATGAGTATAAACTAAAAGCCAACGTATTTAGGAATCGGAAATGTCATTTTTAAGTCATCTATGGTTAGGGTAAGCAGAGGTTTTATCGGCCTTAAATCCGGAAACTGGGCTGCATCCACTGTCAGATCAGTCAGGCTCGTTAAGCGGGCCAGGCCCGAGGCCACAGGAGCCGTTAGCAGCAAATGCCCGGCTTCGGTTGGCGGCCATGATTCCTGAACGACCCGGAATCCCGGCAGGAGCCGGGTTGTGATTGGAACGCGCGGTCCCCAGGCTTTGGTCCGCACCGAAAAGACTGGTTTTCCGCTTTTGCTGACGCTAATGTGCTGCTGGCCAGATGAATCGCTCTCGAATCTGAAATCAGCCCGCTCTTTCGGGATACCCCAGTTGGCACGTCCGCTGGTTACACTCTCCTGAGTAGAGACGTATATCTTCGAGATTGAGAAAGCCGTTGTCTGCCCAAACCGAAACAGCCCCGGTATAAAGAGCAGCTCCTGATACGGCCCCACAGTTGACGTTTGATAATCGGCGAGTATGACCGTCCCGATCCATCCCTGGTAGGCAGTTTGCTGGTAGGGTTGCAGAAAGCCGTGTGCCCGAACGAATGATTCCGGAAAATGGGTAATGAATACCAGGCCACGGCCGGTCAGAGTCCAGGGGGGAGGAACAGTCATGGCGTTTTTTGTTGATAAACTTCCAATCAGGCCAGGTGTCATCTTGTAACGAACCATCTGCCTGTTCGATAGTTGTTTCAATGAATTGATCGTATGATACCAAACAAACTACACCCGTTTCTTCTGCTAAGTCTACTGTGGGCGGGAGGCTGCGCCACTGCATTTGGGCAGGCTACTATATCGGTCAAAGAAAAGACCGAGCTGAAAGTTACCCCCTCCTCCGATTCCCTGACTACCCCGTCGGGGAGTCCGGTCAGCGCGGTGGCTGGCTCAGCCGCGTCTGCCCCAAAATCGCTTACCTTCTCCGCTTCGACCGATCAGCGGTTTTTCTTTTTCAGCGATACCCGCAACGATAATGGCAGGCGGATACCGGTAAGCGTCTACGGCGTTCGGGCGGGGTTTCTGTTTCCGGCCCGTCGCCCACGTCCGGCCCTGGGAACGGGCAGCGGGCAATCGGCCAGTTTCAAGGCCGGTGCCGGTTTTTACTTCCTGAATCAGACGCTCGACCAGCCCGGTTTGCTGCCGGGCGAGACCGAATCGGTAAAGCGGTATCTGCGCATCGCTACGGTGTATTACGAACGGTATCTGTACCGGCGTGGGCCGTTTGAGGTAAGCATGCCTATTGAGCTGGGGTACGGGCACTCGCGCTACGAACGAACGGGCGGTCAGGAAGAGGAAGTGGCCCGGGGTGTTTTCATTCCCCTCGGCGTAGGTATATCCGGGGCATACCATTTTCCCGATATCCGCTGGTTTAAGCCGTTTCACTGGTTTGGTCTCTATATACTGGTTGGTCAGCGGTTTATCCTTAAAAAAGATCTGCCTGATAGTCAGATCAATTACGGCGGATTTTATATCTCGGCGGGCCCGTCCTTCTTTCTTGAAAGCCTGACCGGCGATCTGAAAGCGTGGAGCCGGAAGCGCAAACAGCGCCGGTCTAAGCAATAGCTTATTGATTCAGAAAAGGCTGCACAATCTGAATGCTTTGCCGGGGAAGTTCTTCCATGGGTACGTGGCCCGCGTTGGGCATAATAACCAGGGTGTCGTTGGGTAAGTCCTGCTGAAACCGGCGGGCATTACCAACCGGAATCAACCTGTCCTGCTGCCCCCATAAAATAAGTGTTCGCTGGTTTATACGCGGTATCTGTCGATACGCGCTGTCGGGTGCTTGATTCTGCAAACGGTCTACGAACGCCTGCCGGTTGCCCGCCCGCAAAACCATATCCATATACTGGTCCACCAGGGCGTTAGTCACGCGGTCCGGGTCGGCATAGACATTGCGAAGGCTCTGCTCAATTACCGACCGGGGCGTTACGTAGCTCAGCAGCTGGTTAACCACCGGTACCCTTGCCAGCCGGAACGCCAGTGGTACGCTTGTCGACTGGCTGGGGTATCCGGCTGCATCAATCAGAACGAGCCGACGCACCGCTGCCGGATAACTCAGCGCGTACCGCCAGGCAATCATACCACCCAGCGAATTGCCTACTACGTCGCAGTGCGTCACCCCCAGTCGACTCAGAAAATCGTGCAGAAAAGCCACGTAATAGGCGCCGGAATAAACAGCAGTGGTGTCCTGTCGTGAATTGCCCCGATGCGGACCCGTAAGGCCGTACGCGGGCAGGTCGAGCCGGATTACGCGCCGGTGTTGCGTCAGCGTATCTGCCCAGACGTTCCAGGTCAGGAGCGACGCACCCGTGCCGTGCAGCAATACGATGGGTATCGAGTCCTGGCGTGGGCCCTCGTCGCGATAGTGCACCGGCATGCCATTGATGGGCATGAACTGCGATGCGGATGTGGCGTATGCTGCTTTGAGTTCGGCGAGGGATTTGTCGGCCCGGATATTCATCACCATAACCAGTATAACACCCGTTGCCAGCAAACCTGGGATTAGCCAAAGCACACGTTTCAACGAAGTCATAACCGGTAGTGAATTGAGTCGCAAAGCTGCTTTATAAAATTTAACTATCTCATCGTAAATTTATATTTTTACGAAAAAGCGCCGTTATATGGAAACCGTTGCCAGCCATCCAGCCGCCAAAACCCTGGTCGAATCATTTTGCCAGTGGGAGCGCACTCAGCCCGACAACGTATACCTGCGTCAGCCCGTCGGTACTGATTACATCGACTATACGTGGGCTGAGGTAGGTCAACAGGCCCGCCGACTCGCCACGTACCTCAACGCGCAGGGATTGCCGCCACACAGCAACATTGGTCTGGTCTCGAAAAACTGCGCCCACTGGCTCATTGCCGATATTGCCATCATGCTCAGTGGCCACGTATCGGTACCCTTTTATCCAACGCTCACCGCCGATCAGCTGCGGTCAGGTACTCGACCACAGCGGCTGCCGGGTATTGATTGTTGGCAAAATCGATAACTGGGACGCTATGAAACCCGGTGTTCCGGCAGGCGTAGCCGGGGTAGCTTTTCCCGATTACCGCCCCAACGGCTCGGCCCCCGACGCTGACTATGCGCAGTGGGCCGATATTATGGCGCAGAATGCCCCGCAAATCAGCAATCCTGCTCCCGCCGACGATGATCTTTACACTATTATATACACCTCCGGCACTACAGGCAATCCCAAGGGGGTCATGATTGACTACGGAGCCATGCGGCAGGCCATTGGCCACACCAAAGCTGAATTGCGCCACGACCTCACCGATACCCGCTTTTTCTCGTACCTGCCGCTCTGTCACGTGGCGGAGCGCAACATTGTTGAGGCCGTTGGACTGGCCACGGGCGGCACCATTTACTTTACCGAATCGCTCGATACGTTTGCCCGGAACCTGGCCGCTGCCCGCCCTACGCATTTTCTGGCCGTGCCGCGCATCTGGACCAAGCTGCAACAGGGGGTACTGGCCCGGATGCCCGCCGAAAAGCTCGACAAACTGCTTAAAATCCCGGTGCTGCGCCGAATTGTAAAACGTAAAATCCGGATGGGACTGGGACTCAACGACGCTAAAGTCATTATTACCGGAGCCGCCCCCATGCCCATCTCACTCATCCAGTGGTTTCGGCGGCTCGACATTCACATTCAGGAAGCGTACGGTATGACCGAGAACCTCGGGGCTGTATCCATTATGCCGCCCAATGCTGTGAAAGACGGTACCGTTGGTAAGATTTATAATGGGGTGACGGTGCGGCTCGATCCGCAAACGGGCGAGCTGCAGACCCGCTGCCCCTGGCTCATGCGGGGCTACTACCGGGAACCCGCCCTGACCGAATCTGTATTACAGGATGGCTGGCTGGCCACCGGCGACGTCGCCGAAGTAGACGCCGACGGCTACGTGCGCATTACGGGCCGGGTCAAGGAAATGTACAAGAGTCCGAAGGGCGAATACATTGCGCCGTCGCAGATTGAGGCTGGCTTTGCTGATAACACTTATATCGAGCAGATTTGCGTGGGCGGGCAGCAGTTGCCGCAGCCCATTGCGCTGGTGGTCCTGTCGGAAATTGGCCGCCGGGCGGGGCGTCAGATCATAGATTCCAGTCTGGAGCAGACCCTGGGTCAGGTAAATCCGCGGCTGCACGGGTACGAACACGTCCGGAAAGTGGTGGTGGTCAAAGACGCCTGGACGGTCGAGAATAACCGCATGACGCCGACTATGAAAATCAAGCGCAACGTAATTGAATCGTGGTACGAGCCGCAGATGGAACCCTGGTTCGGTCGAGCTGAAACGGTGATCTGGGAAGAGTAAGGTTACGCCGGTCTTTGCCAGGGCCATTCTATTCCGGGCCGCTCTTTCTGAAAGAGTGGCCGATTTTTTGCTCATTACAGTATGTTTGTGTTTAGTTGCAGACGGGTTACGAAGCCGTTTGCGCAGCCAACCGCTTCACTATGCGTCATATTGTTATTCTGGGAAACGGCATTGCCGGTATTACAGCCGCCCGCGAACTGCGCAAACGGACCGACGACGCCATTACGGTTATCTCGGCCGAAACGCCCCACTTTTTCTCAAGAACGGCACTCATGTATATTTACATGGGGCATATGGAATACCATCATACCAAGCCGTACGAAGACTGGTTCTGGGAAAAGAACCGTATCGGCCTGGTGCAGAACACGGTGCAGTCGCTCGACTTTACCAATAAAATTCTCCACTACGCCGACGGGCAGACGCTGACCTACGATGTGCTGATTCTGGCCGTCGGGTCGGTGCCGAATATGGCGGGCTGGCCGGGTCAGGACCTGCGCGGCATTCAGGGGCTATACGGCAAACCCGACCTCGACCGGATGGAAACTGACACCGAGGGTATCACACACGCGGCTGTCGTTGGGGGCGGGCTGATTGGTATTGAACTATGCGAGATGATGCATTCGCGCGGTATTCACGTTACGTTTCTGGTGCGCGAAAAAACATTCTGGAGCAGCGTCCTGCCCGCCGAGGAATCGGCCATGGTGACGCGCCATATCCGCGCTCACCACATCGACCTGCGTACCGAAACCGAACTCGCCGAGTTTCAGGACGATGGCAGCGGACGGGTGGGCGCGTTGCTAACCAAAGCGGGAGACACCATCCCGGCGCAGTTTGCGGGCGTATCCATCGGCGTTCATGCCAACATAGACCTGCTTAAAGGCACGGCTCTGGAAACTGATAAAGGCGTTCTGGTCAACCCGTTTCTGCAAACCAACCTGCCCGATGTGTATGCCATTGGCGACTGTGTGCAGCACCGCACTCCCCCGCCGGGCCGCAAACCAACCGAGCAAATCTGGTACACGGGCCGCATCATGGGCGAAACCGTCGCGCAAACCATTACCGGTACACCAACCATCTACAAGCCGGGCGTTTTCTTCAACTCGGCCAAGTTCTTCGACATCGAGTACCAGACCTACGGCAATCTGCCCAGTTTTTTACCTGACGACGGGTCCGAAGAAACCTTTTACTGGCAGCACGCTACCAAAAATATTGCCCTGCGTATCAACTACCGCAGTAAAGACCACGCCGTTACGGGCATGAACGTGCTGGGCATGCGGCAGCGTCAGAACGTATGGCAGGACTGGATTGCCGGTCAGCAATCTATCCGGCACGTTATTGAACGCCTGGCCGAAGCCAATTTTGACCCCGAGTTCTCCAAACAGTACGAACCCGAGATTCTCAACCACTACAATCGACAACACCCTAATCGGCCGGTGGCCCTGCTAAAAGCCAAAAAAGGCCTGTTCGGCAAGTGGATACAACATCGGTAGCGGTCAGGCTGACTTACCCGAAGTCCACTCAATTGAAACGGCCTGTTCAACGTCGGGGTGCAGGCTGATGGCCACGGGACAGGTATGGGCAATTTTTTCGAGCCGGGTGCGGGTGGCTTCGTCGGGCATCGGGCTGGCCTCCAGGGTGATCTTGACTGCCAGCCGGGCAATGCGCCGGGGCGGCTGCGTGGTCATAATCTTCGTTACATCAAGGCTGCTGCCCGCCAGCTCAATACCGTCGCGTCGGGCAAAAATAGCCATCGTCGTGATGATGCATGTGCCAAGCGCATTCGCTACCAGGTCGGTGGGGGAGAACGCTTCACCCCGGCCCTGATTATCGGTAGGGGCGTCGGTGTTGATGTGCGTACCCGACTGGAGGTGAGTGCAATCGGTACGCAGGTCGCCTGCGTAGTTAATATGAATGGTAGCCATAGGTTCGGTTTGTTAATGGCCAAACATATAAACAAACGGGTTGTTAGGCTATTCTGGCTGTATATTTTGTGAAGAGCCGTAGATTAGGTAGTTTTAAGTCAGGATTTCATACGAATGCGAACACTATACACCATACTGATCCTTGCACTGACCAGCTTATTGGCATCAGGCCAGACCAGCCGGACTACGCCCTCTGAGGATCAGGGTGATACCTACCAGACCATTACTACCTTTGGTATTACCACGAATACTAATTCGGGTATTCTTGGTGGCGTCTCGTTCCGGCAGTCCCGGCGGCTTTCGGGCGAGTTTTTCGGGATGCCTCAGTACCGGTATCTGAGCGTTGAAGTGGTGAACGTCAAACATCCCAAAGAGCTTGCGGCTTCGCTCACGGCGGGTTCACGGTATATTCAGGGTAAGGAAAACTACCTGTTTGTGATTCGTCCGCAATACGGCCGCGAGGTGAAACTGTTTCAGCGTGACGAGGACGATGGCATTTCAGTAAGTGGTATTCTGGCTGCCGGCCCATCGCTCGGTATCATCAAGCCGTATTATCTCGACGTAGCCTTTGGCAATAGCAGCCGCTCGGTACCGGCGTCGCAGGTGAATGGCTCATCAACGGCAACCGGCGAAATTGTGACGGGTGCGGGCAGTATTTTTCAGGGCTTTGGTCAGTCCAAACTCGCGGTGGGCCTGAACCTGAAAACCGCGCTGAGCTTTGAGCTGAGTGCCTTCCGAACCAATACGACGGGCCTAGAGATTGGCTTTCTGGCCGAATACTTTCCGCAGAAGATCATTATCATTCCCAATACCGATCCCGGCGCCAGTCGCGCCGATGGTAACCGTAATTTCTTTACCACGGGCTACCTCACACTGTTTTTCGGCAGTAAGAAATAAGTCCTGATAGAACAGGGCGGAGGGGAAGAAAGCGACAAAGGAGATAACACAAAATACTCCTCCGTCGCTTTCTTCCCCGTTTCCTTTCCCCCTTTTTGCTGAACTTTACGCCCCCAAAACTAATTTTGCTGGAAAGGATTAGTCTGCCATGATTGAACTCCCCGTGATACCCTCTGCTGAGCAACGTCGTAAAAAACCCGACTGGCTGCGCGTGAAACTGCCCATTGGTCCTGAGTATGCCAAAGTCCGCAAACTTGTTGATGAGCATAAACTGCATACCATCTGCGAGAGCGGCAACTGCCCCAACATGGGCGAGTGCTGGGGTGCCGGTACGGCTACGTTTATGATCCTGGGTAATGTATGCACCCGGAGCTGCTCGTTCTGTGCGGTAGCCACTGGTCGCCCACCCGAGTACGACACCGATGAACCCCGGCGCGTGGCCGATGCCATTTTGCTGATGAAGGTCAAACACGCCGTCATTACATCCGTAAACCGCGATGAACTGAAAGACCGGGGTGCCGAAATCTGGTATCAGACCGTACGGGCCGTTAAAGAGGCATCGCCCGCTACAACCATAGAAACGCTGATTCCTGATACCAAAGGCAATTGGGACGCTCTGGAGCGCATGATCTCGGCGGGCCAGGAAGTGGTCTCCCACAACATGGAGACGGTAGAGCGGCTGTACCGGCGGGTGCGGCCCCAGGCCCGGTATGAACGCAGTCTGGAGCAGATTCGACGTACCAAAGCCTACGGACAGCGTACCAAATCAGGCATTATGCTGGGTTTGGGCGAAACGCAGGATGAAATGTTTGCGGTCATGGACGACCTGGTGGCCAACGGGCTGGACATTCTGACGCTGGGACAATACCTGCAGCCTACCAAAATGCACCACGAAGTCATGGAATGGATTCATCCCGATACGTTTGCTATGTACAAAGAAGAAGGGGAACGGCGCGGGTTGAAATACGTAGAATCCGGTCCGCTGGTACGGTCGAGCTACCACGCAGAAAAGCATGTGAACGTGTAAGTTCACAAACAAAGAGGTACTCCCACCACTTAATGAGAAGAGTCCGGGCCGGCGGTTCGGACTTTTTTAGTTGCCGCATGAAAAAATACGACTTCATCATTGCCGGGGGGGGCATGTCGGGCCTGAGCCTGGCCTATTACCTCACCCAATCGCCCCTGCGCAACCACTCGATGCTGATTCTGGACCGTGACCAGAAAAATCGGAACGACCGGACCTGGAGTTTCTGGGAGGATGGAACCGGACCATTTGAGTCAATCATGTTTAGAAAGTGGAACACGGTCAGCTTTCACGGCACCACCCACGCCGGCCTGCTCGATATGGGATCGTACCAGTACAAGATGCTGCGGGGCATCGACTTTTATGCGTTTATGGATGCTGAACTGGCCAAATTTCCCAACATTGACCGTAAACAGGCCACGATTAACCGGATTGCTGATTCGCCCCAGGGCGGGTTTGTTATTGCCAACGATGAGCCGTACATCGCCGACTACGTCTTCGACAGCACCTTCGCCCTCCGTTTAGACCAGCCGCAGAATCATAATCTGCTGCAACATTTTAAAGGCTGGGTGATTGAAGCCGAAAAGCCCTGCTTTAATCCCGAACAGCCAGAAATCATGGACTTTCGGGTAGATCAGCACGGCGACTGCCGGTTTGTGTATGTGATGCCGTTCGATGCGCACACGGCGCTGATCGAGTTTACGCTGTTTAATGATAAAATCCTGACCGATGCTGAATACGATACTTATATCCGGCAATACATAAGCCGGTTTGTTGACACCGGTACGTATCAGATTCGCGAAACCGAGTTTGGGGTTATCCCCATGTCGGATGTTAAAACCAAAGAAAATCCGTCGAAACACCTGGTGCGCATCGGTACATCGGGAGGATATACCAAGGCCTCTACCGGCTATACGTTTCAGCGCACGCAGCAATACCTGCGCGACATTGTTCATAATCTGACAGAAACAGGTCGACCTATTCGCCAGAAATCGTGGTTCGATGGACGCTTTAAGCTCTACGATAGTGTATTGCTGAACGTACTGGAGAAGAAACGCCATCCGGCCAACGATGTCTTCACTCGATTCTACGCCAAAAATAAACCCGTCGACGCCTTCCGATTCCTGGACGAAAAAACCCGGCTGACCGAGGAAGTGCGTTTCTTCTCAACCTATCCGTGGCGGCCCTTTACGGTGGCGTTTTTTGACGTAATGCGTCGTAAACTGTTTGGCTAGGGGCTCGAGAGAGCAAAGCAAGCCGGCATAAGAAGAGAGTAGGTCCGGTTTGTGCAAGCCCCAAGCGTTCGTGCGGCAGACATTTCCCGGGTTGTGCCACTGTGGCAGATGAGCACTAAAACCGGTTGCCCAGTAGCGCGACAGGCTTACATATGTTACAAGTAAAATACACAATTGTGAATAATAGGGTATCTTTATAGCAAAAAATATAAGTAATTTTCTAGAGATTTTAGTATCTAAATCGGTTTGAACTCTAAGTAGTATTCGGTCCCTGCATATCTGCCGAATTCCATTCTGGAGAATAATATCGGCACACCTTGATGATTACCTACTCAATGATGGTAGGATAGACCGGCCCGTTCAAGTTGTGAAATACGTCCTGAAAACAATGAAAGTTTACAACGTGTCATTGAGCCAAATCTATCTTTGCTACTTGTGTAGGTAAGTCAACTTACTAATACGTAGGTATTATCTGGCATAAAAATATAGTCTAAAGCCGTTTCCCCGAATCGGTTTATATGAGTATTGCCAAACAAACATATATCTTTGCTTACACAAACGCAAAGGCCTACAAGTCAGTAAGTTACGCACCAATAGGTTAGTAAAATAGTCATTATGGACGATCAAATCGTGCCTCAGAGTTTAATAACTTCTACTAAATCAGCACTTAAGAAAACGTTAGAGATCATTTGTGGGAAATGGCGTTTGCACATCATTTTTCAACTGGATACCGAAGCCCGCCGATATGGCGAACTTCGCCGGATGATACCTGACGTTAGCGAAAAAGTTTTGATACAGGAATTAAAGGCCCTTGTGGCCCTGGGAGTGTTAGAGAAAAAATCATATAGAGAAATTCCACCACGAGTAGAATATTGCCTGACTGCCAAAGGCCTTCAGGTATTACCAACCCTGCGGAATCTGATTACGGTGGGTGAGTTTTTTCTGGACGAGCAACCCTTGGCAAAATATGGTTTGCCTGACCCGTCCCAGGACGGCAGTCAGTCAGTTGGTGTAGACCACCCAGACGGTGTCAAACTACTGGATGGTAATACTCGTAGAAGTGATAAGAAGTAAAACGGTTTGCTGATTTATAATCGTACCAACTAAATCGAGTTTCCCTTCGTTGATTTCTGACAATAAGAGCAGGAGTCAATGCAGCAGCGGGAGTACGAATTGTCAGTAATTACAACGGCCGTTTCCCCGCTATCAACCCGGTGATGCCAATGCCAGCCCAACGGGTGATGCGGATCCGATGCGTTACTAGCTCCGCCGGGCAAGGTTTCGTCTTGAAAGAGTCGTAAAGTTACAGAGTCATAAAGTTGGCTGACGCATGAAATCTCTGGCGTCAGCCAACTTTATGACTCTGTAACTTTACGACTCTTTTAAAATAGCCGGATACCGAGCGAAACGGTTCCGATGCCGAGGTAGCCTTTGATAGTTTTGTCTTTATAAACACCGCCCACCGGCAGGGCATACCGCACGTCCAGGTCAAATCGGCGCAGGAATGTGTAGCCTACTCCGGCCTCAGCAGCTATGGTGAAGTTCATGACCTGCAATTCTTTTTCAAGCGCATTATTAGGATTTGGGTTTAGCAAGTCCGACGTGCTCTCGGGTGAGCTAAAGGAAAGCGTGCCGACAGCAGCCGTTGTGTTGCGTTTGGCTTCGGCTTTGCGCGTAAAGAGCAGGCTGGGGCCGCCAAACACCCGGAAATTCCCGTCGCAGAACTTCCGGCCCAGCAAAATAGGTACGTTGACTGACTCCAGCACCGACGCTGAGACGAGGTTGATGGTAGCGGGCGTTTGCGGAGGAACCTGTGACGGTAAAGACACACCAGCCAGCGCGGCTGCTACGCCCGCCGGTACCGAAAAATCAGTTTTTTGCTTTAGTATGAAGCGGTTATAGTCAACCTCAACTTGTACATACAATTTCGGGAAATTCTGCCGAACCCACACTCCGCCCGAATAACCGGTACCGATGCCATTGCTTTTGTTCTCAAGCTGAGGAAGGACAAGGGTGGGTGAAAGAGCAACTGAGGGGACGGTGGTATAACCATGCGTGAGCGTAACGCCCCCTTTGATACCTCCCTCCAGTTGATTCTGCGCCAGTATGGCCGATGGGCTCAGCAGCAGGGCGGCCGTCATTACGTGTAACTTGTTCATGAACTTTCCGGCAAATCTGCCAATCGGGAAGGTGATACTATCTTGAAGCAAACAATAATTGAACGGCCTTGGGCACATAGAGTTCGTTCTGCTGTCGGCAAATGTGAGTGGCTGAGGGACGCACTCGCTGAAACATTCTCAAAACCAGTCTGTTGTTTCAACCAGAAAGGTTAGCGTACTTGCCGGCCTCTCAGTAAAGCCATTATTCATTTTAAACCAAAAGAAAACATGGGTCTCTTATCATTTTTTAAAGGTGTTGGCGAAAAAATCTTCCACAAAGATCAGGAAGTTGCTACACCCGCACAGGCCGAAACCGCTGAACCACTCCGCGCCCAGGCCCTCCTCGACCACGTAAAGAAACTCGGCCTTTCCTACAAAACCCTGACCGTGAAGACTAAGGGTGATACGGTAACTCTAACGGGTTCGGTTCAGGAACAGGCTGACGCCGAAAAAATTGCCCTGGCTGTGGGTAACGTAGAGGGAGTAGCGGCCGTAGATAACCAGCTGGAAGTGGCTCAGCCTACGCCGGCCGGTAAGTTTTATACCGTAAAGTCGGGGGATACGCTGTCGAAAATTTCCAAAGAAATGTACGGCGATGCCATGAAGTACGGTGTAATCTTTGAAGCCAACAAGCCTATGCTCAGCGATCCCGACAAGATCTATCCCGATCAGGTCCTGCGCATTCCGCAATTGTAACCCAGGTAGTAAAGTGGTTGGGTTATAAACCTGGCTGATACAGGAGAAGGCTGGCGTCAGCCAGGTTGGCAACCCAACCTCTTTATTGCGCTAAATAAACAGAACCCTACGCGGCCATGTTTTACCCGTTGTCAACCAACGTAAGTAAAACATGGCCGTTCATTTATTCCCGCTCTTAGGCAGTCAGTTCACGCCTGCCGTTATCGACCGACTCGCTGCCGAACTCAACGAGTCCTCTGCCTCCATCCGCAAAGCGGCCGATGGCGCTGTTCCCACCTTACTGGGAGCCCTGACCCGGCGCGTAGAGGCCAGTGGTGGGGCATCGTCGGTTATTGGGGTACTCGAAAACGGTGATTATCGCAACGCGCCCCTCGACGTGAGTCAGGCCCTTGACTCCCTAAGTGAAACCCGCGAGGCTGCTACCGCCAGCGAACGCTTTCTGACCGAAATTTTCGATGATCGGCTGGGCCGGGTAAACGAGTTACTCAGCACTTATAGTGGCACCAAACCGGCTTCGTCGGGTCTGGTTCTGGGGCTGGCAGCCTCAGTGCTGGTTGGTATTCTGGGACGTCAGGAAGATGAAAGTGGCCTGTCTGCCCATAGCCTGCAAACGCTGATGCTGGGGCAGGCTACCGAATTTCGCAATAGTATGCCATCGGGACTGGATGCCGTGGGTAGTTTGCTTGGCTTTGATGAATTGGAAACGCCCGCCGGGCCCGTGACGGAGGTACAGGGAACCGATAATTTCAGCGGTACCATTGTTAATCCCAACATTCCCAAGAGCAGCGAGGGCGACCGGCGCATTGAAAACGTGCGGTGGCTGCGCTGGGCATTAATTGCTATGGGGGTACTGGTAGCGGCACTCGTTATTCAGAAGTGTACCCAAAATGAGAACAGTATTGACGGCGTCAGCACCGACTCGACCGCAGCTTACGAGCCCGATGCCCGCGAAGACACCTCAGCCGCTACGAAGCAAAGCGTACTGGAAGCCAACGGACAGGTAGCCGACTCAACCGCTCCCGGTGCCCTCGGCATCCGGGATTCTGCAGCGCAGACCAGCAGAACCGCCGATAATACGGGTAGCGGTCCCGACATACTGGTGCAGCGCGAACTGCCCAATGGCCGTAAACTGACGCTGGGCGAACGCGCCTTTACCAATCAGCTGGCGCAGTTTGTGGCCAGTAAACCCCAGAATCCGGCCCGCACGTTTACATTTGACGGGCTGACGTTTGAAACCGGTTCCAACCGAATCACAACGGCGTCACGCCCGGAGGTCAATAACCTGATCGAAATTATGAAGGCCTACCCGGATCTGCGTATTCGCGTTGAGGGTCATACAGACAATACCGGTAATCCCGACACCAACCGTGAACTGTCGCTGGATCGGGCCAACGCCGTACGGTCAGCTTTACTGGCGGCTGGCATTGCCGATGTGCGGGTAACTACGCGCGGCTACGGCTCTGCGCAGCCTACCGCCAGCAATGATACCGAACCAGGACGGCAACGTAATCGACGCATTGACGTCGCCATTGTAAACCTATAAATCCATCATGAACTACAATCAACTCGGCAACACGGGTGTGCTGGTATCCGAAATCTGTCTTGGCACTATGACCTTCGGGGGCGAAGGCGGCATGTGGAAACAAATCGGTTCGCTGAAGCAGGATGCCGTCAATGATCTCATCACAAAGGCTGTGGACCAGGGGGTTAATTTTATCGACACGGCCAACGCCTACTCCTTTGGCGAGTCGGAAACGTTACTGGGAAAGTCCATTAAATCAGTGGGGCTGTCGCGTCATGATCTGGTGATCGCTACCAAGGTACGGGCGCGGATGGGGCCGGGAAAAAATCAGGTGGGGCTGGGGCGTTTTCAAATCATGCAACAGCTGGACGACAGCCTGAAACGCCTGCAACTGGACCATGTTGATCTGTATCAGATTCATGGTTTTGATCCCCTGACTCCGCTGGAAGAAACCATGCGCGGGCTGGAAGACGTAGTGCGCAGCGGCCGGGTCCGTTACATTGGCTGCTCAAATCTGGCGGCCTGGCAGGTGATGAAAGCCCATGGCATTGCCGATAAAAACGGCTGGGGCAAGTTTATCTCGACTCAAAACTACTACTCGCTGGCCGGCCGCGATCTGGAGAATGAACTCGTTCCGATGGCGAAAGATCAGCAGATGGCTATATTGCCGTGGAGCCCGCTGGCGGGCGGTTTTCTATCCGGAAAATACACCCGCGATAACAAACCCGAAGGCGATTCGCGCCGGTTAACGTTTGATTTTCCACCCGTCAATCAGGAACGGGCGTATGATATCATCGAGGTGATGCAGACAATTGCGGGTGAGCACAACGTATCGGTGGCGCAGGTTGCTCTGGCGTGGGTGCTGGCCAAACCCGGCGTAACGAGCGTTATTATCGGAGCCAAAAACACCGACCAGCTCCTGGACAACATCGCGGCTACGGAAGTGACACTATCCGACGGGCAGCTCGCTCAACTCGATGAAGTCAGCGCAACGCCCAAACCATACCCGCAGTGGATGATTGAACGGCAGGGTAATGACCGCAAGTAGCGCGACGGTCTGCGGTTTTGAGTTTGCAAATCCAGCGTGATGTGCCGTATTTTGTAGGTATAAATTTTAGCATTTACCATGATATTTCCCGAAGAGTTGCGCTATACATCGGATCACGAATGGATCCGGATTGAGGGCGATGGTACCGCCGTAATTGGCATCACCGATTTTGCGCAGCACGAACTGGGCGATATCGTTTATGTGGACGTAGCCACGGCTGGTCAGACGCTGAAACAGGGCGACGTATTTGGCTCGGTCGAAGCCGTCAAAACCGTGTCGGACCTGTTTTTGCCGATCGACGGTGAGGTGCTGGAACTGAATCCGGCTATTGAGAAAACGCCCGAACTGCTCAACAGCGACCCCTACGGTGAGGGCTGGATTATAAAAATGAAGCCCGCCGATACCGCGCAGCAGGACGGCTTACTGTCGGTTGGTGCGTATCAGGAATTGGTGGGTGCCTGACCCATTTCTGACTCGACTGAAAGGCTCCAACCGGCATTCTGCCCGGCTGGGGCCTTTTTTTAGGGCCTGACTTTGCCCAATCCGTTCGTACCTTTCCGCGTTGATTTTTCATTGTCATGCAATTTCTGATTCGCGCAGCCCATATCATCGACGCTCATTCAGCCGTAGACGGACAGGTTTGTGATTTGCTCATCGATAACGGCCTGATTCGACGGATTGGGCAGAACCTATCCGTACCGGCTGATATTGACGTAATTGAAGGCCAAAATCTGCACCTGTCAGCGGGGTGGGTCGATATGCGGGTATCGGGCATGGATCCCGGTTTTGAACACAAAGAAGACATCAGCAGTGTTTGCCGGGCTGCGGCTGCGGGGGGCTTTACTGACATTGCCCTGCTGCCCAACACCCAACCCGTTATCGACAGTAAGGATACCCTCGGCTACGTTCGCCGGATGGCCCAGGCACAGCCGGTAAGCGTGCACCCCATTGCTGCCGTTACCAAAAAAACCGACGGTGCCGATTTTGCCGAGATGCTGGACCTGCACTATGCCGGAGCCGTTGCGTTCTCGGATGGACACCGCCCGCTGCAAAACCCCGACCTGCTGCTTAAAACCCTGCAATACCTGCAACCCATTGGCGGGCTGCTTATGAACCGGCCCGAAGAAACCATGCTCACCCGGTTTGGGCAAATGCACGAAGGCGTTCAGAGTACGCTGCTGGGGCTAAAAGGCATTCCCGCCCTGGCCGAAGAGCTCAGCGTCGAACGTGATCTACGGCTGCTGGAATACGTGGGCGTAACGCAGCCGACTGACGGTCTGGCGGAGGATCGACCTAATCCGTTACCGCCCGCCCTGCACTTCTCAACGGTCTCTACCGCCCGTTCGGTCGAACTGATCCGTCAGGCAAAGGCGCGGGGTATGGCCGTGAGCTGCGATGTGGCCGCGCACCAGCTCGTCTTCGATGATTCGGCTCTGGTAGGGTTCGATACCAACTTTAAGGTGAACCCGCCATTCCGGTTGCCCAGCGATGTGGCAGCCTTGTGGACGGGCCTGGCCGATGGTACGATCGATGCCATCGTGTCGGACCATTTGCCGCAGGACAGCGAGAGCAAGCAGATTGAGTTCGATCACGCCGAGTTTGGAATCATCGGGCTCGAGACCGCCGTAGCTACTGTACTGACCCACAATCGGGGGCTTTCGCTGAATCAATTGGTAGACCGGTTAACTACCCGGCCCCGGCACATCTTTCGGCTTCCCGCCGTGACCATTGCCGAAGGCCAGCCCGCCTGCCTGACTCTTTTTGACCCCGCTGGCGTCTGGACCTATCAGCAAACCCACTCAAAATCGCGTAATTCGCCATTTCTGGGGCAACAATTAACCGGGCGTGTTATCGGTACCGTGCATCAGGGGCAGTTTATCGCAAATCCATGAAAAATATTCTTTCTTACTTTAATAATCCGTTACTGAAGGTTCCGCTGCTGGCGGGGCTGATAACGGGCCTGCTGTGTTTCCTGTATTTCCTGGGATTGTATGCCGTGGGCGTTCCGGCGCTGGGTAATATCCGGGTGCTGGACTACGGTATTGTCATCATCATGCTAATAACCACAATCTGGTATTATCGCAAAAATAGTGGTGAGGGGCGGCTGCATTTGTGGGAAGGGCTGACCATTGGCTATGTCCTGAACACGGTGGCGGCCCTGGTAACGGGCTGGCTTATTTATCTCTTCGTTACCTACGTTGATCCATCGGTTTGGGAGCAGTACATAGTCAACTCCAAAAGCCTGCTGCTTGAAGGCAAGAAGCAGTTTATCGACACGATGGGGCCGGAAGCCTTTGCCGATCAATGGCAAAAAGCTACGACTATGCAGCCCGGGATTCTGCTGCCCGATGAGCTGACCAAGAAAACCGCGCTGGCCGTCTTACCCATTCTGATTATTTCGCTTATTTTTCGCAAGCAGGACTACACGGTCCTGAATCCTTAAACCAGTCTATTCCTCACTAAAATCCCTGTTAGCCATGAACGAAAACCCTTCCGTTGCGAGCGTTGCCCTGAAATGGGGTGCTATTCTTGGCGTTGTCTCCAGCGTTTTTTCGCTGATTCTGTTTATGACCAATACCGTTGGCAACACGGGCATCGGCTCCATATCCTACCTGTTCACTATTGGCGCCCTAATTCTGGCCATGCGCGAATTCCGTACCCTGAATGGTGGGTATATGCGCTACGGTCAGGGCTTGAGCCTGGGCGCACTTACGGCGGGGGTCTCCGGTCTGATATCCAGCCTGTTCTCTGTATTCTACATGACGGTCATTGATACCGGGGTTATGGAGCGGATGATTGAGATGCAACGCGACAAATCAGAATCGAGCGGCCTGTCAGACGAGCAGATTGACGCGCAGATGAAGATTATCGAGAAGTTTCAAAGCCCCGGCCTGTTGTTTGTCTTCGGTATCATTGGCTCCATCTTTATGGGTTTTATTTTCTCGCTGGTTATTGCCGCCATCATGAAGAAAGTGAAAACCAACGTATTTGAGTAAGCTAAATCGGTACAGTCTCCAGGAGACCCTACAGGTTTTATTATCCAGCCAACTGTGTTCGCTATTTTCAGAAAAGAAATCAACCAGTTTTTCTCGTCGCCGATTGCCTATATCATCATGGGCGTTTTTCTGGCGGTCACGGGTCTGCTGTTCTGGGTGTTTCCCGATACGAGCCTGCCCGAAACGGGCTACGCTGACCTGGGCCCGTTTTTCACGCTGACGCCCTACGTGCTGCTGTTTATGGTGCCCGCCATTACCATGCGATCCATTGCCGATGAGGTGCGGGGGGGCACGCTGGAATGGTTGCTGACCAAGCCTGTAAGCCGCTGGGAGGTGGTGGGTGGTAAGTTTTGGGCGAGCTGGCTGCTGGTAACACTCACGCTGCTGCCCACGCTGCTGTATTACGTATCGCTGTATCAGCTTGGGGCACCGGTGGGTAACATCGACTCGGCGGGCGTGTCTGGCTCGTATGTGGGGCTGTTGTTGCTGGCGGGCGTGTTCGTAGCGGTAGGGCTGTGGGCGTCTTCCCTCAACGATAATCAGGTAGTGGCCTTTGTGCTCGGGGTGTTTTTCAGCTTTCTGCTGTACGTAGGTCTGTCGGCGGTGGCGGGCTTGTCGGTGCTGGGAGGGCTGGGGTATTACGTGTCGTCTTTCGCGCTCGATGAACAGTACCGCGCCCTGGGCCGGGGCCTCATCGACTCCCGCAGTGTCGTTTACCTGCTGAGTCTGATTCTCTTTTTTCTGCTATTAACCGTAAACCGCCTAAAGCGTTGACTACTGTGCTGACTCAAACGCGCCTTCTGCTCTATGCGGCCATCGGCTGGACCGTTGCCATCTTTATTGGCTGTCTTTTACCCAGCAATGGCCTGCCTGATTTGACCAATAAAGACAAGTGGCTACACTTCGGCATTTTTGCTCTGTTCGGTTTTCTCTGGCGATTAACAGGGCGCTCTACGGGGTGGGTCATTGGCGTGGGCATTGCCTATGGCTACGGAATTGAAGTGGTGCAGGGTCTGGCTACTTTTCTGCACCGCTCCTACGACTTTTACGATGCCCTGGCCGATGCCGCTGGTACATTGATTGGTGTAGGGCTGGCCCTTCTTTTCCTGAAAGCTATAAAATGGTTTACGGTTGGCTATCGCCTGAAAACTCCTGAAACAGCCAACCGTAAACCACAGGCTAAACCTACCGGCTCGCCGTAGCTCGCTGGCCGTTGCAGCGTTCCGAGGTGATCTTGTACGATTGCATGTAGCCCAGTTCGCCGGCGCGGCTCAGATCGGCGCATGCCTGATTGTCGCCTGCGTCGTAGCGGATGATGCCGCGCAGGTAATAGGCTTCGGCCTAGCGCGGGTTCACTTAACCGTGCTGTTGCAATCAATGAGCGCGCCTTTCTGGTCGCCCAGCGATGAGCGGATTATACCCCGCACAAAATAGACCTCGGCGTTGGTGGGGCTAAG
Source organism: uncultured Cytophagales bacterium (assembly GCA_963826425.1). Classification (GTDB taxonomy): domain Bacteria; phylum Bacteroidota; class Bacteroidia; order Cytophagales; family Spirosomataceae; genus Spirosoma. Next base: position 562,323 of record CAWGWS010000004.1, on the reverse strand, counting down.
CTCAACCGCCCGGTTCAGGTCCTGCAGCGCCAGTTTGCCATCGCCCGCCGAGTTGCGCAAAATACCGCGCACCAAATAAGCATCGGCGCGGTCGTCAGGCAGTTCGGTTACCTGATATTTCTTCTGGATTACCGTGCCCAGCAGGTCGAGGGTGCTGGTCGTAATGAATTCGCTGTAATACGCTTTACTCAGCCCTTTTGCACTGCCCATATCAATGGCTCTTTCAATGTCGGCAATAGCCTGTTTGCTGTTGTCGAGTCGGCTCTTGCAAAAGCCCCGCGAGAAAAAGGCTTTGTAGTGATCAGGAACGAGCGATATGGTTTTGTCGAAGTCAACAATGGCATTGGCAAATTCGCCCAGCCGGGTCTTAACCAGACCGCGCCGGTAGTACAGTTCGGAGTCATCTTTGCTGAGTTCAAGGGCTCGGTTCAGGTCAGTGATCGCTCCCTTAAAGTCATTAAGTTTGAAGCGTGTATACCCCCGGCTCGCTATGGCCGCGGTACGGTTAGGCGATTCTCCAGGGCTGCCCCGTAGTCGGTCATGGCCCCGCTGTACTCATTGATCTGCATTTTGCAGCCGGCGCGTGCCGTCAGGATGTTGGCATCGGCGGGGGCGAGGGTACTGGCTTTGTCGAAGTCGCCGAGGGCGCTGTTGGTATAGCCGCTTTGCAACCGGCACTGTCCCCGTTGAAAATACAGCAGCGCATCGTTAGGGTTCAGTTCGATGGCCCGGTTGAAGTCCTGCATGGTACCGCGCAGGTCTTCCTGTTTGGTACGGTTCAGACCCCGGTAACAGAACATCTGTTGTGGCAAAACTAAGGATAAAGGGGTGGCCTTCAGCTGGCTAGTTTTGGCCAAAACCTGATTATTCAACAATGTCTTTTATTTGTAATGCTGTTTTCGCTGTAAACTGAATGTAAGGAGACAGATAGGCTAAGTATTGTTTATTGGATGCTATAATTCTGATATCTTGACGAATCACACACACGGGCGACCACCGGGAAAAAAGCGGTAGCCAATTCGTTTGTCAATTTTTCGTTATTATTGTACAGATGTCCGGGCCGCTGCCTCAACCCCTGAACCAGTCAGCCCGGCTTTGTTTCAATCCCTTAACTTTTGTTTCTGATTTATTCTGCATGAAAACCCTGGGCGTTATCAATGATCCGGTTTTTACCGGTCGTTCCTACAATCAACTCGACCGTTTTTTTCTCCGGTATATTAAAGACGAGCGCGACCTGCCGTTTATCTATCTCTCCTTACAAATCACGTTTACGCTGTTGCCGCTGGCCATATCGCTGTTTCTGCTGCCCCTGTTTGGCGGCTGGTGGTGGGCAGCCGCAGCCGTGCATCTGTACATTAGCACCTTCGTGTTTAAAGGGCCGTTTGGTCTCATGCTGCACTGCACCAGTCACCGGCAGTTCTTCAAGTCTGAATACGACTGGATGAACAAATATATTCCGTGGGTGCTGGCTCCCTTCTTTGGCCACACGCCCGAAACGTATTACAGCCACCACATCGGGATGCACCACCCCGAGAACAACCTCGAAGATGATCACAGCAGTACCATGACGTTCCAGCGCGATAGCTTTCGGAGTTTTCTGGCGTATTTCGGGCAGTTTTTCGTGCGGGGCGTGTATGATCTGCTGGCTTATCTGCGTACGAAAAACCGGCCAAAACTCGCGCAGCGGGCGTTCATTGGCGAGCTTATCTTTTTTGGTATCTGTATCGTACTTCTCGCTGTGAACTGGCCGGCCACGGTGCTGGCCTTCCTGTTTCCGATGGTAGTTTACCGCCTGGTTGCCATGCTCGGCAACTGGACGCAACACGCCTTCGTTGATGCCCAAGACCCCGGCAATGCCTATAAAAACAGCATTACCTGCATCAACGTCAACTACAACAAGAAGTGCTGGAACGACGGGTACCACATCAGCCATCACATTCGGCCCGCTATGCACTGGACCGAACACCCCACGTTCTTCAAAAAAACCATCGACAAATACGCCCAGAACCAGGCGGTCATCTTTGACGGGCTGGACTTTCTGCAAGTCTTTGCGCTGCTCATGCGGGGACGTTATGACCGCTTAGCGGCCAGTATGGTTAACCTCGATGGTACCACCTTTGCCAGTCAGGCCGATGCCGAAGCTCTGCTTCAGCATCGTACCCGGCGTATTCCACTCCGGCAGGCCGCACCCGCCGAAGCTTTAATGGCCTGATTAGGAGTTGCCGCCATCTACCCGCGACTCGATAAGCTGCTGGAGATCGGTGGGAACGTTAGACAGAAAGTCGTACCCAGTAAGCTGTTCCAGCGCATCGACGGTGGTCAGATACGCCCGCCAGGGTTTATCGGCCGCCGTTTGTGCATTTGGTATGTTTACGGCAATGATGCGGGTGTTGGGGGTAAGCTGGAACGTATTGCCGGAGCCGGGGGGCACAACCACGATAATCTTGTAGAGCGTGGCCGGTACGGTTAGTTTCCCGTTGGCGAGGGTGGTGGCGTATCCGTTTTGCCCGTTGCCGCCCGTACCACTGGTACCGGCAATGATGTATACGTCACTGCCATCACTACTGAGCTGACGTTCGTATTCTTCGAGGATTTTCCAGGCTTCACGATTATGGCGCGGGGCTTGTGGCACGATGTTGGTAAGGAGAAACGTGGCCGCATTGTCATCCGCGTTGGCGTCGCGGTCATCGGAGGGGCAGAGGTGGCCCCGGTCGAAGCCCGTGTTGGTGTAGTCGCCGGTGCGGGCCGCATACCAGCCGGAAGGCAAAGCCGGATCAGGGCGGAAGGCATCAACCCGGCGGGCGTCGCCTTTCCAGGACTGGTTCAGGTGCCAGCTTACCCAGTTGGCAATGCCCCGGCTGCGGCTGTACGAAACTGTGTACTGCGGCTTAACGAGCAGATAATTGTCGGGCGTACTGGCCGACGCATTACTGGGGTTGCCGAGGGCCATATTATCGGCGCGGGGCATATCAACGGCCACCGTCTTCGACCCGGCGATAGGGATAGTCCGGCAGGCATCGAGGGTTAGCAGTAAGCTGACCGCTAACAGGATAGTTTTGAGTTGTTGAGGCATCTGAATTGATTTTACTGACAATCTTCCTGAACTTTACCAATACATAACGTAACGGGTGCCTGTTTGCTTTTGAAAAGAACAGGCGCCAGAGCAAAGACCTAAAAGAAAGACAGCAACCCACTGTTATGGCAAAGAAAAAATACCCAAACGGGCCACGTGAGGCCGGACCGAGTCAAACTGGCGTACCCCCAACTGAACGTAGCCCAACCGAGCGGGGCCCGGCCGAACGCGGCCCGGCCCCGACCAAACCCACTCCGTTGGCCGTAAAGACTCCGCCCCAACCGACCCCGATCCGGCCAATTCCCCCCCGCGCGTCGGCGGTAAGCTCCACTGAACCGGCTTCCGATCTGCCCATCAGCCGGCGGCCCGTGGCCTGGTGGCCCCCGGTGGTGCTGGCCCTGCTGGGTGGACTGCTCTACGTCAATACCTTCGGCCATCAGTTTGCGCTCGACGACATTGCCGCCATTGGTCAGAATCTATTCGTGAAAAAAGGTCTGGCGGGTTTGCCGGACCTGATGCGGACCGAGTTCTGGCACTTCAGCAATATCTCCCTGGGCTACTACCGGCCGCTGTCGCTGATTACGTTCGCCATGGAGCAGGAATTTTTCCAGGGCGATCCGCACATCAGCCATATTATTAACGCGGCCCTGTACGCGCTCACGGGTTTGGTGCTCGGCGTTTTGCTGCAAAAGTGGCTGAATGGCCAAACCATAATTGCGTTCCTGATCGGCCTTGTATTCATTGCTCACCCCATTCATACCGAGATTGTAGCCAACATTAAGGGCCGCGATGAAATCCTGAGTTTCCTGTTCATTGGCCTGATGCTACTGGCGTACTGGAAGCATCTCGAAGCGTCCGATCGGTTTTGGGTCAAAGGCCCGGCCATCGACTTTCCGCTGGGGGGCGTCATGAGCCTGTTCTCTATTGGGGCCGGCTGGGTTATTGGCAGCAGTCTGATGGTGAACACACTGGGCAGTACAGCCGGTGGCGTTCTGGGTGTCATCATCATGACGGCCCTGTCTACAAGCTGGCTGGGTCTGGCCTGCGCGTCGCTGTATTTTGCGTTTCTCTCCAAAGAGTCGTCTATTGTGAGCCTGGCCCTGATTCCGGCCATGCAGTACTGGTTTGCCCGCCGAAACGTCTGGAACTCGCTCATCAGCCTGTGGCCGTTCCTGATTGTGGCCGCCCTGTTTTTTTACCAGAAGCAGAAAATGATTGGTACGCTGAGTGGTACCCCACCGGTCGACTGGGCCAACTACCCGTATAAGCTCCTCCAAACCGAAAAGTCTACCACGTTCAAGTTTTTGATGTATTACATCCGCCTGCTGGTCTGGCCGCACCCGCTGGTGTACGATTACTCGTTCAACGTTATTCCGTCGGGGAGCAAAGGTGACTGGCTGACCTGGGCGGGTTTCATCTCGCTGATCGGGCTGGTGGTGCTGGCCTGGCGCGGGTTTGTGAAGCGGACGCTGTGGGGCTTCGGTATCTTCTGGTTTTTCGTTACGATGGCGCCGGGTCTGGGCTTTATCTGGTTCCGCGGGGGCATCTTCGCCGAGCGTTTCACCTACGCGGCTGTTATGGGCTTCGCGTTTGTGCTGGTTTGGGCTGCGCAGAAACTGCTGGTGCGCAGTACTGCCGATTCAGCAAAGCCAATGCTGGTCCGCTACGCGCCGTTGCTGGGACTTATGGCCGTGGTGGCCGGGCTGTACTCGTTCAAAACCATTGAGCGTAACCCCGACTGGGAAAACAACTTCGTTCTGTTCAACTCGGCCCTGCCGTATGCGCCCACGAGCTGTCAGGTGCAGCGGCACGTAGCCAATGAGTGGATTGAGAAGGGCCTGAAAGACCGCGCCAAAGCCGACTCCATTGCCAAAGCCGTGAATGGCATCAAACCCAAGCCATCGCTCGAGCAGGTGAAAAAAGGACAGGCGCTGATTGACAGTCAACTGGCGACGGCCAACAAACACGGACGCTGGGCACTGGACCATTTGCAGGAATCGACGCGCATCTACCCCAATTTTGGCGAAGCGTATTTCTCGATGGCCTACGTCTTCCAGAAAATCACGCCCAACGTCGATTCGGCCAAGTACTATTACAAGCAGACTATTCGTGCGGCCAACGCCTATGCCCCGGCTTACAACAACCTCGGCGTAATTTACCAGGGCGAAGGATTTGCCGAAAATAACCCGCAGAAACTGCAACTGGCTTCATACTACTACAACCGTTCGATGGTCGTAAACCCCGCCTACGTGGACGGTCAAAACAATCGCAAGGCCCTGATGAACGCCACCAAAATTGACGTGCAGGTCCTGCCCGACTCGATTATCAACAAGTATTGATGAACGAGACTCAACAAGGCGAAACGTTGACTGTCATCCTGAACATTCTATAGGGACGTTCGGATACTTGAAACTCTTCCCGGATTACTACAATGCCCGGTTCCCTCTTATGAAGGACCGGGCATTGTAGTAATCCGAGGTCGGTTTTATAGCTAATCGTATGTTAATCAATTATTCGAAGAATAGATCTAGTTCGTTTTTCCTTTTACCTGATAGCCTAATCCTACAGCGACCAATAGCAAAGCAATGATACCCAAAGCAATAGACAGCGAGAAACGGTAGGCAATGAAACCGATCAATGCCGGGCCCGCCAACAAACCCGTGTAGCCGATGGTCGTGATCGCTGGTATACTCACAGTGGGTGCAATACCAGGCAATCGGCCAGCTGCGCTGAAAAATACAGGCACAATATTGGCGGCTCCCAAGCCCAGCAAGACAAAGCCCACTAAACTTCCTAGTATCCAAGGACTCAAAACTGCGAAGGCTAAACCGACAGCACCCACCAGACTGCCACCCACGACGACCGTCTTACTAGTCAACCGCGTTATGAGTTTATCTCCCAACAATCGCATGGTTGCCATTGCAACCGAAAAGGCCGCATAGCCTGCTCCGGCAAGTTCAGCATCAATTCCTTTGCTGTCCCGTAAAAAGATAGCACTCCAGTCAAGAATGGCCCCTTCGGCTAAAAAAACAGCAAAACACATCAAGCCCAGGAACAAGACGCTGCCGTGTAACCAGGCGTACGGCTGTTTGCCTGTCGTTGGCTTTTCCTCTACCGTAGCGAATTGCGTCATAACCTGTTGCTCGACATCAACGGAAAATAATTGCCTGTATTGGGTAATGTTAATGATGACCATCAGCAAGGCAATACTACCAATAGCATAGATAGGGTTAAGGCCTAGCTTGATAAGAAAGCCTAGCCCCAGTGAGCCGAACAGACCTCCCACGCTAAAGAGTCCATGTAACGATGACATAATGGGTTTCCCATACAGGTTTTGCACTTGTAAGCCGTGGGCATTCATGGCTACGTCAATAGCACCGATGGCTGACCCGAATACGAAGAGCGTTACGGCCATCGCCGTTGTCGAGGATAGGAGCAACAACAGCGGTAGGGTAAGGGCCATAACCAGCGCGGCACAAGCCATGACAATACGGCTCCCCAAACGGCTCACCAACCATCCTGAGGTCGGCATCATCAGCATGGCTCCTGCTCCCAGTAGGAGCAGTAACAAGCCTAAGTTAGCATCATTCAAGGCTAATCGATCTTTAGCAAGAGGAACCATCGGTGCCCAACTGGCCATACCTAAGCCGCAAACGAAGAATATCAACTGAGTGGCTAAACGGGCCTTTAACACATCTGGGGTTGATGTTCCTAGATTTGCATTCATAGAAAAAGAAGGTCGTTTTTATTAAAATGTGGATGAGCAACAAGATGATTCTAAGCCACACAGAATCTGTAATATTAGTAATGTTATGATAGTTAACCTTGAAATTGAACTGTCAATAAGGGAGGTAATATTATAAAAGCCAATGACCTATCAGGGGGGCTGAGCTCATGCAAAAGTCTCCACATGTGCCACAGTAGCGGACCACCCGTAAATCAATAATCCACTTCCAGATTCAGGGCTTTGCGCAGGTCGTGGAGGGCGGGATTTTTCTCGGCTAAAAAGTTGAATTTGTCCTGCGGACTATAAATCATCTTTTTCACGTCCTGTAAATTAACCACATGCTCAAGCTGTAGCTGACTGTTCTGCAACTGACTGCGCAAGTACGATACCAGTTCGAGCTTAAAGTCGTTCAGAACGCCGACTTGCAGCGTATTGTCGAGAGTTAGCCGGATAATGGTGCCGTCGAGGGTCAGGTCGCGGTTCATGATCATCTGCTCGGTGGCGGAGTCGGTTTGTTGCCGCCGTAGTTTGGCGAAACTGGCCCATACATCTGTCAAGGCCTCAAAATCAAACGGCTTGTCGGGCAGGATAACGGCGGCAGGGGCATCGTCGGTAGCAGCCGTTGGCAGGGGTTTGCTGGTGAGGGGTACCGTGGTGCGCAGTCGGCTGGTGGCTGAGCGGGTGGGTGGGGCAATGACGTGCTTCGCCGGGCGTTCGGCCACCCCAACATCTGCCGCAGCGTAGCCGTGTACAGGCTGACTGTTCACGACATGACCGTTTGTGCCGTTGGCGGGTGCGGCAGGCCGATAGCCGTTTACGGGTTCGCTCGTGATGGGGTGCTGCTCGGCCGGAGTTTTGAGTCAGGTCAGGCTGGGATGGGCTGACTACTGGTACGCTGGTCGGGGAGTCGTTTTTTTTTTCGGCAACGGCTTCGCTGTGGATGACGGGTGCCACCAGAGGGACACCATTGGCCGGTTGCGCGGGCAGGCTGTTCCAGTCCAGGACGTTGCGCAGGTTGGCCAGTTTCATGAACCATAACTCGGTGTGCAGCCGCTGATCTTTGGCTGCTTTATAATTCATGTCGCACTGCCCGCCCAGGCTCAGCGCCGACAGCAGAAACGACATGGGCGAACGGGTAGACTGGTCGAGGTATTGCCGCCGGACGTTTTCCGTCACCTGCAGCAACTGAACCGTGGTGGCGTCCTTGCAAACAAGCAAATCGCGGAAGTGACGGCACATGCCTACCACAAACTGATGGCCATCGAACCCCTTGCGCAAAATCTCATCGACCGTCAGCAGCGTTTGCGGCAGGTTACCCGCCAGCAGCAAATCGGTCAGTTTGACGTAGTAATCGTAATCCAGAATGTGCAGGTTATCCAGTACCTCTTTGTAGCGGATGATGCGGTCGGCGGCAAACGTCACGTTCAGATCAAACATGCTGAGCGCGTCGCGCAGGCCACCGTCGGCTTTCCGGGCAATCAGATCGAGGGCTTCGGTTTCGGCGGTGATACCTTCTTTTCCGGCAATCTCGGCGAGGTGTTTGGCGATATGCGCCGACTGAATCCGGTTGAAATCGAAAATCTGACAGCGCGACAGAATCGTAGGCAGAATCTTGTGCTTCTCGGTCGTGGCCAGGATAAATATGGCATAGCCCGGCGGCTCTTCCAGCGTCTTCAGAAAAGCGTTGAAAGCCGCCGACGACAGCATATGCACCTCATCAATAATATAAATCTTGTACTTACCCGACTGGGGTGGGTAGCGCACCTGATCAATCAGATTCCGAATGTCCTCGACCGAGTTGTTAGAAGCCGCATCGAGTTCATGGATGTTGAATGATGCGTTCTGGTTGAAGCTCACGCAGGACTCGCAACGGTCGCAGGCCTCGCTGTCGGGTGTCAGGTCATGGCAGTTGATGGTTTTGGCCAGAATGCGGGCGCAGGTAGTTTTGCCCACGCCACGCGGACCACAAAACAGGAATGCCGACGCTAAGTGATTGGTTTTAATGGCATTCTTCAGCGTGGTGGTAATGTGCTCCTGTCCCACTACGGTGTCGAAGGTAGCGGGGCGATACTTGCGGGCCGAAACCACGAAATTTTCCATACTGCAAGGTAACAGGACCGGGTCGGAAAGGCAAACCCGATTCGCCCGGTTCCGGTCCTGAATGCCTACTTACGGGCGGGGGTAAAATTCATGGCCACGCCGTTCATGCAGTAGCGCAGGCCGGTAGGGGCGGGGCCGTCGGTAAACACGTGGCCGAGGTGCGCGTCGCAGACGGAGCAGCGGATTTCGGTGCGCATGCCGTCCCGCTCTTCGTACACGGCGTTTTTGACGATAGGCGCGTAAAAACTGGGCCAGCCCGTACCCGACTCGAACTTGGTTTCGGACGGGAAAAGCGGATTATGACAACCGGCGCAAATGAAGGTGCCCGTGCCATGTTCTTTATTCAGTGGGCTGCTACCGGCCCACTCGGTGCCGCTCGCCCGCATTACCTTGTATTCTTCCGACGTCAGTTGCGCTTTCCATTCGGCATCGGTTTTTTCCACGCGCCGGTTATCGGGCGATGTGGCTCCGGCAGGGCGCTGGTGGGGCTGGCGCGGGGTACCGAAAAACGTAGCGTAGAGCCAGAGGCCGCCGGCCAGTACCCCGGCAATCAGCAGGAAAATGGTGGATTGTTTCATACCGATAAAACAACCGGAATGCCGCTGCCGTTCACCGGCCAATGGCCACTTTCCTCAGGATAGAGTCAATCACCTGCAACGTGGTTACGCCGTCGGCTTCGGCTTCGTAGTTGAGCATCAGCCGGTGGTTAAACACGTCGGGGGCCACTTCTTTGATGTCTTCGGGCAGGACATAATCGCGCCGGTCGAAATAGGCGAGGGCTTTGGCAGCCAGGTTCAGGTTGATACTCGCCCGGGGCGATACGCCGAACTGAATGTACCGGGCCTCGTCGCGCAGGTTGGCATCCAGTGGTTTTCGGGTGGCAAAAACGAGTTCAATGATATAGCGTTCGAGGGTTTCGGAGATTGTTACGCCGTTGATTTCGTTGCGGATGGCCGCCAGATCTTCCTTGCCCAGCACCGGCTGTACTTCATAGTCGAAGTTCATGTTCGACATCCGGCGCATTACCGTCAGTTCGTCTTCCTTGCTGAGGTAATCCACGAAAACCTTCATCATAAACCGGTCTACCTGGGCTTCGGGCAGCGGATACGTACCTTCCTGCTCAACCGGGTTTTGGGTGGCCAGCACCAGAAAAGGCCGGTCCAGCACAAACGTTTCTTCGCCGATGGTGACCTGCTTTTCCTGCATGGCCTCGAGCAGGGCGGCCTGCACTTTGGCGGGCGAGCGGTTCACCTCGTCGGCCAGAATCAGGTTGGCAAAAATTGGTCCCTGCTTTACTTCAAACTCGGCGGTTTTCTGGTTGAAAATCATCGTGCCGATCAAATCGGCGGGCAGCAAATCGGGCGTAAACTGAATCCGCTGAAAATCAAGCTCCAGGACTTTGGCGAGGGTGTTTACGGTCAGGGTTTTGGCCAGACCCGGCACCCCTTCCAGCAGGATATGCCCACCCGTAAACAGGCCGATGAGCAGTCGGTTCAGCAGCCGGTCCTGTCCCACCACTACCTGACTCATCTCGTCAAAAACCTCGCGAATTTTGGTGTGGTAGGAGAAGGTCGTTTGTGGTTGCATTCGTTGACGTTATAGAGTTGTATAGTCGTAAAGTTATAGAGTTGCGGCTATAGCAATTAAGTGTCGTTTGGAGAACCCTTGGAATAACGTCTTCCTTTATTGTCTGAATTATTCAGATAAGTCAGGAGGCTATCAATGATTCGGCCTACTTCGTCGCTTTGCTCATACAACGTATCGAACGTGATTTGAGTGATGTACTGGTTGTCCAGGGAGCGGTACAGTTGTGACTTAACCTCAATCAGAGAACCCCTGGCAATGCCAAGAAACTGTACGAATTCGCCCCTGCTTCCCCGGCCAAATCCTTCAGCTACGTTGTCCATTACCGAACCACCCGAACGCCGTATCTGACGCTTCAGATCATAATCGTCCTGATACGTTTTATCGCGCGTTGTCTGGTGGATAGCACTCGACAGCAACCGGGCTTTTTGCCATGCTTTCAGGTCCTCAAGCCGATTTACCGTCGCCATTTCTTCAGGTTGTAAAGTTACAGAGTTGTAAAGTTAGCTACCGCAGGAGTTGCTGGCGCGTCAGCCAACTTTACAACTCTATGACTCTACAACTATACAATTTCCTTAAAAAGCCGCCCGTATGCTGCGGTCTTTGCCGTGAATGTCTTTATAAACCTGAATATTGGCGAAGCCACGCTCAACAAATACGGCGCGGGTAGCCTCGCCGAAGCGTTCGTTGATTTCAACGTAGCAGGCTCCATCGCTGGCCAGGTGTTTCACGCAGAAATCGGCTACGGCTTTGTAAAACAGCAGCGGGTCATTGTCTTCTACGAACAATGCGATGCCCGGCTCATAATCCAGCACGTTACGGTCCATGTCGGCAGCCTCGGAGCGGGTTACGTAGGGTGGATTACTGACCACGCAGATGAACTTCCGGCTGAAGTCATCGCCCACGGCCAGAATATCCTGAATAGAAAAATCAACGCTGGCCTTGAGGTTCCGGGCGTTTTCCCGGGCCAGAGCAAGCGCTTTCTCCGACACGTCCCAGCCTGTCACAACCGACTGCGGAAGGAACCGGGCCAGCGTGATGGCAATGCAGCCGCTGCCCGTGCCAATGTCTACGATGGGTACGTCGTCGGTGCGGTCGGCAAAGTCGTGCATAATAAGCCGGACCAGATCTTCGGTTTCGGGGCGGGGAATCAAAACGTCGGGCGATACCTCGAATTCCAGGCCGCAAAAGATGGTGGTGCCAATGACGTGCTGAATGGGTTCCTGCCGGTTTAGTCGCTCCAGGATCTTGAACCAGTCGGGTTCGGTGCGGTTGGGGGGCAGGGGTTTATCGGTCAGGACGTCGGTTTTGCGGAGTCCGAAATAATGGTCGAGCAGCATAAACGCCATTTCGCGGGCTTCTTCGGGCGGGAAGGCCGTAATGTTCTTGCTGAGTCGTTCGTAAAGCGGTTTCGCCGTTGCCATGCGGTTGGGGGCTGTATAGTCAGGGACTGCTCAGTCGAAAACTATAAAGTTGCAGAAGAGTAATTTTGCGTAAAAGTAAAGAAGTTCAGGGTTAGGGTAGCGCAGAACTGCCCGATGAGGGACGCGTATTCGCGGTTTTCTGCCGGGACAAGTCATTTTTGCTCTGGAACTACCATCCAGTTTTTTGTACCCCTAACTTGCCGCGGCTCAAAGCCGGGTCATTGACGTCGGGCAGGCCATCTAAACGTTTATCAATTTATGGAGCAATTTATGCGCCGTGCGCTCGAACTGGCCGCGCTGGGCCGGGGGCGGGTTAGCCCAAACCCTATGGTGGGCTGCGTGATTGTGCATGACCTGAACGGTGACACAGGCCATCCAGCCGGGGGCGCATCCACGCGGGGCGACTCCACGCCGGGCGAATCCACGCGGGGGCGCATTATTGGGGAAGGCTGGCACCAGCGCTATGGCGAAGCCCATGCCGAACGCAACGCCATCGGTGCGGTACAAGTCTCGGATGAACACCTGTTGCCCGGTAGCACGGCCTATGTAACGCTGGAGCCCTGCTCGCACTATGGTAAACAGCCGCCCTGCGCCGATTTGCTGATAGAAAAGAAAATAGGCCGGGTCATTTGCTGCAATGACGATCCGAATCCGCTGGTGGCCGGGCAGGGGTTCGCGAAACTGCGCGACGGCCGGAATCCCGGTAGAAACGGGGCTGCTGGCCGAAATGGCCGCAGGCTGAATGCCCGGTTCTTTACGTTCATCGAACAGCAACGTCCGTACATTATTTTGAAATGGGCCGAAACCAATGATGGCTTTATTGGGGGCGAAGGCAGTAAACCCCTGCAAATCAGTGGGCCGCTGGCCCGGCGGCTGGTGCACAAATGGCGAAGCGAGGAAGACGCCATCATGGTGGGTACCAACACCGCCCGCGCCGACAACCCCCGCCTGAACGTGCGACTGTGGCCGGGCGAGCCCCTTCGAAATCCAACCCGCGTCGTTGTCGACAGGCAGCTGCAGTTGTTGCCCACGCTCCACCTGTTCGACGATTCGCAGCCGACGGTATGCTACAATCTGTTGAAAACGGAAATGGCCGGTCAGACCCACTATGTGCAACTCCAGCCCGATAAGCCGTTTCTACCCCAACTACTGGCCGATTTAGCGAACCGGCGCATTCAGTCCGTACTGGTTGAGGGCGGCACCATACTGCTCAATTCATTTATTGAGGCTGGCTTGTGGGATGAAATGCGGGTGCTGCGCAACCCCATGATGGCGGGCAACGGCGTTGCGGCACCCCGGGTGCGGGGGCAGCTGATGAGCCGCGAAATGATTGGCGACGATGAATGGTCAACGTACCTGCCATCTGGACGTTAACCTAAAAAAGCTGTTGCATTCACTACGCATTTTCCTAACCGCCTTGTAATGGATGAAGCCGCGAGTCAGACGCACCGATGTCGTCAAGCAATTACACAAATTCTAAGCGGGTCAGAACGTTCCGTATCCGCGTCGCATGAGCGGCTGATGCTGGTAGCTTCGACGGATCTTCATGCTAGTAAAACCGCTGTAAGCCTTTGTGCTGGATGCTCTTAATCATGATCCAAAAGTAACAGGTAACGTTACCAATGCAGGTAAATTCATTACATCCCTTGTTTATCGCATAGCGACTTGCCTGATCAGAACGACCGTCACGTGTTAGCGGCTGCTTTGCGTGGTCAGGCCAGTCTTATTGTGACGGCCAATTTGAAAGACTTCCCATCCGAGTACATAAGTCAGTTCGACATAGACGTGCAACATCCTGACCAATTACTGGCTGGGCTGCTGGAGACGAACCGGGCGGAGTTTTTGGTTGCTTTTGAGGCCCAAGTTGCCCAGTTGGTCAGACCGTCGAAAAGCGTCGGCCAAGTACTGGAAATTCTTGGGCGTAACGGTCTAACTGGAACTGTTGAGCGACTGTCAGCACTGCTCTAACCAGTACCTTCTGGAATTCTGTACCAGCTACAAACTCCGAAGTGTGCGGCTACAACCGTCCACAAAACTTCTTTTAAGCCGTTCGAGGATGATTTGGCATTGACCTGTGTGTGCCGAGGTAATCACTTGTTAAGACAATCACTTGATGGGTAGGGAAGTGACTTTTGGGTACAATTTTCGGCATTACTCATTAAGTAACATAATTGTAACTTAAGTTCAGCTACATAAGGTTTAGTGTCAGATCATAATCTACGCTCTTCGCGCTTACTTCTCAATAGGTTTGAGGTTTCGTTTGAGCAGCCACCCCCGCGACGTCTGGCCCTGCTCGTTGACGTAAACTACGTAAATGAAACCGTTCTGCTCCTTTAGGGGCGTCAATTTAGCGTTGTTCCAGATGTTAATGTTAGCCGCCCGGCGGGTGCTTTGGTCCGGCTCATTGTGGAAATAGGCGTATTTAGACGCCAGCGTATAGCGTTTTGCGCTCCCGTTCGGCGTGGGTTCATCCGCAATGGGTTCGGGTTCAGCGGGGGTGGTTTCTACCGGCCTGGTGCTGCGGGCGACGACCTGCGGCTCTGAGGTCCGCTCTGAAACTGGATCAGTCGTTGGTTTGGTTTTGACAGTCGTTGGTTTGGCCCGCCGGACCGTGGGTTTATCAGTATCGCGCACGGGTGTCTCGTCGGGGGTGTTGTCTGCTTGGGTTCTAAGGTCTGGAATGTCGGTTGCCCGGCGCTCGTTGTCTGGTTCCGTAACAGTCGTGTTGTCCACATCCTTCGTCTGGTCTGCATCCGTTGTCGATTCGGTTACGGGCATTTGCGTCGTAGCTGATTTTTTTGCCATCTGGGAGTACGTAAACCACACGACGGTGCCGACTAAGACCAGAACACCCAGCAACACAGCCGTTTTTGACACCTGCATCCGCGGTCTGAAAGTCGGTGCTGAGTTTGCGTCCGGGCGCGTTGACACATTAGCCGAGGGAGCAGGCGGGCGGGGCTGCACGGTTGGGTGAGACCGCACGTTTTTCGACAACTCCCTGATTTCGGTTTCTTTATGGGTCAGCGCAGCCCGCAGTTCGGCCACGTTTCGCTCGCTGTCAATGGCTCGTTCCTGGTAGTGCCGCACTAAGCTCAGCAGCCGTTCGTTCTCGCCGTTGAGAACGGTGGCGCTGTTGACTCGCTCCTCCCCGCTTTTCACGGACTGCATGCTGCCGCGTATTATCGCTTCGTGCAGATCTACACCCGTGCTGAAGCGGTCTTCGGGTTTCTTTTCCAAGCAGGTGGCCACCACCGAAAGCAGCCAGTTCGGTACCTGCATTTCCCGCTCTTTGCGCTCATCGGACCAGCTATCGGGCAGGTGTTCATTGCGCAGTTTTAATACGTCGGGAACGGGCGTTTCGAGGTGAGAAATCATTACCGCGTTGCGGTTCGTCTCGCCCTTATCGCGCAGGGGAAACGGAACCGTACCGGCAATGAGTTCGTATAGAATAATGCCGTAGCTGTATACGTCCGTCTGAAACAGCATCTCGCCTTCGTTTTGCTCGGGAGCCATAAACTCAATGGCCCCGGCATGGCGCAGGCTCGTGCGCCGTTGCTCGTCGGACATAGCGGCCAGGCCAAAATCGAGCAGGACGTAGTTGCCCGTTCGGACGTTGAATTTGACGTTGTTGCTTTTAATGTCGCCGTGCCGAACGCCCACCCGATGGCAATGCGCGAGCGCACTGGCCAACTGATCGGCCACTTTGATGGCTTCCCGAAGCGAAAAAACGGGGTCGTGCGGAGGTTTCAGGAGTTCTTCCAGGTCAGGACCTTCAACAAACTCCATTTCAATGAATGGAAACGAACCGCTTTCGGTGATGCCCGAGGTCAGGATTTTAACCACGTTGGGGTTCGGCACTTCATTGACTTTCTTCAGCTTCTCGACCTCGTTCTGAAAATCGCGAAAGTTTTTATCGTCGACACTTTCGGTATGGATGGGGGTGGGCAGGATTTTTACGGCCGTGAAGATTTCGCCGATTCGCCGACCTTTGTACACAGACCCCTGCCCACCGGTGCGCAGCGCACCCCTGTTCTCCAGCCCTTCTGCTATCGTAAATAGTCTGCCCATTGCCTTACTCAGTCCTGTTTGGGTAGATAACTAAATTCAAGCACCGCTGATTCGCCCAGAACGATCTGTTCCCCTTCCTGCAATGGGTGGCCGACCTGGGTCGAGTGCAATTTTATGGGCGCATCGACCCCAACGGACCTTATTTTTACTTTGTTACGGGGTGGCACCCCGCCTTCATCAGCAAACAGCATGAAGCAGCCCGCCCGCCCGTCCCACTCGATGTGGGCGTGCTGCCGACTCACGTACCGGTTCCCTTCGTGGGCGCTCCCGGCTGGAAACGCAATGGTGTTGACGCGCACAAATCCGTCGTCGGCCTGCACTTTCTTTTCCCGGCCAATCGTGATTTCACCACTCGTTGCCGTGAACGAATACGTTTCTTTCTCGGCCTCGCCACTGAGCACCCGAATGTACCCGGTAGTGGAGGAATGCATCGAACTCGTCCGGGTTTTGATAAACAGGGCAACCGGCAACGTCGGGTGTTTGAGGGCTTCGGGGGGCAGGCCTTCCCCGAACGATACGTCCATCGTCCAGACAGCGGGCAAGTCAATCGCAAAGTCGTCGGCGATTCGCTGCACCTCGGCCCGAAAGCGTTCCGGCTCCTGCTCATAAACGGCCGCATCATACAGGTGCCGCTGGGTGCCGGGGCAGGCCACAAAAAGCTGTACGCCGTTGATGTGCCGCCCTTCCCCGCCTTCCACCTGCCGCAACGTTTCCTTAACGAACTGCAGCAGGGCTACCCGCAGCGCTTTGGCATCCGGTGGCTGGCTTCCTGATTCTCTTTTGAAAAAATCAAACATAACTATCGGTTCATAAAACGGCGCTTTACCGGCCGGTAGTGAGGGGCGGTTGAGGGCGAGCGGTTGACTGACGGGGGTTGGCACTGCCGCACCAAAACTCCTGATATACCCTTTTGTTCGCAACAGCGGAATAACGTGTCGGCCCGCCAGCGTAACGGCGTCGCGCGACCCCTTGGTCGACTCGATCCGCACACAAACGACAATATGGCCGGGGCCGGTGGCTTTCGGTGCAAAAAATACGTACCAGCCGTCGTTGATTTGTTTTCGTTTCCAGATTCGTTCGGGCGTACCCGTTTTGCCCGCTACAGCCATACCAAACTCATCGGTCCGGTTCGCACTCTGTTTCAACATGTAGCCGGTGAGCAAGCGAGCGTACTGCGGATCGTTGGCCAGCGGAATGCCCCGTTCGGGCGCTTGCTTTCTGCCGCCCACGGCCAGAACGTACCGGCTGGGCATCAGCAGCCCGTCGTTGGCCACACCGGCAGCCAGCCGGGCGACGGCAGCCGGTGTGGCAATCAGTTCGCCCTGCCCCCAGGCCATGCCCGAGATTCCCCTGGCCCGTGTACGCCGGATATTGCCCGGGTTATAGCGGAGTTTCGTGCTGAATTCTGTCCGTTGCCATAAGTCCCGCCAGTTCTTTTCCTGATCAACCCGGCCTTGCCGGTGGTAGGAATAGCCACCCACACCATGCAGAAACATACCGGTCTTAAGGTACAGACTGGCCATTTCGTCCTGTAGCTTTGCTTCGTTAGCCAGCTTGATGAAGTACACGTTATTCGATTTTACGAGGGCCCGTTCCAGGCCAATGCGTCCGGTCTCATCGGGTTCGGCACCGCCGGTGCGAATCCGTTCGTAGCCCCGGACGACAAACGTTTTTTGGGTCGCTGCCAAACCCAGCTTGTTGAAAGCCGCCAGTGCGGTCAGCACTTTAGCCGTTGAGCCGGGCTGCGTCGAGTAGGTAAATCCGAGATCAGCGGTGGTTGTCCAGCCCGGCAACCTGCTTTGTTCGGCGGGAGTCAGGTTAAGCTGCTCTTCGTCGTTGGTCGGGGGCAGCGGATACACCGCCGAGGCCAGTACATCACCGGAGCCAGACTCCATCACGACTATGGATACCCGGTTATCGCGGAGCGACGTGTCGCGTGCCATGGATTGCTGAAGCTGAATTTGCAGCCCGGCATCGAGGGTGAGCTGCACGTCCCGGTTTCGTTTCCTGAAAGCCGCCACCTGCGGGCTGTTGATCCCCGCCAGCAGCAACGGGGCCAACGCGCTGTAGTCCTGTTTGCTCACGGTCATCTCCCTGCTGCCACGGGGCAAAAAGCGGTCTTCCCGGAACCGGGTGGCCACAACCGGGTACAGGGTGGTGGGCGAGGCAAACCCCCGGAGATCGGCGGCATGGCGGTATTCGGCAAAATAGCCGTTGGTCCCCCCCCGGAACGCGTCGGTATTGGCGTCGCCCACCCAGAAAAACAGGTGGTTGCTCAGCGGATAATGTCGCTCCAGACGCTTACGCCTTGCCGAATCTAAGTTGTACACGGGGCTGCCGGTGGGGAGTAACCGGCGTCCCTGCCGCCGGATGAGTTCGGGGTTCCCGGTGGCCAGAATCCGACCCTCCCGGTCGTAGAGCGACCCGGCCTGGAGTTTATTCATCAGAATGCCGATGCGCGGGTTGTAGCTGAACATGCGTCCGCCACTCCGGTCGGCCACTAAGGCGGGCCGCACTACCCATTTGGGAGGATCGAGGAGATAGGGCGACAAGTTCACTAAGAGCAGCACTATCCCGAGGCAGGCCGCCACCAGCGCCGGTACGATGTGTTTGTCTTGCTGATTGGCGACGTAGGTCATTTGTACGGCAGTTCCCCGCACCGACGACGCCGAAAGCAGGAAACCGACGGCTAAAAAATTAGCCACCAGCGATGATCCTCCGTAGCTGATGAACGGCAGCGCAACCCCCGACAGCGGGAGCGCACCCGTGGAGCCGCCCGCAATAAGCAGAAACTGCACGAACGTACTGAGGCCGATGCCGGTGCAGACGTAAAACAAAAAAGGCCTGCCGGTTTGTCGGCCGATGATGACCGACCGGTGCAGGTAAATCAGGAACAGGATAAACACGCAGACGATGCCCGCCCCCCCGAAGGCCTCCCCGATAACGGGCAGCACCATGTCGGTGTGGGCGGCCGGGATGGTTCGGGAGAATCCGGCCCCGGCACCCTGCCCCGTCAGGCCCCCGCCCGCCATGGCCCAGATGCCGTTAGCTACGTGATCGCCCCCGTAAACTTCGTTGTCCCACGCGTCCTGCCAGATGGCTTTACGTTCTACCAGCCGCTGCACCGGACCGGGAAACAGCGTGTCTAAATAAGGAATCTGATCGATCAGCAAAAAGCCTCCCATCACCACCAGCGCCATCATCGCCGACTCGCTCACCAGCGTCGACTTCACCACCCGCATCAGCAGCAGGGCAGCCGCCGTGAGTCCGGTGGCGAGCCAACTGTTTTTCAGCAACCACGTCGCCAGCACGTAGCACACGACCGCGCCGACCATAATGCCGAAGTCACCCCGTGAAAACGAGAAGAGGATGATGAACGTGAAGCACACGACCATCGCCGGACCCAGATCGCCCAGCACCAGGAAAAGGAAAATGCACCCGCCAATGGCCAGCAGCGCGAAGGAGAAAAAAGACCAGCGTTTTTGCCAGCGGGTGTACTCACTGATGAACCGCTCGTTGGTGGCAAAAAAGCCGCCCAGAAACAGAATCAGGCAAAACTTAACGATTTCGCTCGGCTGAAAACCAAGCAGGTTGACCCGAACGCCACTACCCTCCGGCCCGGTGCCGAACAAAATGGTGGCCGTCAACAGCCCAGCCGCCACCACCGCCCACGGCCAGCCGTTTGCCGCCTGCTGATTTCTTTGGAAAACAAACAGCCGGTACAGCCCCGAATCAGGCGTGAATTTTCGCAGATTGACAAACAGCAGGATGACCAGTCCCAGCAGCCCAATGCCAAAATACAGTAGGGAGTCTCTGGCTAAAAACCGGTCGCGGAGGGGGTCTTGCAGGCTGAGCAGGGTGATGAATGATAAACCCGTCAGGAGCATCACGACGGGAAGGATCAATTGATCGGCTTGCGGAAACCGAAGGCTCACCAGCAGATGAATAAAGAGAAAACCGCCGAAAAAGCCGCCCACAATCAGCCAGTACCATTGGTTGAACTCGGCGGGGGTTCGGGTAACTAACGATTTCTCCCGTTTAAGGATGCGGAAGTCGTGGGTCGAAAAAAGTCGCAGGGTGTGCGGTGTCTGAGTAAATGTAAACGAACCGTCCTGGTCCAACGCCGACACGCCCTGTGTGGTGCCGAACTGAAACCCCGGTTGCATGGGCAGCACCTCAAAGGCTCGGCCACCGGGCAGGTTGGTAAACGCAAAGGCGCCCTGCGCGTCGGTGCGGGCAAAAGCGGTCAGGGCGCGGAGTTGCCGGGTGCTGTCCGCGTTCAGCCCGTACACTTTCTCGACCCCCGGACCCGTCTCTGTGCGCTCGCTGACCCGGTTATCGTCGCCCCCGTCGCCGGTGGCTACGCTATCGGTCGGTAAAATCATCGCCAGCCGCACGAGGACGCCCGGCACCACACTGTCGGCTCCGTTGCGGACAATCCCGCTCAGGCGGTAGCCCCGTAGTCCGGCATCGGTAACGGAAGGCAGTTGGGGCGGGGCTGTCCGTTCGGCCAGGAACCGCGCTGAGTCCGGTCCGGCAAACCCCAGCAACGAGCGGGACAGCGCCACCCGCTTTTTAAAGGAGCTGCCCGCCCGCGCGAACGCATCGTCCGCCGAAACGACAAACCGGCGCTTGTTCAGTTCACCAATGTTGTCAATGAGCGAAGTATCGGCACGCTGCGCATCGGCAACAACTTGCCGAATGAACCGGATGTCTTTTTCGTCCTCGAAGTAATAGCCTTTTTTCAGCAGAACGGCCAACGCCTGGGCACTGTTGGGCGCGTTCAGGTTCACCATCGTCCCGCTCCGCAGCTTCGTATCAACATCCAGAAAGTCGCTCTGCAAGGTGGTAAATAGGCCGTGAAACAGAAACCCCAGAATGGCCGCAATCAGCCCTAAAAATACCCGCTCCAGCCATCGGCTGGTCCGTGGGGACGGTTGCTGAATCACCTCCCGCACGGGTTCGGTGGATCGAGGTTTTGGCTTAACCGCTGAATGCACCAACGGCACCGGGGCGGATTCGGCCGTCGGATTGCCGGTGTCCCGACGAACGGCGGACTGAACTACTGGAGGAGAAAGGGACAGTTTGTCGTGATGGACGAGTACGACGGTGATGTTGTCTTTGCCCCCTTTTTCATTAGCTGCAGCCACCAGATTAGCTGCTTTTTCGGCCAGCGACCCGGTACCCGTCAGCCTATCCGTTATCTCTTTCTGAGTGACCAGATCGGTCAGGCCGTCACTGCACAGCAGGAGCGTGTCACCCGGCAAAAAAGGCGACTGCCCCGTTTCGATGTATTCGTCCGGCGTGTCGACCCGTTCAACGAAGCCCAGCGCTTTATTGATCTCGTTGCGCTTGGGATGGCGCATGGCGGCCGCTTCCGACAGTCGGCCGGTATCTTCCAGAAAACCGACAAATGAGTGGTCTTTCGCTACTTTTACCAGCGAGCCATCCCGCAGCAGATACAGCCGCGTGTCGCCCACGTGCGCGTACAGGAAACGGTTGTTTGCTAGGTCAACGATGGCCAGCGTCAGCACGCAGGCCATTTTGTCGTAGTCGCTGTCCCGCTGCTTCTCGGCGAAAATCCGGTCGTTAGCCTCAACCAGCGAAGCCTTCAGCAGGGGACCCAGGTCCGCCGGGGCCACCCCACCCGGTGGGTGAGCGAATCCACCGCTACGGCGTACCGGCTGGGCGAAATAGTCGAGAATGGATTCCCGTGCGACGGCCGCAGCCACTTCGCCGTAGGCATAGCCCCCCACGCCGTCGATGACGCAGGCGATGATGAGGGTGCCGTTCTGAATTTGCTCCGCAATGAAGGTATCCTCATTGTTTTCCCGCACCCGCCCGGTGTCCGTTATGCCGACGATGTTTTCAGCCATTCCGGTTGTGGGTATTTCGTATGTCGATGAAGTGCGCGGCCAGCAGGACCAAACTGATCCCCAGCAACGCTATTGATATCATTGACGACATGGCCTGTTCATGATTTAAAAATGTTGATGCCGACAATGCCATTCAGCAGCATCTTTGAGTTCACCGGCAACGCTACCCAGGCCGTCGTGTTGTTGTCACTCCGGGCGATTTCCTGTTCGTTCAGCAACGTTTTCTCCCCGAAAGACGCCACGTAAAACTGACTGGTGGGCCGGTCGTACCGAATGCGCAGGTGTGGCGTGTCGACCCAGGTTGAAGGCACTCGAAACGTGGCCGGGGCTTCGCCGGTTTCCCCGGTTCCGGTAACGGTAATTTCTTCATCAACAATAACGTATTCGACCTTGCGCCCGGCATACGCTTTGTCGGGCAGGATGGTCTCCAGACGGGCCAACGGGGGCCGGAAGGCATTGGTCGGGCCTCTTTCGTCATAACTCAGATCATCCTCGTACGGAATCTCGTAATACCCTTCGCTGTAAAATGTGAACCCCTTTAAAATGTCCTGGTTGACGTCGTAGGTTTCGGCAATGCCGGTCTGGCGCGGAATAAACGTGACCCGGACGTTTTCGTCGCGTTGATCGCTGCCGGGCAGCAGTTTGCCAATGAATCCCATGTCGCTGCGGGCATAGTCAGGATGCGACACAAACCGGAATACCCACTTCGTGGCGGACGGTTCAACCGTTTTTCCCGCAGCCCGGTAGGGGGCCAGCAGCGCGTAAAAAGCTTTGACCGACTCCTGCGCGACCAGCCCGAACAGGCCTTGCTTGCTGGCCATAAACTCCCGGTAGTCATCCGGGTTAAAGCAAATGATGTACTCGTGGTAGAAAACAGTCCGGTTGGCGAAAGACAACTGCCCGATGGACTCGATGAATTTATCGGTGATGTAGTGGTACACCTCATCGGGCGTAGGTATTGACGGACCCTCCACAACGGCTGGCTTTTTGAGAAACCAGTGCTGTAAACCCATACGCTGCCAAAGGGACGTTTTTGATTTCATGTACCTGTTCCGAACCGAAGCGTGCCACCCTAAGGAACCACTCAGCAGATCGGATGTTTGAACTACCTTTGTGATGTACGACAACCGCTTTGTGATCAAGTTTGCCGCCGTGTAGTTAGTTGTGTTATTTATTGTACACCCCGTTACGAGTCTGAGTAGCACATTTTAGTCCAGTAAAAGACAATGTTTTAAAGTTATTGTATTAAAAATTGCTGTTTCTATAGGTTATCTCAGATTCTGATCGATTGTCAAAACCAGTTAAGACGCCCGCTGATCAGACCAATTGACATCACCTTCAGGGCTTGGCCTGGCCGGTTGACGGACGCGTGTTCTGCGAATTGAGCAGGCCCGCCGGTACGGTCAGTTCGCCCGTTTTGGGGTCTATAAGGCCATTTCGCTCTTCTTCAATGTCGGTGGCCTGGGTATACACGTCCCCGGCAATGGTATGCTGGCGCAGTTCCTGCTTAAACTGCCGGATGCGCTCGGTCCGGTCCTGGGCTTCCTGCGGACCACCGTAGTTGGCGAAGCCAAAGCCGCCCCACTCGCTCACTACCAATGGCACCTGGCCCCGGTAAAAAAATGGGTCGCCCACCACTAAGGGGAAAGCCGCTACGCCCGTTAGTTCACCCGCCGTCAGGCGGTCGAGGAGTTCCCGCCAGTGGGTCAGGTTGGGGGTGTAGAGGTGGGCCGTCAGCAGGTCCGATTTCAGCCGCCCTTCCCACGAAATGTGCTGCCAGCCATCGTTGTCGACCACTAAGTACTGCGGGTAGGCAAGCTGCATATAGTGGTACATGTCCATCATGTACTGCCGCGTTTCGGGGTTCGAGGCAATGTCCTGAACGCCCCAGTCTTCGTTGTACAGGCTCCAGATAACCACCGACGGGTGCGTACTGATCAGGGCCAGCATCCGCAGCAGTTCGGCTTTGTGGTTGGCCCGGCTTTGCGGGGTGGAACTGTGCGGACTGGGTACCTCCACCCACAGTAGCAGGCCCAGTTTATCGGCTAAGTTATAAATGCGGGGGTCGACCCCGGCAATGTGCACCCGGACTAAGTTACAGCCCAGTTCTTTCATGGCCCGCATATGCCGCTGCATCTCCTCGTAGGTGGCCGTGCCGGGCTGGTACAGAATACCGTCGAGGTAAACCGACTCGTTGTTCAGGTAGATATAGCGGCCCCGGGCTTCGATTTTTCGCAGGCCGAAGCGCGTTTCAATCTGGGCGACGTACCCGTCCTGGTCAATAAGCTGCGCAATGAGTTTATAGCGGACCGGCGAATCTGGCGACCACAGTTCGGCGTGGTCCATGTCCAGCACGATACGCTGCTGTTTCTGCCCAACGGCCAGTCGCAGCGGGTAGTCGGAGGTGGCAATGGGTTCGGTGCCGTGCAGATCGTAGGCCAGCAGCCGAAGGATATAATCGCCGGGATCGTGAATGCGGGTTGTCACGCTGAACCGTACCAGCCGGTCCTCAACCACGCTCACCACGCCCACCTGCGTTCGGAGCCGGTTGCGCTCCACCGTTTCGAGCCAGACGCTGCGCACGCCACCCGAATAGGTCTGGTACCAGATGCCCCCCCGCTTATACACGTGCGACTCCTGCTTGCCCCGCGTCAGATCGGCATCCATTGTGTCGGCAACGCGCACGGTCAGCCGGTTTTGCGGACGCAGGTACTCTGGGGGCAGTTCATACGAAAACGAGGTGTATTCGCCCAGATGGATTTCTTCGTCTTCGATGGTGCGGAGGGCATGGCCGTTCAGCCAGACGCGGGTTTCGTAACCACAGGCCCCAAACGTAAGCTGCATGAGGGAACGGGAGTCGCTTTGCTGGGGCAGGGTAAACGTTCGCTCATACCAGGCCACAACGGTATCCTGCCAGCCGGCGGGTGCCAGGTTGTCCGTTACCAGCGCCATGTGCGCTTCGATGGAGCCGGGCCACTCGGCAGTGTTGGTGTAAGCATGACCAACGTACCATTGCTCACGCAGCCCTTTATCGTCGGGGTCGAGCGCAAACTGCCATTCGCCGTCGAGCAGCAGGTAGGTATTGGGCCGCAGCACCGCCCTGGGAAGTTCGTTGACCGGTTCGGCACCGGGGCTTTTCGTCGGGCGGCTGGCCGACAAACTGGCGTTGGGATGTTTGGTCGTCATAAGCAGAATTCGTGCGCTGATAAAACTGCTATTTACGCGGTACTGTTTGCGCTGACTCACTTGTTTCGTAGGGCGGTTTGGTTCTCCTGCGTAGCGCAGTTTTCCTCTTTGGGTCATTGGAGCGACTACCAGAGCGAACCGTGAATGATTCGGCCAGTCGGTGATGGCTGAATGTTGTTGAAATGCTTATCTTTGAGCATGGTCTTAGAAGCAGTCGCCTGCAAACATTGCGGGCAAACCAAACAGGTCAAAAAGTACGGCACTACCCCAGCCGGCACCCAACGCTATCGCTGCTACGATTGTGGGAGAACCTTTGTCAGAACCTACACCCGCAAAGCCTGTGATCCCATCGTTCAGCAGCAAATCATCCCAATGGTGCTCAACGGAGCCGGGGTTCGCCATACCGCCCGTGTCCTGGGCATTAACCGAAATACGGTCAGTGCTACGATTAAAAAAAAGTCAGCGAGTGTACAAGGTTCATCCAAAGTACACCAATAAGTCGCTCAAACTGGTTTTGAGAGTCCTGGTCATTCGTACAGGCTAAAAAGCATCCACGCTGGTTGTGGTGGGTAGAGGAAGCCACGAGTGGAGAGGTGGTTGCCTTTGTCTTTGGCCGACGCACGCACGCTACGTTTCGTCAATTACTGTCCTTACTCGAATCAGCTCAGATCAGGGTTAGTAAGTGGATCACTGACGCCTGGTGCCGGGGCGCCGGTCCGGGCCTACTTTGATTGTCTGGATCAGCGCCTGCGCCTGGAGCGTAAAGCGCTCTTACAAAGTCTGGAGCGCAAACACCTCACGTTGCGAACACGCATCAAACGATTGGCCCGCAAGAGCATCTGTTTTTCGAAATCGGTACTGGTTCACGACACGATAATTGGCTTGTTCATCAATCAGTTTTTCTTCGGTATTCAACACTAACAAGCCATCACCCTCTTTTCATCTCCTGGTGATAGATTAATAATGTTGAAAGTTGAAGACGGTTTGATTGACGAGTAGCCTAATCACCATTGACATCGAGAAACAAATTGTTCTTTGAGCAGCCATTTAACGTGCATACGCAATCCTAGATGCATTGCGCTTCATGCCATGAAAAATGCTTGGGTTTCGGTGCGCGAACCATGGCACACATAGTCAAAATAGAGCCATTGGGCGTGGTGCATGATTCGGTTGTTTGCGTAGTGAATATACAGAAACGGCTTCGGAACCCAATCCGAAGCCGTTTCTGCGTCATGAACGTGCGTGCTTACTGCGCCACCACAACGGGTTTGGCGTTCGAGCCGATGTTTCCACTGGCTACCATCGCAGTGCCCATGATTTTTACGCTGGCGTTGTACGCGTCCAGCTTATCGTAGAAACCGGCTTCATTGATGGTAAAGTATTTGGTGGTGGCAAACGCGCCGGTGGCTCCGTCAATGGCGCCGAGCGGTTTCAGGGCCGTAGTCGAGTTGGCTGCCAGCGCACCGCCGTAGATAGACGCCTGGTAGGTGGTGCCTTTCGTGGTGTTGTACAGGCCCATCTGCACCAGCGTAACGGCAGCGCTGTATTTGTAGAACACTACCCTTCCGTAAATCCCCTGCGTGCCGGTGGCGGTCAGGGTATAGGCTTTGTAGGTCGAGAGTGTGCCACCGCCGGGTGCCGCGTTGTAATTTGGCTCGAAATCTTTCTGTTCGCAGGCGGTTAGTAAGGTCGTCAGCAGCAACACGGTGCTGAGCGTATAGAGGGTATTGAGAATAGGTTTCATAGCGGAACGAAGTTAGAAGTTGAGTTGAACACGACCGTAGTAGTAAGATCCGTTAGACCCCTGCTGGTAGTTGTTATACAGCGTGAAGCCCCGGTTCTCGGCCCGCAGCACCTGCGGATACTTGTCGAGGATATTGCTGCCACCGAGCGAGAGTTTCAGGTTGCGGTTCAGGGTATATCCCAGGCTCAGATCAAAAACGGTCTGGGCACCAAACGTCTGGTCGTAATAGTTGCCTTTTTCATCGGCCGACACCGACAGGGCCGTAACCTGACCAAAGTAGGTGCCGCGCAGCATGGCGTCGAACTTGCTGTGGCGGTACATAATCGAGCCAATTAGTTTAGTGCGGGGCGTGCCGGTCTCAAACTGACCAACCACATCGCGACTCAGGTATTTTTCAATTACCTGATCGGTAGTCAGATTGGCTACGTTGAGGGTGGGTGGGTTGCGGCTCAGGATGGTGTTCTTGCTGAGAATAGCGGCCAGACTGTATGTGAAACTCTGGTTGCGGGCCAGTTGCTGGGTGTAGTGACCCACCAGTTCGATTCCCCGCGACCGGACGTTGGCCCCGTTAATAAAAAACTGGGCTTCGCCCCCGCCAATGACTTCGCCGTAGTTGTTGCCCACTTCGCCCGCGTTGAAGAAACTGGTTTGGAAAATGCGGTTGTCCACGTCCACCTGATAGGCATCTACCGTCACTTCAAAACCGCGCATGGGCTGGTAGGTCATGCCGAAGCCGTAGGTACGCGAGTTTTCCTGTTTCAGCCCTTTAATGCCCAATGCCCGGGCGGCCGTGCTGTTGGTGGCGTAGGTCGTTACGTCGAGCGGC
The DNA here is from genome assembly GCA_963826425.1 of uncultured Cytophagales bacterium. Taxonomy (GTDB): domain Bacteria; phylum Bacteroidota; class Bacteroidia; order Cytophagales; family Spirosomataceae; genus Spirosoma. Next base: position 534,715 of record CAWGWS010000004.1, on the reverse strand, counting down.
TGCGGAACACCGGCGGCATCGGGAATAAAAGCGGTGGTGGTGTGGGTATAGTTGAGTTCCTGGAGCGACGGTGCCCGGAAACCGGTGGCGGCCGAACCCCGAATAGTCAGTTTGTCGCTCACTAAGTAGCGGGCGGCAAACTTACCGATGGCCACCCCACCAAAGTCCGAGTAATTCTCGACCCGCACGGCGGCAGCCACCAGAAACTTGCGGGTTAGTTCGAGTTCGGTGTCCAGGTACGCGGCCATTGTGGTACGGAAAGCATTGCGTTCGTCTTTAGGGCCGAAGCCCGAAAAACACTGGCAGTTAGCCGCCAATGATTTGACCACTACCGACTGACCGGCGTAGAGCGAAAGGGGGTTGCCGTCTGCCCCCACAATGGGTAGACCGCCGTTATTCTGCAGCGGCTTGCCGTCCGGCCCAATCAGCAGACCGGGCTGTGTGGCGGTGTAAATACCGGCGTCGCCGTAGGTATAACTTTCTTCCTGACCTTTGATAATCTCATAGTTCTCGATCCGCATCTCGGCACCAAACGCCAGGTTCAGCCCGCTCATCACACCTTTGAAATACCGCGACAGGTCGATGTTGGTCGAGTTTTGGGTGAACTGGTTGGTACCAATGTTCATGGTGACCGGTGAGTTGGCTCCAATAGACGCATTGTACGTATTGACCATGCCAATCTGCGCCGTGTTCTGGCCGAAGGTGTTGCTGAAATCCATGCTGAACTCGCCAATTTTACTACGCAGCCCTACCGTGTTGGAGATGTCGGCGGCATTGGTCGTTAGCTGGGGTCGGAAGCCGTTGGGATACAGCAGGTAGTTGAATCGGTCGGCCTGGGCCGGTCGGCGGTAGTAGCACGAAAATCCTTTGAGGTACTTGTACGACATGCCACCGAAGCTGTACAGGGTTGTGTTGGCGTTAATTTCGTAGCCTGCATTGTAAAACAATGACCCCAGTGTAATACCGGGTGCACCGGCGAAGACCGAGAAATCGGCGGGGGTGTAGTCGCGGGCGGCCAGCAAACCGGGCTGGGTGGTCAGCGTCTGGGCCAGGGTCGTATTGCCCGCTACCTGCGCGTTGATCAGTTCGGGGTTGGTAATGATGGGCCGCCCCAGTTTGTCGGTACGCAGGTTGTTGAGGTACGTGTTGTCGTAAATGGGGTAATCATTCACGAATCGGCGAATGGTAGGTTTGCGCTGGGTGATCTGCCCGGTCAGGTTAAAATAGCCCCGGTCGCCGATTTTAAAGCCGTAGTTGGCATCGAACTGGTAATTGAAGCCATCGGGGGTACCGGCTTTGGTGAGGTCGCCCGCCTGCCCGCCTGTGTTGGGGTAGCCGCCCCCCGTCAGGTTGGCGGTCAGTTTGTTGGTGCCTTTCTTGAGGATGATGTTGATAACCCCGGCCACCGCATCGGAACCATACTGGGCCGCTGCCCCGTCGCGCAGGATTTCGACCCGGTCAATAGACGCGGCCGGAATGGTCATCATATCGACCGAGGTGGACGGACTACCCACGGCGGTGGTCGTGATGAGCAGCGCGGAGGTGTGCCGCCGTTTGCCGTTGACCAGTACCAGCGTTTGGTTGGGAGCCAGGTTGCGCAACTGAATCGGGTCAACGTGCGAGTCGAGGTCGCCCCCCTGATTTCTGACGGCGTTGAAACTCGGTGCCACGAAGGTGAGTATTTGCGCCAGGTCCATCTGGGGTAAATCGCCCATGATTTCCTTGATGGAAATGACGTCGACGGGTACGGCCGTTTCCAGCGCGGTTCGTCCGGTGGAGCGCGAGCCGGTCACAATCAGTTCCGAAAGCTGGTTGGCATCGGTTGTCAGGGCTAAATCTATGGTCGATGCGCTGCCGAGCGGTACTTCGCGCGTTCCAAAGCCGATAAACGAGAACGTCAGGGTACCCCCGCTGGCGGGTACGCTGACCTGATAGGTGCCATTGGCGTCGGTAAGTGCCCCCGTGTTTGTGCCTTTCAGCACCACGTTAACACCAGTGATGGGGGTGTTATCTTCCTGCGCCGTTACCCGCCCGCTAATGGTGCGTAGCTGGGCCAGCGTAGGGTAGGTCAGTAGCAGCGCGATGACCAGCGCAAGACCCGTGATTTTCTTTCGTACAATTGAATTCATGGTTGTAAGGAGTGTATTGGGTTGTGAAAAAAACACAAAAAAATTAGGCAATACGCTGACTGACAGCCGATTTTACGGCTTTAGAAACGGAGGCAATACGGGAGGATGGAAACGGAAATAACGAACGTCCGGCGTTCGCTCAGGAGCTACCGGCGGGTAGAGACAGGCTGATTATCCATAGCATACAGATTTAGATGGATTGTTAATTTTATTTGGCCAACGGTCAAATCTGCCAATTAAAATTAGGCATGTCAAGAATTTTGTAAAATAAAATAGTATAAAAATGGCAAAGTGAAAAACTTTGTTGTATAATTTCTATCTGTATAGGATCTGTGGCTGATTTAGAAGTTGTTTGAGTTAATTGCTTTGGCCGCGAAACTCGTCTTTTGCTTTTATCCTACGTTACTTTCTTAGCCCGTAGCTACGGCTACGGCCTGCGGAAGTGCCTTGTCTAAGACCAAAATCCTTTGCTTTTCGTCTCAAATCGCTAACTCAAACAGCTTCTTAGCCGGCTGCTTCCCCTGATACCCACACACGTTTTACGGTCAGGGCCGGGTCCAGCCGCACCAGATTACCCACGTAACCGGGTGCTATCCTGCCCAGTTCGTCACCCATACCAATTACGTCGGCGGGTATTTCGGTGGCTTTCCGCAGCACATCAACGAGGGGTAACTTCGCCTTTTCTACGCATACCCGGACGCAGTCAATAATTGACAGGGCCGACCCGGCCAGATTACCCGCGTCGTTCACGTACCGGCCGGGGCCATCGGTGTCGGGTTCGTAATGCACCACGAACTCACCCAGCGAAAATTTTGCGCGGGGCGGTGGCCCACCTGGATAGCGGGTAAACAGGGCATCAGAAATCAGGAAGAGACGGTCTCCTAAAATCCTGTGCGCAATGCGAATGGTGGGCGGGTAGCAGTGATAGCTATCGGCCACGAGACTTACCCGCACCGTTGGGTGGTCGAACAGGGCCCCCACCACGCCGGGTTCGCGGCTTTCGTAGCCCCGCATGGCGTTGTAGAGGTGCGTACCCAGCGGAATAAACCCCGTGTTCAGGGCATCGGTAGCCTGCTGGTAGGTCGCGTTTGAGTGGCCGAGCGACAGCCGCGTGTTGGGGTGTTTGAGCCGGTTTAGGAGAGCAAGCTGCTCCTGCGTCAGTATTTCGGGGGCGAGGGTCAGTATACGGATGGCATCGGCGTTCTGGCTGAACAGCGTTTCGAGTTCGCCCTCGGCGGGTGTTCTGACGTAGGCCGCGCTGTGGGCACCGCGCTTGATGGGGTTAAAATACGGCCCCTCGATGTGGATGCCCGGTACGCCAAACGGTTTTTCGGTACGCACCGTCTGCACGGCGGCTGTGGCCCGCAGCATGACATCGAGCGACGTAGAATTAATGGTGGGCAGCAGCGTGGTGGTGCCGTTGCGAAGGTGCGTATCGTAAATATGCCGGACGGTTTCGGGCGTGGGCGTATCGTTCAGAAACTGATCGTTGCCACCGTATAACTGCAAATCAATCAGGCCCGGTACCAGGTAATCGTCCTGCAGGTCAACGACCGTATCGGCGTCATCGGCGGAGAGGTCGGCAGTGGTGATTTCCTGAATGCGTCCGTTATGGGTCAGGACGGTTGCGTTGGTGAGCCAGCCGGAGCCGGTAAAGACGGTAGCGTTGATGAAACGATTCATGCCCAAAACTACCCGAAATTTCGTTGTTTTGCGGCATAATCCGTTTCGCCTAATTCTTTGATTCGTTGAAATCCGTCCGATTAACGCCCCCCACCGGCTCCGTACACGCCACGATTCCGCTGGCGTCGTCCAAGAGCGAAAGCAACCGCGCCCTTATCATCGATGCGCTGACCGGCTTCCAGTGTACCCTCCAGAACCTCGCTGCCGCCCGTGATACGCAGACCATGATCCGACTGCTAAAGTCGCCGGATGGGAGCGCCGGGGGGGCGGCCTCCCGACCGTCCGTTGCCGATGTGCTGGATGCGGGTACGACCATGCGGTTTTTAACGGCGTATTTTTCGGTAACCAATCAGCAGAAAACCATGACCGGCACCCCGCGCATGTGCGAACGGCCCATCGGTATTCTGGTTGATGCCCTCCGGACGCTCGGTGCCGATATCACGTATCTGAAAAACGAAGGCTACCCGCCCCTGCAACTCAACGGTTTTTCGCCTTCGGCAACCAACCAACTCCAGATGCGGGGCGACGTAAGCAGTCAGTACGTGTCGGCCCTGTTGATGATTGCCCCCCGGCTGCCCAATGGTCTGGAAATCACGCTGACGGGGCCGGTGGGATCGCGTCCGTACATTGAGATGACCATCGAGCAGATGCGCCACTTCGGAGCCGACGTAACGACGGACTGGGACGCCAAAACGATTGCCGTCGCGCCTAAACCCTACCAGCCAACTACCTATGCCATTGAATCGGACTGGTCGGGGGCGAGTTACTGGTATAGCGTCCTGGCCCTGGCCAACGACCCAAACGCCGAACTCGAACTGCTGGGCCTGAAACCAACCTCGTTGCAGGGAGACAGCGCCATTGTGGACATTATGCGGGCAATGGGGGTAGACAGCCGTTTTACCGACCGGGGTGTCACGCTCGCTAAACGGCCTGCCCAATCTGCCCTGACCTGGGATTTTACCGACTGCCCCGACCTCGCGCAGACTGTGGCCGTATGCGCGGCCATGACCGGTACCGTCCTGACTCTGACGGGTATTGAAAGCCTGAAAATTAAGGAGACCGACCGCGTGCTGGCCCTGCAAACCGAACTCCGGAAGCTGGGTGCCGAACTGATCGAAATTGAACCGAACCACCGTTACGAAGTTCACCGGGTGCCCGGCGCAGCGAGTGAGACGGTACCCGTTATCGATACCTACGACGATCACCGCATGGCAATGGCGTTTGCGCCCGTAGCCATGCACCGGGAAATCGTGATCGATGAGCCGGGTGTGGTGGCCAAGTCATACCCCAGTTTCTGGGATGATATGGCGCGGGTAGCAACCGTTGGGTTTCTGGCCTGATATTTTCGCAATTCGTCAGTCTGGCTGCGCGTTTCGTCAGCAACGCGGGGGCGCTGGTGCCGGACCTTTGTGGTGTATTAAATCAGATACCACATGATACGACATCAAAGGCCAACCTAATACGCTCGTGCTGGGCAGTACCGGCAGCATCGGATACGCCGTAGCGGCCAATCTGCTGGCCCGGCACCTGCCCGTAACTATCCTGGTGCGCAATCGCGCCAAAGCCGATGCGCTGTTCCCTAACCAGCCAACGCTCACTATCGTGGAAGGCGATGCGCAGGATGCGGAGCTGCTGAACCGGATTGCCGCTGACAAAACCCATATTTTTCACGGCATCAATTATCCGTACAACGAGTGGTTCGGCAACATGGATACCGTGACGCAAAAAGTCATCGACGCGGCCAGCATGAATAAAGCCACCATCGTTTTTCCCGGTAACGTCTATAATTTCGGCAACACTGGCTGAACCCATCCGGGAGGATAGCAGACCGAATCCCAACACCCGCAAAGGCAAACTACGCGTCGAAATTGAAGCCATGCTGGAGCGGGCCGCCAACGCCGGAACCTGCCACGTGCTGAATGTTCGTTTACCCGATTTCTGGGGGCCAAACGTCCTGAACGAGGGCGTAAAACCCATTTTTGTGAATGCCCTGACCGGGAAAGCGTTACCCTGGCTCATCAACATCGACATTCCGCACCAGTCGGTTTATACGCCCGATGCCGCCGAAATCATTGTCCGGCTTATGCTGCGCAATACGATTAGCCCTACGAGGTCTGGAATTACGGCGGCAGTACGTTGCCATCCATGCGGTCATGGTTTGAGCAGATCAGCGCGATAACGGTCAAGCCGCTGAAGACGCAGGTCTACAGCCGGTTCATCATCAGCGTACTGGGCCTGTTCGTGCCGGTGATGCGCGAGGTTAAGGAAATGCTGTACCTCTACGAAAACACTATCCTGCTCAACGATGACAAGGTACTGTGCCGCCTTCCCCGATTTCCAGCCCACGCCCATGAAGCAGGCATTACGCGAAACGCTGGACTGGTTTCGGAAATACGAGGTGAACTAGAAGGTAACGTTAGTAGAGTTTTGTAACGTTCCTGGATTAGCGATGTAGTGGGGAATTGGGAACGTCACCGCAGCCCATACCCATACCCAAAATCAAAAAGCTAAGACTTCGCTTTTGCAGTTCTATCGACCACCTGATAAGCCAACAGTACTACAAGTACGCCTTGCTTGTTTTGTAGTGCCAGACTCGATTTAATCAAGCAAACGCCTGCACTTACCCGCTAACCTGCGCTGACCGATAGACGCCCGGCGTTTGGCCGGTCCAGCGTTTGAAGGAGCGGAAAAAGACGCTGGGTTCGGCGAAGCCGAGCAGGTAGGCAATGTCGGTAGTGCTGAGGTAGGGGTCGCGGAGGTGCTGCTCGGCCAGGGTTTGGCGCACGTCGTTCAGGAGCTGCTGGTACGTGGTGTTTTCGTCTCTGAGATGCAGTTGCAGGGTGCGGACGCCCAGGTTCAGCCGGTCGGCAACGGCAGGGAGAGTGGGTTCTTCGCCTTTCATCAGTTGCACCAGTTCGGTGCGGACGCGGCTGCTCAGGGTGGGTGCGTTTAGTCGGGCCAGCAGACCATCAGCGTGTTTCTCGAACATCGTGAACAGACCGGGGCTGGCGTTTAAAATGGGCGTATCGAGTAACCCCGCATCCAGCACCATCGCCGTCTGGTCGGCATCGAAAATCAGCCGGGCGGGCGCAAACACGCGCTGATGTTCGGCGGTGTTGGTAGGTTCGGGGTACGAAAACCGGATTTCCTGCGCCGAAACCGGCAATCCCGTCATAGCCCGGATAGCCGACTGATAGATGGACAGTTCGGAGTTGATGGCATAGGCGGGATAGATAATGTCGGGGCTGGTAATGGTCAGCAACAGTGTGAACTCGTTGCCCACGCGTTGCCCGGTGGTCCGGATACCGTCGCAGACAATGTCCTGATACTGGCAGAGTTTATCGAAGGCTTTGCCGAGCGTGGGGCTGTGCATCATCACGTAGGCCAGAACGCCCACCGCCACCGGGTTTATCATCTCGCCCAGTTTCAGGGCAATGTCTTCGTCGCCCGTCGCCGTAACGATCTCGCGCCAGAGTTGCTGAACCTGCCGGATTTTAATGCGCCCGTCAGGGTCGGTAAGCTGGTCGGGGCTGATGCCCACGGCGCGGGCCAGGGCGTTGGAATCGGCTCCGCGCTGCCGGGCGGCAAACAGAATCAGGTTGGCCGAGGAAACAGACAGCGTATGGTCAGGGCGGGTGGGTAGGGTCATGGGATGGCCAGTTCGTTTTGCAAGTTCCTGAAATAGTCAGCCGCCCTCAACAACCGGCTGCCGTACCACGAAAACACTTCGCCATCTACCACCCGCACCCGCGCCGATGGGCAAACGGCCTGTAATTCGGCTACGTGCTTCTCCGTAAAGGGATACGGCTCTGACGACAGGAAGATCAGATCGGGCCCGATCCGCTGGAGTTCATCCGGGGTCACTTCGGGGTAGCGCGTCTGCCCGGCAAAGGCATTACGAAACCCCGCGGCGCTAAGCATGGCGTCGATAAACGTCTCGCCAGCCGCCACCATATACGGCTTCTGCCAGATGAGATAGGCAACGGATGGCGGAGGGCGCGGAGCGGGCATACGGGGCGGAAAGGGAACCCTCAATTTGCTGTGCCATTTCGTTGGCCTGCGGGGCTTTGCCAACCAGCTGGCCCACGGTACGGATCATGGTCAGCGCATCGGGCAGGGTTGTCATGTCGGTGATGTGCACGGGATACTGCCGCTGGAGTTCCTCAATTTGATCGCGGGTGTTTTCTTCTTTGTTGGCAATGATCAGATCGGGCCGGAGGGCATGAATCCGGTCCAGGTGCAGTGTTTTGGTACCCCCTACAATGGGTTTGTCCCGGACCCGTTTGGCGGGATGAATGCAAAACTTCGTAATGCCAACAATTTCGCTGTCCAAACCCAGATCAAACAGCAGTTCGGTCTGGGAGGGAACGAGGGAGATGATCCGTTGAGGTGTCATAGATTCAGCACTGCTTTTTTCCGTACTTTAGCGATAAAACTAACGCCTAAATCATGAAAACGACCCTTTTCCTGGCCTCATTCTTTGCTACGGCCACCGCGGCTCTGGCGCAGACGCCCGTTATACCATCTGCCGAGATGCAGATCAAAACAGCTACCATGGCCGCGCCCGACGATAAACGCGATGGGGCCATGGTGTATGGCTATTCCGACAAAAACGAATTCACGATCCTACGAAAAGGCACCAACGAATTTATTTGCCTGGCTGATGATCCGGCCCAGAAAGGATTCAGTGCGTCGTGCTACCACCGCGATCTGGAGCCGTTTATGGCGCGGGGCCGGGCGCTGAAAAAAGAAGGCAAAAAAGCCGGTGAGATCCTGGAGATGCGCGAGAAGGAGGTAAAGGCAAAGACGTTGAAAATGCCCCTCAATCCCGCGTCCTTATACGTTTTCTCGACCAAAGATGAGAATTACGACCCCGGCACCGGCGAGGTGAAAAACGGGTATCTGCGTTCGGTAGTTTATATCGCTTACGCCACTGCCGAGAGCACCGGTCTGCCGCTCAAACCAGCCGCGCCCGGTATGCCCTGGATTATGGACCCCGGCACCCACCGCGCCCACATCATGATTAACCCGCCCGCTCCCGCCGATAAGTAATGGTTCAACGTTTTCCGGCCCAGCACTACATCGACGGTATTCTGGCGGGTGACCGGCTCGTGCTGAGCCGGGCCATTACACTGGCCGAGAGTCGGCTGGCTCAGGATCAGACTCTGGCGCAGCAGGTGCTGGACGGTGTGCTGCCCCGGACCGGTAATTCGGTTCGGGTGGGTATTACGGGGGTGCCGGGCGTGGGTAAAAGTCAGTTCATCGAAGCCTTCGGTACGTACCTGACCGGGCTGGGCCACCGGCTGGCCGTGCTGGCCGTGGACCCGAGCAGTCAGCGGTCGGGCGGGAGTCTGCTGGGCGACAAAACCCGGATGGACGCCCTTTCCATGAATCCGGCCGCTTATATCCGGCCCTCTCCGGCGGGCAGCACGCTCGGTGGCGTCGCGCACCGCACCCGCGAAACGATTCTGATTTGCGAAGCTGCCGGGTTTGACGTGGTGCTGATTGAGACGGTAGGGGTAGGGCAGTCCGAAACGATGGTGCATGGTATGGTTGATTTTTTTCTGCTGCTCATGCTGGCCGGTGCGGGCGACGAACTACAGGGCATGAAACGCGGCATTATGGAACTGGCCGATGCCCTCTGTATTACCAAAGCCGACGGCGACAATCAGGCCGCGGCCAGCCGCGCCCGCGTAGAGTACCAGAACGCGCTGCACCTATTTCCACCCACCGGTACCGGCTGGTTTCCGCCCGTGCTGACCAGTTCAGCCCTGACCGGCACGGGTATTGCCGGGGTCTGGCAGACCGTTCAGGAACACCAGCAACTCACCACGGCTAATGGTCAACGTACCGCCCGGCGGCAGACGCAGCAGCTCAGCTGGTTTCGGACCCTGCTCAGCCAGCAACTCCAGCAGCGGTTTGACAGTCAGCCCGGTATTCAGGAAAAAATCAGGGCCGTAGAAACGCGGGTGCAGGCCGGTACGCTGCTTCCCGGCGGAGCCGTTGCTGAGTTACTGGCCTGAAAAAAGCCATCGTTACTAAACGATGGCTTTTTCATACAGGGTACAAACCGAATCAGGAATGTCCCAGCGTTTTGTCCGAACCGGTCGGGTTTACGGGAGGAATGGCATCGGTTTCGGTAATTGCTGCGCTATGACCGTCCGCTGGCTTTTGGCCCCAAGACGCACTGGTGGCCTTCTCAATATTTTCTTTCGACATCTCGTCGGTGTCCTCATCGGCAAGGGCGTCGGCTTCAGTTACGTCCTCGGGCACATTGGTATCGTTGCTCGACGCCACGCGCGATGGTAAGTCATTTACCATATTGGTGTCGTTTAGTTGTGCCAGATCGGGATGGATCCCCATTGTGCTGTGCATTTGCTGAGCCGCGTTCGACTCCGTGCTTTCCTTTCGTGAGTTACTGCTTACACTCATGACGTTGGTTGGTTTAGATGGATGACTGATGTGAGGCTGACGCGCCACACCGAATAGTTAATACGGCGGCTGATTTTCGAGATCCGTTCCCGTCTCGGCAATGTCATTATCTGTGTCGGTCTGGGGTTCTCCCACGCTGTTTCCACTGTGTTTCTCGTCCCAGTTGGTTTCCTCGCCGTCGTGTTCTTTAGCGGCCTTCTGCGCGTTGGGTACGCCGACTTTGTTTTCCGATCCGTAGTCGTCGGGTCCGCTCGTGGTTACGTCAACCATACCGGTATTGCTGCCGCTGGCACTGGCAGCTGCCTGATTAAGGGCCTCGTCGGGTACTTCCATCGTGCTGTTGTCCTGATCGCCCCGGCGCAACAGACCGTGCTCACTGTCCATATCTGTGTTGCCGACGCCCCGGATGTTACGGCCATCCTGCCCGCCCCGCACCTGAACACTGTCTGTTCCGTTAGCCGAATTCTCCTGAATCTCCCGGTGCTTGTTGTCTTCAGCACGGAGATCGGCGTCGGCATCGTCGGAGCCAAACGGTCCCTCGGTACGGCCCGTTATCTGGGTATCTTCCTTCCTTACACCCTCTTTATCTTCCATGATATGTCGCTGAGTTGTCTATAAAGAATAACCCGATTGCTGCCGGAATGTTCGGGTATATGCCTATGGGCTGTAGGGAGTTGTCTACCGGGAAATTGATTTTCCTACCGAATAATATACTTTCTGGCAGATTGTTATTCGTTCACATAAATTTGCGGATAGCAATGAGGCCCTGATCTGATCCGTGTCTCAAAGAGTTTAATAGTTGGATAAAGCGTAATACCGAAAGCGGCCCGATTCTGTCGGGCCGCCTTTTTTGTGTTCGGTAAAACGGAAGGGTTGTTCCCTACTTCACATCCCAATACACGCGGGTGTACTGATCGTCTTTACCCTGACGGGCAACAACCTCGGCGTAGTTTTTAGCGTTCAGCGTCGTTTCCGTTACCGGATAGGCCAACCGGCGCGGAATCTCCGTACCACCGTTCAGGGTGTTTTTAGCGGGCGTCAGTTTGGGGAAGCCCGTTCTGCGCCAGCTATTCCAGCTTTCCTGACCCTGCGCAAACAGAGCAATCCAGCGTTGGGTAGCAATCCGTTCAATGGCGGCTGCATCTGAATACGCTACATTAGGCTGGGCAATGTAGGCGGTATAAGCTGCGTCGGTATAGCTGCTGCCCATCCACTGCTGCATGGACGCCTTGATGGCCGATTCGTACAGTGTCTTCGCCGTGCCGGTGGTCCAGCCGAGTTTGGCGGCTTCGGCCTGTGCAAACAACACCTGCGCGTAGGTCATTACGTTGGCGGGTGAATCCTGCGAGGCCAGTGTACTGCCAATCAGCGAGAAATCCTGCGCTTTACCCGGGGCGGGGAATACGGCATAGGGAACGCCTACGTACTCACCTTTCTGGTTTGGAGCCGCAATAAACGGCAGACGCGGGTCTTTTACGCCCTTGAGATAGTTGATGAACACGTCGCTCACGGCAAAGTCTTTCCGGTTGCTGAACACGTAGTTGTCGTACAGACCATTCTGGTTGTTCTGATCCTTTAGGAACTTGTACTGCACGTTGTCGGCATTAGACGCCAGTACACCGTCGGCCAGGGCCGCGGTAAACTCAGCTTTGCCCTTGGTCGGATCTACTTTCGAGAGCCGCAGGGCGGCCACCATCCGAAGGGAAGCGGCAAACTTCTTCCAGCGGGCAGCATTACCGTTCAGCAGAATATCACCCTGTACAGTACCCCCACCGTCAAACTGGGCAGCCGCTTCTTTCCACTCCTTGAAGAGGTCGGCATAGATGTCTTTCTGGGGCGTAAAGGCCGGCGAGAAGTTGGCACTTCCTTTCAGCGCGTCAAAGTAAGGTACATCCCCCCAGCGGTCGGTGATAAACAGGAAGTAATAGGCTTTCAAGATCCGCGCAATGGCAATCTGGTTGGCGTTCGAGCCATTGGCTGCCGACGACGATTTGGTGGCCTCGTTCGTGTTCAGATCAATGACTTGCTGAAGGGCAACCAGGGGTCCGCTGTACAGGCCGTTGTAGCTGAAGTTGACGGTTTTGTACCGGCTCTCTTCAATGTACGTGATGTCGCCCAGCTGCTGTACATAGATCGCCGGTACGCTGTTAAAGGCGCCGGGGCCAACCTGATTGTTGATGGTGCCCACAGTACGCAAAGCGCCCGTGAACAGACTGGCTGTATTGGGAGCCGACGGGCTGTTGGGATTGAGGTTGATGTCCCCAAAATCATTACACGCCACGGTTGTGGTCAGCAGACCGGCAAACAGCGCGATTTTTGTGAATCCTTTCATTGGATATGAGTTTGCCCTGCCAGCCCCCCCTTATTTCGATAAGGGGGGGCTTAAGCAGGAAGTTTGTTTTTAGAAGCCCAGGCGCACGTTAACCCCGAATGAACGTACCGGAGGCAGTTGACCCCCTTCGTACCAGATCGTTTCCGACTCCGAGATGTCGATACCACCACCAATAGCACTGTAGATCAGCAACGGGTTCCGGGCGATGAGCGAAATGCTGGCTGACTTCATAAATTTACCCAGCACACGCGTTGGCAGGCTGTACCCGAACGATACCTCACGCAGTTTTACGTAAGTCTTGTCATAGATGTACCGCTCGTTGAGGGCGAACAGCCAGTTCTCGTACAGGTTCTGCGTTTCAACACGGGTTGTGTTGGGCTTTCCTTCGTCCGTAACGGCATCCAGCAGGACACCACCGCCATCGGCCACTGCATCACGCTTGGGATTGCCCAGCTCGTTCAGCCCCGCCGTTTCAGCTCCCAGACCCGAGTAGTTGTTGAACATCTTGGTGCTCGAGAAGAACTGGCCACCTACTACGAAGTCTGTATTTACCCGTAGCACTACGTTCTTGTAGCTGAACGTGTTTAGCAAACCACCTTTAAACTTCGGCAGGACCGAGCCGAGGTTGACGTTGTTTTCTTTGATATACAAACCGGCGTTGGGACCTGAACCATACACCACGTTCTTACCCGTAGCGGGGTCTTTCTTTATACCTTGGCCCCGCAGCAATCCCCACTGCTCACCCGCCCGGGCGTTCAGCGTCAGCGTACGCCATTGCGGTCCGTCGATCTGGTAGTTATCCAGACCTTCGACCAGGCTAACCACCTTCGACTGGTTGCGGTCGGCGTTGATGTCAAACTCCCATTTAAATCCATTGGGCCGACTAATTGGGTTGGCGTAGATGTGGAGTTCCAGGCCGCTCGTCTGGATCAGACCCGCGTTCACAACGGCGTTAAAGTAGCCACTCGTAGGCGCTACTGCCAATGGGATGATCTGATTCTTGTTATCGTTCTGATAGGCCGTAAACTCCAGACCGATACGCCGGTTCAGGAACTTCAGGTCAATACCTGCCTCGTACGACGAAGACAGACCGGGCAGCAGGTTCGTGTTGGGCAGGGTGTTTGGCAGGAACGAAGACGGGTTGCTACCGTACGAGGTACCGGCAGGAACCGTATAAGCCAGTGCCGTCTGATAAGGACCTACGTCAGTACCTACCTGAGCATAACCCGCCCGGATTTTACCGTACGAGAACACATTGCTCTTTGGCAGCAATTCCGAGAATACCAGACCCGCCGACACCGATGGGTACAGGTACGAGTTGTTACCCGCGGGCAGCGTAGAGGACCAGTCGTTCCGGATCGAACCTTCTACGAAGATGAAATCGCGGAAGCCCAGGCTTACGTTACCGAAGACGCTGTTTACCTGCCGCTCAAACAGATAGTTGTTGGCCAGCGGACGGTCAATAGAGGCCGCGATATTATAGAAACCCGGTGCCGACAGACCACCTACTGTGGCCTGAAACTGACCCTCGGTGCGGTTATACCGGACGTTGCCACCGGCGTTTGCTACTACAGAAAGATCCTTGAAGTTCTCGTTGTAGTTTACCAGCACTTCGTAGTTGTTCTCTACCGAGTTGGCTCCCAGTGTCGAGAAGGCTCCCTTACCACCCGCGTTCAGCGTACCCGCAGCAATCTGGGCCTGCTGATAGAAGGTATTCTGGTCGCGACGAACGGTAGCCGATGCTTTCAGCGAGGGCAGGAACTGGTACGTCAGGCCCATGTCGCCAAACAGCCGGTTACTGCGGTTCGCGTTGCCGTTGTCGTAGGCCTGGGTGTAAGGGCTATCCCAGTACTTCGGACGAGGATCGGTTGGGCCACCAATGTTCCAGCTACGATAGGTGCCATCAGGATTTTTGTAGTTACGCAGATCCTCGATAGGCAGTTGCCGCTGAAACCACTGGTTAAACGAGCCAATGGTCTGGTTAAAGCCGTTCAGCGTAGTGTTGCTGATGTTTAGGGGGCTGTTGGACGGCGATGTTCCACCCGACGAGCCGTAGCGGTCAGCAGGCTGATTTTTGGTATTTGTTGTCGTGTAGTTGAAATTCAGGTTGGCCGTTAGCTTCTCCGCAAACTTGATCGAGTTCTTGGCACTCACGTAATCGCGCGTCTGCGACGAATTCGGGATGATACCGTTGTTGATGATGTGCGTGTATGAAATACGGCTCTGAAAATTGTCCGTGCCTTTCGAGAAGGCAATGTTGGTATTGTTGCTGATGGGCTTCTCGAAGAAGTCGCGCACGTTGTTCGGGCTGGGCGAGAACGGCGTCAACTGACCAAACTGCGGTCCTTGCTGCCACGATGCCGCCGAGCGGTGCAGCGTACCGTCCAGTTTAGGGCCCCAGCTTTCATCGGCCGAGTAATCAATCAGGTTCTGGCCTTCGTACGCTTTCCAGGCGGCCGGATGAATCGCCGGATCGAACTGAAACTTCTCGAACTCTGATGAGTAGCCACCACCGTACTCGTTCTGATACTTGGGCAGCAGGGCTACCATATCAATCGTAGTACTGTGGTTCACGTCCAGCCGCGTCTCACCCGACTTGGCCCGCTTGGTGGTGATGACAATTACGCCCGCCGAAGCACGGTTACCATACAGCGCCGTTGCCGAAGGTCCTTTCAGGACGGTCAGTTCCTGCACGTCGTCCATATTCACCTGACTAATGTCAGTTGGTGTACCATCAACCACGTAGAGCGGATCACTGCCGCCCAGCGAGTTGATACCCCGGATACGGATGCTGGGGTTGCCAAACTTGGCACCCGACTGGCCCAGGATCTGTACGCCGGCTACTTTACCGGCCAGCGCGTTACCTACGTTCTGCTCACGGGCAAAATTGAGCTTCTCGGCCGATACTTCCTGTACGGCGTAGTTCAGAGCCTTCTTATCGCGGGGAATACCAAGAGCCGTGATGACTACCTCCTGCAACTGCGATGCATCCGTAGCCAGGCTTACGTTAACCGTGCTGCGGTTGCCAAGCGGAATCTCCTGCGTGGTGAAACCGATAAAGCTAAACACCAGCGTCGATCCCGATGGCGCGTTGAGCTGGTACGAGCCATCAACATTGGTACTAGTACCACGGGTAGTACCTCTTACCGATACGTTTACGCCCGGCAGGCCGGAGCCGTCTTCTTTCGTTGTTACCCTGCCGCTCACGGCAACGTCCTGTGCCAACAGGGGCAGACTAAGCAGACACAGCATAAGCTGAGCCATTAGAAATTTTCTCATAAAGCAGTATTTATTTAGGTTAGATGCATTCTTGTATTCTGACTTAATATCAAAATTGTGCAAAATAGTTGTCACAACAAAATGTTGCAATCTATTAATCTGGCAGAATTAAACTGTCAATCCCTCATTGAAGTAGCAAATATTCAACTGTTACTCTTTTTACTGCTGAAAATCAGATAGTTAAGTAATGGTAATTTTATTTTTAAGAAATATTAACAAGCCTGCTGACTCAGTTTTGTGACATATAAGGACAGTTTTGTATGAATTGCAGGTACGATAACTAGTTGACAAGAAGCCTATTACGGAGATTTCAGAAATTTTATTTCTTTGTTTAGTTATATTTACCTAAGTATATACAGAAATTTACGTATGAGTATAATTACGAAAAAAAGGCCCTGTCTGAGTCAGAAAGTGGCTCTGGCCAAACAGGGTAATGTATGCCGATGCGAGAAGGCTACGCCTTGATGTTTTCAATCACGTTCTTTGCTCTATGCTGCCCGGTTAGTTCATCCAGCAGCTCGTTTACATCCACCGTGGCAAAACTGCTGGCGTGGTCGGCCATGGCGTAGGGGATGATGAGTTTACCGTTGTTGATGACCCCCCCGCAACTGTATACCACATTGGGCACATAGCCCTCGCGCTCGTTTTCGTCGGGGCTGAGAATGGGTTCGGTGGTGCGGCCAATGACTTTGCTGGGATCGTTGATGTCGAGCAGAAACGCACCAATGGCGTATTTGCGCATCGGCCCCACGCCGTGACTCAGCACCAGCCAGCCCGCGTCGGTTTCAATGGGCGAGCCGCAGTTGCCGAGCTGTACGAATTCCCAGTGGTAGGTAGGTTTCAGGATTAGTTCTTTGGTCTGCCAGAAGTACAGATCGTCGGAATACATGAGGTAGATATTCTCGCCGTCCTGCCGCGAAATCATGGCGTATTTTCCGTTCACCTTGCGCGGAAACAGAGCCATGCCTTTGTTGGCTACCTCGGCCCCGTTGAGTGTGCTGACGCTGAAGTGCAGAAAATCGTTGGTGGCCAGCAACTGCGGAAACGTAACGCGGCCGTTGTAAGCCGTATACGTAGCGTAATAGGTAACGGTACCGTCGTTTTCGGTAAACTGCACGAAGCGGGCGTCTTCAATGCCGTTGGTTTCATTGGGTGAGGTTGGGAAAATGCACCGTTCGTCCAGACTCTGGTCTTCGTCAAAGTCGATTTCGTAATTCGATTTGGCCAGGGCCAGCAGGCCAGCGGCAATGGTATCGTACTCGGCGTTGTAACGAAACTGCGCCAGTACGCGCTTGATCTGCCCCTCCAGTTCGGGCAGACTGAATTCATCGCCCAGGCCCACCATCATTTTTTCCTGAATACTGTTTTCCAGCCGCAGTTCGTAGAGCTTGCGCTCAAAATGGGCGCGGTTAAACTGATGGTTGGGTACAATGTCGGGCGCGGTCACGTAGCGTGAGGGTTTGCGCAGCACAATGTCGCTCTGATCATCAATGTACCCCATCCTGAACGTAATTGATGACACGTGCCCTTCGCCGGTGGCCCGCATGCTGATGATGAATCGTTTGTAACCCGGCGGTACATTAGTCTGGTCGGGGTGCCAGATCATGGACGGGTTGAACAAAGCTGCCGACTCCAGGGAGTATTCCATCGTAAAATACGCACCCAGCAACAGCTTTCGGGTATCTTCCAGCGGTTCGTCGGTCAAAAGCTGGGGGCGTATCTGCTCGAAGCGCTGTAGCAAAAACCGCTCGAGTTTGTGGTGTCGACCGCCAAATTCCCGGATTACCTCATCGAGTTTCTGACGGGCCTCATCGTCAGACATAGAGCCAACGCGGGCAATGATTTTCAGCGTACGGGTGGTACCCATCTCAAACGGACGGAATAAGACGCGGGTAGGGTCGGGGGGAATCACGATGCCCGTGCGGGTGGCTTTAACTGGCATTCAAAAGGAGTTGTACAGGTACAAAGGTGTAAAGTTATAAAGTCGCAGCGTTACAAAGCTGACTGATGCCGAAAGACTCCTGCGTCAGCCAACTTTGTAACGCTGAGACTGGCAACTGGACAACTTCTTTTTACAGCGTTATAACGTCCTTGATCGCCTTTTGCACCACTTTGGCTTCGGTGCGCTGTTGCTGAACGGTGTGCAGCTCGGCCAGGGCCAGCAGGTAGGAGAGCGTACTCTCGGCACCCTGATTCTGGTTTACGCGGTCAATGTGCAGCCCATCGCGGCAACCGCCGGTTTGCGCGTCGTACAAGGGTAAACCCAGGTCGTTCAGGCCCGTAAACCATTGGAATACCCGGATCGCGGTACGGTGCCAACGATCATCGCCGGTAACGGACAGGGCCGCCAGACAGGCGGATACGGTGCTTTGCGCTTCGAGGGGCTGCTGATCGAAATACGCGCGGGGCTGCCCTTTGGTATAAAATCCGTTGGAGCCAATGGGCTGAAAATGTTTACGGTCGTCGCGTTCGGCGGTTTGCAGATCAACGAGCCACTGCAACGATTTCAGACCGATCTGGACCAGGGGTTCGCTGCCGGACCGAATCAGGACGTGGGCCAGCACAGCGTTATCATACGAGAGCGTGTTCTCGAACCAGGGCCAGTCGTCGTCGGCGGTTTCGGTGTAGCGGAAGGCAAGTTTCTCCAGTAGCTGCTGCTGAATGGCTTTGGCCAGCCGGTCGTCACCAAATTTTTTCTGGTATTCGTAAATGCCCAGCAACGCAAAGGCCCAGGCCCGGGGCGATTCAACGTGCACCATGGTAGGCAGTACCCGCTCCATCAGCCCCAGGGCCCAGACCACCATATTGCGGTCAGTTGCCCGGCCTACGCACGTACCCAGCGCCCAGACGGCCCGGCCCGTGCTGTCGTCAGAACCTACCTCTTCCAGCCAACGGCGGTCGTAGCTCATGAAGTTACGAAACCGGCGGTACTCGTCCGAATAGCCGTGGTTCAGAAAGGCGCAGTAATTGTCGGTAGTAGCGGCCAGTTTGTCGGAACCCAGTCCGGCACCGCGCAGGGTCAGGGCCACAATCAGGGCGCGGGCATTGTCGTCGGTACAATAGCCTTCGTCGTAAAACGGCAGGTGATTGCGGGCATGCTGCACAATACCCGTTGAGTCGGTCAGGCGATACAGGTGGTCGAGCTTCAGCGAGGGCAGGACATAGGTCGAGCCGCCATTGGCCGGTGCGGCCATGGGCACGGGCGGCCCGCCACCGGTGTTCATCCGTTCCTGCCGCGACTGGCCAAAGGCATCGGCGTACTGTTGAATGCTCTGCTCCCAGGTCATTTCGCGCCCCATCAGGTAGGCCCGCTTACGCATAGTGTGGCGTGTTTGCTCATCGGTCAGGAGCTGAATGACATCGGTGGCGATAGCGTCCGAATCGCCAAACGGTACCAGCATCCCCCGTCCGTCGGCCAGCAGTTCTTCGGCGTGCCAGTAGGGCGTAGAAATCACGGCTTTACCGCATCCGAAGGCGTATGACAGCGTGCCGGATGTTATCTGAGCCGGGTTCAGGTAGGGAGTGATATAGATGTCGGCCGCGCCGAGGTATTCGGTTAGTTCGTCAAGTTCAACAAACTGGTTAAAGAACCGGATATTGTCGCTCACCCCCAGGTCAGCGGCCAGTTTTACCAGACTGTCTCGGTAAACTTCACCTTCATGTTTTACCAGGTTGGGGTGCGTGGCTCCCAGCACCATGTACGTTACGTTGGGTACCTGCTCCACAATACGCGGCAAGGCCCGAATTACGTTCTCAATGCCTTTGTTGGGCGAGAGCAGTCCAAAGGTCAGCAAGGTCTGCCGCCCTTCCATCCCAAATTTGTCCTTGTAAAAATGCGGATCTACAAACGGCATGTCGGGAATGCCGTGCGGAATCAGATCAATTTTGTGGGCTGGTATGTCGTAGATGTTGATAAGAAAATCCCGTCCTTTCTCCGACATACACACCACCCGCGATGACAGATCGGCAATGCTTTTCAGGATCAGCAGCTGCTCTTCGCTGGGCGTCTTCAGAATGGTGTGGAACGTGGTAACAACCGGCATGGTCAGGTTACGTAGCAGCGTCAGGACGTAACTCCCCGCCGATCCACCGTAGATGCCGTATTCGTGTTGCAGGCACACCACGTCAACGTTTTTAGCATTCAGAAACTCGGCTGCTTTGCGGTAGGCCTGCTGATCATGCTGGTAAAAATCGTAGCGAACCTCGTCTGGATACTCATAGCCCTCCAGCGTGTCGTTGACCGACACCACCAGGGGGTTCGCATCGGGAATAAACCGCACGTAGGACGCGTAAAGATCAGCGGTGAACGTAGCAATGCCGCACCGCCGGGGCAGGTAATCGCCCACAAACGCAACGTGTCTGGGCTGGTAGGGGCCCGTAACTGCGGCCGTACCGGCTGGTTCAGGCCAGCTACGGGGGGTGAGAGTCGTCATAGTCGTTGATTAAATAAGAGAGACGCCAGAGGCTACATGAAACTGAGCGGCCCTCAACTAACCACAACCGCCTGACGGCGATTTCGTTCAGCAATCCTATCTACCGCTCCCGAACCGACCGCTCGCTCTAATGCCCTGCCCCGGATGCGCCAAATTGTTCCTTGTCTGACAGAAGTTCACTACGTTTGATTCAGGTTCCTTTCCACACCATGATCATTACGTCTATGCCACACCGCCCAACCCGCTATCTGACTGCGTTGCTTTGCCTGCTGAGTGCCGCGGGCCTTGCCCAGATCAAGATCAACGACCCCACCAAAAGTGTTCAGCGCAGTCTGGAAAGCCGCACCAGCAGCAAGGTTACCCAGACGCTGGACCGCAATACGAGCCGCACCCTCGACAAGGCCGAGAAAGACATTGACAAAGCGGCCAGGAAGAAAAAGAAAGACAAGAAGGCGGATAAAACGAACGCCGACGCGCCTGCCGATACGGCCGTTGCGGCCAGTTCGGCGGGAACCGAAGCCGCCCCTGCCGAGACCAAACGCCAGAAACGCCAGCGTACCGAAAAATCTGAGAAATCGGAGAAAGACACTCCGCCGGCACGCAGCGAACCCGTTTCCATGCAATCCTATAGGTTATTCGATTTCGTACCGGCCTCGACCGTAGTGGCCCTCGACGATTTCAGTGCCGATGCCATGGGCAGTTACCCCAGCCGCTGGAATACCACCACAAAAGGCGGCATTGTCACCCTCGACAAACAACCGGCCAAATGGCTCGCCATCACACAGGATGGCCTGCTGGTTCCCGAATACCTCAGTGTCCTGCCCGACTACTTCACACTTGAACTTGACATGGCCGTAACGGACCGCGTGGGCAACGCCGGAACGGGGGTTGCCCTGCGATTCATCGATAGCAAAGCCAGTCCCAACCTGCTCCAGCCGAGCCATGCCGCCGAGGTGCGCCTGACGCTCCAGCCCGGCGCCGAAACTACTACCCTGACCGCCTGGACACCCAGCCAAACCGAGCGGATGGCCAACCGGAATGCCCTGCGCAACTGGAACGGTACCACGCTGCCCAAAGCCCGGCTGAGTATATGGCGACAGGGCAGTCGGCTGCGGGCCTACCTCAACGAGGTTAAAATCTGGGACGTACCGCTGGCGTTTGTGCCGGGTTCGGCCTATCGGCTGCTGCTGGAACGCGACTTTGTGAACGCTGACAAACAAACCTGGTGCATTGGCAACCTGCGTGTATCGGTAGGCGTGCCCTACGTTAAATCCAAATTCAATACCGAGGGTACGTTTACTACCACAGGTATCCTGTTTGCCGAGGGTACCGACCAGATTCTGCCCGAATCGTATGGCGTGTTGAAGGAAATCAGCACCGTCCTGACCGGCAATGCCAAATCGCGCGTCAGGATTGTTGGCCACACCGATTCGGGCGGTAAAGAAGATAAAAACCTCGATTTGAGCAAACGCCGGGCTGCCGCCGTCCGGGCCATGCTGACCACCGAATTCGGCATTGACGCGGGCCGCATGGACACCGACGGCAAGGGGGCCTCCCAGCCCGTTACCAATAACGCTACTCCCGAAGGTAAAGCCAACAACCGGCGCGTGGAGTTTGTGAAACTGTGAGGCTGTTTTCAGCACGAATACTACAATCGAGATATCCTGGCGGCCACTTTTTACGGGAATATAGGAACGGCTCTATAGTACAAAAACAGGGTGCTTCCCCAGAAAGCGTCGGCTTCGATCACGTACCGGAACTCAGTAGCCCCAACCCATTAGTATCGGCAGCCACGATTTCATCGGGTTCATTTTAGAGTCAAGCTACAACGTACCTGACCAACTGCCAGGGTCAGTCAACCCAAACGGCCTTTGAGTTAGCCAAACCGGCGTCTGACCGCACGGCCGTACTTGGCTTCACTAAGGAGCCTGGTACCGGCCGTATTGAGCTAAACGCCCATTCGCTAAACCCAAACGCCCGCTTAATTAATTGATGATAACGGTTTTGAAATACTATACATAGGTTTGGGGTATCATAATTACGCATCCTAACAACCCACTGACATGATATATCGTATCGTTCTAACCGGTATTCTAACGCTTTGCCTGGTAGCTACGTTTGCTACCGCGCAGGTCCGTATTTACAACCCCGGCAGAGTAGTCGAACGTAGTGTAGAAAACCGCGCCAATAGTAAAGTCAATCAGGGTATTGACCGGGGCCTCGACAAGGTTGAAGAAGGCATTGGCAACATCTTCAAGAAGAAGAAAGCTCCCGAAGGTCAGAAACCAGCCGACGCTGCCAACGGGAACCCGCCAAATAACCAGTCTGGCAGCCCTGGCGACGGTACGGGCAACGATAATGGCGCGTCGGTAGGCGGGGGGCAGAACAGGGGCAACGCCACCGGCCGCGCACCTGAACCGGCCTCGCTGAAAGCCTACAGTAAATTTGACTTTGTGGCGGGCGAAAAAATTGTGGCTGCCGAAGATTTCAGTCAGGATGCCGTGGGCGATTTTCCGGCTAAGTGGAACACCAACGGCTCGGCCGAAGTGGTCACTATTGACGGAATGCCCGGCAAGTGGCTCATGCTCCAGAAGACCGAAAATGCTTCGTTTATTCCGGATTTCGTGCGTGACCTGCCCGACAATTTCACGCTTGAATATGACTTTGTCTATAGTGGAGTAGACAAGAACTACGCCTACAGTCAGCGGTTATATACCACCTTCCACGAAACCAAGAAGAACGACGACCGCATTGCCAATGAGGCTGCGGGCCGGGGCGCTATCTTCGAGCTGAATGGTGGTATGGGCTCGGGCAAAGCCGGTATTTATCAGACCACTACGGGCGGGAATTATACCGATCTGCGTGGAACACGCGATCTGAGCTACGCACTAAACCCCAGCAACAACGGCAGGGTATTTCACGTAGCCATGTGGCGGCAAAAACAGCGGCTGCGCGTTTATGTCGATGAGGTAAAGGTGTTTGACCTGCCCCGCATGTTTCCCGAAGACATCCGGCTCAACGCCATGCGGTTCCACTCGCATCTTTCAGAAGACCGGAATCAGCATTTTATCGCCAACATCCGGCTGGCGGTGGGTGCGCCGGATATGCGCTCCAAACTCATGACTGAGGGTAAGTTCAGCACTACGGGTATTCTGTTCGATATCAACTCTGACAAGATCAAGCCCGAATCCTACGGCGTACTGAAAGAAATTGCCGGCACGCTGACCGAAAACGCCGGGGTGCGCGTCAAAATCGTTGGCCATACCGACTCCGACGGCGACGACGCCAAAAACCTCGACCTCAGCAAACGTCGGGCCGCCAGCGTCAAGGCCGCCCTCAGCAGCGAGTTCGGCCTTGACGCCACCCGTCTTGATACCGACGGCCAGGGCGAAACGGCGCCCGCAGCGCCTAACACCACGGCCGAAGGTAAAGCCAGCAACCGGCGCGTAGAATTTATAAAGCTGTAACCCCTGAAGTCGTCAGCTTCTCATGAAAATCCTGTCTGCTTATCTCGCCATTGCGAGCTTGCTCCGGTGCTTTTGGGCAGCCAGGCCACCTACCCAACCCTCTGGCAATGTATGGGTTATGGGTCAGCGGAGATCCGAAGACCCACTCTATTGGTAAGATGATGGTTTATGCCAACCGGAGCCGGCATCTCTACACCACAAACCATGAAAAAACTTCCCGTCCTTTTCCCGCCCCTTACCGCCTTCGGCCAGAAGGTTATGGTGGAAACCAACCCGGTGAGGCCGAAAGAGATTCTCCTGACCCGCCCCACGCTTTCGGCCAAACCTGAGCCGATTCTGGCCGAGAACGATGCGTACCGCTTTACGCCCTTCAGGCGTGTTGAATGGACTGATGCCGCAGCGGGCGAGACGGTTCCGCTGAATCAGTGCATAAACATCAACAACGGGGTGGTGGGCCTATTCGGCGACGATATAGCACAGGCTATACCCGATGCCGTCGGGAACGCCGACAGCAAGTTCGATTTCTGGGCTGTTTTGCCTAGCATGACTCAGCGCATGTTTGTGAATAGCAAAGACCTCGGCCCCGCCACCGGGCGGCCAAACCCGAGTACCGAAAATCAGGTAAATACGCCCGCCATGATACCCGGCCCCGACTAACCTGTTCCTGTTGAACTGGCCAAGAAATTAGCCGCTGAGGTGCTTTCCAAGTGCAACTAAACTTTTATTCATACCAATTTACCAGTCTTATGAAAAAATCGCTCCTGCTTCTACTCGTGCTGCTGCTGACTCAATCCGTTCAGGCCCAGAATTGCAGCCCTTACTTTGCCTTTCCAAAAGGGCAAAAATTTGAACTGACCAACTACGACAAAAAAGATAAAGTCTCGGCCGTTACCAAGTACGAAGTGCTGGACGTCAAGGCCATCAGCGACGGAACGGCGTTTGTAGTCGAAACCGCTACCTACGACCTCAAAGGCAGCCTGCTGGCCAAAGGAGAGGCCAACGCCAAATGCGTGGGAGGAATTTTCTATACCGACGTTCGCAATATCAGTTCCGATATGATGCCCAGGTCGGCCAACGTAACCGTCGATATTACCGGCGATCAGTTGATGTACCCCGCCCAGCTTGCCCCCGGCGATAAACTCAAAGATGCCACCTTTACAGCCAAAACCGCTATGGGCGGCATGAACCTTATGACCCTCACCGCCAACATTGTTGACCGGAAAGTGGCGGGTATGGAAACCGTTACAACCCCCGCCGGTTCGTTCGAGTGCGTCAAGATTACCTACACGATTAACATGCGGCTCATGGGGAACCGTACCATCAGCGCCGTAGAGTATCTGGCCCAGGGCGTGGGCGTAGTGAAGTCAGAACAACTGGACGATAAGGGCCGTAAACTCTCCTCAACGCTGCTGACCAAACTGGAAAAATAGGCCCACCATGACGAGTCATCCCTGGCTTCTCTTCCGGCTGTTGAGTTCGGCAGTCCGTGCACAAAACCCACTCATATTCGGTAAGCTGCTTACGTATTGGTACACCAAAAATGGTAAGCCTGCCGAAACGAATGTGGTCTGGATCGTAACACCCCAACCCGGCTCTTTAGGAACGACAATACCGGTGACAATACCGCTGGGGCCTGGCATTTGTAGTGGCCTACCCCAGCGGTACCGCCCAAAAATCACTGCATAGCGGACTACAAATTATTTTGCCGGGGCCATGGCCGTGACCTTGTCAATCTGCGCCGAGAAACCGTCGAGGGTTTTGGCTACGCGCTGAATCTGCTCGCTGGTTTCTTCCCATTTGCGTTCTTCAATGGCTTCGCGAATACCGGGCAGCGTTTTCACACCGTAGCCCGTATAAAATCCCGGTGCGTAAATCTGATGTTTGAACCACGACCGGCGTGGCAGACCCTCTTCGCTGAGTAGATACCGCTCGGTCTGGTACAGCGTCCGGTTCAGCTCTTCAAGCTGCGGAGATGGTAACGACCCCAGCCGGTTGCTAACCCCGTCATAGGCCCGGACGCTTTTGTCGAGGGTATTCAGGGCGTTTTCGAGGGGGGCGAAGTTCAGGTAGGGCACAGCAGGCTGGACGTTTGGTGGCCGCATGGTTTCGGTCGGGTCGGCCACCAGGACATAGCGTTTGTCCTGGATGAGCTGGTTTTGCCGGTCAGTTTCGGTGCGCATCGTTTCGGCCAGTTTCTTTACCTCGCCCGCGTATTTCGTGACGGTATTGGCGAAACTCTGGAACGAAAAGGGTAGTACCTCGGCGTCGGCCAGACGCATCACCGCGCGGCCCATTACCTGCGCCAGGGCAATGCCGTAGGCAAAGTTGGGGTCTTTGAAGCGGATGTAGTGGTCGTAAGAGTCGTAGATCGAGTGGTATTCGCCCCCGTCATCTTCACCCCCGAACCCTACGTTCATTGACGCAATACCGGCGTGTTGTAAAAAGCTGGTGTAGTCTGAGCCGGACCCCAGCGGGTCAATGCGGAGGTCGGCTCGGTCGCGGGCTTCGGCCTGCGCGTCGGGTTTACCCGTCACCAGCTGCAGCGCCCGGCGTCGTTCCTGCACCGACACGCCTGTTTCGGGGTCTTTTACGTCGCGGGCTACTTCGTTAAAAAACTTCTCCAGCGTGTGTGATCCGCCCGCATCCAGAAAGCCCCGCGCGTTACTGTCGGTATTGAGGTAGGCCACGACGTTCTTTTTAAGGAGCGTCTCATTGGTTTCGACCCATTCCGTAGAGCCGAGCAGGCCGGGCTCCTCGCCATCCCAACCCGCAAAGACAAGGGTACGTTTGGGTTTCCAGCCCGTTTTAGCCAGTTCTGACAGGGCGCGGGCTTCTTCCAGCACAGCTATCATACCGCTGACGGGGTCGTTGGCTCCGTTAACCCAGGCATCGTGGTGATTGCCGCGCACAATCCACTGGTCGGGATACGCGCTGCCCTTCATCACCGCAATGACGTTATACACCGGCTCAACAGTCCAGTTGAACGCTAATTTCAGGTGCACCTTTGCCGGGCCGGGGCCGAGCCGGTAGGAGATGGGTAACCCGCCCCGCCAGGTTGCCGGCGCCATCGGACCACCCAGGGCACTCAGTAAGGGCAGCGCATCGGCATAGGAAATAGGCTGTACCGGAATTTTCATTACGGTCGGGGCCAGCCGGTAGTCGAGCCGTTTGGCATCTTTGGTAGCGCCGTAGCCGGGCGTGAGCGGGTCGCCGGGATAAACGGGCATGTCCAGCACCGAGCCGCGCTGCACCATCGTTTCGTTTTTAAACGCGCCTTTAGGGTAGGCATCGCCCTGTGCATAGCCATCGTCTCTGGGATCGGAATAGATTAAACAGCCAACGGCCCCGTGTTCGGCGGCTACCTTGGGCTTGATACCGCGCCAGGAACCGCCGTACTTGGCAATCACGATTTTGCCTTTTACGTCAATGCCGCGCCGTTCCAGTTCCTCGTAATCGGCGGGGATGCCGTAGTTGACAAAGACCAGTTCTGCCGTTACGTCGCCATCGGCGGAGAAAGCGTTGTAAGGCGGTAGCTGCTCGCGGGTCTGCCCCGAAACGGGGTCGCCCTTCACGGGTGCTTCGGTCAGGCCCGCTTTGAACGGGGTCGGCGACACGAGTTCGAGCAGCCGCAGTTTAGGCGTCGGAAACAGCACAAACGAAGTGTCAATGCGGGTGTCGTAACCCCAGGATTTGAACAGCGACACCATAAACTGCGCATTGTCGCGGTCGTAGGGCGAACCCACGTGGTGCGGGCGGGCCGACAGCCGTTTCATCCAGTCGCGGAGGTTGGCAGGCCGGAGAAAGCTGTCAAACTGACTTTCTCGTTTGTACTCGGCGGCAGCCTGCGCCGGGCTGAACCCCAGTAGTGGTTTTTCCGGGGTTGGCACTTGCGCCGTTGCCGATGCGCTGAGGAGCGTGGCAGTCAGTAGGGAGAGGAATAGGTAAGGGTGGGGCATAGTATAGGGTGGCTGGGGTTAAGAAATGCAGCCCAATCTACAACAAAGCCGGTAGAGTTGACAAGCCCGGTACCAGCCACCTGTTCACTGGTTCATCATTCGCCTGAACACCGTTAATGCGCTGCTTTTCCTGCGGATAACCGTCTTGTAGTTTTGCAAAAAGGAATGCTGTGAAAGGCCCTTCCTGCCCGCGGGGGTTTGTCGGCAGGATGAAGATGCCAGCAGGAAGCCAGTGGCGTGAGCCGCCAGGGCGTTTTTTGTACGTGCAGCACATCGGGGTTGCCGTAGCGCGGAATAACTCCCAGCCTGCCGGCATCGACCAGCGTACAGCGGTAGGTAAGAGTCAGGGTTCAGGTCACCCGTATCGTCTGCGTTCGGGGCCTTCTGGTTGCGCGGCTCGGGCAGTTAGCCAATGCCACCAAAGGCCCGCTGCCGGGATTGTTTGGCCCGTGAATGGTTACTGTATTCAAATTAAACATGGCGATCAACGCGCTGAATAAATGAAAGTAATCTTTATTGCCGTAGCAATGGCTGCGGGTGCCTATACGGCCGCGGCCCAGTCTGCCGATACGACAAAAATCTCGCCGTTAACGCTGAGAGGTTACGTAGAAGCCTATTACACGCACGATTTTACGGCTCCCGAAACCAGGCAGGAACGACCCGCTTTTTTGTTTAACCACAAGCGAAACCGGGAGCTAAACATCAACCTAGCCTACGCCAAACTAGCCTATGCCACCGACCGGGTACGCGGCAATCTGGCCCTCCAGGTCGGTACGTACGCGCAGTATAACTATGCCGCTGAGCAGCCCCTGCTGAAAAACGTGTTTGAAGCGAACGTGGGCGTGAAACTGAGTAAAACCCGTGATTTATGGCTCGATGCGGGTATTTTTCCGTCGCACATCGGCTTTGAGAGTGCTGTATCCAAGGATTGCTGGACGCTGACGCGGAGTATCCTGGCCGAGAATTCGCCGTACTACATGGCGGGGGCCAAGCTGACCTATACCGTTGGGAAATGGACGGTACTGGGGTCGGTACTCAATGGCTGGCAGCGCATCGCCAAAGTGCCGGGGTACAGCGGCCCGTCGGTTAGCACGCAGGTGCAGTTCCGACCGTCCGATAAGCTGACGCTGAACTGGAGCTCGTTCCTCGGTAGCGACCGGCCCGACTCGCTCAGGCAGAATCGCTTTTTCAACAACCTCTACGCCATCATCAACCCGGCTGGCCGGTTTGGGGTGATTCTGGGTTTTGACATTGGTACCGACCGCAAGCCGGTAGTGCGCGTGGGTAATATGATCCGGGTTGAAGGGGGAGGCCGCTCTGTCTGGTATTCGCCCGTCCTGATTGTCCGGTACAAAACATCGGACAGAAGCTACCTGAACGGACGCGTCGAGTATTACGATGATAAAAACGCGGTTATCACCGGCCTGCCCGGTTTCCAGACCATGGGCTACTCAGTGGGTTACGACTACGAGATCGTGCCAGAAGCCCTGTTCCGAATTGAAGGGAAATTCTATGACAGCAAAACCCCTGTTTTCGAGACGGCTAACGGGCCTGGTCGCCAGAACATAAGTTTAACGACCAGCGTAGCCATTGCGTTTTGATAGGGATTATGGCCCGTTCACTGAGCGCCTGTCTGTACTAATTGAGTCAGTTTTTCCAGTCATGAAGCATCAGGTAACCAGTTGGTTAGTGGTCGGATTTGGGGTCGGCAGTGATATTGGCGAAGGCAGCCAGCGTTGAACAACGTCTTCTTCATGGAGGGTGCCTTCTTCTCCTCCGTTACAGGTGCCTGGTCAATGACTTGACTGTGTCTTCTTTTAATGACTCCGGAAAATAAAGACAGGGCATCCCGAATGAGGGCGGTAAGGTCTCTCCACCCTGGCTTTGCCAATGCACTCTACTGCCGGGTAGCGACCCAAATACTACAGGAAAGCCCGATATAGATCTGGATCGGGCTTTCCTGTAGTAGCTCGTCATTGTGAGTTCAAACTGAACGATGATGACCCTTCTCTTCCGAGTCAAGGCTCGTTTTACGCCAGATCCTCTTCCACATCGGCTTTGAGGCCGAGGTACTCACCGGCTACCGAGTGGGCTACCGATGACAGAGCGTTATTGGTGGAGTTGGCAATGGAGTCCCCAAAGTCCGCGAACTGCGCTTTGAAGCGGGCTTTGTCTTCGGGACTGACGTTATTCAGGAACCGGACCAGGGCGTAGCCGGCTACGGCCGCTACGGCAATGCCCAGGCCAATGGCCCACGGAGATGTTTCTTCCTCGCCGTCCTCGTTGTATTTAGGCGTGAGCAGTTTGCGCATCA
The DNA here is from genome assembly GCA_963826425.1 of uncultured Cytophagales bacterium. Classification (GTDB taxonomy): domain Bacteria; phylum Bacteroidota; class Bacteroidia; order Cytophagales; family Spirosomataceae; genus Spirosoma. Next base: position 504,690 of record CAWGWS010000004.1, on the reverse strand, counting down.
TGGCTGCCAGCCCTTCCTGCGGGGTCAGGTAAGCCATTACTTCCTGCGCTTTATTTATAAAACCACCCGGCACTACCTTGGCCTCGCCCCGCATCAGGGCTTTGTACCCGTCGCGGGCAACCATATCGGGCTTGTCGGTCATGTCCTCAACAATGAGTTCGGGAGCGTCGGCTTCGCGGAAGAAATTGGTATCCGTCGCGTTGGGCATCAGGGCCGTTATGGTTACATTGGTGCCTTTAAGTTCGTTGTTGAGCGACTGCGTCAGGTTCCAGATATACGCTTTTGTAGCGGCATAAACCGCCATGAGCGGAAACGGGGTAATGGCTACCAGCGAGGCCAGTTGCAGGATTTTTCCGTCATTACGCGCCACCATGTCCTTCAGGAACAACTTGGTCATCAGCGTAGTCGTCAGGATATTGAGGTGCACCAGTTCCTTCTCGCGCTCCCAGTTGGTTTCGGTGGCAAACTTGCCGTAGGTGCTCACGCCCGCATCATTCACCAGTATATCGACCTGAATGCCTTTGGCCTTTACTTCTTCGTATAGTTCAATGGCTACGTCCTCCTTGGAAAGGTCTTTATTGATAACCGTGATAGTCTGCGTATCGTAATTGGCCTTGAATACATCGGCCAACCGGTCGAGTTTGTCTTCGTTACGGCCCACCAGTACGAGGTTGTAGCCGTCCTGGGCAAAGAGTTTGGCAAGTTCCTGACCAATGCCACTGGAGGCACCGGTAATGAGAGCGGTTTTTCCCGTTCCTGTCTGCATAGTATTGTATAGTTAGTGAACTGATTTGGTCTGAGTAAAGAACCCGCCCGGCCCTGAGTTGTTTGGATTTATCCAGTTCCGGCGCCATACGTTTGCCGGGCTATGGGCACAAATGGAGTTGGTTTTTGTTCTATCAACAAAAACACATTCGGTATGAAAAACCTGCTTATTATCTTGTTCGTCGGTATCAGCGCCATCGCCTGTTCGCCGTATCGTATTCTTCAAAACGAGGCTGACCCGGTGGCCAACTGGTCAACGTACCGAACGTACTCGTTCGTGGATACGGCCCGTATTGATCCCACTCCCGGCACCACCTACCAGGCCGCCATGGATGAGCTGAAGCAGGCCGTGACGACTGAACTCACCAGTCGCGGTTATCAGCAAACGCCCAGCTACGGCACTACCGACCAGCCCGACCTGCTGGTGAACATTGGTGCGGTGATGAAGGAGAAAACGCAGACCCGCCAAACTGACATCCGCGAGGCCCCGCTCTACATTGGGCAACGCCGGTACCATTGGCAAAGCCAGGAAGTGCCGGTGGGTACGTATGACGAGGGCACCATAAACCTGCACATTATCGACGCCAAACGCAATGATCTGATCTGGGACGTAGCGGTAGCCAGCGTACTGAAAAACGGCTTCTCCCAGCAGACCATTAACGATGCCGTAGCCAGGGCATTCGGGAAGTTTCCGGGAAAGCTGGTGAACGGTAACTAACGAAGAACGGGCTGACGCATACATTTTTTGCGTCAGCCCGTTCTTCGTTAGTTACCAGTTCACCCGTTCAGGCAAGTACCTCTTCTTCCCTTGCTTTTACGTTGTTAAATGCGCTGGCTACTTCGTCGGTTATGGCATCGGCGGTCCGTCTGGCTTTCCATTTCGCCTTACCCACGTTGTATTTTGCTTTTCCTTTCCTGAATTGATACCGGGCTTTATCGAGGGGGTCGGCATCCTTATAGGTAAGGGCTATAACCAGGCCAGCCGCGATGAATGCAGCTGCCCCAATAGTCAGCCACAGGCCCGAGTTGCTATCCTCATCGGCTTGTCCCTGTGGCTTCATCTGGGCACGCACGGCACCGGCTACGACCGAATCGGGTAATATGCGCGAAGCAGCCGCCTGAATTTTGGTCTGAAATCCGGCCACGACTTTATCCTTGCCTTTCATTAGCGCATCGTACCCGGCTTTGGCTACGTCGGCGGGGTCAGTTTTGTAGGCTTCCTGCTGTGCCACCGTGTTCATGGCCCCCGCCTTGTTAAAGAAATCAGTATCCGTAGCGGGTGGCATCAGCACCGTAACGGTAATGCTGGTGTCCTTAACCTCGTTCCGAAGGGCTTCAGAGAATGAGTAGATAAACGCTTTCGTTGCCCCATAGACAGCCATCATAGGGTTAGGCATTATGGACGCGATCGACCCAAGCATCAGGATTTTACCTTCGTTGCGGGCCACCATATCTTTCGAGAACAGCTTGGTTAGATGCACCAGGGCCGTCAGGTTCACCTGAATGACGTTCAGTTCTTTCTGTAGATCAGTTTCGGTGGCAAACTTGCCGTATTCACCAAAACCAGCATTATTGACCAGCGCATTGACGGTGATGTCCTTACCCGTTACCTCGTCGTACACCTGCTGCGGGGCATTGGGGTCCGACAGGTCTTTTTCTATAACGGTGATCTCAGAGGTGCCGAACTGCTGCCTGAATGCGTCGGCGAGGTCGTTAAGCCGCTCTCCGCTGCGGGCCACCAGAACGAGGTTATAGCCGTCTTTAGCGAACAAAGTGGCCAGTTCACGGCCAATACCGCTCGACGCACCCGTGATGAGGGCTGTTTTTCCTGCTTCGGTTTTCATAGTAATTGAGTTAGTATACCTGTCAACTCAACCCCACATACCGGAAGATGTTTGATTTAGCCCAGTGCCGGGCTTTATAACCGATTGCTTTACTTGACTACAACCTTAAGCTCAATTTTAGTGGGGACGGGGACTGCCGTACCCGGAGCCGCCTTCGGACTAATGCCCGTACCACGACCAATGGCATCGACGCGCAGGTAGTCGATACCCGCCGATACAATCTGCTGCTTTATTGAGTTTACCCGCTTGAACGACAGGCTTTTGTTGGTGAGCCCGGCGGTACCATCATTGGCGTAACCAATGAGCTGAATCTGCAGGGCCGGATGCGTTCTAAGCAGCGTTACCAGTTCGTTAATGGCCGCCTGCGATCCGGCCGTCATAGACAATGAACCCGGCGCAAACGCTACGCCCGGCAGCGGAAATAGGCGCCCTTTAGGCAGGGTTGGATTCGCAAGATAGGGCGTAAGCTGCAGGCTCAATCCGTTGGGTACCGGGGTAGGCGGTGCCCCCACGGCCATGCCGGTGGCGGTAGTGGCTGCGGTGGCCGGAGCCGTACGCGCCTGACTGCTGGTATCGACTGGCACGGCCAGCGAGCGAGCCACCGTATCGGTCGTTTGCACCGAATCGCCGAGAGTGCTGATTTCGGTAGCGGCTGGCTCTTCGCCGGCGTGTTCCTGGGTGTTCTGATAAATATAGTAGCCACTAATGCCAATCAGCAGGGCAAGCAACGCTCCAATACCCCACTTGGCCAGCGAGCCATTATCGTCCTGCTCGGCATCGGCCAGTTCGTAGGTAACGGGCGTTCGCGTCACCGTGTCTGTTGTGCGGCCCGGCTCGCCGTCAGGCCGTCGGGCCGGGCCGGCCACCCCTGCTACGACCTGATGCAGGCCAATTTTCTCGATAAGCGTGGGCAGTAATTCGTCGGGTACGGCGGCTACCAGGGCATCCCGTTCGGCAAAGAGCAGCGAGGCTACTCCGTTTGCATCTAATTTGCGTTCGTGGGTGTGCTTACCCAACACGTGCATAACAAGGGTAGTGGTCAGACCCAGTAACGAAATGGCCGATGAGTTCCGGACGCCCGCATAGCTAGACACCATACTGGCAATAGAACTTTTCATGGCGGGCAGCAGGTGACTAATCACTTCGTTGCCCTGGGTAATGAGCGTGTTGGTATGCGCCGGATTGCGCAGGGAGGGCTCGAGGTTATCGGTTAGATTACCCGTATAGTTACCCTTCTGAATATACTTGTAGAGCTGATTGACGCCAATTTCGGTGGTCGTGCGTTTCATCAGACCACCCACAATGGTGTAAATGAGTGTATCAACGGCCCGGCTCGTTTTCTCGGTCGGTTCGTCTATGTAGGCAGCAATCCGCGACAGCACGTCGGGGGTAAGGATGAGGGCGAATTCGTTAAATAGGGTCATAGAGAGATTATCTCGATGCGGCAAAATAGGGTTGTATGTGCACCAGTAAATCGAAACAACGGCGGCTGATTGACAGTCGGGCTGATTGAATTACCCAAAAGTAAGCAAGTGAGGGCAAAGGTAACAGGTGCCGGAAGGATAAACTTCGGGCATTACCGCCGGGGAATTCGCTCAATCGCTTCCTGATACTCGGTTTCGACGGACCGAAGCCGGTCCTGGCAAAAGGCAATCAACTGCCCCGCCAGTTTTATTTTGGCGGGTAACTCGTCGAGGGGTACTTCATCATTCTCAATTTCATCAACCAGGCCCGTAAGCTGGTCGTAAGCATCCTGGTAAGTCATCTTCTCAGCTAGTTGTAGAGGAACAAAGGTATAGAGTCGGGCAGGGGACTGCCGTAAAGGGCGTTAACACCGGTTTGATGCCAACACTTCATGACGGCAGTGACGAACCCCCAACAACCTGGACGTCAAGGATTCCATCGTAGAGCTGAACCTGTAACGTCCCGGTTAGATGGGCATCCTGCGCTTTGGTAACAACGCGGCCTTTTTGCAGCAGCAGGGCATAGCCGCGCCGGAGTACGTTGACCGGGTCGAGATGGCGGATTGTTACGGTTTTTTCGGTCAGTTCAGTATGGCGGTCGCGCAGGAAGTTCTGCGACACAAACCGAAGCCGGTCGGTGCTGATGTCGAGTTGCTCGCGGGCCGTTTGCAGGGCGTCGCGGGCAACCATCCCCAGCCGGTCGCGCAGGCGCAGGCAGCTTTCCTCAAATTGCCGGTTTTGTTCAATCAAAAAGGCTGCGGCTTTGGTGGGTGTCTTCACGCTCTGATGACACATCAGATCGGTAATGCTGACGTTGCGCTCGTGGCCGATACCCGCCAGAATGGGTATGGGGAATCCCGCTACGGCATGGCCCATCAGAAAGCTGTCGAACGAGCCAAAATCCAGCTGCGATCCCCCTCCGCGCACCAGCACCACGGCATCGTACGGTACGTTGCTCCGCCGGATCACGTCCAGCTGCCCACAAATGGCTTGCTCGGCACCTTTTCCCTGCACCTGCGACAGGAACTCATCGACCACAAAATCGTAGCCGAACGGATTTTGCGCCAGTTCGTGCCGGAAGTCGCGCCAGCCGTCGGAGTTGGGAGCGGTAATGAGCGCAATCCGCTGCATCACTGCCGGACGGGGCAGCAGCTGATTAGCCGTAATATACTGCCCGGCCTCCAGCCAGACCCGGTCGGGATGGTCGCGTACGAGCGTATCCAGCACGGTTTGTCGTTCGCGCTCCAGATTACCGAGTGTGTAGGAAGGATCTATTTTAAGAATCTCGAGCCGCAGCCCGTAGGTAGGGCTGAAGCTGACCGATACCTGCAGCAACAGCTTCACATTTCGGGCGAAGGCCATGCCCGTCGCTTCCTCAAAATCACGTATCGTATGGTGATTTCGTCGCCAGATGCAGCCTTCGAGTTTAGCCAGATTTTCACTGCCTTCGCGTTCCACCAGCGTCAGAAAGCAGTACCCCCGGTCTGGGTAGTTCTTAACGTCGAGGGTTTCGGCCACCACCCATACCGGCTGCCGCCCAAACGCTTCGTCCAGCACGGCTTCAATGGTAAATGCCAGATCGGAAAGGCGGATTGCATTCATCTATAAAGAGTTGTACGGCTTTTATAGTCAGAGTGTTATAGAGTAATTTGCGCCAGCTAACGAACCTGGTCGCTACGTACTAGGTGAACCAGCTATGTGAACTTTACAACACGACAACGCCGGAACTTTTTTTAAAACTGCTGAAGGAACCGGACGTCGTTTTCGGTATAGAGCCGAAGGTCGTTCACCACGTATTTAAGCTGGGTAATCCGCTCGATGCCCATCCCGAAGGCGAAACCGGTAAACTCGTCGGGATCGATGCCGCAGTTGAGCAGCACCTGCGGATCAACCATGCCCGACCCGGCAATTTCGACCCAGCCCGAATGCTTACAGATGTTACAGCCCTTGCCGCCACAGATCTGACACGAGATGTCGATCTCGGCGCTTGGTTCGGTAAAGGGAAAATACGACGGGCGGAACCGGATGCGCGTACCCGGTTCAAACAGCTCTTTCACAAAGTGATACAGCGTGTCTTTCAGGTCTTTGAAGCCCACGTTCCGGTCAATGTAAATGCCCTCAACCTGGTGGAACATGCAGTGCGCCCGCGCAGAGATGGTTTCGTTGCGGTATACGCGCCCCGGCATAATGGCCCGAATGGGCCGGAACGCGTCGCTGTTGCGCTGCTGCTCCATAAGCCGGATCTGCACGTTGGAGGTGTGCGTTCGCAGCACCATATCGTCGGGGCTGGCTTCGTCGCCGTTTTTCTGGACGAAAAACGTATCCTGCATGTCGCGGGCGGGGTGGTTGAGCGGGAAATTCAACGCGCCGAAGTTGTACCAGTCCGAGTCAATTTCGGGGCCGTCGGCTACGGTAAAGCCAATACGCTCAAAAATCTGAATAATCCGCTGCCGTACTACGGTGAGCGGGTGCTGCGTACCGGTCAGGCTGGGCGCGGTGGGCAGGGTCAGGTCAACGGGAACGGGGCTGCTGTCGGGCTGTTCGGAGAGCAGTTGGGTGCATTCATCGAAGCGTTCCTGCGCCCGCGTTTTGAGTCCATTCAGTTGCTGACCCACGGCCCGCCGGTCTTCAGGTGCTATGGTCTTGAGGCTTTCGAACAGTTCTGTTACAACGCCTTTTCGGCCAATAAACCGTTGCCGGTACTGTTCCAGGTCCTCTTTCGACGTTACGGCAAACTGCTCAATCTGCCGGTATATGTCATCAACGTTAGTCTGCATCTGCTTTATTCTCACGTAATTCTAATGGGCAAAACTACGCAAAAACGGCCACTATGAAGGTGGATACCCTGGCTGATAGTCGGGGACAGCATTTCTTTCAGGAAGGTTAGAAATGTATGAATCTTGATCTATCTCTGCGTAAAAGGGCATTTTTATTGATTGAATGGTAAAATAGTACTGACTAATAAGAGTTTATAAAAATAGAAAGTCTTACCTTGTTCCCATTGTCCGGGCGGGTCTGATTGTTGCCTATGGTAGGTGAACACATCGCTTGTCCACTAGTAAATGTAGTGCATAAACGGGGGGTATAATCGCCTGAACATCAGCCTCAAACTATCAATTTTCAAACTTCACCTAGACTAGATATGAAAACCTTCGCGACCGATTCTGTCTTCGATACCGTGTCTATGCCATTCCACAAGAGTGTAGAAAAAATTGCCGATTCGTCCTGCCTGCAGAAACTCATGATTCCCTTTTACGACCGAAAGCGCACTATTTCTGTCGATGAGATAGTCAGGCTGGAAGGATCCGGCAACTATACCAACTTTTTCCTTAAAGACGGCACCAAAATGCTGGTGTCCCGGACGCTGAAAGAATACGAAATGCTACTGGATGGGCAGGCCTTTGTGCGGGTTCACAAGTCGTGCATCGTAAACCTGGGGTTTGTACAGAAGTTCTTTATCAAAAAGGAAGGAGAGCTGGAGTTGACAGATGGTCAGCAGGTAAAAATTTCCCGTCGCCGGGCGCAGATGTTCATTGACCGCATGCGCGAGTTCCGACCTGTGATTGTGAGTTAACGCGGACGTCCGTATATACCAGGACGTAAGGTGCGCTCTAAGGCCCATATGGCTATACGTAGTTTTACGTGATAGGCGGGGTAGTAACCCTCAAAAATATTGCCTAGTTTAGGCGGATCGTATTGATTGTCAATCACTTGGCTGTTCAGGTGATTATCTGACAATCAATGCACTTTTTTGTGCTCTTCCAGTATTGGGTAGTTTTGTCATACTAAGATCTGTATGAACTCAAACTAATTCCTTCTACCATGGAAGCTCCTATCTATCCGCCCGTTCAGTCTCTGATTTCCTCTCCTCAATTTCCGGCCTCGTATCAGCGTGGCACTCATCGCATTGCTCTTCCCTATCTCAACCGCACCATCTTTATTGCGGTAGAAGACATTCTCTGTTTACAGGGCGAGGGTAATTACACCTTTCTGCACACCCGCGACCGCAAGCGGTATCTGGTTTCCAAAACCCTGAAGGAATTTGAACGAACCCTCAGTGCTGATCTCTTTCTGCGCATTCATAAATCGTACATCGTTAACCTCGCCTATGTGCAGCACTCGCTGATGACCAGAGAGCGGTACGTTTGCCTGGTGGATGGCAGGGAGGTAGCTATCTCGCGCCGACGCATGAAAGACATTACCGTTCAACTGGCCCAGTATCGCCAGCGGATGTTTAATTAAATTTAATGAGTGAATGGTAAATGAGCGAATGAGTGAATCGGTACGCCGATTCACTCATTCGCTCATTTAAAATATCTTGTACGCCAGGGTAACCTGCCACGATTTGAACCGCTGGTTGAACTGACCATTGGCCCCGTTAATCTGGGCTACGTCGGAGAGGTTACCCTGGTAACGGACGTCGAGACCAAGCGAACCGATGTCCAGCCCCCCACCTACCTGATACCCGTAATACGCTTTGGACCAGGCGTCGTTGAGTGAACCGCTGGTGTACTGGCTAAGCGCCTGCCCCAGCCGCTGGTTGTCGTCAATGCGGAGGGAGACCATCGGCCCGGCCACTACCCGGAACGGCCCGCCTTTGACCCCGAGCAGGACCGGAATGTCAAAGCTGGTCGATTTAATAGTTACGCTTTCCGACACGCCGTTGCGAACGACGTCAAACTGGCCGTTGGTAGTAGTATACAGTAGTTCGGGCTGTAAAAACAGGTTCTTGCCGACACGGGCATAGATGCCGAACGATGTACCGGTCCGGCTGTCGAAGCTGTCGCTGATATTGTTGCGAAACGTTTGCCCGTCCGCGTTTACCGAAGGTGATCCATTTGAATTGGCACTGGCTTTGACAAACGGTCCGAATGACAGTTGCGATAGATTGATGCCCCCTTTGACGCCGACCTGGAAACCGCTCTGGGCGAAGGTCAGTGCAGGGAACAGGCACAGGGTGATGAAAAGCAGGTTCTTCTTCATAGTTGTATTGATAGTCTGACTGGTTAAACGTTCAGGTAGCGGTGAGGTTGCCCCGCCCCAACTTATTTCGAGGAAACGGCGTTGTTTTCAAGGAACCGTTAGCCGTAATCAGTGATTGATTTTTGCGCTGGTTCGGGTTGGATTTACCGGACGACATTTGGTTTAACAGGCTCCCGGCAACTGATTGCCAACCCCTGATAACGCACATACATGGCCAAGCTAAAGACGCACTATTTCTGCCAGAGCTGCGGGCAGCAAACCGCCAAGTGGATGGGTCGCTGCCCCACCTGTGGCGAGTGGAATACCATTGTTGAAGAGGTCGTTGCTAAAGACGAACCCGAAAAAGGCGGCTGGCGCAGCCCCTCCGCCGGACCGGGCAACGTGCGCATTGCCGCCAAGCCCAAGGCCCTCCACGCCATCAATTATGAAGAACACCCCCGCATAACCACTACTGACGGTGAACTAAACCGGGTGTTGGGTGGGGGTATTGTGCCGGGGTCGCTGGTGTTGATTGGGGGCGAGCCGGGCATTGGGAAGTCAACGCTGCTGCTGCAGATTGCCATGAGTCTGGCCGGCATGCGGGTGTTGTACGTGTCGGGCGAGGAGAGCGAACAGCAAATTAAGATGCGGGCCGAACGGCTGGACGCGGCCACGTCTGATTGTCACGTGATGACCGAAACCTCTACGCAGAATATATTCCGGGTCATTGAAAGCTTTGAGCCGGAGATCCTGATTATCGACTCGGTGCAGACCATGCAGTCATCGCTGGTGGAGTCGGGAGCGGGTAGTGTCTCGCAGGTACGCGAGTGTGCCGCCGAGTTCATGAAATACGCCAAAGAGAGTGGGGTACCGGTATTCATGATCGGCCATATTACCAAAGATGGTAACCTGGCCGGGCCCAAAGTGCTGGAACACATGGTTGATACCGTGCTGACCTTTGAGGGCGACCGCCATACGACGTATAGGATCATGCGGACAACCAAAAACCGTTTCGGCAGCACCGATGAACTGGGTATCTACGAAATGCTCGGCACGGGTCTGCGGCAGGTTACGAACCCCTCCGAAATCCTGATCTCGCAGCGAGACGAGGCTCTGAGTGGCGTTACCATCGGCTCGATGCTGGAAGGCAACCGGCCGCTGCTGATTGAGTCGCAGGCGCTGGTGAGCGTAGCCACGTACGGCACCCCGCAACGCAGCAGCACCGGGTTCGACGCTAAACGACTGAATATGTTGCTGGCCGTACTGGAAAAACGCGGTGGTTTCCGGCTGGGCCAGCAGGACGTCTTCCTGAATATTGCGGGTGGCCTGCGGGTAGAAGATCCTGCCATTGATCTGGCTGTTTGCGCGGCCGTGGTGTCGAGCTACGAAGACATTGCCATTCCGCCCTCGGTGGCGTTTGCGGCTGAGGTTGGTTTAGGGGGTGAGGTGCGGGCCGTGAGCCGGATCGAGTCGCGTATTGCGGAGGCCGAAAAGCTGGGCTTCAAGCAGATGTATATCTCGAAATACAACATGAAGGGACTGGAGACCAAAAACTACCAGATGCGCATCCACCCCGTATCACGCCTGGACGAGGTATTTCAGGGCGTATTGCTGTGATAAGAGACCTAGAAAATTTCCACTTAAGTAACGCCTGTCCAAAATCCATTCCTAACTATATCGCGTAAGCATAGTTGATTAGTAGAATAATTGATTCAACACAAACCTTACGTACGTTATGAGTTACATTAAAGCCGGTACCGACACACAGGGACGCGATGTCAAACTTTTTTATACTGATCTGGGTGGCGGAGACCCCGTTGTGCTGATTCACGGCTGGCCGCTGAGCCACGAAATGTGGGACTATCAACTGGCCGAACTCCCCAAGCACAATATGCGCGTGATTGCCTACGACCGCCGGGGCTTCGGCAAATCGACCCAGACCTGGGACGGTTACGATTACGACACGCTGGCCGACGATCTGAAAGCGGTGCTGGACGAGCTGGACCTGCAAAACGTGACGCTCGTGGGTTTCTCGATGGGAGGGGGCGAAGTGGCCCGCTACATGAGTCGGCACGGCGGAGCACGGGTGAGTCGCGTGGCGTTTGTCGGTTCGGTAACGCCGTTCATGCTCAAGACCGAAGACAACCCTGAAGGCGTAGATCAAACCGTGTTTCAGAACATCTACGATGGCCTCCAGAAAGACCGGGCCGATTTTCTGCAAACGTTCGGCAAGCAGTTCTACGGTAACACGCTGATTAGCCACCCGGCCAGTGACGGTCAGTTGCAGGGCGATTTTAACCGGGCCTACGTGGCCTCCCAGAAAGCTACCCTCGATTGCGCCCACGCCTTTGCCGAGACGGATTTTCGCGCTGATCTGGCTACCATCACGGTGCCCACGCTGGTTATTCACGGCGACGACGATAAAACCGTACCCATCGAAGCCTCGGGCGAGCGGACGGCCAAAGCCATTCCGCACGCACACTATATCGTATATGAGGGTAATGCTCACGGGGTGTTCTATCTGAGTAAGGACCGGCTCAACCAGGATTTAGTGGCATTCGTACAGGAAGGCGTAGCAACCCGCCAGCCCGCCAGCACAACGATGTACTAAACCGGAGTTATCAGGGTAGAAAAAGGGCTGTCTCGAACGAGACAGCCCTTTTTCTACCCTGATAGTTGAATAGCAAGCATATGGTTATCTATCCTTTGGCCCTCTGATTACCTCGATGGTCTCTGACGAAAACTCTGCTTTAGGCCACGCGTAGACTATCTCCCCTGGTTCCAGCGGTTCGGCGGGATCAACGAATACCCGTAGTTGCACCCGCAGGCCAATGTCTATATCGCCCACCCGTCCGGCATGGATCAGTCCTTTCCAGGAGCCACCGGGACTCGTTATCACCTCACGCTGAACATAATAATCAAGCGTTTTGTCAACATGCGCTACTACCCATACCTCGTGGGCGTTCACGGCGTGCCCACTGGCAAAAAACCGACGCGGAACAACAGCCCGTTGCGTTGGATAGTCGACAACCAAGGATGGTGCGGAATGCAGTTGATTGACTATCCTATAACTGACAAACCCTGCCAGAAGCAAGAGTATCACCAGAAAAAGCAGGCGGCTCTTAGCGTTTCCAATCGTGCCGGTTACGGACTGTTTTACCGCCTGAATTTTTGGCTCTTCGTTAATAACTCCCCGTACCTGCCCGTTAGCGTATGACTGGCAGGTGTCAAGAATTTTTCGGCCCGGCACGTAGGTATCGTCGCAAAAAATAGATGCAAACGTTTTTGTGCTGGGGATGTGGAGGGTTGTACTGCCCCGGGCCATGCCTCTGACTACGAAGAACTCCTCTTCAAACGATTTCACGAGGGGTTCGTAGTTGGCGCGGTTGGTATTGTATGTGAATGCAGGGAAGCGGTCCCTATTAATCGAATGGTAGGTCAGGTACTTCTTTTTAATCCCTTCTCGTAACGCATCCATTGGTTGGTGTGGAACAGATTATCAGATATTCAGCCTACTAAAAAAAGGGAAAAGAAAAGGAAAGGCAAGGGCAAACGAAAGGAAACCCGAAAAAACACTCTGCACACCCAACTAAGGTAGTTTTGCTTTGCAGTTCACGGGTAAGGCACGACAAATGCCCTTCTCGTTGACTGCGCCTGCTTCTATCCTCACCACCCTATACCGGCCAGCACAGACCTTTGGTTTCTGGGCTGGCCGGTTTTTTACTCATGTCAGCGTATCCCAGAGCAGGTACGCGTTGAGTGCGATGATGATGACTGCCACGACCCACGCCGTGATACGCACCCAGGCGGAGTTGGCAAAGCGGCCCATTTTTTGACGGTCGTTGGTGAAGATAACCAGCGGTACGACGGCGAAACTGAGTTGTAGCGACAGAATGACCTGACTAAAGATCAAGAGTTCGTTGGTCCCTTCCTCCCCATACAGAATCGCCACGATCATGGCTGGTACAATGGCAATAAGCCGGGTAATAAGCCGCCGGAGCCAGGGTTTCAGCCGGATGTTCAGAAAGCCCTCCATGACAATCTGCCCGGCCAGGGTACCCGTCAGGGTCGAGTTCTGACCCGACGCCAGCAGGGCTACGGCAAAAACAATACCCGCCACTTTGGTGCCCAGAACCGGGTCGAGCAGTTTGTAGGCGTCGGTAATGTCGGCCACCTGCTGATTACCAGTCGTATGGAACGCGGCCGCCGACAGAATCAGGATGGCCGCATTAATGAAAAACGCCAGGAATAGCGAAACGGTCGAGTCGATGGTCGCAAATTTAATGGCTGATTTACGACCGGCGTCGTCGCGGTCAAAGTCGCGGGTCTGAATGATGCTGGAGTGCAGGTAAAGGTTATGGGGCATTACGGTGGCCCCCAAAATCCCGATTCCGATGTAGAGCATAGCCGGATTAGTCACTACCTCAGCGCGGGGAATCAGTCCGCCCAGCACATCGGCAACTACTGGCTGAGAAACAATAAGTTCATAGCCAAAGCAAGCGGTAATCAGGAAAATCAGGCTGGCCACAATGCGTTCAATCCACTGAAACCCTTTATTCTGCAACAGCAGCAGCAAAAGCACGTCGGCAACGGTGATGAGAATACCGACCGTGAGCGGCAATCCAAACAACAGATTCAGCGCAATGGCCGAACCAATTACCTCGGCCAGGTCGCAGGCGGCAATGGCAATCTCAGCCAGCACCCAGAGCACAAACGAGACCGGACGGCTGTAGTGATCGCGGCAGGCCTGCGCCAGATCGCGCCCGCTGGCTACGCCCAGTTTGAGCGCGAGGTGCTGCAGTAACATGGCGAACAGGTTGGAGATCAGAATGACCGACAGCAGCCGGTAGCCAAACTGCGCCCCGCCCGCCAGGTCGGTGGCCCAGTTGCCGGGGTCCATATACCCTACGGCTACCATTAGCCCCGGCCCGATATAGGCCCTCATGGTTCTGAAAAAACCGGCGTTTCGCGGCACCCGAACGGTACTGTACACTTCGGCCAGCGACCGATTTAGACTCTTCTGCCGCCAGCCCTCAACGGGGGCCTTATTCGTCTCTGTATTCATCAGGTGTAAAAAACGGAGCCGCCGGACACTACTACGGCCCGAAAGCCCCTGATCTCGCAAATATAGTCATCCTGAAACACCTTTTTAGGCATATCTAAATTTTCAGAAAGTTTAACATAGAAACTACCTTTGCCCGCAAACGGTTTAACCCCGTTCAGGCGTTCTTACTCAAGACCCACCCGTATGCAGTCATTCACCGAAGAAAATTACCTTAAGGCAATCTATTCACTATCGCTCCGTCACGAGGGCGACGTGAGTACCAACGCCCTGGCCGAACTGACGGCTACCAAAGCGGCCTCGGTTACGGATATGCTGCGTAAATTATCTGACAAGGAACTGATTCACTATAAGAAATACCAGGGGGTCCGGCTTACTGAAGAAGGCGAACGGCTGGCGCTGCAGGTCATTCGGCGGCACCGGCTCTGGGAGGTTTTTCTGGTTGAGAAGCTGGGGTTTGGCTGGGACGCCGTGCATGACATTGCCGAGCAGCTCGAACACATCCGGTCCGACGAGCTGGTGGTTCGGCTAGACGGCTACCTTGATTACCCGCAGTTTGATCCCCACGGTGATCCTATCCCAACGCCGGCGGGTGATATGCCCGCAACCGGTTACCGAAAACTGACCGAAGTGGGCGTGGGCGAGGACGTCCGGCTGATGGCCGTGCTGGAACACTCGACCGAATTTTTACAGCACCTCGACCGCTCCGGCCTCACGCTGGGCTGCGTCATAACGGTGCAAACCATCAACGACTTCGACAAATCGCTGCTGGTACAGACCGAAACGGGCAGTACGGTGTTTGCCAGTCAGGACGTAGCAAAAAATCTGCTGGTTAGTTAAACCAAATAATGAAATTACTCGACTGGTACATTTTAAAGCGCTTTTTGCAGACGTATGTTTTCGTGGTTATGGTCATCGTGCTGATCGTGGTCATGATTGACTATACCGAGAAAATCGACAATTTTCGCAGCCACAACGCGCCCGGCGAAAAGATTCTGGTAGATTATTACCTGAACTTCATTCCATACTGGGCCAACTACATCAGCCCGCTGATGGTGTTCATTGCCACCGTGTTTCTAACCTCGCGACTGGCGGCCCGCACCGAAATCATTGCCATGCTCAGCAGCGGCATCAGCTTTATCCGGCTCCTGTACCCTTATTTACTGGGGGCTGCCGTGCTGGCCGTGCTGACCTATTTTATGGTCAACTACATTATTCCCCGCGCCAACAAAACCCGCATTGCCTTTGAGGTGGCCTATATCAACGACGCCTATACCTACACGGGCCGCAACGTACACATCACCATTGCGCCCAACGTTGTCGCGTATTTAGAAAGCTACAACAACGTAAGCAACACGGGCTACAAGTTCACGCTGGAGAAAATCGAGGGCAATCAACTAAAGCAGAAACTCTCCGCCGATCGCATTGAGTGGGACGCCAAAAAGAAGAAGTGGGGCATTCACGACTATAGTATCCGTACCATAAACGGTTTGACCGAGACGCTTACTTCGGGTACGCTCATCGACACGACGCTGAACCTCAAACCCGACGATTTCAGCTCGGATTTTAACCTCTACGAAACCCTGACCCTGCCCGAACTCAATCAGCACATTGCCCTGCTCCAAAGCCGGGGAGCCGACGGGGTAGAAACGTACCTGCTCGAAAAATACAGCCGCGATACCCGGCCCTTTGCCATCCTGATTCTGACCGTAATCGGCGTCATTATGTCGGCCCGCAAGAGCCGGCGGGGGGTGGGGTGGCAGGTGGCCCTGGGCTTTCTCCTGGCCTTTACCTACCTCCTGTTTTTCGTGCTGGCTAAAGGCATTGCCGAGTCGGGCAATCTGGACCCTGTGTTAGCGGTCTGGCTTCCCAATATTATTTTTGCCTCCATCGGCGTCCTGTTGTACAATACAATACCCAGATAATTGCGAATGAGTGAATGAGCGAATGAGTGAATAACCTCCGGCGTCAGCTTACCCGCGTCAGCATCTATTCACTCACTCGCTCATTCACTCATTCACCATTCAACATGAAGCCTTCTTTTTCCGATTACTTTCAACTGCATTTTATTGTCCTCATCTGGGGTTTTACGGCCATTTTGGGTAAGCTGCTGGAACCCATGGACTCGTCGGCGCTGGTGCTGTTCAGAACGGCGCTGGCGGTGGGCGGCATGGGTACGCTGCTGTATGTTCAGCGGCAGTCCATACGCGTCAACCCCGGCGACCGGCGCAGACTGCTGGGCGTAGGAATCATTATTGCCCTGCACTGGACGCTGTTTTTTCTGGCGGCCCGCGTCTCCAACGTATCGGTTTGTCTGGCGGGTATGGCCACGAGTTCGCTGTGGGCGAGTGTGCTGGAGCCGGTGCTGCTGCGCCGGCGGGTGCGGGCGTTCGAGGTATTTCTGGGGCTGGTGGTGCTGGGCGGGCTGTACCTGATTTTCCGGTTCGAGTTCGACAAGGGACTCGGTCTGACGCTGGCGGTGCTGTCGGCCCTGCTGTCGTCGCTGTTTACGATCATCAACAGCCGGTTCGCCCCGAAGTACAACGCCCTGGTTATTTCTTACTATGAGATGATTGGCGCCTTTATCGGCTCGGCGGGGCTGGTATTGGGCTACGTGCTGCTGGAGAACCCCTTACCCGAGACGCTGTATCCAACGCGGCTGGCGCAGTGGGGCTGGTTGCTGGTGCTATCGCTGGTCTGTACGGTCTATGCCTATTCGGTTGGAATTCGGCTGCTGCGTAAGTTTTCGCCGTATTTAGCCATCCTGACCGTAAATTTGGAGCCAGTTTACGGTATTGTGCTGGCCGTGTTGATTTTTGGTTCGTCAGAACGGATGACGCCGGGCTTTTACGCCGGTACGCTCGTCATTCTGGCGGCTGTGCTGGCCTACCCGTTCAACGACCTCATTACCCGCTGGTTATCCCGCCCTAAACTGGAATAATCTGGCTTTCAGTTTTCGCATGAAACAAGTATCACTGAGTCGAGTCATCACCGCCGTTGCCTTACTGCTCTTTTTGCTGGCGTACGGGCCGTTGCTTTGGCTATCGACTCATAATCACCCGTCGGCCGCCGACGATTATTGCTTTGCCGATACGTCGGTACGCTACGGCTTCTGGCAGGCGCAGGTCTATTACTACAACGGCTGGACGGGCCGGTACTTTTCCAACATGCTTGTTCATGCCAATCCGCTGGTCTGGGACTGGTACAACGGGTTTCGGCTTATCCCCACGCTCACCGTTACCGCTCTGGTAGCCGCCTGTTTCGCCCTGATCGATACGCTGTTCCCTGACCGGTCGGTGCGGGCGCGGCTGACCCTAACGGGGCTGCTGTTTTTTACGCTCATTGTGGGCATGCAGGGCGTAGCCGAAACGTTTTTCTGGACGGCGGCCGTAGCGTCTTATACCGTCCCCACCCTCCTGACCATCTATCTGCTGGCGGTACTGCTGCGCTGGTACCAGCTGCCGCCGGGCGGGTTTCGGACCCTCACGAGCGTATGGGCCGGGGTGCTGGTCTTTGCCATTGTAGGATCCAGCGAAACCAATCTGGTGCTACTGCTCATTGTGCTGGGTGCGGCTTTTGGAGGCCAGCTTTTGTTCCGGCGTCGGTTCGACGGCTTTCTGGCGGGGCTGCTGGTCGTGGGGCTGGTATCGGCCTGGCTGGTGTTTCGCGCCCCGGGCAACGCCATCCGGCTGGGTGCCAACACCGACGAAGGCAACGTAGTGCTCTCGCTCAAAACGACGTTGCAAACGCTGGGGCTGGCCGGTTTCAGCTGGCTCTGGCGCAGTCCGCTTCTGCCGCTGTCGGTGTTGTGGTTACCCTTTGCTGTTGCGCTGACCCGTCCGGGCAGTCGGCTGGCGGGCCTGTTTCGGTTTCCACCCCTGCTGATGGGCGCGGGTGTCCTGCTAACTCTGTTACTGCTGGTCTTTCCGTCGGTGTATGGGCTGGGGCTGGCTCCGGTGCGGGTTATGAACCTGGCCTGGGTGGTATTCGTATTCGGCTGGTTTTACACGCTGACAACAGCGGCTGGCTGGTGGTACCGGCGTAGCCATGACCAGCCTATCGGTAGTGCGCCAATATGGACAACGGGTCTGGCGGTAGTCTGGCTGATGGTTACGGCGTTTCTGAGTCCGGTGCTGCACCAAGTTTATTACGACCTCTTCAGCGGACACGCAGCTACGTACGACCGGGAGATGACACTCCGCCACGACCAGCTACTGCAACCTGCCGATACGCTCCGGCTCCAGCCCATCAGCGTATATCCCCCCAGTCTGTTTCTCGAAGACATCAAGCCCGACACACATCACTGGTGGAATCGCTGCCAGTCGGGATACTACGGCCACAAAGCCATTATTCTCGATACCACACCGGTTTCACTCACCCCTGTGCCTTAACCTATGTCATCTGTCTGCGTCATTATTCCCTGTTACAACGAGGCCGGGCGGCTGCCCGCCGATGCGTTTGTGGAGTACCTGTCCACACGCGCCGGGGTGTCGTTCTGCTTTGTCAACGATGGCAGTACGGATCAGACGCAGGCCGTGCTGACTCAGCTTCAGGCGCGTTGCCCCGGCCAGATTACCGTGCTGAATCTCCCGCAGAACGCCGGGAAAGCCGGTGCTGTGCGGGCCGGAATGCTGCACTGCGCCGAGGCTACCCCGATCGTTGACTACCTCGGCTATTTCGACGCTGACCTGGCCACGCCACTCAATGCTATCGACGACTTGTCAGCAGTGCTGGATCAGACGCCCGCGCTCGATCTGGTGATGGGCTCCCGCATCAAATACCTCAGCACCGACATCCGGCGCAATACCTTCCGGCACTACGCCGGGCGTATTGTGGCTACCTTCATCAGCAATATCCTCAACCTGCCCGTCTATGATACCCAGTGCGGGGCCAAGCTGTTCCGGCACCGGGCCGTGGTCACACTATTTCAGGAGCCGTTCATCAGTCCGTGGCTGTTCGACGTCGAGTTACTGGCGCGGCTCATCCGGCAATACGGGCGGGGGCCGGTGCTGACCCGCGTGGCCGAACGCCCGCTGCGTCAGTGGACGGAGGTAGACGGGTCGCGGATTCGCCCGTCGTATTACTTTAAACTCTGGTACGAACTATACCGTATCCAACAAACGTACCGGTCGTTATGACAGCCTCGTTCCCTACGCAACGCTCACCAACAACGCGATTTCCAGGGCTGGCTCCTCTGTTGCTGGCCCTGCCAGTGGTCTGCTTCGTGCTGTTTGTTCTGGTATATGCCGTCAACGTACCCTGGCTCGACGATATCGATGCGTTCCTCGGCTTTACGCTGGCTTATCTGGACGCGCCAACGCTGGCCGGGAAAATGCACAACATCCTGGTGCCCAACAATGAACACCGGATTGTATCGGCCAAACTGATTACGCTGGCCATGTACCACCTGACGGGTGAGGTCAATTTTCGCGGGCTGATCCTGATCGCTCTTTTGTTCTCGCTGGCTACGTTCGGGTTGTTTCTTCGGGTGTTCTGGTCCATGCGGCTGCCGCTGCTGGCATTGGTGCCGGTGGCGTTCCTGTTTTTTCAGCCGGAATATCACCTCACTACACTCTGGTCCGTAACGGGGCTGCAACATCCGGTGGTTATCTGTCTGACGCTGTTTGCGCTGTATCTGCTCAGCCGTACCGGTCAGGCTGACGGGGCGTACAGCCGGGTGGCGGGAGCCGCTGCGCTGCAAATGCTGGCTACGCTCTCCATGAGTAACGGGCTGATGGGCTGGCTGGGGGGAGGCCTCATGCTGGCCCTGAACCGGCAGTGGCGCGGGCTGGGTATCTGGGCAGCGGGCTGTGGCCTGACGCTCTGGGTCTATTTTCACGATTTTCAGAGTGGCACCCGCACCGGCGAAGGCCTGGGCTATTTTCTGGAGCATCCCATTGCTACGGTGAGTGCGTTTTTCACCTTTACCGGTGGTATGTTCGACCTCACGCCAACGGCATCGGGCTATGCGCGGTACATCCTGCCCACGCTGGCCGGTGTAGTGCTGACCCTGCTGGTGGCGGCACTTGTTTACCGAACCGTTCAGCCCTTACTGACCAGCCGCTGGCAACAGGCCGACACCGGACTGCGGCAACGGCGGCTGTTTTTCATGGGTGGCTACGCGTTCCTGTTTGCCAACGCGGGCATCATTGCGGTACTGCGGCTGCGCTATGGGTATGACGTTATGGTCGTCACCAACTACATGATTTACCCGGCCACGCTGGCCGCCCTGCTGTACCTGAACCTGCTGAGTGAGTTTCCGCACCGCGGGGCCCGGCAACGGCTGCTGCGGGCCGGTCTGGTCGTGGGCGTAGGGGTCTGGGTCTTTGCCTACGGCGTTTACTGGCCGCGCATGGCGTACCGGAAGCAGTTGCTGCTGACCAACGCCATGAACCAGAAACATACGGGCATCGGTCTGGGTCCAAGCTGGGGAACGCCCTTTGCCGACATGGCCCGGCGGGTTATGCAGGAGTCGGTCCGGCGGGGGATCTATCACTATCCCACCAGTTATCTCTCGGCTGTTGAACCCCTGATCTGGTCGCCGACGGGGGTGTCTTCGCAGGCCGTGGCCACGGCCGATTCGTGCCTGACTATGCCCATTACGGGTGGCGGATACAGCTATTTGACGGCCACCAAGCCCAACGCTTTCCCCGATGGTATCGGTCCGGCGGCCGTGCTGGTCAGTTCGGCCCGGCAGACGTTTTTGTTTCCGTCCGAAACCCCGTATGCGCTGGGTAACTTCTGGCTTAACCGGCGCATTACGGCCATCGATGCCGAAATTATCATTCCAATCCTGCAGCCGGGCCGCTACCGGGTGGGGGTGCTGACGCCCTCGACACCCGCGCGGCTGATCCGGTTCGGCTGCGAGCCCATTACGATTTAGAACTGGTTTGCCTTAATTTTGCCGTGTATACCACTCCTCCTTTGTTGACGTCTCCCGCCCCCGCCCCGCCCAACCTCATTCAGATCGTTATTCCGCTGTTTAACGACTGGGCCGCGCTGAGTCTGCTGCTGGATCGTTTCCGGGCCGTGGTTGACCCCGCACTGGTTGACCGGCTGGCGTTCCTGATCGTGGACGACTGCTCATCGGTCGATTACGAAACCCCGCTGCCTCATACGGGTCAGTCGTTGTCCATCCTGCGGCTTTACCGGAACGTTGGTCACCAGAAAGCCATTGCGCTGGGGTTGTCTTACCTGGCTTCACTGCCCATTCAATACCAGACGGTGGTGATGGATTCCGACGGCGAAGACCGGCCCGAAGACCTGCCCCTGCTGTTGCAGAAAAGCGTTGACAGCCCCGGCCGGATCGTGTTTGCCCACCGCACCAAACGCCACGAGGGTCTGGTGTTCCGGTTGTTTTACAACATTTACAAAGCTGCATTCCGGCTACTGACGGGCAAGGTGATTACGTTCGGCAATTTCAGTCTGATTCCCGCCAACAAGCTCCGCAAACTGGCCCATGTCTCCGACATCTGGAATAACTACCCCGGGGGCGTTATCCGGTCGCGGCTGCTTTACACGGCCATTCCGCTCGAACGGGGCAGGCGGCTGGCGGGCGAGTCGAAGATGAATTTCGTATCGCTGATTCTTCACGGGCTGAGTGCCGTTTCTGTACTGATGGACACTACGGCTGTTCGGCTGGTGCTGTTCTGCATATTGATGTCGGCGGCTGCCGGCATTGGCATTGGCGTACTGCTCTTTCTCAAATTTTTTACCAACACGTCCGTACCCGGCTGGACGAGCTACCTGATTTCGTCGTTCCTGATCGTGATTTTACAGGCGTTTCTAATTTCGCTGCTGCTGGTGTTCACCGTGCTATCGTACCGTACCCAGCCTCAGTTCATTCCCGCCCGCCAGTTTCAGGACTTTGTGGAGCGGGTAGAAGAGGTGTATTAGCCCGCTGATCAGTCACTGTCTTTCTTCGTCAGGCATAGCTTTTGACTGACAATCAACCAATGACGGTCAATGACAATGACTGCTAACCAATGACGAGAATTCAAGTCCCCGAGAACCGAAAAGATGCTCTTTAATTCCCTCCAGTTCCTGCTGTTTTTCATCGTCATTACACTGAGCTACTTCGGGCTGAAGTGGCGCGGACGGTGGCTGCTGCTGCTGCTGGCCAGCTGCTATTTTTACATGGTGTTGAAGCCGGAATACATCGTTATTCTGTTTCTAACCATCGTGATCGACTACATGGCCGGTATCTGGATCGAGAACACGACCGGCCCTGCCCGGCGGTGGCTGCTGATTATCTCGCTTATTTCCAACCTCGGCATTCTGGCCTTTTTCAAGTACCTCGGCTTCTTCACCGAAAACCTGACCTGGCTCTTCGACCACATCAACATGCCCGACACCGCCGACCGGGTTATGAACCTCGGCAACCGGGTTTTCGTCAAAGTGCTGCATTTGTTTGGTGAATCAGGCGTCGATTCGTTCAAGGACAACAAGAGTATTTTGCCCGTTGGTCTGTCGTTCCACACGTTTCAGGCCATGAGCTACACCATCGAGGTGTACCGGGGCAACCAGAAAGCCGAGCGGCATTTCGGTATTTACTCGCTCTACGTCATGTTCTACCCGCAGCTCGTTGCCGGCCCCATTGAGCGCCCGCAAAACGTTTTGTGGCAGTTCCATTCCCAGTTTAAATACGACGCCGAGAACGTAAAAGCGGGGCTGATGCAGATGGCGTTTGGCCTGTTCAAAAAAGTGGTCATTGCCGACCGGCTCACAATCCTGGTCGATCATACGTTCAACAACCCCGGCGAGCACAACGGGCTTACGCTGCTGGTGGCCACGTTTTTCTTCACCTTCCAGATTTACTGCGATTTTTCGGGCTACTCCGACATTGCCATCGGGGCCGCGCGGGTCATGGGCTTCAATCTGATGGAGAACTTCCGAACGCCCTACATTGCGCAGTCGGTATCGGAGTTCTGGCGACGCTGGCACATTTCGCTCTCAACCTGGTTTCGCGATTACCTGTACATTCCGCTGGGGGGCAACCGCAAAGGCCGGGCGCGGCAGTACGCCAACCTGATGATCGTGTTTCTGGCCAGTGGGCTCTGGCACGGCCCCAACTGGACCTACGTAATCTGGGGCGGGCTGAATGGCCTGTATCAGATGCTGGCCATCTGGCGCGACCGGCTGCTGATGCACGTTGGCTACGGGCCGGTGGGAGTTAAAACCGATGCGGCCTCGCCCCTCCGCGTAGTGGGCAATGTGGTATTTACGTTCGGGCTGATTATGCTGACGTGGGTGTTTTTCCGCGCCCGCAACGTTGGCGACGCCTTTCTGATTCTGAAGCGCATCAGTACTCTGTCGTTCAGCAGTCCGCTCAATAGTCCGCTGAATGCGGTGGAGATGTGGTTTAGCGTGGGTCTGATTGCGTTTCTGATGGTGAAAGAGTATTTCTATCTCTACATTCCTACCCACAACACCGCCCGCTTTTACACCCTGTTCATTCTGATTACGCTGGCCACGTACTTCTTCGGCGTCTTCTCATCCAACCAGTTCATTTACTTTCAGTTCTAAGCCGCCGGAAACAGAAAGTGGTGCTGTCAAGCAACGGCTTGAAAAACAGATTACGGATCAATGAGTCAACTACCGGATCACGCATCAAAGCCGACGTTGACAATTGCTTTTTTCCTTAGCGTGGCTCATGCCTGCGTTCTTCGGCGTTGGGAATATCACCCCCGGAATTGCCGCAGTGTGTACGTAAACGTGAACATAAAGTACTGACGCAGCACCAGCGAGCGGTTATCTTCCAGATACGTTTCGGAAAAAGACCGGCTCACGCTCGTGTTCTGGTTCAGCAAGTCGAATACCGACAGGCGTAGTTCGCCGTTGTCTTTCTTCAGGAAGCGTTGCGCCACGCTCGCGTTCCACAGGGCGAATTGCTGGTTGAACCCGCTCGATAAACCCGCGTACCGCTGAATAGTCGCATCCGACCGGATAACCATTCCTTTCCAGACGTTCCAGACCACGCTGCCCCCCACCGTCTGGTTAATAAACGAGGTATTGAGTTGCGGTTGCAGGCTCGTTCCGTCGAAACGGTTCACTACTTTGTTGTAGCCGTAATTGTACGAGAGCGTGAAATCGAATTTCTCACTGATGTTGCTGCTCAGTACGACGCCCTGACTCAGGTTATACGAGTTGGCCTGGTTCATCTGCCCGTTTATCAGGCTTGGCGTCTGGTTATACGTGGCGGAGGTGTTCAGGTTCAGGTTGGTCTTTATAAACGTAAGGGGCGTGCCGAACGAGAAAAAGCCCCGGCTGCTCAGTGGCGTTGGCGGTATTTACGGGCCGGGTGAGCTGCGTACCCTGTTGCAGAAAGATGGGCGTACCCGTTGAAGATACTATGCCCGGCACAAACCCCGCCCGCTCGGCAATGAACAGCGATGAGCCGATTGGATTCTGTACCATGTTAATGGCCAGCAACCCCACCAGACTATTGGCTTTCTCGACGGATGTTCTGGTGAAACCGCAGGCTCAGCGCGTGGGTGTAGCTTTGCTTCAGGTCGGGATTGCCGATTGTTTGCTGGAGTGGGTTGGTGTTATTCAAGACGTTCTGCAACTGGTTGATGTTGGGCGCGTCGGTACTGGTTCGGTACGTAAAGCGCAGCCGTTTATCTTCCGTAATACGGTAGTCGGTGAAGACCGTGGGCAGCACGTTGGTAAAAACCCGGTTTACCGAACCCACGCGTGGAAAAAGCTGGTCGCTCTGCAAATCAGCGCGTTGTAGATTGGCTGATGCGGACAGTCTTACTTTTTCGGATCGAACGCTGTAGCTCAGCCCGGCCCGCTGCGTGAGGTAGTCATTGTCAAACCGGTTGCTCAGCAGCGAGTCGATCAGATCGTAATTATCCGAAGCGGGGTTGAGCCGGTACGTATAGCGATCAGAATTGCTGTGGTTCAGGCCTGCATTGTACGAGAGTTGCATGATGCCTTTACCCAGCGGTTCGGTATAATTCAGTCCTGCCGAAAGCTGGTAGCCGCTCGCTGTTGTATTGGTGCGCTGGTCAATGCGTTGCTGCGTGGGGGTTGCCCCAAAGAAATCGTTTTCCGACACCAGTGTACTCAGGCCGGTTTTGTCGTTGAGAGCCGTACCAATATTCAGCGAAAAAGTACGTCCCCGCGCTTCGAACCGGTGCCGGAACAGCAGGTTATTATTGAACGTGTAGCCCTGATTTCGGGACGAGTATGTGTTGTCTGACTGGTTCAGCAACGCATCGCCAAGTCGGGTATCACTGTTCGTGAGCGAGGTAGCCGTATTGGTCTGGAAACTCAGGCGGGGCGTAATCAGCAGCGAGTTCCGCTTGTCGAAGGCGTAATCGATCCGGAAATTAATCCGGTGATTCATATTACTGCTGTTATCGGATGATTGCTCGCGGTAGGTCTGCGTCGAATCGCCCGAATTCTGGTAGTACGTTCGCAGCAGTGACTGCTGGTTGCGGTTGCTACTCTGGTTCATGAAGTAGGAGCCGCGCACGGTTAGTTTTTCGCCCCATTTGTCGGAGTAGTTAACACCGAACGAGTTGGTTGTGCTGATGCCGTTCTGCTGGCCCACCAGGAAATTGTCGGTCGGCCCGGCATCGCCCCCACCACCGCCCCCGCGGCCTCCGCGCGCACCACCCCTGCGGCCTCCGCGCCCGCCCTGGCCGCCACCCCCGCTGCTGCCCTGAACACCCAGCAAATCCTGACTCGAAAAGTTTTGCTGGTTAATGTTGTTACTCTGCCCGATAACCGAAATACGCCGGTCGCCGTCGAAGAAATTTACGCTGCCCCCGGCGTTGTAGGTAGCATCGGTACCAACCCCGGCATAGACCTTGCCAAACTGCCCGTTGCGTTTGTCGGCCCGGGTTATGATGTTGATGGTTTTGGTGGTATTGCCATCATTGACACCCGTAAACTGCGACTGATCACTTTGCCGGTCGAAGATTTCGATTTTGGCGATTACCTCGGCGGGTAGATTCCTGAGCGCAATGGTCGGGTCGTCGCCAAAGAACGGTTTACCATCCACGAGTACTTCCTGCACGGCTTCGCCCTGCACTTTCACCGTGCCGCTGCTCATATCCACACCGGGCATTTTTTTGAGCAGATCTTCGGCCTGCGCATCGCGGTTGACTTTAAACGCATCAGCGTTAAACTGGAGCGTATCACCTTTCTGCTCAGCGGTCACAATTTTGCCTTTTACGACCACCTCGTTCAACTGCCGGGACGTTTCGGGCAAGACAATCCGCAGGGGGCGCATCCGCCCGGTATCGACCCGCGTAGTTCGATCAATCGACGAAAATCCCACAAAAGAGGCCCGAACCCGGTAGGAGCCTTCTGCCAGATCATCGAACCGGAACCGCCCGTCGGTATCCGTCACCACCCCCCGCTGAACGCTGCTGTCGGGGAGGCTGGTGAGCCGGATGGTTACGCCGATGAGCGGCTCATTTTTACTGTCAACGACGCTGCCCCGCAGCGACTGCCCAAAAATGGCAGACGCCGTCAGCACAAAAACGAAGGTGAGACCGGTACGCAGAAAACTTGATAGGAAAGAAATGGGCATAGGGCTGGGTGTGTAAAAGAGTATATACCGATGACCAGAAGGCCATCGGTATATACTCCGTCCTGATTTGACGGCTGGATTACTGTTTATTTTTTCGGCCGTTGCCGCCCTTTCCATCACGGGCCGGCATTTCGCGGTCGTTAACGATACTGCCCTGGTTGTCTACCTCCAGCATCCGGCGGGGCTTATCGGCCTGCGCGACAACCACGTTAAAGTTGCCTTTTTTGTTTTTCACGATTCGCTTCATCTGCGCATCGGGATACTGGCTTTTGATGGCTGAAACGCCATTGGCGGGCAGATCTTTTTCGGCCAGCAGCTCACGGTTACCCCGGCCCTGCCTGGTGGTTTGCGAGCTGTCGGCAGACATCCGGTTCTGTTGCCCGCCCCGACGATTCTGCGCCATGGAGTCAGAGACGTATAACAGCGATACAATGGCGGCCGCAATGATGGTCTTTTTCATAGTTGTATTCGGTTGGTTTGATTACGGGCGTCCTGCTGAACGCCTTTTAAACACTTAGGCCCCGCTGCAAAGCAAAACTTGCGGTCATACCCAAAAAAATTATTGTTCCCGGCCTGCTCTGTCGCTACTGCGCCGGCCATTGCGTTCGCCGGGCGCGCGGAACGAGCGTCGGGGCAGATCGCTCAGGAGCTGGTTCAGCAACCGGCGCTGGGCGGGAGTGGCCAGGGCGGCTACTTTATCGAAATGGGCCAGCGTCTGCAACTCAACTTCTGCCGACTGCCGGTGAAAGGCCAGCGCCTTTTCCTGACGCTGCGCCGTTGTAAACGATGAATCGACGAGCCGGAAATACGTTTTGCGAAGCTGGCGTAACTGCCGCTGCCGGGGCCGTACTTCCCGAAAATACGTTTGCTGCAGGGTCGCCAGCTGCTGCCGCTGCTCCGGGTTAAAGCCCAGCGTATCGGCCAGAAAAGTATCGCTCCGCACCCGGCCCGACCGGTGGTGCTGCGTCTCTGACCGGAGAAAAAACCAGCTTAGC
The DNA here is from genome assembly GCA_963826425.1 of uncultured Cytophagales bacterium. Classification (GTDB taxonomy): domain Bacteria; phylum Bacteroidota; class Bacteroidia; order Cytophagales; family Spirosomataceae; genus Spirosoma. The sequence continues at coordinate 477,052 of CAWGWS010000004.1, read as the reverse complement.
AGGCCTACGTTGAGCACGACCAGCCCAATAATAATGCCCGTTAACAAACGGATTCTGCGGGAGTCATTCATAAGCTGTTACAAAAGAATCGATGGTGTATTCATCCTGAAAAGCGGTGACCAGGCTGCCTGACTCATCGGTTGTGGCGGCCCTGTTGGCCAGTCCGGCCACCACGCCCGCGTTCAGCACCACCAGCAGCGCAAAAGCCGCGTAGGCATAAGCCGGCCGCCGGAGCCAGAACGGTAGCCACATAGCCGACTCGACCGACTGGTCCAGTCGGGCCCGGAGCCGCGCGTAGAAAAACGGATTCAGTTCGGGCTGGGGTCGTTGCCCCCATTGCCGGAACCCGGCTTCCCACCGGTCCGGCTCATTCGGATTATTTGTTGAATCGGTCATGGTTTCGGTAATTTTTTGCGGAGCGTTTGCCGCGCCCGGAACAGCAGTGACTCTACCGCTGATACGGACGTTTGCAACACAGCCGCTATTTCCTGATAGGATAAGTCTTCCTGATAATGCAGCGTAAAGGCCACCCGCTGCGACTCGGCCAGGTGCTGCACCGCCCGGCTGATTTGCCGGCTCTGCTCGTCGGCTTCCAGCAGAGTACCAGGCGTTTGTAAGTCGGGCGGGTCATAATCGGGTTTGTCATCGTGGCTGGTGCCGAACAGGCTGGTCATAAACCCAAAGCGTTTCTGGCGTTTGCGGTCGCGTTCTTTTTTCAACGCCCGCGAGGTCGTCAGCCGGTAGAGCCACGTAGCCAGACTGGCGTCGCCCCGGAAATTTCCTATCGTCTGAAACACCTCCACAAACACTTCCTGGGCTACGTCTTCGGCTTCTTCGGCATTGGTAACAATGGCCAGCGCCGTTCGGAACACCCGCTGCTGATACGTCTCGACCAGCCACCGAAACGCCGGTTCGTGCCCTTGCCGGAGCTGGTCGAGTCGGGTCGTTTCGTCAGGTGGTTCGGTCACGCGGTCAGGGGTATTTTGGGGTTAGGTCCCGTGGCGGATCAAAACTTGCGGTCGTCAATAAAAAAAGTAGGGACGAGGCTTCATTCGCCGGGGTGATACGTCCGTTTGGCGGTGCGCAGCACCTCGGCTTTGTCCAGCGTCATGGGCCGGGTTTTCATATCCACAAACAGGTCCATCTGGTCGGTATAGTGCGGGCTGTCGGGCCGGGCACTCGCGCCAAAGCAGTTGATGGTTTCCAGGATGGGCAGCCCCGCTTTGGGAAACCGGACCAGCGAGATATAGGAGTCGCCGTGGGTACTGTGAATGCGCCCGTTTTTGTGGGGAGCCGACGTAATAGCCGTCAACACATCGGGAATGCCCCATAGCGGCAGTTCTTTCGTGCCGCGAACGTGCTTCTGGTACTCGCCCAGCCTGACGTCGGTCTGCCCGAAATACTTCCTGAGGTGCGTTTGGGCGTGGCGCAGTCCTTCGGCGCATTCGTCGTCGGTCAGCACTTTATTGGCCACGTTCTGCCCGGCCAGTTTGTCGCGCCAGTAGTAGTAAAACAGCGCGAACACCGTAGCCCCGCGACTGTCTACGGTGGCCTGCCGGTTCCAGGCCGTCAGCGTGTCGATGAGCGGGCCGATGTCAGCGTAGTCTTTTTTGTTGAGCGAGAACAACGCGTTGATGTCCGGCCCCTGCGGAAACTCCAGTTGGCGGGGTAGTTGCTGATCGTATTTGATGCGTTTAAAATCGGCGTAGCTGAGTTTATCATACTGGCCAATGAGTTCGGCAAAGCGCAGACTCCGGTTGGTGTTCCAGCGTTCGTAGCCCATCGTTTTGTCGAACTGCTCCGGGCGGAGATTGTCGGCGGGGCCGGTGGCGTTGAACGGCGTATTGTTCATGTTGAACACGTAGCCGCTCGGCGGGTTGAGGTACTGCGGAAAACTGCTCAGGGGATGGAATTTGGTCCAGAGCGTTTGGCTGGTATTGCCCGGCAGCGTACCGCTCCAGTCATAGGCCGGGTTTCGAACCGGAATCTTCCCATTGCTGACGTAATAAATGGTGTCGGGATCGGCGTAGATGATGTTGAACCCCGGGATGGCGGTCATATCCAGTGCCTGCCGAAACTCACTGAACGACCGCGCCTTGTTCATGCGGTACCACTGTTCCAGCCCGCGTAAATCCTGGTTGGCCCCCGTTCGGAGTGAGAACCAGCCTGCTTTGGTCTTTACCGTTGCGCCGTATTTACTCCAGTACGCTTTTTTACCAATAGCAAACGGGATGCCTTTGATGCGCAGCCGAACGCGCTTTTCTTCCAGCGCAATCCATTGCCCGTCGAACAGATACTGATTAGGGTGAGCCTCGTCGGTTTGTAGTTGAAAAATGTCGATTTTGTCCTGGTAATTGACCGTGTGCGCCCAACCAAGGTGTTCATTCACGCCGTGGAAAATGGTTGTACCCCCCGGAAACAGACTTCCCAGCGCGTTCCAGCCTTCTTCGCTGCACAGGTGGGCCTCGTACCACGCTACTGGTCCCTCCAGCGGCTGGTGCGAGTTGATGGCCAGCATGGTTTGTCCATCGGTGGTTTTGTCGCGGTGAATGGCAAAGGCGTTCGACCCTTTTTCGCCCAGATCCAGCGTCGATACCTTACCCGTAAAGATATCCTGCAACGCCCGCTCCACGCCCGAAATAACCGACAGGGACAGCACCGACACTTTTAGATAATCGCTGAACGTAACCGGAAACGTACCGCGCACCAGCACCTCGCCGGGGTGGGCAGCCGCGTAGTCATTTATGCCCTGCAAATAGCCCAGCACTACGGCCCTGAAGTCGGGGGAGAGGGCCGTCTCGCCCCGTTCGGCCACCAGTTCGGGCGCGTGGAGTAACTCAACTACGTAGTCGGCAGCCGCGCCTTTCTTGCCGAGGTGCCGCCCCAGCAGTCCTTTGGCGGGCAGAACGAGCTGCTGAATAGTCTTGAAATTATCTTCGGCGTGTGCCCAGGCCAGCCCGTACGCCACTTCGGCATCGGTTTTGGCGAAGATGTGCGGCACGCCGTACGTGTCCCGGGCAATGGTAACGCGGGCCGGGTCGATGCGGGCGGTTGGTGGGTTCGGCTGGGCCGATACCAGGAAGGGAAGATAAAGGAGCGAGGTAAGCAGGACGTTCATGCAGTTTGTTGATAGCGGTGCAAGTTACAGGATTGTCCGGCCTGCCTTCCACGCCAATATCAAAACCACAGAGCGCCCTGGCGTCGGCTTAACAGTAGCGTAATACGGCCCCCCATTTTTCGAACCAACGACCGCTTCTGCACGCTATAAATGCCTGTAAGTTGGCACGTTTGACCACATTTGTTCGCTGAACTGGATATGGCTGATGATAAATACGGCCAATTGCAGAAATAGCCAATGTAAATTTTGTCTGATTTGATAACATTCAGGTAATATTGGCGTATTATTATACCATCGTTCTACCCGTAAGCTCACAGGCGTCCTGTGGTTGGGCAAGGTTCAGATTCTAACGCAGTGAAGTCATGAAAAAGAACGTTTTTCTTCTTGTGCTGGCGGGCTTCCTGGCAGCGCATGCCTACGCCAAGCCGATTACAGGACGCAGCGAACGTGCCCGGAACGTGCCCGCCGTAAGTATGGAACAGCAGCTGGCCAGCCATATAGCATACCCCGACGTCCTGAAACAGACCCGGCAGCCGGGCGTTGTAGTCATTCAATTCAGGATAAATTCCGATAATGAACTGGCGCAGCTGAAGGTATTCAGTCAGAACGAAGAACTTAACAATGATCTGTTGCGGCAATTAACAGGCCGTAAACTGACCGGTCGTATCGACGACAGCAAAGAGTTGTATACCGTTCGTCTCCGGTTTCAACCCTGAGTTATTCACCCTCAGAAGACAGTTGGCCAGCAAAAGCGCCGGAAGCAGTTGGGGAAACCTGACTGCTTCCGGCGCTTTTGCTGGCCAACATTTCAAACAAACGTGTTGTTAGTATAGACCCTGTCCACGGCCCTTTGGCGTAATCTGAACCGTACACCGAACCCCGACTCCATGTCTCTTTCCCTATGCTGGCTCCGGCGCGATTTGCGTCTGCACGACAATGCCGCCCTGTACCACGCCCTCAAAAGTGGTCAGCCCGTTTTGCCCGTCTTTATTTTCGACAAAAACATTCTCGATCAGCTCGAAGACCGGGCCGACCGGCGGGTTGAGTTTCTGGTGCAGGAAGTAAACCGCCTGCGCAACGAACTGCGGCCGATGGGGTCAGGCATTATTGTGCGCTATGGTACCCCGCTGGAGGTTTGGCGCGACCTGACCGGGCAGTACGAAATTGCCGAGGTGTTCACCAACCACGATTACGAGGTCTATGCCAAAGACCGGGATCGGGAAGTCGGAAATTTTCTGTCCGAGGGCGGCATTGGCTTCCATACCTTTAAAGACCAGACGATTTTTGAACGCGATGAAGTCCTGACCGGCAGTAACTCGCCTTACACCGTCTTCACGCCCTACAGCAAAAACTGGCACGGCAAACTCAATGAGTTTTATTTAAGATCGTACCCGACTGAGGACTACTTCGCTAATTTTCACAAGCCCGATACCTTCACTGAGCGCGTGCCCACGCTGGCCGACATGGGTTTTGAACCGGTAGGGGGGCCGTTTCCACCCCGGACCGTATCCGATAAATTGCTGGACCACTACAATAAAACCCGCGACTATCCCGCCCAGGATGGTACCAGTGAGTTGAGTATGCATCTACGCTTTGGCACCATCAGCGTCCGTGACCTGGCCCGGCAGGCCCGCGAGGCTAAGGATAAAACCTTCCTGAACGAACTGTGCTGGCGCGACTTTTACTTTCAGGTGCTGGACCATTTTCCGCACGTCGAGAAGCATTCGTTCCGGCGCGAGTACGACAACATCCCGTGGCGAAATAATGAAGCCGAGTTTGACAAATGGTGCCGGGGCGAAACGGGTTACCCCATCGTGGATGCCGGGATGCGGCAACTCAACACCATTGGCTGGATGCACAACCGCGTCCGGATGATTACGGCCAGTTTCCTGTGCAAACATCTGCTCATTGACTGGCGGTGGGGAGAAGCGTATTTTGGTAAAAAACTCCGCGATTACGACCTCTCTGCCAACAATGGTGGCTGGCAGTGGGCGGCTGGTTCCGGTACCGATGCGGCCCCGTATTTCCGGGTCTTTAATCCCACGCTGCAAGCCGAAAAGTTCGACCCTAAAGGCGAGTACATCCGGCAGTGGGTTCCCGAGTTCGATACGCTGGACTACCCGCAACCCATGGTCGATCACAAAATGGCCCGCCAGCGCGCGCTGGACGCGTACAAACGGGGACTGGAAAAGGAGTGAGCTGACCAAACGAAAACTAATCAGCAGGAGAACGGCTTGTTCGTTATAATAGCATTCACTACCCGAACGAAGCCATCATGCAAATAGGCATAGACAGTTTTGCCGCCGATTTTCGACTTACCGGAGCCGACACCAGCCAGCCCCAAACCCAGGCTATGCACCAGCTTCTGGAGCGTATTGAACAGGCCGACCGCGTGGGGCTTGATGTATTCGGCATTGGCGAACACCACCGCGCTGAATACCTCGACTCGGCCACGGCCGTTATCCTGGCCGCTGCGGCTGCCCGCACCAAAACCATCCGGCTCACCAGTGCCGTTACAGTGCTGAGTGCTGCTGACCCGGTGCGCGTGTTTCAGCAGTTTGCTACGCTTGATTTGATCTCGAACGGGCGGGCCGAAATGGTAGTGGGGCGTGGCTCGTCCATCGAAGCGTTTCCCTTGTTTGGCTTCGATCTCAACGATTATGATGATCTGTTCGCCGAAAAACTTGACCTGCTGCTGGCTGTTCGCGATACCGAAAATCTGCACTGGTCGGGGCGGTTTCGGCCCGCCCTGTCGGGGCAGGGTATTTATCCGCGTCCGGTACAGCAGCCTTTGCCCATCTGGCTCGGCGTAGGTGGCACCCCGGCATCGTTCGTGCGGGCCGGTACGTTGGGGTTGCCGCTGATGGTGGCCATCATTGGGGGCGATACGCATCGGTTCCGGCCCCTGGTAGATTTGTATCGCGAAGCTGGTCGGCGGGCGGGCTTTGCGCCGGAACAGCTACCGGTGGGGCTGCATTCGCTGGGTTATGTGGCCGATACTACCGACGAAGCGATCGAAGCGTTTTACCCCGGTTACGCCCAGACGTTCAGCAACCGGGCCAGGGAACGGGGTGGCTCGCCCGTTACGCGGGCCGCGTTCGACGCGCAGACGGGCCCCCGGGGAGCACTACTGGTGGGCAGTCCCGACGAAGTAGCCGAAAAAATCCTGCGCCACGCTGATGCGCTGGGGGGCATTACGCGGGTCATGTTTCAGATGGACGTAGCTACCCAGCCCCATAACAAACTGATGCAGGCTATCGAGCTGATTGGTACCCGCGTAGCTCCGCTACTTCGGGCCGGGAATAGCCGGGTATTGTTCTAATAATCAGTGGGTGTGCGTGCCGCGATTCAGTTGATCCGCCACTGCACTACCAGGCCCGGTCTGGTGGCTTTGGGCGTTGGAATGCCCGCCAGTCCTGTAGCCGGGTTAATGGCCAGCATACTCAGCGGTACAGGTCGCTCAGCAGTGGTAGAAACGCCTTTGGTAACCCGCAGGAACAGGTTGCCGCTGGCATCTACATCATCGACAATAGCGTAAAGCAAATTGCCTTCGGTAAACTTTTCCTGGTCAACCCAGATGTCATCGAGTAGCTTAAACGTCCAGCTTTGGCCGCGTTTGAGCTGCCCGGCCCTGACCAGTTCGGCGGCAACGTCGCCCAGGAAAACGCGGGGTTTGGCCGCCCGTTCGCGCAGCAGCTGATTCAGTACACTGTCCATCGTCGTGATTTCGCTGCGGCTCGCCGGTGTTTTGGGCAGAGACTGTACCGGTACCCCCACGGGTTCAGCATCGGTATCGTGCAGCCAGCCGTTGCGCCGGGCCTCGTCGCGTTCGGCTTCGTAAGCAGTGCCGGTCTGAGCCAGCATCGTGGCCACCGAGCCAATACCGTAGGACGGATTGGTAAATAATTCTTTCATGGCCAGAATCCGGTACAGGTAGTAGCCCGTCTCGGGATTCATGGGCATAGCATAATAATCACGATGCCCCGCGCGCGATATTTTGCGCTGCACCATACCCACGCCCCCATTGTAAGCCGCGGCCGTGAGGGTCCAGGAGCCTAGTTGCCGGTATAACTGGCCAATGTACCGGGCAGCAGCCTCGGTCGATTTGCGCAGGTCGGTACGCTCGTCATTGCCCGGCGCTATGCTCAGACCCATATCCTTCGCCGTTTCATCCATAAACTGCCAGTACCCTACGGCCCCGGCACTCGATACGGCATTGGCCTGCCAGGCACTTTCGATGAGCGGGAGGTACTTGAAGTCGTTGGGGATGTTGTGCTTTCGCAGAATCGGCTCGATCACCGCAAAGAACGGGGCCGAGCGCGCTTTCAGACTACCCACATGCCGGGCGTATCCCGAACTGCCTGCCAGGGCCATTGCCAGTTTGCCAGACACCTCGCCCTGCTCGGTTGGTACGATTTCACCACTGAAATGAAGGCGCGAAGGAGCCAGACGTGCGTTGGCCATGGCTACCGGTGCGCGGTTGCGAACGGGCGTTTTACGACTGGTTTTCTGCTGGCCGATCGCTACGGATGCCGATAGTGAAAGGGCCAGTGAGAAAAGGGTAATTCGTTGACGGTTAAGTATCAAAAGCGTTGAGTACTGGTATAACTCATTGACAACGAAGCCCGGTTGGGGTTTAGTTCATACCGTGAACAGGTGCCGAAAGCAGACGCCCACGCCAACACCGGGGCTACCAGACGTTCGTTTTGATAACGGTTAAAGGGCTTTCCAGGTTAGGATCCAGCCCGCTTTCACCTGCGCAACATCCGGTATTTTAATGCCGATGCGCCCCGTTGAGGCATCTACGGCGGCTAAAGCCAGGGGATAGGTTTGCCTGTCGGACATAGAATACAACTTATCGGCCCGCAGATAAACCTTGTTGGTTTTTGGATCAATGTCTTCTACTACGGCATACAGGATGTCATTTTCTTCTACTTCGGTAGCTTCGGCCATGCCGTTGCGGGTTAGGTGGAACGTCCAGACCTGTCCCTTTTCCAAACCCGTCAGGTTGGTCAGGCGGGCTTTGATACCTCCCCGAAATACATCGGCGGCATTGGGCAGGGGCAACTCGTCGGTGGCGCTATTGGTGGGTACCTCGGCGCGGGCTGCACTCACGGCAATTTTGGTAGCCTGCTCTATCACCACTTCCGGCAGCAGCATCTCATCGTCGGTTGCGGCATCGGCCGGTACCTGGGCTTCGCTGAGGTAAGCCATCATCTGATCAGGAATAATGGATTCGTACGCCTGATAGTTGGAGAATAACTCTTTGAACGCCAGAATTCTATACAGATACTTGCCCGTTTCGGCATTAAGCCGGAGGTAATAATAGTCACGCTGCTGCTGCCGACGGATGTTGCTCAGCAAGGCGCCGATGCCGTTGTTGTAAGCCGCAGCCGCTAAGGTCCAGGAACCCAGCCGGTTGTGCAGATACCGCAGGTACCGGCAGGCCGCGTTGGTCGATTTGATGAGGTTGGTGCGATCATCTACCCGACCGTCAATGCGCAGGCCCAGTTCGCGGGCGGTAGCAGGCATAAACTGCCAATAGCCCACTGCGCCTTTTGGTGATACTGCCATGCCCGTCAGGGCACTTTCTACAAGAGGCAAGTACTTAAAATCCAGTGGAATGCGGTGCCGGATCAGGATGGGTTCAATAATGGGAAAGAAGCGGGTGGCCCGTTGCCGCATTCGGTAGAGTGCCTTATTCTGGGCTGTATTACGTACCAGCGCTGACACCAGCCGACGCGCTACGGCTTCCTCGTGAATGGGTACCGACTCACCGCAGAAATAAACGGGCGGCAGACTGCCCCGCAAACCCGGACCGAAATTTGGTGCGAACGAAAGATCAGACTGGACCGTGACAGAAGCCGGGGAAGACAGGCCGTCGGTCCAGCGGTGCACGGAAGAGATGGTGCTTGCCGCAACCAGACCGGTTGCCAGCAGCAGCGAGGCAGACAGATTCATGAAACGGCAGGTATAGTTTTGGTCAATATGTATTGAGACTAAAAAATTACTCTATTGTAACACAGCGTATAAAAGATAATTTGTTAGCTAAATCTTTATAATAGTAACAAGAAAAATGCCATCCCGAATGGGATGGCATCTGAAAAAAAAGGTCAGCTGGTTTAAATCCAGTCCCAGAAGTGAAGCGGACGACTACCCTGTCCCTTCTTCCACTTGAGCAGACGGGGCCGGCGGAAGCGAAGAACGGTCAGTCCCATCATTAGTTTTTGAATGGGTAGCTGGTTGTTTTGCTGCTCTACACCGCTGTCCGGCACCGTCTTCGTAGCAGCGGCCCGGGCAATAAGCTGCTGCGTGTCGGATGGTGTCTGGGTCAGGGCCCGGTTAGGGCGCGGTCCCCACGTAGGATCGGTATACCCTTCGTCAACCAGTTCGATGGTCGGCGCGTCTTTAATTTTCCGGGGTGTGGCCAGCGGCTTGTGCCAGTTGGGCAGCGGGCGGGTCAGTTCGGCAATGGTGGAGCCGCGCAGCAACAACGCGTACTGACGCGGGTTACTGAGCAGTTCTTTATAAGCCAGAATCCGAAACAGGTAGTGGCTTGTTTCGCGGTGCAGCCGCAACCGGTAGTAGTTGGCATGCCCCTGTTTCTCCATCTGATTCTGTATGTGGTTGATACCACCATTATAGGCAGCCGCCACCAGCGTCCATGATTTGAGCTCGGCATACAGCTGGTGCAGGTGACGACAGGCGGCAATCGTCGATTTCTCGAGATCGTACCGTTCATCAATCTCATTGGTCACCGTCAGGCCCATACTCCGGGCGGTGCCGGGCATGAACTGCCAGTAGCCAGCCGCCCCTTTGGGCGATACGGCCCGCCCAACCAGTTCGCTCTCGGCGAGGGGCATAAACCGGAAATCGCGCGGGATTCTATACTTACGCAGAATGGGGTCAATAACCTGAAAGAACGTAGAAGCCCGCTGCCGCATGTCGAACAGAGCCTGTGGGTGGGCCCCGTAGGTGCGCAGGGTCTGCACCCACCGGCTCGATACCCGTGGGTTGTCGATCGGTACCTCTTCACCACAAAAATAAACGGGGAAAACACGTTTAGTCGAGTCAACGACCAGGAGTTCGGGACTGTTCAGGCCACTCGTGACCTGCATTGTCCGGCTCGTGTCCGGCCCCGTTTTAAGGGCTGCCATGAGCAGTGATAAACCTACTTCTTTGATCAAAATAATCGTATTTGTTGACGTGCTATAAGACACAAAAACCCGGTGATGCCACGCGGGTTTGTGCTCTTACTATATACGAAGGTAGAAAGAGATGCTCAATATTTCAACCTACTACTCTAAGAATTATCCAACGGTACCCCCAAAAGTAGGACTTTATCGGTCCGAAACCCCCGCCACGAGCGTTAATTGGGCATAATTGTACTTTCCTGCGAAATAATCGAACAGGGTTTTCACCCGCCCGTCGGGCACACCCACGGTGGCTAAACCCCGCTCAATGTCGGCCCGCTCGGTGGGGGTAACCAACTCGTTCAGCAGCGTTTCCAGATCGATGTCATACCCGCCTTTTGCCAGCTGAACTAAATGAGTGGCGATGGATGCCGGGGTCAGCTGTCGTTCAGCGGCTATTTCATCCAGACTCATGCCCCGGTTGAACAAATCGAGGGTCAGTAACTGCGTCGACCCTTTGGGTTTGCTGCCCCCTTCGGCCTTGCCACGTACGTAATTGGTGATGGTCTCCAGAAACTGTTTGCCAAACAACTGGAGCTTTCGTTCGCCTACGCCACTCACGTTGCGCAGGGCGTCGGGCGTGGTGGGCCGCTGCCGGGCCATGTCTTCGAGGGTCGTGTCGGTAAAGACCACGTAGGCCGGTACGTTCTGCTCGTCGGCGAGTTGTTTGCGCAGCACCCGTAGTTGCTCAAAGAGTTCATCGCGGGTGGCTTCGGTCTTAGTGCGCGTTTTCTCGACCACCGGCTTGGGCGCGTCGTCGGGCCGGACGAGGTCAATTTTCCGGCTGCCGTACAAGACCTGCTCGGCCAGAATGCCCCGGCGCAGGGCGTAGTGATTGTCATACGCCACCTCGATCACGCCGATATTAATCAACTGGTGCAGAAAACTCCGCCACTCGTCAAAGCGCAGATCGCGCCCCGCGCCGTAGGTCTTGACCTGATCGTAGCCGCCCTGCATGACGGCCTGACTTCGCGACCCCCGCAGAATGTCGATGAGCAGGTTCATGGAGACGCGCTCGCCGGTGCGAATGATGGCCGAAAGGGCTTTCTGGGCCAGCACGGTACCGTCGATAGTGATGCGCGGGTCGCGGCAAACGTCGCAGTTGCCGCAGGGGTCGGGCAGCTCTTCCGAGAAGTAGGACAGCAGAATCTGACGGCGGCAGGTATGGGCATCGGCGTATTGCTGCATGCGTTCCAGCTTGGCCAGTTGCAGATCGAGATTAGCCGGGCGGTTCTCGTTCAGCATGTCCTTGTACGTCGCTACGTCGGCAAAACTATAGAACAGCACCGTTTGCGCGGCTGCCCCATCGCGCCCGGCCCGCCCAATTTCCTGGTAGAAGCCCTCGATATTCTTGGGCATGTTGTAGTGAATAACCCACCGCACGTTGCTCTTGTCGATACCCATACCAAAGGCAATGGTGGCGCAGATGATTTTTACGTCGTCGCGCAGAAAGGCATCCTGCGTGCGGCTGCGGTCGGCGGGGTCCATGCCGGCGTGGTAGAATGCCGCCCCGAAGCCTTTCTCCTGCAACTTGGCCGACAGCGACTCGCACGATTTACGGCTCAGGCAATAGATAATGCCCGAGGTGTTGGGCTTCTGCTGCAACAGCCGCACAATCTGCTGGATGCGGTTCTGACCGGGCAGCACCTGCAAACTCAGGTTGGTGCGGTTAAACGACGCCACGAATATGGCCGGGTCGATCATGCCGAGCCGCTGGGCAATGTCCTGGCGCGTGAGTTTGTCGGCGGTGGCGGTCAGGGCAATGGTAGGCACCTGGGGAAACTGCTCTTTCAGGACGTTGAGCCGGGTGTATTCGGGCCGAAAGTCATGCCCCCACGACGAAATACAGTGCGCTTCGTCAATGGCAAACAGTGACACCTGCGCCCGTCGGAGAAACTGAAAAAACGATTCGGTGAGGAGTTTTTCCGGCGAGACATACAGCAGTTTGAGTTTACCCGTCAGGCACTGCTCCTCAATGTCGCGCTGTTCCCGACCGGACTGGGTGCTGTTATAAAAAGCCGCCGGAATACCGTTCAGCAGCAGAGCGCCCACCTGGTCTTTCATCAGCGCAATCAGGGGCGAAACCACCACCGTAATGCCGGGCAGCATGAGGGCCGGAATCTGAAAACACACCGATTTGCCGCCCCCCGTTGGCATCAGCACGAGCGTATCGCGCCCGCCCACGATAGATCGGATAATGTCTTCCTGCATGGGCCGGAAGCGGTCGTATCCATAATAACGCTTTAAAAAATCAACGGGAGTCTGCTCAGCAACGGTCATAGATTCGGGGCCTGTCTCTTCTCTCAAAAATACGAAAAATCCGGCTGTGAACCTCGAAAATCACCAGTGTGGTAGCCCACGCCACTAACTATGAAGGCCCCGTTGACCGTAACAGCAAAGGACCCCATAGCGGGGGTATACGTACCGGAACACGGGGAGGTAAGTGCTACATCAACAAAAACGGCAACAAGACGTACCTGAGTAGCCTGAAGTAAGGCTGATGCCGAAAACACGGATACTCGTGCCAGCAAAAAGCCCCGCCATGATACTCGTGCAAACACAAAGCCCCGCCAGACTTCTTTATCTGGCGGGGCTTTGCATCAGACCGGGCAGGGCTTTGCGCAGGTGTGGAATTAGCATTCCGTCCGCCCGTAACCGCTGCCTGGCTTTTTGATAAAGTTAAATGGTTAGGTATCAAAGGTGGGCTTTATTCGTCAAGCCCCGAACTGAAGTACAGAAAAGTTACTGCTGCTTATTGGTATTCCGTCAATCCATACTCGCACAAAACCCAATGTTACCTGCATGTGCTTATCTGAGGTTACTGCCCTAAAATTAATTATTTAAATTAGAACTAAAATTCTCTAATATCCAAATTTCAAGACTTAGGAAATTTGGAAGTTCTGTTCTTGTAGTAACGACATTTTCTTTTGGGAATGAATTTTTTTCATTCATCCACTTAAACATTTTGTACAAATTCTTACCTAAAAACAATCTTGTTATAAGAACCGGCAATTTTTTGTATTCAATATTCTTATTTAATACAATAGAAAATTTTTCCGCTACTTCTTCCGTGCTTAGTTGCTCTGATGCTAGGGTAAGAGTTCTTCCAAGATAGTTTTCGCTGTTCTCAAAAATTTTGGTAGCAACTTTGCCAATATCGTCTGAGGCTATGTATTGTAACACTACGTTTTTATTGATTGCTTGGACTAATTTTCCTTTTAATATTGCTTTCTTGACTTGGGGTATTAAAAAGTTTTCAAACAGCGAAGTTGGTCTGATAATAGTATACGGTAACCCTATTTGCTTCACATAATTTTCAATTTTTGATTTGCTCTCTATATGCGGAACGCCTGTATTTAAGTCAGTCCCAACTACTGAAGAATATAAAAAATGCTTTATCTCATATTCTTTTGCAGATCTTGCTAATGTAATACCTTGATTGATTTCTTTATCTACACCATTTTCAAAAGTTTGAACGCTAAAAATTCCATACACGTTTTTCAGATAATCCGTGTAAGAATGAGCATCATTTAAATCACCCTTTACAACCTGAATATCAAAATTCCTTAAGTATTGAGCTTGTGGTGAATTAGGATTTCTTGTAAGTGCTATTACCTTAAAACCTTTATCTACAAGATTTCTTACAACTGCCCCGCCTTGGTTTCCTGTACTACCTGTTACAAAAATGGTTTTATTATTTATCATTTCATTCTATAGTTTGGCGTGTTAGAAAGTTCTGCTGTCGCATGGCAGGCAACGGAAACGGCTTGACGACGTGGCGGTATTTGAAAAACGTCTGCCGTTAACTGAAGCCCAATAATGTTTTAAAAGTTGAAGATAGTGACAAAAATCCAAATAGCATCCCGTCAAGCCGAAACCGAAGCTGATAGCGGGTTGCAACCGAAGCTAACAACGTCCTGCCCCAATAACGCCACACCCCTTGTTATGCACAGTCATATTCAACATCAAAATGTCTTTATTTGATTTACAATTTCAAGAACATGTTCTTCATCAGTCCCGCAACAACCACCAAATACATTTAGCTGATTAAATGTGTCCTTCAGTCTTTTGTGCTCCTTGCCCAACTCCTTTGGATTTCCTCTATCTAATTCTGTAGACTCATCTAGCTCAGCGTGACTTTTGCAAGAAGCATTTGCCCTGATGCCCTTTATACGCTTTGTCCATTTCTCATTTTGCCCCTCTTGCAATTCTTTTTCAAAGTGTGTAGGGTGTGCACAGTTAATCATAAAATAAAGCGGATGTTCTTTTACGCTTTCATCCACCTGCTCAATAGCCTCTTTTAAACTCATGCCTGTTGGTAGTTTACCATTGGTTTCAACAGTAAAAGAAATGACAACAGGAAGCTTTACAGCATCCGCTGCACGAGCAATGCCAACAGCTTCGTCAACATAGTTCATAGTAATGGCCGAAATCATGTCAACAGGTGTTTGACTAAAAGCTTCTATTTGTGCTGAATGATACCTTCGAGCTTCTTCAACAGTCATTGTATTTTCAGGTCTATACCCATCCCCACGAGGGCCTATACAACCACTGATAATAATCGTATTTAAGTCATGTTCAAATTCACTTTTCAAATCAACCAAAAGTTGAACGCCTTTTTTATTAATTTCTGATACTGCTGATTTTGGATAACCTGTTTTTTCAATCCAATCAGGGTTGGCGCGCCAGGTGGGGCTTTCTAAGATGAACCCTACGTTAAAATCTTTTGCAATTTTCAAGTACCGTCTGTAATAACTTTTAATTGCATTGTATCCTTTCTCGTCTTTCAGTAGATCAAAGGCTGCAAAATAAGGAAGTTCAAAGCCCTCCAAAAAAATTAAAGTCGTTTCCAGTCCGCCATCGGTTAAAAATAAATCAGCAGATTCGTGTGGTAACTTCGTTTTACTTTTTGTCATAGTAAAATTGGGCGATTTGATTGTGCATAACTCATAAATAGACGCACTTTTTGATGGCTGGGCAAATGTAGTAGAAAATCGTTGCTACGCGACATCTGGTTGGCCTAATTTCCCGTTTCTATCTCTGAAACAGCTTATTACTCCTCCGAGAGCGAGTGACCAAAGCTTGAATAATACGGAATGCGCATACGCGTATTCTGTATTGTGGCTACCTGCTAACAATGCAAGATGCGCGTATGCGATCAAAGTCTATCAAGCGGGCTTTTGATGTTCTTTATGCTCTTCTCGCTTACGTGCGTATAGCGCAACGTTGTCTTCAGGTCGCTGTGTCCCAACAGTTCCTGAATAAACCGGATATCGGTACCGGCTTCCAGTAAGTGTGTGGCAACGGCTGCACGAAAGCAGATTTGAGTATTTTGACGAGAGCATTGTCAAGTATACGGTTCAGCGAATCACGTTGTAGGGGATGTAGCCGCATGGAACCGGCGGCTGGCGGAGTTGACGCCGTAGCGTAATCAAAACTCCATTGCTGCCGGATTACTGCGATTATCGTACAGCCGAAGCAGATAGATTTGATCCAGGATTATCACGTAAATCAACGAATAGCGTTTGGTAATTAACGTCCGCCTAATACCTTCCCGCTTCGTAAATTTTATACCGATATAAGGCATCGTAAGTAGCAAATCCAGTTTTCGGTAGAACGTGCGTATAAACTGACCCACCGACTTCTCGGTCAGATTTTCGGTGAGATAACTCATTAGCGAGTCGAAATCGGCTGTTGCTTCTTCCGTCCAGACTATTTCGTAATCCATTGGGCGTAGCGTTCGCGTACAATAGCATCTGAAACGATGCGGCCTTCTTTGATTTGAGCGATGGCGTTGTCGAGCCGTTGTATGTCGGCAGGGGGGAGGTCGTCCAGTACGTCGCCTTTGCGCCGGGTCAGGGTGGCTACTGACTCGAACAAGTCCTGCAAATAGGTCTCGTCCTGAATGCTGTCGATGAGCTGGTGAAATTCTTCTTTTATGGATTCCATATCCCGTTGTGTTTAGCGAATCAAGATAGCGAAAAACGCCTTAGATCACGTTCATGGTCTGCTCTTTGATTTTCTCCAGCTCGTCTTTCATCTGCACCACAAACCGCTGAATGGTAGCGTCGTTGGCTTTGGAACCGATGGTGTTGATTTCGCGGCCAATTTCCTGCGCGATGAAGTTTAGCTTTTTGCCGTTGGCTTCGTCGGTAGCCAGCACCTCCAGAAAATAGCCCAGGTGATTTTTAAGCCGGACTTTCTCTTCCGAAATATCGAACTTCTCCACGTAGTACATCAGCTCCTGCTCAAAGCGGTTCTGATCGAAACTATCGCTGTCCAGCAGTTCTTTCACCGAATTGCGCATGCGTTCGCGCACGGCGGGGATGCGCCGAACGTCCTGCTCTTCAATATCGGCCAGGCGGTTGCTGATGAGCTGGATGTACTCCTGAAACTTGGTTTCGAGTACGGCCCCGTCCTGGCGTCGAAACTCGTTGCACCGCCGGATAGCTTCTTCAACGGCGGCCCGCACGGTGGCGTAATCCTGGTTGTCGGCGGTCGGGTCTGCCGATTCGGTGAGGTAGGCGTTGGGCTGTTGCAGGGCCAGCTGCAGCACGTCGCTGTCCGGAATACTCATCAGCATGGTATTGGCCGTTTCCTTGATGTCGCTTACGTAGCCCATGACCAGCGGCCGGTTGATGGTTACGCCGGGGCGCAGGGCACCGGAGCGGGCTACATTGACCGATAGTTCTACTTTACCCCGTTCAAGCTGCTGGGTGAGCAGAGCCCGTAGTTCAATTTCCTTGTCAGAAAACTGGCGGGGCATCCGGCAGAAAATGTCCAGAAACTTAGAGTTCAGGGTTTTTACTTCGGCCGTGACCGACACCCCTTCGGCGTCGACCGTGGCATTGCCGAAGCCAGTCATTGATTTTAACATGTTCTACAGGTTATAGCGTTAGAAAGTTGTAGAGTCGTACCGTTGGCGGGCGAGTACACTCACGCCCGCCAACGGTACGACTCTACAACTCATTTAAGGGCGTTGGCGGCCAGGTCGAGAGATTCTTTGCGGGTGCGGGCTACGTCAATAGCGGTATAGATCGCCTGGAGCATGGATGTTTCATCGGCGAGGTTTTTACCCGCAATGTCATAGGCCGTGCCGTGGTCGGGCGAGGTGCGCACAACGGGCATACCCGCCGTGAAGTTGACGCCTTCTTCAAAGGCAATGGCTTTGAACGGAATCAGCCCCTGATCGTGGTACATGGCCAGCACGGCGTCGAACTTCAGGTAACTGCGCGTACCGAAGAAACCGTCGGCGGGGTAGGGGCCAAATACCAGATGGCCTTTCTTCTGCCAGTCGGCCAGCAGCGGCTTTATGATGTCCTGCTCTTCGTTGCCCAGCAGCCCTTCTTCGCCCGCGTGGGGATTCAGGCCCAGCACCGCAATTTTGGGTTTGTCGATGCCGTAATCCTGCTTCAGCGACTGCATCATCAGGGTCAGTTTCTGGGCAATGCGTTCGCGGCTTATGTGCTGCCGCACGCGGCCCAGTGGTACGTGTCCCGTAACAACGCCCACCCGCAGCAGATCGCTGACCAGAAACATCAGGTTGTCGGACACGCCAAACTGCTCGGCGAGGTATTCGGTATGGCCCGGAAATTTGAAGGTCTCCGACTGAATGTTGGACTTGTTGATGGGGGCCGTAACGAGGGCGTCAATGGCTCCGGCTTTCAGATCATCCACGGCGCGTTGCAGGGAGGCAAAAGCAGCCCGTCCGGCTTCGGGGGTTACCTGCCCCGGCAAAATGTCCTCGTCCTGATCGGGCCAGCAGGTAATGACGTTGGTAAGTTTAGGATTGATCTGTCCGGCGTCCTGAATGCCGTTCAGACTCCAGTCTTTAAGATCGAGCAGGTTGCGGTACCGGTTCAGAATCCGCAGCGAGCCGTAGACAACGGGGGTACAGATTCTGTTTAACTGATTATTCTTCAGAGCTTTTAAAATCACCTCCGGGCCAATGCCGTTGTAGTCGCCGAGGCTGATGCCAATTACGGGCCGGTCGGTCCGGTCAATGTCTACGGCCGGCTGTTCGTCGCGCGGGCTGCCGTCGCCCATGTCGAAGAGCCGGTCACGCGAGCGGTTGCCCTCGTTGCGGCCGGGTCGTGCGCCAGCCTGACGGTCAGGACGGTCGCGGTCACGTCGGTTGCGATCATTGCGGGGCTGATTGCGGTTGGTTTGGTCTTCGCGGCTGGTGGATTGATCATTGCCGGTGGCTTCTTCTCCCGTTCCGCTATCAATAGTTAGTTCATCATTGCCAGAACGTTGCTGATCGGCCGGTTCGGACTGATTCCGGTTTTCAGGGCTACGACTGCCGGACTGACGGTCGCGGTCACGTCGGTTACGGTCGTTGCGGGGCTGATTGCGATTGATTTGCACGTCACCACTGCCAGGCTGTTCGTTGCCGCTGGATTCACCTTCTGATCCGTTAACGGCAGCTGGCTCAGTGGCATCCGTACCTTCCTGATCGGACGGTTTTCGCTGATTTCCGTTGTCGGGGATTTGTCCGGCATGGCCTTGCCCACCGGGTTGCCGGTCGCGGTCACGCCGGTTCCGGTTGCGGTTGTTGCGATTGTTTCGACTGCCGCGTTCGCCAGTACTGCGTTCGGGCTGGTTGTCGCCATTGGCTTCGGGATTGGTCTGCCGCGCTCCATCGGGCTTTGGAGCCTGGGCAGACTGGGTAGTATCCTGTTTATTCGGGTTGTCGGATTGGCGTTCTTCCATAGACTTTTATTAGTTTCGCCGTAGGTCACTCGCCGGAATACCGGACTGTTCCGGTGAGGCTACCTTTGTCCTGCAAGTTACGAAAAGCCCCCGGATGTCTTTCCCTACGCCTTCCATTCTCATTGCCGACGAGATGCACCCGTCGCTCTTCCCGATGCTGACCGATGCCGGATTCAGCTACGATTACCAACCCGATAGTACCCGCGCTGACCTGCTTACGGGTATGGCGCCCTACCAGGGCCTGATCATCCGCAGCAAAACAACCGTTGATGCCGAACTGCTTGATTCCGCGCCTAACCTGACGTTCATTGGCCGCGCCGGGGCCGGACTGGATTTGATTGACCTGACCGAAACCGAGAAACGCGGCATCCGGGTGTTTCACGCGGGCGAAGGCAACCGCGACGCCGTGGCCGAACAGGCCGTTGGGATGCTGCTGGTGCTACTGACCAACATCCTGAAAGCCGACCGGGAAGTTCGGCAGGGGATCTGGGACCGCGAAGGCAACCGGGGTTACGAATTGGGCACGATGACGGTCGGACTCATTGGCTACGGCAACAACGGGCAGGCTACCGCCCGTCGGCTCAGCGGCTTTGGCTGCCGGGTTCTGGCCTACGACAAGTACCGCACCAACTACGGCGACGCCTTTGCCGACGAAGCCACGATGGACCGTATCATGGCCGACGCCGACGTCCTGAGCCTGCACGTGCCGCTTACTGACCTGACCCGTCTGCTGGTTGATGAGGCCTTTGTGGCGCAGATGCACAAGCCATTTTACCTGCTCAACGTATCGCGGGGTGAGGTGGTGTCGCTACCGGCGGTGGTGCGGGGGCTGGAAAGCGGCAAAGTACGCGGAGCCGGTCTCGACGTGCTGGAAAACGAAAAACTGGCCAGACTCACCCCTGATCAGCAACCGATCTTCGATTATCTCCGCCAGTCGGACCGGACCGTGCTGACGCCCCACGTGGCGGGCTGGACCCACGAAAGTTACGTGCGCATCAACGAAGTTCTGGTTCGGCAGATGCGGTAAGATTTGTTTGTTCGGGGCTCAGCGTTTAGCTGGGAACGCTGACGCGCCGGTAAACCCTGAGCCCGAAAACCTGACCAGCAGGCACTACTTCGCCGGGACAAAATTGGCCGTGGTACACACCGTACCCGCTCCGTTTACCAGGCAGATTTGCCCTGCAATTGCCCCGGCTGGAACAGTGATACGAATCGCGTTCTCGCTCGTAAAGAACGTCTTGGCCGACAGCGATCCGTCGTTGAACCGAACATCCAGCACCGACGATAGGTTGGTGCCGGTCAGCACAAGCTCATCGCCAATCTTAGCCGATTTCGGGGTGAAATCGGCAATAGTTACCAGCCGCAGAACTGTAAAGATATCGGTCATGACAGGCTCGTTGGTAACGTTGGTGACACGGATAGGGCCGGTCTGCGCACTGGTGGGTACCAGCACCCAGTATTCGGTATCATCGTTTTTGCCGCCGTTTACGGCCACCGTTGTGGTGCCGGTAAACACTACCTGCGCGTTGAGCAGAAAATTTCCCCGCAGCACAACCCGTTCGCCGGGACGCGCACTTTTTGGGATGAGTTCAGTAATAACTGGTTTCTGGATAACAACCAGCGGGGTAGGCGCGGTGGCCGTTCCGGCGCGGTTTTTTACCGTTACCGGGCCGCTGGTGGCCGTGATCGGCACGTTTACTTTAAGAACGCTACCCTGCGTTTGCTCAAATATTTCGGCCAGCACACCATTGACGCGTACCTCGCTGATGCGGTACAAGTTTTGGCCCGTAATGGTAATGGGCCGGTCGCGGAGCTGCCGCGCCGGGCTAACGCTGGTAACAACCGGAGCGTTGTAATAAAAGAAAGGCTCCTGAATGGTGTAGCTGCCGCCGGGGCCACTCAGAACAATGCTTGCGTTGGCCGGGGCAGGCAGGGTGGGTACTATAATCTCGATCTGCGTATTGCTCAGGACCCGAAAGGTGGCCGTGAATTTGTTGAATGTCACGCCCGTTACGTCGCCCAGATTGGCTCCGGCCAGCGTCAGTTTATCCCCCGCAATGCCGTCGTAAACAGTCAGACCTGCCACGGGTGCCCGAACGATCCGGATACTATCGGTGCTGATGGCCGTCAGGGTTTGAAATACCGTTACCGTTACACGCCCCGTTGTGGCTTCGGGCGGAATAACGGTGCGGATCTCGGTGTCTTTAACCACCGTTCTGGCGTTGTCGGTAAACGATCCATTGACGCGAATACTGCCATCGGTCAGGTTAACGCCCCGCACAACGAGTTCCGTGCCGGGCGTGGCCACCAGGGGGCTAATGGACGTGATCTGAGGGGTTCCGGCCACCAGAAAGCCTGTGGTCTGCACGCCACCCCGCGTCTCAACGGTAATGATGGCCGGTCCGCGTCTGGCATTGGCCGGAACCGTAATCGTCAGCGATTGTGTGGTGCTGTCTTTAGGTATGACCTCCGCGTCGTTGAACATGACCCGGACAATCTGATTCAGAAATGAACCGCTGATAACAAGGGGCGTGCCGGGCAATCCATTGGTGGGGGCAACTGCGGCAATAGCGGGTTCGGGTTGTCGTATTTCCAGGGGCAGCGGGTCTGACGTGCCCTGATCGGTCTGCACCCGTACCTGCGTGAAACCCGGCGATACGGGCGGCACCGTTACGCGCAGGAGCGTTTCTGAGTTGTCGGTTACCGTAGCCGATGTAATGGAGCTGGCCGTGCCAAACAGGACAACCGGTTGTTTACCGAACTGGTAGCCGTTGAGTACGACCTCCTGCCCCACCAGAATACGGCTGGGCGCAACCTGCGTTAGTTCGGGTGGGGTTGACTGCACCCGACAGCCAACGGAAACAAGACCCAGCAATAAGGCGATAAAGCGAGCGTAGAGAAACTTCATATACGAATAGTCAACGACCCGGTTTGGTCGATGGCCGACAAAATTACCCATTTTCAGCCACCAAAAACCATTTCATTCCAAAGCCTGTTAGCCAAAGGAGTGAAGAATGAAGCGTGAAACGTGAAGAGTGACCCAAGGCGTACTGTCAGCATAAGGGTCCTGCTTTTCACTGTTCACTCCTTATTTTTCGTACGTCACTCTTCACATGAAAAGAATGAACTATCGCAGCCTGAAATCATCTAATTTGCTAAAAATCAAGACCCTCGGCGAACTCAAAGCCGCTGGCTACGAAGCCCGCTCCATTAAGCAGGAACTTCGTGATAACTTAATCGAAAAAATAAAAGACAAAGAGGTGGTCTTTCCCGGTATCTGGGGCTACGAAGACACCGTTATTCCCGATGTGGAACGGGCCATTCTGTCCATGCACCACATTAACCTGCTGGGGTTGCGCGGGCAGGCCAAAACCCGGATTGCCCGGCAGATGGTAAACCTGCTGGACGAGTATATTCCGGTGATTGAAGGCTCCGAACTGAACGATGACCCCCTGCAGCCCCTGTCCCGTTTCGCACTGGAACAGATTGCCAGCCATGGCGACGATACGCCCGTTGGCTGGATGCACCGCAATGACCGCTATACCGAAAAACTGGCCACGCCCGACGTATCGGTAGCCGACCTGATTGGCGACGTGGACCCCATCAAAGCGGCCACGCTCAAACTGCCTTACTCCGACGAGCGGACGATTCACTTCGGGCTGATTCCGCGCTCGCACCGCTGTATTTTCGTCATTAACGAACTGCCCGATCTGCAGGCCCGCATTCAGGTGTCGCTGTTCAATATCCTGCAGGAAGGCGACATTCAGATCCGGGGCTTTAAGCTGCGCCTGCCGCTCGATATTCAGTTTGTGTTTACGGCCAACCCGGAAGACTACACCAACCGGGGCAGCATTGTGACGCCCCTCAAGGACCGGATTGACAGCCAGATTGTGACGCACTACCCGAAGTCCATCGAAACGGGGAAGAAAATCACCATGCAGGAAGCGGTCGTAAAGACTGAGCAGAAAGGCATGGTCAAAACCAACGACATCATTGCCGACCTCATCGAGCAGATTGCGCTGGAAGCCCGCGAAAGTGAGTACGTTGACGCCAAAAGTGGGGTGTCGGCCCGGATGACGATTTCGGCCTACGAAAATCTGCTGTCAGCCGCCGAACGCCGGGCGTTGATTAATGGGGAGAAAGAAACGTACGTCCGCATTGCCGATCTGTACGGTGTGGTACCCGCCATCTGCGGCAAGGTAGAGCTGGTGTACGAAGGTGAGGTAGAAGGCCCCGTTATTGTGGCGCAGAACCTGATTGGCAAGGCCATCCGTAACCAGTTTCTAAACTACTTTCCGAACCCCGAAAAGGCCAAGAAAGACAAACGCGGGAATCCCTACCGTAAGGTTACCGACTGGTTTGGTGAGGGAAACACCATGGACATTCTGAATGATCTGACCAACCGGGACTACGATGCCCGGCTCCGTACCATTGACGGGCTGGACGATCTGGTTGACCAGTATCAGGAGAAGCTGAGCAAGCCCGAGAAGCTGTTCATGATGGAGTTTGCCCTGCACGGCCTGGCCGAACACTCGCTGGTAGGCAAGACACCTATGGATACCGGGCAGCAGTTTAAAGATCTGCTTGGCTCCATGTTCAACCCCGGCCAGTTTGGGGAGGAGGAAGAAGACGAGGATGAGGATGACAGCGACCGGTACTAAACCGATAGGTCAGCCACTATACCAGCCAGTGTGAGCCTACGAACTCAGTAAAGAGGTGAAAATGACCGGGAACCATACTCCCGGTCATTTTTTTAAAATGACGGTAAAGCCCGTGATGCATTGATGATTTTCTGCCCGTATATGCCCCGAATACAGATTGCCTGTCTGACTGCTGGTCTGGTGCTGTTTGCCTCCTGCGCGCCACGCTACCGTGGTCCCGTTACGGACCATTTCGACGGGAAGAAGTTTATCAATCCCAGTGTGACCGAACACGGCTCGGGTGGGCTGCTGAAGTGGCTGCTTCACCGCGACAAAGGACCCTGGCCCGAACAGCCCGATGCCTACGTGGGTAACCGGCCCGCCACCCGCGTTGAGGGCGACAGTCTGGTGCTTACGTTCGTTAATCACTCCACGTTTTTGATTCAGACCGGCGGCCTCAATATCCTGACTGATCCCGTCTGGTCAAAGCGGGTGGGGCCGACGTCCTGGCTGGGTATCAAGCGCAAACGCCCGCCGGGGCTGCGTTTTGAAGACCTGCCCCCCATCGATGTGGTTGTTATTAGCCATAACCACTACGATCACCTCGATTTGCGAACCATTAAAAAGCTGGCGAAGACCTCTGATCCGCTGATCGTTACGCCGTTGGGCGTGTCGCAGCGGCCCAAATCTGCCGGTGGGCGCGTATCCCGCGAACTCGACTGGAACGATACGCTGCGGATAGGTCCAAACCTGCGGATAACCTGCGTGCAGGCGCAGCACTTCAGCAACCGGGGCCTGTTCGACCGTGACGAAACGCTCTGGGCCAGTTACCTGCTGCAAACCCCTTTTGGCCTGCTGTTTTTTTGCGGAGACAGTGCTTACGGGCCTCACTACAAGCGTATTGCCGAACAAGCCAGCGAACCCATTAAACTGGCGCTGCTCCCCATTGGCTCGTACCGGCCGCAGTGGTTTATGGCTCCCGTGCACATGTCGCCCGCCGGAGCCGTGCAGACTCTCCTGGATGTAGGGGCGCAGCAGGCCGTGGGTATTCATTTCGGCACGTTTCAGCAAGCCGACGACGGGCTGTATGAGCCGGTTGATGACTTGCGGAAAGCGTTGCGGGAGAAGACTATTCCAGACGCGCGTTTTCTGGTGCCGCAGGAAGGCAGACCACTTGTGTTTAAGTAAGCGGTCAGGCCACGTTCCTGATTTACCACCACGCTTCGTAGCCCGCTGCCGGTTTCCACGTTGACTTTGGTTCGAAGTGATGCCACAGAATATCGCCCACGGTGCGCAGCAGGGCGAAGCCTTCGTTGCTGCGTACCCAGCTTTCGTCTTTCTGATTCTTGGTCATGACGCAATAGACGTACTCGCCGTGGGGGGCGTGAACCAGCACCACCTCCGACCGGGACTGATTGACCGCGCCGTTTTTACTGGCTGTCTTCACCTCCGGCGGTAGTTGCGCCAGCCCGTCGTTGTCCCAGTACTGGCGGCCCAGGTTGCGGTACATCTCATCGCTGGCATCGGGGCTTACGGCGCGGCCTTCGCGGATATAAACCAGCAGGCTGGCCAGTTCGCGGGGTGTGGTCTGACCCCAGCCGTATTGCTGCTGCGCCCCCTGCCGGCCCGGCGTTCGGGAGTTGACGCGTGTTTGCGGAAACCCATTTTTGTCGAGCCAGGCGTTGATGGCCGTACCGCCCCCGGCCAGGGCCTGACACCACAAACTCGCCGTATTGTCGCTGACGGTTTCCATCAGCATGATTACTTCGCTGAGCGGGATTTTGGCCTTGTCGCGCAGGGACCCTGTAATGCCATCATCGTAATGCAGCGAATCGCGGTAAACCAGTTCCTGCCCGTAGGTCAGTTCGCCGTTGTGAATCTTGTCGAATACCCCGCACTGAATCGGGATTTTTACGGTGCTGGCCGTTGGAAAGAGCGTATCGGCGTTGATCGCGACGGTTTTGCCCGTGCGCAGGTTCCGGACGTACACGCCCGCGCTACCCCGAAAACCGCTCAGAGCTGCCTGTAAACGGCGTTCGAGCGCCAGATCACGGGTTGTTTTTCGGTGGTTCAACGCCCTGGCGGTTCGTGCCGGCTGGGCAACGGCAATCGGTGCCCAGACCAGCAGAAAAAGACAAAGAATAAGGCGCATCAGGTTTCGTGGACTGATTTGGTTTTAAGAAGCACGGGCAAAGGATCAAAAGGCTTGCAGCGCGTCGGATTCATAGATGTGTTTGCCCGCGTGGCCCTGCTGGGCGGTCGTGACCATGGCCCGCGCTACCTTACTGGCGTCTATGCCTTTATATTTTGCCGGAATCAGGGGCGAAAACAGCCGCATGGCTCCTTCGGCCAGCCGTTCGCCCAGCCGGTTCTCGGTGCTACGGTCGCCGAGTAGCAGCGACGGGCGGAAAATAAGCAGCGTTGGGTAGTTGAGGGCCGTAAGGTCGCGTTCCAGTTCACCTTTAACGCGGTTGTAAAAGAACGTTGAGTCAGGGTCGGCGCCCATCGACGTAACGATGGCAAACTGACTTGCGCCGTTGGCCAGTCCCCGCCGGGCAATATCCATTGGGTACTGGTAGTCAACTTTCTGGAAAGCCTCGCGCGAGCCGGCCTTTTTCATGGTCGTGCCGAGGCAGCAGAAAATATCGTCGGCCTGAATGGGCAGCCCGTTGGGGCGGTCGAAATCATATTTTATTTCCTGCAAACGGGGGTGCTGCCAGGATAATGATTTACGAACCAGCACCTTTATTTTATCGTATACGGATGATTCGGTTAGTTGGCGGGCCAGCATGTTGCCGATAAGACCGGTGGCACCAATAACAAGCGCGGTTTTTGAGGAGGATGTAGTCATTACGGAGCGGGGATTTGTGCTAATTTAGCAGTCATACTAAAGAACGAAGGCCCTTACTCTCAAATTCTATTGAATGTGTTCGTGTAAATACTTTCCTAAAGGGCTGTTCAGGGGCTTTTCAGGCCTGCTGATACTCGCTCTGGCCGTATCCTTTCGACCTGCCGACGATTTCCTGCCCCGATTGCTGGACCTGTTTCAGAAATACAATATCGAGCGACCCCTCGAGAAGGCTTACCTCCACACCGACCGCGCTGTCTATCTGCCCGGCGAAACGATCTGGTTTAAAGGCTATCTCTTTGGTGGCAATACCCACCTGGCCGACACCGTCAGTAAGGTGCTGTACGTGGATCTGGTGGACGTAGCTGCCCGTAACGTGCGGCTGCGGGCGCAACTCCGGGTGGTGGACAGCTACGCGCCGGGGCAGCTCGCTCTGCCCGATTCGCTCCCTGCCGGGCTGTACCAGCTCCGGGCCTACACCAACTTCATGCGCAACGAATCCGAGGCCTACTACTTTACGAAATCGATCAACCTCCTACAGCCCGATAAGCCCGTTGTGTCAGCGGCTTCACCGGCGTCGAAAGCCGACGTGCAGTTTTTGCCCGAAGGCGGGCAGCTGGTGGCGGGTTTTGAGGGGCGTGTGGCCTTTAAAGCGATTAATGCAAATGGACGCGGCCAAACGGTTGAGGGATTTGTGCTCAATAACAGGAACGACACGATCATTGGCTTTGCCAGTACGCACCTCGGCATGGGCGTGATGGGGTTCAGACCCGAAGCCGGGCAGACGTATACCGCCTTCGTAAAGCAAACAAATGGTAGTCTTGTGTCATATCCACTTCCGGCCGTGTTACCCCAGGGAGCGGTACTCCAGACCGACAACCTGAGCAGTCGGGACAACCTGAAGGTGTATGTGCAACATAACAAAACCAGCGCCGATCCCAACGCCACCCTTACCCTGCTGGCCCAGACGCGCGGACAGGTTATTCAGGCTGCGAAGATTCCGCTCAGCCGAAAAACGGGTGTGGTGCAGCTGGTCAAAAAACAGTTTCCCGAAGGAATTGCCCAACTCACGCTCTTCGACGAAGCCAATCAGCCCGTTTGTGAGCGGCTGGTCTTCATCGACCATAACGACCGTATCAATGTTCGCATTGAAGCCGGCAAAGCCACGTACCGTCCCCGCGAAAAAGTGGAACTGACCGTCACAACCACCAACCTGGATGGTAAGCCGCTGGCCGCCAACCTCTCGCTGGCCGCTGTGGACGACCGACTCTCGCCTAACCTTGACTCCAACCGCGCCACCATTACCTCGCACCTGCTGCTTACGTCCGACCTGACCGGCCTTGTCGAGCAGCCCGCTTACTACTTTAACCCCCTTAATACGGACCGGGCTGCCAAACTCGATCTGCTGATGATGACGCAGGGCTGGCGACGATTTGTCTGGTCTGACGTGCTGGCCGGTACGCCACCGGCCGTTCAGTTTCCCGTTGAGCGTGGGCTGTCGCTGACGGGGCAGGTGCGCAAGCCGAACCAGAAAGACATTGGCGGGGTAGTGAAACTCAATTTCATTCTGACGCAGACCGACACGACCGGTACCACCCCCCGGCGGCAGTTTTTGATGGGTGATACCGACGAGAAAGGGAATTTTGGGGCGTATGACCTGGACTTTACCGATACCACCACCGTTTTGATTCAGGGGACCAAAGGCCGGGCCAACCGCGACCTCATCATCTCGCTCGACCAACTCCTGAAGCCCCGTATCACGCTGGTGCAGCCACCTTACAATCCGGTAGAATTCAACGCCGATGACTATGCCGAGTTCATGCGCCGTACAGACGAGTACATGGCCATTGAGCGCAAAATCAGAGACAATCGCGAAGTGCTGCTAAAGGCTGTAACGGTGAAAGCCAAAAAATACGTGGAGACCGACAGTCGGAAGATATACAGCAATCCCGACGCCACCGTGAAGTTCGATCAGTTAAATACCAGCGGACGACTCTCCGTGCTGGATGTGATTCAGGGGCGCGTGGCGGGGGTGCAGGTGACCGGCACCGGCTTCAACGCTAGGGTGCAGATTCGGGGAGCGGCCAACTTCGGTGGGGCCATTGAGCCGCTGTTTGTCATTGACGGCATGCCTACTGATCTGCAGGGCGCCATGAGCCTCAACGTGCAGGACGTAGACCAGGTCGACATACTGAAGGGTGCCTCGGCGGCCATTTACGGATCGCGGGCGGCTGGCGGGGTCATCTCGATTCTGACCAAACGCGGCTCGCCCAACTACGACGGCCTCAACAACCCGGCTCCCGGTACGCTGGTAACCAAACTGCCCGGCTACCGGCCCGTGAAGACGTTTTATGCTCCCCGCTACGATCAGAAGCTGCCCGACGGTGCCGATAAGCCCGATTACCGCACCACGCTGTTCTGGACGCCGACTGTACAGACCGGACCCGACGGGAAAGCCACCGTAACATTCTTTACGTCCGATGCCAGAAATCCCATCCGTATTCAGGTTGAAGGTGCCAACGCCATCGGAATGCCCGGTGTAGGAAAGCAAACCCTGCGGGTAGAATAAAGATTATTTCGTCATTGATAGTCATTACGTAGTCATTCACTCCTGCTCGTTTAACGAGCAGAAAGGATTACCAATGACGAACCATCAAAGCCATGAATTCAAAACCATTCCTGCTGAGCCTGCTGCTTGCCACAGCGCTGTACCCCGCCACGGCGCAACCCGTTTACCCTGCCATTGGGCAGATTGTCAGAGTCGATCCCCGTCTGGATAAACTTATCCCGAATGATGCCCGGATCGACGTACTGGCCAGTGGCTTTGTCTGGTCCGAAGGGCCGGTCTGGGTGAAGCCGCAGGGCGATACCCCCGGCTTTCTGCTGTTTTCCGACGTACCGGAGAATACCGTCTTTCGCTGGACGGAGAAAGACGGGCTGACGCCGTTCCTGAAACCGTCGGGCTATACGGGACTTGGGCGGTACAGCGACGAACCCGGCTCCAACGGCCTGGCCATCGACACGCAGGGGCGACTCATTTCCAGCGAACACGGCGACCGGCGCATTTCGGCCATGCCGCTCGGTGGAGTAGGGGGTAAGGTGACGCTGGCCGACAATTACCGGGGCAAACGCCTGAACAGTCCCAACGACGTAGCGGCCCACCCCGACGGCAGCTATTTCTTTACCGATCCCCCCTACGGCATGCCTGATCGCGAAAAAAGCCTAGGCCCCAATGACATTACGGGCGTCTATCGGATTGCGGCCGACGGGGCCGTAAGCCTGTTTGTGAGTGATCTGACCCGGCCCAATGGCGTGGCTTTCTCGCCCGATGGGAAAACGGTGTATGTGGCGCAGTCAGACGGGGCTAACCCGCTGGTGATGGCCTACCCACTCCAGCCAGATGGATCGGCGGGTAAAGGGCGCGTCGTGTTCGGAGCCGAGGGTATGAAAAAAGCCGGGCTGGCCGGTGGCTTCGACGGTATGAAAGTAGACCAGGACGGCAACCTGTGGGTTACGGGCGGACGTGGCGTGCTGGTCTTGTCGGCAGCGGGCGAGCTGCTGGGCCACATCAAAACCGGCGTGGCCACGTCCAACTGCGCCTGGGGCGACGACGGCAGCACGCTCTACATCACCGCCGACATGTTCATCTGCCGGGTGAAGACTACCGCGAAGGGAATTATGAATTATAAATGATTAAGTATGAATTGACTGGCGTAGGAGACCGGCACGTCTACATTCCTGATTCATCACTAATAATTCACCAGTATAGGGGTTATCTTTGAGGTAGTGAATTGAATGGTAGGTGGCTAATAGAGTCTGTTCTCATGCTGGAGAATCGTAAGTGGGTTATTATTGGGGTGTTTATACTGGTTGGGCTGACGTACCTGGCCAGGCTGTTCTATTTGCAGGTGCTGGACGATACCTATTCGCTGGGGGCGTCGAAGAATTCAATCAAGCGTGTGATTGAGGTTCCCTATCGGGGGCAGATTTATGACCGGAACAACGAGCTCCTCGTCTACAACACACCGGTGTATGATCTGTATGTAACGCCCAAACAGGTCCGGATTCCGGATACAACCGCTTTTTGCCGGATGATGAATATTTCACTGTCCGACTTTGACAGCATCATGGGTCTCGCCAAGAATTATTCGTCGGTAAAACCCTCCCTGTTCATCAAGCGGCTTTCCAAAGAAGATTTTGCCCGTATTCAGGATGCCCTGGTCGATTATCAGGGCTTCGAGCCGATGATCAGTTCCGTGCGAACGTACCCGGCCCATACGCTGTCTAACGCGCTTGGCTACGTGAGCGAGATTACCAAACGCCAGCTGGACAATCAGGATCTGCCCTACTACCGGCAGGGCGATTACGTGGGACATAATGGGCTGGAGGAGCAATATGAGGCCCAGCTACGTGGCAGACGGGGCGTTAAATTCATGATGCAAAACGTGCGGGGGGTGAACAAAGGGTCGTGGAAAGACGGCGAGTTTGACACGCTGGCCGTGGCCGGGCAGCACCTCATCACCAGTATTGACGTGGAGGTCCAGCGATACGCCGATAGCCTGATGCAAAATAAAGTGGGTGCGGTGCTGGCCATTGAACCCGCCACGGGCGAAATTCTGGTCTCGGTCTCGGCCCCTACCTATGATCCCAACCTGCTGTCGAGCCGCGATTTCTCGAAAAACTACCGGGCTCTGATCAAAAACCCATACAAGCCACTCATTAATCGGCCCATTATGGCCAGCTACCGGCCCGGCTCTACGTTCAAACTCATTCAGGCCCTCATTGCGCAGCAGCAGGGGTCATTATTCCCGAATATGGTGTATGGTCACGGCGGTTCGCCTGTGCGTTGCCACTGCCGGGGTGGTAATAACCTGCGCGGGGCCGTACAGAACTCCTGCAACCCGTATTTTTATCAGGTGTTTCGGAAGTTTATGTACTTCAATGGGGAGCCAAATGCCTACAAGGCGTCGGCAATTGGGCTGCGGAGCTGGCACGAGATGTCCGAAAAGTTTGGCATGGCCGACCGGTTGGGTGTTGACCTGCCGAGCGAACTAAAGGGGAACCTGCCCACCGTAAACTACTACAATAAGTTGTATGGGGGCGAAAAAACCTGGAAATTCTCCAATGTCTATTCTCTCAGTATTGGCGAAGGTGAACTGCTCATCAGCCCGCTCAAACTGGCTAACCTCGCAGCCATTATTGCCAACCGGGGCTGGTATATTACGCCCCATTACATTAAAGGATTGGGTAGAGCGGGCACGAGTATACCTGCCGAATACCTCGAACGGCACGAAACGGGTATCGACTACAAATACTACCTGCCCGTTATTGACGGGATGCGCGGAACAATGACGCAGGGTACCGCAAAGATAGCCAACCTGCCTGGCATCGATCTATGCGGTAAAACTGGGACGTCGCAAAACTCAAAGTATGGCCACAAGTACGACCACTCTATTTTTGTTGGCTTCGCGCCCATGAATAATCCTAAAGTTGCCATAGCCGTATTCGTTGAAAACGCAGGCTGGGGTGGCGACGCGGCTGCACCCATAGCCGCATTGGTAGCTGAGCGGTACCTGAAGCGCAAAACCGAAGCTAAGAAACTCGAAGCCTATATCCTGGCAAAGAGTTACCTGCCACCAATCGGCTACGTGCCCAACAACAGCCGGCCAGGTAGAGTGAAGTCGAGACCCGCCCCTCAACCGGCTGTACCTAAGAAGGACTCGGCATCGGCTCCCAAACCGCTTATGACCGCTACCAAACCCAAGTCGCTGACTACAGAAACCGCGGCCAGCGGAAATTAAGCCGTGTTTTAGTCTCAGTTTCTGGTGCATACCCGCAGAAACTGGCATTACTACCTGTTACCTGAAACATGTCTTCCAACAACGATCCTTTTGCGCAAAAAATAGACTGGCTTACGCTGGTTCTTTACTTCGGCTGCGTCACCATCGGCTGGCTCAACGTCTATGCTGCCGTTTACAGCCCCGAAAACCATACGGGCTTGTTCGACCTGACTACCAATGCCGGCAAGCAGCTGATGTGGATTGGCACTACGGTGATTCTGATTATTTGTATCCTGGTCATCAACCACAAGTTTTTCGACTCATTCGCGTATATCTTTTACGCCGTCATGATTGTGGTGCTGATTGCGGTGCTGTTTCTGGGGTCGAATATCAACGGGTCCCGGTCGTGGTTCAAGTTTGGCGCGGTTTCGATCCAGCCCGCCGAGTTTGCCAAAGTGGCCACCGCACTGGCGCTGGCCAAATACCTCGACGTACCGGGCATCAATCTGAACAAGGGGAAAGATTTGCTGTACATTGGTGGTATCATCGTACTGCCCTGCCTTTTGATTCTGGCCTCGAACGAAACGGGTTCTACCCTCGTCTTTGCGTCGTTCGTTATTATGCTTTATCGCGAAGGGCTGCCCGGCTGGATTCCGGCGCTGGGCATTACCATAGCCGCCTTGTTTGTCCTCGCCCTGATCTTTCCGAAGCTGTACATCTTTGCCGGTATCGTGGCCCTGTTTGGCGTAATCGTGCTGCTCATACCGCGTTATAACCGCACCAGCCGCAACCTGATGGCCATGGCGGTGGTAGGTGCGGGTATGATGATTCTGGTAACGGGCGTCGATTTTTTCGTGAACGGGGTGCTGCAGAAACACCAGCGCAACCGCATCAAAGTACTCGTTGATCCCACCATCGACCCACTTGGCGTGGGCTGGAACGTTACGCAGGCCAAGATTGCCATCGGTTCCGGGCGGTTGCAGGGTAAGGGCTTTCTGGAGGGTACCCAGACCAAGTTTGACTTCGTGCCGGAGCAAAGCACCGACTTTATTTTCTGCACCATCGGCGAGGAGCATGGCTTTGTGGGCAGCACGGTGGTTATTCTGCTGTTTCTGGGTCTGCTCTCACGCATCGTGATTCTGGCCGAAAAGCAGCGCAGCAAATTTGCGCGGGTCTATGGCTACTGCGTGGCGGGTATTCTATTCTTCCACGTCATGGTCAACATTGGTATGACCATTGGGCTGATGCCGGTTATTGGTATTCCGCTGCCGTTTTTCAGCTACGGCGGCTCGTCGCTCTGGTCATTTTCGATCCTGCTGTTCATCTTCCTCAAACTCGACTCCCGCCGAACGGCCCTTATGCGCAGGTAAGCCCAGGCTGACCCGCCCGTGAGGCTACGGGGTGGTTTGAGCCACCAGAAAATCGACAACGTCTTCCAGCTTTTCGGTTTTGGCGTAAACGGCCCGCTGGCGGGCGGCTCCGTTGCCTTTCTTGAATAGCCTGGTAATGAGCGCCTTCGTTTCTTTGTAATCGTCGAAGGTGGTCAGGGCGGGTTTGACGTAGGCCAGCAGTTTATCAACCACCTGCCGGGCCGGAATGGACTGCTTTGTCAGCGGGTCAATCAGCGTTTCGTCCAGTCCGAAGCGGGCCGCCTGCCACTTGGCCGCCTGTAACACCTCGTTTCTAATGGATGGCATCGGCGTATCGTTCTCAACCTCCCAGGCGCAGGTACGGGCCAGCCCCCGAATCAGACTCGTAATAAGTACGGCCTCATCAACCGTCAGGCACACGTCCGTAACCCGAAACTCCAGCGTTTCGTAGCGTACCGCCGGGCGCACATCCCAGTAAATTTTGCTGGCGTCGGCAATGATGCCCGTGGTGGTCAGGTCGGCAATGAGCGACTCATAATCGGCGCGATCGGTTAAGAGCGGAGGTATACCCGCCGTGGGCCAGCGGCCCCAGATTTCAGTGCGGAAACTGGCGTAACCCGTATCGGTACCGAGCCAGAACGGCGAGTTGCCGGCAATGGCCAGGAGCGTAGCCAGCCAGGGGCGTACGCGGTTCATCACCTGAATGGCCACGTCGCGGTCGGGAATACCCACGTGAACATGGCAGCCAAAGATCAGCTGCTCGCGGGTGAGTTGCTTATAGTCGGCGGCAATGTCACGGTAGCGGGCCTTGCGGGTCAGTTTCTGATCCTGCCAGTGCGAAAAAGGATGCGTGCCAGCCGCCACAATGCAATCGCCTTTGTGTTCGGCGGCCGAGATTACCTCGCGACGCAGCCGGGTCAGTTCGCGCCGGACGTCGGCCATCGACGCGCAGACGGGCGTACAGATTTCAATCTGCGAGCGGTACATCTCGGGGGTTACATTGTTGCCAAGGGCTTCCCGCGCTTCGGGCAAAATGCGCTGGGCATCAGACGTTAACGCACGGGTGTTGGCGTCCACAATCTGGTATTCTTCTTCAACGCCGAGCGTAAACGCGTTGTCAGCAATGGTGGCAGATGGCATAGGGGCGAAAGGGGCGGCAGACTACTATAGCCTGTTGCCTTATCAACCGCACCTGCCACAAATTGTTGCCCGGAGAGGTTTATGACTCCCGCACCAGGTTGACACCCGTAATCAGGAAAACAAGCCCTACCACGCCCGGTACAACGGCTTCCCAGTGGGTGATACTGAATCCCATGACGGGCTTGCCATCGGACAGAAATGCGATGAGCGCGAAGAGAATAACCACGACGCCCAGGATGGTGAGCGACGCGCCAAAGAAACGTCTGAAGTTGGTATTGTTTTCCATGAGGGATTAATGAGAACTTTTGTCTTCGGTATCAACAGAATACGGACTGCTTAGTTCGGCGAGCGGCCTGGCCACGGTTAGTCCGCGCTTCTGGCCTTCGGTTACCAGAAACGGATACGCCAGCTCCAGCGAGTTGGGTACCAGCCCGTCCAGCACGGCTTCGCGCACCAGCGTTTTCAGTTCCCCCACATCTTTACCGGGGGGAAGCCCAAAAACGTCCATAATCAGTTCGCCCGTTATTACCGGCTGAAAATTGCGCAGCTTGTCGCGCTCTTCCAGGTCATGCAACTTCCGTTCAACCTTGTCGAAGTTACGCAGGTGTTTCTGGACTTTTTCAGAGTTCTTGGAGGTGATGTCAGCCCGGCAGAGAGCCATCAGCCCGTCGAGGTCGTTGCTCGCGTCGAACAGTAACCGGCGCAGGGCCGAGTCGGTAATCTGCTCTTTGGTGAGGGCAATGGGGCGCAGATGGAGCCGAACCAGCGTCTGCACGAACTTCATGTGCTCATTGAGCGGTAGTTTCAGCTGCTTAAAAATGCGCGGTACCCAGCGGGCACCCAGGTCTTCGTGGCCGTGAAACGTCCAGCCCACTTTCTGGTCGAACCGTTTGGTGGCGGGCTTGGCAATGTCGTGCAGCAGGGCCGCCCAGCGCAGCCAGAGTTCGTTTTCGGGCGATACGGCGGCTTTGTTACTGCGGTTGGCCACGTTATCCAGCACCTGCAGGGTATGGTAAAAATTGTCTTTATGGCCCTTGCCCTCTACCGTTTCTACGCCCTTCAGCGCAATCAGTTCGGGAAAAATCCGCTCCAGCAGTCCGGCATGGTACAGCAGCTTGAACCCGTACGACGGCGTTGGCGACAGCACGATTTTGTTCAGCTCGTCGGTAATTCGCTCCTGCGACACGATGCTGATGCGTTCGTTCATGCGCACAATAGCGTCGAACGTATCCGGCTCAATGTCGAAGTTAAGCTGACTGGCGAAGCGCACCGCCCGCATCATCCGCAACGGATCATCGGAGAACGTAACGTCCGGATTGAGGGGGGTGCGTATGGTCTTGCGTTTGAGGTCGGTCAGCCCGTTAAATGGGTCAATGAGATCGCCGAAGGTGGCTTCGGAAAGGCTGATGCTCATGGCGTTGATCGTGAAATCGCGCCGGTTCTGATCGTCTTCGAGCGTGCCATCTTCGACCACCGGCTTTCTTGAATCGTTCCGGTAGGATTCTTTGCGGGCGCCCACGAACTCAACACCATACCCGTTCGTAGCTGGCAAAGCCGCCGTACCGAAGTTGGGATAGACCGATACGGGAACGCTCATGGCCCGGCCCACGGCTTCGGCCAGCGCAATGCCGCTGCCAACACAGACTACGTCGATGTCGGTGGAGGGTCGGCCCAGCACCAGATCTCGTACAAAGCCGCCAATCACAGAGGCTGATACGCCCAGCGCATCGGCTTGTTGAGCAATGATCCCGAAAATCGGATTTTTATGAAGAGTCTCGCTAAAATTCATTTTCTGATGAAAGATACATCGCCATCCGTACCCAGTCGCATAATGCGCCCCCACGTGGGCATGCCGGGTAAGATGCCGTACCGCTCCGTTACTAACGCGTCAACGGCTGCGGGTAGTTTCAATGCCTCCAGTGGTAGGACCAGCAACGCCCGCCCGAAACTGCCAATCAGCCGCTGCACGTCCTCGGCCAGTGCCCGCCGAATGGCAATGGTTGGGTCAGTGTCCAGCAGAGTAGCCGCTATGTTCTTACCCTGATCGTACACGACCGTGAGCGGATTTTCTGCGAACTCGACCAGGTCATACGCCACATCGGGCAGTTTGGCCACGTACATACCCAGCTGATCGGTGTTCTTGATCAGGACAGTGATCCGTTGATAGGGAGACAGAAACTCCCGTAACGTGAGTACCTGCGCAACGGCGACTTCGTTGGTGGGGTCGGCGGCAACGGACCAGCCGGTTTCGTCGGCCAGGGCAATGAGTTTGCCCTGTCGGAGCTGATACGCTATATCGCGAATGGATGCGGTCATACCGCAAAGATACGGGGGAGTTTTGCTAACACAGAGAGAACCGGGTGTATCCCGGACGGAGCGGGGTGCGTCCGGGAGGATATTCTGGTCCGTTTTTTTGGGATACGCCCGGTTCCCCCGGGATAAAGTGAACCTCAGGAATACAGCTTCTTGATTACTTCCTGCTGGGTTTTTACGAAGTGAGCGCGGTCGGCGGGCTGACTCAGGAGCGTGTCGGATGGGTAAATACTGGTCTGGGCATAGGTCTGAGCGTAAAGCTCGGTACGCTGCCGGGCCAGCAGATTCACCAGCGCGGGCCGCTGCCGGAACTCGCGCAGCGCGGCCAGATCAATGTCGGCGGTGGCGGCAATACTCTCGCCCTGGGCGGCTTCGGCCAGGACAATGCCTTTGGGGTCGATGATTTTGGAGCCGCCGTCGTAGGTGCTGACCGGCACGGGACTACCCGTGGTACCGGCCGAGTTGGCCGATACTACGTAGGCCATGTTCTCGATGGCCCGCGCCTGTTTGGCAATACCTTTCTGCGGAATGGGGCTGTTGACTTCCGAGGTAGAATGCAGCAGGATTTCAGCGCCACGCATGGCCAGACAGCGCGTTACTTCGGGAAACAGAATCTCTTCCGACGCTACGCAGGCCAGCGTGCCGATGTTGGTTTTAGCCACCGAAAAGAGCGAATCGTAGCCATAGGCATCGAGGTAGAGTTCCCAGACGTCGTGGGGGGTAGGCATGTACATGGCGTTGAGCCGCCGGTGCCGCAGCAGCACATCGCCACTGGGGCCAATGATGAAACTAGTCTGGAAATACAGTTCGGGGAAAAATGGATCCTGCTCGTAGGCATTGCCGGAGAAGTAAATCTGCTGTCGCTGTACCATGGCACTGATCGCTTCATAAACGCGTCCGTCGATCTCCAGCGCGGCTTTCTCCCGCCATTGTTCGGTGGTTTCGAGCAGGGGCGGGCCGGTGAGAAAATGCTCCGGTACTACGTACAGTAGGGTGTCTTTGCCGAGCAGCGTAAGCGAGGCTTCGATCTGTTTTTCGATGCGGTCGATGCTGCTGAGCATCTGCGTTTCGGCTTGGTCGCGGGTGGTGCAGTTGTTGACGGACTGGCAGGTTAACTGAAGGGCAAGGGCTTTGTAGGACATGGATTTAGTGAACGGGAGTGGGTGTGTTGATGCGTCGATACGGTAGGACGCCGGAGCGTTGGCGCGCCGAACCGTCGGAACGCCGAACCGTGGCAAAATACGGGGTTTAGATGACAAAGAAGCGGTTTGACCGTTCAAGAACGCCGAAACCCGCCACAGCAGCGGGTTTCGGTATGTACAGTTCGTGGAATTTCCGTTTTACCTAACTCAGCGTCAGCATGATGGCTTTGTTGCTGACCAATGTGGCTCCGGTGCCGGGTGCCACCGACTGCGTTTTTACCTTACCGTGCCCTTCGATGGAAACGCGGAAGCCCCGGTTTTCGAGAAGGAAGAGGGCATCGCGCAGGGGCAGGCCGCGAACGTCAGGCACCTGATCGGGGCGCGTGGGGCGCGATTTCCAGCGACCATTTTCCGTCTTTTCTACCCAGCCTTCGGTACTCGGTTCGCTCTGAACGTGCAGGGCGGTGCTGATCGTGTGGATGTCGTCGGCGTAGCCCGCGGTCAGGCCCGTTTTTGGGTTTCCGGCGTTCTGGCCCGACCGGATGGGGGCGTGCATGCGGATGTCATAGGCCACGATACGGTCGGCCACCTGCCGGAAAATGGGCGCGGCCACGGCGCCGGCAAACAATGAGTTGATGTTGTCGCCCTGCGGACTGTCGACCACCGTAATCATGCTGTACTTGGGGTTGTTGGCTGGGAAATACCCAATGAACGACGTATAGTACGTACCGACTTTGTACCGACCGTTCACTACTTTCTGAGCCGTGCCGGTCTTGCCCGCAATGGCGTAGTGCGGGTTGTCGATGTGTTTGGCCGTACCGCGCTGCACTACGCCCCGCAACAGTTCCTGCGCCTGCCGGGCTGTTTGTGGCGAGCAGATGCGTTCGGGTGCTGCGTAGGGCACGTTGTCGTGGATAACCTCATTGGCCAGGTTTACATGCCGCACAATAGTAGGCCGCATCCACTGCCCATTATTGGCCACGGCGTTGTAAAAAGCCAGCATTTGCAGGGGGGTAATCTGCATTTCGTAGCCGTAGGACATCGATGTGAGCGATACCTTGCTCCAGCCTTTCATGTCGGGGTTGCGCACCACCGGTTTGACCTCGCCCTTCATGTGGATACCGGTGGGTTCGGTAAGGTGAAACCGGCGCAGGTAGTTGCAATATAGATCGGGGCGTTTATAATAGTAGCTGCGCATGAGCAGGTGCGTACCTACGTTGGACGATTTCTCGAACACCTGCCGCGCCGTCAGCGTGCCCATGCCACCGTGGTGGGCGTCGTTAATGGCCAGCCCGTTGTACCGCATGGAGCCCCCCCCCGTATGCACCGGCTGATTGAGCGTAATTGCTTTTTCTTCCAGCAGCGCCATCATAGTGGCCAGCTTGAATGTGGAGCCGGGGTCAGTACGACCGGCCAGGGCGTGGTTGAAGTTTTCGGTGTAGCTGCCATCCCGGGTTCGGGTCAGGTTGGCCATCGCCCGGATTTCGCCGGTGGCCACTTCCATCACAATGACGCAGCCTTTGGCCGCGCTGTATTTTTCGAGGGTCTGGCGCAGCGACGACTCGGCCATATCCTGGTAGTTGACGTCGATGGTGGTGTACAGGTCCATGCCCGGTTCGGGGCGCACATCAGAGCCGCTGCTCACGGGTTTGCGTACATTGCCCGATAACACCTCAACCAGTCCGAAGCCGTTTTTACCCGCCAGGTCGCGCTGGAAACTGGCTTCGAGCCCAATCAGGCCCCGGCCGGTTTTAGCGTCCAGATTGCCAATCGTCCGCCCGGCCATCGAGCCAAAGGGGTGGTACCGTTCGTAATGCGGGCGCAGCACCCCACCCCGGGCCGCCACTTTGGGCGTGGAGCGGAAAAACGGCCATTTCAGCATCTCCTGGCGCTCTTTAAACGTAACCTTTCGCCGGTTCAGCAAAACGTACCGGCGTTTGCGGGCGCGGGCGTCGCGTACGAGGTCGGTGTAGTCAGTGGCAGAGCGGTCCTTATAAATGCGGGCCAGCAGCACGCCGAGCGAATCAACTTTCTGGTTAAAGTACTCGAGCTTGGCCTGGGTGGGGTCAAGTCCTACCTCGTAGGTAGGCAGCGACGTAGCCAGCAAGCTGCCATCGGTGGCGAAGATGTTGCCCCGCATGGCCCGAACGGTATCGGGTTTAATGATGGTTTCGGCCACCCGATCGCGCCAGAGTTTGCCTTTAAACGTCTGAAAATACTGGACATACGCCAGGCGAACCATAATGGCCAACGCCAGCACCACCACCACATAATAGACGTGGTTGGCCCGCGCAATGATGTCCTGCTTGATGTTAGTTGGTTTACTGCTGCTCATGGATTTTGACAACCAGTTTATGGGGGGGAGTAAGACTGCTATCGGTCAGGCCCAGGGCGGCCACACGTTTACTGAGTTCGGACTGGCGGCCACTACGATTGTAATCGGCTTGTAGCACGGTAGCCTGCGAACGCAGTTCATTCACCTGCGTTTTGGTACGCTGAATACGCCGGACGAGCCGCTCAGCATTGTGGTTCAGGCCGATATAGATAACCAGCAGTCCGGCCACCCATAAAATACGGTCGATGTGGCGAATGGGCCAGGCGTTGTCTTCGCCGAAGAGCCGGTCCAGCCCAATAAAATCGTTGAGCCACGAGGCCAGCCTGAGCTGCCGCCGGGCCTTTTTTTGTTTTACAGGCCTGATTTTGGGCGGAATAGGGACGGGTTCGGGTCGCCGAAAGGTATTCTTTGCCATGATGTGGAGATGGGTTAGTACGCGAATAACAAAGTAACGAAAACTCTATGGCTTGT
Organism: uncultured Cytophagales bacterium; assembly: GCA_963826425.1. Classification (GTDB taxonomy): domain Bacteria; phylum Bacteroidota; class Bacteroidia; order Cytophagales; family Spirosomataceae; genus Spirosoma. The sequence continues at coordinate 435,990 of CAWGWS010000004.1, read as the reverse complement.
TGGGGCAAAAAAGCCATTCTGACGCGTGATTCAGGCAAATCTGATAAAACGGATCTGTTGCGGCATCAATTCGGCTGGCGCGCTAATGCCGCCGAACAAATCCCCAAATCGTGCTGTTCTCCGGGTAATTCTCTGTAAGTTTGATAATAGGCGCAACCGCCCTGAACAGACGCAGCAACCTACCGCACCGGCGTACCGGTCTCTACGATATGAAAGGCTTCCAGTTCTCTGATTATATACCCCCGCAGAAAAAAGACGGCTCCAAATTTGACCAGCTGCTCAATATCTTCCAGCAACTACTGCTGCTGACTTCCGGCGACGTAGAGCAGGCCATGTCATGGATGAGTCAGCTCGACCGGCAGCACGGCCTGACCGACGATCAATACGGCATCGGTAATTTCTTCGATGACCTCAAAGAAAAAGGCTACATCACCGAAGACAATGAGCAGGGCCGCATTGTGATGACGCCGAAGAGCGAGCAGACCATCCGGCGGTCGGCACTCGAAGAGATCTTTGGCAAACTCGAACGCTCTAAAACCGGTGGCAACCACGCTACGCCCTATACCGGCACCGGCGATGAACTGAGCAGCGACATGCGCAGCTATCAGTTTGGCGATTCGCTGGAGCAGATTTCCATGACCGAGTCCATCCGGAACGCGCAGATTAACAGTGGCGTCGAGGAGTTTACACTCATGGAACGTGACCTGGAGGTGACGCAGAAAGAGCAGAAGACCCAGACTTCCACCGTGCTGATGATCGATATCAGCCACTCGATGATTCTCTACGGCGAGGACCGGATTACGCCCGCCAAGAAAGTAGCCCTTGCGCTGGTGGAACTGATAAAGGTCAAGTATCCCAAAGACACGCTCGACATTGTGGTATTTGGCAATGACGCCTGGCAGATTCAGGCCAAAGACCTGCCGTATCTGGAGGTCGGGCCGTACCACACCAACACCGTAGCCGGACTGGAACTGGCCATGGATTTACTGCGTCGGCGCAAGAACAAGAACAAGCAGATTTTTATGATTACCGATGGAAAGCCAACGTGTTTGAAAGAAGGCATCAAGTACTATAAAAACTCGTTCGGGCTGGACCGTAAAGTGGTCAGCAAAACCCTGACGCTGGCCGCGCAGGCCCGCCGACTGGATATTCCCGTTACTACCTTCATGATTGCCTCCGATCCGTACCTGAAGCAGTTTGTGCAGGAGTTCACGAAGGTGAACAACGGCCGGGCGTATTACAGCGGTTTGCAGGGACTGGGCAACATGATGTTCGAGGATTTTCAGCGCAACCGCCGGAAGAACATTAAATAAAGAGTTATCAGCCTATGATTCTGGGCCTGCTTTATGTCAATGAAACGAATACTTAAAGTCGGGCCTCTTCTCCCGACTTTATTTTTGCTTCTGAGCATGGTCATCCCGGCTACCGCCCAATCAGGTCTTGCCGATTCGCTCACGGCGTATCTGCGCCAGCTGCCCCAATCGGCACGCGTCAGCGTGGCCGTGCAGTCGCTGACCAATGGCCGCGTTTCGTTTGCATACCGGGCCGATGAGCGGGTGCCATCGGCGAGTGTGATCAAACTGCCGATTATGCTTGAAGCCATGGAGCGCGTGAAAGCCGGAAAACTGGACCTCAGCGAGATTCATATCCTGACCGATTCGGAGAAGGTAGGCGGCAGCGGCATCCTGACTACGTACGCGCACCGCAGCCGCGTCAGCTACCGTGATTTGCTCCGGCTCATGCTGATTTATAGCGACAATACGGCCACGAACATCTTCATCAACGAACTCGGTATGGACGCTATCAACGCCCGGATGCAGGGCATCGGCCTGACCAGAAGCCGCCTGAACCGCGTAATGATGGACACGCTGGCTGCCCAACAGGGCCGGGAAAACGTGGTAACGGCGGGCGAGATGAACATGATATTGGCCAAAATTTATCGCCACGAAGTCGCCACACCCGCCCTGTGCGGAGAGATGCTGAGCATTCTGAAAGAGAATGAGGATTCGCTGACCATTCCGCGTTTGCTGCCACCCGGCACGGTCGTAGCGCACAAAACCGGTACGCTGGCCTACGTCCGGGGCGACGCGGGAATTGTCTATGCTGCCCAGCCGTTTGTGCTGTCGGTCTTTGTGGAAGGCGTTCCCGGTGCCGGGGCCGAGCGGATTATTGGCGAAATTGCGTTGATCTGCTATACCGCTTTTTCCCGATGATGACCACCTTCGCCGACCGCGCCACTGCGTACTACAACACCCTTGAAGCCCCTGTTAATCTGCCGCCGGGTATCGGCGTAATGAACCCGTATCAGCAACCCGACGTGCAGCGAATTGTGGGTGAGTTTTACGGTAAATTTTATGCCGACAACAACCCGCGCGTGTTTTTACTGGGCATTAACCCCGGCCGGTTTGGAGCGGGCGTTACGGGTATTTCATTCACCACGCCCCAGAATCTGCGCCGGTACTGCGGCATCGACAACGCGCTGCGCGACACCCCGGAACTATCGAGCCGGTTTATTTATCGGGTAGTGGAAGCGTTCGGCGGAGCGCAGGAATTTTACGGTAAGTTCTTTCTGAGTTCGCTCTTTCCGCTGGCCCTGACCAAAGACGGCAAGAATTACAACTTCTACGATGACCGCGCTACGACCAACGCGCTGTGGCCGTTCATTACCGACGCCATCCGAACCCAAACCGGCTTTGGCCACGACCGGCGCGTGGCCATTTCGCTGGGTCGTAAAAACGCTGATTACCTGCGTCGGCTGAACGACCAACAGCGGCGTCTTCGACCGCATCGTTACCCTCGACCATCCGCGTTACATTCTGCAGTATAAAAGCAAAGACACCGAACAGTATCTGGACCGCTACATCGCTACGTTGCACGACTGCCTGGATTGAGGTTTTTGGCCCGAAGCCCAAACTCTGCTTTCTTTACGCCACCAACCTACATCCCCCTCATAACCATGCTTATTACAACCACTCCTAACGTTGAAGGCAAACGCATTACCAGTTATATCGGCTTAGTGAACGGCGAGGCCATCATTGGCGCCAACTTCGTCAAGGATTTTTTCGCCAACATCCGCGACGTCGTAGGCGGCCGATCGGGGGCGTATGAGCAGGGACTGCGCGAAGCCAAGAGCATCGCTATCAAAGAAATGATTGACCAGGCCACCCGGCTCGGTGCCAACGCCATCGTGGGTGTCGATCTGGACTACCAGACCGTGGGGGGCAGCGGATCCATGCTCATGGTAAGCTGCAACGGTACGGCCGTCGTGATCCAACAGGCCCAGGACTGATATGAACTTCCCGGCAAGCGTCCCGCTTGTATCGGGCAATGGCCCTGGTGCGTTGCTTCGGCCAGGCTAAAGCCAGACTGCTGATGGTGAAGACGATACGCCTGGGCCGATCTGCGGATTAGCCAGGGATGTTCGCCGGCAGATACGCGATCTATTCCGTACCTTTCCTGAAATAAACTACCATGAAAACCACTATTCTGCTGATCGGTCTGCTGACCGCATCCATCATCTCGGCGTCGGCCCAAACCGCGCCTATCTTCCGGGGCCTTGATAAGTCGCCGATGGATATGGCGTATTACCCCGACAACTACGCTGCCTTTCGCAAATTCGCGCCCGAAAAAATCGGCACCGACAAGGCAATGGCCCGCGTAACCTACTGTCGCCCTGCTAAAAAAGATCGCGAGGTCTTCGGCAAACTCGTTCCCTACGGCAAAGTATGGCGGCTGGGTGCCGACGAAGCCACCGAAGTCAAATTCTACCAGGATGTGATGGTAGGCGGTAAGAAACTCCTAGCCGGTACGTATTCGGTTTATGCCATCCCAACTGAAAAAGACTGGACGATGATCTTCAGTTCAGACCTCGATCAGTGGGGCGCGTACAGCTACAACGAAGCCCTGGACGTAGCCCGCGTAACGGTGCCGGTACAGAAAATGGATACGCCCATCGAGAACTTAGCCATTCAGTTCGCTAAAAAAGACGCTACCACCGCTCTGATGAACATAGGCTGGGACACCACGATGGTATCGTTGCCAATCACGATTGTGATGAAGTAGATCACTGATTATCAAATAAAAGAAGCTGGGGCGGGATTTACTCTCGTCCCAGCTTCTTTTATTTGCCCGGTTGACCAGGATGAATCATGCCATTTTTGTGTCGAACGATTCTCCTTTGAAAGCGGGTTCTATCCGCAGTCAGTTCACCTTTTCACAAACCAACATGAAATCAGCATTTTTCCTTTTTTCCTTCCTTTGCCTATCATTTGTCGCTGCTAACGCCCAGACGTTTTCGGGTCTCGACAAGTCGCCTATGGACATGGCGTATTACCCCAATGACTACGCCCATGACCGTAAGTTCGCCAAAGAGAAAATTGGCACGGACAAAGCGATGATTCGGGTAACGTACGGTCGCCCCGCCAAAAAAGACCGAGAGATTTTCGGCACCAAACTAGCGCCTTATGGTAAGGTATGGCGGCTGGGTGCTGATGAAGCCACGGAAGTTAAATTTTACCAGGACGTGATGGTGGGCGGAAAAAAACTATCCGCTGGAACCTACTCGCTATACGCCATCCCGACCGAAAAAGACTGGACCCTGATCTTCAACTCCGACCTCGATCAGTGGGGGGCGTACAGCTACAACGAATCCCTGGACGTGGCCCGCGTAACGGTACCGGTGCAGCAGATGGATACGCCCGTTGAAAACTTCTCGATCCGGTTTGCCAAACAGGATGCCAATACCGCCCTGATGACTATGGGCTGGGATAAAACCATGGTAGCCGTCCCGATCACGATTGTCCGGTAGAATCGGGACGAGAACAACTAAAATGGCCCGACCGGATTATAATCCGATCGGGCCATTTTAATTGTTATGACTTGACGTTAATTCCGCAGGGGCTTGCCGCCGGTGAGCAGGCTCTGGATGCGTTCGAGGGTCTTCTTCTCGCCAGTTAGTGACAGGAAGGCTTCGCGCTCCAGGTCGAGCAGGTATTGCTCCGACACGTTCTGCGGTGCGGTCAAGTCGCCCCCACAGATGACGTAGGCCAGCTTGTCGGCAATTTTCATGTCGTGGTCCGAAATGTAGCGGCCCATGTGCATGGCAGCCAGTCCGGCTTTGAACAGCGCGATGCCGGTCTTGCCCTGCACCCGGATGTCGGTGCGCGGCTGCGGCTGGGTATAGCCGTTGTCGGCGAGTTCGATGGCGGCCTGTTTGGCTTCGGCCAGCAAGCGGCTCCGGTTCAGCACAATCTGGTCGGTGCTTCGGAGATAATTCATCTCGCGGGCTTCCTGTGCCGAGGTCGAAACTTTCGCCGTGGCGATGTTCATAAACACATTCTGTACGATGTTCAGCTCCGGGTCGCCCGTCTGGAACAGGTCCGATGCGCGGGCCGCCATCTCTTTAGTGCCCCCACCCGCCGGAATCAGGCCAACACCTACTTCCACCAGACCGATGTAGCTTTCGGCATGAGCCACTACGCGGTCGGCGTGCAGCACGGCTTCGCAACCCCCGCCCAGCGTGAGCGTGTGCGGGGCCACCACCACCGGAATGGACGAGTAACGAATCCGGGTAATGAGTTTCTGGAACTGCGCAATCATCAGGTTTACCTCGTCGAACTCCTGCTCAACGGCAAACATGAATAGGGTGCCGAGGTTAGCGCCCGCCGAAAACGCTTCGGCCGAATCGTTGCCGATAACCAGCCCCCGGAAGTCTTTCTCGGCCAGCGAAATGCCTTTGTTTAGCGCTTCGGAAACCTCCTGTCCAAAGGTGTTCATCTTGGAACGGAATTCTACGTTCAGAATCCCGTCGCCGAGGTCGATGATGTTGGCGCCCGCGTTTTTCCAGACGATGTTGTTGCTCAGGTTTTCGAGAATCGTGAATACTTCGGCACCCGGAATGGCTTTGTAGCTCTTCGTCGGAATGTCATAGTACTTGCGGGTGCCATTTTCAACCTTGTAAAAGGCCTCGAAACCCGCGTCGATCATTTCATACACCCACTGCGCGGGTTTTTTGCCCTGCGCTTCCATCATGTCAACACCGGCCTTTACGCCAATAGCGTCCCAGGTTTCGAACAGGCCCAGCTGCCAGCCAAAACCGGTAGTGATGGCCGCGTCGATGCGGTATAACTCGTCCGATACTTCGGGGATGCGATGCGTGGCATAGGCAAATCCGTCGGCAAAGGTGCGCCGGTAAAACTCTCCGGCTTTGTCCTGACCCGCCACCAGCACCGGGAACCGCTTGCGCAGGCTATCGATGGCTTTGGTGCTTTCGAGTGTCGCGAACTTTACCTTCTCCGATGGTTTGTACTCGAAGGTTTTCAGATCGAGCGCCAGAATCTGGGTTTTGCCTTTCTCGTCTTTGGTTTTTTTGTAGTAGCCCTGTCCGGTTTTGTCGCCGAGCCACTTGTTCTCCATCAGCTTCTGCATGGTGGCCGGCAGCTCGAAACTCGCCCGCGACTCGTCATGCTCCAGCTTCACCAGGTTACCCGCTACGTTGACGGTGGTATCCAGACCCACTACGTCCGACAGGCGGAACGTGCCGGATTTGGGACGACCTGCCACGGGACCCGTCAGCTTGTCGACCTGCTCAACGGTCAGGCCCATATCTTCGGCTACCCGAATGGTTTGAATCAGCGACTGAATGCCGAGCCGGTTGGCAATAAAGCCGGGCGTGTCTTTGCAGAGTACGGTAGTTTTGCCGAGAAACAGATCACCGTAGTTCATCAGAAAGTCAATGACGGCGGGGTCGGTGTCGGGCCCGGGAATAACCTCCAGCAGGCGCAGGTAGCGGGGTGGGTTGAAGAAGTGCGTACCGGCAAAGTTGCGCCGGAAATCGTCGCTGCGGCCCTCGGCCAGCAGATGCATCGGAATGCCCGACGTGTTGGACGTAATCAGCGTGCCCGGCTTCCGGAACTGCTCCACCCGTTCGTACACGGACCGTTTAATGTCCAGCCGCTCTACCACCACCTCAATGACCCAGTCGTAGGTGCCAATGTCTTTCAGGTTATCGTCGAAGTTACCGAGGGTGACGCGGTCGGCAAATTTTGGGCTGTACAGCGACGCCGGCGACGCTTTGAGCATGGTCTGGAAGGCATCGGTAACAATGCGGTTGCGCACGGCGGGGTTGTCGGTCGTGAGGCCTTTGGCCTGTTCGGCGGCATTGGGCTCGCGCGGTACGATGTCTAACAGCAGCACGTCAACGCCAATGTTGGCGAAGTGGGCCGCAATGCGCGATCCCATGATGCCGGAACCAAGAACGGCAACGCGCTTAATGGTCCGGTTTTTCTGGCTTGTCTGAGGGTTTTCCAAGGTTGCTTGCATTTGCTTTGAATGGATACTAAGGAGCCGACCTAACGATTGCTGACCGACGCCGAAACACGTCATGTCTGATGGACATCATCCGGGGATGGCTGCGTACTGATTCTGAGTTTAGTTAGTCAATGGTCAACTCCACCGCGTCTGTGGCTTTGATTTTGGCGTTTTCTTCCTCCACGATGCGGTTAATGTCTTTCATAACGTCGAAAAAGAGAACGAGTTTGTCGAGCGGAATCCGTTCCCGAATCATCTGGTTGAACTGAATGACGCCTTCGCGGGCCAGTTCACGCTTTTTCTTTCCTTCGTCGGTGAGGTAGATGCGCACGAAGCGTTTGTCGGTGCCATCGGTTTCGCGCCGGATCCAGCCCCGCTCTTCCAGACTCTTCAGCATCCGGACCAACGAACGCGGTTCCATGCCCAGCAGCGGGCCAATTTTGGTGGCGGGCGTACCGGCGTCCAGGTCAATATTGAGCAGGACATAGCCAATGGCCATGGTCATGTCATACTGCGAAGCGTAGGCGTTATACATGCGGGAAATGGCGTGCCAACCCCACTTTATGTGGAAATCTACAGTCTTCTCCTTCTTCATGTTGGGTGTCGTTCTGTTCATTTTCTGGACGTAAAGCTACCAAATTTCAGGCAAATGGTATGCACGCATACGGTTTTTGGTTTGTCTGCTTCATCGTAACTTGTCGGGCCGCCGTTCCTGATTTCCATGCGTACGTCTCTGATTATACTTACCCTGAGCAGCTTCACGCTCCTGTTTTCCTGCCAGCCCGACCCGCCAAAGCAGTTTAATTATGCGCCGGGCGTGACCGTTTTCGAGTTGAACCGACGATGGAAACCGCCCCGGCACAATCAGCCTCCCGCCACCCTGCCCAATGGTATGGTGTATGTACCCGGTGGCTACACGCAGATTGGTTCCACCACGGGTCTCGACCAGGAAAAGCCCGTATTCTGGACGCTGGTAAAGCCGTTTTTAATGGATCAGCACGAAGTAACGGTGGGCCAGTTTCGCGAATTTACGACAGCCACCGGCTTCAGAACCGAAGCCGAAAAATTTGGTGACGCGGGCGTGTTCGATGACAAATCCAAAGAGTGGGACCTCATTAAAGGCGCTAATTGGCAGTATCCGTATGGTCCCGCGGCCGGCCCCGCCCCCGAAAACCTGCCCGTAACGCAGGTGTCCTGGAATGATGCGCAGGCCTACGCCAAATGGGCCGGAAAACGGCTTCCCCATGAAATTGAGTGGGAACACGCGGCCCGCAACGCTACCAATAGCCAGACGCTCTATCCTTTCGGCGATGAACTGACCGCCAGCAACAAAGCGCTTGCCAATACCTGGAATGGCCATTTTCCGGACTATGATGCCGTAACGGATGGGTACCACCGGGCGGCTCCCGTGGGCACGTTCGGTACGTCGCCCCTGGGGCTGGCTGATCTGTCGGGTAATGTATGGGAATGGTGCGAAGACCCGAAAGTGCCGTACCAGGATCTGCTGAGTCAGACGCCGGTGCGCATTACCGAACAAACCGAGCGGGTGCAGCGGGGCGGTTCGTTCCTGTGCGAGCCGGGCTGGTGCCACGGCTACCGCGTATCCGGGCGGTCGGGCAGTACGGCGGAGACCTCGCTGATGCACGTTGGGTTTCGGTGCGTGAAAGACGTATAGCCCGGTGTTGTTATCTTTGCCCAGTTTTAGCCGCTCCGCTCCCCCATACAAATGGCCCAATCGCTAAGCGTCCGCCACCTGACGGGCATCAAAGACCTTACCGCATCTGATATCGATTTGATTCTTGACACGGCCGGACAGTTTAAAGAAGTGCTGAACCGCCCCATCAAAAAAGTACCGACGTTGCGCGATCTGACCATTGCCAACGTTTTTTTTGAGAATTCGACCCGGACCCGCCTGTCGTTCGAACTGGCCGAAAAGCGGCTCTCGGCCGATGTTGTCAACTTTTCGGCGTCCGGCTCGTCGGTTACCAAGGGCGAAACCCTGCTGGATACGGTCAATAACATTCTGGCTATGAAGGTTGATATGGTGGTAATGCGGCACAGCAGCCCCGGCGCCCCGCACTACCTCATCAAACACATCAAAGCCAATGTTGTCAATGCGGGCGATGGTACCCACGAACACCCCACGCAGGCGCTGCTCGACTCGTTTTCCATCCGCGAAAAACTCGGCGACGTAGCGGGCAAGCGCATCGCCATTATCGGCGACATTACGCATTCGCGGGTGGCACTGTCCAATATCTTTTGTTTGCAGAAACAGGGGGCGGAAGTGATGGTCTGCGGACCCAAAACCCTGATTCCAAAGTATATCGAAGCTCTCGGCGTGCGGGTAGGGCATGACGTGCGGGCTGCCCTGGCGTGGTGCGACGTAGCCAACGTACTGCGCATTCAGCTGGAGCGGCAACAGATCAAGTACTTTCCGTCGCTACGTGAGTATTCGCTGTATTTCGGCATTTCAAAGCAAATGCTCGACGAACTAAACCGGCCCATTGTGCTCATGCACCCCGGTCCCATCAACCGCGGTGTTGAACTAACCTCTGACGCGGCTGATTCGGCACACAGCATCATTCTCGATCAGGTAGAAAACGGCGTAGCGGTACGTATGGCGGTGCTATACTTGCTGGCGCAGTTGTGAGGGTGTATATTTAAGCAGATAACAGGAGGTAACAGCTATGGAAATCAGTTTGGAAGTCAACGACGCGCTGGTTGAAACACTGGGCGTAGAAGGCGTAAAAAGTAAACTAACCTTGTTTGCCTCGCGGCTCGAAATAAGCATTGCCGCTCAGGAGGCACTGGCTGAGTTAGCCACGATTGACCTAACGAATGACCCTCAATGGCAGGCCGCCCGTACCTTAGCCTGGGAAGAGGAGAAGCAACACATTATTCCATCTGCTGACGTATGACCTACGTTTTAGACGCTAATGTGGTGATGAGCATGCTCATCAGTGGGCGGTCCTTTTACAAAACTGTACTGAATAATGATGACTTCATCACGCCCGAATTTGCGCTTGCTGAGTTGAATAAGTACAACCAGCTTATTACCGATAAAACACGCCTTACGCTGGATGAACACATTCAGTATGCCTATTCTGTCTTCTCGAAGATAACGGTCTTACCGCATTATCTGCTTCGGCCCGGCAACGTTGCTAAAGCATTTGAACTGGTTAGCGATACTGACCCCAAAGACGTGAGTTATCTGGCTCTGGCAATACAAACGGACACGGTTCTACTAACGCGGGATATGCCCATTTACACGGCTGCCCGAAAAAAAGGATTTCGGAAAATTCTGTTGTTCGACAAATTTTTGAGTAAGTACGTGTAGACCAGTCAAGTCGAAGGCAGTATCATCCATCGTCATCCATACCTGGTAATTATCGAAGAAACGTCGTCGGGTGGTTATTCGGCTTACGCGCCGGACTTGCCGGTATGCTTCACCGTAGGGGATACGCCCGATGAAGTCAAAGCAACAACCAGAGAAGCCATCGAACTGTAGCTGGGCGAAGCCCGTGAAACGGACTAGTGCTGCCTATGCCCAAAAGTATATTAGCCTTAATAGAAGTCCAGGCTGCTTAACGAAGCAAGCGAAGAGTCAGCTCACTTCATCGCGTACCCGGCTTTTTTCAACTCCGCGGCCGTCATCTGAATCACCTGTACGTTTAGCGTAATCGGGGTGAGGGGCGCATTGGTTTTGTCGGTTTTCACAGCCACCATGGCGTCTACTACCTCCATGCCTTTGAAGACCTGCCCGAATACCGTGTAATTATCATCGAGCCGGGCCAATCCTTCTTTCTTCTGCACGATGTAAAACTGACAACCCGCCGAGAGTTTGCCGGGGTTATCGTCGCGTCCGGCCCCCACGGCGCCGTAGATGTGGCGGAGGTTTGGTCTGAATTCGGGTTTCAGCAGATAGGGCGAATCAGAAAAGCCCGCCGGCGTATCGGGACAGCCGCCCTGCGCGACAAAGTTGGGAATGACCCGGTTAAACGTCAGCGAATCCCAGTAGTGCTGCCCGGCCAGTTTCATGAAGCTGGCTTTGTGATTCGGCGTTTCGTCGTGAAGCCAGAAAAGCACCTCGCCCATCGGCGTTTTCAGTTGCCCAACCGGGTAGGTTTTGGCGGGTACCGGCCCGGCCGGAGCCAGAGCAAGTTGAGTCAGCAGCAGAAGGGACCAGAACATAGCGGGAATGGTTGGGGATGGCTTGAGGGAAATGAATGGACTCCCAGCCCAGGAGCATGATGGCTGAGCCGGGCTTTTGGTTTCGGGGCCGCAAGTTCGTTACTTCACCGCTTTCCTACGAAATCAAACCTTAAATTATGAAAAAACACGCTATACCAGCGATACTCGTCTTTGGCCTGCTGCTTTGCCTGAATAGCTTTACCGTTCGCGCCCAGCCCGATATCCTGAAAAAGTTGCAGGAAATAGCCATCATTGAGCAAAAGCAAATGGTGCCCATGCGCGACGGTGTCCGGCTGGCCACTGACGTATACCGCCCCAAAACAGATACCCGTGTGCCCATTCTGTTTTCGAGAACGCCGTACAACTTTAACAGCTGGGGTGATGGCGAACAGCGGCCCAATACCTATCAGGCCGCCCTCGACGCTGTAAGCCGGGGATATGCCTATGTGGTGCAGAATGAGCGGGGCAAGTTCTTCTCCGAGGGCGAGTGGGACATTCTGGGTCTGCCTACTACCGACGGGGACGATGCATTTACGTGGATGGCCAAACAAACCTGGTCTAACGGTAAAATTGGTCTTTACGGCTGCTCATCCACCGCCGAGTGGCAAATGGCCGTTGCCTCGCAGGGCCACCCGGCGCTGGCTGCTATGGTACCCATGGGCTTTGGCGCGGGCGTAGGGCGCGTAGGTCCGTTTACGGAGCAGGGCAACTGGTACCGGGGCGGGGCACAGCAGATGCTGTTTACCAGCTGGCTATACGGCACTCAGGTTGATGCGATGGCCCGGCCTAACTTCCCGAAAACCGCCACGGCCGAAGACCTGACCCGCGTGTCCCGGTTTTATGACCTGGCCCCCGAAATGCCTAAAGTTGACTGGGCGCAGGGACTGGCCTACCTGCCGGTGAAAGACATCATTAAAAATGCGAACGGCCAGAAAGGAATTTACGATAAGATGATTCTGCGCCAGCCTAATGACCCGGATTGGTACAAGGGCGGGCTGTACCACGACAATATGCCGTTCAACGTGCCGAGCTACTGGTTTGCCTCCTGGTACGACGTATCGACCGGGCCCAACCTGGCCCTGTTCAACCACGTGCGCAAAAATGCCACTGATCAAAAAGTGCGCGACAGCCAGTATCTGGTTATTGCGCCCACGCTGCACTGCGCGTACAAGCGGGCTACCGAGAACACCGTGGTGGGTGAGCGCAGCGTAGGCGACGCCCGGCTCGATTACGACGCGATGATTTACGGCTGGTTTGATCACTGGCTCAAGGGCGATCCGCTGGCCACCATGCCCCGCGTGAAATACTATACCATGGGGGCCAACAAATGGCAGACGTCCGAAACCTGGCCACCTGCCAACGCCACCATGACTACCTACTACCTCAACAGTGGCGGCCGGGCCAACAGCTTATACGGCGATGGCAAACTAACGACTGCCGCCCCCGGAAAAACCGACAAGCCGGACCTGTTCATCTATGACCCGGCGTATCCGGTCCCTTCGTACGGTGGCAACGTTTGCTGCACCGGTAACGCCGTACAGGGTGGCTCGTTTGATCAGCATCAGATGGAAACCCGGCAGGATATTCTGGTGTATACCACCGATGCGTTTGCCAACGGGGTGGAGCTGAGCGGCTCCATCGAAACTACGCTGTACGTAGCCTCCGACGCCAAAGACACCGATTTCACGGTAAAACTGCTGGATGTGTATCCCGATGGAAAAGCCTATAATCTGGACGAAACCATTCTGCGCGCCCGCTACCGCGATGGATTTGATAAGGCGGTGTGGATGGAAAAGGAAAAGGTATATAAACTCACACTCAGCCCCATGGCTACCAGCAATTTCTTTGCACCGGGTCACCGGATCAGAGTTGAAGTGTCGAGCAGTAACTTCCCCCGCTTTGACCGGAACATGAACACCGGGGGTGATAACATCAGCGAAACGAAGGGTGTCATTGCCCGCAATCAGGTGTTTCACTCGGCGCAGTACCCGTCGCAAATCCGGTTACCGCTGGTTCAGTAGCCGATCAGATAAAATCCCAAAAAAAGGGCAGGGACGACATCTTCGTCCCTGCCCTTTTTTTGTACGCTAAGCTTATTCGCCGGGATGATAGGTTTTCTCGACGTGTTGCCGGATATCTTCGGGATAGAACCACACGTCTTTGAACTGCCCGTTGCAATACAGCGGAGCCTGGTCGGTAAAGTGTTTGGTACCGGGTGTGCTGCTCTGCCCGCCCGTTACGATCGACCGGGCCGTTACGCGCTTGCCAAACTCCACCACCGCCACAAAGCTGTTGCCTACGTAGCCGTATCGCTGCTTCATACCCGCTGGGGTGCGGGCTCCGAAAGCCGCCAGCGATCCCCAGGCTGACGAGGTGAACCCCACCGGAATGCTTGGTTGCTTGTCGTCGAAGGTTTCGTTGATGCGGCCCGTCAGGCGCTGGTAGCGGTTAATGCGTCCCCACGGCGTTTGCCACGTCCCAAAATCGCGGGTAAGGTCGGATATGACGGCGGAGAGGGCGTCGACCTTCTCCTGGTCGGTGGTGCTGCTAATAGTAAAGGCCGTAAAACTCAGATTGTCCATTGGCTGGCCGGGCTGCACGCGGCTGCGGGCCAGTAGCTGGAGTTTCTCGGCCCATAAAATGGCCAGCGTTTGTCCTACCGATTCAGTGCCGTAGCCACGGTCCCAATTGGTCAGGAGCTGTATGGCTTCCGGCACATCATTCAGGTTGTCTGTTTTGGCGGCAACTGTTTTATAGGCACTCAACAGAGCCGGTATCAAATCGTCAAAAGCGGCCAGATGTGGGTTGTTGGCGGCATTGATGAGGGTATCGAGCGTGAACATGCTCTTACTGGCCAAAACCCGTTCGGCGTTGATGCCCCGGTAGTTTTGCGCGTCGGGAGCCATATAAGCGGGAAACTTACGGCGGTCGGGGCTGCCACTACCCGACACCGTGAAGGGCGTAGCGTTGCAATTCTGAATCCAGCCGGTAACGGGGTTTTTCACCTGTACAATCTCATCGGCGGTGTGCAGACCCTTCCAGTCGGTGGCGGGGTTGCTGCCGTCTACGGGTTTTTCCCAGTCAAAGGTCAGGTCGCGCCGGGGCATGAAGTTACCGTGCCAGTAGGCAATTGTGCCGTCTTTATCCGCGTAAACCGTGTTGTTGGAGGCATTACCGTTCAGCTCCATTACCTTTTTGAAACTGCTATAATCAGTTGCTTTGGTACGCAGGTACGACTGCTGGAGCGCGTTGATGGGGGTGTTCATCATGGATACGGCCAGCCAGCGGTCGCCCTGCTGCCCCACAACCGGGCCGTGCTGCGTCCAGTACAGGGGGATTTCTTTGTACTGTATCCCGGCATCGGTTTTATACGGAAACCGCACCAGCTGCGTCCTGACGGGTTTAAGCTGGTTGCCATGCCGGTACATGTACTTGCCGTCTTTTTTCTCGATGGTTTCCAGATACTCGTCCATCGAATCGGCATAGCTGGTGGTGTGCATCCAGCCGCAATGCTCGTTGAAGCCCTGGTAGATAAAGAACTGACCCCACGTTACGGCCCCGTAGGCGTTCAGCCCTTCCTGACTGTTCATGTGCACCTCCGACCGGAAATAAAACGACGTGTGCGGGTTAATCAGCAGCAGGGCATTGCCCGTAGCACTTTTGGCAGGGGCAATGGCAAACCCGTTTGAGCCGATCGACTCACGCTCGTAGAGATCCTCCATGGTGTGGCTGGCGGGTTTAGGCTGGTACGACGTTTTGCGGGATTCGTAAAAATCGCGCAGCCGACCCGTGGGGACCACGCTGATGTTGCCACCGATGCTGCCTTCGCTGAACATGAGCGGCATCCAGGGGCGAAACCGCGTCAGGAGTTTTGGCTTTACGTTCGGGTGCGTATACAGGTAATAGTTGGTTGCGTCGGCAAAAGCGTCGAGCAGGTTTTTCATCCAGAGCGGGCTCTTTTTGTACAGGGCCATGGCCTGCGTGCTGTCCATAAACAACCGCGCCCGCACGTCGTGGTACAACGCCGACTCGCCCTCGACTTCGGCCAGCCGCCCGGTGGCATCGATATAGTTCATCTCGACCCGGTCAAAATCGTCTTCGCACTGCGTGTAGAGCAGACCGAACACCACATCGGCGTCGGTTTTTCCGGTAATGTGCGGCACTCCCCACGTGTCGCGCGTGATGGTAACCTGTTTGGCCCGTTGCTGCCACCGCGCTACGTCGGCCTTATTGACGGACTGGGCGTGGGTGACAAAGCCGGTGAGGGTGATGACTAACAAAGCGAACCGGAACGAATAACGCATTGAATTAGGGGGAATAAGGTGGGTGACGGAATCAACTGAACAGCCCATCCTGACCGGACGGCGCATTATCGTAAAAATAGAGAAAGATGGAGACAAGACCGCCGACGATGGAAAAGTCCGTCTTACTGACACAATTCAGGAAGGTAGAACCAACCAGAAAGTTGCGGCTACGCTCGACGAAGCGAAGAAAGAAACGAGGCATGAATTGCAATCGCGGAATGACATCTTCCTTCACGAAGAGACTCTCCTAAAGTCTTTAGAATCTTATCTACCCCAAAAAGATTAACCAGCGACTAAACCCCCACTACACCAGGTCCGGTAGCGCGATGGTTACGGAGGTGCCCTGACCTTCGGTGGAGGTAATCTGGAGGGTACCCTGATGGAGATCGATGATTTTTTGGGTTATGGCCAAGCCAATGCCGTAGCCGGGTACGCCCGTGGCATTTTTTCCGCGGTAGAGTGGGTCCAGAACGTGGTCGGCGTCGGCGTCGGCAATGCCCCGGCCCCGATCGGTTATAACCACACGCACCTGATTTGCTCCGGCCTGTAGCTGGATCAGAACAGCTTCTTCGGAGTATTTGCAGGCGTTGTCGAGGATGTTCAGGTAGGCGGTGGTCAGCAGTACGGCGTTGCCTTTCACGGTAAATGACTCGTCTTCGCTGGTCAGAAACTGAAGTTCCAAACTACGCTGGGGGTATTTGGCCTGTACCTGCTCAATGGCGGTCAGCAGGCAGTCGTCTACCTGCACGGTGGTCAGGGCTACGGCACCATCGGTCACCTTGGCCAGCCTGAGCAGTCCGTTGGTCAGGGCAATGACCTTATTAATTTCCTCAACCGACACTTCCATACTCTCGCGCCAGTCGGCGGGGTCTTTGTCGTACCGTAGCGAGGTCTGCAGCGTACCCAGAATATTGGTGAGGGGGGTGCGCAGTTCGTGCGAGGCATGGGAAACAAAACTGCGCTGCGATACAAACGCGTCTTCGAGCCGGAACAGCATCTGGTTGAACGTCATGGCCAGCTGGGCAATCTCATCGCGCCGGTTGCCTTCGTTCACCCGCTTGTGCAGTTGCCTGAACGTAATCTGCTCTACCTCATCGACAATCTGAGAAATGGGTTTGAGCACCCGTCCGGAGAAATACCAGCCGGCCAGTACAATCAGGGTAAAGCCCAGCAGGTTGGCCAGAATCAGAATCTGCTGCAGGGTAGTCAGTTTGGTAGCGCCCAGTCGGTCGTATCCCGACACAAAAATAAAGAACAGCTCGCCCCGGTCGCCGTAGGGTATGGCTACCGATTCGAGGTGGCCGCTTTTAAACTCAAGCAAGTGGGGTTGTGGTAAGCTGCGGAATTCGGCGCTCAAAAAAATTGGACTCCTTTAGGGACTGGTTCGTAAACACCAGTTTGTGGCCGCTGTCGTAAATGCTGATCTGCTCCTCCACAATCGTCAGCAGATCGGTACGGACCATTTTCTTGAAAAATTCATCGTGCAGGTGCCGCCGGGAAATAAGCACCCGACCGGCCATGCGGGCCTGCGCCGTCAGGCGGGCGTAAAACTCTTCCTGCCGGTAGAGCGAATAAAAATACAGCACCAGTACCGACAGCGTGATCTGAATGGCGGTGGCCAGCAGGGTGAAGATAATGGTCAGGCGATTGCGGATGAGCATAACGGTTATTCGCGCAGCACGTAGCCCATACCTACGATGGTATGTAAAAGTTTGGTTGAGAAACCTTTGTCAATTTTTTTGCGCAGGTAGCTGATATACACGTCGATTACGTTGGATGCGGTATCGAAATTCAGGCTCCAGACCCGCTCGCTGATATCAACCCGCGAAATGATTTTTCCTTTGTTCAGCATCAGATACTCCATCAGGGCGTATTCGCGGGTGGTCAGTTCGATGCGCTGACCCGCCCGCGTCACGGATTTGGTATCCAGGTTTAGCTCCAGGTCGGCTAGCTGAAGGGTCTGTTTCTGTTTGGGGCCATTCCGGCGCGTCAGGGCCCGCACCCGCAGCAGCAGCTCCTGAAACTCGAACGGCTTGGCGAGGTAATCATCGGCCCCGGCGTTGAATCCGTCCGATTTGTCGGCCAGGCTATCCAGAGCCGTCAGCATCAGCACGGGTATGGCTTCATCTTCGGCCCGGATCAGGCGGCATAGTTCAAACCCGTTGATCTGCGGTAGGTTAACGTCCAGCAGGATAACGTCGTGACTGTCGCGCCGGAACAGCGACAAACCCATGCGCCCATCATAGGCAACCTCAACCTCGTAGCCTTCGGCCATCATGCCTTTACGGATAAAGGAAGCCAGCCGCTCTTCGTCTTCAACCAAAAGGATTTTCATTGTAGAAAGATACGGGTTGATTAGATGGGTTTTGGTAAAAACGGCATGGTGTTGCCCAAAACCGGAGCGGTCCTGAGCAACACCATAAAAAGATAATCCAGGCAAACGGGCTACTCTCCTTCGCCCCCTGGGAGAGGGGATGGGTGAGGGTTAGATTCTTATCGCCAGCCACCACCGAGAGCACGGTAGGTATTAACGGTAGCATTCAGTTGCCGTATTTTGGTGTCAACCAGTTCCATGCGGGCTTCCAGCACATCGCGCTGCGTGAGTAGCACTTCCATGTAATCAGCGCGGGCCGAGGCAAACAGTTTAAGCGAGATATTGGTCGATTGTACCAGCGCATCTACCTGACTGCTCTTGGTGGCGTATTTGCTGGCCATATTATTGATGTACGCCAGCTGATTGGCTACTTCAATGTGGGCGTTCAGCACCGTTCGTTCGTAGTTGTAAACCGCCTGAATCTGTTTGGCGCTGGCCGTGCGGTACAGGGCCGTTATGGCCCGCCGGTTAATCCAAGGTCCGGTCAGATCGCCCAGCAGTGAGGCCATGATGGACTGGGGCGCGTTGAAGAGATAAATCGGGTTAAAGGCCATCAGACCCAGCGAGCCCGTAATATTCAGCGACGGCAGAAAGTTGGCCCGCGCTACGCCCACGTCCAGGTTAGCGGCTTCCAGGTTGCGCTCAGCCTGCCGGATGTCGGGTCGGTTTTCGAGCAGCTGCGCCGGAACGCCCGCCAGCATGGTGTTGGGCACCAGCTTAGTAAAGGTCTGAGCATCACGCTGTACTCGCTGCGGAAAGCGACCCACCAGGAAGTTGATTCGATTCTCTTTCTCAACAATGTTCTGCTGAATGTCATACTGCAAACTCTGCGTTTTAAGGACCTCGGCTTCAAACCGGCGCACGGCCAGTTCGGTCACCTTGGCGGCTTCTTTCTCCTGCCGCACAATAGACAGCGCGTTGTTCAGAATGACCAGATTTCGCTGAATGATTTCCAACTGCGTATCCAGCGACAGCAACTCGTAGTAGTTATTGGCAATTTCGGAGACAATGTTGGTGACCGTGAAGTTTCGCCCCTCAATTGAGCCGAGGTACGTAGCCACCGCCGATTTACGGGCGTTGCGCAGTTTGTGCCAGATGTCAACCTCCCAGGAGGCAAACGCGCCCAGGTAGGCATTAGGCAGGACTTCGGGCGTTTCCAGACCGGGCTTTATGTCCGTAACCGCATCGGCCGCACCCTTGCTGGTGTAACGAGATACTTTCTCAACACCGGCCCCCCCGCCAATATTGACGGTAGGCATATAAGCCCCCTGCCGGGCCAGAATCTCGTTGTTGGCAATCTGAATTTCCTGCGTGGTGATGTTCAGTTCCTGGTTGTTATGCAGGGCCGTATCGATCAGGGCCGACAGGTACGGGTCCGTAAAATACGCACGCGCGGCCAGGTGCCCCGAGTTGGCCGAGTCGGACGAACCCGCATAACTCGCCGGCACGGCCTTGTTTTCTGATCGTAAGGCAAGGCGCGGGATACTACAGGCGGAGTTGAGCAGGGAGAGTGCCAGCACACCCCCCACCCAATACGCTACTCGTTTGTTACTCATGGATTTAAACTTCTTCAGGTTGGGGAAACGTATCTACGGAATGAACAAGGCTTTCGGTCAGCGAATGTTCTTCTTCGTCTTTAATCAGATTGCGGCCATCGGCCAGCGTGCCGAATATGTAGTACAGGCCGGGGATGATGATGACACCAAACAGGGTTCCGAACAGCATGCCCCCCATGGCCGAGGCCCCGATGGTCCGGTTGCCAATGGCCCCGGCACCCGTAGCATCAATCAGCGGAATCAGACCGGCCACGAAGGCAAAGGAGGTCATCAGAATAGGCCGGAAACGAACTTTGGCTCCTTCAATGGCGGCCTCCAGTATGGTTGCCCCCTGTTGCCGTTTCTGCACGGCAAACTCGACAATCAGCACCGCGTTTTTACCCAGCAGGCCAATGAGCATGATGAGTCCAATCTGCGCGTAGATGTTATTCTCCAGCCCCATCAGCTTCAGCAGCAGGAATGAGCCGAACACTCCAACGGGCAGCGAGAACACCACGGCCAGCGGAATAAGGAAACTCTCGTACTGAGCCGCCAGGACAAAATAGACGAAGGCCAGCACAATCAGGAACACATACAGCGCTTCATTACCCCGCATTGACTCATCGTAGGACAATCCTTCGAAGGCGATGTCGTAGCCTTTGGGCAGCGTTTGGGCAGACACCTCCCGAACGGCTTGGATGGCGTCGGCGGTAGTGTAGCCCTTGGCGGGCTGTCCCTGAATGGCCGCCGAGTTGTACAGGTTAAAGCGGGTAATCTCGTTGGGCCCCTGGCCTTTTTTCAGCCGCATGAAGGCCGAGTAAGGCACCATTTCGCCCTGATCGTTTTTCACAAAAAGCTTCAGCAGATCGGAAGGAAGCCGCCGGAAGCTGGGGTCTGACTGCACATAGACTTTAAAGAACTGGTTATACTTGATAAAGCCCTGCTCGTACGTACTGCCAATCATGATGTTAAGGTTCTCCATGGCCTTACCGATCGACACACCTTTCTGCATGGCCAGGTTGTTGTCAATCTCCAGCTCGTACTGCGGGTAGTTGGCGGCAAAGAAGGTGAACAGACCCGACAGTTCTTTGCGCTTACCCAGATCATCCATGAACTTCTTGTTGATGACATCAAACTCCTGGTAGTCTGTATCGGTGGTCTTGTCCAGTAAACGCATTGAGAAACCGCCCGACGTACCAAATCCGGGAATGGCCGGTGGTTCAAAAAACTCGACAACGGCACCCAGCCCCCGCGATTTCTCCTCCAGCTCCTCCATGATTTCTTTGACGTTGTGCTTGCGCTCCGACCAGGGCTTGAGGTTAATCAGACAGGTACCCGCGTTAGAGCCCCGGCCTTCGGTCATGATTTCGTAACCGGCCAGCGACGACACGCCTTCTACGCCTTCTACCTTTTCGCAAATCTTCTGGAGCCGCTGCGCTACCTGGTTGGTTTTCTCCAGCGTAGAGCCCGGCGGGGTTTGAATAATGCCGTAAATGGTACTCTGGTCTTCGTTCGGAATAAAGCCCGATGGCAGAATCTGACTCTCGTAGAAAATACCCGCACAAAAGGCCAGCAGGATGGCAAACGTAACTACGCGTCGGTTCACAATCATCCGCAGCAGACTCACGTATTTGCCCGTCAGCTTCTCGAATGCGCCGTTGAATTTGTCGAGTGCTTTGGTCAGCAGGTTCTTTTTCTTCTCATGGCCGTGGTGATTTTTCAGCAGCATAGCGCACAGCACCGGCGTCAGCGTCAGAGCAATCAGGGCCGAAATGACGATGGCACTGGCCATGGTAATCGAGAACTGCCGGTAAAACGTACCCACCGGGCCCGACATGAACGAGATAGGCAGGAACACAGACACCATCACGAGTGTAATGGCAATAATGGCCCCACTAATCTCGCCAAGCACCTGCTGTACGGCCCTGAACGGCGTCAGATGCGGGTATTCTTCCATCTTAGCGTGCACGGCCTCCACCACCACAATGGCATCATCGACGACAATACCGATGGCCAGCACCAGCGCAAACAGCGTGACGAGGTTGATGGAGATGCCGAAAAACTGGATGACGAAAAACGCGCCAATCAGCGATACCGGCACCGCCAGAATCGGAATCAGCGTAGACCGCCAGTCGCCCAGGAAGATAAACACCACCAGGGCCACCAGAATAAACGCGTCGCGCAGGGTGTCGATAACCTGCTCGATAGATGCGTCCAGAAACTTGGAAACGTCGTAGCTGATTTTGTAATCCAGTCCGGGCGGGAAGGATTCCTTCATCACATCAAGCTTGGCTTTTACGGCCTCAATCACGTCGCTGGCATTGGTGCCGTAATTCTGCTTCAACACGATAGCCGCCGACGGGTGGCCGTCGAGGTTGGAATAAATGTCGAAAAACTCGCTGCCCAGCTCCACCCGGCCAATGTCGCGCAGGTGAATACTTTCGCCGGCGGAATTGGCCCGGATAATGATGTTTTCGTATTCTTCCGGCTTGTTGTACCGGCCTTTATAGGTCAGCACATACTCCAGCGACTGCGCTTCGATACCGGAACTTTGGCCGATCCGCCCCGGACGACCGATGATGCTTTGCTCGGCTATCGCCTTGTTTACGTCCTCGACGGAGATGTTGTAGGCCCGCATGCGGTCGGGATTCAGCCAGACGCGCATGGCATACCGGCGGCTGCCCAGAATCTGAGTTCGGGCAATGCCTTTGGTCCGGTTTATTTCCGGCAGCATGTTCACCGTGGCGTAGTTGAAGAGAAATTTTTCGTCCATGCTCTTATTCGTGGAATAGAGATTGACGTACATCAACATACTGGGCTGAATAGGGGTAATGATTACGCCCTCGCGCTGCACCAGTTCGGGCAGCAACGGCATGACCTGGTCCACCCGGGTCTTTACCCGGATCACCGCCACGTTAGGATCAGTACCCGGCTCAAAAATGATACGGAGGGTAGCCTCGCCCGCACTGGTCGCATCGGTGGCAATGTAACGCATATCCTGCACCCCGTTGATGGCCTGCTCCAGCGTAATCAGCGTGGATTTTACCAGGACGTCGGCACTGGAACCGGGATAGGCAATGAAAATATTAACCGTGGTAGGCGCGATATCCGGAAATTGGGAAATGGGCAGTTGCTTGATCGCCAGTATGCCTACAAACACGATCATAATCGAAATTACGATTGCAAATACGGGCCTGTGAATGAATTTTGTGAACATATTTTTCGGTTTGAACGGGCTAACTATTCGGCGTACAGACTCAGGTTGGAAAGCACGGCGGCAGGCTTCATGAACGTGTACTTTATTTTCTCGTTTTCCTTTACCTGGCGTAGTCCTTCCAGCAGAATTTTGTCGTCTTTGCTCAAGCCGGCATTCACAACAAAAATGTGGGGCATCTCCGAAGCGATGCTGATTTCCCGCGACCGGATTTTGTTGTTTTTATCCAGCACATACACATACTTCTTCTCCAGCACTTCATACGTGCATTTCTGCGGAATGATCAGCGCATTCTTGAGCGGTACCGTCATTTGAATGTTACCGGTTTCGCCGTGGCGCAGCAGCCGGTCGGGGTTTGGGAAGGTGGCCCGGAAGGCGATGTTGCCGGTTTCGTTGTTGAAGTCAGCCTCAATGGTCTGAACCACACCGGGGTATTTGAACAGCTGCTGGTTGGCCATCATCAGATTGACGTTGGTCATGTTCTCGGCTTTTGTTTTTTCCTTGAAGTTCAGATACTCAGCCTCCGGCACGTTAAAGTATACCCACATCTTGCTGTTGTCAGACAGGGTCGTTAGCAAATCGCCTTCGTTGACAAGGCTACCGAGCCGAACCTGAAAATGGTCCATGATACCATCGAAAGGAGCCCGGACTTCCGTGAAGCCAAGGTGGATTTTTGCCACCGACACTTCGGCTTTGGCCTTGTCTAATTTGGCTTTCGCCAGAGCCAGTTCGTTTTTAGAAACGATGTTGCTGTCGGCCAGGGCTTTGGTATTCCGGTATTCTACGTTTACAAAATTGGCTTCGGCTTCGGCTTTCTGCAGTTCGGCCTGATACTGAATGGGCTGGATTTTAAACATCAGCTGACCCTTCCGCACAAACTTGCCTTCGTCAACGAATATTTTCTGGAGATACCCTTTTTCCAGCGCCCGCATTTCGATGTGCTGAATGGCGTGAATCTGGCAGACGTAATCGCGGATCACGGTCGTGTCTTTCCGCAGGGGACTGGTAACCAGAAATTTGATTTCTTCTTCTTTCTTTTCTTCTTTTTCCGAGCAGCCCGTAAGTGAGGTTAGGGCATAAAAACTCAGGAAAACGAGTGTCACTACTTTTTTAAACATGGTTGTATCGGGCATTTTTTTAGTGAAGCAGGTATCAGTACAATTGGTGGATAAAGACGGATTATTTGAGGGGAGAGTGGGGGCTGGATTGACCGGGGTTACCAGGAGAGGGCTGGCCGGGTGGCACCTTCAACCGGTATTCAGGCCGGTAACTCAGGCTGTCGTTTCGTTCGTGGTGAGGAGCGTAACGGGAAAGGGGCTGCCCTACCGCAACCGCGTCCGGCCGCTCTGACTGAGCGGGGCCGTATTCATAAAGAAGAGCCTGATGGCGACTTTGCTCGCGCAACAGGAATCCGTTGAACGCCAGTGAAAGCGTCAGGGCCAGACCAAAACCATACAATAAGATGGGTTCAGATCGACGGCTGTTGAGACGCCAACCGTCGGGGTGCCAACCATCGGGGCGCTGACGGTTGGCGTGCTGACTGGATACATTGCGACGTTGCATAAGACCACTGTCTGTGTTAACAGGGGCAAAGCACGCTCCGCGACGTTAAAGCCGTGTGAGAAGGAAATTAGAAGACATTAGAATGGAGGGATACGCACTGCCGTTCGATGGCTGGAGAGGCTGAGGACCGTAAATGATTGGGCCTGATTGGACCTTTAGGATGCGCGGGTGTACCGGTACGCCCACCAGATCAGCAGTCCCTGAATAGGGAGCCGGCCCCAGCGAACCCAGGGCGACAGGGCAGCAAATTGCTCTGAAGTGGCCATAAATACATTGGCGGGGAAAACGGCAATCAAAAGCAGAACCAGCCCCCAGGCTGCGTAGGACCGGGTAGCCGGAAACAGCAGCCCCGCACCCAGCACCACCTCCGCCACGCCACTCCAGAAGACCAGTTGCGCGTGGGCCGGCATATAGGGCGGCATGATGGCCAGATACGTTTTCGGCTTGATAAAGTGGTTCAGCCCGGCTACGATGTAGACCACTGCCTGTAGGTAAAGTCCCCAGTTTTTCATGCGCTTTGTTTAGTCTACCACGTGCCCAACAAAGCCCGCACTGTTGTTCAGGATCAGACCACCGCGCCGGAAACCCAGCGCGCAGGCGTCGCCCGCGTAGAAGACGCCCGCCTGATAGCTGTGGCCCGCCGAATCCTGCGAGAACTGAATGTATTCCTGATAGATTTTTGGGTAGTCACCATACTCGCCGTCCATCGCGGTTTGCTCGTTGCCCTTGTCATCCAGAATACGCACGTTGGCGCCTTCCCGCCCAAACAAGACTTTTTCAACGCAGGCTTTGCCCGGCAGTGGTTTGGTATCGGTCTCCAGCAGAAGCGGATGGTTCGGAAATAGCTCCCAGAGAATTTTCAGGATGTATTTCGACTGAAACAGCAGCGTATAGGCCGGATTCAGCACCACGGCCAGCCGGTTGCGGACAATCTCGGTCAGGATGCCGGTCAGGGCCGGTTCGTCTTCGGCAATGGCTTCCCACGGGATGAGCTTGAACCAGAAGTCGAGTTTTTCGAACTGCCCATTCTTGGGGTTTTGCCAGAAAATGCCTTCCTCCGCCGAAAATTCAACGTTGTCGATGAAGTCAAACTCAATGTCGAAACCGGCTTCGCGGGCCGCTTCGCCCAGCAGGGCCACGTTGGTATCGTCTTCGGGAAAGCCGCGCATGGCCGACAAAAGTAACGTGGGCTGCAAATCAGGATTAACGGCCAGTAACTCCTCAAACTGCCCCGTCAGCGTTTCGAACAGGCTGTTAAACTGCTGACTGTCGTCCAGGCCGTTGGCCCGCAGGTGGGCGTACTGCACCACCGCCGTTTCGGGCAGGCAGGTAGCCGTGTCGGCGTTGAACTCAATGAGTTTGATGCCGGCCCCGTCAAGACCGCCCGCCAGATCGAAACGTCCGTACAGGTGAAGGTGCCGGTCGTCATCCCAGGAGAGTTTGATCAGCTCGATCAGATTTTCGGGAATACCCAGCTCGGCAAAGCGGTTTTCGTCAATGACGTGCTGCCCGGCGGCCACCATCATCTCAAAGAGTTCGTTGGCGGCTTCGTAGTACGCGTCGGTTTCGGCGGGGGTTACCACCACCACTTCATGGCTAAGGTAAGGCAGGGTGTCCTGACCCAGCATCCAGCTCCAGCCGAGGTTTCGGAGGGGGGCGTCGGGTGGGGTAGTAAGTGGTTTCAGCGTCATCGTATGGTTGCGTATGGGTCCTTGTCGGTCTCAGGTAGCGTCTTGTTGGCCATCGGTCTCCAATCAGTTGCGATGGGTGATGCGTAGTGAATGGCTGGCCATGGCTTTACTATGCAAAACTACCCGTTTCTGTATGACCCGCTCTGTCTTCTTTTTGTTCGGCTCACTTTTTATGCTGCTGACTGGCACCGGCCAGGCTCAGACCGCCCCCCGGGTGGCCGCGCCCGTTCCCGTTATTTTCGATACGGACATGGGTCCGGACTATGACGATGTAGGGGCCATTGCCATGTTACACGCTTTGGCGGATAGCGGCCGGGCCACGATTCTGGCAACCATTGCCAGCACGAACTATCCAAACGTAGCGGGGGTGCTGAACGTACTGAACACTTATTTTGGCCGATCGAACACCCCCATTGGTACCCCCAAAGGCGCTGCCGTGTCGGACAGCGACAGGCAGCACTGGTCTGACACGCTGGTGGCCCGCTACCCCCATAAAATCAACGCCAATGCCGACGTACCCGACGCCGTTGCTCTGTATCGCCAACTCCTGGCGAACCAGCCGGACCGCAGCGTCACGCTTATTTCCGTCGGCTTCCTCACCAATCTGGCCAATCTGCTCGGCTCCGGACCCGATCAATATTCGAACCTGTCGGGGCGGGAGCTGGTGCAGCGTAAAGTAAAGAAACTGGTTAGTATGGCCGGTAAATTTCCGAAGGGGCGGGAGTTCAACGTATTTATGGATACCCCCGCGTCGAAAATAGTCTATGCCGGGTGGCCTACACCGATGCTGCTGAGTGGCTTTGAGATTGGCGAGAAAATCCATTCCGGTTTGCCGCTCGTGCAAAACAACCGCATTCAGGCCAGTCCGGTAAAGGACGTGTTTCGCATCAGTATGCCGCTGGATAAAAACGATGCCGGAGGGCGCATGAGTTGGGACCAGACCGCTGTGCTGGTGGGTGTGCTGGGTCACCAGCCCTATTATACCCTGAAAGCCGGGCGGCTTACGATGAACGACGACGGCTCCAATGGCTGGGATGCAGCGGGGAAAAATCAGGCGTATCTAATCGAGAAAATGCCGGTATCGCAGGTCGAAAAAATCATCAACGATCTCATGCAGCATCAGCCACGGAAGTAGGCTGGCCCGTCAGGCGCGTCGGCTCGATGTTAGCCCGTTCGCCGAACAACGTCAGCAGCTCCCGGTAGGCGTCTACCTGCCGGGTACAGTGGGTATCGCTCCAGTTCAGTTCGGCGGCCATTAAATCAGCAACGGGCTGGGCCAGGCGGGCCGTTAGCTGCCAGTCGGTCAGTTCAACACGCCACCGGCGGGCCAGCACGTCGCGCAGGGTCATGGCCATTTCCTCTCGCACCTGATACACGACTTCGGCTCCAATATAAGGCTGTTTTTCTGTCAGACGCGTGGCCAGGCCGGGCTGCTGCTGCGTAAGCTGAGCAACGTGTTCGGCGCGGGTGCCGTAGGTTTGCATCAGGTGCTGGCACACGTCGACGGGCAGGTTATAATGCTGTTGTAGTTGTTGCCAGTCGGCAAAATTATACAGCTCACCCCCCACCAGATAGTGCGTTTCGGTTTGGCCCGGTACCGGCTTTTTCAGCACCTCGCCCACGCGGTCAACGGCGTCCTGCGCCATGAGCCGGTACGTTGTCCATTTGCCGCCCAGCAAACTCAGCAAACCCGACTGGGCATCCACTTCTACTTCGTGATCGCGCAACAGCGTTTTTGTGTCAGCCCGGCCACTCACAATCAACGGCCGGATACCGCCAAAGCCCGACCGCACGTCGGCCCGGCCGGGGGGAGTGGCCAGATACGGCTGGAGCGTTTCAAGCAGGTAATCGACCTCACGGCTTTCCAGCACCGGCTCCTGATCCAGGGCGGTATAATCTGTGTCGGTCGTGCCGACAAATACGCTGTCGCCGAAAGGAATGGCGAACACCACGCGCCCGTCCGATGTTTTCGGGATCAGAATGGCCGTGTCGCTGTTGAGGGTTTCGGCGGGTAGAACAATATGCACGCCCTTACTGGGCCGGATGCGCATTTCGAGGGTGGGGTTGGCCAACAGCCGTACCGCATCGGCGTAAGGGCCGGTACAGTTCAGAAATACGGTGGCGCGAATCTGTGCCGTCTCACCGGTTAGTTCATCGCGCACGGTGGCGGTGGTCAGTTTACCGGTTTCATCGCGTTCAAAACCGGTCAGGGCGGTGTAATTGACCACAACGGCTCCGGCTTCATCGGCCGAGTGGGCCAGTGCCAGCGCATAGCGGGCGTCGTTCAGCTGGCCGTCGTAGTAGAGCACCGCACTGTGCATCTTTGGCGTGAGTGTTGGCATTCGCTTCAGCGCATCGGCTTTGTTGAGCCAGCTCCCTTTGGGAATCGCATCGTGCCGGGCAAACAGACCGTAAATCGACAGGCCAATGGACATGTACAACCCCTCGAACGCACTGAAGACGGGGGTGAGCAGGGCCAGGGGGTGGGCCAGGTGGGGGGCGTTGCGCAATACCGTCCGGCGTTCGGCCAGGCCGTGCCGCACCTGTCGAAGCTGCGCCAGATCGAGCTTTTTGATGGCCTGCTCCAGGTAGCGAACCCCGCCGTGAATCAGCTTGGTAGAGCGGGATGAGGTTTCGCCCGCAAAATCGCCCCGGTCAATCAGGGCCACCCGGTAGCCGCGCAGGGCGGCATCCAGAGCCGCACCCGCTCCGCTGGCGCCCGCCCCAATGATGCATACGTCGAATGTTTCCTGTTGTAACCGGTGCTGATTTTGTTCGCGATTCATACTGCAAAAGACAGGAAAAAAGTCGACTAAGTTCAGCAAATGAACGGCCAGACTTCAATCCTGATAATTTGTTGCCCGATATACCCGCGCCGGGCTTTACGACGAAAATCCCCGGCTGCGCCCGCCAAAAAAGCCGCTGCGCCCGCTCGATGGCCGGGTGGTACGCGTAACACGGGACGAGCGCACGGTCTCACCAATGTTGCTGGAGCGATTGTATACACTTGGATTGGCATACACGCCTGACCCATACCGGCGGGCGTCGTTGGCGTACTGCGGACCCGACCGCCGGCCGAGCATATAACCCAGACTGCCCCACAGAAGTACGTTACTCAGGCCACCACTGCGGTGGTGCTCATTGTAGGAGTTGGGGTTGTTGAGATACGAACTGGTCGAGGCATCGGTCTCAACCAGTCGGCGGGCGGCCTCCACACTCAGCGTGTCGCGGTGACCGTCAACGTAACTGACAATGGCTCCGGCCAGGCTGGGGCCAACGGGCACTTCGTCGGTGATTTTGAAGGTGCCGGGAGCCGTTTCCGTAATGTAGGTCCGGACGCCTTTGCCAAACGTTGTTTTGGTTTGCTCGGTCTGTTCAGACTGATCGTTGCCGGAGCCGCAGCTCTGGAGCAGCACGGTACCGTTGAGCAGGGCCAGCCCCAGCGTGGTGCTGAGGGTAATGTCTTTTACGCGCCGAAGCACGGTATCTTTACGAATGGGAGTCATAGCCAATACCTGGAAGTCTATTGGCTAAACTACGGGAGTTAGCAATGGGTTGCAAGTCGTTCGGGATAAGCCGGTTTTAAGGCCGACAAACGGCCGTCAGAACGGACGGTTGCTATCACCAAACAGAAATACTACCCCTACCGAGCCACTCACGACCTCCAGCACACGGCCACCATCAAACTGCGACGTCTGCGACCGGCCCGTATTGCTGCTCCAG
The DNA here is from genome assembly GCA_963826425.1 of uncultured Cytophagales bacterium. Classification (GTDB taxonomy): domain Bacteria; phylum Bacteroidota; class Bacteroidia; order Cytophagales; family Spirosomataceae; genus Spirosoma. Next base: position 406,087 of record CAWGWS010000004.1, on the reverse strand, counting down.
ACTTTGGTGGTCAGGTTCGCAAAGGGCAGTTCGGCGCGGCTATAGTCGCCGGTTAGTTGCAGGGATATACTGCGGCCCAGCCGGTACCGGAGCGCCAGCCCACCGCCCAGGGCGAGGGCCGTACTTTGACCGCCTGTATTCTCCACCGTGGTTTCTGTAGTGCCAAAGTTGCCGTGCATAAACGTGTTGGGCAGCGTGGCCCGCGCCTGACCCGCCAGCAAGCGTGCATCGACCGACAGCCGCCCCATTGGGAACGTAATATAAGGGCCGGCCATGAACGTAGTGGTTATGGCCTCGGCGGGCGAGGCTGCCCACACATCGGCTTCCGTACGGTACAGGTCCTTGAGCATGGCGTCGGTGTTGAGCGCGTTGCGGTGTTGCTCAGCCCGAACCATCAGGCCCACCGGGCCCGCCACTTTGTACCCCGCCGACACATTTACGGAGATACCGGGGCTGGTAAAACCAGCCTGTTTGTCGACCGGTGATACGCTCGCAAATCGTCCCACGGGCAGGCTGCCGCCACCCGATACAGCCAGAAAACCGTTCTTGGTCTGGTGGGCTAAAATAAAGGATCGCTGGGCAAAAGCCGCTGTCGATAAGTTGATTATCAGCAGGATGATAAATAGATTTCTCATAGTCGGACGAGTTGTTGTTACCCTTTTTTAAATAGGATATCAAAATTGGTGCCATTCTGTCAACTACTCTGGCAACTAACAAAAGGAGTATCTTTGGCCCGATGTCCTGAACTGTCCGTTAATGACCCGACTGTCTGCTCTCCTGCTGTTACTCGTGACCGTGTTTTGCGCCACTGCCCAGACGCCGGTGCCCATTTTTTCGCCACCGCTCAGTCCACGCATTGCCAATTATCAGATTGACGTATCGCTCAACCCGGTTACTAAAAAACTGAACGGGCGCGAAACGCTGACCTGGCGCAATACCTCGCCGGATGTTATTCAGGAGTTGCAGTTCCATCTGTACCTCAATGCGTTCCGCAACGAAAAAAGCCAGTTTATGCGTGAGTCGGGTGGGCAGTTGCGGGGTAACGAAATCGACCGCAATGCCAAAGATGCCTATGGTTTTATTGACCTGGCATCGGTGAAAAGGCGGGGGGGGAAGGCGCTCGCGTGGCAGTTTATCCAGCCCGACAATCCCGCCAATCCGGAAGACCGCACCGTTATCCGCGTACCCCTCGACCAGTCGCTTGCCCCCGGCGAGACCATTGTGCTCGATATCAAATTTGACGCCAAACTACCCAAGATTTTTGCCCGCACGGGTTTCAGCCGGGATTACTGCCTGGTAGGGCAGTGGTTTCCGAAAATTGCCGTGTATGAACCGGCCGGCACCCGGTACGCCAAAGTCGGGGGCTGGAACGCACACCAATTTCATGCCGATTCGGAGTTCTACGCCGATTACGGTGTGTATGACGTCAGCATCACTACCCCAAACCAATACGTGGTGGGAGCCACGGGGCAGCTGGTCAGCGAAAAGCCCGGCCCGAAGAACACGAAAATCAGCCGCTGGCATGCCGAAGATGTCGTGGATTTTGCCTGGACGGCTTCCCCCCACTTTCAGGTCATTAATAACGCCTGGAACCGACCCAACGGCGGCAACGTAGCCATCCGGCTATTGATGCAGCCGGAACACGCGCATCAGGCCAATCGGCACCTCGACGCGGCAAAGATTGCTCTGGCCTATTTTGACAAACACCTGGGCCGCTACCCGTTTCCCAACCTGACCATTGTCGACCCGCCCCTGCACGGTAGTGGTTCGGCCGGTATGGAATACCCCACGTTCATTACGGCCGGCACGGCCTGGTTTGTGCCCGAGGGTATCCGCGCCCCCGAAATCGTGACGGTGCATGAGTTTGGTCATCAGTATTTCATGCAGCTGCTGGCCAGTAACGAGGCCGAAGAGGCCTGGCTTGACGAGGGCTTCAACCAGTATTACGAGGGCCGTATTATGGACGAAACCTATAGTCCGCGTGCCTCGCAACTGGATTTGTTCGGCTTTCGGATGGGGGACCTGGAAACCTCGCGGGATAGCTATGTGCATCAGGATAACCCCGCCATCGGATCGTCGTTTGGCAACACGTGGCAGCTTCCCGCCGGGCAGTATGGGGTGCTGACCTACAGCAAAACCGCCACCTGGCTGCGCACGCTCGAAGGGCTAGTGGGCCGCCCCGTCATGGACGAAATTATGCGGACGTACTTTAGACGCTGGCAGTTCAAACACCCCAACGCCCAGAGTTTCATTGACATCGTGAACGAGATCGTACCGAAAAGGCTCGGCCAGAAATGGCCCTCCTACGGCCCCGGCATGACCTGGTTCTTCGACCTCGCGCTCTACGGCGACGCGGTTGTGGATTATGAACTGGTTAGTCTGCGCAATCGGAAAGACAAGGTCAGCGGGCAGCAACAGCAGATCATTACCGTTGACCGGAATGAAGACGGGCAAATGCCGGTCGACATCCGGGTGCATTTCGAGGATGGAAACGAGAAAACACTGTATTGGGATGGAAAAGGCCGTCGGCAGGTGTTTACGCTCGCCGGGAAAAGTGACGTGGTCTGGGCCACCATCGATCCGGCGCACAAAATTTACATGGACGTTAATTTTAACAATAACAGCCTGACGCTTAACCCGTCATCGGCTCCGGCGGGCAAGTACGCGGTCAAGTTCCTGTTCTGGGTCCAGAACTGGATGCAGTGGCTGGCCTGGCTGGCGTAAAATCCGTATCTTTCCATAAAGAAAGCGAACAAGACGATGAGTAGCCAACCAGTAAAAAGCAACATCCATCAGCAGGGTAAGGACACCAAAATAAGTTAAATCCTGGCTACCTCACTGGCTGACAACGTGCCAAACGATTTGATGATTCTTGACACCCGAAGCAACCCTGACGACAACCTGTACTGATCCGTGATTTTTTCCGAACTAACCGACTACCTGCAAACCCGCTTCGGTGCGGATGCGTTTGGCGTAGAAACCGCCAATTATCAGCCCTACCTGACGGTCTCACCCGACCGATTGGTTGAGTTGTGCCAGTTCCTGCGCGATGATGAGCCGCTGTTTTTCGATCTGCTGGCCTGTATTACGGCCATTGACAACGGCGTAGAGAAAGATACGATGGACGTAGTGTACAACCTGACGTCCATTCCGTACGAACACAACCTGATGCTGCGCGTAACGGTACCGCGCCATACCGGAACCACCACCCAACCCACTTTGCCCAGTCTCGCTCATCTCTGGCGCACTGCCGACTGGCACGAACGCGAAGCCTACGACCTGCTGGGCGTCTATTTTGATACCCACCCCGACCTCCGCCGAATCCTGCTTCCCACCGACTGGATCGGCCACCCCCTCCGTACCGACTACGTGGAGCCGGAGCAGTACCACGGCATTAAGACGAAATGAGTTTATTTGTGTTTTGTAGGGGATGCTGATCGAGAGTTGTTAGATAACTGTCTATCAACACCGCTCATCAGCCAATAAACTCTTATGCGTCTGCTTTTCGTATTCTGTTGCATGCCCGCGCTTACACTGGCCCAGTCTGTTGATTCGGTGATTGTGACGGGGCAGATCAAAAACCTCTCGGCCCGCTTATACCGCGACGCACCCACAGTGCTGGTTAGCCGAAACAATATCCTGAAAGCCAGTCGCGAACTGGTACGGCCGGCTCCGCTCAATGTAGATGGTACGTTCAGGGTGGCCATGCCGCTGATTTACCCGCAGGAGGAGATGTATTTTACCTATGGCCGCATCTCAACCGCGTTCCTGGCCGCGCCCGGCACGCTGCGTATCGACCTCAACGCCGACTCGCTGTTTACGGCCGCTGTGCCGTTCCGGTTTGGGGGCGTCAATGCACAGGTTAACCAGCAGTATGCCCGCTACAAGGCCCGCGAAGCCACCCTGCCGGATAAACCCGATCCCAAACGACTCTCCGAGTCGGTAGCGGATAAAGGGGTACCGGACACGTATCGTATGGTCTTGACCGCGTATCAAACGGCGTTCCGAACGTTTGCCAGTCAGGAGAACGCCTTTCCGCTGCTGTCGCGCTGGGTGCAGTCGGGAAACCGGTACAGTGCGGCTGCGTTCCTGTACGACAAAGCCGCCTATGACGGCCAGCAGGTGCCCAAAACGCTGGCTGATTCGCTGCGCCCGGCCAACGACCCACTGCTGACGGCCGCCCGCGCCCAGGCCATGAACCGCTTCGGCGACTACGCCATGGAGCAAAACAACCGGCCCGAAATTACCCGAGATGATAACGGCATTGCGGTGCGTACGCTGTCGTCGCTGCTGCTGCGCTACAGCCGCGATCTCTCGGCCGACGAGCAGACGCGGCTGGAAACCTACCGCGAAAGCAACACCATGAAACAGTCGGATCTGCGCTTTTTTCAGAAGCTCATCGGCCGTAGTAACGATACCTTACAGCGGCTGATAACCTACGAGAATATTCTCCGGCGCAGCCGCGATCAGTTCGACAAGGCCTCGGTCGATTACCTGACGGCTTATCTGCTGGCTGACGCCCTGCCCAGCCTGACGCTCGACTTCGCCAGATTGCTTTACAGCTACGCCCGCCCGCAGGTAACCGATCCGCAACTGGCGCAGTCGCTCGACGAACTTTACCGGCTCGAAGTGGGCGACAGTACCCGCGTCCGGCAGGCGGTGCAAACGCTGCAGAGAGCAGGTAACCGACCCGAACCCGTTGAAATCACGCCCGGTGTGTTCGTTACGCAGAATGCGTTGTCAGGTGGGCAGGACCTGTTCGACAAGGTAATAAATGCCAACCGGGGTAAGGTGATTTACGTGTTGCTGGCCGACGCTGCCGATGAAGCCGGGCGGCAGGCAGCCCTGGATGCCCAGCGGCTCCGTAGCGTCTATGGCAGCACCGAGCTGGCCATTGTTTACCTGCCCATAATCAACGCCGGGGTGGGGCTGTGGCCGGAGTTTGCTGCCAAAACCACCCTGTATGGCGATCATCTGCTGCTGACCGGTAACCAGCTGTCAGATGTCCTGGGCCGACTGCGTCCCATTGATAACCTTTCGGCTACGATCATTGACCGGGCCGGAAAAGTCAAAAAGCGAAATGCACCGTTACCCGCTGATTATGAGGAAGTCAGAAAGGCAATTGAGAAGTATTTGTGACCTTTAACCTGACCAGCGGGTGGGGGCTGAGTTTGTAAACTCAGCCCCCACCCGCTGGTCAGGCGGTTATCGTTTTAGCACTTTTACCGTCTGCTGCCGGTCGCCCTGTTGTACGCGTAATAAGTACGTGCCGGGCAGAAGGGGTTGCACGCTGAGTGGCTGGCGGATTTGCGGAGCGAGTTTCTGCGCCTGCACTATCTGCACAGCGCGGCCCGACACGTCGAGCAGGGTAAAGGTAACAAGGCCCCGGTACGCGCTCACGAGTGAGATCATGACGTCGCTTTCGGCGGGGTTGGGCGATACGGTTACCAGGCCATCCAGCGTGGGTTCGTTGGCCGTAACGGGGGCAGGTACGAGACCAAATGGTACCAGACCGGCAGCAGGTGTGGGCAGCTTTTTCTTCGTGTACAGGTGAAAAACGCCCGGCTCCAGCGTAACGGACAGATTGGCGTCGGTTATGCTAACTTCCTGGCCCGTAAAGTAATGATACCACGTGCCCGCAGCCGGAAAGCCCGCGCTGATGGTCTGCGCCCGCAAGTCGAAGTTGCCCAGCAAAAAGGCTGTGTCCTGCGCCGTACGCATGGTTAGTCGCTTCACGGGCGTGGTGAAATCGGTGGTGAAATCAAGGGTGGCAAAGACCGGCACGGTGGTTTTCAGTTTCGCAAATTCAGCGTAAACGCCGTAGAGTTTCCGGCGTTCGGTGTCCTGGTAGTACTCCCATTTCACGGGTTTGGGGTCGGTGCGGCACCCATCGCTGATGGACCCGTCAGGGCAGGTGTTGATGCTCAGATCGTAGCCCAGTTCGCCAAACTGCCAGAGCATTTTCGGGCCCGGCGTGGCCAGCATAAACGCAGCCGCCAGTTTGGCCCTGTCCAGTGCCGTAGCCAGTGTTTTGACGTTGTAACTACCCGCCTGCTGCCCGTTCTGCTTCATATCGTAGACCAGCCGCTCTTCGTCGTGGCTTTCGGCGTAGCCTATCAGCGCCGGCGACTGAAAGCCGCGGTCGCGAAAGGAAAGACCCGTAACGTTGCCCTGCCCTGACCGGAGCGCACTCCTGAAGTCGCCATTGTGGTTACCCCAGAGCAGCATTCCGTAGTCGGCCAGTTCGCGCTCTTCCCGGGCGTCGGCAAAGTGTTCGAGAATGACATAGGCGGTGGGGTCTACGGCGCGGATCCGGTCGTAAATGCGTTTCCAGATGGCCACGCGGCTGGCGTCGTACTGACCCCAGGCCGCCACGTCGCCCCCGGTATTTTTCTGCGTGAACCCTTTGGAAAGGTCGAACCGAAACCCATCAAACCGGTACCGTTCGAGCCAGTATTTACAAACCCGGTCAACAAACGCCTGCGTATCGGGGCTTTCGTGGTTAAAATCGAAAAAGACGCTGAACGGATGCGTGGCCTGCTGGTTAAAGTAGGGGTTATCGGCCGCCGGACGGTCGCCATCCCAATACATTTTTACGTAGGGAAACTCATAATCGGCCTGGTTCAGCACCATATCCAGTACCACAGCTATGCCGGCTTTGTGAGCCGCGTCGATGAGCCGCTTCAAGTCGTCTTTGGTGCCGTAGGCTTTGTCAGGGGCGAAATAATAAATGGGATTGTAGCCCCAGGAGTTGTTGCCCGAAAATTCCATGACCGGCATCAGTTCAATGGTGTTGATACCGAGCCGTTGCAGATACGGCAAACTGTCTATTACGCTCTGATAGGTGCGGCTGGCCGAAAAGTCGCGCACCAGTAGTTCATACACCACCAGTTTGTTGACGGCGGGCCGCTGAAAATTAGGAGTCTTGAAGACAAACGGCGACTGCCCCGGCTGCATGATGGACACGAAATTACCCTGCGCTTTTTCGGGAAATGGCTTCAGGTTAGGATAGGTTGAGGTGGGTATAAATTTGTCGTTGTTGCGGTCCAGCACCTTGTCGGCATAGGGGTCGGCCACGGGAATGGTGCCATCAACGAGGTACTGAAACGCCGTTTCGCCCAGCGTCAGGGCCGACAGTTCCAGCCAGTAGCGATTGCCGTCGGGGGTACGGTTCATCAGGTATTCCGGGCGGATGGTCCAGTCGTTGAACTCGCCGAGCAGATAAACAAAACTCTTTTTGGGGGCGTACAGCACCAGCGTCGCTTTGGTTTCGCCCCGGTTGGCGGCCGTGTAGTTGATGCCGTCCGGGAGGTTGTCGGGCAGCGGGGCGATGACTGGCTGGGGTTTTACGGTGAAGAAAAACGTATCGGCAGCGGTTTCGGCGGGCGTTGCCGACGTGCTGGCCCGCAAAATGACCGTGTGCCGAACGCCCGCCGACGTACTGGTTGGTACGGTAGTCTGGAGGGAGTCTGCATTGGCAGTGGTTACCAGCGTCTGGCCATCTACGAGTAAAGTAAAGGTGGCTGACTTCGAGGTTTTGTAGCGGACGGGCAGGGTGGTGCCCGCATCGACATAGAAATTTTTCTGTGTGGGCAACAATCGAACGAGGCTGAACGAATTGTCGAAAAGCGGTACCGACAGGTCTTCGGTCTGCGCTTTTCCGTCGCCACTCTTCAGCAGTACGCCTAACTTGGCGATGGGTTTTCCGGCAGGAACGGCAAAATACGTGCGTGGTGTCAGCTTGATCTGCCAGCGATCGTTGCCGAGTGCCGTCATTCTGCCCGGGGCAAACGGCTTATTGAAATCAGTTTGTCCGACGGGTTGAAATTCGAACGCATTGCCCGCAGCAGTACTGCCCGCTCCCGCCCATAAATACACGTCGTCGGTTTTGCCAAGCAGCGCTTTGGCCCGCCCGTCTTTGGCCAGTTTAAGGTCAAAAATCAGCGTAATCTCCGCGTCGCCGGTTGGAAAGGCCGGCTGAGTGGTAACCACCTGCGCCCAGGCTGCCGTAACGGCCAGGCAGGCAAAAAAGACAAAGACAAGTTGTTTCATAGTGGGGTTATGCAAAGAGCGGTTAAGGTATAAAACATGCCTGATATATACCATTTATCAGGCATGTTTCATTAGTTGCTGCAACGCCCGGTACACCCGGTGCGTGGGTAGCCCCATAACCGTATAAAATGACCCTTCAAGCCGTTCGATGGCTACCAGACCAATGAAATCCTGCGCCCCGTAGGCTCCGGCTTTGTCGAAGGGCTGACAGGTCTGGATGTAGTAACTGATTTCATCATCGGTGAGGGGCGCAAACTGAACCGTTGTTTCGTCCGTAAATGACTGCATACCGTCGGGACTCAGAATGGCCACGCCGGTTCTGACGCGGTGCGTGCGGCCCGACAGCAGCCGCAACATCTGGTGCGCGTCGGCTGCGTTCCGGGGCTTATTCAGGATGGTGTTGTCAACAATCACGACGGTGTCGGCGCAGAGAATGATCTGGTTCAATGGCGGCCCACCCTCGGGTAAAAACTGGCTGGCTTTCTGGCGGGCCACGTATTCGGCCACGTCATTTACGGGCATGGTGGCGGGGAAATGCTCATCCGTGGGGCGAGTTTCGACGGTGAACGAAAAACCGGCGTCGGCCATAAGTTGTTTACGACGGGGCGAGCCGGAAGCAAGGATAAGGGGTAGTTTCAGGGAAAGCATGAATTATGAATTTCTTTGATGCCAGCAACGCGTATGGTAGCCAACTGGTGCCTTTGCTTACGTATAACTTACAATTCATAACGCATAATTCCTGTGTTCATTCGTACTGCCACCGTTGCCGATGCGGCTTTGCTTGCCGATTTGTCAGTCGTTACCATGCGCGAAGCCTTCGGGCCACCCCACAACCCGACTCAGCTAGTGGAAGAATATATCGAAACGGCTTTTTCGGTGGCGCAACTGACCGCTGAACTGAATGACCCACAGGCCGTATTTTTTCTGCTCGAACAGGATGGTTTGGCCAGGGGTTACGCCAAATTGCGCCGGATTAAACCGCCCCGGCAGTTGCCCGCCGGGTACCGGCAGGTTGGTGCCTCCGTTGAGATACAGCGCATCTATCTGCTGGCTGCCTATACCGGGCGGGGGCAGGGGCGTTTGCTGATGAACCATTGTCTGGACTGGGCGCGGCAACACCAGTACCGGGCCGTGTGGCTGGGCGTATGGGAGCGCAACGAACGGGCGTTAACGTTTTACCGAAAAGTTGGTTTTGAGCGGGTTGGCTTTCATTACTTTACGTTTGGTTCAGAACGGCAACGCGATTATTGGCTGTTCAAACCGTTAAACGAATCGGACTGAACCACGTCTAATGGCCAGCCTGTTCAGTTTCTCCCCCAATCCATGACCTACCTGTTTATGCGTATGAGCCGTTTCTTCTCCCGCCTGTGGCGGGTGGGGTTGCTGCTGTGCGGGTTAGCACAAACGGGTTTCGCGCAGGTCGATACCCTGCGGGAAGACGAACGGCGCGGAGCAACCGACTCCCTTGCCACGCCGTATTCAACCGCCGTGGCCGACAGTGTGCTCATGCAGCGCGACAGCGTGTTTTATTCGCGTCTGAAAACAAAGATGTATAAACGGCGGCTCACGCGGCAGCTTTACGATGTCCTGTTTCAGGACGTGTACAACAGTCGGGTAAAAACCGGCGAAGTTGACCAGATCGAGGTTAACCCGTTCCGGCCCTACGAAGGGAAAATCATTGGCGATATTTATATCCGGCGACTGGGCGTGTTTGGACAGTCCGTTTATGACACCCTGCGCAAACCGGGCAACTGGTTTGAGCGTACCGCCAACCGGCTGCATGCCAACACCCGCGAAAACGTAATCCGACGGTCGTATTTGCTCTTCCGCGAAGGCGACGCCGTTGATGCCAATGTCATGCGCGACAACGAGCGGCTGTTGCGTACTACGGCCAACGGTATTTTCCTGGACGCCCGAATCGTTATCGAGCCGCGCGATGGAAGCCGGCAGTTTGTGGACGTCTATGTCATTACCCAGGATGTCTGGTCGCTCCTGCCCACGGGGGGTGTGGGTGGTCTGGATAATTTCAGTCTGGGGTTTGAGCAGAAAAACTTCCGGGGCGTGGGCCACCAGCTCGTAGCGCAGGTGGCCTACGCAGGCAGTGATCCCCGCCAGAAATGGGAATACCGGGGGCGCTACACGGTACCCTTCATTGGTAAAACGTTCCTGACCGCCCAGGCCGAACTGCTGTACCTGCGTGACCTGAAGCAGGCCTCTATTCGACTCTACCGCCCGTTTCTGACGCCCGATACCAAATGGGCCGGGTCTATTGAGATTAACCACACGCAGGTAAACTACCGGCTCGTAACCCGTACCGACAGTGTGCTGCTGGTACCCCTGCGCTATAACTACTCCGACGTTTGGATTGGCCGTTCGTTCCGGCTGTTTCGCCGGCAAAATAATCTGGAGGACAAAGGACGTCCGCGGCTGGTGCTGGCTTTGCGCAACACCAATTATGAATACATCAGCCGCCCTACCGTAACGGCTGACACCAACCAGATTTACCAGAACAGCCGTACTGCCCTGTTCAGTGTGGGCGTTTCCCGGCGTAAATACGTACGTGACGTGCTGATTTACGGCTTTGGCCGTACGGAGGACGTGCCGGTGGGCGAGTCATTTGCGGGGGTGGTGGGGTTCGATAATGCCGAGTTGGGGCAGCGATTTTACACCGGATTCAATTTCTCGAGGGGTAAGTATTACAGCAAAGTCGGCTACCTGTACGGATTGATTAATGCGGGTGGCTACGTCCGCAATGGTCGCGTTGAGCAGGGTGTGCTGTCGGTCGAGTCCAACTACTTTAGCCCACTTATGAAAACGGGATGGGGTAATATGCGGCACTTTTTGAATGCCCGCTATACAACCGGAATCGGGCGGTTTCAGAATGAATACGTAACCCTGGGCAGTTCAGGAGCGGGTATCAATACCGACGGTATCGGTATTAATAACGATGCTCTGCGCGGTACCAAACGCTGGATTGTTAACTACGAAAATATTCTGTTCTCCAAGCTGAACCTCGTTGGCTTCCGGGTGGCATTTATCACGTTTGTCAATCTGGGGCTGGTTAGTTTTCCTGATCGGTCATTGCTGCGGGGGCCCCTGTATCAGGGCTATGGCATTGGCTTCCGCTTCCGTAACGAAAACCTGACCTTCAACAGTTTTCAGGTTCGGCTGGCGTACTACCCCAATATTCCCAATAACCGATCTCCTTTCCGGCAGGCCTTTGAAGGCATTCCGGGCCTGCGTTTTCGCGACTTCGACCTGTCGGCTCCGCAAATCGTACCCTACCAGTGAACGTTTATCAATTTAAATGTATTGACATTAAATCCAATTGTAGTATATTTGCACTATGTCAATTGAAGAGGAAATTAAGCAGGCTGTACCGTTCAAAAGTCCGTATCACCGACTGATCGTGAATCTGATTTACACCAGTAACTGGATGGCCGACAGTCAGTCGAAGCTTCTCAAACCATTCGGGCTGACTTTACAACAGTACAACGTACTGCGCATTTTGCGGGGAAAATTTCCCAACCCGGTCAAGGTCAGTGACATTACCGAACGCATGCTCGACAAAATGTCGAACGCGTCGCGGCTGGTGGATAAGCTGCTGCTAAAAGAGCTGGTGTTACGAACTGAGTGCCCCGCCGATCGCCGGGCCGTTGACGTAGTGCTTACGGATGCGGGTAGAGCTCTGCTTGCCGAAATTGACCAGTTGCTGGCCGACTGGGAACAGGAGCAACACCGTAAACTTACCCAGGATGAGGCCATTCAGCTCAGCCACCTGCTTGACCGGATGCGGGACCAACCAACCAATTAATTCAATTAATAAACCAAGGTAATAGTTATGAACACACGTCAATTTCTGGCCGGCTTAGTTGCCGTTGCTCTAGTAACCGGAACGTCGGCTTTCGTCGGACCAAAAAAATCGGCGCCAGCCACTTATAAAGTAGATACGCAAAAGAGTGTGCTGAACTGGAACGGTAAGAAAGTAACCGGCGAGCACTACGGTACTGTACAACTCCAGGGCGGCACCATGACCGTAGACAACGGCAAGCTGACCGGTGGTCAGTTTATGTTTGATATGAACAGCATCAAAAGTACTGACCTTACCGATGCGGGCTACAACGCCAAGTTCATCGGCCACATGAAGTCAGATGATTTCTTCAGCACAGCCAAGCACCCTACGTCCACGTTTGTCATTACGAAGGTGACCCCCAAGGGTGGTAATGCCGTTGATATCACGGGTAACATGACCATCAAGGGTATCACCAACGCCGTCACGTTTCCAGCCACGGTGAAAACAAACGGTACTATGATCGAAGCCGACGGGAAAGCGATTCTTGACCGCACCAAGTACGACATCCGCTATGGTTCTAAGTCGTTCTTTGAAAGCATCGGCGACAAAGCGATCTACGACGACTTTACGGTTGAGATGAAGCTGGTTGCTAAAAAGTAAGTAAGTGGCTTTCACGCAAAACCCCGGTATCCAACGATGCCGGGGTTCTACTTTTTTAAAGCTCTCCTGTTACTGGTCTTTCAGAAAATTGCCGTCGATGATCAGCAACTTTACTCCGTTTTGCGAAGAAGAGCGGTGTGAACTAAGGTTATCTGACACGATGTATGTCATTCCAGCGGAGAGAAGAAAAGTTGCACCAGTACTCAACTCACTGACAAACTCGCCCTCCAGGCAATGAACAACGTGCCCTTTCTGACACCAATGATCAGCCAGATAGCCAGCTGAATAGTCTACCCGGCGCATTCTTAACCCTGCAAACTGGACCGTTTGCCAAGTGGCAGTACCCATCTCCCCTTCGTAGTACACTTGTTCAATTTCAGACCAGTCAATCGATGAAAATGGGATATTGCTCATGGTGTGTCCTATTTGAATACTAAAGACTTTATTCTTCGCTTATTCCTTCCACCGCCATTCATTGGCAATTTGCAGGGCAGTGCGCAGGCCCTGGGCTGTCAGGTAATCGCGGGTTTGGAGGTCCGTTTGTCGGCGGGTCGGGATGTTATCCGCATCGGCCAGGGCGTAGAGAAGCATGGTGCCGTAGCGAACGGTGTTCTTCTGCTGGTCGGCGTTGACGAGGTTGATCTTATCGCAGTCAGCGTGGTAACAGTCCAGCACCGACCGGTCGAGGTGGCCGTTCATGCCGATGACCGGAACACCTTCCAGCATAAACGGCTGATGGTCGGAGTGCAGCCCGGCCTGGTTGCGGCTCTCGTTGGCGAATGCCGGCACAGCCTGTTTCATGGCCGCGCCAATAGTGTTTAAAAACGGTACGGCTTCTTCGCGGCCAAAGGCATTCAGCCCGTTGGGGTCGTTCACCATGTCGAGGTTCATCATGTACCGTACCTGATCCAGCTGCTTTGCTTTTTTAAGCTGCTCCACCATGGCCCTCGACCCCAGCAAGCCCTGTTCTTCGCCCATGAACAGCACAAACTCGACGCTGCGTTTCGGCTTCAGTTTCAGGGCTTTAAATGTGCGGGCCATATCCATGACGGCAAACGAGCCAATACCATTGTCGATGGCCCCCGTTGCCAGATCCCAGGAGTCGAGGTGACCACCCACCACAATTTTCTCGTTTGGCAAACCGCTGCCGCGCAGGGTAGCCACCACGTTGCGGGCGCGGATCTTACGGCTCTTGTTGGTCATCTCAATCACGGCGTGCAGGGGAGAAACGGCTTCCTGCATCCAGCTCCGGATGGACTGCCCGCTCTCCAGCGAAATGCAAACCGACGGAATGGGAATCAGCTTGCCCGTTACTGAAGCCGTTCCGGTTAACAGCACATTGCCCGCCACCAGATTGACCATCATCACACCCGAGGCCCCGTATTGAATGGCCAGGGCCGTTTTTTCGGAGCGGTGCAGGTTTCGCGCGCCTTTGGTCGGATTGGACAGGCCAATGTTAACCAGCACTACTTTGCCGCGAATCCTGTCTTTCAGGGCCGCAAAATCACCTTCCAGACCGTTGCCGAGGTCAATGATTTCGCCCCGAATCTGGGCCGACACCGGCGAGTGTGCCAGCGCTACCACCGGTACGTCGCGGTAGTTATCGCTGTTGTTGGGTACGATCTGAAGCGTAACCGTATCGCGCGACCAGGCTTCCACTTCAAACGGTTCGTAACGAACGTCGGAAAAGCCGTATGATTTGAGCAGATTAAAGGCGTATTCTTCCGCTTTGGCCCCGTTGGCACTGCCCGTCAGGCGGTGGCCGATTTTTTGGGATGCCTCGGCCAGTGTTTCGTAGGCGCGGCTGTGCTGCTCCACTTCGTCGTTGATGCGGGTAAACACTTTATCGAGCGAGGGGGCCGATACGTAAAAAGCGGTAAACAGCGCAGTGGCACTAGCACCCAGCAAGGCAAGCCGGGCGCGGGGGGAGGTAAACAATGGGGGCATAGAATCAGGTTGAAATAAACCGTTAAAGATAAGCGAAAACCGATTTGTGTTATCTGTTCGGCCAAACCAAAATACCTGATGTAGTTACGGAAAACACAACAACATGAAATCATCCATTTTTGCCCTTCTGGTTCTGGCATTGCTGTCGGGGTGCGTGCAACAGGTATAACTCATTACTCTACGGGGCAGCAATGAGCAATCTGATGACGACGGGCTGGTTTTTAACAGCGATATGCTAACGCTGTGCTATAGTTTTTCGAGTGAACGGGGGAAAATGGAGCTGACCTTAATCAATAAACTGAACCGCCCCCTGTACGTGGACTGGAAGCGGTCGGCGTTTGTGATTGGGCAGGACCAGTTTGCCTACTGGCAGGACGTATCAGACGTGAATCTGTCGAACTGGAACAGTCAATACGGTCGGTATTCCATTGGCTCAACGGTGGGTACCATCTCGAAAAGCGATCAGGTTGGTTTTATCCTGCCCCAGACCCGCATTGTCAAACAGCAGTTCGTCATTATTCCCAACGGGTCGCTCCCGTTGCAGGGGACGTTTAACATGGTCGAGGAAAAGCCAGCTAATAGCTCCTACCGCACAAAACCGGTCAATGTGAAGGTATACGCCTATTCTGCCGAGCAGTCGCCCCTTCAGTTTCGAAATTATCTGACGATTTCGACCGACAAAGATTTCAAAACCGAGTTTGTTATCGACACCAAATTCTGGGCGTCTGACGTGCGGGTGTTGCCGCTGGATCAGGTCAGACCAGTCAGTACGCAACAGCCCGACGGTGGCTTTTCGGTATTGAGGCCGTTCTTCAAACCTGATGGTTTTTACGTTCCATTGCCGGTGAATTAGAGAGAAAACTAACTGAATCTGCTTTCCTGTGTTGACAACGTACCAGCGGTACCAAACCTTTGGACGTCTTTTTACCGGACAAACTCCTTTTTGATTCATGGCGCAGACCAATCTTACCCTCGGCGATAAAGCCTATTTCCCCTTCATCGACAAACCCATTCAGTACGAAGGCCGCGAGTCTGACAACCCGATGGCGTTCAAATTTTACGACGCCAGCCGCCCCATCATGGGTACGCCCATGAAAGATCTGTTCCGGTTTGCTACGGCCTACTGGCATACCTTCTGCGGTACCGGAGCCGATCCCTTCGGGCCGGGCGTGAAGCATTTTCCGTGGGATGCCCACGCCGGTACCGATCCACTCGGTGCGGCCCACCAGAAAATGGATGCTGCCTTTGAATTCATCACCAAAATCGGGATGGAATACTACTGCTTCCACGATGTGGACGTAGCGCCCGAAGGCAACTCGAATCACGATTTCGAGAAAAACTTCCGCGCCATTGTCGATTATGCCAAGCAGAAACAGGCCAGCAGTGGCGTGAAATTGCTCTGGGGAACGGCTAACCTGTTCAGCCACGAGCGGTACATGAATGGCGCGAGTACCAACCCCGATTTTCACGTGCTGGCCCACGGCGCCTGGCAGGTCAAAAACGCTATCGATGCCACCATCGAACTCGGCGGGCGGGGCTATACCTTCTGGGGTGGTCGCGAAGGCTATATGTCGCTGCTGAATACGAACATGAAACGCGAACAGGAACACCTCGGCAAATTCCTCCAGATCAGCCGCGACTATGCCCGTAAGCAAGGCTTCACCGGCTCGTTCTACATCGAACCCAAGCCGATGGAGCCGACCAAGCACCAGTATGATTTCGATGCGGCAACGGTGGTTGGTTTCCTGAACCGCTTTGGCCTGCAGGATGATTTTGAACTGAACATCGAAACCAATCACGCTACGCTGGCCAGCCATACGTTTGCCCACGAGTTGCAGGTAGCCGCCGACCACAACATGTTGGGCAGCCTCGACGCCAACCGGGGCGACTACCAGAACGGCTGGGACACCGACCAGTTCCCGGTGGATGTGTATGAACTGACCGAGGCCATGCTGGTGATTCTGGAAGCGGGTGGACTGAAATCGGGCGGGGTCAATTTCGACGCCAAAACCCGCCGGAACTCCACCGATCTGGAAGATATTTTCATTGCCCACATTGGCGGTATGGACACCTTTGCCCGCGCAGCCATTGCCGCTGAAGCCATTCTGGGTAAGTCGAAATACAAACAGATGCGCACCGACCGCTATGCCAGCTACGACACCGGCGAGGGCAGCCGCTTTGAGAAGGGCGAACTGACGCTGGAGAACCTCCGCGAGTACGCCATGACCAACGGCGAGCCGAAGCAGCGCAGCGGGCAGCAGGAGTTGTATGAAATGATTGTTAATCAGTACATTTAGCGTACCAAAAACAGTAATTCGTTGGACTGAGCGTCAGCCACACATCTATTGGCTGACGCTCAGTCCAACGAATTACTGTCGAATTACTGTTGACGTTAGGTTCTTAACCCATTCACAGAATGAAAATAATCTTACTGTTCTTCTCGCTTCTAGTGGCCGTCCCTGCGCTGGCTCAGTCTGGCGACGAAACGGCCGTGCGCGCCACCATCAGCCAGATGTTTACCGGTATGAACAAGGCTGATTCGCTGGTGCTAAAGACGCTGTTTACGCCGGGGGCCCGGCTCCAGACGGTTCTCAATAAAGACAATACCGTGTCAGTAAAAGAAGATCCGATTGCCGGATTCATTGCGTCGGTTGGCAAAGCAAAACCCGGCTTGCTGGATGAGCGACTGGGTAGCTATGTAGTGCATATCGATGGTGATCTGGCAACGGCCTTTACACCGTATCAGTTTTATTACGACGGTCAGCAACGCCATTGCGGAGCGAACGCCTTTACACTCGTGCGCGTGGGCGGCACCTGGAAAATTCAGAACATCATCGATACCCGAAGAAAGTGCGAGTAATGCCAGTACCCGGTCGCTTTATGACCACTTGGGCAGGCGTTTTTCCAGAAAGGCGCTCATGCCTTCTTTAGCATCGGGGGTTTGCTGAAGTTGCTTGAACTGGTCGTGCAGGAAAGCCTGCTGCTCGTGGGGCGGCAGGCTTTTTAACTGCTGTGCGGCCCGAAGTCCAAACTGCATGGCGGTGGGGGAGAAGAGCCGCAGCTCTTCCGTGATGAGCAGGACCGTAGCGTCCAGGCCAGCGGTGGGAACGGCGTAAGTGACCAGGCCCAGTGTTTTGGCTTCTTCAGCAGGAATGGTACGGGCGCGGAGACAAAGATCAATGGCCTGTCGGTATGGCATGATGTCGAGCAGAACGGCCAGCACCTGAAACGGAAACAGCCCGCGCCTTACCTCCGGCAACGTGAACGTTGCCGACTCGGTCGCTACCACGTACGTGCTGCCGCCCACCAGTAAAAAACCGCCCGCGTACACGGGGCCCTGCACCCGGGCAATGCAGGGCTTGTGCAGCCCGGCCATCAACTCGCCCAGTCGTACCGGCCCCGACGGGTCGGGCACGGTGGTAGCTTTAGTGCTGCCCTCTGCCATTGATTTCAGGTCCATGCCCGCGCAGAACACATTGCCCGCTGCGGCCAGTACAACCATCCGAACGTCGGGGGTGTGGTGGGCGTAGGCCAGCGCAAAGGCCAGTTCGGCCAGCATGGGGGGGCTGAGCGCGTTCTTCTTCTCGGGTCGATTCAGCGTAATGGTCAGGACGTGATCGTTGAGCGAAACGAGCAGGTAACGGAATCCAGCTGGCGGCAGAGCCGCTACTTGCTGAGGGGTGTAGAGCATGGGCGAAAGATAAGAAATATACCGCTCACGAAATATCGACAAGTACACATACGTGACGGCGGGCAAGAAAAGTTATGGTTACATACAAGGCTTCCTGATTTACGAATCCGTTATGAAACCGGGACTTTTGCTTCTGCTTGGCTTTCTGCTGACAACATCCCTGCTCCACGCAACGCACCTGCGGGGCGGCTACATTCAGGTCAAATCTGTATCGGCTCTGGCCTACGAAATCAACGTCTACGTTTTCGGTGACGAGGTGTCTGGCAGTGCCGCATCAAGCGCAGCCAGTTCAGTTTCCGTCTGCTTTGGCGATGGCGGTACACAACAGGTAGTCAGGCTGGCGCACATATTTACTCAGAACAGAACCACCAGTGTCAGTCATTACCGTACCGTCCATACCTATGCCGGGCCGGGAACCTATACACTGACGACATCGCTGATGAACCGGACGGGGGTACTAAACATTCCAAGCGCGTTTCAATTGCCATTGGTGCTCACGACAACATTTGTGACGGGTACTGTGCAGACACCAACGTTATCGATACCTGAAAATGGATTTACGGCTCCTTTGAATCAGCGGTACGTTCTGCCATTTGGCAGTTCCGGTTTTGCCGGCGATAGCCTGAGTTATTCGCTGGCGAAACCGCTTGTTGGTCAGAATAGTAATACGTGTGGAGGCACTGCCGCGCCGGACTATCAGTATCCCAACGATTTAACCCGGCAGGGTACGTACGTGCTGAATAACCGCACGGCTATCCTGACCTGGAATGCGCCCACCCGGCAGGGCTACTACAGCGCGGCTATTACCGTGCGCGAATACCGCAATGGGGCCGTTATCAGTCAGACGCAGTTCGAGTTTTTCATTACCGTGATCGACACGCCCGGTACGCCCGCCGTCATTCCACCCTACCAGCCCGCCACGGAAGTTGGCGTTATTACCGCAATTCCTGACTACCGGGACGAGGCCGTTACGCTCACTCTCTTTCCCAACCCCGTTGAAGACCGGTTGCAGGTAGTGATCCAAAGCAGTACTCCCGCCCCGGCCACCATTCGTTTGACCGATCTAAATGGTCGTATCCTGCACGAAATTGTATTCAAGCAGGCAGCCCGGCAACATGAGCAGGTCATTACTTTGTCGGGTTTTTCGTCCGGCATCTATCTGCTTCGGGCCAACGTGGGTGGGCGGTTGCTGGTGCGGAAAGTGGTGAAGAAGTGAGTTACACCAACTGCTTCCAGGTGCCTTTGATCCAGTTGTATTTGAGCGTACTGGGCAGGGCTTTCCAGAAGTATTTGCTGGTTTCTACCGCAAAGGATGGCTGCATGTAGCAGTTGATGGCGCAACCCTCGCAACCCGGCAGCCGGCCTTCCAGCGCAACCAGTTTCTGCACGGCATCGGAGCGGTACAGGTCATAGAGGTTGTCGGCGATGGGTAGTTCGTCGAGGCCCAGGTGGTAGCAGGGGAGGACGAGTTTGTTCTCGGGCGAGATAACGATGGTGGTGCTGGCGGCCCGGCAAACGGGCGCGTCGATGTGGTTACCACCGTCGCGCCGGAGCTGTATAAATCCGTCGTTCAGGTACACATTTCTCTGTTTGCCCCAGGCCGTCAGGTCACGCAGCGCAGTATCGGAAAGCTGCCCGCCGGTATCAACAGTATTGTACTCAAAGACGGGGTTCAGAATTAAAACCAGATCGTTAGGCAGGCAGATTTCCTCGTGCATAGCCCGAATCTGACTGGCGTTCCGCTCAAACACCGTGAAGAGAATATCGGGCCGTTCGCCCAGTTGCCGGGCAATGCTGATCGACTCCATCACGGCATCAAAGCACCGTACCCCGCGCGACGCATCGTGTTCGGCAGCCACGGGCGAATCGAGCGAAAAGTGCAGCATATCAACCAGCCCGCGCAGTTGTTCGGCCCGTTTGGGATACAGCAGCGCGTTGGTCGTAATGGTGGTAATGAACCCAAGTTGTTTGGCTTCGCGGAGCAAATCGGGCAGCTGGCGATGCAGCAGCGGCTCGCCCCCCGTAAAGTCAATGACCCGGACGCCGAGTTTTTTCAGATCGCGCAGGTTGGCGCGGGCATTGTCGAGTGTGACATAGGGCGACGGACGTTCCCAGATATCGCAAAAACTACACGTTGCATTGCAGCGATACGTAACGTAGTAATTGCACAGAACCGGGTGTTTAACAAGGCGCATTACATCAGCATCGTAAACAGGCTCGCTAGTTTGTCTTTCAGGTCTTTGCGGTCCACAATGAAATCCAGAAAGCCGTGTTCCAGCACAAATTCAGCACTCTGGAAGTCTTTGGGCAAATCTTTGCCGATGGTTTCGCGGATAACGCGCGGCCCGGCAAAGCCGATCAGGGCCTGTGGTTCGGCAATGTTAAAATCGCCGAGCATGGCGTAGGATGCCGTAACCCCCCCCGTAGTGGGATCGGTCAGCAGCGAGACATACGGCAGTCTGGCCCGTGACAGCAGCGCGAGTTTAGCCGACGTTTTGGCCATCTGCATCAACGAGTACCCGGCTTCCATCATCCGGGCACCTCCTGACCGGGAGATCATCAGGAACGGCGTGCGGTTCTGAATCGCGTGATCAATAGCCCGGGCAATCTTTTCGCCCACGACGCTGCCCATTGAGCCACCGATGAACGTGAAATCCATGCAGGCTATCGTTACGGTCTGGCCGTTCATGGGACCAAATGCCGTGCGAACGGCATCTTTCAGGCCGGTTTTGCTGATGGTGGCCTTTACACGAGCCGGGTAAGCCTTGGTATCGGTGAAGTTGAGCGGGTCGGCGGAGGTCATATCGGCATCCAGTTCGGTGAATGTATCGTCATCGAACAGAATAGAAAAGTAGGCTTCGGAACCGATTTTTTCGTGGTAGTTGCAGTGAACGCAGGTAAAGGCATTGAGCCGGTGTTCGCGCGTCTGCATGGCTTTTTTACAGGTCGGGCATTGATACCACAGGCCATCGGGAGCCTCCCGTTTCATTTCGGTGGGGGTCAGAATCCCCTTATCTTTTCGGACAAACCAGGACATTTTTCAGCAGGTAGTTAGCAGTTGCCTATTCGCAGCGCGACGAACCCCGCGAAGCAAAAGAGCCTGCAAAGTTACGAAGAAAACGGGTGGTGGATGGCAACGAGAATGGGCTTTGGAAGTTGACCTGCCCAGCACAGTAGTGCGGACGGGCAGACTGCGTATCTACCGTAAACTAAAGTGGCGAATTAGTTTCGTTAAATGCATAGGGTTTGGCGAGAACAGAACGCTAATTTGCGCCAGCCCACTCAGCACTATCCACATACGAATGCCATCGTTTCAATCCTTCCTCCAGGTTTCGGGCCGGGAGTACGAAATTACGTACTTCGATTTCAGTTTCCGGCAACAGGTCGATCACCTCGGCCGTCCCGCTTCGATGGTACAGGGCGGCATCTATACCATCGAAATCAACCCGCCTGGTGGTGAAGATAACGTGCTGTATGAGTGGATGGCCAACCCCACCAAGCGGTACACCGGCCAGGTCATGATCAAGGACATGAACAGCGGCATGAACCTGAAAGTGGTCCGGTTTGTGGCGGCCTACTGCGTGGACATGACCGAGCGGTTCGACGGCACCACCAGCACCGCCCCGCTGAAACTGCACCTCCGCATCTCGCCCGAAAAGGTCATTCTGGACGGCATCAAGCATGATAACGTCTGGCCCAACCCTACCGATGGCGACGGGGTAATGGGTGATGAATATATTGCTTTAAATAAATTGCTGGCCCCGCAGAATACCCGGTCTGTCAAACAACAACCCGCCAAACTCCCTATCTGTAGCGATGTAGCCGCTGCCACAAAGGGGAAAACTAAAAAAGAACGCCACGCGGCCCGTATGGCTGTTATCAAAGCCGCTCGCGAAAAACCTGCCCTTCGTGACGTTGTTGCCCAGTTCGAGTTGAACAACAAAGCCATTGAACGGGCTAAATTAGCCGACGACATTTATCTATGGGACAAAGACAAACTGTGGGCTAAAGACCCGAAAAAATACAAAGAGGCCATCGATAAGCTCACTGATAAAATGCACCCGCCCGAAGGCTGGAAAGTGAGTAAGGACGAACCATTTTTCAAAGACCCTGTCTCAGGATTCTCATACGCCGTATATGAATCAGAGTTCGAAGATCCCAGCGTGCCAGTGCTGGTTTTTCGGGGAACGGACAATGCGGATGAAATGATAAAGGACTGGAAAACCAACAAGGAGCAGGCGCAGGGAAGAGAAACCGCTCAATACACAAAGGCGATTCAGACAGCAAAGAAATTATCTGTGAAGTATGAAGGAAAACTCGAAATAGCAGGTCACTCGAAAGGCGGAGGGCAGGCTGCTGCCGCTGGTACGATATCGAGAGCTAAAACCTATACATTCAACGCAGCTGGTCTTCACGCTAATACCATTGGGCAATACGGTAACTCGCTTGCCGATGCGCAGAAGAAAGATACTGGTAGCAAGCCGCTTGTGGATGCCTTTAACTTCCCATTCGATTTTCTAAATTATGAGCAGGATTCTGCTACTTCAAAGGCAGCGGACGGATCAGAAGGTAAAACGACAAAATGGGCAAGAAATAAATTTTTTCTGGATGGAGTCGTGCCTACTGCTGCTGGGGTACGGCACGTTGTACCTGCGCAGGATAAAAACGGAGTTCCGATTACAGACCCTGACAGTAGTTCCGGAAGAATCGAGTATCACGGAATGCCCTACCTGATTAACTCGATGGAGCGGCAGAAACAGGACGACCTTAAACTAATGGCAGCCGCACTGGGGTGCACGTAACTATGCTGAAAAATATAATTTATCTCATTGGCCTTATCTCCTTGAGTTGGCTTAGTTGTAAATCACCCGTTTATCGAACTATGGAATTGACCGAAGAAAACTTTTTTACGCCCGACTATCAGCCGCTGGCGAAGGCCGTTCGGCAGGGTAATTTAACCGATATTGACCAGGAACTAAGTCGGGGGCTAGATGTCAATGTAGTGGGTAAAGAAGACATGACCCTGCTGATGTGGGCCATTGTCAACAAGAACAAAGTGAGTCTGGCGCATCTGCTGAAAAAAGGGGCCAACCCGAATTTTAAAGACAGCCAGGGAACTCAGCCGGTGGGTCTGGCCGCTGGCATGGACGATATTGATTACCTCCGCATTCTGCTCAATAACGGGGGCGATCCCAACAGCGAAGACCGGGGTGAGAAAGCCCTAATTATTACTGTATTCGCACTGGCCAAAGACCATACTTACCTTCTGCTCGACAAAGGAGCCAATATCAACGCCCGCGAAGTTGATACGGGACACGCGCCAGCCATTATCATTCTGGCCAATACCAACCAGTTTGCCGACGTAGTGAAATTCATGGAACGGGGGGCTGACATTCAGTTGACGGATGAGTACGGTAGCAACTTGCCCTACGCCGTGCAGAGTGCTACACCGAATACCAGTATGGACGCATACAAATGGCAACTCAGGGCTAAGCAGATGTTGGTTGAGCGGGGTATACGCTTTCCGGTGCCGCACCCGTGGGAAACCGAAGCGACCTGGCAACCTATTCGTCGGCATTGGTACGCTGCTAAAGACGGGCAGGTGTGGCAACAGCGCATGGAAGCCATCGGGCGTGACCCCGCCGGTCTGGGCGAGGTCTGGAAGACGGCGTATGCCCAGGAAAATGCCGCTCTGAAAGCCTGGATGCAGGTAAATGGTATTGCTGAGCCACACTGACCGGGATTGTGAGGGGGAACAGTTTTGACTAACAACCTTGGTCGTCCTCGTATAACCGGTCCTCTATCGAAATGCCTTTGCTTCCTGAATCAACGATTTGTACTGGGCGGTGTCCAGCACCTTTTTGTAGTACTGCCGGGCCAGGTTTCGGTTACCGGCGCGGGCGGCAATACGGGCCAGACCCGCGTTGGCCATGGCCTTGTACTCCTCGGTGTAGGGCTTGTTAGGAGTTAATGTCAGCGCGGTCTGGTACGCTTCAGTAGCGGCCTTGTCGTCGTGGTCAGCCTGCTCGGCCAGAAGGCCGGTAAAGGTGGCAACGGCCAGCGGCACGAGTTTATTAGGCATTCGTCTGAGCCGCTGCACCGCCGGGCGGGCCTCGGCGTAGCGACCAGTCAGCAAGAGCACCTCGGCGTCGAGCATGGCAAACAACGGGTTGGCAGGGTACTTATCGGCCACGTATCGGGCGTAGGGAATGGCACGGGCCGGCTGCATCTCGTATTTTAACAGAACATGCGACAGGTAGTAGTTGGCCACGTTGCGCATGAACAAGGCCTTTTTGGTAGCTATATCCATTTGCTTCAGCCCCAGCGCCATATTACCATCACTAAAAAATACCATGAAGGGTTTTACAATAGAATGGTCCATGGGGTACCGTTCAACGTAGTAGTTGTATAGCCCGGTTGTAAAGTAAAAATCAGGGTTGCTGTTCAGTAGCTTCATCCCGTCTTTCAGGTAGCTGTAGCACCGGCGCGACTCGCCCACGGCCTTCAGCGACTCGCCTTCGTTATGGTATAGGGCGGCCAGATAGCTGTGCGCGGTAAGGGCGAAAAACACGGCTTCGGGGTTGTCTGGGTCCTTGTCAAGCATTCGTTTGGCCAGCACTATCCCTTCGTTTACCGCCTGTACAAACTGCGTTCTGGCCGCCTTATTTTCATGAACGGGCAGGTATTGCAGTTCAATTTTGGTAGCCAGCAGAATGGGGCCGAGCGGATGCTGCGGATAGCGGGTGCGAAGTTGCCGAATCTGACCGTCAGCCTCGGCGAAGTGCATGCCGTAGATGTCGTCCAGTGCCCGCTGAACAATCTGCTGGGCAGCCGGGTCGGTAACGCCCTGCGCGGGGGTCAGGCAGGGTAGGAGAAGAAGAACAAAGAAAGCGGCTACGCGGGAAAAAGCGGGCATTAAGGTCAAAGCAGGCTGGTTGATTGGGCACGGCCGGAACCGTACTTTTGTTTGTTGCGTCTATCTAACGAGGGCTATACGCAAAAGTTTTATCCATGATTTCATACGACCAGTTTAGACTCGACAACGGCCTGAAGGTGTTTGTCCACGAAGATGCCACAACGCCCCTGGTGGCCGTCAACATTTTATATAACGTTGGTTCACGCGATGAGGACCCCGGCCGTACGGGCTTTGCGCACCTGTTTGAACATTTGATGTTCGGCGGTTCCAAAAATATTCCGAGTTACGACGAGCCACTGCAGCGCGTAGGGGGTGAAAATAACGCCTTTACCAGTCCCGACATCACCAATTATTACATCACCCTGCCGGCGGCCAATATCGAAACCGCGTTCTGGCTCGAATCGGACCGGATGCTGAGCCTGTCCTTCGACCCGCAGGTGCTGGACGTGCAGCAAAAGGTAGTTATTGAGGAGTTTAAGCAGCGGTACCTCAACCAACCCTATGGCGACGTATGGCTTAAGCTACGCCCGCTGGCGTATCAGCAGCACCCGTACCGCTG
This sequence comes from uncultured Cytophagales bacterium, assembly GCA_963826425.1. Classification (GTDB taxonomy): domain Bacteria; phylum Bacteroidota; class Bacteroidia; order Cytophagales; family Spirosomataceae; genus Spirosoma. The sequence goes on along the minus strand of CAWGWS010000004.1, from coordinate 380,469 downwards.
GGCCACCATCGGTAAAGACATCGGCCACATCGAAAACGCCACGCTCAACGATGTTCGTGATTTCTTTTTTCGGTATTACGTGCCCAACAATGCCGTGCTGGTGGTGGCCGGCAACGTCACGACCGAGCAGGTAAAGACACTCTGTGCCCGCTGGTTCGCGCCTATTCCGGCGGGTGCGCCTTACGTGCGGCAGTTATCGCCCGAACCCCGGCAAACGGCAGCGCGAAAACTGGAAGCTGAAGCCAGCGTACCGCTCAATGCCCTCTATAAAACCTGGCATATGCCGGGTCGTTTTGACCCCGGTTACCAGACCGCTGATCTGCTGGGCGATATGATGGGCCGCAGTAAATCGTCGCGGCTGTACCAGCAGCTGTTGCGTAACAATCCGCTGTTCAGCAACGTGGGCGCCTATATTACTTCCTCGCTCGATCCCGGTCTGCTGGTGGTGCAGGGAACATTAAACGAAGGGGTTTCTCTCGAAGAAGCCGATGCCGCCGTAGAAGCCATCGTGCAGGATTTTGTGGACAACGCCGTACCGGAGGAGGAACTGGCCAAGGTGAAGAATCAGGCCGAAGCCACGCTGGCGTTCTCAGAAGTGGAGTTGCTCAACCGGGCCATGAACCTTGCCTACGCGGCTAACGCCGGTAACCCCGACCTGGTGAATGAGGAAGCCGCCAATATCCAGGCCGTTACGTCTGCCGACGTGCAGACCATGGCCCGGCAGGTCCTGCGCAAAGACAACTGCTCCACGCTTTACTACCGGCGAACGGAGACTGCTTAACCAGGCTAACTGGCCTATGCCGGTCAAATTGGGTTATATTGGTACGACGGTCTTTATCTGGAGATGATTGCTTCCAGAGTGGGATGCATTCCGCCGGTGTTTCGCTATGGCTATACTCAAGAAAGTTCTGTACTACCTGCTGATCACTTTTGGTGTCCTGCTGGTTGCTGTTACGCTGGTGTCTCTGAGCTACAATACGTCGCTCTGGTATCTGAAAGTCCTTAATTTCCCCCGGCTGCTTACCCTGCTGGCGCTGACTGCCTGTTTGGTGATGTATGGCCTCTGGTTCAGAAAAAGAAAACGAGCCTGGCTTTTTCTGGGGGGGCTGTTCGTCGCCATCGGGATTCAGCTATACTATCTGGCCAACTATGTGCCGTTTGTAAACCGGGAGGTGAAGTCGGTCGAGGCTGAAGCTGTACCGCCTAATTCGGTCGTCAGCGTGGTGGTCGCCAACGTGCTGATGACCAATCGGAACGCCGATGATCTGCTGAAAATGGTCCGGGAAAAAGATCCCACTTTTTTTCTGGCCATGGAAGTAAACCGCTGGTGGACTAACCAGCTGAGTGTGCTGGAGGAGCAGTATCCGCACCGTATGACGTTTCCGGCTGATAACACATATGGGATGGTGCTGTACTCAAAACTGCCGCTCGAAGATCAGCGGGTTCATTTCCTGAGTAACGACAGTGTGCCTGCTTTTCTGGCCAAAGTCGTCATGCCATCGGGTAAGCGGTTTAACTTTCTGGCGCTGCATCCGGTGCCGCCCATGCCCAGCGAACACCCCGACAATGTAGGCGAAAAAGAAGTAGCGCTGCTAAAAGCCGGGCGTATGGTTGCCGGTCTGTCCGGGCCCACGCTGGTTGCCGGTGATTTTAATGATGTCGGCTGGTCGCACAATACCCGGCGGTTTGTCGAACTTAGCGGCCTGAAGGATATCCGGCACGGACGGGGGATGTATAATACGTTCACGGCCGAAACCATCTTTTTGCGATGGCCGCTGGATTACGTGTTTGTATCGTCCGCGTTTCGGGTAGTGGACATAGACCGGCTGAGCAAGTTTGGCTCCGATCACTTTCCATATTACGCCAAACTTGCCCTGCTTCCTGACCTGAGCGAAGAGCAACTGGAGGAACTGGACGACGACTGACGCAGCGATGTTTTATCGAAAATAACACTATGAAAATTCGGGTTGGACAGGGATACGATGTCCACAAATTAGTTGAGGGCCATCCGTTCTGGCTCGGTGGTATTCAGATTCCGCACACCCACGGTGCCTTTGGCCATTCGGATGCGGACGTTGTCTGTCATGTGCTGTGCGATGCCCTGCTGGGTGCGGCCAACATGCGAAACATTGGCTATCATTTTTCCGATAAGGACCCGCGCTGGAAAGGGGTAGACAGTAAGGTGTTGCTGGCCGAAGTGCTGCGCATGATTCGCGAAGCCGGCTACGACGTGTCGAACGTCGACGTAACCGTTGTGTTACAGGAGCCGAAACTCAATCCGCATATTCCGGCTATGAAAACCTGTCTGGCGGGCGTTATGAACCTGCCCGAAGACGATATTTCCATTAAAGCTACTACTTCCGAACACCTTGGCTTCGTGGGCCGGGCCGAGGGTATTGCTGCGCACTGCGTGGCCCTTATTTACAAGCCAAATTAACCTGCTCTATGTTTATGCACCTGTCTATTCGTTCAAGACACATTTTTTGCCTGTTCGCCCTTTCGCTGACTGCTGCCTGTGGGCAGTCTGCCAAGCCGGCCCAACCCGTTGATATGCCGCTGGGGTTTGAAGAATACGACCCCGTCTCGACGCTGAAAGTCCCGGAGCACAAGATTACGCGGTCGAAGTATCCGTTTATCGACGTGCACAATCACCAATACCAAATGGACAAGGCCGATCTGAATCCGCTTCTGGCGCAGATGGACAGCCTCAACCTGCAGGTTATGGTTAACCTGAGCGGCCGTGGCTGGGGTAACGTAGCCGAAAATACCCGCTTTTTTACCGATGCCGAAGCCAATATCAACAAAACGAATCCGAAGCGGCTGGTTCTGTTCTCCAACATCAACTTCGACGACGTTGGCAAAAAAGGCTGGACCGAGGAAGCTGTACGGATGCTGGAGGCTGATGTGAAAGCGGGCGCGCGCGGCCTGAAAATTTATAAATCGCTGGGGCAGAGTGTGAAAAACGAAGCCGGACAGCGCGTGCGGGTTGACGATCCGGCCCTGGATGCGATCTGGGCCAAGTGTGGTGAACTGGGTATTCCGGTGCTGATTCATACCGCCGACCCTAAATCGTTCTGGGACCCGATGGACCGCTACAACGAACGCTGGCTCGAACTCAAACTGCACAAGGGCCGTCGCAACGCCAGCAACCCCGTTTCCTGGGAGGCTTTGCTTGCCGAGCAGCACAACGTGTTTAGAAAACACCCCAACACCACGTTCATCAATGCGCACATGGGCTGGTACCCCAACGACCTGGCCAAGCTGGATAGCCTGATGCAGGTATTTCCAAACATGAACGTGGAGATTGGCGCGGTCATTGCCGAACTGGGCCGTCAGCCGCGCACCGCCCGTGCGTTCTTTGAAAAATACCAGGACCGGATTCTGTTCGGCAAAGACAGCTGGATTCCCAGCGAATACGCTACGTATTTTCGGGTGCTGGAAACGAACGACGAATACTTTCCATACCACAAAAAATACCACGCCTTCTGGCGCATGTATGGGCTGGGACTGCCCGACGAGGTGCTGAAAAAAGTCTATTACAAGAACGCCTTACGTATCATTCCGGGTTTAGATAAGAGTCAGTTCCCGAATTGATAGCCCTCATCACTTAATCGACAATCGCATGAAAACGTTTTTCGCAGGCTTACTGGCCTTCTTGTCCATATCGGCCGTGTCGGCCCAGTCGCTGACGCCTGCTGAGTTTGAGGCCCGGCTCAAGCAAACAACGGCCCCCCAGATTCTGGATGTCAGGACCACCGGCGAGTTTGGCGGTGGTCACCTGCCCGCAGCAACCAACATCGACGTTCGGAACCCGGCTTTCGGCGATAGTCTGGCGCGGCTGGACAAAACCCGGCCCGTGTTTGTGTATTGCCTGTCGGGCGGGCGTTCGGCTCTGGCGGCTCAGCAGATGCGCGATCAGGGCTTTTCGGTGTATGAACTGCAGGGCGGCTATCTGAAGTGGACCACCCAGCTGAAACCCATAGCGGGCGTTCCGGCCCAGCCCGCTACGTCGGCCAAAGCCATTACGCCCGATGCCCTCCGGCAGCTAACCACCGATAACCGGTTGGTGCTGGTTGATTTTTACGCGTCGTGGTGTGCCCCCTGCCAGAAGATGATGCCGATTATTGAGCAGCTCAAGACGCAATACGCCGGTAAGGTGACCATTATTAAAGCCGATGCCGATGCCAGTAAAGCCCTGATGGTGGCCTACCAGGTCGACGAAATTCCGACGCTGCTGCTGCTCAAAGAAGGTAAACTAACCGAACGGCTTATTGGACTTCAAACCGCTGCCGGCCTCTCCGAACTGCTCGATAAGAACCTGCAATAGTCTGGTTCGAATTACCGGGCTGCGGCAGCGGGGGCCGTGAACAGAAAATAATCATACACGGCCCGCGACAGATGCGCGATGGTTTGTTCGCGCTCGGCGGTGGGCTGGGTTGAAGGGCCAATCAGCACGGCAATGGCTACGTGTCCGGCGTTGTCAGGCAGGGTAATAAAGCCTACATCGTCCGTAGCGGTAGCGCCGAGCGAGCCGGTTTTGTGGGCCAACGGCGTGTTGGGCGGCAGGTAGCCCCGCAGGCGGTTGGCTCCGCTCTGGCAGCGTTCCATAACGCCCAGCAGTACCGCGCGGCTCTCCGGTTTTAGAGCCGTTCCCTGATAGATTTTGGCCAGCAAATCAACCATAGCCGCCGGGGTTGACGTGTCGCGCGGGTCGAGGGCAAACCGGGCCAGGGCTTTGGGGCGGGCGTCGGGCAGGCGCTCCGCTTCGAGCTTCTCGTAAAAACCCGCCGTCCACTGGCTGGCGGGGGGAAGCGTAACGCCCTGCAAATCGGCCAGTAACTCAATAATAGACCGATCGACCGACATACCCTGTACCCCCAGTTGCCGGAGTCGGTTCTGCACGGCAGCAGGACCACCGGCCAGCCGCAGCAGAATATCCGTGGCCGAATTGTCGCTGATGACCATCATCAACTCGAGCAGGTTCTGCACCGACACCTGCAGGCCGGGTTTGTTGAACAAAGCAGTCAGCGTACCACTGCCGGGGTGCAGGTCGGCGGGCGTGACCTCTACCATGGTATCGAGCGACAGATCGCCCTGTTCAATTTTAGTCAGCAGCTGAACCGCAATAGCCACCTTTACCGTGCTCGCCATGGGCAACCCCATCTGCGCGTTTAAACTAACCTGCTGCCCTGACTCCAGATGAATAGCCTGAATGCCAACCGGCCCGCCCCCCAGCTGGGCAATGCGTTCCAGCTCGCGGGCAAGTCGCTGCGGAGCCGACAGGCCAGGCTGGGCTGGTGACGCTGCTCGCTGCGAGAAGGCGATTGACGACTGAATCAAGGTGCCCAGCAGCAGGGCTGTCAGCAGGCGAATGGACTGGTTTTTCTTCATCTGATCCGGGGAGTTTTTGGGCGGGATACGCAGCTGGTTAGGTCGCTGAAGAGACGGGCCGGTCTTCAGGTTGGCAAATATAGTTTTCGTCGCCGGTTAGTATCGTAAAGCGGCTGCCTGACGATAGATTCTTTGTTAAGGCGGTACCATTATTAAAAACTGGTTAATTTTGGCTTTCTGCAATTATACCACGTATCCTTATTTCCCTCATGATGATCAACTTTCTACGGTATTCCCTCATCCTGTTGCTCTGCTGTACTGTGTCGGTGGCCTGGGCGCAACAGACTGAAATCAGCGGGCGCGTAACGGCCCAGACTGACAACGCACCCCTGCCGGGGGTCAACGTATCGATAAAGGGTACTACTACCGGTACCCAGACCGATGCCGACGGACGGTACCGGCTCCGGCCCACCGCTTCCAGCCCGGTGCTGGTTTTTAGCTATATCGGCTATGTTACAGAGCAACTAACCGCCGGTAACCGCACAACGGTTGACGTTAGCCTGAGAGCTGATGATCGGCAGCTGAACGAGGTTGTAGTAACCGCTCTGGGTATCAGCCGCGCCAAAAAGGACCTTGGCTACGCCACGCAGGCAGTCAATGCCGAAGAGATTGTGCAGAACCGCCAGACCAACATCGTTAATGCCCTGCAGGGTAAGGTAGCGGGCGTAACCATTACCAGCACGGGTGGGGCACCGGGGCAGGGCGCACGGATTCTGATCCGGGGTATCAACTCGCTCGACGTCAGCCGCGACAACCAGCCTTTGTTTGTCGTAGATGGTATTCTGCTCGACAACAGCACCTCTACCCAGGGTTCCGGCGCTGAACTACGCGGCCTCTCCAACCGGGCGGCCGATATCAACCCCGACGACATTGCTACGATGAATATCCTGAAGGGTGGGGCCGCTACGGCGCTCTATGGCCTGCGTGGAGCTAACGGGGTGGTGGTTATTACGACCAAATCGGGCAAGGCGGGTGGTTTTCGGGCCAACTACAGCAGTACATTCGGTATTGAAAACGTCAATAAGTTTCCGGATACGCAGGACAAATTCACCATCGGGTATCTGGGTGCGTATGATCCAAACAGCTTCTGGCCGTCGTGGGGACCAACCGTTGCCGATGCGAAGAAGATTGACCCCACTCATCCCGATCAGCTGTTCAACCATTTCAAAGACGCGTATCAGACGGGCCGCCAGTACCAGAACAACCTGTCGTTTTCGGGCGGTACCGACAAAATCACGTTTCTGTCCTCGATCGGGCATCTTTATCAGGAAGGCGTAATTCCGTTCACCAACTTCGAGAAGATCTCGGTGCGGCTGAATACCAACGTGAAGATCAGCTCGAAATTTGACGTGAACACCACGCTCAACTTCGTCAACTCCGGGGGCGATCGCTACAATGCCGACCGCTTTAACGAGAGCCTGAGCTACTGGTCTCCCCGGTACGACGTGACCGATTTTAAGAAGCCCGACGGAACCATGAAGTCCTACGGTAACAACAACCCGCTGTACGGAGCCTCTACCAACAAGCTGCGCGACAACGTAAACCGGCTCATTGGCGGCCTGAATTTCAACTACCGCCCCCTGAACTGGCTCAGCTTCAATTACCGGGTGGGTCTGGATACCTACGCCGATAACCGTGTCAGAACGGCACCCGGCCCAACCGGACTGGCCGGCGAGCGTGCCTACGAAGACAACGGACTGGGCTTTGTGTACCAGTACAACACCAGCTTCCGGGCCATTACGTCCACCTTTACGGCGGCTGTGAACAAGAAAATCGGGCAGAACCTGAACACCACATTCCGGGTGGGTCATGACCTCTACGACCGGCGGATCCGGAGTTTCGGAGCCGAGGGTAACGAACTGACTGTATATAATTACTTCGATCTGCGTAACGCCAAAACCATTGTGCCCAGCCAGAGCGCGGAAGATTACCGGTTGATGGGTGTGTTTGGCGAGCTGACGCTTGATTACAAAGACTTTTTGTTTTTGACCCTGACGGGCCGTAACGACATCACATCCACGCTGCGTTCGCCCAACAACTCGTTCTTTTATCCGTCGGCGAGTTTGTCCTATATCTTCTCGCAGCAGTTCAAACTGCCCGAAACCATCAGCATGGGTAAATTCCGGGCTTCGTACGCGCAGATTGGGAAGGATGCATCGCCCTACGCTACCGTTACCGGCTATTCGTCGTACCAGCAGCTGCCGTCGGGTTCAACGGGCTTTACGCGTGGCTCGCTCCTGGGCGATCCAAACCTGCGGCCTGAGTTTACCAATACCTTCGAGACGGGTGTTGAACTGGGCTTCCTGAACAACCGCCTGGGGCTGGACCTGACGTACTATAACTCGCTGAGTAAAGATCAGATTATTTCGGTCGACGTATCATCGGCAACGGGGTATGTGCGGGCCGCCATCAACTCCGGTTCCATGCGCAACCGGGGTGTTGAGGTAATCCTGCGGGCCACTCCCGTCCGGACGGCCAAATTCAACTGGGACATAAACCTGAACTTCTCGGCCAACCGCAACAAAATCCTGAGCCTGCGCGATGGCCTGACCGAGATCAACTATGCTACGCAGTTTGGCTACCTGAGTTCAAACGCTACCATGCGGCTTGTGCCGGGCTACGCCTATGGAAACCTGTACGGCCGCAGCTACCAGCGGTACTACGAAAACGCCAGCGAAGCCAATACCTCGCCCGAGCTGGATCGCAACCGCCCCATCGTGATCGGGGCCAACGGATTCCCGGTGGTGAACACAACCCAGAAAATCCTGGGCAACTCACAACCCCGATGGATTGGTGGTATCAACAACACGTTTCGCTATGGTAACTTCACGCTCACGGCCCTGTTTGATGCCCGCGTTGGCCAGGATCGCTACAACCAGCTTGGCAATTACTTTTCGGCGTTCGGCATTGCCAAATACACCGAGAACCGCACCGAAACCATTGTTTTCGACGGCGTACTGGCCAATGGAACGCCGAATACCAAGGCCGTGTATCTGGGTCAGGGCAAAGGGCCGGACGGCGTAGATTATGGCGATGGCTACTACCGGCGTTTCCACCGCGGAGCTACCGAGAACTTTATTGAAGATGCCTCGTGGGTACGGTTGCGGTCGGCCAGTCTATCGTATTCGCTGCCCAGTGCCCTGCTGCAGAAAGCGTTTATCAAAAGCCTGTCGCTCAGCGTAACGGGCAACAACCTGGCCCTCTGGACCGGGTACTCCGGCTACGATCCGGAAGCGAGTTCGACCAGTGCGGGCAGTAACGTCGATGGCTTCAGCGGCTTTACCTATCCCGCCGTTCGCAGCTTCCTGTTTACCCTCAACGCTGGTTTTTAATCTTCCTCTTATTCACAGAATCATGATCATTTTCAAGCGATATACCCTACTGGCCCTGACGGCTTTGCTACTGGTTACGGCCAGCGGCTGTCAGGATTATTTTGACCTCAACAGCAACCCGAACCTGATTGACAATCCGCCCCTGAATTCGCTGCTGTCAACCACGACGCAGAAGACCGCGTACAGTTCGCAGCGGGTGGCCAACTTTACCTCGTATTTCGTGCAGTACCTGGCCAGTCCGGGCGCAAATGGGTCGACGGATACATACCAGAACACCGACTACACCGGCACCTGGGACTATATCTATTTTGCCCTGGCCGATCTGTACGATATGAAGAAAAAGGCCCAGGAGCAGGGCGCGTCGGAATACGTGGGGGTGGCCAACGTAATGCTGGCCTACCACCTTGGTTTGATCAGCGATACGTTTGGCGCTGCGCCGTTCAGCAAAGCGTTCGATGGCTCGTCGCTCACACCTGCCTACGATTCGGAAGAAGCCCTGTACCAGACGGTTTTAAGTCTGCTGAACGAAAGCCTGACGGAGCTGGCCAAACCTGACTCAAAGCTGAAGCTGATGGCCGGCAACGATCTGATTCACAAAGGCAGCACGGCCGCCTGGATTAAAACGGCGCAGGCGCTGCGGGCGCGGGCACTCAACAAAATCTCGAAAAAGAGCAGCTATAGTGCCTCTGCCGTGCTGGACGCCGTTTCGAAATCCTATGCCTCCAGCGCCGACGATGCCCAGATGTCGTCGTATCTGCTGCGCAGCCCGTGGGCATCCGTGGCACGGAATAACGCCCTGCTTGTGCTGGATGGCTGGCTTTCGGCCCAGCTTGTTAATCAGCTCAACGGTAAAACCTATAGCACCGTTGACCCGCGTCTCCAGAAAATTACGGACCCAACCGTTACCGGTACGTATGTGGGCACCATTAACGGTCAGGGCAACGTAGGCGCCCCCAATACCGTGAAAGACGAAGTGTATATTTCGCTCAACTCACCCCTGACCGGCGATGCCTCTCCGCTGCAGATCGTAACGTTTGCCGAGATGAAGTTTGTAGAAGCCGAAGCCGCTCTGCGCTCGGGCGACAAAGCGCGGGCGTATGCCGCGTATCTGACAGGTATCCGGGCCAACATGGACAAGTTCAGCGTAGCGCCTGCCGCCCGCGATGCGTATATCGCCAGCCCCAGCGTGTCGGTAGGCGCGGACGCCCTTACGCTCGATCTGATTTTCAAGGAGAAATACGTGGTGACCTACCTCAATCCGGAGGCCTGGAATGATGCCCGCCGGTTCGATTATAAGTACAAAGGCTTTACGTTGCCCGTCAATGCGGCCCTGCCCACGTTTATCCGGCGTGTAGCGTATCCCAATGGCGAAATCACTAAAAACGGGGCCAACGTACCAACCGAAGCCGTACTCACTACCCCGTTGTGGTGGGATAAGCCGTAAGATTATGGGCTGAACTACTGAATGGAACCCGCCGAACGGGTTCCATTTTTTATGTTTGCCGGATGAAAATTACCCGGATCCACCTGTACCGCTACGACATTCCGCTCAAGGCCCCTATTGCCATCTCACTCGGCACCATCGATCATGCCCGCAACCTGCTGGTTAAAGTAGAGACTGACACCGGGCTGACGGGCTGGGGCGAAGGCTCACCGTTTTGGATGATCGTGGGCGAAACGCAGGCGTCCGGGCTGGCCGCGGCTCAGGACATGGCCCGTCTGCTGCTCGATGCAGACCCGCTGGCTATTGAAGGCTGCCTGCGCACCCTGACCCGCTACCTGCCGGGCCATCCCACCACCCGCTCGGCTTTCGACATGGCCCTGTACGACGTGGCTGCCAAAGCCGCTGATATGCCGCTCTACCAGTTTCTGGGTGGCAGCAAACAGACATTGGTAACCGACGAAACCATTTACATCAACACGCCCGAACGCATGGTTCAGGACGCGTTGCGGATTCAGGACTAAGGGAGCCGATGCCATTAAGGTGAAGCTGGGCACGAACGCTGCGGATGATATCCAACGCGTAGAAGCCGTGCGGCAGGCTATCGGCCCTGACATTCCGATTCGTACCGACGCCAACCAGGGCTGGGACGTGGTTACGGCCAAAACGGTGTTGCGCGGTATTGGGCACCTGAACGTACAGTACTGCGAGCAACCCATAAGCCGGCATGACGTGGCGGGTATGCGGTACCTGCGCCAGCACTCGCTTGTGCCCATCATGGCCGACGAAAGTCTGTTTGATTCAGTGGATGCCATCCGGCTCGTGCGCGACGAAGCGGTGGACTATTTCAACATCAAACTCTCGAAGAGTGGGGGAATTTTTGACGCCCTTAAAATCAACGCCATTGGCGAAGCCGCCGGAATACCGTGCATGATTGGCTGCATGTCGGAAAGTCGGCTGGGGTTAACGGCTAATGCCCACGTGGCATCAGCCCGGCACAATATCCGGTTCTATGATCTTGACTCTGTATTCGAACACGCCGAAGATCCTGTTCAGAACGGCATTCGCTATGACGGATACCAGATTACCCTGCCCGATAGACCCGGTCTCGGTGCCGACATTGACCCCGAATTTCTGGAGCAGTGTCAGACGTGGGTCGTTACGGCCAATGCCTGAGAACTGTTTACCTTTGTTTTACGAATCATTAACTAAAAAACGAAATGGACATTACCGTACAGGAATTAAAAGAACGAATCGAAAAGGGTGAGCAGCTGAATCTCTTCGACGTGCGCGAACCGGATGAGTACGAGGCCGATAACATTGGTGCCACGCTTATTCCGCTGGGCGAACTGCCGCACCACATCGACGAACTGGATGGCTTGCAGGACGAAGAAGTGATTGTACACTGCCGGTCGGGGGCTCGTAGCGCCCGGGCGCAGCAGTATCTGGAAGAGAATGGATTTTCTAATGTCCGCAACGTAACCGGTGGTATTCTGGCGTATCGGGCCTTACCGTAGAGAGTCATCCGTTGGCAGTAGCCCCATTACCTCATTAACCGCCTTTGACTGATCGCTGGTGATGGCTATTGACTGACTGGGTACCGGAAACTGACTGCGGAACCAGGTAGCCTGCCGTTTGGCGTAACGCCGGGTATTGCGCTTGAGCAGCCGTACCATTTCGTCGTAGCTACACTCGCCATCCAGATACGGGAAGACTTCCTGATAGCCCACTGTCTGGAGTGCAGACAGCGCCCGGTGGGGCAGGAGCGAACGAACCTCGTCGACCAGACCATCTGCCAGCATGGTGTCTACCCGGGCGTCAATGCGGGCATAGAGCTCCGGACGCGGGCGGTCGAGAGTAACCAGGACAGGGTGAAACGGTCGTTTGGCCGTTTGCCGCCGTCGGAACGATGAATACGGTTGTCCCGTACTCAAACAGACCTCCAGGGCCCGCGTCACACGCACCGGGTTCTGGAGATCGGCGGTTTGGGCGTAGTCGGGGTCCAGTTGCCACAGTTCGGTCTGGAGCGAAAGCAACCCGCCGGTTTGCAGGCGGGTCAGCAACCGTTCGCGCAGGAGCGGGTCAACGGCGGGCATATCGTCCAGACCGAAGCAAACGGCGTTGATGTATAGCCCCGTACCGCCCGACAGAATCACGACGTCTTTTTCCCGAAACAATTCATCCAGCAGCGTCAGACATTCGCGTTCGTACCGCCCGGCATTGACGGGGTCGGTTACGGCGTGTGAACCAATAAAGTGATGCCGAACCCCCTGCATTTCGGCCGGTGTCGGTTTGGCGGTGCCGATGCTCAACTCCTGGTACAGCTGCCGCGAATCAGCCGAAACGACGTCGGTTTTCAGTTGCCGGGCCAGGTCAACGCAAAGGGTTGTTTTGCCAACCGCCGTGGGGCCGGCCACCACGAGAAGAAGTTTTGAATGACTCATTTTCTGCCAAAGCTACAAACGCCCGGGGTAGGTACCGATGGCTATGAAAATACACAGGAACCAGGATATTTAGAAGACTGTCTGGGGTAAGACCCGATGTGTCTATTGACGTCTGTTTAGAAAGACGTAGCTTTGCAGTCTTAAATTCAAGTCATAACGAGAAAAAATGCCTTATCTCTTCACGTCCGAATCGGTTTCCGAGGGACACCCCGACAAGGTCGCCGATCAAATCTCCGACGCCCTGATTGACAACTTTCTTGCGTTTGATCCCAGCAGCAAAGTCGCCTGCGAAACGCTCGTTACAACCGGACAGGTAGTACTGGCGGGCGAGATAAAGACGGAGACGTACCTCGACGTACAGAAAATTACCCGCGATGTGATCCGTAAAATTGGCTACACCAAAAGCGAGTATATGTTCGAAGCCAACTCCTGCGGTATTTTCTCGGCCCTGCACGACCAGTCGGCCGACATTAACCAGGGCGTTGATCGTGAAGTAGCCAAAGACGATTTTGAGTCGAAGGCGAACGCACAGGGCGCGGGCGACCAGGGTATGATGTTTGGGTACGCAACCAGCGAAACCGACAACTTTATGCCCCTGCCGCTGGATCTGGCCCACGCCATCCTGCGCGAGATGTCGAACATCCGGAACAACGAAAACGATTTGATGCCGTACCTCCGGCCCGACGCCAAGAGCCAGGTAACCATTGAGTACAGCGACGACGACCAGCCCATTCGTATCGACACCATTGTGGTCTCGACCCAGCACGACGACTTCGCCGATGACGAGACGATGCTGAAGAAGATCAACGATGACGTTATCAACATCGTAATCCCCCGCGTAAAAGCCGCGCAGAAAGCAAGCCTGCACAGCCTCTTCACCGACGATATCACGTACTATATTAACCCAACCGGTAAGTTCGTGATTGGCGGCCCGCACGGCGACACGGGTCTGACCGGACGGAAGATTATTGTCGATACCTACGGTGGTAAAGGGGCGCACGGTGGGGGCGCCTTCTCGGGCAAAGATCCCTCCAAAGTAGACCGCTCGGCGGCTTATGCCACGCGGCACATCGCCAAAAATATGGTAGCGGCCGGTCTTTGCGATCAGGTTTTGGTACAGGTGAGTTACGCCATTGGTGTAGCCAAACCCTGCGGTCTGTACGTAAACACCTACGGCACTTCCAAAGTAACTATGCACGACGGCGAGGTTGCCGAGAAAATCGGTCAGATTTTCGATATGCGCCCCTACGCGATTGAGCAGCGGCTCAAGCTGCGCAACCCGATCTATTCCGAGACGGCTGCCTATGGACACATGGGCCGTAAGAACGAAGTAGTCACCAAGACCTTTGGTGCCAACGGCCAGACAAAAACGATGGAAGTAGAACTCTTTACCTGGGAGAAGCTCGATTTCGTCGATCAGATCAAGTCAGCATTCGGGCTGTAATACCGCCCCGATTATCTATTTCTGACAAAACAGACAAGGCGCTTCCACTGGTGGGAGCGCCGCCTTGTCTGTTTTCAAATGCCTGTTCCGGGTAATGGCCCCGAAGACGGGCATCGCAAAGTCAGAGTCCCGTAGCGCGTTCCATTTGTTCGGTATAACGCGCTCCAACCACCTCAATTCGGGCCACTGTGCAGTTCGTCGGGAGTCAGGTCAATTTCTGCGGCTCCGTTATTTTCGTTCAGGCGGTGGATCTTCGTGTCTACGTTGTGGTGTAGCGGGTAATAAAAGAAGCCGCCCTCCGTAGAGAAGGCGGCTTCTTTGGATTTATAAAACTTAGGCTTCGTCGATCTCAAAAACCTCGGGTTCTTCTATCTGGAGTTTGGCTTCGGCAATGGCCGGGCTTGAAAATTCACTTCCTTTACGTTTACAGCGGACGAGCTTGTCTTTGAGCACGTCAACAATCCGGTCGGTGGCGGCTTCAAAGCTTTTGTCGTGTTCTTTCACGAACAGTTCTTTACCGGGAATGGTGAGTCTAACTTCCACAATCTTTTCTTTAACCTTGTTGGTCTCGGCCCCCTCCAGGCGGAGAAAAACTTCGGCTCCAATGATCCGGTCGTGGAAGGTGTCTAATTTGGAGAGTTTAGCCTGCAGGAAATCCAGCAGACTTTGATCGGCCGTGAACTTGACGGCATTTACCTGTAGTCTCATTGTGTCGCGTTTAAAGGGTGAATCAATCGGTACATCAATGGACTGACTAAGTATGGATATCCTGCCCACAATGTCAAGGGCAACTTGAAAAGATGCAACCGGGGCAACGGGATGCCGGTGTTTTTCTTGATAAAATACTTTACGCGCAGCAGCCGGACGAATCTGCCCGGCCGCTGCGCGTAAAATCTGGTTATGTTTTGCGCTTTTTCTTCTTCGCCGAGGGGAACAGCACATTGTTCAGGATGAGCCGGTAGCCGGGCGAGTGGGTGTGGAGGTTCAGGTCCGTAGGGATGCGCCAGCTGCCTCCGCCCCGTACGCCTTCGGGGTCGTGCCCGCCATAAAAGGTCCATTGCCCCCGCCCCAGTTCGCCGTAGAGGTAACGGTCAGAGGTTTTGCTTTCCCCCATGACCAGGGCACTGGGTTTAACGGCGTCCTTGCGGAAGGCTGTGGTTTGCCCGTGAAACTCTTTAATGATGTGTTCGTGATTCTGCGTCAGCATGGCGGGAATCACATCCCATTTGGCCGAGAAATTGAACAGGTCAAAGAAGCCGCTGCCCCGTTCGTACCCTCCATTGGCCGATGAGTTAATGTCTGAAAACGTAGAATAGCCCCGGTAGCCATCATCGGCCTGGAGTACGAAATTTTCAAAAGCCAGCGTCTTGGTGAAATCGAGTTTGCTCTGGGCGTCGGCATCCATACCGTCGCCGTCGTAGGCACTGCCCACAATATCAGTACCTTCGGCAGCCAGCGCGATATCGAGGGTTTCGGCCGCTGAACACATGGCAAAGAGGTAGCCCCCGCCCGCCAGAAATTCTTTAATGCCCCGGGCCACGGCCAGCTTCATCTGCGACACTTTGGCGTGGCCGTACTTGCGGGCAATGTTCTCCTGCGCCTGAATGTCGGCCAGCGTTTGCCGGTGAATGGACCGCCCGTACTGACCCGTAAAATCTTCGTGGTGTAGGTGCAGCCAGTCGTATTTGGGCAGGTCGCCCTTCAGGATTTCTTCATCATAAACCAGCTCGAACGGGATCTCGGCGTAGGTAAGTACCAGCAAAACGGCATCGGTATTTTCGAACTCCGACGGGCTGACTTTGACGGGCGAATACACCACAATTTTAGCGGCTTTGTGGAGCGTTACCGCGTTCATGTTCTGATCGGGGTCCGCAATCTCCGCTTTGATGGATGCGGCCCGGCTGTCGGTCAGGGTCTCGAAGCTGACGCCCCGCACCCGGCATTCGGTTTCGAGCGCGGCAGACTGTCTGAGCAGGAACGAGCCACCCCGGTAGTTGAGCAGCCAGTCTATTTCCTGATCGGCAGCCAGCATCTTATAAGCAATGCCGTACGCCTTGAGGTGGTTGGACTGCGCATCGTCCATCGGAATGAGAATACTGTTGGCCTGGCTGGCGGTAAGGCTGGCCAGAAGAATTGCGGGGACGAAAAGCAGGAAGGTCAGTTGCCGTTTCATAACTTGCGGGGGTTCGCTCTGTTGTCAGAATACCATGTCTATTCGTCTGTATTACGGCCTGGTGGCCGGTAGTTTTCTGTTGAGTATGGGTGCCTGTTCACGCAAAAGCCTTCCGGTGTCCATACCCCTGGTTGAAGCAGGGGTATCGCAGCCGCTGGCCGAATTTCGGAAGCAAACCATTGGTAACGTGGCCTATGCTCTCAAGTTCGATATTCCGGCGCAGAAAAGCCAGCCAATTCCAGCCAGCGAAACAATTACCTTTTCGTGGACCCGAAGTGCCGCGCCTGTACAACTCGATTTTCGGGAAGACAGCACTCATTTACAGCGGGTTATGGTTAACGGTGTGGTGATTCCAATTGTTTTTCAGCACGAACACCTGCTCATTGCCCCCCGCTATCTGAAGCCCGGCCCCAACCAGATTGAGATTGACTTTCTGGCCGGCAATAGCTCGCTGAACCGCACGGATGACTACCTCTACACCCTGCTCGTACCCGACCGCGCGCGTACGGTATTTCCCTGCTTCGATCAGCCTGACCTGAAAGCCACGTTTCAGCTTACGCTGACCACATCAGCCGACTGGCAGGCCCTGACCAATGCTGAACTGCGCCAGACCATAGCTGACCCCGCCCAGGCGCGCATGACGCACAACTTTATGCCCTCCGACACGATACCGACGTACCTGTTTGCGTTCGTAGCCGGTAAGTTCACTCCGGTGCGTAAAATGCTGAACGGGCGAAATATGACGCTGCTACACCGCGAAACGGACACTACCAAAATCCGGTTGAGTATGCCCCTGATTTTTAGCCTGCACGATGATGCCCTGCGCTTTCTGGAGGACTATACCCAGATTCCGTACCCGTTTCAGAAGCTCGATTTTGCGGCCATCCCCGATTTTCAGTATGGCGGCATGGAACACGTAGGGGCTATTGATTATAAAGCGTCGAGTCTGTTTCTGGACGACGGCGCCACCCGCGACCAGAAGTTGAGCCGGGCCACGCTCATTGCCCACGAAACGGCCCACAGCTGGTTTGGCGATCTGGTAACCATGCGCTGGTTCAATGATGTCTGGCTCAAAGAGGTCTTTGCCAACTTCATGGCCGACAAAGTCACGGAGAACTCGTTTCCCGATGCCAACTATGATCTGCAGTTCGTGGTCGACCATGTTCCGGCGGCTTATGGTGTTGATCGTACGGAAGGAGCCAACCCCATTGGGCAGCCGCTGGGCAATCTGGCTGAAGCCGGTACGCTCTACGGCGGTATCATCTATCACAAAGCCCCCATTATGATGCGGCAGCTGGAGCGCCTGGTCGGCAAAGATTCGCTGCGCAGTGGCCTGCGCGAATACCTGAAAACCTACGCCTTTGGTAACGCCACCTGGACTGACCTGATTCGTATTCTGGACAAACGTACCCCCGCCGATCTGGCAACCTGGAGTCAGATTTGGGTGAATGAAACGGGCCGACCTGTATTTCTGCATCAGTACGACGAGCAGAATGGTAAAATCAGCGAGTTTACCCTGACCCAGCGGGGCGAAGATGGGAGTGGCCGGGTATGGCCGCAGCAGTTTGAGGTGGCCCTCGTCTATGCCGACCACACCGACGACGTTACCGTGACTATGAATGGGCCAACCGTCGATTTGCGCGACGCCATTGGCAAGCCCGCTCCATTGTTTGTAGTAGTCAATTCGTCGGGGCAGGGCTACGGCCGGTTTCCTGTTGATTCGGCCATGCTACCTAACCTGATGCGGCTCAGCAACCCCGTAATGCGGGCAAGTGCGTACATCAATCTCTTCGAAAATATGCTGGCGGGGAGCATGGTGAGCCCGGCGCAGTTGGCCGATGCGTACCGGAACCTGCTGGATAAAGAAACGGAAGAGCTGAACCTGCGCCTGCTGACCAGCCAGCTGAGCGATATAATCTGGCACTTTACCAAACCCGCCGACCGCCCCGCCCTCGCGAATGCCGTAGAGAAGGCGACCTGGCACGCGCTGGAGCGGGCTGAAACACCCGGTACTAAAAAGTTGCTGTTCCGGCTTTACCAGAGTATCGCGCTCAGCAACGCAGCGCAGCAACGGCTTTATACAATATGGGAGACGCAGAATGCTCCGGCGGGGGTTACGCTCACCGAAGACGATTACACGTCGCTGGCCCTCGCCTTGGCCGTTCGTGATTATCCCGCCGATGGTATTCTAAACCGGCAACTGGCCCGCATCAAAAACCCCGACCGCCGGAAACGACTCGAGTTTATGATGCCCGCTCTTTCCAGTAGCCCCACCGACCGCGACGCATTTTTTGCGGGTCTGACCAGCGAAGCCAACCGCGATCGCGAAGCCTGGGTTACGGCGGCACTTGGCTACCTGCACCATCCACTCAGGGCCGAAACATCAGCGCTGTATTTGCCCCAGAGTCTGGCCCTGCTGGAAGAAATTCAGAAAACGGGGGATATTTTCTTTCCTGAACAATGGCTGCGAGCCACGCTGGGTGCGTACCAAACCCCCGCCGTAGCCGCCCTGGTACGCCAGTTCCTGACCGACCGCCCCACCTATAATCCGCGCCTGCGGGCTAAACTGTTGCAGGCATCCGATGGTGTGTTCCGGGCTGGCCGACTGCTATATGGGGAGTAACGTAAACAGGCTGCTCATATGAAATGAGCAGCCTGTTTACGCTTGCTTTATACGCTGTGCTTACTTGGCGTCTTCAATGGCGGCCGCGGCTTCGGCGGCATCAATAGCACCCCGGTTGGTTTCGCCGTACTCTTCGGTTTTGGTCTCGAAGTAGGTGTACAGAGCGGTAATACTGTCGACGTTTTGAGCCGTGCGGCCATACATCTCGCCCAGATCCGTCTCCAGCCGCTTGTCGCTCAGGCCGTTAATGTTATCCACTTCGAGCTTACCCATCTTCTCGATCACTGCGTTCAGGCTGTTCTGGAGATCTTCCAGTTCCCGCACGACCTTATTCATCAGCTCAAATTTCTGTGCCTTATCCATAGTATTGCGTAGTTACTTTGCGCTGTATAAACGCCCTGCCTACCGAATGGTTTGAAAGGAACACTCCGTGCCACCATGCCGACGAAACCTTCGCTGCGCTTTACCGCTGCTTTTGTCCTGATTACCCTGCTGACTATCCTGGGCGACACATTGCCGCTTCGTTGGTTGCATTACGTTAGCAAGCCGCTGATTATGGTATTGCTGCTCGGATTTGTCTGGCAACAGGATTGGGCCAAAGGTTATCCAAATCAAATTCGCTGGCTCTTGGCGGGCATGGTCTTCGCGCTGGCGGGCGACGTGTTCCTGATGATTCGGGAGCGGGATCTGTTTGTGCCGGGACTGGGGGCGTTTCTGATGATGCAACTTGGCTATAGCCGGGCTTTCTACCTGTCGATCCGGCAGCACAGGGCCAGGGTTTCGATCCGGTTTGCCGGGTTGATGGGGCTCCTGTTTCTCCTATGCGATGCCGGTTTTCTGTATCTGCTTCGTCCCACTTTTGTCAACAAACCAGCTCTTACCGGCCTTTGGTGGCCCGTAGTACTGTACGCCGTCTGCCTGAGTGTGATGGGTCTGCTGGCCACACTCAGGCCCAGAGTATCATCATACGGCTGGGTGATGGTCGGCGCGTTGCTGTTCATCCAGTCCGATTCGCTGATTGCCGTCAACAAGTTTTTACTTCCGCTGCCGGGGAGTGCATTCCTGGTGATGAGTACCTACGCAGCCGCCCAATACCTGATTGTGGGAGGCCTGGTACGTCAGGCCCGTTTACAACCCGGACCAACTCGCTAAAACGCCAAACGCCGGATTGTTGAATCCGGCGTTTGGTGTACTGAGGCCTCTTACCCTTCGGCGGGGGGATCGACTGGGGTAACTTTCTTGCCCAGCACCTGATCAATACTGGCTTCGGCATCAGGGAAGTTGGCTTTCAGCATATCGGCCAGTTGCGCCTTCAGATTGTCGAAGTAGTCGGGGGCGTGATCAACGGCTCCTTCGGCTTCGGTTTTAAGCTGCATACCTTTCTCTTTCAGGTCGGTCATTAGTTTCTGACCATCTTCCGACTGGGCGTATTTGTTGAGGGCTACACCCGCAGCTGCCCCCAGGATAAACGTTGCTAAGTGTTTTGCGTTGACAGCCATAGGATTGAATGGTTAAGATTGATGAAGCAACTTACCAAAAAAATTCAGGATATCAGCGCAACATCCCGTCTTCCATCTTTCCTGTGCCATCACAGGTGTCCTGGTTTTACCTTTGCACCCTAACCAATACCCGTATGCGTCGTATCCTGCTTTTTCTGTTGTTGGTACCCGTTTTATCACGCGCGCAGTCTACTGATTCGCTGCGGTTTGCCCGCGCTGACTGGACAAAAAACGAGCCTCATAAGCGTGTTTCCTGGCAAACAACCCGCATTGACTCGCTCTTTGGGGCAACCCAGCACATTAACATCCTGTCGTTCCGAAATAAGCCCCGTCGGTTACGCATCGCCTTTGCGTCGGCGGGCGATAGTCTGAAGAAAACAAGCTGGTTTGGTGAGCAGCACCAAGCCATTGCCGCCGTAAACGGTACGTTTTTCGATGTCAAGCAGGGAGGCTCAGTCGATATGATCCGCATTGACGGGCAAACCATCGACACCACCCGACTGGATAAGAATCAGAAACGCGTAGAACACCGGCAGGCGGCCATCATCATCGACCGAAACAAGCTTAGCATCATCTACGGCGGCACGTCCCCGCGCTGGGACCAGGAACGGCCTGAGCCAAATGTGATGGTGACGGGGCCGCTGCTGCTGTTGAACGGACAGCCGCACCCGCTGCTGAAAAACGCCTTCAACGACAACCGTCACCCGCGTACCTGCGCCTGCGTTACCACCACCGGGCGCGTCATCTGGCTCACCGCCGACGGGCGACACGCCAACGCGGCCGGGCTGAGCCTGCCCGAACTCACCAAAGTCATGCAATGGCTTGGCTGCCGCGACGCCATCAACCTCGACGGGGGTGGCTCTACTACGATGTGGCTGGCCGGGCAGGACGAAAACGGCGTGGTTAACTATCCTTCTGATGGCAAAAACTGGGTCAGAACGGTGGAGCGTCCCGTGAGCAACGTGCTCTTGTTGAAGCGGAAATAAGAACGGGCCGGGTCTTCAGAAAGACCCGGCCCGTTTCGTAATTGAGTAATCGGTACGATACCCGTTACCGATTTACGGCGATGATCAGGCTGGGAGCCAGCGTACCGGTTTTGCCGGGTGTGCCCCGCGCTACCATCGTTAAGACCCGGCCCGTGATGTTACTGCTGAACGTCACGAGCGATACGTTGGTGGCCGATTTGGGCAACCGCATAACGAACGACGGGAGCAGGGCGGCATCGACTGGAATAAAGCCGGAGTTGCCTTTATAAGCCAGATCAGGAGCCAGAATAGTACCCGTACTCAGGCCGAAGTCGTAGTTCTGTCCAATGGCCAGATTGATGAACCGAACATAGAACTTGGTGGGGTCCAGCGTCTGGCTCAGGTCATC
Organism: uncultured Cytophagales bacterium; assembly: GCA_963826425.1. Classification (GTDB taxonomy): domain Bacteria; phylum Bacteroidota; class Bacteroidia; order Cytophagales; family Spirosomataceae; genus Spirosoma. Next base: position 358,748 of record CAWGWS010000004.1, on the reverse strand, counting down.
ATTCAGCACAATTACTTCGGGAGTAACGCCCGTTCCGGCCATCAGCAGCGAGTAGTTTTTGTCGTTTTCGAGCGTCAGGTTTTGCTGGTTTACCACCGTGGCCGAACCTGCCGTGGTGCTGGCCGGTGCCGACAGCGTAATGGCTGCCTGCCCCGCTGACACTACGGCGTACCCAGCACCTGTCCCACTCGGAAACGTATTGCCAAAGGTGACTGGTACTGGCGTACCGGGGTTGGTTGACGAGGCCCCCAGGGGCGTGGCTCCGCTGATTTTCTGACCACCTACCAGCAGGTTTACACCGGGCGCGTCGGGGGCAGCATGGATTAACTTGATCCGCGCTCCGCTGGTGACAGCCTCAATAGGTAACTCAAGCGTATTTTTTGTGCAACCCGTCAGCAGTGCGGCTGCTGAGAGGATGTATAGGATGTATTTGAACATAATCTGTTTGTTTTACCAGTTTACGGCTGCGTGAACCAGAGGGGTTTGGTGTGATAATCGAGTTCAAGTCCACCCAGGGGCCGCAGCGATTCGGCGTTCCAGACGTACTCGGAGTTGTAGCGCGGGCGCAGCCGTTGCACCGATTTACCGTTATTGGCCGTAATGAAAACAGACGGTAGCTGAAGAGAGGTAAACACGTCGGGACTATAGTTGTACCGGCGCAGATCAGCCCAGGTTTCCAATACCCCCCAGCCCCACTGGGCAATGTATTTCTGCAGCATGATCTGGCTCAGCGTCAAATCGGCAGCCGCAGCAGGTACCACCGCCGGGTTGGCCAGATAGGCCGTGCGCTCAGTAGCAGGGGCATTTACCAACGGCGAAGTCAGGTGGGCGTCAATTCCCTTCCGATACGCGGCTAAGGCGGTGGCTTTGTCGCCTTTGATGAACGCGGCTTCGGCTTTGATGAACTGTAGCTGCGCGTAGGTCATCAGCGGAAATGGACCCGTGTTGGTAAAAATATACTTACCCGGTGTACCGGCGGGGGGCGTTACGTTGATGGTGGTTCCCCAGGGGTTTACTACCCGCGTAGGAACTGGAACGGCCGTGGCTGTAGACTGGCCCACGCCCGGCAGCAGGCCCCGGTACACCCCGTCGCCACTGGCGTTGAGCATAATGGGCAGCCGGGGGTCTTTGGCACCGCCGAATACCGTGCCATCCATGAGCCGCAGGATAAACGCCGACTGGGCGTAAGCACTGAAGTTGTTCCGCAGCGGCCCGAAGAAATTAGCATCGGCCGAGCTAAGTCCGTTAAAGACAAACTGCGCATCGTCGGCGTTGCTGGCCAGCGAGCTATCCACGTAGGCAATGACCTGATCTGGTTTGTAAAGCGACTTTTTGTTCGACAGGTGGTGGGCGTTGATAGCCAGCAGCCCGTAGGCAAACTTGCGCCACTTCAGCCGATCGCCCTTGTAAATGACGTCGCCCCGGGCCAGCGAGGCCGTAGATACGGCACCGTCGCTGCGGCTCAGGCTCGTAATGGCTTCCTGACACAACCGCTGTACTTCGGCGTAGGCATACTCCTGGGTATCGTAGTTGAAATTGTTTTTATTCGGGTCCTGGTCATAGGCCTCCTTAATAATAATCTCGCCGTGCACGTCGGTCAGCATCTGCCAGCCCCAGGCCTGAAAAATCTTGCCTACGCCGAGGTAATCCCAGCGTTTATTGGCTTCGGCATCGGCCAGCAGGTTTAGGGTATTCCGGCCGCCTTTCCAGTACACACCGCGCCAGAGTTCACCGCCGGCATCGCTGGAGGGTGCGTAGCCGTGCAGGTCCCAAGTGTCGCCCCCGCCCGTAGCCTGAAGGTTCTGTACGTAGCGGCTAATGTAGCGGGCATCGAACTGGATACTCAGCACGTAATTGTTCTGAATTGGAGCCAGCAGCAGCGCGGCCTCTACCTGATCGGGATTATTGGGGTTTTTGTTAATGTCGAAGTACTCGTTGCAACTGCTCAGGGCCAGCACAAGGCTGGTCAGGATCAGTGCGGGTATGGTTCTGAAATTCATGTCTGAAGCCGTTTATTCGTTAAAATCCAATGTTGATACCCGCGTTGTAGGTACGGGGCAGGGGCAGGTTGCCAAAATCGTAACCGTAGCCGCCCGAGCCGCCCGTAACGGTGTTGTTGGTATTCACACCGGGGTCGCCACCCGTGTAGTTGGTGAGCAGCAGCAAATCCGTACCCGTCACAAACAGGCTGGCCGATTTGAATACCCGCGTTCCGCTCAGCAGCGAGGGGGGCAGGGCATAGCGCAGGGTCAGTTCCTTTACGCGCAGCCAGCTGATGTTCCGCTCGATAAACGCTTCGTCGGCCAGCGCCGAGTAATAGCCGTTGTTGTAGTACGGGGTTACCTGAATGTTGTTCCTGGTAGGCGCGTCGGTATTCTCGAGACCGTCTTTCAGCACGCCCTGCACTACGTATGGCTGCTCGCGGTTCAGCGTATTTTTGCTGAAACCGCCCCGGTACAGGTACGACTCGGTACCGTTGTATACGTCGCCCCCTTTACGCACGTCGAGTACGAAGTTGAGCGACAGGTTTTTGTAGCGGAACGAGTTTACAAAACCCATTACAAAGTCAGGGTTCCGGTTACCCACAATGTTCCAGACGGTTTCGGTGAAGGGCAAGCCCGAAATAGGACTGATCAGAATCTGACCCTGGGCGTTGCGCTGGTAGGTATTGCCGGTGAGCGTAGTCAGGGGCGAACCTACCCGGATGCCGTTGCGCACGTTGCCGTAGGCCCAGGTGTCGGAGCTATAGTACTCGGCCAGGCCATTGGGCAGGTTTTCGAGCTGGCTGTTGGTCTTGGTGAAGTTGACAATGGTGTTCCAGGAGAAATCTTTGGTACGCACCGGCTCGGCATTCAGCGACAGTTCGATACCGTTGTTCCAGAGCTTACCGCCGTTAATTACCTTCAGAATAAAGCCCGTGGCGTAGCTGATGCGCAGGTCTCTGATAATCTGGTCCTGGCTGGTAGTGCGGTAATAGGCCGCATCCAGACCCAGTCGACCGTTAAAGAACTTCAACTCCGTGCCCACCTCGAACGAGTTTACCTTCTCGGGTTTCAGAAAGGGATTGGGCGCCGTGAAGCCATAGCTAAAGCCACCGCCCGTGGTGGTCTGGCTCTCGTAGGCCTGCGACGTAGAGTAGGCGGGGGCTTCTTTACCGACCTGCGCCAGGGACACTCGCAACTTACCCTGACTCAGGGCGTTGCGGAAACTGCCTTGCGGAATCAGATCGGTGAAGACAAAGCTGAGCGAGGCCGAGGGGTAAAAGAACGACCGGAATTCTTTGGGAAACGTGCTGCTCCAGTCATTCCGACCCGTTACGGTCAGAAACAGGAAATCGTCGTAGCCCAGCGTCATATCGCCGAAGGCCCCGATCAGCCGCCGTTGCTGGGTGGTGCTGAGCGATTTCTGGGTGAGCGGATCGGTATTGTTGATCGACGTAAAGTTGGGGTCCAGGAACTTCTCGCCCCGCGTGGCCAGCACGTTCACGTTGAAATCATACAGCGCCTGACCTACCCGCAGCGAGGTGCTGAGTTTGCCGAACTGCTTGCGGATAGTGGCGAAGTACTGACCCGTGATGGTGCGGTTGTTGTCGGTAGCCTGGTCAATGGAGCCGCCAATAGACCGCGCCCGGTTCGATTCGGGGTGGTACTTGATGAGGTACTGCGTGGAGAACACATCCAGACCCACGCGGGCAGAGAGCGTCAGCCAGTCGTTGGCCACGTAGTTACCGCCGATGTTGGTAATGACGCGGTTGCCCTTGTCGCGGAGTTCGTTCTTATTCACGTCGAAGAACGGATTCTCTACTTCGGCGTCGGCACTCGTGATTTTCCGGCGCGACCCATCGGGGTTCAGAAATTGCGACACGTTGCTGTTGGCGGGCCAGGACAGCAGCCCCAGCAAAAAGCTGTTGGCGCCCTTGGATACCTTCTGGTTGTCGGTATTGATGTACTGGATCGTGGATTCGAGCGAGAGCCTGTCGGTGATTTTGGCCGTGCCGCTCAGCGTCAGGTTCAGGCGTTTGTACTGGGTGGTGGGAATCACGCCTTTGCTGTCGGTATAGCCCCCCGAGAGCCGGTAGGTGTAGCGGTCGCTGCCCCCGTCGAAGGAAAGGTTGTGGCGCTGCCCGAAGCCCGTCTGAAAAAACTGGCTGGCGTTGTCGTAAAGCGTATCGCTTTCGGTGTAGCGCGGTCCAAACGCGTTCAGGCTCGTGCTTTGCGTAACGCCGTTGTTGCCTTGTCCATACACGCGCTGTGTTTGGGGCAGAGGTCCGTTCTGCTGCCAGTTGAAGCTGTTGGTGTAGCTGATACGACCCGCACCGGCTTTGCCTTTTTTGGTCGTGATGAGAATGGCGCCGTTGGCCGCATCAACGCCATAAAGCGCGGCTGCCTCGGGGCCTTTCAGGATCGTGATGCTTTCAATATCGTTGGGGTTAATGTCCTGCGCCCGATTTGAGAAGTCGATGTTGCGGTTCTCGGACGAAAATCCCGACAGGCGGCCCGATACGAAGTTGTTGTTCTCGGCGGTACGGTTGCTGATGGGCATTCCGTCAATGACGTACAGCGGCTGGTTGCTGCCACTGATGGAGTTGACACCCCGGATAATGATGGACGACGATGCCCCGGGCATGCCGCTCGATGGTCCTACCTGCACCCCGGCCACGCGGCCCTGAATGGCGTTCAGGAAATTGTCGCGCTGGGCGTTGGCCAGATCTTCGCCTTTGATCTCCGGTGCGGAATAGCCCAACTGGCGTTTTTCGCGCTGAATACCGAGGGCGGTTACGACTACCTCGTTCAGGCTGCCCGCTTCCTGCGTCAGCCGGACGTTGATGGTGCTGGCATTGCCTACGGCCACATCCTGCGTTCTGGTGCCGATAAAGCTGACGCGGAGCGCCTGCCCCTGGCCGGCCTGAAGCCGGAAATTACCACTAGCATCGGTAGTAGTACCCCGGGTGGTACCTTTAACCACCACACTGGCCCCCGGAATGGGCGTACCGTCTTCGGCCGAGAGTACCCGGCCCGTAATGAAGCCGGCGTCCTGCGCCTGACCGGTAAGGATCACCGAAGTCAGCAGGGCCAGCATCAATAAGAATCTTCGTAGAAGAAGTGTCATAGATTGATTGATTAAGAGAAATGTTTACCTGACAATCCACAAAAATGAATTCTTTTTCCTGAATTAAAAAGCGGTTAACTCACTAGGCTTTGAGAACTCTATACAACCGGTTGGTAACCCCGTTGCTTTCCCGGATTATCATTCGCGCGCTGGCCCTGACCGGTGGTATGGCTATCGTTTATTTTGCTTTGAATGCGCTGTTGAGTGGTGGCGTCTGGGCGGGTATGACGGCTAGTAAATCGGCCCTGACGGGCGAGTACTGCGAGTTTGATAACACGGCGGCCCTTTTCCGTCAGTCCATGAATACGTACTCCAATCTGGTGTATTTTTTTCTGGGTGTATGCCTCTGGCAGATTGCCCGCTATGATGCCGGGAGCCGCAACAAAGGTGATCAGAACCGGCTGGCGCAGTTTCCGGGGCTGTCCTGGCTGGTGGGCGGCTGTTTTATCTATCTGAGCTTCGGCAGTGCGTTTTTCCACGCGTCGCTCACCTGGCTGGGTCAGCGCGTGGACATGAATGGTACGTACGGGCTGACCATCAGTCTGCTGCTCGTGGCCCTGTACCACGTTTTTTACGGTGTTAAATGGTCAGGCCAGGCCCGGAAAGTTGTCGTTGCCGGGGCCGCCCTGCTGGTGCTGGCCCTGCTGGAAATTGCCCTGCACGTGTCGAGCGGTATTCTGTTGCCCGCGCTGATTCTGAGCATCTGGGCGCTGCTGATTGTCAATTACATTCAGTTCAGAAACGAGCGTTCGGCGGTGTTGGGGCTGCTGAGTGTCGGGCTGATTATTGTGGCCTTTTACGTCCGCACGCTCGACGTGCAGAAGGTGGGCTGCGACCCGTATTCGTGGGTTCAGGGGCATTCGGTCTGGCATCTGCTGGCGGGGCTGAGCAGCTTCTGTACGTATGCGTTTTTCCGGTTTGGCAGGCTCTTCCCGGCAAAAAAGAGACTGCCGTTATGATGAGAAACGGGCGTTGGCTAACTTCATCCGTCAGAATCCTTAAACCACGTATCTCAAGATGCTTACCGCTACGCGCATTAAACTGTCGGTTATGATGTTTCTCCAGTTTTTTGTCTGGGGAGCCTGGTACGGGCAGGTAACCAAATACATGGAGACCCAGCTTAATGCGACGGGCATACAACAGGGGGCCGCTTTTGCTACCTTTTCCATTGCGATGCTGATTGCCCCCTTTTTCGTAGGCATGATTGCCGACCGGTACTTCTCGGCTCAAAAGGTGCTGGGCGTCCTCAATCTGATCGGTGCTGTCATCCTATACTACCTGATCCAGGTCAATGATGCCGATCAGTTTTTCTGGGTATTGCTCGTTTACTGCTTCACGTTTGCTCCGACACTGGCCCTGACCAACTCAATTGCCATGCAGCAGATGAGCAGCCCCGAAAAGGAATTTCCGGGCATTCGGGTGCTGGGTACGGTGGCCTGGATATTGGTTTCGAACATTGTAGGCTACTACGGATTTGGCGACAAGGTGACCATCTTTCAGCTGTCCATGTACTCAGCGCTGGTCCTGGGCATCTTCTCGTTTTTCCTGCCCGACACGCCCCCCAAAGCCGAGAAGTCGACCTCGTTTGGTCAGATTCTGGGTCTGGATGCCTTCCAACTCTTCAGAGACCGATCATTTAGCATCTTCTTCCTGTCGTCGGTGCTGATTTGTATTCCGCTTTCCTTTTACTACGCCATGGCCAACCCCTCACTCACGGATGGCGGGATGCAAAACGTAGAAAACAAAATGTCGTTGGGGCAGGCGTCGGAAGTAATTTTTATGCTGCTCATCCCGCTGGCCTATACTCGCCTGGGCGTCAAGAAAATGCTGATTGTAGGTCTGATTGCCTGGATTGTGCGGTTCATTGGCTTTGGGTATGGTGATGGCGGTTCGGGCGAGTGGCTGCTCTTTTTAGCCATTATTCTGCATGGTGTCTGCTACGATTTCTTCTTCGTAACGGGCCAGATTTATACCGATAACAAAGCGGGCGAAAAAATCAAATCGTCGGCGCAGGGGCTTATTTCCATCGCTACCTACGGCATCGGCATGGGCATTGGCTCTTACCTTTCCGGTTATACAAAGGATCTGTTCACTACCGGCGATACCGTGGACTGGACGTCGTTCTGGCTCGTGCCGGCGGCCATTACGGTTGTGGTACTGTTCCTGTTCCTGTTGTTCTTCACCGACAAAAAAGTGGTGCTGGCCAGGGAAGATGATGTGGTGGCGGGTACGGTTTAGAGAAAATGCAACTCATCTCCTACAACATCAACGGCATCCGGGCCGGTATCAAAAACGGCCTCATTGACTGGCTGTCGAAACACGACTTCGATATTCTTTGCTTTCAGGAAGTAAAAGCCACCACCGACGTGGTCGATCTGACGCCGTTCGAGCTGCTGGGCTATCACTACCACTGGCACGCGGCCGAGAAAAAAGGCTATTCCGGCGTGGCTACGTTTTCCAAAATTGCGCCTACCCACGTAGTAACGGGTTGCGGCCTGGCCGTGTACGATTGTGAAGGCCGGATTCTGCGCACCGATTTTGGCGATCTGACCGTGCTGAACTGCTATTTTCCGTCCGGCACCTCCGGCGAAATTCGGCAGGGTGTTAAGATGGAATTCCTGCGCGATTTTTACGACTATGTGCAGACCCTGCGCCAGACCCGGCCCAACCTGATTGTGGTCGGTGACTACAACATTGCCCATACGCCAATGGATATTCACGATCCCGTCCGCAACAAAAATACCACCGGCTTCCTGCCCGACGAACGCGCCTGGATGGACCGTTGGTTTGACACCGGCATGGTCGATGCGTTCCGCTATAAACACCTCACCACCGTAGCGTATAGCTGGTGGAGCTACCGCGCCGGAGCCCGGGCCAGCAACAAAGGCTGGCGCATCGACTACGCATCCGTCAGCGAACCGCTTCGTAACCAAATTCTCGACTGCCGGATGCTGCCCGACGCTGTCCACGCAGATCACTGTCCGGTGCATTTAACCCTGAGCGACCGCATGCTGAATTCGTGACTGGTCTGGAACTGATGCGCCGGCAGCGGGTGGCATTCAGCCTTCAAGCTGCGATCACGCAAACCTGCTAGCACCCATGTACTTCCTTATTTATAAACCGTATCTGATGCTGTCGCAATTCTCGAAAGAAGGCGATAAGCAAACGCTGGCCGATCTGAATTTTGATTTTCCGTCGGATGTGTATCCGGTTGGTCGGCTCGATGCGGACAGTGAGGGGCTGCTGCTGCTGACCAGTGACAAGCAACTGAACCACCGGCTGCTGAACCCGAAGTTTCGGCACAACCGAACGTATTACGTACAGGTTGATGGCCAGCTTACTACCGAAGCTGCCGAGCAACTTTCGGCGGGGGTTACTATCTCGGTGGATGGCAAGCCGTACCGAACGCTGCCCGCCAATGCGCAACGCCTGCCCGAACCAGACCTGCCCCACCGGTATCCGCCTATTCGCTACCGGGCCAGTATTCCTACGTCGTGGCTTTCCATTTCGCTCCACGAGGGCAAGAACCGGCAGGTACGTAAAATGACGGCCGCCGTAGGTTTCCCTACGCTGCGGCTCGTGCGCTGGTCCATCGAAACCTTCACCGCCGAGGGGATGCAACCCGGCGATGTGCGCGAACTAAGCCGCGCTGAGGTGATGCTGGCCCTCAGGTTATAAAATGCCTTCGTCAGCAAAACTCAGGTAAGCTTTGTCGGTGAAGATCAGATGGTCCAGCACTGGGATGTCCAGCAGCCGCCCGGCGTCTTTGAGTTTGCGGGTCAGATCTTTATCGGCCTGCGAAGGTGTCAGGTTGCCCGATGGGTGGTTGTGGCACAAGATCATGGCCGACGCCAGGTTTTCTATGGCCTGCTTGAAAATAATCTTTGGGTCGGCCACCGTGCCGGATACGCCCCCCGCGCTGATCAGAACGGGCTTCATGACTTCGTTGGCGCGGTTGAGCAGCAGAATCCAGAACTCTTCGTGGGGTTTGTCGGTCAGGTGCGGCACCAGCTCGTTATAGGCATCGCGCGAGCAGGTGATGCGGGCGCGTACCGGGCGATCCTGCTCTTTGCGCCGACGTCCCAGCTCCAGCGCGGCCACAATGGCAATGCCCCGCGCTTCGCCAATACCGCGAAATTTGGACAGGTCTTTTACGCTCAGTCGGGCCAGTTCGTTGAGATTATGGCCTACACTCTTGAGAATGATTTTAGCTACGTCAACCGCCGTCAGGTCAACCGTGCCGGAGTTAATGAGGATGGCAATCAGCTCGGCATCGGAGAGGGCGGCCCGGCCTTTGAGCATGAGTTTTTCGCGCGGGCGGTCTTCTTCGGCCCAACTCTGAATGTTACCGGATGTTTCGTAAGCCACGGCTACCAGGTATGAATGATGAATTGTGAAGGGTCGCTCATTTAGTTCGTTGAGATTCGGCGTATGATGAGCAATATTCAACATTTTCATTCATTTTGCATACAAAAAAACCTCACCCGATAAAAGGTAAGGTCTTTGAAGATTTGAACGGGGAACGGCAACTATGCCGTGGCTGGCTGAAGCCGGTTCACCATCTTGGCCAGTTTCGATTTGTTGTTGCTGGCTTTGTTCTTGTGAATGATGTTGCGCTTGGCGAGTTTGTCCAGGGCCGACGATACGGTTTTGAACAGCTCAACGGCCATTGCATGGTCGGTGGTCAGGCGTAGTTTCTTCACCATGTTCCGGGTGGTAACGTGCTGGTAACGGTTCTGAATCCGCTTCTTGGCACTTGACCGGATTGCTTTTTTTGCTGACTTATGGTTTGCCATTGATATGTATTGTAAAAGGCGTTTCGCGATATGAGGGCGCAAAAATAAGGAAATCGAAGACTATACGCAAGCATAGCCCCTGATTTTCTTAGGCAACGTGCTCGTTTACTGGCGGATATCGGCGTTGACCGTCAGGTTGTTCTCCCAGATTCCCTGGTTGTGCGTGACAAACGTCTTGTAAGCCGGGTCGTTCTCGAATTTCCTGATGTCGTCTTCACTCTGAAACGTAAGATAATGTACTACGTCGTAGTCGGTAGCGGTTCCGCTGGACGCGATGGTCCGGCCCGACGTGTAGCTGATGATGCCAGGAATCTCGTGTTTCAGGCTGGCAAAACCAAGCATATACCGTTCAATAGCCTGATTGTCAACGTCAGCTTTGAACTTTACGCATACAATCTGTTGCTTCTGTGCTTTACGGGCGGGGGAGTAGGCACCATAGATTGTTAGGGCAAAAGCGCATAAGACCAAAATAAGTAGGGTGTAGCCCCGAAATTTAGTTTTCATTGTCTTGTTTGAATGGCTTGTTTCAAAATAATATTCTGTTTCAATGAGCATATTTACAGAATAGTCAAATTTTATATCCGTATAGTGCTATGATTTTACAAACGTACAACTGTTTTATTTGGTTCTTTGTTTCTGTCAACATTTTTATTGGTCAGTTTTCGCTATGCGCCGACATACAACGGGCCAGCCTGGGTGTTCGTCAGCCTGCATGGGGGTTTTACGCGCACCAGCAGATTAACCGGCTGGCGGTGTTCACGCTGCCCGCCGAGATGATGCCGTTTTTCAAAGCAAACATCACTTTCCTGGCCGACAACGCTGTGAATCCCGACAAACGCCGGTATGCCGTACCCGGCGAGGCTCCCCGCCATTTCATTGACCTCGACGCCTACGCCGATACGTCTGCGGCAACCCTGCCCCGATTCTATAAAGACGCTGCCGAATTATACGGTGAGGATACACTGGCCAGACACGGGCTGGTGCCCTGGCAAATTCAACTTACCAAATACCAGCTTACTGAAGCCTTCCGGCAGCGGGACAGCCGACGAATCCTGCGCGTGGCGGCTGATCTGGGCCACTACATTGCCGATGCTAACGTGCCCCTGCACACAACCCGCAACTACAACGGACAGCTGACCGGGCAGCAGGGCATTCATGGTTTCTGGGAGTCGCGCCTGCCGGAGTTGTATAGTACAAACTTTGATTTTCTGACGGGCTCCGCCGAGTACGTCTATTCCTCCCAGAAGGCGGCCTGGCAGGCCGTGTTCAACGCCCATGCCGCGCTTGATTCGGTCCTGATTTTTGAGAAAGAGCTAACCGAACAGTTTGGTGAAACCCGTAAATATGGCTTTGAGGAGCGCAACGGCATTACGGTAAAAGTCTATTCGGAAGAGTTTTCGTGGGCGTACCACGAGCGGCTGCGCGGGCAGGTGGAGCGGCAAATGCGGGCATCGGTGAAAATGACCGGCGATTTCTGGTACACCGCCTGGGTGGATGCCGGACAACCCGACCTGCGGGCATTGGCCAGCTATCAGCCTACTGATTCGGAGAAGAAGGAAGATGCCGTCGAACAGAAAAGCTGGCTTAAACGGCTGTTCTCAGCCCGGGAAGAAGGGAATTAAGGCGTCTGGGCCGTGCCTGAACCGACGTGCCCCAGACGCCCTGAACTTATACCGTCAGTTTCTGCATATAGGCGGCATCATTCTTCATACTCACCATCGGCGACTGTGGGTAGTCTTCCTGCTCAATAATAAAGTATTTCATGCCGTTGTCCATGGCCGTACGCAGCAGCTTTTTATAGTTTACCGAACCCGTACCCAGATCGGTTTGCACCACTTTGCCTCCTACCCGATTGAAGTCTTTCACGTGGCAGAGTTCGTAGCGGTTGCCGTATTTTATGAGATGCTGGTTAGCATCCTGCCCGGCGGCTTCAATCCAGCACATGTCCAGCTCAAACATTACGTTGTTGGGATCCGTATTCTCCAGCAGATACACCTGCGGGATTGTGCCGTTAAGCGGTTTAAACGAATAGTCGTGATTGTGGTAGCCAAACTTCAGCCCACCTTTACGTACTTTCTCGCCAGCTTCGTTGAACAGGTCAGCAACTTTCTTCCAGTCGTCAAGCGACTTCTGCGCACCAATGTACGGGCACAACAGGTAGGTCAGCCCCGCGCCGTTGGCCATGTCAATGCTCTTATCAAGGTCTTTTTTGAAGTCGAAGTGGGTGCTGACCATTTTTACGCCGAGGTCATCCAGAAATATCTTTGCTTCTTTCGGAGCCATACCCCACAAAAAACCCTGCGGTCCGGCGTAGCTCTCGAACTGCTTGTAGCCCAGTTTGGCCAGTCGGGTCATGGTGCCTTTGGGGTCTTTGGGCATCAGATCGCGAACGCTGTACAGCTGAACGCCGAAGGGTTTGATGGCCTTTTGGGGCACGTTGGCCAGCAGGTCATGACTAACGGCCAGAACACCCGTTGAAAGAAGCGATTGTTTGAGAAATAAGCGTCTCTGCATAGTAGTAGATTGGTTTGCCTTCCTATAACGAAGAACCGACTGGTTTCTCATGTATTTTTTGTCCGGCTGCCTACCGGCGCCCATCGTATCTTTGTGGTCTTTTGCCAGAAACATCCATGAGTTATACCAAATTATTTTTACAGGCCGGTCGCGACGAAGCTGTTCGGCGGTTTCACCCGTGGGTGTTTTCACGGGCCATTGCCCGCTACGACGGCGATCTGGCCGACGGCGACGTAGTGGAAGTCTACGACCGCAAAGGCGTGTACCTGGCCACCGGCCACTACCATGACGGCAGCATTGCGGTGCGGCTGTTTTCGTTTGCGGCCACGGCTGGCGGTCCCGTCATACCCGACGCGGCTTACTGGACTAAAAAACTTACCGGTATCCGGCACATTCGGCAGGCTATCATCAACTCAACCACCAACTGTTACCGGCTCGTCCATGGGGAAGGTGATGGCTGCACCGGGCTAATTATTGATGTGTACAATGGCGTGGCGGTACTTCAGGCGCACTCCATTGGCATGCACCGCGAGCGTATGGTGATTACCGAAGCCCTGCAAAACGTATTTGGCAATGAACTGACGGCGGTGTACGACAAAAGCAGCGAGACCTTGCCGAACGAATATGCCGGTACGGTTATCAACAGCTATCTGTTCGGGCAAACGCCCGTGCCGCATCCGGTGCTGGAAAATGGCAACACGTTTTTGATCGACTGGATAACCGGTCAGAAAACGGGATTCTTCCTCGACCAGCGCGATAACCGGGCCCTGCTGGCGCGTTACGCACCGGGTAAGCGCGTGCTGAACGCGTTTTGCTACTCCGGTGGATTTTCGGTGTACGCCATTCAGGCCGGGGCTACCGACGTGCATTCGGTCGATTCGTCGCAGAAGGCCATCGCGCTGACTAACCAGAACGTAACGGCCAATTTCAGCCCTGAAACCTACCAGCACGAAGCTATTGCCGACGACGTGCTGCACTACCTCAACAACCAAAACGAGCAGTACGACATCGTCATTCTTGATCCGCCTGCCTTTGCCAAAAGTCTGGCCGCGCGGCACCGGGCTGTGCAGGGCTATAAACGCCTGAATACCGAGGGGCTGAAACGCGTGGCAAAGGGAGGCATCCTGTTTACGTTCTCATGTTCGCAGGTGATTGACCGGGAGCTGTTCTACAATACCATCGTAGCCGCGGCTATTGAGGCCGGACGGCAGGTGCGGGTACTGCACCACCTGAGCCAGCCCGCCGACCATCCGGTGAGTCTGTTTCACCCCGAGGGCAGCTATCTGAAAGGGCTGGTTTTATGGGTAGAATAAACTTTTGAATCATGAATCAGGAATGATAAATGATTCAATTCACTAATTTTGGCTTTCAACCCGTCTTTCTGTTTACTCTGATTTTATAGATACTGATTATGGCTGAATTGATTCGAATGCCCAAGATGAGCGACACCATGACCGAAGGCGTCATTGCGGAGTGGCACAAAAAAGTGGGCGATACGGTAAAATCCGGCGACGTTCTGGCCGAAGTAGAGACCGATAAGGCTACCATGGACCTGGAAGCCTATGAAGAAGGTACTCTGCTTTACATCGGCGTTGAAAAAGGTGAATCGGTGCCCATCGACGGTATTATGGCGATTATTGGGGCCGAGGGCGAAGATTACAAAGCCCTGCTCAATGGAGCCGATGGTGGCAGTCAGGAAGCGGCTCCCGCCGAGAGCGCTCCCAAAGCCGAAGCGGCTCCCGCCCCCAGCGGAAACATTGACAAAGCGGAAGTAGCCACCAGGCTGCCCGATGCGGAGGTTGTTTCTGCCGCACCCGCCGAAGCCGTGAACGCAACGGTGATTCGAATGCCCAAGATGAGCGACACCATGACCGAAGGCGTCATTGTGGCCTGGCACAAAAAAGAAGGCGATACGGTAAAATCCGGCGATGTTCTGGCCGAAGTAGAGACCGATAAGGCCACCATGGACTTGGAAGCCTATGAAGAAGGCACCCTGCTGTATGTGGGCGTAAAAGAAGGCGAATCTGTAGCCGTCGATGCCATCATTGCCGTAGTGGGCGAGAAGGGCGCCAACTTCAAAGTGCTGGTCGATGGTAACGGCAGCGCGGCTCCGGCCCAATCGGCTGGTGGCGGTAGTGCCGGTAAGGCCAGCAATGGCACAGAAGCCGATACGGCTGCCGGTGGGTCTGAAACGGCTCTGCAAAATCCCCAGGCCAGCCTGCCCGCCAACGCCGACACGGATCTGTCCTACGCCGGTGGCACCGGTGATGCGGTAGAGTCGGGCGGCCGGATGAAGGCATCGCCCCTGGCCAAACGCATTGCCGAAGAGAAAGGCATTGACCTCAAACAGATACACGGTAGCGGACCGGAAGGCCGCATTGTGAAGAGCGACGTTGAGTCGTTCGTGCCGGGCAAAGCGGCTCCGGCTGCGCAACCGGCTGCTCAGCCCGCCCCCGAAAAACCGGCGGCTCCTGCCGAACAGAAAGCGGCTCCTGCCCCCAGCCCGGCACCCCAGGCCCAGGGCGAGTATGAAGATGTACCCGTTTCGCAGATGCGCAAGACCATTGCCCGCCGGTTAGGTGAGAGCATGTTTACGGCCCCGCATTTCTACCTGACCATGGAAATCAACATGGACAAGGCTATGGAACTGCGCGGCACGGTCAACGCCGTCAGTCCGGTCAAGATTTCGTTCAACGATTTCGTCCTCAAAGCCGCTGCCGTCGCCCTGAAGCAACACCCGAACGTGAACTCGTCCTGGCTCGGTGATAAAATCCGTCGGTATAAATACGTCAACATCGGCGTGGCCGTAGCGGTAGACGAAGGGTTACTCGTGCCCGTGGTGCGCAACGCCGACCAGAAAACGCTGTCGACTATTGCCGCTGAAGTGAAGGAGATGGCCGGTAAGGCGAAAGACAAAAAACTCCAGCCGAAGGACTGGGAAGGCAGCACCTTCTCGATCTCGAACCTCGGTATGTTTGGCATCGACGAGTTCACAGCCATCATCAACCCCCCCGATTCCTGCATTCTGGCCATTGGTGCCATCAAACCAGCGGTTGCGTTCGTAAATGGCGAAGTGAAGCCCACCAACGTCATGAAGGTGACCCTCTCCTGCGACCACCGCTCGGTGGATGGAGCCACGGCTGCGGCCTTCCTGCAAACGCTGAAAGAGTTGCTTGAAAACCCGATGCGGATGCTGGTTTAGTTGTTCTTTCGTCCGGGATTCAATGAATAAGGCATAAACCATCCCGGATTATAAGTACCCCCGCAAAAAGAATCCCCGTGCGTTGACTGTTGTCAATTCACGGGGATTCTTTTTGCGGGGGTACTGGCAAAAAAGAGAGCCAGCCTGGTCAGCTATGCAATAACGCCAGCAAAGCAGCTTATATCAACTCGTTATTTTTTCGCTCTATATCGACCTTATCTCGTTACCAGGCGCGGTGCTTTTCTGGTTTGCTGAACCACAAGCGGAGCACATTTTGCGGGCGGACATTCGCAGTTGACCGGCGTAATGACCACCACTGCGTCACGGAAGCAGCCCGCGGCATTGTACACCCGAACCCGGTAGGTGCCGGCCGCCAGATTCGTGGCCAGAACCCCGCCCGCGGGCAGAGCCGTTTTGCCCGTGGTTAACCGTAGCCCGCTCTCAAAGTCACTGCCGCCCTGCGCCAGCTCGTACGTCAGTAAACCCGAGGCCGTGCTGCTGACCAAACCCGTTACCCGAACGCTACCGTTCAGCTGAGCCACATTGTTGAGGCAGCTCAGGGGAGTAGCCGTCAGGCTGAATGAAGCCACGGGGGCCACTTCTTCTACGATGAAGGGGCAGCAGCTGAAGTCAGGGCATTTGCCTTCTACATTGTCAACGGCGAGTTTATACTCACCCACTGCCGTCACGCTCAGCACGTTAGTGGTAGCGCTGGTTAGTTCGGTGGTTACGCCCCCCAGCGTTCGGTACCAGCGATAGGAAGAACGGCCCGCTGCGGCCGTGATCTCGTACTCAAACGCGTCGCCGGGGCAAACCTGCACCGGAATGCTGGTGCAGACCGTGGCCGTTTGCGAGCCGACCGTAGCCGTGTTGTAAATCACGCCGGTCTGGGTGGCCGTCACGGCGAAGGTCAGCGTGAGACTCTGCTGGGGAGCCAGGCTGGGTATGGTCCACTGGCTCACCGGCGAACCGGGGGTAAACGTGGTGCCGGTGGGTGCTGAGGCTGAGCCGGTAAGGAAGTTAGCCCCAACTGAGAGTCTATCCTCGACGGTGAAGTTGGTAGCGGTGGCCCCGGAAGACGTTGAACTGGTGTTGGTCAGCACGAGTGAGTAAGAGATCGTCTCGCCCAACATGGCCTTGGTTTTGTTAACCAGTTTCTGGAGGGTTATCACCGGGATGACCGGTAGCTGAGGGGTGCAGAACTGAGGAGCCGCGTAGGTCAGAGACGAAACGCCACAGCGGGTAGGTCCGCTCGAAAAGTCATAGCTGACCAGTCGGGTTGCGCCGTTGGCGGGCAGGCCGATGAAGATGATTCGGGCCCCGGTTTGGTTGGCGGTTACGGCCACTGTGGTGGTACTCGTGCCATCGGATATGGTGAGCGATCCGGCGGGGGTATTGGCGGCAAACGTCACGTTGACGGTTGAGCTGAAGACGCTGGTGACGGTCGAGCCACTGGTGAGGGCAGTGCAGACGCCGACGGCTGGAGTGACGGTTAGCGAGCAAGGCGAAGATACCGGCTGCGTACAGGAGACCGGAGCCGCGTAGGTGGCTCTGGCCGTTGCCGTACCCAGATTGGCCACGACCGTATGGCTGCTGGCGTTGCTTGTTCCACTAACCGAGAAGCTAGCGGTAGTCTGCCCTGCCGTTACGCTTACTGTACTGCTGACAGTGCCGTTGTCGGTGATGGTGAGACTGCCCGCCGTGGCGTTGGTCAGCGAGACAATACCCGTAGCGGTATAGTTATTCGTGGCGCTGTTACAGACGGGCTGGGCAACTACAACACCGATTGTCGGCTGGGCATAAGCCGTAGATAGAGTACAAAGCATCCATATTGCAGGCAACAGGCAGGCTGTAATAATTTTTCGCGTAGTAATGATCGTTTGCATAACCCGGCAGTTTGCGTTGCATGTAATTTCTTGCCGGTATGCCAAAGGCAATTACTGTGCCTGCCTGAATAAATAGCCTTTGCAGGCGATTAGTAGGGTAAATGAGATTTGTTCTATAATTTTTGTTATATTTTATACTTGAATAAGATAATAAAATGGGTTCTGTTCAAATTGTGTGCCAGTAACCCATCCAAAAAAAAATTACTTTGCTGCACTTCGTCTGGCTTGTCGCAGTACAAACGGCACACATTTAGCGGGGGGGCAGTTGCAGTTGGCCGGGGCAATGGTTGCGGTGCCATCGCGGAAGCAGCCCGCGGCAGTATAGACCCGTACCAGATAGGTTCCGGCTGTTAAATTAATACTCAGCAGACCCGTAGCCGGAATGGGCTGCGGTCTGGGTGTAAGCAACCGGGCCGTTTCAAAGTCAGAACCGCCTGACGCCAGCTGAAACGTTAACCCAGTGGTGCTGCCCGGCGCTGAGAGCCGCAGATTACCATTGGTGGCCGTAACCGTACCCGAACAAGTAGGGGAGGTACCCGCCAGGCTGTAGGTTGGTACGTCGGCTACCGGCTCGATCAAGAATGGGCAACACGCCCCGCGCGCGCACGGCTGTCCATTGATCAGCACCGTGCGGTACGCGCCGGGCGTATCTACAACCAGTATTCCTCCCTGCTGATTGGGTATCCGGGACGTAATGCCGTCAATGGTGCGTTCCCAGCCGTAACTACCCGCGTTGTCAGGCGCCGTAATCTCAAAAGCATATTCATCGCCGGAGCAAACCAGCACCGGCACGGTGGCGCAGGCGCGGGCTACTATCGCCTGCACCTGAGCGGTATGATAAACCACGCCCATGTCGGTAACAACCGCCTGAAACGTAAGCGTTTTTGTCTGGCCGGGATCAAGGCGGGCAATGGTCCAGCTACCTGTCTGTTCGGATAAGGCGGGGGCGCTAAATGTGGTGCCGGCTGGTGTCGTTATGGAGCCGGGCCGAACCGACAAAGCGGGCGAGAGAGAGTCCTGCACAACCAGATCTGTGGCGGCTATCGGGCCGGAATTTGTCAGGCTAATGCTGATGACCAGTTCACTGCCGATTGTTGTTCGCTCTTTGTCAATGTTTGTGCTCAGGGATAATTGCGCAGCAGACTGGGCCCGTACCGTTTCCCCTGCCAGCAACAGGAGTGTTGTGGTGAACAGGCAGAACCGAATGGTCAACCAAACGAATGCGGTATGGTAGAGCTGGTGCGGGATCACTATAGATTTAGACGGACTAAGGCCCCGACGTCACGTTACCACCCATAAAAACAGCGAGCGGTTTCCTGCGTGGAAACCGCTCGCTGTGAGAACGTTGCCAATACGTACTTACTGGTTACGCTTTTTGTTGCCAACCTGCCCAAAGTAATAGTTGACACCCACCTTGAGACGACCACCCCGACTCAGGCTGGCCACCGGATTGATTTTGTTGTAAAAGTTGCCCTGGTAGGCTATTTCGGCACCCAGCCGTTTGTAGACCCAGGCCATTGCCCCGATCTCCAGACCCACCGTGGTGTATCTGGATTTGGTGCCATCCGGAATATCGTCCGCGAACTCACGGCCCCGGCTCAAGTTAGCCCCTACGAAGGCACTAACCCGCGTCCGGAAGGGATAGTAACGGGCCATGATACCAAACTGGCGGGAATGGTACGAGTTACCAACAATACGGTCGGTATTATAAACCAGCCCCATGGCAAAACCGGGTTGCAGGAAATAACCCGCCCGCAGGTTGAGGCCCAGCGAAAACTTACTGTCGGCAGCCCCTACGCCCAGGCCCACACCCCCAAAAGCCGTACCCTGCTGAAACCAGGTCAGTTCATTGGCGTTCTGGTACTGTACCGACCGGCGATATTCCTGATTGACCGTTTGTCCGGCATCATTAACGGCCTGGTCAATGTCCTGCTTTGTATCCTGACTGATAAGCGGCTTGTCATTGCCGGTCGAGTCCGACCGGTTTTGTGCGTAGGTTGCCGAGGACAGACAAACCAGTAATACCGTTGTTTGAAGTAAAGTTTTCATTCGTTGTTGAGTGTTTTATGCATCCATGCACCTCGTATTACTAACTCCCGGGCCGGAACAAGGTTTTAAATTGGGCGTTACCGACTTAGTTGCTTTAGAAGCGCGTCAACCTGTTCGGACGAGGTGGCAGGGAAGTTGGCAATCCTGATCTGACTGTCTTTCAACTGGCCGTAGCCGCTCCCAACAATCATTCCCGCTTGTTTGGCGGTGGCAATATGTTCGCCCGCCGACTTCGTTGTACTGGCTACTACCACCGTCTGCGAGCGGTACCGCTCGGTGGAAACGAACGGGTCGAATCGGTCTGATTTCTCCAGAAATTTGTAAATCATCTTTGCTTTTTCTTCGGTCTGTTTCCGAATGGTGGCAATACCTATCCTGTTAAAGTCCTCAGCTATTTTGCCCAGTATATAGATGAACAGCACGTTGGGCGTAGCGGGCGTTTCGAATGTCTGGTAGTTTTTCCAGAGCATAGGCAGCGTGTTGTGCGCCCCAATCGTCAGCGATTCATACTTCTGGAGTCGTTCGGCTTTGGCCAGACATTTCTCACTGGCAATCCAGACACCCATACCGGCGGGCATCCCAAAGGCTTTCTGTACCGAGAAAAACGCGGAGTCGATCAGTCCATAATCCAGGTCAGGATACGGGGCCGACGAGACCATATCCACGCAGAACAGCTTCTGAGGGTACTTACGCTTAAGTTTATGCATCTCAGACGGGCGCATCTGCACACCCGACGATGTTTCGTTATGCGTCAGACAAACCAGTTCGGCGTATTCCGGCAGCTCAATCTCAGCCGCGTCAAAGCCTTCGCCAAAGGGTTTTTCCAGAATGTGCGCAAACTTGTGCAGGGCATTGGCGTAGTCATAAAACTTGCGCGAAAACGAGCCATTCACCGCATGAAAACTTTCGTGCTCCACACAGTTCAGCAGCATCCGCTCCCACACTTCCGAGGCCGAGCCGGTGAAAAAGATAGCGTGCGTTTTCGGAATGGCCATCAACGTTCGCAACTGCTCGTCGGTATGCCTGTAGATGTCGCGAAACCGCTGACTCCGGTGCGAGATCGATCCCAACTGCTCATCCATCGCCGTTTGTAAATGCTGCGCAAACGTTGGGTATAACTCAGCCGGGCCGGGGGTGAAGTAGGTGTTTTTCATGATAGGGGGTGTAAAGGCAAGAAGAGGGCGGGAGGAGAACGGGAGGGAGACGGAACCGAATGGTTTCCTGTCACCCTGTTCTCCCGCTCCCCGCTAATACAGTAACCGGAACTTGATGGTATTGTCGATGCCTCTGAGTTCCTGAACGACCTCGTCGGCGTATTCTTTGGCTACGTCGGTGATGGCGTAGCCAATGTGTTCGTTGGTTTTCAGGTACTGGCCATGAATATTGATGTGGTACTTCGCGAATATGGCGTTCATTTTAGCCAGAATACCCGGTACATTGGCGTGAATGTGCAAGAGCCGGTGCGAACTGGTCAGCAGGGGTAGTTGCAGTTCGGGAAAGTTGACACTACCGTAGGTGCTGCCGGTGTTCATGTAGCCCAGCAGTTTGCCCGGCACAAAGCTGCCGATATTGGCCTGCGCTTCTTCGGTACTACCGCCAATGTGGGGCGTCAGGATAACGTTGGGCAGACCCCGCAGTGCACTGGCAAACTCCTCGTTGTTGGTCTTCGGCTCCTGCGGAAACACGTCGATGCCCGCGCCCACAACTTTACCGCGCTCAATGGCATCGACCAGCGCCGGAATCTCGACTACGTGACCCCGGGAGAGGTTGAGGAAGATAACGCCGTTTTTCATCAGCCGGAACTCGCGGTAGCTAATCAGGTTCAGATTGTCCCGACGCCCGTCCACATGCAGGCTCACAATGTCCGACACCGCCAGCAGTTCGTCCAGCGTGTTGCATTTGCGGGCGTTGCCCAGGGCCAGCTTATCAACAATATCGTAGAAATAGACTTCCATGCCCAGAGCTTCGGCCACCACCGAAAGCTGCGTGCCGATGTTGCCGTACCCAATGAGGCCAAGCTTTTTGCCCCGCACTTCAAAACTGTTCTTGGCCGATTTGTCCCACTCGCCTTTGTGCATCGAGTTACTCTTGGGAACTACGCCCCGAATCAGCATAATAATCTCACCAATGGCCAGCTCCACTACCGAGCGGGTATTGCTGTACGGCGCGTTGAACACCGCAATGCCGCGTTCAGTACAGGTTTCAAGGTCAATCTGGTTGGTACCAATGCAGAAGGCGCCCACGGTCATCAGTTTGTTGGCGTTTTCCAGCACCCGGCGCGTCACGTTGGTTTTGGAGCGGATCCCCAGGATAGACACGTCGCGGATGGCTTCAATCAGTTCATCTTCGTCCAGCGCCCCTTTTTTCAGTTCTACGTTAAAGCCTTCCTGCTCAAACAGCTGCAAAGCCGATGGATGCACGTTTTCCAGCAGCAGCACTTTAATGCGGCTCTTGGGGTATGACTGGCTGCGACTCAGTCCGTTATGGTACAAAAACTCATCGAGCGAAGGGGCTATATGATCGGCTTTTTCGACTACGCTGGGGCGCATGACATTCTCGGTGAAAGCATAGAACCGGTTGGCCAGCCCGGCCGCCCGAATCTCGTAGTCGGTGTACCCGTCACCAATGACATACACCTCACCGTCCAGCGCCAGCGATTTGATGACCGCCGACTTGCCCCCGTTGGCCGAAAGGGGATTGGTGCGGTCGAAACCAACAATGGCTCCGGCGTCGTCAAACACAAACGTATTGGCAAACACGTGGTCTTCACGCACCCCCAGCGACGCAACGATGGGGACAATAAACGCCCGGAAGCCATTGGAAATGATATAAATCCTATCGGCGTTTTCGGTCAGAAAGTCTTTGTTGCGGGCAAAGGAATCCGAGATTTTACCCATCAGCGTTTCGATGAGTGCGGGCAGGTGATCGCGGTGGGCGTGGAGCAGCCCCAGCCGAAGGTCGAGCGACTCGGTGAAGGAGATTTCGCCCGCCATACCCCGGTCGGTAATGGCCTGAATCTGGGCCAGCGCGTCGGCGCGGTCGGGTCGGCCTATGAGCGATATCTCGCCCAAGACGTCCAGGGCTTCGACTTTGGTAAAGGTGCTGTCGAAGTCGATGATGTAATACGTCTGTTCGGCAGTTGGGGTTTCGGTAAGCATGGTATCAGTCAGGTTGGGTGTCATCGGGAAACTCATTCGTAATCAGATCGGCAAGAGCCGATTGTAGCGGAGGTAAATGGTGCGTTATGATGCGCCAAACGATTTCGTAATCAATGCCGAAATAGTCATGGACGAGTACGTGTCTTGAGCGGATGATTTTCATCCACTCTATTTGTGGATTCAGGCTGCGGAACTCAACCGGAACACGATTCGCAGCTTCGCCTGATACCTGTACATTTCGTATAACCGCATCGTGTGTCCTTCTATCATCAATGAATTGCTCAAATGAATAACCAGTCGTAAAGGAACTGATTGCCTGAATAGCGTCCAGCATATCATTGAGCAGATACTGGATTGACCGTTTAGACATATTGCAGTTGTGGTTGAATGAAGTTCATTAAGCCGGGCTTAACTGCCTTCCGGGTTACAATATCCACTCGCTTATTCAGCAATTGTTCCAGTTCGATGGACAGGTCAATAAACTCGAAGCCAACCGGCTGGCTGAACTCAACCATGATGTCTATATCGCTCTTTTCATTAGCCGTACCGTCGGCATAAGACCCAAATAGGGCCATTGACGTTAGTGGATACGTCATAAAGAGCCGGTCTTTGTTGTCCGTAAGTATCTGCCTAATGTGTTGCGCGTCCATAGATATACAGATCAGATGTGTTGGGTTAAAAATTGAACAGCTCGTTTTTCAGACCAGTAGGTGCCGTTCAGGCCACCGTGCCGGTCCGTAAACCCGCAGTGACCGCCCGATGCCGGAAACTCCATCCAGACGCTGGTCAGTTCCCGCGCCAGGGTTTCGGGGAGACATTCGGGCGAGAGAAACGGGTCGTTTTTGGCGTTTACAATCAACGTCGGAATCGGAATATCCGGCAAAAACGGTAGTGAACTGTTCTTTGTATAGTACTCGTCAGCGCCCGAAAAGCCGTGCAGGGGACCGGTAATCAAATCGTCGAACTGCCGGATGGTGCGCGCCTGCTGCCAGTTGGAAGCCGCCAGTTCAGGCGGCAGTACGGCTACTTTCTGCTGCATCTTTACTTTGAGCGAGCGTTGAAACCGGCGGTTGTACACCATGCTGTCCCAGGCTTCGAGCCGGGTGGCTGAGGTCGTTACGTCGAGCGGTACTGAGAACGTCACGGCCCGTTTAACGGCCGGGTGCAGGGTGCGGGTCCTGCCGTGTTCACCGAGGTATTTGAGCGTGATGTTGCCCCCCATGCTGAAGCCCAGCAGATAAATGGTTTCGTAGCCTTTCTGAACGGCGTACTGAACAACCTGGTGCAGATCGCCGGTTTCGCCCACGTGGTACATCCGGGCCTGCCGGTTCATTTCGCCACTACACGAGCGGAAATTCCAGGCCAGACAACTGAACCCGTTCCGGTTCAGATGCCGCACCATTCCCGCCAGATACGGCCGCGACGAATCGCCCTCCAGCCCGTGGGAGAGGACAACCAGTTTCAGGGGTGAATCAGTAACAGGGGCCCAGTCAAGATCCAGAAAGTCGTGGTCGGGCGTGTCGATGCGTTCGCGGACGTAGTTGACCGAAACCTTACGAAACAACGAAGGTACAATGGTTTGCAGATGACCACCGCGCAGGTAAACGGGTGGCCGGTAGGACGATGGGGCAATCAGCGGCATTGCTAAAACGCGGATGATCGGAAACTCAAAGGTACGTGGAAAACAAAAGCCCGGCAGTCCAGACAAGAACGGAATAGTGGTAAACGCTTTAAAATCATAATTTTACCTTTAAACGTACTACACTATACTCCGACTACTAACGGCTTAGAAGCAATGGGCTTTTGTTAATCGTAATATTGCGATGAATAAAACTTTTACTACCTTCGTCGCATGGGAGCGACCAAACGTGAAATCTTTACCGACGAGCAAAACCGTATGGCAGATTTGGCTAAAGCCTTTTCCCACCCGGCACGGGTGGCCATTTTGCAAATGCTGATTGCCCGGAAAGCCTGCGTCTGCGGTGATCTGGTGGGCGAGCTGAATCTGGCGCAGGCTACGGTTTCGCAGCATTTGAAAGAGTTAAAGCGCATCGGCATCATTCAGGGCGAAATCAACCCGCCCCGCGTGTGCTACTGCATCAATCCACCCGTATGGGAGGAAGCGCGGCAGGCATTCGGGACTATTCTGGAGTCGCTGGTTGCTACGGCTTGCTGCTGACCTGAAACCAACCTTTTTTTAGCCTTGTCAATCGTAATAGTACAATAAGAACATGGAAAATCCGACACTCATAGCTGAACCCATGACCTGGCAGGCGTTTAAACATACGCTGTTGCAAAATCCCGACAGGTTTCTTCAATTTCAGTACGCCGAGGGCGCATTTGTTCATCCTTCATTTCACATCATCGAAATAAAACAGGTCCCCATTGTATCGGTTGATTGCAGTGGGCAGATGAACAGCTGGACCGAAGTGATTGTGCAGCTACGGGAGCCGCGGGCCACAGAAGCCGATCAGTCGATGACGGTAGGTAAAGCCCTGTCAATTGTTAATCTGGTAGAACCGGCGAATCGTGTGGCGCACCGGCTGCCTAAGAAGAGCCGGCTGCACCGGTTCCGGAGCTTACGCTGCGGCCTGCGCTCCTGGTTCGGGCTGCTGTTAAGGCCATCCCACTACGCACTCGTAATCAAAACCTGTAGCCGGCCACTCATTGCGAACAACGTAACGCGCCTAGCCACCCATGCCTAAACTTTCGTTTCTCGACCGCTTCCTGACGCTGTGGATTTTCCTGGCCATGCTGATCGGCGTGGGCATTGGTTATTTCTTTCCGCAGTCGCAGGGGTTCATCAATCGGTTTAACTCTGGTTCAACCAACGTTCCATTAGCCATTGGTCTGGTGCTGATGATGTACCCACCGCTGGCAAAAGTGCGATATAGCGAGTTACCGAAGGTGTTTGCCAACACCAAAATCCTGGGTTTGTCGCTGGTGCAGAACTGGATTATTGGCCCCCTGCTCATGTTTGGCCTGGCGGTTATTTTCCTGCCCGATCATCCCGAATACATGACTGGTCTGATTCTGATTGGTATTGCCCGCTGCATTGCCATGGTCATTGTCTGGAACGATCTGGCCAAAGGCGACCGGCTGTACGCGGCTGGTCTGGTGGCGTTCAACAGCATTTTTCAGGTCCTGTTTTATTCCGTCTATGCCTATGTGTTCATTACGGTGTTGCCGCCCCTGTTCGGGCTGAAAGGCTATGCCGTGAATATCACGATTGGCGAGGTAGCCCAAAGCGTTTTTATCTACCTGGGGGTGCCCTTTCTGGCCGGGCTGTTCTCGCGGATCATCCTCACTCGGGTCTTCAGCCAGCGGTGGTATGAAGAGCGCTTTTTGCCGGCCATCAGCCCTATTACGCTGATTGCGCTGCTGTTTACCATTGTAGTAATGTTCAGTCTGAAAGGTCAGTTGATCGTTTCGATTCCGCTGGATGTAGTGCGTATTGCCATTCCGCTGACGATTTATTTTGCCGTCATGTTCTTTTCGGCCTTTTACCTTTCAAAGCGGGCCGGGGCCGATTACGCCAAATCTACGTCGCTGGCGTTTACCGCAGCGGGCAATAATTTCGAGCTGGGTATTGCGGTGGCTATCGCCGTGTTCGGCATCAACTCCGGGGCGGCCTTTGCCGCCGTAGTGGGGCCGCTGATTGAAGTGCCGGTGCTGATTTTGATGGTCAATTTTGCCCTGAAACAAGAAAAGAAATTCTTACCCCGGTACAAAGCCGTGTCCCGGAAACCCGTCTGAACACGGCCCTGTTTGCCGCCATGCGCGCCCGCCTGACCAACTACCCAAGATAAACTTTGGTCTATGTCGGGAGAATCGAACAGGCTGCTGCTTTTGCTGGTATGATTACAACCGCTCCCAACCTCCACGTTCATGGGCGACGATTTCCTGCTTCAGACCGAAACCGCCCGCCAATTGTATCACGATTTTGCCCGGTCGATGCCCATTATCGATTATCACTGTCACCTGCCGCCCGATCAGATTGCCGATAACAAACGATTTGACACCCTAACCCAGCTCTGGCTCTCTGGCGATCATTACAAATGGCGGGCCATGCGCACCAACGGCGTGGACGAACGCTACTGTACGGGGGATGCCAGCGACTGGGAGAAGTTCGAAAAATGGGCCCAAACCGTTCCCTACACACTTCGCAACCCGCTGTACCACTGGACGCACCTGGAACTCCAGAACCCTTTCGGTATAATGGACAGGCTCAGTCCCGCCACCGCCCGCTCCATATACGACCAATGCAACGAGCAGCTGCCTGACTTTACGACCAGAAACCTGCTGAATCATTTCGATGTGCGCGTGGTCTGCACTACCGACGATCCCATCGATTCGCTGGTGCATCACCGCCAGATTGCTGAGGATGGCTTTGCGGTAAAAATTCTGCCTACCTTCCGGCCCGACCGGGCTATGGCCGTCCACGATCCCGGTGTATTTCGGGCGTATCTAAAGCAACTCGCCGAGGTTTCAAACGTCGATATCAGTACACTGACCAACTTCCTGGAAGCCCTGAAACAGCGGCACGATTACTTTCATAAGATGGGCTGCCGGCTCTCCGACCACGGACTGGAATATGTTGAAGCGGAGCCGTTTACGGAGACGGAGGTGAGCGAAGCGTTCGAGCTGCTACACCGGGGGGTGGCCGTAAGCCCCGAAGATCAGGCAAAATTCCGGTCGTTCATGCTCGTGCAGTTTGCCGAATGGGATCACGACCGCAACTGGACCCAGCAGTTTCACCTTGGGGCGCTGCGTAATAACAATACCCGTCGGCTGCGTGACCTTGGCCCCGATACCGGCTGGGACTCTATCGGCGACTTTCCGCAGGCGCGGTCACTATCGCGGTTTCTGGGTGGTCTGGACGACCGTAACAAGCTGGCTAAAACCATTCTGTATAATCTGAACCCTGCCGATAATGAAGTGATGGCTACCATGATTGGCAATTTCAACGATGGTTCAGTACGGGGGAAAGTGCAGTTTGGCTCCGGCTGGTGGTTCCTCGATCAGAAAGACGGGATGGAAAAACAGCTCAATGCCCTCTCGAACATGAGTTTGCTCAGCACGTTTGTGGGTATGCTGACCGATTCGCGCAGTTTTCTGTCGTATAGCCGCCACGAATATTTCCGGCGCATTCTGTGCAATCTCTTCGGCAACGACATAGCGTCCGGCCAACTGCCACATGACATACACTGGATTGGTCAACTTGTACAGGACATCAGTTACAATAACGCAAAGCAGTATTTGGGGGTATGAAGGGAATGATGAATGATGAATAGGCTAATGCACAGTAGTCCTCGCGTCAGCCAATTCATCATTCAAAACTCATCAACACACCGGAAAATGTCTCAAAAAGTTGTCTTTGTAGTTACGGCCCAGCGGAATCGAATGCCCCGAAATGACGACCTCGTGCTCACTGAAAGAGTCGATCTGGTCTAAATTGACGGCGTAGGAACGGTGGGTGCGCACCAGTCGGCTGGCCCGGAGTCGTTCCAGCATATTGCCCAGCGACAGGCGTACTACGTGCTTTTTGCCCGTAGTCGTGATGGTGGTATAAATATCGTCGGCTTCGAGGTAAAGTACCTCGCTCAGGGGTACCTTCACAAATTGATAATTCTGCTTCACAAAAAGCGCATCGTTCACCCGCAGAATCGGACCCGTTCGCTGGTCTTTGTCGGCGGGCAGTGGCCCGGTGTGGAGCGGTAAAACGGTTGTGGCCGCCCCGGAAACGGCTGCCAGCACCCGCACCGAGAAATTATTGAGCGCCATTTCAACGGCAATGCGTAACTGCCCGGCGTCGAACGGTTTGGTGATGTAGGCGGCTGGCAGCGTCTCTTTGGCGCGGGAGATGGTGGCCCGGTCGCTGAGGGCCGTAAGGTAGATGAGCGGAACCTGCCGCACCCGAAACAGTTGCGTTACGGTTTCTATGCCGTCCCAGTCGCCCTTGATCGTGATGTCGCACAGGATCAGATCCACCGGGTTCTGCCGGAACAGGTCGAGGGCTTTGCGGCCATTATTGGCCGTGCCCACTACGCAGTAGCCATCGGCTTCGAGCAGATCGCTGAGATCCATGGCCAGAATAGCTTCGTCTTCAATAATCAGAATCTTGACGCGATCATTCATTATGCTCTACGCGGCTGTCCGCAGTTTATGCTGAGGTATGTACAATCGAAATATCGTGCCATTCTGCCGGATCACGCTGAGTTCGCCATCCAGCTGCTCACTCAGTGACAGGATGAGCCGCCGGCCAAACGATGTTTTCTGGCCCGCCCGCTGCCAGTCGGCATCGTCCAGACCCGGTCCGTTATCCTGAACCTCCAGGGTAACACCCGGCCCGGCGGCTGCATTTTTGTTGAGCGCAATGCGCAGTATGGGTCGGGATACGCTGGCGTAGGCGTATTTGAACGCATTGGTAATCAGTTCATTCACAATCAGGCCAAGTGGCATGGCTACGTCCACATCCAGGGTGTTCTGATCAATGTCGAGTTGTAAATCAAATTCGTCGGTCGAGTAGCCGTAGGCCCGCATCAGACTCTCGCTGAGATCGGTCAGGAACTCGCGCATGTTTACTGAGGACACATTGTCGGTCTGGTAAAGCCGCTGGTGAATGAGCGACATAGCCTCCACCCGCTGCTGGCCCACACGTACGGCGGCCACCGCTTTTTCGTCGTCGAGCCGGTTGGACTGGAGCCGCAGCAGACTGGCCACGATAGCGAGGTTATTTTTAACGCGGTGGTGCAGTTCGCGCATCAGCACGGTGAGTTGATCGGATTGCTGCTGGATTTTAGCCTGTTTGCGCTGACCGGAGCGGTACAGCAGTAACAGTGTACCCAGCAACGCCGACAGCAGTACCATGCCACCCACACCCGCCCACACCTGGCGGGTCTTCTGCTGGTTTATGGTGGCCAATACCCCTATCTGCGCTTCTTTTTCCTGCGTCTGGAACCGCGCTTCCATCTCGACCAGCTGCCGGTTTTTGGTCGCGTTATGAACGCTGTCGTGGCAGGCCATCTGTTTCTGGTAATACTGCAGCGCCTGTTTAAAGTTACCCCGCTGCTGTTCAATGCGGCTCAGGATGCCAAAGGCTTCCTCCTGAATTCTGAACTTCTCGGCTCCGGTCTGTTCAGACCAGGCAATAGCCCGTTTGCTGTGTACTACGGCCTCGTCCAGTTTACCCTGCGGCACAAGGGCGTTGGGCACATTGGCGTGTACGTAGCCAGCCAGGTAATCATCGCCACTCCGCCGGGCAAACGCCAGTATATCCCGAAAGGTCTGCTCAGCCCGTTCGTACTGCCCCGCATTTTTGTATTCAATGGCCAGGTTAAACAGCGAGCTGTAGTAGGCACCTGAGTCGTTTCTGGCCCGGTAAAAGTTGACCACCCGCTGATTAAGGGCCAGGGCCTGCTGGTGGCGGTTGCTTTTGGCCTCGATAACGGCCAGTGCACCGATCAGTTCAATTTCCAGTTCCGGTTTTTTAACTGCTGTGCCACCTTCATGGCCTGCTCCAGGTACATCCGGGCCTGTTTCAGGTCATTGAGCTGATTGTAGGCCGAGCTGATAAAGGCCATGGTTCGGGCAATCTGTCTTGGATCGTTTTTTTTTCGAAGGTACCCTAATGCCTGCTGGTAGTAGTCAATGGCCCGCTGGTACTCATTTACCTGCTGATACCAGTAGCCCACACCCCTGTATGAAATGCCGATGTCTTTAGGACTGCCGGCCACGAGCGAACGGCTCAGGGCTTCCTGGTAAGCCACTTTGGCGGGGGTGAGCTGGCCAGCCCGTACCAGCGAGTCGCCCATCTCGCGCAGAGACCAGGTCTTGACAGAGTCGGGTGCGTTGCTCAGCGATGTGGGCAGTACGCTGTTTACCTGAGCCAGCACCCGCGGGTTGGTATGAGCCAGTATTGGCAAAAGCAGTAACAAAATGCGAAGAGTCATGCGGTAGAAAGAAGCAGGGGTAGATTAAGCAGCTATGCAAATAAATGTTCACCAACAAATTTAAGTCGTTTGCCAACAGGATAGGAGTCATTGGCACACAACCATCGGTGTTGCTTCAGGAACGACCATACCTTTTACCCGTCAGTAGGCTTCCTCATTCCCCTCAACCAATCAACGCTATGAAATCTTTGCTTCTTTCGTCACCCGCCACAGGTTTGCTGCACCCGGCCCAACTGGAATTGAGTTATCACCTGGATACCAGTTCCGTTGCTGTCGTTGGCAGCTACCTTACACTGACGGGTTCGCTTAATGAGCAGGCCCTGTGTCAGGCCGTTCAACATCTACCGGTGTTGTTTGACGTGTTTCGGTGGCCGTTCGATCCCACCTTTACTCCCCTGTGCGCAACGGTCGACCCCCGCCCTGGATTGCCCGAACTGCCCCGGCTGGATTTCAGTGGCGAACCTAACCCGCAGCAGACTGCCAATGCCTGGATGCAGCAGCGGCAGCTGAGTGCATTCCCTACCGGTTTTCACCGGTTTTTTGACCTAGTGCTGCTACGGCTTTCGGCTACCGAACACCGGCTGCTGGTTCGGGGTCATCAGCTACTACTCGACGATACGGGGTGCGACCGGCTGCTGAGCGGCATTGCCCGAACCTACACCCGGATTATAGAAGGAGGCAGGCTGCCCGACCCAGGCCCGGCCTACGCGGCCGAAGTAACTGCGGCCCGGCTCTACAACACCAGTCTGGCCTATGTAGAGGATGATGAATACTGGCGGAAAGAGTTTACAGAACTGCCCCAAACGCTGTTTCCTATCCGCAATCATGACCTGACGGTACCGTCGCCCTACCGGTTTACGACCAGCGATTCGTTTGGCCGGACACTCCGGCAGGCAGCAACCACACTGAACGAATCGCCGGAGTGTCTGCTGATGGCGGCTCTGACTCTGTTCTTTGCCCGTACCAACAACCAGACCATCTGTACGTTCGGGCGAGTAGCCGCCGGGCGACAGGTCAAGTCACAGTGGTCCGTTGTTGGGCGCTTTGATCGCCTGCTGCCCATTCGGCTCAGGTACCAGCCCGAACTCTCGCTGCGGTTACTGGTGCAGCGCATCCGGCAGAAGCACCGTTCGGATAACAGCCATCGCCACTTTCCAATGAGCCATTTGCCGGGTGCCGTGCGGTCGTGTCTGTTCGAGGTACTGGTGCAGCAGCAGCCTGCTCCACCCGAGTTGACCATGCCTGACCTGCTTTGTCGGACCACCCGGTTGGCTCCGTCGGGGGTGCATGCGCCCCTGCACATCTGCTGGCAGGCGGGCCATTTACCCGCCGGTTTGCAGGTGAGCGGATTGCCCACGTACATCAGTGAGGGCGACGCGCGAAGTTTGCTGGTGCAGACCGAACATCTGCTGGCCAACTTTGCCCGTCGCCCTGACGCGCCGATTGCTTCATTTGACGTGTTGCCCCGTTTCATCGGGGAATACCTGTCGGGCCGGGAGGGGCGCTGGTTTACGGTAGGTCGTGTCCATGCGGGCGTCCGGCTGCCCGCTCCGGGCTGCTGATGGTAACCCCTCACTCCAGACTATTACTGTTTATACACCTTCCCGTCTTTCATCACGAACTGGACGGTCTGCAGCGTTTTGATGTTCTGAACCGGATTCTCCGCCACGGCAATAATGTCGGCCAGTTTACCGGATTCGATGGAGCCGATCTGCGCATCCATACCGAGCAGTTTGGCGTTGGTCAGCAGCGCCGAGCGAATGGCGGCAACGGGCGGCATACCGGCTTCTACCATGTACTCAAACTCTTTGGCATTGTAGCCGTGGATAAATACGCCAGCGTCGGTACCAAAGGCAATGTTAACCCCCGCTTTATAGGCTTTGGCAAACGTAGCCTGAATTTTGGGACCTACGGCCAGGGCTTTGGGCGTTACCAGGGCGGGGTAGTAACCAAACATCCGGGCCGAGTCGGCAACGGTCTTGCCGGCAATGATGGTAGGGACGTAGTAGGTGCCAAATTTCTTGAAGAGTTCAATGGTCTCGTCGTCCATGTAGGTACCGTGTTCAATAGTCTGCACCCCGGCCCGGATGGCCCGCTTCATGCCTTCGGCCCCGTGGGCGTGGGCCGCTACCTTAAAGCCGTAGTCATTGGCCGTTTCGATGATGGCTTTCAGCTCGTCGGGGTTGAACTGCGGACCGGACCCGTCTTTGGCATTGCTTAATACTCCACCCGTTGCAGTGACCTTAATCAGATCAGAGCCTTCTTTGTAGCGCTGACGCACGGCCTTGCGCGCATCTTCGGCACTGTTGATAACCCCCTCGGCAGGCCCCGGGTCGCCCATCATATCTTTTCGGTAGCCGTTGGTCGGGTCGGCGTGGCCGCCGGTGGTAGCAATGGACTTGCCCGCAGTCATGATGCGCGGTCCGTCTACCAGTCCCTGATTGATGGCGTTGCGCAGCGATACGTTCACGCCCGACCCACCGAGGTCGCGCACGGTGGTAAAGCCGGCCATCAACGTTGTTTTGGCATGCTTGGCCGCTTTGTAAGCCACGTCCGGTACATTTTGGGTAAACTGGTCAATCTGCCCCCCACGCCGGGTTTCTGACTCCATGTGCACGTGCATGTCAATCAGGCCGGGCAGCACGGTTTTGTTTTTCAGGTCCAGTACCTTATCCTGACCCGTGGCCGGGGTAAACCCCTTTTGCACAGCGGTAATTTTGTTGCCTTCTACCACCACCGTCATTTGCGACTGCACGTCGTTGCCGGTGCCGGTAAACAGGTTGCCACAGTGAATGAGGGTGCGCTGGGCCAGCAGTGGAGACGCCAGCAGCGACAGGCCCACCAGCAGATACATTTTTTTCATTAAGAAATAGAGTTTGGTTAAGGACAAAAAAGGCCGCAACGGGTTGTTGCGGCCTGAAACTACGACTTTTTTTTGACGCCGGGCGTCAGCGTTTCGACACCTGCACCACGGCAGTTTTTACCTGAGAAAGGTTTGTCGTTGTGGGATAGGGGTTTACCTCGCGCAAAATGACTTTGTATACCTGACTGTCCAGCTGAATACCCAGCGAATCGGAGTCTCTACCCATTTTCTTCGCTGGGTCGGGGCCTAAAATCAAAGTCACCCGGGCTGAGTCGCCGGGTACGGATACCAGCAGCGAAACGGTAGCATTACCGGCCCAGATACACACAACATCTGCCGGGCAGCGACTGTCGCGGATCGAGTCGACCCGAACAACAACACCGGATGCCAGCCTGCCCGATTGATTTGTTTCAAGTCGAATCAAATCAGTTGGGGTTGCTTCTCCCGGTTTACAGGCCCACAGCGTTGCCGAAATACCAAAAAGACAAACAAGAGCGGAGGTCAGGTACGGTTTCATAGTGCGATGGTTTTCCAGATAGACCCGCCCAGCAGCCTGACCGTTGGAAGGAGGCCGGTTTTTCTTACCGCTTCACAATCACACCGTCGGCCACGAAGGTCAGTTCCCGTTCTGGTTCGGTGATTTTCTCGACCTCGGCTTTCGATTTACCCGCGTCTTCGGCGTAGTGGCGCAGTTCGGCAACGGGCGTGGTCGTAGTTTCGGCCAGACCCTGCATCACCACGGTTTTACCCACGATGTCTTTCGGTACGAAGAATCCATAGTCTTTGAACGAAACGCGCATAGTCTGACCGTCGCCGGTTTTAATTTTCATCCAGCAGCCTTTGGCCTGACAAACCGACTCCACCGTACCCTCTACCTTGGCGGGCATCTTGTCTTTGTCCGCCATTTTGGTAACCAGCTGCGTGGCCGGAACGGCGCCTTTCTCGGTGATTTTCTTACCGTGATAACTTACCTTGTCCTGCGCCATCGCGCCAAACGATGCGCCCAGTAACAGGGCCGTAATCAGAATGTTCTTCATTGGTTTCATAGCGGTTATCTTTACCCAAAACTACAACATTTAAGCCATTCCAGACATTCGTATGATTCGTATTCCGTTTGCCGCTCCGCTGGGGCTGCTGTTCCTGGCCGCCGTGGGTTGCCAGAACAAAGACACGACTACCGTAACGGAGAAGCGCACCGTTTTCTTTGATAAAACGGGCATGGACACAACCACGGCTCCGGGCGACGATTTCTTTTCGTATGCCAACGGTGGCTGGGTGAAAAGCACGAAGATACCCGACGACCAGACCAGTTGGGGGGCGTTTAATCTGCTGTACGAAGGCAACCAGAAAAAGACCAAAGCGATTCTGGATCAGGCAGCCGCCGGTCCGGCCAAAAATGGTGGTACTGAACAGAAGGTAGGCGATTTTTACGCCAGTGGTATGGACAGCGCGGCCATAGAAAAGCGCGGGTTTGACCCTTTAAAGCCCCAAATGGCCCAAATTGCCGCCCTGGCCGATTACAAAGAGGCTCTGCGCTACATGGCCGCCGACTCGACCAATCGGGGCGGGGCTTTGTTTGGCCTGTACGTGGGTGCCGACGATCGACAGAGTACCATAAACCGGCTTCAGTTTTGGCAGTCGGGACTG
Source organism: uncultured Cytophagales bacterium (assembly GCA_963826425.1). Lineage (GTDB taxonomy): Bacteria > Bacteroidota > Bacteroidia > Cytophagales > Spirosomataceae > Spirosoma. The sequence continues at coordinate 323,572 of CAWGWS010000004.1, read as the reverse complement.
AGTTTGCCCGAGAAAGAATACTACACCCGCACCGACGCCGAATCAAAGAAAATACGGGCGGCTTTTCTGATCTACGTAGCCAAACTCTTTGCGCTGACGGGCACCGATTCGCTGATGGCCCGCAACAAAGCCGATGCCATTCTGGCCTTCGAAACGAAACTGGCCGGGGCCCACAAGACCGCTGCCGACCTGCGCGACCCGGTGGCCAACTACCACAAACTGTCGGTGGGCGAACTGACCAGACAAATGCCCGCCCTGGACTGGCGCCTGTTTTTAACGGGCATGGGGCTGACCACCGACACCGTGCTGGTGGGGCAGCCGGCCTATTACCAGGCGCTGAACCGCGAGCTGCCCGGTATGTCGATGGATCTGCTGAAGGACAAGATGACGTTTGGACTGATCGATAATAATGCCTCGTTGCTGAGCCAGGATTTTGCGACGGCGCGGTTCGAATTCTACAATAAAACCCTGAATGGCCAGCCCGTGCAGCCCGCCCGCTGGAAACGGATTGCCCGCATGGTTGATGCCTCGCTGGGTGAATTGCTGGGGCAGCTGTGGGTAGAGAAATACTTCACCGCCGACGCCAAAGACCGGATGCTTACACTGGTTGATAACCTCCAGAAAGTTTATCGCGAGCGCATCAGTAAACTCGACTGGATGGCCCCCGAAACCAAAGAAGTGGCCCTGGTGAAACTCGACAAATTCGTCCGGAAAATTGGCTACCCCGACAAATGGAAAGATTATTCTGACGTGCGCATTAAGCGCGACGATTATTTCGGCAATGTGCAGCAGACCCGCATGCACGAGTGGCGGGAAAACCTGGCTAAAGTAAACAAACCTGTCGATAAAGCCGAGTGGGGCATGACCCCGCCCACGGTGAATGCCTATGCCAACCCCACTAACAATGAAATCGTGTTTCCGGCGGGCATCCTCCAATTCCCGTTCTTCGATCCCAACGCCGACGACGCCATCAACTACGGAGCCATCGGCATGGTGATTGGCCACGAGATGACGCATCTTTTCGACGATCAGGGCCGCCAGTATGACGCCAGCGGTAACCTGCGCGACTGGTGGACCAAAGCCGACGCTGATAAGTTCAACGCCAAAGCGAAGATGGTGGTCGATCAGTACAACGGCTTCACCGTGCTGGATAACCTGCACCTGAACGGGCGGCTTACGCTGGGCGAAAACCTTGCTGACCTCGGTGGTATTACCCTTGCCTACGATGCCTTTAAACTCACCGACCAGGGCAAGAGCGACACTAAAATCGACGGGTTCACGCCGGATCAGCGATTTTTTCTGGGGTTTGCCCAGGTATGGCGCGAAAAGGTCCGTCCCGAAGCCGAACGCACCGGCGTTCAGACCGATCCGCACTCGCCCGGCAAATTTCGGGTCAACGGCCCCCTTGCCAACTTCAGCCCATTCTACCAGGCGTTCAACGTAAAGCCGGGCCAGAAACTATACAAGCCCGAAGCGGCAATGGCAAAGGTGTGGTAAGGTGATACCTACGTCCAGTACAGCACTGGCGCGTTAGGGAAGCGCCTGGTCCATTCGGCGTAGAAGAAGGCTTTCATAGCCTTCATCTCGTCGGGACGGTACACGTACTTGGTGCCGCCAAACTTGTTGCGTTTCTGAGCGCGGGTGGCCTCGTCCATGTCCAGACCGGTGTTGGGATACCACTGCAACAGAACGTCTTTAGAGCCGGGCGTAAAGCGGTGGCTGATGAACTCGACATTCATATCCAGCGCGTCGCTGCCCGGAAAATCGAGCACGCTGGCCATGCGGTCGAGCAGGGCGGTGTAATGGTCGCGCCAGTCGGGAATAGGCATAATGGGGGCAATGACCAAACCAATGGGGTACCCACCCCCGCCCTGCTCCCGGGGCATGGCCAGCTTACGGATACCCTGCAACCGGGCTTCGACCGAGGCCGTGCCGCCTTCCAGGCGCCGGGCTATTACGTCGGCGTTCAGGCTGACGCGGGCGCGGGTCTGGCCGTTGTGCGGCAAATTAACAAGACTATCGACCTGATCGTATTTGGTTACGAAACGCAGCTGCCCGTTTTCGCGCGTACCATAGTAGCGGATGCACTCGGCCAGGCTACCCGTCAGGTGTTCAATGCCCAGCACATCGGTGTAACAGCTCACTTCAAAAGTGGTGGGCCGGGGGGCGTCTGTAAAGGCATTGTTAGTCTGCCAGGTGCGGTTAGGTGGGTAGGTGCCTTCATAGGTGGCTGTGTTAGCCAGCATCTTTGGCAGATTGGCATAGGCCCGCACCACGGGCGGGCCAGACAGGCTACCGGCCAGGTAGCAGTACTGACAGTGGGCCGGGCACCCTTCGGCAAGGTTCATCTGCCAGTCGGCAGAGGGGGGGATGGGCTGAAGTTTAAAAGCGCCGGCGGGGGCGTTGACTACGGCCAGCGTATTTTTGGCGATGCGGTACGTCTCGCGCTCGTCGGCCCCGCGTAACCCGGTGATGCGGTTGTTTTTAGCAATCTCAATGGGCAAACCCAGCGCGTCGATGCGTTCGTACATGGCCTGACCAAATGGCTCGCTAAGGGCATCGGCGGTAAAGACCACGCGTTTGGGCATCCAGAGTCGGGGACTGTTCCTGCGCCAGTGAACTGAGCTGGCCGGAGTCTGAAGGGTATCCGGCTGGGAAAACTGCGATTGTTCGAGTGTCATAACGAGCGTATTTCGGGTCAATAACCTCCGTCAAAGGAGGACTATATCCTTCCGCATGTATAACACATTCAACCCCTAAATAACTCCCCTGAATTGATCGTGACTATTGTATCAATGATTTGATAATGAGATGATTATCCTCTACCCGAAATTATAAATTAGGATAGAGATCAGGGCCTTGGATTCGTACTACAGAGTTGGCGATTGTGGAGCCTGCGGAGTCGATGACGGCGATCTGACTGGCGCGAGCACGGATGCCGAAGGGATGCTGATTCTGAACTCGCTGCCCTGCCCCGGCTCGCTCGTTACGTCAATGCGCCAGTTATGGGCCAGAACAATTCGATGTACGTAACTCAGCCCCAGACCAAAGCCTTTCACGCTCGGCTGACTGCGGTCATGAATCCGGAAGAAAGGTTTAAAAATCTGCTTCAACTGGTGCGCTGGAATGCCAATACCCCGGTCACGAATGGTCAGCATCAGCCCATTAGCATCGGCTACTGCGTTCAGGGCAACCTGTGGGCTGCCGGGACTGTATTTAACGGCATTGTCGATGAGGTTGTGCAGCACGTTGGTCAGGTGCAGCCGGTCGGCCATGAGCAGCGGGTTAAACGGCAGGGACACGTGCAGGTAATTGCCATGCCGTTCGGCGATGGTTTCGATCAGACTGCAAAGAGACACGGGTTCCGGGTTAAGAATGAGAGTGTTTCGGTCAGCCCGGGCCAGGGTTAGCATAGTTTCGACCTGATGTTGCAGCCGTTCGGTTTCTTCGCGGATAATCCGGAGGTACTTCTCAATGCGTTCGGGCTGGTTGCGGGCAATAGGCGAATCAAGTATATCAACCGCCATTCGAATAGCGGCAACCGGTGTTTGAAACTCGTGCACAACCGAATGCAGTACATCAGTTTTGATCGAGCCTTTTTGCCGACGCAGTATCCGCCAGAGTAGGTAACAGAACAAAGCCTGCGAAGGAAGTGCCAGAACAAGCAAAACCAGCCATGTTTCTGAAGCTGTCAGCGTAGATAAACTCACCGGTATAGCTGCCAGGGTGGAAAAAATGGAGAGGACAGGCATGATACAAGTCAGACGGGCATACAGCGAAGTCGGAAATATAAGAAAGTACACAGACGTACTTATCTAATCGGAGTCACCCCATATTAACACCAATAATTTTATGTTAACAAAAAAGCCTGCCGTGTGCAGGCTTTTTTGTTTTTGTTGAGCAGATCGTTCTGATTAATCTGCTTTCTCGGACGCCGTTTCAGGTACGGCCTTTGGTTGGGCGTCAGCTACAGGCTTCCGGGCGGTCGATGCCGTTGAGGTATTGGTGGCGGCTGTACTGGTTTTTGCCCGAGTTGCTCTGGTACGGGGGCGGGGCGCGGGTTTGGCGCGGGTTTGGGCCGCGGGCGCAACGGGGGCAGCCGTTGCTTTGGGTTCAGGGGCGGCAGCAGCGGCTGTTTTACCGGTAGCATCCGCTGCGCGTTTGCTGCTTTTTTCGGATTTGACTGTGTTGCGTTTCGCCTTGGCGTCTGCTTTTTTCGATTTTTTCTGGACTTTACGAGCGGGTTTTGCCTGCTTCTTCTCGTCTTTGTCCATCAGCTTCGCCAGCTTTTTGGCTAGTTTCTTCGCTGATTTCTCGATTGACTTCTTCATTTTTTTCGTAGCCTCACCCGCTTCGCTTAGTTTGGCTTCAATCGAGCTGACGATCTCGGCCGTCAGCGATTTAGGGTCTTTTTTTTGTGTCTTCGTTGCCATTGATCGTAAAGATAAAATCCACAAATAACTACGAAATTTCCGTGACAATCAAAAATCCAATATTAAGTTTTTACCCTGTTTTCGTCAGATAGTCCCAGCAGACGACGCCCGCCGTAACGGCAATATTAAGCGAATGCTTGGTGCCAAACTGCGGTATTTCCAGGGTAAGATCGGCCTCCCTGACCACCTGCTCCTGTACCCCGTGTACTTCGTTGCCCAACACAAAAGCGTATCGCTGGTCTGATTCGGGGCTGAAATCAGACAGCAGCACGCTACCCTCGGCCTGCTCAACCGCGACTATAATCCAGCCTTGCTGCCGGAGTTCACGCAACAGAATCAGAATGTCGGGATGATACGTCCAGGTAACCGACTCGGTGGCGCCCAGAGCTGTCTTGGTAATGTCCCGGTGGGGAGGGCAGCCCGTGATGCCGCACAGAAAAATACGCTCGGCCCGGAATGCGTCGGCGGTTCTAAACACCGATCCTACGTTGTTCAGACTACGAACATCGTCCAGAATCAGGCAGTAGGAAAACTTGTCGATCTGCCGGTAGGCATCTATCGGCAGGCGGTTGAGTTCGGCGAGTGACCGTTTACGGGGGAGCATGGCTGTACAAGTGGCGATCTGCAAAAGTAACGGTACGGCTCCAAACCATTCTGCAGTACTGGCACAACTGGCTACCCAGCACCCGGCAATTCCGGTTAAAAATCGTTAATGAATGGAAATCCTGGAAAGTTGTTTGCCGAGTTCGCGCAGGGTCTTCTGGAGTTGGGCAGCCTGCTCAGGACCGAGGTGGGTGGTACCGGACATCGTTTGGCTAAGTAATTGGGTATCGATCCCGGTTTGTTCAGCCAGACGACTGGCCTTAAACTCCCGTAATAAATCCCAAGCGACGCTGGTTTCGTAAGCGGGCTGAAAATTCAGGGCATCCGCAGCCGCATCCTGATGATCACGAACAAGGTCGGCCAGTAGCGCCCGTACCTGCCCCATGATACATTCTGTAGTGCAGCCACGCGTGACCAACAGAAAATTAGGCCCCTCAACCCGCGCCCACAACGTGGTCTCACTCTTTTCAAAAACCACAGGAATGGGGCCTGCGTGGAGCAAAGCCGTTTTCCAGCAGGCCGGTCGTGGGCGGCTGTGTAAGTATCTCAGCACGACGTCGGTGGTTGCGTCAGGCAGACTCTCAGGGCCTGGAACAGGCATGACAAATGCCGCTTCATCGCGCATGTAGGCATAATGACCAAGCTGACTGGTGGTTGCACACCAGTCAGCCTTACCGAGTAAACCGGGAAACGTGTTTAAATTCATTTGAGGAAGTAGCTGTTAAAGCGGAAATCGAGCGAAATTAAGTTTGTTTCATATAGTAATGTGCTTAGGAGAGAAAATTTAATTTCTGACTAATATAAAGGTGACTATTTCGATAAATAATAGTATTATAGTATATATTTGTAACTAATAGATGAGTAAACAGCGTTATTACATATAATATAGATACCTATATTTTGTATGGCAAGTAGCTATTAGGTGTAAATTGGTCTATTAGACAACTACCGCCTTCTTTATTTTAACTACGCTCGTGTGCCATGAGCAGTCAGGTACGGTAGGATTTAAGTCATCATTGCCTGGAAATAGGTAGTGTGATCAGTATAGACAACCCTGCGCCTTTCGAGCTTCCTACTAACCCCTATAAAGTAGTTGCCTTAGCCCATTCTGTTGGGGTATTACGCTTGGGGCCGTGACCGAATCGATGAGGTTGATAGTAAACGGTAGCTATATACGTAGGGCCCCAATGCCGTTGCCAACGCCCGCCTGCGGCAGTGTCACTCCCTGACGCCTATTTTTGAGTGCACCACGGACCAGTACAGGCGGGGAGACAGGGTAGTACTGGATTTGGCTGATACCCTGTTGTAATCCGCTACAGGTGTGAGCGGGAAGATTCCCGGCCGCTACTGGGCCTTCAGGTGAGTGCGAGTGACTTCACACCCGTAGGCTTCATACAGGGGTATACGACAACGCCAACATGGCCTATGGCTAGTTAAGTAATACTGACAAAGTAGAGTGCCTGCCTCAAAAAGCGATTCATGTTCGAATGGGTAAACTTAGTATGTTGTCCAGCATTACTCACCTGGAGGCTGGCTGAGCCCTGGGAAGACTAGTTTTTTCTATGAGTATTGTCATAGTTGAGAGTAAGTGGAGACAACTGGCGTTGCTTTTCTTTGTTTCCTGCGGTATGAGACTTACTCTACGCTATCCTGATATTTTAGTAACAAAAGGTTTCCACGTCAAGGTCACCCCCTCTGATCATACTTTTTAAGAACAAATTCGATAAGTACTCTGCAAGTATAGATCGTTGAATATGCGCTGTAAATACATAAATCAGATAATATATACGCTGATTTATAGTCAACTATCCAATTTACGTAAATGTATTATTACGACAAACTTCATTAATGTATACTTGGTTGCGAAAAGAGATAGTACTACTATTTTAGAGCCATTACGCAATGATGATGACTCTTAAAATCGTGATTAAAGGCTCTTTAGTTTACTTGTGTTGCTATAGTAGTATAATAGTTAATAATAATGATTATCAATATGGATCTATGAGGATGTTGTTTAGGATATAAGGTCGATTTGTGTAGGTACATCAGTTTTGTCTCAACTGGCAGAGATAAAAACGATAGACCAGAATGAGACCATTGCTTACTCCTGCCAGTAACCTCCTCTCCACCATGATTGCCCTGCTTATAACCAGTATGCTTGTCGCCTGTAATCAGCAGCAAATTAACCCAATTGACCCCGCTGCCGACGCAAACCTTTATGTGGCCGCTCCCCGCCAGTCCTTCGATCCGAAGGCTACCCTGAAATCAGTCGCTACGTTTCCCATCGGGGTATCATTAGATCCCAAACTGTTAGAGAATGCCAAAATCAATAGTTTGGTTGCCAATGAGTTCAATTCGCGAACAGTACCCGTTTTTATGAATATACAGTCGGCACCCGGCACGTTCAACTTTGCTATTATGGATGCCCGAATGAACGCGACGGATTCTCAGGCCTTACGACTACACGGCCATTGCCTGGTATACCACATGGCAGCTCCCGATTGGCTATTGAAATTCAATGGCAGTTCCAATGATTTTGAGAAAGCAATCAAAAATCATGTGCAAACCCTTGTTGGCCGATACAAGGGAAAGGTAAAAAGCTGGGACGTAATCAACGAAATTTTTGACAACAATGGTGGGCTGCGCCAGACTGAGTTCCGCAAGATGTACAAAACGGAAGGGGACTACATGACATTTGTGAAACGCTGCTTTCAATGGGCACACGAAGCCGATCCATCAGCCTTACTGATCTATAATGACTACGGGTACGAATCATACCCCGCCAAACTTCAGGCGGCCTTGCGCCTGGTAGCCGACTTTAAGCAAAGTGGTGTCCCTATCCACGGATTAGGAACGCAGATGCACATTACTATCAACACCCCGGAAGTAAACATCAAAAATTCCCTCAAAACATTAAGTAACACGGGACTGCAGATCCATGTATCCGAACTAGACATTGCCGTTAACACTCAGAATGACCCTGGTTTTATTTTCTCAAAAGAAGTTCAGAACCAGCAGCGGGCAAAATACCAGGCGGTGGCAACCTTGTACCGATTTACCGTTTCCCGTCAGCAGCAATATGGCATAACGATGTGGAGTCTCGGCGATGCAGACAGCTGGCTGGTTACTCAACGCAACCAACGTGAGATGCCAACGATTTTTGACGGGCAATACGATAAAAAGCCTGCCTTCTACGGCCTTATGGAGGGATTAATGAATTAACCTGTCAACAGACAGCAAGGTACAGGTCCGAATTATTCTCTCGTCTTGCACACGTGTTGAGCGCTCATGTAACCTCGCGTAGGTTACATGAGCGCTTTTTTTACGGTAGCATTCTGATGACTAAGAGGGTAGATAGTAGTTCAGCACACAGCGTGAAGTGTATTTGAATTTTGTTTACAATAATAAAGTATCATACCCTTGTTATTATTTTAGTGAAAGAAAAAGTATATTTACGGCATAATTTTGATAGAGAAAGCAATAGTTGAGAATAAACAGGATGCTAAGAAGGCGCCAGTCTTCGGCACCCGGTTCTTATTTACTGATGGTAATGATGCGGGTCTTACACGCCATTTAACGTGGCGCCATTTGAACATTCTGGAAGAAGCTGCGCTCAAGGCAGAACATGACGTAGTGACCCTACAAGGCTCATACCTGTTCCTGCGCAGTCTGCTATTCCATCCCTGCTAACACCCTGCCTAACTGAGCTATGAAGCTGACTGTATACCTGTGTTCTTTATTCGGTCTGTTCGCCGTTGCGGGCCAGGCACAAACGAAGCCAGATTCCTCCCGTTTAGCTGGTCTTACTGTTGAGATAGGGGGTGCGGTTACTACGCCCGGAATCACGCCTTTCTGGCTGCGTACCAATCAACTGGGTACCGTGCCGCTAGATGGGTCGTTTGGATTTGTTCGTACATCCCTACACGGTCAGTTGGGCAAATCCCGAAACCAGAAGTGGGTAGTCAGATATGGACTGGATGCTGTACTGAACAGGGGGCAGAAGACAGACGTGCTGTTGCCCGAAGCGTATCTGCGCGTTGAGCGTGGTCATTTATCACTCGAGGCCGGACGCTGGAGACAGGTCTTGGGCGTGGCAGATACCACATTGTCTTCAGGAGCCTACAGCTGGTCAGGTAATGCGCTGCCATTGCCACGGCTTCAGATTGGCACCAAAGGATTTGCGCCGGTTGGATTTACCCGTGGATGGCTGTCCATCAACGCTAATCTGGCACACGGCTGGTTTGGCAATACAGGAGTAATTCAGAACTCGTTTCTTCACCAGAAAGCTATCTATTTCAAGGTTGGCAAACCGGGCCGGTCTGTTAAGTTCATTGGTGGTATCACGCATGTTGTGCAGTGGGGGGGGCGGACAACCGCGCCTGACATTGGCGTGAACGGAGCGTTGCCTTCATCACTGCTCGATTACCTATACGTATTCTCTGCCGTGACTCCTCCGGCGTCTTTCTCGAGTCAGATCTCGACCCACGATCAGGAGAACCGGTTTGGGAATCATCTGGGCTCCGTCGATTTCGCCATGGACATACCCTTACGCCGTGCGTCTCTGCTGGCATATGTGCAAAGACCCTATGATGATGATACGGGCGTTCTGTTCATGAATATGCCCGACGGATTATACGGGATACGGTGGCAAAACCAGTCCGCTAATCCGCAAACGGGATTTCGGATGCAGCGGGTAACAACCGAATTCCTGACAACGCTCAACCAGAGTGGCTTTATGTTGGGCGGGGGGCATTTTCAGGGAGCAGACGATTACTTTAACAACTTCCAGTTTCGCGACGGATGGATTTATCGGAGCCGAATAATCGGAACGCCTTTTTTTACCCGCGACGCAGATAGCCGGCCCGAATTTTACAACCTGCCCGGCTCGTTCAACCGACACTTACCTATCACCAATAACCGGGTGCAGGTTATACACGTCGGCCTGCAGGGCGGTTGGTCGTCAGGAGTTCGTATCCGGGCTTTGCTGTCGCAAAGCTGGAACTATGGTCGCCCAATGCGTCCTGAACCTATTGTGGCCTATTCGCAGTTTTCCGGCCTGGTTGAGTTGACAGCACCCGTCAATTGGCTGGACGGGCTTGATGTACGCGCAACTGTTGCGGCTGATCGGGGCCAATGGCTCAATAACAGCGTTGGGGCGTGGGTTAGTCTGCGAAAAACAGGTTTCTAGGATTCGGGCTCTCAACTGTCCTGCTTCGACCAAAGGCTATGGGAGGATTTGTCACGTCCTACTTTATTAACCCCATTTCAGCGGGGTAGTGTTGCTGTTCTGTCGATTTGTACTGTAAACATCATTCATGTGATTGCTCAATTGCCTTCTTTACACTCACCTGCCGCGTCCCAGTCTATGCGGAAGCGGGTTGTTTCGCTTGCGCTGACGGGTAGACCCTACGCCAATTTTATCGATGAGGTTATGGAGATGGGACGGCAGCGTACACCTGCTTACGTCTGTTTTGCCAATGCACACATGGTAGTCGAAGCCGCCCAAAATCCAGCTTTTGGCGATGCCGTGAATGCCGCCAACTGGGTTGCTGCCGATGGGGTGCCGCTGACCTGGGCGCTGCGATTTCTGTACGGGCAGCGGCAGGAACGAATCACGGGACTCGACGTAATGCCCACCCTGCTGAGTGAAGCGGCCCGGGCAGGGTTATCTGTATATGTGTATGGCTCCACACCGCTGGTGTTGCAGCACTTTCGGGAATTCTGCGCCACTCATCATCCATTGCTGCAGATTGCCGGCACACACTCCCCACCGTTCCGGGCCCTCACCCCTGAGGAAGAAGCAGAGGATATTGACGCCATCAACGCGTCGGGTGCACAACTCGTATTTGTGGCCCTGGGTTGTCCGAAGCAGGAAAAATGGATGGCAGCCATGAGTAGCCGCGTCCCGGCTGTGTTGCTGGGTATTGGAGGTGCCCTGCCCGTATCGATTGGTTTGCAGACCCGCGCTCCTAAATGGATGCAGCGGAACGGTCTGGAGTGGCTGCACCGGTTTTTGATTGAGCCCCGCCGGCTGTTTGCCCGTTACTTCGTCACTAACAGCCTGTTTTTATACTACGTTGCCCGGCAGCGGGCGGGCTTATTTATGAATCTACTAAAGAATTAATAAGTTGGCGGGCAGCAAAAGAGGTTGCAGCTGTAACGCCTAACTGCTGAATTTCTGACAAAGCTTAGTCAGAGTGGGTTTGATATGGAGAGGAAGATACTTTCGTGGGGCTGAATGGTCGAGATTTGGAGAACTACATACACAGTCCGGCAAGCACTCCCAAAGGCAAATTCAAGAAGACCTTTTTATTTGTCCGTAAATGTCCATTAGCATACTATAGTTTGATTCGGGTGTGTACATCCGTAAGAATTTAGTGCGACCCTGAAGACCCATCTCAATAGCCCGTTCTTTGTTATCCATAACCGAGATTATTTTCTCCGCCAAATCTTCGTTTGAACCAGCCTCGAACGTGTAACCAGTGTATCCGTCATCTATTAGTTCGGGAATACCGCCCATACGTGAGCCTATAACCGCAGTTCCTTTGGCATAAGCTTCAACGACAACACGGCCAAACGGCTCATGCCAAACCGATGGAATGACTAATGCCATTGCTCTCCCAATTACGTCATAGGTATCAGTTAGGGATAACTTACCCAGGTACTCCAGATTGTATTTTTTAGCACATGCTATTACATCAGATGCCAGAGGTCCCTCGCCAATAACTTTTACCCGAATAGAGCGTGGCAACTTAGGTAAGGTAGCTAACAACGTATGAATACCTTTCTCGGGCTGTAGCCGTCCGACATATACAATGTAGTTATCCTTGATTATCGATAGTCCAGGGTCAGGATATACGAAATTAGGTTTCACACTAATCTTTTCGGCTGGAAACCCACCCTCAATCATTTTTTTCTTTACAAACTCTGAAACGCTAATAAATTTACCAACCTTTTGCCAACTGTGTAAATTATCATGCAGCCAAAGCATTGACGCTGCTGTAGCACTTGCTGCTCTGCTATCACGGTAGCAATTATAATGTATAGCTGCAGTTTTAGCAGACTTTTTTAAGCAAATTTCACATACGTGTCCATCCCGATATAACTGCCCATTTGGACAAAGAAAGCGGTAATTACGTACTGCTTGTACTATGGGCACATTCCGCTCCTGCGCAGCATAATAGACGGAAGGTGATACAAGTGGGAAAAAATTTTGGACGTGAATAAGATCATACTCGTCTTGAGATAATAGACGTTTAACTTTCCTATAGGATTCCTGAGACCACAAAGTTCGTAGCGCAACAGAAACTTTTGGTAATCTGGCTATCTTCTGATTATTTTCAACGTACGATGATACCTTGTGCCCATATTGTGATAAAACAGAAATCTCCGCCAAGCGTGATTCATCTTCTCCGCCTTTGATTAAATATTCGTTGTGGATACTCAGTATATTCATTTGAATTTTGTTTTAATCAGTAGATGGTCTACTTTAGATGATTGTTTTAAATTGCTATACTAATTGGATAAAAACTGAACTTTCAAAAAATCAGCATACGATTGCCATGAATGATGTTGAATGTACTGATCTATTTTTTTGAATTCAATGAGTGGTAAATTCTTATCCTTAACTTGGGATATAAGTAATAACAGCTCATTAAAATCTGAATATACATATATTAAATTCTCCTGATGACAGTCTTTGAAATTTCCAAAATTAGGGCCAATAACGGTTTTGTAGTTAGCTAGTGATTTTATTAAAGCACCGGAACTTAGTACACTGTCAGGGCGATACGCGAAAATTACAGTTCGGGAGACTTTAAAAAGTGATGTTAATTCTTGTTCCGAGGTGAATTGATTGACTACACTTATGTAATCGGTCTCTAAATCCTTTAATTGTTGATAATAGCTGTTATCAGGAAAATTACCCTGAATGTGTACACGTAGATTAGGATTTCCTTTCTCGTGCAGATAATGGAGAAATTCTGCAATTCCTTTATAAGGAAGCATGGTGCCCCAGAAAAGTATGTCATAAGTATATTGATCTGGCATATCATGCTTATGTAAATCAACCTTAAAAGGATGAGGATAGTAAACTATGGACGAACTAAGAGATAACTTTGTACTTTCCTTTGAATGAGCAACGATGTAATCTGCTTGCTTTAATAATTTTTTTTGAAAATAATTAGATATCCATCGATTACGGGGACTATGGCTAACTTTATTATGAATAGTCCAGATAATCTTGATGTTCATTAGCTTTAGAAATGGAAGAAGAAGAATTAAACCCAGAGCCTGTAAATAACCCATTTTCCGGTTAGCAACTTCTTCGATCCAGTTGAAAATTACAGCATCTATACGACTGATATATAAAAAAATATCAAGCACACCTAACCACGCAGTTCTACTACTCACGACGTGAGTGTTCTTGCTTCTAAGGGCATCAACTAAATCTTTTATATAAGGATTTGTATCCGGATTTAGACTGTAAGACCGATCTGGATAAACGTAAATTTTTGTAGATTTCATAAACAAACTCGTGTTGATTAGGTATTTTAAAAAATATGTTAATTAATAAATATATTTTTTGATAAATCAATGGCTTGATCTAAATCCTTATGCACAGGAGAAGAAGGAAATCTGCATTGAATATTATTCAACATACTGTACGAACTTAATGTACTCACAAATAGGATCCAAAAAAAGTTGTTTTGACGCAATAAATTACTCTCGACAAAGTTGTAAACTAGAAAGAGAATCATGTATGCAACACCCCAATCGTACTTCTTCTGTTTTTGAACACTATAACTCCTTGTATACAGAAACAAATTAGAGGCATAGATAAGTGAAAAGATAAATAATCCCAAATATCCTGTGTCTAATAGAATATCCAGAAATCCATTATGTGAGTTAGGGACTTCCCAATTTACTTGCTGCGAAATAATAGATGCTGCTCCATGACTATTTAGCCAAAATCCACCAAAGCCATATCCAAATAAAGGGCGTTTATCAATAGCCAAGAAAATATGCTCCCATAATACTGATCGACCAGTCAGAGTTGGATCTTTGCCGAGTAGTTCAAATAATATCTCGTAATTTGACATTAAATAATAAGCACTACCTACTATACCAGTAACTACGAAAATTAATACTAATAAAAGATCTGAAGATTTTATAAGAAAAACCCTAAAAATATAACTGAGACCAATGATAAACGCTACTAAAAGTAATGCGCTTGATGATCGTGACATGAAAATCAAAAAAACAGCCAGTGCTATTTCTAACAGATACTTCTTTTTTTGAGTAGCGGAATAAAGAGTGAACGCTGTTAGTGAATAAATTACCATTAAACGGCCAAGAGTATTCTTATGAATGTATATTCCTTTCCAAGCTCCTTCATGGTAACCTCCTTCCTGCATGGCACTCATTAGGCCGTGTTGAGTTAAGAATAAAGCAAAAAAAATTGAAAGTATACTTCCGATAAATAAGGACTTATTAATAAGCTGAAGTATATCTATCAATCTATAGCGGATTGATAAATAGTAACCAAACATAGATGAGCACAATAAGGCGATAACACGTCGACTCGTTATCAAAGGATTATCGCTCAAAAATATTGAAATAAATACCAAACAGAATAATAATAATAAACCTTTATTGTTCCAGATAGCTACCATTAAGATTTTGTAGTAGGCGAAACTATAGTAAGCAGTAAAGCCATAGATGAATAAGTAGATAAATTGCGCTACTATATTTCCATCTTCACTAATGGCGTCGCCGGGAGCGTGTGAATCAAACAGACCAAAAAAGGCTCCCCCGTAAAACAGAAGGGAAATAATCGCAAAATATCGCTCAGCGGATGATGGGTTATGCATAATCTTCTACGACTTTGTTAACTTTTTTGTGCGTACTAAATACCTGTCGTATTTTGGAAGGATTTACGACACCGAATATTAAAAGCATACCACCGTAGAGCAGTGCACTAATCGCAATTACGCTCCCTAATTGCCAGTGTTCGTGGATATATGACTTGCTGGCTAGTAATGAGCAGGCCATAATGACAGTGGCCACAGCAATACGCCCAATTTCGGGCCACGGCACGGGCAGGCGATACGCATGACGAACCAGCGCGAAGCTTACAGCGAGCACAGTAGCATAACTGATCAGAGTAGCGTAGGCAGCGCCCATCAGGCCTACTGCCGGAATGAGTATAATATTCAGAACAACATTCAACAGGGCAGCTGCCCCAACCGACCAGAGCTGCAGCCGCGTTTTCTGAGCCAGCTGAAAGCTCTGGTCAAAATAAAAACTTTTCAGACCGCTGAATAAGGCGCCAATGGCTACGTACGGAATAAGGAGTGTAACGGGATCGATGTATTGAGGACCCACTAGTAGCCGGGCCAGTGGACCAGCCAATAGCGACATGCCGACAGCAGCCGGCAGAGCAATAGCAAACAGTAGAATAAAGTTTGATTTAAGATGTCGGTTGGCAGCGGTTGGTCCTTCTTGTTCCAATGCTCTGATCACTAGAGGGTAGCTGGCCAGGCTGATGGATGTCATGAGAACCCAAAGGGTTTGCTTAGCTAAATCATACCCAACCGAATAGGCACCCGTACTGGCATTGCCCAGGTAATAGTTAACCAAGTAACGATCTGAACTGTCCATGATAAAGCTCAGCGCACTGGAGGCCGTTAGCGGAAGGCCGTACGCTAAATGCCGACGCACTGACGACCAGTCAACGGTCTGTAGACCTCTACTAAGTTCACTTAAGGATGTCCGAAAAAAAACTATCATGGCTACCGTCGACGCTACCAGAACCCCCAGTAGTAGCCCCGCAGCTCCAAACCCCATATAGGCCAGCACAGATCCCAGCAGTACAGCCAAAGCAGATTTGGCAAAGTAGGCTTTGGCGTACTGGGCTGGTCTCAGATTGGAGCGAAAGCCATCCAGCCCAATCTCGAATAAGGCTTGCGTAATCAGAAGGCCGATACCAAGCACCAAAAAATCGAGCTGTATGGGCTCCTCCCGAATGCCTAGTATTACTGCCAGCACCAGAAATGATATAAGGAGTGAAGCAGCATATCCCAGCGTTACTGTGGTATTGAGCCGGTTTTTGTCGGCAGGCGTTGGGCATGTAGCCGTGAACCGTAGTAATACCAGTCGAATCCACTGAAAAAAAATGGCATTGAACAAATTTACCGTTGTAATGACTAGTGCATACGAACCGTAGTCGGCAGGCATGACCAATCGGGTATAAATGCTCAGAGCCGCAAAGTTGAGCAGACCCGGCAAGCCCCGTCCCAGAAAGTACGTAAGACTGTGTTTATTAAGCATACTTAGTTAGCTTATATACGGAGAAATATACGACACCCTTTGAGTACTTCTCGACATCAATTGTTAGATTCTAATTGAGTTTTGACAATTATTTGAACAGTTAAAAGATCGGACTACGAAAAATTTAGATTATTAATTCGTTGATTTAAAAAATATAGCAGATACTTTTCGATGTATTTGTGGATCAGACAACCAATAAGAACACTAATGCATATAATAGGTATGACCGTGATATCTACATTGTAATACCAAAATCTTTTAATTAATAAAGTGAAAAGATTTATTATGGAAGAGTGTGTCAAGTAAATAGCATAAGAAGCATCGCCCAGAAAAATGAATGATCTAGATATATGCCATTTTTCGATACGATCAATATGAGCACTACCCAATATGATAAGACATGAAGGTAATCCAAAAAATATGTAGGAATAATATTCGGTAAACGTTTTCAGCTCTTCGGCTCGCACTAATAGCGTGACACCATTTATAGCAGCTATGTGATTCACATGCCATACCGTAAATGCAGATACCGTAATAAATAAAAATATACCCACAAGCAAGAGAGAGCGACGATAATTTATACCTACCAGTTGATTCGCCAAATGAGCAACCCACATACCCATTAAAAATTCGAGAAGATGACTGTTTGTCAAAAATTGCCATGATGATGATATTTCAATATCCAACTGCAAGAACAGATTTACAGTCCAATACAGAAAAATAATTGCTGCATATGTTGACATCCCATAGATTAATATATTAGACTTTGATAAAATAAACATACCAAAACATAGGTAAAAAAATAATTCATAACTTAAAGTCCAACTTATATTTAATATAGGATGATCAGGGTAAGGGAATAGTGCTAAGGCGCTCATTATAGCTAATAAACTATATGATTTTATAGCTATTTTTGGTATTAATAGTAGCCAATATAATGGATAAATACGTATAAAACGCTTACTTATGAAATAAACAAAATTTCTCTTAATACCAACATCTTTTTTATGTACGGTGTATATAATGAATCCACTTAGGACAAAGAAAAAATCAACCCCAGCTTTGCCAAACTTGAATGTGTTATCAAGTATAGCATAATTTAGATTAGTTGCATATAACGTACTAGAGTGATACAGTAGTACGACTATAGACGCAAGTCCCCTGAACAGTTGAATCAATGCAAGCTTTCGGTTTGACACAGCTTCATACTTAGTCTGTAATTGATTCATTTATGAATTATATTTCGTCGATTGCCAAGAATTGTAGCATACTGAAAACTTGCTTAGCACGCTTTTTTATCACCCTTTACCATCCCCACTGCCGTCCACCAGCAAATCTTGAGGTCGAGCCATATTGACTGCTTCTGTATGTAGAGCCGGTCGAGTCGGACGCGGTGGGCCATGTCGATGAGCCGGGCCGTTTCGCCCCGGTGGCCGCGTACCTGCGCCAGACCCGTAATGCCGGGTTTTACGGCGTAGCGGCTGGGATAATGGGGCAGCGTGTTCCAGTGCTGGGCATCCAGCGCAATAGGGTGCGGGCGGGGACCAACCACACTCATGTCGCCCCGCAGCACGTTCAGCACCTGCGGGAGTTCGTCGAGGTTGGTTTTGCGCAGTACCGCCCCGATGCGCGTAACGCGGCAGTCGTTTTGGGTGGCCTGCTTAAACTGCGCGTTTGGATCATACGTCATGGTCCGAAACTTCAGGCACCGGAACAGCCGCCCGTTGCGACCGGTCCGTAGTTGCACGAACAGAGCCGGGCCGGGCGAGGTAAGCCGGATGAGCAGGCTTAGCAGCGGTACCAGCCAGATCATGATCAGCAACACAACCACCGTGGCCACCAGCAGATCGAGTAACCGCTTGCCCCAGACAACCCGCCCGGCAATTTCTAAACTGCTGTCGGCCTGGTGGGTAACCGGTTCAGCATAAGAAGTAGGTAAGCTCAGCATGAAATAGACAATTTACGGTTAGCGGTCTTCGGGAATTGGGTCAGCAGCCACACCGGTCTGCTTTCTGGTTGCCTATGCGTTCAGGGCTTTTCTCGATTTGCGGTCTTCTTTTTCGTAATACCCGTAATTGTAGTAGTACGACTGGCCTTCACCAACGGCGTTCAGCACCACATTAAGGCGGGGAAAGCGGTGTTCTTTGTACAGCACATCAATCATCTTCAGGCATGTTTTGGGCGTGTGGTCGTTGCGGATCATGAACATGGTGGTGTCGGCGTGGGGCGCAATAAGCTGGGCATCCGTAACGAGGCCGATGGGGGGCGAATCGACAATGACGTAGTCGAACCGCTGGCGGAGTTCGGCAAACAGACTGGCAAGGCGGGGGCCACTAAGCAGCTCCGACGGATTGGGCGGCAGCGGTCCGCTGGTGATAATAAAGTAGTTGGGGCAATCCGGTACCGACTGCAGCACGTCGTCGAGGGTAGCTTCCTGAATCAGGTAGTTACTCAGGCCCGCGTGGTTGGGCGTGTTCAGCACGGTATGCAGCTTGGGTTTGCGCAGGTCCATTTCCAGAATGACCGTGGGGCGACCGACCAGCGCAAGACTGGCCCCCAGGTTCAACGATAGAAACGACTTGCCCTCACCACTAATGCTGGAGGTGAAGAGCACCACCTGGCTGTCGGTAGGGTTGCTGCGCAGAAACTGAAGGTTGGTACGCAGGGCGCGAATCTGCTCGGCAATGACCGAGCGCTTGCCCGACACCATCACGAGCGGGTCGTTGTTACGGCTGGCTACTACCTCGCCCAGAATGGGTACCTGCGACGCGTCTTCTACGTCAGACCGGCGGCTGATGCGGTCGTTAAGGGCATCGCGGGCGGCCAGCACGCCCACCGGCAGCACCAGGCCCAGCATGCCAAACAACAGAAATATAATCTTCTGCACGGGCTTCACCGGCTCGCTGCCGCTGCGGGGCAGGTCGATGGTGCGGCTGTCGGCCACGGTCGATGCGTAGGAGAGGGCCGTCTCTTCGCGCTTTTCGAGCAGGTACGTATAGAGGTTGTTCTTGATGGATTGCTGCCGGGTAATGTTCACCAGCGCCCGTTCTTTGCGGGGAATGCTTCGAATCTGCGACTCCAGGGCGCGGTTGGTGCTGGCCAGCGTGCGCTCGGTACTTTGCAGGGCCTGCTTCATGCTGGTAATGTTGTTGGTCAGGCTATTCCGCACAATCCTGAGCTGGCTGTCGAGCGATTGCAGCATGGGGTTGCTGGCGGTGGTGGTGCGGCTGAGCTGGTCGCGCTGGAGTTCCAGCTCGTTCAGCTTGCCCACCAGACTGATCAGCATCGGGTCGCTCACGCTCAGCGTAGATGGGGCCACTCCGCGCTCGTCGCGCTGACTTTCCACGTAGCGTTCAATATCACGGATGGCGTTAAGCTGAATGCGGGTCTGGTTGAGCCGGTCGTCGTTTTCCTTCACCGTTTCCAGAAACACCTGCGCCTGCGAACTTAGGTCGGTAATCCCCTGCGATGATTTGTAGGATTCAACGCCCTGCTCTACGGTGGTCAGTTCGCCCGCAATCAGCCGGAGCCGGTCTTCAATGAAATTAAGCGTGTTGGCGGCTACCAGATTTTTGTCCGTAACGGCATCTTCGTTATAGGCTTCGATGAGTTTGGTCAGGATGGCTTCACCTTTGCGGGGAACCGCATCTTCGAGGGTCAGCTGCAGCACCGTTGAGGCTTTGCTGCTGGGTTCGGCGGTAAGGTTCTTCTGGTACCCTTCCACCACTTTGGCGCGGGGCTGCACCCGAATCAGCAACGGCTCGTCGGTGGTGTGCAGGTTCCGGCGGGCAAAGATCCGCAGCCGTCCGTAGGGGGTCTGCACCGACTGATTTACGGGCATGGTTACCCCATTGAGACTTATCCGGTGCGGGTTAACCACCGTCATCTCCAGGTCGTCGTCGTACAGGGCCGGGTGGGCTTTTTCCACAATCAGCCGGATGGGCGACTGGTCGTATAGTTCTTCGGGGATGGTAGGGGTGGTGTGAAAATACTGCACGTCGAGACCCAGCTCGTCCACCACCTTGTTCATCAGCGAAAACGACTTCAGAATTTCAGTTTCGTTCTCGATGACTTTCTTGGGGGCGAAGATATCCATCTCCTTCAGGATATTCTCTTCGCTCAGGCCTTTCTTGTCGTCTTTAATGAGCAGACTTGCCTGCACCTGATAAATGGGCGTCTGGTAGATCATATACGTGTAGCCCGCTCCCAGCAACAGCCCCACCGATACCAGAAACCAGGGCCAGTGTTTAAGGTAACGCATCAGCACCGCCCGTAAACTGGGCATCTTTTCGCCCTCGTACACCTGATAAGGCGCGTAGGCATACGTGTTCTGATTCGACATGGTCGTCTCGGTTAACAGATAAAGCGTGACTTGATTAGTTGGATAAAGCGCAGGGGCGGGGCCTACCGGTACCGCGAGAAAATAATGGCTACGAACGAAAGCGCGCTCAGTGCCACGGGCAACAACTGATTGGTTCGATCAACGGTAGCCGCTTTGGCCCGGCCCGGTTCCACGTAGACTACGTCGTTGGGATGGAGAAAATAATACGGCGATTGGAATACGTCCCGGTTGGTCAGGTCAATCCGCCCGAAGGTGCGCTGCCCGTTCTCTTCCCGAATCACGAGTACGTTCTCGCGCCGACCGTAGATGGTGACGTCGCCGGCCAGGCTAAGGGCTTCGAGCAGGGTAATGCGTTCGTTCGGGATGGTGAACAGCGAGGGCCGACTCACCTCACCCATGACCGAGATGCGAAAGTTCAGGTTACGCACGTTCACGGTCGGCTCTTTCAGATACTCACTGAGTTTTTGCCGCAGGTTGTCGCGCACTTCGGCGGTAGTGCGACCTGTTACGGTTACTTTACCCAGCATAGGTAATTCAATGGTACCATCATTGTCAACCAGGTAGCCGTTCTGGGCGGGCAGGGGCGTAGTAGGTGTTGCCTGCATAGATTGGCCACCCCGGTCGGCCACGGTAATGGCGGTGTATGGATTAAAGAACGACGAGGCTTCTGCGTTAAGACTGTTGACCTGCACGGCCAGCAAATCGCCGGGCTGTATGGTAGGCGTGTACCGGGCAGCGGTAGTGGCGGCTGTTTCCGGCCCCGCGCCATCCTGAAAATAAGCCAGTTCTTTGGTGGATACGCAGGCGGTCAGGTACTGACTACCGCAGATTACTACGGCTGCGAATACCGCCCGGCAGCTACGCTGAAACCGGGTAAACGTCATTTTCTTCATGTTTATTGAGATCGATATAACCAGATCTGAATTGCCTTTCCAGCTGATTTCCGAGAACAAACATAGGTTATCTTATGTTTACGAAAAAGATTTTACGTAAATTAATTGTAATGTTTTTTTTGATAAAGTTGTGACCTATGCCCATCTACTAAAGTCTAAAGCCCGAAAAAAGAGAGATTTATAGACCTGTTAAGAAGGTGATTAGCATATTAACTAGCTGATAACCAAACTAAAATCGGGCTAAGTGATGAGGTGAATAGGGACATTAATCTAAATTTCGTGAAACCTTACTAAATCAATAGTGTTCAATAAATAGAAGTTAAGAGGATTTATAGTTGTATAATTGTTACTGTATAAGGTATTAGACAACTAAAAGCGATGTCACTCTGCTGCGGATTCCGGTATGCCCTGCTGTTCCCTGCTCTACTGCTGCTGAGCGGTTTCGCGCAAAGCCAGCCCGACTCACTCCGCCGGGCCTCACCCCAGTCAGCAGGCCTGCAGCTGACAACCACGGGGCCGGGGGTGTTTTACGCCCGCGAACTCAGCCGGCGGCACCGGCTGTCCGGAGTGGTGCGGGGGCAGTACATAGCCTACCAGCAGCGGATGCATATTGAAACGGAGCCCGGCTCCGAACTTTTGATTGATCCTGATTTTATGATTGGTCTGGCACAGGTCGGGCTAAACTGGCACCCGCTCCAGCGCGGGTCGTTTTTTCTGGCCGGGGGCGTGGGGTACAGCTGGCATCCTTACCTGGGCGTAGTGGCCTCAGCTACTGATAAGCTAACCTTCAGCGGCCTGGAGCTGACGCCCGAAGACGTGGGCGTAGTAGCCCTTACCGTTCGCTGGCGTCCGGTGGTAGGCTATGCGGGCTGGGGCTTCGGGCGTGTCATTCCCCGCAACCGGTGGGGCGCTGGATTCGAGATGGGCGTATTTTACCTCGGCCGCCCCCGCGTTGACCTGACGTACGAAGGCTTTCTGGAAACGACAACCCTCGCCGAGCAGATGTCCGTTGTGGAGCATAACCTGCGCCATTACCGCTACCTGCCTTCGCTGAATTTTCGCCTGTCGTATAAACTGACCCGCTAACCCACCCGCCCATGAACCGTCTGTCTTTTGTCTGGATAGGGCTGGCCACCGGGCTGGTCACGTGCCAAAATCCGCTCGATGGGGTGGAGCTGCGCGTGAAAGACCCCATCGAAAACGGTGTGGTCGAAATCCGGCTCTACGACCCGGCGGGGAATCCGCGTCCGGTCAGTGAGGTTCGCCTGGCCGGGCCCGATGCCCGCCGGGTCGTTACCACGCTGAATACCAACCGCTACCGCGTCAATCCCGATGGGGTGCTGCTGCTGGCCGCGTCGCCGGCTGTTACGCCCTCGGTGCCAAATCCGTTTCGGTTCACCGCGGTGATTCAGGCCGATGAGTACCTGACCGTTGTGCAGCCCGTGGTGCTGACGGGGCCGGGCCGGGTTACGCGGGTGGTGCGGCAAATTAGCCTCACCAGGCCCCCGCAAACGGTCACGCCCGCCCGCACTACCGGTCGCGCCGACGCTACCGGCACCCTCACCGCCCCGCTTGGCCTGACCACCGCCAGCGCTACCTCCAGTGCCGACCGGGCCTCAGTTGGGCTGCCCGCCGGAACCCGGCTCACCGACCGCGACGGGCAGCCCGTGGGCGGTAACCTGACCCTGCAGGTCATCCAAACTCATACCCGCGATGGCAACACCACCAGCCAGATACCGGGTGGGGGTGTCCTCTCGAACGTGGTGGCTAAACCGGGGCAGGACGATCCGGGGTCGTTGCGGGTGATTTCGCTGGCCGGATCGGTTACGGTCGAGGTGTTTAACGACGATTATCAGCTGGCCTATGGATTCTCGCAGCCCGCCCGCTGGACAATGGATGTCAACCCGGCTACGATTAACGGCCAGCGGGGGCGGGCCGTGCAGCCCGGCGATTCAATTCCGCTCTTTAGTTACGACGCCTGGCTCAACCGCTGGCAGGAGGAACCGGCCGGCGTAATTGTCCGCAATGCTCAAACCAGCCGACTCGAATACCGCGCCACGGCCTCCCGAACAGCCGCCTACGTCGCTACCTGGACCGAGCGCGTGTGTAACGTTGGGCCGGTGTTTCGGGTGAGCAGCAAACTCACCAGCGTAGACGTTAACTACCGCTGCGAACTCATCGACGCCGTTACCGGGCAGCGGGTCAGCACGTTCTACGCCAATGTGAACAACAACGCCCTGATTCGTATCTATAACCAGCCCGAAGGCCGGGCGTTGAAACTGCGCGTTTTTGACGAAACGGATGCGTGGGGCAAGGGGTCTAAAGGCGGGCTGATAGGTGAGTCGGCGGTGGGGCAGACCTGCAACGATACGCCCGTTCCCATCAGTCTAGCCGCGCTACCGGTGCCGCCCGTCATGAAGCTGAGCTTCGATTTTACCTGTCCCAAAGGTACCCGATTAGATGAGTCGGCCCTGCCCGCGCAGATCAGAACCCAGTATAGCGAAACGGGCAAAGAACAGTGGCGCGAGCTGATCACCGCCACCCGAACGGAACGCAGCGTGGCATCGTACCGGCTAAAAATAGGCCGGCGCTACGATTTCCGGGCCAGCACCGACGGTGGAGCTACCTGGCCCCTGCGCCAGAATGACTACCTCATCGACAAGCCCACCTGGTCTCTCACCATCGACGCCCCGATGTATTGCAAATGAACCAAATTCTAAACTATTCCGGCTCTTCAATCCCGCCCTTCGGGGATGGGTTGGAGTGGGGTTACCACCAATGAAAATCCTGATCCTCCGCTTCTCGTCCATTGGCGATATCGTGCTGACGACGCCGGTTATACGTTGCCTGAAAGCGCAGCTCCCCGGCGTAGAAATCCACTACTGCACCAAGCAGGCCTATGCCGAACTGGTGGAGTCGAATCCCTGTATCGACAGACGGCATTACCTCGATGGCAGCCTGAACGGGTTAATCCGGCAACTCCGCGCCGAGCGCTACGACCTCATTATCGATCTGCACAACAACCTCCGCACCCGCATCATCAAAACCCGGCTGGGCGTTCGGGCACGTACCGTCGATAAGCTGAACGGACAGAAATGGCTGTACGTCCGCTGGAAAATAGACCACCTGCCCAACCGGCACATCGTAGACCGCTACATGGATACAGTTCTGTCGCTGGGCGTGGTGAATGACGGCCAGGGCCTGGACCATTTCATCCCCCCCGCCGACCGGGTTGCCGCGCACGAGTTGCCGCCAGCGCACCAGACCGGCTACGTGGCTTATGCCATCGGTGGGCAGCACGCCACCAAACGACTCCCCACCAACCGCATCATCGACCTCTGCCGCCAGCTCGACCAGCCCGTCGTTCTCCTTGGCGACACAACCGACCGCGAAACGGGGGAGCAGGTTGCGCAGGCGCTGGGACCGGACCGGATTTACAACGCCTGCGGTCTGTACCGCCTGAACCAGTCGGCGTCGCTGGTGCAGCGGGCGCAGGTTGTAGTTAGTCACGATACCGGCCTGATGCACGTAGCGGCCGCACTCCAAAAGCGGATTTACGTGATCTGGGGCAACACTACCCCCCGCTTCGGCATGTATCCCTACCAGACGGAGTTTACCTCACTCGAAAAAGCCAATTTGTCCTGCCGTCCCTGCTCCAAAATCGGGGCCAACCGTTGCCCGCTGGGTCATTTTCGCTGCATGAACGAGGTAGCCTTGACGGTATCGGCGTTGCCAGAAATAGCACGCTGATGAGGCTGACCCTACGAGATTTTGCCCGCTGGGTCTGGGTAAGTGGCCCGTATCTGTGTTATCCGTGTACCGATGCGATGCGGCAGGCGTTGATTCGGCCCCGAAAAATCACTATTTTTGTTTACGCCAATACGCCAGCAACTAGTGAAGACAGCCACCGCAGAGAAGCCATTTAAGAAGAAGACCGAAACACCCCTCAACCGCCAGTACAACCAGATCAAGGCCAAATATCCCGGCGCGCTGCTGCTCTTCCGCGTGGGCGATTTCTACGAGACCTTCGGCGAAGATGCCATCAAAGCCAGTAAGATTCTCGGCATTACCCTCACCAAACGAAACAACGGCGGAGCCAACGAAGAGCTGGCCGGTTTCCCCCATCACTCACTCGATACGCACCTCCCCAAACTCGTCCGGGCGGGCGAACGCGTTGCCATCTGCGATCAGCTTGAGGACCCGGCCCTGGCCAAGGGCATTGTGCGCCGGGGCGTAACCGAGCTTGTAACGCCGGGCGTTTCCTTCAACGACAATGTGCTGGACACCCGGCGCAACAACTACCTGGCGGCTATCCACTTTGGCAAGGCCGATGATACGTTCGGCGTGTCATTCCTGGATATGTCGACCGGCGAGTTTCTGGCCTCGCAGGGCAACGGAGCCTACGTCGATAAGCTGTTGCAGAGTTTCAACCCATCGGAGGTGCTGTACTGCAAGCGCAACCGACAGGAGTTTGGCAGCCTGTTCGGCAGTACGGCCTCCGGCGACAAGTTTCATACCTATACCCTCGAAGACTGGGCCTTTACCTACGATTTCGGGTATAACTTTCTTATCCAGCATTTCCAGACTACGTCGCTCAAAGGCTTCGGGATTGAGGCCATGCCCGACGGCATTGTGGCGGCCGGGGCCATTCTGCATTACCTCAACGAAACGGAGCACAAAGACCTGCAACACATCACCCGCGTTACCCGGCTCGAAGAAGACCGTTACGTCTGGCTCGACCGGTTTACCATCCGCAATCTCGAACTGACCAACGCCCAGCAGGAGGGGGGCGTGCCGCTGATTCAGATCCTCGACCAGACCGTAACGTCGATGGGCGCGCGGCTGCTGCGGAAATGGCTCAACCTGCCGCTCAAAGAAAAAGCCCTGATCGACGAACGGCTCAATATGGTCGAGCTGATGGTCAACGACCGTGCGACCGGTACGCCGGAGCGGGACCGCATTGACCTGGCCGACGCGATGGTAAATCACCTCCGGCAGATTGGCGACCTGGAACGGCTGGTCTCGA
Source organism: uncultured Cytophagales bacterium (assembly GCA_963826425.1). Classification (GTDB taxonomy): domain Bacteria; phylum Bacteroidota; class Bacteroidia; order Cytophagales; family Spirosomataceae; genus Spirosoma. The sequence goes on along the minus strand of CAWGWS010000004.1, from coordinate 296,944 downwards.
AGGTAGCCGTTCGGCGCATCAACCCGCGCGAATTGCTGCAACTCAAACGGTCGCTGCAACACGTCTTGCCCATCAAGGAAATGCTGATTACGGCCCTGAGTCAGGTTGAGTCGGCTTCCGGAGTGCCGTATCATAAAAAAGTACGCCGACCAGCTCAACCCCGTTGCGTTTCTGATTGATCGTATCGATGCCGAACTGCGCGAAGACCCGCCCGTGCTTTCCAATCAGGGCAACATAATTAAGGCCGGCATCAACGCCGAGCTGGACGAGCTGACGGCCATTGCCTATTCGGGTAAAGATTACCTGCTGAAACTGCAGGAGCGCGAGATTCAGCGCACCGGCATTACGTCGCTCAAGGTGTCGTACAACAAAGTGTTCGGCTATTATCTGGAAGTGACGCACGCGCACAAGAACCGCGTGCCGGACGACTGGATCCGGAAGCAGACGCTGGTCAACGCCGAACGCTACATTACCCCCGAACTCAAAGAATACGAAGAGAAAATTCTGAATGCCGAAGAGCAGATCTTTCAGATCGAAGCCCGGATGTTTACCGACCTGATTGTGGCCGCCGGCGAATACGTAGGGGCCATCCAGCAGAACGCGCGGGTGCTGTCGGTGCTGGACGTGCTGACGTCGTTTGCGCGGGTGGCGGTCAAAAACAAATATGTGCGGCCCCAGATGAATGAAAGCCGGGTGCTGAACATCAAAGCGGGTCGGCACGCTGTGATCGAGCAGCAGCTACCCCCCGGCGAGCCTTACATTCCGAACGATGTATACCTGGACGATGAAACCCAGCAGATCATCATCATTACGGGACCCAACATGGCGGGTAAATCGGCCCTGTTGCGCCAGACGGCCCTGATCGTGCTGATGGCGCAGGCGGGTAGTTTCGTGCCGGCCGCGTCGGCTGAGATCGGGATTGTCGATAAGATTTTTACCCGCGTGGGAGCCAGCGATAACCTGTCGCGGGGCGAAAGTACGTTCATGGTCGAGATGACTGAAACGGCCAGTATCCTCAATAACCTGAGCGAACGCAGCCTGGTGTTGATGGACGAAATCGGGCGCGGCACCAGCACGTATGATGGCGTCTCCATTGCCTGGGCCATCACGGAGTACCTGCACAACAAAACCGACTGTCGGCCCAAAACGCTGTTTGCCACCCACTACCACGAGCTCAACGAGCTGGCCGCTGACAATCCGCGCATCAAAAACTACAATGTGTCGGTAAAGGAGATGGGCAACAAAGTGATTTTTCTGCGTACCCTGAAGCCCGGCGGATCAGAACACAGCTTCGGCATTCACGTAGCGCAGATGGCCGGTATGCCCGCGCAGATCGTGACCCGCGCCGGGCAGATTCTGAGCCAGCTGGAGGCCTCCCGCAACCGCGAAACCAATCAGGAAAGCATCCGCCAGACGCCCCCCGCCGGGCAGGAGCTGGCCCTGCGCATCATTGAAGCCGGCGACCCTAAATCCGAAGCCATCAAAGAGAAGCTCCGGGCCATTGATGTCAACCGGCTGACGCCCATTGAAGCATTGCTAAAGCTGAACGAATTGCTTAAATTAGTGGAGTAAGCAGATAAAGAACGAATCATGTCATGACCAAAGACCTGCATCCTACCTACATCACCGATGAACGCGGCAACCGCGTGTCGGTGATCGTACCTATTCAGGAATGGCAACAGCTACTGGATGACCTTGACGAACTGGATGATATTCGCCAGTATGACGAGGTAAAGACTCGGAATGAGCCTACTATTTCAGTGGCCGATTACCGCAAGAAGCGACAGCAGGCCAATGGCTGAGTACACAGTCGTTTTGACGAAAACTGCACAGAAGCAATTGGATAAATTGCCCGATGCAGTGGCTAATCCCTTGCTTGATGCCGTTGAGAAATTAGCCGATGATCCACGTCCCGACGGTTGTAAGAAATTGAAAGGACGACCCGGTTATCGGATTCGCAGAGGAAACTATCGCGTTATCTATGACATCGCCGATGATGTGCTGATCGTTGAGGTAGTTGCTATTGGACATCGAAGTAAAATCTACGAGTAGAAGCGCCCCAAATCTGAGACTATCAAAGAGAAACTCCGGGCCATTGATGTCAACCGACTGACGCCTATTGAAGCGTTGCTAAAGCTGAACGAATTGCTTAAATTAGTGGAGTAAAACAGCTCCCAAAACAACCAGATGGACATAAACGTATTAACCGCTCCGCTCACCACCCATGAGATTGAATGGCGCGTGCAAAGTCAGACCAAAGACGGTCAGAAACTCATTGTGGTGCCCTACATCACCAACCGCTGCGTTATGCAGCGCTTCGACGAGCAGTTTGGCTGGGCCAACTGGCAAAACGAGATCAAGGAAATTGAGGGTGGGTTTCTGTGCACCATCACCGTTTCTATGACGGGCGGCAACGTCGTTAAAAAAACGGACGGCGCCAGCCGCACCGACATCGAACCCGTAAAGGGCGGCATCAGCGACGCCATGAAACGCTGCGCCGTGCAGTTTGGTCTGGGCCGGTCACTCTACGATTTTCCGCGGGTATTCGTCGAAACCACGGACAAGTATATTCCCAACTGGGCCACACCATTGCTCGACAAGATGGTGGAGAAAATCAACGCCGGCGGCACCGTTCGCGACGTAGTGGTACTCAAGGCCGAACACGCCCGCCCAGCCTCTAAGGCTGTATAGCGGAACAACCGGCTGGCAAGTTCCTGCTCACGCGAATAAGGAATTGCCAGCCGGTGCGCCCTCAATAGCCGACAACGACTGCTCAGTGTAACCCAGTCTGTTTGGTCATAATCGGCGCCGGGTTCACGAACGGTGGCCATTGACCTAAACAGGCCCGGATTTGCTGGTTTATTCCCGGATTGAGTGAGGCTAACGGTTAACTCGCGAAACAGGCGCAGAAAAGTTGCCTGCTCAACCTGTGGATAGTCCCGTTCGAAACACCTTAGTTATGGGTAAGGGAGCTTCGGGATACGACTCAGCCGAGCCATTATCGAGATGCCTATCAATACAGATACGGACAATTTGGTCGAAGCTGGTAACCTGCTTAGATTATAGCCGCTTCATCAGCTGCGCACCTCCAGCCGGTAGCCCACCCCATGTACGGCCACAAGATGCAGGGTGGAGTCGGGTTGTAGGTGTTTGCGGAGTCTGGATACGAATACATCGACGCTACGGCCTACAGTAATGCCTTCGTCTTCCCAGACCGATTTAAGGATGAAATCGCGGGAGAGCAGTTGATTCGGATGGCGAAGAAACAGGTGAAGGAGCTTGGCCTCCCGGTAGGTGAGGGGATGCGGCTGGCCAGCAACGTCAACCGTTTGATTAAGCGGATCGAACGTCAGGGTGCCTATCTGAATAGCGGGGGTGGACGCTGCCGGTACCGATTCCGCTGGTAGCACTGGGCGGGTTGTTCGGCTGCTTTTCTGCCAGATCAGGTACCCACTACCGACTATCACAAAACCGGCTATCCATACGCCCCAGGGCACGGTTGGCTGGCGTTGCGGCTTGTGTCCGGTAAACGAAACCCGGATGGTGTAGCACCCGGCTTGCTGGTTGCGACCTACGCAGGGTACATCGTTTTGTTGGGTCAGGTCCGTCACGGTGTAGCCCAGCTGTAACACACCCGCTGTGCAGTCGAGAACCGCTACGTCATACGGCTCGTCAAGGGCGTATAGGGCCAATGATTGCTGCAACAGGGCCGGTAGCTTTTTATAGTTGAGGGCGTGGTCCAGCTGAATCTGGAATGTAGTGGCATCAATCGGCTGCACCGCCGGAATCCGGGAGGTAGTGTCGCCGGCTTCGCGCAGGAGATGGTGGGCGGTGCGCCGAAGGGCCAGATTCGCCTGCTGCGTAAAATCAGTCCGGCCAGTCCGGTCCGCAGCGGCTGGTGGCCAGGCAAACTGCACAAACAGCAGACCGGCCACCAACAGCGACAGAACGAGGACTATCTTTTTCATGCGTACGGGCTGCGCCGGTTTATTAACACCCGTCTCTCCGGGGTCTCAAAAATGAGAATAAATCAGAATTAAACGCGGGTTTGATTTTGATTGTCCGTTTGGCAGAGGCATAGCCTGCCTGCGTAGGTTCAATCACCAGCTCATCGCCCACTTCAGCGATGGCCAGCACAGAAGCTACCTCAATGCTCGTCACCGACCGGGTGGTGTCAGAGAGGCCCTGCTGGATAACCTGACCGTCCCGGCGCAGATAAATCAGGAACGGAATTGGCCCGGCGCATCCCGTTTCTGATTTACGCGGTACAATGGTCACCAGGCCCCGACTAGCCACCGAGAACGTGGCGTCATTAATCGGTTTGTGGTCACCCAACGGATTATGGCAGGAAGTGGCGGGCTGCGTTTGACCTGTTTGCATTGATACGTTTAACGGAGCGCGTTGGGCAAATGTGGCCGCTACGCCCAGCAGCAGCACGACGGGAATGAATGGTTTGGCGTTCATGGTTTCTGTTTTTTTTAAGGAACGGACCAAAACTAGAGCCACTGCTGTCAGGAATCGAAAAAGCCCGGTAAAACATTGTAAAGGAATTGTAAAACCTTTGTAGTGAGCCAAAAAAGCTCCTTTCTGCTTTCTATTGCCAACGGGCCTGGCAATGACGATGGCAGGCAATGAACGTTTCAAAAAGCATTTTAAGTATCAGTACATGATGTTGGCGAGGGGTGCGCCAAGAACTGGCCGGCCAATTTAGTGTCAGACTACCACGACCAGTTTACCAATGGTGGTGCCAGATTCCAGCTGTGTGTGTGCTTGCTTAATCGTCTCAGCCGATAGCCCGTGCAGTACCTGATTGACGATTGGCACCAGTGTACCCGATTCGTACAAAGCCGCTACCCGGTTCAAAATTCGGTGCTGCTCAATCATATCATCAGTCTGGAAGGTCGACCGGGTGAACATCAGCTCCCAGGAAAACGACACGCTTTTGCTCTTCAGCTTATTCAGCACCACCGGCTCAGCACTACCCGTGATGGAGGCAATATGCCCCTGCGGTTTAATCAGTTCGGCCATGCTATCCCAATAGCCGTTGGTGTTCACAAAATCTACGATGAAATCGACGTGCTGGACGCCCTGCTTTCTAACGTCACCCACTAAATCCTTGTGATTCACCACGATGTCGGCACCCATTTGCTTGCACCAGTCCGTCGTTTCGGGGCGAGATGCCGTGGCAATAACCCGCAGACCCAGCACTTTTTTGGCCAGCTGAATGGCGATGGACCCCACCCCACCGGCCCCGCCGATTATCAAAATCGTTTTGCCCGCGTCCCGTTCCGCACTCAACCGCATCCGGTCGAAGAGAACCTCCCAGGCTGTCAGGGCAACCAGCGGAACGCCCGCGGCCTCCTCTATGGAGAGGTTTGCCGGTTTCCTGCCGACCAGCCGTTCGTCGATGACCTGGTGTTCGGCGTAGCTACCCGATTTGGTAATGTCGCCGGCGTAGTAAACGGCATCGCCCGCTTTGAAGAGTGTCACCTTGTCGCCCACGCTTTCTACCATCCCAACGGCATCCCAGCCAATGATTTTGGGAGCGTCGAGTACGGTATCTTTAGCCGAGTTCTGCCGGATTTTATAGTCGACCGGATTAACCGAAATGGCTTGTATGTTCACCAGTAACTCATGCCCGGCAGGCGTCGGCTTTTCGATATCGACATCCAGAAAACTGTTGGAGTCGGTAATGGGTAACGAGGTGTTGAATCCTACTGCGTTCATGGTAATAGAGGTATCAATGTGCTTTTGGACAATAGAAGGATAACTGACGTTCTAACAAAGCTGTTCCTTTCCTACAGGCCCGGATCATGCCCATTCCCAGGCGCTCTGGTAGGCATTTAGCCCTTCGGCATAGGTGATGAAATCGGTGTAAAAAGGCAGGCTCGACAGGGTGGCGCTGTCGCCGATGACGATTAGTTTTTTGCGGGCGCGGGTCATGGCGACGTTCATCCGCCGAATCTCGGACAGAAACCCAATTTCCTGTTTGTCGTTGCTGCGGGTCATGGAGATGTACACGACGTCGCGCTCCTGCCCCTGAAAACTGTCGATGGTATTCACCGAAATACTGGCCCGGTACGGCTGTAGGTCGGGGGCGTGGCTGAGCTGCTCGTTCAGGACTGCCAGTTGCTGTTTATAGGGCGAAATAACGGCGATGCTGGGAAAGGTAGCGGGCGTGTAGGTCTGGCTTAGTTCGGTCACCAGTTGCGTCAGGTGCTTTACCAGCAGGGCCGCTTCTTCGGGGTTGGTGGAACTGGTACCTTCCAGCTTTTCCTCGAATCCACACCCCGCCGTGTCGATGAACAGCAGGGCACTGTCGCCGGGAAACAGGGCGTGGCTCGCAACGGATGCGTGCGCCCGCAGCAGATTGCCGTAAAACACCCGCGACGAATAGGCCATGATGTGCGTGTGCATCCGGTACTGCTCATCCAACAGATTCACAGCTTCGGGGTGCCGGGTGATGCACGTTTCGAGCAGGGTAACGTTCAACCCCTGCCGGGCGGCTTCCATTGATTTGATCGTGGGCGACAACTGAAACGGGTCACCGGCCAGCACCACTTTCTGCGCTTTCAGGATGGGAATCCAGCAGGCGGGTTCGAGGGCCTGCCCGGCTTCGTCAATCACCACGGTCTGAAACGTGAGGTTGCGGACCATGTACTGATTTGACCCCACCAGCGTAGCCGTAATCACCTGCGCCTTGCCAATCAGGTCGTCAATGATGTACTGCTCCGTGTTGCCGACATCCTTCATAATCCGGTGCGCTTCGTCGAACAGGGCTTTGCGCTGGTCGCGCTCGGCTTTGCCAAACTGACGCTTGTATTTGTGCGCCATGTTCTTGAACTCGTTGGCCTGTTTCTTCAGCTTTTTCGCATCCCGCATCAGCGGGTGCTCGCTCATTTTATGGTCGAGCGTGAGGGCCATGAGCCGTTCGGATACCCGGCTGGGGTTGCCCACCCGCAACACGTTCAGCCCTTCTTCGTGGAGTTTCTCGCTCAGCAAATCGACGGCGGTGTTGCTGGGCGCTACCACCAGAATCTGTTTGTGGTCCTGCTGGATCAGGGCGTTGATGGCCTGCACCAGCGTAGTGGTTTTGCCGGTTCCCGGTGGGCCGTGGACGATGGCCAGTTCATTGGCGGCCAGAATTTTATTGACCGCCCGGTTCTGACTTTCGTTGAGCCGGGGAATGGTAACGGGCGGGAGTCCGGTATGAAAGGTGGGGGGCGCTACACCCGTCAGGATGTTGACAAGCCGGTTTTTGCCGCCCTCGGCGAGGGTGTTGGCCAGCTTGACCGCGTCCTGCATCTCGTCGTAACTCTTGTCGTCGAAGAGCATTTCGACGCCCAGCTTCCCATCCCGCGACCAGTCGGGGAGTTCGTCCGTCAGCAGGGTTATTTTGAGCCGGTTGCCGCTCTGGTACGAGATGGTGCCTTCAACCCGGTCGGTTTTGGGGTCGTGGTTGCTGAACAGCAGGGCGGGCATACCGGCCCGCAGCTGATGCGCAATGTCCTGGTGGGTGGTCCGCTCTACTTCGACGGTAACGTAATCGCCCCGGCTCATTTCGGAACCCCGGATGGCGATGGGATACCAGGTCAGGCCGTTGGCCCGGCGTTCGGCAATACTGGTCGACTGGGTAAGGGTCTGGTACTGGATGCGGTCTTCGTCCCGTTCCAGCTTCAGCCGGTCGAGCAGCTTCTTAAAGTAATCCATACCGCAAAGGTAGTGCGGAAAGGAAGGGTGATTTGGGGGACGGGTAAGACAAAAAATCGGTACACAGACGCATAGCCTCTCTGCACCGATCTATAAAGCCCGAACTTGATTGGGTCGTTAATTCATAATCAATCCATGCGGGTCGATGACGAATTTCTTGGCGGCTCCTTTGTCAAAATCGGCGTAGCCTTTCGGGGCTTTGTCCAGGCTGATGACTTCTACGTTTACGGCTTTGGCAATCTGTATCTTGTCGTACAGAATGGCATTCATCAGCGGGCGGTGGTACTTCATGACCGGGCACTGACCCGTGTAGAACGAGTGCGATTTTGCCCAGCCTAAACCGATACGAATGGACAGGTTTCCTTCCTTGGCGGCTTCCGTAGACGCACCCGGATCGCCGGTTACGTACAGGCCGGGAATACCAATGGCACCACCCGCCCGCGTTACGGTCATGGCCGCGTTCAGCACCGTAGCCGGTTGTTCACTGCCCGCATCGGCCCCGTGACCGCGTGCTTCAAAACCCACGCAGTCCACCGCGCAGTCTACTTCCGGCACGCCGATAATCTCGGCGATCTGATCGGGTAGCGGCATCTCTTTTCGCAGGTCAACTACCTCGCAACCGAAGCTTTTGGCCTGTTCGAGTCGTTCGGGAATCATGTCGCCCACGATAACGACGGCGGCACCCAGCAAATGACAGGAAGCCGCGCAGGCCAGTCCAACAGGACCGGCACCGGCTACGTACACAATAGACCCCGGACCAACTCCGGCCGTGACGGCACCGTGGTATCCCGTTGGGAAAATGTCGGACAGTAAGCGTCAGATCCCGGATTTTGGCCATCGCCTGATCTTTGTCCGGGAACTTGAGCAGGTTAAAATCAGCGTAGGGCACCATCACGTACTCGGCCTGACCACCCACCCAGCCGCCCATATCGACGTAGCCATAGGCAGCACCGGGCCGGGCCGGATTGACGTTCAGGCAGATACCCGTCTGGCCAACTTTGCAGTTCCGGCACCGGCCGCAGGCAATATTGAAGGGTACCGAAACCAAATCGCCCTCCTTAATGAACTCAACATCGCGACCGGCCTCAATGACCAGACCGGTTATTTCGTGACCCAGCACCAGCCCGGCGGGTGCCGTGGTACGTCCCCGAACCATGTGCTGATCACTACCGCAGATATTGGTCGACACGATTTGCAGAATAACGCCGTGCTCGCATTTGCGATCACCAAGGGCCAGCTTGGGATACTCGATTTCCTGTACTTCAACTACGCCGGGGCTAACGTAGGCAACGCCATGATTGTGACACATAATTTCAGGGGTTTAGAAAGGTGATGCCGTGCGCTGCCCAGCTACGTACTGACGGAGCAACGCACGGATTTAGTACAATGGATTAGCTCAGGGCATCCACACCGGCCTGCGCAACGGTATGGTCATTTTCGACGGAACTACCCGATACGCCAATGGCACCGATCACCTCGCCCGACGCATTTTTGATGGTCAGGCCACCCGGAAAGGAAATTAGCCCGCCGTTAGAATGTTCGATGTTGTACAGCGGTCCGCCGGGCTGCGCCAGTTTGCCGATTTCGCCCGTTGGCATGTCAAAGTAGCGGGCCGTGCGGGCTTTTTTCTGGGCAATGTCGAGCGAGCCCAGCCAGGCACCGTCCATCCGGGCAAAGGCTACCAGATTGGCCCCGGCATCAACAATGGCGATGTTCATCAGGGTATCAATGTCAGATGCTTTCGCTTTGGCCGCCTGTACGGCCTTCTCGGCTTGTTCTAGTGTAATGCTCATGTGTTTTGAAATAAGGTATTTGTTAAATCCAGACCTTTACATTGGGTCTATGGGCAAAACTAAGAGATTCGGGACGAGCTTATTTGCACGATAATACAAACAGATATTACGATTGTCCAACTTTGACGAATAATACGGTAAACGTTACGGTCAGATTGCGTTTTAAAGAGAGAACTCCCATAACCATGAAAAACGGCTATCCCCTACAGGGTATCAACTTGTCTGACACGCGGGAACTGGACTCGCTGGTCGAGCATCGGCGGGTGTTTACCCTGAACCACTGCGAGTTAAATATCTTCGAGACCTACCGGCAGTGTTCCAACGTGGTGTTATCGTACGATGGGCTGGTTGTGACCAGTATGCTGCGCGGCCGGAAAGTGATGCACCTGTCCGAGAATCCGGGGTTCGACTTTCTGCCCGGCGAAACGGTCATCCTGCCCGAAGGTATTTCCATGAAAGTAGACTTCCCGGAGGCCGACGAACGGCACCCGGTGCAGTGCGCTACCATCGCCCTGAACTGGCCGGTTGTGACCAGCATGCTGGATTTTCTGAATGAGACGTACCCCCGTCAGGTGGAGGGCTCGAACGAGTGGAAGCTGAATTTCAACCAGTACCATTTTTACAACAACCGCGAGCTGGCCAACGTCATGAACAAGCTGATCAGCATCAGCATGGAAGACGATCTGGCCAAAGACGCCCTCGCCGACCTGACCCTCAAATCATTGCTGATCCGGGTGATTCAGACCCAGAATATGGCCTTAGCGGAAGAGGGCCTGCCCGTAGATAACCGGTTTGCCACGGTGGTTGAGTACATCCGGGAACATCTGACCGGAAAGATTGGCATCGACACGCTTTGCCAGAAGGCATGCATGAGCAAATCCGGCTTTTTTCGCGCATTCAAAGAAACCTTTGGCCTGTCGCCCATGGAGTTTGTCATCCGCGAACGGATTAGCCTGGCGAAACGGCTACTGGTTAATCCGGCCGTTACAGTGAGCGACGTGTGCTATCAGGCTGGTTTCAATAACCTGCACTATTTCTCCCGTCTGTTCAAAATGCTGGAAGGCGTAACGCCCACCGCCTACCGCCAGCAGCACGAAGGATTTGGGTTGGAATGAGAGCCGAAAATAATGAAATCAGGGTAGTACCCCGAAAATCTCACCCTATCCCAGTTTAGGTCTCGAAAGCCCTACTTTATTGAATTATCCATGTCGGCGGCAATGAGCCAGTGTTTGCCGTCGTCCCGGCGTAGTGCCAGGATAAACTTGCCGACATCGTCGCCTACGTCCTGATAGCGGTAGGCCCCGATGATGTAGCCGACCGAGCCACTCTGGGCGAAAGCCAGTGCCCGTAAACGCAATGGGCCGCCCGGTTCCTTGTATGCCTGACGCAACCCGGCCTGACCCCGCACGGGTGGCCGCTGCGGTTGCATCACAAACCCATCGGCCACAAACAGCGACACCAGAGCCTCCGTATCCCGGGCTTGCCACGCCCGTTCGTACTCCCGCAACACGCGGTTTAGGTCGGGCGGGAGTACGACAGACGGTAATGGCGTAGTTGATTCGGCGGTCTGTTGCGCCCGCAAGGGGAGTAGGCTGCCTGCCAGAAAAGCCACGACCAGCCATGTGTGTAGTGTCCTCATCTTTAGTCAGAACGTAATGATTTCACCGGGTTCATCAGGGCGGCCCGGATACTCTGGAACGAGACGGTAATCAGCGCAATACCCACCGCCAGCAAACCCGCCAGCGCAAACACCCACCAGGCGATGTCGATGCGGTAGGCGAAGTCGGCCAGCCAGTTAGTCATGGCCCACCACGCAAGGGGTGTGGCAATGACGATAGCGATTAACACCAGCTTCAGGAAATCTTTGGACAGCAGCGTAACGATGCTGGCAACCGATGCGCCCAATACTTTACGAACCCCGATTTCTTTGGTGCGCTGCTGGATTGACAGGAGGGCGATGGCGAACAGACCAAGGCAGGACAACAGAATGGCGATACCAGCCGCCGACGAGAAAATGGTGGCTAACCGCTGTTCTTTGCGGTACCAGCGGTCGGTGTTTTCGTCCAGGAACGACCCCCGGAATTCCTGCTTGGGGGCTATCTCTTTCCAGGCCGCTTTGATGGTTGCCATAGCGCCGGTCAGGTTTTGCGGGTTGGCCCGGACCAGTATGTAGTTGATAGACTTGTCTGGCTGCATTTGCAGGGTGATGGGTTTGGCTTCCTGATGCAGTGAATACAGGTTGAAGTCAGATACAACGCCCACAATCTGAAAGGACTTATCGTCGGGCTTGATGAACTTGCCCACCGGATTTTTCTCGCCCAGCGCCTTTGCCATGCTCTGCGTAATCAGCACCGATGAACTGGAATCACTACCAAATTCCGAACTGAAATCGCGGCCCTGAAGTAGTTTGATACCCATCGTTTTCAGGTAATCGGTATCCACCCGCAGCCAGTCGGTCGTGACATCGCGTTTGCCATACAAAAACCCACTCATACTCCGGCTCGAACTACCATCCAGCCCCGCGCCGATGTTGACGCCTGTACCCGACACGGCCACGATATTGGGCTGATTGGCCAGCCGGTCGCGCATAGTTTTCAGCGCGTCGCTGCCGTTCAGTTCGCTGCCCACCGGAACGCTGATGACCTGTTCTTTGTCCATACCCATCGGCCTCTGTTGCAGGTACGTAATTTGCTGCCGCACAATGAGGGTGCAGATAATGAGCAGGCAGGCAATGGCAAACTGCGAGATAATAAGTGAGTTACGCAGCAGCCCCGGTCGGCTCAGCTTGACGGTACCGCGCAAAACATCTACCGCGTTGAAGCGCGTGATGAACCACGACGGATACCCGCCCGCCACCAGCGTAATGACCAGAAAACCGATGCCCGTTACCAGCAGCGGACCCGGCTGGAGAAAATCGCCGAGGGTCAGGTGACTCCTGAATAGTTTGTTGAACGCAGGCAGTGTCAGATAGGCTAGGCCCAGACCAATCAGCAGGGCCACCCCACACAGCAGCCCTGTTTCGCCCCAGATCTGGCCAAACAATTGCCCCCGCTGCGCGCCCAGCGACTTCCGGACGCCCACCTCCCGCGACCGCGACAGCGATTGCGCAATGGTGAGGTTAATGAAGTTGATGCCCGCAATGGCGAGGATAAAAAATCCCACCAGCAGCAGTGTATAGACGTAAGACCGGCTGATGCCCTGCCCGCCAACGGTTTCAGTGTCGAAATGCACGTCCGTCAGGGGCTGTAGCAACAGGCTTTTCTGGTAGCCGAGGGCATTTTTTGGATAGCCCTGCTGTTGCTGTTCGCTGATGTCTTTGGCGAAGTATTTATTCATGAATGCCTGCGTGCGCCGTTGCAGGGTTTGCGGATCGGTGCCGGGCTTCAGCTTCACGTACACATCGTGGCTGCCGTGATCCCATTGGGTCTTGCTTTCCTGATAGTCTCCCGCGTTTTCGCTGCGGATGAGCGCGTCGTAAGTGAGCGTTGAGTTGTCGGGAAAATCGGCAATGACGCCCGTGATGGCAAAGGCCTGCCAGGTATCGTTCAGGCGCAGTTGCAGCGGTTTGCCCACCGGGTCTTCGTTTCCGAAAACGGCCTTCGCCATGTTTTCGCTGATAACAATGTCATTCAGACCATTGAGGGCCGTTTTCGCCTTTCCCTCCCGCATCGGAAACGTGAACATGTGCAGGAAATCGGCATCGACCAGCCGAATGTCTTTGCCAAACGTTTGCCCGTTGTGCTGAACACTCATGCCGTTCTGAAACAGGCGCGACACCCCTTCAATCTCGGGAAACTCGGCCTTTAACGCGGGCATGATGGGAAACGGCATGGTGCTGCTGCGGTCAGGCGTACCGTCGCGGTTGGCCGCCAGGAAGTTGAGCCGGAAAATGCGGTCGCGGTCCGTGTGGAACCGGTCGTAGCTGAGTTCAAACGTAGCGGTTAAAAACAGCAGCACGCAGGTGCCAAAAGCCACGCTCAGGCCAATGACGTTGATGGCCGTGTGGGTTCGGTTTTTCCAGAGCGTACGCAGCGCGATTTTGAGATAATTGCGGAACATAACAGAGTTGATTCGCTGAACAAATTTATTTGATGCGTACCTCGCCGGGTTCGCCCGCTTTTACGGTGAACGTGTCCTGAATCTGCATCACCTTGTTTTGCCAGTACATCAGCCGATACTCGCCCGGCTTGAGCGTCATGGTGAGGGGAAACATCGACGCTTCGCCCAGCTTTGGGTACTCTTCCCGGATAATTGACACGCCATCGCCGAAGACCTGAATTTTCATCCGGCCTGCGCAGCTTTCGCAGACAAACACCGTGGCGTTGGGGTCTTTAGTTGGGCGGGACTGAACGGGGGTAATCCGGCCCGTGCGGAGCGAATCCATGATTCGTTCTTTCAGCGCATCTTTCTGAGCCGATGACAGGCCTTTTACGGGAAACGTCCGGTCGTAATGCACAGTCCGTCCATTCATATCGCCATCAATTTTGATCGAATACGTTTTCCCATCGTCATTGACGCTGGAGCTAATCGTTTCGGTTTGGGACTGTTGTGCCATGGCGCACGCGCCGATGCAGAACAGGAAGGAAGTAAGCAGGCCTTTCATAAGTTTTTATGTTATTCGGAACGGAGCGACTTGACCGGGTTCATCAGGGCGGCTTTGACACTTTGAAAACTCACCGTGACGAGCGCAATGCCCACCGCCAGTAAACCCGCCAGGGCAATGTACCACCACTGGATGTCGATTCGGTAGGCGAAATCCTGCAACCACGTATTCATGGTATACCAGGCCAGGGGCGAGGCAATGACAATGGCAATCAACACCAGTTTCAGGAAGTCTTTGGAGAGCAGCGCGACGATACTGCCCACGCTTGCACCCAGCACCTTGCGAACGCCGATTTCTTTGGTGCGCTGCTCGGCGGTGAAGGTGGCCAGACCGAACAGACCCAGACAGGAAATCAGGATAGCGATGATTGTGAAATAGCTGACAACGGACGAGATACGGCTCTCGGCGGCATAGTTCTTTTGGAAATCCTCGTCCAGAAAACTGTACTCGAACGGTTCGCCCGGATTCAATGTCTGCCACAGGGTTTCAATGGCCTGCAGGGTCGGCTGTAGCGCACCTGCTTTAACGTGGGCCACCGCGTAGTTATAATCAAGGCGTTTGTTCAGTGTAAACGCGTACGGCGTGATGGCTACGTGCAGGTCCTCGAAGTGGAAGTCCTGTACTACGCCAACAATCGTGAACGCATCCCGGTCATCCCCCCGCTGGGTGTACGTTTTCTTTCCAATAGCGGCCTGGGCCGACGGGTATCCCATTGCTTTTACAGCCTGCTCGTTCAAAATAATTCGCTGGTTGGTATCGGCCGGGAAGGCCCTCGAAAACAGCCGCCCTGCCACCGGCCTGATCGCCATTGTCTGGAGGTACTCCGAATCGATCCGATTTGTTCGTGTTCGCTGAGCCTGGGCTGCCGTTTGCCCTTCGCCGTAATAATGCCCGTCTTCGGGGTTAAAAATTCCGGGATAATAAGCGGCTGCCCCCACTGACTGCACATGCACTGAGTGCATCAGCGCGTCTTTCAGAGCCGGATACGTTGCTTTGGCCGCTGTGCTCCGTAGCGGAATAACGAGTTGCTGGTCTTTGGCAAACCCCAGATCGGCAGATCGTAGAAAGTTCATCTGCTGGCTAATGACCACAACCGCAACAATGAGCATGACCGACAGCATAAACTGAAACACAACCAGTCCTTTCCGAAGCGAAATAGCCGCCAGCGCGTTGGGCGTGTGGTTGTGTCCTCCCCCGCCTTTCAGGGCCACAAGGGGCCGGAATGACGACAGGTAAAACGCTGGATAACTCCCCGCCAGCAGCCCGGCTATAATGCTTAGCAGAAAGAAGCCGCCCAGCATAGAGCCGTTCTGAGCCAGCGACAGGAACAAAACTTTACCCGTTACCCGCTCGAACGGCGGAATCAGCAGGAGCGTAAGGCCAACGGCCAGCGCAAACGCCAGCAGGCTGAACAAGACTGATTCGCCCAGAAACTGCCCAATTAACGACCACTGCCGTCCGCCCAGCACCTTCCGCATCCCTACCTCGCCCGACCGTCTGGCCGACCGCGCCGTGCTCAGGTTCATAAAGTTAATGCAGGCAATGAGCAGTGTAAACAAGGCAACAGACATCAGCAAATACAGGTACGTCAGGCTGCCATTGGGCGTAACATTATTGGTCAGGTCGGTGCGCAGATGAATATCGCTGACGGGGGTCAGAAACTGTCGTTTGTCGAACGAAGCCGCCTGCAGGTCTTTGCGCATGTATTTTTCGACAAAGGCGGGTAGTTTGGCTTCCAGCTTTTTGGCATCGGTGCCGGGGGCCAGTTTCAGATAGGTGAAAAACAGGTTGTTTCCCGCCATACCCGTCTGACTTTTAACGTACTGCGCCAGGCCCCCACCGGCAAATGAGATGAAAAACCGCGCGTCAATGTGGGAGGGAACTAGGCCGGGCCGAAACACACCCGTAACGGTGTAGTTGCCATCGCCATTGGTGTTACTCTCTACGTGGATGACCTGGTTGAGAGCCGGTTGGCTGCCAAATAGTTTACGGGCCACGTCTTCCGACAGCACAATGGAATTGGGATCTTTCAGGGCCAGGTCTTTATTGCCTTCAATGAAGTCATAGCTGAACAATGAGAAGAACGTCGGGTCGGCCAGGTAGCCATTCGTTTCGTAGAAAATGGTGCTTCTGCCCGGAGCCGGGTCGTACCGCAGCAACGTTTTGTCATCCACAAAAAGCCCGGCCAGGCGCGTTACGTGGCTGATTTCGGGGTACTCCTGTTTTAGCGCATCGGCAATGGGATACGGTGTGCCAGCGGTTTTGTTCTCGCCATCCGGGTTAATAAAGACGGTGCCAATCTGGTAAAGCTGCGCCCCGTCTTTGTGGTAGGTGTCGTAGCTGAACTCGTCGTGAACGTACAGGCCAATGAGCATACAGCATGAAAGCCCAGCGGCCAGTCCCAGAATGTTAATGGCCGAAAAGGTCTTGTTGCGAACCAGATTCCGCCAGGCGATTTTAAGGTAATTGGTGAGCATAGCTGTAAGCGGTTTATGAGGTAGGGCTGGAGCGCCGGGAGTTGATGCCCCGCGCTATTCGGAACGGAGTGACTTGACCGGGTTCATCAGGGCAGCTTTAACGCTCTGGAAACTCACCGTTAGCAGTGCAATGCCCACCGCCAGCAAACCCGCCAGCGCAAACACCCACCAGGCAATTGTAATCCTGTAGGCATAGTCCTGCAACCAGCGGTGCATGGCATACCAGGCTATGGGTGACGCGATGACAATAGCAATCAGAACCAGTTTCAGGAAGTCTTTGGAGAGCAGCGCGACGATACTGCCCACGCTTGCACCCAGGACCTTGCGAACGCCGATCTCTTTGGTGCGCTGTCCGGCGGTGAAGGTGGCCAGACCAAACAGGCCCAGACAGCTAACGAAGATGGTCAAGCCGGAAAACAGACCCAATACCCAGCCCGTTTGCTGTTCGGCCCGGTAGATGGCGTTGAAATCATCGCTCAGAAACGAGTACGCAATCGGCGCATCCACGGCAAAAGCAGTCCATTGACTCTCAATCGTTTTCAGCAGGTCTTCTACGTCACGGGTCTTTACCTTCGCCAGAACGGTCCCGCTGTTATCTCCCAGCGTCATCATGAGCGGGGCAATGCGCTCGTGTAATGATTTGAAATGAAAATCCCGCACCACGCCAATGACCCGGTACGTGCGCCTGGTACCGTCATTGTCGGGCCTGGTAATGGTATGGCCAATGGCATCATGGCCCCAGCCCAGTTGGGTGGCTGCCGTTTCGTTGAGAATAATACCTGACGAATCTGTGCCGAACCGGGGCGAGAAATTCCGTCCGGCGGCCAGGGTCATGCCCAGCGTAGGAATATACCGCTCGTCAACGTCGTACCGAATCCCTTTCACATACTGCCCCTCCCGATTGTCGCCATAGACCAGAAAGTTATTGTTGTACGACGGACCCGCCGGGAGGTAGCCCGAAATACTCGCGTCAACTACGCGCGTATCCCGAAGGAGTTGCTCCCGGAATACCGCTTCGTTCTTACCCAGCCGCCCCGTTTCGCGAATGACCAGCACCCGCTCTTTGTCATACCCGAGTTTGGCGTGGCGGATAAAGCTTAGCTGCTGCCAGACCACCGCCGTGCCAATGATGAGGACAAACGACAGGCCAAACTGCACCACCACTAGGGTACTGCGCAAGGACACCCGTTGCCGCCCCATGGCGAGCCGCCCCGCCCCGCCCTTCAGCACGGCGATTGGGTTGACCGAGGCCAGAAAAAAGGCCGGATAGCTACCCGCCAGAACGCCCACCACCAGCCCAAACAGGACCAAGCCCGGTACCAGAATGGGTATATTTAAGGTGTTGAATGTCAAAATTTTACCCGTCAATGCGTTAAAAGCGGGCAGGAACAGCCACACCAGCCCAACGGCCAGCAACAGGGCAATGGCCGTCAGCAGCAGCGACTCCATCAAAAACTGCCCAACCAGCGCACTTTGTACCGACCCCAGCACCTTGCGGATGCCCACTTCGCCCGCTCGTTTAGCGGCTCCCGCCGTGCTCAGGTTCATGAAGTTGAAGGTGGCAATCAAAAGCATAAATAAGGCGATGGCCCCGAACCCGTACACGTACCGGATATCGCCCGACGGACTCAGGTCATAGTCAAAGCTGGAATGCAGGTGAATGTCGGTCAGGGGCTGTAGCCGCAGGCCCAGGTCGTTACCAGCCTCCCGGAATTTGGCGAAGCTCATGCCAAACGCCTGCTGAATCTCGGGTCCCATGTATTTCTGAACCACCTGCGGCAGTTTGGCTTCCAGCGTTCGGTAATCATATCCCGGCGGCAGGAGGAGATACGTGTAAAATTCGGACTGCATCCAGGAAGTCGCTTTGGCTTCGTCGAGACCCGCCATGGCCACTAAAAAGTCGTATTGCAGATGCGAGTTGGCCGGAAAGTCGGCCATGACACCCGTTACCTCCAGCCGCTGTCCACCAAAGCTGCCTTTGGAAGTCAGTGTTTTGCCGATGGGGTTGGTCCCGCCGAAATACTTGCGGGCCATCTTGTTGCTAATGACGACCGTATTCGGCTGTTGCAGGGCCCTGTTTGGGTTGCCGTTCACCAATGAAAAACTGAACACGTCAAAGAAATTAGCGTCGGCAAAGGCAACGGCATTCTCCCGAATCAGGCTGTTTCCGCTGGCCAGGATCAGTTCGCCCGCCACGCGCAGACGCGTCGCGTCGAGCACTTCGGGGTAGTCCTGTTGCAGGGTTTGGGCGGTGGGCGGCATCACGTTGGCCTCGTTGATTTTGTTGCCGTTCATGCTGGCCCGGAAGGTAACGCGTACAATACGGTCGGCTTTTTCGTGGAACCGGTCGTAGCTCAGTTCGTGGAAAACATACAGACCGATAAGGAGGCACGTGGCCATGCCGAGGGCCAGACCCAGAATATTGATGGCTGAAAACGTCTTGTTACGGATCAGATTCCGCCAGGCAATTTTGAGGTAGTTACGGAACATGACAGTCAGACGATTTACACGTGGAAATTCTCCGTTACCACTTTGCCATCGAACAGGTTTACGATGCGGTGAGCGAAACCGGCATCGTACGGCGAGTGCGTCACCATAATAATCGTGGTGCCTTCGTCATTCAGTTCGCTCAGGACTTTCATCACTTCTTCCCCGTTTTTCGAGTCGAGGTTACCCGTTGGTTCATCGGCCAGAATCATTTTGGGTTTGGCCACTACCGCCCGCGCAATGGCTACGCGCTGCTGCTGCCCGCCCGATAGCTGCTGCGGGAAGTGATTGCGCCGGTGCATGATGCCCATCCGGTCCAGCGCCGTTTCTACCCGCTGCTTGCGCTCCGCAGCGGGCGTTTTCAGGTACAGCAGGGGCAACTCCACATTTTCATAGACCGTCAGTTCGTCAATCAGGTTGAAGCTCTGAAACACGAAGCCGATTGAGCCTTTGCGCAGACCGGCCCGCTGCCGTTCAGTCATCTTCGCCACCGGCGTGCCGTAGAAGTTGTACTCGCCCTCGGAGGGGTTATCGAGCAAGCCCAGGATGTTGAGCAGCGTTGATTTCCCGCAGCCACTGGGTCCCATGATGGCCACGAATTCGCCGTCTTTGATTTCCACGTTAATCCCGTTCAGGGCGGTGGTTTCGACCTCTTCAGTAGCGAAGAGTTTCTGTAGGTTGATGGTTTGTATCATGGTTGGTTTTTTTAGCCACAGAGCTGCACAGAGGACCACAGAGTTTCGCAGAGAAAAATAAGTTAAAAGGACTCTGTGTATCTCCGTGCGTCTTTGTGTAACTCTGTGGCGTAACTCTTAAAATTCCAGTACTTCATTCTCCCCGAAATTCTCGTAACTCGACGTAATCACCTGCTCACCCGTTTGTAAGCCCTGCAGGACCTCGTAGTATTCCGGGTTTTTACGGCCCAGGGTAATGCTCCGTTTCGTAGCGCGTTTGCCGGATTTATCGACCACGTAGACCCAGTTGCCGCCCGTGTCGGAGAAAAAGCCGCCAACGGGGATCAGCGTGGCCTGGGCCGCCTTGCCCAGTTCCAGTTGGATCGGCGACGACTGCCCGCGCTTGATCCCCGTTGGTGCACCGTTAGGAAAGATCATGTCGACCTCAAACCGGCCGCTTCTTACTTCGGGATAGACCCGGCTGATGGTGAGGGGATAGGTTTTGCCGCCAAACTCAAACGAGCCATTGAGACCCGCAAACACCCGGCTAATGTAGTGCTCATCCACCCCAACGCGCATTTTGAAGCCGTTTAAATCATCAATCTGCCCAATGTTCTGCCCCCGGTTTATGTTGGAGCCCACCTCCACGTCAATGCTGGAGAGCTGCCCCGATACGGGCGCTTTCACCACCAGATTGTCCAGCGTCTGCTGCCAGAGCGTTACGTTGCGTTGGGTGCGGGCCAGGGTGCCTTCCAGCTGTTTGATCTGCATCCGGGCGTTTTGGTCCTGGTAGGTCTGCGATTCAATTTCAATTGTGCGCTGTTTCTGCAGGCGTTCGTAGGTGCGTTTGGCTCTCAGATACTCATCTTCCGAGGCCACTTTCTCCCGGTACATCTTCGACTGCCGGTCATAGGCATCCTTGGCCTGCTCAATTTGGGCGTCGAGGTCGGCGAGGGTTTTTCGAAGGGTAAACTTCTCGATTTGCAGCCGCTGCCGGGTATTTTGCAGATCGTTTACCAGCCGGTTGGCTTCGGTTTCGGATTGCAGAAAGCTAAGTTTCAGGCTTTGGTTTTCGAGCTTCAACAGCACCTGTCCCTGCGCTACTCTGGCCCCGCCTTCCACAAGTTTCTGGGTCACATAACCGCCCTCGATGGCATCGAGCCGGATGGTTTTCAGGGGTTGCACTACGCCCGTTACGGCAATGAAATCGTCGAACGGGCCGGTTTTGACGGTCGAGACCGTGATTTTTTCGCGCTCCACGTTGAGTTTGGTGCGACGGTCGGCAAAGAAGAGGGTATAAACCAGCAAGGCTCCAACCAGCGCACTGCCGCCAATGAGCAGCATACGTTGTTGGGTCCAGAAGCGTTTGGGTAAGGCGCGATCCATAAGGTTAGTTGTGACGGTCCGGCAATTCGGTGTTTGAGTGCGGGCACGGCGTTGGTCAGTACACCCGCACCAGTCTGTTT
Source organism: uncultured Cytophagales bacterium (assembly GCA_963826425.1). Taxonomy (GTDB): domain Bacteria; phylum Bacteroidota; class Bacteroidia; order Cytophagales; family Spirosomataceae; genus Spirosoma. The sequence continues at coordinate 275,734 of CAWGWS010000004.1, read as the reverse complement.
ATGCCAATGCTATGCCAGATTAGTAACTAGATGATTATCAGTAATTAGGCAGGATGTGAAGCCCAAAAGATGTCCGCTGCCGGACGCCCCACTGTCCGAAACCGGACAGTTCGGGCGGGGGGTGTATCTTCGCCGTTACCATTCGCTGACCAACGCTTTTTTTGTCACTTCTTCCATGGCCAATTTACTCATTGTTGACGACGATCCCGATGTGCTGCTGGCGGCCCGGCTGCTGCTGAAACGGCAGTTTACCACCGTCGATCTGGAGAAGAACCCCGCCCGCATTCCGTTTCTGCTGAGCCAGACCCCGTATGACGTGATCCTGCTCGACATGAACTTTGCCGATGCACAGCCGTCGCCCGATGTCAGCGCGGGGAAAGAAGGCTTTGCGTGGCTCGACCGGATTCTGGCCATCAACCCCGCTACCGTTGTGGTGCTGTTCACGGCCTACGGCGACGTAGAAATGGCGGTTCGGGCCATCAAAGCCGGCGCGGTCGATTTTGTACTGAAGCCCTGGGAGAATGACAAGCTCGCAGCGACGCTCCAGAACGCTCTCGAAAAAAGTCAGGTTCGGCAACCATCAGCCCCCAACCGGGCGGCTGTCACGGCCAGTCGAAAGGAAGCCGGCTCATCGGCGCTGCTATCATCGCCCGCCATGCAGCCGGTGCTGGATACCATCCGGCGCGTAGCCGACACCGAAGCCAATGTTTTGATTCTGGGCGAAAACGGTACCGGAAAAGATCTGGTAGCCCGCGAAATTCACCGGCTGTCGGGCCGGGCGGGTGGGGCTTTTGTCAGCGTTGATGTTGGTGCCCTGACCGAGTCGCTGTTCGAGAGTGAGCTTTTCGGCTACGTGCGGGGGGCCTTTACCGATGCCCGCGAAGACCGGGCGGGGCGGTTTGAGGAAGCGCAGGGCGGCACCATTTTTCTGGATGAAATTGGCAACATCGGCCCCGCGCAGCAGGCCCGGCTGCTTACGGTGCTGGAACAGCGGCAGGTTACGCGCGTAGGATCAGGCAAAGCCCGCCCCATTGACGTGCGGCTCCTCTGTGCTACCAACGCTGATCTGTACGGGGTGGGGCAGTTCCGGCGCGACCTGCTGTACCGCATCAACACCATCGAAATCCGGCTGCCCGCCCTGCGCCACCGCCCCGACGATGTGTTGCCGCTGGCGGAGCGTTTTCTAAAAGAATTCAGCCAGCAATACAACCGGCCGGTAACGACCATCGATCCCGCTTTTGCCCGGCAACTGCGGCAGTACAGCTGGCCGGGCAACGTGCGCGAACTGCGCCATACCATTGAACGAGCCGTTATTCTGCAGCAGAGCCAGGGTCCTCTGACGGGAACCAACTGGCAACCTGGCCCCGATGTGCCGGGTGGATCTATGGCCGGAAACGATGCCACCAACAACCCTCAACCGCTGGAAGAAATGGAACGGCGGCTCATTGAACAGGCCATGCAGCAGTTTAGCGGCAACATCAGCGACGTAGCCCGTACATTAGGATTATCGCGGCAGGCCCTGTACCGGCGGTTAGAAAAATACGGATTATGAACCGCTTTCTGCTTGGTATCGGCTGGCGCATGGGCGGTCTGGTGGGTAGCACCTGGCTGGCTATCTGGCTCTATATGGTACCGGGCTGGTCCCTGGCGGCCGGGCTGGCGGGGGTGGGTCAGGTCTGGCTTGTGGTAAGTCTGTACCGGTACGTAACGGGCCTGAACCGGAAGTTTGGCCGCTTTCTGGAGGCCGTGCGCTACGCCGACTTTACCACCACCTTCCGGGCCGATCAGGGGCTGGGGCCGGGTTTTCGGGCCGTTAATGAGCAGTTCAACGCCGTGCTGGATGCCTTCAGGCAGGCCCGCGCCGAAACCGAAACCAACCTCCACTACCTCAATACCATTGTGCAGCACGTGACCGTCGGCCTGCTGTCGTTCGATGCGCAGGGGCGGGTAGAGCTGGTCAATCCAACCACGCTCCGGTTGCTGGGCACGTACCGGCTAAGGCAGCTCACCGATCTGACCGCTGAGCATCCCCGGCTGGTGGAGTGGCTTCTGTCGGACGGTACCGGCAGTACGTTTGTGTACCAGACCGACGACGAGGCCGCCGAGCTGTCCATCCGCCGGACGTCGGTACGGCTGCGGGGACGGCTCGTTACGCTGGTATCGCTCCAGAACATTCGGCCCGAACTGGCCCGCAAAGAGCTGGAAGCCTGGCAGAACCTGACCCGCGTGCTGCGCCACGAAATCATGAACTCCATTACCCCCATTGTTTCGCTGACCGGCACAATGGAGCAGATTATCGAAACGGATCTGGCACCCGGCCTGCCTCCCGATACTACGCCCGCGCCCGTTACCGACGCCCTTGCCGACCTGCGGCTGGCCCTCACCACCATTAGCCGGCGGGGACAGGGGGTCATGAAATTTGTAGACGCTTACCGGCATTTTACCGCGCTACCGCCGTCTCGACTGACCGACGTAGCGGTGGAGCCACTCCTGAATCGGGTGCTGCAACTGGTGCGGGCTGATCTACCCATCAAAGACGCCCCGCGTATTACCCTGCGCCCCCTGCCCGCCGACTTGCGGATTCAGGCCGATGCCGACCAGATTGACATGGTGCTGCTTAACCTGCTGCGCAATGCCGTGGAGAGTTTCAGCCACTGGCCCGACCCGGCCATCTGGCTCGACGCCGACACCCAGTCTGGCTACCCCGTAATCCGCATTACGGACAACGGCCCCGGCATTGACCCGGCGGCACTCGACAAGATTTTCATTCCGTTTTTTACTACCAAAAGCAGTGGTTCGGGTATTGGTCTGAGCCTGTCGCGGCAGATCATGCAACAGCACGGCGGGCAGATTGTCGTTGAGTCGGTGGTGGGCCAGGGCAGCACCTTCACGCTCCGGTTCGGCTGAAACGTACTGCGCAAAACCTAAAAGGTCTTTTGGAGACCTTTTAGGTTTTTAGTCCAAACCATCGCGGATTTGCTCCATGAACGCTTTGATGTGCTGGAGTTTGGCAATGTAGCGGGCGTTTTCGCGCTGGCGGTCGGCGCGGCTGGCCAGGTAGTCGCGGGCACCGGGCAGGGTATAGCCCTGGTTTTGCGTCAGATCCAGAATCTCGCGCAGGTGGTCAATGTCGGCGCGGGTATATTGGCGTTTGCTGGCACCATTCTTTTTGGGTTGCAGCGTGGTGAACTCACTCTCGTAAAACCGCAGCTTCGACGCATTGATGCCGAACATAGCGGCCACCTCCGTGATGGTGTAGTATAATTTCTCGCCCGGCTCCATGGGGCAAACTTCCGGCCCCGCCTGTACAAACGCAAGTTTTGGCGTAATTTTACCTTTCTATTTATTAACGTAGCCTAGCGCAACCGGGGGTAACTGCGCCCTGATAACTGCCAACTGACCAATGACTTCTTCCGAAATACGTCGCCATTTTCTCAAATTCTTCCAGGACAAGCAACACCTGATTGTGGCCTCGGCTCCGCTGGTGGCTAAAAATGACCCTACGCTCATGTTCAATAACTCGGGCATGGCGCAGTTTAAAGATTTTTTCCTCGGCAACGGCACCCCCCCCGCCCGGCGCGTGGCCGACACCCAGAAATGCCTGCGCGTGTCGGGTAAGCACAACGACCTCGAAGACGTAGGGTTTGATACCTACCACCATACCATGTTCGAGATGCTCGGCAATTGGTCATTTGGTGATTACTTTAAACGCGAAGCCGTTGAATGGGCGTGGGAGCTGCTGACGGAGGTATACCAGCTACCTAAAGATCAACTGTACGTGTCGGTATTCGGGGGCGACGAGGCCGACGGTGTGGCGTTTGATCAGGAAGCATTTGACCTCTGGAAGCCCATCGTGGGCGAAGACCGGATTATCTACGGCAATAAGAAAGACAACTTCTGGGAAATGGGCGAAACGGGACCCTGCGGGCCGTGTTCCGAAATTCACGTCGATCTGCGCAGTCCGGAAGAACGGGCCGAAACACCCGGCAAAGACCTCGTTAACGCCGACCATCCGCAGGTGGTTGAAATCTGGAACCTGGTGTTCATGCAGTTTAACCGCAAGGCCGACGGTTCGCTGGAGCCGCTGCCTGCCCGGCACGTGGATACGGGTATGGGCTTTGAGCGGCTGTGCATGGCCATTCAGCAAAAGAAATCGAACTACGATACCGACGTCTTTACCGGTACCATTGCTGTCATTGAAGAACTGTCCGGCATAACCTACGGCGGCACTATGAGCAAGCCGACGTGGCCATGCGCGTGATTGCCGATCACATCCGGGCGGTTACGTTTGCCATTTCTGACGGGCTAATGCCGGGCAACGCCAAGGCCGGCTACGTAATTCGGCGGATTTTGCGCCGGGCTATCCGGTACGGGTATTCGTACCTGAACCTGACTGAGCCGTTCATGACCAAACTCGTGCCGACGCTGGCCATCCAGTTTGCCGAGGTTTTCCCCGACCTCAACGCCCAGCGCGATTTTGTAGCTACCGTCATCCGCGAAGAGGAAATCGCCTTCCTGCGTACCCTCGGCACGGGACTGGTGCGGGTTGATCAGATCATCAGTGAGTTGCAGGCCAGCGATCAAACCGAAATTCCCGGCGAGACGGTCTTTGAACTGAACGATACCTTTGGTTTTCCGGCCGACCTGACCGCGCTCATTGCCCGCGAAAAGGGACTGAGCATCGACGAAACCGGTTTCCAGAAATCCCTGTCCGAGCAGAAAACCCGGTCGCGGAAGGATGCGCAGGCATCGGCGGGCGACTGGATTGAACTGAGCGATGCCAACGCGGGGTCGCGGTTTGTGGGGTATGACGAGACCGATACGCAGACCAGCATTCTGAAGTACCGCACCGTGCAAAACAAGCAGGGCCGGCAGTATCAGATTGTGCTGGCCGAGACGCCCTTCTATGCCGAATCGGGCGGGCAGGTTGGCGATACGGGTCAATTGATTTTGACGGGTCCTGATGGGCAGAAGACCATACGAATTGTTGATACCAAAAAAGAGAACGATCTCTCTGTCCTGATTGCCGATGGGGCTGATCTGGATCAGGTGCTGGAATCGGCAACGACGGTCAGCGCTCGGGTCGATACCAAACGGCGGATGGAGATTGCCAGTAACCACACCGCTACGCACCTGCTTCACGCGGCTCTGCGCGAGGTGCTGGGTACCCACGTGGCCCAGAAAGGCTCTTACGTGGGCCCTGACTCGCTGCGGTTCGATTTTTCGCACTTCAGCAAAGTGGATGATGTCCAGCTGGCCGAAGTAGAGCGCATTGTGAATACTAAAATTCGCGAAGACATCCGGCTCGACGAGCAGCGCAACGTACCCATTGAGCAGGCCAAAGGCATGGGTGCCACGGCCCTGTTTGGCGAGAAATACGGTGATTTTGTGCGCGTCATCACGTTCGATCCAGGCTATTCCGTTGAGCTTTGCGGGGGTACACACCTGCCCAGCACGGGCCACATCGGGCTGTTCAAGTTCACGAGCGAAGGCTCCGTCTCGACCGGGGTTCGGCGCATCGAAGCCGTTACGGCGGCTGGCGCGGAGCAACTGGTAAATGAGCAGATGGCCGTTGTCAGCGAACTGAAAGAGCTGCTCAAATCGCCCAAAGACGTGGTGAAAGCGGTGCAGACGCTGCTGGACGAGCGGAGTGCGCTGCAGAAACAGATCGACGCCCTGCAAAACGAGAAAGTGCAGCAACTCAAAAACCAGTTACTGGAGAAAGTTGAACACGTAAACGGGCACAGTCGCATCGTTGAGAAAGTAGACGTGCCGAATGCCGACGCGCTGAAGCAACTGGCCTACGATCTGAAAGCCAAAATCGATAACCTCGCGCTGGTGCTGGGAGCCGACATCAACGGCAAACCGCAACTGGCCGTTATGCTGCCCGAGTCGCTCATTGAAGGTAAAAAGATGAACGCCGGACAGGTAGTAAAGGAACTCGCCAAAAACATAAAGGGTGGGGGCGGAGGCCAGCCGTTTTTCGCCACGGCGGGCGGTTCTGATGCCAGCGGTTTAGACGCAGCGCTGGCGCAGGGCCGGGAGATTTTAGCATAAACCAGAACGTGCGTGGTCATCGGCCACACCTCTGAAACACAATAAACCAGACAACCCCATGCGTAATCAGTCAAGAAGATCATTTGTTAAACATAGTGTGGCCGCCGGCATTGGTGCCGGTATCCCCAATGCAGCCCCCAAAAATATGTTTGTTCACCACGTCTTGTTTTACCTCAAGAATCCTGATAACGAAACCGACCGGGCCAAGCTGCTGGAAGGACTGAACATGCTGGCCAAAGTGCCTACCATTAAACTGGTGCACATTGGCACACCAGCCGCCACAAACCGCGCTGTTATCGATCGCGACTACGCCTTTTCCTGGTTGTGCTTTTTCGATAGTCCAGCCGACGAGGAGAGTTATCAGAAACACCCGATTCACGACGATTTCCGGAATAATTACGCATCGCTGTGGGAGAAGGTCGTTATCTATGATTCTGTTGGCCCAAAGCGCTGATTTACAGTAGTATGTCCGTAGCTAATTACGGCCATAGCGGGAATAATTCAACCGGGTCAGGTGCGGCTCTGACGCAGGATCGGGATATTTCAGATCGATAAAGTAAACCCTGTTTTATGCATCGTCGAACGTTTCTTCAGACTTCCGTTGTGGCAGCCGCGGCCGCAAGCCAGTTGGGTATGGCGCACTCCGTTGCGGTCCCGCTGCCTGACCCGACTCCCGCCAAACTGCCGCGCTGGCGGGGCTTTAATCTGCTCGAAAAATTTGTAGCCGGTACCAGCGGACCCGAACCCGCCGGCCCCTACAAGGAGCAGGATTTTGAGCTGATGGCCCGGTGGGGTTTTAATTTCGTGCGGCTACCCATGTCGTACCGTTGCTGGACCCCCGCCGACCCGGCCCGCTGGACCGAGCTGAACGAAGCCGTGTTGCGCGAGGTCGATCAGGCGGTGGACTTCGGAAAACGCTACAACCTGCATGTAAACCTGAACCTGCACCGCGTGCCGGGCTATTGCGTCAACCCACCCGCCGAACCGCTGAACCTCTGGACCGACGACCGGGCCCTCGAAGCCGCCGTTTTTCAGTGGAAACACCTCGCCCAACGCTACAAGGGCCGCCCCAACCGCGAGGTATCATTTGACCTCATCAACGAACCCACTACCGACGAAGCGGCTTATGTGCGCGTAATAAAAGCCCTGGTCGAGGGCATTCGCTCCGTTGATCCCAACCGGCTGATCATTGCCGACGGGCTTCAATACGGTACCAAACCGGTATTTGCCCTGGCCGATCAGAAGCTGGGCCAGAGTACGCGCGGCTATCTGCCCATGAATGTAAGCCATTACAAAGCCGAGTGGGCCTCCATGCCGAAGGATACCCCCCCGCCCACCTGGCCCGCGCAGTGGATGGGGACAACCTGGGATGCACAAAAGCTACAGACCGTAGCCATTGACCCCTGGCAGAAACTGGAAAAACAAGGCGTTGGCGTTCATGTAGGCGAGTGGGGCTGTTACAACAAAACCCCGCATGACGTGGCCCTCCTCTGGATGGAGGACCAGCTTAAACTCTGGCAAACGGCGGGCTGGGGCTGGTCGCTCTGGAACTTCCGGGGGGCATTCGGCATCCTCAACAGCAACCGGGCTGACGTGTCGTACACCAATTACAAGGGCATGAAGCTGGACCAGCAGATGCTGACCCTACTGCAGCGGTACTGAGCCCGAACCGGGATCCGGCCAATTGAGTTGATTCAGGACGGGGTATTTTATCCCTCGAAAAATCAGTTTCATCCGTAAACCTGCGTTCGCTCTGGTGCAGAATATCAAAGACCTTTTTTCGGTATTTCCCCGGCCCGGTCGGGTGGCGTGGATTGGCATTCGCCCTGAACGGCGGGGGCCGGTGCTGGTCGTGAACGAGGTAGACGCGTCGGAAGATGCGGGTCTGCTGGGCGATCATTACAGCGGTCAGAGCGGCAACCGGCACGTGACCCTGATTCAGGCCGAACACCTGCCCGCCGTGGCCGCCCTGCTGGACCTTGCCGAACTGGACCCGGCCCTGTTACGCCGGAATATTGTAGTATCGGGCCTGAACCTGCTGGCGCTGAAAGATCAGGTTATTCAGATTGGTGAGGCCGACGCGGATGGTCCCGCCCTGCCGGTGGTGTTGGAGATTACCGGCCAGTGCCATCCTTGCTCCAAGATGGAAACTGCGCTGGGACCGGGGGGTTACAACGCCCTGCGCGGACACGGCGGCATGACCGCGCGGGTGAGGCAGGGCGGGACCATCCGGGTAGGCGATGCCATTGTCGTGGTTCGGTAGCGTTCAGAATCACTACGGTACTTTGACATAAAAAGGCGTCTCGATAACCTCATTATTGGGGAGTATTATTTTGATGGTTTCCGCAATGACACTCCCCGATGTCCAGTTGCCGGTTCGGCGGGTGGCTACCCAGGCGCTGCGATACAATTGGGCAGATCCGCGCAGGAGATTGCCGAGGGTGCCAAACGTAGTTACCAACTGCTCGGCGTCTTTAGCGAAGAAGAAAGCACCACCCGTCTCGTTGGCCATCTGCGACAGTACCTGCGTATTTACTCCACTGCTTAACCCAACCATGAACAGCGGAATTTTCTGTGTCTGGGCACTTGTAATGGCACTTTGGAGAGACCCTGATCCCGACGTGTTTTGCCCGTCGGTAAACACAACAACTGCTTTGTTGCTGGTTTTGGCATTTCTGGCAGTGTATTCCGTAGCCACGATAGAGCTGTAATAGAGGGGTGTTCCGCCGAATACGGTGCCGGCTAGGGAGTCCAGCGTTCGCTTCATGGCATCCCGGTTTCGGGAGAAGCCGTGGTGCAGAATGACCGAGTTGGGGTAGTACGAACTTTCGGTAAAACTGCCAAGGGCCACCTGATCGGCCCCGCCCATGTAATCGAGAAAAACTTTTCCGGCCTGAATGCGCAGGTTCAGCGGATCGGTCGATACAATGCTGCCCCACTGATCGAGCAGCAGCAGGGCCGAATACCCTCCCGCTTTTGCATTGCCTCCCAGCACCTCAAGTTTCGAAAGCGCGTAGGTAAAACTCGACGGCGACGTGGCCGCAATGCCGAGATTGCCCGGTTTTAATCCCGTTACAAAATTGCCATTGCGGTCAACCACGTACAGATCAACCCGAAATTCCATTTTGTTGGTACCCACCGGGCCGGTGGCGGTGCCGCTCAGCGAAGCCGCCGACGGTTTTCCGTCAATTTTGATGCCGGGTAGTGGAATCTCAACTTCCCGGCGACAGCTCCAGGTAAACAGAAATGACCCAAACAGGATAATAAGTACCAGGCGGTACGATCGAGAAGGAAGCATGATGTGGATAGGATTATGTAAATACTGCACCAAATGTACTGACCGGGGAAAAGGAAGTCAACAGCCCCACGACCGGAATCCATTGTATTTTTCGGTTTCCCGCGGGTGCACTGACAGCTACCGGCCAATACCCCGACATTCGACCCGATAGCTGGTAGCCCTGCCTACGGGAAACACTGCTGGCAGGTATTATTTCATCGTTAAGCTGGCTTTCCCTTCTTCCAGGTCCTTCACGTCGAACTGGGCCGCAGGGTACTTGCTGAGGGCATCGATCAGATCGTCGGTTGTGCCGAGGTGGCCAATTCGCAGTGTACCGTCCGTACCCTTCAGGTTCTTCTGAACTGATTTTACTTTCGGGTTTTTAGCCAGCAGGTCAGCCAGAATTTTTAGTTTGGCGTAGTTGGTATTGGCAACTGCTATATCGGTGGTATTTGCGCCCGTGTCGTCTGCCGCTTTTTTTACCGGACCGCTGCCTGCGCTGACAAAGGTCAGATTGCGCGAACAAAGTTGTTCAAGCAGATACATCGCCATTTTACCGCTGGCATTGCGAATCGACTTTTGGGCCGATATAGATTCGGCCCGGTCGTCGGCAGATGAGATCTCGTTGTGTGTAGCAATGATGGTGGCGTCTTCGGTGAGTAAGGCCCGCAGATCAACCACGCCCCTAAACGTAAAATTTCCTTCCTGCTTGCCGGGGGTCTGTTCACTGTTGGCTGTGCCGGTAATGACAATGTCAGCTCCTAATTTCAGGCCCAGAGCAGCCATTTTAGCTTTGTCGTCGGCCTGACCCTGCTCCCGCATTTTGCTGTACATGGATGGGTCAACCACACGAAACCCGGCTTCTATAAACTTGTTGATCAGTACGCCTTCGGCGGTAGCCTGGTCAACTACCACTGTTTTTTTTGCGTTGTTATCGGCTGGCTGTGCGGCTTGCGTATCCCCTTTCCGGCGGCCAATCGCCCCAATGAATGTCGTGAGCATCTGCCGGTTCTCCTGCCGTTCTTTTTCTTCCTTTTCTTTACCGGTCAGTTTTCGGTCAACAACCACCAACCCGCCCGTTGTCTGCGTTTCGGGAATGAGGATCATTATTTTCGGCCCCCGCCCGTTGCGGAGCAGCGCACAGTTGCTGGCATTGAACGTTTTGACCGGTTGCAAAATGGGGGCCTGGATTTTGTCTTTCTGGTTGGCCAGAATCTCTACCGATTTAATAATGGCCTGCTCACAGGCGTTGGCTACGCTGCCCGTTAGTTTACTGGTGGTAAACACGCCCGACGAAAACCCCGACGAGATGCCTTCGCCATTGACAGACTCCGAAAACAGAATATCGCCTGTTTGGGGATTGAGCACCTTCAGAATAAATCCAATGTTGACCCTGTTCTTGGAGATGCCGATCACGGACGTGTTTTTCTCGCTGAACTCCGTCACTTCGCCCGTTACAATCAGTTGGGCATTCAGGGCGTCGCCACTAAGATCGACCCCGTTGGCATTCGTTTCCAGCATCCTGAAACAGCCCGTTTTCTGAAGGGCGTTGGTCAGCATAGTAGCCAGTTCGCCCCCGAACTCGCCCTGTTCCTGCGCTCTGCTGTTGGATACGCTGAACCGTTCTACCCGCAGGGTCAGTCGTTTGTCGAACGGCAAATCTTTGCACGTTTGGGTAATCTGCTCCAGCGTAATTTTCTGCGCTTTCTGCGCCAGTACGAACTGACTGGTCAGCCCCATCAGAAGGGACATCAGCAAGGTTGATTTGTAACGTGTATGGATCATGGATAGATGGTTGTTTCAATTGGTTTTTTACTGACGATCTGCGCGGCTGAACTATGAACTACGTTACTATTTCAGCCGCGTCTGGTTGAACACACGGCCTCTGCAACGCCGTTGGCCCATACGGGGTTACTGAGGCTGATTTGGGTCATGTACTTTATCGATTACCTGCCATGGTAGCCCGGTCCGGGGTGGCTTCGGGCCCGTCGGTGGCGGGCAGTCGGAATACGCTGATCTTGCTTGCCAGGGCATTGCCATCGACCCAAACACGTGATTTGTTAATGGGAATGAGGGTCGCATTGCTGGCGTCGCCGGTTTTTTTCGTCAATACAAACGCGTACTGAAAATCTTTGATGCCGGTTGAGGTAATCTCGCCCGATATTACTGTCAGCGTGGTGTTAGGTATGCCACTGGTGGTGCCAGTGAGTTCGCCGAACAGAGTGAACTTGTTGCCCGATCCGGCCAGAAACGATGTGGTACCGGTGGCATTGGAGTTGCCATTAACCTGTTTCTCTTCCAGGAGTACGTCGTCTCCTTTTTGCTGGGTAAGCCGATAACGGTAATCAGGGATTTGACGGCCCACGCTGAAGTTATCTTCGGGGCCATACTGGGCCAACAATGTGTGCGGATTGGTCTGGAAGATACCCTCGATGTTGGGTGGGGTGTTCCCTTCATTAATAATCAGGCCCTTTGACTTCATATCGTCGAGAGTGGCTTTAGGAACAATCTGCTGAATTTTGGCCGACAGGCCCGGTGTAACATCTTTCTTTTTGCAGGCGTTGAGGCCGGTGAGCAGGGCAACCACAGTCAACAGGGTAAACGGAGTGATGGAATGGTTTTTCATAGAACGGAATCGGGATAGATGAATGAAAATTGATGCAGATAATGAATTGAAAAAAAGCGTGAATAGAAGTAGATTTATCAAAAATGCCGTGTCTGGTAATCAGACACAACGGGGATATTGCCAATACCCCGCTATTCTTTCCCAGCGTCGGCTTTTTTCTTGCGAAGCAATGTGTATCCGATAATCATTCGGGTTTAGTAGCTTTGAAAAAGACCATACTATCCATCCATCTGCTCACCTGTGCGTACCGTGAATTGCCGGCTTTATCATGTTCTGATGGTTGCCATTCTATGCCTGTCTATGATTTATCAGGGCAGAGCACAGACACCGCAGCTAAAACCAGATGCCAACAGTCTCATTACCGCCCGGAGAATGGAGCAGCGGGCCATCCAAACTAACGATTCACTGTTGATGGGCAGAGCCTGGTACCTGTTCGGTGTTGCTTACACCGTTGGCGGTAGCCGAAGAATGGCCTACACTTATTTTCGCAAAGCACAACGGGCGTTAGAGCCCCTCGGCGATTCTTACGTGCTGGGTATGAGCTATCTGAGACTCAACGAAGGGATTGAGCTGAGCCTCACCTCTCGCGAGGATATCTGAAATGCCCGTACTGCCATCGGTATTTTTGACCGTATTCACTCGTTTGCGGGGTTGTCCCGAGGCTATAACTATCTGACTTCAGCCTACAAACGCGTCTGGCTCTGGAACCCTGTTGAATTACCTCTATTCAGAACCGATAAAGCCCGTTTCGATACCCTGACGCAGTGTATGTACGCCACCAAACGCTATGCACTGCTGGCCAAAGACACAGTCATGCTGGCCGAATTCAGCCACCAGCGGGGCGATATGTACCGCTGTCTGCACGATAAACAGGCTGTTACTAACCTGAGAAGAGCCCGCCAGCTGTTCTCGCAGGTTGGCAACGATACCTCTACCGTACACGCGCTTTGCCAATTAGTGGATACCTATAGTGACTTCGCCGAGTATGATAGCGCAGGTCAGTCCCTCAAAGAAGCCCAAGCCCTGAAAAAGAAATCTGGTATTGCCGACTATTGGATGAACACCCACTTCTACGAATCTGCCCTCGATTACTACCGAAAAACAAACCAGTGGCCATTAGCCTATGACTGCCAGTTGATATTATCTGATTGGTATACCTACCGCACGGCAGGTGAACGTGACTACCTTGTAGCCGCTTTGGACGCAGACTATCAAACCGAACAGAAAGAAAGCCAACTGAAACAGAAAGTCCGCGAACTAAGCATGCAGCAACTGTTCACTGCGATTATATCGGTATTTCTCCTGCTGAATGCCGCGCTGAGTGTAGTATTCTTTCTATTGTACCGTAGAAACCAGCGCGTCAGCCGCCAGAACGAAGAGTTAGTAAACGAACAAAACCACCGCGTCAAAAATAACCTGCAACTGATGTCGAGTTTGTTTAGTCTCCAAGCCAAACGGCTCACCGATCCAGTCACCAGAAACGTGATGGACGAAAACCGGCTCCGGCTTCAATCGCTAATCAAAGTCCAGGCACGACTGTATAATGCCGGCAAACTGAACGCCATCAATATGGCCGCGTTTATTCCTGACTTGGCCAATGTGGTGCTGAACGCCTACGGATTTGCCAATGCTGATACTACTTTTAACATTGAAGAGATCAGTCTGCCCGTTAGCAAAGCCGTACCGTTGGGCCTGATTGTGAATGAGTTGATGACCAATGCCTGCAAATACGCGCTTCCGTACACCACCACGCCCGCCCTGATTATCGACTGCCACCGCAACAAAAGTAAAATCTGCCTTACCGTAGCCGATAATGGTCCCGGACTGGATGGTCCCGCTGGGACTGGATGGATCCCGGACTGGAGGGTCCCCGACTGGACGATACCAGGGTAGGTGCAATAGGAACGGCTTCGTTTGGTATGAACCTTATTCGGGCGCAGGTAAAGCAGCTTTATGGAACGTACACCTTTAGCCCGGCCAACCATCAAACCAATGAGGGTCTTCTTTTTACGCTCGAGTTTACCGCCTGACACACTATAATGGAACCGCTGAACATACTGCTTGTTGAAGACGAGGTATTGACGGCTATGGACCTGTGCGAAACGCTCCAGGAAGCCGGACACGTTGTGACTGATATGGTGCGCAACCTGCCCGATGCCCTCAAAGCCGTGGCGCAAAACCCGCCCGACCTGGCTCTGGTTGACATCAACCTCGACGGGTCTGTTAATAACGGTATTGCGATTGTTACGAAGATGCTGGCCATCCATACTATGCCCATTATCTACCTGACTGCCCGCATAGATGCCGAAACCGTGCAAGAGGCCCGAAAAACGCTGCCTATTGCCTACCTGATGAAACCATTCCGGCACGATGAGCTTAAGGTGCAGGTCGAACTGGCCTATCACTACTACCAGTCTACCCGGCTCAGTGAGGCCGACGCGCCAGTTGCGGGTCACCTGTACCTGCCAACGGGTCAGGGCCACGTTAAAGTGGACCCCAGCCATGTGTTGTGCATCGTAGCGGCCCGATCGTACGTTAATCTGGTTACAGTCAATGGAAAAAGCCACTTAGTGAGTATGAACCTAAGCAATCTGGCGCAGTATTTTTCAACACCCAACTTCTACCGTTTGTCGCGCTCGGCCCTAATCAACCTGAACTACATTGAGCGGCTGGAAGTCAGTCAGCTTTTTTTAGAAAAGTACAGCAAACCTATTTCGATACCGGAAACCAACCGGAAAGAATTACTTAAAAAACTGAACATCATCCGGACCCGCAAGTGAATGGCCAGTGCCATCCTTGCTCCAAGATGGAAACTGCGCTGGGACCGGGGGGTTACAACGCCCTGCGCGGACACGGCGGCATGACCGCGCGGGTGAGGCAGGGCGGGACCATCCGGGTAGGCGATGCCATTGTCGTGATCGGGCCAGCATCCCCGTAACCATTCCAGACCTGTGAGTCGCTCATTACCTGACTGATAACCAGCGCACAGGCCATTGTTAAAAAAAATAACACGGTCTATTGCAGGGAATTTTTTATGGTGTTTACTTTGCATCACAAAGTACTTTGATGTTGTCGGTTCTCATCCATACAGGCCATTGAATCCAGCAACATAGCCAGCATCACCGTCCATAAATCAACTCCTTTTTCTCATGCAACACGACATTCAGTCAAACCTGGGCAATCCACACCAGCTGGAAACGTTGTACCGGACCAACAAACCGGCTTTCAAATCGGCCTTTAATGCCCTGTATCCCCAGGTGCAGGATAACCTGCTGGCCGAGGTATGGCATCAGCGACTCAACTACGGCCCCGAAGACCAGCCGTGGGGAACCCCGGCCGAGCGGGTGTTTGTGGTGGCTGCATCGCTGGTGGCGGCTCTACTAGCTAAACTCCCGGCGCTGCTTTCGCTGGACCCTGAACTGTTCTTTTCCCGAAACGCGGGGTTCGTTGTTTTTCCGATTCTGATTGCCTGGTTTGCCTGGAAAAACAGCGTATCCCTCAAGACAGGTGCCTGGCTGACGGGGCTTATTTTAGCGAGTATCCTGTTCATCAATACCCTGGCTCCCGGTCAGACCAGTGACACCCTCCTGCTTTCCTGCCTCCATTTACCCTTGTGTTTGTGGGCGTTGCTGGGGTTTACGTTCGGGGGTGGGCGGTTTAGGGCTGGACTAAACTGGCTGGGTTTTCTTCGATACAATGGCGAGTTAGCTGTCATAATCGCTCTTTTGCTGATATCAGGCGGGCTCACAACGGCCATTACCCTGGGGCTGTTCAAACTTATTGGCTGGGATATCGAAACCGTTTACTTCAACTACGTCGTAACATGCGGGCTGGCCGCCGTACCCATTGTTGGTACGTTCCTGGTTCAAACCCAGCCTACCCTGGTCAACAGGGTCTCGCCGGTAATTGCCAGGCTGTTTAGTCCGGTGGCGTTGGTTATGCTGGTGGTTTATCTGGTGGCTACCCTTTTTTCGGGGAAGAATCCGTATCAGGATCGGGATTTTCTGGTGCTGTTCAACGCCCTGCTGCTCGGTGTTATGGCCCTTATCTTTTTTTCTGTTGCCGAAACCACAACCGGTGGCCGCCCTTCTTCCCAGGTCCTGATCCTGTTCCTGTTATCGATGGTGACGTTACTGGTCAATGGCATTGCTCTATCAGCTGTTCTGTTCCGCATCGCGGAGTGGGGGATAACCCCTAACCGGGCCGCGATACTGGGAGCAAACCTGTTGATGCTTGTTCACCTGGTGTACGTAGCCACAAGGCTGTGGGGGGTGCTGACCCGCCGGACGGATATTGCGCTGGTGGGTAAATCAATGGCCATCTTCCTGCCGATTTACGGCCTCTGGAGTGCCATCGTGACCTTCCTGTTTCCCTTGATCTTCAAATTCTTATGACGGATGCGCGGTCCGGCTGGCGGTCAGGGTTCCTTCAGGGGCTCCGGGTCGGGCATGATGCCGCTGGGTTTGGTGTAGCCCCGCCCGAAACGGTTGCGCAGTTGCTGAACGGTGTTGATCAGGGTGTAGTCGTCAACCTTAAGCAGGAACTCATCGTCCAGATCGCAGAAGTCGTAAAAGCGGTCAACGTCGGCGTTTTTGAGATCGGTAGCCTGATCCACCAGCAGCCGGAAGCGTTCCAGGGCCAGCGCGTGCCGACGGTCCTGTTGCATGATGTAATACGCTTTTCGGTCTGATTTGGGGCGTTTGCCGAACAACTCGTACAGCAGCGTTACGCCCGCACCATCGGCGGCCCGATCAAAAGCCTGTTCTCCGGTCACTTTTTTGGAGGCTGTCGGCTCCTCCAGAATTTGCTGAATCTCGCGCTTTACCTCTTCGTATCGTTTGGCCGTTACGGTTACTTCGGCCAGATCGATAATGCGATAGGGCATGGGGGGCAGCGCCCTGGCTACGATCGTCGGGTTATCGGAGCCATCGTAGCGGATGCCTACGCGGTCATGCAGCTGACTGGTCAGGATGAGCGAGTCGCCGGTTTGCACGGTCAGGAAAAAACGTCCGGCGGGGTTGGTGCGGCCCCGTTGCTGTGTGCGTTTATTGATAACCGTGACCTTGTCTACCGGCTTCTGCGTGGTTTGATCAACCACCGTGCCGATTACGTACCGCCCCTGCGCCCACGCGGTAGTCGTGAGCAGGGTACAGATCAGTAGCAGGGATAAGCGTAACGGAGCATTGCAGAACTTTTTTTTAACCGCATCGGCGGGTCGACAGAGAACTAAAGCAATTCACAGAGGTGAACGAAGGCAGGCCACGCAAAAATCTTTGTTTTCTGGGTGAAACTCGCTTTTCCCCTGTGTTAAAAAACGCTAAAACAAATTCACCATCCGGGCCAGGCCGGCCGAAATCAGCAGCACCCCGGCCACAAAGCCAAGCCCTATGTACAGACCAAAGGCTTCGGAGATGAACCCCACAATGGGTGGTCCCGCCATAAAACCGATGAAACTGAACGTAGCGAACGTAGCCAGCCCGGCCGCGGGCGGAATACCCGGCACCCGCAGGGCGGCTGCGTACAGCACCGGCGCCCCCAGCGAACAGCCCACGCCCAGAATGGCAAAACCCAGCAGGGCCGTGGCGGGGTAGGGTAGGGCAATCGCTACCAACAAACCCGCCGACCCCACTACGGCGCCAATCTGGAGCCAGCGTTTGCCTCCTATGCGGGGCAAGATGGCGTCACCCGTAAACCGGAAGGCCGTCATCGTCAGCGAAAAAGCCGCGAAACCCAGTGCCGCCACCTGCGCTCGTACGCCCACACTTTCGCGCAGATACACCGCACTCCAGTCCAGAGCCGCGCCCTCGCCCATGGCCAGCGCCAGACCAATCAGAATCATCAAAAGCAAATCGCGGTTGGGCATCACGAACGACGAACCGGCTTTCTCGCCCGTTGGCAGGCGGCTGGTTGATGGAATACCGGTGAGCAGCCGCTGCACGGCAAACGTCAGCCCGATCATGAGCAGCGATACCACCACCACGTGAACCCTGGGTGAGACGTGCAGCGCAATGATGACTCCGGCCACGCCCGACCCCAGCAGCCCGCCCACGCTCCACATACCATGACAGGACGACATAATGGCGATGCCCTGCGCCCGCTCTACGTTGGTGGCGCAGGTGTTGACCGCCACGTTGATGAGGGCGCCCGATAGCCCCGCCAGAAAGAGCCCCACCACCAGCAGTAAGGTAGTGGGCGCGTTGACCGGGATGGCAAGGGCCAGCGCCAAACCAATGGCCGACCAGAAACAGGCCCGCGCTTCGCCCAGCCGGGCAATAATGCGGCCCGTGAACGGATTCATTACCAACAGGCCGGCGGGCATGGCAAACAGAACCATCCCCAGTTCGGCATCGGACAGCAGCAGCTTTTGCTTGACATACGGAATGTGCGCCACCCAGCTGCTGAGCAGGATACTGTCCGTGGCAAACACCAGCCCCACGACCAAAGCCTGCGGGGTCAGAAAAAACGTCTGTAAGTTCTGGATGAACCGATTTGGGCGACCAGCCTGCGTGGCCATTTCTGTATTCATAGCGCAAAAATAGCCGGTAACGCCCGGCTATCCTGTCAATTTATGGACGGTAACGAATTTACTTGTTCATGCTCAGGGCGGTCTCGTTCTTGAGATGCCCGGCCATGGCCTTACGCAGTTTCATCACCTTCGGCAACGATACACCCTGAATATAAGGCTGATCGGGGTGGAGCGAAAAATAGTTCTGATGATACTTCTCGGCGGGGTAGAAGGCAGTAATAGGGGTAACCTCCGTCACGACCTTGCCGTTGTAATGGCCCGACTTGTTCACCTCACTGATGGTAGCCAGAATGGCGGCTTTTTCGGCGGGAGTCCGGTAAAAGGCTACCGAGCGGTAATCGCGACCAACGTCGGGCCCCTGCCGGTTAAGCTGGGTGGGATCATGCCCGGCAAAGAACGCGTCGAGCAACTGGTTGTAGCTGATTACGCTCGGATCGTAATACACCTGTACCGACTCTGCATGACCGGTTTTGTCCGTGCCGACCAGCTCATAGGTTGGGTTCTTGACATCGCCCCCGGCATAGCCCGAGATCACTTCACGAACGCCTTTCAGCTGGCTCATGCCTTCTTCGGTAGCCCAGAAACAACCACCCGCAAAGGTGGCCACAGCCTCGCCCGATTTAAGTTTGGGTAAGTCGGCAAAACTCCGGTCCTGACCCAGTGTGCAACCCGCCGTTAACAGCAGACCCAGCACAGACGCCCATATCGTTTTCATAGTAGTTCGTTGGTTCAATTGGTTGCTTTAGTAACGATAGAAACGCGGGTCCGGTTTCCTGGCCGGCATGATAGGGGAGCTGGTGACCCAGCGCGTACTGAAGTAGCGGGGCGATTCGTTCTTTCTGCCTGCGCGGGAAGGAGCCAACTACCGCCATGCGTTGCCCAGCACATCACCGGCGGGGCGGTTCTGGGGGCTGTACTGATCGCGTTCGCGGTGGCGGGGACTGGCGTTCATAAACCATTTCCAGACGAAACCACCCGCAAACCAGGGCTGGGGCCATACGGCCGTCAGCAGAGCTTCGCAGGCGCGGGCCTGGGCAGTGGGGTTATCGGTGCAGTCGGTGTCAGACTCCCACGGCCGGCGGGCGGTGTAGTCGCAGGCGCGGTAGCCAAACTCGGTAAACAGAATCGGCCTTTGTTGCTGACTACTCAGCGTTTTCAGAGCCTCCAGGTGCGGTTTCCAGCCCCGTACCATCTGCGATACCGACGGGTTTCGGGCGTCCGAAAGCGGAAAGTACGCGTCTACCCCGATGTAATCCAGCTGATCCCAGAATGGTATTTTCTCGTAGCGGTCCCAGTTGGCTGCGTAGGTGAGTTTACCCCGATATACCTGCCGTACCTGCGTAATTAGTTTGCGCCAGTAGTCAGGCCGGGCCACAGCAAAGCGGTCCAGTTCGGTGGTGATGCAAAACAGATCGACGTGCAGCGAGTCGGCCAGCCGGGCAAAATGCATGACGTACTGGCTGTAATCCTGCTCGAACGTCTGCCAGTCGGCTTCGGTCTGAAATTCGAGGTCGAGGTGCGAGCCACCCTGCATCCAGACGTGGGGTTTCAGCATGGTTTTCAATCCCTTTTGCTGGGCCATCTGCACCGTTTCGGCCACCCCCGCCGGGGTTTCGCCCCACCACTGCCCATGTTTGCGGCCTTCTTTGGGCAGGTTTTCGCTGAAATAAAAGCGGTTGTCGCCCTTTCGGTTGAAGCCATAGGGTACAATGGCTACCCAGTCGGCCCCCATCAGGCGCACCGGACCCATTGCTGCCGAATCGGGACGTTCAGGTGGAGCCACCAGGTTAACGCCTTTTAGCTTTGGTTTGCCGTACTGAAACGGCAAATCGGTCTGGCAACTGAGCAGTGTGATCGCAAACAGAAAAAAGCGGATAGACATATCGGATTTGTAAAAAGCCTAAATTACGATGCTCCTTCCTAAACAACGATGAAACAACTCCTCCTCTTTTGTGCCGTCAGTCTGCTGACCGGCATCAGTTGCGCCCCGCCCGAACCAGCCCCCCGGTTTAGCCGCTACTTTGTGGCTGCCGAAAGCTTTGAATCCGTAGGCGTGTTCGACGTCGATAACAACGACACGCTCGACTTGGTCTCCGGCGATTTCTGGTACGAAGGGCCGCTGTTCCGGCGTCGGCACCTAATTAGCAACCAGCCCCGGCACGACGAATATTACGACGATTTTTCCACAATTCCGATGGATGTCAACGCCGACGGTAACATGGACTTCGTGACGGGCGGCTGGTTTGGCAAGTCCATGCGGTGGCTCGAAAACCCCGGTAAGCCCGCTGTACTTACCAATAAACCGTGGGCTGTACACGAGATTATGACGGTGGGGAACGTAGAAACGGCCCGCGCCTGGGACGTTGACGCCGACGGTCTGCCCGACATTGTTCCCAACACGCCCAACAGACCGCTGGGCTACCTCAAACTCAAGGCGCCCGGCCTGTTTGAGCGCGTCAGTGTAGCGCCCACGCAGGGGCACGGGCTGGGCTTTGGCGACCTGAATGGCGACGGACGGGGCGATTTAATTGTGAGTGACGGCTGGCTGGAAGCTCCCGTCAGCCGTACCGCCGGTGACTGGACGCTGCACCGCGAATTCGCGCTCGGTGAGGCCAGCATCCCGGTTGTTGCGGCTGATGTAAACGCCGATGGCCGGGCCGATCTGATTGTGGGACAGGGGCACGGCTACGGCCTGCACTGGTACGAACAGACCCGCTCTAAAACCGGTCAGCGCGGCTGGACGAAACATTTGATTGACGACAAGAACGGACAGTACCATACCCTCGAATGGACCGATATCACCGGCGACGGCAAACCCGAACTCATCACGGGCAAACGCTTCCGCGCCCACAACGGCAACGACCCCGGTTCCAATGACCCGGTTGGGCTGTATTACTTTACGTGGAATGCGGCCAGCCGCCAGTTCACAAAGCACCCCATCGCCTACGGTCCGGCCGGTGTGGGCAAAGGAACCGGCATCTACTTAACCATTGCCGACCTCCGAAAAACGGGCCGCAAAGACATTATTGTGGCGGGGAAAGACGGGCTGGTAGTCTTTTTTAGTGAATAGGCTAGGCAGGAGTCGGACGCCGATGCGACAGGACCTACTTAAGTATAGCTTCCGCCACCTCCCGGCCCGTTTGCAGGGCAGCATTCAGAGACGGGTAGGCAGTTTGGTCGCCACACTGGTAGAGGGTATCGGTCAGGCGCAGCGGTTCGCGCTGAAGACTCGTGGGTGGGTAGGCGGGCAAAGCCTGGGGCAGGTGGTAGGTGCGCAAGTGACGCCACTGCGCTACGGGCCCAGCCGGTCCGGTATCGCCAAACCAGCCGGTTAGTTCGTGCCGGACGCGGGCGGTCAGGGCGGCTTCATCAACGATATCCATGCCCTGCGTACTAACCGAAATCAGCGACTGACCGGCGGGGGCGTAGTCGGGAGCTACGTCGCTGATGACGCACATATTATGAATGGCGGCACTGCGCCGGGGATTCAACATCAGCAGTTTTTCGGCGTTGGGACTCTTAGGGGCGGCAAAATACGTGCAGGTGGTGTGGTTAAACGCCGTGGCGATCGGGGCCGGGCGGTTAGTAAGGCGGGCCGCTTGCGCGGCATCAACCGCCAGGACCACCACGGGCGCGGTCAGCGTCTCGCCCGACTCCAGCCGGACAGTTGTGCCATCAATGTGTCGAACCCGCGTGTTAAGCCTGATTTGACCGGGGGCAAGCCGACCGGCCAGCTGATCGGCAATGGCCCCAATACCCTGTGCCGGTACCGTGGCATTGCCGGCCACGAACATCCGGAAACAGAATTCAAAGAAATTACTTGACGTACTGAGCGCATCTTCCAGGAAAACACCCCCGAAAAAAGGCCGGAAAAACCGCGTAATCATCGTCTCCGAAAAGCCCATCTCGTGCAGCAGAGCCAGCGTTGTTGTGGGTGGCTGCGCAAAGATTTCGCTGATACTCCTGCGCTGCGTTCGAAGGACCAGTTTGAGAATGCGAAACTTATCGGCCAGCGTACCCACCGGCGACGTCAGGGTGCGAACCATCGACAGTGGCTCGTGCAGCGGATTAAGCAGCTTTAACCACCGATCCGGCGATCCGGCGTCTGAACGATCGGATTCCTCGTGGCGGATAAGGGCGCCGGATCGGAAGGAGCGCAGATCGAGTGCGTCGTAGTCAAAGAGCCGCCGGGCTTCTGGGTAGGCCGTGAGCAGAATCTGAAATCCCCGGTCGAGCCGGAAGCCCGCCACCTGATCGGTACGAACACGCCCGCCCACGCCGTCGGCAGCGTCGACAATCAAGGCATTGATGCCCGCCTGTTTAAGATAAACGGCGCAACTCAGACCGGCAACGCCGGCGCCTATAATCAGAACGGAAGGATTGGAAGACATACAGATAACTCAGACACGACATTTGTGGCCCAAAAATACGTGTTCTGCCCGCCAACTGGCAGGAACAGAACCATTTACCGGCTCAACAGGACCTGGAAAATAGTATAAAAGGCAGTTGGTTTGATGGTAAATAATTGATTGTCAGCAGGTGGATTATTATTATCTTCTCTTTTTTTGGGAAATTAGTATTTTTGCAGAAACAGGTACCAACATTCCCTAACACACAGGCCACCCATTGACCTAAGCAGGACGTATGACCTATACCATTGAAGAAGAAGCCGGTTTTAATTACGTGGATGAGGGGCAGGGCGAGGTACTGCTGCTGCTGCACGGCCTGTTTGGGGCGCTCAGTAACTGGGATGATGTGATCCAAACCTTCTCGGGCCGCTACCGGGTCATTATTCCGATGTTGCCTATCTACGACATGCCCCTTCGGGAAGCCAGCCTCGACGGATTGCTGGCTTATGTCGAACGGTTCGTAGCCCAGAAAAAGCTGCATGATCTTACCCTTCTGGGCAACTCACTGGGTGGTCACCTGGCTATTCTATACACGTTTCGCAACCCTGAGCAGGTGCGTCGGCTGGTGCTTACAGGGAGTTCGGGGCTGTTCGAGAACGGTATGGGCGGCTCGTTCCCCAAGCGCGGCAGTTACGACTATATTGCCGAGCGTGTAGCCTACACGTTCTATGATCCCGGCGTGGCTTCCAAAGAACTCATCGACGAGGTATTCGAAATCACGAGCAGCATTCCCAAGTGCATGAGCATTGTGGGCATTGCCAAGTCGGCGCAGCGCAACAATGTAGGCAAGGATCTGTATAAAATTCACGTACCTACGCTACTGGTTTGGGGGCTGAACGATACCATTACGCCCGCTAATGTGGGTCATGAGTTCAACCGGCTCATCAAAAATTCCGAGTTGCACTTTATCGATCATTGCTGCCACGCGCCCATGATGGAATGCCCCGCCCGGTTCAACGAACTGCTGGATAATTGGCTGACCCGCCATTCGGTTGACAGTGAGCAGTTTGCGGCAGTGTAGTCAGGCGACCCGGTAGCCCGGATCTAACCGTCCGGTAGCCGAATGGTTAGGAAAATGCACCCCTGTGCTGGCCTTACGGCGGCTACCGGACGGCCAGGTCCGGGCTACTGCCGCCGGCTTTTTGAAACTCTGATTAATAATCCGTAGTTTTCTTTCGTGTAGTCTTCAGAGACACCTACTACTATGCTGGCAACTGAACTTATCGACCCCATGATTCCGGCCCTGAAATCCTCCGACTTGGTAGGACAGGCCCTGGACTGGATGCAGGAACACCGCATTGGCCAGCTCGTCCTGACCGATCAGGGCGAATACCGCGGTGTAGTGACCGAAGAAATGCTCATGGACATCCCAGACGATACGCAGCCGCTGAGCGACGTCATGCGGTTGTTTGAGCAGATTTACGTATTTGAAGATCAGCACCTGTACGAAATTCTGAGCTTGATTATTCAGCACCGGATGGACGTAGTGGCGGTGCTGAGCGAAGGCCGCGAGTTCATCGGTACGGTGTCGGCCAGCGAACTGATCCGGCAGTTTGCCCGGGAACTGGGGGTGCAGGAAGCCGGAGCCATCCTGATCCTGAACCTCAGCGAGCGGGACTATTCACTCACCGAAATCAGTCGGCTGGTGGAGTCCAACAACGTCAAGATTATCAGCAGCTATTTTTCCAGTGCGGCCTACGGGATGCCTGACCGCTCGCGGCTGACGCTCAAGCTCAACCGGCGCAATATCTCAACGGTCATCTCCACCCTCGAACGCTTCGGCTACCAGATTGAAGCCGCTTTTGCCAATACCCCCGTCGAAAGCATCGACCAGGACCGGCTCGATTCCCTTCTTCGCTATCTGAATACGTAATCCATGAAAATTGCCATTCACGGGCGAAACTTTCCCGAACAGGCACGACCGTATATCCAGTCGATGTTCGATGAACTGGTTAAACGGCAGGCTGAGGTGATTCTCTCGCAGGAATACCGCGAGTTTCTGGATGCCGCCAACGTGGCGCATTACAGCACCGAAACCTATTCAATTGCCGAAGGCGTGGCCGAAGCCGACTTTATATTCAGCCTCGGTGGCGATGGTACCCTGCTCGATGCCGTAACGCACGTGGGCGACCGGCAGATTCCTATTGTGGGAATTAACATTGGACGGCTGGGTTTTCTGGCTACGGTGGCTCCCAACACCATCCGGCTCATGATCGACGCGCTGTATACCGAGCAGTTTACCCTCGACGAGCGTACTCTGGTCAGTGTCCGGTCCAGCCAGGATATTTTTGGGCACCTGCCGTTTGGACTGAACGACTTCACCATTACCCGTACGCAAACGTCTTCGATGATTACGGTGCATGCCTACCTGGACGGTGAGTTTCTAAACTCGTACTGGGCCGACGGGCTGATTGTTTCCACGCCTTCCGGCTCAACGGGTTATTCGCTCAGCTGTGGCGGACCGGTGCTGTTACCCCAGACCAACAACTTTATTGTTACGCCCATCAGCCCGCACAACCTCAACGTGCGTCCCATGGTGGTCATGGACACCTGCCAGCTGGCGTTTGAGGTGGAGAGCCGCAGTGGTAATTTTCTGGCCGCTCTCGATTCCCGTTCGTTCACCGTCGAGACATCGGTGCGTATCAATCTGCAAAAGGAGTCGTTCAAAGCCCGGCTGGTGAAGCTCAGTGAAGGCGGCTTTCTCAACACCCTGCGTAGCAAACTTAACTGGGGCTGGGACATTCGAAACCGGGTGTAAATCAAAAAAAAAGACTTCAACGTCGACTGTGGCGTGTTTTTTGATGGATCTGCCAATAAAGCACCCGTTGCTTCCGTTTGGAACAAAGATTAGCCTCACGGCTATATCCTGGTTGATTCACTCGATTTTGCGCTTTATGAAAAACTATCAGTCTGTACTGACTGGCCTGTCAGCCCTGTTTCTGCTGGTGGGTCAGCAACTGCCGGGACTGGCCCAGCGCCGACCCAACACGCGGTTCGCGCCTTACTCGTCAGTATCGTTCATGGCGGGTTCGTCGCACTACTATGGCGAGCTGGCTGGCTATCGGCAGGTAGTCAGGTCTACCTTTATCATGCCGCGCTGGAATGTCGGCATTGGGTATGCGCGCCAGTTTACGCCCAACTTTGCCGCCCGCGCTACCTTTACCTGGGCCCGGATATCGGGCGACGACTATACCTTCAGCAAGGCGAACACCGACGTATTTGCCGCCCAGTACGCCCGCAACCTGCACTTCAGAAATGATCTGAAAGAATTTGCCGTAACGGGTATCTATAACTTCATTGCCGATGGCCGTACCCCCGACCGGCGGGCCAAACTAACGCCGTATATCTTTGGTGGCCTGGCCCTGGTGGCTCACAGTCCCGAAGCCCGTACGCCTACCGAAACCAATGGCAACAACGGCGAATACGAAGCCCGCAAATGGGTGAAACTCCAGCCACTACGTACCGAAGGGCAGGGGCAACCCGGCTACGAAAAACCGTACTCGCTCGTAACGATGGCCATTCCGGTGGGGCTGGGCATCCGCTACCGGCTTAACGAAAACTTTACCATTGGGGGCGAACTGGGCTTCCGCTACACCTTTACGGATTACCTTGACGACGTAGGCGGCAACTACGCCAGCCCCGAAGCCGTGCAGGGCCTGGGTACAATCATGTCGGACCGCCGGTTTGAACGCGACGCGGCCCGGGTCAATGTTGACCGCTATACCGTGGCGCAGGAGTTGTTTGCCAGCAATCCGGAGGTATTCCAGACCGAGGTACGCGGGCAAAAATCTGTCCTGCGCGACGGCTATCTGCTCACCCAGTTTTCAATCCAGTATATTATTCCGAGCAAGATCAAGTGCCCCCCCATTCGGTAAGGAGGAAACCGCTCAGTTTTATGGTACGAAGCATACAGATCGCCCGGCTGATTGTGGCCGGGCTTTTTTTTAGTACGGGCATCACCACCAGTATTTGCCAGGCCCAGAAGATCGAAATTGGGGGTGGGGTGGGCGGTATGCTCGCCAAAGGCGACGTGTTGCCGGCGCTCAACCCGCGCTTTTACAGTCCGGCAACCAGCATGTTTTTTCGGTATAATGCCACCCGCTCGTTTTCGGCCCGGCTGGGGCTGGCCATTGGCGGTATCCGGGGAGAGGACCGCGCCAGTCGTGACCCCCTGCAACTGGCCCGCGACTACTCATTCAACAGCCGCGTCAGCGAAGCCACCGTTGATCTGCAATACAATTTTCTCAACTATAAAAACTCACCCACGGTCAAAAACTGGACGCCCTACGTGTTTGCGGGCGTGGGTCTGTTCAGTGTGCGTAATTCGGTGGTTCGGGCGCGGGGGTACCTGAACATGCCGCTGGGAATAGGCGTAAAATACGAGATCAAACGTCCCTGGAGCATTGGGGCGGAGTTTGGCACCCGCTTCACCAACAACGATTATCTGGATGGTCTGGGCGACGTTACCTTCGGAACTACCGTCAGCAAAATTGCGCAGGGTAACCCCGCTCTGAACGATAGCTATACCTACACCGCTATTACGGTTAGTTACACATTCTATAAAATCGTTTGCCCGTAAGGCCCGTCGGCTGGTATTTCAGTCACTCGCGTTACCTACTGTTTTCTGCGTAATTTTGGCCGCTCTATTTTAATGCGGATAATTGTAGTGAACAGTAAGGTAGTAACAATCATGCGGGCAGCCGGTATTTTTGGGGCAGTATTGATCGGAAGTCTGAATGCCGCATCGTCGCAGACGGTGTACAGCAACACGGCCCCGCCAACGCTGTATAGCTATTGCCAGCAGTTCCAGACTATTTACGTTACCATCCGGGAGCGTAGCATCACGCCCGATTCCGCCCGGCGGGCCTTCAGCGAGGTTATGCTGGGGTTGCAACAGCGTTTCAGAAGCAATGACAGCCGCTGGCCTGATTCGCTCCAGCGCGACAGTCTGCGCCGAACGGGCCGGTACTTTGCCTTTCCTATTCGGGGGTATAGCCCCACGGCCATTGGCGGAACCCGCGGTGAAGGCTACCGAAACACGGGATTCGATCTGTTCGATTTCAAGGTGCGGGGCAGCCACCCGGCGCATGACATATTTGTTCGTGACCGCAACCAGGATGTGCTGGACGATCGGACCCGCGAACCCGTTGATGTACTGGCGATGAGCAACGGGCTGGTGCTGGGTGTAGAGACCGACTGGCTGGTGGGGTCAGAGTACCGGGGCGGTAACTGGATCTGGATTTACGACCCCACACTCCACGGCCTGTTTTACTATGCTCATAACAATGAAGTGACGGTAGCGCCGGGGCAATGGGTGCAGGCGGGCGACAAAATCGCCGAAATGGGTCGGTCGGGCCTGAATGCCTATAAAAGCCGATCGCCCACGCACCTGCACCTGATGTACCTCCAGATTCAGCCCGACGGCCTGCCCCTACCTCTCGATCCCTATAAATGGCTGCTAACGGCGCGCCTGAGTGAGTAGCCTTTCTGCACCCGCCTCATCCCCCGAATATGGGATAGTGGACGATTCCGGTTGTGCTTACCTTTGAAAACTGCCTGTTCCGTTTTGGGCTGGCAGCATATAGGCCATGGCTATCCGTATTGTCATTTACGAAGACAGCGTACCCTTGCGCAACAATCTTATTGATCACAATCGCACGACAGGTTATGCTGGTAAACTTGGTGCAGACTGCCGGTTAAGGGATAAAGTAATGCAAGCGGCAACCCTTGATCAATAATGATGGATTACCTTCCATCTATCAGGTCATGTAGTGGCATGAGAGTCCCTAGCGGTGGTGGAGAATTGAAAGAATAGGGTTACCGAAAAACGTATAGACTGCCTGTTTCCCCGTCCGGCTTTTCTGCGACTAACCCAGTAGCCAGTTCGGCGCAAGCCGGTTTGGAGCTTCTTTCCACACCATCCTCCCTTCAATCATGCAAACGCACCTGCCTGTGTTTGCGCTATCGGTCGGAACTGCCTTCGGGCAGCTTTCCGATCCGGTACCGCCCTCTGTCGGTACCTGGACCATCGTCCACACCCACTGGTGGAGGGCGAAGCCAGTTTTTGCAACCCGCTTCGCCCCGCCAGTGGTTTCTGTGTCGTTGAAAGAAAAAAACGCTGCCCATCGGTCTCAGTCGCACGCCGACCACCGCTGTACCGACCCGCTTCGCTGTAAACGCCCTGTCTGAGTTACCGGAATTTACTCTCGACCAGGTAAGTATTGCTGATCTATCAGGAATCGTAATGGTGATTGTCAATATATGATAGGATACACTTGGGCAGCGTGGTTTTCAGGCGTGGCCGGACAGGTACACGAACGCTCCTTAATACTGTACATCGTCCTCCCCGATGAATCAGCCCGTTGAACAGATTAACTTCTTTCGAACCAGACTATGAAAAAGGGACATATCAACTACCTTAACCTACTGGCTGTACTGAGCTTTACGGTTTGGTTTACGCTGCTTACGGTGGGTATCACGGTCAACTCGGCATACTATCTGGATGCCATAGAAGCGAAAGGCGGAAACCTGACTGACTTGATGATGGTAATGATTTCGTACACGCCCACAAATGTAGCGTTGATGGCCGTGTGGGCCGGGCTGTCGGGAGGATTAACCAGTAATCTGGCTGCCAAAAATTATTTTCAGCACGTTGATGAGGAAAAACTGGATCCTACCTCGCCTGATTTTCAACGATTCATCTACATGACCGAAAGCCCTGTTGTATCGGCTCTACGGGGGTTTATGGTCTACATGATTTTTATTGTTGGCGCCAATCTGTCGCTTACTTCCAACAATGATTCGGTCACGAACATCTTCAACATGTCGCGCAAGGCGCAGAAGATTGAACAACGGGCAGAGCAGCGTAAAAAAGAGCAGCCAGCGTCAGCTGCGGTCAGCGCTGAAAAGGCAGACACTAAATACGACGTTGCCTCAGAAGCTCCACCCCTGTACTACCGGTTTGCGCTGACCGTATCGCTGTTGGCTTTTATGGTTGGATTCGATCCATCGCGGCTGGGAAGCTGGATAAATTCGGTACCTGTTGTGGGTAGTCAGCCAGGGGGTAGCGGAGCCAGGGGTTGAGTTCTGGCTGGCCAATCGGCGGTTTGGCGCATCGCTACAAGTAATTTTTGCGTAGTTTGAGACCCATTTCCCCTCACTACGCCATGAAGAAACTTATCCTGTTGCTGATTGCCGGGCTGTCGATACTGAACACGCAGGCCCAAACCTTCTTTGTTTCCTTCCCTGCCTCGCAAAGCAAAACCCCGCTCGACGGCCGCGTGTTGCTCATGCTGGCCAAAACAGACAAATCAGAACCACGCTTTCAGGTCAGCGACGCGGTTGAAACAGCGCAGTTGTTTGGCGTCGATGTCAATGCGTTGAAGCCCGGTCAGGCGGCCACGGTCGATGCCAGTGCGTTTGGCTACCCATTACAGAGTCTGCGCGGGGTGCCGCCCGGCGAGTATTACGTACAGGCCGTGCTGCACAAATACGAAACATTTCAGGTCAAGAATGGCCCCAACGGTACTCGGCGCACTGTGAAACTGCCGATGGATAGGGGAGAAGGCCAAAACTGGCGCACAGCCCCCGGCAACCTCTACAGCAAGCCGCAGAAAATCACGATCAAAACAGGCCAGAACTACGCCGTTGTGATGGACCAGGCAAACGCACCCATCGAGCCGCCGAAAGACACGAAGTTTATTAAACACATCAAAATCCAGAGTCAGAAGCTAACCGAGTTCTGGGGGCGGCCCATGTTTATCGGAGCCAATATTCTGATTCCGGCGGGCTTTGCCGAGCACCCCGAGGCAAAGTACCCACTCGCCATTTTTCACGGCCATTTTCCCGACGATTTCTCCGGCTTCAGCGAAACGCCCCCGCCCGCCAATATGGACACGACGGATTACATTGCCCGGTTCAACCTGTATGGATATAAGAAAATTGTGGCGCAGGAAGCCTATGATTTCTACCAGACCTGGACCCGCAAAGATTTTCCGCGTCTGCTCATTGTCGAAATCCAGCATGCCAACCCGTACTATGACGATTCGTACGCGGTAAACTCCGAAAACATCGGCCCCTACGGCGATGCCATTATGTATGAGCTGTTGCCGGCGATCGAAAAGCAGTTTCGGGGCATTGGGCAGGGCTGGGCACGATTTACCTACGGCGGCAGCACGGGCGGCTGGGAAGCCCTGGCCGCGCAGGTTTTTTACCCCGACGAGTTTAATGGCTGTTTTGCCGCCTGCCCCGACCCCATCGCGTTTGACGCCTATACGGTGTTTAACCTCTACAAAGACAAGAACGCCTACTACGAAGAAGGCCCGTTTCGGCAAACACCCCGCCCCGCGCACCGCAACAACCTCGGCCAGATTCAGTCGACGCTCGAACAAACCAACCACCGCGAACTGGCCCTCGGCACCCACTCCCGCTCCGGCGATCAGTTCGACATCTGGGAGGCCGTGTATTCGCCCGCCGGACCCGATGGCTACCCCAAACGCATCTGGGACAAGAAGACCGGCGTCATCGACAAATCCGTGGCCGACTACTGGCGCGAACACTTCGATCTGATGCACATTCTGAAACGCGACTGGAAAACGCTCGGCCCCAAAGTGACTGGCAAAATCCATATCTACTGTGGTGACATGGACAATTATTATCTTAATAACGCCGTGTATCTGATGGAAGATTTTTTGAAAAACGTCAAGAACCCATCGGCCAACAGCACCGTAGCCTACGGCGACCGCTTTGAACACTGCTGGAACGGCGATCCCAACGTGCCGAACTACATTAGCCGCCTGCGTTACAACACTCTGTATATCGACAAGATGCTGAAGCGGATGCAGGATAACCACCCGCAGGGCGCAGATCTGACCAGCTGGCGGTACTGAACAGAGCCGTTGAACCTCGTCTGTAGGGCTGGTGTTCTGGATAAAATAATACGATGAAATTACCGCATACCCTGAACGGAAATCAGATCCTCAAACGGCTGGATTTCAAATTGTTACAGACCAAGTTCAAGACGCACCGGCGGCTGCAGGTATTTGCCCACAAAGGGACAGCCTGTGTGCGCTGTGGCGTTGATGGGGTCCACCTTCTGTCATCGGTCGATCCCGGTGGTGGGCACCATGTCGATCTGTACACCGCTAACTTCGTGATGATGACCGTTGACCATATCCTGCCCAGATCGAAGGGGGGAGCTAACACCCTGGCCAACTACCAGCCTATGTGCCAGCACTGCAACGGCCAGAAAGGAAACACGCTGGAAACGCCTGCCGATACGCCAGACGGTCATCCCTGACCCTAAAAAAGCTACTACGTTCAGTATGGACAGACGGGGAGTGCCATCCCGAACCGGAAGCTTTCTTGGCCACCCGTCCCGAATGCTATTGACGTCTCAAAGCTCATGCCCAGCTTTTCGAGTAGTCGGATAGAGGGTTTGTTCGTCGGTTTTGTGATGCCGGTAAGGCGCGTAAGGCCCAGCGTATTCTGCGCGTAAGCCACCAATGCCGATGCCGACTCGTATCCGTACCCATTACCCGCGTGTTCGGGCAGAAAAGCAAAGCCAATGTCGATGTCGTCCAGCGTCGGACGTTTGTGCAGACCACACTGACCAATGGGAATACCGGTTTTTTTCAGCACAACCGCGTACGGTCCCAGGCCATACTGTTCGTAACTCGTCAGCGCATTGTCTTTGATATACGTCTCAGCATCCTCAATTGTTCTCACTCCCCGATCACCAATGAATTCGAGCCACGAGGGTGTATTGAGCAACGTACAGATAAACGGAGCGTCGGCAAGCCCGTATGACCGAATACGCAGTCGCTCGGTCTCAATCAGGAGGAAACTGGGCATGAGCATTAAGACCGGTATGGTCCTGTTACAGCAAAAATGGCTTTGGACTGGCGCACAGAATGAACACAATCAGGGCCAGCCAGCCGAGAATTTTACGTTTCGTGTCCAGCGGCTCCTGTAACTCGGTTTCGGGATGGTACACACCCAGGAAACGGCCCAGAATAAAAGCAAAGAACAGGAAGCCGGAGTACCCTTCCAGATCAGGCATGACCCAGGAGAGAATCAATTGACCGGCCACCACGCTGAGCGTAACGAGCAGGGCCGTCATGCGGGAGCCGGTTTGCGGTCCGTTTTGATCGCCGATGCGGGCAAAGGCGAGAAATAGAAAACCCACGTACATGGCAAACCAGCCCAGTTGCCCGTAAAATGCATCGTCGGAGGTTATAGCAAAATCGGCGGGTTTAAACATGCCCAGCCCGCCGTAAAAGACAAACGCAATAAATAACGCCGGAGCCACCCACCGAAACCGCCGGGACCCAATGAGCGCGTATAAAATATGGCCGCCGTCAAGCTGTCCAATAGGCATTAGGTTCAGCGCCGTAAAAAACAAAGCCAGATACCCCGCCAGCAAATACGGGTAGTGTATCATCTCATACGGACTGGGCAGCCGCGCCGGGTCAGCTACGTAGTGGGCAAAGAAATCGAAGAGCAGCGTATGGCCGATACCCACTGCGCCTTCGGGAATATCTTTGTACACAAAGTCGGCGTAGTTGAGACCGTACTGGGCGTATTCGGGATGGATGCCGAAAATGTATTCCGGGGGTGGCAGGTGCGTAAACCCGTACCACAGCACCATCACCGCCAGCACAAATCCCGCCAGTGGGCCCGCAATGCCGATGTCGAAGTATTTCCGGCGGCTGTTGATAAGGTCTTTGATGCGAATAAACGCCCCCATCGTACCAATACTCTGCCCAACGCCAAACCACAGCGGAATATAATACGGCAGCGTAACCCGCACCTGATTGGCCCGCGCTACAAAGTAATGCCCGAACTCATGCACCGTCAGGATAGCCAGAAAAGGAACCGAGAACTGGAAACCCGCCTTAAACTCAGCCCAGCCCAGCGTTTTCATGCCTTCGATGGGAATGAACAATCGGCCGAAGATCCATTCGGCCCCCGACAGGGTAGTGGTAATCAGCGTAACTAAAAAAAGACCTCCGTGCAGGAGGTACGACTTCAGGCGTGGGTTCATTCGTTAATGGGCCGTGTAGCTGTATGGTGGAGGCAGTGTCAGCGAAAAAGACAGATGTCATGCATCATACGCCGTCAAGATAATCTAAAATTGTTTTTGGTGGCTGCACGTGTACGGCCCGGATACCTAACGCGGCAGCGGCCCGGATGTTGGCTTCGTTATCGTCAAAAAAGGCGGTTTCCCCGGCTATGATCCCTGCTTCGGTTAACACATGCTGGTAAATGTCGGGCAACGGTTTGGCCATGCGTACCTCATAGGAATAAAACACCCGCTCAAAGAGTTCCTCCAGCGTGGGCTGTCCCAGTTCGGTCAGGACCCGGTTCACCTGCCGGATGTGAATGGGACTGGTGTTGCTGAGCAGAAAGAGCCGGTGCGTAGTCTGGAGCGACTTAATTCGTTCGATGCGTTCGACGGGCAGGTCAAGCAGAACCGTGTTCCAGGCGGTATCAATAACTTCGTCGGCCCAGCCTTCCGGCGCGTCGGTTCGCTGATAAAGTACTTTCCGGACGTGTTCACGGAAGGCGTCATCGTCAATCAGGCCGGTTTCGTAGTGGTTGATAAAATTATGCTGCTGCCAGAGGGCCCGTACTTCGTCTTCGGGCAGGTTGGCCAGCACCGCGAAGTTTCGGACTGGAGCCGTAAGGTCGATGGGGATAATGACGTCGCCGAGGTCAAAGATCAGGTTTTTGAGCGGAGCCGCGTACTGGTCGGTAATCATACGTTGAGCATTAATTTGAACAGATTGAGAGCCAAAGATACCGGTTAGGCGGTAATAGAACGCCAGCTACGGCAGGGTCTGCCGTCACTCAGGCGCTGGCTTCGCTTACGTAGGACGGAATACCCACGCGCTCGTAAAGTTTGGCGAGCCGGTGGGCGTGCTCATCGTAAGCACTTTCAAAGAGGGTTACGGCCCGTTCTGCACCAACCACCACACCCGCCGACAAAACCTTTGGTGGGTGACCGGCTTCGGTCAGGAGCCGGGCGGTTTCGGCTTTGATGCAGTTAACCAGTACTGCGCCCCCCACCGTCGAGCCGGGTGCTACCGGCGTATCCAGGCCGGGAATGGTCAGCATGGCATCGCCAACGGGAGCGCCGGTGTCCAGAACCAAATCGGCAAAGTCGGTTAATTTCCGGCCATCGGCGCGTTTACTGGTGCTGGCTTCGGCGTGTTGGCGCGTTACCAGAGCCACCACCCGAACGCCCTGCTCTTGCAGCAATTCGGCCATCTCAATGGGTACTACATTACAACCACTCGACGAAATAATCAGGGCCGAATCCTGCGACGAGAGGTCGTAGTTGCGCAGAATCCGGTCAGCCAGGCCCGGTACGTTCTCCAGAAACATGGCCTGGCGCTGTCCGTTGGCTCCTATTACGAGGTTGTGGAACGAGAGAGAGAGTTCGACAATGGGGTTAAAGCCCGGAAACGAGCCGTAGCGCGGCCACATCTCCTCCACCATAATCCGGCTGTGGCCACTGCCAAACAGATGCACCATGCGCCCGGCCAGAATAGTCTCGCTAAACCACTGTGCTGCCTGTTGAATGGCTGCTTTCTGCTGCCCGATGGTGTCCAGTATGCCCCGCGAACGGTTGAGGTATTCGTCAATAAGGTCCATATTATTTCGGTTGATTCAGGAGTGAGGAAGCCGCGCCGATGGCCCCGGCCCAGTCGGCAAAACGAGCCTTGACAACAGGCGTTTCTTTACCGCCGGGTTTCCAGACAAACAACTCCATAAACGTCTGGAGCGGAACAAACAGCGCGTCGTCGGCCTGGGTAATGCCGCCCCCCAGCACCACCCGTTCGGGCGAGAAGGCGTTAATGAGTGAGGCAAGGGCAGCCGCCAGCCGCCGGACTGAGGTGAGCCAGACCAGCATGGCCAGCGGCTCATGTTGCCGGTACCCATCGAGCAGGGCGTACGTGCTCTGATAGCGACCAAACGACCGGCGGGCCACGGTGGCATTGCCAATGGCATCTTCCAGACTGCCGGGGGTATTGGTCACATCCAGTTGGTCGCTGTCGGCATCGACGGTCATGTGCCCCAGATGCCCCGCCATCTGAAAAAAGCCCTGGTAGAGTTCGCCATTGAGCAGCAGCCCCCCGCCCACGCCCGTGCCGAGGGTCAGCATAACCACGTTCTGGTACTGGCGGGCGGCTCCAAACCGGGCTTCGGCCAGGAGTGCCGCGTGGGCATCGTTCAGCACCCGCACCGGCGTACCCAGGGCCACTGACCAGTCGAAGCTTTCCAGCCCCTGCAACCGGCCCGGCATGCAGGCAATGACCGTATTGGCCGCGTTGGGTAACCCCGGTGCGGCCAGCCCGACACCCGCAACAGGATGGGTAGCGGCCCGGCGCAGTGCGTCAACAGTCTGGACTACGCCGGTTTGCCAGCCCTGCTCCGCGCCGTCGTTGGTGGGGGTGGTATGCTGTTCCAGGACGTCGCCGGTGTCAGCGTTGAGCAACACGCCTTTGATGTGGGTGCCGCCGAGGTCAATGCCAATGGTCAGGTTCATTATATGGGCTTTACGGAACAGGAGCGAACAAGCATGGATTGGCTAATGATGCAACCCCAGGTCAAAGGTAACGTATATCAAAATAGTAGGCAGAGGAGCGTAGCCTGCGTACCACCAAATAGGATTCAGAATGAAGTTTAGCCATAAAAAAGCCGCTGACTTTAAAATCAACGGCTTTTCCTTGACGAAAAATTAAACTTACTCCACCACTACGCCCATGGCGCAAAACTTGTCGATGCGCTGATTGATACGCTCGTCGGGAGTCAGGGCGTTGAGTTCGGCGAGGGTGTCGAGGATGACGGTTTTGAGGTGACTGGCCATTTCGGAGTGGTCGTTATGGGCACCGCCGAGGGGTTCGTCCACAATGCCATCCACGAGTTTGGCGGCCTGCATATCGCGGGCGGTGAGTTTGAGGGCTTCGGCAGCCTGCTCTTTAAAGTCCCAGCTCCGCCACAGAATAGACGAACACGATTCCG
Source organism: uncultured Cytophagales bacterium (assembly GCA_963826425.1). Classification (GTDB taxonomy): domain Bacteria; phylum Bacteroidota; class Bacteroidia; order Cytophagales; family Spirosomataceae; genus Spirosoma. The sequence continues at coordinate 238,811 of CAWGWS010000004.1, read as the reverse complement.
GCGAGATGACCGAGTACCAGGTGTTTTCGAGCATCAGCACCCGGTCGCCGATGGCAATACCCAGCGCACCGCCGGAGGCACCTTCGCCAATGATGATGCAGATGACCGGCACGGTAAGCATGAACATCTCTTTCAGGTTACGGGCAATGGCCTCGCCCTGTCCGCGTTCTTCGGCTTCCAGACCCGGAAACGCACCCGGCGTGTCGATGAGCGCGATGATGGGCTTATTAAACTTCTCGGCCAGTTTCATTAGGCGCAGGGCTTTGCGATAGCCTTCAGGATTGGCCATGCCGAAGTTGCGCTGTTGCCGCTGCTTGGTGTTGCGGCCCTTTTGCTGGCCAATAATCATGACGGTCTGGTCCGGTTCGCCAGTGCGGCTGAGCTCGCAGAAGCCGCCCACCATGGCCGGGTCGTCACGGACGGTGCGGTCGCCATGAAGTTCGATAAACTGGTCGCACATCAGCGAGATGTAATCCAGCGTATAGGGCCGGTCGGGGTGGCGGGAGAGTTGTACGCGCTGCCAGCGGGTCAGATTCTGAAAAATCTCGTGCTGCAGCCGGTCAATGCTCTTTTCCAGTATGCTCACCGCTTCGCTCACGTCGACCCGGTTCGTCTGGGCTAAGCGTTTGGTTTCTTCCAGCCGGGCTTCAAGGTCGGCAATGGGCTTTTCAAAGTCGAGGTAGGTTCTCATATCGAATGAGTGAATGAGTGAATGAGTGAATGAGTGAATAGTTGCTGACGCAGACGAGCTGGCGCACAAGATTATTCACTCATTCGCTCATTCACTCATTCACAATTGATTTATAGGTCAAAGCTTTCTCCCTTTTTCGGGATGACAACCTGCGGGTAGCCGGTTTCGGCGAGGGTGTCGCGGAAGGCTTCCATACTGCTGTAATCGCCGTGGATCAGGAAAATGCGTTTCAGCGTTTCGGGCGACTGCATACCCACAAAATTGAGCAGGTCGTTGCGGTCGCCGTGGCCGCTGAATACGTCGATTTTTTCGACGTTGGCCAGAACCTGATGGTCTTTGCCTTTGATGCTCAGCGTTTGCTGTCCGTTCAGCAGACGCCAGCCCAGCGTTCCCTCGGCGCAGTAGCCAATAATAAGAATGGTGGAGTAGGGGTTACTGATGTTTTGTGCCACGTGGTACTCAACCCGCCCGCCCTGCACCATACCCGACGAGGAAATGATGATACACGGTTCGCCGTAGTTTGACGCGGCTTTGCTGGCCTTGGAGGACTCCAGGAACTCGAAATTCTCGAAGTCGAATAAGGCTTCGTTTTCTTTGTAAAACGCTTTGGCTTCGCCACTCAGCATCTTGATGTGCTGGAGATAAATCTTGGTACTTTCGAACGCCATCGGACTGTCAGAAAATACTTTGATCGGCGGAAAATCGCGCTCGGTATACAGCCGATTGAGCGTATAGAGCAGCGCCTGCGTGCGGCCCACGCTGAACGACGGAATAATCAGCCGACCCGGCATATCAATGCAGGTACGCTGAATAACGTCGGCCAGGGCATCTTCGGCACTCATCATATCTACATGGAGCCGGTTGCCATAGGTGCTTTCGCAGACCAGGTAGTCTACCGGTGGAACGGGAGCGGGGTCAACCAGCAGCGGGTAGTTTTTACGGCCAATATCGCCCGAAAAACAGATGCTCTTGAGTTCGCCGTTCTCCACGATGTTCAGCACAATGTGGGCTGCCCCTAGTAAATGCCCGGCGGGTATGAACGTAACGTCAATGTTGTCGGCAATTTTGAACTTGCGGTTGAAAGCAATAGCCACCACGTTCTCCATGGTATCGCGCACCTCCCGATCCAGAAACAAATCTTTCTGCATCTGCACCTGCTTATCTTTCACGCGCTGCTTTTTGCTGGTGTTCAGTTCGTTGATACGCTTCTGGTTGAGCGAGGCCGCATCTTTCAGCAGAACGCCGGTAAGGGCGAAGGTTGGCTCGGTGCAGAGAACCTGGCCTTCGTAGCCCTCGCGGTAGAGATTGGGCAGGTTGCCTGAATGATCGACGTGGGCGTGGGTCAGCAAAACAACGTTGATACTGGAGGCCTCAAAAGGGAAAAAGCCCGTTTGGGGCAGGGCAGCCGGGGTGTCTTTGTAAGCCAGACCAAACTCAGTCTGGTCGGGGCCGGATGATCCATTGGAAGCCTGCCCGCTGGGTTGTCCGTTTGAGGCCGACCGTTCGAGGTTTGAACCGCAGTCGATCAGGACCCGGTAATCATCCACCTCCAGCAGATACATACTGCCGGTTACTTGCCGGGCCGCCCCCAGAAATGATATTTTCATGCGTACATCTTTAACTAATCAGTGTCAATAGGGGTAACCGAGAGATTGAAGGCGGTTTTGTAAAGACTGGGCCGTGCAATCTTTGTAAATTTGCCGGGCGTTGGGCTGCAAAATTACACATTCGCGCCCTATTTCCCGTATCTACACGCAAACCCGTTCTATGCTGCCATTACTACGTTACTTAATACTCTCGGCTGTTGCCACCTGTTCGTTCGTTTGCTCTGGTTCATCATCAACTTCCCGGGATAGTGAGACGTCGGTTTCTGTTGACCCACCCGTTGGAACACACCCGGCGGGGGATTCTCTGGTTACACAACAACTGTTGCGGCAGGTAGAGTTGTTTCAGGAAAGTGAATCGGTCCGGTACGGCACGGTGGCCCTGTCGATTCGGCGGGTGCAGGATGGGCAGGAACTCCTGGGCTACAACGCCCGGCTTAGCCTGCCCTCGGCCTCCACGCTGAAGCTGATTACCACCGCCACGGCCCTGTCTGTTCTTGGTTCGGATTTTCGCTATACCACCACACTGGCCTATGACGGCACCATCAGGGACAGTGTGCTGACGGGTAATCTTTACATTCAGGGAACGGGTGATCCGGCGTTGGGTAGCTGGCGGTTTTCGGGATATCCCGATGTGGCTGCGCTGCTCAAAAGCTGGTCGCTGGCGGTGCAGAAGGCTGGTATCAAACACATTGCCGGGCGTATCGTGGGCGATGGTAGTTTGTATGCCGACCTGACCACCCCCGGTACCTGGCCTTATGGCGATTTGGGTAACTACTACGGGGCGGGGCTGAACGCGCTCAACATCAACGAGAATCTGTACCGCGTTTTCTTCCGGCCTGGCAAATCGGTTGGTGCGCCAACCTCGGTGTTACGTACCGATCCGGCCGTACCGTACCTGACGTTTCAGAATCTGGTTACGACCGATGGCCCCAACACCGGCGATCAGGTTAACATCGTCGGCGCACCGCTCCAGAATCAGCAATGGCTGACGGGTAAAGTGCCCAAAGACGCCCCCGCCAACGAATTCAGCGTGAAAGGCAGCCTGCCCGACCCCGCCTTTTATGCCGCCTATGCCCTGCAGCAGCAACTCATTCAGAATAATGTCAGCGTTGGTGGCCAGCCCGTATCCGTGGGTGGAGGCCAATCGACTACGGTGCCCTCAATGGGCAAACGCACCGTGCTGAGCGAATACCAGTCGCCCCCGCTGACCGGACTTGTAATGCAGACCAATTATCAGAGTATCAATCTGTACGCCGAAGCCCTGCTGCGCACGGCCGCTCTACGGCTCGACAAAACTGTGCGCACTACCGATGAAAGTGTGGACGCCCTGGTAGACTACTGGAAGAAGAAAGGAGTCAACCTGAACGGGTTTCGCCCGCACGACGGCAGCGGCTTATCGACAACGGGTAGCCTGACCGCCGATAACATGACCGGAATTTTGAGTCGCATGGCGCAGGAATCGTCGTTTGCCGCTTTCTATAACACAATTCCGGTGGTGGGGCAGAGTGGTACCGTAAAGTGGCTGGCGCGGGGCACAGCCGCAGCGGGCAACGTCCGGGCCAAGAGCGGTTCTATTGAAGGTGTGAGGGCCTACGCCGGTTACTTTACGGCCACCGACGGTGAGCAAATGGCATTCTGTGTGTTCGTCAACAAAATCACCCCGGACTACAACCGCACTGTTACGAAAGAACTCGAAAAGATACTCATCAGGCTGGTGGGACTAAGGGGTAAATGATACGGACGGGTGTCCAACAGGGAATGGCCTGACGCAACCAGTTATGCGTCAGGCCATTCCCTGTTGGTTATTCAATATACTCTTTACTCATCGGCATCACTGCCGTAGAACGTAACGACGTTGAACCAGTACTGACCAATGGCTTTGGTTACCTCGCTGAGCCGCTGAAAGGTGGGCGGTTTGGTAATGAAACTATTGGCTCCGTTGTAGTACGAGGTCTCAATGTCATCATGGGCGTCGGAGGTGGTCAGGATGACGATGGGGATGTGCCGGAACCGTTCGTTGACTTTCAGTTCGCGCAGGGCTTCACGGCCATCTTTACGAGGCATATTCAAGTCAAGCAAAATCAGTTCGGGCAGCGAATGTTCGGCACCGGCATAGCGGCCCTGGTAATTAAGGAAATCCAGCAGGTCTTCGCCGTCTTCGGCAAATGAAAAGCGGGTAGCCGGGTAGTGTTGATGAAACGCTTCGCGCGTCAGGTACCGGTCATCTTCATCATCATCAACTAAAAGAATATGAACAGATCGTGGTTGAGTAACTTCAGGCATGACCAGTAGAAGGGATTGTTGACCGTAGTGAAATCGACCAGACTACAGGAGTTTAGAACAAAGATTCAGACGCTGTAGTCGAACAAAGTGGGTCGCAAATATAGCCAAAAGCTCAAAGCGTTTCCACCATCAGATTATGATTTGTGTAGATACACACGTCGGCGGCAATGTGCAGGCTTTCGCGAACCATCTCTTCGGCCGTAAGGGCAGAAGCATGCTTTTTGAGCGCGTAAGCCGCTGACTGGGCGTACACCCCCCCCGAGCCAATGGCTGCAATATCGTTGTCGGGTTCAATGACGTCGCCCGTGCCGGATACCAGTAACAGGTCGTCTTTAGACGCCACGATGAGCATGGCTTCCAGCTTGCGCAGGTAGCGGTCAGTGCGCCAGTCTTTAGCCAGCTCAATGGCGGCCCGTTTGAGGTTGCCGCCGTAGGCGTTCAGTTTTTCTTCAAATCGTTCGATAAGCGTAAAGGCGTCGGCGGTAGAGCCGGCAAAACCGGCCAGGACTTTTCCGCCCATCAGCACCCGTACTTTCCTTACATTGCTTTTGGCTACCGTATTACCCATAGTAGCCTGCCCGTCGGCGCCGAGCGAAACCTGCCCGTTATGCCGGATCCCCACTACGGTTGTGGCGTGAATTGTTTGTTGCATTCGTTTTCCTGTTTTGAAAGACAACGTCCTTTTTTTTAGTCAAGGTTCACCGTTCTACCCTTCAACGTTACTTTTATCCGGATCGGTGCGTAACCCCAGGCCTGCGCTACGGCCTGAGAAAACGGGTCAAAAGGGAATGGGGCGGTTTACACTCTCTTCGAGCGAGATAAACGTCTCGGTACGCTGAATACCGCTTACCTTCTGAATTTTATCGTGCAGTACCTCGCGCAGGTGCTGCGTGTCACGGCAGACAATGCGGGCGAAAATGCTGTAGATGCCAGTCGTATAATGAATATTTACTACTTCAGGAATCTGCTCCAGCTGCGCGGATACTTCGGCGTACAGCGAGCTTTTTTCCAGATAAATGCCGAGAAACGCGCTGATGTCCCAGCCGAGTTTAGCGTGGTCGATAACCAGCTGCGATCCGCGCACAATACCCATCTGCTTCAGCTTGTTCATCCGGACGTGTACCGTACCACCCGACACAAAAATGCGCTTACCAATTTCGGTGTAGGGCATATTGGCGTCCTGCATGAGCAGATTCAGGATTTTCAGGTCGGTATTATCAATCTCTAAATTTTTTTCGCTCTTTTCCATCGTCATTTTGATGAATGTCAACAAAGCTACGTTACCATTGATTGATTTGTAAATTATGAGAATTTTTTATGTAAAATTTGCAAGCAATAACTGGCCTGCCCTATATTTGCATTGTCAAGTTGATCGAGCGGGGTCACACGCCGGTCTTCTTGATTTAGTTAGTCTCACCTTGTAGGGTGTCGAAATTGGCAGACGTGCCCTCCTGTCTCGGGGGTGGTGATAAAGGATAAACGCAGTATAATGCCGCCTGAAAAGGCGACTGGGGTTGACCACCAGATTATTGTATTGTAGCTAACTGCACCGTGGGCGGTTCGAGTCCCCCTCCTACAGCATTGCAGCGTTCTGACGCAGGTCAGCGTTCAAATGGTTTTTAGTTTGTTGATGAAGTGTAATTAGACACGCCAACCTCGCCTGAGGTTGGCGTTTGTTTTTTCAGGGCTTACCCCATTGCCGGTCAGGCTACCCGGCAATCGAGACCCCAGCCACAAAACGCGGACTTTTTTGGCTATTTTTGCGGTTTATTCAGAAAGACTTCTCCGTTTATACCGCGTGAATCATATCCGTAATTTCTGCATCATCGCCCACATCGATCACGGCAAAAGTACCCTCGCCGACCGGTTACTAGAATTTACCAAAACCGTCGGCTCCCGCGATATGCAGGCGCAGCTGCTCGACAATATGGATCTGGAACGCGAGCGGGGCATCACCATAAAGAGCCACGCGATTCAGATGACCTACGTCCATAAGGGCGAAACCTACACGCTTAACCTGATTGACACCCCGGGGCACGTTGACTTTAGTTACGAAGTCTCGCGGTCTATTGCCGCCTGCGAAGGCGCCTTGCTGCTCGTTGATGCCGCCCAGGGTATTGAGGCCCAAACGATTTCGAACCTGTACCTGGCTATGAACAGTGACCTGGTTATTATTCCGGTCCTGAACAAGATTGACCTGCCCGGCTCAATGCCCGAGGAGGTAAAAGACGAGATGGTAGACCTGCTCGGCTGCGAACGCGACGATATTATTCCGGCATCGGGCAAGGAAGGGATTGGCGTCCCGGAGATTCTGGCGGCCATTGTGGAGCGTATTCCGGCTCCTAAAGGGGATCCTAACGGCGCGTTGCAGGCCCTGATTTTTGATTCGCACTTCAACTCCTACCGGGGTATCGAAGTTATTTTCCGGGTCAAGAATGGCCGTATCCGTAAGGGCGACCGGGTCAAGTTTATGAACACCGGCAAAGAATACAACGCCGATGAAGTGGGTACGCTTGGGCTGGTGCAGGTGCCTAAAGACGTAATTGAATGTGGCGACGTAGGCTATCTCATTTCGGGTATTAAAGTAGCCAAAGAAGTAAAAGTAGGCGATACCATCACCACCCTCGACAGGCCCGCCAAGGCTGCCATTCAGGGGTTCTCGGAGGTGAAACCAATGGTATTCGCTGGCATTTATCCAGTTGAAACCAGCGAGTTCGAGGATCTGCGCGATGCCATGGAGAAGCTTCAGCTTAACGACGCGGCTCTGATCTGGGAACCCGAAACGTCGGCCGCCCTGGGCTTCGGTTTTCGGTGCGGCTTTCTGGGCATGCTTCACATGGAGATTGTGCAGGAGCGGCTTGAGCGCGAGTTCGATATGACCGTTATTACGACGGTACCGTCGGTACGGTTCGAGGTGGTTACTACAAAAGACGTGGTGTTGCAGGTGTCGGCCCCCGCCGAAATGCCCGACCCCAGCACCATTCGCTGGATTGAAGAGCCGTTCATCAGGGCGCAGATTATCACCAAAGCAGATTATGTGGGCGCTATCATCGGCCTGTGCATGGACAAGCGCAGTCTGCTCAAAAATCAGGTATACCTGACCCAGGACCGCGTGGAGTTGCAGTTCGAAATGCCCCTGGCCGAGGTGGTCTTTGACTTCTTTGATAAGCTCAAGACGATTTCGCGCGGGTATGCCTCGCTCGATTATGAGTTCATTGGCAACCGGGAATCCAACATGGTAAAACTGGATGTCATGCTGAACAGTGAACCGGTAGACGCCCTGTCGGCCATTGTGCACCGCGACAAGGCGTACGAATGGGGTAAGAAACTCTGCGAGAAACTGCGCGAACTCTTACCACGTCAGCAATTCGAGATTGCTATTCAGGCGGCTATCGGCCAGAAAATTATTGCCCGCGAAACGGTAAAAGCTCTGCGCAAAGACGTACTGGCCAAGTGCTACGGCGGTGATATCTCGCGAAAGCGCAAACTGCTGGATAAGCAGAAGAAAGGTAAGAAACGGATGCGTCAGGTAGGCAACGTCGAGATTCCGCAGGAAGCGTTTATGGCCGTGCTAAAAATCAACTAAACAGGAAGCCCGCTCAACATTGAGCGGGCTTTTTCTTGTCTGATAACCTGCTGTTCGGGATAGTGAACCGGATGCCAGATTCGTAGTTTTAGAGAATACACAAAAACTGTTTTCAGCCATGCAGATTGCGGTGATTGGTGCCACGGGGGGCACAGGACTACAGGTGGTGGAGCAGGCGCTTCAGCGCGGTCATTTTGTTACGGCGTTTGTGCGTGACCCGGCCAAACTTAAAACCAAACACGCCCACCTGACTGTCCTGACCGGCGACGTACTTGAATCCGATACCTTGCTGCCCGCCGTACGTCGGCAGGACGCGGTGGTTTGCGCGCTGGGTAGCCGACCCGGACGAGCGGATAAGGCCGTGTCGGAGGGTACGAAGAATCTGATTGCGGCCATGCAGGAAACGGGCGTCCGGCGGTTGCTGGTGGTGTCCTCGCTGGGGGTTGGGGAAAGTTTCGCCGATGCGTCGCTGCCCAGCAAGCTCTTCATCAAAACGGTCCTGAGCGGCCCCATTGCCGAGAAAGAAATACAGGAGGAAGCCGTGCGGAAAAGCGGTCTCGACTGGCTCATTGTGAGGCCCACGCGCCTGACCAACGATTTGCCAAAAAGAAGCTACCGGGTAGGTGAGCAGATCAGATTCTCTCTCTTTGCCATGCCTCAGATCAGCCGCGCCGACGTAGCCACCTTTTTGCTCGATCAACTCGACAGCAACCAGTACAGGAGTCAGGCCGTCACGATAACCGACCTGTAAATTGCTGGGTGCGTTCTTACCGGTCAGCTGCCATTTACCTCCAGCTGTTGTTGCTCCTTCTCCAGCCGTTTGCGTTCACGGCGTTCCTGTCGCAGTTGCTTGCGGGTTTTCACGGTGTCGGCGGGAGCTGTAGCGGCAGGCGTCTGATTAGGAGCGGGAGCAGCAGGAGCAGTTTCTACGGCAGGGCGTTCGGGTTCGCTGCGTTTGCCGTTGAACAGCCGCCGGAAGAAACCACCGACCCCATCGCTGTTGGCATCATCAATCTCGTCGTCAATCGCATCGTTCAACAGACTGTCGGCGGGAAAATCGATGGTGGCCGGTACCTCCCGGCGCAGGCTCTCGCGCAGCCGGACATTATAGAAACCGTAGGCCCCGGAATCCGGCTGGGTCAGACCCCGTTTGGCCATGAGCCGACCAATAAGTTTGAAATACCCACGCACGTTACGCACCTGAAGCGAACCGTCGGGTTGAAACCAGTCAAGGGCGCGCTTAGGTCGGGGCACCACAAAGGCCAGAAACACGCTCTCGCCGAGGTTCAGGTTGCGCGGTGTCGTATTGAAATAATACCGGGCCGCTTCACCAACGCCATAGACATTCCGCCCCCACTCAATAATGTTTAGATAGACCTCATACATCCGCTCCTTGGAAACGAGGTGTTCGTTCTCAATCAGCCAGACAATCAGGATCTCCTCTACCTTGCGCGAAAGCGTTTTGTTGCGACTCAGAAAGGCGTTCTTGACCAGCTGCATAGACACGGTGCTGGCCCCGCGCTTAAAGGATTTTTCCTTAAAGTTTGTAGCGATAGACGACCGGAAGGCTTTCTCGTTAAAGCCATTATGCGTAAAAAACGTGTAATCCTCTGAGGTGAGCAGGGCGTTGCGTAGGTCGGGTGAAATCTGATTCAGGGGGGTGAAATCAGGATTCTTCGGGCCCGACAACAATGGCCCGGACGGGCTTCCCGTTTTCGTAAGGCGTATAGACAAACGGGCGGTTGATGGCCGCAAAATTGGTGCGACCCATCTTCAGAATTCGAAAATTATCCTGCGTCAGACCCGAGTTAAATTTCACCGAGTCGGGCTCGGCGGTGTTTAGTTTAAAGGCCAGATCATACCGGAGCTGCCCCGCTACCTTCATGCCCTCCAGCGACTCGAATAAGCCCTGTGGAAACGAATTGAACAGCGCCTGTGCATTCAGCATATCGGTGCGGAGCTGAACTTCATAGACCTTATCGGGCGAGAGCGTGTATTTTGCGAAGGGCCGCGCACTGACCTGCCCCAGCTGCAGGGTCGAACTGCTGTCGATACCTATGTAGTTTTCGCCCACAAACAGCCTGGCATTCATAGAGGCCGTGGGTACCAGCACATCGGTGCGGGCAATGGCGGGGTGATTGATGCGCAGATTCCTGACCGCGCCCGCTCCTTCGAGTTTGAACTCGCCACCCCGGCGGCTCACGTCGCTGAGCGCAAACCGGAGGGTATCGGCCTGGAGCTTAAGATCGTACCGTTTCTGAATATACGATAGCTGAAGCGGCTGGCCTTCGGCAAACAAAGCCAGGTCGTACTCACGGTCGCCGGGGTCGGCGGTGCCGGTCAGGTGCCAGGTAGCCTGATTGCCGTTCAGTTTCAGCGTTGAGTTGACCACCTCGTCCTGAATGGTAGCCGTCTGGGTAAGCAATGTCAGCGTATCGGCGTCGGTCATGCCCCTGAACAGGACGTTGCTGACGCTGAGATTATCGGGAATTTTTGAGAGAATGTTATCGATCAGGCTTTCGGCTACATTCGAGAGGTCGGCCCGCTGACTGGTCGGCGTGGCGTCGCGCTTTTTCCGGCGAATCAGAAAGTCAATGTTCGTAAGGGAGTCCCGCTTTACAACCTGCAGAAAGCCATTCTCGACCGCCATGGCCGACAGGCCGATTTTGCCGGCCAGCAAAGGCCAGAACCGGACGCTCAACTCAGTTCGGTCAAGGCGGGCCAGGCTGTCGCGGTTTTCCGGCACGACCGATACGTTGGTAAAGGCAATGGATGTCAGGCCGGTGAATTTGGCTGAGCCGATGCGCACGTCGAGGTTGTAGTCGCGTTTCGCTTTGCGGGTGGCCCGTTCCAGCGCGCTTTGCAACAGTTCTTCACGCTTGGAATAGGCGTAGCCGAGGCCAATGCAACCCAGCAGGAAAAGACTTAAAAACACCCCGCCGGCAATACGAAGGGCTTTGCGTTGACGAATGGTCATTGGAAAATGGTGATTCCTAAAGCAAAGATACAGGTTTGGCCACTCCGAAATCCAGGTGGCAGTTAGTCCAGCCATCGTCGAAGCGGGTGCCGAACTGCTGGTAGAAGCCAATCGCGGGTTCATTCCAGTCCAGTACCTGCCACATCATACCGGTGCAGCTGGTTTGGCGGGCCATCTCAATCGTAGCGTCCAGGAGCAGCTTACCCACGCCATAGCCCCGGAAAGCTTCGGTAACAATAATGTCTTCGAGGTACAGCCGCTTACCCTTCCAGGTCGAGTAGCGAAAATAGTACAGCGACATCCCCACAATTTTCTGGCTGTCAGAATCTTCGGCCACCAGAATGCCAAACAGCGGATTGGGACCGAAACCATCCTCGGCCATTTTTTCAACGGTGTTGCTGACCTCATTGGCGGCTTTTTCGTACACGGCCAGTTCAACAACCAGCTCAAATGCCTGGGGAATATCGGCGCGGGTGCCGGGACGGATAGAAATCATTTCTTTCGGGTTACTGATTACTGATTATGGCCATTTGCTTCCGCCATTTATCCAAAGCGGCCTGAAAGTCGGCGGGCAGGGCGGAGTCGAACTGCATCCATTCTTTGGTACGCGGATGGGCGAACCCCAGCGAACGGGCGTGCAGGGCCTGCCGGGGCAGGAGCTTAAACGCGTTTTCGACAAAAGCCTTGTATGACCCCACCGGCGTACCGCGCAGAATACGGTCGCCCCCGTACATGGCATCGTTAAACAACGGGTGACCAATGTGTTTGAGGTGCGCCCGAATCTGGTGCGTCCGGCCCGTTTCAAGTTTACACTGCAACAGCGTTACGTAGTGCAGCGATTCCAGGGTAGTAAAATGCGTAATGGCCCACTTTCCTTTGGTCTCATCATCATAAATGGCCTGCACCTTGCGGTCTTTGATAGAGCGGCCAATAAAACCCGTAATGGTGCCGTCGGCGGGGTCGGGCTGGCCCCAGACCAGCGCGTTGTAGGTTCGTTCGATGGTGTGCTCGAAAAACTGCCGGGCCAGGTAAGTCATTGCGAACTCAGACTTGGCCACTACCATCAGGCCCGACGTATCTTTATCAATGCGGTGGACCAGACCGGGCCGAAACTCGCCGTGACGGCTGGTGGGCAGGTTCTGAAAGTGATAGACCAGCGCATTGACCAGCGTACCGTCCCAGTTGCCGTGGGCAGGGTGCACAACCATGCCGGCGACTTTGTTGATAACCAGCAAGTCATCATCCTCGAAAACAATGTTGAGGGGAATGTTTTCGGGCTTGATGTCGGTGTCGCGGGGTGGGTGGGGGAGGGCTACCGTAATGACGTCGGCGGGCCTGATTTTATAGCTTGCCTTGGTAGGGCTGTCATTGACCCGCACTGTTTCAGCGTCAATGGCGGTCTGGATTTTGGTGCGGGTGGCATTGGGCAGCCGGTCCATCAGAAACCGGTCTATGCGCAGTAAACTCTGCCCGTTATCGACTACGATGCGGTGATGCTCGTAGAGTTCGTCGTTTTCTTCGGTTGTATCTTCGTATTCGTTTACCACAGTAAAGTTGCCTGGTGTTGCGTTACCTGCACAGCCACAATGGCGTAGCCGTGGTGGCACAGCCACGAAGATACGATGATGACCGATATAAGCCAGCAACTCAATGCCTTCGCTACCCGTTCACCGCTGCAATTGCTGACTAATCCGTTTGGGCCGGAGGTGCCGCTACAGCTATGGCTCAAACGCGACGATCTGCTGCATCCACTGGTATCGGGCAATAAGTGGCGCAAACTCAAATACAATTTGCTGGCGGCTCAGGAGCAGGGTTTTACCAGGTTGCTAACCTTCGGTGGTGCTTACTCCAACCACCTCTACGCTACGGCTGCGGCAGGCCGGGCGTTTGGGTTCCGGACTATTGGCGTGGTGCGGGGTGAGGAATTGGCCAGTCAGCCGCGCAACCAAACATTATCTTTTTGCGAAGCCGCCGACATGCACCTGCATTTTGTTGACCGGGCTACGTACCGGCATAAAGACGACCCGGATTTCCTCAATGAGGTACAGATCAAATTTGGCCCGTGCTACGTCATTCCCGAAGGGGGGACCAATACACCTGGCCCGGCGCGGCACCGCTGAAATCCTGCCCGAAATCAGGGAGCAGCTGGGACAGGTTCCGGACGTTGTCTGCTGCGCCGTAGGCACGGGTGGTACGCTGGCCGGCCTGGCCCATTCCGCTGCGCCCGAAACCGCCGTGCTGGGATTTCTGGCGCTGAAAGCCTCCAATTTTCAGCTGCCATTTGATTTGGAACCGAGCGAAAACCTGCGTCTGCTTACCGATTACCACTTCGGCGGGTATGCCAGAACCACACCCAACCTGCTGGCTTTCGTGCGGGATTTTGAGCAGCGAACGGGGGTATTGCTGGAGCAGGTATACACGGGAAAAATGCTGGCCGGAATCTGCGATCTGGCCCGGCAGGGATACTTTTCCCAACAGGCGGTGGTTGTGGCCATCCACACAGGCGGGTTACAGGGCCGGAGCGGACTGGACCTGACCTGAGAAAAATTGACTATAAGCTGTAAACTTGTACTATGGATGCAACTGACCGACTAAGCCGATTTATTGACGCGCAACAACGCGATTACGACCGGGCGTTGGGCGAGATCAGGCAGGGCCGTAAACAAAGCCACTGGATGTGGTATATCTTTCCGCAGCTTGCGGGTCTGGGCCACAGCGAAACCGCCCGATTCTACGGTATCAAGGACGGGCAGGAAGCCCGTGACTACCTGGCTCATCCGGTGCTGGGCAGTCGGCTGATCGAAATCAGCACCGCCCTGCTGGACATAGATGGCCGAACGGCGAATCAGGTTATGGGGAGCCCGGACGACCTGAAACTTCGGTCCAGCATGACGCTTTTTAGTCTGGTCGAGAATACCAAATCCCGTATTTCAGGCGGTGCTGAACCAATTTTTTGACGGTGTGCCTGACCAGAAAACACAGCGCTTACTCAACAACATACCGTAGGCCGTGGTTGCCTGCTTTGCAGCCGGAACCGCCCTGGGGTGGGAACGGATTCTGTTCTAATCCCGATTATTCGTTAAGTGAGTGGGGGTGAACCCATTCTCAACCCATTGCTTCATTATGAAATTCACAGGACTTTTGCTTTGCTGCGTTACGTTTCTGATTGGTTGCCCTGCCTCTGCCCAACGCAGTACAAAAGCTGCGGCCTCGTATGCCAACCCGCTGCCCGTACAGCTCGGTGATCCTTACATGCTGCACACCAGGGGCCTGTACTACTTATATGGCACGGGCGGAGGGGCCGACAAGGGCTTCGTAACGTATTCATCCAGGGATATGGTCAGCTGGAAGCAAGAGGGGCAGGTGTATTTTCACGATAACAAAAACGGCTGGAGCGATCCAAAAGCCAATTGGGACGGAGCCTACTGGGCACCCGAGGTGTACGAGGTCAAGGGGAAATATTATCTGTTCTACAGTGCGCAGTGGAAGGTGAATCCCACGCGCGAAGCGGAAAACTTCCGGATTGGCGTGGCCGTGGCAGATAAGCCAACCGGTCCATTCATTGACCTGACCAATAAGCCGCTTTTTGACCCTGGTTATCCCATCATCGACGCGAACGTATTCTTCGATACCAATGGCAAAGCGTATTTATATTATTCACGATGCTGTTATAAACACCCGGTTGAGAGCGAAGTAGCTGATCTGGCCCGCCGGAAAGGCTGGTTTGCCGAGATTGAAGAAAGCTGGGTGTATGGCGTGGAGCTGGCGTCTGATTTCTCCGGCGTCATTGGCGAACCGGTACTGATGCTGCGGCCACCCGTTTCGCTCAGCGATACCCAGGCGGAGTGGGAGAGCCGGTCAGTTACGGCCCGCGAAGTAAACCGACGCTGGACGGAGGGTTCGGTTACGTTCAAAAAAGGAAATACCTACTACATGATGTACTCGGCTAATCATTTTGGCGGTCGGTACTACGCGGTTGGGTACGCCACGGCCAGTTCACCGCTGGGGCCGTTCAGGAAGGCGGCTAACAACCCCATTCTCCAGCAAAATGCCGATCGGGGCGGCACCGTAACCGGCACAGGCCACAACAGCATTGCGTACTCGCCGGATGGTAAGGAACTGTTCTGCGTCTATCACGCCAGAACCACCAAAACCGGCAACGAACGGGTAGTCTGCATCGATCGTATGGAAGTGAAAAATGGCGTGATAACCATTCAGGGGCCTACCACCACGCTTCAGAAAGCTCCATCCGGCGTGTTGACTACGGGCGGTGAGGATTGATAAACAGACGCTTCTAATCCAGTCTGGAGGCAACGCTGACTCCTCGCTTTATGCCAGCGTCTGCCATCAGTGCATCAGCCAGCCGGTAGCCGGCCAGCGCAACCTGCCGGGTGGCTATCGGTTTTACAGTAGCCACATAATCGCCGGGTAGCACCATTCCGTCCTGACTGGTTCCGGTTTGCAGTGTATGGCTCCGATAGGCACTGTCCTGCGCCAGTTGAAAGCTTTCTCTGGCCCAGGTGTCGATACCACTTTCGCAAAGCTGCGGTAATTGACTGCGCAGGATTGTGCTACGCTCCTGAATGGCCAGATTCCGCGCTGAGATATAGTCATCGGCGCTCAGTAACAGGCCGTCCCAGAACGAGTGCAGCCGAATTGACTCGCTGGTGGGCGTTACCCGAACCCAAAACTTGTTGCCCCCTTCGTCGCCATCGGGGAAGCTGGCGTCAACCAGCGCGGTGGTATGCAGCGGCATCGCCACATCACCCGTCAGGTGAAACAGCCAGCAGAGCGCAATCGCTTTGGCTGAATCCGGTGCCTGGCTGCGCAGCACATCCCGGTTCTGGGCGTAAGCCAGCAGAATGTCCTCGCCCGTGGCCAGCGTAGAATCTGACCGGATAATACCCTGATCGGGTGCGTAGACAAAATTAACGTAGTGCCAGGTGGGGCGGTTATACGGGTTGCCGGGCGTTTTGATGTCGTCAGCCCAACGGGCCGCCAGCATAAACAGATATTCGTCGCGCTCATCGGCACGCAGAGCCGGATCATCGAGTTTGGCGGCCCAGCGGCTTTGATAGTCGGGATGCTGTTTAAGAATAGCCACTATGCGGGCGGCCGTTTGGGGCGAGGTAGCCCGCAAATCACGGTAGGCAATCGCTCCCACCACCATATGGGTCGCTTTATTCCACCCGAAAACGGGCGACGATACGAACCCGGCCACTATGAGCAACAGGCAAAGTATACGGGGCGAGCGAGTCGGGCGGTTCATAATGTCTGGTCTTTGTAGCGGGTACCGCCCCGTAAGAGCGGTTGGCCATTGCCCCAAAATGAATGACTGAAAAAAGTTACGCCGTTTCCAGTTCGCGCTCGGATTTACGGGTACGTCGGTCGGTGTGGAGCCGGAGCAAAATGCGTTCTTTGATGCGCATCCAGCGGGTATACAAGCTTGACTCCTTCACAAAATTCCACTTTTCCGGTTTCTCTTCCGGCTTTTTGTGCTCCTCCGGATCGTACATCATACCCGTGCACAGGCAGTGTTTGCGCTCGGTGCGGGTCAGTATGTCGAAGTTGGTACAGGTTTGGCAGCCTTTCCAGAATGCCTCATCGCTGGTGAGTTCACTGAGGGTTACGGGCTGGTAGCCGAGGTCGGAGTTGATCTTCAACACGGCCAGACTGGTGGTGATACCGATAATCTTGGCACCCGGAAATTTTTTCCGTGACAATTCAAAGGCCTTGGCTTTAATGCGCGTGGCAATGCCGCTTTTACGATATTCAGGCCGCACAATCAGGCCGGAGTTGGCCACGTATTTGCCGTGCTCCCAGGTTTCAATGTAGCAGAACCCTACCCAGTTGCCGGTCAGCGTAGTGGCAATAATGGCTTTGCCTTCCAGCATCTTCTCCATCAAGTAAATGGGTGAGCGCTTGGCAATGCCGGTGCCACGGGCGCGGGCACTTTCGGCCATCTCGTCGCAAATGGTTTCGGCAAAAGACAGGTGGGATTCGTTGGCCACCTGCACCATAAACTGGTCATTAACTATTTCAGAAGCGATCATCGACGTGAGACGGGCGGGTAAGAACCGCAAAAGAGATGGGTTTGCCGAAGCAACCGTTGGATTCATTGACCTGGTAGAAAGTTTAACCGGAAAGCAAAATGAGGAGGGGGTGGGTCGCTACGTAGGCAACCGAAATTATATAGTCCTTTCGGACCTAAACCGAACTGGCGTAGTATGAAAAAAGGTCGGTAAAAAAACGATCTTAGCCATGGTTTGTGCGCAGAAAACGCGGGCAATGTTCGGGATATTATACGGGTCCTGCAACAGATAAACACTTTTTTTTTGCGATGGTTCGACGGAGGAGTAAACACGATGATTCATCCGATTGTATACGTAGGCCAGGGTCCCCCAAAACAAGTCAAATTCTGCCCGCAACCGCATGACTTCCCCAGTACCAGTACCGCTGCATTCGCTTACGCTCAGCCAAAGCCACCTGCTTCGGTACGGCGTTTTCTTTTTGCTGTATGTCATGCAGGGCATTCCATCGGGATTTTACCTGACGGCCCTGGCCAATTACTTTACAGCCGAGGGTGTTCGGCCCGGTGTGGTGGGCTCGTTCATTGCCATCATCGGCCTGCCCTGGGCGTTTCAGTTCATCTGGGGGCCGCTCATTGACCGGTTTCAGGGGTCGCCCATGGGCCGGCGTAAGCCGTGGGTGGTAGGATCGCAGGTGCTGGTTGTGCTGACATCGTGTCTGCTGCTGCTGATAAAAAACCCGGTGGTAGAGATCATGCCGCTGGCGTGGTTATTCTGTGTGCGCAGCGTTTTTGCCGCTATTCAGGATGCCAGTGTCGATGCCATGGCAATTACCATTATTCCTGATAACGAACGGGGGCGCGTAAACGCATTCATGCGGGCGGGGTTCCTGCTCGGTACGGGCATGGGCGCGGCTTTATTCGCGCCCATTTTGCGGCAGCATGGGTTTCATACGGCCGCGCTGGTGCTGATTGGCTGCCTGCTGACGGGTGTCCTACTGATGCTTTTTGTTCGCGAACAGCCTACCGACCGGCTGGTGCCCTTTACGCCCCGACGGGAACGTCGGCCGTCAGCCGTTCAGCCCCACCACGCGATGGCGGAATCGCCTGATTTTCGGTGGCTGTTCCGGGAGTTATTTCGGGGTCTGTTTGCCCGGCAGAGTGTATGGCTGTTCGGCGCTATTCTGCTGGTGTACACCAGTACGTCGCTGTTTATCCGGGCGTATAACCATCACCTGATCGATGTAATTGGCTGGCGGGATGACGAAGTATCGGTGCTAACGGGTACCTACGGCACGCTGCTAGCCACCGTTATTGCGCTGGCCGGGGGGTACCTTGCCGACTCGTTCGGGGCGCGTCGGCTGCTGGTAATTATGATAGGCCTGGTGGCGGTGTATCTGGTGGGATTCAACTTGCTGGCGGGCGAGTGGGTACACCGGTCTGTGGCGCAGGCGGGTCTGGTAACGTTGTACTTTATGGATCCTGCCGTTAGTGCCGCGGCCATGCCGGTCCTGATGGGCATCTGCCGGCGGGGGGTCGAAGGCTCGCAGTTTACAACCTATATGGCTTTTGTGAACCTGTGCGACATAGCCGGGTCATTTGGAGCGGGTAAGGCGCTGGAGTACGTACCCGCCCCCCTGATTGGGCTGACGGCGGGCGGGCTTGCCGTACTGGCCGTTGGGGCGGCAGGCTTTACGCTTCGGCATTACCGACCGCGGAACGGGAAAAATACCACCTAGCGGAACTGGTGGCTGGTGCGTAGCTTGCAAAGACTAACTGCCTGCTTCCATGCTCTCCACCCAAAACGCTGCCCGCCTGATTCTTTATCGTATCCTGGAAACTTCGACCGGTAAACGCCGGGGTGTTAGCCTGGTATTCAACCTAGTGCTGATTACGGTTATTACCCTCAACGCCGTCGCCATTATCCTGAATACTGTGCCGGACTACAGCCGTCAGTACGCGCAGGCGTTTATAGATTTTGAGCTGTTTTCGGTTGGTTTTTTTTCCGTCGAATACCTGTTGCGTATCTGGGTATGCGTAGAGGACGGACGGTACCGGCACTGGTTCTGGGGGCGGCTGCGTTACGTCATGTCAGCCCCCGCCCTGATTGATATGCTGGCCATTTTTCCGTTCTATTTCACGCTCTTCGCTACCGACCTTGCCGTTGTCCGTATTCTGCGGTTGTTCCGCATTTTTCGGCTGTTCCGCATTACGCGCTACGTTCGGGCGGTCCGGCTGATTCGTAGTGTAATTAGTGACCGGAAAGAAGAGTTAGTACTGAGTATGGTATTTGTCCTGTTTGCCCTCGTCATTATTTCCAGCCTGATGTATTACGTTGAGCATTCGGCGCAGCCCGCCCAGTTTTCGAGTATTCCGGCCACGATGTGGTGGGGCGTCAACGCCATGACTACCGTGGGCTACGGCGATATACATCCCGTTACGCCCCTGGGCAAGCTGTTGGGTGGGGTGTCGGCCATTCTGGGTATCGGCCTGTTTGCCCTGCCAACGGGTATTCTGGTATCGGGCTTCACGGAACAAATCCGCAATCAGAAAGGCTCCCGCCCGCAACACTGCCCCCATTGCGGGCGGGAGCTGTATAGTGATAACCGAATTGTGTAAACCTGCCCGTTAATCCTGTAAAAACTCATCTGCTAATTGCCTGTTGTACGGGATAGCACCATTAACAGGAAACCCTACTCATCCTTATGAAAACAGGTAGCTACAAACAATTTTTTCTAATGCTCGGTGCCTCGTATGTGGTCATGTACTGGGTTATGTACCTGAATGTAGCCGAGTTCGACCACATCTATATTGGTCTGACACGATTGTATATGACCACCCTGATGATTGCCCCGATGGCCCTGATTATGCTGGGCTTTATGCGGTCGATGTACACCGACAAGCGGACTAACGGGCTGATTATTGGGGGGAGTGTGGCGGTATTCACGGTTGTGCTGATCCTGCTGAGAACCCAGACGTTTGTGAGCGATGAGCAGTACATGCAGGCCATGATTCCGCACCACTCGTCGGCCATTCTGGTGAGCAAAGAAGCCAACCTGAAAGACCCGGAAGTGCAGAAACTGGCGCGGGACATCATTGAAGCGCAGAAGCGCGAGATTGCCGAGATGAAAGCCATTCTGGCCCGACTGAAAAAACAGTCAGGTTCATAATTTCGCTGACCGCAGCCGCAGGCTGTTCGTTACGACCGATACGGAACTGAGAGCCATGGCCGCCCCCGCAATCATTGGGCTCAGCAGAAAGCCGTTGATGGGATACAGCAGCCCGGCGGCAATCGGGATGCCGATGAGGTTGTAGATGAAGGCCCAGAACAGGTTTTGGCGGATGGTTTGCACCGTACGCTTCGATAACTGCAACGCCCTGGGTACACTGTTCAGGTCAGACGAGACAAGCGTCATCCGGGCCACATCCATCGCAATATCGGAACCCCGTCCCATGGCCATACTTACGTCGGCCTGCGCCAGAGCCTGCGCGTCGTTGATGCCGTCGCCAACCATGGCTACAATTTTACCCTGCCGCTGTAACTCACTCACGAACCGGGCCTTGTCGGCGGGCATGGTTTCGGCGCGGTAGTCGGTCAGCCCTACGGCGTCGGCAACGGCGCGGGCGGTCTGGGGATTATCGCCCGTGAGCATATACACCGCGATGCCGCGCTTTTTGAGGGTTTCAATGGCCTGTTTCGAGGTAGCTTTCACAGGGTCAGCAATGGCAATAACCGCCAGCACCTGCGTCTCGTTGGCAAAATATACAACCGTCTTGGCCTGCTGCTGCCACTGTCCTGCTTGTTGCTGCACAGCCGCCGAAACCGCTACGCCCCGTTCAGTCAGCAGGCGGGCGTTACCAGCCACGTAGGTGGTGTTATCATAGCGGCCCGACACTCCCTGACCCGTTATACTCTCAAAACTGGCCAGTTCAGCACCACTAACTTTCTGAGTGTTCAGGTAGGTAATGACGGCGTCGGCCAACGGGTGTTCGGATTGGTTCTCCAGGGCGTATAACACGGCTTGTAACGGCGGCCTGTCGGTGTCGGAAGTAAACCAGTCGACGTCGGTCACGGTGGGTTTGCCTTCGGTGATGGTACCGGTTTTGTCGAGGATAACGGCGTTGACACGGTGGCCAAGTTCGAGACTTTCGGCGTCCTTGATCAGAATGTTGTTGTCAGCGCCTTTGCCCACACCAACCATGATGGCCGTCGGCGTGGCCAGGCCCAGCGCACAGGGGCAGGCAATGACCAGTACCGTTACCGACGTTAGCAGGGCATGCGTAAACGCGTTTTCTCCCCCGAAAATCAGCCAGACAACAAACGTTAATACGGCAATGCCGATGACCACCGGTACGAAAATACCCGCAATCGTGTCAACCAGTTTCTGCACCGGGGCTTTGCTGCCCTGCGCTTCCTGCACCGACCGGATAATCTGCGCCAGCAGCGTCTGACTGCCTACTTTCTGAGCCCGGAATCGGAATGCCCCTTTCTGGTTGATGGTGCCCGCAAAAAGCGACTCGCCAGCGGTTTTGCTGACGGGCACCGGCTCGCCCGATAGCATACTCTCGTCCACAAACGACTCGCCTGACTCGACTACACCATCGACGGGAATTTTCTCGCCGGGCCTGACCGCAATCAGCTGCCCCACCTGGACCTGGGCAATGGGCAGTTCGCGTTCAAGGCCGTCCTCAACAATACGCACCGTGTTGGGCTGGAGCCCAATGAGTTTTTTCAGGGCTGATGACGTATTTGATTTGGCTCGCTCTTCGAGGAGCTTGCCGAGCGAAATAAAGGCGATGACGACCGCAGCAGCTTCAAAATACACGTGTGGCTCCAGGCCCCGGCTAGTCCAGAATTGGGGGTACACCGTGGTAAAGGCACTGAACAGAAATGCGATGCCGGTAGAGAGGGCCACAAGCGTATCCATGTTGGCCCGGCCATGACGCGCCTGTTTGGCGGCATTGACAAAATACGACCGGCCCAGCCAGAACACCACCGGCGCCGACAGGGCCATCATGATCCAGTTGGCATACGGAATCGACATGAAAAACATGCCAATCACCATGACCGGTATAGACAGCGCAACGGCCCAGACGGTCCGTTTTTTCAGGGCCTTGTACTGCCGCTGCTGTGCATCCTGCTGCACCTGCCACACATCGGGCTGTTCGGCATCGTCGGTCGGGATCGCTAAATCATAGCCAATGCTTTGTATCACCTGCTGCATCTGCCCGGGTGTGACCTCGGCAGGGTCGTAGTCGACCGTGGCCGACTGGTTGGCGTAGTTGACCGTGGCTTTCTGAACGCCCGGCGTATTGCTGAGCATCGACTCGACGCTGACGGCACAGGCCGCGCAACTCATCTCCAGCACCGGAAATGTCTGGTGCATAAAGGGCGCGTTCGCAATGGTCCTGTCGGTCTTCGTGGGTTGGGCTGGTGTCATAGTCGTCTCGGTGGTAGTCTATCCTATCAACAGTCAAAGCAAGGTTGACAGTGCCGGAGATACGTATAAGATTTGACCGGAACCGTATAACATTCGCGGCATTGCCTGACCGGGTACGACTGCTGCGACTATACTTCTCTATTTACCCGGTAGTGATCAGCGTTTGCGTAACTGCCTTACGGTCCGTTGCAAGTGCTGATTCTGTTTCCTGAGTTGCTCAACTTCGGCTTTGAGCTGAATGACGTACAGCACCGTTTCTTCTACCTTTTCGAGTAGCCGGGCGTCCATTGTGGCGGCATCGTAACCCTTTTCTACCACCTCAGTTGCCGACGGTACGTTGGGCAAATGCTGATGGATCTTCACAAACTGGGCTACCTCGCTCAGGGGCCGGAGGGGGTAACCGGGTTTAAATACGCGGTCGGCCCAGTGGGCCGGGCTGCTCACGACTAATTTGCCCGCCGTAGGTCGCGCCAGAATGACCTTGCCCCGGTCGTTCACGCTTAAAACTTTGTCGGTTTGGGTCAGGGCCGGGCTGTTGCTGGTTAGGTTTTCCAAGCGTAAGCCGGAGTCATCGGATTGGCCGCTCATCACGTGCAGGCGGGCGGTGGGTGCGCTGGTACCGATACCCACATGGGCCCCGTTTCCCAGCACAACGGCGTCGCTAATGGCTACGGTTGCGCCCGCGCCGATAGCCGTGGCATTGGTCAGGCTTTGCGTCAGGGCGTCGGCACCGGTGCCGAGAAACGTATTGCGCGAGCCGCCGTCGCGGTTGCCGGTGGTGTAGCCAAGATAGACATTATCGTCACCGTTGCTGCCCACCGGGCCCGCGCCGTTGCCAACGAATGTATTGCGGCTTCCCGTAGTGTTGCCTTTCCCGGACGCAATACCAAAGAACGTATTGTTGCGGCCTGTCGTGGTGTTGTAACCCGATTGGTAGCCCACAAATGTGTTAGAATCGGAAAGGGCCTGCGACCCGGCCTCTTCGCCAAGGTAAGTGTTCCTTTTCCCCGCTTTGTTCGCAACGCCCGCTCCGCCACCAGCAAAAAAATTGCTCGTACCCGTCGTATTGTTGACGCCTGCATTAGAGCCGACAAAAACGTTGCTGCTACTAATCGTATTGGCCCCGGCATAATTTCCGATAAATGTATTTCCTGCTACGTCCCGGACGCTTCGACCTGCATCGTAGCCAATAGCTATGTTGCCAATTCCTGATGTATTACTAATTCCTGCGTTGGTACCGATAAAGACGTTCGCATTGCCATTTGTATTGTTACTGCCGGCAGACCAGCCGATGAATGTGTTGGAAAAACCAAGTGTGTTATTCGTGCCAGATCGGTTGCCAACGAATGTGTTGCCTCCACCCGTTAGATTGGCAAATCCCGCCTTGCTACCGACAAATACATTGCCCGAAACGGTGTTGTTATAGCCGGCTGAATCGCCGGCCATTACGTTATTCGAACCAGTCTTGTTGTTCAAACCGGCAGAAATGCCCACGTAAACGTTACTATACCCGTTGATATTTTCGAATCCACTGCGAAAGCCAATGAACGTATTGGCATTCGCAGACCTACTGCTTCCGCCAGTTCCACCGCCTAAAAAAACGTTGTTATCACCGTTGTTTTGCCAGCCAGTAAAGTTGCCCACCATCACATTAGCTGATCCAGTCGTGGTAGCGTTACCTGCCAAATACCCCACGAAGTTGTTTGAGCTGCCTGTGGTGGCGTTACCCCCTGCCGATTTACCGATAAATGTGTTTGAGAAACTGCTCGTCAGTTTGTTACCTGCATCGTGACCAACGAAGGTGTTGTTGCCACCGGCCAGACCCGGATTGACCCAGGATGGATTTAGGATGACATTCGCACTGTTTCCGCTGGGCAGACTGGTATTGGGTCCGGTAATGATCAGATTCTGCCCGTGCGCCAGGTCGAACCCGCTAAGCAACAGTACAGCGGCCCCCATAAAACAATATAGATTTCTCATAAATCAGATGATAATTGATAGATGATTGAATTGAATGCAAGCTATTACGGGGGGTGGTTACTTCCAACAACAAAGCAGTAGAAGGATGAACGGAGCATAAGCCCGGCGTTTTTGGCTAACTTGCCAGTCGATTTTATCCGGTGAGTACGCAATGCATTTCGTTGCTTTCTACGCCGGATGCTTACCCGTAACGCGCCCGTTGATTGATGATTTGGCCCCGTATTGCTCAGTTTATTCTCAAGAATCGGCTACTGCTCGTGGCCATTATTCTGGCCGGAACGGTGTTTATGGGCTTTCAGGCCACCCGCGTCAAACTCTCTTACGAACTCGCCAAAATACTGCCCGTTACTGACCCGGAATACCAGCGGTACGACGCCTTTAAAAAACGCTTTGGGCAGGATGGCAGCGTCATGGTGGTTGGTATCGAGACCGACAGCATGTATCAGGTTAGGTTTTTCAACCAGTGGTATGCCCTCAGCCAGCGTATTAAAGCTATTTCAGGTATCAAGAACGTTATCTCCAACGCCAGCCTGTACGATATTGTGCGCGACGATACCGCCCGCAAATTTCGCGTGGTGCCGCTCGTGCCACGCCCGATTGTAGCGCAGAATCAACTCGACAGCCTGCGGCAGCGCATTGGCGAACTGCCGTTTTACCGGGGTCTGGTGCAGGATAGCGCGGCAGCCGCCACCGGCAGCGGGGCGCACTTAATGGCCATAACCTTCGACCAGAAAGAGCTGAATACCAAAAATCGTATTGCCATTGTCCGGCGGGTTGAGGCCGTGGCCGATTCGTTTGGTCTGGCGCATACCCTGCGGGTGCGGCTATCGGGTATGCCGTATATCCGTACCGAAATGACCGCTAAAGTTAGTGGCGAACTGCTTTTGTTTCTGGGGCTGGCGTTCGGTGTTACCTCCCTGATCCTGCTGTATTTCTTCCGGTCGTTTACCGTTATGCTGGCGGCAGCGCTGGTGGTGGCCATCGGTGTCATCTGGGTAACGGGCTACATTGTCTTGTTCGGCTATGAAATTACGATTCTGATTGGGCTGATTCCGCCCATTATCATTGTCATCGGTATTCCGAACGCCATTTTTCTGATTAACCGCTACCAGGAGGAGCTGAACCGGCACGCGGTCGTTACGGGCGACCAGAAACGCGAAGCACTGCGCGTGGCCGCCGAAAAAGTAGGCGAAACGACCTTCTTCGCCAATCTGACCACGAGTATCGGGTTTTTTGTGTTTTACTTTACAGCCAGCCCGCTGCTGCTTCAGTTTGGGCTGGTGGCGGCCTGTGGCGTTATGACCACCTATGCCGTGTCGCTGGTGCTGATTCCGATTATTTTCAGTTATCTGCCCACCCCCGCCCCCAAAGACCGCGCCCACCTCGACCGCCCCTTTATCACGCGCTTCCTACGGTGGGTAGACGATACGGTACGCACCCGCCGGGCCATTATTTACGGCGCTATCGGGGTGCTCACGGTGGTGTCGGCCCTGCTGGCTTTGCGTATCGACGCAATTGGTTACGTCGTGGAAGATTTGCCCGATAATGACCCGATTTATCAGGATTTGAAATGGATTGAGAGCCGGTTTAAGGGGGTGATGCCGTTTGAGGTCAGCGTTGATACCAAACAGCCGGGGCGGGTGCTGACGCCCCAGACGCTAACCAAAATCCGGCTGCTCGAACGTGAGTTTGCCAGTCGACCGGAGTTTACGCGGCCGCTTTCACTGGTGGAGGCCATTAAGTTTTTCTATCAGGGCTACCGGGGTGGCGATGCCAAATACTACGCCCTGCCTGGCGCCCTCGAACTGGGTAAACTTGGCGAGTACATCCCGAAACCCAACGCAACCGGCAGTACCGGCAATAGCCTGGCCAGCAGCTACCGCAGTTATCTGGACAGTACCCAACGATACACCCGCGTCAGCTTTCAGACGCCCGACCTCGGCACCGTTCGCACCAACGCGCTCATCGCTGACTTACAACCCAAAATCGATTCGATTTTTAATATCGACCGCGAAACCGGGCAGCGCGTGGCCGCTACAGAGCAGTACGATGTCGGCATTACCGGCAGTAGTGTCGTGTTCACCAGGGGTAACGACTATCTGCTGCAGAACCTCGCCGAAAGTACTGCCCTCGCCATCATCCTGATTTCGTTTATTCTTGTCATTCTCCTGCGCGACGTGCGGCTGAGCCTGATTGCCATCGCGCCCAGCGTCCTGCCACTCATTATGACGGCGGGTATTATGGGGCTGTTCGACATCCACCTCAAGCCCTCAACCATCCTGATTTTCAGCATTGCGTTCGGCATCTCGTCTGACGGCACCATTTACTTCGTGACCAAATACCGCGATGAACTCCGGCAGGGTCGTACCGTAGCCGAAGCCGTATCGAACACCATTCGCTATACGGGCCTGAGCATGTTTTATACCGCCATCATTCTGTTCGCGGGCTTTGGCATCTTTACCGCGTCCACGTTTCAGGGTACGGCGGCACTCGGCATTCTGGTATCCATCACGCTCCTGATGGGCATGGCCTCCAACCTGATTTTGCTGCCTGCGTTTCTGTTATCGGTCGATAAACGGCGGTCTGTGGGGCGCCATCGGTAAGGTAGCGCGCTGATTGTATCAACGTATGTTATTGAAACGTGGGCGGTTGAAAAGACCCTGTCGGGCGTCGTTCTGAGTAGGGCTACACCTCTTCCAGCAGCGTATCGAACGAGACAAACTGACCGCCGAAGCGGTGCTGAATGCGCTGCTGCATGGCGTCGGCCCGAGTGGCGAGATAAAGATCGTAGTCGGCACGAGTGGCAAAATCGAACTGGACAGTATACGTAACGGCTTCGTTGTCGAGCTCGGTCAGGAGGTGCAACACCCGGTAGCGCTGGGGCAGGCCGGTATTCATCACCGCAGTAAGATGGAACGTTTTCATCCAGCGGAGCCAGTCGGTAGCTGTCTCCTCGGCCACGCTGAAGGTGGTGTTGGCAATAATCATACGGACGAAACAAGAATTCAGGACAGGAAGTTGGCGGTTTGGTTGTTTCTTTGCCGAAACGAAATAATGACCGTTAAATCAAGTCAATATGTATTCTGGATTAGTACACGCGCACTCGGGCCTCCGCTGGATTGTCCTAGTTTTATTGGTCGTAGCCTCGCTGGTGGCCATCAGTAAATGGCTGGGTCGCAGCGGCTACACCGACGGCGACCGCAAGCTGTATCTCTTCACGCTCATTGCCGTTCACACGCAGTTGATACTAGGCCTGATTTTGTTTTTTATCAGCCCGAAAGTGAACCTGGGCCTGCTCAGCGAGAAACTGTATCGCTTCTACAGTGTCGAACACACGACCGGAATGCTCATTGCCATCATTTTAGTTACGGTTGGTTATTCGACAGCCAAGCGGGCTGCTGATGCCACAAAAAAGCACCGGCTCGTGGGCATTTTTTATGCCATCGGCCTGCTACTGATTCTGGCCTCTATCCCGTGGCCGAGCCGCAATCTTGGCGCGGGATGGTATTAGAAAGCGTGTTATAACACCTAACTGAATGAAGGGGGAGCCGACGCAATTCGCGTTAGCTCTCCCTTCATTCAGTTGGGCATTGCCCCATCCGGTACCTCCTTACTAAAAATTTAATACTTACGTTTTACAGACTTATCGTCAGGTAGTTAGCTGGTTTGGCACGGGAATTAGTGTAGAATCATTTCCCCAATTATTTGGTCTTTTGGGGACAATCCTATACTTTCATCTCACCGAACCTGCTCTTAACCAGTTTTTATGACGAAGAAAGTGCTTTTGACGGCCTGCATGGCTGTTTCGTTCGGCCTCGCGCAGGCCCAAACCGTACCCACCGTAACCGAATCATTACCCGCCGTAACTTTTTCTCAAACGCCCACCGTAGCGTCACGTTCAGAATCGCTTACCGATCGGTTTCCGCTGGTGAGCAACGTTATCAGTTTCGCGAAGAAGCATCTCGCCATTCGCTACCGCTCCGGCGGCACTACCCCGCGTGGATTCGATTGTTCCGGATTTACGCGGTTTTGTTTTGACCAGTTTGGTATTTCGCTGCCCCATTCCAGCGCAGCCCAGGGTACCGTTGGTAAAGCCGTTGCGAAAGATGAGGCCCAGCCCGGCGATTTGATTCTCTTCAAAGGCCACAGTGCTGCCGGGAGCCGCATTGGTCATGTTGGCCTGATTACAGAGGTTACCAACGACCACATCAAATTCATTCACTCAGCCTGGAGTGGTGGTATCCGCTACGATTATCTGAGTGCTGACTACTACCAGCGCCGATTCATGGGTATCCGGCGGGTTATCAGCCTGCTGGCCGACAAATAAAGCGATTTCAACCCACCAAGAACGGAGGTGTCATAGCACACGAGGAGTTTTGTCTTCTCTGCCTGCGCTGTGATACCTCCGTTTTTTGTGGGTTAAAGTTTAGAGGCTCAATGTTGTTCCGCTTTGCCCCGCAACAGCCGCGCTCACCTCATCGGCGTGGCAGATAACCACTTTCGAGACACCGTTCTGCAAGGCCTGAAACGCATTGTCTAATTTCGGAATCATGCCTTTGCTGATGCTCCCGGCGGCTTTGTGCTCCGCATAAACGCCCGGCATTAATTCGGAGATAACGCTGCTATCATCGTCGGGATTGGCCAGTACCCCCCGTTTCTCGAAGCAGTACACCAGCGTAACGGGTTCGTGCCGGGCCAGGTCAACGGCAATGGCCGACGCCATTGTATCAGCGTTGGTATTTAGCAGGCCTCCCGCGTTGTCGTAGCTGATGGGGGCAAAGACGGGCGTCAGGCTTTGGCGGAGAAAGAACTGAATCTGCCCCGCGTTAACCTCATCCAGATCACCCACAAACCCATAATCTATTTCGTTGACGGGGCGTTTGTGGGCCAGTATGACACGCGCATCGGCACCGGTCAGGCCAATGGCATTGACGTTGAGGCCCTGTAGTTTCGCCACAATCTGCTTGTTTACCAGTCCCCCGTAGACCATCGTCACCACGTCGAGCATGGCCTGATCGGTAATGCGTCGGCCTTCCACCATCGTGGTGTGGATTCCTAATTTTTCGGCGGTCTGCGTCGCAATTTTGCCCCCCCCGTGCACCAGGATTTTGTTGCCTTTAAGCTGGGCAAAGCTGGTGAGGAACCGGTCAAGCGCCTGGGCATTGTCGATGACGTTGCCGCCAATTTTGAGTAGTATCATCGGGGATTTTTTAAAATTTCCCGCAACACGGCCTGAGCAGACCATTCGCGGTTGGCGGCCTGCTCAATTACGAGCGACTGAGGACTGTCCAGCACGGCGTCGCTTACTTTGAGGTTGCGCCGGACGGGCAGGCAGTGCATAAACTTACCGTTGTTCGTTTTATCCATGTCGTCCATGGTTACGGCCCAGGCGGGGTCCTGCGTCAATACCTGCCCATACTGCGTGTACGACGACCAGTTTTTACCGTAGATAAAATCAGCCCCGGCAAAGGCTTCGGCCCGGTTGTGCGTAACGTGGGCGTTACCCCTGAACTTCGGCGCAAGGTCGTAGCCTTCGGGATGAGTCATGACAAACTCAATGTGGCCGGCGTTGGCGCGGGCGTTCATCCATTCGCTGAATGAGTTGGCAACGGCCTGCGGCAGGGGCTTGAAATGCGGTAGCCAGGTCAAGACCACTTTGGGCCGGGCCACGGTTTTGGCTTCTTCGATGGTAATGCAGTCGGCCAGCGATTGCAGGGGGTGGCGCGTAGCTGACTCGAGGTTGACGATGGGCACGCGGGCGTATTTCGCAAACTGGTGCATGACCTGCTCACGGTAATCGGTGTCGCGGTCTTTGAGGTCGGCAAAGGCGCGGATGCCGAGGATGTCGCAGTATCGACCCATAACGGCGGCCGCTTCGCGAATGTGTTCAGCTTTATCGCCGTTCATCAACACACCTTCCTCCATTTCCAGACCCCATGAATCCTGCCCCACGTTCATCATCATGACGTTCAGGCCGAGGTTCTGGGCGGCTTTCTGGGTGCTGAGCCGGGTGCGCAGGCTGGAGTTGAAAAAAAGCAGGCCGATGGTTTTGTGTTTACCGAGGTGCTGATCGGCAAAGGGGCTGGCTTTGGCGTTCAGCCCGGACTGAATGAGGGCGTCGAGGTCAGTAACGTCGGCGAGAGAAAGGAAGTTATGCATGGGTCATGTTTAAAGAAAGAGCCTCCAGAAAGCTGTCGCATTCATCGACCCCAATGGCGAGCGAGGGCAGGAGCCGAATGGTGTTTTTACCCGCCACGCCCGTGAACTGCTTGTGGTCGAACAGCAGTGATTTACGCAGGGCATCGACCGGGAAATCATATTCGATTCCAATCATCAGGCCGCGTCCGCGCAGCTCTTTGTAGCCGCCAACCTGCCGAATGCCCTCCATGAGGTAATCGCCCATCCGCACCGCGTTCTCAATCAGACCTTCGTCGCGCATGATGTCCAGTACGGCGATGGCTGCGGTACAGGCCAGATGATTGCCGCCAAAGGTTGTACCGAGCAGGCCATAGGTAGCGTGAAATTTGGGCGCAATCAAAATGCCACCAATGGGAAAACCGTTGCCCATGCCCTTGGCCATCGAAATAATATCGGCGTCGATACCGCTGAACTGGTGCGAAAAAAACCTGCCCGATCGTCCGTAACCGCACTGCACAGCGTCGGCAATCAGCACGGCTCCGGTCTCGTTGCAGCGTTGGCGGAGTGCCTGCCAGAACCCGTCGGTGGCTATGTGAATGCCGCCCACGCCCTGGATGCCTTCAACAATAACCGCGCAGGTTTCTTCGGTGATACCCGCCAGGGCCGCGTCGACGTCGTTGAAGGGCAGGAACGTAACGTGTTGGGTGGAGTTGATAGGGGCTACAATGGCCGGATTGTCGGTAGCGGCCACGGCACCGGCAGTGCGTCCATGAAACGACTTCGTAAACGCCACCACCTGCGTGCGGCCCGTGTGAAACGACGCCAGTTTGAGTGCGTTCTCGTTGGCTTCCGCCCCGGAGTTGCACAGAAATAGATGATAATCAGGATGGCCTGACAGACGGCCGAGTTTATCGGCCAGTTCCTGTTGCAGCGGAATCCTGACCGAATTGGAATAAAACGAAATCTTGTGGAGCTGCTCGGTCAGGGCGTTTACGTAGTACGGGTGCGTATGACCTACCGAGATAACCGCGTGGCCACCGTACAGATCCAGGTAACGGGTGCCGTTGGCATCCCAGAGGTAGCTGCCCGAAGCCCGAACGGGTTCAATGTCATAGAGGGGGTAAACGTTAAATAAGTCAGCCATGGTATCCGGTAAATTTGCCCGCAAGTTTACGGATTATCGGGCAAATTGACGGCTAAAGCACCTGTCTGACCTTATTCCGGGCGGAGAATCTGGCTTACGAAGACCCGTAGCACACCCAGGGCCAGTTCGGGTTGCTCAACCATGCTCAAATGACCGGCCTGACGAATAGGGGCTACGCTGATCTGGTGCGATAGATCTCCCAGGGCCACGGTCTTCTCAAACGGAATGACCTGATCTTCTTCGCCCAGCACCAGCAAGATTGGAAACTGAGCATCGCGCAGGACGGATGTCCGGTCGGGGCGGTTCATTATGGCAGTCATACCTGCGGCCAGCGCATCGGCAGGCAGGGCTTTGTACAGGTCGATGTAGGGCTGGAGTTTACTGGCGGGAAAATTGGGGGCAACCATCTTCGGCAGTGTTTTTTCGATGAATTGCGCAGCCCCGTGCGTGTTCAGGCTTTGGATGGTCTGTTGCCGCTGCATTTTTCTGGCCTCATCGTCGGCGTAGGCTGTGGAGTGGAAAAGCACCAGCCCGGCCACCATGTTGGGGTATTTTTCGGCAAAGGCCAGGGCAATATAGCCGCCCATCGAGTGGCCCACCAGAATGACCCGTCCGGTTCCGCCGGTTTCGGCGCTTAGCTGTTTATGCAGTAATTCGGCGTATTCGTCCAGGCTGGTGTGCGTGGCAACGCGTGCGAAGTCAGGGACCACCACGGGGGCGTGGGCTGACAAACCGGCGTCGACACCAGCCCAGATCGTAGCATCGACACCGTGGCCGTGGATGAGGACAATAAGAAGTTGTTCGTTCATGGGACAGTCAATGAAAAAACCTAAAAAGTCCGGTTAGAGACTTTTTAGGTTTTATAAAGATATAGGAGTGAGGCAGGCAAGCTTCTAGGTTTCCAGCACGCCCCACACGATCAGGATGATACCGAGAGCCAGCAGGAGTGAGCCAATGACACCCAAAATTCCGGTGGTCAGAATAGCCAGCACCAGACCAATGACGCCCACAATAACTCCGGTTCTGATTTTATTATCCAGCAGAGCGTCCGTTTTGTCGGGAGCTATCTTGTACTTGATCTTTTTATCCATTTTTTTCAGCACCATCCGCTCCATAAAGGTTGCTTTGTAGGGCGCGGCCACAGCAGTGGGGTTTGCTTCAGCCTCAGCCAGCAGTACATTGGCGCGGGCCATACGCTTTGCCAGTTTTTTGTTACCCGCCAGTTTGCTGTCGTTCTTCACATAGGCATCCAGCTGTTTCAACGCCACTTTGGCCTGGGCAACCTGTTCAACCGGATTGGGCAGGGCAGTTGGCGTTTCTGAGGGGGCTACCAAAGGCTGCGTATCCGGCTGAGCTGCCTGAACAGGCGCAACGACCGCTACGTTCTCGACGGGTGGGCTTTTGAACTCTTCACGCTGACTTTTCTGAAAATAAGCCACCGGACGGCTACACGATGAGAGGGTTGCGACGCCGATAAAGGCAGCCAGCAGCGATTTGGAAAAAATGTTCATAGAGTGAGTTAAAGAAAAGTGAATATTGATCTGTCAGCCAAATCAACTTCGATCGGCCGCGTTTGTTAGAAGTAATTTGAAACGTACTGAATAAAACGAGCCAGTGAGACATAAAAAAAACTCCGGCATGCAAATCAGTTGTGACTTGTACCGGAGTTCTTTGGGTCTCACTGGCTACGTGCTGACTTGGTGATGAACAGGATCAGCCCATACCCGTACTAACCGGGTATCATTTTTATCTAAAGCTGGTTATCGCAACAGGTCGACAAGAATAAGAGCCAGACCTACTACGAGCGCTATTATGCCTAAAGGCGAAGCAACATTCAGAAGGACAAGCAGCAAACCAATGACACCCACAATCAGACCGATGGTCAGAAGCGATTTGGCCATGGTCTTCTCGGGTGCCAGCCGATTTTTGATCTTTTTATCCATCTGCTTCAGCATGGTGCGCTCAACCAGATTCATTTTGCGGGGAGCCGCCGTTGTTTTGGTTTCGCGGGTCATTTCGCTTTTCTGAACCGCCGATTCCAGCAACGTATGTACACGACTCATGCGCTTTTGTACCGATTTGTTACCGGCCAGTTTTGCGTCGCTGCTTACCAGGGCGTCCAGCTGCTTCATGGCAACTTTGGCCTCGGCTACCTGCTCAGCAGGACTGGGCGTGGCCACTGGGGTTACCGATGGGGCCACAACGGGCTGTACATCGGGCTGAGCTGACTCCACGGGTGTAACAACGGCTACATTCTCGACGGGTGTCGTTTTAAAGTTTTCACGCTGACTCTTCTGAAAGTAGGCTACCGGACGGCTGCAGGCGACAGAAAGGGCGATCAGCATCAGCGCGATCATAAATTGTTGAGTACGTGTGTTCATACAGGTAAATTGGTTTATGGTGAATAATGTGACTCGTGTCGCATGAGTAAACTGAACACGTATTGTTTTGTTATGAACATTGTTTCGAATTTTATGGAATAAAAAAAAACGGCCCCGCCGTCATGTGGATAGCGAGGCCGTTTTTTCATATGAAGAGGTTGACCATCAGGCTACTGACCGCACGTGGTGCGTGGCCGTCTTTCCGAATTTCTCGCGGGCATAATCCAGGCTGACCGTAAGTTCGGTGACGCCCGTTTGCGATGGTATCTCAAACATGGCATCCGTAATGATTGATTCGCAGATGGATCGAAGGCCGCGTGCGCCCAGCCCATAGAGCAGGGCCTGATCCACAATGTAGTCAAGGGCGGTCTGATCCCAGTGCAGCGTAACGCCTTCCATCCTGAAGAGCTTGTCGTACTGCTTGGTAATGGCATTTTTTGGTTCAGTCAGGATTTGCATCAGCGTGATACGGTCCAGCGGCTCGAGGTGCGTCAGGACGGGTAGCCGACCAATAAGTTCAGGGATAAGGCCGAATGATTTCAAATCGAGGGCTGAGATATACCGCATCAGATGGCCGCGTTCGAACGTGTCGTTCAGCTGGCGGTTGCCCGAAAAACCGATGGGCCGCGTATTGATCCGTTTGGTAATGTGCCGTTCAATGCCGTCGAACGCTCCCCCGCAGATAAACAGAATATTTTCGGTGTTGATCGCCACAAGCCGCTGATCGGGGTGTTTACGCCCGCCCTGTGGGGGCACGTTCACAACCGAACCTTCGAGTAGTTTGAGCAAGGCCTGCTGGACCCCTTCGCCACTGACATCGCGGGTAATGCTGGGGTTATCCGTCTTACGGGCAATCTTGTCGATTTCATCAATATAGACAATACCCCGCTCGGCGGCCTCCACGTTATAGTCGGCGGCCTGAAGCAGCCGCGTCAGAATAGTCTCTACGTCTTCGCCCACGTATCCTGCTTCGGTAATGACGGTGGCGTCGGCAATGCAGAAAGGAACTTCAAGGATTTTGGCAATTGACTTGGCCAGGTAGGTTTTGCCGGTTCCCGTCTCGCCTACCATGATAATGTTCGACTTCTCAATCGTAACCTCATCGCTGGAGTCAGGCTGCATGAGCCGTTTGTAGTGGTTATAGACGGCCACCGTAATGGATCGCTTGGCATCATCCTGCCCAATGACGTACTGGTCGAGGTGCCGTTTCATATCAACCGGCTTGATCAGGTTGATCTTGACCTCTGAAGGCTCGCTGCGCTGGGGCTTCATTTCGTCCAGCACCACCTGATGCCCCTGCTCAATGCAGTAGTTACAGATGTGCGCGTCGATGCCCGATAGCAGGAGCATCACTTCATTTTTGCGTCGTCCGCAGAACGAGCAACTGATTTGTGGCATGAACGGTTGCAGAAGAATGTAGGGGTTTAACCGCCTGTAAACGGACTTTGTTGATTGACGCCAAAAAAAAGACGATCCAGGGAATACCCTGAATCGTCGGTACTGAGCAAATTTACAGGCCATTGGGCAAACGCCAAAACAGTATCTCTGTTGAGGACTTACTTCTCCCGGCGTAATACGTCATCAATCAGGCCATATGCTTTGGCTTCTTCGGCACGCATCCAGTTGTCACGGTTGGAGTCCAGTTCGATCTGTTCAACGGTCTGACCGGTGTGATGGGCCAGAATCTCGTACAACTCCTGCCGGAGCTTCACGATCTCGCGCACCGTAATCTCCATATCGACCGACTGTCCCTGCGCTCCGCCACTTGGCTGGTGAATCATGACGCGGGCGTGGGGCAGGGCTGAGCGTTTGCCAGCCGCGCCACCGGCCAGCAATACCGCACCCATCGATGCGGCCAGACTGGTGCAGACCGTGGCCACGTCGGGCCGCACATACTGCATGGTGTCGTAAATACCTAAACCCGCGTATACCGAACCGCCGGGGCTGTTGAGGTACATCAGGATATCTTTCTTGGGATCGGCAGACTCCAGGAACAGCAACTGCGCTACAATGATGTTGGCAATGTTGTCATCAACGGGCAGGCCCATGAAGATAATCCGGTCGGCCATAAGCCGCGAGAATACATCAACTTCGCGGAAGTTCATCGGGCGTTCTTCGATGACCGAACGGGTCATGTTTTCAACCTGATGGGTGTTGTTAATCGTGTGGTTCACATAACCGTCCACGGTCAGGCCATTAAGACCCATGTGATGCACGGCAAACTTGCGGAATTCATTCTGAAGGTTCATATACTTTGTTTTACGCTTGGTTTAAAAACGATGAATAGCGGGTGAAGGTTCTTACCACCGGAAACAGAGACCTGCAGAGAGACAGTAGAGTGGCCCCTTTACAGGGTTTCTTTGTATTCTCTGTAAGCCTTCCGTTCTGCCATGTTAAAAAACTCGCTGAGACAAAATTGCGTTATGAACCCGAAAAACCGGGTCGGTTTTGGTTTAGATTTTATCGGCACTACTTGAGATGAAGACCACTATCGAAGAAAAAATACGTCTCCAGCGTCTTCATCGCGGCTTTTCGCAGGAGAATATGGCCGACCTGCTCGGCCTGTCCACGACGGCCTATGGCGATATTGAGCGCGGCAAAACTGAACTGACGCTCTCGCGCCTGAACCAGATTGCCGCTGTACTCAATCTCTCGCCTATGGCCCTGCTGTCTGACGATGCCGTTTCGGTACAGGTTATGCCGCCCGCCGACGATGCCGAACACGAGCGCGAAACCCTGCAGCTGACCGCTGAAAAGCAGCAGCTCGAAATTGATAAACTCCGGCTCGAAGCCGACTACTGGAAGCGTAAATACGACGACCGCATGGCGCTGGAGTTGCTGCGCTCGATCGGCGTTGAGCAGACGCGGGAGCGGATTGGGTTTTAAACTTTTGGGCCTATCATTGAAACGCGGTTGGTCAACCGTCCCATTTTCTAACAAAACTATATGAACAAGCAGAGTAAAGAATTCCTGTATAAATACCTCAACAATGCATCGCCGACGGGTTTTGAATCATCGGGCCAGCAAATTTGGCTGGATTACCTCAAGCCGTATTCCGACGAATACATTGTGGACACCTACGGTACCGCCGTGGCGGTGGTGGGGCCGGGCAAAGACTACAGCGTCGTAATCGAAGCGCACTCCGACGAGATCTCCTGGTTCGTGAATTACATTGACGACAATGGGTATATCTATGTTCGGCGTAACGGCGGTTCTGATGCCCTCATTGCGCCGTCTATGCGGGTCAATCTACACACTAAAAAGGGGCCGGTAGTGGGTGTATTCGGCTGGCCCGCCATTCACGTCCGCGACCGCGAAAAGGATACGGTACCTAAAGTAACTGACCTGACCATCGACGTGGGCGCAGCCAATAAGGAGGAGGTCGGGGAAATGGGTATTCACGTGGGTACGGTAGCCACCTTTGCCGACGGCCTGATGGAACTCAACGACCGCTTCTTTGTGGGTCGGGCGCTGGACAACCGCATGGGCGGCTTCATGATTGCCGAAGTGGCCCGCCAGCTTAAAGAAAACAAAATAGATCTGCCGTTTACGCTATACGTGGTCAATGCGGTGCAGGAAGAGATTGGCCTGCGCGGTGCCGAAATGATTGCCCGGCGGCTGAAGCCTAACCTTGCCATCTGCACCGACGTAACGCACGACACCCAGTCGCCAAAGTATGATAAGAAAGAGCAGGGCGACCTCAAATGCGGGGATGGCCCGGTGCTGTGCTATGGCCCGGCGGTGCAGAACAATGTGCTGGACTTCATGCTCGGTGTGGCCGGTCAGCAGAACATCGCGTTTCAGCGGCAGGCCGTCAGCCGGTCTACCGGTACCGACACCGACGCCTTTGCCTACGCCACCGAAGGTATTGCGTCGGCCCTGATTTCGCTGCCGCTCAAGTATATGCATACCACCGTAGAGATGGTTCACAAAGACGACGTACAAAACGTTATCCGGCTGATGTACGAAACGCTTTTGTCGCTGAAAGGCAACGAAGATTTTCGGTATATCAAGTAAAACGGGGCTGCACCGTACGAGTAGTAGGTTTATAACCTCTTCGCCATTTTCAGAGTTAAGGCTTTAGCAATGGACCGGCATGATCCAGCATCGTGCCTTACTCAACTAATTTTAACCCCCTACGATTATGGCCAGCAGCCGCGATTTTATTATTGGGACCCTCACCGGCCTTACCATTGGTTATTTGTCTGCCCCACAAACCGGCAAAGCGTCGCGCAAGTGGCTTAAGGATGAGTTTGACAAGCGGGCTAATTCCGACTCAGGTTCGTCGGGCGGTTCGGACTGGCAGGAGCAGATCAAAACCATTTTTGAGAAGGCAAAGGCCGAAGTCATGAAGTATGTCGATCAGCAGACGGGTACCGACCGGAAGACCACCCGCGCCGGTCAGTTTGATTATCAGCGCGACCGGATGGAGCCGCGTATAGCCCCCGTTCATCCCGAGCCGCTGACCACGCCCATATCGCCTACCCAAATGGCGTCGCCCGCTACGGGTACCCTGCCCTCCACGGGTTCGTATGGCGTCTGAGCAGACAGCTTATCAGACCACAAAACAGCCCCGGTTTCATTTCTGATGAAACTGGGGCTGTTTGCATAAGCGTTAGTTAAAACAGTAACCAGCCGTCTGCAATAGCTGGCTATAGCTACGTATGTCGGCTTCGAGGAGTGCTGAAGAGGGGATGGCCCCCACAGGAAATGGTCAGAAACCAGATGCTCAGGCAATAGAAGAGTAGTGTGTTGTGTACTTGTGTTGTCATGCAGGTGGTTTTGCAGATGGAGCTAGTCGTTATGGCGACGAAAATAAATTTTTGTGAATCTGGTTTCATGCTGGCTTGGCAGCCGGTCCCGAAACAATTGTCCCCGGAATCTCGCTTTAGTTTGCGAGGTGGGAAGAAAATAAGCCGGTATTTTTGAGCTATGAATCTTCAACAAGCTTACTCGCCCGATACCTTCCGGCAACAGGGGCACGCCCTCATCGACCTGTTGGCCAACCACCTCGAACGCGCTCAGGCGGGCACCCAGCCAACCATTCACTACGCCGGACCTGACGAACAGCTTGCGTACTGGCAAACAGATTTTGAACAACCTATTCAATCGGATCCACTGCCGCTGTTTGCCGACATGATTGAGCGGTCCGTTCACGTGCACAACCCCCGGTTTATGGGTCATCAGATTGCGCCACCCCTGCCGCTTGCCGCGCTGACGGGAGTGCTGACCGGTCTGCTCAGTCAGGGAATGGGTGTGTATGAGATGGGTATGACTGCCAACGCGCTCGAGCGCATCGTAACGCAGTGGCTGGCCCAAAAACTGAATCTGGGTCCGGAAGCGGGCGGACTGCTGACATCGGGTGGGACACTGGCCAACCTGACGGCCCTGCTCACGGCCCGGGCTGTTTTAGGGGGGATGCCGGACTCTGAACGGAATGTCTGGGAAGACGGCACTACCAACCGGCTGGCCATTATGGTATCGGGCGAAGCGCACTACTGCGTGGACCGGGCCGCCCGCATTATGGGTCTTGGCAGCGCGGGCATCATCAAAATCCCGGTTAATGAACGTTACCAGATGCGTACCGAGCTGCTGGACGAGTACCTCGACCGGGCCAAAGCGGATGGGCTCACCGTTTTTGCCGTGGTTGGTTCGGCCTGTTCCACGTCAACCGGCTCGTATGATGATCTAAATGCCATTGCCGATTTCTGCACCCGGCATAGTCTATGGTTCCACGCCGACGGGGCGCACGGGGGGGTAGCGGCCCTGTCTGATACCTACCGGCATCTGGTGCGGGGCATTGACCGGGCGGACTCGGTGGTGGTGGATTTTCACAAAATGATGATGGTTCCGGCTCTGACAACGGCCGTGCTGTACCGGCGTGACGCCGATTCGTACCAGACCTTCCAGCAGCGTGCGCAATACCTCTGGGCCGACGCCGACGCTAAAGACTGGTTCAACTCCGGTAAGCGCACCTTCGAGTGTACCAAGCTGATGATGAGCGCAAAAATCTATGCCATCCTGCACACGTATGGCGAGCGCATCTTTACCGAGTATATCGATACGGTCTATGATCTGGCACGTCGGTTTGCCGAACAGATACGCAACCGGCCCGGTTTTGAACTGGCCATTGAGCCAGAAAGCAACATTGTCTGCTTCCGCTATGCCGGCGATGCCGGTGCTGTGTCAGCCCAGCTGAACGAACACAATGCTCAAATCCGGCAGAAACTGTTGCAGGATGGCCGGTTCTATATCGTCCAGACTACCCTGAACGGCCAGCTCTGGCTTCGGGTATCGCTGATGAATTCATTCACGACCGACGCGCAGTTAGGTGAGTTGCTGGATGCGGTTACTGCGGGCGTATAAACTAAGGGCCATTGCCTGTTCACTGAACAGACAATGGCCCTCGGTAGTCCTGCATCTGACCCTTGCCTTACTTCAGACGAAGCAGTATGGACGAACGGGCAGGAACCAGGTATGGGTGTCCCCCTTTAATGGCGTCAACGTCGGGATGAACCTGTCCGGCTTTTGTATCAACCAGGATTTCCCAGCTTGCCGACTTACGTTCCAGCTTGGGTAGTTGGAACTCAACGTCAGCCCAGTAGCTATTTAAAATCCAGATCAACTGCTCATCGCCCATGTCGCGCCCGTCTTCAGTTTGTTCCTCTACGCGCTTACCGTCCAGAAACACCGCCAGGCAGTGCGTGTAAGGATTATGAAGGTCGTCGTCGGTCATTTCGTGACCGTCAGGGCGGAGGTAAGCCAATTGCTCGGCACCAAAGAACTTCCGGCGGCTCAGCAGGGGTATCTCCTGCCGCAGAGCAGTCAGCTGGCTCGTAAAATCGAACAGCGCCTGTTGCTTCTTGGTCCATTTCCAGTCCATCCAGCTTAGTTCACTGTCCTGATTATAAACGTTGTTGTTACCATTCTGGGTGCGGCCATATTCGTCACCCATTACCACCATGGGTGTACCCTGGCTGAGCAGGAGCGTGGTCAGGAAATTGCGTTTCTGCTGTTCGCGCAGGGCGTTAATAGCTTCGTCATTGGTAGGGCCTTCTACGCCACAGTTCCAGCTTAAGTTGTCGTTGGTACCATCGCGGTTTTCCTCGCCATTGGCGTCGTTGTGTTTGTCATTGTAGCTCACCAGATCATTCAGCGTAAATCCGTCGTGAGCCGTGATGAAGTTGACGCTGTTGGCCGGCGACCGGCCGTCGCTATACAAATCGGGGCTACCCAGAATCCGCAGGGTGGTCTCAAACGCTTTGCCTTCTTCGCTCTTCCAAAAACCACGGATGCAATCGCGGTACTTACCGTTCCATTCCGACCACCGCACCGGGAAGTCGCCCACGTGGTACGAACCAATATCCCAGGGTTCGGCAATGAGTTTGACACGGGCCAGGACGGGGTCCTGCGTAATGGTATCCAGGAACGATGATACGTTACCAATTTCTTCGTCGGGCCGAATCAGGGCCGACGCCAGATCAAATCGGAACCCGTCAACGTGCATCTCCGTAACCCAGTACCGGAGGCTGTCCATGACCATCTGGAGCGTACGGGGATGGCTGAGGTTTACGGTGTTACCCGTACCGGTATAATCCATGTAAAAGTTGGGGTTATCACCTACCTGATGATAATACACCCGATTGTCGATACCCTGAAACGACAGGGTTGGTCCCATCTGGTTTCCCTCGGCGGTGTGGTTATATACCACGTCGAGAATTACCTCCAGTCCGGCAGCATGCAGATCTTTCACCATCTGCTTGAATTCGGTAACCTGCTCGCCCGCCATACCCGACGATGAGTAGGTGTTTTGGGGGGCAAAGAAACCAATGCTGTTGTAACCCCAGTAACTTTCGTCGGTAAACTGGTGCACGGGCAGGAGTTCTACCGCGGTTATGCCCAATTTCTTGAGGTAATCAATGCTTTCGGGCGTAGCAATACCAGCGTAGCTGCCGCGAATCGTTTTGGCAATGTCGGGGTGCTGATGGGTAAAGCCCTTTACGTGCGTTTCGTAAATTACGGACTGGTGCATAGGCGTATCAGGAGCGGTATCATCACCCCAGTCAAACGCCTTGTCATCAACGACTACGGACTTGGGCATGGTTGGGCCGCTGTCAATAGTACTCATAACGAGGTGTCCATTATTGGCCTGTGTTTGCTCCGGATCGTAGCCCAGCCAGTCATTGTTGTGGGTAATGGGTGCGTTAATGGCGCGGGCATACGGGTCGAGCAAAAGTTTATTGGGATTGAAAAAGTGCCCCTCCTGCGGTTGGTATGGTCCCTCTACCCGGTAGCCATACAACTGACCGGGTTGCAGCCCGTTAATATAAATATGCCAAACGTGTTCGGTTTGCTCGGTAATGGCAATGCGGGCTATCTCCTGGCTGGAGTCACCGGCATCGTAAAGACACAGGAAAACACCCGTGGCGTTTTCTGAAAAGAGAGCAAAATTGACGCCTTCTCCGTCATAAGTGGCTCCGCGTGGATACGGTTTGCCAGGTTTAAGCTGATCAGTTTTGGGTATTGACGTAGTGCTTTTGTGCGTACTCATCTGTAAAGTTGTGTGCAATAATATGCTTTGAAACTACCCGAACAACGATATGCGGAGAACGATTGTTCAGGCGGGTACGGGGGCCAACGGACGCGGTGTAGCATCGTTTGTTTTTGAATGGTTGATCCATTGGATTTGTAGTGTAAAAACAAAAAAGCTTGCCCTCAAAGAGGGCAAGCTTTCTGATCCCACCATTCACTACACTATCATGGCCAGCCGACTCATTGACGTGTGGGCTGACTCAATGCTTTGCTTCTGGCGCAGCAACAATTCACGGGTGCTGGCTACCAGATCAGTTTCCTGTAATACAGAGTTATAATTGTCAAGGGCTTCTTTGTCGCCCCGCTGGCATTCCTGCACCGTTGCTTTGTCATCGTCGCTGGAGAACGTCGATTTAATGTTAATCCAGGCCCGGTGTAGGTCGGCTCCGAGACTGGTGCCGTTGTCAGGGTCGCCCCCGAGGGTTCTGATTTCACGATCAAGCTCCATGGCGAACTCTCCCCGCTGGCGCGACTGGGCCAGAAACAGGCTTTTCAGTTCCGCATCTTTCACGTTTTCAGCAGCTTCCTGGTATCCTTTCTCGCCATCGCGGGTATCGGTCAGGAGACGGTTCAACTGGTCAAGGACTTCGCCCCGGGTTTCTTTAACGTTCATAGCGTATTGGGTTTGATTTGTTAAAATGAAAACTGTCTTTGTGTGTTGAGTAAATCAGAAAGATTACTGCTGGGGATCATGCCCCCAGTTTTTGAGCGAATACAGCCAGTTAGAGCCGTCAACCTCGTTGGGTTCCTGCGCACTGTGCCGACGCACGTAACTCACTACCTTTTGCATGTGTTCGTAATCAGCATCGGTGTAATCCGCCACGTTTTTGTGCAGGATGTCGATGATCTTCTTACCAGACTTATGGCCAATCGATTCATCGCTGCCTTCCGTTGTCTGACCAACGGATTTTGATTTGTCGGTATCGAGCCATTTGTCAAGCTGGTGGGCCGTCATCGTAACAACTTCCCCGAACTCTTTTCTGAGTTCCTTTTTTCGTTCGTCACTAAGCGCATCGGAAGCCATACTGCTTACTTTTTTTTGACCTCACTGGCCGATTTCACAATTGTTTTTTTGCCTTGCTTGATGACCAGCGCAGGCTCATCGGTCGATCCTTTTCGCTTGGTCGTGCTTCCCTGCGTCTTACGCTTTACGTCGTCAGTGTGGACTTCGGAAACGGTTCCTTCGGCTTCACTTTTTCCCCACTTCCAGGTAACATCATCGCCTTTTTCAACTGCTGCCATGTTAAGGGTCCGTTTTGTGTTTTGTCTGTTATTCGTTTCTTCGTTCCGGATCCGGTTTGCCCGAACCCGGAACGTTGCCTTATAGACTATTAGTCCTGAATCTTGCCTTCTTTGGCGTCGCGCTGCATCTTCTCGTTGGCGAACACGCCAATATCAACCCGACGGTTTTTGGCCCGACCGGCTTCGGTTGAGTTATCGGAAACGGGCTGCTCTTCACCGTAGCCAATCTCCGTTACCCGGGAAGACCGCACGCCCAACCCTTCCAGATAATTGCCGACCGCTTTAGACCGGCGCTCTGAGAGGGTTTTGTTATACGCATCCGAACCCGTAGCATCGGCGTGCCCTTCAATGCGCACCTCTGTGTCCTGGTAATTATTGAGGGTTTTGGCAAACTGCTCCAGTTGATCTTTGGTAGTAGCCTTCAGTGCGTACGAATCAACGTCGAACAGGATATCGGAGCCGAACGTGATTTTGATACCCTCACCCACTCGCTCAACCTGCGCATTGGGTACGTTACGCTTGATTTCTTCGGCCTGCTTGTCCATCCGTCGGCCAATTACAGCTCCGGCTGCACCACCCACGGTTGCGCCAATAATGGCGCCCAGCACTGTATTGCCTTTTGCGTATTTGTTACCGATAACACCGCCCAGTATGGCTCCTCCGGCCGCTCCGGCCGTGGCTCCCTTCTGGGTTTTATTCATACCGGTCCGTTTTGAACCGTTCTTCTGAGCC
Source organism: uncultured Cytophagales bacterium (assembly GCA_963826425.1). Classification (GTDB taxonomy): domain Bacteria; phylum Bacteroidota; class Bacteroidia; order Cytophagales; family Spirosomataceae; genus Spirosoma. The sequence goes on along the minus strand of CAWGWS010000004.1, from coordinate 193,989 downwards.
CTGCAGCTGGTCAAGACATTGCCTGATAACAGCAAGGCCGACAGCAGGACGGCAAACGACGTTTTGGTGACTGATTTCAATTGACTTTTCATAGTAGTGAATACTGTTGGTACTAGCCTGAGACCGCCAAAAGCCATACCAGTTTAACCGAAAGGCCCGGAGGGTAGGTCATACCTGTGCGTAAGTAATTGGCTGGCAGTGCGTAAGGCAACTTGCGGATTTATTTTTTTTGGTTTTAAGTTGTATTGAAGTGAAGTGAATCAGTAGATTAATCGGGCAGTTGAATGCCTACTGTTGTAGAGTACTTTCTACAATGCTTCTCCGTTATCGAATTGTTATCTCAACCGCTTTATTCTGTATGCTTTCGTTGAAATCCTTCCTGACGCTGCTTTTGTGCAGCAGTATGCTTTCTGTAGTTTCCACCGGTTGTAAAAAGGCCGGTGATCCCGATCTGACGAATCCAGTGCCAGAGCGGACGCTGGTAAAAAGCACACTCATTGGTGAGTATTCGCAGGCTGATTTACGCAACCGTTTCACGGGCGTCTCCTCGGTCTTGCAAGTGTTTATCCGCAACGATATTCGGGTGTACCGGATTGAGTACAACACGACCAATACCGATGGTAAACTCATCAGGGCGTCGGGTGCATTACTCATACCCACCGGGAATGCGGTGCAAAACAAGGCACTGCCGTTACTGAGTATGCAGCACGGTACGATCACCGACGAAGGGGGGGCACCATCGAACTACACGCCGGGCAACGAGGCCTATACCTACGGGTCGGTTTTTGCGTCGCAGGGCTATATTATTTCTGCCCCGGATTACATTGGATACGGCGCATCGAAAGACCTGCCCCATCCATACGAACACAACAAAAGCCTGGCGTCGGCGTCGCTCGATATGCTGCGGGCCTCGCGCGAGTTCATCGCCGACAACAAACTGAACTGGGACAGTCGCCTGTTCGTAGCGGGCTATTCGGAAGGCGGTTACGCCACAATGGCCCTGCAGAAAAAGATTGAAGAAGAGACCAACGGAGAGTTTAATCTTGTGGCGTCGAGTTGCGGGGCGGGTGCCTATGACAAACCGGCATTCATGCGCGAGATCATCAACAGTCGCACGTCGGGCGTGGGCCATATCAACCGGCTATACGTATGGGTACTGACCACCTACGACCGGATTTACGGCCTGAACCGCCCGGCCACGACCTATTTCAAATCACCTTATGCCGCGCAGGTAACGGCGCAGGGAAATAATACCGACATTACCGTAAGCCTGAACACGACCTTTACCGACAGCTTTAAAGCGGCCGTCAACAACGGTACCGACCAGGCATTTTTAAAAGCCGTTCAGGATAACGACATCCACGACTGGAAACCCCGCACCCCCACGCGGCTCTACCACGGCGACGCCGACGATACCGTATTTTATCTGAACTCGGTAAACGCCTATGAGGCCATGCAGAAACGCGGGGCCCTGAATGTAGAGCTGAAACCCCTGCGCGGAGCCAATCACGCCACCGGCATCATCGGCTTCATAACCGGTACCTACGAGTTTTTTGGGGGCATTCAGTAGCGGTCATCGAATCGTGACGATACTGTACGGGGCCTGGTTAGGCTGGCGAATCTGGCCACCAACGGGCAGCTGAAACCGGTCGTCATCGTGGATGATCAGCAGTTGGTTGCGGTCCAGAAAGGTTAGATCCTCGGCTTTGTGGCTGAAGTGCAGCGGTTGCCCCTGCCCATCGCGTACGAGCGTAAATGGCTTATCGGCCAGTAAATCATCGGCCGATATGTGCCACAGGTACGCGTCCAGCCGGTCGGGGGTTTCGAGCGAGGTCAGCAGCCAGAACCGGTTGCGAACGGGGTCATATTCCAGACTCGACAGGCTCAGCGGCTTCGGCAAATCAGGGGCGGTATTGGGTGCGTTAAAGTTGGCAACCACCCGCCAGTCGTCGGCCAGCCGGATTCGCTCACCCGCGGGCGTTTGCACAATTCGGTACGACACCGTTATGATTTTGTTGACGGGTTTAAAGTCATTGTAAGCGCGGCCCATCTCGCGGATGCCGAACAGTAACAGCCGATTTGTAGCGGCCAGCCCTTCTACCTTGAAGTAGGGTACCTCGCCCGGAAATTCGTCGTCAGCCAGGGCGCGCGCCAGGTTGGTTCGGTACGCTATTGAGGTGCGGCTGCTGTCGTCGGGAGTCAGAATAATTGGGTTTTGCTCGTCGCCGGTGCGCCAGTAGAGCAGGGTATTGTAGCCATCCCAGTCGGGGCTATCGGCTTTAACGCGGTCGAAGGCGGTGGTCAGGAAAGTAAACTTCCGGTCGGGCGTCTGGGCAAAGTCTTCGTATTTGCGGGCCAGCTTGTAGGCCGGCGCCGTCAGATAGGTGGGTGGTTGGGTAGAATCGGGTAGTGTGCCGGGCAGTTTGGAAAATACCGGACTCAGGTTATCAGGCATGTCCTTATCATTGGCCAGCAGCACCCGCGTTCCGTCAAATACCACTGCCGAAGCTTCGCACCAGACGGGCTGCTGCCTCAGCAGTGTACTGGCCGGAAAGCAGGTCAGCAAACCCTCTTCGGTAAGGGTAACCGATAGGGCACCGGCGCCCGTTGATTTCGTGGTTTTGCATCCTGTACCCGCCAGAATCAACGCACTAAAAGCCACAAACAGTCGGCAGGTCATCGGCATGAGAAAGAGGAGTAAGACGATTTGTACACTAAACAGATTTGTAGCCCGTCCCCAAGTGGGTTTGTAAGCGGTGATACACGTTATTCGGGGTGGCAGACGTTGTGGACATGTGTCATTGCTCAGGTGAGCGCTATCCACAGTTCCATAACAGCAAAAATCCATGCACCGTATCCTCTTTCTTGTCTCGCTCTTTGCCGTAGCCGCTTCGGTCGCTATGATCGCTCCATCAGCGCAGTTTGCCTGGGTCAAAACCACCCACGATTTCGGACGCATTCAGCAGGGCAAGCCCGTTGTAGCGGAGTTTAAATTTACCAACAAAGGATCGTTGCCGCTCATCATTAACGACGCTAAAGGCTCCTGCGGCTGTACGGGTGTCGAGTATCCAAAGGAACCTGTCGGGCCGGGCGCAACGGGCGTCATTAAGGTTACCTACAATGCAGCGGCACTGGGGGCATTTAACAAAAGTGTTGCCGTTGAGTCAAATGCCGACGATGGCACCACCATGCTGTATATGAAAGGACAGGTGCTGAAGGAAGCAGGTAATTTGTAATTAGCTGCTGCGCCTTGCTCACTGGACGACGCGCAGCAGCTAAAAAAAGTTAGTATCTCAACTCGCCCCGGTCTTTCTCTACGGCTGTGCGGCCCACTTTCATCCAGGTTGGAACGGGAGCATCTTTGAGGTAGTAGTCGAAGAACTGGTACATACGGATGCTGAGGTCTTTGGCATTGTGCCGCCCGGTCAGGTTGTGGCCCTCGCCGTTATAGACTACCATCCAGGCGGGTTTATTGAGCCGGCGCATGGCCGTGAACAGTTCAATACCCTGCTGATGCGGCACGGCCCCGTCATTGTCGTTGCTCATAATCATCAGCGGAGTCTGAATCTGATTGGCGTAGAACAGGGGCGAGTTTTCAATGTAACTCATCGGCTTTTCCCAAAGCGTACCCCCAATGCGGCTCTGGGTTTTTTCGTACTGGAATTGACGTACTACACCGGTTTCGCCCCGAATACCACCGTAGGCCGAGGTCATATTGGCCACCGGGGCACCGGCCTCAGCCGCCCGGAACAGGTTGGTACGCGTAATGATGAACGCCGTCTGGTAGCCTCCCCAGCTTTGCCCCTGGATGCCGAGCCGATCCCGGTCAATATAAGGCCGATCCAGCAAACTCAGCACACCCGGCACTACGCAGTCGTAAGCATTTGGACCCGGCTGTCCGGTGGTATAAACGATGTCTGGTACGAAAACGAAATAGCCGTTCGAAACGCAGTACGGGATATTGATCGTAGAGCGGCTGGGCGACGGAGCGCGGTAGTTGTTCAGGGTTTCGGCGTTGCGCTCGTAGAAATACGTCAGCATTGGATATTTCTTGCTGGAATCGAAGTTCTCGGGCTTAAAGAGCAGTCCTTCGAGTGGGGTGCCGTTGGTGCCGAGCCAGCGAACCAGCTCTACGCTACCCCAGCGAATGCTGTCCTGCCAGGGGTTGGTGTTGGTGAGTCGGGTCATCGTGGCGAAGGTGGTATCGGTCACGAAAAGGTTGTTCGACTCCTGATAGTTGCCGCGCATAAACGTTACGGTCGGTGCATTCTTGGCTTTTTTTAGGCTGGCGTATTGATAGGGTCCCTGCGTGAGGGTCGTAAGCTGTACCGCTCCTTTGGCGGGTGGTGTTGCCCGTAGAATACCCGAATGCTTGTCGCTCTCCCAGATGCCGGTCAGGTACAGGTCCTGAGCGGGATTAATAGGCTCTTCCTCCAGAAAACGGTCTCCACGGCCGCGTTCTTCAGGATCGAGGTCAGCTACGCGCAGCCGGACTTTATTCTGGCGGCCCCAGTTTCCGGTGAGGTTCAGGGGTTTTTCGCGACCGGTAGGGTCAACCTGCCAGATGTCATAGCGATCATAAAGCCAAACGTAGCGGTCGCCGGTAGTCCATCCCGCCGAGCCATAGGCACCGGGCAGGCTGGGTGTGTCGTGTTCTTCATCGTAAAACTTACCCAGTCCACGCGTCAGGTCTATCCGCCGGCCATCGGCCACGGCGTATGCCCGCCAGAGTGAATCGCCGGCATCGAACCAGTAAGCGTATTGACCACCCGGCGACAGTTTTGCTTCCGAGGCTACTACATTCTGCGCAATGCGTTTTTTCTGGCCGGTCTGCGTGTCAATCACGTATAAGTCGGTATGGCCGGGGTCCCAGGAGGCCTGCACCTGATACGGCTGGTCGCTCAGGCCGAGCAGGTAGCGGGTATTGGTTTTGGGATCGAAGTTTACGGTTGGCACCTCACGATCGGCCAGCAGCGTGAGTTTGTTGCTGGCCAGGTCCGCTACGGTCAGGAAGCCGCGCTCTTTTTCCTGTTTGAGCCGTTTCTGCTGCATGGGTTGCAACCGGTCATCTGTCCAGCTCCAGACGTCAACTTTTATCTTTTCGTCATCGGGCGTCAGCGTGTCTTTGGTAGGCTTGGGGGCCACGGGCGACGTTGAAAAATACAGCCGGGTACCATCGTCCGAAAACTTTGGCTCGCGGTATTCATTCACAGTCCAGCCGGTGGGCAGGGCGCGGGTGCTGCTGTCGGCCAGCACGCGGTAGGATTGCGGAGCCGGAGCTGCTTTACCTCGTTTGGCTTTGGCAGAGACCACCGGGTTCAGACTTTTGTAATTGAGCGAGAAAACCCGCACGTCGGCCCCCACACTGTCGGGCGAGGTCATCCAGGCGAGTTGCTGCCCGGCTTTGTCAACGGCCAGTCCCTTGTAAATCCTGCGGGCCGACCCGCTGTCGATTAGCGTTGTCTGGCCGGTCCTGGTGTTGAACAGCGACACGCCGGGAATGGGCTTTGCTTTGGCGGCTACCGAGTCCAGCGCCGACTCGCGGCTGTAGAAAACGCTTTGTCCGTTGTCCGACATTACTACGTTCGACACGTAGCGAACGGTTTTGCGCGTTCCATCGGCCATGTTGAAGAGCACCAGATCATCCCCTTTGATTTTCTTGGCGGGTCCTTTTCGGGTGGCTACGGTTGTGGTTGAGGCAGTTGGGGTGGGGGTGAGGGTATCTTTCCTGGCAGACGATCCACCATCGGCCACCAGTTTAGGCGCGTTGGCTTCCTGCAACACCGCCAGCCACGACCCGCTCTCTTTGCCAAACATAAACGATTTGGCGTTGGGCATTTTTGTGGTTTCGCCCGTGGTCAGGTTCAGTACCAGCACACTGTCTTTGGGCATCTCGTCGGCCTTCTTTTTCTTGAGTTTTGCCTTACGTACTTCATCCGTTGGCACCTTGAGCCGCATCACCAGAAACCGATTGTCGGGCGTGAACTGCGCCATATAGCCGCGCGCGAACGTATAGCGTGGTTTGCCGCCCGTTGCGACTTCGAGCCGCCCGTTGCCGTCCTGCGGGTCGATCTGGTACGCTGTCCAGCGTCCATCAGTACTGATTTTTTCGGAGCGCACACTCTCCCAGCGATCATAATCGGCGGGGGTGAGGAGACGTTTGGGCGTCTGGGCAAAGAGGGGTGTTGCGAGTGAGAGACCCAGGAGAAGGGTAAAAAGAGAACGCATGTATGATTGTTCAGTTGAGCCACTAAGATAACGGAAAATCGCTGTCTGGACGGAGATAGGCCGATATTTTGGTTGCCTTTCCATGAATTGACCTATCTGCGCACCAACTCCGCCACGCCCACGCCGGAGTCGGCGGCCCCGTAATAGACCCAGATTTGGCCCGCATTAGCGTGATCCTCCGGCCAGCGGACCCACCCGTTGGAGAACACTACGTTCGGAAAGAAGCCTTCACGCTCCCAGGGCAGTTCGGGCCGGAGCAGGGGGGCGTTGGAGCGGTCAAGGAGTTTCGTAGGGTCATCTTTATCCAGCAAGGCTAAGGCCAGCGAGTAGGCGTGGGTAGCGTCGGCACCGTGGTAGCAGATGAGCCAGCCGTCGTTGGTAAGCAGGGGTTCGGGGCCACCGCCAACCTTGCCGCCTTCCCACGCAAAAGCCGGGTCGGTCAGGCCGCGCCCGCCAAACAAAAACCGGTGGTTACCCCAGTGCAAAGCATCGTCCGACTCGGCCAGCCAAACCGACGGTTTGCCAATTTCTGACACCATCGGGCGGTGCATGAGCCAGTATTTGCCATTGATCTGCTTCGGAAACAGGGCCACGTCTTTGTTGGGGGGTGGCAAAATCAGGCCAAGCCGCTCAACCGTCTTAAAATCAGTGGTGCGGGCCAGCCCTACCGCCGGGCCATGTTCCGACACCGCCGTGTATGTAATCCAGTACTGATTGTCGAGAAACGTAATGCGGGCGTCTTCAATGCCGTAGGCTTCGTTCATCCGGGCCGGAAAAAGAAACGGCCGGGGGTCTACGGTAAACTGAATACCGTCACGGCTGCGTGCCAGCCGGAGGTGGCTCAGCGAGGTCAGGTACTGTCTGTTATCAATGGTAATGACGCGCGGGTCGTAGTCACCCCGGGGTTCGGGAAACGCTTTGACGGTCAGGGTCGGAACGCCGTCGATATCTTCGAGCAACGGAACCTGAATCAATCCGGTTCTGGACTCCGGGGCTTCGGCCACGCGCAGGAGCATGATTACCTCGCCGTTTACAAGGCAGGCAGCAGGATTGAACGCGCCCAGCACAACAAATCCGTCAACAGCGGGAGTTACGTCACTCGTTTTGAGAACAGGCTGGTCAGATAACCGGTTGAGCGCATAGTTTTGCATGCTGACTGAACCACAAAGGACCCTCGGGGGTTTGCCGGGTATCCACCCCAAAAACACCTGTTGCCCGATAAACTTTCACCTGACGAGTTGGGTTATCTGAACCAAAACCGTTTTTACACCTCCACTAAGCTTACGTACCCATGACTACTCAATCCCAGTTTGATCAGGACGAAGATGTATTACTGATGAATCCCGATCCCGAAAAAGCCGCGCTGGAAGACGATGACGACGATGATTTCGACGGTGGAGCCGAATTTGATGAACTGGGCTCCGGTGCTACCAGCGGATACGGCGATGATGATCTCGAAGACATCGAAGCTGAAGAAATCAGTGAAGATGATCTCGACGATGATCTGGAAGATGACATCGATGAGGATGATGACGATGACTTATAGCAACATCGGTAACCATCCTGCCTGAAGACACACCAGTAGACTCAACACAACATGAACGCAGAAAACGACGAACTCGAAGACTCGCAGATTAACCGCGAAGCAGCCGGAGACAGCGGTCCCGATGATACCGCTCCTGACAGTGAAACTCAGTCGGGCATGGCCAGTGAAGCCGGTGGTCGCACCTCAGAAAAGGGCTCCCGAGCCCCCAATGCCCCCGCTGAGGGTAGTGAGTGAATGATCGAATGAGTGAATAATGGCTGACGCCAGATCTCTGGCGTCAGCCATTATTCACTCATTCACAATTACCTTGAGAAGCGTCTGGCATTTCATTTCCGTCTCGTGCCATTCTCGCTCGGGAACGGAATCTTCCGTCAGGCCCGCACCCGCGTACAGGGTAGCGGTGTTGCCTTCCAGCTTCATACAACGGATATGTACGAACAGATTGGTGGCCGCCACAGCGTCTGCACTGCCTACGTTGACCGGCCCCAGAAAACCAGCGTAAAACTCACGGTCGTGCGCTTCGTGATTCTGAATGAACTGAAAGGCCAGATCTCGTGGCATACCACATACGGCGGAAGTCGGGTGTAACAACCGCAGCATAACCGTACCCAGTTGGGGATAACGCACGGCCCGTGTATCGACCGTAAACTGCGTGCCGAGGTGCATCAGATTACCCGCTACAATGGTTTTTGGCCCTTCTTCGAGGTACTCGCGCAGCCTGATTTTCTTGAAACAGTCAATAATATACCGGCTCACCAGGGCCTGCTCTTCAATCTCTTTCTGCGACCACATCGCTTCCGACGGACGTATAGACCTGCCCGATGTGTCGAGTGCCGACTGCGTTCCGGCCAGCGATACCGTCCGAAAAATGCCGTCGGCATCCTGACTAACCAGCCGTTCGGGCGTGGCACTCATCCAGATCTGCCCCCGTTCGGGCACCGATACCGCCGAGACAAATGCCGTGGGGTAGGTTTCACATAATTTGTCGAACAGGGCAACGGCGTCGGGGGCATCGGCAAAGACCACCTGTTTAGTGCGGGATAACACCACCTTCCTAAACTCGCCCCGCTGCATGGCCGCTACGGCTTCAGCCACATTGGCTACGTACACGGCTTCGGCATCCGGGTCATCCACAGATACAGGTGAACTCACCAGGGGTCGGGTCGAATCGGCTTGCTGACGGGTAGTCAGTGCCCGGCTGAACTGCGCAGCTTTGTCTGAAGTAGGCCAGGCCGGGTGTTGAGTCGTTTCGCCGGAATCGCTGCCAAACACAGCGTGCAGGTCAGCGCGAAGAAAAAGAGTCCGGGCGGGGCTGTCGGGTCCAAAATCAAGATTATTGAAGGGACTAAAGGCAAACCCGGCGGGTAGTTCTTCCAGATCGACCGAAATGCGGGGCAGTACAGCGTCAAGCGAAACAATCAGATGTTTTTCGCGCTGACTGGGCAATCGCCACATAGCCGCCGGGTGGCCCAGCGACCGGGCCGTTTCCCACCAGTCGTCAGTACTGGGTTGCGCCGTTCGTTCAACTAAGATTGCAGGAGTATTGGGGAGATGAAGATCAGGTTGCATAGCCGTTGGCCAGCCCATTACGCAGGTGGCTGTCAGGGTAACAGTCTGTGCGGTAAAATTGTGCGAATCAACCGCGCAAACAGACCAGGATTGTTCACTCGTTCCGGTACAATACCCAGATGTCGTTGATGGTATTTATCTGCTTCGATTCCAGAAACCGGTTGACGTTCCAGATTAGCGACGAGGAATAGAGTTGGGGTTTATAGCCCAGGCTGTCCAGGGCCAGATGACTGTCTTTGGCATCGTTGTAGGTGGTTACGAGCCAGGCGTTTTTTAGGTATCGTACCGAGTCCGCCTGCTGAATACCGACTAGTTTAAGGTTGGGGTATTGCCGACGGTAAAACGTCAGAGGAAGGCCGCCCTGTGTTTCAAACGGCGTTCGGGTAAGGTAATAAATGGTGGTGTCGGACTGCCCAAAGCGGCTGGTTAGCTGTTGAGAAAATTCGACGGTCTGCGAAATCGGCACCAGCGTAAATACCAGCAGGGCCAGCGTGTTGAGGGCCAGGCTGAGGTAAATATTGGCGGTTATAAGCCGCCGGATCCCCTGACTCGTTTGCCGGTAATATTCGATGAAAGCCGGCAGACCCCAGCCCGCCACCATAGGCAGGCCGTTCAGAATTGGAAACAGAAATCGTTCTTCTTTATGACCCACAAAAGAATGGCCGATGATAAACAAAAGCACCGCGAAAAATAAGGGCTGACGGTACGCCGAGCGGGCTTGTTTGGCTACGTAATAAATCAGAAAAAAACTAAGCGTTGGCGCTCCCACCACCAGAAACAGCATGACCACGTAGTATAGGGGGCCAGATGTGCCAAAATCGGCCGCTTTCCCCTCCGTAATGTTCACCCGAAAGTAATCGTACGGGGTAAAGACAAGCTCGTGGTAGAACTGATAATCGAGCAGGATATTGATGGTCAGGCCAATGCCAAAGCCAATGGTTAGCGGAATCAGGTTACGGTATTGCTTCTCCACCACCAGCAGCCACAGCCCGAAACCAGCCAGTCCGAAGGCCATCTGGAACCGAAAATAAAAAGCGAGACAAAAGAGGAAGCCCGTCAGGAGCACCGCAAAAAACGAGTTGCCCCGTCGCTCGTACAGCAGGACAGCCCCAAAAAACGCCAGCGATGCCGCCATTTCCGAACTGAACATAGCCCGGGTGTAGGGTAGCAGCCACGAGAAGTTAAGGAGCAGTAACACCAGATACAGCACCCGCCGGTCAGACTTGAAATAAGAGATAGCCATGGCGTTGAACAGGGCGAAACCCGCCAGCCCCATCAGCACCCGGAGTAGGGTTAGCTGTTCGTAAGGGTCATAGATGTGAAGCAGGCGGCACAGTTCCACAAATGCCGAGAATAGATATACCTGCACCGTTGGCCTGATGTGACTGGTCAACTCCCAGACGCGCGTAGCTCCAGACGGCTCGCCGAGCTGCCAGGACGAAAACTCGATCAGCTGAAAATGCTGATCGGGGTGCAGATAGCCCGTCTGGGTCAGGCACGTAACGAACTGAACGAGCAGCGCAATCAACAACAACCACCGAAACTCATACAGAACTGACCGGAATTGTTTTTCCATCAAAAAAAGAAGTTTTGTACCTAACCCGGTTTGCTCTGACCAATTGATTATCGGTGGTCAATTCCATAAAAAAAGTCCTGCAATACAGGGTATTACAGGACTTTATATCGGTAACTGTGGGCCAGCCAGGGCTCGAACCTGGGACTTACTGATTATGAGTCAGGCACTCTAACCAACTGAGTTACAAGCCCCTAGCTGATAGATTGCTCTTGTTCAGCGAGACAAAATTACGAACTTTTGATAGAATTACCTTACCTCAAATCGTTTTCGGTTGTTTACGCTGCAAGATTGCACACGCTCCCCCGCTACCTTTGTGTTATGGCCGCGCCCAATAAGAAGAAAATCCTTAATGATCCTGTCTACGGCTTCATCACCATTCCCACCGAACTGCTGTTCGATTTGGTAGAGCATCCATACGTTCAGCGGCTCCGGCGTATCAAGCAACTGGGTTTGTCGGAGTACGTTTATCCGGGTGCCCTGCACACGCGCTTTCACCACGCGCTCGGGGCCATGCACCTGATGGGCCAGGCCATGCAGACGCTGCAGGGCAAAGGCCACGCCATCAGCGAGGCCGAGTGCGAGGCTGCCCAGATCGGAATTTTGCTGCACGACATTGGTCACGGCCCGTTTTCGCACGCGCTGGAATGCTGTTTGCTCGATAGCGTACCACACGAAGCCATATCGCTGCTGCTCATGCAGGAACTGAACCGGCAGTTTAACGGGCGGCTCACCATGGCCATTGCTATGTTCGACGGGAGCTATCCACGCCCGTTTTTTCACCAGCTCATGGCCAGTCAGCTCGATGTAGACCGGATGGATTACCTCAACCGCGATAGCTACTATACCGGGGTCGTTGAGGGAAGTATTGGCGCCGAGCGCATCATTAAAATGCTTGACCTTGTCGATGATGCGCTGGTGGTGGAGGCCAAAGGAATCCTGAGCGTAGAAGACTTCCTGAATGCCCGGCGGCTTATGTACTGGCAGGTATACCTGCACAAAACGTCTATTGCCTGCGAGTCGATGCTGGTGCAGATTTTACGCCGGGCGCGGTTCCTGCTCCAGCAGCACACCCCCCTGGAAGCACCGGAACGGTTTCGGCTGTTTCTGGCCGGCAGTATTCCACTTCACGAATTTCAGACCAACCGGCTGTACCTCGACGCTTTCACGCAGCTGGACGATTACGACGTCTGGTATTGCATTAAGCAGTGGGCCACCCATCCCGATTTTGTCTTGGCTACCCTGTGCGGGATGCTGCTGGACCGGAATCTGTTCAAAATTATGCTCTCGACCGAACCCTTCGCGGGGGCGCTGCTGACCGAACTGGACGATCAGCTGCGCGGAACAGGTCTGCCTGCCGACAGTTTGTCCTACTTCCTGATTGAAGGGCAGGCCACCAACTCGGCCTACATGCCTTCCGGCGACCGCATCAACATCAAGCTCCGGTCTGGTAAAGTACTCGATATCGCCGATGCGTCAGACCTGCCCAACATCCGGGTGCTGACCGGAATTGTGCGTCGGTATTACGTTTGCTGGGCCCAGAATCTGGCCGTTGGTGCCCTGGCTGCGTAAAGGGGGCTGGTGCGGAAAAATGCAACTTGTTGCCTACCTTAGCGGCCTAAATGTCTGCCAAAACTGGGCATTTTCAGGTGGCCGTTATCTGCTTATGGAGTTTACAGTCAGGCAAATTGCTCAATTGCTGGATGGCGAAGTTGCCGGGAATGATACGTTGGCAATCAATAGGTTAGCCAAGATAGATGAGGGTCAGCCCGGTGCCATCTCGTTCCTGTCTAATCCTAAATACGAATCGCACCTGTACACAACCCAGGCGTCGGCGGTTATTGTTGACCGGTCATTTAAGCCCAGGGGCCCGGTGGCATCATCCCTTATTTTTGTCGAAAATTCATATTCCGCCTTTACCCGGTTGCTTGAAGAATACCACAGGCAAATTAGTTTTTCCCGCACCGGGGTAGAGCAGCCTTCGTACATGGGCGAGGGTTGTCAGGCCGGGGAACAACTCTACCGGGGCGCCTTCTCGTACATTGGTCGCGACTGTCATATTGGACAAAACGTTAAGGTTTATCCCCACGCCCACATCGGAAACAATGTCACCATTGGCGACAATACCATTATCCATGCGGGGGCACGAGTGCTGGACAACTGCGTAGTTGGTCAGTTCTGCGTCATTCACCCCAATGCAGTCATTGGCAGCGACGGCTTTGGTTTTGCGCCCCAGCCCGATGGCTCGTACAAAACAATTCCGCAACTCGGCAACGTTATTCTTGAAGACTTCGTAAATGTAGGCTCCGGCACAACCATTGACTGCGCCACGCTGGGATCGACCATCATCCGGACCGGTGTCAAACTGGATAATCTGATTCAGATTGGCCACAACGTCGAAATTGGTAAGCATACTGTCATTGCTGCTCAGACGGGCGTGTCAGGATCAACCAAAATCGGTGAGTATTGTGTCATTGGCGGGCAGGTTGGCTTTGCGGGTCATGTTACCATTGCCAACGGTACCAAGGTGGGGGCACAGTCAGGCGTCAACAAAAGCATTCAGGAAGAAGGCAGCTCCATGAACGGTACGCTGGCCTTCGACATGCGCGACAGTCTGCGTTCGCAGGCTATTTACCGGCGGTTGCCCGAACTGGAACAGCGCGTCATTGAGTTAGAAAAGAAAAACAAAAAATAGAGGTTTGGTTGTCGATACGCAGCATACGGTTCTCCCGATACCGGCTGTTATTGTGAACCGTGAACCGAAACAGAATGAATACCAAACAACAGACCATTCAAAGAGCCGTTTCGGTGTCGGGCGTAGGCCTGCATACAGGCATTGCGGCTACAATGACCTTCCTGCCCGCACCAACCAATCACGGCTATAAGTTCCAGCGCATTGATCTACCAGGTCAGCCCACCGTCGACGCCGATGTTGACAACGTCGTTGACCTGTCGCGGGGAACAACTATTGAGCAAAGTGGTGCCCGCATCAATACCGTTGAGCACACGCTGGCCGCTCTGGTTGGCCTTCAGATCGATAACGCCCTGATTCAGCTGGACGGCCCCGAACCCCCCATTATGGATGGCTCGTCGATTCAGTTCATTGAGGCTCTGCGCTCGGCGGGCATCGAAGAGCAGAATGCTACCCGCAACTATTTTGAAGTCAGCGAGTACGTACACTACAAGAATGACGAGAAAGGTATTGAACTGGCAGCCCTGCCCCTGAGCGATTATCGACTGACGGTGATGGTTGATTATAACTCGCGGGTAATCAGCAGCCAGCACGCCTACCTGAACGACATCACTTTGTTTCCCGAGCAGATTGCCAACTGCCGGACGTTTGTGTTTTTGCACGATTTAGAGACGTTATACAAGCAAAATTTGATCAAGGGAGGGGACCTGACCAATGCTATTGTTATCGTTGACCGCGAGGTGAACGATGGCGAACTGGATTACCTGGCTGATCTGCTTCACAAGTCAAAAGTAGGCGTGAATAAGCGTGAGGGCATCCTGAACAATACAGAACTGCACTACCCCAACGAGATGGCCCGCCATAAGCTGCTGGACATGGTAGGGGATCTGGCGTTAATTGGCCGGCCTATCAAAGCGCAGATTCTGGCCGCCCGTCCCGGCCATGCCGCCAACATCGCCTTTGCTAAAAAGATTAAGAAGCTAATGGTTAAGAATGCGGCTAATCAGGCGCCTAAGTACGACCTCTCGCAGCCGCCCGTGCTGGACATCAACCGCATTTCGCAGTTGCTGCCGCACCGCTACCCGTTTCAGATGGTCGATAAGATTATTGCGCTGGACGAAAAGAGCGTAGTAGGTATCAAGAACGTGACGATGAACGAGCCTTTTTTTCCCGGTCACTTTCCCGGCAATCCGGTTATGCCGGGCGTAATGCAGCTGGAGTCGATGGCGCAAACGGGTGGAATTCTGGTGCTGAGTACGGTGCCCGACCCCGAAAATTACTGGCCCTTTCTGGTTGGCATAGAAAACTGCCGGTTCCGGCGCAACGTCCTGCCTGGCGACACGTTGATATTCCGGTGCGAGTTTACTACGCCCATGAAACGGGGCATCGTGAAAATGTCAGGCCGGGGGTATGTGAACGATCAGCTCGTCTGCGAAGCCGAAATGATTGCCAGCCTTGTCAAAAAGAAATGATGAATGATGAATGATGAATTATGAATAGACACACGCCAAAGAAGCTTGGGCAGGCCATCATTCATCATTCATCGTTTATAATTCATAATTCCCTACCATGATACAACCGTTAGCGTATATACATCCTGAGGCAAAAATCGCGCAGAACGTGGTGATCGAGCCCTTTGCCATTATTCACAAAGACGTTGAGATTGCCGAAGGAACCTGGATTGGCTCTCACGCGGTCATTAACGAAGGGGCCCGCATTGGCCGTAATTGCAAAATATACCCGGGGGCGGTTATCTCGGCGATTCCGCAGGATCTGAAATTCAACAACGAGTACACCAAGACGATTATCGGCGACCACACCACCATTCGCGAGTACGCCACCATCAGTCGGGGTACCGAAGAACACTGGAAAACCGAGATCGGCAGTAACTGCATGGTGATGGCCTACGCCCACGTAGCGCACGATTGCCGGATTGGAGACAATTGTCTGATCATCAACAATGTGCAAATGGGTGGTCACGTGCAGATGGGCGACTGGGCCATTATTGGCGGGTCGAGTTCAGTACATCAGTGGGTCAAGATTGGGGCGCATGCCATGATATCAGGTGGGTCATTGGTGCGCAAAGATGTGCCGCCGTTTACCAAAGCCGCCCGTGAGCCGCTGGCCTATACCGGCATTAACTCCATTGGCCTGCGTCGGCGCGGCTATGACAACAGTCAGATTAACCAGATTCAGGAAATTTACCGCTTCATTTATATGCGCGGTCTTAACAATGCCGACGCGCTGACGCAGATTGAACTTGAACTGCCCCCTTCCGACGAGCGCGACGAAATTGTCAACTTTATCCGCTCTTCTGAACGCGGTATCATGAAAGGCCCGGCTGCGTCAGGAAACTCGAACGATTAAGTTTGTAGGCCGGTGCGTAACCGATAGGTTCTGGTCTGCAGACAGAATTTGGTATACCAATCACTAATGCTAACAATTCGGGCAGCGCAGGTCGGGAAGAAGTACCGGAAAGAATGGATTTTTCGGCGCGTTGATCTAACGCTCACCGGTGGCACGAGCTATACCTTTGTAGGGCCAAATGGCAGTGGTAAGTCAACCCTGCTGCAACTGCTGACCGGCAGCCTGCCCCTCACCGAGGGCGAACTCTCCTACACGCTCAACGGAAACGTGCTGGAACCGGACAACTGGTTCCGGCAGATCAGCGTGGCGGCTCCTTACCTCGAACTGATTGAAGAGCTTACGCTGGATGAATTGCTGCATTTTCATCAGACGTTCAAGCCGTTTAAAGCCGATCTGACCCCCGAGCGAATTGCCGACCGGCTGCTGCTCAGCCACGCCCGTCATAAGGAGATCAAGTACTTTTCGTCGGGGATGAAGCAGCGCGTTAAACTCGGTCTGGCGTTTTTCAGCGACGCGCCAGTCGTTATTCTCGACGAACCCACTGCCAATCTTGACCGGCAGGGCGCGGCCTGGTACCAGGAGCAGGTACGCCTGCTCAGCCCCGATCAATTGCTTCTTATTGGCTCCAACATTCCCGACGAATACGACTTTTGCCCCAATGTGCTGGACGTTATGCAGTGGAAATAGGGAGGTATTAAATCTAAGTTAAAAACAGCTACGTAGAGAAACACCCCCTTTAATCAGTAGGTTAGTCCCGAGTAATTAATCTGCTTTTCCTTATGAATAGGTGTTTCTCTAAATTGACAGCGCCTGCACTGGGCGTTTTTTTTGTGGCTGCCAGCCTGGTTTCCACATCTGCGTTATCACAAAACCGGAGCCGCCCATCGGGTGATTCCCGCATGAATAATTCGCAGCCCACCGACTCCCGGACAAGTGGTTCGGAACTGGGTAACTATCGCTACCCGCCCGCCGACGAATGGATTCCGCTCGAAGCCGGCAAACGGCAGGCTATCGATCGTGATTTGCAAGCTACCGTTGTTGAACTACTAGAACTGTATCATGACGCTAAACAGTCGCACTGGAACCTGCGCGGGCCGTTGTATTATCCGTTGCACCACGCCCTGCAGGAATACGCTGACTTTTACCTCAAGTACACCGACATTCTGGCTGAACGGCAACTATCCATTGGTATCCCCACGGATGGCCGGACGCAGACCATTGCACAGACTAACGGGTTACCTGCGTTTCCATCGGGCTACCTGTCAGACCGTCAGGTGCTGGAAATTATGACGGACCGTATTTACACCGTTGCCAAGCGGGTACGCCAGCGCATCGAAAGCACCAGCAAAAATGGTGACGATGTGACATCTAATAAGTTTCAGGATCTGAGTTACGAACTCGACAAACAAGTATGGCAGTTCCGGTCGCATATGCAGTAAAACCGAAGCTGGTTCCAGACAAACAGGGCCTGTTAGCGGTACAATACCAGTAAAATAGTTCATATTTGATAGGCCGTTGGAGCAACTGGAGTCCAACGGCCTGTCTCGTATATGCGCTTGATCTGGTTTATCTGGGGTGGGGTAGGCGTCGGCGTTATGCTGGTGCTGTCTTCGTTTCTGGGCGTGTTCGAGAGCCGGGTTGACTACAACACGCAGGTTAAACCTATCCTCAACAAAAACTGTATCGTTTGCCACGGGGGCGTCAAAAAAGCGTCAGGCTTTTCGCTGCTGTTTAAACACGAAGCCCTCGCCCCGGCCAAATCAGGTAAGCCCGCCATTGTGCCGGGCAATGCCGATGCCAGCGAGATGATTCGCCGGTTGACGCTGACCGACCCCGACGAGCGAATGCCGCTGGACCACCCGGCCCTCAGCCCCGACGAGATTGAAACCCTGCGCAACTGGATTGATCAGGGGGCCGAATGGGGTAACCACTGGGCCTATCAGCGCGTTGAAAGACCTGAACTTCCTCAGATTGAGACGCTCTGGTCTCGGTTAGGACTTGCCCGGGATAATGAAGCAGACTGGGTCAGGAACGAAGTCGATTACTTTGTTCTCGACAAGCTGAAGCAGGAAGGGCTAAAACCCTCACCCGAAGCAGATAAAATTACCCTCATCCGGCGCGTATCTCTGGATCTGAGCGGTTTGCCGCCCACCGAAAAAGAGGTAGCTGATTTCCTGGCTGATTCGTCCCCGAACGCCTACGAGACCATCGTTGACCGCCTGCTGGATACGCCCACTTACGGCGAACGCTGGGCCGGTGTCTGGCTCGATCTGGCCCGCTACGCCGATACCAAAGGCTATGAACGCGACGGTGGCCGCAAAATATGGCGTTACCGTGATTACCTCATCAAGGCATTCAATGATGACATTCCTTACGATCAGTTTGTGACCGAGCAACTGGCGGGCGATTTGCTGCCGAGCGCAACCGACGCCCAACTGACGGCAACGGGGTTCCATCGCAACACCATGACCAACGATGAGGGGGGCACGCAGGATGAGGAGTTTCGGGTGGCGGCTGTTATTGATCGGGTCAACACGACCTGGGAAGTGTTTCAGGGAACCACGTTTGCCTGCATTCAATGCCACAGCCACCCCTACGACCCGTTTACGCACGAGGACTACTACAAATACCTCGCGTTTTTCAACAATGCCCGTGACGAAGACGTAACCAGCGATACGCCTACCCTGCGATTCTACAAAGATGCCGATTCGACCGCAGCTCTTGCCCTGACCAGCTGGATGCGCAACAATCTGCCCGCCCGCAGCGAATCGGCAGCCGTAAAATTCCTGCGGACAATGGAGCCCAAATTCAATTCGCACGCCATTCTGCAACTTCAAAATACTTCGTTGCTGGATGCTAAATATTTTGGGGCGCAGCACAATGGTCTGGGGCAATTAAACGCCGTTACGCTGACGGGTCAGAACCGGCTGCTGCTGGCCTGGGGTACCAAAGAGATCGGTGCGGTGCTGACCATCCGGCGCGACAGCGTTACCGGCCCGGTGTTGCTCACGCAGCCGGTACCCAAAACGGGGAACGAGTGGAACGACAGCATTCAGGCGTTCCCAATTCCGGTTACGGCGGGGAGGCATACCCTGTTCTTTCAGGTTAGCAACCCCACACATCCGAAAAACTGGACCATGATCAAATGGGTAGCTGTCCAAACCGCCCTGCCCGATGCAGTTCAGGAAAAGCAGTATTTGGCCCTGCTGAACAAAGACCCGGAATCAACGCCCGTTATGCTCGATGGATCGGGCGATCTGGCCCGGCCTACGCATGTTTTTGAGCGGGGTAACTGGCTGGTGAAAGGCAAACAAGTCCGGCCCGGTGTTCCGGGATCGTTTCCGGCGATGGGCGCTGAACTACCCCGAAACCGGCTTGGCCTGGCCCGCTGGACGACCAGCCGTAACCATCCACTTACGGCCCGGGTAGCTGTCAATCGATTCTGGGAGCGTCTATTCGGTACGGGTATCGTTGAAACTGTGGAGGATATGGGTACCCAGGGCAGTCCGCCCACCCACCGCGAACTGCTGGATTATCTGGCCGCCGAGTTTATGGACACGGACCAGTGGCACATGAAAAAACTCCTGAAACGGATAATTATGTCGGCCACGTACCGGCAGCAGTCCGGCGCGTCGCCGGCGCTGATGGCCAAAGACCCGTTTAACAAACTGCTGGCCCGCGGACCGCGCGTCCGGCTGTCGGCCGAGCAGGTGCGCGATCAGGCGCTGGCCGTGAGCGGCTTGTTGAGCAGCAAGATGTTTGGCCCGAGCGTCATGCCCACCCAGCCCGGCGGTATCTGGCAGTCGCCCTACGATGGAGCGAAATGGGAGCCAAGTGCCGGCGAAGATGCCCACCGACGGGCTCTCTACACGTACTGGAAACGCACCGCGCCTTATCCGTCGATGGTGACGTTTGATAGCCCAAGCCGTGAATTTTGCCAGATCAGGCGGTTGCGTACCAATACGCCGTTGCAGGCGCTGGTCACGCTTAACGATCCGGTGTATATCGAAGCTGCCGAGCGTCTGGCCGAGTTTATGCAGGGGCAGGGCGACTCCGCCGATACCCGGATTCGGGCCGGCTTCCGGCGCGTGACGCTGCGGAGTCCGTCGCCCCAAAAGCTCGCCGTCCTGACCCGTTTATACCACGCTGCCGAACAGCACTACCGGGGTCACCCCGACGAAATGCACCAGTTGCTGACGCTTAATCCCTGCGAAACCATAACCCCCCAGATAGCCGCTCTCACCGTAACGGCCAACACCCTGCTGAATCTGGACGAAGTAATCACGAAAGAATAGTGTACCCACCCCAAGGCCATGAACAAGCTCAATCAGGAACTTCGGCACGCAGCCGCCCGGCGCGAAACCCGGCGGCATTTTCTGCACACCTGCACCACCGGTTTGGGGGCCATGGCCCTGAGTTCTGCCCTGGGTAGTTGCGGTCTGTTCGACAAAACCAGCCAGCCCCCCGTCGGCAGTAGCCTGACCGATACGCCAACGTCTCCGCAGTCGGCGCCGTTTCGCCCCAAAGCAAAGCAGATTATCTATATCCATATGGCCGGGTCGCCGAGTCAGCTGGAGCTGTTTGATTACAAACCTGAACTGGTCAAATACAACGGCAAAGACTGCCCACAGGCGTTGCTCGAAGGTAAGAAGTTTGCTTTTATCCGGGGTGTACCCAAGATGCTGGGGCCGCAGGGCAAGTTTGCGCAGCACGGGCAGTCGGGCGCGTGGGTGTCGGATTATTTACCGCACTTGCAGGGCGTAGTAGACGAGGTGACGTTTCTGAAGGCGATGCATACCGATCAGTTTAACCATGCCCCGGCGCAGTTGCTGATGCACACGGGCGGGGCGCGGCTGGGCCGGCCAAGTCTGGGGTCGTGGGTAACCTACGGGCTGGGCAGCGAGAACGATAACCTGCCGGGCTTCGTGGTGCTGGCGTCGGGTGGTAAGCAGCCCGACGCGGGACAAAGTATTTGGGGCAGCGGCTTTTTGCCCACCGTGTACCAAGGGGTACAATGCCGTACTGAGGGCGATCCGGTGCTGTACGCATCAGACCCGGCGGGTATTAGCCGCGATGTGCGCAAACAAACCATCGACGCCATCAATCAGATCAATCAGCAGCAATATGCCGACGTCAACGATCCCGAGATCCTGACCCGCATTGCGCAGTATGAACTGGCGTTTAAGATGCAGATGTCAGTACCGGATGCGATGGCTATCAGGAACGAACCGCAATACATTCTGGACAGCTACGGCGTTGACCCCGACAAAGGCTCGTTTGCCCGCAACTGCCTGCTGGCACGTCGGCTGGTGGAGCGGGGTGTCCGGTTTGTGCAGTTATTTGACTGGGGTTGGGACACGCACGGTACCAGTGCCGACGGCGCCATTGATATTGGGCTGCGTAACAAATGCGGGGAGTCAGACCAGGCTGTGGCGGCTCTGCTGCAGGACCTGAAGCAGCGCGGGTTGCTGGACGAGACACTGATAGTCTGGGGCGGGGAGTTTGGCCGGACACCCATGCAGGAAAACCGCGATGGCCAGGTGTTGCCGTTTATGGGCCGCGACCATCACCTCGATGCCTTCACGGTCTGGATGGCGGGTGGGGGCGTTAAGCAGGGCTTTTCGTACGGTGAAACCGATGATATTGGCTACTACGGCGTAAACGGTAAAACCCATGTGCATGATCTCCAAGCTACCATTCTACACCTGATGGGCTTCGACCATACCAAACTAACCTACCAGTTTCAGGGCCGCCCCTTCCGCCTAACCGACGTGGCCGGAAAAGTGATTACCCCAATTCTGGCCTGATCGATTCGCCAAGAGTAGTTTATGGCTTGAAAAAATCCTAAAACAGATTGAGACCTTCCAGTGCGTTTTAGGATTTTTTTGGTGAAACAGCCTATAAGCATTCTTATGTTAAGGGAATGTTCCGAGAATCAACACGCTAAGAAGCCCTGAAAACAGACCGGATTGCCCGTTAGAAAGGGGAGAAAAAAGCCTCCATTAGGTTAAGAGAATAGGCGCAGATAGACATCGCTAATTGCGAGTAAAGTACCTCTCAAAACCGCTCCTGAGGATTTCCTTACAGAACCGTACTGCCCGCAGTTAGTTAAAACTGGCGACGGTTTCCCATTAGCTAAACAAAGCCCGTAGCTTGAGAGTTAAGCCTTCTATTTACTGTCTTCTCGCACGCATTTATGCATTCTCAAAGTTTATTTAAAAAAGGGTTAAGAACAGTACTGATGCTCTCATCAGTACTGTTCTTAACCGCCTGTGGCACTAAAAAAAACAGTGACACCGCCAGCTCCGATCGGGCTGACTCAACCCAAACTGCCGATGAGCTAAAACCTACCCAGCCCAAACCAGCTTGGGGAAAAGAGTTGACTGACCCCATGGCAGTAGTCATTGAAAAGTTAGCCAGTTATAAGGCTCCTCCCTTGGTTTCGTTATCCGCTCCAGATGCCCGCCAGCAGCCTTCGCCGGCCGATGCCGCTATGGCTGTCATGAAGGAATATAATTTGCCTGAGCCACCTAACAATGTAGATACAACAGGGAAAGACATCCCGGTTCAGGGCGGTACTATTCATCTCCGTATCTATACACCTAAGACTGGTAAGAATGTTTACCCGGTTATTGTGTACTATCACGGCGGTGGTTGGGTGATTGCTAATTTGGACACCTACAACGCATCCGCTCAGGGATTGGCTAACCAGGTAGAAGCCGTGGTCGTATCGGTAGCTTACCGACAGGCGCCGGAACATAAATTTCCTGTGGCTCACAATGACTCTTATGCGGCTTACGAGTGGACAGTTAAAAATGCAGCTTCTATAAAAGGGGATTCAAAACGAATTGCTGTGGTAGGAGAAAGCGCCGGAGGAAATCTGGCGGCTGCCGTCAGCATGATGGCCAGGGATAAAGGAATGCCCTTACCCGTTCATGAAGTATTAGTTTATCCCATTGCTGGTTATGATTTCACTACTCCTTCCTACATGGAAAGCGATAGTACTAAACCGCTGAGTTCGGGATTGATGAAATGGTTCTTCGAAAAATACTTAGGTAGTCCGGCTGAAGGGAAAAACCCATTAATCTCGTTGGTAACGGCCAATTTGAAAGGCTTGCCGCCCACTACAATCGTTGCTGCCCAGTATGATCCTCTGCGAAGCGAAGGTGAAATGCTGGCGGAGAATTTTAAGAAAGCAGGGGTAACAACTAAATATCAACTTTACAACGGTACGACGCATGAATTTTTTGGCATGGCTGCCGTTGTTCCTGAGGCCAAAGATGCTCAGGCGATGGTAACATCCGAGTTGAAGAGCGTCTTTGCGAAATAGTCAGCTAAAATAATCAGCCACAAAAAAGCATTGCTTTTTTGTGGCTGATTATTTTACGGGTCATTAGAGAAAACTCCTCATCTCATTGACTTCCCATAACTAGGAATACGTCATGAGATTAAATAATGAATTGAAAACTATCTATTAATGAAAGATTGTTGATTTAGTCATAATTAGCCTATAATTGGCTCAAAATTGAGAATTGCTCACTCGATCTCTTTTAGTGAGTTGATAAGCACTGGTAGAAAATCGGCAAATGTTGCATATTTCACTCGTTTAGTCTCATATACCTTCAGTTGAGTAATAAAGTGATCCAGATAGGGCCAATTGCGATAAAGAGCCTGCAACCGTTGCTCCTCCTTAGGTAAGCCCATTTGGACGGCAATCCGAATTTCACCCGCTCGCACCGTCAATTCATTAAACAGCGTCAGCCAATCCTGATACTGAGCTTGACCAGCGACCGGTTTATACAGTGCTTTATAGAGGTTAATCTGCTGAGCCACTTGGGGCTGCATGGTAAGGGGATTTACAAACGAGTGACCAAACTCGTGTACGCAGAGCGTACGTATAGCCACCGCATCATTGTAACCTGGGTCTTGTACTTGATGGTGTTGCACCAAAGGATTACGGTAGGGAGCACTAATATTGAACAGCCGAGTATCTGGACCCTCCCCAATTTGCCAACCCATGCCCCAATCAGTGATAAAGAACGGCATAACCACAATATTGTAACTTCCTTTTCGAACACCATAATAGGCTTCCATCGTAGGGATGAACGATTTGGGCGGTCGATTCTGCTGCACTTGCCTAATAGCTGTTCGGTAGGTAGACTGTTGTTGACTGAGAAACCGTTCAACGTTGGCGTCATGGAAAAAGCTAGTGATTTGCGTTAAGTATTGGTCAATAATGCCTTGAGCCGAATCGACATCAGGATGAACGGCTGCCAATAGTAGAGGAGACACGGGCGTCTGCCACCCCTGTTGGGGGAGTGGGTTGGCATATAATCCGAGCAGGTAAATCCCCGTTCCCAGCTTATCAGATAGCGTTTTAGTCGCTTGGATAGCAAGATGTTGATCGAAAGCGCTGAACCAATCGACGTTGAGTTTCATGGCTCTTGAACGCTGATAGCCAGTGGGGTCAGCCGCTGAGTCGGGGAGAAACTCGGGGGAAATCTGATTCATCAAAATCGCAATCGTCTCCACCGTCGGATTGGATCGTACGTTCACTTGTCGGTCAAACTGTGCCGTAGCGACTGAGTAAGCTAGCAAGGCCAAAGTCAATGTCAAGGTAATACGCATACCGAAATCTGTTGTGTGTTATGCAAGGCTACAAAGTCAGGAAAAGGCTTCTATTCGCTTTATAGCCGTTTTTCGATACTATCCACTAGCAGCTGATAAGTACCAAATGGAATCCTGGCTACTGAAATGGAGTCAGTGTATACGTTCAGGATTAAGGCCTTCTCTGTTGGGTAGCCATTCGTGTACTAGCTGAAACGTTCAATCAATGTATCAGTTGCGCTGTACAGGAGGTCCGCTTAGACTATAACTTTTCCTTTGCTTCGGCTTTGAGGAGTTCCTTGTCAATAGGTACGACGCCGACGAATTCGCAGACGAGACCCCCGCCGAGGTTTGAGAGACCCGCAATGATGGCCGGAGGCTGTTGCAGGGCCACGCAGCAGGCGGCAATGCTGATCACGGTATCGCCCGCGCCCGATACGTCGGCAATTTGACGGACGTGGGCGGGTAGTTTCAGCCGTTCGGTGTTGTAGTCGATGAACGCGCCCCGCTCCGAGAGGGTGATGAGGGTACCTTTCAGCTGTAGCGTTTCCTTAAGCTGGTTAACAACGGCCTGAAATTCATCGGCATTGTCCACGTCAAACGTCACGTTTAATCCCTCGCGGAGTTCTTTCAAATTTGGCTTAAATAGGGTCGTGTTCTGGTACGCAAGGAAGTTGCGCTTCTTGGGGTCAACTACTGTGGGTACGTTGCTGGCGTTGGCAAAGTCGGTAATTTCAGCAATGGCTTCGGGGCTGAGTACGCCCTTGTCATAGTCTTCAAAAATGACGACGTGACAGCTCGGAATGAGTGCTTTGGCCTTCTCGACTAACTGCGTTCGTTCGTCGGTGGTAATCAGCGTATCGGTTTCAGTATCCACCCGCACCACGTGCTGTGCACTGGCAATGATCCGCTCTTTGATGGTGGTGATGCGTGATTGAGACCGGATCAGGCCGTCGCAGTTAAGCCCCCGATCACACAGTTCCTGCTCCAGCTGATCGCCGGCCAGATCGGTACCAATGACCGAGCAGATGATGGCTTCGGCACCCAGCGCCTGTACGTTCAGCAGCACATTGCCGGCCCCGCCCAGTCGCCGTTCGCGCCGGTCAACGGTCACAACGGGTACGGGGGCTTCGGGCGAGATGCGCTCCACCCGGCCCCATACATAGGAATCGAGCATGACATCGCCAATGATGAGTACCCGCAGGTGGTCGAACTGATCAAAGAGTTCATCGATAGACAAGTCAAGTACTGGATTCATGGATTGAAGAGCAAAAAAGTGAACCGGAACGCCAGAGCGAAGCAACTGACTCCCCCGGCGAAACGAGTTGAATAATTACCAGCCGGTCAGCAAAGTTAGTAACCAGTCGGGTTTCAGAAATAACGCGATGATAGGAATAACCAGTCCAATCGCGAGCCCAATCGCCATACGGGGGATCTTTTGGGCCTGATAGCTACCGGATAACGGTCTGAAAAAGAGAAGGAACGGTATTTTCAAGTAGTACACTAAAGAAATCAACGCGTTGAGCAGCCCCAGTGCAAACAACGCCAGTAACCAGGGTTTGCCGCTTTGCTGGTACGCATCGAACAGGGCCGAGAAAGACAGCAGTTTGGCCGTGAAACCAACCGTGGGGGGCAGACCCGTTAGGCCCAGCATGGTAATAGTCAGGGCTACTGACAGCAGAGGCTGCTTTGCACCCAGCCCGGAAAATTGGCTGATGGTCAGTTCATTGTTGCCCTGACTGCGGGCCAGCAGATCGATCAGGAAAAACGCGGCCAGGGACATGAACAGGTACGTGCCGGCATAAAACAGGACGGCCTCAAACCCTGCCTGACTCAGCGCAACAACCCCTACCAGCAGAAAACCGGCGTGGGCAATGGTTGAGTAGGCCAGCAGTCGTTTGGCATCGGTCTGGCGCAGGGCCGACAGGTTGCCAATGAGCATACCGGCCAGGGCCAGCACGGCCAGCGGTACCTGTAGGTCGGCCGCCGTGGCCCCGGTCAGGCTGCTACTCTCTACAGGTAGGGCGGTAATGACCCGCATCAGCACCAGTACGGCAGCGGCTTTTGGGGCCACCGAAAAGAATGCAGCCACCGGCACAGGCGCGGCCTGGTACGCATCGGGCGTCCAGATATGAAAGGGAACCCCGGCCAGTTTGAATAGCAGCCCGGCACCGGTCAGTAATACCACTACGGTGGCCACGGTGGCATCCTGCCGGGCTAGTTCAACGCCAAAAGCGTCGGCGGTGAGGTCAAGCGTACCGGTCATGCCATAGAGCAGTGACATACCGTACAGCATGATGGCCGAGCTGACCGCGCCAAAAATCAGGTATTTGATGCCACCCTCCGAGGCCCGCCGTGTGCCGCTCAGGGCCGTGAGCAGATACGAGGCAATAGACACTAGCTCAATACTGACATACACACTGAGCAGGTTTACCGAAACCGTCATTAAAAATAGGCCCAGCGTCATGGCCACCAGCAGGGCATACCACGGCAGGGGGGACTCGGCCTCCGACGCGTTGGTACGCCGTGGGGTGTTGGTTGGTCTGGTTGTTGTCCACTCGTACGCTACCACCAGCAACGCGGCCAGTGCTACCACTACCTGCATAAACTGCGCCTGATGATCTACGAACAGCAGCCGCCTGAAGAGAAACCCCCGCCAGGGCAGCAGCACGGCCCAGACCGTAGCCACTGCCAGAATAAAGATGGTAAGGACAGCCAGCCAGCTCCGTGCGTTGGACCGGCGCAGGGTCAGCAATTCGGCCAGTAAAAGGACGCAGAAGCCCGCCATCAGCCACAGCACGGGTCCAAATCCGCCGAAGCTGTCGAGAATGTCAGAAAGTTGATCGGGGAGCGACAAAGGAAAATGGTTAAT
Organism: uncultured Cytophagales bacterium; assembly: GCA_963826425.1. Lineage (GTDB taxonomy): Bacteria > Bacteroidota > Bacteroidia > Cytophagales > Spirosomataceae > Spirosoma. The sequence goes on along the minus strand of CAWGWS010000004.1, from coordinate 166,535 downwards.
GTAACCCGTTGGTTTAGTCCGGTCATGCGGTATGCCGCATGACCGGACTATCTCTTAAATCATACCATCCTGCTGCGGAAGGCCCTCGTACGGTCTCAGCTTAACGGGAGGATTCGTTTTGCGGAGACGAATGTTCAGGAACTCGACCAGCAATGAGAAGGCAATGGCAAAATACAGGTATCCTTTGGGCACCGTGCCTACTTCCTGTTTGAAGATAACGACTTCCGACAGGTGTGCACCCTCAGCTACGAGCATAAAGCCAATCATGATCAGGAACGCCAGGCCCAGCATCTGAATAGTAGGGTGCTGATTGACGAACCGACCTACCGGCCCGGCAAAAAACATCATCACCAGTACCGACGCAACCACGGCAATCATCATAATCGGGACACTACGGGTCAGGCCAATGGCCGTCAGAATTGAGTCGATAGAAAAGACGATGTTGGTAATGGCAATCTGCGCAATAACGTTTGAAATAGACACTTTCCCTTTTCCGACGCCTGTTTCCAGTTCTGACTCGTCCACGCCCTCAAGTTTGTGGTGGATCTCTGAGGTGGCTTTATAAAGAAGAAACAGGCCACCCGCAAACAGAATCAGGCTTTGACCCGTAAAAGCCGCCGTGAACCAGCCCGCGTCGATATGGGTAAACGGTTTGCTCAGTGAGATGACAAACGAGATGCCCAGCAGAAGAATAAGCCGGAACGCCATGGCCAGAATAAGCCCGATGTTGCGGGCCCGGGCCTGATCGCCCGCAGCCAGTTTGTTGGCCGCAATGGAGATAAAGATAATGTTGTCAATACCCAGAACGATTTCGAGAAACGTCAGGGTCAATAGACTGATAATAGATTCGGCGGTAAGTAGTTCGCTCATAAAAAAAGTAAGAACAGGAAAGTTGCGCAAAACTACCGGCCTAATGGCGGGTGTGCAACTTCCCTGCTCATGAAAGAACGGCTTGCCAGATTAAAAGTTGGCTGGTATTTTGAATAGTCACCGGACTGACTCGTCGGATCTGGTACTATCAATAGCCCCAGCCCGGAACGTGGTGCGGCTGCTGGCCAGACCATTGCTGTCCTTGATAATGCGCGACGCGCCCACCGGAATCAACTCGTCGTTGGGGTCAACTTTACTCGTTACCAGCAGGGTAGTGTAAAAGTTTTTGATTCCATCGGGAGTGATCTCGCCCGAGAAGATGCGTACCTGCTTGGCCGTTGCCGTACCTGATTTAAGGTCTATTTCAGCGAAAAACGTGAAACTGCTGCCGTTGCCCGCCAGAAAGCCACCCACCCCTGTGCCCGTTGCGCCCCCGTTTTTGATGTCAACCTTCGCGGTTTTATCGGTACTGTTCTGATCGGTGAATCGGAATATAAGGTCTGAGAACGTATACCCGTTCTTATACGTATCGCCGTCGTAGCCACTCAGAAGTTCGTGGGGTGAGGAAACATAGATACCTTCGATGGTGGGTGGCACGGAGCCTTCGTTGATAACCATACCGCGTGCGCGTAGTTTCGCAATGTCGTCAGAAGAGATGATCGACTGAATTTTGTCGGAGAACCCCTTAGTGGGATCGACCTCGTTTTTTTTACAACTGCTCAGTATGAGTAAGAGAAGGGCTGCAACAGCCAGGCAGGAACGTATTGATGTGAACATGAGCGTGACATTTAGTTTTCGGCTCTTGGTCGAACGAACGCATTCCCCGACAAACACGATAGCCTAAAAAACCGGTTTAATTGAGGTAACGGCAACTTAACTATTCAACTGCACCTGTCCAGTGAGTAACATTATAGCCTGAAACTACGTTAAGTCAGGAGGTTTAGTACGCACTATTGCTGCCGGTCTGCTCCTTACCAGTCGGAGATCACTGAATGTCTGCATCAAAAATTGTTGTCCGTGCCCTACTCGGTGTGCTTGCCCTCGTGCTGTTGCTCGTGGGGTTCGTTCTCATTGTGGCCACCACGCCCTGGGGGCAGGGTTTTGTTACGAAGCAGGTAAACAGCTACTTAGCCGGAAAAATAAGCTCGCCCTTCCGCATTGGCAGTATTCGCTACGACATCCCCGATTACATTGAACTGCGCGACGTTTTCTTCAAAACACCACAGGGCGATACGCTCGTAAATGGGGGACTGTTACGCGTTGACCTCGATATGTGGGGGCTGCTCAATAGCCGGCTTTCCATCAATGAAATTTTACTTGAACGGACGCAGGTAAACATAAGCCGCACGCTACCCGATACCGCTTTCAATTTCAATTACCTGATCGATGCGTTTGTAACGCCCGACACGGCGGCAACACCTACCGATAGTGCGGCTTCGTCGATGGTGATTTCGCTCAACAAAATCCGGCTCAACGACGTCCGCATTAAGTATACGGATGATGTAACGGGGGCGAACGTAAACGCCTACGTAAAACAGCTACAGACAAATTTGCAGGAGACTGACATCGACAAATCTATTTATCACATCAAAGATTTGAACGCCGATGGCCTGAACGTGTATGCTCGGCTGTACGATGGCCTGCCTACGCCCCCCAGTCCTCCCGCTAAACCCGGCGATACGCTCGACATTGGCCTGGGCAAGTGGGCCATTGACCGCGCCAAATGGGATGTTGACGTGCAAACGGCCGACTTTAAGACTAAGGGTAGCGTTGGGAAACTCAGGATGGAGTCGAATTACTTCTACCTCGATGGCGAGAAAATTGGTATCAAATCTTTGCTGCTCGAAAACGCCGATGTTGCGGCTACGCTGACCAAACCTAATAAGAAAGCCACCCCAGCTCAACCAGAAACGCCAGCCACGGGGCCAGGCTGGGCTGCTACACTGGGCACGGTACGCTTTGCCAATAACCGGATTAAGTTTGACGACGAAACGGCCCCGCGGCAGGCGAGGGGCCTTGATTACGGTCACCTCGACTTCAGCAATCTCGGTATTGATGGAAAAGACCTGGTGTATCGGGACCTCGGCAAACAGGGGATGGTAGTGAGCGGGCAACTGCGCAATGGCCGGGCAAAAGCCACAAGTGGCTTCACACTACAGCAACTCGACGGCGATCTGCTCTATACCGACCAGACCACTAAACTCACCAACCTGTACATTAAAACACCCTCTTCGCTCATTCGCGACCAACTCGTGTTGCGCTATGATTCGCTGGGGCAATTGAGTAATCCGCGGTTTGCCAGCCGGGTGCAGGTGCGGGTGAACCTGACCAAAAGCCGGTTATCCGTAGCCGATGTGCTGCAACTGGCGCCTTTTCTGGCCGATACACCCCCTTTCAGCAATAGCCCAGGCGCGGTGTTTCGGGCCAATGCCCTGGCCACCGGTACGCTGGCTACCCTTAATCTGCCCCGCGTAGAACTGGACCTGCTGTCCGGTACCCACCTGCGTATGAACGGACGGCTTATCAACGTAACTGATCCTGACCGGCTGGGCGTTGACCTCACGATCACGGATGCCGTCACCCGCCTGGCTGATATTAATAAACTGACGCCCCCCGGCACCATACCCGAGAGCATTGCTTTGCCTCCAGCTTTCGATCTGACGGGTAAGCTGAAGGGACCGCTCAACAATCTGGTTGTCGATGCTAAATTGGATACTGACTGGGGTAGTGCCGATTTTGATGGCCGCGTGGCGGGGTTTGTGGCTGGTAAGAATGAGACCTATAAAGGCACGCTTAACCTCATAAACTTCGACGCGGGCAAGTGGACGAAACAGCCTGAAACGGTCGGTAAAATTACAGGTCGCGCTACGGTAGACGGGCGCGGTATTGACATCAATACGCTCAAAACAACCTTCGATCTGGCCATAAAATCAGCCGAACTGCAGGGCTACACGTACCAGAATTTTGACGCGAAGGGAAACCTGGCCAATGGTCTGCTGGATATTGTTGGCAGCATTGCCGACCCCAATGCCAATGCCACGTTCGATACGAAAGTTGACCTGAAACCGGAGTTTCCGAGTGTGAACGGGCAGGTGGTGCTGAGCCAGTTAAACCTCAAACCGCTGGGCTTTTACGCCGATCCGCTTTCGCTGAAAGGCCAGATTCTGCTCGACATGGCCACGGTCGATCCCGAGCGGCCCGTTGGTACGGTATCGGCGGCAGATGCGGTTGTGACGCTCAATGGCGAGAGTTATCCCGTCGATTCGCTGTACGCGCGACTGTCGGCCACCGGCGATACGAAGCGGGTGCTGGCTCAGCTGCCGGGCGCACGGCTCACACTGGACGGACAGTTTCAGTACGATAACCTGTACGATATCATAGCGGGTGAGATTGCCAAGTACATTGCACTCCCCAACCTGAGTTACAAGCCGGTTACGACGCCCTACGCCCTCACGGCTAATCTGAAAGCTTACCAGAACCCGCTCTTTAAAGCGTTTGTGCCAGAACTAACCCGGCTCGACTCCGTCCGGCTGACGGCCTTTCTGGATAGCCAGCGCGACGGGGTAATGGGTGATACAACACTCTCGGCCACGCTCCGCACCGGCACCGTTATTTATGATACCATTACAGTCAAGAATACTAACCTGACCCTGCACGGTACGGGTAACAAGCTGGCGGTCAATGGTAAGATAGATGGCATACGGTACGACGGCTATAACCTCCGCGAAACGTTTCTGACGGGTACGGCGGCTGACAATCAGTTTCGGTTCAGTGTCGTCAACAAAGATTCGGTCGATCAGGACCGGTTTGGATTGGCCGGTACGCTTAGTATTATTGACAGCAGCTACCGGTTTCAGTTTGCCCGCAACGGGCTGCTTACCAACTACGAACGCTGGCAAACCGACTCAAGCGGCTTTGCAGAGTACGGTCCCAACGGTGTGCTGATTAACAATATCGTACTGCAGTCGGGGCCGCAGACGCTCAACATCAGCAGCACCGAGCAGTATCCCAACGCACCTATTCGCATCACCACCCAGGATATTAACCTTGGTTATCTGGCCAGGCTGGCCGGGCAGGACACCACGTTGGCCAACGGGCAGCTGAACGGTACCGTCATTGTGCGGGATTACCTGAGCGACGACAGTCAACTGGCTTTCACCGGTTCGGTTTACGTAGATAGTTTGCGGGTAATGCAACAGCCCATTGGCGACCTGACCGCGCGTTTCAACAACACTACCGATGGGCGCATCAACGTAAATACGGTGCTGGCCGGGCCGTATAACGATGCTACGATAGCAGGATTCTACAATCCCGAAGACAGCAAGGAAGCCCTCGACTTGGTCATTAATCTTAAACGACTCGACGCTCGTACCATTGAAGCCTTCAGCTTTGGTGAACTCCGGCAGGCGCGGGGTAAACTCACCGGCGACCTCAAGGTTGCGGGTTCGCTGGATAATCCGCAGACCAACGGTAGCATTGCCTTTGATTCAGTGGCGTTTAACATCAAGCAGCTTAACGCTACCTACCGCATTAACGACGAGAGTATCCTGTTTCGGGGGCAGACCATTACGTTCAATGAGTTTGCCGTGACGGATACGCTTGGGCAGGCCCTCACCACCAATGGTACCGTAGTCTTGCAAAACCTACCTAATGTCGCTTATAACCTTCGCATTCAGGCTAACAACTTCCTGGTGCTGAATGCCTCACGCAAAGACAATGAATTTGCCTATGGACGAGCCACTGCTACCATCGATGTTCGCGTGAAAGGGGCCGGGGCCGATGCCGCAGTGGCGGGGAAAGTTAAGCTTGAAGACGGTAGCAATATCTCCCTGGTGTTGCCCGACGATGAACTGGCGGCTGATGTGGGCCGCGATATCGTTACGTTCATTGACCATAGCGATTCTCTGGCTCTGCGCAAATACATTTACCAGCCCAAGCTGGACACGACCAGCCTAAAACGGCTCTCGTTCGATCAACTGGCCAACTCGAACATCTCTCTCGATGTGGAAGTCGACGAAAAATCGGAACTGACCATTGTGATCGATGAACTCAATGGTGATTACCTGCGGGCGCGGGGCAACGCCCAGCTGAACGTCAGCATCGACGCAGCGGGTAACCTGGCCGTGCTGGGTCGCTACGATGTAACCGAGGGCGAGTACTCACTAACGTACGAGGTGCTAAAACGCCAGTTCGAAATTCAAAAGGGTGGCTACATTAACTTCACCGGCGATCCACTCAAGGCTGACATAAACATGACGGCCCTGTATAAGGTAGAGGTGCCCCCCGCCGATTTGATTGCCAACGAATCGACCAATGTGGATGCGGCCGCGCTCAAACGTAAATTACCCTTCGTCGTGGCCCTTACTATCAGCGACAATATTGCCAAGCCCAAACTTGATTTTGACATCCGCCTGCCCGAATTAGAAAATAACACCAGTGGTATTTCATCGAGCCCGTTTGCTACGGCTATTGAAAGTAAACTCAAGAGCCTGCGCCGGGATCAGTCGCAAATTAACAAGCAGGTGTTTGCGCTGCTGATTCTGGGGCGGTTTCTGCCCGAGAATACATCTGATTTCTTCTCCGGTGGATCGGGGGGGGGCTGGGAGGGACGGCGCAGAACGCGGCCCTTACCAGCGTAAGCAAACTGGTATCTGATCAGCTGGGCCGGCTGGCGTCAGGGGCGCTGAGCGGCATTGTCGATGTAGATTTTAACTTGTTATCGCAATCAGGCAGTTCTAACACGGGGGGTACCAGTAACGGCGTTCGTACTGATCTGGCGGTAGGGCTGTCAAAGAGTTTTGCCAACGGGCGTGTGACGGTATCGGTTGGCAAAAACTTCCTGATCGACAACTCTGGTTCGACCGCCACCCGGCAAAACCAGGTGTTCGACAATATTTCGGTCAACTATAAAATCACGCCCGACGGCCGGTACGTATTGCGGGGCTATCGTCAGAATGATTACCAGGCGGTGCTGGATGGCTATGTTATTGAAACCGGTATCGGATTTGTTATCACCATCGACTACAATACGCTGGCGGGCCTGTTCAACAAATCGGCAGATACGTTTCAGTAAGTTACTACCCACGCTGATAACCACTATGAATAAAACCAATACGGGTATTTTTCTTTTGACTGGTCGATTACCGCTGGCCTGTTTTTTCGGGCTTGCACTGTTTCTCAACGGCTGTAATCTGGCCAAAAAATTACCGGCCAAAGAGCGGCTGTACATGGGCACCGACGTTACCATCACCGCCGACTCGACTGTGTCGGGGGTTGAAAAGGACGTCGCCAAAGAACGGCTGGCCGAGCTGACTCGTCCCAGGCCCAACGCCCAGATTTTTGGCTATCCCTGGAAAGTAGGTCTGTATTATCTGTTTGGCGAACCACGCAGCAAAAATGGTCTTCGGTCGTGGTTTCGGCGTAAGTTTGGGCAGGAGCCGGTTTTTGCCAGTGCCAGCGTTATTACGGCCAATATTCCAATTCTGGAAGCATATCTGCAAAATCAGGGTTACTTCGGCTCCAAAGTGTCGGGCGAGATTATTGAGAAAGGCTACAAGGCGCGGGGCGTCTACACGGCAAACGTAGCGCAACGATACTATATCGATTCGGTTGATTTTTTATACGACACTACCTTCGTTCGATCGAAGATATTCAAAGATCGGTTTATAGCCTCGGCCAAAAATACGGTGCTGAAAAAGGGCGACCCCTATCTGCTCGACAATATCAAACTGGAGCGCGAGCGCATTGGGCAGTTCATGAAACAGGGTGGGTTCTTCTATTTCGTTCCTGAATACACCGCAGCCCTTGCCGACAACGATTCCGTAACGTACCGTACCAAACTATATATGTACGTGAAGCCCGACATGCCCCTAGCCGCTGGCGAGCCGTATTACATCAAGGATATTTTTATCTATCCCAACTATAACCTCTCAACTGCCCAGACCGATACCAACCGCAGCTTGGCTTATAAAACTAAGCAACAAGTTACTGTTGTTGATTCGAGCCAGCGATTCGACCCCAAGTTGTTTCGTGACGTAGTGACGGTACAGCCGGGCAAACTCTATAACAGCCGGGCGCAGGATTTGACCCTGTCGCGGTTTGTCAATGTGGGTGCGTTTAAATTTGTCCGCAACCGATTTAGCCCTATTCAGCAGGGCGACTCGGCTTTGCTGAATTTGTACTATTACCTCACCCCCTATAAGTCCAAGTCTGTACGGTTTGAAATCGATGGCACCTCGCGTTCCAACAACTTTACGGGTTCGCAGATAACGCTGGGCTGGCGCAACCGGAATGCATTAAAACGGGCCGAACTGCTTACGGTCAACCTGAACGGAGGTATCGAATTCCAGATTAATGCCGGTGATCAGGGTATAACCAATTACCGGTACGGGGTCGACGTACAGCTGAGCTTCCCCCGCCTGGTAAGCCCAATCCGTTTCCGGCAGGATGATCGGCAGCGGTCGCTACCCAAGACGATTGCCACGCTGGGCTACCAGACCATTATCCGGGGGAACCTCTACAACCTGAACTCGTTTCAGACAACGTTTGGCTATTCATGGCGGCAGAACCAGCAGATAGAGCACACGTTCCAGCCCTTTAATATAACCTATGTCCGGCCATCCAATATTAGTCAGGCCTTTGCCGATTCAGCAGCCAACAATCCGTTCATTTTTTCCCAGTACATTAACATCCTTAATTCTGAGCAGCTGCTGCCCAGTTCGTTATATACATTCAATTACAATTCTCCACTACAGGGAAATCTTCTGACTACGTACCGGCTCACAACCAATCTGGAAGCATCAGGAAACCTGGCCAGTTTGCTGATTCATAATAAGAATGACGTGGGAGACAAAACGATTTTCGGCGTTCCATTTGCGCAGTACGCCCGATTCGATGCCGATGGCCGGCTTTATCGTCGACTGGGTACGGGCATAACGCTGGCCAATCGGTTGTTTATGGGCGTGGGGCTACCTTATGGCAACTCTATTGATAAAACCATGCCGCTGATTCGTCAATATTTTGTGGGTGGCAGCAATAGCATCCGGGGCTTTCGCCCCCGCGCTATCGGCCCCGGTCTGGTAACGCGTGATACATTGCAGAATCGATTTACAACCCAGGACGGTGGGGGTGATATACGCCTTGAAGCGAATACTGAACTCCGGGCTAAGTTTGGTCAGTATCTGGAGGGGGCCGTATTTGTAGATGCCGGTAATATATGGACTTACTACGGCACCACACTGGCCGGAAAAGACGGGCAGTTTACCAAAGATTTCTACAAGCAAATTGCGGTCAGTACTGGCGTGGGTGCCCGCATCGATCTGTCTTACTTCCTGATCCGGCTCGATCTGGCTATTCCGTTGCGTAAACCCTACAAAACCAACGGGAGTGAGTGGGTCATTAATCAGATTGACTTCGGTAGTTCGGCCTGGCGCAAGCAGAATCTGATCTTCAATATCGGTATTGGCTACCCGTTCTAAAATTCATAATCACGCTCTACCTTGCAAATGCGGGTCTTGTATGTTTCGTACCAGTGGCTGCGACCCCGCTCTTGGGCAAGTTGATGCTCGGCGTGGCGTTTCCAGTGTCGGATATCGTCCAGACTAGTCCAGTACGAAACAGTAAGGCCGAGGGATCCGTCGTGAGGGGCACTGCGGGCCGACTCCACCCCAAGAAAGCCGGGCTGCTCGCGGGCCAACTCAACCATACGGTTGGCGGTATCGGCGTATCCATCCGCTACGTCGGTCCGGACCGACGTAAAGATTACGGCGTAATAGGGGGGCGGGGGCGTGCTGGCAATCATACCGTCAGGTTACAAACAGGTGGATACTGTCAGGGCCAACCTCGCATCCTGGCGGTAGGAGCGCAGGGTTACACCTCGGCACCCGACATGACAAGGGCTTCGTTTACAATACCGGCAATGCGGTCTACGTCGGCTTCGGGCAGGCCGGGGTACAGCGGCAAACACAGCACCCGCCGGGCAATGCTCTCCGAAATTGGACACGCCTGGTAACTCTTCAGGAACGGCAACGTGTTGAGCGACGGGTAAAAATACCGGCGTGCGGTAATCTCCTGTGCCTGTAGCGCATCAAAGACCCGCAACAACGTCTCTTCAGACTCAAACACAACGGGGTAATAGGCATAGTTATACTCCATACCCGGCGACAGGGTAGGGCGGGTCATCCTGGCAAAGTCGAGCCGGGCCGCATATTGATCGAAGATGGCTTTGCGGGCCGCAATTAACTCCGGCACTTTGGGTAAGACGCATAAACCCATAGCCGCGTGGAGTTCGGAGTTTTTGGCATTGATACCAATGCTTCGGTAGTCGTCATTGCGGTGACCAAACGAGCGGTAGAAATGCAGTTTCTCCGCCATTTCATCGTTGTCGGTTACGATACAGCCACCCTCTACCGTATGAAATACTTTAGTCGCGTGGAAGCTACACGTGCTCAGATCGCCGTAACTCAGGATGGAACGACCGTTATAACTAGCCCCGAACGTGTGGGCCGCGTCGTATATGACCTTCAACCCGTGTTTGTCGGCAATGGCCTGAATCTCGTTAACCCGGCAGGCATTACCATAGACGTGCGTGGCCATGATGGCCTGCGTATTGGCCGTAATGAGCGGCTCGATGGCGTCGGGATCGATGTTAAAATCGTCGGGACGGATGTCGGCGAACACGGGCGTGCACCCTTCCCAGAGCAGCGCGTTGGTGGTGGCTACATACGAGAAAGGCGTGGTAATTACTTCCTTTGTAATGTCCAGGGCTTTAAGGGCCATTTGCAGCACTACGGTGCCGTTGGCGCAGTATTTCAGGTGCCGAACGCCCAGATACGTTTTTATCTGATCTTCCAGTTCGCGCAGTAATGGCCCGTCGTTGGTTAAATACACGCGCTCCCAGATGCCTTTCAGATAGGCTGTGTATTCTTCTAAATCAGGCAGGTATGATTTGGTGACGTTAATCATGCAGAAAACTTATTTGTCTGTTTGAGTGCGGTTTTTCTGGTTAGTTAGTCTACTGGGGCAAACCGCAACCAAACAGACAGACAATCATTGCACCGTTTCGGCTTCCATCATTTCCATCTCGAATGGGAACTGCGGGCGCACATAGCCGGGCCATTTGCCATACCAGGCAATACCGGCGCGGTAATCTTCTACGTCGAAGGTGATCCCTTCATCCATAATGAACAAGGGGGTTACCGTATCCTTTACAATCATAACCGATACCGTGTACGATCCATCATTCAGAAAATAGCCGGGAATGGTACACTCGCCCACAATCAGTCCTTTGCCGTAGGGCTGCGACCGCGTGCCAACGTTGAAGATGCACTCACCCGTCAGGGAGTTGAGGTGCATACTCAGGTTCAGATTGGCATGATCCATCATGTTCCAGAACTCGAAGCGAAGTTTCATGGGCGTCCGGACGTCGATATGGGTCGTATCGGCGGGATAGTCGGGAATGAGTTCAACGCGCCGGAACCGAACCAGATCATTGCCGGGTGCTTCTTCGGGCGTGTCCCACTGCCGCACCAGCTGAGTGCGTGATACTTTGCTGAGATATGACGCAATCACTTCATTGGTTTCGCCCTGCTCAATAAGCATACCCTTCTCAAAGTACAGCGTCTTGTTACACAGAGCCTGTACAGCCGTCAGGTTATGGCTCACGAAGATAATGGTACGTCCACTGGCCGAGTTGTCGCGCATTTTACCAATGCTTTTCTTCTGAAATTCAGCATCACCTACGGCCAGCACTTCATCAACAATCATGATTTCGGGATCGAGGTGGGCCGAAATGGCGAAACCCAGCCGCACATACATACCCGACGAATAGCGTTTCACGGGCGTGTCCAGAAACTTCTCTACCCCGGCAAAGGCCACGATCTCGTCGAACTGCCGCTTTATCTCGTTGCGGGTCATACCCAGCAGCGCCCCATTCAGGAAAATATTCTCCCGGCCCGTCAGTTCAGGATGAAAACCCGTACCTACTTCCAGCAGACTGGCTACACGGCCTTTTATTTTAACGGTACCCGTGGTGGGTTCGATGATCTTGCTCAGAATCTTGAGCATAGTCGATTTTCCGGCACCATTGTGACCGACAATGCCAACCCGGTCGCCCTGTTCAATCGAAAAGTTAACGTCGCGCAGGGCCCAGAACTCTTCATGGGTCATTTCTTCCTGCTGCTTCTTCCCGCCAAAAATAGATTGGATATTATTCGTCAGAACATCACGCAGGGTCGTGCCACCCTTGCCCTTTTTATGGTCAATGATGTATTGCTTACTTATATTTTCAACGGTAATGACAGACATAATGACTCGTTAGATATCATCTACAAACGTGCTCTCCCGTTTGCGGAAAAAGTACAGGGACAAAATTAAGCAAACACTGACGATCGCTACGGATGCTACCAGACTTTGCGGATTGAAAAATGACTGCTCACCCAGTAGTGACCACCGGAAGCCGTCTATGATCCCTACCATCGGGTTCAGGATATAGATGGGGTACCACCAGTCATTCGCCACCAGGCTGCTGCTGTAGGCAATTGGGCAGGCGTAAAAACCAATTTGCACTATAAAGGGAATCAGCTGCCCCACGTCGCGAAAGCGTACGTTGATGGTAGCAAAGAATAGGCCAAATGCGAAAGCGGCCAGAATAGCCAGCAGAATGAAAAACGGCAGCAACAACAGATGCCAGTCGGGAATGAACTGGTAGTAGATAGCCAGCAGAATGAACAGCGACAGCGAAACCAGGAAATCAACAAAACTCACGGCCACGGCACTGATAGGCATGATGAGCCGGGGGAAATACACCTTCGTGACGAGGTTAGCATTGAGGAGGACGCTGCTGCTGATCTGCGAAAAAGCCGTCGAGAAAAATGTCCAGATCGTAATGCCGCCCAGCACCATGAGTGGATAGGGAATGCCTGGATCCGGGGGTAGCTTGGCAATTTTACTGAATACCACCACCATGATCATCATGGTTACCAGGGGGCGAATAAGGCCCCAGGCCGTACCGAGCGCGGTTTGCTTGTATCGTACCGATACGTCGCGCATGGACAGAATCCACATCAGTTCGCGGTTGCGCCAGAGGTCGCGCCAGTAATGCCGCTCCGAGCGGCCCGGCTGTATGATTGTTTCGTATGTTTTCAAAATAGAGGAAAGTTGTAGGTAGTCCGCCACGGCGGTTATAGAATCGTAGTGTTGTAAAGCTGGCTAGCCTGATAAACTATACAACTGCACCACTGTACACCTGTATGATTTTAGGACCATCGTGGCGGACCCTCTACAACGTTTAAACGTTATTCTTCCCGCATGATGCTGCGGTAAGTTTCGCGGAGGAAAATAATGATGATACCGAGTATAACCCCCAGGGCAATACCCAGACGCAGGCCTACGGGCGTAACACCCGTGCGGGTCAGCGGAAAGGAAACGGGTTCGATGACGGTGAACAGCGGAGCCTCCCGAATCAGCGACAGCCGGATGGCATCCAGTTGTTGCAGCGTCTGGTAATACAACGTGGAGAGGAATGTTGAGTTGCGGGTCAGCTTTGTTTCGGTAATCCGGCCCTGCGCCACAACCATCTGCTGGTTCTGGTCCATGTACCGGGCCAGTTTATTTTCGGTACCCGTCATAACCCGAAGCAGCGAATCGGCCCGACTTTTGGTCAGATCATACATTTCACGGGTTTTCTTGGTTTCCTTCTGCCGGTAGTCCGACTCGATGGTTCTGAGGTGCGTAGTCAGGAAATGGGCCGTGAGTTGCTCGTCTTCCATACCGCAGTAAATCTGCATGAATGATGATTTACGCTCCGGTTGCGAAACACTGATCTCCGTACCGATGCGGGCGTAAATCTGCGACATAACCAGTTGCTCCATCTTGGTGTACTCGCTGGACTTTTTAGACTTCGTAAACCGAAAAGACCGCAGCGAATCGCTGTCTTCCCATTCCTTATCACGGATGCCGCTGTTTTCTATGTAGTAGTTAGCCAGCAAGACTGGTTTGCCATGAATAGTGTCCTGGTACATTAGTGTTTTCTCGACAACAGGCCGGGACTGGGCATAGACCAGAAAGTTGTCGCCCGAAAAGATGTTGGCATCCGAAGCCCCGCCCCCCATACCGAACGCACTGGCCAGGGCACCCAGATCGCCCCCGAAACTAGCGCCCGATGAGCCACCGCCCAGGTTGAAAAGGATCGAAGAGGTATAAAGCGGTTTGTCTTCGTTAAAGTAATCGTACGCGTAACCAAATAGTCCACAAAGGATAACTGAAAGCAATAAGACTTTCCAGTTACGTTTGGCTACGTCCTTGAGCTTAAATAGCTGCAGCAGAGCCGTTTTGGGCGAGAACTGATCGGGGGGCAGCGGGCGGCCGCTGTAGGCTTGCTGCTGTTGCGCCGGGGTCGTGTTGGTCTGTTCCATGAAGCGAAGAGGGTGAGCAGTTACCGGGTACTGTTACGAAGCTGACTCAAGGCCAACACGGTAACAATCAGTGTAATCAGTGATGAAGCGATACCCGTAGCTGAACCTAAAATCTGCTGCGGACTAAGTTTAGACGTGGTCCGCTTCGGTACAACCACTTCCGAGCCGGGTGCTACCCGTGGGTACACATTGAAGAACATAAATTTGCGCGTCCTGTCAACGGAGCCATTGGCATATACGACAAAGGCTTTCCTGCGCTGTGATTTTGTTGTAAAACCACCCACCTGGCTAATATAGTCCTGAAAGGTTTGTCCCGACCGAAACTTAACCGTGTTGGGTAGCATGACCTCCCCCTGTATCCGCACGGTTTCCAGTAGCTTGGGGATGCGCAGAATATCACCCTCCTGCACCAGCATATCCTCCGATGAATTCGGGTTGTCCAGAATCTTTTTCAGGTTGATGTTAATTGATTCCGGCTGGTCAGCGGCAATCTCTTCCGTCTCAACGACTGCCTTTCCCGTGCTCACGTTTTCGGCCACGTCGTCAATGGATTGCTTGCGCCGGGCTAATTCATCTTGGCTCAGCGTGACCCGTCGAATCAGCGTGGCTCCTTCAATGTAAGCCTGGGGCGACAAACCGCCCGCCAACCCAATCAAATCCGACACTTTCTGGTCCTTGCTCCGAATGGCGTACAGGCCCGGCAAAATCACCTCACCCTCAACCGCTGCGTAGGTCTGTACCAGGTAATTGGGCGACCGGCGAACAATGATCTGATCGTAAGGCTGAAGCAAAAAGTTGTTCTGGTCCGCATTGGTCGACAGATCGCGGTTGACGTTGAATCGTTGAATTTCGGCTACCTGCGCCGACGCCGAACGGGGATCGACGTCTTTCTTGCGCCGGACTACCTCAACCAGCGAAGCAGCGGCCGACTCGCGCAGCCCACCCGCTTTCAATAGGGCATCGCCCAGGGTCATGTTTGCCATAAACGGCATGGACCCCGACGGGTTATTGACCTCGCCCAGCACCGAAATCTGAGCCGCTTCGGCCAGATCGAACGCCGACGGGATAATAACCTGGTCTTCGCGCTGCAACACCACGTCGGGGTCGGTACCCGCCAGGATGTTAGCTAAGTTCAGCGTAATGTTCTCAATGGCCAGATCTTCACGAGTTCGGATAATGTTGACCCGCCCCCGGAAGGCGTCACCCTTGAGGCCTTCGGCAGATTTGATGAGCTGCTTAAGGGTGGGATTCTGATCGAGCGAGTACTGACCGGGGCGGTACACAGCTCCTTCAACGGTCACCTGATTCTCAAACCGGTCGAGAAGCTGCTCTACCGAAGCTACGTCGCCGTCCTGCATCTCAAAGGTCTTAAATTCGGCAGCGGTCACGTCAACAACCTTCCGTTCACGATCGGTCAGGCGCAGGACCTTCACCCGGCCTTTGTAGGCACTGGCCGCAAACCCTCCGGCGTAGAAGAGCAACCGGTCGAGGGTTTCGTTGGGCAGCATCTCGAAAATCTTGTTGCGCTTTACGGGACCGGTAATTTCGGTGCGCTCCAGGTAAGTTGTGAACCGGATATTGTCGTTATCCTGCAAGCGGAGGTCGTTGGTTTGGATACCCGTCAGCAGATAATCGTATAGATCGAGGTTAGCCACGACCCGGTTATTGCGGATCAGCTGCACCTTCCGGAAAGAGCCTAGCTCATTAGGTCCACCCGCCTGAAAAATAGCGTTCATCATGGTCGAGAGCGACGAGAGCGTGTAGGTGCCCGGCTGTACGGCCTCGCCTGTTACGGTAACCCGGATGCTGCGGATGGCTCCACCAAGCGATACCTCCAGAAACGTGTTTTTAGGGCCATAGGCTCCGCTGCGCAGTCCGGCAAATTTGCTGGCTAACCGGCTCTCGATGCGCGTCTTGGTCTGCTCAACACTCAGCCCCGCCACCTGAACCGGCCCCACACCCGACTGCTGGGCAAAATACACATAGCCTTCGGGGGTCACTTTCTGCGAAAAGTCGATCTCCGAGTAACCGTAGATCCGGATGTTCAGTTGATCGCCCGGCCCAACGGTGTAGTTGCGGGGCGTGGCCATGGTCAGGTTAGGCTGAAATGATTTGCTCAGTTCTGAATTGCTGAAAATGTCATACCCAAAAATCCGACGTCGGAGCTGCAGGCGTTCGGCTTCGCGCGCCTGCTCGTAGCTGTCTTTAACCAGGTTCTCGTTCCGCTGTTCATCAGACTGATTATCGTCGGCCTGGTTCGCACCTTCTTCCAGACCGTTTACGCTCCGTTCGCCGGTAGGATTGTTGGCGTTGGCCGGATTGTTGGCATTAGCCGGGTTGTTGGCGTTGCCGCGTCCATTGGCATTACCGTTTTGCTGCTGTGCCTGGTTAATTTGCTGCTGCGCCTGTTGGCGCTGCGCAGGAGGCAGGCTATTGATATTTACACCGCCGGGCAAGGTCGTGGCTGGCGACGCTGCACCGGGCCGCGCCTGGGTAGCACTGGGTGAGGTAGGAACACCACCCGGTGCCGAAGGCGCGGGCGCTACCTGTGCCCAGACGGAGCCCGTTAGCAGCACTACCGTCAACACGAATAGGCTTAACCGGCAGATCGGGCCGCCCGGATCAGTACAAAAAGAATTTAAGTGAAACATGCGGATAATTCGCAGATTTTGCATATTTTTAAGAAATGGAACGGTTAAACGGTACTAACAGTATACAACCTTTTTAAACGCTGTTTCAGGTCGTTACTGTACACAGTACAGTTCAGTCGGCAAAGTAAACGAACTTTTACGGGATTCTGAACAGTTTCTGATTCTACGGATCTATTTCAGACAACTCTGAACGCGTATGATTTTTCCAATGCCGCCAATTCAACTACAAACCTCGTTTTTATTCATATTGCCTGCCTGTTAATTTTTTATGGCTGATATAAACTCACAACCTGTTCAGTACAACGAAGACAGCATCCGGTCGCTCGACTGGCGCGAACACATCCGGCTCCGGCCCGGTATGTACATCGGTAAACTCGGCGACGGCTCTGCCTATGACGACGGTATCTACGTCTTGCTTAAAGAAACGATTGATAATTGTATTGATGAACACGTCATGGGTTTTGGTAAAACCATTGATGTGCGGGTATCAGAACACCGCATTGAGGTTCGGGACTACGGCCGGGGTATTCCGCTTGGTAAGGTGGTTGACGTGGTGTCCAAGATCAATACCGGAGGTAAGTATGACTCCGGTGCGTTCCAAAAGTCAGTGGGGCTGAACGGCGTGGGCACCAAAGCCGTTAACGCGCTCTCGTCGTACTTCCGGGTGCAGTCGTTCCGGGATGGCCGCTCAGTCTGGGCCGAGTTTGTGCGGGGTGACCTCAAAAAGAAAGAGGAGGAGGGAACCACTGAACGAAACGGTACACTGATTGTCTTTGAGCCGGACGACACTGTGTTCAAAAATTACCACTACCGGGGGCAGTTTGTATCGGACATGATCTGGAACTACTGCTACCTCAACGCCGGGCTGATCGTTAATTTTAACAAGCAGAAATTTGTTTCCCAGAACGGTCTGCTCGATTTGCTCAGCAATCGCCACAAAGAAGAGGATCTGCGCTATCCGATTATCCACCTCAAAGGCGACGACATCGAGATTGCCATGTCGCACGGTAATCAGTACGGCGAGGAATACTATTCATTCGTGAACGGGCAGAACACCACCCAGCACGGTACGCACCTCACGGCACTGAAAGAAGCCCTAGTGGATACCATCCGCAAACACTTCGACAAGAATTATGATACAACGGATATTCGGGCCAGCGTAATTGCCGCGGTTAGTATCCGGGTACAGGAACCCGTATTCGAGTCGCAGACCAAAACCAAACTCGGCTCGGTCAACATGTCGCCCGATGCCAACGCCCAGTCGGTCAACTCGTTTGTGAAAGACTTTGTCAGAGAACGCCTGGATAATTTCCTGCACATCAACCCCGCCGTGCGCGATGCCATGAAAAAGCGCATTGAGCAGTCGGAGCGTGAACGCAAAGAACTCGCCGGTATCAAGAAACTGGCCAATGATCGTGCCAAGAAAGCAAGTCTGCACAACAAGAAACTCCGCGACTGCCGCAATCACCTGCCCGATGTTAAAGCCGACGACCGGCTCGAGACTACGCTTTTTATTACCGAGGGCGACTCGGCCAGCGGTTCCATTACCAAGAGCCGCAACGTACAGACGCAGGCCGTATTTAGTTTACGTGGCAAACCGCTCAACTGCTTTGGCCTGACCAAAAAAGTGGTGTACGAGAATGAAGAGTTCAACCTCCTGCAGCACGCGCTCGACATTGAAGATGGCCTGGAGGGGCTGCGCTATAACCGCATTGTTATTGCCACCGACGCCGACGTGGATGGCATGCACATCCGGCTGCTGATGCTGACGTTCTTTCTGCAATTTTTCCCGGATCTGGTGCGAAATGGCCACTTGTACATTTTAGAGACGCCCCTGTTCAGGGTACGCAATCCCAAGAACCACAAGGAAACAACGTATTGCTATTCGGAAGAAGAGAAACAGGCCGCGATGAACAAATTGACGAAAGGCGGTAAGAAAATCGAGATTACGCGCTTCAAAGGTCTGGGCGAAATTTCGCCCGACGAATTTGGCTTGTTCATCGGCGAGGACATGCGTCTGGAGCCGGTGATTATGGAAAAAGAGACGTCGGTTGCCAAGCTGTTGAGCTACTATATGGGCAAAAACACCCCCGACCGGCAGCGGTTCATCATTGACAACCTCCGTATCGAAAAAGACGTGGATGAAGCGGCTTTAGTGTAATAATTTCGGTATTCGGTTTTTAGTTTACGCTTTTCGGTGGGTCATTTGCAGCGCTTACCCCGAAAAGCGTAAACTGAATGCCGTTACAATGACGCTCGAATCCCTCCGTACCGATATTGACGCCCTGGACGACCAATTGCTCACGCTGCTTAATCAGCGCATGGAGCTGGTCAGAAAAGTTGGCGAACTCAAACGTACTACCAATACCGTTATCTACCGGCCTGAACGCGAGAAGCAGATTCTGGACCGGCTACACAATCAGAATAACGGGCTGCTAAACCGGGCGGCTATCGAAGCCATCTTTCTGGAAATCTTTGCCGTTTCGCGTAATCTGGAGCTGCCCGAACGGGTGGCCTATCTAGGTCCGGAAGGCAGTTTTACGCACCAGGCCGCCGAGAGCCGGTTTGGGGCCATGAGTGCCTACATGGCTTTACCCACCATCCGGTCGGTGTTTGAGAGTGTCGAGACGGGGCGGGTTCGGTTTGGGGTGGTACCCATCGAAAATAACCAGGAAGGCGTAGTCAGTGAGGCTATTGATTTGCTCCTGGAAAAAGACCTGAGCATTGCCGCCGAAGCCCAGATCCCGGTTCACTTTACGTTTGCCACCCAGACCGAGAACCTCGCCGACATTACGCATATCTACTCCAAAGACATTGCTTTCCGGCAGTGCAGTAAATTTCTGAACGATAGTTTCGATGGTTTGGCTGCCGAACTCGTGCCAGTCGAGTCAACGTCAAAAGCGGCTAAACTGGCTGGGCAGCAGCCTCATACCGCAGCCATCTGTTCCAGTATTGCGGCCAAGCTTTTCGACGTGCCGGTACTTTTCGACAACATCGAAGATTCGGACCTGAACCGAACCCGGTTTCTGATTCTGGCCAAAGACTTTAGGAACCAACCCAGCGGTCATGATAAAACCACGCTCATTGCCCGGCTTTCCAACACGGAGTCGCCGGGGGTGCTGGCCCGGTTTCTGCAGGAGTTCAACCAGAAAGGGATTAACCTGACCAAGATCGAAAGCCGTCCGCTGCGTGAAGGGTCATCGTTCCGGTTCTGGTTCCTGCTCGAATGCGAAGGCCACGCCAATGACCCGGCCCTGCACGATATTCTGTCGCGCCACACGACCGACGTTAAATTACTGGGCAGTTACGTCCGCATTGTGTGAGGCCAATGGAATATCTACTCACAACAAAAATCCCCGCCGGACTTCGGCGGGGATTTTTGTTGTGAGTTCTCGGTCTCTGACGTTACGATTTAAGCTTCTTCAAACTCTCGCTTCCGTTCTACGGCCCGATCGTGACCAACTTCCTGTTGGGCTTTCTGAGCTTCGGCAGAAGGACGGAGCCGGACAACGCGCAATTTGTGCAGCAGGCCAATCATTGGATAGGTGGGATCGAACTCAAACCACTTCGCGCCGAAGTTGGCCGAGTTAGGCCGTTTGTGGTGATTATTCTGGAACAGTTCGCCCATCATCACTAGGTCGAGAATCAGCGAGTTTTTTGATTTGTCCTGATTGTCGAAGTTTGAGTAGCCGTATTTATGGCCGCTCCAGTTGATGATGGCTCCGTGTACCGGTCCCATTACGAAGTGAACGGGTAGCAGGAAGAAAAACGCCCAGTGCATGTCCAGATACAGATAAGCAAAGACATAGAACAGGCTGTAGAGCACGGCCCATCCCGCCCGCGACACCCACGAATCACCCACTTTTTCGATGAACTTCCACTCGGGGTAATTCCGGTCGAACTGCTTTTCGATGGGTTGGGTGCGGTGCAGTACGGTATTATAAATGTTTTTGGTCGTCCACATCATCGTGAAAATGTTCTTGGTATGATGGGGCGAGTGCGGATCGCGCGGGGTATCGCTAAAGGCGTGGTGCATCCGGTGCAACACGGCATAGGCCCGGGGGCTCAGATATGACGACCCTTGTGAGATATACGTCAGGGCATAGAAGAAACGCTCCCAGAATTTGCTCATTGAGAACATTTTGTGCGCCGAGTAGCGATGCAGGAAAAACGTTTGGCAGAACAAAGACAGATACCAGTGTCCGATAAAAGCGGCCAAGACAATCACAAGGGTATTGAGTTAAAGGTGAAGATCATCAGGACTAAAAATACTCCTACAATACTAACGAAATTTGGGCTCATTTGGGTTTCCTTCCCGAAATAATACCCAAATTTTATTCAACTGAGGTGGCGTATTCCAGCAGATTGGCCCCCATACGCAGGGCCTGTTGCCGTACGGGTTCGGGGTCGTTGTGCACGCTTTGGTCCTCCCAGCCGTTGCCGAGGTCGCATTCGTAGCTATAAAAACAGACCAGACGCCCTTCATAAACCAGCCCGAATCCCTGCGGTGCCTTGCCGTCGTGTTCATGCACTTTGGGCAGGCCATTTGGGAACTTGAATCGCTGCTGGTAGATGGGGTGATTGAAGGGCAGCTCCACGAAATTCAGCTCGGGAAAGACCTTTTTCATTTCACGCCGGACAAACGTATCGAGCCCATAATTATCGTCTACGTGCAGAAACCCACCCGACATCAGATACCGACGCAGGTTCCTGGCTTCGACGTCGCTGAACGTCAGGTTGCCGTGCCCGGTAAGGTGCACAAAAGGGTAGCTGAACAAGTCGGGGCTGCCGGGCTCCACAATGTCTTCTTCAGGAAAGATATTCATGCGCAGGTTGGCATTGACAAACTTAATCAAGTTGGGCAGCGATGTTTTGTTGGCGTACCAGTCGCCCCCGCCGTTGTATTTCAGCTTGGCAATTTTGTAAGCGTACTGAGCCGTTGCCAGCGAACAGGTAGCCGTCAGCAGTAAGCAGGCAAGCAGGTATTTTTTCATGGTCGATACAATCAGAGGTTAATAAAGTTTAGCACCTGACAGGCACTCAGCGCGGCTGTTTCGGTACGGAGCCGGGTGGGGCCAAGGGTTACCATGCCAAAGCCAGCGGCCAGCGCCTGTGTCAGTTCAGTGTCAGAAAAGTCCCCTTCTGGGCCAATCAGTACCGTGTAGCTGCTGCCGGGTGTTGACACCTTGGCCAGGTTAACGGGTGTCTCGTTGGCTGGTAGATGCGCTATGAATCGCTGCGGTTCCGAAACCGTCTGCAATAGTTCAGTAAACGGCACGGCCTCATCGAACCGGGGTAACCAGGACTGCAGCGACTGCTTCATGGCCGCAACAGCAATTTTCTCGATCCGCTCCAGTTTCAGCACCCGCCGTTCGGAATGTTTTCCAACGAAAAAACTGATGCGCTCCACGCCAATCTCTACAGCTTTTTCAATGAACCATTCAATACGGTCCGGACTTTTGGTTGGAGCCACACAAATACGAATGGAGAACGGGCGGGGTGGTAGAGTTCGCGTGCTGGCAATCCGAAACGTGGTTACTTTTCCTGACGAAGGTGTAATAACGGCCGAATGCAGGTTACCGCGCCCGTCCGTTACGCTGATGGCGTCGCCGGGTTTAAGCCGCAGCGTTTTCATAGCATGGCGCGAATCATCTTCGGTCAGTTGGCTGGTGTTGGCAGGCTGGTAGAACAGGTGCATGGGCGGTATATCGTTACGCAATGGCGGGCCACCACACTGGCAGACCAGCCACAAAGTATTAGTCGTGTTTGTTGCTGCGGCTGGTCAGCATAACAATCAATAGTCCTTTCAGCGAATCGAGCAGCAGATTATCGGGCTTACCAAAGGCCATGTAAATACCGATGCCAATGCCAATCCACCAAAAGCCGAGCAGATAACACAGGGTGGCATAGCCCGGCTGCCGCTGCCACACCTGCCACAAGGCCAGCCCGCACACGAGCGAGACGAAGAACAGCAGCCACGCCACTACGTAACCCAGAAATGAGGTGTCGGTTGTGAGCGTAACGCCAAACTGTTGCAGTGTCAGTTCGCGGGCAAAAAACGCGCCACCCGTCAAGGCCAGCTCGATCAACAGAGCTAGAGCGAGAATAGCCAGTAGGGTATTACGAATCATAAGGGAGGGTAGCGAAAAAGTTTGATGAGGTAGTATTGGCAAGCCACACGTTATTGGTTAGCAGTAATGGCCAATTGCTTCCTCTGACCTGCGAATGACCAGCAGGGCCGGTCACTAACTCAAATACCCGCCAGCAGATTGGTCTTGATGAGTTTGATGGCGATAGCGAGCAGGATAATACCGAAAATTTTGCGAATCACCGACAGGCCACCCGGACCAAGCTTGATCTCAAGCCACTCCGACGACTTTAGTACGGCGTAGATCAACGCCAGGTTGATGACAATGCCGACGATGATATTGGCCGTCTGGTATTCGGCCCGCAACGAAATGATGGTGGTGAGCGTGCCGGCCCCGGCAATGAGCGGAAAAGCAATTGGTACAATGTGCGTAGCCCCGTCTGTCTCGACCCCAGCCTTGAAAATGTTGCGGCCCAGAATCATTTCCAGCCCCAGCAGAAAGATAATCAGCCCGCCCGCTACAGCAAACGACGCCACATCGACTCCGAACAGGTTTAGAATTCGTTCACCCACGAACAGGAATGACACCATCAGCACCCCCGACACCACTGTTGCCTGCCCCGATTCGATCTTGCCTACCTTCCGGCGCAGGTCAATAATGACCGGCAGCGAACCAACAACGTCGATGACCGAAAACAGAATCAGCGTAACGGAAATGATCTCTCTGAAGTTAAACATGGGTTGCGAAGTTGTAGCGTATCTCTTGCGTAGCAACGGTTAAAAATATGAACGTAAAAACTTTTTCAACTTCTCGATCTCCTCCTCCGAGATGGCCGGAAAGTTGGCAATCCGAAAGGTCGTATTTTTCCAGTCGCCATAGCCATTGCCGAGGGTGATACCGGCCTGTTGCGCGGCCCGCTTTACCGCTTGAATAGTAGGTTCCGAACTAGTTACAGCAATAACCGTGTCAGAACGCACCGCTGGATCGTCGATAAGCAGTCGAAGTGGTGAACGGGCCATTTCCTGCTCAAAGAAGAGGTACCAGTCAGCAGCCCGACGTTTAATAATGACGTCGGTATCGGTAATGGAGGGTACCTGCTGCAACACACGCATCAGACAGTAAATACCCAGTCCATTGGGCGTATAGGGCGTCTGGAACTTTGCAAAATTTTCGTGAATGAACAGCAGGCTATTGTAGTGGTCGCGCTCGCCAATGGCTTCGGCCTGAGCCAGCGCAGCGGGCGAATATACCAGTACAGCCAGTCCTGCCGGGAGTCCAAAACATTTCTGCACCGACGCAAACCAGACATCGGCCAGTGTCCAGTCCAGAGCGACGCCCGCCATGCTGGATACCGCATCTACGGCAATCAGCCCTGAAAAATTACGTCGAAAATCAGCCAGGGCGTCCCTGTTCACCTGCGTTCCGTTCGAGGTTTCATTCTGTACAATGCACAATACGTCGGCATCGGCTAGGTTTACGGGCGGCTTGATCCGGTATGCATAGTCAGCCCATTTTTGACCAAAGGCGCCCCCGTAGGGATGCAGACTGGCCTGGGCCGTGAGCGATTGTGCCACGATTTCCCAGCACTCGGTGGCCGAGGAGACAAGCGCAAGGTGATACTCACTGGGGATGGCAAGTTTTTCGTGCAGGAGTTGCCCTGTTTCCCGAACAACGTCCATAAAACCCGCACTGCGGTGGTTTAAACTTACGATGCCCGACCGTACCGCTTCGGCAGCATAATCGGCCACCTGCGGGTAAACCCTGGACGGACCGGGATAAAACGTAATCATACCGCAAAGATAGGCAGTCTTTAACAGGCAACTCTCAGCAACTCTCAGCAACTGCCTACGGCACCGGGTCGTAGCCATGCCCGCCCCAGGGATGGCAGCGGCCCATGCGTTTGAGGCCCAGCCACCCGCCCCGCAAGGCGCCGTGTTTGCCAATGGCCTCAACCATATATTGGGAACAGGTGGGGGTGTAGCGGCAGGCATTGGGCAGATACGGCGACAGGATAGCCTGGTACAGGCGCACAAGTCCAATCAACAGGCTCTTTGTCATAGATGGATAAACGCCGAAACGGGCAAAAACTTTCCGGCAAACTGTATCTTTGTTCGTCCTGCCGGACGATTGACCGGCTTTTATTCTTCCGTTCTCTATGCTTCAATACATTATCTGGGACGTTGATTCCGAGATTTTCCACATTGGTTCGTTCTCTGTTCGCTGGTACGGGCTGCTGTTCGCGCTGGGTTTTCTGATTGGCGTTCAGATTATGACCCGCATCTTCAAAGCGGAAAAAAAGCCCGTTTCTGATACCGATTCGCTCTTGATTTATATGGTTGTGTCCACGATTCTGGGTGCCCGCATCGGCCATTTTCTGTTTTATGAGCCCGCTATGCTGTTCAAAAACCCGCTTGAAGTACTGATTCCACCTTATTCAGGACTGGCCAGTCATGGAGCTTTGATAGGCATATTGTTAGGCCTATGGCTGTATTCGCGTCGAAAGTCGAGCCGGGCCACGGGGCAAACGTTTTTGTGGGTTGCGGATCGTATTGCCATTCCTGTTGCCTTCGGTGGGTTCTGCATCCGGCTGGGCAATCTGATGAACTCCGAAATCGTGGGTCGCCCGACGGATGTCTCCTGGGCGTTTGTGTTCATGCGCAACGCCGAGTATGCTAAAATTCCACGTCATCCGGCGCAGTTGTACGAGTCGTTGTCGTATCTGGTGTTGTTTTTTATTCTGTACTGGTTCTGGAATCGCTACAAAAGCCAAATGCCACGCGGTAGTTCGCTCGGCTTCTGGATGATCTGCACCTTCGGACTGCGGTTTTTATACGAATACCTGAAAGAAAATCAGGTAGCTTTCGAGGAGAATCTGGCCTTGAACATGGGCCAGATTCTGAGCATTCCGGCGGTACTGCTGGGCATCTTGCTGGTCTATCGCAGTTATCAGAATCTGGCCGCCCTGCCCCCGCTGGTAGACGATGATGGTGTGAAAACGAGCCGTTAAAGGTTGCTGTTAATAGAAAAAGGGCTGTGAAGCCCTTTTTCTATTAACAGCAACTGAATGAGTGATACGCTTACTCAAAAGTTGGAAGTCATAAACCTGGTGGTGTCCTATATTGCTGACTGATTTGTCGTTACACTGTTCTAAACCGCCAAAGAAAATGTCTGCAAAAATACTGCCGTACCTTATGGCCCTTACCCTGACCACGCTCCTTACGGCCTGTGGCAGTAAGGATAAGGAAGAAGCGAAAGACGAAGAATCGGTCTCTATGACCGGAGCCGCCAGTGCTATGCGCGAAATGGCCAATCAGGCCGAGGAGATGCAAAAAAACGGGCCCGTTGCAACCGTTGATTTTCGCGCCCTGAAAGCATTGCTCCCCGCCAATGCCGACGGCCTGCCCCGTAAGGAAGCGTCTGGTGAGAAAAACGGAGCGGCTGGATTTACAATGTCTACCGCCACGGGCCAGTACGCCAACGATGATAATAGCGAAACCATTGAACTGGCTATTATTGATGGGGGCGGCTCGCCGATGATGATGGGAATGGCTGCCTGGTCAATAATAGAGGTCGACAAGGAAACGGATAGCGGTTACGAAAAAACCACGAAAATGGGCGACAACAAGGCTTATGAGAAATACGAAAATGCTGACAAGTCAGGCCAAGTAGCTGTGCTGGTTAACAAACGGTTTGTTGTGACGGCCAAGGGTCGGGGCGTATCAATGGACAAAATCAAGAGCGCCCTCGACGATATTGATCTGGGTAAACTAGCGTCGCTGAAATAGCGCATTCAACGGGTGTGTACGGCTCCACGACATTAGGGAATGGGGAGGAGTTCGTTGGTCTGTAGCCATGAGCTTCCCCGTATTTTGGGTTGCCCATATAGCGTTGTGAGGTATTGAGTACCGAGTGGGCCGATGCTGGCTAAGACTTGATATAATCACAGACCAGTGCTGTTAATTCCCGGCGGGGTGCTTAGGCCAATGCCGTACTACACTAAGTTTGCTCATACCAAACTCTGTATTGACAATGATATAGGTCGCCACGGAACGGGCGACCTGTTTTTCGTCCCCTTCGAAGTACGCTGACAGATTTTGTCAGGACGTATACAGCGTTTCCCGGTCTATGATGGAAGGGAGGGAACCCAGCCGCGTGAGTTTCATTTTCGCTAAAGCTGCACCCGCGTAGGCACAGTTGGCGGGTGCGTACCCATCCAGATAGGCGGTCAGAAAGCCCGCCCAATACGCATCGCCCGCGCCGGTAGCATCGACAACGTCAACCTTTCGGCCCGGAATGCGAGCCTGTTTTTCGCCATTCTCGTACGACACCAGACTGCCTTCGCTACCCAGCGTCAGGCAGATGAGTGACGCGCCCATCCCGTGAAAATCAGTTAGTACGTCAGCGGGATTTTTTGGTTCGGCGTAAAGTCGTTCTACATCGTCGAAGCTCAGTTTAACCAGCGCCCCTCCAGCAATGTAATCAGTCAGGACACGCCAGGCCTGCTCGCGGTCGGGCCAGATACTGGGTGCGTAATTTGCGTCAATACTAATCTGGCATCCGGCAACTTTAGCACGCCGGGCCGCATCAACAATAGTATCCTGAGCCGGTTGCTTACTCAGGGCAAAGCAAGTGGTATGGAAGATATCGGCCTGGGCCAGCAGCGAGTCGGGTAGCTGGTCAGGGTGCAGGCAACGGTCGGCCATCCGATAAGCCACAAAATCAGGCGTCCCCGCCGTACGCGACACCATGACCAGACTTGTGGGTTCGTGGAGATCGGTAGCAATGTGTGCCATATCCACCCCTGTTTCTTTAACTTGTCGAACGAGGTATTTACCAATGTTATCGTTGCCAACGCAGGCTACCAGCGCTACCTTATTACCCAACCGGGCCATGTTGGCGGCCATATTAGCGGGACTGCCCCCTTGATGACGGCGGAAATCCTGCGCATCGAGCAAACTTCTGGAGACGTGATGACCAATGAAATCAGCTAATAATTCACCCACAGAAAGCAGGGCGTAGGGGCGGGGCGGGGTTGTCATAAAAAAACTTGCGGTCAGACCTATTCTGACCGCAGTGGTAAATGTATAAAATGGTTTGTCAAACTAATGCCCGCCCGTGCCCATTGGCATTGCCACCTCGCCGGTAGTAGAGGGCGTTTTAACCAGGAAGCAGGACGCTGCGGCCAAAAATAGGCAAACGCCACACAGCACCAGGGCATTGCGCGGGTCGCCACCCAGTACGGTGTTGTACAGAAGCGGAACGGTAATCATGCTGATAATCTGTGGCACTACGATAAAGCCATTGAAGATACCCATATAGACGCCCATCCGATGGGCTGGTACCGAATCGGCCAGCATAACATATGGCATCGAGAGAATAGAACCCCAGCCGAAACCGACCAGTAGCATGCCAAAGGCAAAGATATTTTTATCGTTAGAGAACAACATCGACACGAAGCCCATACCAGCCACGCTCAGGAAAATAGCGTGAACGGCCTGCTTGCTAAATCGTTTGGCCAGAGCCGGTATCATGAACGAAACCAGAATGCAGCCCACATTGAAAAACGCAAAACACAACCCACCCCATTTGCTGCCTTCGTCGAAACCGGGCGCGCCGGGATTCGGTGCGTTGAACGCATGGCGTGAAATGGCCAGCGACAGGTATTGCCACATAAGCGGCAGGCCGTACCAGGTAAAGAATTTGACCCACCAGAGCTGCTTCATGGTAGTGGGCATCTCCATCAGGGCATTTTTTATTTCGGCGATGGAGTGCGCGAAGCCGTTGGTTTCGCGCTTTTGCCGTTCAAACTCGGCCAGGTCGTCGGGGGGATACTCTTTGGTGCTATAAATCGTCCAGAGTACGGCGGCCACAATAGAAAACGCGCCGATGTAAAACAGATAATGCACGTACTGCGGAATGGCGTTGCCCCCCTCGGCCACCGAAACGGTCATGGCAATACCCAAAATGGGCAACAGGTATGGCATCAGGCTGGCCAGAATCTGCCCAAAACCCACGAAAAAACTCTGTACGGCAAACCCCAGCGTTCGCTGCTTCTCGTTGAGCTTATCACCAATGAACGCCCGAAAGGGCTCCATGGTCACGTTCAGCCCCGCGTCCATCATCCACATCAGCCCGGCGGCCATCCAGAGTGCGCTGGAGTTGGGCATCAAGACGAGGGCAATGCTGGAGATGATGGCACCGATCAGGAAAAACGGTTTGCGCCGACCCCAGCGTGGCGACCATGTTCGATCGCTGATGGCTCCGATGAGCGGCTGAATAAGCAGGCCCGTTACTGGCCCGGCCAGCCAAAGTATAGGAATCTTACTTTCGTCGGCGCCGAGGTAACGGAACACCGGACTCATAATAAATTGCTGCAGACCAAAGTTGTACTGGATGCCAAAGAATCCAAAACTCATGTTCCAGATTTGCCAGAAACTCAGGCTAGGCTTTACCGTGACAGCGGGATGCCTGACTTGTTCAGATTGCATGTGAAAAAGAGTGTTAACCGTAGGCGTTGTAACTTTAACGACTAGACAACAATATTACACGCTGGTTTGCAGGATAGATAGATAATTTTGGCTTATTTTTTTGAGTACCCGTATTTTTGCCGCATGATTCCGAAAAGGTGCCCATGGACTATTCTGCTCTTACTGGCGTTTATGGGTCTTCTTCGGCCGGCGTTTGCCCGCGCTATGGCTGACTCTACGCAGTCGATCACGATTGGTGAGGTAATCCTGACCGGCAACGACCGCACCCGCGACCGAATTGTACTGCGTGAGATGACGCTACGCACCGGCGATACCATCCGGCTGGCCGATTTGCCCGGTCGGCTGGCCTGGGATCGGCGCAACATCAGCAACACCAATCTGTTTGTTACCGTCGGTATTGAGACCAGCCTGATCATTCCTGCCGATAGTAACCAGCTGCCCCGTTACAACCTGACGGTGGTTATGAAGGAACGCTGGTACCTGATTGCCTATCCTGTGTTCGACCTGGCCGACCGTAACCTGAACGAGTGGTGGTACGACCGGGGCCGCGACCTTCGACGGGTTATTTACGGCGGGCGACTCAGCTATCGCAATATAACGGGTAATAACGATAAACTCCAGCTGGTTGTTGAGCGGGGGTTTCTGTCGAGAACGGCTGTTTCCTATGCTATACCCTATATTGACCGGGCGCAGCGGATTGGGATGCGGGTCGACTTTGGCTACCAGACCAACAAAGAAATTCCGTACCGTACCCAGTTCGATAAGTGGGTGTACGCGAAGTCGGAAAATGTGCTTCGCGAACGGATTTATGCATCGCTGACAACTACCTACCGGCGCGGGCTGTACCAGTACCATACCGTTGATGCCCGCTACAACCACAATACCATCAGCGATACCATCGCCGAACTAAATCCCGACTACTTTCTAAACGGGAAAACGCAGCAACGGTACCTGAGCATGAGCTACAGCTACCGCTACGACCGGCGAGACAACGCACCCTATCCCTTGCGAGGTACGGTGCTGATGGGCAATGTGGGTGTGAGTGGTGTACTGCCCAACGACGATTTTCGGTTTCTTGAAATGAGCGGGTCGGCCACGCGGTTTTGGCCGCTCGGTGGCCGGTTTTATGCAGCGGCCAACCTATACGGACGAGTTACGCTGCCCAACCGGCAGCCGTATTTCGTGTTGCGCGGTCTGGGCCGGGGTACCGATATCGTGCGCGGCTATGAACTCTTTGTCATTGACGGCCAGCGTACCGGCATCTGGCGCAACAGTGTGCGCTACCAGCTTTTCGACACTGTGAAGCAACTTAGCTGGTTGCCCATCAAGCAGTTTAATACGCTACCCATTGCGGCCTACCTTACTGCTTTTGCCGACGCGGGCTACGTAAACAGTACCGTAGCCGGGCAATACCAGAGTAATCTGGCCAACAAACCGTTGTTTGGCACGGGGATCAGTCTCGACATCGTTACCTACTATAATTTGGTACTTCGGTTTAGCGGCACCGTTAACGCGCAGGGCAAACCGGCTTCTTTTTCAATCTGGCGCAGGAACTATGAAACCCTTAACCCCTACCGGTCGACTAACGTGATAACGCAACAGACAGGCAGAATCAGTTGAAAAAACGGCTGTGGGTGTCTAAGGAACCCGCGTCCAGGTAATCGTTTTGCCAATCATTCGCATACCGAGCATGTAAGCGCGAACGTCCATTGTGTTGGCATTGCGCAGTGAGAGTTCGCAGCCGTAGGTTTTGCCATCTTCGGGGTTGTAAATCTGCCCACCCGTCCAGGTGTTGTTGCCGGCATACTGCAAGTCGCTCATGATGTTCATACCCACCAGCGTACGGCTTCGCAACGACTCGTTAGGATTAAATTTATCGCATTTGGGCTGGCTGGTGGCGGCTTCGTTCGGTTCAAGCATCCAGATAATCTTGCCGTAGTAACGGTTTCCCTGCCGGTAGATCTGCACCTGATTGCGCTTTTTCTGACTCAGCCATCGGCCATTAAGCGCGTCGGGATTGGCAGACGTACCGGTAAACGATAGAAACGGAATCAGCAGTATCAGCAGGAAACAGGGGATGAAACGGGTGGTCATGGATACGTGAGAAGTAGTTGACGTACTACGGCCATTAAACGAAAAATGACCGGGTCATAGCGTGACACCGGTCTTTTTCGTACGAACCCGGAACGCTATGTTCGAGCGTTAGAGTGCCCAGGGCACCCAATAGTTTAAGCCGTAATCATTTGCTCATTTTCAATAGACTGTTCCTGCATCGCTTTTTTCTGCAGGGCAATCTTGGTGGGGCTACCAAAGATATAGAACAACTTGAGCCGGATACCTTTCGCATGCCGGACATCCTCCACAATCTCCGCCACTTCGTGGAAGTTAATGAAGAACGGGTTAGCCTTATTGCCCGTCAGGTTGGTGGTAATGCCATAGATAACCTGCTCTTCTTCGGGCTGATATGTCCCAAAAATCCGATCCCAGAAAATGAACGTTGCGCCGAAGTTTTTGTCGATGTATTTTTCCTGCGAGCCGTGGTGTACACGGTGATTAGAAGGCGTCGCAAAAATGTACTCTACCCAGCGGGGCATTTTACGAATGTATTCGGTATGCACCCAGAACTGGAACAGCACGGCCAGCTGATTGGTCACGAAGAAAACGATGGGGTGAAAACCCATTAGTGCAACGGGCAGGAAAAAAACAATTTTCAGGTGCTGAATCCAGCTCAGGCGGTACGATACGGTCAGGTTATAGCGTTCTCCGGTGTGGTGCACCACGTGCGTTGCCCACCAGAACCGCTGCCCGTGCGAGACGCGGTGTGCCCAGTAACTGCAAAAATCCAGCAGAATGTAACAGGGAATAAGCATCCACCAGTTCAGCTCCATGCGCCAGGGAAGCTGATTGTACACCCAGATACAGGCATAGATGAGGGCCACTTTCAGAGCTGCTCCAACAATCAGATTGCCAATACCCACCAGTACTGAACCTATAGTTTCTTTCTTCTCGTAATGATCGTGTTCCTGAACGTAGGTAATGATCATTTCGAGAGCGGTGAAGAACAGCATCACCGGTACAGCCCAGACAATGATATTGGGAATATCTTTCTCGAGGAGGTGAATGTCGTCGAGCGAAATTTTATCGGCTCCGAACAGAGGATTCAGCATAACGTGAGTTGATTATAAGGACGCATTACTCAGCTTAGTAACGTTCATCCATTTTTACAGTTCAGCAAGTTTAGGATAAAATTTGGAAAAGCGGAAGCCAAAAGTTGGTTTTCTGCCCGCTAAATACCCCGAAATAACCCACCACGCCTTACTTTTGACGCCCTGATTAATTACGTGATGAAACTCGTTTATTACACTTTTCTTATGCTGCTTATGGCCGCAGCCTGTACTACAAAGCAGGAGCACGCGGGGCAGACCACCACCCTGACTGCCATAGATAACGCTTCCGTACCCAACGCACCCCAGCCCATATCTGACCGCCTTATCCAACTCGGCCTTACGTCCGACAGCCATTGGCGTGGCCTGAGCCTTGGCGATGATTTTGATACAGTGAAAAAAATAGAGAAAGACGCACCCTTTGAGCAGGACGTCCGGCATGCGGGCTACGCCATAGATTTCCCGAATCTGGAAAGTATGGACGTACTGTATGAGCAGCAGCATGAAACGATATCAGCCATCACCGCCGATCTCTATCTTAATAATCGCTCTGCCGTTAATGCGTACAAAAAAGAACTGTCAGAGTATTTCACCAATCGATACGGCATGGCAACGGTAGTGAATGGCAATCCTGTCTGGAATGGTCCTGTTAATGAGCAGTTCAGGCTAATCGATGTCTCAAAGGGGAAAGATTTCGGTTTAAAAGTCAGCATCACTTCGTTTAGCGGGGCAACAGCCTCGGCCAAATAAAGAAACCTAAACACAGCGGGAACGGAGGTTGCGGATGAGTTCAGAGATTTACTCTTTAGTACTCACCCGCAATCTCCGTTCTCGCTGTGTCAAAAACTCTTACAGCGTGTGCATCCAGCCGAACTCATCGGCAATTTTGCCGGTACGCACGTCGGTCAGGTAATTTTTGATGCGAATGGCAAACGAATTTTCGGGAGCATTCTCAGGGAGCATATAATCATGGCCGTTGTAGCCAATCAGGGCGTATGGAGATACCACTACCGCAGTACCCGCACCAAACGCTTCTGTTAGCCGCCCGCTTTCTATGCCGCTGACAACCTCTTCTATAGATACCAGACGCTCTTCTACCGGCATACCCCATGAACGGGCCACTTTCACAATAGAGTCACGCGTGATGCCCCGCAGGATCGTGTCCGATACAGCCGGAGTTACGAGTTTGCCGTCAATAACGAACATGATGTTCATCGTGCCCGATTCCTCAATGTACTTGTGCTCGCGGGCGTCGGTCCAGATCAACTGATCATAACCGGCCTGCTGAGCCAGCATCGTTGGGTACATCGACGCGGCATAGTTACCGGCACATTTGGCATAACCAACACCGCCCGGTGCCGACCGAATGTATTCGGTCTCTACCTTTAGCTTAGGTGGCTTGGCATAGTAGGTTCCTACCGGACAGGTGAAAATGCAGAATCGGTACGTTTTGGCCGGAGCTACGCCCAGCGAAGCATCTAGGGCAAACATGTACGGGCGGATGTAAAGCGAGCTGTCGGGCTGCGTTGGTACCCAGTCAGCATCTACGCGGAGCAAAGCTTCCAGGCCACCCATGAACACTTCTTCGGGCAACGTAGCCATGCACATACGACGAGCCGACTCGTTCATACGCTCAAAATTGGCCATAGGCCGGAACATCTGCACCTCTCCCGCTTCGTTCTTATACGCCTTCATACCCTCAAAAATAGACTGGCCGTAATGCAGCGACGTAAGTGAGGGGCTCAGCGAAAAATTGTCGAATGGCACTACCATCTGATTCCGCCATTCACCGTCTATGTAATCGGCCACAAACATGTGGTCAGAGAAGTGTTTACCGAAAAGCAGATTGTTGAAATCGACCTCCTGAATGCGCGAGCGATCCGCCCGGCGCAGTTCAATTTGTAAGACGTCCGTCGTCATAATCAGGGTGTTGGTTAACGAATCGAACGGCAATGTACCGTCCGCAACAAAGCTAAAAAATTAGGTTGAAAATAGTTGTTAAGACAACAACATTTTACACGCGCGGCTTCCACTCTACTTCCTCCACACCCAACTCCTGAGTCATCTTGCGACTCAGGACAAAAAGGTAGTCAGACAACCGATTGAGATACTGGATCACCAGTGGGTCGCCCGGATGGGTTTCGTCCAGTGCAATCGTCAGCCGTTCGGCGCGTCGGCAAACGGTGCGGGCCACATGGCCGAATGAAACCGACTGATGGCCACCGGGCAGTACAAAGGCCCGTAGCGGGGGTAACTCGGTGTCCATATCATCCATGGCCTGTTCAAGCCGCGTAACGTCATCGGGCACAATGGCAGGCAGAGTCTGACGCGGAGCCTTGCCGGGGTCGGTGGCCAATTCGGCACCTACTGTAAATAGACGGTCCTGAATTTCTTTCAGCAGTGCTTTGCGTGATTCATTAACGGGTTGATCACCTACCACGCCAATCCAGGAATTGAGTTCGTCAACGGTGCCATACGCATCAATACGTAAGTCGGCTTTACTCACCCGGCGGCCACCAATGAGTGCGGTCTGGCCCTTATCGCCTGTCTTCGTGTAAATCTTCATCGTAACTGACAAACCAAATTTCTGCCTGAATTGCTCAACGAAACACAGAGTTTTGCTAACATCTTTGGGTAAATGTGCTTTGACCGGCGTTATCCAGATGCCGCTGGCGTACCTTTGTGGCCTGACATCCAAGGAATGAAAACTGGTACTTTTTTCGTCCGCATCTGGCGGATACTGTCTATTGCCGGGCTGTTATTTGCCCTTTTCAACAGTTATATATCGTATCCTGGCGAGGTTGCCGTTCGGTTCGACGATCTGGGTACGCCCATTCAGTATATAGAACGGGAAACGCTGTTTTACATCGCCGTTGCTATCTTTTTAATCAATAATACGCTGATTCGGGCGGTGGGTAAACTGTTCGTGCGGATTCCATCAGCCAGCGTACCCGTGCCCCATCAGGCATTTTGGACGAGAAACCGGTCGCAGCTCAATGAGGTCGTAATGAACTGGTTTTCCGCGCTCCAGGCGGCTATCAACACCATACTTGGCCTTACCCTGATGGTTATTTCGTTCCTCAACCGCTCTGACCGGGGCTTGCAGGCTGTTGATTACGCCTGGCTATTACCGTTGAGTGCGTTTATCCTGATTTCGGTGCTGATATCGCTGCCCATCCGCTTGTTCATGAAACCCGCTGCCGACGATGAACGATGATGCGGTATTGCTGAGTGAATTTCAGTACGACTTACCCGACGATCGCATTGCCCGCTTTCCGCTTACCCCCCGCGACTCGTCCAGATTACTCGTGTGCCAAGCCGGGCAAATCAGCCACGCCCATTTTTACGACTTGCCAGGTTTGTTACCGGAGAATAGCTTCTTGATCTTTAATAATACGAAGGTCATTCCGGCTCGACTGCACTTTACCCGCGCAACGGGGGGCGTTATCGAGCTGTTTCTGCTGAACCCTCTCTCTGC
The DNA here is from genome assembly GCA_963826425.1 of uncultured Cytophagales bacterium. GTDB lineage: Bacteria > Bacteroidota > Bacteroidia > Cytophagales > Spirosomataceae > Spirosoma. The sequence goes on along the minus strand of CAWGWS010000004.1, from coordinate 130,383 downwards.
TGATACGGACGGATTACAACCGATTTCGCAGGCGATGGAAGCTACCGGTTCAGCAATCTGGCAGGGGATGATCGGCAATCGAAAACGCTGGAAGCCGGACGAGACGCTCGAAACGCAAATTCCGATTCCGTCGGGTACCATAACGCTGAGCGCTGCCTGGCACGATCCGGCAAAATCGGCGGTACAACTGAGCTGGCAACCTGCCCAGCTAACCTTTGCCGAAGTAATTCAGCAGGCAGGACAGATCCCCCTACCGCCCTACCTTAAACGTGATGCCACCGACGCCGACCGCGTTACGTACCAAACCGTTTACTCCGATAAGGAAGGAGCTGTTGCCGCGCCTACCGCCGGGCTGCACTTTACTGACAGCGTGTTCACAAACC
>CAWGWS010000004.1:0-125000 GCA_963826425.1 uncultured Cytophagales bacterium | reverse complement strand
ACAGCGTTGCGTGTTACCGTCTGTGAGGTAGAGCGACCGATAGGATGCGGGGGAGTCACATCCTACCAACTTCTGTCGAACTCCGAATGCGCAGAGGGGTGCGTGGCAGTGAGGGGCAGGGTGCTAAGGTCCTGCTCCGAGAGGGGAACAACCCAGACCACCGGCTAAGGTCCCCAAATCTATGCTAAGTTGAACAAAGGCGGTCCGGCTGCTGAGACAGCCAGGAGGTTAGCTTGGAAGCAGCTATTCCTTTAAAGAGTGCGTAACAGCTCACTGGTCGAGCGGGGCGGGCGTCGATAATAAGCGGGCATCAAGCATAGTACCGAAGCCGTGGACATACACTTGGAGTGTATTGTGGTAGGAGAGCATTCTGACATCAGTGAAGCCGGGGCGTGAGCCATCTGGTGGAGAGGTCAGAAAAGCAAATGTAGGCATAAGTAACGATAATGGAGACGAGAACGCTCCACACCGAAAAGCTAAGGTTTCCTCCGCGATGGCAGTCATCGGAGGGTTAGTCGGGGTCTAAGGGGTAGCCGAATGGCGGACCTGAGGGGGAATGGGTTAATAGTCCCATACTACGTTTGCAGGGAGACAGCTGACGGATTGCCGGGGGTGATAGGTCCTGACGGAATAGGGCGTTGAGACAAGGCTTCGGCCGCGTCGAATCACTGAAGGGGATTCCAAGAAAAGGTTGAATCCGTTAAGCGCAAGCGTACCCGTACCGTAAACCGACACAGGTAGCTGGGCAGAATATGCTAAGGTGCGCGAATGAATCATGGTTAAGGAACTCGGCAAAATGACCCTGTAACTTCGGGATAAGGGGGGCCTCGTCACGGTATTAGCAATAGTATTGGTGGAAGGCTGCAGAGCAAAGGCCCAGGCGACTGTTTACCAAAAACACAGGACTCTGCCAACTTGAAAGAGGACGCATAGGGTCTGACACCTGCCCGGTGCTGGAAGGTTAAGGGGGGATGTTAGGGGTAACCCGACGCATTGAACTGAAGCCCCAGTAAACGGCGGCCGTAACTATAACGGTCCTAAGGTAGCGAAATTCCTTGTCGGGTAAGTTCCGACCTGCACGAATGGTGTAACGATCTGGGCACTGTCTCAACCATGAGTTCGGTGAAATTGTAGTAGCGGTGAAGATGCCGCTTACCCGCCACGGGACGAAAAGACCCCGTGCACCTTTACTACAGCTTGGTATTGGATACTGGCTGAGGATGTGTAGGATAGGCGGGAGGCAATGAAGCGGTGTCGCCAGGCATCGTGGAGTCAACCTTGAAATACCGCCCTTCTTCATCCGGTATCCTAACAGATTAAATCTGGACATTGCCTGGTGGGTAGTTTGACTGGGGTGGTCACCTCCGAAAGGGTAACGGAGGTTTCCCAAGGTCCGCTCACGCCGGACGGTAATCGGCGGAGGAGTGCAATAGCAGAAGCGGGCTTGACAGTGAGGCACACAGGCCGATCTGGTGCGAAAGCAGGGTATAGTGATCCGGTGGTTTCCGTATGGAAGGGCCATCGCTCAAAGGATAAAAGGTACGCCGGGGATAACAGGCTGATCTCCCCCAAGAGCTCACATCGACGGGGAGGTTTGGCACCTCGATGTCGGCTCGTCACATCCTGGGGCTGGAGAAGGTTCCAAGGGTTGGGCTGTTCGCCCATTAAAGTGGCACGCGAGCTGGGTTCAGAACGTCGTGAGACAGTTCGGTCTCTATCTGTGGTGGGCGTGGGAATACTGATGGGATCTGTCCTTAGTACGAGAGGACCGGGATGGACCAACCGCTGGTGAGCCGGTTGTCTGGCCGCAGGCACGGCCGGGTAGCTACGTTGGGATAGGATAAGCGCTGAAGGCATCTAAGTGCGAAACCGGCCCAGAGATGAGTGTTCCAATATAGGAGGGGCGTTGGAGACGACGACGTTGATAGGTGGCAGGTGGAGGCTGTGAGAGCAGCGGAGCTGAGCCATACTAATGGCCCCGAGAGCGTGTTTTCGTGTTGATGGTCTATAATTTATTGGTGAGTCCAGAGTTTGCTGGGATAAGATTCTTCCGCGGGGAAAAAGAAAGCATCAGGTCTTGAGGAGATGCTGTGACGCGAGTTATGGCGGACTCTTCAGAAGATAAGCATGCAGGTTGGTGCTGGTAAGGCGGGTGTTCACCTCTTCCATTCCGAACAGAGCCGTTAAGCCCCGTACTGCCGATGGTACTGCCGTCACAGGTGGGAGAGTAGGAAGGTGCCACCTGCTGTTATTTAAAGGCGAAGAGCCGTTGTCGATCTGACAGCGGCTTTTTGCGTTTGGGGTCTTTTCTCCTCCGCAGAGTTGACTGTCAATGGCTATAATGCGTAACTTGCTGAAATCATTTTCATTAGCAAGCAATGGCTACATACAAATTGACCATCAACGGCCGTACTCTGAAGGCTGATGTAGAGGCTGACACTCCACTCCTCTGGGTACTACGTGATTCCCTTGGTATGGTTGGGACCAAATACGGCTGCGGCATTGCCCAGTGCGGGGCCTGCACTGTACATCTCGATGGGGAAGCTACCCGTTCCTGCGTTTTGCCGGTGTCGGCCATCGGAAGCGCAAAAATTACTACTGTCGAAGGGCTGTCCGCTACCGGTGATCACCCTGTTCAGCGGGCTTGGGATGAGATTGACGTACCCCAGTGCGGCTATTGCCAGGCAGGCCAGATGATGACGGCTGCTGCATTTCTGAAACATACACCGAAGCCTACTGCCAATGAAATTGATGCCGCCATGAGTGGTAACATCTGCCGTTGTGGTACGTACCACCGTATTCGGGAGGCTGTAAAGAAAGCATCTGAACTAACCTCATCAACTCCTAAACGTAACTAAGCATGGGGACTATCTCAAATGAAAGCAGACGTAGTTTCCTTAAACTGGCCACTGCGGCCGGGGGCGGCTTACTATTAGGATTCAACTGGACCGATTCGCAGGCGGCTACGGCTATTGTAGCAGTTGACGCTGTTGCCGGAGCAGCTGCGGTCGTTGATTTTAATAGTTTTCTGTCGATAAGCCCAGCGGGCATTGTTACCATTCTGTCACCAAACCCCGAGGTGGGGCAGGGTATCAAAACGGCCTTTCCAATTATCGTAGCTGAAGAACTTGGTGCTGACTGGACGAAGGTTGTTGTAGAGCAGGCTCCGCTGGATACCATCAAGTTTCAGCGGCAGGTAGCGGGTGGTAGCGGCTCAATTCCGCATTCCTGGAAACGCCTGCGCCAGGCCGGTGCTACCGCCCGGCAAATGCTTCTGCAGGCGGCTGCTACGCGCTGGTCAGTGCCTGTATCAGAATGCGGAACTGAAACCGGGATGGTGGTGCATAAACCCACTAACAAAAAGCTTAGCTACGGCGAACTGGCTACGGAAGCCGGTCGTTTGCCCGTTCCTGCTGATGTTCCGTTGAAAGACGAGAAAGACTTCACCCTCATTGGTAGCGTAGTCAAGAACGTTGACAACCCTAAAATCCTGACCGGAAAGCCGTTGTTCGGCATCGACTTTTACCGGGATGGTATGCTGTTTGCCATGCTACAGCGCCCTGCATTTGGCTACACGTTCAAATCGTTTAACGAAGCCGCTATAAAATCTATGCCGGGTATTATCGATGCGTTTTCGTTCGATAATAACGTTGCGGTAGTTGGCAAGTCGACCTGGCAGGTGCGCAAAGCAAAGGGTGCGCTTAAGATTGACTGGGAGAAAACAAGCGAAACTGAGAACTCCGCGGACCATGACCGGATTTTTCGCGAGTTACTGGATAGCAAGGATGCTACTGTCCGCCGGGAGGATGGGAATGTAGCCAGTGCGTTTGCCTCAGCAGCCAAGGTTGTCAAAGCAGAATATCAATGCCCGTTTCTGCCTCACAACCCAATGGAGCCGATGAACTTCTTCGCCCACGTAACATCCGGCCCAGCTGGTGTTGAACGTGCCGAACTCGTTGGTCCTACCCAGACGCCGGAGCGTGCCCGTAATGAGACGGCTAAACTACTTGGTATATCCCCGGATAAAGTGAGCGTTGATCTGACGCGCATGGGGGGCGGATTTGGCCGACGGCTGCAGGCTGATTATGTGGTAGAAGCTGTGCAGGTATCTAAACGTATGAACGCTCCAGTGAAGTTGCTCTGGACGCGTGAAGACGATATGACCGGGGGTAGCTACAGACCTGCCGTCCGGTACCGATTTGAGGCCGCGCTGGATGCCGATGGGAATATGACAGGTTATAAAGTACGGGGTGTGGGCATCAAATCAGGTAACCCGACCCGCGAAGATAACTTTCCGGCTGGTGCTGTTGATAACCTGCTTATTGACACCGTTGACTATGTGAAGTCGCCGGTTACGACCGGACCTTGGCGGGCTCCTATCACTAATTTTCTGGCGTTCGCTGAGCAGTCGTTCATTGACGAAGTAGCGCAGGCTGCCGGTAAGGATCCGGTGCAGTTTCGGCTGGCGTTGCTCGATAAGGCGAAGCAGAAACCTGTTGGTGCCCTTAAGTATGACGTTGACCGGATGAAGGCCGTTATTGAGCTGGCCGTGAAGCAGTCGGGCTGGGGAACCCGGAAAGAACAGGACGGGAAGCCGGTAGCGCAGGGATTTAGCGTGTACTTCTCCCACGCATCGTACGTAGCGCAGGTGGGCGAGGTGATCATGAAGGATAATAAGCCCACGTTGCAGAAGATTTACGCGGCCGTGGATTGCGGAATCGTTATCAACCAGAGCGGGGCGCAGCAGCAGGTTAGAGGAGCCGTTGTAGACGGCGTTGGCCATGCTATGTTCGGGAACCTGACATTTAAAGATGGTGTACCGCAGCAAACCAACTTCGATACCTTCAGACTTGTCCGAATTAACGAGATTCCTAAAGTCGACGTGCAGTTTATCAATAATGGTATCTCGCCAACCGGGCTGGGAGAACCCGCGCTGCCTCCGGCGGGGGCGGCCGTGGCCAACGCCATTTTCAAGGCTACCGGTAAGCGGGTTCGCAACCAGCCATTCGTAGAAGAAGAGGTATTTAAAAGTATGTCGTAGTGGTATAGACCGGTAAAATACGTTGGTATTTTACCGGTCATCTAAAGGCAGGAGTCGGGCTGTTACAGAGCCGGAAAAGGCTTGGTGTTCAGCGCGTTCGTTTGTATATTTACTGAGTAAAACACAACAAACAACCATACTAATGAATGTCGGGTAACTGGCTTATTTCCAGCGGGTCGGCATCCTCAACTGCATGAAACGAGTACGCTCTAACCCCGGCCAGCTTCAGATTGATTTTCTGGCCAATTTCCGGCAAATGCTGGTGAGTCTCGGCGGTCCTGAAAACCTGCCCGTTAACGAAAGTCTGTTCCTGCGTATGACCGACCAATGGGAGGCTACCCATGTTCTGCCCGCTGATCTGCTGTTTACCAAAAGTCCCGTTGAAGCCATCGTGTTTCGGATGAAGAAGCTCGATGCTGATACGAAGCGGCTTCAGTTTCCGGCCGAATTGATTGGTGGCGAGATTCGTGGCGAGCAGGGCCTGACGGGTTTCGCAGCTACGTTTCGTGATCAGGGCTGGGTGATTTTGCCTGCCGAACTGTCGGCCATGTACAGGAACCTGTTTCTGAATATTCTGACGGCTGCTGTTGGACTAGCGTATTTGAACCTGTCAAGAACGGAGTTGCTTGTGGAAGCTGAGCGTACTGCCCTGTCGGCGATGTTGCCCGAAGAGGAGGTTCGTAAGTTTTTTGGTCTGCGTCTGTCAAAATTTCCGGAATCATTCCGAAACGAAGTGGCTAATTACTTCAACCTGCCATTTGATTACGTTCTGAAACGGGCTAATCACCTCGGAATGGTATCGGAACAGGTTATTGATGAAGCCCGCTACTCACAGGCAACCAGGACGGTACTACGCCGGGTAGCGTAGTTAGTCAGGACTGTATGGGTAAGTACTGATAATCTTTACTTTATTTGCCGGTTGGATACGTGATGTACCTGACCGGCTTTTTTTATGAAATTGATAGGTAAAATTCTCCTCGGTTTATTGATACTCGTAGCGATAGTAGCTGTTGGTATGCGGATAAGCGCAAAACACCAGCAGGACAACGATGAGGCCTACCACGCTGGACTCAAAAAGACGCTGACTGTGTCGAGCAGTTCGTTTCCGCCGGGGGGCGATATGCCTATTAACTGTACCTGCAACGGAAACGAAGCCTCACCGGCCCTGAATTGGGAGGGAAGCACAACGGACGCCGAAGCATACGCCGTTCTGATGACCGATCCTGATGTGCCGTCGCCGGATTTCCCGGTTTATAATCTATCCCACTGGGTGTTGTACAACCTACCCGCTTCGGTCAGGAGTTTGCCCGAAGGTGTAACGACGGAGCAGTTGCGAATGCTGGGGGGGAAAATAGGTAAGAATGGTACGGGGAGTCTGACCTACATCGGCCCCTGCCCGCCCCTTGGTCGTCATGCCTATATTTTTCGGGTGTACGCGCTTGATCAGCCGATCACGCTTGCCGATGCCCTTGACAAGCAAGCCGCACTGGACGCTATGCAAGGCCATATTTTGGAATACGGGGAGTTAACGGGCTACTTTCAATAACAATACAACCTACTCCACCTTCCTTACCTCAATCTGGGCAAGCCATTTAACGTGCCGCGCCCCGGTGACGGTGTCGTTGGCGGTGAGCAATACGAATGCGCCATCGTCAGCAATGAGCTTCCCATTCTCCTCAAATAGAATAAACGTCTGTTGCCCGGTTGGATTGTTGACCAGTTCACTGTAGGCAAATACCGCCGTATAGCCATCCGTAGCACGGGCGATCACAAAGTACTTCCCCTTCTCTTTCGGAATAACCATATCAACGCCTGCCCGGTCGAGCAGGTCGCGTAGCAATACGCCCCTGAACGAGGTGATCACACGCCGAATCTGCCCCGTTGAACCCACGATGTTGATTGGCCCTCCTGTTTTTAAGGGTAGCTGCCGAAGACTATCTATGGTTAGGGAAAGTGGGTGTTTGACCAAGCCAGTCAGGTTGATTTGGTCCGACTGATTTTGGGCGATAAGTGAAAAGCAAGAAACCAGTATAAAAAAGATGGTTAACAGAGTCGAATAGCGTGATAACATACGTTTAGCGTTCAGTGTATTAGATCGCGAAGTACGCGTATATACCGAGACTGCCCGTGGGATTCAGTGTCTTTTTTGGCAGACGTAACGATCAGACCGAAAAAGTGGCTATGTGACCTGGATGGGGTGCGTAGTATAAAGCCCGATGGCGACCTATATTATTTGGCTACGGCACATGACGTAGTTCGATTATGAGACCAGTAGATGGACATGTAATGGCCCTACGGGTCAATTATGTACATTTGAACCCAACAGCTAAGATTCTCTCCTTTTACAGCTAACCTGATGAAACAACACTTCTCGCTTCTTGCCATGCTGTTCATAGTGGCTACCGGATGGGCCCAGACAAACGTGTCAGGCGTTACCCTGGCGGGCAGCGTATCCGATGCGCAGGGCCAGCCACTGGTGGGTGTAACCATCCTTGTGCGTGGTACCAACGATGGCACTATTACACAGGCCGACGGAAGCTTTACCCTCTCCACAAATCGATTGTTACCCGTAACGATTACGGCTTCGTTTATCGGCTATCGACGCGAAAGTGTGTTTGTACGGGGTACTAACTTCCGGGCTATCAACATACAACTGGTGGAAGAAGCCATCCTCACTGATGAGGTGGTTGTGGCCGCCAGCCGGGTGCCGGAAGACATTCGTAAAGCTGCCGTAACGGTCGAAAAACTGGGTGTACGGCAACTGGCTAACTCCCCCGCAGCTACGCCTTACGATGCGTTGCAAAACCTGAAGGGCGTTGATTTGCTGACGCAGAGTCTGACTTTCAAATCGGTCAACGTGCGGGGCTTTGGGGCTAATAACAACAACCGCTTCGTGCAGCTTACCGACGGCATGGACAATCGGTCGCCGGGGCTGGGGTTTGGTTTCGGTTCGGTAGCGGGGATTTCAGATCTCGACATTGAAAGCATCGAACTGATTCCGGGGGCGTCGTCGGCCCTGTACGGACCGGATGCCCTACAGGGTCTGATGCTGACAACGAGTAAAAACCCATTCACGTACCAGGGCCTGAGTGCGCAGGTAAAGGTGAGGGGTGAATAACGTAGGTAAGCCGGATTTTGGTCCGAAAGGCTATGCTGATTACGCGATTCGCTACGCGAAACAACTTGGCAATCGATTTGCGTTCAAGGTAAGTTTTCAGCGACTGACCGGCACCGATTTTATTGCTGATAATTACGACGACCGCTCAACCCGCGCCCGCACCAATTTCTTTAGCACTGACCCACTGCGAGGCAATGTAGCTACGGGTATTGCGTATGTGCCTAACAACAACCCCGCTACTAACTTCGAGTACGATGGCGTGAACAGGTACGGCGATGACATCAACAACGGCGGAGCGTTTCGGTATCCGGCCAACTACGTTAACCCACTACTGCAGAATAAACTTGTAACCCGCACCGGCTACACCGAGCTGGATGTTATAGGCAATAATGGAAAGGTATTTAACAACCGGGCCAACGTATCACTGTATTATAAACTGACCGATAAAATCCAGGCGTCGGTGGGCTGGTATTACGGCAACGGTAACCTGATTCGTACGGCCGGCTTCCGCGAGTACTTCCCCGATTACCGGCGTAATCAGTTCAAGGCCGAAGTACGGGGCGATAACTTCTTTGTGAGGGCCTACACGACTCAGCAACAGGCCGAGGGCTGGAATATTGGCCAAACGGCGCGGGCTATCAACAACGCCTGGAAGCCACTCAATCAGTGGGCCAACGAGTTTGGGCAGGTTTACATAGAAAACAAATTCGGCATTGACCAGGCCCGGGCCGTGGCCGACCGGGGCCGCTACCTGCCCGGCTCGGCTGAATTTAATCGGGTCCGTGATGCGTTTGCCAATACATTCAATACCGATACCATCCCGGGTTTTAACGGGGCAAAAGGACTTCGATTCCGGGACAATTCGCAAATGTGGCACTACGAAGGCATGTATAACTTTACCTCGCTGCTGAACGACAAAGTTGAGTTGCTGGCAGGGTCAAGTGTACGCCGGTATGTACTGGAGTCGGGTGGAACGTCGTTTCCGCGCCGGGCTGATGGGTCAGAATACACCATCAACGAGTTTGGTGCCTATGTGCAGGTGTCGAAAGAGTTGCCCCTTCCGCTGGGTGCGAATGTTCTGACCGTAAAGCCAACAGTGGCTTTGCGGTATGATAAGAACCAGTATCTGCCGGGTGGATTCACGCCCAGAGCATCGGCCGTTGTGAGTTATGGCGTGCATAACCTCCGTGGGTCATGGCAGTCGGCGTTTCGGAACCCATCGCCGGGGCAACTGTTTGCAGTGCCCCCGGCTGGGCTGGCCGGCGAGATTGGCGGCTTGCCCCAGGCTTATAATGGCGCCAGCCTAAACACCAATCCGGGCTATCTGGAAACTGAGGTGCAGCCTTACGTAGCCAGTTCCGGCACGGCGGTAGCGCCACAAACGTTCCGGGTTGATCCGGCTCAGTTCACGACCGAGAAAATCAAAACCTGGGAAATCGGTTATAAAACGCTTGTCAGCAACCGGCTATACGTCGATGCCTACTACTTTGGGAGTCGTTATACTGACTTTATTGCAGCCCAGAACGTGTACCAGCTTCTCAAGCCAACCGATGGGCCGCTGGCGCTGCTCTCTCCCGCCAGTTACCGCTCGTTACAGGTAAATTTTAACAACACGAACGAGATTTTTGTACGGGGGGCGGGTATCGGTCTGGAATACGGTCTTGGCCGGGGTTACACCCTGAGTGGTAACTACGCCTGGCAAACCGGGCTCATCACCCTGCGCGATGCCCGGGGCAATGTCCGCACTGACCGGGCGGGTGCCCCTATCGAAAAACGGAAAATGAGCAATCCGGAAGTGTCGCAACTGGGCCGTAACTTCTTTATCTCGCCCGAGAATCGGTATAACATTAGCCTGGCCAATTCCCGCCTGACCGACCGGCTCGGTGCTACAATAACGTATCGCTGGACTGACCAGATGTGGGTAGAGCAGGGCACCACTGCAGGCGACCTCTGGCTACCCTCCTGGAGTAGTCTCGATGCGCAGGTATCGTACAAGGTACCCGCGTTCAAATCGGTCGTGAAGCTGGGCGGCACAAATATTCTAAACCAGTATTACGCGCAGGGCTATGGTCTGGCCCGGATTGGGGGGCTGTACTACGTCAGTATCACATTTGATGAATTGATGCGGTAGGAGAGATTCACCCACTCAGATACAGGCCAAAGGGGCCGCTCGTAATGAGTGACCCCTTTGGCCCGTATTTATCTGACAAGTATCGTTACTGACTATCAGGTTAGCGAGCCATTGTACAACGCTACACGCTCGCGCAGAATATACCCGCTGACGTCGCTACGCAGGGTTCCGCGTAGTGTAAAGGCCCGAAGGTCAGGGGCAAGCGTCGCGTATTTTTCCAGGGCCCGAAACCAGGCCACGTGATTCTGATACGGAGCCAGCAACCGGCGGGCCTGATTGAGGGCGCGGTGTTGCCGGGGCGACCAGATGGGGCGCTGTTTGTAAGCCGCACCGAGACCATTGAGTAAATCAGGCAGGGCCTGGGGCGGGGCCAAAGGCAGCAGTTCGGCCATCAGGTACAGACCCAGTTCTACGTTCAGGATCCGGTTGGCTACCATGCCGGGCAGGGCGTGCCGAAAGCGCAGCCGCGTTGCCAGCGGTTCCTGCCAGCGCAAGAGGCCAGCAAGAACCGGTTGAGCAACGGGAGCGGTGGAAAGAATCGGGTTCATAGTCGTTGTTGTTTATGTTCGCTTGCGCGATGTTCGTATCAAAGATGATACCCTAAGGACGTAATCTTTTTACGTTGAGAGAAAAACTTTCTCAACCCGAAAAAAAGAGTTTTTACGCCGGGAAAATCCTGTTCATCCTTCCTGCTATCCGATGGGTACCTCTCCGGGTTTCGAAGGCTGAATAAACTCACGAGAGCATTTTTCGCAGGATACCGACCCGGTTCCGGGCGAAGCCGACGGTCTTTTCGGAGAAGCGGCTGTACCGGGGGCAAAGGTCGTAGGCCAGTGCATCGGAAGGGGCGGCTGCGTAGGCGTCGAGCAGTGTTTGCCAGTGCGTTGGGTTCGTAAACCGAGCCAGAACGAGCCGGGCGCGATGCAGGTATTTGTGCTGCTGGGGAGTCAGACTATGGCGGATTGGCGCGTCGGTAAGGAGCGCGGGCAGGGCCGTAGGGGGCGCGTCGGGCCGGAGCCGGTCGAGGAGATACAGGCCGAGTTCAAGATCGACCAGCTGGCGTGTCGAGAGCGACGGCCGCTTTACGGAAGCACTGGTACTGGGGGCGTTTGAGCGCGGACGTTGTGTAAGGTTCATAAGAGTCGTGAGTGATTGTCCGATTCAAAGATGAATACCTTAAAACATAATCTATTTACGTTGTTGAATTTTTTTTGTTGCTTTGGGGAAAAGAGTTATTACGCAGAGATTCGCGGAGAGAAAAGAGAGATACGCAGAGAAATTAAGAAAAAAACCCTCTGCGTATCCCCCTTTTTCTCCGGGAATCTCTGCGTAATAACCCTTCAAACAACTCCCAAATGCCTATAACCCGCTCTGCCTTTCAACGCTACCGGCTCATCGACGAGGTAATCAGCCGGTATCCGCGTCGGTATTCCAAACAGCTCTTGTTTGAACTCTGCCAGGATAAATGCGGCATTCGCTCCATATCGTCGCTCGAAAAAGACATTCAGCGGATGCGTGAAGACCATGATGCGCCCATCGAGTATGACAAACGGGCTAATGGCTATTTCTATAGCAATCCGCAGTTCCGGTTGCTGAACCTCATGCTTAGCCCCGATGATATGGATGCCCTGGACTACGCCCGCGAAGTGCTGGCCGCTACGCAGGGGGCTACCGTGGCCGATGAACTAACCAACGCGCTGGAGAAGGTGCGGCAAAGTCTCGACATCATCCGCGAGGTGAAGAGCGACAGCGTGGTGGCTCCGTCGCGCCGGATTGTGTATGTAGAAGAAAAAATTCTGGGCGGCAACCGGCAATACGTACCCGTCCTGATTCGGGCCGTGAACCAGAACCGGCAGGTGGCTTTCCGGTACCTCAAACACGACGACGCGGTGGCTGGCCTGGGACTGGCCGCCCGCCGAAAAAAACCGGGCCGGCAGCCCGAACCCGAACGTCCGAAACTGCGGCTGCTACATCCCCTGCTGCTACGCGAGGTGCAGGACAGCTGGTATGTTATTGGCTACGATGCCGCCAGCGGAGGAGAGAAAACCTTTGCCCTTGACCGCATGAGCGAACTCGAAATTCTGGATGACCCCTGCGATGTACCAGCCGCCGTGCTGATCAATGTCAGCGAGATTTTTGAGCATATTTATGGCATTACCGACAGCCACGGGCCGGTCGAAAACATTGTACTGTCGTTTAGTCCGCTGTTTGGCCGGTACGTAAAAGCCAAGCCTATTCACCAGACGCAGGAAGTGCTGACCGATACGCCAACGGCCTGCGTAGTGCGGCTGCGGCTGGCTCCTAATCGTGACCTGCTTATGCACCTGCGTTCGTACGGCGAACACCTGACCATTCTGGAGCCCGCCAGTCTGGTGGAGGAAATGCGGACATCGTTACAATCCACGCTAAACCAGTACGCCTGACCCAATGCCAGTCTTCACGACACGCCTGCAGCGATTCGGACCGAAAGGCGAGAAAACCGGCTGGACCTACATCGAAATTCCTGACGACATAACGAACGAGCTGCGGCCCGGTCAGAAAACGTCGTTTCGCGTGCGTGGCCTACTCGATGCCTTTGCCATTGAGCAAGTTGCCCTTATGCCGGTGGGTAAAGACAACGAGGTGAAGAGCGCGTTCTTTATGGCCATCAACGCCACCATGCGACGCGGTCTTGCAGAAAGAAGCGGGTGCGATGGTGCGGGTTGAACTGGATTACGACGACTCCCCGATACAGGTATCGGCGGATCTGATGACGTGTCTTGGTGATGATCCGGTTGCGCTCGATTTTTTCAAAAGCCTGCCCAAAGGCCATCAGAATTACTTTAGCAACTGGATTGAATCCGCCAAAACCGATTTTACCAGAACAAAACGACTAACCCAGGCGGTACTGGGGCTTGGGATGAGGCTAGGTTATAGCGAGATGATTCATTATTTCAGGAAAGCAGCCTGATGCATCTGATTGATCCGCAACGCTACTGGTTGACTGGTCCGGCCGTGGTTCGTTGCGTTGACAGTCAATTCTGGCTGGTAGCCTGCGTAGTTGCTGTGGAGTGGAACAAAGCTGTAGACGGAACGGACTGTTCTGCTGTTTCGCTGGTCTGCCATGTCCAGCTGATGGTAGGCTTGCCGGTGCCCGTGTGGTGATAATAAATGTTGAACGGGTGATAACCTGCCTTCAGGCTGACCAGCGCCGAAAGTGGAAGCTTCAGGCTGGGCTGATCCGGGTAGCTACGGTCAAGAATCAGGGCACTATGCAGCCGGAACAGGAAGGCTCCATTGCCACCCATGCTGAACTGATACACCCCGTCTCTGGGTATGTTTATATAGCCTTTCTGCTGAATCATAGCGTCTTTCGTCGTCAATCCGGTCAGATCGGCGTCCGGCCGGCTGCCGGATTTTGTAGCCTGCTGTCCGCTGAGGTCGGCTACCCACGGAAACTGCCCTTCATAGACCGACCAGCTTAGGCCGGGAAGCAGTCCGGCAACGTCTGCATCGGCCATAGGAGCCAGATCGTAGGGGCGGGGCGCTTCCGGGTCTGGTCGGCGCACCTGCGTAATCCGGTCTTTGAATGTCTTTTGCAGGGGCTGATAATTCGCGTCAGTCGCCAGATTGCGGCTCTCCTGGGGGTCTGTTACTACGTTGTAAATCTCAAAATCATCAGTAGCCGCTTTGATGTCGTAGCGAACGCCGACAAAATCACCCAGCCGGATTTTCTGCATCTGATTTCGCTTCCGGCCCCGGTGCCGGGGATTGAATTCGTCGAAGCCGGGCGTAGTGCCGTTGTTTTCGTATTCGATATAAACCAGACTTTCGCGCTGCTGCCCTGCTTCGGTGAGCGATGGCAGCAGTGATACGCCATCGGTGCGGGCGGGAGCAGGAATCTGAGCGGCATCGGCAAATGTGGCCAGCCAGTCATAAAGCGCACTAGGCTTGTCAATGATTCGTTTGGGCGCGATCCGGGCGGGCTACTGCACTAGAGTGGGCATCCGGACGCCCCCTTCCCAAACGTCACGCTTAATGCCGTCGAAGGGGCCAAAGCTGCTGAAAAAGGTGGGCTCGTAGTCGTCTTTCAGATACGATTCAATGGATGGACCGTTGTCAGACGTAAAGACCACCAACGTATACTGATCAATCTTCAAATCGCTCAACAGCTGCAGAATGTCGCCCACCCCATCATCAATCCGGCGGCAGAGCGTGGCATATCGCTTATACACATCGGGCCACGCTTTCTCGGGCGTAGCCGGGTTTTTGTCGTGGTCATAGGTAGCGGTGGCGTAGTCGGGGTGGATATACGAGTCCGGCGTTCCCGATGCGGTATTAATCATCCTGCCGGGTGTTGCCTGCCATTGTAGTCCACCCTGAAGCCCTCCTCCCTTGGGGTAAGCCTGGGTAGGCAACTCCAGCACGGCGTGGGGCACATCATAGGCCAGGTACAGGAAAAAAGGCGTGTTTTTCTCTGCCTGCTGTTTAATGACCTGCTTTGCTTTGGCCGTCCAGAGATCGGTGGTGAAGCTTTTGGCCAGACCCGCCGATACCTCGGTTCGGTTTTCCCATATTTCTTTTTTGCCCCGATAAATACCTTCGACGGGATAACGCTCATGACCGTCAACGTGGCGTATATACGCATAGGAATAATCGAAGCCCCGGTTCAGCGGGTGCGCGGGCCAGTCAGGAGCCGGCGCGTCGGCCCCCTGCATACCCCACTTGCCCACCAGCGCGGTACTGTACCCGGCCTGCCGGAGCACCGAGGGCATGGTATACGTATCCTGAAGGGCTTTGTCGAACTGGTTGTTCCGGATGTTGGCGTGCCCCTGACTCACGCCCAGCATCAGCGACGCCCGAGACGGGGCGCAAACGGGGGCGGCACAGTAGTGGTTGGTAAGCATAGCTCCGTTCTGGGCCATGGCATCCAGCGATGGTGTGTACTGCCAGGGTTCGCTGCGGTTGTTAGCCTGTTTGCGTTGCTGTTGCCAGAAAGCGCCCAGGTCACCCCAGCCCATATCATCCACGAGGATAAACAGAATATTGGGTCTCGGCTGGTTTTGGCTTCTGCCGGGCCTATCAGCGGCTTTGAGGATCTGGGCGCTGGCCGGTGTGGTCATCAGCTGGCCGGTGAGTCCGATAAGCAAAAGAATACAGAGTAGGATACGCAAAGTCATGCCGGTTAGTGAGAAATGGTTGCTAAAGAACTGATCGGGAACGTACTCAGCAACGACCCGAACAAATATAAGGGGACCCGCCCGCTGCCTTTCCCGCCCCGGTAAAATCGGCGTACTTTTGTTTCATGAATCTCGACAGCAAAACAATCATTATTTCCGGCGCATCGCGCGGAATTGGCCGGGCTACAGCCTTGCTTCTGGCCCGGAACGGTGCCAACGTCGTTGTAACAGCCCGCTCGGCCGATGACCTCAAATCGCTGGAAACTGAACACGCCAACATTGTAGCCGTACCGGGCGATGTGACTTCGGAAACTGACATGGCCACGGTGGTGAAAACCGCCCTCGATCGCTTCGGCCGTATCGACGTAGTGATCAACAACGCTGGCTACGGTATCTTCAAAAACGTGGATGAAATCAGCGTTCAGGAGTGGGACGACGTGATGGCTACCAATGTAAAAGGCACGTTTGTGCTGACCAAAGCCGCCCTGCCCACACTTAAGGCACAGGGTTCCGGTCATGTAGTAGTGGTGGCATCGGACGTGGCCAAGCGGACGTTTGCCGGCGGGTCACTGTACACGGCGAGCAAGTACGCGCAGGAAGCGTTTATGGGCGCACTGCGCAAAGAAGTCAGGAAGTTTGGTGTCAAAGTAACGGGCGTGTACTCGGGGCTGGTCGATTCTCACTTCCATGAGAAAGGACACGGCCACGAAACATCCAAAAACTGGCTAAAAAACGAAGATATGGCCGAGTCGATGCTGTTTATCGTGAGCCGCCCGGCCCACGTAGTCATCGATGAGTTCATGGTCCATCCGCTGGAACAGGAATACTAGCGCTGGGAAATGCCGTTTGGCATGAGCACAAATCCCTGAACTGTGGATTAAATCCGGCGTTCAGGGCTTTTTTACGATTGTAACTAAAGCGCTGACACGGGAGTTGATACCGTCTTAATCAACTCCTCGCTATGCGAATTAAAGCGTTTCTGATTTCTCTACGGACCAGTCTGTGGCCCATTCCTATGCTCATGATTGGCGGGGCTACGCTGCTGGCTTACACCTGCATCAGCATAGACGGCAACTCGCTTAACAAATTTGACGATACGTATCCACAGCCGTTCGCGGGTGGGGCAGATAGTCTGCGCACTATGCTCTCGGCGATTGCTACATCCATGATTACCGTGTCGGGCATTACGTTCTCGCTGACGATCTCGTCGCTGGCCAATATATCGGGTCAGCTTACATCGCGGGTAATTCGAAGTTTTATGAGCAACCTCGTCACAAAGCTGGTACTCGGCTTTTTTATGGGGCTGTTTGTGTACTGCCTCATTGTGGTTCGTACCATCCGCATCAAAGACGACCCCGGTGGTGCGTTTGTACCTGCCCTGAGCGTATTTGTGGGTATGGCCCTAGCCGTAGTGGGGATTGCCGTGGTGATTTACTTTATTCACTTTGTGGCCATGTCCGTTCAGGCCAGCACCGTTGTAACGTCGGTGACCAAAGAGTGCCTGGATACCATCGACACCCTCTATCCTGATCCGTTGCCTTCCAGTGACCGGGAAATCCTGCCTACCCTGCCCCGCCCCATGAACGGCCAAACCGAGCAGGCCGTGCCGGCGCAGTCATACGGGTATATTCAACTGATCGACGAGAAGAAACTACAAAAGTTTGCCGAAGCCAACCAAATCTCCCTGCGCGTTGATGCCATCACAGGCGACTACGTAACAACGGGTAGTCGGCTGGTCTCTATTGTCGCATCCGGGCAACGCGTCGATGTCGGCCTGATAAAGCAGATCAACCGGCTGTTCATCATTCGGTCGAGCCGGACGCTGGATGAGGAAATTGCGTACGGCATCCGGCAACTGGTCGATATTGCCATGAAAGCCCTGGCTTCCGCTTCTGACGATACCACAACGGCCGTTCTGGTGCTGGACAACCTGACAACCGTACTGACCAGCCTGGTGCAGCGACAGCTTCGGTCACCCCTGGCTACAGACTATTTCATGCCGAAACATCCGTCTTTTGCCAACCTGATGGCGGGTGCGCTGGACCAGGTTCGTGACGTGGCCGGCAAAGACAAAAACACCGTAGTGCTGGCCCGGTTGCTACGGCTGCTGATGGTGGTGGGGCGGCAGACCAACAACGCCGGGCGGCAGAAGGTGTTGCTACACCACACCCGGCTCATTGCTGAACAGGCCAGCCTGGCCCTGACAACCGATTATCAGCGGGGTGTGGTGCAACAACAGCTGGAGGAGACGCTGCTGGCCCTGCGCGAAAACCCCGAATCGTTTCGGGACCTCAAAGCAGAACCGGTTAGCTAATCACGCTACTGGCTCCACTCGGTAGGGGTGCGGTCCCAGCGGTGGGCATCCAGTTCGTGCAGGAGCTCAGGCGGCAGGCCGCGTCCGTCGCTGGTGGCGATGTTGCTTTCTACGTGCCTGATCTGCCGCATTCCCGGAATAGTCGTATGTACGTCGGGGTTACTCAGGATAAACCGCATAGCCATTTCGGGCATAGTCATGCCATCGGGAATCAGCGGCTTGAGTGCGTCGGCGTGCTCGACACTGCTGTTGAGGTTTTCCGGTACGAAATACGTGGAGCGCCAGTCATCGGCCGGGAAGGTTGTGTCTTTGGTGAACGTGCCGGTCAGAGTGCCCTCATCGAACGGTACGCGGGCAATAACGCCGAGGTTCAGTTCTTTACAAAGTGGAAACAGGTTGTCTTTCGGGTTCTGGTCGAAGATGTTATAAATCACCTGTACGGCGTCGATCAAACCGGTTCGGAGCGTGTTGAGCGAATTGTCCGGCTCCCAGCGATTGATGGATATGCCCCAGGCCCGAACTTTGCCCTGTTCGGTGAGTTTTTCAACCGTCCTCTTCCACTCGTCCTGGCTGGCCCAGGCGTCTTCCCAAACGTGAAACTGCATCAGGTCAATGGTCTCCGTGCCGAGATTTTGCAGGCTCTTCTCCGTGTATTCCACGATGTAGTCGGCGGGAAATACGTCGCCGATCTGGAAGTCGGGTTTCGAGGGCCATGCGCGGTTTTTTGGCGGAATTTTGGTGGCTGCAAAGAGTTCTTTGCCAGGGTACTTGCGAAGCAACTCGCCCAAAATCTGTTCGCTGACGCCCTCGCCGTAGCCCCAGGCCGTGTCGAAAAAGTTACAGCCCAGATCAACGGCGCGTTCCAGCGCGCGGAGAATTTCGGCCTTGTCGGAGCCGGTCCAGCCCGCCAGACCCCACATGCCGTACCCAATTTCAGAAACTTCCCAGCCTGTGCGGCCAAATGTTCGGTAATTCATGATGTAACAAGGAGTAAGAAATGAAACGCTGAAAAAGCGCGTAGTATCGTATTTTTAACTTTCTATTCTTCGTACTGTTTACAAAATCTATGCTCGTTCGTATTGTTCGCATGACCTTCCGCCCGGACGCCCTGTCCGACTTCCACGCTATTTTCGACCGATCGAAGCAGCCCATCCGCAGCTTCCCCGGCAACCGCCACCTCGAACTCCTGGGCGACCCCGACAATCCGGCTGTGCGGATGACGTATAGTCTATGGGACAATGCCGACGCGCTGGAAGCCTACCGGCAAAGTGAGTTGTTTCGCCAAACCTGGGCTGCTACCAAAGCCTTGTTTGCCGAGCGGGCCACAGCGTTTTCGGGCGTTCGGATGGAACAAATTGGTATGGATTGAAAAGCAGGCCCCCGGAATTTCGTACCCTGATCAGGCTAAAAAAATTGATGGCCAATGGGTTGCACTACCAATCTGCAGTTCATTGCCCCCAGGCTGGTGTGGGCGTACTGTTATCGAATAGCTCATCCATGTAATACGCCCGACGGGGGCGTTTGTCGCAGCCATCATTGCCAATGGGATAGGTGCAGGTAGCGTACACGGTCCGGTCGTCGGGGTTCATCAGGCTCACAAAGGATCCGTTGGGAAACTGCTTCGTCAGGTGCGGACGTTTGAGCAGGCAGTGGCCCAGTTCGTGAAACACAAGACATTCGCGCGCCTGCGCGCTGGCCTGCTGCCAGCAGAGAGCATTTTGCGTCAGAACAACGCGGGGCGTTTTGCCCGGTTCCAGCGTACACTCACCACAAACATCTTGCTGGCTTGTCTGGCCGAACTCAACGATCAGGTTGTTGATCGCTATCGGTTTACCCCGCTTTTGGGCTTCGTCGCGAAACCGCTGAACATAAGGCTCCAGTTCGGTAGCTACGCTATAGTACGCTGGTTGAGAGGGCACATCTGCCGGTTGCTGACAGCTTAGAGCCGTCAGGAGCAACCAAAACAGACAGATGGAGAGCGGGCGCATGGGCTATTTGTGAGATACTAAAACTACGTAGAATTCCTGGACCAGCCAGTAACACTATCATTCAGGCGGGTGACCAATATTGACTATCAACCCCCTGAGCACCGGTCAATGATACGGACTATGCGGGAAAATTGGGCCATTTCTGCATTACCAGGTCAGCGAGAATGCCTCCCGGTAACTCGCCAATCAGTATGCTAACCAACGGTAATAACGGCAATGGTTAACCGGCTCACGCAAACGGTACGGTCCTGCTCATCGGTGATGCGGATGTCCCAGACGTGGGTACTGCGGCCCACGTGAATCGGTGTGCACCGGCCATACACCCAGCCATCGCGCACTGACCGAATATGGTTGGCGTTGACCTCCACACCCACCGCCCGCTGCTTTAAGGGATCGTCGAGCATGAGAAACGAAGCCACACTACCCAGCGATTCGGCCAGCACCACCGACGCCCCGCCGTGCAAAATACCGAAAGGCTGGTGCGTGCGGCCGTCTACCGGCATCCGGGCCACGAGGTAGCCCTCGCCCGCTTCCATAAACTCAATGCCCAGATGCTTTACGATGGAGTCGGTCTGGGAAAAGGAAAGGTTACTTAAGTCTACTCCAGCTTTCATAATGCAGGGGTTTGCGCGTATTTTTGCGGTCAATATACAACCTTAGAAAGTACGCGATTGCAACAGAAAACGATCTACCTGATTCGCCACGGCGAAACCGATTACAACCGGCGGGGCGTGGTGCAGGGGAGCGGCATCGACGCCGATCTGAACGATATGGGAAAGGCACAGGCGGCTGCTTTCTTTCAGGCTTATCAACACGTCTCATTCGATAAAATCTACACATCGGCCCTGAAGCGCACGTATCAGACTGTTAAGTCATTCGTTGAACTCGGCATTCCTCATCGGCCCCTGCCGGGTCTGAACGAGATCAGCTGGGGCGTAATGGAAGGGCGCGTACCGGGTCATATCGAAGACGAATACCACAGCCGACTGATGGCTACCTGGGCAGCGGGCAACACCGCCCAAACCACCGATGGGGGCGAAAGCCCCGATCAGGTGGAGGTCCGGCAGCGTGAGGCCGTGGCCGAAATTCTGGCCAACCCTGCCGAGGAAACCATTCTGGTGGCCATGCATGGACGCGCTATGCGAGTGCTGCTCTGCTGGATTACCAGCCAGCCCTTGTCAAACATGGACCAGTTTGAACACAGCAATGTCTGTCTCTACAAACTTCGATACGATTACGACAGTCAGGTGTTTACCATCGAATCGGCCAACGATACGGCTCATTTGCTGTCTTTGGCCCTGGTATAATCGTAGCGATCAGCATCGCATTAATAACGAATCGGATTGCCGGATGGGAATAGGCTGACCCGAGCCGGGCTCCTGGCAACCCATTCATCATTCATAATTCATCATTCATAATTGAAATAACGCCTTTGATAATGGCCGGATAGTACGTGGCCCCGTCAATTGCGTACATTCGCTCATGGTCCGGATAAGGGCTGTGACCGTATGCAGGGAATCCCTAAACAGAAAATCTACTGGCTTTGCCAATTTTTCGGCTGGTCGCTGCTAATCCTGGTCGAGTATCTGGCCTATGTGTTTGAATATGGGTTTGATGCCGATACGCTGTACTTAGCCGTTGCCAACATATTTCTGGGCATTACCCTGACGCACCTGTACCGGCTCATGATCCGGCGCTGGAACTGGGTCCGGCTGCCCTTCATAGAGCTTGCTCCGCGCGTTTTGCTGTCGGTATTTGTGCTGTCTCTGATCATGACGTTTGTGAACATGCCGTTTGATCGCATCATTGTTCCCGACAAGTTTATTGATGAGCCCTGGCCCGTAATTGGCTACATTATGAGCTGGGGCAAAGCCATGCTGGCGTGGGTGTTGAGCTACACGATTTATTACTACGTAGAACAGACACGTAACGCCGAAATCGAGAAAATTCTGCTCAAGACCAGCATCCGCGAAACTGAAGCCAAGGTCCTGCGGTCACAACTGAATCCGCATTTTGTATTCAATGCGCTCAACAGCATTCGGGCGCTGGTCTACGAAAATCCTGACAAGGCCCAGAAAAGTATCACGCAGCTTTCTAACCTGCTTCGCAATTCACTGCTGGCCGACCGGCGTAAAACCGTTGAACTGCGCGAAGAAATCAAAACGGTAGAAGATTACCTGGCCCTCGAAAAAGTACGCTACGAAGACAGGCTACGCTGTAGCATTGACCTCGACGGCCGAACGCTGTTCTGGCAGGTGCCGCCCATGATGCTGCAAACGCTGGTCGAGAACGCTATAAAACACGGCGTCAGCAAAGCCATTGACGGTGGGTTTGTCTCCGTCGCGTCGAGCGTTGCAGCAGATAATCTGCACATCCTGATCCGCAACACCGGCGAACTGGGTGACCGCAGCGCATCAGACGGCTTCGGTCTGGAAAATACCAGTCAGCGTCTTCAGTTGCTATACGGCCCCGATGCCCGGTTTCACATCGAGCAGGAAACAGACAATGCTGAAGACCAACCCGTTGTTCGCGCCGAGATCATCATTCCCGCCCAGTCTGATAGTGTCTTCAGACGGGCTAAATCAATTGCAACTGGGTAAATACTGCTGACGCGTCGGAGTTTTCGTATCAGCCGTTTTCACTCCCTCCCTCATTCAACCCTCTACTTATTCACGCATTGAAACGATGAAAACCCTTATTATTGACGACGAACGGCTGGCCCGTAATGAACTGCGCCGGTTACTGGAGAACTTTCCAAAAATTGATATCATTGGCGAAGCGGCCAACGCTGCCGAAGCCCTGCCCATGATTGACGAACTCGAACCCGAACTGCTGTTTCTGGATATTCAGATGCCGGGCAAGAACGGCTTTGAGCTGCTGCAATCCATCGAAGGTAAAACGCCGGAAGTCATCTTTACGACTGCTTACGACGAATACGCCCTCAAAGCATTTGAATTTAACGCCCTCGACTATCTGCTCAAACCCGTTGAACTGGCCCGGCTTTCGGAAGCCATTCACCGGATAGAGGAGGAGCACGCGCACGACCCGGGTCGGATTGCCGACACGCCCGCCAGCACTAAAGTACTGGGTGAAAATGATCAGGTATTTGTCAAAGACGGCGAGAAGTGCTGGTTCGTGAAACTGGCTAAAGTACGGCTGTTCGAGTCGATGGGTAACTATGTCCGGCTGTATTTCGACGATCAGAAGCCTCTGGTCCTCAAATCGCTCAACGCGCTCGAAGACCGGCTCAATCCGGCCACGTTTTTCCGGGCTAACCGCAAGCATATCATTAACCTGCAGTGGATTGAGAAGATTGAACCCTGGTTTAGCGGAGGCCTGCTGGTTACGCTGCGCGGGGGTGATAAAATTGAAATCAGCCGACGGCAGGCTATCCGGTTCAAAGATTTACTAAGTTTGTAGAGTAATCGAGATTCCCGGAGCGTACCACGCTCATTTGCATGAAGTATTTGCTTGCCCCGTTAGCTGTTGCCTTGCTTGTCAGCACGCAGTCGTGCCGCCATAAACCCGCCGGTCCTCCCGAACTTGTTCGTAAACAGTATCAGTTTGCGGGCGAAAGCCGCTGCGATTCTGCCGCCAACCAGGGTGTTTCCGTCTCTGTCTCTTATCCACTGCTGACCAGCGACGAACCGGGTGACCAGCGCATTAACGACCGCCTGGACGAGCTGGCCGCGGCCAGCATTACCGACTGGCTCGATAGCACCGTAGTAGCCCAAAATCCCGCTGCCCGTACCAATCTGGTCAAAGCCGCTACCCTCTTTGCCGACGACTACCGGAGCCTGCGCGAAGATATGGGTGGTATTGGTGGCTGCTGGGAATTAAGCACCACCGCCGATACCGTATTCTCGAGCCTTACCGTACTGACAGTCAGGGCTGTGATCTATGCCTATACCGGTGGAGCGCATCCCAACAGCAATCAAATATTGCTGACCTTCGATCGTGAAACGGGTCGTGAACTACGCCTGACGGAAATGGTATCAGACACGGCAGCCCTGCTGGGTGTCGTGGAGAAAGCATTCAGGAAGCAGCAGCAGCTCTCGCCCACCGATAAGCTTGAGGAACAGGGTTACTTCCTGCACAACGGCCAGTTTTTCCTGCCCGGTAACATTGCCCCCGGTCGACAGGGTATGATTTTTCATTACAATCCCTATGAAATTGCCGCCTATGCCGTTGGGCCTATCGAGGTTATTGTTCCCTACGAAACGCTAAACGGTATTTTGCGGAGGGAACTGCTTTAAAGCAGACAGTCTTCAGTACTGACGCCGGAAGGGTCCAGGCGCCAGTACTGAAGACTGAAAAATACCGGATGAAAACTCTTCTACCGGTTCATTGAGATCAAAAATTCTTCGTTACTGCGGGTGCCTTTCATGCGATCAAGCAGAAAGTCCATGCTTTCCATGGGGTTCATATCGGCCATGTGTTTGCGCAGGATCCAGACCCGTTGCAGGGTTTCTTTATCCAGCAGCAAATCTTCCCGGCGCGTACCCGACGCCACTACGTCAACGGCGGGATAAATCCGCTTGTTGGCCAGTTTGCGGTCGAGTTGTAATTCCATGTTGCCGGTACCTTTGAATTCCTCGAAAATCACCTCGTCCATTTTGGAGCCGGTATCAATCAGGGCCGTAGCGATGATGGTCAGCGAACCGCCATTTTCTACGTTCCGAGCCGCACCAAAGAACCGCTTGGGCCGGTGCAGCGCGTTGGCATCCACACCCCCCGACAGAATCTTACCCGACGACGGCACAACCGTGTTATAAGCCCGGGCCAGACGGGTAATAGAGTCGAGCAGAATCACAACGTCGTGACCGCACTCGACCATACGTTTGGCTTTTTCCAGCACCATGCTCGACACCTTCACGTGCCGGTCGGCCTGCTCGTCGAACGTAGATGAGATAACTTCGGCATTTACGCTACGGGCCATGTCGGTCACTTCTTCAGGCCGCTCGTCAATAAGCAGTACAATCAGATAAACCTCCGGATGGTTGCGGGTAATGGCATTAGCTATTTCTTTGAGCAGTACCGTTTTACCTGTTTTTGGCTGGGCCACAATCATACCACGTTGTCCTTTGCCGATGGGGGCGAACAAATCCATCACGCGGGTTGAATAGTTCTCGGGCTTGTTGCTAAGGTGAAGCTGCTCTTCGGGAAAGAGGGGCGTCAGGTACTCGAACGGAATCCGGTCGCGGATCTCCTCGGTCGTTTTGCCGTTTACGGTGGTCACGCGTAACAGGGCAAAGTATTTCTCGCCTTCTTTGGGTGGCCGAATCGCTCCCAGTACGGTGTCGCCGGTTTTAAGGCCAAACAGTTTGATTTGCGAAGGCGACACGTAAATATCGTCGGGGCTGGCAAGGTAGTTGTAATCAGCTGAGCGCAGAAAACCGTAGCCTCCATCCGACATGATTTCCAGAACGCCTTCGTTATCAATAATTCCGTCAAACTCACGAATGTGCTGGTTGTACTGTCGGCGGATGCGGTTCTGGTACTCCTGAGCTTCACGCGAAGCCTGTGGGGTGGGCGCATTGGTAGGCTGGTCGGCCTGTTGCGTTTCGGTGGCTGGCGACTGGGTGTTTTCGTCACCGCCCTCCATGTTGTCCGCGTTATCCTCCGTAACAACAGTGGGTGTCAGAAATTCGTCATCGGTCTGGCCACCGTATTTCATCGCCGTTTCATCGGGTTCAACGCGCTGGATCCGGGTACGCGACCCGCCCGACGAATCGCGCAGGTCGCGCCGGCCATTGGTCCGTCCGGCATCACGCTGGGCGTCGCCACGCGGGCTATCATTGCGGTCAAACCGATTGCGGCCATTAATGTCGCGCGGGTTGGCAGGTTGCTGGCCGTCGCTACGCTGATTGCGCTGACGGTTCTGGTCGCGTTGGCCGTCGTTACGTTGCGCATCGCGCGGGGCTTCATTCCGGGGGCGATTCGTACGGTCGTCGGTATTGCGCGGATTATCACCCCGATCGCTACGCAAGCTGTCGGTTCGGTCGTTGCGTGGGTTATCGGTACGGCTTCTGTCTGGTTCGGTACGGGGGCGGGGTGTTTCCGTTTCGTTCGACTCTGGCTGGTTGTCAGTCAGCTGAGCGGTTATGTCCGCTTCGGAAGATTCTGCTCCGGACGTGGAGTCGCCGGACAAGCTAATCACTTCGGGCACATCGGTACCAGCAGATAGGGGTGTTGGGGAACTATCGGGAGCCGGGGTACCGGCTGCGTCGGCATCCCGGCTCCTGCGGGCTCGGGGCCGGGGCTCGGGCTTAGGCCGGGCTTCGGCTACCGGCTGTTCAGGATCTTTGGTCTCTAATGGGGTGGCAGATAAGTCAACAGCGGATTCAGCAACCGCCCTGGGCTTGCGCCCCCTCCGGACAGGTTCGGCGATGGGTTCATCGGGCTCGGGGGCTTTCGACTGCTCATCGATAATTCTGTAAATCAATTTTTCTTTGGTCAGTTTGGCAATGTCACGAATGCCAAATTGCTCGGCAATGGGTTGAAGCTCAGAGAGCAGCTTCACACTCAACTCTTCTTTGTTATACATACAGTTCAGGTTATCGGGAAAACCTTGACAAAGTCGCCGGGGCGGTCAGGATTAAGATAAGGGGTAGTGAGTCACGGAGAGGAAAACGCCGGTTGGCGAAAGATACGGGTCGGGCCGGGCAGGTAGAGTCACGAGTGCAGCGCACCGGATAACCACAGCGGGGTCAGTAAGTCAGACAATGGATGTTGGCAAACGATAAGGAAATACAGGTACTTTTTCCAGATAAGAACGTTCTGACGGAGCCAAATGGATTGGTGGCAGAATCGTTGGAGAAACAGGGTGGCGGTAGAAGCCGGGTCGTGCTGACGCGGGCGGTACCTGCCAACCGGACTTATAAAGGCAAAGGTAACAAACCAAACCGGTTCTGCCAATAGAACGCTGCGGAGCCTAAAATGTTTCCTGTTGAACCATACCGGACCTATTTTCCTTAAAAATGCTTAAATCCAATGGACATCTGCATCAATTGATGGCGTTACCGGCGTTAAAAAAAGCGTATAGGCCATGCCCTGGCAGGTCCATTGCAACCATCAGACACGCAGGCGGGTCACTAACAGCAACATGAATGTAGTCATTGACTGGGGAAACACCCGGCTGAAAGCCGGATGGTTTGAGGGGGGCAGGTTGATCAGAACGGCCTGGTACGAAACCGCCGGGACGCTGATTTCTGAGCTGACCGGACAGGTACCCGACCAGATCATTGTTTCCTCAACGAGTCAGTCAGACCGGATTATTCGGGCGGGTCTAGGCGTGTTAGGTACCGACTTCCTGGTGCTGAACGCCCAAACGCCTGTTCCGATCTGGAAAGTTTACCACACCCCGCATACGCTGGGGCCAGATCGGGTGGCCGCTGCGGTGGGGGCTACCGTGCTGTTTCCGGAACGGGATTGTCTGGTGCTGGACGTGGGGACCTGCCTGACCGCCGATTTGGTTGACCGCAACCGGGTGTTTCAGGGTGGGTTGATCTCGCCGGGTGTCCGAATGCGCTTCCAGGCTATGCACGAGCAGACGGCCCGCCTGCCGCTGGTTGAACTGCCCGCTGGTTTATCCGATGCTGACTGGCCGGGTGTGACGGCCAAAAATACGCAGCAGGCTCTGCTGAGCGGGGTGCTGAATGGACTGCTATTGGAGATGAACGGACTCATTGAACACTACCGACGCGAAAGCCCGGATCTGGTTGTGCTGACGTGCGGGGGCGACGCGCCAACCTTTGAAAGTCGTCTGAATAGCCCGATATTTGCAGCATCCGAACTGGTGCTGATTGGATTGAATCGTATTTTAACCTATAATGTTAAGAATTTACACGCGGATACGCCGGACGTTAACGCATAGTTTACTGGCCTTTGCCGCAACAGTACCCTCCGTTTTGGCGCAGGGATTAGGCAATTCACCCTATTCGGCACTGGGTCTTGGCGAACCGTTCAATTCGGGCAACATCACCAATATGGGAATGGGGGGCATGGGTATCAGCTATGCGAGTCCATTTTACCTGAATCTGCAAAACCCGGCTCTGCTGGCCCGCCGAACGCGCTTTACGGTTTTTGAAGTAGGCCTGATGGGACAGTCCAAATCGCTGACACAGAACCTGAATGGCAGTACCCAGAGTCAGCGCGATTTTGGGGGTAACCTCAGCTATCTGGCGCTTGCATTCCCCATCAATCCGCGCATGAACGTATCGCTCGGGCTGCGGCCTTACTCATACGTCAACTACAACACCCGCCAATACCGGCCTGTTGGAAATACTATTTACGAAGCCGAATACAATTACAGTGGCTCGGGTGGCCTGAACCAGGCATCGGTGGCGGGGGGATATCGGATTGGTAGCAATATCTACGCCGGAGTAGAAGCCGGGTTTGTGTTTGGCAACATCACTAACTCCTCTGATTCGCGGTTGCTGATCAACGACGCCACTACCGGCGTTCAGGATATTCGGGTGAATCGGCTCAACCGGGTTAACTATAGCGACATAATCTGGAAACTGGGTCTGGCCTGGCGGCCAAAACTTAGTACCGACTGGACCCTGAACGTAGGCGCCACCCTCGATCCAACCACCCGCATCAAAGGGACGGAAACCGATATCTATCAGCAAACGAGTCTGGCCGGGCTGGTGCAGTCGTCGCCCGATACCATTCGCTATGGCGATAATGGGCGGGCCACTCTACCCCAACAGGCTCACTTCGGCATCAGTGTTGAGCGTAATAATACCCTCGCGTTCGGTGTCGACGTCGGGCTTCAGAACTGGAGTCAGTACCGCACCGTCGCCGATCAGCCGGGCGGGCTTATTAACGGTATGAGCGTAGCGGTTGGCCTTGAATATACCCCCAAACCAACTTCTACCAAGTACCGTGATCTGATTACCTACCGGGCCGGATTTCAGTACAACAAAATGCCATATCGTGTAGATGGTACGCAGGTCAACGACATGAACGGCAGCCTGGGCTTTTCGCTGCCATTGGGGGCGTACTTCGTCAACCACGTAACGGTATCGGCGGTGGCTGGTCAGCGGGGCGTTCTGGTCGGTACGCAGATTCGGGAGCAGTACGTGCGCTTCGGCCTCGGCTTCTCGCTCAATGACTGGTGGTTCCGTAAACAGGTGGTCGACTAATTTTCACTGAAAGTTATGGGTGAAGAAGCTTTGTGCCGAAGTAGAGGAAGAACCGGGAATGACGGAGACAAACAGTCAGTGAGATTGCTGAAACCTATTTTTCGTTTTTCCCTCTTCGTTTTTCTCTCTTCACTTTTTTTTCTCTTTTCTTCCTGTGAGGAACCGAAAGAAACAAAGGAAGCAAAGCGCTACAAGGGGCCAATAGAAACGATCAATGACGTCAAGCTACTGTATAGTGAAGCCGCAAAACTAAAGGTGAAGCTGACTACGCCGAAGCAGCTTCGCTACGAGAATGACGATCGCAAATATCCCAAGCAGGTCAATATTGAATTTTACGCCCCCACCGGCGAAACCTTGACCACCATCCGGTCTGACTCCGGACGATATAACAAAGCCAAAAACCTATACACGGTTATGGGGAATGTGGTGGTAGTGAATAAGCAAAAACAGGAGAAACTGCTTACGCCCGAGCTGAACTGGAATCCTGTTACTAAAAAAGTGTTTACCGAAAGCCGAGTCACGGTCATCAGTCAGCTCACCGGCGAGAAACTGTTCGGACTGGGTTTAGACGCTAATCAGGATTTCACGAATTACCGTATCCGCAAACCCACCGGCGTCTTTAACGTAGAAGGAGGAATCTGATTTTTAAGGTATTCCTCCTCGCATTTCTGTAGTACCGGCGCTACTGCTTTCGCACTCGTGAGCGAGTTCTCACCCCCCCATTCATTGTAGATATACGTTACGATCTCGGCTACTTCGAGGTCGCTGAGCTGGAGCTGGGCAGGCATAGGCCGGTTATACCGTTTGCCGTTTACTGTGATGGGCCCTTCCATACCGTATTTTATCAGACAGATCACCTTTTCCTTATCCGCTAAATAATCGGACCCGGCAATGGGTGGGTACAGAGCAGCCAACCCCTTTCCGTCGGTCTGATGACAGTTCGCGCAGTTGTTTTGATACACCAGGGTGCCCTCCGTAATGTACCGCTGCCGGTTCATCTCCTCTTCCGTCTGGCAGGCTGTCAGGTTTAAACAGAGCGCGAACAGAGTTAGTACACGAATCGAACAAAGGCTTTTTTCCTTCCCTATACCCACTCGGCCTGCTTGGCCTCTTCGCTGATCCGGTTTAGTCCTTTTTATCTGACTCATGCAGCAACTTATCTATGTCCTTCATAAGTTTATCAACGCCGTCTTCGGTCGTGCCATCGTAAAGGCCCCGAATGCGTTTGTGAGTATCCACCAGGATAAAGGCACCGCTGTGTACCACCCCCCCCGGTGCCGTGGCATCTTCCTGCGCCGTAACCATGTAGCTGTTCTGGCCGATGTCGTAAATCTTGTCCCGGTCGCCAGTAACGAATAGCCATTGCTTGCCCGTAACGCCGAGGTTTTTAGCAAACTCATGCAGAACCGCCACCGAATCGTGTGCCGGGTCGATGGTGTGCGAGAGCAACATCAGGTTAGAATTACCCTTATATTTTTCATACACCCGCTTGAGCTGCACTTTCATTTTAGGGCAGATGGTCGGGCAGCTCGTAAAGAAAAAATCGGCGACGTAGATCTTGTTGTCGAGCGTTTTGTCCGTTACCGTATCGCCGTACTGATCCACAAAGGCAAAGGAAGGAATCGTCTGGTAAACCGAATCCGTTACGGTCTTGCCGTCTACTACACTGACCTTAAAACTACGCTCCCCCAGAATAGGTAATTCATCACTGTCTGAAGCACTGCCACAGCCACTCAGGGATATCACAAGGGCCAACAACCCAATGAAACCACTATTTTTTGCCCAGGAATAGGCGGGCCTGCTCAATACTGGAGTTGACTTTTGTTTTAACATCGTCTATCTGGTCTTTTTGGTCCGACAGATACCGTATGGCGCCGTCGGTTGGTAATTTGGTTAGTGTATCGCTACTGTAGCCGCTCATCCAGGCCATCATCACACTATCGGCATCGCTCAGGTTTTGGCGAAGCCGCATGGCCTGAGCGCGCTCTTCGTCGGCCTGGAGTGTACTGGCTGCCGAACCTGCCTGACTGGTGCTGTCAATGGCAGCAACGCGCTGGTTGAGCTGCTTCCTAAGCTTCATCATATCGCCCATCTTTCCCATCACGTCGTCATGGATAGCAAACACGTCGTCTTCGGCTTCTTTTATCAAACTCTCATCCGATTTGCAGCTGACAATACTACCAGCGGCCATCAGGCCAGCCAGGAAAAGAACACAGATACGCATGTAATGATTGATTTTGGGAGTTAAATCCCGATGAAAACTGAAAAGAAACAAGGTGTTACTTGGCGGTTGCCGGATTGCGTTGCTTCAGCAATTCACGGGCATTCTTGACAGCGCTGGCCGACGGGTTTTTGCCGCCAATCATCTGGGCAATCTCGTCTATGCGCTCAGTATTGCTAAGTTTACGAATCCGGCTGACGGTCTTAGCCGCTGTGTTGTCTTTGTACACAAAGTAATGGGCTGAGCCTTTGCCCGCAATCTGGTGCAGATGGGTAATGGCGATAATCTGATGGTTGTGTGCCATGTCGCGCATCATATCGCCCATTTTGATCGCAATCTCACCCGATACGCCGGTGTCAATCTCATCGAAGATGATGGTTGGTAATGAGCGTTTGCTGGCCAGAATATACTTAATGGCCATCATGAGCCGCGAAAACTCACCGCCCGACGCTACATTTTTCAACTGCTGTGGCTTTACGCCCTTGTTGGCGCTGAACAAAAACGAGATGGTATCGATACCCACCGGACCAGGCTTGCCCGTTTCGGCTTTAATTTTGAGCGAAGCATTCGGCATGCCCAGTTCATGCAACAGGCCACCAATCTCGGTCTCAATGGGTTGCAGCACGGCCTGCCGGGCCGAGGAGAGCGCGTCGGCACTGACATTCAACTGAGCACGGGCGGCCTCGGTCCGGGCTTTGGCATCGGCCAGAGCCTCGTCCATATTCAGCACCTTGCTAACCTTTTCGCCCAGTTCGTCGCGGAGCCTAATCAGCCCGGCTACGTCGGCAAGCTGGTGTTTGGTCTGGAGCTGGTAGATCAGGTTGAGCCGTTCGCGGATGGTCTCGGCCCGGCTGTCGTCCAGGTCAACCCGATCCTGCTCGGTACTGATTTCGTCGGCCAGATCGCGGAGTTCAATAAGGGCACTTTGGGCGCGCTGCAGCAGTGGCTCGTAATGGTCGGCCAGTTTGCTGATGGCCGCCAGGTTGCTGATGGTACTTTTCAGAAAGTCGATGACCGACTGTTCCGGGTTGTCCAGATAGTCATACGCCAGCTGAAGTTTCGCCTTTATTTCTTCGGCGTTCTCCAGCACGTTCAATTCCTGTTCCAGCGTTTCCTGCTCATCGGGCTGCAACTGGGCTTTGGTCAGTTCTCCAAACAGAAAGTTGTTGTAATCGAACTCCTTCCGCATCGCTATCGCTTCGTCCTGGAGCTGGGTATACGCTGTTTTCTTTTCCCGATATACTTGATAATCGGCCCGGTAGGTGCGGAGCAGGTGGTCGTCCTGCGCATAGGTATCTACAATTTCCAGCTGGTAATCATTGGAGCCCAGCAGAATTGAATCGTGCTGCGAATGAATGTCCATCAACTGACTCGTAACCCGCCGGAGCGCGTCCAGATTAACGGGCGTATCGTTCACAAAGGCCCGGGACTTGCCGCTGACGCTGATTTCACGCCGGACAATGCAGGTATTAGAGAAATCCAGTTCTTCATCCTCAAAAATCCGCTCGATGGCGTAGCCCGACACGCCAAAGGTGCCTTCAATGACGCACTTTTTTTCGGGGTTGTACAACGCCCGCGTATCGGCCCGATTGCCAAGCAACAGACCAATGGCCCCCAGCATGATCGATTTTCCCGCGCCTGTCTCGCCCGTGATGATGTTCAGTTCACGGTCGGGTGAGAGTTCAAGTTCGTCGATGAGGGCGTAGTTCTTTATCAGTAAATGCGACAGCATGGAAATAGGAAGGCGGTTATCAATAGGTAGTAAACAGGAATCAGGGCGGACAGATTCACGGTGCTTACCAGTCCTTGTTAATTATACAGCAACTTACGATACACCTCGGTTTTAGCCGGGTCCAGATAGGATAACAACTCGAAACTTTGTTTGCGTTCGGTGGGCGTTCCTTCATACAGAATGTTGTACAACTCCTCCGATTTGGCATCGAAAAATGAGTTGATCAACACCGAATTGGGAAGTTGCAAACCGATTTTACGGATTTGACCCAGAAAATCGAGTGTCTGTTTGCGAACCTGCACCGGGTTGCCCGCCATAACATCGAGACCCTGCCGATGATAAGCGTACACGCCATCACGAAAGGGGAGAAGCTGCTGATTTTGCAGGTTTTCAATGAGCCAGAATCGATTACGACGGTCGCCCCCGTTTTGCCACGCCCCATTGGGCGATCCCTGCTGCGCCAGGTTGGTAATGGTATAGGCCCGCTGAATGAAGGGGTTGCCTCCCTGCTTGCGAAAGGTATCATAATCTATCGCCAGAATCACGTTGGCGTAATAGCCAAGCAGCGACGTCAGATCGTCGGAGAACTGGTTATCGCGAAAAAAAACGGGTGTCGTGGGCAAATAAACGAAGTTGAACGCCCGATCCACATAACTGAAGGTCGTGGTTTCGTAGTTGGTGCCATAAACGGGCCGCGTTACGGTAATCTGTGCGGTGGCCTCAAAAACGCCCTGCGTCAGGGATTTGATGAGGTTGATGTTCATCGAGCAGTTGATCCGTTCGGTGGTCGTAAACTGGTCGTTGGTCCAGCGTCGGTTGTTCATGAATTCCGTGATGATACCCTGTAGCTGACTCACGTATGAGAAATCAGTTTTCTGAGCGGCAAACAGCTGATCGGAGTTAATCGTGACGCGGCAGTTCAATTCCTGTGCCCGGGCCGGTATGGTCAGGTAAGAGCAAAACAGGAGGAGGAAAGCGAATTTTTTCATGAGTTGGCCAGTGTTTTGGCTACTAAACCGAGCAAATCCCGGGCCACGTCGGCTTTTGATTTCAGGTCGAAGTCGAATAGCTGACCGGCTCTGTCAATAACGGTAATTTTATTGGTATCGTGTCCGAAGCCCGCCCCATCATGACGCAGCGAGTTCAGGACAATCCAGTCTAAATTCTTGCTAATGAGTTTGTTGCGGGCATTATCCAGTTCGTTATCGGTTTCCAGTGCAAACCCCATCATCCACTGCCCGGGCTGTTTCTGCTGCCCCAGCGTAGCCGCAATGTCGACGGTTTTGAGGAGGTCAATTTGAAAGGCACCTTCCTTTTTCTTGATTTTGTGGTCAGCGGGATGAGCAGGCGTGTAATCGGCCACGGCCGCGCTCAGTATCGTAACATCGGCATTGGCGAACTCAGCCTGCGTGGCAACAAACATCTGTTCAGCCGACCGTACATCGATGCGCCGAATGGCGGGGTGGGGCAGGGATAGCGCCGTAGGGCCACTCACGAGCGTAACGGCAGCGCCGGCGCGGGCAAAGGCATTGGCCAGCGCGTACCCCATTTTTCCGGTTGAGTGATTGCTGATATACCGCACCGGATCAATAGCCTCCTGCGTGGGTCCGGCAGTAATCAGAACGTGTTTGTTGGCAAGGGAAGCGTGTCCCTCGTCTATCGTATCTTCTGCCCCAAAGAACATGTCCAGCCTGTCCAGAATTGTTTCGGGTTCGGCTAGGCGGCCTTCGCCTACCAGACCGCTGGCCAGTTCGCCGTGTTCAGCCCGGATGATGTGATTGCCGAACGATTCGAGCCGGTGCAGATTATCGAGGGTAGCGGGATGCTGGTACATGTCCAAATCCATTGCCGGGGCGAAAAACACCGGACACTTCGCCGACAAATACACCGCCGATAGCAGGTCGTCGCACAAGGCATGGGCGCAGCGGGCCAGCGTCCGCGCCGACGCCGGGGCAATCACCAGAGCATCGGCCCACAGGCCCAGCTCAACGTGGTTGTGCCATTGCCCATCTTCGGATGTGAACGTCGAGAGAGCCGGGCGTTTGGAGAGGGTAGCCAGCGTGAGGGGCGTAATAAACGTTCTGGCCGACTCCGTCATAACTATCTGCACCTCGGCACCGGCTTTTACCAGCAACCGCACCAGCAGAGCCGACTTGTAGGCCGATATGCTACCGGATACCCCCAGCAGAATTCGTTTTCCCGTTACGTTCATACAGCCAGGTTTCCATTTACAGCAAAACACAAACTAAACAACCGCGCGGCAAAGTTGCCGCGCGGTTGTTGTAGGCGATAGAAACCTACTCTTATTTCGTGGCTTCGGTTTCAGTCTCGTCGTTCATGCGCCAGTAGACTTTACCTTCCAGAAATTCATCCGTGGCAATAGACGTCGGCTTGGGCATGCGCTCGTAAAACTTCGAGATCTCGATTTGCTCGCGGTTCTCGAATACCTCTTCAAGGTTGTCAACTGCCGAAACAAACTCTGAAAGTTTATTACTCAGTTCCTCCTTATTCTTGACCGCAATCTGCCGGGCGCGCTTCGAGATGATGGAAACAGACTCGTAGATATTGCCCGTTGGGGCGGCAATCTGCGCGTTGTTGCGGGTGATAATCGATTGGTTAGTAGCCATAATTTAGTTTGCTGCCGTAACCTTTGCGGGCCGGTTAGCGTCTGGTTTTTTAAGTTTTTCTTTCTCTTTGGCGATCTCTTCTTCGCGCTTTATAATCGCGTCAATCTTGTCCTGACTGGTAGCGTACATCTTCTCCGACTGCTTCACGAAACTGCTGTTCGGATACTTATCTACGAACGCCTGATGGTACTTCATGGCATCCTGGTACCGCTCTTTCTGCTTGGTGTCGAGACTGTTTTCAGCCAGACTGAACTCGGCATCAACCTTCAGGAAAGCCAGTTCTTCGTTGTACGGCGAGTCCGGAAAATCCTTCTGAAAGTTATTTATGGAAATAACGGCCGACTTATAAGAAGCAATGTTGAAACCACTGGTCTTGTAATACAGCTTGGCTTTCTCGTAGGCTTTACGCTCCAGCTTTTGCCGTAGTTCCAGAATCATCCGGGTGCAGTCATCGGCGTACTTACTGTCAGGATACGTATTAACAAAATCCTGCAAAGCAGACGTTGCCGTGAGCGTATTGGACTGGTCGAGGTTAAACTGGGGCGTGTCCTTATACAGCGAGAAGGCATACATATACGTAGCCTCCTGGGCGTAGTCAGACCGGGCAAACGTCTCGTAAAACTTCTTGAACAGCGTAGCACTCAGCAAATATTGCTGCTGCTGGTACTGGGTATAGGCATAGTAAAACTGTGCCATTTCTGACTCCGTACTGCCTTTTAGCACAGGAATCAACTCCTCAAACAGCACACCAGCCCGATACCAGTCGCTTTTCTTATAATACTCGACGGCAGCTTTATATTTTTCGGTGTCGGTGCCACTTTTCTGCAACTTCGAAAACGAATTGCAGGAACCCAGCACAAACATCATCAACGCTGCCAGAAAAACCTTAACCAAATGACCTTGTTGCATACGAACCGCAAAGATACGAAAAAAAGAAAGGGCTACTCCGTCTAAACGACGAGGTAGCCCGGATAGTGCCGTATGAATCGGACCGACTAGACCGGTTCTGTGTTAAATTCTGTTAAGCTATCTCTATTGATGCCGAACTAACAACCGCTTGGTAGCTACTTTCCGACCATCGACGGATAACTGGTACAGGTAATACCCGGCCGACAGGCCGCGCGTATTAATGCGCAGTTTACGGTCGCCCTGTTCCAGGTTAAATTCACCAACGGGGGTTCCTAATACGCTCAGCATGACCAGACGGGCATCGCCGGGCGACGTAAACTGATAGTCGATTTCGGTCGATTCGTCGGCCGGGTTTGGATACGCGCTGGATACGGTAATCTTATCGTTCGAAAACAGAAAATTGTCGGCTTTTTCCTCGAGCGTAACAGTGGGCCGACCATCGGCAGCAAGCGCCGGTGTAGACTCGGCCGAAGCCGGACGGGCCACCGGCGACTTGTCAGCCTGCTTACCCAGCAACAACGACCGATAATGCGCGTTGATCGGGGTATTTTTTTGATAATTCACAGACCGGTCGAGGCTGCTCTCTGCCGGAACCAACACGGGCGAAAACCGGCGCGAGAGCACAGGTTTAGTGACCACCTTAGAGTCAGTCGGTGTACGGCCGATTTCAAGCCGACTTCCTCTTCTGGCATCCGAATCCCGCGGAGCGACCTGCGCCCAGAGGGGGATTGTTGCCATCAGCAAGCCCGACAATATACCAATACGTATAGTTTGTTTCATCGAAATCCAATTCAGTTACCACAGTGTGACCCACAAACGTAGGACCAGAAAAATTCATTAGCAACGGACGCACCCTTAAAAAATTGTTAAAATCTCATTTTATACCTCTTTGAACCCCTTTTTTAGGCAAAGGTTTAACTGACGAACTGGTTTTCAGCGGTTTTTTAGCCACCGGTTGCTCGCCTACTACTGATTCCTGCCACAAAACTTGTGCCTTAGTTGGTTTTTCAGCTTCGCGCCACCTAAATCCGGCCAGTTCCTTATCATCGGCAGTAATCTCTTTCGGCGGAATAAGTTTGGCGTCGGGCTGACCGTAGAAACGAATCTGACCCAGCTTATTTTCAGCAAACTCAATGTTCATACGGCTGCACTCAACGTGATTGAGACCAATCACCTGGTTTTTTTCATCGACGGCGTAGTACAACGTTTGTCCATTGCCTTCCACAATTACCCGGTCAATTGATGTCTGTTCCCGCGCCGGAGCCGTGGCTGACACAACTGGCGTGGTTTTTGACAGTACGCGCTGCGCCGGTGGTTTCGTTGCAGTAATTGGTTCGCCGGTTCGGTTGGCTACGGTCTTGGCAAACTTACTGGCCGACGCCGGTTGCCTGCGGGCCGATTGTGCCGTGTCGGTTACGGCGGGTATGATTCGGGTCTTGAAATAGGCCGTGATAACCCGTCCTTTTATCTGGTTGAAGTTCTTGAGGGTATCCACCGAGACCACGAATGACTTTGTTTTCAGAAACAGCGTATTGATGCGATTGTCTTTCATCAATGCCCGAATCGTATCGGCTTCCATCTGGTATTTATTCTGACTCCAGACAATGGGCTTCTTATAAAAATAGATCGTTGAATCGGCGGAGTCGTAGATAAGGGAGTCGCATTTGCTCTGCATATCTGATTTGAAAATCATGGCATTTTTCTGCGCTACCAGCCGGCGCGTATTGTTCAGCGTGTCGTCGTACGAGAACAGGGTATCGGCCCGCAGGTAAAGCGTATCGTTGGTGGCTTCGCTGGCCAGGCTCCGCGCCACTGAATGACCCGTTACGCGCGATACACCCGCTTTACCATTATAGCGGACGTGGTCACCGGTGATGACGGCTTTCCGGTCTTTGGCCACCATAATCACGTTGCCATTGGCAATACCCAGTTTGGCCACGTTGTCGAAATACAGCGAATCGCCGGTGATTCGGTATTTGGGCGTATCGACGGTGGCCCGCTGCTGGAAGTTTGAGATACCCGTGCTGGTATTGTATTGGCCCGCGACGGCTGTCAGCACCCCGTCTTTGTTGGTAATGCGGGTGGGTCCCTGAAACGTAGCGATGCGGGTGCGCGAGTTGTACAGCAACAAATCGGCAGTGAGTGTACCTTTACTATTCACCAGTTTTACGTCGCGCTGAAACGTGAACTGCTTGGTGCGGGTATCGTAATAGCCTTCCAGACTGGTCAGCACGGTTTCTTTGTCAACAATGCGGCCCGGCGTGGGGTAGTGCGCAATGCCCGACAGCATATCGTAGTCAAGTACGGCGGTGGTAAGCGTCATCTTACGGTCACGCATGACCACGCGGCCGCGCAGGTTGGCCTGACGGGTATTACCGTAGTAGAACATAGTATCGCCCCGCACGCTGATGGTATCGCCCTGAATCAGCCGGACGTTGCCGTAGGCTTCGATCAGGTTGGTTGTTACGTTCTGAATGGCGAGGTCGCAATACATCAGCACGCCTTTTTGGCGGAACCTTACGTTGTTGTATATCTTGCGTACTACCTGACCCGGCACGTTGACACCCACCAGACTGTCGGCACCGGGCAGCAGCTCAACTTTTTCGGCGGCACCGCCCATCTGCGCCTGTACCTGAGGAATGGTACAGACAAGCAAGGCGATCAGAACGAAGAATAAATATCGGGTACGCATCAAAATCATAACGTCAAAATTACGGTAACGAGACCAGGACGGATGTTGGAACAGCGTTTTTTAGCATTTATTAACGATAACCGGCTGGTGGATACCACCCGACCAACGCTCCTGGCCGTCAGTGGAGGACTGGATTCGGTTGTTATGGCCGATTTATTTAACCGCGCCGGTCTGCCGTTCGCCGTGGCCCACGTGAACTTTGGTTTACGCGACCGCGAATCCGATGCCGATGCTGTTTTTGTTCAAAACAGGGCTGAACAGTACGCGGTTCCGTTTCATCTGACACGGGTTCCTACCGCTGCCGTAGCCGCTGAACGGGGTATCTCCATTCAGATGGCCGCCCGGGAACTGCGCTATGCGTGGTTTGCCGACTTACTGCGCAAATTTGGTTATGGAGTGGTCGCAACGGCGCATCATCAGAACGACGTGCTGGAAACGGTGCTATTGAATCTGACGCGCGGTACCGGACTGGCCGGATTACGCGGGATGGCCTTCCGGCAGGGCGACGTAATCCGCCCCTTGCTGTTTGCCCTCCGCGACGACCTTACCGACTATGCTCAACAGCACGGACTGACGTACCGTGAAGACAGCTCCAACGCCGAGGATAAATACGCCCGCAATGCCATTCGCCATCACGTAGTACCGGTGCTTACGGGGCTAAATCCGAATCTACTCCGCGAAACGCTGCCCCGGACCCTGTTGAAACTACAGGCTGCCGAGCGTATTGTCAAACGCGAACTTGACCGCGCGTGGCTGCACCTGATTCAGCCCGACGGTCCACTCATATTTCTGCCTGCCCGCGCGTTAACCGAGCTGCCCGAACCGGCGTTTTACCTGACCGAGTGGCTGAAACCGTATGGGTTTTTACCCGCTCAGACCGAGGCCATGCTGGCCGTACTGGACCGCGAAACAGGTCAGGTGTTTACATCGCCCACCTACCGGATTACTCACGACCGGCGCGTAAGGAACGGGGTCACGCAAACTGGCTTACTGTTGGAATTGTTACCCGTACCGACCACCCGCGAAATTGTACTGGCTAACTGGCCCGATGAATCCATCGTAGGACCGCTACGGGTTGACCGTTTCAGCCGCCCCCCTGACTTCCAATTCCCCACTGACCCTGCCATCGCCTGTTTTGACGCGGATCGACTCGCATTCCCGCTGACTATTCGCCCGTGGCAAACCGGCGACCGCTTCCATCCCTTAGGTATGCGCGGTACCAAACTCGTGAGTGACCTGCTCAACGAGCTGAAACTGACCCGGACCGAGCGTGAGCAAACCGCCGTTTTACTGTCTGCCGATCGGATTGTATGGGTCATTGGTCGACGAATGGCCCATGATTTCCGCGTAACGGAGACCACCCAACAAATAGCCCAACTCAGCCTATGAATACCAATGCCGAGTCAGCGTCGGGGCCGGCCAGCAAAACAGAATGCCCGGTCAAACCAATTTGACCGGGCATTCTGTAGATCGTATGGTTAACTTTCGTGCCGCTTACAGCTGCGCCACGGACCGCTGTACAAACGCCGTCAGCTGACTGCCTGTCAGCATGTTTTGCGACAGCAGGGCAAGGTCGTAGAGTTGCTTAACCAGGGCTTTCTGCGTGGCTTCATCAGTCTCGGCGAGCAACTTGGCGGTGAGCGGGTGGTTGGCGTTCACCACCACGTTGTAGCCCATCGGGAAGTTGCCGTAAAAGCTCTGCTCACCCGACATGGCCGACATGTCCTTCATCCGGCGCATAAACTCCGGCAGCGTAATGGTAACAGGTAGTTCGTCGGTTGGCTGCGCTTGTACGCTCACGGTCAGGGTCTTGTTGTCCAGAACCTGATCAAACAATTCTTTCACTTTAGTCTGATCGGCTTCGGACAGGACGCTTTCGTTATTCAGTCCCTTGTCAATGAGCTTGTCGAGCGTATCAGCATCGACGCGCACGAAGTGCGTCTTTTCAAGCTTCTGCTCCAGCGCGTTGATGAAGTGTGAGTCAATGACGTTGTCCATCAGCAAGACATCGTAGCCGCGCCGGGTAACTGAGGCTATGTAGGCGTCCTGCTGTTTGGGATCGGTGGTGTAAAGCATCACCAGCGTGTCGTTCTTATCGGTCTGGTTGGCCTGCACTTTCTCGCGGTACTCGTCCAGGGTAGCGTATTCTCCCTGCGTATTCTTGAGCAGAACGAAATTTTTGGCTTTCTCCCAGAACTTCTCGTCGCTCAGGATACCGTATTTAATAAAGAGCCCGATGTCGTCAAACTTCTCCTCGAATGCCTTGCGGTCAGCGTTGAAGAGTTCGGCCAGTTTGTCGGCCACTTTACGGGTAATGTAGCCGTTGATTTTCTTAACGTTGCTGTCGGCCTGTAGGAAACTGCGCGATACGTTGAGCGGAATATCGGGCGAGTCGATCACGCCGTGCAGCATCATCAGGAAGTCCGGCACTACGTCTTTCACCTCGTCGGTAATGAACACCTGCCGACTATACAACTGGATTTTTTCGCGCTGAAACCGCAGTTCGTTCTTGACACGGGGAAAATACAGAATCCCGGTCAGGTTGAACGGATAATCGACGTTGAGGTGAATCCAGAACAGCGGCTCCTCGCTCATCGGGTACAACTCGCGGTAGAAGTTTTTGTAGTCCTCATCGGTCAGGTCCGACGGCGATTTGATCCAGATGGGGGCGGTATTGTTGATCTGCTGCCCGTCAAACCAGATGGGCACGGGCAGGAACCGGGCGTACTTGTCGAGAATACCCCGCAGCCGGTCTTTGCTCAGAAACTCTTCGGAATCAGATGCGATGTGCAGAATCACGTCGGAACCACGTTCGGCCCGTTCGGCGGGCGCAATGGAAAACTCCGTAGACCCGTCGCACTCCCAGCGCACGGCCGAATGGTCGGACCCCTCACCGCCTTCGCGGAACGATTTTGTGACGATGTCGACTCGTTCGGCCACCATGAAGGCCGAGTAAAAGCCCAAGCCAAAGTGACCGATGATCTGTCCTTTGTCGTCGGTTTTATCTTTGTATTTTTCCAGGAAGTCCGACGCGCCGGAGAACGCAATCTGGTTTATGTACTTCTTGATTTCATCGGCGGTCATGCCAATGCCATTGTCCGAAATGGTAATTGTCTTGGCTTCCTCATCGAGCGAAACGGTTACCTGTAAATCGCCCAGCTCGCCGGTAAACTCGCCGAATGACGATAGCTGCTTTAGTTTCTGCGTGGCGTCAACAGCATTGGAAACCAGTTCGCGCAGGAATATCTCGTGGTCGGAATACAGAAATTTCTTGATGATGGGAAAGATATTCTCGGTATGAATGGAAATCTGTCCCTTCTCCATCGGTGGTGTTTCAGTGGTCATCGTTGACTTTCGTAAGGTTTTGGTGAAACATTTCTGACTGAACGTCAAATCCTGTTCCAGTGCGGTCGTAGCTGACAGATTGACAGAATTCACAAGCTCCCGCTGCCCACTGCGAACAGGCTCCAGCACTTTCCTGTTCAGAAAGGGTATGACTACAAACGCCTACACCGACATTTCTCTCGCCGACCTTGACACCCTCCGGCAGCTGCCCGGCGCGGTAGTGGTTGATGTGCGCGATGCGTGGGAGTTTGACGAGTTTAACCTCGGCGGTCTGAACCTGCCCCTGCCCGACATCCGCGCCCGGAAAGCAGAATTGCTGCCCTATAACCCGATTATTGTGATTTGCACCAACGGCGTCAGGAGCCGGGTAGCGGCCAAGGACCTGCTGCGTCAGCCCGATTTGAAG
Source organism: uncultured Cytophagales bacterium (assembly GCA_963826425.1). Taxonomy (GTDB): domain Bacteria; phylum Bacteroidota; class Bacteroidia; order Cytophagales; family Spirosomataceae; genus Spirosoma. The sequence continues at coordinate 82,168 of CAWGWS010000004.1, read as the reverse complement.
CACAAAATCCTCTACCATCTGCACGGCGGTATTATTGACAACCCCGATTAGCTGACCACGCCAAAGGCTGGCCTGGCGGCCTGCTTTTCTTCCTCTGACAGGGAGATCTGCAAAATGTTGTGCGCATTAACCCGAATGAGCTGTGAGAGCTGGCTCAGCGGCAGATCGTTGCGCTCCCTCCCAAACGGCTCTTCAATTTCTTCGCCGATCAACTCTACACCCACCAGAACATACGACGCCAGCACCACCGCCGGAATGGTCAGGTACCCGTAAGCGTCAACGACCGTAAACGGCAAAACGGTAATATAAAGCATGATGAACAGCCGAATGAACAGCTGGTACGAAAAGGGGATAGGCGTACTTTTAATGCGCTCACAGATGCCACATACATCCATAAGTGTGGTTACGTACCCATTCACGTTGATGTGCTGGGACGTGTCCAGCAGCCCGCTGCGGTGCAGTTCTTCGATGCGAACACGAATTTGACTGGCAATCCCGGCGGGCTTGTGGTCAAACCGCTCCAGGCCATGTCGGAGACCCGGCGCCATATCTTCAATATCGTCCAGTGTTTGCACGTCGCGTAGGTGATTGCGGGTAGCGAAAGAGAAATTGGCAATACTTTGGGCAAAGAATTGCCGGTTATCCTTGTCTGTTGCGGGCAGAACGGCGTCGAGATAAATAGCCAGATTCCGGGTGTTGTTAATGAGTACGCCCCACGCTCTTCGGCCCTCATAGAAACGGTCATACGCCGTGTTGGTCCGGAAAAGCAGCAGCAAACTCAGCAGGATGCCCATGGCCGCCAGGAATGACGATGGCGTATCTTTCAGGGGTATATCATAAAAGTGCAGTTCGCCAACCGTAACAATCGTTACGTAGAGGGCAAATAACGCGACCCGTTTGCCTAGTGCGCGGGAGGTTGGGCCGGTATTGAACAGATAAATAGAGGAGAGCCAACTGTTGTTTTTATAGGTGATCATTGGGCAAATCGACGTGGGGTGTTGCTTGGTACTGTCTAAAACGCCGTTTGCCCTTAAACGGTTATCGTGCCGTCAAACACGTGCTGCGCCGGACCAATCAGATATACATTATCGAACCCGCTGCCCGGCAGGGCGTTGAACGACACGCGCAGGTTGCCGCCAATGGTCTGAACCGGCACGGGAGAAGAGACATTGTGCTGCCGGTGCGCTGCCAGTGCCACCGCCGTGACGCCCGTTCCGCAGGAGAAGGTTTCGTCTTCAACGCCCCGTTCAAAGGTTCTGACAAACAGCGTATGGGCATCAATCAGCTCGGCATAATTAACGTTGGTGCCACCCGGCTGAAACGCTTCGTCGTGCCGAATCCGACGCCCCTCGTTTACTACATCGAACGTGTCCAGGTTTTCTATGAACCGAACAACGTGGGGCGAGCCTGTGTGCAGAAACGTCAGCCCCCCGCGATCTTCAATGTCCGGCACGTCTCCCATTTTAAGGTGGATATCATTGCCCCGAACCTCGGCCAGGTGCTCGCCATCCACAGCCAAGAAGCGTGCTTTGGACTCGAACAGGCCCAGGTCATGCGCAAACCGGACAAGGCACCGCCCACCGTTGCCGCACATGCTGCCCTCGGCTCCGTCAGCATTGAAATACACCATCCGAAAATCAAACCGGGGCGAGTCTGGGCCGGGCATAAACTCGTCCGTATTGTTCTGGAGAAGAATCAGCCCATCAGCTCCAATGCCGAACCGGCGGTGGCAGAGATGCGCAATGAGAGCCTGATTGGGGGCGGGAAAGGTTTCGGCGCGGTCGTCGATCAGGACAAAATCGTTGCCGGTACCCTGGTATTTTGAGAAGCTGATGGTCATGATGGAAAAATAAAGCCGTAAAACTAAAAAAGCCACCCAACGGGCAGCTTTTAATGACTGATGAGCACAGAGCGCTTAGGCTGCTGCTGCCACTACAGGCTTGGCTTTGCGCTCTTTTACACGAGCCGCCTTACCCTGACGGCCACGCAGGTAGAACAACCGTGCCCGGCGTACCTTACCCAAACGAACTACGTCAATTTTGTCAACGTTGGGCGACAACAACGGAAAAATCCGCTCTACGCCAATACCGTTGGAGATTTTGCGGACGGTGAACGTCTCGCCACCGCTGTTCGGGTTGCGACGCTGGATAACCGTGCCGGTAAAAATCTGAATGCGTTCCTTATTTCCTTCGCGGATTTTTACGTGTACGTTTACCGTATCACCCGCCCGGAACGTGGGCAACTCGGTGCGACGCTGCGCATTGTCTGCCTCCACTAATTTGATTAACTCGCTCATGACCGTATATAAATCGCCTAACTATCTGCGAAATGAGCCGCAAAGATAGCAATTTTTAGCCCACAGAAAATACTTTTGTAAAATTAGCCAGCTACCCGCTTAACCCATTCGATGAAAATTCTCGACGTAAACCAGATCCGTGCCCTTGACCAGGCAACTATTCAGCATGAACCTATCGCGCCTATAAACCTCATGGAGCGGGCCGCCCTCGCTTTTGTAGACTGGTACGTAGATCGGTTCGATCAGAAAAAACAAACCAAAATCTTTTGCGGCCTGGGCAACAACGGGGGCGACGGTTTGGCCATTGCCCGGTTGCTGCTGGAGCGGGAGTACCCGGTCGAAATTTACGTAGTTCGATACGCCCCCCGCGAATCGGACGATTTTATGCACAACCACCGGCGGCTCAAACTTCTGACTGAAGAGATCCGGTATGTTGAATTATCGCACGATATACCAACGATTCGTCACAATGAAGTGGTGATTGACGCCATTCTTGGATCAGGGTTATCGCGCCCGGCGGATGGTATTGTCAGGGCCGCTATTGAAGCCATTAACCGCGCTCCGGCCACGGTTGTCTCGGTCGATATAGCGAGCGGTTTGTACGTAGATCAGCCCAACGGCGCTAACGATAGTATTATTGAGCCGGATTACACGGTGGCCTTTCAGCTGCCGAAGCTCGCGTTTCTGCTGCCAAAAAACGGGCGGTTTGTGGGGGAGTGGCATTTGGTTGACGTACAGCTTAATAAACGTTTCATCGATAAGGCCAGCACACCCTATTACCTCACCCAGCCGCACGAAGCGCGGTTGTTGCTCCGCCGACGCAGTCAGTATGCCAACAAAGGAACGTTTGGCCACGCGCTGCTGCTGGTGGGCAGCTACGGCAAAATTGGCGCGGCTGTGCTGTGTACGCGGGCCTGCCTGCGGTCGGGCGTGGGGTTGCTAACGGTGCAAACGCCGGGCTGTGGCTATACTATTCTGCAAGCTGCCGTACCCGAAGCCATGTGTGTACCCGACCAGGATGAGCGCGTTCTATCCGGCAAATCCGCTATCGACGGTCTTGCCCCGGCCGATTATACTACCGTTGGCATTGGCCCCGGTATTGGTAAGGCCAACGATACGCTGACGATGCTGCGGGAGCTGTTGCCAACGATGAAAAACCCAATGGTTATTGATGCCGACGCGTTGAATCTGCTGTCCGAAAACCGGGAACTATACGCGCAGATTCCGCCCAACAGTATCCTGACGCCCCATCCAAAAGAGTTTGAACGACTCACGCAACCCTGGGAAAATGACTATGAAAAACTGACCCTGCTGCGCGAGTTCGCCAAAACACACGGCGTGACAGTGGTATTGAAGGGGGCCCACACGGCCATTGCAACGCCCGATGGGGAGGTCCATTTCAACGCCACCGGTAACCCCGGATTGAGTACCGGCGGCACCGGAGACGTCCTGACGGGCGTTTTAACCGCTCTGATGGCGCAGGGGTATGATCCTGTTGAAGCGGCTGTCCTGGGCGTTTATGCGCACGGGCTGGCTGGTGATCGCGTAGCTGAACGGCATGGGCAGGTTGGCATGACGGCATCCGATGTGATTGAGGCTCTGCGCTGGGCGTGAAGAGCCGAGACCAAAGTGTAGAATTATCACTACAGGGCTCTGCCGGTAGCTTTATCTCCCCTGTAGGTCGTCTACCATTGTTTAATTAATACAGGTTTGTGTGGCTGTTCAAAATCAGGTACTTGCACCTACAGAACAGATTACGGGTTTTTACGCTGGTATGAACAGGTAAGTGGCCGCAAATTTGCATTGGTAGTTCAGCTACATACCAACGCAAATGCCATGAAACCAACCACACACCGTGAGTGGCGCGTAAGCCGCCCAACCCGGAAGTCAAGAGTATCTATTGATCAGACAACCGTTCTCGGCGGCCTGACCGTAGTATTGCTTTCCTATATTGTCTATCATTTCATTTACCCGCTGGTATCGAAAGGATTACTTTGGTAATGCCTGTTCGTCAGACCATAAAAATCCCCGCCGAGTCTGACTCGGCGGGGATTTTTATGGTCTGACGATTCAACACTATAAGGACATTAGCTGGTAGGTGGCAAAGGCCGATACGTAAGCCAGAATCATCATGTAAGCCAGTTGTACTGCGGGCCATTTCCAGGATTTTGTCTCACGCTGCGTAGCCGCAATGGTGCTCATGCACATCATGGCGAACACATAAAACACCAGCAGCGACCAGGCCAGGGCAGGCGTGTACATCGGCCCGCCGGTGCGGGGGTTGCGTTCCTGCCGAAGCCGATCCCGTACGGTTACGCCTTCATCGTCTCCTGCGTCGCCGATGCTGTAAATAGTGGCCATTGTGCCCACGAATACCTCACGGGCCGCAAATGAGCTGAGCAGCGCAATACCAATTTTCCAGTCATAGCCGAGGGGGCGGATGGCGGGTTCGATGAAGTGGCCAAACCGCCCGGCGTAGGAAGCTTCGAGCCGTTCCGAGGCAATTCTGTTCTGTAAATCGCCATCGGTAAGAGCCGGGTTTTCCTGCCGCACCCGGCTCTCGGCCCGCTCCAGTGAATCGCCGGGACCGTAGCTGGCCAGCACCCACAGCACAATGGAAATGGCCAGAATAACCCGCCCTGCTTCCCAGACAAATGCCCGCACACTCTCCCAGACCGACAGAGCCACGTGATTCCAGCGGGGAAGTTTAAACGTGGGCAGTTCCATAATGAAATAACCGCGCTCTTTGGTTTTCAGCACCAGTTTCAGCACCCAGGCCGCCAGCAATGCACTCGCCAGACCCAGCAGATACAAAAACATGAGGGCCAGCCCCTGTAGGTTAAACAGACCCAGAATCCGCTGATTGGGAACAACCAAAGCAATCAGGATGGTATAAATAGGTAACCGGGCCGCGCAACTCATCAGGGGGGTAACCAGAATCGTAATGAGCCGGTCGCGCCGGGTGCCAATGCTGCGGGTGGCCATAATGGCCGGCACCGCGCAGGCTACGCCCGAAATGAGCGGCACCACGCTCCGCCCGTTCAGGCCAAAACCACGCATAATGCGGTCCATAATGACCATCACCCGTGACATATAGCCCGATTCTTCGAGCAGTGCAATCAGCAGAAAGAGGAAAGCGATTTGGGGTACGAAGACCAGAATGCCTCCAATGCCCGCCAGAATTCCGTCGGTAAGTAAATCAGTAAGCGGCCCGGGCGGCAGATTGGTCTTCAGCCCTCCGCTGATCCAGGCCACGCCCGCGTCTATGGCGTCCATGAACGGCTGCGCCCAGGCAAAAATCAACTGAAAAATCAAGAGCAGAACAAAGGTGAAAATGGCATAACCCCAGACCGGATGCAGTAGTATCTGGTCTACTTTCTGAGTCCAGGTTAGCTGACCTACGGGCTGCTTATCGGTAACGGCTTCGGCCACAACGGCAGCAATGCGTTTGTAGCGCGTAATGGTCTCGCTGGCCTGAAATTCTGTTTCGCCAAACTGGTGCTGTTCAATTAACTCGTCCAGACCAAGCTGTTGCGGGCGGCTCAGGAACGTGAAACCATTGTGCTGGATAAGGTATTGCAGGGCCAGATAATTGTTCTTTAGACCATACTTCTCTCTGGTTTCGGCAATGAGCGCGGAGATTTCATCGGCGGGATCAAAGAAAAGTTTGCCGGGCAGGGTAGGGGATTCCCTTTGTCCCAAGACGGCTTTTTTGAGTTGATCGATACCTTCGCCGGTCCGGGCATTGATGCGGATAACCGGTACACCGAGCCGCATGGCCAGTCGAACGCCATTAATATCTTTCTGCTGGCTGCGAGCCACGTCGAGCATGTTCAGGGCCAGCACGGTAGGTACGCCCAGATCGGCAATCTGCGTAAAGAGCAGCAGATTACGGTGCAGGTTAGCCGCATCCAGGACCACAACCGCTACGTCAGGGTAGTCGGGGTGGGCCGGGTTGGCCAGAATATCGGTAACGAGCTGCTCGTCGAGTGATTTAGGGTAGATGGAATAGACGCCGGGCAGGTCAATGACCGTAGCGGTGGTCTGAACGTCAATGGGCCAGGTGCCAAATTTCTTATCGACAGTGACGCCGGGGAAATTGCCCGTCTTCTGGCGCAGACCCGTCAGTTGGTTGAAGAGCGATGATTTGCCGGCATTGGGGTTGCCGACGAGGGCGATGGTGAGGGAACTCAAGGCAGTTGGCAGTCTCCGTTTGCCGTTCTCAGTCAGGACCGACAGATGGAGCAACTGAAAAGCCGGACCAGAAAGACCCGTTAATTCTCGATTAAAATAGAAGCTGCTTCGGAACGGCGCATGGACAGGCAGTAGCCCGACACGTTCAGACAGATAGGATCACCAAGCGGAGCCTTGCAGTGCATACAGATTTCGGCCCCGGGCAGACAGCCCATTTCAAGCAGTTTAAGCGACATCAATTTATCGTTAAACGACTGGATGATCGCTTTTTCGCCGGGCTTTAGGTCTGCTACGCTGCGCTTGCTCATGGCTCTGGATGCCGGTTTGACGCGACAATCTTTATTTAGATTCAGTTTAATTAATGCAAGATTACGACTGAAAGTTTCACAAAGCAATATCGCAGCTCATAAATAGACCGGAAAAGAATCAGGTCTTTGTTTGACCTAATGTCTGGGTATGTCTGTCACGCAATGCCAGTCGCATCGTAAATTTGCGGCATGACAGCATCGGTACGACAGTTGAGCGCGTTGGTTCGGAAAGAATTCCTGCTGGAATGGCGGCAGCGGTATGCGCTGAACGGTATGCTGCTTTACATCGTGGGAGCCGTATTCGTCTGTTACCTGAGCTTCAACGCCCGGCGCGGTCAGCTTACACCTATTGTGTGGAATACGCTGTTCTGGATTATTCTGCTGTTTACGGCCATTAATGCCATTGCCAAGAGTTTTGTGCAGGAGCGGGCCGGGCGGCAGCTGTACTACTATACGCTGGCTAGTCCGGAGCAGATTATTCTGGCAAAAATTGGCTACAACACGGCACTGATGGGGGTGCTGGCTCTGTTAGGCTATGGTACCTACAGTATTGTGTTGGGAAACCCGGTGGCCGATGTGCCGCTGTACCTGCTGACACTGGCGCTGGGGGCCGTTGGCTTTGCTGCTTCGCTCACGCTGGTGGCGGGTATTGCCAGCAAGGCTGAAAATCCGGCTACGTTGATGGCAGTTCTGAGTTTTCCGATTGTACTGCCGCTGTTGCTGTTGTTGTTGAAAGTGTCGAAAAACGCCATGGACGGGCTGGACCGGAGTGTTAGTTGGGGCGAGGTGGGGACAATTCTGGCCATCGACATGATCGTCCTGACGTTGTCGTGGATACTGTTTCCATTTTTGTGGCGGAGTTAGTAGCCCGGACGTCCACGTCCGGTAGCCAGAAGGCATAAGACTTGTTTACTGCCGGACGTGGACGTCCGGGCTACCTATATGAAGAAAATCTGGTGGAAAGTGCTGGCGGTGGCAATTATGACCTACGTCCTTGTCTGGGGCTTGCTGGGACCGGTGCCCCGGCAGCCAATTCTCAACGAGAGTATTCGAAACGTGCTCTTCCACGTACCCCTCTGGTTCGGTATGATTACGCTGTTGCTGACGTCGGCGGTGTATTCGGTCCGGTACCTGCGCGGGGGCAAACCCGACGATGACACGGTGGCGGTGGAGTTTGCTAACACAGCCATTTTGTTTGGCTTGCTGGGTTGTTTGACCGGCTCCATCTGGGCCAACTTCACCTGGGGCGAACCCTGGCCCAATGATCCTAAACTCAATAGCGTGGCCGTGGGTATGCTGATGTACTTCGCTTACTTAATTCTGCGTGGTTCATTTGATGATGAACAGCGCCGGGGGCGTATTTCGGCGGTGTATAACATCTTTGCCTTTGCGGTGTTTATCCCGCTTATTTTCATCATCCCGCGCCTGACCGATTCACTACACCCCGGCAACGGCGGCAACCCGGCTTTCGGGAAGTACGACATGGACAACAATTTGCGCATGGTGTTTTACCCGGCCATTATCGGGATGACGCTGCTGGGCGTCTGGATTACCGAACTGCGCATCAGGATGCGCCGGATGCGGGCCGTGCTGGAAGACTAAGGTCAATCGTGTTCCATCGAATGATTTGGCGTAGTTTTGCGTTATTTTCATGTAGTCTCTCAATGCCATGCCGTTGTTTTCGTTAGCCAGATATCCATTAGCCGCCTTGCTGCTGTTCAGTCAAAACCTCATGGCGCAACAGCCCGTGGCCAATGGTATTGAGATGGCCGATCAAATGCGGGCCGATGGTAAGATATGGGTTGTGGTGGCGGTCATTGCGGCTATTTTCGCCGGAATTATTGTGTACCTCATCCGACTAGACCGGCAGATTGGCAAACTTGAGAAGGAAGTAAAAGAAAAACAGCGCACCGGCACGGTCGGCGGATTAACTAACTGATACATTATGAAAGTCACGCACATCATCGGCATCATCGTAATCGCCATTGCCATTGGCATCATTGCCTCCACGGCGGGCGATGCCAGTGTCTATACCAATTTCAGTACGGCGCAGGAGCTGGCCAAAAACGGCAACGACGGTCAGGTCCACGTGGTGGGTACGGTTAAGAAAGACGCGCAGGGAAAAGTGACGGACGTTTTCTACGACCCGGCCATTGACCCCAACCATTTCGAGTTTACACTCATCGATAATAAGAACACTGCCGAGAAAGTCATCTACAACAGCCCCAAGCCGCAGGATTTTGGCTCGGCCGAGCAGATCGTGGTGATTGGCGCCATGAAAGGTGACCATTTCCAGTGCAGCAAGATTCTTCTCAAATGCCCCTCCAAGTACGAGAACGGTAAGTTGGAAACCACCGAATACGAAGCGAAAACGGCAAGCTTATAAATGGCCTTTTGTCGCGCTGACCGGAATGCCAAATAGCCTGAGTAATTATTCCGTTACTCAGAATACGATAGACTTATTGCTCAATGATTCATACAACAGTCGGACAACTCGGCCACTTTTTCGTTATTCTGTCGTTCGTAACGGCGTTGGTGGCAACGGTGGCGTATTTTATATCAGCCCTCGGTAAGCGGGTAGCGAACACCGAGCCGATTGAAGAACCGCAGCTGGCCTACGCCGGGGAGGCCGTTTCTTTCAACGGTAAAGTGGCCAAGCGAAAGTCACCATCGAAAGCCGCTTCAGTGCCCGAACAACCGCAGAAAGATGACTGGCGGACGCTGGCCCGCTGGGCATTTTATCTGCACGGCGCGGCTGTGGTAGGCGTGGGCGTTTGTTTGTACTGGATTATCTACAACCATTATTTTGAGTACCATTACGCCTGGAGTCACTCGTCGCGGGCGTTGCCGCTGCAGTACGTGATTTCGTGCTTCTGGGAAGGTCAGGAAGGCTCGTTTCTGCTCTGGCTGTTCTGGAACGCCGTGCTGGGCGGCATCCTGATTCAGACGAGTGGCAGGAAATGGGAGGCTCCGGTCATGGCCATTTTCGCCTTCGTGCAGGTGTTTCTGGCCTCCATGATTCTGGGGGTTGTTTTTGGCGATGCGTTCAAACTCGGTTCGTCGCCCTTTCTGCTGCTGACCGAAGCCATGCCCGACGCGCCGATTTTCACTATGAATCCGGCCTTCGTACCCAAAGATGGAAACGGCCTGAACCCGCTGCTCCAGAACTACTGGATGGTTATTCACCCGCCGACTTTGTTCCTGGGCTTTGCCTTTACGCTGATTCCGTTTGCCTACTGCATTGCCGGTCTGTGGCGTAACGAACCGATGGCCTGGATTCGGCCTGCGCAACCCTGGACGCTCCTTGGTGCGGGGGTGCTGGGCATCGGCATTATAATGGGTGGCTACTGGGCCTACGAAACGCTGAATTTCGGCGGCTACTGGAACTGGGACCCCGTCGAGAACGCGGTGTACGTACCGTGGCTCGTGATGGTGGCGTCAGTACACGCCATGCTGATTGCCAGACGCTCGTCAACGGGTTTGAAAACGGCCATCATTTTGAGCATCAGTACCTTTCTGCTCATTCTGTACTCTACCTTTCTGACGCGTAGCGGCATTCTCGGCAATGCATCCGTGCACTCGTTTACCGACCTCGGTTTGTCAGGGCAGTTGCTGGTGTATCTGCTGGCGTTTGTGGTGCTGGCCGTGGTGCTGGCGTTGGTGAAGTGGAAACACATTCCGAGCGACGAGAAAGAGACGTCGGTGTACACCAAGGAGTTCTGGCTGTTCATGGGCGCGGTGGTGCTGTGTCTGTCGGCGTTTCAGGTCATTGCCACCACGTCGATTCCGGTATACAATAAAGTGGCGGAACTGTTCGGCAAGGTCTCCAATATGGCCCTGCCGGTCGATCAGATTGCGCACTACAACAAGTTTCAAATCTGGTTCTTCGCCGTGATCGCCCTCATTACGGGTATAGGGCAGTATCTGTGGTGGCGTAAGATTGAAGAGAAGAAGTGGGAGGCCCTTATCACCCCGGCTATTCTGACGCTGCTCATCAGCGCCGGGCTGATTGCCTTCGGGTCAATTAAAAACCCGGCTTATATGGTATTGCTGGTGGCTGCGGTATTTGCGCTGATGACCAACGGCACGGTGCTGTTTGGTATTATCCGGGGCAATTACAAACTGTCTGGGGGAGCCATTGCACACATGGGCATGGCCATGATGCTCATTGGTATCCTGTACTCGTCGGGCTTCTCAAAAGTTATTTCGCTGAACGATAGCGGACTGCTGATTTCGCAGCAGGACGTATTCACGAAGGATGATAACAAGGAAAACAAAGAGAACAAACTGCTGTGGCTCAACCAGCCCGAGCAGATGGGCAAGTACCAGCTTACGTACCGGGGCCGGTTTATTGAGGGCCGCGACGTGCCGGGCTTCATTCCGCGCAAAGACGTAATGCTGATTGAAGGTGATTTCCGGGGTATTGCTCAGCGCGACATTGAGCAGGATGGCAAAGTCTATCACAAACGGGGCGACACGCTGGGTCTCTATCCTGAAAACACGTACTACCAGGTAGAATACCGCGAACCGGATGGGCGCGTGTTCAGTCTGTTCCCCAGGGCGCAGGTAAACGAACGGATGGGCCTGCTGGCCTCACCCGATACCCGCCACGAAGTTACCCGCGACATTTATACCTACGTTAACTCGGTGCCGGACCCGACCGAAGAAAGCAAGTGGGAAAAGACCGAGAACTTCAGCGTCGCTATCAAAGACACGTTTTTCCTGAATGACTACGTAGCTATTCTGGACGATGTGGTTCGTACCAACGAGGTTGACGGCACGCAGCTTGGCCCCAATGATGCGGCTGTGCAGGCAAAGGTTCGGGTGTTGAGCAAAAACGGCGAGCAGATTCTTACGCCAACGTTCATCATTAAAGACCGGCTGGTGGGCCGTCGTGCCGAGACGAGTGATGAACTGGGTATCCGTATTCAGCTCAATGAAATTGACCCACAAACGGGTAAGTTCACCTTCGCCGTGAACCGCACGCAACGGGACTACATTGTCATGAAAGCCTTTGAGAAACCCCTCATCAACGTGCTCTGGATTGGTACGCTGGTTGTGGCCCTCGGATTCCTGATTTCAACTGTGCAGCGGTATCGGCAGGTACGGACTAGCTGATTATGAAATTCAAACTCACTGAAACGTTGCTGCTGGCGGGCGCGGGGGGCTTTCTGGTTATCTGGATTGCTGAATACATGCGCACAACCTTTGCCGACAGCTACTGGCTGTTGATGATTATGCTCGGCTGTTTGCTGGCGTTTCAGTACGTAAAGAATAAACGGCTGGAACGCGAAAAGGCTATTTCGCCCACGATCAAGCAAATGATTGACGACCGGAAGAAATCGGTGGAGCAGCAACCGGCCCAGCCCGCTAAAAAATCACGCCGGGGAAAGTAACGATCAGGCCAGCGAATGCTCCGGGTCTGGTTTGGTGCGCTGCCATTCGGTGAGAACGATACCGATGATTAGCCAGCAGATACCCAGCAAATACCCGCCGAGCACATCACTCAGGTAATGGACGCCGAGGTAAATGCGGCTGAACCCAACCAGCAAAATCAGCGCAGTAGCCGCTGTACCTACCCAAACCCGCAGACGTGTATGGCGCAGCCGCCGGGCCCACCAGTATCCTAACAGTCCGTACAGCGTCATGGCCGTGGCTGAGTGACCACTTGGAAACGAAAAGCCTGTTACGCTGTAGTAGGCGATGGCCGGGGGGCGTGGCCGGCTAAACTCCCGCTTACCAAGCTGCACAAACGCGCCAACGCCCAGCATCAACAGCCAAAGAATCAATAGATTGCGCCACCGTTTGGTGTACATAAAACCAACTGACGCCAGTACGCCGATACCAATAGTCACGTACGCCGAACCAAACGCAGTCAGCCCGTAAAAGAACGTGCTGAGCTGGCTGATGCGTCCCCGAAACAGCCAGTCTGTAAAGGCCATATCGACCTGTACCATCATCTCTGACTTGACGATATTCTCAGCTACTTCCGATAGGGTGCCTGCTGTAATGGCCATACCGACGCACAGAACCGTTAATGGTAATCCCATAAACTGCCCAGTAGTCAGCCGGTTGGCAATCCAGCGGGTAAGGGTTGGGTAATGCCTGGCTACGGTGCCAAATCGGCGGTTTAACAGGGATACGAGTTGAGTTGATCTCATGGACAACGTTGATTCGCTGGTTGATTCACAAACATAGAAGACAATTCTGGCGTAATTCTGTTATCTATCGTCAGGAGATTAATCCTGTAAACAGCAATGCTATGTGGTGGATTTATGCCTTACTGTCGGCTTTGTTTGCCGCGCTGACAGCGGTGCTGGCCAAAGTGGGTATTAAGGGTGTCAATACGGATTTGGCAACGGCCATTCGTACGGTTGTTATTGTCGTTGTGGCCTGGGGGCTGGTTTTTGCGCGGGGTAATCAGAGAGGGCTGCCTGATCTAACCCGGCAAAACTGGTTATTTCTGGGGCTGTCGGGCGTCGCGACCGGGCTGTCGTGGATTTTTTACTTCAAGGCTCTGCAACTCGGTACCGTTTCGCAGGTGGCACCGGTGGATAAACTCAGCGTGGCCATTGCTATTTTGCTGTCGGTGGTATTTCTGGGCGAGGTGCTAACCTGGAAAGCAGCCCTTGGCGCGGGTCTGATTATTGGCGGCACGTTAGTATTAATTCTCTGAACAGAACAGCGTTAGTTTACGGCGTACTTTTACAGATCAATAACCTCTTTTGGAATTGTCTATCCTTCTTCTCGGTGCTTTACTTGCCCTGGTGCTGGCCGGTTTCTTCTCGGCGGTCGAAATGGCTTACGTATCAGTGAACCGATTGTATTTTGAACTGCACAGCAAGCAGGGTCCGCTGGGCGAAAAGCTTGTATCGGGCTTTCTGAAAAATCCTATCCTGTTTGTTGGGACTACCCTCACGGGAAACACGCTTTTTCTGGTGCTGTATACCGTGCTGGGCGTTACGTTTCTCAATCCACTGCTGCTGTCGTGGCTACCCGACGACTACGACAACATTTTTGTGCTTATTCTCATTGAGACCCTGGTACTGACGGTCTTGTTCCTGCCCCTGGCCGACTACCTGCCCAAGAGCCTTGCGCTGATTCATCCCGACCGGTTTCTGGAGGGCCTGGCCGTGCCGCTATGGATCATTTACCAGGCCATTGCGCCCCTTGTCCGGGTGCTGGTAGCCATTGCGCGGTTTTTTATCCGGTATGTACTGCGCAAAAAAAATCCTGAAATTAGACCTGTGTTCGGGCTTACGGACTTGAATCACTACCTCCAGCAACTGAACCAGACCTCAACAGAACGCGATGAAGAGATTGATATAGATGCCCGAATCTTTAATAACGCTATTGAGTTTCGTGACGTCCGGGTGCGCGATTGTCTGGTACCGCGCACCGAAATTTCGGCTATCGACGTGAAAGACAGCGTTGAGGTACTGCGGCAGGCTTTTCAGGACAGCGGACACTCCAAGATTGTTATCTACCGCGATACGATTGACGATGTTATCGGCTACTGCCACGCGCTTACGCTCTTCCGCAAGCCCAGTACGGTTGCTGACATTGTAACCCCTATCCTGGTAGTGCCCGAAACCATGCCCGCTCAGGATCTGCTGCTCCGGTTTCTGTCTGAACGCAAAAGCCTGGCTCTGGTGGTCGATGAGTTTGGGGGTACGGCGGGAATTGCCAGCGTGGAGGATATGGTAGAGCAGATTTTCGGTGAGATTCAGGACGAATTCGACATCGATGAAGACTGGATAGAACGCCGGATTGACGAAACAACCTGGTTACTCAGTGCCCGTCATGAAATTGATGACCTCAATGAAAAATACGGGTGGAGCCTGCCCAATGGCGATTACGACACCCTCGGCGGTCTGATTCTGGCGACTAAGGAAGACATTCCGCAGGTAGGGGACGTAATCAGTTACCCACCCTTCACATTCACTATTATTACGATGGACGGTAACCGCATCGATACCGCGAAAGTCAATCTTCAGTAGGCGGGGTAGCGGGCATGCCCCCCTCCCGGCCTATTTCGGTAGGTACGCCCGGAAAGTAGCTCCTTCGCCAGGGATAGCTGTAGCGGTAATAGCACCGTGGTGATTCTCAATGATGCGTTTGCAGATGGCCAGGCCGACGCCCGCGCCAGGATATTGCTGCCGGTTATGGAGTCGCTGAAATACCTGAAAAATCTGGTCGGCATACTTGTCTTCAAAGCCGATGCCGTTATCAGTAAAGCTGACCTCGTAATACGTACCAGCAGAATTCAGTAAATCGGGGTGAACGGTTCCCGCCATAGTGCGGCAGCTAATACACAGCGTAGCCGGTCGGTCAGCGGTTCGAAATTTGAGGGCGTTGGCAAACAGGTGGGTTATCAGATGCTTCATTTGTAGCCGGTCGCAGCGAATGGTAGGCAACTCCCCGATTTCCAGCCGTAGATTAACCAGATCGAAGCTATTTTGAAACTCAGACTGTACATCACTGATGATACTGGCCAGCGCAACGGGCTGCAGCGATTGCTGGTAGGTGCTGGTACGGGAGTAGGCAACTACCCCCCGAACCAGATCCGACATACGCTGGGCTGCTGACTGCATCCGGTTAATTATATCGCTGCCATCATGGCCCAGGGCAGCGGCAAACTGCCCCTGTAGCAGATCGCCGAAAGCCACAATCTTACGCAGCGGCTCCTGTAGATCATGGCTGGCTACCCGCGCAAATTGCTGGAGATTCTCGTTGGCGTAAAGCAGGTTTCGGTTGGCCAGTTCAAGTTCCTGCTGACGTGTTTTGCTGGCCGTGATGTTTACCAGCGTCAGCACGATACCGTCGCTCCATTTCAGGGCCGATATCTCATACCACCCAGCCCAGCTGTCGTCCGTAAATTCCTGCTCAAACCGGTCGGCCTCGCCTGATTCCACCACAGCAACAAACCGGGTAAACAGGCCCATATCAACCATGTGCGGCAGGGATGCCAGCAAGGTCTTGCCCAGAATCGTCTCGTTGATGCCCTGCATATTCCGGCGGTTCGCTTCGTTGTGCGCTGTGTACCGGAAGTCAATGATCTGCTGAGTGGTCTGGTCACGGATGGCGGTGAAGGCAACGATTGGATTGGCCGAGCTGTCGAGCACTGACCGCAGCAGATCGGCCTGTTGCAGATTGACCAGTTCGGCCCGTTTCAGGGCCGTAATGTCGATGAATGTGGCAATAACGCCCTGCCCGAACGGCCGAATCCGGATGTTGAACCAACCGTCATACGTGCTGATCCTGATGGGAACGGCATTCAGTCGGGCGGTCTCGCCCGACTCAGCTACCTGAATGTGCCAGTCGAGTACGCCGTTGTGACGGGATTCTGGCCAGACAGTCGAGTATAATTCGCCGATAAGATCCTCCGGCTGACGATTCGTAATACGGCTTGTCTTGGCGTTGAGATGCGTAAAGCGAAAGTCGATGACCCGCCCATCAGCGTCGCGCACGGAAGTCATGATAACAACGCTCGACTGGATAATGTCCAGAATAGCGGCCCGAAGCTCGGTTTCCTCCTGCCGGTCGCGTTCGGCCCGTTTCTGCAGCGTGATATCGGCCCAGCTCCCGATTACGATGTCGTCACGGCAGGCCAGCGACTGCGTTACCCAGGTATCGGAATCGGCAAAATAGCGTGTGACACGCGTGGGTAGTCCCGTTTCGGCCACCCGGCGAAAACTCGCAAACAGGCCGCTGTTCAAGGCGTCAGGATCTAGCGTGAGCAGGGTATTCTGCATCAGTTGCTCTATGGTAAACCCCGCCAGGACGGCGGCCTGCTGGTTACAGTGCACAGTCTGAAAATCAATGATTGCGTTTGATTCATCACGGACGGCCCGACAAATAGCTATGCCGTCCAGGGTTGTTTGCATGACCGTATCGAACAGAGGGTCGGAAAGCAGGGGTGGTCCGTGTACGAGCATAGCGAGTGTGAGAGGAAGGATACCAGAGGAGAATTGGGGAAACTAATATACAGGTCGATGTCCCCGGCTCTTACTAACCAATTGTTTAGTAACAAGAAAAACTTATTAAACGGATTAATGCTATTCATCCCCTTAAAGAAGGTGGTCTTTGCTTAATTTTGGAGTTTTACAAATAGACGCATCGTGACAAATTCTACTGTTCAACAAACTGTGGCCCGGCATCTGCTAACCGTGCAGGCAGTGCAACTCCGGCCCAACGATCCTTTTACCTGGAGCTCGGGCTGGCTCTCGCCCATTTATTGCGATAACCGGGTTACGCTGGCCTATCCCGAGGTGCGCTCGTATATTAAAAATGCCCTGGCCGATGCCATTCGGCAGCAGTTTGCCGGTGCCGAGGTTATCGCAGGCGTAGCCACGGCGGGTATTCCGCAGGGGGCGCTCGTGGCCGATGTTCTGGGGTTGCCGTACTGCTACGTACGGCCTGAGCCTAAAAAACACGGCATGGGTAAACAAATTGAGGGTCATCTGGCCGATGGGCAGCGTGTGGTAGTAATCGAAGACCTGATCTCAACAGGCGGTAGTTCACTCAAAGTGGTAGATGCCCTGCGGCAGGCCGGTGCCGACGTACTGGGAATGGCGGCTATCTTTACCTATGGTTTCGCGTTGGCCGAGCAGAATTTTCAGGAACGCAATGTACCGCTAATCTGCCTGAGCCATTACGACGCGCTAATTACCGAAGCCCGCCACCTCAATTACATACCGGAAGAGGCCCTGACCTCCCTGGCCGCGTGGCGGCAAAATCCCGGGGGATGGAACCAATAAACGGGCCAGGATTAACCGACAAACACCACCCATTGACCGTAATTATAACTGTTAAAAAAACGCTACTATACAACCGTCATGAAGTATAAAAATCTGGTCAGTCTCTGCGTCTCTGCCGCTTTTGCCGTTTTGTCCGTTACGGGCGTGCTGATTTACCTCGGCCAGGGCAACCACACCATCGACCATACCCATGCCTGGTTCGGGGTTCTATTTGTGAGTGCGGCCGTGTTCCACATCGTCAACAACTGGTCGTCCATCAAAGGCTATTCGGTAAATCGGCGCGAGGGCGGCATTCGGAAAGAGTTGATTTTGCCTGTCTTGCTAGTCCTGCTGTTTGTAGTCGGTATTGCGTTGGACTGGCCGGTGTTCAAGGACCTCGCCAACGCGGGTAAGCAGGCGTTTGGCCCTAAAAAAGAAAAAAAGGAAAAGCTTACGCAGGTGGCTATCGACTCCATTGCCCGTAGTAATCTGGCCGGCCGACTATCCGTTGACGCCCAGAGTATCCGGTTTGATACGACCGCTGCCCTGACCGACAACGTGATTATGGCCCAGGGAACCGCCCGCCGTCTTCAGCCCGACACCAGCACGGTTCGATTTACGCAGGTGTTAACGCTGGATAATAAAATCTGGAGCGTGGCCGCCGAACAAACCGCACCTGCTTTGCCCTGATACCGAATAGGCGGTCGTTTTTAAAGGGAAAACTTACTTTTAGGCTCATTGGGTGGTAAATTGCCAGCTCTACCAAGCGTATTGCCACGCCGGGGCGAACCGGTTCAGATAACCCGACCAACTTGGGTCAAAAGACATACAACCTGACATTTGGAAACGCAACATTACAAAACCCTCGTCGCGAAGCTGCCCCTGCTGAAAGCAGAAATTGGAAAGGTCATCATTGGTCAGGAAGTCGTTATTGGCGAAGTGCTGACCGCGCTGCTGGCGGGTGGACACTGCCTGCTCGAAGGTGTGCCGGGGTTGGCCAAGACCCTGATGGTCCGGACAATGGCCGACGCGCTGGCCATGCGTTTCAAGCGGATTCAGTTTACGCCTGATCTTATGCCCGGCGACATTGTGGGAACCGAGGTGCTGGAAGAAGACCACGAAACCGGCACGAAGTTCTTTCAGTTTAACAAGGGGCCCATATTTGCCAATGTCGTGCTGGCCGACGAGATTAACCGGACGCCCCCCAAAACGCAGGCGGCCATGCTGGAGGCCATGCAGGAATACCGCGTTACCTATGCCGGTCAGGACTACCCGCTGCCCCGGCCCTTCCTGATCATTGCCACCCAAAATCCCATTGAGCAGGCCGGTACGTATCCGCTTCCCGAAGCGCAGCTGGACCGGTTTCTGCTGTACATCAAACTCGGCTATCCCTCCGAAGCCGAAGAACTGACCGTACTCCGCACCACGACCGGCACCGACCGCCCCGATCTGCAAACCATACTCTCCGATCAGGATATTCTGGACCTCCAGCACCTGACCCGGCAGGTTTACATCAGCGATGACCTTATTACCTATATCAACCGGCTCGTGCGGGCCACGCGCCCCCGGCCAGACGCTTCGGCAAACTCGCCAGTGCCGTTTGTGAAACAATGGGTAGAGTGGGGGGCGGGGCCGCGGGCGGGGCAGGCTCTGGTGCTCTGCGCCAAAGCCCGCGCCGTGCTGCACGAACGGTTCTCGGTCATCCCCGACGATATTCAGACGCTGGCCTACCCCGTGTTGCGCCACCGCATCGCCCTCAACTTCAGAGCCGAAGCCGAAGGCATTACAACGGATACGGTGATTTCGGAACTGATAAAAGCCGTGAAGTGACCACCATCGATCTCGTTAAACTCAACAATCTCCAGCTTGCGGGTAAACTCGTGAGCGACGAGTTGTTGCTGGGCATTCAGCACAGCCGCCGGACGGGTGTGGGTACCGAGTTCGAGCAGTTTCGGCATTACGTACCCGGCGACGATCCTAAACGCATCGACTATAAACGACTGGCCCAGACAGGACAGTACTATGTTCGTGAGTCATCGACGGAGAGCAATCAGCACGTGCGGCTGCTGCTCGACTTGTCGGGGTCGATGAACTACCAGGAAGCAGGGGTGGCCCGGCTGCAGTATGCCAAAATTATGCTGGCATCGCTGGCCTACCTGGCCAACCGGCAAAGCGACCAGATCAGCCTGTACGGTCTGCAAAACGGCGCCGTACAGCCCCTGGTCATGGCGGGCCGGCAAAGCCTTCAAAAGATTATCGCCACCCTGGAAACGGTAAAGGCGTCGGGGCCTTGGACCAATGCGGATACACGGTTTCCGGAGTTCAGCCGCAAGGAAAGCGAGGTGCTGATGCTGGCGTCTGACTTTTTACAGGCCGATGCCGAATGGCTGAACCTGATCCGGAGCATTGCCGGACCGCGTCGCGAGATTATAATTTTTCAGTTGCTGGGCGATGAGGAGGTTGCGTTCAATCTGAGTGGATTCTATCGTTTTCAGGATCTGGAGACGGGCCGCGAGGTAGAGCTGCAGGCCGACAGCATCCGTGCTAACGTCCGGCAGGGTATGACGGATTATCTAAATATGCTGGAAACGGAGCTGCGACTGCCCCACGTACGGCTCATCCGGGCCAGGCTGAGCGATCCGGTAGCGCTGGTGCTGCGGGAATTTTTGTTGTAGAGTTTTTAAGAGTTGTTACGCAGAGATACACGGAGATAAAGGAGGTACGCTGAGAAATCCTTTAAAAAAAAAGCTCTGTGGATCTCAATTTTCTCCGCGGATCTCTGCGTAACAACCCATACCTGAAATGGCGTTTGTTGAACCCGCTTTCTTATGGGCATCCCTTGCCGTAGCCATTCCGGTGGCTATCCACTTCTGGCACCAGAAGCGGGGTAAGCCGCTGCCCTGGGCTGCCATGCGCTGGCTCGCCGAACGGGAGCAACAGCAGAGCCGCGGGCTGAAGTTTGACAACCTGTGGCTCCTGCTGGTGCGCTGTCTGGTACTGATGCTGCTGGCCGTTTTGCTGGCGCAACCGCTCCTGAACTGGTTCGACAACGAGCCAGTCATTCAGCGGGTGCATCTGGTGCAGCCCAACGCCCGCCTGACCGAAAACTTCCGGTTCGAACTGGCCGAAGCCCGAAAAAACGACGAGTCCATAGTTAACCTTGCCAGTCCGCTGAACCCACTCGCGCTGCAAACGGCCATTGACAACCTACCCGCCCATAGCACCGACCTGCATCTCTACGTAGTCAACGACCCTGCGCTGGCCGACCTGCCCGCTATTACGGTGCCGAAGCGATTTCAGTTGCATACCGTTGTGGATACGTTGCAAACGCAACCCCAACCCTATTGGCCGGGTGTTGATGGTAAGAAGGTTGCGGTCAATCAGGCAGGGACGCTGACGGGCGATGCCATAACCGGATCACGGCTGCAACCCCGGCCCGTGACCGATACGCTGCGGGTGCTGCTGAATTACAAAAATAAAGAAGAGCTGAAAACCGTCCGGGCTGCGCTGAATGCGCTGCGCGACGTGTACGGCTTGCTGATGCGTATTGACGAAAAGCCCGCGCCCAACCTGGTGTATACTGAAGTATTTACCGACGAAATTCCCGCCAAACCGAACCGCCGGACCCGCTACGTGGTTTCGGGCGTAGCGCAGGCAATGGGGACCGACAACGTGGTGTTTACAAACGAGACGCTGACACCCCAAACGTCAGAACGGGTAGCAAACGGCCAATTACCCGAATGGCTCGGCGAGCAGCTTCTGCAACATTATGGCCTGATTACGGACCGACAACTGCTGTCGCAGCGGGCCCTGAAGAACCTGTTTGTTCGCGTAGACACACCCGAAACGAGACAAAAGGCCGGGTTGCAGCAGGTATTGACCCTGTTGCTCGTTATCTTACTGATTGCTGAACGGGGACTGGCCCTGACCAAAAACGCATGAACGAACTCCAACGCGCCCTCTCGTCAGTTACGAACCAACTTTATGCCGGTGCGCTGCTGAAAACGCTGTTGCTGGCTACGTCGGCGTTGCTGGTAGTGGCTGCGTTCGTGGGGTTTTCGGGCTGGGCCATTGGCGCGGGAATTATAGGTCTGGGCATGGGGGCGGGGCTAACGGGACTGTACCAACGTCAAAAACCGCGGGCCGTGCAGCTCATTCACCAGACCATTGGCGATGCCGAATACAGCCTGCCACTGCTGGACAAACCTAACCCCAACCTCGCCGAACAACTCCAGCTCGACCGCCTGAGCAACCGCATTCAGCACGTTAGTGTACCGGGCGTGTTATGGCGCGGAGCAGGCTGGTACGCCCTGGCCCTGCTGATGGCGCTGGGTGTGTATGCTGGTTACCCGCTGCTGCAGCAGCCCAACGCCAAACAATCCCAAACAACCACTCCCGGACTGGCCGCACTGGGACCAGAAACCCCGCCCGCCCCGCCCGTTTTCAAATCGGCGTCGGTACAGATTCAGCCACCCGCCTACACCAGACTATCCACGCGCCGAACCAGTGACCTGAACATAGTCAGCATTGCAGGTTCCCTGCTGACGTGGCGGGTTCAGTTTAGCAACAGCAAAGACCTGTCCGTTCGGTTAGTAAACAGCCGGGGTAACGAGTTGCCGTTTCGAACGGTGAATGGTGGTTTCTCGCATCAGGATAAACTGCTCCATGCTGGCCTGTACGCCATTAAAGCGTCCTGGAAACGGACTGATAAACCTGACTCGGTGGTGTACCAGTCCGACTTCTACCGGCTCGAAGCCCAGCCCGATCTGGCGCCAAAAATAGATCCGGCATCTAAAGAACTGTACACGTATCACTTTCTGAAAGACCCCAAGAAGCTAACCGTTTCGGCCAAAATTTCTGACGACTTTCTGGTCTCGAAAGCGTTCATCGTGGCCACCGTGGCACGGGGGTCGGGCGAGAGCGTTAAGTTTCGGGAGATACGGTTGCCGCTCGGTCCGGCCAATTTTCGTGAAGCGACGCTCAGTAAAACGCTTGACCTGAATGCGCTGCAATTTGCCCCCGGCGATGAGTTGTACTACTACTGGGCCGCCTTCGATAATCGCCAGCCGGAGCCTAATTTTACGAAGTCCGATACGTATTTCGTGGTTTACAAAGACACGACTGCCGCGGAAGAGGGGGAGCTGGCCACAATGGCGGTTAACATCATGCCGGAGTATTTCAGGAGCCAGCGGCAGATTATTATTGACACCGAAAAGCTGATTGCGGGTAAGAAACGCATGGCCGCGCCAGCGTTTAAAAGTCAGTCAAACGAGATTGGTTTCGACCAGAAAGTGCTGCGGCTACGCTACGGGCAGTTTCTGGGCGAGGAATTTGAGTCCTCGGCGGGGGGCGGCCATATCGAACCTGCCGAGAGCCATGATGACCCGCTGGCTGGTTTCCGTCACGACCATGATACCGGGAAAGGCGACGATCACGAGATGGAACACAAGGCCGAAGAACAGGGTCACGACCACGGCGGCAGTGGCCCCTCGAATAGCCAGGACCCGGTGGCCGCGCTGATGGAGCAGTACGTCCACGCCCACGACAACGCCGAAACCAACACATTTCACGAACAATCGACCCGGTCGCTGCTGAAGATGGCCCTGGAGCAGATGTGGCAGTCTGAACTGCATCTTCGACTCTACGAGCCTGAAAAAGCGTTGCCATTCGAGCACAAAGCGCTGGAGTACCTGAAACTGTCGCAGCAGAAGGCCCGGTCCTACGTTAAGAAAACCGGTTTCGACCCCCCCGCCATCAAGGAGAACGAAGTGCGACTTACCGGCGAACTGAAAAATGTGGATGCCGCCAACCGCCAGACCCGTACCCTGGCACAGGTTCGCCTTGAACAGTTGGTGGCCGAAGTGCTGGGGTATATGAACCTTCCAAAACTTAGTGCGTCGCAACGCCAGACGGTGCAGCAACTTGGCAATGCTCTCACCAACCGCGCGCTGAATAGCGGTCTGACCAACTGGTCGGTGCTGGCAAGTCTGCAAAAGCTGGTTAGTGGCAAACCCCTGCCGATGTCCGAAAAAGCAACCCTAAAAACCAAACTGCTAGCCCTGGCTGGCCCCCAGAACCAGACGGCACCGCCTACCACCGCCAACCCACGCCTTGAACAGGCGTTCTGGAAACGCCTGTAGGCTGAGTCTCCCGGTCTGGTAGCTGAATGGCTACCTATGTAGTGCACTTTCTGGCCTTGCGGCTAGCGGGCCGAAAGGGCCGGCCTACTTTATTCTCATGCTCATTATTGCCATCTATATCGCCCTTGCCCTGCTGCTGATTTTGCAAATCGGTTTGCTGGTGCGTGCTAAAGCCCTGTCGCCGGGCCGCCGGGTTACGCGGTTGGGGATGAACGCGCTACTGTTCATGCTGATTGTAGCCTATGTAGGGCAGCCAATCTGGACAATAGACCGACCCGCGAAGCACGTACTGCTGGTGGGTGATGAGGTGCCCGGCGCCCTGGCCCGGCAGATGCAGGATAGTCTGGGGCTGTCCAAACGCTTCACGGCCAGTAATTTTAAACCGCGCTATGACTCCGTTACGCTGCTGGGGCAGGACTTCACGCGCGAGACGCTGACCAGGCTGAGCCGCGCCGCGGTGAACTGGATACCCTATACCCTGCCCGACCAGGCCAGGGAGTTGCGCTGGAAAGCGGTAGTTCGGCAGGGTGAAGGGCAGCAGATTACCGGACGTATCAACTCCACATTGAAACAGGTGCTGGCCGTTCGCTACGGTAACCGGACCTTGGACAGCACCTGGCTAACCAAAGGTGAAAACACATTCACGCTGCAATTTCCGGCGTTTGTGCAGGGTCGGACCCGCGCCGAACTGACGCTGGGCGAAACGGTGCTGGATACGCTGCATTTTTTTGGTACCCCGCTCAGATCGCTTAAAATTCAGTTCCTGCTCAGTAATCCCGATTTTGAGAGCAAAACCCTTGCCGACTGGCTGGGCAGACACGGACATACAGTGCAACTGACTACGGGTATCTCCAGGAACGTAGGCCGGGAGCTTCGTATCAACGCCGACAACGCCGTCACCAATCCCGATTTGCTCGTTACCGAACCGGATAATGCAGGGAGCGCAGCCGTTCGAAACGCGGTGCGTGCCGGTAGGGCGGTGCTGTTTATCAACCTGACCAATGTCGAAACCAACGTGCGTACCATTGGCCGGGCTACGGGAAGCGGCTGGTCGGTACGTCGCATTACGAGTGCGGCTACCGTGCCGTTAAGCAGTTACCTGACGGCCCTGCCGTACCGCTTTGCCGACGCGCCCAATCAGGTTCTGGTGGCTGCCTATCCCATTGCTGTGCAGCGCGTAGCCACCACAAACGCCGTGGGCCGGGTGGGTGTCAGCCTGCTAAGTGAGACGTTTCCGCTGGCACTCAGTGGCGACAGCCTGACCTACGGTGGTATCTGGAGCGCGGTGCTGGCCCGGCTGTATCCAGCCGCTGATAACAACCTGCGGGCCGACGCCCCCCTGCTGAGCGGTTTTCGCCGAGACATCCAGCTAAACAACGCAACCAGTCGTACCGGCGCCCTGATCGTCGGGGCGGATACCGTAGCCCTTATCTCCTCACCCCTGAATCCGCGTACCAAACAGGGTGTTTATCAGCCCGGACAGCCCGGCTGGCAACCTATAGCCGACACCCTCGCCCTGTACGTGTCCGACGCGCAAGCCGGGCCTGCTGACCAGCAAACCCAGGCCAGTCGCGAAACGGTCCGGCAGTTTATGCTGGCTCACGCCCGTTACGAGTCTTCCGGTACTGGAGCCGAACAAACCAGCGAAGAAACCGTGCCCAACTGGCTATGGCTAACGCTGTTTGTAGTGGTGTTGACGGCTTTGTGGGTCGAGCCGAAATTATGAGGAGGGTACCGGCTGAAATTCAGAGATTTCATCGGTACGGCCACTTACCTGAATTAGGCTTATCAGTGTAGGATGCTGATGATTGCCACTCACAAACGACCCAGTAAACGTGATTTTGTAAAGTGCATCGTGAAATGCTGAGTAATGGCAAACTTGCTATTTATAATCTGTATATTTGCACTCCATCACATGGGACCATTTTATGCAAGCTACATTCACTACGCAGTCCGTCCGACCCGTAACCGACCTCATCCGACAGGCTCGTCAAGGCGTGCTACGCCGACGGGTCGATGAAGTGGCAAACTCAGTGGGCTTAACCGACAATGAAATGGCCCGTGTGCTCAACATGTCTGTTCGAAGCCTACATGGAAAGTCAGATAACCAGGCCCTGACGCTGGCTGCCGGGGAGCGACTCCTGCTGTTGGAAGGCCTCCTGAAACGAGCCTTATCAATCTTCGACGGGCGGACCGATCTGGTAAACCGCTGGCTTCATACACCCTTAGATGAATTGGCCTACAGTGAAGAGACCCCTAAACATACACCTGCTTTGTCAACTCGCCGATTTGGCAGTTTCGAGCCACCCACCGATAGGACTCATCGAGTAACCAAGCCAGCTACCAGTAATGATAGTCGGTTAGCGGGTGGTATTGCCCAGTCTCCTCTGGCCGTACTCGACACCGTCTCGGGCTTCTCCTTAGCCGATGATGTTCTGGGGCGGATCGAATGGGGCATCATTGGTTGAGGACTGATGGACGTCTATCGAATTAACAAAGAACCTTACCATCAGAACCCGCTGTCAGTCTTCGGTAGTGAACGCTACGGAGGGCGCTGGAATCCCAAAGGAACCGGTATTCTCTATACCAGTCGGACCCCGGAGTTGGCCCTGCTGGAGACGCTGGTTCACCTACCCCCGGTCAGGTTGTCGGAATTACCTCAGTTGTGGCTCACCACAATCCGCCTGCCTGAAGGGACGGACACTGTTTTTTGGACCTCTGCCGATTTATTACCTACCTACTGGCAGTCAGGACGATTAGCTTCTACCCAGGTCATATTAGCTGACTGGCTACACACGCCCTTCTCTTTGGCGGTTGGTGTGCCATCCGTTATTATCGATGTTTCCTACAATTTGCTGTTGCATCCTGATCACCCCGCTTTTAGTGAGCTTGAGGTGATCGATCAACGTAGACTTCCGTTAGACAATCGCTTACATTCCTGAACGGAGTGATCATGCCAACGCGGGGTTTACAGTCTTAAAGCCGTACCGATAAACTCCCACTTTTCGCCCTGGTTTCCCCAATGACAGCCCATCAGTCAGTCTGAGGGCAGCATTTGAACGATTTATCAAAATACCAAGTATACTGTAATAATCACCTAATTAATAGACTAACTTTCTAGGGATCTGGAGGTTGCTGGCCAATCTGTAAGTCAATAAGGTTAGTGCCAACGCGACATTTTTTAGTGGCTACAAACTCATCATCGCATAAGCTGCTACTCAATAATTAAATTGATAGGCTGCGACGAAGGCCTGAGTTCGACCAAGGTATAATCGTTTTGAGCCGGTTCATTAAGTTTAGTAGCTGAGTCATGAAATCAAATGCTTTTGTCCCCTATGATGCTAAAGATGGAGACGTAAATCACCTTTCCGGCGGGCTAGTTATTAGCTTGGTGGGTAGCGGAGCGGATTAAGAACCTGTTTAAAAACGGGTAGGACGGGGTAAAAAGGCGGAGCCAGCCTACCTTGTGGGTTAATCCGACCAAAGATGTACCCCACTGATCTGACCGACTCCGCCTGGCAAGTTATCGACCAAACTCTAGCCGACAAGCGTAAACGCAAATATTCCCTACGCGCCATCTTTAATGCCCTGCTCTACGTCACCAAAACAGGCTGCCAATGGCGACAAATGCCCAATGATCTGCCGCCTTGGCCTCTGTGCTACTATTACTTCTGGAAGTGGCGTAATGAGGGTACTTGGGCAAGACTCAATAAAGCGTTAGTGGAACGGCGACGCATAAAAGCCAATCGTCAGCCATCACCCAGTCTGGGCGTCATTGATTCCCAGAGTGTTAAGAATAGCGAATGGGGCGTGGTGCCGAAAGGATTTGATGGTAATAAGAAGGTGCAAGGCCGTAAACGCCATATTGTAGTCGATACATTGGGCCTGGTTTTAGTGGTGGTGGTTCATGCGGCAAATCAGCATGACAGCCCAGCCGCCCGGGCGGTACTTACTTCACTGGCCCAGCAAGGTTACGAGCGGCTGAGCAAAATACTGGCTGACAGTGCGTATGGCAAGAACTTGGCAGATTGGGCTGCCAAGTCGTTTTCGTTCATCTTAGAGGTGGTGAAAGTAAGTGAGTTGGCTGGTTTTCAAGTGGTGCCCATGCGGTGGAAGGTGGAGCGAACCTTTTCCTGGATGAATTGGTCACGACGGCTGAGCAAAGACTACGAATGCGGCTGTTCTTCTCACGAGTCGTTCGTCTATTTATCCAATATTAACCGAATGCTTAGGCATTTTTAAACAGGCTCTAAAAGATCTGCTCTACCTTTAGGAACCCGTATTCAATCATTGCTGGGCTGGCTTTTTGTTGCTTAGTCGCTAAAATTTCCAGCCTTTTTTGATTTTAGTTTCATCATACAAAGTAGTCACAAATTCAGTTTACCAGCTTGTCCATCCCCCATCGACAGATAGGTTTTGACCGGTTATGTAGGAAGCCGCGTTGGAAAGTAGAAATGCTACTGTACCTGCTATCTCAGATGCCTGCCCCACGCGTCCCATCGGGGATTTGTTTGCCAGACGATCTATAAAAGCCGGATGATTCTGTTGCACCTGCGGGCTGGGGAATGGGCCGGGCGACACGCAGTTACAACGCACATTTTGCCGGCCCCAATGAACGGCCAGATACCGGGTCATCTGAATGATGCCGGCTTTCGTAACGCCGTACTCGATGGGATTCTTTGTCATTGGGAGCTCATATAGGGCAGGATCGGGTGATACGGACCCATACATGCTCGAAAATAAAACCAAGCTGCCCGTACCGACTTCGGCCATTGCTGTGCCTACTGATCGAGCGAGTAAAAACGGGGCCGTTAAACCGCCATGCCCCACCTCGTCAAATTCCTGTTCGCTCAAGTCTTCGAGCCGCCTGGCAGTCGAGGCAAACGTTAAGTTTACCAAACCCTGCGGAACCCCTCTGCGCCCAAGCTGATCGCCGATAAAGTGGCTTAGAGCGTCAGTGTTCCCTACATCGAGGGTGGCAGGAGTGGCCAGGCCCGTTAAACCCGCTGACTCAATAAAAGTACTGGCCCGGTCGGCCAGATCAACACACAGTACGCGGGCTTCCAGCGCACATAGTAACTGGATAGTGGCCTGACCTAAATACCCGGCTCCGCCGAATACCCAGATGTCTTTGCCTTGTAAACGGAACAGGTCTGATAAGGGGCTAGTCATTAGTTGCCAGGTAGGAGTCGGTTGGTTAGGGGCTCAGTGAGCACTGGGGTAAGGGACTGCACGTGATCTACAACGGCGAAGCAGTCAGGCCGCAGCGAGCGTGTGCGTTGGATGAGATGCGTCATAACCTAGTTGTTCGGCGTAACGGTTACCTCGCGTATTTTGATGGCTTTACGCTCCTCTCCACGCTGGTTTTTATACCTGAAATCAGCGTAGATGATCAGAAAGCGATCAGGGCCTGTGGCTAGTAAACCTGTATATCCGCACGACACTAGGTACTGTAATTCCAAGCGTTTACTTTCGTAGGGCAGCATCTCGAAGGCATCTGTCCAGCGGCCATCGTCTTCACTTTTGGTAAATCGCACTTGCACACCTGGCCGCCCGGACGACAGGACCGTAATGCCATTCTTTAGGCGGAGCAGGCGGGGCAGGGCACCCGCAGGAGCAACCACAGATGGCGGACTCCAGGTCTTCCCCCCGTCAACCGATCGGCTGGCATATAGAGGCCCATTGCCCACGCCATTGGTAACCCCATCCCCATCCGCCGAGCGAATGACGCAGAGCAGGCTGCCATCGGCCAGAACTTCATAGGTTGGCTCGCTAAACCCAATGCGATCGGTGGCCATCGAATCCAGGGACCGGTCCGGTTGAAAAGGTATACGCCCCTTATACGTCCAGGAATGGCCATTATCCGTTGACTGGTGGAATACCACGCCCATTTGCTTGTCAACCTGGCCGTTCTCCCTCACGTAATAGCCGGGATAGACGCCGGCCAGCAACGAACCGTCGGCCAGTGTGTGTATGTCTCCCCACCAGACAACAGGCACCAGCCCTTTCAAGCTGTAACGCACCGCCTGAGCATCATCCAGCAGGGCCTGCTCTACCTGCCATGTATGGTGCCCGCTCTTTTTTCGGTTTAGATAGATCCCCTTTACCTTGTCCGGCATTTCGCTCAGGCGATAAAAAGTAAAATTGGTTTTGCGGTACTTAAAGTCAGTTTTGTCGAGCGGAGAAGGCATTTGTAAATCGGCTACTTTAATCGGTCTGGGATCGATGACACGAATCAGGTCGCCGTTTGGCAGTTTATGGCCCAGAAGTTGTGAGGAATCGAGTCTGGCGTTCATCCAGGTTTTACCCCCGTCTGTCGACTGGCTGTATGCATTGGCTGATAAGCCATACGCGCCGACATCATCCGTATGCATGGCCCACTCCGCATGCAGATCACCGTTGGCCAGTTTACTGATAGTTGGAAACTGATAGTATCCCCAGGGCTGGGGTTTATCAGCTACGGCAATAAGGACTGGCTCACCAAAGTGGATACGAAACGTAGTTTTACCTTTGCGCCTGTACTTTATAGCTGTTTGCTGAACAGCAGGTATGTCGAAATGAACCTCCCCCTTATTCCGTACTGGCTTTTCGGTCCAGGATATCCTTCCGTGGCTATCAGGTCTGGCATTGGTACAGGCGCCTGCCAGCCAGAGACCCAGACATAGTGATACGTACTTCATAAATGGATGTTATTGCTGTTCCCTACTGATCCGCTATGCCCAGGCTTGCCGCAAAAACCGAAGCCAGTTGCCATGAAAGATGTTGGTAATGTCTGCCGGCTTGTACCCCCTCTTTTCCAGAATAGTCTGGTATTTCTGCAGATCAGCGATCGAGTTCATATCCCATGGAGACTGCTCGGTGCCGAAATTTCCGTCAAGGTCGCTGCCGATGGCTACGTGTTCGCTGTTACCGGCCAGCTGGCAGATATGGTCCCAGTGGTCGACCAGGTTTTCGAGCCGGATGTTTAATTGCCACGGATCCGAGACGGCATCGATAAAGCGAACATCCATTGCCCAGCAGTCGAGCATTCCGCCAATAACCGACTTTCGCTTAATCAACTGGAGAATCTGCTCGTCAGTCAGCTGCCGTTGGGTAGGGGTAATCCTGCGCACGTTATGGTGACTGGCCCAGACAGGCCCCGGGTAAAAATCCATGGCTTGATCGAAGCCCTCATCGGTCAGGTGGGTTACGTCCAGAATTAGATTCAGTCTTCCCATCTCCGTCAATAATTCAATTCCCCGGGGTGTAAACGGCCCCTCCATCCTGGTGCCCGGTGCGTACCGTCCCGCCCCAAAATGGGCCGGGCCCACTGCCCGCAGGCCATAATCATACGCCCGGTGCAGGTAATCAATACTCACTAGCGAATCGGCCCCTTCCAGGCTAAGAATATAGCCAACAGGTTTTGTCTCATCAGCAACCGCCTGGTCGTTCCAGAGACCGAGGTGCGTGTCGAGTTGGTTCAGGTTCGTGATCTGCACCATTTCACCCAGTGCTTCCATCTCGCGGTACCACATCAGCTGCGCCTGCGTCATGGCCCAGGCCTGCTGGGGCGAATGCCAGCCGGCACCCGGCAGCGAACTGCCGTGGTGCGTTACCCGGGAGAGTTGGGTGGCAACCACCAGCCCAATGCGCCCTTTGCGCAGTTCTGGCAGGCAGACAGTGTTGTTGCCTCGATCGGCCTTGTCGGTCATGCCCGCTTCCCATTGCCTGATTTCAGATAACGGCCGCGCGAGATCCCGGTTCCACTCAATGGCGTTCATAGCCAAGTCTAAGTGCGCGTCAATGATAAATGGTTTGACCATAAAAAGGAATTAGTCGCCAGCAGCCAGGCCTCATGGACGAAACACTATGGGTTACGGTTTAATCGAAACGAAAAAAGGCTCATGACAGGCTCGGGAAAATCGGCTCCGCAGGTAGACTATCTTTAGCCATAGACAGGATCTGATCGCCGAAAACGGACCATCATGCGACTTCAATCGCTTCACCAGCGTCCAATTTCGCTTTACAGGGTGAACTAGGCCAGCAGCGCCAGTACGGTACTCACCAGTAAAAAGCAGAGCAGTGCATAATACAGTAGCCGTTGAATCATGGTTTTTTATCAGGCCGTATCACAGAAATAAATGTGTAAGTAGCCTGGTTTTCCTGAGCTACTCACAACCATAAATTGCCGGTTGGAGAAGCGACGAAGAAGGGCCCTGTACCCAGTACGCCTGCGTATTGAACGCTTCGCTGAAACTAGTAGCCGGGGTTCTCGGTAACCTTAGGCTCTAAACTTATAGTAGCCGTGCCGATGGGGAAAAGCAGCAGATAGTCTTTTCCTTTCTTTGCCTGTAAAGAAGGCACCAGATCAAATACTTTGCCGAACCGCAGCAAATCCCACCAGCGTTTTCCTTCGTACCCCAGTTCCAGCAATCGCTCTTTAAGGATAGCCGCATCGTTGGCGTCTTTACTGCTGTTGACATACGTGTGGCTGGCATACGCAGGTCCGTACGCCCGCTGCCGAACCAAGTTAATTTCTGGCGTTGGGTCCTGCCCAAGGGCATTTTTTGCTTCAGCTTTCATTAGCAACACATCAGCGTATCGGTAAAGAAGAACGTCGTCGGCAAAGTAGCGAAGGCCACCCTGTACCACGCCGTCACCCTTAACGATTATACTACCGTAAGGCACAATCGCACCGGCAGAGTTGGTCACGTTGATCTCCAGGAAGGTAGCTGCCCGGCGCTGGTCGTCAGTTGTAAACTGATTGCGAACCAAGGCTGTAGGCGACCAAATGTTATTACCACCGGGTAAACCGATAAGGGCTTTGGTAGCCGCATCGGTGTTGGGCGGGGTCGACTGTGCTGATGTATAGCCATTGAAATAGTAATTGTCGACGGCCGATAGAGGTTCGTACCGCACGGCCATCAGCACTTCCCGATTACCTTTGTTCGCATAATCAAAAATGCTGGCAAAGCTGGTGAGCAGACCCACATCGGCCGTCTGTACTGCATTACAGGCTTCGAGCGCTGTTGTCAGATCGGCCTGCCCGCCGTTGCGCAGCTTGGCCGTCCATAAGTATACGTCAGCTTTCAGGGCGTTAGCAGCCGGCTTCGACCAGAGTGCCCGGCCGGCCTGAAAAGTATTGCCGGGGTAGAGTTTCAGGGCCTGATCAATGTCTGATTTGATAAGGGCAAACACTTCCGTTGCCGCGGTGCGACCAATTTGGGCCGATTCGGCATCGTAGCCCTCAATAGGCGCTGTCCTTAGCGGCACGTCGCCCCAGGTGCGGGTCATAACGTAGTAGGTAAAGGCACGCATGGTGTAGGCCTGCGCCAGAATATTGTTCTTGTTATCGATCGACGCAAATTGAATAGTTGGCACATACTTGATAAGCAGGTTGGCGGCATTCACAATGGCAAACAGACCCTGCCAGTTGTAGCCAGGTGTTGTCGGGTCGAGCGTATTCTCGTAAAAGCGCTCATAGCCGCTGGTGCCCGCCAGGCCGGATGTTGTGGTTTCGGATCGTAGTTCTCCCGCAGAATAAATGCCAAATGAGGCTTCATTACGTAGTTTGATGTACATGCCGTACAGTGCCCCCGAGGCATCACTCTCTGTTTTCCAGTACGATGCCGACGTGATAGAGCTGGTTGGGTTCAGATCAAGAGTTTCCTTGCAGGAGGAAGGGCCAATCAATATGGTCAGTCCTACACAGAATTTATAAAGTGGTTTCATCGTGTATCGTGCGATTAAAGAGTGAGGTGCGCGCCCAAGGTGATGGTACGGGGTATGGGATAGCGGCCCCGGTCTCCCCATTGAGAAGGAGCAGTGCTAAAGCCCCCGTCCTCCGGGTTTGTTCCCTGGTAGGCCGTGAAATAGTGCAGGTTACTGCCCGTTAAGTTGAACCGCAGCCCCGTTAACTTGATTTTGCGGAGGAGTGAACTGGGTATATTGTAGCTCAGTGTAGCTTCCCGTACGCACAGGTAGTCGCCTTTCTCAACGTACTGTGAACTAACTCCTGTGTTGCCCTGGCCTCGCCACAGGTTTTGCTGTGTTGAGGCATCAAAGGGATTATAGCGCGGCACATCCGTTACGTCGCCCGGCTGTTTCCAGGCCTTGTCCAGAAAATCCTGGGTAGGTCCTGAGTCACCCTGCCAGTTGCCGTTCAGAAAAGCCCGGCCGTAATTATAGATACTGTGGCCAAGCGCGTAATCCATCCGTACCGTGAACACAAGGCCTTTGTAACCCAGGGTATTGGTAAAGCCGCCCGTCATAACCGGAAACACGTTTCCTAGGTAAACCTTGTCAACCTGTTCAATCTTACCGTTGCCGTCAGTATCCTGCCAGATAATGTCTCCGGCGTATTTGGTCTTATTCGCTCCAATCACATTGTCAACGGGTGCCGACTTAGCCTCTTCATCCGTTGCGTATACGCCCAGCGCTTTATAACCATACCAATTACCGGTCTGCTGGCCTTCCATAAGGCCGAAGTTTGCCGGTACCCATACCAGGTTCTGAGTCTGTGGATCCCAGATTTGAATGCCGCCTACCCTGTTGTTTTCGGCACCACTGGGTGGAAGCTTGAGAATCTTCTGCTTCGTATAGGCTGCATTAACCGAGAAGTTCCAGCTTAGGGCGGATGCGTTAGGTAAAATCTGCGTGCCAATTTCCAGCTCAACGCCTTTGTTTTGCAGACTTCCCAGGTTGGTGAAAATGCTGTTGAAACCGGTCGAGTAAGGTAGGGAAAGGTTCGTTAGCAGGTTGTTCGTCACCCGGCGGTAGACGTCGAATAGTACTGTGATCCGATTGTTAAACAACCCCAAGTCCGCGCCAAAATCTACCGTTTCGGAACGCTCCCACTGCAAATTGGAATTGGGCAGTACCGTCTGCTGAATACCTACAAACCCCAGGTAGCGCTGTTGAGTTACGGCGCTGGGGATGCCGTATTCCCCCTGTGCCTGAAAATCGCTGATGCCGCTGATGTTTCCGTTAACTCCATAGCTTGCTCTCAACTTAGTGCTTGTCAGAAATGCTGGCACCGATTTCCAGAAATCTTCATTGTGTATATTCCAGCCCGCCGATATGCCCGGGAACAAGCCCCACCTGTTAGCAAGACCTAAGTTAGAGGCTCCATCATAACGGGCATTAATATTGAGCAGGTATTTCTGCCTGTAATCATAGTTTAGCCTTCCAAAGTAACCTAGTAGTAGCAGGTTGCTGATAGTGCTGCTGACAGTGGTGTAGGTCGCTGATGCATTCAGGGTTGGAATCAGATCAGTAGAGGACCCCTGCCCGGTGGCATTGAAGGTATTGTAGGCGCGGGAAAAATACGAAAATCCGACTTTTGCTTCCAGATTATGCACTCCGCCAAAATCGCGGACGTAGTTCACTACCGCATCGGCCTGCCGCTGATTCCAGCGGTTTACCGCATTGGTAGCCACGCGGGAGGTAATCAGGTTGGCAGGACCTGCTCCGTTCTGGTAAGCCGGCAGAAAGGTCCTGATTTCGTCGTTGGTGCGGTAGAGGGATACCTGCGGATCGAACGAGAGTCCTTTCCCGATGTCCCAGTGCCCGCCTAGGGCCAGTGTCATCTTGTCGGAAGCACTTTTGTCATTGCGATTGTTGAGGTGGTAGACGGGGTTGCCCAGTGCGCGCTGCAGACCCGGCGCCAGTGTACCATCCTCGAACTCGTACTTGGCCGAAGCAGGCAAACCTATGCTGCGCATGAACAGAAAGCTTTCGTCGTAAACCCCGGTTGTGCCGGACTGAGTGTACATCACCCGTCCGTACACGTTCAGGTTGTCGCGCAGGTTTAGCGAGCTGTTGAGGTTGAACGTCAGACGGTCGAACTTAGTCGTAATTGCCGTCCCCTGCCCATTCAGGTATCCAATGCCGGCGTTGAAACTAGCTTTATCAGTACCGCCATTTAGTGACAGATAGTTGTTATGCGAAACGGCTGTTTGAAATAGTAAGTTTTCAAAATTTGTTCCTTTAAAAATCAGAGTTTTGGTCGGATCAACGGGATCGGGCATACTCTCCCATCCCTGGTCCAGCTTATAACGGTTTTGGTCGGTCAGGTACTGAGTTGTAAAGCCCGTATTATTGGTCAGGTCGTTGCCCGTCCCGATGCTGTTGGTGCCCGTCAATTTGGCGTTGGCAGCTGCCGCCGTAATTTTCCCGGTTGCGAGCGAGGTCTTGACCCCTAGACGGCCATAATAAATCAGATCACGGGCGTTGGCCATGTTGTATCGCCGGCCCGCTTCGGCCACACTCAAGCCATAGTTATAGGCAATCTGGACCTTGCCCGCTCTGCCCGTTTTTGTGGTGATAATGACAACCCCATTGGATCCCCGCGCTCCGTAGATAGACGTCGAAGCCGCATCTTTCAACACCTGTAGACTGGCAATGTCGTCGGGGCTGATGTCGTTCATATCCGGGCGAATGATGCCGTCAATAACGTACAGGGGCGAAGCACCATTGGGCGAGTTGATGGAAGTACCCCCCCGTACGATGACGCGTGGAGCGGCCCCCGGCTGCCCGGAAATGTTTTGTACCCGAACGCCCGGCAGCGTTCCCTGCATGGCAGACGCAGCGTTGGTGTACGGAATATTTTCGAGCACTTTGGTATCAAGTTTGGTAATGGATGTAGTCACCGATGCCCGGGACTGTGCTCCATAACCCACTACCACCACTTCGTCAAGCGCTTTGGCATCGGTACGCAGGGTAATAGTCAGACTTCGGCGTCCATTAACAGGAACCTCCTGGGTGGCATAACCGATAAACGAGACTACTAGCGTCCCGTCTTCAGGGGCGGTTAGGGTAAATTTACCATCAGCCGCAGAGACAGTTCCGTTTGAGGTACCTTTTACCAGAATATTAACGCCCGGCAGGTTCTCATTGTCGGCTGATTGTACCGTTCCTGTAATGGTGATGTCGGCCCGGGCAGACGTCACTAGGCCGCTTTTTGTGGACGCGTCCGGGAGATAACCATAGGCCCGGGCTTTGTAAGCCTGGGTTAGGTAAACACAGGCAAGGGTCAGGCCCCACACAACCAATCGGGTGTATGGAGACAGGCCTGCAGACAAAGGGCGATGGGTAATCCTGCCATCGAACAGCGTAGATGTGTGCATAGAGATGTAGTGTTTTCGAATAAGAAAAAATTACCAGCTATTGAATGATCAATAACAAATGGGCTGGTTATGCAAACCTGTGGTGCAGTGCACGGCTGGATTGCCACCGGTGTGCCCAGCGGGAGTAGGAAGTCCCGGTGAACTCGACCCGTCGAGTCCAGTGGCAGCGCGTTAGGCCCCGATATGTTCCGGCTGGCCTTGACTCATGGACAGTATTTGGGCAAGGCGATGATTTTCTATACTTAATAGGGTAAATCTGATCGCAAACAAAATTATAGTTCCCCCAAAGTACTTTCTGTTACTTTTCTACATAATAATAATACTATCTTTCAGTACCCCTGAGGGACTCCATAACGGCCTGAAAGGTGGTTTGTGGAAACAGGCAGGAGCCGGGCAGACAGTGGGCGGATGGGGGTGAATACTAGGCAGCTATGGATCAAAAGGAATTGCAAGGTGTAAAGGAAATTGCCCGACGTGCCGATGTGGCTATCGCTACCGTTGACCGGGTGTTGCTCAGCCAGCCGGGCCGTCTCCGCCAGAACCCGGGATAAAGTCAACCAGATCATTGCCGAAATGAATTACCGTCCTAATCTGATGCCTCATCGGCTGGCATCGGGCAAGGTTATTAATCTGGTTTTTTTTATCCCTCCCGTTACCAGCGACACCGGCTTCTGGGAGGACCCATGCAGAAAATTCGGCGGGTCGAGAGCGAGATAAAGACTTATAACATTCAAATTACTTTGTATTTCTTTAGCTTTGGCAACCATGAATCATTCACTGCGCAGGCTCAGCAGCTATTACGTACACCAATTTATGGCTTGGTGGTGGCACCCTCCTTCGTTGAGCAACCCCATACATTGTTTGTGTCCTGACGGACGAACCCAGCATCGACTGGGCCCGGGTCAGCGCATTTCACATGGATGAGTATATGGGGTTGGCAACTGATACTCCCCAGAATTTGGCTATCTCTTCGGGATCGGCTGTTCAATAAAGTGGGAATGGGCGAGGTGTTTTACCTGAATGGTCAGGCCAATGATCCACAGTGGCGCCGGTACGGGGATCTGCTGGTGCGGTTTCCAACGGACATTGTGTGCGTAGGAATTGGTGAAACTGCCACCTTGCCTTCAACGACCCCCACGTAGCCAATTTCAACGATTCTGAATGGGTGAAACAGATGGTGCCGACAGCTTCAAAAGCCGAAGCCATCCGCCACACTCTGCTCGACCCCGCCTCCGAACCCTATCCGTCCACCATACTACGCAGGCATCCCAAAGCCACCCTGTACATCGACCGATAGTACCAAGCATCGGCGTAATTGACTGCCGGAACCGAGTTACCAATCACGCCCGTGCCTAACGAAATAGTGCCTCAATCAAGCGTTTAAACCGCCGTCCATTAAAATATTTTCGCCATTGATATACGCACCGGCCGCCGACGCCAGTAGCACGACCAGCCCTTTGATGTCGTCCTGATTGGCCATGCGCCGGAGGGGCACTTTCTGACAGTAATTTTCCAGAAATCGTTCGGGCTGGTGGTTAAACAGACCACCCGGACTTATGCAGTTGACCCTAATATTCTTACCGCCTAACACCTGGGCCATGTACCGGGTCAGGTTGAGCAGGCCGGCATTATGGAAAAAATAGTCGGGTGGGGGCAGTCCCATGTCTGTACCCTCATAATTGGTGAGGTCAGGGCCGAACATACCCATCATAGAACCGATATTGATAATGCTGCCACCCCCACTCTGATTGATGAGGTCGGCCATTTCGCGCAGTATATCCATCGAGCCCGTTGCGTTCACCCGCATCGACTCGGCAAAGTCCCCGATTGGGGCATCGTAGTTCTTCATTGGTCGCGACACGGCATTGTTCACGAAACCATCCAACCGGCCAAACTGCGTCAGAATTGTTTTTTTTAGCGTAGCTACCGATGCCGAATCGCCCTGGTCTACCGGCAACGCATGTACGGCCAGTCCCCGGCTCTGAAACTGACTGGCCACCGCCTGGCCCACCTTCAGATCACGGGAAGCCGTAATAACGGTTCCGTCGGCTTCGGCCAGCCCCTCCACAATGCATTTGCCATAGTTGCCGGCTCCACCTGTTACCAGCAGGACTTTTCCCTCCAGGCTCAATAATTCTTTTACGTTCATGGGCTTAGTGAGTTACGATAGCTGGATGAGTTCGCCCCCCGCCGCCAGACTTTCCCGGGCGGCTATCAGCGTGCGGATAACGCGTTCAGTTTTGGCAAAATCCAGCCGGGGGGTGCCCTCCTGCACGGACCGGACGAATTCCAAGATGTTGTCGCGGAACATACCATACCAATTCTTGATTTCAATGAGCCGCCAGCCGTCCCGGCCAAACAATGAAAGCTGAAAGGTCAGACTAATATCCATAGACAGATGGATCGTGGCCTGAAAGCCATTGGCAAAACCGATATGAACGACGTCGCCCCCGTCCCGGCCAACGTGTCTGACCGAAACGGGCGGCATGTCGTCCATAAGCATGAACAGGCCTTCCAACAGGTGAACGCCGTATTTCATCCAGTCCTTCTTTCCTACCGCTGTGGCCAACTGCAAGGGGCCAAGCATGCCAAACTCGTTTTTCAGGGCCCGTAGCTCTGTGGCATAGCGCATGGACGAACATGACATGATAAACGCGCCTTTGGCAACCTGATCAGCAAAATAGTTCAGGTCAGCAGGGGTAGCCGCCAGCGGTTTATCAATAAAGAGGGGCATCCCCGCTTCGATGAACGGACGGGCCATAGCCACGTGCTGTTCGGGATCGTCGCGAACGAGCAACACGGCGTCTACCTGCCCAATCAGGCTGGTCATTTCATCCACTACATTTGGCACGCGGGCAGCGCGGGAAATGCTCTCTGAAATGCTCCGTTCCTGCGTCCACACGTGCGTAACCTGTGCGCCGGTTATGCCCAGTGTGTCCTGATTGGCAGTTAGATAAGCCGAGATGCCGGGGTAGCCAGCCCGGTCAATCTCGCTGGTGTCGAAGAAATTGTTGACAATGGCCGACCAGGAATACGGATGGGCATTGCCGGGGCTCATGCCTACTACGCCTAGATTGATCACAATAGGTTAGGGTTCAGGTTGTGAGGGATTGCTGGCAAGCCTGTTGCCTTGCTGAGGTGGAGAAAATCTGCCGTCAGACGGCTTATGTTAGCCAGCCCATACGATCCCAGTGGGGCAGGTTTATAAATGCGGGGTCAGGGTAAGCCAGTTGACGGGCCCGTTGCAGCACCGGGAGGGGCAGGGCCGGGCCGTTTGCCGCCCGCATGGACTGATGCAGGTAATCTGCTCTGTCAATACCCACTAGAATAGCCGATACTTCAGGAAAGGACAGGCCAAACCGAATGGCTAGCGTTGACAGGTCAGGAATGGGATCATGCAGCAGGGTCTGATACTGACAAATATGCTTCTCAACATCCCGGAGTGCCGGATGCAGGGTAAATGGTCGACTGGTTAGTAAGCCCTTCATTAGAATTGACCGAATCACCAGCCCCACACCCTGCTGGGCAGCTTTTGCAAATAGGGTACCCTGACGTTGATCCAGCAGGTTAAACGGCAGCTGGATAACATCCCAAGCTCCTGACTCAATGGCCAGAAGAGTGTCTTCGGTTGAATAGGTGGAAACCCCGGTGCTTCGGATTCGCCCACTGGCCTTGAGTTCAACGAACACTTCGGTAATGTCGTCGTTGCGAAGCAGCTCCGGGTCAGCCTGATGCATCATATAAATGTCTGCATAATCTGTTTGTAAGGCGGTCAGGCTGGTGTGCAGTGCCTGTTCGATCTGCAGGCGTGCT
The DNA here is from genome assembly GCA_963826425.1 of uncultured Cytophagales bacterium. Lineage (GTDB taxonomy): Bacteria > Bacteroidota > Bacteroidia > Cytophagales > Spirosomataceae > Spirosoma. The sequence continues at coordinate 41,572 of CAWGWS010000004.1, read as the reverse complement.
GCCGAGGCAGAGGGCAGCACTCCATGTACATCGCGAAGGGGCGGGCACTTGGTGCCGATCACAACCGCATCCCGATTATCCGCAAACGCCTTGCCCATCAGCTCCTCGCTGGTACCGTACAGACGGGCCGTATCGAAAAAGTTTATGCCTGCTTCAACGGCCGCCCGTAGCAGGTCAATCGCTGCCTGTTCCGACAGCATGTCTTCCTGACTGGCAACGCCCAAACCATATGGCATACCAATTTCAACCCCGCCAAAGGCTAGCTCGGAAACCGAGATGCCTGTACGCCCCAGTTGTCTATGTTTCATCCTTACTGGTAGCCCCCGGCTAGCCCTTTAATGGTTGCCATTCCGTTGACCTGACCGAACCGATCGCTCAGGTTCTGGCAGTAGGTAGTCACCCCTACCACATCGGCTCCGACGCTTATGAACCGGTAACCCATATCAACAAACTCCTCCAGCCGGTCGATACTGCCGGTAGTGGCGGCAATTTTTCCGTGCCGATTGGCGGCTTCTGCCACAAGCTTTCGGGCTTCTGCCAATTGGGGGTGGTGCCACTGGCCAGGTGCCCCAATTGCCTGACTAAAATCGCCGGGCCCGAAGAACAGCATATCAACCCCCTCAATGGCAGCAATAGCGTCTAGTTCATGGAGGGGCTCAGGGTCTTCGATTTGTAAGACTACGAAGCGCTGTTCATTCGCCTGGTGCAGGTAAGTATTGAAATCTAGTGCCGTGTAGCTGCCATCGGCGCTGCCCCCGTCGATAGCCCGTTTTCCCAGTGGGTGAAAGCGCGTCATCTGTACTACCCTCCGGGCGTCGTCGGCGCTCATCACATGGGGTACCATAATCCCGGTAGCGTCGAGCTCAAGCGGTTTTACGTAATCGCTGTAACTGCCTCGCGGCACCCTGACCATCACGTCGACATCGTGTGCTTTGGTGGCCCACACATGGGCCGCCATCACAGACCAGTTTTGGGCCAAGTGTTCTTGATCTAGCCACACACAATCAAAGCCCGACAGGGCCGCAATTTCGGATGCCTGAGCATCGGCAAAATTGATCTTGAAGCAACTAACGATTTCACCAGCCCTTAATTTTTTCAGGACCCGACTTTCGCGCATCTTTAACATAGAGGAAAATTAGTAACAGGGTTAATTGAATGAATCAGGCTTTTTTGCTACTGGCGGCAATGTGGGTCAGCCCCAGAACGGTCTTGTCCAGCTCAACCAGTGTTGTGTATACGTGTGGGGTTATCCGCACGCAGCTGATGTTTTCCCAGACCGTGGGCGACAGGTTTATTTTGTATTGGGCGAAGAGCTGGCCTTCAACCTGCTGAGGTGTCATGCCGTCGACGCTAACCCCACAGATGCCGCACGAAAACGGCGATTTCAGGGAGGTATGGAGCCTGACTCCCGGTAGCTTCTCAACTTGGCTGGCCCAATAGTTTTTGAGGTATCGTACCCGCTCCTCCTTGCGCTTGCTACCGATAGCCAGGTGAAAATTTACCGCTTCGCCGATCGCCTGCTCAATGGCAAAACTTCGGGTGCCCAGTGTTTCAAACTTACGAATGTCATCACTGTGCGGTTGACTGTTGCAGAGCAGGGGCCACACTGGCGCAATCTTATCTTTTTTGATCCAGAGCATACCACTACCCACCGGGGCCGACAAAAACTTGTGCAGGCTGGTGCCGAAGTAGTCACACCCGAGCGAGGGGATAGTGAAATCCAGCAGGCCAAACGAGTGCGCCCCATCTACCAGTACCTCAATGCCGTATTTTCTGGCCATACGACAGATCTTCTGTACGGGCATAATCTGCCCCACCCAGTTAATGACATGCGTGATATGGATAAGCTTGGTCCGGGGGGTTACGGCTTGCTCATAAGCGTCTACAATCAGCTCATCGTCCTCGATGGGAAAGTTGAAACTGAGTTGTTTATAGAGAATGCCTTCGCGCTCTGCCCGCTGGCGATACGCCTGCACAACGTTTGGGTAGTCCTGCCGGGTGCCGATAACTTCGTCGCCTTTCGCCAGATTAAGCCCGTAGATGACCGTGTTGAGCGCTTCAGTAGCGTTGCGATTGATGGCAATCTCGTCAGGTTGGGCACCGGCCAACAGCGCCAGTTTTTCGCGGAGTGACTCGCGTCCCTGGTCCAACTGCCGCCACACGTAATACGATGGCCCCTGGTTTATAAGCTGATTGTACCGTTCGAGGGCTTGCTGAACTACTAAGGGCGCGGGCGATACGCCACCGTTGTTGAGAATGATGATATTAGATGAGGAGGCCGGGTAACCCTGTTGAATAACGCGCCAGTAGTCTTCATCGGCCGCAACTTCCAGCGGGCTCAGGTGCTGAACTCGCTGGTTGGCTTGGGCCCACTCAGCGGCATGAAGCTGACTGAACAGGCTACCAGATGAGAAGGCCCCCCCGGCAAAAGCCAGTTTTTTAACAAAGTTTCGACGGTTGTGGGCCATAATGAATTAGCATAATAGGCAGTTGAGCTGCTTGTGTAGTGTCAATCAGGCAAACAGTCCCTAGACCTGACGTTCGGCTTCTAGCTTTTTCCGATAGGCTTCTTTTGCGGCCCTGTCTTCGTTCGCTGACGCACCGAAATAAATAAGTCCGAGGGCTTTGCGACTGCGTGTCTGGCTCCTGTTGCCGTCGGCCCAGTGAATAGCCAAGGAATGGTGAATGAGGAGGTCACCCGGTTTAGCGGGGAAAGAAACTTCTGCTTCCCGGTCAGCGTCGTTCGGAAAGTCCGTGATGCCCTGAGAAAATCCCAGTGTTTGCGTACGACCATGCGGACGCAGACCCAGCAGGTGTGAGCCTTTTACGTACCGGACGCATCCGTTTTCAGCGTCCACATCTTCGAGCGCCAGCCACATGGTTACCGCCGATGGGGGCTCCAGCATGAAGTAAAAGTTGTCCTGATGCGGAGGGGTCGGCTTGCCAATGTGCGGAGGCTTGTTGAAATACTCCACATTTTTGGCAATCACCGGTTCACTCAGCAACAGCGACGCCAAATCGGAAAACTTGCTGTCGTTCATCAGCCCGGCAAAATAAGGGTCGTATTCATACATATTGAATAGCTGCTTCAACGTGGATGGGTCGCCCTGCCTTTCGTAAAATGCCCGTTCCGGGGGTAAACTGGGCACTACCCTGTCCATAAACTGCTGTAGATGTTCATAAATGACTGCCATGTCGCTAGCCGACAAAAAACCGGGAATGAACGCGTAGCCGTTACGCTGGAACGAGGATTTTAGGTTGAAATTATCCATAAGTTTTATGCAGTCAGTGGTTTGGGTGAAGCAATAGTGCCTGTTGGGCCTGTCCGCCAATTGATGACCTTTTTTTCGTTACCTAGGCTCCGCAGTTTATCTTTCCGCCTGATCAATCAGGCTGAGCAGTTCATGCCGTACCATAGCCTCTGCGGGACTGGCCAGCGGGCTTGTGCGGCATCGCCAAGTTTCGTAGCCTCCGCGCTCAATTTCGTGGGCGGGGGGCACGTATCCGACGTACCCGTTGGCCATCGTCACGGTAAAATAAGGGGTGGTTCCGGCAGCTTCTTTCAGGGCCAATCCCGTTTCAGCAAAGAACTCACCGCCCAGCGCGCCAATAATTCCGTTGCCCAGCCGGATGGCCTGTACCGGAAACAGAAGCATGTCGGGATAACGGGCTAGAAGTATTTGTTCACGGGCATAAATCCGACGCAGTGCATCGCTGTCGACAATACGGATGTTTTCATACACGGTGTCGGATGCAATAGCTGTGGCAGTTACCAGTTCTGCCGCTGTGGGCTTCCGCACGGGAATCGGTACGTCGGCGTACATGGCTGAAATGGAAAGCTTCGATTGCCAGTCGACGTAGGACATTGCGACGCTCACTTTGTGGGCAATGTCGGTACCAATCAATTCACTCTTCGCAAAATATTCCTTTGGATACCGGTCAGGTTCCAGAAAATCCCAGATATTGGCTTCGCCACTAGTCCCGTTGCTCATGATCCCTACAAAATCACTTCCGGCGCCGAGCTGCACACCTAGCTGCCGGGCAAACACACCAAAATAGTCGGCGGTAATGGTGCCATTCTCCCAGTCACCCACGTAATGCAGGGAATAATTGGCCAGAACGCTGATCCAGGCCTTGTCCAAGCCGCGAACCGCTAGAAAGCATACCTGCGTATCTACTGGAACAACCCGCCGATCAATCTGATCTTCATGGCCGAAGGGATTGGTCTTCACTTGGTCCTGCCCCCCGGTAACCGGGTTTATGGCCTGGTAGCCCGGTTTCATGAAAAAGCGCCGGCACACCACATGTTCGGGAACATTGACCACGCCAAAACCCAGCTGCGCCGGTTTCAGATTCTGCTGCGCCTGATAGACGGCCCCAACAATCTTATCCGCTAGAGACTGTCTGTAAGGAAGGTCGGCCCCAACCAGCAATAGACTTACGACTGAGCCTGACGCGTGCGTATGGGTACTAGAAATAAGTACATTGGCGGCCCGAATACCTGTTTTCTGCTTAATTTCTGCCTTGACCTCATCGAGGAAATCCCTTGGCATGGCACAAATATCAACGACAACCAAGGCCACTGTTTCGGGGCCGGCATGCAGGATGAGGGCTTTAACGTAAAGACAATCATGAATAGTACGGGCATAATGGGGCACAAAATCACCATTGATAAGTGTACCGACCGGTGGCGTAATGTCAACGGCGGCTGCGCCGGCCTGCAGGAAATAGGATTCAGAAGCCTTCATATCAACAAAGAGACCTAAGGAAGAGCCTCCGCTGGAGACTCGTCGTACCGAAATGGATAGTGGTGCATGAGCTGGGCAATCTGCTGGCTGAACTGCTGAAACTGTGCTTCCCAAGTAGCTGCTTCACCATCCTTATATTGGTAAAATCCTCGCCCGTTCACCATGCCTCGCCCACCCTCTTCAATAAGGTTCGTGAAAAACTGCGGTACATGCCTATCCTTTGACAGTTCAGGGTTAAGATCCCGCATCACCAGTCCATAGATATACGTCCCCATCAGATCCATGTACCGGAAGGTGCCCGAAAAGGGCAGGTAGTAGCCCGCGTCGTTTCGGCATGCGCGATCAATGTCTTCTACAGACACATAGCCATTCTCAATTAAAAAAAATGCTTCCCGAATCAGGGCGCATAGTATCCGTGTACGAATTCCCAGCCCATGACGGAGTACGTACGGGTCTTTGTTCCACTGAGCGCGAGCTGTCTGGCAGAAATCGTCTACCCAGTCGGCCCGGTTTCGGCTGGTACTAATAATCTCTAAAAAACAGGTTGTGTGAGCCGGTTCACTCCAGTTCGCCCCGAGAACGCGGTCGGGCCGTTGGGCATCCTGCTGAAGCGCGTCAAGAGCAATGCTTTCCGTATTAATAACAATGAGCGCGTCGGCCGGCAGCACGGCTTCTAGTTGGCTTATACGATCCTTTTTCAGCTGTTCATCTTCCGCCGTAAGTACAATCGCTAACCGGCACGGTATGGGCTCGTTGAGGGGGGGCAGGCTAAGCCAGCTATTTACCGGCCGGCAAATTAGCGCCGGCTGAATTGGATCGGCCGTGAGCAGGGCCACACGCTTTTCTACTGCCGGGCAGTTGTCGGAATACAACAGGATCCGGCTGTTAGCCTTCAAGAGGCAAGTCACAATACTGCTGGTTAAGGGGCAGGAGCCGACCACCAGAATCGAGCTGTCGGAAAAGCGCGGTATGTTCATAGAATGAACTAGTTAGAATACAAAAAGGTCGGCGTGTTTACAAGCTGTACAGCACCTCCCGCGCGGTTCTGACGGCCTGCTGGACATCAGCGCGGGTATGGGCGGTGCTGATGTACCAGAGGCCACGACCAATAATACGTATGCCCCGATCATGCATCCCGGCAATAAACCGCCCGAGTTTAGCCCGATCGCTAGCAAGGGTCTCCCGGTAGTCAGTTGGTTCGGAACCATCCCGAAAAACGGTGCTCAGCATAGGGCCCAGTCCCTGTACGTTCAGATTCTGGCCTGTTTCTGCTGCGGCTTCACGCAGGCCCACCATCAGCATCTGACCATATTGGTACAGCCGGTCATGCGGTTGTTCACGTTCCAGAACGCGGATCGTGGCCAGGGCGGCTGCTACGCTGGGATTGCCCGAATTCATCGTCCCGGCGTGTATGACGGCGGCTGACTCAATCTGGTTCATCCACGAATGCTTGCCAACAATGGCGCTAATGGGGTACCCGCTGGCAATCGCCTTCGCAAAAATGGACAGATCGGGCGTGATGCCAAGGAGGCCCTGTGCACCACCCAGCCCCGTACGAAACCCAGTGATTACCTCGTCGAAAATCAAGGCAATGCCATACTCATCGCACAGGGCGCGCAGGCCCTCCAGAGAATCCGTTGCGGGGCATAATACAGCCATTGTTACACATAATTGGCTCGGTAATTATGGCGGCTAACTCCTGATGGTGTCGGGCCACGGTTTCCCGTACTAGTGCCAGGTCGTTCCAGGGCAGAATAAGAAATTCATCTCGTGATGGGCTGGCCATTCCGGCGCTCCACGGATAGGCACCGGGAGACTCGCGGCTACCCATCGCTTCGGGCGAAGGCTGGGAAATACCCCAGGCTACATTGTCGAGCCAGCCATGATAGTGGCCTTCGAAGCGCAGAAATTTCGCTCGCCCCGTTTTGGCCCGCGCCACCCGTAGTGCCGTTTGTACCGCTTCAGAACCATCAAGGCAGAACCGCATCAATTCTGCCGATGGGATCAAGCGGGCAAGGGTCTCAGCCAGTTCGATCTCTTTTATATGTTGACCCGCAAACAACTGACCCTGTTCCGAATAGGCCCGAACGGACTGCAGCACCTCCGGATGCGAGTGTCCCAGCAGCAGCGGTCCCTGGCTTAGCGTAAAGTCAAGGTACTCGTTCTCATCTACGTCGTAAATCCGGCTGCCTTTGCCATGCGTGTAAAAAATGGCATGCGGATGATTGTATTTTCGGAATTCGGACGACACTCCCCCGGCCAATACCTGTTTGGCCCGGTCCAGCAACTGAGCTGATTTGGCATAGGAAATAACAGTTGTGGGCGAGGTGGCCATAGGTTTTGTCCGGTCAGAGTGAGTGGTTACTGTTGGGCAGAGCCGGTGACGGATACTGCGTTGCCAGCTCATAAATATCTTGATTAAAGCGGGCGAAAGCCTCTTCCCAGTGGCGGGCCTCGTCCGGACTGTAATCGTAGAGACCCTTTACCGACTGCGTTCCTTTTGCCCGTGTGTCTATCAGCCGCTGCATGATTAGCGGTACTCGGTCTTCGTTACTCAGTTGGGGAAAGATGGTGGCAAAAATCCGCGCGTAATCGGAAATGCCGAGGTAATCGAGTCGCCTGAAAATACCCATCAGCGTCATCCAGGAACCGGCATCGTATCGCAGTGCCTTATCAATGTCATCCAGCGTAGCCTGCTTGCTTTCTATAGCCTGAAAGGCTTCTCTGTACACCGCATACATAAGCCGATTGGTCACAAACCCACGAATATCCTTGCGCAGCAGTGTAGGCTCTTTGTTCCACGAATGAGCCAGTGTAAATACCCAGTCGGCGTAGGTGGCGGCCGTTTGATGCCCGCAGGTAATTTCCAGAAACCGGGTCATGTAGGCCGGCTCAGCCCAGTGAATACCAAGAAACCGGTCGGGCTGCCCAACGCACTGCTGCAACAGACTGATTGGAATGGCCGAGGTGTTACTAGCTATTACCGCATCAGACGCCACTGCCTGCTCTATTTTAGCATAAACGGCCCGCTTGATATCTATACTCTCAACAACGCATTCAAGCACCAGTCGGCAGCCGGCCAACGGCGCGTAATCAGCTGAAACAACTAACCGTCCCCGGTACTCGGCCAGGGGCCGTGTGAGTAGATTAACCTGCTGGCAGTGGTAGAGCTGATCTTCAATGCGGTGCGGAGCAGTCTCCATGTCGGAGAGCAGCGGAGCAACGGCTATTACCCGGTGGCCTGCCACTAGCAATGCCGCCACGATACTACTCCCCATCAGGCCCAGGCCAACCACGCCCACGCTAATCTCTTCGATTGGTGTGTTTTGCATTCGAAATACCGGCTTAAGCCGGAAGTTTAGCAATGCAGTCTATCTCAACCCGCAGCCCCTCGGCCAATACTGATTGTACGGTGGTGCGGGCGGGCTTAGTACCTGGAAAGTAACCCGCGTATACGGCATTATACCGGTCAAACTCGGCCACATCGGCGAGGTGAACCGTGCATTTAACCACATCATCCAGGGTAGCTCCCGCGGCTTCTACGATGGCCTTGATGTTTTGCAGCGTTCGGTGGGTTTCTTCTTCTATGGTACCAAGGATGAAGGCCGAAGACTTGAAGTCTACCGAAGCCTGACCGCTCACAAAGAGCAGACCGTTAATGGCTACTCCATCAGAATAAGCCCCGGTCTCAAAGGTCTGATCCCGGTCAGGATGAATGATTTTAACTTTACACATGGGGGCAAACAGGCGGGGCCTAGGGAGAGATTCTGACGAATAGCTTACGTGTTGTATTAAACAAAAGTAGTCGGCTCGCCGGGCATCTTCTGTTACTTTCTTTTATATTTATGATACTATATTTCATTTTTGAGCGATTCATTGTTAAAATTATTATACTTGTTCAATATCAGCATAAAGAGACACACAGCCCGATGAAGCCCGTAGAACAGCGGTTACCTCAAGAATTCGACAAATCTTTTGTTGTCTTTCAGGAAGTTGGCCAATCTTTCCCCTGCCCTTGGCATTACCACCCCGCCAATGAATTAGTATTGGTTTTAAAGAGTACAGGCCGGCGTATGGTGGGGGATCATATCGGGTACTTCGAGGAGGGTGACCTTGTCTTTATGGGGTCGATGCTGTCGCACGTGTGGGTCAATGATCCGGTTTATGTTCAGGGGCAGGCCGACCATAAAGCCGATGCTATTGTGATACACTTTGTTGATTCATTCTTGGGCGAGTCATTTATCCAGGTACCCGAACTGGAATCCTTCCGTAAGTTTCTCAAGCTATCAAATCGGGGCATGGTCATCACCGGGTATGCACGGGAACAGATCGCCGGACTGATGACCCGTATGGTGTCGATGAACGGACTGCAACGGCTTTCTGCTCTGCTGACTATTTTTGATCTACTAGGGCACACTACGGAATACTCCCTGCTGGCCAGTCCCGGTTTCGTGCAGAGCGTTGAGTTGAAGACCTCATTCCATTTCAAGCGGATCAATGAATACATCATGCAGAATTTTCAGGAAGAGATTTCACTCTCCGAAATGGCATCAGTAGCCAATATGGCCGTCACGACATTCTGCAATTTTTTCAAGGAGCACTACCGGGTAACCTTTGTTGAATACCTGAACACGATCCGCGTAGGGCATGCTTGTAAACTGCTGTCGGGGCGAGATCGTAACATTGTCGAAGTTGCTTACGAGTGTGGGTTCAATAACCTGGCAAACTTTAACAGGCAATTCAAAAAGTATAAGATGATGACCCCCAGTGAATACCGCAAAACGTTGAATCTGGGTTAGCTGGTTTGTGAGTTTCAAGCGGACCAACTTGCTGAACCTACTGTGCGGGTCCGCTCCTTGTATCCTCGCGACAAAAGCTCCCTGCTTACAATCCGCAGCTTTTATATGATCGTTGGGCTACTGTTCCAGACAGGAACTGTTCAATTCCTTTGCCTGCACACGAAAGTGGCGCTGGCCAATTATCAGTTAAACCGTTGTTGGACTCTTAAAATGGCGTAGGCGGCAGCGGCACGCACGTCTGCATTATCGGGAGTCTGGAGCAGGGCCTCTGCCGATGCGTTCGAAGATATGCCCAGCAACGGGCTCTGATTGGAAAGCATGGCCACCAACACGGGCAGTTCGTTGGGGGTTCCGCGCCGGGCCAGAGCCATTGCCAGTTCAGTGCGGTCGACTTTATGGGGCGACTTCTGCACGGAGAGGAGCTGATCCCGGATTCTTACAAATAAACGGGTATCTGCTGCGCTGGCTGGAGCCTGCACAAAAGCCGCGCTGAGCAGATGCGTCTTTACCCCCGACGAGTCAGACTCAACTAGGGCTGTTTGGGCCAAATGCCGCCATTGCGCACCAGTCATCTGGCCGAGGTGCCGGAGGCTGTACGCGCTCAGGCGCCGGGTAGCGGCATCGCTTTGCCGGGCTGTTAGTTTACCTAAAAACAGGCGGCAGGTGCGGACCGTGGCCCCTGCGGACTGGTGGGCCAATGCCCATTGGGTATAAAGGGATAATGCTTTGTCATTGCTCTCTACGGCTCGTTTAGTTACGTTGGCCGGCGCGGCCACGGGAGTCCCGAGCTTGGCTAGTGTTTCAGCCGCGTGAACACGATCCGGACCAAGGGTGTCCTGAAAGGCCTGCTGAATACGGTCCAGCCATATTGCTCGTTCCTTTACTGTGGGGGCGGCCTGTGCCAGCACCCGCCAGATACCGATTCGGTAGGGGGGCTGATGGCCAAAACGTTGTTCTTCTTCCAGGAAAACGGTCCGTACCTCTGCGGGGAAACCCGCCCACAGCAAGTATTCAGCCGCGTGTACTTTGACCCAGTCCGACTGGCTGTGTAACACCTCCCGTAGTTCCTGCTGCGCTGCCCTGCCGAGCGAATCTGTTCTGCATGATCGGCCTTCGCTATTGCTACTTATAGGAATGGCCCAAAAACATGCTAACAGACTGACATACAGCATAGCATGAGATAAGCGCTGTTGATGGAACCTGTACAGTCCACGTCGGGCAGGGCATTTTAATGAATGGCGTATTCCTGGATTTTTCATTAAAATTCGTCGACTTTAGGTTTGGTTCGGTACAGAATGAACGCGCAAACCAACATTAAAATGGCTGCCACCTGAAACATCCGGCTCAAGTCCACTTCGGCATCGCGTAATACTCCGCCGGCGTATAACCCCAGCCCGCCAATAATGCAGCTAAATAAATTAAGTACTCCATAGCCCGTAGCCCGGTAACGTGGATCGGCTACTAAACACAAGATGGGCATCATATTGGCATCGGTAAACGTACGAGTTAGTGCATAAACCATGAAGCCAACAATGGCTACGTACAGAACAGCGGTAGAACTGGCCAGGAAGATAGCCGGTGTAGCTATGCACAGGCCTAGGGCAGGCAGCAGAATGCGGGCGCGCGGATTGGTGCGGCTCCAGTAATCGGCTAGGGCACCGCCCACCAGTACGCCCACCAGAGCCGCCGTGTGAAAATAGGCCGTAGCGTAAAACCCCGCTTCAGTCTGCGATAGGCTGAAATGCTCTTTATAATATGTGGGCAGCCACCCGGTTATCATCCAGCCTACAACGCCTAGCAACCCCCAGCAGGCAAGGATCAACAGGAAAGCGGGGCGGCTAAATAGGTTTTTCAGACCATCTGCGAAACCTACCGGGGCGGCCGCCGTGGCCATGGCATACGGGCTGGGGGCCTTTGGAGCGTCGCGCAGCGTGAATACTAGCACCCCCGAATACCCGATTCCAATTAAGCCTAGGATGTGAAAAGCATAGCTCCAGTCGTGGCTTTCGGCCAGCATACCGCCTACAAAACCCAGGCTTTGCCCCACCATGATTCCTGCAATGTGTATGCCGGTAGCCAGAGAGCGCGTTGATCCACGATGATAGTCTACGATGAGCGCGAGGGCCGCTGGGATATAGCAGGCTTCGCTGATGCCCATCAGGGCCCGGGTGGCCAGAAGTTGCTCAAACGTGGTGGCGTAGGCAGTTAGCCAGGTTACGGCCGACCATACGAACAGGCTCACAATAATAACCCGACTCCGGTTGAACCGGTCTGCCAGATAACCGGCGAATGGGCTTAGGAGGCCGTATACCCACAAAAATACCGATGTCAATAATCCAAACTGGGCGTCAGTCATGGGCATAGCCTCCATAATAGAGCTCCGCATGGTGGTAATCATAGTGCGGTCCAGGTAATTCAGACAACCTACCACGCATAGCAGTGCCACGACCAGCCAGGCACGCAGCGAAACATCCGGTTTAGAAAGGGTAGGAACAGTGGTTGTTTCCATAACGATGTTATACCTGTGGCTGGCTTCTTAGTTGATTTCCAGAATCGTGCCGGCAATATGCACCGGGCCGCCCGCAACATTGAAATAATATGAGACCAGCACGCGACTTTTGTCTAATTGAACCGACCATGGATAGCCCAGATCCGTACTGCCGCCATCGGTGCGTAGAATGATTTCGGGTGCGGTGGCAAAGTCGGTACACTCAGCGTTGAGAATCCGGGCGCGGATGCCCAAAGGCGCATGACGGTAGCCGTACGTCAGCAACACCCGCTTGTCGGGCAACCGGAGGCCATGCATCGGGTGGCCCTGAAACCCCATTTTCTGCCAGGGACCAAACGATTTACCGCCATCGGTAGAACGGGCGATACACGCCTGATCATCCAGACCGGCGGTGCGAAGAAAAGCCACTATATCGCCCTTGGGCGTTTCATAGACAGATGTTTCGTTGAACGCCACTTTGTCATCGGCAGCCACGGGGCACGAGTAAGTCCAGGTGATTCCCCGGTCACTTGAGATCAGCAGATGCGTGGAAGTTTTGCGCGATGCCCTAGTATCGCTGGCGGCAACTACCCAAAACAGACGCCCATCTTTCCCCTCGTACAGGGCTCCGCGGTTGTAGGCCGGCACGGCTTTGCCATAAGGGTCATAATTTACCTCGGCCTGAACGTGGGGTGGGTACGTTGGCCCCTGCCAAGTATGCCCCCCGTCGGTAGAACGAACCAGGTAGCCGCCCAAGAAAATAAAGTTTTCCATGATCTGGAAAGCCGGTCGTTTGAGATTCGGTAGGCCATCGTCCCGTACTAACGCCCAGCCGTAGCTGGTGCACAGCAGGGTGCCGTTGCGTAATTGAAGCAGACATGGATCCTGGGAACCGCCAAACGCGTGGGCATACACCAGTTTGGGGTCCGGTGTCCAAGTTTCTCCATCCCGCGAGCGGACCGCCACTAGGTAGCTGTTTGGATCGGTATGGTAATTTTGCTTTTCGCCCAGTGCTTTGCGGTCGGGTGCCCGGCGGAAAGCGAGCAGGATGTCGCCATCCCTGCGCTTTATCACCGACGGAAAAGCAGCGTGAAACAGACTATCCCGGTAGATGATTACATCCTTTACCTTCCGCACCTCGGAAACCTTGCTTTGCCCTGCACTCGGCTGACAAATCAATGCCAGGAAAAGAACAATGGCTGAACTGGACCAGGACTTGCCGGGAAAGGAAGCTGATTTGGGTAGGAGTTGCATAAAAAGGGATGGGTTTCAAAAGTGAGTGCCGGGCCGGGAACAAGACCTGTCCCGTCAGTCGGAGAGCTGTTGTAGCGGTACCTCAGCCAAGTAGATAGCCGACTTTCCTTCGTGGCTCGAGTAGTAACTGACCCACAGTTTACGCTGGTGAAGAATCATACCGGGGTAGCTTGTGTCGCCACCACTGGGTAGTTTAATAGTTTTGATCACCTTACCCGTCAGGTCAGTGATAAATAAGGCTGTAAAGGTAGACTGACCCTCAAAAAGCCGTGACCCCATAATGAGCCGATTGTCATTCATAAACAGAAAGTTAGGCCCACCCAGCCGGAAGGTTAACTTATGATACGTCCAGTTCTGGTACGGAAAAGCACTCTCAGCCAGAACACCCAGCTTGTCGCCAGCCTCCCGGCGTACCATTGCGTACAGCCGATCGTTTTTGTCGAATCGTACGGTGGCTTCGTTCGGAAGGTCTTCGATGGCTAACTGTGTTATTTTCTCGTAGTGGACACCATCGGTAGTTTTAAGCAAATACACCAGCCACGCGTCTTTTTTGAGCAGGGAACGGTTCTTGCCATTTTCTTTCAACTGGTAGTCAATTCCATAGCCCACACCTTTGTGCCAGGTTACGCGCCACAGCCAGTCTTTGGTCGGCGTAATAGCGGAGTCGAGGATTATTTTTTCTGGTTTGGAAAATGTCCTGCCCAGCGCATCGGAAATCGATACAAAAGGGTACAGTTCCTGCACTACCCCGTCGCTGAAGGCAGCGCCTGCCATTACCACCATTAATCTGTTCTTGGGTGTAACGCTTAGCTTAGCATCGCGCAGATCCAGCCCATCCAGAGTCAGTAGGGCTGTAGGTGCCCACTGATGCCCATCTTTGGATTTGAGAACTCTGATCGTACCGCTGTTGGGACCACCCACGTGGCTGGCCGCTTCCCGGAATACGCAATAGAAATTGCCCTTGAAATGGACCAGGTCGGTGAAGGCGTTGTGTTCGGCTTTGTCCCAGATTTTGGTTACCCGAATCGAATCGACGGGACTATGGCTTTGTGCTCGAGCAACTTCCGTCCAGTATAATAATAAAGCGAGTGAAAGAAGAATCTGAAATCTTTTCATGGGTCAATGTTGAATATCAAAGGTTAGCTTAAGATTTGTTTAGTACGGATCGGGGTGATGTTTTACATCTTTAACCTTTATCATCTTGGGTATTAGACGTTCATAGATCTTGACAAGGTATGTGCTTACTCAAACGGGCAATAAATTTATATTTGAAAACTGGGTCACATAATGCATGGTCCAACTGAAAGTAGCGTCGTATTCTACTACATTTCTTCGGAGCGAGCGACCATAGCCGGTAATACCTCCGCTACAGGTAAGCTCTATATGTTGATTATTAAGTACCATCAGGTTCTAAGAGCGTGTTGGGGAGTTTTATTTGGTTTTTTAGGGTCTGACCTAACTAATCGTTTTGCAGGTGCTTCGGAGCGGGAATTGGCTGAATGAAGGTACGGTCCTCAACAGCAGGCAACTCATCTAATTAGCCTTACCGCTACTTTGATAACTTGTAAGTCGTTGATGCTTACTGTTAAAAGTGCCCCAACACGCTCCAAATAATCGTGTGTCAATTCAAGGTGTGAGAGTTTACTGTATCTTACTTTGTCGATCTATTTTTAAAAAACTCTCAAGGGGTCTATTTTTGAAGCGCAACCAAAATTAGGCTTGCTGTCCGTGATTGTCTCCTACTTTCGATTGGATTCCTTATACTATCTTTTAATAATTCACTTATTTATCGAGCGGTTACTGTACTGGGTCAGCGTTTGGATTAGCCGAAGCGATGAAGTTTAATTCGGTCTTCAAAAGTTACAATGCCGTACAAGATATAGATCATACTTAATTTCCGTAGTAACATTAGCTTTATTGATAAACTATGCGCTACTGATGAAGTTGACAATTAAGTAGTCACGCAGAATTAAGCTGAAGTATATTTTTGCCTACCCGTTCGCTTAAGTCAATTCGGTAAACTTGGCCGAAGGCCCTGATGAGGGGCCCACAAGGAGGAAGTGCTTTCTGAGCTGTGTCAGCCATATGGCACGTAGGACTGTTGAGTCATGCCGGTTTCATCGGCAGCGCAGAGATCAATGGCCCCAAGACCCACAAGGTCAATAAAATCTGAAGCCGTTCTAGGCGGTCGGCATAGGCCTTGGGGTTTAAGTGGGGCTTGGTAGTGCGTCGGATTCGGCGGAAGCTATGATCGCTTTTTTTAGGAAGCGTTTAACCGTGTCGCGGCTCATGGGTTGTCCGATTGCGGTCTCCAAGGCAATCTTTATACGTTCAGCATCCTGATAATGAGCCACTACGGCCTTGTTAAATGCCTGTTGGTGAGTTTCATTGATGATGTTGAGAATGGGTTTTCGTCCCTGTCCACGTCGACGCATCAGTCCGATAATGCCTTGTTGCTGCCACGCGTTGAACCATACGCCGACGCTTTGGGGACAAACCGATAAGGCCTGCGCGATCTGCCGGGCGGTCCAGCGCTGTTGACTCCATAGCAGAGCCTGACAAGCCCGGGGGAATTCATATTTCGGATGGTGTTTTACGCCTTGTATTAAGGTTTGCTGCTCGGTGTCGGTGAGTTCGATATAACGTTTGCGGCCCATAACCTAAGGTAATCAACTTTAGGATAAATTTGCGTGATTACTTATTGTCACAATCAAGCCTGACTGAGCCTTACAAACTTCCAGTCTGTCGGGAACAGGATAAATGATTTCCACATCGGGAAGGTGAGCAAATGCCGATGAAAAAAAAGAGCTACAGGGCGTCAGGGAAATTGCCCGCCGGGCTAAGGTGGCCATAGCGACCGTGGATCGGGTTATTCACAACCGACCCGGGGTATCGGCGGCCACGCGGGAGAAAATCAATAAAATTATTGCCGATCTAGACTACCAGCCCAATCTACTTGCCAGTCGGTTGGCGTCGGGGAAAATCATCAATCTTGCCGTCGTTATTCCGTCTGTAACCGAAGAAACAGATTTCTGGAAAGCACCATTGCGGGGTATTCAGCGGGCCGCAGACGATATAAAGCAATACGGGGTGCACGTAGAGCTGCTTTTTTTCGATCTTCGGGACCCGGCCTCCTTCGTCGCGCAGGCGAATCGGGTATTGAATGCCCGGTTCGATGGTCTGGTAGTAGTTCCTGCTTTTGTGGAGGAAGCGGAACGGTTTACCACGGCCTGTCAGGAAGCTAGGCTTCCATACGTATTCATCGACTCTAACCTGCCCGACCAATCGAGCTTATCATATATCGGTCCGCCCCTGTTCCAAAGCGGCTACTTAGCCGGAAAACTTAGTACGTACGCTCTCCGTGAGACTAGTAACCTCTTGGTTGTCAATATTGCCACGGCTTCAGATACTTACACGTATAAACAGATTGAGGATGGCTTCAGAACCTACTTCACCGATCAGCAACTACCTTATCCTATCCGACGTCTGGATATTCGCCAGACCGACTATCCATCGGTAGCCCACCACCTACAGCAAGAGTTCGACGCTGATCCAACCATTGATGCCGTATTTGTAACTAACTCCCGGGCTTTTCTGGTCGCCCGCTTTCTGGAACATACTGACCGCCCCCAAAAACCACTATTGATTGGTTACGACTTTGTGAACGAAAACCGGCACTACCTAGCCAATGGACTAATCGACTTTCTGATTTGTCACCAGCCCGAAGACCAGGGCTACCGGAGCATCATGGCGTTATACCAATTTCTGGTATTTTCTACCTCTGTATTCAAGGCATATTATATGCCTATCGACATTGTAACGCGGGAGAACCAGGACTTCTATCGGAATTAAGACCGTTCGCTGGTAGAGTTCTCATGCCGTATAATCTGCCGAAAACTGACAGAAAGATAAAATTTTAATAAAGTTTTAAGGAGAAATATAGCGATTTTTACTCTTTACTATACATACGGGTACGTACCCGTATGTAGCTCGTTTCCATAACATTTGACTTGACCATAACGCGCATGAACAAGCCAGTTGAGCCCCGCCGAAACTTCCTGAAAACTACTGCATTGGGTGGCCTAGCGCTAACTCTACCCGTTTCCGCCTGGCCCTGGCAGCGTGATAGCTTAGTAGAAAAAGGCAAGCGGGTGGGCGTTATTGGTTTGGACACCTCCCATAGTACGGCCTTTGTCAGGGCCCTTAACGCCGAAAAACCCAATCCTGATTATGCCGGGTACGTTGTTGTAGCCGCCTATCCGTACGGTAGCCGCGACATTGAAAGCAGCTCAAAGCGAATACCGGACTATACTAGTGAAGTCAGAAAAATGAATGTTGACATCGTTAACTCCATTGACGATTTGATCAAAAGAACCGACGTTATCCTATTAGAAACTAACGACGGACGGCTACATCGGGAACAGGCTGTACAGGTGCTGAAAGCCGGAAAACGCGTGTTTATTGATAAGCCGTTAGCCGCTTCACTGGCCGACGTAGTCGCCATTTTTGAGGCTTCCAAAAAATATGGCATTCCTCTATTCTCAGCGTCTTCGTTACGCTACATAAAAGGCCTCGAGGGCCTCGATAAAAGTAAAGTGCTGGGAGCCGATACGTTTAGCCCTGCCACGCTGGAAAAAACTCACCCTGACTTTTTCTGGTACGGTATCCACGGCGTCGAAGCCCTGTATACGGTGATGGGCACCGGCTGCCAGCAGGTGGTACGGATACACGCTGATGGAACAGACATCGTGGTGGGCACCTGGGCCGATGGGCGGGTTGGTACGTTTCGAGGGACTCGCACTGGAAAGCATGATTACGGCGGAACGGTATACACCACAGACGGTAATGCGCGATTAGGTCCTTACGCGGGTTACGAACCATTGCTGAAAGAGATTATCACTTATTTCGAAACCGGGCAGGTTCCGGTCTCCCCGCAGGAAACCACCGAAATTTTCGCCTTTATGGAAGCCGCCGACGAAAGCAAACGCCGGGGCGGTGCCGCCGTGACCCTGCAAAGCGTCATGGACAAGGCAAAAAAGTAAACTGTCGATAGTCGTAGCTGCGTAGCCTGTTTAATTTACGGGTACGTACCCGCATTGGGTTAGGGTACCCAAATCAGCCGATTGGATTCTTCTTTTTTACCAATAAACATTCTCCAAAATGCGCATGGAAAAGTATGTACGATTCAGGATTAGCTACGCCCTGTTCATTGCATTTCCTTTTGCAGGAATTACGCAGACGCTGGCCCAAAGTTCGCGGGATATCAAAGGAAGTGTAGTTGATGTCCGCACCCAGGAAGCTATTCCGGGAACAAACGTGGTGATTAAAGGCACATCGAAGGGCGTTGTTACGGATAGCAAGGGCGAGTTTACCCTCTCAACCAAGCCCGATGATGTGCTGGTTGTTACGTTTATTGGCTACGACTCTAAAGAGGAAACGGTGGGTAACCGAAACACCATCAATATAGCCCTCACGGCGAGTGCGGCCAACTTAGACGAAGTCGTAGTAATTGGCTATGGAACGGCCAAAAAAAGCGACCTGACCGGTTCCATTGTGCGGATTAACGCGGAAACGTTTAAAAACCAACCCATGACGCAGCTCACCGATATGCTGACTGGTACCGTTGCCGGGTTTTATGGCACCCAAAGCGCGTCGGCTGCGGGGGGCGGTTCGCTGGAAATCCGCGGTCCCAACTCTCTGAATGCTTCGACCGAGCCGCTTATTGTGCTGGACGGGGTCATCTACAACGGCAGTATCCGGGACATTAACCCCTCCGACGTGGAGGCCATCGACGTGCTGAAAGACGCCAGTGCGGCCGCCGTATACGGAGCCAGAGCCGCATCGGGTGTACTGATTGTTACCACCAAAAAAGGTAAATCGGGGAAGCCGACCATCAATCTGTCAACTAAAGTGGGCGTGGCCGGGGTGACGCATGATTTCAAACCGTTTGATGCGAGTGGCTACCTGACTTTCCGGCGGGATGTGCTCCAGCAAACCAATCCCAACCTGCCTAATTTTTACTTCAACGACCCCACAAATCTACCATCGGGTGTAACGG
The DNA here is from genome assembly GCA_963826425.1 of uncultured Cytophagales bacterium. Classification (GTDB taxonomy): domain Bacteria; phylum Bacteroidota; class Bacteroidia; order Cytophagales; family Spirosomataceae; genus Spirosoma. The sequence continues at coordinate 22,225 of CAWGWS010000004.1, read as the reverse complement.
TGGAACAGTGGCGCACTGCCAGCAAAAACCCGCAGGCCGACAACACCAACGAATACCTGGGGCGGCTACGCCTTTTTCCGGTAGAAGTAGACAATTACTTAGCAGGCAAAACAGTAGACTGGTACGGCATGACTATACGGCCAGGCATGCGCCAAAGTCACGATGTGAGTATTGCCGGTCGGAGCGAACGCGTCAGTTATTACTGGTCACTGGGGTATGACAACAACGAGGGCGTAATTCGGGGAGATAAATTCTCGACGATACGTAGCCGGATAAACGTCGATTTTCAGGTAACCGACTGGTTGCATACCGGCATCAATGCCCAGTTTGCCGACCGGGACGAAAGCACCGTTCCGGCCGACACGGTAGGCATGTTTCGGAGCAGCCCGTACGGATCGGAATACGAAACTAACGGGCAGCTGAAATGGTATCCGCACGACTACGCGGGCGGGGGTGCCCAGCATCCGCTCATCAACTACTACGGTCAGGAGCGGCTGCGGAAAGTAAACACCCTTTTTGCGTCCGTTTACGCCAAAATCAACCTCCCCTTCGGCATTGATTACAAACTCTCTTTTCAGCCGCGCTACGAATTTGGGAAAGACTATAATTTCTTCTCGTCGCGAACCATTGCCGGTGGTGCTACCCGCTCACAGGGATACGGCACCCGGGGCGAATCGTCGCTGTATGAGCGATTCATTGACAACCTCCTGCACTGGAACAAACAGTTTGGCGTCCACACTGTCGACGTAACGATGCTCTACACGTCGGAGCAAAATAAGACCTGGTCGTCATTGGTGACCAACCAAACCTTCGTGCCTAATCAAAACTTAGGCTACCACGCGCTGCAGTTCGGCTCCAATCCATCCTTATCCAACGAAGACACCCAGATAAACGCCGATGCGGCTATGGGTCGGGTCAACTACAACCTGATGGATAAGTACCTGTTTACAGCCTCTATCCGGCGAGACGGATATTCAGCGTTTGGGCAGAAAAATCCCCGCGCCTTTTTTCCGGCAGCAGCTTTTGGCTGGGTTATTTCGGACGAAAAATTCTTCAAAATCACTCCCATCAACCGCCTTAAACTCCGCCTTTCGTGGGGGGTGAACGGCAATCGGTCCATCGGTGCCTACGCGGCTCTGGCCCAACTATCGTCCAATTTGTACTACAACGGTTCTGCCGTTCAGGTTGGCGTTTTCAACAGCACCTTATCGAACCCAAACCTAATGTGGGAACGCACCGAGTCGGTCAATGTGGGCTTCGACATGGAGTTATTACGCAACCGGATTGCCGTTACGGCCGACTATTACGACGTGACTACGACGGATTTGCTGCTCAACAGGCAATTGCCCCAGCTAACCGGATTCACCAGCATCGTTTCCAACCTCGGCAAGTTAGGCAACCGGGGCGTTGAGCTGACGGTCAACACGGTTAACGTCAACCAGCGGAACTTGAGCTGGAAATCCAATTTCGTGTTTTCGCTGAACCGCAACAAAATCAAAAGCCTGTTCGGCGATTTTCAGGAGGTTGACGTAAACGGTCAGAAAGTGCGGCAGGAAGTACCGGACTACACCAACCAGTGGTTTCCGGGCCAGGCCCTTGACCGCGTCTGGAACTACGACGTAACTGGTGTCTGGCAAGTCAGTGAAGCGGACGAAGCCAAAAAATACCGGATGGTGCCCGGCGACTACAAAGCCCGCGACGTGGATAACAACGGCAGCTACGAAGCCCTGAAAGACAAAGCGTTCATCGGCTACCGACAGCCCCGCTACCGGCTTGGGTTGCGCAATGACTTCACCATCTACCGCAACTTTACGGCGTCTATATTTATCCGGGCCGATTTGGGGCAGATTGGTGCCTTCCCGGAAGCGTTACATACCAGTTCGGAGACGTACGACCGTAGGAATACCTATGCCATCCCATACTGGACGGCCGAAAACCAGAACAATGAATACGCCCGGCCCATCGTCAATATCAATGCCTACGGCGGAGGACTGATGATTTACAAGCCCCGTTCGTTTGTGCGCGTCCAGGACGTTTCGCTGGCCTACAACTTGCCCGCCCCGCTGTCGCAGCGGCTGAAACTAAACAACGCTCGCGCGTTTGTCTCCGCCCGCAATCTGTTTACGTTCACGAAATGGCCCGGCTGGGATCCCGAATCGGGCAGCGCTCCCATGCCCCGCATTTATACGATGGGTTTAGATTTCTCTTTGTAAGGTCAACCGAAACGGATTAACACAAGAACCATGAAACGGACCATCACCTTATTATCGACTTGCCTGTTGCTATTGTCCCTGTTCTCCTGCACGGAAGACTGGCTGAAACCCAAGCCACTGTCGTTTTTTGCGCCCGAAAACGTCTATGTGGACAAAGCCGGGTTTGAATCCCTACTGATTACGATGCGAAAGGACCTAAAAAGCGAAAACACCGGGCCAATCAACTTTCTCGTCAATGAACATGCCGCGTCGGATTTGGCCGTTGCCAGCGTTCAGTTGGATTTTTTCAAACTAACTCCCAATACGGATCGCTACTATAAATACCTCGCTATGTTTTCGTCGGCCTACGCGTCGATAAAAAACGCTAACGTACTTATTTCCCGGATTGACAACATAAAATGGGACAGTCAGGACGACCGTAACGCGGTGCTCGCCGAAGGCTACTGGCACCGGGCGTACTGGTATTACCGATTGGTGAACACCTACGGCGACGTACCATTTGTGAGTGAAGAACTATCCGGAGCCAAGCTTGATTTTGCCACCCATAGCCGCTGGGCAATTCTCAAAAAAATCCAGTCCGATATGGAATTTGCGGTGCAGAACCTGCCGCTGAAAGCCAGTCCCGGCGTTATTTCCAAAGGCGCGGGCAATCATTTACTGGCCAAAATATACTTAGCCAATCTGGAGTTCGACAAAGCCATTGAAGCCACCAATCGGGTTATCAACGGTCCGTACGCGTTGATGAAAGCGCGTTTTGGCGTAACGGCGGGCGATGCCAAACGAAATTTAATCTGGGACCTCCACCGCCCCAAAAACTTCAACGCTCCCGAAAATACCGAAACAATTCTGGCCATTGTCGACCGGTTTCAGGCACCACCGGGCGCAAAATCGGCGGGGCTGTATACGATGCGCCATTACAACAGTGCCTGGTGGAACACCATTGTTCGCGACAGTCAGGGAAAACCTGGCATGGTGGCGGGTGGAGCCATGTACGATTCCCTAGGTCGGGGCAACGCCAACGTACGGCTCGATTCGTACTACCAATACGGCATCTGGGGGTTCGGAAACACAACCTGGCGCACCACGCCCGATATGCGACGGAGTGACCTGAACTGGGTTGACCTCGACGAAATCCTCTACAATAACCCGGCTTCGGTCGATTATAAAAAGCCGGTTAAGATTGCCAACTTAGCCGCCCCCATCGATACATTCTATGCGCTTTATGCCATGCCGCATTACATCATGTATGTGCCGCAGGACGACGCCCTCGCCATTCCCGTCGGTGGCAATGGCGACTGGTACGTGTTCCGGCTGGCTGAAACCTACCTGCTGCGGGCCGAAGCTCAGTTCTGGAAAGGCAACGTGGCCGAAGCCGCTAACGACCTGAACGTTGTGCGGAACCGCGCCAGGGCACTGCCCATATCGGCGGGCGATGTGACGCTCGATTTTGTTTTCGACGAACGCGCCCGTGAGTTGTTTGCCGAAGAGCCGCGCCACTCGGAATTGGTAAGGGCTTCGTATATCCTGGCTAAACAAAACAGGGGTGGGTACTCGCTGGCTAATTTTAGTCAGAAAAATTACTACTATGACCGGGTGCGCCGACTCAATAACTTCTACGATCAGAAGGTAGTCTACATTGGTAACACGGCTGACATCGCGCCTTTCCACGTATTGTGGCCGATTCCGTCCAGCGTTATTACGGCCAACACGCTGGGGGTTATCAATCAGAACGTGGGATACATTGGAGCAGATACCAACGTACCGCCCTTAGAAAATATCAAGTAGCGTCCTGTTTACTCTGTGGCTAATCAGGCTTAAACCCGCAAGATTATGTTGAACAAAAATGTGTCACGGCGAGAATTTATCAAACGGAATTCGCTCACCGGTTTAGGAGCCGTGTTAACGCCCTCGCTGCTGGCTGGCGGAATCAACCCTTTACCAGCGTTAGTATCCACAACCGCTTTCTCCGGGCCAACGATTGGAACCGTTTCCGGGCCGCCCGCGCTGCTGGGTGGAAGCCCCGTTCGTACCAAAGAATGGCCGACCTGGCCCATTTGGAACCCAGAAACCGACGAAAAGCAACTGCTGGAGGTCATCCGAAGTGGCATCTGGTCGCGGGCAAGCGTGGCTGCGGAATTTGAGCAGACATGGGCGCAGACGCTAGGGGCCAAACGGAGTCTACTGGTCGTGAATGGTACCAACGCCCTTATCATCGCCCTTAATCAGCTCAATGTACGGGCGGGCGATGAGGTGCTGGTGCCGCCCTACACGTTTATCGCCACGGTATCGGCGGTGCTGGCGACGGGGGCCATGCCCATTTTTGTGGACGTCGACCCCGAAACGTTTCAGATGGACCCGGCTAAGATTGAGGCTAGAATTACGCACCGCACTAAGGCGATTATGCCCGTTCATATTCTGGGACTGCCCGCCGATATGACCCGGATTATGCCCATCGCCAAAAAGCATAACTTAGTGGTCATTGAAGATGCCTGTCAGGCGCACTTAGCCGAAATAAACCACCAGAAAGTGGGCACCATCGGCCACGCGGGCTGCTTCAGTTTTCAGAACTCCAAAAACCTCGCCATTGGCGAAGGTGGGGCCATTGTCAGCAACGACGATGCCTTCATGGACCGCTGCTTCTCCTACCAGAACTTCGGTAATCCCTACGGAACCGCCGTGGGGTCGGTGGGGACAGGCAGCATTATACAGGGCACTAAACTGCGAACTACGGAATATCAGGCGGCTATCGGTCTGGCGCAGTTGAAACGGCTCGAAGGCCAAACCGCAACACGCAACGAAAACGCAGGTTACCTCAAATCGCAGATTAAGGACATTCCCGGCATTGTCCCGTATCGGTTGTATGACGACGTCACGCGGGCCGCGTTCCACCTGTTTCCGTTCCGCTACCAGAAAGAAGGCTTCAAGGAATTGCCAAGGGGTGCTTTTCTTAAAGCCCTTCAGGCAGAGGGAATTCCGTGTTCGAGCGGGTACGCCACGCTGAACAACCAGCCGTATTTGAACGACGCGTTTCAATCGAAGAACTTCCGGAAAGTTTACCCGAAGGAGAAGCTCGATTTTAAGCAATACGTAGCTCATAATCAATGCCCGCAAAATGACCGGTTGTGTAATGAAGAAGCCGTGTGGTTTACCCAGAATCTGTTGCTCGGCACCAAAGCCGACATGGACGATATAGCCGCTGCCATTAGCAAGGCTCATAAAAATGCGGAGCAATTGGCTAAGCTGAGCAAAAAATGAAACAACCTGTCTTTCAACTACTTCTCGCTGCGATGCTCCTGTTTTCGGGTCAACCATCCGCGAAAGCCGGAGCGAATCCGCCAGTTGTTGCTTCGGGCTGGAAGGCGGGGGTCGCGTCGGTGGTCATCACGCCCAAACAGCCTATGTGGATGGCCGGATTTGCCGTGCGCACCCGTCCGTCGGAGGGGACGCTGCACGACCTGTGGGCTAAAGCTCTGGTGCTGGAAGACGAGGGCGGCAACAAGGTCGTGCTGATTACGACGGACTTGCTGGGCTTTCCGAAAGCAGTTTCGGACCGCGTTCGGAACCGGTTGAAGGAACGCTTTGGGTTGTCAAAAGCCCGGATTCTCCTCAACAGTTCGCACACGCATTCGGGACCGGTGCTGCCGGACGCCCTGCTGGATATTTACCCGCTGGATGCGGCTCAGTTAGCCAAAATCAGTCAGTACTCGGCTACGCTGGAAGACCAACTTGTTACGTTGGTGGGCGATGCCATCAAGAACAAGGAACCCGCCACCCTGTACGCCCAAAATGGGGTTACCCGCTTTCAGGTAAACCGACGTAACAACAATGCCGCCCTGTTGACCCGGCTCACGGAACTGCAAGGCCCCAACGATTACGCGGTGCCAGTCATTAAAGTACTGAATGCTGCGGGCAAACTGAAAGCCGTTACGTTTGGCTATGCCTGTCACCCCACGGTGTTAGACTTGTACGAGTGGTCGGGGGATTACGCCGGGTTTGCCCAGCTGGAACTCGAAAAAACTTATCCCGGCACAACAGCTCTGTTTTTCCAGAGTGCCGGTGCCGACCAGAACGCCTTACCCCGCCATTCGGTGCCGTTGGCGCGTCAGTACGGTCGGGAGTTGGCGGCTGCGGTGGAGCGCGTACTCGATGAGCCAATGCGTGAACTCCCGGCGCGGCTAACAACGGCCTATTCGGAAGTTGACCTGGCCCTGGCAAAGCCACCCACCGAAGCTGAACTGATGGTGGTTGCCAAGAGCGAAACCCCTTACCAAAAACGGTGGGCCGAGCGGATGCTGGCCAAACTTCGGCGGGGTGAAGCCTTCCAGACAACATACCCATACCCCGTTCAGGTGTGGCAGTTGGGCGACCTTCCCGTGATTAGCTTAGGAGGCGAGGTGGTAGTTGAGTACGCCATTAAACTCAGGCAGATCTTTGGCCCGGAAACGGTTGTCATGGGCTATTCCAACGACGTGATGAACTACATCCCCTCCACTATAATCCTGCGGGAAGGCGGCTACGAAGGCGATTTGGCGCACATCGTCTACGGCTTACCGTCCGTTTGGGCGGCACCGGTAGAAACTACCATTCTGTCCGAAGTGATTAAACTGGCCCGGCAGGCGGGCGTGCCTATCCCCTAACCAAAAAAGTGATGCAAACGTCCAATAACGCAACTACCCTTCCTGATACCGCCAGTATCGGCTCTCTATTTGCGAAACGGTATTACTCCGGTTTTGAGCTGGCGCATGATACTTATAACGCCATTTCAGTAGCCAGCGATGGCAACGTTTACTACGTACTCTCATCCGAATCACTCGAACGGGGCGGGCAGATGTTTGTCTATGAACCCGCAACCGATACAACCCGCTTCGTGGCGAACCTGACCGAGGTTTGTGGTGAAAAAGACGAAAAGGCTATTCCGCAGGGAAAAAGCCACGTCCGGTTTTACGAGCACGATGGCAAGCTGTATTTCGTCACCCACGTGGGCGTGTATGAACTGATCGATGGGATGGAGCGGCTGCCCGAAACCCAGCCGGGAGGCTACGGCCTATACCCCGGCGGTCATATTTTGTCGTACGAGCTGGCAACCGGTACGTTTACCGATTTGGCGATTGCCCCCGATGGCGAAGGGCTAATTACCATGACCCTCGATGGTGACCGGGGACATCTCTACGCGCTCACCTGGCCACTGGGCAAGTTGGTGCATTACGACCTGAACACGGGCCAACTAATCAACGCCGGACTTACGTGCGGGCGGGGCGAAGCCGGTACGGTGGCCCATGATTACCGGGTTATCTGCCGGTCGATGTTCGTGGATTCGGGCGATGGAACGCTGTATCTATCAACCGCTGAGGGCGACATTCTTTCCTACTCCACCCATACCGGAACCCTCCAAAAACTACCGGGCGTTGATTTACGACTTGACTATTTTGGCCAGTACGACCCTACCCGGCCAGGCAATATGGGCTACAACTGGCGGAAGATTTTCTGGTACGCAACCCGAACAGGTAGCCTACGGTGTACACGGCAACTCGGGCTATCTGTTCCGGTTCGACCCGCGCGCGTTAACCGTTGAACTTGTAGACCGGATTGCATCGGAGCCGTCGAAGCGGAGCGGCATGTTCGACCAGTTTAGTTACGGCTATCTGGGGTTTCAGCCGGGGCCGGATGGCGAAACGATTTACTACCTCACCGGTGGACCTATTTATCAGGAGGGCAAACGGCTCAAAGGGCAGGACCAGATTGCGCGGGGCGCGGCCAAAGGACTGGAAAATCTCCACCTGATTACGTACAACATTCCCAATCAGCACTACCAGGACCACGGGCCTATTTTTTACGCCGATGGTGCCCGCCCCACCTACGTCAACTCCATTGCCATTGGCCACGACGGGGCGGTGTATACACTGGCCCGATTCATACAGGATGGAAACGAGATTCAGGATTTGGTAAAAATACCAAATCCCTTCTCTGGCACCCCTGTTGGGCTTTAGCCAAGTGGAAAAACAGGTTCAGTATAATCCTACTCAACTATTCCCTGCCCTGACCAACTAAACTTTACACACACTCTTGCTATGAAACCTACCGAACCTACAACACCTGCCCCTTCGCGCCGGGTCTTTATCCAACAAACCATTTTGGGTACCGCCGTACTAACGGTTGGGGGGATTCTGCCCGGTTTCAGTCCGAAAAGCTACGCCCGCATTCTGGGAGCTAACGAAAAAGTGCGGGTTGGCATGATGGGCGTCAACAGCCGGGGATTGGCCCTGGCGAGCAATTTCGCCCTTCAGACTAACTGCGAAGTTATCTCCGTGTCGGATGTCGGATACGCGGGCCGCCGATAAATGCCTGGCGACTGTGGAAGGAATCCAAAAATCGAAGCCCAAAAACCAGCCCGATTTTCGGAAAGCGCTTGGAAGACAAAGACATGGACGCGCTGGTGATTGCCGCGCCCGACCACTGGCACGCACCCGCGGCTATTCTGGCGTCCAAAGCGGGCAAACACGTCTACCTGGAAAAGCCGTGCAGCCACAACCCGCACGAAGGCGAGTTGCTGGTGGCCGCTAGCGAAGAAATACAAAAACGTGATTCAGATGGGCAACCAGCGTCGGTCGTGGCCCAACGTGGCGAAGGGGATTCAGGAGGTGCACAACGGGGCCATTGGGCGGCCGTATTTTGCCAAAGGCTGGTACACCAATAACCGGCGCATCCATCGGCATCGGCAAAGAAGTGGCCGTTCCGGCCTGGCTGAATTACGACCTGTGGCAGGGACCCGCCCCCCGCCGCGCTTACAAAGACAACCTGCTTCACTACAACTGGCACTGGTTCTGGCACTGGGGTACCGGCGAAGCCCTCAACAACGGCACCCACATGCTCGACCTGATGCGCTGGGGCATGGACGTTGACCTACCCCACCAAAGTAACCTCATCGGGAGGCCGCTACCGTTACAAAGACGATTGGGAATCGCCCGATACACAGGTAATTAGCCTGGAATTCGCCAACAACAAAGCCATGACCTGGGAGGGCCGTAGCTGCAACGGACGCACGGTAGAAAATAACAGCGTAGGGGTCATATTTTATGGCGAAACGGGATCGCTGCTGATCGAATCGGGCAATGCCTACAAGATTTTTGATCTGGAAAACAAATTGGTCAAAGACGTAAAAAACGATTTTCAGATTGACGCGCGTAATAAAATGAATCCCTCGCAGGCGCTGGATGCCATCCACATTCAGAACTTCTTCGACGGCATTAAAAAAGGAACACCCTTAACCTCTGAAATTGTCGGCGGACACCAGAGTACGCTGCTGGCGCAACTGGGGAACATCGCCCTACGGTCGGGCGGCATGCTCCACATCGACCCTACCAACGGGCATATCAAAAACAATCCGAGGCTCAGAAACTCTGGCAGCGTGACGTACCAAAAGGACTGGGAACCAACGGTATAACCTATAGAAGAAGGAGAAAAGCCTAAAAGAGATAACCCTATCTGAGCACCCTGAGAACGTCTTTTTCCGTTCATCTTTCTTCTCTTATACAGTAAACTCACCCCAAAACAATGGCTACCCTAACCCTTGATGCCCAGCAGTTGACCAAACGCGAGACCACCATCTCTATTCTGCTCATCGGGCTGATGTTCTTCATTTTCGGATTTGTTTCCTGGGTCAACTCCATCCTGATTCCCTACTTCAAAATTGCCTGTGAGCTGACGAGCTTTCAGGCGTATTTGGTCGCGTTTGCGTTTTACATTGCTTACTTCATTATGTCGGTGCCCGCGTCGTATCTGCTTAAAGCGGTGGGGTTCAAAAAAGGCATGATGATTGGTTTCTGGGCAATGGCCTTAGGTGCATTTATCTTTGTACCGGCCGCCCAGACCCGCACCTACGGCATTTTTCTGGCCGGCCTGTTCACTATCGGCATCGGTCTGGCCATTCTGCAAACGGCGGCTAATCCGTACATCACTATTCTGGGACCGCAGGAGCGGGCTGCCCAGCGCATCAGTATGATGGGCATCTGCAACAAAGCGGCTGGCATTCTGTCGCCTTTAGTGTTTGCCGCCGTCATCCTGCGCCCTACCGATACCAACCTTTTCGCGCAGTTGGGCACCATGGGAGCAAACGAGCGGGGTGCCGCGCTTGATGAACTGATTCGGCGGGTGATTCTGCCGTATTCGGTACTGGGCGTGCTATTGGTCATCCTGGGCTATCTGGTGTACCGTTCTCCACTTCCTGAGCTGAATACCGAACGGGAAACCCCCGAAGTAGCCACCGCCAACGCGGGTAAAACCAGCATTTTCCAGTTTCCGCATTTGTTGCTGGGCGCGCTGGCCATTTTTCTGCACGTTGGTACGCAGGTTATCGCTATCGACACCATCATTGGCTACGCCGGTTCCATGGGTATTAGTCTGCTGGAGGCCAAAGTATTTCCGTCTTACACGCTATTCTGCACTATCTGCGGCTACGTGATTGGTATAGTTGCCATTCCCCGGTTCATCAGTCAGGTAAACGCGCTGCGAGTCTGTACGCTGCTCGGCACTGCCTTCACGCTGCTCATCATTTTTGCCAAAGGCCTTTTCGTGTTTCTGGGCCATACCACCGACGTGTCCATCTGGTTTGTGGTGTTGCTCGGCTTGTCGAATTCGCTGATTTGGGCGGGTATCTGGCCATTGGCCCTAGACGGGCTTGGTCGGTTCACCAAACTTGGGGCGTCCATCCTAATTATGGGTCTTTGCGGAAACGCCATTCTGCCCCTGTTCTACGGTTACTTCGCGGATAAATTTGATTTGCGGACGGCCTACTGGGTGCTGCTGCCCTGCTATTTGTATTTGGTTTTTTACGCCGTAAAAGGGCATCAGTTTCGCAAATGGGCTTTCTGAAAATCACCAATGGAATGCTGATTACCCCCTATCGTTACATTCGGGGCGGCACCCTCGTGCTGGAAGATGGAAAAATTCTCGGCGTTCATGACCGGGACGTGGACGTGCCGGGAGCTACCGAATTCGATGCGGGTGGGCAGTACGTATCCCCCGGCTTCATCGACATTCACGTTCACGGGGGCGGGGGGCATGACTTTATGGATGGCACGGAGGAAGCGTTTCTGGGTATCGCTGAACTCCACGCCCGCTACGGTACCACGTCAATGGTGCCCACCACGCTGACCGCTGAAAAAGCAGACTTGCTACACACCTTAGACGTGTACGAACAAGCTCACTGTAACAACCATTGGGGAGCTATGTTTCTGGGTATGCACCTCGAAGGGCCGTATTTTGCCCAGAGTCAGCGGGGCGCGCAGGACCCGCGCTACATCCGCAACCCCGACCCGCGCGAGTACGAAGAAATTCTGGCCCACTCCTCATCCATCGTGCGGTGGAGTGCCGCGCCCGAGCTACCCGGTGCCATTGCCTTCGGTCAGCGGCTGCGCGATAAAGGCATTCTGGCCGCTATTGCCCATACCGACGCGGTGTATGAGGATGTGCTGGAAGCCTACGAAAACGGCTACTCGCTGGCCACGCACCTATACTCAGCCATGTCGGGTGTGACGCGCCGAAACGCCTTTCGCTACGCGGGGGTCATCGAGAGCGCGCTGCTATTAGACATGGACGTTGAACTGATTACCGATGGGGTTCATCTGCCCGCGCCACTGCTTAAATTGGTGTACAAAATCAAAGGAGCCGACCGCACCGCTCTGATAACCGACGCTATGCGGGCCGCCGGTATGCCCGAAGGCGAAAGTATTTTAGGCTCACTCAAAAACGGCCTGAACGTTATTGTGGAAGATGGCGTAGCCAAACTGCCCGACCGCTCCTCGTTTGCGGGTAGCGTGGCTACTGCCAATCAACTCGTGCGCAACATGGTACAACTAGCCGACGTATCGCTGTTAAAGGCCGTCGGAATGGCCAGTACCACCCCCGCCCGGATAATGGGTGTGACGGACCGAAAAGGTGTTCTGGCACCGGGCAAGGATGCGGATGTGGTTATTTTTGATGAAAACATTACCGTAAAGGCCACCTTTGTGGGTGGTAAACTTATCTATTCCAATCAATCGACAACCGTGACCCAATGACCACATCGACACCCTCCACCTACTCCTTTTCCGTTGACAAACTACGTGTTTGGGTGGCCCCAAACCGGCAGGCACTTGGCCAGCAGGCGGGTCTGGCTGTAGCGGACAAAATCCGGGCCTTATTGCAACAGCAGGATTTTGTTAACGTCATCTTTGCGTCGGCCCCGTCGCAGAACGAATTTCTGGATACGTTGGCGCCCGAAGCGGACATCGACTGGTTACGGGTCCGGGCGTTTCACATGGATGAATACATTGGCCTGTCCGCCAACGCCCCTCAGACGTTTGGCCGGTATCTGAAAGAAAAACTCTTCGACAAGGTTTCCATCCGCGACGTGTTTTATTTGGATGGCAACGCCCCCACCCCGCAGCAGGAATGCCGGCGTTACGCGGCCCTGCTGGAGCAGTATCCCACGGATATTACCTGCATGGGCATTGGCGAAAATTGCCACATCGCCTTTAACGATCCCCACGTAGCCGACTTCGATGACCCGGTTTTAGTAAAAACCGTTGACCTCGATTTGACCAGCCGGAACCAGCAGGTGTACGATAAGTGCTTCGACGCGCTGGAGCAGGTGCCCACCCACGCCCTGACCTTAACCATCCCGGCTCTGCTGCGGGCACGTCACATTTTTTGCATGGTACCGGGCACTCAAAAAGCCGAAGCTATCAATCACACGCTGGCAGATGTGGTTTCGGAAACATTCCCATCTACCCGTCTGCGCAACCACGCCGACTCGAGGCTGTTCATCGACACAGACAGTGGCCGAAAGTTTTTAGATGAATCAATTTAGCCTAATTGGGCAGTACATCGGGTACAAATCCCACCTTAACCAGGGTTTTTATTACATTCATTACACATAATAAAAGCAAACTACTACTCTCTGTTGCTAACCAATTCACTGGCATATATAGCCTAGAACCTATCCTTGTACGAACCGGTCGGATTGAGATTCTCCAGCTTGAAGTACAGATTGGGCAGCCCAAATGCCGGACCAATAACCTACGGCTTTACCAATGGCGTTATGACTTGTCCTGAAAAAAGTTGACCACAAACTGGTTAACTTTATGAAATCACTCGTTCAACTGCGCATGATGCAACACGAGAAAATCATGCGTCAAATGGTGGCCGAAATCCACCGGGGCAAGCTCAACATCGATCAGGCTGCGGCTAAGTTCGAGATCACCCGCAAGACTGTTCAGCACTGGATCGACATCGTTGAGGAGGAATTGGAGCGACCCGGGCAGGCAAATATAGGTGAGATTATTCGCCCAACTGCGCGCAAAAAACCAGGACGTGACCGGCCCGTTCAGGGGGATAGCGGCCAAACCCAAGAACTCAAGGCTCAGATTCGAGCTTTGGAGCAGGAACTCGAAGCAGCCAAGTTCAAAGCCCTCTACTACTCTACTTTAGTGCAAGTCGCCGAGCAGGAATTGGGCGTCGACCTGGAAAAAAAGTCCGTTACCAAGCCATTCGGATCATGCTGATGAATAACCCGCATCTTCACATTCGGCACTTAGAAGGGTGTCTTGGTTTTAGTCGACAGGCGTACTATCAATATTGGCAACGGCACACACCACAGGGGGACCGGGAAGCAGAAGTAGTTGAATTGGTCAAGGCGTTGCGCAAAGACCATCCCCAGATGGGTAGTCGCAAGTTGTACGACCTGCTCAAAGAAGCAGTGAAAACAAAAGGGATAAAAATGGGCCGTGATGCCCTGTTTGATCTGCTGGCTGGTAAAGGATTGTTAGTCAGAAGGAGACGGCGTAGTGTGCGGACCACCTTTTCGCAACATCGGTTCCGGAAGTATCCCAACTTGATTAAGGACCTGGTTGTCGAGCGGCCCAACCAAGTGTGGGTATCCGACATTACTTACTGGTTCACCCATTACGGGTGTTTGTACATTTCATTAGTGACAGACGCGTATTCTAAACGAATTATGGGTTATGGCGTGGCTCCGACTTTACAGGCCGTCCACTGCAAGGCCGCTCTGCAGATGGCCTTAGAACAGATTGATTTGACGATTGGTCAGTCGTTGATCCATCATTCCGACCGGGGGTTGCAGTATTGCAGTGTCGAGTACGTGGCTCAACTGGACGCTTTTGAGATTCAGATCAGCATGACCGAGAACGGCGACCCGCTGGAGAATGCGATTGCCGAGCGGGTTAACGGGATCATCAAAAATGAGTATCTGGCTCATCATGTGGTGAACTCGCTGATTCAGGCTCAGTTAGTGTTACAACAAGCGGTGTTTCTTTACAACTACCAGCGACCTCACATGAGCTGTGACATGCTGGTTCCCGACCAAGCTCACAAAGGGGAGGGGCACCTGAAACGCCGGTGGAAGAATTACTACCGCAAGAAAGTGCCGGATGGTATCCTGGACAACGAAAAGCCGGACTAACTTCGATTGGTCAATAAAACTGTTTCATTTCAACAAAACGGTCAACGCTTTTCAGGACGGGTCATTAAGCCTTCCTCTATCATAACCCAGTGTTTTTATCGGTACGATCAGGTTGGCTGAAATAACGCGCTGAAAGCACCGAAAGCCTTTTTCTGAGTGATTTCCTCGGCACACTACTTAACTACAAGCTGCTCTCCTCCCATTTGGGTGAGAACATAGCGACCTGATTTTTTAGACCCTTCAAATCGTATCAGACTCGCATCACGCAGTAGACCCAAATCGCGCCGAATGGTCTTTTCCGTCACTCCATATCGTTCAGCCCATTGTGGTGAACGGTACGATTTATCTTGAACTATGTCCGTTAAAATACCGGTAATTCGTTGGCGGGACGGCTCACTTAATAGGACATTTATTGGGACATTTATTAGGACATCTGATGACTCATTAGATGGTTGCTGGCCAGCGGATACCTCATCAATGGGAGCGATCAGCGCACCCATTAATCGCTCATCGAGTGGAATGACCGTGCGAAAAATATCGCCTTCCACAAATTGAGCTTCTTTTCCGTTGGCATAAGACCCAATGTACTTTGTCACCTTCCTGATGCCTGACCCTAACTGATCCATGAAGCCCGTTTCTTTGAAAAAGTTGGCCAGTGTGGGGTTCTTGGTGCGGGGTGTGAACGTATCGGGATCGATGAGTCCCTGATGAAAAGCCCGGTTAGGGTTCTCGAAAACAACCCGATCACGATAAATCATCATGCGGGCGGTAAAACCGCTGCTGTATTCCCGGTGAGCCAGTAAATTGACGACGACCTCTCGGAAAATAACCCCCCGGATGCTGATGCGCTGGGGGCCCTCCAAATAGAAGGGGTCATAAAGGTGTTTGCCCACGAAGTCAATCAGCCGGTCGTAGGTGTTGAGTAGGTTATCGCGGATGTAATCCCGGTCATCGTAGCGGTCCTCATCTACCCGCCGGAGCAACGCATCGACAAAGTAGTGCGGCACCGTTGTCAGAAGCGCCTGAGGAGTGCCGAAGATCAAAACAGCGGCTAAAGTGTAGCCTTCTTTGCCTGTCTGTACATCGCGCTGCCAAAGACCCGCGCTGCGAAGCATAGCCTCGTCAGACATCGCTGCCCAAGGATGTTGCTTATCCCGATACACTTGAGCTAACTGACGGGCACGTTGTAACGTGGCGGGGTCAAAGTCGGCCAGTGTGACAAAAGGGAAAACTTGGTTCTCGGAAAAGTAAGCGGCTTTGCGAAGGTACATCAGCCGCAAGGTTTCAGGGTCAGTGATGCGGAAATCCCCATCCGCACTCCGGTCGTAAGGATGGCCTTTGGTACGATGTACCTGCGAACCAGGTGGCACGGGTATGTAGAGCACAGTCTTACCGTCAATGTCAACAGCCTCAGGGAAGAGCATACAAATAGGCGATAGCTTTTCGGGACTATTGGCTGTGGTGACAAGTTCTTTAGTGAGCTTAATTACCTTATCCGGTTCAACACCCGTTACAGTGCCATCGTCACGGACGCCTAGAAGGATTGTACCGCCCTCCCGATTAAGGAACGCGCAGATAGTCTCGAAGAGTGAACGGGGCAATTCAGTACGAGATTCTTTAAACTCAACGCCCGGTCCTTCACCCTGTTCAAGAAGTTGTCGAACGTGTTGCTCATTACTCATATAATTCAATGAAAGCGGTAACGTAGCTAACCGATTAGAGAGCCTCTTCAGCCCGGAGAAAATTAAAAATGCGCCCTATTTTTTGCTTGTCCTGCCGGTCGATTTTAAGATTATAGTCCTGAGTAAGTCGGCGATGTAGAGCATCGAAGATGGCTTCATCCAGTTCAATTTCAGTGCCAATTCGGATAAAACAACCTGCGAGTGATTTTCCAGCAGCTCGCCCATCTGAACGACGAAACGGAACAAGTTGAGTACCAATCTTAACCACGACCGTTTCGGGGTTAAGTTGCTTAATAATCCCAACAGACCGTTGGTTCTGGCCGGGGCATTCACAAATAACTTGTTGGTCGAGATTTAGGGAAACGGGTAAGGAGGACATGAATTACGCGCGGTGAACAATGAGTGAAGATAGCGAATAAATTCGGGCAGAGTTAGGATGAATTCTTTAACTTGCTCAGCATAAACCCTATACCGATGATACCCGTAGCCCTTTTCGTTCGAGTGTCTACAAAGGAACAGGATTATGCTCGTCAGGTAGCTGACCTGACGGCTCACGCCGAGCGACAGGGCTACCAGATTATTCAGGTAATTCATGAGACGGGCAGTGCGACCAAGCGTAGCAATGTAGACCGGCCAGAACTCGACAGTCTGTTAGACTTGTGCCGTAAGAAAACCATTCGAAAAGTGTTGGTCACGGAGTTTTCCCGGTTGGGTCGCCGACGGAGTGAGACACCGGCTCTGATGGAAGCAATTACCCAAGCAGGCGTGTCAATATACGCGCATAACCTGGGGTTAGAAACGCTTCAGGCGAATGGGAAAAGGAACCCCGTAGCCGGCATAGTCATCGCTGTCATGATAGAGATAGATGCGATGGAAACTGAGCGGCTCTCGGATCGGATTATGTCAGGTCTGGATCAAGCCTGGCGAAATGGTACCCGGCTGGGTCGACCGCCTGGTACCAAGAAAGCAAAAGAAGAACTCGTAGCCGCTTATCCGGGCGTAGTCAAAGACCTCAAGAATGGATTAAGCATTCGTCAGACGGCTGTGATCCGCAAAGTCTCCACCGACACCGTTCAACGGGTAAAGAAGGCGATGCCTAAAGCCAAAACCGACGTTAGTGCCGATGCAATTGAATGATGCCGTGCAGTCTTAGTTATCATTCAAACGTGCTGAAGAAAATAGTTCTACAAAAGACTAATTCTTAACATAATGCTTCTTCTGAGATCAAATGGCCTGCTTTCAAGAGTAGTTGTTCAAAAATTGAGGTGTATTGATTTAATCACTACTTTTTTTGGCGTTAGCTGATAATGACCCGTCCTGAAAAGCGTTGACCGTTTTGTTGAAATGAAACAGTTTTATTGACCAATCGAAGTTAGTCCGGCTTTTCGTTGTCCAGGATACCATCCGGCACTTTCTTGCGGTAGTAATTCTTCCACCGGCGTTTCAGGTGCCCCTCCCCTTTGTGAGCTTGGTCGGGAACCAGCATGTCACAGCTCATGTGAGGTCGCTGGTAGTTGTAAAGAAACACCGCTTGTTGTAACACTAACTGAGCCTGAATCAGCGAGTTCACCACATGATGAGCCAGATACTCATTTTTGATGATCCCGTTAACCCGCTCGGCAATCGCATTCTCCAGCGGGTCGCCGTTCTCGGTCATGCTGATCTGAATCTCAAAAGCGTCCAGTTGAGCCACGTACTCGACACTGCAATACTGCAACCCCCGGTCGGAATGATGGATCAACGACTGACCAATCGTCAAATCAATCTGTTCTAAGGCCATCTGCAGAGCGGCCTTGCAGTGGACGGCCTGTAAAGTCGGAGCCACGCCATAACCCATAATTCGTTTAGAATACGCGTCTGTCACTAATGAAATGTACAAACACCCGTAATGGGTGAACCAGTAAGTAATGTCGGATACCCACACTTGGTTGGGCCGCTCGACAACCAGGTCCTTAATCAAGTTGGGATACTTCCGGAACCGATGTTGCGAAAAGGTGGTCCGCACACTACGCCGTCTCCTTCTGACTAACAATCCTTTACCAGCCAGCAGATCAAACAGGGCATCACGGCCCATTTTTATCCCTTTTGTTTTCACTGCTTCTTTGAGCAGGTCGTACAACTTGCGACTACCCATCTGGGGATGGTCTTTGCGCAACGCCTTGACCAATTCAACTACTTCTGCTTCCCGGTCCCCCTGTGGTGTGTGCCGTTGCCAATATTGATAGTACGCCTGTCGACTAAAACCAAGACACCCTTCTAAGTGCCGAATGTGAAGATGCGGGTTATTCATCAGCATGATCCGAATGGCTTGGTAACGGACTTTTTTTCCAGGTCGACGCCCAATTCCTGCTCGGCGACTTGCACTAAAGTAGAGTAGTAGAGGGCTTTGAACTTGGCTGCTTCGAGTTCCTGCTCCAAAGCTCGAATCTGAGCCTTGAGTTCTTGGGTTTGGCCGCTATCCCCCTGAACGGGCCGGTCACGTCCTGGTTTTTTGCGCGCAGTTGGGCGAATAATCTCACCTATATTTGCCTGCCCGGGTCGCTCCAATTCCTCCTCAACGATGTCGATCCAGTGCTGAACAGTCTTGCGGGTGATCTCGAACTTAGCCGCAGCCTGATCGAGTTGAGCTTGCCCCGGTGGATTTCGGCCACCATTTGACGCATGATTTTCTCGTGTTGCATCATGCGCAGTTGAACGAGTGATTTCATAAAGTTAACCAGTTTGTGGTCAACTTTTTTCAGGACAAGTCATAATGATTCCTTCTGAAAAGTACACACCATTGTCCGATTCTGAAAAGCACTGAGCCTTTGTCTATGCCTAGACTAACGAACTGCTTTTAGCTTACTAAGATAAGCAATCAGGTCCTGTATACTGACTAGCTGTAGGCCAAACTTGTCAGCCATCTGTCGTAGTTCAGGCAAACGAGCCATCGAGCCATCATCGCTAAGTACTTCTATCAGAACACCCGACGGCGCGAAGCCCGCCAGTCGGGCCAAATCCATTGCAGCCTCGGTATGGCCTGACCGCGCTAAAACACCACCTTCCTGCGCGATGAGTGGAAAAATATGACCCGGCCGACCAAGCTGCCGGGGTCGGGTTTTTGGATTAACCAGCGCCTGAATGGTTTTGTATCGGTCGTGTACTGAAATGCCTGTTCCGCATCCTTCTCCCAGCAAATCCACAGAGACAGTGAAAGCGGTCCGGTGGGTAGCCGTATTGGTATCAACCATTAGCGGCAGGTCCAATTCCTGGCAGCGTTCGCTTGTTAGCGATACGCACATCAGCCCTCTGGCTTCGCGGGTCATAAAATTAACCAGCTCCGGGGTAATGCAGGCCGATGCACAAATCATGTCGCCTTCGTTCTCCCGGTCTTCGTCGTCTACGACGATGATTACTTTCCCCTGCCGTATCGCGTCAATTGCTTCGTCAATACGGTCTAAAACTTTGTCCTGCATAACTAAACTGTAGACTGTTATCTCCCTTGCCTGGACGTAAGTAGGCTGGGGAGGTTTGTACGTAGCGGCAAAGATAGAATCTCATCCCAAATCATTACTTAGGTAGTACCGTGACAATAACTCGTTTGTAGCGCGACAGCGCAGGCGTGCCTTTGTCGGTTACTTTCACGATGAAATGGAGCGTTTCCTTTTTCGTTACCACGGGTGCGGTTAAATACACACCGTGTACATTCTCGGCTGAGGTCTCGACCCGTTTTTTGTACGAGCCCGCTTCAGGGTAGCTGAACCACAGAAAGCTCAGGTTATCGCCGTCGGGGTCAGTGCTGCTGCCGGCGTCGAGGTCGAAACCCTGCCCCGACTTTACAGTGAACTCCCCGGGGTGGTCCAGTTTGACCACCGGTGGATGGTTGGCCTCCGCGTAGGGCTTTACGCACCAGTCCATACGCGCGGCAAAATCACGCTGAAAATCATCGCGCCACCGCCACAGCGACACTTTGTTGCTGGTGAAGGTTGAATCTTTTCGCACTGCCCGCCCAAAGTCACTGGGTACGTAATGTATGTAGCTGTCAACGGCGTTGGTCCATATGGGCCTGGTTTCGGCTTCGAACGGCACCCCCGATGTGCCCTTGGTCTGTTTGGTAAAATCAGGGGTGTACAACTCGTACCGCCCCCCCAGCCGCCCCATTCGGGGTGCTCCGGATCAGACAGGCCGGTGGGAATCAGCGACAGAAACGAAGGCGTATCGCCCTCCATGCCCCAGGCCACATCCGGGTAAACTGCCCCGAGCGGGCCGTGGTTTTGCTGAATGTGTTCGGCCAGCCAACCATTGCTGATGGTTTCGTTTTTTATTCCTTTTATGACGCTGTTGATGGCACTCCAGGTAGCCGTTCCGTAATCGTCGCCCGGACTAACGATGTAAAAAAGGTCCGGGAAATTTTTCCGAATCCATACCCCGCTGTCATCCTGATCAGAAATGGTGTACACCCGCAGTTTGGCCATCAGTCGTTTGGCTTCCGCTTCCGATTTGGTTTTCTTTAGTTTGTGCAGGGCCTGCGCCAGCGTATTGACCCCGCCCCAGGCTGTTACCCACAGCGGGCGCTCGTCTTTCTCTTCCAGTACGCGGATAATCAACTCCGACCCTTCCGAATCTTTCCCGTCGCCCACGCCCAGCATACCATACACGGGCAGCCCCTGTTTGACCAGAGCCAGCATGGTTTTTTCGTCCGGGAAACCGGGTTCATGTTTGTTGAGGTTGGGTTGTACTTTTCCGTAAGCGCGAACCTGCTTTCTAATCGATTCGGGCGCCACGCTGGTCTTTTTCCAGATCGATGTGGTGGCCACCATTCCTTTCAGATCAATAACGTTGGCATACACAAGTAGCCGGACAAACGACTCGATATCGTCGGGCTCAGCTTCAATATCACTCAAAACCAGTAACCGCTGTTTAGGTTGAGGTTGGGCAAGAAGTGAACCCGACAGGGTAAGTATTGTCAATAACAGGCATACGCTGCGCAACAGGTATTGGATCATGGTCTCTGGTTGGTTATATCAATGGCGGTTTTTCTGCCGGCTGAGGGCTGGCCAATCATTAGTTGGCCTGAACGGCGGCCAGCCAGCCGGCATAGGCATCGTGAACGGACGGGCTATCGGGGTTGGGCAGAATAGAGGATTTTCCAGCCAGTAATTCATCCAAATGGGCCAGGTCGCGATAAATACCGGCTTTGAGTCCGGCCAGAAAAGCAGCTCCCTGCGCCGACACGTCGGGCATGCGCTGGTTGGCCACGGGCTTTTCCAGCAAATCGGCCAGAAACTGAAGCACAAACCCATTTGACGTCGCCCGCCATTCACCATCAGTTCGGCCAGCGGAATATCGGTATCCTGCGCCATAGCCAGCACCACGTCCTTGATCTGGTAGGGAATGGACTCCAGAGCCGCGCGTACCAGATGGGCTTTCGTGGTGCCGAACGTAAGGCCGGATATGGACGCTTTGCGGTCCATCTCCAGTAGGGCTCACCAAGACCACTAAAGGCCGGAATAACATACACACCGCCGTTCGTGGAAACGGGGTTGCCAGGGCTTCGGTTTCCCGGCTTTCGGCAAAAAGCTCCAGGCTGTTCTTCAGCCATTCGATGGTAGCTCCGCAGCTAACGATAACCCCTTCCAGCGCGTAGTCGACCACCTGTTGGCCCGAAAGCTCTATACTCCAGCAGATGGTCGACCCCATGCCGTGGGTCGATTCTTTCAGCGCCGGGCCGATGTTCATCAGGATCGAGCAGCCGGTGTCCACATGCGCTTTGGCCTGGCCGGTCGAGAAACAGCCTTCCCCAAAAGCGGCCGAATGCCAATCGCCAATCAGGGCGGTAACAGGGGCACCGAATGGTCAAAAAGGCCATTAAACGTCGATTGCGCCAAAGTCGG
>CAWGWS010000003.1:0-261325 GCA_963826425.1 uncultured Cytophagales bacterium | reverse complement strand
GCATGTATGTAATTGGAAAACGCGTGGCGATACATTTTTGGCGAAGGAAGGTAGCCTAATTTTGTTCTGCCCTCCTGAAGCAATTACAATTTGTCTGCTCAGGTAAGTTCTTTCCGTACCCTCTTCTAAAACAGTAACATGAAAAATAGTTGGCGACTCATCGTTTCTTACCTCCAAAACTTTGCAGTATTCTTTTACCGGAAGGTTCATTTGCTGCATGTAGGTCTCAAGTGATAACGCAAATTCACTGGCAAAAGAAAAAGCATCAGGATCCGAAAAATGCACTCGCTGTTCCGGGAGTAGATTCAATTTGTTTGCTGAATTCAACTTAAAGGAATCCCATCGCTGCGAACGCCAGGTTTCACCAACTTTACCCTGCTCAAGAACAATATGGTTAATTTTGTTTCTGGTCAAATAATAACTAACGCAAAGGCCTGAATGACCCGCCCCGATTACGATCACATCGGTTGCTGTATTGTTCATTGATAGTGGACAGTTAAATCAGGAATAGATTGGAAACTCTTTTTGAAATAGAACCAGATTTACTGGAGCATTAATGAAATAGTAGCTAAATATAGCTAACTAACCGGAGATGATATTGTATACCCGCACTCTTTGACAACTCGACGCAGCAAACCAGGCTGTAAGGCAGAGGTCAACTCGCCTGTTCAAAGGGACTTACCCGGCGTTGGCCTCCAGGGCGTTGGGCAAGCCGATTTTTAATAGTCGATTCACCCTGGCGAATGGCCTCCTGAAGCAGGCCCTGCCAAACTAATTCGCCAGTATCTGGTAAAACTCTGACGGATTCAAACGGTTAGGTTAGCAAACCAGGCCCGTGGGCCGCTAACACTTCTGACCGTGCAACTGAGCGTCCCCCATTTTCTGTTCGCCACCGGCATCGAAAACAGCAATCCTACCATTCAGAACGGCAGCGTCCGGCAGGACGAATACGCCAAATGTGGCCACTACCAGCAGTGGCGCCAGGATTTTGACCTGGTCGAGGAACTCGGCATCCGGTTTCTGCGCTACGGCCCGCCCCTGCATACTACCTTTCTGGGCCAGGGTCGCTACGACTGGTCCTTCGCCGACGAAACCTTTGGCGACCTCCGCCGACGTAATATCATCCCCATCGTGGACCTCTGCCATTTCGGCGTACCCGACTGGATTGGTAATTTTCAGAACCCCGACTTTCCCGCACTCTTTGCCGACTACGCCCGCGCCTTTGCCCAGCGGTTTCCGTGGGTACAGCTCTATACACCCGTCAATGAGATGTATATCTGCGCCGAGTTTTCGGCCCTCTACGGCTGGTGGAACGAGCAGCTCCGCAGCGATAAGGCGTTTGTGACAGCCCTGAAATACATTGTAAAAGCCAATGTACTGGCCATGAACGCCATTATCGACGTTCGCCCCGATGCCATGTTTATTCAGAGCGAATCGACGGAGTATTCCCACGCCGAGAGTCCGGCGGCTATCGGCCCTGCGGAGGTGCTTAATTCCCGCCGGTTTCTATCGCTCGACCTGAATTACGGCAACCGCGTCGATTCAACTATGTATGAGTACCTGATGGACAACGGTATGACCCGCGATGAATATCATTTCTTCTTCGGCCACCGGCTCAAGCAGTCGTGCATTATGGGCAACGACTACTACGTAACCAACGAGCAGCGGGTCCGGGCCGACGGCACGACGTATCCGGCCGGTGAGGTGTTTGGCTACCATGTCATTACGTCGCAGTACTATAACCGCTATCGCCTGCCCGTGATGCACACCGAAACCAACATCTGGCAGGGGCCCAACGGCGACGAAGCCGTGAACTGGCTCTATAAGGAATGGGCCAATGTCTTGCGGATTCGTAATGACGGAGTGCCGGTGGTTGGGTTCACCTGGTATTCGCTTACCGATCAGGTGGACTGGGATACAGCCCTGCGCGAGAACAACGGTATTGTCAATCCGCTGGGTCTGTACGACCTCGACCGCAATATCCGGCCCGTGGGTCAGGCGTATAAACAGCTTATTCAGGACTGGCAGGATGTTTTGCCCGCCCACAGCAGTTGTTTGCAGGTACCCATTGTAATGCCGGACGAAAGCGAGCAGCCATGGGCTAGGGAAAAACAGCTGGACGCCCGCCGAAGCCGTCAGCACGCCATGAGTGTCAGAAATAAAAAACCGATGTAAGGGCTGTCTGATCCAATCAACGCATCAGCAGCACCCGCCCGCCCGTTCGTGCTGATTCTGAAATGGACCAGGTGCTGTCCAGCGTAAGGGTGTACAGATAAATACCCGCCGGGAGCAGTGCGCCCGCGTCGCTGCGCCCGTCCCACGCCCACTCGTTCAGGCCAATGCGCACCGGAAGGCCGGACTGACTCGCTGACAGGTGCCGCACGGGGCGGTCCGCCAGGTCGGTAATGGTCAGCGTGGCGTAGTTGGGTGGCTGGCCGCCGGTGAGAACGAACCGAAAAAGCGTCTGCTCGCGAAAGGGGTTTGGATAGACCGTCAAATCGGTCAGGCTCTGCTCGTTCACTACCCGGAAGCGCGTCTGGTAGGGTGGGGCTACATTACCCACCGCATCCCGCGCCGTAGCCTGCAGCCGGTACGTTCCGGCCGCCAATACCTCCGATCTGTACTGAACCCGGAATATGTTATCGGCCTGGGCGGGCTGCAGGGTGGCGTTACGCCAGCTAAGCGGCTCAAAAGTCGATTGACCGGGTCGTTGCAGCGCGAGGGTCAAGCCGGTCGTATCCTGGCGCAGGAGGGAGCGGTTATCATCGGCCACCAGCACGTCGATACGGGGGCGGGCCGATACCACAGCATTGTCGTTAATGCGGATGCCGTCGATGGCGACGTCCAGCACAGGAGCCAGTCGGTCGGGCTGCACCGGCAGAACCACCGAAATGGTATTGTTCAGGAGTGAATGTTCGGGTTGCAGGCCGGGGTTTACCGTCAGAATGAGCTGGTTCAGGCCGGACAGCGCAGTAGTTTCAATGGATACCGGAAACCGCAGCGTATCGCCGGGTGCGGGTGCTTTCACCCGGAAAATGGCCTGTTGGGGTTGGTCCAGACTGGCCGCGTATAGCGTTTGCCGCACCAGCAATGAATCGGCAAAAGGAACGGAACTGAGGTTTGTGAACGCGATTCGCACCGGTACTATATCGCCCTGCCGGACATCAGTCGGGAGCGGGTCTGGTAGCGAAATCTGACCTTCGGGCAGGGTCATATTGGCGCGGGGGGGTAGGGCAGGAGGGACGTTGGTGGGGAGGATTGCCTCAACAAACCCATCGTTGTTGGTATGATTGATTTCGGGCAGGGCGTCGCGCCGGTCAATAGGGTTCAGGGTTAGCTCGAAACGGTTCAGCCCGCCAACCTCCCCGGCGTTGGGCAGCGTCAGCCGGATTGTATCGCGATTAGCTACCGTCCGGGGCCACCTCAGGTTTGACACACTCCACGCCTGCCCATTCACGAATCGCCGTAGCTGAACGGGCAGCGGCCCCATCCGTACCTGACCGGCATTGCGCACTACCGCCCGTATCACCACCGAATCGCTGCTGCTGACCACCGGCTGGTTGCTGGTATCGGTAACGCGTATCGTATTGGCGGTCAGGATAAAATCGGGCGTTGTGAAGGGGAACAGCTGGATGGCCGGGTCGCCCTGCAACACCATCTGTTCGGCGTTGGCCAGCGCGTGCCCAGCCGGCGACTGGGCCAGCACGCGCCGGACTGTTTCCTGCTGGAGCTGCCCAATACTGCGGCTCAGCCAGGTCTTGTCGGCCAGGAGCTGGTAGAATGTCCGGCTGTACTGATCGAGTGTATTGACGTAACCGAGATGGCTTTGTGCAAGGCTGGCAATGGCTCCGCGCCGGGGCGTCAGCACCCAGTCGGCGGAGAGGGTGGGCCGTCCGAAGAAGAAGTTGCCGATGGCACAGCCGTTGATTAGCAGTACCGGATAGCGGCCCCCGTTGCGGTAACCCAGCGCATCGCTGGACACAAAGCCAATGTCTAGGTCGGTTACGTCGAGCCCGGCGTGGCCAAAAAATGTCATCAACCCCACGCCTTCATTAACGGGCGTTTTAACGTCGAAAGCCTCCGTGGGCGCATCGGTCTGTTTGCTGATGGTCGTAACGGATGCGCCCAGCGACGCTCCTTCGGCCAGCGTCCGGTAAGTGTCCACGATTGATCGGAAGAGTTTGACTTCACCGCCGGATTGGCCGCCACTCAGGTGCAACACGTTCTTGCGCCAGGGCGCGTCGGGCGGGGTTTGCTCGTATTCGGTCACTTTTTCCAGATAGGCCAGCACCTCGGCGGGCGTTCCGGCATTGACGCGCCCCGTGGGCAGGGCTGGAACATCCGCTGGAAACCCGGCCAATCCCGCCGAAAAAGCCGCGTCGGAACTGGGGAAGCCCATTGTCATCACCAGATCGAGCGTGGTCTGCGCGGGGTTCTGCCGGATACCGGCGGCTGAACGTCCGCGCCCCAGCAAAAGCAGGTACTGCGGCTGCGGGCCCGTCTGGCTCTGGCGAAACAACTGGCTCAAAAACCGGCGGATACTAAGCGGATGCCGTTCGCCGTAGCTAAACTGATCGATAAGCTGCTGCATCGTAACGGTCAGCGTATCGAAATTCCCCCCCGCGGCCGACGCCCGGTAGGTGGCGTACTGGCGTACCGCGTTCGGGCTGCCGGGCGTGGGTTGCATTAATAGGTCGTGGCTGATGATGACATAGCCAGGGCGCCGGTTGCGAAAATCCCGGAACGTAATGCGCTGGATTAGCCCAACCGAATCGGGCGGGCCAACGCCTAGGATAGTGCGTTCCGTTTGGGTGTTGCGTACTACCAGTTGGGCGGTAGTACCGGTTTGCGACGCGCCAATTTGTACCGGCGTTGCCGGGTCAGAGATGTCGAAGAAACGGGTGTTGGGCAAGGCGCTCCCAACGGACAGTACCGACCGATTAATAGGGTTGGCCATTAGTCGAAACGTCCGCAGCGGTTGGCCATCAGCAGTGATAGCTTGCGGGTAGCGCAGGTGAATAAGTGATACTGAATACCGGTCCGGCCCCAGACTGTCGGTTTGCGAAACGGTCGAAACAAGCAGTTGGCCGTCAAGGCCAACGTCTGACCAGCTCAGGCTGTCGCGCAGGTGCGCATGGCTGTATTCACTGAAATTGACCTGACCCAATTGGCGCAGTTGACTGGTTTTCGGCCCTGCCGAGCCAATAACGCGGTGACGGGTAAAATCGCGACCCACCACCAGGATATCCAGTTTCGGGGTGGCATCATTGCGGTAGGCATTATACAGCGTAAACGGATTGGTATAGGGAATGCCAGCCTGCTGAACAGGGCCCGTATGACCTTCGCCAGGTTCGTAGTGGCTATACTCAATTTTTGGGGCCGAACCAGCCGCATAGCCGGGGTACGTACTGGTAAACAGCCGAACGTCATCCGCCCAATGGTACGGCTCCGGCTTCAGACCCGTCATAGCCGTATCGGTATAGGTAGCCATACGCCGACCCGGTTGACCGCCGGTGCGCCAGGTCAGAAAATAAGCGGTAGTATCGCTGAACAGGCTGAAATACACATGTGGCTGCGCGGGCGACCCATCGGGACCGTTGCCCCGGTACAGAGCCGAATCGGCCAGGCCGTCGTTGCCACGCCCGTAAAATTCGAGGTAGTCGCCCGCGTCGAAACGCCCGTCGGCTTCGCCCGCTACGGTAATGGCCTGTTCCGTACCCCGGTGAAAAAGCTGAATGGTGCGCGGGTCAATCTGACCGGCCGGAACACCCGCCCGCTGTAGTTGAGACTGGGTAACGCGGTACAGACCGACTTTGGCAAGGGGGATTTTGTAATAGGGCTGCCCGTAGTCAATCCACTCGTTGCCAGCGGGCTGCTGCGCGAGGGTCGTCAGGGGCAGGAGAAAGGCGAGCAGATAGCGCACGGTTCAACCTACGAAAAATCACCACTCAACCCAACTTATTAACCTTTAATCCTAAAAACTTAATCTTAGCGGCTAAGTACTTTGCATTACATAGTACCTTATGCTACCTTTGGATTATCAATTGTGAATGAGCTAATGAGCGAATGAGTGAATACCTCCGGCGTCAATCTACCTGCGTCAGCAATTATTCACTCATCCACTCATTCACTTATTCGCTCATTAACGAAAGCGACATGAATATAGAAAATGCTCAGGTGCAGATGCGAAAGGGAATTTTAGAATTCTGTATTCTGCACATCATATCGCGGGGCGAAATATACGCATCCGATATGCTCGACGAGCTGACCTCCGCCCGCATTATGGTGGTAGAAGGCACCCTCTACCCGCTGCTGACCCGCCTGAAAAACGCCGGACTGCTCGATTACAAATGGGTTGAGTCTACGTCCGGGCCACCGCGCAAGTATTATCTGCTCACCGAGCTGGGCCGCAATTCGCTCACCGCTCTGGACGACACCTGGCAGGAACTGTCCGAATCGGTCAACTCCATTGTCGGCAAAACGGCGAAGTACCAGAAACCCGAAAACGGCACAACGCTCGTGGGCGTAGCCGTTGAATTACCCGCTGCCCCCTCCTCCAAACCAGACCTAAACCAGTAATCCCGGACGGTTCTCCAACCGTATTACGACCATGAAAAAGACCATCAGCATTAACATCAGCGGGGTTATCTTCCACATCGAAGAAGATGGCTATGATAAACTCCGCAACTACCTGACGTCGATACAGCAGTATTTCTCGACTTACGAAGACAGTCAGGAAATTGTAACCGACATCGAAAATCGCATCGCCGAAAAACTCCTCGCCAAGCTCAAAGCGGCTGGTAAGCAGGTAGTTTCGCTCGATGACGTGAACGAACTCGTGGCGGCTATGGGTACCGTATCGGACTTTGAGGCTATCGAGGAAGAAGAAATTTTAGTGACCAACGGCGGTCGCAACTCAGCCGGGGCACGTTCGGCCGGGCCGGGTTCAGCACCTACCGGCGCTCCTGGTCCGCAGCCCACTGGCGCCGGTGCGTCGTCAGGGTATACCCGGCCCAACCCCGGTGCGGGTACCTACGGGCAACCCCGTCGGCTGGTGCGTGATTTGAACCGTAAAACGCTGGGTGGCGTGGCGGCTGGCATGGCCCATTATTTCAACATCGACGTAGTATGGGTGCGGCTGCTGTTCGTAGCGCTGGTGGTTGGACTGCCCGCTTTGGTGGGGGCATCGAACGGTAACGGTGACTTTACGGGTGGCCTGAGCGGCTTCACGGTCATTGTATACATCGCCATGTGGATTGCCCTGCCCGGTATGTCGGGTATCGAAGAAGACAAGACCATCAAGAAGTTCTACCGCAACCCCGACGATAAGGTGCTGGGGGGCGTGGCGTCGGGTATTGCCGCTTATTTCGGTATCGACATTGGGGTGGTACGGCTGCTGTTCGTACTGGGCATTGTGTTCTTCGGTGTCGGTTTTCTCCTGTATATCGTACTCTGGATGATCTCTCCGGCGGCCAACACGCTCACCGAAAAGATGGAAATGCAGGGCCGGCCCATTACGCTGTCGAACATCGAGTCGAGCATCAAGCAGAACCTGAACATCAACGAATCGCCCAATGACGAAAGTACCCTGACGCGGATTCTGCTGTTCCCCTTCCGGGCCATTGCCACCATTATTGGCGGGCTGGGCAGTGCGCTGGGACCGCTGATGAACGGTGTCGTGTCCATTATCCGGGTATTTGCCGGGATTATGATGCTGGTGCTGGCCTTTGCCGGGATGATTATCTGTCTGACATTACTCGGCGCGGGCCTTGGGTTATGGTCAAGTACGTCGTTCGGTCCCGGTGGTTTTCCGGTCGATATGGTGCGGGCCGACATCACGGCGCCGATGGTCGTATCTGCTTTTGCGCTTGGCATATTACCCGCCTTTGGGCTGGCGGTGCTGGGAATTATGCTGATCTCCAATCGTACTCTCATTAGCGGCCGCGCGGCCATTACACTGGTCGTGGTTTGGTTTGTGGCTCTGCCGCTCTTTCTTACCACGGCCGGGCCGCTGATGCGAAGCTTTCAGCGAAGTGGTACGGTTGAGGAAACCAAGGTGCTGAACGTTACGGGCGGTACACCGACCTTCGCGCTCAATGATATTGACGACGAATACGACAACTGGGGAACGCGCCCGTCTATTGACCTGAAAGGGTATGACGGCAATACGGTTAGCCTGCTGCAGAAATTCCGGGCGCAGGGCCGTACCCGCGCCGACGCCCAGAAAAATGCCCGCATGCTGCGCTACAATTATACCGTGCGCGATTCGGTGGTGCGGTTCGATGACGCCGTACAGATGCGCGGCCGGTTCCGGGCGCAGGACCTGGATATGGAGGTGCTGATTCCGTATGACAAACCATTCAGGATGACGCCGGAGTTTGCCCGCTACATTCGCAATCGATTCGGCGAAAAAGAAATTGACCGCATGCGGGCGAGTTTGTGGATGTTTACACGAACACCTGATTCCAATAACGACGAGCTGGTCTGCATTAACTTTCCCCGCGAAAAAGATCGCGACGGCAACAGTGACGACCGCGATGTAACAGATATTAATGACGAGGTACAGAATGCCATAACCAGTGAACTCGGCGACGATTTTGACGATATCGGCAGCAACACCCGTCAGTTCAGCGCCAGCGATTTCTCTAAAGTGGATGTGTCGGGTGCGTTTGTGGTGCGTTTCCGTAAAGGCGACACGTTTAAAGTAGTCGCAGACGGACGCGAAGAAGACATGAGCGATATAGACGTGCGGGTAAACGGCAAGACGCTTGAGGTGGAGATTGACCGGCTGGGTGGCCTTTTTAACTGGGACAACCGCGAGCGCGTGGGCCTGACCATTACCATGCCGAGGATTGAGGAGCTGGAACTGTCGGGCGCAAGCAAGGCGAACCTAATTGGTTTTGGCCCGCAAAACGACCTGAAAATCGACCTGAGTGGTGCCTGCCGCACGGTCTTTGACGGCGACGTGAAAAACCTCGACGTCAAGTTGTCGGGTGCCTCGAATCTCGTGATGCGGGGCCGCGCCAGCCAGTTGGAGGCCGACCTGACCGGAGCCTGCAAGATAGAGGCCACCGGCATGCAGATCGACAAAGCCAACGTAAGCGCCAGCGGGGCCAGTCGCGCCAACCTGGGGCAGGTCACAAAACTGGAGTCCAATACGTCGGGCGCGAGCAAGGTAACGCGGCAGTAAGGAATCGAAAGTGGTAAACGCCTGAGTCACTCCGTTAAAATTCGGAGTGACTCAGGCGTTTGTGATTATAGCTGTGCTGCGGTTACTTTCTGCGAACGGGCCCAATCCGGTTTGCTACCTTCCAGGCAATCTTAGAGCACCAGTGCCGCCACCTCTGGCAGGTTGTCTTTAGCGGAAGGCGTAAAGCAATACGAAAAGCAGGGCAATCAGGGCGGGCAGGGCCTGCACAAAGAAAATTCGTTTACTGGCTGTCAGGCCCCCGTAGCAGCCCGCTATGATTACGCAGCTCAGGAAGAAAATGGCGATGTTGGCCGACCAGACGGGGTTACTGATGAATAAGGTCCAGATAAGTCCAGCGGCCAGAAAACCGTTATAAAGCCCCTGATTAGCAGCCATCACTTTGGTTGGCGCAAACAGGGTATCGGGCAGCGCACCCCTGAACGTGGCTTTGCCGATGGTCTCCCAGGCAAACATTTCCATCCACAAAATATACAGGTGTTCAAGGGCAACCAGCGTGATAAGGGCTTTGGCGATCAGTTCCATAGTGGTGGTGTTCTTGGTTTGTCTGGAAAGGGGCTGGCAAACGATAACCTACTGGCGAAACCGTTCGTTTTCAATTGGTTGCTAAAACAGAAAGGTCGCTGATTGAATCAGCGACCTTTCTGTTTTAGCACGGCTTATGGCTTTACATCACCGCTACTTTCTGCGAGAGGAGCCAGTCTGGTTTGGTGGTTCGGACGGTGGCTTTCAACTCGTTCAGCATGGCGTACAGGCCGTAGTAGGTACGGTTCACATACAAGCCATCCTGCGAGCCGCGTACCACTTTAGAGGAGCGCAGTTCGTCGAGTTTTGAAAGGTTCTCGGCGAAGGTATAAACGCGGTTGAAATATTCGTCATCGCCAAAGTTGAACTCGTCCACGGCGAAGGGCGCGCCCAGCATTTCAATCATCTGTACGAACAGTTCCGAAAAAAACTTGCGGTCCTGCGCCGAATCCTGGGGCACCAGAAACTCCAGGTTCTGGAAAATATCCTGCGTCAGTACGGGGTCCAGAATGGTATCGGGGTTAATGAGCCGGAAGTAGTTGTCGTAGTAATACTCCGGGATGACTTTTACACAGCCAAAGTCGATGACGCCCAGCGTGCCGTCGGGGCGCATTAGGAAATTGCCGGGGTGCGGGTCGGCGTGTACCTGCCGTAGGGTGTGAATCTGGTAGTCGTAAAAGTCCCAGAGCAACTGCCCAATCCGGTTGCGGGCTTCCTGACTGGGGTTGGTGGCCAGAAACTCTTTCATGTGCAGACCATCCAGCCAGTCCATGGTCAGGATGCGCTTGCTGGACAGTTCGGGATAGTATTTTGGAAATACCAGCCCCTCAATGTGGGCGCAGGCTTCGGAGATTTCAACGCTGCGCCGGAGCTCAAGGTCGTAATCGGTCTCTTCAAGGAGTTTACTTTCCACCTCGCCCATGTAGCGGTCAATCTGTCGCTCGTCCAGGTTCAGCAGCCGCACGGCCAGGGGTTTGGCAATTTTCAGGTCGGAGGTAACGGCATCGGCAACGCCGGGATACTGCACTTTAACGGCAAGTTTCTTTCCGTCTTTCCGCGCTACGTGCACCTGCCCAATACTGGCTGCGTTGACCGAGTCGATATTGAATTCATCGAACAGTTCATTGGGCGACTTACCAAAATACGTACGAAACGTTTTGACGACCAGCGGTCCTGACAGCGGGGGAGCCGAGTACTGCGCCATGGTGAACTTATCGGAGTAGGCCACCGGCAAAATGCCCCGGTCCATACTCAGCATCTGCGCCATTTTCAGGGCCGAGCCCTTCAGTTCGCTCAGCGCGTCGTAGATGTCAGCCGCATTCTCTTTGTGCAGGTCATCCTTCGACAAACTGGGGTCGAGGAGTTTTCGGCTGTAGTGTTTAATGTAATTACCGCCAACCTTTACTCCGGCCTTCATGAACTGGCTGGCACGGGCAACTTTGGTCGTCGGGACGGAGGTTTGGGTTTTCATAGCGCTGGGCGATAGGCTGACACAGGAAGAAGGGAGGGTTTCACAGAGTTGAATGAGAATTCTCCATTCTTTTTGTGCTAAACCTTACTTATTTTGATAAACGAATTTGGCGAAATCGAAGAGGGTATCCAGGGGGGAGCGGCCAATGAGGTCGAAGGACGTATTGACGGCTTTCTCAATGGCGGTATCGGTCTTCTCGAAGTTTTTGCTGACGTCTTTAAGCCAGAAATCGAGCAGAAACAGCGTTTGGGTCCAAAGGGCGTTAGGGTAGCGGTCGGTCACGAACGGGCGCGGCTCCACTTCCTTGCTTTCGCGGCCCTCGGCCAGCAAATCGCGGGCGTAGTCGTTGAACGCATCTTTAAAGGGGTACAGCACCCGGCTGTTGGCCGTAGCTCCGCGGCCCGACCGCATTCTGGCCCGCTCAATGGGCGTGGCCATCGCTGGAATCTCGCGGATGCGGTTGTAACTGTACGTGGCAAAACTGCGCTGCGCCTTTAGCAATTCAATCCAGGTGTAGTAAAAGGCCAGCAACTTCTCACGCACTGAATAACGCTGGTACGTCTCGTCGGCCTCAACAGCGGCTTTGGCGTCCTGAAAAAACGACAGCCAGACGTCAGCCTCGATGGCATCAAAACTGCCGTAGTGGGTATAGAAATCGGCTTCACTCAGTTTCAGCTTCTTGGCAAAGGCAAAGACGGAGGTGGGTTGATGTCCGTTTTCGAGTACGTATTCGGTATATGACTTACGAATTTTTTCGAGCATTTCCATACATTTTTAACGGTCTGTGTTGTTGAAAAGTTTGGCCATTTCGATAAACAAACCTGCGAACATCCCGGCATCTATGTCAGGACTTTACACGCAACTTTGCGTACTTTGCGTTTAGAAACTATGACACAATCCATGAAAATTCTCTCAATCCTCGGCGCAGTTGGTTTAAGCACATTGCTGACGCTATCGGCTACGGCCCAGTACGGTGGTGGTGGGTATGGTCAGGGCGGGTATGGCCAGGGCGGATATGGCCGGGGTAGCATGAGCGGCATGAATCAGCAAACCGGCCCGCAGCGCCCCATGATTCCCAACATTGCGGGCGACATGGCCAACAAAGAAACAAAGTGGCTGAAAGAAAACCTGTCTCTGGATAAAGAACAGGCAAAGGCGGTAAAGAAACTCAACAACGAGTACGCCGGTCAGCAGCAGGACGCCATCAAGGACATGGTGGGGAAAGACGGTAAGCCCGGCCCCGAAATTCGTGACCAGATTCAGCAAATGATGGTGATGCTGAACGAAGAAAAAGAAGATCAGCTCAAAACCATCCTAACGCCAGAGCAGTGGACGGCGTATCAGACCAAGAAACCAGCGATGCAGAAAGAGATTGGTGGGTTTAGGCCTCCCGCGCCCAAAGGCATGATTAAGCCTGACTCTACCCAATCGGCGAAACAGTAACCTACTTTAACTCCAGCGCTGTCACATACGCGCCCATCTGCCGGACGGAGTAACAGGTAATGCCCCGTTGCCGGGCATCGGCCAGCAGCTTGTCGGTCAGCGGAGTGCGACTCGAATCGTCAAAGATAATGTGCCGGGCCACCACGCGGTTGGTTAACTCGTCCCACTCGCTGAGGGCGTTGCGTCGAATGATGAGGTAATCCACCACGGCGGGGAGTCGCCAGCGTGCGTAACCCCTTAGTTTATTGACCAGCAAAATCGTTTTGCCCTGCCAGACCCAAAGCGCGTAATCGTTGTGGTGATAATAAGCCGGTATGGTTTTTAACGAATCGGCGCGCACATTAGCGATGGTTATCTCATCGACGCCCCACTGCCCGAAGGTATTTTTAAGATAAAAATCGTAGGAGCGTGTATCGGTCGTGTCGAGGTCGGTGAGCAGGGTGCTGCGGTGGCCATCGGTCAGGCTCACTGCCGTGCGGTGGGGTAAAAAATGGACCGAGAGCAGGCGTTGGTGCGTTTGTTCATAGTCCAGCCATACGGTTAACCCGGCCAGGGCAACAGCCGCCGTGCAGGTAGCCCACAAATAGGCCCGCTGCCGGGTCAGCAGCAGCGCTACGCCACACAGGATCACAGCATAAACCAGCAGCAGGGCCACCGGCGAGAGCCACAACCCCGTCCAGGCTGCGCCCGGTAACTGCCCCGTATGGCTCACCACGTAGTTGAGTAGCCACGCCACTTTTTGCAGAAGAAATCCCGCAGCGTCATTCATATACGGCACCCAGCTAACGGCCAGCGTGGCCATTGCCAGGGGTAAAAGAAGGACCGACAAGACCATAACGGCGGGGTTGGCCAGCAGGAAATACGTGGGAAACTGGTGGAAGTAATAGACGCCCAGGGGAAAGGTAATCAGCTGCGCTACAAGAGCTACCGCCGTGAGTTCCCAGAAATAATTGGTGATCTTGTGCCGAAACGTCATCGATTGCACAAATGAAGACTGCCACGAGCCGATCCCCGCCACGGCGAGGTTGGACAGTTGAAACCCCGCCGAAAACAAACTGTACGGATCCACGCAAAGGATAAAAAACGCCGACGCGCCCATCGTGTTGAGTAGTTGCTGTTGCCGCCCCGCTGCGTTGGCCATAATCAGCACGGTAAACATCCCCGCTGACCGCAGCACCGGAGCCGACATTCCCGTTACCAGTACGTAGAACCACAGAATAAAGAGTTGTAAGCCTGCCATGAGTAGTCGGCCGCGGGGACGCTTCACTAAAAAACCAAGCAGAAACGTCAGCACCGCGAACAGAATCCCGACATGCAGCCCCGACACCGACAGGATATGCACGGCGCCGGCGGTGGCGTAGGCGCGGTACATGTCGGGGTCCAGATCGTCGCGGACGCCCAGAATCATGGCGTTCACAATACCATATTCCGCACGGCTGCCTACCTGTTGGGTAAATACGCTGTCAGCCCAGACATTTACGGCAGTGGCCCATTTTAGCACCCGGTTCGGTGGATCGTAGCCAATGATGTGCCGCTGAAACGGGCGCAGGTACTGCTGATGATAGATGCCTTTGTAGCGCAGGTAGCTCTTGTAATCGAACTCGCCGGGGTTGAGGGGCGGGTCAATGGCGCGGGGCGCACCGTTCACAAGCCAGACCTCACCGTAGCGGGGGAGTTTGCCAATGCCTTTATCGACATAGACAATGACGCGTCCGCTGAGGGGCTGCCAGTGGGCAGCGCTATCGGTGGGTGTGGAGGACCACCTGCCCTGCCGAATGCGCAGCTCAACCCGGTAGGTTTTGGCGCGTTCTTCGGGCTGCACGGCAATAACGCCCTCGTATGCCCGCAGCGTATCAGTCAGGTAAAGAACCGTATCGGGCCTGTTGGCAGGGGTTCGCTGCCAGGTAATGGTCCAGCCAACGGCCAGCAGGAGTAGTAACGCCCCCACCCCCTGACTCGCCTGAATGGGCTTGATAGTGTCGGCCCGGAACCGGAAGAAGCCCAGGACAAGCAGGCCCACGCCGATGATCAGTGCCGTAGCCGGGAGCCATTTTTGGGTGGGAAGCCAGTTGTAAAGCGCGATGCCGGTACCCAGGGCAGCTACGTACCGCACAAACGGGTACCCTTTCATTGGGTTTGGTAAGCCGAGCCGGGCAGCACCATCTTTAGATGCTGAATGCCCGCTTCATCAAACTGCGAACCAACCGTTACGAAGCCGAAACTGGTGTAAAGCGGTATAGCCGATAGCTGCGCGTGGAGGTAAATACTCTCGATGGGTTCGGGCTGCTGCTGAAAAATATTGTCGAGTACGGCCCGCACCAGCGCCTTGCCAACCCCCTGTCCCCGGTAGTCTTTGAGAACGGCGAAGCGCTCCATCTTAACGCCGTTCGACGTTCGGCGCCAGCGGGCTGTACCGCACGCAATGCCATCGGACAAGGCCAGAAAGTGGCAGCTGACGGTTTCGTATTCGTCATATTCTTCCCGTTCGTCCACCCGCTGCTCGTCCACGAAGACCGTCCGGCGAATGCCAAAGGCAGTTTCGAGGTCAGCAGAGCTGGAAATCTGTAAAGTCGTTAGCATACTTTATTCGGTTGGTCTGGCCGTAAATTAACAAACTTCCGAACCGCATCGGAGGGCCGAACCAAACAATTTTTACTGGACCAGTAACCGCCGGCTTACCATCTCGCTGCTGGTGCGGACCCGCACTACATACATGCCCCGCAACAGTCCCGTGACCGGAACCGATACAATAGCACTTGGTGAATCGGTGTAGGTGCGACTCCCAAGCTGACGCCCGGCTATATCGAACAGATCGACGGTAAACGTCTGAAATCCCTTGAGCCGTACCTCCACCGCCGATTCTGTTGTGGACGGGTTGGGATAGACCAGTATGGCCAGCATCTCTGACTCGGCCAGTGGCGACTCCGACGCCCGGATCAGGCGCGCCCGGCGAGGACTCAGGGCCAGCACAGCACGCATCCGGGCCACCTGCCCCTGCGTGAACAGGTTCATGCAGATATCGGGTGAATAGTCCAGATAATTCTCGATCTGATCGCGGGTCTGCCCTTTGCCGTCGCAATTGGAAAAGGTCTGCCGACACTGCCGGGTCTGGTTGGGTGCTTTGGTGGGTGGGGTGTCCGCTACATAGTCCGGTGCACAGCCATCGCCATCGCCCCAGGTATGGAGCAGACCAAACCAGTGGCCAATTTCGTGCGTGGCGGTGCGGCCGAGCGCATAGGTCTGATCCCGAACGGTACCCGTCTGCCGCCCAAAGTAGCGATAGTCAATGATGGAACCGTCGGTGAATTCGTTCGAGTCGGTAGGTAGGGCACTGAGCGTGTCGGCAGCGGTGGGAAACTGTGTGTAGCCGAGATAAGTCTTCAGCTTGGTTACCCAGATGTTGAGATAACGATCGCTGGGCCAGTACGCAATCTGCGACAGGAGAATGTCGTCGCCGGAGTTGTCATCCACGCCAAACTCCGTTTTCTGCGGGTAGTAGGTCCGGGTAATGCCGTTGGTTGGGTTACCCTTTGGATCTTTGGTGGCTAAGTAAAACTCAATGCGCGCATCGGCCCCAATTGGGTTGGTGTTAAACCCATTGGTGCCGGGTTGCCGCCGGTAGTCTTCGTTCAACACCTGAATCTGCGATAGAATCTGCTCGTCAGCAATATTGCCGTTGGTGGATCCGCCAACATCGCCGTTGGCGTTGCTGTGTACTACGTGGACCACCACCGGAATCCGGTAAATCCGATCATCGGCAGCAGCCCGACCGCTAACAGGGCTTTGCAGGGCCCGCTCAACCTGGCGGTTCAGTTCAGTAAATTGCCGGAGCCGGTTGGGGTTGCGTTGCTGAAGAACCCGTTCGTGTTCAACCGTACCGCACCGGTTCAGCCCGGAGTCGTCCGCAGCCGCCGGCGTCTGAGCCCCGGCCCCCACGGACAGAAACCACACAAACGAACCGGCCAGCCAAAGCCGGCCGGTTTGCCAGAGTCGTTGCGGGTCTTTATTGCCCTGCTTTATCATATGCCGTAATAATTTCCCGAACCAGCCGGTGCCGCACCACGTCGCGGCCGTCGAGCTCAACGAAAGCTATGCCTTTGATACCTTTCAAAATTTCGACCGACTCAACAAGGCCCGATTTCTGCTTGTTGGGCAGGTCAATCTGCGACCGGTCGCCGGTAATAATGGCCTTGGACGTTGGCCCCATCCGCGTCAGAAACATCTTCATCTGCATGGGCGTGGTGTTCTGAGCCTCGTCGAGCAGAATAAATGCGTTGTTCAGTGTCCGGCCGCGCATGTACGCCAGCGGAGCAATTTCGATGATCCGGTTCTCTTCGTAAAACTTCATCTTCTCCGCCGGAATCATATCATCCAGGGCGTCGTAGATGGGCCGCAGGTAAGGGTCAATCTTTTCTTTCAGGTCGCCGGGCAAAAAACCGAGATTCTCACCTGCTTCTACGGCAGGGCGGGTAATGATAATTTTCTTGACTTCCTTATTCTTCAGCGCCCGCACCGCAATGGCTACGGCCGTGTAGGTCTTGCCGGTACCGGCGGGACCAATGGCAAAGACCAAGTCATGGGCTTCGGCGGCTTCGACCAGCCGTTTCTGGTTGTCGGTTTTGGCCCGGACCACCACCCCCCGATTGCCGTAAACCAAGACTTCATCATCGTTGGGCTGCGGGGGCAGGCCGGGACCACTGCCAGAAACGGGCTGACCGCTGTGGCTGATATAGGTCTGCACGTTTTCGTGGGTCACTTTACCATATTTCTGGTAGTGTTCAAGGAGTGAATCCAGAATCTGGCTGATCCGGCTGATTTCGGGCGTGGTGCCCTTAATCCGGATCTCATTACCACGCGAGATGATTTTACTCATTGGGAAGGCAGCGGCCACCTCCCGGATATTCGTGTTTTCTACGCCCAGAAAGTCGATGAGCGAGACATTGTCGAGGGTAATAACTTTTTCGACCAACCGATGAATTGCGTTAAGTGTGATTCCGAAAAGTAAGCAGTTTACTTGCTCATACAACGTCGACCAGCAAAAAAGTATTCCGCGCGCCTACTATCTTATCGAACGTCGTTTTTTGAAATAAATCCGGATTTTTATAGAAAAAAGTCATTACATTGCTGATAATCAACCGAATATATTTGCACATAGCCTATACGCGGTGTTGCGTTTTGGCCGTTGCAAAAAAAGAGATTTATTTTCTGACGCGGTAGCGAATAGATTACCAGAATGTTACGCCATTAACTCGGATAAACAGGCGGACTTTCGGGTCAACTGCATTTGCCTTGTGGGCAGAAGATTGCGTAAACTTGCAGTACGTCATGGAGAATAGCGCCCGTCCCAACCAGCATCTTAGAAAACAGTCAGGCTTCGCCGGTAACCGGCAGCAGCCGGGCAATGCCTGG
Organism: uncultured Cytophagales bacterium; assembly: GCA_963826425.1. Classification (GTDB taxonomy): domain Bacteria; phylum Bacteroidota; class Bacteroidia; order Cytophagales; family Spirosomataceae; genus Spirosoma. Next base: position 243,269 of record CAWGWS010000003.1, on the reverse strand, counting down.
CTTGATACGGGTCTCGGCAAGCTGCCGCCCCAGGCCCTCGACCTGGAAGAAGCAGTGCTGGGTGCGCTCATGATCGAGAAAGACGCGCTATCGTCGGTGGTGGACATTCTTAAGCCGGAAACGTTTTATAAGGAGGCCCACCAGCGGATTTACAACGCCATTCTGACGCTGTTTGGCAATTCCGATCCCATTGACCTGCTGACCGTTACCAATCAACTCCGTAAAACCGGTGAGATTGAGGTAATTGGGGGTGGTGGCTTCGTGGCCGAACTGACCTTCCGGGTCAACTCGGCGGCCAACATCGAGTACCACGCCCGAATTGTATCCGAGCAGGCGCTGAAGCGGGCGTTGATTGCTATGTCGTCGGTTATTCTGCGCGATGCGTACGAGGACACAACCGACGTCTTCGAGTTGCTGGATCGTACCGAGCAGTCGCTCTTCAAAATTTCGGAGTCGAACATCAAGAAAAATGCCGCCGACATGGGTACCATTGTCCGGCAGGCCCTCAACGAACTCGAAACCAAGAAAAATCAGGAAGGGCTGACGGGCGTACCATCCGGCTTCACCAACCTCGACCGGGTCACCTCCGGCTGGCAACCCACCGAACTCATCATTCTGGCGGCCAGGCCAGCTATGGGAAAATGCCTGGGCAAAGGGACGAAGGTGCTGATGTTCGATGGCTCGCTGCGCAAAGTCGAAGATGTTTGCGCAGGTGAGTTGCTAATGGGCGACGATTCGACCCCGCGTCGTGTGCTTAGCATTGCCCGTGGCCAGGAACGAATGTACTGGGTTCGGCAGAACAAAGGCATAGATTACCGCGTCAATGAAAGTCATATCCTGTCGCTAAAACGATCGCGTACCGAAGGCCCGCACACAAACGGCGACATTCTGAACATCTCTGTTCGCGAGTATCTGTCGAAAGCCGATAAGTTCAAGTCGAACTACAAAGGCTACAAAGTTGCGGTTGATTTTCCGACCCAGGATGTTCCGCTCAATCCGTATTTTGTGGGACTGTGGCTCGGAGATGGTCATAGTTACTCCTCAAGAATTACCAATACAGATAGTGAGGTTGTTGATTATCTGCGGGATTACGCCGGTGAGCTTGGCCTGAACATGGTTACCTACCAACAGGCCGATCGGACGGCTAACTACGCGATCACAGCGGGGAAGCGTGGTGGAGCGCAGTGGGGCAACCGACCCGATGTATTTAATGTTCAGGAACGGTTGCGTGGACTTAACGTCATTGAAAACAAGCATATTCCTCGTTCCTACCTGATTAATTCGATTGAAAACCGGTTGAAACTATTGGCTGGTTTAATTGACAGTGACGGTCATTATCAACGGGAGTTCAACTGCTATGAAATTACGCAGAAGAATAAAGAGCTGGCCGAACAACTCAAGTTTCTGTGTGATACGCTCGGCTTCAAGTGTTCGCTGAACGAAAAGCAGGCAGTCATAACATCGCGCAATTACACGTCAACGGTTTATCGGCTCCGCATCTTCGGAAACCTGGATTCTATACCGGTCCGCGTAGAACGGAAGAAGGCGAGACCTCTCAAAGCGCGTGCTAACTGGCGCATGACGGGTATTAGCGTTGAGTACGACAAAGTTGATGACTACTACGGGTTTACTATCGATGGAAACAGCCTGTTTCTGCTCGAAGACATGACTGTAACGCACAATACGGCGTTCGTCGTTAGCGCCCTGCGCAACGCGGCTGTGGACCATGGAAAACCCGTTGCTATCTTCTCACTGGAGATGTCGGCGGTGCAGCTGGTAAACCGGCTTATCTCGGCTGAAGCCGAGATCGATTCCGAAAAAATCCGCAAAGGCACGCTGGCCCCGCACGAGTGGACACAGTTGCACCACAAGATTCAGCGACTTACCGAAGCCCCGATTTACATTGACGATACGCCTGCTCTTTCTATTCTGGAGTTGCGGGCTAAGTGCCGACGTCTGAAAGCGCAGCACGACATTCAGATGGTGGTCATTGACTACCTGCAGCTGATGTCGGGCGATACGTCCGGCTCGCGCGGGGGGGGCAACCGGGAGCAGGAAATTGCGTCGATCTCACGGGCGTTGAAGAACCTGGCCAAAGAGCTGAACGTACCTGTCATTGCCCTGTCGCAGTTGAGCCGGGCGGTAGAAACGCGCGGTGGCGATAAGAAGCCGCAACTCTCCGACCTTCGCGAATCGGGTTCGATTGAGCAGGATGCTGATATGGTCTGCTTTCTGTACCGTCCCGAATACTACAATATTACGGCCGACGAAGCGGGTAACTCAACGCAGGGCGTTGGGGAGGTTATTATTGCCAAAAACCGGAGCGGCTCGCTCGACACGATCCAACTCCGGTTTATTAGTAAGTACACCAAGTTCTGCGACCTCGACACGTATTTTGAGCCGGTACAGGCTCAGGGCTTCGGTCCCGATGTCAACGGTCTGGACAGTTTCAACGCCGGGCCAGCCTCGGCACCGCCTTCGGTCTTCAAAAGCCGCGCCAACAACCTTTCCGACTTCGGCAACGCTGACCCCACGGCAGAAACACCATTCTAACCGGTTCGGGTCAAAATTCAGGGTTGACCGGTAGTATCCATTTACCAGGAGGCTACCGGTCAACCCTGAATTTTGGGCAAATCAGAAATTCGGCTTCAGCAGGTATTTATTGTAAAAATCGTCAATGACAGCGACAGCCTCGGAGGGGGTGTCCACTACGCTGATGAGTTTCATGTCCTCAGGGTTGATATTGGCTTCTTTTTCCAGCACCACGGCCACAATCCAGTCCATGAGTCCCTGCCAGAACGAACGACCCACCAGAACGATGGGGAAACGGGCAATCTTGCGGGTCTGAATGAGCGTGATGGCCTCAAACAGTTCGTCGAGCGTTCCCATACCACCGGGCATAACCACGAATCCCTGCGCGTACTTGACAAACATGACCTTCCGCACAAAGAAAAAGTCGAAGTTAATGTTCTTGTCCGGGTCGATATACACGTTGCTGTGTTGCTCAAAGGGCAGTTGAATATTCAGGCCGACCGATTTGCCACCCTGCTCAAAGGCTCCCTTATTACCCGCTTCCATGATGCCCGGACCACCACCCGTAATGACGCCGTAGCCATGCCGCACCAGTTTGGCGGCAATCTCCTCGGTCATGGTATAGTACGGGTTATCAGGTTTGGTACGGGCCGAGCCAAATATGCTGACGCAGGGGCCAATTTTAGCTAGTTTGTCGAAGCCTTCTACAAACTCGGCCATCACTTTGAAGATGACCCAGGAGTCTGCCGTTTTTATTTCGTTCCAGTCATGATCCTGAAAAGCATCTTTGATACGCTGTTCATCGGGGGTGAGCAGCAGTTCATCGCGTTTGGGTAGATCGTGGGCAATGCGTTCGGTGCTCTGCGTTTCAGAGCGTTGAAGATTCTCTTTCGTTGCTTCCATTAATTTGCTTGATAAAGGTATTTTCCCGGTGGGCGGAATACCATAACGCCATAACCAGGTAAAACGTTTATCCTGAACCAACAGGGCTCAGCGACGCCGGCTTTCGAGAAATGCTTCGATACGGTCCAGGGCTACGTTTAGTTCATCGACAGTAGGCAGACAGACGATGCGAAAATGGTCGTTGGTGGTGAAGTTAAATCCGCTGCCCGCCACAACGAGTACCTTTTGTTCGATGAGCAGGTTCAGGGTAAAATCGTCGTCGCTCTCCAGGTGAAACTGGCTGAGGTCTATTCTGGGGAAGATGTACAAGGCCCCTTTGGGTTTAACGCAGGTAATACCCGGAATGGCCGTCATACGCTGCCAGGCCAGCATCATCTGTTTGTAGAGCCGCCCGCTGGGTAACACCAGATCGTGAATACTCTGGTAGCCACCAAGGGCCGTCTGGATGGCAAACTGCGTGGGTACGTTGGCACAGAGCCGCATACTGGCCAGCAGGGTTAATCCCTCAATGTATGATTTGGCCCGGTGCCGTGCCCCGCTCAGAATCAGCCACCCGCCCCGAAACCCCGCCGAACGGTAGTTTTTAGAAAGTCCACCCATTGTAATGCAGAGCGTATCACTCACCAGTTTGGCAATATGATGGTGCTGGGCATCGTCATATAGAATGCGGTCGTAAATCTCATCGGAAAACACGATCAGCTTATGCTTTTCGGCCAGCCGGGCTATTTTTTCCAGCACCGCTTTGTCATAGACGGCCCCCGTTGGGTTGTTGGGGTTGATAACAACGATGGCACGGGTACGGGGCGTAATCTTCCGTTCAATATCGGCCAGATCAGGATTCCAGTCTCTGGCTTCATCACAGACATAATGCACGGGCTTGCCGCCACAAAACGCCACCGAGGCTGTCCAGAGTGGGTAGTCGGGGGTGGGAATGAGGACCTCGTCGCCCTCGTTGAGCAGGGCCTGCATACTAAGCATAATGAGTTCACTAACGCCGTTGCCAATATAGACGTCGTTAATGGTAATGCCCGGCAGCCCGATATTCTGGGTGTGGTGCATCACCGCTTTTCGGGCCGCAAATAGTCCCCGTGAGTCGGCATACCCCTGCGCATTGCGGATATTCAGGATAATGTCGTGGACAATCTCATCGGGCGCATCGAAACCAAAGGCGGCCGGATTACCGATATTCAGACTGATGATCCTGTAGCCCTGGCTCTCGAGTTCGAGGGCTTTCTCATAAACCGGCCCGCGAATGTCGTATTTGAGGTGTTCGAGCCGTTCGCTCTTGAGAATCTCCGACGGGGTAATGCCTAAATTGGCCTTCTCCGTTTGGAGCATATCTATTGTGGCAGATTCCATGCGGCAAAAATACGCAATATCAGGACCGGTTTGCCTAGCCGATCTTAACCAGTTCTCTGAACAATTCTTCGTTGACCATTACTGACAAAGGATAGTGTCGGTCAACATGAACAGGGCGTTTTTGTAACTATCTTTCAAACGCGATGAACGGCACAAACGGATACTCATTCGCATTAGGAGTTAGAAACACAAAAATAAGTCAGGCGGTTTTCAGGGGTGCGTTCCGATGGGCTACAAGCGTATACATCAGTTCGGTTCGGTTGTGCTGGGCGAAGTGCTGCCGGTGATACGTAATGGTCACGTCACCGAAACCCAGCACGTTCAGGAATTCTTCGAGTAGTTCAGGACTTAGATGCCACCAGGTTTCCTCGGGTGAACCCAGTCGGGCTATAGGCCGAAATATCATGGATGGACCCAAGATTTTGTGCCTGATTCGGCGTACGGCTGCCGCGCCAAGCCAGCTGAACAACCGGTTGAATATTCTCTGTCGGTTATTATCCACTACTTCTGTAACAACGATGGTTTCTTTCGTGATGCTGGCAGCCTGTTGCAGAGCCAGAAACGGATCACGAACGTGGAGCAGAATACTGCCAAATGTACTGATATCCACCAGCCCTATCGAATTGGGAATGGCATATACAGACCCGTACACCCGTTCGGCCCGCGAGTTGAACAGGGAGTGGCCCAAGTTGTAAGCGTTGTTAATCTTACGAATATGGTTTTTACGTTCGGGAGCCAGCGCGGCCAAGTCTTTGCGGGCGTGTGGCACCATGTCCCAGTCCTGATCGGGCGAGAGGTCGTAGCTTATAACAGCTGCGCCTTTGCTTTCCATGTAAAACGATAGAAATCCGTTGGCTGCGCCCATCTCCAACACGCGCTTTTGGGTCAGGTTCACGTTGCCAAGGTAGTCGTCAACGGTTGCACGGAGATCCCACTCACCGTTCATCTGCCCCAGACCGGGCAGATTAATGGTGTGGTAGAAATAGAAGTCGTCGGGGTTGATTTCAGACGTGAAGTCAGAATACTGGGTCGATAGCATGATATGGAAGAAAGTAGAAAAGCAGTACGAAATAGGAATTGGGTAAGCCGGTGACCAACGAAGAAATAGACTGAGGCTCATTCCTTTATATGGGTCAGAAGGGCCGTTTGGGAACGTAGGTCCGGTTGCCATTGCTATTCTCATAGTACTGACCCCCGCGTGAACCCGTCTGAATGGTATGACCCTGGCCATAATTGTAAGCATCGGTGGAGTAATCCCGTGCTTTCGTGCCCGTGCTTCCAGTTAAGGGATTTACATTACCCGTGGTACTCCAGTTGTCCAAATTAGTGCTGTTTGGTTTGGTATGGTAGCTTCCGTCAACGTATGTTCCATTGCGCTCGTAGCTGCGTTGGTAATCCACATTAGGAGCTGTATTGCCATAGTTCGGAGAATTATAGCTGTTGCCATACGTTTGCTGATTTTCCCGGTAGCGCATATCCGGCGTACCGTCTTTTTTCAGTTGCGCCTGGACCACTGAGCTTACGAGGGTAAATGCTACCAGCAGAATAAGATGTTTCATGGTTATTTATTTAGTCAAACGGGCCTACTCGATTGGCTTTTCGGCTACGGCCACCTGAGTTTTGGAACTTCGGTGTAAACCCACCGGATAATTCCACGAGTATGCTCACGGGTCCGGTTTCGGTTGTTTATCGCCGGAGGTCAGAAAAGGTGAGTTAGTTTCGAAAAAAAACTTCTGACTCACCTTTTCTGACCAACTCTTATTCACAAATAATCCGGTCACAGTCGACGCAGTCAGCCTTTGGGCTTTATCTTCGTTCATTCTGCTCCTATATGCCGATACGACCTTTACCCATCTACCCGACCGATCAGTCTCTGTACGATGCCCTGCACCGTCGTGACGAAAGGGCTTACCAATATTTGTATGCTGATGTGCTACCCACATTCCGGCACTGGGTGCTGACCAACAGCGGCTTACCTGAAGATGCCGATGATGCCTTTCAAAAAGGAATGATGAGTTTTCTGCTGAATCTTGAAACCGGCAAATACCAGTTACAGGCCGGTACACGTATCTCGACAGTCGTGTTTGAGTATTGCAAGCGCGTCTGGTTCACCGAACTAAAATCAGCCCGGCTTCGCACCCGCGCCACGATGCCCAACGATTACGATACCGCCGATACAGCCGATGTGGAACGGGATTTAGAACGGTTCGACATCGTTGATGCCGTCCGGCAATCGCTGGGGCAGCTTAAAGACGATTGTCGAAAGTTGATTGAGTGGTTTTACGTCGAGGAAGTATCGCTGCGTGACATTGCCGAACGGCTTGGTATGAAGGAGTCGTCGGTGAAATCAAAGCGGTACGACTGCGCCGAAAAAATGAAAGCGTTTTATCAACAAACGGCTCCTGGCCGCAATCTATGAACCTATCAGAAAATCAGTTTGAACTGATTGAAGCCTACTTAACCAACCAGCTCTCACCCACCGACCGGGCTTCGTTCGAGACAGATATTGCGGGCGACACCGACCTCTTGGCGGAGGTGAACCGGCAGCGTGATCTTCGATTGGGGCTGCGGGCGTTGGGCATTGAGCGGACCCTGGCGCAGGCCAAAGCAAAGGTTGAGCAAGCGGACAATCCAATTCAGGAGGCTTCTTTGACCGATTCTCTTCCGGTCAGCCAGGCTGTTGTGCGGCCCCTGATTACATGGCGGTACTGGGCTGCGGCTGCCTCTGTGGTACTGCTGCTGGGTGTGGGCTATTACGCCTATCAGCAGTCGGGCAGTCGACAGGCCGAGATCGCCTACGCCGATACATTTTCCCCCACTTCATCCGACCAGTTACTGAAAGAATTTCCGACGGGTAGTCTGCCACCATCTGCCCAGTCACAGCTTTTGAATGCCCTTACGAACTACCGGGCCGGTAACTACGACAAAGTCATTGCCCAGTTAAAAACGCTCCCTGCTGATAGACAGACGATCTATTACAAGGATTACTTTTTGGGACTGAGCTACTTGGCCAATAATCAGCCTGGCAACGCCATTCCCCTTCTGAAACAGGCCCGAACGGCTCCTTCCTCAGCGATTCGTCAGAAATCAGACTGGTTTTTAGCTCTGGCCTACGTAAAGAACGGACAGACGAAAAAAGCCCTGCCGATGCTGAAACAAATCAGCAGCGATAAGGCTAACCCCTTCCGATCGCTGGCGCAGCGGGTACTACAGAAAATCAGCTAAGATTCATTGATTAAATAACGTTTGCACCTCTGCGGCCGATAAAGGACGACGGTAAATTCTTATATCGTCGATGGCTCCGTAAAAGAAGTTTGGTAAGGCACGCGACTGTGCGCCAAATTTTAGATCACCCCCGTAGCACATGTTGTCAATCCGCTCAGCGGGTAGATTATCTTCTTTATATAGAAGTGCATTATCAAAATACATCCGTGCCGTTCGGCCACTGTAGGTCATAACTACGTGGTGCCATTTGCTCAGGTCAGGTCGTCCGGGAAAGGTAAACGTTTGCCAGCCTATTCCGCTCTGGCAGTTGCTGTTTTGTTTGATGTCAGTGTTGATATAGACACCGCCGGGTGAGTCGATGTTAGGTCGGATCAATGAACTATACATTTCAAACGCTCCGTCACTGAACCGCGATTTATTGTAAATCTGCATCCACCGAACCACCGTTGTGGGTTTGATCCAGACACTGATTGAGAGGGCTTCAGGATTTAGCGTACTGTTCTCCGGCATGTAAAAGTAGTCCTGTTGTCCATCCAGCAGAATGGCCGAGTTTGCTTTGCCGGTATGATCAGTCGTAAACGTAGGGCTACCCACTAACTTAACGTTGTTGTTATTACCGCTTACGTCGAGCAAAGACCGGTCCGTGAAGGACACAGAGGCAATTAGCCCCTCGGCCAATGTATCGACCTGTGTAGTGAAAGACTGCACATCGCCATAAATAATCTCGCCCGATGCAGACCTGGCGTATGCCCGGTAATAGTACAGCTTGTTGGGCGTCAGGTCCTTTAAATTCACGGCAACGGGTGTTCCTACAGCAGGGGCGCCTACTGGAGCAAGAGTAGAATTTTCGAGATTGGGAAGACTGGTATTAGACGAGTAGCAGATTCCGTATTCGGTTGCAGGAGGATTGCCCGCCGTGTTGACCATGAAATTTACCGTAACCGCCGAAACGCCCACACTATTGGGTGTAAGCGTCTTAACCTCTGGGTTTTGATTCGTGGTGAACGACCGCGCTTCACTGTACCCTGGTGTCGTAGCCAGCGCATTCGTGGCATAGCTACGAACGTGATATACTGTGTTTGGCGATAAGCCTGTCATTGAGAACAAGAAAGTCGTGTTCAGTCCTCCGATATCTTTTCGCTCGCTAGTCTGGTTAGCAGTGGTTGGCAGGGGACTGGTCGACCAGCAGATGCCGTAACGGATGATGGTTGCGTTGCCGTTGCTGGTAATTGTCATACCAGCCGTTGCGCCAGTGGTTGACAAGCCAGCCGTTGGCTGTAGCGTTACCGTAGGTGGCACAGCGTTACTGACCGAAATGGTTTGCTGCAGGGTGGTTTCTAGCATACAGCTATTGGTCAGCGTTGCCTTAACAGTATAAGAACCCGGTTCAGGATACGTATAGCTGACCGTTAGGCCAGTGGTGACGGTGGTACTACCATTGCCAAAGTCCCAGACAACCCGGTCAATAGTGCCGGCGTTATCCGTAATAGCGCAGTCAATTTTGCGTTGCTGCACCTGAATGGCGATTGTACCGGCTGGTTTAGTGCAGTTTCGCTGCGATTTACGGCCCGGCAGGTCCCAGTCGCAACTCAGCAGGGTTCCACAAATGGCAAGGGTGCTAACATAGGTCAGAAAAAGAAATAAACGATTCATCGGTCAGGAATAAGATGGGTGGAAACTTAGAATGAATAACCAATGGCCAAGCCATACGACTGCGACGCCGGTTTCCAGTAGATAGTGCTGGTACGGACGCGGACCTTTGGTTTATGGATGAGCAGGTACAGTTCGGCCACGGTGGCTAGGGCAGCTACGCCTACGCAGGCCGTGAACAACCCGTTCTTTTGCTTGGCGTCTTCGGCAGCGGTATAGGCATCATTATACTGCCGGTACGCATCCGGGTTGGCGATAACGTCGGAGTTAGTAGGGTCCACCGTTTGGCTAATCTGTTTCAGAGCATCCAGTTTGGTCTGGTAATCGCTGCGCAATAGGTATGCATATGCCCCGGCTCCTACAGCCACCGCGCCGGTGAATAATTTCAGTCCGACACGTTTGGGTGGTTTGGCAACGGTGTTGATATTTTTGATCTGCAGCCGAAGCGTTTCCTGACGAGTTGTTGTGTAGGTCAGTGCCTTTTCATAGCTTTCTTTGGCGGCTTCATATCGTTTCTCACCGAATAACTGATTGCCTTCACGCTCGTAGTAGTCGGCTAATTGTGCCTTCGTAATGGCATCGTCTGGGTTGAAATTCAATAGCTGCGTAAGAAGGTCGAAAGCAACCTGCGTTTTCCCTTGTTGTTTTGCCTCATCGGCCCGTTGTCGCAGTTTAAGCGCGATAGTACATTCACTGATTTGCTCGTTAGCGTATTTATCACTCTCGAAACCCGGCACCTCCAGGCAGTTCTGGTACTGTGCACGGGCGTCAGCGTATTTGCCTCCTTTGTAAAGTTCGTCGCCCCGTTGCCGATACCGCTCGTATTCGGGATCAACTGCGGTTGTCGATGTGGGTGTCTGGCCTTGGGCGGATATATACGCCAGCGAGACAGACAAGAAAACCAGCAACAGGAAAAGTTGATGTAATGGTTTGTTCATAAATAGATCAGGGAATCTGGTTGGTGCATTGGTTGATTTTTCGGCGCACTTCGTCGGTATCTTTCAGCGATTGTGCTACCAGATACCAGTCTTTTGCACCGTCGAAGGTATTTCTACCGAAAAAAATCTGGGCTTTTTCAATAGCGTATTGATAGGCGTTGTCCACTTTTACGGTATTCAGGTCGTGTTCTTTGGCCAGCGCACGGGCCGCCAGAAAGTTGCTTTTGGCCTTGGCTTTATTATTACTCTTCTTAATGGCGTTCAGCCCATCGTCCATCAATTGGTTGTACTCCTCCTGCGCTTTGTCTTTGGCAACGGCCACCGGCTTGATTCCGGTTCAGCTACTTTGGGCTTCTCATCGGTTGCTGTCGGCGGAGCTACTTTAGGCGTTTCGACGGGTAAAGTCGTGACGAGGGTTGGTTTGCCAGACGTAGCCAGTTCCGCTGCTGCCGCATCCCCAAGTCGGCGAACGTCCTGCCGAGTTGCATCGAGACGTAATGCGCTGTTGGTCAATATCAGAGTCCGTTCGTAATCTTTTTGTCGGAAGGAAATCTTCGCCTTATTAAAAGCTATGTCAACGCGTTTCGTAAAGTCGGCTTTCGCCGTACCCACCGGTTCATCAGGAACCGGCGCGTTTTTCTTGCCCAATGCCTCTTCAACTTTAGATATAATTCCTTCCCTTGCAACGCTATCTGAGCCACTAACACTGGTATGTTCAACTACCGGACGTTCCGGCACCCTATTCTGGTAGATCATTAGTCCGCCCAAACCCAGCAATACAACCGGAATGGCAATGCGCCACGGAAACATCCGCCCCGCCGGAGTCATAACCGGTGGTATAATGAGGGGGTTTTCTGCCGCATGGTCCGCCTGGACGAGCTTTACGGATTGGGGCTGTTTCTTAGCAACGGGGGTAATGGGCTGTGATTTGTTTACCAGCTTCTCCATCACGATCACTACGGGAGGTACGCCGTACACGTCGGTTTGCTCTTCCTGGTACAAATCTGTCGGTTCATCAATGGCAGCCGATTTGGGTCGACGCTGTTCCACACATCGACGCTGTCCGTTCGCTGCTACACCATTGGCTGGGTCGAGTCGAAGCACTTCGGCGTATATACGTTCGGCCTGTTCAGGGAGGTGTTGGTTCAACAAGGCATCAGCATCGCGCAGTAATTGCGTAACACGCTGCTTTTCAATAGCTGCGCTGCACTGTTCAATGCCCCGCAAGGCTTCGGTCTGGTTTTCCCGCTTGTCCAGTACCTTGCCGTATACGCCTATAGCTTCATCGTACTGCTTATTGGCGAAAAGTTGGTCAGCTTCACTCAATAACTGCGGAATTTGATCCAGCAAATCAAGCAGTTCATCTTCTCGTCTGGCCCGCTCATGAATGTCCCGTACCAGACACCGCCGAATCATACTACGATACGGTTCCACGATTTCCTCAACCCGCTTTGGCAACTCGACGGTAACGATTTTCTTCTCGATCTCACGCCGGGCCGACTGTTCGCTGCTATTGCGCAGGTCGGCCCGGAACGGTTTTTCGCCCGTCATTATCTCATACAGAATGACACCAAACGCCCACAAATCGAGGTTGAAGCTAACCTGACTGCCTTCAATCTGCTCCGGTGCTTTATAAGAAGGGGTACCCCGCCCATCACTCAGGTCAAAATCAGACCCGTCGAGTTCTTCATCGGCTACCAGTTTACTCAAGCCAAAATCGGCAATCTTAGGAATGAACCGCCCGGCGTTGTCGCGGGAAATTAAGACGTTGGCGGGTTTGAAATCGCGGTGAACAATACGCTGCCGGTGCAGGTGTCGGAGACCCAGCAAAATACCCTCGGTGATCTCGTAAATCTGCGTTGGCGACAGGGTCACGTGCCGCAGTAAATCGGCAAGGTTACCATCAGGATAGTACTTCATGATGGCAAAATCGCTGACGCTCGTGTCGGTTTCCAAACGGTAACAGGCTTCGTAGCGGGCAATGTTAGCCTGCCGGGGTATGCCTTTGGCGAGTTCTATCTCAGCCTTCAGCGATTTGGTTTCGCTCCCCTTAAACTCGCTGATTTTGATGGCTACCCATTCCGTTTCAAGCTGGTCTTCTACCTTGACGACCCGCCCGTAGGAGCCACTGCCAAGCAGCGTTCCGGCATCGTTGGGGCGGATGGGGTAGCGTCGTTTGAAGTCGGCAAAAGATGTAAACGTTTGCTCCATGAAACAGAAGGTTGCTTGATGGTGTGTTGTAACTCAAAGATACGTTAAAGCCAGGTCATCCGGGAAGCGACCGTAAAAAATAGGTGTCTGTTTACCATTCGTTCGCTGCTTCACTTTCGGTGAAACGTATTGGTGTAACTCCCGGATGCTCACGATTCCGTTACGATCCAGATCAGCCCGTCCGGTTAATCCTTGGAGCATGAAGTAGGTGAACACGCCACCAGCCAGCGATCCTGCTTCAACCGCGCTCTGCGACGACCGGCTTGCCAGCATCATGGCTACGCTGCTGTAGTCGGTCGCCTGCTTCGGAATCGTGATACGATTAAACTGAGGCCTGGTCAATCCGCCCGACAAACAGGCGTCTGCAATGCACAATTTAGTTTTTGCCTTCGACGATCGAAAAGCGGCTTTAATTTGGGAATATGTCAGCATTTGATCCGGTCGGCCCGGCCTAACGTCATACGGCACGAACCCATCCGGCACGCCATGCCCCGAAAAGTACAGGACCACCCGGTCGGTGGAGTCGGCCCGCCGAAAGAGTTGGAGAGCCTGACCGATGGCAGTCCGCGTAGCCTGTTGGTTTGTGAGTAAAATGATATGCGACAACGATAGGCTACCGCCAGCCTTGCTTCGCAAAAAAGCGACCATCTGACGGGCGTCACGGTCGGCATATCGCAAGTCGCCAGTAGCGTAGGTGAGTGCCCGATAATCAGCAATACCAATGACAACTGCATAGGTTTGACCACCGTAGGCGGGTAGCCAGCCAATCAGCAACGCGCTGAGCCACAGGAACACATTATGCCACATAGCTTCCGGCAGTTTCCGTTACGTGAGTTGGCTGGTCGCAGTTATCCTCTACGCGATGAATGCCAATTAAATAGCCGGAATAGTTGTCTTTGGTCTGCCCGGAACATATTAATTGCAGTCGATCAATTTTAACGGCATCGGGCTCGTCACTACCCAGTAGGATTTCCAGCGTTGGGGTGTCGATCTGCTCCATTACACCGTCAGTACACATGAAGAAACAATCACCCGACTGAATGTCGGTCAATAAGACAATATCTGGCGCGGGGCGGGATGCTGTATGGTCGGAGCTGGACTGCACCACTACCGCCCGGCTCAGCCGGTTACGCCAGGGGTGTGTGCGCGCTTGTTCGGCGGTGATGATGCCAGCCTCTACCATATCATTGACCTGTCGATGATCCTGCGTCTGGAAAATGACCCTACCCCCACGTACCTGATACACGCGGCTGTCACCGATGTGGGCCACCGTGACCCCGCGCTGATGAATTTGCATCAGTGCAAGCGTCGATCCCATACGATTAACAAGTGGGTGTTGGCTCAAATACGCATGGTAGCTCTCGTAGGCCCGGTCGAGGGAGGTTTTCAGGTGTACGGCGTCCAGAACCGGATAGTTCATAGACGCGGCATATCCGGCCACTGCATCGCAAAGTAGTCGGCTTGCCACCTCACCTTTATCGGCTCCGCCCATGCCGTCGCAAACGACAAATAGCGAATCATTCGCCCCAATTCCGTCAATGGCCGGACAAAGTGTATCCTGATTGTTGGTCCGCTGGCCAATGTGCGAGAATCCAACAGGCTGGTTTATTCTAATTAGCATGGCCTATTCGGTACGGTCGGGGTTGAACGCAAGAGATATTTTGTACGTATCCAGCATGAGGAGCGGAATATGGTAGTGGGTCAGCCGAAAGTGGTCAACCCCACCAAGGGTTATCTGTCCTCCGTCATTCACGTCGATGAGTTCGGTCCGGCTGAGCGCACTACCGTTAAGCAGCGTGCCGTTTAAACTGTACCGCATGACACCTGTGTTTGGCTCCGGGGCTCCGTCCTGAAGCTGGTAACGCAACTGCCCCGTCCATTTGTCGAATGCGACGGTCAGCGTACAGTGCCGCCGACTCACAAAGCATTGGCCGTTATGAATGAACCGCTCCACCGGCACGGCGCAGGAGTCGGCGGTACCAATCACGTTTTCGCCAAACTGGAGAGGGTATTCCCCCTCCGATCCGCCCTGATATGTCAGATGTCCGAAATTGGGCAGGCCCCGTACAATATTCTCATCGTAGTGAAAGGCCATCGTCAGTGTGTTAGCCACACCGCAGCCCGCGTGTGAGCAGGTAATCGAACCCTGTTCTCTGTCAACCGCACGAACCATAATTTTACGTCCGCACTGCTGACAGTCAATCAAAATTGTTTTAAATCCACTCATGTCTGCTACTCGTCCATGTCCTGTACGTCGCCATTATTGACGTACGTGTCATCCGGTTCGTTGTTCTCGGCCAGTATGACGGTGCTATCATTATCGTCATCTTCTTCCATATCAGCAGTCGCATCGACGTTAATCTGGCTGGCGGGTTCGATGGGTGCGGGGTCGGTTGTTGTCGGCTCAAGGATGGACTCGACCACTTCCTGCGACATACTTTCTTCGAGACCTTGGCTAAACTGGTCATTACTTAGGACAACGGGATGGTCCAGAAGAACGGCCCCAGTCATTTGCCCCGTTAGCGAATTATATCGGTAGATTGTATCCAGGCCGTCGTCGCCAACAGCATCGACCACGCGGTATGTCTGACCGTCTTCGCCTTCCATCACTAGTGCATCAATTACACCGTCATGATTGTAGTCGAGCCCCATAACGCGCTGCCCACTTAGGTGACCTTCAATAATAGTGGGCTCCAATGCTGCCTTCGCGGGTTCGGCGGTCTCCTGTGAAGTGGCTTGATGGTACGCGATCACTGGCAGTTTTTCACCCGTGATGTGTTCGGTGTATTCCTGCCGTTGCAGCAACGACAGCGCGGCCCATTCTTCTTTCTCGAAGGTGTTGTACCAATGGCCGTGCCAGCTAAAGACGCCCCCCATGCCTACTTCTTCACGGGCAGTCGCAAACGCTTGGGTAAACGACATGTCGCTGGTTACTTTACCCGCTACGTCGATGTCGTTGGGGGGCGTAACGGTGGGAGTTGCAGCAGTTGGTACCTCCTTGGACGGGACTTGCACAACTGGGGGTTGGTGCTTAGTGAGGGGGTCCTCCTCCGGGGGATTCTGGCAGGTCATCATAGCCCCACCGCCGAGCAACAGCGCGGCAGCCGAGATACCGAGGGCTTTCTTTTGATTACCATCCAGAAGGGATTTGGCGGCAGCAGCGGCACGAGGTTTTACGGGAAAAGCGTCGGTTAAAAGCTCTGACTGGCTGGGGAGTGACATAATTTGTACGGGATTAGATAGTAACTGTACGGGTGAATAGGCGATGAAAGCGAAAGGTGAGTCGGATTCAGGAAGTTTTTTCAGGCCACCCAGATAGCCTGACAGCGTCGGCAGGTTTTCTGCTGCGCCAGCGATTCCCACTCCCGATTCTGAAACGGGTCGCGGCAATCTGGGTTGGGGCAGCGGTACCGTTCCCGGTACTCCTTGTCGATAACTTCTAACTTCTCTTCTGTTGATAGCAACGTTGAGCATAACGTAGGCAGCAGCATACTCAACCCCGCCCCCGACATGATATGGAGCAAAAAGGGAGCAGCCGCTGCGCCCCCTGTTGATACAGCCGCACTGATGCCCACGATAGACGATAGCAAAATGCTGCCGGTACGAACCATTTTTTCGCGATTACGGCAGTCTTTACGCAGTTTGGGATATTGCTCACATACCTGACGCAAAGCGGCAAATGGACCTGTAAAATCTAGTTTGTCGGCTGTTGCTTTTTCAGGATTCAGGATCCCCAAGGGGGTCTTCTCAGCGGGCTTTTGCGGGGTTGCCTCTGGTGGTAACGGAGTAGGTTCTAACTTACGTAGATCAAGAAGTTGCCCAACGGTAAAATCGGCATCTGCAATACGGACGGCAGTGCTTCGGTGAACTACTTTGCGTGTTATTCGTACGGCGTCAACGAAAGAGCCGTTTTTACTGTCGAGGTCTTCGAGCAGAAACGTGTCGGGCGTACAGGCAATCAGCCGGGCGTGTTTGCCGCTTATTCGGCCATTAGCAATTACAATAGCGTTGTCTATGGATCGACCAACGGTATATACGGTCAGTTGACTAAGATCTTTGATAAGCCGTTCCAACTGAACTTGGTCAGACGTTGCTGTGAGCATGATTAACCCTACATATTATTGACTGGCAATATACAAAAACACCTGGTTGAGATACCAAACCGTTTAGCTTTAGGCCGAAAACGGTACTACGGTAAGTGTACTGGGACTGAAACAATTACTGTGAATGATTTTTCCATGATGGGACGCTAGGCTAATTAACGGAGCTAACTATATTGGCAGGTGAAATGAACAACTGAGTAAAAGGCATAATTTATTGTGCTGGTTAGGGCCAACCGAATTCACCCTAACAAATTCGTGCTGCTTTCAGTGTATTCTCATTAGAAAAAACCGTACTTTTGCGGTCTGATTTTCAACACGAACCGACTTTAACAAGATTTATACCGTCATGTCAGTAACTGAACTCAAGCGTAAAGCCCGCCGGAACCGGGCCATTGCCAACAACAAAACCAACGCCATCAAGCAATTGCTGCGTAAGCCCACCATCACCAATGTTGATGTAGAAGCTATCAAAGCGTCTTTTGCTGAGAAGAAATAAGCAGATCGCTTTTCGCGTAGTTTACAGAGCCTCGTCTTTTTTGGACGGGGTTCTTCGTTTTCGGCGGGACTGGTTCCGGTTGCGTTTGCGGAGTTCGCGCCGAACAAACCGGTGGTAGTCCAGCTGCACCCGGAAACGCACCGCCTGCCCAAAGAGTGACAGCCCGCTATTGAACAGGATTAGCCCATAAGCACCCAGTAAGAACCACTGCTGAAATGGGGCGCCCGCGCTTTTAACCTGGCCCGCGTCAACAATTACGCACAGGCCAGCTCCAGTCAGGGCCAGGCTAAATGGGGCCAGTAGCAGCCATTTTGTACGGGTGCTCATCTGCTTTATAAGCCGGCGACCCGGGGGTTGAGGGGCTTTTGCCATCGTTTAAAGAAAGAAGCGAGTATACAGAAAACGCTGGCCCACAGCGTTTGTTACGCTAAACTAACCATCAGGACGGATACTCCATCGTGGCCCCCGTCTCGCGAAAGTCTTTCGGTTCACGTAGCCGCTTCCAGCCTTCACGCAGGAAGCCAACGCCGTAGCCCGTCAGCTGAACAAACGCGGCTGCCACGCTCAGCAATCCTACCCGCAAATTCCGTTCCTTTCTGGTAGCGTCGACCAGGATCAACAGCGAGAACAGGGTCAGTACTCCCACCGACAGCCACAATAATACCGAACTCAGCAGCGCCCAGACCGGTACCGACGCCAGGAACAGGGTAAACAAGGCCGGGAACGCGTGAACAGGCTTGAGTTCGGCAGGGTAATACCGGGCAATGTTGATACGGGCCCGGCCAAAAAAGCGCGTCTGCCGGAAAAACTGCCCGAAACTCGTCCGGCGTTTATGGTAGATGAAGGCGTCAGCAATCAGGCCGGTTTTGAAACCGTTTTCAATGATGCGAATAGCAAATTCAATGTCTTCTCCCATCCGGCTGAGTCTGTACCCACCTACTTTCTCCCACACCGCCCGCGACAGGCCCATGTTGAAACTGCGTGGATGGTAGGTGCCACCGAGGTTCTTTTTACTACCCCGAATGCCACCCGTCGTGAAGGGCGAGGTCATGGAATAGCTGATGGCCTTCTGCACGGGGGTAAAAGCAGGATGAGCCGCGTCGGGGCCGCCGTAGGCATCGAGCCAGGTCGTTTTGAGGTGCTGATTTACCGTAGCAAAGTAGTGGGGCGGCACGAGTGCGTCGGAGTCGAAGATGACGAAATAATCGCCCTGAGCCCGCTCAAAGCCGTAGTTGCGCGTAAAGCCCTGCCCGGAGTTGGGTTTGAAAAAATACTGGATGCGTAGCCGGTCGGCAAATTCTGCTACTACTCCGTCTGCTTTTTCAATCGAGCCATCTTCAATGACCAGCACCTCAAAAGGCGCGTAGGTTTGCCGGGTGAGACTGTCGAGCAGTTCACGCAGTTCGCCGGGGCGGTTGAAGAGGGGGATGATGACGGAGAAGCGCATGGTTGGGAGTGACGAATGATGAACGATACGTGATGACTGAGCCTACGCAAAAAAAAGGTGCGTCCCGTCCATTCATCCATTGTCATTCATGGTTCATCATGACGGTCAGGCTCTCCTCGTTAGCCTGAATCACCTGCTGAATCAACTCGTCTGTCAGGGCTACCGACAGGAACAAACTCTCGAACTGCGCCGGGGCCAGATACACGCCCCGCTCCAGCATGGCGTGGAAGTACCGGCCAAAGGCGGGCACATCGCACGACTTGGCGTCGCTGAAGTTGCTTACGGGCCGGTTGGTCATGAAGAGCGTGAACATCGAACTGATCTGGTTGATGGTGTAGTTCAGACCCAGCTTCAGCAAACTATTCTGAAAGCCCGTGCGCAGCGTATTACCGATCTCGTCCAGCCGCGTGTAGACTTCCGGGTGGTCGTTGAGGTGGTGCAGCATGGCCAGACCCGCCGACATAGCGATGGGGTTGCCCGACAGGGTACCGGCCTGATACACCGGTCCGGCCGGGGCGACCATGTTCATAATGTCCCGACGACCACCATAGGCACCAACCGGCATACCGCCCCCAATGATTTTACCCATTGTGGTCATGTCAGGGCGTAACGCCGAAGCGTTCCTGCGCCCCACCTTTGGCCAGCCGGAAGCCGGTCATCACTTCGTCGAAAATCAAAACAACGCCGTGTTGGGTGCACAGATCGCGGACGCCCTGTAAAAAGCCGGGTTCGGGCAGGACGCAGCCCATGTTGCCAACCACCGGCTCCAGAATGACGGCCGCTACCTGATTCCGGTTGTTATCCAAAAGAGCTTCTACGGCCGCGAGGTCGTTGTACGGAGCCGTGAGCGTGTTGGACGCGGTCGCTTTGGTAACGCCCGGCGAGTCAGGAATGCCCATGGTCATGGCCCCACTGCCCGCTGCAATCAGAAACGCATCGCCGTGGCCGTGGTAGCAGCCTTCAAACTTGATCATTTTCTCGCGGCCCGTGAAGCCCCGCGCCACCCGAATGGCCGACATGGTTGCTTCGGTGCCGGAGTTAACCATCCTGACCACTTCGACCGAGGGTACCATGCTGATAATCAGTTCGGCCATCTCCACCTCTTTGCGGGTGGGCGCACCGAACGAAAACGAATGCTGGATAGCCTCGCGGACGGCCCGTTCTACCGGCTCAAAGGCGTGGCCCAGAATCATGGGTCCCCATGAGTTGATGAGTTCGATATACTGCCGCCCGTCTTCGTCGTAGATGTAGGGACCCTTCGCCGATTTAATAAACAGCGGTGTGCCGCCCACCGACCGAAACGCCCGTACCGGCGAGTTTACCCCACCCGGTATTAGCTGTTGTGCCTTTTCGAAAAGTTGTTCGCTCGTTGTCATTTTTCAATGAGCGAATGAGCGAATGAGTGAATGAGCGAATACCTTCCGGCGTCAGCTAACAAGCGTCGGCACTATTCACTCATTCACTCATTCACTCATTCACTAATTAATCTTTGTGAATCGTCCGTCTTCGTATTTAACGATGGGTACGACCTGGTTATCGTTGCCCTCGGTATAGTCGAAACCCGACAGCAGGTAGTCGTCGGTGTCGGAGCGCAGACCAGACCGGCTGGTTAGTTTTCCCCCGGTGCGGGCCAGCTGTCGGCCAAAAAAGAGCAGCATATCGTAGCCCTCCATGGCAAAAATAGACGGAATCGTGTTACGAGTGGCTAAGTAATCGGCCTCGAACGTCTCAACCATCGGGCGCGACGTATCGATAAATTCCGGGTAGAGCAGATACAGGTTTCGGCGGGTGAATGTGGAGGCCGAATTTTTGAAGTAGTTAAACGCTGACCCCGACGCCACTACCGGCCCCGACACGCGCCGGCGGCTGAGTGCGTCGAGCAGTTTAGGCCCGTCGGCGTCGCTATTGCTGGCCAGAAAAATGTGGTTCAGCGAAACGGGCGCGGACGATGCGCTGCTGGTAGCCGTAACAGGAGCACCGGCAGGAGCGGTTGCCGACATCATTTGTCCCACCATCGACGACACCGAACCCGTCAGTTTCCGAAAATCGACTACCTGAAACCTGCGCCGTTTCAGCTCATTACTGTACAACACAGCCAGCGATGAATCCTTGCGCGACTCACCGAAATAGACCGCCACCCGCCTGTTAGCTGACTCGCCTTTCGATTGCATGAACCCGGCCACTTCGGTAGCCTGCCGCTCCAGCGACGGCTGGGCTAGAAAGGACATGGGCTGGTCGACAATCAGGTCGCTACCGGTGGCAATGGGGTTCAGCAGCAGGATATTGTTCTGGTTGGCAAAGGCTGAGGCAATGCGGTTGGGTTCGGCGTAGAGCGGGCCAACAATCAGGTCGGTCTGCGAAAAGGCCGGGCCGTTGATGAGTTCAAGGGTTTTGTTGGGGTCGTTCTCCACGTCATAGGCCATCAGGTTTACCGCGATGCCTTCTGAATAAAGCTTTGCCTGCGCCAGTTTCATGCCGTTGTAGAGGTCATACACGTATTGACTACTCAACATCCTGCGGTCGCTGTCGAACGCATCCAGCCGGAACGGTAGCATGAGCGCCACATTATAAGCACTCTTTGGTCGGCTGCTCCGGTTGGGGGGGCTGGGCTTTTGCGAAACGGTTGTCGTGGGTGGGGCCGGGCTGGGCGATGACGGCCGGACCGGGGCCGTTGTGGGCACCCCAAACCGGTTGGTGAGCCGGTCGGAGAGTTGCAGATCTTCTTTGCCACCGCTCCGCTGAAGCTGATCGATCAGGGCGAGAGCCACGGACCGGTTTTCGGGAAACTCGCGGTTGAGCTGCCTGAGCTTTTCAACATCCCGAATACGCCCCATGAAATACTGCTCAAGTTTGGCCACATCTTTACCAAACGCAGGGTCGCCAATGCGCTGGAGCATACTCAGGCCCTCTTCGTACCGGCCCAGTTCCATGGCATCGGAGGCATAAAGATAGTGCGCGTCGTCAATCTTACGCCAGTCGGGAAAACGCGCTATCAACTGTTTCAGCATCAGCCGAGACGCGTCGAAGTTGCGCTGGCGGAACGTGGCCAGGGCGTAGTGATAGTGCGCATACGGAGCCAGCGCCCCACCCCGCTGAATGATGTCATTCAGCGTTCGTTTGGCGGGTTCATACTGTCCCCGCTGCACCATGCCAACCGCGTCGAGGTACCGGCGCGTCGCATCCCCCTGCGCCCAGACCGGCGACATCGCCAAGGCGAAAAGCAACAAAATCAACACACGAACCGGCCCGTTGGTCTTCATAAAAGGAGGTCAATGTACGCTACATGGTGTAGGCTATAGGGCCGATGCAGGACTTTTCTGCGTGAGCACTAGAGCCTACACCATGTAGCGCATATCCTGAATAGTTATGATTTCTTTGGTTTGGGCTGACGCTTGGTATCGGCCAGTTTGCGGGCTTCTTCGGCGGCTGCGAGTTGCTTTTGCAGCATGGCCTGGAAACCACCCGGCTTTTTCACCTCGCCCGACGCTATCTTTTTCCGATTCTCGTTCAGTACAGACAGAATTTTGTCTTCGTCAACGAAACGCCGGATGAGCTGCTGCTGCCCGATGGTTACGATGTTGGAGACGAAATAATAGAATGTCAGACCAGCGGGATAGGAGTTCAGTACAAACATAAACATCAGCGGAAATACATAGCTGAGGGCCTTCATATTGACCGGTCCCGGCTGCGTAGGCGTAGTCTGGTTGTTGAAATATGCAAACGCGATGGACGAAGCCGTCATTAGCACGGTGAACAGACTCAGGTGACTGCCAATGAACGGGATAGCCGGAAACGTGATGAAGGCATCGTAGGTTGACAGGTCACTGGCCCACAAAAAGGGCTTCTGCCGCAGTTCGATCAGGTTCGGAAACAGCATAAACAGCGAGAACAGAATGGGCATGGTAGCCACCACCGGAATACAGCCGCTTAGCGGACTTACGCCCACCTCCTGGTACAGTTTCATCTGCTCAGCCTGCTGCTTGGTCATATCGTCGCCAACGCGGGCCTTAATAGCTTCTATTTCGGGAGCCAGCACCCGCATCTTGGCCATACTGACGTATGATTTATAGGTCAACGGCGTCAGGATCAGCTTTACAAACACCACCAGTACAATAATCAGCAGGCCGTAGTTCGAGATGAACTTCTCCAGGAAGTTGAACACCGGCACGAAGAAATACTTGTTAATGGGCTTCAGCAGCGAGTAGCCGAGATACACGTTCCGGTCAAATTCGGGGGCTACGTCGCCCAGCAACTGAAAGTCGTTGGGGCCGAAGTAAAACTTGTACGCACCCTTGCCCGCCTTCACATCGGCCATGGGCAGCATGACATCGGCCACGGCGGTCTTGACGAAGCTACTGTCACTTTCGGGGGCCAGCGATTTGAAATCGGCGCGTTGTAGAGGGCTGTTGTCCGCAATAAATCCCGACAGGAAATACTTGTGCTTGAAGGTAAACCACTGCACGGGCTGGCCAATGGTTTCTTCGTCGCTGGCTGCGCCTTCGGTCAGGTGGTCAAAACTTTCCTCGTCGGTCAGGTAGTTAACGGTGGCAGCCTGGCGGCAGTTGGCCAGGTCGTTCTCGTACTGCTGCATGTGGTCCTGCCAGAAAAACCGGATGTTGTCGTTGCCGGCCGTGTTGTTCAGACCATTCAGCTTCAGGTTATAGTTCAGCACGTAGCCCTCGGCGGGAATGGTGTAAACCTGCTCGACCGACTGCCCCGGGGCTACCTCGGCCCGGAAGGTAATGGTTTGGGCACCACCGCTTACCGTGCCGCTCTGGGCGTCGGTCTGGTAATACAGCCGGTGCAGATCAACGGTGCCGCGATTAGTGGGCAGTTCGAGCCGGGTAGTGCTGTTTTCGGCGTCGATCAGCACGAGTGGTTTCTGCTGATAGGTTTTGTAGTCTTTCAGCACAACTTCCTTCACCCGGCCACCCGCCGTGCTGAAGGTAACTTTAATGTCTTTGTTTTCGATGACCACATCCCGGGCGTCGCCGGTGGACAGAGCCGCAAAATCGCCGAATTTAGCGCGGGCTGCTGCCGAATCGGCAGTGGCTGCGGTGGCCACAGCCGAGGTATTCGTTGGGGTGCCCGTCGTGCCGGAAAGGGCAGTAGGCTGGGAGGTTTGAGCCGGTTTTTTGCCGGCCTGTTCTGCTTCGGGAGCAGGTTTTGGCACCAGCAGCTGATAGCCGACCAGCATGGCCATGATCAGTACGATACCAATAAGTTGATTGCGATCCATTCAGTTTTTAAGTCAGTAATCGTTCGTCAATAGTCATTGGTTTGACGAGGCCATGACGAACGACTCATTGACAAACGACTACCGACTGTTTTTTTGCAAAATTACGCCAATCGAGCCGCTTAATCAACCGCTTCGGCGGCTTCTACACGAGCGGTTTGTGCGGCCTCAGGCCGGCGTTCCTGCTGACTGTACGCCAGGGCGGCCTTCACGAAACTGACAAAGAGCGGATGAGGCTGCTTCACCGTGCTTTTCAACTCGGGGTGAAACTGCACGCCCACGTACCAGGGATGATTGTTTAACTCCACAATTTCGACCAGCCCGGTATCCGGGTTGATACCCGTGGCCCGCAGCCCGGCCCGCTCAAAGGCATCGAGGTAGGCGTTGTTGAATTCGTAGCGGTGGCGGTGGCGCTCACTGATCTGGTTCTTGCCATATATTTTGTGCGCCAGCGAATCCCGCTTGATCTTGCAGGTATACGCTCCCAGCCGCATCGTACCGCCCATATCGACCACTTTCTTCTGGTCTTCCATCATGTTGATGACCGGCGCGTCGGTATCGGGTTCCATCTCGGTCGAGTGCGCGTTTTCAATACCCATCACGTTGCGGGCATATTCAATCACGGCCATCTGCATGCCAAGACAGATACCCAGGAAGGGAATACCGTTTTCGCGGGCAAACCGCACGGCGTTGATCTTGCCGTCAATGCCCCGTTCGCCGAAGCCGGGTGCTACCAGAATACCGTCCAGATTGCGCAGGGTTTCTATGCAGTGGTGTTCGTTTACCAGCGTTTCGGACTGAATCCACTCCAGTTTTACCTTGCACTCGTTCTCGGCTCCCGCATGAATAAACGCTTCGGCAATGGATTTGTAGGCGTCTTTCAGTTCAACATATTTGCCCACCAGACCGATGCGCACATCGCTGCCGGGGTTCTTGAGCCGGCCCAGAAATGACTTCCAGGCGTCCAGATCGGCATCTTTATCATTATAGATATCGAGCATGTACAACGCCCGCTGATCGAGCCGCTCCTTTTGCATAAGCAGGGGCACGTCGTAAATGGTGTCAGCGTCGATGGCTTCAATGACCGAGCTGACCTGCACATTGCAGAACTGCGCAATTTTCTTGCGAATGTCCTGGGGCAGGGGATGTTCAGTGCGGCAGACAATGATGTCGGGCTGCACCCCGTTCTCCAGCAGCATTCTGACCGAGTGCTGCGTAGGCTTGGTTTTCAACTCGCCCGCCGATTTCAGATAAGGAATCAGCGTGAGGTGAATAACCAGTGTGTCGTGCTCATTAAGTTCAAACTTAAGTTGCCGCACGGCCTCCACAAACGGCAGCGACTCGATGTCACCCACGCAACCGCCAATCTCGGTGATGATGATGTCATAATCGCCGTTATCCAGGAGCCGGATATTGCGCTTGATTTCGTCGGTAATGTGCGGGACAACCTGCACGGTTTTGCCGAGGAAATCGCCCCGGCGTTCGCGGGTGATGACGTTGTTGTAGATACGCCCGGTTGTAATGTTGTTGGCCTGGGAGGTGGGCCGGTTCAGGAAGCGTTCGTAGTGGCCGAGGTCGAGGTCGGTTTCGGCGCCGTCGTCCGTCACATAGCACTCGCCGTGCTCGTAGGGATTGAGCGTGCCGGGGTCGATGTTGATGTACGGATCGAACTTCTGGATCGTTACCGTCAGCCCGCGCGACTGGAGGAGTTTGGCCAGCGAAGAAGCGATGATGCCCTTGCCGAGCGAGGAGGTCACCCCACCGGTGACGAAGATGTATTTAGCAGATTTGAGTTCCGTAGTCGCCATGATGCAAAGCGTAATTAGAAGCGTTACGGGATATAAAAGTACGGAAACTTTCGTGGCTTCGGGCAGGAGCGTAGGGTAAAAAGTTAGACGGGCCGGGTAAGCGGTTGATGGTCAGGAACCAAAAAAAGCGACAGGCCCTGCCACGTTCTGTTGCTTTTAAAGGCCTGAGCTTACCACCGGTAATATGTCTGATGCTCTTATCTACCTGTAGTTTCCCGTACCGGCAGGGGCCGGCCAAACGTAGCTACGTGGCTGGCTGATGACGGGGCTGTTGGAGAAGTTAACGGGTCTGCCGTATGTTTAGGGCATGAAAACGCTGCCTCTATACACCGTTATTATTCTGCTGGGAACGGTTTGTTCCGTTCTTGCTCAGCCCCTGACGCCGACACGCCAGCGCGAATGGATTTATGAACAGGCTCCTTTTCCGGAGTGTCATGCGTCAACGCTGACCGGAACGGCGCAGGGGCTGGTAGCCGCCTGGTTTGGTGGCACCCGCGAGCGCCATCCCGACGTGGGCATCTGGGTGAGCCGCCACACGGGCGACCGCTGGACCACCCCCGTTGAAGCCGCCACCGGGTTGCCCGCCGAATCGGGCGAGCGGAATGGACCGGGCAAGCGCCTGCCGTGCTGGAATCCAGTTCTGTATCAGATTCCCAACGGAGACCTGCTGTTGTTTTATAAGGTGGGCCCTACGCCGTCGAGCTGGTGGGGGATGCTGAAACGATCTGCCGACGGGGGGCAGACCTGGTCGGCCGCCGAACGACTGCCGGACGGTATTATTGGCCCCGTCAAAAATAAGCCGGTGCTGCTGTCTTCCGGGGTTTTGCTGAGCCCGAGTAGTTCGGAAGACCACAACTGGCGGGTGCATTTTGAGCAAACAACCGATGGGGGCAAAACCTGGACCCGCACCGAGGCCATCAATACCGGCGTTGACGACGGGGCTATTCAGCCGAGCATCCTGCTTCATCCTGACGGAAAATTACAGGCTCTCTGCCGCAGCCAGAAAAGCGGTTTTGTGCTGCAAACCTGGTCCAGTGACGGGGGCAACAGCTGGTCACCGCTGCAACCGACCACGCTGCCCAATCCGAACTCCGGCACCGACGCTGTTACGCTGGCCGATGGCCGGCACGTGCTGATTTACAACCCCACCCCGCCCACACCGGGTAAGTTTGGCGGACCCCGCACACCCCTCCATGCGGCTATCTCGCCCGACGGTACCCACTGGACTACCCTGGCCGTACTGGAAAACGAACCGGGCGAGTACTCGTACCCTGCCGTGGTTCAGACTGCCGACGGGCTGGTTCATATTACGTATACCTGGAAGCGGCAGCGTATCCGGCACGTTGTTATCGACCCGAAAAAATAGGAATTCTGATGGATCAGGGCAGGTAAGCGGGCCGGAAAGGCGGAGTTATTTCCGTTTCGGCCCCCGCCGGGGATTACGGCATTTTATTTGCGGGTGACTGGGTAAACCTTCTCCTGATTGTATGCGCTATTTTCTGCTCGTTGCTGGTGTCCTGTTGGGCCTGACCGCGTTGGCCCAGCGGGAACCAACCAAAGTGACGCTGCCCACGCTGTTCTCGCTGACGGCGGTTGATGAGCAGACGGCGGCTGAACTGCCCGCCCGGTTTACGGTGCGGGCGGTGTTCGCCAAAACCAAATGGGAAGGCAGCAGTCAGCCCGGTAAAGGCTTTGACCTGACACTTAAACAAACCGATACGCTCTACGTCATTGCGGCCGCGCCGGGCTACTACGAAAGCGAACTCGTGATGCTGGTCGATTGCGATACCTGCTCAGCTAAGGGCTACGGGTACGCCGTACAGCTCGAAAAAGCGACACCCAAAGCCGACAGCGTATTTCGTGATCTGGCGGTGAACCAGGCGTTCCGGCTCGACAATGTGTATTTTGATCAGAGTAGTTACGTACTGCGGGTGCAGTCGTTTCCGCAGCTGGACAAACTCGTTAAAACGCTGCAAACCATGCCGGGGCTGAAGATTGAAATTGCGGGCCATACCGATAATGTGGGCGACCGGCGGCTGAACCAGGCCCTGTCCGAAAACCGCGCCAGGATCATTACGTCCTACCTGGTCCGGCAGGGCATTGCCGAAGACCGGCTCCGCGCTGCCGGCTACGGCGACAACCGCCCGGCGGCCCCCAATGATTCAGAAGCCAACAAACGAAAGAACAGGCGCGTCGAATTCGTTGTCTTAACGATATAGCCCGGATAACACAGGTAAGACAATGACCAATTTCGTAAAACCCGGCTCGATTGTCCGCGAAATCTGGGGCGATGCCGATGTGATTCTGCTGGTCTTTGCGGGGTCGGCGGCCGAGTTTGCCCTCAATCGTGCCGTAGACTGGCTTTTCTTTACGGGTAAACTGCCCGCCGATCCCATAGCCCGGCTGTTCTCCACGGTGCGCTACGCGCAGGATATTGTGTTTCTGCCCGATGCCGAAGCCCGGCGGGCGGTGGCCCGGATGGGCGCCATTCACGGTACAGTTGAGCAGACGCGCGGGGCGCATATTCCGGGCTGGGCCTACCGTGATGTGCTGTATATGCTGATCGATTATTCGGAACGGGCCTACGAAACGCTGCACCGCCCACTTACAAACCCCGAACGCGATGAGTTGTATGCCGTTTTTCGGAACGTAGGGGTGGGCATGAACGTCTCCGGCGTAGACTCGCCCAACCTGCCCGGGACCTACGCCAACTGGAAAATTGACCGGCAGCAGCACCTGGACCACGATCTGATTCGAAGCGAACACACCGATAAACTGTTTCAGCGCTACCGCGAGCAGCTGGGTGGCTGGCGGTATGACCTGCTCCGGCAGGCGCAGGCGGTGCTGGTGCCGGACGTGGTGCGTCAGCATCTCAGCCTGCCCCAAAAACCCCTTCTGGCCCGGACCATCGGCCTGTATAAATTCCTGAACGCGTTCGGCCTGCGGTCCGTTGTGCAACGTGTGCTCCTGCCCACCGAGTATGTTGCGCAGATTCGGGATTTAGACAGGAGATAGGATCCGAATTTATTCTCATCAACATGACTACACCCATCATCACCTCCGTCTTCGATCTGTTCAAGATTGGGCCGGGGCCGTCGAGTTCGCACACCATCGGGCCCATGAAAGCGGCTTTCGACTTTCGGCAGCGCGTGGGCCAGCTGCCCGAACCAGACCAGTACCGCGCCGATTCGCTGCACATCTACCTGTATGGTTCGCTGAGCGCCACGGGTAAAGGGCACGGCACCGACCGCGCCATTGTGGCCGGACTCCTGGGCTGGCAACCCGAAACCACCGACCCCGTGGCGCTGACCAGCCTGTTGAAAGACCCGGCTGAACGATACCCGGTGCCGGTGGGCAGCCAAACCGTTTCGCTGGGGCCGGAGCACATTCATTTTGAGCGCAAACGCTACGAATCGCCCTATGCCAACACCATGGTGCTGCGGCTGATGGCGGGTGCCGATACGCTGGCCGAAGAAGAATATTACTCGGTTGGGGGCGGGTTCATTCTGCGGAAAGGCGAACCCGAAATCGACCCGTCGGCGCAGGCGGTGCCGTATCCGTACGGTACCATGGGCGAACTGAAACAGCAACTGGCGCAGCATAATCTGACGCTCGATGCCTTGATGATGGCCAATGAAATGGCCCTCACCGGCCGCACCCGCGCCGATATAAATGCCCGGATCGACGAGTTGCTGGCGTTCATGCACCGGGCCGTTCGGCGGGGGCTGCGCAACCGGGGTATTTTGCCGGGGTCAATCAGGCTGAGTCGCAAGGCTCCGCTGCTGTACGAACAGGCAAAGAGTCTGGCTAACTCGTCAGACAGCTTCCTGCTGTTTATGAATGCCTACTGCCTGGCGGCTTCGGAAGAGAATGCCGCGGGGGGCATTGTGGTTACGGCTCCTACGTCGGGCGCGTCGGGCGTAATTCCGGGGCTTACGTATCTGGCGAAGCGTCACTTTCACTACAGCCCCGCCACGCTCCGGTCGGGCATGTGGGCCGCTGCCGTCATTGGCTTTTTGGTGAAACACAACGCCAGTATTTCCGGGGCCGAGATGGGTTGCATGGGCGAGATCGGTACGGCTTCGGCCATGGGGGCGGCTTTCCTGACCCGCTGCGCCCAGCCCGCCGGTGCTATCGAAACCATTGAAGCAGCCGCCGAGATCGGGATTGAACACCACCTGGGCATGACCTGCGACCCTATTGGCGGCTACGTGCAGATTCCGTGCATCGAACGCAACGCCATGGGCGCGGCCAAAGCGTATAATGCCTACCTGCTGGCCACGGCGGGCAAGGCATCATTCCAGAAAATATCGCTCGATGCGGTTATTAAAGTCATGAAAGCCACCGGCCGCGACATGTCCAAACGCTATAAGGAAACCTCCCAGGCCGGGCTGGCCCTGAGCGCCACGGAGTGCTGACAAAACAATTTGGCATGAACAGAGTCATTTGCATTGCGGCTCTCCTCGTCTGCGCATTGGTATCATAAATGCCAATCGTACCTCAGGGCGATCAATGCACGAAATGACCACTAAGGACTCTTTACTGATTTGCCGATGACCACTATCTATACTCCCCAGCAGCAGCGCGTTTTATTGATTTCAAGCCTGGTGATTATTGCGGGCTTCATCATTTTTGGACTTAGCGGCTACATCTCGGCCTTTCTCGGCGCGGGCATTCTCTACGTAGTGCTGCGGCCGTGGTTCGACAATCTGGTGCACAAACGCCACTGGAACCGAACACTCGTTACGTCGCTGCTGATTATCTTTTCGCTGGTGGTTATTATCCTGCCGTTTCTTACGCTGAGCC
Organism: uncultured Cytophagales bacterium; assembly: GCA_963826425.1. GTDB lineage: Bacteria > Bacteroidota > Bacteroidia > Cytophagales > Spirosomataceae > Spirosoma. The sequence goes on along the minus strand of CAWGWS010000003.1, from coordinate 212,555 downwards.
TGATGCTGATCGGACGCATTCAGTACTACAGTCAGAATACCGGGGATATTCTTAATCTGATTCACAAGGCTGAAGAACTGACCGGATTCAAGATTACCAATCCGCAGAACGTCCAGAAGATTCTGCAGCAGGGCGCGAGCTATGCCAGCCGCATTCTGCCGTCCATTGCAGGCAGTGCACTGGATTTTATCGTGATCATTGGTCTGATGTTTTTTACGCTTTACTTCATGTTTACCCAGCAGGAGGGGTTTCAGAAAGGGCTCCAGAAATACCTGCCTTTCAACCAGGATACGCAGCGTGAACTGGGCGATTCGCTGAAAAACAACGTCAACGCCAACGTGATTGGGCAGGTGCTGGTCTGCGCCGTGCAGGGCGTGCTGACGGGGGGCACACTCTGGATTTTCAACGTGCCCGACGCGCCGTTCTGGGGCGTAATTGGCTTTTTCATGGCGTTCATCCCTGTATTGGGAACGCCCCTGGTCTGGGGGCCGGCGGGGCTTATCAAACTCTCGCAGGGCGAAACCGGCGATGCCGTTGGCATCCTGCTGGTCGGCGTTATTGTTATCATCAACATCGACAATCTGCTGCGCATTGCCCTGGCCAAACGTATGGGCGACATTCACCCGCTCGTAACGCTGGCCGGTATTGTGCTGGGCGTACCCATCTTCGGTATTCTGGGTCTGGTGATCGGACCGCTGCTTATCTCGTATTTCATCGTCCTGATCGACGTCTTTGCCCGCGACAACCGCAAACAGCGTAAGCAGGTCGCCAAAGACGAAGCCCAACTGGAAGAAACCGCCGAACAGAAGACCTAGCAACGCCGGTTCGCGTGTCGGTCAGCTCAGCCGAAAGCCGGAGAAAGACATAGCTGAGTCAGCCCGGGTTCGGCAGCGTGAACAACTGAAAAGGCGTTCGAACGGGTAATAGCCCGGCCTGAATCGCGTGACTGGTCAAGAGTCTGGTTACGCTGGTTGCCATATACATAAAATCGGTATTGACGGATCGCTGGAGTCTTACAGGGAAACTCCATCCGTTCTTAATGCCTTGTAATCGCCATGAAACAAAATCTAAAATTCTACTTCAACCGGCTCACGAATAAATTGTGGTTCAGGCCTCTGATATTTTGCCTGATTTCTATAGCAGCAGCGCTGGCGTCGCACCTCGCCGACGACACATTTATTGCTGACATTGCGCCCGACATTAAAAAAGGCTCAATCGAAGATTTATTGACGACCATATCGTCGAGTATGCTGGTGATTGCCATTTTCGCCGTTGGCTCAATGCTGTCGGCTTTTTCTGCGGCCAGCGGAACGGCCACTCCCAGATCGTTCAAACTCGTTGTAGCCGACGACGTTTCGCAAAATGCCCTGTCTGTTTACATTGGGTCTTTCATTTTCAGCATTGTTGCTACGCTGGCATTAAAGAACGGGTACTATAGCAAAGCCGGCTATTTTGTTCTCTTTGTCCTGACCATCACAGTGTTTGCCCTGGTGATTCTGGTATTCCTGCGGTGGGTTGAACGCATAGCAAAACTGGGCAGGTTAGGGCATACCATCAGTAAAGTAGAGGAAGCCACCCGGGAGGCCATAGAGCAACGGGTGCAGGAGCCATTTATGGGAGGGGTGGGTATCTCGGAAAAAATCAGAACCGGTACACCGGTTTATAGTGAGAAAGTTGGCTATATCCAGCACATTAACATGGAACGGCTCCAGAAACTGGCAGCTGACAATGATGTGATCATCACCTTGAACGCTATACCCGGCGCGTTCTGCTCGGCCGATAAGCCGCTGGCGTATATAAGTTGTTCCAAAAACGACTGGCCCGGTACTTTCAGGGAGCAGCAGGAAAAACTGTTTACAATTGATGACGACCGTTCGTTTCATGACGACCCGCGCTTTGGCCTCATCGCCCTGAGCGAAATTGCCAGCCGGGCCTTATCGCCGGGTATTAATGATCCCGGCACCGCCATTGCCATTATCAGTAGCTACGTTCGTCTGTTTACGGCCTGGCAAAAAGGGGAGAAACTGAGTGCTGACCCTATAAAATACGACAGAATACAGGTTCCTGCCATTTCGGCAGCCGACCTGTTCGATGATGCGTTCAGACCAATTGCCCGGGATGGCGCCAACAACATAGAGGTCATGCTTCGCCTTCAAAAAGCATTTATCAGCATCGCCTTTGTTGGCAATGCCAGAGTCAAAGAGCTGGCCAAGATATACTCACGACAGGCCTTCGAACGCGCCGAACAGGCCATCGAGTACAAGCAGGATCTGAATTTGCTGAAACAGGAGTGCCTGTTCAATCAAAGTTAATCAAAGGAAACTGTGTGCTGAAGAACTCTGGGCCAAATCAACCCTTCTATTCTTTGCCTGTACATAGCAATCTGTTAACCCGTCTGATCAAAAAAGGGAGGCAATCCACGAATGGATTGCCTCCCTTTTTTGATCAGGTAGAACGAACTACTTCGTGCTTACCGCGCTGAGTAGTTCGGGGCTTCTTTCTGAATGGCGATGTCGTGGGGATGGCTTTCGCGGACGCCGGCGGAGGTGATCTTAACGAATTTGGCGGTTTGCAGTGTCGGGATGTCGGCGGCACCGCAGTAGCCCATGCCGGCTTTCAGGCCGCCTACCATCTGATACACAATCTCGGCCACTTTGCCCTTGACCGGTACGCGGCCCACGATGCCTTCCGGCACCAGTTTCTTGATGTCGTCTTCGGCGTCCTGGAAATAGCGGTCTTTCGAGCCGTCTTCCATCGCTTCCACCGACCCCATGCCCCGGTAGGTCTTGAACCGGCGACCTTCGTAGAGAACCACTTCGCCGGGGGCTTCTTCGGTACCGGCCAGCACCGAGCCAATCATCACCGTACTCGCCCCGCCCGCAATGGCCTTGGTAATATCGCCCGAGAACCGAATGCCCCCGTCGGCAATGATCGGAACGCCCGTACCCTGCAGGGCTTTGGCCGATTCATAAACGGCGGTGAGCTGCGGCATGCCAATACCGGCAATGATGCGGGTGGTGCAGATGCTGCCCGGTCCTACGCCCACCTTCACGGCGTCGGCTCCGGCGTCGGCCAGGGCTTTGGCACCCTCGCCGGTGGCTACGTTTCCGGCAATGACCTGGAGGTTGGGGAACTGCGTTTTAATACCCCGCACCGCGTCAATCACGCCTTTAGAGTGGCCGTGCGCCGTATCTACGCTGATCACATCGACCCCCGCTTTGACCAGAGCTTCGATGCGCCGGTGCAGATCGGGCGTTACACCCACGGCGGCACCCACGCGCAACCGGCCCAACTCGTCTTTGCAGGCGTTGGGGTGGCTTTTACGCTTCAGAATGTCTTTGTACGTAATTAATCCGACGAGCTTATACTGGTCATCGACAATGGGCAGTTTCTCGATCTTGTATTCCTGCAGAATGTTTTCGGCATCTTCGAGCGAGAGACCCACGTGGGCAGTAATCAGGTTGTCGCGGGTCATAATCTCCGTGACGGGCCGGGTCATGTTGCGCTGAAAACGCAGGTCGCGGTTGGTCAGGATACCGATGAGTTTCCCGGCTTCGTCCACAATGGGGATACCGCCAATTTTGAACTCGCGCATGATCTTGTGGGCATCGGCGAGGGTCGAGTTCTCGGCCAGCGTGATGGGGTCGATAATCATACCACTTTCCGAGCGTTTTACCTTGCGGACCTGCTCGGCCTGAGCCTCTACACTCATGTTCTTGTGGATGATGCCGAGACCGCCTTCCTGCGCCATGGCAATGGCCAGGGCATACTCCGTTACGGTGTCCATAGCCGCCGAAAGAAGCGGAATGTTAAGCCGGATGGTGCGGGTAAGCTGGGTAACGGTGGTGGTGTCGCGCGGGAGAACCTCCGAATAGGCGGGGAGGAGCAGAACGTCGTCGTAGGTGAGAGCCTCGTAGAGAAACTTACTGGAGTCTAAGCTCATGGCAAATAGCAGGGGATGTTATTTGCGGGACAAAAGTACGGAAATTAGTTCAGTTTCACACGGATGGTCTTTCCATCGCTGCCAACTTTAAACTGGCAGTCCCTGAATTTAGGGGCCGACAGGGTGGGGCGGAAATCATTGCTGAAGCCGTAGGGTTCTTTGGGAATACCAAACATGCGCTTGTCCATCTTGCCATTGCTGTTCTCGTCGTGGTACACCGCCACGGCATAGTCGCCGGGTTCGACCGAAAAAACGGTTTTCACGCTGCCGCTGGTAGCCGCCACTTTCTTACCTTCCAGTGGTTCGCCCTCCGGAAAATCTTTGCCGGGCCTGAATATCGCCACAAAAACGATTCCTTTCCTGAGCTGGACATTATGAACGTCAACCGTCAGGATGGCCTTGGCGGGTGGGGTAATGCGAGGGGGAGTGGTGGAGAGGAGGGCAAATAATACAAGCAAAAAAGGCATAGTCGGGAGGTTTCAGTTAAAAACGGTTTTATTTTGCATTTATGATAGCTCAAGTGCTCCCGCCTACCAAACGATGGATTACTAAACCCATTCCCGACGCCCACGAACACCGCGAAGCCATTGCCTCGCTGACGGCCTCGCTGGGGGTTAGTCCGTTCCTGGCGGCTCTGCTGGTGCAGCGGGGCGTAGGCAGCTATGAAGCAGCCCGCTCGTTTTTCCGGCCCGAGATTACGGCTCTCCACGACCCGTTTCTGATGCGGGACATGGACCGGGCCATCGCCCGGCTGACGCGGGCGATGCGCTCTGAACAGCCCGAAAAAATCCTGATCTACGGCGACTATGACGTGGATGGTACCACGTCGGTAGCGCTGGTGTACGGCTTTCTGAAACAGTATCACCCGCAGATAGACTATTACATTCCCGACCGCTACAAAGAAGGCTACGGCATCTCGACGCAGGGCGTTGCCTGGGCCGCCGAAAACGGCTTTACGCTCATCATCGCGCTCGACTGCGGCATCAAATCCATCGACCGCGTGGCCGAAGCCGCTGCGCTGGGGGTCGATTTCATTATCTGCGATCACCACCGCCCCGGCGCTGAGCTGCCCGCTGCGGCTGCGGTGCTGGATCCCAAGCGCGACGACTGCACCTATCCATACAACGAACTGAGCGGCTGCGGAGTGGGCTTTAAACTGCTGCAAGCATATTGTCTGCACAACGGCATCCCGCTGGAGCAGCTGTACCCGTGTCTCGATCTGGTGGCGGTCAGCATTGCGTCGGACATTGTACCGGTCACGGGCGAGAACCGCGTTATGGCTTACTTTGGCTTAAAATACCTTAACAGCGCACCCCGCACCGGGCTGAAAGCGTTAATCAAAATAGCAGGCTTCAAAAATGAGCTGGACCTGACCAACGTAGTGTTTGGCCTTGGGCCGCGCATCAACGCAGCCGGTCGCATCAAACACGCCAAAGCCGCCGTGCAACTGCTGCTGGCCGATGCCGACGAAGAGGCCGATGCCTTTGCCATGGCCATTAATAAACACAATACCGACCGTCGGCAGTTTGACAGCAGCATGACCGAACAGGCCCTCGATATGATCCGTTGCAATGAAGCACTGACCAACGCCAAAAGCACGGTGCTGTTTGATGCCAACTGGCACAAGGGCGTAATCGGGATTGTGGCGTCGCGGTGCATTGAGCATTTTCACCGCCCCACTATTATCCTGACCCGCTCCAACGACAAAGCTGCCGGGTCGGCACGGTCGGTGCCGGGGTTCGATGTGTACGAGGCCATTGAGCAGTGCGCCGACCTGCTCGAGCAGTTTGGTGGTCATACGTTTGCGGCTGGTATGACCATGTCCGAAGCCAATATCGACGCCTTCCGGCAGCGGTTTGAAGAGATTGTGTCCCGAACCATTCGGGAAGAGGATCTGACGCCGTTAATAGACATTGACCTGCCGCTCGATTTCAGCGAGATCGACGCCAGGATATGCCGGATTCTGAAACAGATGGGGCCGTTTGGGCCGCACAACATGCAGCCCGTGTTCATGACCGAAGATGTGTATCTGGCCAGCGAACCGGTTATCATGAAAGAAAAACACCTGAAAATTCAGGTCTGGCAGCACCGAACGGGCCACACGCACACGGCGGTTGGCTTTGGCATGGGGCATCTGGCGAAGCAGCTCAGGGGCCGAATTCCGTTCTCGATCTGCTACAACCTCGAACAGAACCATTACAACGGCAACATTACCACGCAGCTGATGCTGAAAGACTTAAAGATTTGACACCGTGAATACGCTATTTATTGGTGTCAAAAAGAAATGGAATGATTCTTAGAACTGAAAACCTCATCAAGAAATACGGCGCGCGGCTGGTAAATGATAACGTATCGTACCAGGTCGAGACGGGCGAAATTGTGGGTTTGCTGGGGCCGAACGGCGCGGGTAAAACGACGTCGTTCTACATGGCTGTGGGGCTGGTAAAACCCAACAGCGGTAAGGTTTTTATTGATGATAAAGACGTAACGGACCTGCCCATGTACAAACGGGCGCGGCTTGGTCTGGGCTACCTGGCGCAGGAAGCCTCGGTGTTTCGCGATTTGACCGTGGAAGAAAACGTGCTGGCCGTGCTGGAAATGTCTGACCTGCCTAAGCGCGACCGGCGCGCCAAGGTCGAGGAGCTGCTCGAAGAATTCAGCCTGACGCACGTGCGCAAAAGCAAGGGCAAGGTGCTATCCGGGGGTGAACGCCGACGCACCGAAATTGCCCGCGCCCTGGCCGTCGATCCCAAGTTTATCCTGCTCGACGAACCCTTTGCGGGCGTTGACCCGATTGCCGTGGAAGATATTCAGGGTATTGTGGCCAAACTTAAGCACCGAAACATCGGCATCCTCATCACCGACCACAACGTAAACGAAACCCTGTCCATCACCGACCGGGCGTATCTACTCTTTGAAGGTAAAATTCTCAAGCAGGGCTCGGCCGAAGAACTGGCCAACGACGAGCAGGTACGACGGCTGTACCTGGGCCAGAATTTCGAGTTGAAACGTAAGGTCTAGGGCGCGGGCAAACCAGCCGGTTTGCAATGACATTACACTGCCTGAAACACCCATTCCCAGGTATCGCCAATCTCATGGTCCTGCACAATGCCGGTGAACACAAACCCATTACGGCTTAAGATCGTTGCCGACGCGTTTTTTTCAGGCGAGGTCTTTGCCGTGATAATAAGAGAAGAGTCCGTTGTCCGGGCAATGGCCGTCAATTGCTGACACGCGAATGAAGCAACACCCTGGCCTTCGTGTTGTTTGAAGGTTCCATAAGCAATCTCGACCCGACCGTTTTGGGGTTTCCCCACGAAACCACCCACCCCAACAACCTGTCCGTCGCGCAGCACAAAGTAGCCGATCCAGGGTGGATTGTAGCCCGTTTGGTGATAGTAGTCAGGATACCACTTGAATATTTCCTGACAGTCGGGGCTACTGTACAGGGGGTTAGCCTTGTCTTCGTCGAAGTGGATCGGTTTGAGTATCATCCTGCCGGTCGTCATAACTGGTGTGTATAGGCATTGTGCTAACGGGTGAGGCCAAAACAATCACATTGGTGTCGGGATTCTGGTGCGGCCAATGCCCTAAAGCTATTTCCTTACAATCGTGGTAGCCGCTGCCTGGGCGCTGGCTAAAATCGTCAGGTCGGCAATGGTGACGTGGGCGGGGGCCGTTACGGCATAGACAATGGTGTCGGCAATATCCCAGGCGGTGAGGGGCGTAAACCCTTCATACACTTTGGCGGCCCGTTCGGCGTCGCCATTGAAACGCACCATCGAGAATTCGGTTTCTACCGCGCCGGGGGCAATGTTTGTTACCTTAATGCCGTGCTGGGTCAGGTCCAGACGCATGCCGGTGCTGATGGCTTCGATGGCGGCTTTGCTGGCGCAGTACACCGCTCCATTGGCGTAGGTCTGCTTGCCCGCAATGGAACTCAGGTTTACAATATGGCCCCGGCCCCGCGCCACCATGCCGGGCATCACGGCTTTCGATACGTACAGAACGCCCTGCACATTACCATCAATCATCCGGTCCCAATCGGCCGGGTCACCATCCTGAATGGCCGAGAACCCAAAGGCATTGCCGGCATTGTTCACCAGAATATCAATGGTCTTCCAGTCGTCGGGCAGTGAGCCAATGGCGGCCTCTACGGCGGCCCGGTCGCGCACGTCGAAGTTGAGCGTATGCACCCGAACTGTGCCAAACTGCTGCCGGAGGTCATCGAGCCGTTCCTGACGGCGGCCACACAGAATTAAATCGTAGTTAAGTCGGGCAAAGGCTTCGGCGGTGGCACGGCCAATTCCGGCGGTGGCACCAGTGATAAGAGCAAGCATATAAAAAAAAAGGTTGTGCAATAACAAAACTAAGCGAACCGCCATTTTTGGCCCCGAATTTGCGACGAGCTGGTTGTCGTGGGTTCCTGTATAATCAACGTATTGCCCGCGAACATAGTTATCGTTTACCCAGCCTCTCCCTATGATTCCTAATTTCTCCATCGTTATTCCGACCGGTCGACAACCTGCTTTACTGTTCAGGTGTCTCGACGCGCTCGGTAGGCAGACCCTACCGCGTCATCAGTTTGAACTGATCGTTGTCGATGATGCCAACACGCCTGAAACGGCGGCAGCCGTCGAGCTTTTTGCCCGGCAAATTGCCCGGTCGGGTGGTCCGCTTGAAGTCCGGTATCTAGCTCAGCCTTTCGAACGGGGTTTTGCGGCCGCCCGCAACCGGGGCTGGCGGGCAGCGCGGGGCAAAGTAGTGGTTTTTACCGACGATGACTGCATACCGCAGCCCGACTGGCTCATGGCAGTGCTGCCCAGTTTTGAACGGGGGGCGCAGGTCGTAACGGGACAAATGCACCTGACCGACGGTGTGGCAACACCCCAGCACAAGAACCTGCACTGGGAATCCAACGAACTGATCTCGGCCAACTGTTTCTGCCGGAAAACGGCTCTGGAGCGGGTAGGGGGGTTCGAAGAAGCGTTTGATCTGGCCTGGCGCGAAGACCAGGACCTGCAGTTTAAATTCATTGGTGCCGGTATTCCCATTACCAAATGCCCGGAAGCGGTGGTGGTGCATCCCATGCCTGACGAACCCTGGTATATGCCGTTGGCCAACGAACGACGCAGCCGCTACGACGCCTTACTCTACAAACGCCATCCTGACCTGTTTCGGCAACGTATCGAAGTCAACCGGACGCACATACTGGAATACTACGCGTCGGTGCTGGGTGTAATGCTGGGTATTGCCGGGGTATTGGCCGCTAGTACCCCCGTGGCGGTAACCGGATTTGGACTCTGGGCTCTGTTGTCAATTAATCTGATCCGGCAGCAAATTCCTAACCGGGATAATATCAGGCTACCACAGGCCGTGCTGAGGGCTTTGGCACTGCCGTTTCTGGCGGTTTACTGGCGTCTGTATGGGGCCATCAAATACCGGGTGCTGTACTGGTAGTTCTGTCCTTTGCCGGGCTTCCTGTTCTGCTCAGCTGCTGCGCATTATGCCTGGTTGTTGCTGACTGTCAATTGGGTAACCCTGGCGGGTAACTATTGACGCGCAGAAAATGACTCGTTAATGACCAACTTTTGAAGGAACCATTCGCGATAGGGTTGTATTTTTGGGGGATAGGGGCATGTTCGAGAATGACCCCGCCTGCTCTATGACCAACCTACAACAATCGTTTGCCGTCCGGTTTTCGTACACTACGTTCTTCACCGAAGCGCTCTTCGATCCTGACAATTCACTGCTTTCCGACTTTTTTATTTCGTCGGTCACCGGGGCATCAGCCCGGAAAATTCTGTTTGTGCTGGATTCCGGCGTCGTGGACGCACAACCCGGTTTGCCCGCGGCCATCCGGCAGTACTTTGCCCGGTTAACCGCAGCGGTTACGCTCGTGCCGGAGCTGCTGATTGTACCGGGGGGCGAAGGCGCCAAGAATGATCCGGCCCTGATTGAGCAGATTGTGGCGGCCGTTGACCAATACGGCATTGACCGGCATTCATTTATTGCCGCCGTTGGGGGGGGGTCGGTGCTGGATATGGCCGGCTACGCAGCGGCTATTTCACACCGGGGCATCCGCCATATTCGTATTCCTACCACGGTTCTGTCGCAGAACGATTCGGGCGTGGGCGTCAAAAACGGCGTGAATTACCGGGGCAAGAAAAACTTCCTCGGCACCTTTGCGCCCCCCGTGGCCGTTTTCAACGACAGTCAGTTCCTGACTACGCTGGACGACCGTGACTGGCGGGCGGGCATTGCCGAAGCCGTAAAAGTGGCGCTGATCAAAGACCGCGCGTTTTTTGAGTGGATTGAAGCTCATGCCGATGCGCTGGCCGCCCGCGATATGACCGCCATGCAGTACCTGATTCATCGCTGCGCCGAAATGCACCTGGAGCACATTGCCGGGCGGTCTACCGATGCGGGCGATCCGTTTGAGCAGGGATCATCGCGCCCGCTGGACTTCGGTCACTGGAGTGCGCACAAACTCGAACAGCTGACCGACTTCTCAATCCGTCACGGGGAGGCCGTTGCCATCGGCATTGCCCTGGATACGCTTTATTCCAGCCAGCTGGGCTGGCTCTCCGGCCAGGATGCCGACCGCGTTCTGACCACGCTCCGTCTCCTCGGCTTTTCGCTCTATGAACCAATGCTGTCCGATAACGACAGCGCGGGGGTACTGAAAGGGCTCTCCGAATTTCGCGAACACCTGGGCGGCCGACTCACCATCATGCTGCTGGATGCCCTGGGCCACGGCGTGGAAGTTCACGAGATGGACGAGACCCTGATTCGACAGGTCATTGATGTGTTGAGGCAGCGTGAATTGTCGACGGCCGGCTAACCACCCATGACGCTACGCCAGCCGTTACGTCTGGTGTGATTCTGTTTCAACTCCCGGACCAGCTGCCGGCTTTCGTTGCCCCAAAAGACTAATTTCTGCATGAAAACGCCCCTCGGCCACCTCGGCTATTGCACCAACATTCACCCCGGCGAATCCTGGACCGACCACTTCGCTGAATTGAAGAAAGCCATCCCGGCACTGAAAAGCCGGCTCTCGCCCGATGCGCCCTTTGGTATCGGACTACGGCTGTCCAACCTGGCGAGTGAGGAACTGGAGCAGACCCCAACCCTGGTGGCATTTCAGAACTGGCTGGCCGAAAACGATTGCTATGTGTTTACGATGAATGGCTTTCCGTTCGGTGGTTTTCACGATACGGTCGTCAAAGATCACGTTCATACGCCCGACTGGACAACCGAGGCCCGGGTTGAGTACACCAAACGGCTGTTCCGCATTCTGGCGGTGCTGCTGCCGGTCGATGAGCTTGGTAACGGCATTCCGGGCGGTGTCTCTACGTCGCCGTTGTCGTACCGCTACTGGTTTGAGTGGGAGCAACCCGTAGCGCGGGATTACGTCTTTGCGCAGGCTACCCAGAATGTACTCGAAGTAGTGGCCGAACTTATCACACTCCGCCGGCAAACCGACCGGCTTATGCACCTCGACCTCGAACCCGAACCCGACGGCGTTATCGAAACTGCCGATGAGTTCATTGCCTGGTTTGTGGATTACTTGCTGCCGATGGGTATTGAACAGCTCAGCGAACAGTTTTCTCTGACCGATGAGGAAGCCGAAGCCGCCATCTGCGAACACGTGCGGTTGTGCTACGATGTCTGCCACTTTGCCGTGGGTTACGAACGACCCGCCGAGGTGCTGGACAAACTCAAGAATTACGGGCTGCGCGTCGGCAAAATCCAGATCAGTGCGGCTCTGAAAGCGACCTTCCCCCCGGATACGAATGCCGCCGGGCGCGAAGCCGTCAAAAAAGCATTTGAGCCATTCAATGAATCTACCTACCTGCATCAGGTAGTGGCCCGGACAACCGCGGCTGATTTGCTTAGGTTCCGTGATCTGCCCGATGCGCTGGCTGCCTTTGACGATACCCATGCCGAGTGGCGGGCGCATTTTCACGTACCCCTGTTTGTTGAGGATTACGGCTTGTTAAAGTCCACGCAGGACGATATCCGGGAGGTACTGCGGCTCCAGGCTGAGCGGGCCTTCACCAGCCAGATGGAGGTAGAAACCTATACCTGGGATGTGCTGCCCGATCCGCTGAAGATGCCGCTGGTAGATTCAATTGAACGGGAAATGAAGTGGGTAATAAACCAATTGTGAATGAGTGAAGGAGCGAATGAGTAAATAGCTGGCGCGCGAAGGATCACACCGGCAATTGTTCACTCATTCTCTTGTTCGTTTATTCGCTCAAGCATATGAAAAAGACCGTAGTGCTCAATGTGGTGGGCCTGTCGTATTCGCTCATCGGCGAACACACGCCTTTTCTGAAACAGTGGTTTGCCGGTAAGCAGCAGGCCACCATTGCGCCCATGCTGCCCGCCGTGACCACCGCCGTACAATCGACGTTTGTAACGGGAAAATGGCCCGCCGAAACCGGGATTGTGGGCAACGGCTGGTATGACCGGACCGACGCCGAAGTAAAGTTCTGGAAGCAGTCCAACAAGCTTGTGCAGGGCGAGAAAATCTGGGAAGCGGCCAAAAAAGTTGATCCTGGTTTTACCGTGTCCAAGATGTTCTGGTGGTACAACATGTATTCTTCCGCCGACTACTCGGCCACGCCACGCCCCCAGTACCCATCTGACGGGCTGAAACTACCCGACTGTTATACCCAGCCCGGCGACTTGCGCGACCGCCTGCAGGCACAGTTGGGCCCGTTTCCGCTGTTTCAGTTCTGGGGCCCGGCTACTACCATCAAAAGCACGCGCTGGATTGCCGATGCGACGATGCTCGTTGACGAGTGGCACAACCCCACGCTGACGCTGGTTTACCTGCCGCACCTGGATTACTGCCTGCAGAAGTTTGGCCAGGATATGCCCAAACTTGCCGCTGACCTGCGCGAGATTGATGAGGTATGCCGCGATTTGATTCAGTTCTACGAAAAGCAGGGGGCTGAGGTCATCGTACTGTCAGAATACGGCATCACCAGTGTCAGTAAGCCCATTCACATTAACCGCATTCTGCGCGAAGCCGGATTGATCCGGTACCGGGAAGAGCGCGGGCTGGAGCTGTTCGATGCCGGTGCGTCGCCCGCCTTTGCCACGGCCGACCATCAGCTGGCGCACGTGTATGTCAACGACGCTACGGTGTATGAACAGGTGCGGACAATCCTGGAAAATACGCCGGGTATTGAACTCGTTCTGGATAAGGAGCAGCAGAAAACCTACCACATCAACCACGAACGGTCGGGCGATTTTGTGGTGGTGGCCGATGCCGAAAGCTGGTTCACCTATTACTACTGGCTCGACGATGCCCGGGCGCCGGATTTTGCGCGGCTCGTGGCTATTCACCAAAAACCCGGCTACGACCCCGTGGAGCTGTTTATGGACCAGACCAATCCGCTTATCAAACTCAAGGCGGGTTATAAGCTGGGGCGTAAAATGCTTGGATTCCGGTACCTGATGAACGTAATTTCGCTGGATGCCACGCTGGTAAAAGGCTCGCACGGGCGGCTCGAAACCCGCCGGGAGTACCAGCCGGTATTTGTCAGTAGCCGGGCGGCAGGAGAAACGCTGCCCGCCACGGATGTATACCAGCAGATCTGGCAAACGCTGATGAGTAATGAATCCGTAGTACACTGACCAACCTCCCGTGTGACCATTGACAACTTTATTCGATATGGCTATGAAAGCAATTGTCGTCTTTCTTCTCTTCGCAGCGGGCTGCACCGGCAGCCGACCCCCCGTTTCGACAGCCGGTCCGGCCGACGGGGCTGAGTATTACCAGCCCGCCAAGCCAACGTTTACCGGGCAGCCGCGGCTGTACCCTGACCCGCAGGGCGGTTTAGGCCATTCCGAAGACCCCGACATCCGCGTAACCGACGTTCGGCTTACCGCCGAATACACCGTGCTGTACCTGACGTTTGCCAAAGACCGCAACGCGCGCAACAACGATCTGTACGGAGTCAGTGCCATCTCGTTTAACCCGAAAGCCGTACTGGCCACGCCCGATGGTAAACGAACCTATAAACTCGTTAAAACCACGGGGATTCCGATGACGCCCGACAGTCGCGAAATCCGGGGCGACGAGCGGCTGTCGTTCGTGCTGTATTTCGAGCGCATTGCCCCCGACGTGACCCTCTTCAACCTGTTTGAGTGCCCCAGTGATAACACCAATTCGTGCTTCAACGTGTCCGGTATCAATGCCGAAGGGCTGAGCCAGGCGTCGATGGTAAAGCCGGAACTAACTTTTTCAATTAATCCCCTTCATCCCCAATGATTCGTTACCTCGTTCTCGTTGCTTTTCTGTGTAGTAATCTGCTGGCTTCAGCGCAACCGCCCGTTCAGTGGACCGACGACGGCGCTGGCTACCTGACGCTGAAAAGCGAAGGCCTGGTGCAAACCGATATGGCCACGGGCAAAACCACCGTTGTTTTCACTAAAGAGCAACTCATCAACCCCGCTACCAACAAACCCCTGAGCGCTTCCAGTTATACCCTGTCGCCGGATCGGTCTGCCATGCTGGTATTTACCAATACGGCCCGCGTCTGGCGCGACAACACCCGGGGCGATTACTATATAGTGCGCCCGGCCGACAGGCTGGTGCGGCAGCTTGGCAAAGGCCGCCCGGCCCAGTCGCTGATGTTTGCCAAACTTTCGCCCAACGGCAAATCGGTAGCCTACGTCAGCGGAAACAACCTGTTTGTGGAAGATATCGCTACGGCTAAAACCACCCAGCTCACCACCGACGGTACCCGGAAACTCATCAATGGCACCTTCGACTGGGCCTATGAAGAAGAATTTGGTACGCAGGACGGTTTCCGCTGGAGCCCCGACAGTAAGCAGATTGCGTACTGGCAGGTAGACGCTACGAAAATTCGCGACTACCTGATGATTAACACCACCGACTCTGTTTATTCCTTTACCATTCCGGTTGAATACCCTAAAGTAGGGGAGAGTCCTTCTCCCACGCGCATTGGCGTGGTGAGCGCCACGGGTGGTACGACAACCTGGCTGCCCATTCCCGGCGATTCGCAGCAGCATTATCTGGTGCGCATGGAGTGGACCCCCCCGACGGACCGCTCCGACGCGTCCGAGGTGATTGTAGAGCAGCTGAACCGAAAGCAGAACCAGAGTATCATCTTTGTCTGTCCGGCCAGTGGAGCCAAACCCCGGCCGGTTCATACCGAAACCAATACCACCTGGATTGATACCAAAGGCCGCTGGAACGGGGGCGACCCGTCGGGCTGGGAGTGGATTGAAGGCGGCAAAGCGTTTTTATGGATGTCGGAGAAAGACGGCTGGCGGCACCTGTACCGCATCAGCCGCGACGGGAAAAAAGAAACGCTGCTTACCCCTGGTAACTATGACCTGGCCAGCCTCGAGCGCATCGATGAAAAAGGTGGCTACGCGTATTTTCTGGCATCGCCCAACAACCCTACCCAGCGGTATCTGCACCGCGTTCCGCTGAATGGTAACGGAAAGCTGGAGCGCCTGACCCCTACCGATCAGGCCGGTACGCATCGCTACGACGTGTCGCCAAACGCGCAGTGGGCCCGGCACAGCTTCAATAGCCACCTGATTGCCTTTTCGCAGGAATGGATCAGGCTGCCCGACCATTCGCCCGCCGTGGTGACCGATGGGGCCGTTGCCGCCAAACCCGTGAAGCAGGACAACGTTGACTTTTTTACCATCACCACCGACGACAACGTAACGCTGGATGGCTGGGTAGCGAAGCCCGATAACTTTGACAGCACCAAGAAGTATCCCGTTGTTTTTTACGTGTATGGCGAGCCGGCATCCGTTACGACCAACGATGTGGCATCGGCGGGCCGCAACCGGCTCTTCAACGGCGATATGGCTCAAGCCGGGTATTTCTATGTAGCCATTGACAACCGGGGCACCCCCACGCTGAAAGGGACGGCCTGGCGTAAGGCCATTTACCGGCAGATTGGGCGGCTCAACGTTCGGGATCAGGCCATGGCCGCCAGGAAGTTTATGCAGCAGCGCAGCTATATCGACACCAGCCGCGTAGCCGTGTGGGGCTGGAGCGGGGGCGGGTCCAGCACGCTGAACCTGATGTTTCAGTATCCGGACATTTTCAAGACCGGTATTGCCATTGCCGCCGTGGCCAACCAGTTGCTTTACGACAACATCTACCAGGAACGGTACATGGGAGTGCCGCAGGAAAACCGCGAGGATTTCGTGGCCGGTTCGCCCATCACCCACGCCAAAAACCTGCGCGGCAACCTGCTCTATATCCACGGCACCGGCGACGATAACGTGCAGTACGACAATGCCGAACAGCTGGTTAACGAGCTGATTAAGCACAACCGGCAGTTTCAGTTTATGGCGTACCCCAACCGTAGCCACAGCATTTCGGAAGGACCCGGTACGGCACTGCACCTTAAAACTCTGTATACCAATTACCTGCTGAAGCACTGCCCCCCCGGCGCGCGCTAACAGTCGTGGCCCGGACGTCTAAGTCCGGGCTATGCAGGAAACAGGTTATATTGGTGAGCCATTCGGTTGCCGGATGTGAAGGTGCGCACGCTGCACCACCAGGCCCTATTCTCCATGAAACGAATCCTCTTTTTTTTGCTGGTCTGTCTGTTGCCCGGCGTTTCCCGCGCGCAGACAACGGCGTTCACGCACGACGATACGCTGCGCGGGTCCATTACACCCCAGCGGGCGTGGTGGGACTTGACGTATTACCACCTCAGCATCCAGCTGCTGCCCGCCGACAGTGCCGTGCGGGGCAGCAACGTGATTGCGTACACCGTGCTGAAACCGGCGCAGGAACTACAGGTTGATTTGCAGCGGCCCCTGCGGATTACGCGGGTGGAGCAGGACGGCAAACGGCTGGCGTTCCGGCGCGATGGCGATGCGTTTTTTGTGACGCTGACTAAACCGCAGCGAACCGGGAGTGCCGAACGGGTAACGGTATTTTACGAAGGCAAACCCCGCGTTGCCCGCAAACCGCCCTGGGATGGGGGCTTCGTCTGGGCGCGGGATTCCACCAAAGAATGGTTTATTGCCACGGCCTGTCAGGGACTGGGTGCGAGTGCATGGTGGCCCTGCAAAGACCATATGTATGACGAGCCCGACAGTATGCACATTAGCGCGACAGTTCCCAAACCGCTCACCGACGTGTCGAACGGCCGTCTGCTCAGCACTACCGACAACCAGGACGGTACCCGCACCTTTCGCTGGTTTGTGGCCAATCCCATTAACAACTACGGCGTAAACGTGAATGCCGCCCGGTACGCCCACTGGTCCGATACGTACGCGGGGGAGAAGGGGACGCTCGCCCTGAATTTCTACGCCCTGCCCGAAGACGAGGACCGCGCGCGCCGGCAGTTTAAGCAGGTGCCTATGATGCTCAAAGCCTTTGAGCACTGGTTTGGTCCGTATCCCTTTTACGAAGACGGGTACAAACTGGTGCAGGTGCCGTATCTGGGCATGGAGCACCAGAGTTCAGTAACGTACGGCAACCGGTTTACAAACGGCTATCTGGGTCGGGATTTGTCGGGAACGGGCTGGGGGCTGCTCTGGGATTTTATCATCGTACACGAGTCCGGGCATGAGTGGTTTGCCAACAACATTACCTACCGCGACGTGGCCGATATGTGGATTCACGAAAGCTTTACCAACTACTCCGAAAACCTGTTTGTCGAGTACTACTGGGGCAAGGCCGCCGGGGCGCAGTATGCCATTGGCTGCCGCAACAACGTGCGCAACGATAGTCCCATCATCGGTGTCTACAACGTGAATAATTCTGGCTCGGGCGATATGTATTACAAAGGCGGGAACATGCTGCACACCATCCGGCAGATTGTGAACGACGACGAAAAATGGCGGCAACTGCTGCGGGGGCTCAATAAAACCTTTTACCACCAGACCGTTACAACGGCTCAGATTGAGCAATACATGAGCCGGGAAGCGGGTTGTGATCTGCAAAAAATCTTTGACCAGTACCTGCGTGATATCCGCATTCCGGTGCTAGACTATACCCTCAAAAACGGTGTGGTAAAGTTTCGCTGGAGCAACTGCGTGGCTGGTTTCGATATGCCGGTACGGGTATGTTTCGCCGATTCGGCCGTTTATACCAACATACGGCCCACAACGGCGTGGCAAACGATGCCGGCAAAAAACGGCACATCGCTTAACGTCGATGCCAATTATTACGTCAACGTCCGGCAGGTCAACTAGACCGGACAGTCCGACCGGACCCTTGCCTTAACTACCTCACTATGCCTAACTCGCCAACCTGGCAGGGCGTTTACCCGGCCCTGCTCACCCCCTTTACCGCCAACGACACGCTCGATCTGGCCCTGTTCAAAACCAACCTTCAGGCTCAGCTGGATGCCGGGATTCACGGCTTTGTCTTGGGCGGTTCGCTGGGCGAAGCCAGTACGCTGACCCGTGCCGAAAAGCAGCAGCTGCTCGAAGAAGCCGTCGCGTTCGTGGCGGGTCGTGGTCCGGTAATTATGAACATTGCCGAATCGGCCACGGGCGAAGCTATTAAAGCCGCGCAGGAAGCTCGCCAGGCCGGAGCCGACGGGCTGATGGTACTGCCTCCCATGCGCTACTTTGCCGATGACCGCGAAACCGTCGCTTTCTTCCGGGCCGTTGCCGAATCGACCGATTTGCCGATCATGCTGTACAACAACCCGGTCGATTACAAAATTAACATCAGCCTTGCCATGTTCGACGAGCTGGCCCGGCTGCCCAACATTCGGGCCGTGAAAGAATCCACCCGTGACCTGACCAACATTACCCGGATGCGCAATGCCTTTGGCGATAGGTTCCGGATTCTGGGCGGGGTTGATACGCTGGCACTGGAAGCCTTACTACTGGGTGCCGACGGTTGGGTAGGGGGGCTGGTGGATGCTTTTCCCGAAGAGACAATGGCCATTTATACCCTCGCGCAGCAGGGCAACATAGCCGAAGCCCTGACAATTTATCGCTGGTTCATGCCGCTGCTGGAACTGGATATTCACCCCAAGCTTGTGCAGTACATCAAGCTGGCGGCCGCGGCTACCGGTCTGGGCTCCGAACACGTCCGCGCCCCCCGCCTGCCGCTCGAAGGCAGTGAGCGGAGCCGGGTTCAGGGTATCATTGATCAGGCTATGGCCAATCGCCCGGAACTGAGCAAAGCATAGCAAAGACAAAAGTCGTCCGGCGGGGTGCGGATCGGCATACCGTTTCTGCGCCCCTGCTCCGTCATCCTGACCCCATAGCTCCTTCTGAAAATGGCCTCTCATTTCTTTTGCATTGATGCGCATACCTGTGGCAACCCCGTACGGGTGGTTACGGGGGGCAGCATTCCGTTTCTGACCGGCGCAAGCATGAGCGAGAAACGACAGCATTTTCTGCGCGAATACGACTGGATCCGGCATGGACTGATGTTTGAGCCCCGGGGCCACGATATGATGTCGGGCAGTATCCTGTATCCGCCCATCGACCCGGCCAATGATGCGGGCGTGCTATTTATCGAAACATCGGGTTGTCTGCCCATGTGCGGCCACGGCACTATTGGTACGGTTACGGTAGCCATCGAGCAAAACCTGATCCGGCCCAAAACGCCGGGCGTGCTCAATCTGGAAGTGCCCGCCGGACTGGTTCGGGCCGAGTATGTGCTGGACGGAGGCCGGGTGGCGTCGGTAAAGATTACCAACATCAAGTCATATCTGGCGGCCGAAAAGCTGACTGTGACGTGTCCCGATTTGGGCGAGCTAACCGTTGACGTGGCCTACGGCGGTAACTTTTACGCTATTGTAGACCCGCAGCCCAATTTTCCCGGTCTGGAACACTATAAAGCCGAGCAGCTCATTGCCTGGGCGCGGGCCATGCGGCAGCAGATGAACGAACGCTATACCTTCGTGCATCCCGACAATGACACTATTCGGGGGTTGAGCCATATTCTCTGGACGGGGAAGCCGCTGGCTGATTCCTCGACCGCCCGGAACGCCGTTTTCTATGGCGACAAAGCCATTGACCGCTCGCCCTGCGGCACGGGTACATCGGCCCGAATGGCGCAGTGGTACGCGCAGGGACGACTAAAGCCCGGCGACGAATTTATTCACGAGAGCATTATCGGGTCGATTTTTACGGGCCGTATTGAAGCCGAAACGACGCTGGCCGGGCAACCCGCCATTGTACCGAGCATTGAAGGCTGGGCCAGAATTTATGGCTACAATCACCTCATCATTGACGAAGACGACCCGTATGCGCACGGGTTTCAGGTATTATGATACATCGGGCCGCGAATCGGATAGGCATCATTGGGGGCGGCATCATTGGCCTTTGCTCGGCGTACTACCTGCAAAAAGCCGGGTATCTGGTTACGGTTTTTGAGCAAAACGCACTGGCTGAGGGCTGCTCAATGGGCAACGCGGGCATGATTGTGCCCAGTCACATTATTCCGCTGGCGCAGCCGGGTATGATTGCGAAAGGCCTGCGCTGGATGCTGAGCCCCACCAGTCCCTTCTACGTTAAACCCCGCCTGAACGCAGATCTGATGCGCTGGGGCTGGCTTTTCTACCGACATTCTACGCCCGAACACGTCGAACGCGCCATTCCGGCCCTGCGCGATCTGAGCCTGCTCAGCAAGACGCTGTATCAGGAGCTGGCCCAGACCGGCGACGTAGACGGTGGTCCGCTGGCGTTTGGCTGGCACGAACGCGGGTTGCTGATGCTCTACAAAACCCCTGCTGCCGAACACGACATGGCCGAAGAAGCCGACGTTGCCAACCGAGCCGGGGTTGAAGCTCGTATCCTCACCGGGCAGCAGGTGCAGGATCTGGAACCCGATGCCCGCGTTACCGTGCGGGGGGGCATCCTCTATCCCGGCGACGCCCACCTTGACCCCGGTCAGCTGGTACACGCGCTCATTACGTTGCTGCGCCGAAAGGGCGTTGTAATGCATGATAAAACTACTGTGACAGGGCTGGTGCGCGAGCGTAATCGGGTTACAACCCTGCAAACGACCACCGGCGATTATCCGGTTGATGAAGTCGTTGTAGCGGGCGGGGCATGGTCGTCGTTGCTGGCTAAGAAACTGAATCTGAGTCTGCCGCTGCAGGGTGGCAAAGGCTATAGCTTTATGCTGCCGGGCAACGCTGCGCCGGGCATGGAGTCGCCCGGCAACATTCAGGTGCCGGCCATCATGCTCGAAGCCCGTGCCACGGCTACCCCCGTTGGCAATGACCTGCGCTTTGCCGGAACACTCGAAGTGGCCGGTACCGATCTGTCGGTCAATATGAACCGGGTACGCGGCATTGTGCAGTCCATTAACCAGTACTATCCCGACGTCCGGGTTGATATGCCGCGGGTGGAAGCCGTCTGGAGTGGACTGCGGCCGTGTTCGCCCGATGGGTTGCCGTACATTGGCCGGGTGCCGCAGGCCGAAAACGTGGTAGTAGCTACCGGCCACGGTATGATGGGCCTGAGTCTGGGACCGGCTACGGGTAAGCTCGTAGCCGATGTCATTGCCGGAAACCTGCCCGAAGTGGCTATGGCTCCGTTTGCCCCCGGTCGCTTTTCGGCCTGATGAATGGGCCGACGGGTGCGGGCCCGTCAATCACAGCGTAGGATTATTACCTTTGTACCTGGTATTCAATTAGCTTTTTTACGATCAATGGCCGCAACCTGGCTTGATTTCTGGCAACAGGAAAACGAGTTCGACGACTCAATGATGGCCAATTACGCCTTCTTTCTGGCCCGCTCCGAAACCTATGCACCCCTCAGCCCAACCACCCGCGTGCTGGACATTGGCTCCGGGCCGGGTAATCTTGAAGATGCCTGGCACAACCGCGTGGGGAGCATGGACGGTCTCGATATTTCGGCCCGCTACAACGCGGTTGCCCGGGCCAGACACGCCAGTCATCCCAACGTTTGCATTCACGACATACCCGCCGATGACTATCTGAATTTCAGCCCGGTTGCGGGGAAGCAGTTCGATCTGATTATCGTCATGAGCGTGGTGCAGTATTACCGGAATGCGGAAGAGGTAGAGCAGTTGCTGGCCAACATTAAAGCCGTGGCGGCACCGGGGGCAAAGGCGCTGCTTAGCGATCTGATTGTAGAAGAAGGCGTGCTGGGCGATATGCTGAGCATGCTGGGCCGGTCGTTGCGGCAGGGCAAGCTTTTTTCCATGCTGCGCCTGATGGTTCGGCTGCGGTTTTCTCCCTACTACGCCGTACGGCAGCAGAATGGTATGCTCGCGGTACCGGAGCGCGACTGGCTGGCTATGTGCGCTAGGCAACAGATCAACGCCCGCTTCATTGATGAGCCGCTGACGATGCAGCCGGAGCGCAAGAATCTGTTATTACAGTTCTGATGCCTCGCCTGATTGGGCCCGTCAACTCCTGTAAATGGGCAACCGGACGCCGTACAGAAACCGGCTCTAGAGCGTTCGGCCTGAAAACCGGCTATACTTTAAAATTAGGCACAGCGTTTGATAATCAACCAGCATAAATCAACCCAATTCTCACGCTAATGAACACCGTTTTCTCCGCCATCCGCTCGTATTCCGTCGTTGCAATGGCTTTGTTTCTTCTCGTTTCACTAACCACGTCCTGCAAGAAAATTGGCGGCACCGACCCCGACATTGATCCCCGCGCACAATACGTAGGGACGTATGAGGGGGGTATATCGAGTTCACTGAATGTGGGTGGTTTTGAAGGCGTCACCCAAACCGGATCAGCCACAACCGTAGTGACCAGCGCCCCGAATCCCAGAGAGCTCTACGTTGAAGTCAATTCCTCACTGGGTCGGCCCACGCCCCTTAAACTTACGGCCGAGCTGACCGACAAAGGCTTCACCGTCATTGACCGGAAAACCGATCAGATGAACGTACTGGGTAAGGTAGTTGAGGGCACTTTTACGGCAATGGGTGTGCTGGCTGGAAAAGAGCTGGCCATCACGATTACGACTGAAGGATTAAGTACGGGTACGGCCGTTAAGCGGAATGAATCCGTTTCCGGAACCAAAAAATAAGCTAACTTGGAGCCGGTTCTTAACCCCGGTTCATTGATGAAACTATATCTTATGACCGGCCTGATGGCCGGTCTTTTTTTGTCCGCGTCGGCTCAGACGCCCGCCACTGTACGTACAGCCGCCCGGGCCGCCACCCGCAACACACCCGCCCATCCCATTCTGCAGGATGCGTCTCCCGAAAGCGTTGGCATGAGCAGCGACCGGCTTCGGCGCATGGACGCCGTTATCAACGACTACATCAAGCAGGGAAAACAGGCCGGTGTGGCCGTGCTGGTAGCCCGCAACGGACGAATCGTCTATCATAAAGCGTATGGACAGGACGATATGGAAGCCGGTACCCCGCTCAAACGCGACGCCATTTTCAGGGTGGCCTCGCAAACCAAAGCCATTGCCAGCATTGGTTTGATGATGCTGTTTGAGGAAGGAAAATTCCTGCTCGATGATCCCGTTTCAACCTATATTCCGGCGTTCAAAACCATGACCGTGCTGGACAAATACAACGAAAAGGACACCACCTATACCACCGTACCGGCCAAACGGCCCATCACCATCCGGCAGCTGCTCACCCACACGTCGGGTATCAGCTATCCCAGCATTGGCACCAAAGAGGCCGTGGCCATCTACGCGAAAAACCGGATTCCGAGCGGCATCGGTACGCCCGACGGTACCCTAGAAGACGCCATGAACCGACTGGCCGCGCTGCCGCTCATGTTTCAGCCCGGCGACCGCTGGAGCTACGGCCTGAGCGTCGATGTGGTGGGTCGGCTCATTGAGGTGTTGTCCGGGCAGCCGCTGGACGTGTTTCTCCGAACGCGCCTGTTCGATCCGCTGGGCATGAACGATACCTATTTTTACCTGCCCGCCAACCTACAGAACCGCCTGACGCGGGTGTATACCGAAGACGCCAACAAGGCAATCCAGCGGCTGCCGGCGCAGGGGGGTATTTCGGAAAACTACCCAAAACAGGCCGGAACCTATTTTTCGGGTGGCGCGGGGCTGTCGTCGACCATGCTGGACTACGCCGTTTTCCTGCAGATGATGCTGAACGGGGGCGAGTACAATGGTAAGCGTATCCTCAGCCCCACTACGGTGCGACTCATTACAACCAACCAGATAGGCGATCTGAATCAGGGTATTAATAAGTTTGGGCTGGGCTTCGCCATCGTCTCCGAAAAAAATGCGGCCCGCCTGCCCTGGTCTGAGGGGAGTTATGAATGGGGTGGCTTCTTTGGCACTACGTACTGGGTTGACCCGAAGGAAGGCGTCGTGGCGTTGATTTACACCCAGAAAGTACCCAACAGCTACGGCGACTTGTCGGACAAGTTCAAGGTGCTGCTGTATCAGTCCATTACCGAGCTGAATACCAACTAATTTAAAGGCATTGGCCGCACGTGTCGGCACGTGCAGCCAATGACCACCAACCCTAAAGAACGACGTTCAAACCATGAAATATTTCCTGACCTTCTGCCTGTTGCTCGCTGCCCAGTTTGTAGTGGCCCAATCCAGCACTGAAAAAGCAGTTATCGATACCGAACGGCGCCGGTTTGATGCGCAGATAAGCAAAGACTACGCCGTGCTGGACCAAGTGCTGGCCGATGATCTTATCTACGCTCACTCCAACGGCAATACCGACACCAAACAATCATACATCGAGTCGATTCGCAACGGGAAGTCCAACTACGGGTCCATCGACGTGCTGGAGCAGAAGGTGCGGGTATACGGTAACACGGCCGTAGTCAATGGCATCTGTCTAATTAAAATGCAGCCCAACGACCTCAAGCTAAGCTATACCGACGTATACGTCAAAAAGAAAGGAGCGTGGCAGCTGGTAACGTGGCAGTCGCTGCGGTTGCCCCTGTAGGCAGGACACCCGCCTGGGCTCAATCGGCCTTTGTTGGTAACTGCAAATACTCCCGCAGTTCGGTGGCATCCAGCGCGTTCATACGTCCGGCCAGAACGAGCCGTAGCTGCCGTCGGCGGAGGGCGCTGGCGTAGCGGTCTTTTTCTTCGTCGGTTTCGGCAATAACGCCCGGCACTTCAATGGGCCTTCCGCTCTGGTCGACGGCTACGAACGTGTAAAACGCGCTGTTGGTACTCACCCGGATACCCGCCGGAATATCTTCGGCCCATACCTCGATAAAGACTTCCATCGATGAGTTGAAGGAGCGCGTTACCTGGGCTTTCATGGTTACAATATTTCCCAGCCGGATGGGCTCGGCAAAGGAAACGTTATCGACCGAGGCCGTTACGACAACGCGGTTGGAGTGTTTCTGGGCGGCAATGGCGGCAGCAATGTCCATAAAATGGAGCAGGCGGCCCCCCATCAGATTATTGAGGGTATTGGTGTCATTGGGCAAAACCATTTCGGTCATGACCGTCACGGATTCGCGGGCAAATTTGGGGTTGGGCATACAGTTGATTGCTGGCTATTCACATGGTGGGACAAAGATGCTGCGTTGCCAGTCAACAGCTGAAACGGGTAATGAACAAATTGGGTTTAGACAGCAGAAAGATCCGTATTTTTGTTTTATTCGGTCCTGAAATATTGCAACCCGCTATGGAAGCCATCATCAACTATTTTGAACATATCCCGTCGCTGCACCGGAGCCTGATTCTAGTGGGCGGCATCACCGTATTCTGGCTCATAGAAAGTGCATTGCCCTTGTTTCGGTTCGACTACCACAAGCACCGGCATGCGGGTATTAACTTCTTTTTTACGCTGACTACCATCGTTGTCAACTTCACCCTGGCGTTTTTACTGCTGCGCACCAGTGACTGGGCCGTACAAAATGGCGTGGGGCTCTTGCAGTGGGTGCAGATGCCCCTGTGGGCCGTGGCCGTGGTGGGCATGCTGGCCCTGGACCTGGTGGGCGCCTGGTTGCCTCACTGGGTGCAGCACCGGGTAACGTTTCTGTGGCGGTTTCATTTGATTCACCATACCGATACCTACGTGGATACCACAACGGCTAACCGGCACCACCCCGGCGAAAGCGTTATCCGGTTTGTGTTTACGCTGGTGGCCGTGTTGCTGACCGGCGCGCCCATGTGGCTGGTGTTTATGTATCAGGCCCTCTCGGTAGTGCTGTCGCAGTTCAATCACGCCAACATTGAGCTGCCCCGCTGGGCCGACCGGCTGCTGGGGCTGCTTATCGTGACCCCCAATATGCACCACGTGCACCACCACTACGTGTTGCCCGTAACGAACACCAACTACGGCAATATCTTTCCGTACTGGGACCGCATCTTCGGCACCTACCACGAAATGGCGGGACGCGACCTTAAATACGGGATCGACACCCACCCCGAACCCCACGAGCATTCACACATTGGTAATCTGCTCAAAGTGCCCTTTCAACCCTATCGAAAGCCAGTAGGAGAGATCCAGCCCGAACAAGAGCCAGCATAAAGGCAGTGGCTCATGATTAACCGAGGTCAGATTGCTGGTTTGTTTTGGCCGGGAATCGGGATGGACTGAAGGCGATTTTTGTCTGGCGGGCATCAGGAAATCAGTTTCCGATGCCCGCTATTCAGTTTTCAAATCCGGTGCCGTCGATGAAAGCCGCTGCGCTTGGAAGCTGGATTTAAGTCTTCTCCGCCGAATCGGGCTTGTAACGGACGGTATTACAGCCCTGTCGGCACGGTCCGTTCAAACAGTTTTCAGGCGAAAAGGCTGGCGATAAACCAGTTTTTTGCCTGTTTAATTAACAATTTAGACTGACATACGTTTGCGTTGAGAGAGAGATTCTCTCCTGTTTATTTACTCACAAACCTCAGATTAAAATGCAAACCATTCAAACTCAACTCAACTCCAGACTGTCTGTCTATACGCTGGCGGCTCTATTCATGCTGTCATTTACCTTTTACAGCTGTAAGGACGATGAGAATCCGGCGACCCAAACGCAGGGAAAGACCATAACGGATGTGGTCGTAACCAACAACACCGATTTTACCCTGCTGGAAGCCGCCGTTGTCCGGGCTGGCCTGGCCGGTACCCTGGCCACAACGGGCCCCTTCACGGTTTTTGCACCAACCGATGCCGCTTTTAGAGCCGCTGGTTTTGCCGATGCCGCGGCTATCAACGCTGCGCCGGCCGCTACCCTTAACAGCATACTGCAGTACCACGTTGTTAGTGGAACCGCCCTGACCGGCGCAACGATTCAGAATGGACAGTTTGCCGTGCAAACGGCTGGTGCGGGCAAAGAGCCGTTGTTCACCAACAAGACCGGCACGGCTGTTTCGGTCAACGGAGCGCGCATAACAACGGCGGACATAGCCGCTACCAATGGCGTTGTTCATGCCATTGACAAAGTTCTGATGCCACCGACCGGCACTGTACTGGCTATTGCCCAGGCCGACACCAGTCTGTCGTACCTGACGGCCGCTGCCGTACGGGGTGGAACGTTGGTTACGTCGGCGTTGAGTGGCTCCAACCAGCTTACGGTATTTGCTCCTACCAACGCGGCTTTCCGGGCGGCCGGTTTTCCAACCATTGCGTCTATCAACGCGGCTCCGGTGGCCACCCTAACGGCTGTGCTGACGAATCACGTAATACCATCCGTTCGGGCTTTCTCGCCTACGCTGGTTAATGGTCCCGTTACTACGTTTGGTGGTGGAAGCGTTACCGTAACGGCAGGAGCCAATAATGCCGTTACCCTGCTGAGTAAAGGCAACGGTACCAATGCGGCCACCATTACGACAGCTGATATCAACGCGACCAACGGCGTAATTCACAAAATAAACCGGGTCCTGTTG
This sequence comes from uncultured Cytophagales bacterium, assembly GCA_963826425.1. Lineage (GTDB taxonomy): Bacteria > Bacteroidota > Bacteroidia > Cytophagales > Spirosomataceae > Spirosoma. The sequence goes on along the minus strand of CAWGWS010000003.1, from coordinate 184,849 downwards.
CCGTAGGTCTCAGACCGGAAAATCGAATCAAAATACGGTGGGGGCTGTTGTGTTCATGGCACAACAGCCCCCATTTTTGTTGACCAAGGTGCCCGATTTGGGTAGGGTTTCTCCCCGCACAATCCGACCTTTGATGACTTATTTGTGACGCACCTCCAATGGCTAAACCAACCAAGAAACTGTTTTTGTTAGACGCGCTGGCCCTGATCTACCGCGCGCATTTTGCCTTCAGCAAGAACCCCCGCATCTCATCGAGGGGGGTAAATACCTCCGCTGTTTTTGGCTTTATGAATGCCATGATTGAGGTCTTGACCAAAGAAAAGCCTACCCACATTGGCGTGGCCTTCGACTCATCCAAGAAGACATTCCGGCATGAGCAGTTTCCGATGTACAAGGCCAATCGTCAGAAACAGCCCGAAGACATCAGCGTGGCCACCCCTTACATTAAGCAGCTGATTGAGGCCATGCGCATTCCGATGCTGATCATGGACGGTTACGAGGCCGATGACATCATCGGGACCATTGCCAAAAAGGCCGCCCTCGCCGATTTTGAGGTGTACATGATGACGCCCGACAAAGATTATGGGCAGCTGGTAGAAGAACACATTCATATTTATAAGCCCGCGTTTATGGGTAAGCCCGCCGAAAAACTGGGCGTGGCTGAGGTTTTGGACCGCTGGCAAATTGAGCGGATTGATCAGGTGACGGACATGCTCGGTCTCATGGGCGATTCGGTCGATAATATTCCCGGTATTCCCGGCGTGGGCGAAAAAACGGCGCAGAAACTCGTTGCTGACTACGGCAGCGTCGAAAATCTGATTTCCAACGCCGACCAGCTGAAGGGTAAACTGCGGGAGAATGTTATCAATTTTGGGCAACAGGGCATGCTCTCCAAGGAACTGGCCACCATCCATCTCGACGTTCCCGTCGATTTCAACGAAGATCACCTGCGCCACACTGAATACGACAAACCCCGGCTGGCTGCGCTGCTCGACGAACTGGAGTTCCGGCAGATAAAAACGCGTCTCCTTGGTGGTAGCTACGACGAGAAACCGCTGCCTGCTGCGTTCCAGAACCCGCCGACCAGCGGTCAGATGAACCTGTTCGACTCATCGGGTGCGGACTCGCCCGGTGGGAACGGTCCGGCTTTCCTGCCGTTTCCAAACATGGGTGCTGTGAACCCGTCCGGTGCTGATGACCTGCCGTTCGATTTCGACTCGCCGGACTTGCCCACTGCTCCGGCAGAGCCTCCGGTCAAGCCAACCCGGAAGCGCACGAAAGTGGCCGTGCCGGCGGCTTCCGGGTCCTCATCAACCCCAGACGCGGTACTGAATACGATCACGACGGACGATGCGGTTGGCAACGAAGTGATTGAAACGGCTGAAACGGGTTCACCGGCCTATCTCGACGTATTTCCCGACTATGAAATTGACGACGTCCAGCCCGAACGCCGAAAAACGATCCTGTCCGTAAAGCACGATTACCGACTGGTGGATACGCCCGAGTTGCGGGCCAGTCTGATCCACTACCTGAATCAGCAGACCAGCCTGTGCTTCGACTCCGAAACCACCGCTCTCGATCCCGTTGAGGCCGATCTGGTTGGGCTATCGTTTGCGTACCGCCCCGGCGAAGCATTCTACGTGCCCGTTTCTGACAAGCGTGATGAAGCGCAGGCGATTGTGGATGAGTTCAGGCCGGTGTTTGAGAATCCGGCCATTGAGAAAATCGGGCAGAATCTGAAGTACGATTTGCTGATGCTTAAGAAATACGGCATTGAGGTACAGGGCAAACTATTCGATACCATGATTGCGCACTACCTCATTGAGCCGGAAATGCGCCACAACATGGATATGATGGCCATGACGTATCTGAACTACAGCCCGGTAGAGATTGAAAGCCTGATTGGTAAGAAAGGAAAAGGCCAGCTTACCATGCGCGACGTGGACGTGCAGAAAATAGTGGAGTACGCGGGCGAAGACGCCGACATTACCCTGCAGCTGCGTAACGCATTTGTTCCCCAGCTCCAGAAAGACAGCCTGCACAAGCTCTTCGATCAGGTCGAGATGCCGCTCGTGCAGGTCCTGACCGATCTCGAACTGGAAGGGATCACTCTGGATACCACTGCTTTGGCCGAACTCTCTTCTACGCTGGAGACGGATATGCTGCAGGTGCAACAGGAAATATTTGACATGGCAGGGCAGGAGTTCAACGTCGGCTCGCCGAAGCAGCTGGGCGAGATTCTGTTCGACAAACTCAAGCTGGATAAAAACGCCAAAAAGACCCGGACGGGCCAGTATGCAACGGGTGAGGAAATTCTGTCGAAGCTGGAGCAGGAGCACGAGATTGCCCGGAAAGTGCTGGATTACCGGGAGCTGATCAAACTCAAAAATACCTATGTCGATGCCCTGCCGCTGCTCATCAGCAGGCGCGATGGTCGGTTACACACGTCGTTCAATCAGGCCGTTACCAGCACCGGACGGCTGTCATCGGCGAACCCGAACCTGCAGAATATTCCGATCCGTACCCCACGCGGGCAGGAAATTCGCAAGGCGTTCGTACCCCGCGGGCCAGAGTTTCTGATTATGTCGGCCGACTACTCGCAGATTGAACTCCGCATCATGGCCGCCTTCAGTGGTGACCAGACCATGCTCGATGCCTTCAACAATGACGTCGACATTCACACCCAAACGGCCAGTAAAGTTTTCCACGTGGGGCTGGACGAGGTGACGAGTGACATGCGCCGGAAGGCCAAGACCATCAACTTCGGTATCATCTACGGCATCTCCTCGTTCGGACTGGCGCAGCGGCTCAAGATTTCGCGGAAGGAAGCGGGGCAGATCATCGAGGAATATTTCGCCGGTTTCCCGGCGGTGCGCGCTTACATTGACCAGTGCATTGAAAAGGCACGGGGCTTTGGGTATGCCGAAACCATTCTGGGCCGGCGCCGGTACCTGCGCGACATCAACTCACGCAACGTAACAGACCGGATGTTTGCCGAGCGCAACGCCGTGAACGCGCCCATTCAGGGCAGTGCTGCCGATATGCTCAAGATTGCCATGATCCAGATCCACGAGTTCATGCAGCGCGAACGCCTACGCTCCAAAATGATTCTGACCGTACACGATGAACTCGTTTTCGACGTCCACCGCGACGAACTCGATCTCCTGCGCGATAACGTAGACCGGATCATGAAAAACGCGATACCGATGGGCGTAAAAATGGACACCGGTATCGGCGTCGGCGAAAACTGGCTGGTAGCTCACTAAAAGCCTTTCAACCTTCATTTTCCGATACAGAACTTGCTGAAGATTGAGTCCAGAATATCGTCGGTAACAATCTGGCCGGTTAGTTCGCCGAGGTGTTGTAGGGCCACGCGCAGGTCCATCGCCAGCCAGTCGGGGGTAACGCCGGTGTTGAGGCCGGTCAGGGCGCGGGCAATGGCGGTATCGGTAGCCGTTAGGTGGTCGTAGTGGCGGGCGTTGGTTACGACGGCACTGCCCGTCTGTACGGTGCTGTCAAGGCGAACACGGGCCGAGAGAGCGGCTGTTAACTCGGGCAGATGCGTTTGTTGAGCCGCCGAAATCCACAAAATGGGTTCATTCGCTATGGTTTCCAGCACTTGCCGTCGCTGGTTATCTATAGCGTCCAGTTTATTACCCACCAGCAGATACGGTTTGCCTGATTCGCGCACGTCGGTAACGGCTTCGCGCAACTCCTCCGGCGGAATATTCAGACCGTCGAACAGATAGACGATCAGCGCGGCATCGCGCATTTTTTGCCGGGTGCGTTCAATGCCAATGGCTTCGATGGTGTCGGTAGCCTGCCGTAGCCCGGCGGTGTCGATGAGCCGAAACCGGATACCGTCGATGAACAGTTCGTCCTCGATTACGTCACGGGTAGTGCCGGGAATGTCGGAGACGATAGCCCGTTCGTCGTTGAGCAGCGCATTGAGCAAGGTTGATTTCCCCGCGTTAGGTTTGCCTACAATGACCGTAGCCACGCCGTTCTTGATGGCGTTACCGGTCCTGAAGGAATCGATGAGTGGTTGCAGAACCTGCCGGATGTCGAGCATGAGCTGCCGGAGTTGGTCGCGGTGGGCAAACTCCACGTCTTCCTCGCCAAAGTCCAGTTCGAGTTCTACCAGGGCCACAAAATCGATCAGCTGCTGGCGCAGGGTCAGCAGCTGTTTGGAAAAGCCCCCGCGTAACTGGCTGAGGGCGGCCCGGTGGCTGGCGTCGGAGTCAGACGCAATCAGGTCGGCTACGGCTTCGGCCTGTACCAGATCAAATTGCCCGTTTAGAAACGCCCGCTGCGTAAACTCGCCGGGTTTGGCCAGCCGGACGCCCGCTGCGGTAAGCCGACGCAGAATCTGCTGGATGATAAACTCTGAACCGTGGCATGAAATCTCAACCACGTCTTCTTTGGTAAACGACTTTGGTGCGCGAAACACCGTAACCAGCACTTCATCAATAACGGCATCATTTTCGGCGCGTACCGTACCAAAATGAGCCGTGTGGCTGAGTTGCTGCGTCAGGTCTTTACCCCGAAAAATCTGGTTGGTCAGGTCAATAGCCCCCTCGCCCGATACCCGGATAACGGCAATGGCACCCATGCCCGGCGCGGTGGCGAGGGCAGCAATCGGTTCTAACTGGAGTAGGGTCATGCGTGTGTGATGGGCCTCTGGTTCTACAGGCAGAGATCAAAGAGACTGTGCCGATGGGGCGGCCGGAATGAGCCGCTGGAAAATAGAAAGTCGGGTTACGGTACTGGCCAGCCGCTGCTCAATCGGTACGTTGGGCAGATTCAGGGCGTCGGCGTATTCATGGCCCAGAAAGAAACGCATCTGCCCGGCCGCGAGGTTCCTGATGCCTTCCGGCGATCCTGATGAGCCCCCTGCTACGCTGACAATGGCGTTGAGCAGTGACTTTACCAGCCCCGCGCCCGCTTCCGACGCCCGAAACTGCCGTTTGCTGATGGCACGGTCGAGGTGATAGGCTTCGCGAAGGTTATGGGCAATTAAATCGTCAGCAACGCCGTTGAGCCAGCCTACCACGTTGATGTGATGCAAATAATCTTCCTCTTCACGCTCGGTCATGCTGACCCCGAGTTTCCGCAGACCGCGCAGGACAACGTAGGAGAATGATAGGTTGGTGCCCGCCATATCTTCCTGATTCACGGGCATACCCCATGTCATATTCCACCGCCCCGACTGCAACCCAAACCACCGTGCTCCGGCGTGGATAAGCCGGATTTTCAGGGTGTACAGCAGGGCTCTGGGGGCGGTACCGGTCCAGTTCTTTACGTCGTTTACGGCGAAGACCCACTCGCCGGTTTCCTGAAGCCGGCGGGCCGTGTCGTTCTTTATTCGCTCGGTAAGCCAAAGCAGTTGCACACCGTCGGCGCCCAGGTACGTATACGGAAGCGAGTAGGTACCGAGCGAAAGCCCAATCAGTCCGGCATGTTTCTTAAAGAATGCCATGCCGCGCTTCATTCGGTCAGGGTCGGCCCATTCGGGCAGGCGGGCGTAGTTGGAAAAGAACTGCTGAACGGCTTCAGGTTGTTGAGCCGTGCTAAAATTGCTGCTATCGGCCAGCCACTGCATGAGCTTGCCGACGCCTTCGCGACCGGCGGATTCGGCCACGGTGGCCATGACTGCGTCGGCAGGTGGATCGCCCTGTTGCCGGTAGCGGGTGAGGAGTTCGTCAGGAAAAGAGCGGGTGGGTTTTACGCGGGTCAGCATAGCAGCAGATATCTATACGGACAACAGCGCGTAGAATCGATTGGTTTAGAGCCGGACCTGCAGCCCGTCGTAGCCTAGCCGGATAGTGGGCGGCAGTTCTTTCTCGACCTCATTATGCAGCCCGAGTTTATGACTGATGTGGGTGAAATACGTCTGTTCAGCTCCGATACGTTGCGCCAGCGCAACGGCCTGATCGAGCGTAAAGTGCGAAATGTGTGCGTCGCGCTGCAGGGCATCCAGCACCAGGACTTTCGTGCCCGTCACTTTTTCCAGCTCCGGTTCGGCAATGGCATTAAGGTCGGTGAGATAGGTGAAATCGCCAATGCGGTAGCCATACACGGGCAATTTGTGGTGCATCACTTCAATGGGTATCACCGGAATACCCCGCACCGTAAACGGGGCATTCGTAATCTCGTGAAGCTGAATGCGGGGCGTACCGGGGTATTTTTTCTCGGCAAAGACGTACGAGAACTCACGCTGCAGCTGCGCCAGTACCGTAGGTCGGCCAAAGACGGGCATGTCCTGCCCCGACCGAAAATTATAGGCCCGTACCTCATCAAGCCCCGCCGTATGGTCTTTGTGTTCGTGGGTAAACAGCACGGCGTCGAGCTGCAACAGATTAAGCCGCAACACCTGCTGCCGGAAATCCGGGCCAGTGTCGATAACAAAACTCAGGTCATCGACTGCGATATGCACCGATGACCTGAGTCGTTTATCCCGGAAGTCAAGGGAATGACACACGTCGCATGCGCAGCCAATCAAAGGCACGCCCGAAGAGGTCCCGGTTCCGAGGAGGGTAACAAGCATACTTATTGAATGATAGGATGATAAAATGAGTGAATCGGTACGCCGATGCGGCTTGCTCGCGTACGAAACTCTCGCTTCAACAACTATTCACTCATTCTATCATTCAAAATTCTATCATTATTTATCCGTGAGCTGATTGACGACTTCAACCAGGCGGTCGAAGTTAAGGGGCTTAACGAGTACGTCGTTGAAGCCAGCCGTTTTAAATTCTTCTTCAGTGTAGTTCTTGGCATTGCCCGTGATGGCTACAATGGGTACTTCGGCTTTGACCGCGTTGTCCAGTGCACGTACCCGCCGAACGCACTCCATACCGTCCATGACCGGCATGTTGATGTCGAGCAGCAGGATGCTGAAATCTTCTTTCTCTAGGATTTGCAACACCTGTTCGCCGTTTTTGACAGCGGTGATATCGTAGTTCTGGAACTCAAGAATTTTGCGGGCCAGATTCTGAATAACGGAGCTATCTTCGGCAATCAGGACGCGTTTGGAAGCAGACATAAGGCTTTGGAGATCGGTTTCTGTTTAAGTGGTGAAATTAAAGCGTTAAATCGGCAAACCCAAAACGGATACCGTCTGTAGGCTGTTCTTTGCTGACGCCCAACGGTCAGCAAAAAGGCGATAGGGCCGTTTTAGAGGAATTCATAAAAAAGTAATCTTCTTTTGTTCAGAAAGATTACTTTTTTAGTTAAATTTAGCTTCCTGTCCTGACCACCCAATTAGGGTTGTTTCTCTCTGTACTCCGCTTGCTGTCAGTTGGTTACTACTGACCTCATGTAGGGCCTGGCCTTGCCAAAAGCGGGCGGGTCCGCGCTGCGCTTTTTTGCGAATCTTCCTCTTTCTCTAACTCACTCATCATGAAACTCACCGGCCCCGAAGGCGCATTCGAGCTGAATATCCTCGATTACGAATGCACCGATTCGCCCTACTTTATGGATAGAAACTGGCTCATTGTCAGTCTCAAAACGCATTATCAGAATAAAGACTGCACCCGCACCGCTCCCGTCCTGTCAACCTGGGAACTGGAATTGCTGCTCAACTGGATGCGCTCAGTAGCTGACGAGCGCGAACTGTCGCCCAAACTGACCTTTATAGAGCCGGCCCTGGCGTTTAGTACCACCTCGACCGGGCAGGGTGATTACCGGCTGCGTATTAAACTCGGGGCCAACGCCCGCCCCGCCTGGCAGACGGGTGTAGCCCCGTTCTACCTGCCCGTAACGCCCGACAAGCGCGAGTTACAGCGGGCCATTCAGGATTTAGAGAGCCAGCTGCATCGATTTCCGGTGCGGGACTGATTATTCCCGCGTGGCCAGAAACGCGCTGAACTCCCGCTCCAGGGCCTGCAGCGCATCACCGAGACCGCTGCTATCGTTTCGCTTCAGTTTGCCCTCGGCGGTGCTGGCAATGTCGGCCACGCGGGCTACGCCGATGGTGCCCGCGCTGCCTTTAAGGGTGTGTAAATGGCTTTTCACAGTTGGAATATCGCCCAGGGCGTAGGCATCCAGGCTACCTTTCACCAGATCAGTAGCCTCGGTTACGAATTCTTCCATGATGCTATCCACGAGCTCCTGCCCGCCAATATTGCGCAGCTGCCCCACAATGGCCTCGTCAAGTATGGGTAGTGCCGGGTTGGCCACTACCCCGGGGCGGGGCGCAACCGCCGACTGTGTTCTGGTTCCGGTTTGGGGGTCATTGTTCAGGGCTCGCTGCCGGGCATCGACCAGTTCTTTTACTTTGGCAATCAGGCTCTGGGCGCGGATGGGTTTGGCAATGTAATCGTCAAGTCCCTGAGAGATAAATCGTTCGCGATCTTCGCGCATGGAATAGGCGGTCATGGCCACAATGATGGGTAGCTGTTGGCCGAATTCATTGCGCAGGTGCCGGGTCGTCTCCACGCCGTCCATGTCGGGCATCTGAATATCCATAAAAATTACGTCGAAGCCGGGCTTTTCGCGTACCAGGGCAATAGCCGCCGGGCCACTGTCGGCGGTGGTTACTACGCAGCCCGCTTTGCGCATGATTTCCGACGCTACCTTACGATTCACGGCGTTGTCGTCAACAAGCAGCACCTGCGGGTGATAGGCAGAGAAGAAATTGGCCAGCGATATTTCGGCGACTTCGGTTGCCTGCTGGATGGGGGCAATAGCCGTTTCTTTGAGCTCGATGGTGAACCAGAAGGTACTGCCCTGGCCCTCGGTTGAGTCAACGCCCACCTCGCCCTTCATCAGAGCGGTAATTTCTTTCGAGATGGCCAGCCCCAGCCCGGTTCCACCAAACGACTTGCGCGACGACGTATCGACCTGACTGAACGAGTTGAAGAGTAGTTTGATATTTTCTGCCGAGATGCCAATGCCCGAGTCCGTAACACCTACCCGGATTCGGTTGAACTTACCGCGCTTACTAACCAGCAAGGCCTCTATGCGTACGGCTCCGTTTTCGGTAAATTTAATGGCGTTGGAGGTCAGGTTAGACAGCACCTGTAGCAGGCGAGTCTGGTCGGCAATGACAAATTTGGGCAGGGCCGGGTCGATATGGCAGGTGAGAGTATTGTTTTTGGAGTTGGCCTGCTGCCCGAACAGCGCGATGAGTTTCTCAAAAATCTCGGCAAACTCAATGGGGGCTTCGCGCAGTTCCATCTTGCCCGCTTCAATCTTGGACAGGTCCAGAATGTCGTTGAGAATGTTGAGCAGCGTTTCCGACGAGCGTTTTACCGTTCTGACGTAATCCCGCTGTTCGTCATCCAGGGGCGTGTCAATGAGCAGGTCAATCATGCCGATAACGCCGTTCATCGGGGTACGGATTTCGTGGCTCATATTAGCCAGAAACTGCTCTTTTACCTTTAGCGAGCGTTCGGCTTCATCTTTGGCTTTTACCAGTTCAGCGGCCTGTCGTTTCAGTTCAGTAATGTCGCGGGCCAGGACTGCTGCGACCGATCCGCTGTCGGATTCGTCGTTGAGCAGCAGCATATTAAACATGAACTGCCGCTCAGAACCGTCTTTCCGGCGCAGGCTGACTTCAAAATTGCGCAGGCTGCGGTTCTGGTTCAGTTTCACCAGCGCCCGCCGAATAACGCGCTTGTCCACGAAGTACTGGATAGCGTCCTGCCCCAGTACCTCGTCCGGCGTGTAGCCCATCCGTTTGAACACCGACGGGCTGACCATGGTGATTTTGCCCTGGCTGTCAACTCGGACATAGATATCCTGGAGGTTTTCAAAGATACCCCGGAATTTCTCTTCGCTTTGGCGGGTAGCAATTTCGGCGCGTTTTCGGTTGGTAATGTCCCGCGCAATGCCCGACACTTCGTCAATCACCCCGCCGGAGAGCAGGATGGGGTTGATCTGAAAGTCGAGCCAGGTTTCGGTGTCGGGGTTGCGTTTGTCGTCAATGCGGAGTTCAAAGTTCTGGGGCTGCCCCTTAAACGCCTGCCGGTACCGGTCTTCGATGAGGATCCGGTTTTCGGGGCTGATCATACGCCAGCCGAGATTGGGTATACTGCCGGTGAGGGGGGGGACATACCCCAGGTTTCGCTCCATTAACTGAGCGTAATTTTTGTTGTATGAGGTAAGCTGCAACGCCCGGTTTATGGACCAGATCAGGTACGTGCCACTGTCGAACATGGCGTTGAGCCGGGCGTTCTGTTTATCCAGGGCCGCTTCAGACTGCTTGCGGGCAATGGCCAGGGCCACCTGCCCCGAAATAAATTCGAGCAGCTCCAGATCACGCGGGCCATAGGTCTGGGCGTTGTGGTACGATTTAACACCGATGATACCCGTAATCTCGTCGCCAACCCGGAGCGGGGCGGTCAGCATAACCGCGGGCTGTAGCTGCCCGTAGAGGTCGATCTGGTACTGCCGGGCCAGCTGGCGGATATCCTGTTCATACAAAAACAAGGGCTTATCGGCCTTTATGGCGTATTCAGTAATGCCATTGCCCAGTTTACGCTTGGTAAACCGCATGGAACCGCCAAAGTATTCATCCACGTAATACGGAAACGAGAGGTACCGCTTGCTGGGGTCGTAGAGGGCAATAAAGAAGTTGCGGGCGTCGATGATGTGACCCAGTTCGGCATGAATTTTCTGGTACAGATCGTCCAGGTTGGGCGTGTTGATAGTCCAGTTGGCAATGCTGTAATAAAGCTTCTGTGACTTTTCGGCCCGGATTTTGCCGGTGGTATCGTGCAGAATACAGCGGAACGATACGGGTTGCCCCCGGTCGAAGCGGCAGTTGATGCTACCGGACAGAAACAGGGTTTTGCCGGCTTTACTCCGAAAAACGGTTTCGACGTAGGGCAGACTCTCGCCCTGCTGAATGCGTCTGAGCAGGGCCAGCGTACTGCTGACGTAGTCGGGGTGGAGAACATCGCGCAGGTTGAGAGCGGCAATTTCGTCAGAGCTGTAGCCCAGGATTTCGCGCCAGGCCCGGTTTACGAAAATGAATTTACCGTCCAGCGTGAGGAGCTGAATCAGGTCGGAGGTATTATCGACGAGGTCCTGCAACTGGGCACTGGTGCTGGAGAGGGCCGAGGCCACCCGCCGTTTGTTGGTCACGTCCTCACCAATGAGTGTAAACGAGGTAATTGCCTTATCCCGATCATCAGCAGAGTTCTGATCGGCATCATTGGCAATGAATGAGTTAAGCAAGACATTACGGAGGGCTCCGGAGCGGGTCAGCAGCGTAATTTCCTTTTGTTCGGGAAAGCCTCCTTTCAGCAGGGCCTCTTCAAAATCGAGTTCGAGCCGGGCGCGGTCGGCAGCGGGAATAAAGAGATCGAAGAAATTTTTGCCGACTACCTCGTCGGGTTGCCAGGCGGTTACGCGGTAGGTGTACGGGTTGGCGTAACTCAGGGTGCCATTTCGCTCGATGGTCAGGCCAATCAGGTTAAGCTGGTCAACGGTCTGGCGCACGTCGAAACGGGCGGGCAGGTGGGTTACGGGGGCGGTTGGGGCAGAGGTCGTGAGCATTGGAATCAGCAAATCAGTCGGGAGCCGGGCAAGTTGCCGGGTCACTGTTTAAATTTACGCAAAACCCCGGATATTGCAGACTTTACCGGCATTTGCCTTTACTTACCGTCTTCTATGGGATACCGTTTTCTGGCCTGTTTTCTCCTGCTGGGCCTGCTGGGCTGCGAGCCATTCAGTCTCGAGAAAAAGACATTTCCTGTCTGCACATCGCCCAGTGCCGGCATTGGCGTTGCGTCTGACCGGCTGGATGTGACGTTTTTTCTGGACAAACCCCAGGGCGATATCACGGTGGTGGGCTGGGACCCCGGCGACAGCAAGGGCGTGAACCGGGTTGGCCCGCGGGTAACGTATAATTATGCTCAGGCGGGCACCTATACCGTTACGCTCGTGCTGGTGAACGGATGCGATGATAAATTTACTGCCACCCGGCAGATCACCCTCTCGAAGTAAACCGGCTTGCCCCAGAGCAACCGCTACTCACCTCTCTCACTATGCGTTTTCTTCTCCTTCTGATCATCACCTTGTTCATTACCGGTCAAAGCCGGGCGCAGGAACGGATCGCCAATGTCCGGGTCCGGGTGCTAGACTCGGCTGAGGTCGAAATTCTGTATGATCTGCTGACCACCCGTCCCGGCGATTCGCTGTTTTTTGAGGTACGGAGCCGCCTGCGGGGAGCGCTGTATGTGCGGCCCGAATTTATACGTGGCGAGGTAGGTACGCGCATTACGGCAGGATCAAACCGGCGCATTGTCTGGAACGCACTGGGCAACGGCTACGCCCTCAACGAACCCATTCAGGTCATTGTCCGCGTTCGGTCGGGTGGGCCCCTGGTGCCGAATGACGTACCAACGCAGCCTTCCGTAACGCAGCCGCCCCAACCCAGCCGCCCCCCCGCTGTCGATACTCCGCCGGTGGCCGTTACCCCCGATACAAACCGGGTGGTTCGTCGGCGTTACGATGGCCCGGCCTGGGCGTTGCTGAGCGTAGTGGCACCCGGCATCGGCAATATTTTTGTGCAGCGGCCCCGTCCCCGCGTGGGCTTTCGGCCCCTGGCTACGGCAGCTGCCTATAGTTTGCTGGCCTATGGGTTGCTGGAACGGCAGCAGGCGCAGGAAGACTATGCCGGGTATGAGCGGCAGAAAAACGCTGCCGCCGGTGCCCCTTTCTATGAGACGGCCAATCAGCACCACCAACGCTATTACCTGGCCACGCGGGGGGCCGCGGTCATTGTCCTGACCGATGTGGTGCTGACAACTATAAGGGGACTGCGCAACCGGCAGCTCGACCGCGAAGCCCGCCGAATCTCTCCTGTATCGGTACGGCCCGGCAGGCAGGCGGGGCAGTTTACGGCGGTAATTCGCTATTCATTCTAACTCATTTTGCTATGCGTATCTTTGGATTTCTGTTCATCGCGCTGCTGATCTGGCAAGCGGGTATGGCGCAAAACCGGCGGGCCAAAACCGTCACGTATTCGGCCGCCAGTGCCTGGACCACCGTTACGCTGCAGGCCACCGCCCGCCCGGCCCCGCCTGCTCCCCGCCGGTCAGGCACCCGCCCGGCGGCTCCAGCGCCCGCCGATGGCTACCGACCCGCGTTCACGGGCGATTTTGTAACGAACCGTAATGGCTGGCAGGCGGGTAGCATCGGCAACTACCAATACCAGATTGGCACGGGCGTGTACAACGTTCGGAAGCGCAGCCCTGATACGAAACAGGTGGCGTTCAGCTTTGTGCCGCTGCCTGCGCAGATTAACCTCAACCTGGCCGATTACTTTACCATTAAAGCCGACGTAGTGAGCGAATCGGGCCGCCCGCCGGTGGGAGGGATTACCTTTGGGGTGAGCGATTCACTGACCTTTACCGCCTTCCAGCTGGACAACACGGGGAAGGTGTCTATTCGGCGGCTGGACAACGGACGTACCTTCAGCGACTACATGCCGGGCGATTATTTTAATCCAAACGTGGTGGTGAACAACAACCGCAATCAGTTGATTATCCGCCGGAAACGCGACTTCCTGCATTTTTACGTCAATGAGGAGGAGATACGCACCAGCCCGTATCCGTTCAAAATGCTGGGCGGCAACGGCATTGGCATTATCACCACCGGCGAATGGACTTCGTTCCAGAAACTCAGCGTCACCCTCGATGCGCCCGTTTCCGTTGGTACAACCCAGACTGTGTCTGCGCCTGCCAGTGGGGTTGTTCGTGCGCCGGTTCAGCCACAACCGACCATAAATAATGAACAACTGATGGCGGCTGAACCTCCAAAAGATGCCGGTACGCCAAAACCAGCCGCACCCGATGCGGGGGTGCCAACACCGGTAACGGCTAAGCCATCGGCCCCGGCGGGGGGGGCATCACGCCCCCGCGAAAGATCATTTGTGGATGCATTCACCCGCAACCAACACGGCTGGCTCACGGGTAAACGGAAAGGCTACGAGTTCGAGATTGCCGACGGCAGCTACTACATCCGGCGGTTACCGAGTGCGGCTCAGGAGTCGGGCCGGTGCTACGTGAATTTGCCCGCTTCACTGAATCTAAACACCGCGCAGTCGTTCACTATTTCGGTCGAGATGACCACGGCACCGGGGCAGGCGCCACAGGGTGGGCTGCTGCTGGGCGTACAGAACGTGGATAACCTGGTTCAGTTCGCCCTCGCCGATCAACAACAGGTTGTCGTACGGTCGCTGACCATGGGGCTATCGCAGGCGGAATACATGTCGGGAAAACGAATGCCCGCCGGTGTACCCATCAACCCTGACCGCAACAAACTGACCGTAACAAAACAGGCTGACAAACTCTTTTTCTTTGTGAACGGCCAGGAGATTGCCGGTAGCCCCTACGAATTTAAACCGTTCAAAGGCAACGGCATTGGCTTCATTGCGGGCGAAACCGACATTAAACTACAGAACCTGGTGGTGCAGCTTGTTCCTTAGAATACGTCGTTACGGTCGCCGGTGGCCTGCCAGTCGGCATCCATATCGGCGAAGCGCCGGGCTACACGGCTCAGAAACTCGGCATCGAGCAGCGCGGGTACGGCATCGGGGTTGAGCAGGTCCAGTTCGCTCACTTTATACGTTTGCTCGTAGGGACCGGCCTCAATCTTAATGATGTATTTACTGTTCCAGGCAAACAGCCCGATTTTGAACTGCGCATGGGGAACATCCTGAACGAAACGCATATTTTCAGTTATCAGTGGAACAGTTATCAGTTACCAGTGTGGATAGAAGACAAAAATAGTAGCTCAGTACTTTTAGAAACTCGACGGTTTGATTCGGGCGGTAGCTTTTCTACTGCTAACTGCTAACTGGTTACTGCTAACGGTCTCCTGTTCACAGCAAAGCAATGACGAAGCGGCCCAGTTTTTTTTGAAGGGCAACGGGCAGTTGCAGAAGCGCGAGTACCGCGAAGCCATCCGGTACTATACCGAAGCCATCGGTAAGAAAGCTGATTTTGCCGACGCCTACAACAACCGGGGCCTGGCTTACTTCCGCAACGACGATCGGGAAAACGCCCTTGCCGATTATAACAAAGCCATTGAACTCGACCCTGACTTTGAAGCGGCCTACCTGAACAGGGCCGAAATCCGGCTCGAAACCGGCGACGCTGCCGCTGGCCTGGCCGATTTGCAGCGCATCGAAAAAACCTACCGCGATTCGTCGGCCTACCAGGTTCGGCTCGGCGACGCCTACGTGCGGCTCAGCCAGCCCGCGCCCGCCCAGGCCGCCTACGATAAGGCCGTGCGGCTCGACCCCGACAATGCTGAAGCCCTCACGAACCGGGGTGCCCTGTATTTCAACCAGAAACAGTACGGCCTGGCCGAAGCCGATATTCATCTGGCCCTGAAACTGAATCCTAAACAGGACGCGGCTCTGAACAACCAAAGTCTGCTGCTGGCCCGTCAGCGTAAATTTGCCGACGCGCTGCCCTTTGTGGAGCGGGCGCTGGCCATCCAGCCTAACCAGCCGTACTACCTCAACAACAAAGCGTACCTGCTGGTGATGCTCGACCGCCGGGCCGAGGCTTTGCCGCTGGTGCAGGAATCGCTGCGGCTCGACGACCAGAATGCCTGGGCACACCGGACGCTGGGCATTTATCTGCTCCGCGAAAAACAGGCGAAGCCCGCCCTGACTGCCCTCCGAGAGGCCGAACGGTTAGACCCATCGGTCGATGACCTTTATTATTACGTGGGTCTGGCCGAGCAGGCCGCGGGCAACCAACAGGCCGCCTGTACCGCCTGGCAACGGGGGGCAAGCCTGGGCGATGCTCAGGCCGCACAGGAACGAACAAAGCAGTGTCAGTGACCCTAAAACTCCTTTATCCCGATGCAATTCAACTTATTTGCCGACCCCACTAACGAGACATCAACCCCCGAACCCGTTACGCCGGAGCCGGAGCAACCGGCCGTAGTAGACCGGTTTCTGCGCTATGTCCAGATCGATACGCAGTCAGACCCGCAGTCGGCCACGAATCCAAGCACCGAAAAGCAGAAAGACCTGAGCCGGATGCTGGTGCAGGAGTTGCACGATATTGGCATTACCGACGCCGAGATGGACGAGTGGGGCTACGTCTATGCCACCATACCGGCCAATACCGAAAAGGCCAGCGTACCGGTCATCTGCTTCTGCTCGCACGTCGATACCTCGCCCGATGTCACGGGTGCCGGTGTGAAACCGCTCATTCATAAGAACTACGACGGCACTGATATTGTGCTTCCCGAGTATCCGGCGGGCGCCGAGCCCCAGATCATCCGCGTGGCCGACCATCCCGACCTGCATCACCAGCGGGGGAATGACATCATTACCGCCAGCGGGACCACCCTGCTGGGTGCCGACAACAAAGCCGGACTGGCCGAGATTATGGATGCCGCCCAGTACCTGATGGAACACCCGGACGTGAAGCACGGTAAAATCCGGCTGCTGTTCACGCCCGACGAGGAAGTAGGGCGCGGCACCGAGAAAGTGGATATTCAGAAGCTGGGCGCCGATTTTGGCTATACCATTGACGGGGAATCTCTGGGAACGCTGGAAGATGAGACGTTCTCTGCCGATGCCGTCAACATTACCATTCAGGGCGTCAGTACGCACCCCGGCTTTGCAAAGGGGAAGCTCGAAAATGCGCTGAAAATTGCCGCCGATCTGCTGGCTGCGTTGCCCAAAGAAGCCCTCTCGCCCGAAACCACCGAGGAAAAAGAAGGATTTGTGCACCCAACCCGGCTGGAAGGCAACCAGGACCGGGCCGTGCTGGAGTTTATCATTCGTGACTTTACCGAAGCCGGGTTACAGGAAAAAGAAACAGACCTGCAAAATCAGCTTACCGACGTATTGACGCACTACCCCGGCTCAAAAGCTGATTTCGTGGTAAAGCAGCAGTACCGCAACATGAAGGATGTGCTGGACCAGCACCCTACCGTGGTCGAAAACGCACTTGAAGCCATCCGGCGGGCGGGCCTGTCGGCGCGTCGGCGGAGTATCCGGGGCGGTACAGACGGCTCGCGGCTGTCATTCATGGGGCTGCCCTGCCCAAATATTTTTGCAGGCGAACACGCCTTTCATTCCCGGCAGGAGTGGGTATCGGTGCAGGATATGCAACACGCCGTGGCAGTGATTGTGAACGTGGCCCGAGTGTGGGAAGAACGGGCCTGAAAATCAGTGGGATGAGGGCGTATTATTCTTAGGAAATCTATGCGTTTCTTTGTGGAATAAACAACGCAATACCAGCCGCTGATGAACGCACTGTTCCATGCCCGCCTGACCCTGAGTATGGGTACGGCCCTTGCCCTGCTGAACCTGACCGCCTGCCAGAAAACGGCTACCGACGATACGGCCCCATCGCCCGGCCAGCTGTCATCGTTTGAGCTGGTGCAGCAGAAAATTCTGACGCCTTCCTGCGCCACATCGGGCTGCCACGCGTCGGACCGGGACCCGTCTTTTGCGCAGCACGGGCTGGTGCTGACACCCGGGCAGTCCTACCAGAATCTGGTGGGCGTCGATCCTAAGAACAGTCTGGCTAAAACCGATGGGCTGAAGCGCGTAAAAGCGTTTTCGTCGCTGGAGAGTCTGCTGTACCATAAACTGTACACCGACGCCAGTCACCACAGCAACAAACAATACGGCAACCCGATGCCATTGGGCACCGCGCAGCTACCCAACGGCCAGATCGAATTTGTTCGTCGCTGGATCGAAGCGGGTGCTCCGCAGACGGGTAGTGTAGCAGATGCTAAATTGCTGGATGATAAAACCACGACTGTTGCCGTTTATGAGCCACTCACCGTACCCGCTCCCGGCACAGGCGTTCAGATGAGTGTGCCGCTGTTTGATGTTCAGCCGAAATTTGAGCGGGAGCTGTTCACCCGCAAGGCCATTGGCAACACGGAGGACATGTACGTGAACCGGTATGAAATCAAGATGCGGAGCGGCAGTCACCATTTTGTGGCGTATGATTTTCGGAGCAAAACAATACTGCCCGGGCTGAACGACATCCGTGACCTGCGCAATCCCGATAACTCGCTGAACTTCGCCACCGCCCTGACCATGTCGAACCACGTTTATTTTGCCGGTTCACAGGCGCCGTATCAGGATTACACGTTTCCCGAGGGGATGGCGCTGCTGCTGCCCGCCGGGGCCTCGCTCGATCTGAATTCGCACTACGTGAACCGAACCGATGGTGCGATGAAGGGTGAAGCCCAGTTTAACCTGTATACCGTTCCCAAAGCGCGGGTGACGCAGGTGGTGCAGACGCTCGATCTGGGTAACAACAACCTAACTATTCCCGCCAACAGCCGCGTCACGCTCAGTAAGGATTTTCTGGTGAACAAAGCGCGCAAAATCCTGACCCTGACCTCGCACATGCACAAGACTGGCGAGAAGTTCGTCATCAAAATCAAAGGCGGCAGCCGCAACGGCGAAATCGTTTACACCTCCACCGACTGGGAACACCCGGATATTGTTACGTTCAAAACCCCCATTGACCTGAAAGCGGGGGAGGGGCTCACGTCCGAAATTACGTACAACAACACGACGAACAAGGCCATTGGTTTTGGCCTGACCAGCGAGGACGAAATGGGTATTATTTTCGGGTACTACTTTGAATAGGGCGGGTCGGGCAGGAGCGTCCGGCCTACGGCCTGCCCCGCCACGTAGCCGGTAGTCCAGGCGCTCTGGAAGTTGAAGCCGCCGGTAATGCCATCGACGTTCAAGACCTCACCCGCAAAGAACAGGCCCGGCTGGGTAGTGCTTTCGAGCGTTTTCGGATTCAGCGCGTCGAGACAAATTCCTCCGCAGGTCACAAATTCATCCTTGAACGTGCTTTTACCCGCCACCTGAAACTGGCTGTTGGTCAGTCGTTCGGCCAGCCGGTTACTGAGTTTACCCGGTAAGTCGGCCCAGCGCTGTTCCGGCCCAATACCAGCCTCGGTGGCTAGGGCCTGCCACAGCCGGGCGGGCAGGCCAAATGGGTTTTGCGATGCCACCAGCTTGCGGGCGTGCTGCTGCCGTACATCCTGCAAGGCGGCCCGCAGGGTGTTGTCGTTCAGGTCGGGTAGCCAGTTGATGCGAAGCAGAAAGCGGTAATCGCGCCCGGCCAGCTCGCGGGCGGCCCAGGCCGACAGCCGGAGAATGGCCGGTCCGCTGAAGCCCCAGTGCGTGAGTAAAACGGGCCCACGCTGCTCCTGTTTGGTGCCAACCACAAAGACTTTAGCGTCGGGTACGGCCACCCCCGCTAGGGGCAGCAGAAAGCTATCCGGCACGTTCAGCGTAAACAGAGAAGGCACGGGCGTGTGCACCGGCTCGGCCTGCTGGGGCAGCCAGCCATACGAGCTTATCTGTGGGTACCCCCCGGTAGCCACCAGAACACGGTCGGCCAGCCGGGTTTCGCCGGTGAGGAGGGTTAGTTGCCAGCCCGCTTCGGTTTTCGTCAGCGTATCAACTCCGCAGCTTGTCTGTATGGTAACGCCCAGTTTACGGGCGGTATCGAGCAGACAGTTGATGATGGTTTCGGAGGTGTTGGACTGCGGAAACATGCGCCCGTCGGCTTCGGTTTTGAGCGGAACGCCCCGGCTTTCAAACCAGCGCACCGTGGCCGACGCATCGAACTGATCGAGCAGGGGGCGCAGCGGTTTCTCGCCCCGGGGGTAGTGCTTTACGAGCTTCCGGTTATCGAAGCAGGCGTGGGTAACGTTGCAGCGGCCCCCGCCCGATATGCGCACTTTGTTGAGCACGGTGCGGTTCTTTTCGAGAATCGTTACGCGGGCATCAGGACAGGTTTCGGCGGCCGTAATGGCCCCGAAAAAGCCGGCGGCTCCTCCGCCAATGACAACAATATCCAAAGGTCTTTTACTGGTCAAGGTTCAACAGTCAAAAATCAACGTGTAACGTTCAATAGGGTAGCCTAACGGTTGTCAGTCAGGTGGCACTACCTTTGAACATCAAATCCTGAACAAACAATTGCATGAAAAAGTACGCCCGCCGGGGGTTTCGGTTTCCTAACAACACGCTGCTGCTGCTGTTCGTGTTTTTCCTGATCGGTCTGTTCCTGCATTACGGAGGCCGGACTCAGCCCGTGGTGGCGTTCTGGAACGATGTTCGGTCGGCCCTGGGGCTGCGCTCGTCCCGGCCTGACGAAGCCGGTGAAAATCCGTATAAAGCCCCGGAACCGTCGCAGGCCGAAGACGAAGCCTCCGACGATCGTTCCGGCACGGCTTCGGACAGCCGGGGGAGCGGTGAGCAAGCCAGTGCCGACAGCCGCGATGGGTCGGCGGGCGGGACCGTTACGGGCAACAAACGGTTTGATTTTGAGAAGCAGCCCAACTTTGTGCTGCCCGCCTTCACCAGCAACGACAATATCATTGAGCACGAGGGGTACACCCTGCGCTACCGCGATGAATATAAAGTAGCCGACTGGGTAGCCTACCCGCTGCTGGCGTATGAAACCACGGGCGACGCCAACCGCGACCGAGAGCAGTTTAAACCTGACCCGCTGGTGCGCAACGGCACGGCCCTGCCATCGGACTACACCCGCTCCGGGTACGACCGGGGGCACCTGGCACCCGCGGGCGATTTCAAGTTTTCGCAACGGATGATGCGCGAGTCGTTCTATATGAGCAATATCAGCCCGCAGACTCCGCAGTTTAACCGGGGCGTCTGGAAGGAGCTCGAAGAACTGGTTCGTAAATGGGCCGTGCGTGACAAAGGGCTGTACCTGGTAACGGGCGCGGTGCTGAAACGGGGGTTGCCTACCATCGGTAAAACCACCGAAGTAAGCGTGCCGCAGCAGTTCTATAAGGTAATTTTGTACTGCAACGCACCCGACATCCGTATGATTGGTTTCCTGCTCAACAACGAGCCGTCTGACAAGGCGCTGCGCCAGTTTGTAGTACCCGTTGATCAGATTGAGCGGCTTACGGGCATCGACTTTTTCGCTAAACTCCCCGACGATCTGGAACGTCGGCTGGAAAGCCAGAGCCCCAGCCTGACCGTTGCCGACTGGTTCTCGTACTAAACTGACTACAGCTCTCCAGCTACTTGGCCCGTTAAAATTTGCGATTGTAGCCCACCCGGATCACCTGGGTCTCGTAATAGTCGGTACTCACGTAGCTAAAGCCATCGCCCTGAACCGTCCGGCGAATACGCAGGGTGTTGGCCACGTCCGTAGCGTTCAGAAATACCTCGCCCCGGCCCGCCTGTACCGGCATTTTCAAACCCAGATCAATGGAGAAGCGCGAGTCAATCCGGCCCTGTGGCACCAGATCGGGCGCCAGATACAGAGCCGTAACCTGCGCGTCAAGGCCTTTGGGCAGCCGGAACAAACCGTTCAGTTTCACATTGCCCGACAGCAATTGCTGCCTCGCGGCCGAAAATACGTTTCGCACCGGGTAGAGGTTTACCACCGAAAACGCGTCGATGGTGGTCTGGTAGCCGTTCAGGTTCAGGTTCAGCGTGCCCCACTTGGCCAGGTTTTGCGACAAGACCACCTCCACACCGGTATTGCGGCTGCGGCCGGCATTCTGGAAAATGTTATAAATCAGCGTACTGCCCGGCACAATGCTGCCAATGCGGGTAATGGTGCCTTCCATTTCCTTGTGGTACAGCGCCGAGTACAAGTAGCCCGCATCCCAGCCCGACTTGTAGCCCAGCTCGAACGAACTCGTGAACTGCGGACGCAGCGCTGGGTTGCCAACTTTAATAATCTCGGCATCGTCGTACTTCGGGAAAATACGAATATCGACCTCGTTGGGCCGGTCTACCCGCCGGTTGTAGAAGAAGGACAGCCGGTTGTTGTCGTTCAGTTTATAGGCCAGCCGCAGGTTCGGAAAGGGTTGCGCGTACTGGTAGCCGTTGCTTTTATAGGTGTTGTGGTTAGGGTCAACTTCGTAGCGCAGATCAACGTACTCAACGCGCAAACCGGCTTCTACTTCCAGCCTTTTGGTCTCAACCAGATACGTGCCGTACAGGGCCGGAATCACCTCATTATAGGTAGCCCGCCCACCCGCGTTGATATCCAGCGGGGAGTTCAGCCCCGGGAAAAACTGCATATTGGTGGGAATAATGCGCCGACGCAGTTTAGCCCCGGCTTCAAAACGTCCGTAGCGCGTGGGCTGGGTATAATCGACGGTCAGGTCGCCCACGTGTTCGTCGGACAAGAGCTTGAACGAATCCAGACCCGTGAAGGTGGGCAGGATGTTGGTGAAAAAGTATTTCTCGTCTTCGCGGTGAAAGGTGTAGTTCAGGCCCACGTTCAGCAACCGCCCCGGCTGTTTGTATTTATGCTGCCACGTACCCGACGCCGTTACGGTTGTTTTGAGTTCGTCTTCCAGAAACTGCCAGAGCCGCAGCCGCTCAGAAAGGCTGGCGTTGAAAAACGGTTCGTCGCCCCGGTCAATGATCTTTTCGCTGCTGAACAGACCCGAAAATGAGAACGTGTTGCGGTCGCTGGCGTACCAGTCAAGGCCGGTTTTGCCCGTAATGATGTTTGTGTTTCGGTTGCGCTTGGTTTGTTGGCGGATTACCTGGCCGGTGTCATAAAAGCGGTCGGCAAACTCGTTCTTGTTGAGTGTCTGGGTATACAGGTTGTCGCCCTGAAAAAACAGGTTGACTTTATTTTTGCGGTAATTCAGCGAGAGCGATGGGTTGATCTTGGGCGTGTTCTGGTATTGCGGTCGGATGCCGGGGTAGTTGGGCTGCTTCACCCACAGCGCACCCACGCCCGCCGATAGTCCAACCTTACCGTTGAACCCTTCTTTTTTTTCTTTTTTATAGAGGATGTTAATGATGCCGGCGTTGCCGTTGGCGTCGAACTTGGCCGACGGGTTGTTGATGATTTCGATCTTGTCGATGGCCGACGCCGGCAGGTTGGCCAAGCCCGACTGCCCGCCGAAACCCGTCAGGGCCGTTTGTTTTCCGTCAATCATGACCATAACCTGTTTGCTACCCCGCAGTTGCACCTGCCCGTCGTTATCGACCGTAATGCCCGGCAGGTTACGCATGGCATCGAGGGCCGACCCGCCCGCCTGACTGATATTGTCGGCCAGCGATAAACGTTTTCTTGTCCATGGCAGCGGCCACTGCGTCGGCCTGCGCCGTAACGGTAACCTCGCCCAGTTGCGCCACCGCTTCAGTCAGTTCGATGGTGCCGAGGTTCAGGAATTCACTCATCTGCCCCACCAGCACAGGCTGCGTTTGGGGTTGGTAGCCGATGTAGCTGATTTTCAAAAGGTAATTGCCCGCTTTGACGCCCGGCACAGCAAACAGCCCCTCTTCGCTGGTGATGGCCCCGGTCACAAAAGCACTGTCTTTGACCGTCAGCAGGGTCACGTTCACGAACGGCAGTAGCGCCCTGGCATTCCTGACCGTTCCCGACAGGGTTACGGTACTTACCTGAGCCTGAACGGTCAGCGTCGAAAATAGAAGTAAAAAGAAATGGGCAGCGGGTAATCTCATCGAACGAAGTAATCTGATAGATTACAAAGATACCCGGTAATTCGGGAGTAATTCTGGAGGAGTATGTCAGGCTGGTAGCACGGCTAATTGCTGTAAAAACGCCCGGAGTTCATCGGGCCGCTGCGTGCCGATTAGAATTCGTTTGCCGGTCGTGGTTTTGATGCGCATGCCCTGATTGCCCGCTGCATGACAGGCTCACCCGCCAAAGTTCCAGTGAATGCCGCTACCAGCGAAACGGCATGTCGGCGCTGCGCCTATAGGTATCCCGCCCGGCAGGCGGGGTAGCCGTTCATGAATGGAAATACACGGTTACGTTTTCTGCTTCTTTTTCTTGGCCGCCGGGAAAAGTATATTGTTAAGAATTAGGCGATACCCGGCGGAGTTGGGGTGCAGGTTGAGGTCGGTGGGTTCCTCACCGATTTCGTGGCGGTAGTCTTCGGGGTCGTGGCCGCCGTAAAACGTGAAAAAGCCGCGCCCGTGAGGACTGTGGATGTAGCGTGCTTCGCCAGCCGCCCGGTTTTCGGCCAGAATAACCACTTCAGGCTTGATGTATGCTTTCTTGAACGCCGTGGTTTGGCCCATGAACCCTTTAATAACGCTCAGGTGATTCTGCGTCAGCATCGTGGGAATGGGATCATATTTGGCCGAGAACTGAAAGAGCGAAAAATAATCATTGTGCTCGGCCAGGCCGCGCTCCTCGGGCTGATTATCAATGCTTGAAAACTCGATGATATACGGGTTGGTGATGACCTGAAAGCCTTTGAAGGCAAACGTCTGACTGTAATCCAGTTTGTTGCTGGCATTGGCGTCGGCGGGGTCACCATCGTAAAATGTATCGACAATATCAGTACCGTGGGAAGCAAGGGCAATGTCGAACGTATCGGTGGCGTTGCACATGGCAAAAAGATAGCCCCCGCCTAGGACGAAATCGCGAATTTTCTGCGATACGGCCAGTTTCAGCTGCGGTACTTTGGTGAAGCCGTACTTGCGGGTAATGGCTTCGGCCTCGTTTTTCTGATCGATGTACCAGGGCTGGTCTTTGAAGTGGAAAAACTTACCAAACTGCCCCGTAAAGTCTTCGTGGTGCAGGTGCAACCAGTCGTATTCGGGTAGTTTACCGTCCATAACCTCCTGATCGAACACAACGTCGTACGGAATTTCAGCGTAGGTCATCACCATCGTTACGGCGTCATCCCAGGGTTGCTTGGTCTTGGGCGAATACACAGCTACTTTGGGGGGCTTCTGTAGTTTCACCGCATCCATGTTGGCGTCGGGGGCGGCTACTTCAGCCAGAATCTGCCCCGCCTGTGCGTCGGAGATAACCTCATAGCTAACGCCCCGGATTACCATTTCGTTAATGAACGCCTGGCTTTGGGGCATCATAAATGCCCCGCCCCGGTAGTTGAGCAGCCAGTCAATTTCGGTATCGTGGGTTTTCAGAACCCAGAAGGCAATACCATAGGCTTTGAGGTGGTTACGCTGACCGTCATCCATCGGGATCAGGATGCGTGAGGCCCAAACGCGGCTCGTGAGTGTCAGAATAAGGATAAGCGGTAACAGCAGCCGTTTCATTGGTTTCGCCGGAAAGAAGGTTCGCCTTAGTTTTGTAGTAACGCATACGCTGCAAGAATTGTGCAAGATTTAATTGTGAATGAGCGAATGAGTGACGGTCCGACATCTCGGTGAGTGAATAACCTCTGGCGTCAGTCTGCCTGCGACAGCAATATTCACTCACCGAGACGTCGGACCGTCACTCATTCGCAATTCGCTCATTGACACAAATGAATTACATCGAAAATATTCGCGAAGCGCTACGGTCCATTGCGGGCAATCAGCTCCGTACCATCCTGACCTCGCTCATCATCGCCATTGGCATTACTTCGCTGGTGGGTATTCTGACGGCTATTGACGGTATTCAGAGTTCGGTCGACAGCAGTTTTGCCGGGTTGGGGGCCAATACATTCAGCATGGTGGCGCGGCAGGATCAGTTCCGGCGCGACGGTCGGGTACAAAAGCAGGACAAACCGATTGATTATTTCGACGCGGTACAGTTCAAACGCCGGTTCAAACTCGGTGCTACCGTTGCCGTCTCGACAATGGTGGCCGGGGCCGCGCAGGCCCAGTTTGAGTCTAAGAAAACCAATCCCAACGTGCAGGTGGTGGGGGGCGATGATGCGTATCTGGCCGTAAAAGGCTTTACCCTCAACAATGGCCGTAACCTGACGCCCAACGACCTGCAATACGCCCTGAACGTAGCCGTCATTGGCAGCGAAACGGCCAATACACTTTTCGAGAAAAAAATTGATCCCATCGGCAAAATCATCCGGGTGCTGGGCAACCAGTACAAGATTGTGGGTGTCCTGGCCGAAAAAGGCGGTTTTTCGGGGGGGGGCGAAGATCGTATTGTCCTGATTCCGCTCGACAACGCCCGTGCACTGGCTGGTAGCCGCAAGCTGACCTTTGACGTCACGGCGTCGGTACCGAGCGTGTCGGATCAGGATGAAGCCATTGGCGAAGCGCGGGGTGTCATGCGGCTCGTCCGACGCGATGCCCTGGGGCAGCCCGACTCGTTCGATATTGAACGGGCTGACGAACTGGCCAAAGAAACGGCTAACATCACGGGCTACCTGCGCATTGGTGGATTCGGTATTGGGTTTATTACTCTGCTGGGTGCGTCTATCGCGCTGCTCAACATCATGCTGGTATCCGTTACCGAGCGCACCCGGGAAATCGGCATCCGGAAGTCGCTGGGGGCTACACCCGCCCGGATCCGGCAGCAGTTCCTGATCGAAGCCATCGTGATTTGTGTGCTGGGCGGGGTGGGCGGTATTATACTTGGACTGGGCATCGGCAACCTGATTTCGACAATTGTGAGTCAGGGGAAAGGCGCGTTTGTGGTACCCTGGGTATGGATGGGGCTGGGTATCGTTGTCTGCGTAGCGGTAGGCCTGTTCGCTGGTATCTACCCGGCGGTCCGGGCCTCTAAACTCGATCCCATCGAGGCATTGCGATATGAGTAAGAGACTTATGAATTGGGCTTGCTCCGGCTCCTCACTTCAGTCTAATTCATCATTTATCATTCATAATTCATAATTAACGTCTACTTTTGCACCACGTTTGACAAAACG
Source organism: uncultured Cytophagales bacterium (assembly GCA_963826425.1). Taxonomy (GTDB): domain Bacteria; phylum Bacteroidota; class Bacteroidia; order Cytophagales; family Spirosomataceae; genus Spirosoma. Next base: position 158,281 of record CAWGWS010000003.1, on the reverse strand, counting down.
CTTCGTCGGTAACGGCGAATCGGTTCTAATTGCCGGGTTGGCGGAACCGGTAGACGCGATGGTCTCAAACACCATTGTTCGCAAGGACATGCCGGTTCGAGTCCGGCACCCGGTACAATAAGCCCCTATAATTATCTGTTATTCAGTGTATTGTAGGGGCTTTTTGGTTTTTGCCGAAACAGATTGGTGATACTTTGGGTAAGAGTGGGTTGCCATTGGTTGAAGGAATTGTGAAGTTTACCACCGTTCACAGGCAAAACCACTATAAACCCGGACGAAGTACTATGACCATTGCCCCGCCAACAGACTTAGCTGCCCTTTTTCCCACCAGCACTAACCAAATTCCCAACCAGTTTCGCATCGAACCCATTCACCAGCGTGAATACCTGCTGAATGGCGAAATGAAACAATGGACCGGCCCGGTTGCCGAGGTATATTCACCCGTTTGTATTTCCGACGCCGATGGTACGCTGCAACGCCAGCTCGTTGGTTCCTTCCCGGTGTGTGGTCCTGAGCAGGCCATGGAGGCCCTCGATGCCGCCGTACAGGCCTACGATAATGGCCGGGGCGAATGGCCGCAGATGGGGGTAGCCGGGCGCATTGGCTGCATGGAAACCTTTGTGGGTAAGATGCTGGAACAGCGCGAACGGGTTATCAACCTGATTATGTGGGAAATCGGTAAAAACCTCGCCGATGCCACCAAAGAATTTGACCGAACCATCTCGTATATCTACGACACGATCGACACGCTCAAGAATATGGATCGTAACTCGTCGCGGTTTCGGATTGAGGAAGGGATCATCGGGCAGATCCGGCGGTCGCCTATCGGGGTGGTGCTGTCCATGGGGCCGTTCAACTACCCGCTCAACGAAACCTACACGACGCTGATTCCGGCCATTCTGATGGGAAATACCATCCTGTTCAAGACGCCCAAACACGGCTCACTGCTGCATTATCCGCTGCTCGAAGCCTTCCGTACGAGCTTCCCGAAGGGCGTGGTTAATTCGCTCTACGGACGCGGGGCCAACGTGGTACCGCCCGTTATGCAGTCGGGAAAGGTGAACGTACTGACGCTGATTGGCTCCAGTAAAGTAGCCGATGAGTTACAGCGGCAGCACCCCAAACTCAACCGGCTGCGGTCTATCATGAGTCTCGACGCCAAGAACGCGGCCATCATCCTGCCCGACGCCGACCTCGATGTAGCCGCGAGTGAGTGCCTGCTCGGTTCGCTTTCGTTCAACGGGCAGCGGTGTACGGCTATCAAGATCATCTGGGCGCACCGCTCCATTGTCGATGCGTTTCTGACGAAATTCAATCCGATGGTAAGTCAGTTGAAACCCGGTATGCCCTGGACCGACGGCGCTAAAATTACGCCCCTGCCCGAACCAAACAAAACGCAGTACCTGACCGAGATCATTAACGATGCCAAAGCCGGTGGCGCGTCGATCATGAACGAGGGCGGTGGCGATACGGTGGCGTCAATCTTTAAACCAGCGGTGATGTATCCGGTGAAAGAAGGGATGCGGCTCTACCGCGAAGAGCAGTTCGGGCCGGTAGTACCGGTGGTCGTCTATGACGACGTGGAAGAATTTATCGACTACCTGATTACCGACGATCACGGGATGCAGGCGAGTATTTTTGGCACCGATACCACCAAAATTGCCGACCTCATCGATCCGCTCGTCAACCTCGTGAGCCGGGTCAACATCAACGCGCAGTGCCAGCGGGGGCCAGATACGTTTCCGTTCACGGGCCGCAAAGACTCTGCCGAAGGAACACTCTCGGTGGAGGACGCGTTGCGCTCGTTCTCTATCCGTTCGGCAGTAGCTACCAAAGACACGGCGGAGAACAAGGCCATTCTGAATGACATTGTCAGTGAGCACAAATCGGAGTTTTTGAGCACGAGTTTTATTTTTTAAAGGGCTCCAATACAAAGGAACGAGGAAGGCACACAGGGGAAACGAACCATGCATGGTTAGGAGATTGGCGTGCTAATTTTCGTTTCCTTTGTGTAAACGCCTTTCCTGTTTATTGGACGAAATAACCTCTATGAAAAAACAACTGCTTGCCGGACTGCTTGCCGCCGGAACGATGCTCAGCACGGCCCAAGCTCAGGACAACGCGCTGCTCTACGAAGTGTCGGGCAACGGCCTGAAACAACCATCGTACCTGTACGGCACGTTTCACCTCGTTTGCCCTACCGACCTGACCATTACTGACGCCATCAAAAAAGCAATGGGGGAGTCTCAGCAGGTATATCTTGAACTTGATCTTGATGATCCTGCGCTGATGCAGGGCATGATGAAAGCCATGATGCTGCCCGATGGCAAGAGCATCAACGATTATCTGTCGGCTGACGATTACGCGACTCTGGAAACGTATTTCAAGGAGCGCCTGAAGATGAACCTGACGCCCATGGCCCGCATGAAACCCATTGGACTGATGTCGATGATGTATCCGAGTCTGCTCAACTGTCAGCCTGCTTCGTACGATATGACCTTTGCGCAGATGGCAGAAAAAGACAAAAAAGAAGTGCTGGGACTTGAATCCCTCGATACCCAACTGGCCGCGCTGGACAAAATTCCGATGAACGAGCAACTGAAAGGTCTGGTCGATATGGCCCGCAAACCCGATGAAGCCAGCCAGGAATTCAATGCGTTTCTGTCGGCCTACAAAGCGCATGACCTGACTAAGCTGACCAGCCAGATGCACAAAAGCCAGTTCAGCGGGGGCGATTTTGCGCAGTACGAAGAATCACTGCTTAATAACCGAAACGCCAGCTGGATACCCGTTATCGAAAAAGCCGCCAGCCAGAAACCCACCTTCTTCGCTTTCGGCGCGGGGCACCTCGTCACCGACAAAGGCGTACTAAACCTGCTGCGAAAACAAGGGTATACGGTACGGGCGGTGGAGTAGTTGGAACGGATCTGAGCCAGGCTTTATGCCGGATTCAAAAAAAATACGGGGCTGTTCATGGGCACCAAATCCTGTAAATTTCCGTGATCCGGCAGAAGGTATGGTTCAGACTATTTCTTAAACGCCAGCGCTTTTACCGGCTCTACGCGGGTAATGATGAGCGTAGGTATCCAGAGCACCAGTGAAATCAGGATAATGGCCGCGCCGTTAAGGGCCAGAATAGTGGGCCAGTCCCAGGCAATAGGCACGTGGGTAACAAAGTAGTTCTTTGGGTCGAGCGGGATCAGTTTGTAGCGGTACTGCAGCCAGCAGAAACCCAGCCCCACCACGTTGCCGATGAGCAGACCCCAGCCTACCATGTTCAGCCCAACGTAAAGAAACATGCGCCGGATGAGTGGGTCGGCCCCGCCCAGGGCTTTGAGCAGGCCAATCATGGGCGTACGCTCCATCATCAATACCAGCAGGACTGAGATCATATTGAACGAGGCTACGAACGTGACCAGGGCCAGCAGAATGACCATGTTCCGGTCCAGCAGCACCATCCAGTCAAAAAGCGGGCGGTAGCTGTCCGTAACGCGGGTGATGCGCAGATCGGGGGGCATCCGGTCCAGCAGGTTGCTGCGGGTGGCTTCGAGCCGGTCAAAATCGGTTACGAAAATTTCGTAGCTGCCCACCGAGTCCGATCCCCAGTTGTTGAGCCGCTGCACCAGCCGGATATCGCCGAGGGCGATGGTCTTATCCACTTCCTCCAGACCGGTGTCATAGATACCCACCACGGTCATTTTGCGGGCCCGGGGCGGATTGCTGAGAAAATACATCGGCACCTCATCATCCACCTTTAGTTGCAGCTGACTGGCCATGTACTGACTAATGAGCAGCTGCGTACTGCCGTTACCCGTGTCGGCCCCTACTGCCGGTACCGTACCCGCTACCAGCGATTGGCGCAGCAGATCCCAGTTATAGTCGCGACCCACGCCTTTCAGCACCACGCCCGATAGATCATCTTTGGCTTTCAGAATGCCCGCCTTTAGCGCCACCGCCTGCACATGCTGCACGCCCGAAATCTGCGTACCGGCCCGGTAGACCGGCGTATTGAGCGGGATGGGCGACTCCTCGTACGAATAATTGTTGGTAAACTTACTGATTTGAAGGTGCGCCCCAAACAGGAAAATTTTCTGCTGAATGGTCCGTTTGTAACCGAACAGCACCGCGAAGGCAATGATCAGAATGGCCAGACCCAGCGCAATGCTGGCAACACCCACGCGGGTAACGGTAGCGGAAAACGACCCGGCGGGTGCGTTGCGCACTTTGCGGGCCAGAAAAACAGGGACGTTCAAAATAACCGGGCAGTTTACAAAGGCAGTTTGCACACAACGAACGCCCGTATACGGTATAGGTACGTTTGCTTCTGCTTCGTAAAAGTAAGAGTTTTGCACGACCCTATCGGCCTGATGGGCCTTCACGCTATTCTGGACTTACCATGATTCACCTGCTTAGACTTGTCGCCTGTCTGTTCATCACCGTAAGTTGCACCGGTCAGCCCGCCCAAAAAACAAGTTCTGCCAGTCGGGGTGGACCCGTCAAAGGGCAGTCTATTCAGACCGGTGCCGACCAGACCAATCTATACCTGCCGGTGCTGAAGGGCAAGCGCGTTGGCCTGGTCGTGAATCATACGTCCACTATTGGCAAAACGCATCTGGCTGATAGTCTGCTCGCACTTGGCATTACGATCAAAACCATCTTTGCCCCCGAGCACGGCTTTCGTGGTGAAGCTACTGACGGCGAAACCATTGCTAACAGCCGCGACACCCGCACCGGCGTGATGATTGCGTCGCTCTACGGGGCCAACCGAAAGCCTTCGCCCGGGCAGATGGACTCGCTGGACGTGGTGATCTTCGACATTCAGGACGTCGGTACGCGATTCTATACCTATATCAGCACCATGAATTACGTTATGGAAGCCTGCGCTGATGCCAACAAGCCCCTCATTATTCTGGACCGCCCCAACCCCAACGGCCATTACATTGACGGGCCGGTGCTGGACCCTAAATTCAAATCGTTTGTAGGCATGAATCCCATTCCGGTGGTGCATGGCCTGACTGTAGGGGAACTGGCCGGGATGATCAACGGCGAAGCCTGGCTCGGACCCGGTAAAAAAGCGCCCCTCACCGTGATTCCGGTTAAAAACTACACGCACCAGACTCCCTACATTTTGCCCATCCGGCCCTCGCCCAACCTGCCCAACCAGCAGGCGGTGTTGCTGTACCCCTCGCTTTGTTTCTTTGAAGGGACCGTTGTCAGCGTGGGGCGCGGTACCGACCGGCAGTTTCAGGTTATTGGCGCACCGAATACGAAATACGGCCCCTATACCTTCACACCCCAGGACAAACCCGGCGCTGTAAATCCCCCGCAGGAAGGAAAATTGTGCTATGGGCTGGACCTTTCCCAGCTACCCGTCTCGCGCGATTCGATGATGCTGGATTACTTCTTTGATTTCTACAACCGGGCGGCTGACAAGTCGGCATTCTTTTTACCCAAAAGCAGTGTCGACCGGCTGGCGGGCACCGATCAGCTTCGGCTACAGATGGTAGCGGGTGTATCCCCCCAGACCATCCGCAAAAGCTGGGAACCCGCACTCCAGGCCTATAAAGTGATGCGCAAAAAGTATCTGCTCTACAAATAAAGGCCGCGGGATAACCGGCAAGTACGGACCCGGCTACACCGGCGTACTGCTAACGGACTGTGACTATACGTTGAAATAGTTTGGTTCTCAGGGTACTAGTGTAGCTACATGTTTATAGATTTGTAATCTATTACGTCTAATTATCGTGAGAGTCACCGGCGTCATCCTGTTTTTTTTCAGCTCACTGGCCGGTCATGCCCAGACCGTCAGGCTTGAAAAATGGCCTGCCCGGCTGCAGCTCTTCCCTCGCGACTCGCTCAGTCAGGCTGTCGTGCCCATTGCCGGGCGCGTATCGACCGACAGTGTCCGGCTACTTTCGCTGGTAGTCCGGCGCGATCAGACGCTGTATCAATATACCCGTACTAAAACCGACCCTGCCACGGGTCGGTTTGCGTTTAAGCCAATCATTAAAGCCGAAGCGCACCAGTACAGCTTCGACCTTTTTCTGCATAACGCCACCGGTGACTCCGTGCGGGTAGCCCGGCGCGATAGTATCGTCAGTGGTGATGTATATCTGGTTATGGGGCAGTCAAACGCGGTGGGCCGTTTCGATGAAGAGGTGCGAAGTCCGTTCTATCGCAGTTTCGGCGTAAACAATGGCGACGTACCATACAATCCCGCCGACACGGCCTGGTGCCTGACAAACACAACTGAAGGGTTGAACGCCGAATGGAACGTAGCGATGCAACGGCTTATTCTGGAGAAATATGGTATACCTACTGCCCTCATAAACGGGGCCGCCGGTGCGACTTCCATTAGTGAGCACGCTAGTCGTGAAGCCGCCAATCCGGCCAGCCTGAATACGCTTTACGGACGGCTGCTGTACCGGGCCACCAGGGCAGGTGTAGCAGATAAGGTTCGGGCAATGGTCTGGCGGCAGGGCGAGGCCGAGGCCGCCAATGACCCCGCCGATTACGAGCGAATATATCCCCAGTTGTACGCCAATTGGAAACGGGACTACCCCGGCCTGAAAAAAGTGTATCACACGCAGGTAAACCTGCTGACCAACAATAAAGCTACGGCGGGCAGTCTGCGCGATTACCAGCGTAGAAGCAAAACTATTTTTGGCGATAACGAACCCATTGCTACCGTGGGTCTGCCCGCCTACCAGGGCTTGCACTACGCCGAAGCGGGCTACCGGCAGTTTGGTCTGGAGCTATTTCGGCTGGTGGCGCGCGATTTTTATAAGGCCATTGACACCAGCAACGTAGCCTCGCCCAACATCCGGAAAATTTTCTTTAGTACGCCCGATCAGACCGAGATTACCCTGGAGTTTGACCCTGGCCAGGTTATGCGCTGGCCCGCCGATACCGCTATTGTTAACCCTGTGAGCAAGGCTCGGTACGTACAGGCCATGACTAACTTCCTGTATGCCGATTACCCATCGGGCGAGGCCGGTACCGTTCGCTCAGTGCGCGAGACCGGCAACCGGCTGGTGCTGACCCTGACCAAAGCCAGCACCGCCAAAACGCTTACCTACCTGCCGTCTTTTTATCAGGATAGTGAGCTCGGGTTTTACGCCGGACCCACCATCAAAAATCAACGCGGTATGCGGGCCCTGACTTTTTATCAAACCCCTATTTCCTCCCTGTTGCCAACACCATCGCTGCGGGCTATTCCCGTCGATACGGTGGCGATCCGGCTGAACTGGACTACTACCGGGGCTGCTGTTACCCAGTGGCTTATTGAACGGGCCGATTCGACCGGGCAATTCCGGTTTGTTGCCACGCTGCCCGGCACTACCACGACTTTCAGCGATCAGCGGCTGGCCGATAAGGCAAATCCGCTCCGCATTGGCACCCTTTATCAGTACCGGATCCGGTCAGTGGATGCGTTAGCTGAGTCAGCGTATTCGCCCGTTGTTACGGCTTCTATGGGCAGGATTCTCTCCGCTGCTGATGAGCTGCATATAATCGAAGCGGTTAGTCTGGCTGCTCCCGGTCCGGCCACTATTGTTCCGAATCCGGCTACCGATCAGGCCGGTGTGCAGCTACCCGCCGACTGGACCGGCGATACGGTGATGCTGCTCATCACCAACGAGCGGGGCACACCCGTGGTGCGCCGAACGGAACGCGTGTCTGCCGGTGCCAGATACTTCCCTATTTCAGTGTCAGACCTACCCACGGGCACCTACGTACTCACGATGCGTCACCGGTTGGGGGCGGTACAGGGGCGTCTGCTGATAGTCCGATAAGGCCGGGTCATGTAGGACTTCCGCGTAGCGAGCGCTCATAAAGGAGCGGTGCGTGTCGAAAAATGCCCTACTTTTGTGTTTTAGAGACCAATCATGGCCACCGAACAGATTCTGATTCTGGATTTCGGTTCGCAATACACCCAACTCATTGCCCGCCGGGTGCGCGAACTGAACGTTTACTGCGAAATCCATCCCTACAACAACATCCCGCCCATCGGCCCCGACGTTAAAGGAATTATCCTGTCGGGTAGTCCGGCCTCGGTGCGCGACGCTGACTCGCCCCGCGTCGATTTGACAACCCTCCGCGGTAAACTACCCATCCTGGGCGTCTGCTACGGAGCTCAGCTGCTGGCCCACACGGGTGGGGGCGAGGTACAGGCATCGGCCATCCGCGAGTACGGACGGGCCAAACTCGGTACCGTCAACGAGGCTAGCCCGCTTATGGGCAGCATTGACCCGCATTCGCAGGTCTGGATGTCACACGCCGACACCATTACAAGCGTTCCCGATAACTTTCAGATCATTGCCTCAACCGATACGGTGCGGGTGGCTGCCTTTGAGATTGCCGGCGAGCCGACCTACGGCATTCAGTTTCACCCCGAAGTGACCCACTCGCTCCAGGGAAAAACGCTGCTGCAAAATTTTGTGGTGGGCATCTGTGACTGCGGTCAGGACTGGACCGCCGATCTGTTCGTGGAAACGACCGTGGCGGACTTGCGCGAGAAAATTGGTGACGACAAAGTAGTGCTGGGCTTGTCTGGTGGCGTCGATTCGTCGGTGGCAGCCATGCTCATCCACCAGGCCATTGGTAAGAACCTGTACTGCATCTTTGTGGATAACGGTGTGCTGCGGAAAGATGAGTTCTCGGGGGTACTGGATTCCTATAAAACGCTGGGTCTGAACGTAAAAGGTGTGGATGCTACCGAGCAGTTCTATACCGCCCTGGCGGGCCTGACGGACCCCGAAGCCAAGCGAAAAGCCATTGGCAAAACATTTATCGAGGTGTTTGATCACGAAGCGCACCTGATCGAGGACGTATCGTGGCTGGGGCAGGGAACCATCTATCCCGACGTGATCGAGTCGGTGTCGGTGAAGGGGCCGTCGGCCACCATCAAGTCGCACCACAACGTAGGCGGTCTGCCCGATTTCATGAAGCTGAAGGTGGTTGAACCGCTCAATACGCTTTTTAAAGATGAAGTGCGCGTAGTGGGCCGCACCCTCGGCTTGCCCGAGGCCATTCTGGGGCGGCATCCATTTCCCGGCCCCGGGCTGGCCATTCGGATTTTGGGCGACGTGACGCCCGAGAAAGTACAGATTCTACAGGAGGTTGATGCCCTGTTCATCAACGGACTGAAGCGCGATGGACTGTATGACAAGGTCTGGCAGGCCGGAGCCATGTTGCTGCCCGTACAGTCGGTGGGTGTCATGGGCGATGAGCGTACGTACGAGCGCGTTGTGGCTTTGCGGGCCGTAACGAGCGTGGACGGTATGACCGCCGACTGGTCGCACCTGCCGTATGAGTTCTTGGCTAACATCTCCAACGAGATCATTAACCGCGTCAAGGGCGTAAACCGGGTGGTGTACGATATCTCGTCCAAGCCCCCCGCTACAATTGAGTGGGAGTAAGCCAAATAACGAAAACAGCAGGCCGCCCGGTAGGTAATACCGGGCGGCCTGCTGTTTTCGGGGGCAGGATGTTATACCCGGCGTGCACCGGTTTGCCACGTAAGCCCCCCTACCTGTTGGCCCCGGTGGTACTGCCGCAGCATCACCTGAAACGTTTGTTTGCGCAGGGGCTTTGGAATGTGCAGTAGCAACTGGCACCTACCCCGGTATTTGGCCGGTAGTCTTATGCCCTTGAGCAGGGTTTGCCGGAATGGGTGCAACGATGTACGAACTTCTTCCCGATCCAGAAAGTCGGCCTTGGGCAGGTACTTGCGGGCTTGCTTAAACAGATCGACCGGCATCTGAAACAGGAGTCGCGCTCCCTCCGGCAGTTTGCCATCGATAACAATATCAAAAACCCGCGGTTTGTCGGGGGCGCCCACCAGCAGGAAGGGCAGGGCCACGAACCCGTCAACCGCTGCGTTAGGATCGGGTTCGGCGTCTATTACGTTGAAGTTGCGCCACGTAACGTTATTGTTGTCACGAATGAATCGCTGAAAGTTGGCCCAATCACCGAAGTCGGCAGCCGCTGGGGCAGGGTCGAGCGCGTTGCCGATCAGCCCTACAAAGCAGTAGTGACCCGGTGCTGGTACGCTGGCGGCAGGCCACGTAATGGCATCTGACACGGTGAGCTGGTTGCCGTTGGGTACCGTAGCCAGCGTGGTAGTGCCAACCGGTGTCCAGAGGTCGGGCGTAACCAGCGACGCCGGTGGCGACCAGAAAACGGTTGCGCTGACATCGGTAGCTGCCGCCCCGCCCTGATTACGCATCCGAACGTAGACGAAGTGATCGGTTGCGGCCACTACACTGCTGCCCAGCGTGTTGCTGTTTTCGGTGCCGCTGCCCTCGCCAAAAGCCCCCTGCGGATCAGCTACGGCGGCAGGCCTGACAATGATGTCGGGGCTGGACGAGATGGAACCGGTGTGCGGACTACCCGTATCGCCCACAAAATCGCGGATATACAGGTCAGGTGTTACGTCGAGCAGGGTATCAATGATGAGCCGCAGGTTGGGCATCACGCTGATCTGGGTGGTTTCAGCGGCCGATGGGGGCGTGCCGGTAGCGGGGTTACGCAACAGGGCCCGCATCTGTTTGGGGCCAAACCGAAAACCCAACCGGTCTTCGGCAATGCCGTTGATGGCCAGTGCCGCGCCCGTTATCATGGGCGATGCGCCCGATGTACCTCCGAAACTGGTGGTGTACAGACTCGTGCTGCCGGCGTCGTTCGAGCTCAGCGAATTGATATTCTGCCCCCAGGCGTAGTTGTCGATGCGCTGGCCGTGGGGAGCCCATACCATGCGTGTGTGCGGAGCCGCCGACGTAGCCGCGCTGACCATGATCGCGCCTGAATCCCGAAAGCCAGCCCCGCCCGGATTGAGAATGGCATCGCCACCGGGTGTTACATACGTATCCATTGCCAGGGGAGGAGCCTGCCCATTGTTGGTGCCATTGCCACCCGCTTCGACCACAATGATCCCCAGCGCAGTAGCCAGACGAATGGCCTCATAAACAGCATCCGATACTTCGCAGGGACCCAAAATATTGGCTGTGCCAGGTACAAACGACTGCACTTCGAGTAATAGGACATCACCAAAAGACATGTTGTTGACAGCAGCTATAATGGCATCCTGAATGGTGTTGCCAAAGTAAGATGTTGCCCGAACGCTGGCCAGATTGGGCGTTATGCCAACGCAGCCAAGGGCATTATCGACGGCGCAAATTTCGCCAAAAACCGATGTGCCGTGGGCGCGGCTTCCGTCGCGGATAGTGCCGTGCAAGAGGGTGATGCTATGGGCGTTGAGGTCTTCGTGGTTAAATGTCCAGCCGCGCTCCAGATCAACCAGGGCTTGCCCCTGCCCGTCGCCACCGGGGAAGGTCCAGGCGTAGCGGGCGTCGATACCGGCCGGGGCTGCATCCAGGTAGGTTTGGTTTACGGCCCGCACGTCGTCGGTCGAATCCACGAGCGGATCGGGGGCGGGTATGTACACCTGCGCCTGCTCTACCTCCCGCCAGCGCTGCATGTCCTTGGCAATGGCAAACAACTGCGCCGGGTCGTCGTGTTCAATCTTGAAGTAACTGAAAAACGGGCCGGGTTTGTAGGTGTCGTCGGCGGCCTGAGCCCGCTTTATAAGGTCGTTCAGCTCGTCAGGTGGCAGGCCCTGGTAGAGCCGTGTCATGCGCAGGCCCGGAAACTTTGTTGTCAGCCGTTTGATGGGAGCAAACTGCCGTTCACTCAGTTGTCGGATGCCCTCATCGTTATACTCTAGTTTAAGCGCGGGAGAAAACCGAACGGCCACGTAGGGCGGCTCTTTTTCAAGGATATCAGGATGTTTATCCTGCATAAATTTCAAGGCCTGTTCCATAATTGATTGGTTTTTGTGTGGGGGTTGATTTTGAGAATGTCATTGCCTGCCTGCGTGACTTACACACTGATAATAACAGGCGTGTTGGTTGGGGAGGGGACGGGGGACGTAATTGGTTTGTCCAGTTCGAGGTGTTCCATGAATTCGTTCGTGAACACGGCACGGGTGGGGGCGTCGAGCAGCTGTTGCCGGGCCGCCCGCCACGCATCCACGCGGCCGGAGCCATACATACGGCGCAGCCGGTCGGGCGTGAGGCCAAAATTGACTTTTCCCCAGTGCATGGTGTACGCCATGCCAATCTGGTCGAGCCGGTCCCAGATGCGGGTTAGAAACTGGTTGGCCCGCGCTGAGTGAACCCCGTCCAGCTCCAGCACACACGTAATGGGAAAGCGCGTGAAGCCCAGCGTGGCCGGCGTTTGTTTCACCCAGCGCAGCCCCAGCAGACCTGGAAACGCCATCTGTTTGTTCAGGTCCATGATCTCGGCCAGCAGTTGTGGACTGTCCGGGGCATTGACGCCGATGGCGGCACTGGACGCTTTGCCCCGTACATCGGTATTGCCGAAGAAATCCTTCATGACGCCCACCCAGCCACTGGCTTTGTCGAGCGCCTGGGGGTACAGCAGATTGACCAGGGGTGGTACCAGCGCCCCGGCGGGCAGGGTATCCAGCAGTTTCTGAATGACGCCCAAGGTATCGTCGCCGTAGGTGAATCCAGCCGGGGCCTGGGGTTTGTTGCCGGGCGGGCGGGTCCGGTGCCGGTCGAGCAGGCGCACGTATACGCCCCGTTTCTGATCGGCTCCGGTCAGGTCGAACTGGTGCGGGTTGATGATAAGCTGAAAGTGGTAGCGCCAGGCATCGGGCGTTTCGGGGGGCAGGTTCAGCTTTTGTTCATCCTCCTGTCCGTCGTCGATAGCGGAGAAATCGCAGTGGGTCATGGCCTGACGGATGCCCGCCGTGTAGCGCATACTGAGCGACCGGTACGATTTAAGCCAGAACAGATCAGCCACTTCCAGCAGAATGCCATGAACAAATCCAAACGAGCCAAAACTGACCACGGCCGCGTTAAAAAGCGCGTCGTCGCGCAGCACCTCGGTTACGCCCAGCCAGTCTGGAAACAGGGCCGACGTGACCGGCTGCGATGCCCGTTCGAGCCAGACGTGCCGGTCGGGGCCACAGACGATGTGCAGCCCGCGGATGCTGTCGTGCACGGCCCCGAAATCAAAAGCCGCGCCGTGCGTACCGGTCGAGGTGGCCCCTGCAATGGTCTGCCCGTTGCTGCCCCCCGAGGCCAGAATGGATTTTCCCCGCGCTTCGAGCAGTTGCTCCAGGATGTGGATGGTGGTGCCGCACTCGGTGAAGAAAAGGTTGTCGGCCCGGTTGCCGGCGTTCAGCCAGGCGGGCGCAATCATGGTGTTGAGCAGGGTAAATGTTTGCATCAGCGCGTCGGTGTCGACCATGCCGCCGTTGGTTACGGCCACTTTGGTGAACGACCAGTTTTTGCCGATAGCCCGTAACCGCAGGCCGTTGGTCTGGGCGTGCCGGATCAGCCATTGGAAATTAGCCGTTGTCTGGCGGTAAGCCGCCTGTCCGTTGGGTAGGCCGGTGGGTATGGTCAGCTTGAACGACGCGCCGGGCGTGAGCGACTGGGTAAACGTCTGGTGTTTGTTGGTCAGCTCTGAAATGGTCAGCGGCTGAATGCCATTGGGAAGGCTCATGGTGGGAGGAAAGTAAAGGGTCGAGGAAGAGTTGGGAATGAAGGCCGTGGGTCATCAGTGACCGCTCCGCAGGCCGATGGGCTCCGGGGGCGGCACATACGGCGCGCAGGCCCATTGAATGCGCTGCTTATGGACCAGGCCGAGCGTCAGGGTCAGCAGCAGGTAATGGCCAAAGGTCGATCGGACGGTTACGCCGTTGAGGTGGTTGAAACGTTTATCGCAGGGGGGCGTCAGCGGAACGGGTTGTTTCAGACCCCAGAAATACGCAGTTAAGGTCGTATCGGTGTAGCTGACGTTGGCAGGGCTGTCGCTGTCGGGTTCGGTCATGACGTGGGTTGTCATGCAGCTGGTCAGCAGCAGGGATAGCAGCCAGCAGCTGCGGCAGACGCGTAAAAAAAAGCGGGTTCTCATCGTCGTGGCAGTTTGTACAACTTTGTCGAAAAACAGCTTTCTCCGGTAACGATCCGGCCCTGTCGATTGAGCGAACGGCTGAACCCGTGTACGTCGTTGCCCAACTAAGGGTCAGGACCAGCAAGGGCCGGTCACCGGCTTAGGCGGGGGCCACTAGATCACAATTGATGTTCGGTCAGTGTTTGTAACTGACTTTTAGTCAGCGCGTTGGTAGATGATAGATAAAAATGATAGAACAAACAGACTGTAATTTGATTAGTAAGAGTATAGATTGGTAAACTACAGGATGAATCCATCAACAAACGATAATCAACCTCTTGAGCCGCTGAGACCGCTGGAACGAACTACCGGTGCGGATCATAAGACGCTCGTAATTCCGGTCATTGCTGAGGGGTTGCACGTTGATAAGCAGATGGTTGAAACCGGTCAGGTACGTATCTCTAAAGTTGTCCGGGAGGACACGCAGCTGATTGACCTGCCACTGATTCGTGAAACAGTAGATGTGGAGCGGGTACCGATTGGCAGACCCGTTACGGTCATTCCCGCCGTCCGGCAGGAGGGTAACACGACCATCTACCCGGTTCTGGAAGAGGTAGTCGTGGTGGAGAAAAGGCTGATGCTCGTCGAAGAGATCCGGGTGACAACCCGCCAGACAATTGAACACGAGCCCCAATCTGTTACCGTTCGGCGCGAGGAGGTCAGCATAGAGCGCTCCATTCCCGACGGCAATGAAACCGAACGTCCGACTTCCTAAGAAAAGTCTTCGTTATAAATTAATTTTCAACGTTAACTCAAACAACCATGGCCCTTACAGTAATTGGCGTCTTTGACGACGCTCAGGAAGCACAGAAAGCAGTAAATGATTTGGTAAGCGAGGGATTCTCGCGCGATAGCATTGACCTATCTACCAACACCGGTCAGTATTCGGATGACAGTCATAGCGTAGGTACAGCCGGTAGAACGGATGCTGTCGTTCCAGATCGGCACCGTAACACCAGCGGTACCATGTCTGAGGAAATAGTGGATGACACGAAAGATGTTGGCGACAGCATCGGTGATTTCTTCAAATCACTGTTTGGTACGGATGACGACGATGACTATCGCCGTCACACCACCGTAGCACAGCGTGGTTCGGTAGTAACAGTACACGCTACGAGTGAAGACCAGGCCGAGAAAGCGGCCGATATCCTGGACGACAACGGAGCCGTCAACGTAGACGATCGGGCCGAACAGTACGGCTATGCTGGTTCGGGCACCATGGGGGCCGCCACCGGCGTTACCGGCATGGGCGTAGTCAACGACATGGACATGACCAACCGCAACACGACTGATGCCGATCAGACCATCAAGGTTATCAGAGAAGATATAGAGGTAGGCAAGCGGGAAGTGGAGCAGGGTGGCGTTCGGGTGCGGAGCCGCATTATAGAGCGCCCTGTTGAGGAGAGCGTCCGGTTGCGCGAAGAGCGTGTAACCGTACAGCGCAATCCTGTGAACCGCCCCGCTACCGACGCCGATCTGAATGCATTTACAGAAGGCGATATCACAATGACCGAGCGTTCGGAAGTGCCCGTCGTTTCAAAAACGGCCAACGTCATCGAGGAAATTTCGATCGGCAAAGAAGTGAACGAGCGTACCGAAACCGTGCGTGACACCGTCCGCGAGACGGATGTTGACGTAGAAAATCTCGGCACCACGGACGACATGCGCAACCGCAACACGACCGACCGCGACGGAGGTATCCTGCTATAATCAACCGTAAGCAATGAGAAAAGGGGAGTCAGACGCGCGTCTGACTCCCCTTTTTCATAACGGATAGAACCAATGTACTACTTCCCCGAAACGACTTCGCGAATGTCGCCGATAATTTTATTGGCGAGGTGATCGGCGGTGGCCAGCGTGTCGGATTCGGAGTAGATGCGGATAATGGGTTCGGTGTTCGATTTGCGCAGGTGAACCCACTCGTTGCCAAACTCAATTTTGACCCCGTCGACGGAATTGATAGGGTTTTTGGCGTACCGGGCCTGAATCTGCGCCAGTACCTGATCCACATCAATGTCGGGCGTCAACTCAATCTTGTTCTTCGAGATATAGTAATTCGGGTACGTCCGGCGTAGCATGGACGCCGACTTGCCGAAACGCGCCAGATGGCTCAGGAACAGGGCAATGCCCGCCAGGGCATCGCGGCCGTAGTGCAGATCGGGGTAGATAACCCCCCCGTTACCTTCGCCCCCGATCACGGCATCTTTGGCCCGCATCATCTCCACTACGTTTACCTCACCCACAGCCGACGCCGAATGCTGACCGCCGTGTTTCTGGGTTATCTCACGCAGGGCTACCGTGCTGGACAGATTCGAGACGGTATTGCCGGGGTTATGCTTCAGCACGTAATCGGCCACGGCTACCAGCGTATATTCTTCACCGAAAGGCGTGCCATCTTCGCAGATCAGCGCCAGCCGGTCCACGTCGGGATCGACTACGATGCCAAGATCGGCCTGCTCTTTTTCCATTTCCTTGATAATGTCACGCAGGTTTTCGGGCAGAGGTTCAGGATTGTGGGCAAACAGGCCTGTAGGTTCGCAGTGGAGTTTGGTAATCTGCTCAACCCCCAGGGCGTTCAGCAGCATTGGTACAGCTAGTCCGCCGGTCGAGTTTACGGCATCGACCACCACCCGGAACCGGCGGGCGGCAATGGCACCGCAGTCCACCAGGGGCAGGGCCAGAATCAGATCGATGTGTTTTTGCAGCCACGTGTCGTCCTGGCGGTAGGTGCCCAGTTTACGGACTTCGGCAAACTCAACGGCACCCGACTCGGCCAGTGCCAGTACCTCGCTGCCATCCTGCCCCGAAATAAATTCACCGGCCTCGTTGAGCAACTTGAGCGCGTTCCATTGAATAGGGTTGTGACTGGCGGTCAGGATAATACCCCCCGCTGCGGCCTCGCCCGTTACGGCCATCTCAACCGTTGGCGTAGTTGACAGGCCCAGATCCAGTACGTTGAGACCCAGCCCCTGCAGCGTACCCACCACCAGCCGCGAAACCATTTCGCCCGACAGCCGCCCGTCGCGCCCGATCACGACCGTATGCCGGTCGGGGTTACGCTGCCGGAGCCAGTAGCCGAATGCTGCCGTGAATTTTACTACGTCCAGCGGAGTCAGCCCCTCGCCGACGCGCCCGCCAATGGTTCCGCGAATCCCGGAAATAGACTTGATTAATGCCACGTTGTTGAAACCTAAAAGAGTGTACTATGTGGCAAAGATAAGGCTTAACGGGCAGGGACCGGGAGAAAAAGCGGGCAAATAGCAATAGAACGAAGCCTGCGAACGTGAATACAACGACTATCCGTCAGGAGCGAACCCGAGCTGACCCGTTCGTAACGAGCCGGTTAGTTTGTTGCCTTGCGGAGCTTGCCAGCCGGGTTCGCTTTTTCATGTCAAGGCTCACAATCCTGTTCAGCCCGCATTTTGCACCGTTTGATAAAGTCAGCGTCAATCAGGGGTCTTTTACGGGCCTTAAAGTTGCACAGTCCAAGCCAGGAAAGTACTCTTGTACTGCCAACTGTCAGGCAAGACTAGTCAGTGCAGAAGTAAGCTGGTAAAGTAATGTTCACGATACGAACTGCCTGACTTTCAAGTATGTATATTGAGTAAAAGTGGCTATATTGACTGGCTGAATGTACGTTTGAAACGCGTGCTGATTTCAGCTTTCGGGCGAGAAGCTGGAGCCCCCTATGGGCAATTTTGGGTTTTATTGGCGGGTTGTGGTCAACAGAGTAAACACCTGATTTGGTTGAGCTGGAGCAGGTTGCGTCTAACGGGGAAAGTTGGGTTTCTACCTGCCGTGTGTACAGGCTCCCGTTACCAACACAGGCGAAACGACTGGGTTGGGTAGGCTAAACAGTGAATCAGGCACGCAGCCTCTAATAGACCGCCCCCTCCGGTTGGCAGACCTGAAAACGGGCTAGGTTTGATACGAGAAATCCAGACTAAAAAACGACCTAAGTAGTATAACTGCGCTTTATTGTATGGCAAGATCTAATGAGTTTTCAGCACTGACTATAGCTGCTGCGCTACAAAGGCAGCGAAACCGTTGTGGGATTTGTGGGGATAACGTATCGAAATATGCCCGCAGATACAACGCTCACCACGTAACCTCGTCCCAATACGGGGGTAGTAGCAGCCTGGACAATTGCGTCATTCTCTGCGATGAAGACAAGGAGGGCTGGCGCGGTGGAGGCTGTCATTTATTTGCTCACGGCGACTCGTTTCATCGCAAGTTTGAATTAAATCGAAGTGAGTATATCCATTTCAATGGGTAAGTGACATCCAGGCAATTGGTACGATCCTCTTGATCTGAGGTTTAAACCAGCGAAATGACTGGCGGGTGATAGGTTCCTGATCAGAGGTGTTGGCCTGGTGACCCTTTGTATGTACAGATCTCTCTGCAATCATCACAGCCGGGGCGCTGAGTGCCTTCTGTGCCACCCTTTGCATCGCCGGTTTCGGGGTGATCATAAACAGCTTGATTAGGCCGGCTGCGGGCGTAAGGAGATAATGCCTGGCGATGGAATAAATGCCCCTGTTGGGCAGACATAGACTTCGGTTTTCAGGCTCGACTGATCGCGTGAGCGATTGAATAGTTGGCTATAATTTTCTGTAAACTAAATACTTACTGAATATGCAGTCCAGACCTACGCTCGCTAGTTTACTTATTCTTCTCGTTGCCTTCAGTACTACCTATGGGCAAGCTCCAGCCATCCCTAAGAAAATGAACATACTCGTGCACATTACCTGTGGTCCTACTGATCCTACCCGTGCTGCGCTGGGATTTCTGGTGGCCAAAACTGCATTGGCCGAGGGCCATTCCGTAACGCTCTTTCTGGCGGGAGATGCCGCCGTGCTGCTTCGTGATGCCGAACTGGATGCCGTAGAAGGCATTGGCACGGGTAAACTCCGCGAGCATTATGAGGCTATTATCAAAGCTGGTGGGCGGTTTTACGTATCGGGTATGTCAGCGAAAGCACGGGGCGTAACTGAAGCGGACCTGCAGGGTAAACCCGCTGAGTTCGCCTTGCCAACTGTCCTGGTTCGGTTAGCCACCGAGAATGAACGGATGTTTACCTACTGATTTATCTATGTTTTACCCTTATCAACTAATCATCATGAAAACGCTCAACTGCCGCGATGCCGGCTTTGACTGCACGGCTCAGATTAAGGCCGATACCGACCAGGAAGTCCTGGCCCAGGCCGCCGACCATGCCCGTACTGTACACGGGGTATCGGTAACGCCCGAAATGGCGGAAGGCCTGAAAACACTAATTCGGGAGGAGGCTTAGCGGGCTTCCCGTTTCGTTCCGCGTGGGCAGCTTAGGCCATAGGATACCCGTTCTAGTCCCAGTCATTGCACCTGCCAACTGTATTGGTTCGGCTGGCGACTGAAAATGACCGGACTATGATTTCCCCAACCTGTTCTAAAAGCGAATAGGCATTTGAAAGGGGTTGAATTCAGTAGGAAAATCAATGGCCGGAAACCTATCGAATCGACTTTTCTGGCAGTTGGGGCTTGATCCCCTCATCGACGGGCATTTTATCAGGGCTGGCACCCGTCTGTTGGAGTAAACGGACCAGGTCTGCTTTCAACTGCTTCAGCTGACCAGCGTACCGAGCATCGTTAATCAGGTTGTGATCTTCCCGGGGGTCAGCCGCCAGATGGTATAACTCAGCCATGTGTTGATCCGGCTTGCTGCTTCCGGAAGGATAATGGATATATTTCCACTGATCGGTCCGGATGCCCCGTACATTGGGGGTATAGGGAAATTGCTTCTCGTAGTTGTACTCATAAAACCAGGCCTTCCGCCAGTGGGTAGTGTCGCCCTTGACCAGACGTTTGAACGATTGACCATGGCTGGCAGGCAGGGCGGGTGCCCCAGCTAAATCGAGGATGGAGGGTGCCATGTCAATCGTTAGTACCTGCTTATTGACCACTACGGGTTTGGTTACCGGCGTCAGGTCAGGAAACCGGACAATGAGGGGGATGTGGATACTGGGTTCGTGCATGGTTCGCTTGTCCACCATACCGTGCTCTCCATTGAGCAGGCCATTATCCGAGGTAAACACAAAGATGGTATTCTCCAGCTCACCCATCTCTTTCAGCGTACGGTACAGCTCACCCACGCTATCATCGACCGAAAGAATGGTGCCCCAGTAGGCATGAATCATCGCTTCAAAATCCTTGACCGCTGCGGCCGATGAATCCGGGAATTTCTTACGCCATTCGAATAAGGGACCGTAAATGCCGTGCCAGGTTGGTAACCGCTGCTTAATCCATTGGGGTTTATCGGCCAGCTCAAACGCACTTTGTGGATACTGAATACGAACCCCGTCGAAGGCCTTGGCGTATTGGGGCTCGGGAGTGTAAAAACTATGCGGAGCCTTATGGCCCAGCATCAGGAAAAATGGTTTGGAGTGTTTACCCTTCAGCCAATCATTAGCCATTTTGGAGACCACCGTGGTATAGTAGCCTTTCACTACCCGGCTCCCCTCTCCATTGACGTTGAATTCCGTGTCCCAGTACTTTCCCTGTCCTTTGTGGGTGACAAAATAATCAAAGCCGGGGCGTGGCTGGTCGTTTTCTTCGCCCATGTGCCATTTGCCAATGTAGGCCGTTTCGTAGCCTGCCGATTGTAGGGTACGGGGCAGGCTGGGCAGATCAGTCGGGAAGTCGGTAAAGTTGTTGACCACTCCGTGCGCGTGGGCGTATAACCCACTCAGAATAGAAGCCCGGCTGGGAGAGCAAAGGGAGGTGGTGCAAAAATAGTTTTTGAAAAAGACACCTTCCGCTGCCAACCTGTCAATGTTAGGAGTCTTCAGATAAGGGTTCCCCCCGGCACTGAGGGCATCCCAGCGCTGATCATCGGTAAGAATAATGACCACATTCGGTTGCTTTGACCCGGACGTCTTTTCGCTTTGTGGGTTACAGCCCGTCAAACACCAAAGAAATGCTGCGCCAATAGCCCAGCCAGATAGTACAGTTGAAAATCTCCCCATTGATTTAGCTTTGCGGACTCCTGCTTATCAGAAACGGTTTGGTGTAAAATACGCCCTATACTCCTCTTGAAAGAGCCCGAAAAGTACGACTGCCTTTCGATACATCCAGCCTGCTTCTTTAACCCGGAGCGGGATGTGTGTGATTCATGGAAGCCCCGCTACAAACGACTACTCTCCATGAGCTTTAGAGCTTCGTCGTCTTTATACCGTATAATTTGCTCCTTCAGTAGCTTTTTCAACGAAGCCGTTATTTTTTCAGAGCCTTTCGCTCCGTACAGGTTTTTCAGGTTATGAGGGTCTTTCTGGATGTCATATAATTCCCAAAAATCATCCGGGCCGTAAAATCGCGCCAGGGTATATTGTTTTGTCCGTAGGCCAAAATGGGGGGCTACGTGGTGCGGCTGCGGGTATTCGTAGTAATGATAATAAGCCTGATCGCGCCAGTTTTTCTTTTCGCCTTTCAACACAGGCAGGAACGATTCCCCCTGGATATAAGCTGGAATGGGGGTGCCGGTCAGGTTGAGCAGGGTAGGGGCCCAGTCGACATTGGATACTACCTCATTGACCTGACTGCCGGGTTTGATAACGCCCGGGTAGCGAATAACAAACGGCGTTTTTAACGACTCTTCGTAAATCCACCGCTTGTCGAACCAGCCGTGTTCGCCCAGATAAAAGCCCTGATCTGACGTGTAAACGACAACCGTATTTTTAGCTAACCCGCTTTTATCCAGGTAATCGAGCAGCTTGCCGATGTTACGATCCAGCGAATTGGCTACCGACAGGTAATCTTTCATGTACCGCTGAAACTTCCATTCAACCAGCGCCTTGCCACTGAGCTTCTTATCCTCAAATTCTTTAGTGATCTTGTTTTCGTAGTAGTCGTAGAACGGCTTCTTCTGCCCGGGGGTGAACCGATTGTAGGCCCCGCCTTTATCGTAGTCTGCGTGTACTTTCAGATCTTCCTTCAGGCGCATGGTTTTATCGATGCTCATGTCCTGTTTCTGGGCAGCAAGACGTCCTTCGTAGTTATCATAAAAGGTAGGCGGCAACGGAAACGTAACGTCATCGTACGCTCCTAAGTCCTCGGCGGCCGGGAGCCATTCGCGGTGCGTTGCCTTATGCCCCACGACCAGAAAGAATGGTTTCGAGGTATCCCGGTGCGCCAACCAATCGGTGGATAAACTCGTGACAACGTCGGTGACGTAGCCCGTATGGCGGGTCGTCTTATTATTGGAGTCGACAAAGTCAGAGTTGTAATAATGACCGTGCCCCGGTAGTATATTCAGATAATCGAAGCCGTGGGGTAGGCTGCCCAGGTGCATTTTTCCAATCCAGGCCGTCTGGTAGCCATTCTTCTGCAATTCCTCGCTGAACACCGGCTGGTTGATGTCAAATACTTTCTCATTGAATTTGTAGCCATTCCGGTGAGAGAACTGACCGGTCAGCAGCGTGGCCCGGCTGGGGCCGCAGATGGAGTTGGCCACCACGTTGTTGTAAAGAATAGCGCCTTCCTTCGCAATCCGGTCGATGTTGGGCGTTTGGGCCAGCTTGCTGCCATAGGCACTAATGGCCTGGGAAGTGTGGTCGTCCGAGATAATAAAGACAATATTGGGTCGCTGCTGTTGAACTAAACTTTGGGGTTGGGAATCATCCAGATGAATCGGTGTATAGCTGGGCACCGCGAACAGCATCACAATGGCCGAAGCACCAAGTACAGTTTTCAGAATGGTTTGTTTATTCATCGTTTTGACGATTAAATGTATGAACAGCCGCCCGAGTGAGGCAATTCAGTCTTGACTGAAGGGATACAGAACAGAATACCAGCAAATCTATCGGGATTTTACGCCCCGAAAACCCCGATTATTGCGGCCACTTGTTACTTCACCGTTACGACGGTTACCCACTTCGTAACGGGTACGCTACTACTGGCTGCCTAGAGGTAGCTCTCCTCGTTGTACATAAAACTGTGTTGCGTTCATGGATTACAAAGAAGCTGGTATTGATTAACAAGAGCTTTTTTTTCAAAAAATACCCTTGGTCACTTTACCTTTATTTTTACCAGGGATGGAGCGCATTCAGCAAAGGGTATCCAGGTACGCTGAGGGGAAAAGTACAGGCCTCAGATCGCTCCCAAAATAAAAACCATAAAAACGGTTGGTTGGAAGGCCATCGCCCGTAATACCTATAGAAGGTCCTGAAATGGCTGATACCGCTATTACTAAATCAGGGCTAGCCTAAAATCCCACTTCCGTAAACAAGAGATCAGGGCGCTTTCACCTGAAGCACTACTGCTGAATGATGAATTTCGCCAGTGGGTGCTTCGGCCCAACGATGCGGCAGACCAGCCATGGGACATTCGGCTGGCTACAACATCGTTGGAAGACCAGGACGTGATTCGACAGGGTCGATCAGTACTCTTGAGTCTGCCCCCGGAAGCCCGACCGGGTGCATTCTAGACCGCTGATGACTGGAATCTCAGATAAACTCCAGTTCGGCTTTTAAAACAGAGTTGGCCTGTCCGCTGAAGGAGCCGCTGATCGGCGCGGCCAGTTCGGGTTTGGCGGTGGAAGTCAGAAAGATATGCCGGTTTACCACGATCGAGCCTTCGGTGGGATCGAAGCCGCGCCAGCCCGCACCGGGCAGATACACCTCGGCCCAGGCATGGAGCTGGTGTTCCTGCTGCGGGTTGCCAAACAGATAGCCACTCACAAACCGGGCCGCAATACCCATGCTGCGGCAGGCGGCCATGAACAGGGTAGTATAATCGCGGCAGGAGCCTTTGCGCAGGGTGAGCGTCTGCTCCGGGGCAAAGGGTGCCCCCAGTTCGCGCACCTCGTAGGTGAATTCCCGGATGGCTTCCGACAAACGGGTCAGGAACATCGTTGTTTGCCAGTCGGCCTGGGCCGCAATCTGCCGCGCCCAGGTTTCTATCCGCTCCGTCACCAAAGAACGGTCCAGGTACGGCTGAAGAATATCGACTACCGGCGCGCGATACTGGAACGGCACGCGCTGGGTTTCAAAGGGAAACAGGACAAAGTCGAACGAGTTGAACTCGTCCGACTGGAGTTTCATCTCGGCCACCACGCGCAGATAGCGGGTCGGATGGTTAAAATACACCAGCTGCTGCACATTTCCTTCTACATCCACGTTGCGTACCACCCGCGACGGCAGTGGGTCAATATCGAGTTTGTAGTCCAGCAGCCGCTGGTAAGGATAGGCGCGCGGGTACAGATACAGCGTCTGCGGCCCCAGGGCAACTGGCCCGTCGTACGTGTACTCAGATGCGTGCCGGACGTGGAGAAGCATTTTTTTGAGTATGAATTATGGGTGACAAGTTATGAATGCCTTCCGGCGTCAGCAACCACTGGGTCGGCATCATTCATCGTTAATAACCCATCGTTATCTAACCGCATTTGCCTTCTCAAAAATAGGGGCCATCCAGTCAGCGGGGAGTTTGCGGACGGAGTTGTTAAGTAACGCGCTCCATTGGTGCGATACGGCTTCCATGTCTTCTTTCTGGAGTCGGTATTCGGTCATGTGGAAGCTGTCTTTGGGGTAGATCACCACGTCGAGCGGGTAGTCAACGTCGTTGGCCGAGACACGGGTGGCATCAAAACCCAGAAACCCAATCTTGAGGGCGTCCTGCATACTACTTTCGTAGCTCAGGCTTCGGAACAGCAGGGGTTTGCCAAAACCCGAATTGCCGATGATTTTGAACGGTGCCCCCTGATCAACCTCCACCCAGTTGCCTTCGGGATAAAGCAGAAACAGTTTGTGTTCGTCGTCGTCTTCCAGTTGTCCGCCTACAATGGCATTGAGGTTAAAATTCATGCCGCTGGCCACAATAGACGCTTTGTCTTCCTGCGCCACGCGCTTTACCTGCTCGCCAAAGGCATTGACGGCCTTGTAAAGTTTGTTGAACGATCGATCCTGCTCGGCCAGCACTTCGTTAAAATAGATGATGGCTTTGTCGCGGACCGAGCGCAGGCCCGATGTCATGATGAACAGGGAGTGATTTTCGACTTCGTGAACCGAAATCTTACGGTTCGATGATACGTCGGTGCCGGACGTCAGCCGCGTGTCGGCAATGGCAACTAAGCCCGACGCGACCTTGATTCCTAAACAATACGTCATTCGAAAGGGTGGGGTACAAGCCGCCTGGTGTAGCGACAAATATACAGGTTACCCCCGTTAGGTAAGCTGATTCATTGGTTTTCTTGCGGAATGAGTGCGTATGGCAATGCTGCACTCAGCGCACAGCGGGGTAGGGACGGGTCTGCCGGAGTTGATCGGCCGTTAGCGTTTCGGCCCACAGCCGGGCGGCTCTGCGTTGCCCGGCGGGCGAAAAATGAATGCCATCGGGCCGCTCAATACCGGACGCTATCACGTCCAGGTCGGGGCCGGGCCGGGTGTGGTAGCTGCGTCGGTCAATGACAGTCTGCTGCGCCTGCCGGACATTTTCGAAGGGCTTACCCACGAACGATGATCGGGCTATGATCCAGGTCAGGTCAGGCTTGTCGGGATATTCCTGCCGCAGTTTGTCGATGACGCCATAGTGGTGGCTGATGATGGTATCGGTGGGGTTATCGCGGTCGTTTTCACCGTGCTGGAGCAAAATAGCCCGGATGCCGGTAACGGGTACGTAGCGGTCCATGAGGTTACGCAGATTCACGAACGGCATCCTGAGGTCGTACCGGCAAAAGCCATGCTCGAACGGAATATTATTGGCCGCTTTGTAATTGTGTTCCATGTTAGTGCCGCCAAATCCGGCATTGTAGAGCAGCACCGGCACGTTGAGTTGCTGCACGAGCAGATCGCCCAGGCGACCCCAGAACCAGGCCATATTGCCAAACGGAGCCATGCCACTGGTGCCGGTCAGTCTGGAAAAAACCAGGCCAGGCAAGTACTGAGGGTCGGCGGTCTGTTCGTACTGCGCGAAGGCCGGTGTAGTCTGATCGAGCGGCACGACCGATACCCGATCATCGGTGGCGCCTTCAATGCTGGGGCAGTAATCAGTACCGTCAACGTAACAGCCCGACCCCTGCGCGTTGGAGTGTCCTACAATGGCAAAGACTTCGCCCACGCCAAACCGCTGCACGGTGTCGGTAGCCACTACCTGCCCGTCCCGCAGCCCACGTACGGCAAGCTGGTACCAGCCGCCCCGAACGGGGAGCGTACCCCTGAACAGACTATCGCCGGGGCTGGCACGCAGAGACATCCAGTCGGTATCGGTGCCCTGCCCGGCTGTCCGCGCCACCGCCCTGGCCTGAACGCCATCCAGTGGCTGGGCCACCCGGACCACCAGGCGAAGGCTGGCGCGGTTATCGGTATCGCGCTGTACCACCATGCGTTCGGCGGGTAGCAAAACGGTTAACTGGGCCAGGGCCGTGGTGGCCAGAAAAATCGACACCAGAGCAAAACCGCCTGTGAAAACACGGCACAGAGGTGAGAAAAACGACATAGCAGCAATCAGACTTGTTGAAACGTAACGGATAAAGTCGGCTTTCCGTTGGCCATTTCGGTTTTGGCTGAGATAGAGGTAGTTTTTAAGAGCAGCGGTTTGTTTTTGCCCAACCTTTGGTTTACTTTGTCTGTACGAAGGAGCACTCACCCCCTTTGTCACTGTGCGATGAACTTTGACGACGACGAGGACGATAACTTCATGGATTGGGACGGTTTCGATGAAGACTACGACCCCGATGAGGCCCGCGCCGAAATGGAGTCGGAGAACCGGCGCATCAAAAATCTGCCCGTCCTGCGCAAGGCCAATGAGCTAATGGAGCTCACCCAGGCCATTGTTGAGACTATTGATAAGGAAGAAGACGTGCTGATGATGCACGAACAGATGCTGGCCAACGCCATGATGCTGCCCCCGAAAATTGTGGGTGCCGAAGGGGGCGACCTGTACACACTCCGGATGGAAAACGCCGTCATCATTAAAATGCACGCCCGCGAGCTCCTTGCCCAGACCTCTTACTGCAAAGCCGAGAAACTGGCCGCCACTGCTTACCTCAATGTCCTGCGCGAAGAAATTGAACAGTTCCGCATTCTATTCGTGGAATGGGTCAACAGTTTCGACAAAGACAACGACGCCCCTGACGATTGGGGTTTGTTTTACTGACGCATGGTGCATACACCTGAATACTGACGCAGACCAAGGGTCGAAACATTAGTAGAAGAGAAAACAAAAATGGCCCCGTATCAGATACGGAGCCATTTTTGTTTGTTCAGGTGTCTGTTACTTCTTTGCCTTCTTGGGCTTCGCTTCGCCCGCAGCTTTCGTTTCCTTGGTTACTTTCGACAGCTTTTGCTCGGCAGCAGCCTTCCCCTGCTTTTCCAGCTCGGCTGGCTCGGCCAGTTCAACAGACTTGGCTTTAGCGGGCTTCTCAGTCCTGGCGGGGGCCGTCAAATCCGTGCCGTTGGCCGAACTGCGGACAAAGGTGCCCCACGTTAGATTGTCTTTGCCGGTCTGTACCCGTTTGGCCCGCTCGATCGCCATGTTGGCGGCAGCCTCCACGACCCAGTCAAAATTGGCCTGACCCACCGAGTTGATATCGGCATCGGGAGCGGGGTTGCAGAAGTCGATGGCGATGGGGATACCGTCGCGCACGGCAAACTCAACTGTGTTGAAGTCGTAGCCCAGGCCGTGGTTCAGCTTCAAAATGTAATCGGTCATGGTAGCCAGCAGTTTCTTGCCCGCGTCGCCGGTGGTCTGCATTTCGGCCGCGTAGCGCAGGTGAAACGGGTTCCGCGGCTCGTAGGGCATGATTCTGATGTCTTTGCCGCCAATGCAGTAGCACCGGAAATAATCGGTAAAGTCGATGGCTTCCTGATACAGCATCACCAGTTGGCCCGTGTCTTCGTACGCCCGGAACATCTGCTCTGGATTATCGACTTTATAAACGCTCTTCCAGCCACCACCGGAGTGCGGTTTCATGAAGGCCGGGAACCCAATATCGTTGAAAATGGCGTCCCAGTTCATAGGTTTGAGGTTCCGAAACGAGTCGTGGTTCGTATCGTCGGGGCGGTGTTTGGACGGCAGCAGAATGGTCTTCGGCACTGGAACGCCGAGTTTAACGGCCAGTGCGTTGTTGAAAAACTTCTCATCGGCAGCCCACCAAAATGGGTTGTTTACTACCGCGGTACCGGTGAGGGCCGCGTTTTTAAGGAACGCTTTGTAAAACGGTACGTCCTGCGAAATGCGGTCGATGATCACCGCATACTCGGTGGCGACGCCCTGCTCAACGCGGTCGATACTAACGAATTCGGCGGGGAATTCGCTTTGTTTCTCGTTGACCCGGTCAACGAAAGCCTGCGGGAAGGTATTTTCCTGCCCAAAAAGAATGCCTATTTTTTTCATTGGAGTTGCGGCTGCCAAGCCGTTGGGTTGGTATACATTGGTAATGAGTGAGATGAACAGGAATGGCTGCGTAATTACCTGGTTTTATAACACCATTTGGGGCTGATGTTCTAAAACGATTCTCAAAGCCAGCTGAAATACTTTGGTAACTGCTCTTTCCAGACGGGCCAGTCATGATCGCCCCAGGGCGATACATCGAGCGTATGCCGGATGCCTTTGTTGTTGAGAATGCCCGACATCCGGTAATTGTCGTCTTTGCAGATGTCGTATTCGGTTGTGCCCAGGATAATGTTGACGTGGTGCAGTTCAGGATTGGGATCGTCGGGCAGGAAGTCGGGCGGGTTGTTGAAATACACGTTCTCATCGTAGTACCCCCGCATGAATGATCTGATGTCGAAGGCTCCACTGAGTGAGATCATATTGCCGACCTGTTCGGGGTGTTTGAAGGCGAAGTTGAGCGCGTGATAGCCGCCAAAGCTCACGCCCGCCACCCCAATTTTCTGTTCGTTGCATTCGCGCTGAATACCCGGTACCAGCTCTTCGTGCAGGAATTTATCGTATAGAACCTGGTTCCAGATTTTAGTGCCGGGGTGCAGGTGTCGTCCGTAAAAGCTGTCCTTGTCGATGCTGTCAACGCAATACAGTTTGATTTTACCCGTCTCCACAAACCACTTCACCGATTCGGTCAGTCCAAAATCTTTGTATTCGTAGTAATGCCCCATTGAGGTGGGAAACATCAGCACGGGGTAGCCCCAGTCGCCATATACCAGCATCTCAATTTCCTTGCCGAGGTGGTGCGAATACCATTTTCTATACGTTTCCTGCACGGTAGTTTTCAGGGTTGTTACGTACCAGTGGGCAGAGTTGACGGGAGACGGGCAGCGGTTTTTCCTGGGTATTATTTCCTCCGCGCGTCTCTTTTCTTGCCCTGCATCGCTGCGTAATAATTTTTTAGTTAGCTATAAACACGGGCTAAATTAGCCCAAATAGTCAGCAACCGCAACAAAGCTGCCCGATCAGGGAAAGAATCTCAGGCTGGCTGACCACTAGTCAGGAGCGGTACGCAAACGGTCAGGGTGGTTCCCTGCCCCGGTGCCGTATCAATCCTAAGGGTAGCCTGGAGGTCGCTGGACCGCTGGTGCAGACTGGCCAGGCCGTTGCCCCCCGGTCCGATCAGCTCAGGCCGAAAGCCCCGCCCGTCGTCCCGTACACGGAGGCAGGTGGATTGACTCTGATGGTGCCAGTGTACCCAAACGTGGCGGGCATCGGCGTGGCGCAACGTGTTGTGAAGCATCTCTTTATACATCAAAAATAGCTCCCGCTGCTGCCGGCTGGTCAGGGGCAAAACCGGGGGCTGGTCGGGCAGGTCGAAATGCAGTTCGGCGGGGCAGTGTTCAAACAACGTGTAGGCGGTTTCGCGCAGCCGCAGCCCAAAATCAGCCGCTTCGGGCGTGGCCGCGCGCAGACTGCCAACAATCTCGCGCATCGTCCGGCTTACGGTGCGGGCCGTTTCGCCGATGAGTCGGAGCGTTTGCCGGGCCTGATCGGGTTGACCAGCAAGCTGGCGGGTAGCTGCCTCGCTGAGCAGACTGATCCCGCCGAGGTCGGCTCCGAGGTCGTCGTGGAGGTCGCGGGCAATGTCATCGCGGATGCGCTGGAGCTGGGTTTGCCGGCGTTCGGTTTCGCGAAGTTGCTTAATCAGTTCGGTATGGAAAATAAGCCGGTCGCGCTCGGTCTGCTGGTTCAGCCGGGCAATGCCGAGTGTAAAGCACAGCACCTCGACGGTTACGCCAATTTGCATATAGGTTACGGGGAAGGTAAACGGGTTGGCCGGGTTCTGCAAAAACAGGGGCGGTACATAATTGACCAGCAGGGCCAGTACACAGCCCAAAATAAAACACAGTGAACCGGCAATGAAGTACTTCACCACCTGCTGACGCAACCGGAGAATACGTGGTACCACCAGCAACGCCCCGCCCGCCACCAGAAAGCGTCCTGCACTATACACCGTGGTGCGGATTCCCAGCGGTACGCTTGCTACCCAAAGCCCCACTTCCAGGGTTGCTTCGGCCACCAGGAACCAGAACATAAGCCGCAGCAGCCGGTAGCTGAAGGGATCATTCTGGCGGATATCCATCAGTAAAATAGCAAACCGGATGTACAGCAGAAAGGCGGCTGACTCAATAAGCACTACCAGAATATCACCCCCCGGTACGTAACCCGCCCGGGCATAATCAGCATCGTCGAGCCGGAATGTCAGCGTCATGCAACTGATGTACAGGGCGTACTGCCAGTAGATGGCTTTGCGCTGTTGCACAAAACAAAGTAGGGCATACAGGGCCATCATGGCCAGCATCCCGTCCAGAAACAGGCGCAGATCATTGTAATAGATGAAGGCAAGTTGCATGGGCCGCCGGGTTACCCGTGAATGTACCGTATCGATGCGTGTTTGTCTCTATACCGACGGTGGTTTTTGAACCGGGTCAACGCCCGGCCGGGCAGTAACCCGGCGGCAAGCCAGGTGTCAGGTCGGCCGGTGCCAGAATAATTGTTTATTTTGCGCCCTGTGATGCGTTTTCTGTTGCCTGCTTTTCTACTTATGCCCCAACTTGTACCGGCCCGCGTTGATGCCCGGATCCGCGTAACTGTTCAGTCCGACGATTCGCTCGTTTCGGTGCCGCTCAACCGCAGCGTTCACCTGACTATTGTGCTGCCCCCCGGTTATCATTCAACCAACGCAACCTACGCCACCTTGTATCTGAATGACGGACAGGATTTGCCCGCCCTGAAGATGCAGCCGGTTCTCGATTCCTTGTACCGGGAGCAGGCCATCCGGCCGTTTGTTCTGGTGGCCATCAGCGCCGGCGACCGGATTCAGGAATACGGCACGGCAGCCCAGGCCGACTACATGAAACGGGGCAGCAAAGCCGGGCGCTACGCCGATTTCGTGCTCACCGAACTGATGCCTTACGTTCAAAAGCATTACCGCGTCAGTAGTGATCCGGCTCAAACGGCCTTTGCGGGGTTTTCGCTCGGCGGTTTGTCGGCATTCGATCTGGTGTTTCATCACCCGGAGCGATTTGGGCGGGCGGGCGTTTTTTCGGGCTCGTTCTGGTGGCGTAGCAAAAGTACCGCCGACGGCTACCGGGATGAAACGGACCGCATCATGCACGCGCTGGTTCGCCAAGGAACCTACAATTCCAGCCTCAAATTCTGGTTCGAGACGGGTACCGACGACGAAACCAGCGACCGCAACAACAACGGTATTATCGATTCCATTGAAGACACCACCGATCTGATTGATGAACTCGTTAAAAAAGGCTATGACCGCCGTCGCGACATCCGGTACGTGGAGATACCTGGTGGACAGCACAACCAGAAAACATGGAGCCGCATTTTGCCGGATTTCCTGACCTGGGCGTTTGCGCTGTAGATACTCTGACTGACTGCCAGGGCACCGGCGCTACTGCAGCAAAATCCCGATAGGCTTTTTATTCGTTTATTTGGTATAATAGCCTGTCGTTCTGTGTCTAAAATCAATAACCTATGAACCCCCAACTCTCAATGAGCGCCTTTCTTCTTACGCTGCTACTCGCCTGCAAAGGCAGCGCGCCCGTGGCCCCTACACCGCCACCTGTTTCGGTCACGCCACCGGTTAGTGCTACTACGGCACCAGCAGTTCCCAAACTGGTTTGGTCTGACGAATTTGACAAGGCTGGTTTGCCCGATCCTGCCAAATGGAAATACGATGTGGGCGGCAGTGGCTGGGGCAACAACGAGCTGCAGTTTTATACCGATAAACGCACCGAAAATGCCCGCGTGGAAGACGGTAAACTCATTATTGAAGCCCGAAAAGAAGACATGCAGAACAACCGGTATACCTCGGCCCGGTTGCTGACGGCGGGCAAACAAAGCTGGAAATACGGCCGCATTGAAGCAATGGCCAAACTGCCGAAGGGCCGGGGTACCTGGCCTGCCATCTGGATGCTGGGCGACAACATTGGCACGGCTGGCTGGCCCCGCTGTGGTGAACTCGACATCATGGAACACGTTGGCTATGATCAGGGCGTAGTGCATGGAACTGCCCATACGGAAGCCTATAACCACGTAAAGGGAACCCAGAAAGAAGGGAAAACGACCGTAGAGGGCGTAGAAAATAAATTCCATCTCTACGCCATTGAATGGAGTGACAAGCAGATCAGCTTCTTTGTAGACGATAACCGATACTATACCGTAGAGCGGTCTATTTTGGGGGGTACCGAAGACAAGTGGCCCTTCGATCAGCCTTTTTTCCTGATTCTGAACCTCGCCGTGGGCGGTAACTGGGGCGGTCAGAAAGGCGTGGATGAAAGCATATGGCCACAACGCATGGAGGTTGATTATGTGCGTGTTTACCAATAAGATAGCGGCCAGCAGGCGGCAATGAAACGTAAAGCGTCGGCTCCCAAGCCGACGCTATTTTTTTGGGTACCAGAAAATTTTTCAATCCCCGTGCAACCCAACCCCGGTTGTCTGACATCTTCCTGTCAACTACGGAATAACGATTAGCGCTGATCGGTACCGTTCAACTTCAACCTTGACAAAAAAACGGACTACCGCCATGAAAACCATCCAGAATTTCCTCGCCACTGCGTTTACCGCATCCTTCACTACAATCCTTGTTGCCGCTACGCCGGTTACCTCGTTTGCCCAGACAACCGTTACCATCACCACCGGCGATTCGGACAGTACGGTAACTCGTACCGAGCGTCCTGCCAAACGGGTTATGGACCGCGTTACCACCGATTTCAGTGTGTATCTGGGCCTGAATGGGTTTGGCAATTCGTTGCCGTCGGCCTATGATCTGCGGCCCATCGGTTCGCGGTTTGTAGCCCTCTCCTGGCAAAAACGAATTCCTGTCGCTACGATGGGCACGACCAAAGTTCGACTTGTTATCGGTCCCGAAGTAGCCTGGAACAACTTCATGTTTGAGAATAATACCGTGCTGACCGATCAGAATGGACAGGTTACTGCCGAAACCGCCCGGGTACCCCTGCGTAAATCGAAGTTTGTAACAACCCAACTCAACCTGCCACTGCTGCTGAACCTGGCCTTCAAATCGGGCTTCACCATAAGTGCCGGTGCCTACGCCGGAATTCGGCTGGACAGCTACACGGCGCAGAAACCGGAGAACGGGCGTACCGTACGCACGCACGGCGCCTTTGAACTCAACCCTGTGCGCTGGGGCCTGACTACCGAAGTAGGTTTCCGGGGATCCTCCAAACTCTTTGTCCGCTACGAACCCAACAGCCCCTTCCGCGCCGGACAGACGCCCGATAGCAGTGTATGGGCAGTAGGGGTGAAGTTATAATTGGACAATTATCATGCTGACCAGCCCACTGGTCAGCATGATAAAAAGAAACGCCCGGTGCAACATTCTGTCTGCAGCTTCCCTCTTTCTGTCAGAATGGTCTCGCCGGGCCAGTCACTCTCCCAGTCTAGGTAATTCCAGTTCCGTTTGTCACCCGATCAAACCACTCATGTAAGATAAGGTACTATGCAACGCACACTACCTACCTTTGCCATGTACTAAAGTCCCAAATGCCATGCAACCTTCTTTAATGATACGTGCTTTTCGTAACGTCAACTTACTTGTTTACAGTCTGTTGATTTGCATCCCAACCGCTTTCTCGCAACCCTTACCCCGTGGTACGGTGCGCGGTCAGGTCAACACTTCCGCAAACAAACCCCTGGAGTACACTACCATGATGCTGCTTAAAGCGGCTGATTCGACTATGGCAAAAGGAGCCATTAGTGATGCTGAAGGAAAATACACCTTCGACAATGTGGGAGCCGGGCAGTACCTGGTTCTGGCCCAGCAAGTCGGTTTTCGCAAAACGTATAGCGCACCGTTCGCGGTTGATGAAGCGCACCCCGCCCTGGAAATACCGACCCTGTTGATGGCCGAAGAGTCGAAAAGTCTGGCTGAAGTGCAGGTCGTTGCCAGGAAACCATTCATCGAGCAGCAGGTTGACCGCACCATTGTCAATGTAGAAAACAGCATTGTAGCCAGCGGAAATACGGCCCTGGAAGTGCTGGAGAAAGCCCCCGGCGTAACCATCGACCGGCAGAACGACCAGATCAAACTCAAAGGAAAGTCGGGCGTGATTGTCTATATCGACGGCAAACAAACGTATCTCTCGCAGCAGGAAGTCTCTAATCTGCTCAAAAACACCCCGTCGGACAACATCGCCACGATCGAGATTATAACCAACCCCGGCTCCAAATACGACGCGGCTGGCAATTCAGGAATTATCAACATCCGCATGAAGAAGAACAAGAGTTTTGGCACCAACGGTACGTTCATTCTGGGTGGGGGGTACGGCTGGTTCCCAACCCTGACCGGACAGCGCGACGACCTGCCTAAGGTCAACGGGTCGCTTAGCCTGAACCACCGCGACAGTAAAGTCAATGTGTTTGCCAACTATAGCTACGTGAACCGACGGAGTGGCAATGCTACCGATATTAACCGGACGATTCCCTTCGACGGGCGCACGACGTTTTTTGAGCAGAAGTCGTACCGGCCCAGTCAGTTTGTGGGTCATTCGTACAAGGCGGGCCTGGATTACTACGTCAGCCAGAAAAGTACGGTTGGGGTAATGGTCAATGGATTCGTGAACGACTGGCAGTCTAACGGGCAGAACAACACCCTGATCTTCAATGACAACCACGACTTAACGAGCCGGGCCACCACGCAGGCTTACTCAAAAGAACCGCTTACCAGCTACACCGGTAACCTGAATTACAAGTATGATTTTGATGGCAAAGGCCGTGAGTGGACCGCCGACGCTGACTATGTTCACTACAACAGCACCAACCTCTCCAACCTCAGCACTATATACCGCAACGCCAACGGCGAACCGACCCGGTCTAATCAGGACTTGCGCAATCGGATGCCATCCGTGATCAGTATTATGGCATTCAAGACCGATTACGTCCATCCGCTTAAAAACGGCGCGAAGTTCGAAGCGGGCCTGAAAAGCAGTCTGGTGAAGGCCGACAACAACACGATTTTTGATACGCTGCAACAGGAAACAAAGGTGTTTCTGTTCGATGCCAGCCGTTCCAACCACTTCCTGTACGACGAAACTATCAATGCGGCCTACGTTAACTACGCCGGTAAGATTGGGAAACTCAAGTTTCAGACCGGGCTGCGGGCCGAACATACGCACTCAGCAGGCAACTCAGTAACTCTCAACCAGCGCGTGGACCGTAACTACCTGAATCTGTTCCCAACCGTGTTTCTGTCGCGGCAGTTGGATTCGACTAACGTCCTGAACCTGTCGTACAGTCGGCGAATTGACCGGCCCGATTACCAGAACCTGAACCCCTTCGTGTTTTACCTCGATCCCTATACCTACCAGCAGGGCAATCCGTTTCTACGCCCGCAATACACCAACTCGGTTGAGCTGACCCACGTGTATAAAGAAACTGTAACAACCACGCTGGGTTTCAGCCGCACCACCGATTTCATCAATAGAGAAACCCCCCGGCAAATACCCGAAAAGAACATTACCTATGTAACGCCCGAGAACCTGGGCCACCTGGACAACCTGAGCCTGAACGTGAGTTTTCCAGTGGAGGTAACCAAATGGTGGAAGATGCAGAACAACCTCAACGGCTATTACCAGGATTATCAAACGGTGTATTCTGGCCAGCCTTATGAGGTAAAACTGGTAGCCTTTAACGGCTATACCTCCAGCAGTTTCACGCTCAGCAAAACCCTTTCGGCCGAAGTGTCGGGCTGGTACAACTCAGCCTCGCAGTACGGATTTTACCGGTCGCGGCCGCAGGGAGGCTTCGCCCTCGGCGTTCAGAAAAAGGTTATGGACGGTAAAGGCAACATCAAACTCAACATCAACGATCCGTTCTGGCTCAATCGATTCCGGGGTACGGCGGTGGTGCAGGATATCAACTTCTCTGTAGCCTCGCGCTGGGAGAGCCGCAAAGTCAACCTCACCTTCACGTACCGCTTTGGTAATCAGAATGTAAAAGCCGCCCGGCAGCGGCAGTCTGCCACCAGTGCCGAGCAAAGCCGCGCGGGCGGACAGAATTGATGGCGAACGAGTGAAGAGGCCGACCAGGATGATTAATTCTGTATTCACCATTACATCAAGTTTAGGTTAAGAAGATGCGAAAGCCGTTCCCGCCTTGAGGAACGGCTTTTTTGTGGGTTACGCAGATACTGCTCCCCCAACTCTGAAGCGCTAGTGCTGCCTGTATATCGTGGCTAATTGAAAGCTTGTAGTTTTTCGTGGCCACGGGTTGATGCCCGACCACGATACGGATCTGGCCTGGAGCCCGCCTGCCTGGTTTAGTCTGGTAGGTAAACCCATAACGTCGCTCCCTCACCGGCTAATGAATAGGTTCGTTCGGGGTTTGAGTGCCGGTACTCAAATCCCAGTGTATTTAAGGTCATGACCCGGTTGGTATCTCCGGGCAGCGTTTTTAGTTTTTGTGACAGGCTATCAATGCGCGTACCCGAAAGGGCGGGCAGGAAGAGCCCAACCAGAAACGAGCACATGACCAACCGAATAAAGGCGTTCATTCTTGACGGAACCAGAAAGTCGGGCTACCAGCGCAGGTCAATCCTGCTTCGTGCGCTTCACAAAGCTAACGGTTTACCCTACCCAAATTATTTCAGGCGGCATGGGGGAACAGGGCTACGGCTTTACTGACAGAAGAATTATGAGGCTGTTAAACCGCCGGGCACTGACGACCCGGCGGGCATTAGACAGGTGTGGCATAGAAGAGAAAGCGTGTTTGGTTGGTAGCCGATCACGACCAATCGGGCCGGCAAGGACAGTTGCTGGTTTCAGCTGCCGACTGGCAGGGCAACCCGGCGAACAGCTTTTTTGAATGCTGCCCGGAAGGCCTCCAGAGTAGGTACGAGGGTTTCAGCGCTGAGCGACCAGTTCCTGAGAAGCCGGTTCTCAATCGGTTACCATCGTCGGTGTAACGGGTCCTCGCCGATGTAAACAAGCTGCGATTTGGCGGGTGTGATCTGAGCCCATGGCCTAGCAGGCGTGGGCCACATAAGGCAAAAAGTTGCCGGAGAACGAA
This sequence comes from uncultured Cytophagales bacterium, assembly GCA_963826425.1. Lineage (GTDB taxonomy): Bacteria > Bacteroidota > Bacteroidia > Cytophagales > Spirosomataceae > Spirosoma. The sequence goes on along the minus strand of CAWGWS010000003.1, from coordinate 120,829 downwards.
TCAGGGTAAGAAGAGAGGGCATGGTTGAGGAGTTTTAGGTAGAATTTGGGATTGAACAGCCCAAGCAACTCAGAAACGATCGGGGGCTGATAACTTAGCCAATACTACCGCCACCATACCCTCAAACCAAGTGGGTCAGGACGAACGACCCCTTTTACTGTCCGAAGGCCGGGAATTATTTACCGAAGGCATAGACAACGCCGGTTCCGGTTCGGTGGGTGACTGGTCTGAAGCCTCAAATAGTCTGTATTCGTTTCAGTAAGGCGTCACGCAGATTGTGGCTGAGTGGAATCTCTTTGCCTCTGACGCCGATATGGCCTTCGCCCACCTCGTCGATCTGAGTCAGATTAACCAGATAGGACCGGTGCACCCGCACAAAATAATTGGTCGGGAGTTTATCTTCCATCACCTTCAGGGTTGTTGTCAGCACGTATTCTTTATCAGCTGTGTAGAGGTGGCAGTAGTTGCGGTCGGCTTCTACGTAGAGGATATCAGCGATGAAAATTTTGACGATCTTTTCCCGGTGCCGCACAAAAATCCGGTCACTGAGCACAGAAAGAGCGTCAGGGATCGGGTCAGTAGGGGGGTGATGCTCATCCGCCAGGTGACCAATGGCCAGTTCGATAGCCCGTTGTAGTTCAATGGCCCGGATCGGCTTGGAGATAAAGGCGTAGGGAGAGGTTTTCTTGGCCCGGGCAAAGGTGGCTTCGTCGGTATTGGCGGTAATGTAAATAATTGGGGTATTCCATCGCTGATGGATAGTATGGGCCGTGTCAATGCCGTCGAGCGACCCTTTAAGGCAAATGTCGAGCAGAATCAGGTCTGGTTGGTTGGTTTCTACGTGTTGGATAGCTTCTTCACCCCGGCGCACAATTCCACTCACCTCGTAGCCCAGCAGACTAAGTTGCAGAGCAATATTAGCGGCAATAATCATGTCGTCCTCCACAATGAGCAACTTCACGGGGGTGTCCATGGTGTAAATCGGTCTTTCGTAAAAAATACTACAGGCGTATTGAAGGGGGCAGCTAGTCTGGCGTAATCCGGTACAGCCCATCTTCGGTAACCCCGGGAGGGGTGTGTCATTGGTGGGCCTGACTACCAAAGGGGTAAGTTCACCACGAAGTAAGCACAAATTTTAACATATGTGATGATCAATGAATTAACCAGATAATGCCCCCTGGAGTTGAGCGAATGAAACCCGCCCGAAACCCCCGGCCGTGCTGATGCAACCACGTGAATAAGCCAACTCCCGGGGCCTGAGCGTACGACAAAACAGGGCGAAAGTTGTTGCTCCCTGGAAAAACTCAGATTACTGTACCTTTGGTCAGTGTCGCACCCACGTACTAAGGTCTGGTATTTCGAGAACTTCAATACCCTGGAAGCTCTTTCTCTCAGCGGAAAGACCCGAAACCAATTCATAAAATGAACACACCCAATTTTTCCGGCCTGAGAGCCCTATACGTCAACTGTACCCTTAAAAAATCACCCCACAAAAGCCACACCGCCGGGCTCATGGACGTATCGCGCCGTATCATGGAGGCCGAAGGCGTAAAAACGGAGATCCTTCGCCTGGTGGACTACTACATCGCCCCCGGCGTGCAGCCCGATATGACGAAAGAAGACCAGACTATCGAAAAGGATGACTGGCCGGAGATCTATGAGAAGGTGAAGGAGGCCGACATTCTGGTAATCGGTACCCCGATTTGGCTGGGCGAACGCTCGTCAGTCGCCACGCAGCTGGTGGAGCGTCTTTACGCTATGAGTGCCGGGCAGAACGAGAAAGGGCAGTACGTGTATTACGGAAAAGTAGGTGGCTGCGTCATCACGGGCAACGAGGATGGTATCAAACATTGCGCCATGGGGCTCCTCTACGCGATGCAGCATATCGGTTACAGCATACCACCGCAGGCGGATTGCGGCTGGATTGGTGCCGTAGGACCGGGACCCAGCTACGGAGATACTGAATGGAAAGGAGAAAAAATATCCCCCCCCGTCGGTTTTGACACGGAGTTAACGAACCGGAACACCACGTTTATGACGTATAACCTGATGCACCTGGCCAATATGCTGAAAGCACAGGGCGGGTATCCGGCCTACGGTAATTCCCGAAAGGCGTGGGATGATGGGTCGCGGTGGGATTTTGACAATCCGGAATACCGATAAGCCGATGATTGTCAACGAGTGATCGGTATTCATTTTTAATCAAAAATCGCACAATCCCAGTCTCAGCACCGGGCTTTTTCCCTAATCAACGCAGCTATGCAAAAATTTGATGCCATCATTATTGGATCTGGCCAGGCGGGTACCCCACTGGTTTTTAAAATGGCTGCCAAAGGCAAAAAAGTCGCCTTTATCGAAAAGCAGCACCTGGGCGGCACCTGCCTGAACGTGGGCTGTACGCCCACCAAAACATACGTGGCCAGTGCCCGCAGAATGTGGGACGCAACGAACGGAGAAGCATTAGGCGTCATGATACCCGAGGGTGCCTACGCGGACATGAAACAAATAAAAGCCCGCAAAGATAGCCTGATCAAAAAGTCGGTCGATGGTATTGCGGGGGGATTGGATAAGAACGACAACATCACGTATTTCAAAGGCGAAGCTACCTTTATCGGGCCTAAGCAGCTGGCTGTCGGCGAGGAAGAAATGACCGCCGAGCAAATTTTCATCAATGTGGGCGGCCGGCCTTTTATCCCCGAAGGATTTGACGGGGTGCCTTACTTGACGAACGAGTCGATTCTGGAGCTGGAAGCAGTACCCGAACACCTGATTATCGTGGGTGGCAGCTACATTGGACTGGAGTTCGGGCAGATGTTCCGGCGCTTCGGCAGTCGGGTTACTATTGTAGAAATGAGCGATACCCTCATTAAGCGTGAGGATCAGGAAGTAAGCGATACCATCCTGCAATTCTTTAAAGAGGAAGGTATTGACTTCAGGCTTAATGCCACCTGCATCTCCGGATCAGCAGAAGCGGATGGACGTATTTCCATTCAGGTAGACTGCAAGCTGGGTGGGCCGCCCACGTTAACCGGCACCCATTTGCTATTGGCCGTGGGCAGAAGACCCAACACCGACCAACTGAATTTAGCTAAAACAGGTGTGGTTGCTGATGCGCATGGCTACATCGGGGTGGACGATTATCTGCAAACCAATGTGCCTGGCATTTTCGCCCTGGGCGATTGCAATGGTAAAGGAGCCTTTACGCATACGGCTTATAATGACTACGAGATAGTGGCCGAAAATATGTTTGATGGAAGGGACAGAAAAGTGAGTGATCGGATTCTCACCTATGGCCTTTTCATTGACCCTCCGCTCGGCAGGGCCGGAATGACCCGGAAAGAAGCCCTGTCGAAGGGTATTCGGTTGCTGGAAGCCAAACGGGAGATGAGCCGTATTTCGCGGGCCAAAGAAAAGGGGGAAACAAATGGGTTTATGAGTGCCCTCGTTGATGCCGACACGAAAAAAATAGTGGGGGCCTGCATTCTGGGGGTGGGTGGAGATGAGATCGTGAGCAGTATCCTTAATATCATGTACGCCGGTGCTACCTACGACGTGATCCGTGATTCCGTGCAGCCACACCCGACCGTATCTGAACTCATACCGACCATGCTGGAGTCGCTGGTCAACGTCGTATGATCCTACCCCACACTGGCCGCCCGGTCTGCCCCGGCCCGAAGAACACCGCTGAAGAAATAATCAGAGCAAAAGGCGGCTGATGGGGTAAGTATTGCAAGGGGTACACTAATCAACTTTTACCTTAATTTGACTGTACAGGGTCGCTCTGCGAAATCATGTAAGAAGTCACCCTCACCTCGTTTTGTTAAAGCTACGCCTTGTATCATTACCGTCATGGACCGATTACCCCTACTGTTTGCCAGCCTCGTTAGTGTGTCGCTGCTGTTTGGCTGCTCAAAAAGCGCGGACGACACCAGCGTTACGCCCACGACAACCGACACGACCGTGCCTGACGTGTACAAAAAACTGTACGGTGCCACCAGCATTACTTCGGATGGCACCTACATCACCATCAAATCGACGGGAGTGCCCGACCACAAAAGTATCTACCACGCCAGTGCGAGTGGTCTGTACGAAAACTTCAGTGGCAAGACCTTCGGTGGATACACGTTTATTAAAAACCCAAACTCGATTGTTTCGCAGTCGCTGACGTTCAAAATTCCGCTTAAGCCAGTTGTGGCTGTCAATCATGCCGCTACGCCCCTCGGTGCCATCGGCGTGGCCCTAAACGGCGTGCCTATTTTTAACCAGTATGCCGGACCCAACCAGCCGCTCACGAACGAGGTGATGAGTTTTGACCAGTATTGGGGCCACCCGCAGGGAACGGGGCAGTACCATTACCACGTGGAGCCGCTGTACCTGACCACCGTAAAAGTGTCGAAATCGGCGTTACTGGGCTTTTTACTCGATGGTTTTCCAGTCTATGGTCCGCAGGAAAACAACGCCACCGTTACCAACGCCATGCTGGACGCCTACCACGGCCACACCCACGCCACGACCGACTACCCTAATGGCATTTATCACTACCACATTACGGATGCTGACCCCTATATCAATGGCAGCGGTTTTTACGGCACGGCCGGTACGGTTTCGCGCTAACTACGGGCTGTTGCTGCTGTTGCTAACCGCGTGTTCGTCGCCTATGAAACAGGCCGATACGGTGCTGTTGAATCGGGATGATAGCCAGTTGCGGTTGGTGAACGGGCTGCTGTATGTAGCCGACAAACCCGTTACCGGCATCGTCTTTGCGCTCTTTCCCACTACCGCCGATACTGCCGAACGGGCGGGTTATCTGGCCGGTCGCGAACACGGCATCCGGGTGCAGTATTACCCCGGTGGTAAACTACGCGAACAACGCGCTTACGACCGGGGCCAGAAAGTGGGCGACTATGTGGCGTGGTGGGAAAATGGGCGCAAACAGCTCCACTATCACTTTGCCGACGATGAGTACGAAGGAACCTGCAGGGAATGGAATGAAAACGGCTTATTAATTCAGGAAATGAACTACCGCGCAGGCCATGAAGAAGGGACGCAGAAACTATTTTATAACGACGGAAAAGTTCGGGCTAACTACACCATCATCAACGGGCGACGGTATGGGTTGCTGGGTACCAAAAATTGCGTCAACGTGTCAGACAGCGTGTTCAGTCAGTAGCCTCGTTTTTATCCTGTTGCTGTTGTCCTGCGTCGGCAAACCCGAAACAGACCGGCCACTGCCTTACTACAACACCCCCGATTTTACCCCGCTGTTTATGGCTACTCAGCAGGATGCCGCTCAGAAAATCAGCCATGTCATCAGCCCATTCTCGTTTACGGATCAGGCGGGTAAACGCATTACGGAACAGAATGTAAAGGGCAAAATTCACGTAGCTAACTTCATCTTTACCAGTTGTGTTAGTATCTGCCCGGTCATGACAAAGCATCTGAAACTCGTGCAGAGCGCCTTCCGAAAGGATACCGGCGTGGTCATTCTCTCCTACAGCGTTACGCCCTGGATTGACGATGTAGCCCGGCTGAAAAAATTTGCCGTTGCCAAAGGCATCGACTCGCCCAACTGGCATTTGCTGACGGGTACTAAGGGCGAGATTTATACGCTGGCCCGCCAGTCGTATTTTGCCGAAGAAGACCTGGGCTTTACCAAAGACAGTACCGAGTTTCTGCATACCGAACACGTGCTGCTCATCGACAAAACCAGCCGGATTCGGGGTATTTACAATGGCACCCTACAACTCGAAGCCGAGCAATTAGTCAAAGATATTGACCAGTTGAGAAAGGAATAAATACGGCCAAAATCTACCTGTCTATGTCACTTCACCAACCAACAGCCATTGCCTTCCTGTCATTCGCCAGCCTGTTGGTCGCGTTGTCCTGCACCAAACCAACCGGCACCGTACCGAACATACCCGCTGCGGCTGTCTCGCCCAATATCCTGTTTATCGTTGCCGATGATATGGGCTGGGATGCATTTGGAAACTATCCCGGCCTCAACAGCACCAAAGCCAATACCCCAACGCTCGATTCGCTGGCCCGAAACGGAATTACATTCACCAACTGCTGGGTCAGCCCGGAATGCGCGCCCACGCGGGCATCCATGCTAACGGGGCGGTACGCCTTCCGCACGGGCGTGGGTGGTGTGCAGGCGCCACAAACGGCCATTCTGGGATCAACCGAAGTGATTATTCAGAAATATATTACCGATAAAACGGCTGGTAATTACGCTAATGCGGTCATTGGAAAGTGGCACATAAGCGGGAATCAGCTCAACGCGCCGGAGAGTTTTGGGGTACAGTATTTCGCCGGTTTTTTGTCAGGTGCCGTGCCGGATTATTACAACTGGACACAGACGAGTGGTGGTACGCAGCAAATCATTACCACCTACGCCACCACCCATTTTGTGAATCAGTCGGTAAGCTGGATCAGGCAGCAAACGAAACCCTTTTTCCTGTGGCTGGCTTTCAATGCCCCGCACACGCCTTTTCACCGCCCGCCCCTGAACCTGATTACCGACCAAAGCCTGACCGATAATGCAGCGGCCATTGCGGCCAGCCCGTTACCCTATTACCTGGCTTCTATTGAAGCGATGGATAAAGAAATGGCGCGGCTGCTGTCGTCCATGACGGCCGCCCAACGGGCAAATACCATCGTTGTTTTCGTGGGCGACAATGGCACGCCCGCGCAGGTGGCGCAGGGGCCGTTTACCAATATGACTGCTAAGGGCACGCTTTCGCAGGGGGGAATCAATACGCCATTGATTATTTGCGGAAAGGGCGTTTCCCGGAAAAACGTAATTGAAACGGCCCAGGTGCAGGGCCCCGACCTGTTTGCCACCGTGGCCGACATAGCCGGTACGGGAAGCAGCACCTACCAGGATGGCATCAGTTTGAAATCCCTCCTGACCGAGGCAAACACCATTAAACGCAGTTCAGTATACAGCGAATTGTTTGGCGGTACAATCAGCCGATACGACGGCTACACCATCCGAAACAATACATATAAACTCATTCATTTGCAGAATAATACTGAGTCACTTTATAATCTAAGCACCGACCCGTTCGAGAAAACGAATCTGATGCTAAACCCTTTGTCTGCCGAAATGCAGCAGAATCTTAACCAGTTGAGGGCAACAAAAGCGGGATTGTAGGGTGCCGGGAAGTTTTCAGGCAATTTCCGACCCTCCCCAGAGACTATAGCCTGAATGCCGTACAAACGAGAAAAACACCCCCTCCATGACTCTGCACACGGAGAACCTCGCGCCAATCGACATAAGCCGGCACATTCGGGGCATTGTACTTATCGGCGCAGCGACGACTCGCGGATCATCAGCTCCGGTTTGACAATAATGGTTCGGGGGGGCATGGGGGTGTCGCTGTTGATCTGTTCAATCAGCAGTTTGGTAGCCATCCGGCCCATCTCGAAAGCCGGTTGTGCCACGCTCGACACGGCGGGCGTGAGCAGACTGACCACCGGTTCATCATTGAAGCCCACCAGGGCCACCTCTGTGGGTACCTGCACACCACGGGTGCGCAGGGCCAGCAAGGCCCCGATGGCCAGCCGGTCACTCACGGCGAAAATAGCGTCGGGCTGGTAATTGTCGAGTAGCTGCAGGGTAGCCTGATACGCAAAATCACGGTCGAATTCGCTGAACACAATCAAATCCTCACAAACCGGCAGGTTGTGCTTTTTCAGGGTATCGATATAGCCTTCCCGGCGTTGCTGGCCGATGGAAAGATTGGCCGGTCCCGCCAGATACGCAATGCGCTGGCATCCCTGCTCAATGAGGTGCGTTACGGCCTGCACGGCACCCGCGTGGTTGTCGAGCAGCACTTTACTGGCATGAAGGTCGCTGCCCACCCGGTCGAAGAAGACCAGGGGCACATGCCGCTGAACGAGCCGCCGAAAATGGTCAATGTTCAGCGTATCGCTGGATAATGACGCAATCAGCCCGTCTACCCGCCCATTCATCAGCCGTTGGGTATTGATGATTTCCCGCCCGTACGATTCGTTCGACTGCGAGGTCATGACCGTGTAACCCGCTTCAAGGGCCACGTCGTCGATCCCCCGCACCGAAGCCGCAAAGAAGTAATCAAGATTAGGAACAATAACCCCAATGCTGTGCGTCTGCCGGGTTACCAGACTCAGGGCAACCTGGTTCGGGTGATAATCCAGCTTCTTGGCCAGTTCCAGTACGGCCCGGCGCGTGGCCGGATTCACGTCGGGCTTGTCCCGTAACACCCGCGACACAGTGGTGATCGAGATATTTAAGGTACGGGCAATGTCTTTTATCGTAGCGGGCTTCTCCGGCCCTTCCTCGTCATACGCCATAAGCAGTGCGTTTAATCAAACCCGTAAATAGTACAATTTTGGGTTGGTGATACCGTAAGCAGGATCGTCCTCCATGACAGCCTGCTTCTCTCTTCCCGGCCACTTTCCTGGAAATTGTTCGCAAGCGTCCCTGTACAGAGAGACGATGTAATTTTTTTTATAAAAAACGGAATCTATTGGCAACGTTACCGGTAACGTTGCCGGTAACGTTATTTCAGCAAATCAACGCATTTTTTAGCAAAAAAGCCAAAAAATATTGTGCTATTTATTGATTTAAGCCTTTAACTTCACTTATCGATTCAAGTCAGCCAGAGACACGGTCATACACGAAAATTGCATTTATCTAATTTATGGGCCCGATTCAATCATACCTGTTCACGCTTGTAGCGCTCCTTTTTCTGACTGATGCATACAGTCGGGAACTACCTGTGCGCAACCCTGCCGAGTTCGCCGAAGCGGTCGGGAAACTTCAGCCGGGCGATACCCTGGTGATGCGCAACGGAACGTGGCGTGATGCCCTGCTGGTCTTTAAAGGAACCGGCACCGCCCTAAAACCCATTGTCCTGCGGGCCGAAAAAGCGGGCAGCGTATCCATTGAGGGTAAGTCGCGACTCCGGCTGGCGGGGCGGTATCTGGTGGTAACGGGCCTTCATTTCCGCAATGGGCAAACCCCCGGCGGGGGCGTTATTGAGTTCCGGGAAGACAGCAAAAACCTGGCCTTCCACAGCCGCGTTACCGACTGCGTCATTGACGGGTTCAACAACCCTGATCGCATGAAAGAAGATATCTGGGTGCAGCTCTACGGGCAGCACAACCGCTTCGATCATAACTACGTAGCAGGCAAAAAGAACGGGGGCGTCACGATGGCCGTGCAGCTCAACGACGAGCAGAACCAGAACAACGAACACCGTATTGACCACAACTATTTCGGCCCGCGCCCGCGCCTGGGCTCTAACGGGGGCGAAACCATTCGGGTGGGTGTATCAACCTATTCGCTGACATCGTCGAAGACCCTGATCGAAGAAAACTACTTCTACCACTGCAACGGCGAAGTGGAAATTGTTTCGATCAAATCCTGCGACAACATCATCCGGCGGAACATGTTTGTCGAGTGCGAAGGCGGAGTCGTGATGCGGCACGGCAACCGGAATCTGATTGAGGGTAACGTGTTTCTGGGCAATGGCAAACCGCATACGGGAGGTGTTCGGATCATCAACGCCGGACACCGCATCTATAATAATTACTTTGACGGACTGGCGGGCGAGGGCTTCCGCTCGGCCCTGACTATCATGAACGGCGTACCCAACTCACCCCTGAACCGCTACAACCAGGTGCGCGATGTGGTGATTGCCTATAATACCTTTATCGATTGCAAAAGCGTTGAACTGGCCGCCGGAAAAGACCTCGAACGCACCGCCCGCCCCGAAAACGTGCGGATAGCGGGCAACGTGTTTTACAGCCCCAAAACCGATTCACTCTTTCATGTTTTCGACGATATCAGCGGCATCACCTTTACCGATAACGTGTTGAAAACAAGTTTGAAACCGTTTCTGCCCGGTATGGTAACGATGCCTGTCACGCTGGCAAAAACAGCCGACGGCCTGACCGTTCCCGTACCCAAAGACGCCTTGTCGGCCGGTTTTTCGGTAGACGGTATGGCGGTAGATATTGCCGGTACGTCGCGGAAGGCGGGCAACCTGGCCGGGGCGGTGCTGCCAGCGTCGGTGGCCAAAATGCGTCGGCCCGTTGTAGAAGCCGACGCCGGACCGAGCTGGTTTCGTCCGGCCGACGACAAATCGCCAAAGACGGGAAAGGTGTGGCCCGTGCGGGCCGGTGAGCCAGACGCGCTTTACCGGGTGTGTCAGCAGGCAAAGGCCAACGACGTGGTTGAACTGGTTGAATGCGGGGCAGTACCCGGTTTCTAAAGTGATCCTGGTTACCGTACCCATTACGGTCCGGGCCAAAGCCGGTCTGGCAACGCGCCCCGTACTGGCATTTGCCGGTGATGCGGGTGACTTTGCCTTCTTCAGCATCGAAAACGGGGGGTCGTTACAACTCGATGGGCTGACCTTCAACGGTACCTCCGAAGCAGGCGTAGCTGGCTGCATGATCCGTACCAGCTCGAAGCCGATGATTGAACATTACAACCTGTTCGCTAATAACTGCGTGTTTCAGGATTTGACGGAAGGAGGCAGGCAGGCGTTTCGCGCTACCAAGAGCACCTACGCCGATACGGTACAGTTCACCAATTGTGTGTTCAGCAATATCACGGGCGATGTGCTGAGCTTAGCCTCCGAGAAGGAAGACAAGGGCGTTTACAATGCCGAGTACGTTATTCTGAAAAACTGCCTGTTCCGCAATATCCTGATGGGCGCGCTGGACCTCTACCGGGGCGGCAACGACGAGAGTACGCTGGGGCCGTTTTTAACCGTTGATCACTGCACGTTCGATAATGTCGGAAACGTAGAACTGGGCCACGTGCTGCGGGTGCTGGGGGTACAGTGGACCGATATCCGCAACAGCATTTTTAACAACAGCGGCCGGGCCGGGCGCAGCATTCACTACGAAAACTACGGCTGGACCACGAACCGGCTTACGAACACCAATTTCTATCAGTCGGGCCGGATCGAGTCGTTTTACCCGGTTCAGCAAACCAATGTCACCACCCTGCCCGTGGTTTTCACCGGAGCCGATTACCGGCTTAAACCGGCCTCGCCCCTGGCCGGCATGGCTACCAACGGCCAAAGTCTGGGCTTCGTAGCCGTTCAATAACAACGCATTATCTTTTTTTTGTACGAGTTTATTTCAACCAATTATGCACAATCTCACGAACAAAGTAGCTCTGGTAACCGGCGGTGGACGCGACATCGGTCAGCAAATTTCACTGGCGCTGGCCAAAGCCGGGGCCAAGGTCTGTCTGAACTATTTCGATGCTGAAACCGAAAGTGATCAGACCACGAACCTTATTAAAGAGCACAATGGAGAGGCCATCAGCGTGCAGGGCGACATGACCAAAGCCGCTGATGTGCAGCGCGTGGTGCAGACCTGCGTAGATACCTACGGCGGGCAAATCGACATTCTCGTTAACGTGGTAGGGGGTCTGGTGGGCCGCAAAACGATGGACGAGATGGACGAAGATTTCTGGGATTTTGTAATGGCCGTCAACCTGAAGTCAGTGTTTCTGGTCACCAAACACGCGCTGCCCTTTATGACAGCGGGTGGGGCAATCGTCAATTTTGCGTCGCAGGCGGCCCGCGACGGGGGCGGGCCGGGAGCCATTGCCTACTCAACGGCCAAAGGCGGGGTGCTGACCATGACGCGGGGACTGGCCAAGGAACTGGGACCGAAGGGTATCCGGGTCAATGCCGTATCGCCGGGTATGATTTCTACGACGTTTCACGACACCTTTACCAAGCCCGAAGTGCGCGAGCGTGTGGCGGGTATGACGCCCCTGCGCCGGGAAGGTCAGGCCGCTGAGGTAGCCAGTCTGGTGCAGTATCTGGCGTCCGACGCAGCCTCGTTCATCACGGGTACGTCGATGGAGATAAATGGCGGTACGTATTTCATTTAATCAATAGGTTGTTTTCCCTCCCGGTAACGCGCATCGTGCTATGATCAAGTTGCTTTTTCTGTTGCTCCTGTCCGGCAGTGCCTTGGCTCAGCTCAACCATCCGTCGCTATTACTCAAACCGGCCGATGTGCGGGTCGTAAAAGACGCGCTGGGTAAGTATGCACTGCTGGACCGGAGTTACCGGGCCATACAAAAAACGGCCAGTGATGCGCTGGCCAAACCCATCGACGTTCCCGTGCCTACTGACCCCGCCGGGGGCTACAGCCACGAGCAGCACAAGCGGAACTACACCGCCATGCAGGCAGCCGGGCAGTGTTTCAGTATCGGCAAAGACGTTAAATACGCCCGGTTTGTGCGGGATATGCTAATGCAGTACAGTCAGTTGGTGCCGACGCTGAAAAACCATCCCCACGCGCGGGGTTCGTCGCCGGGGCGGCTGTTTCACCAGGCCCTAAACGACTGCAACTGGATTGTGTACAGTATTCAGGCTTACGACGCTATTTATGAAACGCTGACGCCGGCCGAGCGGACAACGATCGAAAACGGCGTGTTTCGGCCCCTCTGCCGGTTCCTGACCAGCGACCTGAAACCCTGGTTCAACCTGATTCACAACCACGGCGTCTGGGCGGTATCGGCGGTGGGCATGACGGGCTACGTCCTGAACGATCAGGATCTGGTGCAACAGGCCTTGCTGGGAACGAATAAAGACGGGAAAAGCGGTTTTCTGGCGCAGATCAACACGCTGTTTTCGCCCGATGGCTACTACACCGAAGGGCCCTATTACGCCCGCTACGCCCTGCTGCCGCTGTTTTTGTTTGCGCAGGCTATTGAAAATAACCAGCCGGAACGACGCATTTTCGCCTATCGCGATCAGCTGCTCAAAAAAGCCTTCTACACGACGCTCCAGCAAACCAGCGCCGACGGACGGTTTTTCCCGATGAACGATGCGCTGAAGGAAAAAGACTGGACTTCGTCTGAACTAGCCTCGGCCGTCTCGATTACCTTTCAGCGGTACGGAGCTGATCCCTCGCTGGTGTCGCTGGCGAACGAGCAGGGCACCGTGCTGTTAAACAGCGGTGGGGTGCTGGTCGCTAAACTGGCGGCCGCACAAACGGCTAAAAACCAGCCGTTTCAGCGCAAGAGTATGGTGCTTACCGACGGCCCCGATGGGAAATCGGGTGGGCTGGCCATCCTGCGCAGCCAGCCAGTCGGGAGTGATGCCGCGAACGCACAAACGAGTGTGGTATTCAAGTACACCGCACACGGGCTCTCGCACGGGCATTTCGACAAACTTAACCTGATGCTGTATACGGATGGTGCCGAGATTTTGACCGACTATGGGGCCGTGCGATTCCTGAACGTAGCCTCCAAAGACGGGGGCCGCTACCTGCCCGAAAATGACGGGTACGGCATGCAGACCATTGCCCACAACACAGTGGTCATCGACGAGCAGTCACACTTCGGCGGGAAAGAGAAAACGGCCGAGCATGAGTCGGGCGAAGCGTACTTCTCAGACCTCACTAACCCCGCCCTGCAAATTGTGAGTGCCAAAGCCAACACGGCCTACGCCGGCGTGAAGCTGCACCGTACCATTGCCCTGGTGCCGGATAGCAGTGGGCAACAGCCGCTGGTGGTCGATATTTTTCGGGTTGTTTCCGATGAGCTTCACCAGGTCGATCTGCCCTTTTACTACGCCGGTCAACTCATGGCGACCAACTTTAAGTATGAGCCGTTCCGGACCAGCCGCAGTCCGCTGGGGCAAAAAAATGGCTACCAGTACCTCTGGACCGAAGGTCAGGCAAGCCCATCGGCCGGTACGGCGTCGCTTACCTGGCTCAATGCCAACCGCTTTTACTCGATCTCAACCGCTACGGATAGCAGCAGTCAGGTGGTATTGGCCCGCCTTGGTGCCAACGACCCAAACTTTAACCTCCGGCCCGAAACGGCCATGATACTCCGGCAAAAATGGCGAACGGGGGTGTTCGCGTCGGTGATTGAAACCCACGGCGCCTATGACGCCCGCGCCGAAACAACCTCGGGAGCCGACCCGCAGGTGAGCCGGATCACAGTACTGGCCAACACGCCCGAGGCCACCGTGGTCAGCATTGAACTCCGCAACAAAACCCGCTACCGGCTGGCTATTGCCAACGCTGATACCAGCTCCAATCTGCCCCACCACCTTACGGTTCAGGGAAAGTCAGTAGACTGGCGAGGCTACTACCAGTTCACCGTAGAGTAATCTGTACCATCAATTTATGCTGTGTCCGCTTACTCCCCACCCGTTGGGGAAACAGGGGTTCACTGGCTCAATAGAACAGAATTTATTATCCTAATCCGCTTACAACGAAACAGTTAAACCCTTTATAGTTAGCAAGTTCCATGAAAAACAATCTACGCAACTATCTACTCTCCGGCCTGCTTGTCTGGCTGATGACGCTGACAGGCTGGGCGCAGTCGGGCCGAACCCTATCGGGAAAAGTTACCGACGAAAAAGGCGTTACGCTGCCGGGCGTGAGTGTGGCCGTGAAAGGCGAAACACGAGGTACTACAACGGATGCCGATGGCAACTATGCGCTGGCTGGACTGACCGAGAAATCGACGGTTATTTTCAGCTACATTGGCTACCGGACCCAGGAAGTTTTGGTGGGTAACCGCAGCACGTATGACGTAACCTTTATGCCCGATAACCAGTCGCTGGACGAGGTCGTGGTGGTGGGATACGGCACCCAAAAGAAAGGCGACATTACGGGGGCGGTCGTTAAGTACAAGAATGAAAACCTGGACGAAGCACCCGTGTCCCGGGTTGACCAGGCGCTCCAGGGAAAAATAGCGGGGGTTCAAATTCAAAACACATCGTCCGACGCCGGTGCTGACCCAAAAATCAGGATTCGTGGGGTAGGCTCGGTGAATGCCGGCGCCAGTCCGCTGGTCGTGGTTGATGGCCACCCGGTGGCCGATGGGCTGTCGTTTGTCAATCCCGCCGATGTCGAGTCGATTGAAGTTTTGAAGGATGCGGCCTCGGCGGCTATCTACGGGTCTCGTGGTGCCAGTGGCGTTATTCTGGTTACCACCAAGAGCGGAAAGTCGGCCAAGACAAAATACAGTTTAAAATACGCCCAGGGTATAAAATCGGCGTATAGCCGATACGATATTTTAAGCACCAGCGCCTACGTAAAACGATTGTTTGACGAAGCCGCCATCCGCGCCACCGATCCGGCCATCACGGCGGCCAACAATACCATCATTGCGGTGGACAGGGCCGCTTACGTGCTCGAAAACGAAATCATTGGCGAAGCAACGGACTGGCAGTCGCAGGCGCTGAGAACGGCTAACGTAAGAAACGTTCAGCTCAGTGTTTCGGGAGGCAGCAAGGATTTACGCTACTACATTTCGGGCGGCTATCAGAACGACCAGGGTATTGTCTATAACAGCGAATACGAGAAGTTTAACGTGCAGACCAAGTTAAACGCTGACCTGAGCAAGAAGGTGAAACTCAACGTCAATATCAGCCCCTCGTTCATTAAACGGGAAAGGCCGGGTATCGAATTCAACGATTTTGCCCGCTGGCGGACCTTTCACCCCGTTTATCTGAACGAGTCATCGGCTGCGTTTGTCAGACAAAATCCCCTTTACGCCGATGTTCAGCCCGGCGACTATGCGCAGGCCCGTTATTTTGCCAACCGTACGTACGCTGGCTTGATGCCCGACGGCAGCACCTGGTCGAGCGGCACGGCCGTGGTAGACCCCTTTACCACCAGTAACCAACAGCCCAAGTCAACGCTGGAGACCCGGAATTACAGTACCAACGATTACCGCGTGCTGACCTCGGCCGATCTGACCATCAATTTATTGCCGGGCCTTGATTTCAAAACCCTGGGCAGCGTGTACGTAAACAGTACGAACGGCCTGGATTTACCCAGCGCAACTCGGCAAGGGCCGGCGACGTAAACCGGGGCGTTTACAACAACAATCTGCTGATTGATTTACTGAGCGAAAACACCCTGAATTATACGAAGCAGCTGGGAAACCACTCGTTTGGTGCCCTGGTAGGGTATACTGCCCAGACCACCAACACCACGCTGGCCAGAACAACGGGTCTGGATTATCCGAGCGACGAGATTACGACCCTCAACACGGCGCTGTCGGTTGACAAAGAGAATACGTATACACTCAAAAATAAAGTGGGCCTGCTGTCGTATCTGAGCCGGGTTACGTATGCCTATAACAGCAAATACTTACTCGCAGCCAGTTTCCGGGCCGACGGTAGTTCGTATTTCTCTACTGGCAATAAGTGGGGGTACTTCCCATCGGTTTCGGCGGGCTGGGTGTTATCCGAGGAAAATTTCCTGAAGGGGGCCAACTGGATCACCAACCTGAAATTGCGGGGCAGCTACGGAACCACGGGTAACAACCGGATCGTTGATTTTGCCTTCGTTGATTTGCTGTACAACGCCAATTATCCATTGGGAGCGGGAACCGGTACGGTTATATCCGGGCAGGTGCCGTCAAAAGAAATACTCTCCAACTCCAACATTACCTGGGAGCGTACTTTTCAGTACAACGGTGGCCTGGATCTGTCACTGTTCAGAAATGCCGTTTCGGTTTCGCTGGATGTGTACCAGTCCAAGACTGATCAGTTGTTGCTTCGGCAGGCGGCTCTGGGCTTTACGGGCGTGCCTCAAACCTGGAATAATATTGGTAGCCTGCAAAACAGAGGGATCGAGTTTGAACTGAGTACCGTTAATTTCAGAGACAAGAATTTTGAGTGGAGAACCGCGGCCAATATCTCGCGCAATACGAATAAAGTAATTGAACTTGGTTCAGAGTCTCAGCTATTGAATCAGGGCGAACGGACTGAATTGTATCTCAATAAAGTAGGCGCACCCCTGGTGCAGTTCCTGGGCTACAAAACAGACGGTGTCTGGCTCTCGCAGACCCAGATTGCCGAGTCGAAACTCACCAGTGCCCTGTCAAACGTTTTTGTGCCGGGTGGTCTCAAGCTGGTTGACATTAACGGCGATGGAAAGCTGGATATCAACGACCGTACCGTCATTGGCAATCCGTACCCTGATTTTATCTGGGGTGTCACCAACAGTTTCAAGTTCAGGGGGATTGATTTCAGCTTCATGTGGCAAGGCTCGCAGGGTGGCCAGTTGATAAACGGCGACCCTAATTACAACGAGATAAAACGCACCAACGCCAATTTCAATACCACCAGCAAATGGTTGAGTCCCCTTAATCCGGGCGATGGTAAAACGCCTTATTACACCGCTGGCTTTAACTGGCTGCTGACCGACTACGTGGTTGAAGATGCTTCGTATCAGTCGCTGAGAGAAGTAATTGTGGGCTATACGTTTCCGAAGCAGCTGCTCGATAAACTACGGTTAGGGTCGGTTCGGGTCTACGCTACCGCCCAGAACCTGCTCTTTCTGACGGCAAAAGGGTACCGGGGGTTAAATCCGGAGGCCAGCTCTTCGTCGGGCGTTTACAATACGCCCCTCGTTGACGGGTATCAGCGGGGAAGTTATCCGATCAACAGATCATTCCGCTTTGGTGTTGATTTGAATTTTTAACAGGCAAAAGACGAAACCATGAAATACATACAATTTTCACTGCTGCTGGTTTTTCTGGGTCTTTGTGGCTGCGAGAAATCAATTGATCTGTACCCACAGTCCAACCTGAACACGGGTACGTACTACACAACCCTCGACGAGGTACGGGTTGGTCTTACCGGCTGCTACAACGGCATGCAGGCCCCCCTGTTGACGGAGTGGCAACTGACCGAGCTGCGCTCTGATAACTCAAAGCAGGGCGTACCGGCCAGTACCAGTTCAACCAACCGGGACCTGAGCGATCTGGATATGTTTTTACCCGCCACGATCCATACCGGGATTTACACCTACTGGCTCAACACCTACAATAATATCCGGAACACCAACATCGTCCTGCAGCGGCTCGGGGTCGTGTACGATCCGTCGGCGGGAAGCATTTCTCTGCAAAACATCGACATAAAAATTTCGGATACCGACCGGAAACAACTGGCTGGCGAGGCCCTTTTTATCCGGAGCTACCATTACTTTAATTTGGTACGGCTGTTTGGTGGCGTATTCCTGGTGCACACGCCCATCTCGGCAGAAGCCGCCAAAGCGATAAATCGGTCCAGTGTGGCTGATATTTATAAGCTGATTGAAGCGGATTTAAAAACCGCCACGACCTACCTGAATCCGGCTAAGTTTGCCCAAATCACCGGTACAAACATTGGCAGGGCCAACCAATGGTCAGCCAAAGCACTTTTGGGGAAAGTGTATTTGACACTGAACAGAAAACCGGAGGCCATTACGCTGCTGCAGGATGTGATCACAAACAGCGGATATTCCCTGCAAACGGCCTATGCGAACGTATTTTCCGTGGCAAACGAGATGAACTCGGAGCTTCTTTTTACGGTGCGTTACAAGGCAGGTGGTTTGGGACTGGGTTCGGCTTTCGGCAACACGTTTGCCGCCCTGAATAGTGGCTCCACCATCATTAACGGTTCCGGGCAGGGCCTCAATACGCCTACCACTGATCTAAACGCGCTGTTTACCGCCAGAGACGCCCGGAAAGCAACCAACATTGCCACCTTCGGTACCGGTACGGCGGCCCGGTCGTATGTGCCCAAATACCTCAGCCCCGTTGTTTTATCAAACGATGGGGAAAGTGACTGGCCCATTATACGATTTGCCGATGTGCAGTTGCTCCTGGCCGAAGCCCGCGGGTTTGCGCCAGAAAGCATTGCTCTGATCAATCTGGTCAGGGCCAGAGCCGGCCTTACTGCTTTGCCAGCCACGGTCAATTCCATCACCACGTTTGAGCAGGCTCTGGCCGAAGAAAGACGGCTTGAACTGGCTTTTGAAAATCACCGGTTCTTTGATTTGCTGCGGTACAACACCACCCTGACCAGTATCAAAGCTGAGCAGGTATTGAAAGATCATTTTGCCGCCGAATACGCATCGCACTACGCGCAGTACCCCGCCCCAATTCTTACATTGGCTCAATTGCAGGCTAATGTTACTGCTGAGAAATTACTATTACCCATACCACAGCGGGAGATTGACACAAATTCATCCTTGACTATTGCGCAAAACGCCGGGTATTAAACGCGCCCGATGCCGGTACCGAAAGGCCTTTAGTCTTAGCTGTCGAGTACAGGTCGACACTGAGCAGGCTGTTTCAAATCGGCAAAACCGTCAAATCGAAATCGTAAAAAGAATTTAACATTAATTTGTATGCAGTACATCAGCGACGTTTTTATCAACGATACCGATCTGGCCTGGGAACGGGTGAGCGACAGCGTCCGCCGGAAAATCATGGCCTATGACAACCAGGTTATGCTGGTCAAGGCCGAGTTTGCCGATGGTGGCGTGGGACCCATCCATGACCATTTTCATAGTCAGGTGACCTATGTCGAGAGTGGGGTCTTCGAGGTGTCGATTGGCGGGAAAAAGAAAGTTCTCCGCTCCGGCGATGCCTTTTACATACCCCCCCACGTGCCACATGGCGCCGTTGCCCTGGAGGGGGGTGTCCTCATTGACGTGTTCAGCCCCATTCGGGAAGACTTCATGACCGCGCCCGTAAACGCCAACGAACTCGTGGGCGTCCATTCGTCAACCGACTAACGCATCTACTATGAAACCCAACCCCTCAACCCCGCCCGACGTGGCTGTGCAGCCCGATACCGAACAACCGGCGGGTACCGTATCCGGTTTACGCTGGTGGATTATTGGCCTGATTGCCATTGCTACCATCATCAACTACATCGACCGGAATGCGCTGGCCGTAATGTGGCCGGGTATATCGTCTGACCTGGGGCTGGATAAAGAACAGTACGCCCTGGTGGTGTCGTTTTTTATGGTTGCCTATGGTATCAGCCAGAGCGTATCGGGGCGGTTGTTTGACCGGGTGGGCACACGGCTTGGGTTTGTGATTTCGATTACGCTCTGGTCGGTGGCGGCAGGATTGCACGCGGTGGCGCGGGGACTGGGTTCGTTTACGCTGTTCCGGGCGTTGCTGGGGCTGGGCGAAGCGGGTAACTGGCCGGGCGCGGTCAAGTCGAACGCCGAATGGTTTCCGGTGCGCGAACGGGCCTTTGCCCAGGGCTTATTTAACGCCGGGGCTTCGCTGGGGGCCGTTATCTCGGCACCGCTCATCGCGTATTTTTACGAATTACTGGGCTGGCGGGGTACGTTTGTCCTTATCGGTGCCCTGGGGTTGCTGTGGGTTATTCCGTGGTGGCTCATCAACAAAGCCACGCCCGACCGGCACCCCTGGCTGAGCGAAAAAGAACGCAGGCATATTCTGGACGGTCAGCCAGTGGCGGTCGCTACGTCGGGGGCTGGGCTGTCGGTGAAGCAACTCCTGAGTTACCCGCAGGCGTGGGGCGTTATTCTGGCCCGCTTTTTCCTGGACCCCATCTGGTGGCTGTTTGTGAGCTGGCTGCCCATTTACCTGGCCGACCGGTTTGGGTTTGACATCAAGCAAATTGGGGCGTTTGCCTGGTTTCCCTACGTTGGCGCGGCCATTGGCAGTCTGTCGGGGGGCTGGCTGTCGGGTCGGCTCATCCGGGGAGGAATGGACGTCCTGCGGGCGCGGAAAATCTGCATTGGGGTGGGGTGCGCCATTATGTTACCCGGTCTGATAGCCAGTGCGTTTGCCACGACACCGGAAAGTGCGATGCTCACCATTTTTGTGGCGCTGTTAGGCTTCCAGGTCGCCATCGGCAACATCCAGACCCTGCCGGGCGATTTGTTTTCGGGCAAGTCGGTTGGAACGCTGGCGGGCATCAGTGGTACGGGGGCCGTGCTGGGAGTGCTGATAACAACCTGGCTGGTACCTACCCTGACCCAAACCAGCTACACCCCGTTTTTTGTGCTGGCTGCGCTGCTGGTACCCGTTGGGATGCTGGCCGTCGCGGGCCTTATCCGACCCCGGCCCCAAACGGCCTGATCGTCGGGGACTCCTCCTGCGCCGGTCCGTTTCGTCTTTCGCTCAGTTGATTCGCCTAATGAGGTGGTTTAAAAGTATACCCTATGATACGTGTTGGATTACCCAAAGTTTGCTGCGTGGGCGAGCCGCTGCTGCGCTTTTCACCCCGGAGTCAGGGAAACTGGATTCAGGAGGCATCGATGCCGGTCTTCATCGGTGGCGCTGAACTGAACGTGGCCCTGGCCCTGGCCAACTGGCAGGTGCCCGTCAGCTACGGCACCGCCTTACCCCAGAACGCGCTGGCCGACGATGTGCTGACGTATATACAGCAGCGGGGCATTGACACAGCGGCCATTGCCCGCACCGGGCAGCGGCTGGGAAGCTACTACCTGCCCCAGGGCAGCGACCTGCAAAACGGTGGTGTTATCTATGACCGGGCACACTCGGCCTTCTCGACCCTGACCATCGACGAGATGGACCTCGACGCCCTCTTTGCGGACGTGGGCTGGCTGCATGTCAGTGCCATTAGCCCCGCCCTGACCGTTACTGCGGCTGAGCTTTGTCAGGAACTGGTCGTAGCCGCGTCGGGGCGGGGCATTACGGTGTCCATTGATCTGAATCACCGGTCGTCTTTGTGGCAGTATGGCGTTTCGCCGGTTGATGTGATGCCGGGCATTGTTCATTACTGCGATGTGGTGATGGGTAATGTCTGGTCGGCCAATGCCCTGCTGGGTACTCCGGTCGATGAACGCATTCATGATACTGGTCAGAAAACGGATTACGTGGCGCATGCCCAGGCTACTTCCGACGCGCTGATGAGCCGGTTTCCGCGCTGCAAAGCCGTAGCCCAGACATTCCGATTCGATGAGCCAACGGGCTTACGCTACTTTGCTACGCTCAATACAGCCGGTCAGCAAGATGTATCGCCGACGCATCAGGTGGCCTCGGTCGTGAGCCGGGTAGGGAGTGGTGATTGCTTTATGGCGGGGTTGATTTACGGCTTTACGCAGGCTCTGGCGCCCCAGGCCATCATTGATTTTGCGACGCAGGCGGCCATTGGTAAACTACAGGAAGCGGGCGATGCCACCCGACAATCCGTGCCGGACATCGCCCGTCAACTTTCTCTTTCGTCTACCTACTGCTGACAGCCCTATGCCATTCTCACCCGATCAGGTCCTTTCCCTGGCTATGCGTTTCCCCATTGTGCCGGTTGTTTACCAGGCCGACCTCCTGGCCGCCCAGGCGCTCATCAGCGCGTCGTATGCCGGTGGGTTGCGGGTATTCGAGTTCACCAACCGGGGGTCATCGGCCCTGGCCACGTTTCGGCAACTGGTGCCCTTTGTCCGCCAGCACTGCCCCGATATGGCCCTGGGTATTGGGACGATTCTCACCACCGCCGAAGCGGAAGAGTTTATTGAGGCCGGGGCCGATTTCATTGTGCAGCCCATCATCAGCCCGGCTATTGGCGCTTTATGTCAGCGGCATAACCTCGCCTGGGTACCCGCCGGAAGTACACTCAATGAAATCTACCAGGCAACGCACCTGGGTGCCGCTCTGGTCAAGGTATTTCCCGGTAGCGTAGTCGGGCCGGGTTTCATCCGGGCCATCAAAGGCCCCATGCCCGATCTGAAGCTCATGGTAACCGGGGGCGTTGAGCCCACGATTAGTCGGATTACCGAATGGTTTGACGCCGGGGTAACCTGCGTGGGTATTGGCAGTCAGCTCTTTGGCGAACCCGGCGCATCGCCCGACCGCATTCAGCAACACATCACCAGCCTGATGGCCGCTACGACTCCGTACCGATTTTCACAAAGTTGAGATCACCACTATTAGCCCGCACCGGGCCTCATTTCCTATTTACAGTTCCCATGGCTATGACTTCCAACCAGACTCATCCGTTAGCCCTGCCGCTCGGCACCACGCTGGACCGCTACATCATGAACCGGCAGCACGCTTTTGCCTACGCCACCGGTGAGCTCTCCCAACTCCTGCGCGACATTGCCCTGGCGGGCAAAGTTATTCATCGGGAGGTGAACCGGGCGGGTCTGATCGACCTGACCGGCGGCATGGGGCTGCAAAACGTACAGGGCGAAAACCAGCAGAAGTTAGATGTCATCGCCGATATCCGTTTTCGAAGGGCTCTGACTAACGGGGGGGAGGTGTGCGCCATCGCTTCGGAGGAAGAGGAAGATATCATTTTGACGGGTAATAACCAGGGCAAGTACGTCGTGGCCATCGATCCCCTCGACGGTTCGTCCAACATCGACGTAAACGTATCCATCGGTACCATTTTCTCTATCTACCGGCGGGTTACGCCGGTGGGCAGCGAACCCACCATCGCCGATTTTATGCAGGGTGGCCACGAGCAGGTAGCGGCTGGCTACATCCTGTACGGCTCATCCACCATCCTGGTCTATACCACGGGCCACAGCGTAAATGGCTTCACCTATGACGTGTCGGTGGGCGAGTTTATTCTGTCTCACCCCGACATCAAAGCTCCGGCTACGGGGGCCATGTATTCCTGCAACGAGGGGCAGCTCGACCGGATGCCCGAATCCGTTCGGCAGTATATCAGCCAATGCCGAAAGCAGGAGTTTACGGCGCGCTACATCGGGTCACTAGTGGCCGATTTTCACCGCAATTTGCTGAAGGGAGGCATCTACCTCTACCCGGCCACCCCGGCAAGTCCCAACGGAAAGCTTCGCCTGCTGTACGAATGTTACCCGCTGGCGTTCATTGCCGAGCGAGCCGGTTGCCGGGCGATAAACCAAACGGAATCTATTCTGGACATCGCGCCCCACACGCTGCACCAGCGCACCCCATTCTATATAGGCACGGCGTCTATGGTTCAGGAACTGACGGATTGTTTTTAAACAGGAAATTGCCGGCCAGCAGTCAGCCCCAGGAGCACAGGTTGGCGGGGATGAGAAGGGGAAAACTGATTGAAAACAGAGTCATACGTTATCCCTGTTTGATCAGGGTGATAACCCGAAACAAATATTCATATAGTAAAATTAGTCCAATGAACCGTTTAAGAGCACTACTCGCCGGTCTTTTATTGCTACCAGTGATCGGACTTTCCCAAGACATTATTGCTGATCAGGTACTATCAACCAATGAACTTGCCAATTACTTAACCCCTGCTGCCAAAGCAGTCATTAGCCAGAAAGGGTTGATTACGGAGGCAAGTTTAGCCCAGTACTTTCGGGAGAAATACGCCGAGCGTTATTTTTTTAATTGGAATGATGTTGATAGCCGGTTTGAAACATACAATACTATTTACAAAGGAGTTGGGAAAAAGCACGCCGAAAATGCGCTGGACCATATGTCCAAATATTCAGGTAGTACGGCCTGGAAACTGCCATTTAATTATGCCAATGGAAGCCCCGTAAATGCGTATGCAATGCGGCATCTGTCTCGTCAGCATAAAATGGTTGATGTGGCCTTTTATTATTTTTATCAGAATAAAGATCCCAAGTATATCAATTATTTTAAAGATCAGGTACAGTCCCTGAATAGGGCTTTGAAAAATAATGCCTATGAAACAATTGATGATGGAAACGGTGTGTATGAAGTCTTTCATTCGGGCTACCGCGTATTGAATTGGCTGGCTATTCACAATATGTTCTTAGGCCAGAAAGCGTACACTGATAAAGATCAGCTCAACACCGTGGCTACTTTGCTTCAGCATGCCCAAAATTTATACGAGAGTAATCCAAAATTTCGATCCGGTAATCATCAAACAAGGGGTATGTCAGCTCTGGCCATGATCTCTATTCTGTTTCGGGATTTTAAAGGGGCAGATATTTGGTACAATCACGCCATGTCGCTGCTGGAAGAGCATATGTCGAAAGAGATCAATGAGGATGGATTTCAGTTCGAGAGAACGGTTCATTACCATATAAGCGATATTGAGACTTATTACTACGTGTATCAATTAGCAAAGATCAGTAAGATGGACGTAAAGCCATTTTGGAGAGATAAGCTGAAATCGCTTTTTGAAACGCTCACAAAAATTGCTTATCCAGATAAAACGGCTCCGGTATTGTCTGATGATACCGATGCCCCCTGGTCAGAGAAAAATGATATTTCAGGCGCTATGACCCTGGGATATCTACTCTTTGAATCTCCGGACTATGGCTACTTTGCCAGTAATCGGGTGGATCCGGTAATGTTTTGGTATGCGAATGATAGCCAGCTGAAAATGCTGGATACTATCACGTCGAAACCCCCCACTGTAAAAGAAGCGGAGTTTCCCAAAACGGGTTACTATATTATGCGGGAAGGCTGGAAACCGGACGATAAAATGATGATTCTATCGGCCGGTTTAGATCCCGAAAAGCCTGATCATCAACACGGCGATATGTTGGGTATCCAGGCTATGGCCAATGGCAAAGTTATTTTGCCAAATTATCAGGTAAGATACTCTTTGAAAGATTTTGAGTTTTTCAAAAACTCTATGGTAAAGAATGTTGCTCTGGTAGATGATCAACTGCAGGGGCAGCAATATGTAGCTAACAAGGGGGGTGACGGGTTTGGGAAGTTTTCGAAACTACCACATCCTAAAACCATTATTTGGAAAGGCAACAAAGATCTTGATGTTTACGCAGGCAGTCACGACGGCTTTGAAAATATCGGAGTAAACTATAGCCGACAGGTAATCTATATTAAAGATGCGTTTTGGATTGTGAAAGACAATTTTTCATCTGACAAAGCTCACGATTATAAACAGGTATGGCAAGGCCATTATACCCAGGAGCAAGCGCCCAATCTGCTCCACGCCACCTTTGAGGATGCTTCAGGGTTGGATATTTACCAAATCAGAAAGGTAGATTCTGTCTTAAGTTCGGGTAAAAACGGTAAACAATGGTCAGTTGTCTCGAAAAAGGATCAGACCAATTTTAGCTTCATCACCGTGCTGTATCCCTACAAAGGCTTTTCTAACACGATAGAAAAGACGGATAACTTGAAATTCAGGGATTGGAGCCTGAATAATTCAAATTGGAAGGTCACGGGCGTAGATCCCGTTTCATTAACCCAAAAAGATAAGAGCGCATTTTTCGCCGTTAAAGAGCTGTCATTACATGATCTGAACGTTCAGTTTTCAACACTTTCCGATGTATTTGTAACGATTAAAGGCCAGGTGCTGACTGTTCAATCCATTGGTGAAACTGAAACTGAAATCTTATTTAAAAATAAGACGGTTCAGAAAAAATCTGTCCTTAAGCCGGGAGATACAATAGAATACGTAATCCAATAGTTTTTAGGCAAAAAAAATTATCAGCCAGGAGTCATGAGAATACTGCTCATTGTATGTTGCCTGTTAACCGTTGCCCGTGCGCAAGCCCAGGTAGCTATCTGGAACCTTAACGGTTTAGACGAAGCAAAGTCTTCTAATCCTGAACTGATGAAGGTCATGATAAAGGATGCCGAGAAAGAATTGACGCGCACGATCAGGACCGTTATGGACAAAGACATGACTGCCCAGAGTGGCGACAAGCATGATTACATGAGCTTGAGTCGCTACTGGTGGCCCGACACCAGTAAAGCAGATGGATTGCCCTACATCAGGAAAGATGGAATTTCCAATCCTGAAATTGAGAAGCTGGATCGCTATCCCCTGGGAGACTTTATGAAGAGTGTGCAATCACTTTCATTGGCCTATTATATTACGTCGGAGGAGAAGTTTGCGCAAAAAGCCGTAGAAAACATTCGAGCCTGGTTTATTGATCCTAGAACCAGGATGAATCCCAATATGAACTACGGGCAAACTATTCCCGGAGTAAGAAATGGATTGGGCAGGGGCGTAGGTATTATAGACACCTATTCGTTTGTAGAAATGCTTGATGGCGTAGAATTACTTAAAAAATCCAAGGCATTTACGGCAGCAGATCAACGGGCCGTAAACGAATGGTTTACGGCTTACATGGACTGGATGCAAACATCTCCAGTTGCCAGGGAAGAACTGGAAGCGCCCAATAACCACGGTACGTCCTATGATATTCAACTTACCCGGTATGCTTTATTTATTGGCAACCAAGGGCTGGCCAGAAAAATAGTGAATGAGTTTCCACAAAAAAGAATGTTTAGCCAGATTGAGCCAGATGGTTCGCAACCACTGGAATTAGCTAGAACAACTGCCTTAGGATATTCTGTTTTTAACCTGACCCATTTTCTGGACATGCGTCAACTAGGAAAGCGGGTAGGAATGGATTTGTTGACAGCGAGGTCTCAGGATGGGAGAAGTATTTTGAAAGCCGTTGATTTTCTAGTTCGTTATGTCAATAAACCAGACTCCCAGTTTCCTTATCAGCAAATAAAAGACTGGGATGGTGTGCAGGAAAAACTGCGCTGGCAGTTGTATCGGGTAGATCAGATGATGTCGAAACCAGTCTATACAAAGTCTTATATCTCCCACTTAGATGTAAGCAGAAAGAATCCTGACGCTATATTGTACTAATTGAAAATTGAAGAAATACTTACCTACTTAAAACCAATCAGAATAATTTATTGGAGACAGTAGACACCGTGAAACCCTGTAACGTCGGTTAGACTACATAGAGTTTTCGAGGCATACTATACTGTTTCGAAAACTGCCTACTACCCGTGGGACAACGTTGATTAATGGTTTAGTTGCTAAAAATATAGTTCAAATTATATTTGACGGGTTGCTGGTAAATACGTGGCGATGTTTTCTCAGGCCAAGATTCCGGGTATCACCGCCCGCCCTCTCCGTTCACCCTGACGAATCATTTATGGCTAGTAAAAGACAGGTGGCTTTCGTCGCGTTCAACCGATAGTCGAATGGTCTATTCAACCGTCGTAAGAACAAGTGCTGGTCAGGGAGTTACGAAACCCACTAGCTCTTGTCGTTGACAGCGTCCTGAATCAATCACCTACGCTGAAAAACAAATAGCCAGTCTGGCCGTTATGTCGCCGGTGCAATCAACGTATCCGGAGCAGGTCTCCATTACTTTCAAACAAAAAGGTTATGAAAACGAAACTGTTTTTATCAATTGCTCTTTGCGCGGTATTAACCACCGGAGCATTTGCACAGGCTGACCAGGCTGCTATCCGTGCGGCCCGTAAAGAAAAAACCAGACAGGACGTTAAACGGGTTGGCGATAAAGCCGAAACCGGCGTTGCCGATGCCGCACACGCCGTTGGAACAGCGGGCAGAGCCACCGGAAAGGCCGTTGGCAAAGCAGGAAAAGCAACCGGAAAGGCCGTAGTCAAAGGTACGAAAGCAACCGGCCGCGCTGTTACAAAAGCGACCAAAGCAACTGGCCGGGCCATTAGCGGCCAGCCGAAAAAAGTAGACAATTAGTAGCCCGGTCACTTTATCGCATCAGACTGGAGCCGTAACTATGCACCGTTATTGCTCTAGTTTGATGCGGTTTGCTATCGGTTAAGTGAGCTGGATCACAGGCAATTGATCAGCAGACTAACAGCCACTTTGCCCGCAAATGTCAAGCTGACTACACGGGTTTTGTTGTATAAGCCAGCATTGTCCATTGGCGGAAAAGCCGTCCAGCTGACCGTAAGACGGGTAAAATACAGGTATCGGCCGATTGTATGTTCGCTTCCTCTTTTGGGGATCTCCCCAAATCTGCTGTGGTACGCAGGCTGGACCTCCGGTTTTACTTCTTCTGATCAGAAAGGAAAGTGAGCAGGGAGGCCAACTCTTCGTAAGATAGTGCATTCACCAAACCCGATGGCATCATGGAGGTTTCCATTTCCTTCCGCGACAGGATGTCGGATGCTTTCACGGTATATACCTGCCCGGTCACGTCGCGCAGAACCACTTTGCTGGCCGTTTCTTCCGTTACGAACCCGGTGTAGCTCTTGTTCCCTTTTGCCGTAATCATGACCGTAGAGAAACCCTGCGAGATAGAGGCATTGGGTTTCAGAATGGATTCGGCAATCTGCTCCCGGTTCATGATCGAGCCTATTTGCCCCATAAACGGACCTTTCATGGTTTCGCTGCGGCTCAGGCTGTGGCAGGCAACGCACCCCTGCTGGGTAAACAGCCCTTTTCCAATCTGGGCATCGCCCTTTATTTTAGCCATAGCCAGCATAACATCCTCAATGGAGGCTTCGCCCACCTGCCCCTTTTTGTTCCTGATCTTGTCCAGGTCCACTTTAGGCTCTTCCTTCACTACCACCACCGAGTCCTGACCAAATTCGGCGATTTCCATGCGGTGCCGACTGTTCAGATCGGTATAAAATTTCTTGTTCGATGAGTTGGTCCACTCGCTCACCAGGAAGGCGCGGATGCCGGATGATGACTCCCACGTAATGGCTTTATAGTACGGGCCGTGCGTGTCGGGCCGGGTACTCCACCACCACAACCCATCGTAATCCGCTTCCTTTTTGTAGAGCCGGGACAGCGTAGTAATGAGTTGATTCCTGAGGGCCGCATCGTTCGTTTTCTTGTACGCGGCCATCAATCCATTCACGGCTTTGGAGTCGTGCATGTAGCGCAACGCCCAGAGTGCCAGCGTGCTGCTAGGCGTTCCAATCGCCCGCACACAGGCATCTACGGCGTTGA
Organism: uncultured Cytophagales bacterium; assembly: GCA_963826425.1. Lineage (GTDB taxonomy): Bacteria > Bacteroidota > Bacteroidia > Cytophagales > Spirosomataceae > Spirosoma. Next base: position 91,409 of record CAWGWS010000003.1, on the reverse strand, counting down.
GCGCAACCAGGGCCTGCATGGCCAGATGCGCCGGAATAAGGGCCGAGTTGGGCGTGGCGTGCGGTCCTTCGGTACCGGGAGCTGGTGCTACAAACGAGGCAGGCACCTTTACCTGCAACAAAGCCGGAATAGCCTCCGGGCGACCCAGGCGGCCCAGTCCGATGATAGCCGCCGTTTGAACCCGCACCGATGGGTCGTTAAGTCCCTGCATAAACGGTTCGATGGGCACCGGGGCGAGTGATGGTTTCCGGTCGGCCAGGGCGCGGAGGGCGTACTCCCGCATGGCGGGCTCCGTGCTTAGCTTGACAAGGTTGGTAATCCCATCCGCCCCGGCTGCCTGGGCGTAGGTGTACATCCCGGCCACCCGGCTGGCCGCGGGTAGTTTCGTGTCAGCCGCTATGGACCAGGCTAGTTTTGTCATTTCCTTCGCGGGGCGGGTCAGCATCTCCTGCTGGGCGGCTAACCGGGCGGCTCCGCTGCCTGAATTCAGCAGATTGGCTAGTTTTTTACCAGTCAGTTTTTTGAGATTAGGGAACGGTTTGTACGACCAGCTTTTCGGTACCATCCGCACCACAAACCCTTTGTTGGGATTGCCGGAATACCCCGCCCCGTCCCAGGCCGACAGATAGGCGCGGCCCGATGCGTCGATATCCACGTCGGTTATCTGCGCCAGTTTTACGAATTCCTCTTCCCTCTGGGTGAAACTGGGGCCATCCGGCGTGACCCGGTGAATGTAAAGCTGGCTCCGACCCCAGTCGGCCATCATGGGCACGTTCGTGTATTTGGCGGGCCAGCTATCATCGTCCAGAAAAATAGAGCCCGTTCCCGAACCACCCCCCACATCGACCAGAGCCGGAATAATTTCATCGGTAAAATGCTTGAACAGAACAGGGTACCCGTACTCCCCCGATTGGATCTGGTTGCTGAACCGGATGTTCCAGCCCCCGCCGTCGTTGGTGTTGCCCCGCGCAAACATATTCATGAAGGGGTCGATGGCTACGTCGTAAATGTTGCGCAGGCCGTGGGTGTATACTTCCATCCCGGTCCCGTCGGGACGAACCCGCACCACACCACCGCCCAGCATCGTTAATTTTTTGCCGGACCGGTCAACGGCATTGTGAAAACCGAAATCTCCCACGGCGATGTAAATCCAGCCGTCGATACCCATCCGGATACCATTGGTGGCGTGGTCTGTTCCCCGGCTTTTCAGAAAAGTGGGGTTGCTGATGTGCTCGATGAGGGGCCGGGAAGGGCCGTCGGCTACACCATCCCCGTTTTTATCGGTAAAAACTACGAGGTCCATCCCCGTTGCCAGCCCTGTTTCCTTTGAGAACGTCGTGTGCAGGACAAAAAGCTGATCGCCCACCGGCAAAATACCGCGTGGATTATCGAGCACGGCGAAGTTGGTATGCCCGTCTACCCTGCCGTCGTTGTCCGAGTCTACCAGTCGGATTATACGCCCATTACCAGGTTTCTTGCCCAGCGAGCCAATCATATCGACTCCCACAAACACTTCCCCGGACGCTGCCACGGCCAGGCAGGCGGGGCTGGGGACCAGGTCGGCACCGGCAAAGTTAGTAACGGAAAAGTCAGCTGGCCAGTTGGTCGCGTTGCGCAGTGAATCGACCCGGTTCAGCATTGAGCGGCTGGTCGCCTTTTCTTGGCCGGTTTGTTCTACCCTATTCCAGATGCCGACTAACAGAACGAGTAGAAAGGACAAGGGAAATTTCAGCATGTTAATAAAAAGGCTAAGGCCTGGGTGGTGATACGTTAAACGCCGTGTGACATCGTGTGACATCCGGAGGAGAAAGTATATCGGAGGCTTTCAATACCCATGCTGCCGCCAAAAATGAGAATCGATTTTCACGGTTGAAATACGTTAGTTGAAGCCGTTTCTCTTAAGGCAAAAGATGCGTTGCTGCTCAGTTTTACAGGATATAGCGACGTTCAGGCCGTTACTCGTCACATAAATCAGGTCAGAAGTCGCTTTTCCTTTCCGGGCACGATATCGCCCGCAACCTAGGGTGTAATAAGATGCAAGCCATTACCTGGCTCCGGGGCGGCCTGCGCAGGTATGTCAACGCTTCGGCATAGCCCTAAAAAAAGATAAGGTCCCCCGATCGTGCGGAGAACCTTATACTGACTATTCCTAAACCCTTAACCTTTTCTACATGAAAAACTAACTTTACTCTTTTTCTGTTCCTGAATGGTAATCATTTCAGGATATATTTTAAGTTACTGAATTTCAGTTACTTGTATTTCGTCCGTGTGGGGCAGATTCACGTCCCAAAGGAAGTTAATCAGCCGGGTTGTGCGGTTTACCTGATTCAGGTAGCCAGCTGCCTGGGTACCTTTCTGGCTGGCCAGTTTTTTCAATACCACAGTCGACGCTTCGTTAAACGTGACACGGTCGGCGGGGCTGAGCTTCAGCACAGCGGCCGGATCCTGGTTGTACAGCATGACAATGTTCATGAAGTCAACCCATTGGGTAGTCTGCGCAAACTTGCCGAGACTGTGACCCACGTACACAGCGAACTGTGTTTGGGTACCGTTGACAAGCATGGCACTTGCCGGCTTGTTGTTGGCCGGGCTATCATCAGTGTTGGTGGTGGTAGCCGCGGTTGCCTGAGAAATGGTCAATACTGCTGCGAGAATTGCCGATACAAAGATACTACGCGTTTTCATTCTTTTGTTCTATTTTGTGTTCATATAAGGAACGCACAAATGTACCGTAGAGTTTGCTGAGTGCAAGACACGTATGGGTCCTATACGAAATAATATACTGTATAATAAGCGTATATTCCGCCTAAAATCCAAATAAAAGACTAGTTAGCTGTTATAATCGGAATAATATTTGCCTCTATCTTTAGATGACAATCTTCTGTACTGTTCCAGAAAAATGCAAAGAATCTTTGAAATGTTCAATTACTGGTTGTAATTATTCATGGCATTTTGTATGCCCATAGTACAAAAGCTCAGCACGGCGTCGCCCGCCCGGTCCAGGTAGTCCGGCAGTTGAATCATCTCGTCCTCCACGAACTGTCCCAGCACATAATCAACCTGCCGCCCCGCCGGGAAATTGCTGCCGATTCCCACCCGTAAGCGGGCGTATTCCTGCGTGTTCAGCACTTCATCAATATTACGCAGCCCGTTGTGCCCCCCCGCCGAACCTTTGGGCTTGAGCCGTAGCTTGCCGAAGGGTAAATCTTTGTCATCGGTAACGATAATCAGGTTGGCAATCGGAATATTTTCCTGCTTCATATAATAGAGCACCGCCCGACCGCTCAGGTTCATATACGTGGTGGGCTTCACGAAAAAAAGCTGCTTGCCCTTGTGCTGCCATTTGGCGGTATAGGCCAGGCGAGTCATGCTAAAATCGAAGCCATACTGGGCAGCCATCCTGTCCAGCACCATAAAGCCCGCATTGTGGCGCGTTAGCGCGTATTCCGGCCCGATATTGCCCAGGCCAACAATCAGAAATTTCATCGTTACGTTTTTTGCCGAATTATACTGCCCGCAAAGTTCTGCCAAACGGCTGAGTGAAAAAAGCCGCGTTGTCAACGGCAAACTGCCAGTCGGCCATTACCTTCACCTTATGAACCAACAACGCCTGATTCTGGCCAGCCCCCTGCTCGAAATCGTTGTGAGCCGGCTGGCGCAGCAACTCATTGAAAATCATCAGGATTTTGCCGATACCGTTGTGCTCGGTATGCAGCCACGCGGCATTTATTTTGCCGAACGGGTCGTGCGTGAATTGAACCGTACGCTGGCCGAAAAAGAGTCGGTATCGGTTGTACCCCTGGGTTACCTGGACGCCACCTTTTACCGGGACGATTTCCGACGGCGCGACACGCCCCTGCGCCCCAATACAACCCACGTACCGTTCGTTATTGAGAACAAGCGGGTTATTTTAATTGACGACGTCCTGGCTACGGGCCGGATGGTGCGGGCCGCCCTCGATGCCATGACGGCTTTCGGTCGCCCGCGCAGCGTGGAACTGCTGGTGCTCATCGACCGCCGGTATAACCGGGATCTGCCGATCCGGCCTGATTATACCGGCAAGCGGGTAAACACCCTGGAGTCGCAGCGGGTGCTGGTTGAATGGACTGAGCAGGGGGCATCAGCCGACCGGATATGGCTGGTTGGCTGATGCAAACGAACTGCGTGCCAGCCGATCTTAAAGTTGTATTAAACCAGTAGTGTTCCCGCGATCGTAGTGCAGTATTAGACGTAATTTCTAAGTATTTTTACGGGCTATACACTGATCGATGAAAAGAACGCTTTACTTGTTTCTGTTTTTTGTTTCTGTCTCTGCTGTTTTGCCCCGGCTGGCACGGGCGCAGATAACCTATACGGTGACGGGTCTGGTGACCAACGCCCGCACAGGCGAGCCGGTGCCGTTTGCCAGTGTGGCCCTGGTGGGCAGACAGTCTGGTACAGTAGCTGATGAACACGGTCTTTATAAGCTGGTTGTCAGTCGTCTGACTGATTCGATAGCTGTTAGTTCGATGGGCTACGCTACACTACGGCGTTTTATCGACGCAGAACGGGAATCGCAGGCCATCGACGTCAAACTCGCGCCAACGGGGCAGTCGTTGCAGGAGGTGGTGGTACATGCGGGCGAAAACCCGGCCTTTCGAATCTTGCGGGAGGTGCGTAAAAATCGGAGCAGTAACGACCGCAGCCGCCTGTCGGCCTACGAAAGCGATACCTATACCAAAACCCAGATTGCGCTCAGTCACGTGTCGGCTAAAATGGGCAGCAATCCGCTCATGAAGCGGGTGAAGGAAGGCATGAGCCGGGGCGACTCCATGCTTGACGACGAAGGTAACCGGCTGCTGCCGCTCTTATTTTCGGAATCGGTATCACGGTATTACTTCCGGTCCAGTCCGCAGCAGAAGCGCGAAGACATTCGCAAAACCCGCATCCGGGGCGTGGCCGTTGACGATGCGGGTCTCAGTTCGCAGTTGCTGGGTGGCACGAGCCTGGTTAATCAGAATTTCTTCGATAACTACATCCCAATTCTGGGGAAGGATTTTGCTTCACCCATTGGCGACAACTGGAAAAACTGGTATGAATTTTACCTGGCCGACACCCTGCTTATTGGCAACCGGGTTTGCTACGAGATTCAGTTTGACCCCAAACGGCCCGAAGACCTCGCCTTTGTAGGCAAAGCCTGGATTGACACCACGACCTACGCCCTCACCCAGATTGAAACGCATATAGGCCCCCGCGCCAACCTGAACTACATTCGGCGGCTGATGATATCTCAGGAGCTGGAGCCGGTTATGGATACAACGGCCGGTAACCGTAAACCGATGGGCTGGCTGCCGGTGGGTATTACGCTGGTGGCCGACCTGACCGCCGTGGGTAAAAACTCGCTGGGAATGCGGGCCGAACTGAGCATGAGCAGCAGTAACTTCGTTATTAACCAGCCACGCCCGGTGTCATTCTACGAGCAGCCTATCGAACTGAGCGATACCGTAGCTACGGCCAACGATGCGTTCTGGAGCAACGCCCGGGCCGATCTGGCGGGTTCACCGTCGCTGAGTCAGAGCGACCGCAAAGCCGAAAAAATGATTGCGCAGTTGCGGGACATACCCGCCGTGAAAACCGCCGAATTTATCGGGCAGATTGCGATAACCGGATTTTATAAACTGGGTGGGTTTGACCTGGGGCCGTACCCGTATTTGCTGGCTGCCAACAGTGTAGAAGGTCTGCGGATGCGGCTGGGTTTTCGTACCAACGACGAGTTTAGCCGTCGTCTGGTGCTGCGTGGGTACGTGGCTTACGGTACGCTGGACCGGCAGACAAAGTACGGGGTCGAGGCCGATTACATCTTTTCACGGCAGCACTGGACGATCCTGGGGGTCAAAACGTCGTATGATCTGGAGCGGCTTGGTATCACCCCCGAGTTGGTGGGCGGCAACCGGATGTTCTACGCCCTCACCCGATTTGGCAGGTATCGGGGTGGTTACCGGACCAGTCAGCAGGAGATTTTCCTTCGTAGCGAACCCATCCGGGGTGTTATGCTGACGGGTACGCTCGGCACCCGGACCTTCGATCCGCTCTTTCCTTACCATTACCGCACCCAGCCCGAACTGGGCGATCAGTCGCCGATCCAGTCTGATCTTATTGATGCCTATTGGTCTGTCGAGGCCCGGCTGGCCCGCAAGGAAAAGTATATCATGGACGGCAACGAACGCATTACACTCGGGACCAAACGCGCCCCGGTGCTGACTATTCGATACACCCACGGAAGTACCATGATGGGGGGCACGTATAGCTACAACCGCATCACGCTGCGGGCGCAGCAGTCACTCCGGGTTGGAACGATAGGCCGGATGGCGTATCTGCTCACCGCCGGCTACACACCCAATGCGGTGCCGGTACCGCTGCTGTTTCCGCACATTGGAAACCCTACCATTCTGCTAACGCCCAACACGTTTAACCGGATGCAGTTCTACGAATTCGTGAGTGATCAGTTCGTGGCCATCCACGTGCAGCACCGATTTGAGGGCTTTCTGTTTAACCGGCTTCCGCTGGTTCGGCGGCTCAACTGGCGGCTGGTGGCCAACGCCGATGCCCTCTGGGGTAGTATGTCGAAAAAGAACAAGGCTCTCGAAGCTGTTCGTACGGGGTCTAACGGGGAGCGTTCGGTGCATTTTGGATCGCTCAACGGAGCTGTACCGTATCTGGAACTGGGCTACGGCATTGAAAATATCTTTAAGATCCTGCGCATCCAGGCCATTCACCGGCTCACGTACCTCAGTACGCCCGGTGGTCAGCCCGTTGATAAGTTTACGGTTAAAGCCGCGCTCTCGCTCAATTTTTAACAGTTTCACCGCATTGCGGTTTTCAGTTGAGGCTGACGCAGTAGTATTTCCGGCGCCAGCCCCAACTGAAAACCGTAATCCCACTATTCACATGGCTTTCGTGGCGCCCGTTACCATTCAGCGCGTTACCGGCGACGCAATGACCGAATTGCCTGACCTGCTGGCCGTAGAAGAACCGCTCGAAATCCGGCTGGGCTTTGGCCCCACCACCGACCGGCAACAGCGAACCGTGTCTGTTACGATGCGCACCCCTGGCCACGCAGCCGGACAGCATGATCAGGAACTAGCCATTGGGTTTCTGTTCACCGAAGGAATTATTCAGCAGCCTGCCGATGTGCTGTCGTGTCGCCACTGCGTAGAGGATGCGCAGAAGGTGGGCAACGTAATCCGGGTTGAACTCCACCCCGACGTGGCGGTTGACTGGGGGCGGCTGGAGCGCAACACGTTTACAACATCGAGCTGCGGGCTGTGTGGCAAAACCAGTATTGAGGCCGCCCTGGCGCAGACAAGCGGCCCGCTCACAACGGAACTTACCGTCGCTCCCGAACTGATTCATGCCTTGCCGGATCGCGTCCGGGCCGCGCAAACGGCATTTGCCCATACCGGCGGCATTCACGCAGCCGCCCTGTTCGATGCTGCTGGCACGATTCTGCTGGTGCGCGAGGATATTGGCCGACATAACGCGCTGGATAAACTTATTGGCGCGGCTTTCTGGCAGGGCTGGCTGCCGCTGAGTCAGCACGGCGTTTTTCTGAGCGGACGCATTGGGGTTGAACTGGTGCAGAAAAGCTGGCGGGCCGGTATTCCGCTGCTGGTTGCCGTGGGTGCGCCCTCCAGTTTAGCCGTACAAATGGCCCATGAAGCCCGTATTGCCCTCGCCGGTTTCGTGCGCAATGGCCGCTACAATCTGTATTAGCGGGTGGTGTTGGGGGCGAACGGCTTCATCTCTCCCGCGCCTTTTTACCGAATAATTTGCAATACGCCGGGACGAATGGTGGCGGTGAGCTTGTTTACCCGGCCCCGGTACTCACCATCGACCTGAAAATAAGCCGTTCGGCGGCTTTCAATGCTGACCGAGGTAGCCGAGTGAATCTCGATGTTCTTTGGGTTGAAGGGTTTGAAATGCCAAAAGAGTTTCAGGATTTCCAGCCCCGTGAGCCGACGAAAAATAACCACCTCGAATCGTCCGTCCGCGGGATTTCCGTCGGGGTTGATCACGGCTCCGGTGCCGTACATCCGGGCGTTGGCCAGTACTACCATCAGCGCAGCCCGCTGTACGCAGGTGTCCCCCAGGGTTACCTCAATGTGCAGTAGTCGGTGTTTGCGTAAGGCCCGCAGCACTGCCCGCAGGTAGCCAACCATACCCCGCCAGTTGTTTTGCTGGTAGTGTTTCACGACGCGGGCGTTCAGGCCGATGTCGCTTAGGTGCAGACAGATGTCGTTGTCATTGACGGCAATCACATCGATAGGAGCGGGGGTGCCATCGACCAGGAGCTGCAAACAGGCTGTCAGATCGGTTGGTATAGCCAGCTCACGCGCCATGCCGTTGGCCGAGCCCGCCGGTATGATGCCCAGGGCAATGGGCGTGTTGAGCAGATGCGTCGCCACAAGTTTAAGGGTGCCATCGCCCCCCACCGCCACTACCCGGTCGGGCTGGTACTGCTTAATTTTTTGCGTCAGCGTTTCATCGTCGGTCTTCCCGTCGAGATGGAATAACTGAGCCTCGTGGGGCAGGTCGGCGAAGAAATCACAGATGGTGGTTTCCATCTCTGATTTGTCGTTTCCGCCCGATGCGGGATTAATGGCGAATAAAAATAGCAACTTCCTGTTCGTTTGAGGGTTAATTCACTAGGTGGACGGTCATTGGCTGCGCGTCATTGATTGTTCTGGGTAGTCACTTGTCGCAGACCGGGCCGGGGCTGTCCATTACGCAGTGATGACGATGAAATGACCGATAGCTGATGACATACCGTGCATGACAACAAACCACGTGCCACTGATGGATAAACAAAAAGCAAGCCTAAAGGGTATGCTGCGACGCTATTTGCTGACACAACTTCGGCTTACTGATCAGCCTACGGTAAAGGTATATCGGGGGTTTGGCAATGCCGAACGGATTGTAGTATATGGTACGGTATTTAAACGAAGCGCTTTTCCCCGCAAACGGTATCGAAACGGACTGCTGGTCAACCTGTTTAGCTTAATTCGACTTTTTGCAATACGGCCCTATCCGGGCGCCCGGGTGCGGGTGTGGTGCGGTGAGAAAGCTCACGAGGTATTAACGGATAACCGGGGCTATTTCCAGATTAAAATGCCGCTGGGCGAATCCCTGCCCCCCGGCTGGCATCCCGTCCGGGCCGAACTCGTATCGCAGACGATCACGCCCGAAACCATACTGGCCGAAGGAAGCGGGGAGGTGATGGTGCCGCACCCAACGGCGCTGGCCTGTATTTCTGATATTGATGATACGTTTCTGATATCGCACTCGGCCAACCTCGCCCGGCGGCTGCGGGTGCTGTTTACGCAAAACGCCCACAGTCGCCAGCCCTTTGAGGGGGTAGTGGCCCACTATCAGCTGCTGGCCGACCTAAGCAATGGCGAGGAAGCCAGCAACGCCTTTTTTTATGTGTCGAGCAGTGAATGGAACCTGTATGATTATATTCTTAACTTTTCGGAAAAGAACCAGCTGCCCACCGGCGTTTACCTGCTGAGCCCGCTCAAACGATTTGGCGAACTGCTTAAAACCGGGCAGGGAAGGCATAACACCAAGTTTGACCGGATTGTATGGATATTGCAAACCTACCCCAACCAGCAGTTTGTTCTGCTGGGCGATGACACCCAGGAAGACCCCAGTATTTACGCGTCGGTAGTAGAGCAGTACCCCGCGCAGATCCGGGTGGTATACATCCGGCAGGTGCACGCCGAAAATCAGCCTAAAACCCGCACCACCCTGCACCGAATTGACGCGGTGGGCGTACCTTACTTTTATTTCGCGCACAGCCGGGACGCTATGCAGCACACCATCGACAGCCACTTATGACAACGAACACACCTCCGGAAGAACTTACCGGCCAGCTTACTATTGGTGAGCCCAAGACCGAAGCCGCCGGCGCAACCGCCGTTATCAAATCCTTTCAGCACGTGCTGGACGGTACCGGCCCCGTGCGCGGCTGGACAGCCCTGGTGAATCTGAACCAGACCGATGGCTACGACTGCCCGTCCTGCGCCTGGCCCGACCCCGATCATGACCGATCCAGCGTGGCCGAATACTGCGAAAGCGGAGCCAAAGCCGTGGCCGACGAGGTGATGACCAAACACACGGCCTCGCCGGTGCTGTTTCAGCGATATACGGTGGCCGAACTGCTTCAGAAAACGGATCTGTGGCTCGGTCAGCAGGGGCGGCTTACCAAACCGATGCTGTTGAAGGCGGGCGCTACCCACTACGAAGCCATTGACTGGAGCGAAGCGTTTGAGCTGATCGCCCGGGAGCTGAACGCCCTCAACTCGCCCGACGAAGCCATTTTTTATACCTCGGGCCGAACCAGCAATGAAGCCGCTTTTCTATACCAGCTATTCGTGCGCATGTATGGCACCAACAACATGCCCGACTGCTCGAACATGTGCCACGAATCGACCAGCGTGGCCCTGGCCGAAACCATTGGGCTGGGCAAGGCATCGGTCAAATACGACGACTACGAAAAGGCCGACGTGATTATGATTATGGGCCAGAATCCCGGTACCAACGCCCCCCGGATGCTGACCGCGCTGGAAAACAATAAGCAGAACGGCGGCAAAATCATTGCGGTAAACCCCCTGCGCGAAACGGGTTTGCTGGGGTTCAAATACCCGCAGAGCGTGCGCGATATGGTGCTGGGTGGCGAAAAGCTAACCGATATTTTCCTGCAAATTCCGATCAATACCGATCTGGCCTTATTGAAAGCAATGGGGAAAATCCTGCTGCACGAAGAAGCAAAAGCAGCTCAGGCAGGCAAGCCCGGAACGGTTGTTGACCTCGATTTTGTAACGCAGTACACCGCCGGTTATGACGCCTACGTGGCAGACCTGGCCCGGTATGACCTCGACCAGCTGGCCACCCAGTGCGGGCTGACGGTGGCCGAAATCCAGTCGGCCGTGGACTTGTTCAAAAACACCCGCAAGCTGATTATTTGCTGGGCCATGGGGCTGACCCAGCACAAGAACTCCGTGGAGACCATCAATGAGGTGATCAACCTGCTGCTGCTCAAAGGCAGTATCGGCATTGAAGGGGGCGGGGCATCGCCCATTCGCGGGCATAGTAACGTGCAGGGCGACCGGACGATGGGTATCTGGGAAAAGCCCAAACCGGAATTTCTCGACGCCCTCCAGCGGGTATTTAAGTTTGAGCCGCCCCGCGAGGACGGGTTCGATGTGGTCAATTCGGTCAAGGCCATGCACGACGGCCGGGCGAAACGTATTTTTCGGAATGGGCGGCAACTTCGCCATGGCCGTCTCGGATACGGACTTTACCGCCGAGGCCCTGCGCCGGTGCAAACTAACCGTTCACGTATCCACCAAGCTGAACCGCAGCCACCTGATACACGGCGAAACGGCCCTGATTCTGCCCTGCCTGGGCCGGACCGACAAAGACCGGCAGGCCACCGGCGAGCAGTTTGTCAGCTGCGAAAGCACGACCGGCGTAGTGGCGCAGTCGCACGGGATAGTGGAGCCGGTGGTATCGGACCTGAAAAGTGAGGTGGCTATTGTGGCCGGGCTGGCCAACGCCACGCTGAACGGCAAATCGACGGTAAACTGGGACGCGCTGGCCGCTGACTACGACAAAATCCGCAGCCTGATTGCCGATGTGGTCCCGGGCTTTGACGACTACAACCAGAAGGTGCGGCAGGCGGGCGGCTTTTACCTGCCCAACGGCCCCCGCGAGCGGCAGTTCAAAACCAAAGATGGCAAGGCGCATTTCACGGTAAACCACCCAACGCAGCACGCGCTCAAACCCGGCGAACTGCTTTTAATGACCATCCGCAGCCACGACCAGTTCAACACCACCATCTACGGCAACGACGACCGCTACCGGGGTATCTACAACGAACGGCGCGTAATCCTGATCAACCCCGACGATATGGCCGCGCTGGGCCTGCACGAAAAACAGGTGGTTGACCTGCACAGCCGGTATGATGACAGCGTGCGCACGGCGCATCAGTTTCTGGTGGTGCCGTACCAGATTCCGCGCGGCTGCTGCGCGGCCTACTTCCCCGAAACCAACGTCCTGATCCCGATTGACTCCGTAGCGGACAAGAGCAATACGCCTACCTCTAAATCAATCGTAATTACGGTTTCTGGGGCGTAATGGTGATTATCGTCGGAATATATCTTTACCGGATATCTAAGAGGCTTAGTGTAGTCTGTTTACAGAAAGTAAGTAGCTCTACATTCGTTGGCAGACTACATTGTTTAAAATCTTCGGGTCAATGTATTTGCTTGACCCATTCTTGGTCACAATCTAAATCTTTCCGATATCGAAAAGATTCTCAACTATATCATATACCGCCATGTAGTTATCAAAATTCTCTTCTTCCGGGTCAAAGTCTATCAATAAATCAATATCGCTTTTATTGGATTGCTCATTACGCAAGTATGAGCCAAACAGACCAATAGTTGACACACCATATTGCGATAACTCATGATTATGAGTTTTTAATATAGCTAATATATTCTCTTCCGTTCTCATCTGTGAAAATATGGTAAAAGATAAGTCTCCGTTATGAGCTCCAGAACGTCCCCGCCGACAAACTGCGTCTGCTCTCCCCGAACACCCCCGAAGAACTGGCCGATTGGGGCGTCAAAATGGGCGTTACGTACCCACTGCCGTTGGTTGACCCCATCAAATGGATCCGCCGGAAGCCGAAGAAAGAGCCGGAAGCTGATTAGGCAGATCGCGCATGTCCCTTTGAAGAGAATCCTTTTCTCGCCAAAGTAACTATTGAATTGAGATTAAGATATGCACAACCTTCTCTCTCAACTCTGGGATGTCATCTCTGATGATTTCCCAAACTACATTTGAATCAATGCCGAAATATTCGTGGGTAAATACGTTCCTCATGCCAACGATTTGCGCCCAGGCTACCTCTGAAAACCTAGTCTTTAGTTCCGAAGACAGATGATTACTGGCCTCGCCAATGATTTCCATTTGCTTGATACACGCAAATCGCATCATCGAATTTTCCAGAAATACCGACAAGTCTGCTGTAATCAGATAGCTATTGATTTCGTCAATTGCATCAAGAATATGTTTCAGCCTTATTTTATCACCCAACTCGCTTTTCATAGATCAAACGTTTTTCTCTGTCAACAAGTGGCTTAATGTATTTTGATAATCCATTTGACGAAACTAAATCGACTTCTTTGTCCAATATTCTTTCAAGATCAATTCTCATTTGAATAAATTGCAAACCTATTTTTTGGCTGTAATCTAACTCAACTAAAATATCTATATCACTCTCATTAACAGCCGTTCCTTTTGCGTATGATCCAAATAAGTATGCCTTCAACACAGGACGTTTATTGAAGTAGTTTTTAATTAAATTTACTGTAGTGCCATCTAATGTCATAGATAAGGGGAATATGATTTTTGATTACTACCGTTAAATGACGCATCTGAACTTCTTATTGTTAGGATTTAAAACTTTTTCCTCTATTGAACATTTACACAAATATCCAGTAGAACTACAAATGTTGAGTTTACAATTGTAAGCCATACTATTGCCAATACGATCTTATGCATGGCTTTTCTATTCGTCATCGATATTGGTCTCTTTTATCGGTTTAGTGAATTTTATTCTTTCACCTGTCCAAGTTGTGAAGTTGCCTGATGCGTCCACAAATGAAAACTCTGCCTCATAATCGACATTGTCGTCAAAGTTAAATGCGCCTGAACACATATTATACTGATTCAAAATCAATAAGTCGCATCTTTGAACGTGGATTACGCTGCCAGAATCACCCAGACCATTGACGAGTTGCAACAGCTTGAAAAACAGCAGACCAACGTAGCCAATCGCGATTACGTCCGCTTCATTCGCTTACTCAAAGAAAAGCAGGCTAACTCCCAAAAACAAGCCGCTCAACTCATCAATCTCGGCCTAAGGCAGGGACAACGCATTTGGGCCAGATACCTCACTAAAGGTATCGACGCACTTGTCGAAGAGCGAAGCCAGGCTTATGTGGGGAAACTGTCCTTCACCCAAATCAGTCACTTGCGCCAGTTCCTCCACGATGATCAGGCGCATTCGCTGACGGATATACAGGCCTATCTGGCCGGCAGTCACGGAGTCACCTATACCATCGGTGGCGTCTCGGCAGTCTGTAAACGGCTAAAAATAAAAAAGAAAACAGGCAGACCCGTTCACCTACACCAACCGCCAAATGCGGTGGAAGACTACAAAAAAAATTCGCGGTCATAGCCGCTGACTTTGCCCCGGAGCGCATTCTGTTCCAAGATGAGCTGCGGGCGGGTACCCGCACAGAAACGGGCCGTAAGTGGTCTGCGGCAGGCCACCGTCCTTATACACCTGTGCAAATTGGCTATCAGAGTTTGTACTTGTATTTCGCTTTGTGTCCCTTCACCGGCCAGGGCTATGCGGCTTTTGTCCCCAAGATGACCGGGGCGTGGTTCAGTTGGTTTGTGGATCAGATCGACAGTCGGGTATCGGGTGGCCATTTGCTGGTGGCGGACGGCAGTAAGACGCACAGCGCAAAAGCGTTTGAGGGGACACAACTTAGGTTCAGTAAATTGCCCCCCTATTGTCCCGAGTTAAATCCGGTAGAGCGGGTGTTCAAGGAAGTTCGTCAGGGCTTAAAGGCACGGATATTCAGCAGTTTGGCCGAAGCGGAGCAACGCTTGAAGGCGGTTTTGGAATCGTTGTTCACGGGTCGGCAAGCGATTGTGGAATTGACCTGTTTCCCCTACATCCTAAATACGTCTTTAAGAATTTGAATCAGTATTATGTCCCACTTTTATTTTATCTCCATCAGGTACTAGGTAGTAGGTTGTTTCTTTTCCTGTTTTTGTGTTCTTTACGATTGTCTTTACAATTATGTCTGAATTGTCTTTTACTAGGCTACTAAAAACTACATGTATAGAAGGTCCGCAACCATAATGGAGAAGTGTCTTTTTTAATTCTTTTGGCCTGGAAAGTAGCTGTGATTTCTCGAAATCTTTTTCTGAAATAACTTTATACGTTACTGGCTCGTTCTTACGAGTTGTCCTATTATACATATTAAAGTTTTCATATCGTGGCAAGCCGTCAATATGCATTGTGTATTCAAGTCCAGCTTCTAATTCTGTTTCGGGCTTTAATACTGCTTGTGTTAAATGGAATTGTCCAACATAGATTTCAATTACAATGAGTTTAATATTTTTATCTCCAGTTTTAAGATAAACATTGTGCTTTTCATTAAGTCCTAAAATTACTTTTTGACTTTCGGCATAACCGTCAATAATAAAAATTGGATTTTGCCTAATTGTATGTCCGCTTGGAAAAACATAAGTCCTGTATCTGAACACTCTGCGTATGCCGTTGCTGTACATAAAAGCCCGATCATTATTGTTAGCAGCTGTCTCATAAAGTTATATATAACGAATAGGGATCTTTGATTAGTGGCATTCATTGAACATCCAGACCAAAGCCGCTCTTGAATGAAGTTGATGATGTTGATGTTTACTTCTGTTGATCATCTGCGTTCCCTCCGCCGGAACTGCTAACTATTATTAGTCCTGCCGCCCCGCCATAGCAGAAATCCCAATATTAGTGGCATGCCCTTTTCACATGCGAGTTGCTTTTATTACACTTTCGATTATTCTTTCTGTCGTTCAGACAAGGTTCAAAGTGCAATATGTATTCAGTTTCCTTTTCCAGAAGGTCTGTGTCAGCACAAAAATCAACACATTCAATGGTAAAGTTTGAGCAAATGAATTGTTTCGTTTGTTCTCTTAACTCCTTGTTTGTTTTGTCACTTATGTCGAAGCCAAGATAAAGACCTATTTTCTTTACAAACGTTGCTCCCTCAAAGTTTGACCAGCCCATTTCTTGCTTACCTCTTACAAAAAGGTCGCTCGTTTTTGTTTTAGCACCTTTCCCAATGTAGGCAATGTCACTTTTATAGTCATAGTCAAGTTTCTTGCAAATAGCCTGCAAAACTTCTCTTGTCTTTGGCATGATGACGTATAATCCATGTTTGCCTCTGAATTTAGTAAGTGCCTGAATCACTTCGCTATATGGTTGCTTCTTTTCAGCTATTAAAGTAGCCATACTGTTGAGGTTTCTGGGTTGCCACTAACTCCTAAATATACGGAAGTTTTGTCGTGCTTTCCGAATTTATTAGTACTATTTAGATAACTGATTGCATTATCCTTGTCATGCTTTCTGTATTGTCGATACACCGATGGTGTCTTACAAACGTAGTATTTTTCGCTGATGGCGCAAGTTCTACTATAACCAACTTTATACTACGCGCTTAACGCTGCCGTAACAGCACGGGTGGGTCGAAGGGCTTATCTTTGCGAAAACGCTCAAACTCATGCGCCTTACCCTTATCTGTTTACTGCTCTCGCTCACCGCTGCCGTTGCGCAGCCAACCGCCCAACGCCTGACGCTGCCCAATGGCTGGAGCCTGACGCCCACGGGGCGCTCGCTGCCGCTGGGCGATTTGCCGCTCAATATGGCCGTGTCGCCCAACAATAAGCTGCTGGCCGTTACCAACAATGGGCAGAGCACGCAGACGATTCAACTGATTGACGTGGCGGGGGAGAGGCAACTCGACGAAACCGTGATCGGTAAGTCATGGGTAGGGCTGCGCTTCACGCCCGATGGTAAAAAGCTGCTGGCATCGGGGGGGAACGACAACCGGGTGCTGATCTACGACGTATCGGGCAACAAACTCGTCAAGACCGATTCGCTGGTGTTGGGCAAACCCTGGCCGGTGCGGATCTCGGTGGCGGGTGTCGAAACGGATCGCAGCGGTCGGGTGGTGTATGTCGTGACCAAAGAAGACAGCGCGCTATACGTATTTGACCTGACCACCCGGCAACTCAAAAACCGGGTGCCGCTGCCGGCCGAAGCCTATACCTGCCAGCGGTCGCCGACCTCGGACGAGTTGTTTATTACGGTCTGGGGGGGCGACCGGGTGGTGGTGTACGACCCGAAGCAGAACAAACTCACGGCCGAAATTGCCGTGGGCAGCCGTCCTAACGATCTTATATTCACAAAGAACGGCAAGACGCTGTTCGTGTCCTGCGCCAACGATAACGCCGTGGCGGTTATTGACGTAAGTAGCCGCAAGGTGCTGGAAACCGTAACCACCGCGCTCTATCCCGATGCCCCCGCCGGCAGCACGCCCAATGGTCTGGCCCTAACGTCTGACGGCAAATCGCTGCTGGTGGCCAACGCGGATAACAATTGCCTCGCCGTGTTTGATGTGTCGACGCCGGGCCGCAGCCGTTCGCTGGGGTTTGTGCCCACGGGCTGGTACCCAACCAACGTAAAAACGGTGGGCAAAACCGTGCTGGTGGCCAACGGCAAAGGGTTTTCGTCCTTGCCCAATCCACAGGGGCCGAACCCCAACGAACGGCGCACCACCGATACGCAGTACATCGGCGGGCTGTTTAAAGGTACGCTGTCGATGTTTACGATGCCGAAACCAGCCGAGCTGGCCCGGCTTTCCAAACTGGTGTATGCCAATACGCCGTACACGAAAGAAAAAGAGAAAATGGCGGCCGGCGAAGCCAATTCGCCGATTCCGCGGCTGGTTGGCGAGAAGTCAGCGGCTATCAAGTACGTCTTTTACATCATCAAGGAAAACCGCACCTACGATCAGGTATTCGGCGATATGCCCGGCGGCAATGGGGATTCGTCGCTCTGTCTGTTTCCCGAAAAAGTGACGCCCAACCAGCACGCCCTGGCCCGCGAGTTTGTTTTGCTCGACCACTTCTTTGTGGATGCCGAGGTCAGCGCCGACGGCCACAACTGGAGTACGGCCGCCTACGCCAACGATTACGTCGAAAAAACCTGGCCTACCAGCTACGGCGGGCGGGGCGGCACCTACGACTACGAAGGCAGCCGGCCCATTGCCTATCCCAAAAAAGGATTCATCTGGGATTATTGCCAGCGGGCGGGTCTGCGTTACCGCAGCTACGGCGAGTTTGAAGCGTACTGCAAAACGCAAAGGGTCGGCTCTGGACGGGCGGTTTGCGCCTAACTACCCCGACTATGATCTGCGCGTTAAAGACGTGACCCGCGAGGCCGTCTGGGAGCGCGACCTCGATTCGCTCATTGCCCTGAACGCCGTGCCGCATTTCAGCAGCATCCGGCTGGGCAACAACCACACGAGCGGAGCCCGGGTTGGCGCACCAACGCCCGCTGCCCACGTAGCCGACAATGACCTGGCCGTGGGGCGATTTATCGAACACCTTTCCAACAGCCCCATCTGGAACGAATCGGCGGTATTTATTCTGGAGGACGATGCCCAGAACGGGGCCGACCACGTGGATGCGCACCGCTCGCCCGCGCTCGTTATCAGCCCGTATACGAAGCGTAACCACGTAGAGCATACGGCGTATTCTACCTCGGGTATGCTGCGAACCATGGAGCTGATTCTGGGTTTGCCGCCCATGAGCCAGTACGATGCGGCTGCCCTGCCCATGTTCGCCTGCTTCACCAACACGCCCAATCTGAAACCCTTCAAACACATTCCGGCCCAGGTCGACCTCGACGCGAAGAATACGGCCATGACCGAACCCGCCCGTCAGTCCGAAAAAATTGACCTGCGCTACGCCGACAAAGTAGACGATCGGCTGTTCAACGAAATCATCTGGAAAGCCGTGCGGGGCGAACACTCAATAATGCCCGCCCCCCGGCGCGGTGCCTTCCTGAACGTAACGGCGAAGAAGGACGACGACGATTAGTTGGCTCGCTATCGCTCGCTAAAGGAAGGGTTATTACACAGAGATACACAGAGGGTAACGGAGATGCACAGAGCTTTTCTCGTCCTTTTTTTCTCTGAGCATCTCCGTTACCCTCTGTGCATCTCTGTGTAACAACCTTTTTTTAACGAGTGGAAGCGAGTCTAACCAACCCTCTTTTTTCGTATCATTGACCATATGCTACGAAACCGTCTGCTGGCACTGCTGTTGCTGGTTGTCTCGCTACGGGCTGCGGCCCAAACCCTGCCTGTACTCGATCAAAACCCGGCCAGTCTGCCCTGGTATCGGCTCCAGACGCCCCACTTCCGGGTGCTGTATCCGGCGGGGTTCGAGGCACCGGCGCAGCGCACGGCCCACCGGCTCGAAAGTCTGTACGAACCCGTTGGCGCGTCGCTGAACCGCAAGCCCCGGCCTATTTCCATCCTGCTCCAAAACCAGACCACCGTCAGCAATGGCTTTGTGACGCTGTTTCCGCGCCGGTCAGAATTCTTTGCCGTAACGCCCCAGGACCCCGGTTTGCTGGGGACCTACAACTGGCTCGATCTGCTGGCCGTGCATGAATACCGGCACGTGGTGCAGAACGAAAAAGCCCTTCAGCATTACGGACGGGTGCTGTATACGCTGTTGGGCAACAACGGTTTGTTTTTTCCGCTGGTGACCGTACCCGACTGGTTTGCCGAGGGCGACGCCGTCAGTACCGAGACGCTGCTCAGCACCAGCGGCCGGGGCCGGATTCCCAACTTCGACCTGGGCATGCGGGCCAACCTGCTAGCTGGGCGTAATTTCAGCTACCAGAAAGCGGTGAGCGGCTCATTTCGGGATAACGTGCCGAATCATTACGTGCTGGGTTATTTTCTGACCACGCAGGTCAAGCTGGCCAACGGTCCTGATGCCTGGAGCCGGATTCTGAACCGCAACTACCGCCGGTTTCCGTGGCCCTTTGCCTTCTCGAAAAGTGTCAGGAATGAAACCGGTACAGATGTCGATGCGCTGTACCGGCAAACCATGGCCGACCTGACCGAAACCTGGCAAAAGCAACAGGAAAGTCTGGCGCTGACCCCCGTCCGCCCATACGCTGTGCAGCCCGAAACTCTTCTTTTTGGTCCCGAATCGCCCGGTTTTTACTAACTACCAGTACCCGCAATACCTGACCGACTCCACCATACTGGCCGTAAAAAGTGGCCTTGGCGACACACCCCGGCTGGTTGAGTTGCACAGCACTGGTCAGGAAAAGCAGGTGTTTGTGCAGGGGTTTACCAACGATCCAAGCTATTTCTCCGCTACACCCCAAAAAGCGGTCTGGATCGAGTATGGCTATGACCCGCGCTGGCGAAACCGGGTGTATTCCAACATCCGGCTGCTCGATCTGAAAAGCCGCAAACTCAGCCGCCTGAGCCACCGCACCCGCTACACCGCCGTAGCCCTCTCGCCCGACAATCAGAAACTCGTGGTTGTTGACAACAGCGAAACCGCCCGTACCACCCTGCTCGTGCTGGATGCTCAGACCGGCCAGATCCGGCAAACCCTGCCTAACCCCGACAGCGTGTTTTACCAGCACCCGCGCTGGTTTGCCGATGGGCAGTCGCTGGCGGTGGTGGCCCTGAAAGACGGTCAGAAAACCATTCAGCGCGTTGACGCCCAAACCGGCTCGATTATCAATTTGCTTTCCCCGGCCAACGAAAATATCAGCCATCCGCAGCCCTGGAGTCATTATGTCCTGTATAACTCGCCCCGCACCGGTATTGACAATGTTTTTGCCGTCGACACGCGTAGTGGGCAGGTATTTCAGGTTAGCTCGCGTCCACTGGCGGGTTACCATGCCGCCGTATCGCCCACGGGGGCGCGGCTGGCCCTGCACGACTTTACCGCCGACGGCTTCCGCATTGCCGATATGCCGCTCGACACCACCACCTGGACACCCGTAGCCTTACCCTCGGCGCAGACCAACCCCGGAGAGCTGGTGCGCTATTTTGGTGCGCTGCCGACGAGAGAGCCCGGCGCAGCCCGCGGACGGGCTATTTTGCAAGATTCGACTCTAACGGCCACCCTGTATACACCAACCCGTTTCCGCCGGTTGCCCCACGCGCTGAACGTGTATAGCTGGGGGCCAACGGTCAGCAGTAGCAGCCAGGCACTCAGCGTAGGGCTGGCATCGCAGGATTTGCTGGGTACGTCGCAGGTGAGCGTAGGGTATACCTATAATCAGACCGAACAAACGGGCAATGCCTACGCGCTGCTCAGCTATCAGGGACTTTATCCGATCATCGACCTCAGTTTCCAGCGGGGCAACCGTCGCTCATCGGTGTATATTGATCGGGTAACGCCGTTGGACAGTCTGCGTTCTGACCGCTGGCAGTACAACCAGCTAACGGCGGGGCTGCGTTTGCCGCTCAACTTCACCCAGTCAAAATACAGCCAGTCGGCCAGTGCGTCGGCCTACTACAACTACCAGCAGGTGAGCGGGTACGATCTGCCGGTGCGCAGTATCTCGGAGGTGGGCAGTGCCGGTTCATTGCAGGCCATGACGTATGGGCTGAGCTACCAGCGGCTGTTGCGGCAAAGCAAGCGCGATGTGGGCCCCCGCATGGGGCAGGCCCTGTCGGCTACGTATCGAAATACGCCGTTCGGGGGCACGTTGCAGGCCGAGCAGTGGGGCGTTCAGGGAAATTTATTTTTGCCGGGAATTGGCAAACACCACGCGCTGCGACTGCGGGCGGGCTATCAGGAGCAGTCGCGCAGTACGTACCGGTTCCAGCCGGTGGTATTTTATCCGCGCGGTCAGGACTACGTCAGCGACGACCGGATTCGGGCGGGTAGTGCCACGTATAGTTTACCCCTTGCTGATATGCACTGGGCGTTGGGGCGTTGGCTATACGTGCAGCGCATTAAAGCCGCCGGGTTTTATGACGTTGCCGAAGGGCGCAGCACCTTTGAGGTGCGCGATGCCAGAACCGGGCGGTTCCTGAGCTACCGGAACCAGACCCGCCAATACCAGACGGCGGGTCTGGATGTGTCGTTTGTGTTTAATGCTCTGCGGCTGCGTACCCCGTTTGAGGCCGGTTTTCGCACCATTTATAACGTCACCAGCGGCCAGTGGCTTGTGCAGCCACTGGTGATTGACATTGGGTTTTAGCCCTTGTAAAATATCCACTTCGAAAGTTCTTTATACGACGGTTTCTTGCCGTACATCAGAATCCCGACGCGGTAAATGCGGGCGGCCAGCCAGGTAGTACCCATAAAGCCCAGTACCAGCAGCGCCATCGATAAAATCAACTGCCAGGCCGGTACGCCCACCGGTACCCGCACCATCATGATAATGGGCGAGGTAAACGGAAACATCGACGTCCAGAACGCCAGTGGCCCATCGGGATCTTTAACCACAAACTGCGAGATGGCAATGGCTCCGATAATAGGAATCGTAATCGGAAACATGAACTGCTGCGTCTCGGTCTCGTTATCGACAGCCGCACCCACGGCCCCAAACAACGCACTGTATAGCAGATAACCGCCTAAGAAATAGAACAGGAAGCACCCCACAATAAGTGGAATATTCAGGCTATCGATGGCCTTCATTACCCCGGCCACCACATTTTGCTGCGCCTGTTTAGCCTCCGGCGAATCTGCAGCGTCTGCCGTTACCTGACCGCCCATAGACCCGGCAGCGCCGGATGTTTGCATGGCCTGCCGCCCCCGGTCGGCTTTGTCGCCCAGGACCGCGCTGCCCACCGTGAACAGCGTGACGGTCAGGGTAATCCAAAGTAAGAACTGGGTCAGCCCCACCAGCCCCACGCCAATGATCTTGCCCATCATTAACTGAATGGGCTTTACCGACGAGATAATGACCTCTACAATGCGGTTGGTTTTTTCTTCCATCACGCCCCGCATCACCTGCGTACCGTAGATAAATACTGAGATGTAAATCATGAAGGCGCAAATCCAGCCAATTACCATCGTGGCGATGGAGTTACTGCTTTTCTGATCGGCCTGGCTGAGGTTAATCGTCTGGGCATCAACTTTCACTTTAGCATCCTGAATAATCTGTTGCGTAATGCCCGCATCCTTCAGTTTGATGGTCTCGATCTGTTTGCTAATGGCCCGTTCGATGTTGTTCTGCAGGTTGAAGTTCACGTTTTTCTCCGCGAAGATCTGCACCGTTTTGGGGTGTTCAATTACGTCTTTTGGGATGAAGACGAGCGCTTCGTACCCCTGTTTTACGAACGTCTTCTTGGCCGATTCCAGCGGTTGTTTCTCGTAGGTGAAGGTCAGTTCGTCATCGTCTTTAAACTGATTTACAAACTGCCCGCTCTCGTCCACGATGGCAATTTTCTTTTGACTCGCCGAACTCACAGCGGCCCAGCCGATAAGGGCGTAAAAGCCAAAAATCAGCAGGGGCCCCAGGATGGTCATAATGATGAACGACCGTTTACGCACCCGGACCAGGTACTCGCGCTTAATAATGAGGAGTGTAGTATTCATAGTGTCAATTTTGACTGAGTGAATGATAGAATTTGGAATGAATGAAACGACAATAGGCCACTGGCTACGTCAGTTCGCCCAGCTATGTCAATTCCTGCATTCTATCATTCAAAATTCGCCATTGGTTTCGCCTACGGCTTTGATAAAGATGTCGTTCATGCTGGGAATGTTTTCGCCGAAGGAACGTACGGCCACGCGGTCGAGCAGGTGCCGGATAAGGTCATTGGCAGCGGCATCGGGCGGAATCTGAATATCAGTGCGGGTAAAACCGTCGTCGGTGGTGCGGGTGTTCAGGACCGTAAAGGCGGGGGGCAGGTCGGTGAGCGCACCCTGGTACTCTACGTGGTAAGTATGCGTCTTGAACTGCTGCTTAATGGCTGCTTTGGTTCCGTCGAGTACCTTGTGCGAGCGGTTAATGAGCGCGATATGGTCGCAGAGTTCCTCCACCGATTCCATACGGTGGGTGGAGAAGATAATAGTCTTACCCCGGTCGCGCAGTTCCAGAATCTCGTCTTTGATGAGGTTGGCGTTGATAGGGTCAAACCCCGAAAACGGTTCGTCGAGGATAATCAGGTCGGGGTCGTGCATGACCGTAGCCACAAACTGTACCTTCTGCTGCATCCCCTTCGAGAGGTCGTCGATCTGCTTATCCCACCAGGTTTTGATGTCGAACTTGACAAACCAGATTTTGAGCTTTTCCATGGCCTGCTTTTCGGTCAGCCCTTTCAGCTGGGCCAGGTACAGGAGCTGCTCGCCAACCTTCATTTTCTTGTATAGCCCGCGCTCTTCGGGCAGGTAGCCAATGCGCCGGATGTGGTCGGGCCTGAGCCGTTGGCCCGCCAGAATGACCTCACCCGCGTCGGGGGCCGTAATCTGGTTTACGATGCGGATAAGCGACGTCTTGCCCGCACCATTGGGACCAAGCAGGCCAAAAATACTGCCCTGCGGTACGTTCAGACTTACATCGTCCAAGGCCCGGTGTTCGGCATATTGCTTAACGATGTGGTGAGTTTCGAGGATGTTTGTCACGGAGAAAGTAGAACGATTAGTTTTTACGTCAGGGTTGCGTATTGGCGGGTAAAGAAACCGGTGATTTTCCAACGGCCAGCCAATTTATGGATGAACCGCTGTGGAGTTCCATAGACGGCCAAAAAAAAGCCACAATCCGTCTCGATTGTGGCCTGTGCAGTCAGGTCGAACTGGCTACGTATAATACTCCCGCACCTGAAACAGCAGCATCAGAAATAATAGTCCGAAGATGATCCCCAATATGCTGATGGTAAGCACAGCGGCAACGATGCTAACCAGCTGGGCGTAATAACTCAGCACCCAGCCACCCCGTTTGCGGTTAAACAGACCGGGCAATGCCAGCACGCCCAGCACCAGGCTGATCGTCGTTAGCACCATGGAAATGGTATAGCCAAACCCGGCTCCCACGCCCGCCACAAACGAGGCCGGCACCAAAAATGCGCCAATACCCAGAAACATAAGAATGGCGGGTATGGTCAGCAGCAACAGAACAAGCGAAACAATAGGCCAGTACTTTACGAACCCTTCCCGGAAATTGACGGGAAACTGGAAGGGAGCTTTCGTAGTGAAAAACGGAGCCATCTCGGCTTCCAGAAGAGCGGATTGTGCCATGCGTGAATAGATTTAAAGGTAAGAAAATGAACGGATTAGGGCTGGTAGCCAAACATACCTTTTTCCAGCCAGACCCGTGCCATTTTCTCGCCAAAACGCACCACGCTTTACTAAGCGGCAAGCTCCTCCATATCAACGGGGCGGGTCCGAAATTCACCTTCCCATTTCGAGATCACGCAGGTAGCCACGGCGTTGCCCACCACACTCGTTGCCGACCGGCCCATGTCCAGCACCTGGTCAATACCCAGCAGCAGGGCCAGCCCCTCAATGGGCAGATCGAACAGGGCCATCGTACCGGCAATAACCACCAGCGATGCCCGTGGTACGCCCGCAATGCCTTTGGAGGTAATCATCAGCGTAAGCATCATGGTAATCTGCTGCTCAATACTGAGGGTAATGCCGTAGGCCTGAGCAATAAAGGCCGTGGCAAAAGTCATGTACAGCATGGACCCGTCCAGGTTGAACGAATAGCCCAGTGGCAGGACAAACGAGATGATCCGTTCCGAACAGCCAAACCGGCGCAGGGCCTCGATCGTCTGCGGAAATGACGCTTCCGAACTGGCCGTACTGAACGAGAGGATAACCGCACTTTTTATCTCGGTCAGCAGGGCCAGATAGGGTATCCTGACGACCAGACAGATGGCCCAGAGCACCACAAATATGAAAAACAGCAGCCCGGCAAAGAAACACAGAATCAGGTAGGCATAGCCCGCCAGGATGCCCAGCCCCTGCTGCGCTACCACGGCCGCAATGGCCCCCAGTACGCCATAGGGCGCAAACGACATGACGTAGTTCGTAACCTTGAACATGACGTGCGAAAGAGCATCCATCGCTTTGACGATGATTTTGCCCTGCTCGCCAATGGAGCCAACGGCCACGCCAAAAAAGATGCTGAAGACCACAATCTGCAGAATCTCGTTGGTAGCCATTGATTCAATGAAACTCGTTGGGAAGATGTGGGTAATGAAATTTTCGAAGCTCATCTTCTGAGCCGATATCCCTACGTCGGTGCCCTTGGTGGGTAGCGGCAGGCTCATCACCTCGCCGGGCCGGGCAATGTTCACCACCAGCAACCCCACCACCAGCGACAGAATCGTGGCGAAGTAAAAATAAGCCAGCGTCTTCAGCCCGATGCGCCCCACAGTGCCAAAATCGCCGAGTTTGGCAATGCCCACCACGAGGGTAGCAAAGACCAGTGGCCCTATAATCATTTTGATAAGCCGCAGGAAAATCTTGGACAGGATGTTCAGGTCGTCGCCCGAAAAGCCCGATTCGGTGACCGGAAACAGATAACCGATCAAAACACCGAGCACCATGCCCAGAAAGATGCGTGTAGTCAGATTAGGGAGTTTCATGCAGAGAAATAAAGAGCCGAATTGACAAAAGTAACAGAATACAGGAATTTATCAGCCCATGACTCCAGGCCCGGGTGTCGGACCGAAGCGTTTCCGGTAAATGGGCTTTCTATAGGCAAACTGCGCCCACATGAGCGGATACATCAGGTAATTGGTCAGCCAGAACGGAGTGCTGAATGTAATGTCATCGCGGATGATTGTGCCGCCGGACTCATCTCTCAGCAGCCGGTGCCGATGTTGCCAGAACTTAAGAAAAAACGGCAGCTTGACGCCTTTGTCAACAAAGAAGATCTCGTCGATACGGTCGCCGGTCCTCAGCGTCTGCTGATCAATAATATCGCTGGTCCAGTCCTGTTTAAAGAGCAGGAAGTTAAGCCGAAGATGCACGACATCACCCCGCAGACAGCCATCGAAGCGCACCACCTCCACAGGTGGGAAGGGCGGGCTGAGCTGATCGAACAGTTGCCGGTCAAAACCGCGCCAGACGTCAGAAACCGATTGATGGACGGGCGTATCGATAACAAGATTCAGGGAATGCATGGGAAGATGAATGGTGAAAAAAGCCGGATCAGTAGAATTGGTATGAATAGCGTATCCATGCCATTTAGTAGGTTCACCTGCCGTAAAATTGATAAATCTACTGGATTTTGCGAATTTAACGGTTTATATTCGGCTTGGGGAAAGCCGCCCGTACGAATGGGGACAGGCCGTATGCGCGTTTACAGACAAGTGTTCATGGAATGGCTGATGCTAAGCCTGCTGATGCAGATCCGCATTGGTATGGCTGCTCCGCCTGTAGCTGGTGGGCCGGTGAGCGAATACCTGACTGCGCGCAGTGGATTGCCTCAGGGATACGTAACGGCCATGCTACAGGACCGGCGCGGCTTCATCTGGTTTGCTACCCGCGATGGTCTTTGCCGGTACGATGGCGTTCGGTTCAGGGTGTTTACCCATGATCCGCTCCAGGCTTACTCACTGGCGTTCAGCAGTCTGAGCGGCCTGCGCGAGGACCAGACCGGCCACATCTGGATTCGCACCGAAAATAATCACATCGATCGCTTTGATCCCGCCACCGAGCAGGCTGTGCACGTGTCCCGCTCGCCTGGTTTTCGGCAGGCGCTGGGCAATGATCAGTTGGTCGGTCTCGCGCCGGGCCGGGCTGGTCAGGTGTGGGTAGCCACGCAGACAAACGGGTTTTTTCAGCTCGACCCCGCTGGTGCGGTAACCCACCGGCACTGGGCCGCCCCACCCGCCCCCGGCCGCACAACGCCACCCATTGTGATCCGGGCACTCCTCACCGACCGGAACGGACAACTCTGGCTGGCTACCCGCATGGGCCTTTTTCGGTACGATCCGGTCCGTAAGAAATTTACCGCCTACCGCATTGCCGAAGGGTTGCCACAAAACGACGTAATGGCTCTGCACCAGCGGGAAAACGGTGATCTGCTGCTGGGTTTCCCGGGCCGCTTTGCGGTGTTCAAGCCCGCGCTGGGCCGGGTCAGCCGTGTAGTAACCGTGCCTGACCAGCCCTTGGCCGTGCCGCTCTTTGCCACGGGTACAGACGGGGTAGATCACGTAAATCAGAATCGGTTCATCGATCAGACTGGCCTCACCAGCCTGCCACCCGATCCCAAGCTAAGTCGTTTCCAGGCGCTGTCCCTGCTCATAGACCGCTCTAATGTGCGGTGGATGGGCCTCGACGGCGACGGAGTCATTAAAACGGACCTGACACAACGACCCTTTACGGCGCATCCCTACGTCATTAATTTTCAGACGGACTGGCTCACGCAGTACCTGAATGCACCCGCAGATGCTATTCCGGCCACCATCCGGCAGCAACGACCCGACGCCATCCGGTATCTTTTTGACCGGCAGCGCGTACTCTGGCTGACCAGTGCCGCCACCCCGCCTTACCGCTACGAGGCAGGAACAAAAACATTTACAGCCGTTGCACCAGCCGGTATTAAGTCGCGCTGGCTGCCGAACGGCAATTTTCGGTTTACAAGCATAGCCAAAGGACCAGCGGGTGAATTTTGGGGCTTACTGGGACCGGATAACCGGGCCGTGGCGCGGTATAACCCAACCGTGAGAACGTTTACCACCTTTCCGCTTCCGCTTCCGCCCAACCATCCCTACAAAATCGTGGCGATGACCGTAGACGGCGGGCGTATCTACCTGGCCACCCAAAGCCATGGTCTACTCCGCGCTGATCTCTCCACTCAGAAACTAACCCGCTGGCGGGCGCAGGCAACTAACCCAATCGCTCTGCCCAACGACGGGCTGCTGTGTCTGGCCCAGGATCCGACGCAGTATAATCACCTCTGGATTGGTACGTTTGGCAGTGGGCTGTGTCGGCTTGACAAATTAACGGGGCAGATCCGGCGGTTTGACGAGGCAGACGGGCTACCCAATAATGTGGTATACGCTGTTCGGCCCAACGGGCAGGGACATTTGTGGCTCAGTACCAACCGCGGACTCTGCCGGTTTGACAGCCGGACGTATGATATTCGTAACTATACGACTGATGATGGACTGCCGAGCGAAGAATTTAACCGGTACCACGACGTAGCCTTGCCCGATGGCCGATTAATATTTGGGGGCACTGGCGGCTACACTCTGTTTAATCCTGCCAATGTCAGCGATGACGCCGATAAGCCTACCGTGGCCCTTACGGCCCTGCGTATCAACAACCAACCCGTAACGCCCCTCGCTCCGGATTCGCCCCTGACCCGAACCATCGACCAGACCAGCGAACTACGGCTTCGGCACGATCAGAACTTTATTTCCTTTGATTTTGCCGCTTTACAATTCAACAAAAACGGTAAAAATCAATACCGCTATAAACTGACGGGTCTGGACAGAGACTGGATCTACAGTACCAACCGCAACACCGCTACGTACACCAATCTGCCACCGGGTACTTACACCTTCGTGGTCAATGCCTCTAACACGTCGGGGGTCTGGAGTCCGGCCATCCGTAGCGTAACGCTGATTATTGAATCGCCGTACTGGGCAACCTGGTGGGCCTGTGCCGCTTATGTGCTGCTGGGGCTGGCCGGCATTGCTTTATTTCTGCGCATCCGGCTCAATCGCATTCAGTTACAGAGCCGCATTCAGTTGCGTGAGCAGGAGTCGATGCAGCTCAAGCAACTCGATACGGTTAAATCACGCTTCTTTGCCAACATTACCCATGAGTTTCGCACGCCGTTAACGCTGATACTGACACCACTGGACCAGCTTCTGCGCGACATCACCGAGCCGCAGCAGCATTACCGCCTGTCGCTGGTGCACCGAAACGCCAGCCGGTTGCTGCGGCTCATCAACGAATTGCTCGACCTGGCCAAACTGGAAGCGGGTAACCTGACCGTAACCAGCTCGCCCGGCAATCTCACTGACTTCGTGGAGCGTACCGCGCAGGCGTTCGATGGGCAGGGTCAGGGAAAACGTATTACCCTGGCCGTTAGCAGTATCCTTCCCCAGACGCACTATTGGTTTGATGCAGACAAGCTTGAAACCATTCTCAATAATCTGCTGGCCAACGCGCTGCGGTTCACGCCCGAGGCTGGTTCTGTTACCCTGACGCTGGCCCTGGCCAATTCCCGGCCGGCCGCCTTCCGGCCTGGTACGGCCTATCCGGCCGATGCGGCCATGGACTCCGTTCAGATCCAAATCAGCGATACCGGCAAGGGCATTCCTGCCGACGAGTTGTTCCTTGTTTTTGACCGGTTTTACCAGGCCAACGGGCCGGATGGCCGGTCGGTGGGTGGATCAGGTATTGGGCTGGCCCTGGTTAAAGAGCTTACGGAGTTGATGCAGGGAAACATTTCGGTACAGAGCGAACCTGGAGCAGGCAGCACGTTTACGGTAGTACTGCCCCTGCGTCCTGTTCTCAACGAAAGCGTTCCGAACAGCGCAGATGGCCCTAAGCCGTGGACTGCCACGGATAACGTACCGGAAACAGATCGACTGGCCTCTTTGCTGGTAGTAGAAGACAACGACGACATTGCCAACTACCTGTTGCATATTTTAGGTGAGTTTTGGCGGGTTCGACGGGCCAGTACGGGGAGTATGGGGGTAAAAGCAGCCCTGAACGACGTACCCGACCTGATCATCAGCGATGTGCTCATGCCCGATTTCGATGGGTACGAACTATGTCGGCGGCTGAAGGCTGACCCCGCAACCAGCCACGTTCCTATTTTACTGCTGACCGCAAAAACAGCCGTGGAGAGTAGGCTGGAAGGGTTTGCTGCGGGGGCCGATGACTACATTACAAAGCCATTTCAGGTAGAGGAGTTACTGGGCCGCGTTCGGAACCGGCTTCAGCAGCAGCACCGCCAGCAGCAACACAACCGCAAGTCGCTTCTGCGCGAGGGACACCTGCTCAATACCGATGTGCCCCCGAAACCCGAAGACGAGTTTCTGAACATGCTATACACGGTTCTGGAAGCTCGTCTGGACGATTCGTCGTTTGGTGTTGAGGCTCTGGCCGAAGCCGTTGGATTTAGCCGGATGCATTTGAATCGGAAAGTGAAGGCCCTGACCGGGTTCACTCCCATAGAACTGATCCGGGTAGTGCGGCTTAACCGGGCGGCTGAACTGTTGCTCACCGGCGTGTCTGTATCCGAAGTAGCAGACCGGTCAGGCTTTGATACGGCCGCTTATTTTTCTAAAGTGTTTAAGGATCACTACAATCAAACACCCTCCGAATTTACCGAAAAGGGTCGGCAGGCAGTTAGTTAGATGTAAGAGACTGTAGTTAAGTCAATAAAAAATTCTTATTGGTATAATAAAAAACGCCCAAATGGTACCGTTCCCTCAAGATATGGCTTAAGTATAATACGTGTTACAAATTTTATAGGGCGTGTTACAAACCAGCAAGTTGCTGAAAGCGCGGGGTGTTAGTATTGTACTGTTGTATAGTCAACCAGAACAAATCCTCTCGCTAACGCCCATGACCTACTTTCAATCTGGTGCCACATCAGTCCGCGTCACGCCCACCGAGTGGCCCCCACTGAATATTTTTATCCGCGAATCGGGACGCCAGACGTTTCCGGTTGCTGACCTTGTTTACTTACAGGCCGTCGCTAATTATAGCTGGCTGAATTGGGTAGATGGTCGGCGCATGCTGATGCCCCGAACCCTGAAGTTCTATGCACCTAAATTACCAACTGAGTTATTCGTCCGTTTGCACCGTAACTGCGTTGTCAATAAAAGCTTTGTTTCCCGTCTCGAACGCACCGAAGCCGGCGGGCTTGTTCACCTGTCAACCGGCGAGGTACTACCCATCTCGCGCCGTCGGTGGGTGGCTGTCCGTCGCCAGCTAATGAGTAATCTTCCACACCTCAACTAACCGTTAGGCTTTCCGCTTTCCACCCAGCAGCCTTACAAAACGCTCAGCGCGTTTTGAATGAAGAATGAGAAATGACGAACGGGCTGATGCAATTACATGCATCAGCCCGTTCGTCATTTCTCATTCTTCATCGCTTACATCTGCTCCAGCAGTCGCTCCATGGAGACCTCCTGACCAATGCGGCTTTTGAGTTCGCTGATTGGTACCCGAATTTGCTCGGTTGTGTCGCGGTAGCGAATCGTAACGGTATCGTCATCCATAGTCTGGTAATCGACGGCAATGCAAAAGGGTGTGCCAATCAAATCCTGACGGGTGTACCGTTTGCCAATGGCGTCACGCTCCTCCATAACGACCCGGAACTCAGACCGTAGCAACTTCATAATCTGTTCGGCTTTATCGGGCAAGCCGTCCTTGCGCACCAGCGGGAAGACAGCCGCCTTAACGGGGGCAAGGGCGGGGTGAATCTTCAGGTATGTTCGTTCTTTCTGATCACTGCCGGGGCGGCCATCCGCTTCGCCAACCGTCTCCCTGGTAAAGGCATTGCACAGCACGGCCAGAAACAGCCGGTCAGCCCCCACAGACGTTTCTACGACGTAGGGAATATAGTTGCCGTAGGCTTTGCCGGTGGCGGGGTCAAGATCATTGTCGAAATACTGTTGCTTTTTACGGCTTAGCTCCTGGTGGGCTTTCAAATCGAAATCGGTGCGGGAATGAATGCCTTCCATTTCGCGGAAGCCGAAGGGAAATTTATACTCGATGTCCACGGCCGCGTTGGCGTAGTGGGCCAGCTTCTCGTGGGGATGAAACTTGAGTTTGTTGGTGGGCAGACCAATGACCTGATGAAACTTCATCCGGGTATCGCGCCAGCGTTCGTACCACTCCATTTCGGTACCGGGGCGCACAAAAAACTGCATTTCCATCTGCTCAAACTCGCGCATGCGGAACGTAAACTGCCGCGCCACGATCTCGTTTCGGAACGCTTTGCCAATCTGGGCAATACCAAACGGCACTTTCATGCGCCCGCTCTTCTGCACGTTCAGGAAGTTAACAAAAATACCCTGGGCTGTTTCGGGACGCAGGTAAATCAGGCTGGCGTCTTCGGCCAGTGAACCTACCTGCGTCGAAAACATGAGGTTAAACTGCCGCACCTCGGTCCAGTTGTCGGTACCGGACACGGGGTCTTTAATACCTTCGGCAATAATGAGATTACGCACGCCGTCGAGGTCCTCATTACCCAGCAGGCGGCCCATCTCCTGCAACAGCGCGGTGCTGCGGGCCTCATCGCCGGCGTTGGCGTATTCTTCGGCTTTCAGCTCGAGCAACTGATCGGCGCGGTAGCGTTTTTTAGAATCGCGGTTGTCAATCATCGGGTCGTTGAACGAATCGACGTGGCCCGATGCTTTCCAGGTCAGCGGGTGCATGAAGATGGATGCGTCGATACCCACGACATTGTCGTTCAACTGCGTCATGGCTTTCCACCACAGCGTCTTGAGGTTGTTTTTTAACTCCACGCCGTTCTGCCCGTAGTCATACACGGCCTGAAGACCGTCGTAAATTTCGGATGACGGGAACACGAACCCGTATTCTTTAGCGTGGCCAATAATGTCCTGGAGTGAGGTGGCGGGCTTGCCGCTCTGCGTTTCTGCTGTGGTCATAGATAGCGGCAAAATTACGGGAATATGCTGACAAGGCCCGCGAAAATACACCCGCTAATTTCTGACCTGCCGCCCGTCGCGGTCAATTGTGATGAGTTGCCCATTCATAAACGCAGCCGCCGTGTTGCCTTTGAACGGCGTAACGGCATCAAATTCCGGTTCGATGGTCCACTGGTCGTTGGCGTCGATGTAGCCCCATTTGCCATTCTTCCGGGCGCGACGCCAGCCACGGTCGTCGTCGCCCAGTTCCACTTTGTCGTATGGTTTATCGCCAAAAGCCTCTTCGTATTTTCCCCGGCGGGCATCCTGGGGTGTCCTGGGCGCGGGCACGGTAGCGGGCTCCGGCTCCGGTACGCTGGATTTTGCTTCTTCCGGCTTCTCTGTGGTTGATTCAGCGATTTTTGTGTCGGTGGCGGTGGTTTCGTCGGGCGTGGGCTGGGGTGCTGGCTCGGCGGGCGGTGCTGATTCGGGACCGTTGTAGTGGAGGTCCGTATTTTTCCCGGTGGGTTCAGCACGCGTCCGGGGCTCTTCCCGGCGGGTTGTTTCTTCAGTACCGGCGTTGTTGCCCGATGCGCTGCCCCGCACAAAATAGTAGATTACCAACAACAAAAACAGGGCGAACAACACCCCGTACAGGCCACTGCGGTCCGGTGGAATTACTTCGACCCGCACCGTGCTGAGGGGATTGTTGTTGACGTCGAACAGCGTGTAATCAGCCGTTTTCTTAGGCTTTATCCAGCCCCGATTCTTCGGCGAAAGCCCTTCGCCCAGATCATCGATCGTGACGGCCAGTAAATTCTCAACGTCCCACTCCAGCGTAACGGGTTTACCCCGCACCACGCGGGCGGGCGTAGCCGTGAACGAGTGAACCACCGGAGTCAGCGGCTCGGGCAACACGGGGGGGACATAAACGGGTTCGGGTGGCGGAGGGGCCGCCTGCCGAACCGGGATCTGCCAGTCGGTCGAGGTTACTTTTTCGCGCAGATCATCGCTAGACGATAGAGCAATGGGCTGATACCCTTCAATTTGGAGGTAATTCCAGATGGCAACGGCCAGTTCGGTTTCGTCGTAGCTGATGGTGCGGAACAACGACCGGATGGCCGGGGCCGGAATACGGTCGCCGTAGTCGTTCAGGCTGTCATAGACCTTCCGGCGCATCGACTCCACCGTTTCGCCCGCTGGCGCTGCTGGTTCGGGCTCAACGGGGGGCAGTGGCTCCGGTTCCAGCAGCTCTTTGTACGCGTCGGTAGATTCCGGTGCCGTAACGGGTGGCTCGACAACGACCGGCTCGACAACGATCGGTTTGGGGGCAGGCGGGGTAGGGGGGGGGGCAATTTTAGCCAGCTCAGCCGGTATCCAGCGGTCCCGCACAAAGTCGGGCGACAGATTCAGCGACTGAGCGGCCAGAATAATCCGGGAGGTGTCCTGTTCCCGGTACGCAGACCGTGCCGGCTGGGCCAACCGGGCAATGCGGTCGCTGATGCCGTTGAACAGAAGGCTGTTTCTACTGACCTCTGCACCAACTTCAGCCGCTAAGGCTTCGGCCTGAGCGGTTGACAGGCCAGCTGCCTGAGCATCGGCCATAAACCCGTTGGTACGCCAGATGTCAGGACCATCCAGCACAATGGCTTCGCGAAGTCGGTTGGCTAATTCAGTATCAGTCATGCTCTTTTAACACGGAGACCGCAGAGTAGTTATCAAAGAGAACACAGGCGCGTGACTTACACCAGTCAATGTCTATTTGCTCACCAACG
Source organism: uncultured Cytophagales bacterium (assembly GCA_963826425.1). Lineage (GTDB taxonomy): Bacteria > Bacteroidota > Bacteroidia > Cytophagales > Spirosomataceae > Spirosoma. The sequence continues at coordinate 56,371 of CAWGWS010000003.1, read as the reverse complement.
TCGGTACAGCCCTGTTTACAGGCTGTTTTTCCGGCGAAGTGCCTTGTACTCTGTGTTGAGAATGCACAAAAATACGAATTCAGCGCCGTTGCAGCGAATCAGCAGAAATGGTAGTCTGGGACTGGGGAGCGGATCGGCTCCGGCGCGGCTGGTGACTGCCCGACCGCGAACAGCCCGAACAGCCCGACAGGTATGTCAGACCCAGCAGGAGTAAAAAGCAGAGCAGGGGTTGTCGTTTCTTATTCATACCGGATGAGAGCCTTTCTGGTTACGCGCCAGCCGCCGTTTTCGCGTACGGCCTCGCCCTCGCGCTGGGTAACAATGCGGGTGTGCTGCGAGGCATAGCTGTTCTCGCTGTCGCAGGCGGGTTCGACCATGTAATTGCGGTAGTTCAGGAAACGGGCCACCCGGCCCGGCTCGGCTTCAAAGCGGAAGGTAGCCTGATCGGGCATCTGGCTACGCACGTCAAACCGGTACGCCGATTCGGGGGAGAGCCGGTCAGCCTGCTGGGTTCCGTCGAAGAGGCCCGCCGGGCTGGGGGGCGGGAAATACAGGACTTCATCGCGGGGCGGCTGGGCCGGGGGCGTCTGGACAAACGCGGGCGTTGATTCAACAGGCGCAATCGGCTCGTTGGCGGGGAGAGACGGTACAGGCGCATCGGGCGGTTGCACCGATACGGCGGGCGTCCCAGGCGGGGTCATTAGGGGGGGTACGACGGTGGGTACGGGGCTGGAAGCCGGGTAACGATCCATCTGAGGCATATTGCGGGCGCGGGGGGCGTTGTCAGGCTTTCTGCGTAAGGTATCAATCTGATTGCTCAGGGCGGCATTCTCGCCTTTGAGCTGGTCGGTTTCGCTTTTCAGCGACCGGTACAGCAGAAAATATACGGCGCCGGCACCGGCAATCAGGCCAATCAATCCACTAATAATCATCATCCAGAAATTTTTGTCCTGTTCGTCTTTCACCGACCGTTCCAGCTTACTCATGGCCAGGGCTGAACTGCTGATGTTGCTGTTTTCATCTATCACGCCATCCGGCATTGCCGATCCGTCCGGGCTGGCCTGAGCAACGGCGTACGGAGCGGGCTCACTCGGTGCGGGGGGCAGCATCTGGTCAATTTTGGCGAGCATAGCTAACTGAACGGCGGGTGTCAGCGGCCCACTGTACGGTTTTAGGGCTTTGTGTCTGGTGTAAAAATCGGTCAGTTGCCGACGAATAGCCGCGTTAGCCTCGGAGGGCGATGCTTCTATGAACTGCTTTGTGTTCTTTAGCATAGCCAGTTCCTGCATTTTCTGCCCTACCTGATCCCAGCTTCCACCCCCTGTCTGACGAATAATGTCCTGCGGGTCGCAGCTGTCGTCGCACAGCAGCAGCTGTTCATACACCGCATTCGCGACGGGCTGGTTACCGGTTTTGACAATGTTGGCAAATACGGCAATGGCTACGTCTTTGGTCAGTGTGTCCACAGCCGCCACGTTCATGTTTTGCGCAAGGGCCGGGAGTGACGTCAGAGCCGTTAGCGCAAGGAGGAAGATAAATCGCATAACATTTTTGTCAGTTGATTGCCGTTCGTTCCGTGACCTGTATTAAACTGCGATAAGTCAGTGCAGACCAGTCACGGGAACGAACGGCAAATGAACTCATACCAGCGCGTTGGCCAGCTTATTGATAGCCCCGACCAGCGGATAGAAAAACAGGGTTTCTTCGATGGGAGCCGATATAGAATCTGACATGCCACTGCTCTCGGCGGCTACGTCGCTTTCTTTACGCTGAATGCCATCCATGAGTGAGGTATCCAGATGCGTTCTCAATTCGCGCTGTGCCACCGCCAGCGACGCCGGCGATACGTTCAGGTTGCGCGAAAAACTAAACGTCTGGTTCAACTCAAAAAAGAAGTCGATAAACGTGTTGGTTTCTTTAAGCAGCGAGTCAATAACGGCGGGTTTGCGCAAATCAGCGTAGGTCAGCGTGGGGTACTCGTCCTGGAACGTAGCCGGATACACGTAGCTGATGGCTTCGGTGTCAATAGGGCGGCTGTTGGCGGGCTGCATCAGCGCTCCTTTGCAGGTCACTTCTTTCGGTCCTTTGCGTTCGTAAAACAACGTCAGTCCACTGGCTCCGTATTCCTGGGCATACACTTTCTCAAAAATGACCCGGGCCAGCTTGCCCAGCATGGTATCATCGGTACTGATAATGCTCAGAACTTTGGAACCTGTGCCGCTGAACGTCAGGGCCCCCGGCAGGCCAATGCCCCGGTGTTTCATCAGCTGCGCAATGTGGTAGAGCAACGCTGTGTAGAACAGTACGAACACGATCTTCAGGTCTTCGTCCTTGGCCAGCATCCCGTTGAATGACAACATAGACTTGGCCTTCACGTCGTTACTTTTCTCAATGGAAAACCAGAACGCCATGATGTCTTCCGAGCGGTTGGTTTCCAGGATCTGCCGGTTGTTATCGCTCAGGTTCGTCAGGTTCTGGCTGTTCAGCAGCGTCTGAATTTTGTCGGTGTATTTCCGGACGAAGCCATTGTGGCTGGCCGCGCCGTATTCGCTGAACGCATCGCCGTAAATGGCATTACCCGCAAACCGAAACGAGGTCAGCAGTCGGGGCTCGTTGCGCTCATACACGACTACGTCTGATGTGCCTCCGCCAATATCCACGTTCACCACGGGCCTGGCCGACGCGCTCAGCGTGGGGTTCTGCTTGTAATAATAAAACGGAGCCACTGACTCTGATACCTCACGAAGACGATCCTGCGAGCCGCCAATATAGCGGTTATAAAGTTCCTGCCAGTCGGCGCGGAGCTGGCTCACGCGACCCGGGGTCATACTGGCGGGAAAGAACCAATAGACCGTGGTCTGGGTCAGGCTGCCGCCTTCGGTCAAAACTTTATTCTTGATGAGCATCAGCAACTCTTCCAGGAACGCTTCAACACGCCGTTCGGTCTGGTAATTGCTTTTGGCCCATTTCAGGTTGGTTGTAATGCGGTTGGACCCCGCCGGCTGCCGCTCGACGTAGAACGGAATATTAAAATCAGCCAGGGCCTGCGTCTGCTGGTTGAAACTCAGGTTCAGTGGCTCGGCAATGGCCGTGCGCGTTGGGAAACTGTCCTGCCGGCCCGGCCCGATGGTGGGCGGCACAAACTCCAGGTCATAGAGCACAAACAGCTCGAACAGGGCCGCGTTGTACTGCGCCGGGTTCACGAGCGTAGCCACCTGCGGAGTCAGTTCGGCCACGTCGAACGGGCGCGGGGTACCCCCGTCTACACTGTATTCGATGTGGGTATTGGTGGTGCCAAAATCGACCGAGAAAGCGAACTGCTTGCTGCCGCCATTGTATTCCTGCCAGCGCGGCACGAGAAGTCCGTGCATTTCGCGGCCATCGCCCCGAATGTTTACCTGCGTGTAGTCAAACTCGCTGCGCAGGACGTAATACACGCTCGACCCGTCGGTATTTTGCTGCCGGACGGTGCGCTGGTGGACGGACTCGGGCGCGACTTCGGCGTTGGTATTGCCGTCGAAATAGGCCAGTTCGTACTGATTCTGACTATCGAAGCCCGACTCGATAAGCTGGACCCGGTAATCGGCAGGAACCGGTACGCTGCCCGACCTGACAAATGGATACACGTTGACCGTGAACGAGTTTTCAACAATCACGCCCTCGTTGTTTGCCTCGTTGGGGGCTGCGGTGCTGGTACTATACGTCCGCTCGAAGGTTACGAACTGGTTGCCGGGCTGGCCTGGTGCCGTTACGGGGATATCGAGCGAGACGCTGACCCCCCCGGCCTGAGGAGTTAGTTTCAGCCGGACTTTGCCGTTCAGCAAATCATCGACGTCGAAGAAATCAAAGAAATCTTTCTTCAGGGGCAGCAGGTAGCCTTTGTCGGTGCCGGGTGCCTGCAAATTTCCGTCGAAGAAACGGCCCCGGTCGGTGGGGTACGGCAAGCGCACGAGGTACGGTTCCAGAAAGTCGCTAACCGTGAGCCAGGGATAGCTGCCGGGCTGGCCGGGCAGGGGCCGCTGGTTGTCGCGCCACGACTCGCGGGCCACGTACGGCACGGGCGTGTTGGGGTTCCACTGCGTTTGCGGCACATAGGTGAACTGCCGGAAGAAGCGGTTCTGCAACGCCATGGGGCGCGGTTTGCCCGTATTAAGCCGCGTGTACTTGTCCGACTTGATAATGAAATCGCTGACCTGGTCAATGGCCCGGGCGTCGGATTTCTTCTTGCGGAGCGGGAAGCCCAGCACCTCCACAATGTCGCCGGGGCCGGTGGTCAGTTCCTCAAAATCGTTCGCGAACTTTTCAGCCGTCAGCAGAGGCTGACCGTTAGGCTGCTCGATATGTTCGTAGAACAGGGTTGGGTTGTGCTGCTGCAGCAGGGCGCGGCTGCGGTTCAGGTAATCATCCACCTCGCGGAACCGGTCGCGGAAGTTGGGCATGAATAATTTCAGCGCGTACCAGAACTTCTGATACTCAATGTCGCGCTGGTGCAGGGGTCGCGTATCGGTGCTGAACAGCCGGTGATTACCCATCGTCTCGTCGACCCAACTCAGGTCGTTGCCCGACGAAAAGAACAACGTCTTCGGCGACGTGCCGCCAATGACCCGCCCCCGGTAGCTAAGTACAAACAGCCGGTTTATCTGATCGAAATTGTATTCGGGCGCATCCTGGTCCAGAAATAGCTTCAGGGCGTCGCCCAATCGCCGGTGACCCTGGTTGGTTGAGGTACGCAGCCGGTCGAGATCGGTACGGACGTCGAACGGGGCAATGGTGACGAGCGCCTTGAGTTTGTCGTAATTGAAGAACAGCTCCCCTACGTCGAGTGTGTCTGACACCACCCGCTGGTCGTTGACGGAGCCGCCGAGGTCGGGTTTGATGGCGAGGTTAAGAAAGGCCGCCCGCACCAGATCCATCCGCGCAAACGGACTGGGAATGGAGGTGGGCTGCTTCACGGTCTGCCCGCCCTGCGGGTCGCGGATGGCGGCAATCTGATCGGTACCAAGCGGTTTGCTTACGTACCAGTGCAGCCCCGGCGTGGGGTTATGTAAGCTGAGGGTTGTTGGCATAAGAAGTTTTTCGCCACACAGATGCACCAAGACGCACAGAGATTCACCGGTACGCCGGCGCGGGAGAAAAATTTCTAGTTCTCCTCAGAAAATCTTTGCGTAACTCGGTGCGTCTTGGTGCATCTCTGTGGCGAAATAATAGAATTAATAATCAAGCACCTTGGGTAGTTTTTCGCGGACGAACCGGTCGGTACCTTCGGAAAACAACTGGATGAATTTATCGGCTTCACTAACGTAGGCTTTACCTTCGGCGGTCTTGTTGAGGGTCTGGTCGAGGTCATCCACAATGTCGAGTTTTACATCGGACTCGCCCCCAAAAATGCCTTTCTTTTTCGGCTCAAAGCCGCGTACCGTATGGCCAAGGTTAGCCGTATCAAGCAGAAATGGCTCGAACGACCGCTTGTTGTTGCGCATCTCGGTCAGCCACTGCCGGAACCCCGCATCGAAATTTTTGACGCTGGTAAAAAACTGAGAATTTAGGAATGAGGTTGACAGCTGCGGGTTGGCTTTAGACCATTGCACCGTACCGGCTGCCGATTTGATACGCTGATTCAGGTACGTACTGAATAGGGCCATTTTGGACAGTGGCAGGCTGATAATCTGTTTCGTAGCGCCGGCTAAGTTGCCCAGCTGTACGCTGATACCGTCCTGCTCAATACCGAATTCCTTATAAACCGGGTTGGTTGGCTTGCCATTGCTAACCTCCAGCGAACTGTCGGGCGTGGCCATGAAATCGACAATGGCCAGGGCCGAAGCCATTTCTACGAAGTGCGCTTCGTTTTTCTGGCCGCCCGCGCCGGGGTCGTACGTATAGGCTTTAGTCTGGTCGTCGCCGATATAGTACAGCGCGTTCACCGACGGGTTTACGCCTTTCTGGTAATAGCCCAGAGCGGCTTTGGTCTTGGCAATGAACGAAGCCGGGTCAATCAGCTTGTTGTCGCTGGTGGTGAGGCTGAAGTACGGCATCACCGTTACAGCCCCGATTTTGGCATCGCGCAGAAACGCCGGGTTGGGAATCTGCCCAATGGCCTGCGCCCCCCGAATGTTCTTGAGCAGGATAGGAAAGCCAGCCGCCCCCGTACCACCAAAGATGGAGCTAACGATAAAAATCCGGTCGTTAGCGCCGAAGTTTTCGGCAAAGGCCTGAAAGACGTCGGAATAGCGGAACTGATTCAGGACCGTACTGCCAATGTTGGGGTTGCCCACGAAGCCGATGTCCATCTTGGTTTCGAGGTTTTCGTCCGAAAACAGCAGACTGGCCAGGGCCTTGTTGGTCGCGTCCAGACCTTCGTAGTTGATATAGTCCTTGAACTTCTCCTGCTGTACGCCCTGTAGTTCGAATACGTACGTATCGGCAATGGTTGCGTTGCCGCCAATGGACCGGTTGAGGGTTTTGATTTCGGTGCTGAAGAACCCTTCGGTAGGTTTGGTTTGCAGCCCGGCGCGGATGTTGCCATACTCGCGCAGCAGTTCTTTAGTGCGCAGCAGGTCATCGTTGGTAGCGTGGGGGTCCAGCACAATTGGGATGACCTCGTCGGTGTTATCGAGTTTCACGCCCGATGCCAAAAGAAAGGTCAGGGCTTTCAGCACCCGCGAACCGGTTCCGCCAATAGCGAATACGAATAATTTAGCCATGAGTTATTGAGGTGAGGGGTTATTCCGCAGAGATACGCAGAGAGAAAATAAGGAGAGATGCACGGAGACTAGTTTATCTCCCCGCCTTTTTTCTTTGCGTATCTCGTTTTGTGTCCGTGCATCTCTGCGAAATAACTCTATTTACTTAGAAGGCCACAGCATGGGCCGGTGTTTGGCGTTGCTGCTGAAGCCCTTCATAATCATTGAGATAACAAAGAAAAATACCGCCGTCAGCAGCGCCATCGTAAACGCAAAACTGACAAATACGCTCACGCTCTGATCGAAAAACATACCCTGGTCGGGGTCGGCATCAACGCGCAGAATTTCCTGCCCGGCTTTCTGATAGCAGGTAATGAGCGTAATCACAAACAGCGCCAGCGCACTGGCGCCCAGCATGGTGAGCCAGCTGCCGAAGCCGCTGAAACTGACTTTGTTGAATGGCCAGATATAAAACGCAACGGCCACCACAAAAGCAATGCCGATGGCCGTCCAGGTCAGCGACGACAGCAACTCTTCCTGATACAGGTCTTCCAGCAAGGCGCTGTTAACGAACAGGTTGTAAAAATTATACAGGGATTCTTCCATTGTTTACTGAGTGAATTGTGAATGAGTGAATAGCGTAGCCAGAAGAGTTACCATCCGTTTATTCTATCATTCCAAATTAATTGTTAGCGTGAAATAAGCGGGTTGGTTGTTGGGATTGTAAGCTCGTTCAACGCCCTGCAACAGGTTTTGCAGACCAAAGGTAGTCGTGGCATTGGGTGGAATATCGGTTATAGTGTTGGCTTGGGCAATCCAGCGGGGCGGAAACTGTCGGCGCAGCCGGATAATGGCCGGGCGGTCGCCCCGGGCCGGGCGGGTGGTGGTCAGCAAGAGCTTGTGAGTCGTGCCGTTGGCTCCGCTGTAGGGCTGTACCGCCGTTACCTTAAAATCATCTTTGCCCGTTACCACGTACTGACCCGCATCGGTCAGCAGCGAGGCAGGCAGGTGCGTACCAGACAGGTCAACGGCCACGGGAATAGTCAGGCTTTTGTCGCTTACGTCGGGCTGAACGTCGGTAAGACTGTGTACGGCTTTGGCGCGGCTGCGCGTTTCGTCATTGGTGCGTTTAAAGCGGCCTTTGCGGGCAGGGTCATTGACGAGTACCGTGTAGAACGGCTCCGTCGACGCGCTGCCCCCGGCCTCGAAAAGCCATGAATCTTCGTAGCCCGGCAACTGCTCAAACTGCCGGATTTGCTGATATGCCGGATCGCTCAGAAGCCGCTGCATGATTTCGCGCCGACCAATCAGGCAAAGGTAATAAGGCCGCTGACCCGTGTATTTCTGCTTGGCATTGTTCCAGCTGTAATACGTCCCGTCGAAACCAGCGGTCATCTTCAGCACCAGCATCGAATGGGTATTGGCGTAAGGGTTGAACACCGTTGTCATCAGCGAACTGGCCGCGTCGAGCGTTTTCTGGGCACTCATGCCCGCCAGTTTCGGATCGGAGTAAATCAGGTCTGACACTAAAATGCTCAGCTCATTACCGGCCGTTTCAGATAAAATAGTCTTGAAAATGCCTTCAAAGTCGGTGCTGGTGGTTTTTCCCTTCGTTTTGGCAACGGTAAAAATATCCTTTTCCCGGAAGAACTGCGGCAGGGTCAGCCCCAGCGGATTTACCTCGGTATTAACTACGAACAGCTTTGCCTGACCCGCGTTGAGGGCGTCAAATTCGGTCAGCAAATCGTTGAGCGTGCGCTTGAACGCGCCGTTGCCGCCGGGGGCATCGTAGGGAAACATGCTGCCGCTGGCTTCCAGATAGAGCTTGAGTTGCAGCGGTTTGGCTTTGGTCTCGGCAGCCGCCAGCGACACGGTGGGGGCCGCACCATCTTTGGCTAATTTGCGGTACGTGATGTTACGTTTAATGTACGCCAGCAAAGCGGCATCGTCCACCGAACCGTCGGGCGCAAAGAGTTTAACGGTCTTTTTATCGTCCTGCAGGTCTTTGTTTTCTTTGGCGATAAAGGCCTTAATCTGGCTGGCCTCCGTAGCGTCGATGGTGTTACCGGTGGTGAGCGCGTCGCTGATCTGCGTATCTAACTCACCGACGGGCCCAGAACAACCAGCAAGTAAGCCAGCGAGAAATATGAGGAAAAGAACCGGGCGCGGGGTTATGCGGGACATGAAAAGCTTTTTAGGGAAAACGAAACTACGCCCCCGTTGTGGTATATAGATTCGTAAAAATGATGAACGGCTCTCGAAATGTTGACCAGCAGAAAAAGAACTAATCGAGCCCTTCTGCTTCAATGGCCGTCATTCGGGCGGTGTCGGTACCGGTTTGCGGACCATCATATACGTCGGCTGGATTAAGCTGGAAGCGTTCGTCAACGGTGTTTTCGTTTACGATTGTTCGGTCATACGCCCGAAATTTGCCCTTGGGGAGCCAATAAGCCAGCAGTCCGGCATAGATAACGGCCCAGCCAGCCGCTTTCCAGGCCACAATTGGGTGGCGGTCCCACTGCCGGGTGGCTATCCCGCCGAAACCCGCTACAAAAGGCAACATATACCAAGGATCATTGAGGTGACGCGCCACCATAAAGCCCAGCCCGCCGGTAGCGGACAAAAGTGCGGCCGAGATGAGTTCGTCGCGCCGGGTGTCAGGTTCCCAGACGTCGAGGGTCAGCAGCGTATCGGGTGTGCCAACCACCGTAGCGGCCGTGAGCCAGCCGGTGTAGAGACTGACCGGAATGCGCAGGTATTTTTCGGGGGCCGGGACGTCGGTTTTGCCGATTTCAAGGGCGTGATGCAGTCCCAGGGCCACGCCGAGATTGACCTTTGTGGTCAGGTCGGAGATGACGATGCTGTCTTTATCGTTCTGGGAAAAGTAGCGGCCAAACACGGCGTTCAGCGTCCAGGAAGCCACCCACCAGGGTAGCGCTTTTTGATAACGCGGATTGTTTTGCGTACCGGGCAATGCCTGGTGTACCATAAGCGCGGCCAGTCCGGTATAGACCGTCGACCAGACCGCGCCAAACGCCCAGCCCGCCGGAATAATCAGGTTTTTGTCGAATACGGCCTGATACTGCGCCGGTACGTCGAATTCCGGCTCGGTTTCGGCCTGCTTCATCTGCCGGCCTTTGTCGCGTGATTTATTACTCGATATAGTCGTGTAAATGATACTGCCAGCGGCAAAAACGGCGGTGGCAACGCGCCAGAAGGAAGGCTTCATATCCGTAAGAGGGTTGTTGAGGGGCTGATTGTCTCAACGAAACCCTCTAGTCGGGACGGATGTTTTACTGATTTCCAGCGGGCAGGCCATTCACACTCCCGTGAAGCCGCGCTACGCGTATGCCCGACATGCGTTTGTGGCTCAGTACATAATCGCTCAGCGGGAGGGGAGAAATAACCACCCGGCCCCGCTCCGATGATGCGTGTAACAGGTGAAGCCGGCCGTTGGGCTGGCGCACGGCCAAACCTACGTGCCGCATGTCGAGACCAGGCCGGGCGGCCATCAGCATCACAATGTCGCCTTCCTGAATGCGCCCCTCGGCCTGCCGGATGTATTTGGTCGGTACAAACGAAAAAGACTGCTGGCTAATCGATGTTTCGGTAAACTGAATCTGTCGGTACACGGCAGGGTCACTCATGGCGGGAAACTTGTGGGTGGCGCTGGTCATATACGACACGGGTTTTGCCACCGACATACTGCCCGGCAACTGCGCCGTTACATCGGTGAGCAAACCCATTTTCTCGTTGTTCCGCAGCCAGTCCGAGAAGTAGTGCAGCCGGCTGGCGTATCCATCAATGCGTCCGTTCCGGTACCGGAGCTGGGTCAGGTATTTTTTAAACGATTGCTCGACCTGCGTGGGCGTAGCGCTCGGTTTGCCGTCCAGGCGGGCCAGTGTAATAGCCAGAACCGTTTCGAGGTAAGTCGTGCAGTCGAAGGCATTCATGTTGATCACCAGCTGCTCGTCGGGGTGTTGATCCAGCGTGTGCGACACGTAGGGTTTGCCGAGCAGTTTCTTGCCAATCTGAACGGCATTTTCGGCGGGCGTTTTGCCCGTTGCTGCCGACAGATGAACCAGTTGAGTAGCCAGGGGGTCGTTCTGCGCCAGGGCCGTCGACACGATGAATAAGAAAAAAGCAGTAAAGCGTTTTGTCATGGTCATCAGCAGGAGAGAGTGGTTTGCCTTTGGACTCAATTTTCACCGAAAGTATTAACAGGAGACCAAACCAAGTGCTGTTAACACCGGCCCTGCCTTACCCCTTCAGCTCAAATACCCGGACTGAGCGGGGCGGTAACGAAATGGGAACCCCCTCGCGCCCAACGGCGTCGAGCTGTGTATTGCTCAGAAAAAGATCGGTGAACCGGTACGTCTTGGCCGAGTCCAGCCCCATTGCCTCAAAGGCGTGGCGGGGAATCTGAACGGTGGTTTCGGCGGTGAAGTCCGAAGAGAAATTGCAGACAATCAGCAACCGCTGCCGTTCGGTGTAGCGCAGGTAGCTGTACAGTGTATGGGCGTCGTACCGGTTACTTTGTCCTTTGTCGTTGGCCCATTGCAGGTCATAGAAAAAGCCGTTCTGGATGGCGTCAGACTCGTTGACGAGGTGATTGAGCTGTTGATAAAACGCCCGGAGCTGCCGCTGACTATCCGTCAGGCCCCCGCCATCGTAGCGGGGTTTACCACCCCGCGCGTTGAGGTAGCCCTGCCAGTCGGGCAGGCCCCAGTAATCGAAAATGGTCGTGCGGCCGTCGTTGCCACTGAAGCCCTGCGCCCCATCGGCCCGAACGCCTACTTCCTGCCCGAAATACACCAGGTACGGCCCCGTATGCATCGTGGCAGATACCGTCATGGCCGGGACAGCTGCCCACGGGTCATTGGCAAAAAACGGGGACGCAATACGCTGCTCGTCGTGGTTTTCCAGAAACCGCAGCATGTGCTGGGCATAGTCGCCGGACTGCTGTTGCCAGATGCGGCTAATCTCGTAGCAGGAGCCGTGCCCTTCCATCAGGTCACGGAGCACATCGTAAAGCCCCACCTTGTCGTAGAGGTAATCGAAACCACCGTCGAAAATATACGTCCGGTAGCGGTCGGGTTCGTAGATCTCGGCAATGAAAATCACGCTTGGAAAGCGTTGCTTCACCCGCCCGATTACCCACCGCCAGAACTCAACCGGTACCATCTGCGCCATGTCGCACCGGAACCCGTCAACGCCCTTTTCGGCCCAGAACAGCAGAATATCGAGCATCTGCTGCCAGGTAGCCGGGATGGGGTCGTACTGGGTACTGCCGTTGAAAATATTGATGCCGTAATTCAGTTTTACCGTCTCGTACCAGTCGTCTTTATGGGGCTGATTGGTAATGGACCCTGACCCGGTCACCTTGGCCGGGAATTCGTGCAGTGTCGAGCCCGGTTCGGGAGAAACGAATACCTGATCGGGCAGGTAGTAAAAATTGTTGTTGGGCGCGAACTCCACCCGGGTATCGTCCCGCTCGCCGAGATCAGCAACACCGTCGGGCCTGGCGTCGGACAGGTACTGCCGGGCCACGTGGTTGGGGATAAAATCGATAATGACTTTCAGCTGATTAACGTGCGACCGCTCAATCAGGGCCTCAAACTCCGCCAGGCGGTCGGGCACGATAACGGCCAGGTCGGGGTCCACGTCATAGTAATCTTTCACGGCGTAAGGCGATCCGGCGCGGCCTTTTACAATGGCCGGGTCGTCGGGCCGAATGCCGAATTTGCTGTAGTCGGTCTGGGTAGCGTGTTCGAGCACACCGGTAAACCACACGTGCGACGCGCCAAACTGCCGGATGCCGGCGAGGGCCGCATCATTGATGTCGTGGAAGGTGCCGCAGCCATTTTCCTCACGGCTACCGTTGACGTTGTTGGTTGTATTCTGATTACCAAACAGGCGCGTAAAAATCTGATAGATGATGAGTTTGTCCATCACCGGGACGGCATAGGTGGTATTCATGCGGGAACGGTACGGGAAAAGAAAGCCAACAATGGACAAAGCTATGGCCTTTTCTGGGGAAAATTAAGGGTATTTTTGTCTTTCAGCTTCTACGTAACCTATCTAACCAGCTCCACATACTATGCTTCGGTTCCTGCTTACGCTTTCTTGCCTGGTCACCCTAACCGGGTCACTGTCGGCGCAGACGCCCCAAACGCCCCGTATCAACCCGACGCACTGGTGGGTGGGCATGAAAAATCCAAACCTGCAGCTGATGATTTACGGCCCTCAGGCCGGTACGCTGCTGTACACCATTGACCACCCCGGCGTGAAACTGGTACGCACCATAACCGTTGAAAACGCCGGCTACGCTTTTCTGGATTTGACCATTGCGCCCACGGCCAAACCCGGCACCCTCCGCATCGTGGGCAAACGCGGCAATGAACGCGTTACCTATGATTTTCCGCTCAAAGCCCGCGATAATACGCCTAAGGGGCAGGGCGTTACCGATGCTGATTTCATCTACCTGGCCATGCCCGACCGCTTCGCCAATGGCGACCCGGCCAACGATAAATTCGCCGATATGGCCGATCCCAACGCCGACCGCGCCAACCCCGTTTACCGGCACGGGGGGGATCTGGCCGGAGCCGCCCAGCACCTCGATTACCTCAAAGACCTCGGCGTTACGGCTGTCTGGTTCACGCCCGTACTGGAAAACAACCAGCCCCTCACCGACGAAGGCGGAACCATGCGCTCGGCTTACCACGGCTACGGCTTTACGGACCACTACGCCATTGACCGGCGGCTCGGCGGCAACAGTGCCTACAAAGACTTTGTGAAGAAAGCCCACGCCAACGGCCTCAAAGTAGTGCAGGACGCCGTGTATAACCACGTGGGTATCAATCACTGGTTTCTGAAAGACATGCCCATGAAAAGCTGGCTCCACCAGTGGCCCACCTACACCAATACGTCCTATAAATACCAGCCCATTACCGACCCCCACGGGGCCGAAAGTGACCGGCGCGTTACACTCGATGGCTGGTTTGTTCCCTTCCTGCCCGATCTCAATCAGAGCAATCCGCTGGTGGCCAACTTTTTGATTCAGCATGCTATCTGGACCGTAGAGGAATTTGGGGTTGATGCCTGGCGGATCGACACGTACATGTATAACGACATGCCGTTCATGAATCGCTGTAATGCGGCTTTGCTGGAGCAGTATCCCAATATCCATATCTTCGGCGAATCGTGGGTCAATAACGTGGTTGATCAGGCGTATTATACCCGCAACAAAATTGACTTCCCGTTCAAATCAAACCAGCCGGGCGGGCTGGATTTTGTGCTTTACTCGGCCATGCTCGACGGACTGAAGCAGACGTTCGGCTGGGACGATGGCGTGAACAAACCCTATCAGGCGCTGGCGCAGGATGCCGTGTACGTGGATCCGAGCAAGCTCGTTACATTTTTGGATAACCACGATACCGACCGGTTTCTGTCGGTGATCGGCGAGGATTTCGACAAGTACAAAATAGGCATGACGTGGCTGCTCACAACACGGGGTATTCCGAGCATGTATTATGGCACCGAGATTCTGATGAAGAATTTTAAGAACCCCTCCGATGCCGAGGTTCGGCGCGATTTTCCGGGCGGCTTCCCCGGCGATGCCGCCAATAAATTCACCGCTGCCGGACGTACCGACAAAGAGAACGAAGCCTTCAACTACGTCAGGAAACTGGCCACGTATCGTAAAGCCACACCCGCGCTGCATTCGGGTAAGTTGACGCAATACCTGCCGCAGAACGGCGTGTATGTCTATTTTCGGTATGATAAAGATAAAACCGTGATGATCGCCACCAACAGCAACGACGCGGAAACCCCCCTCGAAACGGCCCGTTTCGCCGAACGGATGGCTGGTTTCTCTGCCGCCCGCAACATCCTGACCGACGCGAAGCTAACCGACCTGAAAACGCTGAAGCTCCCCGCCAAAACGGCGGTGGTACTGGAGTTAGGACGATAAAAACATCGGCTGTATGAGTCAGGCTTCTCTGCTGGAAAGCCTGACTCATACAGCCGATGTTACAAGGGTAGATAACGTTTTGGCGCTTGGCGAAGAAGCTGATTTTCTAAGCGGTTAGTTCGAGCCGTTTTTTTGCTTAGGTGCTGTTAGCGGTTCGTTGTTTTTTTCTTGATTTGTCCTGTTAGTGGGTTCGGTTTTGTGTCTTTAGTTTTTTTAAGTTTTGGTTCTGGTAATTCATTAACTGTAATTTTCACTAATTTCCTCAGCCATTCTCTGTCGTCCAATTTTTCTTCAATTAAAAAACTTGGTTTTGCTCCTGGATATGGTGATGCTTCAACAACTTCATTAATGTATTCTCTACCCGATTGAGTCGGTTTAATAAATAATTTATTGTCGCAAACAAGACCAAATAATTTGTTGTCAAAATACAGTCCGTACTCACCAAACATTTTCTTGTTTGTAACTTGCTCTGAAAAACCAATTTGGTCAATAATGAAATCTACAAATTTCTGTTCTGATGCCATCTGTTAAATTACTTTAATTTGAACTCTGGATTATAAATAAAACCGATTAAATTACCCCAAAGGTCTTTAACAGTAGCAGTCATCAAGTCGCCACCGACATTATATGGCTTTTCATTTTCTGTTGCTCCTGCTTCTATGAAGGCGTTGTAAACACGTTGAATGTCGTCTACGCCCCAATAAGTTACAACGCTTTCTGTTTTGTCAGTCGATGGGGTCTCTTCGGGTTGAAGTCCGAGTTCATAGCCACCAATATTAAAACCTACATAAAAAGGTTGGTCAAAATATGGCTCTGTCTTAAAAACATTTGCATACCAATTTTTGGCACTTTCAATGTCACCAACTTTATAAATAGTAGTTCTTAATCCAAGTATTTTTGATTTGTCCATATCGCTTATTTTCGTTCAATTTTTGTTTTCAAATTGTCTATTTTCAAGTTTGTTCGGGGTCGCTCTACAATGACCGCTAACGTTTTGCAGCTACACGAAGGTGGCGATTTCGGAGACCAAAAATGTCTGCGAGAACTAATTTAATAACCAGTAAATGTTCAATGAAGCACTGAACCTGCTTTTTTGCCAAACCCTGTTATGTGCAATATTTTTATGTTCCGTCAGTTATATTTATTCCGTCTAATTTCGACTGTGGTAACGAGCTGTATAATTCGTCAATTCCATTAGGTTCTGTGATTAATTTGACTTGCAATGAAGTTTACCAGTTTCAATAACTTATTGGCAATTAATCTCTGTTGTCGTTCAAATTTAATTCTCCAGGATGAACTAGATTCATTGCCGATCACTCTTACACTATCTAAAGCTTCTTGTACTTTTGGTGGTAAACCTTTTGACACCAAATTCTTAATGTCATTATTTATGTCCTTCCTGATTCGCCAAGAAATTACATAACTTTTGAATTGATAATCTCAATAAAGCAACTGAACTTCTTGGTGATAAATTTAGAATCATAGCAGCATCGTTGTAGTCATTAATAATATCTCGTGGTAAGTCTTGAATTTGCAGGTTCAACGATTGCGTTTTGCAGGAATAACGATATTTGTGTCCAAACCATATTGTATTTTCGCCACAACGTTCGCAATATGAAACTTTAAATTTCCTAATCACCGTGCTGTCTACCATATCCATCGGGTGTTTCGCACTGTCCAATTGTAAGTAATACCAGTCTTGATGAGAATAAACGTGACAGTGAGCACAATTAAAGGCTTTTAAGCCAAGTTCAGTGATATATATTGTCCTTGTCATTTTAGTCGTGTCGTCTTACATATTGGGCATAATATCTGTATTGACGAAAGCCCCAGCCTGATTATCCCAAAGTTTCGTCAATATCCGCTATGTCGGTAGGCTGGTGTGCGGCTAAGGCATGTTGATGAATAGGCTGGTTGTTCCAACGTGGTTCGGCAAGTAAGGCACTTTCCGTCATTTCGCCAAGTGGTTCGTCTGACGGTTTTTGGACAATTGACACGCCGACCTGACCAGCGGTCAACTCACCGACCTGGAAGCACTGAAACTACCCATCAAAACAGTACTGGTGCTGGAGCTAAGCCGGTAGTGTTGTAGCCCGGTCCGCCGTACCTTTGTAATCTGTACCTGCTTAGCATTCACTGATATGACCTCCGTTGCCCCCGTTTATCTGGACAATGCCGCCACCACCCGGCTCGACCCCGCCGTACTTGATGCCATGCTGCCACTCCTGACCGAGCAGTTCGGCAATCCGTCGTCTATTCATAGCCACGGGCGGCAGGTGCGGTCCGTCATTGAAAAGGCCCGCAAAACGGTAGCCCAGCTGCTGAATACATCACCCGCCGAGATTTTCTTCACCTCCGGGGGTACCGAAGCCGACAATACAGCCATCCAGTGCACCATAGACGCCTATGGCCTGACCCACGCCATCAGCTCGCCCCTCGAACACCACGCCGTATTGCACACGCTGGAGCATCTGGCCGCGCATAAGAAAATCCGACTCAGCATGGTCAACGTCGATGCGCGGGGGCATATCGACATGGCGCATCTGGAGCAGTTACTGGGTACGTTTCCGCGTTCGTTTGTCTCGCTCATGCACGGCAACAACGAGATTGGTAATCTGATTGACCTGGCGCGGGTAGGGGAGTTGTGCCGGGCGCACGATGCTATTTTTCACTCCGATACGGTGCAGACGATGGGGCACTTCCGGCACGATCTGAAAACGTTGCCCGTCGATTTTCTGGTGGGTGCGGGTCACAAATTTCACGGACCCAAAGGGGTTGGATTCTTGTACGTCAATGCGGAGCGGGTCAAGATCTGCCCGTTTATTTACGGTGGCTCGCAGGAGCGCAACCGGCGGGGCGGCACCGAAAACGTCTATGGTATCGTGGGTCTGGCCAAAGCCCTGGAAATTGCCTACCGCGACATGGACGACCACCGTACCTACATCACGACCCTTAAAACGAGAATGATTGATCGGCTCACCCAACGGCTTCCGGACGTGCGCTTCAACGGCGACTCGGCCAGCATCGACGACAGTTTGTACACCGTGCTGAACGTAAGCCTGCCCGCATCGGACCTGAACGATATGCTGCTATTCAATCTGGACATCGCCAAAATATCGGCGTCGGGCGGGTCAGCCTGTTCAAGTGGGTCGAGTGTGGGGTCGCACGTGCTGGCGGCTTTGCCCGGTATCGACCCAAATCGGGGCTACGTCCGTTTCTCATTTGGCAAATACAACACGCCCGAAGAGATTGACTACGCCGTTGATACGCTGGTGGGCCTGTACGAGAAAGAAGCGAAACTGGTGTGAAAATTATGGCTGCTGTTGACCCATCTACTGTGTTTCCGCTGGCCGGTTACGAGCGGTTGTGCTTCCTGAAAAACAGAATTGACCATCCGCAAATCAGCGTTGGCGACTATACATATTACGACGATTTTGAAACCGTCGACAATTTTCAGCGTAACGTCCGCTACCTGTTCGACTTCACCGGCGATACCCTGCACATCGGTAAGTTTTGCATGATTGCGTCGGGCGTTGAGTTCATTATGAACGGAGCCAATCATCTCGCCAATGCCACAACAGCCTATCCGTTCGCCATTTTCGGGGGCGACTGGCAACACGCGATGGCAGGCAGGCAGTACCCCCAAAAAGGGGACACAACCATTGGTAACGATGTCTGGATTGGCTATCGGGCGGCCATCATGCCCGGCGTTACTGTTGGCGACGGAGCCATAATCGGAGCGTTTTCGGTCGTCACACACGATGTACCGCCGTACAGCATCGTTGGTGGCAACCCGGCTCAGTTGATTCGCAACCGGTTTGACGAGGAAACAACCGCCGAACTGGTGAAGACCGCGTGGTGGAACTGGCCCATTGAGAAAATAACCCAATACACTTCTCTGCTCACCGGAGATGCTACCGCTTTTTTAGCGGAATTGCGGCAAGACAGGTACTAACAGGAAAAAGCCCGACGCTAACGCACCGGGCTTTTTCCTGTTGGTACTGCTTTATTTCACCTCCACCAGACTGGGTTGCAACCACCGCTGTGCTACGTTGAGACTATACTCAACAAAGGCACGGACCGTACGGTCATAAACTTCGTGGCCTACAAAATTGCCATCGGCATCGAGGTTGGCCGGGGTTTCGTGCGATTCATACAGCTTGGGAGAAATGACCGAATAGCAGTTGGTGAAGCTGATAATCTTGTTTACCACTGTGGTCATGTCCAGGGCCGGCTGCCGCCCTCCGCGGCCGTTCGACACACCCGCCATGGCAAAGACTTTGTTGTCGAAGAGATGTTTGAACGCCGGTCCGCCGAGCTGGTGAATAGCGTTGGTGGCCTGCGGTGGGGCCGTCCAGTTGTACTCGGGGGCGGAAAAAATGATTAGGTCAGCCGCCGACCACGCGCTGACCAACTCCTGCTGGAACGGGGTCAGGTTGTCTTTATCAATTGAATCCTGCCCAACAAAGGGAATGTCGTACTGCTCAAAATTAACCAGCGATACGCCATGTTCCCCGCTTTCGTTCAGAATATTTTGCAGGAATTTAGTGAAGCGAAGGGTATTGCTATTGGACCGTGATGAGGTCGAAATAAGGGCGATATTCATTGAATCGGGATAAACGTTGCCTGAACAACTTTGACGTTAAGGCTTTAGTTTCCGCTAAATTCAGTGATCAGATGACCCGGGAAAGTCAGTGCATTCCTGACTGTTCAGTGACCGGTTGCAACGGGTGTGGAAAAACCAGGGTCATTGCATCCGTATCACAATCAGCCCTATATGCTATGAGCGGTATCTTCCTGTTCCTGATTGCCGGTTGCGCCAGCGCCCAAACGCCCGCTACGACGCTCCGGCGCGACTCTATTCCCGATAATGCCATTAGTTCAATGCCCGCCTTTCGGCCCGGCAACTTGTTCTACCGGAACCCCAGCGACCCGCCCAGCGTAGTACGCGCTACGCTGGATAACATGCCCGTTAAAGGCCCCGACTCGTCGGTGCAGTACACGATGCCGCTGAAACCGGGCTACAGGCCCAAGATGCGCCCGAAAAAGCGATAGTTTTCTGATTGTGCCGTGTCTGATAGTCAGCGTTGCAGTCTTAACGCAAATGCCGAATTGACCGCAACGCTGACCATCAGACATTGACCGCTGAACCCCTAAGAAAGCCCCTGCGCCAAATCGGCAATCAAATCGTCGGCGTGTTCCAGACCAACCGACAGGCGTAATAGATTTTTTGGGGTCTTGCTGTGCGGGCCTTCTACCGTGGCCCGGTGTTCAATCAGGCTTTCAACCCCGCCGAGACTCGTGGCGCGGGTAATCAGGTTCAGCTTGCCAAGAAACCGAAGAGCCTCAGCGGCTCCATTACCCCCGTCCGTAGCGCGAATCTGTACCGAAAGCATGGCGCCCGGCCCGTTCATCTGCTGCTGGATTAACGCCCGGTCGGGGTGGCTGCTCAGGCCCGGGAAGTAGACGGCTTCTATGGCCGGGTGACCATCCAGAAACTCAGCAACCGTCTGCGCCGTAGCCATCTGCGCCCGCATCCTGACGCCCAGTGTCTTGATGCCCCGGCTCACCAGCCAGCAATCGAACGGCGACGGTACCGCCCCCGACAGGCTCTGCAACTGCCGGATACGCTGGGCGAAGGCGTCATTTTTTCTGAACACCAGGGCCCCGCCCAGCACGTCGGAGTGGCCGCTGAGATACTTGGTGGTCGAGTGCATAACCACATCGCAGTTAAGATCAAGGGGGCGTTGCAGGGCGGGGGTAGCCCAGGTATTATCGCAGACCATAAGGGCACCGGCTTCGTGGGCCAGGCGGCACACGGTCAGCAGGTCGGTAATGTTCAACAGCGGATTTGACGGGGTTTCGCACCAGACCACGCGGGTGTTTTCGTGCAAAGACGCTTCAACGGCGTCCAGGTCGCGCATGTTGACGCGGGTATAGGTCAGTCCCCAGGGATGAAATACCTCTTCGAGCAGGGCGGGCGTGCCGTAATACGCATCGTCGCCAATGAGGACGTGATCGCCGGGACGCAGGGCCTGAAACAGGGTCATGGCTGCCGCCTGCCCCGAGCCAAAGGCCATGGCCACACTGCCGCCTTCGAGCTGAACAAGGGCCATTTCAAGCGCTTCGCGGGTGGGATTGTTAACGCGGGAGTACATATAACCACCCGGTAGTTCATTGGCCGTGTCGCGGGCAAAGGTCGTGGAGAGGTGCAGCGGAGCTACCACCGATCCCGTTTCAGGATCGGGCTGGTGCGTGGCGCGGAGGGCGAGCGTATCGAATTGCATGGCCGAATCTACCGATTTTTCAGCAGTACCGCTACGCCAATCGCCGGACCAACGGCCAATATCATGTACAGATACGACGCATCGACGCTGACCAACAGCCCATTCAACAACTGAATGCTGACAATAGTCAGGCTAAAGCCGATGCAGTTGACCAGTGTCAGAGCCGTACCGCGCGATGCTGCCGGAGCGTTTTGCGCCACCAGTGTCGAGAATAACGGCGAGTCAGCCACCACCACAATCCCCCAGAAAATTAGAAACCCAACGAGCAGGGCGGGGGAGGAGCCACCCAGTACAACCGGCGATACCAGACAGCACAGCCCCGACAGCGACAGGGCTACTAAAGCCACCCGTTTTGCGCCGATCCTAAGCGATAGATAGCCGCCCGCCACGCAGCCCAGGCTTCCTCCGGCAATAATCAGAAACGACAGTAGCGATACGTTCAGACTGGCCAAGGGATGTTGCCGGGTAAACTGGGCGAGCATGACCGGTACAAATGCCCAGAAGGCGTACAACTCCCACATATGCCCAAAATACCCCAGCGCAGCCGATCGGAAGCCACTGTCCCGAAAACCCAGAAAAAACGAACTCCGCCCCAAAGGGCTACCCGGCACCACCGCCCGCGCCTGCCGGTACGGCCCATCGGGAACAAGCAACAGCATAGCCAGTCCACCCAGCCCTGCCAGCAGAGAGGTTCCGTAAATAACCGATCGGTAGGGCAGCGCGGTAGTCAGGCCCCGGAGCAGGTGCGGAAAGGCGGTACCCAGCACGAGTGCGCCGACCAGAAAGCCCAGCGATACGCCCAGCCCCCGCTGATAATAGTCCGACGCGATTTTCATGCCGACCGGATAAATGCCCGCCAGCAGAAAGCCCGTACCAAAGCGCAGCGCCAGTAGCCCCGTGGCCGACAATCCATCCGCACTTACACCCAGATTAAGTAGCCCCGCCAGCCCCGCGCAGACAAAAAACACCCGCGACGGCGAGAACCGGTCGGCAATGGCCAGCAGCGCAAACACCAGCGTACCGGCAATAAATCCCAGCTGAACAGCACTGGTCAGGTGCGCCAGAAAGCCAGCCGGTAGTTGGAGCTGATGGGCCAGATCGGGCAAAATAGCATTACCCGCAAACCAGAGCGACGTGCAGCCAAACTGAGCCAGAACAATAATGGGGAGCGGATTTCTCAAGGAAGGATCAGGGAAAGAACCGCGCAAAAGTCAGGATTTACGCGCATATTCGTTGCTTGATCAGGCGGCTGAACGGGACACGACCGTCAGTAACCCGCTTTCACTTCCATTAGGTAATCCATATGAATCCGCTTAAAAAGCCACTGTTGCTTGCCCTGCTCGCTTTCGTTCATGTATTCGCTACCTACGCGCAGCAGATTACCGTCCGGCCAACGATGGCTCAAAAATGGGCTGACCCCGCCGAGCAGTTTGGCCGTTTCTTCGCCGACGTGCAACTCAAAGCGGTCTTTCCAGATTCCAAAACCTTTGCCGACTGCACGCCTAAAGCATCAGTCTCGACCATTCTGAACGCGTATGATCTGGCGCGTATGCAGCCTGGGTTTAACCTGAAAGCCTTTGTGTTGCAATACTTTACGTTGCCCGTTACGCCCGCATCGGGCTATGTGAGCAAAACAGGGCAGTCGGCGCCGGAGCATATCAATGATTTATGGACCGTACTGACCCGACCCGCCGAAAAGACGGGTCAGCCCATCGGCTCGCGCATTCCGCTGCCAAAAGCATACGTGGTGCCGGGCGGGCGGTTCAGTGAGATTTATTACTGGGACAGCTATTTCACTATGCTCGGTTTACAGCAGGCGGGCAAGACGGATCTGATTCAGAACATGGCCGATAATTTTGCGTACCTGATCGATACGTTCGGCTTCATCCCCAACGGCAGCCGCACGTATTATCTGGGCCGTTCGCAGCCGCCGTTTTTCTCGTTCATCGTCAACCTCCTCAGCGAAACCAGCGGCCGCCGGACGCTGGTGAAATACCTCCCCCAACTCCAGAAAGAATACGATTTCTGGATGGAAGGCAAAGCGAACCTCACCGCCCAAAACCCCGCGTACCGGCGCGTAGTACGCCTGCCCGATGGCACTATTCTGAACCGGTACTATGACGACCGCACCACGCCCCGCCCCGAATCCTATAAAGAAGATGCGCTGCTGGGGCAAAAAGTGGCCAAAACCCCCGCCGAGGCCGAGCAACTCTACCGCAATCTGCGGGCCGGTGCAGAGTCGGGCTGGGATTACAGCAGCCGCTGGTTTCGCGATGGTAAAACGCTGGCGACCATCCATACCACCGATTTCGTGCCGGTTGACCTGAACTGCCTGCTTACTAACCTCGAACGGACGTTGTCGGAAGGCTACCGGCTCAGGGGCGACGCCAAACGGGCCGATCAGTATCTGACGCTTTCCCGACAACGGCGCGATGCCGTGCAGAAATACTGCTGGAACGCGGGCCGGAATTTCTTCTTTGACTATGACTTTGTAGCCCAAAAACCGTCGGCCGTGTATTCGCTGGCGGGCGTTGTGCCGTTGTTCATGCGCATGACCACGGCGCAGCAGTCAGTAGGCGTGTCCAGAACACTGGAGGGGCAATTTCTAAAGCCCGGTGGGTTAATTACCACCGTCAATACCACTGGCGAGCAATGGGACGCTCCCAACGGCTGGGCACCGCTGCAATGGATGGCCATTCGGGGACTGCGCAACTACCGGCAGACCAAACTGGCCGATCTGATCAAAACCCGGTGGGTCAATGAAAATCTGCGCGTTTACAAAGCCACCGGCAAGATGGTTGAGAAATATGACGTAGTGAACACCGCAGCCGCCAAAGGGGGCGAATATCCCAATCAGGATGGTTTCGGCTGGACCAACGGCGTGCTGCTCCGGCTGATTTCAGAGCAGTAGTGTAGTGTTCGAGAGGGGGAAGTCGTGGGCGGATAATCACTACCCTTATCCAGGCATAACTCTGTTGCGTTCAAAACAGATACGCTCATTGCCGGTTGTTTTGGTAAGACGCGTATTCGTCTGCCCACCTGCTTACTAAACTCCTGTTTATGATTTCTGGTAAATACCAACCCATTGGCGACTACGGCGTTGTCGGCAATCTGCACACCGTTGCGCTCGTGTCCACGTTTGGGTCAATTGACTTTATGTGCTTCACCCGCTTCGACTCGCCGTCTATCTTCGCGTCGATGCTGGATGCTGAAAAAGGCGGCTTTTTCGATATCCGGCCCCAGCTGGACGACGTTGACTCCAAACAGCTTTACCTGCCCGATACAACCGTTCTGATCACCCGATTTCTCTCGGAAGAAGGCGTGGCGGAACTGACCGATTTCATGCCGGTCAAGACCGAAGAGAAAAACTGCGTACTGGTACGCAGCGTGGTGGTAACGCGTGGCAAAGTGCCCATGCGGATGCGCTGCCTGCCCCGTTTTGACTACGCCCGCGCCGAACACACTACCGAAGGCAACCAGTACGAAATAATCCTGACCCGCGCCGATAAGCCCGAAACGTCGTTCCGGCTGATGAGCGACGTACCGATGATCATCGAAAATGGCGACGTGTATGCCGAGTTCACGCTGGCCGAAAAGGAAAAGGCGCATTTTATTCTCGAATCTTCGTCGGAAGAGGTGAAGATGGGGGTTAAAGAAGCGGTTTCGTACTACACGGGCGATGCCTTTACCGCTACCGTTAATTTCTGGAAAAACTGGATTGCCCAGTCAACCTATAACGGACGATGGCGCGAGATGATAAACCGCTCTGCCCTGACGCTCAAACTGCTGACCTCGCACCAGTTCGGGTCGATGGTGGCCGCGCCAACGTTCGGTTTGCCGTCTGTGATTGGGGGCAGCCGTAATTGGGATTACCGGTTTACCTGGATTCGGGATGCGGCTTTTGCTATGTACGCGTTTATCCGGCTGGGTTTTATGAACGAAGCCACGGCGTTTATGGGCTGGATTGGCCACGAACTCGATACCATTGATGAACACAAGGGTACGCTGCAACTAATGTATACCATCGACGGCGAGGAGGAGATGCCTGAAATTGAACTGGACCACCTGTCGGGCTATAAAGACTCGAAACCCGTGCGCATCGGCAACGGAGCAGCCGCCCAGTTTCAGCTCGACATTTTTGGCGAGTTGATGGACTCCATCTATCTGTATGACAAGTTTCATGGAGCCGTGACCTACGACTTTTGGCAGAAGATGGAGCGGCAGATTGAATTTGTACGCGGAAACTGGCAACGACCCGACCACGGTATCTGGGAAGTGCGCGACGAAGAATGCGAGTTTTTACAGTCGCGGCTGATGTGCTGGGTAGCCCTGGACCGCGCCATCCGGGTGGCTGACCACCGCTCGTTTCCGTCGCCCCTCGAGGCCTGGCGCGAAACCCGCAATGAGATTTTTAATTCGATTTATCACGATTTCTGGAGCGAAGAAAAACAGGCCTTTGTGCAACACAAAGGCTCCAAGACGCTCGACGCATCGGCCCTGCTGATGCCGCTGGTTCGGTTTATCAATCCTAAAGAACCGCGCTGGCTATCAACGCTCGAAGCGATCGAGCGCGAGCTGGTGTCCGATTCGCTGGTGTATCGCTACCGGCTTGATTCTGGTGCGTCTGACGGGCTGGATGGGGAGGAGGGCACCTTTACGATGTGCAGTTTCTGGTACATCGAATGCCTGAGCCGGGGTGGGCAGATTGAAAAAGCGCGGCTGCTCTTCGATAAGATGCTGGGCTACGCCAACCATCTCGGCCTGTTTGCCGAACAGCTGGGCAGACGGGGGCAGCAGCTGAGTAATTTTCCGCAGGCGTTTACGCACCTCGGCCTCATCAGCGCGGCCTACGATCTGAACCGCCGGCTCGACAATTTTGAGCAGTAAATTTTCTTACCCGGCCAGTTCAATGACCTGACCGTCCTGGCAGCGCAGCACCCGGGCCGGATATTTGTACAGCAGGTCGTAGTTGTGGGTGGCCATCAGCACGGCGGTACCGGCGTTATTGATGGTCTGAAACACCTTCATGATCTGGTCCGACACGGCGGGGTCGAGGTTGCCGGTGGGTTCGTCGGCCACCAACAGCTGCGGCTCATTGAGCATGGCCCGGGCAATGACCACGCGCTGCTGTTCGCCCCCGGAGAGCTGGTGGGGCATCTTTTTAGGCACCGTTCCCAGGCCTACCTGCATCAGCACATCGGCAATGCGGTTGTTCATTTTGGTTTTGTCTTTCCAGCCGGTAGCTTTCAGCACGAAACGCAGATTTTCCTCGACAGTGCGATCCAGAAACAGCTGGAAATCCTGAAAAACGATGCCAATCTGCCGCCGTAACTGCGGTACGTCGCGCGGTTTAAGGTGGTCGAGCGAGAATCCCGCTACCTGCCCCCGGCCGTTCTGGAGCCATAGATCGGCGTATATCGTCTTGAGCAACGACGACTTTCCACTGCCTGTCCGGCCAACCAAATACGCAAACTCGCCTTTCTGAATCTGAAAAGAAACGTCGCCCAGCACTAATTTCTGTCCCTGGTAAATATCGACACTGTCAAGCGTCAGGACGGGATCGGAAGAAAACATAACGATCGGAGAGGATAAAGGGTACAAGGCAGCGAAGGGGTAAGGTATACGAAACTGACGCCCACATTATCTGTTCGTCAGTTTCGCATGCCTTACCCCTTCTGATCGCCAATACTTTATTTCTTCACCTGCAGGCTCGCCTTCTCGTGATCGGCCAGGAATTTAGCCAATCCACTGTCGGTGAGCGGGTGATGGAGTAACATTTTAATGACGCTCAGCGGAGCGGTCATAACATCAGCCCCAATCTCAGCGCACTGCATGATGTGCATAGGGTGACGTACCGACGCGGCCAGTACTTCGGTTTCGATACCGTAGTTGGTGAAAATGGTCACGATCTGCTCCACCAGATCCATACCGTCGGTCGATATGTCATCCAGCCGGCCCACGAACGGCGATACAAAGGAAGCCCCGGCTTTAGCCGCTACCAGCGCCTGACCCGCCGAAAAAATCAGCGTACAGTTGGTACGGATACCTTTCTCCGAAAAGTATTTGATAGCCTTAACCCCATCAGCCGTCATCGGGATTTTCACGACAATGTTATCATCGAGTTCGGCCAGTTCTTCGCCTTCCTTGATCATCTCATCGTACGTCGCCGAAATAACTTCCGCGCTAACGTCGTTTCCTACGATGTCGCAGATTTGCTTGTAGTGCTGCATTACCCGGTCTTTGCCCGAAATGCCTTCTTTGGCCATCAGCGACGGGTTGGTCGTTACGCCATCGAGGATACCCATTTCCTGCGCTTCGCGGATGTCGTTCAGGTTGGCCGTGTCAATGAAAAATTTCATAGTGCTTTATTATTCAGTTAGTTTGTCATACTGTCGAAGGAAGCATCTCCGCCCGATGACGCGTATTGAACTATATGAATCAGCTACCAAAGATGCTTCCTTCGTAGGCTGACAACAGGCTGCGCAAAAACTCAGCGAACAAGGTGCGTTCCGTCTTCAATTTTGCAGACGTGAAGGTAGGTATCTTTCCCCGTTTGGGCGAGATATTGACTGCTTATCTCTCTGGCGAATGCCTCCAGCGCGTCTTCGCGTACCAGATTGATGGTGCAGCCGCCAAAGCCGCCCCCCATCATGCGCGCACCGAGCACACCGGGCTGATGCCGGGCCATACCGACTAATAAATCGAGTTCCGGACAACTGACTTCGTACTCGTGACTGAGCCCCTGATGCGACGCGTACATAAGCTGACCGAATGCCGCTATATCTCCCGCTTCGAGGGCCGCTACGCCATCGAGAACCCGCTGATTTTCCTGCACCACGTACCCACACCGCCGGTACAAATGTGGATTGCTTTCTTTCATATGCTGGTCCAGCATGACCATGGTTACGTCGCGCAGACTTTGGATTTCGGGATAAAAGACTTGCAAATACCGAACACCGGCTTCACACTCGGCCCGGCGCGTATTGTATTCTGACGTAACGAGCGAGTGTTTCACCCGCGTGTCGCACAGAACAATGCGGATGCCATCCATTCGCAACGGCGCGTAGGCGTAGGCGAGCGAACGGCAGTCGAGTTTTATGACGTGACCCGCCCGACCCATCATGCTGGCAAACATGTCCATGATGCCTACTTTGGCGCCCACAAATTCATTCTCGGCTTTCTGCGACAGCCGCAGCAAGGCCAGCCGGTCAAGTCCGAGTCCGAATAGCTCATTCACGGCAAAACCAGTGGCATTTTCGAGGGCCGCCGAAGACGACAGGCCCGCACCCATCGGAATGGTCCCGCCAAACACGCAGTTCAGCCCCCGCAGGGGGTATCCGGCCTGCTGAAGCTGCTGAAGAACGCCCAGCAGGTAATCAGCCCAGGTGTTGGTGGGCTGGATAGAGTCTATTGAGCCCGTAAAGGTTTTCTGAATGTCATACGCAACCACGTGAAGTTCATTGTCAGTACGCGGACCAACGGCCAGATAAATGGCCTTGTCGATGGCAGCTGGCAGCACAAAGCCTTCGTTATAGTCGGTATGTTCGCCGATGAGATTGACCCGGCCTGGCGAGCAAATGAGCAGCGCAGGGGATTTCTGGAAGTTGCTGCGAAAGGAATCAGTAAGGGCGGGGAGCAGGTCCATGCTGAACGGGCAGGAAACAAAAAATGGCAAACCAATGTCTCACCGCTACGACCACCTACCCTTGCTTCGGTCAAGACCTGGGGGATTCAGCAGGAGCTGGTAGCACCGATTTGCCGTTGCAAAGTTAAGGAATTATTGACGTATCAAGCAAGTTCAGGCTGTACCTTTGTTTTAATAGGATTCACCGTTCAATGCGTACCAGTGGACGTTGACTGGTGAACATCAAAACTTTAAGCCCGAAAAGTATGACCAAAAAAATAATCACGACCTGTTGCGTACTCCTCACTGTTCTCGCCTGTAATTCATCAGACACGTACGTAGAGCAGGGGAGGGGCCATCTTCGCGCCGGTAAATTTCGGGACGCGCTGCAGGTGTTAAATCAGGCGGTTGAGGCCGACGCCGGTAATGTTGACGCGTTCAACTCGCGGGGAGTGGCCTATTTTGAGCTGAAAGAATACAGTAACGCGGCCCTTGACTATGCTCAGGCCATCAAACTCAAACCTGATGATTACCAGCCTTATTACAACCGGGCCCTGCTGAAAGTGGCCCAAAATGACCTGCCGGGTGCCCTGCGTGACTACTCAGACGCTATCCGGCTGATTCCTGATACGAGCCGTGGCCGACGGGCTGAAATTTTTCTGAACCGGGGGCAGTTATTTGCCCAGCAAGGACAGATTCAACCCGCCCTGACCGATTTTACCCAGGCCATTGCCATTGACCCTAAAAACGCACTCGCGCTATACAACCGGGGTAACCTGCGGTACGGACAAAAAGACCTGCCCGGTGCCACCGCCGATTTTCAGCAGGCTGTCCAGTCCGATCCGAAATTTGGCAAAGCATTTTACGGGCTGGGCCTGACCCAGTTATTGCAGGAACAACGCGAAGCCGCCTGTCTGAGTCTTAAACAGGCCCAGTCGCTCGGCTATACCGACGCTGCCAACGCCGTAGCTCAATACTGTAACTGATCATGAAAATTTCCGCCATCGTTTTCGGCCTGCTCTTCTCGCTGTTTGCCGCTTTTCAGTATAATGACCCCGACCCCGAAGTCTGGATTCCTATCTACGGGGCTGCGGCAGTAGCCTGCCTGATGGCCTACACCGGCACGGGGCGCTGGTGGTTTTTTGTGGGTATGGCCGTTCTGTACACCGTAGCCGCAGTACATCAGTGGCCACCTTCTTTTGAAGGATTCTTCTTTGGCGAACTGAAAATGCACAGCATGAACATCGAAGAAGCCCGCGAATCGGGTGGGCTGACTATCTGTGCCGCCGTCATGGTTCTGTTTGCCTGGCTGACCCGGCCCGCGCCCGCCCGCTCATAAACCCTCATCGCTTATGAAACTCGTTGAATGCCCGCGCGATGCCATGCAGGGGCTGTCCCATTTTGTGCCGACCGATCTTAAAATTCGCTACCTGAACGCGCTGTTGCGGGTGGGATTCGACACGCTCGATTTTGGAAGTTTTGTTTCGCCCAAAGCTGTTCCCCAACTGCGCGACACCGCCGACGTACTGGCCGGGCTGGATCTGGCCCAAACAAAAACCAAGCTGCTGGCTATTGTAGCCAACCGGCGCGGAGCCGAAGAAGCCGTAATGTTTTCGCAAATCGATTATCTGGGGTTCCCGTTATCAGTATCCGAAACGTTTCAGCAGCGTAACACCAACAAGTCGATTGCAGCAGCGCTGATAGAGGTGGCCCAGATGCAGCAACTGTGCGCGGATGCGGGGAAACGACTGGTTGTGTATTTATCGATGGGCTTCGGTAATCCGTACGGCGATCCCTACAGCCCCGACCTGGTGGCAACCTATACCGACCGGCTGGTGCAGTTGGGTATCAGTATAGTGGCCCCGTCGGACACGGTCGGGACGTCTACCCCCGAGGCCATCGAAAGTCTATTCAGGCAATTGCTGACGCAGTTTCCTGCCGTGGAGTTTGGGGCGCATCTGCATGCCCTGCCCGGCGAAACGCCCGCCAAGGTACGGGCCGTACTGCGGGCGGGCGTTTCACGTATCGACGGGGCGCTGCGCGGGTTTGGTGGTTGCCCTATGGCCGCCGATAGCCTGACGGGCAACCTGCCCACCGAAGAAATTATCCAGACCCTCGCCCAGGAAGGGGTTGCCCTGTCCATCATCCCCGAACAGCTTCAAAAAGCAATGACGCTTTCAGCGGGCGTATTTTAACCCGGGAAATAAAATCAGCGCGTTCTCTTTACCCTTTTACAAAGCGAAAGCCTGCCCCACAGACCCTCACGGAAATTTCGGGAATTTGCTGAAGTCAGGTTTGCGCTTTTCCAGAAAAGCGTCTTTACCTTCTTTGGCTTCTTCAGACAGGTAATACAGCAATGTGGCGTCGCCGGCCAGCTGCTGGATGCCCGCCTGCCCGTCCAGTTCAGCGTTGAATGACGCCTTAACCATCCGTAAAGCAATCGGGCTTTTTTCCAGGATCTTCCGGCACCAGGCTACGGTCGCATCTTCCAGTTGATCGAGCGGTACGACCTTGTTTACCAGGCCCATATTCAGCGCTTCCTGCGCGTCATACTGATCGCACAGGAACCAGATTTCGCGGGCTTTTTTCTGCCCCACAATCCGGGCTAAATAACTCGCGCCAAAACCTCCGTCGAACGAGCCGACTTTGGGACCGGTCTGCCCGAAGCGGGCGTTGTCGGCGGCAATCGTCAGGTCGCAAACCACGTGCAGCACGTGACCGCCCCCAATGGCGTAGCCCGCCACCATGGCAATCACCGGCTTGGGAATGCGCCGAATCTGCATTTGCAGGTCCAGCACATTCAGGCGGGGTACGGTATCTTCGCCAATGTAGCCGCCGTGGCCACGTACTGACTGATCGCCCCCGGAGCAGAAAGCTTCGCCCCCCTCGCCGGTCAGAATCACTACGCCTACGCGTTCGTCCTGCCGGGCCATTTCCATGGCCTCCTGCATTTCCCTGACGGTCAGCGGGGTAAAGGCATTTCGTTTGTGGGGCCGGTTGATGCTGATTTTAGCGATGCCTTCGTAATAGGAGAATAAAATCTCCTTGTATTCTTTAATCGGTTCCCAGGGGAGGTTGCTTGTCATAATTGATTTTTAATTGGGTAAACACGAGAATGAGGACACAGGCCGACGTTTATTGTTTGGCTTAGGGTATTCACTCATTTTCGTATTCAGAACTCATAATTGACCTCGTGGTAAAAAACGTCCCAGGTATGGTCGGCCATCATGCGGACTGTGGCCAGGCAGCGCTCAAACGGAAACTTACGGCCCCACTCGGTCGGTCCAATCATAGACAGGACGTCGGAGCCGTCTTTACGGGTGTAAAAATAGTACGTGTGGTTAATGACCGGCTCAAAGTTCATCTGCGCCCCGTAGATGCGTTCCGATACCTCTACCCGGTGCCGGATTGCCGTAGCCTGATCGGCCAGTAACTGCATCTGCCGGAACAGCTGGCTGAGCTGCATGTCGGTCTGCTCGCGCATGGCCGATACGGCCCGCCCCGTGATTTTGCCTTTGTCTTCCGGGCGGATAACGGCCCCACCCGCCGTGTGCGCGTAGGCCAGCAGACCCGGCGATACGGCAACTTTATCCGGCGAAATCGGATTGATGATTACGTTCGCTTCTTCCATAGTTAATTAGGGTAACGACTCGATGAAGCGCATTGTTCGGCGTCGGAGAATGCCGAAAAAAAGGCATATTTACCCAGTGAACGGGTAAGGATTCATAAAAGTAACAGCCAGCACCCCCCCAAACGCACAGATTTTCCATGAACCGACACGAGTTTTTCCTGCACGCTACTACGGGTATCAGTGCGCTGCTGTTTTCGCGCAGCATGGCCGGCTGTTCTGATAACGCCGATCAACAGCCCACTCCCGGTCTCGATTTTACGCTGAACCTGAGCGATCAGGCCAATCAGGCGTTAGCTACTCCCGGTGGCTATGTGTTCAGTAGAGGTGTGTTGATTGCTCATGCTTCGGATGGCAGCTTTGTGGCCGTTTCGTCCAAATGCACCCACGAAGGAACACTGCTGGTGTATAAACCCGTCGAGAATCAGTTTTACTGCCCGCTCGATCTATCGCGCTTCAGCATTACGGGAGCGGTTGTTTCGGGCCCGGCCACAAAGCCCCTGACCCGTTACAAGGTCGATTCGCTGAGTGGCGCCAACAGTCTACGCATAAACGGCTGATGCTGTTCATTGACCCCACTAAGCCGGCATCATGGCCAGCGGGCCGCACCCCCTACGAAGCCGATGCGCTGATGTTTTGCCGGGCGTGGCAGCGTGGTCAAACGGAATTTGTACTGCATACCTCCGGGTCGACGGGGACGCCCAAACCCATTACGCTCACGCGCGGACAGATGCGGGCCAGTGCGTTGCTGACCGGGCAGATGCTGGCGTTGAAACCGGGCGATACCGCACTTGTTTGCCTGAGTGTTCGCTACGTAGCCGGCGTGATGATGCTGGTACGCGGGCTGGAACTAGGCCTGCCCATGACCATTATTGAACCGGCCAGTAATCCATTAAGCGATTTTTCTCCCGACGCCCGGTTTGCCTTCACCGCTCTGGTGCCGCTGCAGCTTCAGACGATTCTGGACGAGATTACGCTGAACAGCCGATTGGAATGGCTGCCTATTCTAAACGGGATGAAGGCTATTCTGGTGGGGGGAGCCGCAACCAGTCCGGGACTGGAAAAGGCATTACAGACTATTTCCGCGCCTGTTTATGCCACCTACGGGATGACCGAGACCGTATCGCACATTGCCCTCCGACGGCTCAACGGGCCCGACCGCAGCGATTTCTTTACGGCTCTGGAGGGTGTTCAGCTGGGTACCGACGAACGCGGCTGTCTGCATGTTACGGCGGCTGCCTCCAATTTTGACCGGATTCAGACCAACGACGTTGTTGACATGCCCGATGCCACGCACTTTCGGGTGGTAGGCCGGGCCGATCTGATCATCAATAGTGGGGGCGTGAAAATCCAGCCGGAGCCCATCGAACAGATTATTCTGGCTACCCTGACCGAATTCGGGCTGTCGGCACGGTTGTTTGTAGCCGGATTGCCCGACGAGCGACTGGGGCAGCGGGTGGTCGTCATCGGCGAGCAACTATCCGTAAGCCGTGAGCAATGGGGGGGGATTCAGGAGGCTGTACGGGCGCAGCTGGGACCGTACAGCGTACCGCGGGCGTGGCTTTCCGTGCCCGCGTTTGCCGAAACGGCCACTGGCAAACTCGACCGGAACCAGACAATGGCCCGGCTGTTGTAAGTTTGTGGTTCGTTAGCTGTTTACTCATGTCGCTCAAAACGCTCCAGGTCCGGTACCAGACCGCCCGCTCACTGCCCGCCCCCTACGCTTATTTTTACACCCTCGTTCTGACGCCCCTCGTTGGTGAACTTGGCGTTGACCTAACCCTTACGTATCCTGACCGCGAGGATATGGATGAGGAAGAGCTGCTGGCCGATGGTTTTACGCCCGATGATGATCTGACCTGGGCTGGCCGGTTGCCCCAAACCTGGCGTCAAACGATGCTGACCCTGGCCGATAAAGCGCGGCTGAAACCCGATGATGAAGATCAGTTGAGTGAGGACGATGAATTTTGGAGCGTCCGTATCGAAACGCTCAACGCTCCCACCCGGCAGGGGCGCCCGCAACATACCGACGACTGGCAGTACGTGGTGCAGGAGTTGATTCAGGCCATTTATGAACGGGCCGGCCGCGAACGGCCTTTCGAACTGACCTATCTGCAAGTCAGCAGTTCGGCAGCTGTGCAGGAGACCCGGCTTACCGCTTCCTTTGCCAGCCGTACGGTGCAGGTATTTACCCGCCATAACCAGCAGGAACGGACAAGAACGCTGCCCTGGGCCACCCTGCAGCGGATGATGAGCGCGGTGTATGCCCCCGATTATGATCCCGAAGTCGCTCAGCTCAAACGCCCGAAAGAAACCGGCCACTGGCTCAACCTCGGCACGGAGGAGTGGTATGATATCGAGGAGTTCTCCGACGTTATTTCGGTGCTGCAGACGGTTTAATGGCTCCACACCTCGGCTGATACCATCCCCCGCACGGCGGACTGCTGTGCCTGGCGGGTCAGCCCGGCGTTCTGGAGGGTCTGCTGCCAGTTGACCAGTTGACGCGTTTCGATACCGGCCGTAAGCCGAAAGAAACGGATCATGGCCCAGAGCAGTACCCGCTGCCACCAGACGGGCGTATTCACGAAATCCGTAACCAGCCAGACGCCACCCGGTTTTAGCGTCCGTCGGAGATGAGGAATAAGGTGGGTATCAAGCGTTTCCTGCGTGAATAAATCCAGCACAAAGGGCGTAATAATTGCGTCGAACTGCTCGTCAGACCGCAGGGCTGTCTCGTTGCCAACCCGAAATGTGATGCTCGCCGGGTCGGTCAGACGCAGGAACCGCCGGGTTGCCTGGCCCACCATGCGGGCCGAAGATTCCAGAAACAGAACGTGACAATCGGGCTGTTCGGTAAAAATAGCAGTCAGTATCGCACCCGTACCACCCCCCAGCACCAGCACCGATGCACCAGCACCCAGTGCATCAGCACCCGGAATCTGATCGAGAAACAGCGCCTGCGCCCGCTGCAGCCGACGTCCCAAACACAAGCCGCGACAGGCTATCGTAACCGGCGCAATTCGGTTGAAGTTATTCATGGATTAGTCAGTCGATAAATCGGGCGCAGATGGCTGGACTTAACTAATCCTCTACCAGCGATCCTGCCTCCGCGTCTGCCCAGACATGAACCTGCGGGCAGGTCTGGACAATACTGGCGGGTAGCTGTTCGGTAACGGGGCCGGTGAGGGCATCGCGCAGGATGGGGCCTTCTTCGCACCACTCACCATCAGCATTACCCTGTGGGCGGCCGTCAGGTGGCGCAGGCCCAGAGTAATGCCGTACGTGAGGTCGGTTGGCTGCGCAAAGTATTTCTGCCCGACGGTTTTGGTGCTTTCGGCCAGTTCGACCACGTGACAGCCGTTGGTAAACGGCGTTCCCGGCTCGTTGAGGGCAATGTGGCCGTTCATGCCCATGCCCACCAGCAGCAGGTCCAGCCCGCCATGCCGGTCGATAACGGCGTCAATCCGGGTGCATTCAGCCTGTAAGTCATCGGCTTTGGCATCGAACACATGGATTTGATCGGGCCGGAGGCCGAGCGGCACAAACAGATCGCGAAAGACGTAATAGGAACAGCTTCCGGCATCGTCGGGCCCGAAGCCAACCCATTCGTCGAGCCCCACAAACTGGCATCTGCTGACGTCAATTGAGACGGGTTCTCTACAAGCTGTGGCAAAGCGTTGGTACGTCTCGATGGGTGTGTCGCCCGAGGCTACGCAGAGGAGCGCATCAGGCTTTTGAGTAATCAGGCTGGCCAGCTGTTCAGCCGCGTGCTGCGACAGGTCGGCGTGGGTAGGAAAGGTTTGGATCGTCATAGTTGTTTCAGGGCCGAAATCGTACCCGCAGTTTTCGTCGGCGGAGCAACGTGTCCTGGGGGCGGTCGGCAACGGCGGCTGGTACGGGGTTGGTGCTGGAGTCGGGCAGGGCGGGTTCGGGGGCGGGGCCGTGCTTTACGGTTTGCAGGCTCACGGGCCGGGTGGTGCGGGTGGGCGTACGGCGAGCCGAGAACGTGGCATTCCGTTCGGCTATATGGAATGCCCAGCTGCCCCCAGACTGGCAAAACACCGCCTAAAACAAGTAACGGGAGCAACAGACGAATCTTGGACATGGGCGAAAGAACGAGTAGTTTTGCGGTCTGTTTTTTTGAATTATGCAACTGATCAATAACCGTTACCAGATTCAGGGTGTCGACGTGCTGACTATTGCCGCTGACTTTGGATTGCCGTTGTACGTGTACGACGCTGACAAAATTATCGAAAAAATCGACGCGCTCCGGGCCGCCTTTCTCGGGGGTCGATCTTAAAATAAAATACGCGACCAAAGCCCTGACCAATCTCAGCATTCTGAAGCTGATGCAGATGCAGGGTATTGACGTGGAGGTAGTGTCGGTCAATGAAGCGCGGCTGGCGCTGATGGCGGGCTTTTTGCCGAAGCAGGTCATGTACACCCCCAGCGGCAACGCCTGGTCTGAAATTCAGGAAGCACTGGCCATGGGTCTACAGCTGAATGTTGACAGTCTGGCCCTGCTGGAGCAGATTGGTCAGACCTACGGCCGTCAGTATCCGGTGGCTTTGCGCATTAACCCCAGCATTGCCGAAGGCGGCTCGTTCAAGATTCAGACGGGCCACGAAAACTCGAAATTCGGCATCTCCAATGCCTACCGGCAAAAAATCCGGGACGTAGTGGCGCAGTACCGGATTCCGGTGGTGGGCCTGCACGTCCATACCGGTTCCGACTTTAAAGACAGCAACACGTTTCTGCGCATTGCCGACGTGCTGTTTGCCATGGCCGAAGATTACCCCGACCTGCAGTTCATTGACTTCGGCAGCGGTTTCAAAGTAGCCTACCGCGAGGGGGACTACGCCACGAACCTGACCGATCTGGGCGCAAAAGTGTCGGCGGCTTTTCAGGCGTTCTGCGGGCGGTACGGGCGTGACATTCAACTTTGTTTCGAGCCGGGCAAGCTGCTCGTGAGCGAAAGCGGGCATCTGCTGGTGGACGTGAACGTGGTGAAGGAAAACCCGACCCGCACGTTTGCCATGGTCAATTCGGGCCTGAACCACCTCATCCGCCCCATGATGTACGACGCCTGGCACACCATCCTGAACGTATCGAATCCTGCCGGTTCAGACCACGCGGGTGAGCCCCGACTCTACGACGTGGTAGGCTACATCTGCGAGACGGACACCTTTGCTACGGATCGGCCCCTGCCCGAAGTTCGGCCCGGCGACGTGCTCTCGTTCGAGAACGCGGGCGCGTATGGCATGAGCATGGCGTCTAACTACAATCTCCGCGAACGCCCCGCCGAAGTGCTGGTGTACGCCGGTAGCCCGTACCTGATTCGTCGGCGGGAAACGTTTGACGATCTGGTGCAGACAATGATGCATGTCGAACTTGAATCTGTTACAGCACTCAGTTAAACGCAGCGCCGGGAAGGGCCGCGTCGGGGTAACCACGGTACTCCCTATCTGCTTCTCTGTTCCCGGCTCCGCCCTTGAATCCTTTAGAAACAAAAAAAATGGGACGCGCATTTGAATACCGGAAAGCCCGGAAAATGAAACGGTGGGGGCAGATGGCCAAGACCTTCACCCGTATCGGCAAAGACATTGTGATGGCCGTGAAAGGCGGTGGACCCGACCCCGACTCCAACGGGCGGCTACGGGCCATTATCCAGAACGCCAAAGCCGCCAACATGCCCAAAGAAAACGTGGAGCGGGCCATCAAAAAGGCGTCTTCCAAAGATCAGGAAGACTACAAAGAGATTGTGTACGAAGCCTATGCCCCGCACGGCATCGCGCTGGTAATCGAAACCGCTACCGACAACCACAACCGCACGGTAGCCAACGTGCGCAGCTACCTCAACAAACTGGGTGGTAGCCTGGGCACGCAGGGTATGCTCGATTTCATGTTCGACCGCAAATCGGTTTTTCGGATTCCGGCCGAGGGGCTCGATCAGGAAGAACTTGAACTCGAACTGATTGACGCGGGGGGCGACGAAGTTGATCTCGACGATGAGACCAGTCAGTACGTTATTTATGGGGAGTTTACGGCCTTTGGCTCCATTCAGAAATTTCTGGAAGAGAAAGGTATCGCCATTGATCAGGCCGAGTTTGAACGCATCCCGAACGATACCAAAGAGTTAACGGAAGACGAAGTGGCCGACGTGGAAAAACTCATCGAACGCATCGAAGAGGACGACGACGTGCAGGTGGTGTACCACAATATGAAATAATTGTAATGAGCGATGAGTGGATGAGTGAATAGGCTGACGCAAGCAGTTGCCGCGTCAGCCTATTCACTCATCCACCCATTCGCTTATTCACAATTGATTTAGGCTCCTCCGCCCCGGATGATCTGCACCCAGCCTTTAATGACCTGGGGCGGGGCATTGCGATCTACCAGCGCATAGCGCACGGTGGCCTGGTAGTAGTACAAACCACTGGGCAGCTCGGTCCCGTCGCTGGTTTTGCCGTCCCAGCTCAGGGTCTGGCCAATGGTTTCGTACACCTTGGCCCCCCAGCGGTTATACACAACGAATTCGATGGCCTGCACAAAACGCGGGCAGCGCATCGGCTCAAAGGTATCGTTGCGGCCATCGCCATTGGGCGTAAACACATTGGGCAGCACCAGCGCCGGGCAGGCATCGTTGCAGACCTTGTTAGAAGGCTGACTCTCCAGCCCCCGTTTACTCACCGCCGTGACGTAGTAGCAACCCGCCACCGTGGTCAGGCTGGCATGATCGAAGGTGGTCATGGGAGCCTGCACACTCGTCAGGCGGCTCAGCGTATCCTGCGCGTACCGGGCGTAATAGATATTGTAGCTGGCAATGTTCGGGTCGCAGGTGGGGCCAAGGGTGGGCTGCCAGCGCAGTTTATTGGTAAACGTAGTCTGATTGCAGAAACTCTCGGGGGTCAGGCTGGCGCAGTTCAGGCTGTCCAGTCCCAGCCGGGGTGCGCAGGGCCGGGTGGTGTCAATGGGCGTAGCGCACAGGATCTGGCTGAAGTTTTCGATCAGACCAAACTTAGTCAGCCGGGCATCGGCATACCGCCCCCGCGTCAGCACCCGGTAACAGTAGCTGGTGTCGGCAGACAGGGGAATGACCGTTGTACTGCCCGCCAGCAGGCCCCGGTCTACGAAGGTATACGTGTCCGGTCCCCGAACCGGCACATCGGCCACCAGTTCAAACGGTCCGTTCGGTCCTCTGCGGCTGCGGAATACCCGGTGCGTCTGGTTGTCGTTACTCCAGGGCGTGTTGGTCTGCCAGGTCAGGGTAATCTGCCGGTTGGCGGGTGTCGTGCTCAACCGGACACTGGCGGCCGGTTCAGCCGCGTCCAGCCGGGTAAGTACCCCGCTGGTGTTGGTGTAATAAAACTCGACCCGGTACCGGTAGGCATTGGCTACGGTGTTGAGCGCCGACGCCGAGCTGCCTTTGTCTACGTAGACCGTGTCGGCATTAATCCCCAGATCAGTGGAAACCGTGGCTATGGTGGCGTAGGCCGTTCCGTCCAGCCCGGTAGCCCGCTGGAGCCGGTACTGGTAGGGGCCGCCCAGGTCGCCGGGTTGCAGCCCAACGGGGCGGCTCCAGCGCACGGTAATCTGGCCGCGCTGCTCGGCGGTAGAATCGACCGTTA
This sequence comes from uncultured Cytophagales bacterium, assembly GCA_963826425.1. Lineage (GTDB taxonomy): Bacteria > Bacteroidota > Bacteroidia > Cytophagales > Spirosomataceae > Spirosoma. The sequence goes on along the minus strand of CAWGWS010000003.1, from coordinate 16,552 downwards.
CCTGTGTCATGACCGGCACCAGCAGAGGCAACTCCAGACACGCCTGCAACGAGGCTGCGCTCAGCCCCCCGTTGATGAATTCGTTGTTGCGGTCTTTGTACTCCACCACGGTGCGATACGAATAACTCACCCCCCGCCGTAGCGACGTTGTGTCGGTGAAGCTGGTGCTGCCCGCGGGCAGGCGCGCAATTTCCCGGTAGCCCAAACTAGCGGGCAGTCCCTGGGTGCAGACCGGTGGCTCAACGGTGGTGCAGCCTTCTTTACGGTAGATGATAATCTCGCCCCCGTTGGGTGGAATGCAACTGTACGGCGACCAGCTCAGCAGAATGGCCCGACCCGTGGCTACGGCAGTAGGGCGGGCGGTCAGGTTTTTGATGGATGGGCCTATAATCTGAATGCGCAGGGTCTGGAACGAAACCAGCGACAGGTTCTGACGTCCGGTTTTGGGGGGCACGTCGGTCACTTTAAACGTCACGTCGTAGGGGCCGCGCCGGATATGACTGCAGTTGGTTTGCCATCGGAAGGTAGCCGTACCGGGCTGGGTCAGCGGGCGACTCAGGGTTCCGCCGTTGAGCACCTGGGCGTAGGCCGGCGAAATCAGTTCGCTGGCGGTGAGGGGAGTGCCATCCTGCCCCACGTTGAACACGCCCCCGAAGCCTTCAATATAAATGGGGTTGCCGTCGGGGTCGGTGGCCCGCACGGGCTGGTTAATGAGCTGCCCCGCTTCAATACACAGGTCGGGGAGGGGGTCTATTTTAGGCCTTTTATTGGGACCGCCCAGCACAATGATCTGCATGTCGCGGGTGATCTCGCCAATGAGTACGCCGTCGCGCCATTCTTCCACGATGAAGGCAAAGTTAAACTGCCCCTCCTGACCGGGTGAGTCCCAGCAGAGTTCGCCGGTGCGGGGGTTGATGGTGAAGGTAGCCGCCCCGCCCGTTTCGCTCGATACGCTGAAGCGGGTGGGGTCCTGGTAGCCCTGAATATTACGCCCCGTACAGCCCGCATCGCCCCCCAGCGATTCTTTGGGGATGCTCAGCCGATACGCCAGACTGTCGCCGTCGGCGTCAAAAGCCGCCGGGTTGTGACAAAACCGCTGACCTACCCGCCCGGAGTCGAGGGGTGGGTTGAGCATAACCGGGGTGGAGTTGAGCCCTAAGATTGGTAGCAATCTGGATGGTGGTCGACACGAAAAACGTGATGTCGCGCGAGGGTTGCCGCAGGTTCAGGGTCTTGTCATTCCGGTTAGGCACCGTTACCGAGACGGTATAGACGTTGGGCCCCGGATAGGTATACGTAGTCCGGTAGACGTTGATGGACGAGGTTCGGTTATTGATGAACACGCGGGGTAAGCGCGTGACCAGGCGCGAGTTACCGTCGCCGAAGCAGATGGTCACATCATTGCCCTGCTGCGAGGCTGCCGCCCCATCCACTTCATCGTAATAGGCCGTAAAGGTAATCTCGTAGGTGAGCGACGCGCCGGGTAAACGCCGGGTCGTGATCTCGCCCGCCCGCACGTGTGTAGCCTGGCTGATGGTAGGCCAGAGTACCGCGCTGAAAAAAAGGGCGAACAGCCCCACTGTATAGAGAAATCGCATGATTGGTCTTTCTTTTTTATAGAAACGAAATCAGGGCCAGAAAGTGTAAGCGAACGGGGAATTATGAAGAATGAATGGCTGAGGCCGGGTCGCGTTCTTCATTCACCCTCATTCAGTACGTTCGCAACACGCGCAGCCGGTGGTTGGCGTTGATGCGGAAGTGCGGGTTGCTCAGGCGGCTGAAAATAATTCCGGCCAGCGCCAGCCCGCCCGATACGGGTAGAATATCGTTGGACAGGGCCCGGTTGTTTACGACGCTGGCCAGCAGATAAACGCCACCCGCCAGTGGTAAAATGGGGCCGGCAATGGTCACGAACGGAATCCGGCGGCTGATCGTCATTTTGTCCACGTCCGACACCCGGAACGTCACCGGCTCGTCGCGGTTCATGCTTTCGTTGGCCAGCAGAATGGTGAACGTGCTGTCGGTTACGTCGTATAGCTGCTCGCGGTAGCGTTCGCCCCGCGCCCGGAAGCTGATCTCGTCGCCCACGAAGAACCGGTACCGGTGAAAGCCACCCACGGTATGGTTCACGTCGAGGGCCAAGTAATGCGAGGGTCGCAGCAAAGCCGCGTACTGGCTACCCCGCCGTTGCAGCAGTTGTTCAGTGGTGAGCGTATCGCGGGGCTGGGCCGGTGCGCTGATGGCCCCGGTAAACAGCAGGATGAGAAAGAGGGGTAAACGCAGCCGAGGAAGATGGGGCATAGGGAGTATTGAGGAATGACTTTTTTCAGAAACTACCTGAAAATTAGTTTCAAAGTAACGCCTATTCGGCAGGAATGTCTAGGCAAACCTACCTGATATCAACCTGGCACGGCCAACAAAATGCCCGGGTCTGCTTAGTTTTGCCGGTATGATTCCCCAGCAACAACTCCGCGCCTTTACCGAACAGATTTTTAGGGCCATTGGCTGCTCTGATTCCGACGCCCGCCTGGCCGCCGACGTCCTTGTTTCTGCCGATCTGCGGGGCGTCGATTCGCACGGCGTGGCCCGGCTGCCCGGCTATGTCCGCCTGTACGACAAACAGCGTATTAATCCGCAGCCAGCCATTCGGGTAGTGCACGAAAGTCCTTCCACCGCCGTTGTCGATGGTGACCGGGGTCTGGGGCTGGTGGTAGGGCCGTGGGCCATGCGCGTAGCCATCGAGAAAGCCCGCGTGGCCGGCACGGGCTGGGTGGCGGTGCGTAACTCCAACCACTTTGGTATTGCGGGCTATCACGCGCTGCTGGCTGCTGAACACGACATGATTGGGCAGGCCATGACCCACGCGGCCCCGCTGGTAGCCCCTACCTTCGCGCTCGAAAAAATGCTCGGCACCAATCCCATCGCCGTCGCCATTCCGGCCGCTACCGAACCGACGTTTCTGGCCGATTTTGCCTCTACCGCCGTAGCCTACGGAAAACTTGAAATTTTGCAGCGCAAAGGACAGGACATTCCCACCGGCTGGGCACAGGACGCCGACGGCCAGCCTACCAATGACGCCAACGCCGTGCGTAACGGCGGGGCGCTGCTCCCCCTCGGTACCGACCGCGAACACGGCAGCCACAAAGGCTACGGCCTGGGCGCGATCGTCGATATTTTTTCGGGCGTACTGTCGGGGGCGAACTACGGCCCCTGGGTGCCGCCTTTTGCCACGGCCGGCTTTATGGAGGCCAATGAAGGTGTGGGTGTGGGCACGGGTCACTTTTTCGGAGCCATGCGCATCGACGCGTTCCGGCCCGCCGACGCGTTTAAAAACAACATGGACATCTGGATTCAGCGGTTCCGGCAGGCGCGGGCCCTGCCGGGGCAGCGCGTCCTGATTCCCGGCGACCCCGAACGACTCATGGAAGCCGAACGGCTGGTGAGCGGCATCCCCGTAGCCGAACCCGTTCTGGCCAGTCTGCACGAGCTGGGTGAGCGGTTTGGCGTGACGCTGTGAGCTTTTTCCTGCACAGCCGCGCATCAAAGTCAATCGAAACAGCCTGAAAAACCGTACGTTGCCTTATAACAGGCCTATAAAAACACGACTGGATGGAAACCTACTATAACCCCGAAGACCTCAAAAAATTTGGAACCATTGGCGAGTTTCAGCCCGAACTGGCCAAGAAATTCTTTGACTATTACGGCTCCGTATTTGCCGAAGGGGCGCTAACCGCCCGCGAAAAATCGCTTATTGCCCTGGCCGTTGCCCATGCGGTGCAGTGCGCCTACTGCATTGATGCGTACACAACCGACACCCTCGAAAAAGGCTGCACCGAAGAACAGATGATGGAGGCCGTTCATGTGGCGGCTGCCATCCGGGGCGGCTCGTCGCTGGTGCACAGCGTCCAGATGATGAACCAGGTTAAAAAAGTATCCATGTAACTACCGCCGATGAAAAGTCTTAAAGCCAGTGGTCACCGGCTGTCTTCTGCAGCCGCCCAGCTCGATTTTCTGGAGCAGGAAAGGGGCACAACCCGGTCTGCACCTGCTTTCCGGGAGCAGATGGCCACGGCGGGTTTGTTTCCGCTGCGGCCCACCCCCACGGCGGTATTTCAGGTTAACGTGGGAAAGATGTGCAACCAGGTTTGCCAGCACTGCCACGTGGATGCCGGGCCGGACCGCAAAGAAATCATGACCCGCGAAACGATGCAGGAATGCCTTGACGCGCTGGGCCGTACCACCATTCAGACCGTTGATCTGACGGGCGGTGCGCCCGAGATGAATCCTGACTTTCGGTGGTTTGTGCAGGAAATCAAAAAGTTGGGGCGGCACGTCATTGTTCGCTGCAACCTGACCATCATCGTGGCGAATCCCAAATACCACGACCTGCCCGAGTTTTACCGCGCCAACCAGGTTGAGGTGGTCAGTTCACTGCCGTTTTACAACGCCGACAAAACCGACCGGCAGCGCGGCAAGGGCGTTTTCACCGACTCGATCAGGGCATTGACTATGCTGAACGCCGTGGGCTATGGCCAACCCGATTCGGGCCTGGTTCTCAACCTGGTGTATAACCCGGCGGGCGCCTTTCTGCCCGGTTTGCAGGTGGGGCTGGAGCGCCAGTTCAAGCGGGTGCTGTTCGATGAGTTCGGCCTCGTCTTCAACAGCCTGTTCGCCATCACCAACATCCCCGTCAGCCGCTACCTCGACTACCTGGTTCGGTCGGGAAACTACGAGGGCTACATGGAGAAACTGGTTAACGCATTCAACCCAACGGCGGCAGCGGGCGTCATGTGCCGCAACACCATTTCCATTGGCTGGGATGGTCAGCTTTACGACTGCGATTTTAATCAGATGCTCGACCTGAACGTGGCCAGTGCCGTGCGGCACGTCCGCGATTTTGACGCCGGTTTGCTGGCGCAGCGGTCTATTGTGGTTAACGAGCACTGTTATGGCTGCACTGCCGGAGCTGGCTCAAGCTGTGGCGGCACCACAGCTTAACGGACCAACGGCGGTCGCCAGGCCTGACCATGCAGCTACCCGATCCCTGAACCAGATGATTGGCTTCCGGGTGATATCGCTGATTCAATTCGATACCGAGTAAAGTATATGGAAATTAGCTGGCCCAGGAGAAAAGGAATCAAGCCTTTTAGTCACTAAAGCAGCGTATTAGCTTTCTGAAAAACTGCCTGAATAAATAGTTTATCAAAAAACATGCCTGATGCCTGTTTTATACTTGATAAAAAGAAAATCGGAAGAACGTTTGTTGAGGAGCGCGTTTAAGCGTTTACTAAGTTTTAGAATAGATTTTTGATAACTGCTTGATTTTCACATTATTTAAGTTGATTCTTAAGGATAACGGCTGCTTTCTGGGCTAGAGTCACAGCGAAACTAATTCATTGGCATACTTTTCGTAACAGGTCGAACGGGTAACATTTCGACTGAATATGAAACATATCTTCTCGCTCAGACAATCAGGCCGTACCGATTTTATCACTCCTGGGCAACAATCCCCTCCGTTGGTCTTGCTTTTGGGCCTGTTTCTTACGGGTTTACTTTTACTATTAGTTACTGAAACGGCACAGGCGCAAACCATTAGCGGTACGGTCTTCCGGGACTTTAACAGCAATGGCCAAAGAGAGATTACCCCCACGTTTAGCGAAACTGGTGTGGGTGGCGTAACCGTCACTGCGTATAACGCGGCCGGAACCGCCGTTGCTACCACGACTACCAGTACAGTGGCGGCAACGCTGGGTAACTACGCGCTAACAGTGGGAAATACCAATGCGTACCGGGTAGAATTTACCAACCTGCAATCTGCTGATTTTGACGGCTTTCGGGGCGCCAGCTCGGCTACGTCGGTGCAGTTTGTTAATGGAGGGGCTACAGGTGTCGACTACGGTGTCATTTACGCCCGCGAGTATTGCGGATTCACGAATCCCAGTCTGGTAACCAGTTGCTATGTATTTGGTAGTCAGGTTGCCGGAACGGGCAGTACCAACCCGGTTGTAATTTCGTTTCCGTATGACGCGGGTAGTTCCACCATTACCACAAACACAACAGCGCCCAACAACAATAGCACTGTAATTACTGGAATATACGACGATCCCAGCTCGCATACGCTGGCCGTTACGGCTCAGAACGTGGGTACTACGTTTGGCATGACGTATGCCCGCCGGACTCAGAAGCTATTTACATCGGCTTTCTTCAAGAAACACACCGGCTTTGGACCGGGTGGCCCCGGTGCCATCTATCGCATTAATGCCCTCACCGGTGCAGTCGAAGCTACCTACACTGTCCCTAACGCAACCACCAACGCTCACAATACCGCCGACTACCTCCGTGACAATGACAACGTTGCCTGGAACGCCGTTGGTAAAACATCATTAGGGGGCATGGACCTCTCCGACGATGAAACTGTTCTGTACGTAATGAACCTGGAGGACCGCAGGCTCTACGCGCTCAATGCAGCAACAGGCACGGTAATCAACAGTGTGTCTATTCCCCTCACTTTTACAGGCTTTATAGGTGCCGGTGGCGATTTGCGCCCGTTTGCGGTTGAGTACTACCGGGGTCGGGTGTACGTGGGTATCATCAACACCGCCGAAAGTACCGGTCTCCGGACCAGTCTGGAGGCTTTGGTGTTTACGGCCGATCCGGTTTCGCTAACCTTCGCGGCCGCCCCTGTTTTTCGTTTTCCATTGACCTACCCCCGTGGCAAGGCCGCTTCGACCGGTCCCGCCGACTGGCGGGCGTGGACCGCCGGCTATACCAACATCAGCAACAACCAGCCCAATCGCGTTGTGTATCCGATGCCCATGTTTAGCGGCATCACCTTCGACAACGGCAACCTGATTATCGGGCTGCGCGATCGCTTAGGCGACATTGTTGGCAACGAGACATTAGATGTACCGGGTGTCACGACACTGGTTCAGGCCCGTACGGCGGGTGATCTGCTGCGTGCCAGCGGTTCGCCCCAAACCGGCTGGACGCTGGAGAACGCGGGCCGCAGCAACGGCACGGGTACGGCCATTCAGAACACCGGTCAGGGACCGGGGGGGGCTGAGTTTTACCAGGGCGATGCCTATCCACTGGCGGCCGATCCGGGTACAATAAATACCTACACCGTTGTGCCAACCCCCCCCAATAACTTAACGGCTACTCCGGGTACTTACACCGTTTTAGCCGGTACGGCAACGACGACGACCGGAGCCATCAGTACGACTCAGGGATTTGGACAAAACCACGATGAGGTCATGTTAGGGACGTCGCTACAACTGGGTGGGTTCCCGGATGTAGCTGCTATCGTGTTAGACCCGGTACCTAATAATGCAGCGGAAGGTTTCTTTGATGGTGGTATGCGCCGGCTCAATAACACAACGGGTTCATGGACGCGGTCGTACCGGATTTACAATGGCGACGGAAGCTCTGACTTTGATTTTGGTAAAGCGAACGGGTTAGGTGAGTTAGTTGCCTTTTGTGCTCCGGCTCCCATCATGATTGGTAACCGCGTCTGGAACGACGTTAACAATAATGGTATACAAGATCCCGGCGAGGCCCCATTGGCAGGCGTAACGGTTACGCTCCGGGGTCCCGGTCTCGGTACCGGTCAGACCGTTACTACCAATAGCACGGGTGAGTATTACTTCTCCAACGCCACCGGCACTAACACTGCCGGGTTTGTGTATAATCTGACCCTAACCAGCGGGGGCAGCTATTCGCTCAGTTTTCCAGCCAGCGCCAGTGCCTTAACCCTGAGCGCCAAACCTAACTCGGCCACCGGTGCCAACGCCGACGCTATCGATACGGATGCGAACGCAATGGGTATCATCAGTTTCACGCTGGGCGATGCTGGTCAGAACAACTTCACCTACGACGCGGCCTTCGTTGCCTGCCCACCCCTGGCGGCAACGCTAACTGCTGGTATTGGCAGTGCCGTCAGTAACACCGTTTGCGCCGGGCAAGCTGTCACGCTCACCACGCTGGTCAGTCCTGCCGGTAGTTATACATACGCGGTAACGGGCCCGGCCGGGGTTACGATAACAAACGCTGCCACAGCCACAGCTACCGCCACCGGCCTACCCACTGGGGCCAGCACGTTCACCGTAACGGTAAGCAGCAGCCCACTCTGTTTCACCACCGCTACGGTGACGGTGACGGTTAACCCTGCCCCATCGGTAACGCTGACTGCCAGTAGTAATGCTGTTTGCGTCGGACAACCCGTCACACTCAGTACGCAAGTTAGTGCTGGTAGCAACTTTACCGTGAGTGCGCCGACTGGTGTTTCGTTAAGCAGCGCCACCGCAACCACTATCACGGCGAGTAACTTACCTACGGGAGTCAACACATTCACCGTAACGGCCAGAAACAGTCTTTCCTGTGTTACTACGGATATTGTTTCGGTTACGGTTAGCCCCACACCCTTACTAAGCCTAACGCCATCACAAACTGCCATCTGCGCCGGTCAATCTGTTACGTTAAGCACGGGGGGAGTAACGGGCGGTCTCGTCACATTCGGTACGCAGGGGCCATTGGGAACCATACTGAATCCGGGTACTTCAGGCGTGTTCAGCCCGACTGCGACTACCACCTTTGTCGCTTCGATAACGATACCTGGCGTTGGTCTACTTCCCGCCACGATTATTAACAGTTGCCCGGCAACGGTAACGGTTAATCAGCCACCGGTAATCGCACCCATTAACATCTCCCTGTGTGCTGGTACCAGCGTGGACTTATCAGCGCTGACGGGTACGGGCGGTTCTTTATCCGCTTTGACGGGCCTGACCAATGTTTTCCGACCAGGCACTTCAACAACGGTTGCTGCCTTAACGGGTCCTGTTGCAATAACGGCGGGGGTCAACACTTTCAATGTAGTGAGCACGAACCCCCTGGGCTGCAGCGCGACCACCACCATCAGTGTGACGGGCGTGGCCCTGCCAAGCGTAGCGCCCATTGCTCTCTCGCTGTGTGTAGGTGCGTCGGTAACCATTCCAGCTCTGACCAGTATCGCTCCAGCGCTAACGGCCCTGACGGGTCCGGTAGGCTTCACCAACGTCTTGACAGGACCTACCACGGTAACAGCGGGCATCAATAGCCTGAGCCTGATCACCACTAACGCTTTAGGCTGTAGCGCGGTAACACCCATCAGTGTGACGGGTGTAGCCCTGCCATCAGTAGCACCGGTTAGCATCAGCCTATGCGCGGGGGCTACCGTGAGCCTGGGTACGCTCACCACGGCAGTCCCTGCCCTGACGGCGCTAACGGGTCTACCCGGGGTGACCAACGTGCTGAGCGGTCCTACCTCCATCAGTGTAGGGGTGAACACGCTGTCCTGACAACGACCAACCTCTTAGGCTGTACAGCGGTGACGCCTATCAGCGTGACGGGTGTGGCCCTGCCATCAGTAGCACCGATTCATCTGTCTCTCTGCGCCGGTGCTACCGTTAGCCTGGGTTCCTTACCACGGCGTGCCTGCCCTGACAGCCCTGACGGGTCTACCCGGGGTGACCAACGTGCTGAGCGGTCCTACCTCCATCAGTGTAGGGGTGAACACGCTGTCTCTGACAACGACCAATCTCCTAGGCTGTACAGCGGTAACGCCCATCAGTGTGACGGGTGTGGCCCTGCCATCAGTAGCACCGATCTCACTGACTCTCTGCGCCGGTGCCACGGTGAGTGTTGCTTCCTTAGTAAGCAGCGTGCCTTCGCTAAGCCGCTGACGGGTCTGCCCGGGGTGACCAACGTGCTGAGCGGTCCTACCTCTATCAGTGTAGGGGTGAACACGCTGTAGCTCTGACAACGACTAACCTCCTAGGCTGTACAGCGGTGACGCCCATCAGTGTGACGGGTGTGGCCCTGCCCAGCGTGGCACCGATTCGCTCTGCCTGTGTGCCGGTGCTACCGTCAGCCTGGGTACACTCACCACGGCTGTACCCGCCCTGACGGCCCTGACGGGTCTACCCGGGGTGACCAACGTGCTGAGCGGTCCTACCTCTATCAGCGTAGGGTGTGAACACGCCTGACTCTGACAACGACCAACCTCCTAGGCTGTACAGCGGTAACGCCCATCAGTGTGACGGGTGTGGCCCTGCCATCAGTAGCTCCGATTCTCTGAGCCTGTGCGCTGGTGCTACGGTAGCCTGGGTACACTCACCACGGCTGTACCTGCCCTGACGGCCGCTGACGGGTCTACCCGGGGTGACCAACGTGCTGAGCGGTCCTACCTCCATCAGTGTAGGGGTGAACACGCTGTCTCTGACAACGACCAATCTCTTAGGCTGCACAGCGGTAACGCCTATCAGTGTGACGGGTGTGGCCCTGCCAGCGTAGCTCCGATCTCTCTGAGCCTGTGCGCTGGTGCCACGGTGAGTGTTGCTTCCTTAGTAAGCAGCGTGCCTTCGCTAAGCCTGCTGACGGGTCTGCCCGGGGTGACCAATGTGCTGAGCGGTCCTACCTCTATCAGCGTAGGGGTGAACACCCTAAGTCTCTGACAACGACCAATCTCCTAGGCTGTACAGCGGTAACGCCCATCAGCGTGACGGGTGTGGCCCTGCCATCAGTAGCACCGATCTCATCTGAGCCTGTGTGCCGGTGCTACCGTCAGCCTGGGTACACTCACCACGGCTGTGCCTGCCCTGACGGCCCTGACGGGTCTACCCGGGGTGACCAACGTGCTGAGCGGTCCTACCTCCATCAGTGTAGGGGTGAACACGCTGTCTCTGACAACGACCAACCTCCTAGGCTGTACAGCGGTGACGCCCATCAGCGTGACGGGTGTGGCCCTGCCATCAGTAGCACCGATTAGCATCTGAGCCTGTGCGCTGGTGCTACCGTCAGCCTGGGTACACTCACCAGCGGCTGTACCTGCCCTGACGCCGCTGACGGGTCTACCCGGGGTGACCAACGTGCTGAGCGGTCCTACCTCTATCAGTGTAGGTGTGAACACGCCTGAGCTCTGTAACGACCAACCTCCTAGGCTGTAGTGCGGTAACGCCCATCAGTGTGACGGGTGTGGCCCTGCCATCAGTAGCACCGATCTCGCTGAGCTCTGTGTGCTGGTGCTACCGTCAGCCTGGGTACACTCACCACGGCTGTGCCTGCCCTGACGGCCTGACGGGTCTACCCGGGGTGACCAACGTGCTGAGCGGTCCTACCTCCATCAGTGTAGGGGTGAACACGCTGTGCTCTGACAACGACCAATCTCTTAGGCTGTACAGCGGTGACGCCTATCAGTGTGACGGGTGTGGCCCTGCCCAGCGTAGCACCGATCTCTCTGAGCTCTCTGCGCTGGTGCCACGGTGAGTGTTGCTTCCTTAGTAAGCAGCGTGCCTTCGCTGAGCCTGCTGACGGGTCTACCCGGGGTGACCAACGTGCTGAGCGGTCCTACCTCTATCAGCGTAGGTGTGAACACGCTGAGCTCTGACAACGACCAATCTCCTAGGCTGTACAGCGGTAACGCCTATCAGTGTGACGGGTGTGGCCCTGCCATCAGTAGCACCGATCTCACTGTCTCTGTGTGCTGGTGCTACGGTCAGCCTGGGTACACTCACCACGGCTGTGCCTGCCCTGACGGCCGCTGACGGGTCTACCCGGGGTGACCAACGTGCTGAGCGGTCCTACCTCCATCAGTGTAGGGGTGAACACGCTAGTCTCTGACAACGACCAACCTCCTAGGCTGTACAGCGGTAACGCCTATCAGTGTGACGGGTGTGGCCCTGCCATCAGTAGCTCCGATCTCTCTGAGCCTGTGCGCCGGTGCCACGGTAAGTGTTGCTTCCTTAGTAAGCAGCGTGCCTTCCCTGAGCCTGCTGACGGGTCTGCCCGGGGTGACCAACGTGCTGAGCGGTCCTACCTCCATCAGCGTAGGGGTGAACACCCTAAGCCTGACAACGACCAACCTCCTAGGCTGTACAGCGGTGACGCCCATCAGTGTGACGGGTGTGGCCCTGCCAGCAGTAGCACCGATCTCGCTGAGCCTCTGCGCCGGTGCTACCGTCAGCCTGGGTACACTCACCACGGCTGTGCCTGCCCTGACGGCCGCTGACGGGTCTACCCGGGGTGACCAACGTGCTGAGCGGTCCTACCTCCATCAGCGTAGGGGTGAACACGCTGTCTCTGACAACGACCAACCTCTTAGGCTGTACAGCGGTGACGCCTATCAGCGTGACGGGTGTGGCCCTGCCATCAGTAGCACCGATCTCATCTGAGCCTGTGCGCTGGTGCTACCGTCAGCCTGGGTACACTCACCACGGCTGTGCCTGCCCTGACGGCCCTGACGGGTCTACCCGGGGTGACTAACGTGCTGAGCGGTCCTACCTCTATCAGCGTAGGTGTGAACACGCTGTCTCTGACAACGACCAACCTCCTAGGCTGTACAGCGGTAACGCCCATCAGCGTGACGGGTGTGGCCCTGCCATCAGTAGCACCGATCTCTCTGAGCCTGTGCGCTGGTGCTACCGTCAGCCTGGGTACACTCACCAGCGGCTGTGCCCGCCCTGACAGCCCTGACGGGTCTACCCGGGGTGACCAACGTGCTGAGCGGTCCTACCTCTATCAGTGTAGGGGTGAACACGCTGTGCTCTGACAACGACCAATCTCTTAGGCTGTACAGCGGTAACGCCTATCAGCGTGACGGGTGTGGCCCTGCCAGCGTAGCACCGATCTCACTGAGCTCTGTGCGCTGGTGCTACCGTCAGCCTGGGTACACTCACTAGCAGCTGTGCCTGCCCTGACGGCCGCTGACGGGTCTACCCGGGGTGACCAACGTGCTGAGCGGTCCTACCTCCATCAGCGTAGGGTGTGAACACGCCTGAGCTCTGACAACGACCAATCTCTTAGGCTGTACAGCGGTAACGCCTATCAGTGTGACGGGTGTGGCCCTGCCAGCGTAGCACCGATCTCACTGAGCTCTGTGCGCTGGTGCTACGGTAAGTGTTGCTTCCTTAGTAAGCAGCGTGCCTTCCCTAAGCCGCTGACGGGTCTACCCGGGGTGACCAACGTGCTGAGCGGTCCTACCTCCATCAGTGTAGGGGTGAACACCCTAAGCCTGACAACGACCAATCTCTTAGGCTGTACAGCGGTAACGCCTATCAGTGTGACGGGTGTGGCCCTGCCAGCGTAGCACCGATCTCACTGAGCTCTGTGCGCTGGTGCTACGGTGAGTGTTGCTTCCTTAGTAAGCAGCGTACCTTCCCTAGCCTGCTGACGGGTCTACCCGGAGTGACCAACGTGCTGAGCGGTCCTACCTCTATCAGCGTGGGTGTGAACACGCTGTCTCTGACAACGACCAACCTCTTAGGCTGTACAGCGGTGACGCCTATCAGCGTGACGGGTGTGGCCCTGCCATCAGTAGCACCGATCTCACTGTCTCTGTGCGCCGGTGCCACGGTAAGTGTTGCTTCCTTAGTAAGCAGCGTGCCTTCGCTGAGCCTGCTGACGGGTCTGCCCGGGGTGACCAACGTGCTGAGCGGTCCTACCTCCATCAGTGTAGGGGTGAACACGCTTGAGCTCTGACAACGACCAACCTCTTAGGCTGTACAGCCGTGACGCCTATCAGTGTGACGGGTGTGGCCCTGCCCAGCGTAGCACCGATTCACTGAGCTCTGTGTGCCGGTGCTACCGTCAGCCTGGGTACACTCACCACGGCTGTACCTGCCCTGACGGCCCTGACGGGTCTACCCGGGGTGACCAACGTGCTGAGCGGTCCTACCTCCATCAGCGTAGGGGTGAACACGCCTGAGCTCTGACAACGACCAACCTCCTAGGCTGTACAGCGGTAACGCCCATCAGTGTGACGGGTGTGGCCCTGCCAGCGTAGCACCGATCTCACTGACTCTGTGCGCCGGTGCCACGGTAAGTGTTGCTTCCTTAGTAAGCAGCGTGCCTTCGCTGAGCCTGCTGACGGGTCTACCCGGGGTGACCAACGTGCTAGCAGGTCCTACCTCCATCAGTGTAGGGGTGAACACGCTGTAGCTCTGACAACGACCAACCTCTTAGGCTGTACAGCGGTAACGCCTATCAGTGTGACGGGTGTGGCCCTGCCATCAGTAGCACCGATCTCACTGAGCTCTGTGCGCTGGTGCTACGGTAAGTCTGGGTACACTTATCAGCAGCGTGCCTGCCCTGACGCCCTGACGGGTCTACCCGGGGTGACCAACGTGCTAGCGGTCCTACCTCCATCAGCGTAGGGGTGAACACCCTAAGCTCTGACAACGACCAATCTCTTAGGCTGCACAGCGGTGACGCCTATCAGTGTGACGGGTGTGGCCCTGCCTAGCGTGGCACCGATCTCACTGAGCTCTGTGCGCCGGTGCCACGGTAAGTGTTGCTTCCTTAGTAAGCAGCGTGCCTTCGCTTGAGCCTGCTGACGGGTCTGCCCGGGGTGACCAACGTGCTGAGCGGTCCTACCTCCATCAGCGTAGGGGTGAACACCCTAGCTCTGACAACGACCAATCTCTTAGGCTGTACAGCGGTAACGCCCATCAGTGTGACGGGTGTGGCCCTGCCAGCGTAGCACCGATCTCACTTAGCTCTGTGCGCTGGTGCCACGGTAAGTGTTGCTTCCTTAGTAAGCAGCGTGCCTTCGCTAAGCCTGCTGACGGGTCTGCCCGGGGTGACCAACGTGCTGAGCGGTCCTACCTCCATCAGCGTAGGGGTGAACACGCTGTCTCTGACAACGACCAACCTCTTAGGCTGTACAGCGGTGACGCCTATCAGTGTGACGGGTGTGGCCCTGCCAGCAGTAGCACCGATCTCACTTTCTCTCTGCGCTGGTGCCACGGTAAGTGTTGCTTCCTTAGTAAGCAGCGTGCCTTCCCTGAGCCTGCTGACGGGTCTGCCCGGGGTGACCAACGTGCTGAGCGGTCCTACCTCCATCAGCGTAGGGGTGAACACGCTTAAGCCTGACAACGACCAACCTCTTAGGCTGTACAGCGGTAACGCCCATCAGCGTGACGGGTGTGGCCCTGCCATCGTAGCACCGATCTCACTGAGCTCTCTGCGCTGGTGCTACGGTAGTGTTGCTTCCTTAGTAAGCAGCGTGCCTTCCCTGAGCCTGCTGACGGGTCTACCCGGGGTGACCAACGTGCTGAGCGGTCCTACCTCCATCAGTGTAGGGGTGAACACGCTGTCTCTGACAACGACCAACCTCTTAGGCTGTACAGCGGTGACGCCTATCAGTGTGACGGGTGTGGCCCTGCCAGCGTAGCACCGATCTCACTGACTCTGTGCGCTGGTGCTACGGTAAGTGTTGCTTCCTTAGTAAGCAGCGTGCCTTCGCTAAGCCGCTGACGGGTCTGCCCGGGGTGACCAACGTGCTGAGCGGTCCTACCTCCATCAGTGTAGGGGTGAACACCCTAAGCTCTGACAACGACTAACCTCTTAGGCTGTACAGCGGTAACGCCTATCAGTGTGACGGGTGTGGCCCTGCCAGCGTAGCACCGATCTCATCTAGCTCTCTGCGCTGGTGCTACGGTCAGTGTGGCTTCCTAGTAAGCAGCGTGCCTCCCTGAGCCGCTGACGGGTCTACCCGGGGTGACCAACGTGCTGAGCGGTCCTACCTCCATCAGCGTAGGGGTGAACACCCTAAGCTCTGACAACGACCAACCTCTTAGGCTGTACAGCGGTAACGCCTATCAGCGTGACGGGTGTGGCCCTGCCATCGTAGCACCGATCTCACTTAGCTCTGTGCGCTGGTGCCACGGTAAGTGTTGCTTCCTTAGTAAGCAGCGTGCCTTCCCTAAGCCTGCTGACGGGTCTACCCGGGGTGACCAACGTGCTATCAGGTCCTACCTCCATCAGCGTAGGGGTGAACACCCTAGTCTCTGACGACGACCAACCTCTTAGGCTGTACAGCGGTGACGCCTATCAGTGTGACGGGTGTGGCCCTGCCAGCGTAGCACCGATCTCACTGCTCTGTGTGCGGGTGCTACGGTAAGCCTGGGTACACTGACCACGGCTGTGCCTGCTCTGACGGCCCTGACGGGTCTGCCCGGGGTGACCAACGTGCTGAGCGGTCCTACCTCTATCAGCGTAGGGGTGAACACGCTAAGCCTGACAACGACTAACCTCTTAGGCTGCACAGCGGTGACGCCTATCAGTGTGACGGGCGTGGCCCTGCCTAGCGTAGCACCGATCTCACTGAGCTCTGTGCGCCGGTGCTACGGTAAGTGTTGCTTCCTTAGTAAGCAGCGTGCCTTCGCTAAGCCTGCTGACGGGTCTGCCCGGGGTGACCAACGTGCTGAGCGGTCCTACCTCTATCAGCGTGGGTGTGAACACGCTGTCTCTGACAACGACCAACCTCTTAGGCTGTACAGCGGTAACGCCTATCAGCGTGACGGGTGTGGCCCTGCCCAGCGTAGCACCGATCTCACTGAGCTCTCTGCGCCGGTGCTACGGTAAGTGTGCTTCAGTAAGCAGCGTGCCTTCGCTGAGCCGCTGACGGGTCTACCCGGGGTGACCAACGTGCTATCAGGTCCTACCTCTATCAGTGTAGGGGTGAACACGCTAGTCTCTGACAACGACCAATCTCCTAGGCTGTACAGCGGTAACACCTATC
>CAWGWS010000002.1:0-129277 GCA_963826425.1 uncultured Cytophagales bacterium | reverse complement strand
AAATTGTTAGGAATTACCCATATCCCTGTAATGACCGATAACCCTATTAACGTTCTCATGGCTAAGGGAATAGAATGGTCTGACAGGTACAATATCAATCAGCGATGAGCGGGGCGAACCGTTTTCAGGATCAGCACAAAGCGGCCAAACACAAACGTAATGATCCGGATTTCACGTCCATTGTGGACAAGCAAGGCCCGGCGGATCAGTAGCGGGGATAAGAGTTGAGTTTTCATGGTGGTCATACGTTTGTGTTAAACTATTATCAGCTTAATCGGAGGGTTCGCTGGGAAATACAGCCTTCTACGGGGCAAAGCGTATCACTACTCACTAACCTGAGCGTATCGACATCAATTATCCCATCAACGGGGCGTCCCAAAACAATTTACATTGTTCGTTTTGCTCACACTTACCGCAATGCCATTCTGTGATTAAAAGCTTAATGTGAAGCCGCTCAGCATGTTCTCTAACACAATAAGAACAGCTCCCGTTGTTCCAGCTACGATACCAACAGCCAGGATAGCAGTCTGGGCAGGAGCCGGGCGTTTTTCAACGACATATAGGGCATTGGGCTGGCCCGTCTTCAGTGACCCGTATACTTTCATTAATTCGCCATAACTAACTACCTGAATCTTATTCACCCAAAACGAGTGCTCGATAAGACGGGTGTTAATCAGTATTTTATCGAACGAATAGGCTAACTGCTGGCTGAGCCGAAGCGGAGAGTTTTCCTTTGTGTAGGTAAATATCTTTTTTTGGGCTTTTGCATTCAGCACCACCTGGTTTATGGGAAAGTCGGCGATGGCAACGTAGGTCTGCGACGGAATTTCGGTGAGCGGATTAGCCCGTGCCGTTGTTCGGTACGGTTCCGCCCGCATGGTCTGGTAGGTATACCGAACGGTGTCGGTATTAGATCGTTTGGCAAGGGGAGGAAGCTGGCTGTAGAGCGTTTTGACACTGTTGCGTACCAAAGCACTTTTCATCCAGTCGATATAGATCGGTTTATCGGTTTTGTTGAATAGTAAAAAGCGCATTCGCCCGCCTAGTTCCCAGAGGTTATACACGACCCGAAGGTCTTTATCCTCATAAACATAATCCGTTGCCAGTGACTTAACCTGTTCGGATTGGACAGACGCTACGCGGTAGATAGATTTGGTGCAGCCGGATAAAAGCAACAGAAATACGAGGGCTAGCAATTTCATCATGGTAAAGTTGATTCTAAGGGTCTAAAGCTGACAAATTAAACGTACTGGTAACCGCAGCCAATCTGGAAGTAGATCCATTCCCGTGGTTAAGAGGACGAATCAAAATTAGGCTTGACAATGCCTGAAGGCCATTGTCAGTTGAACAACGGAGGCATTTGGTTGAGCAACGGAGGCATTTTACGGATTATGGGCATGAAAAAGCCCGGAATTATTTCCGGGCTTGAATACGGTTTTCTGTATTCGCTCTATTCCTCTCCCACCAGTCGCTTCATCAGGTCAGGTTTGGCACGCCGGGACACATCGACTGTATTGCCATCATCAAGAACAACCTGCCCACCTTCACCCCGCAGGTATTTGACTACATGATTCAGATTAACAATATTTGATTTATGCGTCCGAAAAAAGGCTTCCCCTTCGGAGCACAGGTGTTCAAATTCCGCCAGTCCACGCGAGGCCAGTACCGTTTTCTGGTTCGAGAAATGGATGGTTGTGTAACTTCCGGCAGCTTCGAGCCAGGTAATATCGCCCACCGGAAAAAGTAGCATACCATCCAGCGTGGGGATGGCAATTTTACGAATCCGGTCCCGGTCTTCTTTCATAGTACGTAACAGACTACGCATGTCTTCGGATAAAGGCTCCTGCCGGTTTTCATAGTGTAGTTTTTCTTCCAGTAATTTATTATTTCGGGTCAGAAGTTGCTCGTTTTCGGCGGTGCGCTGAAGCGACAATTGCTGGGCAGCCTGATAATCGGTCTGGTAAGTTTGCAACCTGTCGGCCAGGGCCAACGTGAGCAAAGCAGCCTCAAGCGAAGCCCCAATCTGGTAACCGTAGATAACCCAAATGGCAGAAAACGAGATGACATCGAGAAGCGCCAGGACACTGGTCATTGTACCGGCTATGTAAAAACTCCAGGCGAGCAGATAGTAGCGGGCGGGTCGATACCCCCGTCGGTAGGTCTGTAATCCCAGGGCCAGCAGCGATACAAAACCCAATAGCGTTAGCCCATAAAAGATTCGTTCCAAGCCTGGTACATCAAGCAGACGCAATAGGGTGGTAAGCGCAACCAAACTTAATAAACCCATAAAATACCGGTAAAAGCCGGGCAAAAAATCGCGGGTACGCAGAAAATTCATGGAGAACCAGATAGCCGCGATAAAGGCCAGTGCCGTAATCAGTAAAAACAGCCGCCCGTTGTTTAGGGAAGGCATATTGCGCCAGAGTAAGTCGTACAACAAACCTTCAAACGACATAAACGTGAGACACGACAAGCTCACATATAAGGCATACAACAGATAAACCCGGTCGCGGACAAGACCATAAATAAATAGGTTGATAAGTACCATCACCAGCATCAATCCCAAAACGGCCCCGTTAAAAAGCGATTCTTTTTGAATTTGATTCACAATAGGTCGAATGGGAGCAAGCAACACGGAGAAGTGAAGGATATTATCGTCACGGAGGGCCAAAAAAAAGGTTTTGGGCCTCTGTCCAAGTGGCAACACAACCGTATTTGTCAGGAAATAGCGATTTTTAAACGGTTGTAATCCTCCCGAGTGGTATTCCGAAGTAACACCCGTTTCACTAATCACATAGAGGTCAACATAGTCAGCATCCTGGGTCATAAACAGCAGAAAGAGCGAGTCAGGAAGCGTATTATCCAAATGAAACTTCAGCCAGATACGTGAGGTGGTATGCCCAAAATTGAGTTTACGCTGTTGGCTGAGCCGGAAAGCCGAATCGGGCATAGCCGTTACTTGAGCAAATGTTAGTTGTAGGGAAGGGTCTTCCAGTATGTACGCGTTCGGACCAAGTTCAACCAGTTTATCGGGAACAGGATGTACCACTGGTTGAGCCACTACGGAGAACCCGCTAGCAATCAGCAATAACACTATCCTTATAACATTCATGGCTTTTAGGTATAATCATTATAGTAGAAACCACCAACTACGTACAGATAAATTTTGACTATGGATATGAATATATAAGATTTTAAACAAACTCTGGAAGTCAAGGATTGGCCCGTACGCGCTTTTGCACGAACTTATCGCTACCCAGTATCTGGGTTACGCCTTTCCCGCTGGGGTCAACACCCTTCTTGAAGCCCGAAAAAACGAGCATACCGCTCTTAAGTGTCTACTCCTGTCAGTTTACAAAGCCCCACTCATTCGTAATAGCCATCTGCGATACAATCCAATCACACTTAGCAAAATCTGGTGCTCAAGAAAACACGTAAGCCACGTAATTTACTATACTATAATCTAAGTGGCTTGCTATTGTTGGGCTATGCAAAAACAGCCCCTTACTCTCTCCGACCAACCAAAAATTTTGCTGGCTATTACTTAATGAACACGTCCATTGATCGTCCGGAGTAGCAATCAAACCGAAAAGCCGGGCGTAATACAATTCTCCGTCCCCTTTCGACAAATCGCCGGGTTTATAACTCAGGCCTAGCCACGTTAGCAGGCATACAGTTGTAATTTGTTTATGGCTTGCACAAAAACAGGTAGTGGATGAAGTACAAACGATAGTCGATTTTTACTGAGGGTGGAATAACAGGTTGAGTCGGCAGTACCGCTGATGTTGCTTGCTTAGGGCTTAGCTCTTACCCAAACCAAACTATCACTATCCCAATCGTTAGTCGCGTTATTGCCAACTAAGCCAGTTACAATCAGCAAAACCGGATGATCAGGAAAAGACTTACGTCCCATAATTTCCTGATAACAAAAGTATTACCTTGTAAAGGTTTTGTCAACTGCGTAATATCACAGGTTAAAATCCTTTAGTTCAAACTGACTTAAAACTATATCATGGGCCTGCCAGGCGACTATACGAACTCGGTCATTGGTGCTGGGACGGCTGATTTAAACAGCGAGGAAGCAGTCTATTTTAAACGTACTATTCCGCGATTCCCCGATGAAGCGGTTTACATCTATTCGTTCAAAGAAAAAAGGATGCTTTATGCCGATGGCTGGGAGGAAATCCTGGGTTATCCAGACGATGAAATAAATTTGCTCACCATTGTGAATAGTACCGCTCCTGACTACGCTCTTTTCTCGAGCGAGATGAATGATAAAGCCCTGAAGTATATTTTTGCTCAATCCGAGAACCTTGAGCAGTATAGTTTTCAACTTGAGTTAAAAAAAATTCATAAAAGCGGTAAGCTTATACCCCTAATTGTGAAAGTGGGTATATTCAGATCAGAGAACGGACGTGTAACCGAAATGATTGGTCGTAACCAAATAAACCATAGTATAAATCTGGGTAGTATTATGCGCTATGCCTTGTATGGACCAGACATATCAAAATTTGAAGATGAATTAAGTAAAGATATCTTTCGGCATTTTGCTATATCGGAGAAAGAGAAAGAAGCTCTGGTCCTAGTCGCAAAAGGATTGGCATTTAAACAAATCGCATCTCACCTTACTATCTCCCAGTCTGCGGTTGAAAAGCGGATTTTACCTCTGTACAAGCGGTTTAACGTAAAAAGCCTTACTCATCTGCTAACGTTTGCCTATGATAATCATATTTTACCATAAGCTGAACCTATCCGTTGCCAGAGTTTACATCTATTTGAAACTCCTAGTAGCCTTCGCTAAACTTCCCTTTTCTGACCCCGCAAATTGACATCCGGGCATACACTGTGTTTTGCGCGATTGTTCGGACTACCTGGATTTACATCCAGTAGAGGGGTCTTACAGGAGGATAATCAGGGCTTGCAGGCACGGGTATCCACTGGTTTAGCCCACACGGGTATCCAGTGGTTTAGTCTAAGCCGAGCAACGCTTGCGGCTGATTCTGGAAGCGCTGTTTACAGGCCGGCAAGCAGGCATTAAATTGACCTGCTTCCCTTACATCTTGAAGGCGTGTCCATGATTTTGAGTTGGAATAATCAGCCTGATTGCCGGCCCCCTTCAGGCAGTCAGGCTGATCATGGAATGCGTCTGACAGGGGTTATAAGCGTATGAATCTTCATTGTACAGGGGAGTAATAGAGGTGTGAATAGAAGCAGTGTTCTCACCGGGTTTAAACTAACTCCCAGATTGAACGCAACAAAATTCAGGCAGTTGACCGACCCGGACAATCCCCCCTGGGGGGGATTATTACCCAAAAACAGAGGGCTATATTTGAAACGTCGGGAGCATTGTATTCACGCGACGTCTGAGGCTGGCTTGTAGTCAATATTAGCTGCCTTTGGGTGGACCCTTGAAGTATTTCATCTTTAGTAATGAATATGTTCGCTATAGAAATACATAGCCTACAACTATTTGAAGTGAGCCACACAAATTGCGCAGGAGCCAGCACATGAGGGATCTTAATCTGTACTCGTTAACCAGACTCATGAAGTGGCTTGTTACTCTATTCGCTGCGTTCCTTCTGGCCTCAGGGAGCAATGCTCAATCCCCTCCCCTTCGCTTCGAACATTTAACGATCAATCAGGGCCTGTCAAACCCCATTGTTCATGCAATCCTTCAGGACAGCCACGGGTATCTGTGGTTCGCCACTGACAACGGGCTTAATAAATACAATGGGTATACTATGACCACCTACCAACGAATACCGGCCGATACTACCTCGCTGGTAGGTAATGTCATATACCAGTTGATGGAAGACAAAGAAGGCTATATCTGGCTGGGCATGGGCGGTCAGGGACTCAGCAAATTTGACCCCCGTACCGAAAAATTTACGTGGTACGGCCCTACCCCACGCACCCTGAGCGAGGGGACCATTTATACAATGGGCGAAGATCAGGAAGGAAATATCTGGGTATCAAACTGGCGGGACGAACTACGAAGATTCGACAGGAAAAGCGGCACATTCTCTGTATTTAACTATGCGAGTCTGCTGGCCGAAAAGCAGGATGGCAAGTTGATAACCCCCGTTGTCACCGCTGTTTACAGCGACCGGAGAAAGACGATATGGGTTTCCAGTGAACGGGGGCTTCACCGCATGAATTTAACCGCCATCAGCCCGGACAAACCCCAGCACGTCAGTTTTACGACCTACCGTCATGATCCTGCCAATGTTCACAGTTTGAGCCCGGGTAAGATGGGGCGGGTTCATGAGGCTCGCTCCGGCAGGCTTTGGATAAGTACTCAAACGGGGCTGGATCAATTTAACCCAAAAACCGAAACGTTTACGCATCATCCGTATGACGGCGATCCGGTTCGGGCAACGAATGCCGCCGTCAACCGGGGCTTGCTGTATATGGCTGATGATCAGGAGGGTACTCTCTGGATCGGCACCCCCGACCACGGCTTAGTCAGGTATGATCCAGCCAGGAAGCAGTTTACCCGGCTGGTCCCTGACCCGGGTGATCCTGCCAGTTTAAGTAGTAGTCATATCCGGTCGCTCTTCATCGATCGATCGGGCTTGCTGTGGGTTGGTACCTGGGGAGAGGGTATCGACAAGGCCAACCCTGGCAGGCAATCGTTCGCCTACTACCGGCCCCTTCCGTACCATCCCAATTCATTGAGTTACAAGTTTGTCAGTTTCATCATTGAAGATCGGTTGGGTACCGTTTGGGTCGGAACAGGAAACGGTCTCAACCGAATGAACAAACAGACCGGTGAGTTTACCCAGTACCGGCATCAGCCCAATAACCCGAAGAGTCTGCCCAGGCGCAATGCCGAAGCCATGCTGGAAGATCGGGAAGGAAAGCTGTGGGTAGCCAGTAATGGTGAATTAACTTTTTTTGACCGGCAAACGGGCGAGTTCACCTGCCTGACCTGCGACCCGCGTAAATACCCCGGACTTGGCGATAACATAAATATCCTGACGCTATATCAGGACCGGCAGGGCTTGTTATGGCTGGGCACGACCAATGGAGTCAAAGCTTTCAACACCCGAACGGGTACCGTAGTCCACCATGCCTACAACCCTAAAGACACGACCGGAATCAGCGGAGCGTTTGCCGTGGCCCTGCTGGAAGATAACCGGGGCAACTTTTGGATTGGAACCGAGGGTACAGCGCTTAATCGGCTGGATAGAGAGACAGGGCGGTTTACGCACTACCGGCCCAACCGGCTTGAACCAGGCCGTATTGCTTCCGATGGGGTTTCGAGCCTCTTCCAGGATACAAAAGGTAACCTGTGGTTGGGCACTACCGGAGGAGGCCTGTGCCGTTTTGATTATGAAAAAAAAACCTTCCGGGCCTTTACAAAAGCCGATGGGCTGGCCGATAACTCTGTCTTTTCCATTGCCGAGGATAATCAGGGAGATCTCTGGCTGGGTACCTACAAAGGGCTGTCGCGGTTTTCAGTCAAAACCAAAACCTTTCGCAATTATGAGGTAAACAATGGATTGCAAAACAATGCCTTCCGGCGGCCGCACTGGAAAGGAAAAGATGGCCGGCTCTACTTCGGTGGAGACGATGGCTTTACCACGTTTGACCCCAGTAAACTACGTGACAATGCATACATCCCTCCGATTGTCATTACGCAGATTAAGCTGTTCGACCAGCCTATACCCCACGCAGAAGCTTCCTCGATACTTGACCTTGCCCATACCGAAAACTTTCTTTCGTTTGAGTTTGCGGCCCTGAGTTATGATAACCCATCAAAAAATCAGTACGCTTATCAGCTCGCGGGTGTAGATAAAAGTTGGGTGTATAGTGGCTCAAGACGATACGTCAGCTACACCAATCTTAACCCCGGTACGTATACGTTTCGGGTGAAAGGATCGAACAACGATGACGTATGGAACCAGAAAGGAACATTTATCACCCTAATCATTCATCCACCCTGGTGGCAAACGATCTGGTTTCGGCTGGTGGCGGTCCTGGTGCTGGTGCTGGCCGTGCTGGCGTCGATTCGACTCTATACCCTGACTAAGCTGCGCCAGCAGCGCAACGAAATGAAGCGGGTGTTGCAAACGCAGGACTCCGAACGGCAACGCATGGCCGCTGACCTGCACGACGATCTGGGCGGAGTTATCGCTACGATCAATCACCAGCTCACCCAAAGCCTCACAACTACGTCCCTGGCTGAGTTACGGCAGAAGCTGCAACAGATCAGTCAGGTAACCGCTCAGGCCGGGGATAAGGTGCGTAGTATTGCTCACAACCTGATGCCCCCCGATTTTCAACGGCTGGGCCTTGTCGGGAGTGTGCAACAGCTGGTAAGCGCCTTAAATGACCCTCGGTTTCAGTGCGTTATCTTCGGAGAGCCCAAACGGCTGACGGCAGATATTGAGCTGAATGCGTATCGAATTTTATCGGAACTCATCCACAATGCGCGAAAACATGCTCAGGCCCAGCATGTTCTGGTGCAGATACTGTTTCATCCGGATCATCTGAGTTTAGTAGTAGAAGACAACGGCGTAGGGCGTGGATTACCGAAAGATGAGTCTGATCAGGCAGGAATCGGTTTGAAAAACATATCTTCAAGGGTCAATTACCTGAACGCAAGCTGGCACACCGACACCGGTGAACAGGGAACTACCACGATAGTCGAAATTCCATATGGGTTCGAGCCCCGTTTCTATCCTTATCGCTGATGACCACCGTTTATTCAGCGACGCCGTAGCCGGTATGCTACGGTCGATTTTCGGAGACGTATGGCAGGCTTTTGACGCAGACGAGCTGTTTTACAACGTACAGCGCCACTCACCCGATCTGCTGTTGCTGGACATCAACCTACTAAAAACCAATGGTATCGAGGCTGCCCGGTTAATTCGCAAAAATACGCCTGCGCTGAAAATCATTCTGGTAACGATGCACAATCATGTTCACTTCGTAGCGGAGGCAAAAACGCTGGGCCTGGAAGGATACATATTGAAAGACTCGCCCTCGGACGTGTTAATCAACGGCATTCATACCGTATTGGCGGGCCACTGTTTCTTTGACCCTAAACTTCAGAAACTACCGGATTCAGCCAATGAATTTGTGAAAGGATTTCTGATTTCCAAGCGCGAGAAAGAAGTGATCAAAGGACTGATTTCAGGTAAAACGGCCGAGCAGATTTCCGAAGACCTCTGTATCTCTTATGAGACGGTCAAAAGTCACCGAAAGAACATCTACCTGAAGCTGGGAATCAACAGCCTGCTCGAACTGGTCCAGTTTAGCCGGACGCAGGGCTGGATTGATTAGCAGCAAACCAACTTTTTTAGCTGAAGCGTCGTACTGGTACCTGTTAAATTTAGCCGCCGGGTTGCCCAGGGCGGTGGTTACCTATTTATTCTGGAATGGTATTGCTGGCCCCTACTCCATCGGCGTTGCTTCGGGGCAGAATTTTCAAAACCCATTGGCTGGTCTACAAGGCCTTTGGGCGTACATGTCAGTAGTCAGGAACTGATTATTCAAGAGTAACGGGGGCGATAAAGGTCACTTACTACCCCTGACTTATCCCCAGCTTTTGATTCAAACCTATCAGGAATCGTAAAGCAAAGTGTATTCGGAATCGAAACGCTTCTGCGGGCTACGCCGGGTTCAGACAGACCCTGGACCTGTTCAAACCCGGCACCTACCCTTGGTTGCGTGTGTGACAAATGTTACGGATTACGCAACGGGTATAGATCATCTTTGTAGGGTAGTATAACCGGTCATCGAAACCAATACTGGCCATGAAATCAACTCTCTTAGTCCTGACCACCCTTTTTCTGATGGCATCCGTCAGCCGGGGGCAATCGACGCCGTCTAACCTGACGGTGCAGGCGTTCAGCGAAAAACTACGGCAGACACCCGTAAAGACGGTACTTGATGTGCGTACCGCGCCGGAGGTGGCGGGTGGCATGCTGCCGGGTGCCGTCAACATCGACTTTTTTGCGCCCAATTTTACGAACCAGCTGGCTCGGCTGGACAAAGCCAAACCCGTGTTTGTGTACTGCGCCGTTGGGGGCCGCAGCAATCAAGCGGCTCGCCAGTTGCAGCAGGCGGGTTTTAAAACCATATATAACATGGCAGGAGGTGTGCAGGCCTGGCAACGGGCGGGTTATGTTGTTACAAGGAAAAAACCATGAAGACGCTGATTATCGGGTGGTTTACGCTGCTGATCCTGCTGGCCGGTCCCTTGTCGGCGCAGGCTGTCCGCAACCCGCGTTACGACCGAATGCTCCGGCTCATGCTAAACCGGTCGGTACCCACCATTTCGGTTGATGACCTGTAGCAGCAACCGGGTAACGCCCTGGTGCTGGATGCCCGGGAGCCCGCCGAGTTTGCCGTGAGCCACCTGGCGGGGGCCATTCCCGTTGGCTACGAACAGCTCGATCTGCGGGCACTCGGCAAGGTGCATAAAGACAGCCCCATTGTTGTTTACTGTTCCGTGGGGTACCGGAGTCAGAAAGTAACGAGGGCCCTGGAGAAGCGGGGCTTCACCCAGGTCAGGAACGTATACGGAGGAATATTCGAGTGGGTTAATCGGGGGTATTTCGTTGTTAATGCCGCCGGGCCAACCGAGGCCGTTCACGCTTTCAGCCCCTCCTGGGGCCGGTGGCTTGAGCGGGGACAGAAGGTTTATAACTGACACAACTTATGGATGAGTATATCAAAACGTTTGTGAACGGGTACGCCGGTTACGGAAAATACCTGATGAACGAGGTAATCCACCCCGGCTGGACGAGTTATTTCTATATGCTCATCGGCATATCCCTGACGGTCTGGGTGCTGGAACTGGTGTTTCCGTGGCGGAAGGATCAGCCCGTGTTTCGGCAGGATTTCTGGCTGGACATGTTTTACATGTTCTTCAACTATTTTCTGTTCTCGCTCATTGCCTATAATGCCGTTTCGGCCGTGGGCGTACAGGCATTTAATGACGTTCTGGGTCTCTTCGGCATCCGGAATCTGGTGGCTATTAACGTGGCGAATCTGCCGGGCTGGGCGCAACTGCTGATTTTGTTCGTGGTCCGGGATTTCATCCAGTGGAACGTTCACCGGCTGCTGCACTATTCGCCGTGGTTATGGAAGTTTCATAAGGTACACCACTCCGTTGAGCAAATGGGCTTTGCCGCTCATCTGCGGTATCACTGGATGGAAACCGTTGTGTACCGCTCGCTGGAATACATTCCGCTGGCCATGATTGGGTTTGGTCTGAAAGACTTTTTTATCGTTCACCTGTTTACGCTGGCCATTGGGCATCTCAACCATGCCAATCTGTACCTGCCCATTGGTCGGCTCCGGTACGTATTCAACAGTCCTCAGATGCACCTCTGGCACCACGCCAAAGAGCTGCCCCCCCACCGCCGGAATGGGGTCAACTTCGGGCTTACCCTCAGCGTATGGGATTACCTGTTCCGTCAGGCCTACGTACCCTACGAAGGGAGCCACGTCCGGCTGGGTTTTGGTGGTGTGAGTCGGTTTCCCAAAACCTTTTTCGGTCAGCTGCTTCACCCGTGGAAAGAGCCGGCCGGCCCGCAACCGGCACCAGATACCGCCCTGACGCCTAAACCCGTAGCTCACTAACCGAACTGATTTATGAATCCTGTAAAATCTCCCATTACCTCCATTCCGCTTTGGCTGGTCGCCAGCTTGACCCTTGGTCTGGCGCCATTCCTTCCGGAACCGCACGTGGTCGACAAAATTCGCTGGGTACTGGGCGGAGCAACCGGCATGAAGCTCATCGACTGGGGCGACCTTCTTCTGCATGGCCTGCCCTGGGTTGGGTTGCTGGGCAGCCTGATCTGGTCGTTCACCCGAAAGAAAGTCGGATGAATCAGCCACTGGATAAAGGGCGGGGGCCTTCGTTGTGTATAAAACCTATTTAATCCCTATTAACCGATGCAGTCAAGACGCACGTTTCTACAGGCCAGTTTGCTGGCAGGAGCCTCTACCGTTGGTGGGCCGATGGCCACACCGCTACAGGGCGAAACTCAGTCCGATCCGCAGCAGGCGTCACCCGGCAGTGGCACGATTACTCTGCTTCAAACGACCGATGTACATTGTCAGCTTCATGCCCACGATGAACTTTTCTGGGAAAATGATCAGCTGACCTTTCGCAAAGCGGGGGGGTACGCCCACCTCGCCACTGCTATCGACAGCATCCGGCGGGCAAACCCGGCCAATACGGTATTGATTGATACGGGAGATATGTTTCAGGGCAGTTTGCTTTCGGTGAAGACGAAGGGGGAAGCCTTCGTACCGCTGCTCAACGCCATGAATTACGATCTGTTTCTGCCCGGCAACTGGGAGGTTGTTTACTATAAAAAGGCCATGCAGCACCTGCTGGGTGGGTTACAGGCGCCCAAAGTGTGTACGAATATGCACCATGACCGGGGAGCGGGCCAAAAAGGCGAACTGATCTTTCAGCCGTACCACATCCTGCATCGACTGGGGGTCAAGATTGGCTTTCTGGGGTACACCGACCCACTGGTACCCATTCGCCAGTCGCCGTTGTACAGCAAAGGGATTGTGTACACCAAACCGGAAGAAAGCATCAGGTACTGGGTTGATGTCTTGCGCAATCAGGAGCAGTGCGAGGTGGTTATTGTACTGTCGCACCTCGGGCTTTCCCAGCAGATTGCCCTGGCCAACAACCCCGATACCGAGGGCGTGAACTATATTCTTGGCGCCGACACGCACGAGCGGGTTCGTAAACCCATTGTGTGCCGCTACGCTAAGGTGGTTGAACCCGGCGCGTTTGGCTCGTTTGTTGGTCGGCTCGATTTCACGGTGACGAATGGTAAAGTAACGGGGGAGCGCTACGAATTAATTGAGGTTGATCCCCAAAAGTACAAGGCGAACCCGGCGGTGCATGCTATCGTGGCGCAGATTGAAAAGCCGTACAAAGCCGAAATGGACAAGGTGCTGGGCTACAGTACCGTACCGCTTTACCGGAATTTTGTGGTTGAAAACACCATCGATACGCTCGTCACCGATGCCCTGATGTGGAAAATAAAGCCGGATGTAGCCCTGTCTAACGGGTTCCGGTTCTGCCCCCCTAAAACGGCTGGCCCCAACGGGCAGGTTGCTATTACCGAAGCGTACCTGTATGATATGCTGCCCGTGGATGCCACGGTGCGAACGGGCAAAGCCACGGGCCAGCAGCTTCTCGACTGGCTGGAGCGTGAACTTCAAAATGTATTTGCCGCCGAAGCCGGCAAACGCCTGGGCGGCTGGGTTGTGCGCTTTAAAGGGATGGAAGTCGATTTCAACGCGTTCGCACCGGTTAATCAGCGGGTAAAAACGGTCCGGATTGGTGGACAGGCGCTCGATCCGTCCCGTACCTATTCCATTTGTGCCTGTGAGCGGGAGGGTGACCCCGCCGATATGCTTTGTCGCCTGAAAGGCGTGGCCGACGGAAAAAATACGACCGCTACCCTGCATACTGTTATGAAAGACTATCTGCGGGTCGCATCGCCCGTTACCCCCGTATTAACCCACGCGGCCCGTATACTGGACGCCCCCCAGCAACTACTGAGTCAGGTTACGGACGTCGACTATCATTTTTCCTGATGTATGACGCTGGTCACGGGAGCTGAAATAGCTAGACTTCCAGTTTGGGGCATGGTCAGCCCGTCGCCCGTTTACTCCGTTGATGGCAGTCCCCGGGATCTGGGATTTGCGTAACCGGACCGCAAAAAAGCCCACCCTGTAAGCGAATCAACGGGCACCTGCTGCTGTTAGCTTCGTGCGTGGCTGGCTGCCTGACGCCGGGTATGGACAGGAAACCGGCAAAGGTGGGTTGTCGCTGAAAATTAGTACTGCCAATGCCCATAACATAACACGAGACTTAATGCTCTGAATAACCGGGCGGCATTACCTTATGTACTCCTGATTAAAACGAATGAAACAGAGAACAAAATGGGATGCCCCGACGCTTACGGGTCGAACTATACTCTTACTGGGGCTGGTGGCTGGTTTGACGGCCGGTACGGCCCCGCCACGAACCCGGAAGGTTCAGCTCGTTTATAAAACGACGATCGGCAACGTACCGGCAGGAACGAAGAAGCTGGAACTGTGGATACCCCTGCCGCGTACCAATCCCTACCAGCAAATTACCGATCTGGCCATCACCTCGCCCTATCCCTACCAGATAGACACGGCCCAGTACGGCAACCAGTTCCTGCACCTGCGTTTGAAGAATCCACCCACGACGGATTTTTCGATTGGTATACAGTTAACGGCCCTTCGTCAGGAACGGAGTAGCCAGGTTCTTCCATCGCAGGATGAGGATACGGGCCGTTCAGACCAGGCCGACAAGGCGCGCTGGCTGCAACCAGACCGGTTGGTACCCATCGACGGTACTATTAAGGAGTGGGCCAGGCAGGTCGTTGATTCGGTGGGGGCCAAAACCGATATGGAACAGGCCAGAGCTATTTACGACCACGTTATTGCCACCGTAAAATACGATAAGACCGGAGTGGGCTGGGGCCGGGGCGATATCTATTACGCCTGCGATACCCGACGCGGCAACTGTACTGATTTTCACGCCATATTTATCGGCTACTGCCGGGCACTGGGCATCCCGGCCCGGTTTGCCATTGGCTATTCATTGCCTGTTGACCGGGCGAATGGCCAGCTGAGTGGCTACCATTGCTGGGCTGAATTCTACAGCAAATCGGCCGGATGGGTACCAATCGACGCGTCGGAAGCGGCTAAAAACCCCGACAAACGCTCGTATTTCTTTGGCGCTCACGATGAAAACAGAATCGAATTCAGCGTGGGGCGTGACCTGTTGCTTTACCCCCAGCAGGAACAGCCGCTGAATTACTTTGTTTATCCATACGGAGAAGCGGATAACAAACCGTTGACGCTGGCAAACCCGGTGGTGACCTATGATAACCTGAGTAAAGAATGAGTTTTCGGCCAGCGGCAGCGTCGGTATGGATCAACAGGGGTCAGGATTTAACCGGACGCATCCGGATCACGTCCGGTACTGCCGCCGACAGTGGTGCAGGCTCACCTTCCTCGATATCTGGCTTATCTGATCCGGCAAGCTCACGGCCCGCCCGCTGACGGATATGTTTCTCCTCCCGGTCGGCGGACATAGGGCGTTCAATCCAATGGTTCGCGTACCCGTTCGCTGCTTTTGTGGCTCGTGGCTTCGCCAGAGCCTATATTTGTTAACCAGTATAAACGTTAATTCGCTATGAAGAAGTCAGTCATTCGGGTAGCCCTACCCCTGTTCCCTCTGTACCTCCTGTCGGGATGCATGCACATGGACCACACCGATGGCATGCCACCCGAACTTACCATCGATTACCCCGCAGCCTATGTGGTTAATGCGGAGGGGAACAGCCTGTCGGTCATCGAGCTGGCTACCCAGCAGGTTAAAGAGACTATCTCGTTCGGAGCGGCATCAGCTGGGCACTCGGGAATGCACGATGGGATCATGTGGCCGCACCACATTTATCGCTCGCCCGACGGTACTAAGCTCAGCATTGGGGTACCCGGTATGGATCTCAGCGCAGGCCATACGGGTGGCATGTCGGGTATGGCTGGGCGGGTGCTGGTAGTTAACTCGAAAACGGGTGCGACAACGGTCAATCAGCAAACACCAGCCATGAACCACAACGCCGTGTTCTCACCCGATGGCACTGAACTATGGACGTCGCAGATGGACAAGGCAGGTAAGGTGCTCATATACGATGCCGGTACAATGGCCCTCAAAAATACCATTACCGTAGGCATGGAACCCGCCGAAGTAACGATGACCGCTGCCGGCAGTCGGTCGCTGCCGCAATATGCGTTTGTGGCCAATGGTATGAGCAATACGGTCTCGGTAATCAGCGTAGCCAGCAAATCGGTTGTAAAGACAATTCCGGTGGGCGAAGACCCCGTGGGAGCCTGGCCGGGTGCGGATGGCAACATGTATGTCGATAATGAAAAAGGACAGACCATTAGTGTCATTGACGTGGCCGCCCTGAGCGTAGTAGAAACCATTCAGCTGGGCTTTACACCAGGCTACGTGGCCCATCATCCCACCCGCAACGAACTCTGGGTAAGCCAGGCGGGCACGGGCAACAAAGTGGTCGTTTTCGAGCGGATGAACAACGCCTGGCTGAAAATGGGCGAGGTGGTAACCGGCCTGGATGCCCACGCTATAACCTTCACCAAAGATGGGTTGACCGCCTACGTCACCAACCAGGGGGCGGCTACGGTATCGGTCATCGATGTAGTGAAGCGACTAAAGAAACAGGACATCGCGGTAGGAAAAAAACCGAACGGCATCGTACTCAATTAGGGCGTGTGGACAATGAGGCCGATACGGAACGAGTCTGCAACGTTAGCCCATGAGACGTTACGAAATTACCGACCGCAACGCCGGCCCGGCAGCAATGGGCTAAAATTAATGAACGGCGGCCCGGCAAGGCAGGTGATGTAGGGAGAAGTGGCAAGGACAACCGCTTGTTTATCAATCGCACCGGCGAACCGGCTGTGCTTTGGATTGCTCGCCGTGGAGCACCCTGGCACGATTGGCCCGAACGCTTCGGCCCCCGGAACCCGGCCTACCGACGGTTTAGGCGATGGGCCAAAGCACGCATTACGCTGATTGTCCACACGCCCTGGGTCCAGGCATGATAAAAAATCGAATACTCTGCTGAGCCTAAACCTTTTCTCAAGAAAGAGGTAATGGTATTTCATATGTTTCCAATTAAACGTTTGCTTCGTTTATACAGTCAATAAGAAAAGCGTCAACAGGATTTTGTCTGTCTTACTCTAATTCACTCAACTTATGAACCGTATAGCAAGTCTTATCTTCGTTACATGCTGGTGGCCAGTACTGAGCTTTGCTCAAACTCAAAATCAGCCCAGTCTTATGCAGGCGTTGATGGAAGGTATCAGCGCAGCCACACTGACCAATGCCCAGGTTGTTTCATACTCCCGGCAGGCCGTTCAGCAAATGGATGCTAAAAATCCGATAGCGCCACCCAGCGACCCCTACGCACAGCGTCTGAACCGCATTGTGAGCCGGCACCGCACCATTAGTGGCATACCTATCAACTACAAAGTTTATAAAGTTGCGGATGTAAACGCCTTTGCTACGGCCGACGGCAGTGTGCGGGTGTTTAAAGGGTTGATGGATGTCATGAGCGATAGTGAGCTACTGGCCATCATGGGCCATGAAATTGGCCACGTCGTCAACAAGGACTCCCGCGATGCCATGAAGAAACAACTTCAGCGCTCGGCCGTACGTACGGCCGTCGCGTCCCGGTCGGGCAAGCTGGGACAACAGGCACTGGGAGCCGCCGATTACCTGTTGGGGGCGAAATTCAGCCGTGACCAGGAGACCGAAGCCGACGATTATGGCTATGACTTTTTGAAACGCAACGGATACAACGTAATGGCGCTGGCTACGTCGTTCGAGAAGCTGGCTAAGTTAAGCGGGGGCGGGGGCGGCCGTATTACGCAGATCGTGTCAACCCACCCCAATAGCCAGGCGCGGGCTCAGCGCATTCGTGACCGAGCCCGTCGTGATGGGCTGGCTCGCTAGCCGGTCATACCCGGAACAAAAAGCTCCCTGACAGGGAGCTTTTTGTTCCGGGTGGGTACTTCTTGGCTGGTTATCTGGCAGGCGTTTACTTCTTTCGACAAAGCCCAGGGGTTTCCAGGGCCGCCTGTTGCGCCAGAAAGAAGCTTCTGACGGTACAGGTAGTGTCCCTGAGCAGAGGCCTGCATGCACTGCGCCGAACGGGTTGTCAGCACTCCGCTGAAATAATCCCAACAAAATACCCCTGCTTCTTTCATTACCTGGTCTTATTCCGTAGTTCATGGGCCGTGCAGGTAGGCGGATGATGCTATCCGGTTTCGTAGCGCCGTGGCGTTTCGCCAGTACGCACGGAGTTGGCATTGATGGGTGACATTGCCTCACCAGGAGGCCTTACTCGCTTAGTGGCCTAGGCAGAAACCAAAGACGAAGAACGACTGCATCACCCATCCGTGCCTACCGCTTTTCATAACTCTCATCAGTAACCGACCTGTATTGGTTGAGGCAGGTGAGCCATACCACCGCTATTTCTGGTGAGCGTAAAATGGATTTCAGGCAGCAAAAGGCAATTACTATCAAAGATTCCGTTGAGATTTTTTGCCGGTAAAGGCGGGGAGCAACTCGTAACGCACCTTTCTACCCGGATCGAAAACGATATCCCGGTACGGATCCTCGTCTGAATCAGGGGGTACCTGCCAGGAAGCGAATTCCCGTAACGCAACGTCAACAAAATGGTTAACTCATATAAGTATGAACAAAACAACCAGTACACGAACCAGGTGGATCCAGAACGGCCTGTTCATAGGCCTGATGCTGGCCTTATTGTTTACCGATCTGGGGCCCTGGGCACTCGGCGGCATGCAACAGTTGCTGCTCAAAACGGGTCTGAAAAACGCACCGGCTGCCACCACCGAAATCCCCGCCACGCCCACACAGGCAACGGGCAGCTACCCGCATCAGCTGGCCTTAACGACGCTGGATGGGCAGCCGGTTCAGCTGAGCGATTTAAAAGGGAAGGTTGTTTTTCTGAACCAGTGGGCCACCTGGTGCCCGCCCTGCCGGGCCGAAATGCCCGCTATCGAGAAGCTCTACCAGTCGGTAGACAAAAACAAAGTGGCCTTTGTCATGTTGTCGCTGGATGAAGATGCCCAGAAGGCACGCCAGTTTGTGGCCGACCAGGGATTCACGTTTCCGGTATACGTACCCGGCGGACCATTGCCCGACTCGTTCAATGCCCAGGTCGTTCCTACCACGCTCATTCTGGGGCCGGATGGTCAGCTTTCCCAGCGGATTGAAGGCATGACCAACTTCGATACGGATGACTTTCGGCAGTACCTGGTATCCCTGCAGGCAACCGGAAAGTAACGAACAGCTTACATTGAACCCGCAACGATATGGCCAACGCCCCAACCAAGCAAAGCCAGCTGCTGCTGCTGCAAATCAATGATGTACACGCCTACCTCGACCTGCACCCGGAGTGGTTCTGGGAAAACGGCCAGACGGTGTACCGGCCAGCCGGCGGATACGCCCGGCTGGCGACGCTGGTAAACGAGCGACGGCAGCAATACCCTGACGCTACCGTCCTGCTCGACGGGGGCGACACGTTTCATGGCACCTATCCGGCCGTTCAGACCACCGGCGAGGTCCTGGTGCCCGTCTTGAATCAGATGCAGTTCGACGCCATGACCGCCCACTGGGATTTTGCCTATGGTCCCCGGCGGTTAACCGAACTGGCGGGTCAGCTCACCTACCCTATTCTGGGCATCAACGTATTCCATACCGAAACGAAAAAGCTCTTTTTTCCCCCTTACCGGATTCTGGAACGGGGAGGGCTGCGCATTGGTGTGGTTGGTATTGCCAGCAACATTGTCGACAAGATGATGCCGCCCCACTTTAGCGAGGGCCTTTATTTTACGATGGGGCGTCAGGAGTTACCCGGCGTACTGAACGAGTTACGTACCAGCGAGCAGGTTGACCTGATCATTCTGCTTTCGCACCTGGGCGTTCCCCAAACGCACAAACTACTGACCGAAGTGCCGGGCGTGGATGTATGCCTGTGCGCCCATACCCACGACCGAATTACCCAGCCTCTGGAGCCAAACGGCACCCTATTGATTGAGTCGGGCTGCCAGGGCGCCTTTCTGGGCGAACTGCTGCTGACCCTGGAGGAAGGACGCATTGTGGCGCACAGGCATCAGCTGACCGAAGTGTCGGAATCCATTGAGCCCGACCCGGCCATGCAGGCGCTGGTGGCGCAGGGGCTGGCTCCTTACCGGGATCACCTGTCGCCGGTAATGGGCCAGACCACTACGGCCCTGGATCGCAGCACTTGTCTGGAAGCCACGATGGATACCCTGCTGCTGAAATCCATGCTGGCAGCCACCGGGGCCGATATAGCCTTTTCCAACGGCTGGCGCTATGGAGCCCCTATTCCCGCTGGCCCCATTACGCGGGAGCAGCTTTATAACATCATCCCAATGGATCCGGTTATTTCGCTGGTTGACCTTACCGGGCACGAAATCAGGGCGATGCTGGAAACGAACCTGGAAAAAACTTTCTCGGGCGATGCTTATCAGCAGGGAGGTGGCTATGTAAAACGGGCCAGCGGTATCAGGGTCTTTTTCAAGATGGAAAATCCAGCGGGTGCCCGTATTCAGCAGTTGTTTATCCAGGATGCGCCCGTGCAGCCTGATCGCCGGTACACGGCAGCCTTTGTGACCGTGCAGGGAGTCCCGCCCAAGCTGGGCATCAACCGGCGGGATACGCAAACCCATGCCGTAGCTGCCATGGAAGCCTTTCTCAGCCAGGAGTCGCCTATTGAGATTGGGCTGGAGGGCACCTTTACCAGCGTTTAGTGTATCTAGTTTCCGTAATCAATTCTCCCTATGGCTCTTGTACTCGAACAGATTAACAGCGAAGGACTGGCGCAACTCAGCTACCTCATTGGCGACGATAAAGCCGGAAAAGTAGCCGTCATCGATCCGCGCCGGGACGTGGAGATCTACCTGACCAAAGCGCAGGCCCTGGGCGTGCAGATCACCGCCATCATCGAAACCCATATTCATGCCGATTTCGTGTCGGGAGCGCACGAGTTACACGCCCGGACGGGTGCCCCTATCTACGGGGGCATCAGTGATGCGTATGCGTTTACGCTGCACCAGATGAAGGAGGGCGACGACATCAGCCTGGGCAACGCTACGCTGCGGGCCCTGCACACGCCGGGCCATACGCCGGAGCATATCTCGCTGCTGCTGTTCGACAAAAAACAGGGCGATCAGCCCCTGGCCGTTTTTACGGGCGATACCCTGTTTAATCAGGACGTGGGCCGGCCGGATCTGATGGGCGAGGAAATTAC
Source organism: uncultured Cytophagales bacterium (assembly GCA_963826425.1). Lineage (GTDB taxonomy): Bacteria > Bacteroidota > Bacteroidia > Cytophagales > Spirosomataceae > Spirosoma. The sequence goes on along the minus strand of CAWGWS010000002.1, from coordinate 108,359 downwards.
GCAGCAACTGGCGAATGACCTTTACCACTCCCTCTATGAGAAACTCCTGCCCCTGGGCGATCAGGTAGAGGTCTACCCCGGTCACGGGGCCGGGTCGGCCTGCGGCAAATCCATTGGTGACCGGCGGCAAACGACGCTGGGAAACGAACGGCTCCATAGCCCCGTGTTTAAGCATACCAGTCAGACCGATTTTGTGGCGTGGCTGCTGAAGGATATGCCCGAGCCACCCCGGCATTATCCCCTCCTGAAGAAGCTGAATGCCGCTGGTGCGCCCGTAAAAGGCCAGCCCCCGGTTATTCCGCCCCTGCCGCCAACGGCCTTTCGTGAACGGATGAGGCAGGACGACGATATAGTTGTGCTGGACACCCGATCTATCCTGGCGTTTGGGGGTGGGCATATTCCCGATGCGCTGAATATTGCCCTGTTGCCCGAATTCCCCACCTGGGTGGGCTGGATGATTGAGCGGGAAAAACCTATCCTGCTCATTGTGGAAAGCGAGCGCGACCTGGCATTGGCGGGCGAGCACCTGTTTCGGCTGGGCTACGATTCGGTTGTTGGGTATCTACACCAGGGCATGACGAGCTGGCAAAACGCGGCCCAACCCCTAACCCATACGGGCGAATGGACAGTGCATACCCTGAACCAGCACCTGACCGATGCAGACCTGACCATTCTGGATGTACGCAGTAAGCAGGAACGCAAGGCAGGTTATGTGCCGCATTCTATCCATCAGTACGTGGCTCACCTGGCCGAAAACCTGCCCGATGCGGACCGGAGTAAACGGATTGTGGTTTACTGTGGCTCCGGTTTTCGGGCTTCCATTGCCGCCAGCATCCTGCAACAGCACGGGTTTACCGACGTCGTCAATGTGCCCGGCTCCTGGACGGCCTGGCAGGCGGCCAAACTGCCCGTTGAAATGCCCTGAAGTGAATAAAAAAAGACCCGTTCCGGACTGGTACCGAAACGGGTCTTTTTTTATTCGCCTAATTGTTTCCGGAGCGGCTCCCCTTCAAAAGGCTTACCCGCAAAGGGAGCCATAAAACACCAGTCAAACAGACCGGCGGAGAGCGGTACCAGACTAACGCCCAGCAGGGGCCAGTTGGGCTTTTTAGGATTGGCCAGACCGGTACCCAATAAGGCAAGACCAGCGGCAATGCGAATGCCCCTGCCAGTTGGACTGGCAACGAAGCGAAAGAAATCATTCATAACGTGATGGAGTTAGAAATTGGTAATTAATCAGCGGCTTCAGAATCGAAAAATGGCTGGCCGGGCGTGCTTCAGGGCCTGGTCATTCAGGTTCTGAACCCCCTGATTTAACCCCGCCTGATTTGAAATGTTTCAACGGGTATCCAGCCCCCGAAACGGCCCTCTCAATCGGGCCTGCTCCATACAGAGATCAGGCCCGACTGCCAGTTTGCTGGTACACGCGGGACACAACCCTGACCGGGCCCTGCATCGGCGTCAGGCGGCCAGGGTTCATAAGGCTGGTGTGAGCACCTGATCTATTTCAGGTTGCGCCAGCTACCAGCGTCGTACAGGTCGGTAATTCCCTTACTGGTCAACAGGTCTTTGGCCCGGCCACTCCGCATGCCCGATGCACAGCAGACAATAACGGGTTTCTGGTAGTTTTTAATCACACCCAGTTTTGTTTCCAGTTGATCGAGGGGAATATTCACGGCACCGTCGGTATGGCCACCGGCAAATTCAGCCGCCGACCGAACATCAATAATAACCGCGCCCTGGGCCCGCGCAGCATCAATCGGACTCTGGTCAGCGTTTGTACTTCCGCCAAAAATGGATTTCAATAGATTCATCATGCGAGTGTTGTTTACTTATTAACACAGCAAAATTAGGGTAGTTGCCGTTTGAATTCCGTGATATTTATCACGTTGGGGATTGGCTTTCGGGGGCTGGCGGACTGGATTGGTGACCGAAAAAAACCGATTATTAGGCAGTTGGTCAACTATAACACGGCAGTTCAAGCCTGTAGGAGACAGAATGCTTACCAAACCATCCCGCAAACCCGGTGCCGTCAGGCAGTCAGCCGGTACCCGCCAGTGATGCTTGATTTGTTTCCACAAACCCTCCATCTGGTTCAGCTCAGGCTAATAAACGGGAGGTAGTCCTTCAACGTAAGGATCGAATGCAAAGGCCGCTACCTTAATCGGACGCAGGCAGAGCAGATGTCAGTTGCTGGAGATAGGTACCGATCTCACTGGCTGTTGCGCGGGCTGACCGACCAACGCCAATCAGGGTTGCCGAAGCAAAGCCGGTCCAGGCACCGTATCCCACCAGCCACAGACCCGGCAGTTGAGTGGCTTTTGTGCCTTCGGTAGCCACTTTTCCTGTGGCGTCCACAATACCGAGCGATCGCAAATGATTGGTTGCGGGGCCGAAGCCCGTGCACCAGATAATCGTATCGAAAACTTCATGTCGGCCATCGGCCCATGCAACACCGGTTGGCGTAATCCGCACGAATGGCCGAACGGCATGGAGCACCCCCCGGCTGCGGGCTTCCCGCACGCTGGGTACCATCACGATATTACCCAGATTAGCCGTGGGCGTTGGGGCCTCGCCGGTTTGCAACGCCTGATACTGTCCGGTTGCCCGGCTGAACAAGACCCGCCCGTCAACCTCATCGGGCAGAAAGGCGGGTTCGGTGAGCGTCACCCACCTGGTTTGGGCAACCCGCGAGACCTCGGCCAGGATCTGAGCACCCGAATTGCCCCCCCCTACAATCAGTACCCGCTGACCAGCCAGTTGATCCGGCGAGCGGTAGCGGGCCGAGTGAAGCGACACGCCGGTATAGTCGGCCAGACCCGGATACGGCGGAATAACGGGATGACTGGCCGTTCCGGTCGCACTGACCACGGCGCGGGTATGCCAGACACCCCGGTCCGTGTCAACTTCGTAGCCATGCGCAAGGCGGCAATGACCCGCCTGACCCGCACCGGTCGCTGCATGGGTAAGTTGTACCGGCTTTCGTACCGGGTCAGGTAGTCGATTACCTGCTGCTTATCAGGAAACTCTCCCGTGTTGGTGATACCCGGTGGTCGGGGCATTGGCCAGCCGGGTAGTGAGGAGGCTTCGGCTGGGGAGAAGAGCCTGAGCGAGTCCCACCCCTGATTCCAGGCGCCCCCCGATGAAGTTCCGGCATCTAAAATGACAAACGAACGGCCCAGACGGCGGAGGAAATAGCCTACGGCCAGACCACTTTGTCCGCCACCGATAACAACGATGTCTGTTTTTTGGGTGGGAGGCTGGTTCATGGTTATTGGGATTAACGGGCGCGTCGCGGCCGGTTCGCACAGGCATTGGCTGTTCCCTGACGTAAGGGACGGGACTTAGCAGCACTCTGGTGGCTCAGACGGCCGCTGCAGACCGGCGAAGTGGTGATCAAACGCTCCAATTATCTCCTCAGGCACGGCCCGGTTGATGCCAGAGCAGAACCTGGCCCCGTCAATTTCTCCCTTGATGAGACCCGCCTTTTTACGGTCTGTCAAGGGCTGCGAAACCGTTGCCTGCGCCGGGGGTAACTCATCCACCCACTCTCTACAGACGCAGACACTTCGTTCAGCCAGGGTTTTCGGGATGGCGATGCGGGTGGGATGGCCAGGGGCTTTGGCGGAGTCAGCTAACGAGACGTCGGCGGTATCGACTGCTTGCTTTTTGTTGGCGGCCATCTACTTAGTTCTGTATCGTAAATATACGATTGCTTGGGAACGCCCGAACTCATCTGGCATTTTATCGTACTTTTACGATGATACTTGATCGACTTTCCCAATCCGTTTTCCCAGAACAGCTCTATCATGAGGTTTTCCAACCTAACTCTCTTTCTTCTTGTGGCAACGATTATAACGCTGGGTAACACCCCTAGCCAAGAAGGCGTTTTGAACGACACTCTGGTCACGTATATCAACGCGCTCAAACCTGATTTATCCAGAATTCCGGCTAACCGCAAAGTTCAGCTGGACAAAATCACCGGCTTTATCCAGCAGCAGGTAGATGCTGGCGAACCCGTGCGGCTTACCTATATCTGTACCCATAATTCCCGACGCAGCCATTTCGGCCAGATCTGGGCGGCAGCGGCTGCCGTTTACTATGGCATACCTCAGGTCAAAACCTTTTCGGGGGGTACCGAGGTGAGTGCCTTCAACGAACGGGCGGCAGCAGCCTGTTCCAGAGCAGGGTTTAGGGTCAGGAAAGTAGCGGAGGGTCCGAATGGGGGGTATGAGGTGAGTTATGCATCAGATACCGAACCCATCAACGCTTTCTCCAAGAGGTACGATGATGCCACCAATCCCCAGCGCGATTTCTGCGCGGTTTTGACTTGCTCACAAGCGGACCAGGCCTGCCCCATCGTCCGGGGTGCTGCGGCACGGGTGGCCACGCCTTACGACGACCCGAAAGCTTTTGATGGCCAGCCCGAAGAAACGGCGAAATACGACGAGCGGTGCAAACAGATTGCCACCGAAACGTTCTATGTTTTTTCCAGAGTGAAGCGGAAGGCGTAGCCCAGGGTCTCCTCTCCTTCTTCGTTCCGATTCCAGATCATCCAGCCAGCGTTTTACACCGGTTCCCGGTCTACGGCCTCGATAGCTGACCGGCGAGAAATTTTTCTGCGCTGTCGTGGTCAATAAACAGCGTAGCATTCGGATGAGCGCGAAGAACAGTAGCCGGGTGTTTTTCGGAGGGGGTAGCCGTCAGGGTGTTGTAAACGGCGTCGGCTTTGTGAGCACCCGGCACCATGCAGACAATGTGCGGGGGCCGTACCAGCGCCGGAATGGTTAGCGTAAGGGCCTGCCGGGGTACGGCATCCAGCGTGGCAAAACACCCATCATGAACTTGTTGCCGGCGGCTCACCTCATCGAGCAGAACGGGCTTAACCAGATCAACATCGTTGAAGTCGGCCACGTGGGGGTCGTTAAAGGCAATGTGGCCGTTTTCTCCGATGCCCATACAGACCAGATCGGCCGGGTACTGCTCCAGCAGGGCGCTGTACCGAAGGCGCTCGGTTTCCAGATCGGGCGCGTTACCATCCATGTAAAACACCGTATGAATGGGTACCCGATCGAAAAGCCGTTCCCGTAGAAACCGGCCGAAGCTTTGCGGAGCATCGGCGGGCAAACCCAGGTATTCGTCCATATGAAAGGCCCTCACCTGCGGCCAGGGCACAGCCGGCTCCTGCACCAGCGCATCCAGAAATTCATTCTGCGAGGGGGCCGCGGCAAAAATAAGATGGATAAAGGGCTGCGTCTGGCCAAGTTGCCGGATGGTGGCGGCTGCGGCACGGGCAGCCCGCTGGCCCAGCGCGGCCCGGTTGGGGGCCAGGTTAACCTGAAGCCGGTCGATGAGAAAAGTAGAATCAGTTGATACAGAGTGGGTCATACAGCAGGAGTTGGAAATTGAGCGTAAACAAGCCGCCCCCCCACGAGGGTGGCCCGAATGGTTAGCTGATCGTCAAAAATAACCACGTCGGCATCTTTGCCCGGGGCGAGCACGCCTTTTCGGCTGTCAACGCCCATAATGCGGGCGGGGGTGGTACTGGCCATCCGGACAGCATCCGGCAACGACACATCGGCCAGCTGAACCATATTCCGCACCAGCCGACTGGTGGTGGCCACGCTGCCGGCAAAGGCCGACCGGTCGGGCAGTTTGGCCACGCCGTCCTCTACCAGTACGCGAAGTCCATTGTTGAGTGAGCCGAGAATACTTTCGCCTTCCGGCATACCGGCGGCCCGCATGGCATCGGTGATCAGAGCCGTTCGGTCAGCCCCTTTGATCTTGACCACTAGTTTCAGCAGGGGTGGGGGCAGGTGCACCCCATCGGCAATGATCTCTACGTCCATATCGAGCAAAAAAGCACTCTCGACGACCCCGGCGTACCGGAACGCGTTTCGGCGGGTAACGCCCGACATGGCCGAATACAGGTGGGTTGCCAGCGAATAGCCGTTTTCATAAGCCAGCAGCACTTCTTCGTAAATAGCATCGGTATGCGCCACGGCGGCCAGAATACCTTTTTCGCGCAACCGCCGGCCGAATGGAATCGCGCCGGGTAGTTCGGGGGCCGCGCTCCACCGCACAATGGCGCTGGAATACCCCAGAATTTCTTCGTATTCCCGCGGGTCGGGGTTTCGGATAAAGCGGGCATCCTGAGCCCCCCGCTGGCTTTGGGCCAGGTAAGGACCCTCCAGGTGCATGCCAAGCAGGTTAGCGCCCCGCGTATTGGTTTGCCTGGCCTGTTCAAACGCATCCAGCGTCTGGTATAAAGTTTCTTTGTCGGCCGTCAGGGTAGTGGGGACCAGCGAGGTAGTGCCGAAGCGGGCGTGGCACTCGGCAATGGTGTGAAAGGCTGCTTCGGTACCATCCATAAAATCGGCGCCCCCACCCCCGTGCACGTGAATATCGATAAAGCCCGGGGCTACGTAGTGCCCGGCCGCGCTCAGCTCTGTAGCCTCTGGTACGTCAACGTCGCCTTCGTGGACGCCCAGAATAAGCCCATCCCGAATAACCAGCGTACCGCCCCGGATGACCCGGTAGGGGGTAATAATCGTTCCATTCGTGATTTTCAGAAGCCCCATTGCCGTAGTTTGTGGCCTTTAGCCGCGTAAAAAACGAGGTAGAGATAGCAGGGGAAAAGCACCCAGTAGGCCGTCCGCAGATCGAACAGATCGGCAAGGTAGCCGTAAAAAAGAGGCATAATCGCATTGCCGCACAGCCCCATGATCAGGATGGAAGCGCCCAGCTTGGTGAAACGACCCAGTCCGTTGAGGGCAAGGGGCCAGATACCGGCCCAGATAAGCGAGTTGGCCAGCCCCAGCAGCACCACAAACCAAATAGAGATATCGGTTCGGTGCCCCAACAGGGTAAGCGGGCCGTGCGCAAACAAAATAAGCAGCGTAAACAGGGTGCCCAGTCCGGTGCAGACGCGCAGCGCGTTGACCTGGCTGATAAACCGGGGAATGGTGATAATGCCGATAACATAGCCGCAGATGGTACAGAAAAGGGTATAAGCGGGAAACACTTTGGCTTCCAGCAAACCAATGCCCATCGACCCGGCGTAACTGATGATGGTATCGATGGCAATTACCTGCGTGCCAACGTGCAGAAAAATGGCCCCCGCCCCCAGCACCAGGTGTGGAAACTGGAAAATACTGGTTCGTTGGGCGTTGGCGGTAGCTACGGCAGGGCTTTCCTGTTCGGTATCAAGCTCGGGCAGGGGCGACCGGTAGACTACATAACCCAATATCAGTAAAAACGTACCCAATACGGTATAGGGCAACCTAACCCGGCGGACCAGCTCGTCGAGGGCGGCTCCCCGTTCGGTCAGGCCCATGGTTTCGAGCTGCGCAAACAGGTCGGTATCGGTTGGGCGCAGGATTACGGCGGCAAAAACCAGGGGCGACAGGATGCCCGCGGCCTTGTTGCAGATACCCATGATACTAATGCGTTGGGCAGCCCGCTCCTGCGGCCCCAGAATAGTAATGTAGGGGTTAGCAGCCGTTTGCAGAATAGACAGCCCAACGCCCAGGGTGAAGAGTCCGAGTAGAAAAAGGCCGTAGGTGCGGGTTTGGGCCGCCGGGACAAAAACAAACGATCCCAGTGCCATAATCCAGAACCCGATCATCATGCCTTTTTTGAAGCCAACGGCTTTAAGCAGGTACGACGCGGGCACCGACATGATAAAATACGCGATGTAGAAGGCGAACGCAACCAGGTAGGCCTGAAAACTGCTCAGCTCACAGGCAATCTTGAAATACGGAATCAGGATGGAGTTGACCCAGGAAATGAAGCCAAAAATAAAGAACAGCACCCCAATCAGCCCAATAGATACCAGGGTGTCGCGCCGGCTGAGGCTACCGGCATCAACGGTCAGCGTATTTGTTTTCATTGGTTGCGGAGCAGGTTACACACAGGCCAGTTAAACGGTTGGCTCCCAGCCTTTCTCATAGTCACGTCGCCATAGTTTTTCGGCTTCCCGGTTGTTTTTGATGTGCCCGTTGGTGGGGTCGGTGATGAGCATACCACCGGTGCGGAGCGCAATATTGCCCAGTTGGGCCAGCAACGTACTCTGGTGCCCCCCCACAATGTCGGAGGCCAGTGCCGTTCCTTTTTTAATGCTGTCGAAGAAGTTCTGGATGTGAATAGCGTCGAGTGCCTGCGAGGGGTCTATCCGGTTGCGGGGGTCCACCACAAGGTCGTTTTTTACCGCCTTCACCAGCCTGTTCTCCAGATCGAACACTTTGTACGCGTTGCCCGACTCGATGAGCACCGAACCCGTTTCGCCGTAAAACATGACGCCCACGCTGGTTCCCTCAACGGTGCGTCCGTTGCAGCTCCGGCCCTCCCAGGTCATCGCTGTACGGTTCGGAAACTCCAGGCTGATTACCTGCGTGTCGGGCGTTTGCCAGTCGTCCTGGTAGCGGTACCGCCCACCCGACGAGGTAACCTTGGTGGGGTACGTGACGCCCAGGCCCCAGCGCATCAGGTCGAGCATGTGGGTGCCGTTGTTCAGGGCCTCGCCGGTACCCCAGTGCCAGAACCAGTGCCAGTTGTAGTGCAGCAGGTTATCCTGGTAGGGCCGGCGGGGGGCGGGTCCCTGCCACAGGTCGTAGTTGAGCCATTCGGGCACGGCCACCGGTTTTCCTTTGCCAATGGAGGGCCGGTTGTTGGTGTACCAGCCTTTGGCAAAGTAAGGCCGTCCAATCGCGCCGGTCTGTACTTCCCGAATGGCCTGGGCAACGTTGGGCCACGACCGGCGCTGGTTGCCCATCTGGATTATAGTTTTGTACTTCCGGGCGGCCGAAACCAGCAGTTCGCCCTCGTGGGGGTTATGACTGCACGGCTTCTCGAGGTAAACGTGCTTACCTGCTTTAGCAGCCAGCAGGGCCGCCGGCGCGTGCCAGTGGTCGGGCGCGGCAATCACCAGCGCGTCAAGGTCCTTGTTTTCGAGGGCTCTCCGGAAGTCGGGCACATCGCTGGCGGCCCGGTTCTGGGTTTTTTCCACCGTACTCAGGCACTTTTGGGTTGCCCGGGTGTCTACGTCGGAAACAGAAATTACTTCGCAGTTGGGTTGCCCGGCAAAATTGCCCGCCAGGGCGAGTCCCCGGCTGTTGACCCCCATCATGCCCACGCGTACTTTATCGTTGGCCCCTACAATCAGCCTGTAACTGCGGGGGCTGAAGCCGGGCAAAATGCCGCCCGCCGACAGGGCGGCTGTGCCCGCAAGGGTTCGTTTCAGGAACGTTCGGCGCGAATTTTCGGGCCTGGTGGGTGGCGATTTTTTCATGCTTGTGAGAAATTCAAAGAGGGGGTGAATGCTTATCGGGCCTTTTCCAGTACCTCCGCCAGCCGAACGGCAACCCCGCCCCGGCGTTTACTTTCGTCGGCGGCCTCCATAAAGGCGAACAGTTCAATGGTTTCGGCGGGTGAGACGGGCACCACCCCCGTTTCGAAAAAGTTGACAACTTCCCTGAACAGCGGTTCGTAGCCCCCATACGGACCCAGCGTCACGTTGCCGGTGGGTAAAAACACCGTACCGCCGTAGTCATGCTTACCCGTCCGGGTACCCCGGAACGTACCCACCCGCCCGTCGGCCCAGGTGCCCACCACGAGGTCGGTGCCGGGGGTGTTTACACGCACCACCTCCCGGCAACCCGTTCCCAGTACCGTGTATAATGTTTCGACGCCGTGAATGCCGTACCAAAACAGGTCTGGATGCGTTTTTTCGAGCACCGCCGGACTAAACGTATCAGCCCCCAGCACCTGGCTTTTGTCAATTTCTGCCAGCCCGTTCATGTACCGCAGCGAAGACGCCGAGAAGAGGGGCGTTTTGTAGGTTTCTGCTGCGTTGAAAATCGCCAGCACATCGGTCAGCGAGGCCGCCATTGGCTTGTCAATGAACAGACGCTTACCGGTTTTCAGGACCTGAATCGCCTGCTCGCGGTGCAACCGCCCGTCGTTGGTTTCGAGCAGTACCACGTCCACCCTCTTTAGCAGTTCATCAATAGAATCGACAATGGCAACACCCAGCTTTTTTACCTCTTCCGTATATCCGGGAATGCGTTTCGTGCTGCTTTCGATATCGCGGCTGCCGTAGGGGTAAGCCCCGACTACCCGGTATCCCCGGTAGTCGGGGCTGGCTGCGGGGCTGTTCAGTACCTTAACAAACGCCGGGCTGTGCGAGGTGTCGAGCCCAATCAGGCCAACGCGCTTACCGGTGGCCGCGCCGGATGGGTGCACCCGGGCAAGTGCGGGAACACTCAACAGGGCGCTACCGAGGGCAGCGTACTTCAGGACAAATCGACGGTTAAGCGTTGGGGCGTTCATGAGAAGGGAATACCGGAGTGAACCAGACGGGGTAGGTCTGGTTCGGGAGAATCGTGATGCTTTTACGCGTATTAGTAATACGGAGCCGGAAAGAATATACTGATTCAGGCCGAAAGAAAAGACCATTGGGCGTTTTCTGTACTGGTTGTCAGTAATCGATAAGACGCTAACGATCAACGTGTTGAGCCTATGAATGACTCTGTATCAAGCCACAATTTTGCATCACGTCGCCAATCCCCACCCGCTATTCCTTATTTTTCAGCCTTAACCAACCTCTATGCAATCTGCTGAATCTTCCGGGTTCGCCAATAAAGAGCAGGCGCGTGCGGCCTTGTACCAGTTGCTGGGCCGCCTGCCTGATCGACACCGCCCGTTGGCGGCTACCCTGGTAGCCACCGAGCAAACCGATGAGTTAGTTATTGACACGTTGTTGCTGGATTTGAATGGGGACGAACTGGTACCGGCTTATTTCAGCCGGCCCCGCCACCCAACGGGTTTACTGCCCGTGGTGCTGTATAATCACGCGCATTTCGGGCAGTATGCGATGGGAAAAAAGGAGTTTGTGCAGGGGCGCCCCGAGATGCAGACTCCACCCTACGCGCTGGCACTGGCCCAGGCTGGTTACGCCGGGCTATGCATCGACAGTTGGTGCTTTGGTGAACGGCAGGGTCTGGGTGAGGAGGATACGTTTAAAAAAATGCTCTGGCACGGGCGCGTGTTGTGGGGGATGATGGTGTACGATGGCCTGCGTGCGGTCGACTACCTGCACACCCGTCCCGAGGTCGATTGCCAGCGGATTGCCACCCTCGGCATGTCGATGGGCAGTACCATGGCCTGGTGGCTGGCCGCGCTGGATCACCGGATTCGGGTGTGCGTAGATATATGCTGTCTCACCGATTTTCAGGCGTTACTGGCTGCCGACGGACTGGGGCTGCACAGTCTGTACTACTACGTACCCGACTTATTGACGCATTTCACCACCGCCAGCATCAATGGGCTTATTTCACCCCGCCCGCATCTGAGTGTAGCGGGCCGATTTGACCCGTTGACGCCCCTGAAGGGCCTTAAGACAATTGACCGGCAATTACAGGCGCTGTACAAACAAGAGAAAAATCCCGCGGCCTGGCAACTGCGGGTTTACGAGTCGGGGCACGAAGAAACCGCCGACATGCGGACCACTATACTGGCCTTTCTGGCAACGTGGCTGTAAGCAGGCCTGATACCATTGGTAAGGATTCGAGCCAGCAATCACGCACCTAGCGGGTTGCAGGAGGAGGTCTTACAAGATTCGGCTTAAAATCAGTGTCAGATGTACCGGCGACAAATCTGGTGGCGGACGGGCGATCAGGCACGTCAAGGTTGAGAGCGGAGCAATTATATGCTCTCATTGGCCAATGCCGAAGCCGACCATAGCCCACTAATCACTGCAGAACCAGCCAACCTGCTGACCTCATCAGCGGACAAACAAAAATCCCCGTCAGAAATCTGACAGGGATTAGTTGTGGAGACGGAGAGATTCGAACTCTCGTCCAGTCAGGGAACCCGACGTGCCTTCTACATGCTTAGTTGCGATTTTGATTGTCGGGTATTGGGCAGGCTCGCAACAGGCCAACCCGCAACCGTAGGTATTTTTGTCTCGTCTGTTGTCAACACCATTATCCAGACCAGCACTGCGAGTCGATGCCTCCTGATCCAGCCAGCAGTACCAAGGCTGGGGAGACAATGGCTATTGCTTAATCCTCCGGATTAGGCAGCCATGGCGTAGTTATATTCGCCAGTTATTGTTTTGACGATTTGTTTGGGCGGGAAATACCGTCAACTCCCGGCATGCTTACACGCGACCTCTACAAGCTGTCAATTCCAGTCGCCCCCAATTGACCCGCCCTTGCGAACGTGTACTAGAGAAACGGTAAACCGGATGCGTTGGTTCGCCTACCAGCTGATATTTTCTCGCAGAACGACTGGCCGCTTCCAACCTTATTGGTTCGTAGGGTGTTAAGTCGACAAGACCGGTCGACCTGTCAGGACCAGTTCCCCCGTATGACGTTGACACCCTTTGAAACCCAGCTCTATGAGCAATTAACGCCATTCTTCAGGGAACACGGCTATGCTTTGCTGCCCGAAAAGAAGCAGTACCGACTCGTAACGCCAACGGGGTTTCAGAATGTTTTACTCTCGCCCGCTTACTACGGGGCAGAGACCGTACTCGATGTAAACTTTGGCTGTCGCCATGACCAGATCGAACAGATTGCCCAGCAGTTTTTAAATAATCTCAGCAGCTACCACGCCGATGCCAACACCCTTGTGGTCTCTATCGGGCGGTTCAATGGTCAGCTGTATGCCCGGTATACGATCAGCACGATATACGAACTGGCCGATGTGTGCGGGCAGGTTCAAAACTTTTTCCTGGAAACAGGCTTTCCTTTCCTGAGCGAAACCACTGACCTGCCCGCCCTCGACCAGCTGCTGAACCAGTTTCCCGACGACCCCTGCCGGTACGTATACAATCAATCGCATCGCTACTATAAGGGGTTGATTGCCGCTTACCTCAACCACAACCCCCGCGCCGACGCCCTCACCCACGTTTACCGGCAGCAGCTTATCCAACAGACCCAAAACCCCCACGCGCAGTTTCACTTTGAGCGGCTGGTCAACTTCCTGCACCATTACTCAGCAAACTGACGCAAACCAGTGGGCAAGGTTTTCTCAGCCCCCACTGGTTGTACCGATCCATGTCTACCGCTTCACAAACCGGGCAATAGCCGTTGCCAAACCAGGCGTCAGGGGTAGTGTGGGGTCGGCATAGGTTTTCATGTTTTTGACGCGGTCCTCCGGGGCGTCCTTCAGGATGTGATTCATAGTATCGAACAAAACCAATGTAGCGTCAGGTCGGGCGGCTTTGAGTCGTTCGGCGTCGCTGGCGGGCACCTGGAAATCGTGTTTACCGTTGATGAGGAGCACCGGAACCGTAAGCTTTTTGATTTCAACGGTCGGGTCGTATTTCATCCAGGAGATCAGATAGGGCTGAACACTTGGCCGAAAAAGTGAGAGTAGCATGATGGGGGGCTTCTTTACCAGTTGTCCGGTCTGTAGGGAGTCGAGAGCCCGGTTTGCCACGTTGCGTATCGAATCAGGCAGACTTCCCAACTGCTCTTTGAGCACATCGGCACTGTTGCGCCCCGGTCCGGCCAGGGAGATAAACCCGTCGGCTTTTGTTTGCTGAACAGCCAGCATCCCCACCAGCGATCCTTCTGAATGGCCGGCTACAATGACTTTAGCAAATCGTTTGTCAGCCTGTAACTGTTTGATGAATCCGGCGGCATCCGTAACCAGGTGATCAAAGCGCAGATCCCGTTCAGGAATGACTTTGGCGGCCTCTTTAACGTTGGTGCCTGAATACCGCTTATCATACCGGGCAACGGCTATGCCCATCCGGTTCAGGCTGTCGGCCAGCATTTTAAACGCATTTGTTGTTACGCCCACCGGGCTGTTGCCATCCCGGTCAGTGGGGCCGGAGCCGGCAATGAGCAGCACAACGGGGACGGGTTTTGTCAGATCGGCGGGCAGCGTCAGCGTGCCGTCCAGGGTGAGGCTGACGGTGGCGGGCTGGGTGATGGCGTAGTGCAGGGGTTCTTCGGTCTGCGCCAGTACAGCAGTAGCGGTCAGGCTGAGCAGGCTAATCACCACGCATACAATGTGAATCATGGTCGGTGGCAGGGAGAGCGGGTAGTTAGCCGGAGCGATGGGTAATGGACAAAGATATTCAGAACGCGAAAAAAAGACTCAGAAATGAGCCAGACCGAAGCCTACTATTTACATTTCTATACGTGCCAGTTCACAAACAGTACTCAACGGCGGTAAGAATTGGCCAGCGAATAAACAGCCAGCGGGATCAATGGTGCGATGCGGAACCGGTGAACAAATAAAATCCGAATTAATCCGCAGCATCCGCGTCATCCGCGTTCCATTCACACCGACTTTTGCGCTATGACTCTCGAATCCCGCATCCGGCAACGGATCGACAACAAAACCAAACCCCCAGGCGCACTTGGTCAGCTCGAAGCCCTCGCCCTTCAGATTGCGCGCATTCAGCAAACCGAGACGCCCGTTCTCAGGAATCCGTACCTGCTCGTCTTTGCCGCCGATCATGGCCTTGCGGCCGAGGGTGTGAGCGCGTACCCGGCCAGCGTTACGCACGGTATGGTGCATAATTTTATGGCCGGGGGCGCGGCCATCAACGTCTTCTGCCGGCAGAACGGCCTGAACCTGCTTGTCTGCGATGTGGGTGTCAACGGCACCTTCGATACCGGGACCGACCAGCTCGTAAAATACAAAATCCGGCCCGGTACGCGGAACATGCGCCATGAACCGGCCATGACTACCGACGAATGCGAAGCGGCCCAGGATGCCGGGAAAACGCTGGTTAACGGTGTTAGATACCGCGACTGTACCGTTGTGGGCTTCGGCGAGATGGGCATTGGCAACACCTCGGCGGCCTCGTTGCTGATGCACCGGTTTACCGGTATTCCTTTGTCTCAGTGCGTGGGCCGCGGCACGGGCATGGATGATGCCGGACTGGCCCGTAAGCTCGCCATCCTGCAAACCGTAGCCAACCGCGCCCCTTTCCTGACCAACCCACTCGCTATCCTCGCCGATGTGGGCGGGCTGGAGATTGCGGCCATCGCGGGCGGTATGCTTCAGGCGCGTGAAAACGATATGATTATTCTGATCGACGGATTTATTGCCACGGCGGCTCTGTTGGTAGCACAGGCCATGAACCCCGCCGTGCTGGACAACTGCATCTTCTGTCACCAGTCCGACGAAGCGGGCCACCGGCTCATGCTGGAATTTCTGGGCGCCAAACCCCTCTTAGACCTCGGCCTGCGGCTGGGCGAAGGAACCGGCTGCGCCCTCGCCTACCCGCTAGTGCAGGCCGCCGTGAACATGCTCAACGACATGGCCAATATGGATAGTTTATGAGGTTGACCCCCTAAAAAAATGCGCCTGTTTTACACTGCCCTGATGTTTTACACCCGGATTCCGGTTCCGAAATCCATTGACCATTCAGCCGATGCGCTGAACCGGGCTACCAAATACTTTCCGCTCATTGGCTGGATCGTGGGGAGCATTGGCGTAGGCATTTACTGGCTCGGCACGCTGCTGTTCCCCCCCACCTACCTGCCCATTCTGTTCAGTATGATTGCTACGGTCTGGGCCACCGGGGCCTTTCACGAAGATGGTTTTGCCGACGTTTGCGATGGATTCGGGGGCGGCTGGAACAGGATGCAGATTCTAAACATCATGAAAGACAGCCGACTTGGTACCTACGGCACCATTGGGCTGGGGTTGCTGCTGGCGGTTAAGTTTTTCGCGCTTCAGGCCATGCTCACCGTCGAAGCCTTTGGCTGGGCGGTGGCCCTGAAATACGTAGCGGCCCACAGCCTGAGCCGCCTGACAGCCGCCACCGTCATCCGCGCCCTCCCCTACGCCCGCGAGGACCAGGACCCCGGAATGCCGGCCGGCAAAGCCAAACCCATTGCCCAGGGCATTACACCGGGGCAGTTGACCATTGCCGCCCTGTTTGGGCTGGCCCCGCTGCTGGCTCTGGTAGCCTACACGGGGCTGTGGATTTATCTGCTGTTTTTGATTCCACTGGTGCTAGTTCGCTGGCGGCTGATTCACTTCTTTAAAAAATGGCTCGGCGGCTACACCGGCGACTGCCTCGGCACGGTACAACAACTCACCGAAGTGGTGGTTTATCTATCATTCGTCTCCCTGCTCTGGATTTCAATTTAGAGAAGTACAAATGCCGGTGTATAGCTTTCAATCGCTGTCCCGGCCTTTCTCCTCCCCTTTCCGCTACCCTTTATCCGTTCTATGGACATTTACCTGATTCGACACACCGAAGTAGCCGTGGGGCGCAGCGTAGCCTACGGGCAAACCGACGTTGACCTGGCCGATACGTATCCCGAACAGCGCGACCGGCTGCTCACGCACCTGCCCGACGAGGTATCGGCCATTTTCTCCTCGCCCCTGACCCGCTGCCGCCGGCTGGCCAATGACCTCGCTGCGGGCCTGAGCGGAGGTAGTCAGGTCGAGACTGCACCGGGGCAGACGGCGCTGGTGGATGCCCACCGGCCCACCGTTCGCTTTGACGACCGGCTGAAAGAATTCGCATTTGGCGACTGGGAAATGATTCCCTGGGCCGCTATTGACCGCGCAGCCCTTGACCACTGGATGGCCGACTTTGTACACGTTGCTACGCCCAATGGCGAGAATTTTTCGGCGGTCTTTGACCGGGTGGGGGCCTTCTGGCAGGAGCAGGTTCTGCCCCTGGCCGACGCACCGGACAGCCACCCGATCCTGGTCGTGGCACACGGGGGCGTCATTCGGGCTTTGCTGTGTCTGTTTCTGGGTTTATCTTTGCAAAACGCTTACCGGCTCAACCTCGACTACGGGGCGGTTACGAAACTAACCGTGAGTGGACTGACCCAAGCCGGGCCAACCCAGGCCGAACCGCATTATACGATACAATACATCAACCGATAATATGAAACCGCTGCAAATTCGCCTGATTACGCTGACTTCCATTATACTGGCAACGGCTCTGTTCCGGCTCCTGCCCCACTGGCCCAACTTCACCCCCATTGCGGCTCTGGCCCTGTTTGGTGCCGCCACGTTTGAGCGCAAATGGCTTGGCCTGGCCATTCCAGTGCTGGCTATGTTGCTGAGCGACGCCCTGATTGGCTTTCATGGCAGCATGAACGCGGTCTATTTCAGCTTCGGCCTGACCTGGCTGATCGGCCTGTCGATGCTCCGCAAACCCAACGTTGGTACGATTGCAGCCGCGTCCGTTACGTCGTCAGTACTGTTTTTTCTGATTACCAACTTCGCCGTTTGGTACGGCAGCAGCTTCTATCCGCAAACCGGAGCCGGACTACTGGGCTGCTACGTATCGGGGCTGGCCTTTTATGATGGCACATCGTTCTTCCTGAACGGTCTCTTCGGCGATCTGTTCTTCAGTGGATTGCTTTTTGGCGGCTACTACCTGCTTCAGCAACGTTACGGCAAACTACGCCCGATCCGGGTCGAGAAATAGCCGTACCGTGCTACCCCCTACCAAAAAGCCGCCCCGTTTCATCAACGGGGGGGCTTTTTGGTATCTGATTAGCACAGGCAAGCTTTATTCGTATCCGGCAATTTCGCGTTCTTCGTAAGCCAGCCCGTACTGCTTCAGCACGTCATCCGGAACGCCGTTCCACTGATTAGGTACGTTGCCGATGTAGCCGATGTCTTCGATCCCCATCTTGCTGGTATAAAAACCGGTGGCGGTCAGGTTGCGCATCATCGAGAAAAACGACGCTCCCTGGGTCATATCGGGCTTGGCCAGTTTGGGATAGGCAATCTGATCAACGAGCTGGATTTGCTGGGCTTTGGTACAGGTTACGAAATCCTTGCCGAACAGGCGGGTGCTGGTATTGTCGAGCCAGCGCAGCCCACCCCGCATGGGTGTCTGGTTGGTCGGCTGGTCTTTCATCATAAACTCGATGAACGCCGGAACGCCTGCCTGCGACGCACTCCCCGATTTGGCATCGGCCGGAATGATGATGTCTGACAAGACTGTAACGGTTTGCAACTCGTGGGGCGTGAAAAATTTATCAGCCATGAGTTTAGCATCGCGCTCGGCTTCAAACTTCTGCCGTCCCCCCGGAATCTTAAGCGGTTTAGGGGTTGGTGGGGCGGGTACGGCGGCTTCGACGGGCGTAACGGCCAGGCCAAAACCGGTCAGCGAAATAGCTTTGAGGGTGTCTCTGCGTTTCATCGTTATATGTTCTTCTTTTTGACCTGATCAAATAAGTACTCGCTGGTGCGCATGGAGGCCGCCAGAATGGTCCACGTCACGTTTTTGTCGCCCTGCGACGGGAACGCAGCCGCATCGACCACAAACAGGTTTTTCACGTCGTGCGCCTGCTGATACTTATTCAGGGCCGAATTTTTGGGGTCGTTGCCCATGCGGACGGTACCGACCTCGTGAATGATTTTGCCCGGCTCGGCCAGACCATAGTTGTTGCTGGCATTGGGTTTGGTACCAAGCGCAATCCCCCCCATCGAGTGAATAATTTCCTCGAAGGTATCCTGCATGTGTTTGGCCTGTTTGATCTCGTAGTCGCCCCATTTGTAATTGAAGCGCAGCACCGGAATGCCGTATTTGTCGACTACGTTCGGGTCAATTTCGCAGTAGTTGCTTTCGAGCGGAACGGGTTCTCCCCGGCCAGCCATGCCAACATAGGCACCGTAGAACCGCCGGAAGTCGTCTTTCAGGCCCGCACCGTAGCCGCCACCGGGTTTCTTGCTGCCATCGCGGGCGGCAATCATGCCGTTCATGGCCTCAACACCCCAGCCGAAGCCGTAGGCAGGCATACCCATGCCGCCCCAGTACTCAATGTGGTAACCGCGCGGGAAGTCCAGCTTTTTGTTGTCGAGCCACCAGGGGGTAAATACGTGCATACCGCCTACGCCGTCCTCATTGTAGCGTTTACGATCCATCAGAGCCGGAATGAACGCGGAGCGGCTGGCACCCGTCGAGTCATTGATGTATTTCCCGATTACCCCGCTGCTGTTGGCCAGTCCCTGCGGGAACCGACTTGATTTGGAGTTAAGCAGCAACCGGGCCGTTTCGCCGGTGCTGGCAGCCAGAATCACAACTTTAGCCTTGATCTTCACATCGTCCATCGTGGCTTTGTCGATGTAGTTCACCCCGGTAGCCAGACCGGTAGCCGGGTCGGTAGTTACTTCGCGCACCATGGCGCCGTTGATCAGGGTAACGTTACCCGTTTTGAGCGCGGGCTTGACCAGCACCGACGACGACGAAAAGTCGGCATACGCCTGGCAGGCCCGGCCGCACTGGGAGCAGTAAAAGCACGCGCCCCGCTCGTCGTTAATGGGTTTGGTCAGGATACTGAGCCGCGACGGAATAACGGGAATACCAATGCTGCGGGCACCTTTGCGAATCATCAGCTCATGCAGACGGGGCTTGGGCGGGGGCAGAAAAAAGCCATCCGGCTCACTTTCCATCCCTTCTTTCGACCCAAACACGCCAATCAGTTTATCGACCCGGTCGTAGAATGGGCTGATATCGTTATAGCCAATAGGCCAGTCTTCGCCCACACCGGTCATGGTTTTGCGCCGAAAATCGTCCGGCGCAAAGCGAAGCGAAATACGGCCCCAGTGGTTGGTACGGCCACCCAGCATGCGCGAGCGAAACCAGTGAAATTCGGTGTCCTTAACCGTGGTATAGGGTTCGCCCTCAATCTCCCAACCACCCCAGGCTGCGTCAAAGTCACCAAATGCCCGCGTGGTTCCTGCCCCGCGCCGGGGCGATTCATACGGCCATTTCAGCTGCGTAATGTATTTTGGATCGGCGGGGTCAAAGTAACCGCCCGCTTCGAGCAGCAGCACTTTAGCACCGGCTTTGGCCAGTGTATAAGCGGCCATACCGCCCCCGGCGCCGGAACCTACAATGGCAACATCGTACTCGGTGGGGGCGTGATTAAGGTGAAACGAGTTCATAGAGACTATAAATAAAAAGCAGACGACTCTGATTAGGCGGTAATATACGATACAAAGAAGGGGCAGGCTTACTTCTACCGCTTTTCCTGTGTTGTACTGTGCTTCCGGTTTCGGCTTTTTTTGCCCCGATCAGGACTATACGGCTTTTCGATTGTTTATCTGATTATACCAACTATGAGCACTATGAGAACATTACCCGTATTCATTACAACGTTGCTGCTGGGCCTCGTTTACCAGAGTCACGCCCAGGTATTAACCACTGGTCAACCGGCTACGGTTACCAAAACCGACTACGCACTACCAGGCAGCCCCAAGAGCATGACCGTGGCTGACGATGGCGCATCGAGTGGCTATATCATTGGCAAACGCGTAAACCCCGACAAGAAAAAGAACAAGGCCAGATCGCCCGGCGATGCGGTCGTTACCCCGGCCGGTAAAGCGGGCACCCCGGCCCGCCGTTCCAACACCAGGGCCGTGCGCAGCAAAGCCAGACGCGACTCGATTCGGTAGTGGCCCGCACCATCAGAAAATCGGGAATGACCAGGACGAAACGGGCAGTTCTTGGTTAAGCTACCTAAACCAATCTATATAATAAACCAGTCAACGATATGAACAAGCTCCTATTAGCCTTATTTTTGGCCAGCGCCCTTTCTCTGCAATCCTGCGGTGACAACAAAAAAGAAACCGACAGCGTCGAAAACGCGGAAGAAGCCAACGAGATGAAGGAAGACCGGGGAACCGGCATGGACGACGACAAGACCGAGTTTGCTGTAATGGCAGCCAACGGCGGTATGCTTGAAGTCCAGTTGTCTGAGCTGGCCCTTCAGAAAGACCCTACCCCGGCCATACGCGAATATGCCAGCATGATGGTTGAAGATCACAAGAAAGCGAATGAGGACCTAAAGGCTTTGGCCGCTCAGAAGAATATTACGCTACCTGCCACGCTCGGAGAAGACAACCAGGAAGCCTATAACGACATGGCTAAACTGAGCGGTACTGACTTTAACAAGAAGTACGTGGACAAGATGCTCAGCAGCCATCAGAAAACGGTCGATCTGTTCAAGGAAGCCGCCGACGATAATGACGATGCCGAGTTGAAAGCTTTTGCCGCCAAAACACTGCCAACGCTTCAGATGCACCTCGACAAAATCAAAACCATTGAAGACCGGCGCGACTAAGCGGCATCCAGCCCATGAAAGCGGTCCATCCCTTTTTGGGATGGACCGCTTCGTTTTCCGGCCGGGGGTTGTAGTTTCGCCCGATGGCATTTATTTCGTATACCCCACCCTTGCTGCCCCACGAAGCTGACCTGCGCCAGCGGAGTCAGGACTTCTTTCAATTCATGAACACCCGGCGCAGCCTCCGCGACTTTTCAGACCAGCCCGTACCCCGCGCGGTTATCGAGTCCCTTATTCAGACGGCGTCAACGGCCCCGTCGGGTGCCCATAAACAACCCTGGACATTTTGTGTAGTGGGTAATCCAGCCCTGAAGCGCCAGATTCGCGAAGCGGCCGAGGCCGAAGAGAAGCGTAGTTACGAGGGGCGCATGTCTGACGAGTGGCTGGCCGATCTGGCCCCGCTGGGCACTGACTGGCGAAAGCCTTTTCTGGAAACCGCCCCCTGGCTGATCATCATTTTCCGGCGCATCTTTGAATTTGAGGGTACGCACAAGCACCCGAATTATTATGTCACGGAATCGGTGGGGCTGGCGGTCGGGTTTCTGCTGGCGGCCATTCACAACGCGGGTCTGGTGTCGCTGACGCACACGCCGAGCCCAATGGATTTTCTGACCAAACTTCTGGACCGACCCGCCAACGAAAAGCCGTTTCTGTTGCTCCCGGTCGGCTTTCCCGCGCCCGATGCGCAGGTTCCCGACATTCAGCGCAAACCCCTCAGCGCCGTTTCTGCCTGGTATTGACCAAGCTTCACGTGGGCTTCCCCTACCTGTTAACGACCGGGCGGCCATCTGTTGTTCGCTGGTACTTCGTTGTTGCATCAGGCGTATCAGCGCCCTCCTATTTGGTTGACGTATTGGTGGCATTGGACTCCCGGATCGTGGCCCCCGACCGAATGGACACCGCTGAACCGTCGGCCAGAAAAACTGAACTGGGTGGCTGGTCAAGAAACGGCGCAAAGCAATCACCATACAGCGTCTTTACGTCGCACCGAACGCTGTAATCCTGCACGGGAAAGATGGACCATGGCGGATGCACGACTTCGTACTCAGAGGTTTTGTTGCCGGATCGTTTGGTATAGCCCCAATAATGTTCGGTAATGAACGCTTCTTCGGAGTCCGGTACGAGCGCGTGGCCGGTTTTATCGGCCCGCACCCGGATGTGGTTCCAGTCGGTGCCCACCTTCCAGTCGTACTGAATCAGCTGGGTGTCGTCATCGGTCTGCCAGGTGTGGCGCATGGGCCGGGTCTCGTAGGGTTCGCCGTAGAGCGTATTGGCTACCTGCGTAATGGCAAACTTGGGCACAATTTCTTTCACGAACACTACGCCCCGCTTCCAGCCCTGTTCGGTTTTTCGGCGGACATAAAAGCGCAGGTTAAACTCTTCAAACTCGGTGTGAAACGGAACGGCGATGGCCCCCAGCATCCGAACGTGCTGAAAATAGAATCCCACCAGACTACCGTAGCACACGTCATTAAACGTATCCAGCTCGGTACCGGGGGGCACGAGGGGCTCCAGCACCCGGCGATCAAGGGCGTAGTTGGCAAAAATTAACTGTTGCCATTCGGCGGTGAGGAAGGTAAAAGCCATGAGATCGAAACCAGTATAAACTAAAGAACGGGCTCACGCCGGTTGTGTTTGCGTGAACCCGTTCTTCAGTAGGCACTCTCTCTTGTTGGCTACGGAGTTACTTCCCGTACTTATCCTGGTATTGCTTGTACAGCCGCTTGTGGCGATCGTCCAGACTGGTCGTGCGGCCCCTGATAAACACGCGCTCAACCACGTTGGTACGCATATCGAGGGCATCGCCCGCCGATACGAACAGGGTAGCGTGTTTGCCGGCTTCGAGGGTGCCGACTTTGTCAGCAATGCCGAGAATCCGGGCGGTATTGCTGGTAATCATCTTCAGGGCTTCTTCGCGGTCCGTCACGCCGAAGCCTACCGCCGTACCCGCCTGAAACGGCAGATTTCGGGTGCGCCACCACTCACCGGCGTAGCTCAGGCTCACCAGTACTCCCGCTTTCTGCAGGATGCCCGGCATCCGGTATGGCAGGTCAACGGCTTCGTCGGGGCGGTTGGGCAGGCGGTGCAGCGCACTCAGGATAACCGGCACTTTTTGTTCGGCCAGGAAACCCGCCACGCGGTCGGCCTCTTCGGCGCCTACAATGACTACCTTCTGAACGCCCACCGCGCGGGCAAATTGAGCCGCTTCCAGAATGTCTTTGGCGTAATCGGCCCGGACGTACAGGTTTTGCTGCCCCGAAAACAGGCCGCGCATGGCTTCCAGCTTGAGGTTCTTCGGCGACTGCCCCGTCTGGGAGGCATAGGCTTTGGCATCGGCAAAGGTGGCCCGCAGGGCGGCAATGGCTTCGTCGCGCTTCTCGTTCTTTTTAATTACCCGCGAAAAATCAGTGAAGTCGAACACGGTAGCGAAATAGCCCGGCCAGGTAAGCCACAGCCCGTCGTCGGCCTTCAGCACGGCGTCTTCCCAGTTCCAGCCGTCGGCCTGCATGATGCTCGAACTTCCCGATACCGTGCCGCCCTCGGGCATGGCCTGGGTGAGCAAAACGCCGTTGTTGCGAATGGTCGGGATGATTTCAGAATCGGTATTGTAAGCCACCAAAGCCCGAACGTTGGAGTTCAGCACGCCCACTTCCTGCTTGTCGACGGTGGCCCGCACCGCGCCGATCTCTTCCAGACCTACCGTGCTGGCGGGCGAGATAAAACCGGGGTAAACGTGCTTGCCAGCCACGCTGATCACCTCCATGCCGTCCATATTGAGCCGGACGGTGGTAGCGTCGGCTACCGTCGTGATGACGCCCTTATCAAAAATAATGACCCCGTTGGGAATAACCTGCCCGTTTCCGACGTGAATCGTGCCGTTCATCAGGGCGATGGGCTTAGCCTGCGGCTTCGCCGGAGCCGGGTTCTGCGCGTAGCCCGTAAGCGACGCCAAAGCGAGTAAGAGTATTTTATTCATGAAATAGGTTGGCGCAAAGATGTCGCAGAGCGGTCCAGAGGCTCTGAACCCCTGGCCGCCTGCGGTTGAATATAATCAGTTAAGTTCCTCGTCCAGATCTTCACAATGGAACATGCGGGGAGCTCTGGCAGCGGGCCGGGTAGTAGCCGAACCACCGGCTTTGGCGGCCAGCATTTTCTGCACCAGCCGGGCGCGTTCGGTCTGCATAGCCTCGCGTTTGGTTTCTTCGGTAGCCAAATCAAAGTAAACGGTGCCGTCGATAATGGTTTTCTCGGGGCGGGCGTAAATGGCCAGTGGGTGCGCATTCCAAAGTACCAGGTCGGCATCTTTGCCCGCCCGGATGCTGCCCATGCGGTTGTCGAGGTGCAGCAGTTTGGCGGGGTTGAGCGTCACCATCTTCCAGGCATCTTCTTCGGGAATACCGCCGTACTCCACCGTTTTGGCGGCTTCCTGGTTCAGCCGGCGGGCCATTTCAGCGTCGTCGGAGTTGATCGAAACCGTTACACCCTCGCGGTTCATCAGGGCTGCGTTGTAGGGAATGGCGTCATGCACTTCCATTTTATAGGCCCACCAGTCGGCAAAGGTTGAGCCGCCCGCGCCGTGTTTCGCCATCTTGTCGGCTAATTTATAGCCCTCCAGAATATGGGTAAACGTGTTGACTTTAAAGCCCAGTGAGTCCGCTACGTGCAGCAGCATGTTGATCTCCGACTGCACATACGAGTGGCAGGTGATAAACCGCTTGTTGGCCAGAATTTCGGCCAGCGCGTCGAGTTCAATATCCCGGCGCGGGGCGGTCGTATTTGCCTTCTCTTTGTTGCTCAGCTTGTTGTACCCCGCCCAGCCGTTGGCGTATTCTTTGGCCCGCGTAAAGTGGTCCATATAGACCTGCTCCACACCCATCCGCGTTTGCGGGAAGCGAATCCGGTTGCCATCGCCCCAGTTGGCCTGCTTTACGTTCTCGCCAAGCGCAAACTTGATAAATCCGTCGGCATTGGGAACCAGCAACTGCGCCGGAGCCTCGCCCCATTTCAGCTTGATCATGGCCGACTGTCCGCCAATGGCGTTGGCCGAGCCGTGCAGCAGCTGCGAGGCCGTAACGCCCCCGGCCAGCTGGCGGTAAATGTTCACGTCTTCGGAGTTTATTACATCGGCC
Source organism: uncultured Cytophagales bacterium (assembly GCA_963826425.1). Lineage (GTDB taxonomy): Bacteria > Bacteroidota > Bacteroidia > Cytophagales > Spirosomataceae > Spirosoma. Next base: position 83,152 of record CAWGWS010000002.1, on the reverse strand, counting down.
ATCCGTACTTCGGCGGTTGATGACTGTGAGCCTTCGTTTACCGACAGCAGGGCAATGTGCGAGTGTTCGTCAATGATACCGCTGGTCAGGTGCTTGCCCGTACCGTCGATGATTGTGGCCCCGCCGGGTGCTTTCAGCCCGGTGCCGACCTGCGCAATTTTACCGTTCTGCACCAAGACGTCGGCGGCTTTCAGAATACCATCTTTTTCATTGGTCCACACCGTTGCGTTCCGGATCAGCATGGTCTGGGGTTGCGGCTTCTGCGCGTTGCCCAGCCCCACGAATGGATACAGCAACGACCCGACCACGGTGGTCGACAAACCGGCCGTAGCCGATCCTGACGCCATTGTCGCGGACGCAGCAGCGGTGTTCGGCTCAACAGCGGTCTTATCCATCGACCAGTCTATGTTTTTTCCGTCGGGCCGTTCGCCCGTGCCCACGTAACCGGTTCCTTTGCGGTAGCCCGTCAGGCGCGTTGTGCCGGGCATGGCTTTACCCGGCAAAGCGTTGCCCGGCTGAAACCGGATCGAAATCGTTTCCCCATCAACCGACACCGTGGGTTTGATTTTAGTGGTGTCCATCATGAGCTGGTACTCTGTTTTTTCGAGCGATTTACCCGTTACGTCCAGCGTCATCGGCGCCATACCGGCCATGGACAGCCGCCATTTGCCGCGCAGGTCCGCTTTGTCTTTCGGGTTTACAATGTATTGTTTACCCTGAATCCAGTTCTCGTGAATGATATTGTCGGCATCGAACAGGTTACCCGACGTGATGATGAAGTTGGCTACCTTCCCGGCTTTCAGCGTACCCACCTGATCGTCGGCCCGGATAAGCCGGGCCGGCACGGTAGTCAGGGCTTCCAGGGCTTTTTGTTCGCTCAGTCCGTTTTGAATGGCTTTGCGGAGGTTGGCCCAGAAATCACCTTTCTTTTTCAGCTCGGCCGTAGTAAGCGCAAACGGAATACCCGCCCCCGCCACTTTGCCGGCGTTGGTGGGGGCCAGCTCCCAGTGCTTCAGCTCGGCCATCGTCACGTTGTCGGCATCCCAGGCGTCTTCCACGTCATACGCGTCGGGGAAATTCAGCGGCACAATCAGCGACGCGCCCGTAGCTTTCACCTCGTCTATCCGCTGGTACTCGTCGCCCGAGGTGCGGATGACGTACTGCATCCCAAACTCATCGCCGATTTTGTCGGCCCGCAGAATGCCGAGTTTATCATTGGCCTCGAAGAAAGCAGGCAGACTCTGGTTGCGGTTCAGAGCCTCGAGCGAGAGGTTGGCCTGTTCCTTATTTCCGGCGCGTTTGTACCAGTCGGCATCGTAGAACGCCTGCCGCAACACCGCCACCGATCCCATCATAGAGCTGGGTACGGTTTGCCCCGAGCTGCCTTTGCTAAATGAGTAGTGCGCCGTGGCGTTGGGTTTCAGCACGAGCATATTCTCCCGGTCGTTAGCCAGGGTAACCAGCACACCGGTACCCCGCGTCAGCCCGTCGTGCGGGTGGGTGAGTACGGCCCCGAAGCCCAGTTTACGGAGTTCATCCGCTTTTTTATCGTCGGCCTTAAAGAGCTGACTCGCGTCGTTTTCGGGCTGCACGGCCTGATTCCAGTAGTACGGACCTTTTTTGTTCGATTCAAACTGCGGGTTGGCCTGCCGCGCCGTGCGGTCGGGTTTCACCTCCGGCATGCCGTAATCAGAGTCAATATCGATCAGGGCGGGGTAGATGCGTTTGCCCTTCAGGTCCGTTACGACCGTACCGGCGGGCAGTTTTACGCTCTGTCCCACGGCCTCAATGCGACCGTTTCGGATGAGCAGCGTAGCGTTGGTAAGGGTAGTCTGGGGGTCAACGACGACGGTAGCGTTGGTGAAGGCATACAGTCCGGATCGTTCGTCGTACACGCCGTTTTTAGGGAACGTGGTCTGGGCATGGGCAAATTGACTCAGGCCAACTGCCAGCAGACCAACCAGTAACGGTTTGATCATGAATATGAAGAAGAATTGATTTTGGTATAACTGCTTAAAAGTACGGCGAATAGGGGTAATTTCGACCAGAAACCATTGAACATTTCGTAAACCAATCGGCTGAACGCGTTTTTGGGAAGCCATTCATTATCCACCAGCCAGCCCTGGCTACTTAGCTATGATTGTTACTGCCTGCCTGATTCAGGATAGCCCCGTTTTCTTCGACAAAGAGCTGACGATTCAGAAAATTGAAGAGCTGACCGCGCAGTACGCCCGGCAGGGCAGTCGGCTGATTGTCTTTCCCGAATCCTTTGTGCCGGGGTATCCGCGTGGGTTCACATTCGGGGCCACCGTGGGCAGCCGCACACCCGAAGGCCGCGAACTCTATGCCGAATACCACCGCAACAGCGTTGATGTGACCGGCCCCGACATGAAGCGGCTGGAGCGGCTGGCCCGGTCTGAAAACGTGTATCTAATCATTGGCATTACCGAAAAGTCAGACCGGCACGGCAGTCTCTACTGCTCCATGGTGTATATCTCGCCGAAAACCGGACTGCTGGGCGTGCACCGTAAAATCAAGCCTACTGGTACTGAACGGCTCATCTGGGCCGAAGCAGGGGGCGACTCGCTGGTGAGTTTCCAGACCGACATAGGCAAGCTGGGTGGGCTGATCTGCTGGGAAAACTATATGCCGCTGGCCCGCATGGCCATGTATCAGCAGAGCGTCGAGATTTACCTCGCTCCCACCGCCGACGCGCGCGAAAGCTGGCCGGCTACCCTGCGCCACATTGCGCTGGAAGGCCGCTGTTTTGTGCTGGGCTGCAACCAGTTTTTCACCAAGGCCATGTATCCCGAACCCTACCAAAAGCTGGTGGCGGATGCGCCGGACATCCTGTGCAGCGGGGGCAGCGTCATTGTCTCACCCATGGGTGAGGTGCTGGCCGGGCCGCTGTTTGGCGAGGCCGGTGCCGTCATGGCCGAACTGGACCTGAGCCTGATTGTACAGAGCAAGCTGGATTTCGACGTAGTGGGCCACTACGCCCGCCCGGATATCTTCGGGTTCAGTGTCCGGGATCAGCCCGGTATGCAGCCGGAATGAGTTAGCGGCTGGCGCGCCGGGGCGGCATAAAAGCACCCCCGTCCACGCTGCCCAGCCCCGAAAAGCCGTATCTTTGTGTATGGTTTCTGAACAGCTACAACCACCCCTCCAGGCTACTACCCTGCCTGTAATGGAAGCGTTTTATACGCTCCAGGGCGAAGGCAACTACGCGGGCCGGGCGGCCTATTTTATCCGGCTCGGCGGTTGCGACGTGGGCTGCCACTGGTGCGACGTCAAAGAATCGTGGGATGTGAATGCCCATCCGCACCACACCGTAGACGCTATCGTAGCGGGGGCCCTTCAGTACCCCGGCCGGCTGGCGGTTATTACGGGCGGAGAACCGCTCATGCATGACCTGACGAGTCTGACCAACGCTTTGCAAACGGTTGGTTTCCAGACCAACATCGAAACCTCGGGCGTGTGCCAGACCGTAACGGGGGCGTGGGACTGGATCTGCTTTTCGCCGAAGAAATTCAAAAAGCCCAATCCGGCCATTTACCAGCGGGCCGACGAGTTGAAGGTGATTATTTATAACCAGAGTGATTTTGCCTTTGCCGAGTCGTTTGTTCCCCACCTGCAGCCTGCCTGCAAACTCTTTTTACAAACCGAGTGGAGTCGTTCCAATGAAATGCTTCCCCGCATCGTTGAGTACGTTAAAGACCATCCGCAATGGCAGCTTTCGTTACAAACGCACAAATTTCTGGATATTCCCTGAACCGGAAGAAGAACAAAGAAAGAAGAGCCACCAACCAGCCATCGTATCGTTTGCTCCGGCTGTTTTTCTCTTTCCTTTCTCTCAGCCTGGCCTCTTTTTCCGCCCCGGCGCAATCCGGTAAAGCAAAAAATCTGTACGAGCAGTCGGTAAAGCTGTTCAACGAACGGCGGGTGAGCGAGGCCATTCCGTTTATGGAACAGGCCGTCAAAGAAGCCCCGGACTACGCCGATGCTCATCTGAAACTCGGTCAGCTATACGAGTTCAGCCGTCGCTTCGCACCCGCCCTTCATGCGTTTCAGAACGGCCTAAAGCTTCAGCCCGACGGTCCGGCTTCGGGCGGAGCGTACCAGTCAATCAGCACGATTCTCCTGAGAATGGGTCGCTACGCCGACGCGGTTCCTTATCTGGAGAAGCTGCAGACGCGGCTTGCCCCCCAGTCGGCGCAAGGCAAACGGGTTGCGCGGCAGATCGAAACGGCGCAGTTCGGGCAGGAAGCGCTTCGGCACCCGCAAACGGTTGATCCCCGCCCGCTCTCGCCCGTGCTGCAAACGACCCCCTCGCAGTATTTCCCGGTTCTGACCGCCGACGAGCAAACGCTGGTGTTTACCGCTCTCAAACCCGAGGGCGACGAAGATCTGATGGTCGCCACGTTCAACGGCGAAAGCTGGTCGCCCCCGGTATCGCTCGCGCCCAGCATTAATACCAGCGGCAACGAAGGCACGGCCAGCTTATCGGCCGACGGACGAATGCTGGTATTCACGGCCTGTCAGGGACGCCGGGGTTTCGGAAGCTGCGATCTGTACGTAAGCCGCAAAACCGGCAGCGACTGGTCTACACCCGACAACCTTGGCCTGCCGGTAAACAGCCGCTTTTACGAGTCGCAGCCCGCCCTCTCTGCCGATGGCCGACGGCTCTACTTTGTCTCGGACCGCCCCGGTGGCAAAGGCCGGCGTGACATCTGGCGCAGCGACCTCGATGCTACCAATACCTGGCAGGAGCCCGTCAACCTCGGCGCACCCGTCAACACGGGTCAGAACGAAGCGTCGCCGTTTATCCATCCCAACGCGCAGACGCTGTTCTTCGCATCAGACGGCCACGTTGGTATGGGGGGGTACGATCTGTTCGTTTCAGACCTGACCAGCGGTATCCGGGCCGGGGTCGACAGCGGGTCAGTCTGGTCGGCACCCACCAATCTGGGCTACCCCATTAACACGTCCGAAGACCAGGCGTCGCTGTTCGTGTCGGCCAGTGGCAAACGGGCCTATTATTCGTTCGAAGAGCAGAAAGACGGCGTTTCGCAGCAGTCGCGGCTGTACGCGTTCGATCTGCCCGAGTCCCTGCGCGAGCGGGTCAAACCGGTAAGTCTGCTCAAGGGGGTTATTGCCGACGCCAGGACGCAAAATCCACTGTCCGCCCTGGTTGAACTGATCGACCTCAAAACCAACCAGACCGTATCGCGTGTGCAGGCCGACACCCAAACGGGGCAGTACGCCATTGTGCTGCCCAGCACGGGCGAATTCGCGCTGTATGTCACAACACCGGGTTATCTCTTCAAGAGTTTAGCGTTCGATTTTACGCAGCCGGTTAAAGCCGGTCAGGTAACCGGGGCGGCCCTGACCCTGAGCGTCCCGCTCGAACCGGCGGTGGCGGGAACTACGGCCAAAGAAACGCTCAACAACCTGTTTTTTGAGTTGGGCCGCTACGACCTCGCCGACAAGTCGCGCATTGAACTCGACCGGCTTGCCGGCTTTCTGAAGGCCAATCCGACCCTGTCTATCGGCGTATCGGGCCATACCGACGATACCGGCGAAGCAGCCGCCAACCTGACGCTCTCGCAGAAGCGGGCGCAGACCGTGGCTACCTATCTGATTCAGGCGGGCATTGCCCCCACCCGCATCCGGGCCACCGGCTTTGGCGAAACCCGCCCGCTCGTGCCCAATACCAGCGACGACAGCCGACGCCAAAACCGGCGCATCGAGTGGAACGTGTTGTAGTTGTCCCGGCGGCCCGGGCGGGTTTTACTTTGCATCCCAGTGGAATTTTTTCCAATTTTGCGTATGTTGCTTAGTTAGAAATCTATCGTGGAGATAGCTGATTTCTTTCTATTGATACCATATTGCCTTATTTGCGATGACTCCCGAACACATCAAGTGCCTGATTATAGGTTCCGGCCCCGCCGGATACACAGCCGCCATTTATGCAGCCCGGGCGGGCATGAAACCCGTACTGTACCAGGGTGCGCAGCCCGGCGGTCAGTTGACCATCACGACCGAAGTTGATAACTTTCCCGGCTATCCTGATGGGGTGCAGGGGCCACAGATGATGCAGGACCTCGAAGCCCAGGCCCGCCGGTTTGGTACTGATATCCGCTATGGTATGGTTACCGGCGTGGAGTTTACAGAGCAGCCCGCTCATGACCGCCCCCACCGGATAGTGGTCGATGACAAAATTGACATTACCGCCGATGCCGTCCTGATCTCGACCGGGGCGTCGGCCAAATGGTTAGGGTTGCCTTCCGAGATGCGGCTCAACGGGCGGGGCGTTTCGGCCTGTGCCGTGTGCGACGGATTTTTCTTCCGGGGACAGGACGTGGCCATTGTAGGCGCGGGCGATACGGCTGCCGAAGAAGCCAGCTACCTCGCCAACCTCTGCCGGAAAGTGTATATGCTGGTTCGGCGCGATGAGATGCGGGCCTCCAAATTCATGCAGCACCGCGTTAAAACGGCTCCGAACATCGAAATTCTGTTCAATACCGAGACGCTGGAAGTCCTGGGCGACGACGAGGTATCGGGCGCTCTGGTCAAGAACAGCATTACCGGCGAACAGCAGACGCTGAACGTAACCGGATTCTTTGTGGCCATTGGCCATAAACCCAACACCGACATTTTTGGCGATTACCTTGATCGGGATGAGAATGGGTATATCCTGACCGAAAAAGGAAGTACCCGCACCAACATATCCGGCGTCTTTGCGTGTGGCGATGCCCAGGACAACATCTACCGGCAGGCCGTTACGGCAGCGGGTACGGGCTGCATGGCGGCTCTGGATGCTGAACGGTACCTGGTCACGCTCGAGGTGCAGAACCAGGAACTCGTACTTTAATCCGGTTCCGGCATCCCGTTCATCGCAAACTGCGAACAGGATGCCGGAACCGCAGACTGAATTCTGATGATAAAAACCGTTGTTTATTGGCTTCTGGCCGCTGGCTGTCTGGGCCTGACCGGAACCGCAACCGCCCAGGAGCGAGGCCGCTTTAAGAATAATCTGAAGATTACCCCTAAAACCCAGACGACACCCGGCGGGCCGGTAGTTGATAACATCAGACCGACCGAGACGCCCTACGATCAGGAGCCCACGCCCCTGCGCTTCAATTCGCAGTTTGAACCCGCAAAAGCGCTGAACCCCGTTGTCAGCGAAGATACCAGCCAGATCGATCAGGGCGAAACCAGCGTCGTTGAAGTTATTGATTCGGTACTGGTGGGCAGCGAATGGGTTAAAATTGCCGATTACTATGCCGTCTGGGATTCCCGTACCATCGATCCCTACGGCATTGATCCGCTCCAGTTCGAGGAAGTCATCGACATCAAACTGTACGATCCACCGGCCAATCGCTACTGGTCAGCGCCGATGACCGAGGGCAAGATGACCTCTAACTTTGGCTACCGCTGGGGCCGCTGGCATACCGGCACGGACCTCGATCTGGAAACCGGCGATCCCATTTACGCTTCTTTTGATGGTATGGTGCGCATTGTGGGTTGGGATGGCAGCGGCTACGGACGTTATGTTCTGGTCAGGCATTATAACGGCCTGGAAACGCTGTACGGACACATGTCCAAGCAGACCGTAGAGCAGGGGCAACTTGTAAAAGCGGGCGATCAGCTGGGACTGGGCGGCAGCACGGGCCGCAGCTCCGGGCCCCACCTGCACTTTGAGACCCGCTTTGAGGGCAACCCGTTCAGCCCGCTCAACATCTATTCGTTTCCCGAAAATACCATTAACTCCGACCATTTTCTGCTCACCAGCAACGTCTGGGATTACCTGCGGGGCGGTCGTTCCCCGTCGGGCGAAGGGGTCTCCAAACCACGTATCAAGCGGACCGTGCTGCACCGCGTCCGGTCGGGCGAAACGGTGTCGAGTATTGCCAGCCGCTACGGTATGTCGGTTTCAACGCTGCTGCGTAAAAATCACCTTTCTTCACGGGGACGTATCCGGCCTGGTCAGAAACTACGGGTTAACTAAGCCCAAGGCACAGTTCAGCTATACGCATGACGTACATCCCTACCGGGTACGCCATGTGTATGCGTCGCGGCTTGTCCATTAAATAACCCACACGTCGTCGCGCCGGACGTAATAAATCTGGTTTCGCCAGAGTACGCGCAGATAAATATCTTTGGTACCAAAGATGTTCATTTTGTTGCCCCGACCCACAATTTCAGCCACGGAAGCCGCTCCCGACGGCTCCACCCGCAACAAGACGCGATTCCCTTTCGTAATACCCGTCTGTACCCGCTGCGGTAAATTGATAAAGACAAGGAGCAGAAGCAGGTACGCTACAAAAGTCCCTTTCTGCCGATCCGAAATAAGTTGCTGACGGCGTTGCTTGAGCCAAAAAACGCCGAACCCGTAGCCCGCCGGTATAAAAAAAAGCAGAAACACGTACAGGTTGTACTTTCGATAGAACAGATAAAAATAGTTCAAATCATCCATCTCGTACCCGGTCAGGTTATTCGCCTTAGCAACCTCGCTCATCTTGCGCAGCACGGTATCGTCAGGATGTTGATCAAAATAAAGCTGAAGGTAGTACAGCAGCCGGGGAGCATCGTTCTGCCGTTCATGGGCACTGGCCAGTTTCAGCAGCATGGTATTGGTGGGCGGGTATCCCCCGGCAATGACCTGCTCGTAGAGCTGTCCGGCTTCGGTTTGACTACCTGCAGCAAAGAGCGAGTCGGCCCGACTGAGCAGCGCAGCCTGTCCCCACCCCTGTCCGGGCAGCAGCAGGCCGAGTAGTGTGGGTATGAACAGGCGCATTGGCAGGTATGGAAAGCAGAAGAAGGTTCAGTTTGGGAAACGGATTGAACGGGTTGCCAGGCGCGAATAGGGCTGGCTCAAACAGCTTTTAAACAAAAACGGGAGCGAATGAACAGTACCTGCTCGTTCGCTCCCGTTCGTCACACCAGCCCATTACTAGAACGGCAGGTCGTTGCTGTCGTCTTCAAAAGTGGTGTTAAACGGCATACCGGCGGGCTGACTCGGTTGAGCGGGCCGCTGTGCAGCCTGAGCCGGACGGCTGGCCGGAGCGGCATAACCCCCACCCCCACCTTCATTTCCACCTGTCGAAGCACCCTCGCCGGTTTCGATGCGGTAGGCCCGAAGTTCAGTATACCAGCGTTCGTTGTATTCGCGGGATTCGGGGCTGAACGTAGCTTTGATCATGTCGCCATCGGCAAATTGCTTCAGGTCACCGGCTTTATCGCCCCAGGCGGTCATGCATACCTTTTTCGGATATTGCGTATCGAGCGTTTCGAGAACAAATTCCTGTTTGTTCCAGGGGCCATTTTTCCCCTGACCCGTTACTTCGGGTAAAATTTTCACGAGTTTACCGACTAATTCTAATGCCATGTTGGGTAGGCGATTACAGTTTATTTGGATGGATAAAAGTACGAAAAAAAGGCCAAAAAGCCCATTGATTGCTCAAAATAGACTAAACTTTCGGAGGGCTCATTTGCAAACAAAGCGCGAATAATTACCTTTGCACCCGCAACAAACGGCAAGCCCGGTGTTGCGCACGATCTGGCCACGTGGTGAAACTGGTAGACACGCCATCTTGAGGGGGTGGTGCCCACAAGGCATGGGAGTTCGAGTCTCCCCGTGGTCACGTAAAAAAACGTCCATTTCTCTTTGATTTGGACGTTTTTGTTTTTCCTAACCGTCTCATAGTCGCCCTTATCACCCGCCCCAACAGGCTCACCACAGATCAGGAAAAATAGCTCAAACAGGGCGGCAGGCCAGAGTTAGCCATACCGAAGAAGTACCACTAGGCACCTGTATCTTTGTTACCTCAAGCCGGTCCTGAATCAGTCAGGCTTCTTTAGGACAATATGCCCGATTCGGCACCATTGGTCCCGGCTCAACGTTTACTGGTTGTATAGAATACGCGTCCTTAACAAGTCGGACTGGAAACCAGTTAGGAGACAGGCGGTTAAACAGGGTATATACATGATCTCAACGGTTCAGATAAAGCCGGTTCAAATCGGCAGGAAAGGCATTTTTATCGCAGTGGCTATCCTGATCAGCTGGGCGCTGATGCTGGCGTTTCTGCTCAATTACACCATCCACTGGAACGACCCGCTCGTTTACCTGTTTGTGCTGGTTCAGACGCACCTGTTTACGGGCGTTTTTATCACGGCCCACGACTCCATTCACGGTATGGTTGCGCCACAACACCCGCGTGTCAATCGCTGGCTTGGTCGTCTTTCCGCACTCATCTTTGCTTACAACAATTATGGCAAGTTGTACAGGAAACACCATTTGCACCACAAGCACCCAGCCTCGCACGAGGATCCGGATTACCACAGCGGCAACCCAAACCTACTGGCCTGGTGGTTCAGCTTTTTGCTCGAATACATATCCGTCTGGCAGGTGCTGGCCATGGCGGCTACGTACACCGTGCTCAACCTTTGGTTTCCGGTGGAAAACCTGGTCGTGTTCTGGATAGTACCCGCCTGGCTCAGCACAGTTCAGCTGTTCATTTTCGGGACGTATCTGCCCCACCGGGGCGAACACCATGCAACCCCGCACAACGCCCGCAGCCAGAAGCTCAATCACACACTGGCTTTTTTGAGCTGTTACTTTTTCGGATACCATCATGAACACCACGCCTATCCCTACCTACCCTGGTGGAAGTTGGCCGAAGCCCGGGAAAAAACAGCGATCCAGCCTCATTGACCTAAGGTCGACGACAAACTTTGCTTCTTATTTTTATGTTCCAAACAAGCATATATCCCTCCGTTATTTGTTATGATCTGGCTTAAAATTTCGATTGTTGTTGCCACCGTCCTGTCCATGGAAGGAGCCGCCTGGTTCATTCACAAGTATGTTATGCATGGTCTGATGTGGAATTGGCACGCAGACCACCATAACCATCACAAAGGCTTTTTCGAGAAAAATGATTATTTCTCCGTCGTATTCAGCCTTGTCTCGATTGCTACCATTGCCATTGGTTTGCGGGTTGAAAGCCTTTGGTTTTTGCTCTGGATCGGTATTGGCGTGATGATATACGGCGCGTTTTACTTTGTTTTCCACGACATTATTGTTCACCGGCGAATCAAGATCAAGTATTCGGCAAAACACCCGTATATGCGCCGGATCATGCATGCCCACTACATTCACCACCGCGTTCATACGAAAGAGGGTAGCGAAGCCTTCGGGTTTCTATTCGCCCCCAAGAAATTTGAGCCAAAAGCACGGGTCTGAAAGTACCAGCCAACCATTCTGTCACGAACGAAAAAACGACCGGTGTAGAATACTGGTCGTTTTTTCATGAGCCGTATAGCGTGTCTATCCGGTTCTTTTTCCTCTATGATTCCTCATTTTCGACCGCCCGCCAGCGCTGGCCACGTGAGCCAATTAGCGTTAGTGTTAACAGCATTTCCACCGGGTATCAGACTGCACGTGCTGACTTACCTCGCTTAAACCAGACCAGGTACCCCACCGCTACCAGGGCCAGTACCGCACTCAGCCCGAACGAAGCCGGCAAACTGGCGTTGGCCGGTGCGTGATTGAGCAGCCAGCCGGATCCCAGTGCCCCCAGACCAATACCGGCTTCCAGCGCGATATACATGGTGGACATGGCCCGACCCCGCGTTTTTTCGTCGGCGAGGTCGGCGGTCCAGGCCTGTACGGTGGGTGAGTTCAGGCCCGAAGCCGCCCCGTAGAGCAGGGCCGCTGTCCAGAAAATGAACGGGTTGTACGCCACCATCAGCAACCCGACCGATACGGCCAGCAGGGCCGTTGACCAGATCAGCACCGGCACCCGTCCGCGCCGGTCTGAGGTTCGGCTGAACAGCAGTCGGATACCCAGCGAGGCCAGGGTATAGACCGTAAAGAACAGGCCTTTGTTGGCAATGCCGAGGTTGGTACTCAGGGTTGAAACCAGCGTTAGTACCACGCCATAGCTGAACGACTGTAGCCCCAGTACGATAAACGGCGGAATGGCAGCCCGATCAAAAAGCTCGTCTTTCCTGAGCCGCAGCAATGACCATGTAAAGCGTTGCGGCTGCGCCAGTGTTTCGGGCATCCGGAGCAGAATCCCGATTGACAGCAGTGCGAATGCTGACGAGGTCCAGAACATGATGTTCATCGAAAAATCAGTGGCCAGCCAGCTCCCGATGGCCGGACCGAGCGACATGCCCATTGCCGTAAACAAACCGAGCATACCCATGGCTTCGCCCCGGCGGGTGGCGGGCACCACATCGGCCACGTAGGCAGCGGTGGCGGTGGGTTTGGTGCCGGTCGAGAAGCCATGCACGAGCCGAAGCGTCAGGAACCCGCCCACCGTGAGCAGATACGGGTACAGAAACCCGCAGACGAAACAGACCAATGACCCAAACGCCATGACCGGCACCCGCCCCACGGTATCAGTGATTTTACCACTGAATGGGCGCGACACACCCGCCGTGAGCGTAAAGAGGGCGATAATCAGCCCAACGTACTCGCGCCCGCCCATATCGGTCAGGTAAGCGGGCAGTTCGGGAATCATCATGGAAAAACTGGCCGAGAACAGGAAATTGCTCAGACAGAGCAGCCAGAATGAGAGGGTAAACAAAGCCGAACCATCGGCGGAGCGGGGCAGCGAAAACGGGCGAACGACCAAAACGAAGCGGTGTATATTCGTCCAAAATTACGGCTTTTTCTAATGAAACAGGGCTTTTCAGGTAGTCAGCGCAGCAGCAGCACCGATCCCTGCTCGCGGTTTCGGGTCTGGCTGTCGCCCTGTTTGAGCAGGTACTCAACCCGCCAGGCATACACGCCCGGGTCGCAGCGTTTATCCCGGTACGACCCGTTCCACTGAAACGGCGGGGTCTGGGTCTGGAAGACTACCTCACCCCAGCGATCAAAAACCGCCAGCGAGGTAATGGTCAGGTCACCACAGCCGTAGGCCAGAAACACATCGTTCAGACCGTCGTTATCGGGCGAAAAGGCCGTGGGCGCGTACAGCACGCAGTCGCAGGCGCCGTAGCTGATGCGCACCGAATCCAGCACGGTGGCGCAGTCATTACGTACCCCCGCCCGGAACACGCCCGACTGATTTACCAGCCGCCGGAGGTCCGCAAACTGGTCCTGCCAGAAGAATGTGCCCTCGGCCACCACCGGCTCAATCGTAACCGTTTCGGCCCCGCACAGGTCGCGGTTGGGCCCGAGTTCCAGCGTGGGCGGCAGAATAAAGCGGGCCTGCAGGCTGTCAGCAATGGTGCAGGTAGCCTGTTTGACCACAACCCGGTACTTGCCCGGCCCGCGTATGGTCAGGGTGTTTTGGGTACTGCCGTCCTGCCAGCGAAACGAAGCGGCCGGGGCATCAGGAACGGTCAGGGTAAGCGTCTGTCCGCGGCAAAGGGTGGTATCGCGGCCCAAGTCGAAATCAAGCGCATAGTCAACTTTAATAGAGTCGGTAAAGGTTTTGCAGGCCGTAATGGCCGATACGGAATACAGACCGGGACGGGTTATAAGCCGGGTGGGCCGGGTGCTGCCGTCATCCCAACGATACTCAGTGGCGCCCGGCGTGGTAGCGTCGAGGGTTAGCGTGCTTTGGCGGCCACAGAGCGTTGTGTCGGCGCCCAGGTCAAGTTTGACCGGAATCAGCGAAACATCGTCGATAAAAATGTCGTAAAATCCCAGAAAGACGGGTAGCGTGACAAAGCTTCCAATCAGGGCGTACTGCTCGTTGCCCGCAGCCGCAAACACGCCGTCGATGCGCTCCCAGGTCAGGCGTGGCCGCCGGTCGGTGCGCCGGTCCAGAATTTGCGGACGGACGGGCAGCAGCAGCGAGTTGGTGCTCCCGACCGGCTGGGCGGTAAAGCCCGCGCCAATGGTGCCGGCAATGTACTTGGGGGGCGCGTCGGTCGTGACATACATCGAGAAATAATAGCACGAGTTGGCTTTGAGGGGTTCGGTCAGTTTAACGGCCAGGTATTCGGCCCAGTCCCGGTCAAAAAACAAGCCCGCAATTCCCTGGCCGGTATGGGCGGGTAACGGCGACCGGAAGGCCGGATAACACAGATTATAAAAGTCGGGGGTGGCCCGGGTGGGGTTGTACCAGGGCAGGGCTTCGTCAAGCTGGTTGTTTTGGCGGGGGCAGTCCCGATAGGCTTCAAAGCTTCCGTTTGGAATCAGGTTCTGCGCGCTGCCCGGTACCGCGCCCAGCAGCAGACACGTGAGCAGGGCTGCCCTGAAATGCCTGAATAGGAAAGGTTGCTGATGCATTTGCGAGATAAGCCGGCGTTGGAACGTACCGTTAAATATACGGAATTTTGGCACGGGCCGATGCGGCCGTCCGCGGGTAAATCAGCCAAACAATTATGGGCAGTTCCACGCGCCGTTCATCCCGGAGGCAACGGGTTCTGACGACTTTTGCCGTAAATTTGCCGCAGCACATTTTACCTGATGTATGTCGCGTACCCTTAAAATCGGCTTGTTCCTTACCGTCTCCATCCTGCTGACGACGTTTACTTTTTACTTCTGGCAGATCTATCGCAGCCCGAACTTACAAACGCAGGAAGGCGACAAAACCTTTGCCCTGCTCATTCCACCCGGCTCCACGTTTGAGTCGGTGGTGGATACGCTCAAGAAGAACGACGTGTTAAACGACGAGATATCATTTCGGTTTCTGGCCAAGCTGATGAAGTACCCCGACCGGGTGAAGGTAGGGCGCTACGAGATTACTCCCCTGATGGGTAACCGGGCGGCTCTGGTGAAACTGCGTAACGGCAGTGAAGACCCGCTCACGCTGACCTTCAACAGCATGCGTCAGAAAAGCGATTTGATTGATCGGGTAGGCAGCAAATTTATATTTGGCTCCGACGCCCTGGCCGAGCGGCTCAACGACCCCGCCGTGACGCAGAAATACGGCTTTGACACCACTACCATTGTGACGATGTTTTTGCCGAATACATACCAGATTTTCTGGACCATCAAGCCCGATGCGTTTCTGGACCGGATGGCAGCTGAATACAAAAAATTCTGGACCCCCGACCGGCAGGCCAAAGCCAAAGAGCTGGGTTTGAGCCAGGTGCAGGTGCAGGTGCTGGCCTCTATTGTAGCGGCTGAAACCAACAAACGCGACGAGCAGCCGCGCGTGGCGGGCGTGTACCTGAATCGGATTAAGCGCGGCATCAAACTCGAAGCCGACCCCACCGTAATCTTTGCCCTGCGCGATTTCGGCATCCGGCGTTTGCTGACCCGTCAGCTCTCGATCGACTCGCCCTATAATACGTACCGGTACGCCGGTTTACCGCCCGGCCCCATCAATCTCCCCTCCCCCGCCACCATCGATGCCGTGCTGAACGCCGAGCAGCATGACTACCTGTTTTTTGTGGTCAATGCCAAATTCAACGGCTACCACACCTTCTCCAAAACCCTGGCCGAACACCTGGCCAATGCCCGCCTGTACCAGCAGGAGCTGACCCGGCGCAAGATTATGAAGTAAAAGGCAGGTATCAATCCGTAATCATGCATCACCAGCTGGTGAATGACGCCTGGCTGATGGCCAAATACTGACGACTTTTATGTACACCCACGACGTTACGGGCATTCGGGTCCGGTATTTCGATACTGATCAGATGGGCATTGTCTATTATGGCAACTACGCCCGCTTTTACGAGATTGGTCGCGTGGAGGCTCTGCGGCACCTCGGCCTGCACTATAAAGATCTCGAAGCCCGCGGCATTCAGATGCCCGTGTATGACCTCGCGTGCCGGTTTATCCGCCCCGCCCGGTACGATGATCTGCTCACCATCCGGGTCACCATTCCGCAGCTGCCCAGTACCCGGCTCCTGTTCAGCTACGAGGTTTTCAACCAGGACGGGCAACTGCTCAACACCGGTCAGACAACGCTGGTATTTGTATCGGCCACCAGCGGGCGACCGCAACCCGCCCCCACCGACCTTATCGAACTGGCCAAACCTTTCTTTGCGGAGTAGGTTAAAAAGAGGTGAACGAGCAAGACAATACAGGGGTAAAGGAATCTGGAAAGATAAGCTGTCTTTTCCTACGTCTTTACCCCCTTATTCCTTTTATCGCTCCTGCACCATATACCCCTTCACCCATGTTCGATAAACTAATGAGTCTCGATGCGCTGAGCGGCACCCGTGTCTGGCTGCGCGACCACCACCCGTTTCATTCCAAGACGACCTGGTACGAGTTTCTGAAGAAGATGACGATCAGGATTGCCGAGAACGACATCAGTGAACGCGCTGCGTCGGTGTCATACAGCCTGATTCTGGCCGTTTTTCCTACCGTCATCTTCCTGTTCACGCTTATCCCTTATATTCCAATCAACAACCTTCAGGAACGCATCATGGACTTTATGAGTCGGGTACTACCCGGCGATACGTTCTCGACGGTCAAAACTACGCTGCTCGACATCATCAGCCAGCCGCGGGGGGGCGTGTTGTCGCTGGGTTTTTTGCTGGCTATTTTTTCGGCCACGAGTGGGCTGGTTGCCCTGATGAACGCCTTCAACTCGTCGCAGACGGTGGAGGACAACCGTAGTTTTTTCAAAATACGGGGAGTAGCAGTAGGCCTGACCTTTACTCTGGCCATCGCCCTGATTTTGGCCATTGTCGTTTTAATTGTAGGCGGGGTGGTGAGTGAGTACCTGCTGAAATTTGGCATTCTGAACAACGTACTGGTGGTTAATCTACTGGCCGTAGCCCGGTATCTGCTCGTGTTTGCGGTGTTTGTGGCGGCCATCTCGGTCATTTACCGGTTCGGGCCGAATATCGACATGAAGTGGAAATTCGTAAATCCCGGTTCCGTAACGGCGTCGGTCCTGATTGTCCTGACCACGCTCGGCTTTTCGTATTACGTATCCAACTTCGGGTCGTACAACAAATTATACGGTTCGATTGGAACACTGATTGCGCTGATGATCTGGATCAACCTGATTTCACTGCTGCTGATCATGGGCTTTGAAATGAACGTAGCCTTATTCAATCTGGCAGGCGACAAACACCCTACTGTGGCCGGGAAAACAACAAACGCCACTTCCAAGAAATGAAGTGACGTTTGTGAACCCTAACCCATAAATGTAATAGCACCAGCCGAAGACGTAGCCATTGCTGGCATTCGTCCGCAACCAGTTCGGCGTATTCAGGGTAAAAACCGTGCCAGTTTCAGGGGTTGCCCGTACCGACCATCACATTTTCCGTTCGCTAAAGATTATGGGGGTTGGGTCATAACGGGTATGTAGTTTTGTGTAGCCACAGCAAAATCTGTTTCCTACCAGCGCGATGCCTACCGTGCAGACTCGCCCCGCTCCCGTATGATTTCTGTTACCGGCCAATCCAACCTGTTACCCATGAGTCCGTTCCTGAACCGGATTATGCCCTGGGTCAGTGTTATCTGTACCGCCTACAACCACCAGGATTTTGTTGAGGAAGCCATCCTGTCGGTCCTGAATCAGGACTACCCCAATATCGAGTTGATTGTGACTGACAACGCCAGCACGGACGATACTGCCGGGCGTATCGGCGCGCTTCGGGACCGGTTTCCGGCCATTCAGTTTATCCAGAACCCACACAACGTGGGCCTGAACCGGGCCTTTAATCAGGGACTGGCCCGGGCGGGCGGGCGATACATGATTGATCTCTCTGCCGATGACGTGCTGCTGCCGGATCGTATCCGCAAACAGGTGGCGCTGTTCGAAGAATTAGCCGGTCCCTACGCCGTTGTCTTCTCCAATGCGGCCTATATCGATGTGCGGGGCACGCGCCTGCGTACACACTACACCGTTGATAATCAGGGGCGTGCGCAAAAAGTCGTCCCGTCGGGCAATGTGTTTCGGAACGTACTGGAGTCATACTTCATCTGCACGCCCACCATGATGATGCGCCGTGATGTGCTGCTGGAACTGGGGGGCTACGACGAGGCTCTGGCGTACGAAGACTTCGATTTTTGGGTCCGCTCGTCGAGGCAATACCACTACGCGTATCTGGACGAGGTGCTCACGCTGAAGCGGAATGTGCCCGGCTCGCTTTCTGCGCGGGTGCTGCTGCCGCACAATGTTCTCCTGCAATCGTCGATGGTGGTGTGCCAGAAAGCGTATGACGCCTGCCTCACCAGGGATGAGTACCAGGCGCTGGCCGGGCGTATTCGCCGGTTTATTCGTAAGGCATATTATACCAAACAGTATGGTCTGGCCCGGCAGTTTGGTCAGCTGCTGACCCACATTGAACAGCCAGACGCCCTGACATCATTCGTGTTATTGCTGAGCCGGTACCAACTGCCCATCAGCGGTCTTTACCGCCTTTACCGGTCGTCTGCTTTGGGTAAGCAGCTGCCAGTTTTCGGTAAATAGGGAGTCGTCTGCCATAAACAGAATGGCCCTGCCTGCTGTTCACTACTAACTGCCAGCAAAAAAAGTATGCCTGCCGAGTTCATCAAATTGTATGCCAAACAGCCGGACCCGCGCCGGATTGAGCAGATCGTGAAGGCCCTGCGCGGTGGTGCCGTCATTATCTACCCGACCGATACAGTCTATGGTATGGGCTGCGACATCCATAACGCCCGTGCCGTTGAGCGCGTGGCCCGCCTTAAGGGGATCAAACCCAACAAGAACGACTTCTCGTTTATTTGCTACGACCTGAGCCATATTGCTGACTACGCCCGCGTGGGGAACCAGGCCTTTAAAGTGATGAAGCGCCTGTTGCCGGGGCCGTTCACGTTTCTGCTGGATGCCACGACCCACGTACCCAAACTGTTGAATACCAATAAGAAAACGGTAGGCATCCGGGTGCCGGACAACGACATTCCCCGGCAGATTGTCCATCAGCTCGGGAACCCGATCATTACCACCTCCATCCGCGATGAAGATGAGATCATTGAATATTCGACCGACCCGGAACTGATTTACGAAAAATTCGGCAATCTGGTCGATATCGTGATCGACGGCGGGTACGGCGGCAATGTAGCCTCGACCATTATAGATGCCACTACCGACGAGTTTACGATTGTCCGGCAGGGCCTGGGCGAATTTCTGGTTTAAAATCCCGCATTAGCCTTCCATACTTGCAGAGTAGAGTTTAAGATAGTTTCTTTGTAGTCGCTTATTTTTTATTGTTCGCGTTTTCGCTCTTTATTCTTTTCTGACATGCGTTTATTTCTGGCCGCGGCTTCATTGCTGGCCCTTAGTCAGCTAACCGGCTGCTCCTCCGATTCAAAATCCGCCAAAACAACCGGCCTTACCACCGAGGCCACGGCGGCCCCTTCTGCAGACAGCACCGAAAGGCCCGTAGCCTCGGCCGCGCCCGCCGTTCGGTCGGTTTCTACCGGCGACTCGACGCTTGACTCGATGACCTATAATCCCACCGGGGCCATTTTACCCAAACACCGCATCTTTGCATACTACGGCAACCCCCACTCCAAAAAAATGGGTATTCTGGGTAAATATGAGAAAGCAGAGATGTTACGTCGGTTAGACCAGGAAATCAAAAACTGGGAGAAAGCCGATACCACAAATACACCCATCCAGCCCGCCCTGCACCTGGTAGCTATTACGGCACAGGGCAGCCCCGGCAAAGACGGTGGCTACCGGCTGCGTATGTCCGACAAGACCATCAAAAAGGTGATCCGGTGGGGCAATGAACACAACGCCCTGGTATTTCTGGACATTCAACGCGGGCATGCCCCCCTCGGCCCCGAGATGAAGTACCTGGAAAAATACCTGAAATTACCCTTCGTCCACCTGGGCATTGACCCTGAGTTCTCGATGGTGACGGGTGCGCGGCCCGGTGCTAAAATCGGCTCCTACGATGCCGCTGATGTTAATCAGGCCGTACAGTTTCTGAGCAAAGTATCGAAAGAGAACAACCTGCCGCCCAAGGTGCTGGTAGTGCACCGCTTCACGCAGGGTATGATTAAGAACTATAAAAACATCAAGCTCGATCCCAACGTGCAGATCGTGATGGATATGGACGGCTGGGGTCCGCCGGTACTCAAGAAAGATTCGTATCTGGCCTATATCAAGAAAGAGCCGGTACAGTACGCAGGCTTCAAGCTGTTCTACGACAACGACTTCCGCAAGCCCGGCTCCCGCATCATGACTCCCAAAGAAGTGCTGAACCTCGATCCGGTGCCGATGTATATTCAGTATCAGTAACAGTTCAGTGCCTGCTCCTTCGGCCAACGCCCGAACCTCAGCCCAGCCGGGTTGAGGTTCGGGCGTTTTTTTTGGTACGACACAACCGGGCTGCCGGACTGCACTCAGCTGGGTGATGAAAGTCACTGACTGACCACCGGCATAGGGCTACCTTTGATTCATACCATACAGAACCATCCAAAACACCCACTACTATGTTTTTTCAGCACATATATGACAAGAGTCTGGCGCAGGGCAGCTACCTGATTGGTTGCCAGAAAACCGGCGAGTCGATTGTTATCGACGCCAAACGGGATGTGGATACCTACGTTGACATAGCCCGCCAGAACGGCCTGCGAATCACTCACATTGCCGAAACCCACATTCATGCCGACTTCCTGGCGGGGTCGCGCGAGCTGGCAGCCCTTACCGGAGCCGCGATGTACCTTTCCGACGAGGGCGGTGCTGACTGGGCCTATGCGTTCGACCATGTGGGCTTGAAGGACGGCGACGTAATTACAGTGGGCAACCTCAGCCTGATGGTTATGCACACGCCTGGTCATACGCCCGAGAGTATTAGTTTCCTGCTGGTTGATACACCCGCGACTCAGAAGCCAGTCATGCTCTTTACCGGTGACTTTGTCTTTGTGGGCGACGTTGGCCGTCCCGACCTGCTGGAGAAAGCGGCCGGTCTGACCGGCACCCAGAAACAGGGGGCTCATCAGCTGTATCAGTCGCTCCGGGCGTTCCGCAACATACCTGATTATGTTCAGGTATGGCCGGGTCACGGGGCCGGGTCGGCCTGTGGCAAAGCCCTCGGGGCGGTTGCCAGCACTACGGTTGGCTACGAAAAGATTCGGAACTGGGCCTTTCAGTACGAGGATGACGAGCCGGGTTTTGTGCAGTACCTCCTGGCCGGCCAGCCTGAGCCACCCCGGTATTTCGCCATGATGAAGACGCTCAACAAGACAGACCGTCCGCTGCTGACGAGTGTACCCACCCAACAAAAACTCAGCGCCGATGCGGTCAAAACGGCCCTGAGCCAGGGCGTGAAACTGATTGATACGCGTAACAAAGCAGACTTTGCCCAGGGTTTTGTGCCGGGTAGTCTGAACATTCAGGGGAACAACGCTTTTGCTACCTGGATGGGCTGGTATATGACCTACGGTGAGCCCTTTATGTTGGTAGCTACTGATTATCAGATGGATGACCTCACCCGTAAACTCATGCGAATTGGTCTGGACACGGTGCTGGGATACATTGATGACGTGACAACGCTGGGAGTAGAGCTGGAGACCAGCGATATCATCGGGCTGGATACGTTTAAAACATACCTAAATCGCGACGATGTGCAGGTTGTCGATCTACGTGGCGCATCGGAGTATAACGCCAGTCATGTTGAGGGCGCTGAAAACGTTTTCATCGGCACGCTCGACCGGAACCTCGACAAAATCAGCCGCGACAAGCCCGTAGTCATCTATTGTCAGGGGGGCGACCGGGCTGCCATTGGCTACTCGATCCTGGCCCGCAATGGCTTCACCAACGTAAAGAACTTCTCGGGCAGCATGAACGAATGGGCAGCACAAAACAATCCGGTTGCTACAGCCGAAACCGAACCGGCAACGGCATGAGTTAGCGCAGAATACGGCCATCAGCCTGACCGGCCACCAAGCAAAATCCACCCGGCGCCTAACCATCCAGGCAAATTACGGTGCAGCTACACACGGCACTCAACCCCGAACTAGCGGGAGCATCAAGGGTGCCGCAGAATACTGCTTAAAAGCGGTACCCTGCGCGATAGGTAACCACAGTTGATAAGTCCTGCGAGATACATCTGGTCCAGTTTAGCTCGAAGCAGGATTTTGAAAACTTGGTGTAGGATAAGAATCATAAGCAGGATCTTCACCTCAACGAGCAATCCATTCAGGTGTCGGTATTGTTACAGGGGGTAAACCTGTACCCACGGGCTGCAGTCAGTGCCAGTTTGCCGGGCTTTAGCATGCGGTCCGTTCGCGCCGGTGAGCAGGAAAACAAGCCCGGTTGCCGGGTAGTATTCATGGATGATCGTGTTTTTAATGCAGAGTTAAACCCGATCATCCATGAACAAACCGCTTCGTTCTGTTGCCTGTCTCCTTACCGCGCTGCTGACCCTCAACAGCACAACGGGCTTTTCCACACCAACTACCCCCACCAAACCGGGTCCCAAACGGACCGCTGATCCGGCGGTTGTTAAACTCCCGGCGGGTTTTTCGGCCACGATCGTGGCGCAGGAGCTGGGATCGGCCCGGCACATTGCCATCAGCCAAACCGGCGACATCTACGTAAAGCTGGCCGCTCTGAAAGACGGCAAAGGCATTTATCGCCTGCGCGACACCAACAACGATGGCGTCATTGATGAGCGGGTTGGCTTCGGCGATTACCCCGGCACGGGCATCCTGATCAACAACGGGTATCTGTACGCATCGTCCAACAACAGCATCTACCGGTATAAACTCAACGACCGCCATGACGTTATTGCCCCCGACCAGCCCGAAAAACTGGTGTCGGGCCTGCGCGAAAAAGACCGCGACAAGTCGAAGTCCATTGCGATTGACAGGCAGGGAAACCTGTACGTCAACATTGCGTCGGACAACGACCGGTGCCGGGAGCCGGGCACGGGCAAAGGCATGATGCCCTGCCCCCTGCTGGATTCAGCCGCCGGAATCTGGCGGTTTAAGGCCGACGAACTCAACCAATCCTTTGCCAGTGGTACGCGCTACGCCACCGGCCTGAAAAACGTAGTTGGCCTCGACTGGAACAGCCAGACCAACTCGTTGTTTGTGATGCAGCACGGCCGCGGTGCATTCGATGATTTTTACGGCCAGTACTATACCCCGAAGCAGAGCGCCGAACTCCCCGCCGAAACGATGTACGAAGTGCATCAGGGCGACGATGCGGGCTGGCCATACCTGTATTACGACCACATCCAGAAAAAGAAGATGCTGGCCCCGGAATACGGGGGCGATGGCAAAAAGACGAGCACGGCCAAAACCATTGATCCGGCCGCAACTTTTCCGGCGCATATGGGCCCCAACGGGCTGCTGTTCTATACCGGCACGGCCTTTCCTGAGCGATACCGGAACGGTGCGTTCATTGCCTTCCACGGTCAGTCGCAGGCGTTGCACAAAGGGTATCTGGTCGGGTTTGTGCCCTTCAAAAACGGCAAACCGTCGGGCCCGTGGGAGATCTTCGCCGATAATTTTGCCGGTACCGATCTGGAGAAACCCACCGGTCCCGTGCAGCACCGTCCTTGTGGGCTGGCCCAGGGTCCCGATGGGTCGCTCTACGTTACAGACGATCTGAACGGTACGCTGTTCAAAATCAGCTACCAGGCTCCCGGTCGCAAAACCACCGCCGGTCGGAAATAGGCAGGCGCGCTCCAAAACGTTGCTTCCGCCACCCCGGCTTTGGTCTAACGGCCCGGCGTGGCGGAAGATTGAAAGCAATTGTCTGATAGATTATTGCCTTTGGCAGCGGGCGGGTGAATTATTTGCGGCATTCGCTGTTTTGCAGATAGACAATTCTGCCTATTATGATTGAACGCCCGATTACCGACTGGATGCCGCTGACGATGAACGAAGTTGAAAAGCGCGGCTGGGACAGCGTAGACATTGTGCTCGTTTCGGGCGATGCCTATGTCGACCACCCCTCCTTCGGCACCGCCGTTATTGGGCGTATCATGGAAAGCGAGGGGTTGCGGGTGGCCATTGTGGCCCAGCCCAACTGGAAGGACGACCTCCGCGATTTCAAAAAGTTTGGTCGGCCCAATCTGTTCTTCGGCGTTACGGCGGGTTGTATGGATTCGATGGTGAACCACTACACGGCCAACAAACGCCGACGGTCCAACGACTCCTACACGCCCGGTGGCGAAGCCGGTTTCCGGCCCGATTACGCCAGTACGGTCTATACCAAAATCCTGAAAGAACTCTACCCCGACGTGCCGGTGCTGCTCGGCGGCATTGAAGCCTCCCTGCGCCGGGTTACGCACTACGACTACTGGCAGGACCGCCTGATGCCGTCTATCCTGGCCGATTCGGGGGCCGATATGCTGGTCTATGGCATGGGGGAGCAGCCTCTGCGCGAGATTCTGAAACTGGCCCGCAAAGGCGTTCCGTTCACGTCCATGCGTACCATCAATCAGGTGGCGTTCATGCACGACAACACCACTGAACTGCGCGACTACAACGGCTGGAACTCGGTCGAACTGGCCAGCCATGAGGTGTGCCTGAAAGATAAAATCAAGTACGCGGCTAACTTCAAAATCGTGGAGGTCGAGTCGAATAAGTGGCAGGCCAACCGGATTCTTCAGGTTACCGGCAAGCAGACGCTGGTGATCAACCCACCGTTCAAGACGATGGAAGAAGCCGAAATCGACCAGTCGTTCGATCTGCCGTACACGCGCATGCCGCACCCCAAGTACAAGAAGCGCGGGCCCATTCCGGCCTACGACATGATTAAGTTTTCGGTCAATATGCACCGGGGCTGTTTTGGCGGCTGTAGCTTCTGCACCATTTCGGCCCACCAGGGCAAGTTCATTGCGTCGCGGTCGGAGAAATCGGTGCTGAAAGAAGTCGAGGAAATCACGAAGCACCCGGAGTTCAAGGGCTACATCTCCGACCTTGGCGGCCCATCGGCCAACATGTACAAGATGAAGGGCAAAGACGAGGCCATCTGCGCCCGCTGCCAGAGTCCAAGCTGCATACACCCGGTCATCTGCTCGAACCTCGACACGTCGCACAAGCCGATGACGGAGATTTACAGGAAGGTCGATGCGATGCCCGGCATCAAAAAAGCGTTTGTCGGCTCCGGCGTCCGGTACGATCTGCTGGTTGACGATTTCAACAAGAACAACCAGGACGGCAACCACGACGAGTATCTGGAGCAGCTCGTTACGCGCCACGTATCGGGTCGGCTGAAGGTAGCCCCCGAACACACCGCCGACGATACGTTGCGGGTGATGCGAAAGCCGTCGTTCAAGTATTTTAAGCTGTTTAAGCAGAAGTACGATAAGATTCAGGCAAAATTTGGCCTGAACCAGCCGCTGATTCCGTACTTCATCTCCTCGCACCCCGGCTGCGAGGAGCAGGACATGGCCAACCTGGCCGCCGAGACCAAAGACCTGGGTTTTCAGCTTGAGCAAGTACAGGACTTTACGCCTACGCCCATGACCGTGGCCGAGGTTATCTACTACACCGGCGTGCACCCCTACACGCTGAAGCCGGTCAAAACGGTTAAAACCCGCGAGGAGAAGCAGGCGCAGAACCGGTATTTCTTCTGGTACAAACCCGAACACAAAGACTGGATCAAGAGCCGCCTGGCCAAACTCAACCGCCCCGACCTCGCTGAGCGACTACTGGGCAGTCCAAATAATGCACCGAAGCCCGACGCGAACCGCAAGCAAAAGCATTCGCGCCGGAAGTAAACACAACGAAGCCCGGGCATATTGCCCGGGCTTCGTTGTGTTTACTTCTTTCCGCTGTTCTTTCCGCTGCGTTTGATGGGCCTGCCGTACTTGAGCATCTTCTCGGCAGCAATATCGCGCCGGACGTTTACCTTCTGGTTCTTGGCCGATTTTTCGTGGTAAGCCGCCCCGGCGTCTTCCCGTTTGGGCTTCGGCTCAATGATCTTCATGTTGATTTTCGGCTGCTCATCGTCTGTTAGCTCGTCGGAGATGGCCAGATTTTCGGGCAGGGGCAGCATCGGGATGGGGGCGTTCATAACCGCTTCGATGGCCGTTTGCCGGTCGGCTTCGGCGGGGGTAATGAACGAGATGGCAATGCCCCGCTGGTCGGCGCGGCCCGTGCGGCCAATGCGGTGCACATAGTTTTCCGGCGTTTCGGGCAAATCGAAATTCATCACGTGACTCACGCCCGCTACGTCGATGCCCCGCGCCACAATATCCGTGGCAATCAGGATACGGAACGTACCGTCGGTGAAGCGGTCAACGGCGTCGAACCGCTGATTTTGAGCTTTATTGCCGTGAATGACGCCCAGTTGCTCCGCAAAATCGGTTTCGAGCAGGTCGAACAGTTCGTTGGCCAGCTTCTTGGTCGAGACAAACAACAGCACCTTTGTCATGTCGGCATCGCGCCGGAGCAGGAGGTTCAGCAGATTCAGTTTGGTGTAAAAATTCGGCACGGCATAGCCCCGCTGTTCAATCGTCTCCACGGCACTCCCGGCGGGCGCGGCCTCAACCCGGACGGGATTCGTGAAAAACGTGTCCATCAGGTCCGACACTTCGGTGGTGAGCGTGGCCGAAAAAAGCAGGTTCTGCCGTTTGACCGGTAGCAAATCCAGAATTGTTTTGAGCTGCGTCCGAAAGCCGAGGTTCAGCATCTCATCCACTTCGTCGATCACCAGTCGTTTGAGCGCCTTCATCTTTACCGCCCCACTCAGCAGCAGATCAACCAGTCGGCCCGGTGTCGCCACCAGTACGTCGGCGCCCTGCTGCACTTCGGCGGCCTGTGGTTTCAGGTTTACGCCCCCGTACACGCCTACCGTCACGACGTTCATAGACTGCGTCAGTTCACGCACGGTTTCTGCCACCTGCACCACCAGTTCGCGGGTGGGCACGATGATGAGAATCTGCGGGGTCTGGGCGGTCTGGAACTGCCATTGGCGCAAACAGGGCAGCAGGTACGCAATAGTTTTGCCCGTTCCGGTCTGCGCAATGCCGCACACGTCGCGGCCCGACATCGCCACCGAAAAGACGTTGGCCTGGATGGTGGTAGGCGTTGTATAACCGAGATCCTCGAGAGCGTTGAGCAGCGGTTTATTGAGGTTGAGATCGTTGAAAGTCATCAAAAAATTAGTTTAACCGCATCGGCGGGCCCACAGCGTACACAAGGCTTACACAAAGCGGATGAGCGGCTTGTCAAACTTAACGAGTAAGAAGCCGTCTGTTTTCTCGGTGGAAATACGCCGTTCTTCGGTGTGGGAAAGGTATTATTGAAATCACGCAAAGGTAACGCTAAATCCCGGCGTCGTACCTTCGGGGTATGACACCTGATTTACAACCGCAAGTACTCAACAACCTCGGCATCGACGCGCTGAACGCCATGCAGGAAGCCGCGCAGACCGCCATGCAGGAGGATACCGATACCTTACTGATGGCCCCCACCGGCTCCGGTAAAACGCTGGCGTTTCTGCTGCCCATTGCGCAACTCCTCAAGGCTGACCTGCGCCCGGTACAATGCCTCATTCTGACGCCTTCGCGCGAGCTGGCGTTACAGATAGAGCAGGTCTGGAAAGCCATGGGAACCGGTTTCAAGGTCAACACCTGCTACGGCGGGCACCCCATTGACACCGAAATAAAGAACCTCAGCAATCCACCCGCGCTGCTCATTGGCACACCCGGCCGGATTGCTGACCACCTCGACCGGCAGTCGTTCTCGCCCGATGATATCCACACCCTGGTGCTGGATGAGTTCGATAAATCGCTTGAGCTGGGCTTTCACGACCAGATGGCGTTCATTGTAAGCGGCCTGACGGGTCTGCGCAAGCGGGTGCTGGTGTCGGCCACGGCGGGGGTTGCTATTCCCGGCTTTATCCGGCTCAACAACCCACAAACGCTGGACTTCACGACCGACGAAGCCCTGCCGGCCGGCCTGACCATGCGGGTGGTGTACGCCGACAATGACGCCCAGCCCGATACGCTGGTTCGCCTGCTGTGTTCATTAGGCAATGGTGGGACTCACGGCGGGGCCAATCCAGGCGGGGCCAGTCCAGGCGGGGCCCTTATTTTTGCCAACCTCCGTCAGACTGCGGAAGACATCAACGCGCTGCTCAACAAACGGGGGCTGTCGGCAGCAACGTACCACGGGGGGCTGGAGCAACCCGACCGTGAACGTGCCCTGATCCGGTTTCGAAACGGCAGCGTCTCGTACCTCGTTACAACCGATCTGGCGGCCCGCGGCCTGGATATTCCTGATATGCCGCACGTAATTCATTACGAGTTACCCCGCCACGAACACGAGTTTATCCATCGCAATGGCCGCACCGCCCGGATGCATGCCACCGGCACCGCCTACGTCATGCTGACCCGCAACCAGCCCCGACCAGAATACCTGCCTGCCGATCTGGACGAGGAAGCCTTACCCAAAGATCGAACCTACTCCCTGCCGAGCCCACCCGAGTTTGTAACGCTGTACATCAGTGGCGGCAGAAAAAACAAACTTAGCAAAGGCGATATTGCAGGCTTCTGCCTGCAGAAAGGGCAACTTGACAAGACCGACCTGGGACGCATCGACGTGCAGGATTTCATGTCGTTCGTGGCCGTGAAACGAGACCGGGTGGAGTCGTTACTGTCGCTTGTACGGGAGGAGAAAATGAAGGGAAAGAAATACAGGATTGAAGTGGCGCGGTAAGGAGTTACGCAGCACGGCGCAGCCAACCTACTCCGTTTCGTCAATGGCTTTGTCCGGCACAGCGGGGTTTTGTTGAAACATCTCTTCCAGCCGGGCAAAGAGTTGGGGGTGTTTCTCCTGTAACAGATCGGGGCGTTTGAAAAAGTACTCTGACGCAACGGCAAAGAATTCGGCTTCGTTGGTTATGCCGTAGGGGTCAATATCGGACTGGTTCGCCTTTATTTCGTTGATCTTGGCGTGAATCAGTTTCAGCCACGGTTTGGTGTGGTCTTTGTCGAGGAGGTACTCGGGCAGTCCGTCGGCGGCCCCGTCGGCCTGGTCGAGCAGGTGGACAAACTCGTGAATGCCGGTGTTTGATTTGCTGCTGTCAACGTCGAAGCCTGCGTGCAGAGCCGGTTTGGAGAGAACCATCGAACTTTGCAGCGCCCCCCCCTGCCCCACCATACCCAGCACGTTTCGCTCGGTCTCATCCGTAAAATCTTTGCTGAAATTTCCGTCGTACAGCACCACGTTAGTCAGGCGGTAATAATCCCAGTTGGTAAAGCCGAAGATGGGAATAATGGCACTGCTGGCCACCAGTATGCGGTCCGTATCATCGACGGTAACGCCTACCCCCTCGATGGTGATGCGGGCCAGAAACTGGCCGACGCGCTTCTCAAATTCTTCCTTTCTATCATCGGGCAAATCCCGGTAATAGCCTACGTGCCTCTCGAGCAGGGCAGGGTACGAGGGTGGTAAGGGCGGGGCAGATTCGTTGGTGGTTTTCCGGCGCTTTACGTACCACCAGATCAGCCAGACAATGAACAGGGCACCCATAATCAGGGCAAGCAAGCTAACGAGTGTGTTCATAGCGGGGGAACGGTACTCGTATAGAACCGCTGCGCAGCCGGATGGTTTGATGCGCGCCGAATAAGCGTACTTTTGCCGTATACCAAGTTCACCCGCCACTATGTTCCCCACCGCCCAGGACCCCGCCATCGTTACTGACGAACAGCGCGCTTACCTCCTCGACCTGCTGACTACGGGCCGTGACAGCCTCCGCGCTGCCGCAGCCAACCTGACCGCCGTTCAGCTTGCCTACAAACCCGGTCCAGACCGCTGGTCAATCGGCGAGAACATCGAGCACGTCGTTCTGGTTGAGTCGGCTATGTTTCAGGGCATCCAGAAAGGATTGAGCTACCCGGACAACCCGGACAAACGGGCCGAAATCAGGGTATCTGACCTCGATATTATCAAAGCCGTCCGGAGCCGAAACATGACGTTACCGGCCCCGGAACCCGTTGTTCCGGCGGGTCAGTTTGCCTCGGTTTCGGGGGCGCTGGATGCCTTTGAGCAGGCCCGTGCCACCAACCTGAGCGTTGTTGAGCGCGCCACTGAAAACCTGAGAACGCACTTTGCCCGGCACCCGGCGTTTGGCTGGATCGACACGTATCAGGCCCTGCTGGTGCTGGGTCTGCACCCGGTGCGGCATCTCAAACAAATCGACGAAGTAAAAGCCAGCGCGGGTTTTCCGGCATGAGTGACGTAGCAGAACCCGTTTCCTTACCGATCCTGTATCAGGACGATGCCCTGGTGGCCATCAACAAACCGCATGGCCTGCTGGTGCATCGCTCGCCCCTTGCTGCCGACGCCAGCGAGTTTGCCGTGCAGCTTTTGCGTGACCAGCTGGGGCAGCGCGTCTATCCCGTGCATCGGCTCGACCGCAAAACGGGTGGGGTGCTGCTGTTCGCCCTGACCGAAGCCCTGAACGCGGCTATGCAGCAGCAGTTTATGAATGGGCAAATCAAAAAATCATACCTTGCCATTGTGCGCGGCTATACACCCGATACCCTCACCATCGACTACCCGCTCCGGCGCGACGATGGGAACGGCGCGGGGATTTTGCAGGAAGCCGTCACGCATCTGACAACCAGACAGCGTACCGAGATACCGCTACCGTTCGGCAGGCACGAAACGTCGCGGTATTCGCTGGTTGAGCTAACCCCCGAAACGGGTCGTATGCACCAGCTGCGTAAACATATGGCTCATATTCTCCATCCCATCATTGGCGACCGGCCCCACGGCTGCAACAAGCAGAACCGGCTTTTTCTGGAGAAATTTGTGATGAATACCATGCTGCTACACGCCCAACAGCTCCGGTTTCAGCACCCCCTGACCAACGAAACCGTCCGCATCAGCGCACCGGTACAAGCGGAATTGGCGCGTATGCTGACGGTTTTATTCGGGCAGACGACTCGCCGGATACCCTTAACAAGTCAGCCCATGAATAACCAGCCGGTTTAGCTCAATTCAATCGAAAACGTAATATCCGCCGACGGCCGAAGCTGCGCCGTGGCCGAGCAGTATTTATCCATCGACAGGTCAACGGCGCGTTTGACGCGTTCGGGGTCGAGCTGCCCTTTGAGTTTATACGTGATATGAATCTTCTGAAACGTCGCGGGCGTTACTCCTTTTTCGCGCAGCCCATTAACGGTCATACGAAAATCATCGATCACCTGCTTCTGTTTGTTCAGGATTAGAATTACGTCGATGGCCGAGCAACCGGCCAGCCCCATCAGCAGCATCTCCATGGGTCGCGCCCCGGCGTTGTGTCCGCCAATATCGACCGAACCGTCGATATGCTGCGTTACGTTCGACTGCCCGGTAGCTTCAAAATGAAAGGCATCATCCACCCGGACGAGTTCTACCTGCATGGTGTTATACTCTGTAGCGGGGGCAACGGCTTGTGAATCAGTCATCCTATTTTTGCGTTTATTGGGTATCGTTCGTACTTTCAGGTACGATAACTAAACAAGGTCATGTCCGAAAAATTCACCGATGACATTTTCGACCTCAAAAACGACCGGCGGCTGAGTGTGTATCTGTACCGGGCGGGCTTTGGCTGCTGGCTATTGTATATCGTATCAGGGGCGCGGTTTATGCAGTCGTTTAGCCTCTACCGAACCGATTTCGGCGTGTTTGCTTTCTTCCTGATGGTAGCCGGCCTATCCGCGTCGATGGTCTATGATTATTACCATCAGCCGGTTGAGTTTGCCCAGAAAAAGAAGTGGCTGGCCATCAGCTACCTGGTGCTGGCCGGGTTGATCTATTTCCTTATCCTGCATAACGAACCGGTATCTGTCGACAACCTGTTTGGGCAGGGGTTGTTTTAACCTCTAAAAAAGGGGCTGACACTATGGTGTCAGCCCCTTTTTTACGCTAACCAATATACCTAAGCCAGCCGGTTGATGCAGTTGAGGTCTTCAAAAGCAACCTTCAGCCGCTGTACCATGCTTTCTTCGCCCTTGCGCAGCCACACGCGCGGGTCGTAGTATTTCTTGTTGGGCGAGTCGGCACCGTCGGGACTGCCCAGCTGCGTTTGCAGGTAGCCTTCCTTCGATTTATAGTTCTTCAGGATGCCTTCCCACATGGCCCACTGCATATCGGTGTCCAGGTTCATTTTTACGGCTCCGTAGCGGATGGCTTCGCGGATCTCCTCCCGGCTGCTGCCCGATCCGCCGTGGAATACAAAGTTTACCGGGCGTTCTGCCGTTTTGTATTGCTCCTGAATATGCAGCTGCGAGTTGTTCAGAATAACGGGCTGCAACTTTACGTTGCCGGGCTTATACACCCCGTGCACGTTACCAAACGCAGCCGCGATGGTGAAGTTCGGCGAGATTTTGCTCAGTTCTTCGTAGGCATACGCCACTTCCGACGGCTGGGTGTATAGCTTGCTGTCGTCCACGTCGGTGTTGTCAACGCCGTCTTCTTCGCCACCCGTTACACCCAGTTCAATTTCCAGCGTCATACCAATCTTGGCCATCCGCTCAAAATACCGCGCGCAGGTTTCAATGTTCTCTTCAATCGACTCTTCCGACAGATCGAGCATGTGCGACGAGTACAGCGGCTTGCCGGTCTGCTCAAAATGCTTCTCGCCGGCGGCCAGCAGTCCATCAATCCAGGGCAGCAGTTTCTTGGCGCAGTGGTCGGTATGCAGAATAACGGGAACACCGTACAGCTCCGCTACGTGATGCACGTGCATAGCCCCTGAAATAGAACCGGCAATGGCGGCCTGCTGTCCGTCGTTCGAGAGCGATTTACCCGCGTAAAAAATGCCCCCCCCGTTCGAAAACTGAATGATGACGGGCGAGTTAACGGCTTTGGCTGTTTCCAGCACAGCATTTACCGAGTTGGTACCAACGACGTTGACCGCCGGCAGGGCGTAGTCATTATCATTGGCGTGGCGAAACAGCTCGGTAACGGCATTTCCGGTGACAACGCCGGGTGCAAAGCGGGCAGCAGATTCAGTAGTCATTGGATTGGAGGTTTTTTGGATTGATTCAAGATTAATTTTGTCGAAGCGACGAATCAAGGGTACCGCTACCGACGAAGGGTAAAGTTGGGGATATTCTCGAAATAATGTCGCTGGCAGGAGAATTGATTCATGAGCAAAGCCCGCTCAATCAGCCGGTGAAATCAGCAACTTATTTGTTTGGGGTGGCCGGTCGTCCTGTTTCTCCGCGCATGGCTGCCCAACAAACCCGCTACATTTCCTAAATTTACTTTATGCTACGCTTTTTCCTCATTCTGCTGATTCATCTATCCATACTTACGGCCCGCGCTCAGCTGGCGCAGTCCGTGCGGATCGAAATTCCGTCGAACCCCGTCGAGACCGAAGCCTTCGACGTAACCCCTCTCGGCGAGCGGGGGGTATTGATGACAACCCGGACGGGCGGCTTTTTCAGCAACTCAGCGTCGCAGTTCTCGTTTCAGAAATTCGACACCAGTCTGAAGCCACTCTGGCAAACGAAGCTTAAACAGGACATTCAGTTTCAGCCGCTGCTTTCCTACCAGAGTCAGCAATACGTTTACCACCTGTTTCGCGAGTATGATACCAATCGTTTCCGATTTCTAAAACTCAACCTCGACGACGGCACTCTCCAGAGTATCGACGGGATTCTGCTCGATCAGTTCGATGTGCAGGGTTTCAAGGTTATGGGTAGCCAGGCCTACGTGAGTGGCTACCACAACCATCGGCCCGTCGTTATGGCGTTTTCGTTTTTCGACGGCACGGCCAGGGTCTTGCCCGGTCTGTACACCAACCATCTGGAGATCAGCAGTCTGGAACTCGACCAGGCCCGGCAGGAGGTAAACGTATTGGTCCATTCTACCCGCCGACACTGCACGTTTTCGATCCGGACCTACGGCTATGACAGTAAGCTCCTGCGGGTGGTCAATTTCGACAAAGCCACCAACAGCCTGATTTCGGGTAAACTTTTGCCCGTAAACGACCAGGAATCTTTACTGGTGGGCAATTACTCAACTGACTGTACGCCCTATTCGCAGGGCATCTACGTAACCCGGATCCGGCATCACCAGCCCGATCAACTCCCCGCCGACGTATCGGCCGAAGCCATAAAGAACATCCAGTATATTGAGTTTTCAGACCTTCAGAATTTCTTCAACTACCTCAAACCCAGGCGGCAGGAGAAGCTGCTGGCCAAAGCCAAACGAAAAAAAGACGAAGGTAAAGATTACAAATTCCGGTACCGCCTGCTGGTCCATGACCTGATTCCTGCGCCCGACGGGTTTACGCTGGTAGCGGAGGTCTACTACCCGCAGTACCGGGGCAGCAGCCTGGCCTATAGCGGCTACCTGCGCGGAGCCGATCGCTACGATGGCTTTCGGTACACCCACGCGTTTGTGTGCGGCTTCGACAATGGCGGCAAGTTTCTGTGGGACAACTGCCTGCCTATCAAAGAACTGGTCAGCCCCGACCTGACGGAGATGGTACAGCTCTCGCAACAGAACGACCGCATGGTGCTGGCTTACCCCAACGAAGGAGAAATTACCACCGAAGTCATTCAGAAGAACAAGGTGCTTAGCCAAAGCGAAAACACTAAACTCCAGACCAGCACCAGCGATGAGCGCATTATGTACTCGGCACAAAATAACCTGATGGCCTGGCATGACCGGCATTTTCTGGCCTGTGGCTTTCAGAAGATTGCCCCGTCCGGCAATGTCGCCAGACAGCGCGAGGTATTCTACCTGCAAAAACTCACTTACGATCCCGACGCAAAGCCCGCTAAAATCAGCCCCGCTACCACCCGGAAAAACGCTGGACCGGAGCGATAATCAGGTTGAGTAAAACGCTTAGCCCCCCTGCCAATCATGACGGCAGAATAAAACCAACCCTTTTCTTTGCTGTCAACCCGACCATCGCCGTACGTTCGGCCGGGCCGGTTAGACGTATCGCCGAAGCGGTAAAAGCCACGCTGGTGAGCAGTAGGGCTGCCCCGGCGGGTACCCTGTATTGGTCCGGTGCCGGGCTCATGCCGGTTAAACACAAAAGAAGGCCGGGTTAATGCCAATTCTTAGCAGATTCTAAAATAAATACAATTTAACCCCACGCTCGGCTTGCTTTCTGGCACAATAGCCTTACTTTTGCACCAGATTTTACAAGCGGCATCCGTCGCGTTTCTGTCTCTCTCCTTTTTTACACGCTGGGTTTGGTCTGACAGAACTTTGTACGGATGTACAGATGGGTTTCTGGCTGGGCGTTCCATGAATTGGAACAACTCGAAGCGACTATTTCGCGCGTGGGCTGATCGGTTAATTTTCTGTTGTCTTCTCCCCCATGACAGGCTGGGGTCGGGTCGGCTGAGACCCTGAGGGGTCGTTGGGCAATTTCCACTGGGCTATTCGTATCAATTCGCCTTATTACCAGAATACACTCGTCTTTGCTTGGAAAGTTTATTCATATAACTTTCTAATAACAGATGAAAACCAAAAAAACGAAGACCGACGAGCAGGACGACCTGTTGTTGGCTCAACTTGCTGCCGACGCCAACATTACCGACGACGGCGAAGCTCTCCAGGGCGTAATTGCCAAAGCAAAAACAACCAAGAAGAAAACGGCCGCATCCACCGAATCCGCACCCGTAGAAGCCCCGCTGGCAGACACCGGCATAGCCGACGTTACGGAAGCCGACCAGCTGGCCAAACCCGTTAAAACAAAGAAAGCCAAAGCTACCACAGCCGAGGTTGCCCCAACGGACGTTGCCCCGGCAGAAGCCGTTGCTCAAACGCCTGCTGACGCAGCCAATGAGGACAGTGAGACGCCCGTCTCGGCGGCCGAAGTAGCCCAGCAGGTAGCCGAAGTCATTACGGTGGCCGAAACGCCGATGGTTGAAGCCAAAGCCACCGACGCGCCCAAGTTAAAGCCCGCCGTTCCGGGACAGCCAGCGCCACCCGCTGCCGAGCAGCCCGTTCCGGCACCCGCCGATCCCAATCAGATTTTGTTTGCCAACCTCGACATCTCCGACGAGATTTTACGGGCTGTGACCGACATGGGATTTACGAGCCCGTCGCCAATTCAGGCCGAGGCCATTCCACCAATTCTGGCCGGTCGCGATGTGATCGGACAGGCGCAGACGGGTACCGGCAAGACGGCAGCCTTCGGTATTCCCGCCCTTGACCTGATCGACGTGCAGGAGCGGTCGGTGCAGACGCTTGTGCTTTGCCCCACCCGCGAACTAGCGTTGCAGGTAGCCGAAGAAATCAAGAAACTTGCCAAATACAAGCGTGGTGTCCGCATCGAAGCCATTTACGGGGGCGACTCCATTGATCGGCAGATTCGTTCGCTCAAAACCGGAGTGCATATCGTAATCGGCACGCCCGGTCGCGTTATGGACCACATGCGACGCAACACGCTGAAGCTCGACAACGTGAAGATGATGATTCTTGACGAAGCCGATGAGATGCTCGACATGGGTTTCCGCGAAGACATTGAAAGCATTCTGGAAGAGATGCCCGAGGAGCGGCAGACGATTCTGTTCTCGGCCACGATGTCGAAGCCGATCATGCAGATCACCCAGAAGTTCCAGAACGATCCGGTGCTGGTAAAAGTGGTCAAGAAAGAACTGACCGCTACCAACATCGAGCAGGTATTTTTCGAGGTGAAGCCCAAGGCGAAAGTCGAGGTAATGTGTCGCCTGATCGACATGTACGATCTGAAACTGCTGCTGGTGTTCTGTAACACCAAGCGCAAGGTTGATGAGATTGTAGAGGATCTGCAAATCCGGGGCTACCAGGCCGAGGGGCTGCACGGCGATCTGCGGCAGGCACAGCGTAACAATGTCATGGGCAAGTTCCGGTCCGGTACCACCAGTATTCTGGTAGCTACCGACGTAGCGGCACGCGGCATTGACGTAGACGACGTGGACGCGGTGATCAACTACGATATTCCGCTCGACGAAGAATATTACGTCCACCGCATTGGCCGCACAGGCCGCGCCGGCAAGAGTGGCCGGGCGTTCTCGATGGTTGGCCGCGATGAGAAGTATCGCTTCCGCGACATCCAGAATTACACGAAAGTACGGGTTGAAAAAGGCGTCATACCATCGTTTGAAGACATCGTAGGCATTCGTAAGGCCCGCTTTATTGAGCAGGTGCAGAAAACCATTCAGGAAAGCAAAGACCTGAGCCTGTACGACGATACCCTGACGCAGTTGCAGCACGCCGGTTTCACGACCGAGCAGATTGTAGGTGCGCTGGTGAAGCAGAGTATGGGGATGGAGAAAAACGAGTTTGCCGACCAGAACCTCGCCCTCGATGAAGATCGCCGGAAGGAGCGCACCGAAGGCCGCGACCGCTACGCTGACCGCGACGGACGTAGCGGAGCCGGAACGGGCCGTTTCGACCGGGGTGGTAGCTCATCCCGCTTCGGCGACCGTGACCGGGGCAACGACCGGGGTAGTTATAACGATCGTCCCCGTTTCGGCGACCGCGCGGCTACCAGTGACCGTCCGCGTTTCAACGACCGTGATAACGACCGCCCGCGCTTTAACGACCGCGACACAAGGGGTGGTGACGACCGCAAATCATCGGACCGGGACCGGGCACCGCGTGAGCGTGAAGCCAACATGACCCGCCTGATGGTGAGCATTGGCCGCAAGGATTTCGTCCGTCCGGGCGACATCGTCGGGGCTATTGCGGGCGAAGCCAACATCTCGGGCAGCATGATCGGCAGCATCGACATCTTCGATAAATACACCTACGTTGATGTACCGAAAGACGTAGCCGACCGTGTGGTTGATGCCATGGAAGGCAACACCATCAAAGGCCGCCGGATCAGCATCGAAGTAACGCAGTAAACGGACTTGCTTCAACCAATACAAAAAAACGCCACTACACATCGTAGTGGCGCTTTTTTGTTGTCAGCTAATCAGACTGCGGTGGCTCCTCGACGTAACGGCTCAGCCCTTTTTTACGCTTTCGATAGCTGACAATACCAAGAGCCAGCACAACGATGCCCGCCGGAATAAACAGGATGAAGATTACGCGTAACAGCGGTTCGTCCAGGTATTTGCCGAATCCCGTGCCAGCAGCTACCAACCCCAGAGCCGTGCGAACAGACGCCATAAGCGTGCGTTCGTTGGCCAGCCGGGTACGGTCGGCCGCTAAGCGTTCGGTGAGCGTCAGCGGAACCGGCGGATTAGGACTGGGTGCGTGGCTCATCGTTGCAAGGCTTTTCGTGCGGCCGTTTCGTCCTGGTTGAGTTGCTCAACCAGCGCGGGCAGACCACTGAATTTCTGTTCGGGGCGCAGGAATTGGCGGAAGTGCAGGGTCAGATGCTCACCGTAGATGTCTTTATCGAACCGTACCGCCGAATTGGGGTCGAAAATATAGGTTTCTATGGTTTGATTGGTACCCGCAACCGTTGGCCGGAAACCGATATTGAGCATTCCGCCCAGAACCTGATCGCCATACAACACATCGACGGCATAGACGCCATTGGCCGGAATGAGTTTGACGGGATCATCGACCTGCATGTTGGCGGTGGGAAAGCCGATGGTGCGCCCCAGCTGACGTCCTTTCACAATGGTACCGGTCAGGCTGTACGGTCGGCCCAGAAAAAGGTGGGCCGTTTCCACGTCGCCTGCGTTGAGAGCCGCCCGGATTTTAGACGAGCTGATACCGACCGCATCAATATCCTGCCGGGGAATTTCCTCTACCTCAAACCCGTATTCGTGCTGATGCGCCCGGATGTAGTCAAACCCGCCTTCGCGGTCGCGGCCAAACCGGTGATCGTAGCCGATAACAAGCTTTTTGGTGCCAATTTTATCGATAAGAATCTGCCGGATGTATTGCTCCGAGGTGAGTTGCGAGAACGAGCGTGTGAAAGAAATCACGATCAGGTGATCGACCCCGGCCGCTTCGACCAGCTCCACTTTCTCGTCCAGTGTCGATAAAAGTTTCAGGTCCTGACTGTCATTCGAGACTACCGTGCGGGGGTGCGGCCAGTAGGTAATCAGTACCGACTGGCCGTTACTGATGTGGGCTACCTCGGTAAGCCGGGTCAGAATGGTCTGGTGCCCCCGGTGCACGCCGTCGAAGGTACCGCTCGTGACAACGGCGTTGGGGAGAGGTTGAAGATTTTCGAAACCACGGTGTACGAGCATTTTATTCCTGGTCAGTTACAGTCAGTCAGTCAATCGGTGTCGGTCGCCATGCAGTGGGCTGTCACTGAACAGGAAGCATGACCATGCAGACGATTCAGGTCTATGAACCGACGACTTGCTTTGCAATAAACTCCTCAATCGTATCCGCATCTTCGATGCGGAAGTCACCAATGCGGGTCCGGCGGAGTGCGGTCATGTAGGCTCCGTTGGTGAGCAAAAGGCCCAGATCACGCACCAGACTGCGAATGTACGTGCCTTTGGAACACACAATGCGAAAATCAACGTCGGGAAACCGATCGGTGTTGACCTCAAATACCGATACCGTTACCTGACGGCTTTTGATCCCGCCTTCAATTTGGTCGGTAGTTTCACCCCGCCGGGCCTTCTCGTAGAGCCGCTCCCCCCCTACCCGAATGGCCGAGTAGATGGGCGGCACCTGCAGAATGTCGCCGGTGAGCTGACGGGTAGCTTCCCGGATTTGGTCGGGTGTGATTCCGGCGGTGTCGAACTCGGCATCAAAAGCAGTTTCCAGATCGACAGACGGGGTAGTTTTACCCAGCACGAGCGTACCGGTATACTCCTTTTCCTGAGCCTGATACTGATCGATCTGCTTGGTCATTTTTCCCGTACACAGGATTAGCAGTCCCGTAGCCAGCGGGTCAAGCGTGCCGGCATGGCCAATTTTCTTGAACTTCCCGGCGTATTTCAGCTTTTTGACCACGTCAAACGAGGTCCACGTAAGGGGCTTGTCAATCAGGATGAGCTGGCCGGGGTCGGGTTGTTGTTCGTTGGAGGGAGACACGGCAGGAAAATTAAAGCACATCCAGTTTTACACCCGACGCCATCAAACCCAACAACAGCAGGCCAAGCGCAATACGGTAGTAGCCAAACACTTTGAATCCGTAGCGGGTCAGGAAGCTGACGAATCCCCGAATGGCCAGCAAACCCACTACAAACGCAATGCCGTTGCCCAGCAACAGAATCTGGTAGTCGTCGGGTTGCAGCAGCTTGTAGGTTTTGAGCAGCTTGTAGCCCGAGGCAGCCGCCATAGTGGGTACCGCCAGAAAGAATGAGAACTCAGCCGCCTGCTTCCGGCTCAGCCCCTGCGTCATACCCCCAATGATGGTTGCTGCCGACCGTGAAACCCCCGGCACCATGGCCAGGCACTGGAAAAAGCCGATTTTCAGGGCATCCGAAGCCGTAACATCATGATCCTTGGGCTGTTCGGCCAGAATTTTATCGATAAACACCAGCAGGATACCGCCCAGTAAGAGCGTAATGGCCACAACGGTCACATTCTCAAGCAGCGAGTCGATAAAATCATTCAGCAGCAAACCGATCACGGCAGCGGGCAGGAACGCAATCAGAATTTTAGCGTAGAAATCGGCCAGCTTCTGCATCTTTTCCGGCAGCGACTTCACCCAGTTGGGCAAGGGCACATCGCCGGTGCGGGTGTCGGTCAGGAACCGGCGGTGGTAGAGCACCAGCACCGACAGGATACAGCCGAACTGAATATCGACCGTGTAAAGCTTGGTGAACTCGTTACCCGCAATACCTGCCAGCGACGAATAGATAATCATGTGCCCGGTCGAGGAAATGGGCAGAAATTCGGTAAGTCCTTCAATAATGGCCAGGACAATGGCATGAATTAACTCCATCAAAAAAGTTGTAAGTGATCCGCCAAGGCGGCTATAGAGTCGTAAAGTTGGCAGACTCCAGAGGAACTTTACAACTTTATGACTCTATAACTTTACAACTACCTG
The DNA here is from genome assembly GCA_963826425.1 of uncultured Cytophagales bacterium. GTDB lineage: Bacteria > Bacteroidota > Bacteroidia > Cytophagales > Spirosomataceae > Spirosoma. The sequence continues at coordinate 42,419 of CAWGWS010000002.1, read as the reverse complement.
GTTTTGGGTCGGCTCAGGATGGCGAAAAACTCCAGCATAAAGCCGCTCATCACCACAATTGGGCCGAGGGTCAGGCCCAGAAAGCCAAAGCCAAATTCTTCTTTGTCGAGGCTCATAATGAAGAACCCGAGCAGGATTACGCCGATGCCCACCAGCATGATGGTGTAGTTACGCCGACCAAACGGCAGCGCGGCAGCGGGCGAAACGGGCGCGGCCGCTACCGGCCGTGCTGGCGTGGTTTTTGGCTCCCCGGAAACCGGTGTGTTGGGAATTGGAGGAATTTTCCGGGTCGGTTCATCGGGGATGTTCAGGGCCGCACCGGTACGTTTTTCTTTCGTTGCCATATGTTCTTTTCGTTTAATGTAAATCGTCCAGCGACAGACCGAGGTAGCGGTTTACGGCCTGAAACGTACTCAGAAATCCAATGACCACGCCCAGACCAACCAGCCCGGCCAAAAGCAGTACCAGCTTTTCATAGTCCTGAAAGGCGGCCAGCTCGGGCAGGCTGCGGATGGCAAGCTGAAGCGCAATCAACAGCAGTACAACCGCAATAATCCCAGCCAGAAACCCCTGCCAGATACCCCGTCCTAAAAACGGCCGGGTAATAAACCCGTTGGTAGCTCCCACCAGTTGCATACTCCGGATTAACATCCGCTGCGAGTGCAACGCCAGCCGAATGGTATTGTTCATCAGCACCACAATGATGATCAGCAGCACCAGCGCAAAGGCCGACATGATCACATAAATGCGGGTAATGTTTCGGTTAATACTATCGACCAGGTTTTCCTGGTACACCACCTCAAACACGCCGTCTATTTTTTCGATGTCCTGCTTTACACCCTGTAATTTCCCTTCGTCAAAATACTCCTCGTTGAGCTTGATCCGATAGCTGTCACGCAGGGGGTTTTCGTCTAAAAACTTCGAGAAATCCTCTTTCGTTTCGGCCACAAACTCTTTGGCTGCGTCCTCTTTCGATACCAGGGTAACCTGCGGTTGCCCGCTGGTTGTCAGGACAAATGGCTTATTGGCCAATATGTTGAACAACGTCTCGGACTGGGCTTTGCTGAGGTCCTTATCCAGAAAAGCCCGCATCTCGTAGTTCTCACGAATAAACGTAACGAGCCGTTTGGACTGCACGGCCAGCATCCCGCAGAAACCGATTAGAAACAAAGCCAGCGTCAGGCTGAACAAAATCATACCGCTGGGGTACATCCCTACTTTTTTCTTCTTACGAGCCATTCAGGGGTTCGTGTTTAGATGAACAAATTTAACGCAATAGACCGCGCAACGGCCCAATTTAAGAAAATTTAAGGCATCATCATCGCCAGATGCCCGCCACCGGATGGATCGTTACGGCCTGCCAGCCGTTGCCGAGGAGCCGGATACCGGTGTTGGCCGGATCGGGAAACACCTGATTGGTCATGGTCACAGCCCCGTCGTTGGCAAATACCTCTACCGACGAGCGGTCAACCCAGATTTGCAGACTCACGCGTCCGTTTTGTGGTTTCAGCGGGGCAGTGTAGCGTCCTGGAAAGTCCTTGTGAAAGCTGGCCTGCCCAACCCGGCTTCGGTCAACATACAGTTGCTGTTTAATCATGTCGTACCCAATCACGGTAGCGTCGTCATCGTTCTGCGGGTTTTTATGCAGCAGAATCCGGTAGTCTTTGTCGCCGGCTTTTGTCTCCAGTTCGGCCGTGAGCAGATACGCATCGGTGAGCGGTTCGGCGTAGGCAAGCTGCCGGTTAAAGGCCGCCACATCGGTACCTATCATCCGGAACGGCGTATCCAGAAGCTGCTTTAACTCCTGCACGGGACGCTGCCGCAGGTGATAGCGTGTACTTTTGCCATCGGTCTGCCCCGCTAATTTCAGCTCGCGGGGCAGGGTCATAGCCCCCCGAAACACCGTAGTGGGCAGGTCGTTGGCGTACTGCCAGTTGTTCATCCAGCCAATGCTGATGGGCCCCCGGTTGCCGCGGACAGGCAGGTTGTTGTAGGTAATGGCCGCGTAGTAATCCTTGCCATAGTCCACGTAGCGCGGCTCGCCGGGTTTGCTTTCACTTACAAAGGTCTTCCCGTCAAATCGGCCTACAAAATACTGCATACCGCTACCACCCGCCGGAGCATTGCTTCCCATGGAGAGCAACAGCACCCATTTACGTTCTACCGCATTGTCGACCGGTACCTCCACCAGGTCGGGGCACTCCCAGATCGTGGCCGGACTATCGGGCGAGGTAAATTCGCCGGTTTTGGTCCACTGCCGCAGATTAATCGAGTTAAAAAAAAGGGCTTTTTTCTCGGTCGGCAGCAAAACGACCATGACCCAGCGCCGGGTCGGTTCATGCCAGAACACCTTTGGATCGCGGAAATCTTTTTTGGCGAGGTCAATAACCGGGTTGGCGTTGTATTTGGTCCAGGTACGGCCCTTGTCCGTGCTGTAGGCGATGTGCTGGCTTTGCCGGTTTTCCTGATGGCCGGTATAAATGGCTACCATGGGCGGGGTGCTGCCGCGACCAAAGCCGCTGCTGTTGGTTTTGTCGACCACGCAGCTTCCCGAAAAAATCATGGTACTTCCTTCCTCAGCCAGGGCGGGGGGCAACTCGCGCCAGTGAACCAGATCGCGGCTGATGGCGTGGCCCCAGGTCATATGCCCCCAGCGCGTACCAAACGGATTGTGCTGGTAAAACAAATGATATTCACCGTCGAAATACACCAGGCCGTTGGGGTCATTGATCCAGTTGGCGCGGGGCGAAAAATGATATTGAGGCCGGAAGACCTGCTGATACGTGGTGTCGGCACCATGACGCTGCGCCAGACTCATGAACGGCAGCGAGCCAACAAACCAAACCCCCAGTACAATTCGGACCATTACAGACAGAGCGTCGCCAATAAATTATCGCAGACGGATTAGCGCGGATAAAGCAGACTACTTACGGCGGGCAAGTTCGCTAATTTATGCGTCAGTTTCGTGCCGGCCTGCGCAAAACATCCGGCTCAAACGGTCGGTTAGCCTGGTAAAAAAGCCGTTTCCAGCTATGACCGCCCCTGATCAATTTCAGCGCTACGACGAAACGGACGACGCGCAGTTTTACGTACAGCCGCGCCTGGTCAACCACATTGACGAGCCGGCCATTCTGGCTACCACCAACCTCTACCGCGAGTACCTGCCCGCGGGGGGTGCCCTTCTGGACCTGATGAGCAGTTGGGTAAGCCATTTGCCCGGCCACGTAGGCTACGGCCGCGTGGCCGGGCTGGGCATGAACGAGACCGAACTGCGGGCCAACCCCCAGTTAACGGATTACTGCGTACAAAATCTCAACCAGAACCCCGAATTACCTTACCCTACCAATACGTTCGACGGTGGCATGGTTACGGTATCGGTACAGTATCTGACGCAGCCCGTACCCGTTTACCGCGAGCTGGCCCGGGTTTTACGGCCCGGCGCGCCCTTCCTGACGGTATTCTCCAACCGTATGTTTCCGACGAAAGCGGTAGCCATATGGCAACGTCTCGATGACCGGGGCCACCAGCAGCTGGTTCGCTCGTACTATGAACAAACCGGCCTGTTCGACCAGATTGAAGTGCTTGATCGCAGCCCACGCGGCTGGGGCGACCCGCTGTACGCCGTGGTGGGGCGCGTGAAGAAGGCGGTCGACAAAAGCCGGGCAGAAGGCTTCAGCATTGATTAAACGCAAAAAACCCGTCCTTTATGAATCGTTGGCTCAAACCCCTTACTTCACCGGCGGCCCGACACGGCTGGCTCCTGATCCTTCGCCTGACCGTTGCCGGCACGATGCTCACGCATGGTATTCCCAAGCTGCAAAAAATTATGGCCAACGACTGGAGCTTCGGGGATCCACTCGGCCTGGGTACTGATGTGTCGCTGATCCTGGCCGTATTCGCCGAAGTGGGCTGTTCACTCCTGCTGCTGGTTGGTTTTATGACCCGACTGGCTACGCTGCCGTTGCTGTTCACGATGGCCGTGGCCATTATTTTTGTTCACGGCGGAGCGGGGTTCGGCAAACAGGAACTGCCCCTGCTTTATGCCCTGATTTACCTCACCCTTTTCGTTACCGGACCGGGCAGATACTCCATCGACGGCAGCCGGGGGCTTTTAAACACCAGGTCTGATTAGTTCTTCATCGGGTTTGCCAGCGCGACAATACGGCTCCCGTTACCAGCCCGCCGAATAGATACCAGCCGATGGTCATGGCAACGGTAGCGTTGGTGCGCGTAGTAGGAGCATCGCCCAGACCCAGCGGGCCCGGCAGCGTTACGGCTCCAACCCCGGCCAGCAGACCCAGAGCGGCTCCGGTTAGCAAAGGCTGTTTGGGGTTGAGACCCACTAAACTATAATAGACGGCGTTCGAGAACACATCGCCTGCCATGGCCTGTACATACAATGATGTGCCGGTTGGCGGGGTTTCGTCCAGGGCTTCATACCCTTTTTTGATACTGCGCTCACCAAGCAGGTCGGCGCGGGGGGCCTGGGGCACAACCTGCCGGACGGCCTCGTGCAAGACATTCAGCGCAACGGCCCCGGCCAGACCGCTGCCCAGCGTAGTCAGGAGTGTATTCGTCTGTTCGTTTTTCATGTGACGTTGACGTTTTCATGAAGAAACCGGGTCAGCGCGGGGTTGTTCAAAGCCAGTTCTTACGCCGAAAAATCCAGAGGGTCAGGGCCGAAGCCGAAATCATCATGCTCCAGGCAAAGACGTAGCCGTATTTCCAGTGTATCTCGGGCATGCTCTCGAAGTTCATCCCCCAGATGCTGGCCAGCAGGGTGGGCGGCAGAAAGACCAGTGATACGACGGTGAAGATTTTAACAACCCGGTTCTGCTCCAGATCAATCAGACCGAGGTAGGTGTTTTGCAGAAACTCCAGCCGCTCGAAGATAAAGTTCGTGTGGTCAATGAGCGAGTTGATGTCTTTGGTCAGGATGCGCAGCCGCCCCTGTTCGGCCTCGTTAAACCAGCCGTTGGAGCGGATCATAGCTGAAATAACCCGCTGCTTGTCAACTACGTTTTCCCGAATGTTCATGGTCAGTTCCTGGTAGTCGTTGATGTTCAGCAGCATCTCGCGGTCCAGATTCGCGTCGAGGTCGAGCATCCGGTTAATGGCTTTGATCTCGCCCGATACCAGCTCGATCAGGTCAGCGTCGTAATCAATGCGGGACTCGAAGATGGAAATCAGAATCTGCGCCCCATCGGTGTACGACGACCGCCGGGACTTAATCCGCTTCACCATGTCGGCAAATGCCCGCAGATCGGCGTTGCGATAGGTAAAAAGCGTATCATCTTTCAGAATAAAACTGACGGGCACCGTTACGTAGCGATGCTGCGGATCGGGCACCAGAAAGTTGGAGTTGGCAATCATGTAGTCATCTTCTTCAATGTAGCGCGATGAGCTTTCGATTTCCAGCTGCTCCTGCTGGCTCAGAAAGTCGACGTCAAACTTTTCCTCCACGCTTTTTATCTCGGCGGGCGTCGGGTTTTGTAAATCGACCCAAAGCGTACGTTCGGTATCCTGAAAGGAATCGATATCGCGGATTTTACGGACGGACGTTTCGTCCTGCTGGAAGATTCGGATCATATAATACGATTGAGCAGCGCAGTGGCCTGACCGCAAGTTCGCAGAAATGCGCTGATTTGCCCGTACGGTCACCCCGATTATCCCGGCAGACACGGACTCTACGGCTGCGTTCCGGACCTGAACCGGCACGGCGGGTATCGGCAAACCAACATCGGCCCATGATTCGTAAGGCAGAGCGCGTAACTTTGTTCTATGAAACCAACTGATCAGCCCCGTCGGCGCGGGCAACGTACCGACCAGCAGTTCACCGTCCGCCAACCCGCCGAGCTCATGACTTTTCTGCTTGAGAACCTGCCGGGAAAAAACCGCAGCAATATCAAGTCTTTGTTGCGCAACAAGCAGATTCTGGTCGATGATCGGGTGTATACGCAGTTCAACCACGGGCTACAGCCGGATCAGGTTGTGACGGTGGCGGGCAACCGGGCTGCCGAAATCAGTCAGTACCGGGGCCTTACGATCCTGTTTGAAGACGACCACCTGATTGTCATCAACAAACAATCGGGCCTGTTGTCTATGGGCACCAGCAAGGAGCGTACCCGTACCGCCTACAGTATCCTGAGCGATTACACCAAGCGCGTCGACCCCGACAATAAAGTCTTCATCATCCACCGGCTGGACCGCGAAACGTCGGGTGTGATGCTGTTTGCCAAAAGCGAGCGGGTACAGCAGCTCATGCAGGCCTCCTGGATTGACACGGTGCAGCAGCGTTCCTACATAGCTTTGGCCGAAGGAGTGCCGGAACCACCAACGGGCGTGGTATCCTCGTACCTGCGGGAGAGCAAAGCCCTGATCGTTTATTCCAGTCAGAATCCGGAGGGCGGGCAGTTTTCCATCACGAATTACAGTGTCATCAAAGCTGCCAACGGCTACTCATTACTTCATCTCGAACTGGAAACGGGCCGTAAGAATCAGATTCGGGTGCATTTGCAGGATATCGGTCATCCCATTGCGGGCGATGCCAAGTACGGCGCCAAAACCAATCCCATCGGGCGGCTGGGTCTCCACGCCGAAACCATCGTGTTCGAGCACCCCATTACCCACGAAGACATGCGCTTCGACGCGCCGGTGCCGAAGCTCTTTATGAGTGTGCTGAAAGTGGCTCTTTAGGTGGTACGCCGGTTAAAAACATCACGACACAAACCGGTACTTCAGCAGGACCCAAATGGCTTCGATGCCATCGAACCACGATATTTTCTTGCCCTCTTCCACGGACCGGGGGTAGTAATTGATGGGGACTTCGCGAATACGGATACCGCGTTTGGCTACCTTGGCCGTTACCTCCGGGCAGAACTCAAACCCCGTGCAGGTAAGCGGAATTGACTGCAGAAACCGGCTGTCGAACATCTTGTAGCAAGTCGGCTCATCGGTGAGTCGCTGACTATAGAGCATGTTGGTGAGCAGCGTTACCAGTTGCCCCCCCAGGTAAAAGCTGAAATATGAATGTCGGTTTTCGGTATTCAGAAAACGCGAGCCGTACACCACTTTTTCGCCTTCGTCCGTGATGACGGGAATCAGCTTCAGGTAGTCTTCGGGTTCGTATTCAAGGTCGGCGTCCTGTACAATGGCTATATCGCCCCGGATGTGGCTGATGGCCGTGCGGATGGCCGCGCCCTTGCCCTGATTTTTTTCGTGGTGAATTACCCGCACGTTGGGTACTGATTCATACGTGGCCAGGCGTTGGCGGGTGCCGTCGGTCGAACCATCATCAACGATTATTATTTCTTTGTCAATACCAACCGCCTGAATCTTGGCTATAATAGCGTCAATCGATTTGATTTCGTTGTAAGCGGGAATCAGCACAGAGAGTAACATAACGGCAAAGATAAGGGCAACGGATGAAGTAGTACGGTTGTCTTATAGAGTTTGTTCGTTCCGGACGTAGTAGATCATAGGGAAGTCCGGGCTATCAACCCGGCGGAAGTAGATTTGCAGCCCCTGCCTTAGCTGACCAATGGCCCGGGCATTGGTTGGTTCGGTGAGGGCCGTACTATCGTCAATGACACTACTCCGGTTGCCAAAGACAACCAGTTTCAGACTGGTATCGGCCAGGGCACGGGCGTAAGTATCGGGGTGCGCTTTGATGTAGTGGGTCGTCTGCATCTCGGTATGAATGAACGGCACGTTCGGCTCGCGGTCCGACACAAAATAAAGAGGCATGGCGTTGTCAATCAGCAGCACCTTACCACCCGGCCCGGCCTGTTGCCGGATAAAGGCGCCGGTGGCTTCTTCCCCCGAATAATCGGCCAGACTAACCAATCGGTTGGCGGCATCGGGGCGGTACAGCACCACGCTCACGACCAGTAATGCAAGGGCGAAACTGCCGCCGAGGAGTAGCTTTCGGCTCAGATGCCCGGTCTGCTGTTGTTGCGCCGTCAGCCACTGATCCAGCATAAACGCCATGAATGGGGCGAAGAAAACAGCCGCCGGGAAAAAGTAATGACTGGCCTGCAACTTGAACAGCGACACGCATGAGAACACGGCCAGCAATACCGCCAGCCACAGGGCCGGGGCTCTGCCCAAACCCCGCCCGGAATTTAGGCACAGCCAGTAACGCCACCGATGCCAGCAGCAGGGCCATAAACCAGCCGAGTTTTACGAAGAACTTAGTCAGAAACAGGGTATGTGACGGATAGCCACCGAACGGGTATATATACGTCCATTCGAGGTGTTCAGCCAGGCGACCAGTCAGCCAGAAATACGCGGCCGACAGGAACAGCGGCCCGGCAAATCCGGCCAGCACCAGCGATCCCCGCGTCAGCATCTGCCCGATGGTTTGTCGCCCGGTGAGCGTCAGCATCAGGATATAAGCACCGAAGCCAACCATGTAGAAGGCCGCTATACTTTTAAAACACATGCCTATGCCAAGCAGCGCACCCGCCAGCAGCCACCGCCAGAATGGTCGGCTGTCCTGCCGGATAACGATACCAAAGGCGCTCAACCCCCAGATAGCGACCCAGCTTTCGGGCTCGAGGAAGTTCATTTCCATGAAAAAGCAGCTCACCGCCGTCAGACCCGCCGACAGCAGGGCCGTACGCGCGCCCAGTACCCGGGTTGCCAGCCAGGACGCGGTTACTGTTCCGGCTGCCAGCCCCGTAATGAGCAGTGAGATGCTGATGTGATTGTATCCGCCGAGCAGACTCAGCAACGCATTGGTGGATGCGTATAGCAGGTAGGATTTGGTCAGGATAAAATCATACAGGTCATATCCTTTGCTGAGCGTCCGGCCAATAATCAGGTACTCGTAGGCGTCGTAGCCATAGCCGGAATTATACGTGAACAGAAAAAAAACCGGGCAAAATAGAGTCAGGAGAAACAGAAAGCGAATCATACAGATGCCAATGCAATCGCAGAAAAAGTATCCGGGCAAAGGTAAGGCTTTGTGAACCGCCTACACGGGGCCACAGAGGCTTTTTAGGCAGTGGTGCAGGATTTCTCGCCCCCCGCCAAACCAGATTCGGCACCCAAAAACCGGCATTCAGCCAGATTGATTTTTCGGTGGCAATGCGGAGTGTCACCTTTGGGCCTTTAAATCAACATCAACAACCGATGGCCATGAAATTCCGGCTCCTTGTTCTTCTACTCACGTTTTCAGCACTTTCCTTTGCGCAGGGACCCGGCGGGGGTGGTATGGGGGGAAATGGTAACCGGGGTAGCGCCGGCTCTTCCGACGACCGGCCCCGGCGCACTCAGCCCGTTGTGGACGAAGCCGAACCCCTGCCGCGGGGCAATGGCAAAGTGAGCGGTATCCTGATCGACTCCACCACCCGGAAACCAGTCGAATTCGCCACCATTGCTCTCCTCGACCCCAACACCAACAAACCCCTCGACGGCACGACCTCTGACGACAAGGGGAAATTCTCGCTCAATAAACTGCCGGCGGGCGTGTTTCGCCTGGAATACTCGTTCATCGGCTATAAAAACCGGCGCACGGGTCTGATAACCATCGAGAAAGGCACCGACCTTGACCTCGGTCCGGTTATGATGCAGGCCGACGTCCGGACGCTGAGCGAAGTAAATGTGGTGGGGCAGGCGGCCATGATTGAGGAAAAAGTAGACCGGCTGGTGTACAACGCCGACAAAGACATTCTGGCCAAAGGCGGTGATGCTACCGACATCATGCGGAAGGTGCCGATGCTTTCGGTCGATCTCGATGGCAACGTCAGCCTGCGGGGCAGCAGCAACGTGCGGGTGCTGATCAATAACAAACCCAGCACCATCATGGCCAGCAGTGTGGCCGACGCGCTGAAGCAGATTCCCGCCGACATGATCAAGACCGTAGAGGTGATCACCAGCCCCTCGGCTAAATATGATGCCGAAGGTTCGGCGGGCATTATTAACATCATCACCAAAAAAACCACCCTTCAGGGAGCCACACTCGACGTAAACGGGGGAGCGGGCAACCGGGGCGCTAACCTGGGGCTAAGCGGCAACTACCGCACCGGAAAAATGGGTTTCTCGCTGAGCGGCTACGGCCGGGCGGAGTACAATGTGCGGGGTACGTTTGCCAACGATCAGACGACCACGTCCACCAACGGTACGGTACGCACCCTGCAAACCGCCAGTACCCTCAACCAACGGCTGTTTGGCAGCTACCAGCTGGGCTGGGATTACGACATTGACAAGCGCACCTCCCTCACGGCCAGTGTTCGCTACGGAGCCCGGAACGGCAACAATACGCAGAACAACCTGCTTACCCAGACCTTTTTACCCCTGGCACCCCTGCCGCTCAGCAGCCAGCGCAACGTAGACACCAAAGACTTATCGGGAACGGTTGATGCCAACCTGACCTATACCAAAATCTTTAAGCCCCAGCAGGAGCTGAGCATTCTGGGCCTGTACAGCCGCAACAACCGCACCAATGACTTCGTGGCCGACATCCTGAGTGGTACCGATTTTCAGACCATTGCGGCCCGGCAAAAAAATCTGAACGACAGCTACAATCAGGAATCAACCATCCAGCTCGACTACCAGACGCCCATCAGGAAAAATCAGTTACTGGAGTTTGGTGGCAAAGGCATCATGCGGCAGGTGAACAGCAACTTCTCCTACCTCACGGCAACTGGGGCTACCGGGCCGTTCGTAACCGACAACAGCCGCCCGGCCAACACGCTCAACTACGATCAGGAAATTGCCGCTACCTACCTGTCATACACCCTCACGACCAAAAATAAATACACCCTTAAAGCCGGGGCACGGTACGAGTACACGTTCATCAACGCCCGCTTTACCAACGAATCGAACGGGCCGGACCGGACTATTCCAAACTACGGCAATCTGGTACCGAGTCTCAATCTCTCAAAAAATCTGGGCGGGGGCCGAATCATTAAACTGGCCTACAACCGCCGGTTGCAGCGGCCCGGCATTCAGTTTTTGAATCCCAACCTGATTACGGCCAACCCCACCAACATCAGCGTGGGTAATCCGTATCTGGCGCCCGAGTTAACGGACAACGTGGAGTTTGGCACCAGCGCTAACATTAAAGGGATTTACCTCAATGCCTCGTTGTTTGCCCGGCGTACTAATAACGAAATCACCGCCGTGCGCGACGTAACGACCCAGCTGGTGGGCGATCCGGCCAACCCCGTACAGCAGCAGGTTATCCGTACCAGTTACCAGAATATTGGCCGGCAGGATGCCTATGGTCTCAACCTGTTTGGCAACGGCACACTGTTTTCCAGGTGGCAGCTTGGCGGGGGCATTGATGTCTACCACGTAAACCTGACCAACGGCGGCACCAACCCTATCTATGCCGCATCCAACAACGGCTGGATCGTGGCCGGGCGAATCATGACGAGCCTGTCGCTTAAAAACGGCTGGGGCTTCCAGGGATTTGGCGGCATTCGGGGGCGCGACGTGCAGCTGCAGGGCTACCAGACGGCGCGGTATTTTTACAACCTCGGTGTCAAGAAAGACTTCAATGAAAAGCGGGGCAGCCTTGGCCTGTCCGCCGAAAACTTCCTGAATCATCCGTTCGTGCAAACCACCGAACTACGCTCGCCTGTCCTGACTCAGAACAGCGTCAACAGCTTTTATAACGCCGGCGTCCGGCTTACCTTCAGCTACAAAATCGGCAAGATGAGCTTCGATGATGCCCCCCGCAAGCGTCAGAAATCAGTCAATAATGACGACGTCAAAGGCGATGACGGGGGTGGTAACGATACCGGGGGCGGTCAGCAGCAGGGTGGACGGCCACGATAATTTTGAATGATAGAATTTTGAATGATAGAATAGGCTGACGCGGAACACACTGGCGTCAGCCTATTCTATCATTCGGAATTGCCTATAAGGAAAACACCTGCGGGCAGGTAACCGCAACCGGCTCATTATCGGGGTGAACGGCCATAAGATCGGCCATGTAGGCCCACCATCTCTTCACAATCGGCAGGCCGGGCAGCACGGACGTATCGGCACCGGGGGCCAGCCGCTGATAGGCAAACAGCGCCCGGGTGTCGGGATCCAGGAAGATGCGATACTCCACAATACCGGCGGCCGTCAATACGGCCCGTAACTCCGGCCACAGCTCATCGTGCCGACGCTGGTATTCGGCCTCAAAACCCGGTTTCAGCTGCATTCGAAACGCTACAATGGTATCGGTCATGGCACGGGCGGGCTGGGGTAACGCGTCAGGCTAATGAGGTTTGACGGAATGGGCTGCGGGTTCCAGTGGTCATGAATAGCCAGAGCCGCGCCGAGGGCCGTGGCCTGCGCCACCGAAGCGGCCCAAACTTCAAGGGTGGGGAAAGCACTGGCCATCAGGTTCATATAAATCGGATTCTGGCTGAATCCGCCGTCCACGTAAATCCGGCTCACGGCGGCTGTGGATGCGTACGGCGAAGCGTTGCCCGGCGTGGATGCGCCCGGCGTTGACTCGCCGGGCAATACCAGGGCCGTTGAGACTACCTGCTGATCCATGATGTCGAGCATCAATTGATGATACGCCAGGTTGTAGGTATCGTAGCGGGTCAGGTCGCGATGGCCGAAGCGGGACGGTTGCAGCAGGTGGGCGGGCTCCATGCGGGGCGGAACCGCATTGTCGGGTGGTTCGGTCGGGGTGAGTTGTCGAATCAGATCGGCGTCGTAGGGCACGCGCTTGTAGGTATCAGCAGGAACGCTGAAGTGTTCGGCCAGCCGACGCACCTGCCGTTCGTGATCATGCCCGGCAAACAGGCGACTCGCTTTTACGGGTTCACCCTGGTAGGTCAGGTAGCACAGGCAATCGTACTGCAATTCCTCATGGGTGAGCGGCTCGCGGTTAAACGGGTTCAGGCTAATGCACCACGTACCCGTCGACAGCAACACAAACGTCTCGTTCTGAAACGACGCCAGATACGGAATCAGCGCTGCCGACGAGTCGTGCAGCCCAATACCCACCGGTATCGAATCCGGCCCGTTATGCAGCGATACAGGCACGGGCTGGTCGGCGGGGCGAACGGGGGCCAGCAGCGGAAGCAGTCCCTCCTGTCCTACCCACTCGTGGTAGTGTTGCTGCGGAAAATCCCAGAGCATAGTATGACAGCCAATACTGGTCAGGTCTGAGAACACCTGCCCCGTCAGGCAATAGCTGAGGTACTGCGGCAGGTGCAGCGCGTACCGAATCTGCGCCAGCAAATCCGGCTTGTCGTGCTTGATCCGGTAGAGCATGAGTCCGGAGTTGAGGCTGTCCAGTGCGGGCGATGCCGTTTGGACCAATATCGTTTCAATAGGCCCGTACTGATCGTAGAACTGTTTTCTAACGGTGTTAGGAAACGCTTTCAGGTAGTTATACAGGTACCCCACCGGTTTTCCATCGCCACCCAGATACACTAAACTGGCCCCGTAAGCACTGATATTGACCGCCCGAATCGAAAACGCCGGCAAGGCCATAATGTCCCGCATCGACTCAGCCAGCCAGGTGGTCAGCCGGGTCAGGTTCTCGCAGGGATCGCCATCATCATCGAGCGTTTCGGGCAATGAAGCCGTCCGCTCCCAAACGATATCGTAGTGTTCGGAAAACAGAAAAACCTTCTTGTTGGTCTTCCCCACGTCAAAAACAGCCATCACATTCATAGGCCCGTGGCAATGGTTTTGGCTCCGCGTTCCTGAATCAGTTTTCCGCGTACGTCGAACTGCCGAAACAAACCCAGTGGATCGAGGGCGGCACCGGCCCGCAGTCGGGCTTCGGCCACCAGCGGGCGCACGTCGGTACGGAATACGTCCTGCAAAATCTCCTGCGCCCGCACCACGTCGTTATGTTGCCGGGCGTCTTCCAGCGCAGCCCGGTCCACAAGCAGCGCCTGGGCGTAGGCAATCTGAATGGCTTCGACGGACTGGAGCAAATCTTCGAGCGGGTCTTTAACGTTGTGGCTGGCATCAATCATCCAGCCGAGGTCGGTAGCGTGATTCATCTGCCGGGCGTCCATGCCATCGACCAGTTCGTTGAAAATCAGAAACAGCTGGTACGGTTTGATGCTGCCCGCCGTGAGGTCGTCGTCGCCGTATTTGGAGTCGTTGAAGTGGAAACCGCCGAGCTTGCCTTCGTGCAGCAGGATAGCCACAATCTGCTCGATGTTGGCGTTGGGCAGGTGGTGGCCCAGATCAACCAGGGTATAGGCTTTCGGGCCCAGTTTACTGGCGTACAGATAGCTGCTGCCCCAGTCGCCAACGGTCATCGAATAAAAATTGGGTTCAAACGCTTTGTATTCCACGTAGACTTTCCAGTCGGCGGGCAGGGCGTCGTAAATCTCGCCGAGACTGTCGAGTGTCCGGGCAAACGCCTGCCGGAAGTTGAGTTGCCCCGGAAAACACGAGCCATCGGAGAGCCAGACCGTCAGCGCCTTCGACCCCAGCGTTTCGCCGTGCCGGATTACCTCGATATTGTGGTCGATAGCCTGCCGCCGAACGCCCCCGTCGGTATGTTGCAGCGACCCGAACTTATAGCTTTCAAGCTGGTCTTTCTGATCCTGAAACGTGTTGGAGTTAACCGCGTCGAAGCGCAGCCCAAGCCGCTCGGCCTGTTGGCGAACGGCATTTACATCGGTCGGAATATCCCACGGAATGTGTAACGAAACGGCTCCACTGCTGCGATTAAGCGCATGGAGCATTCCTACATCGTCTAGTTTCTCGGTCAGGCTGCCCGGCTCTCCCCCGCCCGAAAACCGCCCGAAGCGCGTACCGCCCGTGCCGAGTGCCCAGGAGGGGATGGCAATCTGAAAATCAATCAGCTTTTGAATAACCGGCTCGGTCTGTTCGAGCGCGTCGGTCCAGGGGGCGAGGTTGCGCCGGTGCCGGGCCAGCAGGCCGTCGTTATGATCAGCAATCAGGTCAGGAGTCAGGAGCATGTTTTTGAGGGTATTTTAAGGGTATACAGTTACCGAGCAAAGGCCATGGCTACGCCACCGTCTACGTTGAGCATATTACCCGTCGATTTACTGAGCAGTCCCCCCACAAAGGCAAAACAGGCGTTGGCGATATCCACGGGCAAAATCGTTTCGTTCAGCAGGGTGCGTTTGGCGTAGTAGGCCGGCAATTCTTCGATGGTGACACCATACGCTTTGGCGCGTCCCTCGGCCCAGCCACCCGCCCAGATGTTGGAGTCGGCAATGACGGCGTCGGGATTTACCACGTTAACCCGGATGTGGTCGCCCCCGAGTTCGGCGGCATTCAAACGGCTCAGGTGCAGCTGGGCCGCTTTGGCCGAGCCGTAGCCCGCGTTGTTTGGCCCGGCCACCAGGGCATTTTTAGAGACGATATTGATAACATCGCCCCCCAGTCCCTGCGCCCGCATGACGGCCACGGCCGCCTGCGTAACCATAAACTGACCCTTTACCAGAATATCGTACAGCCGGTCCCATTCGGCCAGGGTGTGGTCGGCAATGGAGCGTGAGATGCTGATCCCGGCATTATTAACGATGATGTCGACCCCGCCAAAGGCCAGAGATGCCTCGCTCATAGCCCCCTGAATACTGTCCATATCCGTCACATTCAGCGTGGTGGTGGCTACGGCGTCGCGGCCAAAGTCCTTGACAAATTCGTCTTTGGCCCCCGCCAGCCGGTCCTCGTCAATATCGTTCAGGACCACGCAGGCGCCTTCTTCGGCAAACTTTCTGGCAATGGCCTTGCCAATCCCCCCCGCACTACCCGTTACGAGCGCAACCCGACCCGTCAGGGGTTTGGGTTTGGGCATCCGCTGGAGTTTAGCTTCTTCCAGCAGCCAGTACTCAATATCGAAGGCTTCCTGCCGGGGCAGCGACGTATAATCCGATACGGCCTCGGCTCCTTTCATTACGTTGATGGCGTTGATGTAAAATTCCGAAGCGACCCGCGCCGTCTGCTTGTCTTTGGCGAAGGTAAACATCCCCACGCCGGGCCACAGCAGCACCACCGGATTGGGGTCGCGCATGGCGGGGCTGTTGTCATGTTTGCACGTGTTGTAATAATCGGCATACAGGGCCCGATACCCGGCAAAAGCGGGTTCGAGCCGGGCGCGGATGGCCGGGGCATCGCTCAGGTCGGCATCGGCGGGGAGCGTCAGCACGAGCGGGCTGATTTTGGTGCGCAGGAAATGATCGGGGCAACTCGTGCCCATCGGAGCCAGCCGGTCCAGGTCATGGCTATTGATGTATTCCAGCACCCGGTCGTCGTCGGTAAAATGACCGATCATCTGCTGGTTTGCCGAGGCCAGCCCGCGCAGTACCGGGGCCAGTTTAGCGGCCTGTAGCGGGCGTTGTTCGGGCGCGAGAGCGGTCAGCTTCTCCCCCCCAAATACCGGACGGTCCTTTCCAGACGACGAACCTCCGTAGTGGCTTTCCAGGTACTCGGCGCAGCGCTCTACCACCTCCAGCGTGTTTACGTAGCTTTCGTAGGCCGTATCGCCCCAGGTAAACAAACCGTGCGAACCGAGCATGATACCGCGCAGCTGAATACCGTTAGCCGCACTCGCGTTCAGGCAGTCGCGCAGTTGCAGCCCGAGGTCGAAGCCGGGCCGCTGCCAGTCTACCCAGCCGATTTTTCCGTCGAAGAGCTCCTCGGTAATGCGCTTGCCGTCTTTAGCCGCGGCAATGGCAATGGCCGCGTCGGGGTGCAGGTGGTCGATGTGGGCAAAGGGCAGAAATCCGTGCAGCGGGGTATCGATAGACGGGGCTTTGGAGTCGAGATCGTAGATGCAGTGGTTGAACAGGGCCACCATCTCGTCTTCACTTTCCAGGCCCCGGTAGCGACCTTCCAGGGCGAGCAGGCGGTCTACGTACAGGGCGGCCAGACCACTGCGTTTGAGGGTACCAATGTCGCCCCCGGAACCTTTAATCCACATCACTTCGGTCATCTCGCCGGTGAGGGGATCGGGCGCCATGGCTTTGCAGGAGGTGTTTCCTCCGCCGTAGTTGGTGAGCCGGAGGTCGGCACCGAGCAGGTTGGAGCGGTAGAGCAGCAGGGCCACCTGGTCGTTGCTGAGCTGAGCCGCTTTGGTCTCGTCCCAGAGGTAGCTGACGTGCCTGAATGTGGGAGCAGATGTCATAATTAGTTATTTTGAGTGATTCAGAAAGATTGTTTTTAACACAGAGAAACCGAGATTTCACAGAGAAAAAAGAGAAGAAAACTTTATGGGTAGTAACGCCGTGTTTTCCGTGTACTACTCTGTTTTCTCCGCGTCGAAATATCTAAAACTGGCTGCCCATACCAATGAGTACAGTCGAGAAAATAATCAGGGCCAGTCCGGCATATACTACGCGGTAAGTTTTGGGGCTGGCACCGCGCCACTCGTGCAGGGCCAGGCCCCAGAGCGTGCTGAAGATGATGATAAAGGCCATGTGCAGGGTCCAGCCCGCAAACCGGAAGCCATCGCCGAGGTAGGCATCGCCCATACCGTAGAAGAAGAACTGAAAATACCAGACTGTACCCGCCAGAGCGGCCCACAAATAGTTGCGCGACAGGGGCTGCTGCGCATTGGTATAATCCGAGAAGCTTTTGTTACGCTGGTTGAGCCACATGCACCAGATAAAATTGGTCATGAATCCACCCAGCAGTAACACCGGATAAATGGCGTTGTTTTGCCAGAGTGGGTCGGTACCCTGCTCAATGGCCCGCAGCGCAATGGGTTTTCCCGCCGTCAGGCCAAAGGCAAAACACGCGCTCAGAATACCCGAGACGGTAGCGGTGACCACGCCTTTGCGCAGATCGAACTCAGCCACCGTAGCCTGTTGCTCCGAGGGATCAAGTTCTTTCTCTTTCCGGAAGCCCGCCAGTCCACATACGGCAATACCCAGCAAACATACCGCCACGCCCGCCAGCGTAAACCAGCCCGCGCGGGTGTACAGTAATTCATTGCCCCGGCCTTCCCAGATGGGCGGAATCAGCGTACCGAAAGCCGAGCAGTAGCCCAGGGCCACGGCCATCCCGAGCGAGATGCCGAGGTAGCGCATGGTCAGCCCGAAGGTGAGTCCGCCAATGCCCCAGAGCACCCCGAAGAAAAACGTCCAGCCAAGGGTAGACACGGGGGTAGTGACAATGGCCTGGTAGGGATCCTGCACCGTGAGCCAGCCCATGACCCAGGGTACGATGAGCCACGACGCCACCCCTCCCACAATCCAGGCCGACTCCCAGGACCACCCTTTAACGCGCCGGAACGGCAGATAAAAGCTCCCGGACGCAAATCCACCCAGTGCATGAAACAAAACTCCGACAAAAGAACCCATTAGAACAGCGTAGCGATATAAGAGGCCTGAAACTACAAGCGGCCCATTAACCAACTATCCTATACTGTCCTATTTCTGGTATTATTCAGCGTAATTATGGTAATCATCATACCTGGCCGTATATCATCTGCCGTATCGTCAGAAAGTTTAGGGCCGTTGCTTTGACTGAATTGAAAATCACCTTACTTTTGCGCCACAATTCAGGGCCGCCAGTGTCGGATAGTGGTCGATTCCGCCTGATTTGTAATCAGGATGCGCAAGCGCGTCGGGGGTTCGAATCCCTCCACTGGCTCACTATAATCAGCACTCACCCTTAAAGCGTGAGGGCTTTTTCTGTTCTGGTCGATTCCGCCTGATCTGTAATCACGATGCGCAAGCGCGTCGGGGACGGTCGATTGGCTGGTTCAGGTATTGTGGACATACTACACCGGACCGCTTGTCCAGAAACATAAATCGCACTCCTCGGCCCACCCCAATCCATACTACAGAACTTTCGGATAAAAACTAAAAACCCGTATCGGTTTGATCTTGATAGAAAATAAGAATAATGCATCCTCCCTAAACTCCGTACGAGCAACGTATCAGGCCAAAGATATCACCCCTGCGGAGTGCTTTGCCTAACAGGTCTCAGTTCTACAAAGATCACATGCCTATGGTAGTCTTGAAGGTAAATGTTGACTCAGACCGTTACCTGGTTGTACAGGTGTACACTTAACGAATAACAGATAGTCAGACCGAGTATATCAATCACCGGTAGCAGTGATTATCGAGTGGAATGAAGCAGGGTCATGGCTTATAGCTTGATGGGGCTGTGCATCATCTGGCAACTTACATATAATATATTCTGCAAAGTACGTCTGTTTTTTTTGCTCTCAGCCTGGGCAAAAAAGCCAGTTAACACATATGATAACGTACTTAAGTTCAGAAACTTAACTTTTCGGGTAGCCTGGAATGGAGCCTTATACTGTGCATAGACATATCGAATTATTATCCCTCTTCTAAACATATCAGTTCCTGGCCGGTTATATAGCGGTCAAAAGCAATTTGACCGTCAAACTTCACTACTTAAAAATTGTATCGTTATGAAAAAGGTAATTATGGCTGCTTCAGTTTGTGCTCTGCTACTGACAGCCCAGAGCGGATTTTCGCAGGCCATTCAGAAAGCCAAAGCGGCAAAAAAAGAAATGAAGGCCGACAAGAAAGTAGCGAAAGCTGAAAAGCTTAAGTCCAATGCGGCTACAGGCAAAGGCATTGAAATCGCCGGTATATCGGACCCAAAAACCCGCAATGCAAAAGCTGAGCGAAAAATGGAAAAGGCCGCGAAGAAAGAGGTAAAGGCCGACTCTAAGGAAATCAGGGCTGCAGCCAAAGCCAAGAAAAAGCAGGCTACGATTGACAACTAGTACTACTGGGTAAGATCAGCTTACCACCCCACTTAAAAGGGTCCATCTGGTGCAGATGGACCCTTTTAAGTGGGGTGTTTCTATGGTGGTGTACCAAATAGTAGGAATAAGCCCTGGTCATGCATCGTCAGTTCTGGCAGCGGAGGGTGACGGAGCCTGCGCTAGCACCTGCTCCTCTACAAGGTGCCGTTATGGTTGCTTCACCCTGACCATTGGCCTGGTATCCGGTCGGAGGTTTTCCATAAGCGCCTGTCCTCACGGGGGCCGTGGCTTGGGGGTGGGAGATTCTTGAACTGTTGGGTTTAGAATAGTGCCGGGGGTAGCCACCTGTTCGGCAATGGTGCTCACATCCCTTCACCCATCTATACGTAATACTCTCACCTCGCCCATACGTTCGCCAAGGCACTACATACGAATCAATAATCTCATCTGAATTTTCAGGGACATTCGCTGGGCTTTTTGGAATGGCCAGAATTTGTAAATAAGACTACGTTATTATTCAGGCCTATTCGATTTATTTAAGGCCTCGGCGAGTTGAGGCACTAACATTTTCTCAACTACTTCCTGCTGAATTCCCGTTGGCTAAAATCTCCCCTGTGCAAGTCTGTTGCCTGACTCAGATTGGCTGATTTCGATCATAACCCAGTTTTCCCTAAATATCTGACCTGGGGCTGATTGTACCCGGAAAGTAAAAGGATCTGGCGCGTATTCCGCAAGCCATGAGGAAAACTCGTAAAAAACCATTTGATGTACCAGCCTTTCTACCGGAGGTCTTGTTACCGGGTATGCTCACGTCGATTGGCTCATTCGACCTTTTATGGGCAAAACGGATTTTGTGATTCAATGGGAAAAGCCGCTGATTCGGTCAGGTAATCCTCTGCCTGTGCCTTTACCTGAAACTGGTGACCGAAATATATTTTGACCACTCCCGTAATAAAATCTTCATACACGACATCCATCGGTATTAGGAAACAGAAGTGACTTGTTTTCGTCCTGCGGTTCAAGTCTTGACTCAGGAAATCCAACATGGCCAGCCGATTTGTACACTTAAAGAACCGGTTCGTTGAACTCGGGTTGCGATTCTACGGCTCAGGGTGGGTCTTTGTCTTTGTTTCCCGAATAAACGGATACGGGCCGAATGACGGGGTTTCGGTCTGCGCCGATGGTCTGAAAAGACCGGGCAACAAACTTAATAATCTGGTTAAGCCGGTTATTGAAAACAAAGGGCTCATAGTCACAAACAAGCTGGTGCCAGTTTCCCCGGCTTAAACTGGTGTTGACGTATTCCTGGGTATTTAACCGGCCCCGTACGTACGCCATAACTTCCGTTGTTTCCTGGTATTGGTGATGCGGTTGTGCGCTGATTAAGTGTTCAGTAAAATGGGAGAAGTAATGGATCAAAGCTTCGGGAAAACTGTCAATCGGTGCTGACCCGCTCACCAAATCAACAAAGGGAAAGTTAATCCGCTGGCCGTATCGAGCCACCAAGTATATGCTGAAAAGCCCGGCCTGTTTGCCCCCGGTCGAATACCTTAGGCAGGATTTGAATAGTATGCCCCTCAAACTGAATGAATCCGACATACTGACCAGCCCGCATCATTGGTCTTCCCTGAACCAGTTCAAACCGTAAGTAACGCTGTCGTTTGGAAACGGGGCGTTCTGGGTCTTCTTTATACACTACGGGGCGATTTTTCCAAATTACGTCCAGATAGTCTTCCAGGTCCTTAATCCGGCTGACCAATGATATTGGGACCGGCTTAGCCTGATGTTCGGTCAGCTCAATCAGATTGGCTAGTTCATCCCACATACCTAACTGACGGTTATCTGGTCGGTTATCTCATCCTTTACGACTGTAACGCCCGCTTTTTCAAGCCACCACCATAACGGTTTTGGCGTTTCCGTTGAAGTATTCCATCAGGAGCGGGATAATCCGGTTGTTGAATACAACTGGTAACTGATCCGGGTCCTTCCCTATAAAGTACGCGTGACCAATCATAAAATCGGCGGATTCATGCTGGCCCGGTTGGCTCGGTCAGGCAGTTTCAGGATCGGTCTACGGCTGGTTTCAGTAATTGATTCGCTTCTTGTAGATGGACTGGAACCGTACGAAGACAATGTAGTACGGCAAAGACTTATCTGCGGTGTTCATGGTCCCAACCAGATACAGGTTGGGCGGAACGGAGAAGGCTTCGCCGGAGGGGAGCGTAACGATCAATTCATTATCTTCTCCCAGTCGTTTATCCTCTTCCAGGAGCGTGATCAACTCCCCTAATACCCGCGACATATTAGCCCGGTTGATCTCGTCAATAATCAGGACGTAATTTTTAGGAGTAACCGGCTGGCTGGTCTGCTGACCTATGCGTGCTAACGCATCGATAAGGGCCGATAATAGGGTTTCAATCCATTCGGCCGTATTTCCTGTAGTCCTTCGTAAATGCTGCGTAATGTGGCTATACTAAGGGTGTGGCTGGTACTACCGTTCGGTTTCCGGAAGCTGATACTCCGTTCCGACAGGTCATACAGAACAAACCGAATCCCGGAGGCCATCTTCACGTTGATTTCTTTTCCTTCTTCGACCAGAGGGTTCATGAATTCGTCAAATACTTCCTGAAAAGGTCGGGTCACAGTGGCTTCCGAATCGCTCTTACTCGCTTCAAAATTATCTCTGGCTAGTTTGGCAAGGAGATAGAAAATGCCGTAACTCCGCTGAAATTTCAGATCGTCCCCGTCTACATCGGGTTTAAGCCCCATTACGAAATCTTCGTAGGTATAATTCTGGTGGAACGTGACGAACTCGATCTGGCCCTCTTTTCGGAGCTGGTCAAACCGGACCTTGTTAACAGCATGGTCAGTGTCTTTCTGACCGTCAACGATCTCTACACCCAGATCAATTGTCCCGTACGTCTTTCCTGTACCAGGGGGCCCATAAAGTATAATATTTTTCGGGTAGCTGGTAACGGAATGAGACATGGTTTCTACCGTAGTTTCAGAATGGATAGGTTGAAGTAGGCCGTATTTCTCGAAAACCGGGCGGTACTGCGGGTACTGTTTAACGTATTCTTTGAGTATTTGCGGCCCAACGCGAGTTGTTGAAAATGTATCAGGGCGAAAAATGTTCTTATCGCTATCAGGAAATAAGCTCCCCCTGTTTTCCCAAGGTTGATCAGCCAACCAAGTGACAGCTCGATAGTGACGATCGTAAGGGGATGGGGAGTCGTTTTTATACTTGTACAGTCCAACGATAATTCCTATTCCAAGTACCTTGTTTAAACCAGAGTTAGCAATAATCACATCGTCAATATGTGCATCTCTGAAGTTTAGCATACTTCCAACGTGGTTCGACATTCTCGGTTTTTGAATATTTACACGGCTCCCCAACTCTTCATAGGTTTTGTACTGGTTCAGTGAACCTGTATCGTAGTTAGAAAAATCAACTGACATCAGTCGATCCTTAAGGTCATCCTTCCACCGGGCTCCTTCTCTACCAGGGGAATATTTCCAGTAGCGACGGTCACCAGTTTTCGATAGTTTTTCGATCATTTCATACTGAGCCTGAGTAGCCGTGAAGTTCGTCCCCTGATTACCGCCTTTAAATTGTGGAAAGGCGGCAATTCGGTACTTCGTCTTTCCTGACGGGGCGTCCCACATTCAACAAATCTTTATGTTTACCCGTTGGGTGGATTGTCCGGCGAATCCCGTTAGTTGGTAGTACTGTTCACCCGCGTCGTCGGGTCCGGTAAACACACTGGACCCGACCTCTGCCAGCCCGTACCAACCAGCTTCAACACCCGTAACCCAGAGAATAACTTTGTCTCCCGGCTTAATCCGTTCCGCGTGTGCAGTTACCCGCCAAGTCCTCAGCGCGCTGTCTTCCAACGACTTCACGATCCGGAACTGGGCTGGGTTCCCCTGAAAAACCCAGTAATTTACTGAGTCCGTTTCTGGCTCCTGTATTACTGGCTGATTAGCGATTTTGATGGCCTCTTCCAAAGCTTTTTGAGGAACGTGGAATTCCTCAAAAATACCCGATTCTCGAAGAATACGATCAATAACCGCCCTGTCCTGGGTTAGGCAGGTTTGTAGATTTACACGCCAATCGGGATCTTTGTAGACGAGTTTGTATCGTTTGGAACGGAATTCGATGAGCCGCTCCGGCCCAATCTGCTGAACAATCTGCTCATAAACGGCTTGTCGATTCGCGAGTACCAGATCGTCAAATACAACGTACAGGCAACAGTTTTTCAGGGTGTCAGTCGCCGTATCGTAGTCGACACAAAAATGAATGGTTCGGGTTTTGCTATTATTACTGACTGGCTGGTATAAGCCAATAGAAATATATTGATCACTCCCCGAGAACAAGTACTGGTTCCGGGTTCGTCCAACTTTGTTTTTCTGACGAAGCAAATAGGCCAGGTTTACTTCTGGGTGTTCAGTTCGGCAGGTTTCCAGAAAATTGAAAATAGCCCGGTGGTACCCG
This sequence comes from uncultured Cytophagales bacterium, assembly GCA_963826425.1. Taxonomy (GTDB): domain Bacteria; phylum Bacteroidota; class Bacteroidia; order Cytophagales; family Spirosomataceae; genus Spirosoma. The sequence goes on along the minus strand of CAWGWS010000002.1, from coordinate 18,282 downwards.
ACAATGGCCCTACAGGATAGTGAATTAGAATAAATGCTACTGTTTATAGTGAGCTTACTGTGGTCATCATTGACCGTAATAATACCACTTTAAATGGCCTTTCACGATCAATTCTGTCTGACTTACAAACAGAAGGCGCAGGTGCGTCGGAGACGGTTGGCGGGTGCCGTTCACATTCCTCCACTGGCTCTGAGATACGGTACACAACCTGGGTAACGTTTCTTGTTTATACTACCTTTCCCCAAATTTAACCGGGCTGGCCGCCAGTCCTCATACCCAACTACCCCATGATGACCCTCCAGTTCGACCCCAGCGTGACTTATGACCTCCTCGTCGACGCGGTCATGGAAGCCAACACCGGAAAATGGACCATTGCCCGGCTCAACGTGCAGTTTCTGGCCGATGGCGAAGACATTGAATTCTACGGCTCCTGTCTCGATGAGGCCGGTGAGCCCCAGGTTCTCTCCACCGATTTTTCCGGCGAGGTGACCGAAGCCATGCAGCGGCTCTATAAACAGCGCGAAACCAATGGCGATGCCCCCGCCAATCAGCTTCAGATGGACCTGACGTCAGACGGGCGGTATACTACCGCGTTCAGCTGGGATCAGGAAATTCAGGATGAGGACGAGCACTTTGCCAACGGCGGCACCGTGCAGGCCTGGCAGGCCATTCGCGCGGCTAAATACGGCGTTGAACCCGATGGTCCGGCGGTGGATTAAACGCTGGTCCGGTTTCTGTGTCCAACCATCAAACGAACAAGGGGATGAAAACGATAGAGAAATACGCCATAGTACTGGTCTGCCTGACTGCCGGGTGGCTCAGCGAAGGGTGTGCCACCGCACAGCCCAGCGGGCAGCGGGACTACGGCCAGCCCGGAGACAATCAGCCCTACAACCAGCCGGGGTATGACCAGTCGTACAACCAGGGCGGCTACGATCAGTCGTATGGGCAATCGCCGGATTTTTATGCGGAGCTGAATCAGTATGGCCAGTGGGTGCAAACGCCCCAGTACGGTCAGGTCTGGATTCCGAACGCCGGGCCCAATTTTCAGCCCTACGCCACCAACGGCCACTGGGTTGTAACGGAATACGGCAACACCTGGGTATCGGACTACAACTGGGGCTGGGCACCGTTTCACTACGGACGCTGGTATCAGGACCGCTACCGCGGCTGGGCCTGGGTGCCGGGCAACGTGTGGGGGCCAGCCTGGGTATCGTGGCGGTCTGGCGGGGGGTATTACGGCTGGGCACCCCTGGGTCCGGGCGGTAATGCCTACGGTAACGTGAACATACCGGCCCCGTACTGGACGTTTGTGCCGCAGATGTACATCACCAGCCCGCGCATCTATAGCTACTACGTTCCCCAGCCCCGCGTGGTCAATATCTACCAGCAAACCACCATTATCAACAACGTCTATCGGGTCAACAACCGCGACTACGCCTACGGCCCCCGCCGGGAAGACATCGAGCGTGCCACCCGCCAGCGGGTGCCGGTGTACCGGGTCGAGAATGCCGGTCGGCCGGGTCGCGTGGTCGTGCAGAACAACACCGTCAATATCTACCGCCCCAACGCGGAGCGTAATGCGGGTTACAACGGCACTTCCGGCAACGGCAATACCTCCGGTTATGGCAACAGCCGGGGCAGCGGCAGCGGCTACGATAATCGTCCCCGTGGCTCGTCAACGCAGGAGAACAACCCCAATCCCGGCACCTACAACGGTGGCCCGCGTGGGGGCTCCCCCCGCGAAAACACGCCCAACCCCGGCAGTTACGGTAGCCAGTCGCGGGGAAACGGAGCCGATATTATTCAGTCTAGTCCGGGCAATTCCAGACCACGGGTACGCACCAGCTCGCCGGACGCCAGCCCGTCTACTCCGCAGACCGACCCATCGAATTCGGGTAGCCGGGGTCGGGGCAGGTATTACGGACAACCCGCTGAGCCCGCACAGGCAGCTCCGCAGGCTCCGGCAGGGCGCAGTTTTCCGCAGGTAGAGCCGCGCGAACCAATGCCGGACGGCCGTACCCCACAGACACAGCCTGACCGGGGTGCAGACATCCCGCGTGGTGGTAGTGAGCAACCGATGTATCAGCCCCGGACGCCCGCACCCCGGCAAAATAGCCGGTCTGCCGAGTCTGGCCTGCCCGCTCCCGTGCGGGAACAGGGTAGCTTTCGGCAACGCAGTGAGCAGCCCGCCCAACCGGCTCAACAATCAACCGCCGAACCCGCGCCAACCCTGGAACGGCGGGCCGGTTCGCGGGGTCCGCGGTAGACCGTCATCGTCCCAGAAAAAGAACCCGTTACCGGTTTATTGACCGGCAGCGGGTTCTTTTTCTGGGACTCCCTGCGGTATCGGCGTATAGTCTATGGACGGCCAGCACGAAACTGTCGCTGCGTAAACCGGAGACGTTCAGGCCGCATTTTTATCTCCGCCGGGCCAACCTGAAATAGGGTTTAAGCACCCTCTAAACCTTCCGGGCAGGTCATTGTCCAATCGCCCACGAACCCGTACATTTGACCGAACTGACAAACCCCCTTTTACTATGCATTTCTCACCAAAAAAACTCATGCTTGCCCTGCTGTTCGTACCCATTAGCTGGCAGGGAGCCACGGCGCAGGACACTCCCACCGCCAACCAGATTCTCGACAAGTACGTGGCCGCCATTGGCGGTAAAGACGCGCTGATGAACGTCACCGACCTGACCATGAATATGTCGGCCGAGACCGAGCGGGGGCCGATTATGATTACCCGCAAAAACAAACTGCCCAACAAGTTCTCGATGGTGATTAACGCCAGCGGCATGGAAGTAATGAAGCAAACCGGCGATGGCACGAAAGTGGCCATTGGCAGCATGCAGGGCAGCAAAACGGTTGACGGCGCCGAAGCGCAGAAGATGACGACCATGAACCTGCTGTTTCCTGAACTGCACTATACCGAAAACAACGTAACCAGCACGGTAGTCGGCCCCGAAAAAATTGACGGAAAAGACACCTGGAAGCTCAGCCACGCCACCGCCGACGGCACCACCTGGACCGATAACTTCGACACGACTACGGGCCTGAAAGTACAGTCAATCGTCACCGCGAAATCGACCCGGGGCGAAATGACCACCACGACGGGTTACGCGGACTATAAAGAAACCAGTGGCGTCAAATTTCCCATGACCCTCAACCAGCAAACGCCCCGCGGGGCCATGACAATGACCGTCGATAACGTGAAGGTGAACAAAGGCCTGAAGGATTCTGATTTCAAAACCGAGTAAGCACCATTCGAAACGTCTCAGCGAGTACGATTAGATCGGCCGATTCCGGAGAGCCTCCTCTCCGGAATCTTTTTTTTGCCGCATGGGCAGTGCAGCCGCAATCATTCAATTCAGCAGGCAAAATCCAGTCAATTCGTTTCACCAGGGCCGCTGGATGCTCTGAATCGGAATCTGCTCCGCCTGTTTATGGCCCCGCTACCGCCGGAGTTGGTTTTGTCTGTCTCTACTGTATGGTGGGCGACGACAACTCTGAGCACGGCACGCCGGCGTTCCTGACGCACCAGTTCATGGGCGGCTGTCTCACTCACCTACATATTCCGGATAAATTCTTCGAGCGCATTGAGGTGGTCGGTAAAGGCGGTTTTTCCGGTTCCGGTGGCCCGGTACGTGGTTTTGGGTTTACGGCCTACAAACTGCTTTTCCACGCCGATGTAGCCCGACTCTTCCAGTGCCCGCAAATGGGTAGCGAGGTTGCCATCGGTGAGGGCGAGCAGGTCTTTGAGGTCGTTAAAACTCGTCACGTCGTTGACCATCAGCACCGACATAATGTTGAGCCGGGCTTTGCTCTCAAAAGCTTTGTTGAAGCGGGAAAGCAGGTCGTTCATGCCGGACTTCGTTCGTATTTATAGTACATCGTCAGGCCATACACAATATGCAGCAGCCCAAACCCCACAGCCCAGGTAAGCAGGTTATAGCCCGGAAAAAACAGGGCCAGTAACCCCAGCCCCACTTCGAAGTAGCCCAGCGACTCCACATCGCGGACGGTGTAGCGGCTGCCGCTGAGCAGGGCCAGCCCGTAGAAGATCAGCGTACCAGGAAACGCCAGCCAGAGCAGGTTATGCAGCAGTAGCACCAGGCAAAATACACCCCCTGCCACCAGCGGCACGAGCATGGCCCACAGCAACCGGCGCGACGTCTGGTTCCAGACCGACTGCCCCTGCCGACGAGCCTTGCGAACGGTAAAAAACGCGCCCGACAACAAAGCCGCCAGTAGTACCCCGACCGCTACCGTCACTAAAAACTGGTCTGCTGCTGCCTGCGTTACACTACTTTCCAGGGATTCATTATATGAGCCGGGATAAGTACTCAGGCCAGTCCGCATGTACACGACTGCGGCCCCGGCTAAGGCAATAACCCCCGCCGACACCCCCGACAGGCCACTGAGGGACAGAAACCGGGAGGACCGCTCCATCATGCTGCGGATATCGGTCAGGGTTTGCAAATGTTCGCGCGATTCGTTCATTGAATTAGAAAAGGGTTCTTACACACCTAAAAATACATGTCCACTACCCGTCCGCCCAGCACCAGCAACCCCACCAGAACCGCCGTGATGGCCACCATCAGCACCGCCCCGGAGGCCATGTCTTTGATGGCTTTGATTTGCGGATGCAACCCCGGCGAAACGAAATCGCAGAGTTTTTCAAGGGCCGTGTTAAAAGCCTCGGCGGCCCAGACCAATCCAATTTGCGTGAGGATAATGGCCCACTCTACCCGGCTCAGCCCCAGCCAGAAGCCGACGGCAATAACCAGCGCAGCCATCAGAAAGTGCACCTTAGCGTTGTTCTCAAACCGGAACAGATCAAGAATACCCTGCCCCGCAAACCGGAAACTCCGCAGGACCTTAGGCCCGTCTATCCTGTTCGACATACCAGTAAAAAGCAACGTACAGCACCGCCAGCACAAACCCATAGGCCAGCGTAATTTTCAGACCCGTTGGGTCGAGAGCGGCTTTGGTCAGGCCATTGAACAGGGCCAGCGGCTGCGCCAGCACGTCCCAGCTGTTCCACCGGCCAAAGCGGCCCAGATAAATGCCGAAACCAGCCAGCCACTGACTAGCCAGCACCAGTCCCCAGCTTAGCCAGGGTCCCGCCAGCGGCCGCAGCAGCCGGTGCACGATCAGCACCGAGTACAGGCCCGCCACCACCCCCGTCTGCGCAAATACGAATAAGGTCATGGTATCGAACCAAAGCAGATTAGCCTGTACGTGCCGAATGTGAAACAGATCCGTGATAATATAGGGGGCATTGGGCAGAAACGCCAGCCACAGCAGTAGCCCCGACGCCAGTAAGGCCCGGCTCTGAAACCAGGGTGGACCCCCGGGTGCCTGCCGCAGGTCGCGCAATACCAGTACTACGCCCAGCGGGAAAAACGCCAGCACCAGATTCCAGGTGAGCATCACAAAAAACCACCAGTTGCCCGTTAAGAGTCCGCGCGTTATCACCAGCCCCAGTCCGGCAATGGTCAGCAAAGCCAACGCGCGCAGTCCCCGCCCCGGCTGGCGGTTACCCGGCGATAAGCACATCGGGGGAAAATAAAGCCTGCCACGTCTGTTGCATAACGAATAAAGTACTTTGTGCTGCAAAGTAAGCTTACTGGAAACTATACTTCCAACGGGTGCAGCAGAAAGTTTTTGAATGGTGCGGGACAAACACCCTTATAACCCGGCATTGGCTCGAAGGTACCGATCGGGGCGGATGGTGAGCGTAGACTGGATTGCCGGTCGACAAAGGTCGACCGGTGCAGACGTTTGTCCGGTCAGAGAAACAGCATCGTCGTTGGTGGAAATCGGTAGTATGCCCGTCTCAACCAGTCAGAACCTGTTACACAAGTGTGGTTACCCATCCCCGTTGGCATCATATACCGGAACTCATTTACGACGAGAAGTTTCTATTCTTCGACGGTACGACCGTAACCAATGGAAGATTACCCTTAGTCGTCAGTGAGCCGCACGCAGCAACGTACCCTGCAACGTTGGGCGTGGGTCTTTGGCGTGACCGATGATGGACAGACTATTTTCAAACCTGATGTTCAGGCCGCCGTCATCAAAGCGGCAGGTGACGGTTTCGTAATGAGCCGTTTCAATGAATCGCCAGGTCATCAGGAACGTGTTGGCATCGGACCAGGTGCCGGTACCCGCCACGCGCACGGTGGCTTCGCCGGGAACGGGGGTGTTTACCAGTTTCAGCGGCAGGGTTGAGACGGTGGTTTTGCCCTCACGCCAGCGGTTCAGACCACACAAAACCTGGTGATTACCCCGGTCGTCGTGGAAGTTAAAGAGGCAGCCGTCCTTACCAAACGTCAGCGATTGCGGTGTCGATGTTAAGGGGTTGGGCTCAATAGTAAACGGTTTACCGCTGATTTTCGGCATCATCGGCGTGGCCGTATTGGTCACCGGCAGCGGCAGGGCAAGGCTCTTTAGTGTACGGGTCAGCAGTGCTGGTGAGGACCCGGCAACGGACGCGTTAGTGGGTTGCAGAGCGGGCAGGATATGGTCCCAAACGGCGTTCAGCACGGCAGGCATATCGGCGGTTTCGGACGTGATGGCCACAACGGCGTCTTTGTCGGGCATCACGATGCAGTACTGCCCGAAGGCGCCGTCGCCCCGGTAGGCGTCGTGCCGGCACCGCCAGAACTGGTAGCCGTATCCCTGTAGCCAATCGCTGGAGTCCCGGCTCTTGTCGCCCGCCGGTTGCAGGATATGGCGCTGGGTAGCGTCGGCTACCCAGGCTTCGGATAAAAGCCGTTTACCCTGCCAGATCCCTTTCTGCAAATACAATTGTCCAAATTTGGCAATGTCTTCGGTGCGTACCCGCAGGCCCCAGCCACCCGTGTTCACGCCGGTCGGGTCAACTTCCCAATCGGCTCCGGCAATACCCAGCGGCCCGAACAGGCGGGGCGTCAGGTAGTCCAGCGTAGTTTTGCCGGTCAGCTTCTGCACAATGTTCGAGAGCATGTACGTGGCCCCGCTGTTGTAAACAAAATGCGTTCCGGGCTGATGATCAACGGGGTGGGCCAGAAAGACCCTGGGCCAGTTGGTATTGCCATTGGCCCGCATTGCCCCGGTTGGCTCTTTGTCGTGGCCGGTGCTCATGGTCAGTAAATCCTGAATCCGCATAGCCGCCAGGTTGTCGCTGACGGTAGCGGGCAGATCGTTCGGAAAGAACGAAACGACTTTGTCATCAACGCTTAGTTTACCCTCGGCTACAGCCATGCCTACGGCGGTGGACGTGAAGCTTTTACTGAGCGAATACAGCGTATGTTTCAGATCAGGCGCGTAGGGTGCCCACCAGCCCTCGGCCACCACGTTGCCGTGCCGCACCACCATCAGGCTATGCACGTTCAACTTTCGGGTTTCGACGGTAGTCAGGAAATTCAGAACGCCCTCGGGATTCACCCCCTGCAAACCGGGCAGCGAACGCGGCAGGCCGCCAGACCGCCATGGCTGGTGATACGCCAGCGCGTCGCTGGCAAGGCTCAGGCTTATGGCACCGAGGCCCAGTTGCTTCAGGAAAAGACGGCGATTAGCCATGTTGCTAGGCAGGTTAATGTGTGGGTATCCCAGACCGGGGTTCCGGTCCGGGATACGTTTTTACCCCAGAATTTTCATGGCTACGGGGTCCCAGCCGACAACTTTTTTCTGGAAATAGCTTTGATTACCGCACTGCGTGGGCCCGCAGGCGCGCAGGCCGAAGGTGGCGTCTTCGATGTTCGGTTTGTTGTCCCGCACCGACGCGAAGAAGTTGACGAAGTGCTCGTAGCGGTCGCCCTTGTAGTCTTTTGGCACGGTGTATTTAAACTCCTTCGGCCCCTCCATCTGTGAAGTTGCCGGATACAGCTTATTGTATTCGGCCAGATACAGTTCCTTCTGGTCTTTCGGGAAATTATCGATTGACAGGCCGGGGGCTTTCGGGAATTTGTTCTGCCGCATGGTCAGACTATCCCAGCCCAATGACAGATCGCCCTCGGTGCCCACCAGCCGCACGAGGTAGCCCCCGCCCCCACCGTCCACAAAATTGGAGCGGGTGGTCAGATTAAACTCCGGGTGTTCGGCCGTTTTGGGGTAGTCGTAAATACTGAGCTGAATGTCCGGCACATCGCGGCCATCTTTCCAGTAGCGGATTCCCCCGCTCGAGTACGCCCGGTTTGGCCCTTTAGAGCCGGTAATGGTGTGCAGCGTGGTCAGCAGGTGTACGTACAGGTCGCCCGCAATACCGGTACCGTAGTCCTGGTAGTTGCGCCACCGGAAAAACCGGAGCGGATCCCACGGGCGTTTGGGCGCGGTACCGAGGTAGGTATCCCAGTCTACGGTCTGGGGCGAGGCATCGGGCGGAATCGAGTATTGCCAGGCACCCATGGCGCTGTGCCGGTCATACTGCGCTTCGGCAAAGACGATCTCACCAATGCTGCCCGCGTTGAGCAGCTCTTTGGCTTTGGACACAATGATAGACGACGCAAACTGGCTGCCCACCTGAAAGATTTTGCCTGTTTCTTTCGATACCTTAATCAGCTTGTGGCCGTCCTCCACTTTTTGGACCATCGGCTTTTCGCAGTAAACGTGCTTGCCTTTCCGAAGCGCGTCGGAGCTGATTTTCTCGTGCCAGTGGTCGGTAGTGGCGTTGATGATGACGTCGATATCGGAGCGGTCGATGAGTTCGCGATAGTCGCGGGTGGTGGCGGTGCCTTCGCCCCAGATTTCTTTGGCCCGGCGCAACCGGCCGTCGTACAGATCGCAGGCGGCTACCATCTCCACCCCATCAATCATCAGGGCCGTTTGGGTATCGCCGATGCCCATGCCGCCCGTGCCAATCAGGGCCAGCCGGATCTTACCATTGGCCGAGGTGCTGGCGTGGCTTTTCACCAGATTCAGGTACTGGGGACTGCCCACATCCGCCCGGCTTTGGGTTAGCACGGTGGGGGCGGTAGCGGCTGCGGCACCGAGCGTTTTAAGAAACAGACGCCGGGAGTTTTCGGCAAGGGGTTTTGAGGTCTTCTTCATGTTCAGGTAAAGAATGCGATTGGATTGACTTACTGACCAATCCCCTAAAGTACGCGATTCTACTCTAAACTAAACTCAGAATTCCTGACCAGCGACGTAGCTTTGGCCTTTCTTCACCCCGCTAGCTATGCCCGGTACGCCCGCCTTTGGCAACCCAGACCTGTTGCTCGAACTGCTCTACTATCCAATGCCCTTCGGCAAATACAAGGGGCGTCTGCTGCGCGAATTACCGGTGTATTACCTGGAATGGTTCGCCCGAAAAGGCTTCCCGGCGGGTAAGCTGGGGGTACTGCTGCAGACCCTGTACGAAATCAGACTGAACGGGCTGGAGTATCTGCTCGATGAACTGCAAAAGAGCGCGCGCGATCGGTAAATTTGCGTGGGTTGATGTTCAGGCATCGGGCCAGTCCCTGTACGCCCGTTTGGCCATACCTGATCAGGATCCGGGGCTGTCTCATAGATTTTATTGATAAAGCTATCAAAACAATGGATAAAAACGATAACTCAAATTTGTGTAAATTTGGGTTCTTAATCAGGTAAACGAATCAATTATGAAACATAACGGTCAGGAAGAATCACCCGTTTGGGAGGTGAACGACGACAGTAAAGTCAACACAGTGGGCAAATGCCCCTTTCTGCATGGCGAAGTAAGCAAGAGTGCGGGGGGTGGCACCCAAAACAAAGACTGGTGGCCTAATCAGCTCAAGCTGAACACGCTGCGCCAGCACTCGGCCCTGTCTAACCCCATGGGCGACGACTTCAACTACGCCGAGGCTTTTAAAACGCTGGATCTGGCTGCTGTAAAGCAGGACCTCGTTGATCTGATGACCAAATCGCAGGATTGGTGGCCGGCCGACTTTGGCCATTACGGTCCCCTCTTTGTCCGGATGGCCTGGCACAGTGCAGGTACCTACCGGATTTTTGACGGACGGGGTGGCGCCGGTTCCGGCGATCAGCGGTTTGCTCCCCTCAACAGCTGGCCCGACAACGCCAACCTCGACAAGGCGCGCCTGTTGCTATGGCCGATCAAGCAGAAATACGGACGGAAACTTTCGTGGGCCGACCTGCTGGTGCTTACCGGCAACTGCGCCCTGGAGTCGATGGGCTTCAAGACCTTTGGGTTTGGTGGCGGACGGGCCGACGTATGGGAGCCTGAAGAAGCTGTCTACTGGGGTTCGGAAACGAAATGGCTGGACGATGCAGCCCGGTATGCCGGCAGCAACGGCCACCGCAAGCTGGAGCAGCCACTCGGTGCCTCGCACATGGGCCTGATCTATGTAAATCCCGAAGGCCCGGCCGGACAGCCTGATCCCGTGGGTGCCGCCTATGACATTCGGGAAACGTTTGGCCGGATGGCCATGAACGATGAAGAAACCGTTGCCCTCATTGCGGGTGGCCACACCTTCGGTAAAACCCACGGCGCAGCTGACCCCAACAAATACGTTGGCTCTGAACCCGCCGGTGCCTCTATCGAAGAGATGAGCATGGGCTGGAAAAACACCTACGGCAGTGGTCATAGTGGCGACACCATTACCAGTGGTATCGAGATCACCTGGACCACCAGGCCAACCCAATGGACCAACGAGTACTTCGATCACCTGTTTGGTTACGAGTGGGAGCTGACCAAAAGCCCCGCCGGTGCGCACCAGTGGCAGCCGAAAGATGGGGCCGGTGCCGGTACCGTGCCCGATGCGCACGATGCCTCGAAGCGCCACGCTCCCATGATGCTGACCACCGACATCGCTCTGCGGGCCGATCCGGCCTATGAGAAGATTTCGCGTCGCTTCCACGAGAATCCTGACGAGTTTGCCGATGCCTTTGCCCGCGCCTGGTTCAAGCTGACCCACCGCGACATGGGCCCTATTGAGCGCTACCTCGGTCCGGACGTACCGCAGGAAGTATTAGTGTGGCAGGATCCCGTTCCCGCTGTTACGCATGAGCTGGTTAACGAGCAGGACACGGCCGAACTGAAAAAGGCCCTGCTGGCTGCCGGCCTGTCGGTTCCTCAGCTGGTCAGAACCGCCTGGGCTTCGGCGTCTACCTACCGCAATTCTGACAAACGGGGTGGTGCCAACGGGGCCCGCATTCAGCTGGCCCCCCAGAAAGACTGGAAAGTCAATAACCCCGCCGAACTGGCTACCGTGCTGGAGAAGCTGGAAACAGTCCGGAACGACTTTAACAACGCACAAACGGGTGGTAAAGCTATTTCGCTGGCTGACCTGATTGTGCTGGGTGGTTCGGCCGGTGTTGAGCAGGCCGCCAAGAACGCTGGTCACGACGTAATGGTACCGTTTACGCCGGGTCGTACCGATGCGACGCAGGAACAAACCGATGAGGTGTCGTTTGCCGCTATGGAGCACCATGCCGACGGATTCCGCAACTACCTGAATGCTATCCACCTGTCGCCCGCCGAAGATATGCTGGTAGATAAAGCGCAGCTGCTGGGCCTAACGGCTCCCCAGATGTCGGTACTGGTGGCCGGTATGCGGGTAATGAACACCAACTTCGATCACTCGAAGCATGGCGTATTTACCAATCGCCCCGAAGCACTCACCAACGACTACTTCGTGAACCTGCTCGATATGGGTATAACCTGGCGGCCTACGTCCGATGCCCAGAACCTGTTCATGGGTAGCGACCGGAACACGGGCGAACCCAAGTGGACGGGTACCCGCGTCGATCTGATCTTCGGTTCAAACTCCGAACTCCGTGCCATTGCCGAGGTGTATGCCTGCGAAGATGCCCAGGAGAAGTTTGTGCAGGACTTCGTAGCCGCGTGGACCAAGGTTATGAACGCTGACCGTTTTGATCTGGCCTGATTTCAGCACTCAATAAGCTCATCGAAAAATCCCAGCCTGTTTCTGTCAGGCAAGCAGGCTGGTTCTATTGACGACGGGCGGTATTGATTCATTGTAAAAATCATCTGCGTAAAAAGCCGCGCCAGAGGGATCTGGCGCGGCTTTTTATGCAATTAAGTGTCCTGGCTGCCAATCGCTGTTATTGGTAGAGGGAAATATAAGCAGGCCTGGCCTGTTTGGCGAAAGAATAGTCAAATACCTGGTAACCAATCAGGCGTACGTTATTTTTACCTGTGAAGGTGGCAGCATTGAACTGGTTAACGATATCGGTATAAGCATCATCAAAAGAGTGATTCTGGCCGCTGACGCTGTAATAATCCTGCATAAAGTCGGGTTCGGCACTGAACAATACGATGACATCCATTACGCGGTTCTGACTTTGGGCGGCTTTGCCAATCGTAGACAGTCGGCTCTGCATATACCCAAACTGGGGGTTTGGCCGGTAATCGTGAACCAGGATGCGATCCAGCCAGCGCACCAGCGTTTTGGCCTGTTGTAAGTCCTGCCCCGTAGGATTCTGAAACCACCCTATATACGCTTCGGTCGTTATCGGGGGCGAGGCTGCTCTTGCCCTGTTACTCATGCTTTGCAGGATAGACGCATAGCAGCTAAACGTGCAGGACGGCCCGTTGTTCCACCATTCATTCTCCAGATTATAAGTTGTAAACCGCTCATTCAGGTTGGTTCTGGAGGCATCATAACTGGCATTCTGCTGAAAGTTGGCGGCTGTTCCCCGTACGGCGGCCACCTGACTGATACCGTACGTACCCCTGGCTTTCTGCATGAACAGGGCCAAATCCGTGTATCGTTCATTGCCCATTACCGTATTCAGGTCGTATAGACTAAGGGCGTTCATATTGTTGCTCACGCACCAGTTCAGCAATGAATCTTCCAGAACGGTGTTGCCAAGGATCGCGTTAAACCCGTCCACGTAAATACCCCGGTAGGCGGGTGGCGCCACAACTGCCTGGCGGGCCGATTGTGCAGAACGGGGAGACACGGGATCAACTAGGTCTAACTGGCAGCTTGCCAGCGTAACGAGCGATAAAAGCACCGTACCGGGTAAAGAGTATTTCATGACCGATTCAATCAGAGAGGTTATATAACTTGATTATCAAACAATCAACAATTTTTAGGGCTGACAGTTACATGCAGCTATCACACATGCGAAAAAGCAACTTTCTTTTCATATCACAATTCATCCAGACAAGCCTCTGTGAGATTCTCATTCAATGAGCTCGCTACGTGCTGCAGATCAGTGAGTATATCCAGCTGGTCGGGACGGGGGGCCTGGTTAACGAGCCGTTCAACCTGGTCTTGCATTACCTGTGCCATCGGCTGAATCCGGCTTGCCAGCCGGTGTGCTGGCGCAGCTGAGTTGGCTATTGTTAATTCGGCCCGTGTAGTTTCCAGTTCCATTTTAATCTTCCTCAGCTCAAAATGGGTATTCACCAGCCGGGCCAGGGCCTGCAACGCTAGCAGCTGGTTCTCCGTCAGGGTGCGCGGGCGGTTATCAATGACGCACAATGTACCCAATGGATACCCGCTGGGATTGACTAAAGGCACACCGGCGTAGAAAACAATTTTGGTCTGACCGGTAGTTAATGGATTGTCCGAAAACCGTTCATCCTCCCGCGCATCAGGAACAATTAAAATCTCGCTGGGATTCAGGATGGCATGCGCACAAAAAGAGAACTCCCGTTCTGTTTCATCCGGTGCGAGTCTTTGTTTGGATTTAAACCACTGCCGATTCTCGTCCACCAGGCTGATCAGGGAAATTGGCGTACGGCAAATCTCGGATGCGAGTTGAGTTATATCGTCATAGATATCTTCGGGCGACGAATCCAGCAGCTTGTACCCCGTAAGGGCATCAAGTCGGGCTAATTCGTCGGCTGGTACTGGAGCAGATTTCATTGGATTTGAGAAAGCAAAGTACTCAGTTCGTTACTAACCTGTAAAGTAAATCTGTTTTCTTACCGTACCAGTGCGTAGTCAATTTATCGTCAGGGCAGTCCATCATTTACCGGGAAGTTTATCGGACAGGCAGGCATCCGATGTGGCTGTCTTAACTTTTTACCCTCGACAATGATTGATACAACAATGATTAATAGATTTATACCGATTATACAACCCGGATATAGACAGGCTGGATGGTCTGTTCTGACTTTGAAACCAATAAAAAGTAACAAACGCTGTACAAATTCCCGACTTTGGTGATTATTTAGATAATGAAACTAACCATCCGGAATCAGACCATTCGCATTGCGCTGTTCGCCGGTTTTGGCATAGCCATCATCCTGTTAACCATTCGCCATTATTACGAAGCCACTACGTTTAATAACGTACGCAGAGGTAGTCAGTCCGTAATTCAGACCATTGCCGTCCTGAATAATACCATTGAACTGACTATAGAACTCGGCTATCCGCTCTACACTCAATTATCCGACACAACTGCCCAGGCTATATTGCGGGCCAACCAGTCTGCCCGTACCAAAGCGGCCCTACGCCCCCTGCTCGATTCGCTGGTTATCCTGACGCAGAATACCCCTGAATTGAATCCATTAGCCCGTCAGTTTCAGGCTGAGGCTGACGTTATACTACGGGCCGATGTTCTCCGGAATTCAGCGGATGCCAGTCAAAAAATTCAGCAGTTGGTGCGGATGATGCGAACGTTTCGGCTGGCCCTGAGCGACAGCCTGCTGGGCAACCAGAAGCAGATTAACAACCACATTGCTACCATGCGGGTACTCAACACCATTGTTGACAGTGTGCTGCTGGTACTGGCCTCTGCGCTGTTAATCGTTTTTTACCGCTACACGCTTCGCCGGGAGCGGCTCACCAGAGAGGTCATTCACCGTCAGAAAGAGCTTACTCAGTACCTGGAGGCCATCCCGGAGGGTGTCATGGTGTTGAACACAGACAAACAACTTGTTTATACCAATCAGGCCGCCCAGCGAATGCTGACGATTCTTCCGACTGAATCAAACCTGAACCTGTATGATCTGGCCAAACGATTTCGCCTGGCTTATGCCGATTCGAAACAACCATTTCAGCCGGACGATATTCCGCTGAGCCGGGCCCTGAAGGGGGAGATTGTGTCAACGGACAATATGTTGCTGGAAACAAAAAATGGCCTGCGAATAGTAGCCTCGCAGGCGCGCCCCCTGTACGACCGGAACGAAGCGCTGATTGGGGCTATTTCTGTTTTTCGCGATATCACCGAAGCGAACCAGAAAGAGCAGGAGTTACAGCAGGCCCGTATCATTGCGGAACAGTCGTTGCAGGAACGGGAAATTTTCCTGTCTAACATCAGTCACGACATCCGGACCCCCCTGAACGCTATATTGGGCTTCACCGAATTGCTTCGACAGAAACGAATGGCTCCCGACGAACAGGATTACCTCAATGGTATAAAGCTATCGGGAAACAACCTGCTGGCCCTGTTTGATGAGTTACTGGATATATCCAGAATCGAGTCGGGACAATTGGTACTGGAGTGCGTACCCACTACAATGAATACACTTGTTCAGGCTGTAGAAAGCCATTTGTCGACCCAGGCAGGCGAAAAAGGGCTTGGGTATGCAGTGTATACAGACCCGGCTGTTCCCCCTGTTTTAATGGCCGACCCCTTACGACTGGCTCAGGTCCTGCTGAATATCTGCACAAATGCTATCAAGTTTACAAAAACAGGATTTGTTAAACTAAATATCCATGCAGAACCGTCTGCTCACGCCGGGCAAGTACCCGTAGTGTTTAGTATTGAGGACTCAGGGGTGGGTATGGATGAAGAGAATCTGGCCCGCGTTTTTAACCGGTTCAGCCGGGTATTTTCGGACAATCTGTACCGGTCGGCCGGTACAGGTCTGGGCGTCAATATAGCCCGGAGCCTGGTCAGCCTCATGAATGGTACAATCGATGTAAAAAGCAAGTTGGGTCAGGGCACTACCTTCACCATCCGGATACCGTTCGTTATACCTCAACAAATTGAGCCAGCACCGGCTTTAGTACCCTCCCCCCAGCCAATTCCATCACATGTTCCCTCAACCAGCCGGTCAACCCTTGATGTCTTAGTCGTTGAAGACAATGAGATGAACCAGAAAGTTATGGAGGGGTTTCTGATGCGCCATCACATCAAGCCAGTCATTGCCAATGATGGTCTCGAAGCGGTGGCTATTCTGGCAGACAGGACGTTCGACCTGATCCTGATGGATATTCAGATGCCAGGCATGGACGGCTACACCGCCACCCAAACCATTCGGCAAAAACTGGCGCTCAATACGCCTATTATTGCCATGACGGCCTATACCATGCCGGGCGAACGCGAACGCTGCCTGGCCACCGGTATGAACGCGTACCTGGCTAAACCCGTTCGTATGGAACAGATCGACGAAATGCTGGGTCTGTTTGCGCCGGGACTGGTGCTTTCCACGTCTGCCATGGCGGATATCCGTACAATAGATCCGCAGGAAAAACTTATTGATCAGGCATACCTGAATGAGGTTACAGACGGTGATACTGAACTACTTGCCGATTTACTCTCCTTGTTTACCCGGGATTTGCCCCAGTACCGACAGACACTCTTTGAGGCAATTGAAGCTCAGGACCGTTCTATGTTTAATCAGACCGCCCATAAATTTCGTTCTTCGCTCAATTCACTGGCCATGCTGACCCTGGCGGAGCGCCTGAAAGAAATGGAAAACGAAGGGCAGGCGTTTAGTCTTGCTTTGGCCACTCAGCTGGCGAGCCTGTTTCAGGACATTAATAATGGTGTCTGTATGCTGGAAGACAATCTGGAATCGAAATTTACTAATGAATGAATTTACATACTAATATTATACGAAATTCAAAAACATGATATTTGATATATAGTGCGAATCAGATTAATTGTGGTTATAGCTAACTTTATTGCATGGAAACTGAGTCAACCGGTAAAACGTACATTATTCTGGTAGCTGAAGACGAAGCACTCGTCCTGAAAATGCTAACGTATCGACTGCAGAAGGAAGGCTTCACGGTACTGGCAGCCAGTGATGGAAAACAGGCACTGGAGTCTCTTCGAACCACGACGCCTGATCTGGTGATTACCGATCTGATGATGCCGTATCACAGCGGGTTAGAAGTGCTGGAGTACGTAAAAAAATCACTCAGCAGCAGCATCCCGGTTCTCGTTCTTTCGGCATCCGGTCAGGAGCAAACCGTTTTAAAAGCCTTTAGTCTCGGGGCCGACGATTTTGCTCTGAAACCCTTCAGCCCCAACGAGTTAGTCAGCCGCGTCCGGAAGCACCTAAAAATCCGTTAGCCGCCCGAAATGCTACGTATCAACCTGACGGAGTGGATAGTGAATCTTGAAAATACCTGGTTGGACTCCCTGGGTCCTTTTCAGTTACTCTTACTGACGCTGGTCGTTACTTCGACCCTAACGGCCGTTATTTTAGTGACTCACGTAATGGTGCTGATGTTGATTCGGAACCGCAGGAAACGGTGGGCCGATGCCCTGCAGGCACGAATTGAAGACGAAATAGCCATTTGGCTGGCGGGCGATTATTCCATCCGGGACCTGATTGGTATTCTTCAGGAAGAGATAAAAAAAGACCCACGGGCCAGAAAAACGATCCTCAACGTGGTTTTTGCCACCAGTAAGCTATTCCGGCAGGAGGGGCAGGATGCCCTGCGCCAGTTGCTTACCGGCCTTAACCTCCACCAGCTTTGTTATAGACTCCTTAAAGACCGGTACTGGTATCAGCAGGCCTATGCTACTCAAATTATTGGTCAACTCCAGCTGGAGCAGGCCCTCCCCCTGCTGAAACGTAAACTAAAAACGAAAAACAGTACGCTCCGGCTCGAATTAATTACGGCTATGGTTGCCCTGGGGGATCAGTCCTGGCTACAGGAAATTGATTACACCAGCACACACCTTTCCGACTGGGAGCAGATTGTACTGCTGGAACGATTCCGGCGACTGAACACTGACCAGCTGCCCCCGTTCGAGATTTGGCTAACCTCTGCCCATACAGACTGGGTACTCTTTGGCGTTCGCCTTTGCCGCCACTTTAATCGATTTGATCAGGTGCTGAAACTGGGAGACCTGCTTCAACATCCGGCCAGCAAGGTACAAATGGCAGTACTGGATGCCTTCGATTATTTAGGCTCACCCGAAGCCATTCCCTTTTTAGTCCAATACATGGCCCAGGCAACCGGTCACCCGCTTTGTACTACCCTACGGGTGGTGGGTAATCAGGGTGATCCTGACCTCGTAACGCTACTTGTTCCCTACACAACCCATACGGACCCAACCGTTCAGCTAAGTGCGTTGAGTGCCCTGAAGGAAACGGGACTAACAAAAACAGAACTCGGCCAGCTAAGCAGTGACCCCAGATATATTGACCAT
>CAWGWS010000001.1:0-56899 GCA_963826425.1 uncultured Cytophagales bacterium | reverse complement strand
CAGGGCTTTCTTATAGACCCATTTGCTGAGTCAAGAACTGGATCAGGGTCGTGAATTTATCAGCAAAGAGGTCAAGTTGAGCCACCATATTCTTAGCCCCTACACTGTCTAACAGCTTAATAACCAGAGTTCTTAAGCTACCTATCAAGCGGCTTATCCCAGCTTTGTTCGTCCGTAAATCGTCTTCTGAAAGACTCACATCTCGCTTGTGGTGCATCACCTCAATACCCCAATGACCTCGGACCGCATCAAATAAATCATTGGCCTCGAGCTGATCAACTGCTCTCTTGTTACTGACATAGTAACTCACCTCCTCACTCATTACCGGCCCTTTTTCTCGAATCCGCACCACACAAAGCAACGTACACAGTCCCGATTTCTGCCACCGGGTAGCCACCAGTGAGCTCCCCAGCGTAAACGAACGATACCGGCGCTGCTCCAACCGACCATGTTCCTTTAACTTTTCCTCAACGCGCTCATAATCAGCTCTCCCGAACAAATCGGTTAGGGTGCAAGTCCGATATAGATGGGCCTGATTTGACTTTAATCCCACCACATACTGCCCGTCGGCAGCATGAATCAGTTCGAGCGTTGCAGGAATTAAATGCAACGCATCCAGGGTAAGTTTATGGGAAGCCAGATGCTGGTTTTCAATCAGGGCAACCACCGCTGGCCGCTCACTTTCTTTTGGGCCACAATAGTAGCTCTGAGCCACAACCTGTCCATGCTGGTGCGCTACTGCCGACACGAGTACTTCCCCCCGGGTATGCCCCTGTTGGATACTGCCATGTAACTCTTTTCCGTCCAGAGAGAACCGCACGGGCGGCCCCGCATTGTTTTTGCTCTTCATCCAATACAAAGCCGAACCATTCGAAGAGAAGATGAGCAAAGTGCAAGCCGTTTACTTTAGCCAGCAACACCGGTAGTTGAGCGCGTGAAATTGGCTTGTGGTCAGTAAGTTGAGTAGCTAAGAGAAGGGTGTCAAAGTGATTAGTCATGTGCCGATGAAGTCGGGATAAACTCCCGTCCCGTCCGCAGCATAGGGCCGCCACTAAGCCCGTTAGTACCAACGCGAGCGAGTGTCGTTTGCCTCGGTTATCTCGTCCGTCGAGTTGAGGAGTGTTCTCAAGAAGCTGAAAGAAAGTAGTAGTTTTGAGCGGGCAGGGAGCGGTAGCCATGATTTTGTAGTGTTGCAACCACAAAAGTAGGGCTGACGGCTACCTGCCCATTTCTATAAGAAAGCCCTGCCTACTACGGTGTCATGCATCAGAACAGACTTCGAAAAGCAGATCGTTTTGCGAGCTAACCGCTTCACACGCGTCCGTAAGTCAGGGCTTTCTTATAGACCCATTTGCTGAGTCAAGAACTGGATCAGGGTCGTGAATTTATCAGCAAAGAGGTCAAGTTGAGCCACCATATTCTTAGCCCCTACACTGTCTAACAGCTTAATAACCAGAGTTCTTAAGCTACCTATCAAGCGGCTTATCCCAGCTTTGTTCGTCCGTAAATCGTCTTCTGAAAGACTCACATCTCGCTTGTGGTGCATCACCTCAATACCCCAATGACCTCGGACCGCATCAAATAAATCATTGGCCTCGAGCTGATCAACTGCTCTCTTGTTACTGACATAGTAACTCACCTCCTCACTCATTACCGGCCCTTTTTCTCGAATCCGCACCACACAAAGCAACGTACACAGTCCCGATTTCTGCCACCGGGTAGCCACCAGTGAGCTCCCCAGCGTAAACGAACGATACCGGCGCTGCTCCAACCGACCATGTTCCTTTAACTTTTCCTCAACGCGCTCATAATCAGCTCTCCCGAACAAATCGGTTAGGGTGCAAGTCCGATATAGATGGGCCTGATTTGACTTTAATCCCACCACATACTGCCCGTCGGCAGCATGAATCAGTTCGAGCGTTGCAGGAATTAAATGCAACGCATCCAGGGTAAGTTTATGGGAAGCCAGATGCTGATTTTCAATCAGGGCAACCACCGCTGGCCGCTCACTTTCTTTTGGGCCACAATAGTAGCTCTGAGCCACAACCTGTCCATGCTGGTGCGCTACTGCCGACACGAGTACTTCCCCCCGGGTATGCCCCTGTTGGATACTGCCATGTAACTCTTTTCCGTCCAGAGAGAACCGCACGGGCGGCCCCGCATTGTTTTTGCTCTTCATCCAATACAAAGCCGAACCATTCGAAGAGAAGATGAGCAAAGTGCAAGCCGTTTACTTTAGCCAGCAACACCGGTAGTTGAGCGCGTGAAATTGGCTTGTGGTCAGTAAGTTGAGTAGCTAAGAGAAGGGTGTCAAAGTGATTAGTCATGTGCCGATGAAGTCGGGATAAACTCCCGTCCCGTCCGCAGCATAGGGCCGCCACTAAGCCCGTTAGTACCAACGCGAGCGAGTGTCGTTTGCCTCGGTTATCTCGTCCGTCGAGTTGAGGAGTGTTCTCAAGAAGCTGAAAGAAAGTAGTAGTTTTGAGCGGGCAGGGAGCGGTAGCCATGATTTTGTAGTGTTGCAACCACAAAAGTAGGGCTGACGGCTACCTGCCCATTTCTATAAGAAAGCCCTGCCTACTACGGTGTCATGCATCAGAACAGACTTCGAAAAGCAGATCGTTTTGCGAGCTAACCGCTTCACACGCGTCCGTAAGTCTAAATGCTTCCGCTCAATACTTTGCGTCTGGTCTTTGCCAACCTGATGAATCGACGCAGGCAGCTCATCGTGGTAAGCCCACCAGTAGTCAGTAAACCAGCGGCTGACTTCGATGCCAGCCTGACTCAGCAAAGTTAACAACCGCCGAAAACTCGCGTTTGTCCGTCGTCCAAACAAGAAGGCTACCACCTCACCTGTGTCATGGTCTTCGACCCACGGCAGCGGCCGACCGTCAGAGCCAGCGCGGTTTGCGCTTTTTCTGCACGTAGGACCACTGCTCATCAGCCTCTAAGCGAATCCGAAGGGTGGCTTGGGGTTGAACGTGGGATCGAACGTAGGCCGGATTTACGAAGACGACTTTGGCCGCTTTTTTTTAATTGTGCTCATCACTGTATTCATGTTTATTTTCAAGACCCGCGCCGTATCACGAACACCGCTACCGTTAAGTGCCATCTCAATGACTTGCTCTTTAATGCCTGGCTCGTGGGCGCGATGGGTGTAGCGAAGTTGAAAACTGCGGCCACAGGCTTCACATTTGTAGCGCTGATGCCCGTTTGTACTAAGTCCTTTACGGCGTACTTTATCTTGATTGCCACAGTAGCGGCATGAAACAGTGATAGTGACCATGTAATCGGGACGAAGAGTCCAAGGTTACGTCACGACCACGTAGCACAAAAAATCGGATGACCACGTGGTCATCCGACAAGCTGCGAAGCAATACGAAATAATAGCTTATTTCAACTCCCCTACCATATCGCCCGGCTTGACCCACTCGTCGAACTGGTCGGGGGTTACGTAGCCGAGAGAAACGGCGGTCTCTTTGAGGGTGCTGCCGTTTTTGTGGGCGGTCTGCGCAATTTCGGCGGCTTTGTAGTAGCCGATCTTGGTGTTGAGCGCCGTTACCAGCATCAGCGATGAATCGACGTGCTTTTTGATGTTGGCTTCGATGGGTTCGATGCCCACCGCGCACTTGTCGTTGAACGATACGCAAACGTCGCCGATGAGCCGGGCCGAATGCAGGAAGTTGACGATCATGACTGGCTTGAACACGTTCAGTTCAAAGTGGCCGTTCATACCGCCAATGTTAATGGCTACGTCGTTGCCCATAACCTGCGCGGCTACCATGGTCATGGCTTCGCACTGCGTGGGGTTCACCTTACCCGGCATGATGCTGCTGCCCGGCTCGTTGTCAGGAATGTGCAGTTCGCCAATGCCCGCACGCGGACCACTCGCCAGCATCCGGATGTCATTGCCAATCTTCATCAGGCTGGCCGCCACAGTTTTTAGGGCACCATGCGCTTCTACAATGGCATCGTGCGCGGCCAGAGCTTCAAACTTATTCTCGGCGGTTACGAACGGCAGACCCGTCAAATCGGCAATGTGCCGGGCTACGTTTTCGGCGTAGTTGGGGGGCGTATTGATGCCGGTACCCACGGCAGTGCCGCCAAGGGCCAGTTCGCTCAGGTGCGCGAGGGTGTTGTTGATGGCCCGCAGTCCGTGATCGAGCTGCGAAACATACCCCGAGAACTCCTGCCCCACGGTCAGAGGGGTGGCATCCATAAAGTGCGTCCGGCCAATTTTTACTACGTGCATGAACTGCTTCGACTTCTCCGCCAGCGTATCGCGCAGCTTCTGGATACCCGGAATCGTGACGTCAACTAGGGTTTTATAAGCCGCAATGTGCATGGCCGTTGGAAACGTATCGTTGCTGCTCTGCGACTTATTTACGTCATCGTTGGGGTGCAGAGCTTTTTTCTCGTCGGTAAGCTGCCCGCCCTGTAGCACGTGGGCGCGGTAGGCAATGACTTCGTTGACGTTCATGTTGCTCTGCGTACCCGAACCCGTTTGCCAGACCACAAGCGGAAACTGATCGGCGAGTTCACCGGCCAGAATTTCGTCGGCCACCTGCCCAATCAGATCGCTTTTTTCCGGTGTCAGAACATTCGCATCCCGGTTGGTAAGTGCAGCCGCTTTTTTGAGGTAGGCAAACGCCAGAATAATTTCGCGGGGCATCTTGTCGGTGTCCTGCGCAATTTTAAAGTTTTCGATGGAACGCTGCGTCTGCGCGCCCCAATACACATTGGCGGGTACCTGAACGGGTCCCATCGTGTCTTTCTCGGTACGAAATTCCATGGTCAATTTTTGAATTATGAATCGGTACGCCGAATCAGGCAACCGGGCGATGGCAAAACCAGCCGTTCAGGCATTCACCCGGCTGCCCGTTGATTTTGGTGCAAAGGTAGAACCGGGCTTGTGTATTGCTAAACGATTCGTCAGTTTTACGGAATACTCCTATCAATTACGACTATGGATCAGCGCATTATCAATCTGTTTGACGAATACACCCACAAGCCACTCCGGCGCGACGAATTCCTGAGCCGGCTGGCCAGATTAACCGGTGGCGTAGCCGCTGCCATGGCTCTGCTTCCACTGCTGGAAGTTAATTACGCCCACGCCGAAACCGTGCCCGCTCAGGATGATCGCATCATCACCGAATCCATTACCTTTCCAGGTGCCGGCACAACGATGAAAGGCTATCTGTCCCGGCCCAAAGCAAGCAGCGCGGGCCAATCCAGTCCGGGCAAGTTTCCGGCAGTTGTGGTTATTCACGAAAATCGGGGCCTGAATCCGCATATCGAAGACATTACCCGGCGCGTGGCCCTCGCCGGTTTTCTGGCCCTTGCCCCCGATGCACTCTCGGCCACGGGTGGCACCCCGGCGGACGAGACGGTGATGCGCGAGCAGTTCGGGAAACTGGATGCGGTGGCTACCCGACAAAACTTCGTAAAAGCTGTAGAGTACCTGAAAAACCGCCCCGACAGTACGGGCAAGGTAGGCTGCGTGGGTTTCTGCTGGGGTGGTGCCATGGCGAATCAGCTGGCTATTCACGCGCCCGACCTGAAAGCGGCCGTGCCTTTCTACGGTCGCCAGCCCGACGCGGCCGACGTGCCCGCGATCAAAGCGGCCATACAACTCCACTACGGCGGGCTGGATGAACGCGTCAACGCGGGCATTCCGGCTTACGAAGAAGCGCTCAAAAAGGCAGGGGTTCCGTACCAGTTATTCATTTACGAAGGCGCCCAACACGCGTTCAACAACGACACCGCCCCAACCCGTTATAACGAAACTGCCGCCAAACTGGCCTGGGACCGGACCATTACGTTTTTGAAACAACAGCTGGGCTAAGATTTGCAGCCGCTTTCTCATCTACCATCCAGACGAGTTCGCCGGGAGACGGTTTGATTACCTGAGAGGGGTATTGGTCGGGGTTGGCATCGCTTTCCAGCACCTCTCGCAGGGCTTCGGCTTTTTTAGGGCCGGCTACCAGAAACAGCACGCAGGCGGCCCGGTTGGCCATTGGTGCGGTAAGCGTCAGGCGAAACATATCCTGCTGATCGAGGAAAAACGCGCTGGTCCAGGCGGTTTGCTCGTGCACGACTTCCGTGCCGGGAAACAGCGATAGCGTATGCCCATCGTCGCCCATGCCGAGCAGAACCAGATCAAACGTCGGGCCAGTGTCGCCGAAGTACTCGTGCAGAATCCGGTCGTAGTCGGCGGCAGCGGCTTCGGGTTCCAGATCGGTGCGCCAGACGTGAATCTGCTCTTCGGGCGTGTATACGTGGCCCAGCAGGGTATCGTAGGCCATGCCCGCGTTGCTCTGCGGGTCGTCGATGGCAACGTAGCGCTCATCGCCCCAGAAAACATGCAGTTGCAGCCACGGAATCTGATCGACGTAGGGCGGTTTGGCCAGCAGTTGGTGCAACGCTTTGGGTGTACTGCCGCCCGACAGCGCAATGGTGAAGCGCTCCTGA
Source organism: uncultured Cytophagales bacterium (assembly GCA_963826425.1). GTDB lineage: Bacteria > Bacteroidota > Bacteroidia > Cytophagales > Spirosomataceae > Spirosoma. Next base: position 50,428 of record CAWGWS010000001.1, on the reverse strand, counting down.
GTTTTCAGGACGTCTTTAATGCGCTTTGTAATGAAGTCAGCGGCTGCTTTGGCCAGCGCGTCGGGGTTTTTCTGAATAATGAGTTTCATAAGCAAACAAAGTCTTCGCGCATGGGCGTAAATACATCGACCAGCGCACCAGCCTGCAAACAAAGGGCACCATGCAAGACATTCGGCGGAATGTAATAGGCATCGCCCGTGCGTACAGTCCGGGTTTCGTCGGCAATAGTAATGTCAAATTCGCCACTGACTACGTAGCTTATCTGGGTGTGCCGGTGCTGATGAACGGCACCGATACCGCCCGTTTCAAACGCCACTTTCACCAGCATCAGGTTATCGTCGTAGGTCATGATCTTACGCGTTACCCCCGCGGCCACAGGTTCCCACGGCAGAGACCCATCATCCACGAAAAGGCGCTCAAAGCCGGCATTACGGTCAGTAGTGTTCATGATAAGTTGTAAACTGTTCGTAGTTTGGACAATGTAATCCGAGCAAGAGTGTCGGGGCTACCTTATTTGGCACCCCATTCATAGCCATCCTGTTCCACCAGTTTCATAGCGGCTTCGGGCCCCCAGGTACCGGGGGTGTAATTCGGAAAATTAGTGGGCGGTGTGCTTTCCCAGGCCTCCAGAATGGGCGTGACCACGCGCCAGGCGGCCTCCACCTGATCGGCCCGCATAAACAGCGTTGCATCGCCGGTCATCACGTCCAGCAGCAGGGTTTCGTAGGCTTCGGGTTCCTGCCCATCGTAGTTGGTCTTGTAGCTGAACACCATCTCTACCGGATCGAGGGCCAGGGTCTGACCGGGGCGTTTGGCCTGAAACCGCAGTCGGATGTCCATTTCGGGCTGGATGCCAATGGTAAGCCGGTTCGATTGCCAGGTTTCGGTAGCCTCCTGCGGAAACGCAAAGTCGGGGGCTGCTTTGAACTGAACGGTAATAACGGTTTCCTTGGCGGGCAGCACTTTGCCTGTGCGCAGGTAAAACGGCACGTTTTCCCACCGCCAGTTATCGACAAACAGCTTCACGGCGGCAAACGTCTCCGTAGCAGATTGGGGGTCTACTCCTTTTTCGTCACGATAGCCCGGTATGTCCTTTTCCTTCACGGTGCCCGGCCCGTACTGTCCGCGTACGGCCACGTCATTGACCTGATCAGGCTCAATGCGCCGGATGGCCTTGAGTACGTCTACGGTTTTGTTACGCACTTCGTTGGCGGTGAAGTTGACCGGTGGCTCCGTAGCAATCATGCACATGACCTGCAGCAGGTGATTCTGGATCATGTCGCGCAGGGCACCGGAGCCTTCGTAGTACCCTCCCCGACCTTCCAGCCCTACGGTTTCGGCGGCTGTGATCTGCACATACTCTACGTAGCGACGGTTCCAGATCGGCTCAAACAGCGAATTGGCGAAGCGCAGAGCCAGAATGTTCTGAACGGTTTCTTTACCCAGATAATGGTCGATCCGGTAAATCTGCTCTTCGGCAAACAGCCCGCCCAGCAAGGCGTTGAGTTCGGTGGCGGTTTTCAGGTCATGCCCAAACGGCTTCTCTACCACGATCCTGACGTGCGTTGTATCGGCGCACAAATCCAGTTTGCTGAGATTAGTGGCTATTTCCGGTACCAGTTGCGGAGCCACGGCTAAGTAAAACACCACATCGACCGGAACACCCCACTCCTTCTGCCGGGCTTTGGCAAAGTCCGATAACGTCACGTAGGCATCGTCATTGGCCGCGTCCATCTGCATATATGAGATCAGAGGGGCGAATTGTTTCCAGACGTCGTCGTCACCGTTTTTTCGGCGCGAAAACGACTGAACGCCTTCCAGCAGCCGCCCCCGAAACGAGTCGTTGTCGTAATCACTACGGCCCAGCCCTACCACGGCAAAATGTTCGGGCAGGTACGTATCGAGGTACAGATTATACAGGGCAGGCGTAAGCTTACGGAGGTTCAAGTCTCCACTACCGCCGAAGATGAACAGAACGGTGGCGGTGGGCCGCTGATTGGTGGATGGTATCATAGGTCGGTTGTATAGAGGCTGCAAATTACCGCCCCTCCCGGTTCTGAACAAGCTGGGTCAGGTAAGGTTTCAGGGGCGTGGTTTCATCAGCCCGGTCAATTCTGCTACTTTTGACCCGACTTTAACCGATTTGTTCCGCATGAAAATTGCCATTGGCTCCGACCACGCCGGTTTCCGCTACAAGGAAGCCATTCGCCACCACCTCACCGACCTCGGCCACGAGGTTGTCGACAAAGGCACCTATGCCGAAACCCCGTCGGTCGATTATCCGCGCTTTATCCGGCCCGTGGCCGAAGCCGTGGCCGCTGGCGAGGTGGAGCGGGGCATAGTACTGGGCGGCTCCGGCAACGGCGAAGCCATGATGGCCAACCGCATTAAAGGCGTACGGGCGGGCCTGTGCTGGAACGAGGAATCGGCCCGGCTCTGCCGGATGCACAACGATGCCAACGTGATTTCCATTGGCGAGCGGATGATGACTGAAGAAATGGCCCTCAAACTTGTCAACATCTGGCTCGATACCCCTTTCGAAGGAGGCCGTCATCTAACCCGCATTCAGGAACTTGACGAGTAAAATAATTATGAATTATAAATGATGAATGAGTCTACCGAGAGTAGGCTGGCGCCAGCCCCATTCATAATTCATAGTTTACAATTCATAATTAACCCAAGCATGAACCGACGCAGCCGAGATCTGGGCTACTTCCTGGCCAGTCAGAACGTCTCGAACGGTTTTAGAACGACGCTGTCGATTTTATTGCCGTCGCTGGCGGGGGCTCAGATGGGCCAGTTAAGGACCGGCCTGGCGTTGTCGCTGGGGGCATTGGCGGTAAGCCTGGTCGACGCGCCCGGCCCGGTACAGCACCGGCGCAACGCCATGCTCATTACGGTAGCTGCGGCCGTTTTGATGACGGCACTGACGGGCTTTGCCCAGTTTCTGCCGCCGGTGCTGGCCCTGGAGATCGGCCTGTTCGGTTTCTTTTTCTCGATGTTTGTGGTCTATGGCACCCGTGCGTCGTCGGTTGGTACGGCGGCCCTGCTGATGCTGATCCTAACGCTCGACCGACCGCTCGACGTGGCCGGGGTGCTGCGCCAGAGTGTACTGATTGCCGGAGGTGGTCTCTGGTACGTGGCCATTGCTCTGCTGTCGGCAACGCTGCGCCCCTATCAGGCGGCCCGGCAGGCCCTCGGCCAGTGTATTCATTCGGTAGCCCGGGCCATGAGTATAAAGGCCGATTTCTACGACATTACCAAACCGCTGGACGAAGACTACCGGCATTTGGTAGCGCAGCAGGTGGTTGTGAGTGAGCAGCAGGACGCGGTGCGCGAAGTGCTGTTTAAGAGCCGGCAATACATGAACTCGCCCGATAATACGGGTCGACTGCTCGTGCTGACGTTTACAGACGTAGTTGATCTGTACGATCAGATTCTGGCCATGTACCTCGACTACAACGACATGCTTGAGCGGTTTGGACAAACGGGGGTGCTGCCACGGATTGCCAAACTTATCCGCCAGCTTTCGGTTGAGCTCGACTACGTTGGACTGGCCATTCAGACTCCCCTCGTTCACCGGCCCCCGGTTGATATCGCTCCGGCACTTATTGAATTATCCCAGCAGATTGACGCGCTCGACACTCAGTACGGCTCTACGCTGGTGCTCAAGAAAGCGCTGGTTTTATTGCGAACCATTGCCCAGCGTATAACCACCATTCAGCGCAACCTGAACGAACCCCACATGGGCAGCCTGCCACGCAACACCCTGGAGTATGACCGGTTTGTGTCGCACCGCAGTATTGACTGGTCCACGCTGCGCGATAACCTGACCCGGCAGTCGTCGGCGTTTCGACATTCGGTGCGGGTATCGGCCGCCCTGCTGGTTGGGTATCTGATTACGCTGTTTCTGCCCGCCGGTTCGCACAGTTACTGGGTATTGCTTACAATACTGGTGATTTTAAAACCGGCCTTCAGCCTCACCAAGCAGCGCAATAAGCAGCGGATACTGGGTACGCTGGGCGGGGCGGTCATCGGGGTGCTGGTGCTGACGTTTATTCCCGACAAAACCGCCCAGTTTGTGCTACTGGTGGTGTTTATGCTGGGTACGTACTGTTTCATCCGGCTGAATTATCTGGTCATGGTCGTGTGCCTGACGCCGTTTCTGCTGATTGCCTTTAACTTCATGGGCATTGGTTATCTCGACCTGGCCGGCGCGCGGGCGGTTGATACGCTGCTGGGCGGACTAATTGCCCTCTCGGCGGGTTACTGGCTGTTTCCCAGTTGGGAATCCCGCCAGATTGTGGGTACAATGACCGTTATGCTCGACGCCAATATCCGCTACGCCAATCTACTGCTTAATGGGCTGCTGGGCCAGGCCGTGCCCCTGATTGATTATAAACTCGCCCGCAAAGAAGTATACGTGGCTTCAGCCAACCTCGCGGCTGCTTTCCAGCGGATGACCTCCGAGCCACAGCGCCAGCAGCGCAACGCCACACTCATCTACGAATTTGTGGTGCTGAATCATATTCTTCAGGCTAACATGGCTACGCTGATATTGGGCGTATTAGCCGAACGCGATGGCATACCACCCCAGCCAGCCGCTGCCGAACTTGCCCCTGTCCAGCCGCCCAACCAGGCAAGGCCGACCACAGCCCGGCCCGACCGATCGCGGCCCGACCGACCGCGGCCCGAACTAATCCGGCAGGTGAACCGGACAATTACTGCCCTTCAGGGGGCTCAGCAGCATCTTATGGGATCAGCTTTGCCTGCTCCACCCCGTTTGCCGGACGAAACCGATTCTGAGTCCAAGCCGGAAATAGACACGTCGCTTCGGGAGCAGGTTGGTTTTGTACAGCAGATAAGCCAGGATATTGAAAAACTGATTCTGCGCGGAAACTGGCAACTGGAAGACACAAAAAAAAGCTCCGGCGATTGAATCGTCGGAGCTTCGCTGCGTCAGTTGAGAGTAAAACGCCCATATTGTCCTGTTTGTTGCACGAAAGAAAAACTATCACTCTATTTTTCACATTATTATAGCTTGGTTAAGAAACCCGTTCAAAACGGCCTGTTTAGCTTAAAAATCATCAGTCATCCGCTATGCCCTACCTTGTTCTTGACCTTGAGATGACCGGCCCGGAGCCGGATTACAACGAAATTATTCAGATCGGTGCTGTACTCTTCGATGATAACTGGGTAGAGAAAGGGCAATACCTGACCAACGTCTATCCCGAGAATGAAGACGCCTTTTCGAGTTCGTCGGAGAAAATCCATAACCTCTCCCTGGCTGATCTGCAGGACGCGCCTATGATGTACGATGTCCTGCCCGAACTGGAAAACTGGATCTGCCAACAACTAAACATCCGGGTTCCGGCGGGGCAACAGGATCGAACGCCCTACCTGCGCGACGTGATTATTTGCGGGCAAAGCGTAATCAACGACATCAATTTCCTGAAAGAAGCCTACCGCTACGAAAAGCTAAAATGGCCTTTTTCCCGCGTTCTGCTCGACCTGCATACGCTGGGCTACTTTACCTTTCGGGTACTGCGGGCCAACGGGCGTAAAGCTCCCGACCGGCTGAGCCTGACGGCCATTGCCAGCCACTTCGGGTTCGCGCGGGAAGATGGATTTCATAATGCTCTAGAAGATGCCGTACTGACCGCCAAATGCCTGAAAGAAGTGTTTACGCTGGCTGAAGCCATGAAGCTACCGGCCTAGTGCCGCGGTGCCTGCGCCACCACCAGATGCTTCCCACACCAGCCAGTATCAGGCCTAAGCCTCCGGCCAGCCAGGACCAGGGCGGAGCGTAGCGCAGCGGCTGGGTATCGCCCACGATAATCAGGCCCGCCCAGTAATTGGGCAGTTGACTGGCCCCATCAGCAGTGCCCAGCCAGTTAAGCTTGGCCTGTTGAAGAGCCTCATCTTTGGGTAGCCCATCGGCCAGGTATCGGTAAAAATCAGACGTGATAGCGTAGGTAGCCCGGTTCTCCACGTTCCACAGCGTAGTAACCACGCTTGGCACCCCAAGGGCGGCAAACCCACGCGCCAGACTGAATACGCCCTCGCCCCGCTCGTTGGCACCAACACCCGTTTTGCAGGCCGCCAGCACGACCAGTTCGGTCTGAAGCAGACTTTCGCGGAGGTCAGATACATTCAGTACTGAATCGGCAAAGTACAGCCGGGGTTCCGTACCGGCACTGTCGCTGGCCATGGCATGGGTAAACAGATGTACTACCTGCGCCTGATTTGTTTGGTTTAGAAAGCCGCGTAGGCTGGCCTGCCCGTGCAGGAGTAATACGGGCGATGCGAAAGCGGCTGGCAATGATTTTCAGCGCATCGTCAGATCCCGGCAACGGCACCTGTTTCAGCACGGATGCAAATTGCACGGGGGCCACACCCAGAAACGAAGTTGTCCGAGTGGCTTTACCCCTCGCGCATCAGAACGTTTCCTCAGCAACAGGCCCGCCGAGTAAGCGTAACTGAACGTCGTGGCCGGTTACGGCATAATCGGGCTGGGTTGCTGAACGGCTCAGAGCTTCGAAGGGCACGAAAGGCCCATCGGGCGAAACAATGATGCGGCCAGCGGACAACCGAAGCGGGCCAGTAATTGCCGGTACAGGCTGTTGCCCAGGGCCAGAAACTGCCGCATACCGACGGTTTGGTTCATGGCGTCGGGATTGGCGAGTAGCGTCATGTAGGCCTGAACGGCCTGCCTGTACGCACCCAGCGGCTGTCGGATCAGCGTATCGCGACTGCCCGACACGCTTAGACTGTACAAGGCACTATCGCCCACGAAATAGCTTACAAACTGAGCCTTCTGACTGGACAGACGCGCTTTCAGGTCGGCAATCCGGATAGCGGTAGTATCGTATTTATACCGAAAGTAAGCCGGGTTCGATACTTCAATTTGCTTCCTGAACGCGTTTTGTCTTTCCTGCTCACCAAGCAAAACGGTCCGTAGACTGTCGTGCCTGGGGCCGGGCGATTCGGTAGCCAGCATCCGCTGCTGACTATCGACCGACTCCTGCAGTTTTTGTTCACGCGCGGCTTGTTGGGGTGTTAGTTGCTGGCGGGCACCCAGTTCGTTGAGTTTATCGGCCAGCATCACGGCGCGGCTTTTCTCAAAAAATCGGAAGCCCGCATCTGTATCGCCCAGCCGCCAGCAGGTTTCAATAGCCCGTTCGTACAGGTTACGGGTTTTGGTACGCCAGAACAGTTTTGTCTCCTGTCCAATGTGTTCCCAGCGCATGTAATCAACCATCTGATCGGCCACGGAGTAGGTAGCCAGCGCCTGATGCAGATACTGCCGGTTACCCGTTGCCACGCCATAATCGAGCCAGGCGTTGGCTTTGTCCTGCATGGTCGTAAGCAGGTATTCGCGCTGCAACACCGACTGAATACAGGAAGCAGCCGGATTTTTGGTAATATCTGAGGTGCGAAACCCTGTGTTGGGCATGGCTACCAGAGCCTGCTGATAGGTTCTGAGCGCAGCGGCAAATTGGCCCTGCCCGCAAAGGACCGATCCAATGTTGTCCAGAAGCCGCACCCGGTTGGCCGGATTTGTTTCAATGTGCAGAGCCTCCCGGTAGGTACCCAGCGCCTGGCTATACGATTTTTGCCCGTAATACAGAAAGCCGAGGTTGTTGAGTACCACCGCCCGCAGAGCCGGATCATCAGCTTTTTTTAGCAGCCGAAGCACCGTCTGATACGCCTGTATTGCCGCATCGCTGCGTTTTCGCTTTCCTTCAATGTCGCCCAGCATTAAGTAAAGTTGAGGGAGCATGTCGGTTTCGCGCGCGTGGGTGGCAATGTCAATGGCCTCCCCAATGATATCGCCGGCTTCATCATAGCGAAAAAGCCAGTATAACGCGTTGGCCTTTTCGCGCAGCAACTGGGCCACCAGATATGGATCGTTCAGCTTCTCGGCCTGCCGACTCCCCGCTTCGGCATAGGTCAGGGCCTGCCGATAATCGCCCCCCGATGCACTGAGGTAGGCCAGGTTGAGCCGGGCCTTGACGCCCCATTTTGGGTTGTCGCCAGGCCCGATTTTCTGACTCAGAACGGCCATGAATGCGATTGTAGCCCGTTGTGCCTGACCATCGTAGAGATAAGCGACCCCCAGCAGGTACCCCGACTGGGCCACCAAAGACCGGGTTGCGGAGCTGGCTGTTGCCGCCTGTAGCGCACGCTGAAAGTGCCGGGCCGCATCGGCGTATTGATCCAGCTGCCGGTACTGATTACCGGTAAACAGCAAGATCTGAACCCAGGTAGTATCGACCGGTAGATTGCAGCCGGCCCAGCGCGTTTGCAAGGCGGTGGCCTGGGCGGCCAGCTGTTTGGTTTTAAGGGTCGTATTAGCCGACAACCGCACCCAGTCAGTCCGCACCTGTTCACACTGGGCATGGGCGGTAGTGGTCGCTATCGTGCAGATGGCCACCAACAGGAATGCGCGTAGGTTTCTCATAGTCAGCCCATTCACCCTATCTTCTCCCGTTTGGTCAGGTCGTCTCTACGGGTACCACTACGCCCTGATTTATTTCATTGCTCAGGGCAGTTAGCCTACCCGGCAAGGCCTGCAACAGATTCAGCCTTGCCACCGGGGTGGTGGGTGACTGGCCTGACTTTGTCACAAAAGCAACTGCATAGGGCGTGGCATAGGATGATCCTTTAACCTGAGGCAGATTTGCATCCGTCACCAGCGGTTCGGCAAACTTGCTGTTGGTTCCGCTGCCGATGCCGATGTTAACAAAGTTTCTTGAGTAGTTCTCGACCACTTGGTAGGCTGCAGGATGGCGTCCGTGCTGCCTGACGGTTGTTACGGTAATTACGTGCGGATGCTCCTCACTGTAACAGGCAGGCCAGCGGGGTTCAGCCCCTAGATCCTGGGTCTCATTCTCTTCAATGTCGCCCTCATTACCAGCGGCATTGATGAGCCAGATGCCCGCCTTTTTTAGTTCCTCCATGTAGCCCGTCAGGAGGGCATCCTGTGTCCGGCTGTAAAACCCCCAGCTCGCATTGATGGCCACTGGCCTGGTTATGTTGCCGGACAGCATATACTCGAAAGCGCAATAGATATCGAACAGCAGCCCAATACCCAGCCGGTCAATGACTTTGAGGGGCAGGATGCGCACGCAGTGGTCAAGCTCGCGGCTGATGATGGCCGCAATGCGGCTGCCGTGCTTGTTGTCATCGTCGTCGTCATAAGGATTGTTCTGATCATGAACGAAATCCCAGCCGATGTAGTCGGGTTCAACCGTGTGGCAAACGGGTTTTCCGCCGTTGTAGAGCACGGGAATCCTTTCCGTATTCGGGTAGGCGAAGTCAATACCGGTGTCCATGACGGCCACTACCGGAAACGTTGCCCACTGGGGCGAATCCCGCTCAATCCGCCGGAGTTGCGCATCAAATGACGCCGGCGTGACGGCCGTTGGTGTACCGCTGCCTCCGCCTGCCGAATCCCGTACTTTGGGCGGAGGGGTAATAGTATCGGGGCTGTAGTGCACGTCGTTGGCACTACTATCCCGGACCTTAGGCGGGGGTGTAATGGTATCGGGACTGTACACTACCTCAATCGGACCAACGAGCAAATGAATCCCCTCTCCTTCCAGCAAAACCAGATTTGGGTTGCAATGCGACTGACGCAGAATTTTAACCGGCAGCCCGGCGGCCTCCTTCTCGCCGTTGACGTCTGTTGCGATCAAACGAATTGACCGCGCCTTTGTATTGAGTGCCCCGTCCAGACGCAGCACAAACTGATTTCGCACCACCACCCGCAGATCATTACCGGGATAAGGAACCACGTCGGGCACCAACACCCCGCGCCGGGCCAACTCCTTCAACTTTTCATGGAAAGCAACCCGACTGGTTTTTTCATCTGGTGGGCGTTGATATTCGTCTTTGGTGTGGATCATGCGCGATTGAGTGGGTTAAAGCTGGTTGATAATTACTTCGGCGGTCTTTTTGCCTTCCAAGTTCCTGCTAATCACCAAACCAAGCAATTCTTTGGCCCGCTCTTTATCCATCGGTTCATTGCGCCTGAGCCGGGCGAGGGCCTCCAGGAAGAAACCGGGGTTACTGAACAGGTCTGTGCGCTGTCCAAGCTGCTCAAATCGCTCGATGGCCACGTCGTACTTTTGCTGCTGGAGAGCCGCCAGACCAGCCAGTTTTAGCAGCCGGTCGCTCCCCGGTGTCTGGCCCAGTCCGCCTTTGCGCGTAGCCCCCGGCAACTGGTTGTTCTGAGCCGCCTGCTGGTCCAGTTCCCGGGTAAAGATGGCTTCGGCTTCGGCGTATTGCTGCCGGTTGTAGAGGTCGATTCCCTGTTCGAGCGAGCCGGCTGTTTCTCCACTCATGTTGGTACCGAGTTGACCATAGGTGTCGGCTAAATACGTATCGGCTAGCTGCGCAGTGGTTGGTAACTCGTTATCCAGGCGAAAAACGAGCCAGCCTAAGCCCAGCAGCAGCAGCACGCTGGCGGCTGCCACCCAGCGCATGGGCGCCGGCTGTTTTTTGGGAGACTGGCGCAGGCCATCAAGTTCGGCTTTGCGCTGGTTGTGCGCTTCGGCACGCGCTACCTGCTTCGCCTGTGCGTAAAAGGCCAGTGATTCAGCCAGGGCAGGATCGGTGCGCAGGTCTGCTTCAAAGCGCGTTCGCTCGGCGGAGGTAAGCTGGCCGGAGAGATAATCGTCTATTGATTCCAGATTGTTCATATGGGTATCGCGGTAACGTTCGCGAAGTTTTTCCAGGCAGCGTAGCCGACTGGTTTTGGCTACGGCAGCTGAGTTATAATTCACAGTATGGGCAATGTCCTCGTCGGTGTACCCATCGGCCCAGGCCAGCAGCATGGCCCGGCACTTATCACCAAGCCGTTGCAGGTGCTGATGCAGCCGATCGGCGTCGCCCTGCACAATAAGTTGCTGAACTACCGAACGGACGTCGTCGGGCAGTTGCAGCAGCGAATCATCAAGCGACAGGCCATCGTGGACACTACTTCGGTTAGTCGTCTTTTTACGGATAGCGTCAACACATTTGTTAGAAAAGATTTGGTATAGGTAAGTTTTCAGACCAGATTGCTCCCTAAACCGATCATTGGTAATGTGGTCAAAAACAACAAGTACGGCGTCAGAGTAGGCACTGGCGCAGTCATCGTCGGTCAGGCGATGCTTCCTGACGGCATCGTCGATGAGATAATCATACTTCTCGTAGAGTCTGTTTTCGTAGAGTCGACGTTGCGGACCACCCGCCCGAATACCTGACAGTAAATCGGCGTCTGACAGATTGCGGGGCAGAGATTGCATAAAGGAGAGGATAGAGTATGGGTAACGGGCCGGAAAAATGACAAAAAAAAGCTAACTATCTGAATGTCTTCCAGAATAGTTAGCTAGTGTTCGTTTTTAACGGGTTGTCTGTCAGAGGCTGTCCAGAAACGCCATCGTGTCAATTCCATCGGCGTAGTCAGTCAGGCCGGGGCGCTGCGTATGCCCAAACGGGACGCTACCGGGCAGCCATCCCCGCGCCGATGCCACCACCTGAATCTGATCAGCGCGGCTATCCAGCCACTGCCGGGCGTCGTCCTGCGTCTGATAGGTACGATAGTACACGGCCGAAATAGGGGACACCAGCGCGTCGCTTTCCGTTACAAGCAGGTAGCCATTATCGTAGTGCCGTACACCGTTAACGAGGTAGATCGACTTGTTGTAATCGTAGTTATTCTGGTACTTGTGGTTATTGAGGTATTCCGAAGCCTGCGGCTCAAGAGCCCGGAGCAACGGCACAAAATCATACCCTTCGGGCACCAGAAGAGTGGATACGTTGCGGCAGCCAAGACCGTAGTAATCCAGAATATCGTGGCCCAGTGGCAGAAATTCAGTCTCTGCTTCCTCCCCCATCAACAGGGCAACAGACGAGCGGTTTCGGCGAATGATGTGGGGCTTTTTGGCGAAGTAGTACTCAAAGTACCGGGCTGTATTGTTGCTGCCAGTGGCAATGTAGGCATTGGCCGCATTCAGCCGCTCCACTTCTTCGATAGCGTCAGAAAAACCGGGATTGATCTCCTTAATTTTTTGTATAAAATAATGGATTAATACAAAATCCTGCGTGCTTATCTTGGCCATCAGCTTATGACCGCTCAGGAGTACGCACACCATATCATGAAACCCTACCGCCGGAATATTACCAGCCATCACCACCCCTACCTGTTGCGGCACAACAGGTTCGGCGCGGTACTGACTCAGCCAGTTAGTGAGCTTGTCTTCGGTAAGGAATTCGCTGGCAATGGCATCGATAGCCCTGAGTGTATTAGAAACCGTGAACCAGTTGTTGCGGATGTGGGCACGGTGAGCTAGGTCGGTCAATTCGGGTTGCGAGTCGGCCGCGCGCAGGAAGTTGCCGAGTGCCACGAACGTTTGCAGGCGTTCTGCTTTAAGCATACAGGAGATAATAAAATGGAATACCCCATCAACGGAGGTGATTAAATTTTAGTTTGCCGCCAACCTTTAAATAGTTATATTTGTTCCCCAATTCAAGAAGCATCTTTTTACGTTCAAAAACTATTCTGCTCATGGCCATCATGATCACCGACGAGTGCATCAACTGTGGTGCCTGCGAACCCGAATGCCCCAACACCGCCATCTATGAAGGGGGCGTTGAGTGGACCTGGAGTGGCGGTACAGAACTGACCGAAGTTGACTTTGGCGACGGCACCGTTGTGAGTGGTAAGGCCCCGCAAACGCCTGTCTCGAATGAATTCTACTACATTGTCAATGACAAATGCACCGAGTGTATGGGCTTCCATGAAGAGCCCCAGTGTGCAGCCGTTTGCCCGGTCGATTGCTGTGTACCCGATCCCGAACACGTAGAAGACGAAGAAACACTGCTGGCCAAAAAATCCTGGCTCCACGCTGAGGCCTAAGCCGTCTTAGTTACTACCCATTACCAAAGCCCGATCTCCCCGAGAGATCGGGCTTTTTGTTGTTCGTCCAGTTCCGGGATGAATGGACAGGCACCTCCGGCATTTATCGAATATTTATACTATTTGGCAAATATTTACAAATGCAGAATTTTATGTCGACATAATCAGATTTTACAAAATGTAAACTAACCAACGATAAATATAAAATTATAAATAAGTTTGGCCAAAACAAATATTTAAAGCATAATATTTGGCAAAGTTGATTGTTCACAATAATTTTTCTCACAACATTTGCCACTGAACAAACAATACGAGTACAACCACTTTCGCCAAATAATCATTATGAAAAGAACACTACTTCTTCTGACTTCTTTGCTTTGGGCGTATGGCACCAAAGCACAGGATTCCACAGCTGCACAACCCGGCAAGTTCACGTTCTCCGGCTATCTGGACACGTACTACTTCGGTAACTTTAACAATCCGACGAGTCAGTCGAATCTGGGGCTGGGTGGAGCTGCCCGCGTATTTGATCAGCGGTCCGGTCAGTTTGCCCTTGGCCTGGTACAGGCAAAAGCCATGTACACGGGTAGCCGGGTAGATGCCGTCATGGATCTGACGTTTGGGCCAAACGCAGACCTTGGCAATTATGGAAACGCCGTTGGGCCACTCGGTCAGAATATCGGCACTACGGCGCTGGCCATCAAGCAGGCATACATCGTGCTGAAGGCCACCGATAAGCTTTCCTTTACGGCGGGGCAATTTGGTACGCACATCGGCTATGAAGTCATCGACGCACCGGTCAACTACAATTACTCCCTCTCCAATCTGTTTAACAACGGCCCATTTTATCACATTGGACTGAAAGCACAGTACGCCTTCAGCGATCGTACGTCGCTCATGGTAGGTCTGGTCAATAACGTCGATAACCTGATCGACAACAACAAAAAGAAAGGGCTGATCAGTCAGCTGTTCATTTCGCCAGCGGCCAACTGGAGCGTTTACCTGAACGCCATCGTTTCTAACGAAGCCTCTGAGTCCATTGACGGCGTGCCCGTTAACAGCGCCAGCTACCAGCTTTTCGACCTCACCACCACGTACCAGATCACGCCTAAATTCTACATGGGCCTGAACGCAGCAGCCGGTTCACAGAAGGGTGACTACCAGGGCGCAGGCGGTCCGGCTACCACAAAAAACTGGGGGGGTGCCGCTATCTACAGCAACTACGCCTTCACCGATAAATTTGGTTTGGGTGCCCGCTACGAATACTTCGACAACAAAAGCGGAGTACGCGGCCTGAGCGATGCCGCCGGCAACGGAGCCAGCGTCAGCTCAATCACCATTACAGGCAACATCATAACAGGCGACGGCCATTTGCTGCTCAAACCTGAACTGCGCATTGACACCTATTCGGCCGATAAGTTCGAGAAGCATAGCGGGGCGCTCACGCCTTCGCAGGCCACCCTCGGCATGGCTGCCATCTTCAAGTTTTAATGTACGTACAACAAGAAAACCATCCATAACAATGCAAAAACCTCAATACATCCCGCTCGCCATTCTGCTGATCATCAGCCTTGTGGCCGTTCTATTTCCCGCCGTTCCTGCGCAGATCGTGACGGAAGGTATCGACTCCGGCGACACCGCCTGGATGCTCATGGCTACGGCCCTCGTTCTGCTGATGACTCCCGGACTTGCCTATTTCTACGGGGGCATGGTTAATAACAAGAACGTGATTTCGACCATGCTTCAGAGCTTTGTGGCTATGGGCGTAATCAGCGTACTGTGGGTAGTGGTTGGATTTAGTCTGGCCTTTGGTTCATCAATTGGTGGTATCGTGGGCAACCCCATGGACTTTTTCATGTTCAACAACGTGCTGGATGGCAAACCCTGGGTATTTGCCTCTACCATTCCTTTGGTGGTATTCGCGTTTTTCCAGCTGAAGTTCGCCGTCATCACGCCTGCCCTGGTAACGGGATCAATGGCCGAGCGTGTCAACTTCCGGTCTTACGTCTTGTTCATGGTGCTCTTCAGCCTGTTTGTGTATAGCCCGCTGGCCCACATGACCTGGCACCCCGACGGTTTGTTGTTGAAGATGGGCGTGCTTGACTTTGCCGGTGGTACCGTTGTGCATATGTCGGCGGGCTGGGCCGCTCTGGCGGGTGCCATGTACCTGAAACGCCGGAAGTCGCATCTCGAAGCGAGTGTATTTCCGCCCGCCAATATACCCTTTGTCCTGCTTGGTACGGGTCTGCTGTGGTTCGGCTGGTTTGGGTTCAACGCCGGTTCGGCGGTAGGCGCGTCGACTCTGGCGGCTTCGGCCTTTGCTACGACCAACACGGCGGCTGCGGCTGCGGGTCTGGCCTGGGTACTGTTCGATGCTGCTAAAGGCAAGAAAGTGTCGGCACTTGGCTTCTGTATTGGTGCAGTAGTGGGTCTGGTGGCTATTACCCCGGCAGCTGGTTTCGTCACCATTCCGACGTCTATTTTCATCGGCGTGGTGGGCGGTATGGTGTCGAACTTCGTGGCTCACCTGCGCACCAAATCGACACTCGACGATACGCTCGACGTATTTCCCTGCCACGGCGTTGGCGGCATGGTTGGTATGATTATGACGGGCATTTTTGCCAGCAAAGCCATCAACCCCGGCGTTACTACCGAGGGGCTGGCCTTCGGCGAAACGGGCTTGTTTCTGACCCATATGCTGGCCCTGGTACTGGTATCGCTCTTTTCGTTTGGGATGTCACTCGTGCTGCTGAAAGTTACCGATCTTATCCTGCCTCTACGCGTTACGGGCGATGATGAGAAACAGGGGCTCGACATCAGCCAGCACGACGAGTTTCTGATTGAAGCGTAACTGAAAACAGATCCACAGGCATCCTGTCTGGCCGAATATCCGGCAGCTTTACTGTGGTTTTGTTGTACTCGTGGAGCCGCTCCCTTTGGGGGCGGTTTCCTTTTTTTAGGCCATCAGCCAGCCGTATCTTTGCGGCATGACGTTACAGAACGATTTACTGCTCCGCACAGCGCGGGGCGAACTGACCGAGCGGGTACCGGTCTGGATGATGCGGCAGGCCGGGCGCGTACTACCCCAATACCGGGCCGTTCGCGAAAAGGCGGGTAGTTTTATTACCCTCGCCAAAACCCCTGAACTGGCCGCCGAAGTGACCATCCAGCCCGTTGATGCCTTCGACGTGGACGCGGCCATTATCTTCTCCGATATTCTGGTCATTCCCGAAGCCATGGGCCTGCCCTACGAAATGGTAGAGAGCCGCGGTCCCGTGTTTCCGCGTACCGTACGCTCCTCCGCCGACCTCGCTACGCCTGCACGTGGCCGATGCCGAGAATGATCTGGATTATGTGCTGGATGCCATTCGACTGACCAAAAAAGAGCTGAACAACCGTGTACCGCTCATTGGCTTTGCCGGGGCTCCGTTTACCATCTTCTGTTACATGACTGAGGGTAAAGGCTCCAAAACGTTCTCCGTAGCCAAAAAACTGCTGTACACCGATCCGCATTTTGCCCACACGCTGCTCCGGCAAATTACCGACAGCACCATCAATTATCTGAAAGCACAGATACGGGCCGGGGCTGACCTGGTGCAGTTGTTCGATTCGTGGGCGGGTATCCTGTCACCAGAACAGTATCGAACCTTCTCGCTGCCCTACATTCGGCAAATCTGCGATGCTATTGCCGAACTGGATACCAGTGTCCCCATTACCGTGTTCGCCAAAGGCGCGTTTTTTGCCCGGCACGAGATTGGGCAGCTGGCCTGCAACGTAGTAGGTCTGGACTGGAACATGGACCCCGCCGAGTCGCGGGCGCTGATACCGAACAAAGTACTGCAGGGAAACCTCGACCCCTGCGCACTCTACGGAGATTTTGGGCAGATTCGCGCCGAAGTAAAGCAGATGCTCAACGATTTCGGCCATCAGCATTACATTGCCAACCTCGGCCACGGGATCTATCCTGACATCAACCCCGACAAAGCCCGTTGTTTTGTGGACGCCGTGAAGGAGATGTCGACCGTACAGGCTGGATAGAGCGGCAATCCGCTCAGGGGTGGTTTCCTTTCCTGAAGGGGTTCCGAAATTGAAAGCCCAGCGCAACATACGCTGTGTAGCGGATTCTATGGGCATTGGCATCCCACCAGAACTGGTGCATCAGGCCGGCGTCTGCATTGACGGCCGGCTTTTTGATTGCCCGCCGGATAAACATGCTCAACCGGTCTTCGCTCAGTTTAAACGGACTCCAGGACAACGAGCCCGTAGCCGCATTCGGAACCCGGTTCAGCGTAAATAACAATTCGTTGGCCACAATGAGCTGAGTGGAATTGGCCGCGTTAAGGGCGTAACTCACCCTCGATCCACCCCGCAAACGAAACTGTACCGGCGAGGACCATTTTTGCCAGTCGGGCGTAAAGAACTGCCGGTATTCGGGCCGGAGCGTGTGCGTCCAGTTTAGCCGGCTCCCCTGCGGGTAGCGGTACATGATCCGGCCAAACGTTCGCACCTCACTACGAACGGCGGGGTCATTGGGGCCATACGGCGGCAGGTCTTTGTACACATCCTGAAACCGCAAACTGCCGGCCAGCGATACCTGCCAGTGTTCAGAAGCGGTGTAGGTCCATTCATTTTCGACAATACTGATGGCCCGCTTTTTCCAGAAAACGTAACTATCCAGGCTGCTCTGGGCCGACGTACCGGCATAGCCAGACGTGGCCCAGCGGGGAGAAACGGTCTGCGAAAATCCAACCGCTACCCAGCCCGCCAGTTTAGCCCCGCTCAAACCAGGTGGCGTAAACTGAGCACTGACCTCCTTAATTCCCGCACCAAGCAGTCCCGTAACCAGCAACAGACGAATGATGCACCGTCTGCCACTCATTTTGTAGCGATATAAAAGAAGTCAAGGCTTTGGGCCGGTTCGCTGCTGATGATGTAATCGGTATAATTAATTTCGGCGGCAATGCCATCAGCCTGGAGCAACCGGTTGCGGTTCAGCCGGTTCATCAAATCGTAGGGAATCTGCAGCAACCGGCGGGGCAGGCGGTATTGCAGGTTGAGCACGTCGAAACGGGTTATTTTCTGCACCGACGCTTTGTTCTGTTCGTAGTACGTCATCACCTTGTCATTCCCGTGAATACCGCGCGTCTTTATGGTCTTGAAGTACTTACTCATCAGCGTACGCAGTTCTATAGCGGTATATTCCCGAACGTGCCAGGGATTGCGGGTGAGCGAAAACGTTTTGTTTACCGTGGTCAGCAGCAGTTTGCCGCCCGGCTTCAGTACCCGATGGGCTTCTTTAATAAAGAGATCGTCGTTTTCAATGTGTTCGATCACCTGAAACGTCACGATGAAATCAAAGGTATTGTCGGCAAAAGGCAGGGGCGGAATATTGGCAGCTTTGAACGTAGACTGCGGGTATTCAGTGCTCAGTGAACTGATCAGGTCGTTGTTCTTATCAATACCCGTATAATGCTGAGCGGCTTTGGTGAGTAGCTCCAGCCCCCTGCCCCAGCCGCAGCCAATTTCCAGCACATTGCCACCCACAAGCTTGGCCGCTTCGGTATAAGGAAACAGCAACCGCTGATGCACAGGGTTGTCAGACGCGATTTCGGCGGAAGTGATTTCGGTGGTTTTGTACATTTCAGTTAGCAAATCTTGCCGGTAAAATTACCACTTTGCGCAGGGAATGAAAAACTCCCCGGCGGCTTAACCCGATGTGGGCATGTTTTTCGTTATAGGGTAAAGGTTTGGCCACAGCGATGCACCAGGACGCACTGAGATTCACAAAGAAAAAAAGAGAATAAATCTCTGTGTAACTCGGTGCGTCCTGGTGCATCTTCCTGTAGCCCAGAAAAAAACTCCCCATGAGAACGCTTATTTTTCTCGCCTGCATAGCTACGCTATCGGCTTGTTCGTCGGGTAAGACGTCGCAGGTTGACCGGGCCACCGCCGAATATGACGCCCGCACCGCTGGCGCCCGCAGGAACCCGGCTCTGCCCCGCCAGGCAAGGCCATCGGCCCCCGCCCAGACACCGGCATCGGCCCCAACCCGGCCCATTGATGCTCCGGTAGCCGCCGAAACCAATGCCTTAAAAGACGCTGGCGAATGGAGCGTAACGTCCATTAAAGGCAAGTTTCTGGCCGTTGACTCCAACACCGTGCGCGTGTTTATGGATCTGACCGCCCGTACCGCGTCTGGCGAGGTCGTGACTAGTCCTGCCGATTTCGTCAGCCATTTCATGACCGCCTATGTCCTGTATCCTGATTACAATAACCGGGAGCGACTGGGCTACGGCAACGTATCGCTCAACGCCCAGAACGTGAGTTATGACGGCAGCTACCTGACCTTGACTTTTGACGTAGCCCGTCCCAAAGACGTTACCAATGCCATTTTACTGACCGAGTTTACCGAAACCAACAGCGGCACCAAGGCACGCAACGATCTTACGATACGGTTTGGTAAAGCCCGCCTGAGCGACCGGTTCACCCTTTATGACAAAGATGGAAAGCCCGAGTTACGCCATTACGCCAATGTGGGCGATACGCTCATGATCGGCGATGTAAACCGGACCCCAAAAACGCTGTACGGCTTTCGGTACCAGCACGATTTCGACGCGGCTTCGTCGCCCATGAATACCTCACCACGCCCGGTGCCTAAATCGTTGTCCATTGATTCAACGCTGACCATTACTACCAATAAGCCGTTTGTTTTGCCTAAAGAAGGGCTGTATTACTTCATGGAAGACACCACTGACGTGAACGGCATTGGGCTGGTCGTGGCCGACCGGCGCTTCCCAAAAATGACCCGCCCCGAAAAACTCATTCGGCCTGTATTGTACATGAGCACCAGCACCGAAATTGGCGAGTTAGGTCAGGCTAAGGACACCAAAAAGGCATTTGACCGCTACTGGCTCAGTCTGATGTCGGGGAATGAAGAGGTTGCCCGCCGAACGCTGAAAGCCTATTTTGACCGGGTAGAAGAAGCAAACCGTTTGTTTACAAGCTACAAAGAAGGCTGGAAAACCGACAAAGGCATGATCTATATCGTGCTGGGTGCTCCTGACCGTGTGCAGCGGAACCGCGAGCGTGAAGTCTGGGTTTACAATCGCCGGGCCAACGTCCCGGAAACTAATTTTACGTTCATCAAAAAGCCGAACCAGTTTGTGGACGATCACTACGAACTGCAACGCTATATCGAATACCAGCCTGTGTGGTACCCCATCGTCGAAGCCTGGCGCACGGGATCCGTCCGGGATTAAATCAGGCGTTGTTCGATGGTCATTTATTGTCAATTGTAGTCAGGCATTGTTCAGGCTGCCAGCGGCAAGTAATGCCTATCAGTATCACCTGACAATCCATCACAAATGACCTTCAATAACCGACAACCACGCCCGTCCTTTCGGTCGGCACCGCCAAAGCCATCTGCCGAAGATATGGTATTTGGCATCCAGTCTGTGCTGGAAACGCTCCGCTCCGATCAGCAGATCGACAAACTCTACATGGAAAAAGAGTTGAGCAACCCCGACATTCAGACCCTGGCTTTTCAGAAACGGGTTACGATTCAGCGGGTGCCTACCGAACGTCTGGACCGGTTCACTCGCAAGAATCACCAGGGTGTGGTCTGTCTGGTAGCGCAGGTGCAGTACGTTAAATTGTCTAACGTCATTGCCGACGTGTTCGAGCGGGGCGAATCCCCATTTTTTCTTATCCTCGACCGGATTACCGACGTTCGTAATTTCGGAGCCATTGCCCGAACGGCCGAGTGTACCGGCATTCAGTGCATTGTGATACCGGGCCGGGGCGCGGCTGCCATCAATGCCGACGCCATGAAAACCTCGTCGGGTGCGCTGAATCATATTTCGGTTTGCCGCGAGCCAAACCTGACCGAGACCATTAAATACCTGCAGGAATCGGGTATTCAGGTAGTGGCCTGTACCGAGAAATCAAACCGTGACCTCTACGAGCGCACCACTGATCTGACCGGACCACTGGCCATTGTTATGGGTTCGGAAGAAGACGGAATCTCGCCCGAGCTCCTGCGCATGGCCGATAATCACGTCAAAATTCCACTGCTCGGATCAGTCGGTTCACTCAACGTGTCCGTTGCTACGGGCGTGCTGCTCTACGAAGCCGTGCGACAGCGCAGTATGCAAATGGCACCGGAACAATAAGCAGCCATGCCAGCAAAAAGGCCTCTTCCCACGTGGAAAGAGGCCTTTTTCTTAAAGCAGTCACATTTACGACTTCTTGCGGGTAGTGGTTTTCTTCTTGGTAGTGCTCTTCTTTGACGTTTCATCGAGCGAGTTGATCCAAACGGCCAGCTTCATGGCGTCGTCTTTTGGCACCTGCTTCATAGCCGCCATAGGGGGGTAACCCGGCCAGTTGCTTGGAATTGGGTTATAAATCAGGTTGACGATTTGCGCGTCGGTATATTTCTTCTTGGCTACATCAGCATAGGCCGGGCCAACAAGACGCTGATTGGGGCGGTGGCAGGCAATACAGGTGTATTTGCTCATCAGCGCGTTCATGTCCGCCGGTATATCGGCGGTTGAGGCCTGAGCACTGGCATTGAACGAAACACCGGCGAGGGTGACCGTGGCGAATAGGGTGGCAATTAATTTTTTCATGAGAAATCGGGTAATAGATTGATAAAACAAAGCATTGGCCCGCAGGCGAACCTCGCAAAAATAGCCGCTTTCCAACGGGAAGCCAACTAAAAAGCGACTCCTGGTAACTAAACAATAGTTAGACTGCTTTCTCCCTAAAACGTTTAAAATTTATTTTAAAACATCTCCCAGACCACGCGCACTACCTTTCCCCGGACACCGATAGTCTGAAAAAACTCCAGCCAGTGCAACTGCTGCGGCCCCAGATGGTCGGTGGGTGACTTGACTTCCACGAAGTCGTATTCACCCGCGTCGTTCCAGACCAGCAAATCGGGGAACCCGCGCGTGTGCTCGCGAATGTTGCGGGCCATTTCGAGCAGGATTAGCCGCAGTTGCTCCGGATCAAGCACGTCGATTAGCTGGTACACCAGCGCCAGTAACTCATCCGACCAGTCGACGAGTACGTTGGTGATGCCATGCTTGGCGTTGAACATGCGGCCCACATGCCGCTTCCAGGCGTCTTTGGTGGTCAGTTCGGCCAGCCGGTTTTTAAAGAGATTTTCGCGTTTCCGGTAGAAATCCGGCAGGTAAAAATCCGACGGGGCGCGCTGCAAGGGATTGTGAATGGCCGAGAGGCTGGCATCGTAAATAACATCCCAGAAGACCAGCCCAAATAGTCCGCGCCAGGGAGCGTTCTCGGTAAAAGCCGCGTCGTAGCCCTGTTCAAAGTAGTGATTCATCACACCCGCTTCGACGTGATGGCGGTACGCCGATGGGATGCTCAGGCTCTCGGCGTCGGACACAAAGCGGGTAGTGGCTTTACGAGTTCGCTTTTTGGCGCCGAGGCCCAGGATTTTTTCGCGGAAGTCGCGGGCAAAATACCGCTCTTCTGCGTTGAGGGGTGCCAGCGCAATTTCATCGCAGAGGGCAAGGGCTTCATCGACCGAACCGTTCTTGAACAACAGCCGTGCCCGGCGTTCCCGCGCGGGTACCTGATCGGCCAGTTCATACACGGTCAGCGCCTGTTCAGGGAGTTTGTGCCGCTCAAGGTGGGCTCCCACACGACACACGAGTTTCTGGTAGCCGGGCTGGGCAATGGGGCTCAGGTCAGGCCGGGTTTCATTCCAGTTCAGAAACCAGTTATAGAGTTCTTCGGCGGGGGTCTCGGTCTGTTTGCGCTCGTAAAAAGCTTCGTTCGCGAGAGAAATCAGCAGTTTATCTTCTACTTCTTTACGATTGCGGAACCGGGCGGTCATCTTGCTGTCATCATGCGGCTCAAAATTCATCATGCCGAGGTCACGAATCACGAAGTCGGTCATACTTCCCCCCCGGTTGCCAAAGAACAGGTATTTGAGCATCATGTCTTCGGCTCCGAAGTTAAGCTTCACCACCGTTTCGCGGGTCGTCAGGCAGGACGTAATTTCGCCAAAGTTGAGTTCGCTCAGCGCGTAGCGAATAACGCCTTCCTTCTTTTCTTTGTTGAGCAGCCGTAACTCGTCCGGCTCCAGGGGCAGCAGGTCGAGCAGCTCGGGTTTGGTAAATACGCTGAGGGCATCGGTGCCCCATGCCCCGTGTTGCGGGAGCAACCGCTCAATGAACCCGGCCGTCAGCAGTTCACCCACGGCGGCTGGCAGATCGACGATTTCGGCGTAAACGAGTTTATTAACCCGAAAAAACTGACCTTTACGATTACTAAACCGCACGTACAGACACTGCCCCTCAAAGCTTAGTTGCTCAAATCGACGCACGAAATCCCACTCGGCATCGGTCAGCAGATTACCGTAGAGTCGCTTAACAAAGTCCAGCACGTACCGGAAATTGTCCAGGTAGTAATAGGGAGTCAGTAAAGGTTTGGGTTGTCCTGCCATGCGTATTTATAACAAAAAACACTCCGTATATGTCCCTTACCGACCCGCTTAATGCGCTCACTCAGGCGGGCATTATCCCTTCCGAACAACGCGATAAAATCGCTGAATACGAGCAGCAGAAGCCATTTTCTCTGCACTGGGAATTACGTTCGCTGCTGTACGCGGGCATTCTGTTGCTGAGTTCGGGCCTGGGGCTGCTGATCTATGACAACTTTGACCGGATTGGGCATGGAGTCTTGCTGGTGGCCATTGCGGCAGCGTGCGCAGCCAGTTTTTTCTTTGCCTGGCGTAATCGTCCAGTGTGGGCCGTTACCCAAACTCAAAGCCGATCTGCCTTCGGCGACTATGCGCTGCTGCTAAGCTGCCTGCTGTTTCTGACCCTGGAAGGCTACGCTCAGTATGCTTACCACGTTTTTGGCGAACGGTACGGGTTGGTAACGCTGCTGCCCGCGCTGCTGTTTTTGCCCCTTGCCTACCGGTTTGACCATCGCGGGGTACTCGGCATGGCCCTGACCGCTCTCATTTCGTGGGTGGGGGTAACGGTACGGCCCCTCGAGCTATACTTCAAAACCAATTTCTTTAATCAGGCCACCGTCTTTTCCGCCATTGGACTCGCCCTGCTGGTGCTGGCAGGAGCGTTGTTGCTGGATCGCCGGCGCGTTAAACCGCACTTTACCGAAACATACATGACTATACTGGGCAATCTACTGCTGGTAGCCTTACTGGGTGGACTGTTCAATTTTGAAGGGCTGCGGTTGTGGTTTGCGCTCGGACTGGCAGTAGCGTGCGTTGCGTTCGACAGGTACGGACATCGGCAACAGTCGTATTTGTTTCTGCTAATGGGTACCGTGTATGGCTATATCGGCGTTACGTACCTCTTTTTTCACTACCTGCCCGATAATCTGGACAGCATAGCCGAAATCTACTATTACTACTTTATTTTTTCGGGTATTGCCCTGGTGTATTACCTGCTCCGCAACCTCCCCCGCAACAGACCGGCGCAGGGGTGAACCCGTTCTGCATCGGCGTTCGTATTTACTCCCTCACCATTCACTCTTTTAGCTACGTGAAAGCATACAACGAAACCTGGATCCGCAACCGGACCGTAGTGCAACAGGCCGAACAATGGCACCGGCAGGGGGTACTGACCGACGCTCAGATTGAGGCAACCCGGCAGGCCTTTCCCGTTGATTTCCGACAAACAAACGGCTTTCTCGAAATCGGCCTGTTTCTGTTCACCTGTGTAGCCGTCATGGCGAGCTATATGCTGCCCGCGTCCATTATCCTTGCCCTGCTCGACATCATTGGTAATGAACAGATCGTTTATGGGCTCTTTAGCCTGGTGGCGGGTGCGATGACCTGGTGGCTTGGCCAGCTCATTATCAGGCGGCAGCAGCTCTACCGAAACGGCGTCGATAATGCGTTTGTGGCCATGCTAACGGGCTTTCTCGTATTCGGCTTCGGTCAGTTTTTACCCCAAAACCTGACGCTGGGCAGCTACTGTCTGCTTACCCTCCCCCTGCTGCTGGCCATAGTCTGGTATTACGGCGATACACTGATTGCCTTTATAGCGCTGGCGGCATTTTATACGGTTGTGTTCGACACGATGTTACAGGTTAGCTGGGGTCAGTCGGCGCTACCCTTTGTCATGATGGCCGTATCGGGCGGACTATACGCACTGGCCCGCCAACTGGATACGTCCCCCTATTATACCGACCCGCTAAACCTGGTGCAGTGGATTGCGCTGATCGTACTGGCCGCCAGTGGTAATTATTACGTGGTGCGTGAGCTGAACGGACTGCTACTGGAGTCAACACCCGACCAGCCCGCTCCGGCCAGTGCTCCCGAAATTGCCCTTCCGGGTTTATTCTGGTTTCTGACGGTTGCCATTCCACTTTTCTACCTGTACCGGGGGTTTGTCAAAAAAGATAGGATGTGGCTCATCCTGGGTACGCTGGGTCTGGTAGCTGCCGCATCAACCGTACACGAGTATGTTGCGCTGCTGCCGCTCAACGCAATCCTTACGCTGGGCGGAGCCGTACTTGTATTCGTGGCGGTGTTTTGTATTCGCTACCTGGCTATACCCCGGCATGGCCTGACCGATGCTCCCGATGCCGAATCGCCCGACCCGTTTTTTGTCAATCTCGGAACCGCTGTAGCCATGCAGGCCGCAGCCGGAGCGCAGCAACACCCCAGGAATGATGTACGTTTTGGCGGGGGTAATTTTGGCGGGGGCGGCAGCGAGGGAAACTACTGATCTGCCCGACAAGCAGGCCTGTAAAAAGGCCGGGCAACCTACCAAAATGATAGTGCCAAGCGGTTAAATTTCGGTACTTTAGATGCGCTGTTTTGTCATACCCGTACTATATGGATTTTTTGCCCTTGCTGCCTGAAGAAACCGCCCGGTTAGAGGCTCTCGAACAATATAACATCCTTGACACGCTGCCCGAACAGGATTACGACGAGTTAACCCAGCTTGCCGCCCAAATTTGCGGCACCCCCATTGCCCTCATCAGCCTGATTGATGATAAACGACAGTGGTTTAAGTCCAGTCATGGGCTTGAGATTCGGGAAACACCCCGCGAGTTTGCCTTTTGCTCGCATGCCATTACCAATCCCAGCGAAACGATGGTCGTTCCTGACGCGCGGCAGGATGAGCGGTTTGCCAGCAATCCGCTCGTTACCGGCGATCCGAACATAATTTTTTATGCTGGTGCCCCCCTGATCGATGAAAACGGCTTTGCCCTGGGCTCGTTGTGCGTGATTGACAACACGCCCAATCAGTTAAGTCAGGCGCAGCTTTCCACCCTTCAGATTCTGGCCAAGCAGGTCGTTAACCTATTAACCCTCCGCAGACAGAACCGCGACCTAATCCAAAAGAGCGAGCAGCAGCGCGTCGTCATTGAGCAGCACATTCAGACGCAGAAGGCACTGTCCGAGAGCGAAGAGCGGTTTCGGTTCCTGATGGAGCAAGCCCCGGTAGCTACCTGCCTGCTTATGGGGCGCGACCTGCGCATTGAACTGGCCAACGACCTAATGATTGGCTATTGGGGAAAAGGGGCGTCTGTCATTGGCAAACCCCTGGCGGTTGCTTTACCCGAGTTGGAAGGCCAGCCGTTTCTCGCTATTCTGGATGCCGTATTCACCACCGGTGAGACGTACGTAGCGGAAAGTACGCCCGTAGCTCTGGTCATCGAAGGCCAGCTAAAAGATCACTATTTCGACTTCACCTACAAGCCTTTGCTCAACGAAGCCGGTGAGGTTTACGCCATTATAGATATGGCCATTGACGTAACGGATCGGGTCAGGGGCTGGCAGATTGTAGAAGCCTCTGAGGTACAGCACCGGCAACTGTCGCTTGAACTGGATGCCCGGGTGCAGCAGCGTACGGAGGAGTTGACCCACGCCAATGAAGACCTTCGCCGTTCTAACGAGAACCTCCAGCAGTTTGCCTATATCGCCAGCCACGATTTGCAGGAACCGCTGCGTAAAATTCAGTCGTTCAGCTCATTAATCACGGATAAGTTTGAGAAGCAGTTAGACGAGCAGGCGCTCGATTACCTTCGCCGAATTACTTCCGCCGGTTCCCGGATGTCAACCCTGATCCGCGATTTACTGGCTTATTCGCGCATTGCTACCCGGCAGCAGACATTCGGAATAGTTTCGCTCAGTGCTATTATGGCTGACTCGCTCGATACGCTGTCGTGGGAAATTACGCAGCGAGACGCGCAAATTGACGTAGCTCAATTGCCTACCGTGAAAGGCGACGAACTACAGTTGGGCCAGCTCTTCCAAAACCTGCTTTCCAACGCCATCAAATTCACCCCTGCCAGCCAGCAGCCACGCATTCAGATTAATCACGCCCTGCACCAGCGCAGCGCACTGCCGCCCCAGGTCCGGCCTACGAGTAACGCCAGCGTGTTTCATCAGATCAGCGTTCAGGACAACGGCGTTGGTTTCGACACCAAATACGTGGATCGTATTTTTCAGGTTTTTCAACGGTTGCACGGAAAAAGCGAATTTCCGGGCACGGGCGTGGGCCTGGCTATTTGCGAGCGCGTCGTGGCCAATCACGGGGGGGGCATCTCCGCCGTAAGTACACCGGGCAGTGGGGCCACCTTTCTCATTTACCTGCCCCAATAAACCGGCTGCCCGACTACCGGCTGCCCGCCTTTGCCAAAAAATTGCTACGTTTGGCCCCGCAACCAACGACCAATCCGTCGCATGAAAACTGTAGATTCGTATAATTTTAAGGACAAAAAAGCCCTCGTCCGCGTTGATTTCAACGTTCCGCTCGACGGTCAGTATACCATTACCGACGATACCCGCATCCGGGCTACCATTCCGACCGTAATGAAGATTGTGAACGACGGCGGTTCGGCCATTCTGATGTCGCACCTTGGTCGGCCCAAGGGTGGCCCCGACGAGAAATATTCGCTTAAGCACATCCTGCCCGCTCTCAAAGAAGCCTTTGGCCGCGATGTCCAGTTTGCCGATGACGCCATCGGCCAGTCGGCCATTGACCAGGCGGCCGCGCTGAAACCCGGCGAAATTCTGCTGCTCGAAAACCTGCGTTTTTACAAAGAAGAAGAGAAAGGCGATAAAGACTTTGCCGAAAAGCTGTCGAAACTCGGCGATGTATGGGTAAATGATGCCTTTGGTACGGCCCACCGCGCCCACGCCAGCACGGCGGTAATTGGGCAGTTTTTTACCGACCGTGTGGCCGGCTACGTCATGCAGGCCGAGCTGGACAACGCCAAAAAAGTACTGGAACAGGCCGAACGTCCCTTCACGGCCATTATGGGTGGGGCTAAAATCTCCGACAAAATCCTGATTATTGAAAAGTTGCTGGACACTGTTGATAACCTCATCATTGGCGGTGGCATGACCTATACGTTTACCAAAGCGCAGGGCGGCAACATTGGAAAATCGCTGCTCGAAGCCGACAAGCAGGATCTGGCGCTGAAAATTCTCGACCAGGCCAAAGCCAAGGGTGTGACTATTTACATGCCCGTTGATAATGTCTGCGCCGACGATTTCTCGAACGATGCTAACCGCCAGACCGTTGCCACCGGCCACATTCCCGACGGTTGGGAAGGGCTAGATATCGGCCCCGACACCATTAAAGAGTTTACGGATGTTGTTCTAAACTCAAAAACCATTCTCTGGAACGGCCCAATGGGCGTATTCGAGTTTCCAAACTTTGCCCACGGTACCGACGCTATTGCCGAAGCAGTGGTGAAAGCCACCGAAGAAAACGGCGCGTTCTCGCTCATTGGCGGAGGTGATTCGGCCTCGGCAGTCAACCAGGCGGGCTACGGCGACCGCGTCAGCTATGTCTCTACCGGGGGAGGGGCACTGCTCGAATACATGGAAGGCAAAGTGCTGCCGGGCGTGGCTGCGCTTGATTAGACGTTATAGAGTCGTAAAGTCATAGCCGGGCCGCCACGGCAGTTACAAAGCTGGCTGGCGCGTGGTAAACTCATGCGGTAGCCAACTTTATAACTGTGATAAAGCCGCCCGCGCTTTGTTGTCGATGCTGTTCTTGTATTCGTGGCGTTTAAACGTCAGCGCTCTCTGGAAGAACGACCGGGCCCGGGTCCGGTCGTTCTTTTGCTGATAGACATAGCCTAACTGCAAAGCGGCCGATGCGCCAAACAGAAGTTCCTGTTGCCGGCCGTCGGGCGTGTCGGTCAGGGCAAGGGCGCGGCTCAGGTACGGGATGGCCACGTCGGGGTCGTTCCGGCGTTGATGGATGCGGCCCAGCCGGTAGTTGTATTCAGCACGTTCGGCCAGGGTTGCAAAGCGGGTTTCGGAGTAAGGTTGCAGGTAGGTCAGCGCACTATCTGTAAACCCACCGTCGGTAGCCAGCCTCGCCCGCATCAGTACTTTCTGATTGGCCGATACCCCCCGCTTCAGGTACGCTTCGGCAAACCGCTGAGCCGTCTTGTCTGATTCGACCGATGTTCGGCCCACGCGCGTAACCTGCTCCAGCATGGCCCGGCCTTCGGCGTCAGACAAACCCACGTTTCTGTTAACCAGCCAGTGACACAGAAATAATTTATACCGGGAGTCTTTCAGAAAATTACGGCCTTTGTACTGGCTCAGAAATCGACGAAAATGCGTTGTTGCCGTTGCGTAATACCCTTTTTGCAGATAGATATCACCGAGAATATTGTCAATAATTGGCATCGGCAGGTAGTCAGAACCGGTGGGACAACCACTCAGATACGCCAGCGCCTGTTCGCTGCGCCCCTGCTTTTGTTGGGTAGTGGCGGCAAAAAAGTACAGCAGCAGATTGTCGGGATTATCGCGGATAAGTTGCCGGAGGGCCCGCTCGTCATCAGCGGTGAATTGAACCACGTACGCCCGCACCAGCAAATCAATCAGTCGCGCTTCCAGCCCAAACACGGCATCCTGCTGCGCCTGTCTGATTTCGCGCTGCCCTTGCCCGATACTACCCCGCAATCCCAGCAGTTTAGCCACCCAGGCGTAGCTGTCCGGCACAGAGCCAATCAGAACGTGCAGCGTACCCAGCGACTTGTAGGTGGGCAGGAAACCGGGAAATCGCTTTTGGTTCTCGGTCAGCAACCGATACGCCCGAATTACGTCCCAGCTCGCACTCGTTTCCTTACCAAATTTCAGCTTGACAAAGGCCCAGTGTAGCCGTACCTCGGCCAGCAGCACCCGCTGCCAGGGCGACGTATCATCCAGCAACTCCAGCGCGGTAATCCGTTCGGCTTCGCGGTCACTGAGCCGGGCAAATAGTTTTTCATCGTCCGACGTAACGAGCAGGAGCATATCGGCGTAGTCGTCAACGAACAACCGCACCCCATTCGTTGCTGATTCGCGGGTCAGCGTTTGGCGGGCGGGATTCAGGCGGCCTTTCTGCAGATCGGTATAGGCGCGCTGCAAACCCGGCGTCCACGCAAAATCCTGGGCGTTCAGGGAAGAAACCGAGATAATAAGCCACAAAAAAACGACGGATAAACCCCGGTTTCTGGTCAGAAAATCCTGGTTTATCCGTCGCATTTCGTTCGTTACGGGTTGTGCTTATCCGCGCCCGCGTCCGGTTGGTGCCGGTTCTGGAACGCCTTCAACGTCGGCGAAAATTCGTCCACAGTGCTCGCAGACAATAATTTTCTTTTTGTCTTTGATGTCGGCCTGCCGTTGTGGGGGTACTACGTTAAAGCAACCGCCACACGCGCCCCGCTTCACCATAACTACGGCCAGCCCGTTAAGAGCGTTGCCGCGAATCTTATTGTACGAATTCAGCAGGCGTGGCTCAATGGTGTTAGCCTGTTTATCGCGCTTCTTCAGGATATCTTTTTCTTCTTCCTGACTCTCCGCCGTAATCTGATCCAGTTCGCCTTTCTTGGCTTTCAAATCTTCTTTACGCTCATCCAGAGCGGCCTGGGTCGTTTTGATCTCTTCTTCCTTACCCCGGACCCGAAACTGAGCTTCGCCAATTTTCTTATCTGCCAGTTCAATTTCCAGCGACTGCAACTCCGTTTCTTTCGTTATGGCGTCGAACTCGCGGTTGTTACGGACGTTCATCTGCTGATCTTTGTACTTGGCAATCAGCTTGTCAGCGTCTTTTTTAGTGGTACGGTTCCGGTCAATTTCCTCGTCCAGCGTTTTGATTTCAGCCTGAAACTTGCCGATGCGGGTTTCAAAACCGGCAATATCGTCCTCCAGATCGCGCACCTCTTCGGGCAGACCACCGCGAATTTTTACCAGTTCGTCGAGTTGAGAATCAAGGGATTGCAGTTCGTGAAGAGCGTCTAATTTTTGCGCAATCGTCAGTTCCATTCGGAATAAAGTTAGTGCTATGTGAAATACCGAACCGGGTTGGTATCCGTTTCTGATAAAATAACCGCAAAGTTAAGGAATTTATCCGCCAAAAATCCGCCAATCAGTTCTTTGGTGCATACCTCGCTCTCGTAATGACCAATGTCACAGATAGTTAATCGATTTTCCGCATCGAAGAATTCATGGTATTTAAAATCGGCCGTCACGAACGCATCGGCCCCGGCCCGAATGGCGTCGGAGAGTAGAAAACTGCCCGAGCCGCCACAAACCGCTACCCGCTTTATGGGCCGGCCGGGCAGCGCGGTGTAGCGCACAACGTTCAGGTTCATCCGCTCTTTGAGGTAGCTGAGCCACGCCTGTCCGCTCATCGGCTCCGGCAAATCGCCCACGGCCCCGCTTCCTACGGTCTGATTGGTATTGTGAAGTGGATAAAGATCATAGGCCGGTACTTCGTATGGGTGCGCGGCTGTCATGGCGGCCACCACCGTGCGTTCCAGATGCGCGGGCAATAACACCTCGAGTCGCTGCTCCTGCACGGTTTCGTTCGTCCCCACACTGCCCACAACCGGATTGGACCCATTCAGAGGCCGAAACGTGCCCGTGCCACCCACCCGAAACGAGCAGTTATCATAGGTATCGATGCGCCCGGCTCCGGCCTCCCAAATCGCCATCAGCACAGCGGGCAGGTTGTCAGCAGGCACAAACACCGCGAGTTTGCTCAACAGCTGCGCTTTGGGCGAGAGGATACGCTTATTCTGCAGTCCCAGTCTCTCCGCAATTTTAAAGCTGACGCCCCCGGCCACGTTATCTAAATTGGTGTGGATGGCGTAAATAGCTACCTCATTTTTAATGGCTTTGATGACCGTTCGTTCCACGTAATTGGTACCATTCAGCTTTTTCAATCCGCGAAACACAATGGGGTGATGCGCCACAATGAGGTTACACCCCCGCGCCAGGGCTTCATCCACAACGGCTTCAGTCGTGTCAAGCGAGACTAATACGCCGGTTATGCTGGCGGCAGGATCGCCCACAATCAGCCCGGCATTATCGTATGATTCCTGATAAGCGAGGGGGGCAATCGTTTCAAGGTACGCAGTAATATCGCGAATGGCTGGCATAGCGGGGAAGCTTAAGAATGAAAAAGCCGAACGTTTCCGCCCGGCTTTTTCTATACTTGATTAAGAATCTATTTCTCGTCGACGACTGACTCGGGCTTCCTAACGGTAATGCTCAGCAAGTCGCCTTCACCACTGTAGTCGGCCTCAATCACATCGCCGTCTTTGAGTTCGCCCTTCAGGATTTCCTCCGCAACGGGATCTTCGAGATACCGCTGAATAGCCCGGCTTAGCGGACGGGCCCCGTACTGGGGATCGTAGCCCTTCTCGGCCAGAAAATCCTTTGCCTTCTCAGTGAGTTCAACGCGGTAGCCCAGACTCGTGACGCGACCCAGCAGCTTGTTCAGCATCAGGTCAATGATCTTGTGAATGTCTTCGCGCAACAGCGAGTTAAACACAATCACATCGTCAAGACGATTGAGGAATTCCGGCGAGAACGCTTTACGCAACGCACTCTGGATGGTACTCTTCATCAGCTCGTCCTGGCTCTCGCTCTTCTTGGTCGCGAAACCGATACCGGCACCGAAGTCTTTCAGATCACGCACCCCAATGTTGGACGTCATGATGATGATCGTGTTGCGGAAATCCACCCGGCGACCCAGACCATCGGTCAGGATACCGTCGTCCAGCACCTGTAACAGGATGTTGAACACGTCGGGGTGAGCTTTCTCAATCTCGTCCAGCAGCACAACGCTGTAGGGCTTCCGGCGAATCTTCTCGGTCAACTGACCGCCTTCTTCGTAACCGACGTAGCCCGGAGGGGCCCCTACCAGCCGGCTGACGCTGAACTTCTCCATGTATTCTGACATGTCAATCCGCACCAGGGCGTCGTCCTTGTCGAAGAGATAGGTAGCCAGCACCTTGGCCAGTTCGGTTTTACCCACCCCCGTAGGGCCCAGGAAGATAAACGAACCAATAGGCTTCTTGGGGTCTTTCAGACCGACCCGGGTCCGCTGAATGGCTTTCACCAGCTTGTCGATGGCTGACTGCTGCCCA
The DNA here is from genome assembly GCA_963826425.1 of uncultured Cytophagales bacterium. GTDB lineage: Bacteria > Bacteroidota > Bacteroidia > Cytophagales > Spirosomataceae > Spirosoma. Next base: position 17,124 of record CAWGWS010000001.1, on the reverse strand, counting down.
ATAACTTTACCCTTCAGTTCGTCGCCCATGTTAATGAGCTTCTTACCTTCATCGTTCGAGACACTCGTTACCGGAATACCCGTCATCATGGCTACTACTTCGGCCACGCTTTCTTCCGTTACCGTATAACGACGCTTCTTGGTATCTTCTTCCCAGGCTTGTTTTGCCCGGTCAAGCTGATCAATAAGCCGCTTTTCCTTGTCGCGGAGTTGGGCCGCTTCTTCGTACTTCTGGCTCTTGACAACCTGGTTCTTCTCTTTTTTAATATTCTCGATCTGCTCTTCCAGCGTCAGAATATCTTCTGGCACCGTAATGTTCGAGATGTGCACCCGCGCACCCACTTCGTCCATGACGTCAATGGCTTTATCGGGCAGGAACCGGTCTGAGATGTACCGCTCCGACAGCTTCACAGCGGCTTCAATTGCTTCCGGCGTGTAGTTGACGTGGTGGTGCTCTTCGTACTTATCCTTGATATTGGTCAGGATTTCAATGGTTTCGTCAATCGACGTAGCATCGACCATAACCATCTGGAACCGGCGGGCCAGCGCGCCATCTTTCTCGATGTACTGCCGGTACTCGTCCAGCGTAGTGGCACCAATGCATTGAATGTCGCCACGGGCCAGGGCAGGCTTGAACATGTTCGACGCATCGAGCGAACCCGATGCTCCGCCTGCTCCCACGATGGTGTGTAGCTCGTCGATAAACAGAATGACCTCGGGCGATTTTTCCAGCTCGTTCATCACGGCCTTCATGCGCTCCTCAAACTGACCCCGGTACTTGGTACCGGCTACCAGCGACGCCAGATCGAGCGTGACGACACGTTTGCCAAACAGCACCCGCGACACCTTCTTCTGCACAATGCGCAGGGCCAGCCCTTCGGCGATAGCCGTTTTGCCAACGCCCGGCTCACCAATCAGAATCGGATTGTTTTTCTTCCGGCGGCTCAGGATCTGGGCCACCCGTTCAATTTCTTTCTCGCGACCAACGATGGGGTCAAGCTTGCCGATCTCGGCGAATTTGGTGAGGTCACGGCCAAAGTTATCAAGTACCGGCGTCCGCGATTTTTCGGAGCCTTTGTCCTTGCTCTGACTGCCGCTGCCACCCCCAAACATACCCCGATCGTTGTCATCATCGTCGGTTTCGGGACCCATCACCGGACGGCTTCCCGAGGATTGATATTCCAGCATTTCTTTGATGACTTCGTAGTTAACGTTGAACTTGTTCAGGATCTGCGTGCCGACGTTGTCTTCATCGCGCAGAATCGAGAGTAAAAGATGTTCGGTACCGATAAGCGGGCTTTTGAATATCTTGGCCTCCAGGTACGTGATTTTCAGCGTTTTCTCCGACTGACGGGTCAGCGGAATATTAGCCAGATTCTTCACGTTGTTGGTGGCCGTTCCTCGGGTTGCCTGCTCAATAGTGACGCGGAGTTCATCGAGCGACACGCCGAATTTCTTCAGCAGCCCGATGGCTACGCCTTCGCCTTCGCGAATCATACCTAATATCAGGTGTTCGGTACCAATGTAATCATGTCCTAAGCGTAAGGCTTCTTCGCGGCTGAGCGAGATCACTTCCTTAACGCGATTTGAAAATTTTGCTTCCATTCGATTTGGTTCTCTTCGGGTAAGCCGGTTACGAATTTAACGAAGAGTTTTAAGGATTTGTTCGCCAGGGAAAGGCGGGTTAGTTGGTTGACTGACTGTTCGATTGATTCACTGCTTATCTGTTTAACGAACAATCAGATAAGGTATTGACGAGCGGCTGGTCCCTGGCAAAATAAGAGGTCGATGATGCTCAGGTTAGGTACAAAATTCTGACCAAAGTTCTGCATATACGGCTGTGGGTGGTAGAATAGATGCTTTGCGGAGCCACTACGGGGATTTATACGGGACCGGGCGTCAAATAGGCCGGGTGGGGGGGTCTTTTCATAGCATTCTGTCAGGTTTAGGGGGGTGCTTACCCCCAGTAGTTTAAGACAAAGTGTCAGCAATTCAAGATTCAGGTCAAACAGAAAGGACTGGTTTTTCTTGAGAATCGTTTCAAAATCAGGGGCGTAATACTCAAAAAAAGGGGCTTTTCCATAGCCTGCCTGAATGGTACGCCAATGATGATTTTGCCAGGGTTGCTCATTGTCAATGCGCAGATCGCGGATGGGCTGGTGCCGGGTACCGTGCTGTACGGGTACCGTCAGTGCATCAATCTTGTTCGCCGTCAGCACATAGCACCGATTTCTGTAACTTTGCTTCTGATACTGCTCATGGGCTTCAATTTTCACGCCACTCATTTGTACAAGCCCCGCCATATAATCCAGACAGGGCAGGTAGTGCAAATCAACAAGCAACTCACCAGAGGCAGGCTGAACCAGGTCTTTTTCCAATACAATCTATCGTAAGTATGGTCAAGTAAAGGAAAAAATCAATACCTGCCACGGCTTCGAGCGTTTTTTAATGATTTTATGAGGAAACCGCACAGCAGGTCTGCCGGTGCGGTTCCGTTACCCATTACATGTTCCTTTTTCGCCTTCTGTCGCGTTCTCCCTTCTGGCTGCTGTATGGCATTGCCGATGTCCTGTATTTTTTACTTTCGCACGTCATACGCTATCGACGCAGCGTGGTACTGAATAACCTGCGGCTGTCCTTCCCCGGGAAAACAACGGCCGAAATCAATCAGATTGCCCAGGGGTTTTACCGCAACCTTACCGATCTGATTGTCGAGACCCTGAAAATGCCCAATCTCACACCCGCCGAACTGCGCCAGCGCGTCCGGTTCACCAATGCGCATCTGGTGCAGAGTCATTTGCAAGCCGGGCAAACGGTCATCGGTATGGCTTCGCACACGGGTAACTGGGAGTGGATTCCGTCGGCGTCGGTACTGAACAACATGCCGGTCGATAGCATTTACAAGCCCTTGTCGAGTCCGTTTTTCGAGAAGATGATGCGGTATATCCGGTCTAGCTTTGGGGCCGTTCCTACGCCTATGCATATGCTGCCCCGGCAGATGGTAGCCCGCAAGCACATCCCACGCATTATTGCACTGGTAGCCGATCAGGTACCCGACGTACCCGAGAAGGCCTTCTGGACTACTTTTCTGCACCAGGACACGCCGTTTTATCCCGGCACCGAACGGCTGGCCCGCAGCCGCAACCTGCCCGTTTTTTACACCGAACTGGTTCGGGTAAAGCGTGGATATTATGAAGTTACATTTACCAACATTGGCGAACCGCCCTACACCGCCCTGCCCGAAGGCACAATTCTGAACCGATACCGCGACGCCCTTGAGATCACGATACAGCAACACCCATCCGACTGGCTGTGGTCGCACAAACGCTGGAAACACTGGCGCGGTAAATATGAAAAGATTGACGTTAAATTAACCTGACTCCCCAATTCATCGCTTTATATAAGGGAATAAGAAATAGCGTTGAGCCCGGAAGAGAACCTATCGGCAACCAGACGAGGAATTTGAACCTGCTAAATGAAATTTTGTCCAGATTCTTCATAATCAATCATAGATAGTACTAAAAAACTGGCTTATCAACGGAGAAAAATCCAACTTTGTGATGTTACGCCGGCATTAGTCTGCTCATTCTATGCAAGTTACCGTTCCCGTCTCCGTTGCCCCCGCTCCCAACCGTACTACGCTCTGGTCGGCTCTTTTATCGGTCTACTTCCTGTGGGGATCAACGTATCTCTTTATCCACTTCATGACCGAGCGGATGCCGCCCTTATACATGGCATCTATGCGGTACATTATTGCCGGGGCGTTGCTCTACGGCTACGCCCGACTGACAGGAACGCCCCGCGCTACCCGCCTGGAGTGGCGGTCGGCAGCCATTGTCGGTGTTCTTCTGCTGACGGTGGCCAACGGTTGCCTGACCGTGGCGTTGCAGTATATTCCAACGGGCGTAGCGGCCTTACTGGGCGGGCTACTACCGGTGTTTTTGCTCACGCTTAACTGGGCTTCCTTCGCCAAAAAACGACCGAGTAATCTGGCGCTGGCGGGACTGGTGGTAGGACTGATTGGAATTTATTTCCTGATTAAACCTGATAAGATGCAAACCGAAAACGGGTTGCACAAAAACCTGGTTGGTGCGGGGCTGGTTACGTTTGGCAACTTTGCGTGGGCCGTTGGTACACTACTGGCTCCACGCGTCACGCTGCCTAAAGTAGGGACTATGTCAACGGGCATTCAGATGCTGGTGGGCGGGGTAGTGCTCCTGCTTATCAGCCTGTTTACCGAACCGGTTACGCCCTGGAGCATTCTGGATGCGCCCCCCAGGGCCATTGGTGCGATGACGTATCTGGTCATTTTCGGCAGCATCATCGGCTTTTCGTCCTACGCCTGGCTGGCCCGTAACGCGCCCCCGCAACTACTGGCTACCTACGCCTTCGTAAATCCGGTAGTGGCTATGATGCTCGGCGTTATGTTTGCCGGCGAAGTTTTCTCAAGTCAGTCGCTCATTGGGGCACTCGTTGCGCTTGCGGGTGTAGTGCTGATTACGCTGGGCCGGAAATAAATCAGACGGGGGGTACGCCCACGCTGGTCCAGCCGCCGTCTACGACCAGGCTCTGCCCTGTGATATGGCGCGATGCGGGTGCCATCAGGAAGAGGGCCGCGTTCACAATATCGGCCACGTTGGCCGGGCGCCCCATCGGGGTAATGCGTGACCAGACTGGAATATATTCCGGATCATCGAGGGTACGTTCGGTGAGGGTGGCGCCGGGCGCAATGGCGTTGACCGTAATGCCCAGGGGCGACAGATCAATGACCAGTTGCCGCGCCAGCATTTCGAGCCCCGCCTTGGTCATGCTATAGACCGGCAGGCCCGGGTGCGCCAGATGCCCCACCACCGACGACATAAAAAGAATACTGCCCCCCCGGCCCTGCGCCCGCATTTGCCGGGCTGCTGCCTGCGCCAGAAAAAAACTGCCCCGCAGGTTCAGGTTTACAATGGTTTCGAACGCAGCGGGTGTGGTTGTGAACAAATCCCCGAAAACCGTAATGCCCGCGTTGGCAATCACTACGTCGACCCGCCCGAATACCTCAACCGCCCTATCGACCAGCTGTTGCACAAACGGCACGCTTGACGCGTCGCCGGGGCAGGCCAAGCAACGCCCCCCCGCCTGTTGAATTGTTTCGGCGGCCCGTTGGGCCAGGCTTTCGTCAAAATCGTTGAGCAGCACATTCGCCCCCTGCTGCGCGAGGGCCTGCGCCAGAGCGAAGCCGATACCGGTTCCGGCTCCGGTGATGATGGCGGTTTGGTTCTCGAACGTATGCATGATGCACCACAAGTTAAAACGTTATTACTCCGCCGGAGGTAAGCATTACTTTCCCCTTGAGCAGAATTGACTGGACTGATACCGGCTGCGACACCGTGATAGTGTGCGTCAGGTTGACTGTCGGCCTGTCGCTTCCTGTCGGTACGCACCCACAAGTCCAGGTAGCTGGATCAGTCCAGTTTCCACTTTGGCTACTGGCCAGTGTCAGCGTGCCGAGCCGATACAGTTTACCGTCGAAAGAGAGTACGTATAGTTCTCCATCCGGGCCTTCACCAAACGATATTGGCGCGGTTGGGATCGATATGGGCTGTAGCAAATTAGTAATTGTTCCGCCGGCACTTCGCTTCAGCGTCCAATACGTTCCGGTTACGTAGTCGCCGTAGACGTACCAGCCCTGCAGGTCGGGGCTGGCGCTGCCTCTGTAGACGAAACCACCCGTTATCGATACCGGCTGTCTGCCATTATGGTCATAGCCTGCATATTCAATAAGTGGCGAGTGGTGGGCCGTCAGCGTTGGGCAGACAGGCGCGTACGGATGGGTTCCTTCGTAACAGGGCCAGCCGTAGTTTGGCGGAGTAATTGGTGTAGCTGCTGTCACGTTTAGTTCTTCCCAGCCATCCTGGCCAACATCGGCCAGCCACAGGTCGTGGGTCTGCCGGTCGAAACTCCACTTCCATGGATTGCGCAAACCAGATGCTATGATTTCATCCGGTATTCCGTCAGCAGAGCCAGCGTACGGGTTGGTAGGCGGAATGGCGTAGGGCTGGCCCCGATTGACATCAATGCAAAGCATTTTGCCGTGCAGGTCCTGCATATTCTGGGCCAGCAACTGCGCCTGCCGGTCGGCCTCGCTAACCGCCCCCCTCGCACCGGACGATGAATCGCCAGTGGTGATGTACAGATAGCCATCAGCACCAAAGGCCAGGTGGCCCGAGCGGTGCCCCCCCGCCGGATACGGAATGGTCATCAGCACCACTTCCGAAGCCGGATCGGCCCGGTCCGGACTGGTCACACTGCGTTTGTAGCGACTGATGACCGATGCCTGAGTTTCATTGGCGTAGTGTATGTACAGGTAGCCATTGGTGGCATAATCCGGGTGCAGGGCTATTCCAAAGATACCTTCCCAGGTGGGGTTGCGAATGAGGGCGCTGATGTCCAGAAACGGCGTAGTCTGGACTACGCCATTGCGGATCAGCCTAATCTGACCGTTTGTCTGCCCAACCAAAAACTCGTTCGGTCCGGCTACAACCATACTGGTTGGTCGCCCTAGTCCTTCGGCTACTGGTATCAGCGTGAGCCGGGGTACCTGCGCCGGGAGCGAGCCGGCACTTATCAAAAAAAGCACACAGCCGCCAAGGAGTTGTATAGGATTGAACATACTGGTTACAAGCGCTTTGTCTGGATAGTAACAATCAGCTTGAGCAAAGTTAGCCCTCTGGTACTGATACTCGCTGTCAGTGCGAATCCCGCCGGACCTCGCTACCGGAGCCGCCCCGTAAAAAATCAAAGTCCGCCCCTTCGTGCGCCTGTGTAACGTGGCGGATGTACAGGTTCACGTAGCCCCGGTCGTACCCCAGATTGACGGGCGAGAAAAGGGCCAGTCGGCCGGCCAGTTCCTGGTCTGAAACGTGCAGATGCAGGCTGCGGTTGTCCACGTCGAGGGTAATCAGATCGCCATTCTGCACCAGCGCGAGGGTACCGCCCACCGCCGATTCGGGCGAGACGTGCAACACCACCGTGCCGAAGCCCGTGCCGCTCATACGCCCGTCCGAAATGCGCACCATGTCATGCACGCCCTGCGCCAGCACTTTGGCCGGCAGCTGCATATTACCCACTTCGGGCATGCCGGGGTAGCCACGCGGCCCTACATTTTTCAGCACAAGCACGCAGCTGGGGTCAACGTCCAGATCAGGATCGTCAATGCGGGCTTTGTAATCGTCGATATCCTCAAACACCACCGCCCGGCCTGTGTGCTGCATCAGGTGGGGCGAGGCTGCTGATGGTTTGATTACGGCACCATTGAGGCAGAGGTTGCCCCGCAGGACCGCAATGCCGGATTCTGGTTTGAATGGCTTTTCGATTGACGCAATCACGTCCGGGTCGTAGCACTGAGCTTCGGCGCAGTTCTCACCAATGGTGTTGCCATTAATGGTCAGGGCGTCGTTGTGCAGGAAGGGGCGCAGTTCACGGATAATGGCGGGCAAGCCACCCGCGTAAAACAAATCTTCCACGAAATGTTCGCCGGAGGGCTGCAGGTTAGCCAGCAGCGGAATTTTAGCCGACAGCCGGTCGAAATCATCGACGGTTAGTTCCACGCCTACGCGCCCGGCAATGGCCAGCAGGTGCAAAATAAAATTGGTAGACCCCCCCAGCGCGGCATTGACCACGATGGCATTCTCGAATGCCTGCCGGGTCAGAATCTGCGAAGGCGTAATGTTTTGTTTGGCCAGCTCAACCGCCCGCATACCGCTGAGGTGGGCCAGCACCTTCCGGCGCGAGTCGGCAGCCGGAATCGTGGCGTTGTCGGGCAGAGCCAGTCCCAGCGACTCGACCATAGCGGCCATGGTACTGGCGGTACCCATTACCGCGCAGTGGCCGGGGCTACGGGCCATACTCGCTTCGGCTGCGGTGAACTCGGCCTGACTCATCTGGCCCATCTTGAAGGCTTCGGCAAACCGCCACAGATCGCTCGTTCCAATTTTCTTACCATGAAACCGCCCTGCCAGCATCGGCCCGCCCGATACCACCAGCGTTGGAATATCGACCGAAGCCGCCCCCATGACGAGTGAGGGCGTGGTTTTGTCGCAGCCGCACATCAGTATTACGGCGTCGATGGAGTTACCCCGGATGCTTTCTTCAACGTCCATACTGGCCAGGTTACGGAACAGCATGGCGGTCGGTTTAATCTGACATTCGCCCAGCGACATGACCGGAAACTCCAACGGAAAGCCGCCCGCTTCCCAGACGCCCCGCTTGATGGCTTCGGCCAGTTCGCGGAAGTGCGCGTTGCAGGGCGTCAGTTCCGACCACGTGTTGCAAATACCGATAACGGGTTTCCCTTCGAATTCGTGGTGCGGAAACCCCTGATTTTTCATCCAGGCGCGGTAAATAAAGCCGTCTTTTCCGGTGCGGCCAAACCAATCCTGCGAGCGCATTTTCATTGAAATAGTTATCTGTGAGCAGTTAGCAGGAAAGGGCGTGGGCCCCCGATTTTACTACAACGTCATACAAAACACGGGTCTTCTGGGAAGCCTCTCTCCTCATAAATCAGAAATTCAATCCCCGATTTATGAGAAATAAATAAGTTTCCCTTGAGTTGGTTACTTGTCTGCAATTCGTGTTCCCATTACTGATTCATTCGGGAACATACCGTACTAAGGAGCCTGTTGATGCGAACAAACGGAAACCATTTTAATTTTTGGCATCTATTTTGATAGAAACAGCGTAAGGCCCAATTTTATCATTCAATACCATACTCATGAACCGATTTGTACGGGTTTTATTCCTCGCCATCCTAACGTTTTGGTCTCTGAAGACACAGGCGCAGAGTGCCAAACTACGATCGGCTAACCGGCAGTTTGAGAACTTCAGCTATGTCAGTGCCATCCGGGACTATGAAGATTTTTTGCGGGCTGATAAGAAAAAAGACCCCGCCGACACCCGCGATGCTCTCACCAAATTAGGGTATAGCTACCGTAAACTTCAGGATACGCGCAATGCCGAGCGTGTTTACGCCGAGCTGGTGAAAGCTTACAACGACTTAGACAGCGAAATCTACCTTTATTACGCGCAGTCTCTGGCCAGTAATGGCAAGTACCGCGAGTCGCAAAAGCTATACAGTCAGTACGGTGAGAAGCAGAAAGAAGACCTGCGTGGACGCCGGTTTACGGTCTCCTACATGGACATGAACCGCTTCTACCAGGATTCTTCGTCGTACCGGCTTTATGACCTTCCTATCAACTCACGGCAGGCTGACTTCAGCCCTATGTACTACAAAGGCGGGCTGGCGTTTGTATCGGCCCGCGACGAATCAGGCGCCATTAAGCGGGTGTTCAACTGGAATCAGACACCCTTTCTTGATTTGTATTTACACCCCGATACCACCCAGCTGCGCGTACCCGGCTCCATGCTGACCCGCACGGCCGGCACTGCCGTACTGGGCGGCAGTACGAACAGTAAACCAGCCACCGAAACTACTGTAGAGCCGCAGAAACTGACGCGAGCCGAAATATTCAGTAAAACGCTCAATACCAAGTATCACGAAGGGCCAATGACGTTCTCGAAAGATCAGAATTTCATTGTCTTTACCCGCAACAACGGCAGCAAAGGCAAAAGCGGTAAAAGCTCAGACGGGGTTCGGAAACTCAAACTCTACTCGGCAGTCAACAAAAACGGCAAGTGGGTTAGCCAGACAGACCTGCCCTTCAACAGCAGCGAATATTCGGTGGGGCACCCGGCTTTCTCGCCCGACAACAGCCGGATGTATTTTGTATCGGACATGCCCGGTGGCTACGGCGGTACGGACGTTTACGTAGTAGAATACAACAACGGGCAGTGGGGTACGCCGGTAAACATGGGCCGCGAAATCAATACCGAGGGTAACGAAATGTTCCCCTTTGCCGACGAAGCCGGTAATCTGTATTTCTCGTCGGACGGTCATGAAGGACTGGGCGGTCTGGACGTGTTTTACGCTGAACTCCGCGATGGCGTGGCGTACAAAGGTGTTGAGAACGCGGGGGCACCCATCAACTCCGACAAAGACGATTTTGGTATCATTACCGATAGAGGGCGTACGAATGGCTATTTCAGCAGCAACCGCAAGAAAGGGGTCAGCGACGACGATATCTACGCGTTCCGCCGGACCTGCAAGCAACTGAATATCCTGGTATTTGACGCTAAAACCGGGACCGCCCTCGAAAGTGCTGACGTGCGTATTCTGCGCGATGGCGTTAACCAGGAACTGCGCGTGACCAACACGCAGGGACGCACCGATCTGTGCATTGACACCAATACCGAGTATGAGTTTAAGGCAATTAAAGAAGGATACGCCCTGAACAGCGTTCGTTACTCCACGCTTACCCAGTCGCGCTCGCCCGAACTTGATATCAAGATTTACCTCGAACGGTCAGAGAATACGATTGTGAAGGGTGTGGTCAAAACTGAAGTGAATCAGAAACCGGCATCGGGCGTGAAGGTGACGCTGCGTAACGACAAAGACCGCTCTGAGCAGACCGTTGTGACGGGACCGGATGGCGGCTACGAGTTTAACACCAAGCCAAATTCGCCCTATACCATCACGGCGCAGAAAGACCGGTACGCTACCAAGAAATCGCAGTACGCCAGGACGAAGCGCAAACAGGGTGTTATTACCGATTCGCTCGGCCTGTATGGGGTGGGTGATGTGTTTCAACTCAAGAACATTTACTATGACCTGAACAAGTTCTTTATCCGCCCCGACGCGGCCCGCGAACTCGATCACGTTCTGGCAATCCTGAAAGAGTACCCACAGATGCAGATTGAACTGCGCTCGCACACCGACGCCCGCGCTACGGATACATACAACATGCGGCTGTCTGAAAACCGCGCCCGGGCCGCCATGGATTATCTCGTCTCGCGGGGTATTACCGCCGGTCGGTTAACGGCGCACGGCTACGGCGAAACCGAGATTATTAACGGCTGCACCGACGGGATTGAATGCGCCGAAGCCGAACACCAGCAAAACCGACGAACCGAGTTTAAAGTCCTGGCAGTGCAGTAGAGGTTTTTCTGACACCCAGAGGTCCGTCGCCACGGAAAGAGGTTCAGCCTAGAATTACGGAGTCTCCTCTGTTTTCTCTGTCTTGACCTCTCTTTCCGTGACGACGGACCGTTTGGTATTAAAACCCTTTCTTTCCGTACTCGGTTAAATACCAAACAATCTGAATTTATGCGGTTTACGGATAAAATATGCATAGTTACCGGCGCAACGTCGGGTATTGGTCAGGCTACGGCTGAGCGGATGGGAGCCGAAGGTGGCTGCATCGTCGTGATTGGCCGGGATGAAAAAGACGGCGCCGATGTGGTCAGCACCATCAAAAAAAGCGGGGGAGACGCCATATTTATCAAAACCGACATCTCAGACCCTGTCGCCGTAGAAACCGCCGTTCAGTACACCATTGATACCTGGGGTCGCGTTGACGTGCTGGTGAACAACGCGGCTATGATGACCTTCTCGCCAATCACCGAGTTATCGCTTGCCGACTGGGACCAGGTTATTAATACCAACCTGCGGTCTGTGTTCCTGTTCTGTAAATTCTGCATCCCGCATATCAAAGGCGGAGCCATTGTCAATGTCAGTTCGGTTCACGCCCATGAAACCACGCCCAATGTAGTGCCTTATGCCACCAGTAAGGGCGGTATGGAGGCATTTACCCGGGGCGTATCGCAGGAGTATCCCCGCTCAAAAGTCCGCATCAACTGCGTAGCTCCCGGCTCCGTCGACACACCCATGCTGTGGGGCAATCCCAACGTGAAAAACGGAACCGAGAAAGTTGACAGGAAAAACGTGGGTGCACCCGAAGACCTGGCATCGGCCATCTGCTATTTGGCCTCCGATGAAGCCCGGTTCATCAACGGTACTACCCTGGTAGTAGACGGCGGGCTACTGGAAAAGTTGTGACTATTTCAGTAGCCGCACCGTAACAGAAAGCTGCCCTACATGCCGCATGGTATGTTCAGCAGCATGAACATACAACCCTATAACTGTAGTGGGCAACTCCGCCCGCCCCACCCGGCGCAACTCGGTCAGCGTTTGGGGATCAGTGTTTTTCAGCTGCTCCAGCGTCCGGTCAACCTGTTCGCTAAACCGGCGCACCAGTTCCGTTGTGGTCAGGAAGGACCCTACAGGCTGGCCTTCCATAGAGAGGTCATTGAACTGAGTCGAGGTGAGTGATTCGCCCCGCGCGTAGGTACACATCCGATCCAGCACCCCCGAGAGATGCTGCAGATGAAACCCAGCCGACGCAACCGGCTGGGTTTCATTTCTGGGCGTCAGCCGTTCGCGTAGTAACTCATCGGGAAAGCCGAGCATCAGCCCGTTCACCTCTTCGCGGGCCTGCAGTAAGGCGTGAGCAACAGGCTGCAATAAAGCCGGTATGCGCGGCAGTGGTCCCCGTAGCCAGACTTCACGTTTGTTGAGCGGTATCATGGGTTAGTCGTCCTAATGGTCGTACAGTCGGTCTGTGCACGATAATCATTTCGTCTGTAACCCAATCGAGTGGCCGATGGTTGTCAACTGACTTAGATAACCGTACCGCCATCGGCGTAGAACAGACCACCCGTGCTATATGACGATGCATTAGACGCCAGAAACAGGGCTAAGGGGCTGATCTCATCGGTGGTACCCATGCGGGCGATGGGCAGACGCTTGGTAAAATGATCGAGCGTTTTTTCGTCCTGCCACAGGGCCTGGCTGAACTTGGTTTTAATCAAACCAGGGCAGATTGCGTTAACCCGGATACCATCCGGGCCCCACTCCTTAGCCAGGACCTTGGTGAGCATGTTCAAACTCGCTTTGCTTACGCTGTACATGCCCAGACCGGGGTCGGGAGTATGGCCGGCAATGCTGCTCATCATGATAATACTACCCCCACCCCGCGCTTTCATGCTGGGGAAGCACAGTTTGCTTAATTCAAACGGGGCCTTTACGTTGGCCTGCATAATCTTGTCGAAGGCCGCACCGTCGCAGTCGAGCGAGGGGCCAAAGACGGGGTTCGATGCCGCATTATTAACCAGAATATCAACGCCACCATACACGGCAACGGTCTGCTCAACCAGCCGGGTTAGCTGGTCCATGTCGCCCACGTGAGCGGCAATACCCGTCGCGTCGCCCCCCTGGTCTTTAATGTCATTGGCTAAAGCGTCGCAGGCGTCCTGCTTGCGGCTGCTGACCACGACCTTGGCCCCGAAGCGGGCAAACAGCCGGGCTATGTCTTCGCCAATGCCTTTACTGGCTCCGGTGATTAGGGCAACCTTGCCGGTCAAATTGAAAATGGCTTGTTCTGCCTGCATATCTTTCAGTACGGAGAGAAGGAGATTACACCGAGAAAGGCGAGCCGAAGTGAACGAGAGCAACGCTGTGCACTCTATCCGCTTTTCGTTGCTTCTGGGCTGAATTGAAAAACTTATTTCTCGAAGAACCCTACGCTGCCACCAACCCAGTCTTTGTCTTTGTTGAAGTTAACGCCGATCATCTCGCCCCGGCTCAACCGGGCCAGATTCGTGATAAGCGTTGGTCGCTGGTCGTTGTCGGGCCAAATAAACATCATGCGAATTTCGCACTTTACCAGTCCGTCCGGCGATTCGATAACGGGTTCGTACTGTACCTTTTTCTGGAGCAGATAGCCACTGCGCTCTCCGTCGGGAATGGCGTCGATATCGGCCTGCGTTACGTGGATATTGACGCCACTACCCGCAAAAGAGAACAGCGGCTTAAGCACGTACTCGTCCAGATCGTCAGGAATCCGGGTTAATTCTGACAGGCGGTGGCTAACGGGAACGTAAGGACTTTTGAGTAACGGCAGGGCATATTTGCTGATCCGAAAAAACCAGTTCGGGTGCCCTACCCATTCTACGTCCACATCGTCGGTCAGGGTAAAGTCGGTTTGCAGATCGGGGAAGTTGCGCAGATCGTCGAGGATAATCCTGTTGTAGATACGCCGGATTCGCTGCCGCTGACCGTCTTTTTCGTAAAACAAATTCCGGCCTTCCTTACGAACGTCAGTCAGGTTCACGGTGCTGATGCCAAGCATTTTTTCGGTGAGCGAAAAGTCGATACGGGTCTTCTGCTCCTCGGGAAACAACTCCAGCAGAATCACCTCATCAGGATCGGCATCGCCTACAATCAGGCTGCGCATAGCCTCGTTATACTCCTCTTCCGTCCCCACCGTGAACAGGTATGACAGGTGATCCGGGATAGGATAATGCGCCCGAAACTGGCTGGCCAGGTACGGCTGAAATCCGTTCAGCGACGGAAACCCCTGCATTTCAATCAGTTGGGGTGTCAATTCACCCTGGGCATCGCGGCAAACGGCGAAGTCAATAACCAGAAAGTTAGCGTGCGAGTCGCGTCCGTCAGCCCGTTCATTAGGTACGCGCTGTTCGTCAGGAATGGCTGCTTCGGTCAGGGTCCGAAAATCATCGCGCGTAATCACGTCGATGATATCGCTGCTGGCCTCCAGAAGTTTATCGGTCAGCACTTTGGGGACGAACACGGGCGTTTCGGCAACGCGGAAACCAAGCTGTCCCGGAAAATCGGTCTCAATCTGGTTAAGCAGAATCTGATAGCGCTCCGGGGTGAACGTCTGGTTGAACAGGTGACGGGCTGATTGAATCATAAAGAAGAGTGACGCGGGGCGCTGCCCCGCAGGTTATACGATCGACACCGCAAAAGCTTCGCCCTACGCCGGTACGGCGGGGGCAAGCGACTCGATGGCCCGCCGGAGAAAGCCGGGGATCACAACCGACTGCGTCAAACCAACCTTTTCGGGATCCTGCAGATACGTCATCATTTCGTCGTACTTCTCCTGGCCGAAGTTGGTAACAATCTGCGTTTGTTTGGCTTCGGTCAGAAAATGGCGGAGCATCCCTTCGTCATCGGCTTCGGGGTGAAACTGCGTACCTATGATTTCGGGCGAGAACCGAATGGCCATCACGGCGCGGGGTAAATCAACGTACGGTCTGACTTTTTCCAGACACAAAATGCTAGCGCCCATTTCGTCCATCCGCATCAGGTCAGGCTCAAGCAATTGGTAATCGCGCGAATCAACAGCGTAGAATGGCTCGGGTAGCTCGCCGAAGAGCGGATCGGTACAGCCATCGTCCGTTTTATGCATCGGAAAAATTCCAAATGAGGTAGACCGTCGCTTGCTCAGTTTACCCAGTTCAAGGTGCCGCGATACCAGCTGAAACGAATGGCAGATCAGAAATACGTGCTTCTTGCGCTCATTATGCTGATTCCAGTCGAACAACTGATCGATGAGCGAAAAGTACGGGGCTTCCCAGGCTTCGGTAGTGGGCAGCGGACTGCCCGGCCCGCCCGATGAAATATAAGCGTCATAATCCAGGCCGGGTAGTTCATTGTTGCCCCGCACGTTGAACGTGTCAAAGCTTAATTCGGCGTGGTCGTTTCCCTGTACGGAGCGGATAATCTGTAAAATACAACGCATCCCTTCGTTAGGATGATTGTTATTCATATCAAGAACGGCAATTTTCAAAAGAGACATAAGCGAATTTGAAATCAAAACGGAAGAAGACCGCGTCGGCCCTCATAATGGTCCGGCAGTTCTCTATAAAAAAAGCGACCTTTCAGTCGCCTTGTTTCTAACTACCCAATGCCATAAGAAGTTTCCTGCACAATGTAGTCTACCACCTGCTTCAAATCGCCGGTCTGCTCATATACAGCCAATTGGCGGTCGGCACCGGTACCCATTGCCAGAATCTGGCGGGCGTAATCGCACTCATGTCGGCTGCCTAGTTCATCCACCACATCGTCGACAAAATCGAGCAGTTCCACGATTAAATCGTGGGTTGGCACTTCGGTCTGTTTGCCAAAATCAATCAGTTTACCGCCAATACCATCGCGGGCGGCCCGCCATTTGTTTTCGTTGATGAGGTTACGTCGGTAGGACCTGAACGTCATATTTCCCACCATCAGTTTATAGATTTTGGCCACCAGGGCCTGCATAATAGCCGCCAGACAGATGGTCTCGTCAATCCGCATGGGTATGTCACAGATGCGGAATTCGATGGTGTCGAAAAAGGGGTGCAACCGGATGTCCCACCAGATTTTTTTACCGTTGTCGATGCAATTCGTTTTGACCAGCAGATTAATGTACTCGTCGTATTCAGAAGCCGACGCGAAGAAGTCGGGAATACCCGTACGCGGAAACTTGTCGAATACTTTGGAGCGGTACGATTTGAAGCCCGTGTTGCGCCCCCGCCAGAATGGAGAACTGGTAGAGAGGGCATAGATGTGCGGCAGAAAATAGCGGACGGCGTTCATAATGTGAATGCCTTCATTACGGTCCTGTATGCCCACGTGTACGTGCAGGCCAAAAATCAGATTGGAGCGGGCTACATCGCGCATCTCGTCAATAAGCCGGTCGTAGCGTTCGTCGGTCGTGATGAGCTGACTCTGCCAGTCGGAGAAGGGGTGCGTACCGGCGGCTGCCACCTGTAATCCCTGCTTATTGGCCAGCTCAATAATTTCTTTGCGGAGGTAAGTCACTTCCTGCCGGGCTTCCTCAATGTTATGGCAGATATTGGTACCCACTTCTACCACAGCCTGGTGCATTTCGGCCTTTACGCGTTCCTGCAACACAATTTTGCCGCCTTCCACGATCTTGGACATGTGCGAGCGGAGTTCGCGGGTTTCGGGGTCTATGGTCTGGAATTCTTCTTCGATACCAAGTGTAAATTCGGGCATACTGAGCAGGATTAACGGATTAATGGGGTTGAGCTTCGAAAACGAATGGAATATACTGTTTTTTCCAAACCGAAAAAGATTGTTTTGGTTTTGTGTTGAAATACGAACGCTATGAGAACCAAACGCGAGAAAAAACTCCTGACCAAATACTGGCTGTACGGGGGCAGCGGGGCCATGCTACTGGGTAGCGGCTTAGCCGTTTTACTGCACGGCTCAAAGATGAAAGAAGCCAGCGAAGACCCGTGGTTTTGGGTCAGTACGGGCGGCTTTGCCCTCATCATGTCAGGCCTGAGCTTCATTGGCGACGCCAACCGGTTTCGTACGATGGTCGATGTAATTCGAGAGCTGGATCATCGGGAAGAGTGATCACCGGAGTTTGAC